>NZ_CP162271.1:0-5096378 GCF_040930405.1 Kluyvera sichuanensis
GTGCCGACGCTGATTGCGCTGTTTGATAACGACGTGCTTGGCTACCGCGTGGTGATGTGCGGTATTGGGGTGCTATCCACGCTACTGGTGCTGCTGTGCTATTTCAATACCACCGAGCGCGTGCTGCCGGATACCGGCCAGAATTTGAGCCTGAAAGAACAGGTGCAGTTCATCTTTAAAAACGACCAGGCGATGATTGTCTTTGCCGCGCAGCTGGTGGTGATGATCATGAACACGCTGAAGTTTGGCGCGGCGGCCTACTTTGTGAAATACGTGCTGGAGATGCCGGCTTCTTTCCTCAGCCTGCTGCTGACCGCCGGTTCCATCGCTGGAATTGTTGCACCGCTCCTCACCGGCTACTGCCTGAAAAAAGGCTGGGTGAAGCGCATTCCGCTGCTGGTTGCCAGCCAGATTATCGGCGGGGTGATCACCCTGATTATCGGTCTCACCCCAACCAACGCCATCTATCTGCACGCCGCGCTGTTCGTTCTGGCGACGCTGGCGGTTGAGCTTATCGCCGTTATCCTGTGGGCGACCGTGGCCGACGTGGCGGATTATGGTTTCCACCGCTACGGCGTGCGTATTAACGGTATGATCGGCGGCGGGATGCTGTTTGCCACCAAGGCCGGTATGGCGATTGGCGGCGCGATTATTGGCTATGTTCTCGCCTGGTATGGCTACAACCCGGACACCATGACCAGCGCCTCACCGACCCAGCTTTCCGCTTTCACCTTGCTGTACGCCTGGCTTCCTGCGGCCTGTATGTTCCTCGCCGCGTTCCTGTTCTCTCGCTACAAACTGGACGAAAAAGCCTGCCAGGCGTTTCTCCAGGACAGCCCATCTTTATCATCAGGAGTAGGTTATGAAAAAACTGCACATTAATGGCCGAAGCTTTTATGACGACAATAATCAGCCATTTTTCTATACGGCCTGCACCGCCTGGGAACTGTTTCATAAGCTCACGCTAGAGGAGGCAGAGCGCTATCTGCGTAACCGGGCGGAGAAGGGATTTAACGTGGTGCAAGCGGTGGCAGTATGCGAACTCGATGGGCTGCATACGCCAACCTATGCTGGAGGGCATGTGCCGTTCCATGACCTCACCACGCTCGAACCGAACGAGGCCTACTTTGACCACGTTCGCCAGGTGAGCGAAATGGCGAACCGCCTGGGTATTTTTATTGCGCTGGTGCCAATGTGGGGCTCCCACTGGAGCGTCAATAACAGCTGGGGAAGCGATAAAAAGCCGCTGTTTAATGTTCACAATGTGTCAGCATTTTGCCGTTATCTTAGCGATAAAATGCGTGATATTGGTCTTATCTGGATGATTGGCGGCGATCGTGCCATCGCCAGCGACGAGCAGCGTGACCTGCTGGAGGCGATGGCAAAAGGGCTGCGGCTGGGTGCCAGCGGTGACGCGCTGCTGACCGTGCACAGCCAGGGAGGACGCAGCACCCTGGATATGCTAGGCGAACGGCCGTGGCACGATTTTGTGGTCTGGCAAACCGGCCATATGGGTCAGGCCTATCCCTCATGGCGGCCGATTGAAATGGACTACCAGCGCCAGGATAAACCGGTGCTCGACAGCGAACCGTGCTATGAAGCGCATCCGGTCATGTGCCAGCATCAGTTCAAACGTTCGCAGGATGCCAGTCGCTTCACTGACCGCGAAATACGGCGTACCAGCTACTGGTCGGTGTTTGCCGGCGGAGCAGGGATCACCTACGGCTGCTACAGCCTCTGGCAGATGCGCCGCCCGGAGGACGACAGCGTGGCGATCCCGGAAAGCGCCGCCAGCACCTATCAGGGCGACACTATCCCGTACTGGTTTAACGTCCTTGATTATCCGGGCGCGTTTAACATCGGCCAGTTGCGCCGCTTTATGGAATCGCTGCCGGACTGGCAGCATCGGGTGCCGGACCAAACGCTGCTGCAAAGCGTCAATCCAACCGACAGCCGTCACTGCCGGGCGATGCGTGATGAGAAGCGTCGCTGGATAGCGGTTTATGTTCCGGAGCAGCAGAATATCGTGGTCGACGTACGCGATTTCGCCCAGACCGGGTTTGAGATTGCCTGGTTTGACCCGCGATACGGCATTATGAACCGGGTGAGTGATGATATTTCCGAAACCTTCTTCCTGAGCATCGATCCGCCGGAAACGGGAAGTGATTGGGTGCTCGTTTTGCGGCAAAAAGAGAAGAGCAGGTAATACGCCGCCAGGGTGTTATGATACCGGCGCCAGGAAGTTATCACGCGCACCGAGGTTGAACACCATGGATTATAAAAAGCAGATCCTCAATATTCTGCACAGTGAAAATGAGTCGCGGGCGGAAATGACCCGTCGACTCGGCGTGACCAAAGCGTATATCACCAAGCTGACCTCTCAGCTGTTGGCTGACCGGCTTATCGAAGAACGCGAGGTCAAAGATATCGCTTTTGGTCGCCCGCAGCAGATGCTGGCGGTCAAATCGCAAACCTGGTTTAGCGTCAATATCATGCTGCGAAGAGGGAATCTGCAGGCGACGCTCAATGACTACAATACGCAGCAGACCGCGCTCGCCAAATATGATGGGGCGCTGGCGGAGGTGATGTCGCCAGCATCGCTGGTGCAGATTGTGGTCGACTGCGTTAAATCGCTCTGTGAATCCGCAGGCGTTCTGCTGTCCCGTATCAAAATCATTAGCATCGCGTTGCAGGGGGGGATTGAACACTACACCGGCATCGTACGCTACTGCCCGCTGTTTATCGAAAACAACGTCAACCTGAAGCGCGATGTTGAAGAGGCGATTGGGATCACGGCGCAGATTTTTAATATTGCGCACTGTACCAGCCACATGCTTGCCAAGCTTTCACCGGGCTCATCCTGGGTGGCGTTTATGCCGGGCTTTGGTAGCCTGGGCTACGGCTATTGTATGAACGGTGAAACTGGCCTCGGCGAGAACGGTTTTTACCCGGAGATAGTCCATCTGCCCTATGAAGGTGGCATTGAGCAGGCATTTTACGTCAGTGAAGAGAATAAACCCGAAACGCTGCTCTCGACCGCGAAGGCGCTCTATTTCGCTATCTGCTGTACCGCACCCATCCACAACATCAAAAACGTGATTGTGACCGGGGAGCTGTTTGAAGACTATGGCGATGAAATTCTGCCGCTAACGCAGGGAATGCTCAACGACAGCCCGGACCGGCATATCCGTGAGATCCACATTCGCCACTACAAAACCGGCTATTACTATGGGGTGAAAGGGCTGGTGCAGCTCAGTTCCGATGGGATAACCGAGCTGCTGGTATAATGAGTTATGCGCGCTGCAGGCGCAGCGCGATCGACACTTCCAGACGGTTGCTGCACCGCGACAGCAACGTGCTGTCGCTATAATGTAAAACTGCCATCATGGAGAATGTAAAGGCAGTCGCCAGTGAACGACGTCATCGGAATAACGATGTCGTTGCCTTTTCTTATTAGAGGGAAGCCGGTGGTTTTTTTGCTTTCCAGTTCTACAATTGTCGCTTGTTTTAATGACGGCTCGTATTCCAGGGAAAGTTGAATATTATAAGGCACGTAGATCAGAATATGATTTACATGCCGCGCCGCGCGTATTGGCTCTGGGCAGTCTCGTAGACCAGCATAGGGCTTCAGATTCCAGAATTGGTGACGCGTAATCAGATTTTTCAGCCAGGCATAATCATCGGCTCCGGGGAAATCGATCGCCTCATCCCAATAGTAAGGTGGTAAAAAGCCTTCCCCCATCGTTGTGCCATAGACGGAATCACGAGTATGCCAACTCCATAGACCATGCGCGCCATAGGTGATTCCCGCATTAGCGCCGGATAGCACGCTCTGCCAGGCTGCTTTTCTTACTGCCGTGCGATCGAAACGCCCATACTGTCCTCGGCTATAACCCATCATTTCATAGCAGGGTTCTGAGTTAATAATCGGTTTTTCTGGATAATCATTAAAGAAGGTTTGGGCCAGGGTATAGGCCATATCAGGATACTGTGCGTTATGCCCGGACTGATAGAACCAAAAATCAATCTTGTCGCTCTCTTTCAACCGTGACGGGATTTCAGACAGTCGGCCGCGAATATGCAGCGTCGTCAGTGATTGCGGGGAAAGCGTTTTGATCGTATCGAGTGCAATGGTGTAGTAGTCGATAATATCGTCTGACTCAAATCCAGTATCACCGCTAATAATATAGAGAGGCGATACGGTGGAGAACCACTGATGGATCAGAGTAACGTAGCGATTAATGTCATTCTTACGCAGCATCACTGTACGTTGTAGCGTATCGGCCCAACTGCCGGGAACATACGAACACCAGACAAGCACTAATGCGACTTCAAAATTTCTATTATGTGCCTCCATCAGCATTTGGCGTGCATTGTTGAAATAGTCATGATTTGGCTGGTTAATATCATAATAACCCTGTTCATCAATACCGAATGGATGAGGCGTATGCGCTTTTTTGCTACGATCCCACTGTGGCAGCACATTTATTTGCAGGGTGTTAAACCCCTGCTTTTTTCGGTGTTCAAGATAGGTAATCCAGTCAGTCATTGATGCGTTGGTAAACACGCTCCACACAGTATCGGCAAGGAAAAAAAAACGATCGCCCTCTTTCAAAAAATGCCTTTTATCAGTACATATAGCCAACATAATAACCACCTCAAAAATAAATTAGCTGTGTTTTAAAGCAGCATTTTTTTCTGCTGTAACCTGGTATCCCATTGCCCAGGTAAGAATTAAAGCAATGAAGAACGCAACGGCGAGTGACATACAGAAACCGTAAAAAGAGGCGCCTAAACCGGCAGGGTCGATAAATAGCGGTACGCCGAATATTCCTCCCTGAGCAAAACCGCCAAACATTTTAGCACTGAAATAACCGGCTATTGCCCCGCCAAAAGCTGAGCCTATTGATGCCATGATAAAGGGTTTGCGTAGTGGCAGGTTAACGCCGTAAATAGCGGGTTCTGTTATGCCCAGGAATCCTGATAAGGTGGCGGTATAGGAGACTGTTCTTAGTTTTTCTTCTTTAGCTCTTAGCGCAACGGCGAGTGCAGCACCGGTTTGTGCAAAAACGGTGCAATAGAGCATGGCATTGATAGGATCATAGCCATAAACCGAAATGTTGTTGATAAAAATAGGGATAAATGCCCAGTGTAGACCGAAAATAACGGCGACTTGCCAGATACCGGCAAGAATAAAACCTGTAACGACTGGACTTAGATGATAGAGCGCGAGAGAAATGTCGGCGAGCCCTTTACTGGCATAAATCGATGCAGGACCAATAACCAGGAATGTTGCTGGGATAATGACGACAAAAAGGATGAGCGGAACGAAGATAAGCTGGATCGCGATAGGCAACACTTTCTTTAAAAATTGCTCTGCAATTGCTGTTACTTTGGCTGCAATAATAATAGGAATGACCGATTGGGCATAGCTCATCAATATAACAGGGATGCCCAGGAAGGTGAGAGCTGTGCCTTCTTTATAAAGCTCCACCATTGTTGGGTGAATGAGTGCCGCACCTATAGTAGCAGTAATATAAGGGTTCGTGTTGAACGCTTTCCCAGCAGAAAAACCGAGAATAACTGGAAGGAAATAGAAGAATGCATCTGCCACAACCGATAGAATTTGCCAGGTGCTACTCTTATCACTGACGAAATTGAGCACAACTGCTGCAGTAAGAAAACCTTTAAGAATACCCGTAGCTGCAATCAAGCCAATCAGTGGAATAAAAATACCAGAGATTGTTTTGATCAGGCGTTCAAGTACATTACCGGCTTGCAATTCCTCTCGCCGTGAGCCCTCAATTTCCTCGAACGATGTCTTTCCCAGTTTCTTTTGCAGCACATTAAAGAGGTTACCGACTTCATCACCGATAACCAGTTGGGTCTGACCGCCGCTTACAATGACGGTCAGTACGCCATCAATCTTTTTTAACTGCTCAATGTTGGCTTGGGCGGTATCCTGGAGAGTAAAGCGGAGCCGAGTAGCACAGTGGATCAGTTTCGTAATGTTGCCGATACCGCCAATGTTCCTGATGATGTTATCCGATACTTGCTGATAGTTCATTTACAACCTCTCTGATTCTATGAGAGCGGAAGGTGGATTTTAATACTATGAATATATATTCAATACTGATTATTTATTTAATAGGGTAAGCGAGTTGCTTTTGCAACGCTATCTGTAAAACCAGCAAATTTGATGGAAATCACAAAATCTGTCGGGAGAAAGGGGGGATTAACGAGGTTGCAAAATAACCGCCGCTAATATCGTAATGCTGATCAGTTGAGGGCTTTGACGAGAAGTAAGCGGGATTGCGGCGTACGGTTGGAAAGTACAAATGGTACGGCTATTAGCCGTACCATTTTGCAAGGGGAGTGGAAGTGCGAATATCGCAGGTTTACTGGCTCTCTATCATCGCCTTTTGCGCCACCACCGCTGCCTTTTGCTGCATGCGGTTTTGCATCTGATCGATAATCACCGCGACGATAATTACGATGCCTTTAATGACCATCTGCCAGAATTCGCTGACCCCCATCATCACCAGGCCGTCCGCCAGAAAACCGATGACGAAGGCGCCAATCAGCGTGCCGAGGATGGTGCCGCGCCCACCGGCAAGCGAGGTGCCGCCGAGCACCACGGCGGCAATGGCGTTCATCTCAAATGCGGTGCCGTTCGCCGGGTGGCTTGCCAGAAGCTGCGCGGAGACCACAATGCCCGCAATTGCCGCGCAAAAGCCGGAGAGGGTATAGACCAGCACTTTAATCTGCTTCACCTTAACGCCCGACAGTTCGGCGGCCCGTTCGTTATCGCCGATGGCGTAGACGTGGCGGCCAAACGGCAGGCGGCGCGCGATATAGGCAATCACCAGTGCCAGCACCACCATCAGCCAGATGGCCCAGGGAATGCCCAGCAGCGAACCGGCACCTATCTCATCAAAACCGGTATTGCCCAACTGCGGATTACCTGCCAGCCCCGGGAAGGTTTGCCCGTCCGAGGTGAGCATAGCCGCACCGCGCAGCACGTACATCGTACCAAGGGTGCAGATAAACGGTGCGACGTTATAGCGGGTGATAATCCAGCCGTTGACCGCGCCGATAAGCGCGCCAATCACCAGCACGATAGGCACGATAAGCCAGACGCTGGGGAAAATGGCGATGCCGAACATCGGCAGGACAATCCCTTTGGTGATAAGCCACCCGGCTATCATCCCACATAGCCCAAGCGTCGCGCCGATAGAGAGGTCAATGCCAGCGGTAATAATGACAAAGGTGATCCCCAGCGCCAGAAACGCGTTGATGGCAATATGCTTAATCATGATAACCATGCTGCCAGCGGACAAAAATCCGGGCACCATCACGGTGAAAAAGCCGACGATCAAGAACAGGGCGATAAAGGTGCGCAGCTTCAGCAGAAGCAGCAGGATATTTTCGCGGGACAGCGATGTCCCGCCGCGTTGGGTTAACGCGACTGATTGTGTCGTTTTCATACTAGAACCCCTGAGCACTTGCTGAAACCAGCGCGGACTCTTCCGCTCGTTCGCGAACGATATCGGCGGTCAGTTTGCCGCCGGACATCACCAGAATACGGTCGGAAACCGCCATAATTTCTTTTAAATCCGAGGTGGAAAACACCACGGCGATACCCTGTGAAGAGAGCTGAACCATCATGCGAAACACATCGGCTTTGGCGCCGATATCAATGCCGCGCGTGGGTTCATCCAGAAACAGTACCTTTGGATTGGTGAGCAGCGAACGGCCTATCACCACCTTTTGCTGGTTGCCGCCGCTCAGCGCCTGGATCTCGACCTCCGGCGAAGAGACTTTGATCGACAGATTGCCGATGGTGCTGGCCACTACCGCCTCTTCTTCATTATTCGCGATAGTTAGACCGCGCCGCAGTCGTCGCCAGAGGCTGGCAATGGTCAGGTTATTCGCTACCGACGAGATGGGGAAAATCCCCGTGCGCTTGCGGTCTTCCGGCACCAGGCTCATCCCCATGCGGATGCGGTCGGCGGGGGTTAAGCGCTGTGGTACCGGCTTACTGTCCAGCCACAGTTTCCCCAGATAGTTACGTTCGGTGCCCAGCATGCATTCGAACAATTCGGTGCGCCCAGCCCCCATCAGCCCATAGATGCCGACTATCTCACCGGCATGGACCTTAAAGCTGACGTCGTTGACCACCGCGTTGCCCGCAGCGTTGATGCAGGTGATATTTTCCGCCTCCAGCAGCGGTGGGCCAAAGGTTCGCCCCGGTTCCAGGAAGTTACTGACCGGGTCGCTGCCGAGCATTTCGCGGACAATCCACGGTACGTCGATATCGGCTACTCTGGCCTCGGACTGGAACCTGCCGTCGCGCAGGATAGTAATCATGTCGCCGATCGCCATCAGCTCTTCCAGCCGGTGCGAAATGTAGATGATCGAGACCCCTTGACGAGTCAGCTCACGGATCACGCGAAACAGAATCTCCACCTCAGTTTTGCTGAGCGCGGAGGTCGGTTCGTCGAGGATCAGAATGTCGGCATCTTCGGCCAGCGCTTTGGCTATCTCGATCAGCTGCTGCTGCCCGACTTTCAGGTTCCCCACCAGCTCGCGCGGCGAGATCGGCTGATCGAGGCGTTTGAGCAGTTCGGCGGCGCGTTTTTCCTGCTCCGCCTCATTAATCGGCGCAACGCCTTTTTGCAGTTCGCGGCCGAGGAAAATGTTTTCCGCGACGCTCAGATTTTCAAACAGATTCAGCTCCTGATGCACCATGCCGATCCCGTGGGCGGCGGCATCGCGCGTGTTGGCAAACTTCACCGGCTTGCCGTTGAGCTGCATTTCGCCAAGGCTTGGCTGCTGCACGCCAGCGAGGATCTTCATCAGCGTTGACTTCCCGGCACCGTTCTCGCCAATGATGACGTTAACCTTGCCGCGCCAGACGTTGTAGTCCACGTTGTCGAGCGCGATGGTGCCGGGGAACAGCATCGAGATGCCATGGGTGCGCAGAATAATGTCATCGGCACAATGTTCAGCCATCATGGCGCCTCCTGTTTCAGTTCTAACGCGGCGGCGTCCTGCGCCACGCCGTTAACCACGGTCACGGCAAACAGCAGAGTCACCGGTTTTCCTACCCAGCTGTTGTCGAGTTTGGGCAGCGTTTTGACCGCTTCCCGGCTGTAGGCGCGGGAAAGCTGCGCGAACTGCACCTGGTTGGTGAAGTCGTCAAACTTAAAGCCGGTCGCGTCGCGGATGGCGTTGCCGCGCATCACCGGGCCGGTCTGAATGCTGAGCGGCTGGCCGTTAAGGGTTACCGTTAGCTTTTGCTCACGCTCATTGCTGATATCCACGGCGCTGACCTCGCTGGTCAGGCGCACGAAAACGCTCTGCGGCGTGCTGCCGGAGGTTTTGCGTAAATTCTCCAGCGCATTCGCGTCAAGGGCGTGCTGATGTGCGGTATCGATAACGCGGGGTTTCCAGGTCTGTTGCGCGATCTGCTGTGGGGTCAGGTTGTCGAAGCTGGCTTTGGCATTGGGGTCGGCAGGCAGAATCGGCTTGCCGTTTTCATCCAGATCCACCACGGTGCAGGCCGTCAGCAACAGAGCGGCGCAGCCCATCGCTACGGCGCTCCATTGTTTTAAGGACATAACGTACCGCCTTACTCGCTAAGGTTGAACATGTTGAGTTTGCTGGCGTTAGCCTCATCGATCAGAATGCAGTCCATCAGCTGCTTCTCATCTTTTTGCGCTTTGCCGTTTTTCAGGAAGAAGTCGGCCTGTTCGACGGCCATTTGTGCCTGTTTCCAGCCAGGTTGCAGCACGGTGGCCTTGATATTGCCTTTGTTGATGATCGAGTCGCGGGTGTAATCGCTGCCGTCAAAGCCGACGACGATGACATCTTTTTTCCCCGCTGCTTTCAGCGCCGCTTCCGCGCCAAGCGCCATGGTGTCGTTACCGGAGATCACGCCGACGATATCCGGGTTGGTTTGCAAAATAGCTTCCATGCGGGTGAAGGCTTCGGTCTGGCTCCAGTTGGCGGTTTGCTGCGCCACCATTTTCATGTCCGGGTAATCGTCCAGCACGTCGTGATAGCCCTGCGAACGGACGCTGGCGTTGGTGTCCGACTGGCGGCCCAGCAGCTCAACGTATTTGCCTTTGCCGTTAAGTAATTTGGCGAACTTCTCTGCGCCGAGCTGCGCGCCCTGATAGTTATTGGAGACAATCTGCGCGACGGCCACGCCGGTTTTATTGATCTCGCGGTCGATGAGGAAGGCCGGTACGCCTGCGGCTTTTGCCTTCTCCAGCGGCCCGACGGTGGCATCGGCTCCGGCGTTATCGAGGATAATGGCCTTTGCCTTACGCGCGATGGCGGTTTCAATCAGTTGGTTTTGCTTGTTGACGTCGTCGTCGTGCGAGGCGATAAGCGTGGTATAGCCCAGCGCTTTTGCCTTTGCGGCGGCACCGTCGGCTTCCGCTTTAAAGAACGGGTTGTCATGAGAGGGGGTGATGATGGCGATCAGGCCGTTATCGGCGGCGAACAGCGAGCCGGAGACAGCGATCGTTGAAGCAAACAGCACAGACTTGATAAGGGTAGCGTTCATCTCTTTCTCCACATTGAATATATATTCAATAATGATTTATTATTCAAGTTAACGATAAGGCTGAGCGATGAAACTGTCTACGGTTTGCACAGCTAATTTCTTAAAAGGAGAAAAGGATCACGCTTCGTTGGCGGGGGCGGTACAGGTGATAATCCGGTCGTTTAGTTTTAACCAGTTGATTAAGATAAGTTTATTTTCAAGCTTCGGTGCGAAGCTGGCCGTCAGGCGCAGCGTCAGGGCGCTAGCGTTCATATTGACGAGCTGCGCGCTGAAAAAACCGGGGAAATCCAACGCGTTGTGAGAAAAAGCCTTAAACACGCTCTCTTTTGCCGAGAACACGACGGTGAGGGCCAGCTCAAAGGCCAAATCACAACAAGCAATGACAAGGCGCTCTGCCGGGGTTATCACGCTGTTTTCCAGCTCCTGCGCCAGACGGCAATCGAAAAGCCGCTCAATATCCACCCCTACGGGTTCGTGGGAGACGACCGCCAGCGCGGTATTGCCGCAGTGGCTGATGCTACCAAACCACGGCGCGGGCCACAGCGGTTGGCCTCGGTCGCCGGGATGCGGTACGCGCTTTTCACCCACCTCTCGCAGCGCATGGACGGCGGCAATACGCCCCGCAAGGTGCTCGGCCTGACGCTTGTGTCCGTAGCGGTTGAGCAGTGCAGGATAGGGCAGCCAGAGAAGATCGGCCGGTCGCAGCGTCGTCGCATCAAAATCGACGCCGTGCAGGATGTGGTGAGGGAAGGTGAGTGGGTAATGAGTGGTTTGCATTCATCCTCCCGACGCCCTCTCGAAAGAGGGCGGGGGATAGTGAGTGAGCTATCAGAAGTGGGTGTTGATGCTCATGTACCAGGTACGGCCAGGCTCGTTGTAGGTGTAGGCACCTGCACCGGCCATGTAGTCACCGGTTTTGGTGTCGCTCACGGTCTGGGCGTTGCCTTCACGCCACAGGCGTTTGTCGAAGACGTTGTCCACGCCGCCGGTCAGGCTGAGGTTTTTGTTGACGTCCCATGTTGCGCTCAGACCCACAATGCTGTACGGGCTAACCTCAGTGGCTGAGGTGCCAGTAACCGGTTTGCCCTGGTAGTCATATTTCTTCGGCTGCTGTTTGCCGTACCAGGTGAAGGTTGACTGCAGCGACACATCCTGACGAACCTGCCAGCTCAGGGTGGAGTTCAGCGTGTACTCAGGAATGATCGACAGACGTTCGCCGGTCTCTTTGTTTTTACTCTGCAGCATGTAGGTGATGTTGTTAGTCCAGCTCACCGTCTCGCTTACCGGAACGTTCAGCGTCCCTTCCAGCCCTTCAACCACCGCTTTAGGAATGTTTTCCCACTGGTAGATATCGGTGTAGGTGGTGGTTGTACCTTTGGTGATTGACGTTCTGCTTAGCGGCACGGTACCCGCTTCAATCTTGTTGCGGTAATCGTTACGGAACCAGGTCACGCCCGCAAGCCAGCCTTCATGTTTGAATTCCAGACCAATCTCTTTGTTGATGCTGGTCTCGGCCTTCAGGTCATCATTGCCCATCATGTAACAGCCGATGCCGGTAGCCGCGCCGGTGGCGTAGCAACCCTGGCCTTTGCTGTACAGAATGTAGTTCGGGTTGAGCTGATACAGGCTCGGGGCTTTATAAGCGCGGGCAATGCCCATTTTCAGCGTGAAGTCATCGCCCAAGCCCTGAGACAGGTTCAGTGACGGGCTCCAGTTGTCCCCCACGACGCTATGGTGATCGAAGCGCAGCGCTGGGGTCAGCATGGTGCTGTCGGTGACTTCCATGTTGTTCTCAGCAAACAGCGAGAAGATCTCAGCCTGAGAATACGGGCTACGGTCGGTGCTGCTGTAGCCTGGAATATTACCGCCCATGAAGGTCTGCGTGTTGGAACTGGAGTCCTTCATACGCTGCTGGTTCCACTCTGTGCCCAGCGTCAGGTTCTGATTCACCACAAAATCGAACGGAATGTTGATTTCGCTGTGCAGCGTCACATCAGCCAGATCCGTATCGCTGAACTGGTTGCTGTTAAACAGCCCTTCCAGACCACCGGCCAGGCCTTCGCCAAGACGGGAGTTACGGGTATGTTCATACTGCGCCCAGTTGCTAGTGGTGATGCCGCTATCCCAGCCACCGTTCCAGGTCAGCGCATAGTTCTGGCGATACATACGGTTAGTTTCTTTCCCGTAGTATTTTTTCACCAAACCTTTGCCGCCCTTGCTGGTGTCGTTATCGTTGTTGGTGTTCTGAGTATCGCCCGCGTACAGGTTACCCTGACGGCTGTAGCCCGCTTCGAACTCCAGCGACTGCATTGGCGCGAAGTCCCAACGAAGCTGACCGTTAATATCTTTATTCTCAACGCCTTCACGACCGGCAGGCATCGTATCTGCGTAAGCACCGGTACGCTCTGACTGGTGCCCATCGTTGATGTCCCAGGCATCGGCCTGGGTTTTATCCAGGTTACCGAAGAGACGGAAGCTGAAACCATCGCCCATCGGGCCGGTGAGGCTGAAGTTAGTGCGTTTGGTGGAACCTTCTTCTTTGTGTTCAGGCGCGTTGAAATAGGTGTTCCAGGAACCGTGCCATTCATCACCACCTTTTTTGGTGATGATATTCACCACGCCGCCCGCCGCACCGTTACCATAACGGGCAGCCGCGGGGCCACGCAGGACTTCAATGCGTTCAATCATCTCTGGCGGAACCCAGCCGGTATCACCGCGGGTATCACGCTCGCCGCGCCAGCCCTGACGCACCGAGTTACGGCTGGTAACCGGCTTGCCGTCGATCAGAATCAGGGTGTTTTCCGGGCCCATACCGCGAATATCGATCTGGCGGTTGTTACCGCGCTGGCCGCTGGTGGAGTTACCGGTGAGGTTTACACCCGGCATGGTGCGGATGATTTCAGAAACGTCGCGAGCCGGTGGGCGCTTACGAATTTCGTCGGCGGTGATGGTGGAGACGCCCGGTGCCTGCAGATTCTGCTCGGCAGCGGTCACGACCATGGTTTCACCGTCGGCGTCCTTATTGCTGGTAGTCTCGGCGGCAAAAGCCGGAGAAGCAACGCCATAAATACCCAGGTTGACCAGGAAGGCCAGGGATTTGATTTTATTATTCATTGTGTGTCCTGCTTTTCGTCGCCAACGTCCCGTCGTGATCCATTCCCAAAAGGGGAGACGCGGCAAGGTTGTATGCCAGAAGCATGAGAAAGTGCGCGGCAATACGCTATTGCAAATGCAAATAGTTATCAATAATATTATCAATAATTTTTTAGATGTAACAATAAATTCCACAATAAACATGGGGTTAACGTGGTGGAGAAGTTAACAACAGGAAGTGACGCGTGGTGGGATGCGATAAAAGGCCCGCAATATGAACGAGTTGGCGATAATTATCGCGTCACGTTCTGGTGGCGAGACCCCGTAGGCAGCGAGCGTTCATCGCCCGTTTGCCGGGTGTGGATTTACATTACCGGCGTCACCGATCACCACCACAACTCTGCCCCGCAGACCCTCGAACGTATTCCTGATACCGATGTCTGGCGCTGGACAACCACGCTGCCATCCACCTGGCGCGGCAGCTACTGCTTTGCGCCGAGCGTGCGCGATGACGACTTTTCCCCCGAGCTGTTTACTGCCGCCGAGCCGGACCGCCAGCAACTGCGCGAAGGCTGGCGCAAGCTGCTACCGAAGGCCATCTCCGACCCGCTGAACCCGCAAAGCTGGAAGGGCGGGCGCGGTCATGCGGTGTCCGCACTGGAAATGCCGCAGGCCCCGGAACAGCCCGGCTGGTCTGACCCAGCGACAGCCTGGCCCGAACCGCAGTGCATTACCTGGCGCAGTGAACGGTTGGGCAACCAGCGCCGGGTGTGGATTTTTACCACCGGCGACGCCAACGAGACCGACAGGCCGCTGGCGGTGCTACTCGACGGCCAGTTCTGGGCCGAAAGCATGCCGGTATGGCCCGCGTTAACCTCACTGACCACGGCAAAAAAACTGCCTCCCGCGGTCTATCTGCTGATTGACGTGATTGATAACGCGCACCGCAGCGTCGAACTGCCCTGCAATGCGGATTTCTGGCTGGCGGTGCAGCAGGAATTGCTGCCGCAGGTACAGGCCATCGCGCCTTTCAGCTCCCGCGCAGACCGGACGATAGTGGCCGGGCAGAGCTTCGGCGGCCTCTCCGCGCTGTACGCCGGGCTGCACTGGCCGGAACGCTTTGGTTGCGTGCTGAGCCAGTCGGGGTCGTACTGGTGGCCGCACCGAGGTGGGCAGCAGACCGGGGAAATTGTACAGCAGCTTGAAAGCGGTGAGTTGAACCCGCAGGGGCTGCGGATCGTGCTGGAAGCGGGCATCCGTGAACCGATAATTTTTCGCGCCAATCAGGTGCTTTTGGCGCAGTTACAGCGCACACAGCAGCCGATTTTCTGGCATCAGGTTGATGGCGGACATGATGCGCTTTGCTGGCGCGGCGGGCTGACCGCCGGGCTGATAACGCTCTGGAACCTCCAGACGGCAACGCGCGATTAACGACAGGAGTTTGGTATGCAAGTCAGTAACCCCTTCGACGTGGCGCAAGGGCAGTTTTACCTTCTGCAAAATCCTCACCAGCAGTTTAGCCTCTGGCCCCAGCAGTGTTCGTTGCCTGCGGGCTGGACGGTGGTCTGCGAGCCGCAGCCGCTTGAGGCGTGTAACGCCTGGCTCACCCAAAACTGGACGACGATTTATCCTGACCATTTCTCCGTCAGTGGAGGCCGCTCATGAGCCCGCGTTTACCGCTGATCGCCGCCCAGCCTGGCATCTGGATGGCGGAAGCCCTGTCGACATTACCCAACGCCTGGAGCGTGGCGCACTACGTTGAGCTAAACGGGGAAATTAACGGCGACCTGCTGGCGCGCGCTATCGTGATGGGGCTGAACCAGGCCGACACGCTGCGCATGCGCTTTAGCGAAGAGAATGGCGAAATCTGGCAGTGGCTGGATGACAGTATGGCGATTGCCGAACCGGCATGCCACGACCTGCGCGGTGAGTCTGACCCGCAGCAGGCGGCGCTAGCTTTGATGCAGCATGATCTCTCGCAAAACAGCCGCGTCGATAGCGGCAATCCGCTCTATTGCCATCAGCTTTTCCGCGTCGGCGACAATCGCTGGTTCTGGTATCAGCGCTATCACCATCTGCTGGTGGACGGCTTCAGCTTCCCGGCGATTACCCGCCAGATAAGCCTGATTTATCAGGCGTTAGTCGCGGGTGAGACGCTGCCGGAACCGGCATTCACGCCGTTTGCCGACGTGGTGGACGAATATCAACGCTACCGTGATAGCGAGGCGTTTCAGCGAGATAAAGCCTTTTGGGCCGAGCAACGCAAAGCCTTACCGTCTCCGGCCTCGCTCTCCTCTGCGCCGCTGCCGGGTCGTGCGCAAAGCACCGCTATCTGGCGTTTGAAACTCACCGCCAACCGCCGGGCGTTTTCTCGACTAACCGCCTCTGCACCGCAGTGCCAGCCCGCCGATTTGGCGTTGGCGCTGGTTGCACTCTGGTTAGGGCGTCTATGCGGGCGCAGCGACTACGCCGCCGGGTTTATCTTTATGCGCCGCATGGGTTCTGCCGCCCTGACGGCCACCGGCCCGGTGCTGAATGTGCTGCCGCTGGGCGTGACGCTGAACGGCCAGGAAACCTTGCCGGAACTGGCAACTCGCCTCTCCGGGCAGCTGAAAAAGATGCGTCGCCATCAGCGCTACGATGCGGAGCAGATTGTGCGTGATGCTGGAAAAGCGGCGGGCGATGAAGCGCTGTTTGGCCCGGTATTTAACGTCAAGATGTTTGATTATCGCCTCGGTTTCGCCGACGTTGAGGCGATAACGCATACGCTAGCCACCGGGCCGGTAAACGACCTCGAGCTGGCGCTGTTCCCCGATGAAGAGGGCGGCCTGTCGCTGGAAATTCTGGCCAACCAGCAGCGTTATGATAAAGCGACGTTGCAGCAGCATATCGCTCGTTTAACCTCACTTTTGCAGCAGTTTGCCGATAATCCTGCACTGATGTGTGCCGATGCGGAACTGCTTTCGCCTGACGAATATCAGCGTCTGGCGCAGATCAACGCCACTGAAAAATCCCTGCCGCGCGCCACGCTCAGTTCGCTGGTGGCCGAGCAGGCGGCGAAAACGCCGGATGCCGTGGCGCTGGTGGATGCGAACTATCGCTTTACCTACCGCGAGATGCGCCAGCAGGTGATTGCGCTGGCAAACGTGCTGCGCGAACGTGGGGTGAAGCCCGGTGATAGCGTCGCCGTCGCACTGCCGCGCTCGGTGTTCCTGACGCTGGCGCTGCACGCTATCGTTGAGGCGGGTGCGGCCTGGCTGCCGCTGGATACCGGCTACCCGGACGACCGCTTGCAGATGATGCTGGAAGACGCGCGCCCGACTTTACTGATAACCGCCGCCGACCAGTTGCACCGTTTCCCCAATATCGACAGCCTGTGCCTGAGCGCACCGCTGGAGGCGGGTGATGACCAGCCGCTCGCGCTGGCAACGCCGGAACAGACGGCCTATATCATCTTCACCTCAGGCTCGACCGGCCGCCCGAAAGGGGTGATGGTCGGCCATGAGGCCATCGTTAACCGTCTGCTGTGGATGCAAGACCACTATCCGCTGACCGCCGATGACGTGGTGGCGCAGAAAACGCCGTGCAGTTTTGACGTCTCGGTGTGGGAGTTCTGGTGGCCGTTTATTACCGGCGCAAGCCTGGTAATGGCAGAGCCGGAAGCGCACCGCGACCCGCTGGCGATGCAGCGCTTCTTTGCCGATTATGGCATCACCACCACCCACTTTGTGCCGTCGATGCTGGCGGCGTTTGTGGCCTCGTTGACGCCGGAAACGGTGGACAGCTGCTGTTCGCTACAGCGGGTGTTCTGCAGCGGTGAAGCGTTGCCGACCGCACTTTGCCGTGAGTGGGAAGTACTCACCCACGTGCCGCTGCACAACCTCTATGGGCCAACGGAAGCGGCGGTGGACGTGAGCTGGTACCCGGCCTACGGCGAAGCGCTGGCGGCGGTGTCCGGCAACAGCGTGCCGATTGGCTTCCCGGTGTGGAATACCGGCCTGCGTATTCTGGATGCCATGATGCGCCCGGTGCCGTTTGGTGTGGCGGGCGATCTCTACCTCACCGGTATTCAGCTGGCGCAGGGCTATCTGGGCAGACCGGATCTCACCGCCAGCCGTTTTATTGCCGACCCGTTTGCTCCCGGTGAACGCATGTACCGTACCGGCGATGTCGCGCGCTGGCTGGATAACGGTGCGGTGGAATACCTTGGGCGCAGCGACGATCAGCTCAAAATTCGCGGTCAGCGCATTGAGCTTGGCGAAATCGACCGGGTGATGCAGAGCCTGCCGGACGTGGAGCAGGCGGTAACGCACGCCTGCGTGATCAACCAGGCGGCGGCCACCGGCGGCGATGCGCGCCAATTGGTGGGCTATGTGGTGTCGGTTTCCGGCCTGCCGCTTGATACCGAATCCTTGTTGGCGCAGCTCCGCCAACAGTTGCCGCCGCACATGGTGCCCGTGGTGCTGTTACAGCTGAGCGCACTGCCGCTGAGCGCCAACGGCAAGCTGGATCGTAAAGCGCTGCCCCTGCCGTCGCTGACGCAGAAAACGAGCGGCCGCGAGCCGCAAACGGCAACCGAACTGCAGGTTGCTTCGGCGTTCAGCCAACTGCTCGGCTGCGACATTCAGGACATCGACGCCGATTTCTTTGCCCTCGGCGGCCATTCGCTGCTCGCCATGCGCCTTGCCGCAACGCTGAGCCAGCAAACCGGGCGCAAAGTGACGCCGGGCCAGGTGATGGTGTCATCGACCGTTGGTCAACTGAGCGCGTTGTTGGACAGTAGCGACGACGAGCAGGCGCAGCGTCTGGGCTATGAGCCGCTGCTGCCGCTGCGCACCGGTGATGGCCCAACGCTGTTCTGCTTCCATCCGGCGTCTGGTTTTGCCTGGCAGTTCAGCGTGCTCTCGCGCTATCTGTCGCCGCGCTGGTCGATTACCGGCATTCAGTCGCCGCGCCCGGAAGGGCCGATGCAGAGTGCCGCGACGCTGGACGAGGTGTGCGAACATCATCTGGCGACGCTGCTTGCCCAGCAACCGCACGGGCCGTATTACCTGCTCGGCTATTCGCTCGGCGGTACGCTGGCGCAGGGTATCGCGGCGCGTTTACGTCAGCGCGGTGAAACGGTGGCGTTCCTCGGCCTGCTGGATACCTGGCCGCCGGAAACGCAGAACTGGGCGGAAAAAGAGGCGAACGGCCTCGATCCGGCAGTATTGGCGGAGATTGACCGCGAGCGTGAAGCGTTTATTGCCGCCCAGCAGGGGCAGGGCTCTAGCGAGTTGTTCAGCGCAATTGAAGGTAACTACGCCGATGCGGTGCGCCTGCTGACTACCGCGCATAGCGCGAGGTTCGATGGCAAAGCGACGCTGTTCGTTGCCGAGAAAACCCGTCAGGCGGATCCGCAGGCGGCCTGGGGGCCGTGGGTGGGCGAGCTGGAGGTTTACCATCAGGATTGTGCTCACGTCGACATCATTACGCCTGCGGCGTTTGAGGCGATTGGACCGGTGATGCGGGAGATATTGGGGTAGGTTTCGTGCTTTCCCGGGGTCACTGCGTTCGCCCGGGCTACATTGGATTCGTAGCCCGGGCGAGCGTTAGCGACCCCGGGAAAATTCACCGCCGCCCAAGCGGCACCACCAGCGGCGTATTCGCCACTGGGTCGTCAATAATCATGCAGCGCAGGCCGTACACCGCTTCAATCAGCGCCGGAGTAACAATCTCTTTCGGCGCGCCTTCTGCCACAATCTTCCCATCGCGCAAGGCAATCAGGTGCGTCGCGTAGCGGCACGCCTGGTTTAAATCGTGCAGCACGGCGGCGAGCGTATAGCCGCGCTCGCGATTCAGTTCGCTTAACAGTTCCAGCAGATCAATCTGATGGCTGATATCAAGCCAGGTCGTTGGCTCGTCGAGCAGCATAATCGACGTGTCCTGCGCCAGCACCATCGCAATCCACGCGCGCTGACGTTGGCCGCCGGAGAGGGTATCGACGCTCTGGCCTGCCAGATTAACAATGCCGGTAGCCTGCATTGCATTCTGCACCGCATCCTCATCTTCCTGCCGCCAGCGGGTAAACAGTGGCTGATGCGGATAACGCCCGCGCGCAACCAACTCCTGTACCGAAATATCGCCCGGGGTCGTGGCGTTTTGTGCCAGCAGGCCGACGCGACGCGCCACCTCTTTACTGGCGTAACGCTGTATCTCTTCACCGTCGAGATAGACGTGGCCGTGAACCGGCGTCATCAGACGGCTGAGCGTGCGCAGCAGGGTTGATTTCCCGCAGCCGTTGGGGCCAATAATGGCGGTGAAATGACCATCAGGAATGGTGACGTTTAGCGACTCGGCGATGGTCTTTTTCCCGTAGGCAAGGGTTAACGCCTCGCCGCGCAGGCGAGCGACGGTGTCGGTCATTTTTTACGAGACTCCTGAATAAGCAGCACGATGAGGTAGATACCGCCAAGGCTAACGGTGACGACGCCCACCTGAAGCTGGTAAGGCAAGAACAGCTGCTGGGCGCAGTAGTCGGCGGCGGCCAGCAGCAGCGCGCCGCAGAGCGCCGCCTGGGTCAGCCCCCAGCGCGCGGTGCCGCTGAGGCGGCGGGCGATGTGCGGTGCAACCAGCGCAATAAACGAAATCGGCCCGGCCAGCGCGGTGGCAGCGGCGGTCAGTACCACGGCGACCAGCATCAGCAGCAGGCGGGAAAGCTCGACGCGAACCCCCAGCGCACAGGCGCTGTCATCGCCCATTTCTAACAGCCGTAAACGGCGCACCAGCAGCGCCGAGCAGGCGAGGGCGACAACCATCATTGGTGCGGCAGGCCAGATTTTGGCCCACGTCAGGCCGTTAAGCGATCCGGCAAACCATAACCCAGCGGAGACGGCGGTCTCCAGCGACGCGCGCAGCAGCAGCCAGGTGTTGAAGGCCATCAGCATCGCGCGGATGCCGATGCCGATAATAATCAGCCGGAAGGTTTCGATACCGTCGCGCCACGCCAGCGCCCACACGATAAGCGAGGTGGCGATGCCGCCCGCCATGGCGGCGAGGGTAATGGTGGTGAGGTTCTGGCCGAAGAAGACCAGCGCCACCAGCACGCCGCTCCACGCGCCGGTGTTAAAGCCCATCACGTCCGGACTGCCCAACGGGTTGCGCATCAGCGACTGGAAAATTGCGCCGCTGACGCCGAGTGCGGCGCCAATCAGCAGCGCCATCAGCACGCGCGGCAGACGCCATTCGGTGACCACCAGCGTGATAGCACGCGGCGCATCACCGAACAGCGCGGCGAATATCTGTGAAAATTCCAGCGTGACCGCACCGCTGCGCAGACTCAGCAGCGTGAGCACCAGGCATGCGGCGACCAGCAGCAGACAGCTGGCGACCAGACGGCGAGAAGGGGCGTTCATCGGCCACCTCCGTTTGATTTACGGCGGACGAGGAAAATCAGCACCGGTGCGCCGATAAAGGCGCTGACCACTGACACCCGCAGTTCGCCGGGTACCAGCAGGCGACCAATAATATCGGCAAACAGCAGCAACGACGGCGTGGCGAGCAGGGTGACCGGCAGCGACCAGCGGTGATCCGAACCGACCAGCCAGCGCGCAATGTGCGGCATCATCAGGCCGATAAAGGCGATAGGGCCTACCACCGATGTCGCGCTGGCGCACAGAATGGTGATCACCAGCAGCCCCATAATTTGCGTGCGCGCCACTTTATTGCCCAGCGCGGTGGCGGTGTCGGCACCGAGGCTCAGGCTGTTAAGCGAACGGCTCATCATCAGCGCGACGGCACCGGCAATCAACACCGGGATCAGTACCGTTTTCAGAGTTTGCAGGGTGCGAATATCCAGCGACCCGGCCTGCCAGAAGCGCAGCTGATCGTAGACATCCTGGTTGAGCAAGGCGATACCGCTGGAGAAACCTTCCAGTACGGCGGCGAGCGCCACGCCTGCCAGCGTTAAGCGTACCGGACTCAGTTGGCCGCCGCCCTGGCTGCCGGTAAAGGCCACGATTAACGAGGCCACCAGCGCCCCGCAAAAGGCCATCGCTAGCTGTTCCTGCGGCGAGGTGATGCCAAGCAGCGCCGCGCCTAACACGATGGCAAAGCTGGCTCCGGCGTTAACGCCAAGAATCCCGGGATCGGCAAGCGGGTTACGGGTGAGGGTTTGCATCAGCGCTCCGGCAAGCCCCAGCGCGCCACCGGCGAGCAGACCGGCCAGCGTTCGCGGCAGTCGGGCATCGAGCACGATGGTGCAGTCGGTGCTCTGGCAGGTGCCGCTAAGCGCGTCGATCACGACGTGAACCGGGAGCGGTTTGGCACCAATCAATAAACTGAGCGTGGCGGCGAGAAACAGCAGTATCAACAATCCAGGCAGCGCAAGGGCGCGCAGCACCGGGGTGGAAAACGACATGGCGACATCCCTGATTTGATAATGATAGTAATTATCGTTATCTATCTTATTCGCTTATGTTAGCATGAGCGCCCTCGGAAAGGGTAAGAAAAAACGTTCAAGGTTTTGTAATGAATCGACAATCCTGGCTGCTGAATCTGAGCCTGCTAAAAACGCATCCGGCCTTTCGCGCCGTCTTTATCGCTCGCTTTATCTCCATTCTCTCGCTGGGCCTGCTCGGCGTGGCGGTACCTGTTCAAATCCAGATGATGACCCACTCCACCTGGCAGGTAGGGCTTTCGGTCACGCTGACCGGCGGGGCGATGTTCGTTGGGCTGATGGTCGGCGGCGTGCTGGCCGACCGCTACGAGCGCCGCAAACTGATTCTGCTGGCGCGCGGCACCTGCGGCGTGGGGTTTATCGGCCTGTGGCTAAACGCGCTGCTGCCGGAGCCGTCGCTGGTGGCGATTTATCTGCTGGGATTATGGGATGGCTTCTTTGCTTCGCTGGGCGTGACGGCGCTGCTGGCGGCGACGCCTGCGCTGGTTGGGCGTGAAAACCTGATGCAGGCCGGGGCGATCACCATGCTGACGGTGCGCCTGGGGTCGGTGATTTCGCCGATGGTCGGCGGCCTGCTGCTGGCTTCCGGCGGCGTGTCGTGGAACTACCTGCTGGCAGCGCTGGGCACCTTTATTACCACGCTGACGCTGCTGCGTTTACCGCAACTGCCACCGCCGCCGCAGAAGCGCGAACATCCGTTCACTTCATTGGTGGCCGGGTTCCGTTTTCTGCTCGCTAGCCCGCTGATTGGCGGCATTGCGCTGCTGGGCGGACTGGTGACGATGGCCAGCGCCGTGCGCGTGCTTTACCCCGCGCTGGCGCAAGGCTGGCAGATGTCAGCAGCACAGATTGGCCTGCTGTACGCGGCAATCCCGCTGGGGGCGGCTTTTGGTGCGTTAACCAGCGGACGGCTGGCGCAGAACGAGCGTCCAGGCTGGGTGATGCTGCTGGCGACGGTCGGCGCGTTTGTGGCAATCGGTCTGTTTGCCATGATGCCGCATTGGGCGCTAGGGATGGTCTGTCTGGCGCTGTTTGGCTGGCTGAGTGCCATCAGTTCGCTGCTGCAATACACCTTGATTCAGACCCAGACGCCGGAAGCCATGCTCGGGCGCATTAACGGGCTGTGGACGGCGCAGAACGTGACCGGTGATGCCATCGGTGCGGCGCTGCTTGGCGGACTGGGTGCGATGTTGACCCCGGTGGCGTCGGCAAGCGTCAGCGGCTGGGGGCTGGCGATAGTGGGCGGGATTTTACTGCTGCTGCTGGGCGAGCTGCGGCGGTTCCGGCGCGAGATCCCGGAGTCGGCGTAACCGCCTCGTCCGGGCTACAGGAAACGAGTAGCCCGGCCAAGCGAAGCGCCGCCGGGACTGGATCGGCGATTAACCAAACAGCGCCGACAGCCGCGCTAACACGCGCGTTGCGCTGTAATAGTCGAGGCGGAACGTCTCGGTACCTAATGCGTAAACATGCTTTTCTTTCACCGCCGGCAGGTGCGCCAGCAATGGGTTGGCATAAATCGCGTCCACGTCTTTCTGGTCACCGGCGAACAGGAACAGGCTGTTGCCGTTCAGTCCGGTCGCCAGGTTTTCACCGCCAAGCTGGATGATGTCGTGACGTTTGCCCTGGCTTTGGCTGGCGTGCAGGCCTTCCGGCAGCGTGGCGAGGGTAAAGCCGAGCTGGGAGAGGAACTGCCCCTGCGCGGATTCGCTGGTCCACAGGTTGGCACTATGCGCCGCGGCGGTATAGACCAGCGCGCTCACCGGCTGTGGTGGCAGCTTCATCTGCTGTTTTACCGTCGCCAGTTGCTTATCAAACTCGGCAATACGCGCCGCAGCCTGCTTCTCCTGCCCGGTGATAGTACCGAGCTGAGTCAACAGCGCCTGCCAGCTTTTATCGTCGTAGTTGACGATAAGCGTTGGGGCGATGGTGGAGAGCTGGTCGTACAGCGCCAGCGCGGAGTCACCGCCGGTGGCGCTAATCAGGATCAGATCAGGCATTTGCGCGGCGACGGCTTCTGCACTTGGTTCGCCAATATAAAGGCGGGTTACCTTGCGCGCTTTCGCTACATCGCCCCACTGGCGCAGGAAGCCCTGAGCATCGGCTACGCGGTTATTGGGTGTGGTAGCGCCGCTGGCGATTACCGGTGCATCAATTGCCAACAGAGAGCCGGTGAGGGTGACGCTGGTGGAGACGATGCGCGTCGGCTTGTGCTCCAGCGTGTGAACGCCGTGACTGTCGCTAATCTGGCGCGGCCATTCGGCGGCCTGGGTTGAGGATATTCCTAAAACACTGAAACCTGCGATGAGCGCCACGGTGCGCCATAAAGCGGAGAAGTTCACGGATATGCGTCCTGATTGTCATTGGTTAATGCTTCTCATTTTCAACTATTGTTCGCGCTGGATGCAAGCCCTCTTCCATTGCCGGGGCAGGGCAATATCAGGGCTACGCGCTTTTTATTAAGCACAAGATGCTGCTTAGCGCTGTTGACATACGAGGCGTTTACTTTTAGGTTACCCAACCAAAATATAAATGATAATTATTCGTAATATCTTTATCGTTTTTGGAGGATGATATGGAAACGTCACTTGCTGCGGATACACAAGAACAACACCATCAGGCTACGCTTTCGGCCGATAGCTTTTTCTTTATGTCGCCGTTCCGTAGTTTTACCACCGCGGGCTGCTTTCAGCGCTTCACCTGCCCAGCTGAAGGCGGTGATGCGCCAGATAGCGTATTCCAGCAGGGGCTAGCCTCGGCGTTTGCCGCGGCCAAAGCTGCCGGGATCGCCAATCCGGTGATGGTTGGTGCTATCCCGTTCGACACCACGCAGCCTTCCGCGCTGTTTATCCCTGAACGCTGTGACGCGTTTTCGCGTACCGCAAAGCAACACGCTTCCCGCTATCACGCCTCGCGCGATCCGCTGGCGGTGGTGGCGCGCCGCGAAATCCCCGAAAGCCCGGTGTTCCTCGATATGGTGGCCCGCGCGGCGGCGCTGACCGCGACCCCGCAGGTCAATAAAGTGGTGCTTTCCCGCCTGATTGATATTGAAGCCGAGCAGACGTTGGATAGCGGCGCGTTGCTGGAGCGTCTGGTGGCGCAAAACCCGGCGAGCTTTAACTTCCACGTGCCGCTGCCGGACGGTAGCGTGCTGCTGGGCGCCAGCCCTGAGCTGCTGCTGCGTAAAGAGGGCTCGCTGTTCCATTCGCTGCCGCTGGCCGGTTCCGCGCGTCGTCAGCCGGACGATATGCTGGATCGCGAAGCGGGTAACCGTCTGCTGGCTTCGGAAAAAGACCGTCACGAACATGAGCTGGTGACCCAGTCGATGAAAAAAACGCTGGCGCCGCGCAGCCTGCAGCTCTCGCTGCCGAGCACCCCGCAGTTGCTTACCACGCCCACCCTGTGGCACCTCGCTACGCCAATTGAAGGCCAGGCTAAAGCGGAAGAAAACGCGCTGACGCTCGCCTGTCTGCTGCATCCAACGCCTGCGCTGAGCGGTTTCCCGCATCAGGCGGCGAAACAGCTGATTGCCGAGCTGGAGCCGTTCGAGCGCGACCTGTTTGGCGGCATCGTCGGCTGGTGTGACGCCGAAGGTAACGGCGAGTGGGTAGTGACTATCCGCTGCGCGCGCGTCAAAGCCAATAGCGTGCGTCTGTTTGCCGGTGCGGGCATTGTGCCTGCGTCATCGCCGGAGTCCGAGTGGCGCGAAACCGGCGTAAAACTCTCTACCATGCTGAACGTTTTCGGCCTGCATTAAGGAATCAGAATGACCGTGGAATTTACCCGCTGGCCGGACGCGCTGGCGGCGCGCTACCGCGAGAAAGGTTACTGGCAGGATCTGCCATTGACCGAAATGCTAACCCGCCACGCAGGTAGCGACGCAATTGCGGTGATTGATGGCGACCATCAGATTAGCTATCGGCAACTGAATATCTACGTCGATAACCTGGCGGCCTCGCTGCAGCGTAAAGGGCTGAAGCGTGGTGAAACCGCGCTGGTGCAGTTGGGCAATATCGCCGAGTTTTACATTACGCTGTTTGCGCTGCTGAAAATCGGCGTCGCGCCGGTGAACGCGCTGTTCAGCCATCAGCGCAGCGAGCTGAATGCCTACGCCGAGCAGATTGCCCCGGCGGCGTTGATTGCCGACCGTTCGCATACGCTGTTTGGTGACGATAGTTTCCTGAACGCTTTTTGCGAACAGCATCGCTCCCTGCGCATGGTGCTGCTGCGTAAAGGTGAGGGGGAACACGCGCTGGAGGCGGCGATTGCTCGTCCGGCTGTCGACTTTACCCCAACGCCAACCGCCGCCGACGAAGTGGCCTTTTTTCAGCTCTCCGGCGGCAGTACCGGCACGCCGAAGCTTATCCCCCGTACCCACAACGACTACTACTACAGCATTCGCCGCAGTAATGAGATTTGCCGCTTTGATGCGCAGACGCGCTATCTCTGCGCGATCCCGTCGGCGCATAACTACGCCATGAGCTCGCCTGGCGCGCTGGGCGTCTTCCTGGCACAAGGGACGGTAGTGCTGGCGGCGGATCCAAGCGCCACGCTCTGCTTCCCGCTGATTGAAAAGCATCAGGTGAACGTCGCGGCGCTGGTGCCGCCTGCCGTCAGCCTGTGGTTGCAGGCGATTGCCGAATGGGGCAGCAACGCCCAGCTACGTTCGCTGACGCTGCTCCAGGTGGGCGGTGCGCGTCTTTCTGCGACCCTGGCGGCGCGTATTCCGGCGGAGATCGGCTGCCAGCTGCAGCAGGTGTTCGGCATGGCGGAAGGGCTGGTGAACTACACCCGTCTGGATGATTCAGAAGAAAAGATCCTCAACACTCAAGGCTACCCGATGTGCCCGGACGACGAAGTGTGGGTGGCGGATGCCGACGGTAACCCATTGCCGCGCGGCGAAGTTGGCCGACTGATGACCCGTGGCCCATACACCTTCCGTGGTTACTACAAGAGCCCGCAGCATAACGCCAGCGCCTTTGATGCCGACGGTTTTTACTGCTCGGGCGATCTTATCTCCATCGACGAAGAGGGTTACATCACCGTTGAAGGGCGTGAGAAAGATCAGATTAACCGCGGCGGCGAGAAGATTGCCGCTGAAGAGATTGAAAACCTGCTGCTGCGTCATGACGCGGTGGTCTACGCGGCGCTGGTCAGCATGGAAGACAGCCTGCTTGGCGAGAAAAGCTGCGCCTATCTGGTGGTGAAAGAACCGCTGCGCGCCGTGGCCGTCCGTCGTTTCCTGCGCGAGCAGGGCGTGGCCGAATTTAAACTACCTGACCGCGTCGAGTGCGTAGATGAACTGCCGCTGACCCACGTCGGGAAAGTCGATAAAAAACAATTACGTCAGTGGCTGGCGAGTCGCTCGCAGGGCTGAAGGAGAGAACAACATGGCGATTCCAAAATTACAGGGCTACGCGCTGCCAACCGCGCTGGATCTTCCCGAGAACAAGGTCAACTGGGCGTTTGAACCGTCGCGCGCCGCGCTGCTGATCCACGATATGCAGGAGTATTTCCTCAACTTCTGGGGCGAGGACAGCGAAATGATGGAGACCGTGGTGGCGAACATTGCCGCGCTGCGCGACTTCTGTAAGAAACACGATATTCCGGTGTACTACACCGCGCAGCCGAAAGAGCAGAGCGATGAAGATCGCGCGTTGCTGAATGATATGTGGGGGCCGGGGCTGACCCGCTCGCCGGAGCAGCAGCGGGTGATTGCGGCGCTGGCGCCGGATACGCAGGATACCGTGCTGGTGAAGTGGCGCTACAGCGCATTCCACCGCTCGCCGCTGGAGCAGATGCTGAAAGATACTGGGCGTAATCAGCTGATTATCACCGGCGTCTATGCGCACATTGGCTGCATGACCACCGCCACCGACGCCTTTATGCGCGATATTAAGCCGTTCTTTGTCGCTGACGCGCTGGCGGACTTTAGCCGCGACGAGCACCTGATGTCGCTGAAATATGTTGCTGGTCGTAGCGGCCGCGTGGTGATGACCGATGAACTGCTGCCGTCCGTGCCGACCAGCAAAGCGGCGCTGCGCGCGCTGGTACTGCCGCTGCTGGATGAGTCTGATGAACCGCTCGACGATGACAACCTGATTGATTACGGCCTCGACTCCGTGCGCATGATGGCGCTGGCGGCACGCTGGCGTAAAGTGCACGGCGATATCGACTTCGTGATGCTGGCGAAAAATCCAAGCATCGACGCCTGGTGGGCGCTGCTCTCCCGCGAGGTGAAATAATGGCCGGGTTCGATTTTAACGGCCAGACCGTGTGGGTGACCGGGGCAGGAAAAGGCATTGGTTACGCTACCGCGCTGGCGTTTGTGGAGGTGGGCGCGAAGGTGACCGGTTTCGACCTGGCTTTCAACGGCGAGCGTTATCCGTTTACCACCGAAGTGCTGAACGTGGCGGATGCAAAGCAGGTAGCGCAGGTGTGCGAGCGTCTGCTTGCCACCACCGAGCGGCTGGACGTGCTGGTGAACGCCGCCGGAATTTTGCGAATGGGTGCAACCGACGAGTTGAGCCTGGAAGACTGGCAGCAGACCTTTGCGGTCAACGTCGGCGGCGCGTTTAACCTGTTCCAGCAGACGATGGCACAGTTCCGTCGTCAGCAGGGCGGGGCAATTGTTACCGTCGCTTCCGATGCGGCGCATACGCCGCGTATCGGCATGAGCGCCTATGGTGCGTCGAAGGCGGCGCTAAAAAGCCTGGCGCTGACCGTCGGGCTGGAGCTTTCCAGCGCGGGCGTGCGCTGTAACATCGTTTCGCCGGGTTCGACCGACACTGATATGCAGCGCGTGTTGTGGGTGAGTGACGACGCTGAGCAGCAGCGTATTCGTGGCTTTGGTGAGCAGTTTAAACTCGGCATTCCGCTGGGGAAAATTGCCCGTCCGCAGGAGATTGCCAACACTATTTTGTTCCTCGCATCGAGCAGCGCCAGCCACATCACGCTGCAGGATATTGTGGTGGACGGCGGCTCAACGCTGGGAGCGTAGGATGATCTGGAAGCGCCATTTAACCCTCGATGAATTGAACGCCACCAGTGAGAACACCATGGTGGCGCATCTGGGGATTGTTTATACCCATATCGGCGACGACAGCCTGGAAGCGGTGATGCCGGTGGACAGCCGCACCCATCAGCCGTTTGGCCTGCTGCACGGCGGCGCGTCGGCGGCGCTGGCGGAGACGCTGGGATCGATGGCCGGTTTTCTGATGACCCGTGAAGGGCAGTGCGTAGTTGGCACCGAACTGAATGCATCACACCACCGCCCGGTTTCTCAAGGGCAGGTGCGGGCGGTGTGCCAGCCGCTGCACCTCGGGCGTCAAAGCCAGAGCTGGGAAATTGTCGTTTTTGACGAGCAGGGGCGACGCTGCTGTACCTGCCGGTTAGGGACGGCGGTGCTGGGTTAGGTTTTGTGTCCGATCCCGGCGGCGCTTCGCTTGGCCGGACTACAATTCAGTGGTAGCCCGGCCAAGCGAAGCGCCGCCGGGAATCTCTCAATTTCCTCCGCCATCTCTCATCCGTTTTTCTGACTTAAGTGATCCCGTTAACAATGTGATGTAAATGTCGGGTTCTGTTCCTGTTCATATTCGTTTCAAGGTTGTTAAATCAAGTGTGCTTGCTATGGACACAAAATGTAACATCCTCTGCTACTGATACGGACAATAACTATGAACAATTCAGGGAAATACCTTATATGGGCGTTACTCTCCATTGTCGGAGCGTTTGCCCTGGGCTACATCGCCCTCAATCGTGGTGAACAGATAAACGCATTGTGGATCGTCGTGGCGGCGGTCTGCGTTTATCTCATCGCCTACCGTTTTTACGGCCTCTATATTGCGAAAAAGGTGCTGCAGGTTGACCCGACGCGCATGACGCCTGCCGTGCGTCATAACGATGGTCTCGACTATGTACCAACGGACAAAAAAGTACTGTTTGGTCACCACTTTGCGGCGATTGCCGGGGCGGGCCCGCTGGTAGGGCCGGTGCTGGCGGCGCAAATGGGTTACCTGCCAGGCATGCTCTGGCTGTTAGCTGGGGTGGTGCTGGCCGGTGCGGTCCAGGACTTTATGGTGCTGTTCGTTTCCACCCGTCGCGATGGTCGTTCGCTGGGTGAGCTGGTGAAAGAGGAGATGGGGCCGGTCGCTGGCGTCATTGCGCTGGTGGCGACCTTTATGATCATGGTGATCATTCTGGCGGTGCTGGCGATGATCGTGGTGAAAGCGCTGACCCACAGCCCCTGGGGAACCTACACCGTAGCGTTCACCATTCCACTGGCGCTATTTATGGGGATTTATATTCGCTATCTGCGTCCGGGACGCATTGGCGAAGTGTCGGTTATTGGTCTGGTGCTGCTGGTGTTTGCCATTATTTCCGGCGGCTGGGTGGCGGCAAGCGAAACCTGGGCACCGTGGTTTGATTATACCGGCGTACAGCTGACCTGGATGCTGGTGGGCTACGGCTTTGTGGCTTCTGTGCTGCCGGTATGGCTGCTGCTGGCACCGCGCGACTACCTTTCTACCTTCCTGAAAATCGGCACTATTGTCGGGCTGGCGATTGGCATTTTGATTATGCGTCCTACGCTGACGATGCCAGCGCTGACCAAATTTGTTGATGGTACCGGCCCGGTGTGGACTGGCGACCTGTTCCCGTTCCTGTTTATCACCATCGCCTGCGGCGCGGTTTCTGGTTTCCACGCGCTGATTGCCTCCGGTACCACGCCGAAGATGCTGGCGAACGAAAATCAGGCCTGCTTTATCGGCTACGGCGGTATGCTGATGGAATCCTTCGTCGCCATTATGGCGCTGGTTTCTGCCTGTATTATCGACCCGGGCGTCTACTTTGCGATGAACAGCCCGATGGCGATGCTGGCACCAGCCGGTACCGTTGACGTGGTGGCTTCTGCGGCGCAGGTGGTCAGCAGTTGGGGCTTTGCGGTGACGCCGGACCTGCTGCATCAAATTGCCAACGAAGTCGGTGAGCAGTCGATCATTTCTCGTGCGGGCGGTGCGCCGACGCTGGCGGTGGGGATGGCCTATATCCTTCACGGGGCGCTGGGCGGCCTGATGGATGTGTCGTTCTGGTATCACTTTGCCATTCTGTTTGAAGCGCTGTTTATTCTGACGGCGGTGGATGCGGGTACCCGTGCGGCGCGCTTTATGCTGCAAGACCTGCTGGGCGTTATCAATCCAGGGCTTAAACGTACGGATTCTCTGCCCGCTAACCTGCTGGCAACGGCACTCTGCGTGCTGGCCTGGGGTTACTTCCTGCATCAAGGGGTGGTTGACCCGCTGGGCGGCATTAACACCCTGTGGCCGCTGTTCGGTATCGCGAACCAGATGCTGGCGGGTATGGCGCTGATGCTTTGTGCGGTGGTACTGTTCAAGATGAAACGCCAGCGCTACGCATGGGTTGCACTGGTGCCAACCTCGTGGCTGCTGGTGTGTACGCTGGTAGCGGGCTGGCAGAAGTCGTTCAGCGAAGACACCCGCGTGGGCTTCCTGGCAATTGCCAACAAGTTCCAGGCGATGATCGACAGCGGCAACATTCCGCCGCAGTACACCGAATCGCAGCTGGCGCAGCTGGTGTTCAACAACCGTCTTGATGCCGGGCTGACCATCTTCTTTATGGTGGTGGTGGTCGTGCTGGCATTGTTCTCACTCAAAACCGCACTGGCGGCATTGAAAGAGGATAAACCGACGGCGAAAGAGACCCCGTATGAGCCGATGCCGGCGGATGCGGAGAATCTGGTGGCGCAGGCGAAACGCGCGCACTAATTTCATTTGCGCGTGGTTTAATGAAGTTGTAGCCCGGCCGAGCGCAGCGACGCCGGGCTTACCCAAAGGACAAAAACGATGTTTGATACGCTTTCGAAAGCCGGAAAATACCTCGGCCAGGCCGCTAAAATGATGATTGGCGTGCCGGACTACGACAATTATGTTGAACACATGCGCATCACGCACCCGGACCAGACGCCGATGACCTACGAAGAATTTTTCCGCGATCGTCAGGACGCGCGCTACGGCGGGAAGGGCGGCGCGAAATGTTGCTAACGTTTATTTAGACATCTAAACGTCTTGATTGCCAAACGCGTTCGCCGTGTTATATTGATGTTAACTTTGGCATCACGAGCGGCAAACGAAGAATGACGAATAAGCAACTCATCCCACAAAGCAAGCTACCCAACCTCGGCACCACCATTTTCACCCAGATGAGCGCGCTGGCGCAGCAGCACCAGGCGATCAACCTTTCACAGGGCTTCCCCGATTTTGACGGCCCCACTTACCTTCAGGCACGGCTGGCGCACCATGTCGCCGCGGGCGCAAACCAATATGCGCCGATGACCGGCGCGCTGGCGCTGCGTGAAGCGATTGCCGAGAAAACGCAGGCGCTGTATGGCCACTCGCCGGACGTGAATAATGAGATTACGGTCACCGCCGGAGCGACAGAAGCGCTTTACGCGGCGATTACCGCGCTGGTGCGCGACGGTGATGAGGTTATCTGCTTCGACCCGAGCTATGACAGCTATGCGCCGGCGGTTGAGCTTTCCGGTGGCATCGTGAAGCGTATCGCGCTGCAGCCGCCGCACTTTCGCGTCGACTGGCAGGCATTTGCCGACACGTTGAGCGATAAAACCCGGCTGGTTATTCTCAATACTCCGCATAACCCTTCCGCCACCGTATGGCAGGCGGCCGATTTTGAGGGATTATGGCAGGCGATTGCTGAACGGGAAATTTATGTGCTCAGCGATGAAGTGTATGAACATATCTGCTTTAGCGAAGCCGGACACGCCAGCGTGCTGGCGCACCCGCAGCTTCGCGAGCGGGCGGTGGCGGTTTCATCGTTTGGCAAGACCTATCATATGACCGGCTGGAAGGTGGGGTACTGCGTCGCGCCCGCGCCGATAAGCGCCGAGCTGCGTAAGGTGCACCAATATCTGACCTTTGCCGTCAATACCCCGGCACAGCTGGCGCTGGCGGATATGCTGCGGGCCGAACCTGAGCACTACCGCCAACTGCCCGATTTTTATCGGGCGCGCCGTGACCTGTTCATCGATGCGCTAAACCAGAGCCGACTGAAGCTGCTGCCCTGCGAAGGCACCTACTTCCTGCTGGCGGACTACAGCGCTATTTCCGAGCTCGATGACGTGAGCTTTTGCCAATGGCTGACCACTGAAATTGGCGTGGCGGCGATCCCGCTGTCGGTCTTCTGTGCGGCGTCGTTCCCGCATAAGCTGATTCGCCTGTGCTTTGCCAAGCAGGCAACGACGCTGCTGGCCGCCGCCGAGCGTCTGTGTCGTCTGTAGCTATTTGACCGTCCAGGCCTGTGAGTACTGGCGATTGCCGAATAGTTCGCACAGGCCGTTAATCTGTTTAAGACGCAGAATTTCATCGGCGTCCATGCCCAGCTCCTGACCGATTTTCTCATCATTCCATCCGAGCTGGCTCAGTTCGCGCACGATATCGGACATTGCGCCTATCTGGTGGCGACCGCGTGCGCGGTTATGACGAACGGTGGCCGCCATCCGTGACGGCTGCGAATGGTCGCTATTTTCTAGCTGGGTAATCGGCAAATAGCCCTGTAGGCGTTTTTTCAGCGCGGCTTTTGACTGCGACAGCAGATGGCGGTGGAAACCATCGACAATCTCATAGGCGTTGCTGTTTTTCTCAATCACCACAATCGGTTGAGTAAAACCGTCGGCTTCCAGCGATTTGGCGAGCAGGCGTTTTTCCGGCGGCGCCATATTGTTGGGATTGTAGTCATTCGGCGAAACCCGCTCCTCTTTCACCCACAGCACGCAGTCAATCGGCTGGTCGCGAAATGGGCTCTCCTCGTGCAAAGCCTGCCGAAACTGATTAATCGCATCAATCTTCTCTTCGTCCGATAAGGTCTGTAGATAGCCTTGCAACTGCGCAATCAGTTTTTGTTGCATAGTAACCCCCATTGTTGACGCTTCTGTGCCATGCGCTTGCGGTAGCGTTGGTAGTGGCTGGCTTTTGTTGGGCTGAAAGAGAGCATCCGGCACCAATAATCATTGTTTAATAAGACTTTGCAGATTCGTCGCCACGACGGAACGTCTTTAGAGCCGAGGTCTTTCTCCTGGCTGTCTGGGATATCTTCCCATCCCTGCTTTTGATACCAGTGAAGATAGACGGCGATCTTATTGCGATAGTGGTCGGCGGTGGCTTCCGGCATGCTATACAGCAGAAAATGGGCGTAACTGCGCCAGCTATGATGCTGCGGCTTTTCGATTTTCCGATGGCCGTAGAACTGGTTATCCTGCCCGGCATAGATCCCGCCGCTGTGGACGCCGCTGACCCGCTGGCACATTGCGGCCCAGCGTTCAGGCTCCAGGACGTGATAAAGCCACAGCCCTTGCCGCTGCTCCGGCCCAAAGGGTTCGCAGATACGCATATAGCGCAGCGGCACGCCCGCCTGATGCATCAGGTCGTAGAGCGGGTTATAGGGCAGCTTGCTTTTGGCAAACCAGGTCCAGATATCCGCCGTTTTCCAGTCATAGATCGGATAGACGTACCAGGCATGATTGCCCGGCGCGACGGTCGTCCAGGGTTTATCATCGGCAAAGCGGCGCTTTCGCTGCGAGGCAATAGTCAGAAAGCGGTTGTAGGACTCGTCGGCGCGAATACCGACCATCACGGCGGCGGGACGCTGCTGGGAAAACCAATCGGCAAACTTTTGTACGAACAGTTCGAAGCTCATGCCTGGCTCATAAAAGGGAAAAAAATCGGGGTCGGTAATGGCATCTTCAGGCGGCTGCCTGACCCATTCTGCCCCCGGCTCCCAGCACTGCCACTCAGGGTTGAATTGGGTGAGTGAATTTTGGGTGGTGAGCGGCAAGGCAACCCAATAAAAAGTGTCAATCACGTCGCAATACAGCGTGCGTAATTTTTGACAATGATTGATGGTATAGGAGAACTGAGCTTCCCAATCAATAAACAGCACGCTGAATTTTTTGCCAGATTGGCGCGCCTGTTCGGCGGCTAAATGCAGCATGACCGTAGAATCTTTCCCGCCGGAAAAAGAGATACAAACGCGGGGGAGGTTATTCAACGTCCAGCTTATCCGTTCCCGACTTGCCTCCAGAACGGAGAGAGGCAAGGGGAGTTTGATGATTGACATAAATCAGCAATCCTTTATGGCGATGATGTCTAATAAGGTGCTGATTATAGTACGCTGTTATGAGAAGTAATAAATAAGATAATACATGCAATGAAATTATATTATTAACTTAATTCATTTTCCGCGTGAATAATTTGAGGGCATGTTGTTCTTTTTATAATGTCTGCGAAAAATGGCAGATTCATTGATGAGCGGCTATAGACCATATATAACGTAAAGGTAGGCATAGGCATAGGCGTAGTTGTTGATATTTCTTTTAACTTTAAGGTGTCTTTTAATTTATTAAAGATCAATCTCGGCGCCAGGGCGACTAAATCACTGTGGTGGACGACGTTAAAAATCGTCATTAATGAGGACGATGTAAATGCAATCTCTCGCTCCGTTAGTCGTGCGGAGTCGTAGACCTTCTGAAATTCTTTGACCTGATGTTCACGTGTTTGAAAGAGGGTGAAGCGTTCTTTCGATAGTTGTTCTGGCGTGGCGCTGTCGCCTAATCTAGGATGATCCTGGCGGCACATCAGTAAGACGGGGCTTTCACAAAATGGCACGCAGACCAGAGAACGGTTGTTACATTGCTCCATGGTAAAAACCACATCAGCCTTTCGGTAATTCATTATGCCTTCAATTTCTTCGCTTTCTGCCGCCGTATCGTGATAGGCCACTTCAAGATTGGGATCTTCAAGCAGAATATTCATAAACTGAGTGAGCTTTGGCAGGGCGTGAAACTGCGGGCCGTAAACCACAAAGCGTTTTTTCAACTCGGTTTTGCCCATAATATTTATCGTTTGCTCAAGGCTATTCAGATTTTCATCGAGATGAAGATGCAGGTTATCGGCTACGGTCGTTGGCGTTATACCTTTACCAGAGCGCACAAAAAGCGGGTCGTTCAACTGTACGCGCAATCGCTGCAATGATTGGCTAACGGCTGAGGGCGTAATAAATAACGTTTGCGCTGCCTTACTAATGCTCAAGTTTTGATATATGCATTCAAAAATAATGAGTAAATTAAGATCAAAACGCTTTAGATTGTAAAGATTTGCCATGAAATATTCCTTTATTGTTTTTACAAATGCATACATGACGCAACATGCGTCATTTTCTTCCGAAACCATCCATGTGTTCGAAAAACTACATTGAAATTTAACTGCATCTGAATATATAACAGGCACGAGTAATGATCCACTTATTACGCAGAATAATAGATGTATATATATATTGAATAATATTCACGTGATGAGTTTATAGGGATTTCGCCTGATTGACGTTTTTGTTTTACCCAAGCGTGTAAACAAGGGGTAAAGCATCTGATAGTAAGGAAAATGTTCGTAAAATCAGTGGGTAATACACATTAAACGGCGTAGGCTATTACAGCCATAGATAAGACCGACGCCAGGTTGATTGCCCTTTGCGGAGCAGGGTGATGTAATCCAGGGGCTGTTACCACCTTTGTTAAGGTATGTAGAGCGCAACAATAAGCCAGCCTGGCTGGCGCTGAATTCACCTGCTGGGGATTCAGGTAACGGGGCCGCTGATGCGGCCTTTTTACGTCTGGGGGTGAGCGATTTGTGCCCGTCCTCGTCATAGGTTCACAAAGCTGTCTTGTTCCGGTTGTTAGATAACGCTTATTGATTTGATAATGTAAACGCATTGGTCGAATCAGGAAAAAGTCGTTAACTTAGACCTCAACGAAAACACGGAGGAAGTACTCGATGTCTTTAATTAATACCAAAATCAAACCTTTCAAAAACCAGGCGTTCAAAAACGGTGAATTTGTAGAAGTTACCGAGAAAGATACCGAAGGTCGCTGGAGCGTCTTCTTCTTCTACCCGGCTGACTTCACCTTCGTATGCCCGACCGAACTGGGTGACGTAGCTGACCATTACGAAGAGCTGCAGAAACTGGGCGTGGACGTTTACTCTGTTTCCACCGACACCCACTTCACCCACAAAGCATGGCACAGCAGCTCTGACACCATCGCGAAAATCAAATACGCGATGATCGGCGACCCGACTGGCGCCCTGACCCGTAACTTCGACAACATGCGTGAAGATGAAGGTCTGGCTGACCGTGCAACCTTCGTTGTTGACCCACAGGGTATCATCCAGGCAATCGAAGTTACCGCTGAAGGTATCGGCCGTGATGCTTCTGACCTGCTGCGTAAAATCAAAGCAGCTCAGTATGTTGCTTCTCACCCAGGCGAAGTGTGCCCGGCTAAATGGAAAGAAGGCGAAGCCACTCTGGCTCCATCTTTAGACCTGGTCGGCAAGATCTAAGTCGTCTTCTGCCCGGCGGCGCTGAACTGGCCTACCGTATGTAGGCCGGATAAACGCAGTGCCATCCGGCATCTAACAGGCGCGCTTCTGCGCCTGTTTAATCCCAGCATCATGATGCAAGTTGCTTATACGCAGCTCGTATGTGGCCGCTTGCATGATGATGTTTTAAGCCCAGGAGATAAAAATGCTCGACACCAACATGAAAACCCAGCTCAAGGCCTATCTTGAGAAGCTGACCAAACCTGTTGAGCTGATTGCCACGCTGGATGACAGCGCTAAATCGGCAGAGATCAAGGAACTGTTGGCTGAAATCGCTGAACTGTCAGACAAAGTCACCTTTAAAGAAGACAACACGCTCGCGGTACGTAAGCCATCGTTCCAGATTACTAACCCAGGTTCCGACCAGGGCCCACGCTTTGCGGGTTCCCCGCTGGGCCACGAGTTTACCTCGCTGGTGCTGGCGCTGCTGTGGACCGGTGGTCACCCGTCGAAAGAAGCGCAGTCTCTGCTGGAGCAGATCCGCGATATCGACGGCGACTTTGAATTTGAAACCTACTACTCGCTCTCTTGCCACAACTGCCCGGACGTGGTGCAGGCGCTGAACCTGATGTCGGTACTGAACCCGCGCATCAAGCACACGGCCATTGACGGCGGTACGTTCCAGAATGAAATTACCGACCGTAACGTGATGGGCGTTCCGGCGGTCTATATGAACGGTCAGGAGTTTGGTCAGGGGCGTATGACGCTGACTGAAATCGTGGCGAAAGTGGATACCGGCGCAGAAAAACGTGCGGCGGAAGAGCTGAATAAACGTGATGCTTACGATGTGCTGATCGTCGGTTCCGGCCCGTCCGGTGCAGCGGCGGCGGTTTACTCTGCGCGTAAAGGTATTCGTACCGGCCTGATGGGCGAACGTTTCGGCGGCCAGGTGCTGGATACCGTTGATATCGAAAACTACATCTCCGTGCCAAAAACCGAAGGCCAGAAACTGGCAGGTGCGTTGAAGGCGCACGTGAGCGACTATGACGTCGACGTGATTGATTCCCAGAGCGCGTCTAAGCTGATTCCTGCCTCGGTTGAAGGCGGCCTGCATCAGATTGAAACCGCGTCCGGCGCGGTGCTGAAAGCACGCAGCATTATCATCGCTACCGGGGCGAAATGGCGTAACATGAACGTTCCGGGTGAAGAACAGTACCGTACCAAAGGTGTTACTTACTGCCCGCACTGTGACGGCCCGCTGTTTAAAGGCAAACGCGTAGCGGTCATCGGCGGCGGTAACTCCGGCGTTGAAGCGGCTATCGATCTGGCGGGCGTGGTTGAACACGTGACCCTGCTTGAGTTTGCGCCAGAAATGAAGGCCGACCAGGTGCTGCAGGATAAAGTGCGCAGCCTGAAAAACGTCGACATTATTCTGAATGCACAAACGACAGAAGTAAAAGGTGACGGCAGCAAAGTCACCGGCCTGCAGTATCGTGACCGCGTGAGCGGCGACGAGCATCACGTAGCGCTGGCGGGGATTTTCGTCCAGATTGGCCTGCTGCCAAATACCAACTGGCTGGAAGGCGCGATTGAGCGTAACCGCATGGGTGAAATTATCATTGATGCGAAATGCGAGACTAACGTGAAGGGCGTATTCGCCGCGGGCGACTGCACCACCGTGCCGTACAAACAGATTATCATCGCCGCTGGCGAAGGTGCGAAGGCGTCACTGAGTTCATTTGACTACCTGATTCGTACCAAAACTGCATAAAAAAGAAGACAATGCCTGCAATGTCAAAGGCCACCGAAAGGTGGCCTTTTTTTGTGACGGCTATTTCCCGGCGGCGCTTCGCTTCGCCTGGCTACATTATCTGACGACTAATACCGGGATATGGGCGTGGCGGATAACGCTGGAAGCGTTGGAGCCAAGCAGGTGCGTGCTGATAGATGGGTTACGTGAACCGATCACCACCATATCGGCGTTCAGCTCTTCCGCCAGTTCATTTACGGCATCGCGGACGCTGCCGAGGCGAACGTGAAGCTTAATACGCGAAGGGTCGATGCTGAAATGACTCACCATGGTGGTCAGACGGCTTTCGGCTTCCTGCTGCAGATGCTCTTCAAAGCGGCGCAGGTCGGCGGCAAAGCGGCTCATGGTGTAGCTGGCCGATGCCGGCAGCACGTGAAGCAGATGGATAATGCCATCCTGCTGGGCTAAAAATTCCGCGTGACGAACGGCTTTGTCACTCAATTCCATCTCAAAAACATCAACTGGCATAATGATTGTTTTGTACATATGGCTCCTCCTTGTCTTTGTGGAACTATCAGAACACATAATGAGTTCTAAATATGTCATTTAGTTCGCAAAATAGTTTATCGAGGCGAGGGGAGTTGTAAAGTTTCGTGAGGCAGAAAGTAGCCGAAGGGACAAAACAGAAAGAGGATGCAGAACATCCTCTTAATAGGTTAGCGCGGGAGATTAGCGATGAAATTCGCCTGCCGCTTCCGGCTGGTAAAGCAGCTCGAGCACTTCGAGATGGGTAGAAGTACCGCCTGGCAGTTCCCAGTGAATGGCGCTGCCTGCGCGCAGGCCAAGCAGTGCCGCGCCAACCGGCGCCATCACGGAAAGCTGGCTGCTGCTGTCGGTCATCTGGGCCGGGAAGACCAGCGTGCGGACACGCTCTTCGCCGGTGGTGAGATCGCGGAATCTGACCTGGCTATTCATACTCACTACATCGTGCGGCATGTCCTCTGGGGCACACATCTGGGCACGATCCAGTTCGTCGTTTAGCGCGTTCGCCACCGGGGAATTTGCGTAAGCAGGTTGCTCAAGCAGGCGGTCGATACGCTCGGCATCGAACTCATTAATAATGATGGCAGGTCTGGTCATTATTTACTCCATGTCTATCGATTATCCAAAAGAAAACCCTCACCGCCAGCGGCAAGGGTTCATCTCATCCCATCATACTGATCCTGAGGTCAGGTTTGAAGTGATACAGCGCACATTCGAGAATGGCAACGATCGGCGTTGTGTGAATTTTGTGCGAAATACATCGCAACCTATAAATCTGGATTATTCTTTTTAGGCTGCATTCGGCAGCGTCCTTCCAGTACAGGAGATCGTATGAGTGGTTTCGATAAACTGACCCTGAAAGATGGTAGCTATCTCTGGTTTAAAGATTGGGGAAGCGGACAGCCTATTGTATTTAGCCACGGCTGGCCGCTGACGTCTGATGCGTTTGAGGATCAGATGCTGTTTCTGGGCTCAAAGGGGTATCGGGTTATCGCCCACGATAGACGAGGCCATGGGCGCTCGGCGCAGCCTTGGGACGGGCACAATATGGACCAGTATGCGGATGACCTGGCGGAGTTGACCGCCCATCTGAACCTGAAGGATGCGGTGCACGTTGGGCACTCAACCGGAGGCGGCGAGGTGGCGCGCTATATTGGCCGTCACGGCACACAGCGGGTGGCCAAAGCGGTGCTGATTGGCGCGGTAACGCCCATTATGGTGAAAACGGACTTTAACCCGAACGGCGTGCCGCTGGAGGTTTTCGACGGTATTCGTGACGGGGTGATTAACGATCGCGGCGCGTTTTTCTATGAGCTGACGGCGGCGTTTTACGGCTATAACCGTCCAGGAGCGAAGGAGTCGAAAGCGGTGCGCGAAGGTTTTGTTGAGCAAGGGCTACAGGGCTCGATTAAGGCGCTGTACGACTGCATCAAGGCGTTCTCAGAAACCGACCTGCGTGAGGACCTGCGCAGAATGACGATCCCAACGCTGGTGATTCACGGTGATGACGATCAGATTGTGCCGTTCGAGACCTGCGGGAAAGTGGCGGCGGAAATTTTGCCTGACGCGGAGCTGAAGGTGTATCGCGGCGGATCGCATGGGATCTGTACCACGCATAAGCATCAGATCAACGACGATCTGTTATCGTTTATCGAGCAGTAGTGTGAATCGCCCCCGAAAACCGGGGGCGTAATCAAACCGTTAGTAGCCGTTTTTATCCAGGATGAACTGTTTGCCGCAGTTGCCGGGATGCGGCTGCGGAAGCAGTGAATCTGCGCTGAGTGGGTTGTTGATGCTGGCGGATTTAATGGCAATCTGCATTTCGGTCAGATAGGCCGGGTTACCGTCGCAGGTCAGCTTGACTGCTTTCACGTTCTCTTTGCCAAAAGCACGGGCAACCGCATCGTCAAAGCTCGCGCGGGTAACGGTTTTGCCGTAGTTAGCAGCAAGGAACTGACCTATTGCGCTCTGCTTCACTTCACTATTCATGCGTACCATGGTACCGAAATAGGCATCCGGGTCGAAACCAAAGCAGACGCCGTGCTTGGCGTACTCATAGCGCTCAAGGCAGGTTTTTCCGCCGCTGCCCGGCATCACCTGATTGAGCTTATTGGCGACTTCCAGCGACAAACCGGTCTCATCGGCGGCGCATTTCCGGCTGGCTTTTGCTTCCGGCATATTGGGGATTGGACGCGTGGCGCAGCCGAAACGCATCCAGCGGTTGTTATCCACGCCGCGTGATGCAATGGAGCTCGGTAGCCCAGGCCATAGGCCGTGTACCGTTAGATAATCGGCCTTATTGGCGGCCTCGGTTGTCCGCAGACATTGTATCGGTTCTTTGCGGTTTCTATCATGCTGGCTCTGGCAAAACCCGTTTTGCCAGGAGAGTGCCAGGACGTAACGGTCGAAGTCGCCATATTGTGTGGGTGCCAGTGGGGCCGCTTGAAGGCTGCCAGCGCAGATCAGCAGCGCGCATCCTGACACAATATTCTTCCTTAACATTTTCCTGACTCCACGTTTTTAATCATTTAGTGACGTTATTACATAATAAAATAAGGCGCCTTCAGGCGCCTTATTTTATTTATCCGTTAATGATTATCCGGCGACGCCGGGCACCAGGACCTCGGTGGCGATAATCACCACGATAAGGCCAATGATGACCGGTACCGATGTACGTTTAACCACTTCAAACGGAGAGATCTTCGCCATACCGGCAACCGCCACCACCACGCCGGAAACCGGAGAGATGGTACGACCGAGGTTGGACGCCTGCAGCATCGGAATCGACAGGTATGCCGGGTTGATGCCGGAGGAGTGCGCCAGTTTCGGGATCATCTCCACGAAGGCGTAGAACGGTGCGTTACCAGAGCCAGTGGTCATTGCTGCCAGCATGGTCAGGATGACCAGCACCAGCATCAGAATAATGCTGGCCGAGCCGAACGAAGTGGCAATGGAAATCAGGCTGTTAATAAAGCCGATGGTGCTCAGACCCTGGGCAAAGACGCCCGCGGCAACCAGCAGCATCACTACGCCGGCAAAGGCATCGGCCATCCCGCGATAAGCCACTTCCAGGCCAGCAAAGACGTTCTGGGTATTGAAGCCGCGGAAGAACTCCAGCACCGCTGCCAGCAGCATGCAGATAACCAGAATGGCGATGATATGCAGTTCCGGGCCCCATTTGCCGTCAAAGATCAGGACGCCGAAAATAGGGGTGAACGGCAGAATCGCGTAGAAACGAGGCGCGCTGGTGGAGATTTCATTCACATCCAGCATTTCGTGAGAAATGTGCTCTTTTTTATCCAGGTAGCGCTGCCAGAAGAAGTGGGCAATCGCCATGGCGACAATCGCCACGATGGAAATAGGCAGCGTGGTTTTAAAGGCAAAATCAATCAGCGGCATTTCTGCGGCTTTCGCTGCCAGCACGACGTCACCGGACGTAGGAGAGAGAATAATGGCCGCCGGGGAGGCGCAGATAGCCGCCGCCGCGCCGCGGCTGATGCCGACGTTCACCATCACCGGGAACAGGGTACCCATCAGCAGCACGCCGAGGCCGGTTGCCGAAGAGACGGCCAGTGACATCAGGCAGGCCACGAAATAGGCCGCGATCATCAGTAAATAAGGTGAGTTGATAAACTTCAGCGGTTTAGAGGTCAGCTTAACGACCATATCATTCGCGCCGATATGCGTCATATAAGCGGCAAAACCACAGAGCATCATAATCATCATGCCGAGGTCGCCACCGCGGCTCATTAATAAGATCTTGATGTATTCAACAATATCGGTGGCAGAGTAACCCGTGCTGGTTGCGCTGCCAGGTAAAATCTTGTGACCCATCAATGCGCTGGCAATCAGTAGCAGTAAGCCACCGACGAAAAGGACTCCCGTTGCGGAATAACCTTTGATGATGTAGCGGGCTACGCCCACAATAACCACAACACCAATCAGGAGTTCAAAGAACGTTAACATTATTAACACCTATCGCCCAGTTGTAAAAATTGACGCAGTGCTGCATCAAAAGTAAGGGATGAAATGTGCCGAAAAAAACGACAAATTTAGCTGATGAAAATCAATAAAAAGATTAATTAAAGATGGCGAAGTTGTCATTTACTCGGTGTACTCACAAAGCTGAACATTGTCACCCCAATGAGTATAGCGCGCTGGTGGAATACTATACAGCCAGAGGAAATGAAATGTTGTCTTCCAGGGCACAAAGGTGAAAGGCTCGCGACACCAGTCGCGGTGGGGAGGTACGGTGTTGATGTTGCTCTTCAGCGGGGTAACGTGTGAAATAAAATAGGGAAAGATAAAGTTGCATAAAATATGTGCTAATTAAATCGTTATTTAATGGTTAAGAAATTATTCTCATATTACGAAAATAATATGGGAAAGCAGCTTGTTTAATATAATCAGAAGGCACTTTTAATTTATGGTTTTCTGCTCATGGACGATAATGCGAATCGTTGACGGTAATCGTGCATTATAATTTAGCTTAGGTTGTGCGGTTGGCTTGACGGTTTGTTTAGGAATATTCTAATTTGTAATTCAGGTGAAGAAAAAAGCTAAGCCGCCGCTGCGGTTACGATATCATTAAGCATACGCTTGATAGAATATTCTTAATTAATCATTTTTTGGCAAGATTATCGTGTTAAAACTAAATAGATTTTTCGCACTGCTGGTTGTGATGGTAGGGCTGTCGAGCACCGCTCTGCCTGCGTATGCGTCTTTTACGGAGACGATTAAGGATGGCTATAACACGGTGAGCAATAACATCGTGAAAACCTGGGATGAACCGCAGAATTACGATCTGTATGTGCCGGTGATTACGTGGCACGCGCGTTTTGCCTACGATAAAGAGAAAACGGACAAATACAATGAACGCCCCTGGGGGGCCGGTTTTGGGGTTTCACGTTGGGATGATAAAGGCAACTGGCACGGTATCTATTTGATGGCGTTTAAAGACTCCTTTAACAAATGGGAACCGATTGGCGGCTACGGCTGGGAAGCCACCTGGCGACCGCTGACGGACGATAAATTCCACGTTGGGTTGGGTTACACGATTGGGGTGACCGCACGCGATAACTGGAACTACATCCCGCTGCCGGTGGCGTTGCCGATGGCCTCTATCGGTTACGGCCCGGCGACGTTCCAGATGACCTACATTCCTGGCACCTATAACAACGGCAACGTCTACTTCGCCTGGCTTCGTTTTGACTTCTGAAACCGGCCTGGAGCACAGACGGCGCTAAAGTCAACCCGCAAATAAAAGTTAGAGACATTTATCACTTTTTAACGAAGTTAGGCTGGACAAAACCGACGACAATTGTTGTACTGTTAACTGACACAGATTAGTGTCGTTTTTTCATATAAAGGTAATTTTGATGTCTAAGATTAAAGGTAACGTTAAGTGGTTTAATGAGTCCAAAGGATTCGGTTTCATTACTCCGGAAGATGGCAGCAAAGACGTATTCGTACACTTCTCTGCAATCCAGACCAATGGTTTTAAAACTCTGGCTGAAGGTCAGCGCGTAGAGTTCGAAATCACTAACGGTGCCAAAGGCCCTTCTGCTGCTAACGTCATCGCTCTCTAAGCGAAAAATAGCAGTTCAGAATTCAAAACCCGCTTAAATGCGGGTTTTTTTTATCCTTTTTCTAGCGACTGGCGCTAAACAACCAGAATGCGGCGGCGGTCATGGCGAATGAGCCCAGCAGGTTCACCGCAACGTTCAGCAGCGCCCAGCTCAATTTCCCTTCCTGTAGCAGAAAGACGACTTCGGCCGAGAAGGTGGAGAAGGTCGTCAGCCCGCCGCAAAAGCCGGTGGTAATAAGCAGTTTCCAGACCGGATCAATCTGCGGTAGACGGTTAAACCATGCCAGCCCTGCGCCGATGATAAACGCCCCGACCAGGTTAGCCGTCAGCGTGCCCAGCGGAATCGCATGGTGCATAGGATTAAATCTCAGGCTCAGCAGCCAGCGAGCGACGCTGCCGGTACCTCCGCCGATAAAAACGGCCAACAACAGTTGCATCATGCGAGTTTCCTGCCATTTTCAATTAATGCTGCCAGTGTAGCGCTGAATCGGTGAATCTGGCTATATACTCATCAGTATTCATCATATTGATATATTAGTAAAAGCTGAGGTGTGCAGATGCGGGTAGCAGCAGGGCAGTTTGTCGTCACGCCGGAGTGGCAGGTTAATGCGCAACGCTGCGTCACGCTGATGCGCTCGGCGGCCGAGACTGGAGCGTCTTTGCTGGTGTTGCCAGAGGCGCTGCTGGCGCGCAGTGATAGCGACCCGGATATGTCCGTCAGGTCGGCTCAGACGCTGGATGGTGGCTTTATGCAGGTACTGCTGGCGCAAAGCCGTAGCGATGCGTTGACCACAGTGCTGACTATCCACACGCCGTCAGGGGAAGGCCGTGCGCGAAACACGCTGGTGGCGCTACGTGGTGGCGAAGTTATTGCCCACTATCACAAGCTCCACCTCTATGACGCCTTCTCCATTCAAGAGTCAAAGCGGGTGGATGCCGGTGAGGTGTTGCCGCCGCTGATTGAGGTTGAAGGTTTTAAGGTTGGCCTGATGACCTGCTACGATCTGCGTTTTCCGGAACTGGCGATGACGCTGGCGCTCCAGGGGGCTGAGATTCTGGCGCTTCCAGCGGCCTGGGTGCGCGGGCCGCTGAAAGAGCATCACTGGGCGACGCTGCTTGCGGCGCGCGCGTTAGATACTACCTGCTATCTGGTGGCGAGCGGGGAGTGCGGTACGCGAAATATTGGCCAAAGCAGAATTATCGATCCGCTGGGCGTAACGCTGGCAGGGGCTACGGCAGAATCGCAGCTGATTATTTCTGATATTCAGTACGAGCATCTTCTGCACGTTCGCCAGCAGCTTCCTGTGCTGGCAAATAGGCGCTTTGCGCTACCGCAATTAACGTGACGTTTTTTTAAACAACGCTTGATTCACCTTGTTACAGATTGCTATTGTGTGCACGCGCCGGATGACCGTTAATAAATGACAGTGATGTGGCGCATTCTGCAGCCTGTTTTTGAGAAGAAGGTATCTATGGGTGAGATTAGTATTACCAAACTGCTGGTAGTGGCAGCACTGATTGTTCTGGTGTTTGGTACCAAAAAATTACGGACTCTGGGTGGGGATCTGGGTTCAGCCATCAAAGGCTTCAAGAAAGCCATGAATGATGATGAAACCACGGCGCAGAAAAGCGCAGAAGAAACCCCGGCAGAAAAACTCTCTCATAAAGAGTAAGCAGGGCAGCGTTTCACATGGTGTGCTGATGTAGCGCGCCATGCGCAGGTTTAGCCGCCTGCGGAAGGGGCTACAGCGTAAGCACGTTGTAGCCCTTTTTTATGGAAATAACATTTCTGACATTGTCTGATTGCAACAATATATTTCCCGCTGGGCCATTAAAAAAGCCGCTTTCAATAGAGAGCGGCTTTTTATTGTGGGTCTCAGAGCGCTTATTTCACTTCCAGGCCTTTGGCCTGAAGGTCGGCGTGGTAGGACGAACGCACGAATGGGCCACAGGCCGCATGGGTAAAGCCCATCGCCAGCGCTTCCGCTTTCATCTCTTCGAACTCATCCGGGCTGACGTAACGCTGCACCGGCAGGTGGTGACGGCTTGGCTGCAGGTACTGGCCGAGCGTCAGCATAGTAACGCCGTGGCGACGCAGGTCACGCATAACCTCAACGATCTCGGCGTTAGTTTCGCCCAGACCCACCATCAAACCTGATTTGGTAGGGATTTCAGGGTGCGCTTCTTTAAAGCGCTCCAGCAGTTTCAGTGACCAGTTATAGTCAGCTCCAGGGCGCACGTGGCGGTAGATACGCGGCACGTTTTCCAGGTTGTGGTTGAAAACATCTGGTGGGGTTGCGGTCAGGATCTCTAACGCGCGATCCATACGGCCACGGAAGTCCGGTACCAGTGTTTCAATCTTAATGGTCGGATTCTTTTCGCGAATCGCGGAGATGCAGTCAGCAAAGTGCTGAGCGCCGCCGTCACGCAGATCATCACGGTCAACGGAGGTGATAACCACATAACGCAGCCCCATGTCCGCAATGGTCTGGGCCAGCTTTTGTGGTTCGTTCGCATCCGGGGCGACCGGGCGACCGTGGGCAACGTCGCAGAACGGGCAGCGTCGAGTGCAGATAGCGCCCAGAATCATAAAGGTCGCGGTGCCGTGGTTAAAACATTCTGCCAGATTTGGGCAGGAAGCTTCTTCACAGACGGAGTGCAGGCCATTTTTACGCATGGCCGCTTTGATACCCTGGATACGGGAGGAGTCTGCCGGAAGTTTAATTTTCATCCACTCCGGTTTTCGCAGCAGCGCTTCGCGCTCTGTTGCCACGTTTTTAACCGGGATAAGGGCCATTTTATCGGCATCGCGGTACTTAACACCGCGTTCCATCACAATGGGTTTACTCATAGCGTACGTGTTCCAGTTCCGAGTATCGAGGGAAAGCGTTTCAATTCAAGGGAATGTTGTATTTATCAACTATTTTTGAATTTATGGCAGGCAGTATACCATTTAAATGGGGTACAAAGCAGCCTACTGTGCCGGCAAATTGTAAAATAGTTGTTGAATAATGCTTTTTTGCCGGCTAGCGAAGATGAGGAGTACGAGGTTCAGAACGCCTGATGGATGACGTTGATAATGTTTTGCATTACCGGGTCACGCAGGCTGAGCTTATTGTAATGCAATGAAAAATCGACGCGTTCCTGCTGGAGCGGCGTAAAGTCCAGCGTTTGCAGCGGCCAGCATTGTCTGAAGATATGGTAAAAGCGCAGCGGCATAATGCCTATCAGGTTGCTTGAGGCGATCAGTGACGCGATGGTGAATAAATTGTAACTGCTCACGCTCACCTGGCGATCGGGCAGCATGTCGCGAATCCGCCGATATTGGTCGTTTTGCCCCGCGCCGTCCATCGTCAGCAGCGTGTGTTCATACTGCATCAGCGTGTCCAGAGAGGGGGACTCTTCCAGTGCCGGGTGGTCGTTGCGGCATACCAGTACCAGCTTGTCGCTGAACAGCGCATGACGGCCCAGCGTGCGTGGGTTGTTGTGTTCATGATTATCGATAATTAAATCGGTCTGGAACTGGCTGAGCTGCGCGTTGGCATCGGTAACGGCCACGTTTCTCAACAGCACCTGGGGGTAGGTCTTCTTCACAACCTGATAGATAACCGGCATCACGATAGCGCCCACCGAGGCGGCGGTGCCGATAGTAATCACTCGCTGCTTGTCATAGCTGCCGTTCAGATCCAACGCGCCGAGAATCGACTCCAGCCCCTGACTGATATATTCATGAAGATGGGTAGCGTACGCCGTTGGAGTGACGCCCTGGCCTTTGCGAATAAAGAGAGGATCGGGGAAGAGCAGTCTAAGTTTTTGAATGGATTGGCTTATCGCTGAAGGGGTGAGATTCAGTATTTTCGCGGCGTTGACGATACCTTTATGCACGTAGACCGCTTCAAATATGGTCAATAAATTGAGGTCAATATTACGCAGCGTGCGGAAGATTTGTGGTGTCTCATTTTCAACGTTGAGGTTAATTTTATTTTCAGGCTTATCGTTATAATCCACACTGCTTACTCCGTATTCATTCACTCCATGAATGATAGTTGAGAATAATAAGATTATTATTATTCTGAGAAACGCAGAATCGCAAGGTAAAAACGTGATTTTTACGTTAATACTCAATGCATTAATGTTGCTAATACATTGCTGGTATCTATGTCGTTATGCGTGTCATTGCGCAAAAGTGAGCGTTGCGATGCACTTTATGGCGAAATTAAGCAGAAAAAATAGAGAAACTTGCCGTTATTGTAAAGAGGGAGATGAAAAGATAGTGAATGACCCAACGAATTATTGGGTCAGGATGTATCATATATTAAGCGTGAATATATTCATGGGGTGGATTGTTTAGCAAAGCTAAAAAGTGGGAGACCAGCCGAGGCGATATATTTTCCGGCGTTGCGTCGTTCACCCACTGTGATACCTGGGCCATTTCCATTCCCGCATAACCACAAGGGTTAATTCTCAGGAAAGGTGACAGATCCATCGCGATATTCAGTGCCAGGCCGTGGAATGAACAGCCTTTACGGATACGTAACCCCAACGAACAGATCTTTTTCTCCCCTACGTATACCCCTGGCGCATCGGCGCGAGGGTGTGCTTCGATTCCCACCTCCGCCAGCGTATTGACCACCGTCTGCTCTAACAGCGTAACGAGCTCACGCACGCCAAGCTTACGGCGCTTGAGGTTTAACAGGACGTACATCACCTGCTGGCCGGGTCCGTGATAGGTCACCTGGCCGCCGCGGTCGCTCTGAATGACCGGAATATCGCCTGGCACCAGCACATGTTCGGCTTTTCCTGCCTGGCCCTGGGTGAAGACGGGCTGATGCTCTACCAGCCAGATTTCATCCAGCGTGGATTCATCGCGGCTATCGGTAAAATCATGCATTGCCTGGGAAACCGGTTCGTAAGGTTGCAGGCCAAGTTGACGGATCAGGAGGGTATTTAAGTCCAAAACAGCGTCTCCGCAGAGAGGGGAAATGATGGACGCAGAGTATATCACGGGAGGAGGGGAGAGGCGTTACCCGGCAGTGCCGGGTAACGGTGATGCGATTACAGCACCATACGGACGATTTCGATATTGCCCAACTCTTCGTACAGCGTTTCTACCTGCTCAATGTGGGTTGCATTGATGGTAATGGACACCGAGTGGTAATTGCCTTTGCTGCTCGGTTTTATCTGCGGAGAGTAGTCACCTGGCGCATGGCGCTGTACCACTTCAACCACCAGGTCAACCAGCTCAGGTTTCGCCAGACCCATTACTTTGTAAGTAAATGGTGTAGGGAATTCAAGCAGTTCGTTCAGTTTGGTTTTCATGTCAGCTCCAGTGTTGAAAAAGAACAACTCCCGCAAAGGTGCGGGAGTTGTTTTTACTATGCATAGTATATGGGGATGGAAATCACACTTTCAAGTGGGTGATTTTTAACCAAACCAGTGGTGGAACATTAATTTAATATAATCAATGATCTTACCGAAGAAGTTGCCTTCAGGAATTTCCTGCAGCACCACCAGAGGACGCTGATCGATGGTTTTGCCATCGAGCTGGAAGTTGATGGTACCGACAACCTGGTTTTTCTGCAGCGGCGCGTGCAGTTCACTGGTGGTCAGCACGTAGCTCGCCTTCAGATCTTTCATACGGCCACGTGGAATGGTCAGGTATACGTCTTTGTCCACGCCCAGGGAGGCGCGGTCGGTATCACCAAACCAGGCTGGTTCAGAGGCGAACTCTTTACCGGCTTTAATTGGGTTCACGGTTTCGAAGAAACGGAAGCCCCAGGTCAGCAGTTTTTTACTTTCGGTTTCACGACCTTTATAGGTACGACCGCCCATGACGGCAGAAACCAGGCGCATTTGACCTTCGGTTGCGGAAGCGACCAGGTTGTAGCCTGCTTTATCGGTGTGACCGGTTTTGATGCCGTCGACGTTCAGGCTGTTGTCCCACAGCAGACCGTTACGGTTCAACTGACGGATACCGTTAAAGGTGAACTCTTTTTCTTTGTAGATGGTGTATTCGTTCGGTACGTCGCGGATCAGCGCCTGGCCAATCATCGCCATATCACGCGCGGAGCTGTACTGACCATCTGCATCCAGGCCGTGAACGGTCTGGAAGTGAGTGTTCTGCAGACCCAGCGCCGTAACATAGCTGTTCATCAGCCCAACAAAAGCGTCCTGGCTACCAGCGACGTAGTCGGCCATCGCAACACAGGCATCGTTACCGGACTGCAGGTTAATCCCGCGGATAAGCTGGGATACTGGAACCTGCATGCCTGGTTTCAGGAACATCAGGGAAGAGCCTTTGAATACCGGGTTGCCGGTGGCCCAGGCATCGTTGCCGATGGTGACCAGATCGGACTCTTTAAATTTACCTGCTTTCATCGCCTGGCCGATGACGTAGCTGGTCATCATTTTGGTCAGACTCGCCGGGTCGCGACGGCTGTCAGCATTCTGCTCAGCCAGAACTTTACCGGAGTTGTAATCAATAAGAATGTAGGATTCCGCGTCAATCTGCGGAACGCCTGGAATCATGGTTTTGATGTTCAGGTCATCGGCGTGGGCAGCGGAAGAGAGTGCTGCGACGGAGAGCGCCGGAATGAGTAAGCGAGCGAAAAAAGAGGTCTTCATGGTCAAAACAACGACATCCGTGATGGAGTTAAAAAAGTGCCTTACTATAGCAAATGCCCTGCAGACAGGCATCCGACATCGCATATGACTTTGTTAATGACTTTTACATATACGAAGAATCGGATACCTCTGAGCGTTCTAGTTGGCGCGAGTAATAAACGATTGCAGCTGTGCTTCGCTCTGCAAACGTTGCTGTATGGTGCTGGCTTCGCCTTTGCTGCTGAACGGGCCTAGCTGAATACGCCAGACCGCACCGTTTTGTGTGACACGGCCCGGTACGGAAAACTGCTGGCTTAAGCGCTGTTGATACTGCTGCGCGCGCGCCTGATCGCTTACGGCGCCAACCTGCACGACGAAATCTCCGGTGGCGGCGGTTGCCGCGGCGGCCGGTGCTGCTACCGCAGCTGCAGGCGCCGTCACTGGCGCGGCTGCCGATGGTGTTGCCGCTGGAGCTGGCGTCGGTGCTGGCTCTTCGAGAACGCCGCTGTTTAACGGCGTAGGGGCGCCAAGGAAGCCGCCGCTTTTCACCGGGGCACCATCACCGCTGTTTGCTGGGGTCAGCGTATCGTTGCTGATAGGGCGGATATCACCCTGCGGCGCTGCCGCCTGCGGGGCGGAAGAGGCGCTGCCCATACCGCCGCTCAAGTCTGGACGACTTGGTAACGCATAGGTCTGTTTGGCGACGGTGGTACAGGCCATGCCAGGACCGGAAAGTGAACCATCCTGCGCCACAATAATCGGGTCGATACGGACCTTGGTGTTATTGGAGGTGTTCAGGCGATCCGCTGCCGCACGGGAGAGCGAAATCACACGATCGTTGCCATAAGGGCCGCGATCGTTAATGCGTACGACGATCATCCGGCCATTGGCCAGGTTGGTGATACGCGCGTAGCTTGGAATCGGTAATGTCGGGTGCGCCGCCGTCAGCTGCGTCGGGTCAAACGCTTCGCCGCTGGCGGTCAGATTGCTGCCCGGCTCAGCGTCGTAAATGGCAGCGAGGCCCGCCTGACTGAAGTTTGACGGATCCTGAACGACTTTGTATTTCTTGCCGTCACGTTCGTAGTCCTGATTCGCGGTCGCATTCAGGGGTTCAAAGTGCGGATCGGCCCCGCTGATTTCGACCGACGGGCCGTTACATACCGCAGGTTGTGGTGCAGATACGGTTTGTTGTTGACCATCATCGCTCGAACAAGCCGCCAGCAGCCCTGCTGCTATGCAGATCCCAAGCCATTGCTTACGCATTGAGCACCCCTTAGACGCTTTTTGACAACATTTTTCTGTGTGTATGTATCGACATCACGATACCGAACCCGGCCATCAGTACGATCAGGGCGGAGCCCCCGTAGCTGACCAGCGGTAGCGGCACGCCAACTACCGGCAAGATGCCACTTACCATACCAATATTTACGAAGACATAAACGAATAAAATCAGCATTAAACCACCGGCCATGACGCGGCCGAAGGACGTCTGCGCCTGGGCGGCAATCCACAGCCCGCGCATAATCAGCAGGACGTAGAGCGCCAGCAGGATAAGGATGCCAATAAGCCCCAGTTCTTCGGAGAGAACCGCGAAGATAAAGTCGGTGTGGCGCTCCGGCAGGAATTCGAGCTGCGATTGTGTACCGTGCAGCCAGCCTTTGCCGCGCAGGCCACCGGAACCAATGGCGATTTTAGACTGAATAATGTGATAACCCGCACCGAGTGGGTCTGATTCCGGATCCATTAACATCATGACGCGCTGGCGCTGGTAGTCGTGCATCAGGAAGAACCACAGAATCGGGATAAAGGCGGCGACCAGCAGGACGGCGACCAGAATCAGGCGCCAGCTTAAACCCGCGAGGAACAGCACGAACAGGCCGGACAGGGCGATCAGGATTGAGGTACCAAGGTCAGGCTGAGCGGCAACCAGCAGGGTCGGCAGGAAGATCAGCACCAGCGCAATGCCGGTGTTTTTCAGCGTCGGCGGACAAACATCGCGGTTGATAAAGCGCGCGACCATGAGCGGTACCGCAATTTTGGCAATCTCCGACGGCTGGAAGCGGACGATACCGAGATCCAGCCAGCGCTGTGCCCCTTTGGATATCGCCCCGAAGGCGTCTACCGCGACCAGCAGTATAATACAGAAGATATAGAGCCACGGCGCCCAGCCTTCGTACACGCGCGGTGGGATCTGCGCCATCACAATCATGATGACGAGGCCCATTGCAATCTGGCCGATTTTACGTTCCATCATGCCCATGTCCTGGCCGCTGGCGCTCCAGATAACCAACGCACTGTAGGTCAGCAGCGCCAGCAGAATGAGCAGCATAGCTGGGTCGAGGTGGATCTTATCCCAGAACGATTTTTTGTTCGGATTATCCGTCATGTTTATTGGTCCTCCGCCGCGGCGGCCGCTGGGTTTTCAGCCGGTAAATCGGTGTTGTTATCGCCCAGCATGATGTGATCAAGAATTTGACGCATGATGGTACCGACCGCCGGGCCTGCACCACCGTTTTCTAAAATAATAGCGACCGCCACCTGTGGGTCGTTATACGGCGCAAACGCGGTCATTAATTTGTGGTCACGCAGACGCTCCGCAATACGGTGGGCGTTATACGTTTCGTTAGCTTTCAGGCCAAAGACTTGCGCGGTACCAGACTTGGCCGCAATCTTATACGGTGCGCTGGCAAAATATTTGTGCGCGGTACCATTGCCACGGTTGGCAACGCCGAACATCCCGTCTTTGGCAATTTCCCAATAGCCGGAATGGATGTCGCCTATCGGCGGCTCCTGCGGCTGTATCCACGGCACTTTCTTGCCTTCTTCGACGGTGCTAGCCAGCAGGTGAGGCGTTTTGATGATGCCATCGTTAATCAGGATCATCAGCGCTTTGCTCATCTGGATAGGGGTTGCCGTCCAGTAACCCTGGCCGATCCCCACCGGAATGGTATCGCCCTGATACCATGGTTTTTTAAAGCGTTTAAGTTTCCATTCGCGGGTTGGCATATTACCGGAGCGCTCTTCCGCAAGGTCGATGCCGGTATAGTCGCCGTAGCCGAACTTGCTCATCCACTCTGACAGACGGTCAATACCCATATCATAGGCGACCTGGTAGAAGAAGGTATCCGCAGACTCTTCCAGCGCTTTGGTAACGTTCAGGTGGCCGTGGCCCCATTTTTTCCAGTCACGGTAGCGTTTTTCTGAGCCCGGAAGCTGCCACCACCCTGGGTCAAACAGGCTGGTGTTGCGGTTAATTACGCCTGCGCTCATGGCGGAGACCGCCACATACGGTTTCACCGTGGAGGCCGGAGGGTAAACCCCCTGGGTAGCGCGGTTGACCAGCGGCGTATTCGGATCGTTTAACAGGCCGCTGTAGTCTTTACTGGAGATGCCATCAACGAACAGGTTAGGGTCGTAGCTTGGCATTGAGACCAGCGCCAGAATGCTGCCGTTGCGCGGGTCAGTGACCACCACGGCGGCACGGCTGCCGGCCAGCAGCGTCTCGATATACTGCTGCAGCTTGAGGTCAAGCGTCAGGTAGATATCGTGACCGGCCTGCGGCGGCACCTCTTTCAACTGACGGATAACGCGGCCACGGTTGTTGACTTCAACCTCTTCGTAGCCGGTCTGCCCATGCAGCATATCTTCGTAATAGCGCTCAATGCCCAGCTTGCCGATATCATGGGTTGCCGCATAGTTGGCGAGCTTGCCATCTTTATCGAGGCGGTCGACGTCTTTATCGTTAATTTTAGAGACGTAGCCGATAACGTGAGTTAAGGCAGAACCATACGGATAGAAGCGTCGCTTGTAACCTTTAACCTCAACGCCCGGGAAGCGGTACTGGTTGACGGCAAAGCGCGCCACCTGCACTTCGGTGAGGTTGGTTTTCAGCGGAATAGAGGTAAAGCGGTGCGAACGTGCGCGCTCTTTTTTAAAGGCGGCAATATCGTCATCGGAGAGATCGACAACGCTGCGCAGGCCATCAATGGTCTCCTGCACGCTGTCGACTTTTTCCGGCATGATTTCCAGCTGGTAGATGGTGCGGTTAAGCGCCAGCGGCGTACCGTTACGATCGTAAATAATGCCGCGGCTTGGCGCGATAGGCACCAGCTTGATACGGTTTTCGTTAGAACGCGTTTGGTAGTCGGTAAAACGAACGATCTGCAAATTGTAGAGGTTGGCAATCAGCACGCCGGTAAGCAGCAAAATTCCCAAAAAAGCGACCACCGCCCGGCGCACAAATAGCGCGGACTCTGCCGTATAGTCGCGAAAAGAATTCTGTAGTTTCATTCGCTGCTTAATCTACCTAGGTCTCATTACTCGCGGTGGTAAGGGTGGTTGGTGGTGATGCTCCACGCCCGATAAAGGCTTTCGGCTACCAGCACGCGCACAAGCGGGTGCGGGAGCGTCAGCGTGGAGAGCGACCAACTTTGTTCTGCTGCGGCTTTGCATGCCGGGGAAAGCCCTTCTGGTCCGCCGATAAGCAGGCTAACGTCACGCCCGTCACCTTTCCAGCGTTCCAGTTCACGTGCAAGCTGCGGCGTATCCCAGGGTTTGCCTGGAATATCCAGCGTGACGATACGGTTTTTTCCTGCGGCGGCGAGCATTAACTCGCCCTCTTTATCCAGAATACGTTTGATGTCGGCGTTTTTACCGCGCTTGCCGGCAGGAATTTCCACCAGTTCGAACGGCATATCTTTCGGAAAACGACGAAGGTATTCGGTAAATCCGGTTTGTACCCAGTCAGGCATTTTGGTGCCGACGGCGACCAACTGCAGCTTCACAACTTAACCCCAGAGCTTTTCCAGTTCATACAGGCGACGGCTGTCTTCCTGCATGACATGGACAATGACATCGCCTAAATCAACAACAATCCAGTCGCCGGCATTTTCGCCTTCAACGCCCAGCGGCAGCAGGCCAGCAGCGCGGGATTCCTGGACCACATGATCGGCAATGGACATAACGTGGCGGCTAGAGGTGCCAGTACAGATAACCATGCAATCAGTGATGCTGGATTTACCCTGAACATCAATGGTGATGATGTCCTGACCTTTCAAATCATCAATTTTGTCGACAACAAAATCCTGGAGTGCTTTACCCTGCAAGTGTTCCCCCTGGGGTGTGAAGATAAACGGTATTAAACAGCCAGACAGTATACCCGAATTGAAAATATTATCGGGACAAAAAATCACCGAACGGGCGTTCTGGCGGGCTATCATCCCATCCCTTAGCGCTGATTGCATCGCCATTTTTGTAAAACAATTTCTGTCCACAAGTGTTGGAGGGGGATGATTCTGGCTGCGGAGGATAACAGCCTTGCAACGTGTGTCAATGGGTGGACGGAGGTCTGGTGCAGAAATCCGTTTTATTCCGCTTCCGGCAGCCAGATTGCGCGACTATTGAGCACTCGGAGGGTGACAAATTCCGCTGAAAAATCAATAACGCTCCACGCGCCGTGGTCGATGCGGAAATGCCACATTCCGGCCATCGGCATGCCGAGCAGCAGCGCGGTTAGCAGGCTAAGCACGCCTTGATGGCTGACGATCAGCAGGTTGTGGTCATCATAGTGGGCAAGCTCGGCGGCAAACGCTGAAACGCGGCGGGAGAAATCGGGGAAACCTTCGCCGTTGGTCGGGGCGGCGTGCTGCCAGTCGGCGCACCAGGCGGCGTAGTTCTCTTTATCTTCAATCTGAAGATCGCGGTGATGGCGCATCTCCCAGTCGCCGAAAAACATCTCGTTCAACAGCGGGTGAGGGGTGATAGGGATTCGTCGCTCGCCCAGCAGCAGGCGTGCCGTGTGCTGGGTGCGCTCCAGTTCGCTGCACAGCACGCGGTCGAAGGGAACCTGATACAGCATTTCGCCAAGGCGTTCAGCCTGCCTTTGGCCTTTAACGGTCAGCGGGGTCGGCGCGTGGCCGCTGTACAGTCCTGCCACGTTGGCTTCGGTTTCACCGTGACGTACTAGCCAGATTTTCATCGCGTCTCCCCTGGTGTATGACGCTAAGCGCCGTGGTGATACAGCCCCTGGTTGATGATGTAAGAGAGTACGGCCTCCGGCATCATCTCTTCACAGGACTCACCGCGCTCTAAGCGTTCGCGAATCAGCGTGGCGGAAACATCAAACCACGGCGTTTCTGCCAGGTATATTTTCCCTGCCGGCTGATGATGCAGATCTTCGATGTTGCTGGTGAGATGGCGATCCAGCCACTGCTGGTGCTCCTCATGCTTCATGGTTAGAGGATAGCCCGGCCGGCGGGTCACCAGCAGGTGAGCGTTGTCGAGAATCGTCTCGTAGCGCTCCCAGCTTGGGAAGGTAAGCAGCGAATCCTGGCCGATGATAAAGGCGAGCGGTTGCTCTGGCCCCTGTTCCTGTCGCCACTCCTGCAGCGTATCTGCCGTCCAGGACGGCGTGTCACGGCGCAGTTCGCGTTCGTCGAGCACAAACAGCGGCTTATCGGCAATGGCCAGTTCGACCATAAACTTACGCTGTTCGCTAGTGGCTTCCGGCTGCGGACGGTGCGGCGGCACGTTATTGGGCATAATGATGACCCGAGACAGGCCTATCTGGTTAGCCAGAATCTCTACTGGTTTGAGGTGACCATAGTGAATGGGATCGAAGGTCCCGCCGAAAAGCGCCTGTAGTTTTGCCATATCATCCATCGATAAAAACGTCGGCCAGTGCTTTATGACAAAGCAGCAGCGACAAACTTTCCAGTTCAGCCCAGACCGACTGACCGTAATCCTGTTTCAGCGTCAGCTCTGCGTGACTTAACAGCGTCACGGCCTGACGAAGCTGTGCGGCGCTATGTCGGTTGAGCGCATCGCCCACCATGCCGCGACGGTTTTGCCAGACCCGATGCTTATCAAACAATGCGCGCAGCGGAGTGTGCGCGCTTTGACGCTTTAAGGTCACCAGCATGAGCAGTTCACGCTGTATGGTGCGCAGCAGGATAACCGGCTCGCTGCCTTCCAGACGTAGCTGCTGCAGGATATGCAGCGCGCGTTTGCTCTTGCCAGCTAACAGGGCATCGACCCAGTGGAAAGGGGTAAAGTGCGCGGCATCGTTGACGGCTTGTTCAACGCGAGGCAGCGTCAGCTTGCCGTCCGGCCACAGCAGCGACAGGCGCTCCAGCGCCTGTGACAGCGCCAGCAGGTTGCCTTCATAGCAGTAGCAGAGCAGTTGGCTTGCGGGTTCATCAAGCTGCAGGTTGTTCTGCTTCGCGCGGTTAGCCAGCCAGCGCGGTAAATTCGCGGGTTCCGGCGTCTGACAGCTAATCTGCACGGCGCGGGTCGCCAGAGTGGTCAGCCAGGCGGCGTTTTCCTGCGCTTTGGTCAGCTTGTTGCCGCGAATAATCAGCAGGAGATCGTCATGCAGCAGGCTCACCAGCGTGGCGAGCTGTTCGTTGATCGCGGCGTTAGGGCCGTTTTCAGGCAGCAGCAGCAGCAGCGTCTGGCGGCTGGCGAACAGGCTCATCGCCTGGCAGAGGGAAAAAAGCTCGTTCCAGTCGGTGCTGGCGTCAAGCGTGATGGTATGGTGCTCGATAAAGCCTTCGCTGACGGCGGCATGCCGGATGGCGTCCTGGCTTTCCTGGAGGAAAAGGGGGTCATTACCGAGCAGGAGATACGCCGCGCGCAGCCCTTCAGAGAGCTGCGCGCGGAGTTGTTCTGGGTACAACCGAATCATCAGTTACCCAGAGTGGTTGATACACGAGAGCTGGCGGCAGGCTGGGTCGCCTGATTTTCCGCACTCTCTTTGGCATCGGCAATGTGTACGCTTGGCAGCTTACGAATCAACTGTTCAGCCGCTTTCTGGTACATCTCTTGTACGATCATGCCCTGCTCGCTGTCTTTCGCCAGCGCTTTCTGCGGGTTGTCGAAGAACGAACGGTACACTTTGGTCGAGATAGGGAAAATATCCTGACCTGGGATAAGTACCGTGGCGTTAACCGTCATCACCATCTGATATTCAGCCGTTTGACCATTCTGGAACACGGAAGCTGTGTCCTGCTGGAGGCTGAATGAGCCCAGACGCAGGGACGGAACGTCCTGGCGCGTCGTGCTTTGATCAAGCACGGTTATGCCACTCGTTCTCAGCTGTTCGCGAACTGCACGGCTCAGAGGACCGTTTGGATCGCTAGACTGGAAAATCAGCGTTTTCATTTCGTCTGGCACCTGCGTAGTGCTACGCAGATGCCAGCCGCATCCGGCGGTGACCAGCACCGCCAAAGATAACAACAATGTTGTCAGGTATCGCACGCTTCCTCCCGCGCTTAGCCAACGACCAGGTTAAGCAGCTTGCCCGGTACGTAAATCACTTTACGCACGGTTACGCCCTCAAGGTATTTCGCAACCAGGTGTTCCTGGCCTGCACGCTCACGAACTTGCTCTTCAGTCGCGTCAACCGCAACGGTGATTTTACCGCGAACTTTACCGTTGACCTGAACCACGACCAGCGTGGTGTTTTCCACCATCGCTTTCTCGTCAGCCACCGGCCACGGCGCGTTGTCGATATCGCCTTCGCCGCCCAGCTCTTGCCACAGCGTGAAGCTAACGTGTGGGGTGAACGGGTTGAGCATACGCACGACGGCCAGCAGCGCTTCCTGGATCAGCGCTCTGTCCTGCTCGCCTTCCTGCGGTGCTTTCGCCAGTTTGTTCATCAGCTCCATGATCGCCGCGATGGCGGTGTTGAAGGTCTGACGACGACCGATATCATCGGTAACTTTAGCAATAGTTTTATGAACGTCACGGCGCAGTGCCTGCTGATCTTCCGTTAACGCATCGACGTTCAGCGCCGCAACCGGGCCCTGAGCGGTGTGTTCATAGACCAGTTTCCAGACACGTTTCAGGAAGCGGTTCGCCCCTTCAACGCCGGATTCCTGCCATTCCAGAGTCATATCCGCTGGAGAAGCAAACATCATGAACAGACGCACGGTATCTGCACCATAGCGTTCAACCATCACCTGCGGGTCGATGCCGTTGTTTTTGGACTTGGACATTTTGCTCATGCCGGTATACACCAGCTCATGGCCCGCCGCGTCCTTCGCTTTCACGATACGGCCTTTCTCGTCGCGCTCAACGATAGCGTCAACTGGGGAAACCCAGTTACGTTCGCCGTTTGCGCCCACGTAGTAGAAGGCATCTGCCAGCACCATGCCCTGACACAGCAGCTGTTTAGCCGGTTCATCAGAGTTAACCATGCCCGCATCACGCATCAGTTTGTGGAAGAAGCGGAAGTAGAGCAGGTGCATGATAGCGTGTTCGATACCGCCAATGTAGATATCAACCGGCAGCCAGTAGTTCGCCGCTTTAGCGTCCAGCATGCCTTCCTGATACTGCGGGCAGGTGTAACGCGCGTAGTACCATGAAGATTCCATGAAGGTGTCGAAGGTGTCGGTTTCACGCAGTGCAGGCATACCGTTAACGGTGGTTTTTGCCCACTCTGGGTCGGCTTTGATCGGGCTGGTGATGCCGTCCATGACCACATCTTCCGGCAGGATAACCGGCAGCTGATCTTCTGGGGTTGGCAGCACGGTGCCATCTTCCAGCGTCACCATTGGGATTGGCGCACCCCAGTAGCGCTGACGGGATACGCCCCAGTCACGCAGACGGTAGTTCACTTTACGCTCACCCACGCCCATCGCCGTCAGTTTGTCAGCGATAGCGTTGAAGCCGTCTTCAAAGCTCAGGCCGTCGAACTCGCCGGAGTTAAACAGGGTGCCTTTTTCGGTCAGCGCCTGCTCGGAGAGATCCGGCTTGCTGCCGTCTGCGGCAAGGATAACCGGCTTGATGTTCAGGCCGTATTTAGTCGCAAATTCATAGTCGCGCTGATCGTGGCCCGGAACGGCCATCACTGCGCCAGTACCGTACTCCATCAGGACGAAGTTTGCCGCCCATACAGGGATCGCTTCGCCGGTCAGCGGATGAATAGCTTTAAAGCCGGTGTCGACGCCTTTTTTCTCCATGGTCGCCATATCGGCTTCAGCCACTTTGGTGTTACGGCATTCGTCGACGAAAGCTGCCAGAGCTGGGTTGTTAGCCGCAGCCTGCTGTGCCAGCGGGTGACCCGCAGCAACGGCCAGGTAGGTGCAACCCATGAAGGTATCTGGACGGGTGGTGTAAACGGTCAGTTTGTTGGCGTAGTCGTTAACGTCAAAGGAGATTTCAACCCCTTCGGAACGGCCGATCCAGTTGCGCTGCATCGTTTTCACGGTGTCAGGCCAGTGATCCAGGTTGTCCAGATCGCGCAGCAATTCGTCAGCGTAAGCGGTGATTTTGATAAACCACTGTGGGATCTCTTTACGCTCAACTTTGGTATCGCAGCGCCAGCAGCAGCCGTCGATAACCTGTTCGTTCGCCAGTACGGTCTGGTCATTCGGACACCAGTTCACCGCAGAGGTCTTCTTGTACACCAGGCCTTTTTTATACAGCTCGGTGAAGAACTTCTGCTCCCAGCGATAGTACTCAGGGGTACAGGTAGCCAGCTCGCGGCTCCAGTCATAGCCAAAGCCCAGCATTTTGAGCTGGTTTTTCATGTACGCGATGTTGTCGTAGGTCCATGGCGCAGGCGCGGTGTTATTTTTTACCGCAGCACCTTCAGCCGGCAGGCCGAACGCATCCCAGCCGATAGGCTGCAGAACGTTTTTGCCCAGCATGCGCTGATAGCGAGCAATAACGTCGCCGATGGTGTAGTTACGGACGTGGCCCATGTGTAGTCGACCAGAAGGATAGGGAAGCATCGACAGGCAGTAATACTTCTCTTTGCTCTCGTCTTCAGTAACTTCAAATGTGCGCTTCTCATCCCAGTGAAGCTGGACTTTCGATTCTATCTCTTCCGGGCGGTATTGCTCTTGCATGGCAGCCAGTGATCCTGTTTTCAATACAGCTACAAATGTAGCCTATAGATGTGGTATTTCAGATCCGCATAGCATAGCCCAAACGTTCACGTCAAAACAGCCTTTCGCACGTTAAGGCGGCGAAAAGCTCCGGGCGTCATTTATCAACTCTGTGGTGAAGCTGGCAAAGCAGAAATCAAATAACGGCTATTATTAGAAGAGGTTAACTGGCTGGGAGAGGAAACAATGAACAAGGTTGCTCAAATTTACCGTGAATTGGTGGGCTCGCTAACTGAACGTCTGCGCAATGGTGAACGCGATATCGATGCCCTGGTCGCGCAGGCGCGGGCGAAGGTCGCACAAACCAGCGAGTTAACGCGTAGTGAAATTGATGAACTGCTGCGCGCCGTTCGTCGTGACCTCGAAGAGTTCGCGATGAGCTACAGCGAAAGTCAGGAAGATGATTCCGACAGCGTGTTTTTGCGGGTGATTAAGGAGAGTATCTGGCAGGAGTTGGTGGATATTACCGACAAAACGCAGCTGGAATGGCGCGAAGTGTTCCAGGATCTGAACCATCACGGGGTGTATCACAGTGGGGAAGTGGTGGGGTTGGGTAACCTGGTGTGCGAGAAGTGTCATTACCACCTGGCGGTGTATACGCCGGACGTGCTGCCGCGCTGCCCGAAGTGCGGGCATGACCAGTTCCAGCGTCGGCCGTTCGAGCCGTAATGGGTATTCCCGGGGGCACACCGTTCGCCCGGGCTACATGAGGATTGTAGCCCGGCCAAGCGCAGCGCCGCCGGGACCGGCTCAATGGTAAAACGCTAACCGTTCAGCCAACAGATCAACAAACGCCTCTCGGTCTACGTCCACCATGACCGTCGCGTTCGGTTTATTCCCCGTCAGGAAGTAGTAATCCACCACCGTCATCCCCTGCGTGTATTTCCCCTGCGTCTCCACGCCAACCCAGCGCTCAACGGTAGTGAAGATCTCCGGCTTCAGCAGCCAGGCGATGGTACACGGGTCGTGCAGCGGCGCGCCAACAAAGCCCCACTTTTCATCCTTGTGGTATTCCATAAAGAAGTCGAGTAGCTCGGCAACAATGGTTGAAATCGGGTTGCCAATCGCGCGAAAACGCTCGGTATCGGCAGCGTGGATTTGCGCTTTATGCGTCACATCAAGTCCAGCCATGACGACCGGAATTCCCGACTGGAAGACGATTTCTGCCGCTTCCGGATCAACAAAGATGTTGAACTCGGCGGCAGGCGTCCAGTTGCCGAGCGTCATCGCACCTCCCATGATAACGATACGGGCGATTTTTGCGTGCAGTTCCGGGTGGCCGTTGAGCAGCAGCGCGACGTTGGTTTGCGGGCCTGTAGAGACAATAGTGACCGGCTGCGGGCTTTCACGTAGGGTTTTGGTCATCAGCTCAACGGCGGTGCAAGGCTGCGGCGCAAAGGACGGCTCCGGCAGCGCCGGGCCATCAAGCCCGCTCTCGCCGTGAACGTTGTCGGCAATAATCAGCTCACGCATCAACGGCTTTATCGCGCCGCGAGCGACCGGAATATCCGGACGTTGGAGTAACGTCAACATGCGCAGGACGTTACGCAGGGTTTTGTCCGGCGTCTGGTTACCGGCGGAAGAGGTGATAGCTTTCACCTCCAGCTCAGGTGAGGCGAGGGCGAGAACAATAGCGATCGCGTCATCATGACCCGGGTCGCAATCAAGAATAATTGGCAGTGCCATAGCGGTTCCTTGTCAGCATTATTTTGTGACAAGGGTAAATCCTGCATGTGGAATGAACGAGAGCAGAAACGCGAAAGCGTGATGAGACGCGCAAAAGGGTAGCCCGGCCGAGCGAAGCGACGTCGGGATAGCTCAGTGCCCGACCCGGCGTCGCTTCGCTCGGCCGGGCTATATGAGGTTGGGATTAGTGCAGGATTTTGGCGAGGAAATCTTTCGCGCGGTCAGATTTCGGGTTAGCGAAGAAGGCCTCTTTGTCGGCATCTTCAACGATCTTGCCTTCGTCCATAAAGATAACTCTGTTAGCCACTTTGCGCGCAAAGCCCATTTCGTGAGTCACCACCATCATGGTCATCCCTTCATGGGCCAGCTCGACCATCACGTCCAGCACTTCGTTGATCATCTCAGGATCGAGCGCCGATGTTGGCTCATCAAACAGCATTGCGACCGGATCCATACAGAGCGCACGGGCGATTGCCACACGCTGTTGCTGGCCGCCGGAGAGCTGCGCCGGGAACTTGTTGGCGTGCGCGGAAAGCCCTACGCGCTCGAGCAGCTTTAAGCCTTTTTCGCGGGCCGCGGCTTTATCGCGTTTCAGAACCTTAACCTGCGCCAGCGTCAGGTTCTCGATGATCGACAGGTGCGGGAACAGCTCGAAGTGCTGGAACACCATGCCGACGTGAGAACGCAGCTTCGCGAGGTCGGTTTTTTTGTCGTTGACCTTAGTGCCGTTGACCAGGATTTCGCCCTGCTGTACCGGCTCAAGACCGTTAACGGTTTTAATCAGCGTGGATTTGCCGGAGCCGGACGGCCCGCACACCACCACCACTTCGCCTTTTTTCACTTCCGTGGAGCAATCGGTCAGCACCTGAAAGTGACCATACCATTTAGAGACGTTTTTCAGGGTAATCATTATACGGTCCTTTTCTTCAAGTAGCTGACCAGCAGCGAGGCGCTAAGGCTAATCACAAAATAGACAAAACCAGCAAACAGAATCATTTCCACCTGAGTCCCGTCACGCTCACCAATCGTGGAAGCGGTACGGAAGAAGTCCGCGAGGCTCAGGACGTACACCAGCGAGGTATCCTGGAACAGGACAATCCCCTGGGTTAGCAGCAGCGGCACCATGGCGCGGAAAGCCTGCGGCAGAATGATGAGCTTCATTGATTGCCAGTGGGTCATCCCCAGCGCCAGTGCGGCGCTGGACTGCCCGCGCGAGATGCTCTGAATACCTGCACGGATAATCTCGGAGTAGTAGGCGGCTTCAAACATCGAGAACGCCACCATCGCCGAGATCAGGCGGATATCGCTTTTTGGTGACAGCCCAAGCACGTTTTGCAGGAAGCCCGGCACAATCAGGTAGAACCACAGCAGCACCATCACCAGCGGCACGGAGCGGAAGATATTGACGTAGGCTTTAGCAAACCAGGCAACAGGTTTAAACGCCGACAGGCGCATCACCGCCAGCAGCGTACCCCAGACGATACCGATGATAATCGCCGTGACGGTAATTTTGAGGGTGATAACCAGACCTGCCAGCAGGTAAGGCATCGACGGAACAATCGAACTCCAGTCAAAATCGTACATTATTTACCTCCCAGATTGCCTGGCAGGCGGATTTTGCGTTCCACCAGCGCCATTACCAGCATAATCACGGCGTTAATGAAGACGTAGGCGAGGGTGATCGCCGTAAAGGATTCCCAGGCGTGCGCGGAGTAGTCCAGCAGCTTGCCTGCCTGCGCGGCCATATCGACCAGACCAATCGTGGAGGCGATGGCCGAGTTCTTCACCAGGTTCATCATCTCGGAGGTCATCGGCGGCACGATAACGCGATAAGCGTTCGGCAGCAGCACGTAGCGGTAGGTTTGCGGTAGCGTCAGGCCCATCGCCAGACCGGCGTTCTTCTGCCCGCGCGGCAGCGACTGAATGGCGGCGCGTACCTGCTCGCAGACGCGGGCGGCGGTGAACAGACCCAGACAGATCATCGAAGAGAGGAAGAACTGGATGTTCGGATCCAACTCCGACTTAAACCACATGCCGAGATTTTCCGGCAGTAATTCCGGCACCACGAGGTACCAGGTAAAGAACTGCACAATCAGCGGGACGTTACGGAACAGCTCGACGTAGCAGGTGCCGAGCGAGGACAAAAAGCGGTTTGGAACGGTACGCAGGATGCCGAACAGCGAGCCGACGAGGAAGGCGATAATCCAGGCGGTAATCGAGAGTGCGACGGTGACCTGAAAGCCGCTCCACAGCCAGCCGAGATAGGTGGTGTTGCCGAATGGGGCCTGTTGTAAAAAGATACCCCAGTTCCAGTCTATTGACATAATGAACTCCAGAAAAAAAAGGGTAGCAGTACGACCTGCTACCCTCGAAGATTGTGGAACAGCGTTTTGCGGTATTCAGGCCAGGTGGGGAACGACCACCTGACGTATAGTCTGTCCGTGCTGAACTACAATCGAGAGGGCAGATTTATCCGCCCCATTTTTTTAATTAGTTAAGTGCTTTGTCGTTTGGCGTTTTGAACAGCGTTTTCATCTCTTCTGACAGCTCAAAGTTCATGTTCAGGTTTTTCGGTGGAATTGGGTTTTTGAACCACTTATCAAACCATTTCGCCGCTTCGCCTGAGGTCTGCGCCTGAGCGATGGTGTCATCCATCAGCTTTTTGAAGTCAGGGTCGTTTTTACGCAGCATACAGCCATAAGCTTCCTGAGACTGCGGCTTGCCGACGATCTCCCAGTTGTCTGGTTTCTTGGCTTTCGCACGTTCACCAGCCAGCAGGGCATCATCCATCATAAACGCCACTGCACGACCGCTTTCCAGGGTACGGAAGGAGTCACCGTGGTCTTTGGCGCTGATGATGCGCATATTCATTTTTTGCTCGTCGTTCAGCTTGTGCAGCAGAATTTCAGAGGTAGTACCGGAGGTCACAACCACCGCTTTGTCTTTCAGATCCGGGAAGTCTTTAATCGGGCCGCCTTTTTTCACCAGCAGACGCGTACCGACCACGAAGATGGTGTCGGAGAATGCAGCTTGTTTCTGGCGTTCGACGTTGTTGGTGGTAGAGCCACACTCAAAGTCGAAGGTGCCGTTTTGCAGCAGTGGAATACGGTTCTGGGAAGTGATTGGAATCAGCTTCACATCCAGTTTCGGGTTGTTGAGCTTTTTCTTGATAGCGTCAACGATGGCGTTGGAGTAGTCCTGAGAGTAACCGACCACTTTCTGCTGGTTGTCGTAGTAGGAGAACGGCACAGATGATTCGCGGTGGCCAACGACGATAACGCCGTTTTTAGCAATTTTATCCAGCGTCGATTGCTGCGCGGCATCGGCGGCAGGCTGTGCGTCTTCTGCATGCGCCAGGCCAGCGGTCACACCCATGACCAGCATGGCGGCGGCCAGTTTACGTAATTGCATATCCAACTCCTTTATCCTCTGCATCGGCAAAGATGCATTGATACCCATTGTGATTGTTGTGTTGTTCTCGCTGCGTCTTTAGCGTGCAGCGTTATGTGTGTTTGTTAGCATTTAGTTTGGCTTAATGTAAAGATTTTGCTGCTTTATTGTTTATTTTTGCGAAGCGCGCCGCACCGATTTGAGGCAAAAATCGCAGTTTGCACGATTTTGGTGCTACCGATGTGTTGTTGTGGTGCAACTTAGTTGCGCCAGTCGGTGGTGTGCAGCCTCTTGATTATATTAAGCAATTGGCGTGCCAGAATGGGCTTTGTGAGGGAGGTTTACGAGTGGAAAAGGACCTGTAGGCCTGATAAGCGCAGCGCCATCAGGCGCCATACGGCACGGTTGCCGGATGGCGGCGTACCGCCTTATCCGGCCTACATTCGGTAGTGCAGAGTTTTACTTGCGACGCTGACGCAGGCTCATCACCAGCGCACCAAAACCAAACAGTGCGGTAATCAGCCACACGGTCCAGTCGCCGGTACGTGCATAAGGCGTTAACCCAGTGGTTGGCGTCACTTTGGTGGTCAGTACCTGACGCGTGAACTGCGGGATCATCGCCTGAATTTCACCGCGTGGGCCAATCACGGCGGTAATGCCGTTGTTGGTGCTACGCAGCAGCGGACGCGCCAGCTCCAGCGCGCGCATGCGTGCCATCTGGAAGTGCTGCCACGGGCCGATAGACTTACCAAACCACGCATCGTTAGAGATAGTCAGCAGGAAGTTGGTGTCCGGGCGGAAGTTGTCGCGCACCTGCTGGCCGAGAATAATCTCGTAGCAGATAGCGGCAGTCAGCTTCAGGTTATGCGCCTGCAGCTGCGGCTGGACGTACGGCCCACGGCTGAATGACGACATCGGCAGGTCAAAGAACGGCGCGAGCGGGCGCAGAATCGACTCCAGCGGGACAAACTCACCAAATGGCACCAGGTGATTTTTGTTGTAACGGTTGGTCGACTCGTAGCTGTACGGGCTGTCTTTACCCAGGGTGATGATGGTGTTGTAAGTGTCGTAGCGGTTCTGCTTATTGAGTCGCTGGTCGACAATACCGGTAATAAGCGTGCTGTCTTTGGCGCGCAGTAAATCATCCATCATGCTCAGGAAGCGCTGCTGGTTGATTTCCAGATCCGGAATCGCCGACTCCGGCCAGATAATCAGCTGCGATTTGCCCATCACCTGTTCGGTGGCATCAAGGTAGATTTTCAGCGTATTAATCAACTGGCCTTCATCCCACTTCATGGCCTGCGGAATATTGCCCTGCACCAGTGAAACCTGAGTGGTTTTGTCGGTTTGTAGGGTATACCACTGGATGTAACGCAGTGGGAACGGCAGGGCGAAGAGCACGACGCCCACCACCAGCGGACGCCAGTTGCGGGTCACCAATGCCAGCACTAACAGGCCGCTTACCGCCATCAGCAGGAAGTTGATGGCCTCAACGCCCATCAGCGGCGCCAGCCCTTTCAGCGGGCCGTCAATCTGGCTGTAGCCAAACTGCAGCCACGGGAAGCCGGTCAGCACCCAGCCGCGCAGGAACTCGGTAATTTGCCAGACAACCGGCGCGGCAATAGCGACGCGAACCCAGTTGGTTTTCGGCCACAAGCGCGACAGAATGCCGGCAAACAGGCCGGTATAGAGTGAGAGATAGGCGGCCAGCAGCACGACGAGGAAGACGTTGACCGGGCCCGGCATACCGCCAAACTGCGCGATGCTGACGTAGACCCAGTTAATGCCGGTACCAAACAGGCCAAAGCCCCAGAAATAACCAATGGCGGCGGCCTGCACGGGACGACGGTTAAGCGTCAGCGCCTGCAGCCCTATCAGCGAAACAATCGCCGCTGGCCAGAAGTCATAGGGAGAAAAAGCCAGCGTACCGCTGGCTCCGAAAAGTAGCGCCAGCAGCAGACGAATGCGCTGGCGTTCAAGCAGTGAGGCAAATGCCATGAAGGTTATTCATCCAGTTTCGGTTGTGGGGAATCGTCCGGGATTTTAACGTGAACCTGAATAATACGACGGCTGTCCGCCATAGCGACCTTAAACTGGTAACCATCGATGTCGATGGTTTCCCCACGGGCAGGCAGGTGGCCAAAGGCCTGCATTACCAGACCGCCAATGGTGTCCACTTCGTCATCGCTGAAGTGGGTGCCGAACGCGTCGTTGAAGTCCTCAATAGAGGCCAACGCGCGTACCGTCCAGGTGTGGCGGCTGAGCTGACGGAAGTCGATATCGTCCTCTTCGTCATACTCATCTTCAATTTCGCCGACGATCAGTTCGAGAATGTCTTCAATCGTCACCAGACCCGACACGCCGCCAAACTCATCGATAACGATGGCCATATGGTAGCGCTGGGAGCGGAACTCCTTCAGCATACGGTCAACCCGTTTGCTTTCCGGCACGACAACCGCGGTGCGTAACACTTTATCCATGCTGAAGGCTTCGGAGTCGCTGCGCATAAACGGCAGCAGATCTTTCGCCATCAGAATCCCTTCGATGTGATCTTTATCCTCACTGATCACCGGGAAGCGCGAGTGGGCGGACTCGATGATCACATCAAGACATTCGTCCAGGGTCTGGTTGCGTTTCAGGGTAATCATTTGGGAGCGCGGGATCATGATGTCGCGGACGCGTTGGTCTGCGATATCCATTACCCCTTCAAGCATATCGCGCGTATCTTCATCGATAAGCTCGTTCTGCCCGGAATCACGGATCAGCGCCAGGAGATCGTCACGGTTTTTTGGTTCACCGTGGAAAAGCTGGCTGAGTAAGAGGGAGAAGAATCCCTTTTTGCTGTTTACTGTGTCACTACTGTGTGAATTGTCGTCGCTCATGGCGTCGTTTGGGTTCTCATGTTGATTTAACTGTCGCTCGTCACGCGTAAACTCAGCGCCGGACGGCATGTGTACTCGTCTTACTTCAAGTATAAAAAGGCAGGGCCGAAGCCCTACCGTTTATTCTTTCTCGGAAATGTACGGATCCTCATAGCCCAGAGCAAGCATTATCTCTGTCTCGAGGCTTTCCATCTCTTCCGCTTCCTCATCTTCGATATGGTCATAGCCCAGCAGATGCAGGCTACCGTGCACCACCATATGCGCCCAGTGGGCTTCCAGCGGCTTGCCTTGCTCAACGGCTTCCTGCTCAACGACCTGGCGGCAGATGATCAAATCGCCCAGCAGCGGCATTTCCATTCCCGGCGGTGCTTCAAACGGGAATGACAGCACGTTGGTTGGCTTATCCTTGCCGCGGTAGGTGAGGTTCAGTTCGTGGCTTTCAGCCTCATCCACCAGGCGAATCGTAACTTCTGATTCCTCCTGAAACTGCGGGATGACGGCATCCAACCATGTCTGAAACTGACTTTCTTCTGGCAGACCGGTGTTGTTTTCACAGGCCAACTGGAGATCGAGGATCACCTGACTCATTTCTGCTCCTGCGCCTGAGTTTCGCGTTTACGTTCTGCGGCCTGCTCGGCTTTACGTTTTTGATCGGCTTCTTCCCACGCCTCGTAGGCGTTAACGATGCGGGCAACCACCGGGTGGCGCACCACGTCTTCGCTGTGGAAGAAGTTAAAGCTAATTTCATCGACTTCAGCCAGCACTTCAATAGCGTGGCGCAGGCCAGATTTGGTGCTGCGCGGCAGGTCAATCTGGGTAACGTCGCCGGTAATTACCGCCTTGGAGTTGAAGCCGATACGGGTCAGGAACATTTTCATCTGTTCGATGGTGGTGTTCTGGCTCTCATCAAGGATGATAAAGGCATCGTTCAGCGTACGGCCGCGCATGTAGGCCAGCGGCGCAACTTCGATGACGTTACGCTCCATCAGCTTTTCGACTTTCTCGAAGCCCAGCATCTCGAACAGCGCGTCGTACAGCGGGCGCAGATACGGGTCAACCTTCTGGCTTAAATCGCCCGGCAGGAAGCCGAGTTTTTCGCCTGCTTCCACCGCAGGGCGGGTCAGCAGAATACGGCGAATCTCCTGGCGCTCCAGCGCATCAACGGCGGCGGCGACGGCAAGGTAGGTTTTACCCGTACCGGCAGGGCCTACGCCGAAGGTGATGTCGTGGTCGAGAATATGGGCGATATACTGCGCCTGGTTCGGCGTACGCGGTTTAATCACCCCGCGTTTGGTTTTGATATTGATGGCTTTGCCGTACTCCGGCACGCTCTCCGCGCTCTGTTCCAGCACGCGCGCTTCTTTAATCGCCAGGTGAATCTGTTCCGGCTCAATATCCTGAAGCTGGCCGCGCATTGGCGCGGTATCAACGTACAGGCTGCGCAGAATGTCGGCAGCGGCGGTCACGCAGATAGCGCGTCCCGTCAGTTTGAAATGGTTATCGCGGCGGTTGATCTCGATGCCCAGTCGTCGCTCCAGCTGTTTGATATTGTCATCAAACGGGCCACACAGGCTCAGCAGACGGGCATTGTCGGCTGGCTCCAGGGTAATTTCGCGAGTGTCTATGTTCAAACTGTTCCTCTTATGCATGAGTTGCCGGTAGTAAGACGTGACCGGCTGATAAAGGAATTATTCACGCCGCAGTAAAAAGGCGCAAGCATTGCAGTAAATATGGGGATGACGGCAGGAAATACAAGGCCCGTCAGGGGAGACGGGCCAGGGAGATTATGGCTGATAAATCCCAACGCCAGCGTCGCTCTCTTTGCGAGTACGCGCAATCACCGACTCCGGTGATTCAACGATACGCAGGCCCATTTCGTCCTCGGTGCGCACCAGCTTGCCGCGCAGTGAGTTGGTGTAGACGTCAACGATCTCCACATCAACGAATTTACCGACCATATCCGGCGTACCTTCAAAGTTGACCACGCGGTTGTTCTCGGTGCGGCCGGTTAGCTCCATAATGCTCTTACGGGAAGTGCCTTCTACCAGAATGCGCTGCACGGTGCCGAGCATACGACGGCTCCAGGCCATTGCCTGTTGGTTGATGCGTTCCTGCAGAATGTAGAGGCGCTGTTTTTTCACCTCTTCCGGCACGTCGTCGACCATATCGGCCGCTGGCGTTCCCGGACGCGCGGAGAAGATAAAGCTAAAGCTGACGTCAAAGTTCACGTCGCCAATCAGCTTCATGGTCTGCTCGAAGTCCTGGTCGGTTTCGCCCGGGAAGCCGACGATAAAGTCGGAGCTAATCTGAATATCCGGGCGCGCTTCACGCAGCTTACGGATGGTGGATTTGTACTCCAGCGCGGTATGGGTACGCCCCATCATGTTCAGCACACGGTCAGCACCGCTCTGAATCGGCAGATGCAGGAAGCTCACTAGCTCCGGCGTATCGCGGTAGACATCGATAATATCGTCGGTAAATTCGATCGGGTGGCTGGTGGTGAAACGGATACGGTCGATGCCGTCAATTGCCGCCACCAGACGCAGCAACTCGGCAAAGCTGCCGGTAGTACCGTCGAAGTTCTCACCGCGCCAGGCGTTGACGTTCTGCCCCAGCAGGTTGACTTCGCGCACGCCCTGAGCGGCCAATTGGGCAATCTCAAACAGAATATCGTCGCACGGACGGCTGACCTCTTCACCACGGGTGTACGGCACCACGCAGTAGGTGCAGTATTTATTGCAGCCTTCCATGATCGAGACAAACGCGGTCGGGCCGTCGGCGCGCGGCTCCGGCAGGCGGTCAAACTTCTCGATTTCCGGGAAGCTGACGTCCACCACCGGGCGGCGGTTATTACGCACGGCATCGATCATTTCTGGCAGGCGGTGCAGGGTCTGCGGGCCAAAAACGATATCCACGTAGTGTGCACGTTGGCGGATAAGTTTGCCTTCCTGTGAGGCGACGCAGCCGCCAACACCAATAATCAGCTTAGGATTTTTTGCTTTAAGTAATTTCCAGCGGCCTAAAAGGTGGAAGACTTTCTCCTGGGCTTTCTCACGGATTGAGCAGGTATTCAGCAGCAGGACGTCGGCTTCTGCTGCGTTTTCAGTCAGTTGATACCCATGAGTGGCATCCAGCAGATCGGCCATCTTTGATGAATCGTATTCGTTCATCTGACAGCCCCAGGTTTTAATATGGAGTTTTTTTGTCATCGACTTGCTCTTGCTCAATTATGAATAGCCCACATTGCAGGGCGCGTATTGTAATGCTTTGGTGCGGTTGTGACCAGCTTGACGGTTATTGGCCTCAGAGGGCGAAAGTCCGGTAAACTGAAGGTATTCGGCTTTAAGGATAATAAATGATGACAATTCTACATAAAGACGTTGCGGTGGTTGGCGGCGGGATGGTCGGTGGTGCGCTGGCATTAGGGTTGGCGCAACAAGGGTTTTCCGTGGCGGTGCTGGAAAAGAGTCCGCCGCCGGACTTTGACCCGGCCTCACAGCCTGATGTCCGGATTTCAGCCATCAGCGCCGCGTCGGTGCAGCTGTTACGTGGCCTCGGCGTCTGGGACGCTGTGCTGGCAATGCGGGCACATCCCTGGCGTCGACTGGAGACCTGGGAGTGGCAAACCGCACACGTTGTTTTTGATGCCAGCGAGCTGAAGCTGCCTAACCTTGGCTATATGGTCGAGAACAACGTTCTGCAGTTGGCGCTTTGGCAGGCGCTGGAAGCGCATCCGCAGGTGACGTTGCTGCACGGTACGTCGCTCAATGCGATGCGGGTTGATGGCGATAGTCACGTTTTACATCTCGAAGATGATAGTCAGGTTACGGCTCGCCTGGTGGTGGGCGCTGATGGCGCACTTTCGCAGGTGCGTCAGCAGGCGGGAATTGGCACCAACGGCTGGCAGTATCCGCAGTCCTGCATGCTGATTACCGTACAGTGCGACAATGAACCGGGTGACAGCACCTGGCAGCAGTTTACGCCAACCGGGCCGCGCGCTTTCTTACCGCTGTTCGATAAGTGGGCTTCGCTGGTGTGGTACGACACCCCGGCGCGGATCCGTCAGCTACAGTCGCTGCCGATGCCGCAACTACAGCGGGAAATCACGCGCCATTTTCCGGAACGTTTAGGAACTATCACGCCGGTTGCCGCCGGGGCATTTCCGCTGACTCGCCGTCATGCGCAGCAGTATGTGCAGCCGGGGTTGGTGCTGATAGGCGATGCCGCACACACCATTCATCCGCTGGCGGGGCAGGGGGTAAACCTTGGCTATCGCGACGTCGATGCGCTGCTGGATGTGTTGGCAAACGCGCGTAGCATCGGCGAAGACTGGTCTAGCCTACCGGTGCTGGAGCGCTACCAGGCGCGCCGTCGAGTGGATAACTTGCTGATGCAAAGTGGGATGGATCTGTTCTACGCCGGTTTTAGCAACGATCTCGGCCCGCTGCGGATTTTACGCAACCTGGGGCTGATGGCGGCGCAGCGCGCGGGCGTGTTGAAGCGTCAGGCGCTGAAGTACGCGCTGGGATTATAGTTTGCTCGCTCGGGCGACATTGAAGTAGTAGCCCGGGCGAACGCAGTGACCCCGGGATATCAAAAGCACAAAAACAAAAAAAGCTCGCCGAAGCGAGCTTTTTGAAAATGGCTGGGGTACGAGGATTCGAACCTCGGAATGCTGGTATCAGAAACCAGAGCCTTACCGCTTGGCGATACCCCAACGGGTGCGTCCACAAAAGTGAACGACTTTTTGAAAATGGCTGGGGTACGAGGATTCGAACCTCGGAATGCTGGTATCAGAAACCAGAGCCTTACCGCTTGGCGATACCCCAACAATTTTTTTTCGAATGTATCGATAACTCGATAGATTCTGAATTTGGTGGCTACGACGGGATTCGAACCTGTGACCCCATCATTATGAGTGATGTGCTCTAACCAACTGAGCTACGTAGCCGATACTAACATATTCTTCGATGGCTGGGGTACCTGGATTCGAACCAGGGAATGCCGGTATCAAAAACCGGTGCCTTACCGCTTGGCGATACCCCAATACCGTCGCGGCTATCCGCAAATATCGAAGAAAATATGGCTGGGGTACCTGGATTCGAACCAGGGAATGCCGGTATCAAAAACCGGTGCCTTACCGCTTGGCGATACCCCATCCGTGCAACGCTTACTGGTGAATGGTGCGGGAGGCGAGACTTGAACTCGCACACCTTGCGGCGCCAGAACCTAAATCTGGTGCGTCTACCAATTTCGCCACTCCCGCAAAAAAAGATGGTGGCTACGACGGGATTCGAACCTGTGACCCCATCATTATGAGTGATGTGCTCTAACCAACTGAGCTACGTAGCCATCTTTTTTTTCGCGTTACCTTATCGGCGTTGCGGGGCGCATTATGCGTATTGAGCCCAATACCGTCAACACCTTTTTCAATGAAATTCACCGGAATGTGACTGTTTGGTTGGGTTGTGAACAGCCTGGCGCATTATTCGGCAATTATTGGTTATTTCGCGTTAAATCATGCCATCAATACATCCGGATTCACTGCAAGGTTATCGCGTTAATACGCTAACAAGTGAAACCACCGGGCCACCGACTGTACGCTTAAGTGCACCGAAAGCCAGCGTTTTTAATAAATGACTGGCGCCCACGCGCAGGGTGTTCTCGATATAGCTTTTATCTTTCTGGCTGCTAAGCCATTGCGCCTGTTCCAGCTCATTGAGCAGGGTTGAGGCAGAAATACGTGCGGGATCGAAGCTCACCGCCACGGAACCAGCATATAAGCGGTGAATCACCTCTTTAATACCGTCGCGGGCGCGGAGTTGTTCAATCAGCTTCTCGACTTCATGCGGATGGCGTTGGATCCAGCTGGAGCGGATGCGGATGCGATTGGGGGTCTGGTGCAGGTAAGGAGTCATAGCCGCCTCATTTTTACTTATATAGTGGTAATGAGAGTAATTTATATTTGCATTCCACCCATGTCCAGCCTTCACCGCACGCAGCGCAAAAAAGAATCGGACGTTCCCTTTTGACACATCGCAAGAGAAGGGCGATTAGCGCTATCTGACGTTTTCTATCTGTGATTTCATTAATGTCACCTATAAATATCAGGGTATTAAATGATATGCCTGCCGAATCCTTGGGCGACTTACTGACTTTGCGCCGCTTTGTCGAAGTGGCGCACCATATACCCGGGCGTCTGCGCCTGCGGTTTTCCAACAAGCTTGTAGCCAGCCTTAGCCAGGGGAAGCTCAAGCAGCTTGATGCTTATTGCTCCCCTGAGGGGTACCTCCGGCGTTATCAAATCAACAGCGAAACCGGTTCTATCGTCCTTGAGTACGATGCGGCCGCGATTCGCCCGCAAATCCTCAACCAGCTGTTTGGTCAGGATGGTGAGCAGGCCCAGCACGCGCTGGAGCAGCTAGCCGCCATTCTTAGCCCTTCTCACTAAATGAAAAAGGACAGTCATCATGAGCACCAATGACAACAACGCACAGCAAGTTCCACCGGCCGGTTACTATCCGCCATACGGCTACCCGTGGTATCCGTACCCGCCAATGCCGCAGGGAATGGCATGGCCGCAGAGCGGGCAGATGCCTCCTCAGCCACAGATGCCACCACAGCCGCAAATGCAGATGCCACCGCAAATGGCGATGGGGTTCCCGCCTATGGGCTTCCCACCGGCACCTCAGGGCGCGGTACCGCCGCAGTTTGCTCACCCGCATCACCATCATCACCACCACGCTGCCGCGCAGCAGGGCGTGGACTGGAGCCAGTATGCTCAACACGTGGTTGATGGCGCGATGGGCGACCAGGCTGGCCTGCTGAAAAATATCATCAGCACCGTCGGGATGGACGACAAAGAGTTCTGGAAAGGCGCGATGGTTGGCGCGGCGGTAACGCTGCTGCTGACCAACGATTCCGTGCGCGGCATGCTGATGCAAACGCTGGCGGGGGCGGGCGACATGCTTAAAGCCGGTTCCAGCAAAGTCAAAGACGGCGTGAAGAATAGCTCTGAAGCCATCAAAGATACGGCAACCTCCAGCGCGGCTATCTTTCGCGACACCATGAAAGCAGGTAAAGAGGGCTTTCAGGAGTCCGTAGAGCGTCATCGCCAGCCGGGTGCCGTGCCGTTTGATGATGAGGGCGTAGCGGATGAACAACAGCCGTGACCGACAAAACCGCGTAGGCCGCGCCGCCATTGCTGGCGCGCTGGTCGGGGGAAGCGCTGCCTGTGCGCGTGAATGGCAGCGCTACCAACAAAATGAACAAACGCTGAATGAAGCGGCCTGTACGGTAATGAAGGCGACGGCGAAGGCCAGCCTTATTAGCGGAACGGTGATGGCGATAGCGGATGCCAATAAGACGCGTCCGCTGCAGTCCGTGCTGACCCTTATCGGGGTGAGCGCTGCTTCTCTTTATCTTATGGATGCGATAGCTAAGCGAGGAAATGATGAATCAGCCTGAATACCTGTACAACCCGTGGACCGGTGCGTGGGAACGTAATCCCGCAGCAATGCCGGTACAGGTGCCTACGGCAACCAATAGCCGTACCCACCTGTTAACCGGGCTGGTAGCGGGTGCCGCAATCACCTACCTTCTGACCAACCGTAACGTCCAGCAGGGGATCACCAATACGGCGAGTAAAGCCTGGGGTACCGTGCGTGGCGAAATGGAAGAGATGAAAGAGCGCATTGCCGACCTGCAGGCCGAACTGGACTACTACCGTAGCCAGAATAAGGATGAGATCGAGTGAGTGCGGTAGGCGAACGGGTTACCGTCGTTCACCAGATCCCCGGACGCGTGCGCCTGCGTATTGCGGCGCTCGGTGACTACCCTGATGCCGCCGGGTGGCTGAAACAGCAGATCCTGACGTTGCCCGGCGTAAGCGGTGTGCGTATTCGTCCTTCGGCGCGTAGCGCGGTGATCCAGTGGGATCGCGCCCGGACTTCACTTGCCGCGATTATGGCTGCGGTGGAAGCGCTGGACTGGCAAGCGGCGGAAGACGGCGAATTCGAAACCGAATACTGCGGTGGCGATAACCTCCTCAACCTCGCTGGGTTGGCGCTAACGCAGGTGCTGCCGCCTCGCTGGGCGCGTCTGCCGGCGGCGCTGCTGACTGCACCGACTATCCTGGAAGGGGCGCATACCCTCAGCCAGGGGCAGTTGAAGGTGGAAGTGCTGGATGCGCTGGCGCTGAGCCTGTCGATGCTGCGCGGCGATAACCGTACCGCTATGCTGACGCAGTCGCTGCTGACGCTCGGCGAGTATATGGAGCAGGAGACCAGCCGTCACTCCGACGCGCTGCTGGCCGATCTGATGCAGCCTCGTGAGCACCCGGTCTGGGTTGAGCGCGATGGTGAAAGCGTGGAGATCAACAGCAGCGAGCTGGTGGCGGGTGACGTAATGCTGCTCGGCCCGGGGGATAATATCCCTGCCGACGGTACAGTGCTGCGCGGCGTTGCTCAGGTCAACCAGGCGTCAATGACCGGAGAAAGCGTGCCGGTGCGTCGTGAGCCGGGTTCCTGGGTTTATGCGGGAACGCAAATCCAGGACGGCAACGTGGCGATCACCGCCGAGCAGGTGGGCGAGTCTTCCTCGACGGCGCATATTCGCCGCTTTATCCGCGACTCGCTGACTCAGCGTAGTGAAACCCAGCAGGTTACTCAGGCCATGGCCGACCGTCGCGTTGGTATCACGCTTGGGGTGGGTGCGGCGGTGTTTGCCATGACCCGCAGTTGGGAGCGTCTGGCTTCGGTATTCCTCGTTGACTACTCCTGCGCGCTGAAGCTCAGTACGCCAATCGCCTTTAAATCGATTATGTATCGGGCCGCGCAGAACGGTCTGCTGCTGAAAGGCGGGCGAGCGATTGAGAAGCTGGCTGAAGTCGATACGGTGGTGTTCGATAAAACCGGCACCCTGACTCACGACGAGATGCAGGTGACGGACGTCATCAGCTTCAACGACCAACTGGTACAGGCTAAACGCTTGCTGGCGATTGCCGCTTCGGTGGAAGAGCACAGCAATCACCCGCTGGCGCATGCGGTCGTGGCGGCGGCAGAGCACCACGAACTGCCGCATATTGCGCACGGCGAAGTGGAGTATGTCATTGCTCACGGTCTGCTTTGCGCGCTGGAAGATCATCAACTGGTGATCGGCAGTCGTCACTTCCTGGATTGTCACTACGACATCGATTTCACGCCGTATGAAGCGGAAATTAATGAACTGGCGGCGCAGGGGCGGCATCTGCTGTTTATCGGCTTTGATAATCAACTGGTGGGGATGATCGGTCTGCAGGATCATCTGCGCGATGAAGCCTCTGAAGTGATCGAACAGCTTAAAGCGTCCGGCATTCGTCAGGTGGTCCTGTTGACCGGCGATCGCGCCGAGAAAGCATGCCAGTTGGCAGAACGTGTAGGCATCGATCGCTACGTTGCCGAAGCCACGCCAGAGAGTAAGGTCGAAGTCGTGAAAGCGCTGCAGGAAGCGGGGCACAAGGTGATGTTCGTGGGTGATGGTATCAACGATGCGCCGGTGCTGACGCAGGCAGACGTGGGCCTCGCCATGAACCAGAGCACTGAGCTGGCGCAGCAGGCGGCGGATGCCGTGCTGTTGCAGGACAGTTTGTATGGCGTTATCACCGCGCGTGAACTCTCGCTGGAGGCGATGAAGCTGGTAAACAGCAACATCAAGCTGACCGAGTGGGTGAACAGCGCCATTATGCTGGCAGCGGCGCTAGGCTGGCTGTCGCCGGGTGCTAGCGCCATGCTGCATAATGGGACGACGCTTGGGGTGCTGCTGCGATCGCTGGCGGCGAAGAAAGGGCGCGGGGAGTAGGTGTTCCCCTCACCCTAACCCTCTCCCAAAGGGAGAGGGGACCGCTGGTTTTCTCCCTCGCCCCTTTGGGGAGAGGGCCGGGGTGAGGGGAATCACCCGCACCGAGCCAAAATAAAAAGCCCCCGATGTCACCATCAGGGGCTTTTTTCTATCTCACCGCCACGCTTACTTGTAAGCCGACTGGTGCACGCCTACCGCGCGACCAGACGGATCGTCCATGGTTTTGAACGCTTCATCCCACTCAATCGCTTTCGCAGAAGAGCACGCAACGGACGGGCCGCCCGGGACACATTCCGCAGCGCTTGGCACCGGGAACAGCTCTTCAAAGATTTCACGGTACAGATAGCCTTCTTTAGACGTCGGTGTGTTGTACGGGAAGCGGAAGTGCGCGGTTTCCAGTTGCTGATCGGTCACCTGTTTCGCCGCCACTTCTTTCAGCGTATCAATCCAGCTATAGCCTACGCCGTCGGAGAACTGCTCTTTCTGGCGCCATGCAACACTTGCTGGCAGGTAAGATTCGAAGCATTCACGCAGTACGTGTTTCTCCATCTTGCCGTTGCCGCACATTTTGTCCTGCGGGTTGATGCGCATCGCCACGTCGAGGAATTTTTTATCCAGGAACGGTACGCGTGCTTCCACGCCCCAGGCGGACATCGCTTTGTTAGCACGGGCGCAGTCGTACATATGCAGCGCCTGCAGCTTACGTACGGTCTCTTCGTGCAGCTCTTTAGCGTTTGGCGCTTTATGGAAGTACAGGTAGCCGCCAAACACTTCATCAGAACCTTCGCCGGACAGCACCATTTTGATGCCCATTGCTTTGATTTTACGCGACATCAGGTACATCGGCGTAGAGGCGCGAATCGTGGTTACATCGTAGGTTTCGATGTGGTAAATCACGTCGCGAATCGCATCCAGACCTTCCTGCACGGTGAAGTGAATTTCATGGTGCACGGTGCCCAGGTGGTTTGCTACTTCCTGCGCGGCTTTCAGGTCAGGGGACCCTTCCAGACCAACGGCGAAGGAGTGAAGCTGCGGCCACCAGGCTTCTGAACGTTCCTGATCTTCAACGCGGCGAGCGGCAAATTTCTTGGTGATAGCCGAGATAACCGAAGAATCCAGGCCGCCGGAGAGCAGCACGCCGTAAGGCACGTCTGACATCAGGTGGCTTTTCACCGACTCTTCCAGTGCCTGACGCAGTTCGTTTTTGTCGGTCACGTTGTCTTTAACCGCGTCGTAGTCGAACCAGTCACGCTGGTAGTACTGACGAATTTCGCCGTCTTTGCTCCACAGATAGCTCCCGGCTGGGAACTCCTGGATGGTGCGGCAAACCGGGGTCAGCGCTTTCATTTCAGAAGCAACGTAGAAGTTGCCGAATTCGTCGTGGCCCATATACAGCGGGATAATACCGATATGGTCGCGGCCAATCAGGTACGCGTCTTTTTCGCTGTCGTACAGCGCAAAAGCGAACATCCCCTGCAGGTCGTCGAGGAATTCAGGCCCTTTTTCCTGATACAGCGCGAGGATAACTTCGCAGTCAGAACCGGTCTGGAACTGGTAGCGGTCACCGTATTCAGCGCGCAGCGCCTGATGGTTGTAGATTTCACCGTTGACGGCCAGAGCGTGCGTTTTCTTTTCGTTATACAGCGGTTGAGCACCGGCGTTGACGTCAACAATCGACAAGCGTTCATGCGCGAGAATCGCTTTATCGCTGGCGTAGATCCCGGACCAGTCCGGGCCACGGTGGCGCATCAGGCGGGAGAGCTCAAGCGCCTTTTTACGCAGCTCAACCGCATCAGTTTTAATATCCAGTACACCGAAAATAGAACACATAGACTTCTCCGTTAACCCTGTGGCGTTGTGCTGTTTAATTGTGTGGCGCTGCGCTATCGCGGTGCCTTTGCATAACTAAAAAAATGCCGTAAAGCCGGGGACGGCGCAAGGGTTTTTCCGCCTCATAAAGAAAAAATGCAATGGGGGTTATGGAATACTAAAAAATACGTACGCCTATTCTTCTATTATTGATGAATCATCATTTTTTAGGTGTTATTTTTGAATTATCTTCTTTTTTTGCCAGTCGGTAGATAACGAGAATAGATTTCTCTCCCCGTGCAGAGGAAAAATCTGCACGGGGTGGGGTCAGGCAATGCCGAAAGGCCAGACCTGCTGGACCGTTTTGTAGAGAATTTGCTCGCGGTCTTTGGGGGTTAACCACGCCAGGTGATCGCGGTAGAGCGCGACCGCTTGCGCGTAGCTCAGTTTATTCAAACAGATTGGCCAGTCGGTGCCCCACATCAGTCGCTGTGGCCCAAAGGCATCAAACACCTGCTTAACCTGCTGCGCGGCATCCGGGTAGGGGTAAGGCTGCTGGGAGAGCGACCACATATGCGAAATTTTGACGTAGACCTGCGGATAGCGCGCCAGCGCCAGCAGTTTGTTCAGCTCGTCAGGATGATTCAGCGGCGAATCGGCCATGTGGTCAATGACCACCGTCAGATCCGGGTTTTGCTCAATCCAGGGAATAAGGTCGGGCATTCGGCTGGGAGCAGCCAGAATGGTCATCGGTACTTTCAAGTCGGCGGCCTGTCGCCAGAGTGGTTTCATTAACGGCCCACGAATCCAGTCACCGTCAGCTTTATCAGAAGGGCTCAACCTGACGCCGCGAAAACCTTCGTCAATGGTCAGGCGGGCCAGATGTTCCGGCGCAGCTGGGTCTTCCGGGTTAACGCGGCAGATACCCTGGAATTTATCCGGATACTGTCGCAGAACGTCAGCCAGATAGCGATTATCCCAACGGTAGTGAATAACCTGCACGATCACCGTGCGAGCAACGCCGTTGGCGGCCATCAGCGATAGCAGCATTTCGGCGGTGAAATCCTGCGGCGGCGCTTTGCGGTCCTTAGCGTAAGGATAGCGCGGGTCGGTTTTCCAGACGTGCACGTGGGAGTCAATCATGAGCGGTGAGGGTAGAGCGGCAAACGCCGGGCGCAGCGCACAGGCGAGCGGTAGGGCGGCGCTGGCGGCAAGGAATTGACGACGGCTAAGCATGTTTTTCTCCATTGCATCGGCCGTTGGCAACCCTGGGGTGTCAGAGGTAGTTGTTATAAAGGGTGAACGGGCGGATGCGTGAACTGACGAGATACTATAAAACGCGAGGTGGCAGGGCGACTCGGGCTAATGCCCAGGAACGGTTGAGCGATATTGGTAGGGTGAACAAGGTCGTGTGATCCCTTTCTCCAGAATGTGTACCGTATTCATTTCGTAAATGGGTATTACGATGCAGAGCTTCCGGTGACTAGCATTACCACCGGAAGCCCGTTTCTGCCTTTAGAAATGGTAATAGACGCCGACACGCACGCGGTTTTCGTCATCGCCATTGCTAGCTTTGTCGAGGTAGGCGACATCAATGTACGGTGTGAAATGGTCGTCAATTTTGTAGCTCAGGGCGACCGTATGCTCATAGTTTTCCGTTGAACCGTTGCCGTAGCGATAGTCCTCATCGCGTTTATGGTAGGTAAAGTTGTACTCCATCCAGATGCGGTCGGTAACGTTCAGGTCGGCCCAGATGTTCACTTCCTGGTTAGAATCCTCCGTGTAGTCACCGTTATAGTCATAGCTCTGGTAGTTGTTCTGGTTATAGCGGTAGCCAGCAATCAACATAAAGTTATCGGTGACCTGCACACCGAGCTTCACATAGGGGTCAAAGGCGCTGCCGTTAGCACCCCAGTTAAAGACAAAACCCGGCCAGAAGAAGAGTCGCGAGGCGAGTGGAATTTTGTAATTGCTTTCAATCTCGTTGTAACGGTTATTAAATTCGTCGAAATGCTTACCCTGCCCGGAGGTATTCTGGATGCTGAAATAGAGATCATTATCCAGCTTCATGCCGTATTCCATTTTTGTCTGAAACTGTTCGCTGCCTGACATATAGGCTTCACGGAAGTTTACCCAGGAGTCGGTAATCGTCATTGCCGGGACGGAGGAGCTAACGAGGGCTAAACCCACGGCGGTTGATAACCAGGAGATTTTATTCATTTGATTTATCCATTATTAATTTGAATTATATTTCCGATACGGCTTAATTCGGGCAAGAAGCGTTATCGTTATTTTTCAGGCCACAGTTTCTCGTGTGGAATACCGGTTAATGTGTGGAGTACGGATTTTGTTTCGGGATCCGTCTCGGTTAATGAGCCTCCATTTTTCAGTCGGGCAATTTCGTTTTTGACAATCAGATGGTTTTCTTTCGAGAGCTTAAAGTGGAAGGCAATCACCGTGCTGAGCAGCAGCAGAATGACGTTGCCGAAGAAGAACAGGCTGGTAATGCCGTGGATGGTGGTGAGGGATTGGGTGGTGCTGGTGGCATCAAAATGCACAAACTGCAGCACGACCCCAATGAGCATACCGGCGAGCGCTGAGGTGCTTTTACGGGCGAGCGTCATCACGCCAGCAAAGACCCCTTCACGACGCTGGCGGGTTACCAGTTCATCGACATCAGGAATAAACGGATAAATATTCCAGATGATATAGACGTAGCCGCCCTTAAAGAATTGATAGACCAGCGAAGTGGCGTACATGATGGGCAGCATCAGCAGCGGCTTCCAGAAATAGAAACCGGCAAAGACAAAGAAGCACAGCATGCTGATGGTCAGGCAGACCCTCAGGCACCAGGTCTGGCCGTAGCGGATCACCATCCACGCCATCAAAGCGTTGCTCCAGCCGGTCAGGAAGATGCCCACCGCCAGCAGGTTTGAGGCCATAACGGCGGTACTGTTAAGCGAGTAGATAATGAAATAGATAAAGACGGTGTAGAACAGATCGAGCGAGGTAAACGACAGTACGTACATTGTCAGATGCTGACGGAAGCAGCGAACGCGCAACGTTGAGGCCATATCGGTGAAGATATGCTTGATGTTGAACCCGCGTGGTTTGGGGGCTTCCTCTGCGATGTCCTGTTTACGCTCCCAGGTTGTAGACCAGGTCACCAGCAGCGCAAACATAAAGATGATGGAGAAGATAACGCCGTTGATGAAAAAGACTTTACTGTCGGAGGTGCCGAAATGAGCAAACAGGCGTCCGGGGAGGAAAGTCGCAAGCCAGGTGCTAAAGCCGCCGTAAAACAGGCGTATCGCGGAGAGAATACTGCGTTGCTTATAGTCGTCGGTCATCTCGGAGGCCAGCGTTTCCCAGGGGATAATCACCAGCGCCGCGACGATCTCGACGGAGATATAGACCACCAGATAGTAGACGTATGGCATACCGGGGATCCACAGCAACGAATAGATGTAGACCAGCACGGCGCCTAATAATAAAAACAAGCGACGGCGGCCAAACTTGCGACCAAGCCGGGTATTGCCAATATTATCGGTCAGATAACCCACGCAGGGGCTAACGAAGGTATCAATAATTTTAGCGATAAAAAGAATCGATCCAGCTTCAATAGGCGTCAGACCCGAGAAATTAGTGAAGAAATACATTAACCAAGCGGCAATAATTGCGAAGGCGCCGCTGGAAAATAGATCTGTCATGCCATAGCCAATATAGGTCTTGAGTTTAATAGGTATAGGGGCGCTCATAGGGTATCTCCAGGAATACACCATATCAGTGAAATAGTCGGTAGGCTGGCGTTCGTATAAACGCCAGCGTTATTTTTTATTTATCAGGGGTAAATGTTCCTGTTACGAGAATCTTTAATTCCAGATTTACGGTAAAAATAGGTATTAACCTGATCGCACCACGCTTGTGCGTTATTCAGTTGCTTACTAAGGCGAGTTTTAACTTCGTTGAAAATACATTCCGGGATATGGCTATCCGCTGAAAGCGCATCCCACTGCTGGATAAAGTCCTGCACCTGATTAACACCGTTGAAGTGGCTATCGTAGATATGCTGGATAACGGTTTTACCGGAAGGTAGCACGTGGCGATATTTCAGGTGATGGAAGAACAGCAGCAGTTCTTGCGGGCAGCGGTTAGGGTTGTTGTACATCTGGCAATTGATCGGGTGATATTGTTTAACGTAGCCTGTGCCGCTTGCCTGACTGCGGTCAACGCCCAGACCAAAACGGTTGGCGTAATGGTAGGTTCCCCAGCTGTCATATTCGTAGCCGTCGACTGACGGACCATAGTGATGATGAGGCTGGACCATCCAGCCTACGCCGAGCGGCGCGGTGTAATTTTCATAAACCTGCCAACTGCTGAGCAGCATCCGGCTAACCGTTTCGACGGTTTTGGGCTCGCAGGAGAGCGTCAGTCGGCACCACTCTTCGGCAAGCTCGCGCTCATCAATGTCCGGATCCCACAGCAGGCGTCCATAGCCGTAGAGATTCGCCTGCGCCAGCGGGTGCCCGGTCCAGAAGGGGTGGTCACCAACGTTGACCACGGCGGTGATCCCGCTGTGGCGCATCCGCTGCTGCTGGCAGCGCCCGGCGAGAATATCGCTAATAAGCGCGTCGTGCCGGCCGGGTTGAGTGTCGAAGTTCAGGATGGATTTCCACTGCGGCACCAGCCAGCAGAGATCGATTTGTTGACCGGTGTACTCCTGCGTTATTTGCAGTTCCATCACTTTGTTGGTATCAGGCATGGCGCCGAGCAGTGGTGATACGGGTTCCCGTACCTGAAAATCCATCGGGCCGTTTTTAATCTGCAGGATCACATTGTCATCGAACTGCCCGTCCAGCGGTGAAAAATGGTCCCAGGCGGCCTTTGCCCGATCGGTGCTGCGGTCGTACCATTTTTGCTGGCAGTTGTAGACAAAGCAGCGCCAATACAGCAACCCACCGTGTTCATTGAGGGTACGTGCTAGCATATTGGCCCCGTCGGCATGCGTGCGCTGGTAGGTAAACGGGCCAGGGCGATGTTCTGAATCGGCTTTGACCACGTAGCCGCCGAAATCGGGAATCTGCTGGTAAATGCGCTCTGCGCGCTGTTGCCACCAGGCGATGACCTCTGGGTCGAAGGGATCTGCGGTGGTGAGATCGCCGGTTTCTATCGGCGCGGCGAAATTGACGCTCAGGAAAAGCTGAATGGCATACTGACGAAAAATAGCCGCAATGCGTGCGACTTCAGGGAGACGTTCATCACCAATCAGCGCCGTTTCGTAGTGATGGACGTTAACGTTATTGATGGTGAGCGCATTAATGCCCACGCTGGCAAGCAGGCGTGCATATTGATGCAGGCGAGCGGCATCATAGGCGATTTTATTATCCGCAAAGAACAGCGAGCGCCCGGCATATCCACGCTCAATTGAACCATCCATATTATCCCAGTGGTTAATCATGCGGATAGCAAAGGACGGCTTCTGCTTTTTCGCAGAAATAAAATATTCGGGGTGCTGTCTATTCCGTAAAAGATGGAACCAGGCGTAGAGAAATCCCCGCCAGTCGCAGGCGGTAATAGTAATGGAGCGGCTATCCTGCGCAATGAAATATTCGCCGGGCACGGTATCATTATTCGTTTCTGATAGCAGTGAAAATCGCAATGTGGCATTATCTGCTGATGTTAATGTGACAGGTGAATCCGCTAATTGTTTGATCTCCTGAAGTAATGTGTCGCGGATAACGCTATCTTCTGGCGGAATATGGACTGCATGTAAATAGCGCATGAGCCATGTCCCATCGAGGCTGGAAGGTAACCAACAATCTGCAACATGACCGGGGGTATTTGCATTAAGGCTGACGTTCATTATTGACCCTTATTAGTACCATACAAGTATTTAAATGAGGGTAATTAGCAGCAGAAAAGAAATCTATTATAAAAATCGACTGCGGGTTTACGAGAATTCCTTTTTACTCGGTGGATCACATTTTTAATGGTTGCTGGATGAATGTGTTGCGGACGATGGTATATAAGTCGCGTGGGTGCGGTGAGGAGGTCGGGGGGAATATGAATGCTTGTGATTTTATAAATTGAATGGGTGAATGAATATGGTGATTGGCGACGTTCATTCACCCTCTGCGGGTAGGCGAGTTAGATAATGTCGATTTCCGCAACGGACGGATAAATCCACGACGGACGGAACGGCATATTATCGATGTCATCAACGGTCGAGACGCCAGAGAGCACCAGAATCGTCTCCAGGCCTGCCTGGAAGCCGGCCAGAATATCGGTGCGAAGATTATCGCCGACGATAACCGTCTGCTCTGAGTGCGCCTGCATTTTGTTCAGCGCAGCGCGGATGATCCACGGGCTTGGCTTGCCCACGACAAACGGCTTACGGCCTGAGATTTTTTCGATGCCGGCGCACAGTGCGCCACAGGCTGGGTAATAGCCGCGGCCATGCGTGTCCGGGTTGGTCGCGATGAAGCGAGCGCCATTGGCGACGAAGAATGCCGCCTTGTGCATCATTTCCCAGTTAAAGGAGCGCGTTTCACCCACGATAACGAAGTCAGGGTTGACGTCGGTGATGGTGAACCCGGCTTTATAGAGCTCGTGGATCAATGCCCCTTCGCCGACAACGTACGCTTTTTTCCCTTCCTGGCGACGCAGGAAGTCGGCGGTTGCCATGGCGGAGGTATAAAACACGCTATCAGGCACGTCGATGCCTGCGGTGGCGAAACGGTTCGCCAAATCCTGACCCGTCTGTGAAGGGTAGTTGGTCAGACAGAGGAACGGCATACCTTTATCCAGTACGCGAGCGACGAATTCTGCCGCGCCCGGCACGGCAACGTTGTCGTGCATCAGCACGCCGTCAATATCACAGATTACATTCTGAATGGTCATGGACTACCTGGCGTTTGTTTTTAAAGAGGCGTAATTATACACGTTATCCCCAGCATTGCCTCTTAGGTCTAGCCTTCCAACAAATGTTGCAGCAGGATACCGTTGAGCATTGCACGCTTAACCAGTGCAAAAGCGCCGATCGCGGAGCGGTGATCGAGGGTTGAGCGCACCACCGGCAGGTTTTTGCGAAAAGCCTTTAAAACCTGAGTGTTGATGCAACCTTCAATAGCGGGTAGCAGCACGCGGTCAGCCTCGATGATCTCACCGGCAATCACCACTTTCTGCGGGTTAAACAGGTTAATGGCAATGGCGATGGTTTTACCAAGATGACGGCCCACGTGTTCAATCACCTCGGTGGCCAGCGCGTCGCCTTTATTGGCGGCTTTGCAGATGGTTTTGATGTGGCAGTCATCGAGCGTGACGCGGCTCTGGTATCCCTGTTCCAGCAGGTGGCGCACGCGCTGCTCGATGGCGGCGTTGGCGGCGACGGTTTCCAGGCAGCCAAAGTTACCGCAGTGGCAGCGTTCGCCGAGCGGGTCGACCTGTATATGACCAATTTCCCCGACGTTGCCATTACGGCCGATAAAAATACGCCCGTTAGAGATGATTCCCGCACCGGTACCGCGGTGTACGCGCACCAGAATGGAGTCTTCACAATCCTGACTTGCACCAAAGTAGTGCTCTGCCAGCGCCAGGCTGCGGATATCGTGGCCGACGAAGCAGGTGACTTTAAAGCGTTTTTCCAGCGCTTCGACCAAACGCCAGTTTTCCACTGGGATGTGCGGCATGTAGCGGATGACTCCACTCTCCGGGTCAACCAGGCCAGGCAGAATCACTGAAATGGCGATCAGTTCACGGATTTTACGCTGGCACGATTCAATAAAGGTGCCGATAGTGTTCAGCAGAGCGTGTTCCAGCGTCTCCTGGGTGCGTTCCGGCAGCGGGTAGTGCTCTTCAGCAACCGCTTTACTGCTCAGATCGTACAGCGTGAGGGTGGTGTCGTGACGGCCCAGACGAACGCCGATGGCGTGGAAATGGCGGGTTTCGGTGACAATCGAGATAGCGCGGCGGCCCCCGGTGGAGGCCTGCTGATCGACTTCTTTGATCAATCCGCGCTCAATGAGCTGACGCGTGATTTTGGTCACGCTGGCGGGAGCAAGCTGGCTCTGCTCGGCAATCTGAATACGCGAGATTGGCCCATGCTGGTCAATCAGGCGGTATACGGCCGCGCTGTTAAGCTGTTTTACGAGGTCAACATTACCAATTTGAGCTTGTCCGCCTGGTGTCATACTTTCTCTTACTCAGTAACGACCTCGTTGCCATTAACGATGGTCTTGATGATTTTATAATCGTGCGTGAATGCGGTCAGGTTGGCGACCTTGCCAGGCGCGATGCTACCAAAATGTTTCTCAACGCCAATCGCGCGGGCAGGGTAGAGCGTTGCCATGCGCAGCACTTCGTCCAGCGCAATATTGGCATGCTCAACCAGATTACGAACGCCTTCGATCATCGTCAGCGATGATCCACTCAGTGTGCCGTTTTCATCAACACAGAGTCCATTGCGGTAGTATATTGTTTTACCAGCAAAAATGAACTGATCAATATTGGCACCTGCCGGAGCGGTGGCGTCGGTCACCAGACACAGCTTATCGCCTTTCAGACGTTTGGCGTTACGGATATTGATGTAATCCACGTGCAGGCCATCAGCAATGATGCCGCAGTAAATTTCGTTTGCATCCAGGATAGCGCCGGTCAGACCAGGTTCGCGGCCTGACATATAAGGCATGGCGTTAAACAGGTGCGTCGCGAAGGTGATACCCGCGCGGAAACCTACGCGTGCTTCTTGCGCCGTGGCGTTGGAGTGGCCTGCAGAAACCACGATACCGGCATTCGCCAGCGCGGTGATAACTTCCGGTGCAACCATTTCGGGCGCCAGGGTCACTTTGGTAATTACGTCGGCGTTATCGCAGAGGAACTTCACCAGTTCAGCGTCGGGTTTACGCACGAAGCTTGGGTTGTGAGTGCCTTTTTTCACCAGATTCAGCCATGGGCCTTCAAGGTGCAGCCCCAGCGCTTGGTTAGGGTGCTTCGCCAGATATTCGCGCATCACGCGTACGCCCTGTTTCATCAGATCGTCGCTGGTGGTGATAAGCGTTGGCAGATAGTTGGTGCAGCCCGATTTCTCGTTGGCTTTCTGCATGATTTCCAGCGTTTCAACGGAGACTGCTTCAGCGGTGTCGTTAAACTGCACGCCGCCGCAGCCGTTGAGCTGAACGTCGATAAAACCAGGGGCGAGAATGGCGCCATTAACGGAACGCTGTTCGACGTTCGCTGGTACATCGGCCAGTGGGCAAATACGTTCAATAAGGCCATTGGCGACGATAATCGCATGGTCATCCAGAATTTCGTGGCCGGTATAAATTCGGCCATGGGTTAATGCATACATTACGACCCCCGGTGTTCTAAAATTTTGTCCCGCAGCAGGCTACGGGACGGTAAGACATTACAGACCTTTAATATTTTCAGCTTCTAATTCATTGAAATATTTCAGGGTCTTGACCTTCAACTCCATGGTGGAAGGTTCATCGCAGACGATCAGTGATTTCGGATGCAGTTGCAGACAGGTGATGGTCCACATGTGGTTGACGTTACCTTCAACCGCTTGCTGCAGCGCCAGCGCTTTCGTCGCGCCCTGCACCAGAATCATCACTTCTTCCGCATCCAGCAGCGTACCAACGCCAACGGTCAGCGCGTATTTTGGTACCAGCGCAACGTCGCCGTCAAAGAAACGGGAGTTAGCGACGCGGGTTTCATGCGTCAACGTTTTGATACGGGTACGGGAAGACAGTGAAGACGCCGGTTCGTTGAACGCGATGTGACCATCGTTGCCCACGCCACCCATAAACAGGTGAATTTTGCCGTAAGAGCGAATTTTTTCTTCATAACGGCGGCATTCTGCGTCAACATCCGGCGCGTTGCCGTTCAGCAGGTTGATGTTTTCTTCTGGGATATCAATGTGGTCGAAGAAATTGCGGTGCATGAAGCTGTAGTAGCTTTCCGGATGCTCTTTTGGCAGCCCAACGTATTCGTCCATGTTGAAGGTGACGACGTGCTTAAAGCTCACCTGGCCCGCTTTATGCATTTCAACTAAAACTTTATAGGTCGCCAGCGGGGTGCCGCCGGTTGGCAGGCCGAGGACAAACGGACGGTCCGCGGTAGGTTTAAAAGCATTGATGCGGTTAACGATGTGGCGGGCAGCCCATTTGCCGACTTGTTCAGCGTTAACGAGAGGAATCAGTCTCATTCTTCACCTCAAAATGTAAAATATAAGAAGTTGGCGGATGGCATCTCCGTGCACTCTTTAAGCGTAACCTGTTTGCATCGTCAGGGAGCAATCCGTTTTGATTTTTTGAATGATAAAATAAGTTTTCATGGTTAGCCAGTAAAAGGGAGTGGTGAGAACAATATTTGGTGACTATAGTCACAAAAAACACGTGTTTAATTTGCGATACGAATTAAACTTCCACACACTCATAAGCCTTAGAGTTGTGATTGCAGTTTACAAGACATCGCAGTGTCATGCTTTTTTGCACAATAAAAAAATGGCTTAAATGAGCCGTATCGGGGTCTCGTAGGGGGAATAAGATGAATATTTTAGGTTTTTTCCAGCGGTTAGGTAGGGCGTTACAGCTCCCTATCGCCGTGTTGCCAGTAGCGGCGCTGTTGCTGCGATTTGGTCAGCCAGATTTACTGAACGTGCCTTTCATCGCGCAAGCGGGTGGGTCCATTTTTGATAACCTGGCGCTGATTTTCGCCATCGGTGTGGCATCCAGCTGGTCTAAAGACAGCGCGGGTGCGGCAGCACTGGCGGGCGCAGTCGGTTATTTCGTTCTCACTAAAGCAATGGTCACCATCAACCCAGCCATTAACATGGGTGTCCTGGCGGGTATCATTACCGGTCTGGTCGGCGGTGCCGTTTATAACCGTTGGGCGGGTATCAAACTGCCTGACTTCCTGAGCTTCTTCGGCGGCAAACGCTTTGTGCCAATCGCCACTGGCTTCTTCTGTCTGGTGCTGGCAGCCATCTTTGGCTACGTCTGGCCACCGGTGCAGAACGCCATCCACGCAGGTGGTGAGTGGATCGTAGGCGCTGGCGCGCTGGGCTCCGGTATCTTTGGTTTCATCAACCGTCTGCTGATCCCAACCGGGCTGCATCAGGTGTTGAATACCATCGCCTGGTTCCAGATTGGTGAGTTCACCAACGCGGCCGGTGCGGTCTTCCACGGTGACATCAACCGCTTCTACGCGGGTGACGGCACTGCGGGTATGTTCATGTCCGGCTTCTTCCCAATCATGATGTTTGGTCTGCCGGGTGCGGCGCTGGCGATGTACTTCGCAGCACCGAAAGCGCGTCGTCCAATGGTTGGCGGTATGCTGCTGTCCGTTGCGATCACCGCGTTCCTGACCGGTGTTACCGAGCCGCTGGAATTCCTGTTCATGTTCCTGGCGCCGTTACTGTACCTCCTGCACGCGATTCTGACCGGTGTGAGCCTGTTTATCGCGACGCTGCTGGGTATCCACGCTGGCTTCTCCTTCTCCGCAGGTGCTATCGACTACGTGTTGATGTACAGCCTGCCGGCAGCAAGTAAGAACGTCTGGATGCTGGTGGTAATGGGTCTGGTGTTCTTCGTTATCTACTTCGTCCTGTTCAGCGTAGTGATCCGCATGTTCAACCTGAAAACGCCGGGTCGTGAAGATAAAGACGACAGCGTGGTGACGGAAGAAGCGAACAGCAACACCGAAGAAGGTCTGAATCAACTGGCAACTAACTACATTGCAGCGGTTGGCGGTACTGACAACCTGAAAGCGATTGATGCCTGTATTACCCGTCTGCGTCTGACCGTAGGCGACTCCGCGAAGGTGAGCGATGCGATGTGTAAACGTCTGGGCGCTTCCGGTGTGGTGAAACTGAACAAACAAACCATCCAGGTTATCGTGGGTGCGAAAGCCGAATCTATCGGTGACGCGATGAAGAAAGTGGTTGCTCGTGGCCCGGTTGCCGCAGCAGCAGCGGAAAGTGCAGCACCAGCAGCGCCAGCGGCAGCAAAACCGCAGGCGGTGGCTAACGCCGCGACCGTAGAAACCCTGGTTTCTCCGATTACCGGTGATGTGGTTGCGCTGGAGCAGGTTCCTGATGAAGCCTTCGCTAGCAAAGCGGTCGGTGACGGCGTGGCGGTAAAACCAACGGATAAAACCGTGGTTTCCCCAGCAGCGGGCACCATCGTGAAAATCTTCAACACCAACCACGCGTTCTGCCTGGAAACTGACAAAGGCGCGGAAATCGTTGTCCATATGGGTATCGATACCGTTGCGCTGGAAGGTAAAGGCTTCAAACGTCTGGTTGAAGAGGGTGCAGAAGTGAAAGCGGGTGAGCCAATCCTGGAAATGGATCTGGACTTCCTGAACGCCAATGCACGCTCCATGATTAGCCCGGTTGTTTGCAGCAACAGCGATGATTTCGGTGGTCTGGTGATTAAAGCCGAAGGTCATGTCGTTGCCGGTCAAACGCCACTGTATGAGATTAAAGGTAAGTAACTGCTCCTGAGTAAAGTGAGTTAAGTGCCTTAAGCGGCGGGGGCGTTCCTCCGCCGCTTTTTTTTGCCGCTAATTCCCCCACATTCGTTATTCCATCGCTTTTTTTGTGCAACTAATAGTTGTCTAGAAGCGCGGCTTATAAGATCATGTGCCGTTATACGTTGTTTACGCTTTGAGGAATCTACGATGAGTGAGGCTGAAGCCCGCCCGACTAACTTTATTCGTCAGATCATTGATGAAGATCTGGCTACCGGTAAGCACAACACGGTGCATACCCGTTTTCCGCCGGAGCCGAATGGCTATCTGCACATTGGCCACGCGAAATCTATCTGCCTGAACTTCGGCATTGCGCAAGATTATCAGGGCCAGTGCAACCTGCGTTTCGATGACACCAACCCAGTCAAAGAAGACATCGAATACGTTGAGTCCATCAAAAACGACGTCGAATGGTTAGGTTTTCACTGGTCTGGCAACGTTCGCTACTCCTCTGATTACTTCGATCAACTGCACGCCTATGCGGTAGAACTGATCAACAAAGGTCTGGCGTACGTCGATGAACTGACGCCTGAGCAGATCCGCGAATACCGCGGCTCGCTGACCGCTCCGGGCAAAAACAGCCCATACCGCGATCGCAGCGTAGAAGAGAACCTGGCGCTGTTCGAAAAAATGCGTACCGGCGGTTTTGCCGAAGGTACAGCCTGCCTGCGCGCGAAAATCGACATGGCATCACCGTTTATCGTGATGCGCGATCCGGTGCTGTATCGCATCAAATTTGCCGATCACCACCAGACCGGCACCAAGTGGTGCATCTACCCGATGTACGACTTCACCCACTGCATCAGCGATGCGCTGGAAGGCATTACGCACTCCCTGTGTACGCTGGAGTTCCAGGACAACCGTCGTCTGTACGACTGGGTGCTGGATAACATCACGATTCCGGTTCACCCGCGCCAGTATGAATTCTCGCGCCTGAATCTGGAATACACCGTGATGTCCAAGCGTAAGCTGAATCAACTGGTGATGGAAAAGCACGTAGAAGGCTGGGATGACCCGCGTATGCCGACCATCTCCGGTCTGCGTCGTCGTGGTTACACCGCCGCGTCTATCCGTGAGTTCTGTAAGCGCATCGGCGTGACCAAGCAGGACAACACCATTGAGATGGCTTCCCTGGAATCCTGCATTCGTGAAGATCTCAACGAAAACGCGCCGCGCGCGATGGCGGTTATCGACCCGGTTAAACTGGTTATCGAAAACTACCCGCAGGGCGAAAGCGAGCTGGTGACCATGCCTAACCATCCGAGCAAACCGGAAATGGGCAGCCGTGAAGTGCCGTTTAGCGCGGAGATCTGGATCGACCGCGCGGACTTCCGTGAAGAAGCCAACAAGCAGTACAAGCGTCTGGTGATGGGTAAAGAAGTTCGTCTGCGTAACGCCTACGTGGTGAAAGCAGAGCGCGTGGAGAAAGATGCGGAAGGCAATATCACCACCATCTTCTGTTCCTACGATGCGGATACTCTGAGCAAAGATCCGGCCGATGGTCGTAAAGTGAAGGGCGTGATTCACTGGGTGAGCGCGGCACATGCGCTGCCGGTTGAAATTCGTCTGTATGACCGTCTCTTCAGCGTGCCGAATCCAGGCGCCGCAGAAGACTTCCTGTCGGTGATGAACCCAGAGTCACTGGTTATCAAGCAGGGCTACGCTGAGCCGTCTCTGCAGGCTGCTGAGGCCGGTAAAGCATTCCAGTTCGAGCGTGAGGGTTACTTCTGCCTCGACAGTCGTTATACCACCGCTGAGAAGCTGGTCTTTAACCGCACCGTCGGTCTGCGTGATACCTGGGTAGGTTGATTCCTTTCCCTGATAAAAACGCCGCGCTTGCGGCGTTTTTTTTGGCCTGGATAAAGTCTGTTATCGTTTTGGCCTTAGCATCAGAACCTCTTATCCTGGGTACGGTTAAAACAGTGTGATGAATAACTTTTTCGCTAATGACCGGGTGATTAATTATCTCTGATGATAGGTCTGAAAACGGAGATGAATTGGTATGTACTTAATAGACAGATAGGGATATAAGCGAATAAACGTTTCCCTGCTGTTATCCTGAACCATATTCAATAATATATTAAGGTGAGTAAATAAGCGCAAATTATAATTTAATGGGATTAATATGCTAAATATTAAAGGACTAACCTATAGCACTTCAGGTATTTTTGTGGCATTCCGTTTTCGATACCGCCCTCATGCTCGACTGAAACACCTGCTTTATTTTATTGGGATCGCATGTACTACGGTAGTCACACCGCCTCTTTATGCTGAATCACTTAATACAGGGACTGATGATGACGCCCTGCCGGCGATGACCTGGGATGAACTGGAGAGGCAACGTCCCGCCAATAGCTTTAACATGGTTTACGCTGAAGATAAACAGATATGCCAGACCGTCCTCAATGCACTGAATGAACAGGGTTATGACCCGGAGGTCTATCACTCCTCACCTGATATCTACCATCCACTCCCTGAATTACTCCTGCAAACCCGTCTCAATCTGCCACGCAAACTCCTGGGAACGCATATTTTTCGCACCGAGGAGTATGAAATAAATTACACCGATAAAACGGGAATGCAGCAGAAGGATTACTGGTATCGATTTATAGGCCAGGGCTATGATGAACTTGCGTTGGGCCATGAAGTGAAGGAAAGCTATACGGTACATCATACGGTTCCATATACTGATTTTATTCAATTCCGTTGGGAGGCCTTTCCACTAACCCAATCGACGTGTGGTGACTGTGTATTCGGTCTGGAAGAAGCGCGTCGGTATGATTATTGGAAGAATGAGACATTTAACCAATGGACTTATGATGCTGTGGATAATAAATCTCATACTTTTAGCTATTTTGATGAGATTATAACGGTTAATAAAGAATATTTTATCCTCTCTACGCTATCTTATCCTGAACAAGATAAACCGCTACGTGTTGTAGCTAGTCCATTAAATCGTATGCGGACTTTTCAGCAATGGGTTTATGGGGAAAGATCGACTCTTGGTATTTGTTTTATGAAATCCAGGTTTATACTTCAGGGGTTTAAAAATGAATAAATTATCCTTAATGGTTAGCAAACATAAAGTAAAAATGGTGTTTTTAGTTTTTATAGCATGCGTTATATTAATTGCTCTTCAGGGAATATACCAAGGGGAGAAAAAATTTGCCATCAGGGAACGTAGGGCGGTAGAGGAAGTTATCAAGAGTTTTGTTACTAATAGAGATAAGCAAATAGAAATTTCACATGATATTTTGTCTATTTATCCATGGCCTAAGCTTGGTGATTATTTTATTCATGATGCTACAGCGTATAAAGATAAATTAAAAAAGAAATATACAAATGGCAATTATTTTATGTTAGTGCTTTATCGTTCTGTCAATGAATTTAACCGTGAGAATCCAGATTGCTGTGAGACCACTACCGTGAACAATAGTGATAATTGTTTTCCCGGTGAATTAGATTGGGTGGGTGATGATGGCCCATATACCTGCGTATTTTTTAGAGCCAGGATTCGCTACTTTGATGAAAACCATGCTTATAGTGAAACGTCGAATGGGCTTACCACAGGAGTGATTGTTGATAAAAAGGGGAAAGTCATTGCGTGGTATTAGATGATGGTCACGAGATAATCCTATGACCTGGTCCCATGGTCAGCTTGCTGGGGTGTGCATGGAGGCACTCAGCACCGGGTAAGCGTCTCGGCAAACGTTGCCTTACTTAGTTTCGCGAAGCGAATTAATGCAATTATTCTACCTCTAAGTATCCCACGCTTTTAATCCCGCTTGTTACAAAAGTCTAATGTAAACGGTCTCATTCACACTTTTCTCAGGCCCGGCAAGGCTTGGCGCGGAGATGTTGCAGTAACGCACTCTGTTACAAACGGAAACCAAATATGTGCGCTTTGTCATAATCCTGCACTCTCGTTGCGGAAAAGGATTGATAATTCGCGTCGCGAAAAATAGTCTGTAGGTGTAGTGAAACACAATTTTTTAGCAGTACCTTTTTATCAGTTTTATTTTTTTGCCTTCTGCTTTGCAGCGGCATTTTTAAAAGTCAAAGAGGATATAACTATGCGTACGTTTAGTGGCAAACGTAGTACGCTGGCGCTGGCTATCGCCGGTGTGACAGCAATGTCAGGCTTTATGATGACTCCGGAAGCAAAGGCAGAAGGCTTCATCGACGATTCTACAATGACCGGTGGTATCTATTACTGGCAGCGTGAGCGTGACCGTAAAGATGTAAATGACAACGGTAAATATAAAACCAACCTTTCCCACTCCACCTGGAACGCCAACCTCGACTTCCAGTCTGGCTATGCGGCTGACATGTTCGGTATTGATATTGCGGCGTTTACCGCGATTGAAATGGCAGAGAATAACGGTAGTGCTCACCCGAACGAAATTGCCTTCTCCGCGAGCAATAAAGCATACGATGAAGATTGGTCTGGCGATAAAAGCGGTATCAGCCTTTATAAAGCGGCAGCTAAATTTAAATATGGTCCTACCTGGGCACGTGCTGGTTATATCCAGCCAACCGGTCAAACGCTGCTGGCTCCGCACTGGAGCTTTATGCCTGGCACCTATCAGGGTGCTGAAGCCGGCGCTAACTTCGACTACGGTGATGCTGGCGCGCTGAGCTTCTCGTACATGTGGACCGATCAGTACAAGGCTCCGTGGCACCTGGAAATGGATAATTTTTACCAGGGCGACCGTAAAAAGAAAGTGGATTATTTACACTCTCTGGGCCTGAAGTATGACTTCAAAAACGATCTGGTGCTTGAAGCTGCTTTTGGCCAGGCTCAGGGATATATGGACCAGTATTTTGCTAAGGCATCCTATAAATTTGATGTCGTGGGTAATCCATTAACCACCAGCTATCAGTTCTATGGCGCACATGACAAAGTCAGCGACCAAAAAAATCTGACAACGGCAGATGATGTTGCGCTGGCTAACGACCTTTACGATGGAATGGCATGGTTACAGGCATTAACCTTCGGCTACAAAGTCGGTCAGGTTGATTTACGCCTGGAAGGCACCTGGGTGCGTGCAGAAGGTAACCAGGGTTACTTCCTGCAGCGTATGACTCCTACCTATGCATCGTCTAACGGTCGTCTGGATATCTGGTGGGATAACCGTTCTGACTTCAACGCCAACGGCGAAAAAGCGGTATTCTTCGGCGCCATGTACGACTTAAGTAATTGGGACCTGCCGGGTTGGTCCGTCGGGGCATCATATGTCTACGGCTGGGATGCTAAACCAAGCTCTGCTGAAATCTACGATCAAAGCCAGCGTCTGAAAGAATCCTCGTACAGCCTTGATGCTGCCTATGTTGTACAGGATGGCCGTGCGAAAGGAACGATGTTCAAACTGCACTTCACCCAGTATGACAATCACTCCAATCTTAATATGGGCGATGCAGGTTACAACAACATGTTCCAGGATGAGCGTGACGTGAAATTCATGGTTATCGCACCGTTCACTATTTTCTGATGCTAACGCGGCAGGGGGAGACCTCTGCCGCTGTTAAGAGGCTCATCGTATGAAAAAATTGATTATTATTGCGCTGATGGCTGCTGGATTAACCGCCTGTGCCCAATCTCCTGCACCGAAGGAAGATAGCAAGCTTAAGGATGCTTACAGCGCCTGTATTAACACCGCAGAAGGCAATCCGGATAAAATTCAGGCCTGCCAGAGCGTGCTGAATGTGCTGAAGCAAGAGAAAACGCACGAGCAGTTCGCGAATCAGGAAAGCGTGCGCGTCATTGATTACCAGAAATGTATTAACGCCAGAAAAATGGGCAATGACGAAGCGGTAGCGAAAAACTGCGATAAGATTTGGCAGGAAATTCGCAGTAACAACGCGCCACAGAAATAAGTTCACGTTGATTACCAATAACCGCTGCTTGCAGCGGTTTTTTTATGGCTATCGTAAAAGCAGGGCATAAAAAAACCAGCGCTTAGGCTGGTTTTCGAGAAGCGCGGTACGCTTATTTTGCTACCGCGTCATGTGCGTGTTCATCTTCACGGCAGTCGCCTTCAGCGCAGTGACCATAAAGATAAAGACTGTGGTTCGTTAAGCGGATACCGTGCTTCGATGCGATTTCACGCTGACGAGCTTCAATGGAATCATCGCTGAACTCGATCACTTTGCCGCAGTCGAGGCAGATCAGGTGATCGTGGTGATGCTGCTGGGTCAGTTCAAAAACGGATTTACCGCCTTCAAAATTGTGACGGGTCACGATACCAGCGTCATCGAACTGGTTCAGTACGCGGTAAACCGTGGCTAAACCAATCTCTTCACCCATGTCGATCAGGCGTTTGTATAAGTCTTCCGCGCTGACATGGTGGTTATCCGGTTCCTGAAGGACTTCCAGAATCTTTAACCGTGGAAGTGTGACTTTCAGGCCAGCCTTCTTTAATGCGGTGTTATTGTCAGTCATGCGGAATCTGTCCTGTTGCTAAACGATTAACTTCCATCAGCGAAAGTATCACAGAGAATGCACCCGAATTAATGCGTCTCATTATAGAATGACCCTATTGAAATGAAAACAGCAAGAGCCGGGTAAACTAAGCTTTCAAAAACGAGGCTTCACCGACAAACTGGCGATGAGACCGCGCTAAATCAGAAGATATTGTACAGGTATGCGCTCAAAAGTTAAAAAATTGTAGCTATTATTTTAATTGCTTTTACCTATTAATGCGGCACGATTTATCATCGTGCCGCAGGATAATCAGGCGTTTTTGATCTCATCCAGGTGCAGCTCTTCTGCAACCTGCTTGACCCATTTCTCAACGCGCTCGGCGGTCAGTTCTGGCTGACGGTCTTCGTCGATAGCCAGACCCACAAAGTGGTCGTCATCCGCCAGACCTTTGGATGCTTCGAAATGGTAGCCCGCGGTCGGCCAGTGGCCGACGATGGTTGCGCCACGCGGCTCAATGATGTCGCGGATGGTGCCCAGTGCGTCACAGAAGTATTCCGCGTAGTCTTCCTGGTCGCCGCAGCCAAACAGCGCAACCAGTTTACCGTTGAAGTCCACTTCTTCCAGCGTAGGGAAGAAATCATCCCAGTCGCACTGTGCTTCACCGTAGTACCAGGTTGGGATACCCAGCAGCAGAATATCGAATGCTTCCAGATCTTCCTTGCTGCTCTTGGCAATGTCGTGAACGTCAGCGACATCTTTACCAAGCTGTTTTTGAATCATTTTTGCGATATTTTCGGTGTTTCCGGTATCGCTACCGAAAAAGATGCCAACGATTGCCATGAGTAAAATAACCTCTTGAAACTTAATGATATGGTGGTGGCTCATTGCCCACAGATAAGGGCAATCATAGCAGAACAGAGAGGTGCGCGGAAACCGCTATCGTGCCGGACTGCACACTCTGCTACATGAAAGCGTATTTTGGGGGATTTTTCAGACTTTCCCCTGTCCGTGCAGCTGGGCCAGTTGGCTCATCAGAATCTCTTCAATGAGTTCACTCCGGCTCATATCACGGGCAGTCGCCAGCTCGTTGAGTGCATCAACGGCTTCGTTATTCAGCTTCAGCTCCACGCGCTTCAGACCGCGCACTTTGTCGCGTTTTAACTGATTACGCTTATTAATGCGCAGCTGTTCGTCACGCGAAAGCGGATTGGTTTTTGGTCTTCCCGGCCGACGCTCATTTGCGAACAAATCTAAGGTCGTACGGTCCGTTTGTTCTTTTGCCATGGTTCTGAGTGACTTCGGGGAAACAAGCTACCGGGCGGTACCCGGTGCAGACAGCGCGCAATCATACATCAGTGGGGCCCACACGCCAACGACCACGGCCATTCTGGCGCGCGGTCGATGCATTTTTAATCACTCGGCGAGATAACGGCGAATGGCTCGCAGCACCGCTTCCGGTTTTTCGGCGTGAACCCAGTGACCCGCGCCGGCGATAACGTGCGCTTTTGCCTGCGGGAACTGAGCCAGCAGCGCGTCACGATAGGCTTCGGTCACATAGGGTGAATTGCCACCGGGAATGAATAGGGCAGGGTGGTCCCAGGCCGGAATGGTCTCCCAACCAACGATATGCGGGTATTGCTCCCACAGCACCGGTACGTTAAAACGCCAGGCACCATCGACAAAGGATTTCAGCAGGAACTGAATCACGCCTTCTTCTTTAAGGTACTCGCGCATTACCGTCGCGGCCTGCTGACGGGTGGCGACGCCAGCGTTGGTGACTGCATTAATAGCTGCAAAAATCTCATCGTGACGGCGGACCTGGTAATCGACCGGGGCAATATCAATCGCCACCAGTCGGTCGATGCGTTCAGGGGCCAGCGCGGTGAGCGCCATCACCGCTTTACCGCCCATGGAATGGCCGATAACCGTTGCTTTTTCAATGCCGTTAGCATCGAGCGTATCGAGCAGATCCTGAGCCATAGCGGGGTAGGTCATCTCATCGGCGCGCGGTGAGAGACCGTGGTTACGCATGTCTACCTGGAGGATATCGTGGTCGGTGACCAGGTCGCGGGCCAGGATGCCCAGATTATCCAGGCTACCAAACAGGCCGTGGACGAGAACGATGGGAGAATTATTGTGCAGGTTTTGTGCAGTTTGCGCTCGGACATTCAATTTCATAGCAAAGTTCTTTTTTTCGCATTGTCGGGTTAGGGTATCATGTTGGACATTCTAACGCTCAGGGGCAAGAGAGGAACTCATCCGAATTTTGCTGTCTTCCTGGTTTGGCGCTACCCGCTGTTGGGTTTTGACTTTATAATCCCAATGAATTGTATTCAGAAAAATTATCGCACCGGATTAAGATGAAAACGATCGAAGTTGATGACGAGCTCTATCGCTATATTGCGGCTCACACTCTGCACATTGGCGAGAGCGCGTCCGACATTTTACGGCGTATGCTGAAATTCTCCGCCGCTTCTCAGCCCGTGGCGACTGCTGCTGCGCCGGTCGTCAAAGCAGAACCGGCTCCCGCTCCGGCCCCGGCTGCTGCCCCCGTTGCTGACGTGAAAACGGTAAAAACCGCCAAAGATAAAGTCCGTGCTATGCGTGAGCTGCTGCTCTCTGATGAGTATGCAGAACAGAAGAAAGCGGTTAACCGCTTCATGCTGGTACTGACCACGCTGTACGCTCTGGACAACAAGGCGTTTGCCGAAGCTACCGAATCCCTTCACGGTCGTACCCGCGTCTATTTTGCTGCTGATGAGCAGACGCTGCTCAAAAACGGCAACCAGACAAAACCAAAACAGGTTCCGGATACGCCATACTGGGTCATTACTAATACCAATACAGGCCGTAAATGCAGCATGGTCGAACACATCATGCAATCAATGCAATTCCCGGCGGAATTGATTGAGAAGGTTTGCGGTACTATCTAATACTGACAATCTAACCCTTGCATAAGAAGGACCAGGCAATGGCAAACCATACCCGTGCAGGACAACCTGCACAGCAGAGTGATTTGATCAACGTCGCCCAACTGACGGCGCAGTACTACGTGCTGCAGCCTGACGTGAGCAACCCGGAACATGCGGTGAAGTTCGGTACGTCCGGCCACCGTGGGAGCGCGGGTCGTCACAGCTTCAACGAAAAGCATATTCTGGCCATTGCTCAGGCGATCGCGGAAGAGCGCGCGAAAAATGGAATTACGGGCCCATGCTATGTCGGGAAGGATACACACGCGCTTTCTGAGCCAGCGTTTATCTCTGTTCTCGAAGTGTTGGCGGCAAACGGGGTAGATGTCATTGTCCAGGAAGACAATGGCTTCACGCCGACTCCGGCGGTATCCAATGCTATCCTGGTACACAACAAGAAAGGCGGTAAGCTGGCTGATGGGATCGTGATTACGCCATCCCACAACCCACCGGAAGACGGCGGCATCAAGTACAACCCACCAAACGGTGGCCCGGCTGATACCAACGTCACCAAAGTGGTTGAAGACCGCGCGAACGCGCTGTTGGCAGCCGACCTGGCGGGCGTGAAGCGTATTGCTTACGACGCTGCGCTGGCTTCCGGTCACGTGAAAGAAGTCGATCTGGTACAGCCGTTCATTGAAGGGCTGGCGGATATCGTCGATATGGCGGCTATCCAGAAAGCCGGTCTGACCCTGGGCGTTGACCCACTGGGTGGCTCCGGTATTGAATACTGGAAGCGTATCGCTAAGCACTACAACCTGAACCTGACCATCGTTAACGATCACGTTGACCAGACCTTCCGCTTTATGCACCTCGATAAAGATGGCGCAATCCGCATGGACTGCTCCTCCGAGTGCGCGATGGCGGGCCTGCTGGCGCTGCGTGATAAGTTCGACCTGGCGTTTGCTAACGACCCTGACTACGACCGTCACGGTATCGTCACGCCGGCTGGCTTGATGAACCCGAACCACTATCTGGCAGTGGCGATCAACTACCTGTTCCAGCATCGTCCGCAGTGGGGCAAAGAGGTTGCCGTCGGTAAAACCCTGGTCTCTTCCGCGATGATTGACCGCGTGGTGAACGACCTGGGGCGTAAGCTGGTTGAAGTGCCGGTTGGCTTTAAATGGTTTGTTGACGGTCTGTTCGACGGCAGCTTCGGCTTCGGCGGCGAAGAGAGCGCGGGCGCTTCCTTCCTGCGCTTCGACGGTACGCCGTGGTCTACCGATAAAGACGGGATCATCATGTGCCTGCTGGCGGCGGAAATCACTGCTGTCACCGGTAAGAACCCGCAGGAGCACTACAACGAACTGTCTGCCCGTTTCGGTGCGCCAAGCTACAACCGTCTGCAGGCTAGCGCCACTTCAGCGCAGAAAGCAGCGCTGTCTAAGCTCTCTCCAGAGATGGTGAGCGCGAGCACCCTGGCAGGTGATCCTATTACCGCACGTCTGACGGCGGCACCGGGTAACGGCGCTTCTATCGGCGGTCTGAAGGTGATGACCGACAACGGTTGGTTCGCGGCGCGTCCATCCGGTACCGAAGATGCGTACAAAATTTACTGCGAAAGCTTCCTCGGTGCTGAACACCGTAAGCAGATTGAGAAAGAAGCGGTAGAGATTGTTAGCGAAGTGCTGAAAAACGCCTGAGTGATTAGGTAAGAAAAAGGGAGCCGACTGGCTCCCTTTTTTTATGGACTTTGTGCTGCCCCGGGGTCGGCATAAATGCCTCGCCCGGGCTTGTATGATTACCTCGTCAGAAAGAACCGGCCAGTTCTCTCTGATGGCGGTCCGGATGCCGTGCCCGGGCTTAGGCTTTCACGCCTGTACCGTAGATATTCTGCACCGGTCCGCCGTTCTTTCTCATGTGACAAACCGGACAGTATCATGGACCGGTTTTTACCGGTAATCCGCATTCGCAAGGTGGGTTTCACTATGGAATATGAACTGTACTTCATCGGCATTGATGTCGCTAAAACTAAACTTGATGTTGATATCCTTCGCCCTGATGGCCGCCATCTCTGTAAAAAGTTTGCCAATACTCCCCCGGGCTATGAGGACCTGGTCCGCTGGCTTCGTAGCCATGAGGTGAGCCATGCTCATGTCTGCATGGAGTCTACCAGCACCTACATGGAAGACGCTGCCGCCCATCTGAGCGATGCCGGGTATACCGTCTCCATCATCAACCCTTCCCTGAGCGCTGCCTTTGCCCGCAGTGAAGGGCTGCGCAACAAAACCGACAAAGTGGACGCTCGTATGCTGGCTCACTTCTGCCGGGAGAAAAAGCCGCCAGCATGGGAAGCGCCGCACCCGACAGAGCGGGCCCTGAAAGCGCTGGTGCTACGACATCAGTCGCTGACAGAGATGCAGACTCAGGAGAAAAACCGCCAGGAAACTGCACCGGAAGTACAGCTGGAGAGCATTGATGTTCTCCTGCAGTGTCTGGGAGCAGAGCTGAGGCGCATTGAAAAACAGATAAAAGACCTGGCGGACAACGACCCGGATATGAAACAACGGCGGAAGCTGCTGAGCAGTATCCCGGGGATAGGAGAGAAAACCGCCGCGGTGCTGCTGGCGTACACGGGACTGAAGCTGAGGTTCGCCACTGCGCGGCAGTTCGCAGCGTATGCAGGACTGACGCCGAAGCAGCATGAGTCGGGGAGCAGCGTGATGCGAACAAGCAGGATGAGCAAAGCAGGACCGGTTCATCTGCGCGGAGCGTTATATATGCCGGCGATGTCAGCGTTGTATCACACGGCATGGGGAAAAGCGTTCAGGGAAAGGCTGGAAGGTAACGGGAAGCGACCGAAAGTGATAATAGGTGCAATGATGCGTAAGCTGGCGCAGGTGGCCTATGGGGTATTAAAGTCAGGAAAAACGTTCGATGCGTTGCAGCATGGGATGCCTGTAGTATAAAGGCGGACGGGGAAGTGATAACAGCGCCAGAAGGCGCTGTTAAAGTTATGCCTGCAATCCGGGAAGCAACGGTGAAAAGGAGTTGCTGCCGCTCACAGTATCTACGATCAACTGTGTTTGTTTTTCAATTCGAAACGTGGTGACACCAGGCCGTACAGCGTCCAGCCGAGGAACGTCACAATGGAACCGTACAGCATTGCTTCTTCGCCGGAAGAGTAGAGCGCATAGAAGCTGTACATCGCGCCAATAAAGGCCACGAAGTTGGCGACGCGCGCTTTGTTCACCGGCACGTTAGCCATCCGCTGGATGATGACCAGCGCAGCCATCGACAGGATGTACGGAATAATGTTGGTCACCACCGCCAGGTTAACCAGCACGTTGAACTGATTGTTCAGCGACGGGCTAATGGTCATCAGCGACAGCCCGGACTGAATAACCACAATAACCAGCATCCCTTGAACCGGCGCGTCGGCACTGCTGACGCGGGAGAAGATTTTCGGGAAGTAGCCTTCGTCCGCCGAGGATTTGAATACCTGGGCGATGGTGAACTGCCAGCCGAGCAGCGAACCGCAGCAGGACATCACCATCAGCGCCATGATCACTTTCCCGACTTCCGGGGTAAACATCTGCGCGAAGGCCAGACCGAACGGCGCGGTGGAGTTAGCCAGATCCATGTTTGGCACGATACCGGCAATCACGTTGGTGGAGATGATGTAAATCACCGCTGCCCCGAGCGTCCCACCGAGCACGGCGATTGGCACGTTACGTTCCGGATTCTCCACCACTTCAGCGTTGGCACAGGCGGATTCCAGACCGAGGAACGCCCACAGCGTCATCGCAATAGAAGAACCTACGGCGCTAAAGAACGGCACGTGGTGCGGGTTCCAGGATTCAACGTACATCGTTGGGCTGAACCAGTACCAACCGATAATGCACAGACCGACGACCGGAATAATGACGCCCCATACCGTGATGCTGCTGATCTGCCCGGTAATGCGCGCACCACCGAAGTTAGCCACGGTACAGATCCACAGTACGCCGATGGTGGCGAGCCCGATCTGCACCGGGCTCAGCGCGGCACCGAAAAGCTCGGTGCCATAACCCACTGCCGAAATCGCGATAGCGACGTTGGCAATCAACAGCGAAACCCCGTAGGTATAGTTGGCCATAAAGTTGCCCGACTTACCAAAGGCATACTCCGCATAGCCGCCCATGCCGCCGGATTTCTTACTGAACATCCCACATTTTGCAAAGGCCCAGGCCAGCGCCATCGAACCGACGGCGGTGACCAGCCAGGAGATAATGGAGATGGTGCCGACTTCAGCGAGTTTGGTGGGCAGCATGATAATCCCGGAGCCCATCATGTTCACCATCGTCAGGATGGTGAGCTGAACAACACCCATCTTATTGTTGGCTTTGCTCATAATTTCTCCCCTTTCAGCAGGGCAGGCTGCGGCTGCTGAGTATCAATCACGTTGCACCACACTTCTTTGCGGCCGTCGTGTTCCTGGATATAAACCCCCTGCAGCTCTGGCGCGAAGCCCGGCAGCAGGTTGATGCCTTCTTCCAGCGCTTTGAAGTAACGCAGAACGGAGTCACCCCAGATTTCCCCAGGAACAACGCACAGCACGCCTGGAGGATAAGGCAGAGCACCTTCGGCGGCGATTTTGCCTTCTGCCATTGACAGCGGTACCAGCTCAACCTGTCCACGAAGGTAAGCGTAGTTGGCATCCTGCGGGTTCATGCTGACGCGTGGGAAGTGTGATTTACGGAACATCTCTTTTTGCAGCTGTTTCACGTTGTGGCGTGCGTACAGATCGTGCATTTCCTGACACAGCTGGCGCAGGGTGTAACCGGCATAGCGGTCTTTATGCTGGACGTAGAGCGATGGCAGAACCTCTTGCAGCGGCGCATCGGCTTCCAGCAGCGTTTCGAAACGTACCAGCAGGGCCACAAGCTGTTGCAGCTTGGCCATATCTTCCGCTGGCGTCAGCAGGAACAGGATGGAGTTGAGGTCGCATTTTTCCGGTACTACGCCGTGCTCGCGCAGGTAGTTCGCCAGAATGGTTGCCGGTACGCCAAAGGTGTCATATTCACCTTCACCGTTGATGCCCGGCGTGGTTAGCAGCAATTTGCATGGGTCGACAAAGTACTGATGTTCGGCGTAGCCTTCAAAACCGTGCCAGCGTTCGCCTGGGACAAAGTGGAAGAAACGCAGATCGTTAGCGATGCTCTCGGTCGGCCAGGACTGCCATGGTTTACCGTCAATCTCGGCAGGCACGAACGGGCGAATGTGGTGGCAATTATCGAGGATCAGCTTACGCGCTTCGATACCGTTGGAGACGCAGTCCATCCACATATTGCGGCCTGCCTGCCCTTCGTGCATGCGGGCGTTCACGTCCAGCGCGGCAAACAGCGGGTAGAACGGGCTGGTGGAGGCGTGCATCATAAAGGCGTTATTAAGACGCTTATGCGGAACATAGCGCTGCTGGCCTTTGATATGGCTATCTTTTTTGTGAATTTGCGAAGTCTGAGAGAAGCCCGCCTGCTGTTTATGCACCGACTGGGTGACCAGAATCCCTGGATCGTTTTCGTTAAGCTCAAGCAGCAGCGGCGAGCAGTCGGCCATCATCGGAATAAACTGTTCGTAGCCGACCCACGCGGAGTCGAACAGAATGTAGTCGCAAAGATGACCAATTTTATCCACCACCTGACGAGCGTTATAGATCGTGCCGTCGTAGGTGCCGAGCTGAATGACCGCCAGGCGGAAAGGACGCTGATTGCGCGCGCGGTTTGGTGCGACTTCAGCAATCAGTTCACGCAGATAGCGCTCTTCAAAGCAGTGGGCATCAATACCGCCGATAAAGCCGTACGGGTTACGTGCGGTTTCCAGATAAATTGGCGTGGCCCCCGCCTGTAACAGCGCGCCGTGGTGGTTGGATTTGTGGTTGTTGCGGTCAAACAGCACCAGGTCACCCGGAGTGAGCAGGGCATTCAGCACCACTTTGTTAGAAGAAGAGGTACCGTTCAGGACGAAGTAAGTTTTGTCAGCGTTAAACACTTTGGCCGCGTGCTGCTGCGCAATGCACGGCGCGCCTTCGTGGATCAGCAGGTCACCCATTGCCACGTCGGCGTTGCAAAGGTCAGAGCGGAACAGGGTTTCGCCAAAGTATTCAACAAACTGGTTGCCGGAAGGGTGACGACGGAAGAATTCACCACCCTGATGCCCTGGGCAGTCAAACGCACTGTTACCCTGCGCGACGTAATCGACCAGCGCGCTAAAGAACGGTGGGCGCAGATTCACTTCATACTTGTGTGCCGCCGATTCCAGCTGGCGACCGTAGAAGTCGTTGCGGGTTTCGTCATGCTCAAATACCCCTTGAATACGTGAGAGATATTCGGCGGGAACAATTTGGTCTTTATTAATAGCAATAAATACTGGCAGGTTATAACCCGTCGCGTCTATTTCATCGAGTTTACCACACTCAACGTCTTCAATAGATAATACGGCAGCAGCAACATCAATAAAGTGAGTGTCGCAGGTATTGATAATACTACGCTGGGTAGTAAAACAGTCCGGGCAAGTACGGCTTACGGCAATTTTTAATTCAGACATTTTTCATCTCTTTATTTTAGGTAATAGCAGTCCCTCAATTTCCCGAATGAGAAATTGATTTCGCCGGAAAAAAAGCAACACTATCTCGCTGACAATAACGTCAGGGCGTGAGCTTTTTTGGAATGTGGCAAACCCAGCCGGTCCGGTGGCCGGAAGCTTTATACCCTAGGGTATAGGTTTGTCAGAGCGAGCGCTGGCTACAGGCGTGAGCCCGTATTAGCAGGGAATAACTGCGAGGCGCCCGAAGTCGGGAGACTTATCGGGCGTTAAAGAAGTGAAAATCGAAACTATTGCGATGGGCAAACATCATAATATGTGTTGTCCGTCGAATATGAGGCATCAATCGGTTATTGTTTTCCATTTCGTATACCTTCGATGAATATCTTAAAGCGAAGTCATTTTATCTCTGAATGGTCTTAAAACTGTGAGGATGATCAACATAACAAGATCAATAGTGAAATTATCCATTATTGGTAGGGGTGATGCCAGGATTAAATGCTGTATTGTTTCAATGTTGTAAATAAACTGTTTAATGTTTAGTTTAAATAACGGTGGTGACGCCGCGGTAATATTTCGCGGCTTAGGATTAATGTATTTATGGAATAATAATTGAAGGAAGCAAGAATTATGAATAAGTATTCATAACATAAACCGATAGCCAATTCCGGTTTCGGTTAATAAATGCTGAGGGCGCGCGGGATCTATTTCCAGCTTCTGACGCAGGTGCCCCATATAAATGCGCAAATAGTGACTATGCTCCACAGCATTTGGCCCCCAGACCTGATTGAGCAACTGGCGTTGGGTGAGCACCTTTCCCGCATTGTTGAGCAGCACCGCCAGCAGGCGGAACTCAATAGGGGTGAGGTGAACTTCTTCACCGCCGCGCGTGATACGACGTGCGGCAAGGTCGACGGTGGTATCCGAGAACGTGACGATCGGGTCGTTCGGCTGACTGCCCGCATGACGTCGCAGCGCGACGCGCAGGCGAGCCTGAAGTTCGCCGATGCCAAAAGGTTTGCTGAGATAGTCATCTGCGCCCGCGTCGAGCGCGGCAATTTTATCGCTCTCTTCGCTGCGCGCCGACAGCACAATAATCGGTACCGGGCTCCACTGACGAATGTCGCGGATAAAATCCAGGCCGTCGCCGTCGGGCAGACCGAGGTCGAGAATGATCAGGTCAGGCTTGCGCGTCGCGGCTTCCAGCAGGCCTCGCTGGAGCGTAGGGGCATCAAAAACGCGCAGTTCGTCAGCTTCCAGCGCGGTGCGCAGAAAACGGCGGATCGCTTGTTCATCTTCAACAATTAAAACGCTGGTCACAGGCCGTCGTGTCCCTCATCAAGTTCAGGTGGTTGTTCTAACGGAAGTGTAACACGAAAACAGGCGCCGCCTTCCGGGCGGTTGCTGGCGGAGAGCGTCCCGCCGTGAATATCGACAATCGCCTGGCAGATAGCCAGCCCCAGGCCGACGCCGGGGATCGCGGACTCTTTATGCCCACGGGTAAACTTGGCAAAAATATGCTCTTCCTGCCCGCCGGGAATGCCCGGGCCGCTGTCCCAGACGTCGAGCAACAGATGGTCATCTTTGGTGGCGGCGGCGATACCTATTTCGGCGTCGTGACCGGCATATTTCACGGCGTTTTCCAGCAGGTTAATCAGCACACGTTCAAACAGTGGGCCGTCGATGTGGACCAGCATCAACGGGTCGGGGAGGGAGAGGGCGATATGCCGACCGTTAAGGCTTGGTTCCAGCATACGCAGCGCGCTACCGACCACTTCCTCGAGCGTCAGCCACTCTTTATTCAGATTAAAGCCGCCCGATTGCAGCCGCGCCATATCCAGCAAATTATTGACCAGTCGCGTGGTATTGAGCACGTGTTGGCGAATTTCATTGGCCTGTGGGGCGTACGGTGAGCCACTGCTGGCAAGGTCGAGCGTCAGAATTTCCGCCTGGCCGAACAGCACGGTCAGCGGCGTACGTAGATCGTGAGAAAGTGCCGCCAGCAGTGAGTTGCGCAGGCTTTCGCGGGCGCTGATAAGTCGCGATTGCTCCTCACTTTCGGTCAACGCCAGGCGTTCCAGTGCGCTGGCGACCAGTAGGGTGAAGGTTTCCAGCAGCCGCTGCTGCTCGGGGATCATCAACTGGCGCAGGTTATTGGGCTCGACCACGATAAGCCCGTGGGTTTTATCGGCGCTACGCAGGGGCAGGATCAGGTACGGTACGCCGGGCAGGGTATCGGTTCCTGCGCCCGCTGGCAGCCCTTTATCAAAGCTCCAGTGAGCAATGGCGTCATCCCACGGCGTCATACCTTCCTGGTGGGTCAGCGACGTCAGCTTCCCCTGTTCATCCGGCATCAGTACCTGGCTGCGCGCATGGAAGGTGGTGCGAATATACTGCTCGCAGGTGTGGGCGATATCGTGGGCGTTGCGGCCGACGGCAAGCGCTTTGGACATCTCATAAAGATGGCGCGTGCGCTGTTCGCGATAGCGCGCCACCCGCGCCTGATAGCGCACGCCGGCGGTGAGATTACCGATAACCAGACCCACGGTGAGCATCACGCCAAAAGTGAGCAGGTACTGCACGTCAGAGACGGCGAGCGTCCCGCGTGGGGCAATGAAAAAGAGATCGAAGCTAACCACGTTAATCACCGTGGCGAGCACCGACGGCCAACGGCCGTAAAACAGCGCGACGATCACCACGCCCAGCAGATACAGCATCACCAGGTTGGCGGCCTCAAAGGCCATCAGAAATTGATCGGCAATCAGCGTAATACCGGCACACAGCCCCAGCGCCACCAGGCAGCCGCGGATCTGCACCCGCCACTTATCCATAAACGGCCGTTGATCGCGCGCCCGCTCCGGCAGGGGAAGGGGCGATTCATCGACGCCGACGACCAGCAGATCCAGCTCTGGCGCGTGGCGGGAGATGCGTTCGCCAAAGCGTTCACCTCGCCACCAGTGGCGCTTTTTCTGGCGGCCAATCACGATTTTGCCAAGGTTGTGCTCGCGCGCATAGCGGATCACCGCCGCCTCTTCCGATGGCTCAGAAAGCGTGGCCGTTTCAGCGCCCAGCTCCTGCGCCAGACGCAAGGCGTTGAGAATGGCTCGGCGCTGCGGCTCAGGCAGTCGGTGTAGGGTCGGGGTTTCGACATAGACGGCATGCCAGGCGCTGCCAAGGCGGGCCGCCAGCCGGGCGGCAGAGCGCACCAGCTTTTCGCTGCCGCTGTGGTGACCGATGCACAGCAAAATGGCATCGCGGGTGTGCCAGACTTTTTCTTGCCCCTGGCCATCGCGCCAGGCACGCATCTGATCGTCCACGCGGTCGGCGGTGCGGCGCAGCGCCAGTTCACGCAGGGCAATCAGGTTACCTTTGCGGAAAAAGTTCTCGATGGCCCGTTCGGCCTGCCCGGCAAGATAGACCTTTCCTTCGTTCAGGCGCTGGCGCAGATCGTCCGGGGGAAGGTCGACCAGCACTACCTCATCGGCGGCATCAAAAAAGGGGTCAGGCACCGTTTCGCGTACCTGAATGCCGGTTACGCCGCTGACGATGTCGTTGAGGCTTTCCAGGTGCTGAACGTTAACGGTGGTGAAAACATCGATGCCCGCCTCCAGCAGTTCATCAATGTCCTGCCAGCGCTTCGGGTGGCGAGAGCCGGGCGCATTACTGTGCGCCAGTTCGTCCATTAACACCAGCGCCGGACGGCGGGCGAGTGCGGCATCGAGGTCGAATTCATAAACGTAGCGACCACGATAGGCACTGCGCTTTGGTGGCAGGAGAGTGAGACCGCTGAGCATCGCGGCGGTCTCCTTACGCCCGTGCGTCTCCACCACGCCCGCCAGAATATCCAGCCCTTGCGACCGCAGACGCTGCGCCTCGGCCAGCATCGCCCAGGTTTTTCCCACGCCAGCACAGGCACCGAAGAAAATCTTCAGCTTGCCGCGGTGAGCTTCGGTGGCTTGTTCCAGCAGGCGATCCGGGTTGGGACGCAGCGGCTCGTCGGTCATCATCAGTTATCCTTGTGGGCATCCAGCGCCATATTCAGCTTAGTAATATTTACCACAGGTTGTCCGAGAAAGCCGAGCAGCGGAGAGTTTGTCGCCGCTTCAACCTCTTTACGCAGCCACTCTGCCGGGACGTTGCGCGCTTTGGCGATACGCGGCACCTGCCACAACGCGGCGGCTGGCGTCAGGTTAGGGTCCAGCCCGCTGGCGGAGGCGGTAACCAGTTCCACCGGCACCTCGCGGCTGGCTTCCGGGTTAGCGGCGCGCAGCGCGGTGATGCGGTCGGTAAACTGTTTATCCAGCGCCGGGTTGCTGCCCGCCAGGTTGCTGCCGCCGGATGCCATCGGGTTATCCGGGGAGTCCGACGTCGCCGAAGGGCGGCCCTGGAAATAGCGGGGATCGGTAAAGTTCTGCCCGATCAGGTACGATCCGCGAATTTCATGGTTTTCGATAATCAACGACCCTCCCGACTGCGCCGGAAAGAACCACTGCCCCAGCGCGGTGGTCAGCAGAGGGTAGAGCCCTCCGGTGATAAGCGTCAGGAACAGAAAAATTACGATGGCAGGACGTAATGCAGACATGTCTATTTCCTCAGACCAGACCCAGCAGGGTCAGCAGTAAATCGATAACTTTGATGCCGATGAACGGCACAACCAGACCACCCGCACCGTAAATCCACAGGTTACGGCGCAGCATCGCCGAGGCGGAGAGCGGACGGTAGCTCACCCCTTTCAGCGCCAGCGGCAGCAGGAAGACGATAATCAGGGCGTTGAAAATCACCGCGCTCAGGATCGCCGAGTCTGGCGAGTGCAGGTGCATGATGTTGAGCACGCCCAGCTGCGGCCAGCTTGCCGCGAACGCCGCGGGAATAATGGCGAAGTACTTGGCAACGTCGTTGGCAATACTGAAGGTGGTCAGCGAACCACGGGTCATCAGCATCTGCTTACCGATATGCACCACTTCAATTAGCTTGGTGGGGTTCGAGTCCAGATCCACCATGTTGCCAGCCTCTTTCGCTGCCTGGGTTCCGGAGTTCATTGCTACCGCTACGTCGGCCTGCGCCAGCGCCGGGGCATCGTTGGTACCGTCGCCGGTCATCGCCACCATGCGACCTTCGGACTGATACTGACGAATCAGCGCCAGTTTGGCCTCCGGTGTGGCTTCGGCCAGGAAGTCATCCACGCCCGCTTCGGCGGCGATGGCGGCGGCGGTGAGACGGTTGTCGCCGGTGATCATCACCGTCTTGATACCCATTTTACGCAGCTGCGCGAAGCGTTCTTTGATGCCGCCTTTGACGATATCTTTCAGCGAGATAACGCCGAGCACCCGCGCCCCTTCAGCCACCACCAGTGGGGTGGCACCCAGGCGGGCAACGCTCTCTACTTTCTGCTCCACGTCCTGCGGGAAGCTGCCGCCGTTGCTTTCGATATGGCGGCGGATCGCATCGACGGAGCCTTTACGAATCAGGCGGTTGTCGATGTTGATCCCGCTCATGCGGCTTTGGGCGGTAAAGGGTACGAAGGTGGCATGCAGCGTTTGCAGATCCCGCTCGCGCAGATTAAAGCGCTGTTTCGCCAGCACCACGATACTGCGGCCTTCCGGCGTTTCGTCCGCCAGCGATGACAGCTGCGCGGCATCGGCCAGCGTTTTTTCGTCCACGCCATCGGCTGGCAGGAACTGGGAAGCCTGACGGTTACCGAGCGTGATGGTGCCGGTTTTATCCAGCAGCAGCACGTCAACGTCGCCCGCTGCTTCGACCGCACGACCGCTGGTGGCGATCACGTTGGCGCCGAGCATACGGCTCATCCCGGCCACGCCGATGGCGGAAAGCAGGCCGCCGATGGTGGTCGGAATCAGGCACACCAGCAGGGCGACCAGCACGGTGACGCTAATCGGCGTACCGCTCCAGGCGGAGAACGGCCAGATGGTGGCGGTCGCCAGCAGGAACACGATAGTCAGCGCGACCAGCAAGATGGTCAGGGCAATTTCGTTAGGCGTTTTACGACGCTGCGCGCCTTCGACCATGGCGATCATCCGGTCAAGGAAGGTTTCGCCAGGGTTCACGCTGCAGCGCACGACCAGCCAGTCGGAGAGGATGCGCGTCCCACCGGTCACCGAAGCAAAGTCGCCGCCGGACTCACGGATAACCGGAGCTGATTCCCCGGTAATAGCGCTTTCATCCACCGATGCGCCGCCCTCAATGACTTCACCATCGCAGGGAATGATATCCCCGGCTTCGACCAGCACCACGTCGCCTTTGCGCAGTTCATCTGCCGGAACGTGATCCATCGCGGCACCATAGCGGGCTTCGCGCAGTTTGCGGGCAAACGCCGTTTTCTTCACCCCTTTCAGGCTGTTCGCCTGCGCCTTGCTGCGGCCTTCCGCCATCGCTTCGGCAAAGTTGGCGAACAGCACGGTAAACCATAGCCACAGCGCGATAGCGCCGCTAAACCACGCATTGCCAGGCAGGGTGCCCAGCGCCATGGCGACGGCCAGTCCGCTGGTGAGCACGCTGCCTACCCAGACGATAAACATCACCGGGTTGCGCCACTGAATGGTCGGGCTCAGTTTTTTCACGGCATCGATCAACGCCTGGCGAACCAGAGACGGTTCGAACAGGGCCAGTTGTTTGCGACTCATAACCAATAGCTCCGCATCACTCAAAACAGGGAAAGATGTTCCGCAACAGGGCCAATCGCCAGCGCGGGAATAAAGGTCAGGGCGCCGACCAGCAGCACGGTCCCCATCAGCAGGCCGATAAACAGCGCATCGTGGGTCGCCAGGGTGCCTGAGGTGGCGGGTTGAATTTTTTTGCTCACCAATGAACCGGCAATCGCCAGCACTGGCACAATCACCCCGAAGCGGCCGAGGAACATGCACGCGGCCAGCAGACAGTTCCAGAACGGCGTATTGGCGCTAAGACCGGCAAAGGCGCTACCGTTGTTGTTTGCCGCCGACGACACGGCGTACAGCACTTCGCTAAAGCCGTGCGAACCGGGGTTCGCCATCGCGCTGCGGCCTGCATCGGTCATCATCGCCAGCGCCGTGCCAAGCAGCACCAGCGTTGGGGTAACCAGAATCGCCAGCGCGGTCATCTTCATTTCCGGCACGTCGATTTTTTTACCGAGGTATTCCGGGGTGCGGCCAATCATCAGCCCGGCGATAAATACCGCCAGCAGAACGAACAGCAGCATGCCGTAGAGGCCAGAACCCACGCCGCCGAAGACCACTTCACCAATCTGCATCAGCCACAGCGGGATCATGCCGCCCAGTGCGGTAAAGGAGTCGTGCATTGCGTTGACCGCACCGCAGGAGGCGGCGGTGGTCACCACGGCGTACAGGCTGCTGGCCAGAATGCCAAAGCGGCTCTCTTTGCCTTCCATATTGATACTGCTGTCGGCTCCGAAGGCGAGTAGGTGCGGGTTACCGCGGGTTTCAGCCCACATCACCACCGCGACGCAAATGATGAAAATAAGCGTCATGGCCCACAGGATGGCGCGGCCCTGACGGTTATCACCCACCGCGTCACCAAAGGCAAAACACAGTGCGGCAGGGATGAGGAAAATCGCCAGCATCTGCACAAAGTTGGTCAGCGCCGTCGGGTTCTCAAACGGATGTGAGGAGTTGGCGTTAAAGAAGCCGCCGCCGTTGGTGCCGAGCATTTTAATGGCTTCCTGAGACGCTACCGGCCCCATTGGCAGTAGCTGATGGGCGCCTTCAATGGTGGTAAACGGCTGGTAGGACAGGAAGTTTTGTAACGCCCCTTGCTGGATGAAGAACAGGGCCAGCAGCAGGGAAATCGGCAGCAGCAGCCACAGCGTGATGCGGGTGATATCGACCCAGGCGTTGCCCAGCGTATTCACGCTATGGCGGGCAAAAGCACGCACCAGTGCAAACAGCACGGCAATCCCGGTGGCGGCTGAGAGGAAGTTCTGCACCGTCAGGCCGGCCATCTGGCTAAAGTAGCTCAGGGTGGTTTCACCGCTATAGGATTGCCAGTTGGTGTTACTGACAAAGCTAACGGCGGTATTGAGCGCCAGATGCCATGATAGCCCCGGCAGGTTTTGTGGATTCAGCGGCAGCACGCCCTGTAGCATCAGCATGGCAAACAGCACCAACAGCCCGACCAGGTTTAGCAGCAGGATGGCAATGGCATAGCGCCCCCAACTCATCTCCTGACCGGAAATGCCCATGACGCGCCAGAGCCCGCTTTCACAGCGGGCAAGCCCCGGCAGCGGCGTGTTGTTAATCATCCCAGCCAGCACTTTGCCAAGCGGGCGGGCAAGAACAAACAGCACCAGCAGGAAGCTGGCAACGAGTAAAAATCCTTGAGCAGCCATTACAGCGCCTCCGCCTTGAAAAGGGCATAAACCAGATACGCCAGTAACAGGAACACCAGCACCGTGCCGGCTATTACGCCTGTAGTCACAATCCACCTCCGGATGGTTCAGTTGATGCGCTAAGCGTAGGTTTTTGGGTGCAAAGATTTCGCAAAAATAGAATGGCGGGGTGTAAAAAAAGTATAAAAATGACCGTAATCCACAATTTAACTAATGGTTAGTATTAATTTAACAATCATGTAACTCAGTTACGGCATGAATGTAAATAAACACTAAATGCACAAAAATTAGTGGTCGGATGAGTAGTAAAATTACACAAATAACGGTACTCTTTTAGTCAGATTACTGAGCTTCATTTTCCGGCGTGCGTTGCCGGCCAACTTAGGGGAGAGAATATGGACCTGTATAGAAAATATCCTGCACACATCGTATTGTTACGTCGTACTTTCGCCGTGGTGGCGGGGATCGTCGCATTACCGGTGATGCTGTTCTGGAAAGACCGTGCCCGCTTCTACAGCTACCTGCACCGCGTATGGTCGAAGACCAGCGATAAGCCGGTATGGATGGCACAGGCTGAAGAGGCCGCCTGCGACTTCTATTGATAGTATCGTGCCATTCCCGGCGGCGCTGCGCTTGGCCGGGCTACAAAGCCGTCCTTACCAGGGCGGCTTTTTTGTTTTCAGGTAGCCCGGACGAGGCGCGAATGCGCCGACTCCGGGAGGGCACAACGACCCGCATTTGTCCTCCTGACATTTGGTGTAAGATGAAAGTATTCGTTGAATACATTCAGGATATTTATGTCTACCCATCTGGTCTGGTTTCGCGCCGATCTCCGACTGCACGACAATTTTGCCCTTGCCGCCGCCTGCCGCGATCCCAATGCGCAGGTGCTGGCATTGTTTATCGCCACTCCAGAACAGTGGGCTACGCACAGTATGGCACCACGCCAGGCCGCCTATATTGCCGCGCAGTTGAACGCGCTGCGCCGCTCGCTGGCAGAGAAAAATATCCCGCTGATATTCCATGAGGTGGCCGACTTTGCCGCCAGCGTCGAGGTCGTCAAAACGGTGTGCCAGCAGCACCAGGTCACGCAGCTTTTTTATAACTACCAATACGAATTCAATGAGCGTCAGCGCGACGCCGCCGTAGAGCGGGCGCTGACCGACACGGTGTGTCAGGGCTTTGATGATAGCGTGATCCTGCCGCCCGGTGCGGTGATGACCGGCAATCACGAAATGTATAAAGTTTTCACACCGTATAAAAACGCCTGGCTGCGGCGCTTAAAAGAGCACATGCCCGAATGCGTGCGGGCCCCCGAGGTGCGGTCTGCTCCGGCGGTGGCCGATGCTGCAACACTCCATTTTCACTATCCCCAGCAGTCGTTTGACCCGGCGCTGTTCCCGCCTGACGAAAAGACGGCGATTGGTCAGCTGCGTCGTTTTTGTCAGGAAGGCGCGGGTGAATACGAGGCTCAGCGCGATTTCCCATCCATTGAAGGCACCAGCCGTCTGTCGGCCTGTCTCGCGGTCGGTGTGCTTTCACCACGTCAGTGCCTGTATCGACTACTGGCAGAACAGCCCGATGCGCTCAACGGCGGTGCGGGCAGCGTCTGGCTGAACGAACTTATCTGGCGCGAGTTTTATCGTCACCTGATGACCTACTTCCCTCGGCTTTGCAAACATCGCCCGTTTATCGACTGGACCGATCGCGTGCGCTGGCGCGAGCCGTCAGACGCGCTTATCGCCTGGCAGGAGGGGCGTACCGGCTACCCGATTGTTGATGCGGCAATGCGGCAGCTTAATGCAACCGGCTGGATGCATAATCGGCTGCGGATGATTGTTGCCAGCTTCCTGGTCAAAGATTTGCTGATCGATTGGCGGCAGGGCGAACGTTACTTTATGTCGCAACTGGTGGACGGTTGTCTGGCGGCTAACAATGGCGGTTGGCAGTGGGCGGCCTCAACCGGAACGGATGCGGCGCCCTATTTTCGTATCTTCAACCCCACGACACAGGGCGAACGTTTTGATAAGCGTGGGGCGTTTATCCGCGAGTGGTTACCGGAGTTAGCCGAGGTGCCGGATAAGGCGATTCACCAGCCGTGGGCGTGGGCGGAAAAGCAGGGCGTTGAGATTCACTATCCGCGACCGATTGTTGATCACGCTGAGGCGAGGGTGGCGACGCTTGCTGCCTATGAAGCGGCTAAGCATCTTCAGTAGCCCGGCAGAACGACGTGACGCCGGGGAATCCCCGGAGTCGGCGTTTACACGCCTCGTCCGGGCTACAGGATGGGGTTACGCTTCTGCTGCCAGGCGGCGGGAGCGGACTTTCATTGAGTGATACAGCCAGATAACCAGCACCACGGCGACGCAGGCCAGCGCGCCCCAGGTGATTTCGCTGAACACATCAATGTAGGCATTGATGGAGTAATCCACCGCGCCCGCAGAGTCGAACGAACCTTGAGAGGTCTGGTCAGCAATAATCCCCGCCACGTAGTTTGCCACCGCGCCGGAAAGCAGCATATAGATGCCGGTCAGCACGCCGGTCACACCCGGGATCTGGATGCGGGTGATCTGCGACATCGCCACCGGGTCGATAAACAGCTCGGCAAAGCCCATCACCGACAGCCCCAGCAGCATCAGCGGCATGGAGGAGTGACCGTAGCTTGCGGACAGACGTGCGCTCAGGGTCAGAATGCAGAAACCTGCGCTCATCAGGCCAAGGCCCAGCGCGTATTTGCCCCACAGGCGCAGATCGCGGTTGTTAGTCACTTTCTCTTTAATCAGCCAGGCCAGCACAATCCCGCACAGCATCACGGCAAAGGCGTTCACCGACTGGAACATCGCGGTCGGCACTTCATAGCCCAGCACGTTACGGTTAACGAAACGGTCGATATAGAGGCTGATGGAGCTGCCGCCCTGCTGAGCAAACGCCCAGAACAGCAGGCTGAAGAAGGTCAGCACAACAATCAGACGCAGGTCTTTACGCTGCTCGGCGGTTTCTGCACGACGATAAATTTTTGCCAGCACTACCAAGCCGATGATAGAGGCGACAATCAGCGCATAGACCGACCACTCTTTCCAGAACAGTACGGTGATAAACAGCGGTGCAACGACCAGCAGAACCAGCAGCCAGCCCCAGTTCGGCAGCAGGAATTTTTTCGCGCACAGCACTTCTTTGTTCACACCGGCGGTGTGGGCAAAGTGGCGGCGGCCGCTGATAAAGATAACCAGACCGGCGAGCATGCCTACCGCGGCGAGGGTGAAGCCCATTGCCCAGCTATACTGTTCCTGGGCGAAACCACAGGCGATAGGGGCGACGATGGAGCCGACGTTACCTGCCGCATAAAGCAGTGAGAAGCCGCCATCGCGACGTGGGTCGGTAGGTTCATAGAGCTCGCCCAGCAGGCAGCTGATGTTCGATTTAAACAGCCCGTAGCCGCAGACGATAATCGCCAGCGACAGGTACAGGAACATCGGCGCCACTTCGCTGGCCCCGAGCACCATATGGCCGATAACCATCAGCAGCGCGCCCAGCATGACGGCCATGCGGTTGCCGAGGACTTTATCCGCCAGGTAGCCGCCGAGGATTGGCGTCACATAAACTAATGAACAGTAAGCGCTAAACAGCTCGTAAGCGTGGGTGTCGTTGTATTTCAGTTGATTGGTGAGATACAGGATCAGCAGCGCGCGCATGCCATAGAAACTAAAGTATTCCCAAATTTGCAGCGCGACGACGTAGTAAATTGCCTTTGGCTGCGATTGTGATTTATTCATTGCACATTTGACCTCGAAACCCGGCAACATCACGCTACGCAAGGCTTTGTTTCATTTATGTAATAATACGAAGAGAATCGTATTATCTTTGTAATATGCGGTATGGTTGCATAAATATACATGATTTCGGTCACACAAAAACAGACAAATCGTGTTACTTAAGCATTTATTGCGCGTAGTTAAGCGGTATCAAGTGAAGGTTAACGAATTGTGTATCGACGTAACGCGTCGGTGACGCTATTTTATCCTGTAGTAAGGCATCAATATTGAAGAGAGCGATGATGAAAAATACCGAACTAGAACAACTGATTAATGAAAAACTCAACAGCGCCGCCTTCAGCGATTACGCCCCTAACGGCCTGCAGGTCGAAGGGCGTGAAACGGTACAGAAGATTGTGACTGGCGTGACCGCCAGCCAGGCGCTGATTGACGAAGCCGTGCGCCAGCAGGCGGATGCGGTGATTGTGCACCACGGTTACTTCTGGAAAGGGGAGTCGCCGGTCATCCGCGGCATGAAGCGCAATCGTCTGAAAGCGCTGCTGGAGAACGATATCAACCTGTATGGCTGGCACCTGCCGCTGGATGCACATCCGGAGCTCGGTAACAACGTACAGCTGGCGCAGTTGCTCGGTATTAACGTAATGGGTGAGATCGAACCGCTGGTGCCGTGGGGCGAACTCTCGATGCCGGTATCGGGGCTGGAACTGGCCTCATGGATTGAAGCTCGACTGGGGCGTAAACCGCTGTGGAGCGGGGATACCGGGTCGGATAAAGTCTCACGCGTGGCCTGGTGTACCGGCGGCGGTCAGGGCTTTATCGACAGCGCGGCGCGCTTTGGCGTCGATGCGTTTATTACCGGTGAGGTTTCAGAGCAGACCATACATTCTGCCCGTGAGCAGGGGCTACACTTTTATGCAGCGGGCCACCACGCCACGGAACGCGGCGGCATTCGCGCGCTGAGCGAGTGGCTCACCGAAACGACCGATCTGGATGTGACCTTTGTGGACATCCCCAATCCGGCCTGATGATGAGGGAATAAAGTGCAGCGAGCGCGTTGTTATCTGTTAGGTGAAACGGCTGTCGTACTGGAGCTGGAGCCGCCGGTGACGCTGGCGGCGCAAAAGCGGGTATGGCGTTTGGCCCAGCGAGTGGCGACATTACCGGACGTGGTAGACGTCATTCCTGGCATGAATAATATCACGGTGACATTAACCGATCCGCAGACTCTGGCGCTGGATGCTATTGAACGGCTCCAGCGCTGGTGGGAAGAGAGTGAAGCGCTGGAGCCGGATTCCCGTGCGATCGATATCCCCGTTATTTATGGCGGTGAACAGGGGCCGGATCTGACCGAGGTCGCCCGCCTTAGCGGCTTTACCCCGAAGCAGGTGGTGGAGCTGCATGCGTCGGTGGACTACGTGGTGTGGTTCCTCGGCTTCCAGCCGGGCTTTCCCTACCTTGGCGGGCTGCCAGCTTCGCTGGCCATGCCGCGCCGTGCGGAGCCACGTTTGAAGGTGCCCGCCGGGTCGGTGGGCATTGGCGGCCAGCAAACCGGTATTTACCCGCTGTCCACGCCGGGCGGCTGGCAGTTGATTGGCCGCACGTCGCTGCCGCTGTTCTCGCCCAATCGTGAAGAACCGATATTGCTGCGTCCCGGTGACACGGTGCGCTTCGTGCCGCAAAAGGAGGGCATATGCTGAAGGTGATTCGTGCAGGCATGTATACCTCGGTGCAGGACGCGGGGCGTGATGGGCTACGCCAGTTCGGCGTGAGCCGCTGCGGGGCGTTGGATAAACCGGCGCTGATGACCGCCAACCTGCTGGTGGGCAACGATGCCAACGCCGCTGCGCTGGAGATAACCCTCGGTATGGCGACGTTTACCTTTGCCCGCGACGGCTGGTTTGCGCTGACGGGCGCGGGCTGCGAAGCGACGCTGGACGGTGAGGCGGTATGGAGCGGCTGGCGACACTGGGCAAAAACCGGCCAGACGCTCAAGCTCAAGCGCCCGCAGCACGGTATTCGCAGCTATCTGGCGCTGGCGGGGGGCATTGATGTCCCTGCCGTGATGGGCTCGCGCAGTACCGATCTTAACGTTGGCATAGGCGGTTTTGAAGGCCGTCGTCTGCAGGATGGCGACGTGCTGCCGCTGGGGAAGCCCGTGCGTACGTTCCGCGAGCCGCGCGGCGTCAAGCCGCTTATCGCCAGCAACCGCATTCGTGCTTTGCCGGGGCCGGAGTATCACGAATTTGATACGACCTCGCAGGAGACCTTCTGGCGCTCGCCGTGGCACTTAAGCCCGCAGAGCAACCGGATGGGTTACCGCCTGAAAGGGCAGCCGCTGGTGCGTGATAACGCCCGTGAGCTGGTGTCTCATGGCCTGGTGCCCGGCGTGGTGCAGGTGCCGCATAACGGTCAGCCTATCGTGCTGATGAACGATGCCCAGACCACCGGTGGTTATCCGCGTATTGCCTGTATTATTGAGGCGGATATGTTCCAGCTGGCGCAAATTCCCCTCGGGCAGCCCATTCACTTCATTCGCTGTACGCTTGAAGAGGCGCTCAAGGCGCGTCACGACCAGCAGCGCTATCTGGAACAGCTCACCTGGCGGCTTAATGATGATGATTGATCTCAACGCCGACCTTGGCGAAGGCGCGGCCAGCGATGCTGAACTGCTGACGCTGGTCTCCTCGGCCAACATCGCCTGCGGCTTTCATGCAGGCGATGCCGGGATGATGCTGACCTGCGCGCGCGCGGCGCTGCAAAATGGCGTGGCCGTGGGGGCGCATCCGAGCTTCCCCGACCGGGAGAATTTTGGCCGTACCGCGATGCACCTGCCGCCGGAAACGGTCTACGCTCAGACTCTGTATCAAATCGGCGCCCTGTCGGCGATAGTTCGGGCCGAAGGCGGTGTACTGCGTCACGTGAAGCCGCACGGCATGCTCTATAACCAGGCCGCCAAAGACCCGGCTTTAGCGGACGCTATCGCTAAAGCGGTGTTTGCGGTGAATCCGACGCTGATTCTGGTCGGCCTGGCAGGAAGTGAGCTGATTCGCGCCGGAGTGCGCCACGGACTCGCCACGCGTCAGGAAGTGTTTGCCGACCGGGGCTATCAGTCTGACGGTGCTCTGGTGCCGCGCAGCCAGCCGGGAGCGCTGATTAGCGATGAAGCGCAGGCGTTGGCACAAACGCTGGAGATGGTGCAGCGTGGGCGTGTGAGAACCGTAGACGGCCAGTGGGCCAATGTAACGGCGGAAACGGTCTGCCTGCACGGCGACGGCGCGCATGCGCTGGCGTTTGCTCGCCATCTGCGGCGCGAATTTACCGCGCAGGGCATTCAGGTAAGGGCATGATGTTGTTGAGTGAGTGCCGACAAACCCGCCGGTAATTCGGAATTCATCAAGGCTGAAACGGACGGAAATTGCAGTACACTTTCGGCGGGTGCTTGAGGCTATTTGTCTCAGGCATTAGCCGAAAGGCAGATAGAGAAAAGCCCCAGATAACCTTCAACGTCTTACCGGACGTTAAACATTAATCTGAGGCCAAATCTAATGCCAGACACATTAAGATTAGCCTCTTACCGACCTTCGGGTCAAGGAGTAGCAGGCTATGAAACAGCCAAAGGCGATGGTTATCGCCCTGATTGTTATCTGTATCACTTTCATTCTGGTGGTACTGGTCACAAGAGAAGATCTCTGCGAGGTACGGCTCCGAACCGGTCACGCGGAGCTCGCTGTCTTCACAGCTTACGAATCTGTTAAGTAAGAGCGCCGGCGGGGAGTCATCCCCGCCACTTTGCGGTGTTGTTGCTATCCTCATGCGCCCGTTCTTTTTATTCGAGATGCCGTGTGCGAGCCAAACGTATTATTGATAATATTGTTGCCTTGACGATCGAAAGGGAGCAATCACTATGCCTGAAGGTCCAGAGATCCGCCGGGCGGCGGACAGCCTGGAAAAGGCGATTCAGGGCAACCCGTTGACCGAGGTCTGGTTTGCGTACCCCGAATTATCCTCTTATGCACCCACCCTGATCGGCCAGCATGTCACCCACGTTGAAACCCGCGGTAAAGCGCTGCTGACCCATTTTTCCGGTGGCCTGACCCTCTACAGCCACAATCAGCTCTACGGCGTGTGGCGAGTGGTTAACGCTGGGGAAATGCCCGATACCACGCGGGTACTGCGGGTTAAATTACAAACGGCGGATAAAGCGATTCTGCTCTACAGCGCGTCCGATATTGAGATGTTGACGCCAGAGCAGGTGAAAACGCACCCATTCTTACTGCGCGTTGGGCCGGACGTGCTCGATATGACCTTAACGCCCGAGGCGGTAAAAACGCGACTGCTGTCGGCAAAATTTCGCAACCGCCAGTTCTCCGGCCTGCTGTTGGATCAGGCGTTTCTCGCGGGGCTGGGTAACTATCTGAGGGTTGAGATCCTCTGGCAGGTTGGCTTAACCGGCAACCATAAAGCGTCGCAGCTCAATGAACAGCAGCTCGAGGCGCTGTCGCATGCGCTGCTCGATATTCCTCGACTCTCCTACAACACGCGAGGCCAGGTGGATGAGAACAAGCACCACGGCGCGCTATTCCGCTTCAAGGTGTTTCATCGCGATGGCGAAACGTGCGAGCGTTGCGGTGGGGTGATTGAGAAGACGATGCTCTCCTCAAGGCCGTTTTATTGGTGCCCGGGGTGTCAGCATTAGGTTGTGAAAACGACCAATATGCACGACTGTAGATACTGTGAGCGGCAGCAACTCCTTTTCACCGTTGCTTCCCGGATTGCAGGCATAACTTTAACAGCGCCTTCTGGCGCTGTTATCACTTCCCCGTCCGCCTTTATACTACAGGCATCCCATGCTGCAACGCATCGAACGTTTTTCCTGACTTTAATACCCCATAGGCCACCTGCGCCAGCTTACGCATCATTGCACCTATTATCACTTTCGGTCGCTTCCCGTTACCTTCCAGCCTTTCCCTGAACGCTTTTCCCCATGCCGTGTGATACAACGCTGACATCGCCGGCATATATAACGCTCCGCGCAGATGAACCGGTCCTGCTTTGCTCATCCTGCTTGTTCGCATCACGCTGCTCCCCGACTCATGCTGCTTCGGCGTCAGTCCTGCATACGCTGCGAACTGCCGCGCAGTGGCGAACCTCAGCTTCAGTCCCGTGTACGCCAGCAGCACCGCGGCGGTTTTCTCTCCTATCCCCGGGATACTGCTCAGCAGCTTCCGCCGTTGTTTCATATCCGGGTCGTTGTCCGCCAGGTCTTTTATCTGTTTTTCAATGCGCCTCAGCTCTGCTCCCAGACACTGCAGGAGAACATCAATGCTCTCCAGCTGTACTTCCGGTGCAGTTTCCTGGCGGTTTTTCTCCTGAGTCTGCATCTCTGTCAGCGACTGATGTCGTAGCACCAGCGCTTTCAGGGCCCGCTCTGTCGGGTGCGGCGCTTCCCATGCTGGCGGCTTTTTCTCCCGGCAGAAGTGAGCCAGCATACGAGCGTCCACTTTGTCGGTTTTGTTGCGCAGCCCTTCACTGCGGGCAAAGGCAGCGCTCAGGGAAGGGTTGATGATGGAGACGGTATACCCGGCATCGCTCAGATGGGCGGCAGCGTCTTCCATGTAGGTGCTGGTAGACTCCATGCAGACATGAGCATGGCTCACCTCATGGCTACGAAGCCAGCGGACCAGGTCCTCATAGCCCGGGGGAGTATTGGCAAACTTTTTACAGAGATGGCGGCCATCAGGGCGAAGGATATCAACATCAAGTTTAGTTTTAGCGACATCAATGCCGATGAAGTACAGTTCATATTCCATAGTGAAACCCACCTTGCGAATGCGGATTACCGGTAAAAACCGGTCCATGATACTGTCCGGTTTGTCACATGAGAAAGAACGGCGGACCGGTGCAGAATATCTACGGTACAGGCGTGAAAGCCTAAGCCCGGGCACGGCATCCGGACCGCCATCAGAGAGAACTGGCCGGTTCTTTCTGACGAGGTAATCATACAAGCCCGGGCGAGCGCAGCGACCCCGGGAAAATCACCACACTGCAGCCATAAAAAAAAGCGCCCGCAGGCGCTTTTTTACTTTCAAACTCTCGATTACTTCTTGAGGTCTGATTTGAAATCACGCTGCTCGTAGCCGGTGTACAGCTGACGAGGACGCGCAATCTTCATGCCGTCGGTGTGCATTTCGTTCCAGTGAGCAATCCAGCCAATGGTACGCGCCATCGCGAAGATAACGGTAAACATGGACGATGGAATACCCATCGCTTTCAGGATGATACCGGAGTAGAAATCGACGTTCGGATACAGTTTCTTCTCGATGAAGTACGGGTCGTTCAGCGCAATGTGCTCAAGCTCCATCGCCACTTCCAGCAGGTCATCTTTGGTACCCAGCTCTTTCAGCACTTCGTGACAGGTTTCACGCATCACGGTGGCACGCGGGTCGTAGTTCTTGTACACGCGGTGGCCGAAGCCCATCAGACGGAAAGAGTCGTTCTTATCTTTCGCACGACGCACGAACTCAGGGATGTGCTCAACGGAGCTGATCTCTTCCAGCATCTTCAGTGCTGCTTCGTTGGCGCCACCGTGTGCCGGCCCCCACAGAGAAGCGATACCGGCAGCGATACAGGCGAACGGGTTCGCACCAGAAGAGCCAGCGGTACGGACGGTAGAGGTGGACGCGTTCTGCTCGTGGTCAGCGTGCAGGATCAGAATACGATCCATTGCGCGTTCCAGAACCGGGTTCACTTCGTAATCTTCGCAAGGGGTCGCGAACATCATACGCAGGAAGTTCCCGGCGTAGGAGAGGTCGTTACGTGGATAGACGAACGGCTGACCGATGGAATATTTGTAGCACATCGCGGCCATGGTCGGCATTTTCGACAGCAGGCGGAATGCGGCAATCTCGCGGTGACGTGGGTTATTCACATCCAGAGAGTCGTGATAGAACGCTGCCAGTGCGCCGGTAATCCCGCACATCACCGCCATTGGGTGAGAGTCGCGACGGAACGCATGGAATAAGCGAGTGATCTGCTCGTGGATCATGGTGTGGCGAGTCACGGTAGTGGTGAACTCGTCAAACTCAGCCTGGGACGGTTTTTCACCGTACAGCAGGATGTAGCACACTTCGAGATAGTTAGATTCTGTGGCTAGCTGATCGATAGGGAAGCCACGGTGCAGCAAGATCCCTTCGTCGCCATCAATAAAAGTAATCTTAGACTCGCAAGATGCGGTAGAGGTAAAACCAGGGTCAAAGGTAAAAATGCCTTTCGAACCCAGACTACGGATATCAAGAACATCCTGACCGAGCGTGCCTTTTAGCACATCCAGTTCAATAGCAGTATCACCCGATAGAGTGATTTTTGCCTTCGTATCAGCCATTTACGGTCTCCTTAGCGCCTTTTTGCTTAAGACTGCTGGATGCCGGATTTGCAATTCAAAACATAGTTCGACGTTGCCAGTTTGTTATTTGGCTCACGGCTCTGCGGTAAAGATAACGCGAGGGTACAGAGCAAGGGCGCTTGACGGTGCACGTCTAATCTACAGTGAAACAACAGCAAATCAGGGTCTTAGCAATCCGATGATTCAAACCTGTACAACACTAATAACTGTCCTGATAAGTTCGGTCAATACCGTCACACTGTTACATAACTTATTATCAGGTGAAAGAGTGACCCCATAACTTTTGAGCATTATATGCTTTTACAGGTGATGGTTGTAACAATAATGTTTAATATTTGTCAAATCACGTGATTAATTTTTAAAAAATTGTTTTAATCGTGAGCATGATCACTGTTCTGCATAAAACCGGACAAACTATATGTAGGTTAATTGTAATGATTTTGTGAACAGCCTATACTGCCGCCAGGTCTCCGGAATACCCTGCAATCCCGAGCCACCCAGCGTTTTAACGTGTCGATTTAGCATCTGTGAGCAGATTTAACCATGACGCGAAGTTATAGAAAGGACGCTGCTTGACCCGCCTGCGGACCGGAGGAAGGAAATAATAAGAACAGCATGTGGGCGTTATTCATGATAAGAAATGTGAAAAAACAAAGACCTGTCAATCTGGATTTGACAACAATCCGGTTCCCTATAACAGCGATAGCGTCCATTCTCCATCGCGTATCCGGTGTGATCACGTTTGTGGCGGTCGGTATTCTGCTATGGTTGCTGGGCACCAGTCTCTCCTCCCCGGAAGGCTTCCAGACCGCTTCCTCCATCATGAGCAGCTTCTTCGTTAAATTCATTATGTGGGGCATCCTCACTGCGCTGGCGTACCATGCGGTTGTGGGTATTCGTCACGTGTTAATGGATTTCGGTTATATCGAAGAAACTCTCGAAGCCGGTCAGCGCTCTGCGAAAATCTCTTTTGTTATTACTGTCGTGCTTTCAATTCTTGCAGGAGTCCTCGTATGGTAAGCAACGCCTCAGCATTAGGACGCAACGGCGTACATGACTTCATCCTCGTCCGCGCCACCGCTATTGTCCTGACTCTGTACATCATCTACATGGTGGGCTTTTTTGCGACGCACGGTGAAGTCACCTGGGAAATCTGGAGCGGTTTCTTTGCCTCTGCGTTCACCAAAGTGTTCACCCTGCTGGCTCTGGTCTCAATCTTGATTCATGCCTGGATCGGCATGTGGCAGGTGTTAACCGACTACGTTAAACCACTGGCTCTGCGCCTGACGCTGCAACTGGTTATTGTTGTGGCCCTGTTGGTTTACGTTATCTATGGATTTGTTGCGGTGTGGGGTGTGTGATGAAACTGCCAGTCAGAGAATTTGATGCTGTTGTGATTGGTGCCGGTGGCGCAGGTATGCGCGCGGCGCTGCAAATTTCCCAAAGCGGCCAGACTTGTGCGCTGCTGTCTAAAGTGTTCCCGACCCGTTCCCATACCGTATCTGCGCAGGGTGGTATCACCGTTGCGCTCGGTAATACCCATGAAGATAACTGGGAATGGCATATGTACGATACCGTAAAAGGGTCGGACTACATCGGTGACCAGGACGCTATTGAATACATGTGTAAGACCGGCCCGGAAGCGATTCTGGAGCTGGATCATATGGGCCTGCCGTTCTCCCGTCTGGAGAATGGGACCATCTATCAACGTCCGTTCGGCGGCCAGTCGAAAAACTTCGGCGGCGAGCAGGCGGCACGTACCGCAGCGGCAGCTGACCGTACTGGTCACGCCCTGCTGCATACGCTTTATCAACAGAATTTGAAAAACCACACCACTATTTTCTCCGAGTGGTATGCGCTGGACCTGGTGAAAAATGCCGATGGCGCAGTGGTGGGTTGTACCGCGCTGTGTATCGAAACCGGTGAAGTGGTTTATTTCAAAGCCCGTGCAACCGTGCTGGCAACCGGCGGGGCAGGGCGTATCTATCAGTCCACCACTAACGCCCACATCAATACCGGTGACGGCGTGGGTATGGCTATCCGTGCCGGTGTTCCGGTGCAGGATATGGAAATGTGGCAGTTCCACCCGACCGGTATCGCCGGCGCGGGCGTTCTGGTGACAGAAGGCTGCCGTGGTGAAGGTGGTTACCTGCTGAACAAACACGGCGAGCGCTTCATGGAGCGTTATGCGCCGAACGCGAAAGACCTCGCGGGTCGTGACGTGGTGGCGCGTTCCATCATGATCGAAATCCGTGAAGGTCGCGGCTGTGACGGCCCATGGGGTCCACACGCTAAGCTGAAGCTGGATCACCTGGGTAAAGAAGTGCTGGAATCCCGTCTGCCGGGTATCCTGGAACTGTCTCGTACCTTCGCACACGTTGACCCGGTTAAAGAACCTATCCCGGTTATCCCAACCTGCCACTACATGATGGGCGGTATTCCGACCAAAGTGAGCGGCCAGGCACTGACCGTGAATGAGCAGGGCGAAGACGTGGTGATTCCTGGTCTGTTCGCGGTAGGTGAAATTGCCTGCGTATCCGTTCACGGTGCGAACCGTCTGGGCGGCAACTCGCTGCTTGACCTGGTGGTCTTCGGTCGTGCGGTTGGCCTGCATCTGCAGGAATCCATTGCTGAGCAGGGCGAACTGCGCGACGCGACCGAAGAAGAGATTGACGCTTCTCTGGAACGTCTGAATCGCTGGAACGGTAACCGTGACGGTGAAGACCCGGTCGAAATTCGCAAAGCGCTGCAGGAATGTATGCAGCATAACTTCTCGGTCTTCCGTGAAGGCGATGCGATGGCCAAAGGTCTTGAGCAGCTGAAAGCGATTCGCGAGCGTCTGAAAAATGCCCGTCTGGATGACACGTCCAGCGAATTTAACACCCAGCGCGTTGAGTGTCTGGAGCTGGATAACCTGATGGAAACGGCTTACGCCACCGCGGTGTCTGCAAACTTCCGTACCGAAAGCCGTGGCGCGCATAGCCGCTTCGACTTCCCGGATCGTGATGATGAAAACTGGCTGTGCCATTCCCTGTATCTGCCAGAGTCGGAATCCATGACGCGTCGTAGCGTCAATATGGAACCGAAACTGCGTCCGGCATTCCCGCCGAAGATTCGTACTTATTAATGCGGAGACAGGATTATGAAACTCGAGTTTTCAGTTTATCGTTATAACCCGGACGTTGACGATGCTCCGCGCATGCAGGATTACACCCTGGAAGCGGAAGAAGGTCGCGACATGATGCTGCTGGATGCATTGATGCAGCTGAAAGAAAAAGATCCAAGCCTGTCGTTCCGCCGCTCCTGCCGTGAAGGGGTATGTGGTTCTGACGGCCTGAACATGAACGGGAAAAACGGTCTGGCGTGCATCACGCCGATCTCCGCGCTGAATCAGCCGGGCAAGAAAATTGTTATCCGTCCACTGCCTGGTCTGCCGGTTATCCGCGATTTGGTGGTAGACATGGGGCAATTCTACGCACAGTATGAGAAGATTAAGCCTTACTTGTTGAATAATGGGCAAAATCCTCCGGCTCGTGAGCATCTGCAGATGCCAGAGCAGCGTGAGAAACTCGATGGTCTGTACGAGTGTATTCTCTGCGCATGCTGTTCGACCTCTTGCCCGTCGTTCTGGTGGAACCCGGACAAGTTTATCGGCCCGGCAGGCCTGCTGGCTGCGTATCGCTTCTTGATTGATAGCCGCGATACCGAAACCGACAGCCGCCTGGAAGGGTTAAGTGACGCTTTCAGCGTATTCCGCTGCCATAGCATCATGAACTGCGTCAGTGTATGTCCTAAGGGGCTGAACCCGACGCGCGCCATCGGCCATATTAAGTCGATGCTGCTGCAACGTAGTGCGTAATACCCTGTTCCCCTCTCCCATAAGGAGAGGGGATAACATGCAGGAAACCTTTAAAAACTGCCAAATCTGCTTTCTCTCATGAGAAAGGGTGAGCGCAAAGCGCTTAAGACAGTTTCTAAAGGTTCCTTCGCGGGCCAGTGCAAATACAAGAGCTCGCAAGTGAACCCTGGGACGTGTGCTATATCGGCGTACGTCGTAGTTATCCACGGCGAAATAAGCATAAGATGCTTAAGGGATCACGATGCAGAACGGCGCAATGAAAGCCTGGCTGGACTCTTCTTACCTCTCTGGCGCGAACCAGAGTTGGATAGAACAGCTCTATGAAGACTTCTTAACCGATCCTGACTCTGTCGACGCTCACTGGCGTTCAATGTTCCAGCAGTTACCTGGTACCGGAGTCAAACCGGATCAATTTCATTCCAAAACACGTGATTATTTCCGTCGTCTGGCGAAGGATGCCTCACGTTACTCTTCTTCGATTTCCGACCCTGACACGAATGCGAAGCAGGTTAAAGTCCTGCAGCTTATCAACGCTTATCGCTTCCGTGGTCACCAGAACGCGATCCTCGATCCGCTGGGACTGTGGCAGCAGGATAAAGTGGCTGATTTAGATCCCGCTTTCCACGATCTGACTGAGGCCGACTTCCAGGAGAGCTTTAACGTAGGTTCTTTTGCCATCGGCAAAGACACGATGAAGCTCGGCGATCTGATTGATGCTCTCAAACAGACCTACTGCGGCCACATCGGCGCGGAATACATGCACATCACGAACACCGAAGAGAAACGTTGGATCCAACAGCGTTTTGAAGCGGGGCATGCCACCTTTACTGCAGAAGAGAAAAAACGCTTCCTGAGCGAACTGACTGCGGCAGAAGGTCTGGAACGCTACCTGGGCGCGAAATTCCCAGGCGCAAAACGCTTCTCGCTGGAAGGCGGCGACGCGTTGGTACCGATGCTCAAAGAGATGATCCGCCATGCGGGCAAGAGCGGTACCCGTGAAGTGGTGCTGGGTATGGCGCACCGCGGTCGTCTGAACGTGCTGATCAACGTTCTGGGTAAACAGTCCCAGGAGCTGTTCGACGAGTTCTCCGGCAAGCATAAAGAACACCTCGGCACCGGTGACGTGAAGTACCACATGGGCTTCTCCTCCGACATCGAAACCGAAGGCGGCCTGGTACACCTGGCGCTGGCGTTTAACCCGTCGCACCTCGAAATCGTAAGCCCAGTGGTTATCGGTTCCGTCCGTGCGCGCCTGGACCGTCTGGACGAGCCAAGCAGCAATAAAGTTCTGCCGATTACCATCCACGGCGATGCCGCGGTAACCGGTCAGGGTGTGGTTCAGGAAACCCTGAACATGTCCAAAGCGCGTGGTTACGAAGTGGGCGGTACCGTTCGCATCGTGATTAACAACCAGGTGGGCTTCACCACGTCTAACCCGCTGGATGCGCGTTCAACGCCATACTGTACCGATATCGGTAAGATGGTGATGGCGCCAATCTTCCACGTGAATGCGGATGACCCGGAAGCGGTGGCTTTCGTTACCCGTCTGGCGCTGGACTTCCGTAACACCTTTAAACGCGATGTGTTCATCGACCTGGTGTGCTACCGCCGTCACGGCCATAACGAAGCCGACGAGCCAAGCGCAACCCAGCCGCTGATGTACCAGAAAATCAAAAAGCATCCGACCCCGCGTAAAATCTATGCTGACAAGCTGGAAGCGGACAACGTCGCGACGCTGGAAGATGCCACCGAGATGGTTAACCTGTATCGCGACGCGCTAGACGCGGGCGAATGCGTGGTGAAAGAGTGGCGTCCAATGAATCTGCACTCCTTTACCTGGTCGCCATACCTCAACCATGAGTGGGACGAAAGCTACCCGAACAAGGTTGAGATGAAGCGCCTGCAGGAGCTGGCTAACCGTATCAGTACCGTACCTGATGCCATTGAAATGCAATCTCGCGTAGCGAAAATCTACGGCGACCGCCAGGCAATGGCGGCGGGCGAGAAGCTGTTCGATTGGGGCGGCGCGGAAAACCTGGCGTACGCCACGCTGGTCGATGAAGGCATTCCCGTCCGTCTGTCCGGTGAAGATGCCGGTCGCGGCACCTTCTTCCACCGCCACGCGGTGATTCATAACCAGTCTAACGGTTCCACCTACACCCCGCTGCAGCACGTGCATAACGGGCAGGGCGTATTTAAGGTGTGGGACTCCGTACTGTCCGAAGAAGCGGTCCTGGCATTCGAATATGGTTACGCGACGGCTGAGCCGCGCACGCTGACCATCTGGGAAGCCCAGTTCGGCGATTTCGCCAACGGTGCGCAGGTGGTTATCGACCAGTTCATCTCCTCCGGCGAGCAGAAATGGGGCCGTATGTGCGGTCTGGTTATGCTGCTGCCACACGGTTATGAAGGTCAGGGTCCGGAGCACTCCTCTGCGCGTCTGGAACGTTATCTGCAGCTTTGCGCACAGCAAAACATGCAGGTTTGCGTACCGTCCACCCCGGCACAGGTTTATCACATGCTGCGTCGTCAGGCGCTGCGCGGGATGCGCCGTCCGCTGGTGGTCATGTCGCCGAAGTCTCTGCTGCGTCACCCGCTGGCGGTCTCTACGCTGGACGAACTGGCAAACGGCACCTTTATGCCGGCCATCGGCGAGATTGACGAGCTGGATCCTAGAGTCGTGAAACGCGTCGTGCTGTGTTCTGGTAAGGTTTACTACGACCTGCTGGAACAGCGTCGCAAGAACGACCAGAAAGATGTCGCTATCGTGCGTATAGAACAGCTGTATCCGTTCCCGCACCAGGCGGTACAAGAAGTGCTGAAAGCTTATGCTCACGTGCATGATTTTGTCTGGTGCCAGGAAGAGCCGCTTAACCAGGGCGCATGGTACTGCAGCCAACATCATTTCCGTGATGTGATTCCATTTGGTGCTGGTCTGCGTTACGCAGGTCGCCCAGCCTCCGCCTCGCCGGCGGTAGGGTATATGTCCGTTCACCAGAAGCAGCAACAAGATCTGGTCAATGACGCGCTGAACGTCGATTAATTAAGGATACAAAATGAGTAGCGTAGATATTCTGGTCCCTGACCTGCCTGAATCCGTAGCAGATGCGACCGTAGCCACCTGGCACAAAAAACCGGGCGATGCGGTAGTTCGTGATGAGGTGCTGGTAGAAATCGAAACTGACAAAGTGGTACTGGAAGTACCGGCGTCGGCGGATGGCATTCTGGATGCCGTTCTGGAAGATGAAGGTACTACCGTCACCTCCCGTCAAATCCTGGGTCGCCTGCGTGAAGGCAACAGCGGTGGTAAAGAAACCAGCGCGAAATCTGAAAGCAAAGAGTCGACTCCGGCTCAGCGCCAACAGGCTTCACTGGAAGAGCAGAACAACGATGCGCTGAGCCCGGCGATCCGTCGCCTGCTGGCTGAGCACAGCCTCGATGCCAGCGCAATTAAAGGCACTGGTGTTGGCGGTCGTCTGACCCGTGAAGACGTTGAAAAACATCTGGCGAAAGCACCAGCGAAAGCCGCTGCTGCACCGGCTGCGGCTGCGGCAGCTGCAGCGCCGGTTGCACCGCTGGCAGGTCGCTCCGAGAAACGTGTTCCGATGACCCGTCTGCGTAAACGCGTAGCTGAGCGTCTGCTGGAAGCGAAAAACTCTACCGCGATGCTGACGACCTTCAACGAAGTCAACATGAAACCAATCATGGACCTGCGTAAGCAGTACGGTGACGCGTTTGAAAAACGTCACGGTATCCGTCTGGGCTTCATGTCCTTCTACGTGAAAGCCGTAGTTGAAGCGCTGAAACGCTACCCAGAAGTGAACGCGTCTATCGATGGCGAAGACGTGGTTTACCACAACTACTTCGATGTGAGCATGGCGGTGTCTACGCCGCGTGGCCTGGTGACCCCAGTCCTGCGTGACGTTGATGCACTCGGCATGGCTGACATTGAGAAGAACATTAAAGAGCTGGCGCTGAAAGGCCGCGACGGCAAACTGACTGTCGAAGATCTGACCGGTGGTAACTTCACTATTACCAACGGCGGCGTCTTCGGTTCCCTGATGTCTACCCCGATTATCAACCCGCCTCAGAGCGCGATTCTGGGTATGCACGCCATTAAAGACCGTCCTATGGCGGTTGATGGCAAAGTGGAAATTCTGCCGATGATGTACCTGGCACTGTCCTATGACCACCGTCTGATCGATGGGCGCGAGTCTGTAGGCTTCCTGGTGGCAATTAAAGAGCTGTTAGAAGATCCAACCCGTCTTCTGCTGGACGTGTAGGTTTGGGATAACCCCGGCGTCGCTTTCGCTCGGCCGGGCTACGAAATTGTAGCCCGGCCGAACGGAGTGACGCCGGGAGGCCCACCAGAGTTCCAGACAACAACTCAACAACATTTTATAGGATGGATAGAACACATGAACTTACATGAATATCAGGCAAAACAACTCTTTGCCCGCTATGGCTTACCGGCTCCGGTGGGTTATGCCTGTACTACTCCGCGTGAAGCAGAAGAAGCCGCTTCAAAAATCGGCGCTGGCCCGTGGGTAGTGAAATGTCAGGTTCACGCTGGTGGCCGCGGTAAAGCGGGCGGTGTGAAGGTCGTAAACTCTAAAGAAGACATTCGCGCTTTTGCAGAGCATTGGCTGGGCAAACGCCTGGTAACCTACCAGACGGATGCACACGGCCAGCCGGTTAACCAGATTCTGGTTGAAGCCGCGACCGACATCGGTAAAGAACTGTACCTGGGCGCGGTTGTTGACCGTAGCTCCCGTCGCGTGGTCTTCATGGCCTCTACCGAAGGCGGCGTAGAAATTGAAAAAGTGGCGGAAGAAACCCCGCACCTGATCCACAAAGTTGCGCTGGATCCGCTGGCAGGCCCAATGCCTTATCAGGGTCGTGAACTGGCGTTCAAACTGGGTCTGGAAGGTAAACAGGTTCAGCAGTTCACCAAGATCTTCATGGGTCTGGCAACGATTTTCCTGGAGCGCGACCTGGCGCTTATCGAAATCAACCCGCTGGTCGTGACCAAGCAGGGCGACCTGATCTGCCTCGACGGCAAACTGGGCGCTGACGGCAACGCACTGTTCCGTCAGGCTGACCTGCGCGAAATGCGTGACCAGTCTCAGGAAGACCCGCGTGAAGCGCAGGCGGCACAGTGGGAACTGAACTACGTTGCACTTGATGGCAACATCGGTTGCATGGTTAACGGTGCGGGCCTGGCAATGGGCACCATGGACATCGTTAAACTGCACGGCGGCGAACCAGCGAACTTCCTGGACGTTGGCGGCGGCGCAACCAAAGAGCGCGTGACTGAAGCGTTTAAAATCATCCTCTCTGATGACAATGTTAAAGCCGTTCTGGTTAACATCTTCGGCGGTATCGTACGTTGCGACCTGATCGCTGACGGTATCATCGGCGCGGTAGCAGAAGTGGGCGTTAACGTCCCGGTTGTTGTCCGTCTGGAAGGCAACAACGCCGAACTCGGCGCGAAGAAACTGGCTGACAGCGGCCTGAATATTATTGCAGCGAAAAGTCTGACGGACGCAGCACAGCAGGTTGTTGCCGCAGTGGAGGGGAAATAATGTCCATTTTAATCGATAAAAACACCAAGGTTATCTGCCAGGGCTTCACCGGTAGCCAGGGTTCTTTCCACTCCGAACAAGCGATTGCTTACGGTACGCAGATGGTTGGCGGCGTAACCCCAGGCAAAGGCGGCACCACTCATCTGGGCCTGCCAGTGTTCAATACCGTGCGTGAAGCGGTAGAAGCAACGGGCGCAACCGCCACCGTTATCTACGTTCCAGCACCGTTCTGCAAAGACTCTATCCTGGAAGCTATCGATGCAGGCATCAAACTGATCATCACCATCACCGAAGGTATCCCTACGCTGGATATGCTGACCGTGAAGGTGAAACTGGATGAAGCCGGCGTGCGCATGATTGGCCCGAACTGCCCAGGTGTTATCACCCCGGGCGAATGCAAAATCGGCATCATGCCGGGTCACATTCACAAGCCAGGTAAAGTGGGTATCGTCTCCCGTTCCGGCACCCTGACTTACGAAGCGGTTAAGCAGACCACTGACTACGGTTTTGGCCAGTCTACCTGTGTGGGCATCGGCGGCGACCCGATCCCAGGCTCTAACTTCATCGATATCCTGAAGCTGTTCCAGGAAGACCCGCAGACCGAAGCGATCGTGATGATCGGTGAAATCGGTGGTAGCGCGGAAGAAGAAGCGGCGGCCTACATCAAAGAACACGTCACCAAGCCGGTTGTTGGCTACATCGCAGGCGTTACCGCGCCTAAAGGCAAGCGTATGGGCCACGCAGGCGCCATCATTGCCGGTGGTAAAGGTACCGCTGATGAGAAATTTGCTGCCCTGGAAGCCGCTGGCGTGAAGACCGTTCGCAGCCTGGCTGACATCGGTGAAGCGCTGAAGTCCGTCATTAAGTAATCCTCTCTGCTCCCTCACTGAATTCCCGCTGCATACAGGGAAGAGGGAGCCTTATATGTCTTGTTTCGACATGGTTGGCCGCCCTTGGGTGGCCTTTTTTTGTCGTTCCCCCTCCCAGATTGTTGCAACGTTGTACACGTGGGTTAATTTTATCTACGTCAGTTACTGTCGCCTGTTTTTTGTGCAAACGATAGCCAAACAAAATCATTTGTCAGCAGGGTGGAAACGGCGCTGATATCTGCAAATGTTAATTTATTAATATTTAAAGTAAATGAAATGTTATTTGCATCATAATGCAATGTGCGATGTGGAAAAAAATGAGGGACGGTCTACTTTAAACTATACGGGGGAATTGTGCTTATTCGCACCTGGCAAGGTTAAATCTAATTACCTCCATGTCTAATTTCACTTCATTTGATAACCATCAAAGTCAAATTAAAAACACATCGTTAACATTTTGTTCATCATAATATTCAATTAAAAACATAATTAACAATCTCGCGTTAAGTTGATTTAAATCAATATGTAATCACTGGCTATCGGTGGCTAAAACGGCTAAATTGTCGTGGATCAAACTGGCTGGATAATGCTTGATTCGCTATAAATTGATCACCGTCGAAAAACGTAAAACTTCTCCAATAAAAACCTGTTTATTGTAAGGGTTTTACAGCGTAATATATTTTAGGGATCAATTGAGTTTTTTATTAACACGTTTGTAACTTTCGCTTATGGCTGTTTCCGGTGCTCACCAAGGGGCGGTTGTAGGGAAGGGGACAAATCAATTTGTATTGGGGCATGTGTTTGAATCCCGGTCTACGGATTCATTCTCGGAGTCTTCATGCGATGAGCAAGGAGTCATGATGTTAGATATAGTCGAACTGTCGCGCTTACAGTTTGCCTTGACCGCGATGTACCACTTCCTGTTTGTTCCGCTAACGCTCGGTATGGCGTTCCTGCTGGCAATCATGGAAACGGTTTACGTCCTTTCCGGCAAACAGATTTATAAAGATATGACCAAGTTCTGGGGCAAGTTGTTTGGTATCAACTTTGCGCTGGGTGTGGCTACCGGTCTGACCATGGAGTTCCAGTTCGGGACTAACTGGTCGTACTATTCCCACTACGTGGGCGATATCTTCGGTGCGCCGCTGGCCATCGAAGGTCTGATGGCCTTCTTCCTCGAATCTACCTTTGTAGGTCTGTTCTTCTTCGGTTGGGATCGTCTGGGTAAAGTCCAGCACATGGCGGTGACCTGGCTGGTAGCCCTGGGCTCCAACCTGTCTGCACTGTGGATCCTCGTGGCGAACGGCTGGATGCAGAACCCGATTGCATCTGATTTCAACTTCGAAACCATGCGTATGGAAATGGTCAGCTTCTCCGAGCTGGTCCTGAACCCAGTCGCTCAGGTGAAATTCGTCCATACCGTGGCATCTGGCTACGTCTGCGGCGCGATGTTCGTTCTCGGTATCAGCTCCTACTACATGCTGCGCGGCCGTGACTTCGCCTTCGCTAAGCGTTCCTTCGCGATTGCAGCCAGCTTCGGCATGGCGGCTATCCTCTCCGTTATCGTTCTGGGTGATGAATCTGGTTACGAAATGGGTGACGTACAGAAAACCAAACTGGCTGCGATTGAAGCCGAGTGGGAAACGCAGCCAGCACCGGCCGCCTTTACCCTGTTTGGTATTCCTGACCAGGATGCGCAGGAAAACCACTTCGCCATTCAAATTCCTTACGCGCTGGGCATCATCGCGACCCGTTCTGTTGATAAGCAGGTTACCGGTCTGAAAGATCTGATGGTGCAGCACGAAGAGCGTATCCGTAACGGTATGAAGGCGTATGCACTGCTTGAGCAACTGCGTAGCGGCTCTACCGACCAGGCCATTCGCGATGAGTTTAACCACGTGAAGAAAGACCTGGGCTACGGTTTGCTGCTGAAGCGCTATACGCCGAACGTGTCTGATGCGACTGAAGCACAGATCCAGATGGCAACCAAAGATTCTATCCCACGCGTTGCGCCGCTGTACTTTGCGTTCCGTATCATGGTGGGCTGCGGCATTCTGATGCTGCTGATTATTGCGACCTCCTTCTGGACGGTCATTCGTAACAAGATTGGCGAGAAAAAATGGCTGCTGCGCACCGCGCTGTACGCGATTCCGCTGCCGTGGATTGCTATCGAATCCGGCTGGTTTGTGGCGGAATACGGCCGTCAGCCGTGGGCGATTGGTGAGGTGCTGCCGACGGCAGTGGCTAACTCCAGCCTGACCGCGGGCGACCTGATCTTCTCGATGGTGTTGATTTGCGGCCTGTACACCCTGTTCCTCGTGGCGGAGCTGTACCTGATGTTCAAATTCGCTCGCCGTGGACCTAGCAGCCTGAAAACCGGTCGTTACCACTATGAGCAGCCTACCGCTCAGCCGGCACGCTAAGACAGGAGTCGTCAAATGATCGATTATGAAGTATTGCGTTTTATCTGGTGGCTACTGATTGGCATTCTGCTGATTGGTTTTGCCGTCGCCGATGGCTTCGACATGGGGGTGGGCATGCTCACCCGCTTCCTCGGTCGTAACGACACCGAGCGTCGAATCATGATTAACTCCATCGCTCCGCACTGGGACGGTAATCAGGTGTGGCTCATCACCGCCGGTGGCGCGCTGTTCGCCGCGTGGCCGATGGTGTATGCCGCTGCCTTCTCCGGCTTCTATGTGGCGATGATTCTGGTGCTGGCGTCCTTGTTCTTCCGTCCGGTCGGTTTTGACTACCGCTCTAAGATTGAAGACACCCGCTGGCGCAACATGTGGGACTGGGGCATCTTCATCGGTAGCTTCGTGCCGCCGCTGGTGATTGGCGTCGCGTTCGGTAACCTGCTGCAGGGCGTACCGTTCCACGTCGATGAATACATGCGTCTGTACTACACCGGTAACTTCTTCCAGTTGCTGAATCCGTTTGGTCTGCTGGCGGGTATTGTTAGCGTCGCGATGATCCTGACGCAGGGCGCAACCTACCTGCAGATGCGTACCGTGGGCGAACTGCACCTGCGCACCCGCAACGTCTCTATGGTGACGGCGCTGGTAACCCTGGTGTGCTTCGCACTGGCAGGCGTCTGGGTTTACTACGGCATCGATGGCTATGTGGTGAAATCGGTTCTGGATCACTCCGGCCCGTCTAACCCGCTGACCAAAGAAGTGGCGCGTGAAGCCGGTGCGTGGATGGTGAACTTCAACAACATGCCAGCGCTGTGGGCGATTCCTGCTCTGGGCGTGGTGCTGCCGCTGCTGACTATCCTGGCCACCAAGGCGGATAAAGGCGCGTGGGCGTTCCTGTTCTCCTCACTGACGCTGGCGTGCATTATCCTGACCGCTGGTATTGCTATGTTCCCGTTCATTATGCCTTCCAGCACAATGATGAACGCGAGCCTGACCATGTGGGATGCGACGTCTAGCCAGATGACGCTGAACCTGATGACCTATGTCGCCGCTGTCTTCGTACCGATTATTCTGGCCTACACCACCTGGTGTTACTGGAAAATGTTCGGTCGCATCACCAAAGAAGACATCGAACGCGACACCCACTCTCTGTACTAAGTAAGGAGCTGAATATGTGGTATTTCGCATGGATTTTGGGAACGCTTCTTGCCTGTGCATTCGGCGTGATCACCGCGCTGGCGTTAGAGCACGTCGAAGCAACCAAAGCGGGTGAAGAAAAGCACTGATGAAAAATGTTATCGCAATGTTATACGCGATAATGGATAAGCGCCCCTTGCGGGCGCTTTCCCTTGTTATGGCCCTGCTGCTGGCAGGCTGCATCTTCTGGGATCCGACGCGTTTCGCGGCGAAGACCAGCGAACTGGAAATCTGGCACGGTTTCTTGTTGATGTGGTCAGTGTGTGCAGGGGTGATCCACGGCGTAGGCTTCCGTCTGCGTACGGTTCACTGGCAGGGGATTTTTTGTCCGCTCATCGCCGATCTGGTACTGCTGGCTGGTTTGATTTTCTTCTTCTATCGTTGAAAATTATCGCCTGATGATAATGGGCTTGCATAAGCCCATAAAAATTTACTCTCCGTTTACTTCCCCCCATTCCAAACCATCTTTCCCGCGCGTATAGTAGCGAAGTTCAAAAACCCAAAAATTTTTTGCATTACTGGGATGTAAAGTGAATACAACGCTGTTTCGATGGCCGGTTCGGGTCTATTACGAAGATACCGACGCCGGTGGTGTGGTTTACCACGCTAGCTATGTCGCTTTCTATGAAAGAGCACGCACAGAGATGCTGCGGCACCACCACTTCAGTCAGCAGGTTCTGCTGGCGGAGAGGGTGGCCTTTGTTGTGCGTAAAATGACGCTGGAGTATTTTGCGGCTGCCCGACTCGACGATATGCTCGAAGTCCAGACAGAAATTACATCAATGCGTGGTACCTCCATGGTGTTCACGCAGCGAATTGTCAACGCTGAGAATAAGGTACTGAACGAAGCAGAAGTCCTGATTGTCTGTGTTGATCCACTCATCATGAAGCCTCGTGCGCTTCCCAAGTCTATTGTCGCGGAGTTTAAGCAGTGACTGACATGAATATCCTTGATTTGTTCCTGAAGGCTAGCCTTCTGGTTAAACTTATCATGTTGATTTTGATTGGTTTTTCAATCGCCTCCTGGGCCATCATCATCCAGAGAACGCGCATCCTCAACGCGGCAAGCCGCGAAGCTGAAGCGTTTGAAGATAAATTCTGGTCCGGTATCGAGCTGTCTCGCCTGTATCAGGAGAGCCAGGGGCGTCGCGAAAACCTCGCGGGATCGGAGCAGATCTTCTACAGCGGCTTTAAAGAGTTTGCGCGCTTACACCGTGCGAACAGCCATGCGCCGGAAGCGATTGTGGAAGGGGCCTCGCGTGCGATGCGTATCTCCATGAACCGCGAACTGGAAACGCTGGAAACGCATATTCCGTTCCTCGGCACCGTGGGTTCCATCAGTCCTTATATCGGCCTGTTTGGTACCGTATGGGGGATCATGCACGCCTTTATCGCGCTGGGCGCGGTGAAACAGGCTACGCTGCAGATGGTTGCACCAGGGATCGCGGAAGCGCTGATCGCCACCGCTATTGGTCTGTTTGCGGCAATTCCAGCGGTTATGGCGTACAACCGCCTGAACCAACGCGTGAACAAACTGGAACTGAACTACGACAACTTTATGGAAGAGTTCACCGCCATTCTGCACCGTCAGGCTTTTACCGTCAGCGAGAGCAACAAGGGGTAAGCCATGGCCAGAGCACGTGGACGCGGGCGTCGCGAACTGAAGTCCGAAATTAACATCGTTCCGCTGCTGGATGTGTTGTTGGTACTGCTGCTGATCTTTATGGCGACAGCGCCGATCATTACGCAGAGCGTGGAAGTGGATCTTCCTGATGCAACCGAATCGCAGGCGGTGAGCAGTAACGATGAACCGCCGGTTATCGTTGAAGTGTCCGGTGTTGGACAATACAGCGTGAACGTCGGTCAGGAGAAGATGCCGCAACTGCCGCCTGAACAGGTTGTTGCAGAAGCGCAGCGCCGCTTACAGGCGAATCCGAAAACGGTCTTCTTAATTGGGGGCGCGAAAGACGTGCCTTACGATGAAATAATTAAAGCGCTTAACCTGTTACACAGCGCCGGGGTGAAATCGGTCGGGTTAATGACTCAGCCAATTTAACCTGCGATATGCCGCGCAAACGCGCAGGGTGACAGGCCGCTTCCGGCCTGTTGCGCGCGTTATTAAGTAACGGGTGAACAGTTTTTGGGAACCGAGAGTGTCAAAGGCAACCGAACAAAACGACAAGCTTAAACGAGCGATAATTATTTCAGCAGTGCTGCACGTCATTCTGTTTGCGGCGCTGATCTGGAGCTCGTTCGATGAGCATATAGAGGCTTCTGCGGGCGGCGGTGGCGGTTCGTCCATCGACGCCGTCATGGTCGATCCCGGCGCGGTCGTTGAGAACTATAATCGTCAACAGCAGCAGCAATCCAGCTCGAAACGTGCGCAAGAGCAACGTGAAAAGCAGGCTCAGCAGCAGGCTGAAGAGTTACGTGAAAAACAGGCTGCTGAACAGGAACGTTTAAAAGCGCTGGAAAAAGAGCGTTTGCAGGCTCAGGAAGCGGCCAAAGAAGCACAGCAGCAGCAGAAGCAGGCTGAAGAAGCGGCGGCAAAAGCAGCGGCCGATGCAAAAGCGAAGGCGGATGCCCAGGCAAAAGCTGCAGCTGATGCGGCGGTGAAAGCAGCCGCTGATGCCAAAGCAAAAGCCGATGCTCAGGCTAAAGTCGCGGCAGAAGCTGCGAAAAAAGCCGCTGCTGATGCGCAGAAAAAAGCAGAAGCGGAAGCAGCGAAAGCGGCTGCCGATGCTAAAAAGGTAGCCGAAGCTGCCGCCGCGAAAGCGGCTGCGGATGCCGAGAAGAAAGCGGCAGCCGAAGCAGCGAAGAAAGCGGCAGCTGAAAAAGCCGCGGAAGAGAAAGCCGCTGCTGCTGCCGAGAAGGCTGCTGCTGCCGCTGAAAAAGCCGCTGCCGATAAGGCCGCTGCTGCTGCCAAAGCGGCTGCAGATAAGAAAGCCGCCGCTGCTGAAAAAGCAGCTGCGGACAAGAAAGCTGCCGCTGACAAAGCCGCCGCCGCGAAAAAGGCTGCCGCTGAGAAAGCCGCTGCTTCTTCCGGCGTTGACGACCTGCTGGGCGACCTCAGTTCTGGTAAGAATGCGCCGAAAACCGGCGGCGGAGCGAAAGGTAACAATGCTTCTGCAGCGGGGAGTGGTAATACTAAAAATAATGGCGCGTCAGGCGCGGATATCAGCAACTACGCTGGGCAGATTAAAACTGCCATTGAGAGCAAGTTCTACGACGCATCGTCCTATGCAGGAAAAACCTGTACGTTGCGCATAAAACTCGCTTCAGACGGCCTGTTGCTGGACATTCAGTCTGAGGGTGGCGATCCCGCACTTTGTCAGGCCGCACTTGCTGCAGCCCGTCAGGCGAAGATTCCAAAACCGCCGAGCCAGGCAGTATATGAAGTGTTTAAAAATGCACCGCTGGACTTCAAGCCGTAAGTATAATTTTCCCCGCTCCGGCGGGGGAAAACTATCTTCGGACGCCGGTGGGTTTTGGTAGTTTTGTGTATTTTAGTTTGTTAACATTCTGCTAAATTATCGTGGGCTTTCCGCCTGGATAAGGGAGAAATGATGAAGCAGGCATTACGAGTAGCGTTTGGTTTTCTGATGCTGTGGGCAGCCGTGCTGCACGCAGAAGTACGTATCGAGATCACCCAGGGGGTGGACTCGGCACGCCCAATTGGCGTCGTTCCTTTCCAGTGGGCGGGGCCAGGTGCTGCGCCTGAAGATATCGGCGGCATTGTGGGCGCCGACCTGCGTAACAGCGGGAAATTTAACCCATTAGATCGTTCTCGTCTGCCGCAGCAGCCGGGCAGCGCTCAGGAAGTTCAGCCAGCCGCATGGTCTGCGCTGGGCATTGATGCCGTTGTTGTCGGGCAGGTGAGCCCTAACGCTGATGGCAGCTATAATGTCTCTTATCAACTGGTGGATACCGGCGGTGCCCCTGGCTCCGTGCTGGCACAGAACACCTACAAAGTTAACAAGCAGTGGCTGCGTTATGCCGGTCACACTGCCAGTGACGAAGTGTTCGAGAAGCTGACGGGCATCAAAGGCGCGTTCCGTACCCGTATTGCTTACGTTGTTCAGACCAACGGCGGCCAGTTCCCGTATGAGTTGCGCGTTTCTGACTACGACGGCTACAACCAGTTCGTGGTTCACCGTTCTCCGCAGCCGCTGATGTCTCCAGCATGGTCTCCGGACGGTTCTAAAGTGGCTTATGTGACCTTCGAAAGCGGTCGCTCAGCGTTGGTGGTGCAGACCTTGGCTAACGGCGCAGTGCGTCAGATTGCCTCGTTCCCGCAGCACAACGGTGCGCCAGCGTTCTCGCCTGATGGTTCTAAACTGGCATTCGCACTGTCGAAAACCGGTAGCCTGAACCTGTACGTGATGGACCTGGGCTCTGGTCAGATTCGTCAAGTGACCAACGGTCGCAGCAACAACACTGAACCAACCTGGTTCCCGGACAGCCAGAACCTGGCATTTACGTCTGACCAGGCCGGTCGTCCACAGGTGTATAAAGTTAACGTCAACGGCGGTGCTCCGCAGCGTATTACCTGGGAAGGTTCACAGAACCAGGATGCTGATGTCAGCAGCGACGGCAAGTTTATGGTAATGGTCAGCTCGGCTAACGGCCAGCAGCACATTGCTAAGCAGGATCTGGTAGCGGGTGGCGTACAAGTACTGTCGTCAACGTTCCTGGACGAAACGCCAAGTCTGGCACCTAACGGCACTATGGTTATCTACAGCTCTTCTCAGGGGATGGGATCCGTGCTGAATCTGGTTTCTACAGATGGGCGTTTCAAAGCGCGTCTTCCGGCAACTGATGGACAGGTCAAATTCCCTGCCTGGTCGCCGTATCTGTAATAATAATTAATTGATTACTAAAGGAATCATAGAAATGCAACTGAACAAAGTGCTGAAAGGGCTGATGATCGCTCTGCCTGTTATGGCAATCGCGGCATGTTCTTCTAACAAGAACGCTAGCAATGACCAGAGCGGCGAAGGCATGCTGGGTGCCGGCACTGGTATGGATGCGAACGGTAGCGGCAACATGTCTTCTGAAGAGCAAGCTCGCCTTCAGATGCAGCAGCTGCAGCAGAACAACATCGTTTACTTCGATCTGGACAAGTACGATATCCGTTCTGACTTCGCTGCGATGCTGGATGCTCACGCTAACTTCCTGCGTAGCAACCCATCTTACAAAGTCACCGTAGAAGGTCACGCGGACGAACGTGGTACTCCTGAGTACAACATCTCCCTGGGTGAACGTCGTGCAAACGCTGTTAAAATGTACCTGCAGGGTAAAGGCGTTTCTGCTGACCAGATCTCCATCGTTTCTTACGGTAAAGAAAAACCTGCAGTACTGGGTCACGACGAAGCGGCTTACTCCAAAAACCGTCGTGCCGTACTGGTTTACTAAGAGAATTGCATGAGCAGTAACTTCAGACATCACATGTTGAGTCTGTCGTTACTGGTTGGCATAGCGGCCCCCTGGGCCGCTTTTGCTCAGGCGCCAATCAGTAGTGTCGGCTCAGGCTCGGTCGAAGACCGTGTCACCCAACTCGAGCGTATTTCTAACGCTCACAGTCAGCTTTTAACCCAACTCCAGCAGCAACTCTCCGATAATCAGACTGATATTGACGCTCTCCGCGGACAGATCCAGGAAAGTCAGTACCAGCTGAATCAGGTCATCGATCGTCAAAAGCAGATTATGCTGCAGATTGACAGCCTGAACGGCGGTGGTGGTGCAGCTCCAGCGACGGGCGACCAGAGCGGTGCAGCGCCTGCAGCGGCGGCTCCAGCAGCATCTGCGGGCGGTAATGCCCCTGCAGCAGCTTCTGGTGTGCCGGTACAGACGGGTGATGCCAATACCGATTACAACGCGGCTATCGCGCTGGTGAAGGATAACGCTCGCCAGGATGATGCCATTGCTGCGTTTCAGAACTTCGTCAAAAAATACCCTGATTCAACCTACCAGCCGAATGCAAATTATTGGCTGGGGCAGCTGAATTACAACAAGGGTAAAAAAGATGATGCGGCGTACTATTTTGCGTCGGTGGTGAAAAACTATCCGAAGTCGCCAAAGGCGGCTGACGCGATGTTTAAGGTTGGGGTCATCATGCAGGACAAGGGTGATACCGCTAAAGCAAAAGCGGTATACCAGCAGGTTGTCAGCAAATACCCAGGTACCGACGGTGCAAAACAGGCGCAAAAACGTCTTAGTGGGCTGTAATGCGCGAAGTAAGACCAGAAATTGTTTTATTTCTGGTCTTGCCGCATGAAACATAAGCAGTTAAGTGATCTTTGTCGAAATATTTGTTGCGCTGAATTCTGAATTCAGTAATATATGCCGCCGTTGCCAAGGGATATCAAACATCCTGAAAGTGACGAAAAAAGTGGGTCGTTAGCTCAGTTGGTAGAGCAGTTGACTTTTAATCAATTGGTCGCAGGTTCGAATCCTGCACGACCCACCACTTAAAGCAGTATCCAGTGTAGTATCGGGTGATTAGCTCAGCTGGGAGAGCACCTCCCTTACAAGGAGGGGGTCGGCGGTTCGATCCCGTCATCACCCACCACCGGGGCGTTAGCTCAGTTGGTAGAGCAGTTGACTTTTAATCAATTGGTCGCAGGTTCGAATCCTGCACGCCCCACCATCATTTATGGTGGGCACGGTGAAAGCAGTAGGTAGTATCCAGCGCAGTATCGGGTGATTAGCTCAGCTGGGAGAGCACCTCCCTTACAAGGAGGGGGTCGGCGGTTCGATCCCGTCATCACCCACCACTCGGGGCGTTAGCTCAGTTGGTAGAGCAGTTGACTTTTAATCAATTGGTCGCAGGTTCGAATCCTGCACGCCCCACCATCTTAATGGTGGTTTCGAGTAAAAGATCTTTCAGGCGGCACCCTAATGGGGCGTTAGCTCAGTTGGTAGAGCAGTTGACTTTTAATCAATTGGTCGCAGGTTCGAATCCTGCACGCCCCACCATCCTGAAATGATTTAAGCAGTAACCCTTACCCAAGGGGTCGTTAGCTCAGTTGGTAGAGCAGTTGACTTTTAATCAATTGGTCGCAGGTTCGAATCCTGCACGACCCACCAATGTAAAAAAGCGCCCTAAAGGCGCTTTTTTGCTATCTGCGATTTGACTCCCACCTTTAGAACCTTCCCGGCGTCGCTGACGCTCGTCCGGGCTACGTTTGTGCTTGCTGTAGCCCGGACGAGGTGTGAAGCACCGACTCCGGGGAAGGGCGCAAAATTCACCACGACTTTTTTCATGGAATCGGCTATCTTGTTTAGCATATAAAACATATTGCCGTGGTAACGGCGAATCTTCGCCGAATAACCGTTTATTTCGTTAAGCCAGTAAAACGAGAAGCCTGATGAGCGTGATGTTTGACCCAGAAGCTGCAATTTATCCGTTCCCACCGAAGCCTGTTCCGCTAAGTCTTGATGAGACTCAATTTTATCGCGAGAAAATCAAGCGGTTGCTAAAGGAACGTGATGCCGTCATGGTGGCACACTACTACACCGATCCCGAAATCCAACAGTTGGCGGAAGAGACCGGCGGCTGTATTTCTGATTCATTGGAGATGGCGCGCTTCGGGGCAAAACATTCTGCTTCAACGCTTCTGGTGGCAGGCGTTCGTTTTATGGGCGAAACCGCGAAAATCCTCAGCCCGGAAAAAACGGTTCTGATGCCGACGCTGAACGCCGAGTGCTCGCTCGATCTTGGTTGTCCTATTGATGAGTTCAATGCGTTCTGTGATGCCCACCCTGACCGCACCGTCGTGGTCTATGCCAATACTTCGGCGGCGGTAAAAGCACGCGCCGACTGGGTAGTGACCTCAAGCATTGCCGTTGAGCTTATCGAACATCTCGATAGCCTGGGAGAGAAAATCATCTGGGCACCGGACCGCCATCTTGGGCGCTACGTGCAAAAGCAGACCGGTGCAGACGTGCTGTGCTGGCAGGGGGCATGTATCGTCCACGACGAGTTTAAAACCCAGGCATTGAGCCGCATGAAATCGCTGTATCCGCAGGCGGCAGTGCTGGTGCACCCGGAGTCCCCGCAGGCGATTGTTGATATGGCCGATGCCGTCGGTTCAACCAGTCAGTTGATTAATGCCGCCAAAACGCTGCCGCACCAGCAGCTTATTGTGGCAACCGATCGCGGTATCTTCTACAAAATGCAGCAGGCCGTGCCGGATAAAGAACTGTTCGAAGCGCCAACCGCCGGTGAAGGGGCAACCTGCCGCACCTGCGCACACTGCCCGTGGATGGCGATGAACGGCCTGAAGGCCATTGCTGAAGGGTTGGAGAACGGCGGGCATGCCCATGAGATCCACGTCGATGAACAACTGCGTCAGGGCGCGCTGGTTCCGCTGAACCGGATGCTGGATTTTGCGGCTACACTACGAGGGTAAACCTCTAACGCGCTGGAGTTAAAATGGATTTCTTTAGTACGCAAAACATTCTGGTTCATATACCGCTGGGCGCGGGAGGCTACGACCTCTCGTGGATAGAAGCGGTAGGAACGGTTGCTGGGCTGCTCTGTATCTGGCTGGCCAGCCTTGAAAAGATCGTGAACTACCTGTTTGGCCTGATTAACGTCACGCTGTTTGCGATCATCTTTTTCCAGATTCAGCTCTACGCTAGCCTGCTGTTACAGCTGTTCTTTTTTGCGGCCAACCTTTACGGCTGGTACGCATGGTCGCGGCAGACCAGCCAGAATGAAGCTGAACTACAAATCCGCTGGCTGCCATTGCCGAAGGCCATGAGCTGGCTAGCCGCGTGTGTAGTGGCGATTGCGCTAATGACGCTCTACATCGACCCCGTTTTCGCCGTGCTCACGCGGGTGGCGGTTAACGTGATGCAAGGAATGGGCATGAACGTGGTGATGCCGACGCTGCAGCCGGATGCGTTCCCGTTCTGGGACTCCAGTATGATGGTCTTGTCGATTGCCGCGATGGTGCTGATGACCCGCAAATACGTCGAGAACTGGCTGCTGTGGGTGATCATTAACGTTATCAGCGTGGCGATTTTTTCCCTGCAAGGGGTTTACGCCATGGCGCTGGAATATCTGATCCTGACCTTCATCGCGCTCAATGGCAGCCGGATGTGGATGAATAGCGCACGTGAACGGGGTTCTCGCGCGCTGTCCCATTAATGGTGGTGATGATGCCCGTGTTCGGAATGCGCCTCGTTAAGGTGGCATTCCGGGCCGCTACAGGGCTGGTATTCCATCTGCACCGTCGCGTGATCGATTTGATAGTGCTCTTCAAGAAAGTGATGAATACGATCCAGCAGCGCATCGTGATCGTGCGGCGGCACCACCTGAACGTGTAGCGTCATCAGCGGTTTTTCACCGACCAGCCAGACATGTACATGGTGCACATCGCGTACTTCGGGCAGTGAACGGCGCATATTGCGCTTTAACGCCGCTACGTCGATTGACTGCGGCGCGCCTTCCAGCAGTTCGTTCATACTCTCTTTCAGCAGCGACCAGGCGCTACGCAGCACCAGGCAGGAGACCAGCACCGAGAGAATCGGGTCGATGGGCGTCCAGCCGGTGGTCATGATCACCACTGCCGCCACAATCGCACCCACTGAACCCAGTAAATCGCCCATCACATGCAGCGCTGCTGCGCGCACGTTGAGGTTTTTCTCTTCGCTGCCGCGATGCAAAATCCAGAAGGCCAGAATATTCGCCAGCAGGCCAGCGACCGCAATGACCATCATGGTGACGCCTGCCACCGGCTGCGGATGATAGAAGCGCTGCACGGCCTCCCAGACAATCAGGATGATGATAAACAGCAGGGCGATGGCGTTGACGAAAGCGGCGAGGGTGGTCAGACGCAGCCAGCCGAAGGTATGACGCCCGCTTGGTGGTCGACTGGCAAAGCGCACGGCTAGCAGTGCGAACAATAGCGCGGCCGAGTCGGTCAGCATATGCCCGGCATCGGCGAGCAGCGCTAGCGATCCGGAGACAACCCCGCCAATCGCCTCGACGACCATAAAACCAGCGGTTACCCCAAAAGCCAGCAATAAACGACGGGCGTTGCCATCATTCTGCGTAGTGTGCGAGTGTGAATCATGCCTATGCGCCATGACGCTCATCCTTCCCTATTTGAGTGTGACTATCTGACATCATTGCAGATCTTTGTATTTTCCGCACAGAAATACGCAACGAAAGCCCACGGGCAAAAATAGCGCCTGATACGGCATGTGATATTGAAATATATTGTTTTTAACCTAATTTGTAGACTATTGAGTTGTTAATTGCCGTTATTGCACCGGTATATTGCTATTAAATTCTAAATTGTAGGGTTTTTTTAGTTATTATCCGGCTAAAGTGTAAAAGCCAGTTTACACTTTTTGGCTGACGATATAGATTGAGGGGATTGCACTCAATTGTATAAGTATGGCAACACTGGAACAGTCATGAATTATCAGAACGACGATTTACGCATTAAAGAGATCAACGAGTTATTACCTCCTGTAGCACTCCTTGAAAAATTCCCAGCCACTGAAAATGCCGCCAATACGGTGTCTCATGCCCGTAAAGCGATCCATCAGATCCTGAAAGGGGATGACGATCGTCTACTGGTGGTGATTGGTCCTTGCTCGATTCACGATCCGGCTGCTGCCAAAGAGTATGCGCAGCGCCTGCTGAAAATTCGTGAGGAACTGCAGGGCGAGCTGGAAATCGTCATGCGCGTCTATTTTGAAAAGCCGCGCACCACCGTTGGCTGGAAAGGGCTGATTAACGATCCGCATATGGATAACAGCTTCCAGATTAACGACGGCCTGCGTATCGCACGTAAGCTGCTGCTCGATATTAACGACAGCGGCCTGCCAGCGGCGGGCGAGTTCCTGGATATGATCACCCCGCAGTACCTGGCAGATCTCATGAGCTGGGGCGCGATTGGTGCGCGTACCACCGAATCCCAGGTTCACCGTGAACTGGCGTCTGGCCTCTCTTGCCCGGTCGGTTTCAAAAACGGTACCGATGGCACCATTAAAGTGGCGATTGATGCCATCAATGCCGCCGGTGCGCCGCACTGTTTCCTGTCCGTGACCAAATGGGGCCACTCAGCGATTGTGAACACCAGTGGTAACGGCGATTGCCATATCATCCTGCGCGGCGGTAAAGAACCGAACTACAGCGCCTCCCACGTGGCGGCGGTGAAAGAAGGTCTGGCGAAAGCGGGCCTGCCGGCGCAAATCATGATTGATTTCAGCCACGCTAACTCCAGCAAGCAGTTTAAAAAGCAGATGGAAGTGGGCACTGACGTTTGCAACCAGATTGCCAACGGCGAGAAAGCCATTATGGGCGTGATGATTGAAAGCCACCTGGTGGAAGGTAATCAGAACCCGGATAGCGGCGAGCCGCTGGTATATGGCAAAAGCATCACCGACGCCTGCATTAACTGGGAAGACACCGATACTGTGCTGCGCCAGTTAGCGAACGCGGTTAAGGCGCGCCGCCGGGAACACAGCAGAAATAAAAAAAGCGTGGAATATTCCACGCTTTTTTCTTTTACCGTTCAGCGAAAATTATTTCGCTTTACCCTGGTTTGCTACCGCCGCCGCTTTTGCAGCGATTTCGTCAGCGTTACCCAGATAGTAATGTTTGATTGGCTTGAAGTTTTCGTCGAACTCATACACCAGCGGTACGCCAGTTGGGATGTTCAGTTCGAGGATCTCATCTTCGCCCATGTTGTCCAGGTATTTCACCAGCGCACGCAGGGAGTTACCGTGAGCCGCGATGATCACGCGCTCACCGCTTTTCAGGCGTGGCAGAATGGTTTCATTCCAGTACGGGACAACGCGTTCGATGGTCAGCGCCAGGCTTTCGGTGGTTGGCAGCTCTTTATCGGTCAGCTTCGCGTAGCGCGGGTCGTGGCCCGGGTAGCGCTCGTCATCTTTGGTCAGCTCTGGTGGGGTTACCGCGAAGCCGCGACGCCACTGTTTAACCTGCTCGTCACCGTATTTTTCAGCGGTTTCTGCTTTGTTCAGACCCTGCAGCGCACCGTAGTGACGCTCGTTCAGCTTCCAGGATTTCTCAACTGGCAGCCAGGCCTGATCCAGTTCATCCAGCACGTTCCACAGAGTGTGGATGGCACGTTTCAGCACGGAGGTATAAGCAAAATCAAAGCTGAAGCCTTCAGCCTTCAGCAGTTTACCTGCCGCTTTTGCTTCGCTAACGCCTTTCTCAGACAGATCAACGTCGTACCAACCGGTGAAGCGGTTTTCGTTGTTCCACTGACTTTCACCGTGACGAACCAGTACCAGCTTAGTTACAGCCATACTCTCACTCCTCAAGCTTTATTGAATGATAACAATTCTCATTATATTGCCGCGATAGGCTCGACGGCAACGCTTATGCATAACCATAGCGAAAATAGTGTCCCAGTGTAAGGTGCATGTGAACCAGGCGTTATGATTTTGTCTTTGCGTGACGTAATTTTCAGCGATATGGCTAAAACTTCGGCGGGACAGCGGAAGGGAGTCGCCCGGCTGAGCGAAGCGACGCCGGGGAAACCCCGGAGTCGGTGCTATTGCACCTCGTCCGGGCTACGGGTAAGCCACGTGATTATAATGCGGTAAACTGATATTCCGTCAGGCTGACGTACTCTTCGCCTGGGCGCAGCACGCAGTCCGGCTGCGGCCACTCTGGATGGTTCGGGCTATCCGGCAGGAACTCGCTTTCCAGTGCCAGGCCTTGCCAGGCGGCGTAAGGCTGCGGGCTACGAGACAGCGTACCGTCCAGGTAGTTACCGGAGTAGAACTGAATGGCCGGTGCGGAGGTGTAGACTGTCATCTGCAGCTTTTCATCCTGGGACCAGACATGGCCTACTGGCTGAGTCGCATCGCCTTTTGCCTGTAGCAAGAACGCGTGGTCGTAGCCTTTCACCTTCTTCTGGTCATCGTCGCTCAGAAAATCCTGTGCCACGGTTTTGGGTTGACGGAAATCGAAGCTGGTGTTGGCAACGTCTTTCAGCCCATCGTGTGGGATCCCGCTCTCATCGACCGGCAGATAAGCATCTGCCAGCAGTTGAAGCTTGTGGTTGCGCACATCGGTCTGATCGCCGTCGAGGTTGAAATAGACGTGGTTTGTCAGGTTCACCGGACAGGCTTTATCGACGGTTGCGCGATACTCAATGGAGATGCGGTTATCTTCGGTCAGGCGATAGATAGCCGTCGCCTGAAGCTCGCCCGGATACCCCTGGTCACCATCAGGCGAGGTGAGGGTGAAAACGGCCTCCGTTGGGTTCTGCGAGGTAATCGCCCAGCGGCGTTTGTCGAAGCCTTCTGGCCCGCCGTGCAGTTGGTTTTTGCCCTGGCTTGGCGCGAGTTCAACCGTCTGTCCATCGAGCGTATAGCGGCTGTTGGCGATGCGGTTGGCGTAACGGCCAATCGATGCGCCGAGGAACGCCGCCTGCTCGGTGTACTGTTCCGGCGACGCGCAGCCCAGCAGCGCTTCACGTACGCTGCCGTCTTTCATTGGGATGCGCGCAGATAGCAGCGTTGCACCCCAGTCCATTAACGTCACCACCACGCCATTGGCGTTGCGTAACGTAATCAGTCGATACGGCTGGCCATCTGCGGCCAGCGCAGGCGTTTCTCTTAGCACTGTCCTGCTCCTTGTGACGGTTTGCAGACGTAGAACGTCTCTTTAATGCCGGTTTTGGCTTCGTATTGCTCGGCCACAGCCTGTTTCACCGCAGGCACCAGCGCTTCAGGGATCAGCGCCACGATGCAGCCGCCGAAGCCGCCGCCGGTCATGCGTACGCCGCCCTGGTCACCGATGGTCGCTTTCACGATATCGACCAGCGTATCAATTTGCGGCACGGTGATTTCGAAATCGTCGCGCATGGAGGCGTGGGATTCCGCCATCAGCTGGCCCATGCGCAGCAGATCGCCTTTTTCCAGCGCAGCTGCAGCTTCAACGGTGCGGGCGTTCTCGGTCAGCACGTGACGTACACGCTTCGCGACAATCGGGTCCAGCTCATGAGCGACGGCGTTGAATTCATTAATGGTCACATCACGCAGCGCCGGGCGCTGGAAGAAGCGCGCACCGGTTTCACACTGCTCGCGGCGGGTGTTGTACTCGCTGCCGACCAGAGTACGTTTAAAGTTGCTATTGATGATCACCACCGCAACGCCTTCCGGCATGGAGACGGCTTTGGTGCCAAGCGAACGGCAGTCGATCAGCAGCGCGTGGTCTTTCTTGCCGAGCGCGGAGATAAGCTGGTCCATAATGCCGCAGTTACAGCCGACAAACTGGTTTTCCGCTTCCTGACCGTTCAGCGCAATTTGCGCGCCGTCCAGCGGCAGATGATACAGCTGCTGGAAGACGGTGCCGACTGCCACTTCCAGAGAGGCCGATGAACTCAGGCCCGCACCCTGCGGCACGTTGCCGCTGATAACGAGGTCTGCGCCGCCAAAGGCGTTATTGCGTTTTTGCAGATGTTTCACCACGCCGCGCACATAGTTGGACCACTGCTGGGTATCGTGGCTAACGATCGGTGCATCGAGAGAAAACTCGTCGCTCTGATTATCGTAGTCGGCGGCAATCACGCGCACCAGGCGGTCATCACGCGGGGAGCAGCTGATCACCGTCTGGTAATCGATGGCGCACGGCAGGACAAAACCATCGTTGTAGTCGGTGTGCTCACCAATCAGGTTAACGCGGCCCGGAGCCTGAATGACGTGGGTAGCAGGGTAGCCGAATTTCTCAGCGAACAGGGTTTGGGTTTTATCTTTCAGACTCATTGTTATTCTCCGGACTCGCGAAAGTGGATGTCGCTGACCGCACGCAGGCGTTCAGCCGCTTGTTCTGCCGTCAGGTCGCGCTGGGTTTCTGCCAGCATTTCATAACCAACCATAAATTTGCGCACGGTAGCGGAGCGCAGCAGCGGTGGATAGAAATGGGCATGCAACTGCCAGTGTGCGTTTTCTTCGCCGTTGAACGGCGCGCCGTGCCAGCCCATCGAGTAGGGGAAGGAGCACTGGAACAGGTTGTCGTAACGGCTGGTCAGTTTTTTCAGCGCCAGCGCTAAATCGTCGCGCTGTGCCTCAGTTAAATCGGTAATCCGCAGCACGTGCGCTTTTGGCAGCAGCAGCGTTTCGAACGGCCACGCCGCCCAGTACGGCACCACCGCCAGCCAGTGATCGGTTTCAACCACCGTACGGCTGCCGTCTGCCAGCTCACGGTTAACGTAATCAACCAGCATCGGCGATTTCTGCTCGGCGTAGTACTCACGCATCAGGCGGTCTTCACGCTCGATTTCGTTCGGCAGGAAGCTGTTAGCCCAGACCTGTCCGTGCGGGTGCGGGTTGGAGCAGCCCATCGCTGCGCCTTTGTTTTCGAACACCTGTACCCACGGATACTGCTGGCCGAGTTCAGCGGTCTGCTCCTGCCAGGTTTTCACCACGGATTTCAGCGCATCGACGCTCAGTTCAGGCAGCGTTTTGCTGTGGTCCGGTGAGAAGCAAATCACCCGGCTGGTGCCGCGCGCGCTCTGGCAGCGCATCAGCGGATCGTCGCTTTCCGGCGCGTCCGGCGTGTCGGTCATCAGCGCAGCAAAGTCATTGGTAAAAACGTATGTGCTGGTGTAGTCGGGGTTTTTATCGCCCGTCACCCGAGTATTACCCGGGCATAAAAAACAATCCGGATCGTGCGCGGGCAGCGTCTGTTTTGCTGGTGTCTCTTGCGCCCCTTGCCATGGGCGCTTTGCACGATGCGGTGATACAAGGATCCACTGGCCGGTTAACGGATTAAAACGGCGGTGTGGATGGTCGACGGGGTTAAATTGCGTCATGACAAAATCCTTAGTCTGGATATCCCTGAGGATGACGGGACTGCCAGTTCCAGGTGTCCTGCGCCATTTCGTCAAGGTTACGGGTTACGCGCCAGTTCAGCTCGTTGTCGGCTTTGGTCGCATCGGCCCAGTAGGCCGGAAGATCGCCGTCGCGACGTGGAGCAAAATGGTAGTTAATGGGTTTGCCGCAGGCTTTGCTGAACGCGTTGACCACATCCAGCACGCTGCTGCCGACGCCTGCGCCCAGGTTATAAATATGCACGCCGGCTTTGTTCGCCAGTTTTTCCATCGCGGCAACGTGGCCGTCGGCGAGATCCATCACGTGGATGTAGTCGCGCACGCCGGTGCCGTCAGGTGTAGGGTAGTCGTTGCCGAAAATGGCCAGTGATTCGCGGCGGCCCACGGCGACCTGCGCGATGTACGGCATCAGGTTGTTCGGGATGCCCTGCGGATCTTCACCCATATCGCCGGACTGATGTGCGCCCACCGGGTTGAAGTAGCGCAGCAACGCAATGCTCCACTCCGGCTGCGCTTTTTGCAGGTCAGTCAGGATCTGTTCAACCATCAGCTTGCTCTTGCCGTACGGGCTCTGTGGCGTACCGGTAGGGAAGCTTTCGACGTAAGGGATTTTCGGCTGGTCGCCATAGACGGTTGCGGAGGAGCTGAAGATGAAGTTTTTGACGTTGGCGGTGCGCATTGCAGCAACCAGACGCAGGGTACCGTTGACGTTGTTGTCATAGTATTCCAGCGGTTTTTGCACGGACTCGCCCACGGCTTTCAGGCCCGCGAAGTGAATCACCGCTTCAATGGCGTGATCTTTGAGGATCTCAACCATCAGCGCTTCGTTACGAATATCGCCTTCGACGAAGCTCGGTTGTTTGCCGCCCAGGCGGGCAATGACCGGTACAACGCTGTGCTTGCTGTTGCACAGGTTATCGAGGATGACAACATCGTGGCCCTGTTGCAGCAGTTGCACACATGTGTGGCTTCCAATGTAACCGCTACCACCTGTAACCAATACTTTCATTTTTAGCTCCGTTAAGCTTATGGCATGGAATAACCTTAGCATAACAGAGAAGCCAAAAGTGTGACATGGGCTAAATTAGTGGAATCGCTTACACTGGCGAAATCTACATGATAATTTCAAGTTTTTTCATTATAAATCAAAGAGGTTAACGGTGAGGGCTGAAAATAGTCTGAAAAAGGAGGTGTAGTCGCGGGGGCGTATTGTGTAAACCCGGCGGCACTTCGCCTGGCCGGGCTACATTCAGAGAGTACGCTTGGCCATCTTAAATTGGGCCGACCTCATAGCGATAACCCTCGCCGTCGGCGACAAATTCCAGACGATGAGTGATGCACTCCGGCGCGTCTTCCGCGTGGTGCGATACAAACAGCAGTTGCGTTTTACCTTCGCTAATCAGCACATCCACAAAGCGGCGAACCACCTGGCGGTTGAGCGGGTCCAGCCCTTGCAGCGGTTCATCGAGGATCAGCAGCGTCGGGTGTTTCACCAGCGCGCGGACGATCAGCGCCAGACGCTGCTGCCCCCAGGAGAGGCTGTGGAACGGCGCATCGGCGGTGCGCGGGTCCATGCCGAGGATCTGCAGCCACTCGTCTACCAGCTTGCGTTGCTTATCAGAGACGGCCTGATAGATACCGATGGAATCAAAATAGCCAGAGAGGATCACATTGCGCAGCGTCGTGCTCACTCTGTAATCCAGATGCAGGCTGCTGCTGACGTAGCCGATATGTTTTTTAATATCCCAGATGGTTTCACCGCTGCCACGGCGGCGGCCAAACAGCGTCAGGTCGTTGCTGTAGCCCTGCGGATGATCGCCAGTGACCAGGCTTAGCAGGGTGGATTTCCCGGCGCCGTTCGGGCCAACAATTTGCCAGTGTTCGTCCGGGGCGACCGTCCAGCTTAAATGGTTGATGATCGCGCGATCGTTATAGGAGACCACGCCGTCGTTCAGCACGATGCGCGGTAGATCGTCGGCAATGGACAACCGCGCGGACGGTGCATCTGGCTCTGGCAGGGTCATACCGGAGAGCTTTTCGCTGTGTGCCAGTTGCGCAATCAGCGTTTGCGCAAGCAGCGCTTTTTTCTCGCCGGTTTCCGTCAGGGTACAGTCGGCCAGCACCCCGGCAAACGGCACAAACTCAGGGATATCATCAAAGCGATTGAGCACCAGCACCAGCGTATAACCCGCTTTATGCAACTCTGCCAGATGTTCCGCCAACTGACGGCGAGAAGCTACGTCCAGGCCGTCGAAGGGCTCATCGAGGATCAACAGATCCGGCTGTGCCATCAGCGCCTGACAGAGCAGGGTTTTGCGAGTTTCACCGGTGGAGAGGTATTTAAAGCGGCGATCCAGCAGATGGCTGATGCCAAACTGCGCGGCAAGCCGGGCGCATAGGGCCACGTCTTTGACTTCATCCAGGATGATTTGCGCGGTGGTGCGGCCGGTATCGTCTTCGTCCGGGCTCAGCATATCGGTGTTGTTGCGTTGCCACTCATCGCTGACCAGCTTTTGCAACTGTTCGAAGGAGAGGCGAGCAATGCGGGTGAAGGTAGCGTCGCGGCTGCCAGACAGCAGCGGCAGCTCGCCTGCCAGCGCGCGGGCCAGCGCCGATTTGCCGCTGCCGTTGCTGCCGACAAAAGCCCAGCTCTCTCCGGCACGCAGCGTCAGATGCTCAATTTTTAATGTTTTTGTGTCGCTAAGACGAAACGTGCCTTGCGAAATTTGCAATGATGACATGATGTATCCCGTTTTTTGCAGCGATGTGCATCAGGGATACGTCTTCCTCAGCGCAAAGTCAATGCCATCAGCACAACGTGGCAAGAATGATGCGATCGGCGTTAAAGAATGCTGTGACGTCAGCACCTTCTTCCAGCCCTGCGGCCTCTGCCAGCGGCAGGGTGGCACACAGGGTCTGCCCATCCGGCAGCGCCATCAGCACTTCACACTGCTCTTCGCCGCGCTGGATATGGCTAATTCGGCACGGCAGCTGGTTGTCTGCCGCAGCGGCAACCTGCGGATCGTGAGTGACGCTGACCCACGGCGCTTTCAGCAAAACCAGCACCTCTTTGCCTTCATCCAGCCCTAAACGCTCGCCGCTCTGGGCGGTGATGGCCACCTTGAGGCGCGTGGTGCCGTCGGCCAGCAGAATATCCACGTGCTGCTGAACCTGCTGGTGGTCGCGCTGGGTCACGGTGCCAAACCACTGGTTACGGGCGCTGGTTTGCAGGGAGAAGCGCGAAATGGCGGCGAGCAGGCTGTCTAGCGGCAGCGCGTCGTCGTCGCTCAGCACATCAAAGGCTTTTTGCTGGATCTGCGCCAGCAGGTCGTAGAGCTGAATCAGGCGCTGACCGTAACGGGTCAGCACCGCACCGCCGCCGCCTTTGCCACCGGTGGCGCGGTCGACCAGCGATTGCTCGCTCAGCTGGTTCATTTCATTAATCGCATCCCATGCGCTCTTATAACTGATACCCGCATTTTTCGCTCCCTGGCTGATGGAGCCGGTCTGTGCTATTTGTTTGAGGAGTGAAATGCGGCGCGGATCGGCGAACAGGCGCTGCTGGAGCTTGAGGGTAAGAAGGATTTCAGCCTGCATAAGAGTATCCTGGCAATAAAAAGGGTATTTTGACCCAAATGTTAGCAAGCGGAAAGCACACCGCACAAAAGGGAGTGTATTTCTGCGATATCCGGTTACAATAACCGCATCACAATGTCTGGAGTAAACCATGTTAGAGCTGTTGAAAAGTCTGGTTTTTGCCGTAATCATGGTACCCGTAGTGATGGCGATCATCCTGGGGTTAATTTACGGTCTGGGTGAAGTATTTAACATCTTCTCCGGTGTCGGTCACAAAAACGGCAACCAGCAAAATCACTGATTTCCCCCAAACGCCCGGTTTAACCGGGCGTTTTGCTATGAAGTTCTTCACACTCCTGCCGATAACACCCCGTAAACACAGCAATAATTCATGTATCTGTAATGCATTAATCTGAGAAAGCCCCTATACTCTGCGCTGTATTTTTCGATATACAACGGCACACACAGGAGTTTCAAATGACAGGTCCATGGTTACGTTTGTTTGCAGGAGCGACTTTAACGCTTTCCGTTGCAGGTCACGCGCTGGCGGACGAAAGCAAAATCACCGTATTTGCGGCAGCATCGCTGACCAACGCAATGCAGGATATTGCGAAAGAGTATAAAAAAGAGAAGAACGTTGATGTGGTTTCTTCTTTTGCTTCCTCTTCTACTCTGGCCCGCCAGATTGAAGCAGGCGCTCCGGCTGACCTGTTTATCTCCGCAGACCAGAAATGGATGGACTATGCGGTAGATAAAAAAGCCATCGACACCGCGTCTCGTGAAACTCTGCTGGGCAATAGCCTGGTCGTTGTGGCGCCAAAAGCCAGCGCACAGGGCGATATCACCATTGATGCCAAAACCAACTGGACCAGCCTGCTGAAAGGCGGCCGTCTGGCGGTGGGCGACCCGGACCACGTACCGGCGGGCATCTACGCGAAAGAAGCGCTGCAGAAACTGGGCGCATGGGACACCCTGTCACCAAAACTGGCTCCGGCTGAAGACGTGCGCGGTGCGCTGGCATTGGTTGAACGTAACGAAGCCCCGCTGGGCATCGTCTACGGTTCCGACGCAGTCGCAAGCAAAGGTGTTAAAGTGGTTGGCACCTTCCCGGAAGATTCGCACAAGAAAGTGGAATACCCAATTGCCATTATCGATGGCCATAAAAACGCAACCGTCTCGGCGTTCTACGACTACCTGAAAGGGCCGCAGGCATCCGAAATCTTTAAACGTTACGGATTTACGACGCACTAATGATATTGACCGATCCCGAATGGCAGGCGGTTCTGCTGAGCCTTAAAGTGTCATCCCTGGCCGTGGTGTTTAGCTTGCCGTTTGGGATCTTCTTCGCCTGGCTGCTGGTCCGCCGCAGCTTCCCCGGCAAAGCGCTGCTGGATGGTCTTATCCATCTGCCGCTGGTGCTGCCGCCGGTGGTGGTGGGATATCTGCTGCTGATTGCGCTGGGGCGTCGGGGGTTTATTGGTTCCTGGCTGTATGATTGGTTCGGCCTGACCTTTGCTTTTAGCTGGCGTGGCGCGGTCATTGCCGCCGCGGTGATGTCGTTCCCGCTGATGGTTCGCGCGATTCGTCTGGCGCTGGAAGGGGTCGACGTCAAGCTGGAGCAAGCGGCACGTACGCTGGGCGCTGGGCGCTGGCGAGTGTTTTGTACCATAACGCTACCGCTGATGCTGCCCGGTATTATCGTCGGCACCGTGCTGGCCTTTGCCCGCTCGCTCGGCGAGTTTGGCGCGACCATTACCTTTGTCTCAAATATTCCAGGCGAAACCCGCACCATTCCCTCTGCGATGTATACCCTGATCCAGACTCCCGGCGGCGAAAGCGCGGCGGCGCGTCTGTGCTTGATTTCCATCGTGCTGGCGCTGATTTCCCTGATGATCTCTGAATGGCTGGCGAGCATTAGCCGCCGTCGGATGGGGGCGTAACCATGCTGGAGCTGAATTTTAGCCAGACGCTCGGTACGCACTGTCTGCAAATTGATGAATCGCTGCCGGCTTCCGGTATCACTGCCGTATTTGGCGTCTCCGGGGCGGGCAAAACCTCGCTGATTAACGCCATCAGCGGTCTGACCAAGCCGCAGCAGGGGCGTATTGTGCTCAATGGCCGTGTGCTGAACGATGCGGAGCAGGGCGTCTGTCTGGCACCGGAAAAACGCCGCGTCGGCTACGTGTTTCAGGATGCGCGACTGTTCCCGCACTACAAGGTGCGCGGCAATCTGCGTTACGGCATGGCAAAAAGCATGGCCGACCAGTTCGATAAGCTGGTGGCGTTGCTGGGCATTGAACCCCTGCTCGATAGACTCCCCGGTAGCCTCTCCGGTGGCGAAAAACAGCGCGTGGCGATTGGCCGTGCGTTGCTGACCGCCCCTGAGTTACTGCTGCTTGATGAACCGCTGGCCTCGCTTGATATTCCGCGTAAACGTGAGCTGCTGCCGTATCTGCAGCGTCTGGCGCGGGAAATTAACATCCCGATGCTCTACGTCAGCCACTCGCTGGATGAAATTCTCCATCTGGCGGATAACGTGCTGGTGTTGGAAAGCGGTAAGGTGAAAGCCTTCGGTCCTCTGGAAGATGTATGGGGCAGCAGCGTGATGCACCCGTGGTTGCCGCAGGAGCAGCAGAGCAGCATTCTGCGTGTGACGGTGCTGGAACACCATCCACACTATGCTATGACCGCGCTAGCGCTGGGCGACCAGCATATCTGGGTCAACAAGCTGGATAAGCCGCTGCAGAGCGCGGTGCGTGTGCGCATTCAGGCCACTGATGTGTCGCTGGTGCTGCAACCGTCGTTACACACCAGTATCCGTAACGTGCTGCACGCGAAAGTGGTGCAGTGCTACGACGATAACGGGCAGGTGGAAGTCCAGTTGGACGTTAGCGGACGCACGCTGTGGGCGCGCGTCAGCCCATGGGCTCGCGATGACCTGGCGATTAAACCAGGCCAGTGGCTCTATGCTCAGGTGAAAAGCGTGTCGATCACCGCCTGATTACAGCAGGTGTTTATTGATGTAGTCGGCGATGGCATCGGTGGTGTTGTCGCCAATCACCACGTTGGCGTGGGCTTTTACTGCGTCACCGGCATTGCCCATCGCCACGCCGGTTCCGGCAGCTTCCAGCATACTGATGTCATTAAAGTTATCGCCAAACGCCACCACATCCTGCATCGACCAGCCCTGGTCGGTGATAAACTGCGTCAGGCGTTTGCCTTTGCTGTTACCCTGGCGGGCGATATCAACCTGATCGTGCCACGACCATTCGCACTCCAGCTGCAACGTTTTTTCGACATGCTCGGCGAATTCACGCAGTTTCTGCCCATTTTCGTCGGTCAGCGCAAACTTCCAGACGTTCTCGACTTCGTGAGCGGCCTGCGCCAGTGAATCGACCTGGGTGAACGACGGGCGCTGGGCTTCCGGCAGACTCTGCGCCCAGTTGCTGGTGCGCACCACGTGGCCGGTTGGATACTGATACATCATGGTATCGTCGACGTACATCAGGCCGTGCACCTGATGTTCATCCAGCAGGGTAATCAGTTGCTGGGCTTTTTCGACCGGCATCGGGTCGGCGGTCAGTACTTTTTTATTTTGATAATCATAAAGATAAGTACCATTACAACAAATTGCAGGTGTATCTAACGCCAGTGCCTGATAAAAAGGATGAATGGCAACGTGATGTCGACCGGTAACAATCATTAATTGATAGCCAGCTGCTCTGGCACGATTCAGCGCTTCCAGTGAAGAGGGAAGCAGAGTTTTCTTTGGCGTCAGGAGCGTTCCGTCCAGATCCAGGGCAATCACACGTGCAGTCATAGTGTTGTCTCGAGTTAAAGAGAAAATTCGCTGTTCAGGATGGTACACCGAGATACCTGTACGGCAAAATTGTGTGGACCAGGCCGCGACTCGTCGCCGCCAATTCAATGTTTTCAGAAAGGAGTAGTCATGAAACAGACCGTTTATACCGCCAGCCCGGAGAGCCAGCAGATCCACGTCTGGACGCTGAACCATGACGGCAGCCTGACGCTGGTTCAGGTGGTGGATGTCCCGGGTCAGGTACAACCCATGGTTGTCAGCCCTGATAAACGCTTTCTGTACGTCGGCGTACGCCCTGAATTCCGCGTGCTGGCTTACCGCATTGCCCCAGACGACGGCGCACTGACCTTTGAAGCCGAAGCGCCGCTGCCGGGTAGCCCAACCCATATCTCCACTGACCGCAAAGGCAACTTCGTCTTTAGCGCCTCCTACAACCAGGCCAACGTCAGCGTGATTCGTCTGGAAGCTGGCCTGCCGCGCGACACCGTGACGGTTGTGGAAGGGCTGGACGGTTGCCACTCGGCGAACATTTCCCCGGACAACCGCACCCTGTGGGTACCGGCGCTGAAGCAGGATCGCATCTGCCTGTTCACGCTGAGCGATGACGGTTTCCTGTCCGCGCAGACTCCGGCGGAAGTGACTACCGTAGAAGGTGCTGGCCCGCGCCATATGGTGTTCCATCCGAACGAACAGTACGGCTACTGCGTCAACGAACTGAACGGTTCTGTCGATGTGTGGGAACTGAAAGATCCGTACGGCAAAATTGAGTGTGTGCAGACGCTGGACATGATGCCTGCTGATTTCACCGATACCCGCTGGGCGGCAGATATTCATATCACCCCAGACGGCCGTCACCTGTACACCTGCGACCGTACCTCTAGCCTGATTACCATCTTCAGCGTGTCAGAAGACGGCAGCGTGCTGTCACTGGAAGGCTTCCAGCCAACCGAAACGCAGCCGCGCGGTTTTAACGTCGATCACAGTGGGAAATACCTGATTGCCGCCGGGCAGAAATCACACCATGTTGCGGTGTATGAGATTGCCGGTGAGCAGGGTCTACTGCAGGAGAAAGGGCGTTATGCGGTAGGCCAGGGCCCGATGTGGGTGGTGGTTAACGCGTATTAATCGACGTCGCCATTCGGTAATGTTGGCATGATGCCTGATGGCGCTACGCTTATCAGGCCTACGTGATAAAAAAAGGCCCATGATCTCATGGGCCTTTTTCACATCATCACGAATTACTTCTTAGGTTCAGTCACTACGTGACTTCCCACGCCGCGGTTGTTGTACTCCCACATGCGGTTGAAGTTACGGTCGTTCAGATCGCGCTTCAGCTGACCTTTCTCGTCCTGCGCGCCGGTATTACCGCTGAATGGACGTTTAGATACCGCGGCATCAGCCCACGGTTTTGCCACGTTGAAGCCTTCGTTAATCACGCTATCGCGAATAACGACCTGACCGTTGGTGTTGCCATCAACGTCCAGAGAACGGCCCAGTTGCGCTACGCCGTCACCGGTAGCGGTGAAGCGGCTGTCGGTCGCCAGGAAGCCGAAGTTGATGGTGGACAGGGTCGCTGGAGCGAACACGTAACCCTCCTGCTGGGTGCGGGAGTTCACCACGCGGAAGTCGGTGTTCTCAAATACCACTGCGCCGCGGCCGGAAACGATATCCACGTCGCCTTCCAGATAGCTGTCGGTGACCAGCGTACGGGTCTGACGGTTATTCTGCAGACGGTTATCGACACCGCTATTCGTCACGAAGAAGGTGTTCTGACGGCCCAGGATGTTCACTTTGTTAATCTGGGTTTTATCGCCATCGGTACGCAGGGCCACTGCCTGATGCGTTCCGGCATCCACGCTATCGCCGAGGTTATTTTCGATGGTCAGGTTCTGCAGTTGCAGACCGTTGTTCTGTGACCAGACAACCGCGGAACACATCACGCCGACGGTGGCGGTGCGTTTGCTCTGGCAGCTATCGAACATGTACCACGCCGGTTTGCCTGGCATGTATTTGCCGCCTGGGTTTACCTGACGACGCCAGCTGGTTGGGTCCATTTCGGAGTCGATAGCCAGACCGATTTTCACGTCGGCGGCTTTTTCGCCGGTACCGTAAATGGTCACGCTGCCCGGTGCCGCAGGAATATAAACGGTGCCAGGGTATTCGCCCGGCAGAACGGCGATGAACAGACGTGAGCTGCTGTGGCGAGCAATGGCGGCATCAACCGCAGCCTGAATGGTGGTGTGGGTAACGCCCTGCGTACCCGCAGGACCTACTACGAAGTCTGCTTTGGCCGGAACGGCGATGGAAGACGGAGACCAGGCGGCAGCGTTAGGATCAAGCGATGAGAAATAACGCGCGGCGACAAAGTTCTGCGCTTCATCAGCTGACAGCACCGGACGAGAGGCCGTACCAGGGGCTGCCTGGTCAGAAGGACGTTGATCCGCTGGGGTTGAGCTGCAAGCCGTCAGTGTCACGCCAAAAGCCAATGCCAGCGCCAGACGAGAAACCGAGAAAGTGTTCATGTTGCTCCAGGCTAATTTAAGTGAATGTGAATCCCGTAAAAGCAGCCTTTTTATACTAAGTTGAGCGAAACGGGAAGATGTGCTGGCAAAAAAATCGCCTGTTTTTTTGCCGACTTACCGTGATGGAAGGAAAGGGGAGGTCTCTGGCGGAGATGACCGCCATTTGTCAGGGGCGTTCGTAGAGACAATGGATGCGCCATCGTCCTGCTAGAACGCTTTTTTGTGGGCCAGACGGGTAATTAAATCGGTAATGCTTAATACCAGCGCCGACCGCACCATTTGCTGATAGCGCTGCTCCTGCATGGTTCTTAGCGCATCATCCACCACATCCTCCGGCATATGCAGCGTTGGAGGGGGCGGCAACGCCGTCATGCTGTGCAGCATGCTAATCGGGCCGAGGACTTCATCATCGGTAAAGCTGTAAACGGTCTTCTCCTGCTCCAGCTCGTTGTTTAGCGCTACCAGCAGCTCCACGTCTTCATATTCATCGCGGCTGATCACGCCGAGTGCGTAAATGAGCTTGAGACGGACCGACAGATTCGCTAATGGGCCGCTACCTTCGAGCAGCGGTTCGACGGCGTACTTAACGGCATAATCGTCTTTACGAAAAGCCTGAAGAATCAGCTGATCGACCGCTTCAGCCAGCAGCAAGACGGCGGTCTGAATAAAACCGCTGAGCGTCTGGCGCGCGTTGAGCTTTTCCAGCACGCGGTTCTCTGCGGCCTGGTTTTTATAAAGGTCAGATTCGTCCATTGTCGCCATCATGGTGGTTTCATTGACCGAAGGGCGCGGCTTTAGCGGCGTCGGCTCCTTCGGATGATGTCCTTGTATCTCTGGTTGCGTCGTCAAACGCAGTCGATTTTGTTTCATCTTACCTTCTTATTCTGGAGCTGCTGTCCCGGCAGCAGCTCCAACCCTATGGGCAACAACATTATTTCCGTTGCATGGCGTTATACACATTCGCTATCTGGGCGACAAGCGTTGGCTGGTCCTGCAGGCCGCAGACCTGGGTGACGGTGTGGGCGACGCCATTATCGCGCAGCAGGCTCGCCATTTCTTGCGCCTGCGGGTCATCGCCGCTGCGATAGCTTAACGCTGCCGCAATGCCCATCACCAGGTTGTTATGAGGCAGGCCGTATTCCAGCGTGCCGCGCAATGGCTTGATCAGACGGTCGCCTTCGCTGAGCTTGCGCAGCGGCTGACGGCCCACGCGCTCCACGTCGTCATGCAGGTACGGGTTTTCAAAGCGAGTCAGGATCTTCTCGATATAGGCCGCATGCTGCTCAGGGTTAAAGCCGTAGCGTTTGATCAGCACATCGCCGCTCTCCACCATCGCGCCTTTCACCACATCGCGAATGGCCGGGTCCAGAATGGCATCGCGAATCGTTTTATGCCCGGCCAGTTGACCAAGATAAGCGGTGATGGCGTGACCGGTATTGAGGGTAAACAGCTTACGCTCGATATAGGCCATCAGATTGCTGGTGGACTCCATACCGGCGATTTCCGGCAGTGCGCCTTTGAACTGCGTGCTGTCGACAATCCACTCGCTAAAGGTTTCCACGGTCACGTCCAACGGATCGTCGTTCGCCGCCGAACCCGGCGGTACGATACGGTCTACCGCAGAATCGACGAATCCAATATGTTCTTCCACCCAGCCGTGCAGCTCGGCGGGCATCGCCTGCAGCACGTGCTGTTTGAGCTGGCTGGTGCCGCGCACCATATTCTCGCAGGCGATGATATTCATCGGTTGATGATTACCGTTGTCATGGCGGGCAATCAGTCCCTGCGCCAGCGTACTGGCGATTTTGCTCAATACCTGTGGGCCCACGGCGGTGGTGATGATGTCGGCTTCAGCAATCTGCTGGATGGCATCCGGGCTGTTGCTGTGGATAGCGCTGACGCGGTTAACCTGCTCGATGCGGGCATTTTCACCCACCACGTTGACCTGATAGTGCTGCTGATGCGCCAACTGATCGACCAGCGGCTGGTTAACGTCGGCAAAGGTTAACTCTGCCTGGGCATCGGCCAGCAATTTACCGATAAATCCCCGACCAATATTCCCTGCACCAAAATGAATCGCTTTCATAAATCTGACCTCGAGAAAAACTTTCCATGTCAGGGGCGGCTCGCCCCTGAAGCCTTATGCTGCTTGTTCGCCGGACAGGATTTGTAGAATTTCCTGCACGCTGCTGGTTTGCGTCAGACGCTCAATCACGTCTTTATCATCCAGGGCGTTTGCTAAGCGGGCGATAACCTGTACGTGCTCGTTGTTGCGGGCGGCAATGCCGATAACCAGGCGGGCAATATCGTCCGGCTCATCGCCGAATCGAACGCCTTCTGGGTACTGGCAAATGACAATCCCGGTGCGCAGCACGCGGTCTTTGGCTTCTACGGTACCGTGCGGCACCGCGATGGATTCTCCCAGGTAAGTGGTGGTCAGCGCTTCACGCGCCAGCATGGCATCCACATAGTCCGGCTCAACGTAGCCGCCGGAGACCAGCATCTCACCGGCAAAGCGGATAGCCTGAGCCTTATTTTCAGCGGTCAGGTTGAGGAAAATGTTGTCCGCGCTGAGCTTAAACAGATTCTCATCGCGCTCGGTGCCGTCAAAAGCGTCATCGTTCGCCGCGATAATCGTCTGGTTAATGAGACGGCCATCGTTCGCGGCGGCAGGCAGTTTAGCTGCCAGCAGACGGGTGGTCAGGTCGGTATACAGGCCGCTATCAAGGAAGTTGGAGAGCGACATGTGCATCGCCTGTGGCGCAAAGCGCATGGCGCGTTCGGTTAAGTCCTGATGGGTAATCACCAGGTCAACGTCGTCAGGCAGGCTGTTAATGGCGCAGTTGCTCACCGAAATGTGGGTCAGGCCCGCATCTTTCACCTTTTTACGCAGCACGCCTGCGCCCAGTGCGCTGGAGCCCATACCCGCATCGCACGCCACGATGATTTTACGCACGTGGTGCAGATCTTTAGACAGGTCGAGCGTTTCGCTACGCATCGCTGGCTGCGGCAGTTCGCCGGAGGATTTACCGCCGGATTTAGACTGCTGCTTCAGGCTCTGCATGCGACGGGTGGCTTCGGCCAGACCGTTGCTCTCTTCATCGCCAACGCGAACGCGTTTCAGCAACATGGAGGCGGTCAGGAAAGAGACCAGCGTTGAGGCCAGAATTGACAGCACCACGCCAATAATAGAAGCCTTCGGCGTCATCAGCAGCACGGCAAAGATAGAGCCAGGAGAAGCCGGGGAGACCAGGCCAGCGTTGAACAGCGTCAGGGTAAAGACGCCGGTCATGCCGCCCAGAATCACCGCCAGCAGCAGACGTGGGTTCATCAGCACGTACGGGAAGTAGATTTCGTGGATACCGCCGAAGAAGTGAATAATCGCCGCACCGCCTGCAGACTGCTTGGCGCTGCCTTTACCAAAGAACATGTACGCCAGCAGCACGCCGAGGCCTGGGCCTGGGTTCGCTTCAATCAGGAAGAAGATAGATTTACCGGTTTCGGTGGCCTGCTGAATGCCCAGCGGTGAGAAGATACCGTGGTTAATCGCATTGTTGAGGAACAGAATTTTTGCCGGTTCAACAAAGATAGAGGTCAACGGCAGCAGGTTGTTCTGCACCATGACGTTAACGCCGGTTGCCAGCGCTTTAGAGAGCAACTCAACCATCGGGCCAATCGCCAGGAAGGCGAGCATCGCCAACAGCATGCCGATGATACCGGCTGAGAAGTTGTTCACCAGCATCTCAAAGCCGCTTTTGATTTTGCCGTCAACCCAGCGGTCGAAGCGTTTAATTGCCCAGCCGCCCAGTGGACCAGCAATCATTGCGCCCATAAACATTGGCATATCGGCGCCAACGATAACACCCATGGTAGTAATGGCACCGACCACGCCGCCGCGCTCGCCGCCGATAAGACGGCCGCCGGTATAACCGATTAACAGCGGCAGCAGATAGGTGATCATCGGGCCGACCAGTTTGGCTAACGTCTCGTTAGGGAGCCATCCGGTGGGAATAAACAGTGCAGTAATCAAACCCCAGGCAATGAATGCGCCAATATTGGGCATCACCATATTGCTGAGGAAGCGGCCAAAATTCTGTACCTTGACCTTGATATCTGGTGATAACATAAAAACACCCCTCGTGGTGCGCGTCTTAGATGCTGCGCGTCGTCATAGTTGTGATGGTTTCGCCAAAAACCATCCAGTCGTTCAGTATGCAAAATCGACTCTATCACGGCGTTTTCGTCTCGCGTACCCCGAGGGGTGTTTGTGATCTTGATCACTCTCACCACCCTATCAACAGGTCACTTTTGGTGATCGTTGTCACATAAAGTGGCTGTAAGTTGGCTACAAAGCGAAATTATGTCCTTTCCTGCCCTGTTTTTTGTGATTTAAATCACCTTTTTTATTGGCGTGTTTGTTTTTAAATTGTGATCAAATTCACAAGATAAATTTACATTCCCCTCACACTCCTGCGCTTTCCTGTTATGCACAGGCGTTTACGTTAGAAAATTACAGCGCTCCGCCATCAGCGACAAAAAAGCCCTGCGAGGTTTCCCAGGCAGGGCGTGAATGGATTAGGGGGCGATTAGCTGAACAGAGCGGTGATGGATGCGCTGCCGAGGCTATGGAAGTGCACGTTGAAGCCGACCATCGCGCCGCTGGCGCCTTCATCAACGTCAATGCTCTCAACGTCCATCGCATGGACGGTGAAGATATAACGGTGGGTTTCGCCTTTTGGCGGTGCCGCGCCGCCGTAGCCCGCTTTACCGAAGTCGGTACGGGTTTGCAGGGCGCCTGCCGGTAACCCGACCAGACCAGAGCCTGCACCGGTTGGCAGTTCACGGGTGTCGGCTGGAATATTGGCAACGATCCAGTGCCACCAACCGGAGCCGGTTGGGGCATCCGGATCGTAGCAGGTTACGACAAAGCTTTTGGTGCCCGCAGGAACGTCTTCCCAGGCCAGATGGGGAGAAAGGTTTTCGCCATCGTAGCCCATGCCGTTGAACACCTGGCGATGAGGGAGCTTTTCACCGTCACGCAGGTCGTGGCTGACTAATTTCATCAACTGCCTCCTTTGTTAATCAACTGATTAACAAAGGAGTGTAGCGGTAACGTGGGGAGATTACCGCAGCTTATTGGATAAAAAATGTTTCCTGCTCAACCGCGAGACATATCGCCCGCGTCAGACGCGTCAGCTGCTGCGGCGTAATAGGGTACGGTGGCATCAGATAAATCAGGCGGTCAAACGGACGGATCCACACCCCTTGTTCGACGAAGAAGCGCTGGAGCAGAGCCGGGTTCACCGGATAGCGCGTCTCGACGACGCCAATGGCCCCCAGCACGCGGACATCGGCGACCAGCGGTGCGTCGGCGGCCGGAGCGAGTTCGCGCTTGAGCTGACGTTCAATTGCCGCCACCTGCGTTTGCCACTCGCCGCTCTCCAGCAGCGCCAGGCTTTCAGTGGCGACGGCGCAGGCCAGCGGGTTGCCCATAAAGGTCGGGCCGTGCATAAAGCAGCCCGCTTCACCGTTGCTGATGGTCTCGGCAACCTCACGGGTGGTGATCGCGGCGGAGAGGGTCATGGTACCGCCGGTTAGCGCTTTTCCGAGACACAGAATATCGGCGCTGATGCCCGCATGATCGCAGGCAAAGAGCTTGCCGGTACGGCCAAAGCCGGTGGCAATTTCATCGGCAATCAGCAGGATCCCTTCGCGATCGCACATCTTACGAATTCGTTTGAGCCACTCCGGATGGTACATCCGCATGCCGCCCGCGCCCTGAACCACAGGCTCAAGAATAACGGCGGCAATCTCGTGGCGATGCGCAGCCATCAGACGAGCAAAGGCCACCATATCGTACTCGTCAAACTCCCCGTCAAAGCGGCTATGCGGCGCGGGCGCGAAGAGGTTCTCCGGCAGGTAGCCCTTCCACAGGCTGTGCATCGAGTTATCCGGGTCGCACACCGACATCGCGCCAAAGGTATCGCCGTGATAGCCGTTGCGGAAGGTCAGGAAACGCTGGCGCGACTCGCCTTTGGCTTGCCAGTACTGCAACGCCATTTTCATTGCCACTTCCACCGCCACCGAACCTGAGTCAGCAAGGAACACGCACTCCAGCGGCTCCGGGGTCATCGCCACCAGTTTACGGCACAACGCCACGGCGGAAGGGTGGGTAATACCGCCAAACATCACGTGCGACATCTGGTCGATCTGCGTCTTCATCGCCGCGTTCAGACGTGGGTGGTTGTAGCCGTGAATGGCGGCCCACCACGAGGACATACCGTCCACCAGATGCTCGCCGCTGGCGAGGTGCAGCTCGCAGCCCTCGGCGGAAACTACCGGGTAGACCGGCAGCGGTTTAGTCATTGAGGTATAGGGATGCCAGATATGGCGGCTATCGAAGGCAAGATCGTCCGTTGTCATAATCGACTTGTAAACCATTTTGAAAAGTTTTAGGTTTACGAGTATAAACCGAACCGAAAATTAACAAAACCCCGGAGAAGCCAATGGCTAACCCTTTACGCTGGACAATGTCGCAGGTCACCGCTCTTTTCGATAAACCGCTGCTCGATTTACTGTTTGAAGCTCAACAGGTTCACCGCCAGCACTTCGACCCTCGGCAGGTGCAGGTGAGCACGCTGTTGTCGATCAAAACCGGCGCGTGCCCGGAAGACTGCAAATACTGCCCGCAGAGCTCACGCTACAAAACCGGGCTGGAAACCGAACGCCTGATGGAAGTGGAGCAGGTGCTGGAATCGGCGCGCAAAGCCAAGCTGGCGGGCTCGACCCGTTTCTGCATGGGCGCGGCGTGGAAAAACCCGAACGATCGCGATATGCCGTACCTGGAGCAGATGGTCCAGGGCGTGAAAGAGATGGGGCTGGAAGCCTGTATGACGCTGGGCACGTTGTCCGATAGCCAGGCGAGCCGGCTAGCGACGGCGGGGCTGGATTATTACAACCACAACCTCGATACCTCGCCGGAATTCTACGGCAATATCATCACCACCCGCAGCTATCAGGAGCGCCTGGACACGCTGGATAAAGTGCGTGATGCCGGGATTAAAGTCTGCTCCGGCGGCATTGTAGGCCTCGGTGAAACCGTCACCGACCGCGCCGGGCTGTTGCTGCAGCTCGCTAACCTGCCAACGCCGCCGGAGAGCGTGCCGATTAACATGCTGGTGAAGGTGAAGGGTACGCCGCTGGCGGATAACGACGATGTTGATGCCTTTGATTTTATTCGCACCATTGCCGTGGCGCGCATCATGATGCCAACCTCCCATGTCCGCCTCTCCGCTGGCCGTGAGCAGATGAACGAGCAGACCCAGGCGATGTGCTTTATGGCGGGCGCGAACTCCATTTTCTACGGCTGCAAACTGCTGACGACGCCGAACCCGGAAGAGGACAAAGACCTGCAGCTATTCCGCAAATTAGGTCTTAATCCGCAGCAGACCACGGTGACGGCGGGTGATAACGAACAGCAACAGCGTCTGGAGCAGGTGCTGATGACGCCGGACACCGAGGATTATTACAACGCGGCGGCGGTATGAGCTGGCAGCAGCGCATTGAACAGGCATTATGCGAACGTCGGGAGGCCCAGGCTTTCCGCTCTCGCCAGTCTTTGGAGCAAGGTGCGGGCCGCTGGCTGATGCGCGGTGAGCGTCGTTACTGCAACTTTTCCAGCAACGACTATCTCGGCCTCAGCCAACATCCGCAGGTGATTCAGGCCTGGCAGCAGGGCGCGCAGCAGTACGGCGTGGGCAGCGGTGGGTCCGGGCATGTGACCGGCTACCACCAGGCCCATCAACGCCTTGAAGAGCAGCTGGCTGACTGGCTGGGCTATGACCGCGCGCTGCTGTTTATCTCCGGTTTTGCTGCCAATCAGGCGACGATCGCCGCACTTGCCGGGCGTGAAGACCGGATCGTTGCCGATCGTCTCAGCCACGCGTCGTTGCTTGAAGCCGCTACGCTAAGCCCGGCGCAGCTGCGCCGCTTTCAGCATAATGACAGCCAGCATCTCTCCAGGCTGCTGGCAGCCTCCCTCGACGGCCAGCAGCTTGTGGTGACGGAAGGGGTATTCAGCATGGATGGCGATAGCGCGCCGCTGGCGGATATCGCTGCGGCTGCGCGCGACGCTAACGCCTGGCTGATGGTCGATGATGCGCACGGCATTGGCATCAACGGCACTGACGGGCGAGGGAGCTGTCAGCAGCAGGACGTTCATCCTGAGCTGCTGGTGGTGACCTTTGGCAAAGCGTTTGGCCTGAGCGGTGCGGCGGTGCTGTGCAGCCATGACGTGGCGGATTACTTTGTGCAGTTCGCCCGCCATCTGATTTACAGCACCGCCATGCCACCTGCTCAGGCAGTTGCGCTGCAGGCGGCGCTGGCAGTGGTTCAGAGCGATGACGGCCAGCAGCGACGCGAAAAACTGGCGCAGCACGTTGCCGCGTTCCGTCACGGCGCACAGGGGTTGGCTTATACCTTAACCGACTCGCAAAGTGCGATTCAGCCGCTGATCGTTGGCGATAACCAGCACACCCTCAACCTGGCCGATCAACTGCGCGAGCAGGGCTGTTGGGTGACGGCGATTCGCCCGCCGACGGTACCCGCCGGGACGGCACGCTTGCGCTTAACGCTGACCGCCGCGCACGAAGCGCAGGATATCGACAGACTGCTGGAGGTGCTGCATGGCAACCGTCAATAAACAGGCGGTGGCGGCGGCATTTGGCCGTGCGGCGGCGAACTACCATCAGCACGACGAGTTACAGCGCCTGAGCGCACAGCAGCTGCTGTCCCAGCTGCCGTCGCGGGCGTTTGACCGCGTGCTGGACGCAGGCTGCGGGCCGGGCAGCTACAGCCGCTACTGGCGTAACAAAGGCAGCCACGTGACGGCGCTGGATCTCTCGGCAGAAATGCTTGAGCAGGCGCAGCGTCAGCAGGCAGCCGACCGTTATCTCCAGGCCGATATTGAAGCTATTCCACTGCCGGAAGGCGGTTTTGATCTGGTGTGGAGTAATCTGGCCATTCAGTGGTGCAGCGACCTCCACGTGGCGCTGGAGGGGCTGTATCGCCAGCTTAGCCCCGGCGGCACGCTGGCCTTTACCACGTTGACGGCAGGCTCACTGCCAGAGCTGAATCAGGCCTGGCGCGCCGTTGACCAGCGTCCACACGCCAACCGTTTTCTTCCCGAGACGGCACTACAGGAGGCGCTAGTTGGCTACCACAGCCGCAGCGTTGCTACCTCCATCACGCTGGCCTTTCCCGATGCGCTGAGCGCCATGCGTTCGCTGAAGGGTATTGGCGCGACGCATCTCCACGAGGGGCGCAGCCAGCAACCGCTGACGCGCAGCAGGCTACAGCAGCTTCAACTGGCGTGGCCGTCTCAGGCGGGAGAATTCCCGCTGACTTATCATCTTTTTACAGGAGTGATCTCGCGTGACTGAACGCTTTTATGTAACCGGCACCGACACCGAAGTCGGAAAAACCGTTGCCAGCACCGCGCTGCTCCAGGCGGCTGGTTCGCTTGGGCGGCGTACGGCGGGGTACAAGCCGGTGGCTTCCGGCAGCGAAATGACAGCCGACGGTTTGCGCAACAGCGACGCACTGGCGCTGCAACGCAACAGCGTGCTGCCGTTACGCTACGAGCAGGTGAACCCGTATACCTTTGCCGAGCCGACCTCTCCACATATCGTCAGCGCCGACGAGCAGCGGCCTATCGAGGCCAGCGTGCTTTCCGCCGGGCTGCGCGCGCTGGAGGCCGAAGCCGATTGGGTGCTGGTGGAAGGGGCCGGTGGCTGGTTTACGCCGCTCTCGCCAACGCTGACTCTGGCAGATTGGGTGAAAACGGAACAGATGCCGGTTATCCTGGTGGTGGGCGTGAAGCTTGGCTGTATCAACCACGCGGTGCTGACCGCGCAGGCAGTACAGCAGGCAGGGCTACGGCTGGTGGGCTGGATTGCCAACGATGTGACGCCGCCGGGGCGTCGCCACGCAGAATACCTGAGCACGCTCCAGCGAATGCTTCCCGCACCGCTGCTCGGCGAGATCCCGTGGCTTGGCGATGAGGTTGAATCCCAACCGCTTGGGCAATACCTTGACCTGAGCGCTCTGTAAGCCGCTTTTCTGGCACGCCTTTTCCATCTTCATTCGTAAGCGCTAACCCGCAGATAACGTAAGGAAATCGCCCATGTTGATGGACAAAATGGGCGTGCTTTTTCGCTGATAAATATCAAAATCGGGGATAAAATATTTTTTTGCTTTCTCGTTGACACGCCGTTGCGCAAATCGCCGGGTGCCGGGGGATAGGGGCTAGCGGCAGTTATCCACTATTCCTGTGGATAACCCTGTGTATTAGAGTTAGAAAACCTGCGGTAAACGAGAGAACATGCGGCCTGCGCCTGAATTGATGCGAAACGCGGCTTTTCGATGTTTTTTATAAATATCAACAAGATAAATAAAAGCAATGGCGTAATAAAAAGTGCTGCGGATTGCCATAAAACTTTCATGACCTATATTGACAAATGTTAAAAGAGAAAAAATTCTGGGGATAACCTTATCAGGCTGGTGTTTTATCTTGTCAGAGGATAAATTTCAGCCGCTCTTGCGTGCCGTTGCCCCAGGAACATGAAATACAGTATGTGATTACTGTTTTTATATCCAGTATTTTTTATTGGCAATTCGGCAGGCGACGAGTAGAATTAATCTCCAGCCCGGCCCATTCGTCATCAGGTAGCGTTGTCCATGAGTAAACCCTTCAAATTGCATTCTGCGTTTAGTCCTTCAGGCGACCAGCCTGCTGCCATTTCACGCCTGAAAGAGGGGCTGGAAGACGGCCTGGCGCACCAGACGCTTCTGGGCGTGACCGGGTCGGGGAAAACCTTTACCGTTGCCAACGTGATTGCTGACCTTCAGCGCCCGACAATGGTGCTGGCGCCGAATAAAACGCTGGCGGCCCAGCTGTACGGCGAAATGAAAGCGTTCTTCCCGGAAAACGCGGTGGAGTACTTCGTCTCCTACTACGACTACTACCAGCCGGAAGCGTACGTCCCAAGCTCGGATACCTTTATCGAAAAGGACTCCGCCGTAAACGAACACATTGACCAGATGCGCCTATCCGCGACGAAAGCGTTGCTTGAACGTCGCGATGTTATTGTGGTGGCGTCAGTGTCGGCGATCTACGGCCTGGGTGACCCTGATTTGTATCTGAAAATGATGCTGCACCTGACAGTTGGCACCATTATTGACCAGCGGGCTATTATTCGCCGACTGGCGGATTTGCAGTACACCCGTAATGACCAGGTGTTTCAACGCGGTACCTTCCGTGTGCGTGGTGAAGTTATCGATATTTTCCCCGCCGAGTCAGATGACTTTGCGCTGCGCGTCGAACTGTTTGACGAAGAGGTCGAGCGTCTGTCGATGTTTGATCCGCTCACCGGGCATATCGAAGGCACGCTACAGCGCTATACCGTCTATCCGAAAAGCCACTACGTCACCCCGCGTGAGCGTATTTTACAGGCGATGGAAGAGATCAAAGACGAGCTGGCAGAGCGTCGCAAAGTGCTGCTGGCGAATAACAAATTGGTGGAAGAGCAGCGCCTGAGCCAGCGTACCCAGTTTGACCTCGAAATGATGAACGAGCTGGGCTACTGCTCCGGCATTGAAAACTACTCGCGCTTCCTCTCCGGGCGCGGGCCGGGCGAAGCCCCGCCAACCCTGTTTGACTACCTGCCGGCGGACGGCCTGCTGGTGATCGACGAATCCCACGTCACCATTCCCCAGATTGGCGGCATGTACCGCGGCGACCGCGCGCGTAAAGAGACGCTGGTGGAGTACGGCTTCCGCCTGCCGTCAGCGCTCGACAACCGTCCGCTGAAGTTTGAAGAATTTGAAGCGCTGGCGCCGCAGACTATCTACGTGTCGGCAACACCGGGCAACTACGAGCTGGAAAAATCCGGCGGCGATGTGATTGACCAGGTAGTGCGTCCAACCGGGCTGCTTGACCCGCTGATTGAAGTGCGTCCGGTTGGCACGCAGGTAGATGACCTGCTGTCGGAAATTCGTAAACGTTCGGTGATTAACGAGCGTGTGCTGGTGACTACGCTCACCAAACGCATGGCGGAAGACCTCACGGAATATCTGGAAGAGCACGGCGAGCGGGTACGCTACCTGCACTCTGATATCGACACCGTGGAGCGTATGGAGATCATCCGCGACCTGCGTCTGGGCGAGTTTGACGTGCTGGTGGGGATCAACCTGCTGCGTGAGGGCCTCGATATGCCGGAAGTCTCGCTGGTGGCGATTCTGGACGCCGATAAAGAGGGCTTCCTGCGTTCCGAACGCTCGCTGATTCAGACCATCGGTCGTGCGGCGCGTAACATCAACGGTAAAGCGATTCTCTACGGGGACAAAATTACCCCGTCAATGGCGAAAGCGATTGGTGAAACCGAGCGCCGTCGCGAGAAACAGCAGCGCTATAACGAAGAGCACGGCATCGTGCCGCAGGGGCTGGTGAAAGACGTTGTTGATATTCTGGCGATGGGTGAGGGGCTGGCGAAAACCAGGGCCAAAGGTCGCGGGAAGTCGAAAAACGCGGTCACCATCGTCGAGCCGGATGTTCAGGCGCTGACGCCAAAAGCGCTGCAGCAGCAGATTACCTCGCTGGAAGCGCAGATGCTCAAACACGCACAGAACCTGGAGTTCGAAGAAGCGGCAGAGATTCGCGACCGGCTGCATCAGCTGCGCGAGCTGTTTATCGCCACGTCCTGAGTGGGTGCCGCCCCGGCGGCGCTTCGCTTGGCCGGGCTACGGGATGGTAGCCCGGGCGAGGCGTTAACGCCGACCCCGGAGTGGCTCGAACGCCTCCCTGGGCACTATTTCTCTAAAATTGCGGCAGCCATCACGGGCCGGGAGCCAGCCTTAAGGTTCGCTTAATATAATCTACTGATACTATCCGTAAAATCATTGAGGGTAGTGTTATGTCGAATCTGAACGTCCAACAGCTGTTCACCGTGCTCGTATCTGTTGCCATCGTTGCCGGCTTTGTTTGCCACTGGATGCTCACCTTCTGAAGCGCCTTAGCGCTTCGTCGGTTGAAACTCTACCCATGCCCGCGTCCCGGTTTCGGTGTCGCGGTTTTGTAAAAAGAACGCCGCCTCATGTAGCTGAGCGATGCGCGTAACGATACTCAACCCCAGACCAATACCGCCATACCGGCTGTCCATGCGCACAAACGCCTGGCTCAGTTCGCCGACCTTCGACTCATCGATCCCCGGACCTTCATCTTCCACGACTAGCATTGGTCGCGCGCCCTGAACCAGCGACAGCGTAATCGCTGACGTTTTTGGGCTATAGCGATGGGCGTTCTCTACCAGATTGCGCAGCAGCAGGCGCAGCAGCGTGGCGTCGCCGGGAACGGTTACCGTTGGCGTCGGCTCGGCAATCACCAGCGTTTGTGCACGTGTTTCCAGCATCGTCTCCAGTTCGCCTTTCAGCGGCTCAATCACGTCGCTCAACAGATTTACCTGCTGATAGCTCCCCGCGGAGAACGACTGTCCGATGCGAGCGAGCAGCAGCAGTTGCGCCACGCTATCGGTCATCTGGTCCAGGCGTTGTACTAACGGGGACAGGTTGAGCTTCTGGGTTTTCTCCAGCAGTTCAAGGTGCAGCTTTAACCCCGCCAGCGGCGTACGCAGTTCGTGGGCGACGTCGGCGGTAAACAGGCGCTCTCGGTTAAGCGTCTGCGTCAGATTATCGACAAGCTGGTTGATAGCGTTGGTCACCGCCTCAACTTCGACGGTGGTCTGCTGAAGAAAGATGGGTTGTAAATTCCCCGGCGTCCGTGAATCCAGCTCTTGTTGCAGGTCGGCCAGAGGGCGGGTGATCCGCTTTACCGCCTGCAGGCAGAGGAAGAGCGCAAGGCCAATGATCAGCAGGCTGGGCACCAGCAGGCTGGCAATTGCTTCACGCACCTCGTGGCGGATGTGTTTGGCGTTATTGTGGTTATGCATCAGCATCGCCACTTCCAGCTCAATCTGCTCTTTGCTCTCATGCCAGAGCCAGAACACGCTAATGAGCTGACACACCACCAGAATCACGCCGATGGTGAGCAACAGCTGATGCCGCATTGGCCACTTGCGGATGGAAAATAGCGCCATGCCTTACTCCGCTTTGCTGATTGCGTTAACCAACTGGTAGCCAAAACCGCGCACGGTGCGAATGCGTGCTTTACCCACTTTGTCACGCAGGTTGTGGATATGCACTTCCAGCGTATTGGTCGCCGGTTCGTTATCCCAGTTGTAGATATCGTTGTAGAGGATCTCGCGGTGCACCGGACTGCCCGCTTTCAGCATCAGCCGTGAAAGCAGGGCGTACTCTTTCGGCGTCAGTTCCAGCAGCTCTTCATCGAGCCAGACCTGGCGGCGGGTGACGTTAAGGCGCAGATTCTCAACCGTAATTTCGTTATCGCCCTGGTTCAGGTTACGTCGCAGCAGGGCGCGAATGCGGGCATTCAACTCTTCCAGCGCGAACGGCTTCACCAGATAGTCATCCGCGCCGGTATCCAGCCCCATGACGCGGTCTTCCAGCGTATCGCGGGCGGTCAGAATCAGCACCGGCACGCTCATTTTTTCCTGCCGCATGCGGTTTAAGAAGTGCAGGCCGTCTTCGTCTGGCAGACCTAAATCCAGCACCACCAGGCTGTAATGTCCGTTAGCCAGGCTCAGCGCTGCCTGCTGTGCGGTTTCTACACCATCACAGGCATATCCTTCGCTCTGCATTGCCAGAATCAGCCCCTGCAATAATAGGGTGTCATCTTCCACGACTAATATTTTCATCTGCTGGCCTCTATTTACAGGTGGCTAATATATCATCCGCTGCGCGATATTCCTGGGTCTCTACGCCCGTTAATCCCAGCATTGTAGAGAACAGATTATCCTGCGAGTAGTCATTTTCTTTGGCCTTTTGCTGCAGGCAGGCGTAATTAACGCCATAGCGCTTCTGATAATCATCAGATAACCATAACAGCATTGGCACATGTTTTTGCGTTTCCGGGGCAATGGAATAAGGCAGCCCATGTAAATAAACGCCGTTTTCACCCAAAGATTCACCGTGGTCGGAAAGGTAAACCAGGCTGGTGGTGAATTTATCTTGCTTTGATTGCAGCAGTTTTATCGCTTTATCGACAATATGGTCGACGTACAAAATCGTGTTGTCGTAGCTATTTTTTAGCTGCTCTTGAGTACAGGACTGAATTTCGCTGGTGTCGCAGGTTGGCGTGAAGCGACGGAATTCTGGCGGATAACGGTTGTAATAGGTTGGGCCGTGGCTGCCAATGGTGTGCAGCACGATGACGCCGTCACCCTGCATACTATCAATAGTCTTTTCGAGGTCATGGAACAGCACGTCATCGTAGCATTCGCCATTGATGCACTGCCCTGGCAGGTTCAGCGCGGTGACATCCTGGTGCGGCACGCGGTCGCAGGCGCCTTTACAGCCGCCATCGTTATCGTTCCACTGCACTTGAATCCCGGCCCGCTGAATGATATCCAGCAGCCCTTCCTGGTGGTGCGCTAACGACTCGTCATAACCAGTGCGCGGCATATTAGAGAACATGCACGGAACCGAGACCGCCGTGGCTGTCCCGCAGGAGGCTGTTTTCGGGAAATAGACGACGTTATCTTTTGCCAGCAATGGGTTGGTTTCACGTTCGTAACCGCCCAGTGAGAAGTTAGCGGCGCGTGATGTTTCGCCGACGATTAATATCGTCAGATTTTTACGCGGGCCGTTTTTCATCACCGCTTTTTGTTTGGCATCTTCGCCAATTTTCACCAGCGGCAAGTTATCCATCTCATGGTGAAAATACCAGGAGTTCATCGCCACAATGCTGTTCGACGGGTTAAGCGATTTCACCAGCTCTTTATTATTGCGGAACAGCGACGCGTAATCTTTATAGAACAGGCCGGCGACCAGAAGAATTAACAGCGCCGATACGAGAACGGTGCCCGCACGCATTATTGTGCCGCGCCACACGCTTGCTGCCGGTTTAATTTTGATCCACCAGGCAAGCGCAATAGAGAGCAGAGCGGTAAAGGCAAATACCATAATCATCTGCCCGGAGAGCAGGGCGTAGCTTTCCGCAGGGGTGGTATCGAGAATATTGGTAATCATCGAACGGTCGACAATGATGCCGAAGTTCATCATGAAATACTGCGCGCTGGCGCTAAGCAAAATAAACAGCGTCGCGGCAACTTTCTCTAAGCGAACCACCGAAGCCAGGGCCAGCAAAATAGCCATCACCGCGAAGGCGACTACCGGCATGGACAGGAACACCAGCGCGTTGTGCAGGCCATCGACCGGCAGCAGCGTAAAGGCCTGGCGATAGAATACGATGTTCAGCGCCAGAGCGATGTACAGCGAAAACAGGATGATGTAGGTCAGTCGGCTGACGGCAGGACGATGGCGAAACAGGCGAAGCATAACGTTGAACCCAAAGAGATTGATGCTCGCTATGCTGCCTGACGTTTTTTAAGACAACCTTAAGATTTTAAGGAAACGCGACCAAAAGCCTGAAGCGCCTCTTCTAGCGCAGCACGTAACAGATGGCGATCGTGGCGATACGGAATGTCGCTGGCCTCCAGCGGTTGCTGGATCACCAGTTTCCCCTCTACGCCGCTGATATCGGTTTTGGGGCCAGCAATTACGGCATCGATAACGGGTTTACCAATGTAGTGCTCCAGCAGCGCAAGGCGGTCGCTGAGGGTTAAATGGCCTGCGGGGCTGTGCTCCCGGCCGAGGTTTTCAATGTAAACCATTTGTGCCGGGGTGCGGCGCAGCGCCTGGGCAATCTCTGGCAGCAGCAGAATAGGCAGCAGGCTGGTGTAAAAACTGCCGGGGCCAATCAGAATCAGATCCGCCTCGGCGATAGCCTGCACCGCCTCGCGGGTCGCGGAAACCGACGGCGTTAGCATTAGCTCCTGCGGCGGCAGCGCAAGCTGATCGATATTCACTTCGCCGTAGATTTCATGCCCCTCGCTATCAATCGCCATTAAATCGACCGGCTGCTCGGACATGGGAATCAGTGAAGCCTCAACTTTCAGCAGATTTCTTATTAAATTGATCGCCTCTAAAGGCCGTACGCTCAGGTGGTCGAGCGCCTTTAACATCAAATTTCCGAGGTTATGTCCAGAAAGTTCGCCGTTACCGCCAAAACGATACTCAAACATCGTCGAAGCAACGCTGGGTTCGGTAATTAACTGATTAAGACAGTTGCGCATATCGCCCCAGGCGATGCCGCCTTCCGAACGACGGATACGCCCCGTTGAGCCGCCGTTATCGGTGGTGGTGACAATGCCGGTCAGGCGAGAACCAAGGGAGGAGAGAGACGACATCACGCGTCCAAGTCCGTGCCCGCCGCCGAGCGCCACAACGCGGTCGAGATCGGCAAAAGTGCGATTGCGCATACAACTTCCTTATGTCTGAAAAACCTGCTTACATTAGCCTAACTACCTCTAAAAGACGATGCTCCACCCCCAGCAAAATGACGTATATCAATGCAAAAACGTGATTTTTACGTATTCTGTAGGGAAAGTGCACGATAGGCTCGCTATGTACAAGTTTATATAGCGAAAGCGAAAATGGCGAAACCTTTATTCTCGCGCTACTATTCGGCATAACATGGTTCAGTCATCCTGCCATGCAGGTTGAACAACACACTCTAGCCTCTGTGCCTAAGTTGAAAAATAGGGCGCTTTGGCCGCAACAGCCAACGCTGTTGCCAGGGCGAAGGAAGAAATGATCTCGCCTCCCGTATTTGGAAAGGTGTCTATGGCTTCACAACTCACTGATGCGTATGCACGCAGCTTCTACTATCTGCGTTTGTCGATTACCGACGTATGCAATTTTCGCTGCACCTACTGCCTGCCAAACGGCTACCAGCCTAACGGGGTCACCAATAACGGATTTCTGTCTCTGGACGAAATTCGCCGGGTGACGCGCGCCTTTTCGGCGTTGGGTACGGAAAAAGTGCGCTTGACCGGCGGGGAACCCTCGCTGCGTCGCGACTTTACCGACGTTATCGCCGCTGTGAGAGAGAATGCCGCTATCCGCCAGATTGCCGTAACCACCAACGGTTACCGTATGGCGCGCGACGTCGCGGGCTGGCGCGATGCGGGCTTAACCGCGATTAACGTCAGCGTCGACAGTCTGGACGCGCGTCAGTTTCACGCCATCACTGGCCAGGATAAATTCCGCCAGGTTATGGACGGCATCGATGCCGCCTTTACCGCGGGCTTTGAAAAAGTGAAGGTCAACACCGTGCTGATGCGCGATGTTAACCATCATCAGCTCGACACCTTTCTGGCGTGGATCAAACCGCGCCGCATTCAACTCCGCTTTATTGAACTGATGGAAACCGGCGAAAGCAGCGAGCTGTTCCGCAAGCACCATATCTCTGGCATGGTGCTGCGCGATGAACTGCTCAAACGCGGCTGGATCCATCAAATCCGTCAACGCAGCGACGGCCCGGCGCAGGTCTTCTGTCACCCCGACTACGAAGGGGAAATCGGCTTAATTATGCCGTATGAGAAAGACTTCTGCGCCAGCTGTAACCGTCTGCGCGTATCGTCCATTGGGAAGCTGCATCTGTGCCTGTTTGGCGACGGTGGCGTTGACCTGCGTGAACTGCTGGCGGACGACGCTCAGCAGCAGGCGCTGGAAGCACGCATCGCCGAAGCGTTAACCCACAAAAAGCAGACCCACTTCCTGCATCAGGGTAATACCGGAATTACGCAGAATTTGTCCTATATTGGTGGATAATTCCAAATCAAGGAGCACGTAAATGAGTCAGGTGAGCGCTGAATTTATCCCGACACGCATTGCTATTCTTACTATTTCCAACCGTCGCGGCGAAGAAGATGACACCTCCGGCCACTTCCTGCGCGACTCTGCCCAGGAAGCCGGGCACCAGATAGTCGATAAGGCCATCGTCAAAGAGAACCGCTATCAGATTCGCGCCCAGGTTTCCGCCTGGATTGCCCGCGACGACGTACAGGTGGTCCTGATTACCGGCGGTACCGGTCTGACCGATGGCGACCAGGCCCCGGAAGCGCTGTTGCCGCTGTTCGACCGCGAAATCGAAGGCTTTGGCGAAGTGTTCCGCATGCTCTCCTTTGAAGAGATTGGCACCGCGACGCTGCAGTCCCGCGCCGTCGCCGGTATGGCGAACCGGACGCTGATTTTCGCGATGCCGGGTTCAACTAAAGCCTGCCGTACCGCGTGGGACAACATTATTGCCCCGCAGCTGGATGCCCGTACGCGTCCGTGTAACTTCCACCCTCATCTGAAGAAATAAACGATGTCGCAACTGACCCATATCAACGCGGCGGGTGAAGCCCACATGGTGGATGTCTCCGCCAAGGCGGAAACCGTTCGCGAAGCGCGCGCTGAAGCGTTTGTTACCATGCAGCCGGAAACCCTGGCGATGATTATCGAAGGCAGCCACCACAAAGGTGACGTGTTCGCCACGGCGCGCATCGCCGGTATTCAGGCGGCCAAGCGCACCTGGGATCTTATCCCGCTGTGCCATCCACTGATGTTGAGCAAGGTGGAAGTTAACCTGCAGGCCGAACCAGAACATCACCGCGTGCGCATTGAATCGCTCTGTCGCCTGACCGGGAAAACCGGCGTTGAAATGGAAGCGCTGACGGCCGCCTCGGTCGCCGCGCTGACGATTTACGACATGTGCAAAGCGGTGCAAAAAGATATGGTCATTGGCCCGGTTCGTCTGCTGGCGAAAAGCGGCGGAAAATCGGGCGATTTCAAGGCGGATTCCTATGATTAATGTGCTGTTTTTTGCTCAGGTCCGCGAGCTGGTGGGCACCGATTCGCTGGCGCTGGCGCCTGAGTTTGCAACGGTTGAAGCGGTACGCCAGCATCTGGCGGCGCAGGAAGGGCGCTGGTCTCTGGCGCTGGAAGAGGGCAAGCTGCTGGCGGCGGTGAATCAGACGCTGGTGAGCTTCGACCATCCGGTTGCAGACGGCGACGAAGTGGCATTTTTCCCACCGGTAACAGGAGGTTAAGATGAGCGAGACCCGAATTATCGTCCGCCACGAACGCTTCAACGTTGGGGATGAATACCCGTGGCTTGCCGAGCGCGATGAAGATGGCGCGGTAGTGACCTTTACCGGCAAGGTGCGTAATCACAACCTGGGCGATAGCGTCAAAGCATTGACCCTGGAGCACTATCCTGGCATGACTGAAAAAGCGCTGGCAGAAATCGTTGAGGCCGCGCGCGAACGCTGGCCGCTCGGCCGCGTGACGGTCATCCACCGTATTGGTGAAATGTGGCCTGGTGAAGAGATTGTGTTTGTCGGAGTGACCAGCGCGCACCGCAGCAGCGCGTTTGACGCCGGCGAATTTATCATGGACTACCTGAAAACCCGTGCGCCGTTCTGGAAGCGAGAAGCCACGCCGGAAGGTGAGCGCTGGGTAGAAGCCCGCGACAGCGATAAACACGCTGCCGAGCGCTGGTAAGCCGTGAATGTGATACGCTTAGAATAAGTTCTACTCACACTCAGGAGAAAGTCATGGAACGATTCCCTCGGTCCGATTCAATTGTGCAGGCGCGTAGCGGTCTGCAGACCTATATGGCTCAGGTATATGGCTGGATGACCTGCGGGTTGCTGCTGACGGCGTTTATCGCCTGGTATGCGGCTAACACTCCCGCGGTGATGATGTTTGTCTTTTCCAGCAAAATTACCTTCTTTGGGCTGATCATCGCGCAGTTGGCGTTGGTGTTCGTGCTTTCGGGCATGGTTCAGCGTCTTAGCGCAGGCATGGCGACCACGCTGTTTATGCTCTATTCAGCGCTCACCGGGCTGACGCTATCGAGTATTTTCATCGTCTATACCTATTCGTCCATCGCCAGCACCTTCGTGGTGACCGGCGGGATGTTCGGTATTATGAGCCTGTACGGCTACACCACGAAGCGCGACCTGAGCGGCTTTGGCAACATGCTGTTTATGGCGCTGATTGGTATCGTGCTGGCGTCGCTGGTGAACTTCTGGCTGAAAAGCGATGCGCTGATGTGGGCGATTACCTACATCGGGGTAATTGTGTTCGTTGGCCTGACCGCCTATGACACCCAGAAGCTGAAAAATATCGGCGAGCAGATTGACGTTCGCGATTCGTCGAACCTGCGCAAATACGCCATTCTCGGCGCGCTGACGCTGTATCTCGACTTCATCAACCTGTTCCTGATGCTGCTGCGTATTTTCGGTAACCGCCGTTAAATACCCCCTGACGTCGCTGCGCTCGGCCGGGCTACAGACTCGAATTTGTAGCCCGGCCGAGCACAGCGGCGCCGGGAATCTCACCTAATCCCCTGCATTTTCCTCTTCGTTAAATGAATGTTTAGGCACAATTCATCACTCTGTTGGTGAAAATAGTGACAACAGCGTCACAAAAAGCACCACTATTACGGAATTTTCCGTAGACTTGAGTACTCTGAATAAGCGAATAAAATTCTTCAGGAGAGAAGCCATGAAGTGGCAACAACGAATTCGTGTCGCAACAGGACTCAGTTGCTGGCAGATTATGTTGCATTTACTGGTCGTCGCCGCACTGGTGATGGGCTGGATGGGCGGCGCGCTGGTACGCGTTGGCCTCGGGCTCTGCGTGCTGTATGCCGTGACCGTCGTATTGATGCTGGCGCTGCAGCGCCACCCGGAGCAGCGCTGGCGTGCCTTCGCCGACGTGCTCGAAGAGTTAACCACCACCTGGTATTTTGGCGCGGCGATGATTGTCGTCTGGCTGTTGTCACGCGTGTTGCACAATAACTACCTGCTGGCGCTGGCCGGGCTCGCTATCCTTGCTGGCCCAGCCGTGTTCTCGCTGCTGGTGAAAGAGAAAGCCTCAGGCGATCTTGCGGCGAAACATCGCGTACGCCACTGATCCCGTCGTGGCCGCTATAAACAGTAGCGGCCACAAACTCCCCCAGATAATCGACAAACTCGCATCCTTCAAATAGATCTGCTTGGTGATATCGGTAAAGTGACGAATCGGGTTTATCCACGTCAGATGCTGCAGCCACAGCGGCATGTTCTCCACCGGCGACACGTACCCTGAAAGCAAAATCGCGGGCATCATAAAGACGAATACGCCGATAAACGCCTGCTGCTGCGTCGAGCACAGCGACGAGATAAGCAGCCCAAAGCCCACCAGCGAGAGTCCGTAAATCACCATCGTAAAGTAGAACAGCGCCAGCGATCCGGCGAAGGGGATCTGATAGGCCCAGATCCCGACTGCCAGCACGATGCTTGCCTGGAAGGTTGCCACAATCAGCGCGGGCACCGCCTTGCCGACGAAAATTTGCCAGGTGGCGAGCGGGGAGACCAGCAGCTGGTCAAGCGTGCCCTGTTCGCGTTCACGCGCCACCGACAGTGAGGTCACGATCATCACGCCGATGGTGGTAATCATGGCGATCAGCGACGGCACTACAAACCATTTGTAATCGAGGTTGGGGTTATACCAGTTACGCACCACCAGCTCGCTGTTATTGGGTTTCGCTTTCCCCTCCAGTAGCTCCTGCTGGTAGTTTTTTACGATCTGCTGGAGATAGTTAGCGGCAATCTGGGCGCTGTTCGAGTTACGCCCGTCGAGCAGCAGCTGCATCGGCGCGGTCTGGAACGTGTCGAGATTACGCGAGAAATCGGCCGGGAAGCGCACTAATAGCAGCGCCTTCTGGGTGTCGATGGTTGGCTGGATCTCCTGCGGGCTTTGCAGCAGCAGAACGTGGGTAAACGCTTTGGCGCGGGCGAAGCGCTGGGTCAGCTCTACCGAATGCTTACCGTTATCCTCGTTATAGACGGCGATGGTGGCGTTGGTCACCTCTAGCGTGGCGGCAAAGGGGAACAGCAGTACCTGGATCAGCACTGGCATGATCAGAATGGCACGCGTCTGCGGCTCGCGCAGCAGCGACTGTAGCTCTTTGCGGATAAGCGTCCATAAGCGGTACAGCATGTGAATTCTCCATTGTCCCCGGGCGAGCGTAGCGACCCCGGGAAAGCATCAATCCAACCGACGTTTGGTTTTCATCCACGTCAGACCAATAAACATCACCGCCGAGGCAATCAAAAACAGCGTGTTGACCATCAGCACCACCGGAATATTCCCCGCCAGAAACAGGCTTTGCAGGGTGCTGACGAAATAGCGCGCCGGAATGATATAGGTCACCACGCGAATAGCCGCTGGCATACTGTCTATCTGGAAAATAAACCCGGACAGCATAATCGACGGCAGAAACGCGGCGTTGAGCGCCACCTGCGCAGCGTTAAACTGGTTGCGGGTGATGGTCGAAATCAGCAGCCCCATTCCCAGCGTGCTGAGCAAAAACAGGCTGGTGATGAAAAACAGAATCACCAGCGAACCGCGATACGGCACGCCGAGCACAAACACCGATACCAGCATACAAAGCAGCATCGCCAGCATGCCGAGGAAGTAGTAGGGGATAAGCTTGCACAGCAGCAGCTCGACGCGGGTCACTTCGGTGGAGAGCAACGCCTCCATGGTGCCGCGTTCCCATTCGCGGGCGATCACCAGCGAGGTCAGAATCGCGCCGATGACCGTCATAATGATGGTTATCGCCCCTGGAATAATAAAGTGCTGGCTGATGGCCGCCGGGTTAAACCAGTAGCGGGTTTGCACGTCGATAAGCGGTTCGAAGCTTTGTCCGTTGTCCTCGGCGCGCTGTTTCTGCCACAACTGCCAGATCCCCTCGACGTAGCCCTGCACAAAGTTAGCGGTATTAGGCTCGCTGCCGTCGGTGATCACCTGAATCGGTGCATCGTCGCCGGGGCGGGCCATTTTCTTATCAAAATCGACCGGCACCACCACCAGGCCGCGAATGCGTCCGGCCTGCATCATCTCAATCAGCTGCTGGCGGTTGTCGCTGATGGTGGCGTCTATGTAGGGCGAGCCGGTGAGGGTATGGGTGAAGTCCAGCGCCTCTTTGCTCTGCTGTTCGAGCAGCACGCCAACCCGCAGCTTGCTGGAGTCGAGGTTAATGCCGTAGCCAAAAATAAACAGCAACATCAGCGGGATCACTACCGCAATCAGCCAACTGCTGGGATCGCGGACGATCTGCCGCGTCTCCTTCACGCACAGCGCACGCACGCGCCGCCACGATAGCCCTTTAGCGCTCATCGGCATGCTCCTTATCCCAGTCGTGGATGAGGGTGATAAACGCCTGCTCCATGGTGGGGTCAGGCTGTTGCTCATCCGCGGCTTTGGCTTTCAAATCGTCCGGCGTGCCGCTGGCAATCAGCTTGCCGCGATAGACCAGGCCAATACGGTCGCAGTACTCCGCTTCATCCATAAAGTGAGTGGTCACCATCACGGTGACTCCTTTTTCCACCATGCTATTGATATGCAGCCAGAATTCGCGGCGAGTGATGGGGTCAACGCCCGAGGTGGGTTCATCGAGGAACAGAATATCCGGCTCGTGCATTAGCGAGCAGGCCAGCGCCAGACGCTGCTTAAAGCCCAGTGGTAACGCGTCGGTGGTGTGGCGAGCGATTTCCTTCAGGCCAAACGCCTCGCTCATGCGCTCAATTTTGTCGTTCTGCACGCGACCGCGCAGGCCATATACACCGGAGAAGAAGCGCAGGTTCTGCTCTACGGTCAGGTTGCCGTAGAGGGAAAACTTCTGCGCCATATAGCCCAAATGCTGGCGAGCTTTGCCCGAACCGGTTTTCAGATCCATATCCAGCACTAACGCATTGCCGGAAGTTGGCACTAACAGGCCGCACATCATCTTGAAGGTGGTGGATTTTCCCGCGCCGTTTGGCCCGAGCAGGCCGAAAATCTCGCCGCGCTTGACGGCAAAATTCACGTGGTCGGTGGCGGCGAAATCACCAAATTTCTTGGTGAGCTGTCTGGCTTCGATCACCGTCTCATCCGCCGTGCCCTGAACGGTGTGCAGAATCGCCCCCAGCGGAGACTCTGAGGTGCCCGCACCGCCGAGCAGATCGATAAACGCATCTTCAAAGCGCGGCGTGGTTTCTTCAATCTCTAATTTCGGCATTCCCGGCGCGCGTTTGAGATCTTCGGCGGTTGCCGATTTCTTCAGGATAACCCTTACCGAGCGCCCTTGAATCATGCCGTCGCTGACCATCTCCTGCTTCAGCGCGTGCTGTAGCAGCCGGCGGTTATTCTCCACCGGGCTATGCATTAAAAAGCTGCGCCCGGCCATGGTACGGGTGAGGGCGGTGGGTTCGCCCTGATAGAGCAGCTCGCCTTCGTTCATCAGCAGCACGTCCTGGCACTGCTCGGCTTCATCGAGATAGGAGGTGCTCCAGAGGATCAGCATCCCATCGCCTGCCAGTTCATGTACCATCTGCCACAGCTCGCGGCGGGAGATCGGGTCAACACCAACGCCGGGCTCATCGAGCAGCAGCACCTTCGGTTCGCCAACCAGCGTACAGGCGAGCCCCAGTTTCTGTTTCATACCGCCGGAGAGCTTACCGGCCAGACGCGAGGTGAACGGGCCGAGCGCGGTAAACTCCAGCAGGCGAGCGAAGGTTTTCTCACGCGCTTCGCCGGTGACGCTGCGCAAGTCGGCGTAGAGGTTGAGGTTCTCCATCACCGTGAGGTCTTCGTAAAGACCGAACTTCTGCGGCATATAGCCCATCACTGAGTGCAGGGCGCTATCGTCACGAATCGGGTCGAGCCCCAGCACCACGGCGCTGCCGTCGTCAGGCTTCAATAACCCCGCCAGCATGCGCATCAGCGTGGTTTTCCCCGCACCGTCCGGGCCGACCAGCCCGGTGACGTAGCCAGCGTTAATCGTGCAGTCCAGCTTCGCCACCGCCGGTTTATTCATGCCAGCGAACTGTTTAACCAGCCCGTGCAGCTGAATCTGCTGGTCACTCATGGCGCGACCCATCGCTAAAGCGCAGGGTGACCGGCATCCCCTGACGCAGGCTATCGTCGGCATCGGTCACGATAATGCGCAGACGATAGACAAGGTCGGTACGCAGGTCCGGCGTTTCAACGGTTTTTGGGGTGAATTCTGCGGTAGGCGAAACAAAGCCAATTTTGCCGTGATACGGCTTATCCGGGCGACCGTCGGTATAGAGCAAGATCTCGCGACCCGGCTGCGCCTGGCTGAGATTTTTTTCATCGACGTAGGCGCGAACCCAGACCGGGCGGGTCAGGGAGAGCGTCAGCACCGTGCTGCCTGCGCTGAGCATGCTGCCGGGTTCCACGGCGCGGGTGAGCAGCGTACCGTCAGAAGGGGCGGTGAGCACGGTGTCCTGTAAGTCCAGCGTGGATTGCGCCAGCTGCGCCTGCGCCTGTTCCAGATTGGCTTTGGCCTGGGCGATTTCCTGCGGACGGTTACCGGCGCGGTACTGGCTCAGTTTATCCTGCGCGGATTTCAGCGTCGCCAGCGCCTGGTCACGTGAGGATTTCGCGTTTTCCAGATCGTTTGCCGATAACAGCCGTTTGCTCCACAGCCCCTGCTGGCGCTGCAAGAAGCTCTGCGCATAGTCATAGGCGGCCTGCGCCTGTTTGACGGCCGCTGCCGCCTGCGCAATCTCTTCGGCCCGGTAGCCCGCCATCATCAGGTCGTACTGCGCCTGGGCGGTGGCGACGTTGGCTTTTGCCTGCATCAGCGCGTTTTCAAACGGTGCTTTATCCAATTCGCCCAGCGTCTGCCCCTGTTTGATGGCATCCCCCTCGTCAACCGATAGCGATTGCAGGCGGCCGCCGACGCGGAAGCTCATATTAACGGTGCGGATATCGACGTTCCCGTACAGGGTCAGGCCGTTATTTTGCCGACTCTGATACCACCATGTTCCGCCGCCAATCAGGGCGACGATGGCCACCACGACCAGAATAAGCGCTACCGGTTTTTTCATGACTTCAGGCTCCTTTGCGTCAGTCCTTGCAAAATCAAATCGATGTGGCAGGTCACCACCTGGAAAATCTGCTCGGCCTTGTCGGCATCAAACTGCGACCAGCCGGTACGCATCAGGATGGTTTCCCGTCCCAGGCGAAAGGCCAGCACTTCGCCGAGCAGCGCGTGGGTATGGAGGATCATCTGCGTACTGTTGGCGTCGCAGCCAGTATAGGCGGCAATCAGCCGGGTGAGGTGTGCGTGCAGCGGGGCGATGACCTGATCGTGGATCCGCTGGTAGGCGGCGGTCGGCGAAAGCTGCTCGCGGGAGATAAACTTGCTGAGGTTCAGGGTATCGTCCTGGGTCAGCAGCAAAATCATGTTCTGGCAGGCGCGGAGGATCAGCGCGCGTATGGCGTCTCTGTCCGGCTCTGGCTGGGCAAAGAGCTGTTCTGCCGCTTCGGCATGCGGGCGGAAATTTTCGCCAATAAAGTCGGCAATCCACTGCGCGCAGGCCTGGTATAAATCTTCTTTTGAGCCAAAATAGTAGGTAATTGCCGCGATATTCTGCCCGGCCTGGGCGGCAATGTCTCGGGTGGTGGCATGGAGCCCGTACTCGCCAAACTGGGCGAGCCCCGCGGCTATCAGCTGGCTTTTGGCCTGCTCACCTTTGCTGGTTATTGGCGTTGTGCTCATGGTACCACCAAAATTAATCAAACGATTGATTAAGACTATGCTGCGTTTTTAAACTTGTCCAGTCTGGTGAATAATCTTGTTTTCTCCCCCGGAGGGGATAATTTATGCGGTGCATCACAAAAACTGCTACACTCCGCCCCTTCATGACATTGTGGTTTTTGTCATTCCCCCGTTTTTTATCCCCTCGAAAACTACACCGCGTGCGGTCGGGGTGGGTGTGGAGTATGTATGTCTTTTGATTCCCTCGGACTGAACCCCGATATTCTGCGTGCCGTTGCTGAGCAGGGCTACCAGGAACCCACTCCTATTCAGCAGCAGGCGATTCCTGCTGTACTGCAGGGCCGTGACCTGATGGCGAGCGCGCAGACCGGTACCGGTAAAACCGCAGGCTTTACGCTGCCACTGCTGCAGCTGCTGGTTTCTCGCGAGCCGCACGTTAAAGGCCGTCGCCCGGTGCGCGCGCTGATCCTCACGCCAACCCGTGAGCTGGCCGCCCAGATTGGCGAAAACGTCCGTGAATACAGCCGCTACCTGAACATCCGTTCGCTGGTGGTTTTCGGCGGGGTGAGCATTAACCCGCAGATGATGAAGCTGCGTGGCGGCGTTGACGTTCTGGTGGCAACGCCTGGCCGTCTGCTGGACCTCGAACATCAGAACGCGGTGAAGCTGGACCAGATTGAAATTCTGGTGCTGGACGAAGCGGACCGCATGCTGGATATGGGCTTTATCCACGATATCCGTCGTGTGCTGACTAAGCTGCCAGCCAAACGCCAGAACCTGCTGTTCTCCGCGACCTTCTCTGACGACATCAAATCATTGGCTGAAAAGCTGCTGACCAACCCGCTGGAAATCGAAGTGGCGCGTCGCAACACCGCTTCCGAGCAGGTGACGCAGCATGTGCATATGGTCGATAAAAAACGTAAGCGCGAGCTGTTGTCGCAGATGATTGGCCAGGGTAACTGGCAGCAGGTGCTGGTCTTCACCCGTACCAAACACGGCGCGAACCATCTGGCGGAGCAGTTGAACAAAGACGGCATCCGCAGTGCGGCAATCCACGGCAACAAATCGCAGGGTGCGCGTACACGTGCGCTGGCAGATTTTAAATCCGGTGATATTCGCGTGCTGGTGGCAACCGACATCGCGGCGCGTGGCCTGGATATCGAAGAACTGCCGCACGTGGTGAACTACGAGCTGCCGAACGTGCCGGAAGATTATGTGCACCGTATTGGCCGTACCGGCCGTGCGGCGGCGACAGGTGAAGCGCTGTCTCTGGTGTGTGTTGATGAACTCAAACTGCTGCGTGACATCGAACGCCTGCTGAAGAAAGAGATCCCACGTATCGCTCTCGACGGCTATGACGTCGATCCGTCAATCAAAGCCGAGCCGATTCAGAACGGTCGCCAGCAGCGTGGTGGCGGTAACGGTGGCAACGGCGGTGGCCGTGGCCGCGGTCAGAGCCAGGGTCAAGGCCAGGGTGCGGGTCGCAGCCAGCAGCAGCCGCGTCGTAACGATGGCGGTGCGCCGAAAGCCAAACCGCGCAGTGCGGAAGGCAAGCCGGCAGGCGACAAGCCACGTCCACCGCGCCGCCCGCGTAAACCTGCAGCAGCGCAGTAAATTGCGAGCCCGGCCGAAAGCCGGGCTTTCTTTTTTGCGGCGGCGTACAGAAAATGCCACAATAGTGGCTGTTTATACAGTATCTCAGGTTTTCTCATGGCTTTGACCGCTGCGCTAAAAGCGCAAATCGCCGCCTGGTACAAGGCGCTCCAGGAACAGATCCCCGACTTTATTCCCCGCGCGCCGCAGCGGCAGATGATTGCGGACGTCGCCAAAACGCTGGCGGGAGAAGAGGGACGGCACCTGGCGATTGAAGCGCCGACCGGCGTCGGCAAAACGCTCTCGTATCTGATCCCCGGCATTGCCATTGCCCGCGAAGAGCAAAAAACGCTGGTGGTCAGTACCGCCAACGTCGCCTTGCAGGATCAAATCTACAGTAAAGACCTGCCGCTACTGCGCAAAATTATCCCCGACCTGCGCTTTACCGCGGCCTTTGGCCGTGGGCGCTACGTCTGCCCGCGTAATCTGGCGGCGCTGGCCAGCACCGAGCCGAACCAGCAGGACCTGCTGGCGTTCCTCGACGACGAACTCACACCAAACAATCAGGAAGAGCAGAAGCGCTGCGCAAAGCTGAAGGGTGACCTCGACGGCTACAAGTGGGACGGCCTGCGCGATCACACCGATATCGCCATTGACGACGATCTCTGGCGTCGCCTGAGCACCGACAAAGCCAGCTGCCTGAACCGTAACTGCCACTACTACCGCGAATGCCCGTTCTTCGTCGCTCGCCGCGAAATTCAGGAGGCGGAAGTGGTGGTTGCCAACCATGCGCTGGTGATGGCCGCGATGGAGAGCGAAGCGGTGCTGCCAGAGCCGAAAAACCTGCTGCTGGTGCTGGATGAAGGCCACCATTTGCCTGACGTCGCCCGTGACGCGCTGGAGATGAGCGCGGAGATTACCGCGCCGTGGTATCGGCTGCAGCTCGATCTCTTCAGCAAGCTGGTGGCGACCTGCATGGAACAGTTCCGCCCGAAAACCACGCCGCCGCTGGCGCTGCCGGAACGGCTGAACGGCCACTGCGAAGAGCTGTACGAACTGATTGCCTCGCTCAACACTATTCTGAATCTCTATCTGCCGGTCACTCAGGAGGCTGAACACCGTTTCCCGATGGGGGAACTGCCCGACGAGGTGATGGAGATTTGCCAGCGTCTGGCCAAGCTTACCGAGATGCTGCGCGGGCTTGCCGAGCTGTTCTTAAACGATCTGAGTGAAAAAACCGGCAGCCACGACATCGTGCGGCTGCACCGCATTATTTTGCAGATGAACCGCGCTCTGGGCATGTTTGAGTCCCAAAGCAAGCTGTGGCGGCTGGCTTCGCTCTCTCAAGCGTCGGGCGCGCCGGTCACCAAGTGGGCGACACGTGATGCGCGCGATGGGCAGATGCACGTCTGGTTCCACTGCGTGGGCATTCGCGTGAGCGATCAGCTAGAACGTCTGCTGTGGCGCAGCGTGCCGCATATTATCGTCACTTCGGCAACCTTGCGTTCACTGAACAGTTTCTCCCGTCTGCAGGAGATGAGCGGCCTGAAGGAGAAGGCGGGCGATCGCTTTGTCGCGCTGGATTCACCGTTCAACCACGTCGAGCAGGGCAAAATCGTTATTCCGCAGATGCAGTATGAGCCGCTTATCGATAACGAAGAGCAGCATATTGCTGAAATGGCGGCCTACTTCCGCGAGCAGGTTGAGAGTAAAAAACATCACGGCATGCTGGTGCTGTTTGCTAGCGGGCGCGCGATGCAGCGTTTCCTCGAGTACGTCACCGACCTGCGGCTGATGCTGCTGGTGCAAGGCGATCAGCCGCGCTATCGGCTGGTGGAACTGCACCGTAAGCGGGTGGAGAACGGCGAGCGCAGCGTACTGGTTGGCCTGCAATCTTTTGCCGAGGGGCTGGATCTGAAAGGTGACCTGCTCACCCAGGTGCATATCCACAAAATTGCCTTCCCGCCGATCGATAGCCCGGTGGTGATCACCGAAGGGGAGTGGCTGAAAAGCCTCAACCGCTATCCTTTTGAGGTGCAGAGCCTGCCCAGCGCATCGTTTAACCTGATTCAGCAGGTTGGGCGCCTTATCCGTAGCCATGGCTGCTGGGGCGAAGTGGTTATCTACGATAAGCGGTTGTTGACCAAAAACTACGGTAAGCGTTTACTGAATGCGTTACCGGTTTTCCCGATTGAACGCCCGGAAGTGCCGGAAGTGAAGCAAAAAGCCCCCACGGCGAAACCCAAATCGCCGCGTCGTAAAAAACGGTAGCCCGGTCGAGCGTTGTGCCGTCGGGACGAAGCCGCTGAATGAGCATGTAAAAGGAGCAGCACATGGATTATCGCAAAATCATCAAAGAGATCGGGCGCGGTAAAAATCACGCTCGTGACCTGGACCAGGAGACCGCGCGCGGCCTGTATAGCCATATGCTGGATGGCGACGTGCCGGACCTGGAAATGGGTGCGATTTTGCTCTCCATGCGTATTAAGGGCGAAGGTGAAGCGGAGATGCTTGGCTTCTACGACGCGATGCAGCAAAAGACGCTGCGCTTAACGCCGCCGGCAGGCAGGCCAATGCCTGTCGTCATTCCGAGTTATAACGGTGCGCGTAAACAGGCCAACCTGACGCCGCTGCTGGCGATGCTGTTGCACAAGCTGGGCTTCCCGGTGGTGGTGCACGGCGTGAGCGAAGACCCAACCCGGGTCATTACAGAAACCATTTTTGCCCTGATGGGCATTGAGCCTACCCGTCACGCCGGTCAGGCGCAGGCAAAGCTCGAAGGCCATCAGCCGGTCTATATTCCGGTTGGCGCGCTGTGTCCGCCGCTGGAACGACAGTTGAATTTCCGCTGGCAGCTTGGCGTGCGCAACAGTGCCCATACGCTGGCAAAGCTTGCCACGCCGTTTGAAGAGAATGCCGCGCTGCGTCTGTCCAGCGTGTCGCATCCCGAATACGTGGGGAAGGTGGCGAAATTCTTTGCCGATATCGGTGGGCGTAGCCTGCTGATGCATGGTACGGAAGGTGAGGTGTACGCTAACCCGCAGCGTTGCCCGCAGATCACGCTGATCGATGCTGAGGGGGCGCGAGTGGTCAATGAACGTCAGAGCGAGCAGCCGGAGACGGAAGTGGTGCTGCCGTCGAGCAAGGATCCTGAAATCACCGCTCAGTGGATTGAGCGCTGTGTGGCGGGCGTTGAGCCGGTGCCGCATTCGCTGAAAATTCAGCTCGCGTGCTGCCTGCTGGCGACGGGTGAAGTGCAGAGTATTGAAGAGGGGCTGGCGCGAGTGGCGCAGTCGTATTAAGCCTTAGTGCCTCCCCGGGGTCGGCGTAAACGCCTCGCCCGGGCTACATTTTCCGTAGCCAGGGCGAACGAAGTGACCCCGGGAAATCACCATCCCCAAATTCCGCGCAAAAAAAAGCCCGGCGTGGCAGCCGGGCAAACAAGGGTATCAACAAGTTCAATGAGGGTTGGAGCACCCGTGAGAGGTCAGGCTCACGGGGTATTACATCGGTTGGTTATTTGTAGATAACCGCGGTGCCGCTAACTTTGTTGTTGGTGTTAGCGGAGGTGATGCTGTAACCGGATGCGCCAGCGTCAGCAGCTTTCTGAGCCAGTTTTGCTTCCAGACCATCCAGCGTGCTTGCACCGTTCGCAGATACCACACCAATTTCATTCATTTTTTGCGCTTGTTCCTGAGTGACCGGTTGTGCAGCGAAAGCACCGAAAGACAGGGTAGAAAGGGCAATAGCAGCAACAGCATATTTAATCGTTTTCATCATTAATCTCTCGCAGGTGATGTTGTTCGGATGACGTTGTTTCCGTCGATGTGAGAAGTATCACGTTTTTTTTCGACGGAATAAATCGAAGAGAATTGATGTCCATGCTCAAAAAAATTGAACAATTATTAATGTATTGATTATTAATAAAATATTCATGAAATGAATGTGTTTGCGGAGAGTCTAGCGGTAAGAGCGCGATCTAGCGCACAATTTGCCACTTTATTTGCCAAAAAGCGTGCTCGTAAAGATAACCGATTGCTCTGTATATTCAGGTATAGATTTGTCACCAGGGCTGGGTTAATCGCCTTTAATTAGCATTATATTCCAATAAATGAATTAGACGTAAACTTTTGTCATGAGTTTGTTTTTTGATGGAGCGGTTTACCGTTGATAGCCACTGATAGCCGTATCATCCGCTGATCCCGTTTATCTCCATCATAAAATTTGAGAAATATTTTGGGCTAAATTTCCGACCATTCCCGCAGCAGGTTATGGTAGAGATTAAGCAGCGAAAGCGCCTCGTCCGACTCACCGTAACGACGTTTTAAAGACTGAATATTGCCATCAAGCTCAAACAGCATGGCGCGACGTTTGTCATCGCGAATCATTGACTGAATCCACATAAAGGAGGCAATGCGGACGCCTGAGGTCACCGGCGTGACGCAGTGCAGGCTGCTGGAAGGGTAGAGCACCAAATCGCCCGCCGGAAGCTTCACCGCGTGCTGGCCGTAGGTATCGTTAATGGTCAGTTCGCCGCCCTCATAGCTCTCAGGAGCGGACAAAAACAGCGTGGCGGAGAGGTCGGTGCGCATCCAGCCGCTTTGCGGATGCTGGCGTACCGCGCCATCGACGTGAAAACCGTAGGTCTCCTGCTGCTGATAGCGGTTGAACAACGGGCTGGAGATCGTTTTGGGCAGCGCTGCGGCAAAGAACAGCGAGTGGCGATTCACCGCCTCCAGCACTTTCGCCTGCAGGCGGACGTAGCGTTCGCTGCGAGTGTCGACCTGCTGATTTTGCTTAACCTGCGCACCCTGCGCGCCGACGGTCGCTCGACCGTCTACCCACTCCGCCTGGTCCAACTCTTCAACAAGCAGGCGAACCTCGTCAGCGTTCAACACGCCAGGAATGCGGTACATCATGGGAATCTCTCCTTAAAAAAAGTGGGGCTTGCGCCCCACGATGATACTTAGAAGTGTACGTTAGCCGTTAACACGAAGGTTCTCGGCTCGCCCGGATGATAGCGATAGCCGCTCTTGTTAATCGAGGCAACATAGTTGGTATCAAACAGGTTGTAGGCGTTCAACTGCAGGTCGAGCGTGCTGTTTACGCGATAGCCAATCTTGGCATCGGCAACCCAGTAGCTGTCGGTGGAGTCTGGCGTGCCGATGGCACCGTCTTTGCCGCGATGCATGCTACCAATATAGCGTGCGCCCGCACCGACGGAAATGGCATCGGTTGCCTGATATTGGCTCCACAGGGTGAACGCATGCTCCGGCGTGTACGGCAGCGAAGATGAACCGTCCTGCGCGACATCGGCACCCTGCTGGACGGTTGCGCGCTGCTGCGTAAAGCCGCCAATGACCTGCCATTCTGGGGTGATGTTGCCAGCAACGGAGATCTCATAGCCTTCTACGCGCTTGGTGCCGTACTGCGAATAGGTGCCGTCGTCGTTGGCTTCAACATCATTTTCAATATCGGTGCGGAACAGGGCTGCCGACAGCAGCAGGCGTTTATCCAGTAACTCCCACTTGGTGCCCGCCTCGCTGGTTTTGGCTTTCTGCGGCTTAAAGTCGGTACGGTTGGCGTTGTTACCCGTGCCGCCAGCAGCCAGCGCGAAGTTGCTGCCGCCCGGAGGCTGCTGGGAGATGGCATAGTTGACGTAGACGTTGCCGTTCTGCGTCAGGTGATACAGCGCCCCCGCTTTCCAGTTGACCAGATTACCGGATTTGGTCGCATCGACGGTGGTAACCGGCGTATTTTTGGCAACGCCCGCTGGGCAAGCAACCGCGCCACGTCCCGTACCGCCACACAGTGAGGCGCTGTCATATTCGGTGTGATAGCTATCCAGGCGAATGCCGCCGTTCAGTTCGAAATCACGGGTAATTTGCAGCGTGTCGAAGGCGTAGACGCCAAAGGTATCGGTCTGGCCGTTAGCGTTAGCGCCGCTACGACTCAGGTTGCCGATGTTGACGTTACTGTTCGGGTTATACAGATTCACCGCCGGGGCGGTCATCGGATAGACGCCGTAGTTGGTCTGCTGCTCGTGGGTAAACTCAACGCCAGTGCTGATATCGTGGCCGATAGCGCCGGTGTAGAACTTCGAGGTCAGGTTGGTCTGGTTGGTCAGGATCTTGTTGCTCACGTCTTTGGTGTTGACGTTGCGCGTCCAGGTCCAGGTACCGACATCGTTAGGGTTCGGTTGAACGATGTTAGTTGGCCCACCCATCACCGCCGTCATCAGATAGTCCTGCTTAATTTGTGACCAGCGGGTGGTGTTGCGGAGGGTGGTGGTGTCGTTGAAATCATGTTCAAAACGCATCGTCACCGTATCGGTAGTGGAGTCGTCGTAGTCTGAGTTGGTACCGTAGAAGTTGTGCGTATCCACCTTGCCCGAGCTATTGAGCGCCGATGTCGCCGCATTTGGCGCGGAGTAGCCCGGCAGACCCACGGTTGGTACACCACCATCCGGCGTGTTGTGCTGGGTGACGTGCAGATAGTTCAGGTACAGACGGTTTTGCGTCCCGAGACCAAAGGCGATGGAAGGGGCAACGCCGTAGCGCTCGTTTTTCACGTTATCACGCCCGGCGTCGTGGGTTTTTTCCCCCATCAGGTTTAAGCGCACGGCGGTAGTGTCGCCGATGGCTTCGTTCAGATCCAGCGTGCCGCGGCGATACCACGCGCTGCCTACGCTTGCTGAAGCATCGATACCAGAGTCCAGGCGCGGTTGCTTGCTGATCATGTTGATCGAGCCCGTCGGCGCGCTGCGGCCATAGTCTGAACCAGACGGGCCTTTAATCACTTCTACCTGTTCGGTGTTGAAGGTGTCACGCGTCACGCTGCCGATATCACGAATGCCGTCGATGTAGATACTGTTCGACGTATCTGCACCGCGCATATAGATGGTATCGCCAGTCGATGAACTGCCGTTTTCACCCGCAAAGAATGCGCCCACACCTGGCACGTTTTTCAGCGCGTCGGTCAGGTTAGTTGCACCCTGATCTTTAAGGACCTGCTCGGAAATTACCGTCACAGTACGCGTGGTGTCGGCAATCGGGCGGCTGAATTTCGGGTCGGCTGATTTTGTCGGGGCATATAGCGACGGGGCTTGCGCTTCAACAACCAGCGTATCTCCCTGGCCTTTTTCTTTACTGTCCGCAGCCTGGGCAGCAGGCGTCAGGCCAATGCACAGTCCGGTAAAGAAGGTGAGCGAGCCAAAGCTGCTGAACGGGGTAGTGCGATTTTTATCCATATCAATGAGCGTCTTATAATTTTTAAAAGCGATGTTTAAGATGACAACCGGGCACACCATGTCCCCTTTGCCACTGCAGGTTGCTTAATGTTTTTTAAATGATGTTGATAATGATTGTGAGAAGCATTATCAAAACGCGTAACTTTTTATCACTCATTGAGCTAAAAATAAATACATTGCTTTACAGTTTCTTCATTTTTTATACATAAGGATTACACATTGAGGAGGCTCTCGGGAGACAGGTTCGTAGCCCGGACGAGGCGTTTACGCCGACTCGGAGCGGCTCGGCGTTAAAAATTGCGTGCCGTATTCCACAAGCAAAACTGATGAATTGCGCCATATCGCGTTGGGGATTACGTTGCTGCGAGCGTCTAACGCAAGGAGCAATGATAATGGTTCGCTACGACAAGCGGTTGCTGACGTTCAACGAGTGCAACCCTTCATCATCAACGCCTGGGTGGTGCTGCCTGAGCATATGCACTGCATCTGGACGCTACCGCCGGGTGATTCGGATTTTTCACAGCGCTGGCGGGCACTCAAACGGCATTTTACTCAAACGCTGAGAATGCGGAATATCTGGCAGCCTCGCTTTTGGGAGCACACTTTACGTGATGAAATAGACTACCGGCGGCACGTTGATTACTGCTATTTCAACCCGGTGAAGCATGGATGGGGGCATCCGTAAAAGAATGGCCGTATTCCTCGTTTCATCGGGACGTGCGGCGCGGACTGTATCCTGCTGATTGGGGTGGAAATGTTGGTGAGATGGATGTGGGAGAGAGGCGGTGACAATTTTCCCGAAGTCGCTGCGCTCGTCCGGGCTACATATCAAACGTAGCCCGGGCGAGGCGTTTACGGCGACCCCGGGGAGGTATTGCTCAGGCCTGACGGGCATCTGGGCGGATTAAGTCAAACCGATGACGCTCATCAATGGTGTAATAGGCCGACGGGCCACCGGCGCGGAGCACCGGCTGCGCTTTAGCGGTTTGGTAGATACCGTTTTCCAGCAGCGATTCGTCAATGTGAATGCCGACCACTTCGCCCAGCACCAGCCAGGTATCGACGGCGGTACCGTCCGCACCGGTGAGCTGAATGCACTGCGACAGGCGGCACTCGAAGTTAACCGGGCTTTCAGCCACGCGAGGCGCTTTCACCAACCGGCTATCGATGGCCGTGAGCCCGGCGCGGGCAAACTCATCCTCGCCGTGCGGCAGCGAAGCGGAGGTTTCGTTCATGGCGATGGCTAAATCGCGCGTGGTCAGATTCCAGACGAACGCTTTGGTTTCGACAATATTCTGCACGCTATCTTTCCAGCCGCTGCTGGCGAAACCGATGATCGGTGGGCGATAGTTAAAGCAGTTAAAAAAGCTGTAGGGCGCAAGATTGCGCCGCCCCTGCGGGTCGACGGAGGAAATCCAGCCGATAGGTCGTGGCCCGACGATGGCGTTGAGCGGGTCGTGAGGCAGCCCATGTCCGTGGGAAGGCTCATAAAAATACATAGCGCACCTGTTATTTAGAAGCAGGAATCCAGACTCCCTTATTTACCGCACCGTCGTCAACGGGTATCTTACGCCGCATTACGACAGGAGAAAGTCATGAGTACCCAAAAACCGGGTTTACACCCGCGTAACCGTCATCATAGTCGCTACGATCTCGAAGCGCTGTGCCAGGCCGTTCCCGCACTGCGCGATTTTATTACCCTCAGCCCGGCGGGCGAGCAGACTATCAACTTCGCTGACCCGCTGGCGGTGAAGACGCTGAACAAAGCGCTGCTGGCGCATTTCTATGCGGTCAAAGAGTGGGATATTCCAGAAGGTTTCCTCTGCCCACCGGTACCGGGACGCGCGGATTATATCCACCACCTGGGCGACCTGCTCAGCGATGAGAGCGGTAACGTAGTAAAAGGAGCCAACATTCTGGATATCGGCGTCGGCGCAAACTGTATCTATCCGCTGATTGGCGCGCATGAATACGGCTGGCGCTTCACCGGCAGTGAAACGCATGCTGAGGCGTTTACCAGCGCGCAGGCTATTCTGAGCGCGAACCCATCGCTGAACCGCATGATCCGTCTGCGTCGCCAGAAAGATACGACGGCGATGTTCAACGGCGTGATCCACAAAAATGAACAGTACGATGCTACCCTGTGCAACCCGCCGTTCCATGATTCGGCGGCTGCGGCACGCGCGGGAAGCGAGCGTAAGCGTCGTAATCTGGGTCAGGACCGTGACGATGCGCTGAACTTTGGCGGCCAGCAGCAGGAACTGTGGTGTGAAGGTGGGGAAGTGGCCTTTATCAAACAGATGATCGCGGAGAGCAAAGGTTTTGCTCGCCAGGTGATGTGGTTTACGTCGCTGGTATCCAAAGGCGAAAACCTGCCGCCGCTGTACCGCGCGTTGACCGATGTAGGTGCGGTGAAGGTCGTCAAAAAAGAGATGGCGCAGGGGCAGAAGCAGAGTCGCTTTATCGCCTGGTCGTTTATGGATGACGAACAGCGTCGTCGTTTCCTGGCACGCAAACGCTAAGAAAAAACGCCGTTTATCCCAAGGGAATAAACGGCGTTAGCATCAGGAGACGTGCTGCAGGAACTCTTGCAGACGCTGGCTTGGTGGGTTCTTCACCAGCTCCTGCGGGTTGCCATCCTCGGCAATCCGGCCTTTATCAATAAAGATCAGGCGAGATGCTACTTTCTCGGCAAAGCCGATTTCGTGGGTCACGATGACCATCGTCATACCTTCTTCCGCCAGATCCTGCATCACCTTCAGCACCTCATGGCGCAGTTCCGGGTCAAGCGCCGACGTAGGCTCATCAAACAGCATCATCTTCGGTTTCACCGCCAGCGCACGGGCAATGGCTACGCGCTGCTGCTGGCCGCCGGAAAGCTCAGAAGGGTAGTGATGAGCGCGCTCGGCAAGGCCGACCTTCGCCAGCAGATCTTTGGCCAGCGTCTCCGCAGCGGCCTTATTAAGACCACGCACGCGGGTTGGGCCAAACATCACGTTCTCCAGCGCCGTCAGGTGTGGGAACAGATAAAACTGCTGGAACACCATACCCGCTTCCTGGCGAATCAGGCGTTCGTCCACTTTCGGGTCGTTGACCTTCAGACCATCGACGATCAGGTCACCGCTGGTTATCTCTTCCAGCTTGTTGATGCAGCGCAGCAGCGTCGATTTACCGGAACCGGATGGCCCGATAATCACCACGACTTCACCCTGCTTGACGTTGAGATCGATGTTATGCAGCACCTGGGTTTGGCCAAAGTGCTTAGAGACGTTTTTAAATTCAATCACAGGATTTTCATCCTTCTTTCAAGAACGCGGAGCACGATGTTGAGTACCTGCGTGATAATGAGGTAGATAACGCCAACAGCGGTCCAGATTTCCAGTGCGCGGAAGTTCCCGGCGATAATTTCCTGACCGCTGCGGGTCAGCTCTGCGGCACCGATAACGATAAACAGCGAGGTATCTTTGATACTGATGATGAGCTGGTTGCCGAGTGCGGGCAGCATGCGGCGCAGGGCCAGCGGCATAATCACGTGACGAATGGTTTCGCGGCGGGAAAGACCAAGCGCGAGACCGGCTTCGCTGAAACCTTTATGGATCGACAGCACCGAGCCACGGGTGATTTCGGCAATGTAGGCGCCGGAGTTGATCATGATGGTGATCACCGCTGCGGTGAAGGTGTCGATGCGAATATCCGGGAAGGCCATCGGCAGGGCGAAGTAGATATACATCACCTGCACGACGATCGGCGTACCGCGGATCACTTCAATGAACACGAGGGCAATGTGGTTAGCAATCCAGCCGCCGTAGGTGCGGGCCAGGCCCGCCAGCAGACCGATAATAATACCGCCTGCCAGGCCAAGGATCGAAATCCACAGAGTCATTTTGGCGCCGTCCAACAAAATTGGAATGGCTGGCCAGATGACGCTCCAGTCAAACTGCATGATGTATTCCTGTATACCGTGGTGAAAATAAAAAATGAGTCAACGTGTGCTGACTAAAATTGTAGGCCCGGTAAGCGCAAGCGCCACCGGGCGTTACAGAACCTGATCAGTCAGGTGGGTTTATTTAGGTTCAGTACCGAACCATTTTTTGTAGATTTCGTTGTAGGTGCCGTTCTCGCGCAGCGTTTTCAGCGCGCCGTTAACTTTGGTGCGCAGCTCGTCGTTGCCTTTAGAGAACGCAATACCGTACTGCTGTGCTTCCAGAGACTCGCCTACCGCTTTGAACTGACCGTTACCGGCAGTTTTGATGAAGTAGAGAATGTTTGGCGTATCGTGCAGCACCGCGTCAGCGCGGTTGGTGCCTAATTCCATGTACGCGTTATCGATGTTCGGGAACTGACGCAGGTCTTTGGTTTTGATGTTGGCTTTCGCGTAATCAACAGAACCGGTACCGCTCTTCACGGCAACCACTTTGCCGTCGAGATCTTTCACGCTTTTAATGTCGTTGTTGTTGGCTTTCACCATCACCAGCAGGCCGCTTTTGTAGTAGCCATCGGAGAAGTCGACCGCTTTTTTACGTTCGTCGGTAATGGTAATGCCTGCCAGCGCCAGGTCGATATTTTTGGTCTGCAGCGCGGGGATAATGCCGCTAAAGTCCATTGGCTTCAGGGTGTAATCCAGCTTCAGTTCTTTCGCAATCGCGGCCCACAGATCGATATCAAAGCCGACGTACTTGTCGCCTTGTTTGAATTCAAACGGAACGAACGCCGTGTCCGTTGCCACAACCAGTTGCTTGTCTGCAGCATGAGAAGAAACTGCAAAAGCCAGGGTGAGTGCAGCCAGTGAAACTTTAAACATAGACTTCATAGCATTTCCTTTTATATCCACGGGGCGATCCCCTGCGAGAACAATCGGTATATGAAAAAATCGTGCCAACATTACAATTCATTGTTTATCAACAAATAATGCTTTTGGCTTTGCACAATTTCGGCAGGATAAATGTCCATATGCACCATAAAGGGGCACCAAAGTAGTGCGTGAAAAGGATGTTGTTAAGTATGGTGATTTTTAGCGCAAACGTAGGGGAGAAAACAATCTTTTATTAACGATTGTGTGAGGTGATTATTACAATTGATTTACTTTGGCGGGGTTTATAACCGTTGTTGTGCACTTTTTTGGTGCGAAAGCCTTCCCGCCGGGTGACGGGAAGGAGATCGGTTTTACTTAAGGTTATTCAATATTCGCTTCGATGAACCACAGGAATTTGTCGAGATCGCGAGACGCGGCGGTGAAAATGTCTGCGGTGTCTTCATCTTTTGCTTCGCTAATGGCTTTACGCACGTCGTTAGCCACGATGGCGTAGCGTTCGGCCAACGCTTTCAGGTGGTCCTGCACGCTGGTGATATCCAGCGGATAGCTTTTCAGCGGGGTCTGGGCATTGATAACCTGAGTGGTCCCGAGCGCAATACCGCCGAGCTGCACGGCACGTTCTGCCATGGTGTCCAGATGATCGGTCAGCGCAGTACGGAAGCCGTCGAGCATCTCATGAACGGCGATAAAGTTGGCGCCGCGCATGTTCCAGTGTGCCTGTTTGGTAATCAATGACAGATCGATAAACTGCAGAACCTGACGATTGAGTAACGCAACGGTCGCCTGTTTTTCGCTATCCGGAACGTCGTTACGCGTATAGAGCAGATGGGCATTTTTCGTTTTAACCAGTTTTGCAGTACTCATAATCATATATCCTCTTGATCTGATACACCTATAAAGTCGTGTGTATCTGCGTCCTCATGAATTAACGAAAACAAGTATAGCACCGTCACCGGAACGGTATTTTCTGATTCTGCCTATAGGTTTGATAGTAACGGCAATGGATTTAATATTCTTCATTTAAAACAGGTGGTTATAATTTTTATTGCGGAATGGTAATATTTTTAGGACTGTTTTATTGATATGAAATAAAAAATTATGCAATCGCATAGGGTTATTATGCATAGTGGCGTGCACTATGCATAATATAAAAAACTTAACTGACATCGACCTCTTTAATTTTACTTTCCTGCCGCATGGTTAGCGTTGAACCCATCGACGCAATAATAATGGCACCCATCGCCAGCGTCTGATTGAAGGTCAGCATCTCGCCGAGAAAAACCATCCCGGAGAGAGCGGCCAGCGCCGGTTCCATGCTCATCAACGTCCCGAAGGTTCGCGTCGGCAAACGGGTGAGGGCAATCATCTCCAGCGAGTAGGGTAGCGCTGTGGAGAGCACGGCAATGGCAAGCCCCAGCGGTAGTATCGACCAATGCCACAGCGCGTCCGTTGCCTGCAATGCTCCCAGCGGCACAAACACGATGGCCGCAATCAGCGAGCCCATGGCCACCGTTGCCGGGCCATGCTCTTCACCGGCACGTCGTCCGCTCAGAATATACACCGCCCAGCCCGCACCGGCACCCAGCGCCAGCAGTGCGCCGGTTAAATCAACGTGCGCCACATCCTGGCCCAGCGGCAGCAGGAACCATAGACCGGCGACTGCCAGAATCACCCAGATAAAGTCGATCGGGCGACGCGAGGAAAAAAGCGCCACCGCCAGCGGGCCGGTAAACTCCAGCGCCACCGCGATACCCAGCGGAATACGCTGCAACGATAAATAGAAGAGGTAGTTCATGGCGCCAAGCGAAAGGCCATAAAAGATCAGCGGCAGTCGCTGTTCTTTGGCAAAGCGCAGCCGCCAGGGCTTAAACACCACGACGAGGATTAGGGTGCCTAACGCCAGACGTAACGCGGTAACGCCAGGAGCACCGATCAGAGGAAACAATGATTTAGCCAGCGAAGCTCCGCTCTGGATAGAGACCATTGAGATAAGAATAACGAGTATGGGTAACCATGACGGTACCTTGCGGGGCGTGCCGGGCATCTTCTTCCTGTCAGCTTTTGTCAAAAGAGGTAAAACCGGCAGTGTAATTGAAATAGTCGGCTACGGTTGAGGGATTGTTGAAAAAAAAGTGTCATGGAAGGGGTAGAATTTCTTCAGTCGAGGACATTTTGGCCTGTCAAACCAGGAATAATCTGGAAAAATTAACCTGGATTTTACCGACGTAGAGATAAGACTTAAGGTAAAAATATGTGGTTAATGAAAGGGATAGCGATAGATGGAAACAAAGTGTTACATCATTGATGCCCTTAGACAGCGTTTGGCCGAAAGAGTTTCTTAACAATTTTTGATATATTTAAAACTTAGGATTTATTAGAAGCACATTTGAGGTGGTTATGAAAAAAATTGCATGTCTTTCAGCACTGGCCGCTGTACTGGCTATCTCCGCAGGTACTGCCGTAGCTGCAACTTCTACCGTTACTGGTGGTTACGCTCAGAGCGATATGCAGGGCGTTGCTAACAAAGCGGGCGGTTTCAACCTGAAATACCGCTACGAAGCAGACAACAGCCCACTGGGTGTGATTAGCTCCTTCACCTACACTGCAAAAAGTGACACCCAGGACGGCCAGTACAACAAAGGTCAGTACTACGGCATCACTGCTGGTCCTGCTTACCGCATCAACGACTGGGCTAGCGTCTACGGCGTAGTGGGTCTGGGCTATGGTAAATGGCAGGGTAACAACTTCCCTGAAACCAACAGCACCAGCGACTACGGTTTCTCCTACGGTGCTGGTCTGCAGTTCAACCCGATCGAGAACGTCGCTCTGGACGTATCCTACGAGCAGTCTCGCATTCGTAGCGTTGACGTAGGTACCTGGATCGTGGGTGCAGGTTACCGCTTCTAATCACTTCGGTGATGTAAAAAAGGGGTCTTGATGACCCCTTTTTTTATGTCCGTTTTTCAGCAGGCTAGCAGCCTGCCGCGATGTAATCCCCGTTAGCGCTGATAGGAATGACCGTTAAAAACAGCACGGTTGCAAAGAGAATCAGCATCACGCCTCCGGCCACTTTAATTGCCGGCATCACCCAACGCTGTCCCGCCGCGCCGCCAAAAAAGGCGACCGTCCGTTCGCGCGCATAGCGTACGGCAAGCGATAGCCCAAGAATAGACAGCGCCGTACCAAAGGCCATTGTCATCACTGCCGCAATCCCCCAACTGACAATACCGAGCGCATTGGCGAACATCAGAATCATAATCGCGCCGCTGCACGGCCGGGCGCCAATCGCCAGAATGACCCCCAGACGGGTTTTCCAGTCGCTTTGCGTCAGCGAGGCCCCCACGCCGTGGTGCCCGCAACCGCACTGTTCATCGTGCTGGTGCAATGGTTTGAGCGATGAGATGGTCATTTTGCGCGGGCGCAGGCTTTTCAGCGCCTGATAGATAACGAATAACCCAAACGCACCAATCATGATCGCGCTGATTTTCTCAACGTACCAGCGACTGGTGCTGAGATCGCCGGAGGCCAGGTTAAAGCCCACCGCCAGAATAAAGACAAACAGAATCGCGCTGATGCCCTGCATCAGGCTGCCGATAAAGGGCACCACGCGGGCGGCAACCAGGCTCTCACGGTTGGTGCTGAGATAGGTCGTGACGATAAATTTGCCGTGTCCTGGCCCAACCGCATGCAGCACGCCATAGAAGAACGCGCCGGTTAAAAGCCATAACCCACCGCTGTATTCGTGATTATTGAGCTGTAGCAAATACATCACCAGATAGCGGTGTAGGGTGATTTGCGTCGCCAGACACCACTGAATAAAGGCGTTCCAGTGGGTGTGCAGGCTGAATGCGGTAGCGAGGAAGAGCAGCAGCATCAGCCCGGCAGTAGGAATACGCCAGTCGCGCGTAAGACGTTGTGCGATCATCATCAGGCTCGCGGTGAGAGGAGTTGAGAACAGTATAGTAATGCAGAGTCTGACGGGTTTGCTATCCGCCCGCAGGATTTCACAGCGAGCGGATAGCAAGAGCAGGGAAGGAATGAATTAGCTTTTGGGATCAAACAGATCGGTTTTCAGCGTGTCGTAGTCCACTTTTTGTAACTGGAAGTTGGTGATGTAGACCTTGCCAGCTTTCTGCGAAGAGACGAAGCGGTACTTCGGCGCGATCTCTTGCGTCTGGATCCCCGTCCACTGGGAGAAGAAGCTTAGGAAATCGTTAGCAGAACGGCGCGCCTTGATGACGTTGTGCTTTTTGTCATCGCTGGACAGCACCATAAACGGCACCTGGAAGTTCTGCTGGTACTTATCATCATGCGCCAGATACTGCACCGCCTTACCGCGCTCTTTAAACGCCAGCCCATGGTCGGAGAAATAGACCATGGAGAAGCTATCCGTATTGCGACGCAGCTGATCGTACAGTTGGCTGAGCAAGCTGTCGGTTTGTGTCATGGTATAGAGGTAGCAAGAGGTCTCTTTCGACTGCACAAACTGCGCATATTTGCCCTGGGTGCGGTCGCAGGCCTGCGGATGGGAACCCATCAGGTGCAGCACAATCAGCTGCGGCTGGCTACGGGCGGTCGACAGAACCTGCTCGGTCATTTTCAGCAGCGCTTCGTCGCGAGTATTTTTGTCCGCTTCGAAATCACCGTTTTTCAGGAAGTGCACTTCATCCGCGCGTTTGGCGATACTGGCAATTGCCGTATCGTATTCGCCAATCTGCCCCTGGTTGGAGAACCACCAGGTCTGGAAGCCCGCACGGTTGGCGAGGGTGACGAAGTTATCCTGGTACAGCGGTTTACCATCCACCACGCGGTTCAGGGTCAGCCCCAGCGATTTCTGCGTTGAGCCGCTGGCGGCAATATAGTTGGTGAACAGGTTGCCGTTCACCGAACTGGCAAACGGTGTGTTGTCCCAATGGCCGCCAAACGCGCCGAGCGCATCGCGGCGCGCGCTTTCGCCAATCACCACCACGTAGGTGTGATATTTCGGCTTCACGGCGAGCACGTTCCAGGTGTCTTTCATATTGGAAAGCTCAGCCATGCGCCGCTGCTCGTCAATCACCTCGTTGTTGTTCACGATGATGTCTTTGACGAAACGGAAGGCCGGGTAGCCGGTATCTCTCAGTTTAAAGCCCCAGCCGGTCATCTGGTTTTGAATCGGTTGGACGAAGAACACGCCGATGCAGAATACCAGGCACAGCGTTTCCATCATGCCCCAGCGCTTTTTGTCGGTGACTTTACGGCGAACGGCAATCACCCCGAGCGCAAAAATAAACAGGCCAACGAGGTAGCTGTACCACGGGAATATGGTGAAAATTTCCGTCGATTCTTCGACGTTGGTGGAGTGCAGCGCCAGCAGGGTGTTGAAGTTCGGTGCGCCATAGGCCTGGCTAAAGGGGAAATAGAGCGCCCCTACCAGAGAATAAACCCCCAGAATGACCTTCTGCGTTTTCGGCACTGTGCACCACAGCAAATGCAGGACGCCGGTAAAGGCGACGGCATAGAGCAGGCTAAAGGGGTAGCCCAGCGCCAGGTTAATCAGGATCGATTGTAAAAAATAAAATCCCGTCCACGGGCTCAGGGCAAGCCCACGTGCAGCGAGGGTTTCTTTCAGGGTTAGATTCATAGATAGCAACTATAAAAACGCCATGCGCATCCCCTGGCGTCAAGGGGTCTTTATTGGCCAGACAATGCGTGAAGAGGGGGAAGCAAAGTACAGGGCTGCGCAAAGATAAAGCGTGCTTATTATTGGGTCAACTACTGATAACGAATTGTTTTGGGAGGAGGATTGCAAAACCAGAAAATAATCGGGGTTTTTGGGCGAAATAGGGTAGGTTGCCACCGAATTGTGACGGAAAGATGAAGCGGCGATGCGCTCGCCGCTTAGCGGGACGGAGTGTCCTGTTGCGGTTTATTGTTGAACAGGTCGCACAGCATACCGATCAACATTAACCGGACTTTAAAAGGAGAATGACTAAACACGCTAATACACCTCTTGAATTCGTTCATGGTTCCTCCTGCGATTTGGCCCGTCATTCCGTGATGGGCGTTTGCATTACATACAGATATAGCACAGGCTATATTTTATAGCTATGGCTAAAACGTTAAATTTTTGTGCTCGGGTCACAATCCATTACAATGGGCCCACTTGATATGACGCGTTCAGGCGTCACACAGATGAGGAAGTGCTATGAGCCGCCGCGCAGGTACGCCAACAACAAAAAAAGCGACGCAGCTGGTTAACGTTGAAGAACACGTCGAAGGGTTCCGTCAAGTGCGTGAAGCGCATCGTCGGGAGCTGATTGATGACTATGTTGAGCTAATTTCTGATTTAATCCGCGAAGTAGGGGAAGCGCGACAGGTGGATATGGCCGCCCGTCTTGGCGTCTCGCAGCCGACGGTGGCGAAAATGCTTAAACGTCTTGCTGGCGTAGGGCTGATTGAACAGATCCCATGGCGTGGTGTATTCCTGACGCCGGAAGGGGAGAAGCTGGCGCAGGAGAGCCGCGAGCGTCATCAGGTGGTGGAGAACTTCCTGCTGGTGCTGGGCGTCAGCGCCGATACTGCCCGCCGCGACGCGGAAGGCATTGAACACCATGTCAGCGAAGAGACGCTGGACATGTTCCGCCAGTTTACCCAGAAACACGGGCAATACGTGGAATGAACCTCCCTTTTATACGGTCGCTCGCCCGCGACCGTTTTCTGCATCTGCTGATTATCGTCGGCGTACTGCTGAGCTTTTTCGTTCCCTTCACGCCATCACGCTGGCCTGCGGCCATTGATTGGCACACCATCATTACCCTGAGCGGCCTGATGCTGCTGACCAAAGGGGTAGAGCAGAGCGGTTATTTTGATGTCCTCGGACGCAAAATGGCGCGTCGCTTCGCCACCGAGCGGCAATTGGCGCTGTTTATGGTGCTGGCGGCAGCGCTGCTCTCAACGTTTCTCACCAACGACGTAGCGCTGTTTATCGTGGTGCCGCTGACCTTAACGCTGAAAAAATGGTGTGCGTTGCCGATTAATCGGCTGATTATTTTCGAAGCGCTGGCGGTTAACGCCGGGTCGCTGTTAACGCCTATCGGTAATCCGCAGAACATCCTGTTGTGGGGGCGCTCTGGCCTGTCGTTCCCGGCGTTTACCCTGCAAATGCTGCCGCTAGCGCTGGCGATGATGGCTACGCTGCTGGCGCTATGTTGGTTTTGCTTCCCAGCGAAAAGGCTGCAGTTTCAGAGCAGTGACGTCACACCGAGCTGGCAACCGCGGCTGGTGTGGAGCTGCCTGGCGTTCTACCTCGTCTTTCTGACCGCACTCGAAATGAAGCAGGAACTGTGGGGCCTGGCGATTGTGGCCGTCGGATTTTTGATTCTGGCGCGACGCGTCGTGTTCGGTGTGGACTGGACGCTGCTGCTGGTGTTTATGGCGATGTTTATCGACGTACACCTGCTGACCCAGCTTCCCGCGTTGCATCAGGTGTTGAGCGGGGTGAGCGGGTTGTCTGATGCGCCGCTCTGGCTTACGGCGATTGGGCTGTCGCAGGTTATCAGTAACGTCCCATCAACCATCCTGCTGCTCAACTACGTGCCGCCGTCGCTGCTGCTGGCGTGGGCGGTAAACGTCGGTGGCTTCGGGTTGCTGCCCGGCTCGCTGGCGAACCTGATTGCCCTGCGCATGGCGGCGGACCGACGCATCTGGTGGCGCTTCCACCTGTACTCTATTCCGATGCTGCTGTGGGCGGCGGCGGTAGGGTACGGGCTGCTGTTGATCCTTCGCTGATCTTTCCCCGGCGGGCCGGGCTACATTTGAAGCGCCGCCGGGAAAAAACCTCTCCGACTCACAAAAAACGATCTCCAGGGTTGCGCGCTTTTTCATCTTTGCGTTATATGACTAGTCATGAAATTTAAATGACTAGTCATATAGGGGCCGAACCATGAAACCATCACTGCCCGCCAACTTCCTTTGGGGCAACTCTGTTTCCAGCATGCAAACCGAGGGCGCCTGGAATGAAGGCGGCAAGGGGATGTCGGTATACGATATTCGCGAACCGAAAGAGTTCGCCTCTGACTGGAAGGTGGCGACGGATTCTTATCATCGCTATGAAGAAGATTTCGATTTAATGAAAGACCTGGGCATGAACTGCTACCGCTTCCAGATTGCCTGGAGCCGCGTGTGCCCAACCGGCGACGGCGAGTTCAACGAAGAGGGCCTTGCCTTTTACGATCGTTTTATCGATGCCCTGATTGAACGCGGCATTGAGCCGATGATCTGCCTGTACCACTTCGATATGCCGCTGGCGATGGCAGAAAAATACAACGGCTTTACCGACCGTCGCGTGATGGACGCGTTTATCCGCTACGGCAAAAAAGTGATCGACTGCTTCGGTGATAAGGTGACCTGGTGGCTGACCTTTAACGAGCAGAATCTCTACCATATGCCGGAAACGTTCCTGATCTCCGGCTATATGCGCGGCGACAAAACCCTGCGCGAGCTTTATGAAATCCAGCACCACGTGATGATGGCCCACGCGCATCTCACCAATTACTTGCATGAGACCAAACCGGGCAAGCTGATGGGCGGCATGCTGGCGCACGCTCAGGTTTATCCGGCCACCTGTAAGCCGCGAGATGTGTTCTGCGCCCAACAACTGGATGAGTTCTTCAACCAGAACCTGCTGCGTGCCTTTGCGGGCGAGGGCTACAGCCCGGAAGTGATGCACTTCGTTAAGCAGTCCGGCTTTGATGACATCTATCGCGAGGAAGACCTGGCGGTGCTGGCGACCATGAAAAACGATTACATGGCCTTCAGCTACTACGCCAGCCGCACCCTCAACAGCGACGCTGTTCCGGAAGGCACGGCGGTGAACAATTATATGCTGTTTGGCGACACGCCGAACCCGCACCTGAAAGCGACGGAGTGGAACTGGCAGATAGACCCGCTCGGTTTTCGCAGTATTATTACGCGCTATTACAATGACTGGCGTCTGCCGGTATTCCCGATTGAGAACGGCATTGGGGTGATCGAATCCTGGGACGGCGAACATATCATCGAAGATGACTATCGTATTGCCTATCATCGTGACCATATCAACGCCATGAAAGCGGCGATGTTTGAAGATGGCGCGCAGGTCATTGGCTATCTTGGCTGGGGGCTGATTGATATTCTGAGCTCGCAGGGAGATATGCGTAAACGTTACGGCGTGGTCTACGTCAACCGTGAAAACCACGATTTAAAAGACCTGAAGCGTGTGCCGAAGAAAAGCTATGAATGGCTGAAAAAAGCGATTCATAGCAATGGTGAAGAGATGTAATAACAGGAGTGGGCCATGGCGGCGAAATACATCGCGATAGCGCGGGAAATTAAAAAACGGATTATCAGTCGGCAGTATTCCGCCTCTGAACCATTGCCCGACCAGTTTGCACTGGCGGCGGAGTTCGGTACCAGCCGGATGACCATTCAGCAGGCTATGCGCCAGCTGATCGTCGAAGGGCTGGTGTATACCCGTCAGGGCCAGGGCACGTTTGTGCGTAAGAATTTCCTGCAGCTTTCACAGTGGGACGTTCCCGGCGCCGACTACTCCGGGGCCACCGAAACCTGGGAGCATCTTGGCACCGTGGAAAGCCAGGTCATTCGCTTTGAACTGCGTTTTCCTACGGAAAAAGAGCAGGCTTCGCTGCTGGTTAACGCCGATGCGCCGGTCTATGACTTTGTCCGTCTGCGTCTGCTCAACGGCGAGCCGCTGTCGCTGGATATGACCGTGATGCCGGTGTCGCTGGTGCCAGGGCTAAGTAAAGCGCATCTTGAAAGTTCGGTGTTTCGCTATGTGCAGGAAAATCTGGGCTTGAAGATGATGGGATCGTATCGGGTGGTGCGGGCAATTAAACCCGACACGCTCGATCAGCAGCACCTAAGCTGTGAGCCCGGCGACCCGGTGCTGGAGGTGGAGCAGGTTATTTACCTGGATGACGGCACGCCGCTGGAGTACGCGCACTGCCACTATCGCTACGATCATGGCGGCATAGTGATAGTGAATAACGGATAAAAAAATGGCGGGTAATTAACCCGCCATTTTTATGTCGTCAGGCAATTAGTTCAGACGAACTGGCATACCGGAACGGTTTTTAACCGCCTGGTCAACGATGCTCTGGTCAACGTCAGCCTGGCTGGTCACGCTCTGCACGGCTTTGGTCAGCACAACCGGAACGGTTTCGCCGCCTTCAAACTGGGCTTCGGTGGTAGACAGTGGGTTGTGAACTTCCATAAAGCGGCTGCCGTCTGGTTCGGTGGTCACTTTTACAGGCTCATCAATGAACTGCACGCGAGTACCGACCGGCACGTTCTGGAACAGGAACTTGATGTCTTCGTTACGCAGACGTACGCAGCCGTGGCTTACGCGCAGGCCAATACCGAAGTTGGCGTTGGTACCGTGGATAGCGTACAGACGGCCGATATACAGCGCGTACAGACCCATCGGGTTATCCGGGCCAGCAGGAACGACGGCTGGCAGCGGGTTACCGGCTGCGGCATATTCAGCGTGCATTTTCGCCGTTGGGGTCCAGGTTGGGCCCGCTTTCTTACGTTCTACCTTGGTGGTCCAGTTGATAGGCGTATCTTTGCCCAGCTGGCCGATACCGATTGGCAGCACGATCACGGTGTTGGTGCCCTTCGGATAGTAGTACAGACGCATTTCTGCACTGTTAATGACGATACCTTCATGCACGGTGTCCGGCAGGATCAGCTGCTGAGGAATGTTCAGCACGCTACCGCCTTTCGGCAGGTAGGTATCCACGCCAGGGTTAGCTTCCAGCATGTTAGACAGACCCATCTGGTACTGGGCCGCGAAGTATTCCAGCGGTTGCTTATTGTCTTCAGGAATGGTGATTACCTGATTCTGACCGACAATGCGGCTTCCATCGGTTGGCAGCGGGTAGGTTACCGCCGATGCCGAATTACAGAAGCCTACGACAGCAAGCGCCGCAGCGAAAAGCGTAGTTAATTTCATGTTCATGTTGTGCGAGGTATCAGTGCCATTACAGCGGTTGTTTGAGAATTCAGACTGTTGGTAGGAGCGCATTATATGTGCATTCCTCCCCGCAGGGAATTCGGATGTGTACGAAATCACATTTTTTTCACTTGAGTTACAGTTTAGTCACTGGCGAAGGCGGGCGCTTTTTATTCGGAATTGTGGCAGAATAGGCGGTTTGTCACATTCTTCAGGATACTCCCGTGTTAGTTACCAGCAACGTTACCATGCAGTTCGGCAGTAAGCCGCTGTTCGAAAATATCTCCGTCAAATTTGGCGGCGGCAACCGTTACGGCCTGATTGGCGCAAACGGGAGCGGCAAATCTACCTTTATGAAAATCCTCGGCGGCGACTTAGAACCGACGCTGGGCAACGTTTCCCTCGATCCGAACGAGCGCATCGGTAAGCTGCGTCAGGATCAGTTCGCCTTCGAAGAGTACTCCGTACTCGATACCGTGATCATGGGTCACGGCGAGCTGTGGGAAGTGAAACAAGAGCGCGACCGCATCTATGGTCTGGCGGAAATGAGCGAAGAAGACGGCTACAAAGTGGCCGACCTCGAAGTGCTCTACGGCGAAATGGACGGTTACTCTGCGGAATCACGCGCAGGCGAACTGCTGCTGGGCGTGGGCATTCCGCTGGAGCAGCACTACGGCCTGATGAGCGAAGTGGCTCCGGGCTGGAAACTGCGTGTGCTGCTGGCGCAGGCGCTGTTCTCTAACCCAGACATCCTGCTGCTCGATGAACCAACGAACAACCTGGACATCGACACCATCCGCTGGCTGGAGCAGACGCTGAACGAACGCGACAGCACCATGATCATCATTTCGCACGACCGTCACTTCCTGAACATGGTCTGCACCCACATGGCTGACCTCGACTACGGCGAACTGCGCGTATACGCCGGTAACTACGACGAGTACATGACCGCAGCGACCCAGGCGCGTGAACGTCTGCTGGCCGATAACGCCAAGAAAAAAGCGCAGATTGCTGACCTGCAGTCGTTCGTTAGCCGCTTTAGCGCCAACGCCTCTAAATCTCGTCAGGCGACCTCTCGTGCCCGTCAGATTGACAAAATCAAGCTCGACGAAGTGAAGGCCTCCAGCCGTCAGAACCCGTTCATCCGTTTCGAACAGGAGAAGAAACTGTTCCGTAACGCGCTGGAAGTCGAAGCGCTGACTAAAGGTTTTGATAACGGCCCGCTGTTTAAAAACTTCAACCTGATGATGGAAGTGGGCGAGAAGATCGCCATTATCGGTGCCAACGGCGTCGGTAAATCCACCATGCTGAAAACCCTGGTTGGCGAACTGGCACCGGATAGCGGTACCGTGAAATGGTCCGAGAACGCCAGCATTGGCTATTACGCGCAGGATCACGCCGAAGATTTCGATAACGATCTCTCCGTGTTTGACTGGATGAGCCAGTGGAAACAGGAAGGCGACGACGAGCAGGTGGTTCGTGGTTTCCTTGGCCGTCTGCTGTTCAGCCAGGACGATATCAAGAAGCCGGCGAAAGTACTGTCCGGTGGTGAGAAGGGCCGTATGCTGTTTGGTAAGCTGATGATGCAGAAACCAAACATTCTGGTGATGGATGAACCAACCAACCACCTGGATATGGAATCTATCGAATCACTGAACATGGCGCTGGAAATGTATCAGGGCACCCTGATCTTCGTTTCCCACGACCGTGAGTTCGTGAGCTCGCTGGCGACCCGCGTGATTGAAATTACCCCAGAGCGCGTGGTGGACTTCAGCGGCAACTACGAAGATTACCTGCGCAGCAAAGGCGTGGAGTAACTCCCTCACCCTAACCCTCTCCCAAAGGGAGAGGGGACCGTTCGGTGCAGGGCTAGGTTTTCCCCCTCTCCCTTGTGGGGAGAGGGCCGGGGTGAGGGGTTATCCTCGCACCCATTCACCGGTTTCTTCGCCGTTAATCAGTAGCCGACGTTTTTCCCCTTCCGGCAGCGTTACCTTCAACGCCTTCCACGCCGGACGATAATCACCGCGCGCATTGACCTTCAGATCAATGGTACTGCCGGTGCAGACCATCTCCCACTCCAGCCACAGCGCGTTGCCCTGCTGGTATCCCCACGACTCGCCGTCATCCTCAAACAGCAGACCGGACGAACTGCCCACGCCTTTCAGCGGGTACAGCTTCAGCTCGCGCTGGGTATCCTCGGCGGCGTTAACAAAGGTAATGCGTGCGCTCATGGGAATACCGGCCCCGGCACGAACCAGCAGCGGCAGTTTCTCCAGCGGTGCATCAACCGTTATCCACTGGCCGCCGCTGAACCACTCGCTGGTGTAAAAATCGTACCAACCGGTCTCGTTATCCGGCAGCCAGACGCGGCGCTCGCGCTCGCCTGCTTCGACGACGCTGGCGACCAGAATATCGCGGCCGAGCAGGAAATCGTCGCACTCCGCAAACGTCTGTTCATCGTGCTCGTGATCGAGGAACGTAGGGCGCAGCATTGGCTCGTCGTCGGCGTGCGCCTGCCACAGCAGGGTGTAGAAGTAGGGCAGCAGACGGTAGCGCAGTTCAATGGCACTGCGGATGGCTGGCGTGATGGCGGGGTACATCCACGGTTCGTTGACGGTATGGTCATCGTTCCAGGAGTGGATGGTAAAGCGTGGGTGCATCACGCCGTTTTGTACCCAGCGTACAAACAGTTCCGGGTCTGGTTTATCGCCGGAGAAGCCGCCGACGTCATGACCGAGGTTGTAGAGGCCAGATAGGCTCATGCCCAGCCCCATGCGGGTGTTGTAGCGCAGGGTATCCCAGTTGGTGCGGTTATCGCCGCTCCAGGTCTGCACGTAGCGCTGCATCCCGGCGCAGCCGGAGCGGGAAATCAGGTACGGTCGCTTGTTCGGTGCAAAGCGCTGCTGGGCTTCCATTGAGGCTCGAATCATCAGTAGCGGCATTACCGGGCGAATATGCTTGATGGCAATCTCTTTGCCAAATCCGTGGCAGCGCGCTTCGCCGTCCCAGACTTCAAACTCGTTGTTATCGTTCCAGGTGGAGTCGATACCCATTTCCAGCAGCTGGTTGGTGACGCCGTTCTGCCACCAGGCCACGGTCTGCGGGTTGGTGAAGTCGAGGTGTGAGCCTTCGTCATCCCAGAAGCTGGAACGTTCAGGGCCATCGCTTTCGGAGTCGCGAATAAACAGCGACTGCTCCGCTACCTCGCCGTAGCGCGGGTGATCCTGCAGCAGACACGGCTTAATGTTCGCTGCCAAGTGCAGCCCGGCGTCGTGGAACGCCTGGCTCATCACCTTCGGCTGCGGCACCTTATCGTAGTTCCAGTTGAACACGTAGCGCTTGCCGTTAATCGAGGTGTAGCCGGAAGAGAGCTGGAACGAGTCGCACGGGATCGCATGTTCGTCGCACAGACGAATAAAGTTCATCAGCTGATTCTGCGCGTCCGGCGCATCGGTGTAGTGCATAGTGGAACCGCTGTAGCCGAGGCTCCATTTTGGCCCGAACAGCGTTTTACCGGTTAAGCGGACGAAGGCTTTGGTCACGTCGAGCACGCGTTCACCGGTGAACAGGTAGTAGTCGATATCCCCGGCCTCGGCCTGCCAACGGCGGTAGGCGGTGTGGTAGTTGTCGATCTCGTTGCCGAGATCCAGCCAGCAGCTGCTGAGGTTGTCGTAAAACAGCCCGAAGCTCACGTCATCGCGACGGGTGATGGTAAACGGAATGTGTTTGTACAGCGGGTCAGTGCTGACCGCGTTATAGCCCATCGCATCGAGGTTGCGCATCTCATAGCGTTTGCCGGTGCGCTGCTGGTCGCCCGCTTTATCGCCGAGGCCATAAAATCGTTCGTCCTTGCGGCGGCTCTGGTAGTGCGCCACGCCGTCGCCGTGGGCGTTGACCAGGTAGGCGCTGGTCGGACGGTCGTTCACCAACGGCTGCCACTCGCCCTCGGCGTTACGGTAATGCCATTCGATCCACAGCGGCTGGTGGACGGTAGCACGCAAGGATTCGGTCGCCACCGTCACGGTGTCGTCCTGCTGGCTCAGCGTCCAGGCCGGCAGGGTAAAACCGCTGAGATCCTCACGGTCACGCCCTTCCCACGGCACATCCTGCGATGGCGCGATACTCCAGGTGCGGTCCAGCGCCAGCTCGCCTTTGCGTTTTAACAGCACGCGGAACAGATTCTCCTCCAGCACGTACAGGCACAGCGTGTGCTGGCCGTCGACCAGCAGCTCGACGTGATGGGTTGACTGTTTTTGCAGGGTCCAGTTTTTCAGCGTTTTCATATCTACATCCACTCTCAGGCGCGTTTTGCGCGGCGTTCAGCAATAAAGGAAACCAGGAAGATGGCGCCAATCAGGTCGAAGAAACCCATGGCGATAAACAGCGGGTTGAAGCCGATTTTGTCGGCGGTCACCCCGATAATCAGGGAAAAGATAAAGCTCGCGATCCACGCGGCGGATCCACGCATGCCGTTCACGGTTGCCATCTGGCCTTTATCGAACGACTCCACCACCAGCGCGCTCAGCATGCAGGAGATGATCTGGTGGCCGAAGCCGCCAATCGACATCAGCACCACGGCGACGATAGGATCTTTAGTGAGCGCGACCACGGCGAGTGACACCATCAGGAACGCGCCGGTCACGGAGCTTGCCACGGTGGAGTTGACGCGTGAGCAGCCAAACAGACGGACATACAGGCGGGTTAAGTAACCGCTGGCGACGCTGCCGAGGTCGGCGGCGAGGAACGGCAGCCAGGCGAACAGGGCGATCTGCTTGAGATCCATGTTGTACTGTTTGGCGAAGTAGAGCGGCATCCAGAAGCTGAATACGGCCCAGGCTGGTTCCGCCATAAACGCCGGAATGGCAATACCGTAGAAGCGTTTGTTTTTGCCGACGGTTTTCAGTGCGGTGAGGAACGGCAGTTTGACCGGCGGCGCTTCGTTATCCTGGCGGATATAGTCCAGCTCGGCCTTGCCCAGGTTCGGGTGCTTGTCCGGGTTATGGTAGAACACCCACCACAGCACCACCCATGCCGCCGCCAGCACGCCGGTAAACATAAATGCACCCTGCCAGCCAAAGGAGGCATGGGCAAAATAGATAATCGGCGGTGCCAGCATCGCGCCGATAGAAAAGCCAACGCCCGCCCATCCTGCTGCTACCGGGCGTTCGGATTTCGGGAACCACTCGCCAATCGTCTTAGCGTTTGCCGGGGTTGCCGCCGCTTCCGCGCCGCCCATAAAGAAGCGCAGCAGCGCCAGATGGATCCAGTTACCCGCCCCCGCATGCAGCAGGCAGGCCAGCGCCCACAGGCTGGCACAAATCATAAAGCCCAGCTTGAGGCCAATCACATCAATCAACCAGCCGCACAGCGGCTGGAACAGGGTGTAGGCAATCTGGAACGCCCCGACAATCCACGAGTACTGTTCAGTGGTGATTCCAAGGCTGGTTTTCAGCTCCGGGGCCAGAATACCCAGCGAGTTGCGGGTGATGTAGTTGACGGTCACGCCGAGCAAAAAGAGGACCAGCATCCACCAGCGCAGATTTTTCACTACGCGGCGCGTTTTGCTGACGGCCATATCATTATTGATACCCTGGCTCATAGGGTTCTCCACAGGATGATGTAGGGGACGATGCGCCAACTGCGTGGGGGGAGTTGTCACACCACTTTTATTAAGATTTTGATTGTTATCGTTTTTGTTTTTGTTCACTTCTACCGTTCTTGTATGGAAGTTGTTCTACCAATTCACAGTAGGAGACAATAAAAGCGGGGGAAAGCGCGTTTTGTGCACGTTTTTTCATAACTGGCTGATATAGATTACGTACAAGCATTCAAATCCCGTCAGCGTGCGGTTTTTATGTCATGAAAATTCTTTCATTTCTGAATTAGAGGCGGATCACATAATGGAAAAGAAGCTAAGAATCGCGGAAATTGCCGCGCGAACGGGGCTCTCCGCCAGCACCGTTTCGCGGGTATTAGCAGGGAAAGCCAACACCAGCGACCGCGCCCGGGAAAAGGTGCTGGCCTGTGCGCGTGAATTGGGGGTGATGGACGGCATGGCAGCAGGCCGTATGTTGCTGAACAACCTGATAATATTTGCGCCGCCAAGGGCGTTTGACGAGCGTTCGGACATCTTCTACTACCGTGTGATTCAGAGCATCAGCAAGGCGCTGGCTCCGCACGAGGTGCGCCTGCGCTATTGCCCGCTGGAAGAGAACGACGGTGACCCGACGCTATTTTTGTCACGTATGAATGAACCGGAGACGCAGGCGGCCATTCTGTTGGGTATCGACGATCCGCATATTCACGATCTGGCAGCCGATCTCGGCAAGCCCTGCGTGCTGATCAACTGCCGTGACGATCGTATGCGATTACCCGCTATTGCACCCGATCACCGCACGATCGGCGCGTTTGCCGCCCGTTATCTGTTTGAAATGGGCCACCGCGAGGTGATGAACGTGATGTGCCTGCGCCGCTACACCATGGAACAGCGGCTGGCGGGCATTAAAGAGTCGTGGCGGCAGCACAACCTCGTTTTTCAGCATGAGCGTGACTTACTCAATATCGGCAGCTTTAGCGCCAAAGGGGCGGAAGAGAAGGTGGGGGCGTGGCTCGACGCGCTGGGCAGCCGCCCGATGCCAACGGCGTTCCTGGTCGGCGGTGATTTTATGGCGGCGGGTACCATCAACGCACTGCGTCAGCGCGGGCTGCGCGTGCCGCAGGATGTTTCGGTGATGAGTATCGACGGCTTTAACCTGGCGGCAATTGAAGATGTGCCGTTAACCGCGGTCCACGTTCCGCGTGATGAGCTGGGCGTTGAGGCGGTGCAGATGCTGCAACAGCGCTTAATTCGCCCGGATGCACCGGTGGGTTCACTGCTGTTGCACGGGCGGCTGGCGGTGCGGGAGTCGGTCAGGCGGGTGCGCCCCGGAAAAGGGCACACCGCCGTAGAGCGGGAAGGGCTGTACGACAATCAGCCGTCGATACCGAGCGCTCGCTTGCCGTGAATGTTAAGGTCGGCAAGGGTGAAGCGCCCTTGCCAGTCGGCTTCGTAATCTTCGCGCGGGAAGTCGCCAGGCGAGGCACCGCGCTCCAGCGCAGCCTTCACCTTATGGGCGTAGGCGAGGTTTTTCGCACACATCGGTGCCGCCGGAATATACATCACGTTGCCCCAGCCTTGCTGATTCTCGACCGGTGCTACCGAGTGAATCACGTCGCAGTGCCACCATACTGAATCCCCGGCCTCAATGGCGGGAATGGCGGTCAGCGCGCTGATTAACAACGGGTGCCATTTCTCGGAAATCGGCAGCACTTTCCCCGGCGCGACGCCGCAGAGTTCATCGTCCGGCACATCATCCAGCAGTGGACGCAGCAGCACGTAGGCCATCGCTTCTGGAATCGGCACGACGTGCAATAATCCCTGATCGGGAATCATATCGGAGAGCGCCGTCCAGCCCTGGAAGGTGCGGAATACCGAGCATTTGGTGGTGTTATCGACGGTGTACTCTTCCACATCAGTGCGGTGCGCGGCGTTCCACGGATCGTACTGTTCAATATTGCCGTTAAACACGTTGGCAAACACCTGCTGGTAGGCCGGTAGCAGCCAGCGCTCCAGCGCGCCGGAGTCGGTATGCGCCCCCAGACCTTTGGAGGTGGTGCCCGGCGGGCGGCGGCGAATACGATCCGGGTAGATAACGCTGATATCCGGGTTAAACCACTGCTTACCGTCGCTTTCCACCTGCCACAAACGGTTCAGGAATGACTGCGCTTGCGCCATTTCCGGGCTCTGGCGGGCCTGCATCTGCGCCTGTGACCAGTAGATGGGGTAAATCTCCGGGCGTGAGGCATCAAGCGAACCGAAGAAGGTGTCTCCGGGACCTTTGTAGACATCGTCAAAGCGGTTGAAGTCGAGGTAGTCGAGCATCGAACGATCCCAGGCCAGCGCCTGTTCGCGAGGGAAATGACCTTTGATCACCGCACAGCCGCGACGCTTCACCTCAGCGCGGGTGGCTTCCGTTATCTTTCCGGCCGCGAGTTCGGCATACGGGATCTCCGGCCATACCGGTTGACCCTCAGCCTTCAGCGCGTTAATTTCCGCCACGCGGGCTTCAATGGTGGCGCTCAGGCGGTCGAACACCGCCTGCACATCGCCAATCTGGGCGCGCAGCGCCTGCTTCATCTGGCGAATCGCCGCTTTCGGGTCGGCGGGCAGCGTTTCGTGGGTAAAGGACATCGTCATATCAACCTCGCAATCTTTCGTTCGAAAGTAAAATGCATTACAAGTGACACTTTAAGTTAAAATAAAGTTAATGCAAGTTTAAATTTTTGCGTTCGATCACGAAGGGGAAAAGTAGCGATAAGTAGCCCGGCCGAGCGCAGCGACGCCGGGAAGGCGCAAGACTTAGATGTCGGGAGAATTCCCGGAGTCGGCGCTCTGCGCCTCGTCCGGGCTACCTTCAGGAAGAGAAAGGTGCGGTGCCGTCGAGCACGGCCTGAATCACATTCAGCGCGCCGTCGTGGTTGTTATCGTCGGTCTGATAGTCGGCGATGGCTTTAATGCTCTCGCCCGCGTTGCCCATTGCGAAGGCGTACTTCACAAGCTTAAGCATTTCGGCATCGTTGCCGCTGTCGCCAATCGCCACGCACTGCTGCGGCGAAAGCTGCCAGCGTTTCAGCAATCGACTGATACCGTTGGCTTTGTGCAGACCAGGGATGATGAGATCGACAAAGCCGAAACCGCTGGTAACGGGCTTCATAATGCCGTCAAGGGAGACGTGCAGCTTATCAATTAGATCGGGAATGTCGCTATCCGGCAGGTTCAGCGAGAATTTGAACATCTTGTCATCGACGTCGTGGAAGTTCGCCACGCGCTTTAAGCGGTAGTAGTGTTTGGACATCAGCTCGACCAGCGCATCTGGCGCGCTCTCGCTGATATAAGCGCTTTCCAGACCACAGGCGACGAAGTACATCTGCGGGTCTTTCAGCAGCTCACCAATCACCACCTGGTACTCATGCTTCGTCAGCTCACCGTGGAAAAGGTGCTGCCCGTGTTCGTAAACCAGCGCGCCATTTTCAGCGACAAAAGAGAGGCGATCGCGAATTTCAGGGAAGAAGGTAATCAGTTGGTAGTACTGGTTGCCGCTGGCAACGACGAATTCAATGCCACGCTGTTGAAGCTGTTCAAACTGCGCCAGAAACCGCGAACGGTCGTAGGTCTTGGCGTCATTAAGAAAAGTTCCGTCCATATCAGTGACGATAACTTTAACGGTCATGCGGGATGCTCCTGGAGTAACTTCGGCCAGAAACAATTTAATTACAATGTGAGCTAAAGCACAAATTTATTTCATTCGAAAGAGAAGTGACGGGGGGTTGTGCGTGCTGGACCCTCACCCCGGCCCTCTCCCTGGAAGGGAGAGGGGGAATTCACCAACGGCACCGATCGGTTCCCTCTCCCCTAGGGGGAGAGGGTTAGGGTGAGGGGGAAATGCACCGACCTACAGCGTATGTTCCGTACGCGCAATAATATCGTCCTGCGCATCCGGCGATAGCGCGGTAAAGAACGCCGAATACCCTGCCACGCGCACCACCAGGTCACGATACTGATCCGGATGTTTCTTCGCTTCCAGCAGCGTTTCGCGCGACACGATGTTGTACTGGATATGCCAACCTTTATGCACTTCGAAGAAGGTGCGCAGCAGCGCCATCAGCTTCTGCTTATCACTCTCGTTCTCAAGGGTTGCTGGGTTCAGCTTCTGGTTCAACAGCACACCGCCAAGAATCGCCGAGGTTGGCAACTTCCCAACCGAGCTAATCACCGCCGTTGGCCCAAGATGGTCGGTGCCGGAAGCCGGGCTGGCACCTTCGGCAAGCGGGGTTTTGGCCTTACGGCCGTCCGGCGTTGCCATGGTCTGCGCGCCAAACGGTACGTTCGCAGAGATAGAGGACGTGCCAGCATAGTAGTTGCCGCCAATCGGGCCACGACCGTAGCGCGGGTTGTGATACTGCTTCAGCTCGTCGATATAGGTCTGGTAGGCGCGAGCCAGCAGGGTGTCGACGCTATCATCATCGTTGCCGTACTTCGGCGCGCCGTTGATCAACCGCTGGCGCAGTTGCTCGTGAGTCAGGCCGTCGTAGTCTTCCGCCAGCGCTTTTGCCAGCTCCTGCTGACCAATCAGCCCCTGATCGAAGACCAGCTTTTTCACTGCCGCCAGGCTGTTGCCGAGGTTGGCGATACCGACCTGCAGGCCGGAAACCCAGTCATACTTCGCGCCACCCTGTTTGATACTTTTCGCCCGCTCGATGCAGTCGTCAACCAGCGCCGAGCACAGAATATCATGCACGTTCTCTTCCAGCATGGTGTCGACCACGTACTCAATCTCAATCGATTTGCGGGTGTAGTAGCGAATCTGGGTATCCCAGTCGGCCAGCATTTGATCGAAGTTGGCGAAGTTGCCCTGCGACAGCGCGTGCTCTTGCGGCAAGAATACCTTGCCGCTGGTGGCATCGCGGCCGCCTTCCATCGCCGCGAGCATTACGCGGGCAAAGTTGATAAAGCTCATGCCAGTGCAGCGGTAACCCCACTTGCCGCCGACGGCGGTTTCGATGCAGCCGATGGCCGCATAGTCGTAGGCATCTTCCGGCTCAACGCCGAGCTTAATAAATTCCGGGATAACGATTTCATCGTTGTTGAACGCCGGCATGCCGAAGCCGCAGCGAATTACCTGCACGCAGGCGTCGAGGAAGTCGTTGCTCATGCCCGCGTGGTAGCGCACGCTCAGGTTAGGTTGAGTGGAACGCAAACGGCCGCAGGATTCGAGAATCGCGTAAGAGAGCGGGTTCACCGCGTCCAGCGCTTCACCGTTCACCAGTTTCTGACCGCCGATGGTGACGTTCTGATACAGCGGGCTACCGGCGGACGCTTTAGAGTGCGAGCCGGAGCGAATCTTGTTCACTTCCAGCAGCTTCAGCCAACAGCTGTGCAACAGCTCGATGGCGTGTTCGCGATCCAGCGTCTGTTCCAGCTCAACGTCGCGGCGGTAGTACGGGTAGAGATACTGGTCCATGCGGGCAAACGACACCGAGTGGCCGTTGGACTCAATTTGCAGAATCAGCTGGATGAAGTAGCACAGCTGCAGCGCCTGCCAGAAGGTTTTTGGCGGCTCGTGGGCAATCACATCGCAGTTTTCGGCCATCGCCAGCAGTTCGTCGCGGCGGCTTTCGCGAATCTCTTCGGCGGCCATCCTGCGCGCCAGTTCGGCGAAACGTTCAATATGCAGGCTCACCGCGTCCAGTACGATATCAATCGCTTTCAGGAACTGCTCGCCGTGCAGGTCTTCCAGCACGGTCAGGTTAATGCGGGTGCGGCGCTCGGCTACCTTAGCGCGCATACCGTCGAGGCCTTTTTCCAGCAGCAGCGGGAAGTTCACCGCCAGGTGGGCATCGCCGGAGGTCATGTTGCCTTCGGCTTTGATGATGCCGGTCGCCAGCAGCGCTTTTTGCTCGTCGGTGAACATGCCGTAGCAGCGGTCCTGTACGGTCTGGCCGCGCCACCATGGGCACACTTCGTGCAGCACGCGCTTGTTCTCTTCGCTGACCGCAAAGCCAGCGCCTGGACGATCGGCCAGGTCATCGATCTCTTTTTCAATCCAACTGACGGTGTATTCCGGGAAGATAGGCGCGGCGCGCACTTCGCTTGCCTGGTTGCCGATGATCAGCTCGTCGTGCTTGATCCAGATAGTGCGTTCTGCTAGGTGATGGGCCAGCGCCAGCGCACGGCGTACCGGAATCGGTTTGTCGAGATGCTGCTGATAGGCTTCGGTATAGTGCCGCGCACGTTCGGTGCACACCGGCGGCTTCACGATATGCACCAGCGCGTTTTTATGGGCCTGAATGCGGTCGGTCAGTTTATCGAGTTTCAGAATGGTCATCGTTTTATCCTCGTAGTGTCGCTGTTAACCCTTTTTCACCGGCATACTGTTGAGCAAAATCCAGCAGCTCAGGGTCATTCAGCGGCTTATCGGGTGCGAAGTAGGGAAGGCCGAGCAGGGCATATTTATTGATGCCGAGCGTGTGGTAAGGCAGAAAATGAATCTCGCGCACGCCGGGCATTTCGTCGGCGGCAAAATCGGTAATCGCTTTAATCGAGATTTCGTCGGCGTTAAAGCCTTGAATCAGTGGCACGCGCAGCGTGACCTGTTTACCGGCGGCTGACAGCCGTTTCAGGTTATCCAGCACGCGCTTCGCCGAGCCGTCGGTCCACTGCTTGAAGCGTGCTTCATCGACATGCTTAAGGTCTGCCAGGAACAGGTCGATATAGGGCAGCGCGGGTTCAAGGTAGCGCCACGGCACGTGCAGGCAGGTCTCAACGGCGGTGTGAATTCCCTGGTCGTGCGCGCTTTTTAACAGCGTAAGCGCCAGTTCCGGGTTCATAAACGGCTCGCCACCGGAGAGGGTCATGCCGCCACCGCTGCGGTCATAAAACGGTTTGTCGCGCAGCACGGTGGCCATGATTTCGTCAGCGCTTTTTGCTTCCCCGCAGACGGTTAACGCCTGCGTCGGGCAGCAGGTGGTCAGTGTGGCAAGATGGCTGTCATCCAGCTTTTCCCTATGGATAACCAGCCCGTTCAGCGCACGTTCAATTACCGACGGCGCGGCTTTCTGGCACAGGTCGCAGCCATCCAGGCACAGGCGCGGGTCGAACAGCAAATCCTGCTCGCGGGAGCGGCTTTCGGGGTTCTGGCACCAACGGCAACCGAGCGAACATCCTTTCAGGAAGACGACGGTGCGAATGCCTGGGCCATCGTGGGTGGAATAGCGCTGAATGTTGAAAATCATATGCTGCCCTCTTCTTTCGTATAAAGATTAAAATACTTTCGAATGAAAGTTATCTTGACGTGAGTCAACTTAAGCAGAGGTTTTGCTGTGGTAATGTTATTCCATGCTCAGGGCCTATCCCATTAGGCTATTTTATTCGCCATTTTGGCGCCGGGCAGTGCTCGAAATCCTCACGTACTACGTGTACGTTCCGGTTTCTGCGCGCTGTCCGACGCCAAACTGGCTTCAACAATTACGCCTACTGGGATAGGCCCTAAATATCACGGTTTAAGGACACATCATGGAACTCTATCTCGACACCTCCGACGTCGCAGCAGTGAAGAAGCTGGCGCGTATTTTCCCGCTGGCTGGCGTGACCACTAACCCAAGTATCGTGGCGGCAGGTAAGACGCCGCTGGACGCACTGCTGCCGGAACTGCTGGATGCCATGGGCGGTAAAGGCCGCCTGTTTGCCCAGGTGATGGCGACCACGGCGGATGGCATGGTGGCGGACGCGCGCAAGCTGCGGGCGATTATTCCCGATCTGGTGGTGAAAGTGCCGGTGACGGCGGAAGGTCTGGCGGCGATTAAGCTGCTGAAAGCGGAAGGTATCCCAACGCTCGGTACCGCGGTTTACGGCGCGGCGCAGGGGTTGCTGTCGGCGCTGGCGGGGGCCGATTACGTCGCGCCCTACGTCAACCGCGTAGATGCCCAGGGGGGCAACGGTATTCAGACGGTGTGTGAATTACAGGATCTGCTGACCCTGCATGCGCCGCAGGCAAAAGTGCTGGCCGCAAGCTTTAAAACACCGCGTCAGGCGCTGGACTGCCTGCTGGCGGGTTGCCAGTCAATCACGCTGCCGCTCGATGTGGCGCAGCAGCTGATTAGCTACCCGGCGGTTGATGCGGCGGTGGCGAAGTTTGAACAGGACTGGCAGACGGCGTTCGGACGTACGTCGCTGTAGCGCGTAGATACTGTGAGCGGCAGCAACTCCTTTTCACCGTTGCTTCCCGGATTGCAGGCATAACTTTAACAGCGCCTTCTGGCGCTGTTATCACTTCCCCGTCCGCCTTTATACTACAGGCATCCCATGCTGCAACGCATCGAACGTTTTTCCTGACTTTAATACCCCATAGGCCACCTGCGCCAGCTTACGCATCATTGCACCTATTATCACTTTCGGTCGCTTCCCGTTACCTTCCAGCCTTTCCCTGAACGCTTTTCCCCATGCCGTGTGATACAACGCTGACATCGCCGGCATATATAACGCTCCGCGCAGATGAACCGGTCCTGCTTTGCTCATCCTGCTTGTTCGCATCACGCTGCTCCCCGACTCATGCTGCTTCGGCGTCAGTCCTGCATACGCTGCGAACTGCCGCGCAGTGGCGAACCTCAGCTTCAGTCCCGTGTACGCCAGCAGCACCGCGGCGGTTTTCTCTCCTATCCCCGGGATACTGCTCAGCAGCTTCCGCCGTTGTTTCATATCCGGGTCGTTGTCCGTCAGGTCTTTTATCTGTTTTTCAATGCGCCTCAGCTCTGCTCCCAGACACTGCAGGAGAACATCAATGCTCTCCAGCTGTACTTCCGGTGCAGTTTCCTGGCGGTTTTTCTCCTGAGTCTGCATCTCTGTCAGCGACTGATGTCGTAGCACCAGCGCTTTCAGGGCCCGCTCTGTCGGGTGCGGCGCTTCCCATGCTGGCGGCTTTTTCTCCCGGCAGAAGTGAGCCAGCATACGAGCGTCCACTTTGTCGGTTTTGTTGCGCAGCCCTTCACTGCGGGCAAAGGCAGCGCTCAGGGAAGGGTTGATGATGGAGACGGTATACCCGGCATCGCTCAGATGGGCGGCAGCGTCTTCCATGTAGGTGCTGGTAGACTCCATGCAGACATGAGCATGGCTCACCTCATGGCTACGAAGCCAGCGGACCAGGTCCTCATAGCCCGGGGGAGTATTGGCAAACTTTTTACAGAGATGGCGGCCATCAGGGCGAAGGATATCAACATCAAGTTTAGTTTTAGCGACATCAATGCCGATGAAGTACAGTTCATATTCCATAGTGAAACCCACCTTGCGAATGCGGATTACCGGTAAAAACCGGTCCATGATACTGTCCGGTTTGTCACATGAGAAAGAACGGCGGACCGGTGCAGAATATCTACGGTACAGGCGTGAAAGCCTAAGCCCGGGCACGGCATCCGGACCGCCATCAGAGAGAACTGGCCGGTTCTTTCTGACGAGGTAATCATACAAGCCCGGGCGAGGCATTTATGCCGACCCCGGGGCGGCTCGGAGTTGATTCCCGGCGTCGCATTCGCTCGGCCGGGCTACGATGGATTCGCCGAAGCCTACCCGCACACCTCACACGTCGGGCTACGCATCAGCTTCATCTCTCTGAACTGACAACGCATCGCGTCGTACATCACGATTTTCCCCGCTGCGGGCACCCCGTAATGGGTCAGCACCTTAATCGCTTCCATCGCCTGCATTGCGCCAATCACGCCAACCAGCGGGGACATCACCCCGGCTTCCACGCAGGTTAACGCGTTCTCGCCGAACAGGCGGCTCAGGCAGCGGTAGCACGGCTCGTCCTCCTGGTACGTAAAGACGCTGATCTGACCTTCCATACGAATCGCCGCCCCGGAAACCAGCGGTATTTTGTGCTGGAAACAGCCCGCGTTGAGCTGATTGCGAATGGTCACGTTGTCGGTACAGTCGAGCACCAGGTCGTGTTCGGCAATCTGCGCCCACAGCGCCGCTTCTTCCAGCATCGCATTTAGCGTATTCAGCCTAACGTGCGGGTTAATGCGCGCCAGCGCCTCGCGCGCAGAGTCCACCTTCGGCTGACCGATGGTGGCATCGCTGTGCAGCGTCTGGCGCTGTAGGTTGGAGAGCGAAACGGTATCGAAGTCGAGCAGCGTCAGCTCGCCGACACCTGCGGCCGCCAGATACTGCGTGGCCGCGCAGCCCAGCCCGCCGAGGCCGACGACCAGCACGCGGGCCTCTTTCAGCCGCTCCTGACCGTCAAAATCGAAGTCGCGCAGGATGATTTGCCGGTTATAGCGCATCATCTCCGCATCGCTAAGCTCCGCCGCCATTACAGGCCTCCCAGCAGATGGTTAAACGGCTCTACCTCTACCCATTCGCCCGGCTCAACGTGACCGCGTTCGCGCTCCAGCACGATAAAGCAGTTGCCCTGGCTGAACGAACTGAAGATGTGGGAACCCTGATGGCCGGTGGTGGAAACGGTCAGCTCGCCGTTTTCATTGCGGATCAGCAGGCCGCGCTGGAAGTCGAGGCGGCCCGGTGATTTTTTCAGGCGGTCGGTGGTGCGTACGCGCAGACGTGGTGCCTGGGTGGCTACGCTACCGGCGCTCAGCTTCGCCAGCAGTGGCTGCACCAACTGGTAGAAAGTCAACGCCGCAGAAACCGGGTTGCCCGGCAGGCCGCAGAACCAGCTGTGGTTAAGCTTACCAAAGGCGAACGGTTTGCCCGGTTTGATGGCGAGCTTCCAGAAGCTGATTTCACCGAGCTCATCGAGGATGGTTTTGGTGTAGTCGGCTTCACCGACGGAAACGCCGCCGGAGCTAATTACCACGTCGGCCTGTTGGTCAGCCTGGATAAAGGTCTGGCGCAGTTGCTCCGGATCATCACGGATGATGCCGAGGTTAATCACCTCGCAGCCCAGCTGTTCCAGCATCAGGTGCACCGCCAGACGGTTGGTATCATAGATTTGTCCATCGCCCAGCGGCTGGCCCGGCAGCTGCAGCTCATCGCCGGTGGAGAACAGCGCGACGCGGATTTTACGCACCACGTCCACCTCAGCGATGCCGAGCGATGCCAGCACCGGCAGTTCGGCGACGGTTAAACGGGTTCCGGCAGGGAACACTACCGCGCCGTTGGCGATGTCTTCACCGCGACGGCGAATATTCTGGTTGGCTTTAACGTGGGCGGTAAAACGAATGCCGTCGTCAGTTTGCTCTGTCTCTTCCTGCATCACCACCGCGTCGCAGCCCGCAGGCACCGGCGCGCCGGTCATAATGCGAATACAGGTACCGGCAGGCCATTCACCGTGGAACGGCTGACCGGCAAAAGCTTTACCTGCCACCGTCAGCGGCGTCTGCGCCGTGAGGTCGGCCAGACGCACCGCATAGCCATCCATCGCCGAGTTATCAAAACCCGGTACGTCCAACGGGGAGACGATATCGCTCGCGGTAATGCGACCAAAAGCCTTCAGCAGCGGTACCGACTCGCGCTCGTGCAGCGGGGTAATCTGATCAAGCATTTGGCTCAACGCGGTATCAAGCGACATCAGTCCGGCGGTAAAATCCATGGGTAAACTCCTGCGGGAAACGTTCGAATGCGCACATTATGGCAGAAAAGCCTTACCGACAGTATGCCACCTGTGGTGTACCTCACTATGCGGGATGCTATTTCTATATTCAAAATTGATATAGGAACAGAGGCACTATAATGATATCTATAAAGAAAATGAGGTAAGGGATCGCTTAATGGGCAAGGCAGTCATTGCAATACACGGCGGGGCTGGCGCGATTAGCCGCAGCCAGCTGTCGGCAGAAAAAGAACAACAATACGTCACCGCGCTTTCCGACATCGTCGAAAGCGTACAGGGCATGCTGGAGTCCGGCGCGAGCGCGCTGGATGCGGTCACCGAAGCGGTACGCCAGCTTGAAGAGTGCCCGCTGTTTAACGCCGGGATTGGCGCGGTCTTCACCTCGGCAGAGACGCATGAGCTGGACGCCTGTGTGATGGACGGCTACTCGCTGCAGGCGGGGGCCGTTGCCGGAGTAAAACATCTGCGCAACCCGGTGCTGGCGGCCAGAAGCGTGCTGGAAAATAGCCCGCACGTGATGCTGATTGGCGAGGGGGCGGAAGCCTTTGCGCAGTCGCAGGGAATGGAGTTGGTGAATAATTCGCTGTTCTCCACCGACGAACGCTTCCAGCAACTGCTGGTGGCCCGCAGCAACGGCGACTTTAGTCTCGACCATGACGCGGCTCCGCTGGATGAACAGCAAAAAATGGGCACGGTGGGTGCCGTGGCCCTGGATCTCAATGGCAACCTGGCGGCGGCCACCTCGACCGGCGGGATGACCAACAAACTGCCCGGTCGGGTGGGTGACAGCCCGCTGGTGGGGGCGGGGTGCTATGCCAATAACGCCAGCGTTGCGGTCTCTTGCACCGGCACGGGTGAAGTCTTCATTCGTACGCTGGCAGCGTACGACATCGCCGCGTTGATGGAGTACGGTAACCTCAGCCTTTACGAGGCCTGCGAGCGTGTGGTGATGGAAAAGCTGCCCGCGCTTGGCGGCAGCGGTGGTCTCATCGCCATTGACCGCGAAGGCAACGTGGTGCTGCCGTTTAACAGTGAAGGCATGTACCGCGCCTGGGCCTACGCCGGTGACACACCGACCATTGGTATCTATAAGGAATAGAAGGAGTTACCGTGCCGCATTCCGCTGAGCTTGATAGCGCGCAGGTGCTGAGCGTTGAGAACCTGAACGTGACGTTTCGTCAGGATGGGCAGCCCGTGCGCGCCGTACATCAGCTCTCTTTTCATCTTAATCGCGGTGAAACGCTGGCGATTGTGGGGGAGTCCGGCTCGGGGAAATCGGTCACGGCGCTGGCATTAATGCGCCTGCTGGAGCAGTCCGGCAGCCAGGTGAACATGGATAGCCTGCTGCTGCGCCGACGCAATCGCGAGGTGATTGATCTTCAGGAGCAGACACCTGCGCAAATGCGCAGCGTGCGCGGTGCCGACATCGCCATGATCTTCCAGGAGCCGATGACCTCGCTGAACCCGGTGTTTACCATCGGCGAGCAAATTGCCGAGTCTATTCGTCTGCATCAGGGGCTTGGGCGCGAAGAGGCGCTGGCCGAGGCGAAAAAAATGCTCGATAAGGTGCGCATTCCGGAAGCGCAGGCCATGCTGTCACGCTACCCGCATCAGCTTTCCGGTGGCATGCGCCAGCGGGTGATGATTGCGATGGCGCTGTCGTGCCGCCCGGCGGTGCTGATTGCCGACGAACCCACCACCGCGTTGGACGTTACCATTCAGGCGCAGATCCTGCAGCTTATCGACGTGCTGCAAAAAGAGATGTCGATGGGGGTGATTTTTATCACTCACGATATGGGCGTAGTGGCTGAAATCGCCGACCGGGTGCTGGTGATGCATCAGGGTGAAGTGGTCGAAAGCGGGCTAGTGGACGAGATCTTTACCGCGCCGCAGCACCCGTATACGCGCCGTTTGCTGGCGGCAGTGCCGCGCCTGGGCGCAATGCGCGGCAGCGACTATCCTAAAAGCTTCCCGGATTTCAATGCACCGGAGAGTGAACCGCAGCAGCAAGACACCGTTGTCGAGGGTAAGCCGATCCTCAAGGTGCGCAATCTGGTGGCGCGTTTCCCGCTGCGCGGTGGCATTCTGAACCGCGTCACTCGTGAAGTGCACGCGGTAGAAAACGTCAGTTTTGATTTATGGCCCGGCGAGACGCTGGCGCTGGTGGGCGAATCCGGTTGCGGAAAATCCACCACCGGGCGAGCGCTGCTGCGGCTGGTGGAGTCGCAAAGCGGCACCATTACCTTTAACGGTGAGCGCATTGATACGCTCTCGGCGCATCAGCTTCAGCCGTTGCGCCGCGATATTCAGTTTATCTTCCAGGACCCGTACGCCTCGCTCGACCCGCGCCACACCGTCGGCTTCTCGATTATGGAGCCGCTGCGCATTCATGGCGCGTTGCAGGGTGAGGCCCTACAGCAGCGGGTGGAGTGGCTATTGCAGCGCGTGGGCCTACAGCCGGAGCACGCGTGGCGCTATCCGCATGAGTTTTCCGGCGGTCAGCGACAGCGTATCTGTATTGCCCGCGCGCTGGCGCTGAACCCGAAGGTGGTGATTGCCGATGAATCGGTCTCGGCGCTGGACGTCTCGATTCGTGCGCAGATCATCAATCTGCTGCTGTCGCTACAGCGGGAGATGGGCATCGCATTTCTGTTTATTTCGCATGATATGGCGGTGGTCGAGCGCATCAGCCACCGTGTGGCGGTGATGTACCGTGGGCGCATCGTGGAAATTGGCCCGCGCCGCGCGGTGTTTGAAAACCCGCAGCATCCGTATACCCGTAAGCTGCTCGCCGCCGTACCGGTGGCGGACCCGGCCCATCGGCGGCCGCAGCGCGTGCTGCTGTCGGACGATCTGCCGGGCAATATCTACAAACGGGGTGAAGAAGTCGAACCCATTAATTTGCAACAGGTTTCACCGGGGCACTATGTCGCCAGGGAGCCGGCTAGCAGTGCGCTGATCAATAGATAATAAAACCATAGGCAGGGGACAACATGACACAACGCGTTTCACGTAAATGGCTGGTCGCACTGGGCGTGGCTTCCGCGCTGGCGGCTTCTCCCGCGTTCGCGGCAAAAGATGTGGTCGTGGCGGTAGGCTCCAACTTCACCACGCTTGACCCGTATGATGCCAACGACACGCTGTCGCAGGCGGTGGCGAAATCCTTCTATCAGGGGCTATTTGGTCTTGATAAAGAGATGAAGCTGCAGAACGTACTGGCGGAAAGCTACACCGTTTCTGACGATGGCAAGGTCTACACTCTGAAGCTACGTCAGGGAGTCAAATTCCAGGACGGCACCGATTTTAACGCCGAGGCGGTGAAGGTTAACCTCGATCGCGCCAGCAACCCGGATAGCCACCTCAAGCGCTATAACCTGTATAAAAATATCGATAAAACCGAGGTCGTTGACGACCAGACGGTGAAGATCACCTTGAAGCAGCCGTTCTCGGCGTTTATCAATATTCTGGCCCACCCGGCAACGGCGATGATCTCCCCGGCGGCGCTGAAGAAATACGGCAATGAAATTGGCTTCCATCCGGTGGGTACCGGGCCGTATAAGCTCGATACCTGGAACCAGACTGACTTCGTGAAGGTCAGCAAGTTTGCTGGCTACTGGCAGCAAGGGCTACCGAAGCTGGACTCTATTACCTGGCGTCCGGTGGTTGATAACAACACGCGTGCCGCGATGCTGCAAACCGGCGAGGCGCAGTTTGCCTTCCCCATTCCTTACGAGCAGGCGGCGCTGCTGGCCAAAAACAGCCAGCTTGAACTGGTGGCGAGCCCATCCATCATGCAGCGCTATATCAGCATGAACGTGACGCAAAAGCCGTTTGATAATCCGAAGGTGCGCGAGGCCATTAACTACGCCATCAACCGTCAGGCGCTGGTGAAGGTGGCCTTCGCGGGCTACGCCACTCCGGCTACCGGCGTGGTGCCGCCGTCTATCGCCTACGCTCAGCAGTATCAGCCGTGGCCGTACGACCCGGCAAAAGCTAAAGCGCTGCTGAAAGAGGCGGGCTACCCGAACGGCTTTAGCACCACGCTCTGGTCGTCGCACAACCACAGTACCGCACAGAAGGTGCTGCAGTTTACCCAGCAGCAGCTGGCGCAAATTGGTATTAAGGCACAGGTGACGGCGATGGATGCCGGCCAGCGCGCGGCGGAAGTGGAAGCGAAAGGGCAGAAAGAGAGCGGTGTGAGAATGTTCTACACCGGCTGGTCCGCCTCGACGGGCGAAGCCGATTGGGCGCTGTCGCCGCTGTTTGCCTCGTCTAACTGGCCGCCAACCCAGTTTAATACCGCGTTCTACAGCAACCCGCAGGTGGATAAAGACCTGACGGCGGCGCTGCAAACGACGGATGCGAAAGAAAAAGCACGGCTCTACCAAGAGGCCCAGGATATTATCTGGAAAGAGTCGCCGTGGGTGCCGCTGGTGGTAGAGAAACTGGTTTCGGCGCACAGCAAGTCATTGACCGGGTTCTACATTATGCCGGACACGGGCTTCAGCTTTGACGATGCGGATTTGAAGTAAGCGACGTCTCCCTGCGTCATGATGGCGCAGGGAGCTTACGGCAAGGAGAGTCATGCTTAACTATGTTCTTAAACGCCTGCTCGGCCTGATCCCGACGCTGTTTATCGTGGCGGTGCTGGTGTTTTTATTTGTCCATCTGCTTCCCGGCGACCCGGCGCGACTGATTGCCGGGCCGGAAGCGGACGCGCAGGTTATCGCGATGGTTCGCCAGCAGCTAGGGCTGGATCAGCCGCTGTACGTTCAGTTCTGGCACTACATCACCCACGCCGTGCAGGGCGATTTTGGTATCTCAATGGTGTCACGCCGCCCGGTATCCGAAGAGATTGCCAGCCGCTTTCTGCCAACGCTGTTACTGACCCTCGCCAGCATGGTCTGGGCGGTGATTTTTGGCATGGCTGCGGGGATTGCCGCCGCGGTGTGGCGCAACCGCTGGCCGGATCGTCTCGGCATGGCGCTGGCGATCACCGGGATCTCCTTCCCGGCGTTTGCGCTGGGGATGCTGCTGATGCAAATTTTCTCCGTCGAGCTTGGCTGGCTGCCAACCGTGGGCGCCGACAGCTGGCAGCACTACATTTTGCCGTCCATCACTCTTGGTGCCGCCGTGGCCTCGGTGATGGCGCGCTTTACCCGCGCCTCGTTTGTTGACGTGCTCAATGAAGACTATATGCGTACCGCCCGCGCCAAAGGGGTGAGCGAAAAAGTGGTGGTGCTGAAACACGGGCTGCGTAACGCCATGATCCCGGTGGTGACGATGATGGGGCTGCAGTTTGGCTTCCTGCTCGGCGGCTCGATTGTGGTGGAGAAAGTCTTTAACTGGCCGGGGCTTGGACGCCTGCTGGTGGATTCGGTGGAGATGCGTGATTACCCGGTGATTCAGGCCGAGGTGCTGCTGTTTTCGCTGGAGTTTATTCTTATCAACTTAGTGGTGGATGTGCTCTACGCCGCCATTAACCCGGCTATCAGGTATAAATAACGTGCGATTATTCAATTGGCGTCGGCAGGCGGCGCTTAACGCCATGCCGGTGATGCAAGCGGGGACGCCGCGCACGCCGTGGCGAGAATTCTGGCGGCGCTTTCGCCAGCAACCGGTAGCGATGGCTTCCGGCATTTTCGTACTGCTGCTGATTATCGTGGCGGTGGTGGCGCCGTGGATTGCGCCGTTTGATGCGGAAAACTACTTCGATTACGACCGCCTGAACGACGGCCCATCGCTGATCCACTGGTTCGGCGTAGATTCGCTCGGGCGCGATATTTTCAGCCGAGTGCTGGTGGGCGCGCAAATCTCGCTTACCGCGGGCGTATTTGCGGTATTGATTGGCTCGCTGATTGGCACCGTGCTCGGGCTGTTGGCGGGCTACTACGAAGGCTGGTGGGATCGTATCATCATGCGCGTCTGCGATGTGCTGTTTGCCTTCCCCGGCATCCTGCTGGCGATTGCCGTGGTCGCGATTATGGGCAGCGGCATGACCAACGTGATTATCGCCGTGGCGATTTTCTCGGTTCCGGCCTTTGCTCGCCTGGTGCGCGGCAATACGCTGGTGCTGAAGCAGCAAACCTTTATCGAGTCGGCTCGCAGCATCGGCGCCAGCGACCGGGTTATCCTGTTCCAGCATATTCTGCCCGGCACGGTCTCTTCTATCGTGGTCTATTTCACCATGCGTATCGGGGTCTCGATTATCTCCGCCGCCAGCCTGTCGTTCCTCGGCCTCGGTGCACAGCCGCCGACGCCGGAATGGGGGGCGATGCTCAACGAAGCGCGCGCGGATATGGTGATTGCACCACACGTCGCAGTCTTCCCGGCGCTGGCGATTTTCCTGACGGTGCTGGCATTTAACCTGCTGGGTGACGGCCTGCGCGACGCGCTGGATCCGAAGCTGAAAGGGTAGTCAAACTGAGAGCCCGGCTTTGCAATACCAGGCCGGGCTAGCGCTGGCTTACTTGGTGAACACTTCTGGGCCTTTAGCCGCCAGAGTATTGAGAATGCGCAGCGCTGGGCCGCTGGGTTTTATTTCGTTGCGCTCCCATTTGGACACGCTCTCTTTAGACATTCCCAGCGTGTGCGCCAATATAGACTGAGACATGCCGAAACGGGCACGAACCGCCTTAATCTCTTCACCAGACATCATCTTAACGGCGGCAATACGTGTTTTAAGCTCGCGCGCTTTTAAAAGCTTACTGATTTCAGCAACGTCGCCCTCTGGCATAAGGCCAAGTGCGTTAAGCTCTTTAGCGTCATCAAGCATTGCTTTGAGTTTGTTAGTCATTTATCTACCTCAACTAAAAAACCGGTGGCCAGGAGTTTTGCGATATCCGTATCAGTGAAGGCTAAAAACGCGCTAGCCAATTTTCGATAAGCAATAAGTTCGTCATCTTCTATTTCTTTACCATTTCCACTGCTGACACTATTTTTCGCCCAACCATCGTAGAAAAAAATATGTCGATCGTATTTGAAAAAGATGACGGTTCTTGCGCCACCACTTTTGCCTTGCTGCAGAGGCAGGCGTTTTTTGATTACCCCTCCGCCTAAATTCGCTTCCCAAACACCCTGTTTGATATCTTCGGCAGCTTTCAATAGCACGTCGTCCGTGATGCCAAGCTTTTTGGTGTTTTGGTTGAATCGTTTTGCCTTATAGATAGCCATGATTCACCTCAACCTGGTAACTGTTACTATAGTAAAGATTACGGTGTTTTCATACAAGAAGAGGAGGCGGCTAAGGGGGACATTCAGAATATGACCGGGTTACTGTAACAGGTAGTCCGGTTACGTGAGTGCTCTACTGCTCGTTTGCCCTCTCAGTGCGCCTTAAAATGATTGCTATTTTGTTAAAAGTGTTATGAATGATGAATTGTTGATATCGCGCAGCATTCCTTTCGTTAAGCAATCTCATAATGAAAGGGCCAATGGGTGGCAAGGGAGGTAAATGCATGACGGATAGCAAACTGAAACGCCAGATGATGAGGCGACTCATCAATGCGCGAATTGACCTTGATGCCTATTTGCAGCTTCGAAAGGCAAAGGGGTATATGTCAGTCGGTGATAACGATCATCTGCGTACTAACCTGCTCGAACTGTGTGGCGAACTACGGGGTAACGCTGTGCCGCTTAAGCGGTGTAGTTCGTTGAACGAACTGGAAATGATGCGGCAGGCGGGTGAGGCCTTAGCGTCCGCTGCCGTATGCTTGATGACGGGGCGCTACGACTGCCCGTCCTATATTGCGGTTAACGTGGAAACGCTTGAGCGCTGCCTGACGGCGTTGACGACCAGCATTCGTAAGCTGGATGCTGAATCACCAATGACTCACGCTTGAAATCAGGGGGACAGCCGTCCCCCTGTCTATGATCTTCTCCCTTAGCGCATGATTCGCCGTAGAATACGGTTCGCTTGCTCTTCAAAGTGGGTGGCGGCCTGGTCTACCGTGGCTTTGCCGTAGTCGATGCTTTGCAGCGCCGCGAGGAAAAGGGCGGTGAACTGCGGATCTTCAAGATAGGGCATCGCCTTCGCGTGGTTTGGCAACGCGGCGGACTGCGTCAGCCCGGTCAGCACCGGATCGTCCTCTTTCAGTAACCCGGCATCGCGCAGGATCTGCGCCCCGGCCTTACTCAGCGGCACGCCGCGCTCTAACCCCACCGGCACCACGCCCTCTTTTTCACTCATCAGGAAGTTGATCAGCAGCGCCGCTTCCTGCGGGTGACGGGTGTTTTTACTGATAGAGAGCATCAGCGCGGTCTTGTTAAACTGCCCGGCATCTTTGGCACCTTCGCGCATTGGATAATCGCCCATCACCAGGTCGGTCGGGTTACTCAGGTTCTGCGACTCGGCGGTGTACATCACGTTCCAGTTGTAGATACCGCCCCATTCGCCGTTAATCCACGGCTTCATTTCATAGGCAATGCCTTTGCCGAATGAGGCCATCGTGCGGGAGTCCGGCACGGTATGCGCCGCCACCAGTTGACGATAGAAGGTGAAGGCTTGTACCAGATCGTCATGGTTCCAGCCGAGTTTACGGGTCTTCTCATCCACCATCGGCTTCTGATTCCCCTGATAGACCCAGGAGTTCAGGAGCAGCAGCGAATCCTGCTCGGTCAGGATCAGCGGATAGTAGTTATCCCCGAGCTTCTCTTTAAACACCGGCCCGGCTTTGAGCAGGTCTTCCCAGCTTTTCGGCAGCGGCACGCCGGCTTTTTTCCAGGTGGCGGCATTGTAGTAAAACAGCATCACGTTGGCGGAAACCGGGATGGCGTTGACCTTGCCATTCACCGTCGTGCTGGCGAGTGAGGCGGGGGAGAACTGATCGAGGCCGATGGGCTGGCTCAGTTGGTTGAGATCGTAAAAACCGTCGCCGGTTTTGGACAGCAGCGTCAGCCAGTTCCAGTTGGTCTGGATAACGTCGGCTTCGGTGTTGCTGTTAATCTGCGTGGTCAGGCGCGAGTAGAACCCGTCCCAGCCGGTGTACTCCGCCTTCACTTTAATATTGGGGTATTTGGCCTCAAAGGCGTCCAGCGCCTTTAGGGTAGCCTGATTTCGGGCTTTACCGCCCCACCAGGCAAAACGGAGTTCCACCTGATCGGCGCTGTGCGCGACAGGCATCGCACCGAAACCGCAGCAGGCAAGCAGGAACAAGGCTGACTTTTTCATGGATGAATCCTCCGTGTATCACAATTAACGATGCGTCTGGCGATAGCCGGTCAGCGCTTTCACCAGCTGCATTTCTTCTTCACACCACGGTTTGCCGTCGGGTGTCAGCACGTCGTGGAACCACAGCGATTGGGGATCGGGATGATCTCTGTTGACGCTGGTCCACGGGATCCAGGTCTGCGTTTTGCCCTGCACCAGTCCCCATTGATAGCAGCCAGTATCGAAAGCGCAGAACAGCGGCAGTTGCTCGCTGAACGTGCAGTCCATGTGCCGCGCCAGCCATTCGGTGCACAGTATCGGGCGCTGATAGGCCATCAGGCTTTCCAGCACGCCGAGCTGACGGGCGGCGTTGTTGTAGTTGTGGTAGCTGATGATGTCGGATAACCGCAGCGCGGCAATATCAATGGGGTGCTGTAGCGTGCCGTACTGGGGGTGATCAATGTGCCACGCGCCCACGGTGAGCGGCTGGCTTGGGCCCACTTCACGCGCCCAGCCGAAGGTCGCGGTCATCAGCTCCAGTGCGAAGGTCTCCAACGCTTGGTCATACTCTGCCGATTCGGTCGCTGACAGGTTAATGCCACGGTTGCCCGGTTCGTTGTAGAGATCCCAGATGGTGATACGCTCATCATCCTTAAAACGGCTGAGTACGTCGCGGACGTAGGCTTCAATGCGTGGCCACTGGCTTGGGTCCATCACGATGGCCCGACCGGGGCTTGCCGCCGCTTGGCTGTTGTGCACGCCCTCGCGCGGTGGCTTTTGCGGGCCGAGGTACGGCTCATCGCCGGAGAAACCACAGTCGTCCATCAGGGTGAGCATCACCTGAATCTGGTGTTTTTTCGCCAGTGCTAAAAAGGCGTCGATGCGTGCCAGCAGGCCGTCACGGTCGGCTTCCCAGACGATAAACGGCAGGTTAGTGCGCAGCGCGTTATAGCCGTAGCCGTGCGCCCAGCCCAGCTCCTGGTCGATGGTCTGCACATCGAAAGTCTCCGCCTGCCACATTTCGGTCCAGTTGACCGCGCTGCGCGGCAGATAGTTAAAGCCGCATGCCCAACCATGCTGTTGATACCAGGCCTGCGCCTGTGATTCGCGCCATTGCGAGTGCATATTTTTTCTCCTTGCTAATAATTATTAGCTAATATTTATTAACTCAGGCGCAAGGCGCAATCCTGACGCGGTTGAACTGTCGGGTTGTTCACAAAAAAAGCGTGGGATAACTGTGCTATAGTCGGCGGCGACAAGGAGTGAACATGGCGAAGAAAAACAAAATAACGATGAGTGATATTGCCAGGGAAGCGGGCGTTTCGCAGGCAACGGTCTCTCTGGTGCTCAACAATAGCCGGGCTATTCGCCTGAGTGAAGCCACCCGCGACCGCGTCTATGCGGCAGCGGCGGCGCTTGGCTATCAAAAGATTATCGTGCCTCATCGTCAGGAAGGGCAGGAGGAAATTGCCCTGCTGCTGTGCGGAATGCCGAACTATGACCCCTTCGTCGAGGCCATTAGCGATGCTGTCTCCGCCGCCTGGCAGCGGGATACTCTGCTGACCGTTTATGACTATGGCGACGATCTGGAGATGGCGGCGCATATTCTGCGTCAGCTGGATCAGCGTGCTTGCGCGGGGGTGATTCTGGCAAGCCCGGTGACCCGCGCCTTTGATTTCTCGCCGTTCGACGCGCTTATCCATAAACCGGTGGTGCTGTTAAACCAGTACGACCCGCAGCGCCCGCTGCTGCCGACCTTTCTGCCTGATGACCGCGCCAACGCCTGCCAGATAGTCAGCCATCTGCTGTCGCAGGGCATCACGCGTATTGCGCATATCATGGGCGATGATTGGATGGATGCCAGCGTGCTGCGCCTCGAAGGGTATCGCCAGACGCTGGAGCAGGCCGGGATCGCGGTGGACGACACGCTGATTAAACCGACTGACTGGTCGTTGAATGCCACCTTTAACGCCACACTTGAGCTGATGCGCTTGCCGGAACCGCCGCAGGCCATTTTCTGCGCCAGCGACTGGATGACCCTTGGCTGCTATCAGGCGCTCGCCACGCTCAATATTGCTATTCCGCGCGACGTGCTGGTGTGTGGTTATGACGATCAGCGTATTGCGCACCAACTGACTCCGGCGCTGACCAGCGTGCAGCTAGCCTATAGCGAGCTGGGAAGAATGGCGGTGAATTACCTGTGTGAGGGGGATGATACGGCGGCGCATGTCCGGCTGGTGGGGAAACTGCAGGTGCGCGGGAGCAGCCAGCGCACCTGAGTGGCTTAACTCACCGGAATCATCACCACGTCGCGGAACGCCGGACGCTGTGCGAGCTGCTGATACCAGCGCTCAAGATGTGGCAGCGACGGCCAGGTTTTGACGGTTTCCAGCACGTTATAGACAAATGGCGCCACGGCGATATCGCCCACGCCAAACTGCTCGCCGGAAAGCCAGGTTTGATTCGCCAGCGTATTGTCGAGGATCGCCAGCAGCGGTTTGCAGGCTTCAATCGCCGCATTGATTTCGGCCATGTTACGCTGCTCTACCGGCGTTCTCACCAGCCCGAAGAGGATTTTACGGTGCACCGGCGAGAGGGTTTCGTTGGCCCAGTCCATCCACTTTTCGCTTTTCGCCCGCTGAACCGGCGACGCCTGCCACAGGCTCTCGGCGCCGTACTGCGCCGCCAGATAACGCACGATGGAGTTTGATTCCCACAGCACGTCATCGCCGTCTTTTAGCATCGGTACCAGGCCGTTAGGGTTAAGTGCCAGATAGGCCGCGTCGCGGTTCACGCCAAATCCCTGGCCCGCCATAATTTGCTCATACGGCAGGCCAAGCTCTGCCAGCGTCCAGCGCACTTTTTTCACGTTCGTTGAGTTATTTCTTCCCCACAGCGTTAGCATATCCACTCCCGTTTATTTAGCAGAGATTAAATGTGGGCCAAAGTAAACGCTTACGCAATCTCGATCAAAAAAAATGTCAGGTTTTCAGCACAATCAGGGGATCTTGCGTAAACTTAAAAAACTTTACCAACTCACTGTTTCTTTAAGAGAGTTTCTACGTTATTACTCACGGCCTGGTGCAGCACGGTACTGTCGTGGCGTGTTTTTGGGAATGGATACTTGGGTGGCTTTTATGATGTGTAACGCTAACTCCTTCAAGAGTCTGATGGCAGGCTCAGCGCTTTTACTTTTAGTGGCACCGGCGGTGCAGGCGGCGGAACAACTTCCGGACGCGCCAGCAATCGACGCCCGTGCTTTTATATTAATGGATTACGCCAGCGGTAAGGTCCTGACAGAGGGCAATGCCGATGAGAAGCTCGACCCGGCCAGCCTGACAAAAATCATGACCAGCTACGTGGTCGGTCAGGCGCTGAAGGCGAATAAAATCAAGCTCACCGATATGGTGACCATCGGACGTGACGCGTGGGCCACCGGTAACCCGGCGCTGCGCGGCTCATCGGTGATGTTCCTCAAGCCCGGCGAGCAGGTTTCCGTTGAGAACCTCAATAAAGGGGTGATAATCCAGTCGGGCAACGATGCCAGCATCGCCATTGCCGACTACGTTGCCGGCAGCCAGGACTCCTTCGTTAGCCTGATGAACGGCTACGCGCAGAAAATCGGCCTCACCAATACCACCTTCAAAACCGTTCACGGCCTGGATGCGCCTGGGCAGTACAGCACCGCGCGCGATATGGCGTTGCTGACCAGAGCGATGATTCACGATGTGCCGGAAGAGTATGCGGTACATAAAGAGAAAGAGTTCACCTTCAACAACATCCGCCAGCCAAACCGCAACCGTCTGCTGTGGAGTTCGAACCTCAACGTTGATGGCGTGAAAACCGGTACTACGGCGGGTGCAGGTTATAACCTGGTGTCCTCGGCCACTCAGGGCGATATGCGCCTGATTGCGGTGGTGCTGGGTACCAAGAGCGACCGCGTGCGTTTTAACGAGTCGGAGAAGCTGCTGACCTGGGGCTTCCGTTTCTATGAAACCGTTACGCCAATCAAGCCGGATGCCACCTTTATCAGCCAGCGCGTCTGGTTTGGTGATAAGAGTGAAGTGAACCTTGGGGCAGGGGAAGCCGGTTCGGTGACCATCCCGAAAGGCCAGCTGAAAAACCTGAAGGCCAGCTATACCTTAAGCCAGCCGCAGCTGACCGCGCCGTTAACTAAAGGCCAGGTGGTCGGCACCATCGACTTCAAGCTTAACGACAAAACCATTGAGCAGCGTCCGCTGATCGTGATGGAAGCGGTCGAAGAGGGCGGCTTCTTCAGCCGCATGATGGACTTCGTGCTGATGAAATTCCACGAGTGGTTCGGCAGCTGGTTCTCGTAATATCCCGCTAATACAGTAGCGAAATTTGCTGCTGTTTTGCCAGCGCCACCAGCTCATCATCCGGGCAGATGTCGCTGGCAATCACATCAAAGCGCGTCAGGTCACCCATGCGGGCCGGGCGCACTTTGCCAAACTTGCTGTGATCCGCCACCAGCACATGGTAGCGCGCCTGGCGCATCGCCCAGTGCTTCACCGGCAGCTCTTCAAGATTAAAACAGGTTGCCCCCATTTCAATATCGATACCGGCTGCGGAATAGAAGGCGATGTCCGGGCAGAGGTGTGAAAGCGTGTCCTGCTCGCTCAGCGGTTTGAAAATAGCGTTGCTGGCGTGGAATTCGCCGCCGCAGAGAATGGGCCGACAGTTGGGTTTATCCTGCAGCGCTAAAAAAGTGTTTAGCGAGTAACAGACGGCGGTAAACGGCAGGTCGTTATCAATGGCGTCGATAATCCACGGCGTGGTGGTGCCGCAGTCGAAAAAGGCCATCTGGTGCGGTTTCAGCAGCGCCGCCGCGTGGCGAGCCGCTCGTTTTTTCTCGTCAACCAGACGAGTTTTCTGGTCGCTTAGCAGATAATGAGGAACGCTACGTGGCTCTAGTACGACGTAACCGCCGAGCAGTACGACAGGCCCGCTCTCGCTGTTAAGATCGCGACGAATCGTCATTTCAGAAACGCCAAGCAGTGCTGCCGCTTCTTTGAGATGCAGCTTATCGCTACGTTTCAGTGCCTGAATCAGTTGACCCATTCGCTCGTCGCGTCGTGTTTCCATAGTTCCTCTAGCGGAAATGCCCCGGCAAGGATGCCGGGGTCAACGCGTTATTTTACCTGCGAGCGCAGGTCTAGTCACGCACCCAGCCTTTACGAATTGGCACCGAGAAGATCATGCGGTACAGCTGCTGTAATCGCGGGTAGACGGTGGCGCCGATAAACTGCCACAGCATTTGCGACACCATGCAGCCGACAAGGCCGCTCAGGAAGCCGCCGAGCATATCCATCGGCCAGTGCACGCCGAGGTAGACGCGGGACCACGCGATCGCGACGCCGACCACCATCAGCACCAGACCGGACCACAGGCGATGCCAGAACAAAAACGCCAGCGCAAAGGTGAAGATCACCGTGCCGTGGTCGCTTGGGAAGGAGTTATCCGGCGCGTGGTGCAGGAAGGTGTGGCCGATGTTCTCCACAAACGGGCGTTCATGCGGGAACAGTTGACCAATCATCCACGACAGCGAGAGGCTAACGGCGATGGCTAATGCGACTTTAATCACCAGATGGCGCTGTGCCTGAACCTGCTTACGTTCCCCCCACAGCCACATGGCCGCGGCGAGCAGGGGAACGATCAGGATCAGATCCTGAGCAATAAAAGTGGCGAATGAAATTGCCCAGGGGGCGGACGCTGGGGTTGCGTTAATCAGCAAAAACAGCGAGTGGTTAAGGTTTTCCAGCATAACGTTCCGGTTTCGCAAATGACGGTTTTATGACAGCTACCTTAAAAAGCCAATCCTGGACCGTAAAGCGGTATTGTCTGAATCACGCTATCGGCGTACAAGTGTCTGAAATTAAGGTCCTGCACTCAGTGGCGTAGAGTATAACGCTTGCTACCTTAAGCGAATCTTAACAGCGTCAATTTGTGCGAAATCGTTAAGCTGCGTGATAATTAACTATCACCACTACTGCGCATTGATTAAACTTGCGCGTTTTTATGATAGATGCGAGCCACATGGATACTTCCTCTTCTTCCCGGAAACGCTTAGGGCGTAAGGCAATTTTGTTCCCGCTTTGCCTCGTGCTCTACGAATTTTCCACCTATATCGGCAACGATATGATCCAGCCGGGCATGCTTGCTGTCGTCAAAGAATTTAACGCGGGTAACGAGTGGGTACCGACCTCGATGACCGCGTATCTGGCCGGTGGCATGTTCCTGCAATGGCTGCTTGGGCCGCTATCGGACCGTATCGGCCGCCGCCCGGTGATGTTAACCGGCGTTATCTGGTTTATCGTCACCTGTCTTGCCACGTTGCTGGTGAGCAATATTGAGCAGTTTACCTTCCTGCGTTTCTTGCAGGGGGTGAGCCTGTGCTTTATTGGCGCGGTGGGCTATGCGGCAATCCAGGAGTCGTTCGACGAGGCGACCTGTATCAAGATTACGGCGCTGATGGCGAACGTCGCGCTGATTGCGCCGCTGTTGGGGCCGCTGGTGGGCGCGGCGTGGATCCACGTGGCGCGCTGGGAAGGGATGTTTGTGCTCTTCGCCGCGCTGTCGGCTATTGCCTTCGTCGGCCTGTTTAAATCAATGCCGGAAACGGCGACCCGGATCGGTGAAACGCTGTCGCTGAAAACGCTGGGCCGTGATTACCGCGAAGTGCTGAAAAACGGGCGTTTCGTTGCGGGTGCGCTGGCAACGGGTTTTGTCAGCCTGCCGCTGCTGGCGTGGATTGCTCAGTCACCGGTGATTATCATCAGCGGCGAGCATGCCAGCAGCTATGAGTACGGCCTGCTGCAGGTGCCTATTTTCGGCGCGCTGATCCTCGGTAACCTGGTGCTGGCGCGTCTGACCTCGCGCCGTACGGTGCGTGCGCTGATTATCGCCGGGGGTTATCCGATTATGTTTGGTCTGGTGCTGGCTGCGGCGGCGACGGTGGTGTCATCCCATGCCTATTTATGGATGACCGCTGGTTTAAGCTTCTACGCCTTCGGGATTGGCCTTGCCAACGCCGGGCTGGTGCGTCTGACGCTGTTTGCCAGCGATATGAGTAAAGGCACGGTCTCTGCGGCGATGGGGATGCTGCAAATGCTGATCTTCACGGTGGGGATTGAGCTCAGTAAGCATTGCTATGAGCTGGGCGGAATTGGTCTGTTCAGCCTGTTTAACCTGGCGGGCGGCCTGCTGTGGCTGGGGTTGATGACGATGTTCCTGCGGGATAAAGCGGTAGGTAGCGGGTTGCAACCGCAGTAAATAACCCCGGCGGCGCTTCGCTTGGACGGGCTACTGGTGTGGTAGCCCGGACGAGGTGCGGAGCACCGACTCCGGGGTTGGCACTATCAAGCAAACGGCGCTTCGCCCTTCAACGCCTTATCAATGATCTCCAGCACGCCTTCTTCATTGTTGTGCGGCGCATGATAGCCCGCCACGGCTTTCACCGCGTCGTTGGCGTTAGCCATCGCAAAACCGTAGCCTGCCTGCTTCACCATCTCAATATCGTTGCCGCTGTCGCCAAAGGCCACGACTTCATCATCGCTCACGCCCCAGCGATCCTGCAATAACCGCAGGCCGTTGGCCTTGTGGACGCCTGGAATAATCAGGTCGATACTGCCGTGACCGGTGGTCACTGCGGTCAGCATATGGCCGAGTTTCTCATCGAGCAGCGCCTGCATCTGCGGCACTTTCTCGTCCGGGATATTGAGCGCGAACTTCAGAATGGTGTCATCGAGATTATCGAAATTGTCCACCAGTTCCAGACGGTGATAGTAGCGTACGGCAATATCGTGGAAGCTTTGGTCGTAGTTTTTCAGCGTGTAGGCGCTCTTTTTGCCGCAGACGATAATCTCAATTTCCGGACGAGTGTGCAGGAAAGCGGCGATTTTATCGACGTGGTCGCGCGGCATGGCACAGTTGTAGACGTCTTCGCCGGCATCGCGCACCCAGCCGCCGTTTTCGGCGACGAAGGCAATTTCATCCACAATCTCCGGGAAGAACGAGGCCAGCTGGTAATACTGGTTGCCGCTGGCGACCACAAAGTGGATCTGCTGCGCTTTCATCTGCTGATATTGCTGCTGAAAGCGCTCGCGGTTATAGGTTTTTTTATCGTTCAGGAACGTGCCATCCATGTCGACAGCGATCAGTTTAACGCTCATCAATGACTCTCCATTACAACGCGGGGCTCAGGTTTTGCCACCGCTTTCGCCACCAGAGCGGCAATAAGAACCAGCGCCAGTACGGCCAGCATCGCGCTACGCAGGCCGTAATGTTCGCCGAGGAAGCCGAGCAGCGGCGGGCCAACCAGGAAGGCCAGATACCCGGTGGTGGCGACAACGCTCACGCGGGTAGGGGCGTCCGGGCCGGTGTCGCTGGCGGCGGAAATAGTCAGCGGGAAGCCAAGCGATGCGCCAAGGCCCCACAGAATAACCGACACGCCCGCAACCCAGGCGCTGTCGACAAAGATAATCAGGGCAATGCCCAGCGCACCCATCAGCGCGCTGGCGCGTACTACGGTAACACGGCTGTAGCGGTCGATAAACCAGCCGCCGGTAAAGCGCCCGACCGTCATGCCCAGCGTGAAGCCAGCGTAAATCAGCGAGCCGGAGGTTGGGCTAAAGCCGTGGCCGTCAACCATCAGCAGCGGCAGCCAGTCGTTGGCGGAGCCTTCGGCAAAGGCCATCGCCAGCACCACCACGCCAATCAGCATCAGCTGCATGTCGCGCCAGAACGGCACGCCTTTTTCCTGATGGTGCGCATCTTCCGCCGCGTTTTTGCCAGTGCCTTCCGGAATGGCTTTAATGGCGATAGCGATTGGCGCAATGCCTATCAGCGCCGCCACGAAGATGTGCCACATCGCCGGTAAGCCAAACGCGGTGACCGCCATACCAACGCCCGCGCCCACTAACGTTCCGAAGCTATAAAAGCCGTGCATCATCGGCAGCACGGTTTTTTTCATCTCACGCTCAACTGCTGCGCCTTCGACGTTGATGGCCACTTCGGCGGAACCGAAGCTAGCACCGAAAATAGCCAACCCGAAGGCGAAAATCCACGCGGAGCCGAAGTGCAGCGCGAGGCTTAAAATCATCATGCCAAAGACGGCGCACGACATGGTGGTACGGATGACCTTACGGGTCCCGAATCGTTTCACCAGAAACGCGGAACAAAGGATGCCGCTCATCGAACCAATCGACAGGCCAAACAGCACGATGCCCATCTCAGCCGTTGAAACCGATAAAATATCGCGGATTGCCGGGGTTCGCGTAGCCCAGGAGGCCATGAGTAAACCGGGTAAAAAGAAGAACATAAAGAGCGCCCACATGCGTAACTGCAGGGCTTTACGGGAGGTTAACGTTGTCATCCATTCGCGTCAGGTCGGAAAGTGTGCAGACAACACTAACAAGCTTGTGTACATTTGTACATAACCAGAAAGAGGATAATTATGGCTCGCCGACCGAATGACCCGCAGCGCCGGGAGCGCATCCTGGATGCGACGCTCGAAACTATCGCCACGCACGGGATTAGCGCGGTAACGCACCGTAAAATCGCCAGCTGCGCCGACGTGCCGCTTGGTTCGATGACCTATTATTTTGACGGTATTGAAGCTCTGCTCGGGGAAGCGTTTAGCGCCTTTACCGAACGGATGTCGCTGGAGTACACCGCCTTTTTTGATGATGTAGGGACGCCGCGCGATGCCTGTGATGCGGTGGCGGAGCTCATCTTCAGCAGTCAGGTCACCACGCCAAAAAATATGACCCTGATGTACCAGTTCTATGCGCTGGCGAGCAGTTCACCTGCCATGAAGGCGGTAATGCAACGCTGGATGCAACGCAGCCAGCAGACGCTGGAGCAGTGGTTCGATCCGGCAACCGCCCGCGCGCTGGATGCCTTTATTGAAGGGATGACGCTGCATTTCGTAACCGACCGCCAGCCGCTCGACCGCGACGCCATCCGAAAAATGGTAGGGCGGATCGCCGGGGAGAGCGCCTGAAAAGCGTGTACGCTTAGCGAGAACGCAAAACGGAGATCTCGCGATGACAACCCTGCTTTCCGGCGGCTGCCTGTGCGGCCATATTACCTTCACCGCCGCTAACCCCGGCGCTTCCCACAGCTGCTCCTGCGATCTCTGCCAGAAGCATACCGGCGCCCAGTCGGTTATCTGGCTGGAGTTTGACGCCGACGATGTGCAATGGACCGGCGAGGGCGGAAAGCCCGCGACCTGGCGCTCTTCCGAGGCATCCAGCCGCGCCTTCTGCCCGCGCTGCGGCAGCTCGCTGGGGGCGATTGATGATGGCCCGGTTATTGCGCTGCTGAGCGGTGTTTTTGACCAGAACCAGGATGCGCGATTTGCACCCGCCTCCCACTCGTTTGAAGATATGAAGCCGCAGTGGTGGCAGGTGCTGTTTGCTGATGGACATAAGAACTAGCTAAGCGTAGCTCCGGCGGTCACGTTAACCACCGTGGCCGTCATTGCTCCTGCGCTGCTGGAGGCGAGAAAGGTCATCACCCCGGCGATTTGCTCAAGCGTTGGCAGGCGTTTCAGCATCGTGCCCTGTGCCGCGCCTCCTAACCATTCATCGACCGTTAGCGACATCGCCTGTGCTTTTTCAGCAAACAGTTCACCGGTATAAGACCCTGCCTCGACCGCCCCCTCGATAGCATGCGACCGCACGCCTAGCACCCGAATATTACGCGGCCCCAGTTCGCCTGCCAGCGCTCTGACCATCGCCTCCATTCCTGCACAGCCAACGATATGTCCCAGATGCCCCGGCATCGCCATGGTCGCTGCCGGGGCGACGACGTTCAGCATCACGCTATCGTGCTTGCCGCCCATATAGGGTGCCGTTGATTTGGCAATGATGAACTGCGCGGTGAGGAAAGGATCAATACCTTGCTTAAACTCTGCCAGCGACAGACGTTCCAGGTGTTTGCCCTGCTGATGCATAAACCCGGTAGCGTTGACCACGATATCGATGCCCAGCGTTTGTTCCGCAAGCTGTGCCACGCGTCGCTGGGTCGCCTGTTCATCAAGCACATCAACGGTAAAGGTGCTGACGGTGCCACCTTCTGAACGTATACGCTCTGCGGTAGCGTCGAGCTTCTGCTGGTTACGCGCTGCCAGATGCACCAGCGCCCCTTCCCGCGCCATGGCAAGCGCCACCGCGCCCCCAATCGCGCCGCTGCCGCCGAAGATGACGGCGACTTTGCCTGCAAGCAACATGAGTCACCTCGAATGTTGAGTGGGTGTCATAGAAGTATGGGACAGGGGGAGGGGGATGCAAGCGAAGGGGCAACGTGGTGATGGTTTCGGGGAGTGTAGTGGATTGATTTTTAAAGGGGATGCGAAATTCAGGCAACAAAAAACCCATCAACCTTGAACCAAAGATGGCGGGGTTGATGGGCTCCACAAAATGGGGACATCAAAGAAAAGCAGTGGCACTAATTAAGACTCGCACCCTGATAAAAAGTTCTGCGTTGCGCAAAAATTTTTTTCTTTTCTTTGTTCCCCTGGCCAGCGCTAGCCGCCTAGCCCTGGCCAGATGATGATAATCAGCGTACCGGCAAGGGTTAGCAGCACGTTGGCGATGGCGTAGGTGCCCGCATAGCCCAGCGCAGGAATGTTGCTGCGTGCGGTGTCGCTGATAATTTCCATCGCCGGAGCGCAGGTGCGTGCGCCCATGATGGCACCGAACAGCAGCGCGCGGTTCATGCGCAGCACGTAGGCGCCGAACAGGAAGCAAATCACTACCGGGATCAGGCTGACCAGCAGACCGGCTACCAGCATTTGACCGCCGACCACGCCGAGGCTCTTACCGATGCCGCCACCCGCGCTTAAGCCGACGCCTGCCATAAAGACCATCAGGCCAAACTCTTTCACCATGTTCAGCGCCCCCTGAGGGATATAGCCGAAGGTCGGGTGGTTGGCACGCAGGAAGCCCAGCATGATACCGGCGAACAGCAGACCGGCGGCGTTACCGATACCGAAGTTAAAGTTGCTGAACTGGAAGGTGATCATGCCGATCATCAGGCCGACGATAAAGAAGGCGCAGAAGGCTAGCAGGTCAGTGACCTGGCTGTGAATGGAAACGAAGCCGATGCGGTCGGCGACGGTTTTCACGCGGCGGGCATCGCCGCTGACCTGCAACACGTCGCCCTTGTTGAGCACGATGTTGTCGTCGATCGGCATTTCAATCTGGCTGCGGATCACGCGGTTAAGGAAGCAGCCGTGGTCGGTTAGCTTCAGCTGCGCCAGGCGGCGACCTACCACATTGTGGTTTTTAACCACGATCTCTTCGGTGACGATGCGCATGTCCAGCAGGTCGCGGTCGAACACCTCTTTGCCGTTACGGAAGCTTGGGTCAAGGCGTGCGTGCGCGTCCGGGTAGCCGACCAGCGAAATTTCATCGCCCATCTGCAGTACGGCATCACCGTCAGGGTTGGCCAGAATACCGTTACGGCGGATACGCTCGATGTAGCAGCCGGTCTGGCGATAAATGCCAAGCTCGCGCAGATTTTTGCCGTCGGCCCACGCCACCAGTTCCGGGCCTACGCGATAGGCGCGGATAACCGGCAGATAGACTTTACGGTTGGAGTCGGTGTCCAGACCGCGCTCGCGGGCGATTTGCTGGGCGCTGGTTTGAAGATCCTGATGCTGGAATTTTGGCAGGTAGCGGGCGGCGACAATCAAACTCACGAGACCAATCAGATAGGTCAGCGCATAGCCGAGGCTCAGGTGATCCTGTGCCTGCGCGAGCAGATTCGCTTCCATGCCGGAGTGGCGTAGCGTATCGCCAGCGCCCACCAGTACCGGGGTGGAGGTCATTGATCCGGCGAGCATCCCGGCCGTCAGGCCGATGTCCCAGCCAAAAAGCTTGCCGAGGCCTAATGCAATTAGCAGCGCGCTACCGACCATCACCAGGCCGAGCATCAGGTAATTTTTGCCGTCGCGGAAGAAAATTGAAAAAAAGTTCGGCCCGGCTTCTACACCGACGCAGAAAATAAACAGCATAAAGCCCAGATTCAGCGCTTCGGTGTTAATACTGAAGTGTTGCTGTCCTAATAGGAGAGAAACCACTAAAACGCCAATGGAATTACCGAGTTGGATGGAGCCAAGACGTAATTTGCCAAGACAAAGCCCCAGCGCTAATACCACGAATAATAACAGGATGTAATTCCCGTTTAACAAATCTGCGACGTTTATATTCACGGAGTCTAACTTATCGTTTACCAGTAACGTGTTGAAAGGAATGGTTATTTGGTCTACTGTTTACCACGGGCTAAGGTCTGCATTTTGCTATCCAGAACCCGAATAATAACCAGAAAATAGCGGTCAGTAGTTTAATCGTTCCTGATAGCTACGGCTAGCAACAATCGCTTTTAATACACATTACATATGATCAATCAGTCTGCATCGCGACGGTCAGAGAGTGAATCATCGGGCGCACGATATTTTAGCTCGGGAGAACGCTCCGAAAGTACTGATAGATAAAATGTAGCGAAGTTTTGGCAGGGAAGGCCAACAACTTTATCTGACTGGGTGTCCGTAAGGACGAAGTCTGGGGTTTGATAGAGATATTTTCAGGAGATGCGTGTGAAATCTGAACGCGGTTGGGCAGGAGTTATTTGCTGCTTCTTACTCTTTATTGTGGTCTTTTTTTCACTGATTCTGAACGTGAAGGGCGCGTTTCGTGCCAGCGGAAGTCCCGAACTGGGGCTGCTGTTTTTTATCGTCCCCGGTATTGTCTCGAGCTTTATCTCATCGCGTCGTCGAGTGCTGCGCCCGCTGGTTGGCGCTATTCTTGCGGCACCGCTTTGTCTTGTCCTGATGCGTCTCTTCTTCAGCAGCGATCGTTCGTTCTGGCAGGAACTGGCCTGGCTCTTCAGCGCCGTATTCTGGTGCGCGCTCGGTGCATTATGCTATCTGTTTATCAGCTCGCTCCTGCACGATAAGCGGCGAGAAAACAAACGCCCGCTTTAAGGGCGGGCGTTGATGGTGCTATCAGGCAAACAGGCCGAGATTCTCTTTCGCCCAGGCTTCAAAGTCTGTGCACCCGCCAATGTGTTTCTGATCGACAAAAATCTGCGGTACGGTTTCAACCGGCTTACCGACGGTTTTTTCCAGATCGGCTTTCGTGATGCCTTCCGCGTGGATGTCTACGTAGCGGTAGTTGAAATCATCACGCTCCTGGGTCAGCTTTTCCGCCAGCTCTTTTGCACGTACACAGTAAGGGCAGCCTGGACGACCAAAAATTACGGTAAACATAGTGTTTCTCCTCAAACGAGCGGAATAATCAACGTGCCTGTCGGCGAATGGCGCTTATCATGCCGCGCGAAGCGATGCGGGGAAAGAAGGTTCTACCTGTTACTCTGATTCATTCTGGCTATGTCTCGCTAATTATTTTTCATCCGCATACCGTTATAATCGTCATCAATTGGCTATCAAAATGCGCTAAGGGTTCACAGGAGGAGAAGCATGCGTTCGCTCGGAGCACTACCGAAAAGCGTTTTAATTCTGGAGACGGTCGGCATGATCCTGCTGGCGGTGGCGTGGCTATCGCTCAATCAGTACATCACGCTGCCCGCGCCGTTTGCCAGCCAACTGGCAGCGGTAGTGATGATTTTTCTCGGTATTGCGCTGATGCTTCCCGCCGCGGGCGTCCTCTTTTGGGGAATTGCCCGCGCCGTTGCTCCACAGCTGATGAACCCTAACCTGCCGCGAGACAAGGAAAAAAAAGATGACTCCGACCATTGAGGTTCTGCTTAACCATCGCTCTATTCGTCACTTTACCGGCGAGCCGATAAGCGACGAACAGCGCAGCGTGATTATCGCCAGCGCCCAGGCCACTTCCAGCTCCAGCTTTTTACAGTGCAGCTCGATTATTCGCATCACCGATAGCGACATGCGCGAACAGCTGGTCAAGCTGACCGGCGGCCAGGAGCACGTTGCTCAGGCGGCGGAGTTCTGGGTATTTTGCGCCGACTTTAACCGCCATCTGCAGATTTGCCCTGAGGCGCAGCTGGGTCTGGCGGAACAGCTGTTGCTTGGCGTGGTGGATACTTCGCTGATGGCGCAAAACGCGCTGACTGCCGCTGAATCTCTGGGATTGGGTGGCGTCTATATCGGCGGCTTGCGCAATAATATTGCTCAGGTGACCGAACTGCTGAAGCTACCAAAGCACGTGCTGCCGCTGTTTGGTCTGTGCCTTGGTTGGCCTGCCAGCCATCCGGATCTCAAACCGCGCCTGCCGGCCGCGCTGGTGGTGCATGAAAATCACTATCAGCCGATGGACCCCGAAGTACTGGCGCAGTACGACGAAGAACTTGCCCAGTACTATTTATCGCGCAGCACCAACGCGCGCCGCGATACCTGGAGCGACCATATTCGCCGCACGCTCATCAAAGAGAGCCGCCCGTTTATTCTTGATTATCTACATCAGCAGGGGTTTGCTACGCGCTGATTCATTAACGAATTTGTGCCAGGGCTCAAGCCTCTGCGGATGCGAAAAACGTATGATATGCCGGTTTTTTTGCGGCTTTTTTGGAGAGGTAAAGGGTGAAAATCGCCATATTGTCCCGGGATGGAACGCTCTTTTCGTGTAAGCGTCTGCGCGAAGCCGCCCAGCGCCGCGGCCATATTGTTGAAGTACTCGATCCGCTGTCTTGCTATATGAACGTCGACCCGGCGGCCTCGTCGATACACTATAAAGGTCGACAGTTGCCGCACTATGACGCGGTGATCCCACGTATTGGCTCGGCGATCACCTACTACGGTATGGCGACACTGCGTCAGTTTGAGATGCTGGGCAGCTACCCGCTCAACGAATCGGTGGCGATTACCCGCGCCCGCGACAAGCTGCGATCGCTACAGCTGCTGGCGCGTCAGGGAATCGATCTACCGGTTACCGGCATCGCCCATTCACCGGACGATACCAGCGATCTTATCGACATGGTCGGCGGCGCGCCGCTGGTGGTTAAACTGGTGGAAGGTACGCAGGGAATCGGCGTGGTGCTCGCCGAAACACGCCAGGCGGCGGAAAGCGTGATTGATGCGTTTCGCGGTCTGAACGCGCATATCCTGGTGCAGGAGTATATCGAAGAGGCGAAAGGGTGCGACATTCGCTGTTTGGTAGTCGGCAATGAAGTGGTGGCATCGATTGAACGCCGGGCAAAATCAGGCGATTTTCGTTCTAACCTGCACCGCGGTGGCGTGGCGACGGTGGCTGAGATCACCCCCGCTGAACGGGCGATTGCCATTAAGGCCGCGCAAACCCTCGGCCTGGATGTCGCGGGCGTAGATATTCTGCGTGCCAATCGCGGTCCGCTGGTGATGGAAGTCAATGCCTCGCCGGGGCTGGAAGGGGTGGAGACCACTACCGGCATCGATATTGCGGGAAAAATGATCGAATGGATCGAGCGTCAGGCTCACCCCGGATTTTGTCTGAAAATCGGCGGATAGTGCGCTTTCATGGTATACGACGCCTTTTTTGCGTAAGCTATGCGCTACTCTCGTACTTATACCGGGCTGCTGCCCGGTAATTTGTTGGTCTGGAATGTTTTACTTTACCGCATGAGGTCATAGGCAATATGGATTCTCTCGTCGTCCCGAGTCTGGATACGTTACGTCAGTGGCTCGACGAAATGGGCATGAACTTTTTTGAGTGCGACACCTGCCAGGCGCTGCACCTGCCGCATATGCAAAATTTTGAAGGCGTCTTCGATGCCAAAATTGATCTCATCGATAACGTCGTGCTGTTCTCGGCGCTGGCCGAGGTCAAGCCATCTGCGCTGCTGGCGCTGGGCGCCGATCTCTCCGCCATTAACGCCAGTTCGCTGACGGTTAAGGCGTTTCTCGACATGCAGGATGATAATCTGCCAAAGCTGGTGGTTTGCCAGTCTTTATCCGCAGGCGTTGGGGTAACCTTCGAACAGTTCGCCGCTTTTGTAACCCAGAGCGAAGAGCAGGTCTCGATGGTTATCCTCGAGGCCAACGCGCATCAACTGCTCTATAAGCCAGAAGACGAAGAGCAGCCGCCGGAAGATATCCAATACCATTTTCTTCACTGATCATCCCCGTCAAATAGCGCAGTCACTGCCATAGTGGCTGCGTATTACCTGCTTTTATTCTGCATTTAACCTATTTTTAAAGATTCATTCACTACCTGATTGCCCGTTTTGGCTTATCAGATAGAGTGATCTTGCATAAAAAATTGATAAAAGGCGTTTTTTACACTGACCTATAGCCTCCAGTCCGGGCTACAGTTATTCTTGCGACATATCAATGCCCCCCTATTTATTGCTGACAATACCCTATGTTGGCGAGGTTCTTGCATTGATAAAGCGAGCAATGACTGCAGGGGAGCCCGTTCTCTTCTCTTTCATGCAGTACGAAAAAATATGCATGATTTTTGCATACTCTAAATTGCGTATATTTCGTCCGTTTGTTAACGGATGACGAGAAGGATAAGAGATATGGCCGCCTTAAATAAAAAATGGTTAACAGGTCTGGTGACGAGTGTGCTGATGGCCGCCTCGGCAAGCGTGCTCGCTGCGGAACAAAAAACGCTGCATATCTATAACTGGTCTGACTATATCGCGCCGGACACCGTGGCGAATTTTGAGAAAGAGACCGGAATTAAAGTCGTCTATGACGTGTTTGACTCCAACGAAGTGCTGGAAGGCAAACTGATGGCGGGCAGCACCGGTTTTGACCTGGTGGTGCCGTCGGCAAGCTTCCTGGAGCGTCAGCTCACCGCCGGTGTGTTCCAGCCGCTCGATAAGAGCAAGCTACCAAATTGGAAAAACCTCGACCCGGACGTGCTCAAGCTGGTGGCTAAACACGACCCGGACAACAAGTACGCGATGCCTTATCTGTGGGCGACGACCGGTATCGGCTACAACGTTGACAAAGTCAAAGCCGTGCTGGGCAAAGATGTACCGCTGAACAGCTGGGATCTGGTGATGAAGCCGGAAAACCTGGAGAAACTGAAAAGCTGCGGCGTCTCCTTCCTTGATGCGCCAGAAGAAATCTTTGCCACTGTGCTTAACTACTTAGGCAAAGATCCCAACAGCACCAAGGCCGATGACTACACCGGCCCGGCGACCGATCTGCTGCTGAAACTGCGTCCTAACATTCGCTACTTCCACTCTTCTCAGTACATTAACGACCTGGCAAACGGTGATATCTGTGTGGCCATCGGCTGGGCGGGTGATGTGTGGCAGGCGGCAAACCGTGCCAAAGAAGCGAAAAACGGCGTGAATGTTTCTTACTTTATTCCGAAAGAGGGCGCACTGGCCTTCTTTGATGTCTTCGCCATGCCAGCCGATGCGAAGAATAAAGATGAAGCCTATCAGTTCCTTAACTATCTGATGCGCCCGGACGTGATTGCGCACATCAGTGACCATGTGTTCTACGCGAATGGCAACAAGGCTTCCACGCCTCTGGTCAGCGCCGAAATTCGCGATAATCCGGCGATTTACCCGCCGGCAGATGTTTTCGCTAAGCTGTTTACGCTGAAAGTTCAGGATCCAAAAATTGACCGTGTGAGAACGCGCGCATGGACCAAAGTGAAAAGCGGTAAATAAATCAATCACCCATAACGTGATAAGCCTGCACCGGGGCAGTGCATCTGCCCCAATCTGGACACCGGCCGGGTGGTCGGTGTCCAGGGGTTGATATGACAACCGGGTCATATCGATATTTGTATTTTGCCGGAGAGCACCAGATTGAACGACGCTATTCCCCGCCCACAGGCGAAAATCCGCAAAGCGCTCACACCGCTGCTGGAAATCCGTAATCTGACCAAATCCTTCGACGGCCAGCACGCCGTAGACGACGTTAACCTCACCATCTATAAAGGCGAAATCTTTGCGCTGCTGGGTGCTTCCGGCTGCGGAAAGTCGACCCTGCTGCGTATGCTGGCGGGCTTTGAACAACCGACCGCTGGGCAGATTATGCTGGACGGCGTTGACCTGGCGCACGTGCCGCCTTATCTGCGCCCGATTAACATGATGTTCCAGTCCTACGCGCTGTTCCCGCACATGACCGTGGAGCAGAACATCGCTTTCGGCCTCAAGCAGGACAAGCTGCCGAAAGCGGAAATTACCGCTCGCGTTGCCGAGATGCTGGCGCTGGTGCACATGCAGGAGTTTGCCAAGCGCAAACCGCACCAGCTTTCCGGCGGTCAGCGTCAGCGTGTGGCGCTGGCGCGTAGCCTGGCGAAGCGCCCGAAGCTGCTGTTGCTGGATGAACCCATGGGCGCACTGGATAAAAAGCTGCGTGACCGTATGCAGCTGGAAGTGGTCGATATTCTGGAACGCGTTGGCGTCACCTGCGTCATGGTGACCCACGACCAGGAAGAGGCGATGACCATGGCCGGGCGCATTGCCATTATGAACCGCGGCAAGTTCGTGCAAATTGGCGAGCCGGAAGAGATTTACGAGCACCCGACTACCCGTTATAGCGCTGAGTTTATTGGCTCGGTTAACGTATTCGAGGGGCTGCTGAAGTCGCGTGAGGACGACGGCCTGGTGATTGATTCACCGGGGCTGGTGCACCCGCTGAAGGTCGATCCGGATGCCTCAGTCGTCGATAACGTTCCGGTGTACGTCGCGCTGCGCCCGGAAAAAATCATGCTTTGCGAAGAGCCACCTGCGGACGGCTATAACTTTGCCGTCGGCGAAGTGGTGCATATCGCCTATCTGGGCGATCTCTCCATTTACCACGTGCGGCTCAAAAGCGGGCAGATGATCAGCGCCCAGTTGCAGAATGCCCATCGCTACCAGAAAGGGTTACCAACCTGGGGCGATGAGGTACGTCTGTGCTGGGATGCCGATAGCTGCGTGGTGTTGACGGTTTAAGGAGGGGCTATGAGTACGTTTGAACCACCAGCCCGTTCGCGCAAACCGGGCGGCTTCGTCCTGTGGCTAGCGCGCATCAATATGAAGCACGGGCGCAAGCTGGTCATTGCCATGCCGTACGTGTGGCTGATCCTGCTGTTTCTGCTGCCGTTCCTGATTGTTTTCAAAATCAGCCTGGCGGAGATGGCGCGCGCGATCCCGCCGTATACCGATCTCATGGAGTGGGCCGACGGTCAGCTCACACTTGCGTTGAACTTCGGCAACTTCCTGCAGCTTACCGACGATCCGCTCTACTTTGAGGCCTATTTGCAATCATTGCAGGTGGCGGGGATCTCGACGATCTGTTGTCTGCTGCTTGGCTACCCATTGGCGTGGGCGGTGGCGCACAGCAAACCATCAACGCGTAATATTCTGCTGCTGTTGGTGATTCTGCCGTCGTGGACCTCGTTCTTGATCCGCGTTTATGCGTGGATGGGGATCCTGAAAAACAACGGCATTCTGAATAACTTCTTGATGTGGTTAGGCGTCATCGATCAGCCACTGACGATTCTGCACACCAACCTGGCGGTCTATATCGGCATTGTCTACGCCTATCTGCCGTTTATGGTGTTGCCTATCTATACCGCGCTGACCCGCATCGACTATTCGCTGGTGGAAGCCTCACTGGATCTGGGCGCTCGCCCGCTGAAAACCTTCTTCAGCGTGATTGTGCCGCTCACCAAAGGTGGGATTATTGCTGGTTCGATGCTGGTGTTTATCCCAGCGGTCGGGGAGTTTGTGATCCCGGAACTGCTCGGCGGCCCGGACAGCATTATGATTGGCCGCGTGCTGTGGCAGGAGTTCTTTAACAACCGCGACTGGCCGGTGGCCTCGGCGGTGGCGATTGTGATGCTGTTGCTGCTGATCGTGCCGATCATGTGGTTCCATAAGTATCAGCAAAAACAGATGGGAGACCACGGATGAACAACCTGCCTGTCGTAAGATCGCCGTGGCGCATTCTGATTCTGGTGATTGGCTTTACCTTCCTCTATGCGCCGATGCTGATGCTGGTGGTCTACTCGTTTAACAGCTCGAAGCTGGTCACCGTCTGGGCGGGCTGGTCGACGCGCTGGTACGGCGAACTGTTCCGCGACGATGCGATGATGAGCGCCGTAGGGCTAAGCCTGACGATTGCGGCCTGCGCGGCAACCATGGCGGCTATCCTCGGCACCATTGCCGCCGTAGTGATGGTGCGCTTTGGTCGTTTCCGCGGGTCCAACGGCTTTGCCTTTATGATAACGGCACCGCTGGTTATGCCGGATGTCATTACCGGGCTGTCGCTGCTGCTGCTCTTTGTGGCATTGGGCCACGCGATTGGCTGGCCTGCCGACCGTGGCATGCTGACCATCTGGCTGGCGCACGTTACCTTCTGTACGGCGTATGTGGCGGTGGTTATCTCTTCGCGGTTGCGTGAACTTGACCGTTCGATTGAAGAGGCCGCGATGGATCTCGGAGCGACGCCGCTGAAGGTCTTTTTCATTATTACGCTGCCGATGATCATGCCTGCCGTGGTCTCCGGCTGGCTACTGGCTTTCACGCTGTCGCTCGACGATCTGGTGATTGCCAGCTTCGTCTCGGGTCCAGGTGCGACCACGCTGCCGATGCTGGTCTTCTCCAGCGTACGCATGGGGGTGAATCCGGAGATTAACGCCCTGGCGACGCTTATCCTCGGCGTGGTCGGAATTGTCGGATTTATCGCCTGGTATCTGATGGCGCGAGCAGAAAAACAGCGGGTGCGCGATATCCAGCGTGCAAGACGCGGATAATCCTCTTAAAATCAGTAGGGATGTGCAGTCGATGCCGCGAATGTTCGCGGCATCGTTTTCATGGAAGGCAACAACATTGGAACTGTTTACTCGAAGCCGTCAGTCGCATGCTCGTCTGAATGTCCCTGCTTTGGTGCAGGTGGCGGCGCTCGCCATTATTTTAATCCGCTGTCTCGATCTGATTATGATAATCAACCTGCTCGGGCTGCATGGCATTGGCGAGTTTATTCACCGTAGCGTACAGACCTGGACGCTGACGCTGGTTTTCCTCAGTAGTCTGGTGCTGGTTTTTGTCGAAATAGGCTGCGCATTTTCGCTGGTAAAAGGGCGTAACTGGGCACGCTGGGTCTACCTGCTGACGCAGGTAATTGCTGCCAGCTATCTGTGGGCGGCATCGCTGGGCTATGGCTATCCTGAGCTGTTCAGCATTGCGGGCGAGTCGAAGCGGGAGATCTTCCGCTCGCTGGTAATGCAAAAAATGCCGGATCTGCTGGTTTTATGCCTGCTTTTTCTGCCCGCGGCCTCCCGGCGATTTTTCCGCTTACAATAACGGTGATACAATCCACGCCCCCGATTTTCTCAAGGTCTTTTTATGCAGTGCGCACTTTATGATGCCCATCGTTGCCGTTCCTGTCAGTGGATTGAGCAGCCGATAGCCGAGCAACTGGCGGCCAAAATGGCCGATCTCCAGACGTTGTTGGCGGATTTTTCCGTTAACGCCTGGTGCGCACCGGTATCTGGTCCGGAACAGGGCTTTCGTAATAAAGCCAAAATGGTGGTCAGCGGCAGCGTTGAGCGTCCGCTGCTCGGCATGCTGCACCGTGACGGTACGCCGGAAGACTTAACCGACTGTCCGCTTTATCCCGATTCGTTTGCTCCGGTCTTTGCCGCACTGAAGCCGTTTATCGCCCGTGCGGGTTTGACGCCCTACAACGTAGCGCGTAAGCGCGGCGAGCTGAAGTATCTGCTGCTCACCGAAAGCCAGCTGGACGGCGGCATGATGCTGCGTTTCGTACTGCGCTCAGAAGCCAAGCTGGCCCAACTTCGCGCAGCGCTGCCGTCGCTACAGGCACAGCTGCCGCAGCTGAAGGTCATCACCGCCAATATCCAGCCGGTGCATATGGCGATTATGGAAGGCGAGCAGGAAATCTTTTTTACCGAGCAGCAGGCGCTGGCAGAAAGCTTTAACGACGTGCCGCTGTGGATCCGCCCGCAGAGCTTCTTCCAGACCAACCCGACGGTGGCGAGCGCGCTGTACGCCACCGCGCGCGACTGGGTGAGGGCGCTGCCGGTTAACCATATGTGGGATCTGTTCTGCGGCGTCGGCGGTTTTGGTCTGCACTGTGCTACGCCGGAGATGACGTTGACCGGCATCGAAATTGCGCCAGAAGCTATCGCCTGTGCTAAGCAGTCGGCGGCGGCGCTGGGTCTGGATAAGCTCCATTTCCAGGCGCTGGATTCGACGCAGTTTGCTACCGCTCAGGCCGATATTCCGCAGCTGGTGCTGGTTAATCCACCGCGTCGCGGCATTGGTAAGGCGCTGTGTGACTATTTAAGTGAGATGGCGCCGGAATTTATTATCTATTCCAGCTGTAATGCACAGACCATGGCGAAGGATTTTGCGCATCTGGCAGGGTATCGCGTGGAGAAGGTGCAGCTGTTTGATATGTTCCCGCATACGGCGCATTACGAGGTGTTGACGCTGTTGGTGCGGCGATAGTCCCGGCGGCGCTTCGCTTGGCCGGGCTACGTGTTTCGGGTAGCCCGGGCGTACAGTTAGCGACCCCGGGAACGGCTGATTACTCAGCAAACCACTTATCGTTAATCTTCTGGTAGGTCCCGTCAGCTTTAATCGCCTTCAGCGCGCCGTTTAGTTTTTCCAGCAGCGCTTTGTTATCCGGACGTACCGCAATGCCCAGGCCGATACCGAAGTATTGAGGGTCGGTCACTTTCTCGGTGGCTGCGCCCAGTTGCGGGTTGGTTTTCAGCCATTCATTCACCACCGCGGTATCACCGAACACACCGTCGATACGGCCATTTTTCAGGTCGATAATCGCGTTCTGGTAGCTGTCATAAGCCACGGTTTTCACTTCCGGATGCTTATCCATCAGGTATTTCTGGTGGGTGGTGCCGTTTTCCATCCCGATACGTTTGCCTTTCAGGTCATCAAAGGTTTTGAACTCACCTTTTTTGGCAATCACCAGCGCCGAGTTGGCATAGTAGGCATCGGTAAAGGCAACTTGCTTGCTACGCTCTGGGGTGATGTCCATGCCGGAAATGACCGCATCGTATTTCTTAAACTTCAGCGCCGGAATCAGGCTATCGAACGCATGGTTGGTGAACGTACACTCAGCCTGCATCTGCTTACAGAGCGCGTTAGCCAGATCGATATCAAAGCCGACAATCTGGTTGCTGGCATCCATGGATTCAAACGGCGGGTAGGTGGCGGAAACGCCAAAGCTGATTTTATCTGCGGCCTGAGCGCCTGCGGCGACGGTGGCAAGTAAGGCGGCCAATACTAATTTTTTCATGGATGAGCTCCTGTCTGTCTCGCTTATTGGGTGCTGCCCTGCGTGTGGCATGGAGCTACAATGCCACCAAGTGAATTTGTATGCAATATATTTGATTAAATATTTTATGCGTAGCAAAAAAAAACGGACAGGCCAATGGCTTATCCATTTTTATAAACGTAGTTTATGCAGAAGTTAGTCGCGATGTTCGAAGGCCAGCGCCTTGCGCTCGATTAAACGCATCATCAGCGTCAGCAGGCCGTTTACGACCAGATAAACCAGCCCGGCAGCGCCAAAGACCATCACGTCATAGGTGCGCCCGTAGAGCAACTGACCGTGGCCCATCACTTCCATCAGCGTGATGGTGTAGGCGAGAGACGTACTCTTGAACACCAGCACCACTTCGTTGGAGTAGGACGAGAGCGCGCGTTTAAACGCATACGGCAGCAAAATAGCCAGCGTATCTTTCTTACTCATCCCCAGCGCATTACAGGACTGCCACTGGCCTTCCGGAATGGCGCGAATCGCCCCGAAGAACAGTTGTGTGGTGTAAGCGGCGCTGTTCAGCGACAGCGCAATCAGCGCACACAGCCACGGCTCAGAGAGCAGGTGCCACAGCACCGGGTAGTTCTGCAGCGTCGGGAACTGGCCTGGGCCGTAGTAGATGAGGAAGATCTGCACTAGCAGCGGCGTACCGGTGAACAGCGTAATGTAGCCGCGAACCAGCCACACCAGCACCGGCGTTTTCAGCGTCAGGATGATGGTGAAAATCAGCGCCAGCACCAGCGCCACCACGATGGAGGCAACGGTCAACGTCAGGCTGGTGTGCAGCCCTTTCATCAGTTCCGGTAAATACTCGAGCATCAGCCTGGTCTCCGTTCAAAGCGAGTGGTACGCAGGTCAATGCGTTTGAGGATGTACTGGCTGAGCAGGGTAATCACCAGGTAAATAGCCGCCGCCACGATATACCAGGTAAACGGCTCCTGGGTGCGAGTGGCGATACTCTTGGTTTGCAGCATCAGATCGTTCACGCTAATCAGCGACACCAGCGCGGTATCTTTCAGCAGCACCAGCCACTGGTTCCCGAGACCCGGCAACGCGTGACGCCACATCTGCGGCATCACCAGCCGGAAGAAGATGGCGCTTTTCGACATACCCAATGCCTGACCGGACTCCCACTGACCTGCCGGTACCGCTTTTAACGCGCCGCGCAGAGTCTGTGAAGCGTAGGCTGCGTAGAGCAGGGAGAGGGCAATCACGCCGCACAGGAACGGGCTGACGTCGAAGTTTTCGATCTGCATCTGTACCGGAATCTGTACGAAGCCGAGGTTGATGTTAAAACCGTCGGACAGCGTCAGCAGCAGCTGTGAAGAGCCGAAGTAGATAAACAGCACCACCAGAATTTCCGGCAGGCCGCGCAGCACGGTAACCACCGCGGAGCCGAGCCATGCTATAGGGCGCCATTTAACTGACTCCCACACCGCAAAGAACATCGCCAGCGCGAGGCCGATTATCAGTGCACAAACGGCAAGGCCGACGGTCATGCCGGCGGCGCTTGCTAAAGGAAACATTTCGTTCATCAAGTCTTACTTCTGGAACCATTTAGCGTAGATGGTTTGGTAGGTACCGTCTTTCTTCACTTTTTCCAGCGCAGCGTTGAATTTCTGCTGCAGCTCGGTGTTGCCCTGACGGACAGCAATACCCAGGCCGGTACCAAAGTAGTCTTTATCGGTCACTTTATCGCCGACGGCCGCCAGCTTATCGTTGGCTTTCAGCCATTCGGTCACCACGGCGGTATCACCGAAGACCGCGTCGATACGACCGTTCTGCAGATCCAGCTTGGCGTTCTGATAGCTGTCGTAAGGCACAGTCGTGATTTCCGGATGTTTATCCATGATGAATTTCTGGTGCGTGGTGCCGTTCTGCACGCCCACTTTTTTGCCTTTCAGCTGATCAACGCCGGTGAACTTGCCTTTCACGCCGATAAACAGGGCGGAGTTGTCGTAGTACGGGGTGGTGAACAGCACCTGTTTTTCACGTTCTGGGGTGATATCCATACCGGCCATCACCGCATCGATACGGCGGAATTTCAGGCTAGGAATCAGGCTATCGAAAGACTGGTTGCTGAAGGTACAGGTCGCATCGATCTCTTTACACAGGGCGTTCGCCAGATCCACGTCGAAGCCGACGATCTTATTGTTGGCGTCCATGGATTCAAACGGAGGGTAAGAAGCTTCGGTCGCGAAACGGATAGTTTGAGCGGCGGCAGCGGAGAGGCTGACGCTAGCAAGCAGCGCGGCAATCAGTACTTTTTTCATCGTCATTGTCCTGAATCTCAGTGAGAAAGATAACTTCTAAATTCATCAGTCTGTGGGCTGTTAAAGCAGCTTGCATCGCCTTGTTCGACGATATAACCGTTTTCCATGTACACCACACGGCTGGCCGTTTTACGCGCCACTTCCACTTCGTGGGTGACGATAACCTGGGTAATGTTGGTTTCAGCCAGTTCGTGAATAATGCTGACGATCTGGGCGGTGATTTCCGGGTCAAGCGCAGCGGTCGGTTCATCAAACAGCAGAACCTGCGGCTCCATCATCAGCGCACGGGCAATCGCCACGCGCTGCTGCTGACCACCGGAAAGGTGCAGCGGATAGCGATCGCTAAACGGCTTGAGACGTAAACGCTCCAGCAGTTTTTCCGCCCGTGCCATCGCTTGATCTTTGCTTAAGCCCAGCACGCGGCATGGCGCTTCAATCAGGTTTTGCACCACCGTCAGGTGAGGCCAGAGATTGTATTGCTGGAAGACCATGCCGACGTTTTGACGCAGTTCGCGAATCGCTTTGTCTGACGGGGTCTTAGCAAAATCGAAATGGTTACCCGCAATCGCCAGGGTGCCGGATTTCGGCATTTCCAGCAGATTCAGCACGCGCAGGAGTGAGCTTTTACCTGCGCCACTTGGGCCAAGCAGTACCAGCGTTTCGCCCTCGGGGCATTGCAGCGTGATGTCGAACAGCGCCTGATGCGCGCCATAAAAGCAGTTAATGCCGTCTAATTTAATGCTCATTGATACCCGTCACGAATGTGTTGTTCTCGCCCTGGAAAGGCCAGGTGCATGCTCTGCTGTCGTTTTTGGATTTCTCCGCTGAAGGTATCAGCCCATAGAGAATTATCAGCAATTGAGGCCGCAAATAGTACCTTTGACAGAATAGTTATGCAATATTTGTGCGTTAAAACTTAAATATAAACCAACTTTTCTTTTAAAGTTAGCACAAAATAACGGACGGGGTGGGCGAGGGGTATAAATGTCGGCATTCCACGGGGAATGCCAGACATTTTGCCGGGATAAGGCATTTGACAGAATTACGTTACAATTTATTAACGTTTCTCAAGAGATTGACGCAATGTGCCTGCTGGAGCATGGGTGTTGTTGCCGAGATAGCGAACGTCATCAACGGCCCAGCAGTTGCCTTCGCGAACCATCAGCACTTCATCTTTCCAGCTCTGGGTTCCCTGTTTTAACTCCACGCGCAGCGGAATATTGCGGGCGTCGGTATTCGGGATGGTGGAAGCGCTAGCAACATCGGCACTGTCAGGCGCGCCCGCGCTGCTGGAGAACAGGTTAGATTGCAGCAGCGCACGTTTGTCTGGATCCTGACTGCTATCGCTCAGCAGCTTCGCCAGACCATCGCTCAGGTAAGGGCGAAGTGCGGTAAAGTCGGTGCTACGTTGCTGTTTTTGTGCGTCGTAAAACTTCTGCGCCACGGCGTCCGGGCCGCCTTCTACGCACTGTCCTACACGGGTTCCGGTATCTTTATAGGCCGGTGTTACGGTGGTACAAGCGCTTAGCAGAAGTGCTGCGGGAAGAAGAAGTGCAAGGTTGGTGTAACGCATAGTGATTCCTTGTTAGCTGTCTCAACATTCATCGCCCATATGCCGCCATGCAGCGGGCGCGATTTATGTATACCCGTCATACTTCAAGTTGCATGTGCGTTGGCTGCAACTCGAATTATTTAGGGTATATACAATAATGAAGTAATCCCTTTTCAAGCATAGCGTATCGGTCCGATAATGCGTTTAGCGCAGAGAGCTAAGGCATTGAACGTTAACGAAGGAGTAGTCCATGCAATTTTCTACGACCCCCACCCTCGAAGGGCAGTCCATTACTGAATACTGCGGCGTAGTGACGGGAGAGGCGATTCTCGGGGCCAATATTTTCCGCGATTTTTTTGCCGGTATTCGTGACATCGTTGGCGGTCGCTCTGGCGCCTATGAAAAAGAGCTGCGCAAGGCGCGTGAGATTGCTTTTAAGGAGTTGGGCGAGCAGGCCAAAGCGCTGGGCGCGGATGCGGTCGTCGGGATTGATATTGATTATGAAACCGTGGGCAAAGACAGCAGCATGTTGATGGTCAGCGTGAGCGGTACGGCGGTCAAAACGCGCCGATGAAACGTTTACTCACCGTGGTGATGCTGGCGATGGTGCTGGCGGGGTGTGCCGGGGAAGATAAAAAGGCCGTAGTTGAAAAGCAAAACTATGTGCTGGATACCAGCCAGGCGTCGCCGCAGGCCTATCCCCGCATCAAGGAACTGGTGATCCACTATACGGCAGATGATTTTGACGTCTCGCTGGCGACGCTACTCGGTCAGCAGGTAAGCGTGCATTACCTGATTCCAGCGGTGCCGCCGCTGCTGCACGGCAAGCCAAAAATCTGGCAGTTGGTGCCGGAGTCTAAGCTTGCCTGGCATGCGGGCATCAGCTTCTGGCGCGGCGCAACGCGCATCAACGATACCTCTATTGGCATTGAACTGGAGAACCGCGGCTGGCAGAAAGCCGACGGTGCGAAGTTCTTTACGCCGTTTGAACCGGCACAGATTCAGGCGCTGGTGCCGCTGGCGAAAGATATCATTAAGCGCTACAACATTGAGCCGCAAAACGTGGTTGCCCACTCGGACATTGCGCCACAGCGTAAAGACGATCCAGGGCCTCTGTTTCCGTGGAAGTCGCTGGCGCAGCAGGGTATTGGCGCATGGCCTGATGAAAATCGGGTGGCGTTCTACCTGAACGGGCGTGCACCTAACGCACCGGTAGCGACCAATAATCTGCTCGATCTGTTGGGGCGCTATGGCTATGAAGTGAAGCCTGGGATGACCAGAATGCAGCAAATCAGGGTTATTGCCGCCTTCCAGATGCACTTCCGCCCGACACGCTATGATGGCGTTGCCGATGCGGAAAGTCTGGCGATTGTCGAGGCGCTGTTGGAGAAATACGGGCAGGGCTAAGCCCTAGCGGGGCAGCTTACCGTGATCTTCCAGCCAGGCGGCGGTACGAATAATACCGTCGTCGAGCGAGACGATGGGCTCATAGCCCAGCTCTTCGCGAGCGCGGCTGATATCCAGCGTAAAATCGAAGTTCAGCTTTGAGACGCCGTAGTGAGTGAGCGAAGGCTCTTTCGCTTTTTTATCACCAAAACGCTCCATGCTGCGGGCGATCATGTCCAGCATTGGATAAGGCACCGAACGGATCCGGCAGGGGATATCCAGTTCGTCAATCAAACGCTCTACGATGCTACGCAGGGTGCGTGGTTCACCGTTAGTGATGTTGTAGGCGCGGCCGGAAGGCAGGTCGTCACAGCGTGGTTGGCTGGCAAGCCACATCGCGTGAACCGCATTTTCGTAGTAGGTCATATCGACCATCGCATGGCCGCCGCGCGGTAATAATACGCTGCCGTAATGGTGCATCATCTGCGCCAGACGCGGAATAAACACTTTATCGTGCGGCCCAAAGACGCTCTGCGGACGCAGAATCGTGAAGCGGGTATTGGGGTTGGCCTGCGCCAGCAGTTGGATCACCTCTTCGCTGGCCGCTTTGCTGCGGGCAAACTCGTTGGCGAAACGGTGCGGGCGGAAATCTTCGGTGATATCGCGATGATGATGGTAATCAAAGTACAGCGACGGCGAAGAGATATGGATGAAGTTGCGAACGCCCCACGCGACGGCCCACTCACCCAGACGGCGGGTGGCGCGAACGTTGGCTAAGTCGAAAGCGGCCTGCGTGCCCCACGGCGAGGTAAAACTGGAGCAGTGCCACAGCGTGTCGACGCCGGCCAGCATCACTTTGGCCTGGGAGGAAACCAGCTCGGTCAGGTCAGCATGGACGAATTCCGCGCCCATTTTTTCCAGCAGTTTGCCCATCGCTTCGTTGCGACCGCTCGCTCTGACGCTGATGCCTCTGCTACGCAGATATTCAACCGCGTTTCTGCCTAACCCGCTGGTGGCGCCGGTGACCAGTACCTTCATAATCATCCACAGTGTTAAAAAAGTTTTTCGTGCGCATTCTTCCGTTTATTTCACTCGTATGCAATGGGAAACTAAGACGAAAAAGGGTTATTGCGCACTTTTTCCTGTCGCTTCTTCTGCCAGACGGGTGATACGCCGCGCCATTCCCCGGAAGATAAACAGATGTGCCGGGATCATCAACAGCCAGTACAGTAATCCTGGCATACCGTGTGGATGCCACCAGGCGCGAACGTCCAGTTCCCGATGCGTGCCTTTATCGACCATGGTAAAGCTCAGACGACCAAGGCCCGGCGCCTTCATGCCGAACAGTAAGGTTAGCGCTTTTTCCGGCTCAACGATAATCACCTTCCAGCTGTCGACGGTATCACCTACCTGTAGCATATCTCGCGGCGGGCGGCCTTTGGCGAGCCGATGGCCGACCAGCAAATCCATCGCTGCGCGCGTTTTCCACAGTACGTTACCGAAGAAATAGCCCTCTTTACCGCCCAGACGATTAACTACCTGCCACAGGGCGGGGAGGCTCGCGGAAGTCTGTACGGTAAAGCCAGCTTGCTTGGCAAAAAAGCCGTACTCGGGTCGCCAGCGGGCAAAGGCCTGCGCGTCGTAGCCCCAGTCGCTGGAGTTGGCGAGCTTTTTTTCCTCTTCCAGCGTGCGGCGCACCGCTTCGTCGAAAGGGATCAACTGCTGCGGGATCAGCGCCCGCAGCGTGCGATCGTCCGCCAGCAGATCGTGCTTTAATCCCTGGATCAGCGCTTTGGCGATCGTCGGCGGCACGGAGGTAATTACGTTTAAGAACCACACCGAGATCCAGCTGGTGGGAAGTGGGATCGGGATAAGCGGCCGATGGCGACCGCTGACCGCCATAAAATGTTCAAACTGCTGCTGGTAGGTCAACTCCTCCGGGCCCGCCGCTTCGAACACGCGGTGCTCCGTTGACGGATGGTTTAAGAGCTCGACCAGGTAGACCAGCAGATTTTCCAGCGCGATAGGGGTGGTACGCGAACGTACCCAGCGCGGCGGGGTAAGTACCGGCAGGTTGTACACCATGTCGCGCATCACCTCAAAAGCGGCTGAACCCGCGCCGACAATGATGCCGGCACGCAGTTCGCTCACCGGTACGCCCGCGCTGCGCAAAATATCGGCGGTGAGCTGGCGGGCGCGCAGATGCGGGGACTGTTCATGTTCCGGAGCCTGGAGCGAGCTTAAGAAGATCAGCTGCTTAACCGGGGTTATCAGTAGCGCGTCGCGCACGTTTTCCGCCACCCGACGTTCGTGCTTAATAAAATCTTTACTCTCACCCATACCGTGTACCAGGTAGTAGACGGTATCGACGCCGTTAAGCAGCCTGGCGACATCGGTGGTTTTTTCCAGATCGACCGAATAACAGGTCACGCCCGGAAGCTGAAGTTTTTGCAGCCGCTCAATACGACGCGCCACGGCCCGCACGGTATATCCGCGCTGGCTTAATTCAGACACCAGGTGCTGGCCGATATAGCCGCTGGCACCAAAAACCAGAATAGTACGTGGCACGTCAGGCTCCTTAGCGGGCTAAAAAGGCTTTCCAGTGTGAGACGACTTCCGTGAGCTGCTGGCGATTAACGTCCAGATGGGTTACCAGGCGCACGACAGGGGAGGCGTTAATCAATACCCCACGTTCCTTCATGTACTCACCCAACTGGGCAGCGTGAGCGTCGCCGACGCGGACAAACAGCATATTGGTATCATGGCGCATCACATCTGCACCAATCTCACGCAGCTGCCCGGCAAGCCATGCGGCGTTGTTGTGGTCATCCTGCAGGCGGGCAACGTTGTTTTTCAGCGCATACAGCCCGGCTGCCGCCAGAATGCCCGCCTGGCGCATTCCGCCGCCGGTCATTTTACGCCAGCGGTTTGCGCGCTTGATGTAGTCGTGGCTGCCGACCAGCAGTGAACCAACCGGTGTGCCGAGGCCTTTAGAGAGGCAGATGGTGAACGAGTCGCAGTACTGGGCGATATCTTTAAGCTCGCAGCCATAGCTGACCAGGGCGTTGAAGATGCGTGCGCCGTCTACGTGAAGCGCCAGGCCGCGCTCGCGGGTAAATTCCCACGCGTCTTTCAGGTACGCTTGCGGCAGCACTTTGCCGTTGTGGGTGTTTTCGATGCTCAGCAGCTTAGTGCGCGCGAAGTGGATATCGTCAGCTTTGATTTTCGCTGCCACTTTATCGAGCGGCAGCGTGCCGTCCGAGGCGGCATCAATAGGTTGTGGCTGGATACTGCCCAGCACCGCTGCGCCACCCGCTTCATACAGATAGTTATGTGCGCCCTGGCCGACAATATACTCTTCACCGCGTTCGCAGTGGCTCAGCAGGGCTACCAGGTTGGCCTGGGTACCGGTAGGTAAGAAAAGCGCCGCCTCTTTACCAGACAGTTCAGCGGCGTATTGCTGGAGGGCGTTAACGGTAGGGTCGTCGCCATAAACATCATCACCGACCGGCGCGGCCATCATCTCTTCCAGCATGGCGCGCGTCGGGCGGGTTACGGTATCACTGCGTAGGTCGATCACGGCATTTCCTTTTAACTCAGAATAATGCCTCCATTTTTACCTGAGCCAGTTGGTTTTCGCCAGTTCAATGACTTCATCACCGCGGCCGCTGATAATCGCGCGCAGCATATACAGACTGAAACCTTTGGCCTGCTCAAGCTTAACCTGTGGCGGGATCGCCAGCTCCTCTTTCGCCACCACTACGTCGACCAGCACTGGGCCGTCGATGCTGAAGGCGCGTTGCAGGGCGTCATCGACGTCAGCGGATTTCTCGACGCGGATGCCGGTTATTCCGCAGGCTTCTGCGATGCGCGCAAAGTTAGTGTCGCCAAGCTCCGTGCCGTCGGTCAGATAGCCCCCGGCTTTCATTTCCATCGCCACAAAGCCCAGTATGCTGTTGTTAAAGACCACGATTTTCACCGGCAGCTTCATTTGCACGACCGAGAGGAAATCGCCCATCAGCATGCTGAAGCCACCGTCGCCGCACATCGCCACCACCTGGCGTCCGGGTTCCGTGGCCTGCGCACCCAGCGCCTGCGGCATCGCGTTCGCCATGGAACCGTGGTTAAACGAACCCAGAAGACGGCGCTTACCGTTCATTTGCAGATAGCGTGCGGCCCACACGGTTGGGGTGCCCACATCGCAGGTGAAGATGGCATCTTCGCTGGCGAAACGGCTGATTTGCTGCGCCAGATACTGCGGGTGGATGACCTTATCGCTTGGCTTGGCTAAATCGTCTAGCCCTTTGCGTGCGCTGCGATAGTGTTCCAGCGCTTTATCGAGGAAGCTTCGATCGCTTTTTTCTTCTAACAGCGGCAGCAGCGCCGCCAGCGTTGCTTTCACATCACCGACCAGCGCCATATCCACTTTGCTGTACGCGCCAATGCTTCCAGGGTTAATGTCTATCTGGATGATGGTGCTTTCAGTTGGGTAGAACGGGCGGTAGGGGAACTGCGTGCCGAGCAGGATAAGCGTGTCGGCGTTCATCATGGCGTGGAAACCGGAGGAGAAACCGATAAGCCCGGTCATGCCGACGTCATATGGGTTTTCGTATTCCACGTGTTCTTTGCCACGCAGCGCATGAACGATAGGGGATTTAAGCTTGCCGGCAAATGCGGTCAGTTCTTCATGTGCCCCGGCGCATCCGCTGCCACACAGCAGGGTAATATTACGCGCTGACTTGAGCTTCTCGGCCAGCTTTTCCAGCTCGCTCAGTGGTGGTGTGACAATGGGATGCGGCGCAGGGTACCAGTTGGTGCTGGCGCTCTCTGGCGCGGCCTTCAGCGCGACATCGCCCGGCAGAACCACCACGGACACGCCGCGGTTGAGCACCGCTTTACGCATGGCAATCGCCAGCACCTGTGGGATCTGCTCCGGCGTAGATACCAGCTCACAGTAGTGGCTGCATTCACGGAACAGCTCCTGTGGATGAGTCTCCTGAAAATAGCCGCTGCCGATTTCACTCGACGGGATATGTGCGACAATGGCAAGCACCGGGACGTGGTTGCGGTGGCAGTCAAAAAGCCCGTTAATTAAGTGTAGATTTCCCGGCCCGCAGGAACCGGCGCATACTGCAAGTTCGCCGGTGAGCTGTGCCTCTGCGCCCGCTGCAAAAGCGGCCACTTCTTCATGCCGCGTCGGCATCCACGCAATGGTGCCCATTCGGTTCAGGCTATCGCTAAGGCCGTTGAGCGAATCGCCCGTCACGCCCCAGATTCGTTTCACTCCTGCCTGCTCTAGCGTTTTGGCAATGTAGTTGGCCACGGTCTGTTTCATGGTTTTCCATCTCCTGAATTGTGATACCGGTTACAAGTTTAGATGAAACTCGTCGTTTCGCTGGAAAAATACCCTTATTTTCAGCGGGTATATTTAGTAAATGAGAAGCAGTACCGTAGAAGTTCTACAGGGATAAACAGGGAAAAATTTAAATGATTATAAAGTTGCTCCAGGCTGTGAACCGCACGTTGTCGCACGAAGATTTCGGCAAATTATTACTGCGTCTTGTCGTCGGCGGCCTGATGCTGTTCCATGGGCTGCACAAGCTGTTTGATGGGGTTGACGGGATTAGTGCGATGCTGGTGGCAAAAGGGCTGCCGGGCTTTATCGCCTATGGTGTGCTGGTGGGTGAGGTGGTTGCGCCTATCCTGCTGATCCTCGGGGTACTGACCCGCCCGGCGGCGCTGGTGTTAGCGTTTACGATGGTTGTGGCATGGCTGATGGTTGGGCTGGATAAAACCGTCGCGCTGGATAAAACCGGGGCATGGGCGATTGAAAGCCTGGTGTACTTCTTTGTGGCGGCGCTGGCGATTGCGTTTCTCGGTGCTGGCAAATATGCGCTGGGCGGGAAATCAGCCTGGCAATAGTCTGTATTCGGACTGACATCTTAGCAGACGGTGATGCAGGAAAGGGTGAAAATGCGCTCGGGTGCTTGAGGCTATCTGCTTCAGGTGCTCTGCGGTAGATAGAGAAAAGCCCCACTCGACTCTAAATCGAATGAGGCCCCTATATGCCAGACACATACAGGCTAGCCTCTTACCCGCCGAAAGGCAAGGAGATGTTAGCCATTTGTTAACGCCAAGCTGTAATGTCCCCTTTGAACCATTCTAAAATGTCCCCAGGCGATTTCTGGGGGATTTTTTCATGATCAAAGAGACAGTTACGATGAGCCATAAGGAACTCGACAGGCTTCAGATTATTCAGGAGTCAGTCAACCGTCATATTACCCAGAAGCAAGCCGCGGTACGTATTGGCATCTCTGTCCGTCAGGTTAAACGTCTGGTACATCGATACAGAAATGAAGGGCCAGTTGGACTTGTATCCCGCAGACGTGGGAAGCGGCCTAATAATGCTTTTGGCCCCGAATTCAGAAAGACCGTAATTTCATTTCTCAGAGAGCGCTACGCTGATTTTGGACCAACACTTGCCAGTGAGAAATTGCGCGAAATACACGGCTTGTGTTTATCCGCTGAAACTCTCAGGAAGTGGATGGTGGAGGAGGGGATATGGCGCGAACGCCGTCGTAAACTTGCCCGAATATATCAGCGCCGCATGCGACGTCCATCCTACGGTGAACTGATCCAGATTGATGGCTCGCCTCATGACTGGTTTGAGGGCAGGGGCCCCAAGTGCACACTGATAGTCTTTATCGATGATGCTACCAGTGCTCTGATGGCACTGCGATTCGCTCCTGCAGAAACTACCCGGGCTTACATGGAAACCCTTCGTGGTTACCTTAATGATCATGGCGTACCACTGGCTCTCTACTCTGACAGACACAGTATATTCAGAGTAAATAACCCGGAGCGGGAAGGGGAGTTGACTCAGTTTACTCGTGCGATAAAGACACTGGGCATCGAGCCCATCCATGCCAACAGCCCACAGGCAAAAGGGCGGGTAGAACGCGCTAATCAGACGTTACAGGACAGACTGGTTAAGGAGCTGCGTCTTCAGGATATCAGCGATATTGAAACAGCAAACGCATGGTTGCCGACATTTATTGATGCGTATAACAACCGGTTTGCTACGCCGCCTCGTATTGCTGATAATGCCCACCTTGATATACACCATTCTGAAGAAGAACTGGGTTATATCTTCAGTCTTCAGGCGAGGCGCGTTCTCTCCAAAAATCTCACTTTCCAGTACAAAAGCAGTGTGTTTCAGATACGCAGTGAAGGCCGGGGATACCGGCTTCGACATTCGGTTGTCACGGTATGCGAGAGCTTTGACGGTGAAATCAATGTTCTGTATGACGGGAAAGCATTGGGATGGGAAAAGTACGTTGATGGCCCGGAGCCTATACCACTGGATGATGAAAAAAGTGTCCATGACCGTGTGGATAATGCCCGCATTGATTTACGCTCAAAATTCTACGTAAAACCTAAAGCTGACCATCCCTGGCTCACACGCCGCACGCAAAGTAATCAGCAAGTTAAGCCCCCGAAATTACCCAGAAAGAAGGTTGATCCCGATAAAACGGACTGAAACCAAGCGTTATTCAGTTTAGTGCATATCCACTCACTGGACAGATTCTGACGTTGCGTTTCTGACGTGCATTTTCAGGTGGTTTGTTGCCTGTTTTACCCGTTTCCCGTCAGAAACGCGTTTAGGCCGTCTGAGCGGTGCGCGTAATGAGGCGTTATGGTAAATCGGCTGAGCTAATGTCCGCAAAGAGCGAGGAGCAGACATTCGATGGGAATAAAATGTAGCTAGTAAAACCATCAACAAGTAATCTGGCAACTCGTGAAACGTGCGCCATCAGTATTGCTGCTGTATCGCGTCTATAAATGCACAGGAGGGTTCAATGTCTTCAGCTTTTCAACATCGTTTCATTCTTACAGGTGGTCCTGGGTCAGGCAAAAGCACGATAATTGATACGATTAAAAAACGAGGGTTTTGGTGCTCTAAAGAAGCGGGAAGAGGCGTTATACAAGACCAGGTGAACATAGATGGCAATGCATTACCGTGGGCCAACCAGACTGCATTTGCAGAGCTCATGCTATCCTGGGAAATGCGTTCGTGGCACGAAGCTGAAGGGCAAACACAACCATGCTTATTCGACCGTGGCATTCCTGATGTTGTAGGTTATTTAAGCCTTTCTGAACTTACCATACCGAGGCATTTGGAAAATGCCATCGAGAAATTTCGCTATAACCGAACCGTATTTATAGCACCACCCTGGCGTGACATATATGTACAGGATACAGAGCGTAAACAATCTTTCGATGTCGCTGTAGCGACATATCAGGCAATGGTGAAAACATACCGTACGTATGATTATCAGTTGATAGAATTGCCATGTGTTTCTGTAGAGGAACGTGTGGATTTTATCCTTTCCAGGATAGTACGTTGATAAAATATCAACTACGCGTAATGGCGAATCACCATACCTGAATCTGTCGCATCCAAGTGAATATACAACTTCCGCTCTTGGCACAAAGCGGACTGTGATCACCGTTCTTACGACTACTTTTCTGACTTCCTTTGTGACTTGCTCTAAGCATGTTGTAGTGCGATACTTGTAATGACATTTGTACTTACAAGAGGTGTAAGACATGGGTAGCATTAACCTGCGTATTGACGATGAACTTAAAGCGCGTTCTTACGCCGCGCTTGAAAAAATGGGTGTAACTCCCTCTGAAGCGCTTCGTCTCATGCTTGAGTATATCGCTGACAATGAACGCTTGCCGTTCAAACAGACACTCCTGAGTGATGAAGATGCTGAGCTTGTGGAGATAGTGAAAGAACGGCTTCGTAATCCTAAGCCAGTACGAGTGACGCTGGATGAGCTCTGATGGCGTATTTTCTGGATTTTGACGAGCGGGCACTAAAGGAATGGCGAAAGCTGGGCTCGACGGTACGTGAACAGTTGAAAAAGAAGTTGGCTGAAGTACTTGAGTCACCCCGGATTGAAGCGAACAAGCTCCGTGGTATGCCCGACTGTTACAAGATTAAGCTCCGGTCTTCAGGCTATCGCCTTGTATACCAGGTCATAGACGAGAAAGTTGTTGTCTTCGTGGTTTCCGTTGGGAAAAGGGAACGCTCGGAAGTTTATAGCGAGGCGGTCAAACGCATTATCTGAAATAAAGCAGGACATCTCTGTTTCGCAGTAAAGGTGACGCTTCTGCTTTGCGTTGACAGAGATGTTAGCCATGAAGCAGCAAAGCTGGAGATTTATCACATTGATAATTATCTGTATTACCGTTGTTATGGTGGTGCTGATAACGAGAAAAGATCTCTGCGAGGTGCGCCTGAAATCCGGGCAAACTGAGGTGGCTGTTTTCACGGCTTACGAATCCGAGTAAGAGCACCGGCGGGGAGCAATCCCCGCCACTCTTTATGTGTTGGCTATCTTCATGGCACCCACAGACGTAAAAAAGGCCACCCGGCAAAACCGGGTGGCCTTTTCACATCGTAGCGCAGATTACGCCAGTACCAGATCGCCCTGCGGATGACAGGAGCAGGCCAGTACGTAGCCGTCGGCGATTTCCGCCTCGGTCAACGTCATGGTGCTGGTAACCGTATACTCGCCGGAAACCACTTTGGTTTTACAGCAACCGCAAACGCCTGCGCGGCATGCGGCAACGATTGGCATTTTGTTACTTTCCAGCGCGTCCAGCAGCGTGGTGCCGACCGGTGCGTAGAACTCTTTTGCCGGCTGCAGCTTGGTGAACTTCAGGCCGCTGGTTGCTGCATCAGCCACCGGGGTAAAGAACTTCTCTTTAAAGAAACGCGTCACGCCAAGCGCCTTCACCTCGTTCTCGACCATGTCCATGTACGGCGCTGGGCCGCAGGTCATCACGGTGCGAGAAGCCAGGTCCGGCACGCTTTTCAGCAGTTCAGTACTCAGTCGGCCAGAAACAAAGCCATGGGTTGCATTATTTTCCGCGACCAGCGTGACCGGATACTGGCGCCACTCTTCGGCAAAAATGACATCCTGTGGCGAGCGCACGTTAAAAATAACCTGGACATCGGCCTCTGGACGGTACTTCGCCAACCAGCGACGCATCGACATAATCGGCGTAACGCCGCAGCCGGCGGCCAGCATCAGGAACTTGTCATCTGCTTTATCTTCACAGGTAAATTCACCCATCGCATCGGACAGCCAGATGTAGTCGCCGCGCTTCACATCGCGGGTCAGCCACTGCGAACCGGCACCGTCATCAATACGGCGGACGGTCAGCGTAATGTATTCGCTCACGCCCGGCGTAGAGGAGATAGTGTAAGCACGCAGCGTATCCGCTGAGTTGCGCACGCTGACCAGTGCATACTGCCCGGCGTGGTACGGATAATAGTCGTGGCAGAGCAACGAAATTGTCCATACGTCCGGCGTTTCCTGATGGATGTGGTGAACCTGCATCCGCCATGGGCACTGATGTGTTGGCATTGTCATTCTTTACTCCTTACGCGCTCAGCAGCTGCTTCATATCTTCTTCAACGGTGGTCACGGAACGCAGACCGAATTTCTCGTTGAGTACTGCCAGCAGGTCCGGCGTGAAGAAGCCTGGTGCAGTTGGGCCAGTCACGATGTTTTTCACGCCCAGAGAGAGCAGGGTCAGCAGGATCACAATTGCCTTCTGTTCGAACCAGGAGAGCACCAGAGACAGCGGCAGATCGTTCACGCCGCAGCCCAGTTTTTCTGCCAGCGTTACCGCCAGGATGATGGCAGAGTAAGCATCGTTACACTGACCGGCATCGACCAGACGCGGCAGGCCTTCGATATCGCCGAACTCCAGCTTGTTGAAGCGGTATTTACCGCAGGCCAGGGTCAGGATCAGGCAGTCATCCGGTACGCTGGTGGCGAAATCGGTGAAGTAGTTACGTTCACCGCGTGCGCCGTCGCAGCCGCCGACCAGGAAGATGTGACGCAGTTTTTCGCGGCTCACCAGATCGATCAGAGTATCCGCTGCGCCCAGAAGGGTCTGACGGCCAAAACCAACGGTGATCAGATGTGGGATTTCGCTGTACGGGAAGCCAGCCATCTGCTGTGCCTGAGCGATAACCGGGCCGAAGTTGTCGCCTTCAAGGTGGCTTACGCCCGGCCAGCCGACGATGCTACGGGTCCAGATACGGTCGTCGTAAGCACCTACGGTTGGGTCGATGATGCAGTTAGAGGTCATCACGATTGGGCCAGGGAAGCGGGCAAATTCAACCTGCTGGTTCTGCCAGCCGCTGCCGTAGTTACCGATCAGGTGTTTGAATTTACGCAGCTCTGGGTAGCCGTGTGCTGGCAGCATTTCGCCGTGGGTATAGACGTTAACGCCGGTGCCTTCGGTTTGCTCCAGCAGGTTGTAAAGGTCTTTCAGGTCGTGGCCGGAGATCAGAATACATTTACCTTCGGTCGCTTTCACGTTGACCTGAGTTGGCGTTGGGTGACCGTATTTAGTGGTTTCGCCAGCGTCCAGAATGCTCATCACTTTGAAGTTCATCTGGCCGATTTCCATTGAACACTCCAGCAGAGCGTTCATATCGGAAGGCCAGGTACCCAGCCATGCCATGATTTTGTGGTATTGCGCGTAGATGTCGTTGTCGTACTGGCCGAGAACGTGGGCATGTTCCATATAGGCCGCCGCACCTTTCAGGCCGTACAGGCACAGCAGACGCAGGCCGAGAATGTTTTCGCCGATGGTTGCTTTGTCTTTGTTCGGGGTGAATTCCGCAGCCTGCTGCTGCAGGGCACCCAGATCGTCGCTGGCCAGCTGCAGGTCGGCCATTGGGTTATCAACGGTGGCGTTGGCATCAACAGCCAGGCACTGTGCTTTCAGCGCATCGCGCATCGCGATGGCTTCACGGGCATAGCCAACGATACGTGGGGAATCGAAGTTAACGTTAGTCAGGGTAGAGAAGAACGCGCGCGGGGCGAAGTTATCGACGTCGTGGCTGATAATGCCGTATTCGCGAGCTTTAACCGCCCATGCGGACAGACCTTGCAGGGACGCAATCAGCAGATCCTGCAGATCGGACGTTTCTGCGGTCTTACCGCACATACCCTGTGCATAAGAGCAGCCGTTCCCTGCCGGAGTACGGATGGTTTGTTCACATTGCACACAAAACATGGTCACACCTTTTAAAGTTATATTTAATATACATGTTTAAGGGTAAGCCTGGTGCTTAGCCTTGAAAAGGGATTTCTGGTGCAACTTAAAGGGAGGTTGATTTAGCGCAATTTTGGCGGCAGCCGGGGCTACCGCCATAGAGGTATCAGGCGGTGAAGAAGGCCATCATCAGAGGAACCAACAGGCTCAGCAGGAAGCCGTGGACGATGGCAGGTGGCACCATTTCTACGCCACCGGAACGTTGTAGCACCGGCAGGGTAAAGTCCATTGACGTTGCACCACACAGCCCCAGCGCCGTTGAGCGACTGCGGCGAACCAGACCGGGGATCAGCATGATGGCGAGCAGTTCGCGCGCGAGGTCATTAAAGAAGGTGGCGCTGCCGATCACCGGGCCATAAGCATCAGTCAGAAGAATACCTGAGAGCGAATACCAGCCGAATCCAGAAGCCATCGCCATTCCGGTTTTAATCGGCAGTCCGAGCAGAAAAGCGTTAACCACCCCGGCTACCATAGAGCTTGCGACCACCACCAGCGCAATTAGCATGCCACGGCGGTTGAGAATTATCTGTCGCAGCGTCATACCACTATTTCTCAGCTGAATACCTACAAGGAACAGGAGGAAGATAAGCGTATATTCGCTGGCGTCGGTGGCATGCTGTAAAAAAGCAAAACCGCTTAGTCCAACCACAAAACCGGCTATAACCACAAAGCACAGTTTTAATGATTCCAGCGCCATGGCGACGCGGGACGGTAATTTTTCCTGATGGTGTGGATGCCCCCACGGACGCACTTTTTCAAGCCACATTAGCGCCAGCATATTGCACGCTAAAATAACCACAATACTAATGGCGGAATAGTGGAAAATAGCTAACAGGTTATCCGCCAGATTATCCAGGAATGCCAGACTGATCCCCATAAAGAAGAGAATAAGATAAACAATCCAGCTCAGCAGACGGTTGATTAGCTGCAGCGCGCTGCGGTGGGTGAGGGGGATAAGGTAGCCGATAATGAGTGGCACCAGAATGATTAGCAATCCCGATAACATGGCGAGCTCAGTTCCTTGCAGTGTTGAAATAGCGCACAGACACTACCGAAAACCCCATTCTGAGTAAAGCCACGAAAAAAGAAAGACCCGACAAAGCCGGGTCTTTCTTATGTAGCCCGGCCAAGCGAAGCGCCGCCGGGGATGCTCCGTCGTCGGCGCCTGAGCGCCTCGTCTGGGCTACAGCCGTATTATTTCTTTTCCAGCAGGGTGCGATAAATCAGACCACCGAGGATACCGCCGATAATTGGCATGACCCAGAAGAGCCACAGCTGGTTCAGTGCCCAACCGCCCTGGAAGATAGCCACTGCGGTACTACGCGCCGGGTTAACAGAGGTGTTAGTCACTGGGATGCTGATCAGGTGGATCAGGGTCAGCGCCAGACCGATAGCAATAGGGGCGAAGCCCGCTGGCGCATTTTTATCAGTTGCACCGTGGATAACCAGCAGGAAGCCACAGGTCAGTACGATTTCAATCACGATAGCGGACAGCATGGAGTAGCCACCCGGTGAGTGTTCGCCGTAGCCGTTAGAAGCGAAACCACTGGCTGCTGCGTCAAAGCCTGCTTTACCGCTGGCGATGAGATACAGAATAGCCGCAGCGATAATCCCGCCCACAACCTGAGCAATGATATAACCGATAACGTCTTTAGCCGGGAAACGACCGCCCGCCCACAGGCCCAGCGTCACTGCCGGGTTAAAATGGCCGCCAGAAATGTGCCCTACAGCAAAAGCCATGGTGAGAACGGTTAAACCGAACGCCAGCGCCACACCCGCAAAGCCAATCCCTAACTCTGGGAATGCTGCAGCCAGAACCGCGCTGCCGCAACCACCAAATACCAGCCAGAAGGTGCCAAAGCACTCTGCAGCCAATTTTCTAAACATAACCACCTCGAATTAAAAATATCATCGTCATAAAGGATGACGACTGAATTTATACCGGCCTGAATTGAGCGGCAGGCATAGTCAGCGCTATTTTAGAAACTAACGTCATCCCTTAACCAGTTAAATAAATACGCGAACTTTGATACAAAACAATGTGGTGTTAATCCTTGAGCAATTCATTCTTTAATTTAGAGTGTAGTGCATTATTTTCGGAATAATCGTGAAGAGTGATTGAGAGCGCATTTTATTACTTTGCACGGTTAATGACGCCTTCTTCTACCTGAAAGTAAGGGAATGAGCGGATGTCAACGCCCCTCCATGCCGCTATACTGCGAGAATGAAAGGAGAGCAGGCGTATCGTGTTACGGAGGAGTTATGCTTCTTGAGCGCACCGAGATTGCAGGGTTTCGCGGCATCAACCGTTTGTCGTTAATGCTGGAACAAAATAATGTCTTAATCGGCGAAAACGCCTGGGGTAAGTCGAGTCTGCTGGATGCATTGACGCTGCTGCTTTCCCCGCATGAAGGGCTGTATCACTTTGTCCGCAACGATTTCTGGTTCCCGCCCGGCGATGTTCAGGGGCGCGAACATCATCTGCATATTATTCTGACCTTTCGCGAGAACGAGCCGGGACGCTACCGCGGGCGTCGCTACCGTGGCCTCACCGGCTGCTGGTCGCTGTGCCCTGACGGCTATCAGCGCATTTTCTATCGCCTGGAAGGTGAACTGGCCGCCGACGGTAGCGTACTGACTTTACGCAGCTTTATCGACAGCGACGGCCAGGCGCTGGAACTGGATGATATCGATGCCTGCGCGCGCGAACTGATTCGCCTGATGCCGGTGCTGCGCCTGCGCGATGCCCGTTTTATGCGTCGTATTCGTAACGGCACCGTGCCGAACGTACCGGATGTCGAGATTACCGCCCGTCAGTTGGATTATCTGTCGCGTGAGCTGGTCACCAGCCCACAGAACCTGAGCGACGGGCAAATTCGCCAGGGGCTCTCGGCGATGGGGCAACTGCTCGAACACTACTTTTCTGAACAGGGATCCGGCCCGGCGATCCAGCGCCTGATGCGTCGGCGCTCTCACGATGAACAGCGTAGCTGGCGCTATCTCGATCTTATTAACCGCATGATCGATAAACCCGGTGCCCGCAATCACCGGGTGATCCTGCTGGGCATGTTTGCCACCTTATTGCAGGCGAAAGGGACAGTCAGGCTGGATAAAGACGCTCGCCCGCTGCTGCTGGTGGAAGACCCGGAAACCCGACTGCACCCCATTATGCTCTCCGTGGCCTGGAGCCTGCTGAACCTGCTGCCATTGCAGCGTATTGCCACCACGAACTCTGGTGAACTGCTGTCGCTGACGCCGATGCAGTACGTTTGCCGTCTGGTGCGTGAATCGTCCCGCGTTTCCGCCTGGCGCTTAGGGCCGGAAGGGATGAACGCTGAAGATAGCCGCCGCATCTCCTTCCATATCCGCTTTAACCGCGCTTCATCGCTGTTTGCCCGCTGCTGGCTGCTGGTGGAAGGCGAGACGGAAACCTGGGTGATTAACGAACTGGCGCGTCAGTGCGGTCATCACTTTGATGCTGAAGGAGTGAAGGTGATTGAATTTGCCCAGTCGGGGTTAAAGCCGCTTATCAAGTTTGCGCGCCGGATGGGTATTGAATGGCACGTGCTGGTCGATGGTGATGAGGCCGGGAAGAAGTATGCCGCCACCGTGCGTGGTTTACTCAACAACGACCGGGATCAGGAACATCATCACCTGACCACGCTGCCGGCGCTGGACATGGAACACTTTATGTATAAGCAGGGATTTTCCAGCGTCTATCATCGCGTTGCTCAGTTACCGGAGAATATCCCGATGAATATGCGTCGGGTGATTACCAAGGCTATCCATCGCTCGTCAAAACCCGATCTGGCCATTGAAGTGGCGATGGAGGCGGGTCGGCGGGGGACTGAAGCCGTACCGCCTTTACTGAAGAAAATGTTTTCCCGCGTCGTCTGGCTGGCGCGCGGGAAGGCAGATTAGCGCGTGCTGGTCTGCAAAATCTGCTGCTGGAGCATATCCAGCAGCTCGTAGCGGCGGCGGTACTCCGCCCGTTTTTTGCTGGCAATCTCTTCCATGGTTTTACGCGGCAGCATCAGCGGCAGCACGTAATCTCCTTTGCTATCTACCGTTGCGCTGAGCGATTCCCAGAAGCTGTTGTAATCGGCATGCAGTTTGTCGCGTTTTTTACGACGATAGCGCAGGCTCTGGTAGATATGCGTCTCGTTGCTGACGGCGCGAACGTGTTCTACCGACAGCGGTGTCGCCAGCGTTAACAGCGCATCCACCACCAGGCGTTTCGGGAACAGGCCATGACAGGCTTTTGTTGCTGTCTGGATTAGCTGATGTGGAACGTGCGCCTTCGCCCCCTGCAAACCCCCAATATAAAAGGTATCCACCCCGTTGAACTGGCATAACGTAAACGTTAGCTCCGCCAGCACGGTGTTGTTTTCATCACGAAACGTTAGCGTTGCTTCACCTTCTTTATCCTGCATGGCATCTGCGTTGAGGCGAATAGCGTACTGCTGACCGTCTTTGCCGTTAATGGTCGCCAACAGCGCGCCGTGCGGTGAGAGATAGCCTTTCGTTACATGTTCCGGCAGATGGCTCAGCAACTGCTGGTAGTGCCAGCTTAACGCCTCGATGGTCTGCTGATGATCGGTGTGGACAGACAACCACGGACGGTGTAGACGGCACGGAAGTCCGGGCTGCACGTCCAGGATCTGCATTAAATGTGGTTGTTTTGCCAGGTTCGCCAGCAGCTTGCCGGTCATTCGCGGCGTGCTCAGTGAACGCAGCATGAACTTAAAACGATAGCCTGGATTCTCCCACGCTCGGCCAGGCGTTAACGCGCCGGTTGATAGCAGCCGAAAGAAATGCCAGCTGGATTCTGGCTGCAGGGCAGTGGAGAGGGAAAGTTCGGCGAGGCTGGACATAGGAATAATCTCATAAGAAAGATTTGCCTATTTAAGCAACGAGATGCTCAACACAATTTCAACAAATGTAAGAATTGTGGAGATTAATCTTTGTTGATGAATCGTTTAGGTTTGTTGATATCTGTTTTTCCTGTATTTCTACGCACCACATCAGCAGTGCGTAGAAAAAAGAGATTAGCGCTGGCTAAAGAGCGTCGACATTTGCGTGCCAATAGCATCGAGCAACTCAAAGCGGCGGCGGTACTCTGCGCGTTTTTTGCTCGCAATTTCGGCAATATCTTTGCGGGCAATAGTGACAGGGATATGGAAATAGCGGTTTTGATCGCATTCACCGCCTACGGCTTCCCAAAAGCTGTCGTAATCCGAAAGGACGGCTTTGTTTTTATCGTGGTAGCGCTCGCCACGGAAAATATGGACTGTGTTGCTGACGGCGAGAATTTGTTCCACCTGCAGACGGCCTGCAAAGTGGCAAACGGCTTCCATCACCAGCCGTTTCGGGAACAGGCCGTGGCAGGCTTTGGTCGCTTCCTGAATGACTTCATGAGGAAGTTCGCGTATACCGCCCTGCAGGCCACCGATAAACAGCGTCCGCTGGTTCTGATAGTTCAGGATGGTAAAGGTCATTTCCGCCAGCGTATCGCCATTCGCGTTACGCATCAGGATCGTGCTATCACCCTCTTTGTCGAGATTGACATCCATGGTCAGTTCAATGCTGAAGACCTCGCCGTTTTTCCCCTCTAGCTTTGCAAGCGGGAAATACTGCGAATTCAGATAGGTCTCAAACTCTTCAGAGGACATTGCCTCGGATAACAGCTTATAGTGATAACGCAGCGCATCCACAATCAAAGGGCGAGGGAAATTGACCGCCAGATAAGGGCGATGCAGTCGCACCGGCAGGCGAGGTTGGCGGGCCATGACCGCGTTAAGATTTGACCATTGAGACAGTTCTTGCATCCAATCGCGGTTTAAGCGTGGCATCAATAAAGAACGCACCATAAACTTCCGCCGGAAGCTGTTTTTATGCCAGTGTTCGCTAGGACGCCACTGCCCGCTGAACAGGCTGAAAAACAGCCCAAGGCTGGTGAAAGAATGCGCTGGGGGAAGAGAGTTATCACTGAGCTGAGACATTGATGGCGACCTGATATAAAAAACTTTTCCAAAGTTTACAATTGGAAAACTAAACCAATTCTCAATCATCGGACGATTCTTAGATATCTTTAGTGATTGTTTATATTTTGTTTACGCTTGCCTTTTCATTCTGATGGATACACTGGGGAATTCTGGATTTTTATGAACATCAAGGGAAAGTTTAAAAAACGCTATGTCATCGCGGCGATCGTCGTGATTATCGCCGTGATAGCAGTCTGGAAAACGCTGAATGCGCCGTTGCCCAACTACCAGACGTTGATTGTCCGTAAGGGCTCCCTGGAGCAGAGCGTGCTGGCTACCGGTAAGCTTGACGCGCTGCGCAAAGTAGACGTTGGTGCGCAGGTGAGCGGGCAGTTGAAAACGCTGTCGGTAAGCATTGGCGATAAAGTCGCGAAAGATCAGCTGTTGGGGGTGATTGACCCCGAACAGGCGCAAAACCAGATCAAAGAGGTAGAAGCCACGTTGATGGAACTGCGAGCGCAGCGCCAGCAGGCTGAAGCCGAATGGAAGCTGGCGAGTGTAACCCTTTCACGCCAGCAGCAACTGGCAAAAACCCAGGCGATTTCGCGCCAGGATCTGGACACCGCTGCTACCGAAATGGTGGTGAAAAAGGCGCAGATTGGCACAATTGACGCACAAATTAAGCGAAATCAGGCCTCTCTTGATACCGCCAAAACCAACCTCGATTTCACCCGTATCGTCGCGCCTATGGCGGGTGAAGTTACGCAAATTACTACCCTGCAGGGGCAGACGGTGATTGCCGCCCAGCAGGCGCCGAATATTCTGACCCTTGCCGATCTCCGTACGATGCTGGTGAAAGCGCAGGTGTCGGAGGCTGATGTTATCCACCTTAAACCAGGGCAGAAAGCCTGGTTTACGGTGCTGGGTGACCCGCTGACGCGTTATGAAGGCACGCTCAAAGACATTCTGCCAACGCCGGAGAAGGTCAACGACGCCATCTTCTACTATGCCCGTTTTGAAGTGCCTAACCCGCAGGGCGTTTTGCGCCTCGACATGACGGCTCAGGTACATATACAGCTCAGCGGCGTAAACGATGTGCTGACCATCCCACTTTCCGCGCTGGGCGAGAACGTGGGCGATAACCGCTACAACGTGCGCCTGCTGCGAAACGGTGAGGTGAAAACCCGTGAAGTCGTGATTGGCGCGCGCAACGACACTGATGTGGAAATTGCCAAAGGGCTGGACGCGGGCGATGAGGTGATTACCGGAGAAGGTAAAGCCGGGGCCGCACAATGACCGCACTGCTTGAACTGAGCAACATCCGCCGCAGCTACCCGTCCGGTGACGGCAGCGTGGATGTGCTTAAAGGCATCTCTCTGCAAATTAACGCCGGTGAGATGGTGGCGATTGTCGGGGCTTCCGGCTCGGGTAAATCTACCTTGATGAATATCCTGGGCTGTCTTGATAAGCCTACAAGCGGGACTTATCGGGTTGCCGGGGTAGATGTCGCGACGCTGGATAGCGATGCGCTGGCCGCGCTGCGGCGCGAGCATTTTGGCTTTATCTTTCAGCGCTACCATCTGCTGTCTCACCTGACGGCCGCGCAGAACGTTGAAGTGCCAGCTGTCTATGCTGGCATGGAGCGCAAAGCCCGTCTTGAACGGGCCGGGGAACTGCTGCAGCGTCTTGGGCTTGCCGATCGCGTGGATTATGCCCCTTCGCAGCTTTCCGGCGGCCAGCAGCAGCGCGTCAGTATTGCCCGTGCGTTGATGAACGGCGGCCAGGTGATACTTGCTGATGAACCCACGGGGGCGCTCGATACCCATTCGGGTGAAGAGGTGATGGCTATCCTGCATCAGCTAAAAGAGCAGGGCCATACCATTATTATCGTCACCCACGACCCGCAGGTTGCCGCACAAGCCGAGCGAGTGATTGAGATTCGTGACGGCGAAATTATCCATAATCCGCCCCCGCGTCAGACGACGGTGGCGGCGCGCAAACCCGCGACTCAGAATGCGTCCGGCTGGCAGCAGTTCAGCAACAGCTTCCGCGAAGCGCTGTCGATGGCCTGGCGCGCGATGGTTGCCAATAAAATGCGCACGCTGCTGACCATGCTGGGCATTATCATCGGCATCGCCTCTGTGGTTTCTATCGTGGTGGTGGGCGACGCGGCTAAGCAGATGGTGCTGGCGGATATTCGCGCCATCGGCACCAACACCATTGACGTCTATCCGGGGAAAGATTTCGGCGATGACGACCCGCAGTATCAGCAGTCGTTGAAATACGATGACCTGCTGGCGATTGAAAAGCAGTCGTGGGTCAGTTCCGTCACCCCATCGGTGTCAAAAAACCTGCGCGTCAGGGCGGGCAATATTGATGTCGCCGCCAGCGTTCAGGGCATCGGTCAGCACTATTTTAACGTCTACGGCATGACCTTTAGCGAAGGGAATACCTTTAACGAAGTACAGGCTGCGGAGCGTTCGCAGGTGGTGGTGCTTGATAGCAACACGCGACGTCAACTGTTCCCGAATAAAGCCAATGTGGTGGGTGAAGTCATCCTGGTCGGCAATATGCCCGCGACGGTTATCGGCGTGGCAGATGAAAAACAGTCGATGTTTGGCAGCAGCAAAATTCTGCGTGTCTGGTTACCTTACTCGACGATGTCCGGGAGGGTGATGGGACAGACGTGGCTCAACTCGATTACCGTCAGGGTGAAAGAGGGTTACGACAGCAGCCTTGCCGAAGAGCAACTCACCCGGCTGTTAAACCTGCGGCACGGTAAAAAAGATTTCTTCGTCTGGAACATGGACAGCGTCTTGAAAACGGCGGAACGCACCACACATACATTACAGCTGTTCTTAACGCTGGTGGCGGTGATTTCGCTGGTGGTGGGCGGTATTGGCGTGATGAACATTATGCTGGTGTCGGTGACCGAGCGTACCCGGGAAATCGGCATTCGTATGGCGGTTGGGGCGCGAGCCAGCAACGTGCTGCAGCAGTTCCTGATAGAGGCGATCCTGGTCTGCCTAGTCGGCGGCGCGATCGGTGTGGCGCTTTCCATGATGATTGCGCTGCTCTTGCAGTTGGTGCTGCCGGGATGGGAAATTGGCTTCTCGCCGCTGGCGCTGCTGACGGCATTTATCTGCTCGACGCTGACCGGCGTACTATTCGGCTGGCTTCCTGCGCGCAACGCCGCCCGGCTCGATCCGGTCGATGCGCTGGCGCGGGAATAAGCGCAAAAGAAATGAAAAAATGCCAGTCAGAAGGACTGGCATTTTGACAGCGGGATGTACACAATGGGGCAGTAACTAGGCGGCTGTTTCTGCTTCCAGAGGGATAATCACGCTGGCATGATTACCTTTCGGCCCCTCGTGGACATCAAACTGGACGGATTGCCCGGCTTTTAACGTTCTGTACCCATCCATCTGGATGGTGGAGTAATGGGCGAAGATGTCCTCGCCACCGCCTTCTGGGCAAATAAAACCGAACCCTTTAGCATTGTTGAACCACTTAACAGTACCCATTTCCATACTTCGACATCCTTCGTAACACTATTATACGTTTATAAGTAGATGGAATGAACCGGTGGTGGAGTCAGGAGTTGTTCAAAACCTCACCAACTCTCGCCAGTACAATTTAGATATTTCGCACAATGCGTCAAGCGTTTGAGGGAGGCTGAAGGGGGAAAATGCATCAAAATTTGAAGCAGTTAACGCTATTGACGGGAATGTGACAGAGTTCGCGAATGACAGCTATAGGTGATAGCTATCTATGATCTACAGTAAATTTAGAACGTGTATGCACAGGAGCAAGTGGCTGCGTAGCAGACGGTAAATGTGTCATTAATACCGTCAATAATACGAGGCGCTAAAGTGCAAACAGGAACGTCAGCAGCACGAGATGACACCCACAATGATGACTGACAATGAGTAAGACCAGAGACTGGCTGGATTTCGACCAGCTTTCGGCAGATAAACTTCAGGATGGGCTTAAGCCCCCATCGATGTATAAAGTGATATTGGTCAATGATGATTACACTCCGATGGAGTTTGTTATTGACGTGTTACAAAAATTCTTTTCTTATGATGTAGAACGCGCAACACAACTGATGCTAACGGTTCACTATCAGGGTAAAGCAATTTGTGGTGTCTTTACGGCAGAAGTCGCCGAGACCAAAGTTGCCATGGTGAATCAGTACGCGAGGGAGAACGAGCATCCACTGTTGTGTACGCTGGAACAAGCCTGATACAGGCATGAAAATTGGGGGAGGTGCCTATGCTCAATCAAGAACTGGAACTCAGTTTAAACATGGCTTTCGCCAGAGCGCGCGAGCACCGTCACGAGTTTATGACCGTCGAGCATCTGTTGCTGGCTCTGCTTAGCAACCCATCAGCCCGTGAAGCGCTGGAAGCGTGCTCGGTCGATCTGGTGGCGCTGCGTCAGGAACTCGAAGCCTTCATCGAACAAACCACGCCGGTGCTACCGGTCAGTGAAGAAGAGCGTGAAACACAACCGACGCTCAGCTTCCAGCGTGTTCTGCAGCGCGCGGTCTTCCACGTCCAGTCTTCTGGGCGTAGCGAAGTCACCGGCGCTAACGTCCTCGTGGCGATTTTCAGCGAGCAGGAGTCGCAGGCTGCGTATCTTCTGCGTAAACATGAAGTCAGCCGCCTTGACGTGGTGAACTTCATCTCTCACGGCACGCGTAAAGACGAGCCAAGCCAGCCTTCCGATTCCGGGAATCAGCAGACTAACGAAGAGCAAGCAGGCGGGGAGGAACGTATGGAAAACTTCACCACCAACCTTAATCAGCTTGCTCGCGTCGGGGGAATTGACCCGCTGATTGGCCGCGACAAAGAGCTGGAGCGCGCCATTCAGGTGCTGTGCCGTCGCCGTAAGAATAACCCGCTACTGGTGGGGGAATCCGGTGTCGGTAAAACGGCGATTGCGGAAGGCCTCGCGTGGCGCATTGTGCGTGGCGATGTGCCGGAAATCATGGCCGACTGCACTATCTACTCGCTCGATATCGGTTCGCTGCTGGCGGGCACCAAGTATCGCGGCGATTTCGAAAAACGCTTTAAAGCGCTGCTCAAGCAGTTAGAGCAGGACACCAACAGCATTCTGTTCATCGACGAAATCCACACCATCATCGGTGCGGGTGCCGCGTCGGGTGGGCAGGTAGATGCCGCGAACCTGATTAAACCGCTGCTCTCCAGCGGCAAAATTCGGGTAATGGGCTCCACCACGTACCAGGAGTTCAGCAATATCTTTGAGAAGGACAGGGCGCTGGCGCGTCGTTTCCAGAAAATCGATATTACCGAACCGTCGGTAGAAGAGACCGTACAGATCCTGAACGGCCTGAAGCCGAAATACGAAGCGCACCACGATGTCCGTTACACCGCGAAAGCGGTACGTGCGGCGGTGGAGCTGGCGGTGAAATACATCAACGATCGTCATCTGCCGGATAAGGCCATCGACGTGATTGATGAGGCAGGCGCTCGCGCCCGTCTGATGCCGGTGAGCAAGCGTAAGAAAACGATCAACGTGGCGGACATCGAATCCGTGGTCGCGCGTATTGCGCGTATCCCGGAGAAAAGCGTCTCCCAAAGCGATCGCGATACGCTGAAAAACCTCGGCAACCGTCTGAAGATGCTGGTATTCGGCCAGGATAACGCTATTGATGCGTTGACCGAAGCCATTAAGATGAGCCGCGCAGGCCTCGGCCACGATCATCGTCCGGTGGGCTCCTTCCTGTTTGCTGGCCCGACTGGGGTGGGTAAAACGGAAGTAACCGTCCAGTTGGCGAAGGCGATGGGCATCGAACTGCTGCGTTTCGATATGTCCGAGTATATGGAACGCCATACGGTGAGCCGCCTGATCGGTGCGCCTCCGGGATACGTTGGTTTTGACCAGGGCGGCCTGCTGACCGATGCGGTTATCAAGCATCCGCACGCGGTACTGCTGCTGGACGAAATCGAAAAAGCACACCCGGACGTCTTTAACCTGCTGCTGCAGGTGATGGACAACGGCACGCTGACCGATAACAACGGTCGTAAAGCCGATTTTCGTAACGTGGTGCTGGTGATGACCACCAACGCCGGCGTACGTGAAACCGAGCGTAAATCGATTGGCCTTATCCAGCAGGACAACAGCACCGACGCGATGGAAGAGATCAAAAAGATCTTTACGCCAGAGTTCCGTAACCGTCTCGACAACATTATCTGGTTCGATCATCTGTCGACTGACGTGATCCACCAGGTCGTCGATAAGTTCATCGTCGAGCTGCAGGTTCAACTGGATCAGAAAGGCGTGTCGCTGGAAGTCAGCCAGGAGGCCCGTAACTGGCTGGCCGAGAAAGGCTACGACCGTGCGATGGGCGCGCGTCCTATGGCGCGTGTGATTCAGGACAACCTGAAAAAACCGCTGGCCAACGAACTGCTGTTTGGCTCACTAGTTGACGGCGGCCAGGTCACCGTGGCGCTCGACAACGAGAAGAACGAGCTGACCTACGGCTTCCAGAGTGCGCAGAAGCATAAGCCAGAAGCGGCGCATTAACGTTAATCACATGCGGTAAAAACAAAAACCGAGCTGACAACAGCTCGGTTTTTTTATGCGCCATCTTCGGTGTTTCACGCTGACATTCCATTTTCGCAAATTTGAACAGCTGGATAATAACCAGACGTAAGGGTTGGCATGATGGAGGCAGAAGATAACCAGGCGGTGGCATAATGTTTTCGAAATTGTTATCGGTGATTTTACTCACCTGCGCGTTATTCTCTGGCCAACTTATGGCCGGCCATAAAGGACACCAGTTTTTGTGGGTTAAAAATGCCGATCATCAGCTACGTCATGAAGCGGATAGCGATGAGCTACGCGTGGTGGCGGAAGAGTCAGCGGAAGGGTTGCGTGAGCACCATCACTGGCAAAAATCGCGTAAACCGGAAGCGCACAATTTATGAGGTGATGTGGAAAAGGAAAAAAAATGCCCCGCAATAAGCGAGGCATTAATATTCAGCAAATAGCGCTCGGCGAAAGTAGCGCCAGACGCTCATTATCTGCGGAGATTAGCGACTACGGAAGACAATGCGGCCTTTGCTCAGGTCGTACGGGGTCAGCTCAACAGTCACTTTGTCGCCCGTCAGGATACGGATGTAGTTTTTGCGCATTTTACCGGAGATATGTGCAGTAACCACGTGCCCGTTTTCCAGTTCTACGCGGAACATGGTATTAGGTAACGTATCAAGAACGGTACCCTGCATTTCAATATTGTCTTCTTTGGCCATCTAATCCTCTGGGGTATCACTACCGTAATTTGAACCGGCAAGATAATGCCGAAGTTCATCAAGTAAGTAAAGAATTGTCCGTCTTAATCGGCGAAAGTCGTTTTTGCGCATTACCCTTTCACCACACAAATGCATCGTGTGATGGGCACGAACCAGGCCGGAAACAGCAGGATAAACGTGGGCGTTATCTGACTCGAAGATTCCCAAACGTCGGCGGGGTAAAAGGCAGAAGCGACTCTCGTCGGCAATTATATCATCCTGATGGCAATTGTGCTGAAATCATTTACGCTTCAGGTAAAAAGAGCGTACGGGGTACCCAAAACTTATCGGCAAGCGGCTGCATGCGGAGCGTATTGAGATGCTCGAGGTAGTCGCGACGAGGAATTTCCTCTGCGCCCAGAGAGGCGGTATGGCTATTGAGCACCTGACAGTCGATGAGTTTGCCACCCGCCTGACGGAATGCCTCGCAAAAGACGTACAGCGCCGTCTTAGAGGCGTTCTCCGCGCGGCTGAACATCGACTCGCCGCAGAACAGTTCGCCCATGGCAACGCCGTACATGCCGCCTACCAGCGTGTTCTCCTGCCATACCTCGATAGAGTGCGCATGACCAAGTTCATGCAGGCGATGATAGGCCTGGCTGATGCTGGTGGTAATCCAGGTACCTTCGTGACGATCCTGCGCGCAGCCGGCGATCACATCGCTAAAGGCGTAGTTGATCGTCACGCGATAAGGGGAGGTTTTGTGAAACCGCTTCATGCTGCGACTGAGATGAAACTGCTCAGGCCACAGCACGGCGCGGGGATCCGGCGACCACCAGAGAATGGGATCGCCGGGCGAAAACCACGGAAAAATGCCGCGCTGATAGGCCATCAGCAGGCGCGCGGGGCCGAGATCGCCCCCTAAAGCGAGCAGTCCGTTTGGTTCACGTAATGCGCCCTCAGGCGAGGGAAACGCGATCGAGTGTCGAGAAAGCTGGACAAGGCGCATGTCGCGATGACCTCACGAAACAGGGTTAACTAATCATAGTCTACAGACGCTGTTTAAACTGGTAGTAACGACCTTGTTTTGCCAGCAGTTCTACGTGATTACCTTGCTCAATAATTTGCCCGTTGTCCATGACAATTATCTGATTAAATCGCGCCAGCCCGCGCAGACGATGGGTCACCATCAGCAGCGTTTTATGACGCATTACGTCGGCCAGTAGTTCAAGCACCTGGCTCTCGGTGGTGGCGTCTAACCCTTCGGTCGGTTCGTCCAGCATCATCAGCGGTGCATCGTGCAGTAACGCTCGCGCAATCCCCAGCCGACGCAGCTCGCCGCCGGAAAGCTGACGTCCACCTTCACCCAGCCAGCTGTTCAGTCCGGCGTCTTCGAGCAGCTTCTCAAGACCGGTACGGCACAGAACCTCGCTGAGCGCTTCATCGCTCGCGTCAGGCTTAGCCAGCAACAGGTTGTCGCGCAGGGTCGCGCTGAACAGATGCACGCGCTGCGGCACCAGGCTGATGGTCTGACGCAGCGTCTGCTCATCAAACTGGGTCAGCGGCATGCCGTTCAGCAGAATTTCGCCCTGCTGCGGGTCCCAGGCACGGGTGAGTAACTGGAGCAGCGTCGATTTACCGCAGCCGGTACGGCCGAGGAGGGCGATATGCTGGCCTGCCGCAATATTCAGTGACAGATTATTCAGCGCAGGCTGCGCTTGCTGAGGGTAGGTGAATGACACCCGATCCAGCGTCAGCGATACCTGTTGAGGACGCGCCACAGCCTGCTCTGGGAAGGTCACTTCCGGTTGCTGTTCAATAATCTGGCTGATACGCAGCGCTGAGGCGATAACCTGCCCAAGATGCTGGAAGGCTCCGGTCACTGGCGCCAGCGCTTCAAAGGCCGCCAGCGCACAGAATACAAACAGCGCAATCAGCGCGCCGGGTTGGCTGTTGCTACCAACGCCGCCAGCGGCTAACCACAGCATGGAGACCACGGCGACGCCGCCAATTAGCAGCATTAACGCCTGTGACAGGGCAGTCAGTTCAGACTGACGGCGCTGGGCGTCGTGCCAGTTGAGTTCGGTCTGCTCCATTTGTTTACGATAACGCTGGCTGGCGTTAAAGATAGTCAGCTCTGCCTGCCCCTGCAGCCAGCCGGTTAACTGCTGGCGATACTGCCCGCGCAGGCTCGTCAACTGCTCACCTGTGGGTTTACCTGCGCGATAGAACAGCGGCGGTAGAACCAGCAACGTGGCCAGCATAATACCGCCGAGAGTCAGTGCCAGACCAACGTCCAGCAGACTAAGCCCGGCAGTCACCACCAGAATGACGACTAATGCACCGACTAATGGCGAAATGACGCGCAGATAGAGGTGATCGAGCGTATCGACGTCCGCCACCATGCGGTTGAGCAGTTCGCCCTGACGAAAACGCGCCAGCCCGGCAGGCGACAGCGGCAGCAGTTTGCTGAAGGTAAAGACGCGCAGGTGTTGTAAAACGCGGAAGGTCGCATCATGACTGACCAGGCGCTCAAAGTAGCGCCCGGCGGTACGGATAATCGCCGCGCCGCGCACGCCAGCGGCTGGCAGCATGTAGTTAAAAGTGTAAGCGCCCGCGAACCCGACAACCGCTGAAGCAGAAAGGAACCAGCCGGAAAGGGTCAGTAAGCCAATGCTCGCAAGCAGGGTGATAATCGCCAGAACAACGCCCAGGCTTAACAGCCACTTGTGACGTTTATAGAGCGCCAGATAAGGCAACAGTGCGCGCATTTAAATCTCCTCCTGACGGCTAGCCAGCAGGCTGGCAAACACGCCGTTAGCATCAACCAGCTGCTGATACGTTCCCTGCTCAATAATCTGACCGTTTTCCATCACCCAGATAGCATCCCAATCGGTAATACCTTCCAGCTGGTGGGTGACCATCAGCGTGGTTTGTTGGGTGGAGGCTTCGGTCAGCGCCTGCATCACACGCTGCTCGCTGTGGGCATCCAGACTGGCGGCAGGTTCATCCAGCAGCAGCAGACGGCAGGGGGCGAGTAGGGCGCGGGCGACAGCGACGCGCTGAGCCTGCCCCACGGACAGACGCGCGGCCTGTTCGCCGACAACGGTGTCGATACCGTCAGGAAGCTGTGGCAGGAATTCGCTGACCCAGGCTTTATCCAACGCCTGTTGCAACTGTTGCTCGCTGGCCTCCAGATTGCCGAGCAGGACGTTCTCACGCAGCGTAGCCGCCGGAAGCTGCGGGTTTTGCCCGACCCAGCTCATCATGCGGTGCCAGCCCTCTGGATGCAGATTACGTAATTCAACACCGTTCACTTTCAGCGAACCGCTGTAGGGCAGGAAGCCGGCCAGCGCATTCAGCAGCGAGCTTTTACCGGAACCGCTCAGGCCAACCAGCACAGCGCGTTGCCCGGCGTTAAGCGTAAAGTTCAGCGGCCCAACCAGCATTTTACCTTCCGGCGAGGTGATAAACAGATCCACGGCGCTAAGGGTAACCGGCTCACTGGTGTCCAGTGTCTGGTCACCTTGCTCAGGATGTGCCAGCGGCGCTTCGAGGAATGTTTTCAGGCTGTCGGCGGCACCCACGGCCTGTGCCTTAGCGTGATAGAAGGTGCCTAAATCACGCAGCGGCTGGAAGAACTCAGGGGCCAGGATCAGCGCCAGGAAACCGGAGGAGAGCGTCACTGCGGTACCGTAGCTGCCGAAGTTTAGTTCGCCAAGGTAGGAGAAGCCGAAATAGACGGCGACCAGCGCAATGGAGAGCGAAGTAAAGAACTCCAGCACGCCGGAGGAGAGGAAGGCCAGTCGCAGGACTTCCATCGTACGTTGACGGAAATCCTGCGAGGCCTCGCGAATGCTTTCCGTTTCTGCTTCGCCACGACCAAAGATACGCAGCGTATCCATGCCCCGCAGACGGTCGAGGAAGTGACCGCTCAGGCGCGCCAGCGCCAGGAAGTTGCGACGGTTGGCATCGGCAGCGCCCATTCCCACCAGGGCCATAAACAGCGGAATTAACGGTGCCGTCATCAGCAGTATTAATGCGGCGACCCAGTTGGAAGGGAAGATCGCGACCACAATCAGCAGCGGCACGCAGGCTGCCAGCGCCATCTGCGGCAGGTAGCGGGCATAGTAATCGTGCATGTCATCGATTTGCTCGAGGATAAGCGTCGCCCAGCTACCGGCTGGCTTGCCCTGAATCCAGGCCGGACCAGCCTGCTGCAGGCGGTCGAGCACCTGGCGGCGAATTTCAAATCGAATCTGTTGCCCGGCGTGAAAACCAACGCGCTCCCGCAGCCAGACAACCCAGGCGCGCAGGATAAAGATCAGCACCAGCTGGATAAACGGCAGCAGCAACGCTTCTCGCGGGATATTCTCCATAATCATGTGATGGAGAATGCGGGCAAGGAACCAGGCCTGGGCGATGATCAGTACACCGCTAACGAAGCCGAGCAGACGGGAGGTCATCAACCAGCGGCGTGACAGGACGCTTTGCTGTTTGAGCCAGCGGGTGAGTTCTTGTTGGCGACTTTTATTCATTGGGCGCTTAGCAGGTGCTTATGGCTAATGGTTTCAGTTATGGGCGCGGCAATGTTACATCGCAGAAAAAATAAAGGCGACTTATCGTCGCCTTTTTTACTTTTGTTACTGACTTGTAAAGATTATTTGCACGCGTCAGCCAGACCGTCGAGGTAGCGCTCAGCGTCCAGCGCGGCCATACAGCCGGTACCCGCAGAGGTGATCGCCTGACGGTAAATGTGGTCCATCACGTCACCCGCCGCGAACACACCAGGAATGCTGGTTTGCGTTGCGTTGCCGTGAATGCCGGACTGCACTTTGATGTAGCCGTTTTCCAGCGCCAGTTGACCTTCGAAGATCGCGGTATTTGGGCTGTGGCCGATAGCGACGAACAGACCCGCGACGTCCAGCGACTCAATGTCGTCGTTTTCAGTAGAACGCAGACGCAGACCGCTCACGCCCATCTGGTCGCCGGTCACTTCTTCCAGCGTACGCTTGGTGTGCAGCACGATGTTGCCGCTTTCCACTTTATCCATCAGACGTTTGATCAGGATTTTTTCCGCACGGAATGAATCACGGCGGTGAATCAGATGCACTTCTGATGCGATGTTGGACAGATACAGCGCTTCTTCCACGGCGGTGTTGCCGCCGCCGATGACCGCGACTTTCTGGTTGCGGTAGAAGAAACCGTCGCAGGTAGCACAGGCGGAAACGCCGCGGCCTTTAAACGCTTCTTCCGACGGCAGGCCCAGGTAGCGAGCAGAGGCGCCGGTGGCGATGATTAACGCATCGCAGGTGTATTCACCGCTGTCGCCGGTGAGACGGAACGGACGGTTTTGCAGATCCACGCTGTGGATGTGATCGAAAATAATTTCGGTCTCAAACTTAGTGGCGTGTTCGTGCATACGTTCCATCAGCAGCGGACCGGTCAGGTCGCTTGGATCGCCAGGCCAGTTTTCCACTTCTGTGGTGGTGGTCAGCTGACCGCCTTTTTCCAGCCCGGTAATCAGTACCGGCTGCAGGTTTGCGCGTGCAGCATAGACCGCAGCGGTGTATCCCGCAGGTCCAGAACCAAGGATTAACAACTTACTGTGTTTGGCCGTGCCCATGAGATCCCCATAATTGTTGGCAGACATTGCTCTGGATTGTAGGGAATTTGTAGACGTAAAAAAAGAGCACAGCGATTTTGTTAACGATATGTGTAATAGAATGAGCCGATTGATTGGCTATTTTAACATCAAAAAATATAACTATTTCTACTGCCAGGCTGATGATTATAAGACGATTACATGTGAAACCGGACCCAGGATTCATGAATATCTGGCATGTTGTACTAAAAAAAGATGTTTTGCTTTGACAATCCCCTAAGCTTTTGCGACAACATTCAAGGAAGAAGAAAAGCAGTGTTTCGCGTGTGGTGAATTTTCATGCACGCAAATGCCATTTTTACCCGGATCACTGAAATCTACGTATGGTGTGGACAGACATCATACGTGATGTCGGAGGGTGGCCGTGAGGCGCCGGGGCTTCTCATACGCATACCCTGGGATATTCGTCGTTGCAGCAACAACGGCGCATTGAAATCGGGAGAAGGCTCTGAACAGTGAAGTGCACAGAGTCAAGACAGGAGTAGGGAAGGAATACAGAGAGACAATAATAATGGTAGATAGTAAAAAACGCCCTGGCAAAGATCTCGACCGCATCGACCGCAACATTCTCAATGAACTGCAAAAAGATGGGCGTATTTCGAACGTCGAGCTTTCCAAAAGAGTAGGACTTTCTCCGACCCCGTGCCTTGAGCGCGTACGTCGTCTGGAACGACAGGGTTTTATTCAGGGCTATACCGCGCTGTTAAACCCGCATTACCTGGATGCATCGCTGCTGGTTTTTGTTGAGATTACTCTGAATCGCGGTGCGCCAGACGTGTTTGAACAATTTAACGCCGCTGTGCAAAAACTTGAAGAAATTCAAGAGTGTCACTTGGTTTCCGGCGATTTCGACTATCTGTTGAAAACCCGCGTACCGGACATGTCGGCTTACCGTAAACTTCTTGGCGAGACCCTGCTGCGCCTGCCAGGCGTGAACGACACCCGTACTTACGTCGTTATGGAAGAGGTTAAGCAGAGTAATCGTCTGGTAATTAAGACCCGCTAAAACGGAACAGGTGCAAAATCAGCGTAGTTTGATTACACTCCTGTTAATCCATACAGCAACAGTGTCGGCGCAATCTGGCACTGTTGTCCGTTTTAGCATTCGGCACCTGGAGAGCCTTTCTTGAGCCAGGAATATACAGAAGACAAAGAAGTCAAACTCACAAAACTCAGCAGCGGACGCCGACTCCTTGAGGCGTTACTCCTTTTATGCGCCATTTTTGCCGTTTGGTTAATGGCTGCACTACTGAGCTTCAATCCTTCCGATCCTAGCTGGTCGCAAACGGCCTGGCACGAACCGATCCACAATTTATGTGGCGCACCAGGCGCATGGCTGGCCGATACGCTGTTCTTCATCTTTGGCGTAATGGCTTACACCATACCGGTCATCATTGTTGGTGGCTGCTGGTTTGCCTGGCGGCATCGTTCGAACGATGAGTACATCGACTACTTCGCCGTCTCGCTGCGCCTGATTGGTGTACTGGCGATCATCCTTACTTCATGCGGCCTCGCGGCGATAAACGCCGATGATATCTGGTACTTTGCCTCCGGTGGCGTGATTGGCAGCCTGCTCAGCACCGCGCTGCAACCGATGCTGCACAGCAGCGGCGGGACCATCGCGCTACTCTGTATCTGGGCCGCGGGCCTGACGCTGTTTACCGGCTGGTCATGGGTCAGCATTGCCGAGAAAATGGGCAGTTGGATCCTCAACATTCTGACGTTCGCCAGCAACCGAACCCGTCGTGACGACACCTGGGTTGATGAAGACGAGTACGAAGAAGAAGACGAATATGAAGACGACGGCGAGGAGACGCAGAAAGCGTCGCGTGAATCTCGTCGTGCGCGCATCCTGCGAGGTGCACTGGCGCGCCGTAAGCGGATCGCCGAAAAATTCTCTAACCCGATGGTGCGTAAAACGGACGAGGCGCTGTTCTCTGGCCGTCGTATGGACGAACCGGAAGAGGCGGGCCGCTATGCGGCTCAGGTCGATCCTGATGATGTGCTGTTCTCTGGTGCCAGCGCGACGCGTGCCGCCGAATATGATGAGTACGACCCTCTACTGAGCGGTCATACCGTCGCTGAGGCCGTTGCCGTTACAGGCACAGCGGCGTGGGCCGCCGACCCAACATTAGCTGCGCCGTCCATGAACGAGCAGCCTGTTGCTGCGCCTGCCGTTGAATGGCAGGCCGTTCCTGCTCCAACGGCGGGTGAACCGGTTATTGCACCTACGCCAGAAGGATGGCCGCCGGTGCAGCAACCTGCCTACGAGCAGCCGCAGTACGCACAACCTCAGCCGCCTGCTTATGAGCAGCCGCAGTACGCACAACCTCAGCAGCCTGCTTATGAGCAGCAGCAGTACGCACAACCTCAGCAGCCTGCCTATGAGCAGCCGCAGTACGCACAGCCGCAGCAACCTGCTTATGAGCAGCCGCAGTACGCACAGCCGCAGCAGCCTGCTTATGAGCAGCCGCAGTATGCACAGCCGCAGCAACCTGTTTATGAGCAACCGCAGTATGCACAACCGCAGCAGCCTGCTTACGAACAGCTACAGCAAGAACAGCCATATACTGCTGAATCGGAATATCTGAACGTGCCTCAGGCTGAACCAGCACCTGTCGTTGAGCCAGAACCGGTGGTGGAAGAGGAGGTTAAACCTGCTCATCGTCCGCCGCTGTACTATTTCGAAGAAGTGGAAGAGAAACGCGCACGTGAGCGTGAACAGCTGGCGGCGTGGTATCAACCCATTCCGGAACCGTTAGCGCCAATGGAACAGCGGGCATCGACCGCGCCGTCCATTCCGGTTTCTGTGCCAGAACCTTCCGCTGCCGTTGCACCGGTTGCTGCCAGCGTTCGCCATGCGGCAGCGGCAGCCGCCGGAACCGCCGCCGCAGCTGCGGCCTCAGCGCCGCTGTTTAGCCCAGCTGACGGCCCGCGCTCGCAGGTCAAAGAAGGCATTGGCCCACAGTTGCCGCGCCCTAATCGCGTTCGCGTGCCGACGCGCCGTGAGCTGGCCTCATACGGCATCAAGCTACCGTCGCAGCGGATGGCCGAGGAGCGCGCTGCTCGTGAAGCTGAGCGCTATCAGCCTGAGGATAATCAACCGCTGACCGACGATGAAGCCGATGCGCTGCAGCAGGATGCGCTGGCTCGCCAGTTTGCCGCCTCGCAGCAGCAACGCTATGGCGAAGAAGCGGACGAGCAGGATAGCTATGCGTTCGAAGAGAACGATGAAGATGCCGCCGCAGAAGCGGAACTGGCGCGCCAGTTCGCCGCGTCTCAGCAGAATCGCTATGCCAGTGAGCAGCCAGAGGGGGCGCATCCGTTCTCCCTCGACGATTTTGAATTCTCGCCGATGAAAACACTGGTGGATGAGACGCCAAAAGCGCCGTTGTTCACGCCGAGCGTGATGCCGGAGCCTGCGGTGACGCCGCCGCCTCAACAGCATTATCAACAGCAACAACCGCCGCAGCATGCTCAAAGCTATCACCAGCCTCAGCATGCGCCGCAGCAACAGTATGCTCAGCCGCAACAGCATGTGCAGCAGCCTGCACATCAGCCGGTAACGCCACCGCAGCAGGAGAGCCTGATTCACCCGCTGCTGATGCGTAACGGTGACGATCGTCCGCTGCAAAAGCCGACGACGCCGCTGCCATCGCTGGATCTTTTAACGCCGCCGCCAACGGAAGTGGAACCGGTGGACACCTTTGCGCTGGAACAGATGGCGCGTCTGGTGGAAACTCGACTGGCCGACTATCGCATTAAAGCGGACGTTGTGAACTACTCCCCTGGTCCGGTTATCACCCGCTTCGAGCTGAATCTGGCACCGGGCGTGAAGGCTGCGCGTATTTCGAACCTGTCCCGTGACCTGGCGCGTTCGCTGTCGACCGTTGCCGTGCGCGTGGTAGAAGTTATTCCTGGCAAACCGTACGTTGGCCTGGAACTGCCGAATAAAAAACGTCAGACCGTCTACCTGCGCGAAGTGCTGGATTGTGACAAATTCCGCGATAACCCATCGCCGCTGACGGTGGTGCTGGGTAAAGATATTGCCGGTGAGCCGGTGGTGGCCGATCTCGCGAAAATGCCACACCTGCTGGTTGCCGGTACCACCGGTTCCGGTAAGTCCGTCGGCGTGAACGCCATGATCCTCAGTATGCTCTATAAAGCGCAGCCTGAAGACGTCCGCTTCATCATGATCGACCCGAAAATGCTGGAACTGTCAGTGTATGAAGGGATCCCGCATCTGCTGACTGAAGTGGTCACCGACATGAAAGACGCCGCTAACGCCCTGCGCTGGAGCGTCAACGAAATGGAACGTCGCTACAAGCTGATGTCGGCGCTTGGCGTACGAAACCTTGCCGGTTATAACGAAAAAATTGCCGAAGCGGCGCGCATGGGCCGTCCGATTCCAGACCCTTACTGGAAACCGGGCGACAGTATGGATGCCACGCATCCAGTGCTGGAAAAACTGCCGTATATCGTCGTGCTGGTTGATGAATTTGCCGACCTGATGATGACCGTCGGCAAGAAAGTGGAAGAACTGATCGCCCGTCTGGCGCAGAAAGCGCGTGCAGCGGGTATCCACCTGGTGCTGGCAACCCAGCGTCCATCGGTGGATGTGATCACCGGCCTTATTAAGGCCAACATTCCAACCCGTATTGCGTTTACGGTTTCCAGTAAAATTGACTCCCGTACTATCCTTGACCAGGGCGGCGCTGAGTCACTGCTGGGCATGGGTGATATGCTCTATGCCGGTCCGAACTCGAACAACCCGGTGCGCGTGCACGGTGCATTTGTCCGTGACCAGGAAGTCCACGCAGTGGTACAGGACTGGAAAGCGCGTGGTCGTCCGCAGTATGTTGATGGCATCACCTCCGACAGCGAAAGCGAAGGCGGTGGCGGTGGTTTCGATGGCGGCGAAGAGTTAGATCCGTTGTTCGATCAGGCGGTCAATTTCGTGACCCAGAAACGCAAAGCGTCAATCTCCGGCGTACAGCGCCAGTTCCGTATTGGCTACAACCGCGCTGCCCGTATCATCGAACAGATGGAAGCGCAGGGGATCGTCAGCGAACAGGGGCACAACGGCAACCGTGAGGTGCTGGCACCGCCGCCGTTCGATTGATTGCAAAGATGGGTAAATAAGTCAGAATTCAGTATTTTCTTCTGTCACCGCTCTGGGCGAAGTCTTAGAGTGAGTGCCAGAGGCTCTCCTGCCGGGAGCATGAGGCTAATTAAGGATTATTAATGAAAAAGATCGCGATCACGTGTGCATTACTTTCCAGCTTTGTTGTCAGCAGCGTATGGGCTGATGCCGCAGGCGACCTGAAAAGCCGTCTCGATAAAGTCAGCAGCTTCCATGCCAGCTTCACTCAGAAAGTGACTGACGGCAGCGGCAACGCGGTGCAGGAAGGTCAGGGCGATCTGTGGGTAAAACGTCCAAACCTGTTTAACTGGCATATGACCCAACCAGATGAAAGCATCCTGGTGTCTGACGGTAAAACCCTGTGGTTCTACAACCCGTTTGTTGAGCAGGCTACCGCCACCTGGCTGAAAGACGCGACCGGCAACACACCATTTATGCTGATTGCGCGTAACCAGGCTAGCGACTGGCAGCAATACAATATCCAGCAGACCGGTGATGATTTCGTACTGACGCCGCGCGGCAACAATGGCAACCTGAAGAAATTCACCATCAACGTAGGGCGCGATGGCACAATCCATCAGTTCAGCGCGATTGAGCAGGACGATCAGCGCAGCAGCTACCAGCTGAAGTCGCAGCAGAACGGCGCAATCGACGCCTCCAAATTCACCTTTACACCGCCGCAGGGCGTGACGGTGGACGATCAGCGTAAGTAAGAGGCCGGCGTGAGCAATTTGTCGCTCGATTTTTCCGATAATGCATTTCAACCTCTGGCCGCCCGTATGCGGCCAGAAAACTTAGCGCAGTATATCGGCCAGCAGCATCTGCTGGCTGCAGGTAAGCCATTGCCTCGCGCTATTGAAGCCGGCCATCTGCACTCGATGATCCTTTGGGGGCCGCCGGGCACCGGCAAAACGACCCTGGCGGAAGTGATTGCTCGCTACGCCAGTGCCGATGTTGAACGGATCTCCGCCGTCACCTCCGGGGTGAAAGAGATTCGTGAGGCCATTGAGCGCGCTCGACAGAACCGCAACGCCGGTCGCCGCACCATTCTGTTCGTCGATGAAGTCCACCGTTTCAATAAAAGCCAGCAGGACGCCTTTCTGCCGCATATTGAAGACGGTACCATCACCTTTATCGGCGCAACCACTGAAAACCCCTCGTTTGAGCTCAATTCGGCGCTGCTCTCCCGTGCGCGCGTCTACCTGCTGAAATCCCTGACCACTGAGGATATTGAGCAAGTACTTACTCAGGCGATGGAAGACAAAGCGCGCGGCTACGGCGGGCAAGATATTGTTCTACCGGACGAGACGCGCCGTGCAATTGCTGAACTGGTGAACGGCGACGCCCGACGTGCGCTGAACACCCTGGAAATGATGGCTGACATGGCGGAGCTGGATGATTCCGGCAAGCGCGTGTTGCAGCCTCAACTTCTGACCGAAATTGCCGGTGAGCGCAGTGCCCGCTTTGATAACAAAGGTGATCGCTTCTATGACCTGATTTCGGCGCTGCATAAATCGGTTCGCGGCAGCGCGCCCGATGCCGCGCTCTACTGGTATGCCCGTATTATCAGCGCAGGCGGCGATCCGCTGTACGTTGCGCGCCGCTGCCTGGCCATTGCCTCTGAAGATGTCGGTAATGCTGACCCGCGCGCTATGCAGGTGGCGATTTCTGCCTGGGATTGCTTTACCCGCGTCGGCCCGGCCGAAGGGGAGCGTGCTATCGCCCAGGCGATTGTCTACCTGGCCTGTGCGCCGAAAAGCAACGCGGTCTACACCGCCTTTAAAGCCGCAATGGCTGATGCTCGCGAACGTCCTGATTACGATGTGCCAGTGCATCTGCGCAATGCGCCGACCAAACTGATGAAAGAGATGGGCTATGGGCAGGAGTATCGCTACGCCCACGATGAGCCCAACGCCTACGCTGCCGGCGAAGAGTATTTCCCCAGCGAAATGGCACAAACGCGCTACTATCACCCGACTAACCGAGGTCTTGAAGGCAAGATTGGCGAAAAGCTCGCCTGGCTCGCTGAACAGGATCAAAATAGCCGCACAAAACGCTACCGCTAGTGCAGTCGTTGCGGTAATGTTGTCGATGTACCTCTGCGACCACGGGCTGTGGTCGCATACTCCACTTTCAATTCGATAAGCATAGGATAAGCATGCTCGATCCCAATCTGCTGCGTACAGAGCCAGACGCAGTCGCAGAAAAACTGGCACGCCGGGGCTTTAAGCTGGATGTAGATAAACTTCGCGCTCTTGAAGAGCGTCGTAAAGTACTGCAGGTAGAAACTGAAAATCTGCAGGCAGAGCGTAACTCGCGATCGAAATCCATCGGCCAGGCGAAAGCACGCGGGGAAGACATTGAGCCTTTACGCCTGGAAGTGAACAAGCTTGGCGAACAACTTGATGCCGCTAAATCAGAGCTGGATGTTCTGCTGGCTGAGATTCGCGATATTGCACTGACCATCCCGAACATCCCGCATGACGATGCACCGATTGGCCGTGACGAAAACGACAACGTTGAAGTTAGCCGCTGGGGCACGCCGCGCGAATTCGATTTCGAGATCCGCGATCACGTGACGCTGGGCGAAATGCACAGCGGGCTTGATTTTGCCGCGGCAGTGAAGCTGACCGGTTCACGTTTCGTCGTGATGAAAGGCCAGATTGCCCGTATGCACCGCGCACTGTCGCAGTTCATGCTGGATCTGCACACTGAACAGCACGGCTATAGCGAAAACTATGTGCCTTACCTGGTGAACCAGGACACGCTGTATGGTACGGGCCAGCTGCCAAAATTCGCCGGTGACCTGTTCCATACTCGTCCGCTGGAAGAAGAAGCTGACAGCAGCAACTACGCGCTGATCCCAACGGCAGAAGTACCGCTGACCAACCTGGTGCGCGATGAAATCATCGACGAAGACGATCTGCCGATCAAAATGACCGCACACACGCCGTGCTTCCGCTCCGAAGCGGGTTCCTACGGTCGTGACACTCGTGGTCTGATCCGTATGCACCAGTTCGATAAAGTTGAGATGGTGCAGATCGTGCGTCCAGAAGATTCCATGGAAGCGCTGGAAGAGATGACGGGCCATGCGGAGAAAGTCCTGCAGTTGCTGGGTCTGCCGTATCGTAAAATTATCCTCTGCACCGGTGATATGGGCTTCGGCGCCTGCAAAACCTATGACCTCGAAGTCTGGGTTCCAGCGCAGAATACCTACCGCGAGATCTCCTCTTGCTCTAACGTCTGGGACTTCCAGGCGCGCCGCATGCAGGCTCGCTGCCGCAGCAAATCCGACAAGAAAACGCGTCTGGTTCACACCCTGAACGGGTCTGGCCTGGCCGTAGGTCGTACGCTGGTTGCCGTGCTGGAAAACTACCAGCAGGCAGATGGTCGCATTGAAGTGCCTGAGGTACTGCGTCCATACATGAACGGTCTGGAATACATCGGTTAATCCTTCCTGTTCTACAAAAAAGCGCCGCAAGGCGCTTTTTTTATATCCGCATTGATACTGAACAATACCTCTCTCGGTAGAACGTTTAATACTCCCTTCTAAGTAATACCAGCATATAAAACTACAATAATAACATTTCGTTATATAAATAACTATATAACGAATCATGTTTTCAATGTTAGCAACGAAGTGAGAGTCCATGAAAACTGAAACCCCCGATGCTTTACTGGCAGCTGAGGTCAGCCGTCGTGGTTTGATGAAAACCACGGCCATAGGCGGACTGGCGATGGCCAGCAGTGCGTTTACGCTTCCCTTCAGCCATATTGCGCACGCCGCAGAAGCGATTGCGCCGACTACGGCGGTAGAGCGCGTGACCTGGAGTGCGTGTACGGTAAACTGTGGAAGCCGCTGCCCGCTGCGCATGCATGTTGTCGATGGCGAGATTAAATACGTCGAAACGGATAACACCGGCGATGATAACTACGATGGTCTGCATCAGGTTCGCGCCTGTCTGCGCGGCCGCTCTATGCGTCGTCGCGTCTATAACCCGGACCGTCTGAAGTACCCGATGAAGCGGGTAGGCAAACGTGGCGAAGGCAAATTCGAGCGCATCAGCTGGGAAGAAGCCTTTGATACCATTGCCGATAATATGAAACGGCTGATCAAAGATTACGGCAACGAATCTATCTATCTTAACTACGGCACTGGTACCCTCGGCGGTACGCTGACTCGCTCCTGGCCACCGGGTAAAACGCTGGTGGCACGTCTGATGAACTGCTGTGGTGGCTATCTGAACCACTACGGTGACTACTCTTCCGCACAGATTGCCGCAGGCCTGAACTACACCTACGGCGGCTGGGCCGACGGCAACAGCCCGTCAGATATCGAAAACAGCAAGCTGGTCGTGCTGTTTGGGAATAACCCTGGCGAAACACGCATGAGCGGCGGCGGGGTGACCTACTACCTGGAGCAGGCGCGTCAGAAATCTAATGCGCGCATGATTATCGTTGACCCGCGTTATACCGATACCGGTGCCGGGCGCGAAGACGAGTGGATCCCAATCCGCCCGGGCACCGATGCGGCGTTGGTTTCGGCGCTGGCGTGGGTGATGATCACTGAAAACATGGTCGATCAACCGTTCCTCGATAAATACTGCGTCGGCTACGACGAAAAAACGCTTCCGGAAGGTGCACCAGCTAACGGTCACTACAAAGCCTATATCCTTGGGCAGGGCAGCGATGCCACGGCGAAAACGCCGGAGTGGGCATCCACCATTACCGGTATTCCTGCTGAGCGCATCGTGAAACTGGCGCGCGAAATTGCGCTGGCGAAACCAGCCTATATCTCCCAAGGGTGGGGGCCGCAGCGCCATGCTAACGGTGAAATTGCCACCCGCGCTATCTCCATGCTGTCGATTCTGACCGGTAACGTCGGGATTAACGGTGGTAACAGCGGCGCGCGTGAAGGCTCCTATGAAGTGCCGTTTGAGCGTATGCCAACGCTGGAAAACCCGGTACAGACCAGTATCTCCATGTTTATGTGGACTGATGCGATTGTCCGCGGGCCGGAAATGACGGCGCTGCGAGATGGCGTGCGTGGCAAAGACAAACTGGATGTACCAATCAAAATGATCTGGAACTACGCCGGTAACTGTCTGATTAACCAGCACTCCGAAATCAACCGTACCCATGAAATTCTGCAGGACGATAAGAAGTGCGAAATGATTGTGGTGATTGACTGCCACATGACCTCATCGGCGAAATATGCCGATATCCTGCTGCCGGACTGCACCGCGTCTGAGCAGATGGATTTCGCGCTGGATGCCTCCTGCGGCAACATGTCCTACGTTATCTTTACCGATCAGGTCATCAAACCGCGCTTTGAGTGCAAAACGATTTATGAGATGACCACGGAGCTGGCAAAACGCATGGGCGTTGAGCAGCAGTTCACCGAAGGGCGGACGCAGGAAGGATGGATGCGTCATCTGCACGAACTTTCTCGTCAGGCTGTGCCGGAACTACCGGACTTCGATACCTTCCGTAAGCAAGGTATCTTCAAACAACGTGACCCGGAAGGGCATCACGTGGCCTATAAAGCCTTCCGTGAAGATCCGCAGGCCAATCCGCTGACCACGCCGTCCGGGAAAATTGAGATCTACTCGCAAGAGCTGGCAAAAATTGCTGCGACCTGGGAACTGGCTGAAGGCGATGTGATCGATCCGTTACCGATCTACACCCCAGGCTTTGAGAATTACAACGATCCGCTGGCCGAGAAATTCCCGCTGCAGCTGACCGGTTTCCACTACAAAGCCCGCGTTCACTCGACTTACGGCAACGTTGATGTACTGAAAGCGGCCTGTCGTCAGGAGATGTGGATCAACCCACTGGATGCGCAGAAACGCGGGATCAAGAACGGCGATCGTGTGCGTATCTTTAACGACCGTGGGGAAGTGCATATTGAAGCTAAGGTAACGCCGCGCATGATGCCGGGCATCGTCGCGCTGGGTGAGGGGGCCTGGTACAACCCGGATGCTAAAGGTATCGACCAAGCGGGGAGCATTAACGTGCTGACCACTCAACGTCCGTCGCCGCTGGCGAAAGGCAACCCATCGCACACGAACCTTGTCCAGGTTGAGAAGGTGTAAGGAGTAACCGATGACTACCCAATATGGCTTTTTTATTGACTCCGCTCGTTGCACCGGTTGTAAAACCTGTGAGCTGGCCTGTAAAGATTACAAAGACTTAACTCCGGACGTTAGCTTCCGCCGTATTTACGAATACGCGGGCGGCGACTGGCAGGAAGACAATGGCGTCTGGAATCAGAACGTCTTTGCTTACTATCTCTCCATCGCCTGTAACCACTGCGAAGACCCGGCCTGTACCAAAGTGTGCCCTAGCGGCGCGATGCACAAACGCGAAGATGGCTTTGTTGTCGTCAACGAAGATGTCTGCATCGGCTGCCGTTACTGCCATATGGCCTGCCCGTATGGTGCGCCGCAGTACAACGAAGCTAAAGGTCACATGACCAAATGCGACGGCTGTCATGAGCGCGTGGCGGAAGGCAAGAAGCCGATTTGCGTGGAGTCCTGCCCGCTGCGTGCGCTGGACTTTGGGCCTATCGAAGAGCTGCGTCAGAAGCACGGTACGCTTGCGGCGGTCGCGCCGCTGCCGTCCGCGCACTTCACCAAGCCCAGCATTGTGATTAAACCCAACGCCAATGCACGTCCGTGCGGCGATACCACTGGCTATCTGGCCAATCCGAAGGAGGTGTGAGATGGGAAGTGGATGGCATGAATGGCCGTTGATGATCTTCACGGTGTTTGGGCAATGTGTGGCGGGCGGGTTTATCGTTCTGGCACTGGCATTGATGAAAGGGCAACTGCCTCGTGAAAAGCAGCAACGTATAGTGCTGAGCATGTTTGCGCTGTGGGTGCTGATGGGCATTGGCTTTATCGCTTCGACCATGCATCTCGGTTCGCCGATGCGTGCCTTTAACTCGTTGAACCGCGTCGGTGCCTCCTCGCTGAGTAACGAAATTGCCAGCGGTGCAATCTTCTTTGCCGTCGGCGGTATCGGCTGGCTGCTGGCGGTTACCAATAAGCTCTCCTGCGCACTGCGCAGCGTGTGGCTGGTGGTGACGGCGGTGCTGGGCGTGGTGTTCGTCTGGATGATGGTGCGTGTCTATAACACTATTGATACCGTTCCCACCTGGTACACCATCTGGACGCCGCTGAGCTTCTTCCTGACGCTGTTTATCGGCGGCCCGCTGCTCGGTTATCTGCTGTTGCGCTGGGCTAGCGTTGAAGGCTGGGGCATGCGTCTGCTGCCGGTTATCAGCCTGGCGGCGCTGGTGGTGAGCGTGATTGTCACCACGATGCAGGGCGTAGAGCTGGCGTCGATTCAAAGTTCAATTCAGCAGGCTTCGGCTCTGGTTCCCGACTATGGCTCGCTGATGGCGTGGCGTATTGTCGCCATCGCCCTGGCGCTGGTTTGCTGGGTGGGGCCGCAGCTCAAAGGCCACCAGCCAGCACTGCCGCTATTGAGCCTGGCGTTTGTGCTGGTGCTGGTCGGTGAGATGCTGGGTCGCGGCGTTTTCTATGGCCTGCACATGACCGTCGGTATGGCGGTCGCCAGCTAAGCAAAATAAGCTGCCAGGGCGTTCCAGCCCTGGCACTTTTTGTTCATGAATTTTTTCGACTGAACCTTCTTCTACTGTTTCACCTATTTTCCAATAAAAACAAAATAATAAGATAACTTAAGCGTAGCTTATCGTTGCGTTGAATAAGAAACGTCAATCGTTGAGCCAGAAAGCCTCCCGCCGTTGAAATCAGGTGGATTGACAATGTTTTTGGCAGTGGCATGATGCGCACGAAATCTGTCTATCCTCACGGTTTGAACCCATGTCCACCTATACTCGCCCAGTGCTATTGCTGCTCTGCGGCTTACTCTTATTGACGCTGGCGATCGCGGTATTAAACACGCTCGTCCCGCTCTGGCTCGCCCATGAAAACTTGCCAACCTGGCAGGTGGGAGTGGTCAGCTCGTCCTATTTTACCGGCAATCTGGTCGGTACCATGCTCACCGGCCGACTGATTAAGCGCCTTGGCTTTAATTTCAGCTACTATATTGCGTCGCTGATTTTCGCCGCGGGCTGCGTGGGGCTGGGCTTTATGGTGGGGTTCTGGAGCTGGATGTTCTGGCGCTTTATCGCGGGCGTTGGCTGCGCCATGATTTGGGTGGTGGTGGAGAGCGCGCTGATGTGCAGCGGCACCTCGCGCAACCGTGGTCGTCTGCTGGCGGCCTATATGATGATGTATTACATCGGTACCGTGCTGGGGCAGATTATCGTTAGCCGCCTGCCGACAGATATGGCGACCATTCTTCCGCTGATGACCGGCGTGGTGCTGGCGGGCATTCTGCCGCTGCTGTTTACCCGAATCCTGAACCAGCAGGACGACGCTCAGGACGCGAGCACGCGCGTCTGGCCGATGTTCAAACTGCGTCAGGCGCGTCTGGGCGTAAATGGCTGTATTATTTCCGGTATCGTGCTGGGCTCACTCTATGGCCTGATGCCGCTGTACCTGAACCACCGCGGCGTCAGTGACTCCGGGATCGGCTTCTGGATGGCGGTGATGGTCAGCGCGGGCATTCTGGGGCAGTGGCCGATTGGTCGTCTGGCCGACCGCTATGGCCGTCTGATGGTACTGCGCGTGCAGGTCTTTGTGGTGATTGTCGGCTGCCTGGGCATGCTGAGTCAGGCTGCGATGGCACCGGCGCTGTTTATCCTCGGCGCAGCGGGCTTTACGCTGTATCCGGTGGCGATGGCCTGGGCGTGTGAGAAAGTGGAGCATCATCAGCTGGTCTCCATGAACCAGGCGCTGTTGCTGAGCTATACCATTGGTAGCTTGGTTGGGCCGTCGCTGACGGCGATGCTGATGCAAAACTACTCTGATAACCTGCTGTTTATCATGATTGCCGGGGTATCGTTCGTCTATCTGATGATGCTGCTGCGCAAAGCCGGGCACCATCCTACGCCGGTGGCTCACGCCTGACCCGCGGGCGCGTTATATTTCCATAACGCGCCATTCTTCCCGACATCACTATACTGAATGATGCAACGCTACTGGCGCGTTGGCGGGAGCGAGACTATATCCTGCTGAATTTATAACCATACTCCGATTAAATGTGCGAGCCGTTAGAGTTTTGCACCATCCTATTACCCTTTTAGGGTTAGTACTCGCATAATCTCCGTCGAAAAAAATCGCACTCGCGAATAATAACATTCAAGGAACGGAATTTATGGCAAGCGAACAAGAAAAGCAGCTGCGGTGGTATAACATCGCGCTGATGTCGTTTATTACGGTTTGGGGTTTCGGCAACGTCGTCAACAACTACGCCAACCAGGGGCTGGTGGTTGTTTTCTCATGGCTATTTATCTTTGCACTTTATTTCACACCCTATGCGCTTATCGTCGGTCAGCTTGGCTCGACCTTTAAAGACGGTAAGGGCGGTGTCAGTACCTGGATTAAAAATACCATGGGGCCGGGGCTGGCTTATCTGGCAGCCTGGACCTACTGGGTCGTCCATATTCCTTACCTGGCACAGAAGCCTCAGGCTATCCTGATTGCGCTCGGCTGGGCGATAAAGGGAAATGGCTCGCTTATCACCGAATATGGCGTGGTGGCGCTCCAGGGCTTCACGCTGGTGCTTTTCGTCTTCTTCATGTGGGTGGCATCCCGAGGGATGAAATCGCTGAAGCTGGTAGGGTCGATTGCCGGGATCGCCATGTTCGTGATGTCGCTGCTGTACGTGGTGATGGCGGTGACGGCGCCGGCTATTACTGAGGTGAAAATTGCCACCACCAACATCACCTGGCAAACCTTTATCCCGCACTTTGACTTTACCTATATCACCACCATCTCGATGCTGGTATTTGCCGTGGGCGGCGCGGAAAAAATTTCGCCTTACGTCAATAACACCCGTAATCCGGGCAAAGAGTTCCCGCGTGGGATGATCTTCCTGGCGGTGATGGTTGCAGTGTGTGCCATCCTCGGGTCGTTGGCGATGGGGATGATGTTCGACTCAAATAATATTCCTAACGACCTGATGGCGAACGGACAGTACTACGCGTTCCAGAAGCTGGGCGATTATTACCATATGGGCAACACCCTGATGGTGATTTACGCTATCGCGAACACCCTGGGGCAGATTGCCGCGCTGGTGTTCTCGATTGATGCACCGTTGAAAGTCCTGCTCAGCGATGCCGACAGTCGCTATATCCCACAGAAGCTCTGCAAAACCAATGCATCGGGTACGCCGGTAAATGGCTATCTGTTAACGCTGGTGCTGGTGGCGCTGCTGGTTATGCTGCCGACGCTCGGCATCGGTGATATGAACGACCTCTACAAATGGCTGTTGAACCTGAACTCAGTGGTGATGCCGCTGCGCTATCTGTGGGTGTTCGTGGCATTTATCGCAGTGATTCGTCTGGGGCAGAAATACCAGTCGGAGTATGTCTTTATCCGTAACCGGAAGCTTGCGCTGACCGTTGGCGTGTGGTGCTTCCTGTTTACCGCGTTTGCCTGTCTGACCGGTATCTTCCCAAAAATGGCGGCCTTTACGCCAGAGTGGGCCTTCCAGCTGTCGCTTAACGTCGCCACGCCGTTTGTGCTGGTGGGATTAGGACTGATCTTCCCGCTGCTGGCGCGCAAGAAGTCGTAAAAGAAAACCCGGCATTAAGCCGGGTTTGTTGTTTGTAGCCCGGCCGAGCGTAAGCGACGCCGGGAGGGCTGGGGATGATTAATACATCACCTTGTGACCATACTGCTCGAGAATACCCTTCACGCGTTCCATGGTCTCTTTCTTCGGCGGGTGCACGCCATCCAGCTTGTACTCTTCACCCATCGCGACCCACTTGTGTTTACCCAGCTCGTGATAAGGCAGCAGTTCGATTTTCTCAACGTTGCCCATATCGCGGGTAAACTCGCCGAGGCGATGCGCAGAATCGTCATCATCTGACCAGCCTGGTACCACGACGTAGCGGATCCAGACGTTAATGTTTTTCTTCGACAGGTACTGGGCAAACTCGAGCGTACGATGGTTGGAGACGCCGACCAGGTTCTGGTGAATGTCGTCGTTCATCTGTTTAAGATCGAGCATCACCAGGTCAGTCACTTCCAGTAGTTCATCAATGACCGGATCGTAACGACGAACGAAACCGTTGGTGTCGAGACAGGTATGAATACCTTCTTTGTGGCACGCGCGGAACCAGTCGCGCACAAACTCGGCCTGCAGAATAGCTTCACCGCCGGACGCGGTCACGCCGCCGCCGGAAGCATTCATAAAGTGGCGATAGGTCACCACTTCTTTCATCAGCTCTTCAACGGTGATCTCTTTACCGCCGTGGGTGTCCCAGGTATCGCGGTTGTGGCAATACAGGCAGCGCATCAGGCAGCCCTGGAAGAAGGTAATAAAACGGATGCCTGGGCCATCAACGGTGCCACAGGACTCAAAGGAGTGAATACGACCAATTACAGACATTGCGGTGTTATCTCCAGTTCTTCCCGGCTTTACAGCCAGGTTTGCGAGCACGGTTATAAAGCCGCGTCGAGTTTATTTTGCTTGTTAACTTCAGTATAGAAGTCAGCAAGCAAAATCCACTCAGCGAGTGTTGATTATAAGAAAGGCCCCACCGAGGTGGAGCCTTCATTTTACGCGTTTTTAATCGCGATTTCAGTCAAATCTATTAGATAGATTGAGTGAAAGTACGGGTAATAACGTCCTGCTGCTGTTCTTTAGTCAGGGAGTTAAAACGTACTGCGTAGCCAGATACACGGATGGTCAGCTGAGGATATTTCTCAGGGTTTTCCATCGCGTCGAGCAGCATTTCGCGGTTCATAACGTTAACGTTCAGGTGCTGACCGCCTTCGATAGACGCTTCGTGGTGGAAGTAACCGTCCATCAGACCAGCCAGGTTGGTTTTACGAACGTCGTCGTCTTTACCCAGAGCGTTAGGAACGATAGAGAAGGTGTAAGAGATACCATCTTTAGCGTAAGCAAACGGCAGTTTAGCAACGGAAGTCAGAGAGGCAACAGCACCTTTCTGGTCACGACCGTGCATTGGGTTAGCACCTGGGCCGAATGGAGCGCCAGCGCGACGACCGTCTGGGGTGTTACCGGTTTTCTTACCATAAACCACGTTAGAGGTGATGGTCAGAACAGACTGAGTCGGGATAGCGTTACGGTAAGTAGTCAGTTTCTGAATTTTCTTCATGAAACGTTCTACCAGGTCAACCGCCATGTCATCGACGCGAGCGTCGTTGTTACCAAACTGCGGGTATTCGCCTTCGATTTCGAAGTCAACAGCCAGACCGTTTTCATCACGAATCGGTTTAACTTTCGCATATTTGATTGCAGACAGGGAGTCAGCAGCAACGGACAGACCAGCGATACCACACGCCATGGTGCGGATAACGTCACGGTCGTGCAGCGCCATCAGAGAGGCTTCGTAGCTGTACTTGTCGTGCATGTAGTGGATGACGTTCAGCGCGGTGACGTACTGTTTAGCCAGCCAATCCATGAAGTGGTCCATACGATCCATCACTTCGTCGTAGTTCAGAACGTCGCCTTTCATTGGCTCAGTTTTAGGACCAACCTGCATTTTCAGTTTTTCATCAACGCCGCCGTTGATGGCGTACAGCATGGTTTTCGCCAGGTTTGCACGTGCACCGAAGAACTGCATTTGTTTACCAACGATCATTGGGCTTACGCAGCAAGCGATAGCGTAGTCATCGTTGTTAAAGTCAGGACGCATCAGGTCATCGTTCTCGTACTGCAGAGAAGAGGTGTCGATGGACACTTTAGCGGCATATTTTTTGAACGCCAGTGGCAGTTTCTCAGACCACAGAACGGTGATGTTCGGCTCTGGAGAAGGACCCATGGTGTACAGGGTGTTCAGGAAGCGGAAGCTGTTTTTGGTAACCAGAGTACGGCCATCAACGCCCATACCACCGATAGATTCAGTTGCCCAAATCGGGTCACCGGAGAACAGTTCATCATATTCAGGGGTACGCAGGAAGCGAACCATACGCAGTTTCATGACCAGGTGGTCAATCATTTCCTGAGCGTCTTGTTCAGTGATTTTGCCTGCTTTCAGGTCACGTTCGATGTAGATATCCAGGAAGCTGGAAGTACGACCGAAGGACATTGCCGCGCCGTTCTGAGATTTAACCGCAGCCAGGTAGCCGAAGTAAGTCCACTGGATAGCTTCCTGAGCGCTGGTAGCTGGACCAGAGATGTCGTAGCCGTATTTAGCAGCCATCTCTTTGATCTGACCCAGTGCACGGTGCTGTTCAGAGATTTCTTCACGCAGACGGATAGTCGCTTCCAGGTTTACGCCGTTTTCCAGGTCAGACTGCAGAGACAGGAACTGTGCGTATTTGTCTTTCATCAGGAAGTCGATACCGTACACCGCGATGCGACGGTAGTCACCGATGATACGACCACGGCCGTAAGCATCTGGCAGACCAGTCAGAACGCCAGATTTACGGCAGTTCAGAATGTCTTTGGTGTAAACATCGAATACGCCCTGGTTGTGGGTTTTGCGGTATTCGGTGAAGATTTTTTTCAGCATCGGGTCCAGCTCGCGATTGTACGCTTTGCAAGAACCTTCAACCATTTTAATACCACCGAACGGGATAATCGCACGTTTCAGTGGAGCTTCAGTCTGCAGACCAACGATTTTTTCCAGCGCTTTGTTGATGTAACCAGCGTCATGGGAAGTGATGGTAGATGCAACAGAGGTGTCAAAGTCAACTGGCGCGTGAGTGCGGTTTTCCAGTTTAACGCCTTCCATTACGTTATCCCACAGCTTGGTGGTCGCGTCAGTTGCGCCAGCCAGGAAGGATTCGTCACCCTCATATGGGGTGTAGTTTTTCTGGATGAAGTCACGTAAGTTTACTTCATTCTGCCAATCACCTTTGGTAAAACCTTCCCAGGCTGCGGCTAACTTTTCATTAAGTTCGGACATGTAACACCTACCTTCTTAAGTGGACTTTTTATTTACTGCCTGGAGCAATCGTCAATTAATGACGGTCACCGCCACGCAGGTAAATGACCCAGTATGTCAACCCGACCAGCAAACCGCCGCCGATGATGTTCCCGATAGTGACGGGAATCAGGTTATCGGTGATGAAGTGCATCACGGTCAGGTGAGAGAAACTTTCCGGAGTTGAACCAATAGCGGTCCAGAATTCCGGGCTAGCAAAATCGCGTATTACGATACCCATAGGGATCATAAACATGTTTGCGATACTGTGCTCAAAACCGCTGGCAACGAACATAGCAACCGGTAAAACCATAATCATGGCTTTATCCATCAGGCTGCGGCCAGAGTAGCTCATCCACACTGCCAGGCAGACCATCAGGTTCGCCAGGATGCCGAGAGCGACGGCTTCGATAAATGTATGGTGCATTTTGTGGTCAGCGGTTTGCAGGACGTTAAGCCCCCATCCGCCGTTGGCCGTCATGTACTCGCCGGACAGCCACATCAGCAGCACGAAGAGCAGGCAGCCAATCAGGTTACCAACATAGACGTTGAGCCAGTTTTTCGCCAATTGACCCCAGGTAATGCGGCCGCTGGCTTTCGCCACCACGATCAGCACGGTAGAGGTAAAGAGGTCTGCGCCACAAATCACGCAAAGAATTAAGCCCAGGGAGAAGCAAATACCACCAATGAGTTTCGCGATGCCGAATGGCATACCTGCGGTACCCGTGGTTGCGGTAATGTAAAAAACAAAAGCAATCGAGATAAAGACGCCCGCAGTAATCGCCAGATAAAAGGTTTTCAGCGGATGCTTGGTTGCTTTATAGACACCTGCTTCTTCGGCAACTTTGGCCATCGCAGCAGGAAGGAGTAGATCAAAAGGGTTGTCAGCTTTCACACTAACTCTCTCTTTTTATTTAATCGGCGACGAGATACTAACAAAGCATTATAGATGAGAATTTGATATAGATCATATCTCGCCTGGCTTATAGGCCTGAAGATCGAATGGTTTTTCAACGATCGCAGGGTAATTGTTTGAATTATAACATAAAAATAATTTTTAAGATTTGCAAATTCAGTTGAATTTTTTCTTTACCCTTCATTTTATTGGTTAATTAAAATGGAGTAATGATCGGGTAAATTAACAATAATCGTAAGCTACTAAATATAGTATTTACTTATATTTAACTTTATTTTCACACGTTCGCGAGGCGAAGCGCGAAAATAAAAAAAGGGGCCAACAATTGGCCCCGTAATATAGCGTAGACGGTACGTTAAACCTACTTTTTCTGCGGGAAGAGCCTTATTTCGCCCAGAAAGCGGCTTTCGCGCGCTGCAGTTTCTCGTAAGCCTGTAGCAGCGACTGATGCGCCGGGAAGGCTTCCAGAGAACCGTCTGCCGGTTGCAGGCCGTAGAAGGCCTCTTCACCGCTCAGCGCCGCGCTGGCGGCTTCAACGGCGTCTGCACCGTACATACGTACGAACGCGTTCAGATACTGCAGCGGCTCGCGCTCTTCTTCCTGAGACAGCAGCAGCAGCGTCTGCAGGCAGCGGTAGTAGTTGGCGCGCTCAGGGCTGAATACCGACGCGTTGAACTCCATCGTCCACTCGGTCCAGATCAGCGCCTGCTCGAGATCGCCGCCCGCCAGTGCCAGCATCGCTTTCAGCTCGCCAACGCGCAGGGTAGACCAGCCGTTGTTCGGGCCAGTTGCCAGACCCAGCAGTTCACGTACGCGGGTGAAATCGTCCAGACCTTCGTCATCCATCTGCTCGATCAGATTCAGGTACTCCTCTTTTTCCCACTCGCTGCCCGGCAGGGAGAGAATGGTGTCGCGCAGGTGGCTGCCCATATTGTTGTTGGCGAGCCACAGATCTTCTGCCGGATAGATATCGGACATACCCGGAACGATGATGCGGCAGGCGTACACGCTCAGGTGCTCGTAGTCGGCGATGTACACTTCTTTATCTTCTTCTTTGAAGATAGCCATCAGGGTCGCGAACTCTTCTTCGGTGGTGCCTGAGAAGTTCCAGTCGGCAAACGGATAGTCGGCGTCCTGTTTAAACATATCCCAGGAGATAAGACCGCTGGAGTCGATGAAGTGGGTTTCGAGGTTGGTATGTTCAGCGACTTCTTCGTCGTCGAAGGTTGGCGGGGTGAACACGTCGAGATCTTTCAAGCCGCGGCCTTGCAGCAGCTCGGTGACCGTACGTTCCAGCGCTACGCCGAAATCAGGGTGCGCGCCGAAGGAGGCGAAGCAGGTGCCGTTGGCTGGGTTGAACAGTACCACGCAGATAACCGGGTATTTACCGCCCAGTGAACCGTCGTAAGCGAAGATTGGGAAACCTTCCGCTTCCAGCGTTTTGATGGACTCAACGACGCCAGGGTAGCGCGCCAGCACCTCGGCCGGGATTTCCGGCAGGCTGATGCTTTCCGCGATGATACGGTTTTTCACGTAGCGTTCGAAGACTTCCGACAGCCCCTGAACGCGCGCTTCGTTGCGGGTGTTGCCCGCAGACATGCCGTTAGAAACGTACAGGTTGGCCACGATGTTCATCGGGATATAGATGGTTTCACCGTCAGACTGACGGGTGAACGGCAGGCCGCATACGCCGCGATCGTCGTTGCCAGACTGCAGGTCAACCAGCATGCTGGCGGTCAGCTGATCGTCAGGATCGTAGAAAGCGCGCAGGCGAGCGTCGAGCAAACCTTCCGGTACTTCATCGTCGTCGGTCAGCGGGAACCATTTTTCGTTCGGGTAGTGAACGAACGGGTCGTTAGCGATTTTGTCGCCCAGCCAGAAGTCAGCGAAGAAGTAGTTGGTGGAGAGACGTTCAAAATACTCGCCCAGCGCGGAGGCCAGCGCGGCTTTTTTGGTTGCGCCTTTACCGTTGGTAAAGCACAGAGAGCATGCCTTATCACGAATATGCACCGACCAGACGTTAGGAACCGGGTTCAGCCAGGAAGCTTCTTCAATATCGAAGCCCAGGTCGAGCAGCTTTTGCTGGAAGCGAGCGATGGAATCTTCCAGAGCGGCATCTTTGCCGGGAATATAGGTTTGCGTCATAGCAATCTCTTTTGTCGTACGGAAAGCGCGCAATGATACGGGGTTTGCATGACAATCGCTATACGCTTCATCCTTCAAGTTGTCTCTGCGTTGGCTGCGCTCGTTCACCCCAGTCACGTACTTATGTACGCTCCTGGGGATTCACTCCCTTGCCGCGCTACTCGGCTTGCAGCCTCGCCCCTTCGGGGCCAGCGCGAGCGCTGTTCAAAACGCTCTAGCGTTTTGTGATGCAACTTGAATGATTTTGCGTAGAAACTTCATCCAGCAAATACAAATAGCGAAATAGACCATTTTATTTCGTCAAGCCGATAGATTCTGTTGTGTGATTGTCTACGCATTTTTGCCCTGTGCGGGATTATCCATTGCGGGCTGTGTCACTGAATGATAAAACCAATAGCCACAGGAATAACTTATGCCCACGCGTTTGATGACGCGCGAGGCATGCGGTCAGACAACATTGCAATGTGGTGAGGGTTATGGCTCAGGTTTTTAATTTCAGTTCAGGTCCGGCAATGCTTCCGGCAGATGTCCTTAAACTGGCGCAAAAAGAACTTTGCGACTGGAACGGATTAGGCACGTCGGTAATGGAAGTTAGCCACCGCGGTAAAGAGTTTATCCACGTGGCAGAGGAAGCAGAAAAAGATTTCCGCGACCTGCTTAACATCCCTTCCAACTACAAAGTGCTGTTCTGCCACGGCGGCGGTCGCGGTCAGTTCGCGGGCGTACCGCTGAACATTCTCGGCGACAAAACCACGGCGGACTACGTTGACGCAGGCTACTGGGCGGCAAGTGCGGTTAAAGAAGCGAAAAAATATTGCACCCCGAACGTCATCGACGCCAAAGTGACCGTTGACGGCAAGCGCGCGGTGAAACCGATGCGCGACTGGCAGCTCTCTGACAATGCGGCTTATCTGCACTACTGCCCGAACGAAACCATCGATGGTATTGCCATTGAAGAGACGCCAGACTTTGGCAAAGACGTGATTGTCGCCGCCGACTTCTCCTCAACCATTCTTTCGCGCCCAATCGACGTGAGCCGCTACGGCGTTATCTACGCTGGTGCGCAGAAAAACATCGGCCCGGCAGGCTTAACGCTGGTTATCGTGCGTGAAGACCTGCTGGGTAAAGCACACGTTGCCTGCCCATCTATTCTCGACTACACCGTGCTGAACGATAATGACTCCATGTTCAACACGCCGCCGACCTTCGCCTGGTATCTGGCTGGTCTGGTCTTCAAATGGCTGAAGGAGCAGGGCGGTGTTGCCGCAATGGACCGCATTAATCAGCAGAAGGCCGATCTTCTGTATAACACCATTGATGGCAGCGATTTCTATCGTAACGACGTGGCAAGCGCCAACCGTTCACGTATGAACGTGCCGTTCCAGCTGGCGGACAGCGCGCTGGACAAACTGTTCCTCGAAGAGTCCTTTGCGGCGGGTCTGCATGCGCTGAAAGGCCACCGCGTGGTAGGCGGGATGCGTGCTTCTATCTACAACGCCATGCCGCTGGCAGGCGTACAGACGCTGACGGAATTCATGCAGGATTTCGAGCGTCGTCACGGTTAATCTGGCTTTTTTTATTCATCCCCACGGGCTGACCGTGGGGTTTTTACTTCTGTTTTTGAGAGTTGAGTTTCATGGAATCCCTGACGTTACAACCTATCGCGCGCGTCGATGGCACGATTAACCTGCCTGGTTCTAAAAGCGTGTCTAACCGCGCTTTGCTGCTGGCGGCTTTAGCGCGCGGCACGACCGTTCTGACTAACCTGCTGGACAGCGATGATGTCCGCCACATGCTGAACGCGTTGAAGGCGCTGGGAATTCAATACACCCTGTCTGATGACCGCACCCGCTGTGAAGTGACCGGTAATGCAGGCCCGTTACAGGCCTCGAGCGAGCTGGAACTGTTCCTGGGCAACGCCGGTACCGCAATGCGTCCGCTGGCGGCAGCGCTGTGCCTTGGCACCAATAATATCGTCCTGACCGGCGAACCGCGCATGAAAGAGCGCCCGATTGGTCACCTGGTCGACGCTCTGCGTCAGGGCGGCGCGCAGATTGAATATCTGGAGCAGGAAAACTATCCACCGCTGCGCCTGAAGGGCGGTTTTAACGGCGGGAGCGTCGAGGTCGATGGCAGCGTCTCCAGCCAGTTCCTGACCGCGCTGCTGATGACGGCACCGCTGGCGCCACAGGATACGACCATCACCATTAAAGGTGACCTGGTATCCAAACCGTATATCGACATCACGCTGCACCTGATGAAAACGTTTGGTGTTGAAGTTGAAAACCAGAACTACCAGCGCTTTATCGTGCGTGGTGGCCAGCAGTACGTTTCTCCGGGCCAGTATCTGGTTGAGGGCGATGCTTCGTCCGCTTCCTACTTCCTCGCCGCGGGTGCCATTAAAGGTGGCACCGTCAAGGTGACGGGGATTGGCCGCTACAGCGTGCAGGGTGATATTCGCTTTGCTGACGTGCTGGAAAAAATGGGCGCAACCATCACCTGGGGCGACGACTTTATTGCCTGTACCCGCGGCGAGTTGAACGCTATCGATATGGACATGAACCATATTCCTGATGCGGCGATGACTATCGCGACGGCAGCGCTGTTTGCGAAAGGCACAACCACGCTACGCAATATCTACAACTGGCGCGTGAAAGAGACTGACCGCCTGTTCGCGATGGCGACCGAACTGCGTAAAGTGGGCGCGGAAGTGGAAGAGGGCGAAGACTACATTCGCGTTACGCCACCGGCAGCGCTGAATTTTGCCGAGATTGGCACCTACAACGATCACCGTATGGCGATGTGCTTCTCGCTGGTGGCGCTGTCGGATACGCCGGTCACCATTCTTGACCCGAAATGCACGGCGAAAACTTTCCCGGACTATTTCGAACAGCTGGCGCGTATCAGTACGTTAGCGTGATAGTCAGTTTTGTCTGTATAAACGCCGGTGAAATGCCGGCGTTTTCGTTCATCTCTGAGGACGAAAAGTAAATCCGTGTCAGTTTTAAACCTCCCTCGACGCCAGCCCTCTATACTTATCTATTCTCCTGTACTTCATGGGGCTAATTCTGGAATTCGCAGACAAAGGTAACCGTCTGGCCCAGAGATGCGTATAATGCGCGGCGTTTACGTTGTATATGCCTTTTATTAAGGAGAAAGAGATGACGGCAATTGCCCCGGTAATTACCATTGACGGCCCAAGCGGCGCGGGTAAAGGCACGCTGTGCAAAGCAATGGCAGAAGCATTGCAATGGCATTTGCTGGACTCAGGTGCAATCTATCGCGTGCTGGCTTTAGCTGCGCTGCACCACCATGTGGATGTGGCATCAGAAGACGCGTTAGTGCCGCTGGCCGTGCATCTGGACGTACGCTTCGTCTCTACGGACGGCACGCTGGAAGTTATTCTGGAAGGCGAAGACGTCAGCGGTGAAATTCGCACTCAGGATGTGGCTAATGCGGCATCCCAGGTGGCGGCATTCCCACGCGTGCGCGAAGCACTTTTGCGCCGTCAGCGCGGCTTCCGCGAAGCTCCTGGGCTGATTGCCGATGGTCGTGATATGGGCACCGTGGTGTTCCCGGATGCGCCGGTGAAAATTTTCCTTGATGCCTCATCGGAAGAACGTGCGCACCGCCGCATGCTACAGTTGCAGGAAAAGGGCTTTAGTGTTAACTTTGAGCGCCTTTTGGCAGAGATAAAGGAGCGTGACGACCGCGATCGTAATCGTGCTGTTGCGCCACTGGTTCCTGCCGCCGATGCTTTAGTGTTGGATTCCACCACCTTAAGCATTGAGCAAGTAATTGAAAAAGCGTTAGACTATGCGCGCCAGAAACTGGCACTCGCGTAAAACGCGACCGAATTTGCAGTACCCCCGTTGCAATGGATTGACAGCGGGTATGTGAAACAACCCCATCCGACATGGTGTCAGGTGGACGTTAATATTAACCTGAAGATTAAACATGACTGAATCTTTTGCTCAACTGTTTGAAGAATCCTTAAAAGAAATCGAAACCCGCCCGGGTTCCATCGTTCGTGGTGTTGTTGTTGCTATCGACAAAGATATCGTACTGGTTGACGCCGGTCTGAAATCTGAGTCTGCCATTCCGGCAGAGCAGTTCAAAAACGCCCAGGGCGAGCTGGAAATCCAGGTTGGTGACGAAGTTGACGTTGCTCTGGATGCAGTAGAAGACGGCTTCGGTGAAACCCTGCTGTCCCGTGAGAAAGCTAAACGTCACGAAGCTTGGATCACGCTGGAAAAAGCTTACGAAGAAGCTGAAACTGTAGTTGGTGTTATCAACGGCAAAGTTAAAGGTGGCTTCACTGTTGAGCTGAACGGTATTCGTGCGTTCCTGCCAGGTTCCCTGGTAGACGTTCGTCCAGTGCGTGATACTCTGCACCTGGAAGGCAAAGAGCTTGAGTTCAAAGTAATCAAGCTGGACCAGAAGCGTAACAACGTTGTTGTTTCTCGTCGTGCCGTTATCGAATCCGAAAACAGCGCAGAGCGCGATCAGCTGCTGGAAAACCTGCAGGAAGGCATGGAAGTTAAAGGTATCGTTAAGAACCTCACTGACTACGGTGCATTCGTTGATCTGGGCGGCGTTGACGGCCTGCTGCACATCACCGATATGGCTTGGAAACGCGTTAAGCACCCAAGCGAAATCGTAAACGTTGGCGACGAAATCACTGTTAAAGTGCTGAAGTTCGACCGCGAGCGTACTCGTGTTTCTCTGGGCCTGAAACAGCTGGGCGAAGATCCATGGGTAGCTATCGCTAAGCGTTATCCAGAAGGTACCAAACTGACTGGTCGCGTGACCAACCTGACCGACTACGGCTGCTTCGTTGAAATCGAAGAAGGCGTTGAAGGCCTGGTTCACGTTTCCGAAATGGATTGGACCAACAAAAACATCCACCCATCCAAAGTTGTTAACGTTGGTGATGTAGTGGAAGTTATGGTTCTGGATATCGACGAAGAACGTCGTCGTATCTCCCTGGGGCTGAAGCAGTGCAAAAACAACCCATGGCAGCAGTTCGCGGAAACCCACAACAAGGGCGACCGTGTTGAAGGTAAAATCAAGTCTATCACTGACTTCGGTATCTTCATCGGCCTGGACGGCGGCATCGACGGCCTGGTTCACCTGTCTGACATCTCCTGGAACGTTGCAGGCGAAGAAGCAGTTCGTGAATACAAAAAAGGCGACGAAATCGCTGCAGTTGTTCTGCAGGTTGACGCAGAACGTGAACGTATCTCCCTGGGCGTTAAACAGCTCGCAGAAGATCCGTTCAACAACTGGGTTGCTCTGAACAAGAAAGGCGCTATCGTTAACGGTAAAGTCACTGCAGTTGACGCTAAAGGCGCAACCGTAGAACTGGCCGACGGCGTTGAAGGTTACCTGCGTGCTTCTGAAGCATCCCGTGACCGCGTTGAAGATGCAACTCTGGTTCTGAGCGTTGGCGACGACGTTGAAGCTAAATTCACCGGTGTTGATCGTAAAAACCGCGCAATTAGCCTGTCCGTACGTGCTAAAGACGAAGCTGACGAGAAAGATGCAATCGCTACTGTTAACAACAAACAGGAAGAAGGCAATTTCTCCAACGCAATGGCTGAAGCATTCAAAGCAGCTAAAGGCGAGTAATCTTACGCATTCGGGTTTAACAACCTGAAATGTGATGAGTTTACTTGACAGATTGCAGGTTTCGGCCTGTAATCTAGCACAAAGGGCGGCTACGGCCGCCCTTGTTTAATAAGCTGTTAGCTAATTTTCCTTGAAAGGAAACCGGAGGAATCATGACCAAGTCAGAATTGATTGAAAGACTTGCCAGCCAGCAATCCCATATCCCTGCTAAGGCAGTGGAAGATGCGGTGAAAGAGATGCTGGAGCATATGGCTTCTACCCTGGCACAGGGTGAGCGCATTGAAATCCGCGGTTTCGGCAGCTTCTCTCTGCACTACAGAGCACCACGTACCGGGCGTAACCCGAAGACTGGCGACAAAGTGGAACTGGAAGGCAAGTACGTGCCGCACTTTAAGCCGGGTAAAGAACTGCGCGATCGCGCCAATATTTACGATTGAGTTTCTTCCGCCGTCTGGCGATAAACTTGGTTGAGAGAAAAGCACCTACGGGTGCTTTTTTCATGTCTGCGGTTCGGCCCTGGGCTGCTATCTGGAACCCCTCCCGCATTTTCATTGTTATTTCTGCACGTCCCGAATCTTCTTCGGAATCCGCTTCGCAATGGGAATAATTGCGGCAAGACAGGACGATCTGCACGCGCGACACTCCAGGAAACAAGGAGGTGTTGATGCGTTTACCTGGGCTTGCTTGCTGCACGTTAGCTGGCATTTTACCGCTGACCGTACTGCCAGATTTACCCTCACTTAGTGTCGTCTATTTCGCTATCGCGGCGTTGATAGCATTAGGCCTGTGTGTACCGTCAGGAAAATCTGCAAGCATCACCGGCCTGATATTTTGTTGGGGTGTGCTGTCGGCATGGCAGGTGCAATGGCCCGCTGAGGTTATCCCAGGAAAAAACCGTCAGGTTGAGATTGTCCTGACGCAGAGCGATGGGCAAACAACGCATCAGGGAAAGATAACGCACCTGGACGGGAAACGCCTGTTTCCCAGCCCTCTGATTACACTGTATGGCAACTATTTGCCGCAACAGCCCTGCGTGGGGCAGCGCTGGCGCATGACGATTCGCGCCCGGGCGGTGCATGGGCAGCTTAACGACGGTGGATTTGACGCCCAGCGCTACGCCTTATCGCAACACCGCCCGTTAACCGGCCGTATGGTGACGGCGCAGATACTGGATAACCGCTGTAGCCTGCGCGCTCGGTACCTTGCGTCGCTGCAAACGACGCTGGATGGTTTTCGTTGGCGGGAGGTGATGCTAGCGCTGGGTATGGGCGAGCGGCTGTCGGTATCGCCGGAGATCAAAACGCTCATGCAGGAGACCGGAACATCACACCTTATGGCGATTTCCGGGCTGCATATCGCGCTGGGCGCATCGCTTGGCTGGCTGCTCATCCGCGGTATCCAGTTTTTCCTGCCCGGCTGGCTTATCAACTGGCGATTGCCGTTAATCATCTCGCTGGCGAGCGGGTTTGCCTATGCGTGGCTGACCGGAATGCAGCCTCCGGCACAGCGAACCGTTGTGGCGGCGCTGATCTGGTGCGCCTTACGCCTGAGTGGTCGACGCTGGACGGGGTGGGAGGTGTGGCTTTGCTGTCTGGCGGCAATTGTGTTTATCGACCCGCTTGCGGTGCTTTCCGATAGCCTATGGCTGTCGGCATTTGCCGTCGCCACGCTCATCTTCTGGTTCCAGTGGGCTCCGCTGCCAACGGAAGGCTATCCGCGCATGCTGCGTCCACTGGTGAGTCTTATCCATCTGCAACTGGGGCTTATGTTGCTGCTAGCTCCGCTGCAGATCCTGCTATTTCATGGCGTCAGCACGACGTCACTTTTTGCAAACCTGATTGCGGTTCCGGTGGTGACGTTTGTGGCGGTCCCGCTGATTCTGTTTGCCATGCTGATGCACCTGTGCGGGCCAATAATGGTGGAAATGGCAGCCTGGCACGCTGGCAATGGAGTTATGTCGGCGGTGTTTGGCTACCTGCGCTTGCTGCCTGCGGGGTGGTGGAATATCGGAAGCGCATGGTTAGGTGTTTCTCTGCTGCCGTGGATGGCATTAGCATTGTGGCGGCTACACGGCTGGCTTCGGTATCCCGCTTTAGTACTCTCACTGTGCGTGCTGCTCTCTTTTCCCATCTGGCGAAAAACGCCGCCAGATCGCTGGCAGGTCATCATGCTGGACGTAGGACAAGGGCTGGCGATGGTTATTTCTCGGGGGGATAAAGCGTTACTCTATGATACTGGCCTGGCATGGCCGGAGGGCGATAGCGGTGAGCAGTTGATTATTCCCTGGCTACGCTGGCATCAACTCACGCCGCAAGGAATCATTCTCAGCCACGATCATCTGGATCACCGAGGCGGATTGTTGTCGCTGCAAAAAGCCTGGCCGCAGGCGTGGATCAAAAGTCCGTTGGGGTGGGCGGGTCATCAACTCTGCGCTCGCGGTGAGCGCTGGCAGTGGCAGGGACTCACCTTTCAGGCGCTCTGGCCGCTGCCGGGGCAGCCCTCAAAAGGTAACAACGGGTCGTGTGTGGTCAGGGTAGATGATGGGAAGAACAGCATTCTGCTGACGGGAGATATTGAATTATCGGCAGAAATGGCCATGATTAGCCGTTTCTGGCAGTCTTTTGCGTCTACAATTATTCAGGTTCCACATCATGGCAGCTCGACCTCCTCGGGTATGGCACTGATTCAACGGGTGGGCGGCGCTGCCGCTCTGGCTTCCGCATCCCGCTATAACGCGTGGCGACTGCCTTCTGCAAAGGTGAGGGCTCGCTATCTCCAGCGTCAATATGCCTGGTTTGATACCCCGCATCAGGGGCAGATAACCGTGACATTCAGTGCGAATGGCTGGCGTATTGAAGGCTTACGAGATCAACTTTTACCTCGTTGGTATCATCAGTGGTTTGGCGAGACTCGCGATAACGGGTAGAATATGCGGCTATTTCAACACAAGCTGGTTTTTTGAATGCAGAACGACAAAGATCTCTCCACGTGGCAGACCTTCCGCCGACTCTGGCCGACTATTGCGCCGTACAAAGCAGGGCTATTCGTGGCGGGCGTTGCGTTAATCCTTAACGCAGCCAGCGATACCTTCATGCTATCGCTTCTTAAACCGTTACTGGATGATGGTTTTGGTAAAACGGATCGCTCGGTGCTGCTGTGGATGCCGCTGGTCGTTGTTGGTTTGATGATCCTGCGCGGTATCACAAGCTACATCTCGAGTTACTGTATCTCCTGGGTTTCCGGCAAGGTCGTGATGACCATGCGTCGCCGGTTATTCGGTCATATGATGGGAATGCCGGTCTCTTTCTTCGATAAACAGTCGACCGGTACCCTGCTGTCGCGTATTACCTATGATTCTGAGCAGGTGGCTTCCTCTTCATCGAACGCGCTGATTACCGTAGTGCGTGAAGGGGCGTCGATTATTGGCCTGTTCATTATGATGTTTTATTACAGCTGGCAGCTGTCGATTATTCTTATCGTTCTGGCACCTATTGTTTCGATCGCTATTCGCGTTGTCTCTAAGCGTTTCCGTAGCATCAGCAAAAACATGCAGAACACGATGGGGCAGGTGACCACCAGCGCTGAACAGATGCTGAAAGGGCATAAAGAAGTGCTGATGTTCGGCGGTCAGCAAGTGGAAACCAACCGCTTTGATAAGGTCAGCAACAAAATGCGTTTGCAGGGCATGAAGCTGGTCTCTGCATCCTCTATCTCTGACCCGATTATTCAGTTGATTGCTTCGCTGGCGCTGGCGTTCGTACTGTACGCGGCGAGCTTCCCGAGCGTAATGGAAACCCTGACGGCCGGTACCATCACCGTGGTCTTCTCTTCCATGATTGCGCTGATGCGTCCGCTGAAGTCGTTAACCAACGTCAATGCGCAGTTCCAGCGTGGTATGGCGGCCTGTCAGACGCTGTTCTCTATCCTTGATAGCGAGCAGGAAAAAGACGAAGGCAAGCTGGACGTTGAACGTGCGAAAGGCAACGTTGAATTCCGCAATGTGACTTTCACTTATCCTGGTCGTGAAACTCCGGCGCTGAAAAATATCAATCTGGCTATTTCGGAAGGAAAAACGGTCGCTCTGGTAGGGCGTTCAGGTTCGGGTAAATCGACCATTGCCAGCCTGTTGACCCGTTTCTACGACATTGATGAAGGTGAAATCCTGCTCGATGGTCACGACCTGCGTGAATACAAGCTGACTTCGTTGCGTAATCAGGTTGCGCTGGTATCGCAGAACGTGCACCTGTTCAATGATACGGTGGCGAACAATATTGCCTACGCTCGAACCGACGAGTTCAGCCGTGAGCAGATTGAAGAAGCCGCTCGTATGGCCTATGCGATGGACTTTATCAATAAGATGGATAACGGTCTGGATACGATTATTGGCGAAAACGGCGTGCTGCTTTCCGGCGGCCAGCGCCAGCGTATCGCCATTGCGCGCGCGCTGTTGCGCAATAGCCCTATCCTGATCCTCGATGAAGCAACCTCGGCGCTGGATACCGAATCCGAACGTGCAATCCAGGCGGCCCTCGACGAACTGCAGAAAAACCGCACGTCGCTGGTTATCGCCCACCGCCTGTCGACCATTGAGCAAGCTGACGAGATTATCGTGGTTGAAGATGGTCAGATCGTGGAACGCGGTAGCCATGCTGACCTGTTGGCACATCGTGGCGTCTACGCGCAACTGCACAAAATGCAGTTTGGCGAATGATAGCGAAAATCTGGTCGGGCGAATCGCCGCTTTGGCGTTTACTGCTGCCGCTCTCCTGGCTATATGGCTTGGTGAGCGGCATCATTCGCCTGTGCTACCAGCTAGGCATTAAGAAATCCTGGCGTGCGCCGTGCCCGGTGGTTGTGGTGGGAAACCTCACGGCGGGCGGCAACGGTAAAACGCCGGTGGTTATCTGGCTGGTGGAGCAACTTCAGCGTCAGGGCATCCGCGTTGGCGTGGTGTCGCGTGGCTACGGCGGTAAAGCGGAGCATTATCCGCTGCTATTAACCGCTGAAACCACCACGGCGCAGGCGGGCGATGAACCCGTGCTGATTTTCCAGCGCACCGGCGCGCCCGTGGCGGTCTCTCCGGCGAGAGTCGATGCGGTGAAAGCGTTGCTGGCGGCTCATGACCTCCAGCTTATCGTCACTGATGATGGTCTACAACACTACCGCCTCGCGCGGGATAAAGAGATTGTGGTTATCGACGGCGTGCGCCGCTTTGGTAACGGCTGGTGGCTTCCTGCGGGGCCGATGCGTGAGCGGGCGTCAAGGCTGGAAACGGTGGATGCCCGTATCGTAAACGGCGGCAACGCGCAGTCGGGTGAAATTCCGATGACGCTGCAGCCCGGTGATGCCATTAATCTGCTGACCGGCGAACGCCAGCCCCTGTCGAACCTGCAAAACACGGTGGCGATGGCTGGTATTGGCCACCCTCCACGCTTTTTTGCCACGCTGAATGCCTGTGGCGTGAACCCGGTTCGTACGGTTGCATTAGCGGATCATCAGGCGCTGACCGAAGCGGATGTTCAGGCACTGGTTGAGCCGGGGCAAACGCTTATCATGACGGAAAAAGACGCGGTCAAATGCCGTCACTTTGCGCAGGAAAACTGGTGGTATCTGCCGGTCGATGCCGTACTTTCCGGCGACCGCGCGCAGACGCTGCTTCAGGAACTGATCACCCTCGCTCGACGCTAAACGGCGGCGGGCTATCATCTGGGGAGCCCGCATGTCTGAATTGCCTCTTACCCTTCGTGCCGCACGCCATCTTCACCTTGCGGCACAGGGGTTGCTTACCCGCCCACGCCGTCAGCCCAAAGCGGGCGATATCCTTCCTGCCATCCGGCAAATGTCCCTGTTACAGATAGACACCATCAACGTGGTGGCGCGCAGCCCCTACCTGGTGCTGTTCAGCCGCCTTGGCGCCTACCCATTAACCTGGCTTGATGATGCGCTCTCTCGTGGCGAACTGATGGAGTACTGGGCGCACGAAGCTTGTTTTCTGCCGCGCAGTGACTTCACGCTGGTTCGTCACCGCATGCTGTCACCACATAATATGGGCTGGAAGTACCATCAAAGCTGGATGGACGAACATGCCGAGGATATCGTGGCCCTGAAATCCCATATTGCCGAAAACGGCCCGGTTCGCTCGGCCGATTTTACCCATCCGCGTAAAGGGGAGAGCGGGTGGTGGGAATGGAAGCCGCACAAGCGCCATCTCGAAGGGTTGTTTACCGCTGGAGAGGTGATGGTTATTGCGCGGCGGAACTTCCAGCGTGTTTACGACCTGACTGAACGGGTTATGCCGCATTGGGATGATAAGAAACAGGCGCTGCCGCAACCGCAGGCTGAAGCCGTGATGCTGGAAAACAGCGCCCGCAGCCTGGGCATTTTTCGCCCCGAGTGGCTGGCTGACTACTATCGCCTGCGTCGACCAGACTTAGCCACACTGCTGGCCGGGTGGCAGGAACGGCAGTTGGTGGTTCCGGTCAACGTCGACCAGCTTGGCGAGATGTGGGTCCATCACAGCCTGCAACCGGAGCTGGCGCGTGCGGCGGAAGGCAAGCTTAATGCTACGCACAGCGCGGTGCTTTCACCGTTTGATCCCGTGGTGTGGGATCGCAAACGTGCAGAGCAGTTTTTCAACTTCACCTATCGTCTGGAGTGCTACACGCCAGCGCCAAAACGTCAGTACGGCTACTTCGTGCTGCCGTTGTTGCATCGCGGGGAGCTTGTCGGGCGTATGGACAGCAAAATGCATCGTGCTGACGGCGTGCTGGAGATTTTTGCCCTGTATCTGGAAGCGGGTGTACGCGTTAGCCAGCAGCTTGAAAAGGGACTCATGATGGCGATTAACGATTTTGCTCGCTGGCAGGGGGCGACGCGGGTGACGCTCGGAACGGTCGCTGAAAAACTCTTTAATGAACAACGACACGGTTGGGAGATTGACGCAGGCCGGTAGCGCTCTATGATATGCTGCACTGGTTTTCGATACGGCCCATCAGGAGGAACCATGGATCACCGTCTACTTGAAATTATTGCCTGCCCGGTTTGCAACGGCAAACTCTACTATAGCCAGGACAAGCAAGAACTGATTTGCAAACTTGATAATCTGGCGTTTCCCCTGCGTGACGGTATCCCCGTATTGCTGGAAAACGAAGCCCGCGCTTTAGCTGCTGAAGAGAATCGCCCATGAGCTTTGTCGTGATTATTCCGGCTCGTTTCGCCTCTACGCGCCTGCCGGGTAAACCGTTACAGGATATCAACGGTAAGCCGATGATTGTGCACGTACTGGAACGCGCACGCGAATCCGGGGCCGATCGCATCATCGTGGCGACCGATCATGCCGAAGTGGCAAAAGCCGTGGAAGCGGCGGGTGGTGAAGTCTGCATGACCCGTGCCGATCATCAGTCCGGAACCGAACGTCTGGCGGAAGTGGTTGAGAAATGCGGCTTCAGCGATGACACCGTTATCGTTAACGTCCAGGGCGACGAGCCGATGATCCCAGCGGTGATCGTCCGTCAGGTGGCGGAAAATCTGGCGGCCAGCCACTCCGGCATGGCAACCCTGGCGGTACCGATTCATGACGCCGAAGAAGCCTTCAACCCGAATGCGGTGAAGGTGGTGATGGACAAGGACGGCTATGCGCTTTACTTCTCCCGCGCCACCATTCCATGGGATCGCGATCGTTTTGCTAAAAGCCGTGAGGAAATTGGCGACACGCTGCTGCGCCATATTGGTATCTACGGCTACCGTGCCGGGTTTATTCGCCGCTACGTGAACTGGGCACCGAGCCCGCTGGAGCACATTGAGATGCTCGAACAGCTGCGCGTGCTGTGGTACGGCGAAAAAATTCACGTTGCCGTGGCGAAAGAAGTACCGGGAACGGGCGTTGATACGCCAGAAGACCTGGAGCGCGTTCGCGCCGAGCTGAAGTAATCCTCCCGCCCCTCCATCGCGGGGGGCTATTCTCGCCTGAGTATTTCCTGACTTTCTGTTGCAATTTTGATCTTGTCTGGTGAAATTCACTTTTCATATGCTCATTATGAAAGCAATGGCTTTTATAGGGGTAATCGACATGGAACAGCTACGTGTAGAACTCAGCCACCTGCTGGGCGAATCGCTCAGCCGCGTGGAATGTATCAACGAGCAGACGGATACCGCGCTGTGGTCGCTTTATGATGCCGAAGGAAATCCGATGCCGCTGGTGGCGCGGAGCTTTTCATCGCCGGGCGTGGCGCGTCAACTGGCGTGGAAAATCTCCATGTTGGCACGCAGCGGTACCGTACGCATGCCGGTGGTGTACGGGGTGATGACTCATGAAGAGCACCCGGGGCCGGACGTGCTGCTGCTTGAGCGCCTGCGCGGCGTGCCGGTGGAGGCGCCAACCCGCAACCCACAGCGTTGGGAAGCGTTGAAAGATCAAATCGTTGAAGCGCTGCTGGCGTGGCATCGGGTAGACAGTTCGGGCAGCGTGGGCTTTGTTGACGGCACGCAGGAAAATAGCTGGCCGCACTGGTATCGCCAGCGCATTGAGGTGCTGTGGGGGACGCTCAATCTCTACCAGAATACCGGCCTGACCATGCAGGATAAACGGCTACTGTTCCGTACTCGCGAGTGTCTGGACGCGCTGTTTGAGGGTTTTAGCGATAACTGCGTGCTGGTGCACGGGCATCTGACCCTGCGCAGCATGCTAAAAGACTCACGTAGCGACCAACTGCTGGCGATGGTGGGGCCGGGGGCGATTCTCTGGGCACCGCGGGAGTATGAACTGTTCCGTCTGCACGAAAGCGGGCAGGCGGAACAGCTGCTCTGGCACTATCTCCAGCGCGCGCCGGTGGCGGAAGCGTTTCTCTGGCGGCGCTGGCTCTATCTGCTATGGGATGAAGTTGAGAAGCTGGTCAATACCGGCAAATTCAATCGCGCCAACTTTGACCTTGCTGCAACGTCACTGCGCCCCTGGCTCGCCTGAATCCCCTTTCAGCCACTGCCAGATTCTCCCCAGCGTTTCATATCCGACCCGGTCGCTGTGCATCAGCCAGACCGGGGAAGGGATCGCGCGCTCCCATGGGTTGAGTGGCGACGTAATGGCTAGTTGATTGGCCGGCGCAGGCAACGGGTGTAACCCGGCGTGCTGGAAGAAGATCATGGCGCGCGGCAGATGCGAGGCGGAGGTGACCAGCAGGAAGGGGGCGTCGCCGATCGCGGCCTTCACGGCGCTAGCTTCTTCTTCGGTATCTTTCGGCGTATCCAGCACGATAATCTCACTGCGCGGCACGCCCAGACTTTCAGCCACTCGCGCTCCTGCCTCTGCAGTACTCACCGTATTGGTTTTGGCCCGTGCACCGGTAAAGATCATTTTCGAACCCGGATTAGCCTGCCACAGGCGCATGCCTTCCGTCAGCCGCGGTAGGCTGTTATTAATCAGGTTCGAGCTTGGTGCCCATTCTGGATTCCAGGTGTAGCCACCGCCGAGCACAACCACATACTGCACCGGCTGTTGGCCGTGCCAGGTGGGATATTTATCCTCAATCGGCTTAAGTAGCCCATCGGCTACGGGCTGTAGACTGAGCAGCAATAGCGCTAACCATCCCAGGGTAATCCCGGCTTTACCCAATTTTTGAAAGCGGGTGAACCAGACCAGGATTATTCCCAAACCTATCAACAATAGAAGCAGGGGCAGCGGCAGCATCATGCCGCCGATATACTTTTTCAGCGTAAAAAGCATCCGGTACCGTACCTTTTTTAACCATCCGACCGTATGAATGCAGCGATATTACACCAGATAGCTTCATTATCGCCGTGGGTGTGACAAAATAGCCCCTTTGCCACTGGCGATGTGAGGATGTCCTGTGAAGGATCGCAATTTCGATGACATTGCGGATAAGTTTTCCCGCAATATATACGGCACCACGAAGGGACAGTTGCGCCAGGCTATTCTGTGGCAAGATCTTGACGCCCTGCTGGCGAGAATGGGGCCGCAGCCGCTGCGTATCCTGGATGCCGGCGGTGGCGAAGGCCAGACGGCTATCAAAATGGCGGAGCGCGGGCACCATGTAACGCTGTGCGATCTTTCCGCTGAAATGATCGAACGGGCAACTCAGGCCGCCAGCGAGAAAGGTGTGAGCCACAACATGCATTTCGTACAATGCGCGGTCCAGGACGTGGCGGAACATTTGGAAAGCCCGGTTGATCTGATATTGTTTCACGCTGTGCTGGAGTGGGTGGCCGAACCGCAGGGCGTGCTTAAAACGCTGTGGTCGGTGCTGCGACCGGGCGGCGCATTATCATTAATGTTCTACAATGCAAACGGCCTGTTGATGCGTAACATGGTGGTCGGCAACTTCGATTATGTGGCGTTGGGCATGCCGAAAAAGAAAAGACGCACGCTGTCGCCGAACTACCCGCGCGACCCGCAGCAGGTCTATGGCTGGCTGGAAGCGATTGGCTGGCAAATTAACGGGAAAACCGGTGTGCGGGTGTTTCATGATTATCTGCGCGATAAGCAGATGCAAAAGAACAGCTTTGACATGTTGCTGGAGCTTGAAACGCGCTATTGCCGCCAGGAACCTTATATTAGCCTGGGGCGCTATATTCATGTCACCGCGCTTAAGCCGCAGACAGAAACAAGGATAAACGATGAGTGAATTTTCCCAGACAGTCCCCGAGCTGGTTGCCTGGGCCAGGAAAAACGATTTCGCCATTTCGCTACCCGTCGATAGGCTCTCGTTTTTGCTGGCTATTGCAACGCTGAACGGTGAACGACTGGAAGGTGAAATGACGGAAGGCGAGCTGGTGGATGCGTTTCGTCACGTCAGTGATGCGTTTGAGCAAACCAGTGAAACCATCGGCACTCGCGCCAATAACGCGATTAACGACCTGGTTCGCCAACGTCTGCTGAACCGCTTTACCAGCGAAATCACGGAAGGGAACGCCATCTATCGTCTGACCCCGCTGGGGATTGGCATCACCGACTACTATATACGCCAGCGTGAATTCTCCACTTTGCGCCTCTCCATGCAGCTGTCGATTGTCGCCAGCGAATTGAAGCGTGCGGCGGATTCCGCCGATGAGGGCGGCGATGAGTTCCATTGGCACCGTAACGTTTATGCGCCGCTGAAATATTCGGTGGCGGAAATTTTCGACAGTATCGATCTGACGCAGCGCATCATGGATGAGCAACAGCAGTCGGTGAAAGACGACATCGCGCAGCTGTTGAATAAAGACTGGCGTGCGGCGATCTCCAGCTGTGAACTGCTGCTCTCTGAAACGTCCGGCACCCTGCGTGAACTGCAGGATACGCTGGATGCCGCGGGCGATAAGCTGCAGGCTAACCTGCTGCGCATTCAGGATGCGACGCTGAGTCATAACGACCTGCACTTCGTCGATCGGCTGGTGTTCGATCTGCAAAGCAAGCTTGACCGCATCGTGAGCTGGGGCCAGCAGGCGATTGACCTGTGGATTGGCTACGACCGCCACGTGCATAAATTTATCCGTACCGCTATCGACATGGATAAAAACCGCGTCTTTGCTCAGCGCCTGCGCCAGTCGGTGCAATCTTACTTCGACGCGCCGTGGGCGCTCACCTACGCCAGCGCCGACCGTCTGCTGGACATGCGTGATGAAGAGATGACGCTGCGTGATGAAGAGGTCACCGGGGAACTTCCGCCGGATTTAGAGTACGAAGAATTTAACGAAATTCGCGAACAGCTCGCCGCGCTAATTGAAGAACAGTTGGCTATCTATCGAACCAAACAGCTGCCGCTGGACCTCGGTCTGGTGGTGAAAGAGTACCTGGTGCAGTACCCGCGCGCGCGTCACTTCGACGTGGCGAGGATCGTGGTAGACCAGGCGGTACGTTTGGGCGTGGCGCAAGCCGATTTCACCGGACTGCCGGCTAAATGGCAGTCGATTAATGATTACGGAGCCAAGGTACAGGCGCATGTCATCGACAAATATTGAACAAGTGATGCCGGTTAAACTGGCACAGGCCCTGGCCAACCCCCTTTTCCCTGCGCTGGATAGCGCGCTGCGCGCTGGTCGTCACATCGGTCTGGATGAACTGGACAACCACGCCTTTTTGATGGATTTCCAGGAGTATCTGGAAGAGTTTTATGCTCGCTACAACGTGGAGCTTATCCGCGCGCCGGAAGGGTTCTTCTACCTGCGTCCGCGTTCCACCACGCTGATTCCGCGCTCGGTTTTATCTGAACTGGACATGATGGTTGGCAAAATCCTTTGCTACCTCTATCTCAGCCCGGAGCGTCTGGCGAACGAAGGTATCTTCACCCAGCAGGAACTGTATGACGAACTGCTGGCATTGGCCGACGAAGCCAAACTGCTGAAGCTGGTCAACAACCGCTCCACGGGTTCTGACCTCGACCGTCAGAAGCTGCAGGAGAAAGTGCGTTCCTCGCTCAACCGCCTGCGCCGTCTTGGGATGGTGTGGTTTATGGGTCACGACAGCAGCAAATTCCGCATTACCGAATCGGTGTTCCGCTTCGGTGCTGACGTTCGCTCCGGCGATGACGCGCGGGAAGCGCAGCTGCGCATGATCCGCGATGGCGAAGCGATGGCTATCGAAAACCATCTGCAGCTCAATGACGAGAACGACGACAATCAGCAGGATAGCGGGGAGGAAGAGTAATGATCGATCGCGGTAAATTTCGTTCGCTAACGCTGATTAACTGGAACGGGTTCTTTGCCCGTACCTTCGATTTAGATGAACTGGTGACCACGCTCTCGGGCGGTAACGGTGCCGGTAAATCAACCACCATGGCAGCCTTCGTCACGGCGCTGATCCCAGACTTAACCCTGCTGCACTTCCGTAACACCACGGAAGCCGGGGCCACCAGTGGTTCTCGCGATAAAGGCCTGCACGGTAAGCTGAAAGCTGGCGTGTGTTACTCCGTGCTGGACGTCATGAACTCGCGTCACCAGCGCGTGGTCGTAGGCGTACGTCTGCAGCAGGTTGCCGGGCGCGACCGCAAAGTCGATATCAAACCGTTTGCTATTCAGGGTCTGCCGACCTCCATCCAGCCGACGCAGCTGCTGACCGAAACGATGAACGAACGTCAGGCGCGCGTGCTGAGCCTGCAGGAGCTGAAAGACAAGCTCGATACTATCGAAGGCGTGCAGTTCAAGCAGTTCAACTCGATTACCGACTACCATGCGCTGATGTTCGATCTGGGCATCGTCGCACGCCGTCTGCGCTCTGCGTCCGACCGTAGTAAATTCTACCGTCTGATTGAAGCGTCGCTGTACGGCGGTATCTCCAGCGCCATTACCCGCTCGCTGCGTGACTACCTGCTGCCGGAAAACAGCGGTGTACGTAAAGCCTTCCAGGATATGGAAGCGGCGCTGCGCGAAAACCGTATGACGCTGGAAGCGATTCGCGTTACCCAATCTGACCGCGACCTGTTTAAGCACCTGATTTCTGAAGCGACTGACTACGTGGCAGCAGACTACATGCGCCACGCCAACGAACGTCGTGTACACCTCGATAAGGCGCTGGAATATCGCCGCGAACTGTTCACCTCCCGCTCCCAGCTGGCGGCCGAGCAGTACAAGCACGTCGATATGGCCCGTGAGCTACAGGAGCACAATGGGGCAGAAGGGGATCTGGAAGCCGATCACCAGGCCGCCAGCGACCATCTGAACCTGGTGCAGACCGCTCTGCGCCAGCAGGAAAAAATTGAACGTTACGAAGCGGACTTAGATGAGCTGCAAATTCGTCTGGAAGAACAGAACGAAGTGGTCGCCGAAGCCGCCGAGCAGCAGGAAGAGAATGAAGCGCGCGCCGAAGCCGCCGAACTGGAAGTGGATGAGCTGAAAAGCCAGCTCGCTGACTACCAGCAGGCGCTGGACGTTCAGCAGACACGCGCTATTCAGTACACGCAGGCGCTGCAAGCGCTGGAGCGTGCAAAAGCCCTGTGTCATCTGCCGGACTTAACCCCGGAAAGCGCGGACGAATGGCTGGAAACTTTCCAGGCTAAAGAGCAGGAAGCAACGGAAAAACTGCTGACGCTCGAACAGAAAATGAGCGTTTCACAAACCGCGCACAGCCAGTTTGAACAGGCTTTCCAGATTGTTGAAGCTATTAACGGGCCGCTGGCACGTAATGAAGCCTGGGAAGTGGCGCGTGAACTGCTGCGCGACGGCGTTAACCAGCGCCACCTGGCGGAGCAGGCGCAACCGCTGCGCAGCCGTCTGAACGAACTGGAACAGCGTCTGCGCGAGCAGCAGGAAGCTGAACGTCTGCTGGCTGACTTCTGTAAGCGCCAGGGCAAACAGTACGGCATCGACGAACTCGAAAAGCTGCATCACGAACTGGAAGCGCGTATTGCCGCGCTGAGCGACTGCGTAACCGATGCCCGCGAACAGCGCATGGCGCTGCGCCAGGAACAGGAACAGCTGCAATCACGCATCTCCGCGCTGATGCACCGTGCGCCGGTTTGGCTGGCAGCGCAAAACAGCTTAAACCAGCTGTGTGAACAGAGCGGCGAGCAGTTTGAGTCCAGCCAGGATGTGACCGAATACCTGCAACAACTGCTGGAACGCGAACGCGAAGCCATCGTGGAACGTGACGAAGTTGGCGCGCGTAAACGTGCGGTGGATGACGAAATTGAGCGTCTTAGCCAGCCGGGCGGTTCCGAAGACCCGCGTCTGAATGCGCTGGCGGAACGTTTTGGCGGCGTGCTGCTGTCCGAAATCTATGATGATGTCAGCCTTGATGATGCGCCGTACTTCTCCGCGCTGTACGGGCCTTCTCGCCATGCCATCGTGGTGCCGGATCTGTCGCAGATCGCCGAGTATCTGGAAGGGTTGGATGATTGCCCGGAAGATCTCTATCTGATTGAAGGGGATCCGCAGTCTTTCGATGACAGCGTTTTCAATGTCGATGAGCTGGAAAAAGCGGTGGTGGTAAAAACCTCCGACCGCCAGTGGCGTTATTCCCGCTTCCCATCGCTACCGCTGTTTGGCCGTGCTGCGCGAGAAAGCCGCATTGAGAGCCTGCACGCCGAGCGTGAAGGGCTGTCCGAACGTTTTGCGACCCTGTCGTTCGACGTACAGAAAACCCAGCGTCTGCACCAGGCGTTCAGCCGCTTTATCGGCAGCCACCTGTCGGTCGCGTTTGAGGACGATCCGGAAGCGGAAATTCGCAAACTGAACACCCGCCGCAACGAGCTGGAGCGTGCGCTCAGCAGCCACGAAAGCGACAACCAACAGCAGCAGGCGCAGTACGAGCAGGCGAAAGAGGGCGTGGCCCAGCTTAACCGCCTGCTGCCACGTCTGAGCCTGTTGGCTGACGAGACGCTGGCCGACCGCGTGGAAGAAATCCAGGAGCGTCTGGACGAAGCTCAGGAAGCCGCGCGCTTCATTCAGCAGCACGGCAACCAGCTGGCCAAACTGGAGCCGATCGTTGCTGTTCTGCAGAACGACCCGGAACAGTTTGAACAGCTGAAAGAAGACTATGCCTGGTCACAGCAGGTGCAGCGCGAAGCGCGTCAGCAGGCGTTTGCCCTGACGGAAGTGGTGCAGCGTCGTGCGCACTTCGGCTACTCTGACTCGGCGGAGATGCTCTCCGGCAACAGCGATCTGAACGAAAAACTGCGCGAACGTCTGGCGCAGGCGGAAAGCGAGCGTAGCCGCGCCCGTGAAGCGCTGCGTGCCCACGCCGCACAGGTCAGTCAGTACAGCCAGGTGCTGGCGTCGCTGAAAAGCTCTTATGACACCAAAAAAGAGCTGCTCAACGATCTCTATAAAGAGCTGAAAGATATTGGTGTGCGCGCCGATGCGGGTGCCGAAGAGCGCGCGCGTATTCGTCGCGACGAACTGCACGCGCAGTTGAGCAACAACCGTGCGCGCCGCAATCAGCTGGAAAAAGCGTTGACCTTCTGCGAAGCAGAGATGGATAACCTGACCCGTAAGCTGCGCAAGCTGGAACGCGATTATCTCGAAATGCGCGAGCAGGTGGTGAGTGCGAAAGCGGGCTGGTGTGCGGTGATGCGTCTGGTGAAAGACAACAACGTTGAACGTCGTCTGCACCGCCGCGAGCTGGCCTACCTCTCCGCCGACGATCTGCGCTCCATGTCGGATAAGGCGCTGGGTGCGCTGCGTCTGGCCGTCGCGGATAACGAACACCTGCGCGATGTGCTGCGCATGTCGGAAGACCCGAAACGTCCGGAACGTAAGATCCAGTTCTTCGTTGCTGTTTACCAGCACCTGCGCGAGCGTATTCGTCAGGATATCATCCGCACCGACGACCCGGTCGAAGCCATCGAACAGATGGAAATCGAACTGAGCCGCCTGACGGAAGAACTGACCAACCGCGAACAGAAGCTGGCGATCAGCTCCCGAAGCGTCGCGAACATTATCCGCAAGACCATTCAGCGCGAGCAGAACCGTATTCGCCAGCTGAACCAGGGCCTGCAGAGCGTGTCGTTTGGTCAGGTCAACAGCGTGCGTCTGAACGTCAACGTGCGCGAGACCCACTCGACGCTGCTGGACGTGCTCTCTGAACAGCACGAACAGCATCAGGATCTGTTCAACAGCAATCGCCTGACCTTCTCGGAAGCGCTGGCGAAGCTGTATCAGCGCCTGAATCCGCAAATCGACATGGGTCAGCGTACGCCGCAGACCATCGGTGAAGAGCTGCTCGACTACCGTAGCTATCTGGAGATGGAAGTTGAGGTTAACCGTGGTTCCGACGGCTGGCTGCGTGCGGAATCCGGTGCGCTGTCGACCGGTGAGGCTATCGGTACCGGGATGTCGATTCTGGTGATGGTGGTACAGAGCTGGGAAGATGAAGCGCGTCGTCTGCGCGGTAAAGACTTGTCTCCGTGCCGTCTGCTGTTCCTTGATGAAGCGGCGCGTCTGGATGCCCGTTCTATCGCCACGCTGTTCGAGCTTTGCGAACGTCTGGAGATGCAGCTGATTATCGCGGCACCGGAAAATATCAGCCCAGAGAAGGGCACCACCTACAAGCTGGTCCGTAAAGTGGTGAATAACCACGAACACGTTCACGTGGTGGGTCTGCGCGGCTTTGCCGCCCAGTTGCCGGAAACGCTGCCAGGCACCGCCGACGCATCGTAGCATGCCGCCCGGGTGAGCACAGCGACCCCGGTAAATGGCGTTTAATCCGAAAAACAGAACCTGAGGCGACATTTATGTCGCCTTTTTTGTTATCCGTATTTAGCCTATAGCGCGTTATTATCTTTAGACTTCTTTACATTTCACCGGGCAAAATAGTTTTTGTCTTTATATACTGAAGGTGAGCCCACGTTACGGGTCTTCGTATATTTAACAGGGGGCAAGGGATGTTGCTGAAAAAAGAAAATGGTCGTCGGTTGTCAGCGGTAAGTTTGTGTCTGGCAATGACGTTTGCTCCACTGTTTACCGCTGCTGCGGGCGAGCCAGAACTGGTGCCGTCTGACAGTAGCGCACTGCCTGCAGAACCTTCTCCGGTGCTGCTCCAGCCGGGCGCGCAATCGCCCGTGATGGCAAACCTTGTCGGCACTAAGCCACTAGCAGATGGCGCGGCGGCGAAAAGCCGTGCTGAGATCCAGTCGCTGCTGCCTGCCGGCTATCAACCCGTCTATATGAACCCGCTGGTGACGCTCTATGCTGCCCGCGAGATGAAACCGATGTGGGAGAACCGCGAGGCGGTTCGCGCCTTCCAGCAGCAACTGGCGGAAGTGGCCATCGCCGGTTTCCAGCCGCAGTTTACCCAATGGGTTGAACTGCTCACGAATCCTAACGTCAGCGGCATGGCTCGCGACGTTGTGCTCTCCGATGCGCTGATGGGCTATCTGCACTTTATTAGCGGCATTCCGGTTCAGGGCAACCGCTGGCTGTACAGCGATAAACCTTACACCCTGGCGACACCACCGCTGTCGGTGATGAATAAATGGCAGATGGCGCTGGATAACGGCTCGCTGGTGCCGTTTATTGCCGCGCTGGCGCCGAAACATCCGCAGTATGCGGCGATGCACCAGGCGCTGCTGGCGCTGGTGGGGGATACCCGCCCGTGGCCGAAACTGACCTCCACGACGGCGCTACGACCGGGACAATGGAGTAGCGACGTGCCCGCGCTGCGTGAAATTCTGCAGCGTAACGGCGTGCTGGATACCAGTCCGGCGATCCCGCTACCGGGGGATAACGTCGGCAAAACGAAAAAAGCAGCGAAAAGCGCGCCTGCGGCCTACGATCGTCAGTTGGTGGATGCGGTTAAGCGTTTCCAGGTGGCGCAGGGCTTAGGGGCTGATGGGGTGATCGGTGCTTCAACGCGCGATTGGCTGAATGTCTCTTCCGCAGAACGTGCGGGCGTGCTGGCGCTGAATATTCAACGACTGCGCCTGCTGCCGGGGAAAGTCTCGACCGGAATTATGGTCAACATTCCGGCGTATTCGCTGGTCTACTACCTCAATGGCAGCGAAGCGCTGGCCTCACGCGTAATTGTGGGGCGTCCGGATCGTAAAACGCCGATGATGAGCAGCGCGCTGAATAACGTGGTGGTTAACCCGCCGTGGAACGTACCGCCAACGCTAGCGCGCAACGATATTCTGCCAAAACTGCGTAATGATCCAGGGTATCTGGAGCGCCACAATTATACCGTGCTGCGTGGGTGGAACAGTAAAGAAACCATCGATCCGTGGCGCGTGGACTGGTCAACGATTACGCCGTCGAATTTGCCGTTCCGTTTCCAGCAGGCGCCGGGCGACCATAACTCATTGGGCCGCTATAAGTTTAATATGCCAAGCTCAGACGCAATTTATCTGCATGATACGCCTAACCATAATCTGTTCCAGAAAGATGCGCGGGCATTAAGTTCGGGATGCGTGCGGGTAAATAAAGCCTCTGATTTAGCAAATATGCTGTTACAGGATGCAGGCTGGAATGACGCGCGTATATCTGATGCGCTGAAGGAAGGTAATACGAGATACGTTAATATCCGGCAGAATATTCCGGTTAATCTCTATTATCTGACCGCCTTTGTTGGCGCTGATGGTCAGACACAATATCGAACAGATATTTACAATTACGATGTCACGGCGCGATCCGGCGCACAAATTCTGCCAAAAGCGGAACAATTAATCAGATAAATGAAGTAGTTCAGGTAATGTAGTGGTCGAATAAAAAGCGTAGATACCAGTCCCGAACGCCTGGGGCTGGTGATTCTGCGCTACAGGCCGCCTTGACGCTGGCTTTGATGCCCGGTAAGGTGCAATACGTGCGCCAGAAGTGCATATATTTCGATCACATTTACTGACTGTAGACCTGATTATCATGGACAAATTTGACGCTAATCGCCGCAAACTGCTGGCGTTAGGTGGGGTTGCGCTTGGCGCTGCCGCCATCTTACCCACGCCTGCACTTGCGACCCTCTCGACCCCTCGTCCACGTATTTTAACGTTGAGTAATCTACATACGGGCGAGTTGCTAAAAGCCGAGTTTTTTGACGGCCGAGGCTATATTCAGGATGAATTAGCAAAACTAAACCATTTTTTCCGTGACTATCGCGCGAATAAAATAAAGAGCATCGATCCTTCTTTGTTTGATCAGCTCTATCGCCTTCAGGGATTATTAGGAACAAATAAGCCTGTGCAATTAATCTCCGGGTATCGTTCCCTCGATACCAATAATGAGCTGCGAGCGCACAGCAGTGGGGTAGCGAAAAAGAGCTATCACACGAAAGGTCAGGCAATGGATTTCCATATTGAAGGTATTTCATTAAGTAATATACGCAAAGCAGCGTTATCTATGCGCGCAGGTGGTGTAGGATATTACCCACGTAGCAACTTTGTGCATATTGATACCGGTCCGGTTCGGCACTGGTAACTCTACGCCCGACAGTTCAGATGCGCTGATGTGTCTGAACGGTGCTGAGTATAAACAGGAGCAGCATGAATTATCGTATTATTCCGGTCACTGCGTTCGCGCAGAACTGTTCGTTGATCTGGTGTGAGCAAACTAAACTGGCGGCGCTGGTCGATCCAGGTGGTGATGCTGAGACCATTAAACAGAAGGTTGCCGAGGCTGGCGTGACGTTGCAGCAAATTTTGCTGACCCATGGTCATCTTGATCATGTGGGTGCGGCGGCGGAACTGGCACAGCACTACGGTGTGCCGGTGATTGGGCCGGAAAAAGAAGACGAGTTCTGGTTGCAGGGCCTGCCGGCACAAAGCCGGATGTTTGGTCTGGATGACTGCCAGCCGCTGACGCCGGATCGCTGGCTAAATGAAGGCGATACCGTCAGCGTGGGCAACGTGAAGCTGCAGGTGCTGCACTGCCCAGGTCACACGCCAGGTCATGTGGTCTTCTTTGATAATGATGCGCGGTTGCTGATTTCCGGCGACGTGCTGTTTAAAGGCGGCGTAGGGCGCAGTGATTTCCCGCGCGGTGACCACGCGCAGCTGATTGACGCTATCAAGCGCAAGCTGCTGCCGCTTGGTGACGACGTGAAGTTTATTGCCGGGCATGGGCCGATGTCGACGATTGGCTATGAACGTCAGCATAACCCGTTCCTGCAGGATGAACTTCCCGTCTGGTAAGAAAACAAAAAAGGCCGCTGATGCGGCCTTTTTATGTCCACCCGGAGTCGGCGCTACGCACCTCGTCCGGGCTACTCGCATATTACAGCACGGCGACGATAGCTTCGCACAGCGGCGCCATGTTGTCTGGGGTCATCCCGGCAACGTTAATGCGACCGGAGGCCACGGCATAAACGCCAAACTCTTCACGCAGACGTAGAACCTGTTCTTTGGTCAGGCCGCTGAAGGAGAACATACCGTTCTGTTTGGTGATAAAGCTGAAGTCACGGTTAGCCCCTTTTTCCTGCAGCGTATTCACAAACAGCAGACGCATGCGCTGGATGCGCTGACGCATATCGGTCAGTTCTTGTTCCCAGATAGCACGCAGAGCGTCGTTGCTAAGGATAGTCGCTACGACAGATGCACCGTGTGCCGGTGGGTTAGAATAGTTGGCGCGGATAACGGCTTTCATCTGGCTGAAGGCGCGGTCGGCAGTATCGGCGTCGGCGGTCACCAGCGTACAGGCACCCACACGCTCGTTGTAGAGGCCAAAGTTTTTGGAGAAAGAGCTCGCCACAATCAGCTCTTTGTGCAGTGCAGCAAAGGCACGCAGGCCTTCCGCATCTTCTTCCAGACCGCGGGCGAAGCCCTGGTACGCGAAGTCAAACAGCGGCAGCCAGCCTTTCTCAACGGAAAGCTGTGCCAGCTGTTGCCACTGCTCAAGCGTAGGGTCAATGCCGGTAGGGTTATGGCAGCAGCCGTGGAACAGCACCACGTCACCCGACTGGGCGTCGTTCAGGCTCGCCAGCAGCGCGTCGAAGTCCAGCGCGTGCTTTTCAGCGCTGTAGTAGTTGTATTCACGTACTTCGAGGCCCGCAGCACCAAAGACGCTTTTGTGGTTCGGCCAGCTTGGATTGCTGACCCAAACGCGCTTCACGTCGGTGTTTTTAGCAAGGAAGTCCGCCGCGACGCGCAGAGCGCCGGTGCCGCCAGGAGTTTGCGCGGTGCGAGCACGCTTATCGCTAACGATAGGGCTACCTTTGCCAAACAGCAGTTCCTGCGTGCAGCGACCGAATTCAGGAATACCATCAATGCCGAGATAGTTTTTGGTGGTCTCATTTTCCAGCAGATACTGTTCAGCTTTTTTTACGCTGGTCAGAACCGGAGTCTTACCGGTTTCATCTTTATATACACCAATCCCGAGATTGATTTTACCCGGGCGGTCGTCGGCGCGAAACAGATCGGCCAGGCCCAGAATTGGGTCGGCAGGGGCGGCTGTAATGTTCTCAAACATGACGAGGTTCCATTTATTAGTTCGGGGGAAATCCGCTATCAGGTTAACGGCAGATTTACAAAATGCCAACCGTTAGAGACTAAAAGCGCGAAGGTTTTCAAAAGTTACGATCTTCATCTTAGGAACGTAAAAAAGCAGGACCGAAGTCCTGCTTTATAGGCATATAACGAGGAGGGTATGCTGATTAGAACTGATAAGTTGCCATCAGTGCCATCATGTCGTCGTTGCCGTTGATACCGCCAACTTCTTTGGTGTAAGCGTCGTTTTTGTTCAACAGGTTGAAGTAGTAGTCGACGGCTACGTTGAAGTTTTTGTTGAAGTAGTAAGTTGCACCCAACTGGATGAACTTAGCCAGGTCTGCATCGCCACCAGCGAAGGTGCCTTCAGGCGCCAGGTCTTTACCTTTGGTCTGAACGTAGGAGATTGCTGGACGCAGGCCGAAGTCGAACTGGTACTGAGCCACGATTTCGAAGTTCTGGGTTTTGTTAGCAAAGCCCGCATCGCCGTCAGGTCCGGTACGAGTCAGGTTGCGGGTTTCAGCGTAGGTGGTTGCCAGGTAGATGTTGTTCGCGTCGTATTTAGCACCAATACCCCATGCTTCCGCGTTGTTGCCTACGTTGCCATTTGGGTCATTGTACTTCTGGTTACCGGTACGACCAGAGTTGCTGTAAGAACCGATCAGGCCGAAACCTTCGCCGAAATCATAGCCCAGGGAGTAACCAACGCCTTCGCCGTTAGCAGTGTTAACATCCTTACCGTCGTTTTTGCCCTGATACTGGATGCCCAGGCTCAGGCCATCAACCAGACCGAAGAAATCGCTGTTGCGGTAGGTCAGCAGACCGGTACCACGGCTGGTCATGTAGTTGTCAACGTGGCCGCCGCCCCAGGTCATACCGGAGAAGGATGGCGCCATATCGGTGTAAGAAGCAACGTCGTACACGATACCGTAGTTACGGCCGTAGCTGATGCTGCCAGCGTCGCCCGCTTTCAGGCCAGCGAAGGCCAGACGGTTTTTGTTAGAAGCTGCGGTGCCTTCAGGGCCGTTTGCCATGAAGCGGTATTCCCACTGACCAAAACCAACCAGTTGGTCGTTGATCTGAGTTTCACCTTTGAAGCCCAGCTGAGCGTAGGTGCCGTCAGAGTTGCTGGTGTCGCCGCTGGTGGTGAAGTCACGCTCAGCGTTCACTTTACCGTACAGATCCAGCTTGTTGCCGTCTTTGTTATAGATTTCGGCCGCGTTTGCTGCGCCAGCTACCAGCAGGGCAGGGATTACCACTGCCAGGATATTACGCTTCATCATTATTTATTACCCTCATTAGGTTTTTTTTATAGACACTCGCCACTGCCGCCAATTACCTCCGTCAATAAAAATTTACGGAACTATTGATGATAGTTTGGTGTCTTTATGTGTCTGAGAGGCATCTTTCCATTCCAAACGCGCTTTAGCCACTCTGAAAATGCTACAAGCATCAAGAATGCGTAACCAAAAGCAATAATGTGTAACATTGTGTTAATTTTAAGGAACTTTGTGAACTATCTCAAAATTCTGAGATAGGTGCGGGTTAATTGAACGACCACTTATCTATCAATATGAATTTCTTATCTTTTATTTGTATAACGCCTTTTCTTATCGCTAATACCCAAGAGCCAAACTTTTATCTATGACCTTTTTCAGCCATCCGGATAGCCGTGTGTTTGTTCAAAAAATATGCTAAGGCAGTAGTGAAATCTGATCCGTAAACATACTGTGGTTATTTTTTGTACTTAATTATTGCGGCGAAATGTGCTGTAACAAAGGTCGGAGGGGAGGGGGTTGATGTTTAAGTTTGTTAAATTAAAAAAAGATTTCTTTACGCTGGCGGGCAAAAAAAGGCCAGCGCTGAGGCTGGCCTTGAAGAAGCGATAAACTTAGAAGGTAGCGTTACGCGGTGTTCTTGGGAACGGGATCACGTCACGGACGTTCTGCACGCCGGTAACGTAAGCGATCAGACGTTCGAAGCCCAGACCAAAACCGGAATGTGGCACGGTGCCGTAACGACGCAGATCGCGATACCACCAGTAGTCTTCTTTATTAAGACCCATTTCCGCCATACGCGCATCCAGAACGTCCAGACGCTCTTCACGCTGGGAGCCGCCGATGATTTCACCAATGCCCGGCGCCAGAACGTCCATTGCGGCAACGGTTTTACCATCTTCGTTAAGACGCATATAGAACGCCTTGATCTCTTTCGGATAGTTTTTCACAACGACCGGCGCTTTGAAGTGTTCTTCGGCCAGGTAGCGTTCGTGTTCAGAAGAGAGATCCACGCCCCAGTAAACTGGGTTTTCGAACTGCTTGCCGCAGTTTTCCAGGATGGTAACGGCGTCGGTGTAATCGACCTGCGCGAAATCAGCGGTCACGAAACGTTCCAGACGATCGATAGCATCTTTATCTACGCGCTCAGCGAAGAACTTCATGTCGTCCGCGCGTTCGGTCAGCACGGCTTTGAAGACGTACTTCAGCATGGCTTCTGCCAGACGGGCGTTATCTTCCAGATCGGCAAACGCCACTTCGGGTTCCAGCATCCAGAACTCCGCCAGGTGACGGCTGGTGTTGGAGTTTTCAGCGCGGAAGGTTGGGCCGAAGGTGTAGATTTTCGACAGCGCACAGGCATAGGTTTCGCCGTTCAACTGGCCGGAAACGGTCAGGAAGGCTTCTTTGCCGAAGAAATCTTTGTCGTAATCGACTTTGCCCTGATCGTTGCGCGGCAGGTTTTCCATATCCAGCGTGGAAACGCGGAACATTTCACCAGCACCTTCGGTATCGGAAGCAGTAATCAACGGGGTAGAAACCCAGAAGAAACCCTGTTCGTCGAAGAAACGATGCAGCGCCTGCGCCAGCGTATGACGTACGCGTGCAACCGCACCAATCAGGTTGGTACGTGGACGCATGTGCGCCACTTCACGCAGATACTCGATGCTGTGGCGTTTTGCCGCCATCGGGTAGGTGTCGGGATCTTCAACCCAGCCGGTCACTTCAATGCTGGAAGCCTGAATTTCAAAACTCTGGCCCTGACCCTGAGAGGCGACGATCTTGCCGGTGACAATCACGGAGCAGCCGGTGGTCAGACGCAGCACTTCCTGATTGTAATTGGGCAGAGAATTATTAATAACGGCCTGTACAGGATCAAAGCAGGAACCGTCATAGACGGCGAGGAAGGAAAAGCCAGCTTTTGAATCTCGGCGGGTACGTACCCAGCCGCGCACGGTGACTTCGCTGTCAACGGCTACGCGGCCCTGGAGTACGTCGGCTACAGGCACAACGCTCATAATAGTCTCTCTATTCGTAGTCCAATAAAAAAATCGTTTTCCCCGGAACGGCGGGGGATATCTATGTTACCTGTCATCTTCTATCAGACAAGCAGAATTAGCATGGAGAAGGGGTGTTTTCAGAAATAATTAAATAAGAAGGGAGCCATAACGGCTCCCTTTGGTGATTAACTCGCCTTTTTGATCTGCGGAAGATCAAATGCTTTACGTAAAGCGCGAACAAACGCTTTATCGTGACAGATAGTTTTACCCGGACTATCGGAGAGTTTTGCCACCGGCTTACCGTTACACTCAACCAGCTTGATAACGATATTCAGCGGCTTCACCTGTGGAATATCGCAGGTTAAACGCGTACCGATACCGAAGCTCAAATTAATGCGCGATGAGAAGTGACGATATAGCTCAACGGCTTTGGTTAAGTCGAGATTATCGGAGAACACCAGCACTTTACTCAGCGGGTCGATGCCCAGCTTTTTATAGTGGTTAATGGCTTTCTCGCCCCATTCAAACGGGTCGCCCGAGTCATGGCGCAATCCCTGGTAGCGGGTAGCAAATTCCGAACCAAAATCACGCAGGAAGGCATCCATGGTGATGCAGTCGGTCAACGCAATGCCGAGCTGTTCTGGATATTCTTCGAGCCAGGCGGCCAACGCGGCACGTTGGCTGGTGGCAAGGTCAGGGCTAATTTGCTGATGTGCCTGGAACCATTCGTGCGCCTGCGTTCCCATTGGGGTTAACGACAGACGGCGCGCCAGATCGTAATTGCTGGTGCCGGTAAACCAGGGTTCCTGCTGCAGGCGGCTAACAATCGCCTCCTGTACTTCGCGGGAAAAGCGGCGGCGGGTACCAAAATCCATCAGCTTGAAGGCGGACATGTCAATGTCGGCGGTCAACTGATTAAAGTCGACCAGCTTACGCTCCAGCATGTCCAGCGCCTGCGGCACACCGTTTTCCGGCGAACGGTAGCGATGAACCAGCTCGCTAATTACCGCCAGCAGCGGAACTTCCCACATGATGACTTCGCGCCACGGGCCTTCAAGGCGAATATTGAGCTTGCCGTTATCGTTGGTGACGGTGACCTGCTGCGGGTCGTAGCGAAAATCACGCAGCCAGTTCAGGTAATCTTGTTTAAAGAAAGGAAGGCCGGATAGCCAGTGGTACTCGTCATCCTGCAGGGTGAGTGAACGCATGGCTTCGACTTGTTCGCGAATAGCGTCAGCATAAATGCCCAGCAGATCGTCCCCACGGCAGCGGAATTCAGCCGCTACGTTTACGTCATAGTAGTGGTGAAACACGGCCTGCTGCATATGCAGTTTGTAGGCATCTGTGTCTAGCAGCGAGTGCAGCACAGGAGAAGCGAATTGTGTCATGGTGCGCAGTAGCATCCTCTCACAGGAGCGTTTAGTACAATAAACAACAGGGGAGAATCGCTGGAGTATACCTTGTTTATCGATTTATTGAACCCCGATCACACCATAAGGCACGAAGAGTCACCATGGCGTTTTGTGCGTTATGTTAAGTAAATGTATCATTTTTCCCTATTTGACTGGAAAAGATGAAGATTCTGCGTAGCGCGTTTAACACAACAGGAATAGACTGGAGGTGACATTTACAAAAGATGCTAAAGGTTTTTTATGACACAACAGCCCCAAGCCAAGTACCGCCACGACTATCGTGCGCCGGACTACCTGATTAGTGATATTGACCTGGCCTTTGACCTGGATGCCGCAAAAACCATCGTGACCGCGGAAAGCCAGGTTTCCCGCCACGCAGCGTCTGATGTACCGCTACGTCTGAACGGTGAAGATTTAACCCTGATCTCTCTTCACGTTAACGGCGAGCCGTGGGACAACTATAAAGAAGAAGAGAACTATCTGGTTATTGCGGGTCTGCCAGAACGTTTCACCCTGAAGATTGTGAATGAAATCAGCCCAGCGGCGAATACCGCGTTAGAGGGGCTGTATCAGTCTGGCGAAGCGCTCTGCACCCAGTGTGAAGCTGAAGGCTTCCGCCACATTACCTGGTATCTTGATCGCCCGGATGTGCTGGCCCGCTTCACCACTAAAATTACCGCTGATAAAACTAAATACCCGTTCCTGCTCTCTAACGGCAACCGCATTGCCGAGGGCGAACTGGAAAATGGTCGCCACTGGGTGCAGTGGCAGGATCCGTTCCCGAAACCTTGCTACCTGTTTGCGCTGGTCGCCGGTGATTTCGACGTACTGCGTGATACCTTCAAAACTCGCTCCGGCCGCGAAGTCGCGCTGGAGCTGTTCGTTGACCGCGGCAACCTGGACCGCGCGCCGTGGGCGATGACCTCGCTGAAAAACTCCATGAAGTGGGACGAAGATCGTTTCGGCCTGGAGTACGACCTCGACATTTATATGATTGTTGCCGTCGACTTCTTCAATATGGGCGCGATGGAGAACAAAGGGCTGAACGTCTTTAACTCCAAATACGTGCTGGCCCGTACCGATACCGCGACGGATAAAGACTATCTCGACATCGAGCGCGTGATTGGCCACGAATACTTCCATAACTGGACCGGTAACCGCGTTACCTGCCGTGACTGGTTCCAGTTGAGCCTGAAAGAGGGCTTAACCGTTTTCCGTGACCAGGAATTCAGCTCGGATTTAGGCTCGCGCGCTGTGAACCGCATCAGCAACGTGCGCACCATGCGCGGCCTGCAGTTTGCCGAAGACGCCAGTCCGATGGCGCACCCGATCCGCCCGGATAAAGTTATTGAAATGAATAACTTCTATACCTTAACGGTGTACGAGAAAGGGGCGGAAGTTATCCGCATGCTGCACACTCTGCTGGGCGAAACCAACTTCCAGAAAGGGATGCAGCTGTACTTCGAACGTCATGACGGCAGCGCCGCGACCTGCGATGATTTTGTGCAGGCGATGGAAGATGCGTCCAACGTTGACCTGTCCCATTTCCGCCGCTGGTATAGCCAGGCCGGTACGCCAATCGTCAGCGTACACGACGACTATAACCCGGAAACCGAGCAGTACACCCTGACCATTCGTCAGCGTACGCCGGCGACCGCCGAGCAGGATGAAAAATTCCCGCTGCACATTCCATTCGACATCGAGCTTTACGATAACGAAGGCAAGGTGATCCCGCTGCAGAAAGACGGGCATCCGGTGCATCACGTGCTGAACGTGACCCAGGCGGAGCAGACCTTTGTTTTCGATAACGTCTACTTCCAGCCGGTTCCGTCCCTGCTGCGCGAGTTCTCGGCGCCGGTGAAGCTGGAATATAAATGGAGCGATCAGCAACTGACGTTCCTGATGCGTCACGCGCGAAATGACTTCTCCCGCTGGGACGCGGCGCAAAGCCTGCTGGCAACCTATATCAAGCTGAACGTTGCGCGTCATCAGCAGGGTCAACCGCTGTCGCTGCCGGTCCACGTGGCCGATGCGTTCCGCGCGATCCTGCTGGATGAGCACATCGACCCGGCGCTGGCGGCTGAGATCCTGACGCTACCGTCAGCCAGCGAAATCGCTGAGCTGTTCGAGATTATCGATCCTATTGCCATTGCCGCGGTGCGTGAAGCGCTGACCCGTACGCTGGCGACGGAACTGGCCGATGAATGTCTGGCGATTTATAACGCCAACAAACTCGACAGCTACCGCGTAGAACATGCCGACATTGGTAAACGCTCGCTGCGTAATACCTGTCTGCGCTATCTGGCATTTGGTGATCGTGAGCTTGGCGATAAGCTGGTGAGCGATCAGTACCATCATGCCGATAACATGACCGATGCGCTGGCGGCGTTGTCCGCAGCGGTTGCGGCTGAACTGCCGTGCCGTGACGCGCTGATGCAGGAATATGATGACAAATGGCATCATGACGGTCTGGTGATGGATAAATGGCTGATTCTACAGGCAACCAGCCCGGCGGACGACGTGCTGGCAACGGTACGTAAGCTGCTGAACCACCGTTCATTCAGCATGAATAACCCGAACCGTATTCGCTCGCTGATTGGCGCCTTTGCCGGCAGCAACCCGGCGGCGTTCCATGCGGCAGACGGCAGCGGCTATCAGTTCCTGGTGGAAATGCTCACCATACTGAACAGCAAAAACCCGCAGGTGGCTTCTCGTCTGATTGAGCCGCTGATCCGCCTGAAACGCTACGATGCGAAGCGTCAGGCGTTAATGCGTGCCGCGCTGGAGCAACTGAAAGGGCTGGAAAATCTTTCTGGCGACTTGTACGAGAAGATTGCTAAAGCCTTAGCTTAACCAGTAGCCCGGACGAGGCGCGAGCCGACTCCGGGGGGGCTTGGTGACAATCCCGGCGTCGCGTTGCTCGGCCGGGCTACATTATATATAAGCAAAAACGCCGTAGGTTTTTTCCCTACGGCGTTTTTTTTATCAAACATGTTCGGTAAGTCGCGCGGAACTTAACGTGGGAACCTGAATGTCCCGCCGATGCAGCGCCTGCCAGAATGTCTCCAGCGCGCTGTCCAGTCGGGTGTGCAGATTTGGGCTGAACTGCGGCTTATGCTGATAATCGGTCACCTGGCTATCGTCGGCAAACACACCCTGCAGGATCTCCTGGGCCTTCAACGCATTCAACACCGGCTTTAAGGCGTAATCCACCGCCAGCATATGCGCCACCGTACCGCCGGTTGCCAGTGGCAGCACCACTTTGCCTTCCAGCGCACGCTCGGGCAACAGATCCAGCAGCGCTTTTAATGCGCCAGCGAATGATGCCTTGTAGACCGGCGTGGCGATAATCAGGCCGTCGGCGTGAGCTAACTGCTCGGTCAAGGTTTGCAGCGCCGGACTGTCAAAGCGAGCGTGAAACAGATCTTCGGGGTCGAAGTTCTGTAGATGCCAATGGAAAACTTCAACGTCGGCGGCAGAGAGTTTCTCCCGGGCATACTCCAGCAGGGCGCTGGAGCGAGAAGGAAAACGAGGGCTGCCTGCTAAAGTAATGACGCGCATGGTCTCTCCTTATAACTAAAAACAAACATTAATCTAAAATTGATAACATTTGCATCAGTGTGTCAGAGAGGAAACTGCGGGCGAAATACTTTTTCTGATGATGGATTACCAGAAAATGCATATGCGGAGTGCAGGAGAGGTTGAATGGAAGGAAAACGATTGCGCTTTTTTTGCCGTAGGTCAATTCCATTTCTGAGCGTTATCGCACATAATACGCCCCCGGTTTGCACACCGGGAATCCAGGAGAGTTCATGTACTATCCCTTCGTTCGTAAAGCACTTTTTCAGCTCGATCCAGAGCGCGCTCATGAATTAACGTTTCAACAATTACGTCGCGTCACCGGCACCCCGCTGGAAGCACTCGTGCGTCAAAAAGTGCCGGAAAAACCGGTCACCTGCATGGGGCTGACGTTTAAAAATCCACTGGGTCTGGCCGCCGGTCTGGATAAAGACGGCGAATGTATCGACGCCTTAGGGGCGATGGGTTTCGGTTCCATTGAGATTGGTACCGTCACGCCGCGTCCGCAACCGGGTAACGACAAGCCGCGCTTGTTCCGTCTGGTCGATGCCGAAGGGTTGATCAACCGTATGGGCTTCAATAACCATGGCGTTGATAACCTGGTCGAGAACGTAAAAAAAGCGCATTTCGACGGAATTCTGGGGATTAATATCGGCAAAAATAAAGATACCCCGGTTGAGCAGGGCAAAGATGACTATCTGATTTGTATGGAAAAAATCTACGCCTATGCCGGTTATATTGCGATTAATATCTCCTCGCCAAATACCCCTGGGCTGCGTACGCTGCAATATGGTGATGCGTTAGACGATCTCCTTTCCGGTATTAAAAATAAGCAATCTGAACTCGAACAAAAGCACCATAAATATGTTCCAGTGGCGGTGAAGATCGCTCCGGATCTTTCTCATGAAGAGTTGATCCAGGTGGCCGACAGTTTAGTCCGCCATAATATTGATGGGGTGATTGCTACCAATACCACATTGGATCGTTCTCTGGTTCAGGGGATGAAAAATTGCGATGAAATGGGAGGCTTAAGCGGTCGTCCATTACAATTAAAAAGCACCGAAATTATTCGTATGCTGTCAGCCGAATTAAAAGGTCAATTACCGATAATTGGCGTTGGCGGTATCGACTCGGTGATTGCGGCGCGTGAAAAGATGACAGCTGGCGCGTCTCTGGTGCAGATCTATTCCGGGTTTATTTTTAAAGGCCCGCCGCTGATTAAAGAAATCGTTACCCACATCTAGTATTTTTCCTGATAATGTGATCCAGGGCTTTATTTCCGGCCCTGGTTGCATTATATTCCCGTATTGTTGCTTATTTAAACATATTGGTCTTTTATTATTTAAGGCTAAGTAACGCAACGGAAGAAAGGGCAATGCATTGGATGCGAATATGACGGGGGAGTAAAATGCGAATTAAACCTGATGATAACTGGCGTTGGTATTACGATGAAGAGCACGATCGTATGATGCTCGATTTAGCCAATGGTATGTTGTTTCGTTCGCGTTTTGCTCGCCGGATGTTAACCCCCGATGCTTTTGCGCCTACCGGGTTCTGCGTTGACGATGCTGCGCTTTATTTCTCTTTTGAAGAGAAATGCCGCGATCTCGTACTGTCAAAAGAGCATCGCGCTGAGCTCATTCTTAATGCGCTGGTGGCTATCCGCTTCCTGAAACCGCAGATGCCGAAAAGCTGGCACTTCCGCGCTCACGAAGAGAGCTGGTCTCCGGTAACCGGTGATGCGGCGGCCGTGTGGCTGAGCGACGATGACAGCCAGGTGAATTTGCTGGTGGTAGAGCCGGGCGATAATGCAGCCCTGTGCCTGCTGGCCCAGCCGGGTCTGGTATTGGCTGGGCGCACTATGCAGCTTGGCGACCCTATCAAGGTGATGAACGACAGGCTGCAACCTCAGCCGGGGCTGGGCGGTTACAGCCTGGAGCAGGCGGTTTAAAGCTTCAGCTTTAGCGCTGTTTTCGGTACGCAGCTACAGCTGAGAATCGTACCATCGTTGGCTATCGCACTCTTTTTCAGCGGACTGACTTCACCGTCCAACAGCGTCACGCGGCAGCTGCCGCAGATACCTGCGCGGCAGGAGTAGGGGACACGAATGCCCTGCTGCTCCAGCTGTTCCAATAAAATCTGCTGATTATTCCCGGTAAAACGACTGCCTTCCCAGTCAATTTCTACGAGTGCATCCTGCTGTGTTTGCGGAGCCAGCGCTTCGTCAGCTTTCCCCGCACCGTACACGATGGCCGGGCCGGTGGTGAGAATTTCCACTTCATCACCCACGCGAACCACGCCGCTATTGCGGGCGATCAGGTTCTGACCGAAATCCACGTCGCCGTTGGCAGGGTTGGTGCGAAACGACTGTAGCGTGCTCAGCGGTTCAGCCGCCGGATGCTTTTGCCCTTTTTCCGGGCTGATGGTCGTAAAGATGCAGCGGCTGCAAGGCTTCACGACATCGAAGACCACGTCGCCAATACGCAGCGTTTTCCAGCTATCTTCTTCCCAGGCTTGCGCCCCGGTCACCACCAGGTTAGGGCGGAACTGCTCCATACGAACGCTGGCGCGGCAGCGCTGCTGTAGGTCGCGCAGCGAGGCTTCGTTGGTCAGCAAGAACGGAAAACCATCGGCGAATGAGAGCGGCACCGCGTCGTGACGCTTAACACGGCGGGTAAGATCATCACCCAGCCAGCGAAGCTGGACATCGCGCTTAAAGAATGGCGTCAGCCACTGATTGATAGCGTCGGGTGCGATACGCGAGGTAAAATGGTTGCCCCATACTTCGGTTGGCGACGGCTGACCGACGAAATCCACAAAACGGACTAACGCACTGCTGCCGTCGGGCGCGGTGAGGTGTAAACCATCGTGAAGGACCGCAGGGGTAAAACGCACCATCGCCGGGAACTGCCGGGCGGTAATAAAGGTGCCATCAGGCTCGGTGATCATGAAAATGCGGTCAAATGCCATCCCGCTAATATCGGCAAAGGCGTGCGTAAGCCCGATGCCGCGCATGGATTTCACCGGATGTATAAAAAGCCGCGATAATGTAGCCACAACGCTGTCCCTGAGTCGAAAATAAGCCTTTAACTTTATGACATGGGGCGCAGATTGGCTATAATGCGCAACAATTTTCTGCGAGTAAAAGTGACGATATGAATTCTCTGTTTGCCAGTACGGCCCGTGGGCTGGAAGAGCTGTTAAAAACTGAACTGGAAGGCCTGGGCGCCCAAGAGTGCCAGATTGCCCAGGGCGGCGTCCATTTCCAGGGCGACACGCAGCTTCTGTACAAAAGCCTGATGTGGAGTCGTCTGGCTTCGCGCATTATGATGCCGCTGGGAGAATGTAGCGTCTGGAGCGATCTCGATCTTTATCTCGGCGTGCAGGCTATCGACTGGACTTCGATCTTCACCCCGGATGCCACCTTTGCGGTGAGCTTCGGCGGTCTGAACGATAGCATTCGTAACAGCCAGTACGGTGCGTTGAAGGTAAAAGATGCGATCGTCGATGCCTTTACGCGTAAAAATCTGCCGCGTCCTAACGTCGATCGTGAAAATCCGGATCTGCGTATTAACGTCCGTCTCAACAAAGAGACCGCCTATATTTCTCTCGATCTGAGTGGCGAAGGCCTGCACCTGCGCGGCTATCGCGATCGTACCGGTATGGCGCCAATCAAAGAGAACCTGGCGGCGGCTATCGTCATGCGTTCCGGCTGGGTGCCGGGTACGCCGCTGCTCGACCCTATGTGTGGTTCCGGCACGCTGCTGATTGAAGCGGCGATGTGGGCTACCGACCGTGCGCCGGGGCTACACCGCGGCCACTGGGGCTTCAGCGGCTGGGCGCAGCATGACGATGCCGTGTGGAAAGAAGTGAAAGCCGATGCGCAGACCCGCGCCCGTGCTGGCCTTGCCGCCTATGAATCCCGCTTCTTTGGCTCTGACGTCGACAGCCGCGTGGTTGAGCTGGCGCGCAGCAACGCCCGTCGCGCCGGTATTGGCGAACTTATCACCTTTGAGGTGAAAGATGTAGCGCAGCTGACCAACCCGCTGCCGAAAGGTCCTTACGGTACCGTTATCAGCAACCCGCCGTACGGCGAGCGTCTGGAAAGCGAACCGGCGTTGATAGCAATGCACAGCCTGCTCGGCCGCAATATGAAAAACCAGTTTGGCGGCTGGAACCTGTCGCTGTTTAGCGCCTCTCCGGAGCTGTTAAGCTGCCTGCAGCTGCGCGCCGAGCGTCAGTTTAAAGCGAAAAACGGCCCGCTGGACTGCGTACAGAAAAACTATCACCTGGCTGAAACCACCGGTGAGAAACCTGCCTCGCTGGCGGAAGATTACGCTAACCGTCTGCGTAAGAATCTGAAGAAATATGAGAAGTGGGCGAAACAGGAAGGGATCGAATGCTACCGCCTGTACGATGCCGACCTGCCGGAATATAACGTGGCCGTTGACCGCTACGCCGATTGGGTGGTGGTGCAGGAGTATGCGCCGCCGAAAACCGTTGATGCCAACAAAGCGCGTCAGCGTCTGTTTGATATTATCGCGGCGACTATTGCCGTGCTCGGTATTGCACCGAACAAGCTGGTGCTGAAAACCCGTGAGCGTCAGAAGGGCAAAAACCAGTATCAGAAGATGAACGAGAAGGGCGACTTCATGGAGGTAAGCGAATACAACGCGCGCCTGTGGGTCAACCTCACCGATTATCTCGACACCGGCCTGTTCCTCGACCACCGTATCGCCCGCCGTATGCTGGGTGAAATGAGCAAGGGCAAAGACTTCCTGAACCTGTTCTCCTATACCGGCAGTGCCAGCGTGCACGCCGGTCTGGGCGGCGCACGTTCGACCACCACCGTGGATATGTCGCGTACCTATCTGGAGTGGGCGGAACGTAACCTGCGCCTTAACGGCTTAACCGGCCGCGCGCATCGCCTGATGCAGGCGGACGTGCTGGCATGGCTGCGCGATACCGACGAACAGTTCGATGTGATCTTTATCGATCCGCCAACCTTCTCGAACTCCAAACGTATGGAAGATGCGTTTGACGTTCAGCGCGATCACCTGCGTCTGATGAAAGATCTGAAGCGTCTGCTGCGTAAAGGCGGCACCATCATGTTCTCCAACAACAAACGCGGTTTCCGTATGGACCACGACGGCCTGGCTGAACTGGGACTGAAAGCACAAGATATTACCCAAAAAACACAGTCTCAGGATTTCGCCCGTAACCGTCAGATCCACAACTGCTGGCTGATTACCGCAGCCTGAAAGGAATAAAGAATGTCATTAATTAGTATGCACGGTGCCTGGCTGTCATTCAGCGATGCGCCGCTTCTCGATAATGCAGAACTGCATATTGAGGATAACGAGCGCGTCTGTCTGGTCGGTCGTAACGGCGCGGGCAAATCGACGCTGATGAAGATCCTCAACCGTGAGCAGGGTCTCGACGACGGCCGCATCATTTACGAACAGGATCTGGTTGTGGCGCGTCTGCAGCAGGATCCGCCGCGTAACGTGCAGGGCAGCGTCTACGATTTCGTGGCCGAGGGTATCGAAGAGCAGGCGGTGTATCTCAAGCGCTACCACGATATCTCGCATCTGGTGATGACTGACCCAAGCGATAAAAATCTGCAGGAGCTGGCGAAGGTTCAGGAACAGCTGGATCACCACGGCCTGTGGCAGCTGGAAAACCGTATCAACGAAGTGCTGGCGCAGCTGGGTCTGGAGCCGGATATGGAGCTGGCGGCGCTGTCCGGCGGATGGCTGCGTAAAGCGGCGCTGGGCCGTGCGCTGGTGAGCGCGCCGCGCGTGCTGCTGCTCGACGAACCGACGAACCACCTGGATATTGAAACCATCGACTGGCTGGAAGGTTTCCTGAAAACCTTCAAAGGCACGATTATCTTTATCTCCCACGACCGTTCCTTCATCCGCAATATGGCGACCCGTATTGTCGACCTCGACCGCGGCAAGCTGGTGACCTATCCGGGTAACTACGATCAGTACCTGCTGGAGAAAGAAGAAGCACTGCGCGTTGAAGATCTGCAAAACGCCGAGTTTGACCGCAAGCTGGCGCAGGAAGAGGTCTGGATCCGCCAGGGCATCAAAGCGCGTCGTACCCGTAATGAAGGTCGCGTTCGCGCCCTGAAAGCGATGCGTAACGAACGTAGCGCCCGCCGTGAAGTGATGGGCAGCGCCAAAATGCAGGTTGAAGAAGCATCCCGCTCCGGCAAAATCGTCTTTGAGATGGAAGACGTTAACTACCAGGTTAACGGCAAAGTGCTGGTAAAAGATTTCTCTGCACAGGTTCAGCGCGGTGACAAGATTGCGCTGATCGGCGCCAACGGCTGTGGCAAAACCACGCTGCTGAAGCTGATGTTAGGTCAACTGGAGGCGGACAGCGGGCGTATCCACGTCGGCACTAAGCTGGAAGTGGCCTACTTCGATCAGCATCGCGCTGAGCTGGACCCGGACAAAACGGTGATGGACAACCTTGCCGAAGGCAAGCAGGAAGTGATGGTTAACGGTAAGCCACGCCACGTGCTGGGCTATCTGCAGGACTTCCTGTTCCATCCGAAGCGCGCGATGACTCCGGTTCGGGCGCTGTCCGGTGGTGAACGTAACCGTCTGCTGCTGGCAAGACTGTTCCTGAAACCAAGTAACCTGTTGATTCTCGATGAACCAACCAACGACCTGGATGTCGAAACGCTCGAGTTGCTTGAAGAGCTCATCGACGGCTATCAGGGCACCGTGATGCTGGTCAGCCACGATCGCCAGTTTGTTGATAACACCGTCACCGAATGTTGGATCTTCGAAGGCGAAGGGCGCATTGGTCAATATGTCGGCGGTTATCACGACGCGCGCGGCCAACAATCGCAGTCACGGGCGCAAAAACAGTCAAACGAGAAAAAAAGCCCAGAAGTGGTGCAGCCAAAAGCAGAAACGGTCAAAAGAGCAAGCGCCAAACTAAGCTATAACCTGCAGCGCGAATTGGAGCAGCTACCGCAGAAGCTCGAAACGCTGGAGGCGAATCTGGAAACGCTGCAGGCTCAGGTCGCCGATGCATCGTTCTTCAGCCAGCCCCACGACCATACGCAAAAGGTGCTGGCCGATTTGGCTCAGGCTGAGCAGGCGCTGGAAGAAGCGTTTGAACGGTGGGAATATCTGGAAGCGTTAAAAAACGGCGCCTGATTGAGGAGTTTTCATGTGCGAACAACATCATGCTGCACAGCATATCCTATGTCCACAATGTGACATGCTGGTGGCGTTGCCGCACCTGGAGCACCGACATAAGGCCACCTGCCCACGCTGTGGTACAACGCTGACCACCGCGTGGGACGAGCCTCGGCGGCGTCCCACGGCCTATGTGCTGGTTGCGCTCTTTATGCTGCTGCTGGCCAACCTGTTTCCGTTTATCAGCATGAGCGTAGCGGGGGTTAACAGCGAGATTGAGCTGCTGGAAATCCCGAGCGTCATGTTTTCTGAAAACTACGCCAGCCTCGGCACCTTCTTCCTGCTGTTTGTACAGCTGGTGCCCGCGTTCTGTTTGATTACCATTCTGCTGTTGGTTAACCGGGTGCGCATGCCGCACCGGCTTAAGGCGATTCTGGCGCGTATTCTGTTTACCCTGAAAACCTGGGGCATGGCGGAAATCTTCCTTGCCGGGGTGCTGGTGAGCTTTGTGAAGCTGATGGCGTACGGCGATATCGGCGTTGGCAGTAGCTTCCTGCCCTGGTGTCTTTTCTGTCTCTTGCAACTGCGAACCTTCCAGTGCGTGGACCGTCGCTGGCTATGGGACGATATCGCCCCGATGCCCAAGCTTGAACAGCCGCTGAAACCCGGCGTCACCGGTATTCGTCAGGGCTTGCGCTCCTGCGCCTGCTGTACGGCGATTTTACCAGCTGACCAGCTTGAGTGCCCGCGTTGTCACAGCAAAGGACACGTCCGACGTAAAAACAGTCTGCAGTGGACAATGGCGCTGCTGGTGACGTCAATCATGCTTTATCTCCCGGCCAACATTTTGCCTATCATGATAACCGACCTGCTGGGCGACAAAATGCCGTCGACCATCCTGGCCGGGGTGGTACTGCTCTGGAGCGAAGGATCGTATCCAGTGGCGATGGTCATTTTCCTCGCCAGTATTATGGTGCCGACGCTGAAGATGATCGCCATCGCCTGGCTGTGCCTGGATGCCAACGGTATGAAGCGTAAGCACCGGGACAGCGAACGTATGCACCTGATCTACGAAGTGGTGGAGTTTGTTGGCCGCTGGTCGATGATCGACGTCTTTGTTATTGCAGTACTTTCGGCCCTGGTGCGTATTGGGGGCCTAATGAATATCTATCCGGCGATTGGCGCGCTGATGTTTGCGCTGGTCGTCATAATGACCATGTTCTCGGCAATGACGTTTGATCCGCGACTTTCGTGGGATCGGGAACCTGAATCAAGCCATGAGGAGTCGTAAAAGCATGGAAACCAAGAGTGGGGAGGCGAAGGTGCAGAAAGTGAAAAACTGGTCTCCTATTTGGATCTTCCCGATCGTAACGGCGCTGATTGGTGCCTGGATCTTATTTTATCACTACAGCCACCAGGGTCCGGAGGTGACGCTTATCACCACCAACGCTGAAGGTATTGAAGGTGGTAAAACGACGATCAAAAGCCGCAGCGTTGACGTTGGTATTGTCGAAAGCACGACGTTGACCGACGATCTAACGCACGTAGAAATTAAAGCGCGACTGAATTCCGGCATGGAAAAGCTGCTGCACAAAGATTCGGTATTCTGGGTCGTGAAGCCGCAGATTGGCCGTGAAGGCATCAGCGGGTTGGGCACGCTGCTGTCGGGGGCCTATATCGAACTGCAGCCGGGTTCTAAAGGTTCTGAGCTGAACAGCTATCAGTTACTGGATTCACCGCCGCTGGCGCCGCCTGATGCGAAGGGCATTCGTGTGCTGCTTGATAGTAAAAAAGCAGGGCAGCTCAGTCCGGGCGATCCGGTGCTGTTCCGTGGCTACCGTGTGGGCTCCGTTGAGACGAGTACTTTTGACCCGCAGAGCCGCACTATCAGCTATCAGTTGTTTATCAGCGCGCCAAACGATCGACTGGTGACCAGCAACGTACGTTTCTGGAAGGACAGCGGCGTAGCGGTCGATCTGACCTCCGCTGGGATGCGTGTAGAAATGGGCTCGCTATCGACACTCTTTAGCGGTGGCGTCAGCTTTGACGTTCCGGAAGGTGTGGAACTGGGGCAGCCAATAGCTGAGAAAACCGAATTTAAGCTGTATGACGATCAAAAGAGCATTCAGGACTCGCTCTATACCCAGCACATCGACTACCTGATGTTCTTCAAAGATTCTGTACGTGGACTGCAGCCCGGTGCGCCGGTCGAATTCCGCGGCATTCGCCTGGGTACTGTGGCACAGGTGCCATATTTTGTGCCGGGTTTACGTCAGGCATTGAACGATGACTATCGTATCCCCGTGATGATCCGCATTGAACCAGAGCGTCTGGCGAGCGAACTCGGAGAAAAACCTGACGTAGGGGCCCATTTAACTGGCCTTATTCAACGTGGCCTGCGTGGTGCGTTAAAAACAGGTAACCTGGTGACCGGTGCACTTTACGTGGATCTTGATTTCTATCCAAAAGAGAAACCGGTTAAAGAGATGCCTGAGTTTGGTGGTCATCAGATTATCCCAACCGTCAGCGGTGGCCTGGCGCAGATCCAGCAGCGCCTGATGGATACGCTCGATAAGATCAACAATCTGCCGCTAACGCCGATGGTTGAACAGGCCACGAACACGCTGAGTGAAAGCCAGAACACGATGCGCCGCCTGCAGACGACGCTGGATAATCTGAACAAGATAACTGCCAGCCAGTCCGCGCAGCAGTTGCCTGCCGATATGCAGAAAACGTTGCGTGAGCTAAACCGCAGTATGCAGGGCTTCCAGCCGGGTTCCGCCGCCTACAACAAGATGGTGGGCGACATGCAGCGTCTGGATCAGGTTCTGCGTGAGCTGCAGCCGGTGCTGAAAACGCTGAATGAGAAGAGCAACGCGCTGGTGTTCGAAGCGAAGGATAAAAAAGATCCAGAGCCTAAGAGGGCGAAATAATGAAAAAGTGGTTAGTACTGGTTGCAGCCTGCCTGTTGGCAGCCTGCAGCAGCACGGAAAATAAAACCTACTACCAACTGCCGCAGGCAACGGGTACGGTGCAGAATAGCGCCAGCGCGAACCAGCGCCTGCTGTGGGTGGAGCAGGTCAATATCCCTGACTTCCTCGCCGGCAGTGGCGTGGTCTATCAGACCAGCGATGTGCAGTATGTGATTGCCAGCAATAACCTGTGGGCTAGCCCGCTGGACCAGCAGCTACGCACAACGCTGGTGGCGAACCTCAGCAACCAACTGCCGGGCTGGGTGGTCTCCTCGCAGCCACTAGGCAGTGACCAGGATACGCTTAACGTCTCGGTAAATGGCTTCCACGGTCGTTACGATGGCAAAGTTATCGTGAGCGGGGAGTGGCTGCTCAATCATCAGGGACAGCTGACGAAGCGCCCGTTCCATATTGAACTGGCGCAGCAGCAGGACGGCTATGACGCCATGGTGAAAGTGCTGGCGCAGGCCTGGAGCCAGGAAGCGACCGCGATAGCGCAAACCATCAATCGGTAACCATAAGTAGAATTAATTGTTCTAAAGACCGCCGACGGTGCAACACCTCGGCGGTTTTTTTTATCCCTACGCTCAATTGCTTACTTAACCCACTTCACATTTTTTGTACAAATGTTCTTCTGAGTAGCTCACAAATATGACATTGGTATGAATTCTGCGCATTGACGGGGGAATGGTTTAGCGGTATTCGTATTATGTGGCTGCACACTTTGTAACCACTGTTTTCTTTTCCACCAGACCAAGATATGAGGGAAACGAGGCATGAAGAGACAAAAACGAGATCGCCTGGAGCGGGCACATCAGCGTGGGTATCAGGCCGGGATCACCGGACGACCAAAAGAAATGTGTCCATACCAGACCATTAACCAGAGGTCTTACTGGCTGGGAGGCTGGCGAGAAGCCATGGAGGACAGGGCGGTAGTCGCCTGACACTGTCTCTTTAAAAAGAAACCTCCGCAGTGCGGAGGTTTCGCCTTTAGATTCACAACGCTACTCTGTCGTCAGTTCCCTCTGACGACAAACAGCATCAGAATGCAGAAGTGTCCTGGAACAGGCCCACTTTCAGATCGTTAGCGGTATAGATCAGACGACCATCAACCAGCACTTCACCATCCGCCAGACCCATGATCAGACGACGGTTAACAATACGCTTGAAGTGAATACGGTAGGTCACTTTCTTCGCGGTTGGCAGAACCTGGCCGGTGAATTTAACTTCACCCACGCCGAGCGCACGGCCTTTGCCTTCGCCGCCCAGCCAGCCGAGGTAGAAACCAACTAACTGCCACATTGCGTCCAGACCCAGGCAGCCTGGCATGACTGGATCGCCGATAAAGTGGCAACCAAAGAACCACAGGTCAGGATTGATATCGAGCTCAGCTTCAACATAACCCTTGTCAAAGTTGCCGCCGGTTTCGGTCATTGAAATGACACGATCCATCATCAGCATGCTCGGAGCTGGCAACTGCGGGCCTTTAGCGCCAAACAGTTCACCGCGACCAGAGGCAAGAAGGTCTTCTTTTGTATAGGATTCGCGTTTATCTACCATGTTTTCAGTAAGCCTTATTTTGAGTTCGGGACGCAGGATAGCTAACACGTGTACGCTGAACAAGTCCGATCAGTTGGAAGCTGAACGATTTAACCAGCGTAACGGCCACGGATAGCGGTAACGAGGCTCCTGCTGCGTAGCTTGTGCAATGCGTTCCTGAATAGTTTGCAACAGCGTCTGTCCTTCACCGTCCCAGTTCAATTGCATGAGAAGCGGCAGCGCATCGGTCACATCATCAATAGCCCAGATGGAGAATTCTCCGGCCTCTACCGCTTCCTGCACCTCGGTTGCGAGGCTCAGGTGGCGAACGTTAGCGGAAGGAATAATCACCCCCTGCTTGCCGCTCAGGCCGCGCTGAGCGCAGATAGCAAAGAAACCTTCGATTTTTTCATTCAGGCCGCCAACCGGCTGGGCGCGACCAAACTGATCGACAGAGCCGGTCATGGCAATGCTTTGGTTAATCGGCACGTTCGCCAGGGCGCTGATGAGCGCACAGAGCTCGGCCATAGAGGCGCTGTCGCCGTCGACTTCACTGTAAGATTGTTCAAAGGTGATGGAGGCAGAGAACGGCAGCTGCTGTTCCAGATCCAGCTCGGCCATTAAGAAGGCCTGCATTAACATCATCCCTTTGGCGTGAATATTGCCACCGAGTTCGGCTTTACGTTCGACGTCGGTAAACTCGCCGTCGCCGATGTGCACTACGCAGCTAATGCGTGAGGGTTCACCGAACGGGCGAGGGTGACCAGGGAAATCAATGACCGACAGGGCGTTGATCTGACCGATGCATTCGCCTTCGGTTTCAATCAGGATCTGCTCAAGCAGGATTTCGTCCTGCATACGCTCGGCCAGGAACCCTTCGCGCCACTGGCGCTGTACCAGCATCGTTTTCAGCTGTTCGGCATTGATAGTACGGTCTGTGGTAAACGGTGCGGCTTCACGCAGCTGACGGCTAATCCACAGCGGGCAGAGCGGCATCACTTCCTGGTCGCCGGTGTAACGGGCACCTTCCTGCATCAGAAGTGGCCAGGCGTCGGCAGTAAGCCCTGGCAGCGATTTCTCACGTGCCACCCCGGAGACCCACTGACACCATTGTCTGAGGGCTTCTTCGTCCGTCAGCTGCAGGCTATCTTCAAACTCGCTGTACAGCGAGGATTCGGCCAGTTCAGGCTCCATTTCCTGGAAGTCCGCCAGCGATTCACGCTCACCGACAAGCATGACCTTAAGCGTTAACGGCATAGAAGGGATACTTACCGGCAGCGGGCGCGCATCGTCAAAGGTCAGCCAGTCGAAGCGCTGTTGAGTGACGATGTTTTTTAAGCGCATCCACAGAATGGGCTGCGACATCAGCGTGCGTAAAGAGAGGATCAGAATGCCGCCGTTGGCCTGATGCACCAGACCAGGCTGCAGGCTGATTTCGCCGTTAAACTGACGAACACAGCCAAAAAGTTGTTCTGCTTCGACCCAGTCAGCAAAAATGATGGGGCCGCGGCTTGCGAAGTTGTCCTCTGCGCTACGGGCAGGCTGTACGGTGACTTTGCCACCAACAACCTGATAATCGACGCCCGTCAGAGCGGATTCATCGCTATTGCGCAGAGAGAGGGCCGTTTGCGAGAGCAGCTGCAGGTACTCTTTTTCTTCTGGTGCTTTGACCAGCAAGAATGGGGAGATCCCCTGTGGATGCAGAAACTGCTCCAGCGCGTAGTGTAAACGGGCCTGGAGTTCGCTGAATAATGCGTCGTTTTCTGAGGCTAAATCAGGCTGGGCAAATAGCGCCTGGTATGCTTCAGTCGCGGGGGCGAGAAAGCGCCGGGAAAGAGTATTTATAGTCAATGTCGCTATTTTTAGTCAGATGTAAAGTGCGTGATTATACCTGATGCCGTTGGGAAGCTCACGGAGAATAGGGAAGTATCTTCGGGCGTCAGCCTTATCCGTATCACAGTTGCAGATTTCTTCTCAGCACATTGAGGAAAAACTGTTATCCTGAAAAGAGTTACACGGTCACACTGAGATCGCAATGAAATATCAACAACTGGAAAATCTTGAAAGCGGCTGGAAATGGAAATACCTGGTGAAAAAGCACCGGGAAGGCGAGTCCATTACCCGTTACATTGAAGCCAGCGCTGCGCAAGAGGCTGTCGATGTTTTGCTGAAACTGGAAAATGAACCGGTTCTGGTGAATGACTGGATTACCCAGCACATGAACCCGCAGCTGGTGAACCGTATGAAGCAGACGATTCGCGCACGCCGTAAACGTCATTTTAACGCCGAGCATCAGCATACCCGTAAGAAGTCTATCGATCTGGAGTTCGTCGTCTGGCAGCGCCTGGCAGGGCTTGCGCAGCGCCGGGGTAAAACCTTATCTGAAACGGTTGTTCAGCTGATTGAAGATGCCGAGAATAAAGAGAAGTATGCGACGAAGATGTCCAGCCTGAAGCAGGATCTGGAAGCAATGCTGGGCAAAGAGAAGTAGGCGATACCGCTGCTATAATGTCGGTTGCTTTAGATTCAGACCAAAAAAACCCCGCAGAGCGGGGTTTTTTATTAGACGAGAACTTAAGCCTGAGGCTGAGTTACAACGTCTTTGCTACCTTTAACTTCGATCTCTACGCGACGATCTGGTGCCAGGCAGTCGATCAGCGCAGCTTTCGCTTTCACGCTGTCACAGGTGTTGCCAGTAACTGGGTTAGATTTGCCCATGCCACGTGCGGAGATTTTGTCAGCTGGGATACCTTTAGATACCAGGTAATCAACAACGGACTGTGCACGTTTTTCGGACAGACCCTGGTTGTAAGCGTCAGAACCGATACGGTCGGTGAAGCCCAGAACCACTACGGAACCTTCTTTAGGATCCAGGTTGCTCAGCTGGGAGTACATCTGATCCAGAGCCTGCTTACCTTCTGGTTTCAGAGTAGCTTTGTTGAAGTTGAACAGAACGTCAGACTTCAGAGTGAAGTGTTTGGTCTGTACTTCTGGAGCTGGAGCCGGAGCTGGAGCGATTACTGGAGCTGCTGCATCCTGCTGGCCGAAGCGGTAGGAAACGCCTACGCTCAGCATGCCGTTGTCAGGACGTACGCCAACGCTGTTTGCGTCGCCGATGTTGTTAACCCACTGGTATTCCAGACGGGTAGCGATGTCACGAGTAACAGCCCACTCAACGCCGCCAGCGAATACTGGGGAAACGCCGGTGTCGTGGTTTTTACCAACACCATCGGTGGTGTTGTTGGAATCAGCACGCCATACCATGCCGCCCAGACGGGTGTAGATGTCCAGGTCGTCGGTTACTGGGTAGCCCAGTTTAGCGGTCAGCTGTACGCCCTGAGCTTTCAGTGCGCCGCTTGTCGCGGTACCAGTGTATTCCATACGACCCAACCAGTCGTAGCCCATTTCGAAGCCAACGTACGGGTTAACCTGGTAGCCACCGAACGCGCCTGCGCCAAGCTGGCTGTTGTGGGTAGAACCGTCGTTGTTCAGGGAGCTGTTGTACCAGCCGGTGTCATGGAACTGGGACCAACCCAGTTTACCACCTGCGTACCAGGTGTTGTCTTGCGGAGCGGCCTGCGCTACAGAAGCGAAGCCTGCCAGTGCCACTGCAATCGCGATAGCTGTCTTTTTCATTTTTTGCGCCTCGTTATCATCCAAAATTTGCCATGAAGTTCTAAATAGACTCACGGTTAAATCCTTCCACCGGGGGCGTGGCTTAATAAAATACTCAGCAGATAACTGCGGTTAAGCTTGAGCACCCCTGGCGATGTAAAGTCTACAACGTCGCTCGAAACTTACAAGTGTGAACTCCGTCAGGCTTATGAAAAAAAAAGAGTTGTATATGCAATATTTAACAAATATGTCGAAAAATTAATCGATATAAAATACCGCGAACCGCACCAGACAAGCATTCTGTCTAAAATCAGCCGAAAAATCGTGGAGATAAAAAAACCGCAAAAAAAATCCCAGGAATAATCCTAATTTCACTCAATGATACAAATTTGAGTGAATTTTTAGCCCATTAAATTGTCCTGTTGGGTGAGATGTAGACTGAACTGGTCGCATAATGAGCACCATCGCGTTACCTTCCTCCGCAGCACGTTGTAATCGGGCATGTTCTTCTGCTGATAATTCATCCGTCAGCCAGCCGATAACCACACTATAATTTCCAGTCCGGGATGCCCGAACCATAGAATCAAGCATGTCGTATGAGGACATCTGGCGCAGTTGCATGACTTTCGTTAGCGGCAGACCGGATGACTGTACCCACTCGCGGCTTAACTTTTGTTGCGGCGTTAGCCAAAGCTGCCAACGGGACTGCTGACCGAGCTGCTGCAGCAACGGTAAGAGTAATAGCTGCGCCATCATTGGCTGATCTTCCCGATAAAGAACTTCGCTGATTAAAGCAGCAGACGGCGCTTTTACAGAGGTAAAAGTATGGGAAGCGGTAGTGGTTGCCGCAGCAGAAGAACGATTTACAACACCAGAAGTATACATAGTTAATCCAGCCCTGTGGGTTACTGTATGGATATACAGTACTACCCTGAAGATTAAAGATCAACCTCATTTTCTGAAAGCAACTCGCAAAAATGCACTCTAAATGCCCCTGATGGTAAATTCACCTTGCCGCGCCGAAAGAACGCGCCTATGTTGCTTATTATGCCTTCCATTAATTAATTTAATACACCCATGTCCATGATTATTAAGGATTAATCATGAAGAAAATATCGTATAAACGGATTTATCAGTCCCAGAAATACTTTTCGCTGTTGGGCAAAATCAAGTCACGGGCGCTGTTCGGCGGCTACAGCCTTGCCGTCAACAATGCGGTGTTTGCAATGGTTTCTGAAGGGGAACTGTACCTGAGAATGTGCGAGGAGAGTGCGCCATACCAGGCTAAGCATTCGCCTCCATTATTAACATTACGCAAAAGAGGATGTTCACAGCAGTTAAAATATTTCCACGTCGACAATATGCTTTGGTCCGATCAGCCGACGTTATTACAGCTTGGACAGTTCTCGCTGGCAGACGCACGGCGGGAGAAAATCCAGCAGGGGCCGCAGAGGATTAAAGATCTTCCCAATCTTTCTTTTCATATGGAGCTGTTGCTGAGTGAAGCGGGCATTAAGGATGTTCGAATGCTACAGCAGATAGGTGCGGAAGAGGCATGGCTCGCGCTTCGTCGCATTCGCAAACAGATCAGTATTAATGTGCTGTATTCATTGGAAGGGGCGATTGTCGGGGTTCATGCCGCAACGCTCCCGGCGCAGCGGCGCCAGGAGTTGCTGGAATGGGCATTAGCCAATGCCCGTACAACTGATGTTATGCCATAACCTGCTTTTGCAGGCGGCAGATTTCAGGTAACAACGAAATCATCAGGCCGATTTGTTGCAACACTAATGGCTCTTTGCTGTCTGGGCGAGGATCGAGATGTTGGATTCGCGCGGCTAAGCCGCTTAATGCCTGCTGCACCCGCTCTTCATCGGAAGGCTGGTGGTGCAGGGCATCGTCGACGTAGCATACCGCATCGTCCAGAAGAGCCAGTATTTCTGCCGTAGCCAGTTTTTCCCTATGGGCTCCCAGGGCGGAAATATAGCTGGTGAGGGTATGGTTCAGGCACAGCAGACGAAACGCCGTCTCTTGCATTTCGGCGGTTACTTTCGGTTCGCTCGACATATTAGAGACCACGGAGGCTAACTCGGCATCGCGATTATGGGCATCTCGTCGTGCGATTCGATAGGCCAGCCGGTTATCGCGCCCCTGGTGGTATTGTTCAAGAATCGCATCCAGATAGCGGCAGTTGGCGTCTACCGCGCGCTCCAGCACGCGAGGAAGGTTGCGGAACTTCCAGTCAGGCCAGATAAAGCTGACGGCGACCCAGGCTATACCGCAGCCAATTAACGTATCCACCACGCGCGGCAGCGCCACTTCGAAGCCCTCGCCGAGCAGATTAAAGCACAGCAGTACCAATAACGTGATAAACATCGTCGCGTGGGCATACTGAACGTTGCGAAACGCAAAGAACAGAACGCCGGTGACAACAATCAGCGCCAGTTGGCCCTCAAGCGAAGGTACCAGCCATAGAATCGGCAGCCCAAGCGCCACGCCGACTAGCGTACCGATGATACGCAGCGCCAGGCGATGACGGGTGGCGTTATAGTTGGGCTGGCAGACAAATAGGCTGGTGAGCAAGATCCAGTAGCCATGCTCTAAACCGGTGAACTGAATAAACGCATAGCCTGCGCATAGCACCAGCGACATACGCACTGCGTGACGAAATAGCGCCGACTCCGGCGACATATTGCGGCTCAGGCGCGAGCGAATGTCGGCAAAACCGTGCAGGCTGTCGTCCGCTAACAGGGTTTCCGTTTCGCTTTTCGTCTGAGACTGCAGTTGTTCTGACTCGATGGTCGCCAACTGCGCATCAATGGCGCGCAGGTTGTTGAGTAAAAAACCGAGCGCTTTCATCTGTTCTGGCGCAGCGCCGCTGGCGCGAACGCGGTCTAATGCAGCATCGAGATGGGAAAATGCGCGCTCAAACCGGGCATCGTGCTGGTAGGGCGTACGCAGCAAAATAGCTTTTGCCAAATCCTGACAGGCCATCGATTGCATGGAGAGCAGTCGTTGGAAGCGGAACATCACGTCGCTGTAGCGGAAGGTATCGCGCAGTGCCTGATACTGGATATGCGATGAACTGGCGCGTTCATGAATATCCTGAGCAACAAAATAGTAGTGCAGCGTTCGACGCGTGCTGCGCTGCCCACGGTCACCGCGCAGACGCGTTAATAAAGAAGCCTTAGTCTGGTTGAGCGTTGCCATTAGCTGACCATTGGCTAGCGCCAGTTCATACAGCGGCGCCTGGTCTTTATCATCCAGGTCTGGGTCAAACAGGCGCGACTTCAGCTCAAGATAGCGTGAAAGCTGTTCATAGCTGCGGGCGAGGTTATCCTGCAACGGACGGATAGGAAAAATCAGGTGGCCGGTTAGCGTCAGCACGTTATACCAGACGGCACCGGCAATCAGCAGCAGTGGCTGTTGATACCAGTGCGCGTAAAGTGACACACCAAGCATGGTATAAATGGCAATCAGCAGCGCGCCAAAGGCGATGGTCGCATAGCGTTGCCCCAGGCCGCCGAGCAGAATAAAACCAATGGTCGAAATGGTTAAACCCAGCGCAAACATCCACGGCCACGGAAACAGTAGTTCGACCGATGCGGAAGCGATAAAGAAGCAGATAAGGGTGATCACCAGGTTGCGCAGTCGCCCGGTGAGTCTGTCATCAAGGTCGGTCAGCGCCGCGGCAACCACACCCAGGGTGAGCGGGATGGTGAGTTTGGCATCGCCCAGCCACCAGGGTAGCGCGGTCGTGCCGACGAGCGCGATAAAGATTCTGGCGTTGTAGAGCCAGGTACTGTTCCATGTATAGCGGCGAAGCAACGGGCTTAGCATAGCGATTAATCGTCCTGATTACTGAAAACGGCGGCGCGCATTGGCTTCACGCGCCGCGCGTGCTACTTCCACTGGCACCACGCGTCGGCCAACCGGCCAAAGGGCGATGGCGGCAATTTTAAAGTTAGCGATACCGACGGGGATACCAATAATGGTCACGCACTGGGCTATCCCGGCGACGATATGTGTCAGGCACAGCCACCAGCCAAACAGCACGAACCAGACGATATTCAGCACGGTTCCGCCCGCGTTCATCACACCGTTTTTGGCGGTAGGGTCCAGTTCGTCAACATGAACGGCTTCGTTGCCAAAAGGCAATAACGACAGTTTGGTTATCTCCCAGCAGGAGCGGGTAAGCGGCAGCGTGATAACCAGAATGATGCTGGCCAGCGTCGCAAACAGCCAGCCCAGCGTTGTCAGAAATCCACCTAACACAAAATTCAAAATATTCAGAACTGTACGCATAAATCCCCTGTGCTGCGTTGTGAATAATAAGACCTGATGATTGTAACGTTTTTTTGCGCTGGAGCACCTATTCTCTGGCGGTTACACTGTGAGGTATCGAAAAAGTCAGGATTCGACACAACATGGAATTAAAAGCAACGACGCTGGGCAAGCGCATGGCGCAGCACCCTTACGACCGGGTTGAGATCCTCAATGCGGGCGTCAGAGTTTCCGGCCCTCAACATGAATATCTCATTCCTTTCAACCAACTCCTTGCGATTAACTGCAAGCGCGGCCTGGTGTGGGGAGAGCTGGAGTTTGTGTTGCCTGAGGACAAAGTTGTGCGCCTGCATGGAACCGAATGGGGGGAGACGCAGCGCTTTCACCGTCATTTAAGCGGCCTCTGGCAGCAGTGGGGCGTGGAGATGAGCGACATTGCTGCTGAACTGCTCGAAAAGCAGTTGGCGATTATCGCTGGCAGCAGTGTGGAAACGCAGTGGCTCACGCGTCAACAGGCGAAAAAGATACGCGAGCAGATTGTACTGGCACTGGAAGGTTTACCGCTGCCGACCGATCGCCTTGAGGCGTTTGATAATTGCCGTGAGCCGTGGCGGCAATGCCAGGCATGGCTCGCAGATAAAGAGAACGGCCGCGCACAGCATAATCAACGTTATACCGATGCGATGCTTGAGCAGTACCATGAATTTTTCGAACAGATAGAGTCATCGCCGCTGAATGCCTCCCAGGCCAGAGCGGTGGTTAACGGCGAACGCTCGCTGCTGGTGCTAGCGGGGGCCGGTAGCGGTAAAACGTCCGTGCTGGTGGCACGTGCGGGCTGGCTGCTGGCGCGTGGTGAAGCTTCAGCAGAACAAATTCTGCTGCTGGCCTTTGGCCGCAAAGCGGCGCAGGAGATGGATGAGCGCCTGCAAACGCGCCTGCATACCGATGCTATTACAGCGCGAACCTTCCACGCACTGGCGCTGCATATTATTCAGCAGGGCAGCAAGAAAGTCCCCGTGGTCAGCAAACTGGAGAATGACGCCACTGCCCGTTATGCGCTGTTTACCCAGTGCTGGCAGCAGCAGTGTCGGGAGAAAAAAGCCCAGGCCAAGGGCTGGCGGCTGTGGCTCCAGGATGAACTGGGCTGGGATGTCGCCGAGGGTAATTTCTGGGAAGATGAGAAGATCATCAAGCGCATGGGAAGCCGCCTTGATCGCTGGGTAAGCCTGATGCGTATGCACGGCGGGTCTCAGGCGGAGATGATTGCTGGCGCGCCGGAAGAGGTACGTGATCTGTTTGGCAAACGCGTCAAGCTAATGGCCCCGCTGCTGAAAGCGTGGAAAACGGCGCTGAAAGAAGAAAACGCCGTCGACTTCTCCGGGCTAATCCATCAGGCCATCAATATTCTGGAAAAAGGGCGTTTTGTCAGCCCGTGGAAGCATATTCTGGTTGATGAGTTTCAGGATATCTCCCCTCAGCGTGCCGCTCTGCTGGCAGCGCTGCGCAAACAGAATTCGCATACCTCGCTCTATGCGGTGGGCGATGACTGGCAGGCAATCTATCGCTTTAGCGGTGCGCAACTGTCTCTGACGACCGCCTTTAACCACTATTTTGGCGAAGGCGATAACTGCGCGCTCGACACTACCTACCGTTTCAACGGCCGTATTGGTGAGATTGCCAATCGCTTTATTCAGCAGAACCCGCACCAGTTGAGTAAACCGCTCAACAGCCTGACGGCGGGTGACAAAAATGCGGTGACGTTGCTGGAGGACGATAAGCTTGATGCGCTGTTTGATAAGCTCAGCGGCTATGCCACCGAGGAGCAGCGGATTCTGGTGCTGGCGCGCTATCACCATCTGAAACCGGCTGCGCTGGAAAAAGCCGCGACTCGCTGGCCGAAGCTGAATATCGATTTTATGACCGTTCACGCCAGCAAGGGCCAGCAGGCCGATTACGTTATCGTGCTGGGATTACAGGAAGGGTTTGATGGTTTCCCGGCCCCCGCGCGGGAGTCGATTATGGAACAAGCGCTGCTGCCTGCACCGGAAGATTTCCCGGATGCCGAAGAACGTCGTTTGCTATACGTGGCTATCACCCGCGCGCGTCTGCGCGTCTGGCTACTGTTTAATGCTAAACAGCCGTCACCGTTCGTCGATATTTTGAAGCAGCTATCGGTGCCGGTGGCACGTAAACCGTAAGATAAGCCGGAGCCGCTGTTGCGACTCCGGGCCTGACGGACGCTTATTTCAGGCGTTCGGAGAGGTAGCGCTGATAGTCGGGGATAAGAATATCGACCGGCTCGCTGAAGTTCGGTGACTGGATAATAAAGTCGGCGGTGGACGCATTGGTGGCAACCGGGATGTTCCAGACGGTTGCCAGACGCAGCAGCGCCTTAACGTCCGGGTCGTGCGGTACGGCGTTTAGCGGGTCCCAGAAGAAGATCAGGACATCAATTTTACCTTCAGAAATCAGTGCGCCAACCTGCTGATCGCCGCCCATCGGGCCGCTCAGCATAGCTTTCACTTCCAGACCGGTGGCGCGTTGCACCAGGTTACCGGTGGTGCCGGTGGCGGACAGCGTATGCTGCGCCAGGCAATCCCGGTGGCGCTGCACCCATTTCATCAGCATATCTTTGCAGTGGTCGTGTGCCACCAGAGCAATGTGTTTACGCGCCGGTAAGGTGCGGGTCGTCAGTTCCATAAAGCCATTCCCTAAGTGTGTAATCCAGACAGATTACTGCAAGCAAATCAGCCTGCAAGCTCTGAATCGCAAAAATTTGACGCGCGACATCAGCGCGCTCGCGTACACTTAACCTATTAGCCAGGAGGATAATGATGACAGAAAATGATATTGCCAACATTTTGACCAACACCCACACCATTGCGCTGGTAGGGGCGAGCGACAAACCTGACCGCCCGAGCTATCGGGTGATGAAATACCTGCTGGATCAAGGCTATCGCGTGATTCCGGTGTCACCGAAGGTGGCGGGCGGTACGCTGCTGGGGCAGAAGGGCTACGCCACGCTTGCCGATGTGCCAGAGAAAGTCGATATGGTGGATGTGTTCCGCAATTCCGAAGCCGCATGGGGCGTGGCACAGGAGGCGATTGCGATTGGCGCCAAAACGCTGTGGATGCAGCTTGGGGTGATTAACGAACAGGCGGCCGTGCTGGCGCGTAACGCGGGTCTGCAGGTGGTGATGGACCGTTGCCCGGCGATTGAGATCCCGCGTTTGGGCCTCGCAAAATAAAGAAGTTCACCGTCGCGTCATAACAAAAAACCCCGCAATGCGGGGTTTTGTCATTAATGCGGCAACTAGTTACGTAGCCGCGGTGCCTGTAGCTGTCGGCGGATGGTACGCGCCAGTTCATCCATCGTAGGTTGCTCTGGGTGATCTTCTCTCGGTTCACTGCTTAACTGGGCTTCGGCCAGATAGGTATGCACCGGCTGGCCTTCGTCATCTTCCATCACCACGTGATACCACGGCAAAGCACGAAGCTCGTCGCTTGCCGCCAGATCGTCGGGGTCAGGATCGTCAAGTGAGTAAACCGGGTCGATATCTACCACCACGCCCAGGTAGCCCAGCAGGGAGTGACGCACCTGCTGGCCAATACCGAATTTGCTGGTAATCATCATACTCACCTCCCGGGAAATGGCGTTATCTCTGTATCTCTACATATATAGACACCATTTCGCTTTTCAAGTTACATGACGCGGCAGGCAAATCCTTTCAGGTACAGTCCTTCCGGGTAGGTTGCAATCACCGGGTGATCGGCTGCCTGACGGAACTGCTCTATAAATTGTACATCACGACCGGCATCAATTGCGGCGTCGGCAATGATTTTCTGGAATAAATCCGTCGTCATCAGGCCGGAGCAGGAGAAGGTCAGCAGCACGCCGCCTGGATTCAGTAGTTGGATCGCCAGCATATTGATGTCTTTATAGCCGCGGCAGGCACCCATCAGCTGGCTTTTGTTTTCCACAAATTTCGGTGGATCCATCACGATCACATCGAACTTCTCACCCTGGTCGCGGTATTTACGCAGCAGCTTAAAGACATCGTCGCGAACGAACTCGGCTTTGCTCAGGTCCAGCTTGTTCAGCTCGACGTTTTGACGTGCAACGTCCAGTGCTTCCTGAGAGGTGTCCACGCTAGTCACCTGGCTGCAGCCGCCCATCAGCGCGGAAACCGCAAAGCCGCCGGTGTAGGAGAAACAGTTCAGAACGCGTTTATCCGCCACATAGCGACGCGTTGCCAGACGGCTGTCGCGTTGGTCGAGGTAATAACCGGTTTTATGGCCACCCTGGATATCGACCAGCAACTTCATGCCGTGCTCTTCAATCGGCAGCAGGGCTGGTGGCAGCTCACCGGTCACTGGCCCTTGGGTCAGCTCCATACCTTCTTTTTTACGTACAGCAACGTCGCTACGATCGTAAATCGCACATTGCGGATACAGCGTTTGCAGGGCGCTAATCAGCGCTGCACGCTGGTATTCGGCACCGGCGCTCAGCAACTGCAGCACCAGGAAGGAACCGAAGCGGTCGATAGTCACGCCCGGCAGGCCGTCAGACTCGCCGGCGATCAGACGGTAGCTGTCCAGCCCGTCTTTCTGCGCTAGCCAGTCGCGCCAGGTTTGCGCTTGCTGCAGGCGACGCACGAAGAAGTCGATATCGATGGTTTCGTTGGCATCGAACGTCCACACGCGAGCGCGGATCTGCGAAGCCGGAGAATATGCGCCACGGGCTAACCATTTACCCTGATGATCAACAATATCAATGGTCTCACCGAGGCTGGCTTTGCCTTCCATGCGAGCAACCGCACCGGAAAAGACCCAGGGATGACGGCGCAGCAATGATTTTTCGCGCCCTTTGGCTAACACTAAACGTACACTCATAGTTTTTTATCTGACTATATAGGAAGGGATCAGGCTGCATTTTCCCGACTTCGCTGCACAAATGCAACGAACAGCGGAAGAATGTCAGGACAATTGGCGGTAGAGTGGGGTTAATCGTCTGAACCATACCGGAGGAGAACCGCATGGATAAATGCGTGATTTGTTGGGTTTACGGCCAGGTGCAGGGCGTCGGTTTTCGCTTTTTTACCCAGCAGGAGGCCGTGCGCCTTGGTCTGCGCGGCTATGCGTTGAACCTGGATGATGGCAGCGTGGAGGTTGTGGCCTGCGGCAATGATGAACAGGTTGAGAAGCTACTGGCATGGTTAAAAGGGGGCGGGCCGCGCAGCGCCCGGGTTGATAAAGTTCTGGCCGAACCTCATCAACCCGAAAAAGCGTGGAACAACTTCAGCATTCGCTATTAAATGCACTTCACAGGCTTAGGCAGGCCCGCGATTTTGGTGGCCTGTTTAGCCGGGCCTTTCGGGAACAGACGATACAGATAGCGGCTGTTACCTTTCTCTTCGCCGAAGGTGTTCGCCATCGCTTTGACCAGCATACGAATGGCCGGGGAAGTGTTGAATTCCAGGTAAAACGCACGCACAAAACGCACCACTTCCCAGTGCTCAGGGCTCAGTTCAATACCTTCATTGGCGGCAATCGCCGCCGCCAGCCCTTCGCTCCACAGCGTAGTGTCTTTAAGATAGCCTTCGCTATCGGTCTCAATTTCGGTGTTTTCGTAGATAAGCATAATATTTCACGCAACAAACAGATGGCGGGGAGTGTAGCAAATAAAAAGGCCCCGCATAAGCGAGGCCTTGAGTCCGTTGAGTCGGGGTTAATCGCGGCTTGCGAAGCCCAGAATGCTCAGCAGGCTGACGAAGATGTTGTACAGCGAGACGTACAGGCTAACGGTAGCACGGATGTAGTTGGTCTCACCGCCGCGGATGATGTTGCTGGTCTCATACAGGATGGCACCGGAAGAGATCAGGATAAACACCGCGCTAATCGCCAGGTGCAGGGCAGGCAGCTGCAGGAAGATGTTCGCCACCATACCAATCAGCACCACCACGATACCGGCCATCAGCATACCGCCGAGGAAGGACATGTCCTTACGGGTGGTCAGCACGTAGGCCGAGCAGCTAAAGAATACCAGCGCCGTACCACCCAGCGCCATCCCGATAACGTCACCCATGCCCGCAGACAGGTAGGCGTTCAGAATCGGCCCCAGAATATAGCCCAGGAAACCGGTGAAGGCGAAAGCGGACAGAATGCCTACCGGCTTATCGGCCGTTTTATAGGTCAGGAACATTAACCCGTACATGCCAACCAGCGTCAGGATCAGGCCCGGAGACGGCAGCATCAGCACGGTGCTGGCCGTGGCGGTAATGGCGGAAAACGCCAGCGTCAGGCTCAGCAGGAAATAGGTATTACGCAGGACTTTGTGTGTGCTCAGCAGCGATGAGCGGTCACGCGATGAAGTAATTATGCGATCCATGAGTCACTCTCTTATGACAGATGTTATTAGTGGCATAGAATAAGAAATCTCTCTTTTATTCCCAAATGATTTTACCCATCTTTACTCTGCCGAATCAGGGTATTACTGGTCGGTCACAGATTCTATCAATAAAGCCAGAAAGAGCGAGATCAATCTCTTATAGGTTGTTGAAAGCCCTTGCGTTATCACCACTTCATGCCAAGAGTGAAGAGGGTTATAACGACAAGGCAATGGAAATGAAATTAAAACACAATAACAACATCACGATCGCGCTACTGGCGCTTGGTTTAACCGGCGCCGTGCAGGCTGCAAACGTACCGGAAGGTACTGCATTGGCAGACAAACAGGAGCTGGTGCGTGGCAACGGCAATGAGCCAGCTTCGCTTGACCCGCATAAAGTAGAGAGCGACGTTGAGTTCAACATCCTCAACGATCTTTTCGACGGGCTGGTGGCGGTGAAACCCGATGGCAGCATTGAGCCAAGGCTGGCGGAGTCCTGGGACAATAAAGACAACACCGTCTGGACGTTCCACCTGCGCCCCGGGATTACCTGGTCCGACGGCTCTGCAATTACCGCGCAGGATGTCGTCTGGAGTTGGCAACGTCTGGTTACCCCGGCCACCGCATCCCCTTACGCCAGCTATCCTGGCAATATGCATATTGTGAACGCGGCGGATATTGCCTTAGGCAAGAAAGCCCCGGATACCCTCGGCGTGAAGGCGCTGAATGATACCACTATCGAAGTGACCCTCACTCAGCCGAATTCCGCTTTCCTTGCTATGCTCGCGCACCCGTCGATGGTACCGCTGGATAAAGTCCTGATCGGCCGCTTTGGCGATAAATGGGTGAAGCCGGAGCACTTTGTGGGCAGCGGCGCTTATACGCTCTCGCAGTGGGTGGTTAACGAGCGCATTGTGGCCGAGCGCAATCCTCGTTACTGGGATAATACGAAGACGGTAGTCAACAAGGTGACCTATCTGCCTATCCGCTCTGAAGCTTCTGATGTAAACCGCTACAAGGCGGGTGAAGTCGATATCGTTTATACCTTACCAATTAACCAGTTCAGCCAGTTGAAAAAGACGCTCGGCGATCAGGTGGACGTTAAACCGCAACTGGCCACCTACTACTATGAGTTCAACACCACGAAACCGCCGTTTAACGATGCCCGCGTGCGTCGTGCGCTGAATATGGCGCTGGATAAAGACATTATCGCCGACAAGGTATTGGGGCAGGGGCAGAGCCCGGCGTGGGTGATTAGCCAGCCAGATATTGGCGGCGTGAAGCTGCACGGGCCTGAATACGCCTCCTGGCCGCGCGATAAGCGTCTGGCCGAGGCGAAAAAGCTGCTGGCGGAAGCCGGGTTTAATGAAGCGCACCCGCTGTCATTCAATCTGCTGTACAACACCTCGGAATCGCATCAGCGTATAGCCATTGCCGCCGCCTCGATGTGGAAGAAAAATCTCGGCGTTGAAGCCAAGCTGCAAAATCAGGAATGGAAAACCATGCTGGATGCGATGCATACCGGTAATTTTGACGTCGTACGCTACGCCTGGATTGCGGACTACGATGATGCTTCGACGTTCCTCAATACCTTCCGTACCGGCGACAGCGAGAATACGGCAAAGTACAGCAACCCGGACTACGACGAGGCACTGCGCGATGCGGCCAGAACGCAAGATGTCGCTCAGCGCGCACGTGACTACCAGAAAGCCGAAGATTTGCTGGCGCGCGATGTACCAGCCATTCCGGTTTATCACTATGTGCGTACGCACCTGGTGAAACCGTGGGTTGGCGGCTTTGCGCCGGATCGCCTTGGAAACTTCTCCACCAAAGATATCTACATCAAAAAGCATTAAGCGGAAATTCGAGGAATAAAGCGTCGTAAAAATAGCCATTTTGTTGTTTTTTCAGACGAATAACAACATTTTGGCTGTTTTTCAGGCAAACGAACGTTTTGGTGCTTTACAGGTCCGTTCGGGATGTTTATAGTGCGCCTCATTGGAAGCGTGGCCGAGCGGTTGAAGGCACCGGTCTTGAAAACCGGCGACCCGAAAGGGTTCTAGAGTTCGAATCTCTACGCTTCCGCCAAATTAAACAAGGGGTTACCGAAAGGTAACCCCTTGTTGTTTTGGGCTGTTGGTAAAGTGTTGGTATATTCACTTGGTATATTTTCTTCAAATTGGCCCCTTATCTCGCCATTTTTGGCTCAATGCTGATCAGCAGCACCGATTGTTCGTTTCACACAAAAAATGAAAATTCAGAATAGATGAGATGACTATTGATTGCCTTTATGCGTGTGTGGCTTTAATTTATGCACATCATTTAGTTGCTTCAATAGACAAGGATTTTTCATGGTGCCAGAACTGGCTGAATTGCAGGAAGTAGAACGCTTTCGCATTTTTTACGACGCAAATGATGAAGAACTCGCTCAGCATAAGATGGATGCTTTCTTTTTGGGGCAAGCAATCCAGCAAATTGCAGTTATGGTCAAGCAAGCAAGCTTGGTTCTTAACGAAGGGCAGGATTTGGTCGATCTTAAAGTCACTGTACCAGCAGTTGAAGGCTCGTTCGCAGTCGAATTTGCGCTTTATGCGATGGAGAACCTTCCATTAGTGCTACCTGCGTTGGGTTTAACTGGTGGTGGGGCCTTGGCTGTCGCTCAGCGATTGAGAAATCACAAAGTTCTGAGTATACACACTGAAGATGGGTCTGATCGGGCCGAGATAGTTTACGAGAATAATGGTCTAACCGAGCGGATCGTTTGTGATAAGACAGATGCGCTGCTGGCTACTGATTCTGTAATAAGAAGAGCGTATAACGAAGTTATTACCCAACCGTTAGCTAACAAAGATGCGCCAATCTTCAGGGTTGAGGTTGAGGGATACGAAGTTCTTCGTATTACTGGTGAAGCGACGACTCAATTTGCGCCTATGCCACGCTTGTCTTTCACTCATGAGAACATTGAGATGGTGGAAGCCGTTGTTGCTCTGACGCAGGTTAATTTCACCTCAGCAAGAGGCTGGAAGATGCGTTATCTGGACGTAGGCGAGCGGGCTGTGACTATGGAAGATACTGCGTTCATGGAACGAGTGTTGACCAATCAACAAAGTTTTGAAAAAGGTGATCTATTTAGTGTCAGAATGAGAATTACTTCTACTGAAAAGGCTAATGGATCTGTTACAACTAGGTATGCAATTGAAGAGGTCTATCGTCATCTTGCCGATGAGGAAAGACGAGTTGTCTAAGTTGAGGGGGAGGAGGCATGAGCATGGATTTTGTTAATCTGTTTACAATTTTGTGCTGGGTTTCCTTCACCACTTTCAGCTTTATCTTTGGTTATGCTTCCTTTCGATGGATTCTAAATCTCGTTTGGCCGGTCAGGTTTATGACAATCAATCATTACCATAATGATGAATTGATAAAAACTAGCAAAGTTGATCTCAAAAGCGGTACTCCACTTGTTACTCAGTTGAGGAAAATGCGAAAGGGGTCAAATGATGACCGATAAAAAACTTCCTAACGCTGGCGTTGGGGCTGGTGCGACTGTCGCTGCAACTTTGGTCGGCGTATTGAGCAACCTTGTTGGTTTCATCCCGACTGAATACCAGGATTCGTGGGTCAAAATGGTTCCTTATCTAAGCCCGATAATTGCTTGGGCCTTGATTAGACTTTACAACTATTTCCTTGAGCCTGAAGAACTGGCTTCAGCTAGAAGAAAGCTTGAAAGAGATTTGAAAGCTTTAAAGAAAGTTATCAAAGATTCAACGTTAACAGATGATGAAAAGAAACCATTTAGAGCCGACTACCTTGAAACACAGCGCTTATTAGCTCGCTTAGGGCGGGATTACAATGGCGGTTATCTTTCCCTCGGTAAAACTGATCCTCTTTAGCCTTTACAAACCCGCATTGCGCGGGTTTGTAACAAACCTGACTTTCTATTATTGGTTTAATCATCTATTTTTGGAACGTTTAAGGTTGGTGATATTTTTACTTTCCTATCGTAAGTTGCCACCTGAATCTCGGTTTTGTGTCCACTGAACAGCTGCTTGTCTTTGCTGCTACCTTCAAAATCTGAAATCGCCTTAGCTTTGATATCATGGAATGTTCCAGGGATCTTTTTCCCTAATTTCACTCCTGCTGCTTTCTTGGCATCATTCCACCAGGTATTGAACGTTTTACGGTTCAGTCTCCCTCCTGATGGGCTAGGGATTACAAAACCAGCGGCAGATCTTCCAACTAATTGAGCCAGCGCTTTATCTATCGCTGCGCGTAGTCGTGGCGTCCATTCCTTAATCTGTTTTTTCCCTGTTTTATTTTGCTCAATAAAGATCCCATCCGTCATAAGATCCTGCACCATCAAATCAAACACGTCCCCCTCGCGTGCTGCACATAAATACGATATTTCCATTGCTACCTGAACCTCTACGCGAGCATGTTCATAAATTGCCAGGTAGTCCTCGTCGGGAATATAGACATCACGATCAATTAGAGTAAATTTCCTAATCCCTTTGCATGGATTATTACGGACATAACCTCGCTCAAATCCCCAGCCAAATACCCGCGACATACTTGATACTTCCTGGTTTGCCTGGTTCTTACTGCTGATCCCTCTCTTATCCATATAAATTCGGACTTGCTCAATTTTAATATCGTCGGCTTTGACCTTACCGAATACTGCTAACAGTTTCTTTTCATGCTGGTGGTAATCCTTCTGGGTTCTGGCCGCTAGTTCAGTAAACGTTGGACTCGCCAAAAACATTCCCCACAGTTTGGAAAATGTCATTACGTCGTGACGTTTGGCTTTTTCCTCCTCATATCTCCGCCAAAGCGCTGACATGCTGGTTTCTCTGATCTTCCCAAGGGTTATGCTTAATTTCGTTCCCTTGGGCTTCCACACATAGCTGTACTTATTTTTGGTAACCCTGGGCGGCAGCTGCGCATCCGCGGGGTTTTTTCGTGGTCGTCCCATAAATGGCGTCGAAATTTGGTTCCGTTGCAACATACTCATCAACCTTTGGTAATTCAGTAATATCTGGCTCCAGATTTTTACGCAGAACAATCGGCCTGTTTCTACCATCGATGGTGAAAGGGATTCCGTGACATCTGAGCTGTCGCTGCTGTTCTGTGTAGCGTCTGTAACCTGTTATTTCTTCTATTTCCGCCGGTGACAGTGTTAGGTTTTGCATAGCTATCACCTCAGATAGCCAGCCAGTTAAAAGTAACCGGCTGGTGGGCTGTTTTCTGAAAAGAAAAAATCAGTTATTCGTTAACTTCTGCCAGATAGCAGAGACATATTTGACCTGATGACGCGCATCAGAGAGGGCATTGTGCATATCCCCATCAAATGGGATGTCGTAGCGCGGATTAATACCGATAGCTTTACCCAGTTCTGTCATGGTCCGCACGTCGCGATCATTCCTAAACTTCCACGGACATTCGATATTGGCACGGTCATAGGATGAACGCAGGATCACGTTGTCGAACGACGCACCATTTCCCCAAACCTGCACATCAGAACCAGCGTCAGAGTTTTCGCTGATGAAATCAGAAAATAACTCCAGCGCATTAATCAGCGTCATTGTGTCGGCCATAGCGATCGCCGAACGAGCCTCAGGAGATTGTTTTAACCACCAGATAATTGTCCCGGCGTCTGGGACACCACCATGGAGCATGGCGGATTCAAGGGAAACCGCTGTATAAAACTCTGCCCCTGTATTGCCGGTATTCGGGTTAAAGAACACTGCGCCGATCGAAACAATAGGAGCGTTTGATTTATTTCCCATGGTTTCGAGGTCGACCATGACGTGCCGAAAATCATTGTGATGACCGGTATCGTTAATTATGGAACCTGTTTGGCCACCATCTTCAACATCGCCTGCAACTGCGTCAGCTGCAGCTTTGCTGATTGGTATTTCAGAACCAACCGCGGTTTCATCATTGAGAGCTTCTTCCATCTGCACATCAGTGGTTTCCTCGGTTGGTTTTTCTGGGGTTGCTATCAGGTTATCGATGGAGAACATGCCGTCGCCAAGATTCGCAATCTGTGGCTGGCTGCCAGCAATCTTTGCCCATTCCTGCAGGTTGTGCGTTTCGGCACTTTGCTCATCCACGATCGATTGTTCATCTGCTTTTGCCCACTTCGGCATCGCATGCTGTTTAGTTGATAGGTCTTCAGGATCCATCGGGTCACTGATTCCTTCTACAAATTCACTGCGCCCGGCGACGAGCTTTTTGCTTACTTCTTCGCACTGGCAATCATCAGCTGTAGCATCCGTGCTCTCATCTTCTGGCGAAGGTAAATGCCGAGCGGCAGCAAGTAATTCAGCGCTAGGGTTTGCATGATCGGTTTCTGTCAGGTTTTTGCTGATATAGGCAAGGTGTTCACTCGGGAATAAATGGATCTCCGGGCGTGCCTGGCGAATCAGGGCAAATATTGCGGCGCGGGAATAGTCCAGGATACCGGCGGACTTCCGCAGCAGTTCAGACCAGGCGCTAAACGCGGGCATTGTTTTTGTGTTTTTGACGATGTCCTTACTACGCTCCAGTATCCCTCGAGGGAACGCATAAATATCAAAATCCATCGGCAATAATGCTGCTGCGATCTCAATATCCAGCGTATCAAGGGAATGCTCTAGCAGATCTCCGCGGTCTGTTTTTCCAACGCCGCCGGCGTTTGTCCCTGTGTCCGTTGTTTTCATTGGGATCGGGCCACAAGGTTTTCCTGTACGCCATGCTTTCACGAATACGCCACGGTTAATATGCGGGGTTATCCACCAGTCACGGATGAAAGAGATTAGCTGATTGAGCTCTGGTTTTTTATTTTCAGACGGCCAGATTGATCTGATAGCTTCGCACAGGAAACTAAGGTTTGCGTCGTTCGCTTTATCCTTAAACTCACCGGCGTTCTCGGCAGCCAGAAGCAGATTCTGTACGTAGCTGTTATCGGTGTCTGTTTCGGCATCCGCGATTTGTTTAATCAGGTCCGCATCAGCAATGGACACCAGCTCATGAGTTAGGTATTGCGCCAGTAAACGACGGCGGAATGACATGCTGGCAACAGCCACCTGCAGGTTTTCTGACTCAGTTTGTGGTTCTTGCTTCCGGGTCCAGGCTTCCACCACTGCAACGCGCTCATCTTCGGTGTCGCATGTTTCATAGTCCTGAACGAACAGGGCTACGTCCTGCCCGGTCATATCATCAGTTTTTTCATGCCAGATTTCTGCCAACAGCTTAACCAGCAAGCTACGCGCCGCACAGGCACAGCCTGACTCGATAAGTTTTGTTGCTAGTTTATCTGTCAGTTCTAAAACGTCCGAGGATGTTAGCGCAGCAGCTGCGACACACAGCGCATTGTGAGTACCGTCCTTATTCTCGAGATATTCATTGATGGTGCTGACTTCTTCCTGTGATGGGTGTTGCTTGCCGTAGAGCCAGTGGCAGGCTACCTGTTGTGCAGGGGAGAGCTCGCGAACAGAAATGTAGTCGTTACTCTCTGTTTTAGTCTTTTCGGAAACAGCTGGTGGCGTGGCTTCCACAACGATTTTTTGCCAGCAGTTGTTGTCATCGAGCTGGTAACGGTCGCACCAGGTGTCATCCAGTACGCTTTCTACTGGCAGATCGTCCAGAACAGGAAAGTTTGTGCGGATAGGGAGCTGGTGGTCGGCAGCACGCCCGACGGTGATCCCTTCGTCCTCAAGGATGTTCAGTATCTCGCGGTCTGCTCGCGAATCAGATTTTGCAGAAAACCAGCAAAAAATGCTTTTAGCCTCAGTGGCTTTCGCTTTTGCTTTAATCAGGTACGCATAGTTGTTCATTGCGTTCTGGCTCCTTCAGGTTGTAAGATACCCGGCAGCTGATGGCAGCCGCCTTGGTGGTGGTCATTGGTCAAAACTCGAAACCGGAACGCTTTGGTCGGCTTTCCGGGTGCTTAACCCGCCTTGCGCGGGTTTTGTGCTTTATGGGGCTGAAGAATCGCTCCGCAGTAGCTGCGACACGTGAACGCCGTCAAGCGCTCGCAGGATAGGCTCAAAGGTTTTATGAGCTGGCAGTTTAGATACCGCAGTGATTACGTCTGTAACAGTGATCTCTTCGCCTCGAGGGCTATAACCGCCACCGGGCCCGCGCTGCGAGATAACCAGATTACCGTTGCGCAGCTTTTTGAATATCTGCTCAAGGTATGAAGTGGACAGCTTTGATTCTTTGCTGATAGCTGTCAGGGACACCGGCGAACCATCGTACATTTTGTTCAGGGTAGCGACGGCCTGGACGGATGCCAGAACGCGTTTCATTCCAAATTCCATATTCACATCTCCGGCCGCGACGGCCATTGGTCAAAACTCGATTAGAAACTTTTTACTGGCTGTTGGTCGGCAGCCGGGTCGCCTTTCTGGGCGAGGAAGTAGCAGAGTCGGCGGATCCACACTTCGATTAAATTCAATTTCACGGCTTGTTGACGAGCTGGTTCGCGTGCAAAATCAATCATGATTTCTCCTTTGTGCCTTTAACGTCTGGCTGACGGAACGGTACTGCCTGCTGCGCGTTGATTATTGTCATCTCATCCGGTGCTTCGTATGCCGCCGGCAACTACTGCGTGGGCTTCCTGCCTTGATGACTGAATTTGTGAAATCATTATAGACACATTGCGTGTCTATGTGTCAACACAAAAGGTGATGATAACAGGCGCGTGCAAGGACCACTGAACAATGGGACTGAATTGGTTATAAAAAACCGGCTAGGAGCCGGTTGAGAGGGGGGTTACTCTTCTGCGGGTTTGTATCTACCCTGGAGGTATTTAGCGACGTAATCGTCAATTTCTTTGAGGCGCACTTCGAAGAGATCAATCATTTTATCTTGTTCGGCCGAAGGAAGCTGATCAAATAGCAGTAGCAAACGCCGCTGTTTTTCTGGCAACTCCTGCCCTTTGTTCTGCTCATCACCGAAAAGAATAAAACTAGGCGTAGTATCAAGGTATCTGGCGAGTGTAATGGCGTCATCTACACCAATGTTCCTCAACCCTCCCTCGTAGTTCCCTACTCTTGAAGCAGTAGACCATCCGCACAACTTGGACAGTTGCGCTTGGCTTAACTTCTTACGTTCACGAAGAGACTTGAGTCTCTCACCAATAATTTCAGCCATAGATTTCATCCCGAAATATTACCACGCTCCGTGGCTAGAGGTGTGACACATTCTGAGGTTGACCATGGACACGAAATGTGTCTAATATGACGCATAAAATCTGTGTAGGAGTAACCCGTGAATAACATTGCCTTTGAGCGCCAGAAATTAGGATTCTCGCAATCGCAGCTAGCCGAAGCACTTGGCTGGGGCCGCTCTCGATTATCTAACTACGAAGCCGATCTTAGAGAGCCAGGGCTGTCAGAATGCAGAACCATCGTTGAAACACTTAACGCGTTGGGAGCTGAGTGCACTCTGGACAGCGTATTTCCTACCGATCCCGCTATTAAACAGGATGGAAAATCATGCAATCAGTAGCGTTCGAACATCTTAACCGGCAAAAAACCGCTTCGCTGAAAACAAAAAATCAGTATTCGCCTCGTCGCCGCGATGGCATGCAGTGCCAGAAAATTTATGCGGCAGTGCAGGAATGGGAATCCACAATTCCTGGTAAAGCACAGGATGTGGTGGCTCAGCTGGTGGCCGAACAGTGGGAAAAACAAAACGGTCGCGGCATCAGTGTTAACAAGCAAAACCTGTACCGCTATCTGAAGAACGAAAACGGTTCTGAGAAATACACCGGATATGTCATCCAGCTTTCCACGGCGATTGCTGATGCCATGCCGATTGAAGTAGCCCGTAAGTACGGTTTAAAGCGCGGGTTAACGGAAACAGAGCTGGTGGCCAGTGCGATCAAAGAGTGTAGCGATGCTCACCAGGCGAAGTTGTTAGGTGCTCCGGTTCAGAAGCTTGAGCGCGAGATAAGAGAGGCTGCAATCGCATTGTTTAACCTGCTTCCAGCAGATCTGGCGGGACCACTACTGGCGAGCGTAGCCGCCGTAGCGCCACAGTGTTTTTAATCGAGTTTTGACCAATGAGTACCGTAAAGAATCGAGAGGAGGCCACATGAGCATTGACGCAATGCGATGGGCCAAAAAGGTGAAGACCGGGAAATCATCTGCAAAGGCGGTATTAACCTGGCTTGCAGATATGTGTGGGGCGGATCTTTGTGCCTTCCCATCCATTCCAGCGCTAGCCGAAGCAACTGAACTGGATAAGAAAACCGTTCAGTCCAGCCTGCAATATTTAGTGTCCATTGGGCTGATTCAGGATACCGGTGAACGTCGGGGCAGGACAAAACAAATTCCTGTGTACCGTCTCCTTGGTGTGGAAGAAAGCATTGGAGATTTAGAACACACCCGAAAACGGGAACATTACCAAAACCGGGATCGTTTAAATGCACCCGGAAACGGGGTTGTTACACCATCAAACGATACCGAAAACGGTTGTGTTTCCGGTATGAAAAACGACCAAACGATCCCGTTTTTTCCGTCAAACGATCCCAAAAACGGGATCCGGAATCTACCAAAGGAACCTAAAGATCTAAACCCCATACATAGAGAGGTGGTCGGGCCAGATACCCCTACTTATCCTGGACAGCCAGGAATTGCGTTTGGTGGTAGCCAGTCGTTTGGAAAATTCCAAATGTACCAGGGCTGGAAACCTTCCGGAGATTTCCAGCGGCAAGCGGTGCTGTGGGGAATGCCAGTTAAGCAAGGGCTAAACCTTCCGGCGGAACTGAGTAGTTTCATTGCCTACTGGCAGGCTGAGGGGAAAGTTTTTCATCAGGTTCAGTGGGAGCAGAAGTTAGCCCGCCACCTAAACAGGGCAGTAGCCCAGCCAAAACCAGTACAAGGGGAAACAGGTCATGTGGGAACACGAACCGAACCAGCAGCATCCAGAGCTGTTCAACAGATACGAGCAGCCCGTGAACAACGGCAACGTGCTGCAGAACACTCAGGCGAGCGAAACAGCCTGGCGTCTGTGGGAAGTCATGGGCGAGATATTTTCGAATCGCTGGATTCAGAAGAACGGGGAAGAACCGTCAGAACTCTGGATGGCCCAAATTGGAACGATGAGTGAAGCCCAGATTGCGTTGGTGTGTAGTCAGTGCATGGAGCGGTGTGCTTTGGGTCACACATGGCCGCCAGATCTTGCTGAGTTTGTTTCGTTGGTTTCTGCCAGCGGCGCCAACCCATTCAATCTGACCTCTGACGCCGTTCTTACAGAGTACAGACTCTGGCGAAACGAATCATACCGTTATTCGGGGAGCGATAAATACCCATGGAAACAGGATGTGCTTTATCACATCTGCATTGAAATGCGCAGAACCGGAGTGGAAAGAAACCTGACAGAAGGAGAGCTAAAAAAGCTGGCAGATAAGTTACTGACGAAGTGGACGAAGCATCTGGCTAACGGCTTTTCAATCCCGCCGATACGCCGCCAGTTAGCTGCGCCAAGTCACCCTTCGGGGCCGACGCCAGCGCAAATACTGATGGACGAGTACAAGCGCCGCAAAGCGGCAGGTTTAACCAAGTAAGCGAGTTTTGACCAATGACCAAAAAGACCAAAGACCGAGTAACACAGGCGCAGCTGGTGCTCGCCATTGTGGGCAGAACGCCTGATTGCGTCCTGCAGGATATATGCGAAGCGCTGGATCTTCCGTCAAGCAGTGCAGGAAATCATCTGCGCCAGCTGTATTACGCAGGAAAGCTGGGACGGATTAACAACGGCACTCAGTACGTTTACCGGGTACGTGCAGGCGTTGAGGTACCCGATGTTGAACTGCCAGATGTGGCGCCGCGCTCTGCACCAGAAAACCTGCAGGAAGTTCAGGAGGCGATGGCAAAGGCCAAAGCGCTGGAGAGCAAAGGGCTCTGGCGGAGAGCCGCGACGGCTTACACCTCGATCATGGGGATGACCAGCACTTCAAACGAACTATGGGGCATTGCAAGGCTGCGCAACCGCTGCCTGCGTAATGCACGATGCTGATGAACATTCATCACAACAGCGGGAACGGCAGAGTAAAACTAATTCGGGGAAATCGGGCATGAAAAAAACGACTGAAGGTTTAACAGTGAACCAGTTGGCTGAATGTAACGCAGAACTGGTAACCGCAAACGAGAAACTTAAACAGCAACTGGCAGATGCGCAGGCGGAAGGGGCCGAACTGGCTGGCGAATACCTGAAACAGTACGCCCAAGGGTTGCATGAAGATGCGCGCTTGGTCCTGCAGGATGCCGGAGAACTCTGCAATGGATTTGCCGCCCAGTTACGCCAAGGAGCCGAGCATGACTAACCAGCCAATGACAAATCGCGAACTAGTCGATGCGGCCATTGAGCTTGCCGGTGAATTTTACGCGATGCAGGGCTACTCGCACCGCCCAGGATTTAAGTACTGGGAATCACCGCACCCGCAAGAGCAGCTCGTTTTTAAAATGGCCTGCCACGCATTTGAAATTATTCGCGGCTCTGACGTTATGGACGCTATTGCTGACTTGGAGGACGAGGAATGAACGATATCACCGCACTGGCGCTGCTCGTCAGCAAAGCAAAAGCGTCCGCATTCACAATGGAATATATCTCTCAATTTGAGGCCAGCGATATTGATTCTGATGATGTCGATTTGCGATTCGAAGTCGATGGAGTAGAAACCGGCACAAACGTTTCTATCGTTGATGAGTGTGGACAGGCCGCGCGGATGATTCGGACTCTGGTAGAGGCGCTGGAAGCTGAGCAGCATAAAAGCGCTAAGCAAGGCCGCCATGCCTGCGAACTTTTCGACGAGGTGAAACAGCTGCAGGAACAACTGAGAACTGTCGAGTTATCGAATAGCGTGCTGGAGTCCCGCACAGTCACCGTGAAGCTTCCTGAGTTACACGTGGGGGTTGTTCAAAGTGGGCATGCGGTAATGGTGCCATACCCAGCAGGACACTGGTTTAACAAAACGGCGATTTTTGAAATGCTCGACGCCGCTGGCATCCAGGTTATCGAAGGAGAAGGATGATGATTGCAACAATCGGAACAATTCTGGTCTGGGCGTTAATCGGCATTGCGGGAATAGGCGTTGCTGTGTGCACCGTTGTCGGCTTCATGTTTCTCACTGGATATAAGCGCTAAGGAGCGTAAACAGAATGACTAAATCATCAGATGTGCATGACCTGTTAACTGCCTACCAGAAACAGGCGCGGAAAGTACCTGCAAAGGGTGTTTACGCCTCAAAACAGCGACGTGATGAAGTACAGGCGGCGCACACACGAAAGGTGTTGCGTCAGCGCAAGCGGTCGGTTGGGAAGTCCAATAAATTAGGGTGTCGTCGTCGGGCTGAAGTGCTGACGGCGATGATTTGCGAAATGAACTTTTGGGCGCTTGTGTGCCGCTCTAACCGTAAGCAGAAGCGTGCAGCATGAATATCAACTTAACAGACCCAGCTAACCATCCTGCAAACAAACCGCTTACCGCTGAGCGGCTTATCCGCCTCATCGCAGAGCTGAAACGCTCCCTCCAGTACCAGAACGGCGGCGACATGGCATGCGTCATTGCTGATGCTATCAAGGGGCTGGAGGAGCTGCTGGTGAGTCGGGAGGCGGAGAAGAGTGCATCACTACAGCTACGCAACCTAATACGCCGCCGGCATGCAGAATGGTCGGGGAAAACGTTCGGCGATGTTGGTCCTGTTGGACCACTGAAGCATCTTTCGAAAGAGGCGCTTGAAGCTGCTGCTGACATTGACGATCTGAGCGAATGGGCTGATATGCAGTTTCTTCTTTGGGACGCACAACGCCGAGCGGGTATCAGTGATGGTGAAATTACTGCAGCAATGGAAGAAAAACTGAAGGTTAATATGCAGCGAGAATGGCCTGAGCCAAAGGATGGAGAGCCAAGGCTACATACGAGGGAAGCACCGCAGGAGGTGAAGTGAGTAACATGGTCTATATTTCATCTGCATGTGCAACGAAAGGGTAAAATATGAAAAAGAAGTATTATGTTGAGTTTGAATACGACGACAACCCTCATAATTTCACAGCAGTTGTAGATATTGAAGATGGCGATTCAGACCCCGTTATCTTGGGTAAAGTGCTCGCTGAAGTTACAAAGGAACCAGACAGGATTTATGGGCTAGGAGGGCATGGAGCATTCAGGGCGTTAAAGCTCTACGAATTACTACCGGAGTGACTATAACCCCCTCAAATACCCAGTGGGTTTTTTCATGTCGAAGCACAACATTGCAGCAAAAAGGAGAGATGATTATTACTTGATTAAAGTTGACTAGTTGTGCCCTGGCCGATTAGTTAAAATAAATAGGATTCTAAGTAAGATTCAGGCTTGATATTAACCGAGCCTGAATCTTACTATTAACGCTAGTTGAGTTAGGATTTAATAATATCTGAAATAATATCTTTGATTGCTTTAGGTTTACCGTAAAGATACCCTTGAGCATACTTTATATTTTTACTATGTAAATACTCAACTTGCTCCTTGGTTTCAACGCCTTCAGCAATCATTTTTAATGATAGCTCGTTACCAAGATGAATTACACTATCAATTAGCACGCTTGATACAGCGTCAGTATTTATTTTATCTACAAATGAGCGGTCGATCTTAAGGATGGAAATATAGTGGTTGTGTAAATATGAGTAACTCGAGTAACCTGTGCCAAAGTCATCAATAGCCAATTCAATACCAGCTTCATGTAATAATCTAAACAATCTTAGGGTTGTTTTATCCTGAGGTATAATCTCTCGCTCAGTTAGTTCTAAAATCAATCTCACGCCCTTGTTTTTAACTTGACTTAAAAAATTAATACAATCCTTGTACAGAGTCAAATCATCAAAATGTTTAGCAGTTATATTAAATGATACATAAAATCCATCAGGAAGTTCACCATCAATACTATTAATAATAGTAGATACTTGTTTAAACAACCCTTGCGTTATTGGTATTATCAGGCCTGCTGCTTCAGCTTGCGGAATGAATATATCTGGTCTTACAAGACCTTGTGTAGGATGTGACCATCTAACAAGTATTTCGATGCCACTTGTTGTTCCATCTTCAATTCGTGTTATTTTTTGTCCAAATGCGATAAATTCATTTCCTTCGATACCAAGCCTTATATCATCGCTCATGGTATATGGTTTTCTTGAACGTCGAATTATTACGAATGTTAGGGTGAGAAAAAGAAAGGCCAACACATAAATATGATGTTTCTGAACGTGTAGATACGCAGATACAATCGAATTGTAGTTAAGTCCGGTCGTTAATTTGTATGGGTACTGATGAGATATAATTGATTGAACTGCTACGTGCGAGTCTGTCATCGAACGCCAGGATAATATCCCGTCGCCAGATACATAAACACCACCTACAGAAAACTGAATTGATAATCCAGCATCAGATAATTGCTTCATTATCATCTGTAGATACATTCCATCTATAGCCGTGACATAAAACATAGAGCCATAGTTATTTTTCACTAATAAGATAGGGTGCTGACTTTGAATTAAATTTCCAGTAATTAGTGCCATTCTGTTATCAAGATAGTGCTTTTGAGGATCTTTTATATTCAAATTTCCAATCAACGAGTGGCATTTTATGACCCCATTTTCACCAAATGATATTGATCGCACAAAAGGGGTTGTGGTTATAATTCGTCTAATCTCTGGAAGCGCATCATCGCATGTGTTACGGGTAGACATCAGATTCATAACTGTATCATTGGTTTTGTTTGCATATGAGATCATGTCATCAACAATGATTGATATTTCGTTGATTGTTTCTTTGTTTTTTTGATTTGAGTCATAAGTGAAAAAAATAAAATCCAGGAGTAAGAAAAACAGAAAAATGACCGTCAGAATGCTAACTGGTTTTATGATGTCTCTTTTTTTTCTATGCATATAAATTATTCCAATTTAGAAATAATAGAACATTTGTGCTATTTTCCCTTGAGATTTTTTGTGTTTATTAAATGGTTTCCACATGACTCGGGGTGTTTTAATTTTTATAGTGCTAATGTTACTATATTGTCTCTTAACGATTGTATCCAGTTCTTCATAAGTAAAATCAATGAAATGGAGTTTTGAGGGTGAGAACGGCATAATTGTTGCTAGAAAAATATCAGATATAATCATTTGGTTAACTCCCTTGGCCTACGTTTCACTATCATAGACTCTTAGTCAAGTTTGATAGGTCTGTTTTATTTTTCCCACAAGAATATTAAAATGTCCAGTTATAACACCATTATGTGTCTAACATGATTATTGTCAACATAACACATTTGAATTGTGCAAAAAAAAACAAGCATATAAGCGACTGTTTTTTAATGGTTTAAGAACTTGTAGTTATAAAGAAAAATTATAACACATTTAGATAACTACTATTTTTAGTGGCACCAATAAAATGCTTAGCATGATAAGCATCTCATTTTATTAGTATCAGGAAACCATTTCGATGGATGCCTAGGCTGGCTAGATATCGTCAGTAGGTGAATAAACATTGGGACGCATGTTGGATGATCCCGTTTATCATGTGAATGCGACCATGCGTTGTTATCCAAAGACTATTTGTTACGCAAGACTCAATCGGCGAGACTGTCGGGCGGTGGTCATCTGGTATAAGAGCGAGTAGCAGTAAGGCTACGTGCTTGCCGAAGTACCAGTATCCGGCGTGATGACATACGAGATCAACGTAATACGACGCGCCGAACCTGACGAATTACCCATAATATAGGCCCGAAAACAGCCCAGAAAATACCAGAACCCGCCCCGGCGGGTTTTTTGTTGGCGTCATAAAAACTCATTAGAAACAACATAGTAACCTTCACAAAAAATGCCTTTATAGGATTGATAAATCTGCTGCATGGGTGTACTGTTTATTTATACAGCATTTCGAGTGGAGGACGTATGAGAGTCGAAGTCACAATCGATAAAAAGAAAAAGTTACCCGATGGCGCAGTACCTGCACTGGAAGCCGAATTGCTACGCCGATTAAGCCAGAATTATGAAGACTGTAAGCTGATGGTCCGTCGTACCAGTACCGATGGCCTGAGTGTCATTGGTGGCGCTGATGGCGACAAAAAGCGAGTCGAGCAAATCCTGCAGGAAACGTGGGAAAGCGCGGACGACTGGTTTTATTAATTCGACGCCGAAACAGGGCAGTAGCGAGGGGTTTGTAGTGGATCTAAAACAGAATATGCCTGATCAGGGCTATGTCGTAATTCGATGCGATGATGGCGTTATTGTCGCCAGGCTTCCATCATTTCCTGTCAGCGAGCGCGCGCTGATGTACCGCCGTGGGGATGTGATTTCCTTCATGCCTTTGCAGCCAGATGAGATAGTAGGCACACCGTCGTTATTCGCTCAAATGCTTGAAATGGCAAAGTCCCGACCTGGTTACCTGATTCCATCCGGTTCTGCTAAACTCCCGTCATAGGTCTGAACAGCCTATACCTGCTGCGCCACGGAGACACCATGGCGCAAAACACACAAGTCCCGATTTTTTCCCTGATGTGCAGCCACGTCAGCGGTTCTCTTTTGTCTTTTTTCTGCCGGGGTACGGTATGAAAAGAGACTGGTTCTATCAGGACAACCTGACCGAAGAACAGGCCGAAGAGCTGGTGGCCCGTTATCGTGCGAATAACATCACCGTAGAAAAAAGCCTAGATGCAGATCCCCGCTTTTGGGTTGTGTCCGCATTCCTTCCTGTATCTGACCGCCACCAGCGGACGCAGCGCTCTATGTGCTCGCGGGGGTGGAAATGAACGAGAAGGTTTACAACATCACCCCACTGGGCAAACCCCGAATGACCCGCGCCGATAAATGGAAAAAACGCCCGGAGGTTCTCCGGTACCGTGCTTTCTGTGACGAGGTGAGGCTGAACAAGGTCACGCTCCCGGAAAGCGGGTATCACGTTATCTTTGTTCTGCCGATGCCACCGAGCTGGAGTAAGAAGAAACGAGCCTTAATGGATGGGAAACCCCACCAGCAAAAGCCTGATAAAGATAATTTAGAAAAGGCGCTGCTGGATGCCATTTTTGGCGAGGATAGCCATATCTGGGATGGGCGCGTGACCAAAATCTGGGGCGAAACCGGAAAGATGATCATCCGGGAGGGGGAACCGTGCGAGCTCTCCTGATGCCAGAGATTGCCCGTCATATGGGTATTGTTCTGCTGAAGCCAGGCAAGGAGCTGATGGGCTTATTCAGCGGCGGACGTATTCTGATTGAGCGGCAACCGGACTCCATGAAAGATTTACCGTCGGGCAGAATAGCAGACGCCCGGCAGGTGCTGGCGGAAGATCCGACACTAACGCCATTCTTTCTGGATGCGCGTGTTGTTCGGGCTGCTGGTGGCGTTACGGCGCTGGAGGACTGGCTGGGCCGTAATGTTTCAAAATGCCAGTGGCCGCACAGCAACTACCACCACCGTGAGCTGGTGATGTTCAGGCATGAGCCGGGTTCAATTGTCGCGTGCTGGCATTGTGACAACGAGCTACGCAACCAGAGCGACAAAGTTCTGGATGAGCTGATCGCCAGAAACCTCGCTGATTGGGTGATCGAATGTGTTCGTATCAAAACCGGCTGCGCTGCGGACAGAATGCTTTCGCTGGCTGAGTTGTGCTGGTGGGCCGTATCAGAGGGGATAGGGGATGCCATAACCGAAAATATGGCGAGCCGTTCCCTTGGTCTGAAAGATGATCCTTTCCAGTCGGTCTACAAAGAAAGCGAGATTGTTCCGTCATACCCGGCAGCGGACATACTCGCCGAACGGATTAGCCTTGTTCCTGCCCGTCAGGCAACTGCTGAACCACAACCGGAACCAAAAGCTGTAAAACCCGTTGTTCAGGTTCAGGTAGACCCAGAAGCCCCCGCCACATTATTCGCCCGGCCTAAGCGTATTCGCTGGATATCCTCGCGCTTTATTGAATGGGTTAAAACCCAGCCGTGCGCGTGCTGTGGACAGCCGGCAGATGATGCCCACCATCTTATCGGATGGGGACAGGGCGGGATGGCAACCAGAGCCCACGACATTTTCACCATACCGCTATGCCGGGTTCATCACCGCCAGTTACATGACAACCCCGCCGCATTCGAGCGCGAGTATGCGCCGCAGCCAGTATTAATCATTCAATTGCTGGACCGGGCCTATGCGCTCGGCGTTCTGGCGTAAAGGAGAATCATCATGACACCACGTCAACGCCGTCTGCACCAACAAGGGCTCGCCACTGTCGCTGCCGCGCCCCGCAAAAGCTGGTTAGGCCGTTTTACTCCGCTCACCAATATTCAGGGGGGATGGATTAAATCACTTCTATCAACTTGGGGAGAGGGCGTTAGAGGAGGAGCTGCCCCACGTATGCCGCGTGAGCATTCCTGCTGGAACGTAATCAGAAGAGGGCGATGGTCAGATAAAGCTCTGGAACGATTTACCGTTGCGCTTGAGCAGGCTAGAAGCGAGGGGTTCAAAGGGGAACAGGCCTTAAAGAGAGCACATTGTATCATTTGGCCGCAAACCCCAGGCAGCGTCATTGATGAGGCGATTACCAATGATGACGTGGATTTTATTGAAGAGTCTGTACTGGCGGCTTTTGATATCAACGATCCCGTCTACATTGTCGGCCTGCAGTATTACACCACACGAAGGAAAATTGCTGATATCAGTAGAGAGCTACAGGCGATTGCCCCATGGCTTACTGATGGAGAAGCGCGGAAGCGAGTTCGCTGGTGCCTTGAGATTTTCCGGGCAAAGGTATTCCTCTCATCCCGTAAGCTGATGGAAGAGTGATTTATTTTAGCTATTTGTGCTCTTTATTTATTTTGTTATTGAAATCTGGCCAGAAAATCAGATAATTCATTCATGCTTGGCAGAGCTGCGCCACGATGACAGCGACGTTAAGCGACAATTTGAATATAGCGAAAGCCCCGCCAGTCGGGGCTTTTGTTTTGCGGCGATACGACAGGGGTATTCGCGGGATGCATTGCATCAGTACCCCTGTCACATCGCCGTTTCTCGCACTATCCCACAACATTTTCACTTCATGTAAAGGCTGCTAGATGGTGGACTTATTAATTATCAGGCACCGGGAGTCACTCCTAATTTATCCCTGAACATAAGAGACGCGGTCTGGCCTCAATTAGCCCTCAGTCCTGAAGGGGCGGGGCTATTCGCTGGAACAGCCTGTAAATAGGTGGATTCTAATCCTCCAGCATTTGTTTCTTGATTCACTTTCTGTAACTCTTTACGTTGTATGTTTACCCACACAGCATAAGGATTCAGGAAATGACGGATAGCTATGAGAGAAGTCGTACTCGGACTTTCACCGAAGAAGAGCTCGAACAGTTTGATTCGGATGCCGCAGAGTTTCTGGCCCAGGACGAACTTGAAGAACGATTGGGTGTAGCGCTACTGGAGGTCGAAGTTGAATGGGATGAATCAGAACGCATAGATGATCTTTCGCCAGGTATTGAGCCAGAATTCTATGACATCTATCTCGTTTATGCTGATAAGTTAAATCCATTCACAGTCATTTTCACGAAAGACGATGATACTTCGGGTTACTATCGGATCCACCGCCCTGAAGACTTGAGCGAGTTGAAAGAGAGTATTGCTCAATGGGTTCAGGATTGTGATATCGCTGACATGGAAGAGCAGGATCGGCAAGAGCACTATCGTCGTTTTGATGAAAATCGCGACTACGATTGATTTGCAAGACAAACAGCAAACTACCCACGATATGACCGCTGGTATCTTTTTAGGCTATAGAGTAGGCTTTATGAAAGTGGGCCTTAGGTATGAGCAATAGATATGCTGTTTTTTCTTGAAAGCACATGGCCAATGCTATCACTAGTGATCTTAGCAATGGCCATGATTGCTTATGGGTTACAACGAAAAATGATAATGACAATTTTAATACTTATTGCCGCAGGGGTGTTGGTGGCAGGCGCATTCTTCTTTAACCTTGAGTAGTAAAGCGATGTGAAATATACCCTACCAAAAGTCTGCTCTCCGGAGCAGGTTTTTTCCTTCCTGTATCTGGATGCTAACCCGTAGCCTGGGATTTACTCCTGAGCTTTGAACTGTAGGTCACCAGAACTTGTTACGTCTAGACTCTACAGTTGTACGAAGATGGGATGAATATCCTGAGATATGATTGATGATAAGCGGGGAGGTTGATGAAACGCGGCTATTACTGGATTCAGCATAATGGTGTCGTTGAAGTGGCATACTTTACACCTGAGGCATTTGATGACCTAGGAACAGGGAAGCGAGTCACTGGTATTTGGCATTTGCCATAGCGATGACACAGAGGTCCTTGAGGGACCGTTACTACCACCAAAATAAGTCAATCAAACCATTCAATCCCTGGCATATGCCGGGGATTTTTCATTTCAGGCTCTGGGTATCACTCCTAACTTACCCTTTGACATAAGAGCCCGCGAGCCTGATCCCTTTCCAACACACACAGCACCCGCCACGCAGCGAGGTGAGAGCATGTATCGAATGGACAAACTGACAACAGGCATTGCCTACGGTGCATCAGCCGGTAACGCCGGATTCTGGGTGCTTCAGTTGCTGGACAGAGTCAGCCCGTCGCAATGGGCTGCCATCGGCGTTCTCGGAAGTCTGATGTTTGGCCTGATGACGTACCTGACAAACCTCTATTTCAAAATCAAAGATGACAGGCGCAAAGCCGCTCGGGAGAACTGATGGCGAATAAAGCGAAATTGAGTGCCGCGATGTTGGCTCTCCTTGCAGCTGGCGCGTCTGCTCCGGCTTTGTTTGACCAGTTTATCAGCGAGAAAGAAGGCAATGCGCTGGTGGCCGTTGTCGATCCCGGTGGCATCTGGTCGCTATGTCACGGCGTCACCGTAATCGATGGTAAGCCCGTCGTGAAAGGTCAAACCGCAACCGAGGCCCAATGCAAAAAGGTTAACGCCATTGAGCGCGACAAGGCACTGGCGTGGGTTGACCGCAATATCAAGGTACCGCTGACGGAACCGCAGAAGGTCGGCATTGCATCGTTCTGCCCTTACAACATCGGACCGGGCAAATGCTACCCATCAACGTTCTATAAGCGCATGAACGCTGGCGATACGAAAGGAGCCTGTGAAGCTATCCGCTGGTGGATTAAAGACGGCGGCCGCGATTGCCGCCTGACCAAAGGCCAGAAGAATGGCTGCTATGGGCAGGTAGAACGACGGGACCAGGAAAGCGCGCTAACGTGCTGGGGGATAGACCAGTGAAGCCCACCAGCATCTGCATCATCGTAGTTGTCGCATTGTCTGGTGCGTTCCTCGCTGGTAGTGAGTGGGCGAACCGCAGCTGGAAAATAAAGTGGGCTGACCGGGATAGCGCGGAATCTTCACAGGAAGCGAACGCACAGACCGCTGCTCGTATGATTGAACATGGGCGAACAATAGCCCGGGATGAGGCCGTTAAAGATGCTCAAGCTCAAGCAGCGCGTGCTGCCGTTACTTCTGCTGGCCTGTCTGCCAGCGTTAAGCAGCTGCACGTCGAAGCAACAAAACTCGCTGCCCACCTGGACGCCGCAAAGCACACCGCAGATCTTGCCGCTGCCGTCAGAAGCAAAACAGCAGGAGCTGAAGCCGCAATGCTCGCCGACATGCTCGGAAGTCTTGCAGAAGAAGCTCGATATTATGCTGGACGAGCTGACGAAAGCTACCGGGCAGGAATGACGTGTGAGCGTATCTATGACTCAGTGAGAGAGTCGAACAACAATCCGCAGGCGAGGTGATGCCGGTGAAAAGTAATAGCGACCCACGTATCTATGGCAGCAAGTGGGACCGAGGACGACAGGCTTTCCTGCGTGCTCACCCGTTGTGCGTGATGTGCCAGGAGCAGGGAAAGGTTGCCGCCGCGACAGTGGTGGACCATATCATTCCGCACAAGTTGAAAGAGGCGCTGCGCTCGGGAGACAAGGAGGCGCTATCAAAAGCCCAAAAGCTATTCTGGGACCAGAAGAACTGGCAAGGCTTATGTAAGCCTCACCACGATTCAACGAAGCAGCGCATGGAAAAGAGAGGGGTTGCCATAGGCTGTGACGCCAGCGGCATGCCCCTCGACCCTGCGTCGCACTGGTTCAGGCGATAGCCACCAGCAGCGCGCCAGAGCGCCGTGGGGAGGGCGGGGTAAGAGTTCACCCCCCTCGCTACGAATGACCGCCGCTCGTCCTTTTTACACACAACCGCGAAATGAAAAGTTTTTTTCTGGGAGGTTCTGATGGCAGGAAGACGTCCGAAACCGACCCACCTCAAAGTGGTAACCGGCAACCCGGGCAAACGCAAACTCAACGACAAAGAGCCGATGCCGGAACGCGAAATACCGAGCCCACCATCCCATTTAACGGATTGGGGGAAAGTGGCCTGGGGAAAGCTGACCATGCTGCTGGATGGCATGGGCATTCTGACGGTTGCCGATACGCTGGCGCTCGAGCGTCTTTGTGATATTTACGCTGACATACTGCAGCTGCGTATCACCATTGCTGAAGAAGGGAGAACTTACACGGTTCAAACGGAGGGCGGTTTTTTAATTAAGGCAAACCCGGCGGTTGCCATGCTGGCCGATGCGGATCGGCGATTTAAAAGTTACCTGGTTGAATTTGGCCTTACCCCTGCCGCCAGGACTAAGGTGAAAGTGAATGGCGACGACGACAAAAAAGAAGACCCGCTCAACCAGTTCTTCGGTTGATCCTGCTACGAAGTACGCGCAGGACGTTTCCGAAGGGAAGGTGGTTGCTGGTCCTGATATTCGGAATGCATGTAACCGGCATCTACGCGATCTGAAAGAAGGGAAGAAACGCGGTCTTGTCTGGGATGTCGATTCCGTCACCCGCGCGATTAACTTTTTCGCCCAGGTGCTAAAACTCAATGGCGGCGAGCATGAAGGTGCGCCGTTCTTACTTCTTCCCTGGCAATGTTTCATTGTTGGCTCAATTTTCGGATGGAAAAGAGCCAACGGTACCCGCCGTTTCCGTACCGTGTATGTGGAGTCCGGGAAGGGTTCGGGGAAATCCCCGCTTGCTGCTGGCGTCGGCCTTTATTGCATGATGGCGGACAAGGAGCCGCGCGCGGAGGTATACGCCGCTGCGACCAAAAAAGACCAGGCCATGATCCTGTTTCGCGATGCGGTGGCGATGGTCGATCAGTCCCCTGCGTTATTGTCCAGGATCCAGAAATCAGGCGGCGCGGGTAAAGAGTGGAATCTGGCATTCCTGCAAAATGGCTCTTTTTTCCGGCCTATCAGTTCTGACGACGGGCAGTCTGGCCCTCGTCCGCATTGTGCTCTGATTGATGAAATCCACGAGCATAAAGATAACCGCGCGGTTGAGATGATGCGCGCCGGTACGAAGGGCCGCCGGCAGGCGCTGATTTTCATGATCACAAATAGTGGCCATGATAAGACCAGCGTCTGTTATGACTACCATCAGTACGGGCAAAAAGTAGCGTCGGGGCAGAGCGAGAATGATGCGTTCTTTGCGTTTATTTGTTCGCTCGATGAAGGCGATGATCCTTTCAAAGATGAAACCTGCTGGGGGAAAGCAAACCCCTCAATGGGGCATACCTTCCTGCCTGACTATCTGCGTGAGCAAGTGGAAGATGCGCGGGGGATGCCTGCAAAAGAAAGCCTGGTTCGACGCCTTAACTTCTGTCAGTGGGTAGATGCTGAAAATCCGTGGATTGGTGGCGATATCTGGATGCGCTGCGAGCAGGAAATCAGTCTCGAGTCATTACGGGGGCAGACCTGTTACGGCGGACTTGACCTGTCCGGCAAGCGCGACCTGACGGCTCTTTCTCTTTATTTTCCGGCGATAAGTACGCTGCTCACCGAGTTCTGGACGCCCCGCGATACGCTCTATGACCGCGCAAGGCTGGATCGCGTCCCTTACGATGTCTGGGAAAGAGAAGGGCATATCCATGCACCGCCGGGTACGGCGATCGATTACGGGTTTGTTGCCCGTCGCATCGCTGAACTGGCCGCAATGTTTGATATCAGGAAAGTGGCCTTTGACCGGTACCACATTGATTATCTGCTGCCTGAACTGGACGACGAGGGGGTGACGGTTCCACTGGTTCCCCATGGGCAGGGCTTCGGTAAATCAACGGAGTCCGGTTTATGGATGCCGCACTCTATCGAGCTGTTTGAACAGCTGATCATGGAGAAACAGATCGCCATTGTTCTGAATCCTTGTCTTCGCTGGTGCGCGGCGAATGCCGTGATTGAGGAAGATAAAAGCGGGAACCGGGTATTCAGTAAACGCCGCAGTAACGGGCGTATTGATGGCGTGGTTTCCGGGGCAATGGCTGTTGGCGCTTCGGAAGGTGACGAGTCTGACGACAGCGATATTGAGGGCTTTTTTGACGAACCGATCATAGTGGGTGTCTGATGGCAAAGAACAAGCAACCCGGGCGCGTAAAAGGCGCCCTTTTAAATTGGCTGGGCGTGCCAATCAGCCTCACAACTGGTGAGTTCTGGAAAGAGTGGATGGGGACCAGCAGCAGCGGAAAGGTCGTCACAGCCGATAAGGCCATGCAGCTGTCGTCCGTCTGGGCCTGCGTCCGGCTCCTTAGTGAGTCAATCTCTACGCTTCCGTTGAAAGTTTATGAGCGCCAGCCGGACGGCTCCCGAAAACTGGCGCAAAACAACGCCGCGTACCAGGTACTTTGCCGCCGGCCAAATCCGGAAATGACGCCATCACGTTTCATGCTTATGGTGGTGGCCAGCGTTTGTCTGCGTGGTAATGCGTTTGTAGAAAAGCTGTTTATTGGTAAAAAACTGGTATCACTGGTGCCGCTGCTACCACAGAACATGGTGGTTAAACGACTGGATACCGGCCAGCTGCAGTACACGTACACCGAAAACGGGGTGAAGCGGGTTATCCCCACGGATCGGATGATGCATATCCGGGGGTTCGGCCTTGATGGTGTGTGCGGCATGATGCCAACCATGGCGGGTGTTGATGTGTTCGGCGCAGCGATGTCGGTTGATGAGGCTGCAGCGAAAATTTTCGAGAATGGGCTGCAGAGCACCGGCTTTTTATCTTCTGAAAACGCACTAACAAAAGATCAGCGCGACCGTCTGCGAAAAAACCTGCAGTCGTTTATCGGTTCGAAAAACGCCGGCAAGCTGATGGTGCTGGAAAACAAACTGACATACCAGAACGTGACGATGAATCCGGAGGCCGCGCAGCTGCTGGAAAGCCGCTCTTTCAGTATCGAAGAGATCTGCCGCTGGTTCCGCGTGCCGCCGTACATGGTCGGACATACCACCAAACAAAGCAGCTGGGCATCGAGTCTGGAAGGGATGAACCTTCTTTTCCTGACCCACACGCTGCGACCGCTGCTGGTGAATATCGAACAGGAAATAGCGCGTTGCCTGCTGAATGGTGACGATGATCTGTTTGCTGAGTTCTCCGTTGAAGGTCTGCTTCGTGCCGACAGCGCGGGGCGTGCGGCGTACTACACCAGCGCGCTGCAAAACGGCTGGATGTCGCGCAACGATGTTCGCCGGCTGGAGAATATGTCACCGATTGAAGGTGGTGATATCTACACGGTTCAGTTGAACCTGACCCCGTTGAAAAATCTGGAAACCAGTAATCCTGTCGTTCAGGCCATGGTTCTGAAAGAAGTTCATAACCTCGTATTCCCCGACATTCCTTTTGAGCAATCACCACTAAAACAGGCTGCTTAGGAGCATTTCCCAAATGAGCAAAAAACAACTTCCGGCCGCGCCGGTGGGGCGACCCTGCGCGCGGGTAACAAGCGAGCCGATTGCATCAGCGCTTGAGCGCTGGGACGGTGGTATCAAGGCCGCTAGCACTGATGATTACAGCATTTCCATTTTTGATGTTATCGGGCAGGACTATTGGGGCGAAGGTGTCACCGCCAAGCGGATCGCCGGTGCGCTGCGAACAATGAATGGCGCCGATGTCACGGTGAACATTAACTCGCCCGGTGGCGATATGTTTGAAGGGCTGGCTATCTACAACCTGCTGCGGGATTACGCAGGCAAGGTGACGGTGAAAGTGCTGGGCATTGCAGCCAGTGCTGCGTCGATTATTGCGATGGCCGGTGATGACATTCAGATAGGTCGCGGCGCGTTCCTGATGATCCATAACAGCTGGGTTATGGCGATGGGTAACCGGCATGATTTTGCGGAGTTAGCCAAGGCCCTCGAGCCCTTCGATACCGCTATGGCCGATATCTATTCTGCGCGTTCCGGGCTGGATATGCCGACGGTTCAGAAACTGATGGATGCCGAAAGCTACATCGGCGGCAGTGATGCGATAGACAAAGGGCTGGCTGACAGTCTGCTATCCGCTGATGCAATCAGTGACGGCAACGATTCCCCAGCAGCTGCGCTGCGCAAGATTGACGCCATGCTGGCAAAAACAAATACCCCGCGCGCTGAGCGCCGGAAACTGATCAAAGCCTTATCCAGTGGTATGCCTGGCGCTGCCATACCTCCAGACGGTACGCCGGGCGCTGCCGACGACATCAAACCAGAAACCATCAATTCACTCGAAAACGCCCTGGCTGCGTTTGCCAATTAAGGACCACTTATGTCTGAAGTTAATGAAATCCTGAAAAAAGTCACCGCCAGCATTGAAGAGGCGACGGGCAAGTTTAATGCCAAAGCCGAAGATGCGCTGAAAGAGGCAAAAAAATCTGGCCAGCTTTCAGAAGAAACGAAAGCGGCTGTCGATAAGATGGCGTCAGAGTTCAATGCGCTGCGTGAAGCAGAAAAAACGCTGAAGGCTGCGATGGGCGAACTGGAGCAGCATGTTGCGCAGATGCCGCTGGCTAATGCAAAACAGGTTGTTGAAAGCGTGGGGCAGCAGGTTATTTCTGCCGAAGCGCTTAAAACGTTTGCCGGTAGTGTGGCAGCGAGCCAGCGTCTGTCTATTCCGGTCAATGCGGCGCTGATCTCCAGTGACGTTCCCGGCACTATCGTGGCGCCGGAGCGTTTACCAGGTATCGACACCGCGCCAAAACAGCGTCTGTTTATCCGTGACCTGATCGCGCCGGGGACAACGGGCTCAAATACCATTTATTGGGTCCAGCAAACCGGCTTTACCAATAAAGCTGCAGCGGTCGCAGAAAACACGACCAAGCCGTACAGCGATATTGAATTTGCGGAAAAAATCACGCCGGTCCGCACTATCGCCCACCTGTTCAAGGCTTCTAAACAGATCCTTGATGACTTCTCACAGCTGAAATCACAGGTCGATGCGGAAATGCGCTATGGCCTGAAGTATGTCGAAGAGCAGGAAATCCTGTTCGGCGACGGCACTGGCGCTCACCTGGACGGCATCATTCCACAGGCGTCGGCGTATGCGGCTGAGTTCCAGGTTGAGAACCAGAATGGTATCGACGATCTCCGCCTGGCAATGCTGCAGGCGCAGCTGGCACGCTTCCCGGCATCCGGCCACGTTCTTCACTTTATCGACTGGGCGAAGATTGAGCTGACGAAAGACAGCCTGGGCCGTTATATCCTGGCAAACCCAGCAGCCTTGACTGGCCCGACGCTGTGGGGACTGCCGGTGGTCGCCACGGAAGCGGCAGCGTTTAAAGGTAAGTTCATGACCGGCGCGTTTAGCGCTGGCGCGCAGATCTTTGACCGTGAAGAAACGAACGTCGTGATCTCCACTGAGAACGCCGACGATTTCGAGAAAAACATGATCACCATCCGTTGCGAAGAACGTCTGGCGCTGGCCGTCAAACGTCCGGAAGCCTTTGTGTATGGTGCGTTTACGGTCGCTGCTGCTGGTGGCGGTGAGTAACTCATTATGGCGGCCTCCGGGCCGCCTGAAACCGGGAATGAATGATGAAACTGAAATCTATTAAACCGATTTTCTTCGGTGGCACAGTTTTGACAGAAGGGCAGGAGTTCGAGACCAATGAATCACATGGTCGCGAACTGAAGCTAAAAGGTTACGCGGCAGAGGTAACCGGGCAGACTCCTGACGAGCAGGAGCAGGAGCAGGAGCAGGAGCAGGAGCAGGAGCAGGAGCAGGCCGAACCTGTCGATGTTAAAACCGACAAGAAGGCGAAAAAATAATGCTCGATATTAATGTGGTTAAACAGCACTGCCGCATTGATCCCGATTTTGTCGATGAAGACACCCTTCTGACTACCTATTGCGGCGCCGCGGCGCGCTATGTTGAAACCTGGACGCGCCGTACTCTCTACGAAACGAAAGATAGCCCCGGGTACGCAGAAGATGAAGACGCCATCCTGTACGGCGACGATGTGAAAGCGGCGATGCTGCTGCTCATCGGTCATTGGTATGCAAACCGTGAATCTGTCGTGGTAGGGCAAACGGTGGCAGAAATGCCTTTCGCCGTTGAATCATTGCTGCAGCCTTATCGGATTTATGGCCTATGAGTTCCTTGCGCGCTGGCGAGCTGGATAAACGCATTAAGCTGCAGCGGCAGGAGGTATCGCGGGGGCCATTGGGTGAAGTGATCGCTGGCGGCCTTATCCACGTGGCCACTGTGTGGGCAAAAGCCGAGTCGGTATCAAATAAGAAGGTCCGAACGCTGGATCAGCAGCAGGTTGTTGAAACCTGGCTTTTTACTTGCCGGGCGTGTGCAGATGTAGAAATTGACTGGAAGGTTTTATGGTCCGGCGCATCCTACACAGTCCGCGCCGTCAACCGGCAGGAACCTGATCGCATCGTGATCACCGCAGAACGGGAGATCCGGCATGATTGAGTTCGCGATTAAGCCTGCGCTGGAACGTATTACCGGACTGGATGTTTACCCCCTGCTGCTGCCCGATGTTGTGCAGGAGGGGGTGACCTTCCAGCGGATATCTGATCCACAAGTCGGTGATGGCCTGGTTCGCACTGGTCTGATTGATGTTCGGATGCAAATCAATCTGTATCTGATTGATGACTACACCCGCGCGCTGCTGCTCGATAAGGCGATGTGGGGTGAGTGGCAAAAACTGATTCACGGACAGCTGGAAGGTTACCCGGTCCAGTACGTCGAGCGCGGCGGCATCCAGCAGAACAAAGTGACATTAACCAACGGGCGCGTGCAGTACTGCGTTATTCGCGATTTTACGTTTACCGTTCCGGACTAACCCGTATGGATATTGAAATTAAATTCCCTTCAGGGAAGGATTTCGATCGGATTCTGGAAGCTATCGATAAAAAAGTGGGCGTGAAGCTGCTGCGTGATGCAGGGCGCGAAGCGCTGAAAGTCGTGCAGCAGGACATGCTCAGTAACGCCGGTTTCGATACAGAAAGCATCGGGCCACACATGCGCGATAGCATCAAAATTCGCAGTACCAACGTAGCCGAAACCTCCCGCTATAACACGATCGTCACGCTGCGTGTCGGTCCCAGCAAAACCCATCACATGAAAGCCCTGGCACAAGAGTTTGGCACTGTTAAGCAGGTGGCCAAACCGTTTATTCGCCCGGCGCTGGATTACAACGTTCAGAAAGTCCTGCAGGTACTGGCGACAGAAATCCGCATCGGGCTGGAAGGTCAATAACCGGAGAAAACATATGGCAGATGAAAACATCAAATCCCCCTCGGAGTATGCATCTCTCCCGGCGGGTACCCGTGTATCTTACGGCGCCGTGGGCGCAACGCTTGCAACGGCGAAGCTGTTGCAGTCGGCTACGGCCATCGGGGCCACCGGCAACAAAGGGACGTTTATTGAAGTTACCCGCCTGATTGATACCGAACCCAAATACATGGCTGATATGGGTGAGGGCGAAGATAAAACGCTGGTCTTCATTGATGACCCAACCGACACCACGCAGGAGGCGCTGCTTGCCGCTGCTACTGCTAAGGAAACGGTTGTCTTCTTCATGGAGTTCCCGAACAGTCGCATGGCGGAGATTCAGCTTGTTCTGGCGGGCTGGAGCATGCAAACCGTCGATTCCCCAAAAGGCAAGGTGCTGCAGCTGGAGGTTTACGGTAAGCAGAACAAGCTGAAATGGACGGTTACCCCAGAAGCGCCAGACCCAGGCGGCGAATAATTTAATCGTCGTTCCCGGAAGCTAATCCCCCTATTCATCATCAGGATCATCGTCATGAACTACAAATCGCTCACTAAACCCCTGAATACCACGACGGAAAAAACGCTACTCGGCCAGAAGGTGTTTATCCGTCGCCTGACTAACACCGAGCTGGATAACTATAACGATACGGTTGATGCAGCCCGAAAAGAGGGGCAAACATCACGCCAGCTCTCCATTCTGGGGGCCAGCTTGTTCCTGCAGGCGCTGGTTAATGAAGACGGTACACGCCCTGGCAAAAAAGACCTGCCGACGGCAGAAGAACTGCTGGATGCGCATGCCTCTGCAGACTTGCTGACAGCCATCACCGCGGTTCAGCGTTATTCCTATGGCACACCAGAGGAAGCGGAAAAAAACTAACCCACTCGCCCCGGCTCCGTCTGCTGTTCATGCTGGCAGACCGCTGGGGCGAGCCTGACCCGCGCAAACTGAGTGATCTGCCGGCGCATATTCTCACGTATTGGGAAGCCTATTTTAACCTTCTCAAAACGGAAATCGCTGGCGAACCACCACAACCACCATCACCGCAGCCTGCTGTTGCACCGTCTGAGGGCGTTCAGCAGTTCGCTGATTGTCTGAGGATCTTAGGAAATGGCTGCTGATGTTGCATCGTTGGCTGTTGCGCTTCACCTTAATTCGGCCAGCTTCAAATCGCAGTTTGCTGATGCGATGCGGTCGGCTGACAGTGGCGCGCAGCAGTTCAACCGAAAGGCGCAGGCGGACGCCAAAACTACCCGCCAGTCATACGAAGGGGTAAGCAAGGGGATCACCGGCCTCGATGCTGACTTTAACAAACTCGGGCGCACCGTTGATCAGCGCCTGACCGGGCTTGGTGAGATGCGCGGCCTGCTGGCCAGCATTTCGGCTGGCAGCAACGTAGCCGGCAGCTCGATAGCAAACGCGCTGGTAACGTCGCTCAGCGAGGGGATGAGTACCGCGCTATCAAACAGTGTGAATGGCCTTAAAAGCCAGCGACAGGCCCAGATTGAGTTCACCGCAGCACAGGTGGACGCCGCGCAGGGCGTTATCACCAACGCCAGAAGCCTCCGTGAAGAAGCCATAGCGAAGCAGAACGCGGCGGTTAAAACAATCGAAGCAGCAAAGGCTGACCGCGAGCGCGCGTTTGCGCTAGATGAGTATTACGCCAAGCAGGCCGAGGTAAACAAGCAGTACGGAATGACCGTTGATTACCAGGAAGAGCATGTTAAAAACTCCAGGACAATCAACGAAGCTAATTTGGCTGAAGCCAAAGGGAAAAACAGTCTGGCTGAGGCAACGAAAGCCGTACTGGCGGCTGATATCGCTGAATCTGACGGCAAACTGCAGCTGGCGTCGTCTACCCGGAATCTGGCCGTTGTTAGCCAGGAATTGTCATTGGGTCAACGTGCGGCTGCTGCCAGCGCCGGGCTGTTACGTGGCGCACTGGCCATGGTCGGTGGTCCGATAGGGCTTGCGGTGATGGCGGCAGCTGGTGCCGGTACCGCGATTTATACTGCGTTCTCACGCAGCCAGGAGGAAATCGACGGATTCAACAAGGCGCTGCAGAAGTCCGGGCAGCAGTCTGTGATGAACGTGATGTACCTGCAGAACCTTGTCTCCCGTCTGGGTGATACCGCTGGCGCGGTTAAGTCCGTTACTGCTGCGGTCGGTGCGGGGTTCGGCGGCGACATTCTGGATCAGGTGGCGGGGCTCGGTACCCGCATGGAAGAAATAGGGCAAAGCTCTGATGATCTGGTGACGTTGCTTTCCAGCCTCAGCGGCGATCCCCTTGCAGCACTGCAAAAGCTGACTGACCAGGGGATTTTGCTGAATAGCAGCATGATCGACCAGATTGTGACGCTCAACCGCCAGGGGAAAACGACCGAGGCCACTGCCTTGTTACAGCAGGCGGCCATGGATGACGTGTCCCAGAAGCTCAAAGAGCAGGAAAGCCAGGTCGGTCTGCTTGAGGGCTCCTGGAAATCGCTTAAAAATTTCGTAGCTGACGCGTTCAAAACCATGGGCGATGCGCACATGGCGACCGCGCAGGCAATGGCTGCTGGCGCTAATGTTGATCTGACGCCAACCGAAGACCCCGCTATCAAGCAGCGCGAGGAAGCGGAAAAACTCTACCAGCAACGGAAGAAAGAGCGCGACGAGCTGACGAAGCGCCTGAAGGATGAAAACACCCTATCAGGTCTGATGAAAGCGGGTGTATCGCGTGAGAAAGAACGCGCTGACGCCATTGCACTGGTCAACGCGAACTATACGAAAGGGACAGCTGAATACACGCAGGCAATGGCTGGCGTCAATAAGATGTATGCCGAGCAGAAGAAAGCCCGCGAGAAAGCCTATTCCGACGACACCGCCACACGTCGCCTGCAGGAGCTTAAGCAGGAAGAGGCGGTGCTGCGAACGCAGAACGACCAGACGGAAGATCTGACAAACAGCGAGCGCAAGCTGCTGCAGTTCAACCAGGAAGTTGCCGATCTTAAAGAGAAGCGCATCCTGACCGCCGGGCAGCGCAGCCTGCTGGCACAGGAAACCGAGCTTCGCAACCAACTGCAAATTAACGCCAGCCTGGATCGCGCCAACGCGCAGCGGAAAATCGGCCTGCAAATGCAGGAGCAGAATCAGGAGCTTTATCGTTCGACTATCCAGTTACAGCAGGAATACAGCAACCGAGTCGCTCAAATGACAATGAGCTCTGCTGCATATGACCAGTTGGTTGCTGAACAGCAGGTTCGCGAGCGATTTACGAAAGAGCGTGAGCAATTGGATAAGCAGCAGAGTGATAAATCATCAGCGCTTTATATAAAACAGTCTTCCGTTTTAGATGAGGAAGAAAAAAAGCAGCTTGAGATTGTTCGTTCTGGAGCGCAGCGGAAGAAAGAGGTTGAAGGGTCCTGGATTGATGGCATGAAAAGCGGCCTGCAGGAGTGGCGCGAAGATGCCGAAAATCAGTTTGCCATGACACGGGATATTGCCATCAATGCGATGGATGGCATGGGCAATGCGTTGTGGAACTTTGCATCTAAAGGTAAAGGTGACTTTAAGTCGTTTGCGGTATCGGTCATCAATGATATCGGCCAGATGATTACTAAAATGATGGTGATGAACGCGGTAAAGTCTGGTTCATCGGCGCTGGGTATTGGCAGTTGGTTTGGCTGGGCTGATGGCGGTTATACCGGTGATGGTGGCAAGCATGATGTTGCTGGTGTTGTGCATAAGGGGGAATGGGTTGTACCTCAGAACGTTGTGCAAAAGCCCGGTATGCTGAATTTCCTGAACCAGCTTACCTATGGTAGCGGGTATGCAGACGGCGGTCTGGTCGGTGGTAGTGTCGCCCGTCCTTCCAGTAATGAAGATGCCGGCAGCGATGATCGAAACATCAGCGTTACGGTCAACATCCCGCTGCAGGTGATTAAGCAGGGCGCAGCGGCAACCCAGCAGTCAAAAGGTCAGGAGAAAACCAGTGATGAGGCTATGAGCCTCGAGGCGTTATCCCAGATCAAACTGGTTTGTTACAGCGTGCTGGACCGTGAGCTGTCGAATAACGGCATGATCCTGAATGCAATTAAGGGAGGGGGATAATGGCGCTGGAAACATTCGCCTGGTCACCGAGAAATGGCCCTGTTGGCGATCTCCAGTTTCGCACCCGGTCAGCGCAATATGGTGATGGCTATGAGCAGGTTACTGGGGATGGTATTAACTCCGAGACTCAGTCGTGGCCCCTGACGTTTGTCGGGCTGAATGACGATATTCGTCCTATCCTGAAATTTGTCAGAGAGCACGGCGAAACGCGTGCGTTTAAATGGATTAACCCACTGGGCGAGTTGGGGTTGTATCGTGCAACCCAGATCAAACCTACGGTAATCGATTTTGCGCGCATGTCGCTTGCTGTTACATTTGTGACGGCATATAGAGCCGAGGACTCATAGAGGGACGTATGAAACGGAAAATAGGTGGTGCCATTATCGCCTGTCTTGCGATTGCAGTGGCATCTGGGGCTACAGCGCGTGAGTTGACGGTAAAAGAGAAAGGGTTAATCGAGCAAGTTGCCAAACAGCAACTGAAAGATCCTGATAGCGCTTCGTTTTATTGGCAGGATTATAAAGGGGGGGATATTTACTGCGCCCATGTTAATGCCAAAAACTCCTATGGTGGATTTGCTGGAAAAGCTCTGATGCTGGTGGGAGTAAAGAACGATAGCAAGGGTAATATTATCTCCGCTGATGTATCAATCCGAAGCGACAATATGATGGATAAAATTTGTACGGATATTGGATATAAAGCTTAAGTAATAAGCCTCATAAAAACCCCGCTCTGCGGGGTTTTTCGTTATTGGGACCAGAACAAATCAGGAGAACCCATGGGTATCGCAGCTGATGACCAGAAATTAGAACCCGGCAGCAAGATTGAATTGTACGAGGTGGACGGCACCGCATTCGGGGCCGACGTGCTCTACTTCCACAACCACGCCACACCCTACACCGCCGACGAAATCATTGCCGCCGGCGATGATGCCAGCCTGCTTCCCGGTAAGCCTATTTTCTGGCAGGGCGTGCGCTACGATGCCTGGCCGTGCAGGATTGAAGACATGGAATCCAACGGCGACGGCTCGCCGGCCACACCGAAATTATCGGTGGCCAACCTGGACGGCTCGATCTCTTCGCTGTGTGGCATGTTCCAGGACATGAAACAGGCCAAAGTCACGGTTCACCGTACCTACGCGCATTATCTTGATGCGGAGAACTTCCCCGACGGCAACCCCAGCGCCGACCCGACCGCTGATAGCGTAGAGGTCTGGTACATCGACAGCAAAGCGGCGGAGAACGACACCACCGTCCAGTTCAAATTATCGTCCCCCGTTGATGTGACCGGGCAGAAACTACCTGGGCGCCAGATGCTCAGTCGCTGCGCCTGGTGCCTGCAGGGGCAGTACCGCGGCGCTGACTGCGGCTACACCGGCACAAACTACTTCGATAAGTTCGGCAACCCGGTGGATAACCCGGCGCAGGACGAATGCCCCGGCACCGTTGCCGGCTGCAAACTCCGCTGGGGAGATAAAGAGCAGCTGCCGTTCGGTGGCTTCCCGGCCATTGCGTTGATAAGGATGTGAATGATGTTGAGTCAGCGACTGATCACTGCCATCCAGCTCCACGCCGCGAAGGCGTACCCGCAGGAGTGCTGCGGGTTGATTATCCGGGCAGGACGCCAGCGCCGGTATATCCCCTGTGAAAATACCCACGAAGAACCAGCTGATTTTTTCCGGATAAGTGCCGAAGCCTGGGCTGATGCTGAAGATGCCGGTGAAGTTCTGGCGGTTGTGCATTCTCACCCGGATGCTGGCCCACATGCCTCTGCAGAGGACCTGAAGCAGTGCCATGAAAGCGGCCTGCCGTGGGTCATTATGTCGTGGCCATCCGGAGAGCATACCGTCACCACCCCAGCTGACAGGCCGCCGCTGCTGAAGCGTCCGTTTATCCATGGCAGCTGGGACTGCTACGGGCTGATCCGTGACTGGTATAAGCAGGAACGCGGGATAGACCTTCCTGATTTTGAGCGCTCTGATAACTGGTGGACGCGTGGCGAGAATCTTTACGTCCGGCACTATGCAGAGGCGGGGTTTTACTCGCATGCCGGTGAGCTGCAGCCTGGTGACGTTATCCTGATGCAGTACAAAGCTGACGAAATAAACCATGCTGGAATTTACCTGGGGGACGGAAAGATGTTCCACCATATGTACGGCCGCCTGAGTGACATCGTTCCTTACGGTGGCATGTGGCGCGAGCGTACGCTGTTAACGCTGAGGTATCGCAATGAGCAGTGAGTCTCTTAACTCTGTTGAAAAAATTGTGCTGGTCCGCCTTTATGGCAAGCTGGGCGCGATGTTCGGTCGTGAACACAGGCTTTCAGTATCCTCTGTTCGGGAGGCCGTTCGCGCGCTGGCCATCATGCTACCCGGCTTCGAACGCTATCTGGAAACCAGTAATGAACGCGGCGTGGGCTATACCGTTTTCAACGGCAAGGTGAATATCAGCGAGGATGACTTAAAACTTGATGGCGTTGCCGAGGTGATCCGCATTGCTCCAGTCACTGTCGGCAGTAAAAAAGCCGGCATGTTCTCTGTGCTTCTCGGTGCGGCATTGATTGCTGCTGCGATATGGATGCCCGGAATCGGTATCGGGGTGAGTAACTTCATGTTTAAGGTCGGGGCTGTTATGGCGCTGGGCGGGATCTCGCAGATGCTCGTTCCCACCGGTACACAAGGGCTCACAAGCGAAGCGAAGGAAACCAGGAAGAGCTACTCGTTTGGCGCGCCGGCGAACCAGGTTGCTGCAGGTAACGCAGTTCCTCTTCTCTATGGCATTCGAGAGATCGGCGGTGTGCTGATTAGCGGTGGCATATACGCCGAAAACAAAAACTAAAGATACCCTCATCCAATCATCCCGTTTCGACGGGATTTTTTTTGTCTGGAGTTAGCGATGGAAATTATTGGCGCAAAAGGTGGCAGCAGCGGCAGCAGCGATAAAGGAGAAAACCGTGGTACCGAAATTGCCTCCGTTGCGTACATGAAAATCCTGCTGGCGCTGACTGAAGGTGAAGCGGCCGGCGGATTTACCGGGAAAGATATTTATCTCGATGGCACGCCTCTGCTGGATGATTCCGGTAATAAAAATTTTCCCGGTGTCACCTGGGAATGGCGAAGCGGAACGGTCGACCAGGAGTATATTTCTGGCTTCCCGGCGGTTGAGAACGAGGTATCAGTATCAACTGAGCTGAAATACGGTACGCCATGGGTTAAATCGATAACCAATACCCAGCTGTCTGCTGTGCGCCTGCGTATCAAATTCCCCAACGGGCTTTATGCTATGCGCGACTCAGGCGGTAAAAATGGGTATAGCGTTGAGTATGCGGTCGACATTTCGACAGATGGCAGCACATACACAGAATATGGCCGGGATAAAGCGAGCGGTATTGCAAACACTGGTTACGAGCGAAGCTATCGTATCGATCTTCCGCCGGCGCAAACTGGCTGGCAAATTCGCGTTCGCCGACTGACCAGCAACTCAACCGACGGGCGCCACGCTGACACCACGCGTATTGAATCAATAACGGATATCGTTGATGCCAAGCTGCGTTATCCGAACACCTCTCTGCTTTTCGTGCAGTTCGACTCCCAGCTGTTTGACGGTCGTACACCAACCGTTACCGTCAAAATGAAAGGGGTTATTGTCCGCATACCGTCGAATTATGACCCGATTAACCGGACGTATAACGGAACATGGGACGGGACGTTCAAATGGGCATGGACAAATAACCCAGCCTGGATCTTTTACGACATCGTAACCCGTGTCCGATTTGGCCTTGGCCGCCGCATTTCGGCGAGTCAGGTCGATAAGTGGACGCTCTATAAAATTGCGCAGTACTGCGATGAAGAGGTTTCTGATGGCGTAGGGGGTAAGGAGGCGCGCTATCTGTGTGACCTCTATATAACCCAGAGGACAGATGCCTGGACTGTGCTGATGGATTTAGTTGCGATTTTCCGAGGCATGATCAGCTGGTCTAACAATCTGCTTTCTGTTGATGCGGATATGCCGCGGGAACTGGACCCGGATTTTGTCTTCAGCAAATCCAACATCATCGGATCATTCAACTTCTCCAGCACATCGGAGCGTACCAACTACTCCGCGGCGATTGTGACATACAGCAACCCGGCGAATGGTTATAACGATGATCAAGCCAGCGTTCATGTCCAGGAGGTTTCATCTCGCTTCGGCTTCAATACGATGGAGATGACCGCTGTCGGTTGCACGCGTGAAAGTGAAGCCCAGCGCCGCGGCCTGTGGGCTATTGAAACGAACCGCGATGATAATGCGGTTGAGTTCAAGACTGGATTTGAAGGGCGTATTCCGCGCGTTGGAAAGGTTATCGGCGTTAATAACGCACCGCTAGCAGGTAGAGCGAATGGTGGCCGTGTCACTGCGGCTGATGGTACCAAAATCACACTGGACAGAAAGACGGCTGCTGTTGCCGGTGACAATCTGATTATCAACCTGCCAACCGGCAAGGCTGAAGGGCGATTGATTAAATCAGTTTCTGGTCGGGCGGTAACGGTGGTATCGGCGTACAGTACGCTACCTGATACTGAATCGGGGTGGGTAATAGACCAGCAGGATCTGGCCATCCAGTTGTTCAGGGTTCGGCGGGTGGCCATTGGCAGTGATGACCAGGTGACTATATCCGGGCTGCCGTACAACCCGAATAAGTTTCCGAAAATTGACGACGGAGCGATTGTTGAGGACCGCCCTGTGACCGTAGTCCCACCAAGTAGTCAGCCGATGCCAACAAACATCGAAATTACCAGCGAATACCGGGTAGATCAGGGGATCGGTATTAACACAATGGTAGTCAGTTGGGACCCGGCAGCGAACGCGGTGGCGTATGAGGTCCAGTGGCGCCAGAATTCCGGTGACTGGATTAATGCAAACCGAACCGGCAATACGCGCATGGAGGTCGATGGTATTTACGCTGGCCGCTACATAGTGCGTGTCCGGGCAATCAATGCCATGGATATTGCCTCCATGTGGGCAGTGTCAAAAGAGGTTCAGCTGGACGGTAAAACGGGAAAACCACCTGTACCAGTTAATCTGCGCGCTACCGGGCTATTGTGGGGGATTCGTATTGATTGGGCTATCCCGACAGGTGCTGAGGACTCGCTTTGTACGGAGGTGCAGTATGCTCTGCAGCAGGATGCTGATGCTGCTTTGCTATTAAGCAACGTGACCTATCCGCAGTCTACTTATACGCAAACCGGGCTTCGAGCTGGGCAGGAATTCTGGTACCGGGCGCGTATTATTGACCGTATCGGAAACCCATCCGACTGGACTGATTTTGTCCGGGGTGTATCGAGTGCCGTCACTGGCGATGTTCTTGGCGATCTTGTGGATGGCCTGATGACGTCCGAGGATGGGCAGCGTCTTACAGAAAGTGTTGAGGGTAGCCTGGAAGCAAGCTGGCAGAACGCGCTGGCAGGTGGAAGCATTTTGCATAGCCAGTTTGCGCAGCTTGGCCCGGTACGCGCCGAGATTTTGCAAGTAGCGACCACTGTGGCGAAAGTCGACGAAGCCATGGCTGAACTAGGCACCGACCTGAAGGCACAAGTAGCAACCAACACGGCGGCAATTTCTGACAAATTGACCGCCATGGTTGACTCTGACGGCGCCAGCGCTATTCACACGCTTCGTGTCGGGGTGAAATTCAACGGACAGGAAATTAACGCGGGTATGTCGATTGCCGCCATAGCTCAGCCCGGAAAGCCACCTGTTGCCCGCGTTGCGTTTAACGCAGAAGAGTTCGTGCTGCTCTCCGGCAGCGGTGACAAGCTATTCTCGCCGTTTGCGGCGAAGGGCGGCCAAGTGTTTATTCAGGATGGGGTCTTCGAGGAAGCCTCTATCAACTTCGGTAAAATTAGCGACACGCTGAAATCAACAAATTTCGTGAGTGGCGAAAATGGAGCTGGCTGGAATTTGCCAAAATCGGGCGATGCTGAGCTGAATAACGTAACTATTCGCGGCAAAGTGTATGCAACGGACGGTGAGTTTACCGGGAAAATTAACGCCACAGACGGTACGTTCAAGGGAACCGTGCAGGCTGAAAAGTTCATCGGTGATATTGCCAATATGAACGTTTGGCCTGACTTTTTGGGGTCGGGGAACAGGACTATCACTAGGTATATGAATTATACCGATAGCACTCAGGAGGCCGTTACTCGTAATGTTTGTGTGATGTTCACGGGGAGGACAGCCGGTGGTGTAACAATAACAATAAATGGAAATTCAAAGAGTTACACTGGAGCGAGCACATTTACAACGTATATGCACGCCATATCCACAACATCAGCAACAATAAACGCATCAATATCATTATCGACAACTGACGCCGCGCAGGGAATTATATATTCCCCCACAATGATCGTAGCTCGTGGTAGTGGTTCGTTCTCATAAAAAAGGGACCGATTGGTCCCTTTGTTCCTAGTATTTTCTCGCTTCATATCATTAATTTTTGCGTGTTCCGCGCAGGATTCCTCATATCTAAAAATTGACAAGAGGCTTTTATGTCAGCAGGCACTTTAAAGCTCACTAATGGCAGCACAGCCGTAACCGGCACGGGCACCGCGTTTACCACGGATCTGACTGCTGCCGATTTCATTATTGCCACCGTTGGCGGTACGGTGCATTCGCTGGCGGTTGATTCTGTAACGAGCGATACAGCACTGGTGTTATCCCTGCCGTTCACCGGGCCTACAACCACCGGCGTGGCATGGCAGGCCGTCCCGCGTAAAACGATGCTACGTGTGACTGCGGAGCTTAATAAGCAGGTAACAGAAGCGCTACGCGTAGCGAACGAGAATGCCATCAACTGGCAAGCTGTGTTCTCCTCTCCTGATATCGTGACGGTCCTCCTGCCAGATGGTACGACACTGAACGGGTATTCATGGCGCAAGATTAACGACCTGTTGACGGCATTGGACCCAGACGACCTGTCAGAGACGGCGGCGCAGATCCACACAGACGCGCAACAGGTAGCGACTGACAAGCCGATCATCGTTCAGGCCAGGACTGAAGCAGAAGCCGCGCAAAAAGCCGCAGAATTAGCGCAGGGAAAATCGGAGGCGGCGCAGAAGAAATCAGAGACGGCACAAGGTAAGTCTGAGACAGCACAAGCGGCGGCAGAACAGGCGGCAACCAACGCGGCACATGATGCATCGCAGGTTAACCCACAAAACTTGCTACACGTCGATCAACACTTGTCTGATCTCGCCGATATCCCTGCGGCGCGTGCCACGCTGGAAGTCTTTTCCAAATCCGAAATCGCTGATTTGCTGCCTGGCTTCCTGGGCCAAGTGGGCTGGCAGGAAATGCGCACCGCGCTGGAGCCAGGCACAGCGCCACGTGACGGGCAGGAAGTTGACCAGACCGGCATCTTTGCGGATCTGTATGCAAAAGCGCTGGCCGGAAAGCTGCCGACATGTACCGAAGCAGAATGGCAGGCGGATCCGCTTAACCGCGGTTGCTATGTGCTGGAGTCATCGCCAGGGAAAATGCGCCTGCCGGATGATAACGGCGTTCAGCCAGGGTCTTTAAAGATTCCGGTTAAAGTCGGTGATGGCGGTGATGCAGCGAACTGCGGAAAGATGGGCGATTCGGCGTTGCCTAACATTACCGGTGAAGTTGAGCGTTTTTACAGTACGACCGGGATGCTAACAACATCATCGATTTATAAGGGGGCGATTAAAGCAGGTGATCGCGCGGACACTGGTGCGCCAACGCAATCCATGAACGTTGGGTCATCTAATGTTGGCGTTCCGTTGATCTTTGATGCAAGCCTTGACGAGGCTATGTACCAGGACGGCGTTACCGAAGTTCGTCCTAACCGCCACATGGGGTGCTGGACAGTTCGCTACGCCGCTAAAGCAACAAATGGTGGCAGCATTGACGCTCTTGCACTGGCTACGCAGATAGCGGCTGGTGATGCCGAACTGTTGGCAAAAATTATCGCCACCAATTCTCGTATCGATTTTGCTGTCATCGCTCTTGATGGCACCCCTGCAATGAATACAGGGCAACTAATTGAAAATCCTTTTGGGAATAACACGCCGGTATTCTGTGATGTACAGGCATTCCGTGCTGATACGCAAAAATGGGTAACACTGCAATGGCAGTATTTTAGTAGCACTAACATTGCAGGTGCTAGGTGCATTTATTCGGAAGGTGAGGGATTAATCTTTCGAATTGCACAGCATCGACTCATGGATACATCAGTAGTCAGCGGGTATACCAACGGTCCAACGCCGGTGGTTGTTACCTATGCAACACCTTCCCCAATCCGTATTTTTGTATGGAAAATCACAGCATGAAGACTATCTATGTAAGCCAGAAAAACAACCGCGACTGGAGCACCAGCGCATCGGCGTTCGGCGGCCTGAATTACCCGGCAATCGTTGCGGATGGTTTTGCCGGGGGGGCAATGACATACAACCGCTTCACTGGTGAGTGGGTTGTTGATGCGCCATATATCAGAACTCATGCTGATGATGTGGCTGATTCTGTAGCGTTGCGTGAGCAGTTGAAGGAAGAAGCTAACCGGATCATGGCCGGATGGGTTCTGGACCTACAATTGGGTGACATTACTGATGATGACCTGGCTAAGCTGAAGTTGTGGCGGGCGTATGTGAAGAAACTTGATGCGCTAGATCTGGACGCGGCACCGGAAATTGAGTGGCCGCCGCGTCCGGAAAATTAACGCCACAGCGCTTTACTCTGCCGAACCGCCATCATAATGGCTTTCCCCATGCTTTCGCACTGAGGGAAACCAGGTGATATCCACCGCGAGTTGATAAACGCCAATATGCTGAATCGGTCATAGTCGAAAAGTAATTTTTGAGGCAATGGTGGAACGTATATCTGAAAGCGACCCACCATTTGACATAGGGGTGAAATGTAACTAATCGATGTAATATATGTTATAAGTCATTGCGGATTTAGAACAAAAAAGTAGCAGCCTGGAAAATGAGCCAATTCACCATCAAAGAAATAGCGCTAATATCTCATAAGCTAAAAGATATCAGTGATACATGGTCAGATTTATGGGTTTTTCTTTACCTCGTGCCACTTAGTGTTGGCCAGGTTATCAATCTCAAGCATAGAAACTTTGACGGAAAATATCTGAATCTCGAAAAGGGGGCGAGATTTAAAAGTGTTCAGTTAGAGGCTCCTCCTCTGATCTGCGAACTCATACAGAGGCGCAAAGAAAAATATCCCGATGATATCTATATTTTTCAGAGTCATTCTAACAGGGTCAAATTTCAGGGTAAGCCTGTAACCGTTATTGCGTTCAACCAGGCATTGAAAATTGCATCCAAAGGTATCACGGAACAAATAGTGAGCAGCAAAAGCGCTCGACTATAGATCTAGATGCTACTGGAAGGTGAGCGCCTAATTGTTGGTATATTATCTGGGGGAAAGTGGCTAAGTTATTGAAGAAAATAGGTATTAAGTACCCAATATATACCACTTATAAAAGCTAACTTATTGATTTACTGTGCATTCTCTCCGGTCTTGAAAACCGGCGACCCGAAAGGGTTCTAGAGTTCGAATCTCTACGCTTCCGCCAAATTAGAAAAGGGCTTGTCGAAAGACAAGCCCTTTTTGCTATGTGTCGTCTACTTAAACACAGTTTTATCACCTTGTGTACCCCACTTCGCCTCATCGCAGCTCCCCGCGAATTATTAAATCATCCTTAACTAAAATTTATTAACCGTATTTAAGTTTAATTCAGGCTCATTCCTTGTGACGCACTGATTTTATTAAAAAACATTGGCCATCCCCCTGCCAAATATAAGTGTTTAAGCCGCTAGCAATTTCAAAATATGATAAGAATAATCCGATCTTAATATCATGCTAACGACTTTTATGGGATGTGCTGTCGATGGATAATAAATATAAAATGACCTTGTTGGCCTTTGGGGGCCTTGCGCTGAGTGCCTGTTCAACTACCCAACCGCCGAAAACAAAGATTGTGGATACCAGAGTAGTTAAACTCAGCAATGGTTCGAAAATTGACGTTCTGACGCAAAATGCGATCAATGGCGATGTCATCGAAGACACGAATAATTCGCTTAATCTTGTCGCTAAATCTGATAATGCAAAGGTTGTCGCGTTGAAAACGCTGCAGTTTGCTGCGGTGTTGTTGGGCGGGGGGAGCTCTCAGGTCAATACATTTAGTAAAGACCAGCTCAAAGGCACCTATGTTGGTAGCGTTCAAAACAGAACGATGGAGTACGTCAACCCAGAGCTTGATAAGCTTCTCACTAGCGCGGATATCCCTTCTAATGTCAATAAAGAAATTATCATCCAGCCGTATAAATATAAGCTCTTATACGAAGGCTTAGATACCAGTGATTATACTTTCTTCTATTCCGCGACAATAAAGAGCGGTGATTATTATCATACGTGTTCGAGCAGCGATCTGCTCTCTGCTGAGCGTACAAGACCGATTGGCGACTGGGAAAAAAATAATTATGAGTTAACACAAACCGTCGCTAAAAAAATCATCGCGGAATGTTTCAAGACAATTAACTCACCGGCAGAAAAAACGAAGCTAATTGCTGCACTCAGTTCGACCGGTACAGCGAAGAGTATGTAAGCTAACGAGCCTGGGGAGGGGACTCCCCATGACATTTGAGGCTCCGCTTCTCGCTACCCCGTGACCCCTCGAATAAACGCCTTTACCGCAGCACTCGATTCCTGCGTACGAGACACCAGCATCAAATTAGCGTTCAGTTCAATATCATCCAGGGGACGATAGGTCAGGCCTGGAATGTGCACCTGCTGTAGTGGGGCCGGAATTAACGCTACTCCCAGCCCGGCCGCAGCGATGGCGAGTACGCTTAGCGTACTGCTGGAGCGCTGCGCAATATGTAACTGGTCGCCCAGCCTTTCTTGCAGCAGCAGGCAAAGCCGTTCATGAATATCGTGCGCTTCATAAAGAATAAGCGCTTCCCCGGCGAGCTGTTCAGGGAAAATGCTCGCGTGAGCGGCCAAAGTGGCCTTCTTCGGCAACGGCCAGAAAATAGCGGAGATGACGCAGTTCCATGGTGGGCTCTTTCAATCATTAATAATGATGAATCAGTCATATCAATATATTTGAATTTACGCGCCCTCACCAGCACACTCAGCGCACACCCTTTACCGGAGAGAACACCATGCAAAATCAGAATAATGACCGTCAGCAGCTTAATGATCTGGTCAACGGCTGGATCCATCGCGATCTGGGTGAATGGGCACAGCTACGTGATCTGTTTCACCCGGATGGCACCATTGAGATCACCTGGTTCGAAGGGCTGGCGAGTGATTTTGTCGATGGGTCGATGCGGATGGGGGCGTCCGACCTGCGCACGAAGCACCTGATTACCTTACCGCGCATCACCTTCAACGCCGACGGGAATAAAGCCACGCTGGAAACTAACGCGGTGATTATTGCCGAGAACGTTAAGCTGAATATCGGTTGTGAATGCCACAACCGCTTTTTCGATCTGGCGGAAAAACGGGATGGGGTCTGGAAACTGTTTCACCGACAAAGCATTTACGATATGGGGACGTTTACCTTCCCGCAGGGCTGGGTGGAGATTGCACAGAGTGATGTTGTCCGTTACCCACGAGAATATGCCCCGTTGGCCTATCTGCTGGAGAAAAGCGGGTTCCCGCTTGGTCGAGTATTCGCCACACGCGGCAGCGAGCTGGAAGCGAAAATGAAAGCAGAAGGGCAGCGCTGGCTAGCAGCCTGAGGCTGGAGCGTTGATGCGCGACTGTCGCCGAGGCGGGCCGCGCTGAATGTGCGAAAAATATGCCCTGACACCGATATTTTTATATCGATATTAATATGTTTGTCAGGTATTTCTCATACTAAAATATATTCACTGCGCTAAAGTGGTATTAATTACTGATCTGGAATAACGCAATAATTGTTAAATTTCATGGTCGCTGAGGCACATAAGGATAAGTTCTGTTACGGTCAGTAATGTAAACTGTTTGTTTATTAAAAGACCGTGACTATTATGATTTTAGTTAATTTATTTTTACGCTGCTTCTTTTTATCGCTGGCGACCGGCGCTGCTATTTTATGCCTGCATATCGATGTCAATATTCTCAAAAATAGCCTGTCTGAGGTCTCGCTCACCGAGATTGTTCAGGAGACTATCCTCTTGCTTATCGTCCTGATCCACCTCGTGGCGGCACGTAAGCAACCCGATATGCGTCAATGTAATACCCTGATTGCCGGCTTCTTTATGGCCATGCTGATCCGCGAACTCGACGGCATTTTTGACCTGATCCACCACGGCAGTTGGGTATGGTTTGCACTGACGGTCAGTATTACGGCGCTTATCTACGCGTTTCGACAGCCTCAGCGGGTATTACATCAACTCACTCTGTATACAGCACAACCCGCCTTCGGGATGATGCTCGCGGGATTATTAGCCACGCTGGTGTTTTCTCGCCTGTTTGGTATGTCGTTGCTCTGGCACTCCCTGCTACAGGATGGCTACGTTCGGGAGGTGAAAAATATGGTGGAAGAGGGGACGGAACTCTTCGGCTATATTCTCTGCCTGGCGGCTTCGGTAGAAATATTTCGTCGGCAGAAAGCAGGCCACCGTTAAATTTTCCACCCAATAAATCATCGCGTTTACGGGCCTCCTATTGGAGGCCTTTTTCGTACCCGTCGCCGGGCGAAAGCACGACCCCAGAGCAAGTGACCGGCGTTTTCGCAGAGGGCACCGTTTTATGCGCGAAAGAAGTCTGAAGAGTAAGCGTATGTTTTGCGCCGCTTAATAATTGCAGGTAGGATGCTTCGCGGCAGTTTTATCCCTACGCAGAATGACGGGAAAAACTGCGCGGGTTGTCGTGGATAGGCGTTCCGTATTCATTCGATAACCTTATGCATTCCATAAATCAGACAGGTACAGGGTAATAATGGAAACACAACACTCACAGGCCGCGGAGCAACGCGCGGCAAAACGACGCTGGCTGAACGCCCACGAAGAGGGTTACCACAAGGCGATGGGCAACCGACAGGTACAGATGATCGCCATCGGCGGCGCTATCGGTACCGGTTTGTTCCTCGGCGCAGGTGCGCGTTTGCAAATGGCAGGTCCGGCGCTGGCGCTGGTTTACCTGGTTTGCGGCATCTTCTCGTTCTTTATTCTTCGCGCGCTGGGTGAACTGGTATTACACCGCCCGTCGAGCGGCAGTTTCGTCTCCTATGCCCGTGAGTTTCTCGGCGAAAAGGCCGCCTATGTGGCGGGCTGGATGTACTTCGTCAACTGGGCGATGACCGGCATTGTTGATATCACCGCAGTGGCGCTCTATATGCACTACTGGGGCGCGTTTGGTGATGTGCCGCAATGGGTGTTTGCGCTGGGCGCGCTGGCGATTGTCGGCACCATGAACATGATTGGCGTGAAGTGGTTCGCCGAGATGGAGTTCTGGTTTGCACTGGTGAAAGTGCTGGCGATTGTGGTGTTCCTCGTCGTCGGGACCGTGTATCTGGGCAGCGGTAAACCGCTGGACGGCAATGCCACCGGCTTCCATCTGATAACCGACAACGGCGGCTTCTTCCCGCATGGCCTGCTGCCTGCGCTGGTGCTGGTGCAGGGCGTGGTATTTGCCTTTGCCTCCATTGAACTGGTCGGCACCGCGGCGGGCGAGTGTAAAGACCCGCAGACCATGGTGCCGCGTGCCATCAACAGCGTTATCTGGCGTATCGGCCTGTTCTACGTGGGTTCGGTGGTGCTGCTGGTGCTGCTGCTGCCGTGGACGGCCTACCAGGCGGGGCAGAGTCCGTTTGTGACCTTCTTCTCTAAGCTCGGCGTGCCTTATATCGGCAGTATCATGAACATCGTGGTACTGACGGCGGCGCTCTCTAGCCTTAACTCGGGCCTCTACTGTACCGGGCGTATCTTACGCTCGATGGCGATGGGCGGTTCCGCACCGAAGTTTATGAGCAAAATGAGCCGCCAGCACGTGCCGTACGCAGGCATTATGGCGACGCTGGTAGTCTACGTGGTGGGCGTGTTCCTGAACTATCTGGTGCCGTCTCAGGTCTTTGAAATCGTGCTGAACTTTGCTTCGCTGGGCATTATCGCTTCGTGGGCGTTTATCATGGTGTGCCAGCTGCGCCTGCGTAAGGCCATCAAAGAAGGCAAGGCCGCGGACGTGAACTTCAAGCTGCCGGGCGCGCCGTTTACCTCCTGGTTGACGCTGCTGTTCCTGCTGAGCGTGCTGGTACTGATGGCGTTCGATTATCCGAACGGCACCTACACCATAGCCTCGCTGCCGCTGATTGCTATTCTGCTGGTGGCCGGATGGTTCGGGGTTCGTAAGCGTGTAGCGGAAATTCACAGCACCGCACCGTAATCTACGATAAGGCCTGACGTTGTCAGGCCTTTTTCTTTGCAGCTAAAAGCTCATGGCTAACCCCACGCCATAGCCGCTGGTGCCGTTGCCAAACATATAGCGCGCCACCAGACGCGTGCGGGTAATAAAGACCGGGTACTTACTGCTGTCCATCTCAATCCCAATCCCCACCGAGCTCAAACTATCAAACCCTAACGTGCCGCGCTGTTCGCCGAGGTACTCGGTATGCGCCCCTTCCAGCACATAGCGCACCGGGCTCTTCAGCAGCGTCCAGTCGAAAAGCGGGGCGCGGCGGCGTAGATAAAGCCCGAGGTTTTGTGCCGTGGCACTGCCCTCAACGGCGCTGGAGGTGTTGCCGAAGGTTTGCAGATTCATGCCCGTGTAGCGCAACTCAACGTCAATATCCTGCGCCGGGGAGACCAGCTCATAGTCGAGCATTAACGAACCGCCCAGGCCATAGGCGTTGAGCCGGCCGCCGTCGAGAAAGTCATACTCGGCGTTGCGATGCCGTTCCAGCGCCCATTTTCCGACCCGCAGATCGCTCGCCATCGTGCCGAGCATCACGTTGGCAATCGGACGCAGCACCAGGTTGCCGCCCCAGCGGTCGCGGTGCAGGCTGAAATCCCAGCCGATACCGCCGGTGGCCGTCAGGCTGTTCCATTTGGTCGGAATACGTCGACTTTGGTCGCCATCGCTGATGACGAACTGCGGATCGTAGCGGCTGTAGCCCATCGCCCCTTCGAGATAAAGCGGAAACGTGTCGCCCATCGTTGCGCCGCCGCCAAACTGGGTGATCGACAGCTCGGTTTTATCGTCGGAGCCCGAGCCGATATTGAGGTCGCTGGCGGTAATATCCGGCACAATCATGTAGCTCATCAGCGTCAGCACCGCATCGGCCCGCTGCTTAATGCGCTGACCGTCCGCCGCTTGCAGCGCGGTGCTGAAGGTTAGCGAAGTCAGCAGAAGCATGAACATGCCGGGAAATGCCGCGATCATGGTCGGTGAAGCCTCAATCGGGTGATAATGGATTAACTATAGAGCAGGATCCCGCCGCAGTAAGACAAAACCTTACACTCGCGGCCTTGCGCATTGTTGAGGATTGTTTATGATTCGGCTGTTCTGAAACGTCTGGTAATTTATGCGTAATCGTCGGCTTCTTGCTAAAGGGTTCTTGATAGTGACCTGCCTCGCCATGGCGCTTTGCCTGGTGCAGCGGGCGGTCTATCTGCACCATTTTCTTGAGCAGGTCGGCAACCCGGTTCAGACTCTCTCCACGCCGGCAACGGACGAATCCCAGGTTGGGCCTTCGCCGTGCCAGCTTAGCGCCAACTCGCTGTTGTGCGCGCAGCCCATTTTCTTCGACGGCGCGCTGCCTGCCGTTATCATCTTCCTGGCCCTGATTCAGCTATTCGCTGAAGTGCGTACGTTTGTCTTCCGCGACGTGCCCAGACGGCCGCCCACGCTTCGCATACACCTCAAAAACTGCGTTTTCCGTGAATGAATCATCGTCCTGACGACGATTGATTATTTAATTCACGGAGAAAAAACATGTTGAATATCTTCAGGGGATTACTCCTCCTGTTGCTGGCCTGCGTGGGTACCGCTCACGCAGCCGATACCGGGTGGCTTACGTCCCCGCAAAATGACCACGCTAAGATTCGTTTCCAGGCGGAAAGAGGGCAGGACCGCCTGTATGGCTTGCTGAGCGTTGAGCTACAGTCCGGCTGGAAAACCTACTGGCGATCGCCGGGAGAAGGGGGCGTGGCGCCCGAAATTCACTGGAAAAACGGTGAAAAGGCGCAGTGGTACTGGCCGGTGCCGTCGCGCTTTGATATTTCGGGGCTGACCACCCAGGGCTACCATAACCGGGTGGTGATTCCGATGATCATCACCGGGAATCCGGGGGATGTGCTGGACGGCACGCTGACGCTCTCAACCTGCAGCAACGTCTGTTTATTAACGGACTACCCGCTGCATCTTGATTTCAACCAGCCGGTCGACGGCCAGTTCCAGGACGCGTTCGAGCAGGCAATGCGCACCATCCCGGCGGAAAAGGGTATTTCGGAGGATCTTGCGGCGCACCTTGAGGGCGATCGTCTGGTGATCACCGGCACCACTGCGGGAACGTGGCGTTCCCCGGAAATCTATTTTGACCCGATGGACGGCGGCATTATTCCCGGCGACCCGAGTATCAAAATGCACGGTGCGGAGCTGGTTGTGAGTGCGCCGGTGACGGACGAGTGGGGCGAAAAACCGGCAACGCTCGCGGGGAAAACGCTCTCCTTTGTCCTCACCAGCGACGGAAAAGCCCAGCAAACCACCCTGACAGTAGGGGCCGATCAAACCGCCAATGCGCCCGATGCAGCCAGCGTCAGTATCATGCAGATGTTGCTGTTCGCGCTGCTCGGCGGGTTTATCCTCAACCTGATGCCCTGCGTCCTGCCGGTAATGGGGATGAAGCTGAGCGCGGTGCTCCACGCCGGGTCGGATACGCGCAGTATCCGCCTGCGATTCCTCGCAACCAGCGCCGGGATCCTTGTCTCCTTTGCGCTGCTGGCGACGATGGTCACGGTGCTGAAGCTGACCGGTGCGGCGCTGGGCTGGGGGATCCAGTTCCAGAACCCGTGGTTTATTGGCCTGATGGTCGCCGTCACCTTTATCTTCGCGCTGAACCTGTTCGGCACTTTTGCCGTGCTGCTGCCGTCGTCCATGGTCGGTAGGATGGCCACCGCCGGTGGCAACGGAATGCTGGGTAGTTTCTTCGAGGGGATGTTTGCCACGCTGCTGGCCACACCGTGTTCGGCACCGTTCCTCGGCACCGCCGTGGCCTTTGCGCTGGGGGCTCCGCTTCAGGATCTCTGGCTTATTTTTATCGCGCTTGGCATCGGGATGGCGATTCCCTGGCTGTTGGTGGCGTTGCTGCCAAAAACCGCTGCGCTATTACCACGTCCAGGGCGCTGGATGGCGATGCTGAAAACCATTCTGGCGCTGATGATGCTGGCTTCAAGCCTGTGGCTGGCATCGCTGCTGAGCCTGCATTTGGGTGACCGGGTCAGCGATATGGTGATTCTGCTGCTGGCCATCGTGGCGCTGGTGGCCGTTCTGTTCACCGGCCCGCGCAGCGGCGCGGCGTTCTATCTGGCGGTGATTTTGCTCACCGGCCTTGGCGGCTATCAGCTGCGTGGGCTGATTCAGTCGCCGTCAGCCTCGTCCACCGAGGCCAGCGCGGACATTCGCTGGCAGCCGCTCAGCGAAGCGGCGATTGATCAAGCGCTGGCGCAGGGCAAACGCGTTTTCGTGGATATCTCCGCCGACTGGTGCGTGACCTGCAAGGTGAATGAAATGCGCGTACTGAACCAGCCGGAGATCGTCGCGGCGCTGAATGCCCCTGATGTGGTGGCGCTGCGGGGTGACTGGAGCAAGCCTTCCGCATCGATCGCCGCCTTCCTGCAAAAGCGCAACCGCTACGCCATCCCCTTCAATGAAATCTACGGGCCGGGCCAGCCCGAGGGCGAGATCCTCTCGCCGCTGCTGGACCAACAAACGCTGCTCACCGCCCTGAAACATGCCAAAGGTTAATGAATCATGAAATACACGCTTCTGTTTACGCTTTTAATGACCGCCTCACTGCAGGCCGTTGCCGCGCCAGCGCTTACGCCAGCCCAGGAGGCTCGCGTCCAGGAATTAGTGCAGGAGACGCTGCTTAAACACCCGGAAATTCTGGCCGCTGCGGCAGAAAAGCTGGATCAGCAAAGCGCCGAGGCCAGCCAGCAGCAGATGAAATCGGTCATCGCGCAGAACAGCGATTTTCTCTACCGCGACCCCAACTCCCCGCGTATCGGGGCGGCGAAACCGCGTCTGACGCTGGTGGTCTTTACCGACTATAACTGCCCATACTGCAAGAAATTTGATCCTTATCTGGAGAAGATCGTGGCGAAATACCCGGACGTTGCCGTGGTGTTCAAATTCCTGCCTTACCGCTCGGAAAGCTCGGTGACGTCGGCCCGGGATGCGCTCACCGTCTGGCGTGCTCACCCGGAGCAATTTATGAAGTTTAACGACCTGCTGATGGCGAAAAAGGGTTATCACGACGATGCCAGCATCGCCCAGGCCAAGCAGAAAGCGGGCGTGGTGGTGAATGAACCGGACAGCGAGAGCTTTGAGACGGTGAAGAAAAGCCTCGCGCTGGCGCAGCAGTTGGGTATTCAGGGTACGCCCGCCACGCTAATTGGCGATGAAATGCTCTCCGGCTGGGTTCCTTATGAGCAGTTTGATGCTATGGTCAGCGACGCGCTGAAAAAACAGTAAATTCACTTCCGGGGGAGCGATCCCCCGTTCAGAGAGGGACGATGATGAAATCGATTATCCTAACGTCGCTGGCACTACTCCCGGCGTTCGCCTACGCCAGCGCGCCGCTTCCCGATATCGTGAAGCGCTTTAGCGAACAGCAGAACATCACCATCATTAAAGAGGTGGAGGCTCCCGGCGGGCTGAAAAGCTGGGTCGGGAAGTATCAGGATATGGGGGTGAACCTGTTCCTGACCCCTGACGGCAAGCACGTGGTATCGGGGTACCTTTATGACGACAAAGGCAAAAACCTGAGTGAAGGCTACTTTACCGAAGCGATTTACGTGCCGATGGGCCAGGAGATGTGGAAAACGCTCAATAGCGCCCACGCGTTGAAGGAGGGGGCCGATACCGCGCCGAGAAAGGTGTTTGTGTTTGCCGATCCTTTCTGCCCTTACTGCAAAACGTTCTGGGCGGCGGCGCAGCCGTGGGTTGAGGCGGGTCACGTCCAGCTCAATACGCTGCTGGTGGCCTTCCTGAACCCGAAAAGCGGGCGCAACGCGACGGCCATTCTTAATGCGGCGGATCCGGTAGCGGCCTGGCGGGATTACGAGTTGTCCAACGGTAAGAAATTGCCGCGTTTTGACGGCGTCACGCCGCGCGAAACCTTCAATCTGCTGCAACAGCATCAGAAGATGATGGATGACTTAGGCGCGAACGCCACGCCGGCGATTTACTATATGAACGACAAGAACGAGCTGCAGCAGGTGGTGGGGATGCCTGATGAGAAACAGCTTGAGGCGATGTTTGGCCCTAAACCCTGATATGACGCGTAGCCCCCTCACCCTAACCCTCTCCCCAAAGGGGCGAGGGGACCGATTGGCGTCGCTGGTTTTCCCCCTCTCCCTTCTAGGGAGAGGGCCGGGGTGAGGGTAATGCACGGAACCAGGGAACAGGGAAAAATAGCTACAATTAAGCGCTAATAAAAGCAGGTAATTTACCAAAATTACCCCTGTCAGATTATTTAATTATTTCATACATACTACTTTGTGGTTATATTATTTAACTGGTATCCCAAATGACACTTATTTACATTCAACTGGCGAATCTTTAACGGGAATAACGTTATAATGCCGCCGCTCTAAGGAAAAACATCAATCATTCATTACCAATGAGTCATATGCTATGGATAAGCAAATGTATATCATCACCCGAAATCAACGCTACCTGCAGACCAAACCCCCTTCTACGCCATAATTGCCCCCGCTGTTTCTCACAGCATCTACTATTTTTTCTCCTTACCGCTCGACGGTTATTTTCCCTGTCTAGCGTATAGGTCACGCTGCGTCTTTCAATACGCTTATTCGTACAGCAAAATTTAAATCATAAATTTTGTTATTCTGCTGTGCGCCAAAATAAAGGAACGTCTTTATGGAATATCATTCCAGGGACCACCATAACCAAAATATATCGCTGCCCAGCGGCGAACACATTGAACGCCTGATTACGGACGTTTATTCGGCCCTGCGCTCCGAGCAAGAGGGTGCCGTTTCGACGGTCTATCCGGCGTTAACCCGCGTCGACCCGAACCTGTTTGGCATCTACCTCAAAGGCGTGGACGGCTACGAGTTCTCCATCGGCGACGTGGAGACCGAGTTCACCATCATGAGCATCTCCAAGCCCTTTATCTTTGCGCTGGTGTGCCAGGCCATTGGGCCGCAGGCGGCGCGCGAACGACTTGGCGTCAACGGTACCGGGATGCCGTTTAACTCGGTATCGGCCATTGAGCAGTCGACCACAAAACTGACGAACCCGATGGTTAACTCCGGTGCCATTGCCACCACCAGTTTTACGCCAGGAAAAACCAAAGAAGAGAAATGGCACTATATCTACAACGGCCTCTGTGGATTTGCCGGGCGTAAGCTGACATTAAATGAAGAAATATATCAATCCGCCTGCCAGAGTAATTATCGCAATCGCGGAATTGCCCATCTGCTTTATAGCTACGGACGCCTCGGATGTGACCCGGAAATGGCCACCGAACTCTATACCCGTCAATGCTGCCTGAATATTAATTCCCGTGATTTAGCTGTAATGGGAGCAACCCTTGCCGACGGCGGAATTAACCCGGTAACCGGAGATAAAATTATTAATAATGCCATCTGTCATTATACCCTCGCCGTGATGCTGACGTCGGGAATGTATGAAACCTCCGGTGAATGGCTATATGAAACCGGGCTGCCTGCTAAAAGCGGTATCGGTGGCGGCATTGTTGCCGTCTCACCGGGAAAATGTGCGTTAAGCGCTTTCTCTCCGCTGCTCGACGGGGCCGGAAATAGCGTTAAAGCGCAGAAAGCTATTCGATCATTATCGCGCTGTCTGGGGATGGATCTGCTGGTCGCTAAACCCTATACCGATAACCGTAGCCTAACGGCACAGGAGTAACCGATGAGTACAATAACCGCAGAACAACAGCAACGCTCCTGGGCGCCAATGATCGCCATCGCGCTGGCCCAGGTGCTGATGTCATTTAACGTCGCTTCGCTGCCGGTCGCGCTTAGTGGTATGGTCAACAGCTTTAACGTGCCGCCAACCGATATTGCCACCGGTATTATTATGTACTCGCTCTCCGTCGCCGCGTTTGTGATGGCGGGTTCTAAGCTCAGCCAGCGCTTTGGCCCAGTCATCGTTTTTCGCGTGTCGGTGCTGGTCTTTGGCTGCGCGCAGATTTTCATGGTTATCAGCCAGAACGTGCAAACCATGATTGCCGCACAGGCGCTTTGCGGGCTTACCGCCGCCGCGCTGGTGCCATCGCTGGTGGCGCTGATTGCGGAAAACTACAAGGGTAAACAGCAGGCGACGGCACTCGGCTCACTTGGATCCGCCCGTGCGGGTGCAGGCGTAGCGGCATTTCTGATTGGCGGCGTCTTTGGTACCTGGATCGGCTGGCGCCCGGTGTTTGCCGTGATGATTGTCCTGGCGCTTATCACCTTTGCCCTGAGCTTCCGTCTGCGTAAAGACGAAGGCGACCCCAGCGTGCAGATAGATGTGGTCGGCCTGCTGCTGGCTGCCAGCGCTATTGTACTGCTCTCGCTGGGATTCAATAACCTGAACGGCTGGGGTGGCCTGATGGCGAAACCCGCCGCGCCGTTTACTCTGAACGGCCTGTCACCCGCGCCGGTGATGATTGTGGTGGGCTTTATCCTGCTGCAAGGGTTTGTGATGTGGAACCGTCATATCAAACAGCGCGGCCGCACGCCGCTGATTGCGCTGGAAGTGATGGACTCGCCGTCTGAGAAAGCCGCCGTCACCGTGATGTTCGCCGTGGTGGCGCTGGAGGCGATGCTGAACTTCACCGTGCCGCTGTATATCCAGATTGTGCAAGGACGTACGCCGATGGCGACCACCGTGGCGATGCTGCCGTTCAACCTGTCGGTGTTCTTCTCCGCGCTGTTGGTGATTAAGCTGTACGACAAATTCACGCCGAAACAGATTGCCACCTCGGGGTTCATCGTCTGCTGCGCGGCGCTGGTCTGGCTCTCCTGGGTTGTCACCAATAACTGGAGTGAATGGCCGGTGATGGTGGGGCTGATTGTCTTCGGCATGGGGCAGGGGGCGCTGGTCACGCTGGTGTTCAACGTGCTGGTCAGCTCCTCACCTAAATCGCTGGCAAGCGACGTCGGCGCGCTTCGCGGCACCACCAGTAATCTGGCAAACGCCATTGGTACGGCGGTTGCGGGCGCGCTGCTGGTTGGCCTGCTCAGCGCCAGCGTGATGAAAAGCGTGGTGGCCTCGCCGGTGGTGACCGCCGAACTTCAGGCGGAGGTGAATCTGGATAACATTAACTTTGTCAGCAACGAGCGTCTGGCGACGGTGCTGGAAAATACCTCGGCGACGCCTGCGCAGGTGCAGGAAGCGATGGACATCAACGAGACGTCCAGGCTGAAGGCGCTGAAGCTCGGGATCCTGATCATGGCGCTGATCTCCGCGCTGGCCATTCTCCCGGCTCGCCGACTGCCGGGCTACTCGCCGGGCAATATTCCGGTGTAGCAATACTTTCCCGGCGTTGAGGTTATTCGACATGCCTCAACGCCGTTTATCTTCGAATTAAGGATTTCATGATGACGCGTATCTCTTTCTGGAAGGGCGTAATGGCGTGGGTCAAGCTCGCCTCGCTGCTTTTTATCACCCTGTTTGTGCTTCTTGCGCTGCCGCATCTGGGCGTCGCTGGGATGAATTTCTCGGTGCAGTTTTTATCGTTCAAGCTGGTGATTGTGCTGTTTATCATCGCCTATCTGGCGTTTGTCTTTTCTTATGGCCGGCTGCGCTTAAAGCGTCGTGGTTTTTTGATGGCGGGCGTGGGGCATATTCTGGTGGTGGCGCTATTTAGCCTGCTGTTCTATCCGATTGTCGGTTTTGCGATTGCGCTATTTTATCTCGTGGCGGCATATAAATTTGCGAGCGTTAAGATTGGCTGCCAGTGCAGTGAGATGGGCTAATTATCGTGATGGGTTACCGATGCGGGCGCATCGGTAACCCATCAAGCTATCAGGACGGGTCTTTAATGCCGTCCAGCAGCTTTTTTACCCGTGGGCCAAGTATCCAGAACAGCGCCAGAATAATCAGCAGCAGCAGCGCCGACAGCCCTTTATGGTTATTGATGAGGATAAAAATCATTGCCAGTGTCAAGGCGTGAATCCTTATTGTTGTGCGTTGCGTATTTTATGCCGCGTAGGGATTAACCCCAGACGCGAATAAAGTTAGTTGCGATAGTGATAATCACCCACACCAGTAAATAATAACGGCGGGAATCATTACGTGATTCCAGGGCGGCGAAATAGTTAGCGCTATAAAATGCTGAAATAATAATGGCGACGGTGATGACAATATGCCAGACACCTTCTCTGATGCCGATAACGGCGCTAATGGAGGCAAAGCAGATAACGATCGCAATGCCGTTCAGGGCATTACACATCAACCAACCCCACAGGCTTGATGGCCTGCTAAACATCTGTTCAAGTCTTAAAACCAATTAATCATTCACCCAGTCAATATAAGAGTGCTATAAAATGCATTTTATAACCTGACCGGGCGTTGACTAAAATCAAGATTGATGGTTTCTACAGGGAATTAATTTGAAACTGATATATATCAATTTACACGATATTTTGTGAATTTGCGTTTGTTTTGAAAATATTAAAACCCGCAAATCACTATGATATATAAAGATAAAGTGAGGAGGGCTAGTGTTTTATTTTTAACGGCATTTTAATTTTGTTACCTATTTGGTATAGGGTTTAGTACTACTGTTTATCGAATGATAGTCACTGCCTTTATTATTATTTTAGCTGAATATAACCAACGTTAATAGCGATTTCAGAATAGCGATCGTTGATCGGTAAAATAGAATAAAAAAGGCGCCAGTGAAAAATTCCACTGACGCCACACGTTTTTTTACTTCCCAGGCGTATAGCTCAGAATCACCTTATCATCCGGAATATGGGTGAATTGGGTAATCAGCTGATGATAGTCTGCCAGGGGATCGACATCTTTAAACTGCGTTGGATAGAAAATCTTACTCAGCGTCTCGATGGCGATAATGTTGTACGGGTTGTTATAGAAGTGGTGATACAGCGCCCCGGTATGCCCTGCGACAACCGCCGGAATGCTGCTCACACCCTGACGCGCCAGCAGCGCGTTAAAGGCGCTGACCACATCGCTTTCCGGCACGTTGTAGCCGAACGGAATAATCGCCGTGCCTTTGCCCGGGCGTTTAGAGCCGGTCATCAGGTAGTAATCCGGATTCATGGAGATGATTTTCTCCACCGAGATATTGCCGGTGGCGCCCGGCAGCAGCTGCGAACCAATGTTCACGCCGCCTGCGGCTTCGACCAGACCCCCCCAGCCGTTGCGCGCATGGGTGAAGCAGCAGCCGTTATCCAGCCCGGCAACCCCGGCAATCGGCTCGATAAACACTAATGGCTTCTTCTCAACCTTAGCCAGACGCTGATGAATGGTGTCCAGGCGCTGCTGATAGAAGTGGATATAGGCCTGTGCGCGGTCGCTCTGACCGAGTACTTTGCCGAGCATTGCGATGCTTGGCATGGTGTTCTCAACCGGATGCAGTTCGTAGTCAACGAAAACGACCGGCACGTGGAGCGCCTCGAGCTTCGCCAGCACACCGCTTTGCACCAGCGATGGCTTAGCGCGCAGCTGGGCAATCATCAGATCCGGGTGGCGAGAGATTACCGTCTCCAGGTCAACGTTGCCCTGGTCGGAGAATTTCATATCGAGGATTTTATCCGCCTCGGGCCATTTACGCTTTAGCACGTTCCAGGTTTCGGTATCCTGTTTTTTCGGCAGGTTGTTCCACGCCACCACTTTGGCGAACGGATTGTCGCGCTCCAGCACCGCCAGCGTCAGAATATCGCGGCCGTCCTGCAGAATAATGCGCTGCGGCTCCTGCGTTACCGTGACCGTCCGGTTGTCCATATCCTTGACCGTTACCGGCCAGTTACCCGCCATCGCCAGCAGCGGTGAAAGCAGCAGCGCTGCGCCTAATAGTGCCTTCTTCATCGTCATGATTTCCCCGTCTTACGATTATTGTTATGTCGTTAATCCATCGACCACCACGTGCGGCAGCCCTTGTGAACAATGTTCGACCCGGCCACGCACGCCGTAAACGGTCGCCAGATTTTGTGGAATCACCACCTCATCCGGTACGCCGCTTGCTACCAGCGCACCGTTTTTCAGCATCACGGCATATTCGGCGTGACGCAGGGCAATGTTGATATCGTGGATCACCACCACCGTGACGATATTGCGCAGCCGTGTCTCTCTGGCGACGATATCCATCACGTGAAACTGGAAGTTGAGGTCGAGGGCGCTCAGCGGTTCATCAAGCAGCAGCAGATCCGGCTGGCGGATCAGGGACTGCGCCAGGCCAATCAGCTGTTTCTGGCCGCCGGAGAGCTGGTCGAGGTAGTGCATCGCCAGATGGGCGACGCCGAGTTTTTCCAGAATGGCGTAGGCTTCCTGCTCGGCGTTGCCTTCGTGGTAGCCGCTGGCGCGGCGCGCCACGATAACCGACTCCAGCGCGTGCAGATGCACCCCGGCGGGCAGCGACTGAGGCAGATAAACCACCTTCTGGGCGCGTTTGGCGGGCATCAGCGTCATCAGATCTTCGCCATTCAGCGACAGCACGCCCTGCGCCGGGTTGAGATCCGCCAGCGCCCGCAGCAGCGTCGATTTACCGGAACCGTTGGGGCCGAGCAGGGCGGTAATCTTGCCGCGCGGCAGCAGCGGTGTGGTCAGGCCATCGATGATTTTCTTTTTGCCATACCCGGTATGGAGGTCGCGAATAGAGAGGCCATCCATTACAGCGTTCCTCGGTGGCGAATAATAATGCTCAGGAAGAAAGGCACGCCGACCAGCGAGGTCACGATGCCCACCGGAATAATGACCCCGGTGACGATATTTTTAGACACCACCGACGCCAGCGACAGCACCAGCGCGCCAATCAGCATGCTGCCGGGCAGGTAGAAGCGGTGATCTTCGCCAAATATCATGCGGGAAATGTGCGGCGCGACCAGGCCGATAAAGCCGATGGGGCCGACGAAGGCCACGGTCAGCGCCGAGATAATGCTGATGCGCAGCAGCGTTGCCAGACGCAGTTTACGCACGTTAATGCCAAAGCTGACGGCGCGGTCTTCGCCAAGGCGCAGCGCGGTCAGCTTCCAGGCATTTTTCAATGACAGCGGGGTGATAATCAGCAGCGCCACCGCCAGAATCGCCAGCTTGTCCCACGAGGCGCGCGCCAGGCTGCCCATCGTCCAGAACACCAGACCCTGCAAGGTGTCTTCGCTGGCGACGAACTGCAAAATGGAGATCAGCGCGTTAAAGGTGAAGACCAGCGCGATACCAAACAACACCACGCCAGAGGTGGCAACCCGCGTCCAGCGACTGATACCGTCGAGAATAAAGCAGGCCATCAGCGCAAAGACAAAGGCGTTCACCGAGATAAACCACTGGTCGGGAATGCCCGGAATGCCGAGCCCCAGAATTATCGCCAGTGCCGCGCCGAACGAGGCGGCGGAGGAGACGCCGAGGGTAAACGGGCTGGCCAGCGGATTGTTGAGGATGGTCTGCATCTCTGCCCCGGCAAGCCCTAAGCCCATGCCGACCAGAATCGCCATCAGCGCGAACGGTAAACGCAGCTCCCAGACAATCACGCGGGTGCCTGCATCGGCGGCATCGGCGTGGAACAGCGTCTGCCACAGCGTCGATACGGAGATGCCCGAGGGGCCGAGGGTAAAATCAAGCAGCAGGGAGCAGAGGATACAGAGCAGCACGACACCGGCAAGCAGGTAACGCTGCATAACCACCCGACGATAGCGGGCGGCAATCGCCAGCGCGGGGGAGTCGGCGCGGGAGGCAAGGCTGGAATTCATCGGATAACCTTATGGAACAGGGTAAATTCAGTGAACCTCCCGCCTGTCCCGAGGCGAAAAATGCAGGATATCCAATATCCTGGAGAGAGCTGGCGACAATATATTGAATTGATAATGCTTATCAATTCAATATGAAAATAATTAGCGTTCCATTGATTGTTTGTTTAACTAATACCCTCACCCCGGCCCTCTCCCTAAAAGGGAGAGGGAGAAAATCAGTGCCCGGCTCTCCCACCACGCCAATCGATCCCCTCGCCCCTCCGGGAAGAGGGTTAGGGTGAGGGGAATCCCCCTCCCACATAACAACGCTAATCGGTCCCCTCGCCCCTCTGGGGAGAGGGCTAGGGTGAGGGGAAAAGCAGCGCAATAACCACGTAATTTACAAGCCCAATCTCCCGCCCAATAAATGTGACCGCCCCCGCTAACCCAGCACTATGCCGGTTTTGTCCTGCTTAATGTCACCTCTGTCCGTTGTGCCTGAACGCCATCCAGCATTTGATGAGGCATCGGATTTTCCGACCGCAACAGCCTGGAGGATGAGAGAGATGACCCATCAGATTACCCTTCGTTTTGAAGACGGCGCGATGCAGACCCTGGAGTGCCGCAACGGTGAGACCGTTGCCGATGCCGCGCTGCGCGCCAGAATCAGCATTCCGCTCGACTGCCGCGACGGCGTCTGCGGCACCTGTAAGGCCACCTGCGCCTCCGGTGATTATCAGCACGGCGATTACGTGGACGACGCACTCTCCACCGAAGAGGCCCGCGCGGGCAGGGTGTTGACCTGCCAGATGCGCCCGTCCAGCGACTGCGTGGTAGAGATTGCCGCCGCTTCAGACGCCGCCTGTGTGGCTACGTATCAAGGGCATATCACCGCCAGCCGCGCGCTGTCACCGACAACGTTAACCTTCTCCATTGCGCTCGACGACCGCCAAACGTTGAGCTTCCTGCCTGGCCAGTACGTCAGCGTGCAGGTACCGGGCAGCGACCAGACGCGCTCATACTCATTCAGCTCCGGGCCGCGAGAAACCGAGGTCTCGTTCGTGGTACGTAACGTGCCGCAGGGGCTGATGTCGACCTGGCTGAGTGAGCGTGCTCGCGTGGGCGATGCGATGTCGTTTCGCGGGCCGATGGGCAGCTTCTACCTGCGCCCGGTGGAGCGTCCGGTTCTGTTCCTGGCAGGCGGCACCGGGTTGGCACCGTTCCTGTCGATGCTGGCCGCGCTGGTGGATGACAACGCCACGCACCAGCCGGTGCACCTGATTTTTGGCATCACCCGCGATGAAGACCGGGTGGCGATTGAGACCCTCGACGATTACGCCCGACAGCTGCCAAACTTCAGCTACCGCTGTACCGTCGCCGACCCGGAAAGCGACGCGCCGTACAAAGGCTACGTCACCCAGCATATCGATGCGGGCATGCTGAACGGCGGTGATGCCGACGTTTACCTCTGCGGCCCACCGCCAATGGTGGATGCCGTGCGTCGCTATCTGGACGCCGAAGGGCTGACGCCGCGTAATTTCTACTACGAGAAATTTGCGGGCGCAGGACAGACGGCACCGAGCGTGGAGGCACCGATTGCCGCGGCAGATGTGGACGATGCCTTTGACCTGCGTCTGGCGCTGGAGCTTGGCGCGGTGCAGTTAACCATGGGACGGCTCAGCGGAGAGCAGCTGACCACCTTCCGTCGTCTGGCCGAGGCCACGGCGGCATTCGTCTCCGGGCGGCGCTTCCTTGATGTGCCGGGCTACGTGGAAGCTAACCACGCCTTCCATCAGTTCCTGATTGAGGCCACCCGCAACGCGCAGCTGATTGCGCTCTACGCCCAGCTGACGGTGCGTGACTATATCGACCGCGCGCTGACTGCCAGCGTGGAGATCGTCGGCGATATCGTGCAGCAGCACCGGGATCTGGTCTCGGCCTTCGAATATGGCGATATTAACGCCGCCCGCGACGTGCTGGCCCAGCACGCGCAGCATTCGCGTACCACCATGAGCCGGGCGCTGGCGCTGAAAACGGCCCCTGCCGCCATTGGCCTCCCCGTTGCGCCGCCCGCGCCGGAGCCAGAAGCGCCGCGCTGCCCGTTCCATGATCTTCAGCCCTCGCTGCCGCCTTACTCCCACGAACTGGCGTGGCCAGAAGGGCTTGCGCCGTTCAAAGTGGTGGATGACGGTTCGCAGGGCGACCCGTATGAGCACTATCGCTGGATGCGCGAACACGCGCCGGTGCTGCGCTGTCAGTCGGCCACCACCGACGTCTGGTTCCTGTCGCGCTATGACGATGTTTACCAGGCGATCCGCAACCCGAAGCTGTTCTCTTCAGAAGTGGTAAGCCCGCCGCCGCTGACCTTCCTCACGCTGTTCGATGCGCCGGGGCATACCCGCCTGCGCAAAGTGGCGCAGCCATCGTTTATGCCGCTGTCGCTTGAACCGTTTATCCCTGAAATCGAACGCCGCGCCGAAGTGCTCATCGACCAGATGCTGGCCAACGGGGGTGGCGATGTGGTGGAAGATTTTGCCATTCCACTGAGTATTGCCACCATTTCGGCGATGATCGACGTGCCGAACGAAGACGAAGAGAAAATGAAGTTCTGGTCGGACGAAACCTTCAGCTACTTTGGCCGCCTGGCACGTAACGCCCCCGGTACCGGCACCGACGAGCAGAGCGCGATGGCCTTCTTTGCCTATCTGAAAGAGGCGATGGAGCGGCTCTATCTCAGCAACAGCCAGTCGATTGGCGGCCATATTGCCCGCATGTGGAAAGCGGGGCTGTTGAGCGAAAAAGAGGCAAAAGAGCTGTGCGCTTTCGTGTTTATTGCCGGGCATGACACCACCACCATCCTGGTGGCGAACGCCTTCCGCATGTTTGCCGAGCAACCGCAGTTGGTGGCGCGCCTTCGCGAAAACCCCGATGACGCCGACCGCTTTGTGGAAGAAGTGGCGCGCTATCGCGGCACCGTCCAGCGGGTCAGCCGCATCACCACCGAGGCCACCACCGTAGCGGGCGTGACCATCCCGAAAGGCGCGGTGATACGCCTGCTGCTGTCGGCGGCCAACCGCGATAGCCGCAAGTTTATCGACGGTGAGAGCTTCAATATCGACCGCGACAGCAGCGGGCATCTTGGCTTTGGCAACGGCATTCACAAGTGCCTCGGCCAGCCGCTGGCCAAGCTCGAAACGCTGATTGCCGCGAAACTGGTGGCGCGCAAAGTGGGGGAGATGAGTCTCGACCCGGCGCGCCCCATTCAGTATGTCCGCGGCAACAACCTCACCAACTCAGGGCCGGAACACCTGTTTGTACAGATGCGCGCGCACGAAGATTAAACGGCGTGCGACAGGCGGCCCTGCTCCTGAATACGGTATTCGGTGGGCCGCAGCCCGGTTTGCTTGCGGAAAAAGCGGCCAAAGTAGGCCTCGTCGCGAAAGCCCAGCTCGCGGGCTATCTGCTTGACGCTGAAGCTGGAGTAGACCAGCAGCCGCCGGGCTTCATGCACGGCGCGGCGGTCGATGGCCTCAATGGCGGAGATGCCGAACGCTTCCCGGCAAATACGGGTGAGCTGGCCGGCGGAAATGCCCATGGCGCTGGCGTAGCTGGCCACCGGCTGGCGGGTACGGCAGCGATCGTCGAGCAGCAGGCGAAAGCGCTCAATGCGGGCAACCAGCGCGGCGCGAGAGGGGTTACCCGCCAGACGCGCTTTTTCGCTCAGGCGGGCAATCTGCACGAACAAGGCGATGGTCAGCGCCAGCCCGGCGGTGTACTGCCAGCGTTCCGGGTGCTCTGCCTCACGACCGATGGCATCGAACAACGCTTCCAGCGGTGCGCCACGGGGGCTCGCCGGGTCAACGGCCAGCACCGCAGGCGTGCGTACGAAGGCCAACAGCTCAGGGGCGGCGGTCATGGCGATCGACTCAATGGCCGACTGGGCAGTGGTTATTACATGGCCGTCAATGTCATCGCGAAAATGAAAGCCGTGAACGGAACGTGCCGGAATCACCACCAGACACGGCGCTTCCAGTAGCCAGGTCTGACCGTCTATCGACGTCTCGCCGCCGCCGTGGGTGATGTACAGCGTCTGGATTAATGCGTCGTGAAAGTGCGGTTCAATCTCAAACCCAAAGCGGCTGGCCCGTGACGGAATGCGCTCGTGATGCACGCTATCCACGGCGGTGGGATCGTCCTGCGCGCCGTAAAGGGCGTAGTTGGGTAGCGTTCGGCGGGCGTTAGCGTGAGCAGGCATGATGCCGGTTTTGTCCTGTTGAGATGAAGGGAGCCTTGATGGCGAATAATGTTAATTCGGTGATAAAACGCGCCATCGCGCAAGTGCTGAATCTTCATCTTGTGACGTGGATAGGGCGGAAAAACGCCGCTTCTCTATAGCGGCGAGGGCAAAAATTTGCGCCAGAACACACTTCTTCGCAATTGTCGAAAAGTGCAGGTTTTGGTGTGAAAGTGCCCTTCTTTTTCCCCGGTGGGCTGTGAAAAATGCATATGTAACGTTTTTATAACATCAGCAAAATAATAAAAATCATTCATCTGCGAGGTACCCTATGGCTGTAGAACTCCCCGTCCGCGAGTGCGATGTGCTGGTGATAGGCAGCGGCGTCGGCGGGCTGTCGGCCGCGGTCACCGCGGGCCTGAATGGGCTGGACGTCCAGGTTATCGAAAAAGAGACAGTCTTCGGCGGCACCACCGCGTTTTCCGGCGGTGTGCTGTGGATCCCCGACAACCATCTGGCACGCCAGCAGGGCATTGAAGATAGCCAGGCCGCCGCGCGAACCTACCTGCAGGGCGAAGCAGGGGACAGCTTCCGCCCGGAGGTGGTCGATGCCTTTCTCAAAAACGGCCCAGAGATGCTGCGCTATTTTGAAGAGCACACTCGCTTTCGCTGCAACCTTTACCAGTACCCGGACTACCATCCCGATGCCCCCGGCGGCGTGATGCGCGGGCGTTCAGTGGTACCGGAGGCATTTGATATTCGCGAACTGGGCAAGTCCATGCCGCGCCTGCGCAAACCGCTGCGCACCATCACGTTTATGGGGATGATGTTTAGCTCCTCGAATAACGACCTGAAGCACTTCTTCAACGCCACCCGCTCGCTGAAATCGTTCGCCTACGTGGTCAAACGCCTGAGTCGCCACCTGCTGGAAGTGGCGCGCTACGGGCGGGGGATCACCGCCAACGGTGGCAATGCGGTGGTGGCCCGTCTGGCCTGTTCGGCGTTGGATCTCGGCATACCGATTCACACCGGCGTGGCGGCGAAGGATTTGATTGTTGAAAACGGCGTTGTGCGCGGTGTGGTGGTTGAGCTGAACGGTGAGCGGGTCAACCTGTACGCCCGACGCGGCGTGGTGCTGGCCTCCGGCGGCTTTGCCCGCGACGAGCAGCGGCTGAAAAAACTCTACCCGCACGTGCGTCGCGGCGGAATTCAGCTTTCGCCGACGCCGCCCGGCGTGGATACCGGCGACGGGATTGCCATGGCCGAGCGTATCGGCGCCCGCTTTGACGACAGCTACGCCAACGGTGCGGCGTGGATCCCGGCCTCAACGGTGCAGATTGGTCGTCAGTCGTACGTCTTCCCGCATCTGGTCGACCGCTACAAGCCTGGTTTTATCATGATCAACCGCCACGGCGTGCGCTTTTGCAACGAGGCTGACTCCTACCACGACGTTGGTATCGCGATGATTGAAACCTGCCGTGACGATAGCGACACCTTCGCCTGGCAAATCTGCGACCGCCGGGCGCTGCGTAAGTACGGTATGGGATTTGCTAAACCGGCACCGATCCCCGTCTCGGTCTACCTGAAAAGCGGCTATCTGCTGGAAGGGAAAACCCTCAGCGAGCTGGCGCAGAAAATGGGCATTCCCGCTGACGCGTTGGCAAACACCGTGCGCGACTACAACGCCGACGCGCGTCAGGGCAAAGACCTGCAGTTTGGGCGCGGCGAGTCGGCCTATAACCGCTACCTCGGCGACGCCAACCATCAGCCGAACCCATGCGTTGCACCGATAGAGCAGGGGCCGTTCTACGCCGTGAAGCTCTATATGGGCGACCTCGGCACCTTCCATGGCCTGAAAACCGACGGCGAAGCGCGAGTGCTGGATAACCAGGGGTTGCCGATTCCGGGCCTTTACGCCGCCGGTAACGAGATGGCGAGCATGATGGGCGGCAGCTATCCGGGCGCGGGGATCACCATCGGCCCGGCGGCCACCTTCGGCTATATCGCCGCCCGCAGCATGGCGGCACGCGGCGACACGGCGCGGTTACCCGAGCGCGAAGCCTCATAAATCAGGAGAACACGATGTCTACACTTTTTAGTCCCCTACAGGTCGGCCCGCTGACGCTGGCGAACCGTATCGTTGTCCCGCCGATGTCGCAATACTCCGCACAGGCGGACGGTGTGGCGACCCCGTGGCACGCCCAGCATATTGGCGGCCTGGCGATTTCCGGCGCGGGTATGGTGATCTGCGAGGCGAACGGCGTCACGGCGGACGGGCGCATTACCCCACATTGTCTCGGGTTGTGGAATCGCGAACAGGCGCAGGCGCTGCAAAAGCTGCTGGCCGACATTCGCACCTACAGCAACACGCCGATTGGCGTGCAGCTCAACCACGCGGGCCGCAAGGCCGGCACCAATGCACCGTGGCGTCATCTGGGTGCCTCGCTGACGGACGAAGAGGGCGGCTGGCCGACGGTGGCCCCTTCAGCTATCCCTTATAAACCCGGCTGGCGCGTACCGCAGGTCTTAGATGAAGCCGGAATGGCGCGCATCACTCAGGGCTTTGTGGATGCCGCCCAGCGGGCGCTGAACGCCGGGGTCGATTTTATCGAACTGCACGCGGCCAACGGTTATCTGCTGAACCAATTCCTCTCGCCGCTCAGCAACCAGCGTGAAGATGACTACGGCGGTAGCCCGGAAAACCGGATGCGCTTTCCGTTACAGGTGGCGCGCGCGCTGCGTGAAGTCTGGCCGAAAACCCGCCCGCTGGGCGTGCGCTTTAACGGCGGTGAATTTGCTGACGGTGGGCTGTCGCTTGATGAAGCGGTGCAGTTTGCCCGCGAACTGCACGCGCTGGGCTACGACTATCTGCACGTGTCTGGCGGCTATAACATCTATCACCAGACGCCAAATGCCGACCAGCCTGGCTATATGGTGCCGTTCGCCGAAGCGGTGAAAAAAGCGCTGCCGCAGGCGGTAGTGATTACCGTCGGGCTGATTTACGAAGCGCCGCAGGCCGAGGCGATAGTACAGGAGAAGCGGGCAGATCTGGTGGCAATTGGCCGCGGGATGCTGGATGACCCGAACTGGCCGATTCACGCCGCTATTGCGCTTGGCGAAACCGCACCGTGGCCGAAACCCTACGACCGCTTTGGGCCGCTGGGCTGGCCGACCCATCAAGCGCAGGAGGCTAAATCATGACCTTGCCGATTATCGATCACCGTATCTACACTATCCGTCTGCGCAAAATGAACGAGTTTCTTGAGGTGTTTGACCGGCTGGCGATGCCGATACTGCGTGAGACGCTGGGCAACCCGCTGGGGTTTTACACCAGCCTCGTCGGGCCGCAGAACCAGTTTGTGCACCTGTGGGGTTATGAGAGTCTGGCGGAGTATGAGCGTCGCAGCCGCCTGCGCGATACGCATCCGGATTTTGCCGCCTATCTTAAAGCCTCTGAGCCGTTTATTGTGGCGCAGGAAACGCGGTTGATTCGGGCGACGACGTTACCCTCACCCCGGCCCTCTCCCTGAAAGGGAGAGGGAGAAAATCGACAAACAGCACCAATCGGTTCCCTCGCCCCTTTGGGGAGAGGGCTAGGGTGAGGGGAAACCCTCTCCCCACTCCAATGGAGGCAGCATGAACCTCGCCAACAGCATCCCGGTTTTCAAACTCTACGGCGAAAGCTGGCACTGGCCGACGCCGGACCTCCTGCACTGCGAATCGATCCAAAGCCGCAGCAGCCTCTACGACTGGAGCATCCGCGCCCATCAACATACCGATCTGGTGCAGATCCTCTATATCCAACAGGGTCAGGGCGAAATTGAGATTGAAGGCGTTCGCCAGCCGTTCACCGACGCCTGCGTGCAGGTCATGCCCGCGCTCTGCGTCCATGGTTTCCGCTTTTCACCGGGAACCCAGGGTTATTCGCTGTCGCTTGCCGCGCCGCTAGTGGCGAAATTTGAACAGCTGTTTGGTCGCCCCTTGCAGGTGCTAAACCGCGCCGTTCGCGTACCGGTCGGTGATGCGGGGGCGCACATCCATGCTCTGTTTCAGAGTTTACAGCAGGAGTATCAGGCCGATAACGACGCACGCGACATGATGCTGCATTCGCTGCTGAGCGCGCTGATGGTCTGGCTCAACCGCCAGACCAGCGGGCCCGCGGAGGTGAGTGATAAGGTGGAGCGTAAGCGCACCGCCATTCGCCGTTTTAACCAACTGGTGGAAAACCACTACCGCGAACATTTCCCGCTGGCGCACTACGCCCGCCAGATTGGCATGTCCGGGGTGCATCTCAACACCCTCTGTCGAGAGTTTCACGGCTGCAGCGCGCTCAGCGTGCTGCACCAGCGGCTGTTGCTGGAGGCTAAACGCAGCCTGCTTTATACCAGCATGACGGTCAGCCAGATTTCGGACTACCTCGGCTTTAGCGACGCCACCTATTTCTCCCGCTTTTTCCGTCGCAGCACCGGCCTCTCGCCGCGTGATTTTCGCGAGAAGCCGACGCAGGAATGCGCGGAGCCTGCCCAGGCAATGTAGCGTTTAGCGGGTAAAGCCCGGACGCGGCAGTTTGCCCATTAGCATGGTTGGCAGGCCGCCGTCGACGCCAATTTCTGCCCCGTTGATATAGCTCGATTTGTCACTCAGCAGGAACAGCACCGCGTTGGCGATATCTTCCGGCTTGCCGATTCGCTGGCTGGCGGTAAACGCCTCGCGGCTTTCACGCACGCCTGGCTGCGCGTAGTACTCAGCGGTCAGCGCGGTTTCGATCATTCCCGGCGCCACCAGATTACTGCGTATCCCGTCCTGACCCCACTCCACGGCTATCTGCTGTGACAGCAGACCCACGGCGGCTTTACCAGGGCTATACGCGCCGCTCCACGGCTGCGGAATGCGCCCGGAAATGGAACCAATATGTACCATGCTGCCGCGCTTTGCCGCCCGCATATCGTGGGCGAATTCGCGGGCGCACAGCAGATAGCCGGTCAGGTTGACGTTGAGCTGGGCTTGCCACTGCTCAAGAGTTATCTCCGCCAGCCCTGCCGGGCGCAAAATTCCCGCCGCGTTGACTAAGCCATCGCACGGGCCGAGCAGCGAACGCACGCTCAGCGCGGCTTCTTTAACCTGCTCTTCGCGGCTGACGTCGCAGGCCACCGCCACGCGTTTTCCCGGCAGATGTTCAAGTTTCTGCCGCACGGCATCGCAACGCTGCGGGTTGCTGTCGAGCAGCGCGACGTTGGCGCCCTGTTGTGCCAGCGCGGTGGCAATGGCTTCGCCGATGCCGCTTGCCGCGCCGGTGACGGCAAAAACCTTGCCGCTGAGGTCGAGCCAATCCTGGGAAGCGTGCTGTTCAATCATGGTTTTCTCCACGTTTTCGTTGTGTACAGATGCTCTGCCATTGTTGGAGGCGCGGTGGAGAAAGGGAATGCACGAATGAAAACCAGACGGGGACTTTTGCCTATGAGATGGGCTAATCTGTGAATTCAGCACGTCATTCCGCCACCATGAGGCCCAAGATGGACCATCCCGCCGCGCGTACTATTCTCGACCTGTATCAGCGTCACGCCGAAGCGTTTTACCAACAACGCTCACGAACGCTATTTGAACAACGCTGGTTGGATAAGCTGCTGGCGGCGATGGGAACGACCGGGAAAATGCTCGATCTTGGCTGCGGCAACGGTCAGCCGATTGCCGACTATTTTATCCAGCAGGGCTGCGCATTGACCGGGGTAGATGGCGCACCGGCGATGCTAACCCGCGCCCGTGCGCGTTTTCCCGAACAGCGCTGGCTGCACCACGATATGCGGACGCTCAATCTTGCTGAAACCTTCGACGGCCTGATCGCCTGGGATAGCTTTTTCCACCTCACCCAGGATGACCAGCGCCGCATGTTTTCCGTTTTTGCCCGTCATAGCCATCCAGGCAGCGCCTTGATGTTCACCAGCGGCACCGATCAAGGCATCGCCATGGGGGAATTTGAAGGGGAACCGTTGTTCCACGCGAGTCTGGCCCCCGACGAGTATCGGTCGCTGCTAGCGGAACACGGTTTTGCGGTGCTGGAGATGAAAATGGAAGACCCGGAGTGCGGCGGGCATACCGTGTGGCTGGCAAAGCGAGGGGAGCGCTGAGGCTCACCCCGCTGCGCGTTAGTGGGAATGGCTTCGCAAGAACGTGGCGTGGATAAGGTCAGTCAGTAAATTACAGACGATAAACACGCAGGCGGCGAAAATGGTGGTGCCGATCACCACCGGGAAGTCGCCGTCCAGCGCCGCATCGATGGCCAGTCGCCCGACGCCGTCGAGGCCAAACATCTTCTCGGTGACAATCGCACCGCCCATAATGGCCGCCAGCTCCAGCCCGGTGAGCATCAGCACCGGGCTAAGCGCCGGTTTTAGCGCATGGTCAAAATAGACGCGCCACTCGCGCACGCCTTTTGCCCGCGCGGTACGGATATAGTCCCGATGCAGCACATCGAGCATGCTGCTGCGTAGCACCCGCTGAAAAATGCCGATCTCCGCCAGCGCCAGCGTGAGCCACGGCAGGATCAGATGGCGCGCCCACTGCCACGGGTCATCGTGAAACGCCACGTATCCTCCCGCCGGAAACCAGCCAATGTTGTGCAACGAGAGCTGATAGAACAGAAAGAAGATAATCAGCATCCCGCTGAGAAACGTCGGCAGCGACAGCGCGAGGTAAGCGAAGAGCGCCAGCAGCCGGTCGATAAACTGCTCCCGGTAGCGCGCCGCCAGTACCCCCGCCAGCAGGGAAACCGCCGTCCAGATGACCAGCGCCCCCAGCGCTAACGACAGCGTGACGGGCACTTTTTCCAGAATCAGCTGCGTGACCGGCGTCTGAAAGCGGAACGAATAGCCGAGCGCGGGCGGCCAGTGCAGCATCCCCACTGGCGCACCCTGAATATCCGGGCCGCGCAGCAGGAAGTAGCGCAACTGCTGATACCAGGGATCGTTCAGGTGCAGCGCGCGGGCAATGGCTTCAATGGCCTCCGGCGTCGCATTGCGCGGTGCCAGCATGACTGCCGGATCCTGGTAGGCGATGCGGGTCAGCACAAAGGCCACAATCAGCACCAGCAGTAGCGTCAGGCCGGTGCGCAACAGGGCTTTAATGAGTGAAAAGAAGGTCATGACGATCGGCGCTCCAGATGAGGGTCGAGGACGTTACGTAGGCCGCTGCTCAGGCAGTTAAAACCCAGCACCGTCAGGAACAGCGCCAGTGCCGGAGCGGCTAAAAACCAGGGCTGTACCTGGTACATGGCCGAACGCTGCACGTCGGCAATCATGTTGCCAAGGCTGGCGGCAGGGGCCGGGATTCCCACACCCAAAAAGGAGAGGGTGGCTTCGGCGATAATGTTGGTCGGTAGCTGAATCGCCCAGTAGACGCCCATCGTGGGCAGCACGCCGGGGACAATATCGCGCCATAAAATGCGCCACGGCGACACCCCCATCAGCGCGGCGGCAGAGACAAACTCCTGCTGGCGCAGATCCAGCACCAGCCCACGGCTGAGCCTCGCGAAGTAGCCCCAGGAGAAGAAGGTAATCACAAAAATAACCACCCACACCGGGTCGACGCGCGGCCCGCTCTCGCCGCACTGATTGAGCGCCAGCAGGCTTAACGCCGTCACCACAAATGGGAAGGAGAGCACCAGATTTATCAACTGCTGGCAGATCGCATCGGTTCTGCCGCCGCGATAGCCGCCCACCAGCCCGACGAACAGGCCAATTATCATGGCGAGCGTGGTGGCGGGCACGGCGATAAACAGCGACACGCGGGCGCCATAAAGGGTGCGCACCAGCACATCGCGGCCATTATCGTCCGCCCCCAGCGGAAAGGCGGCGGTGGGGCCAATGGGGATCCCCATATCCGACAGCGCGCTATCGCGAAACTGCTCGGTCTCACCGTGGCCCAGCCAGACGGCGACCAGCGGAGCCGCCAGCGCCGCCAGCACCATCAGTGCTACGATAATCAGCCCCCAGCGGGCGCTGGGCTCGCGCCACAACCGTCGCCATAGCGCAGGGGCTGACCGCGCCGGCGAATCAAAGAGCAATGGCTGCGTCATAGCGTAACTCCTCCGTTTCAAGCCAGGCACGGCCCGGAATGGCCGCCAGCAGCTGGCGCGTCCACGGCTGTTGCGGCTGCTGGAATATCTGTTCAGTGCGGCCCTGCTCGATAATCCTCCCGGACTGCAGCACCAGCACGCGGTCGCAGAGCGCCGCCACGGCGTCGAGGTCGTGGGAGATAAACAGAATGGAGAGACCGTAGCGCTCGCGCAGACGGCTAAACAGCGTGATGATGCGGTGCTGGGTGGTGATATCCAGCGCCGATACCGCTTCGTCGGCCACGATAAGCCGGGGCCTCATGGCCAGCGCTCTGGCGATGACCACGCGCTGCCGCTGCCCGCCGGAAAGCTGCGACGGATAGCGGGAGGCCAGAGACGCCGGTAGCTCAACCTGCTCCAGCAGTTCAGCCACCGCCGTTCGCAGCGCCGTGGGCGACAGCGGTTGGCCCTGTTCGCGCAGGGCGGTCAGCTGGAGCGGCTGCGCCAGCGTATCGTCGATGCGCCGACGGGGATTAAGGCTGCTGTACGGATCCTGAAATACCATCTGCACCGCATGGCGAGCCGGATGATGGCTGCCCGGCGTCCGCCAGGGCTGACCGGCGAAGGTAAGGTGCCCACTGTCGGCGCGATCGAGCCCGACCACAATCCGTCCCAGCGTGGTTTTACCGGACCCCGACTCGCCCACCAGCCCGAGGATTTCTCCCTCATGCAGCGTGAAGCTGACGTCATCCAGCACCGGAGCGGTGGGCGCGCGCGACCACCATCGTGACGCTTTGGCAAAACGCCGCGAAGCCTGATGAACCTCAAGCAACGGCTTATCTTCACCGCCGCCAACCGGCGAAGAGGAACGGGGATGCCAGCCCGCTTGCAGCAGCGAACGGGTGTATTCATGCGCCGGTGCGCTAAACAGCGCCGACGTTGTACCTTGCTCAACAATCCTGCCCTGCTGCATCACCACAATGCGGTCAGCAATATCCGCCACCACCCGCAGGTTGTGACTGATAAAGACCAGCGCGCAGCCGTGCTGCTGTTGAAGGCGCTTGAGCAGGCGAAGAATTGACGCCTGCACGGTGGCATCCAGCGCCGTGGTGGGTTCGTCGGCGATAATCAGCTTCGGGTTGAGCGCAATGGCGATAGCGATCATCACCCGCTGGCGCTGTCCGCCGGAGAACGCTGCCGGACGGTCATGGTAGCGGCGAGCGGCATCGCGAATCCCCACCTCGTCGAGCAGCGCGACGACCCGCGCCCGCAGCGCCCGACGGCGGATCCGCTGGTGGGCGAGGATAGCCTCTTCAACTTGCCGGCCCACGCTTTTGAGCGGGTGCAAATTGCTGAGCGGATCCTGCGATACGTAGCCGATTTGCGCCCCGCGCAGCTGGCGTTTCTGGTTTGCCGTGAAGGTGTGCAGCGGCAGGTCATCAAAGACAATTTCTCCCTGCACGCGCATCTCTGACGGTAACAGCCCCAGCACCGCCAGCAGGCTCAGGCTCTTCCCTGAGCCTGATTCGCCGACCACAGCCAGGGTTTCCCCTGGCTCAACGTGAAAACCGACCTCCCTGACCAGCGCGGTGTGCGGGTCAAGGCCAATCGTTAAGTCGCGTACATTGAGTAGTGGCATCACGTCTCCGTTACGGCTTCAGCGCAATATTGGTGATATCGGCCTGGGTGGCCAGCGACGACCACGTCCAGTGGGTCACCCGGTCAGAGGTCACCGCAATACGGCGCTTCTCAAACAGCGGGATCCACGGCAGGTCGGCGGAGACCAGCTGGTCGGCCTGCTGCCAGAGAGGACCCGGGTTATCGGAGCCATAGGCCTGTTTTGCCAGCTGATTCAGTTTGTCGTTGCTGTAGCAGATGGCGTAAACGTTGCCGCGCCCGCACGGTGAGGCATCCGAGTTCAGCCAGCCGCCGAGCAGCATGCGGGTTGCCGGGCCTTGCCAGTCAGGAGAGGTCTGTCCAAGCGCCAGATCCCAACGGTTTTCCGGGCTTTGCAGATAAGCCATAAACTGCGGCGGCGGCACCGGGATCAGGTTCAGGCGAATACCGGCGCGGGCCAGATCTTCTTTGAGGATCACCGCCAGGGTGCTGAACTGATTGTTGGCGCGGTAGACCAGATCCAGCGCCAGCCCGTCGTTAAGCCCGGCTTCCTTAAGTAACGCTTTGGCTTTCTCAGGGTCGCCTTTGCTGTCCGGCGTGGCGTACGGATCAAAGGTCTGGTGGCCGAGCAGGGTGCTGGTGATGATTTGCCCCAGCGGCAGAGCGGCAATTTTCCCACCCTGCGCCTGAACCAGGTGCGCTTTATTCACCGCATAGGCCAGCGCCTGACGGACTTTCAGATTGCGCAGCGCCGTGGCCCCGGCGCTTTTAGCCTGCGGCTGGGCGTTGATGGCGATAAAGTTTGCCGCACCGCTGTTGGCGGCGTGCAGGTTCGGGCTTTTCTGCACCAGATACTGGCGCACGGCGGCCTGCGGCGGCACATCGAGGTACAGCGATAAATCGGCGTCGCCCGCCTGAATACGCTGGATCACGCTATCTTCGTTGTTGCCGGTAAAGCTGACTTCAATGGCGTCCACCCAGGCTTTACGCGCCGGGTCTTCCGCATGGTTATAGTTCGCGACTTTTTTCAGCACCAGCTTCTGCCCGCTGGCGTAGCTTGCAACCTCATACGGCCCACTGGACGGGAAGTTTTTGCGAAACTCCTGCGAGTCCGGGAAATAGCGCGAGGTGACCTCTTCCGGCAGCGGCGTGACGAAGTTCATCGACAGAATGTTGAGGAAATCGTAGTTCTTGCTGTCAGAGCGCAGCACCAGCGTTTTATCGTCCGGCGCGCTGACGCCAGCAATGTCGTGGCTGTCGATATACGCTTTGCTGGCCGCCAGATCGCCGGGGGCAACTTTGCTGAAATCTTTGCAGTAGTCGGCAAAGCCGGAGAAGGCGAGGTTGAAGTAGTTCACCGCCGCCACCTGTTTGTTCGGGTCGCAGAAGCGTTTGATGGCGTAGACAAAATCTTTAGCCACAATTGGGCGAGTGGTCGGCCCGGCGTAGTGAATGCCGTCGCGCAGATGGAAGGTGTAGGTTTTACCGTCGGCGCTAACGTCCCACGATTTTGCCAGATCGCCCACCAGCGTGGTGTCATCCTTCAGGCTTTTCGGCGAACCGGGGTAGGTGACCAGTTGACGGGTGACCGCCCGCAGGATCTCCCAGGAGTCGACCGAATAGCCAGTCAGCGGATCAAAAGCGTCCAGATCCGGCTGTAGCGAGGCTATCTTCAGCGTGCCGCCGGGTTGGGGGGCTGCCTCATCGGCCAAGGCCGGGGCCGCTGCGCCCAGTACCAGGGCGACGGAAAGCGTGTGGCCCATCAGAGGCCAACGAATGCTGTGCATAAAAAATCTCCAGAAAAATTAGAAGAAGATCCCCGACCAGGGATGTTCATGACAGGCCAGCAGACGCGCTAAGCGTGCCGCAGCCTGAGAATGGTGAAGGTTGATACGCCGGGCGGCGGCAAGCTGCCACGGGGTGTACTCGCCGAGCAGCAGCATTGCCAGGCTATCGATACTGAGCGATAGATCGGGTTGGCTGGCGCTGCGCTGTACGCCGTCCGGGGTCAGCCGCCAGACGCCGTGGTTGGCAGGCAGCCACGGATCGTCAATCGCCAGCGTGACCGCGTCGCCGTCGCCATAGCGCCGGGCATTGAGCGTTTGCTCAAGGTCAATCACTCGTAGCCAGCTCTCATCAACCAGGGCGTGCTGCTGTACCGCCCGCGGGTTGTCCAGCAGCAGCGGCAGGGCATCATCCACCGGGCGATGCGGCAGCTCGACGTAGCGGGCGATATCGAGCTGTAGCAAAAAGCCCAGTAGCTGCGCCTCCAGCTGCGGGTCGGCGGCGTGCAGATCGTCCACCACCAGCGTGCGCTCGGTGCTGTAAAGCCAGTTTTCCTCAGCCCTGGCGTGATAGCGGACAAAGCCCTGCGGCTCGCCGTGACGCAGCGCGACGGCCACATAGTGGTTCAGGTTGCTGTGCGCCAGCCGGTGCTGCTGCAACGCCCACCACTGCGGCCAGCGGCTGAGCGAACCGGCGCGGACGAGCGGGAAACGTGCCTCGATATCCTGCAATACCTCCCAGCTGTCGGCGGCGACAAGCAATCGGATGTCGCCGTCTGCCGCCGGTAGCGCAGGAAGTTCTCGCTTATCAATGCGCAGATCCTGCGCCGCCGTGGCGACACCGTAACCAAAGCGACGGTAGAGGGTTCCCTGCGAAGCGCGCAGCGAGGCCACGGCAACGCCCTGCTGGTGGAGATCCGCCAACTGGCGCGCAAACAGCGCTCGCAGTACGCCACGACGGCTAACGTGTGGTAACACGCCGACGTGGGTGACGGCGGCGTGAGGCACGCGCTGGCCGCCCGGCAGAGTCAGTTCGCTGGGGAAGCTGTTGCTGGTGCCCACCAGTTGTCCGTCGAGCCAGGCGCCGTAGACCCTTCCCGGCACCACGTAGCGCTCAGCCCACTCGCTAACCGGCGTCACGCCACCCGGCAGGCCAAACATCGCCTGACGAAACACGGCGGCAGCGGCGAGCAGGTTCGCGGGGTCGTCGATAATCCGAATCTCCGGCATGGTCATGTCCTTAGCGCTTCGGCGGCGCGTAAACGCGCGGCGTCGGCAGCTTGCCGCTTAACACATAATCGCCCACTTCGCGGGTGCGGTAGGCCACCGGGTCGTGCAGGGTGTGGGTGCGTACGTTGCGCCAGAAAACGTCCAGCCCGTACTGGTTGCTGGTGGAGCGCCCGCCGGTCAGTTCATAGATTTCATGGCTGATTTTCAGCGCCACGTTGTTGGCAATGACCTTGGCCTGGTCGGTCAGCAGGGCCAGCTCGCCCCATTGCGCTTCGGTCAGGTCGTCGCCCGCGTGGAAGGCATCCTGGAAGGCCTGAGCGGTTTTTTCCGCCAGCGCAATCCCGGCGGCCAGTTCGGACGCGAGTTCACCCGCTTTCAGGCGGTGGTACGGGTCTTCCAGCGCGCTTTCGACGCCGGATTCAGGCCACGGGCGCACGGTGTCGCGGAAGTAGACGGCGGCCTGCTTCAGCGCCCCTTCGGCAATGCCGAGATAGAAATGAACGAAAATCAGCTGGCTGAACTGGTTGCGCAGGGCGTTGCGCAGCTGTGCGCTTTCCGGTTTCTCTTCCAGCCCGGTCAGGCGGTCCTTCTCCTGCAGGCGCAGGCGGTTAAACTCCAGCGTGCCGCTGGCGGTCAGACGCTGCCCGAGGTTATCCCAGTCGTCATTAAAAGTGATGCCCGGCTGGTCGGCGGTGACCTGATACTGCACCAGTTGGTCTTCCACCCAGACGGCGATGGTCATAACCTGAGAGACGGCCGCGCCGGTCGCGAAGGTACGGCGTCCGGTGACGTACAGGTCGCTGCCGTCCCACTCCAGCTTCAGGCGCGGATCGCGCGGGTTACTGATGCTTGACTGGAACCAGCCGTCGTTGGCGACGCCGCGGGCGATAAACTCCCACTGCTCGCGGTTGCCGAGAATGTAGCTCCACACGCCGTTGGAGTAGTGGTAGGTGATGAGCTGGCCCAGCGAGCCATCGGCGGCGGAAATGATGCGGCCAATTTCCAGCGCCTGCACCAGATTGGCGCCGCCGCCGCCGAGTGATTTCGGCACGGCCAGCTTCAGCAGGCCGCTCTGGCGCAGCCAGTCAATCTCTTCAAACGGGTGCTTATTGGCCCGGTCGCGTTCCTGTAAGGTCGCGTACAGGCGATCCGCGACCTCCTGGGCTACCGCTTTCCAGTGGGCAAATTCCTGGTGATCAAGTCCTGCATAAATGTCCTGAGCGTGGCTCATGGTTTCTCTCCTGAGTGCTTGTTTGTGATGTTTTTATGGTTAATTACGGTGTTGCCAGCAATCCACTGCGACGTAGCAGGGCTCCTGCGCCCTCGGCAAACCAGTAAGCCTCTTCAAGGTGCGGCTGACCGGATAAAATAAAGTGCGCAATGCCCATGTTGTGGAAGGCCTGGATCTTCTCCGCCACCTGCTGATGGCTGCCGACAATGGCGGTACCGACGCCGCCGCGCACCAGCCCGTAGCCGCTCCAGATGTTGGGCGCAATCTCCAGCAGACGAACGTTCTCCGGGTTCACCTGCTCGGCAGAAATATCGTCCAGCAGCGCGCTCATCCGCTTTTGACCGACGGATTCGGTGCGTCCCAGTAGGGTTTGCGCACTGCGGATGCGCTCCGGCGTAATGCCGTTCAGCAGTCGCGCTGCTTCACGCCAGGCCTCCTCTTCGGTATCCCGGCTGATGACGTGAAAACGAATGCCGAAGCTCGGTGTGCGACCCTGAGCGCGGGCCAGCGCCCGCACGGTGTCCAGCTGCGGGGCGACCTGCTCGGGCGGTTCACCCCAACTAATCCAGGTATCCGCCTGCGCGGCGGCAACCTGCTGTGCCGCCGGGCTGGAACCGCCGAAAAAGACCGGAGGGACGGGCCACGGCGAGGGCAGCAGGGTGGCCTGTTCCAGCTGATAGTGTTCGCCGTGAAAGTCGAACGGCTGGCCGTTATTCCGGGCATGGCTAACGCCTTTAAAGGCGGCAATAAACTCGCCGCTACGGGCGTAGCGCTGGTCGTGATCCAGCCTGTCGCCATAGCGGCGCTGCTCGACCGGGTCGCCGCCGGTGACGATATTGATCATCAACCGTCCTTCGGTCAGGCGCTGGAAGCTGGCGGCCTGGTGTGCGGCAAGCGTTGGCGAGATAAAGCCGGGGCGGAACGCGACGATAAATTTCAACCGTTCGGTGTGCTGGCTGATGGCCATGGTGGAGAGCCAGGCATCTTCACACCAGCTACCGGTGGGGGTGAGCACGCCTTCAAAGCCCAGCCGTTCAGCGCTGCGGGCGATATCGGTCAGATAATCGAGCGTCGCCGGGCGGAACTGACCGCCGATGCCGCTGATGTGCTGCGAGTCGTCGCCCGCGCCAACGATCCCCCGGCTGTCGCCGTTCGTTGGCAGATACCAATGCAGGTGAATGCTCATTTCGCCTCCGCCACGTAGTGGGTATCGAGATGGCGGAATTGGGTACCGGGGTGATCGTCGCGCAGTTTTATCTGCCCCTCGCCCTGTAAACGTTCGCGCAGGGTGAGCGCCGCACCGTCGGCACGACGCATGCGCCCGCGCGCCTGTAGCTCAGGCACCACCCAGCGGACAAAGTCTTCAAAGCTGCCGGGGCTGATGGCGTAGGCGAGGTTGAAACCGTCGACGCCGGATGCATCGGCAAATGCCTCCAGTGCGTCGGCCACGGTCTGCGGGCTGCCGACCAGCGTTGGGTGAATGCCGCCGATGGCGATATAGCGACTGATGTCACCCACCGTCCACTGACGTTCGGCATCGATGCGGGTCAGCCCGGCCAGCGCCGAGCGGCTGGCGTTGGTTTCGATATATTGGAGCGGTTCATCCAGCGCCCAGCCGGACCAGTCCACCCCGGTCCAGGCGGAGAACAGCGCCAGCGCGGCTTCCTGGCTGGCGTAGCTGAGGTAATCCTGGAATTTGGCGTGTGCCTTGTCGTCATCGTCGTCGACCACCACGCTAATGGCGGTAATAAAGCGAATGGCGTCAGCGGCGCGTCCCTGTTGATGCGCCAGGGTGCGAATTTTATCGATGTTCTGGGCGATAGCCTGCGGTGTGGTGCCGCCGAGAAACACCACTTCGGCATTCTGCGCGGCAAACAGGCGACCGCGATCGGAGGTGCCCGCCTGGAACAGCACCGGCGTACGCTGCGGGCTAGGCTCGGAGAGGTGCGCATCCGGCACCGTGAACCAGCGTCCCTGGTGGCGGATAGGGTGCACTTTGCTCGGGTCGGTATAGACTCCAGCGTGGCGGTCGCGGCGGACGGCATCGTCTTCCCATGAGCCTTCCCACAGCTTGTAGGTGACCTCAAGAAACTCCTGCGCGCGTTCATAGCGCTCGTCATGATCCATCTGTTTTTCCAACCCGAGGTTACGGGCGGCGGATTCCAGCACCGAGGTGACAATGTTCCACGCCACCCGGCCTTTGGTCAGGTGATCAAGGGTGGTGAATTTGCGAGCCAGCAGATACGGATGCTCATAGGTGGTCGAGAGCGTTATACCGAAGCCTAACTGACGCGTGGCGGCGGCCATCGCTGAAACCAGCAGCAAAGGATCGTTGACCGGCGACTGCGCGGCGGTACGCAGCGCCGCGTCGGGCTTGCCCTGATAGACGTCAATCTGCCCCAGCGCATCGGCGATAAACATGGCGTCAAATCCTGCGTCGTCCAGCAGTCGGGCGATATGCAGCCAGTAGTCGAGAGTGGTGTACTCGCTTGCGCGATCGTCCGGATGTCGCCACAGCCCAGCGGAAACGTGGCCGACGACGTTCATCATAAATCCGTTGAATAACAACTGTTTTTTGGCGCTTGTCATAGTGCGTCCTTAGTCAAATGGGTCAGGCAAAACGTTTTAACGCTGTATCTGCGTTACCGGATGGCAGCAGATAGTTGGCGTCCAGCAGTTGCTGGGTGACCGGATGGCGGTCGGCGGCGTACAGCTCGTGGCGCGCGAAATCGTCCACCACGACGCCGTGCGCCATGACCACGATGCGCTGGCAGAACTGCGACACCAGCGCGAGGTTATGGCTGATAAACAGACAGGTCAGCGCATGCTGCTGGTGCATCCGGGTTAAGAGGGTCATGACCTGCGCCTGAACCGTGAGATCCAGTGCGGAGGTAGGTTCATCCAGCAGCAGAATGCTGGGGTTAACCACCAGCGCTCGGGCGATATTGGCGCGCTGGCGCTGGCCGCCGGAAAGCTGATGGGGGAAGCGCTGCAGCAGCGCGGTATCCAGACCCACTTCTGCAAATAGCGCCGCCGCCCGCGCGATGGCCTGCGGGCGGTCTGCTGCCGTTCCCAGGCGAAACTGCGGACGCACCAGCTGTTCTTCCAGCGTCAGGCGCGGGTTAAACGACGCGAGGCTATCCTGAAAAACGCACTGTAGCTGGCGGCGCAGCGCGGCAACCGAGGCCGGATGACTGTCGTCCACCACGTTGCCCGCCAGATGCAGCTCGCCCCGGTTGGCGGGTATCAGTTGCGCCAGAAGGCGCGCCAGCGTGGATTTTCCAGAACCCGATTCGCCGATAATGCCGACAATCTCACCGCGCGCGACGTCGAGATTGACGCCGTCTACCGCCGTGGTCGCGACTTTTTTCGGCCACCAGCCGGTGGTTTCCCGGCGCCAGAAATCGCGCCCCAGATTACGAGCTTGCAGCAGCGGCGTACCTTCAGCGCGTGGGGTGAGCACCGGATCGGCGCTAGGATAGGGCACCGCCGCCAGCAGCGATTGGGTATAAGGGTGCTGAGGCGCGGCGATCAGCGCCTTCGTGGCGTTGCTCTCGATGATTTTCCCCTGCCGCATGACCGCCACGCGGTCGCTGAGTTCGGCGACGACGCCGAAATCGTGGGTGATAATCAGCATCGCCATTTGCTGCTGTTGGCACAGCGCTTTGAGCAGTTGCAGCACCTCGCGCTGCACGGTGGCATCCAGCGCCGTGGTCGGTTCGTCGGCAATCAGCAGGCGAGGGCGGCACATCGCCGCCAGCGCGATCAGCACCCGCTGGCGCATCCCGCCGGAGAGCTGGTGCGGGAAGCGCGACATCACCTGTTCCGGCTCACGGATTTTCATCCGCGTGAGCCACGCCAGCGCGGCTTCGCGCAGCGCGGTGCGGCCAAGCTCCGGATGCAGGCGTTTCAGGTTGTGCTGAAGCTGTTTGCCGATGCGCCACGACGGGTCGAGGGTCGAGAGCGAGTTCTGAAACACCATCGCTATCTCGTGGCCGCGCAGGCGGTTTAGCCGCGTGGTGGACTGATGCAACAGCGGCTGGCCGTCAAAGGTGATGCTGCCGCTGACCGTCACCTGCGAGGCCGGGAGCAGACCGAGTATCGCCGCCGCCGTCACGCTCTTGCCAGAGCCGGACTCGCCCGCCAACGCCAGCACTTCGCCGGGCGCAATGGTCAGTGAAATATCGTCGACCGCCTGCACGTTCTGCTGATGGAACAGCACGTTCAGGTGGGAAAGGGTTAATAGGCTCATTGTCGTCTCTCCTTACTGATAAGGATCGAGGAGATCGCGCAGGCCATCTCCTAACCAGTTAAACGCCAGCGACAGCAGGACAATCGCGACGGCAGGCGCGGTCGCGATATGGGGCGAGCCGAAGATCATCATCTGCGCGCCTTCGCCCACCATTCGCCCCCAGTCGGCCTGCGGCGGCTGGACGCCAAGCCCCAGGAAACTCAGCCCGGCGAGGAACACCACCATGCCGCCGAGCAGCGAGGTGGTGTACACCAGCAGCGGGGTGGCAACGTTGGGTAAGATTTCGCGAAACAGGATGTCGCGGTTGCTCGCCCCCTGCGCACGCAGTGCTTCGACGTACTCTTTCGCCACCTCAGTGCGGGTGTCGCGATAGACCACGCGGGTGAGGTAGGGGATCACGCTGCAAATCAGGGTGATGATGAGCGTGGGATAGCCGCTGCCCAGTACCGCCGACAGACCAATCGCCAGCAGCACCATCGGGAAGGCGAACAGCATGTCCATGGTGCGCATAATCAGCTCGGAGAAGGCCGAGGCGCGAAAGCCCGCCAGCAGGCCGAGCGCCAGGCTGACCAGCGCGGCAAAGACTATCGGTAGCACCGAAGCGGCGAGAATGGTGCGCCCACCCCAAATCAGGCGGCTGGTGATATCGCGCCCCTGATTATCAAGACCCAGCAGGTGTCCCGGCGTGCCCGGCGGCGCAAGGCGCAGCCCGTCGAACGCCGCCAGGGGGTCATAGGGCGCAACCCACGGCGCAGCGAGCGACAGCACCACGGCGGCCAGAAAAATCCCCAGGCCGAGCAGCGCCAGCCCGTGTCGGGAGAGCCGACGCAGGAACGTTGAAATTGTCATGATTAACGGGCTCCTTCGTGGCGGGGATCCAGCCAGTCCTGTAGGACGTCGCTTATCAGGTTAACGGCGAGGAAGCAGGCGGCGATCAGCATCACGCCGGTCTGGATGGTGGGGTAATCCTGACCTGCCGCCGCGTTATACAGCTGCGTGCCAATCCCCGGCCAGGCGAAGATCTTCTCGATAAAAATTACGCCGCTGAGCAGGTAGCCAATTTGTAAGCCGGTAATGCTGATGATAGGTGCCAGCAGGTTGCGACCCAAGTGACGCCACAGCAGGCGGGGCGTGGAGTAGCCGAGCGCCCGGTAGGTGCGGATATAGTCGGCCTGCATAATCCCGATAACGCTGTTGCGTACCTGACGGGCGAGGATCAGCATCGAAATCAGCGCCGTCGACAGGGCCGGTAAAAACAGGTGATGCAACAAGTCGGTAATGCCCCGGTCTCCGCGCATGTCATACATGCCGGATACCGGGAACCAGTGCAGCTTGACGGCAAATAGCCAGATGAAAAACACCGCCAGCCAGAAGATAGGCACGTTGTGGGCGAGCTGAACCACCAGCATCACCAAACGGTCGCGGCGCGTTCCCTGCCATAGCCCACATACCACGCCGATAATCACGCCGGGGATCAGGCACAGCAGCACGGCGGCAACGGTCAGGATAACCGTGTTAGCAAATGCCCCGCCGAGCACGTCGGCGACCGGCGTGCGCATGGTGAGCGACATCCCCCAGTCGCCGCTAAACAGGTTTTTCACCCACAGCAGATATTGCACTGCTGCGGGTTTATCCAGCCCGTAGACGTGACGAATCTGCTCGATGGCCTCGGCGGAGAGCTGCCCGGCCAGCGCGTTGGCGATCGGGTCGCCGGGCACCAGCTTGGCAATCAGAAACACCAGCAGCGAGATCAAAAACAGCAGCGGCACCGTCTGCGCAAGCCGCAGCATCAGCAGGCGGGTCATGGTTTCAACCACACTTGGGTCAGGTCGTAGAAGTTCTGCGCCGGAACGTTAAAGCCCTGTACGGCCGGTGAGGTGGTAAACACGCGGTTAAGCTCCAGCAGCGGGACAAACGCCGCCTGTTGCTGGAACTGCTGGTTGACCTGGTGCCACAGCGCCAGCGCTTTTGGTTTGTCGGTGGTGACGCTCGCCTGCGCAATCAGCGGCGCGACGCCGGTAATCACCTTCTCGCCTTTGCCGCGCGAAACCACATAGTTTTTCCAGGCGACGTTGAGCCATTGCGGGCTAATCAGCCCCCATTCCATGGTGAACAGTCCGGTGTCGTCCGCCAGATTCGCCAGATGCGAGCTGTAGGTTATCCATTCCTGTGAGACCACCTTCACGGTAACGCCCACTTTGCTGAGATCGCGTTGGATCCACTCGATAACCGGCTGATTCTGGTCGTAGGTGATGATGGTAAAGCTGACTTCACCCGGTTTGAAGCCCGCATCGGCCAACAGCTTTTTGGCCCCTTCCGGGTCGTACGCGTAGTCTTGTTGCGATGCCAGGAATGCTTCGTTGGAACGGTTGAGAATGCTGTAGCTCGCCACCGCGTGGCCGTTCAACAGCGATTTCACGAGTTCCTCACGGTTGATGGCTTTAATCACTGCCTGACGTACCGCCAACTGGCTGGTGTACTTATTGGCGAAGTTCCAGCCGAGGAACAGCTGGTTGGCTTCGGTACTGTCATGCACCGTGTAGCCGCTTTGCGACAGCAGATCGACGGCGTCGGTTGGCGTGCGGGAGAGAATATCGACCTGGCCCGATTGCAGGGCGCTCACGCCGGTGCTGCCGTCGAGGATAGGGCGGAAAATCAGCCGTTCCATATAGGGTTTTTTGCCCCACCAGCCGTCATTGCGCACCAGTTCGGTACGGTCGTTACGCACCCGCAGCACAAAGCGGTAAGGCCCGGTACCGGTGGGGTGATCCGCCAGTCCGTCCTGTCCCCATTTCTGGAGTGCCGCGGGGCTGAAGATGCCGGACACCCAGTTGCCCTGCGGCAGGAAACGCAGGAAATCCGGGAACGGTTGGTTAAAGGTGTAGCGCACGGTGAGTGGGTCAACGACCTCAATGGCCTTCAGATCGTGATAAACCTGCGCCATGGTGGCCTGCGAACGGGCGTCGAAGTACTCAAACTGCGGATCGGTAAAACGACGGACGTTAAAGCGTACCGCTTCGGCGTCAAACGCGGTGCCGTCGTGGAATTTCACCCCGTCGCGTAAATGGAAGGTAAAGACCGTCGCATCGTCATTAATTTCCCAGCGGGTGGCCAGACCGGGAATAATTGGCGGTGTACCTTTCGCTGCCGGGACGGATAAATCTTCCGCGACCAGTGATTCATAAATATGTTTATCCACCCGATAGGTTTCATAAGAATACTGGCGGTTGGGATCGTAAATAGTGGGTTCCAGAGCCTGGCCAATAATTAACGTCTTGCCATAGCGCGACTTTTCATCCGCATCATCGGCAAATGACAACGCAGGGATGCCTAATCCCATCACTAACGTGGTAGAAACGGCTGTGAGCTGTAATAACTTACGGCGGGATAGCGATATCCCGGCGATAATTTCGTTTTTTTTCATAGCGATGTCCGATGTGCAAAGCAGGTGTTTTTTATATTTAGTCAGTCATTTTTTATGTTGGTATCAAGACTGAAGGGCGATACTAGCATCGGTTAAAAAAGAGAATAAATGCGCATTTCTTATTTTGTTTTCTCTTTTTTTGATTTGCGTTTTTTAGCTTTGATATGCCGGATTTAATCATTGTCGATGCACCGGGTTTTATTTATGGTCAGTTTTTTTATTTCGGTAAATAAAATGCGCAATAACATTATTCTCAGTGGATTTACCATGGCGGCGGTCTCGCATATTAACTATGGGATGTGGCGCGACCCGCAGGACAACAGCCATCGCTATACCGATATCGCGTATTGGGTGGCGCTGGCAAAACTGCTGGAGGAGCAGGGGTTTGACTGTCTGTTTATCGCCGATGCGCTGGGGCTGATTGATAGCTGGCAGGGAAGTCCGGCGGCGTCGCTGGCCCAGGGGATCCAGTCGCCGCTTATCGACCCGCTGCTGCTGGTCTCGGCAATGGCGGCGCACACCTCACGACTGGGCTTTGGCGTGACGGTATCCACCACCTACGAACAGCCCTACCTGCTGGCACGAAAATTTACCACCCTCGACCACCTGACGAAGGGGCGTATTGCCTGGAACGTGGTGACCTCGCAGCTGGAAAGCGCTGCGCGTAACCTTGGGCTGGAAAAGCAGATGGACCATGACGAACGCTATGAGCGCGCCGATGAGTTTCTCAACGTCAGCTATAAACTATGGCAACATTCGTGGGAACGGGCGGCGCTGAAGCGCGATAAGGTAGCCGGGGTCTATACCGACCCGCAGCGCGTTCATCCGGTGGCCCACAAGGGGCGCTGGTTTACGGTGCCTGATGCCCATCTTTCCGAACCCAGTCCGCAGCGCACGCCGGTGATTTTTCAGGCCGGGGGGTCGCCGAGCGGTATTGATTTTGCCGCGCGGCATGCAGAGGTGGTGTTTGTCGCCGGACTGGATGCCAGCGGCGTAAAAAAACAGGTTGCGGCGATTAAAGCGCGGGCGGCGGAACACGGACGCGCGCCGGGGGCGATAAAGTTTATCAGCGCGGTGACGGTGATAACCGGCGCAACGGAAGAAGAGGCGCAGGCGAGCTTTGCCAAACGTCGCGCGTACTACGATCTGCAGGGAGCGTTGATTCACTATGGCGCCAGCACCGGGGTCGATCTCTCCGGCCATTCGCTGGACGCGCCGCTGGAATGGCAGCCGACCAACTCTAACCGCTCTCTGCTCAAAATGGTGACCGGTGAAGCGGGGCAGTCGCGTAAAACGCTACGCGAGGTGTTTCAACCTGAAGAGGGACTGGGGCGGCAAAAAACGTTTGTTGGCAGCGGTGAAAGCGTGGCGGCGCAGCTTGAAACCTGGCTCGACGACAGCGATACCGACGGTATTAATCTGGCACAGTGGCTATCGCCGGGGTGCTTCGAGGATTTTGCCCGCTGGGTGATACCGGCGCTGAAACAGCGCGGCCTGTTGAGCGAGAAACCCACGGGCCCGACGTTGCGCCAGCGGCTTTTTCCGCAGGGCGCCGCTGAACCGGCGAGCGACCACCCCGCTCAACAGAAATAGGGATGTAGAGCGCTTAAGAATGTGGGCGCCGCGGGATAAGACTCGCCTCTCCGCTTTTCAGTGGGCCTCTCTCCAGCGCCCACTGGATAAACGCTTTTTTCGGCAGTGCTTTGCTGTAAAGCCAGCCCTGCCCGGCCGGGACGCCGTGCGCGCGCAGCCAGTCGCGCTGATGTTCGGTCTCAATCCCCTCTGCAATCATGCTCAGGTTCAGCGATTTGGCGATTTCAATGATATGGCCGGTAACCACTTTGTGCTCCAGCGCATCAACAAAGGCTTTGTCGATTTTCAGCGTATCGACCTCCAGCTCCTGGAGATAGCTCAGGCTCGAGTAGCCGACGCCAAAATCATCGATGTAGACCTTGTGACCCATTTCCCGGTAGGCCTGCAGCACCGGGCGAGCGGTCTGCGGCGCGATCAGGTCGCGTTCGGTCAGCTCCAGCGCAATCTGCGTCGGTGCCACGTTCCACTGCTGGATTTGCTGGCGCAGCAGGTCGGGCAGGGTGGGTGAACTCAGATCGGCGGCGGTGATATTAATCGAAATCGTGGCCTCAGGATGCTGCGAAAGCCAGTGGCCCAGATCGTTAAATACGCAGCGCACGATATGCTCGGTCAACTGGCAAATCACGCCGGTTTGTTCCGCCACGGCAATAAAGAGGTCCGGCGGCAGCCAGCGGCCATCGGCCTGCTGCCAGCGGGCCAACGCCTCGGCTCCGATCAGCCGCCCGTCCTCGAGCGACACCACCGGCTGATAGTGCACGGTGATCTCTTTGGCTTTTATTGCTGCCAGTACGCGGAAATGGGAAGACTGCAGGCGGCGCAAAATGCGCAGGATTAAGAAAGAGGCCAGCCCGCTAATTAACAGCCCCAGCGGCAGCCAGAGCATCAGTTGGCGATGCCAACTGGTCGATAGCGGTTTCACCGAGGACCAGGTCAGCAGGATCGCCCCAACGTCCGGCAGCACGCGCTGGCGGTACACCGTCTGGTCATACTCCATGACCGGCTGATAGGCTTGCAGATGGTGTTCCCAGATGTCCGGGTCGAGCGGATGGTTGCTGGCGACGATGCGGTGGCTTTGGGTGTTGATAAGCGCGGCGTGAATCGGATAGGTCGGGTTCGGCAGCACGTCAATCAATGAGTCAGGGTCAACCATCACCATATATTTACCGTGGCTTACCGCCAGCATCGGTGCATCGGTCTGCAGGTCGTGGCGTGAGGTGAGAAAGACCGTATAGCCCGCAGGCGTGGTGAATTCGGTGCCGGGGACCTTTTCAGACAGCGTGTTGCTCAGTAGATCGCACGCGCCGTTATGCTTATCAAGGTAGAACACGCTCTGAATGTACTGATGGATATAGGAGATTTTCTGGATCTCGCGCAGGTGAGCCAGGGTGCAGGGCTTGCCCTGAAAACGGTTCACTTCCTCAAGCGCGGTTTTGGCCTGCAGCTTCACGCGCTGGGTACGCGCCAGTACGCGCTCGGTGTAGCTGCTCATCTCCTGATTAAACAGTTCGTTGACCTGACGGTTTGCCAGCCACAGACTAAGGGCAATGGGCAGGAAAATAGCGATAATCAGCACGCCTGTGATCAGGCTCACCAGACGTTGCGTGGTCATTATTTTTCCTTTGTTGAGGTCAGAAGGTGTAATAGATTCGCGCGCTAATGATATCGCTGCTGAAGCGGTTCAGGCTAGCACAAAGGGCGGATAATACCGATTATCAGGAATTATGCGTATGGTTACGCGGTGAATTACCCCATCAGTAGTAGCTGTTATTAAGCTTATCGTGCTAATCATCACGTTTTTCGTTAAATGCAGTTGTGAATATAAATTCATTTTGTTGCATCAAAATGCGATTTTGATGACACGACTCTTGCTGCAGTATTGGGGCTATCACGCCGCAAGGTGTGCTGGAAAAACATATTTGTATGACAAATGAGCCTGATTCTAAAGGCCTGCCGCCGGGTAGGCGGTAAAGGCGTACGCGGATATGTACGAATATGACAATCTATGTCCGCGCGCAAAATAGATTTTTCATTCAGTTTTTATTTTCCGGAAAAAAGGGTTACGGGTGTGGCCTGTTACTTTAGTTGATTAAAATCAAGAAACGTCTCATACGATTTAATCAGAATAAGCGCAAATTCCAATGAGTAGACGAACATGGAAAACAATAGCCATTCCTGGCCGCATATCAGACGTATTACCCATATTATGATGGTAAGCCAACGTAGCTGCTTCGACTTTCATATCTTCAACTCTAAATAACCTCCCTTCAATGGTGTGGGTCGGAACGCTATTCCGCCACGTCATGTCTGTTTTATCACTATTACGCCCTTAAGCACCGGAATCTATCGTGTATTGCGCATCAGCATAACGCCGCGCTGTGCCTGTTATTTATTTCTGGTTTGTGGCTTTCTCTTTTTCACCGCAAGGTGAGGAATCGTCACGCGTAATTAAATAAAACAAACAACCCATTAAAACCTATTTCTGATTATCCGACATATAAATGATGTCGGAGGGTCTCCCCTTATTTATTGTTATGTACCGAGAAAATGATGAACCAATTTAATAACAAGATTGCGGTTAGCTCGACCATTACTTCCTGCTTCTCCAGTCGCCGTGAAAACTGCGATGTGCGCGGCACCGACTTCACCGACGTTTCCGCCGTGGTGCTGTCGGTGGCGGACGCCACTAACGGCATTCTGAAAACCATCGAAGCGACCGGTTTTGGCCTGCCGGTGTTTGTCGCCGTCTGCTGTGAAGACACGCTGCCGGCTGACGTGCTGCCGCGCGTGACCGGGGTCTTTGAACTGTGTGACGATAACGCCGACTACTATGGCAAACAGCTCGACGCCGCCGCCGATCGCTACGAAAGCGAAATGCTGCCGCCGTTCTTCAGCCGCATGGTGGATTACGTGGGCAAAGGCTACGCGGCCTTCGACTGCCCTGGGCACCAGGGCGGCCAGTTCTACCGCCGTCACCCGGCAGGCCGCCAGTTCTTCGACTGGTTCGGCGAAACCCTGTTCCGCTCTGACCTGTGCAACGCCGACGTGGCGTTAGGGGATCTGCTGATCCACGAAGGCGCGGCCTGTGCAGCGCAGCAGCATGCAGCGAAAGTGTTCAACGCCGACAAAACCTACTTCGTGCTGAACGGGACGTCATCCTCGAACAAAGTGGTGCTGAACGCGCTGCTGGCGCAGGGCGACCTGGTGCTGTTTGACCGCAACAACCACAAATCGAACCACCACGGCGCGCTGCTGCAGGCTGGGGCGACCCCGGTGTATCTGGAAACTGCGCGTAACCCGTTTGGCTTTATCGGCGGTATTGACGCCCACTGCTTCGATGAAAAATACCTGCGTAAGCTGGTGGAAGAGGTGGCGCCGGACCGTAAAAACCAGCAGCGCCCGTTCCGCCTGGCAATTATCCAGCTCGGCACCTACGACGGCACCATCTATAACGCCCGTCAGGTGGTGGATAAGATTGGCCACCTGTGCGACTACATTCTGTTTGACTCTGCGTGGGTTGGCTACGAACAGTTTATTCCGATGATGAAAGACTGCTCGCCGCTGCTGCTGGATCTGAACGAAAACGATCCGGGCATTCTGGTGACACAGTCGGTACACAAACAGCAGGCGGGCTTCTCTCAGACCTCGCAGATCCATAAAAAAGACAGCCATATCAAGGGTCAGCAGCGCTACGTCAGCCATAAGCGTATGAACAACGCCTTTATGATGCATGCCTCTACCAGCCCGTTCTACCCGCTGTTTGCGGCGCTCGACGTGAACGCCAAAATGCACGCTGGTGAAAGCGGCAAGCGCCTGTGGCTGGACTGCGTGAAGTTCGGCATCGAAGCGCGCAAGCTGATTATGGAACTGTGCCAGCATATTCGTCCGTTCGTCCCGCCAATGGTAGACGGCAAGAAATGGCAGGATTACGACACCGAAGAGATGGCGGGCGATCTGCGCTTCTTCAACTTTATTCCGGGCCAGAGCTGGCACGCCTTTGAGGGCTACGCGCAGGATCAGTACTTTGTTGACCCGTGCAAACTGATGCTCACCACGCCGGGTATTAACGCGGAGACCGGCGAGTATGAAGCGTTTGGCGTCCCGGCAACCATTCTGGCGAACTTCCTGCGTGAAAACGGCATCGTCCCGGAAAAATGCGACCTCAACTCGATTCTGTTCCTGCTGACGCCGGCGGAAGACATGGCGAAGATGCGCCATCTGGTGGCGCAAATTGCGCGCTTTGAGCGTCTGCTGGAAGAGGATGCGCCGCTGTCTGAAGTCTTACCGGCGCTGTATGCCAACCATGAAGCGCGCTATCGCGGCTACACCCTGCGTCAGTTATGCCAGGAGATGCACGATCTGTACGTCAGCTACGACGTTAAACAGCTGCAAAAAGAGATGTTCCGTAAGGATTATTTCCCACGCGTCGCCATGAACCCGCAGCAGGCCAATATGGAATTTGTTCGCGGCAACGTGGAATTAGTCGCGCTGAAAGATATTGAAGGCCAGATTGCCGCCGAAGGCGCGCTTCCTTATCCACCGGGCGTGCTGTGCGTGGTCCCTGGTGAAATTTGGGGCGGCCCGGTTCAGCGTTATTTCCTGGCGCTGGAAGAGGGCATCAACCTGCTGCCAGGCTTCGCCCCTGAATTACAGGGCGTATATATCCAGGAAGATGCTGACGGCTGTAAACGCGCCTATGGGCACGTCATTAAGCGTTAAGACCAGATTATCTCGTTAATTATGTTTACCCCTGCCGCTCGGTGAATTGCCGGGCGGCCTGGGGAATCTGAGCGTTAATAAAAAAGATAACGCTGATTAAATAAGAGGACAGCTTATGAGTACGTCAAAAAATAAAATGGGGGTGGTTCAGCTCACCATTTTAACCGCCGTCAATATGATGGGGTCAGGGATTATTATGCTGCCGACGAAGCTGGCTGAAGTCGGTACCATTTCGATTGTCTCCTGGCTGGTGACCGCCGTGGGTTCAATGGCGCTGGCCTATGCCTTCGCCAAATGCGGGATGTTCAGTCGTAAAGCGGGCGGGATGGGCGGCTATGCCGAATATGCGTTCGGTAAGTCCGGCAACTTTATGGCGAACTACACCTACGGCGTATCGCTGCTGATTGCCAACGTCGCCATCGCGATTTCGGCGGTGGGCTACGGTACCGAACTGATGGGCGTGAACCTGTCGCCGTTTGCCATCTGTCTGGCCACCATTGCGGTGCTGTGGATATGTACCGTCGCTAACTTTGGCGGGGCGAAAATTACCGGCCAGATCAGCGGCGTGACCGTCTGGGGCGTGATTATTCCGGTGGTCGGTCTGTCGATTATTGGCTGGTACTGGTTCAGCCCGCATCTGTATGCCGCTTCCTGGAACCCGCACCATACGCCAACCTTCTCGGCTATCGGTTCTTCTATCGCCATGACCCTGTGGGCCTTCCTGGGGCTTGAGTCAGCGTGTGCCAATACCGACGTGGTGGAAAACCCGGAACGTAACGTGCCGATCGCCGTGCTGGGCGGGACGCTGGGGGCGGCGGTTATCTACATCATCTCAACTAACGTGATTGCCGGTATCGTGCCAAATATGGATCTGGCGAACTCTACTGCGCCGTTCGGCCTGGCGTTTGCCCAGATGTTTAACCCAACGGTGGGTAAAGTGATCATGGCGCTGATGGTGATGTCCTGCTGCGGTTCACTGCTCGGCTGGCAGTTCACCATTGCCCAGGTGTTCAAATCGTCCGCTGACACCGGCTACTTCCCGAAAGTGTTCTCCAAAGTGACCAAAGCTGACGCGCCGGTCAAAGGGATGCTGGTTATCGTGGTGATTCAGACCGTGCTGTCGCTGATGACCATTAGCCCGTCGCTGAACAAACAGTTCAACGTGCTGGTGGATCTGGCGGTTGTCACCAACATCATCCCGTACATCCTGTCGATGGCGGCGCTGGTGATTATCCAGAAAGTCGCGAAAGTGGAACCGGGCAAAGCGCGTATCGCCAACCTGATTGCTTTTGTCGGCGCGTTGTATAGCTTCTATGCGCTGTACTCTTCCGGTGACGAAGCGATGATGTACGGTGCTATCGTGACCTTTATCGGCTGGACCCTGTACGGCTTTATTTCACCAAAATTTGAACTGAGCAACGCGGCATAATCGGGAGAAGAGCATGTCTCTGTGGCAAGCGACCTTTATTTTTGCGAAGAAAGAGTATGACGCTGAGTTCCACGCGCTGAACGACATCATCGAACAGGCGACGCTGGCCTCAAGCGGCTATCTGGGGATGGAAAGCTACCAGAGCGCCGATGGCCTTAGGCTTATCAACAACTATTACTGGTCAGATAAAGCGGGGATGGAGGCGAGTATTCATAACGCCCACCACGTTGAAGCCAAAGGTAAAAGCGAGCGCTGGCTGGCGGGGTATCAGGTGATTATCGCCGAGATTTCCACGGTGCATAATCATGCATTGAGCCATCCACTGCAGGCGTTTAGCCGGTAGCCTGCGTAAAAAAGCGCGCGGACGATCCCCTCGCCCCTCTGGGGAGAGGGTTAGGGTGAGGGGGAAATTAGCGGATTGATTCATGCGTTATGACCCTCACCCCGGCCCTCTCCCTGAAAGGGAGAGGGAGAAAACCAAGGTCAGCAGTTCAGCGCCTTCCCTAATGGAAGGCGTTTTTACGTTTACATCTGAGAGAAGACGTTCATGATCACGCCGCCGGAGATGATCAGCACCATCGCCAGAATAGCGGGCAGATCCGGCTTTTGCTTATAGAGGATCATCGAGAAGATGGTCACGCCGACGATGCCAAAGCCGCACCACAGCGAATAGGCGACGCCAACCGGGATAGTGCTCATCGCGCGGGTCAGCGCGAAGTAGCACAGGCTGTAGGCGCAAACGACCAGCACCGATGGCCCCAGCTTGCTGAAGCCGTTGGTCTTTTTGATCATGGAGGTGCCGGTGATTTCGGAGCCGATAGACAGCGCCAGCCATAAAAATCCGAGATTAAACATAGTGAATTCCTTTTGCGTTAGTTGGCGACGTTTTTGTCCAGGGTAGAAGCGGCAGGCTTGGCGGGCGTCTCTTCGCTCTCCTCACTGCCCATTTTGGAAAACAGGTTCATGATGACGATGCCGCTGGCGATGATCACCATACCGATAATAGCGGCGGTGTCCGGGTGCTGGCCGTAGAAGGCCATGCCCAGCGTGGATACCACCAGGATGCCGGTGCCAGACCAGGTCGCATAGGCCAGGCCCACGGGGATATCTTTCACCGCGCGGGAGAGCGAGTAGTAGCAGGTGCAATAGAGCACCACCAGCAGGGCGAGCAGCAGCATTTTGGTGGTGCCTTCGCTGCTACCGAACATTTTCAGGGTTGAGGTGGCCGAGGTTTCTGACACGATAACCAGCAGCATCCATAGCCAGCATTTTGTTTTTGAAGACATCTTCTACACTCCAGGTTTTATTATCGAGGTAAGGTTATTTTTTCTTCGTTTTGACATAGTCGACGGCGGCATCGGTCAGCACGACGTCAGGTCTTGCGGCCAGCGACGGATTATTGACGATATCTGTGACAGTCAGATAACGACGGGTTGCCGCTAACGGTGCGGGCGCAGGTGCGGTGACGCCCGTTGTCAGTTTCTCCAGCAGTTCGTTCATGGTGCATAGCGTCACGCCGCACGCCGCCAGGCGGGCAAGAGTTGCGTCGATATGCGCAGTATAGGCGCTGTCGATGACCGCGCCGCGCAACTGGTTTAGCTCACTGTGTGGGCAGCAGTGGTAGCGCAGCGCCAGCACCGGAATGCCCGCCAGCAGCGCCTCGTGCAGCCGACGCGCCACCGGGCTTTGCAGCGTGCCGTTGACCAGATCTGCCGCCTGGGGATAGTCGAGAAATGGCAGCAGCAGCGCCTTATAGCCCATCGGCGGCTCACCTGACAGCGGCAGAACCTCCCCAAGCTGATGCCACGCTGCGGCATCCTCAAGGGTTTCGTCCATCGCCAGCACCAGCCGCTGCCCGCAGCCTGCCAACCGTTGGCGAATAGCCTGACGGTAGCCGTCGGCGGCGGTGACCATCACCAGCACCGGCGACTGTAAACGCTGGAGGATCTGCGCCACCAGACGGTCGATCTGTTGCTCGCTCATCAGTCGCTCCTTTAGCCTATCAGCGTGACCGGCGCGCCGTTCTTCAGCCCGGCAGCGTTGGCCTCTTCGGTGTCGATATGGAACTCAAGGGCGAAATCGTCACGCACGCGCACCACCACTTCATCGAAGGTAAGCTGTCGTTCGCCATGGCTGCGAACGCTGACCTTCTGGCCGTTGCGAACGTTAAGCGCACGGGCATCCAGCGGCGACATATGAATATGCCGCCAGGCGCAGATCACCTGCGAGTGCAGCTCGACGTGGCCTTTTGGCCCCACCAGCAGCGCATCACCCGCGTTCTCCAGCTGGCCGGATTCCCGCACCGGTGCTTTGATTCCCAGCGCGAAGCAGTCGGCGCGGGAGACTTCCAACTGCGTGATCGGCCGGGTAGGGCCGAGCACGCGAACCTGAGTCAGCGAGCCTTTCGGCCCGACCACGGTGACGCACTCCTCGGCGGCAAACTGCCCCGGCTGGCGCAGCGGCTTAAACGGCGTTAGCGCATAGCCTTTGCCGAACAGCGCTTCGACGTCCTGCTGCGACAGATGAACGTGGCGGTTAGAGACGCCCACCGGGATGGCGGGCGTAGCCTCGTGCAGTCGGGCGCTGATTTTTTCCTGTAGCAGGGTGTCAATCATGCCTTTTTCCCTTTCTTATGCGCGGCGTTTTTCTCTTCCACAACCGGGGCCGGTGCGGCGGGCGCTTCCGGTTCAGCGACGTCCACCGGCGGTTCGATAACCGGTTTAACGGGCTCGACCGGTTTCATCGGCGCAGCGGGCTTGGTCTGCACCCTCGGTGGATGCCCTTTGAGGGTGCTCAGCGCTTCCACAATGCAGCGTTCCGGACGAGCGATGACCAGTGAATTAACCGGCAGATTCGTCGCCTTAACCACCGCCACGCCGCGTTCGATAGCGGCGTGGATGGCGCTGATCTCCCCTTCAAAGCAGACGCTCACCAGCCCCGAACCCACCTTGCGATAGCCGATACAGGTGACGCCTGCGGCTTTACAGGCGGCGTCGACGGCCTGGATAGCGGCGACCCATCCTCGTGTTTCTATGACGCCTAAACTTTTCATTCTCGGCTCCTTTAGTGACGTACTAAGCGAATATCAAAATCAAATCCGGCGAAAAAGGCCTCCAGCTGGTTCAGCTCTTCCACGCTGTACGACGGGTCCTGAAGAATCGGGTAGGGCATCTCCAGACGTTCGTATTTTTTGCGTCCCAACTGGTGGTACGGCAGCATGTCGATGCGGCGGATGTTGCCGCGCTTCGCCAGTTTCTGTACGTAATCGATAGCCCCGGTAATCGCTTCCCACGAGTCGTTGTAGCCGCGCACCAGTGGCATGCGGATAATCACGTTCGCGCCGGAATCGACCAGCCATTCGAGGTTGCGGCGCACCCCTTCGTTACCGATACCGAACAGCGTTTTGTGGTGATCGCTGTCGATCTGCTTGATATCGAATAAGAAGGTGTCGGTGACCGGCGCCAGCTTCTGGTAGTTCGCCAGCGGGGTGGTGCCCTGGGTTTCGACGGCGGTGTTGAGCATCATTTTTTTGCATTCGCTAAACAGGGCGACGGCAAAATCGGTCTGCAGGCTCATCTCGCCGCCGCCGATGGTCACGCCGCCGCCGGAGGAGATATAGAAGTCGTAGTCCTGCATGATGACCTCCATCAGCTCACTGACGGTGACATCTTTGCCCATGATATCCAGCGCGTTCTGGGTGCAAATCTCTTCACATTTGCGGCAGCCGATACAGTCTTTATTGCGGTTGACGAAGTGCTTCATTTCGCCGTTTTCTTCCGCGCGGTAGTGAATGCCCGCCGGGCAGACGTTCACGCAGTCGCCGCAGTTAATGCACTTGTCCTGAGAGAACATCACCTGAAACTGGCTGCTTAGCCCTTCCGGGTTGGCGCACCACGGGCAGCGAATGTTGCAGCCCTTAAAAAACACCAGCGTGCGAATGCCGTCTCCGTCATAGATCGAATACTTCTGAATATTAAAAATTCGACCCGTTAATTCCTGCGTATTGCCCATCACGCTTGCCTCCTGAAAATTCTGGACGTCCTTGTCCTCATGCGTTCCGTTAGATCAGAACTTCTCAATCACCGTACGGCTGATGATCTCGTCCTGTACCTCTTTGCACAGCTCAACGAAGTAGGCGCTGTAGCCCGCCACGCGCACGATCAGGTCGCGGTATTTTTCCGGCTCCAGCTGGGCTTTCTTCAGCACTTCGTTATCGACGTAGCTGAACTGCATCTGGCCGTTGCCGAGAATCGACGCGGTACGCAGCAGGGTGATAAGCCCGTGGCGGCCTTCCGGGGTATCGAGCAGCCCTTTGAGGAACTTGAAGTTGTGCACCATGCCGATGTTCATGGTTTCCACGTTCATCTTGCTGACCGACTTGATGATGGCGGTTGGGCCATGTTTGTCCGCGCCCTGGGTTGGGCTGATGCCGTCGGAGAGCGGCATCCAAGCCAGACGCCCGTTCGGCGTGGCGTTGGTCAGCTCGCCGATTGGCGTGTTGTTGGAGATAGAGAGCGTGCCGTGGCTCAGGGTGGAGTAGAGCATTTTGTACTTGCGGCACTCGCGCTCGGTCCACTCGGTAATGTCCAGCGCGTACTGGTCAACGTAGTTATCGTCATTGCCGTACTTCGGTGCGTTCAGACAATCGCGGCGCAGCCCTTCAAAGCCTTCAAAGTTCGCCAGCATCGCATCGCGCATCTGCTCGAGGGTGTATTTCTTATCTTCGAACACCAGCTTGCGAATAGCGGCCATCGAGTCGACGTAGGTCGCCAGACCGGAGAAAATCAGCCCCGGCCCGTGGTTGACCATCGCGCCACCGGCGGCCACGTCTTTGCCTTTTTCCATGCAGCCTTCGACCAACAACGACATCAGCGGTTTCGGCGCTACGTCGCGGTGCACGCGTTGGCTAATCACCGTACCAATCGCCGACAGGCGCACGATGTGGGCAATCTGCTGTTTCACCGCCGCGTCAAACTCCTCGAAGGTGTGCAGGTCGCGCAGGTCGCCGGTATCCAGCCCCTGATAGCTATCGAACAGCACCATGCGACCACGGTTCAACACGAACTCGATGGCGATTGGCCATTGGGTGTAGCCGGTGGAGGTCCACTGGTAGATGCGGCCGGATTTCTGCGGTTCCACGCAGCCCATCAGGCAGTAGTCACGCGCATCTTCAAAGTCGAAGCCTTTGCGCAGCATCATCTTGATGTGGGAGTCATCAAAGTGACAGGCCGGGAAGCCCATGCCCGCTTTCACCACGTCGACGATTTTTTCCATGTACTTCTGCGGTGACTGGTTATGAATACGGCAGGCCAGTGACGGCTGGTAAACCTTCACAAAGCGCACGGCGTCCATGATCAGATAGGTCAGGTCGTTACAGGCATCGCCGCCGGAACGTTTCTGGCCGCCAACGGTCAGGTTGATAAACGGCTGGTAGCCAGCGAAGTACTTCGCCCCCAGTTCGCTGGACATCCACATCAGTTCGGCGCATTTGATGATAAATGCCTGCAACAATTCCAGCGCGGCATCGTGGGTCAGGCGGCCTTCGCGGATATCGGCTTCGAACATCGGGTAGCAGTATTGGTCAACGCGGCCCAGCGACAGCCCGGTCTGGTTCTCTTCGATTTCAAACAGCGATTCGACGGTCCAGATACTTTGCAGCGCTTCCTGCAGGGTTTTCGGCGGGTTTGCCGGCACGTTCTGGTTGACTTCGGCGATGGTCAGCAGTTCAGCGCGACGCTGGGCATTCTGCTCAACGGCGGCCAGTTCGCGGGCGCGGGCAGCGATACGGTGGGCGTAGCTCACCACCCCTTCGCAGGTTTCAATCGCCGCTTTGTAGTAGTAAATACGGTCGATGTCTTCCGGGTTTTCCATGCTCAGCGTTGCCAGGTGCGCTTCGGCATCGGCTTTGATGCCGTTCATCCCTTTGGTGAACAGCAGCACGTCGTAGCCCGGACAGGTATCGCCGCCGCCGTTGATCTGGTGGTAGGAGAGGTCGCTGACGAAGGTTTCGCCGCTGAAGGACCAGACGCCCGCCTCGCGGTACTGCGCTTCGCAGATCTCATCAAGTGAACGGCCTTCCCAGAACGGCACGATCTCTTCGCGGATGGTCTTTTTATCTTCTTCGCTGATCTCAAACGGATCCTGCGGACGGGTGCTCATGGTGTCGAGCTCGTCGCGTACCCAGCGCCAGGCGATATCCGGCGAGAAGGCCCCGGCGCGCGGCTTGCCACACGGATGGCCGACGATCAGTTCATCGTCCTGAATCAGAATCGGCGCGGTTTCACAGGCGTGGCGGAACGCTTTGGCGCGCAGCAGAATGGTCGGCATCCCCGGGTTGGCTTTCACCACTTCGGTAAAGGCCAGCGCGCGGTAGATGGAGACGCTTGGGCGCACGGTCAGGTAGTGGTTGCGCAGGCGCTGCATGCGCGGGGTCAGCCCTTCCGCCGTGGTGGTTTCACTGCAGTTGGCGAACGGTGCAGCGGAAACGGGCTGCTTGCCGCTGAACAGACGCACCGGCAGATGCAACGCGCTGAGGTTGTGCTGGGCACTCAGGAACATCTCAGACAGGGCGTTGATGTTCGCGTTTTCAAGGCTCGCGCCGTGCAGCAGGGCATCGAACATCGGGTAGCCATCAATCGCGCTGGCGGCGCGGACTTCGCTTAATTCCGCGAGCTTAAACCACAGCGACTCAACGATTTCATACGCCTGAGCGTCGGTCAGCGCGCCGTTGGCAATATCGTGCTGGTAGTACGGCAGCAGGGCTTTGTCGGCGCCTTCCGGGTTCACCGCGTAGCTGCCGTTATCGAGCTGCAGCGCCAGCTGGAACAGATAAAACGCCTGGCAGGCCTCTTTAAAACTGCGCGCCGGATGGGCCGGAACGTGGTGCAGAATCGCGACGCTGTCTAACAGCTCGGCTTTGCGATACGCGTTGGTTTCAGCGGCGGCCAACTGCTCGGCGCTGTGGGCGAGATTTTGTGCCAGCGCCATCAGGGCGTCACAGGCGTAAATCGCGGCGCGGCAGCCGTTCACTTCGTCCATGCCGCTACGGCTGACGGCGCTGCCGAGCGTACGGGTTTTCTCTTCCAGCTGGTGTTTAATCGCCAGCACGCCTTTCTCGACCACCAGCTTGTAGTCCGGGGAGTCGAGGTCGCTGTTCAGATTGAGGAACTGGAACGCCGATGGGCGACGCGCGGCGGCTTCATCATGGAAAATCGCGCCGTGCGGCTTGCGGGTCTGGTTACCGACGATCAGCTCATCGGCGCTGATGGTGAGCGGCAACTGACGCATCAGTTCATAGAAGCGGCGCGCCGGTTTGACGGCGGCGGGAACGCCAGCGATATCGCCGTCCAGCCCGTTCAGCACGGTCGCGTGTTCGGTGCACAGGGTGCTGGCGTTGGCCAGTAAACGTTCAGCCAGCACTTTGACGCGCGGCGTTAAGCTGTAGTGTGCCATAGGTAAGATCCTCTCGTTCTTGTTATCCGTGGCGCTGAACGGCGCTGCCGCTCCATGCCTGGCGATAAAGTTCGGTTAATGCCTGCGCGTCGGGCGTGCGCGGGTTGGTGGGGGTGCAGCTGTCGCGCAGCGCCTGACCGACCATCTCCGCTAAGCGATGCTCAAACGCCTCGCCGTCCACGCCGGTGTCGTGAATGCCGGCGGGCAGGGTCATTTCATCTTTCAGTGCTTCAATGGCGACCAGCAGGCTGGTGACGCCTTCACGGGCGGTGCTCGCGGGCAGACTCAGCAGGTGGGCCAGATGCGCATATTTGTGCGCGGCCTCGGTATCGCACTGCCCCTGATAGTCAGCGTTCCACGCCACCACCTGTGCCATCAGCAGGGCGTTGGCGCGACCGTGCGGCACGCGAAAGACGCCGCCGAGCGCGTGGGCCAGACTGTGGGTGATGCCGAGCGACGCGTTGGTAAAGGCCATGCCCGCCATACAGGAGGCGTTGTGCATTTTCTCCCGCGCCTGCAAATCCTGGCCGTTGCGCCAGCAGGTTGGCAGGTAGCGGAACACCTGCTGCACCACCTTCTCGGCCAGCGCATCGGTAAAGTCGCTGGCGGCGCGGGAGACGTAAGCCTCCAGCGCGTGGCACAGCACGTCCATCCCGGTATCAGCGGTGATGGACGGCGGCACCGACGCCACCAGCGTCGGGTCGAGAATGGCGATATCCGGCAGCAGCGACGGGTCGACCAGCACCAGCTTCTCGGCGTGAGCCTTCACCACCGAAAAGCTGGTGACTTCCGAGCCGGTACCGCTGGTGGTGGGGATGGCCACGAAGCAAGGGCGCTGGCGACCGGCGTCCGGGCGGGTTTGCGCCAGGGCGAAAATAACCGCTTTGGCGGCGTCAATCACCGAACCGCCGCCCAGGGCGACCACCAGATCCGGATAGCGGCTGTCCATCAACTTCATGCCGCGTACCACGGTGGCGATGTCCGGGTCAGCCACCACGTCATCCCAAATTTGCAGCGCAATGCCGCGCTCGCCGAGGATCTCCGTCACCCTAGCGGCGAGGCCAAACTTGACCATCGCCTGGTCGGTGACCAGCAGCGCCTGGTGGGCACTGACATCACGCAGGGCTGACAGCGCGTCCTGGCCGAAGCAGATCCGGGGTTTCAGCAAAAATTCACTCATTGGGTTATTCACTCCTTAAGCGTCCCGAAACACGTTCTCGACAATGGCTACCACCGCCATCGCTTTATAGCGGTCTTTGTTGAGCGCGAAGTACTCCTCGGCCAACACGATGTCGTGCATCCCCGCGCCGACGCTATCGACGGCGACCCAGGAGCGGTCTTTCATCGGCTGCTGGTTGTCATCCAGTTGAGTGATCAGCAGCAGGTTGCTGCCCCGTAGCTCATCGCTCTTTTGTGTGGCCACGACATGTCCGGTAACCTTTGCGAGAATCATTGTTTTTATCGCCTTATATCAATGCGTTACTTGCCTAAACGCTCAAGCACCTGACGGATCACGCGCTCCACGTTCTGCTCGCTGATGTCACCTTCTGCCTCTGCGGTAGCCGCCGTCGCGAAACGGTTGTCGCCGTGGGTATTGAGGGTGGCGGCTGGGGCAGGGGAGGTGAAACGCGCGTCGTCAACAATGCTGCGGCGCGGGTCAACCGGCTGACTGGTGATGGTCGGCTGCGGTTCCACGCGGCTGCTCGGCGCGCGCAGTTCGTCGATAGAGCGCACGCCGTAGCCCACTTTGCGGATATTGAGCAGGTTCATCGGGCCGACGTTATCGGAGCTGGAGCCGCCGCCCACCGCGCCGCAGCCTAAGGTCAGCGCCGGGGTGATGTTGGTGGTCGCGCCAATGCCGCCGAGGGCCGCGGGCGTGTTAATCAGAATGCGGTTAACCGGTTTTTCAAGGCAGAACTGACGGATAACATCCTGGTTGCGGGTGTGGATCACCAGCGTATGACCAAGGCCTTCGTTGGTCAGCAGCTCCACCACGCGATGGCAGGCGGCTTTCCAGTCCTCTTCCACGTACAGGCCAAGTACCGGGCACAGCTTTTCACGCGAGTAGGGGTTTTTCGACGAGACGGTGGTCTGCTCGGCAATCAGCACGCGGGTGCTGGCCGGTACGCAGAAGCCCGCCATCTGACTCAAATAGAGCGCCGTTTTGCCGACGACTTTCGGGTTGATGGTGCCGTTCGGACGCAGCAGCAGTGCCGCCATTTTCGCCGCTTCGCCTTCGTTCATAAAGTACGCGCCCTGGGCTTCCAGCTCGCGATGTACTTCATCGTAAATACAGCCTTCGACGATGATCGACTGCTCGGAAGCGCAGATCACGCCGTTATCGAAGGTTTTGCTGGTGATGATATCTTTCACCGCGTGAGGAATATCGGCGCTGCGCTCGATAAACGCCGGGCCGTTACCCGGGCCGCCGCTGATGGTTGGCGTACCGGAAGCGTAGGCCGCGCGCACCATGCCTTCACCGCCGGTCGCCAGAATCAGCGACACGTCTTTGCTGTGCATCAGTTCGGAGGTGGCTTCCAGCGTCAGTTCGGTCACGCCGTCAACGATGCCTGCCGGTGCGCCCGCGGCTTCTGCCGCGCGTTTGACAATCTCAATCGCTTTCCAGCTGCACTGACGTGCGCCCGGATGCGGCGAGAAGATAATGGCGTTGCCGGCCTTCAGGGCAATCAGCGTTTTGTAGATGACCGTTGAGGTCGGGTTGGTTGAGGGAACCAGCGCGCAGATAACGCCGAGCGGCACGCCCACGTCCATCACTTTTTTCTGTTGATCGTCATGAATGATGCCGACGGTCTTCATATCGTTGATGGCGTCGTAAACGCGCAGCGAGGCAAAACGGTTCTTCAGGACTTTATCCTGCCAGTTGCCGAAGCCGGTCTCTTCCGCGGCCATTTTCGCGAGCGCTTCGGCATGGTGCGCCGCTTCCTGGGCCACGTTTTTCACGATGGCGTCGATTTGCTGCTGCGAAAAGGTGGCCATTACCGCTTGCGCTTTTTTGGCGTTGCGCACCAGTTCTCGCGCGTTCTGGCGAGAGAGCAAATCGGTATCCAGTTCAATCATGAGTCTATCCTTCATCAGACGAAAAGAGTGCAGACGGGGCGTGCCCGGTCAGGTCATGCTTTATGCTGCGATGCGATTTTTTCGATGTCGTTATGCGGGCGGGCGATGACGCGGGAGGTCACCACTTCACCGATGCGTTTTGCCGCTTCCACGCCGGAGTCCACCGCCGCGTTAACCGCGCCGACGTCGCCTTTCACCATCGCGGTGACGAGGCCGGAGCCGACGTTTTCATAGCCGATAAGCTCGACGTTGGCGGCTTTGCACATCGCATCTGCTGCTTCGATACAGGCCACCAGACCTTTGGTTTCAATCAGACCAAGCGCTTCTTTCATCATTTTCTCTCCGGTTATTCGCTAATTTTGTAGTGCGAGACAATCTTGTTGATGTCGTTATGTGGACGTGCGATAACCAGCGAGGTCACCACTTCACCAATGCGCTGCGCCGATTCCACGCCGGAATCCACCGCCGCTTTTACCGCGCCGACGTCGCCTTTCACCATCGCGGTGACGAGACCGGAACCGACGTTTTCGTAGCCGATAAGCTCGACGTTGGCGGCTTTACACATGGCATCTGCCGCTTCGATACAGGCCACCAGACCTTTGGTTTCAATCAGACCTAATGCATCACCCATTTGCGTTCTCCTGGCCTTAAGCCTTGTGTTTAATGACAATTTTGTTGATGTCGTTATGTGGACGCGCAATCACCAGCGACGTCACCACTTCCCCAATGCGCTGCGCCGATTCCACACCGGAATCCACCGCCGCTTTCACCGCGCCGACGTCGCCTTTCACCATCGCGGTGACGAGGCCGGAGCCGACGTTTTCGTAGCCAATCAGTTCAACGTTGGCGGCTTTACACATCGCATCCGCGGCTTCAATGCAGGCCACCAGACCTTTGGTTTCGATAAGCCCTAATGCATCACCCATTGCTTCACTCCTCAAAACAGGTTGTGTGATTTCAGGAAAACCGTCCGTGTCACGGCGTTAACCCACGGCAGCGGCGTTCGGGATTCACTATAGGGACTAGCGGTTATGGTGGAATTTAAATCTGGTCGTGAGTCTGATTTAGATAAAAACTCTGCCATTTAGCCTTTTATGGCCGCTGATTTATCTCTTTATGCTGTGGTGCGGGGCGGGATTTTGACGAAAACAAGGTGCTTTTTTCAGCGCTCATGGTGCCAGTCATGAATGTTATGAAATTGCTAAATTTATACAAAAGTCGGGTAACATAGCGCAGGGGCAACTGTGGTGAGGTTCAAATTTTGGCGGCGAGGCTAAACGCAAAAAGTGCGGCCTTTATATCGACTACGTGGGGGAATAGAAGGTCATGTGAAGCCGATCACCTATTGCGGGACGATGGAAAGCGGTATGGCTTGGCGGTGTGGTTCGTAAAGGTCATCCTGTTCATGAATTTCATTTGTTCACGAATCATGAACGAATTAAATTCGTGAACAAATTTAGTCTCAGCAGTCCTGGAATAGACAGACCTCATGCTGCGGGTTGCAGAGGTAAAGCTGATGTGAGCCCGCATCCAGCATTCCTAATGCAGAGTACGGGTGTGTTAAGGGGAGGCCAAAATCCAGATTCAGACAGTTTTCTTTATAGCGCGATGTGGGGGGGACAGGAGTGTGTCCCGCAGTGACAAAATCGACTCCCTGTATAGAAGAGGAACTTCGGATTGAATGGCGTCGTCTGCCCTTGATGCAGGCGTTGAGCGCAAAAATATCCCGCGCCATCAGCGACTGAAGAAAAGATTCAATGCGGTGTGTTTCTGGGGGGATCTCGGCATGGAGGACGCAGTAGGTTTGATGATGGTTGGTAAAAAGTATGACGAGCGGGAGTTGGGCAATTTTTTGGCAGAGTAGGGTTTTATTTTCATCGGGTAAGGTGAAAAACCAGTCTCCGCCTTGTGCCCTGATTTTCAACTCATGATGTTCCCGTTCCGTTCTATCCTGCGATGCAAACCATGCCAGCAAACTTTCTTCGTGGTTCCCCTGTACTGAGTGGAACCATGCACAATCGAGTAGAGATGCGCACTGATGGGGATGAATGCCTCTATCGAAGAGATCGCCGACGGCAATAAGACGGTCTTGTTCCGGCTCGAAGTGAACGAATTCAAGTAACGCCTGTAGCGAATCGTATGCGCCATGCAGGTCACCCAGAATAAAATCCCTGCCAGCATCATTGGGCAAAAGTGTGACAATCATCGTCTGCAAACCTCGTCTAGCATCAGGATTCGATAGTAAAGCATGGGTTGCATGATAGCCAATTTTGTTCATACTATGAGTTATGTTCATGAATCGTGAACAAGGATTGGAGTGTGAACAAATGCGTGATGAAGAAAGCATCGTGAATGAAATACTGGAGCGATTGCCCACGCCATTGCAGGGCAAGATCGATAATGACGGTTCTCTGTATCTACAGATGCCTGATGGTGCCAGGCATTCTTTTTATTTTGAAGTGAAAGCTCAACCACGCAAAGAGTGGTTAATGTATTGGAAATCGAATTTTATAAAAAAAAATGAAGGAAGATATCCATTATTGCTGTGTCACTATCTAAGTCCTGCATTACAAAAATATTGCATAGAAAATAAATTAAACTTTATCGACAGTGCAGGGAATATGTTTGTTTTAACGCCAAATTATTATTTAAATATAATGGGTAATAAAAATGAAGGTACAGTAAAAAATACTAATGGGATATCCATTGGTATTATGAAATTACTTTTTGTTATGTTAGCGGATGATCGGGTTATTAATTATACCTACCGTGATATTGCTGAGCAAGCGGGAGTTTCGCTTGGCATGGTAAAGAAAGGCTTTGATTATCTTGAAAGTAATAAATTATATAGAGAAGGGAAAAATGGCCGCCGATTTACCGACATACCTGAATTATATCGATCGTGGATTCAGGCGTATGATTCGGTGCTGCGACCAAAAATAGTCAAAATGAGACTGTCTGGGAATATCTTCTGGAAAGACATTAAGCTCCGGCCTGGAGAGTATTGGACCGGGGAGGTTGCGGCTTATGAACTTAGCAAAGGGTACTTGCAGCCTGAGATGATAAAAATTTTTACCCCTTTACCTTTTCATGAGCGACGAAAAGATCTTGGATTACGTCCGGATCCCAACGGGGATGTTGAGTTTATGGAGGCATTTTGGGGCGCGTCATTCCAGATGAGTCACGCTGGCTATGCATTGTTAACGATAGCGGAACTCATTGCCTCGCAGGACGATCGTAATATTGAAACGGCGAAAATAATCAATGAACAATCCTTACACATTAACCCGTCCATTATCTGATGAAATACAACAGGCATTGATGAAAATCACCAATGCCTGTGGCCAGGCTGGGTGTCCATTTTTTATCGCGGGAGCCACTGCGAGAGAAATTATGCTTACCCATGTACATAATCGAGATACGGGACGACGTACCCGAGACATCGATATTGCCGTTTTTATTGATGACTGGGACGCATTTTCCCGCTTAAAAGATATTATGCTCGAACAGGGGGCTGAAGCGGCAAAGGATAATGCTCATCGATTATATTGGGGCGGCGTAGAGTTAGACATTATCCCTTTTGGCTCTATCGCAACTGATAATCAGGTGGCGTGGCCGCCGGACCGCGATATCATTATGTCTGTTGACGGTTTTACTGATGCCTGGGAACACGCCGCTCTCGTCGCGATCCCAAATTGTGGCGATATTCGATTTTGCTCATTGCCTGGCCTACTGTTGCTAAAACTATTTGCCTGGCGCGATCGTGGCGACAGAAATAGTAAAGATGCGGTCGATATTTATACTATTCTCCGCGAATATAGCGTGATTGAGGATTCTCGCCTTTATGATGATAACGCATTGGCAAGCAGCGTTGACTGGTTACCGGAACGCATTGGGGCACGGTTGGCGGGCCAGGATGTGGCAAGTATTGTTACGTCGCAAAGCGTTGCGGGATTGCAGCAGTTGGATCAGGAAAAGCTGATCGATGCTATTGTTCGTCAGTCTGGAAGCGCGCGTGCTGCTGATATTGAACGCTGTATAAATGATTTCTGGCACGGTTTGATGGGCGCATAATTTCCATTATGCGCTAGTTCAGCGCGCTACCGGACTTCAACGTACAGATCCACAGCGGCGAGTTGATGGAGCTGAGCAGAATTGCCTTGTCGTTAAGCTTTTGGGCGTTGAGAAACAGCCCGTCGTGGCTGTCGGACATTTCGCGCATAAAGTAGGCGAAAATCACGTCCGGCGACTCATCGATGGACGAGGCGCTCGACTCCCACTGGTTGATACGGTAGTGGCGTTCGGTGGTGGAAATACGTTTGCTGCTGTAGCTGAATTTGACGTAGCGCTGCAGATAGAGCCAGCCGGCGGCCGAATCGGTATAGCCCTCGACCACCATGGAGCCTTTGCCGTGGCTGCCAAAGTTGAAGTGAATGTTGCCGTTCACGTTCTCTTTTTCCATATTTTCAAAACGCATGATCCCTTTGGTGGAGCAGCTCATCACCCCGGCGTTTTCATCGGGCAGAAGACGCCAGGCGCTAAACCCGGCGACCACGATAAAGATGAGCAGCGAAAGGGCAAAGAAGGTACGCGGCGCGAGTTTCATTACGGCTTCCAGGAGTAGTAAAAGTAGTTGTCGCAGTAGCTAAACGGGTTATCTTCATGCATCGCGCAGTGGGCGAGAAATACGCGCCCCAGGCCGTTGGTCTCCAGCCTGTCGCCGTAGAAGAAGAGGAAGCGCTCGCCGGGTTTGCACTCGACTTTCAGTCGCTGGCGCACCTCATCGAAATTTTTCACGTAGGCGCTGGCGCTGACCGAGCGCAGCATCTCATCGCTGGCCAGCAGTTCGCACTGGCTATGGGTGATTTGACTCAGGGTGATGGGGCGTGACTCTCGCACCCCCACCAGGCTTAGAATAAGCAGCAGCAGCGCGATGGTCAGCAGGCAGGCACCAGCGATATACCAGCAGGTGCCGCGCGCATGCATCGTAGCGGGAGGGGTTTCCTGCGGCGGCTCTGGCGCAGTTTCGTCGACGATGACCGGCGGTTCCGGCGTGGGGGCGGGCGGAGGGGTGTCGTCCAGCGCCTCAATGACCACGTCCGGGTTGAGCTGCAAATAACCCCGCGACACGGTGACGATAATGTTGTCGATTCCGTAGTGGCGGAAGGTTTTGCGCAGCATGCTCAGATATTGATTCAGGTTGCTGTTCGACGAGGTTAACCCGTTGTCATCCCAGACCTTCTTGAGTACCTCTTCCCGGCTGACGATTCCGGTGTTATGCAAAAAGAAGAACAGCAGGGCGCTGGCGGTGATAGACAGCTGGCTGTCCGGCTCATCGCTTTGCGGCAGCGTTATCGTGCCATCCGTTGCGTCATAAATAAAACGGGCATTGATGTTGTAGCGCATCGCGGCCTCAGCCTATGTGCTTCACGCGGGAAGCGTCATCTTATTAAGAGATTCGACCAACGTTCGTCGGTGCTCGGCGCACATGGTGATCCCTTCCGTGAGTTCAGATAACCAGATACCGTCTGCCGCATAGCGCACCAGCGTACCGGTGGGGCTATTATCCAGCGCGTCGCCACGCGCAAGGTGATCGAGCATCCAGTCGCGCCAGCATTTTCGCAGCACCGGTTCATCCGGCATGGCCAGCGACAGCACCATCAACTGGCGGCTTTCGTGCGTATCCGTTAGGTCGGCAAGGTAGTTCAGATAGGCGCGGGTAAAGCGGCCATAGCTGACGCCATCCTGCTGCATCAACGCGACGATCGCTTCTTCCATAATCGCCAGCAGCCGGGTAAACAGTGCGTAAATCAGCGCCTGTTTATTGGGAAAGTGGTGGATTAACCCGCCTTTACTGACGCCAGCTTCCCGGGCGACAGCGTTCAGCGACAGGGCGGCAATGCCGTCTCGTCCGGCAATCATCGCTGCCGACTCCAGCAGCAGCTGATATAAACGGACCGGATCTTTTTTGCGGTGTTGGGCTTCCATGTTCATGGCCCGAATCATACCGACCAGACGGTATGATTATTTTTGACAGCGATCAAAGCGAGGGGGAAGTCCGCATAGAGATTATGGGTAATGCGTCAGAGGTCACAATATGTAGTATAAATCAGACTGTTATCACTCGGTTTCCCGATGAAGGGTGTAAAAAACGCGATGAGTTGCCCCTTCGCGTTTTTTACTTCACTACTGTGACTTACTTCTGTGCAGCGCTTTTAGCTTTCGCTTTCGCGTTATCGCAGGCCGTCTGGTTTTTCGCACAGGCGTCTTTCGCCGCTTTCGCTTCTTTCTGCGCGTTGGCTTTTGCCGTGCTCTTCGCCTGAGCGCACTGGGATGGATTGTTCTGGCAGGCGGTTTTTGCGTTGGCGACAGCCTGACCGTTGGCGGCATTCGCCGCGCCCATTGCCAGCAGTGCGCAGGCACCTAACATCATCGCGATTTTTTTCATGTTGCTTACTCCGCCGCAGCCTGGGCCAGGTCGTTTTGAACCTGTTTACGCTGTTCCGCGGTCAGCACCTGGCTTAAGTCAAAGTAGTATTTCACTTTGTAGTAGCGAACCTGCTGATCAACTTTGCTGAATGCCGCCAGCTGTTTGTTCACGCCCGCTTCATCCCATTTGCCGGACTGGATCATGTCGATGATCATGCCGTCTTTAACATCCTTCATGGAGATAGCCTGAACGTTTTTCTCCAGCTGCTGGTGCAGGGTTTTCATTTTGGACACTTGAGCATCGGTCAGCTTCAGATGCTGAACGATAGGGTCCTGAGCCGGCGCTGGGGCAGCGGTGGTATCAGCAGCCTGAGCGGCGAAGGTCGCACCAGCAAGGGTGGCAACCAGTAAAGCGGTGCGGGTAAATTTTTTCATTGTAGTCATCCATAAAGCATTCAAATTGACGCCGAAGCGCCAGGCAACGGAGGAGAAACCCCCTGATTTTTGTCGGGGTAATGATAGGTTGCCAGTCAGCCTTGATGCTCGCGGATTGTTGTGTCTGTTGGTAACGATGGGAAACAATGACTCTATGAAATCATAACTGTTTACGTATTAAGACCTTCTTAATGTTACGGTTTTATTTTCGACCATTTCAGCAGTAAAACCACGCCAATGGAAAGACGAAATTGTGCAAAGCATTTGCGATATCTGGCGTTACTTATCAAATTTTACCTTTAGATAACAATTACTTTCGCCAAATGATATTTGGTTATAAAGCATAGCGAATCGTTATTTGTTCCGCGGAGGGCGGTGTGGGAGCGTAAAAAGACAATACAAAAACAGGGGTATCCAGAAAGATTATGGCAAAGACGAAACAGACCGTTGCACAGCTCGCACTTATCACTGGCCTGGTGGCTGCCGGCCTGACCACCTTCACCGCGCAAGCCGATCAGCTGGCGGATATTAAGGCCAAAGGCGTGGTTAAAGTGGCCACCTTTGATGCCAACCCGCCGTTTGGTTCCGTGGATGCGAAAACGCACGAACTGGTGGGCTACGACGTCGATTTCGCCAAAGCGCTGGCTAAATCGCTGGGCGTGAAGCTGGAACTGGTGGCGACCAACCCGGCTAACCGTATCCCGCTGCTGCAATCCGGCAAGGCGGATCTGATTGTTGCTGACATCACCATTACTCCAGAACGCGCACAGGTTATTGACTTCTCTACCCCATACTTCGTTACCGGCCAGCAGTTCCTGGTACCGGCGACCGGCGGCGATAAGCTTGATGATTACAGCAAGGCGCGCATCGGCGCGGTGAAAGGCACGACCGGCGAGCAGACGCTGCATCAGCGCTTCCCGCAGGCGCGCGTGCTCTCCTATGACGATATTCCGCTGGCACTGACTGCGCTGCGTAACGGCAACGTGCAGGCGATTACCCAGGACAGCACCATTCTGGCAGGCCTGCTGGGCGAAGCGCCGGATAAAGCCAAATTCAAAATCCTGCCGGATTTGCTCAGTAAAGAAGAGATCGGCGTGGGCGTGAAAAAAGGTGAACCGGCGTTGCTGAAAGCGGTGAATGATGAGCTGGTGGCGCTGGAGAAATCGGGCGATGCGGCGAAAATCTACGACACCTGGTTTGGCCCTGCCACTAAAGCGCCGCAGCCGCGTTCCTTCACCATAGAAGCAAAATAATATGTTGTCGGCTTTACTTTCTCGTTCCGCGGCGAAGTCCGCGGATTTTTCACATCTGCAGAATGCCAGCGTGACGTTCCGACAGGCGGTGAAAGAATATGGCAGTCATCGAGTGCTGAACGGCATCGATTTGACGATTAATCCCGGCGAAGTGGTGGCGATTCTTGGGCCTTCGGGTTCGGGGAAATCAACGCTGATTCGCCTGATAAACCAGCTGGAAAGCCTCAGCGACGGTGAAATCCTGATTGACGATAAGCCAACCAGCCAGCTAAGCGGCAGGGCGCTGCGCCAGCTGCGCAGCCGAATCGGCTTCGTCTTCCAGCAGTTCAATCTTTATGCCCATCTGACGGCGGCGCAAAACATCATGCTCGCGCTGGAGTCGGTTCACGGCTGGAAGCGCAACGATGCCCAGCGGCGCGCGCAGGAGTTGCTGCAAAAGGTTGGGCTTGCGGAAAAGGCCGATGCGATGCCTTCGCAGCTCTCCGGCGGCCAGCAGCAGCGCGTGGCGATTGCTCGGGCGCTAGCCTCCTCGCCACAAATCATCCTGTTTGACGAACCGACCTCGGCGCTGGACCCGGAAATGATCGGCGAAGTGTTGCACGTGATGCAGTCACTGGCGCACAGCGGGATCACCATGATTGTGGTGACTCACGAAATGCAGTTTGCCCGCGAAATTGCTGACCGTGTGGTGTTTATCGACGGCGGCGATGTGCTGGAGGTCGCGCCTCCGGCGGCGTTCTTTGCCAATCCACAGCATCCGCGTGCACGACGTTTTCTGCAGAAGGTGCTGGACCCGCTGCATCAGGAGCGGACGGCGTGATGATGCATTTTGACTGGCAGGGGGTGCTCAGCGGGCAGCCTCTGCAATGGATTATCTCGGGCTTTCTCACCACGCTGTGGGTGTCGCTTGCCGGAGTTGTGCTGGCAAGCGCGCTGGCGGCGCTGTTCTTATTGCTGCGCCTCGCCGGAGGGCGAGTGGGGCAGGGTATCACCGCCTGCTGGGTATCGCTGTTTCGCAATACGCCGCTGCTGGTGCAACTGCTGTTTTGGTACTTTGCAGCGTGGAACTTCCTGCCGCAGGGGCTGCGGGATTTTGTCAACGACCCGCACGATTGGTCGATTCTACCCGGCAACGTCTGGTGGCTGACGCCGGAGTTTCTGTGTTCGGCCTGGGGGCTTGGCGTCTTTACCTCGGCATTTTTAATTGAGGAAGTGGCGGCGGGGCTGCAAAGCGTGCCGAACGGCCAGCGTGAAGCGGCGCTGGCGCAGGGGTTTTCTACTGCCGGGCTGCTGCGACATATTTTGCTGCCGCAGGGGCTGGCTAACGCCTGGCAGCCGGTGGTGGGGCAGTATCTGAACCTGATGAAGCTCTCGTCGCTGGCGAGCGGCATTGGTTTTGCCGAGTTGACCTACCAGGTGCGGCAAATCGAAAGCTATAACGCGCATGCGCTGGAGGCTTTCGCGGTAGGCACCGTGCTCTATCTGCTGACCGGCGTGGCGTTGGGGCTGTTGTTAAGCCGTCTGGGACCCAAACCGGTAGGGCAGCCTAAGCGCGTGCGGAAAGCGGCGGCGAGCGTGGCGAGAGGGATAGCAAATGAACGCTAATCTGGCGGTAATTTACGATAACCTCGACTATCTATTATGGGGGCGACTGGCCGACGGTGAACCCGGTGGCGTAGCGCTAACGCTGATGATGGCGATAGGCGCAGGCGCGCTGGCGCTGCCGGGCGGTATTCTGCTGGCCTGCGCGGCGTGGCGATTCTCCGGCATGACCCGGCGTTTGCTCTACCTGTGGGCGGAGGTGATACGCGGTATTCCGCTGATCTTCGTTATCTTCTGGCTGTGGTATCTGCTGCCGATGCTGACCGGGAGCGACCTACCGGGCGCGGTGACGGTGACCCTGGCGCTGGCGTGGTTTACCGCTGCCTCGGTGATGCACTCGGTGCTGGCGGGGCTGCGCGCGCTACCGACCGGGCAGTATGAAGCGGCGCTGACCCAGGGCTTTAGCGCCGGGCAGAGCCTGCGGTTGATTCTGCTGCCGCAGACGCTGCGCAACGTGCTGCCTTCGCTGGTGGGGATTTTTATCAGCCTGCTGAAAGACACCTCGCTGGCGTTTATCGTCAACGTACCGGAATTGACCACGGTAGCGGGACAGGTAAACAACCGCGTGCAGATCTACCCGACGGCGATCTTTGTCTTTATCGGCGTGGTCTATTATCTGCTGTGCTTTGGGCTGGAAAGGGTGGCGAAACGCTGGCAGCGGCGGGTGGCAGTGTAAAAAATAAGCCCGGCGTCGCGATGCTCGGCCGGGCTACAAATGACAGGGTGTGGTAGCCCGGCCGAGGCATTTATGCCGACGCCGGGTTTAGCACATCACACGTTTTTACGTTCGATGGTTTGCTCGCCCCAGAAGAGCGCGTCTTTGTCCGTTTTGCTGAAGGCCAGTTCGAGAACGGCATCGCTGCCTTCTTCCCAGATTTTTTCTGCCGTCTTTTCATCATATTTCGCCAGCTCAAAAATCGCTTCGGCGATTTCGGGTGACGTGTTGCGCAGACTGGCCCATTCACCAATGTGATGAGCCTTGCCTTCTTGTGTCGGCATATCGCTTCTCCCTTAAATCATTAGCCTTTCATTTTGACGGCCAGGCCTGCCACGTATTCACCCTGGTAACGAGCGATGGACAGCTCTTCCTGGCTTGGCTGGCGTGAACCGTCTCCGCCAGCGATGGTAGTCGCGCCGTATGGCGTACCGCCGCGAACCTGAGAAACATCAAACAGCTCCTGGGCTGCGTAGCCAATCGGCACAATTAACATACCGTGGTGGGCGAGGGTCGTCCAGGTTGAGGTAATGGTCTGTTCCTGACCGCCGCCGGTGCCGGTCGAGCTAAAGACGCTGGCCAGTTTGCCGTACAGCGCGCCGGACGCCCATAGGCCGCCGGTCTGATCGAGGAAGGTGCGCATTTGCCCGGCCATATTGCCGAATCGGGTAGGGGTACCGAAGATAATGGCGTCGTAATCAGCCAGTTCTTGTGGGGTGGCGACGGGAACCGCCTGCGCTTTGCCGCCTGCTTTGGCAAAGGCTTCTGCTTGCATGGTTTCTGGTACGCGCTTGATGGTGACGTCAACGCCGTCGACCTTATTAGCGCCTTCGGCTACCGCTTTAGCCATCGTTTCGATGTGTCCGTACATAGAATAATAGAGCACCAGAACACTTGCATTTCCACTCATCTTAACTCTCCTGTGTCAAATTCGTCGGTTTCTAACAAGCATGTTTAAGCATAGTCGCTAATGACGGATTCGCTGCAACGATTCGGCAATTTATCCGTGCCTTTGTGGCATGATTTTTTGCCGCCACTGCGCGCTTTGACGTACGCTGACACACTTTTATCTGACCGGCTTTCCTCCACCATAAGAGTCAATTACGCACCCGTAAGACGCCCATTCGGCAAAAACGGCGGGCAGATATGACAAAATGTGACCAATTCGCCTGCGCTGCCGCTGCGACGGCTAACCTTATTACTACCCGTGCAGTACGGCGGGTGAACGCGCTTTGAATTACGTAATGCACTATGTCGTTCTCTCAACCGGAGGTCAGTAATGGCAAACCATCGTGGCGGTTCCGGCAATTTTGCCGAAGACCGTGAAAGAGCATCAGAAGCAGGTCGTAAGGGCGGCCAACACAGCGGCGGGAACTTTAAGAACGATCCCCAACGCGCCTCGGAAGCGGGCAAAAAAGGCGGGAAAAACAGCCATGGCAGCCACCGCAACAGCTAGCGGTGCGTGAATTGTCTGCCTCTCTCCTAACCGCCGGATAATCCGGCGGTTTCTTTTTCTGGCCGTAACCCGCAAAATAGGCATTGATGCCGTAAATAACAAGGAGAGGGCGCATGGCTCAGGATGCAGTAAAGAAAGGTGGCAAACGTTCGCAGGCCGTGAGCGCGAAAAAGCAGGCCATCCTTACCGCCGCGCTGAATACCTTTTCACAATACGGGATCCACGGCACGCGCCTTGAACAGGTCGCGGAACTGGCCGGGGTGTCGAAAACCAATCTGCTTTACTACTTCCCGTCAAAAGAGGCGCTTTATGTGGCCGTGATGCAGCAGATCCTCGATATCTGGCTGGCGCCGCTAAAGGCATTTCGCGAAGATCTGGCGCCGCTGGTGGCGATTAAAGAGTATATCCGCCTCAAGCTGGAAGTCTCACGCGACTACCCGCAGGCCTCTAAGCTGTTCTGTCTGGAGATGCTGCAGGGGGCACCGCTGGTGATGGATGAGTTGACCGGCGACCTGAAAACGCTGGTGGCGGATAAATCGGCGATTATTGCTGCCTGGGTTCAGGCTGGAAAGCTCGCACCTATCGACCCGCATCATCTGATCTTTATGATCTGGGCGACGACCCAACACTACGCCGATTTCGCCACCCAGGTGGAAGCAGTGACCGGCAAAACCCTGCGTGATGAAACCTTCTTTCAGCAGACCGTCGATAACGTCCAGCGGATCATCATCGACGGTATTCGCGTCCGTTAACTGGCGGGCGGCAGAGGGCAGCTCAGGTCGCCCTCTTCACACTGTAGCAACGACGAGAGAAATGCCTCGCGCTCGCTGGTTTTGTCGGTCAGGCACTGGCTGTTTACCATCGGTTGCGCGGTGCCGCCGTGGCTACTGGAGCTGATAAACGCGCAGTCCGCGTCCCGTAGCGTAATCCACGCCGACTGGGCTTTCTTCAGTAAATCTCGCTGCGCGGGCTCCGCGCGCTTCAGTACATCCTGCCAGGTTTGATTGAGCTTTTTATCGGCCGCCTGATACTGCGCGGCGGAGCAGGTATTCAAATCCGCCTGCGTGGTGGCATCGGCACATTCGTCCGCCAGGGCATAACCGCTGGTCAGCAGCAGGGCGAAGGCGGGTAAGAGACGTTTCATCGGTTGACTCTCCAGATTATTCATACGGCGCTTAGGCTCAGGATATAACACGATTTTACCCCCGAATCTCCTCCAACCACCGTTCGTTTTTCCGAATTTGAAAGGTGGCGCAACGATCGACTGGACGCCTTTGGTGTAGAAGGTTGATGATCGCGCATTCGCATGGGAGAGGAAAGGGAGATGACAGTGATGTCCGGCACTAACGTTCAGCCTCGGTTGAAGCTTTTCACGCTGGCGTGGCCGATTTTTGTGGAGCAACTGCTGCGGTTGATGCTCGGGTACGTCAGCGTTTTTATGCTGGGGCACTATTCCGACGAAGCCGTTGCCGCCACCGGTGTTGCCAACCAGATACTGGCAATTTCGGTGATCTTTTACGGTTTTTTGACCGTCGGTGTGCAGATTGTGGTGGCGCAACTGATTGGCGCGAAGCGGTTTAAGCGCGTTGAGCGGGTGATCACTAACGGGTTGGTGGTGGCTTTTCTCATTGGCGTGGCGATGAGCCTCATCTTTATCCTGTTCGGCGATGCGTTTCTGCGCATGCTGGGGCTCAGCGAGGCGCTGGTGGTCGTGGGGTCGCCATTTATCCGCATTATCGGCGGCATTTCGGTGGTTATCGCTCTCTATTCGTCCATTTTGCCGATTCTGCGCACCCACGGTTATGTCCGCCAGGCGATGCTGGTGCCGATCACGGTCAGCGTAATTAACGTGGTGTTCAACTATCTCTTCCTCTACGGCAAGTTGAGCTTTCTCGACCTTGGCGTCACCGGGGTGGGGATTGCGGTGTGCATTGCCAACGTCATTGGCATGCTGATGTCGGCGTGGATGCTGAAAAAATACATTGGCTACGTATTCCGCTGGCAGAAGTTGAAGCAGTGCTCGCGAAAGATGCTGGGGGCCATTTTGCGCTATGGCCTGCCGTCAGCAGGGGAGAACCTCTCCTACGCGGGGTCGCAGCTGGTGGTGACGGCGATTATCGCCTTTCTCGGTACCGAGGCGCTGACCACTAAGGTGTACGCCTCAACGATCAGCCAGTTTGTTGCGCTGTTTGCCATGTCTATCGGCCAGGCCTCGCAGATTATTATCGGCCGCGCGGTGGGGGCGCGGGAGATAGACGCGGCGTACCGCCAGGGGATTAAAAGCTGGCGGCTGGGGCTGATGGTGGCCTTGTCTATCAGCGTGGTTATCTACCTGCTTGCCGAGCCGATTATGCAGCTCTTTACCCCTAATCAGGAGATTATTGCCCTGACCAAAAAGCTGTTTATGCTGTCAATTTTGCTTGAGCTGGGGCGCGCGACCAATATCATCGTTATCAGCAGCCTGAACGCCACCGGCGACGTTCGCTTTCCGTTTATCTGCGGGATTATCGTGATGTGGATTGTCAGCCTGCCGTTTTCCTACCTGCTTGGCGTGTATATCGGCTGGGGGTTGGTGGGGGTGTGGATAGCCTACATTATTGATGAAGGGCTGCGGGCGATGCTGATGTACCGACGCTGGCACAGCCGGGTGTGGACGACGAAATCTGTTTTTTAGTCGGTGGGTTTCCCGGGGTCGCTTGCGCTCGCCCGGGCTACATTCGTGCACATTTGTAGTCCGGGCGAGAGCGACCCCGGGATGTCCGCCTAATTAACCAATCGTCATCAGACTGGCGTTGCCGCCCGCTGCGGCGGTGTTCACGCTGAGCGAACGCTCGTGATACAGACGCTCCAGCAGCAGGTTGGTTTCGCCGCGAGCAAAGCCCTGCACCGAAACAATCGCCCCGTCGCGCGCCGCCACCTGCTCGCAGAGTTCGCGCAGCTGGTCAGAATCACCGTGGTAAATCACCGCATCAAAGAAGGCGTTCATCAGCGTTTCCGGCTTCGCAAAGTGGATACGCTCGCTCACCGCTTTCGGCAGCGATTTCACCAGCTCACGCTGCAACGGCGCATCCTGCCACAGCACTTCGCTGCCGACCGCCATTACCGCCGAGAGCTGCGTCAGCAGATCCGACTCATTATCGGCTACGCACAGCACGCGCTCACGCGGTACCAGCGTCCAGGTGTTGCGCTCGCCGGTTGGCCCCGGCAGCACGCGTTGGGTACCGGCCTGTGCCAGTTCGCTATACCGCTTGCTCTGCGCCAGCTGTTCCGGACGACCGGCCATCCAGCTTTGCAGCTCGGTGAGCGGTTTTTCCAGCAGCGTTTTCAACTGCGTATCGACGACCTGACCGGCATCCTGACGCGCCAGCGTTTTCGCCAGCGCCGTTTCCGGGCGGCTTGCCAGCAGACGGTACAAGTACATCGGGCCGCCCGCTTTCGGGCCGGTGCCGGAGAGGCCTTCACCGCCGAACGGCTGTACGCCCACGACCGCGCCGACCATATTACGGTTGACGTACAGGTTGCCGACCTTCGCACTGCCGGTCACCTGAGCGATGGTTTCATCAATACGGGTGTGCACGCCGAGGGTCAGCCCATAGCCGGAGGCATTAATCTGTTCGACCAGCGAATCCAGCTGATTACGGCTGTAGCGCACCACGTGCAGTACCGGGCCGAAGACCTCTTTTTTCAGTTCATCGAAGCTGTCGAGTTCTATCAGCGTTGGTGGAATAAAGGTCCCGCTCTGCCATTCGCGGCTGTCTTCGGCATTCTCGCGTGCGGCCTGGAAGACGGTGCGGCCTTTGGCGCGCAGGGTCTGGATATGGTGTTCAATACCAGCTTTCGCTTCGGCATCAATCACCGGCCCGATATCGGTGGTCAGACGGCCAGGGTTGCCCATCCGGCACTCCGCCATGGCGCCGCGCAGCATGGTCAGCGTGTGGTCGGCGATATCGTCCTGCAGGCAGAGAACACGCAGCGCCGAGCAGCGCTGGCCCGCGCTATCGAAGGCCGAGGCCACCACGTCAACCACCACCTGCTCGGTGAGCGCGGAAGAGTCGACAATCATCGCGTTCATACCGCCGGTTTCGGCGACCAGCGGCGTTGGGCGGCCCTGAGCGTCGAGACGGGTGGCGATATTGCGTTGCAGCAGGGTTGCGACATCGGTAGACCCGGTAAACATCACGCCGCGCACGCGGGCATCGCCGGTCAACTGCGCGCCGACGGTTTCACCACGGCCTGGCAGCAACTGCACCACGCCTGCCGGTACGCCCGCTTCCAGCAGCAGGGCGATACCCTGTGCGGCAATCAGCGGGGTCTGCTCGGCCGGTTTGGCCAGCACGCTGTTACCCGCGGCAAGGGCGGCGGCAACCTGGCCCATAAAGATAGCCAGCGGGAAGTTCCACGGGCTGATACAGACCACCGGGCCCAGCGGGCGGTGGGTTTCGTTATCGAAATCATCGCGAACCTGACCGGCGTAGTAGTGCAGGAAGTCGACCGCTTCGCGCACTTCGGCAATGGCGTTGCTGAAGGTTTTCCCGGCTTCACGCACCAGAATCCCCATCAGCGGCTGCATCTGATCTTCCATCAGCACCGCCGCACGTTCCAGAATCGCGGCACGTTCTTGCGGCGGAGTGGCAAACCAGATTGGCGCGTTGTTCACCGCGCTGTCCAGCGCCTGCTCCACTTCACTGGAAGTCGCTTCGCGGACATAGCCCACCACGTCTTTTGGCTCAGCCGGGTTAATCACCTGCACCATATCGCCGTCGGCAACCGGATGCTCCAGCATCGGCTTCGCCGTCCACTTATGCAGCGCGCTATTGAGCAGCGACGAGGAGAGGGAGGCCAGACGGTGTTCGTTGGCGATATCCAGACCAGCGGAGTTGACGCGGCCTTTACCGTAGAGATCACGCGGCAGCGGGATCTTCGGATGCGGCAGACCGGACGCGCCTTCCTGTAGCGCCATCTTCTCGACCGCCAGCACCGGGTCGGCAACCAGCTCGTCCAGCGGCAGGCTGCTATCGGCAATGCGGTTAACGAATGAGGTGTTGGCGCCGTTTTCCAGCAGACGACGCACCAGATAGGCCAGCAGCGTTTCGTGAGTACCTACCGGGGCATAAATACGGCAAGGACGGTTCAGCTTGCCTTCCGCCACTTTACCCACCACCTGCTCGTACAGCGGTTCGCCCATGCCGTGCAGGCACTGGAACTCGTACTGGCCCGGGTAGTAGTTATTGCCCGCCAGTTGATAAATCGCCGCCAGGGTGTGGGCGTTGTGGGTGGCGAACTGCGGATAGATCAGGTTCGGCACGCCGAGCAGTTTTTTCGCGCAGGCGAGATAAGAGACGTCGGTGTACACCTTGCGGGTGTAGACCGGATAGCCTTCGAGGCCGTCCATCTGCGCGCGTTTGATTTCGCTATCCCAGTAGGCGCCTTTCACCAGACGGATCATCAGGCGGCGACGGCTACGGGTGGCGAGGTCAATCAGGTAATCAATGACGAACGGGCAGCGCTTCTGATAGGCCTGAATCACGAAACCAATGCCGTTCCAGCCCGCCAGCTCTGGCTCAAAGCACAGCTTTTCCAGCAGATCGAGGGAGATCTCTAAACGATCGGCCTCTTCGGCGTCGATGTTAATGCCGATATCGTACTGGCGCGCCAGCAGGGTCAGTGATTTCAGACGCGGATAGAGTTCGTCCATCACGCGGTCGTACTGCGCGCGGCTGTAGCGCGGGTGCAGGGCGGAAAGCTTGATGGAGATCCCTGGGCCTTCATAGATGCCACGGCCGTTGGAGGCTTTACCAATGGCGTGAATCGCCTGCTGATAAGAGACCATATAGGCCTGCGCATCGGCGGCGGTCAGCGCGGCTTCGCCGAGCATATCGTAGGAGTAGCGGAAGCCTTTTTCTTCGAGCTTACGGGCGTTGGCCAGCGCTTCGGCAATGGTTTCGCCGGTGACGAACTGCTCGCCCATCAGACGCATCGCCATGTCCACGCCTTTACGCACCAGCGGCTCGCCGCTCTTACCGATAATGCGGTTCAGCGAGCGTGATAGGCTGGTTTCATTGTGGGTAGAGACCAGCTTGCCGGTAAACAGCAGCCCCCAGGTGGCGGCGTTGACGAACAGTGACGGGCTGCGGCCAATGTGCGACTGCCAGTTACCGTTGCTGATTTTGTCGCGGATAAGGGCATCGCGGGTGGCTTTATCAGGAATACGCAGCAGCGCTTCCGCGAGGCACATCAGCGCCACGCCTTCCTGAGAAGAGAGGGAAAACTCCTGCAGCAGGCTCTGTACCATCCCGGCACGGCCGCTGGCGGTTTTCTGGTTGCGCAGCTTTTCCGCCAGCTTCCAGGCTAACTGATGCGCCTGTTCGGCAATCGGCTGCGGCAGACGGGCCTGCTCCATGAGCATCGGCACGGCGTCGGTTTCGCTACGACGCCAGGCGGCGGTGATCGCCGCACGGGTCACGGATTGCGGCAGGATCTGCTCGGCGAATTCGAGGAACGGTTGGTGGATTTCTTCCGCTGGCTGGGCTGATTCATCGCTTTCGTTCGCAGCACCCGACAGCAGCGCAGGCAGCTCAGGCAGGACTTCATCGTTTTCCAGCTTTTCCAGATAGTTAAAAATCGCCTGCTTTATGAGCCAGTGAGGGGTGCGGTCGATACGTGTCGCCGCACTCTTAATGCGCTCACGCGTTGCGTCATCCAGCTTAACCCCCATGGTGGTGGTGCCCATGCCATCTACTCCTGTTGCTCGGTTGTCATAATAATTGCGTAACAGGAATATCTATCATGTTGCAACTTTGTGCAACCGTGTTAAATGTGATGTCCGTTGCAGGCTTAAAAATGAATTAATTGTTAATGGTAAAACTTATGGCAAGCGGCTCTGGAAATAGGTATCGCGAGCTGATTTTATGCGCCACTTAACAGTTATTATCGGTGCAACCGTAAAAAGCGTGAGGGAGTGCAACCTATAGGAAAATGCTATCAGCGGGCTAATGCATTCAATGTAAATGCAGTGTTAAATCGTTTGTGAAAAAATTCCGCTTCCGTCAGGATACGGTCGCTTCAAATGATTGCCCCGTTCCGGCAATGATAAAGACGGCAAATTGGGATATTGCCGACGCATAATTCTGGAGAATTTAATGACTATTAGTACACCGCTGCTGGTGACCTTTGTTGTTTATATTTTTGGCATGATCCTCATTGGCTTCTTTGCATGGCGCAACACCAAAAATTTCGATGACTATATTCTCGGCGGCCGCAGCCTGGGCCCGTTCGTGACTGCGCTTTCAGCTGGCGCCTCTGATATGAGCGGCTGGCTGTTGATGGGCCTACCGGGCGCCATCTTCATCTCCGGTATCTCGGAAAGCTGGATTGCCATCGGCCTGACCGTCGGTGCGTGGATTAACTGGAAGCTGGTAGCCGGGCGCTTGCGCGTGCACACCGAGGCCAACAATAACGCCTTAACGCTGCCGGACTATTTCACCGGGCGCTTTGAAGATAACAGCCGCGTGCTGCGTATTATCTCCGCGCTGGTTATCCTGCTGTTCTTCACCATCTACTGTGCTTCCGGGATTGTTGCCGGTGCGCGTCTGTTCGAAAGCACCTTCGGCATGAGCTACGAAACCGCACTGTGGGCGGGGGCGGCAGCGACCATCCTCTACACCTTTATCGGTGGCTTCCTCGCCGTAAGCTGGACCGATACCGTGCAGGCCAGCCTGATGATTTTCGCGCTGATCCTCACCCCGGTGATTGTTATCTTCGCGGTTGGTGGTATGGGCGACTCGCTGGAAGTTATCAAACAGAAGAGTATTGAGAACGTTGATATGCTCAAAGGGCTGAACTTCGTCGCCATCATTTCACTGATGGGCTGGGGTCTGGGCTACTTTGGTCAACCGCATATTCTGGCGCGCTTTATGGCCGCCGACTCTCACCACAGCATTGTGCACGCCCGTCGTATCAGCATGACCTGGATGATCCTGTGTCTGGCCGGTGCGGTTGCCGTGGGCTTCTTCGGCATTGCCTACTTCCAGAACAACCCGTCAGTCGCCGGGCCGGTAAGTCAGAATGCCGAGCGCGTGTTTATCGAACTGGCGCAGATTCTGTTTAACCCATGGATTGCCGGGATCCTGCTGTCGGCGATTCTGGCGGCGGTGATGTCAACCCTGAGCTGCCAGCTGCTGGTCTGCTCAAGTGCCATTACCGAAGACCTCTACAAAGCGTTTCTGCGTAAAAACGCCAGCCAGAAAGAGCTGGTGTGGGTAGGGCGCTTTATGGTGTTGGTGGTGGCGCTGGTGGCTATCGCGCTGGCGGCAAACCCGGAAAACCGCGTGTTGGGTCTGGTGAGCTACGCCTGGGCTGGCTTCGGTGCGGCGTTTGGCCCGGTGGTGCTGTTCTCGGTGATGTGGTCGCGTATGACTCGCAACGGCGCGCTGGCGGGGATGATTATCGGTGCTGTTACCGTCATCGTCTGGAAGCAGTTCGGCTGGCTGGGGCTGTATGAAATCATCCCAGGCTTTATCTTTGGCAGCGCCGGTATCGTCCTGTTCAGCCTGTTGGATAAGGCACCGTCGACCAGCATGCAGGAACGTTTTGCGAAAGCGGACGCGCATTATCACTCTGCGCCGCCGTCCCGCTTAAGTAGCCCGGACGAGGTGCGGTAGCACCGGTTCCGGGGTAGCTCGGTGTACGATCCCGGCGTCGCTTGGCTCGGCCGGGCTACCCTTCTAAATGCCCGCAATACTGCGGGCTTTTTTATGTCTGTACTTGATAACTCACGCAACTATATCGACGCTATTTTTTTACATCTCGTCATTATTTCCCTCACATTTCGCTTGTGTTTATTTTTGGCTTAATGATAATCACTATCACTCACATTTACCTGTCTTTGCAAAAGTTGACGGCGTTACACATTTAAGGATGTCCACATGTTTGTGCCTTTTCTCATTATGCTGCGCGAAGGGTTGGAAGCAGCGCTGATTGTCAGCCTGATTGCCAGCTATCTGAAGCGCACGCAGCGCGGTCGCTGGATTGGCGTCATGTGGATTGGCGTGATTCTGGCCGCCGCGCTGTGCTTAGGTTTGGGCATCTTTATCAACGAAACCACCGGTGAGTTCCCGCAAAAAGAGCAGGAGCTGTTTGAAGGGCTGGTGGCCGTGGTGGCGGTGGTTATTCTGACGTGGATGGTGTTCTGGATGCGTAAGGTGTCCCGCAACGTCAAACAGCAGCTCGAGCAGGCGGTGGATAACGCGCTGCAAAAGGGCAATAACCACGGCTGGGCGCTGATCATGATGGTCTTTTTCGCCGTGGCGCGTGAAGGGCTGGAGTCGGTCTTCTTCCTGCTGGCAGCATTCCAGCAGGATCTCGGTATCTGGCCGCCGCTGGGGGCGATGCTGGGGTTGGCAACGGCCGTGGTGCTGGGCTTCCTGCTTTACTGGGGCGGCATTCGCCTCAACCTCGGCGTGTTCTTCCGCTGGACGAGCCTGTTTATTCTGCTGGTCGCGGCTGGGCTGGCGGCTGGGGCGATTCGCGCCTTCCACGAAGCGGGCCTATGGAACGCTTTCCAGGACGTGGCCTTTGACCTCAGCGGTACGCTGACCACGCATTCGCTTTTCGGCACGCTGCTGGAAGGCATCTTTGGTTATCAGGAAGCGCCGAGCGTCAGCGAAGTGGCGGTCTATTTCCTGTATCTGATTCCGGCACTGGCGCTGTTCTTCTGGCCGCCGCGCGCTGCTACATCAACATCACGTATCGCCCCATAAGGCAGAAAACGGCTGTTTAGTGACAACTACTTATTGAAAGGGATGGACCATGACCAAAAACTTCCGCCGCAGCGCGTTGCAGACGGGCATCGCAGCACTCTTCTCTACGGCGTTTATGGCACAGGCTGCCGATATTCCGCAGGTTAAAGTGACGGTAAACGACAAACAGTGTGAACCGATGTCCATTACTGTGAACGCCGGTAAAACCCAGTTTATCATCCAGAACCACAGCCAGAAGGCGCTGGAGTGGGAGATCCTGAAAGGGGTGATGGTGGTGGAAGAGCGTGAAAACATCGCGCCTGGCTTCACTCAGAAGATGACCGCGAACCTGCAGCCGGGCGAATACGACATGACCTGCGGCCTGCTGACCAACCCGAAAGGCAAGCTGATTGTTACCGGCGAAGCGACCAAAGACGCGGCGAAAGCCAACGCGCTGCTGGGCCTGAACGACGCCATTACCGCCTATAAAGCCTACGTCACCGCGGAAACGGCAGAGCTGGTTAAAGGCACCAAAGCCTTTACCGACGCGGTGAAAGCGGGCGATATCGCTAAAGCGAAATCCCTGTATGCCTCGACTCGTCAGCACTACGAGCGTATCGAACCGATTGCCGAGCTGTTCTCTGACCTCGACGGCAGCATCGATGCCCGTGAAGACGACTACGAACAGAAAGCGGCGGATCCGAAATTCACCGGCTTCCACCGTCTGGAAAAAGCGCTGTTTGGCGACAACAGCGTTAAAGGTATGGAGCACTATGCTGACCAGCTGAACACCGATGTGCTGGAGCTGCAAAAACGTATCTCCGAGCTGGCTTTCCCACCGTCAAAAGTGGTAGGCGGCGCGGCGGGTCTGATTGAAGAAGTGGCGGCGAGCAAAATCAGCGTTGAAGAAGACCGTTACAGCCACACTGACCTGTGGGACTTCCAGGCTAACATCGATGGCGCGCAGAAGATTGTCGACCTGCTGCGTCCTCAACTGCAGAAAGAGAACAGCGCGCTGCTGGCGAAGGTTGACGCTAACTTCAAGAAAGTGGACACCATTCTTAGCAAATACCGCACCAAAGACGGCTTCGAAACCTATGACAAGCTGACCGATGCGGACCGCAATGCGCTGAAAGGGCCGATCACCACTCTGGCGGAAGATCTGGCGCAGCTTCGTGGGATCCTGGGTCTGGACTAAGCAAGATGGCAAAGCAGCACTCTGACGACCTGAACGAACCGTCACGTCGTCGTTTATTAAAAGGGATCGGCGCGCTGGGAGGCGCGCTGGCAATTTCCGGCGGTTGCCCGGTGGCGCACGCGGCGAAAGCCAGCGAGGCGCCGACGGCCAATAGCCGGATGGAAACCCAGCCGTTTTACGGCGAGCATCAGGCAGGCGTACTGACGCCGCAGCAGGCCGCGATGATGCTGGTGGCATTTGACGTGCTGGCGGCGGATAAAGCAGACCTTGAGCGTCTGTTCCGTCTGCTGACCGACCGCATTGCCTTCCTCACCAAAGGTGGCCCGGCACCGGATACACCGAATCCACGTTTGCCGCCGATGGACTCCGGCATTCTCGGTGCGTTTATCGCCCCGGATAACCTGACCATGACGGTATCGGTCGGCCAGTCGCTGTTCGACAGCCGTTTTGGTCTTGCGGATAAAGCGCCGAAGAAACTACAGAAGATGACGCGCTTCCCGAACGATGCGCTGGATGCGGCCCTGTGCCACGGCGACCTGCTGCTGCAGATTTGCGCCAACACGCAGGACACGGTGATCCACGCGCTGCGCGATATTATCAAGCACACGCCGGACCTGCTCAGCGTGCGCTGGAAGCGGGAAGGGTTTATCTCCGACCACGCGGCGCGCAGCAAAGGGAAAGAGACACCAATCAACCTGCTCGGTTTTAAAGACGGCACGGCTAACCCGGACGGCAGCGATAAGCCGCTGATGGACGAGGTGGTGTGGGTGACCGGCGATCAGGGGGAGCCGGCGTGGGCGAAGGGCGGTTCGTATCAGGCCGTGCGCATTATTCAGTTCCACGTTGAGTCCTGGGATCGTACGCCGCTCAAGGAGCAGCAGACGATTTTCGGGCGCGACAAGCACAGCGGCGCGCCGCTGGGCATGAAGAACGAGCACGATGCGCCGGACTACACCCGCGACCCGAACGGCGATGTGATTGCGCTGGACAGCCACATTCGTCTGGCTAACCCGCGGACCAAAGAGACCCAGTCGAGCCTGATGATGCGTCGGGGATACAGCTACTCGCTGGGCATTTCCAACTCCGGCCAGCTGGATATGGGCCTGCTGTTTGTTTGCTATCAGCACGACCTGGAAAAAGGATTCCTGACGGTGCAAAAACGCCTGAATGGGGAAGCGCTGGAAGAGTACGTGAAGCCGATTGGCGGCGGGTATTTCTTTGTGCTGCCGGGGGTGGCATCGGATAAGAGCTATCTGGGTAGCACGCTGTTGCAGGCCTGAGTGCAGTCCCGGCGGCGCTACGCTTGGCCGGGCTACATTGTACGGCACGCATTTGTAGCCCGGGCGAGCGCAAGCGACCCCGGGATTTCCCCTAAACTTCAGAATATCGCCAAAAATCAGTCCTTTTTTTTCATTCCCCCCCTGATTGATATAAAACTGTCACATAAATGTCAGATGCTATCTCTGAAAGCCATCGTTATATTTATGTAAAAATTATGTTGCATCTTTTGTTGATTTGGATGTAATAATAAATATAGCGGTAGTTTCCGTTTCACTATGGAGATCGCGAATGGTAGCGTCCTTGACTGGACTAAGCAGAACCTCAACCCGCACCATCCCGTGCGGAGGCCCTCTCTCCGGCAGCGATTTCGTCACCTCAATTTTTCATCCAATTCGAATTCAACCCGTTGTTCCCGACGTATTGCGCGGTGCGCGTAGCTGTGTGTATTCGTCAATTCAACAGGCAGTTGCTATGGCTTACAAGGAAGCCAAACCTCAGACGTTCGTGCGCATAATCGCGCTGCTTTCAGCGCGTGTGATGTATACCAACAACTCAAGGTGCTATCCATGGGAAGACAAAAAGCAGTGATCAAAGCTCATCGCGAAGCAAAACGTGTGCTGAGACGTGACTCACGCAGCCACAAACAACGTGAAGAAGAATCGGTCACCTCGCTTGTGCAAATGAGTGGTGGAGTGGAAGCAATCGGTATGGCGCGCGATAGTCGCGACACCTCGCCGATTGCCGCCCGCAATGACGCTCAGGCCCACTACCTGCATGCTATCGAGAGTAAGCAGCTGATCTTCGCTACCGGCGAAGCGGGCTGCGGCAAGACCTGGATCAGCGCAGCGAAAGCTGCGGAGGCGCTCATTCATAAGGATGTGAATAAGATTATCGTGACGCGTCCCGTCCTTCAGGCCGATGAAGACCTGGGGTTCCTGCCCGGAGACATCTCGGAGAAATTCGCCCCTTACTTCCGCCCCGTCTATGACGTGCTGGTGAAACGACTGGGCGCCTCCTTTATGCAATATTGCCTGCGCCCGGAAATTGGTAAGGTAGAGATCGCGCCGTTCGCCTACATGCGCGGACGTACATTTGAAAATGCGGTGGTGATTCTTGATGAGGCTCAGAACGTCACTGCGGCGCAAATGAAGATGTTTTTAACCCGCCTCGGGGAGAACGTCACGGTTATCGTGAACGGGGACATCACCCAGTGTGACCTGCCCCGCGGCGTTCAGTCCGGGCTCAGCGATGCGCTGGCTCGCTTTGAAGAAGATGAGATGATAGGCATTGTTCGCTTCACCAAAGATGACTGCGTACGCTCGGCGCTCTGCCAGCGCACGCTGAAAGCCTACTACTAACCGCTCTAACGTCTGCAAAGCCCGGGAAACCGGGCTTTGTTTTATATTTGCATTTCCACGATTATTATTTTCGCACTTAATATAGAGTGGATAAAATAATGTTTTTAAATATTAATTATCCTTTCCAAAGGAATGACGGTAATAAATATTTTAAATGAACACCTTTGATTTAATAAGTTATGGTGGGTTAGGAATTTAAATATACCTAATGTTAAAAACAGAAACATTAACCCTAATAATTTAACAAAATTAAACGACTAATTTTTTGTTTGTGAGCTATTTCATCATTTTTTTGTTGGGAATAGGGTATGGTTTGTTAGCATTTAAATTGATTTGGTGTATGCGGTGAATCGTAAATATAAGTTACACGAATTTCTTGACGTTGAGCGTTTACAAACTCTCCAGGACAATTTCAGCAAATCAATGTTGATTGCGCTTGTTGTGGTGGATCAAGACGGCGTTCCCGTGACCCATCCCAGCGGATTTTCCGATTTTTGCGCCCGCTCAAGAATGAATCAATCGCTCGCAAGGCATTGCTATAATAGCGATAGCGCAGGCGGGGAAGCCGCAATGCGTGCCGGAAAACCGGTGGTGTATCGCTGCTACTGCGGCTTTGTCGAGTTCGCGGTTCCCATCATGATTAATAATCATTATCTTGGCGCCTTTATTTCCGGTCAGGTGAAGGTTGAGGAAGAGAAAGAGAAAAGTATTCCCTACATCCTCGACAACAACCATCTCTGGCAGGAGAACACGTGGATTACCAATCTGCATGATAATATGCAGCGTATGCCCTATGAGCGCTTTGAGTCCACGGCCTATACGCTTCTCCATGTGGCTTCTTACCTTGTTGAACAGGCTCATACCAACAATATCGAGCGTGAGTTACGCCATAAAGAGCAAGAATTAACCAGCGAATTACGTAAACGAGTGGAAATTGAACGCTCATTACATGATGCCGAGTTCAAAGCGCTCTCGTACCAGATCAACCCCCACTTTTTATTCAACGTGCTAAACACGATTGGTCGGCTGGCGTTTCTTGAAGACGCCAATCGAACGGAAACCATGGTGCATGATTTTTCGGACATGATGCGCTATCTCCTGCGTAAAAATAACAATGGATTGATAACCCTGGGTCAGGAGTTGAATTACGTAAATTGCTATATGGCTATTCAAAAAGTCAGGATGACGGATCGTTTTGACTACGTCTGCGATATTGCCGAGAAATATAATAATGTGGTGTGTCCTTTTTTAATTCTTCAGCCATTGGTGGAGAATTTCTTTAACTATGTCGTCGAACCACGAGAAGTGAAAAGTCATATCATTTTGCGTGCCAATGATGACGGTAAGGATGTGATCATCGAGATCACCGATAACGGTGATGGCATCTCTGCTGAAGATATTGAACATATCCTCTCCGGGAATCAGAACCGACAGAAAGGCGGCATTGGTATTAACAACATCAAGAATCGTCTACAGCTGCTGTTTGGCGAGAATTATGGCCTGCAGATAACCAGCCCCCATAAGCCTATGTTTGGTACCACCATAAAGCTACGCTTTCCATTATTGGCCGCCTGAGAGTGGAGTGTGCATATGTATAATATTGTCATTGTTGAAGATGAGCATATTGAGCTGGAATCACTCAAGCGCATCATCTCACGTTGCGTTGAGAACGTTGTCATTCATGAGGCGTCGACGGGGCGAAAAGCGATTCAGCTCATTGATGAGCTTAACCACATCGACATGATGTTTGTCGATATCAATATCCCATTACCTAACGGTAATCAGGTGATTGAGTACCTCAAGCAAAAAAACACCGATACTAAAGTGGTTGTGACGACGGCAAATGATGATTTTGACATCGTTCGTCGGATGCTCAGCCTGAAAGTGGATGACTATCTTTTAAAACCGGTTAAACAGAGCATCCTCCACGATACGATTCAGAAAACATTGTTGATTGACGAAGAAGAAGCCGCAGCGACCCGTGAGCTCCGGCAAAACATCAGTGAATTGATCGGCAGTTGCGATTATTCCGGCTGGCACTCCTTTTTATTTGATTTACTCGATACCGCTTGTCGTGAGCAGGTCGCTGGGGGGGTAAAAACGGTCACCGACGTACTGGAATTACTCCAGCAGTATCTGGCGGGGGCAGGTGAGAAGTATGTGTTATGCCGTCATAGCGTTACCGACATGATCCAATATATTCGCCTGCATGGGCTGTCCGTGAACCACTACTGGCGGGTGATGGTGGGGCTGCTACAAATTAGTGATGATATTTTCGAGCAGGCCTTTAAACAGGCCAGTGGGAATATGGATTTTGTTGCACGAGCACAGTTCCATATTGAGAAAAATATCCTCAAGAACCTGACGCTGGATGATATTGCGGCGAAAGCCTTTGTGAGTTCCTGCTACTTGAGTCGAGCCTTTAAAAAGGCCACCGGCATGGGGTTTTCGAGTTATATTACCGGTCGCAAAATCAATATGGCCAAATCGCTTTTGCAATTCAGTGATCTAAAAGTGAATACGATTGCTCTCGAACTCTCCTGGCAGGATGCGAACTATTTCTGCCGAATTTTCAAAAAAGAGACTGGAATTGCGCCGTCGGACTACCGTCGGCAGGTCGCCGCTGAGCTCCACTGAACGATCCCGTTTTTTTTGCGCTTACGGCCCTCGTTAGCGCAAAAAAGTCCGCCATTCCAGCAATATAGTTTACGTATCCCAAAATCGGCGGCCGCTAGAATGGTCTATCCTCCTTCTAACGTGGCGCCGCCGTGGACGACTATCTTTTTACTTCTGAATCGGTTGCCGAAGGGCACCCGGATAAAATGGCAGACCAGATATCCGATGCCATTCTCGATGCATACCTGCTGCGCGATCCCTGGGCTAAAGTGGCCTGCGAATGTCTGGTGAAAACCGGCGCCGTCATTCTTGCCGGGGAGGTGACCTCCACGGCCACCGTTGATATTGAACAGATTGTACGCAGCACGGTGAAATCCATTGGTTACGATAGCTCAACGAAAGGCTTTGATGGTGCCACCTGTGCGGTCATCAACATGTTGGGCCAGCAATCTGGCGATATTGCTCGAGGCATTCGCGCCAGTGAACCAACGTCGCTTGGGGCAGGCGATCAGGGCATTACCTTCGGCTACGCTTGCGATGAAACGCCGCAGTTGATGCCGGCGCCATTGCTGTTCGCGCATCGGTTGATGGAACGCCAGGCGATGCTGCGAAAAAACCATCAACTTGATGGGGTACTCCCTGATGCTAAAAGCCAGGTTACGCTGCAGTATCGCAATGGGCAAATTTCTCATGCGGCGGCGATTGTGGTGTCTACTCAGCACCGTGAAGACATGCCCCTCAATGCGCTGCGTGAGGCGGTAATCGACGAGATTGTAAAGCCGATTATTCCCTCGTCCTGGCTGACCTCTGATACGCAACTGTTGATCAACCCTGCCGGGCCGTTTGTTCTGGGCGGCCCGTTCGCTGATTGTGGCTTAACCGGCCGTAAAATCATTGTCGATACCTACGGTGGTGCCGCCTGTCACGGCGGCGGGGCGTTTTCAGGTAAAGATCCTTCCAAAGTCGACCGCTCTGCCGCCTATGCGGCACGCTATGTGGCTAAAAATATCGTTGCTGCCGGTCTGGCTCAGCGCTGTGAGGTGCAACTGGCCTGGGCGATTGGCTTACCTCGGCCGGTTTCAATCCGTATCAATACTTTTGCTACTTCCCGGTTGTCCTCAGCGTCGCTGGCGCGTCTGGTCGAGCGCCATTTTGATTTGAGCGTCTACGGCATGATTTGCCAGCTCGACCTTCTGGCCCCTCGCTATCGCCAGACGGCGTGCTATGGCCACTTTGGCCGGGAAATTTTTCCATGGGAGCGCACTGATAAAGCGGAGTTGCTGCGGGATGATGCCGCAACCTCAGCGTGTGCCCCCGTGGCTACTCTATCGAATTGCAAATAACAGGAGATATTTATGTCCGGGCAGAGCTTGGGTCTAATTGAAACCGTCGGTCTGGCGGTGGCGGTCGAAGCCGCTGATGCCGCCATGAAGTCTGCAAATGTTGACCTGGTCGGATACGAACTGACGAAAGGCGGCGGTCTGGTGACGGTGAAATTCACGGGGGACGTCGGCGCCATGAACGCAGCGGTATCGGCTGGTGTCGCTGCCGCAGGTCGCATTGGCCAGGTTTACGCCTGGAAGGTCATTGCGCGTACGGCAACCGGGATTGATCGGGTTATCAGCTCAGTCGAGACGTGCGGCGCTGCACCCGTTCAGCCGGTAGCGCCGGTATCGGAGCAAAAAGCGATCGCGATACCGGTCGTTAACATTGAAGCCGTTGTCGCGCAGGAAGGATGCATGGCGGAAACGGCGTTACCTCCGTCACCGGTCGTCGAACCCGAATCAACTTCCGCGCCGGCTGCTGCGCAACCCCTCGCTGACGATGATAAAAAATCACCGCGCAGTCGCGGAAAAGGGCCCCGCCGATAACACGATGAGCCATAAATGAAAGCCACCTGCGGGTGGTTTTTTTATGTGCGTGACGCATAGAAAAACGCCATCGTGCCGGTAAGCGCGATGGCGTTTGCCACAATGGGAGCAATCAGGCGACTTTGGCGGCTTTCGCTGCCGGCAGATGACGTTCGATTCCGTAACGATAAATAGCCGCGCCCAGCAGGCCGCCAATCACCGGCGCAATGAGCGGGACGAGGAAATAGGGGATATCTCTACCGCCGGTCATGGAAACCGTTCCCCACCCGCTCAGGAAGGTAAAGAGCTTCGGCCCAAAGTCGCGCGCAGGGTTCATGGCAAACCCGGTCAGCGGTGCCGTTGAGGCGCCAATAACCGCAACAAGGATCCCGATCAGGAGTGGTGAAAGCGGCCCTTTGGGTACGCCGTTACCATCATCGGTGAGCGCCATGATAAGGCCAACCAGCATTGAGGTAATGACGATTTCGACCAGCGCGGCGAGCCATACGCTGATGGAATCGGCGGGATAGGTTGAAAAAATACTCGCCAGATACAGGCTATCCTGGCTACCGCGCACCAGCTGGTGGGCGTGTTCGTAATCGGCGAACAGATTGTGGTAAATCAAATAGGTCAGAGCCGCGCCGCAGAACGCTCCGGCCATCTGCGCCACAATATAAGGGAGCACTTTTCTGGCATCGAAATTGGCGAACGCCCATAAGGATATGGTCACCGCGGGGTTAAGGTGCGCCCCGGACGTCCCGGCGGTCAGGTAGACGGCGAGCGCAATACCCAACCCCCATACTACGCAGATTTCCCACAGCCCAAAACTGGCGCCTGCCAGTTTGGCCGCAGACAGTACGCTGGTGCCAAAAAACAGAAATAAGCCGGTGCCAAGAAATTCTGCAATACATGGTCCGGTTAGGGATTCGTAGGGTTTACTCATGTTTTTTTCCTGTATTAAGCCTGTGTTTGCCATCGCTTAATGATGGGTAAGTACAATAGAGATAATGTTCAAGGGTATGTTTATTTTATTATTTGAGAGAACCATCAACCTCCGATATGGCAATGGAATCCCATTGATTCGACGATTTTTTTCAGACCTTCTATTTTATTTTCGGAATGCGATTGCGCATCACCCATCGGATAAATTCGACCGAGCAGGCTGTATTTATTCTCTCCGAAAGTATGGTACGGCAGCAGATGAATGGTATCGACTCCCGACATTAAGCGAGCAAACTCAGCGATGCTGCGTATTTCGTCAGGATTGTCATTAACGCCAGGGATCACCGGAATACGGACAATGACTTTAGTGAGGAATGAAATTCGGATCAGGTTTTCCAGAATACGGCTATTATTGACCCCGGTATTTTCTTCATGCACCGCAGGGTTAATCGCTTTAATATCCGTTAAGGCTAAATCGATCCACGGAAAAACCTCTTCGATGGTTTCTTTACTCGTCAGGCCGGTGGTTTCAATGGCGGTATGCCATCCTTTTTCTTTGCAGGCTTTTAATAATTCGCGCGCAAATTCAGGCTGAGCCAACGGCTCGCCGCCGGATAGGGTGATGCCTCCGCCAGAACGCCGGAACAGATTCTCCTCCTTTTGTAATTCCCGGATCACGTCGCGCACCGTCATCCGTTTCCCCTTCATCTCCAGGGCCTGAGTAGGGCAAACGCGCGTGCAATCGCCGCACTGGATGCAGAGTTCGCGGTCAATGAAAAAAGGATTGCCGGGAGAAAGGGCTTTTTGCTTACAGGTATCGACGCATTTTCCGCAGCGGATGCAGTCATTTTTTTTATACACCAACTCTGGCTGCGGGCGCTGTGACTCGGGGTTGCTGCACCAGCGGCAGGTAAGGGGGCAGCCTTTAAAGAACGGAATAGTCCGGATACCAGGACCATCGTGCAGCGAATAGCGTTGAATATTGAATAAAACGCCCTCGGTTTCGTAGTCGACTCTCTTCATAACATCACTCGTCAAAAAAACAGCCAGCGGCCCAAATTGAGCCTGAGAAAGGGCCATGCGCTGCGGCATGGCCCTGGCAGGGAGGAAAAATCAGAATTGCTGTTCGGTACGGCTGATGATGTCGTCCTGAACCTCTTTGGCTAAGACGACGAACTGCGCGCTATAGCCCGCCACGCGTACGACCAGATCCTGATGCTGCTGTGGATTTTTCTGCGCTTCCACTAGCGTTGCGCGGTCGATAACGTTGAACTGGACGTGCATCCCTTTCTTGTCGAAGTAGTTGCGTACCAGCCCGCCAAAGTTACGCAGGCCTTTTTCGCCAGCCAGAGACGACGGCAGGAATTTCTGGTTATAGAGCGTCCCGTTGGAGGCGATGAAGTGGTCCAGCTTGGCGACCGAGTTGGCCGCTGCGGTTGGGCCAAGGGTATCTTTGCCCTGGCGTGGGGATACGCCATCTGCCAGCGGCTCTTTTGCCAGACGTCCATCCGGCAGCGCGGTGACGTCTTTACCGAACAGAACGTTGGCCGATACCGGGTAGATACCCGCCTGGAAGTTGCCGCCGCGCGGGTTGGTGTATTTCTCTACTTCCTGGCAGTAAATCAGTGCGCACTGGCGGGCCACAAGGTCGACTTCATCAATGTCGTTGCCGAAACACGGCGTATTTTCCAGGATATGGCGGATCTCTTCATAACGAGAGACATCCGTCGTCGCCGGTGCGGCAGAGGTTGCCGTTTGAGAAAGCTGACGATAGACCTCCTCTTTGATGGCCGCTGGGTCAAGCGCACCGTGCTGGCTAATAACCCGTTTCACGACGTCGTAGATATCCTGTTCCCCAAGCGATGTCTTCGCCGCTGCGCCATGAGGCGTTGCCCCAACGGGATAGCCGAAGTTTGCATCCAGCGCGCCTTTCAGCTCCTGAAGCGTCAGGCGTCGGTCTTCAAATACCTGCTTCTGAATGGCGTACACGGAGTCACCGGTATCCGCCACGCCAAAGGCCTGTGGGCCGGTGAAGTTATAAATGGCGCCGCCTTCCTGGAGTGATTTTCCCCGGCCGATGCAGTCATCAACCAGCGCGGAAAGGAAGGGCAGCGGGCAACGTTCACCATGGGCAATATCAACGCTGTTACAGGCTTCGACGAGCTGATGAACGAAATGCGCCATCTGCTTTTTGAAGGCGGTATAGAAGTCATCAATACAGGTGTACTGCGTCATCTCGCCGGTGATTGGGCCCAGCTGTTTGCTGCCTGAACGGCCGTTGTTGAGGGTAATTTCCAGCACTTTCGCCACGTTAAAGAACGCGGCATCGTGCCAGCCTTCCGTCCGGTGCGGGGCCTGCGGCTCCACGCAGCCAATGATGCAGTAATCACGCGCATCACGTAGTGAAACGCCTCGGTTTTGCAGCGATGGGATAATCACTTCGTCGTTGTACATCGCCGGGACGCCCAGCCCTAAGCGCACCAGTTCACAGGCGCGGTAGAGGAACTCATCGGGCGTACCCTGCCAGACGCGGATAGAGAAGGACGGCTGCGGCAGGCGAACGTGGGCAGTGGCTTCCATACACATGTAGGTCAACGGGTTGGTCGCGTCGCGGCCATCTTCAGTTTGCCCGCCAACGCACAGGTTCTGGAATACGGCGTAACCGGCAAAGGCCTGCGCGGAGACTTCATCGCGGGTTTTGTTGATATCATTCAGTTTGATCCAGCAGCAGTCCACCAGTTCCTGCGCAAACTCGGCATCAATCGATTTATCCGCCGCCAGATACGGGTACATATATTGATCGAAGCGCCCTGGAGAGATGGAGTGGCCGCTGGATTCAATTTGCAGCATGCTCTGGATAAACCAGAACGTCTGGCACGCTTCCCAGAACGTGGTGGCGCCATATTCAGGCACGCGAGTACAGTTCTGGGCAATGTGTTCCAGTTCGCGCTGACGGGTTGGGTCACGCTCTTCGCGCGCCAGGCGGCTCGCTTCCTGTGCGTAGCGATGAGCAAAATTGATAGCAGACTGGTAGCTTAAGATAACCGCATGATAAAACTGCTCTTTTTTAATGTAGTCCGGAGAGGTACGGTCGAGATTTTCCAGCGCGCGGTTCACTTCGTTAATAATGCCGCGGAAACCGATTTTCAGGACCTTGCCGTAATCAACGCTGACGTGACCTACGCCGCCAAAGAAGTAGTTGCCGACGGTGAATACGCCGTTGCCCATACTCTCTTTGGTGCCTTCAGACATATACGATGCCGCTAATTCGCTGGTGGTTTTACCCGGCCAGTATGTAAAGGCCTGGTGCAGTTCTTCCGCCGTTTTCTTCGGAATGATAAATGGGTCGGCGACACGTTTTTCCATGGTGTCGAACTCTTTCTCAACCCAGTCATAAGAGAACTCAGGGCAGATCTCGGTGGAGCGAGGATTAATCGTCACCGCGCCGACAATAAGTTCGTCCGGGCGAATCGTTACCGGCAGTTCATTGAATATTTTCTCGACAACCTTTGCGCGGCGCATAATAGCCGGAAGCTGTTCGTTCTCTTTATATGCTTCAGTGGCTAATACAGCACGCTCAGATTCAACATAGGGTTTAGCATGCAGAATCATATTTTTGAGTCTGACAACACGTTCGGTCGGATTAGTAAAGCCTTTCTCTAACATACAATAACTCCCGAAATAATATGAGCGTGGTTTATTCACCACTGCTGAATTTTTTGATCTGACGGCAGCGCCGAGAACATTAGTGAATAATGCTGGTGCCGATTAAGCTAATAAACTGACGTAATAGCGCAGGGTGTCCCATCCAGGTTGCGGCGGTGACCAGATTGCCGTCCTGCACGGCTTCATCATCCGTTGAGGTCACCCACGTCCCGCCGGCCATTTCAATCTCCGGTTTTAACGTAAAATATCCCGTCAGCCTTTTGTCTTTCAATATGCCTGCTGCTACCAGTACCTGTGGCCCATGACATACTGCGGCAATAGGTAATGAAAAATTATTCGCATAATGAATAATGTTCAGTACCGATTTATTCAGGCGTAAATATTCTGGCGCTCGTCCGCCGGTAATATAAACGCCGCAGTATTCCTGCATCCTGACTTCATCAAAAGATGCGTTTAAGCGAAATAAATGACCAGGTTTTTCACTATAGGTTTGATCGCCTTCAAAATCGTGAATAGCCGTTTTAATATATTCGCCACAACGTTTTCCAGGACAAACCACATCAACTCTGAAACCTAACATGCTTAATGCCTGAAAGGGCACCATGACTTCATAGTCTTCAGAGAAATCGCCTGCGAGAATCAGAACTCTTTTCATCAGCGAACTCTCAGAATGTATTTGAATCATCCTCAATAGTACGCATGGCTTCATTCACTGCGGCGACTTCACCGAATATAGCCAGCGTGGTGATATGTTGCGGGCAACTACCAAAGATTTCCGATACCGCTACGTGAGCACTTTTACTTGCCCGATCGGCGTAAAAGTACAAATCTGGTATCGGCAGCATAATCAACCCAACCGCATCGATACGCACCCGATCCAGACGGTTGCGAGACTCAGAAGGCATCCGCCGTTTCAGCATGGCCAGCGTTTCCGGCGTCGGTGCATTGATGATCCGTTTATTCATCTCTGGGTTACCCACTTTGCTTATATCAACGAATATTGAGCGCTTCGACCATCACGCAGCGACGATTTCTGGCAAATGTACGTGCGGAGGTCAGACCTTCCCCAGTTGGCCCGGCGATCGTAAAGGTGGCATGTCCTTCGCCGCCAACGCCGATGCCCGCGTAAGAAGGGCCGTTTTTCACAAAAATCGTGGTCTGGATCAGACGCGCCATTTTGGTGAGTTTTTCCACGTTAGTGGAATGCATCATTGCCGTGTGACGATTGCCATGTTCCACCTGGATGGCTAACTCAATCGCTTCATCGACGTTCTCTACCCGCACCACTGGAAGAATTGGCATCATCAGTTCATGCACGACGAACGGATGATCGCGCTCGGTTTCGATCAGCACGACTTTGATCTCTTCCGATACGCTGATGCCAATCTGCTGTAGAAGGTAACGTGCATCTTTCCCGACGAACGCCGTATTCGGCCCGGTTCCTTTTTCATTAAGCACCAGTGATTGCAGTTGCTGGATGTGCTGCTTATCGCACAGCAACCAGGCACCGCTTTTCTTCATGCAATGGATGAGATAATCCGCGACGTCATTGACGACGATGACCTCTTTTTCGGCAACGCAGGGCAGGTTGTTGTCGAAACTGCAGCCATTAATGATGTCACGCGCCGCTTTCTCAATATCGGCAGTCTCATCAACAACAGCGGGAGGATTACCGGCACCAGCGCCCACGGCCTTTTTGCCTGACGACATCACCGTTTTAACAATCGCTGGCCCACCGGTGGCGACCAGCATATTGACGCGCGGGTCGTTGATGAGGGCATTGGTGTTAGCAATTGAAGGGGTTGAAACCGTCACCACCAGGTTTGCGGGCGCGCCAAGCCGTGCCAGCTGCTGGTTAATCAACGCAATACAGTGCAGCGAGACGCGGCGAGAGCGTGGGTGAGGACTGAATACCACCGTGTTACCTGCAGCCAGCATACCGATGCTGTTATTAATGATGGTTTCCGTTGGGTTAGTGGTTGGTGTAATTGAACCGATGACACCGTAGGCGGAGTATTCGCTCAGCGTCAGGCCGCCATCGCCGCTGAGTGCGCCGGTTGTCAGATCCTCAACGCCGGGCGTTTTTTGCGCGGCGACGCGGTTCTTGACCAGCTTATCGGCATAATTCCCCATCCCCGTCTCTTCTACGGCCATGTGAGAAATGGCCTGTAGCACCGTTTCTTGTAGAAACAGCTGGCGGATGCCATCAATAAAACGGGTACGATCCTGCATTGAGCAGTGGCGATACTGACGCTGCGCGAGCTGTGCTGCCGCAATGGCTTCATCCATTGTGGCAAAGGCGCCATCACCTGACGACGAGTCGTCATCAGGTGCAGCATCGACGCGATTGGCCAGCACGCTGGCAATAATCGCATCAATGCCGTCGCGTTCGGGGGCAGCCGGTTGGGGGCTACTTTCCCGGATGTCCGGTGCGGTTTTAGTGTATTTACTCAGAACGCGAGAGACGGCCTGAGTAATTTCAAGATCGTTCATGCTCTACTTTCCTTACATCACATCGCTTCGCATGCATTGCCGTTCGCTATCAAATATACGGTGTTGTTGTCGATTTGATTGGCGCCGGATCCAGGGTAGCCAGCAGTTGCTTCCCGACCTCTCTTGCTGCAATGACCGCCTGGCGAACGGCGCCAGAGTCACCGGCAAACGTGAAGATCACCTCATTACTAAAGCTGGTGCCTTTTGCCGGGCTGGCGTATCCCACCGGCTCAATGACCGCGGCTTTTGCCGCGGCATCGGCAACAACGATACCGATAGCCGCCGGTGAGGCGCAGGTCATACCGAAGGATTTACCCAGCGGTGCGCCAAAGGCTTTGTTGAGGGCGTAGCTGGCACGGGCGGTGTACTGGAACTCCAGATGACCCGCCGGTGAACCGTAGACATCACCCATGGTACGCTCGATTTCTCCCAGTGCGACTTCGATGGCACGGCGAACGTCGGAGACATCGGAAGCGCCGAAAATAATTAAACATCCGTGCCCGCCGCCGCCTTCGGTATCGCGAGCCAGTTCAATCGACAGAATTTCACTGTTCGTCGCTTTAATGGCTTCATCGGCCGCAAAAATATGCGGGCCCGCGCCAGTACGCGCGCCAAGAATACCGATAGAACGATATTTCTTATCGATCTCCATAACGTCATGCAGCTGGTGATCAACGTTTGCAATAACCAATCCGATGGTGTGACCAAGGGCTGTACCAACAAACTCGGTTAAACCACAGCCAGCAATGCTGGCCTTGGTTTTATTATTATTGTTGGTGTCAGACTGTTTATTCATTACCTCAGATATAATCTGTTCAACAAAATTATCTCTCATGGCCAGAATCCCCAGACGTTATTAACTAACCGCTTTTGGCAGGATTTTTTCCACTTCGATATGTGGGCGAGGAATAACGTGTACGGAGACCAGTTCACCGACTTTACCCGCAGCGGCAGAACCGGCATCAGTAGCCGCTTTTACCGCACCAACGTCGCCGCGAACCATGACGGTGACCAGGCCTGAACCAATTTTTTCGTAGCCGACCAGAGTGACGTTAGCGGATTTAACCATGGTATCTGCGGCTTCAATTGCGGATACCAGACCTTTTGTTTCAACCATACCTAATGCTTCTTGTTGCATAACGACCTCAATATTTAATATAGGGGTAAGCGGTAGTCATGAATTAACCTTTGGCAGAAAATTCATGTATCTAATAAATACGTCCATCATATTATTGTGCTAAGGACAAAATGTTTTGCCCGTCAGAGAGACTTTCTTGCTGTTTGGCATTATCCCAGACAATAAAATCCTCCCTGTCAGCGATCGCAATATGTGATTCAGGCTGCGCCCTGGCATAGGGGGGAGAATGCTGCGGCATCCTGTGCAATCATTTTCTCTTCATTGGTTGGAATGACCGCCACGATGGGGGAACCGGGTTGCGAAATGACGCCTTCGCGGCCAGCAACCATCTGCTTATTTTTTGCCGCATCGAGAAGGATGCCAAACACGGACATTCTTTGTGCGGTAAGTTCACGCACCAGCGCTGAGTTTTCACCAATGCCACCGGTAAAAATAAGCGCATCAAAACGGTGTAGCGACGCGAGATGCGCGCCAAGATGGCGTGCAAGACGGTGCACCATAACGTCAATCGCAAGCGTGGCGCGAGGGTCGCCGTGGTTACGTGCGTCCTGCAAGGTTCGGCAATCGCTGGAGATGCCCGATATGCCATACAGGCCGGAGTCGTTATTGACCATGCTGTAGAGCGACTCAATGGTTTGTCCTGTACACCTGGCGATATAGGTGGCCGCACCGAAATCGAGATCCCCGCAGCGGGTGCCCATGACTAGCCCTTCAAGCGGCGTCATGCCCATTGAGGTATCGACGCTTTCGCCATTTTTTACCGCACATACCGATGAACCGTTGCCCAAATGGGCAATCAAAATGCCATGATTTGCCGGGTCGAGGTTTAAACGCGCAACGGCCTCTGCAGCGATAAAACGGTGCGAGGTACCATGAAAGCCGTATCGCCTTACCTGATACTGCTGCTGATATTCATACGGGATCGCGTAGGTATAGGCCGCGGGCGGCAGGGTCTGATGGAATGCGGTATCAAATACCGCGACCTGGGGAAGGTGCGGCAGCAGGGCCATCGCGGCTTTAATGCCCGTCAGGTTGGCGGGATTATGTAACGGGGCCAGCGCTGAGAGTTCATGAATGCGGGCTATCACGGCGTCGGTGAGCAGAACAGACTGCTTGAAATCGCTGCCGCCGTGCGCAACGCGATGGCCAATCGCGCAGACTTGCGGGAGTAGCGACGACTCGTCGAGTCTGGCGAAGAGCGTTTTTAGGGCGCAGAGGTGGCTGGACTCAGCCAGCGGCTCGGTAATCTTGCAGCCATCTGCCCCTTTAAAGGTGATGCAGGCATCTGCCAGACCGAGCTTTTCGGCGAGCCCTGAGAGCAGCGGCGTCTCTTCATTGAGCGGGAGCGCGGAAAATTTTAGTGAAGAGGAACCACAGTTAATAACCAGAACCAATGATGATAACAGCATGATATACCTGTATTTTTTGAAAGTTATTCAGGAAAAATGGTGAGCGGGAATCGTTCACGGCTAAATCGCGCGAGGGCCGCGCTGGCGATGGCGATGTCCTCATCGACGCTGCCGCCGCTGATGCCAATGGCACCCAGCAGTATGCCGTTTGACCAGCAGGGAAGGCCGCCGCCAATACCGCAGATGCCAGGTTCATGGTGCAAACCATAAAGGCTTGCACCGGGCTGGATCTGCCCGGCGAGCTGCTGTGTCGGCATTTTCAGCGCGACGGCGGTCCAGGCTTTTTGACCTGCTAGCGTATGGCTAATCAGCAGCGCATTATCCATGCTGAAAAAGTAGCGCTGCTGACCGCGGCTATCGACCAGACTGAACACAATGGGAACCGCGGACTCATCCGCTGCATCCCGGGCATATTCCGCCAGGCGCGCGGCATCCTCCAGGCTGAGCGTACGCGGTGATAGCTGAGACGAAATGGCCTGGTCAATCTGGTCGTCCAGTGCGGCGTTTGATTCAGGGGGCATGGCGTTTCCTCGCGAAGGGTTACTGACCGTTAAGATCGAGGGAGTCGACAATCCCGACGACCGCAGCATCGATGACGGAGTGTTCTTTGCTGGTACTCATGCGCGCTGAACTGCCGGTGGTGACGAGAACCGTTTCGCCATTTCCGGCACCGACGAAGTCAACGGCGACCTGCGCGGTCCCCGTCGGTTGATAGTGCTCATCCAGACGGGCGACGATCAGCAGCTTTGCGCCGTTGAGCGATGCGTGTTTGGTGGTTGACACCAGCGCACCGGTTACCTTTGCCAGATACATAAGTCCTCCTGGAGGGGTTGAACAATAACGAGATGGCGATCGCGGATTTCATCCTGGGCGGCCGGGGTAATCAGCGTGCGGCTGTCTATTTTCAGCGGTTGCCCTTGAGGATGCTGGCGTACGTCGCTGAGCGTAATCAGGGAGCGGCGCGAACGTAATTCCGGCGTCGATTCTGGTAGACCGATCACGGTAAAACCGTACTCAGTCAGCGTGCTGGCGTAGTTCATCAGGCGCGCTTTCAGGGCCGGTGGTAGCGCGGAGTGGCTGTCAGGACGGCATTCAGCATTGAGCGTGATAATGGCGGTTTTACGCGCGCTGAGCGCATGGAAAGCCCAGCGGCATACCAGATTATCGCGGATACCGAGCGCAATTTTACTCAGGCTGTTCGTTGAGAGCGCCGGGAAAAAAATGTCGTGATAAGTGCTCTGTGCTGACGATGGAGGCTGATTGTCGCAAATAACTTCCACCCCTTGCTCCGCCAGCGCTTGCAGGCAATGAGACTGTAATAAAGAGCGTCTGGCGCTGTGTGAAAATGCCATGACCAATAGGTAGCCGCAGCGTTCAAGCGCGATGAGGCACTCCAGGGTGGAGGGGAGCGTGGAGAGATCCTCTCCGCTCAAAACGACCCGCATGACTTTATTGTGGCTCTGCAGACGTCGTTTACGCTGCGCCAGCATCTCATCAATAACGGTATCCACGAGGTGAGAGAGTTGCTGCGTATCCATAGTTTCCCTTCTCAATGGCTGTGCATCGCAATGCCGAGTGGTGTGACGAGAAGCGGTTGCGGCGCCTGTACCACCCGTTTGCCCGTCGTCTGGCGAAAAACTTCAGCGAACTGATGAAAACTGCTGGCACCGCCGACCAGATAGAGCGTGTCAATGGGGTAACGGGCAACCCATTCGGCCACCAGCGAGGCCATTTTTTCGGCAACCGGGCGAACCAGCGCGAACACCTGTTCTTCATGCTCCGGCGCCTTTTTCATCTCTTCCGCTTGTGCAAAAGAGAGGCCTAGCGCACCGGCAATCACCAGCGTCATATGATTGCCGCCGGTTGGTTCATCGGCGCTAAAAACGACCTCTCCGTTCCTCAGGATGCTAATGCCGGTGGTGCCGCCGCCAACGTCAACGACGGCACCGTCGCGAATATTCAGCGCCAGGGCTGCGGCAACCGGTTCATCAACAATGTGCGTGACCTCAAATCCAGCGGCTTCCACCATGTTGACAATGACCTTCGTGTTGCCGGGGAGGATCCCCGGCGGAATGGCGGTAGCCGCGTGGGTCAGTGGCCTTCCCAGTCGCTCCTCAAGCGAGGTTTTCAGACGGCGAACCACCCGACTTGCCGCCAGAAAATCGACCACAATGCCGTCTCTCACCGCGCACGAAGGGTGACTGATGCCGGCGATGGGATTATCGTTCTCATCCACCACCACCAATGCGATATTGGCCGTTCCAGGATCGACGCCGACTTTGATATTCCCGTCGTAAGGCGCACATGCTTCGCGGCTGACCCATTCAGCCAGCGCCTGTAATCGCAGGGTTTCAGGGCTGTCAGCCATCGTGGCATTCCGTCATGGCGCGCGTGACGCAATCGCCGTTGCGTAAGCCGACGCTATTCGCTTCTTCCACGTCGATATGCATTTCCAGCACGGCATCTTCACTCACGCGTACGACAACGTGGCTGAGAACGCCGCCGCGCTGTCCCGCAACCTGGACGTCTATCTCCATACCGTCCTGCAATCCGGACTGGCGGGCCTGTATCGGGGAAATATGAATGTGCCGCCAGGCGACAATTGTCCCTTCCGTTTTTTTGATCGATCCGCGTGGCCCAATAATTTCAATGCCAGGTGAACGCTCGAGATCGCCGGACATACGGACGGGCGCTTTGACGCCCAGCGTAAAGCCATCGGAAACGGAAATTTCGATCTGGGTAGCGCGACGGAGCGGACCGAGTACGCGAACGTTGGCGAGCTGTCCTTTTGGACCGCGCAGCGTAACCGTCTCTTCGGCGGCATACTGGCCAGGCTGTTTTACCGCCTTCATGCGGGTGAGGGTAGAGCCGGATCCGAACAGGGTGTCCATATCCTCCCGGCTCAAGTGCACATGGCGATTGGAGATGCCAATCGGAATTTCCAGCGCCTGCGGCACGGGGGAAAATGGGGTACCACGTGCGGCAAGTTCTTGAATAATCTGTTGAGTAATTAGTTCGGCTTGCTGTTGGCTAGAGTTCATAACGTCAACGACCTAAAAGGGTGAATGGAGCAATATCCAGAGTATTCGCTTCTGCGAGGGGCTTTTTGCCCCGACGCAGGACTTTTTTGACGGCCCGACAATTCAAAGACAACGTTGTCCAGATTTACCCGGTGATGTCCGTCAACAGTTGCTCAATATCAGCGGCCGTTGGTCGACAAGGATTCGAGGCGGTGCAACCATCAGAGAGGGTGGCGTGAATAAGTTGCTGGTGTAATGATTCGACCTCGACACGATCTTTACCCGCTTCGCACAGGGTCGCGGGAATACCAAAATGACGATTCATTTCGCGAATGCGGTTGCTCAATGCGTTCAACGTCTGTTCTGGCGTGGCGGATTTGATGCCCATGATTGCCGCGCATTTCAGGTAACGAGGAATGGCGTGCGGCGCATGTTGAATATTCCAGTCGATGATACCCGGCAGCAACATGGCGTTAATTTTGCCGTGCGCAATATGCAGCATGCCGCCGATGGCATGCGCCATGCCGTGCACTAGCCCCAGGCCGGCGGAGTTAAATGCCATCCCCGCCATACATGATGCGTTGTGCATATGCGTTCTGGCCTGAATATCCGTTTCGTTGTGGAAGATCTCGGGGAGATGCTGCCAGACCAGCGCAATCGCTTTTTCTGCTAGCGCATCGCTGAAATCATTCGCACCACAAGAGACCAGCGCTTCAATGGCGTGCGTCAGTACATCCATACCGGTATCAACAGCGACCTGGCGTGGAACCGATAGCACCAACTGCGGATCGAGGATGGCGTAATCGGGTATCAGCTCGGCCGCTACCAGAGGATATTTCCGCCCATTTTGCGGATCGGAAATAATGGCATAAGAGGTGACTTCTGAACCGGAACCGCTGGTCGTTGGAATCGCCACCAGCGTTATCGAACAGTCCGCAAGTGATTCTTCCAGCGTGGCCTTGATGCCCTTAGCGGCGTCAAGCGATGACCCGCCGCCCAGCGCAATAATGACCTCAGGCTTAAAACGCATAAATTTTGCGGCGCCCGCCTGCAGGGTGGCGACGCTTGGATCGGGCTTGACGTCGCTAAAAATAGACACGGAGGCCTGCGGCATCTCGCTAATCAGATAGCGCGTCTTCCCCGACGTCACCATAAAATTATCCGTCACGATACCGACCTTCTTATTACCTAGCTGGCGTAATGCCTGAATCGCATTCTCGCCAAAATAGACTTTAGGAATAGAAAAAAAATCGCTCGCCATCTCTCGATCACCTTTATCCCGTCATACATCGTGCCGGGGTGTGCACGCTGCTTATAAAAAGAGAGCAAATGGTGGCATAGGCGGTAAAAAAATAAGCTAGTCATGTTTGTGCACTGACAGGATTATGTTGTTGCCGTCTTTGAAGGTGGACAAAAAAAGACAGGAGCAGCAGGGCGTTGTTGCAAATACAACACCTGCAGCAACGGCGTGTTGCAAATCCCACTCTCTGGTACTCGCGGTTAAGCATAACTGCCTGAAATACGGGGCTGTTAAAGCTGGCATAAGCATTGATATAACCTAAATGGTAAAAGATGAAACTATTCATTCCTTAATGGGATATGTATTAACATCAACGAGATATTACTTTTTACCGTGCTGATAGCATCACCCGAGACAGGATAGGGTAGCGGTGAGGTAGAGCGAGTGGTTTCCGGCGGTGCCGGGGTACTGGAGGTGAGCTTGTAGCTGAAAATATGCTGTTAACGGTCATCTGGTGGATAAACGGGTTGATAAAGGCAGTTACCGTCAACTAACCGGACTGGAAATACCGGAGAGCGAACGCTGGGAATATAAATACGATCTGGTAGACAGATATATAAATATGGGTTATCACTAACTGGGATAGCAACCAATTATCCGAATAATGCGGCTTAATAACTCAATATTTGTTATAATATCTCCATTTTCAATAAGTATAATTATTTTTTATAAATTAAGGAGATGATATTATGCCAAACTATAAAATAGGAACCGAGGATCCTTTTTCTGCTCCAGACAAAGGTGCAGGGAAATGGTGCAGTGCACCGCAAACATTACTTATGCTTTTTATGAAAAAAGAGATTGAAACAGGTCTTAAATCTGGAATCGTTGAGTTTTTTTGGGAATTGAATGAGGCATCAAGACACTTACAACATTATTTTAATAATACAGGAAAAGATCTCGCGGTTGATTTGGCTTCATTTATGGGAAAATCAATGACATTTGTTCATAAATATTCAGAGGAAAAATGTAAAGCAATAGAGTTTTGCCGGAAGTTAAAGCCTGGTGAATATTTTATTACATCATCATCAATTAACAGTGGCTATTTTCACCCCGAGGAAAGTAAAGATTTATTCTATGCCGTTGGGGGATACATTTTTTGGGGGAAAGGAAAGGTTAATATCAAAGACGATGAAAAAAAAGAGAGGAAAATAATACATCTTGATTTCGAATTTCATTTTTTCGATCGTTATAATTGGGACTCAGGAAAAAAAGTTACAATTAATGTAATAGGAAAGGATATAACTGTAACAGATCAGTTTATGGGCGATTTCCACAGACAATGTTATGCGCACGAATTTGACCTTCATGGCATTTACAAAGAATCAGTTAATGTGGAGTTATAATGAAAAAAGTTATTGCTCTACTAACAATAATTAGTATTATTTTATCTTTTTTGTGTATTTCACTTTATAAAAAAATAGATTTCCCCTATCAATTAATTAGTGTTCGTTGGTGTAATGGTATCTATAGTCAGGCTTTATATGGTGTCTACATTTATTTAGGTGATAATACTAATTCAAAAATCGAAATTAAAGGTATTGTTTATATTGGTAGTAGAAACTCGTCGGTGAATTATTCTCAGGATTTAGGTGTCATTGGCTTCGCCGATGATACAAATGACGCTGTAGATAAGTGGGGGGGGGTAATCTGCTCAGAAAAAGGCATTTTTATTGATGGGAAATCAGGTGTTCAATATTTCTTACCAAGAGATAAACTAGAAAACCATCGTTAATGAATATTGATGTGAAAACTAGAAATAACGGGCTGCAACATCAAATATGGCGGTGAGGGGGGATTGACTCGCTTCGCTCGCCCCCCTAAGTGCAATAGGCGAAAAAAAAGCCCGTACTTTCGTACGAGCTCTTTCTTAAATATGGCGGTGAGGCGGGGATTCGAACCCCGGATACGTTGCCGTATACACACTTTCCAGGCGTGCTCCTTCAGCCACTCGGACACCTCACCATATTGTTTTGCTGCTCACCGTAGGTGGTCAACGGGGCGCTACTATAGGGAGTTGACCTGAAACGGTCAAGCATAAATTCAGATTTATTTATCGTTCGGTTAAGCAATGAACACCACCCCGCCGAAAAGCGGCGGGGCGGGTGGGTTAACGCTGAGAATCAAGCTGTTCGTTGTTTTTCACGACGTCCTGCGCCTTTGCATAGCTTTCAATCAACAGCTGGTAGGCCGGGAAGATTTTGGTATACACCTCGGCCCATTCGGCGGCATCCGGGCGGTTCCAGGTACGCTGCAGTTCAGAGGCGACCGCAGCGGTATCCATTGGCACCACGCCTGCCTGCGCCACGCGGGCCAGCGTCACTTCCTGCGCCATCTTGCTGTAGGTGCCGGAAGCATCAATGACCGCAAATACTTTATAACCATCGGCGACGGCGGCAATAGCGGGGAAGGCCATGCAGACGCTGGTGATCGTCCCGGCGATAATTAACGTTTTGCGACCCGTGGCCTTCACGGCAGCCACGAACTCCGGGTTATCCCAGGCGTTGATTTCACCTTTACGCGCAATATAGTGCGCATGCGGTGCATTTTCGTGAATCTCCGGGATCAGCGGGCCGTTCGGACCTTGCGGCACTGAGGCGGTGGTGATCACCGGCAGTCCGGCAAGCGTCGCCATTTTCGCCAGTGCCGCAGCGCGAGCGCGCAGCTCTGGCATCGGCATATCGCCCACCGTCTGGAACAGGCCGCTCTGATGGTCGATTAACAGCATCACCGCATCGTTAACATCAATCACTGGACGCGCGCCGTTGAAATTTGCTGGAGTAGACATGTTATTCACCTCTGTATTATCAGATTTGACCAAAGCGGCCGGAGTTAAAATCGCGAATGGCTTCGTCGATTTCGGTTTTACTGTTCATCACGAAGGGGCCATAGCCCACAATCGGTTCGTTGAGCGGCGCGCCTGCCAGCACCAGCACTTTGGCGTCGCTGCCGGCGTGCAGATGAACGCGCTTACCTTCCTGGCTGAGTACCACTAGCTGCGCTTCCTGAGCGGGAGTTTCGCCATTTACCGTGACGCTACCTTCCAGCACCACCAGGGCAGTGCTCCAGCCGTCAGGCTGCTCGAAAGAGACCTCTTTATCTTCCTGAAGCTGCATATCCCAGACGTTCAGCGGTGAGAAGGTGTTGGCCGGGCCCGTCGCCTCCTGGTAGTGACCGGCAATCACCCGCAGCGATCCGCTGTTATCCGGCAGCTCTACCGTTGGAATAGCGGCGGCTTCAATACTCTGGTAGCCCGGCGCGGTCATCTTGTCCTTCGCTGGCAGATTGACCCACAGCTGGATCATCTTCAGTTCGCCGCCGCGACGGGCAAACTCCGCCGAGTGAAATTCCTGATGCAGAATGCCGGAGCCTGCGGTCATCCACTGCACGTCACCCGGGCCAATCACGCCGCCTTTACCGGTGGAATCCCGATGCTCTACTTCCCCGGCGTAGACGATAGTGACCGTCTCGAACCCACGGTGTGGATGTTCTCCCACCCCGCGCTTCGCGCCGTCTGCCGGGAAGCTGTATGGCCCGGCATAGTCGAGCAGCAGGAAAGGACTCAGGCTTTCACCGTGCGACTGATAGGAAAATAACGAACGAACCGGGAAGCCATCACCCACCCAGTGCGGACGTGGCGCGGTATAAACACCCGTAATCTGTTTCATTTGTTTCTCCTGCGTAGTGAGCTTTGATGTGGATTAGCTTATATTCAGATGTAATGGCTCGGTAGATAGCAGAAATGACCTACACTGTTGCAAAAATAGAACGATGAGGTGGTGATGCAGGATCTCAATGATTTCGCGTGGTTTGTTCACGTGGTGGACAACGGCGGCTTCGCTGCGGCGGGGCGCGCGCTGGATATGCCAAAGTCAAAGCTCAGCCGACGCATTGCGCAACTGGAAGAGCAGCTTGGGGTGCGGCTGATCCAGCGCACCACCCGGCAGTTCACGGTGACGGAAGTTGGGCAGACGTTTTATCAACACTGTAAAGCGATGTTGATTGAGGCGGAGGCAGCGCAGGAGGCGATTGCTGTGCTCCAGGCAGAGCCGAGAGGCTGCGTGAAGCTGACCTGCCCGGTCACGCTGTTGCATGTGCACGTTGGACCGATGCTGGCGCGCTTTATGGTGCGTTATCCGGGCGTGCAGATTCAGCTTGAAGCGACAAACCGACGGGTGGATCTGGTGGCGGAGGGGATTGATGTGGCGATTCGCGTCAGGCCGCGTCCTTTTGATGACAGCGACCTGGTGATGCGGGTACTGGCGGACCGCGGTCACTGTCTCGTCGCCAGCCCGTCGCTGGTGGCGACGATGGGCAAGCCGCAGGTGCCGGACGAACTCAGTCGCTGGCCGGGGTTAAGCATGTCGGCAGGTAAGCATGTGCATCGCTGGTCGCTACATGGCCCGGATGGCGCAAAGGCTGAGGTGCACTTTACACCACGGCTGACGACCAGCGATATGCTGGCGCTGCGTGAGGCGGCGGTGGCGGGTGTCGGGGTGGTGCAGCTGCCGATCCTGATGGCGAGAGAACAGCTGGCCAATGGATCGCTGGTGCGTGTGCTCGATGATTGGGAACCGAAGCGGGAGGTGATTCACGCGGTCTTCCCGTCACGGCGAGGGCTGCTGCCTGCGGTGCGCGCGCTGGTGGATTTCCTCAGCGAGGAGTATGCGCTGATGATCGAAGAGTGAATTTACATTTCATTTACAATCGCGTGCGGGTTGTGCTATTGATGCTCCGTTGCTCTTTTTCGACGGTCTGAGACACGCCGCAGGTAAATGATGAATTCACATAATGTTCCTATGGATATCCCGCCAGCGCTTGCCGAACAGGCGCTTGAAAAAATGGGTTTTCGCGCTTATCCGGCGGTTAGTGAGTCTGGGTTGGGGCAGATTTACCAGGCGTGGTGCCGTTCCGTGCCGTTCGACAATATTCGTAAACGAATCCAGGTATCGCAGGGCATTCAGGGCGCCTTACCGGGCTTTACGCCGGAGGATTTTTTTTCGCACTGGCTGCGATTTGGCACCGGCGGCACCTGCTGGGCGAGCCACGGCGCGCTGTATGCGCTGCTGAAAGCCGTGGGGTTCCCGGTACAATTTGGCCTGTCAACGATGCGTTCACCGCGTCCGGTAAGTGCGGACTCCCCTGGGCACGGCACATTGTTTGTTCGTTTGGATAATACCCTTTTTATTGTCGACACCACGATGCTTCACGGCCAGCCGTTACCGTTGCAGGCCTGGCACTCCACGCATCCGGTATGGGGCACGCGGGTGCACCGTGATGAGGGATTCTGGTGTGTGAACTGGAAGCCACTGGGTCGTTCACGCATAGACTGCCAACTGCTGGAGATGGATGCTGCCGTAACGGAATACCCGCAGAGACATGAACGCAGTCGCCACAGCAGTCGCTTTGACGGCGCGCTACTGATTCGTCTGGCGGGTCATGATTCGATTACCGGGATAGTAAAAGGTGAAAAGGTTTTCAGAGAGGCCAGAGGGAAGGAGACGTTTGAGACGTTATCGCACCGTCAGCAAAAGGCACTGCTGGTGGAGCGGTTTGGTATTGCGGAAGAGATTGCGGCACAGGTACCGGTGGATGAGGTGCCACGGTAACCAGAACGCGGAAAATATTAAAAGAGATATTCGACGTTATTCTGTTTGTACTATTACATCTAACAAATTGTGACTAATTATCTTGATGATATATTTTAAAATGTGTCATCCGGATAACGTTGTTATTTTTACTATTTCAGTGGGTCATAAATAAGCATCTCATTGAATCTCTGTTTATACTTTTTATGAGGGATAACTCTAAGCTCGAGAGGTTGAATATTTGTCCGGTAAAAATAATGAACTTACGATGGGTTATACTCTGGGTATCGCTGTATGCCGTACTGTGGACTATCGTCACGGTATCACTCGATCCCGCGGTGCCCTATGATGCCGTAGAGGCACTAAATTGGGCGCAAAACGCCGAATGGGGCTCGCCAAAAAATCCGTGGCTGGTCGGCCTGGTCATGCAGCCTGCACTCCATTTACCCGCGCATATTTACTGGTATGCTGCGCATTTTCTTGCCATCGCAATAGGGATGGTCGGCAGTTGGGTATTTGCACACAGGCTTACTGGCAGCGAAAAGCTGGCCTGGGTGGCATTGTTAACCCTTAATTTATCAGGGTTAATTAACTTTGATATCATTAGCTACAACGATAATTATCTGCTGGTGATGCTATGGCCGTGGATGATGTATTGCTATCTACAGGCTATTAGCCGAAGCCCGTATTGGTGGCTTGCCTTTGCTCTATTGGCCGGACTGGCAACCATGTCAAAATATTCTACGTTGATTCTGGTCGGGTCTGTTTTTCTCTCAACGCTTGTTGTGGCGGATATTCGTCGCTGTTATCGGCATATTGTCTGGTATTGTGCGTTAGCATTAGGCGTACTGTTAATTACCCCTAATATCCTGTGGCTACAGGCGCATAACTTTGCTGCGCTACATTGGGTAAATTCAGAAATGCACCCAGGGATTAATCCGGGGCTTTTTACCTGCTTAATATCCATTTTTTACCCCCTGCTTATTTCTGGCGCTATTCTCTATTTTTGTGGCGTGCGCTTACGCTGGCCTGCGTCATGGGAGGGGCGGGTGGTGCTGGGAGTCTATCTGATTCCGCTGACAGCGCTTTGCTGTTGGTTTTTCTTCTTCAACAGCGGCAGATTAACCGAATGGCTGCAGCCTTTTTTCATTCTGGCACCGGCGCTGATGGTCAGCTGCGTCAACCAAACGTCCGTCATCGTTCCACGCGCCGCGTTTGTAACCTTGTTCAGCGCTGCACTGCTGGTCCTTGCGGGTTACTGTGGTGTGATGTACGCCAACGTGGCTAATGCGAGGCAGAAGATGAGCGGTGTTATCCCGTTCAGCGATACGGTAAACCGTCTCTGGTTCCAACGCTATGGTACTCCACTGAAGTATGTCGGCGGGGAACGTCTGGCAGAATGGCTTACGTTTTATGTCCCCTCCAGACCCAAAATCATCACTAAATGGAACAATGCCACGCAGCCAAATATCTACAGCACGGATATTAGCCGCGCGCAGTTGTTGCATGATGGTGTTGCGCTGATTGGCCGCGTGGGGGTGGCATGTTCCACGGAACATTTTGGTACGGCTCTACAGGCGTGGCCGCATATGCACATTGATATAAAGATACCGATCGATTTCCAGACGGACCCGTCTCATGACGTTCAGACCGTTTGTATTGGCTTTGTGCGTCCGGTGGGGTGAGGAGCGATTCCCGGCGGCGCTGCGCTTGGCCGGGCTACGGTTTGAATGTAGCCCGGGGTCGGCGGTATTGGTGCTGGCCCTGTGCAATAGGCGAAAAAAAAAGCCCGTACTTTCGTACGAGCTCTTTCTCAAATATGGCGGTGAGGCGGGGATTCGAACCCCGGATACGTTGCCGTATACACACTTTCCAGGCGTGCTCCTTCAGCCACTCGGACACCTCACCATATTGTTGTCCCGTGTTGCTGGGACGAGCGCTAATGTAGGGAAAAGGCTCCTCACCGTCAATAAACTTTTTAAAAAAATCGTGCGTTTACACAAACTTCAACCAACATGCTTCTTAAACAGACATAAATCGTATTTTTTGCGATCGCCTCCGCATTTTCCGGGACAGGTAAAAGAAATTTGTTATTCTGTTAAACCACAAAAATAATCAAAAACAGCGCCGATCCATACCGGTAACGGCGCACTGAGCAGGAGTCATTATGGAGATCATCTTTTATCACCCCACGTTTGATACCCCTTATTGGATTGCCGAGCTAAGCAAATTGCTGCCGAATGCCCGCATTCGCGGCTGGCAGCGTGGCGATGATGCGCCTGCCGACTACGCGCTGGTGTGGCATCCGCCGGTGGAAATGCTGCAAGGCCGCAGTCTTAAAGCCGTGTTCGCTCTGGGGGCTGGCGTTGACTCGATTCTCAGCAAGCTCAAGGCGCATCCGGAAATGCTGCCGGAATCTATCCCGCTCTTTCGCCTGGAAGATACCGGTATGGGCATCCAAATGCAGGAGTATGCGGTAAGCCAGGTGCTGCACTGGTTCCGTCGCTTTGATGACTATCAGGCGCTGCAGCGTCAGTCCAGCTGGCAGCCACTGGCGGATTACACCCACGACGAATTTACCGTCGGTATTATGGGCGCGGGCGTGCTGGGTTCAAAAGTGGCCGAGAGCCTGCTGGCGTGGGGCTTCCCGGTTCGCTGCTGGAGCCGTAGCCGTAAGGAATGGCCGCAGGTGACGAGTTTTGCCGGGGAAAATGAGCTGAATGAATTCTTACAAGGGACGCGAGTGCTGATTAACCTGCTGCCTAACACTGCGGAGACGGTGGGGATTATTAACCGTCAGAATCTGTCCCAACTCCCGGATAATAGCTATGTGCTGAACCTGGCGCGCGGCGTTCACGTTGTGGAAGACGATCTGCTGGCAGCACTCGACGACGGCAAGCTGAAGGCGGCGATGCTCGACGTCTTTAGCCGTGAGCCGCTGCCGCAGGAAAGCCCGCTCTGGCAGCATCCGCGCGTAACGATGACGCCTCATGTTGCCGCCGTGACTCGCCCTAAAGAGGCGATTGCCTATATTGCCCGGACTATCACGCAGCTTGAGCGCGGTGAACAGCCAAGCGGGCAGGTCGATCGCGTGCGCGGCTATTGATGTCCCTGGCTAATAAACACGAGGGTTTCCTGCTATCCTTGGCTTACCACGAGAAAGGAGAATGTGATGTATCCTGTTGACCTACATATGCACACCGTTGCCAGCACGCATGCCTACAGTACGCTGCACGACTATATCGCCGAGGCGAAGCGCAAGGGAATTAAACTCTTCGCCATCACCGATCACGGCCCGGATATGGCCGATGCCCCGCACTACTGGCACTTCGTGAACATGCGCATCTGGCCGCGTATTGTTGATGGGGTCGGGATCCTGCGCGGTATCGAGTCGAATATCAAAAACACCGCGGGCGAGATTGACTGCTCTGGGCCGATGCTGACATCGCTCGATTTTATCATTGCCGGTTTTCATGAGCCGGTTTTTGCGCCGCAGGATAAGGCGACGCATACCGAGGCGATGATTGCGGCAATGGCCAGCGGCCACGTTCATATGATTAGTCACCCGGGTAACCCGAAATTCCCGGTTGATATTCCGGCTATCGCAGCAGCAGCAGCGAAGTATCATGTGGCGCTGGAAATTAATAACTCTTCCTTTGTGAGTTCGCGCATCGGCAGTGAGAGCAACTGCCGCGCTATTGCTGCAGCCGTGCGCGATGCGGGTGGGTGGCTGGCGCTGGGCTCTGATTCACACACCGCCTTTACGCTGGGTGAATTTACCGAATGCCAGAAGATCCTTGACGCCGTGGAGTTCCCACAGGATAGGATCCTTAACGTCACCCCACGACGTTTCCTGAATTTCCTTGAATCGCGCGGTATGCCGCCGATTCCTGAATTTGCTGAATTTTAATGACTGAATGGATTAACCAATGAACGAGTTTTCAATCATCTGCCGCGTGCTTGGCTCGCTGTACTATCGTCAACCGCAGGACCCACTGCTGGTGCCGCTGTTTACCGTGATTCGCGACGGTAAACTGGCCGCGGACTGGCCACTGGAGCAGAATGAACTGCTGGCTCGTCTGCAAAAAAGCTGTGATATCCAGCAGATTGCCGCTGACTATAATGCGCTGTTCGTGGGTGATGACTGCAGCGTTTCACCGTGCCGTAGCGCGTGGGTAGAAGGGGCGACGGAGGCGGAAGTTCGCACTTTTCTGACCGAATGGGGAATGCCGTTAGGGGACAGCCCAGCTGACCAGATCGGTACGTTGCTGCTGGCAGCTTCCTGGCTGGAAGACAAAGCGGAAGATGACGATACCGAAGCACTGGAAACCTTGTTCGGTGAGTTTATTCTGCCGTGGTTTGAAAGTTTCCTTGGCAAGGTTGAAGCCCACGCCACCACTGCGTTCTGGCGTACGATGGCACCGCTAACGCGTGAAGCCATTGCTGCGATGTGGGACGAACTGCAGGAAAGTGAAGAAGAGTGATTTAAATCACATATTCTATGCAACTGAAATAAAGATCATGAGCAATCTGTGCTCATGATCTCATCAAAAAGCCAGGCATCTGCTAAGATGCTCGCCATGAACGTTATCTTCGCTATTGCAATCACAACAGGCATTCTCTCCGGTCTTTGGGGATGGGTTGCCGTGTCTCTGGGTTTACTGAGCTGGGCCGGATTCTTAGGCTGTACGGCTTATTTCGCCTGCCCGCATGATGGGCTGAAAGCGTTGGCTATTTCTGCCTGTACGACAATGAGCGGTGTCATCTGGGCACTGGTTATTATCTATGGCAGCGCGCTGGCTCCCCATCTGGAAATTTTGGGTTACGTCGTGACGGGTATTGTCGCGTTCCTGATGTGTATCCAGGCGAAGCAGCTGCTGCTCTCGTTTGTCCCGGGTACTTTTATTGGTGCCTGCGCCACTTTTGCGGGGCAGGGGAACTGGCGTCTGGTCGTTTCGTCGTTGGCTGTGGGGTTGATCTTCGGCTATGCGATGAAAAACAGTGGGCTGTGGTTGGCGAATCGTAAAGCGAAAGCGGAACCGTCGAACGAATCGGCGCTGTAGTAGACCTATTACATGTGAAAAGCGGCGGCAGGGGAAAATCCTGTCGCCGCTTTTTTATTGCTGTGGTAGTGCATTAGTTCTTAAAATTATCGTTCGCCCAGGATACGGCTTGGGTACGGTTCTTGACCGAGATCTTTTTAAATAGATGATATAGATGTGTTTTCACCGTGCTTTCGCTAATGAATAGCGACTGCGCAATTTCGATGTTAGAAGCGCCAATGCGCAGTTTGTTCAGGATCTCTTTCTCCCGGAATGTCAGGATCGTACTCTCCTGATTATCGTAACGATAATTACCGGAATGCATAATCAGGTAGCTCGCAAGCTTACGCGAAAAGTAGCATTCACCCTCCATCACTTTCTGTAACCCTTTGACCAGAAAGTGTTCTTCATCATGCGCATAAAAGATGCCGTTAATATGCGGCCAGCTTTCAATCTCCTGATAAGCATAATCTTCAGGGGTATTGAAAAGTAAGAGCTTTATACCGCTATTAATTTTACAGAGTTCTTCCTGCCAGGCCTTGACCAGCTTTTTATCGATTTCGATCATGTCAAAAAGCACGATACCATCCGATAAATTATCCAGGCTAACCATGTGAATATTAATGATTTTACTATTCATCCTTAACGTCTTTTTCAGGCTCTGAGAAAGGGCACAGGACTGAAGTGACGGCCTGGTGATGAGTGAAAGAGTCTGGTTCGTTAACGTGAGCTCTTTTTGCATGATGAGACCCCTAATTTTTTTACAGCAGGCAAAATTATAAAGGTATCTTGTTAAGCATTACTGAAATGTGGCTGCTGTTTTGACAAATGTTAAGAATTAATAATTAAAAGACATGTCTGCTTAATTTAAAATTTAGACGCTACCAATTCTAAAGCAAGAAATAATCGTGAAACAAGATGTAAAAATAAATTGCAAAATGTAAATAAAGCATGTTTCTTAAGCTTTTAACATCATATCTTAATGATCATACATAATCTCTCTTTTTGTTTTTAATTTTATGTTATCTAAGGTTTTTATGTCTTATTGAAATTGTCTATCAGCCTTCTCTTATCCATTTTGTATGATGAATTTGCGTGATATTTGTCGTTTTTAACACTTTCGTTGTGCCCACGATTTTTTAACGCTTTGTTTTCTGATTAAGTTATCCGAATGCAGGTGATAGTGAGCTGTTAATACTAAAGGTTGATACTGTGAAAATTAAATCAAACTTTATTATGAGATCCTCATGCTTATCAAATATGCATACTCATCCATATAGCATCGAGACCAGCATTAAATCGATGTAAGAACTTTACATATTTCTATGACGATACCATTGATATGGTGAGGCGGTATATCTTCACGATATTTTATAGAACGACACATCCCGACTAAATGCAGAATAACGAAGCCGCAAGTAATTGTGATAATTACTCATGGTTCTGACACTGACATTTATTAATAGACACAATCTTATTGATTGCTGTGGATGGCTGTTTGTTTTATTCGCCCACGTGTCATTTGCTTTTTATTATGTTTGTAACCTCTTGAATAATTGATCATTCAGCTTCTTGAATGTCGATTTCTATCGCCTGGAAAATTTGTAATTTGTGAACGGGTGTCGTGATGAATACCGACCTGAATTTATTGATTAGCGAGCGATCGGTTATTACGGCAATAGCACACAGCAACTAATAACGCGTGAAAGGGCTTATCATGAAAATGAAGCAAATCGCCATAATAGTGGCGCTCACCGTTTTATACCCGGCAACCACAATATATGCCGTAGCGGCGAATGGTAACGGCGGTGGTAATAGCGGTCAGAGCGGTAACGGCAACGGTAACAACGGCAATGGAAATGGCAATGGAGGTGGTGGCAACGGAAGCGGGAATAATGGTAACGGGAACGCGAATGGCAACGGTGGCGGCGGCGATAACGGCGGCGGTCACGGCGGCGGAAGTGGCAACGGAGGCGGTAACGGCGGTGGCAACGGCGGTGGCAACGGCGGCGGCAACGGAGGCGGTAACGGCGGTGGCAACGGAGGCGGCAACGGAGGCGGTAACGGCGGTGGCAACGGCGGCGGCAACGGAGGCGGTAACGGCGGTGGCAACGGAGGCGGTAACGGTGGTGGCAATGGAGGCGGCAACGGCGGCGGTGATGGAGGCGGTGATGGAGGCGGTAACGGAGGCGGTAACGGAGGCGGTAACGGAGGCGGCAACGGCGGCGGTAACGGCGGTGGCAACGGAGGCGGCAACGGCGGCGGTAACGGCGGTGGCAACGGCGGCGGTAACGGCGGTGGCAACGGAGGCGGCAACGGCGGCGGTAACGGCGGCGGTAACGGAGGCGGCAATGGAGGCGGCAACGGCGGTGGCAATGGAGGCGGCAATGGAGGCGGTAACGGCGGTGGCATAGGCGGCGGTGTCGGTGGTGGTATTGGCGGCGGCAATGGAGGCGGTCACGGTGGCGGCATTGGCGGCGGTGTCGGTGGTGGTATTGGCGGCGGTCACGGTGGCGGCATTGGCGGCGGTGTCGGTGGTGGTATTGGCGGCGGCAACGGCGGCGGTCACGGTGGCGGCATTGGCGGCGGTGTCGGTGGTGGTATTGGCGGCGGCAACGGCGGCGGTCACGGTGGTGGCATAGGCGGCGGTGTCGGTGGTGGCATAGGCGGCGGTGTCGGTGGCGGTATTGGCGGCGGTCACGGTGGTGGCATAGGCGGCGGTAACGGCGGTGGCCACGGTGGTGGCATGGGCGGCGGTAACGGCGGTGGCCACGGTGGTGGCATGGGCGGCGACAACGGCGGCGGTCACGGTGGTGGCATGGGCGGCGGTAACGGCGGCGGTCACGGTGGTGGCATGGGCGGCGGTAACGGCGGCGGTCACGGTGGTGGCATGGGCGGCGGTAACGGCGGCGGCCACGGTGGTGGCATGGGCGGCGGTAACGGCGGCGGCCACGGTGGTGGCATGGGCGGCGGTAACGGCGGCGGTCACGGTGGTGGCATGGGCGGCGGTAACGGCGGCGGCCACGGTGGTGGCATGGGCGGCGGTGAAGGTGGCGGACACGGTGGTGGCCACGGTCACGGGCATGGAGGCGGTCACGGCGGTGGCAACGGAGGCGGTAACGGCGGTGGCAACGGAGGCGGTAATGGCGGTGGCAACGGAGGCGGTAACGGCGGTGGCAACGGAGGCGGTAATGGCGGTGGCAACGGAGGCGGTAACGGTGGCGGTAACGGCGGTGGCAACGGCGGTGGCAACGGCGGTGGCAACGGAGGCGGTAACGGCGGTGGCAACGTAGGCGGCAATGGAGGCGGCAACGGCGGTGGTAATGGAGGCGGTCGGACAAGCGGAAGTCCTGGCGCAACGACAGGTTCATCGGATAGCTTTGTGAGCCTGAGTTCGACAGTAACGCCTTGTAACCAACCGGGTCCATACGGTTGTAATTACCGTTAACGAAATATTTATGGGGCCGCAACGTTATCCGTTGCGGCCTTTTTTATGTTTCTTTTCCACTCTAAAAGTGTTGGATAGCTGATAGTATTATTTCTAAACATACAAAATATCTATATAAAAGATGCTTGAAATCAACGAGTAAGGACACTAATGTTAGTGTAATGTTTACAAGATGTGTATTCAGCGCGGATTTCAGATCAGGAAGTATTGATTCACGGACGATCTTGAATGAGGGGCGTTGTCATGCAAACATTCGGTCACTATTTCAGCCTATCTCTTCCGCTGCTGACTCTGTTGTGCAGCGTTCAATCACATGCTGCGTCTGACGGCATCATCCATTTCACTGGACAAATTGTCGAGTCACCTTGTGATTATCAGGCCAATGCTCGGCAGGTCAGCGTAAGCTGTTTTGAAGAGGGAAAGCCGCGCGTAGAGACAATAAATGTCAAAGATTTATTTCAAGGACGTAAAATGACCAATGCGAAAACAACCGCCAGCTTACGTTGGGTGAACCCTGAAAAAAATCTGGCAATATTGACAGTAGAGTATCAATAGCCTGAAACGAAGTTGCGGTCAGCGTTGTCTATGGTAGACAATATTTTCGTCTTAGTCAGAGGATAGTTAGCATGACCGTACGAATTCAGGTGCAGCAAGGAGATATTACCCACCTCGAGGTGGATGTTATCGTCAATGCCGCCAATCCCTCATTAATGGGCGGTGGTGGCGTAGATGGTGCAATCCATCGTGCGGCGGGTCCAACGTTGCAGGAAGCCTGTGCGGTTGTCCGTCAGCAGCAGGGAACCTGTCCACCAGGGCATGCGGTGATCACCCACGCGGGAAATCTGAAGGCAAAAGCAGTGATTCATACCGTAGGGCCGGTCTGGCAGGGTGGGGGAGAACACGAAGCCTCATTGTTACAAGAGGCTTACCGCAATAGCCTTCAGCTGGCGCTGGATAACGGTTATCGCACTATCGCTTTCCCGGCTATCTCAACGGGAGCCTACGGATATCCAGCAGACGCGGCGGCTGACATTGCCGTCAGTACGGTGGCGGCATTTCTGACCCGTCGCAGCCTGCCGGAAATTGTCTATTTTGTCTGTTTTGATGCAGCAACAACACATTTGTATCAGCACTTACTCAGCCAGACCCGGATCCCAGGCCTGGCTAATGACGCCAACACTTAATGACTGGCCACCTGTGCTTTCGTTGCCTTTTGCTGCGACTTCCCGGAAAAGAGGAAACGCAGCAAGGGGATACGCAGGTGGATCTCGTAGAGAATTAACGCGCAACCCACCACGAATATCAGGCCGGTCAGGAAGCCCAACGTATTTGAGCTAATGGTCGGCATGATCCAGGCACCAAAGAACAGCGTCAGTGGGTGGTGCACCAGGTAGATAAATAAAGAAGCATTGACGAAATAGGTCACGCGGGCGGACTGGAAGTTCAGCATACGATGCCCGAACGAGAACACCACGTTGACCATCCATACCCCCAGCACCATCGTAATCACGTATTCCGTTTCATACATCCATGCATCACCTGAGCCAAAGTGCTGGTTCAGGCGGTAGGCAATAAACCCGAATAGCGCCGCGACGATGCACCATGGGGATGGGGTAGTAAACAGCGTTTTCAGCTTCGGATGAATAAAGGCCAGTGCGCCAAGAATAAAGAAAGGCACATAAAACAGCGTCTGCATGACCACAAAGTTGAATAGCCCGTCGCTGAGTACCGGCGGGTAAAGCAGGAAGATAGTCCGGCGAATGGCGGCATAAACGATCCCCAATGCTAAAAACATCAGAGTAAGCTTCGCCATCGACATATGATCAAACAGGTCTTCACGCCGGCGAATCTGGCGTCGGCGCATCAGACGGAACGCCAGAATGCCGAGGGATGTCAGCACCACCAGAACTAATAGGAACCACAGATGCGACACCAGCTCCCACGCCAACGTATTATATTTGTCGTAGAAAGAGAGCGTATGCCAGCTTTCCGTCTTACCCTTAACGTATTGCAGCATTAGAAATTGCGGTAACGTCAGAAGAGGGATGGCGGTAAGCATCGGAATACCGACGCGCTCCACGCGTACTTTCCACCATTTTTTGATCGGATAACGCAAATACAGCATATAGGAAAAGTAGCCGGAGATAACAAAGAACACCTGCATGCGGAAAGCATGAACAAAATCATTGAATAACGTCAACCACCAGGAGGGGGTAGCGCTGTTCATATGCCAGGTGTGGCTGGAGTAGAGTAGGGAGATGTGAAAGGGTATCCCCAGGAGCATCAGCCAGGCTCGAATGGAGTCGAGGAAATATTCACGCTGTGCGGGTTTGTTATTCATAGGGTTAGGTACGATTCTCAGACTAATCGCCTTACCGGATAAGACGATAAAGTTTACATTCGTTGGCAACCCTACACTAACTCTGGTTACCTGTCTCCAGGATAAGCACTCAAAGTGCAAGCAGCGGTTAACAGTTGTTTACTCCATAAGCCACTGCGCTGAAGAATACGGGGATTATGTTGTCGGATTGCTTGAATTTCCAGTAAAATGGATCGGATCGATTTAAGCACACAAAGGGGGAAGTGCTTAGTTATATGAAACATAAACCACAGATGATGAAACTGCGCTGGTTAGGCGCAGCCGTAATGTTGTCCCTGTGTACTTCATCTGCATGGGCATTCACTATTGATGACGTTGCAAAGCAGGCAAAATCGCTGGCTGATAAGAGCTATGAAGCACCAAAAAGCAACCTGCCTTCCGTCTTCCGCGATATGAAATATGCGGACTACCAGCAAATCCAGTTTAACCACGATAAGGCGTACTGGAATAAGATAAAGACCCCATTCAAGCTCGAGTTCTACCATCAGGGTATGTACTTCGACACGCCGGTGACTATCAACGAAGTTACGGCGACTTCCGTGCGTAAAATTAAGTACAGCCCGGATTACTTCACGTTTGGTGACGTTCAGCATGACAAAGACACCGTGAAGGATCTGGGTTTCGCTGGTTTTAAAGTGCTGTACCCAATTAACAGCAAAGATAAAAACGACGAAATCGTCAGCATGCTGGGTGCCAGCTACTTCCGTGTTCTGGGGCAGGGTCAGGTTTATGGTCTGTCCGCCCGTGGTCTGGCTATCGATACCGCATTGCCGTCCGGTGAAGAGTTCCCTCGCTTCCGTGAATACTGGATTGAGCGTCCAAAAGCCACTGACAAACGTTTGACTATCTATGCGCTGCTGGATTCTCCACGTGCGACCGGAGCCTATCGCTTCATTATTATGCCTGGCCGCGACACCGTCGTTGACGTGCAGACCAAAATTTACCTGCGCGATAAGGTCGGCAAGCTCGGCGTGGCGCCGTTGACCAGTATGTTCCTGTTCGGGCCTAACCAGCCTTCTGCGGCGACCAACTATCGTCCGGAGCTGCATGACTCCAACGGTCTGTCTATCCACGCCGGTAATGACGAGTGGATCTGGCGTCCGCTTAACAATCCTAAGCACCTTGCCGTCAGCAGCTTCGCGACCGAAAATCCACAGGGCTTTGGTCTGCTGCAGCGTGGCCGCCAGTTCTCTCACTTTGAGGATCTGGATGATCGCTACGATCTGCGCCCAAGCGCGTGGATCACGCCGAAAGGTGACTGGGGTAAAGGGACCGTTGAGCTGGTTGAAATCCCGACCAACGACGAAACCAACGATAACATCGTCGCTTACTGGACGCCGGACAAGCTGCCGGAAGCTGGTAAAGAGATGAACTACAAGTACACCATCACCTTTACCCGTGACGAAGAGAAACTGCACCCGACCGATAACGCGTACGTGATGCAGACTCGCCGCTCTACCGGTGATGTGAAGCAGTCCAACCTGATTCGTCAGCCGGACGGCACGCTGGCCTTCGTGGTTGATTTTACCGGCGCAGATATGCGCAAGATGCCGCAGGATACGCCAGTTACGGCGCAAACCAGCATTGGCGACAACGGTGAAATCGTCGAAAACAGCGTACGTTACAACCCGGTAACGAAAGGTTGGCGTCTGATGCTGCGCGTGAAGGTGAAAGATCCGAAGAAAACCACTGAAATGCGCGCTGCGCTGGTCAACGCTGACCAGACGCTGAGTGAAACCTGGAGCTATCAGCTGCCTGCAAATGAATAACACAACGAAGTATATCGACGCATTGTCGCTTACGGATGCAGAAAAAGCGGCGCTCCCGAACAGTTCCCTTCGTGCCGTGCACGAAGCGCTGGACGATGAGCACCAGGCATTTGCCCGTGATGATGACACGCCGCTGGCCTCGGTCAAGGCGCGTCTTGAAGAGAGCTGGCCAGATTCTCTGGGCGGCGATCAGCTCATCAAAGACGATGAAGGGCGCACCCAGCTGCAGGCCATGCCGAAGGCGACGCGCTCCTCAATGTTCCCGGATCCGTGGCGTACCAACCCGGTAGGTCGCTTCTGGGATCGTCTGCGTGGCCGTGACGTCACGCCGCGCTATCTGTCTCGTCTGACGAAAGAAGAGCAGGAGCGCGAACAGAAATGGCGTATGGTGGGCTCGCTTCGCCGCTATACCCTGCTGATTCTGACGATTGCGCAGACCGTCGTGGCGACCTGGTACATGAAGACCATTCTGCCGTATCAGGGCTGGGCGCTGATCAACCCGGCGGATATGGTCGGGCAGAACCTGTGGGTCTCCTTTATGCAGCTGCTGCCGTACCTGCTGCAAACCGGGATCCTGATTCTGTTTGCCGTGCTCTTCTGTTGGGTCTCCGCCGGTTTCTGGACGGCCTTAATGGGCTTCCTGCAACTGCTGATTGGCCGCGACAAATACAGCATTTCGGCCTCGACGGTCGGCGATGAGCCGCTGAACCCGGAGCACCGGACGGCGCTGATTATGCCTATCTGTAACGAAGACGTGTCTCGCGTATTCGCCGGTCTGCGTGCCACCTGGGAATCGGTGAAAGCCACCGGCCAACAGAAGCACTTTGACGTCTACATCTTGAGCGACAGCTACAACCCGGATATCTGCGTAGCAGAGCAAAAAGCCTGGATGGAACTGATTGCCGAGGTGCAGGGCGAAGGGCAGATCTTCTACCGTCGTCGTCGTCGTCGTATGAAGCGTAAAAGCGGTAACATCGATGACTTCTGCCGTCGTTGGGGTAATCAGTACAGCTACATGGTCGTACTGGATGCCGACTCCGTGATGTCCGGCGACTGCCTGACCAACCTGGTGCGGCTGATGGAAGCGAACCCGAATGCGGGTATCATCCAGTCTTCCCCACGCGCTTCCGGGATGGACACGCTGTACGCACGCTGCCAGCAGTTTGCCACACGCGTTTACGGGCCGCTGTTTACCGCGGGGCTGCACTTCTGGCAGTTGGGTGAATCCCACTACTGGGGTCACAACGCTATTATCCGCGTGAAGCCGTTTATTGAGCACTGTGCGCTGGCACCGCTGCCGGGCGAAGGTAACTTTGCCGGTTCGATCCTGTCGCACGACTTCGTGGAAGCGGCGCTGATGCGTCGTGCAGGGTGGGGCGTCTGGATTGCCTACGACCTGCCGGGCTCTTATGAAGAGCTGCCGCCGAACCTGCTGGATGAACTTAAGCGTGACCGTCGCTGGTGTCAGGGTAACCTAATGAACTTCCGCCTGTTCCTGGTGAAAGGGATGCACCCTGTTCACCGTGCGGTGTTCCTGACCGGCGTCATGTCCTACCTCTCCGCGCCGCTGTGGTTTATGTTCCTGGCTCTGTCGACCGCACTGCAGGTGGTACACGCATTGACCGAGCCGCAGTACTTCCTGCAGCCGCGTCAGCTGTTCCCGGTCTGGCCACAGTGGCGACCTGAGCTCGCGATTGCGTTGTTCGCCTCGACGATGGTGCTGCTGTTCCTGCCGAAACTGCTGAGCATCATTCTGGTGTGGTGCAAAGGGTCGAAAGAGTACGGCGGTTTTGTTCGCGTAACGCTCTCCCTGCTGCTGGAAGTACTGTTCTCCGTACTGCTGGCACCGGTTCGCATGCTGTTCCACACCGTTTTCGTGGTCAGTGCGTTCCTGGGCTGGGAAGTGGTATGGAACTCGCCGCAGCGTGACGATGACTCCACGCCGTGGAGCGAAGCCTTTATGCGCCATGGTTCTCAGCTGCTGTTGGGTCTGGTGTGGGCGGTCGGTATGGCATGGCTGGATCTGCGCTTCCTGTTCTGGCTGGCGCCGATCGTCTTCTCGCTGATCCTGTCACCGTTCGTTTCGGTGGTCTCCAGCCGCTCAACTAACGGCCTGCGCACCAAGCGCTGGAAGCTGTTCCTGATCCCGGAAGAGTACAACACGCCGAAGGTGCTGGCCGATACCGAAACGTATCTGGAGCAGAACCGCGCTCGCGTGCTGGACGATGGCTTTATGCATGCGGTATTTAACCCATCGTTGAATGCTCTGGCAACGGCAATGGCTACCGCGCGTCACCGTGCGAGCCACGTGCTGGAGATTGCCCGCGATCGTCACGTCGAGCAGGCGCTGAACGAAACGCCGGACAAGCTTAACCGCGATCGCCGTCTGGTACTGTTGAGCGACCCTGTAACGCTGTCTCGTCTGCATTACCGTGTGTGGGCCGCACCGGAGAAATATTCTTCGTGGGTGGCTGAATACGATAAGCTGCAGCTGAATCCGCTGGCGCTGAAAACCAAATAGTGGAGTGCTTCCCCGGCGGCGCTTCGCTTGGCCGGGCTACGGAACCTGTAGCCCGGAGGAGGTGCGAAGCACCGACTCCGGGGAAATTCCAGCACCAATATTTGCCGTAAGGAAATACCGGCCATCAAGCCGGTATTTTTTTGTCTGTTTAATGAGGTAAACGACGTGATAAGAATGATACTGGTCGCCGCCATGGCGATAATGCTTACCGGATGCGGCAGCATTATCAGCCGGACGATCCCGGGCCAGGGCCACGGGAATCAGTACTATTCGGGTGTGAAGTGGGATCTACGCGACTCTGCCTGGCGCTACGTCACCATTCTCGACCTGCCGTTCTCGCTGGTCTTCGACACGCTGCTGCTGCCGATTGACGCAAGCCATGGTCCTTACGAATAATTAACGCTCGTCCCACTCATCGGCGGCAGTCTGGCCCTCTTCGGTATCCTGCGAGGGCTCAAGCTGATACTCGCCTTCATCCCATTCGTGCAGCGTATTTTCTTCCAGCCATTCCTGACGTAACTCAATCTCGTCAAAATCACCGTCAAACACGCTTTGTGCCGCCTCACCGCTGAGCATCGGCACGCACTCGCCTTCTTCATCTTCTTCGGCGAAGAACTCGGCCTGCCACATGATGTCACCATCCTGTAGTATGTACTTTTGCATATTGAACTGCTCTACGTCCGCTTCATCTTCCTCAAGTCCGGGGTTATCGGCGAGGAACGTTTCACGTGCCGCATCAATAGCTTCTTCGAGCGTGGCGTATAAAGTCATCTCAACTCCCTGCAATGTGGTGAGGTATTCAGGGAAATAATAGCTGAACTTTTGAGTTGTACACGTCCGGCGATTTGATTTAACGCAAACCGCCGGATGATGTGTTTAAGAACGGGAAGGGACGGGGCTGCGACGCAGGCTAAAACCGGTATAAATGGCGTTGAACAGCACCACGGCGGCGGTTACGCAGAAGACCGCGCGGAACCCGTAGTTTGCCGACACGGCGGCACCGATCAGCGGCCCGGTGACGTTACCAATATCGCGGAACGACTGGTTATAGCTGAAAATTCGCCCGGCAATCTGGTTGCTGGAGTTATAGACCAGCAGCGTTTGCACCGCAGGTAGCAGCGCGCCGTCAGCCGCACCCAGCAGGAAGCGCAGGATACCGAGCTGCAGCGGGTTCTGCACAAACGACATCGGGATCAGCAGCAGCACGGAGACCACCAGCGCCACGATAAGAATCTTTTCCGGGCCAATACGGTCGCCGAGCTTACCTAAACGCGGCGCGCAAATTAGCGCCGCCACGCCGGGCACCGAGGCTATCATGCCGCTGACAAAGGCAATATTGCTGATATTCCCTGCAAGGTCACGTACGTAAAGTGTCAGAATCGGGGCGATAGAGCCGGTGGCGACCTGGATAATCAGCGTGGTGACGAACAGGCTCAGCACCAGTTCGCGGTTTTTCAGCGAGCCAAACACCTCTTTGACGTGCAGCATCTCTTTTTTCGATACCGGCGTAAACTGCTCGCGGATGAAGAACAGCGTCATCACGAAGCAGACAAACAGCACCGCGGCGGTCATAAAGAACACCGGACGCAGGCCGTAGTTATCGGCAAGAAAACCGCCGGCCAGCGGCCCCAGCAGCGCGCCGCTCACGGCACCAGTCGACAGCGTACCCAGCGCCCAGCCGCTCTTATGACGCGGGATCTGGGTGGCAATCAGCGCGTTGGCGTTAGGAATAAATCCCCCCAGCAGCCCCAGCAGTGCGCGCAGAATCAGAAACTGCCAGATATTCTGCGCCAGCCCCATGAACAGCATGACGATAGCCATACCCAGCGCCGAGCGCAGCAGCATGATCTTACGCCCTTTGCGGTCGGCCAGGCCGCCCCATAGCGGTGAGGCGATGGCAGAGAACAGGAAGGTGATACTGAAGACCAGGCCGGACCACATATTCAGCGAGCTGTGGCCGGTCACGCCGAGCGCTTCAACGTAAAGCGGCAGGAAAGGCATGACCAGGCTGAATGCTGCGCCGGTTAAAAAACAGCCGAGCCAAACGACAGCGAGGTTACGCTTCCAGTTAATGGGGGCATCTGAGGGTTGCATAGGGTTCCGCAGGCGAAATGTCGCCAAAAGAGAGTGTATTTATAAGCCTGCTAATTATGCTCCTGTGTTCATATCACTGCAATGTGGTCCGCTTTTAAAGCTAAAACAAAAACGCGCAGCCGGAGCTGCGCGTATAACGTTAGTACAGGGAAGGTGACCCTTCCGGGCGCGTTTTAAAGCGCCGATGCAGCCACATGTATTGCTCTGGGGCCATCATGATGCATTTTTCGACGATGGTGTTCATCCATGCGGCGGTGACTTCGGCATTCTCCAGCGGCGGGTCGCATTCCGGTTCGAGAATAATCAGTTCGTAGCCTTTGCCGTTCGGTTTACGGCGCGGCACAAAGGGAACCACGCACGCTTTTGACATTTTTGCCAGCATCCAGGTGCCGGAAGTCGTGGCGGCATCCTTCACGGCGAACAGCGGCGCGAAGACGCTGGCGCGGGGGCCGTAGTCGTGGTCTGGTGCATACCAGATAATTTCGCCGTTTTTCAGTGAGCGGACCATGCCTTTCAGGTCTTTACGGTCAATCATATCTTTGTTTGACCGCATGCGGCCCCAGGTTTGCAGCCAGTCGATGACCGGATTATCGTTGGGCCGATAGACGCCAATCCCAGGGTTATGAATGCCGAACATACGGGCGCCCATTTCCAGCGTCAGGAAGTGAATACCGATCAGCAAAACGCCGCGGCCGGAATCCTGCACGGCGCGGATATGCTCAAGGCCGCTGGCATCCATCCAGCGGTTGATGCGCTTAGTCGGCCAGAACCAGGCGATCCCGGTCTCCATCACGCCCATCCCTACCGACTCAAAATTCTTAACCACCATCTGATGACGTTCAGCTTCGCTCTTTTCCGGGAAGCAGAGCTCAAGATTGCGGTATGCAATTTGCGCTCGGCGCTTCATCAACAGCAGGGCCAGACGGCCGATAGCGTTCCCGAGGCGATAAATAACCGGATACGGCAGTTGAACAACTAACCAGAGCACGCCAACACCCAGCCAGGACGGCCAGTAGCGGGGGTGCAGCAACGCTGTGGTGAATTTAGGTAACTGGGTCATGTCTTTCCTGTTATTACGAGCAACTGGCTCTATTGTCGCACTATTTTTCCGTCAGCCAAAACGACCGCGTCACGACTGTTGTCTATTCATACAACTATTTTGCAGAGCATTAGTAATGGTGAAGAGAATGTAGCGCAAAATGTGGGGATGTAAATTAACGATGATTGCTATATCATGCGCCCCGATTATTCCCATCCATTCTATTTTGCAGGATAAGAACACCATGCCAGTGTTACATAACCGCATTTCGAATGAGACGCTGAAAGCGAAGATGCTGGCAGAAACTGAGCCACGCACCACCATCTCATTCTATAAGTACTTCACTATTGTTGACCCAAAAGCGACGCGTGATGCGCTGTACGTCGCGCTCTCGGCGCTCAATGTCTTTGGTCGCGTTTACCTGGCCCGCGAGGGGATTAACGCGCAGATTAGCGTACCAGAGAGCCAGGTTGAGGCGCTGCGTGACTGCCTGAACCGCTTTGACCCGGCGCTGAAAGATCTGCGTCTGAACATTGCGCTTGATGATGACGGGAAATCGTTCTGGGTGCTGCGCATGAAGGTTCGTGAGCGTATCGTGGCCGATGGGATCGACGATCCGACGTTTGATGCCAGCAACGTGGGTGAGTACCTGAAAGCGGCGGAAGTGAACGCCATGCTCGATGACCCCGACGCGCTGTTTATCGATATGCGTAACCACTACGAGTACGAAGTAGGGCATTTTGAACAGGCGATGGAGATCCCGGCCGACACTTTCCGCGAGCAGTTGCCGAAAGCGGTTGAGATGATGCAGGAGCATAAAGACAAGAAAATTGTCATGTACTGCACTGGAGGCATTCGCTGTGAAAAGGCTAGTGCCTGGATGAAGCACAACGGCTTTAATCAGGTCTGGCATATCGAGGGCGGCATCATTGAGTACGCTCGTCGCGCTCGTGAACAGGGTTTACCGGTACGCTTTGTGGGTAAGAACTTCGTCTTCGACGAACGCATGGGCGAACGAATTTCCGACGATATCATTGCCCACTGCCATCAGTGCGGTACGCCGTGCGACAGCCACACCAACTGTCTGAACGATGGCTGCCACCTGCTGTTTATTCAGTGCCCGACCTGTGCAGAAAAATACGAAGGCTGCTGTAGCGAAAGCTGCCAGGAAGAGCACAAACTTCCTGAAGAAGAGCAACGTCTGCGTCGCGCCGGGCGCGAAAACGGCAATAAAATCTTTAATAAATCGCGCGGTCGCCTGAATACCCGTTTAGGCATCCCGGATCCGCAGACCCAGAACGATTAATTGAAGTAGAGCCAGGCGATGTCGAGCAGCGCTAACAGCAGCCAGAGCATCAGATACAGCATCAGGTGTTCGCGGACGTTGTTGAGCAGAAAGTAGAACAGGCGACGCATAGTATTCTCGATATAACGGCCCCGATGATTCGGGGCCGTTTTTTTAGGCTTTCGTTAGCCGTTAAAGCGGGACAGCGCAAACGGCGACAGATCATATTCCGGCGTTTTCTGCTGCGCGAACTGCGCGGCAATTTCCCCCAGCACGGTGGCGAACTTAAAGCCGTGGCCGCTCAGGCCGCCGATAAACAGCACGTCGGGCTGGCCGGGCAGGGTGTCAATAATAAAATCTTCATCCGGCGTGTTGTCATAGGTACAGGCCGCGCCGTACAGGCAGCCGCCAATGCCCGGCAGGATCTGCCGCAGGAAGCTGAACGCTTCGGAACCGTCGGTGGCGACGCTGCCAAACGCTTTACGCTCTTCCGGGGTGTTGATGACCTGGCCGCCGTTATGTTTACCGATTTTCAGCTCGTTCTCCACCGCCGGGAAACCGTAGAACTGGTCGCCGTTCGGCAGCTCGCCGGTAAATGCCGGGAAGTTGTTTTTGCGGCTGTAGCGGCCGTCAGCCTGGAACCAGGCAAATACTTTGCGCACTGGCTGGATAGGCAGGTCAGGGTAAAGCTGTTTGACCCAGGTTCCTGCCGTCAGCAACAGCTTTTTGCCGCGCCAGCTTCCCTCGGAGGTCTCAATGGTTACGCCGTTCGCATCGCTATGAATAGCGGTAACCGGGCAGTTGAAAAGCTGCGCGCAGCCGGCTTCTTTCGCCATGGCAATCAGCGTTTTCACTGCCAGTTCGCTTTTCAGTACCCCTGAGCCAGGCTCAAAGATGGCACGGTAGTCTGCGGGGACGCGAATTTCGGGCCAGCGGGACATGACCGCCGCGGCATCAAGATGTTCAACTGCCAGAGAGAACTGTTCAGCACTCTGGGCGACGGTGTTCAGAAAGATGGAGTCAGCGGGGCCAAGGTTAACGACGCCGCTTTGTTCAAACAGTGCTTCGCCGCTGGTTGCGGCTAGCTCGTCCCATAGCGCCTGGGCGCGAAGAACCAGCGGGACGTATTTCTCACCTTCACCATAGGCATGGCGCATCAGACGGGTATCGCCGTGATGACTTCCTTGCTGGTGCGGTGGCATATGGGCATCGGTCATCAGTACGTGTAAACCCGCTTTACGGGCGTAATAACCTGCCGCAGCGCCGACGGAGCCGCTACCAATAATAATAAGATCGTATTCCATAGTGATTCCCGACACGATGATAAAGCGCGAAGCCAGAGACTGGTAGAGTAATTAACCGATAGTGGTTATACAAGGGTGAAAATAATTAAGGCACCCGTAGGTGCCTGTTGGTCGTTAATACGACGAAAGTATCAGCGTTAATGCCTGCGATACTCATTGACCTGGTAATCGCCAGACTCAATCTTGGCAATCCCGGCTTCCAGTATGGAAATAAACTGACGTGCGACATCGGTGGTTAGCCACAGGGTCTGGCCAACTTCAGCTTCTTTATTGCTCGATTGATTGGGGTCTTGGTAGTGCAGGCGCAACATCATGGCATCGTAGCTATCAACGGTGCTGATGTCCCATCCGACGAGGGGATGGGTCTGGATGACTTCATTATTCTTTTCCATCATAACCCCTTCTTCATGTGTTAAAAGGCAACAACTCTCGAGGTTCAATGCAATTTTTTGTGAAGCTTTATCAGTATACAACAATTCAATAAATACTCGAGAATTGAAATCAAAAGCAACATAAATTCCTGAATAGACCGGTCGTTCGCGCAATAAACAACCATATTGCTCATTGTTTTTGCGGCTAATCTAAAAGATGGGGATAAATGAGGAAATAACAAGCAGAAAAGAACGAAAAAAAGCCGGGGCGACCCGGCAAAAACACAATGAGGGAGCAAATCTTAATCGGTGATGAACCAGTCGTCCGCGCTCTCCCAGGTTTCCTGGAGGATCTCGCTGATGCGGTCTTTATCTTCTTTAATGCCGCCGATGACGGAGAGGTTGTTGTTGGCCGCGTAGCGCACGCTGACGGTGCCTCCGCTGTCCGGGAATTGGTCGTTAATACGGCGGGAAAGTTCGTCTGCCAGCGCGTCTAGCGCACCTGCAGGCAGTGCAGTGGTTTTTGCAACGGTAACTTCAATACGCATAATTGCCCCCTGTGTAATATACTGTATATTTATACAGTTACTGTGCGGCTTTTACAACAGGGGGCGCGAAATTATTTTTTCACCGTCCAGCGCAGCGTTTCACCGGCCAGGAACGGCACCAGCGTATCGTCGCTGAGCGCGATGGTTTCGGCAACCTGGCTCTCTTCGCGTACTAGTTCGACAAAATCCTCGTTTACCGGTAGGCCGTAGAAGCGCGGGCCGTTCAAAGAGCAGAAGGCTTCAAAGTGCTGCAGCGCGTTCATCTCTTCAAATACGGTAGCGTAGCTTCCCAGCGCCGTCGGGGCGTTGAAGCAGCCTGCGCAGCCGCAGCTTGCCTCTTTGCGATGGCGGGCATGCGGCGCAGAATCGGTGCCGAGGAAGGCGCGGGTAAAGCCGCTGGCAACCAGTTCACGCAGCGCCTGCTGGTGGATATTGCGCTTAAGAATTGGCAGGCAGTAAAGGTGAGGGCGTACGCCGCCTACCAGCATATGGTTACGGTTGAACATCAGGTGCTGAGGGGTAATGGTGGCGGCAATCAGTTCGTTGCCGTCGCGCACGTACTCGGCCGCATCTTTGGTGGTGATGTGCTCGAAAACGACCTTCAGGCCCGGCAGGCGCTGGCGCAGCGGTTCCATTACGGTGTCAATAAAGCGCGCTTCGCGGTCGAAAATATCAATATCTGCGTGGGTGACTTCACCGTGCACCAGCAGCGGCATTCCCAGTTTTTCCATGCGTTCAAGCACCGGCATAATCGCATCGGTGCTGGTGACGCCGTGGCTGGAGTTGGTAGTGGCATTCGCCGGGTACAGTTTCGCTGCGGTGAATACGCCTTCGTTAAAACCGCGCTCCAGCTCGTTCGGGTCGAGGGTGTCGGTTAAGTAGCAGGTCATCAGCGGCGTGAAGTTATGCCCGGCTGGCACAGCGTCAAGAATGCGCTGGCGGTAGGCGATAGCCGCATCTACGGTGGTAATTGGCGGAACCAGGTTCGGCATGATAATTGCGCGGCCATACAGCTCACTGGTATACGGGACAACCGTTTTTAGCATCTCGCCATCGCGAAGATGGATATGCCAGTCGTCTGGGCGGCGAATTTTCAGAACTTGCGGTAATGCGGTCATTTGAGGCTCCGGCTGGTGGGAAATCAGTCATTTTTTGCCGGGCACTAAGGATAAGCGGAAACGTTTTCCTTTGCATCCTTTTCTGTGAAATTTGTTTGCGAAAGAAGAAAACCCTCTCCTTGAGGGGAGAGGGTTTAAAAGGGGGCGTGCCGGGAAATTAGTCCGTGAACGGGATAATGATTTCGCCCGGTTTCACCTCAATACCCTTGGCAAATTTCTTCGCCAATGCTTCACCCTGGCTGGCATCTTCTTTCAGCACGTAGGCCGGCTGTTTGTTGAAGTAGGTGCGCAGCGACTGGTTGAGGTAAGGGATCAGCGTCTGTACCACCGTCTGCATCTTCTCCGGCGTGACTTTCGCATCCTGGATCTCCATCTCCTGAAGGTATATGGCGCCTTGTTCTTTGTTGAACACCGGCAGCGCTTTCAGCGTCAGGGCGATATTCGCTTTCTGGCTGCCAAAGAGGGAGTTCATATCCAGTTTGGCATCGCCGCTCAGCGTCACTTTGTTCGGCTCTTCACGACCAATTGCGCTGGAGAGGTTGCTCAGGACGATATGGGCATCGGCTACGCCGGGTACGCCAATATCTTTCGAGAAATTATTCCGCTTCTGTAACGCCTGGTTAATCTCCTGCTCGCTAACGGAATATTGCGTGAGTTGATTACAGCCAACCACCAGGCCGCTAACGATCAGTGCGGCAATAACAAACAATTTTTTCATGAGGTTCCTCAAGGTAAAGCGTTCGGTGCATCCTGACATAAAGCAGCATACCCTGTTAGTAGAACTCTGACAGCGGAAAATGCTGAAAGTGCCGTAGCGAAGGCGCTGGAGGCCACGCCATGGGCGGCTTTACGACGGAACGTTTACCTGTAGCTCCATTCAGCGGTCTTTATGCGGTGCAATATCAGGCCCGTTTTTGTTTGGCGTCAGTGTCCTCAGCATTGCCCTGTGTGGTTTTCTCACTGAGAAAATCGGCATCATTTTCAGCATGATTGTCATCGTTCATCGCTTTTTTGAACCCTTTCAGCGCCGCACCAAAATCGGAGCCCAAAGAGGCAAGTTTTTTGGTACCGAATAACAGCACAACCAGAACGACAATGACTAACAGTTTGGTGACGCTAATTTCGCCCATCATGGCACCTTAATAGAAAAAACAGAGAGAATAACCGTCGGCGTAATGAACCGGTCGCCTGAGTATTTGGGATGCGAATTTTCGCAAACCCAAGATTAATTTATTTGTCTCTTAATGGCATTGATTTCGCACCGTTCGTCTTTATGCATGAGGGCGCGTAATGTCACGACTCGTGATAAAGAGAGAGGCGCGGTAACATCTTCATTTTGCCGGACTATCTCACTTTTTCATGTATTGCCAGCGATAGGGCTTTTTTATCACAATGCATCATGACAGATTGTTGTTTTCATTGACCGCCGTGGGCAGGTAGAGTGAGACGACCAGGGTATACGTTGGGTACAGGAGTAGTGAGATGTTTGGCTATCGCAGTAATGTGCCGAAAGTTCGGTTGACCACCGACCGGTTGGTGGTGCGTCTGATTCACGACCGGGACGCCTGGCGTCTGGCCGACTATTACGCCGAGAATCGGCAATTTTTAAAGCCCTGGGAACCGATTCGTGACGACAGTCATTGCTATCCTTCCGGCTGGCAGGCGCGTTTGTCGATGATTAATGAGTTTCATAAGCAGGGAACGGCGTTCTATTTCGCGCTGCTTGACCCGGAAGAGAAAGAGATTATCGGCGTGGCGAACTTTTCCAACGTAGTGCGCGGCTCGTTTCATGCCTGTTATCTCGGCTACTCCATCGGCCAGAAATGGCAGGGGCAGGGGATGATGTATGAAGCGCTGACCAGCGCGATTCGCTATATGCAACGCACTCAACATATTCACCGCATTATGGCCAACTACATGCCGCATAATAAGCGCAGCGGCGACCTGCTGGCGCGACTGGGCTTTGAAAAAGAAGGCTACGCGAAAGACTATCTACTGATTGACGGCGAATGGCGCGATCACGTGCTGACGGCGTTGACCACCCCACAATGGACTGCAGGTCGATAAGGAGACCCGAATGAAATATCAACTGAGCCCGCTGGAAGCCCGCGTCATTGGCTGTTTGCTGGAAAAGCAGGTCACGACGCCGGAGCAATATCCGCTCTCGATAAACGGCGTGGTCACGGCCTGTAATCAAAAAACCAACCGCGAGCCGGTGATGACGCTCAGCGAAGCGGAAGTGCAGGATCAGCTGGATACGCTGGTGAAACGTCACTATCTGCGTACGGTGAGCGGTTTTGGTAATCGCGTCACCAAGTACGAACAGCGCTTCTGCAACTCTGAATTTGGCGATCTGAAGCTGTCGACGGCGGAAGTGGCGCTGGTGACCACGCTCTTGCTGCGCGGTGCCCAGACGCCGGGCGAACTGCGCGGTCGCGCGCAGCGCATGCATGAATTTACTGATATGGCAGAAGTCGAGAATACGCTGGAACGTCTGGCGAATCGCGAAGATGGCCCGTTTGTGGTGCGTCTGCCGCGAGAACCGGGTAAGCGGGAAAGCCGCTATATGCATCTGTTCAGCGGTGAGGTTGATCTTCAGGCGGTAGCCGCCCAGAGCGATGCGCCAGCGGCGGACGATAGCCTGCTGGCCCGCGTCGAGATGCTCGAGGGGGAAGTTGCCGAACTTAAACAGCGTCTGGATTCACTGCTGGCGCACCTCGGGGAGTAAGTCTTATGGCGAAGATTCGCATTGGTGTGGTGGGGCTTGGCGGTATTGCGCAGAAAGCTTGGCTGCCGGTATTAAGCGCCGCCATGGACTGGACGCTGCAGGCTGCGTGGTCACCGGGTAAAGAGAAAGCGCTGAAAGTGTGCGAAACCTATCGCCTGCCTTATGCCGACTCATTGACTGCATTAGCCGCCCAGTGCGATGCGGTCTTCGTGCACAGCTCGACGGCCTCACACTACGCGGTGGTGAGTGAGCTGCTGAACGCTGGCGTCCACGTCTGCGTGGATAAACCGCTGGCCGACAAGCTTGACGATGCGGAGCGGCTGGTGGCGCTGGCAGCACGGAAAAACCTGACGTTAATGGTCGGCTTCAACCGCCGCTTTGCGCCGCTTTACCGCGAGCTCAAAAAGCGCGCCGGAGAGATGTCGTCGCTGCGGATGGATAAACACCGTGCCGACAGCGTTGGCCCGCACGACCTGCGCTTTACGCTGCTCGATGATTATCTGCACGTGGTCGATACCGCGCTGTGGCTGGCGGACGGAAAAGCAACGCTGCGCGATGGGGTACTGCAAACCACTGACGAAGGGCATATGTTTTATGCCGAGCACCATTTCAGCCAGCCGGGGCTGCAAATCACCACCAGTATGCACCGCCGGGCAGGCAGCCAGCGTGAGTGGGTGCAGGCGGTGGCCGACGGCGGGCTGTTTGAGGTGTCGGATATGCGCGAGTGGCGCGAAGAGCGCGGGTCCGGCATTGTAACCCGGCCGATTCCGGGCTGGCAGACCACGCTTGAGCAGCGCGGGTTTACCGGCTGTGCGCATCATTTTATTCAGTGCGTGCAGAATCAGACGGTTCCTGAAACGGCAGGGGAACAGGCGATAGCGGCGCAGCGAATGGTGGAAGGGTTGTGGCGTGAGGCGATCCGCGAGTAGGTTTATTCCGGGTTAGCGCTGTAGGCCACTAACCTGCTGTAACATCTGGCAGTAGCAATTCATCCCGAACCCGGTAGACTAACGCCACTTTTTTAGCGCTCATCCATCGGGCGCTTTGATCCGGGTTGTGGAATCACAAGTTAATGAATCTATTAAAATCGCTGGCTGCCGTCAGCTCGATGACTATGTTTTCGCGCGTACTGGGATTTGCGCGTGACGCGATCGTAGCGAGGGTGTTTGGCGCCGGAATGGCGACCGATGCCTTTTTTGTGGCCTTTAAGCTGCCAAACCTGCTGCGCCGTATCTTTGCCGAAGGCGCGTTCTCGCAGGCGTTCGTACCGATTCTGGCCGAATACAAAAGCAAGCAGGGCGAAGACGCGACTCGGGTATTTGTCTCTTATGTCTCGGGCCTGCTGACGCTCGCGCTCGCGCTGGTGACCGTGGTGGGGATGCTGGCGGCACCGTGGGTGATCACTATCACCGCACCGGGCTTTGCTGACACGGCGGATAAATTTGCGCTGACTACCCAACTGCTGCGCATTACCTTCCCTTATATTCTGCTGATTTCGCTGGCCTCGCTGGTCGGGGCCATTCTCAACACCTGGAACCGCTTCTCGGTGCCAGCGTTTGCGCCGACGTTCCTCAACGTCAGTATGATTGGCTTTGCATTGTTCGCCGCGCCACACTTCCACCCGCCGGTTCTGGCGCTGGCATGGGCGGTGACCGTCGGCGGCGTGCTGCAGCTGGCCTATCAGCTGCCGCACCTGAAAAAAATCGGCATGCTGGTGCTGCCGCGCATCAACTTTAAAGATGCCGGTGCGGTACGCGTGGTGAAACAGATGGGGCCGGCTATCCTGGGCGTCTCTGTAAGCCAGATTTCGCTTATCATCAATACCATTTTCGCCTCCTTCCTTGCCTCAGGCTCCGTCTCGTGGATGTACTATGCCGACCGTCTGATGGAGTTTCCGTCCGGCGTGCTGGGCGTGGCGCTGGGGACTATCCTGCTGCCGTCGTTGTCGAAAAGCTTTGCCAGCGGCAACCATGATGAGTACTGCCGTCTGATGGACTGGGGTCTGCGCCTGTGCTTCCTGCTGGCGCTGCCGAGCGCCGTAGCGTTGGGCATTCTGGCGAAGCCGCTGACCGTGGCGCTGTTCCAGTACGGTAAATTCACCGCCTTTGATGCCGCCATGACTCAGCGTGCGCTGGTGGCCTACTCCGTGGGCTTGATGGGACTAATTATCGTTAAAGTCCTGGCGCCGGGCTTTTATTCCCGTCAGGACATCAAAACGCCGGTTAAAATTGCTATCGTTACGCTGATTATGACTCAGGTAATGAACCTGGCATTTATCGGCCCGTTGAAGCATGCGGGGCTATCGCTGTCGATTGGTCTGGCGGCCTGTCTGAACGCGGCGCTGCTCTACTGGCAGCTACGCAAACAAAAAATCTTTACCCCACAGCCGGGCTGGGCAGGATTCTTAGTCCGTCTGGTCATTTCGGTGCTGGTGATGTCGGCAGCTCTGGTTGGCTTGATGCACGTCATGCCTGAATGGTCACAGGGCACGATGCCTTACCGTCTGTTGCGCCTGGTTGGCGTCGTGGGTGCCGGAATCGTCGCCTATTTCGCTACCCTGGCGATTCTGGGCTTTAAAATTAAAGAGTTTGCACGCCGTACGGCGTAATAGAAAGGCACTGCGCGGGGCACATTCTGTGGCCCCGCCGCAATTCAGACGGAATATTTCTTCGCGCTGCGCGCCACCGGGGCACCCGCTGCCTGACCATCCTTGCCGTAAAGTCCGGTTTCCTGGAAAGGCTTAAGCACATCAATCGCCTGCTGGTTACGAAGGATCTGTCCTTCCAGCAGCCAGCCGTTATGCTGATTAAGACGATGCAGTTGCTGCGTGGTCTCGGTAATCACCTGCCAGCGGTCGCTATACGCTTCGCGCGTTTCACGCTGGGCGTCCTGTTCGACGCGACGCTGCTTCTCCAGATAGTCTAACGTTGCCAGCAGAGAGCTTTTCTCTTCGGTGATGCTGGCAAGCTGCAGGCCGTTAACGCTGCCTGCGGAGAGCTGCAGTTGTTCAGCATCCATCACCGCTTTCAGCGAGTTCAGGATGCTGGTCATTTGGTCCAGTATGGCTGACAAACCGCTCATCTCTTATTTACTCTGCAGATAATCTTGTGTGTCCTGGATCAGCGCGTCGGCGATTTTGCCGGTGTCCATTTTTAACTCGCCGTTGCGAATAGCCGTTTTCAACTCTTCAACGCGCGCCATATTAATATCGCCGGCAGAGGAGCGGGTTAACGCCGTCTGGGCGTTACTTAACGTGACGCTGGCGCTGGTCGCCGTCGCCGTTTTTTCCGCACGCACTTTCGGGGCGCTGGTCTCAGGGGTTTCGCGTTGCTGGACGCTGGTCACCGCTTTCAGAGAAGATGTACGATCAATGCTCATGGTTCTTTCCTCATTGAGGCTCTTGTATGGCGCAGGCGCCGACTCTCTTAAATGTTAATTATCTATCGGCAAGCGACACATATTCTTTATAACGTTTATAGATTAATCAGAATATTCCCATCAGTATCGACCTGACCGCTCACAACCTGACCTGACGGCATGCGCACCCGTGCGTTCTGCGTGACGGCGGCGTTGTTCAATGCCTGACCTTCACCATTGATACTAAAACCTTCACCCTGGGCAATCACCATCACCTTCTGTCCGGCCTTGACGCGCCACGACTGGCGCACCATCGACAGCTGCAGCGGCTGGCCGATGGCGACATCGCGCAGGCTTACGGCATCCTGAGCCTGTGAAAGGTTGAGCATGGTCCGCGGCGGCAGCTGATCGAGTCTCCCGCGCTTTAACGTGACGTTTTGCGCCGCAATGGGCGTGCCGCGCACGATAGGCGCGGCGGCAACCACATAGTCGCCAATGGCCTGCACGCTGACCTGTAAATACTGTTTAGCGTTCCCGCACTGCGCCACCACGGTCAGATTTCCCCACAGCCGCGAATTGCCCGGCGTGCTGAGCGCAGGTGCGTCGCAGGCGAGCTGAAGGTTTTGCGCGTTACGCAGCTTCACGCTGACCTCATTGCTAAAGCCGGTCAGGCGCTGGGTGAAAAAATCGGTGAGCTGTGCCTGGAGATCGGCTGCCAGAGCCAATGGGCTAAAGACCAGTGCCGCAGCGGTGAGAGGGGCAATGAGCTGACGCATGGAACGCTCCAGTGAGTAAAGAATGCATGCATTTTACCCATCTTGTCGCGACATCAACGCAATAAATAGCGACGCATATTGCGTTTATTCCGGCGATGACGCGCGCGTAAGGAGATTTAAGCTGTCGGCTGAAACTTTGTCATTAGCGGAGGAGACATGCTCGACAAACTCGACGCCGCCTTACGTTTTCAGCAAGAAGCGCTCAACCTGCGCGCCGAACGTCAGGAAATTCTGGCGGCCAATATCGCGAATGCGGATACCCCCGGGTTTCAGGCGCGTGATATTGATTTTGCCAGTGAACTCAAAAAAGTGATGGCGCGCGGGCGGCCGGAAAGCAGCGGCGTATCGCTGACGCTGACCTCCGAACGTCATATTCCCGCCCAGACGCTCTCTACGCCAGAGACCGATCTGCTGTACCGCATTCCCGACCAGCCAGCGATGGATGGCAACACCGTCGATATGGACCGGGAACGCACGCAGTTCGCCGATAACAGCCTCCAGTACCAGACCGGCCTTACGGTTCTGGGCGGACAAATCAAGGGCATGATGAGTGTCCTGCAGGGGAACTAATCCATGGCATTACTCAATATCTTCGACGTCGCCGGGTCGGCGCTGACCGCGCAGTCCAAACGTCTCAACGTCGCGGCCAGTAACCTCGCCAACGCCGACAGCGTCGCCGGGCCGGATGGTCAGCCTTATCGCGCCAAGCAGGTGGTGTTCCAGGTGGATGCGCCGATGGGCGCGGCGACCGGTGGCGTAAAGGTGGCCGACGTGGTGGAAAGTCAGGAGCCGGACAAGCTGGTCTATCAGCCGGGTAACCCGCTGGCGGATGCCAAAGGGTATGTTCGCATGCCTAACGTGGACGTGGTTGGCGAGATGGTAAACACCATGTCGGCATCGCGCAGCTATCAGGCCAACGTCGAAGTACTGAACACCGTCAAAAGCATGATGCTGAAAACGTTGACGCTTGGACAATAAGGGAGATAACCGATGTCTGTCGTATCCAATATTAATGATACCTCCAGCAGCAGCTCCGCCTCGTCGGCGCTGAGCAGCACCGGGACCAACAGCTCATCTGACCTGCAGAGCAGCTTTCTGACGCTGCTGGTAGCTCAGCTGAAAAACCAGGACCCGACCAACCCGCTGCAAAACAACGAATTAACCTCACAGCTGGCGCAGATCAGCACCCTGAGCGGTATTGAGAAACTCAATACCACGCTCGGTTCCATCTCCGGACAGATTGACAGCAGCCAGTCGTTGCAGGCCAGTTCGCTGGTCGGCCACGGCGTGATGATCCCCGGCAGCACCATTCTGGCGGGGAAAAGTGCGGGCAGCGAAAACGAGAGCGTGGACACCACGCCATTCGGCATTGAGCTGACGCAGGCGGCCGATAAGGTCACCGCGACCATCACCGATGGTAACGGCAAAGTGATCCGGACATTGAATATGGGCGCACAGACCGCGGGCGTTCATACCTTTACCTGGGACGGCAAGCTGGACGATGGCACGGCGGCACCGGACGGTGCTTACAACATCAGCTTTGCAGCCAGTCAGGGCACCACGCAGTTGGTGGTTCAACCGCTGCAGTTTGCGCTGGTACAGGGCGTTACCTTGGGCAAAGACGGCAACAAACTGGATTTGGGAACCTACGGCACCACCACGATGGACCAGGTTCGCCAGATTATCTAAGCCTTTAACAATTTCAGGAGAGACGTTATGGCCTTTTCACAAGCGGTCAGCGGTTTAAACGCGGCTGCCACCAACCTCGATGTTATCGGCAACAACATCGCCAACTCCGCCACCTACGGGTTTAAATCCGGGTCGGCCTCGTTTGCCGATATGTTCGCGGGTTCCAAAGTCGGGCTGGGCGTTAAAGTGGCGGGGATCACCCAGGACTTTACCGACGGCACCACCACCAATACCGGCCGCGCGCTCGACGTGGCGATTAGCCAGAACGGCTTCTTCCGTCTGGTCGATACCAACGGCGCGGTGTACTACAGCCGTAACGGTCAGTTCTCACTCGATGAGAACCGCAACCTGGTGAACTCGCAGGGGCTGAACCTGACGGGCTACCCGGCAAGCGGCACGCCGCCGACCATCCAGCAGGGGGCAAACCCGGTGGCGCTGTCGATTCCGAACACGCTGATGTCGGCAAAAGCGTCGACCACCGGCACCATGCAGATGAACCTGAACTCGACGGATGCGGCGATTACCGCCACGTTCGACCCGACGAATCCTGACACCTATAACAAAAAGGGCACCGTCACCGTTTATGACAGCCTGGGTAACTCGCATGACCTGAACGTCTATTATGTGAAGACCTCGGCCCCGAATACATGGGACGTCTATACCCTGGATACCAGCGTGGCGAATGCTAAATCCGTGAAGGCTGCGCAGATGGTATTTAGCAATTCAGGCACATTGACATCGGTCACCGATGTGAATGCAGACCCTGCAAATCCGCCTGCGGCGATGACGGTCGACATTCCTGTCGAATCACTGAATGGTTCTGCCATTGGAACCTTCAACCTCAGCTTCCTCAACTCCATGCAGCAAAACACTGGCTCCAGCGATGTGGTGGCCACCACGCAAAACGGCTATGCGCCGGGCAGCCTGGTGAGCTATCAGGTCAACGATGACGGTTCGGTGGTGGGTAACTACTCCAACCGTCAAAGCCAGCTGCTGGGGCAGATTGTGCTCGCTAACTTCTCCAACACCGGCGGCCTGCAATCTGAAGGCGATAACGTCTGGTCCGCGACCCAGTCTTCTGGCGTCGCGCTGCTGGGTACGGCGGGTACCGGTAACTTTGGCTCGCTGACCAACGGCGCGCTGGAAGCTTCCAACGTCGACCTGAGTAAAGAGCTGGTGAATATGATCGTGGCGCAGCGTAACTATCAGTCTAACGCCCAGACCATCAAAACCCAGGATCAGATCCTCAACACGCTGGTTAACCTGCGTTAATCGTCTAATAGGGTGACCTCATGGATCACGCGATATATACGGCAATGGGCGCGGCCAGCCAGACCATGCAGCAGCAGGCGGTCACGGCGAGCAACCTTGCCAATACATCAACGCCGGGCTTTCGTGCCCAGCTCACCGCCATGCGTGCGGTGCCGGTCGTGGGGCCGTCCGTTGAGACGCGTACTCTGGTGGCTGCCACCACGCCGGGCGCGGATATGACGCCAGGCCAGCTGGACTACACCGCGCGTCCGCTGGACGTGGCGATTCAGCAGGACGGCTGGCTGGCAGTGCAGTCGGCGGACGGGAGCGAAGGCTATACCCGTAACGGTAATATCCAGGTCAGCTCCACCGGGCAGCTCACGATTCAGGGCAACCCGGTGATCGGTGAGACTGGGCCGCTGAGCGTGCCGGAAGGTTCGCAGGTGACTATCGCTTCGGACGGCACCATTTCCGCACTGACGCCGGGGGATCCGCCAAACACGGTTTCCCCTGTCGGTAAGCTGAAGGTCGTCAAAGCCACGGCAACGGAAGTGGCGCGCGGCGATGATGGACTGTTCCACCTCACGCCGTCGGCGGTGGCGACGCGTGGGCCAACCTTACAGGCTGACCCAACGCTGCGCTTGCAGTCCGGCGTGCTGGAAGGCAGCAACGTAAAACCCGTGGCGGCAATGGCGGACATGATAGCCAGCTCGCGCCGCTTTGAAATGCAGATGAAGGTTATCAGCAGCGTGGATGAAAACACGCAGAAAGCTAACCAGTTGCTGTCAATGAGCTAAGGAAAACTATGATCAGTTCATTATGGATCGCGAAAACCGGTCTCGACGCGCAGCAAACCAATATGGACGTTATCGCCAACAACCTGGCGAACGTCAGTACCAATGGTTTTAAGCGCCAGCGCGCGGTATTTGAAGACTTGCTCTATCAAACCGTTCGCCAGCCGGGTGCACAGTCATCCGAACAAACGACGCTGCCGTCAGGCCTGCAGATCGGTACCGGGGTTCGTCCCGTGGCGACCGAACGTCTGCACAGCCAGGGTAACCTGTCGCAAACCAACAACAGTAAAGACGTGGCGATCAAAGGCGACGGGTTCTTCCAGATCCTGCTGCCAGACGGCTCCTCGGCCTATACCCGTGACGGCTCGTTCCAGGTTGACCAGAACGGTCAGCTGGTGACCGCCAGCGGCTATCAGGTACAACCGGCGATCACCATTCCGGCGAACGCCATCAGCATCACCATCGGTCGTGACGGTATCGTCAGCGTGACCCAGCAGGGGCAGACGAACCCGGTGCAGGTGGGGCAGCTGAACCTGTCGACCTTTATGAACGACACCGGGCTCGAGAGTATTGGTGAAAACCTGTACATCGAAACCCAGGCCTCCGGGGCGCCAAACGACACCACGCCGGGTCTGAACGGTGCGGGTCTACTGTATCAGGGCTATGTCGAAACCTCTAACGTCAACGTGGCGGAAGAGTTGGTCAACATGATTCAGGTGCAGCGCGCGTACGAAATCAACAGTAAAGCGGTATCGACGACCGACCAGATGCTGCAAAAACTGACGCAGCTGTAAGGCGTAGCCGGGTATTTCCCCGGAGTCGCTTCGCTCGTCCGGACTACGACAGTGCGTGTAGCCCGGACGAGCGAAGCGACTCCGGGAGCTCCCGGGATAACATTGAGATTCAGAAGAAGAAAGCAATGCAAAAATCAGCAGCGTTTCGTTATCCGCTTTTAACCGTTGTCGCACTCAGCGTGGCAGGGTGCGCCCTCGTGCCGTCCAAGCCGCTGGTGGAAGGGGCGACGACCGCTCAGCCCATTCCCGGCCCGGTTCCGGTGGTGAATGGTTCTATTTTCCAGACCGCGCAGCCGATTAACTACGGCTATCAACCGCTGTTTGAAGACCGCCGTCCGCGTAATATCGGCGATACGCTGACTATCGTGCTGCAGGAAAACGTCAGCGCGAGCAAAAGCTCGTCGGCGAACGCCAGCCGCGATGGCAAAACGAATTTCGGCTTCGACACCGTACCGCGCTACCTGCAGGGCCTGTTTGGCAATGCGCGCGCCGATGTGGACGCCTCCGGTGGCAACACCTTTAACGGCAAGGGCGGCGCGAACGCCAGCAACACCTTTAGCGGCACGCTGACGGTGACCGTCGATCAGGTGCTGGTCAACGGCAACCTGCACGTGGTGGGCGAAAAACAGATCGCCATCAACCAGGGCACCGAATTTATCCGCTTCTCCGGGGTGGTTAACCCGCGCACCATTAGCGGCAGCAACACCGTACCGTCCACCCAGGTGGCGGATGCGCGTATCGAATATGTCGGCAACGGCTATATCAACGAAGCGCAGAATATGGGCTGGCTGCAGCGTTTCTTCCTTAACTTATCGCCGATGTAACGAGGTGAACCATGTTTAAAACTCTGCTAACCCTGACGCTGGTGCTGATGACCAGCCTCGCGCATGCCGAACGCATCCGCGACCTTACCAGCGTGCAGGGGGTGAGGGAAAACTCGCTGATTGGCTATGGCCTGGTGGTGGGGCTTGATGGCACGGGTGACCAGACGACGCAAACGCCGTTTACCACCCAGAGCCTGAACAACATGCTCTCTCAGTTGGGTATCACCGTGCCAGCGGGCACCAATATGCAGCTGAAAAACGTGGCGGCGGTGATGGTCACCGCCCAGCTTCCGGCATTTGGTCGTCAGGGGCAGAACATCGACGTGGTGGTCTCCTCAATGGGTAACGCCAAAAGTCTGCGCGGCGGTACGCTGCTGATGACCCCGCTGAAAGGCGTGGACAGCCAGGTATATGCGCTGGCACAGGGCAACATTCTGGTGGGCGGTGCCGGTGCATCAGCCGGTGGCAGCAGCGTGCAGGTGAACCAGCTGAACGGCGGGCGCATTACCGGTGGGGCGACCATCGAACGTGAACTGCCTACGCAGTTTGGCGCCAGCAACACCATCAACCTGCAGCTCAATGATGATGATTTCACCATGGCGCAGCAGATTGCCGACACCATTAACCGTCGTAGCAGCCTTGGTAACGCCACCGCGCTGGATGCGCGTACCGTGCAGGTGCGTGCGCCGGTGGGCGGCAGCGGTCAGGTGCGTCTGTTGGCGGATATCCAGAACCTGGAAGTGGGTACCACGCCGCAGGATGCGAAGATCATTATCAACTCCCGTACCGGATCCGTGGTGATGAACCGCGAAGTGACGTTGGATAGCTGTGCGGTGGCGCAAGGTAACCTGTCCGTTACCGTCAACCGCTCCGCGCAGGTGAACCAGCCGGATACGCCGTTTGCTGGCGGCCGTACCGTGGTCACGCCGCAAACGCAAATCGACCTTCGCCAGAGCGGTGGTTCGCTGCAGAGCATTCGCGCCAGCGCCAACCTCAACAACGTGGTGCGTGCGCTGAACGCGCTGGGGGCAACGCCAATCGACCTGATGTCGATTATCCAGGCGATGCAGAGCGCAGGCTGTCTGCGCGCCAAGGTGGAGATTGTCTAATGCTGACCGACAGCAAATTACTGGCGAGCGCCGCGTGGGACGCGCAGTCGTTGAATGAACTGAAAACCAAGGCCGGGCAGGACCCGCAGGCCAACCTGCGGCCGGTGGCGCGTCAGGTGGAAGGGATGTTCGTACAGATGATGCTAAAAAGCATGCGTGAAACGCTGCCGAAAGACGGTCTTTTCAGCAGCGACCAGACGCGGCTCTACACCAGTATGTATGACCAGCAAATCGCCCAGCAGATGACCGCAGGAAAAGGTCTGGGGCTGGCGGAAGAGATGGTCAAACAGCTGTCGACGCAGCAGCAGGAGCCGGCCGACAACGTCGGTCAGGTACCGATGAAGTTCGATATGCAGACGGTCACCAGCTACCAGAACGCCGCGCTGACGCAGATGGTGCGTAAGGCGCTGCCGAAGGCGCCGGACAGCAGCGATACGCCGCTCTCCGGCGACAGCAAAGACTTCCTCGCCCAGCTCTCGCTTCCTGCGCGGCTGGCGAGTGAACAGAGCGGCATTCCTCACCACCTGATTCTGGCGCAGGCCGCGCTGGAGTCCGGCTGGGGGCAGCGGCAGATCCGCCGGGAAAACGGCGAGCCGAGCTTTAACCTGTTCGGGGTGAAGGCGTCCGGTGACTGGAAGGGCAAGGTGACGGAAATCACCACCACTGAATTTGAAAATGGCGAAGCGAAGAAGGTGAAGGCCAAATTCCGCGTCTACAGCTCGTATCTGGAAGCGCTGTCGGACTATGTGAGCCTGCTAACCCGCAACCCGCGCTATGCGGCGGTGACCTCCGCATCAACGGCGGAGCAGGGCGCACAGGCGTTACAGAACGCTGGCTATGCAACCGACCCGCAGTATGCGCGCAAATTAACCAGCATGATTCAGCAGCTAAAAGCGATGAGCGACAAGGTCAGCAATACCTACCGTAACGATATCGAAAATCTGTTCTGATGAGCCTCAAGTTTGCCGTCCGCCATCCGATAAGTAATACCATGGTCTTAAGAAGGAGCGTTCATGTCCAGTTTAATTAACAGCGCGATGAGCGGGCTGAGCGCCGCACAGTCGGCGCTGAATACCACCAGTAACAACATCTCCAGCTATAACGTAGCGGGATACACCCGTCAGACGACGGTGCTGGCTTCTGCCAACAGCACGCTGGGCGCGGGCGGTTGGGTGGGCAATGGCGTCAATGTCTCCAGCATTCAGCGTGAGTACAACGCGTTTATCACCAATCAGCTGCGTTCTGCACAAAATCAGAGCAGCGGTCTGGCGACGCGCTACGAGCAGGTATCGAAGATCGATACGATGTTTGCCAGTTCGACTAACAATATTTCGACGACCCTGCAGGATTTTTTCAGTAGCCTGCAGACGCTGGTCAGCAACGCCGAAGATCCAGCGGCACGTCAGACCGTACTTGGTAAAGCCGATGGCGTCGTGAACCAGTTCAAGGTTGCCGATCAGTATCTGCGCGACCAGGACAAGCAGGTTAATCTTGGCATCACCTCAACCGTTGAGCAGATCAACAACTACACCTCGCAGATTGCCAGCCTGAACGACAAAATTGCGCGTCTGACCGGCGTGGGGGCGGGAGCATCGCCAAACGATCTGCTGGATCAGCGCGATCAGTTGGTGAGCGATCTGAACAAGCTGGTTGGCGTAGAGGTGAACGTCCAGGATGGCAGCACCTACAACATCACTATGGCTAATGGCTACACGCTGGTGGCGGGCACGAGGTCGAACCAACTTGCTGCAGTACCGAGCAGCGCCGATCCAACGCGCACCACCGTGGCGTATGTGGATAATGTGGCGGGTAGCATCGAAATCCCGGAAAAGCTGCTGACCACCGGCTCACTGGGTGGCATGCTGACCTTCCGTTCTCAGGATCTGGACCAGACGCGTAATAGCCTCAACCAGATGGCGCTGGCCTTTGCAGATGCTTTTAACAAGGTGCATGAAGGTGGCGTCGACGCAGATGGCAAAAAAGGTGAAGCGTTCTTCAGCTTTGGCATACCCGCGGTGCTGCCAAACGCTAAAAATACCGGCGGCGCAGAGCTGGTGGCACAGGTAAGCAAGGCCTCGGCGGTACAGGCGACGGATTATCGCATCGTCAATACCAGTGGCGGCTGGCAGGTAACGCGACTGTCTGATAACACCACGGTGACGTTGGATAAGGACAGCACGCCGACCTCACTTAAATTTGATGGCTTAACGGTAGATGTCAAGACGGCTGACCCAACTAATGGCGCAGCAGTGGGCGATAGCTTCATCTTAAAACCGGTGTCCGACACCATCGTCAATATGAAAGTGGAGATCAGCAGTGAGTCGCAAATTGCGATGGGTATTGCGGATGCTTCTGGTAATAGCGGCGGCGAAAGTGATAACCGCAATGGGCAAAAACTGCTGGATCTACAGACCAGTAAAACCGTTGGTGGCTCAAAGAGCTTCAACGATGCGTACGCGGCGCTGGTGAGTAGCATCGGCACCAAAACCGCCACGTTGAAAAGCAGCAGCACCACGCAAGCAAGCGTCGTTACCGAACTCACGCAGCAGCAGCAGTCTATCTCCGGGGTAAACCTCGATGAAGAGTATGGCAACCTGCAGCTGTACCAACAGTATTATCTGGCCAATGCGCAGGTGCTGCAAACCGCAAGCACCATCTTCGACGCATTAATTAATATTCGCTAAGAAGAGGGAACATCATGCGCGTCAGTACCTTAATGATGTATCAGCAGAATATGCGGGGCATTACCGACTCCCAGTCTGCATGGTTGGGATACGGTGAACAGATGTCGACCGGAAAGCGGGTTAACCGCGCATCGGACGACCCGGTTGCGGCTTCTCAGGCCGTTGTGCTGTCACAGGCTCAGGCGCAAAACAGCCAGTATGCGACCGCACGTACCTTTGCTACCCAGCGCGTCTCGATTGAAGAGAAAACGCTGTCTCAGGTCACCACGGCTATCCAGTCGGCACAGGAAAAGATCGTGTATGCCGGAAACGGCACGCTGAGCGACGATGACCGTGCATCACTGGCAACGGATCTCGAAGGTATTCGCGATCAAATTCTCAACCTCGCCAACAGCACTGACGGTAATGGTCGCTACATTTTTGCTGGCTATAAGACGGATGCAGCACCATTTGATGCGGACGGTACCTACAACGGTGGGTCTGAGAACGTGCAACAACAGGTCGATTCCGCGCGTACGATGGTTATTGGCCACACCGGTAATCTGGTCTTTGATAAAGATCCTGCGAGTGCGAGCACTGATGCCGATAGCAACATTTTTGTGGCGCTCAACAAGGTGATTGACGCGCTGAAAACGCCGGTAGGTGATGATGAATCCTTGAAAGCGGTGTCATCTGAAGCAATTGACAGAGCGAACCGTAGCATGAAAGGGGCGCTGAACAACGTGTTGACCGTTCGCGCCGAACTGGGTACCCAGCTTAACGAACTTGATAAGCTCGACTCGCTGGGCGATGACCGTGCGCTGGCGCAAACCCAGCAGATGAGCAACCTGGTTGACGTAGACTGGAACGAAACGATTTCGAATTACACCATGCAGCAAACCGCACTACAGGCAGCGTACAAAGCGTTTACGGATATGCAGGGAATGTCGCTGTTCCAACTGAATAAATAAAACATGTAGGTTTTGACATATCTGGAAACTGGATATGTTTTTGTCGCCCGCGTCACTACCCCGTCGCGGGCTTTTTTTTATCGCTACTGCGCATTGAGTGCGGCGTTACGCAGACGCCAGGTTTCGCTGATGCGAATGGCGAGCGCCACCAGACCAGCAATCGTCGCCAGTACGACCACGCCTTCCCAACCGGCCATCGCATAAACCTGCGTACCCAGCACTGAACCCACGGACATCCCGATAAACACCCCGGTGAACAGCAGCGCGTTCAGGCGACCGCGCGCCTGCGGTTCAAGGCTATAGACCAGGTTCTGATGCGCCACCAGGCTCGACTGCAGGCCCAGATCAAAGCCTACGGCGGAGACAGCAATCAGCGCCAGTTGCGCCAACGGCGGCAGCACCGGGAGCAGCAGCATCAGGGCAAATGAGATGCTGACCAGCAAAGCGCCCAACTGAGTGACCTTTTCGGCACCGACTTTATCCGCCAGACCACCTGCCAGCGGTGCCGCTAATGCCCCGGCGGCACCGGCGATACCGAACCCACCGGCAACGGCGCTGCCCATGTGGTAGTGCTCGGCCAGCATCACGGCAAGGGTAGACCAGAAGGCGCTAAAGGCGATAGAGAGAAAGCCCTGCGCCATGGCGGCACGACGCAGCGTCGGGTAGCGACGCCACAGGTGCGCCATTGAAGCCATCAGTGCCGGATAGTGCAGCTCTGAGTGGGCGGTAAAATTCGGCAGCACGCGCCACAGCAGGGCTCCAATCAGCGCAATGCTGACGGCAGCGGCCTGGTACATCACGCGCCAGCCGAACAGTTCACCCACTACGCCGCTCACGGTTCGCGACAGCAGAATACCCAGCAGCAGACCGGTCATGACCGTACCCACCATTTTCCCCTGTTTGCCAGCCGGAGCGAGGATCGCCGCCGCCGGGACAATATCCTGCGCCATGGTGGCCGCCATCCCGATAAGCAAACTCACCGCCAGCAGCGAGTGAAACTGCTGGGTCAGGCTGTAAACCAGCAGCAGTACCGCCAGCGACAGGCTTTTCAGCAAAATGAGCGTCCGGCGGTCGTAGCGGTCACCGAGCGGCAGCAGAAACAGAATCCCCAACGCGTAGCCGGCCTGGGTCAGGGTAGGTATCAGCCCCATGCCTTCTACGCTCAGGTTTAAGGTCGAGCCCATCAGCGGCAGCAGAGGCTGGGCGTAATAAATGGCGGCGACGCTGAACCCAGCGCCCAGCGCGAGGATAAAAATAAGCAGGCCATTTGCCTGTGTTGATGCGGTGTGATTGTTCATGATGTTGTTGTCCTCAACGGTGTATGAGGCGCATTTTCCGCGTCTTTGGGGTAGAGCGGTAGCCGGCAAGGTGGTAAAACAGTTATACGTTTGACGTATAGGCAAGTCGATAATGAAAAGAAATGAGCGTATAGATCGCGTCGAGCTGATGCGGACCTTTATTCGCATTGTGGAGTCCGGTTCGCTCTCCGCTGCTGCCCGGCAGCTCCAGACCACCCAGGCCACCGTCAGCCGCCGCCTGCAATCGCTGGAGGAGATGCTGGGCGCGAGGCTGCTGCAACGCTCGACGCATGCCATGAAGTTGACGGACGACGGTGAGCGCTGCTATCAGCATGCCCGGCAGGTGGTGGAGTCCTGGCTGGCGCTGGAAGATGCCTTACAGTTTTCTGATGACCAGCCGGTCGGTACGCTGCGGGTACGCGCGCCGCATGCCTTCGGTCAGCAACAGCTGCTGACGCCGCTGGTGGGCTTTCTGGCACGCTATCCGCAGCTGTCGGTGGAGTGGATGCTGCATGATAAAGCGGTGGACTTTATCAGCGATAATATCGACTGTGCGATCCGCGTGGGGGCCGACGTTGACCCGGCAACGGTATCGGTGCTGCTGGCGGAAGTGCCGCGCTGTATCGTGGCCTCGCCCGAACTGCTTGCGCGCTATCCGGCGGTGGAAAGCCCTGAGTCGCTCTCCGCGCTGCCGTGGATTGCCATCAGCACCTTCTATCAGCATGAGGTCGCGCTACGCCATACCGAGAATGACGAGACGGTGAACGTGGCGGTGGCGGCACGGCTCAGCACCGACAGCCTGTACGTGGCGAAAAACGCGGCGCTGGCACACGTGGGCGTGGCGATTGTCTCAAGCTGGACGGTGGAAGCAGAATTGGCGAGCGGGGAGCTGATTGAGCTATTGCCGCAGTGGCAGGCCGCGCCGCTGCCGGTGCATCTGGTGTATCCGTGGGCGCGGTACTACCCGACGCGGCTGCGTAAGTTTCTCGATCTGATGCGGGAAGTGATGCCGCAAATTGCTGGCATGCAGCAGCCAAAAAAAGGGTAAAAAAAATCGGCCACCGGGGCCGATTTTTTATTTCACACGCGGGCGGTTATTCAACCGGCTGCGGGCGGGTTGGACCTGAGGTCGCAGTATGGGTTGCGCTGTGACCACCGGCGGAACCTTTACCATCGAAGTCAAAGGCAGGGCGAACCCAGTCGCTGTGACGCGGCGCTTCAGGCACGTAGGCTGGCGCTGGTGCACGAGTCATTGGTGCCGTGGCATGGTGAGCGGCGGCAGGGGCTGGCTCGGCGACAACAGGCGCTTCGACAACCGGTGCCGGTGCAACCACTTGCGCTTCAACGACCGGAGCTGCTGCGACAACTGGCGCAACCACTTCAGGCGTTACCGCTACCGGAGCTTCAACCACTGGCTCTGCGGCAGCCGGTTCGGCTTCCACGTTGGCTTCTTCAACCGGCGCTGCGGTTTCGGCAACCGGCTGTACCGGCGCTTCTTCAACAACGACTGGCTCTTCAGCTACCGCTTCTGTAACGACCGGAGCAGGGGTTTCTTCCTGCGCAGGTGCCGCTGCTTCAGCAACGACCACAACAGGTTCAACGACGGCTTCTGGCTCAACCACTTCCGCAGGCTGTACCGGCGCTTCAACAGCTACTGGTGCAACTGGCTCAGCGGCAGCGATAGGCGCTACGGCTTGCTCAACGGTTTCTGCCACGATTGGTTGTGCAATCTCTTCCTGCTCAACCGGTGCATCAACGATGGCCTGATCCTGAACCTGTGCAACCGGGTAACGGATCCACACTTTACCGGATGCCAGTTCTGGCGACGCACAGGCGACGGTCAGCGGCATTGGTGATTGGGTCGGGTAACGCTCATCACGGTAGCGACGGCGACGCTGGCCGCTGACGCGCAGGTGACGTGGAGAACGACGGGAGCGACGTGGCATACCGTTGTTATCACGACCTTCTGCGCTATCGTCCTGCTCGGCTTGCGCCGGAACATCAACGACGGCTGGCAGGTCAACTTTCGCCAGAGCGGTACGTGGTGCTTCTTCTTGCTGTGGTTCCTCAGCAATCAGTTCACGTGCTGCGGTCTGCTCAGGGGTTTCGATACGCACTTTCTGCGACAGCTGGCGCGGCTTGCGACGCGGCATGTTCTGAACGCGCTCTTCCGCTGCGGCTTCCTCGGCAATAACCGGCTGTTCTTCGCGGCTCTGCGGCTTAGCTTCCTGCGGTTGCTGACGTTTTTCGTCGTTGCGGCGGCGGTTACGTTCGCGGCGGGACTGCTGCTGCTCGTCACGGGATTTCGCTTTCTCGCTGTCGTCTACGGCAGCGACCTGGCGGTTTTCACGTGCCTCACCGGTCTGCTGTGGCTTTTCACGACGGTTGCGACGGTTGTCCTCGCGGCCTTCACGGCTCTCGCGCGGTTCACGGCCTTCAGCGTTTTCACCACGGTCGTTACGTTCGTTACGCTCGTTGCGATCGCCACGGCGGTCGTTACGATCACCACGATCATTACGGTCGCGACGGTTGTTCTGACGCGGTTTGCGACGTTCCTGTTGACGTTCCGGCTTGGCTTCCTGCTTCTCAGGCTGGGCTTCAACCGGCGTTTCCGGGGTACCGGCAAACAGGTTTTTCAGCGCGCCGAAGAAACGGGAAATCAGGCCTGGTGCAGCAGGTGCGGCAGCAGCGGTCGTTTTAGCCTGCGGCGCAGCGGCAACAGCACTGGTTTTGACAGCCGTTGGCTCTGGCACTTCAGGCATCACGAAGGTCGCCAGCGCTGGCTGTTCAGGCAGCTTACGCTCAACAAACTCTTCTTCTACCGGCAGCGCCATGGCTTCTTCATGCAGCTTCGGCAGCAGGTAGCTCAGGGTAGTGGTCTCTTCACCTTTACGCACGCGCAGTACGGAGTAGTGCGGGGTTTCCATCTGATCGTTTGGCACGATGATGCAGCGAACATCGCCCTGACGGGATTCGATGGCGCTGATAGCGGCGCGCTTTTCGTTCAGCAGGTAAGAGGCAATTGGCACTGGGACAATTGCATGAACTTCTTTGGTGTTCTCTTTCAGCGCTTCTTCTTCAATCAGACGCAGAATGGAGAGCGACAGCGATTCGTTGTCACGCACGGTACCGGTGCCGGAGCAGCGTGGGCAGACGTGGTGGCTGGATTCACCCAGTGACGGGCTCAGACGCTGACGGGACATCTCCAGCAGGCCGAAGCGAGAAATGTGGCTGATCTGGATACGCGCACGGTCCTGACGCACCGCTTCACGCAGACGGTTTTCTACCGCGCGCTGGTGGCGTACCGGGGTCATGTCGATAAAGTCGATAACGATCAGGCCGCCGAGGTCACGCAGGCGGAGCTGACGGGCGATTTCATCGGCCGCTTCCAGGTTGGTGTTGAATGCGGTTTCTTCGATGTCGCCGCCGCGGGTAGCACGTGCGGAGTTGATATCGATAGCGGTCAGCGCTTCGGTGCTATCGATAACGATAGAACCGCCTGACGGCAGACGGACTTCACGCTGGAAAGCGGATTCAATCTGCGATTCGATCTGGTAGTGGCTGAACAGCGGGATTTCACCGGTGTACAGTTTGATTTTGCTGCTGAAATCCGGGCGGCCCAGCGCAGAAATGTGCTGACGCGCCATCTCCATCACTTTCGGGTTGTCGATCAGGATTTCGCCGATGTCCTGGCGCAGATAGTCGCGGAAGGCGCGAACAATCACGTTGCTTTCCTGGTGAATCAGGAACGGAGCAGGGCGGCTGTCAGCGGCTTTCTGGATAGCTTCCCAGTGCTTCAGGCGGAAGCTTAAATCCCACTGCAGCGCTTCGGCGGATTTACCTACGCCAGCGGTACGTACGATTAAGCCCATGCCGTCCGGCAGCTCGAGGCTTGCCAGCGCTTCTTTCAGTTCGGTGCGATCGTCACCTTCAATGCGACGGGAGATACCGCCAGCACGTGGGTTATTCGGCATCAGCACCAGGTAGCTGCCCGCAAGGCTGATAAAGGTGGTCAGTGCAGCGCCTTTGTTGCCGCGCTCTTCTTTATCAATCTGAACGATAACTTCCTGACCTTCGCGCAGTACGTCTTTGATGTTCGGACGACCATGAGCGTTGTAATTAGCAGGGAAGTATTCGCGAGCAATTTCTTTGAGGGGGAGGAAACCATGACGTTCGGCGCCGTAATCAACAAATGCGGCTTCGAGACTTGGTTCAATACGGGTAATTTTGCCTTTGTAGATGTTCGCTTTTTTCTGTTCGTGTCCTGGGCTTTCAATATCCAGATCGTACAGACGCTGCCCATCAACGAGGGCGACACGCAACTCTTCCTGCTGAGTTGCGTTGATTAACATTCTTTTCATCGTAACTTACTCATTATTCTTACATTGACGACTAAGCTGCGAGCAGAGTGTTGCCTTTCCGGGGTAAACCGATGGCCTCGTGACTATTCACGTCGCCAACCTCACGGTTGTCGCTCGCTTAAGAGGCGCAGAGTGTCGGTAGCCTGTGTTTCAAGCGGAAACACAGCGCAATTATTTGGGGAACAGCCTGGGATAACTCTCCAGAGAAGATTCCATTTATACTCGTTATCTTTCAGAAGGTAGAGGTCTGCACGGATGTTTCCCGTTGCGTTTTCTGTCTGCCATCTAAAAATCATACAGTATATGTACCGGTAAGGACTGCAACTCGCAGCCCGCTAACTGTCTGAACGATCAATACGTCTTACGCCATTGCTGCGTGGATGATCGGACGGACAAAACTGGTCATTCCGTAAATATCCTTGTTATTCCAGGTTCAACACGGAAAACAGATTCATTATTCCTTGCTAACCTGGTTATAGCAAGATGACTTTCACCTTTTATCACCCGGTTACTCACAGTTTTTTCACCAGTCCGATGAGATTGTTCTAATAACAAACAACTCATAGGGTGAAGCAACGTCAGAAATGGGTAATGATAAATATAAGCATAGAAAAATGAGTGGCGCTATTGAGCCGGGATATTTAGAATCGCGCACCATGAAAACTGAGACTCCGACCGTAAAAATGATTGCCATTAGCGCTGATGAAGCCGGGCAACGAATTGACAACTTTTTGCGCACCCAGCTGAAGGGCGTGCCGAAGAGCATGATTTACCGCATCCTGCGTAAGGGTGAAGTGCGGGTAAACAAAAAACGCATCAAACCAGAATATAAGCTGGAAGCCGGTGATGAAGTGCGTATCCCACCGGTGCGCGTCGCCGAGCGTGAAGAAGAGGCGGTGTCGCCGCATCTGCAAAAAGTCGCGGCGCTGAGCGACGTGATCCTCTATGAAGACGATCATATCCTCGTGCTGAACAAACCTTCTGGTACCGCCGTGCACGGCGGCAGCGGCCTGAGCTTTGGCGTGATTGAAGGGCTGCGTGCCTTACGCCCGGAAGCCCGCTTCCTTGAACTGGTGCACCGCCTGGACCGCGATACCTCCGGCGTCCTGCTGGTGGCGAAGAAGCGCTCTGCGCTGCGTTCGCTGCACGAACAGCTGCGTGAGAAGGGGATGCAAAAAGATTACCTGGCGCTGGTGCGCGGGCAGTGGCAGTCCCACGTTAAAGTGGTGCAGGCACCGCTGTTGAAAAATATTCTGCAAAGCGGCGAGCGTATTGTGCGCGTGAGCCAGGAAGGGAAGCCGTCGGAAACCCGCTTTAAGGTGGAAGAACGCTATACCCACGCCACGCTGGTGCGCTGTAGCCCGGTGACCGGGCGTACGCACCAGATCCGCGTGCACACGCTGCATGCCGGTCACCCGATTGCCTTCGATGACCGTTATGGTGACCGCGAGTTTGATAAACAGCTCGCAGGCACTGGCCTGAACCGTCTGTTCTTGCATGCTGCTGCACTGAAGTTTACTCACCCGGGTACCGGTGAAGTACTGCGTATTGAAGCGCCGCTTGACGACCAGCTCAAGCGCTGCTTGCAGGTGCTGCGTAGTCAAAGCAAGCAGCAGTAACAGGCTGTTATAAAGTGAAAAGCGGGCTCTGATAGCCCGCTTTTTTTACGCCATGTCGCTGACGCGAACGGCAACGCTTTTTTCTTTAATAGGCAGGTTCACCAGCGCGGCTAGCAGCGCCAGCGCAATATCCGCGTACCACACCCACGTCAGACTTCCTTCGTACTGCATCGCCACGCCGCCCAGCCAGGCACCGAAAAAGGCCCCAATCTGATGGGTAAACAGCGTGAAGCCAAACAGCGTTGCCAGGTAGCGGGTGCCGAAGAGCTTGCCGATGATGCCTGCCGTCGGCGGCACGGTGGCAAGCCAGGTAAAACCGATTGCGCAGGCGAAGATATAGAAGGCCGCCTCTGATTTCGAGGAAACCAGAAACAACGCAATCATCACCGCACGGGAGGCATACAGCACGGCCAGAATGTACTTCATCGGATAACGCTTGCCGAGAAAGCCCGCCATGATGCTGCCCGCAATGTTGCATAAGCCAATCAGCGACAGGCTGATAGCTGGAACGGTGGCATCGTGTCCGCAGAGTGCGGCTTCAGATGGCAGGTGGGTAGTCAGAAATGCGACGTGAAAACCGCAGGTGAGAAAGCCTGCGTGCAGCAACAGATAGCTTGGGTTACGAAAGGCGAGGGCAATCTGCTGTTTAAGTCCTGGGTCGGCCGCTGATGAGGTAGGCGCATGTGCCAACTGGCGTTTATCGCCGCGACACAGCATCCAGGACGGAAAGATGGTCGCAAGGGCTGCAATCGCCAGAAACACTAGCCCGGAGGCCATGCCTCGCAGGCCGATAATCAACTGCACCAGCGGGGCAAAGATAAACTGCCCAACCGAACCACCGGCGTTGATCAGGCCACTTGCCATGGAACCTTTATCGGTAGGCAGACGGCTGGCGACTACGCCAATCAGCACCGAGAAGCTGCCCGCCGCGGCACCTGCTGGGCTGAGCAGACCTTGCGCCAGGGTTAAGGGCAGAAACGACGCGGCCCACAGCGTGCCCAGTTGACCCAACGCAATCATTAGCGCACCAAGTACCAGTACGCTGAACGCGCCGCGTTTATCTGCCCAGGCACCAAACAGCGGCTGGAACGCTCCCCACATCAATTGACCAATCGCCAGCGCCATGCTGATTTCGGCGATGCTCATCGACGTTTCCATCACGATAGGGTGTACAAACAGCCCCACGGTCTGACGGATACCCATAGTGATCATCAGGATCAGGCTGGCAAGCGTAATAGGAAGCCAAAGCGAAGCAGAGGGCGGCGAAGATGGGGCGCTCACGGAGCACTCCTTGGGTCAGGAAAAAGGGTGGCGAGAGAGTACTGAGTCCGGCAAGAAAAAGCTATGCCCTCAGACCTGATATCACACCGGGCTGAGGGCGAGGGGTTAAGGTTTCAACCATTTATCCAGCCACGGGAACACTTCCTCCTGCTGTTGCTGGTAAAAGACGTGACCTAACGCTGGCCAGGTTTTGGTTACCAGCATGTTGTCGGCTTTTTGCGAAGACCAGACGCGGTGCACTTTGGCAAAGGCATCGTTGACTGCGCTGGCCGGGAAAAGCTTGTCCTGTCCGCCGCTAAATATCAGCATTGGTTTCGGTGCGGCAATGCTGGCGATATCCGGAATATCCATTTTGGCCGCCATGCCCGGATGCAGCATGTAAAAGGCCGACTGGCCGCGAAGCACGTTGTTACCCGGGGTCATCAGGCCGTTATAGGTACCGAACCAGGAGATAACCGCCGTGGCGGCGACCTTATCGGATAGCGCCGCCAACTGCCAGGCGCGATACCCGCCCATAGAGAAACCGAGCACGCCGATACGCTGGCTATCGACCCCTTTAAGCGAGGCGAGAAAGTCTACGGTGCGCATATCTTCATAGGCTACTTCACCCGCCAGAGAACGTCCCAGATTAAAGTAGTTGCTGGCCAGTGCCTGCTGCTGTTCATACACCATCGGCCCGCGATCGCCCCAGCCGGGGCTGTCGATGGCGATAACCACGTAGCCACGCTTTGCCAGCTCATCGCCAATAAAACGCCCGCTGAAGAATTTGTCGGCCCAGGCCTGGGCGCTGGCAAGCTGCTCGGCGTTACCCCATGGGCGGATGAGTTTCTCTTTGCCGATATCGAATTTCGAACCGTGGTCGTGGAGCAGGACGATTGCCGGATGTGGGCCCGGGGATTTTGGCGTCAGCATTAGCGCGGCAATGCGGTTGTCGTCGGTGATGTTAAGGGCCAGCTTTTCTGCGGTGTAGCTGCCTCGGTCTTCGCGGGCGATGTTTTGTGCGTCGAAGGGTTTGGTCGCGTCAGGAGTGAGAAGCGAGTGACGAAATAACTGACGGGCATGCTGCTGCCACGTTTTAAAATCGGAATAGTGCCCGGAAAGCCATGAATCAGGGTACTGCATCTGGCTTTTCATCTGTTGCCAACTGGCGGGAAGGTTGCCTTCGACAATGCCCTGATGCTGCCAGTCATCAGCGGCATTGGCCTGCGTTGCGCTCAGCATTGCCAGCATAAATAACAGTTTTGGGGTACCACGCATTCTCTCTCCTTAAATTAAAACAATGTTTCAATGTGGAGTCTGAATTGTAATGGTGATGAAAAAATAAACTGTGATCGTGGGGGGATTTCCCGGCGTCGCTGCGCTTGGCCGGGCTACCTATCCCAAATGTAGCGGCGCCGGGAATGCACTAATCTGCCAGCGGGTTAAAGCGCTCCCGACGGAGCATTTTGCACAGGGCAATCAGCGGTAAACCAATCAGCGTGTTCGGATCGCGCCCTTCAAGGCGGTCAAATAATGCAATCCCCAACCCCTCGCTTTTAAAGCTGCCGGCGCAGTTGAGCGGATTTTCTTTACGGATATAGGCGTTGATTTCTTGCTCACTTAAATGGCGGAAATGAACGTCGAACGGCTCGCATTCCGTTTGTAGCTGGCCATTGGCGGAGTTATACAGCGCCAGCCCGGTATAAAACGTCACCACATTGCCACTGGCCTTTTTTAATTGCAGGCGAGCATTCTCTTCGGTGTGCGGTTTACCGGTGATTTCTCCATCGAGTAAACAGACCTGGTCAGAGCCAATAATCAGATGGTTAGGGAAACGCACGGCCAGCGCCTGGGCTTTGGCCTGCGCCAGTCGCAGGACCAGGCTACGTGGGGTTTCGCCTGGTAACGGTAGTTCATCAACCTCGGGGGCGGCGAACTCGAAAGGCAGGCCGAGTTTCTCGAGAAGCTGTTTGCGATAGGGGGATGTCGAAGCAAGAATCAATTCAGGCATAATTTTTTAAATAGACGGTAGCGAATTAGATTCCGACATTTTAAACTATAGGCCGCAATGTGTGCGAATTATTGGCAAAAGGCAACCTGAGGCTGCCTTTTTCTTTGACTCTATGACGTTACAAAGTTAATATGCGCGCCCTATGCAAAAGGTAAAATTACCCCTGACTCTCGATCCGGTTCGTACGGCTCAAAAACGCCTTGATTACCAGGGTATCTATACCCCCGATCAGGCGGAGCGCGTCGCCGCGTTCGTCGTCAGTGTAGACAGTGATGTTGAATGCGACATGTCCTTCAATATCGATAACCAACGCCTCGCGGTCTTGACCGGCGATGTGGAGGTGACGGTATCGTTGGAGTGCCAGCGTTGCGGGAAACCGTTTACTCATCATGTTTACACAAAGTATTGTTTCAGCCCGGTCAAAAATGATGATCAGGTTGAGGCACTCCCGGAAGCGTATGAGCCGATTGAGGTTAACGAATTCGGTGAAATCGATCTGCTGGCGTTGGTTGAAGATGAAATCATCCTCGCCTTGCCGGTAGTTCCGGTGCATGATTCTGAACACTGTGAAGTGTCCGAGGCGGACATGGTCTTTGGTGAATTGCCTGAAGAGGCACAGAAGCCAAACCCATTTGCCGTATTAGCCAGCTTAAAGCAAAAGTAATTGAGGAGTAAGGTCCATGGCCGTACAACAGAATAAACCAACCCGTTCCAAACGTGGCATGCGTCGTTCCCATGACGCTCTGACCGCAGTCACCAGCCTGTCTGTAGACAAAACTTCTGGTGAACAACACCTGCGTCACCACATCACTGCCGACGGTTTCTACCGTGGCCGTAAGGTAATCGCTAAGTAATCACGCGAAAGCGTGATGAAGCTTAGTGAGGAATTTCCCCGTTAACGCGGGGAAACCCAAACCAAGCGGCGACGATACCTTGACACGTCTAACCCTGGCGTTAGATGTCATGGGGGGCGATTTTGGCCCTTCCGTGACAGTGCCTGCAGCATTGCAGGCACTGAGTTCTAATCCGCAACTCTCACTTCTTTTAGTCGGTAATCCCGACGACATTACGCCATTACTTGCCAAAGCTGACTTTGAACAACGTTCACGTTTGCAGATTATCCCTGCCCAGTCGGTTATTGCCAGTGATGAACGGCCCTCGCATGCTATCCGCCATAGCCGCGGTAGTTCAATGCGCGTGGCGCTTGAGATGGTGAAAGAAGGGCGGGCCGAAGCCTGCGTCAGCGCCGGAAACACCGGTGCGCTGATGGGGCTGGCAAAATTATTGATCAAGCCCATTCAGGGGATTGAGCGCCCGGCGCTGGTGACGGTTCTGCCGCATCAGCAAAAGGGCAAAACGGTGGTGCTGGATCTCGGTGCCAACGTGGATTGCGACAGTAACATGCTGGTGCAGTTTGCCGTCATGGGTTCGGTCATGGCCGAAGACGTGCTGGGAATTGAAAACCCGCGCGTTGCGCTACTGAACATCGGTGAAGAAGAGATTAAGGGGCATGATAGTATTCGTGATGCCTCATTAGTGTTAAAAACAATCTCTTCCCTCAACTATATCGGCTATCTTGAAGCCAATGAGCTGTTGACGGGAAAAACCGATGTGCTGGTTTGCGATGGCTTCACAGGTAACGTCACCTTAAAGACGATGGAAGGGGTTGTCAGAGTCTTCCTCTCGCTGCTGAAATCGCAGAGCGAAGGGAAAAAACGGTCGTGGTGGCTGCTTTTATTAAAGCGTTGGTTACAAAAAAGCCTGACAAGGCGATTCAGTCACCTCAACCCCGACCAGTATAATGGCGCCTGTCTGTTAGGATTGCGCGGCACGGTGATTAAGAGTCATGGTGCAGCCAATCAGCGAGCCTTTGCGATCGCTATAGAACAGGCAGTGCAGGCGGTGCAGCGACAAGTTCCTCAGCGAATTGCCGCTCGCCTGGAATCCGTATACCCCGCAGGATTCGACATTCTGGAAGCTGGCAACCGATAGCGCCAGCGCCCCGATGGTTGAATAGGGCGGCTATATTAGCGAAAAGTGACTGAGCGTACATGTATACGAAGATTATTGGTACCGGCAGCTATCTGCCTGAGCAAGTGCGGACTAACGCCGATCTGGAAAAAATGGTTGATACGTCTGACGAGTGGATTGTCACCCGTACAGGTATCCGTGAGCGCCGTATTGCTGGCCCTGATGAAAACGTGTCTACGCTGGGTTACGAAGCGGCAAAACGCGCGCTGGAAATGGCGGGCATTGAAGCCAGCGAACTGGGGCTGATTGTGGTGGCTACCACTTCTGCTACCCATGCTTTCCCAAGTGCAGCCTGTCAGATTCAGGAAATGCTGGGCGTGAAAGGCGCACCGGCATTCGACGTCGCGGCAGCGTGCGCAGGTTTCACCTACGCGCTGAGTGTGGCCGATCTGTACGTCAAAACGGGCGCAGTGAAATATGCGCTGGTGGTCGGTGCCGATACGCTGGCACGTACCTGCGATCCAACCGATCGCGGCACGATCATTATCTTCGGTGACGGCGCGGGCGCCGTGGTGCTTGGCGCATCTGAAGAGCCGGGCATCATCTCAACCCATCTGCATGCAGACGGGAGCTACGGTAAGCTGCTGACGCTGCCGAACGCCGATCGTGTTAACCCGGAAAACTCCATCCATCTGACGATGGCGGGTAACGAAGTCTTTAAAGTCGCGGTGACTGAACTGGCGCACATCGTTGATGAAACGCTGGCAGCGAATAACCTCGACCGTTCTGAACTGGACTGGCTGGTGCCGCACCAGGCGAACTTACGTATTATCAGCGCGACGGCGAAGAAGCTCGGCATGTCGATGGACAATGTCGTGGTCACTCTCGACCGTCACGGCAACACCTCCGCCGCTTCCGTGCCGTGTGCCTTTGACGAAGCGGTACGCGACGGTCGCATTAAACGCGGTCAACTGGTGCTGCTCGAGGCCTTCGGTGGCGGGTTCACCTGGGGCTCTGCGCTGGTTCGTTTCTAAGTATAAGGATTATAAACATGACGCAATTCGCTTTCGTGTTCCCGGGTCAGGGTTCACAGGCGGTAGGCATGCTGTCTGAACTGGCAGCAACCTATCCGGTTATTGAAGAAACTTTTCATGAAGCTTCCGCAGCGCTGGGCTACGATTTATGGGCGCTGACCCAACAGGGTCCTGCTGAAGAGCTGAACAAAACCTGGCAGACTCAGCCTGCGCTGCTGACCGCTTCCGTTGCCCTGTATCGTCTGTGGCAGCAGCAGGGCGGTAAAGCACCGACTCTGATGGCCGGTCACAGCCTGGGCGAATACTCTGCGCTGGTTTGCGCGGGCGTTATCGCTTTTGCTGACGCGGTGCGTCTGGTTGAACTGCGCGGCAAATTCATGCAGGAAGCGGTACCGGAAGGCACTGGCGGCATGTCTGCTATCATCGGTCTTGACGATGCGTCTATCGCTAAAGCGTGCGAAGCGTCTGCGGAAGGTCAGGTGGTTTCTCCGGTTAACTTCAACTCGCCGGGCCAGGTGGTTATCGCCGGTCACAAAGAAGCGGTTGAACGTGCGGGCGCAGCCTGCAAAGCAGCGGGCGCTAAGCGTGCGCTGCCGCTGCCGGTTAGCGTGCCATCCCACTGTGCGCTGATGAAGCCTGCTGCCGAGAAACTGGCCGTTGAGCTACAGAAAATTACCTTTAATGCGCCGACTGTTCCGGTTGTGAACAACGTCGACGTGAAGTGCGAAACCGATGCCGACGCGATTCGCGACGCGCTGGTTCGCCAGCTGTACAGCCCGGTTCAGTGGACCAAAACCGTTGAGTTTATGGCATCCCAGGGCGTAGAGCATCTGTATGAAGTTGGTCCGGGTAAAGTCCTCACCGGTCTGACCAAACGTATTGTAGATACCCTGACTGCATCGGCCATTAACGAGCCGGCTGCCCTGTCAGCGGCACTTGCGCAATAAAGAGGAAAGCATGAGCTTTGAAGGAAAAATTGCACTGGTAACGGGTGCAAGCCGCGGTATTGGCCGCGCAATCGCTGAAACTCTCGTCGCTCGCGGCGCGAAAGTTATCGGTACTGCGACCAGCGAAAGCGGCGCGCAGGCGATTAGCGATTATTTGGGTGCGAACGGTAAAGGTTTGCTGTTGAATGTGACCGATCCGGCATCTATTGAATCTGTTCTCGGAAATATCCGCGCGGAATTTGGCGAAGTCGACATTCTGGTCAATAATGCCGGGATTACTCGTGATAACCTGTTAATGCGCATGAAAGATGACGAGTGGAACGATATCATCGAAACCAACCTGTCATCTGTTTTCCGTCTGTCAAAAGCGGTAATGCGCGCTATGATGAAAAAGCGTCATGGGCGTATCATCACTATCGGTTCTGTGGTTGGTACCATGGGAAATGCAGGTCAGGCTAACTACGCTGCGGCGAAAGCGGGTCTGATCGGCTTCAGTAAATCACTGGCGCGTGAAGTTGCGTCACGCGGTATTACTGTGAACGTTGTTGCTCCGGGCTTTATTGAAACGGACATGACGCGTGCGCTGACCGATGAGCAGCGTGCGGGTACACTGGCGGCAGTTCCTGCGGGGCGCCTCGGCACTCCAAATGAAATCGCTAGTGCGGTTGCATTTTTGGCCTCCGACGAAGCAAGTTACATCACTGGTGAAACGTTGCACGTAAACGGCGGGATGTACATGGTCTGATTGCGTTTTGCACAAAGTGCTCAGACAACGGGCAATCTACGTATGTCTGAGCATGATTAGTGCAAAATCATTTGCGTTATGAGGGCAAACACCCTCAAAATAGCGTAAAATCGTGGTACGACCTGCCGGGATTTAGTTGCAAATTTTTCAACATTTTATACACTACGAAAACCATCGCGAAAGCGAGTTTTGATAGGAAATTTAAGAGTATGAGCACTATCGAAGAACGCGTTAAGAAAATCATCGGCGAACAGCTGGGCGTTAAGCAGGAAGAAGTGACCAACAATGCTTCCTTCGTTGAAGACCTGGGCGCAGATTCTCTTGACACCGTTGAGCTGGTAATGGCTCTGGAAGAAGAGTTTGATACTGAGATTCCGGACGAAGAAGCTGAGAAAATCACCACCGTTCAGGCTGCCATTGATTACATCAACGGTCACCAGGCGTAAGTGAACATCTCCAGGCGGTCATTCGACCGCCTGAGTTTTATCTTTTTGTCCCACAAGTATCTATTTTATCCCTCCCTGGAGGACAAACGTGTCTAAGCGTCGTGTAGTTGTGACCGGACTGGGCATGTTGTCTCCTGTCGGCAATACCGTAGAGTCTACCTGGAAAGCTCTCCTTGCCGGTCAGAGTGGCATCAGCCTGATCGACCATTTCGATACTAGCGCCTATGCAACCAAATTTGCTGGCTTAGTAAAGGATTTTAACTGTGATGACATTATCTCGCGCAAAGAACAGCGCAAGATGGATGCCTTCATTCAATATGGAATTGTCGCTGGCGTTCAGGCCATGCAGGATTCTGGCCTTGAAATTACGGAAGAGAACGCTCACCGTATTGGCGCCGCTATCGGCTCCGGTATTGGCGGTCTCGGTCTTATCGAAGAAAACCACACCTCTCTGGTGAATGGTGGTCCTCGTAAGATCAGCCCGTTCTTCGTTCCGTCGACGATTGTTAACATGGTGGCAGGTCACCTGACCATCATGTTCGGTTTGCGTGGGCCAAGCATCTCCATCGCGACCGCCTGTACTTCCGGTGTGCACAACATCGGTCAGGCCGCGCGTATCATCGCTTATGGCGATGCGGATGCGATGGTTGCCGGTGGCGCTGAAAAAGCCAGTACCCCTCTGGGCGTTGGTGGTTTCGGTGCGGCGCGTGCGCTGTCTACGCGTAACGATAACCCGCAGGCGGCGAGCCGTCCGTGGGATAAAGAGCGTGATGGCTTTGTGCTGGGTGACGGCGCAGGTATGGTCGTACTGGAAGAGTACGAGCACGCGAAAAAACGTGGCGCGAAAATCTATGCTGAAGTCGTTGGCTTCGGTATGAGCAGCGATGCGTACCACATGACTTCACCGCCGGAAAACGGCGCAGGTGCAGCGCTGGCGATGGTTAACGCTATTCGCGACGCGGGCATTGATGCGGGCCAGATTGGCTACGTGAACGCCCACGGGACCTCTACGCCAGCAGGCGATAAAGCAGAAGCGCAGGCCGTTAAGTCTGTCTTCGGCGACGCTGCGAGCCGCGTAATGGTCAGCTCCACCAAGTCTATGACCGGCCATCTGCTCGGTGCTGCAGGCGCAGTAGAATCTATCTACTCCATCCTGGCACTGCGCGATCAGGCTGTTCCGCCAACCATCAACCTGGATAATCCGGATGAAGGTTGTGACCTGGACTTCGTGCCTCACGAAGCGCGTCAGGTCAGCGGTATGGAGTACACTCTGTGTAACTCCTTCGGCTTTGGTGGTACCAACGGTTCACTGATCTTCAAAAAGGTCTGAGCCTGATTGTCTGATGGCGACGCGCTATCAGACAACGCATCGATGAAGGCCCGCATGTCGGGCCTTTTTTTATTCAGCTTTCTCTGCTTGTTCAGCGCGTTTCATCCTGCGACACTACCCGACCATCAATAAGGAGCCGCTATGTTCTTGATTAATGGCCTCGAGCAGAACACGCTCGCGGTGAACGATCGCGCTACTCAGTTTGGTGACGGTTGCTTTACCACCGCCAGAGTGGTCAACGGCCGGGTGCAACTTCTGCCTGCGCACATCACTCGCCTGCAATCCGCCTGTCAGCGGCTGGCTATTCCCTTCGAATTATGGTCAACGCTCAGCGATGAGATGATGCTGCTGGCGCAGCATCTGCAAAATGGGGTGCTCAAAATCATTCTTAGCCGTGGCGCAGGTGGCCGTGGCTATAGCGGCAGCGCCTGCCAGACGCCGACGCGGATACTCTCGACCTCGGTCGCACCAGCCCATTACGCACGCTGGAAAGCGGAGGGGATCACCCTTGCGCTCAGCCCGGTAACGCTTGGACGTAACCCGTATCTCGCGGGTCTTAAGCATCTCAATCGCCTCGAGCAGGTGCTGATTCGTTCTCATCTTGAGCAGACGACGGCCGATGAGGCCCTTGTCCTTGACAGCGACGGGTGGCTTACGGAATGCTGTGCCGCCAATCTGTTCTGGCGCTGCGGGCAGGATGTGTTTACGCCGCGCCTTGACCAGGCCGGAGTGAATGGGATTATGCGCCAGTTTATTATTGCGCAGCTGGCACGCTCGGCGTTTCGCGTTGTCGAAGTGAATGCGCCGCTGACGGCGATAGCGGAGGCGGATGAAGTGCTTATTTGTAACGCGCTGATGCCGCTTGTCCCCGTTCAGCGCTATGCGGAGCAGCAGTGGTCTGCCCGCGAACTTTACCAATTTCTAGCCCCACTTTGTGAGTCGCCTGATTAGCATGAAGAAAATGTTACGCGTAGTTTTGTTACTGTTGGTTATTCTGGGCATTGCCGCCGGTATTGGCGTGTGGAAAGTCCGACAGCTCGCCAACAGTACGCTCCTGATTAAAGACGAGACGGTCTTTACGCTAAAAACCGGCACCGGGCGACTGGCGCTGGGCGACCAGCTTTACGCTGAGAAAGTGATCAACCGTCCACGCGTCTTCCAGTGGCTGCTGCGTCTTGAACCAGAGCTTTCCCACTTTAAGGCTGGCACCTATCGTTTCACGCCGCAGATGACCGTGCGTGAAATGCTGCAGTTGCTGGGTAGCGGCAAAGAGGCGCAATTCCCGCTGCGCTTTGTTGAAGGGATGCGCCTCAGTGATTACCTTAAGCAGCTACGCGAAGCGCCGTACATCAAACACACGCTGAGCGATGATAAATACGCCACGGTAGCCGAAGCGCTTAAGTTCAATAACCCGGAATGGGTGGAAGGCTGGTTCTGGCCTGACACCTGGATGTACACCGCCAATACCAGCGATGTCGCCATCCTCAAGCGCGCGCACCAGAAAATGGTCGCACAGGTCGATAAAGTCTGGGAAGGGCGGGCGGATAACCTGCCGTACAATGACAAAAATCAGCTGGTGACGATGGCCTCTATCATTGAGAAAGAGACCGCAGTGCCCTCCGAGCGCGATCGCGTGGCGTCGGTGTTTATCAACCGCCTGCGCATTGGCATGCGTCTGCAAACCGATCCGACCGTTATCTACGGCATGGGTGAGCGCTACGATGGAAAGCTTTCCCGTAAGGATCTTGAGACCCCAACCGCGTATAATACCTACACGATTTCTGGCCTGCCGCCGGGGGCGATTGCCAGCCCGGGCGAAGCCTCGCTGAATGCCGCTGCGCATCCGGCAAAAACGCCGTACCTCTATTTTGTGGCCGATGGCAAAGGCGGGCATACGTTTAATACCAATCTTGCGAGCCATAACCGCTCGGTACAGGATTACCTGAAAGTGCTAAAGGATAAAAATGCGCAGTAATTACATCGTCATTGAAGGACTGGAAGGGGCGGGCAAAACCACCGCTCGCGACGTGGTTGTCGAAACGCTTCGCGACCTCGGCGTAAACGACCTGCTGTTCACCCGTGAACCGGGCGGTACCGTGCTGGCAGAAAAACTGCGCAGCCTGGTGCTGGACATCAAATCAGTCGGCGACGAAGTGATTACCGATAAAGCGGAAGTGCTGATGTTCTACGCCGCGCGCGTCCAACTGGTTGAAACGGTGATCAAACCGGCACTGGCGAGCGGGAAGTGGGTTATTGGCGATCGCCACGATCTCTCGACTCAGGCCTATCAGGGCGGTGGTCGCGGTATCGATAGAGAGATGCTGTCGACGCTGCGCAATACGGTGCTTGGCGATTTTCGTCCGAACCTGACTATTTATCTCGACGTGACGCCGGAAGTGGGCCTGAAGCGTGCCCGTGCGCGTGGTGACCTCGACCGCATTGAGCAGGAGTCGCTGAACTTCTTCAACCGCACCCGCGCCCGTTATCTGGAGCTGGCGGCGGAAGATAGCAGTATTATTACTGTCGATGCCACCCAGCCGCTGGACAACGTGATGAACGATATCCGTGCGGCGGTCACCGCCTGGGTTGCGGAGCAGCAGGCATGAAATGGTACCCGTGGTTACGCCCACCGTTTGAGCAGCTTGTCGCAAGCTACCAGGCCGGACGGGGTCACCACGCGCTGTTGATTCAGGCGCGCGGCGGAATGGGGGCTGATTCACTGGCCTACGCCATCACCCGTTTTCTGATGTGCCAGACCCCCGACGGCCATAAAAGCTGCGGTCAGTGCCATAGCTGCCAGCTGATGCAGGCGGGGACGCACCCGGATTACTACGTGCTGCAGCCGGAGAAAGGCAAAAGCACGTTGGGCATCGACGCGGTGCGCGACACCAGCGAAAAGCTGTACGAACATTCACGCCTTGGCGGGGCGAAAGTTGTGTGGATTGCCGATGCGGCACTGCTGACTGAAGCCGCCGCCAACGCGTTGTTAAAAACGCTGGAAGAGCCGCCGAAGAACACCTGGTTCTTCCTCGCTTGTGAAGAGCCGGCTCGCCTGCTGGCGACGTTGCGTAGTCGCTGCCGCGCTTTTCATCTGGCGCCGCCGAGCGAAGCCTATGCGCTGGCGTGGCTGGAGCGAGAAATCAGCCAGCCGCGCGAGACGCTGCTCACCGCGCTGCGCCTGTGCGACCATGCGCCAGCGGCCGCGCTGGAACTGCTGGCTCCAGAAAGTTGGGGCGCGCGCGAAAAGCTCTGTCAGGCGCTGAGCTTCACCTTAACCAGCGGCGACTGGCTGGCGCTTTTGCCGACGCTGAACCATGATTCAGTCGTGGCACGTCTGCACTGGTTCTCGTCGCTGCTGCTGGATGCCATGAAGCATCAACAGCGTATTACGCGGCTGACCAACGCCGATAGCCTCGGTTTAGTGCATCAACTGGCGAACACGCTATCCGCTTCCCGCCTACAGGTGATAGCCGCCGATGCCTGCACCTGCCGTGAGCAGTTGCTGAGCGTAACGGGGCTGAACCGCGAATTGATCCTCACCGAGCGCCTGCTGCGCTGGGAACAGTATTTGCAACCTGGTGTGGTACTGCCAGTATCCCACCTCTAAGAGAGACACCATGTTTTTAGTCGACTCGCATTGCCATCTTGATGGCCTTAATTATGAATCCCTGCACAAAGACGTTGATGATGTGATGGCGAAAGCCGCCGCGCGCGACGTCCGTTTTGCCCTCGCAGTCGCCACTACCATTCCTGGCTATCGCAGCATGCGTGAGCTGGTGGGCAATCGCCCGGAAGTGGTCTTTTCCTGCGGCGTTCACCCGCTGAATCAGGACGAGCCGTACGATGTTGAAGAACTGCGTCGTCTGGCGGCGGAAGAGGGTGTGGTCGCAATGGGGGAAACCGGGCTGGACTATTTCTACACCCCGGAAACCAAAGCGCAGCAGCAGCTCTCTTTTCGCCAGCACATTCAGATTGGCCGCGAGCTGAACAAGCCGGTCATCGTTCATACCCGCGACGCGCGTGCCGATACCCTGGCCATCCTGCAGGAAGAAAAGGTGACGGATTGCGGCGGTGTACTACACTGTTTCACTGAAGATAGAGAGACGGCGGGTAAGCTACTGGATATGGGCTTCTATATCTCGTTTTCCGGCATTGTCACTTTCCGTAATGCGGAGCAGCTTCGCGATGCCGCACGCTATGTACCGCTGGACAGGCTGCTGGTTGAGACCGATTCCCCGTACCTGGCCCCGGTGCCGCATCGTGGTAAAGAGAACCAGCCAGCGATGGTTCGTGACGTGGCAGAGTACATGGCGGTGCTGAAGGGCGTAAGCCTTGAACAGCTTGCGCTGCAGACGACCGATAACTTCGCCCGCCTTTTCCACATCGCCCCATCCCGCCTGCAATCTGCCTGATTTCATAGCTTATTTTATTGCTCGTAATTAATAGACAAAGCGAGTACAGTTCACCGCCATAAAAGTGGCGGTGAATGTTATTTCTGAAACATACAGACACGTTTTATGTAAAGAAGATTAAGATTTTACGCCATAGCTCTTTGAAACGTGATAGCCGTCAAACAAAACCGGAGTGAATTATTTTACTCTGTGTAATAAATAAAAAGGGCACTTAGATGTCCTGTCCCTGGTGAGTCTCTCCCCTCTCACCAATGCGTGAAAACGTAGATATACACAACGTGTATAACAAAAGTACAAATACTCAGGAGCACTCCTAATTATGTTTAAGAATGCATTTGCTAACCTGCAGAAGGTCGGTAAATCGCTGATGCTGCCGGTTTCCGTGCTGCCTATCGCAGGTATCCTGCTGGGCGTCGGTTCCGCAAACTTCAGCTGGCTGCCAGCCGTCGTCTCTCATGTTATGGCAGAAGCAGGCGGTTCTGTTTTTGCTAACATGCCGCTTATCTTCGCTATCGGTGTGGCATTAGGCTTCACCAATAACGATGGCGTATCCGCACTCGCCTCAGTCGTCGCTTATGGCATCATGGTGAAAACCATGGCTGTGGTTGCGCCGCTGGTACTGCATTTACCGGCTGAAGAAATCACCGCTAAACACCTGGCTGATACCGGTGTTCTGGGCGGTATTATCTCCGGTGCAATTGCTGCGTACATGTTCAACCGCTTCTACCGCATCAAGCTGCCAGAATACCTGGGCTTCTTCGCGGGCAAGCGCTTTGTACCGATCATCTCAGGTCTGGCCGCTATCTTTACCGGTGTGATCCTGTCCTTCATCTGGCCACCAATCGGTACTGCTATCCAGACCTTCTCTCAGTGGGCTGCTTACCAGAACCCGGTTGTGGCGTTTGGTATCTACGGCTTCATCGAGCGCTGCCTGGTGCCGTTTGGTCTGCACCACATCTGGAACGTTCCATTCCAGATGCAGATTGGTGAATACACCAACGCCGCAGGCCAGGTATTCCACGGTGATATCCCTCGCTACATGGCAGGCGACCCGACTGCGGGCAAACTGTCCGGCGGCTTCCTGTTCAAAATGTACGGCCTGCCAGCTGCTGCGATTGCCATCTGGCACTCTGCTAAACCAGAGAACCGTGCAAAAGTGGGCGGTATCATGATCTCCGCAGCGCTGACCTCGTTCCTGACCGGTATTACCGAGCCGATCGAGTTCTCCTTCATGTTCGTTGCGCCGATTCTGTACATCATCCACGCGATTCTGGCTGGTCTGGCGTTCCCGATCTGTATCCTGCTGGGTATGCGTGACGGTACCTCCTTCTCTCACGGCCTGATCGACTTTATCGTACTGTCCGGTAACAGCAGCAAACTGTGGCTGTTCCCGATCGTGGGTATCTGCTATGCGATCGTTTACTACGTTGTCTTCCGCGTGCTGATTAAAGCACTGGACCTGAAAACCCCGGGTCGTGAAGATAACACTGAAGACACCAAAGCAACCGCAACCAGTGAAATGGCTCCGGCGCTGATTGCAGCCTTCGGCGGTAAAGAAAACATCACGAACCTTGATGCATGTATCACCCGTCTGCGCGTGAGCGTAGCCGACGTAGCGAAAGTTGATCAGGCTGGCCTGAAAAAACTGGGCGCTGCTGGCGTGGTGGTTGCAGGTTCCGGCGTTCAGGCGATTTTCGGTACTAAATCCGATAACCTGAAAACCGAGATGGACGACTATATTCGTAATCACTAATTGATTACGAGGTCGTAAAATTGGGGAGACTAAGGCAGCCGAATGGCTGCCTTTTTTACGTCTGTAAGATGGGCGTCAATCCCGGCGGCGCTTCGCCTGGACGGGCTACAGGCTCTATGTAGCCCGGGGAACCGGTTATTATCAGAAATCGTAGCTTGCCGAGATAGAGACGTTCATTGGCGCACCGTAGACCAGATATGAACCCACGTAGTCGTAGTACTTCTTATCAAACAGGTTATTGATGTTGGCCTGTAGGGCAAACTGCTTGGTTACCTGATAACGGCTAAACAGATTCACCAGCCCGTAGCTGCCCTGTTCGATATAGTCAGCCCCCTTCGGACCGTCGCTGACGTTGTTCCAGATCTTATTCTGCCAGTTAACGCCGCCGCCAACCGTCAGCTCAGGCACCATTGGCAACTGATAGCGGGTGAACAGCTTGAGCGTCGTGCGCGGCTGATCGGAGCTCACCGCTTTACCGTCTTTGTCATCTGCGACATAGCGGGTGGCGCCAAAGGTCAACTGCCAGTTATCGGTCAGCGCGCCGTTCAGTTCGAATTCGACCCCTCGGCTGACCACGCCGTCCAGCGATTCGTAGATAGACTCGCCGCTTGGCAGCTGATCGGAAGTGCTGCTTGCCACATGATCCTGTTCAATGCGGAATACCGCCAGTGAGGTTGTCAGGCGAGTATTAAACCAATCGGCTTTCACACCGGCTTCGTAGCTCTTCCCGGTGGTTGGATCAAGGTAGCGACCGCTGGCATCGCGTTTATCCTGCGGTTGGAAAATGGTGGTATAGCTGGCGTAGGCCGACCAGGTGTCATTGATGTCATAAACCAGGCCTGCATAGGGTGTGACGTCACTCTTGGTGCTATCAAGAAACGTTGTGGGAGCACCAGCAGGGTTATACTTGATGTTGTAGTTGGTATAACGTGCGCCAAGGATCAGGTTCAGTGGGTCTGCCAGCGAAATACGCGTAGAGGTGTATGCCGAGGACTGACGTATATCGTCTTTGCTGTAGAACTTCCACGGTGTCCACTGCGGGTCGGCAATGTTGCCGTTCCAGTTATTGAAGCTGCCAACATCGACAACACCCCATTTTGAATTTGGCATACTGTTATCGTAGTGATTGCGCTGACGGCTAAAGCTGCCGCCAACCATCATTTCGTGGCTACGGCCAAACAACTCGTAGCCACCGCGTAGGAAGGCATCTACCGCATCCTGCTTACGCTCGCCACGGTTCCAGCCGCCGTAACCGACCATGCCGTCACCGGTCTCTTTATCTGGATACCCGGACATGTACATTGTTTTAGTATCGAAATTCGTTTCGGTATGCATACCGTTGATATGGGCTTCCCAACCGCTGTCAAAGCGTTGGGTAAAGTTGGCAAACACGCGAGTGCTGTCTTTATCGGAGTAGGCCCAGTTTGGCGCTGAGGTATCACTGCGGTCGTAATGGGTTTTACTGCCATCGCTATACCAGGTAGGCAGCCCACCCCAGGTAGGATCGGAGGTCTCGCTTTCCTGATACTCATAGCCCAGCGATAGCGTGGTGCTATCGGTGAGGTCGGCGTCCACTACGCCGTAGAGAAATTTTTTCTGATAGTGATAGTTGTCCATCCATGAGTCGTTGTCCTGATAGCCCGCAATCATGCGCCCGCGCACGTTACCGGACTCAACCAGCGGGGCCTGTAGATCCAATACATAGCGCTGCTTATCCCAGCTGCCGTAGGTGGCCGAAACGTTGCCCTGAAACTCCCGGCTGTCGGCATGTTTGCGCACCATGTTGACATAGGCCGACGGGTTACCGGAACCGCTCATCAGGCCGGTGGCACCGCGAACAACTTCGATACGGTCATAAATCGCGGTATCGGTGGTGGTGTCACCGAAGTTCCATACTTCGCTTATCGACGTCGGCAGGTCATCGTAGGCATAGTTGCTGACGAAAAAGCCACGAGAGTAGAACACGGTACGGTCGCTATCCTGTACTTGTGCGGTCACGCCGGTGGTGTTGGTTAATACTTCACCAATTGAATTCAGATTCTGATCTTTCATTCGCTGTTGGCTAACAACGCTGACGGACTGCGGAATATCGCGCGGTATCAGTAGTAGCTTGGTACCGGTGGTCGTGGTTTTGACGCTGTAATCTTGCTGCTGCGACTCCGGGCTGGTTTCATCGCTGCCTTCTACGATGATGGTGTCATCTTTGTTATCCGTGGCGGCGTGCCCCAGATGAGGATAAAGCGCCAGCGCAATGCCGACGGCCACGAGAGAAGGAGCGGTACGTCTATCCCGGGTAGTGAAAACAAGAGACATGGTAAACCCTTAATCTTACGAGTGTTGTTGTGATCCGCAGCTCTATGGCCACGATTGATAAAAAATGCCAATACGCACTTGAAAACAAATGCAAATGAGAAATATACGCATTTTTATTCATATGTAAACAAAAGTAAGCCGGATAACGGTAAGAAGTGAAACGCTTTTTCAGTAGAGTATGACGGGTGGTGAAGGGGGCGGTGGAAGGAAATAGCCCGGTGGCGCTATGCTTACCGGGCCAGTAACGATGACACTCAGGCGACCGCGTTCTCTTCAAGCTGGCGCATAAACTGGCGCACCCACTCCATGCGCGTTTTACGCTCGCTCAGATCCTGGAAGAATTTGAGGCGTGTCGGGCCGTCGAGACGATAGTGCTGCGGTTGCTTTTGCAGTAAGCCAATCAGCCACGTCGGGTTAACGTGATTCTTCTCAGCAAACTCAATCACGCCGCCTTTCTCATTGCCTTCAAACTTGCGGATCCCGAGTTTCTGCGCCTGCTGACGTAAACGGGCGATATCCAGCAGGTTGCGCGCGGCGTCCGGCAGCAGTCCGAAGCGGTCGATCAGCTCAACCTTGATTTCGTCCAGCTCGTTCTCGCCCTTCGCGCTGGCGATCCGTTTGTAGAACGACAGGCGGGTGTTGACGTCAGGAATAAAATCATCCGGCAGCAGCGACGGCATGCGCAGTTCGACTTCGGTTTGCTGGCTGGTCAAATCCTCCAGCGATGGCTCGCGGCCCTCTTTGAGCGCATCGACGGCGTTTTCCAGCAGCTCCATATACAGCGTGAAACCGATGGTCTCCATAGAGCCACTTTGATCTTCACCGAGCAGTTCGCCCGCACCGCGAATTTCGAGGTCGTGGGTGGCCAGCGCAAAGCCCGCGCCGAGGTCTTCCAGTGAGGCAATGGCTTCCAGACGTTTTTGTGCGTCAGTGGTCATTGCTTTCGGATGCGGTGTCAGCAGCCAGGCGTAGGCCTGGTGATGCGAACGACCGACGCGACCGCGCAGCTGGTGCAGCTGGGCCAGACCGAAGTGGTCCGCCCGCTCGATGATAATGGTGTTGGCGGTTGGGATGTCGATACCGGTTTCGATGATGGTGGTACACACCAGTACGTTGAAACGCTGGTGGTGGAAATCATTCATCACGCGTTCCAGCTCGCGCTCGCGCATCTGCCCGTGGCCGATGGCGATACGGGCTTCCGGTACCAGTTCTGCCAGCTTATCGGCAGCTTTCTGAATGTTTTCAACGTCGTTGAACAGGTAGTAAACCTGACCGCCGCGCAGCGTTTCACGCAGAATCGCTTCGCGCACCACCAGACTGTCGTACTCGCGCACGAAGGTTTTCACCGCCAGACGGCGGGCCGGTGGGGTAGCAATAATCGACAGGTCGCGCATGCCGCTCATCGCCATGTTCAGCGTACGCGGAATCGGCGTGGCGGTTAGGGTCAGAATATCAACGTCGGCACGCATCGCCTTGATGCGCTCTTTATGGCGAACGCCAAAGCGGTGCTCTTCATCAACAATCAACAGACCCAGGTCGCGCAGCTTGACGTCGCTTTGCAGCAGCTTGTGGGTACCGATCAGAATATCGATTTTACCCTCGGCGGCTTCGGCCAGAATCTGCGTCTGCTCTTTGGCGCTACGGAAGCGCGACAGCATCTCGATGCGCACCGGCCAGTTGGCGAAGCGGTCGCGGAAGTTGTCGTAGTGCTGCTGGGCAAGCAGGGTGGTCGGTACCAGTACCGCAACCTGCTTGTGGTTTTCAACCGCAAGGAAGGCAGCACGCATGGCGACTTCGGTTTTACCAAAGCCCACGTCGCCGCACACCAGACGGTCCATCGCCAGCGGCTGGCACATGTCGCTCAGCACCGCGTTAATTGCCTGCGCCTGATCTGGCGTGGTCTCAAACGGGAAGCTATCGCAGAACAGCTGATATTGTTCGCGGTCGTGTTTGAAGGCAAAGCCCTCTTTGGCGGCGCGCTGGGCGTAGATATCCAGCAGCTCGGCCGCCACGTCGCGCACCTTCTCGGCGGCTTTCTGCCGCGCGCGCGTCCAGGCGTCGCCGCCCAGCTTATGCAGCGGCGCGTTCTCTTCCGCACCACCCGCGTAGCGGCTGATAAGGTGCAGCGAGGAGACCGGCACGTACAGTTTGGCATCGCTGGCATAGGTGAGCATCAGATACTCGCCGGTAATCCCGCCCGCTTCCAGCGTGGTCATCCCGGCATAGCGGCCGACGCCGTGCTCCAGGTGGACCACCGGCTGGCCAATATGCAGCTCCGCCAGATTGCGGATAAGCGTGTCCGGGTTAATGGTGCGACGCGCGTCCTGACGACGGCGCGCTACACGCTCGCCAAGCAGGTCGCTTTCGCAGATTAACGCCAGGTTATTCTGGGTATCGATAAAACCATGCTCGGCGGCGCCAATCATCAGATAGCGGTTGTTGCCGGTGGCTTCATCCAGACGCTGGATGCGTTTCGGCGCAAGCTTAATGCGCGCCAGCAGTTCCCCCAGCGCTTCACGACGCCCCTCGCTCTCTACCGAGAAAATCACCGGGCCGGTAAAGGACTCAATAAACTTACGCAGGCTCTCCAGCGGCGACTTGTTCTGCGCCTGAACGGCAAGCTCCGGCAGCGACTGGAAGCCGAGGTTAGTATTGGCCGCTTTCTTCGGCAGGCTCTCGGTTTTGAGCTGCACGCGCGGCCATTTTTTCAGCTCGCTGTTTAGCTCATCCGTTTTCAGCCAAAGTTGGGCTGGCGGCAGCAGCGGACGCATCGGGTCGACGCCGCGGTTTTCAAATCGCGCCTGGGTATCGGCCTGGAAGCGGTTCGCGCTGGCGTCGATATCACCGGTATTAACCAGCAGCGTGTTGGCCGGGAAGTAGCTGAACAGCGGCGGCAGCGGTTCGCTGAAGAACAGCGGCTGCCAGTATTCAATACCGGCAGGCAGCGTGCCTTTGCTGACCTGCTGATAGATATGTTCGGCATCGCGCTTGACGTCGAACTTATCGCGCCATTGGCTGCGGAACAGTTCGATGGCGGTTTTATCGGTCGGGAATTCGTGCGCCGGCAGCAGGTTAATGGCGTCCACTTCTTCGAGCGTGCGCTGGCTGTCAACGTCGAAGACGCGCAGGCTGTCGATTTCATCGTCAAAGAAGTCGAGGCGGTAAGGCTGCTCGCTGCCCATCGGATAGAGGTCAAGTAACGCACCGCGGGTGGCGTACTCCCCGTGCTCCATCACCTGATCAACGTGGCGATAGCCCGCGCTTTCGAGTTGATTACGCAGCGCATCGCGTGACAGGCGCTGGCCTTTTTTCATCACCAGTGCGTGGCCGTGCAGGAAACTGTGCGGACAGACGCGCTGCATCAGCGTGCTGACCGGCACAATCAGTACGCCGCGCTGCATAGTTGGCAGTTGGTACAGCGTCGACAGGCGTGAGGAGATAATGTCCTGATGCGGGGAGAAGCTGTCGTAAGGCAGCGTTTCCCAGTCGGCGAGATTCATCACCAGATTATCGGTGAACTGGCTGATTTCGTCGTGCAGTCGCAGCGCATTTTGCATATCCGGGGCAATAAGGATCACCGGGCCTGCGTGACGTTCAGCGATCTCTGCCACCAGCGTCGCGCAGGCGGCACCGGTCAGTTCGCCAAGCTGGCGCTGGTCGCCAGGTTTACTCGGTAGGTCGTAACGGGCATGTTCAGGCATAGTCGGCGCACGTTCTCCAGAAAGCCGTGTCTTCACGGTAATAATATAAATTTGCTGTACTTATTATCCGTGATGGCGGCGGGAGTGCAACCGCATAAAATGATGAATCCGGCGGATCAGAGAGTTTGTCGCTTCTGCTGGCTTAGCTTGCGGTACTGCTGCGGTGACATGCCGACGTAGCGGCTGAAGGTGCTGTAGAAGCGGCTGCTGGAACGAAAGCCTGCGGTCATCGCGACATCAAGGATGGTTTTATCGGTGTCGCTCAGCAGGGCGCGTACGTGGTTAATGCGCATCGCCGTAATGTACTGCTTTAAGGTGAGCTGCATTACGCGCTGAAAAATGCCCATCGCATAGTTGGCGTTGAGCTTGACGTGATCCGCCACGTCGTTAATGGTCAGCGCCTGATCGTAGTTATCGGCAATAAAGCCCAGCATCTGGCTGACGTAAAACTGCGCGTGGCGCGAGACGCTGTTCTTGTGGGTGCGCGAGGTTTTGTTAAGCAGGATGGGCTGCCAGCCGGAGAGGCTAAAGCGTTTGAGCATCAGGCCGATCTCATCGATCGCCAGTTGGCGAATCTGCTCGTTCGGGCTGTAGGCCTCCTGCTGCCAGCGCAGCACTTCAAAGGTGCTGAGCTGCTGAGTCGCCAGCGATTGCACCACCATGCCGTGGGTGACGTGGTTAATCAGGTCCCGGTCCAGCGGCCAGGAGAGAAACTGGTGCATCGGCAGGCTGAAAATCGCCATCTGCCGACAGTCGCCCGGTCGCGTCAGCTGATGCGGAGTACAGGCCCAGAACAGGGTGATGTGTCCCTGTTTTATCTGCACCACCTCGTTGTTAATCAGATACTCCACATCGCCGTCAAACGGCACGTTGACCTCCACCTGACCGTGCCAGTGGCTGGCAGGCATGGCGTGCGGCCGACGCAGTTCAATGTCCATGCGCTGGTATTCGGAATAGAGCGACAGCGGGCTACGGGTCTGCTTTTCATCGCCGTTGCACATATGTGGGTCGCGGGGCAGAAAGGTGATTGGCTCGTCGCTCATGGTGACTCCGTTTCCTGAAATATCAGAATCATGCCAGCAGGGCAGACTCAAACGCAGGTGCTATAACAGATACTAGCCTGATTAGCAGGCCGGATACTCTGCTTTTTAGTCAAATTACTCCCAAAAACTCAGATCTTGTCGCGAGCGGCATCAGATCTGAGTTTTTGGGAATGCTCATCAGGGAAGACGGAGGTTTTCGGCCAGGGCGCGTGCCACGATAAAGGCGTTCACTACTGTTTCTGGAGAGTCATGATGACAGCACCAAAGATTACCTTTATCGGCGCGGGTTCCACCATTTTTGTTAAAAATATCCTGGGCGATGTTTTTCATCGCGAGGCGCTTAAATCAGCGCATATCGCCCTGATGGATATCGATGAGACGCGTCTTGAAGAGTCGCACATTGTGGTGCGTAAACTGATGGATTCCGCCGGTGCATCCGGCCATATCACCTGCCATACCGACCGCAAAGCGGCGCTGCAGGGGGCTGATTTTGTGGTGGTCGCCTTCCAGATTGGCGGCTACGAGCCGTGCACCGTGACCGATTTTGAGGTCTGCAAACGCCACGGGCTGGAGCAGACCATTGCCGATACCCTCGGCCCGGGCGGCATTATGCGTGCGCTACGCACCATTCCGCACCTGTGGCAAATTTGTGACGACATGACCGAAGTCTGCCCTGACGCCACCATGCTTAACTACGTTAACCCGATGGCGATGAACACCTGGGCTATGTACGCCCGTTATCCGCACATCAAGCAGGTGGGGCTGTGCCACTCGGTACAGGGTACGGCGGAAGAGCTGGCTCGCGACCTGAATGTCGACCCTGCCACGCTGCGCTATCGCAGCGCCGGGATTAACCATATGGCGTTCTACCTGGAGCTGGAGCGTAAAACCGCTGACGGTCGCTACGTTAACCTCTACCCGGAACTGCTGGCCGCCTATGACGCGGGGCAGGCGCCGAAACCGAATATTCACGGCAATGAACGCTGCCAGAATATCGTGCGCTATGAGATGTTTAAAAAGCTGGGCTATTTTGTCACCGAGTCGTCAGAGCACTTTGCAGAATACACCCCGTGGTTTATCAAACCGGGGCGTGAAGATCTGATTGAACGCTATAAGGTGCCGCTGGACGAGTATCCAAAACGCTGCGTCGAGCAACTGGCGAACTGGCATAAAGAGCTGGAAGAGTACAAAACCGCCGACCGCATCGATATCAAACCGTCTCGTGAATACGCCAGCACCATTATGAACGCTATCTGGACCGGTGAACCGAGCGTGATTTACGGCAACGTGCGTAACGACGGGCTTATCGATAACCTGCCGCAGGGCAGCTGCGTTGAGGTAGCGTGCCTGGTGGATGCCAACGGTATTCAGCCAACCAAAGTGGGCACGATTCCGTCGCATCTGGCGGCTATGATGCAAACCAATATCAACGTGCAGACGCTGCTGACCGAAGCGATTCTGACCGAAAACCGCGATCGCGTTTACCACGCGGCGCTGATGGACCCGCATACCGCCGCAGTGCTGGGCATTGAAGAGATTTACGCGCTGGTGGATGACCTGATTGCCTCACACGGCGATTGGCTGCCGGCCTGGCTGCACCGTTAAGCCCAACTGCGCCGGGCGTAAGACCCGGCGCTTACCTCTCTAATAACAGAAGGCGGGCGCTGGTAACAGCGACCCGGTACCCTATGAGCATCTCTCTGACAACAAAACTCAGTTACGGATTCGGTGCGTTTGGTAAGGATTTCGCCATCGGTATCGTCTACATGTACCTGATGTACTACTACACCGACGTGGTGGGATTATCGGTAGGCCTGGTGGGCACGCTGTTTCTGGTGGCTAAAATCTGGAATGCGTTCAACGACCCGATCATGGGCTGGGTGGTGAACGCTACGCGAACGCGATGGGGCAAGTTTAAGCCGTGGATCCTGCTCGGCACGCTGGCGAACTCGCTGGTGCTGTTTTTACTGTTCAGCGCCCACCTGTTTGAAGGCACTACGCAGGTGGTGTTCGTCTGCATCACCTACATCCTGTGGGGCACGACCTATACCCTGATGGATATTCCGTTCTGGTCGCTGGTACCCACCATTACCCTGGATAAGCGCGAACGCGAACAGTTGGTGCCGTTCCCGCGCTTTTTTGCCAGCCTCGCCGGGTTCGTCACTGCTGGGATTACGCTGCCGTTCGTGAACTACGTGGGCGGCGCAGACCGGGGATTTGGCTTCCAAATGTTTACGCTGGTGCTGATCGCGTTCTTTATCGCCTCGACGATTGTCACGCTGCGCAACGTCCATGAAGTCTTCTCGTCAGACAGCGATGCCACGGCGGACAGCAGCCGCCTGTCGCTGAAATCCATTCTCGCCCTCATCTACAAAAACGATCAGCTCTCCTGCCTGTTGGGGATGGCGCTGGCCTACAACGTGGCGTCGAATATCATCACCGGCTTTGCCATTTACTATTTCACCTACGTGGTCGGTGATGCGGATCTGTTCCCGTACTACCTTTCCTATGCCGGGGCGGCCAACCTGCTGACGCTGGTGCTGTTCCCGCGTCTGGCGAAGGCGCTGTCGCGACGAGTGCTGTGGGCGGGGGCGTCACTTCTGCCGATGGTCAGCGGCGGCGTGCTGTTACTGATGGCGCTGGCGGGTTCGGCGAACGTGTTAGTCATCTGCCTTGCGGGGATTTTCCTGAACGTCGGCACCGCGCTGTTCTGGGTTCTGCAGGTGATTATGGTGGCGGATACCGTCGATTACGGCGAGTACAAGTTTAACGTTCGCTGCGAAAGTATCGCCTATGCGGTGCAGACGATGGTGGTGAAGGGCGGGTCGGCGTTTGCCGCCTTCTTTATCGCGGTGGTGCTCGGGGTGATTGGCTATACGCCAAACGTTGCCCAGTCTGCCGAAACCGTGCTCGGTATGCAGTTCATCATGATTGTGCTGCCTGTCGTGTTCTTTGCGATTACCCTGGTGCTCTATTTCCGCTTCTACCGTCTGAACGGCGACCAGCTGCGTAAAATTCAGATTCACCTGTTGGATAAATACCGCAAAGTGCCGACGCCCGCTGCACCGCAAGAGGTGCCGGTCAGGCCGATTCCCGTTACCCGCGATGCGCAGGCGTAAACATGGAGTGGGCTTCTTTGATTGGCTATGTGGCCGCATGCCTGACGACGCTGTCGTTCTTACCACAGGCCATTAAGGTGATTGCTACCCGCAACACCCAGGGGATCTCCGGCCTGATGTACATTATGTTCGTTTGCGGACTAGTCATGTGGCTGATTTACGGCGTGATGATTGAAGATACGGCGGTCAGCATGGCGAATTTGATGACGCTGGTGTTCGCCATGCCGATTTTGATTATCAAGTTCCGACGCGGGTAGGGTGTATTGCGAGAATTGCCGGATGGGGTTAACGCCATCCGGCAGCTTTTAACTGTCGGCAGTGCCAACCCGCCAGTACGATAACCGTTGTCAGCGCACCCAGCAGGGCACAGAACATATCCGACTGCGTATCCCACGGGTCGCCCTGAGTGCCGAGAAAATCATCCGCGCCTTGCCCCATTGCCAGCGCCGCCCACCACTCAATCAGCTCGTAGGTCGCGCTAATCGCGAGCGCCACGCAGCAGACCAGAAATGCCAGCATCTTACGCCCGCGCACAATGTGCCCACGCAGCAGAATTTCGCGCGTCGCCAGCGCCGGCACCAGCCCCTGGAAGAAATGCCCCAGTTTGTCGTACGGGTTACGGCTGAGGTCAAGCCAGGCCTGTACGTCAAAGCCAATCGGCACCTTAGCGTAAGTGTACTGACCGCCCACCATCAGAATGATGGCGTGAAAGAAAATCAGCGCGTAAAGCAGCGGGGTGAGGGGATAGCGTTTCGCCGTGAATAGCAGCAGCGGCACAACGATAATCACCGGGGTGACCTCCATCAGCCAGGTCACTTTTTCAGCGGCGTTCACGCCGGTATAAATCAGGAACAGCGCCAGAAGCGCCGCGCCTGCGGATAACAGCAGAGGATTTACGGTGCGGATCATCATGAATTCGCAAATAAAGGGAAAACATCACTATTGTCCGTGACGACCAAAATTTCAATGTTTGCGTCCTTTCGTCAGCGATTGTCAGCCTTGCGCTTACGGTTCAGTCATTTACCCATCCTGCTTTCGCTTATATACTCGTGCATCTGCTTTCAGCAACCAGACGGATTACATGTACCAACCTGTCGCACTATTTATCGGCCTGCGCTACATGCGTGGGCGAGCAGCGGACCGCTTCGGTCGCTTTGTTTCCTGGCTGTCGACTATCGGCATCACGCTTGGCGTGATGGCGCTGGTGACCGTACTTTCGGTGATGAACGGCTTTGAACGCGAGCTGCAAAACAACATTCTGGGGCTGATGCCGCAGGCCATTCTGACAGCCGAACAGGGCTCCCTCAACCCGCAACAGCACCCGGAACAGAGCGCGAAGCTCCAGGGCGTGACGCGCGTCGCGCCGCTCACCACCGGTGATGTGGTGCTGCAAAGTGCACGTAGCGTTTCGGTCGGGGTGATGCTGGGGATCGACCCGGCGCAAAAAGATCCGCTCACGCCGTACCTGGTCAACGTCAAACAGACCGATCTCACCGCCGGAAAATATAACGTCATTCTCGGCGAGCAACTTGCCGGGCAACTCGGGGTTAACCGCGGCGATCAAATTCGCGTGATGGTGCCTTCTGCCAGCCAGTTTACGCCGATGGGCCGCTTGCCGAGCCAGCGCCTGTTTACGGTGATTGGTACTTTTGCTGCCAACAGCGAGGTCGACGGTTACCAGATGCTGGTCAATATTCAGGATGCCTCCCGCCTGATGCTCTACCCGCTGGGGAATATCACCGGCTGGCGTCTGTGGCTGGATAAACCGCTGCAGGTGGATACTCTGAGCCAGCAAACATTGCCGCAGGGCACCAAATGGCAGGACTGGCGCGAGCGTAAAGGCGAGCTGTTCCAGGCCGTGCGCATGGAAAAGAACATGATGGGGCTGCTGCTGAGCCTGATCGTCGCCGTTGCCGCGTTTAACATCATCACCTCGCTGGGGCTGATGGTGATGGAGAAGCAGGGCGAAGTTGCCATTCTGCAAACCCAGGGGCTGACGCCGCGACAGATCCTCACCGTCTTTATGGTGCAAGGCGCCAGCGCGGGCATTATTGGCGCGCTGTTAGGCGCGGTGCTTGGCGTGTTGCTGGCCAGCCAGCTCAATAATTTAATGCCGATTATCGGCGCGTTTCTCGACGGTGCGGCGCTGCCGGTTGCCATCGAGCCGCTGCAGGTTATCGTGATTGCGCTGGTGGCGATGGCCCTGGCGCTGCTGTCGACGCTTTACCCTTCCTGGCGCGCTGCCGCCACTCAACCCGCTGAGGCTTTACGTTATGAATAAGATCCTGTTGCAATGCGACAACCTGTGCAAACGCTATCAGGAAGGCAATGTGCAAACCGACGTTCTGCACAATGTCAGCTTCAGCATTGGCGAAGGCGAAATGATGGCGATTGTCGGCACCTCCGGTTCCGGTAAAAGTACGCTGCTGCACCTGCTCGGCGGGCTGGATACGCCAACCACTGGCGACGTGATTTTCAGCGGTCAACCGATGAGTAAGCTCTCTTCGGCGGCGAAAGCTGAATTGCGTAACCAGAAGCTCGGTTTTATCTACCAGTTCCACCATCTGCTGCCGGACTTTACCGCGTTGGAAAACGTGGCGATGCCGCTGCTGATTGGCAAGAAGAAAACGGCTGAAATCACCACCCGTGCGCTGGAAATGCTGAAAGCGGTAGGGCTTGAGCATCGCGCGAGCCACCGTCCATCGGAGCTCTCCGGCGGCGAACGTCAGCGCGTGGCGATTGCCCGTGCGTTGGTGAATAACCCACGCCTGGTGCTGGCCGATGAACCAACCGGTAACCTCGATGCGAAAAATGCTGACAGCATCTTCAAACTGCTGGGCGAATTGAATCAGTCGCAGGGCACCGCCTTCCTGGTGGTGACGCACGATCTTCAACTGGCGAAACGAATGGGCCGTCAGCTCGAAATGCGCGATGGCCACCTGAGCGACCAACTGACCCTGATGGGAGCGCATTAATGGCTCCGTCCCTCTCATTACTGATCGGCCTGCGCTTTAGCCGCGGCCGTCGGCGCGGCGGCATGGTGTCGCTGATTTCCGTTATCTCTACGGTCGGCATCGCGCTGGGCGTGGCGGTGCTGATCGTTGGCCTTAGCGCGATGAACGGTTTTGAGCGTGAGCTGAATAACCGCATTCTGGCGGTGGTGCCGCACGGTGAAATTGAAGCGGTGAACCAGCCGTGGAATCACTGGCAGAACGTGTTGCCAAAAGTGGAAGCGGTGAAGGGCATTGAAGCCGCGGCGCCGTACATCAACTTTACCGGCCTGGTCGAGAGCGGCAGCAACCTGCGCGCCATCCAGGTGAAGGGCGTTGATCCGGTGCAGGAGAGCAAGCTCAGCGCGCTGCCGCGTTTTATCCAGGCTGAAGCATGGGCTAATTTTAAAGCCGGTGAGCAGCAGATTATTCTCGGCAAAGGCGTGGCCGATGCGCTGAAGGTGAAGGCGGGAGACTGGGTTTCTATCATGATCCCGAACTCGAATCCGGAACATAAGCTGCTGCAGCCAAAACGCGTGCGCCTGCACGTGACGGGGATTCTGCAGCTAAGCGGCCAGCTTGACCACAGCTTTGCGATGATCCCGATGCAGGACGCCCAGCAGTATCTCGACATGGGTGAGAGCATCTCCGGTATCGCCATCAAGGTGAACGACGTCTTTAACGCCAACAAACTGGTGCGTGATGCAGGCGAAGTGACCAACAACTATGTCTACATCAAAAGCTGGATTGGCACCTACGGCTACATGTACCGCGACATCCAGATGATCCGCGCCATTATGTATCTGGCGATGGTGCTGGTGATCGGCGTGGCCTGCTTTAACATCGTCTCCACGCTGGTGATGGCGGTGAAAGATAAAAGCAGCGATATTGCGGTGCTGCGCACACTGGGCGCCAAAGACGGGCTGATTCGCGCCATTTTCGTGTGGTATGGTTTATTGGCTGGCCTGCTGGGCAGCGTGTGTGGCGTGGTGATTGGGGTGCTTGGCTCCCTGTACCTGACCAACATTATCAACGTGATTGAAAAACTTATTGGTCACCAGTTCTTATCTGGCGACATCTATTTTATCGACTTCCTGCCGTCTGAATTGCATTGGCTGGATGTCGTTTATGTGCTGGTCACGGCACTGTTGCTGAGTCTGCTGGCGAGCTGGTATCCCGCCCGTCGCGCCAGCCGAATCGACCCTGCGAGGGTGCTGAGTGGCCAGTAATTTGACGTCCTGACCGTGTGGCCTTGCTGCTGCGCGCGTCAGTTAGAGGAATGAACAATGATGCATTACGGATTTGACATTGGCGGCAGCAAGATTGCACTTGGCGTATTTGATTCATCGCGCCAGCTACGGTGGGAAACGCGCGTTCCCACGCCGAAAGAGAGCTATGAACGCTTTCTTGACGCGGTCATCGCACTGGTAAAAGAGGCCGACGAACGCTTTGACTGTCGGGGTACAGTGGGGATAGGCATTCCCGGCATGCCGGAAACCGAGGGCGGTTTGCTGTACGCGGCTAACGTCCCGGCGGCCAGCGGCAAACCGCTGCGCGCAGACTTAAGCCGTTTGCTCGATCGCGACGTCCGTCTGGATAACGACGCCAACTGTTTCGCGATTTCCGAAGCCTGGGACGACGAGTTCACCCAGTATCCGCTGGTGATGGGGCTGATTCTCGGCACCGGCGTTGGCGGCGGTATCGTGCTGAACGGTAAATCGATTACCGGTCATAGCTATATTACCGGCGAGTTTGGCCATATTCGCCTGCCGGTGGATGCGCTGGAAGTGGTGGGGCGTGATTTTCCGCTTACCCGCTGCGGCTGCGGCCAGTCCGGCTGCATTGAAAACTATTTATCCGGTCGTGGTTTTGCGTGGCTGTACGCGCATTTTTATCAGCAGCCGCTGACCTCGCCGGAAATTGTTGCTCTCTGGCAGCAAGGGGATCCTAACGCGCGTGAGCACGTTGAACGCTATCTGGATCTGCTTGCGGTGTGCCTTGGCAACATCCTGACCATCGTCGACCCGGATTTGGTGGTGCTCGGCGGTGGGTTATCTAATTTTACAGCGATCGCCGATGGACTAGCGCAACGCTTACCGCGTCATTTACTGCCTGTAGCCCGTACGCCGCGCATTGAGCGCGCCCGTCACGGTGATGCAGGGGGGATGCGCGGCGCGGCGTTCCTTCATCTGACCAACTAACATGGAGTAGATATGCAGTCGCGCCGCTTACATCGATTGAGCCGTTTTCGTCGGAATAAACGTCAGCTGCGCCAGCGTCTGCGCCAGCGAATTTTCTTTACGGACAGGGTGATGCCAGAAGAGATGGATAAACCAAGAGTGGTCGTACTGACGGGCGCAGGCATTTCGGCGGAGTCGGGCATTCGGACCTTCCGCGCGGCGGACGGGCTGTGGGAAGAGCATCGGGTTGAGGACGTGGCAACGCCGGAAGGCTACCACCGCGATCCTGAGCTGGTGCAGCGCTTCTACAACGAACGCCGTCGTCAGCTACAGCAGGCGGAGATTGCGCCGAATCCGGCGCATCTGGCGCTGGCAAGGCTGGAAGAGGCGTTGGGCGAGAACGTGCTGGTGGTGACGCAGAACATCGACAATCTGCATGAACGCGCGGGCAATAAAAACGTGCTGCACATGCACGGCGAACTGCTGAAGGTGCGCTGCACCCAAAGCGGCCAGGTGTTTGACTGGCCGGGCGATCTGACCGTTGACGATCGCTGCCACTGCTGCCAGTTCCCGGCGCCGCTGCGCCCGCATATCGTCTGGTTTGGCGAAATGCCGTTTGAGATGGACCATATCTATATGGCGCTGGCGAGGGCGGATATCTTTATCGCCATCGGCACATCGGGGCACGTCTATCCGGCGGCGGGTTTTGTTCACGAAGCGAAGCTGCACGGCGCGCACACCGTGGAGCTGAACCTTGAGCCAAGCCAGGTCGGCAGCGAGTTTGAAGAGAAGCATTATGGTCTGGCAAGCGAAGTGGTGCCAGCGTTCGTGGCGAAGTTGCTGAAAGAAATTTGATGTTTGGGTTATGACAATGAAAAAGCGGAGCTCAGGCTCCGCTTTTTTTATTGCCGTCATCCCGGCGGCGCTGCGCTTGGCCGGGCTACATTGTGTTGGTTAAACTTCACTCAGCAATGCCTCGACGTAGAGATAACCGCTGCCCAGTAACTGCTGCCCCGGGGTCAATTGACCGAATCCAATCTGTGTGGCCTTAATTTTCGGTGTATCGCCGTGATCGAAAGGGTTAAACCCGGTCTGGCGGATAATGGTGTTCAGCCAGGGTTCGCCAAAGGCACAGCTTCGACCATACAGCCAGATCTGGTTAATATTGAGAATATTCAGAAAGTTATACAGGCTTAGCCCGATAGCGCTGGCCGCGTTTTCCACCCACGCCCGTACCGGACCTTCTCCGCGCCGCCAGGCATCGATCAGCTGTGCGGTGGTGAGGTTATCGGGGTCGAGACTCTGGTTACCAGGACGAGATTTTAACCAGATACGGGCCTGCTTTTTCAACGCACTTAATGACGCCACCGTCTCAAGACAGCCGTAGCGACCGCAGTCACAGGCCATCCCGTCGGGGTTGATGATGGTATGGCCAATTTGCCCCGAACCATACAGACTGCCGCGCCAAATCCTGTCGTTAATCACGAACGATGAACCAATGCCGTAGTCGACATTAATCACGCAGAAATCCGCCAGCGCCGCCGGGTTTTGCCATTTCTCCGCCAACGCCAGCATCACACAGTCATTATCCAGGCGCACCTGTATGCCCAGTTGTTCTTCCAGCAGATAGCGGATTTCCAGCGGCGCTTTCCACGGTGCCTGCGGCATGGTTTGCGAAACCCCGGTCACCGGGTCGACCTGACCATGTACACCAAGCGCCAGGTTAATGATGGCCTGCGGATGCTGCTTTCTATACCGCCGCCAGTGGGCCGCAATGGCGCTAATCAACGCGGTGGGCTGCGGGGCGCTAATGGTTTCGTGCTGCACGTCGCCGATGGGGAGCAGCCGGCTATCGGCTAACTGGCTGCTGATGTGGGTAGGCGACACGTTCATACACAGCAGCCAGGCGCCATCGGTGGGGATCTGGAAGCTGCCGCTGTTGAGCCCGCGCTGGCTGAGGTTTTCCCGCGAATGGGTAATACGGCCTTCATCCAGCAACTCCTGCAGAATATTGCTGACCGCCGGGATCGACAGCCCGGTTATCTGCGCCAATCGGGACTTACTGAGCTGCTTTTCGCGCCACAGATGACCAAGAAATACCTGCTTGTTGGTCTGCCTGACCCGGGCATTATTAAAACCGGTTCGCAACATTTACTTAACTCCCTTAACTGTATTGCGTGAGCATTGCGCATTTTAACCGCGACATGCTCAGCCAGAATGTTGTCATTCCCCCATTTCACTTCAATTTATTTAGTGGAGAGCTGAATGTACAGTGCAGTGAAGGTTTGGCAAGAAACCGTATCCCTCCCGACATGGACCACCGGCGCCGAAGATCCTAACCCCATGTTTCTCGAAAAACGCGTCTATCAGGGCTCATCTGGCGCGGTCTGGCCTTATGGGGTGATTGATACCCTGACCGGTGAGCGTGAAATGCGCGACTACCGGGCGGTCTGGATGGAGAATGATTTCATCCGCGTCATGCTGCTACCGGAGCTCGGTGGGCGTATTCATCGTGCCTACGATAAAGTCCGTGAGCGTGACTTTGTCTACTACAACGAAGTGGTGAAACCGGCGCTGGTTGGTCTGCTGGGACCGTGGATCTCCGGTGGTATCGAGTTTAACTGGCCGCAGCATCACCGCCCGACCACCTTTATGCCGGTTGACGTCACTATCCAGGCAGGCAAGCAGGGCGAACAGACGGTATGGATGGGCGAAGTGGAGCCGATGCGTGGTCTGCAGGTGATGGCGGGCTTCACGCTGTATCCGGACCGGGCGCTCATTGAAATTACCGGTAAGGTCTTTAACGGCAACGCCACTCCGCGTCATTTCCTCTGGTGGGCTAACCCGGCGGTGAAGGGCGGTGACGATCACCAGAGCATCTTCCCACCGGACGTGACCGCCGTTTTCGACCACGGCAAGCGCGCCGTATCGGCATTCCCTATCGCCACCGGGACGTATTACAAGGTGGACTACTCCGCTGGCGTGGATATCTCACGCTATAAAAACGTGCCGGTACCGACCTCCTATATGGCGGAAAAATCAGACTATGACTTTGTTGGCGCCTACCATCACGGCGAGCATGGCGGGCTGCTGCACGTTGCAGACCATCACGTCTCACCGGGCAAAAAACAGTGGAGCTGGGGCTACGGTGATTTTGGCCAGGCCTGGGATCGCAACCTGACCGATGAGAACGGCCCGTACATTGAACTGATGACCGGGGTCTACACCGATAATCAGCCTGACTTCACCTGGCTGGCCCCGTTTGAAGAGAAGGTCTTTGTGCAGAACTTCCTGCCATATGGTGAATTGGGACGGGTGCACAACGCCAGCACGACCCTGGCTATCAAACTGGAACGCCAGGACGATAACATCACGCTGGGCGTCTACGCCGTGGCGCCGTTGCATGAAGTCAGCGTTGTGCTGACGGCAGATGGCGAATCGCAGTGGGAGACCGTTATCTCATTAACGCCGGGGGAAAGCTGGCAGCAGACGCTGCCGTCGCCGGGGCCGCAACGTTTATCGCTGGCGGTGCTGGATGCCACCGGAACCACGCTGTTGCGCTATGACGAGCATATCCCGCAGGAGACCCCGCTGCCGGACGCAGCACAAGCCCCGGCGCAGCCAGAGGCGCTTGATAACCCGGATGAACTCTATTTCATCGGCCAGCACCTTGAGCAGTATAACCATGCCAGCCGTCATGCGCAGGACTACTACCGTCGTGCGCTGGCTATCGACCCTCACGATTATCGCAATAACGTCGCGCTCGGTACGCTGGCGTTGAATGCCGCCGATTGGGGGCAGGCGCAGCAGTGCGCGGAAGCCGCGCTGGTGCGGGCGCATCGTCTGAATAAAAACCCGCGCGATGGTGAGGCCAGTTGGCTGCTGGCAACGGCGCTGGAGCGTCAGGGTAACGACGATGCGGCATGGGATAGCTATTACAAAGCGAGCTGGAGCGGTAACTGTCGCGATGCGGCCTTCTGGGCGCTGGCGCGACTGGCGATGAAGCGCGGTGACTATGCTGATGCGCTGGAAAAAGTGGAGAAAAGCCTGCTGTTTAACGGCAGCAACAACCTGGCGATGGGGCTGAAGGCGCTGGTTCTGGCGCGTCTCGGTCGGGAAGACGAAGCGCTGCGCTGGACTGCACAACAGCTTTCACACTATCCGCTGAGCTACCCGCTGCACTATGCGCGCTTTGCGATCCGTGGTGATGCTGCCGATCGTGATGCTCTGCTGCAGGTGACGGGACAGCGCGGAACCAACGCCAGCATTCTGGCCGGCTGGCTTGTCTCGCTGGGCCTGCGCGAGGACGCGCGAACGCTGCTGGCCGTCCTCGACAGCCAGGAGACGCTGCCGTTGCTGTGGCGCGCGGCGCTGGGTGACGATCGTGCCGTCAACCTGCAACGGGCGCGGCAGGCCTTCGCCCGCCGGGTGCGCTTCCCCAATACCCTGGACGAAGTGCAGATGCTGCAACAGCTCCAGGACTCACCTTTTGCTATCTGGCTGCTGGGCTGCTTCTGGTACAGCAAACGTCGTTACGACGAAGCGGTAGCCTGCTGGCAGCAAACCCTGACGCTGGAACCGGCCTTTGCCCCGGCGCACCGCCTGCTGGGTATCTGGCAGTGGAACAAACAGCACGATGCCGATGCGGCGGCGCAAAGTCTGGCGCAGGCGGTGGCGCTGGAACCCGAGAATGCGCGCTTCCTGTTTGAGCTGGACTGTCTTGCGAAGCTGAACGCAGAAAGCGTTGAGACCCGATTAACTCGGCTTAATGACCGCCTGAGCGTGGTCTTCCGCCGCGACGATCTGACCGCCGAGCTGCTCAGCCTGTGGCATGCCCACGGTGATTATGACGCCGCCGCAGAGGTTCTGCGCGACCGTGTCTTCCATCCATGGGAAGGCGGTGAGGGGAAGGTTACCGGACAGTATTTGCTCAATCAGATGCATCGGGCGTTAGCACAGGACGATCCCCACAAGGCCACCGCACTGCTGGAAGCCGCGCTGCACTACCCGCATAACCTTGGCGAAGGCCGCCTGCCGGGGCAAACGGATAACGACATCTGGTATCTGCTGGGTGTCTATGCCTCTCAAATGGGCCAGCACGAACAGGCGTGGTACTACTTCAGCCGTGCCCGTGACGGCGAATCGGTGCTGGAGGCAGGACGCTACTACAACGACCAGCCTGCCGACTATCTCTTCTGGCAGGGGATGGCGCGCCGGGTTCTCGGCGATCACGCCGGGGCTGACGCGCATTTCCGCAGCTTTATCCGTTGGGCTGAAGCGAATCGTGATACTGCGCCGGAGAGTGATTTCTTCGCGGTGTCCTTGCCGGACCTGGTGGCGCTGGATAGCGATAGTCGCCAGCAGCATCAGCAGCACTGTCTGTTTATCGAGGCGCTGGGCTGGCTGGGGCTGGGAGAACGTGAACGCGCCAGTGAATTGCTGACCCGCCTGCTGGCGCTGAATCCGGCTCACGACAAAGCACACCTGTTCCGTCATGTGTTGAAACGCGAGCTGTTGCCATAACATAACAGCGGGTGGCACGAGCCACCCGCCACTCTGACCCTGCGTTTTCCGACTGAGGAAATCAACATGAAAGCTACAGAATTAAAAATGGGGTACGTCTGGACCATCTGCCTGGTCGCCGCCTGCGGCGGGCTGCTATTTGGCTATGACTGGGTGGTGATCGGCGGTGCCAAGCCGTTCTATGAAGCCTATTTCAATATCACCGATCCGGCGCAGTCCGGGTGGGCGATGAGCTCGGCGCTAGTGGGTTGCGTGCTCGGCGCGCTGGTTTCGGGCTGGTGTGCCGACAAATTTGGTCGCCGACTGCCGCTTATTCTGGCGGCCATTCTCTTCAGCGCATCGGCGTGGGGAACGGCGATGGCCAGCAACTTTGACATGTTTGTGGTGTATCGCATTGTCGGCGGCGTCGGGATTGGGCTGGCCTCTGCGCTCAGCCCACTCTATATCGCCGAAGTGAGCCCGGCGGAAAAACGCGGTCGCTTTGTGGCTATCAACCAGCTGACTATCGTGATTGGCGTGCTGGCGGCGCAGCTGGTGAACCTGCTGATTGCCGAGCCGGTCGCCGCCGGGGCAACCCAGCAGGCGATCGTGGAAAGCTGGAACGGGCAAACGGGCTGGCGCTGGATGTTTGGCGCGGAGCTTCTGCCGGCGGTGGCTTTTTTACTGCTGCTGTTTATCGTACCGGAATCGCCGCGCTGGCTGATGAAGGCCGGGAAAGAGGCTCGCGCCCGCCAGATGCTGGAACGCATTGGTTCACCGGAATACGCCAGCCGTACCCTGAACGATATCGCCCATACGCTGGCGAAAGACAGCCAGCGGGTTGCTTTCTCTACGCTGTTACAGCCGCAGGTTAAGCCGGTCGTTATCATGGGCGTCGTACTGGCTATCTTCCAGCAGTGGTGCGGCATCAACGTGATTTTCAACTATGCGCAGGAGATTTTTGCCTCCGCCGGGTTTGATATCAACGGCACGCTGAAATCGATAGTCGCAACCGGGATTATCAACCTGGTCTTCACCATCGCCGCGCTGCCGCTAGTGGATAAACTGGGGCGTCGCAAGCTGATGCTGCTGGGGGCGAGCGGCTTAACGGTTATCTACGCGTTGATTGCCGGAGCCTACGCGCTGGGCATTATGGGCTGGCCGGTGCTGCTGCTGGTGCTGGCGGCGATCGCCATTTATGCGCTGACGCTGGCGCCGGTCACCTGGGTGCTGCTGGCGGAGATTTTCCCTAACCGCGTGCGTGGGCTGGCGATGTCATTGGCAACATTGGCGCTGTGGGTGGCCTGTTTCCTGCTGACCTATACCTTCCCGCTACTGAACGCCGGGCTGGGCGCATCAGGCAGCTTCACGCTCTATGGTGTTATTTGCGCGCTGGGCTATCTCTACATCCTGCGTAACGTGCCTGAGACGAAAGGCGTGACCCTGGAGGCGCTCGAAGAGCAGCTGGCGGCGGGCCACCAGAAAAGCGCAACGGCAGCCAACACCGGTCGGGCGCACTGATGACCGAACTGCTGCTTGAGAATGCGCATCTGCGGATGCGCATTACACCGCAAGGTGGCGCCGTGCAGAGTCTCGAGCGGGTGGCTGACGGCCAGCCGCTACTGCGGGCAGGGAAGGGGGCGCGGCCGGATGATGTGGCCCTGTTTCCCATGCTTCCGGTGGCGAACCGGGTACGCGACAATCGCTTTAGTCTGGCGGGAGAGCGGATAACGCTGCCGGACTCCCCGGTGGATAATGACTTCTTTCTGCATGGTGACGGCTGGGTAAACCGCTGGGCGGTGGGATCACAGACGACGCAACGCTGCGTTCTGACTCTGAGTCAACGGCACCGCTGCGGCTTCGATTATCACGCCGAGCTGAGCTATACGCTGGTAGAAGCACGTTTGCAGGTGGCGATAACGCTGCGCCATCGCGGGGCCAAACCGATGCTGTATGGCATGGGGATCCACCCGTTCTTTACCCTCGATAGCGACACGACGCTGACATTCTCTTCCGCTGGCTACTGGCCAGAAGGGGAACGGCATTTACCTGGGCGATGGCAGCCCAGGCTTCCAGAGGATGCCGACTTTAATCGGCCTGCGCCGGTTGCTGACCGCTGGCAAAATGTCGGCTATTCGGGCTGGGGCGGCGTGGCGACGCTACGACGATCGGACATAACGGTGCAGCTAACGGCCCGTACGCCCTGGCTGATGCTGTATCGCCCACCAGGCGAAGCGTTTGTCTGTCTTGAACCGCAAACCCATCCGGTCGATGCGCACTCGATGGACGGACAGCCGGGGTTAGTGTTGCTGAGGGCAGGGGAGGAGATGCATTTTACGGCGGAGATAGCGTTGGTGTAGCCCGGCGGCGCAGTGCCTGCCGGGCTAGCGGGGCGATAATTAACGTCCCGCTTTCAGCTTCTGGTAATACTCTTCATACAGCGTACTGGCGCTGCCGACATCGTTCTGCCATTCGCCTTTGTTGATGGTCTCGGCATCCGGGTAGAGCGACTTGTCGTTGGCGACCTCCGGGCTCAGCAGCTTACGCGCCGCCAGGTTTGGCGTTGGGTAGCCGATGGTTTCCGCCACCTCTTTTGCCACGTCCGGGCGCAGCAGGAAGTTAATCAGCTTCAGCGCGCCTTCTTTGTTTTTGGCATTGGCCGGAATCGAGAGGCTGTCCATCCAGAAGATACCGCCTTCTTTTGGCCACACCACTTCCAGCGGCGTACCGGCCTGACGGGCAACGAACGCGGAGCCGTTCCACACCATCCCCAGATTCACTTCGCCTTCCATATAGGGGTTAGCCGGGTTGTCGGAGTTGAACGCCGCCACGTTTGGCATCAGCTTTTTGAGCTCGTTGTAGGCCGCTTCAATCTCTTTCGGGTCGGTGGTGTTACCGGAGTAGCCTAGCTTGCGCAGCGCCACCTGGAACACTTCACGGGCGTCGTCGGTCAGCAGTAGGCTGCCTTTATACTCTGGCTTCCACAGGTCGGCCCAACTGGTGACGGTTTTTGGGTCAATCGCATCGCTGTTGATACCAATCGCCGTTGCGCCCCAGATGTAGGGGATCGAGTAGTCGTTGTTGGGATCGAACGGCTTGTTGAGCATCTCCGGGTCGAGGTTCTTAAAGTTGCTCAGCTGACTTTTATCGATCTTCTGGATCATGCCCTCTTTGCGCATCTTGTCGACAAAGTAGGTCGACGGCACCACCAGATCGTAGGCGCCGTCTTTGTAAGTCTTGAGCTTGGCGTACATGGTTTCGTTCGACTCGTAGGTCGAATAGATAACCTTGATGCCGGTCTCTTTGGTGAACTGTTCCAGAAGGCCTGGCGGCACGTACTCCGTCCAGTTATAGAAATAGAGCGTTTTGCTATCGTCCGCGTGGGCCGCACTCATGCCGAGCGCTAAAGCACCTGCCGCGAGCAGGTGGCGTGACCATTTTTTCATTTTACGTCCCCTGAGTTTAGTGCCTGACCTTCAGGCTCTTGGTTTTATCTCGTGCAATCAGCTGGCTGGCAATCACCATCACCAGCGACAGCACCAGCAAAATCGTTGCCAGTGCGTTCACTTCCGGTGAAACGCCCACTTTCACCATCGAGTAGATCTTCAGCGGCAGAATTTCATAGCTTGGCCCGGTCACGAACGACGAGACCACCACGTCATCCATCGACAGGGTAAAGCTTAACAACCAGCCTGCGGCCACCGCCGGCAGCGCCAGCGGCAGAATAATTTTGCGCAGAATGGTCAGTTCGCTGGCGCCCAGGTCTTTCGCCGCTTCCAGCATACGCACGTCAAAGCCTTTGAGGCGCGAGTAGACGGTGACCACCACAAACGGCAGGCAGAAGGTGATATGCGAGAACAGCAGCGACCAGAAGCCCAGTTGAATACCGAGCAGCATAAACAGCACCAGCAGGGAAATCGCCATCACGATATCCGGTGACATCATCACCACGAACAGCATGCCGCTGACGAACGGTTTGCCGCGAAAGCGATAGCGGTACAGCGCCACGGCGGTGAGCGAGCCAATCAGCGTGGCGGCGGTGGCGGAAAAAATCGCCATCGTTAACGAGTGCTGGGCCGCCTGTAGCAGGCTGTCGTTGTTCATCAGCAGGCTGTACCACTTGGTGGTGAAGCCCTGCCAGTTGATCCCGAAGCGCGAACTGTTAAATGAGTTGACGATCAAAATGATTATCGGGATATAGAGATAGGCATAAATGGCGGACATAAAGCCGCCGCGCAGCAGTCGACCGATCATTCCAGCTCCACCTTCTTGTTCAGCAGGCGCGAAGCGCGCCAGTACACCAGCAGCATCAGCCCCATGACCACGGTCAGCGTAATGCTGGTGGCCGCGCCAAACGGCCAGTCGCGGATGTTGAGGAACTGGCTCTTGATGACGTTACCAATCAGCAGGTTTTTCGCGCCGCCCATCAGGTCGGAAACGTAGAACAGCCCCATTGCCGGTAACATTACCAGCAGGCAGCCGGCGATAATCCCCGGCATGGTCAGCGGAATGATGATGCGGATAAAGGTTTGCAGCTTGCTGGCGCCGAGGTCTTTCGCCGCTTCCAGCAGCGGTTTATCGAGCTTTTCAATGCTGGAGTAGAGCGGCATTACCATAAACGGCAGCAGAATATAGACAAGACCGATAATCACCGCACTGGGGGTGAACATGATGCGGATAGGGGTATCAATAATGCCTAGCCATAGCAGGAATTCGTTGAGGTAGCCCTTAGTGCTGAGGAAAATTTTCAGCCCGTAGATGCGAATCAGCGAGTTGGTCCAGAAGGGAACAATCAGCAAGAACAGCAGCAGCGGGCGCACGTTATGCGGCAGGCGCGCCAGAAACCAGGCGAAGGGATAGCCCAGCACCAGGCACGCCAGCGTAGCGATAAACGCCATGTTCAGCGAGTGCAGCAGCACCTCGGCATATAGCGGGTCAAGCAGCCGGGCGTAGTTGTCCAGGGTAAAGACCATCTGGACGAAGTTGGCATCATCACGCGTCAGGAAACTGGTGATGATGATCATCAGGTTGGGCAGGAAGACAAACAGCACAAGCCAACCGACGATGGTGGCAATCACCACATTCTGGAACTTACTTGTGCTCTTCATCAGCCAGTACAACCTCCCAGCTTTCTACCCAATTAATCGCCATTTTCTGATCTAACGAGTGGTCAAAGTCGGGGTCGTCTTCGTTGAAGAATTCGCTGACCATCACCATCTTGCCGTTCTCAAGCTCTACCACCGACTCCAGCGTCATGCCTTTATAGTTACGCTCGCGCACGTAGCCAATCAGGCCGTCGACGTCGGTACCGTCGTGAATTTCATCGACGCGCAGATCTTCCGGGCGCAGCAGAACGTTGAGCTTCTGCCCTGGGGTGACCGGGAATTTGACGTCAATATTGCATTCGCGGCCTTCGACGCTGGCGCGAACGCGCAGCTCGTCGAGACGCTCAATAACGGTGGCGTTGAAGATATTAATCTCGCCGATAAAGCTCGCCACGAACAGATTCTTCGGCTCTTCGTAGATTTCGCGCGGCGTGCCGTCCTGCTCAATTTTGCCGTCGCGCATCACCACGATACGGTCGGACATGGTCAGGGCTTCTTCCTGATCGTGGGTGACGAACACGAAGGTGATCCCGAGCTTGCGCTGCAGCGCTTTCAGTTCGTTCTGCATCTGCTTACGCAGCTTGTAGTCGAGCGCGGAGAGGGATTCATCAAGCAGCAGCAGGCTCGGCTTGTTGACCACGGCGCGGGCAATGGCGACGCGCTGTTGCTGCCCGCCGGAGAGCTGGTGCGGTTTACGCTGGGCGAACTCTTCAAGCTGCACCATACGCAGCGCATCGTGAACCCGTGGGCTGATGTCGTTTGCCGGGGTTTTCTGCATCCGCAGGCCGAAGGCGACGTTATCGAAAACGGTCATATGCGGGAAGAGCGCGTAGCTCTGGAACACGGTATTGACGTGGCGGTTTTCGGCGGGCACGTCGGTGATGTCCTGGTTTTCCAGATGGATGGTCCCGGCATCGACGTTTTCCAGCCCAGCGATAAGGCGAAGAACGGTTGTTTTACCGCAGCCAGAGGGGCCAAGCAGCGTGAGGAACTCGCCGTTATTGATGGTCAGGTTCAGATCGGAGATGACCGTTTTTCCATCGAAATCTTTGCGAATTCCCGCCAGTTGCACCAGCGGTGAAAGCGAACGCGATTTTGTATTCAATTTCTTACTCTGTCCCATGTCAACACACCGGATGGCTTACCGATGCGGGGTTTGTGGTTATCCACCTTTAGACGTTTAGAGGTCTGAGATTTATTAATAAGGGCTGGCATTCTACGGCAAACGATACCCAATCGCCAATCCTTGTCTAAGCTACCTTAGGTATATCTGATGATTAGCGATGAATTGATGAAAAAAATGGCCTTTGCCGGGCTAAAAGTGACCTGACGCAATATTTGTGTTTTCCTGCTTATTGATAATGTTGTCACAAAAAGTGAGGGTGGCTACATGGATAAATTGCTTGAGCGTTTTTTGCAGTACGTTTCACTGGACACACAGTCGAAGCCCGGCGTGCGTCAGGTGCCGAGTACCGAAGGGCAGTGGAAACTATTACATCTGCTCAAAGAGCAATTGGAAACAATGGGGCTGGTTAACATCACGCTGAGCGAGAAGGGAACGGTGATGGGCACCCTCCCGGCGAACGTCAGCGGCGATATTCCGGCGATCGGTTTTATCTCCCATGTTGATACCGCTCCGGATTTCAGCGGCAAAAACGTCAATCCGCAAATTGTTGAAAACTATCGCGGCGGCGATATCGCGCTGGGGATCGGTGATGAAGTGCTGTCGCCGGTGATGTTCCCGGTGCTGCATCAACTGCTGGGGCAAACGCTTATCACCACCGACGGCAAAACGCTGCTGGGTGCCGATGATAAAGCCGGTATTGCCGAAATCATGACCGCGCTGGCGGTGCTGAAAGAGAAAAACATTCCGCACGGCGATATTCGCGTGGCGTTTACCCCGGATGAAGAGGTCGGCAAAGGGGCGAAGCACTTTGATGTTGAAGCCTTTAACGCCCAGTGGGCCTATACCGTAGACGGCGGTGGTGTGGGCGAGCTGGAGTTTGAGAACTTTAACGCGGCCTCTATTACCATCAAGATTGTCGGCAACAACGTGCATCCGGGTACCGCGAAAGGGGTGATGGTCAACGCGCTGTCGCTGGCGGCCCGCATTCACGCGGAAGTGCCGGCCGACGAGAGCCCGGAAACCACCGAAGGCTACGAAGGCTTCTACCATCTCACCAGCATCAAAGGCTCGGTGGATCGCGCGGAGATGCACTACATCGTGCGTGATTTCGATCGCAAGCAGTTTGAAGCACGTAAGCGTAAGATGATGGAGATAGCTAAGAAGGTAGGGAAAGGTCTGCACCCGGATTGCTATATTGAGCTGATTATTGAAGACAGCTATTACAATATGCGCGAAAAGGTGGCCGATCATCCTTATATTCTGGATATTGCCCAGCAGGCGATGCGCGATTGCGACATCGAGCCGGATCTCAAACCGATTCGCGGCGGTACCGACGGTGCGCAGCTGTCGTTTATGGGACTTCCGTGCCCGAACCTCTTTACCGGCGGCTATAACTACCACGGCAAGCACGAGTTTGTGACCCTGGAAGGGATGGAGAAGGCGGTGCAGGTGATTGTGCGTATCGCGGAGCTGACGGCGAAACGCGGCTAGTCAGCAAAGAAAACCCGGGGTCGCATTCGCTCGCCCGGGCTACATATTGCACAATTGTAGCCCGGCCAAGCGCAGCGCCGCCGGGTTTATCGCACATTACTCAGCAAAGAACCAATACCCGCTGTTCACCAGCGCGGCCAACATTGCCAGGAAGGACGGGTCGTCCAGCGCCTCACCAAAATGCTGGCTCTCCAGCATAATACTGCCCGCCATCGCGTCCAGCGCCTGCTGATGCGGTGAATCCACTTTCTCGCCGTTAACAAAGAAATCGTCGCCGATACGAATCACCCGCAGGCCGCCCAGGCGTTGCAGCATATCGCCCTGTTGCAGCGCGTCGTAAATCTCATCCGGTTGATACGGCGGCTCCGGCGGTGCGATATCCAGTTCATGGCGCGACTGGCTGATAAACTCGCCCAGCCACTGCTGGAAATGTTCCGGCTGCTGGATCAACCCCAGCATCATGTCGCGCAGACGATCCACTTCCTGCGGCAGCAGATCCGCCGGGTGATCGCGTGACGGTACGTCTGGGTCGCTGTAGTGCTGGTTACCGAGGTCGCGCTGCAGAATATAGTCGGCAAAGCCGCTAATCAGTTCGCGGCTGTTCGGCGAACGGAAGCCTACGGAATAGTTGAGTGAGTTTTCCAGCGCGTAGCCTTCGTGCGGGAATCCAGGCGGAATATAGAGGATATCGCCGGGCTCCATCTCTTCATCAATGATCGCCTCGAACGCCTGTACCTGCAGCAGATCCGGGTGCGGGCAGTGCTGCTTAAGCGCGGTTTTCTCGCCCACGCGCCAGCGACGACGGCCGGTACCCTGAATGATAAAGACATCATACTGATCGACATGCGGGCCAACGCCGCCGCCCGGCACCGAGAAGGAGATCATCAGATCGTCGATGCGCCAGTCGGGGAGGGCGCGGAACGGGCGCATCAGCGCGCTGGAGGGTTCGTGCCAGTGGTCAACGGCCTGAACCAGCAGCGACCAGTTGCTTTCACCGAGGTGATCGTAGCTTTCGAAAGGACCGTGGCTGACCTGCCAGTTGCCATCAAGGTGGCTCACCAGTCGGCTATCAACTTCATTTTCCATCGCCAGACCAGCCAGTTCATCCGGTGAAATAGGGTCAATAAAGTTGGCGAAGCCGCGTTTCAGCACCACCGGGCGTTTTTGCCAGTAGCGCGCCATAAAATCGGGCCAGTTTAACGTTAAGTGGTATTCCATATTGATATTTCCGCAGCAGATGTATGTCCGGATTATACATCGTATTCACAAAACTACCCTGCTACGGAAACATTATTTACCCTTCGTGACTGTCGAGATCCTGATGGCCGAAAAGGACCTCCATTTTTGCGCCGCCGAGCAGGCTTTCGTGGGCGATGATCTGACCGTCATACTGGTCAACGATATCTCGGGCTACCGACAGGCCAACCCCTTGCCCTGGGCGTAACGTGTCGGCGCGCTGGCCGCGGTCAAAGACGATATCGCGCTTGCTTTGCGGAATGCCTGGGCCGTCATCTTCGACAAAAATATGCAGATACTCATCGCTCTGGCGGGCGGAAACCTCGACAAACTCAAGGCAGTACTTGCAGGCGTTATCCAGCAGGTTGCCCATCACTTCCATAAAGTCGTTTTTCTCGCCGACAAAGGAGATCTCCGGCGAAATGTCCAGGGTGATGTTGACCCCTTTACGTTGATAGACCTTATTGAGCGCCGACGTCAGGCTGTCCAGCAGCGGGGCGACCGGGTGAAGTTCGCGGCTAAGCAGAGTGCTATCGCTGCGCATACTGGCGCGATGCAGGTAGTAGCCAATCTGCTGCGAGATACGGCTTATCTGCTCCAGCATCACCGGTTCGGCTTCGTTTACGGTGATCTTTTCACTGCGCAGCGAACGCAGCGAGCTTTGCAGCACCGCTAACGGGGTTTTCAGACTGTGGGTCAAATCGGTGAGCGTAGTTCGATACTTGTCGTAGCGGTCGCGCTCGCTTTTCAGCAGCCGGTTCAGGTTGCGCACCAGGCTTGTCAGTTCGCGGGTGGTGTCGGGGTTGAGATGCTCGCGGTGATGCTCCTCCAGTTCACGAACCTCGCGGGTGAGGTCGGCGATGGGGCGTAGGCTCCAGTGGGCAGCAATCCACAGCAGTGGAATAACCAGCAGCAGGTTGGCGGCGAGCACGTAAGAGAACCAGCTCCAGACCATATAGGAACGCTTAAGCTCAATCGGAATGGTATCGACCACCACGATAGTCAGCGCAGGCATCAGGCTGGTGGCTGGATAGCTGTTGACGGCCACCGAGTGGGTCATCTCCGAATCGTCGCCTTCCTGGCGCATTTCGGTCAGCTCTTTTTGCATCTCATGATCGTCGCGCAGCAGGGTGCTGCTGGCGTCGGCATCCGCTTCTATTTCATAGAAACCGTTGCCTTTAAGCCACTCGGGCTGAATGCTTTTCGTGAGCCACGGGAGATCTTTTTGCTGCCACAGCAGTTCGCCCCGATCGTTATAGATCAGCGCAACCGTGGGGCCCTGCATATTGAGATTCTCGGGGATATCGACGTGCAGCGCGTTGTCTTCCCATTTGGAGAGGGTATAGAACAGGTTGCTCTCGCCGCGCAGCAGACGGAAGGTGGTTTTATCGAAGCTGACGCTGTAGCCGACCAGCGCCACCATGCCGTAGGCCAGTGACAGCACGATAACCACCGCGGCCGTCGCCAGCAGGAAACGCATCCGCAGTGAAAGCGGCAGGAGATGCCGACGTAAGCTCTTCATTCGCGTAGTTCGAACAGATAGCCCTGACCGCGTACGGTGATAATCACGTCCTGGGGATACTGAGCCTGAATTTTCTTACGCAGGCGGCCCATCAGTACGTCGATGGTGTGGCTCTCGCGCAGCTCCGCATCGGGATAGAGCTGAAGCATCAGGGAGTCTTTACTGACCACTTTGCCGTTATTGCGGATCAGCGTTTCCATAATAGTGTATTCAAACGCGGTGAGCTTAATCACTTCGTCATTAATGGAGAGCTCGCGGCGGGAGAGGTCAACCTGGAACGGCGGCAGGGAGATAACCTGCGAAGCATGCCCGCTGTTACGACGCATCAGCGCCTGCATACGGGCCGCCACTTCCTCAATATGGAAAGGTTTGGTGACGTAGTCGTCGGCGCCCGCGCTCAGCACTTCCACCTTATCCTGCCAGCTTTCACGCGCGGTGAGCACCAGAATCGGCAGCGAAATGTCGTGGCTGCGCCAGCGGCGGATCAGCGACAGGCCGTCCTCATCGGGAAGCCCTAAATCCACAATCGCAATATCCGGGATATGCTCGCCTAAGTAATAGTCTGCTTCCTTCGCGTCTTCTGCGGCATCCACCTGGTGGCCCATTTCCTGGAGCTGAACTTTCAGGTGGTGACGTAACAGAGCGTTGTCCTCTACGACGAGTACGCGCATGCTGCTTCTCCATTAAATAAATGACGTGAATAGTTTAACGCGATTATGAGCTTATGGAGATAAACATTAACTAAATTGGCGGGAAAGTCCCCTCCTTCAGGAAGAAGGAGGGGGAGGGCGGGATTATTTCAGCTCGTCAACCATGGTGATGGCGCGGCCGATATAGTTCGCCGGGGTCATGGCTTTCAGGCGGGTTTTCTCTTCTTCCGGCAGCGCCAGACCGTCGATGAACTGCTTCATACCTTCGGCATCTACGCGCTTGCCGCGGGTCAGTTCTTTCAGCTTCTCGTACGGTTTTTCGATACCGTAGCGGCGCATTACGGTCTGAATTGGCTCAGCCAGCACTTCCCAGTTGTGATCCAGTTCGTCGAGCAGACGATCGCGGTTCACTTCCAGTTTGCTCACGCCTTTCAGGGTGGACTGGTAGGCGATCAGCGCATAGCCAATACCCACGCCCAGGTTACGCAGCACGGTGGAGTCGGTCAGGTCACGCTGCCAACGGGAAACCGGCAGTTTGCTTGCAAGATGCTGCAGCACGGCGTTAGACAGACCCAGGTTGCCTTCGGAGTTTTCGAAGTCGATCGGGTTAACCTTGTGCGGCATGGTGGAAGAACCGATTTCACCGGCGATGGTTTTCTGCTTGAAGTGGTTGAGCGCAACGTAGCCCCACACATCGCGATCGAAGTCGATCAGAATAGTGTTGAAGCGTGCGATGCAGTCAAACAGCTCGGCAATATAGTCGTGCGGCTCGATCTGGGTGGTGTACGGGTTCCACTGAATGCCCAGAGAGGTGACGAACTCTTCGCTGAACTGGTGCCAGTCAACGTCCGGATAGGCGGCGATGTGGGCGTTATAGTTACCGACCGCGCCGTTGATTTTGCCGAGGATCTCAACCTGTGCCAGCTGACGGTACTGACGTTCCATACGGTAGGCTACGTTCGCCATCTCTTTACCGATGGTGGACGGCGTTGCTGGCTGACCATGAGTACGGGAGAGCAGTGGAATATCGCGATACTGAACGGCCAGATCTTTGATTGCGTCGATAGTTTTTCGCCAGTACGGCAGCACCACTTCTTCGCGCGCGGTTTTCAGCATCAGCGCGTGGGACAGGTTGTTGATGTCTTCGGAGGTGCAGGCAAAGTGAATGAATTCAGACACGGCGTGCAGTTCAGGCACGGACGCGACTTTTTCTTTCAGGAAATACTCAACCGCCTTCACGTCATGGTTGGTGGTGCGCTCGATGGTCTTAATACGCGCCGCGTCTTCTTCATTGAAGTTTGCCACGATGCTATCGAGGAAACCGTTTGCGTCGGCAGCAAAAGCAGGAACTTCCTTGACGGCTGCGTGTGCGGCCAGCTTCTGCAGCCAGCGTACTTCGACTTGTACACGGAATTTCAGCAAACCGTATTCGCTGAAAATCCCGCGCAGCGCGCTGACTTTATCGCCGTAGCGTCCATCGACAGGTGAAACGGCGGTCAGTGAGGATAATTCCATAGATCATAACTCCGGGGTTAAATGAGCAAGAATTTGTTTGGCCTGAGTGGTCAGGCGATTACGAGAAAACATCAGCTGTAGACGGCCACCGCCAACCTGGTGCCACAGCACCGCGGCGCGGATACCTGCCAGCAGCGAAGCACGGACTTTAGACTGCACCTGCGGGCTTTGCAGCACGGCAGGGGAGCCGGTCACCTGAATTCGCGGGCCGAGCGGGCTAATCACGTCAACATAGATACCCGCCATCGCGCTCAGCAGGGTGTCTGACTGTAAATCAAAATGGTCGAGCTGACGCTGCAGACCGGTAATACGGTTGCCCAGAATATCCATCGCGCCTTTGGCGGCGGCGAGCTTGCGCTCCAGCACCATCAGGCTGAGGGTATAGCGGGTCAGCTCTGCGTTCAGACCCTGACGGCTGCTGGCGTTCAGCACTGCGAGCAGGGTTTCAAGGCCGAGACGAAGATTGGCTTCACTGCCACCGAAGACGCCCAGCGCAGAGTCTGGGTTGAGATCGATAATACTGTTCAGCGAAACGTGTAACGCATCGCCGTCGCAGTGCCCCTGATGGGCCAACTGCTGCACCAGACGGGCTGACTGGCAGATGCCGGCCAGCGCCAGGGTGATGTCATAGTAATTCTTCGCCACGCTCACTCCTTGTTGGCATCTGACCTGCGGCGCGACGCGGGCCAGAGTGCGTTATACCCTATCGAGGCAGGGCTTTATTCCACTGGCAGCGGCAGACGCTGCTCAATCACGCCGCCACCCAGGCAGATTTCCCCGTTGTAGAACACGGCGGACTGACCTGGAGTGACTGCGGCAACAGGTTCTTCAAAACGAACCTCAATACGACCTTCATCCAGCGCGGTAACGGTGCACGGGATATCGGTCTGGCGATAGCGGGTCTTCACGGTGCAGCGGAATGTGCCGGTGACCGGTTCGCGGTCAACCCAGTGCAGCTGCTGTGCAATAAGACCGACGGACATCAGGCGCGGGTGATCGTGACCCTGAGCGACAACCAGCACGTTGTTTTCAACGTCTTTGTCGACCACATACCACGGATCTTCCGTCCCTTCTTTGGTCCCGCCAATACCCAGACCTTTACGCTGACCGAGCGTGTGGTACATCAGCCCCTGATGGGTGCCGATCTCTTCGCCGTCAACGGTGATGATTTTACCCGGCTGCGCCGGCAGGTAGCGACCGAGGAACTCGCGGAATTTACGCTCGCCGATAAAGCAGATACCGGTAGAGTCTTTTTTCTTCGCGGTGATGAGATCCAGTTCTTCGGCGATTTTACGCACCTGCGGTTTTTCCAGTTCGCCGACCGGGAACAGGCTTTGTGCTATCTGTTCGTGGCCCAGCGTATAAAGGAAGTAGCTCTGGTCTTTGTTGCCGTCGAGACCACGCAGAAGCTGGCTTTTGCCGTTCACATCCGCGCGGCGCACATAGTGGCCGGTGGCGATGTAATCAGCGCCCAGATCTTCAGCAGCGAACTCGAGGAAAGCTTTAAATTTGATCTCTTTGTTGCACAGGATATCCGGGTTCGGCGTACGGCCCGCTTTGTACTCTTCCAGGAAGAGCTCAAATACGTTATCCCAGTATTCGGCAGCAAAGTTCACGGTGTGCAGCTCAATACCGAGCTTATCGCACACCGCTTGTGCATCGGCCAGATCCGCCGCCGCAGTGCAGTATTCCTCGCCGTCATCTTCCTCCCAGTTCTTCATGAACAGGCCCTCCACCTTATAGCCCTGTTGTTGTAACAGGTAGGCGGAAACGGAGGAATCAACACCGCCGGACATGCCGACGATCACTTTTTTCTGGCTTTCTGACATTGGAATACTCACGACATTGGACTTCAAGGCGGCATATTCTATCACGCGGCCCTTTACTTGACACCCTCTGTAAACGGCCAGTTAAATTCGCCGATGAGTGACAGCGGATAGCGTGCATCCTGCTGATAGCTACGAATGCTTTCGGCAACCAGCGCGGAACGCAGGTTTTTAGCCTGCAAAATCTCGTCGGCGCTGAGCCATAAACAGCGGTCAATGTCGCTATCGTGCGGTTCGGTCGCGCAGATACTGTCGAGTTCAATGACGAACAGGAATCGCAGGAACGGCGTGTTGTCCGGAGCCAACCACTGGTGCATTCGGAGAAAATGCTGCGGTCTTGCGCGGATGCCGGTCTCTTCCCATAGCTCGCGCTCGGCGGCCTGGGCCAGCGTTTCATCTGCCTCAAGGTGGCCTGCGGGCTGGTTCCATAGCGCTTTGTCGTTGATGGTCTCTTCAACGACCAGAAATTTATCTTCAGCGTGAACCACGCAGGCGACGGTAACGTGTGGCTTGAACATGCGGCATCCTTATCGAGCGAGAAAGAAGATAAGGATATAAAGAAGAAGAGGGGGAAATCAAACTCGCGCCGACGATTGCCAGCTTTGCTGCACGATGATCCCCTGGCGGTTGCTGAGGGTGACGGTCACCTGCGCCCACTCTCCCGGTGGCAGCGTCAGCGTCATGCTGGCCAGCGGCTGCGGCTTTTTCCCCTCAAGCGCAATGCTGCCGCGCTGGCTACTGGTGCTTTGCCCGGACGTCCCCTGATGAATGACGCTGACGGTTAACTGGCACTGGCAATCGTCGGCCAGGGTGACCATCGGCGTAATAACAACCGCATCGGCCTGCTGTTGGGTATCAAACCAGAGCTGATTGCTGAGGGCGGCGGCGATAAGCAGTAGATGCATAGAAGCCTCCTTTTGGTGAGTAAAATCAGCCGGATGAGAGGCTCATCCGGCTGTCGTGTTATTGCTGTGAGGTGTACGAGTTATTGTGGTTACCGCTTTGGTTCACAATCGTCAGCGAGTTATTGTACGACTGATTAACGTTGCTGTTGTTGTACCAACCGCTCTGGGAGACCAGCACCATCGCGTCATGCGCAGACTGGCCCACGGTCGAACCGTTGTAGCTACCGGTCTGTTTCACTTCAATCGAGCTTCTGTCGCCGGTCTGTACCGCCGTAGAGTAGTTGTTGTTACCTGCCTGGTTGATGCTGGTCAGGCTACGATCGCCGGTCTGGTTGGCCACCGAGGTGTTATTACTGCCGCCCTGGTGTACGTCGATTTTCGATTTGTAGGCGCTGCTTTGCACCGCACTCGAGCCGTTGCTATTGCCAGACTGGTAGACATGGATCATGGCATCCCAGTTACCGACCTGAGGCAGCGTCGGGCTGCTGTACTGCGGGAATTCTGACGGACCACCGCCACCTGAATGGTTACCGGAGGCCAGCGCTGAACCCGAGACGAACAATGCTGACAAAACAACAATTTTCCACGTTTTCATGAAGATACCCCATAGGTTTATCGATAGTTAACTCACCCGTACCGCTTGCTAATTTTGGGTAATGCGAATTGCCATTCCTGCCGAGTTTTGCACAACGCCCGCGCTGCGGTTTGTGCCCGTTTGATTAATCTGCGTAATATTGCCGTTGCCTTTATTGACAATTTCCGCAAAGTTATCAAAACCCGTTTGCGTAATATCTGCCTGATTACCCGTGCCTGCTTGCACTAAGATTGCGGAGTTATTCATCCCTGATTGAGTAACATTGGCAGTATTACTATTGCCGTATTGAGCCAGCGCCGCGCGATTATTAAAGCCACTTTGGCTTAACGTTGCGGCATTATGTCCACCAAACTGCGAAATTGAGCCAAATAAATGACTGCCAGACTGAGTAATAGCGGCGAAATTTCCACTGCCCTGTTGACCAGTAATAGCAATTTTATCGTAGCCCTGATGGAATTTATCCAGCCCGGAGAATTCTGAGCCCGCTAAATCCCCTCCAGCAGTTGCCAGACAGGAATAACCCAATACGGGTATTAATAAAAACCACTGTTTCATAATGGCACCTTGATTTAACCGATGGTTAAAGTCAGGAGTTAAATCGGCGCACCAATAGCCTGCTTATGAATAACTGGCTGCGCTGATTTATGGCTTGAGTATGTCGGAGGGGAGAAACTAATTTTTTCGCCTGAATTGCGTATTTTGAAAAATCACGTCAGTCGTTAGTATGAGTTTTTTGAGGAAAGCTCGTGGTAGGGTGCGGCGCGAGCGGGATGTTACCGGTATGCGTTCTTATACGATCAGTACGTATTGGTTTACACCTTCCGCAAAGCCCGCCATTTCTATGACAAATAATGTCAGTTCTCATTTACACCTACTGCCTTTTTTGGTGGGTCTGGCAATATCATGCATAAAATACGATGTATCTATGAAGCCAATCCTCGAATTTGGTTAAAGGACAATTCTGCTATTTTTTGTAGGAAAATCAGCAGTAAGGTTAAATCAGTCTGAAATAAACTGACACGATCTTGTTACAATTTGAAACACAAATAATCCTTGCGATAAAAATGGCAATGTCTAGATTGAACAGTATTGCAGCACTTTCTGGAAACAAGCGCCAATTGTGCGTCCATTTTCCCTTTATTGTCATACTTATATATCAGCAACTACACAGAACAGCACCTCTTTCTTGATATGCATTTTTTATGCATATCAGAAAGAGAGCTTGTTCCGAGCAGCAAGCGGAATGGGGTTTCATAATGCCGATAGAAATAGAAGCGGTGAATAATGATGCGTTAATGCTAATAACCCGGCCTTCATTGCAGGCCACTGCCCTTGTACATCAACTCAGAAGCTCGTTAACGATTAATGTCAAAACCCAGAATATTTTAAAATCGCTCGATCAGCTGAAAGCGGAGCGATTGCTGGTGCTTTTTGACTTAAGCGAGTCGGATAAAAAACGGAATTTGCTCTGGCAAACTGAGTTACGGCGGTTACGTGATAAAGTTAAAGTCCTGCTGATCAATATGCCGGATGATTACGCCTTCCACGAAGTGGAGAGCTGGCCTGGGATCAGCGCGGTATTCTACTTATCCGTTGATGAACACACCCTGATTGAAGGCATCCGCAACGTGCAGAAAGGCGGCTGCCATTTCCCTCACGACCTCACCAGTTATCTTATTAATCAATCAGGTAGTTACCGTTATCATGACGATACCAGCGGGCTGACGCAGCGCGAGAAGGACATCCTGAATAAGCTCAGGATGGGTGCGTCAAACGTGGAGATCGCCAGGCTGCTGTTTATCAGCGAAAATACGGTAAAAACGCATCTCTATAATCTCTTTCGCAAGATTGCGGTTAAAAATAGAACGCAGGCCGTCTCCTGGGCTAACGAAAACCTCAGGCGATAGTTATGAAATATTTATTCCGTATTACAGCATCAATATTGATGCTGATGGTATCGCACGCCAGTTATCCAGCGGAAGTCGAAGTGCCGGGCCTGGTTACCGATAACACTATTACACGGGTCGGGCATGATTTCTATCGTGCATTCACCACCCACTGGGAGGCGGAATACCCTGCGGCTATAACAATTAATGAACGCCCCAGCGCGCGCTGGGGAAGTTGGATAACCATTAAAATCGATCAGGATGTTTTATATCAGACTTTTTTATTTCCGAGTAAAAAAGACTTTGATAAACAAGTCTCAATGGCCATCGCTGCTGTTTATGACTCTGTATCGAAAAGAGCCATTAACAAAGCATTATTAAATACCGGTGATTTGACCCACGACGAGTTCTAGGAGCGTACGATGAAAGTGCTTTCTGTGATGCTTGGCATCGGCTTGCTATCGACTTCAGTTCATGCTGGGAATTTAACCTTCCAGTTTATTAACCCTAATTTTGGTGGTAATCCCAATAACGGTGCATTTTTACTTTCAGAAGCAAATGCGCAGAACTCTTATAAAGATCCCAATGCTTATGATTGGGGAGCTGTTTCGGGAACATCGGCATTAGATAATTTTTCTTCCGCCGTTCAGTCGCAATTATTGGGTAGCCTGATGGGAAATGTCTCCAGCGGTAAACCGGGGCGGTTAGTGACCAATGATTTTATTGTTGATATTAAAAATGTCGACGGTCGGCTCCTGATGAATATTCTCGATCGTAAAACCGGGAAATCCTCAACCATCGAAGTTGACGGTCTGAACAGTGTTTCATCAAATTAATCACCTCCGTGGCGAGATGCAGAAATGAAAAATATAGCTGGCGCAGTGGTTATTTTTATTAGCCTGTTTATGCTTACGGGCTGTATTACCTCTCCCCCTAAACAGGCGGCGAAACCGACGTTATTACCGCGGTCGCAAAGCTACCAGGACCTCACCCATTTACCGTCGCCAAAGGGCAAGCTGTTTGTCTCGGTTTATAATATTCAGGATGAAACTGGGCAGTTTAAACCCTATCCGGCCAGTAACTTCTCAACGTCCGTACCGCAAAGCGCCACCGCCATGCTGGTGTCGGCGTTAAAAGACTCCAACTGGTTTATCCCCCTTGAACGTCAGGGACTGCAAAACCTGCTCAACGAACGCAAAATTATTCGTGCGGCGCAGGAGAACGGCACCGTGGCGGTGAACAACCGCACCCAGCTGCCGTCGCTGGTGGCGGCGAATATCCTGATCGAAGGGTCGATTATCGGCTATGAAAGCAACGTGAAAACGGGCGGGGCAGGGGCGCGCTATTTTGGTATCGGCGCCAGCACGCAGTACCAGCTTGATCAAATCGCGGTGAACCTGCGCGTGGTCAACGTCGGAACCGGGGAGGTGCTTTCATCGGTAAATACCAGCAAAACAATCCTCTCCTATGAGTTCCAGGCGGGGATCTTCCGCTATATCGACTACCAGCGCATTCTGGAGGGTGAAGTAGGCTATACGGTGAATGAACCGGTGATGCTCTGTCTGATGTCGGCGATTGAGACCGGGGTTATCTATCTGGTGAATGACGGGATCACGCGTAACCTGTGGCAACTGCAAAACCCGTCAGACGCTAACGCCCCGGTGCTGGAGAAATATAAGAACATCATTGTGCCCGATATTTCCTGACCGGGCTTGTCCTGTGAGCGCGGTGTTAGCTGCGCTCTGCGGCCGATGCATCGGCATCGCGCCATTCGCCGTTTTTCAGGTCATCCAGCGTATAGCTGCCCATCGCATAGCGAATCAACCGCAGCGTTGGGTAGCCTACGTGGGCGGTCATCCGGCGCACCTGGCGGTTACGTCCTTCATAGAGCGTGACCTTTAGCCAGGCGGTTGGAATGGCTTTGCGCTCGCGGATCGGCGGATTGCGCGGCCATAACCACTCCGGCGCGTCTACTTGCTCAATACCGGCGGGCAAGGTGGGACCATCGTTCAGCGTCACGCCATTTCGCAGTGCCTCAATAGCCTCCGGCGTCGGTTCACCCTCAACCTGCACGTAGTAAATTTTCCCGGTGCGCTTACCCGGCTGCGTGAGCCTGGCCTGCAGCGCGCCGTCATTGGTTAACACCAGCAGCCCCTCGCTATCCCGGTCGAGACGACCTGCAGCGTAGACATTTTGCACAGGAATATAATCTTTTAGCGTGCTACGTCCTGCTTCGTCAGTAAATTGCGGCAACACATCGTAGGGTTTATTGAACAGAATAACGCGTTTTGGTTGGTTATCTTTACGCGTCCTGGTGGCTTGTCGTGAGCTGAATCGCTCAAGCTGGTTTTTTCTAAATGAAGTCTTAATCATAGTATTTTCAGGCTCTATAGATTCGCGCATTATAGCCTAATAACGAGAGTCTTTCATGGCGACAAACAATCAGGTAGTATTGACAGGCTTATTACAAAACATTAACAAAATGCTCTAACTCTTTGTGTTGCAGGAAGACGGTAAGACAGTGCATCTCCAGGCTATACCTAAACGGGATAAGTGGAGTGGGCGTAGTAGCGGCAAGAACCTGTGGCGTAAAGGATGACGAGCACACCAGAAGCGCTCGAAGGAGAGGTGAATGGAAAGCAAAGTAGTTGTTCCGGCGGAAGGTCAAAAAATCACCCTGAAAGACGGCAAGCTGAATGTGCCACACAATCCGATTATCCCATTTATTGAAGGCGACGGTATCGGTGTTGATGTCACCCCAGCAATGCTGAAAGTGGTTGATGCCGCTGTTGAGAAAGCCTACAAAGGCGAGCGTAAAATTTCCTGGATGGAAATTTACACCGGGGAAAAATCCACCCAACTTTATGGCCAGGACGTATGGCTGCCAGCAGAAACGCTGGATCTTATCCGCGACTACCGTGTTGCTATCAAAGGCCCTCTGACTACGCCAGTTGGCGGCGGCATCCGTTCTCTGAACGTTGCGCTGCGTCAGGAGCTCGACCTGTACGTGTGTCTGCGTCCGGTTCGCTACTATCAGGGCACCCCAAGCCCGGTTAAACACCCAGAACTGACTGATATGGTCATCTTCCGTGAAAACTCTGAAGACATCTACGCGGGTATCGAATGGAAAGCTGACTCGGCTGACGCTGAGAAAGTGATTAAATTCCTGCGCGAAGAGATGGGCGTGAAGAAAATTCGCTTCCCTGAACACTGCGGTATCGGCATCAAGCCGTGCTCCGAAGAAGGGACCAAGCGTCTGGTGCGTGCAGCGATTGAATACGCTATCACCAACGACCGCGATTCTCTGACCCTGGTTCACAAGGGTAACATCATGAAGTTCACCGAAGGCGCGTTCAAAGACTGGGGTTACCAGCTGATTCGCGAAGAATTCGGCGGCGAACTGATCGACGGCGGCCCGTGGCAGAAAATCAAGAACCCGAACACCGGCAAAGAGATCATCATTAAAGATGTGATCGCCGATGCGTTCCTGCAGCAGATCCTGCTGCGTCCGGCTGAATACGACGTGATCGCCTGTATGAACCTGAACGGTGACTACATCTCCGATGCGCTGGCAGCTCAGGTTGGCGGTATCGGTATTGCTCCGGGCGCGAACATCGGTGACGAATGCGCACTGTTCGAAGCGACCCACGGTACGGCACCGAAGTACGCAGGCCAGGACAAAGTGAACCCAGGTTCTATCATCCTGTCCGCAGAAATGATGCTGCGTCATATGGAATGGTTCGAAGCGGCTGACCTTATTGTTAAAGGTATGGAAGGCGCGATCAACAATAAGACCGTGACCTATGACTTCGAACGTCTGATGGAAGGCGCTAAACTGCTGAAATGTTCAGAGTTTGGTGACGCAATCATCGAAAACATGTAATCCAGTTGCTGGGTTCGTGATAAACGGGAGCCGCTGGGTTCCCGTTTTTTTTGCCTTGTAAAAACGACAATAACGATAAGCGAGGGAAATACTGATGCAAATCAGACAGGCTACACCGCAAGAAGCAGAACGATGCTGGGATATTCGGAATCAGGCTATTCGCGCGGGATGCACATCGAGCTATGACGCGACGGTCATTGATGCATGGACGCCGGACAATATGCCTGAGCAGTATCGCCAGGAGATTGTTAACTATCCGTTTTTTGTGGCGGTGGACGATAGCGATCGACCGGTGGCAACGGGTTATCTCGATCTCACTTCCGGTAGCGTAGAGGCTATTTTTACTCTGCCTGAGTACACCGGAAAGGGATTGGCCGGATCGATTATGAATGCAATAAAAAGAGAAGCCCGCGCCCGTGGATTTCAAACGATTACCTTGTCCTCTACGCCCAATGCGCAAGGGTTTTATGAGACGCAAGGATTTACCGTTGTGAAGGAAAGCGTGCACTTCTCTGCATCGGCGAATGCGCAATTGCGCTGCATCGATATGATGCTGAAACTGTAAGGGCGACGCGAACTTCTCTGGCGCTAACGACGCGTAGCGGGTGTTGTGCCAGAGAAGATAACGGCACCGCGTTATTCACTCACCAGCCAAAACTCCGCCTCGTCGAACATCTCCTGCACCGTGCGACTGATCTGCTCTTTTTCATGCTTGCTGGCATCCGTATTGATGGCCGGCAGCGTCATCATCGGTTTCACCCGAACTTCAGCATCCGGGAAAATGCGGTGCACTCTCTTACTCAATTCGCCGAGAATGATCTCTTTTGCACCAGGCAAACCCTCAAAATTCCTTTTGTCATAAACGAGTTCCACGAACATTTTTAGCCTCTCTTTACTGGGTATAACGACAGTATATATACTGTATGCATAAACAGTGTCAATAGAGTGAGTTCATTATGACGTTTTATTCACCCACCGGCCCAGGCCAAATGGCGGCGCTGCCGCTGTTCGGTGACCTCGTTCCCTGCGGGTTTCCGAGTCCAGCCGTTTTCCCATCTGGTGTTTGTTGTCAATCGATACCATAATTTCAAAAAAAATCCAATAATTCATTATCTTAGTTGACTTTTCTGGCGCGAGACATATTGATTTTTATGTTGACAAGTATCAGAGAATAAGAACAAAACAGATGAAGCTATAACCGGTAAAGGTAATCTATTAATGAGTCGGTACGGCTGGTTGCTGATGCCACTTAAATGTGGTTTGGCTTTGAACAAACATTACTACTTTCGTCTTGGGACCTTTAAGGGGGCCGCTTGGAAAACGGAAAATATCCTACGCCAAGCGTGCTTTTTGAGCTGACATGGCGGGCAGCTATGAGCGAAGAGCGGACGTTGAGGCACCTAATAAATCGTCTCAACTTTCAACTTTTCTGACCCGTAATGTCCTGAGGAGCAAATCGTACAAACTATCCACTGCAGGAGAACCCTGGGAAGTACGGCTTCTGAACAATGAGACTTCCATGGGTTCAAGAGGCCCCAAAAGATGTTCACTGCCAAGAATTTGCAGATGAGGCGGCACGCTGCACTGGGTCAGCACCGCCACAGCCAGGCCACTTTCCACTGCGGTAATCTGCCCTGACAGGCTGGAGCTGTTATACACCACCTTATATCTCCGCCCCTGCAGTGCTAATGCGTTGATAGCACTACGTTTAGCAAGGCTTGTACTTTCATAAACCGCAATGGGTAATGGATCGCGCCGCCAGACCTCAAACTGTGGAGAACCCACCCACACCATCGGTTCATAAAACAGTAACGCGCCTTGGTTGGGATGTTCCCGGGAAACCAGTGCCAAATCGAGATCGCCGGCCTCAACGCGAGGAATTAAAGACGTTGATTGCTCACAGCTCAGTTCGATCTCGACTGACCCAAAGTTAGGGGCAAATCTCTTCAGCGCAGGGGTAAGGTATTTTGCTGCATAGTCATCAGGGACCCCCAGACGAATACGCCCTGTTAACTCCTTACCGTGAAATGCGGCCTGCGTTTCAGCATGAAGGTCGAGCATCCTTCGGGCATATCCCAGCAGTTTTTGACCTTCAGACGTGAGTTGATGTTGACGAGGACCGCGAAGTAATAGCTGACACCCTAATGCAGATTCCAGCTTTTTAAGTTGCATGCTGACCGCAGATTGTGAGCGATGGACTTCAGGTGCCGCAGCCGAAAGCGATCCCGCATCCACTACCGCGACAAAACATTTAAGCCAGTCCATCTGGAGGTCTTGATAATGCACCTTTGAGCCTTGCATTCGGTAATCAAATATTAACATCAATTATTATGCGTTTTTATCGATTCCACAACACTGTCATAGTGGCCCCCTGTTTGCTTTCACTGTTATGAAATTCATGAGGTCCCGGATGACGCATCACCAGCCCGATTTGTCTCAACTTAATCATTCGCTGATATGGGATGGTTTTCGGCAGCTTATCCCGGTTTCACTCTTTGTCGCTATTTTGGGTGCCGCCTTTGGCCTGGCCGCATCGCAGAAAGGAGTGGACCCGACGTCGGCGACAATGATGAGTTTGCTGGTTTTTGCCGGTTATGCTCAATTCGCCACCTTAGAGCTTTGGGCCGATCAGGTTCCTGTATTAACCCTTATTGCCACCGTTTTTGCCATTAATGCCAGGCATCTGTTAATGGGGGCCACTTTATACCCGTGGTTGCGCGCGTTAACACCCGCTAAACGCTACGGGATCATGATGATCGTTTCCGATGCTAACTGGGCCATGTCCATACAGGCATTCAGCAGGGGAAGCGCAGGGCTGGGATTACTCTTTGGTGGCGGTCTTGCGTTATGGCTTTTTTGGGGAGCAGGGACCCTGGCAGGAGTGTATTTCGGGAGCGTTATCCAGGATCCCAAAAGCGTTGGTCTTGATATGGTCATGGGGTGTTTTCTCCTTTCTATGGTGTTCGAAGGGGAAAGAAACCTGAGGATGTTGATTATCTGGGCCGCAGCGGCCAGTGCCTCGCTGATAGCGTATAAATGGTTACCAGAAAATAGTCATGTGATCGCTGGAGCCCTCGCCGGAGGTATTACTGGAATTATAATGAGAGAGAAAAAATGAGTATTGAGACGGTAGGCTCAGGACCTCTTATTATTATTTTGATTATGGCGTTGGTCACCCTCGTTACCCGATGGGGCGGTGTCTGGATTATGTCTTTTGTGCCTTTTAATAACCGAATAAAAGCCTTTATTCAGGGGATGTCAGGCTCCGTTCTCGTGGCGATTTTAGCCCCCGTTGCCCTCACAGGCGACAAAGGCGCTCAGATGGCATTATTGACCACGGCCGTCGTGATGCTGGTTTTTAAAAGACCTTTAATTGCTATCACCCTTGGGATTGTCGTTTCAGCCCTGGTCAGATATTTTTAACCCGTTTTGAGCTAATCCTCCGATACATTTAAGCGAGTGCTATGAGTCTAACGCCACGAACGATCGTTTTAATTCCCGGGTATATGCTGAATGAAATGCTCTGGCGTGAATTTGAAACATACCTGCCGGCAAACTGTATTGTTCATCATGCTTCCGTAACCGAAGGACGAACCCTCCATGATATCGCGCAGCATATGAGTACCTGTCTGCCTGACAAATTTACGTTGATAGGTTTTTCACTGGGAGGGTACATTGCCCGGCAGTTTGCTGCAGATTTTCCGGATCGTGTGGAGTCCCTAGTACTGATTGCCAGTTCGTTACGGGAAGATACGCCATTAGAGGCGGAATCAAAGCGGCAAAGCGTGCAGTCATTGTCACCCGCAACGTTTAAGGGGCTGAGCAGCCATGCTATTGCCCGGTCACTGCACCCCCTAAACGCATCAGATCGGGATATGATTTCAACTATCCAGCAAATGGGACGTTGTCTCGGATTTGAAGCCTTCATTACGCAATCGACCTTAACCCGACAAGGTATTCCTTCAGCAACGATAGGTTGTCCCACTCTGGTTATAGCCAGTGAAGATGACGCCATCCGTTCCATGCAGGAGGCAGAGGAGCTGGTCAATGCCATACCTGATGCATCGTTGAGAACCGTCAAGGATTGCGGTCATATGATCCCGCTCGAATAACCTGAGGCGTTGGCGAGAACCATTACTGAATGGATCTCAGTCAGGTAAATTACTGCAGTGGGTAAGGTCTGCTATTGGCACGGAGCGGACAAGTTACCTGAACTAAAGGTCCGCTGTGAGCGAGAAGCGGACGTGATTGATGTTTGCTGGTGTTTTATTTGGTGCTGCCTAAATTGTGATCGCTCTCTGCACCTTTAAGCATCAGCGTCGTTTCTTCAATGCGCAGGAAGCGTCCTGACTCTTCTGTTTCAGCGAACATATACACTTCCATCACAACCTCTGTTCCGTCGCGCTTAGTGCATTGAACGCGATGTCGGGTGGCATAGAGATTTCTATTTCGGAGTTCGTCAAGCACATCGACCCGCGCGAAAACGCAGATTTCTCGAAGCTTGCGAGCATGATGAGCGAACCCTTCACGGTCCTCCCAGCAATTATTGGTACGCTGGCGATAGTTGGGACTAAAATACCGATCAAGTACCTTTTCCAGTGGTAATTCTTGCTGGTTGATTATTTCGTCCAGAACAGTGTCAATAGTAAAAGCTTGCATGTGTGCTCCTCAGTGAATGTTGAGAGCATTTTACGTTCGCATTGCTGGCCTTGGTACGGTATAAGAGACATTCAATACTCTTTAAGCGCCAAATATGACTGCCCCTCTGATTCCATTATCGCAGGCCTCCTCTGATGAAGAACCCGCTTTATTTGCCGTTATACGCCGGACTGAGGTGATACGGGAAACCCCCCGTCATCACCATGCCCGTGGACAGTTACTTGGAGCTGAAAATGGACTGCTAACAGTTGATGCCGGTGATTATCGCTGGGTAGTACCCGCAACACATGCAGTCTGGATACCGCCAGCCATACCGCACGGCTTATATTCGTATGGTCCATACTCAGGCTGGAGTGTCTATGTCGGTGCCTCTGCTTGCAAAGAGTTACCTGATAAACCCTGTATTCTTTCCATTACAGGCCTACTACGCGAGGCCATAACGCGGGCGTCGACATGGAAAGAAAATGTTCTTACTGCATCGCAGGAGCGGTTGGCTGGAGTCATCCTGGACGAGATCCAGTCGCTTCCCCAGGTGGACCTCGGTCTGCCAATGCCGCAGGATGCCCGTCTTCTCAGGATTGCAAGTGCTCTCATAGAACGGCCAGACGATGACCGCAGAATTGAGGCATGGGCATCGTGGGCCGGAACATCGCCACGAACGGTCACGCGGCGATTCAGCGCTGAAACCGGCTTTAGCTTCACTGAATGGAGACAGCGTGTGCGCTTGCTCAGGGCACTCGAACTTCTGGCTGAGGGGCAGTCAGTCAAGTCAATTGCGCTGGACCTGGGCTACGACAATGTGAGTACTTTTATCGCCTTATTTCGCCGTGTATTTGGCATGACGCCTGGGCGATATAAATTTTGAGCTATGGTGATTGGTATGAACTCTACAAAACAGTGACACTCACTGGTACAAAGCGCTAACTGACAGAGTTGAAGGTACGCTGAGAGCGCGGAGCGGACATTTCTGACAGCATTCCGTGTGAATCAACGGGAGCCGGTCACTCCCCTTTGCCATTGGGATTTTTATTGGTATGTTTCTGGCTAGGGAAAGATTCTTAGGAGAAACTAATGGACCTGCCTGCACTGGAGGAATTACTGACCCACCTCAAATCACAGTCTGCTGCTGAAAAAAACGAGGCCAATATCTTTTCGCTGGGAGCCCACAGACACTATGAAAACCCTGTCAGCGATTTACTCGCGTTCTTTATTGATCCAGATGCTCCCCATGGACTGAATGCACTGGTTCTTGGCGCACTTCTGGAATGCCTGTTAGCTCCAGTGGATGCATCACTTTTATCTCCTCCTGCTCGTGAAGTCATGACTTTGGAAGGAACTCGAATCGACTTGTTACTTGAGTCCGAAGAGTGGGTAATGGCACTGGAGAATAAAATTTGGCACCAGCAGAACAATCCCTTTAATGATTACAGCGGGTATCTGGCGCATAAACATCCAGATAAGAGACCTCTCCTGGTTGTTCTGTCGCCAGAGGGACAGGCCCCTGTTGGGTGGGCTGGAATAAGCTACAGCTTGTTTCTTTCTGTACTATCGTCGAGACTCGGCATGGCCTGTATTTCCCCCCCTCTAAATAAATGGCAGGTTTTGCTACGCGAATTCATGTTACATCTGGAGTCACTGATGGGTAAAAATACGATTGCAGCGGAGACCGAAACCTTTGTTCTCGAGAATTTGCACAATATTCAGGAAGCAGTGTTACTGAAAAACGCTGTGGTTAAATCACTTCAGGAGGAATGCTTACGGTTTCTGACAGAACACTTTTCTAATAGGGGTTATGAGGTCACTACGGCACTTAACCACTGGGAAGGGTACCCGGCGCTGCGTTTCAGGTTGTCACATTGGGTGAATGAATCTGATGTGGTACTTTTTTTGGACAGAACACCAGGAAAACAGTTTGAAGTGCGGACATACATCTGCAATCTGACGACTCCTGTACTACAGCATCAAGCACGACAGATGCATATACCAGCACAGCATGAAAACTGCTGGACGGAGAGGAGCGGAAGAGTGTTTACCGTCGTTTCGCATGTGTCACGAAGGAACGAACAAAAACACCTAATGTTTCAGAAAGTGGCAAAAGCATTGGAGCAGTTGAACGAATTTGAGATGCGCCATGAGGGATAGCATTTATCCTGACTTGCTGCGTTGAATTTGACTATCTCAAATTTCCGTTCTGAGCGATCTTGCTAACAATGCCGTGTTTCAATCAGCTGGGAACAGGTCAGCCGGCCTGTTTTAAAAACTCATCATACTAGCCTCTGTTCCTGGCACGGAGCGGAGGGAGCATAATATCACCTGGGTCGTTATGAGTGAGATAGCTAAATCATATCCGCTGACTATATTTTTATAATATTTTTTCTAACAAATAATTACAAATTAAGTAGAGCGTATATTTGGTCGATGTAACGTCCGCTCCTGGCACTCAGCGGACGTTTGTGTACAAGAGCTACAACGCGTCCCCGTCTAGAAGCTGAATCTATGATTGAATGTGGCGATAGACTAAATGTCCAGTTATCAATATGGCCAACACCATGGACATATTAAATATTAAATACTCACCGATATTTTAAAATACCGAAAACTCATTGGACCAATTTCATCAGTAATGCCCCTATAGCTATCATCTTTACTTTACCGTTCAGAGACAAAGCTCATAAATGGTTTCATTGCAGTGTTAAATCTCATGCTGCAAAGCGCAGCCTGAGAAAATATGAATCATATATCCGGCGGCACTATTTTAAATATTCTGGTTAGTTCTCTTATCTGAGGTAACGTGACAGAATGACTGACAGAACAAACGATCTGAGTGAGCTCAGATTAACCTTAATGATTAGTAAATTCATATTCTTAGTGCTATAGGAATGTTGTCATCATCTGCTAGATGATGACGGCTGTAAGATCGGATCACTTCAACTGTACTCCCTTTTTAATCGGGAGAAGGCCCACGCTCAAGAAAAGTGGATAACGCAATGTAGCTACGCACAGAACGGACGTCCGCGAGTTCCTGAATCTCCATCAAAAAGTTTTCCAGCGATTCAGTATCAGCTGCCCTCACCTTAATTAGAACACATCCGTCCCCGGCTACAGTATGTACTTCTTCAACCTCACGTCTATTAGTGAACTGTAGAAGTGCTCGCGTTGCGGTGTAACTGCTTGCTTCGATCAGGAGAAATGTTAACAAGGTCCGACCAAGCATACCGCCGTCCAGTAACGCCACTGTTTTCTTGATCACGCCATCGCGTTTAAGCCGCTTGACTCTCGTGTACTGCAGGTGCAGAAAGATTCACGATACTGCTCAGAGCTGTGTAACTGTGACTCGCATCATCAGCAAGCGCGCTTAATATTTTTCTGTCGATTGCATCAAGCTCTGCGGGTTTATGCCTCATCTGCCGAATACTATCTTTTTCTTTCTCAAATCCGCTCATATGGCTACCTTCTCAGAATGAACTTATGAATATACTTAATTTCACCTAATGTGTTTAAAAAAATATTCAGGAGATTCAATGCCAGTTGCACTTTTTGCGCTCGCTGTCGGTGCTTTCGGAATAGGTCTAACGGAGTTCCTTATTGCCGGAATTCTTCCGCAAATTGCTACTGATTTTGGTGTCAGTATCCCGGCAGCCGGGATGATGGCGACCTCTTATGCACTTGGAGTCTTCGTTGGTGCACCTTTACTGACGGTACTGGGCGCTAGGGTTCCTCGTAAAACAATGCTTGTCGTTCTGGCTTCAATTTTCACGATTGGCAACATTATCACTGCTACGGCTCCAAATTTATCTTTGGCAATCGTTGGTCGTATCATCACATCATTTAATCACGGAGCTTTTTTCGGGATTGGTTCAATAATTGCAGCATCCTTGGTAGCCCCCGGGCGCAAAGCTAGTGCCATTGCGTTTATGTTCTCAGGTCTAACCATGGCGAATCTACTTGGTGTTCCTGCCGGAACATGGCTTGCCCAGGCCTTTAGTTGGCGACTTGTTTTCTGGATCATTGCGGGTATTGGCGTGCTAACCATAGCCAGTATTGTGTTATTAGTGCCCCGAATTGAAAAAGGGCAGATTATTGCCTTGCGTACGGAATTACGTGCCTTTGCAGATCCGCAGGTATTGCTTGTCATGGGAATTACCGTCTTTGGCCCGGCAGCCTTTTTTACCTCGATCACCTATATCGCCCCTATGATGCTTGCCGAAGGATTTACGGCAAGTGGTATAGCCTGGCTTATGGTTCTGTTCGGCCTCGGGTTGGCGGTGGGAAACTGGATAGGGGGACGCTATGCTGACCGTTCACTATTTGGCACACTTTTTGTCACTCTGCTAGCGCAAGGGCTTGTGCTCCTAATCTTCTGGCTAGGGGCAGAAAACCAGATTATTGCCAGCGCATCGGTATTTTTTATGGCTGCATTTGGTTTTGCAACGGTGTCGCCTATTCAAAAACTGGTTATGGATCGGGCCAGTCATGCCGGAGCTCCCACAATGGCAGCCTCTGTAAACATTGGGATGTTTAATTTGGGTAATGCATTGGGGGCCTGGGTGGGTGGAGCCACTATTGCTGCCGGCTTTGGGCTGGTTTCACCAAACTGGGCAGGGGCGATACTATCCTTTATTGCTCTCGGGCTCGCTCTTATTTCCTGTCTGAGTGCCCGTAAAGGCTATGCTCTTCAGAAAGAGTGATAGGAAACTTCTACAGAAGGGGTCAGAGTGGCCAACTGCTCCGGCTCCAATAATAAGCACATCATCATTTTAGCTTCGTACTGTTCGACCTTATGATTAGTGCAGCTTATAACCATTATGATTGATAAGGGTAAAAAATGTCTTCGATGAAATTGCATCTTCTAAATGCACATGGGGCCCTTACAGAGCACCGCAATTTTTTGGAGAGATGCCTGGAAAGCACTTACCAAAAAGCCATGGCCCGGCTGAAACTCCCTGCGCTTGATGTTGTGGTAAAGCTCGGAGCGCAGGTGATTCCAGAAAAAGGGCATTTGGGATATTGCCCTGAACCTGGGGTAGTGTACATCATCGTCGATCCCGAAAACCCTGCCTTCTGCCGTAACACACATCAGTCCCTCGAACGTATGTTTGCTCATGAACTGCACCATGCCGCTAGATGGACTGGCCCTGGATATGGTGTCACTCTGGGGGAGGCAATAGTATCTGAGGGACTGGCGGGACATTTCGCCCTGGAGATTTTTGGCGGCGAACCTGAGCCCTGGGAGGTGCTCAGCGTCAATGAAATACATCCTTACCACGTAATGCTGGCTGATAATTGGAAGTGTAAAAACTATGATCACAATGCTTGGTTTTATGGCACCGGTCTCTTGCCCAGGTGGTTAGGGTATTCTCTTGCTTTCAACCTTATTGCGGACTATTTCCAGGCCCATCCAGACCAAAGCGCTTCAAGACTCGTACTGGTTGATGCCGAAGAGTTTCAGGCATCTCAGCCTAATTTAGATTTTCCTTGGTAAACCGAATCTTATGTTCTCTCCAGTAGCGATTTTACCTCAAGTCCCATATCTAAATTGTCAAGATCTGAGAGCAGGACTCTGGAAAATCGAGTTATCCATCACCGCATAAATGAACGGCTCATTCACATTGATATGATTTACCTAAGCTGCAAAGCAACGTGAATAGCTCTGAACTTGGGAGAAAAAGGAATCATGTCATAAATGCTTTTGAGTAAAATCAACACGTTTTACCGCTTCTGACATCCAATCGATAAACACTTTGACCTTGTTGGGTAGGTGCGTCTTACTCGGATAAAGGATAGAGACCTGTCTTGGTGCCAATGTCCAGTCCGTCAAAACGGGTACCAGCTCCCCCCTTTTGACGTAGCTATCCGCAGCCAGAAACATTCCTGGACAAATCCCTTTACCTGCTGATGCGATCTTGAGGGCTACATCCTGATCACTGACAAAGATGTGGAATTTACTCCGTATTTGTTGGGAATCAGTTTGTTTATGTAACAGCCAACGTAGTTCAGTTTCATCATCCGGAAACCAGGAAATAAGTTTTTGATTTTCCAGCTCTGAGAGTTCTCTTTTGTCAGAAAGAAACTGCGCCACCCAAGGAGAAGCGTAAAGCTGGAAAGGAACCAAGCACAGAGGACGGACAATGAGGCTGGAGTCCTCCAAAATTCCTCCCCTGATAACCAGATCGACATTTTCTTGCAAAAGGTTAACTAAGCAGTCGCTGCTTTTGAGATTAAGCTGAATATCAGGATATCTCAGCATAAACTCATTGATAAAGGGGGCTATTACCCATCGTAAGAAAGGAGATAGCGCATCGATGGTCAGTTTGCCGGATAACGCATTTTTATCTCCCTTCAGGTTACTTTCGACCAGAGAAAGGTGGTTGAGGAGAGTTCGGCATTCTTTAAGATATTCATCGCCGGCTGCAGTTATGCGCACGGCACGAGTGGATCGTTCAAAGAGCCTGACATTCAATTCACCCTCGAGGTCTTTAATGCGTTGAGAAATTCGTGCCTTCGGTAAATTGAGTTTATCCGCTGCACCAGTAAAACTTCCTGTTTCTGCAACCTTTATGAATGCGATTATGGCACTTAGTTTATCCATTGATTACAAATCCTGAACAGTGAGTTTCATTTCTCTGGATTGTACTCATGAAAAATGAACAATAACATACCCTTTTTCATGATGAGGTTCACATATGATCTGCGATAATGAAACCGGACAATGCATTATTACTCCTGCAGTGGATGGGTTTAGTCCTGGTCCCGCAAGAATCGAAGATGGATCTATTACCGTGCATTATGTGGGGGATCCCATGTGTTCCTGGTGCTGGGGATTGGCTGAGTCAGTTAAAACGCTTGAAACCTATAGTCTCAAAAATGGCTTCCGGTTTGTGCTCACAAATGGAGGACTACGAGCAGGAGGCGGAGATGAATGGAATGATGATTTTAGGCTCTTTTTGCGTAATGAGTGGCAACATATCAATCAGGTTACAGATCAGCCATTTAGCTATGCTTTACTCGATAAATCTGATTTCAATTATGACACTGAACCTGCCTGTCGTGCAGTTGTCAGTGCGTCTTTAATAAACTCAGTTGTTAAATTAAAGTTTTTTCATGAAACGCAAAGAAAATTTTATACTGAATCAGAGGATCCCACGGCGTTGAGTTTTTACAAAAGTATTTGTGAAAAAAACGACATCGATTTTAAAGTTTTCAGCGAAATTTTTGAGTCCAGGTTTTCAGAGCTTGAAACTCACTCTGAATTTAATCATGTAAGACAGTTCGGAGTGAATTCCTTTCCGACAATATTATTAGAGAAAGAAGGCAAGATTCGGAAAGTATTATCTGGCTATGCTAATAAAATCGAAATTATAAAAATGGTTGAGGAATCATTGTCTAAAAAATATTAAGGAAGTGAAATGCCAGAGTTACCAGAAGTTGAAACGATTAAAAAAAGCTTAAAGAAAAAACTCCTTGCTCAGAAAGTGACAAGTACTGAAGTGAGAACCAGTAAGTTGAGATGGTTATTACAAGAAAATTTAGCTTCAAAGATCAATAATCAAATTATCCTTGATGTTATCAGAAAGGGTAAAGTGCTGTGTATTAAATTATCTGATGGCTTTCTCCTTATTCATCTTGGTATGACTGGTAAAGTTTTGATTAAATCTCATAACTATACCCCATTGAAACATGACCATGTTATCTTTAGGTTATATGACATAAGCCTTGTATACAACGACCCAAGACGTTTTGGATATATCGAATGGACTAAGGATATCGATAAATCGCATCCAAGATTTTATCACAAGGGACCAGATCCGTTCGATGATGAATTTACCCTTCAATATCTGACCTCGAAACTAAAAAAAAGTAAAGCTGAAGTAAAATTATGCCTGATGAACGATAAAATTTTGACTGGCATTGGTAATATTTACGCCAATGAGCTTTTATTCAGGGCTCGTATGTCTCCTGTTAAACGTAGTCATCTTCTATCGAACGCTGAAATACTTAAGATATTTGAAAATACGCGACCACTTCTGGAAGAGGCAATTAGTCTGGGTGGTAGTACACTACGCGATTATGTTGATTCAAATGGTGAGAAAGGAAGTTTTCAGGATTATCACCGAGTCTATAATAGACATGGAAAACCGTGTGTGATATGTGGCGCAGAAATTGAAAAGATAGTAATCGCTGGGCGTAGTACATTTTTCTGCCCTGTCTGTCAGGGAGCTGGAGATGGTAATAAGTAATATTTACCATATGAATTCATTATATAAAGAGAGTCTATTTGATAGCAGTATAAAAATCATGTTAACTTTCTTTAAAAGAGGAGGGTCGCTTTTGAATATCGTTAATAATGTTGCTTTTGTTTTATTTTTTACTATATTTTCCATCGGAGTGGTTGTTAACTTAGTTGGACCAAAAGGGATTATTGATTCATATATAAGATGGAGAATGCCCAGTTGGTTCCGGTTTATCACTGCTGCCCTTGAAGCCTTAGCACTAATTCTCATACTGCTGAATTATGAGATGCTTGGGTATGGTTTAGCTCTCGCAGTCATGCTTGCAGCGATTGTAATTCTTTATTTTAACAAAGAGTTAAAACCCCTAATGGCTCCATTACTAACTAGTCTGTTGATTCTTTTCCTATTGAAATAAAAAAACCGCCATCTGGCGGTTTTTTTATTTCAATAAATAGCCAGAACTCGTAGAGGGCTACCTGATCCGTCCTCAATTTTAAGTGGGGCAGCAATGATAAGAATGTCTCTCGCTGGTAATTTTGCAAGATTGTTCAGACATTGAAGCCCAAACCGCCCCGACCCAAGCATCAGGTTATGACAGGGGTACGCAATCGGCCAGTCATACGATAAGCCTGCATCGATATTGATAGTTTCCACACCAAAACCGCGGATATTGCGCTCTTCTATCATCCACTGTACGCAAGCTTGATCTGGCCCTGGAGTATGGGGCTTCCCATTAATCAGATTAGCGAATTTTTCAGGCTCGTTGATCCGTTCAGACCAGCCGCTACGAAACAAGATCCATGAATTATCATCAATTCTCCCGTGATCTTTCTCCCATTTTTGAAGGAATTCTTTAGTCAGGATCCAGTTACTGTTTTGCCGAACTTCTTCTACTGCATCGATAACTACAGCTTCACCAATGAAGTTGCTCACATCGATAGTATCTACTGTATTATTTTCGCGATCGCGACCACTTATCCAGTGTGCCGGGGCATCAAAATGCGTACCGGTATGCTCACCACAGGAAAAGTTGTTCCAGTACCATGCAGGTCCCTTTTCATCGTAGTTTGAAATGTTCTCTTTTTTGAACGCCCAGGTCTGACCAAATTCGGCCGGCAATGTCAGCGTAGGGAAGGACGTATTCAATTGATGAGTTAAATCAACCACGTTGATATCGGTAGATTTAAAATTTTTGATAATGGATTGAATTGCGGAAGGGGACATATTCACACCTTAGATTTCTTGTAGAGCGTGTGCTCTGATACAGCGGATATCAAGAGGGAAAACGAAGCTTCCCTCTGATTGTCGGGCAGATTACTTAGCCTGCATATCGTGCAGGGCGCCCCAGGTTTCAACCTCGATCAGAGCCGGTTTACCGGACTGTCGGGCGCTGGCAATGGCGCGCTCCAGCTCTTCAGGTTTACCCGCGGTAAAAGCTTGTAAACCATAACCTTCAGCGATCTTTGTGAAATCAATGGATGGCACGTCAAAGGCCGGAATATCACCAATATCCAGAACAGATGCGAACCAGCGCAGAGCACCGTAGGTCCCATTTTTCATCACAATAAAGATCACCGGAACATTATATTGAGCCGCTGTCCACAGCGCCTGAATGCTGTAGTTAGATGAACCATCCCCAATAACCACGAAGACCTGACGATCCGGTCGGGCCATCTGGATACCCACTCCTGCCGGCATTGCGAAGCCCAGACCGCCGGCTGCGGCATAGTAGTAGCTTCCCTGACTCTCGAAGTTCAGACGTTCCCACATCGCGGCCGTCGTGGAGGTTGACTCGTTTACGAAAATTGCGTTGTCCGGTGCTGCCCAGTTTAATGTGTCGAAGACAGTCTCAGGGCGCATAGGTGACGTCAGGTTTACCTGCACCGGTGATTTTCTATAGTCTGGCATCTCAGTTGTTTTTTCGTCTACAGAATCCAGCAGTTGCAGCATGGCCGGTTTGATATCGGCAACCCATGCATCTCCAGCAGGAGCTCGAGCGGCTTCACTGATATCACACGTGATATGGATGAGTTTAGCGTCAGCAGGCAGGTACTCACCGGCTTCATACTGATGATAGCGGAAGACAGGCGCACCGATGACCAGAATGAGATCATGCGCGGATAACTGTTCTGAAATCGAATTGATACCCGATGTAAGCAGACCTTTAAAGCAACGATGTTTGTTCGGGAACGGGCTACGTGGCGTGGACGGCGCTGCCCAAACCGGACATTTCAATTTTTCTGCGAGTTGCACTGCAATGTCGTTAGCATCATCTGCATCCACGTCAGATCCAAGGATCATTACCGGATTTTTAGCCATGCGGATATCGTTCGTAATGCTCTGCAGGGATGTTGCATCGAGCGCTCGACGACTGGTGACCTTACGGCTGAGTAGGGAGTTGCTCTGCGCTTCTGCATCCTGTGCCCAGTCATTGTAAGGAACGGACACATATACCGGACCTTTTGCTTCTGACATGGCTGTATGAATGGCACGACTGATCGAATATGGAACTTCCTGTGCTGTTGACGGTTCGTAGCTCCACTTAACCAATGGGCGTGGCAGCTGCGTGGCATCAATATTGGTCAGGTAAGGCTCAACGGAGACCATGGCCCGATGCTGCTGACCCGCGGTAACGATAAGTGGAGAGTGGGAGTTCCAGGCATTTGCCAGTGCACCCATGGCATTGCCAGTGCCAGCGGCAGAGTGGAGGTTAACCAGAGCGGGCTTGCCGGAGGCCTGAGCATAACCATCAGCGATGCCAAGCACGACGGCTTCCTGTAAACCCAGTACGTAGGTGAAGTCTTCCGGGAAATTTTTCAGAAATGGCAGTTCATTCGAGCCCGGGTTTCCGAAGATGATATTCATATTATTACTACGAAGGATGTCGTAGGTCGCTTGTTGTACAGTTTTCATGTTAACTCCTCTTCTGATGTTGAAGCAGAGTCTAAATCTTGCTAGCCTCATAGAACCAATCAATATTTTAAAATACTAATATAGAGAGAATCTATATGGACATGAATTTGGTTAAGGTCTTCGTTGCTATATATGAGCAGGAAAGCGTTTCAGGAGCCGCAGATATCCTGAATATTACCCAGCCATCAGTGAGTTACGCTCTTAAGAAGATGCGTGATGAACTGAATGATGAGTTGTTTGTTCGACAGAACACCGGTATGAAACCAACACGACAGGCAATTGAAATATATCGCACATTTAGCAAAGCGGTGGGCGAAATAGACGCTGTTGTCGCCTCCCGAAAATCATTTGATTATCGGACCTCCGGACATAAATTTGTCATGGCTATGTCGGATCTTGGCGAACATTATTACCTGCCTCTAATTTTCAGCGAGATAACAAAGCTGGCGCCAGGGGTGGAGATAGAAATACTTCCTCTGGAAATTTCAAAGCTTCAGGAATGGCTTGATAAAGGATTCGTCGATGCAGCGATCTGCAACCGAACATATGCTGTACAGAATGTTCATTGCGATATCTTGCTCAAAGACAGATATGTATGTCTGAAAGGAAATGCACACGCACGTGTTAAAGAAGCCATCACCTTAAAGCAGTTCCTGGAGGAAAAACACATTGTGGCATCTTCTCAGGCTGGCCATAACTTTTATCAGGAATGGTACGCCAACACGAATCAAAAGCTGACTAAAGCATTAACAGTACCCGATCTTAATATCGTGGCTCCTCTGGTTGAATCGTCAGACTATATTAGCGTAGTACCGGAAACCTATAGCCTTCAAAAAAGTGAACATTTTGCAGTAACGGCACTCTCTCTTCCGGTCGATTTTCCCAAAATTGAAGTGTGCCTGTACAGCCAGAATACGTCACGTAGTGGTAAAGAGAAACTCTGGTTCCTTAAAACCGTGAAAGATATTTGCCTGAATTATTGAGCTTCTATTTGGAGGGGAGGGTACGTGGATTATAGGAAAAGAATGGATTCCTCGTTGGGTGCTAGCCGCCCGATGAGAGCGGCTAAAGGAGCCATGAGGGCGCTAGTTACACTTCGATGCTCGTTTTAACGTTGATGTTATCACGTGTAGCATTAGAGTAAGGACACACAATATGGGCTTTCTCTACCAGTTCTACTGCTTCTTCATAATCCATACCCGGTAGGCTTACAATCAATTCGGCTTCGATACCGAAACCAGTAGGGATTGGCCCGATGCCAACCAGTCCATTTACCTTTGTACCCGCTGGGAGCTTCTTCTTAAGTTGCCCTGCAACGAATGTCATAGCCCCCAGGAAACAGGCGGAATAGCCAGCAGCAAATAGTTCCTCAGGATTAGTACCCGGTAAACCTGCTCCCCCCAGTTGTTTAGGGATAGAAAGGCTGACATCCAGCACCTTGCTTTCAGACCATGCGCGCCCGTCACGACCACCCGTTGCATAGGCTTTAGCAGTGTATTTTACATCCTGAACTTTCATATAATTCTCATCCTCAAAATGGATTAGTAGATGGAAACAACATCATAGCTTTAAACGCATATGAGGAAGGCTTCGCTGCTCTATCAAATAATCGCTACTGAAGGTTTTTTCTTCTTCAGAGGCGAAATGAATCGATGGAATGATAGTAGCATTCAAGACTAGAACGATAATTATCTGTTTTCAGGATACAGTGTGCAGAAATCCTTAACAATTGTGATTTTGGCGGTGTTAAATTTACCACTCAGGGAGTTTTATAAGACTGAAGAACGGAGGGTGAGGGCGTATGTTGTCAGCTTACTTTCCACAGCAAACGGTTTTACTCCATGAACTGTAAGGTTATTAACATCATCCGACCCTTTTGTTTGCTTCTGACATCAGAAGATTAAAAAGAGCCCGCGCAGCAGGTCCTGTCTCCTCACCCTTAGGTAGGGTTAGATGAAGGGGAACCTGGTAGTCAAATCCCTCCTGAATATCAAGGTTAACAATCTCAGGATTATTGATTTTATTAATAAGGTGTTCAGGAATTCGGCAAAATCCCAAACCTGAAATCACTGCGTCAATTGCATAATCAAAATTGTCCACCGTTAATCTGCGTTGTGTTTTCAGCCAGCCAACATTTTCCCCCTGAAAGTTTTCGTCGCGACCTAAGTCTCTCAGAACAATTTGAGTTGTATTTACCAATTCATTTACATTGATATTCTTTTGCCTGGAAAGTGGGTGCCTGGAAGAAATTACCGGCAACATCTTTACATGGCCAAAGAAAGATGATGGGTGATTTTCAACAGGTAGGTTAATAATGGCAATATCAGATATTTTTTCTTTAACGTATTTTCGGGTAGAGCTAAGCGAGGTTTCGCGCAAAGTAACAGATGTTAATTCATTATTAGAACAGAATGTTTTCAAGGGACCATAGATCCAGTTGCGATCACAAAGATGATCCACTGAGACTGTGAGATTGGACTCGTACCTTTCGGAAAGGAGATGACTCTGTTTTTCTAATTGCCGGGCTATTTCAAGCATGGTGCCCGCTTTTCGTAAAAGAAAAGTCGCATTGGCTGTTAAACGCGTCTTGTTGCCTACCACCTCAACCAGCTTCGTACCAAGCTGATCTTCAAGTTTTTTCACTGAATACAAAAGAGTGGTGTGGCTCTTATTTAACCTTTCAGCAGCGCCCTGCACACTTCCTTCTTCGCTGATAGCAACTAAGTTCACCCACTGGTCGAGTGTGGACTTCAGTCTTTCTGTCATATTTTTGAACACATAATGGTTAATTTATGAAGTTTATTGTGCAATAAATTCATAATAACATACAGGCATTCTGAGAAAACGTTAGCACTGGAGGTATGATGTCGAACAAACTTTTACAGCTACACTTTGATTTTCATGGCCCGTTTGGTCCCGAAATGTCTCGTCAACTGGTAGGCCTGGCAGAATCAATCAATTCTGAACCTGGTTTTATCTGGAAAATCTGGACTGAAAGTAAGGATAATCAAGAGGCTGGCGGCATTTACCTGTTTCAGGATGAGGATACTGCATTGGCTTATGTCAAAAAGCACTCAGAACGCCTGAAGCCACTCGGGGTGTCCGAAGTCATCTACAAAATTTTCGATGTGAATGAGCCACTCACTAAGATAAACCGGGGTCAGGCGCAGTAATCGGAATGTCATTCAGGGAGGTTTATCCATGCCTCCCTGAATGAATCCCTGGCGGCTAATTACACGTGTATAACCTATCATTTATTTTCATTTCTTCGTTCTTGCTGACGAAAACAGGTTCAAAAGAGTGTCTCACTTATCTAAATGAGTTAATCATCTCCATAGCTGATTGAAACATCTCGCTTTGTGGATCTGCCAGATTATTGACCAGAGTAAAATGATTGCTTTTATGGTCCTCGAGTAGTTTTACATCAAGACCCTGATCACAACATGCCTGATAGTAGGCTTCCGTTTGATTTTTGAAACCTAAAGTCTCCAGGGCTCCTACGCTAAGCAAAATTTTGGGGGCATAAGCCTTACCCGGAAGAGAAAAGATGGGACTTAATTTTTTTGCCTGAACAATGGATAAATTTAGCCATTCATTTATATAGGTCTCGCAAAGAGGACGAAGATCGTACAACCCACTTAATGCCAGTACCCCTTTTATAGCATTCGATGGCAGTCGGTAACGAAGTTGCCAATCGTCTGGAATGAGCATGCCGCACAGGTGGCCTCCCGCAGAGCTTCCGCTGACAAAGATCCGCTCTGGGTCGATGCCAAATTTCTCTCCATTATGATACAACCAGGCAACCGCACTCCGTACCTCATGTACGATTTCTGATAACGTTGCTTCAGGTGCCAGGGTGTACTCCAGCGTGGCAACTGCTACTCCATTTTGGCTAAAAGCAGCAGCCATTGAACAGGCTTCTTCCTTACGCTGAGAGTGCCAATATCCACCGTGGATAAAAATCAGCAAAGGTGCAGGTTGAATAGGTGTCGGGAACAAATCCAGTCGCTCAGCAGCAGCCATACCATAATGCAGATCGTAAATACCTGGTGTTTTAAGTTTTGCCTCACGCGCGAGTTCAGCATACTCAACCATACAACCGTCAAAATCCTTCACTGAAGCACGTGCGTTGTACTCAACAGCACGTACGCTCAAATTTTCAAAATCAAGATCAATGCTCATTCAGGTCTCCTGGTTATTCGTCACTAATTCTTATCTTCATCATTTCTCAGAAAATATCTTTGCTTATTGATGCGTATTCCGGACTAGCCAGTAGCTCTGGATTACAACTGAATGTCTACAACCGAATATAAAGCACGGTTGGCGCGTTTACATCGTAATCACCTTAAGGATTATCACTATGACGCGTATTGTACCCATCATTGCTCTCGGTTTTTTAATCACTTCACCTTCACTCTACGCCAAATCAGCCAGCTATAACATCAACACCCAGAAGACGACAATTGCACTCTCCTGGCGTGCATTTGGGGAAACCTCTGAAGCAAGCCTGGGCAAAGTTACGGGAGACATTACGCTGGATCCTGGACATGCAGAGAAAGACCATATTAATGTGATCATTCCCGTCGCAACGTTGGAGGCATCCAATAATCTGCTCACTTATCAGATGAAAAGCAGTCTATTTTTTGATGCTGGACACTACCCGAATATCGCTTTCACCAGCAGTCGCGTGATAGCACTGGGAGAGGGGCATTTCCGTGTTTTTGGTACTCTGGCCGTTAAGAACGTTTCTCGCCCGGTCATTCTGGATGCTTTACTGAAGGGGAAAAATGGGGAGTTTCTCGCGGCCGAGAGCATTTCTCTGCATGCCTCGACAGCGATTTCGCGTTCAGCATTCGATATGGACAGTTTTGCTGCACTGGTGGATGACACAGTAACAATCAATATAGATATTCAGGCGAGTCCTCACTTGATTGCATAAACCACCCAGGCAGTCCTTCAGACTGCCGGGAGGTTCGCTCATCTAAGCCAGCTCCGCCTGCAATGTCAGCGCGTTTTGCCTCAACTGAGAAACCGGGTTACGGCCAATCAACACAAATTGATGACGCCCGGAGTGCCACCAGACAAGGTTCATTGAATGACGCTGCTCCTGGCTAAGCTCGGCGTTGGCAGGATGACGGTCCGGGGAAATACACAGCGCCATCGGGCCGAAGTCAGCATGCATCCAGGCAATTTGCGCAATCGACGTACTGTCGTAACGCAGCATGCGTACCATTTTTAACTCAGCTCCCGGCAAGGCAAGTTGCCGCTCATTTGCCTGCAAACCAATGTCCTGCGCCGTACGTACCAGTCCCCGCTGCAACGCAGATGTGGAATTGTCTGCATCGAGTAATGTTTCTGCGCTATACAGCGACATGTACTGAGCCTCAAGGTCGCGAATTTTTTCACTTTCACTCAGAGTGCGGGTTGTGGGGCGCGCGAAATAGCCCAGCCCTGAACCGATAACCAGAAAGCTTAGCGAGGCAGCGATCAACGAGCGGCGGCTGACCCCTGATGCTTTGTCGGTGGTTGCGGGTTCCTGGGAAAGCAGGTTAGCCAGCTGTTCCTCCATGCGTGACTGGGGTGCCGCGTTAAGAAGGGGCGTAAACGCACTGGCAAAGTCATCCTGGTTGAGGCGCAGCAATTCAGTTCGTTGAGCCAGTTGTTCATCCTGCTCAAGAGCGTCCTCAAATCGCTGAGCATCATTTGCCAGCATCTCGCCATCAAGCCAGGCGGTGATCGCCTCATCACTGTACGGTGCTGTGAATCGGGTGGATTTCAAGAGCGTTTCTCCTGTACAGGGGGCGGTGTGTTAACCATCTGGGCTATTTTCGCCCGCGCAGTCGCCAGCCGACTCATGATCGTTCCAATCGGTACGGACAATGTTTCTGATGCCTCCTGATAGGTGAAACCCTCAACGTAGACCAAAAAAACGGCATTGCGTTGGGCTTCTGGCAGAGTACTCACGTGCTGCATAATTTTCGCATAGTGAAGGTGGGTATCATCCCGCTCTCTGGTATCAGGTGCCAGTAATTCATCGCTTTCAACAAAACCCTGCCCAAGGCGCACCCGACGGGCGCGCACATCAGAAATCCAGATGGAGTGCAGGATTGCGAATAACCAACTGTCTATACGCGTACCGGGGGTAAACTGCGCGCTTTTTTCAAGCGCGCGGACACAGGTTGACTGGACCAGTTCCTCCGCGACCTCACGGTTACGTGACAGAACCAGCCCATAGCGCCAAAGGCGCGTCAGATGTTCAGCAAGATGCTGACGAACGTCACTGGTAGTGATTTTATGATCCTCATACCATTACTCAGGATTCGGGATGGCCATTAATGGCAGCCTGTAGATCCCTGTACTCCTCACAGCCATGACCGCAAAGTGAGGCGATGGTTTTCAACTGTTCTCTTGCCAGGTCAGGGCGCCCCTTTACCAGCCAGGCTTCACCCAGGTATTCGCGTACTTTGGCATAGCCCGGATCGAGTGCTAATGCACGCTGATAGTAGCCAATCCCTTCATCAGTACGGCCCAGCTTACGAGTGGCATACCCGCGATAATTCCATGCCTCAGCGGTATTGCCATTTTTTAGCGTGTCGAGCAGGTTCAGGGCTGCCTGATATTCTCCTTTTTTGGCCAGATGGTAAGCATAACGAGTTTTATCCTCATCACTGAGCTGGCTGGTTTTCTCCGGCATGCACTGCTTTGTCGTGCTGTTGTAAACCTGTCCGGAGGGACAATCTGGCGTTTTTTTATTTGTATTATCGTCGCCCGCGGCAAAAACCGAAGGGGCAGGGAGCAGAACAAACGCCAGAGGCAACAGAAAATGCCTCAGAGCAGCGGAAGAGATAAGCGAAACACGATTCATGGTGAACTCCTGATTAACGAAAAGCGCGGCCGGGCAGCATACGACGCAGTACGCCGTCCCGTAACAGGTAGTGATGGAAAAGCGCAGCGAATGCATGTGCAGAAGCGAGAGCAATCAGTGCCCAGGCCACATTACCGTGCCACTGAGCCAGGGTATGTCGGAGTGAGGGGGTAACTGACACCCAGCCCGAAAGATCAAAAAGCCCAAAGAATCGGAAGGGTTCTTGTTGTGACCAGCGGAAAAGAAACCCAAGAACTATTTGTATTAACAGGAGAAGGTAAAGCGCGCCGTGCACCCCATGCGCAAGGCTTCTAGCCAGCCGAGTACCTTCAATCGGAGGCATCGAAAAGCGGGAGCTTATATGGCTGACTAGTCGCCATAACGGTCGAATGACCATTACCAACGCAAGCAAAATCCCACAGGAAATATGAACCGCCTGTAACCCTTTTCTGAGTGGTGTTCCCCGTTCCAGCAGCTCCCAGATATGGGCGCTGGCAAACAGAAAAATCACACTGGCTGCCGTAACCCAGTGCAGGAGCAGGGTGAAGGTGTCGTAGCGCTGTCGCGTTACAGGTTGCGTTATTTCGGTCATAAGCGAACTCCATCAGTGTGTTAATGATGAGTAAACGCGGCAACCGGTGAATCTATTCGAAAATATTTTTTCTTTTCTTATTGAGTACAGGTTCCTTCTTTTATGCGACTGGAGACAGCCTGCGCCAGGCTCCCGGACTCATGCCGGTATAACGGCGAAATGCCAGCGAAAATGATGGGATAGATACATATCCGATAGATTCCGCAATCTCTGAAATACTTTCACGGTGCTGCTTTAGTTTTACGCAAGCGAGCTCCATACGCCACATCATGAGATAGTTTATAGGTGAGTAACCCGTTAGCTGGCGGAAGCGGTTGGTGAATGCCGTTCTTGACATTGCCGACTCGGAAGCCAGTTTTGACAGCGTCCAGCTAAATGAAGGTGTCGAATGGATGAGTGACAGTGCATGGCTGATTTTTCTGTCGCTGAGAGCACTGAACCAGAGAGCCTCTTTCTGCTCGCCTGTCTGCCATTCCCTAAGCATTTGCACCAGGGCGAGCGTCGCAAGACTGCCTGCAGCAATATGGTGTCCGGGCCTCATGGAAATGGTTTCCTGCGATATTATCGTAATAAGCGCGTTCAGAATGGGCGATGCTGCATTTTCGTGTCGGGTCACAAGAACAGAAGGCAGATACTTTAGTAACAACTGGCTGACTGGCCCTTCAAAGACAAATTTCCCCCCGACAGCTTCACATACTGCCTCACCATGGCCGTAACGAACAATTCCGTTAGCATCACGCCGTAAAGCGAAAACCTCACGTCCGTCAACCGTCAGTAAACCCGGTTCCGAACCACAGCAATATGACTTACCTGAAGTCAGAAGATAAAAATCGCCTGTCTTAAGGCGAACTGGCGTGATGTCATCCGCCCATAACCAGAAGTTTCCCTGTAGTACGGTCCCGAACTTCATATGGCTATAGGGAGGGAACTGCATTGCCCACTGACCTCTGGCTTCCATTCTGGCAGTAAGCATGCCTGTAACCTGAAGCAACGAAAGAACATCGGATAGAGGATCTATCATGATATTTGTACGAATGAATAAGAAATTAGTGTTGTTAATACTATATCGGGTGAGGTTGATGAACCAGTATCACTAAGACTAAAACGAGAGGAATCAGAATGAAATATGCGGAGTTAGGTCAGACAGGTGTTTATGTTTCTCGAATCTGCCTTGGCGCGATGACATTTGGCGGAGCGGATAATGCAGCAGGAAATGCCATTGGACGTCTTACCAGAGAGGATGCCGACGCGATTGTCGGTGAAGCCCTTGATGCCGGGGTCAATTTTATAGATACCGCCGATGTCTATGGCCAGGGCGGCTCAGAAACCATTCTGGGCGAAGTCCTTTCCGGGAGGCGGGAGCAAGTCTTCCTGGCGACAAAAGCTCATTCGCGAACCGGCAATGGCGCGAATGAGGTCGGACAATCACGATACCATCTGATGAACGCGCTGGAAGCGAGTCTACGAAGACTTAAGACAGATCATATCGATTTGTATCAGCTCCACAATTTTGATGCCGCAACGCCTCTGGAAAGTGTACTTCAGACCCTTGATGATATGGTAAGACAGGGAAAGGTTCGCTATATCGGTTGTTCAAACTTTGCCGGCTGGCAACTTGCTAAAGCTATTGGTATTTCTCGTGAAAGAAATCTGGAGAAGTTCGCCAGTATCCAGTCGTTCTATTCGCTGGCCTGCCGTGATATTGAACATGAACTGTTGCCGGCGATACAGGACAGCACAACCGGGCTGTTATGCTGGAGCCCTCTTGCAGGCGGTTTATTATCTGGAAAGTTCGATCGCAATGGTCAGGCTGATAGCGCAGCTCGGCGTTCAAAAATAGAGTTCCCACCCGTTGACAAAAATCGCGCCTGGGACATTGTTGATGTCCTAAACACAATAGCACTCTCTCATAATGCCACTCCCGCTCAGATAGCGTTGGCCTGGCTACTCTCATCTCCTCACGTCACCAGTGTTATCGCAGGTGTTCGCAATGTACAGCAACTAAAGGACAATCTAGGGGCCTTATCCATACAACTGAGTGAGAGTGAGAAGACTTCCTTAGCTGATATCAGCTCCCCTGGCGTGCGCTACCCTGGATGGATCCAGTCCTACAATTCAGCCAGTCGTTACCCTGAAGGATTCTCTTTCAGCGGACAAAACTGGTCTTTGGGGATGCCTCCTGTCTGAGAGACTGGAGAAATTAGTTTATATCCTATCGGCTTTTGTCCTTTCGAAGCTGAAAGCAGAAAATATAAATACAGGTTAAAACCAGCTCTCCTGGCTGGCTCAGGAGTCGAATACTCTTCACAGTACAAGGCGGGAAATTTCTCGCCTTGAATCGCCATGGATTTAATTAAAGCAAGACTAGCCGTCGAATCCTTGCAGTCCAATCTCAAGGATGTTGTGTTGGAACTCAATCAAGGACGGAATTCCTATGAACTCAGCCTCTTATTAAGTAATTACATTAATATGGCTTTAGAAGAACTGAGCAGATCCTCAACTATTGTCGAACGATGATACTGTTTATATGCAGGCAAGTATCCGAGTAAAACCGCCCATTTCTGGACATTATCGTTTACCACATCCTGGATGTTCTAATCCTACAAACTAAATTTGCCAAAACTTCAACGCGTTTAGTTTATCACCCTAAAAGCTTCTTGCTCTCCCTTCAAAGCTCACTGTACTGTATGTGTGTACAGTATTATTGGTTGGTGGTAAATTATGCATGATGATCCAAGCAGTTCTCTCATAGTGACCCAAAACAGTTGCATTATCGTCCGGATTGACAAGATATGGGCAGAATGAGTTCATATGGGAATCCGGCGCAGGACTATGTCGAGCAGCGTATTGATTTAAATAAGCTGGTGATAAGGCATCCCAGCGCGACCTATTTTGTTCGCGCCGCCGGGGATTCCATGAGCGGCGCGGGAATAGGCAATGGCGACCTGCTGGTGGTCGATAGCGCTAAAACTGCACAGCACGGGGATATCGTGATCGCGGCGGTTGATGGTGAGTTCACGGTTAAGCGCCTGCAAACACACCCGTCGGTAATGCTGATTCCTGAAAACCCGTCCTATAGGCCGATTCAGTTCAGCGGCGAAGCCTCGCTGGATATTTTTGGCGTCGTGACACATATCCTGAAGACGGTTGGCTGATGTTTGCCCTTGTTGATGCAAACTCGTTTTACGCCAGCTGCCAGACGGTGTTCCGGCCAGACCTTAAGGACAAACCGGTGTGTGTGCTGAGTAACAACGACGGCTGCGTTATTGCCTGTAGCCACGCCGCCAGAGCGCTTGGCATCAAAATGGGCACGCCCTGGTTCCGGCTCAAAGGGGTGGCGTTCCCCGAACGCGTTCATTTTTTTTCCAGCAACTACGAGCTGTACGCCGATATGAGTCTGCGGATGATGACCACCCTTGAAGAGATGTCTCCCCGGTGCGAGGTGTATTCAATTGACGAGTCATTCTGCGACCTGACGGGCGTCAGCAACTGCCGTGATCTGGTGGATTTTGGTCGGGAGATCCGCAGCACCGTGCGTCAGCGCACGCACTTGACCGTGGGGGTCGGCATCGCGCAGACCAAGACGCTGGCGAAGCTGGCCAATTATGCCGCCAAGCGGTGGCAGCAGCAGACCGATGGCGTTGTCGACCTGTCTAACGTGGAGAACCAGCGTAAGCTGATGGCCGCGCTGCCGGTTGATGAGGTGTGGGGGATTGGGCGTCGGATAAGCAAATCGCTGAAGGCGATGGGGATCAACACCGTGCTTGAACTGGTGGACACCGATATTCGTTTTATCAGGAAGCACTTTAGCGTGGTGCTGGAACGAACGGTACGTGAACTGCGCGGCGAGCCGTGCTTTGCGCTGGAAGAGTTTGCCCCCGTGAAGCAGGAGATTATCTGTTCCCGTTCGTTTGGTGAACGGATTACCGATTACGAGCAGATGCGACAGGCTATCTGCAGCTATGCCGTCCGCGCGGCGGAGAAACTGCGCGGCGAGCATCAGTACTGCCGGTTTATTTCTGCGTTCGTGAAAACGTCTCCGTTTGCAGAAAGGGCGCCGTACTATGCAAACAGCGCATCCGTGAAACTCCTTACGCCCACGCAGGACACCAGGGATATTGTCGCCGCCGCGACGCGCTGTCTGGAGGCCATATGGCAGAGCGGCCATCGCTACCAAAAAGCAGGCGTCATGTTGGGGGATTTTTACAGCCAGGGCATTGTGCAGCTCGACCTGTTTGATGATAACGCACCACGGCGTAACAGCGCGCCGCTGATGGATGTGCTGGACCGCATCAACACGAAAGCCGGGAAGGGGACGCTCTATTTTGCCGGGCAGGGTATTCAACAGGAGTGGCAAATGAAAAGAGAGATGCTGTCGCCGCGATACACAACGAGGTACAGCGATTTACTGCGAGTGAAGTGAACAACATGCGTAGAACGGCAACCGTGAGGGACGCGCCGCGTTGGAAAACAAACATCCTCTTCCCCGGCACCGCCAGAGAAGAGGAAGACCATCGCTATGGGCTAGCGATTATTTTAATTCAGGAAGGTTGCTGTGTGCCGTCTGCTGCTCATCCACCGGCTGTGCGGCCGTTGGTGCCTGAATATTCAGCTGTTTTAGCAGATCGCCAATTCGGGCGTTGATGCGGTAGGTGGTGAACATCTCCACAAACTGCATTTCGACGTAGCGGCGCTGGGCGTTGAACACTTCGTTTTCGCTGTCCAGCATATCCAGCAGGCTACGTTCACCGATGCTGAACTGCTCCTGGTACGCTGTGCGCACCACGGCACTGCGATCGGCGTAATCTTTGGCGATCGGCACCTGCTGTTTGGCGTTCTGCCAGGCGTTCCAGGACAGACGCAGCTCCTCATCCAGCTGACGAAGGGCATTGCGTTTGACGTCCTGTGCTTCCTGCATTTTATAGGCATAAGATGAGAGCTGTGCTTTATCGCTGCCGCCGTTAAACAGGTTGTAGTTCATGCGAACCATCGCCTGCCACTCCTGATCGTGACCACGCGTACCGTCGACGTTGTTATCCATGCGACGGCCGAGGTCGATATCCACGCTCGGGTAGAAGCGGGATTTCGCGGCTTCATACTGCTGGCGAGTGGCTTCAACGTCCGCGTCGGCCTGCTTGAGCAGCGGGCTGTTTTCCAGCATCTGCTTACGGGCTTCGGCCTGAGAGCCTGGAACTTTGGTCGTCATCGGCATTGACAGGCCGCTGGCCTCTTTGCCGACCACGCTGTAGTAGTTAGCCTGGGCATCTTCGAGGTTGGTTTGTTCGGTCAGCAGGTTGTTTCTCGCCTGCGCCAGACGCGCCTGCGCCTGCTCATAGTCAGCCTTACGGCCTACGCCCTGTTCGGTACGCAGGCGGATTTGGTCAAACACGCGCTCGTGGCTCTTCAGGTTATTTTGTGCCAGTTGCACCATTTTTTGACGCATCAGAACGTCGAGATAGCTCTGAATCGCATTCAGCGCGGTCACTTCACTGGTGTTCATTACCGTGTACGCCCGGGAGTTCACGGTCGCCTTTTGTCGGGCCACTTCGCTGGTGGTGGCGAAGCCGTTAAACACATTCTGGCGCAGATTAAGGCTGGATTCGCTGCGGTTCAGGTTGCGACGGTGATCGTTGGCTGCACGGGTGCTGGAATTATCGGTCTGCTCCCAGCCGGTGCCGGCGGAGAGATTTAAGGTTGGCAGATAACCGCCTTTTGCCGCCCGTAAATCCTCATCGGCAGAATAGCGGCTGTTGACCGACGCGCTCACCTGCGGGTGCCAGAGCAAGCTGTCTTTAACGGCTTGTTCGAGCGTGGCCGCGCTAACGTTGTTAGCGAACAGCAGCGGCAGAGAGAGGCTGGTTAATACCCGAATGTGTTTGTTCATAATGTTATCCTTTCATCAATTTCCATCGTATATAGGGGTACTATCGTTCTTGAAGTGCTTCTGACTTCGCTCTTAATATTGGTTTTAATAGATAACTGAGTACGCTTTTCTTCCCTGTCATGATATCGACAGAAGCCACCATTCCCGGAATAATCAACAGCGGCTTCTCCTCACTACCGAGATAATTACGATCCGTCCTTAAGCGGATTTGGTAAAAACTACGGCCCTCTTTATCAGTGATGGTATCAGCACTAATATGCTCCAGAGAGCCTTGCAGGCCGCCATAGATGGTGTAGTCATAGGCGGTAAATTTGATCATCGCTTTCTGTCCGGGATGAAGAAACGCAATATCTTGCGGCCTTATTTTGGCCTCAACCAGCAGACTGTCATCCAGCGGAACAATCTCAACCAGTTCGCTGCCGGGCTGAATAACGCCGCCAATCGTGGTGACCAGCATTTGCTGGATAATCCCGCGTACCGGTGAGGTCACTAATGTACGATTGACTCTGTCTTCAATGGCTTTGCCGCTGGCTTCAATTTTGACAAGGTTGGTGCGCGCTTCATTCAATTGCCCCAGCATTTCGCTGTGATAGCGTCCGCGAGACTCGGCAATCTTATTTTCTATCTCTTTCACCGCCGATCGGGCCCGAGGAATGGCGAGCACGATGGAGTCGAGTTGGCCGCGGGTATCGACTTCAGAGCGGCGCAGGCGAAGTATTTCAACTTTTGAAATCGCCCCGGCTTTGACCAGCGGCTCTGACATTCTGACTTCTTGCTGAATGAGCCCCAGGCTATGGCTGAACTGCGTTTTTTTAGCTTCATAATCGAGCAGTTCCTGTTTTTTCTGTGATAACTGCTCTTCCAGACCCGCAACTTCACTGCTGAATCGCGCACGTTGCGTATTGAACAGCGCCCGCTCGCCGTTAGCAATATTCGGCGCTTCACGCTCGATATCGTCACTCAGAACGAGCGGTTTATCCGCAATTTGCGCTTCCAGCCGTGAAATTTGCGCCATTAAGGCGTAGCGGTCGGCTTCACTTTCACCGGCATTCGATTTAAAGCGCGTGTCGTCGAGCCGTAGCAAGGGCTGCCCGGCTTCCACCACCTGACCTTCATGGACGAAGACTTCAGAAACGATGCCGCCTTCCATGTTCTGGACTTTTTGCAGACGTGATGATGGAATCGCCTTACCATCTCCTCGGGCAACCTCATCAATCTGCGCGTTGGCAGCCCAGATGATTAAGACAATAAAGAACACCAGACATGACCACAGGGTGGTGCGGGCTGAACGTGGCCCGTCCGCCATCACGAGCCCGTTAATGCCATTAATCGTGAGATCGTTGTCGCTATAGCCCAGCCCTAACCGGCGCAGCAGGTTTTTTAGCCATTTATTGTGTCGCATGGATTTGCCCCTTCTTCAGCGCGACCAGGACGTTCTCTCTTGGACCGTCAGCAATAATGCGTCCACGGTCAATGATGATCAGCCTATCGACGAGGGAAAGCATGGAGGCACGGTGCGTGACCAGCAGCAACGTCCGCCCTTTAATGGAGTCCATTAGCGCGCGACGCACGCTATCTTCCGTGGTGTTGTCCATAGAACTGGTTGGCTCATCGAGCAACAATACCGGCGGCTCCAGCAGCAGCGCACGCGCCAGCATGACCGCCTGACGCTGGCCGCCGGAGAGGTTGAGCCCTCGCTCACCCACCTGCATGTTGTAGCCGTCCGGGTGCTTGCGTGCGAATTCATGGACGCCCGCCTGCTGGGATGCCCGAAGCAACGCCTCGTTTTCGACATAGCTGGCGCCGCTGATTAAGTTTTCGCGCAGCGTACCGCTGAACAGGTGAATATCCTGCGGCCCGTAGCCAATGTTATGGCGCACATCGTTAACATCAATCTGGTTGGCGTCCATACCATCCAGCAGAATTTCACCTGAGTCGGGTTGATAAAAGCCGATAATCAGTTTTGCTAGCGAGCTTTTTCCCGAGCCGCTACGGCCGATAATCCCGACGCGTTCTCCAGGGGTGATGGTAAAAGAGAGGTTATTGAGCGAGGGGCGTTTCTGGCCTGGGTAGGTAAAGGTGACGTTCTGGAAGGTGATGCCGCCCAGCAATTTCTCACGGGCGACCAACGGACGATCGTCCTGACGCTCCTGAGGCAGGTCCATCATATCTTCCGTGGTTTTCATCGTCATTTTGGCCTGCTGATAGCGGGTGACAAGCCCGCTTAACTGGCCCATCGGTACCAGCGCGCGTCCGTTAAGCATGTAGCAGGCAATCAAGCCCCCCATGCTGAGTTGACCCTCAATAATCAGATAGACGCCCGCCACGATCATCGCCACGCCTGAGAATTGTTGTAGCCAGGAGGTAAAGTTAACGGCGAGCGTGGAGAGCGTTTTAACGCGCAGCTCTTTTTTACTGAGGGTCACCAGCGTGCTCTCCCACATGTACTGGCGTTCGCTTTGGGCGTTATTGGCCTTCATCGCATCCAGGCCACTGAGCGTTTCAATCAACACTGCCTGCCGTTCAGAGGCCAGCTTCATGGTGTCATCAATCGTCTGGTTCAATGGTTTCTGGATGGCCCAACTTACGGCCAGCGCCAGAGGGAAGGCGACTAAAGGAATGAACACCAGCGGCCCACCGATAACGCCAATCACCAGTAGCATTAGCAGCGTGAAGGGCATATCGATAAGCGTCGCCATGGTTAATGACGAGAGGAAATCGCGTAGCGATTGAATTTCATGAATATTTTGAGCAAAGCTACCCATGCGCGCCGGGCGCGCTTTTATCGCCATACCGGTGATGCGCTCAAACAGCGACGCGGAGACAATCATGTCGGTTTTCTTGCCGGCAATATCCAGGCAGCGCGAGCGCAGCGTTTTCAGCAATAGGTCAAATAGGAAGGCGACCGTGATACCGATTGCCAGTACCCATAGCGTGGAGGTGGCCTGATTAGGGACCACGCGGTCGTATACGTTCATGACAAACAATGGCGTACAGAGCGCAATCACGTTAATCAGAAAGCTGGCGACAATGGCATCGACATAGAGAAAGCGTGACAGTTTCAGCGTATCGCGAAACCAGGTTCGCGTCCGCGGGAGCAGGCTGGCTTTAGTTCGTTCACTCTGGTGAATGGGTTGAATAAACAGCGTGATGCCGGAATATTCTTCAGCCAGCACGGATGGCTCTACGGCAATTTCTCCACCGTTGGTGTCGCCGGTTAGCAGCCGTGCTTGCCCATTTTCACTCCATCCAAACAAGACCGCCGTACGGTTATTTTTCAGGATAAGGATGGCGGGTAAAGATAATGCGTTGATCTTACCCAGCTCGCGTTTGAGCATCCGCACTCGCAGCCCGGCCCGCGCTGCTGCACGAGGAAAAACGGGAAGCGTAAGGCGGTTGTTTCTCAGCGGTAAACCCGCCGTCAGTGAAACGCGGCTGGAGGCTTTCCCGTGCAGCGTGCAAATGGTCATCAGACTATCAAGCAACGGATCGTCACAGAGCTCGCGCTGATCAAAGTTAATCTCGTCTTGTCGCTCTGTTACGTCATTCTCGTGAGCCGCTGTGGAATGTAGCGTCATAAGTTATATCCTTAATAACAAACCCGGCTAAGGTGGTTAGTTCTTTCTTATCCTGAAATTCCGGGGAATGACTCCAAAGACATTACAATACTTGATTACTGATGTAATTTACCAGATATACATGCAGAAATTGCTTATATAAGTCTTTAATAATTCTTTATAATCACAGCTAATAATAATCACGTACAATTCTTAAAAGATCCAAATGAAAGGAGGTTCAAATCATAAAAAAAGAATGGGGTTTAGTGGTTGTCAGGAATATGTTTGTTTTTATTTTTTAGATAAATCATCAATAAAATCATCATCATGCTAATTTTCTCCGATTGGCTTTTCTCGCGTTTTATTAATCTATCACCACCTTTTAAGCTAATGCTTAAAACGAAAATGACAATAAAGTGGATGTCTTTAAAATAAATACAAAAATAACACGTGAATATTATTACTAATGCGATAAATGATATATATATTTGGAGTTTAAAAATTTAAACTGATGTCTAGCGCCAACAACTGATACGTAATTAATACGATAAACAGGATTGAGAAGTAGGCTATTCCATTTTCTACCGCGTAATTTGCATTCTAAGGAGAGACAGCTATGTCAGCGATTATAGGAACGATAAAGGCAGTTATGGGACAGGTGTGGATCGTCGCGTCTAATGGTACTCGTCGTCTGGCAACGGAAGGTGAGCAGGTTATGCGCGGAGAATTAGTCGTCACCGATCAGGGAGCGGTAACCGTTACGCTTCCCAGTGGCAAAAATATGGATCTGGGCCGTGGAAGTGAATGGGGCAGCGAGGCAACGTCAGCGTCTGCTTCTGCTGATGTTGACCCGCAGGCCATTGCCGCAGCGCAGCAGGCGATTGCTGAAGGTGCTGACCCAACCCAGATTCTTGAAGCAACGGCTGCAGGTAACAGCACTATTATTGATTCGTCATCCGCACCGACGGGTGACCATAGCGGCCATACCCACGTTATCCTCGACCTGACCGGTGAAATCCTTGACCCAACCGCAGGCTATCCGACAGAAGGGCTGGATACGGCGGCGATTGCGCCGGTGGAAGACATCACGCTGTTAAAACCGGATGTCGTCAGCAGCAGCAATGATGAACCTCACCCATTGCCTGAAGCCAGTATCACGATTGATGTGATTGCGGGTGATAACGTTATTAATATGCGTGAAGCGGAGGAGGAAACCACGAAGGTTAGTGGTGGAACCGGGCTTGATGTTCGTCCTGGCGATACTGTCACTGTGACCATCAATGGACATGACTACTTCGCGAAGGTTCAGGAAGATGGTAGCTGGTCGGTAAATGTGAATACCAGCGATCTTTTGGCATCAGGCGATGTACTGGCCACTGTCACGACTCGCGATGCTTACGGTAATGAGGCGACGGCCAGTGAACAAAGCAGCGTTGGGCAAGCAAGTCTGTCGGTGGAGCTCACCATCGATGTCATTGGCAAAGATGGCTACCTCAATAACGACGAGCTGAAAGAGATCAGAACCGACGTGCGGGGCAGCAGCGACGCACCGGAGGGGACCATCGTGACGCTGACCATCGGTGACATGGTAATAGGCGAAGCGAAGGTGGATGAGAACGGTCGCTGGAGCACGACGGTGGACACCTCGGTGATTAAGGACGGGGCGACGGTGAAGGCCTCGGTTGAGGTGTCAGATAAGTACGGTAACGAGGTGCCGAAGGATGCCAGTACGGACGTGGCTCCGGCGCCGCTGTCGGTGGAGCTCACCATCGATGTCATTGGCAAAGATGGCTACCTCAATAACGACGAGCTGAAAGAGATCAGAACCGACGTGCGGGGCACCAGCGACGCACCGGAGGGGACCATCGTGACGCTGACCATCGGTGACATGGTAATAGGCGAAGCGAAGGTGGATGAGAACGGTCGCTGGAGCACGACGGTGGACACCTCGGTGATTAAGGACGGGGCGACGGTGAAGGCCTCGGTTGAGGTGTCAGATAAGTACGGTAACGAGGTGCCGAAGGATGCCAGTACGGACGTGGCTCCGGCGCCGCTGTCGGTGGAGCTCACCATCGATGTCATTGGCAAAGATGGCTACCTCAATAACGACGAGCTGAAAGAGATCAGAACCGACGTGCGGGGCAGCAGCGACGCACCGGAGGGGACCATCGTGACGCTGACCATCGGTGACATGGTAATAGGCGAAGCGAAGGTGGATGAGAACGGTCGCTGGAGCACGACGGTGGACACCTCGGTGATTAAGGACGGGGCGACGGTGAAGGCCTCGGTTGAGGTGTCAGATAAGTACGGTAACGAGGTGCCGAAGGATGCCAGTACGGACGTGGCTCCGGCGCCGCTGTCGGTGGAGCTCACCATCGATGTCATTGGCAAAGATGGCTACCTCAATAACGACGAGCTGAAAGAGATCAGAACCGACGTGCGGGGCACCAGCGACGCACCGGAGGGGACCATCGTGACGCTGACCATCGGTGACATGGTAATAGGCGAAGCGAAGGTGGATGAGAACGGTCGCTGGAGCACGACGGTGGACACCTCGGTGATTAAGGACGGGGCGACGGTGAAGGCCTCGGTTGAGGTGTCAGATAAGTACGGTAACGAGGTGCCGAAGGATGCCAGTACGGACGTGGCTCCGGCGCCGCTGTCGGTGGAGCCCACCATCGATGTCATTGGCAAAGATGGCTACCTCAATAACGACGAGCTGAAAGAGATCAGAACCGACGTGCGGGGCAGCAGCGACGCACCGGAGGGGACCATCGTGACGCTGACCATCGGTGACATGGTAATAGGCGAAGCGAAGGTGGATGAGAACGGTCGCTGGAGCACGACGGTGGACACCTCGGTGATTAAGGACGGGGCGACGGTGAAGGCCTCGGTTGAAGTGTCAGATAAGTACGGTAACGAGGTGCCGAAGGATGCCAGTACGGACGTGGCTCCGGCGCCGCTGTCGGTGGAGCTCACCATCGATGTCATTGGCAAAGATGGCTACCTCAATAACGACGAGCTGAAAGAGATCAGAACCGACGTGCGGGGCAGCAGCGACGCACCGGAGGGGACCATCGTGACGCTGACCATCGGTGACATGGTAATAGGCGAAGCGAAGGTGGATGAGAACGGTCGCTGGAGCACGACGGTGGACACCTCGGTGATTAAGGACGGGGCGACGGTGAAGGCCTCGGTTGAAGTGTCAGATAAGTACGGTAACGAGGTGCCGAAGGATGCCAGTACGGACGTGGCTCCGGCGCCGCTGTCGGTGGAGCTCACCATCGATGTCATTGGCAAAGATGGCTACCTCAATAACGACGAGCTGAAAGAGATCAGAACCGACGTGCGGGGCAGCAGCGACGCACCGGAGGGGACCATCGTGACGCTGACCATCGGTGACATGGTAATAGGCGAAGCGAAGGTTGATGAGAACGGTCGCTGGAGCACGACGGTGGACACCTCGGTGATTAAGGACGGGGCGACGGTGAAGGCCTCGGTTGAGGTGTCAGATAAGTACGGTAACGAGGTGCCGAAGGATGCCAGTACGGACGTGGCTCCGGCGCCGCTGTCGGTGGAGATCACCATCGATCCTATCACCAATGACGATGTGCTGAATTTCTCTGATATTGATGAGCCCACCACCTCCATCACCGGTAAGGTAACCGGAGGGGCGAGCGAGGGCGATGTGGTTACGTTGTCTATCGGGGGAGAGAAATATTTCGGTAAGGTCGTTGAGGTCGATGGGGCGTTGGTCTACAAGATTGATGTGCCAACTTCTTCACTGCTAAACGACAGCGATCTGAAAATTGAAGCGTCCGTGACTTCTTCTGATAAGTATGACAACGAGGTGACCGCCTCAAAAGAGCGCGGATATGACATCGAGAAAGGTAACGTTGTCGAAGGCACCGCGAAAAGCGATTCCCCGGTCAGCGGAACCACTGACGATAGCGATATTGTGCTGGCTGACGTGAAAGGAAACATTATCCTACAGGGGCAGGATTACAATATCTGTTTTGTGCTGGACACATCGGGCAGTATGGTCAAGAAAGATGGAAAGGTCACTATCGATCGTCTCACGCCGGCAAAAAATGCCATCCTGGAGGTCGTTAAGTCGCTAATTCAGTCTGCGGGGCAGGGAGCGGGTACGGTAACCATTGGGCTGATTACCTTTGCGGCCGATGCGTCATTAAAGTTGACGATCGATCTCAGTGACTCGAATGCCCTCAGCAGGCTTGAAACGGTGCTCAAGGGCATTACAGCCAATGGCAATACGGATTACTACGATGCCTTTAATGCGGCGACCGACTGGTTCAAAAACCATAATACGGGCGCTGAAAATATAACTTACTTTATCACCGATGGAGAACCGAACCTTTCAGGGAGTAATAAGACGAGTGATTATAGCGAAAGAACCACCATTGAGGCATTTGACAAACTTAACGCGATATCTGACGTTGAAGCGATTGGTCTTGGCACTGGGGTCAATAAAACGACTCTGGATAAATTTGATTCAGATAAGAGTAGCCTGACGGGCATCGACCCTAGCGATCTTGCTGCCGCTATTCAGGGGAAAGAGGGCGTGATGGCTCCGGGCGATGATATCGTCAACGCTGGGGCCGGGAACGATATCATTTTCGGGGATATCGCCTCGTTTGCCGGAGATGATGGGACAGCGGCCGATCTACGCAGTTACATCACGGCTGAAATGAAGCTGGATCAGCCTGCGACGGATGCTCAAATGCATGTCTGGATCACCGAAAATCAGGAGCGACTCGATGGCCTGCTGCCGGAAGCGGGCGGTAAGGATGCTCTGTTTGGGGGAACAGGAAACGACCTTATCTTTGGCGGCGGTGGTAATGATTTGCTTGTCGGCGGCGAAGGTAACGATACGCTTTATGGTGGACATGGCGACGACATTCTGATTGGTGATGGCCCTAATTCGTTCAGCGAGCTTGCAAACCTGCTTGGTAATAGTGCCATGACGGTTGACGAGATGATGAATGCGCTTCGCAACGATGTCAGTAAATTAGGGACGCTGGGCGGCGGAAGTTCTGATGACGTGCTATATGGTGGCGACGGAAACGACCTGCTGTACGGCGGTGAGGGCAATGACACCCTCTACGGCGGTTCCGGAAACGATATTCTGATTGGCGGCAAAGGCAATGACACGCTGTACGGCGGAAGTGGCAGCGATACGTTCACCTGGCTTAAAGGCGATGACGGGCACGATGTCATTAAAGACTTCAGAGTCGACGAAGGCGATCGCATCGATTTAAGCGATCTGCTGGGGGATGTTGCCGAGACCGATCTCGCTTCTTATATCAGAATCACGGATGACAGTAACGGTAATGCGGTTATCGAAATTAATACCAATGGAGAGCTAAGTTCTGGTGCCACAATGAGCATCACGGTTGAGCACTGTTCTGCCGGGGATTTTAATATTAATGACCTGATAGCAAAACCGGACACGCCAGTCATTTAATGGTTTACGACGTATCGCTATTAGTATTCAGATGACCGCTTCGACGGTCATCTTATAGCGATAATAAAACGTTTCATCGCTATGCTAACGCAACACTCAACGGTCTTTTATTATATCTAAAAATAATTACGTAGGATTAATGATATTTTCCGTGTGCAAAAGCTGATTGTCTTTTGACCAGTAATAGCGATTCACCTCATTGACATCCACCACCCATTTAAACACACCGGCTCTGGCAAGTTCCCGACAATACTGATCAAAGGCGGTAACGTGAGTGAAATGGCGCTTGGCGGCAATTCGCGTCAGGCAACTGCTAGCCTCTGAGTTAATTTTAATGAGCCCACGGTCACTTTTCATCGAAACGTAAGAATCAGAAGAGGTCACAACCTTTACGTTCCCCGTCGCAACGAAGTAAATGTAATACGATATATTATTTTGTTTTAATTCTGTTAAGAATTGCAGGAAGTCTGATTCATTTCGGACCTGCTCAAAAAAACCTCTGAGCATTTCATTAAATTCCATTTACGCTCCCGATGTATGTCATGTGTTGTATTGATGTTTATTATTATTTGATTGAATTGTGGTGATGAATAGTTAACTTGTAAATAAATTAAAATTCTAATAGTTTACGGCTGACATTTTAAGGTCTGCAAGGGAATGGTAATAGTATTCTAATTGTTACTAAGTATTGCTATTGCCGATGGCGAATTTGATAGCGCGATCGCACATATCACCCTACACTGGGCAAGAAATCATAAGGAGAGAACAATGTTAGAAGGGTACTTCGATCTCGATGGCGCCACCGGCGTTGATGCCGCTGAAAACCACAAACGCTTATTGGCCGTACAGGCCGCTTTGGAGATCTCCAAAGCCTCCGTTTCCGCATCCACCGCAAATTCGGGGATTCGCTCCCAGATGGACCTGCGCAACGTTTCTCAGGAAGTTGCCGCGCTCGCCGATGCTATCCAGGATGCGCTGGAAATCACAGAGTAACGTCCCGATACCGCCTTCGGGCGGTTTAGAACTCCCCCCTGACAGCAAATATGCTATTACTGGATAAAAAACATCCTGGCCGTTTTTTTTATTTTTGTTGGCGAAAGGTCAATCTTATTCAATTAATATTGTGTTCGATAAAGGTTTATAAAAATAAATATTGATTAAACGCAATATGCTCATACATGGCGGAGGATTATAACAGTTGAAGTAGTCATGGAGGACTCTATATGGGCCAGCGCTGTCATCGAATACCCCCTCGGGTTAGTTTTTTCTTAATCATCGCATGCCTGATACTTGTTGGCATGTTTGTGCTGGCTAACCATCTGGCAACCTATCGGATTGTAATTCCTGATATTTACTATCTGGTATTTACGGGACTGCTTTTACTGCTGGATGCGATTATCTTTTTCTTTATGTTTTTCCAGTTTATCTGTAATAGGAAACTACTATACGTAGCTATTCTTGGATTAGGTTTTTTAGGCTCTGATATTTATTGCGTAGAGGCCTTAACGCTAATCCAGAAACTTATCTCTGTGTGTATTCCACTCAATGCGATTACCAACGATCTGGCTATATTTTATCTTTTTCGCCAGGTCACGTTTATCGTCGCCATCCTTTTTGCACTTTACTACGCCTATTTGCTGAAGAAGAACATTAGCCCGAATGGTAAAGACGAAGCGCTGGTCATCATACTGGCATTCACGGTTTTCTTTCTGGCGATATTTGCCCACAATCTGTCCAGTTACAATCCGCAGATCTCGCTGAATCTGATTAATAAAGCGAACGGTCACGACCGTAACGCCTGGAGCAGTTACTACAGCGCGTTGATTGTGGCAGGCTGGTTTATGACGCTGCTGCTGGCTATTGTCATCACTCAACTCAGGAACCTGCTGTGGGTGAGCATTGCGGTATTCTGCATCTCGAGCCTCTTCAGCAATCTGATTTTGCTGAACCTGAATGAGTACAATTTCTCCGTCTGGTATCTGAGTCGCGGCATTGAGGTGGTATGCACCTTCTTTGTGATCATCGTGCTGCTCTATGACATCTTCCTGATGCACAAAAATTCCACCATGCTCTCGATACACGATCCACTGACCGGTATCTACAACCGTGCCTATTTCTATAAAGAACTGCAGCAACTGATCGCAGCTGGTGAGAGCATCAGTCTGATGATTCTGGATATCGATCACTTTAAACGTATCAATGACCGTTATGGACACCCGACAGGGGATGCGGTGATACGTAGCGTCGTTGAGTTAGCAAAAAACGCCACCCGTGAATGCGATATTCTGGCGCGCATCGGCGGTGAAGAGTTTGCCGTGTTGATGCATAACGCCTCTGCGCAGGTGGCGCTGACGGTAGCAGAGCGCATTCGTGGGCGCATTGAATCGGAGACGGCAAAAGCGGGAGCGAATCTGACCCCGGAGCCAATGACGGTGAGCATCGGCGTCTTTACCTCATTAGAAAAGCGTTTCACCGCCGATGAGTGCATTTCGTTTGCTGACAAGGCGTTATACGCCGCGAAGGAGAGCGGGCGAAACAAAGTTGTTGTCAGCAAGTAACGTCAGGTTACACGATTGAGTACTTTCCCTTCTGCGCGCAGGTGGTACACTGAAAATGTGATTTTCATCATGACCTGCGTAAAAACGAAAAAGAGATACTGCTATGCAACATATCATTGAAGGGTTCCTCAACTTTCAGAAAGAAGTTTTTCCTCAACGTAAGGAACTCTTCCGTAGCCTGGCTTCCAGCCAGAATCCTAAAGCGCTGTTCATCTCCTGTTCCGACAGCCGTCTGGTGCCAGAGTTAGTCACCCAGCAGGAGCCGGGGCAGCTGTTCGTCATCCGTAACGCCGGTAATATCGTACCGTCCTTCGGCCCGGAACCGGGCGGGGTGTCCGCGACGATTGAGTATGCGGTTGTCGCGCTGGGCGTGACCGATATTGTTATCTGTGGCCACTCTAACTGCGGCGCAATGAAAGCCATTGCTACCTGTCAGTGTCTGGAACCGATGCCTGCGGTTTCCCATTGGCTGCGCTATTCCGACGCGGCGAAAGCGGTTGTCGAGAAGAAAACCTACGCGACTGAAACCGATAAGGTGAACGCGATGGTGGAAGAGAACGTGATTGCTCAGTTGAATAACATCAAGACGCACCCGTCGGTGGCCGTGGGCCTGCGCGACAACGCGATTCGCCTGCACGGCTGGGTATATGACATCGAAAGCGGTGCCATTCGTGCACTGGATAAAAACAGCAAAACGTTCGTCTCCCTGGCCGATAACCCGGAAGTCTTCTTCGAGTAATCGCCACCGAGCGCTGCCTGCGGGCGGGCAGCGTTAACGGTTTTTCACCAGTCTCAGCTTGCCGCGTTTTGCGGATCGCCGGGGCGACGCATTCGTAATCACATAAAGAAAAGGTTGCCAGGCCATGGCCTTGTCCTCCGCTGCCGTTGTTTTAAACATGGCAAACTGGAGAAGAAAGGCGCTCCGGCGAAAGACTGAATCTGGCCGTCTGCGCTCATGCTTTAGCATGATGACAGTAATTAAAACGGGAGCCGCGCGCGCCCGTTTTTTATTGTCAGTCCTTTACTCATCGCAAACAAAAACATTCAACTTATGCTTCATTAATGTTACAAATACAGCGAAATATCATGCGATCGGCGTCGGGAGGATGCGATGATTCTGGAAAAACTGCGGACACCAAACGGCAAGAAATTCCTGCTGTGTGCGGTAGTAGTATTTGCCATTGCTTTAGTGGTGGTAGGGCGAGCAACCTTTGGTGGTGTGGTCAGAGAATATAATCTGCCATACGCTGAGTGGACAACCGGCATGTTTGTCCTGCAAGGGGCGATGGTGATGGTTTACAGCTCAATATTTACCGTCCTGTGCTCTATCCCACTGGGATTTTACTTCTTAGGTTCCGAAGAGCAGCAGTAATCACCTCGGGTGAGCCCCTGCGCTCACCCGCCTGAATGGGTATTGCCATTCCGCTTCACTCCTGACAGGATCAAATTCTCGCTTGCGAAAGTTCTCAGCCATAATGATCTGATACGTATTGAAGACGTACCGGACGCAGCGGCTGGCTGCGCGGGTGGCGTTTCAGGGAATTAACCCATCCGTACGGGGTGTCAGTGAGAATTATTCAGGATAGTTTGCGTAAAAAGCAGTCTCTGCTTGCCTCGGTAGCGGTCACTTCTCTGCTCATCTGCCTTGCCGTTTTCTTCTTGTACCAGCGTACGCTGTCGCAGGTGAGCGAAGGGGTTAACGCGATGCAAAGCCAGATGGTGACGATGTTTAACGATAACGAACTGATGGCGGAAGCCGCGGGCGTACGTTACCAGCAGATAAGCCGCCACTATCTGTGCGGCGATGCCGAGGTTTTCGAGCCCCGTGGTGGCGCCTGGGGAATTAACGCCGATCCCAAAAATATCGATAAGCAGCATGGAGCGTTGATTACCCGTAGCCCCGAGCGCAGCGCCCGCTGTATCTATGTGGCTGCCGAATATATCAGGGATAAAGTCCGGGCGCTCAACCCTGAGCAGCACGATATCCATCGCTATATTATTGCCAGCGACGGCCGCTGGTTTTACTGGTTTACGCCCACTGATTCCGTGCCGTTTAGCTTTGAAACCTCGCAGATGGCTAATGACCCGCGCCAGTTCTTCCATGAACCGGAAATGTTCTATGACCGCGTGCTGCAAAAAAGCATGCGTAAAAAATCCCTTAGCTCAACCACCTTTTACGCCGACAAAATTACCGGCGATAAGGCCTACAGCGTGGTGAGTTATATCTACGATCTCTCTGAAGGTGAACCAAGTAACCATATCATCGGCTATCTGGCCTATGACCTTTCGCGGGTCGAACTGCAGCGGATACTGAACCAGGCATTCAATCAACAGGTACCATCGGGATTAATTCTGGGCTATCAAAGTCGAGAAACGGGCGAAGTGCTGTGTATTGTCGGCAACTGCCGCTGGCTGGATAGCTACCGTATTCATACGGTCTCATCGCGCTATGAAATTAAATATGCGCTACCGGTGTGGCTATTTATCGCGCACAACCCCTATGCGTTGACGATTCTGGCGATGGCGCCGGTGCTGTTACTTTTACTGTTCCTGTTGATCCGCTATCACCTTAACCACGCTGACCTGCGCTTTTACCGTGACCCGCTAACCGGCTGCTTTACGCGCAATATTTTTGCCCTTATTCAGGAGCGCGGGCTGCCTTTTATGACGGTTATTCTTTTTGACTGTAACAAGTTTAAGGCGATCAACGATAACTATGGCCACCAGGCCGGAGACCGGGCGCTGCAGGCCATCTCGCAGTGTATGTTGAACGATGTTCGAGCGAACGGGGATTGGGTCATTCGCAGCGGCGGCGATGAGTTCGTGGTATTGCTGAGCCGGACGGATATCGCCCATGCGCATATGGTTGCTGAGCGGATTGCGGCAAAGATTGCGGTGTTCCCGTTCAGCCCGCAGGGGCAGTCGGTGCCGCTATCGGTATCCTGGGGTGTAGCGCCGTGCGTCACGACGCTGGATGCGGCCATTCAGCAAGCTGACGAAGAGATGTATCAGATGAAAAATCGCCGTGGTGAAAGACGATAAGCCGGGCAGGGGCGCGGCTTATCTCCGGTTTACCACCAGCCGAGCTGAACGCCTACGACGGTAATGACGGCGACGATCAGCATAATAATCGTGGTCTTTCTCATTGTGCTCCTCCCGGCAGTGCGTAACCGCCTATAAAAAACCAGGCCAGAAAGATCACGGCGATAATAAAGATAACGATGGGAAAGGCGATACCCAATCTCATTGTGACATCCTGAATGTTGTCCAAAACAGCGCGTATGATACTGTAATTATTCGACCCGTTGGGCGCTAATTTCCGGGCGATGACGGAATTTTTTATCCTGATACATTTCGCTGTCGGCGGCGCGAAGCGCGCTGTCAGGGTCCATCAGGTGTGGATCGACCACAACGGCACCAATGCTAGCACCGGGATAGTGAATCAACGTGTCGCCGAGCAGGTAATCGCCAACCAGGAGTTGACGCAGCGTTTCGGCAAACTGCTCAAGCTGCACCGTCGCGCGGGCAAGGGTAGCGACCATAAACTCATCGCCACCCAGTCTGCCAAGCTGGTCATCAGGCGAGATGCCGAGCTTTAGCCGCTGGCCCACCTGCTGTAAAAACGCATCGCCAGCCTGATGGCCGTAGCAGTCGTTGATCATCTTAAATTTATCGAGGTCGATAAACGCCAGCAGCACCGAATGGTTCAGATGCCGGGCGAGGGAGAACAAGGTCTCCAGATTTTCAAACACCGCACGGCGGTTCGGTAGGCCGGTCAGCGCGTCGGTGTAGGAGTGATAAATCAGCGCGGCGTTAGCTTCCTGAAGCTGCGAAACCAGCGACTCTTTTTCGATATAGCGGGCAATGATGCTGGCAAACAACTGCAACACGTGCTCGCTGTTAAAGCTGAGCGGCTTTTGTTGGGTGCTGGTGGCGCACAGGGTGCCGTACAGGGAGCCGTCGGTCAGATGGATAGGCGTGCTGAGGAAGGTGGTGATCCCCAGCGCTTTTGCCGCATCGCAGTCGGCCCACTGCTCAGGTACGTGGTCGCTGTAAAAACAGCCGTCGGCCATGGCGCGCTTGCACAGGGTGTCGCCCCAGGGAACGGAGAAGTTTTCCGGGATGTTCATCTCGCCGCTGTTGCGCGAGTATACGATGTGCTGCAGGTCGGCCTGAGTATCAATTTTCGTCAGATAGGTGGATTCCATATTGGTCACCAGTTCAAGCATCTCAAGCAATTGGCGAACAAGACTCTCAAGCGATTGTTCAGAGGCAAGCGTTTGTGATACCCGGGCAAGAATAATATCTGACATGAAAACGAGGGTCCCTACGATAGCGTGAGTGGTGGTTTTTCGCCCTAAATGAAATCCGGACTCACTAAATTTTATACATTATGTATCCAGAACGTAAGCACTGTGTGGCTAAAAGGTGTGTAACGGAAGGTTATCTGTTTCTTATTACAGATAAAAAAAGCCCCATCGGGGGCGTTTGCTACCCTTTGATATATAGGCTTTCAGCGGTGGAATGCGGGTTAGAGCGTCACACAAAACCACTGAAAGCCGTTATAAATCACCCTAACGTGGACACTGTGTGGACGTTTCGGGTTCAATGCCGCCCTTTAACGGATTGAGTGTTACGGCATCTTGTAAATACTCTGGCGCGAAGTGTGCGTAGACCATTGTCTGCTCTATGCGCGCGTGACCGAGTATCCTTTGTAGCGTGATAATACTTCCTCCGTTAATCATGAAATGCGTGGCAAAACTGTGCCGTAGCGCATGGGTCGCCTGTCCTGCAGGCAGATCGGGCTTCACCTCTTTCAGTACCTGCCGGAACAACGTGTAATCGGCATTCGGGAACAGGAAGCCGCGCTTCACGCTGGTGAGTATTTCACACACTTCTACCGATACTGGCACCGTACGGGGTTTGTTTGTTTTAGTTTTAACAAACGTCACCCGGTTATGGATGATGTGCTCAGCTTTTAGTTTTGCCGCTTCACCCCATCTCGCGCCCGTACTTAGGCAAAGAATCGCTATTTTTTTATTGTCACCGTCGAGCCGTGAGAAAAGGGCGGTAATTTCCTCGTGGGTTAGATAGCCCGTTTCGGGCTTCTCTTCCTTGAGTCGTTTACGGCCTCTTATTGGGTGCTCACCATGGTATAACTCTGCATCAATCAGAGCGGTAAACATTCCGCTGATACATGTCAGATCCCGATTGATGGTAGAGGGCTTAACACCTTCACCTCGCCGCGCTGCAACATACTGGCTAATTACCGTCTTTGTAATCTGGAACGCGCACGGATCGCCGGTTATCACCGCGAATTTCTCGACCTTTCCCCGATTGTACTTTCCCCATTCCTCGTGCTTGGCCTTGAGTTCCCACCAGATTTGAATCAACTCGGAAAGATGCCTCTTATCGGTCGGCTTCGCTAACCAATCCTTGTTGTGGTGGTTGTATTGCGTGTGCTTCTCAAAGGCTACCGCCTCGCTTTTCTTGTCAAACTTCCTGCGGATGCGTTTTCCGTTGCGCCCGCTAGGTCTAATGTCCACTTCATAACGACCATCATCGAGTTTCTTAATTGTCATAAGACCCCCGGACGAATGGCGATAAGTTGCTTTTTCTTTACTGCTGTTATGTTGTCTTTGCGCGTATCTCTAGCAAATTTGTTGTATTTGTCATGTTTGGCAACAAGTAAACAAATTTTGTAATAAATATACGCACGGTGAATGGTTAACCAATCTTTTGGTCTGAGTGCTGCGATGTTGTTACATCTTGCCCAAAGTGTGCGAGTGCCGGTGCAATCTGCCCGGCCTCAGGAGCAATGTTGTCGGTCATAAACCACAACGTGTATTTACTAAATCGAGGATGCTGGAGAATCTTCATTGTTACATCTGTTGGAGGGGTCGTCCTTCCGCTCTCATAGTAGGTAAGGGAGCTGTAAGGAACTCCTGTTATTTCAGCGAATTGCTTCCTGTTAAGCCGCTCTGATTCACGCACTAAGGCTAGTTTTTCGCTTATGGGCGTTGACATGTTATCAAGATCCTCTAATATTATCGAAACTCTCTAATGTGGTTTAGATGTTGTCAATTTGCAGCAAAGCCCATTACAGAACTTTGAAACCCATTGGTTAGATCTAGATACGAGGTTAGCAGATGAGCAAACAAGTTGTCAGTCTTAGTGATGCCGTCCCGTACCAAGAATTTGCAAAACTCATTGGTAAAACCCCGGCAGCAGTGAGAGGGATGATCGAAAAAGGGAAGTTACCAGTAGTTGAAATGACCGATCCGCAGTCCACCTCCGGACGTGCAGGCGAATACTGGGTCTACCTCCCAGCATGGAACAACGGCATGAAACTGGCCTATGAAAGCCGTCCGAAGGAAATTAGGGAAGGGTGGTTGATGTGGTTGGGGTTAGGTGGCTGATATGACAGAACCTCGTTGCATTGCTCAATTACTACGTAACCAGCAGGGCGAAAACCATATCAATTTTACTATTACGCATGGCCGGGGGCGTAAGGGCATCATCATTCGCTCTCGTAAAATCAGCCGTGTTTCTGCCTTTCTCCATTTTTTAGGGGTGACGAAATGCCAGTAATGACCCTTTGTATTGTCGAGAAACAACCCGCAGCCCTTCGCGGCTTGATTGGAAAGTATCTGGCCGCACCTCGCTGGTCTGACACCTGTGATTTCTATAACCAGATGATGGAACGCGAGCGCCTGACCATTTGCTTTCACGCTCAGTTAAAACAGCGCCACGCAAATATGCGCCTCGAGGAAATGAACGACGCAGATCGCGAGCGCTTGATTAACGCGATTGATGAGCTGCGTAATACGTTTTCAAAATCTCGTCAGATGGGGGCAAGTGCTTCAACGTTTGTCGGACGCATGACAGTCAGCCAGCGCCGCGCGCTTTTCATGCATGCCGGATTAACTGAAAAAGAATTCAATCAGCCCATTTGGCGCACCGATGAGGCGTCATGTTATTGGCGTGAGCAGCTATTACGCGCGCTGCGTGAATTAATGGCGTTATTTGAAAACGCACCAACAATATTAACATCGGTAAAGCCTGAACAATATTTGCATTAATTGACTAGATAAATGATTTACGCACTTTATTGTGCGGGGCATCTTTTTGTCTGGAGCTAGGTGAATGGAAAAGCAAATATCGGTATCTCACAGCAATTTAAAAGAGCTGTTCGCACAGGCCACTATCGATGCGCAACTAGTTACGGCGACCCGTTTCGCGTCGGCGCTTGATTCTCTGATAGCTCACATTTGTAAGTCTGAAATGAATCGGACGGAAATTATCGAGTTGTTAGGTCAAGAGTCCGCAAAACTTCACAATTCTATTTTGAATTCTTAATAAGGGACGGTATGAGCATTTATATTGTTATTGATGATAAATTCGTAATTACCAGCGACCAGTTTCAGTTTATTCTACAGGAAAAGAAAATTGCCAAATCTGGGAAAAATGCTGGTAAAGAGTGGCTGAGCACTGTCGGTTATTATTCGAAATTAAGCCAGCTTGTTTCTGGCTTGTTCCATCACTCAATTCTGACCGGCGACGCGACCGATTTTGAATCGCTGGCCGTGCAGGTTGAGCGCGTAGCCGAACAGTGTCAGGCGGCTTTCTGCAGCGATGGCCGGTGAGAACCGGGGGCGCGTCGCCCCTTCGCCACCACCACCATTTTTAAAATCTGCCGGTGAGCTCTTCACCGGCGCTTTCCCATGGAATAAACCAAAAGCGGCCATTGGTCGCGACAGACCGCTTACACGTGCCGAATTCCGTCAGGTGCAAGCGGTTTTATTCAAAATTGACCGTCTGCCGTTCTTCCTGAGCTCGCATTTTACCTCGCGTTATAACTACATTCGCCGGACTAAAAGCCCGGTGCATGGCCTGTTCTACCTGAAAAAAACATTTGAGGAACGGCTCTGGCCGCGCCTCGAGCGTGTTAATCAGGTGTACGGGATGGACACCAGTAAATCAATTCGCCTCTTATCCGAGCGTGACGAATTCGAAACGTTGCCGGGCATGAATGACAAAGTGCTGAAGAAATTCGCCGCACGTTTGTCAGCACAGCTTTTCATGGCGTATGAGGAACTGAGTGATGAATATGCCGAGGCATACGGGAGCAAAGAGATACTGTTTACTGATGAGGCTCAATCTCATTTATATGGCGAACTAGCTCAAGCAGTGCGCGCACTTAACGTCACCCCGATGTACTGGAAGAAATACCGGAAAGGTCAAATGACCATCCGTATGGCCTACTCAGCCATCGCGCGCATGATGAATAACGAGTGGTGGGTCAGTCAGCTTAAAGCCCAGCGCATGCGCTGGCGCGAGTCCCTGCTGATTGCCGCCGGTGAGGTCAATAAAGACCGTTCTCCGTACGCTAGCAAAACAGCTATTCGGGATGTTCACGCGCGCCGCCTAGCTAATCTGGAATACCTCAAATCATGTGAGCTTGAGAACAAGGCAACCGGCGAGCGTATCGACCTGATTAGTAAGGTTATGGGGAGTATTTCGAATCCTGAAATTCGTCGTATGGAGCTGATGAATACTATCGCCGGAATTGAGCGTTACGCCGCTTCAGTGGCCGATGTCGGCATGTTTATCACGATCACCACGCCGTCAAAATATCACCCGACCCGTCAGGTTGGAAAAGGTGAGAATAAAACCGTACAGCTTAATCATGGCTGGAATGATGAGGCATACACGCCGAAAGATGGTCAGCGCTATTTATGCGGAATCTGGAGCAAGATGCGCACAGCGTTCAAAGATAATGATTTGCAGGTGTACGGGATGCGCGTTGTTGAGCCCCATCACGACGCAACTCCCCACTGGCATATGATGCTGTTTTGCAAGCGCAGCCAGCGTAAGCAGATTACCGACATTATGCGTCGCTATGCGATGAAAGAAGATGGACACGAGCGAGGCGCGGCACGCAATCGCTTTGAGGCGAAGCATCTCAACAAAGGAGGCGCTGCTGGCTACATCGCGAAATACATCGCTAAGAATATCGACGGCTATGCGCTCGACGGCCAGCTCGATACCGATACCGGAAAACCCCTTAAAGATACCGCTTCGGCGGTCACCGCATGGGCGTCGACATGGCGCATCCCTCAGTTTAAGACGATTGGCCTCCCGACGATGGGCGCATATCGCGAGCTCCGCAAGCTGCCGCGCGGCGTCAGCATTGCCAGCGACTTTGACGACCGTGTCGAAGCGGCTCGCGCTGCTGCTGATGAGGGCGAATTTGATTTGTATATCGCCGCACAAGGTGGCGCAAATGTCCCGCGCGATGACCAGACGGTCAGGGTCGCGCGCGCTACGACCGATGAGGTTAACGAGTATGAAGAAGATATCGAGAGGGTCGTCGGTATTTACGCCCCGCATCTTGGTGCCGGTCATATTCGGATCACCCGCTCGTCAGAATGGCGCATCGTTCCAAAGGCCGTTGCCGTTGAGCCTTTGACTTTAAAAAGCGGCATCGCCGCGCCTCGGAGTCCTGTCAATAACTGTGGATTAGCTGCCAATAGCTTCCCCGCAGATATGCAACCAACAGCGTCTGAGCAAGCCGTAGCGGTGCTTAACCTCATTGATGATGGTCTGATCGGTTGGGATGATCCCGACGTCGTGAGGGTACTCAGGGATGCATTAAAGGTGGGGGCTAAACCTCAAAACAGACAACAGCGAAACCGTGCCCCATTGAAACAGGATGAGTTAGCGCCATCGGCACGCCTAACTAAATCAGAATGGGAGTTAATACCTCTAATTCGGGCCGATTTAGCTCAGGAGGGTATTACGCCGGAAAGTTGGGAAGTTGAAGCGCTGGCACGCGGGGCATCTATAGAATTCGGCAGTAAAAAATACTCTTATCTGTACCACTGTTGAGTGGTTGGGTAATTCAATACAAACGGAGTGAAGTTAATGACAATAAAGTTAATTCAGGTGGGGGTTTGTTTGTCAGTCGAAGGAAATAAGCTAAATACAACATACTCTATGTTTGTTAATAGAGTATGTTGTCAAGGAGGTTAAGCTAGTTTTACCGCATAATGTATTACTGTAAACTGTTCACCACTTGAAGTCCCATGATGATATGCTTTTCGAACGTTACCGAAATCAGTTGTGATGCATTCTACATTAGTAAATGTAGTAGCGTCATGTTCCTCATTGATTGAGTTATAATCAATGGAGGATATATATTCTATATACCCATCCCACCAATCATCAAATTTCTTACCCTCATAATATGTAATTAGGAATAATCTTTTTAAGTTTAGTGGGTTGTAATTAGAAAGAAGTTTTTTATAATGAGTGAATATATATGATTTGCTCATTGTATCAAGACGCATAGCTTCAAGGATAGAGAAAAGAGTCTTGTTGTCTTCAATTAATATATCAATCTCGCCTGCACTCTTCCCGCTCGACGATTTTCCCTCACGAGTTTGGTCTTTGACTTCATAGTCTTTGGCTAAAAGATATTCACGAAGTAAATCATTAGTATCATCTTCACTATCTCCCCGGCGATGCAGCCTAACTATTCTTTCCAATGACCATGCAATATCGTAATCTAATTTTGAAAAAGACATTTTTTTACCTACTATCAACTGGTTATCTTCAGGTTGTAAGTTGCATAGACCTAGGAGATGTATGCGTTGTCTTTGAATTCTTGATATGGATGATGCATATAAATTATTATCAAGCGTAAGGATGGTTTTATTATTTGTTGTTATTGCGCACGATATGGAAGCTACCACATAATCGTAAATGCTAGTGCAACCATTAGGCTTGGCAAGTAGCACTTTGCCTTGGTTTCCTTCTGATTTCAAACATTTTTCCCAAGCTACGTAAAGAGCAAAAGCAGCAGGGTCATCCTTCATATTCAAAAGATATTCATTTTCAATAAGGCCGCCTTCATCCAATACAATTTGGTTTTTAGGATTCATAAAATATCCCATGAATATTTTGGTGAAAATATCATAGTTTTTGATATGTAATCCTAAAAATTCAGGGCTTATGCAGTGTGAATAATACATTTTATTGAATTCCCTTGTTTTTCATGTATTTTTCAACTTTCAATTGTTGTATTTTTATTGTGTCATTTATTTCTACATCTAAGAATTCTGCTGGCCAAGTAATATCTCCATCTTCGGTAACAGGGATCGCTTTAAGAGCTGTAGAACTATCAGATGAATTGCGCTCTAAGTTGCAAAATAAAACATCACTCGGTTGCAGTGCGGATTTTTCATCAACAATACGAAGTCTAATTCTTCTGATTAAAGCATCGCTGTGTGTTTCTATGACAAAACGTTTGTCTTCTTTGAGTGCTATATTAATAAGAGCATCAGTAAGCCATGCCTGCATTTTGGGATGAAGGTGAATTTCTGGTTGTTCAATTATAGTAATCGATTTTGCTGGTGATAAATATGCTTGAACAAGAATTGGTAATGCTTGAGAAATACCGAATCCGACATCAGTTAATTCTAGATCAATAGAGTCTTGGGTGATGTTTATTTTATGTATGATATCGTTAACCTTCACGACATCAACTGCAAGGTTAAACTTTGCCAAAAGAAAATTAATTTTCTTTTTTATTTCTGGGTTTTTTTTCAAAATCTCTGCAAGTTCTGTACCCTCTAAAGCATTTAAGTGTGAGTGTTGTATTGATTTATCGAGTAGGTAGTAGCGCTGAGGAAATGCACGAAGTGGGCTAACGTGATTTATTTTTGTATCTGAAAATTCAGAGATGATTTTTTTTACCAATGGCGTTAATAATTTGGCAAATAAAGTTGCAAAGGGATCTATTGTTTTAGTATATTTATCTATAAAATTAACACTTGTGTCATTGTCTACTAAATAAAGTGAATCAAAATTTATAAATTTAGAGATCTCTTCTCTAGACTTACTTAATGCGCTACGCTTTATTACATCAGATTTTAAGAAGAACTTGCCCTTATTAAGACCAATGTTGATGAATTTCTCACCCATGGAGTTAAAGAAGGTGCATTCTAAAATTCTTAACTTATCTTCTTTTTTATTGTAGTTAAATTTGTATTCAACTTTGGTTGGAGACATTTTTTTTGCACCTAGTGAAGCAAGATGCAATAGGCAGTTTTGTATTTTTTCTATGGATACATTTCTGAAGAACTGAACTAAACCTTCATGGTGGAATCTTAAGTTTTTATTGTCAATAACAGTTAATGATCGGAATTTTTCTAATAGGATGCAAAAGTTCGTTGATATATGCTTGAGTTGAGTTGTATTGTAACTTTCACGATACATATAGTTCGATTCGATTTCGTCTGTAAGCTTTGCAGCTTCGAAATCATTTTCATTATTTTGTCTAAAAAATTGACCCAAAATTCTTGTGCATAGAAAGATAAATTCCATGAATTCTCTTCGGGCATTGAATATATCTCTGCGAGTTAATTCTGTATCAGAAAACTCGAAGGCAAACGTTAATATATGTTTGGGGTTTTTTTCTCGAATGACATTTAATGATTCACCCATACCCACTTTATTGCCATTCAACCGAAGAGCGGATTCTGAAATGTGGGCTGTTTCCATCGTTTGTGAAAACATAAGTAATGAGTTAATGAGAGAACTTTTTCCGCAGCTATTGGCACCTAACAAAATAGTTAATGGTTTGATATCAAATGAAAATTCTCTGAACGCTTTGTAGTTCGCACCTGAAAATTTAGTTAACATATTTCATATCCTTTAGTGTGCTTTTGTTGTCAACTCCTTCTCCCTAATAATGACACGTTAACCAACTAATTTGCAAAGATTTTCAACCGTGAAACTACCGTTTTTCGAATCGTTCTTACATTTTTAAAATGCATCTTAGTGCATTAAAATGCGTGTACTAAAGTGGCAAGCCAAACTTTAGCCAGCCAGTGCTGGCGCGCCTTCGGCGTGTTCGTGCACCTGCATTAAAACCGACCCATAAAGCGGGCAGGCGTGGCGGGGTAAGCATTGCGCGCTGAGCGTGGTATTTATTTTTATTTATCAACGCCTGAGCGCGTCCCTGTGGCGTTGTCGTGGTCGCGGGTGGGTAACGAGGTGCGGTGAGGTGTCGACGGCGTGTCGTGGCGCTGAGGGCGTTGTGTGCGGTAGGAGTAAAGCCGCCACGATGGGCGGCTGTGGTGGGGTTATTAATCGTCGCCGAGTGAGTATTTTTCGAAGCGGATAATCTCTTCACCCGCCCATTCGTTAAGCTCCATGAATCGCGCCTGTAGCGGGGTCAGCTCGTTGCGCACAAAGACCTTTGCCACCTTCTCAACGTCGCCCACTGAGCCGACATTCTCAGGCTTGCCGCCCATCAACTGGAACGGGATGCGATGCGCGTCGAGCAGGTCAGCGGCGCTGACTTTCTTGATATTAAAAAAATCATCCTTCGTCGCGACTTCACTCAGGGGAACAATTTTAATTCCGTCCGGTTTGCCGTGCGGCGCGTAGAAAAACAGATTCTTAAAATTGCCAAGCCCTTTCGAATCGCGCATTGCCTTTCGCAGCGCCTCGACGTCGGTGCTGTTCTGTGCGGCGTCGGTCACATACATGATGTAACCTGCATGCGCGCCGTTCTGGTAATACTTGCGACGAAACAGGGTCGCCGACTCATTCAGCCAGGCTGAATTGAGTGCGCTCAGGTATTCCGGCATCCCGTAAAGCTCCTGATTAATATCAGGCTCGAGCAGGTGGAAGACGGAACCGGGCGCGAACTGGTGCGGCTGCGTATAGCTCTGAATGTACCAGTACACATCATCCTCGATGCCACGGCGGGTGTATTTCGCCGGTGACGTTTCCAGCTTTAACGGCTTGCCGGTCAGGCCGCGACGCTCTTCGATAAACGCATTCCCAAACACCAGATAATCGAGCGCGAACCGGGTGAAGTCCTGACGCGATAACAGCGGGTGTGGGATGTAGGTCGACACCAGAATGTTACGCTTCACGTAAATCGGCGAGCTGTGGTGAACGGCGGCGCGCATGCTCTTTGCCAGCCCGGAGAAACTCACCGGCGGCTCGTACCACTGGCCGTTATCGATACACTCCACATAATCGAGAATGTCGCGGCGATCGAGCACCGGCGTCGGCTCACCAAAGGTGAATGCCTCCATGCTCTGTGCCGGTGCGGCGGTGAGGTTTTCGGTGCGCGGCGGCTGCTGGCGCTTGTTGTTGCGTTTCTTGCTCATTAGTTCCACTCCATAATGCTGGAAGACTGTTCACCGGTCGCGGCGGTCAGCGGCTCATTGATTAATACGTGCATGGTTGCCCATGCTAGGTCGGCGTGACTGGCTTCCTCGGTGCGGCTGGCCTCATAGGTCGAGCTGCGGCCGCTGCTGGTCATGGTTTTACGGATAGACATAAACGACTGCGTGAGGTCGGTTGCGCTGACGTCGTACTCGAGGCACCCGCGGCGAATGGTGTCTTTGGCTTTGAGCACCATTGCGGTTTTCATTTCCGGCGTGTAGCGGATTTCACGTGCGGCCGGGTAGAACGAGCGCACCAACTGGAAGACGCCCTGACCGAGCCCGGTCGCATCGATGCCGATGTATTCGACGGTATATTTCTGCGTGAGCTCGCGGATTGATTCGGCCTGTTGGGCAAAATCCATCCCTTTCCACTGGTGGCGCTCGAGGATGCGGAACCGGCCACCGGCGACAACCGGCGGCGCAATGACAACGCACCCGGCGCTGTCGCCCCGTAATGACGGGTCGTAACCAATCCACACTGGGCGGTTGCCGAATGGCCGGTCGGCGAAGGGCTGGTAGTCCTCCCATTTTTCGAGGCTGTCGACCATGCAGCGCTGGAGCTCTTCGAACGGGAAGACCGACGCTTTATCGTCGACGAACTCGCACATAAACAGGTTGCGGAACTCTTCGACACTGTTCTCGCGCTTCAGCGTATCGATGTTAAACAGAGTGCACCCTTTGGCGAGCGCGTCCTCGATGGTGACAATCTGCCGCCATTGGCCGTCCGGGCAAGCGACGCCCTTCGCGAGTGCGGCGTGACTGATATCGATATCGACACGCTCGCTCTTGTCATTACGCCCCTTGTTGAACTGTTCACCCGACCAGAACGGATAGGCACCGTGCGCCAGCGATGAGGGGGTCGAAAAATAGGTTGTGCGCAAGTGCTCCTGTGACGACATGCCACCGGCGACGCGCTTCAGCTTCTGGAAGTTGGGGATCCAGAAAATTTCATCGACATACAGGTCGCCGTTGTGACTCTGTGCCGTGTTGGCATTGGTGCCGAGAAACATCAGCTCCGCGCCGTTGTTGCCGAGCACAATCGGGTCGCCGGTGAGCTCGACGCCAGCCTGTCGGGCAAAGGCGATGATGTATTTTCGGAATACGTAAGCCTGCGTTTTACTGGCCGATAAAAATATCTGGTTATGGCCGGTCTTCAGCGCCTGTAATAGCGCCTCGCGCGCAAAGTAGAACGTCGCGCCAATCTGTCGCGATTTGAGAATGTGCCTGATGCGGTGCGCCAGCCCCGCGCGCCACCACTCGAGCTGATACTCGAAAGACTGGTCGCGGAAAATCTCCTCGAGTTTCTCGATGGCCTCTTCGCTGAAAAAGTTCTTTTTCGGCTTCTTCTTTTCCCCTTTGTTGCGGTTTGCCACGTTCGGGTTTAAATCCGCTTCATTGCCGGTCTGGCCGTAGCGGTTAACCCTTGCGAGTCGCTCCATCTGGCGCGCCAGAAAATCCGCGACTTTGAAGTCATGCGGCGTCAGGTCAGGCTTTGCGTAAAGCTGAATCAGCCGCGCCTCGAGCGTGAACTCGACCCGGTTTAGCGGGGCAGTCTCTTCCCATTTATCGCGCTGTTTCCAGCTCTGCACCGTGGGGCGCTTAACCTGCAACTGCTCCGCGATTTGCGGCACGGAATAACCCTGCCAGAACAAAAGCGCGGCCTGTCGTCGCGGGTCGTTGAGTAGTGATGTGTCGGTTGTAGTGGTCATAAAACCTCGCCGTGATGAGTACACGGCAAGGCTAAAGATTCAGGGGTGATGAATCGCTAACACCCTGTTGTGTCAGGGGTTGCACTTCCGCAACCGGTGGCTGGTGAGGGGCTGAGTCGGGAAACTACAACCGACCCGATAACCCAACTCAGGACACCTGACAAAATGGCTAAAAAAATTTCGAAATGGTTTCGCATCGGCGTCGCCGGTGATACCTGCGATGGCCGCGATATCAGCGAGCAGGATATTCAGGACATGGCCGACGGCTTTGACCCGCGCGTCTATGGCTGTCGCATCAACCTCGAGCATATTCGCGGTATTTACCCCGACAGCCCGTTTTGCCGTTACGGCGATGTGGTGGAGCTGAAAGCGGAAGTGATCGACGACGATTCGGCACTCAACGGCAAGCTGGCGCTGTTCGGCAAAATCGCCCCACTCGACAATCTGCTGGCGCTGCTGGCGCAAGGCCAGAAGGTTTACACCTCGATGGAGATTCGCCCGAACTTTGCCAACACCGGCAAGTGCGGCCTCATCGGGCTGGCGGTCACCGACGACCCGGCGAGCCTCGGTACCGAATACCTGCAATTCTGCTCCCGTGCACAGCAAAACCCACTGGCCGGGAAGAAAGACCAGCCTGATGACCTGTTCTCTGTGGCGACCTTCGCCGCGCTGGAATTTGAAGACCAGCCCGACACCATCGTCACCAAACTGAGTGACGCCGTGAGAAGCATGTTTAGCCGTAAACAAGCGAATGACGATGCGCGATTCGGTGATGTACACGAAGCCGTGACCGCCATCGCCGAGCGGGTGCAGACCGACGGCGAAAACGCCGGGGTGCGTTTCAGCCAGCTTGAAAGCGATCTTGCTGACGTCAAAAAGGCACTGACCGAACAGGCCACCGCCACCTCGCAGCAATTCAGCACCATCAAAACCACGCTGGAGCACACCGAAGACAAATCGCAGTCACGCCGCAAGTTAAGCACCGGCGGTGACGGTGATGCGTCCGGCACCACGCTGACCGACTGCTAACCCCTGATAAACCCGAAGGAATACAAAATCCATGCGTAAAGAGACCCGTTTTAAATTCAATCAGTACCTGAGCCGTATCGCCGAACTGAACGGCATCGAGACCAGCGACCTCGACAAAAAATTCACCGTCGAGCCGTCGGTCACTCAGACCCTGTTTGACAAAATTCAACAGTCGTCCAGCTTCCTGAAGCTCATCAACATGGTGACCGTTTCCGAGCTGACCGAAGAAAAAGTCGGCATCGATGTGACCGGCACCATTGCCAGCACCACCGACACCGACGGCGGCGTCGAGCGTAAAACCGCTGACTTTGGCAAGCTCGATGCATACCGTTATTTCTGCCACCCGGTCAACTTCGACTATCACCTGAAGTACGGCAAGCTCGACCTGTGGGCGCGTTTTCAGGATTTCCAGATCCGCATTCGCAACGCCATCATCAAGCGTCAGGCGCTGGACTACATCACCATTGGCTTTAACGGCGTAAGCCGCGCGGCGACCTCTGACCGTGCTCAGAATCCACTGCTTCAGGATGTGGCTGTCGGCTGGTTGCAGAAATACCGCAACGATGCGCCTGAGCGTGTGATGTCCAGCGTCACCGACGATGACGGCACCGTGATTTCGAACACCATCAAAGTGGGTAAAGGTGGTCACTACGCCAACCTCGACGCGCTGGTCATGGATGCTTTTGAATCGCTGGTCGCGGAGATCCACCGCGAAAACCCGGAAATGGTGGTTATCTGCGGTCGCCGCATCCTGACCGACAAATACTTCCCGATGATTAACAAATTCCAGGCGAACAGCGAACAGCTCGCCGGTGAGCTGATTATCAGCCAGAAAACCATCGGCCAGCTTCAGGCGGTGCGCGCGCCGATGTTCCCGGCCAACAGCGTTTTCATCACCACGCTGGATAACATTTCGATTTATCTGTACGAGGACGGCCACCGTCGCCACATCGTCGAGAACCCGAAACTCGACCAGGTGGAAAACTACGAACAGGTCAAAGTCGATTTTGTTATCGAAGACTACGAGGCCGGTTGCCTGATTGAGAATATCGAGATTCTCGAGCAGGACGAAACCGCCACCCCTGAAGCGGCCAGCGCTGAAGTCTTCGCGGCGGCAATGGTCAAGGCGATGCAGTCTCTGACCGCTGACGCCCCGGCTGGAACCAGCACCACTGACGGCGCGGAGGCGTAACCGATGGCAACCCCCGCACAGCGTCACTCGATGCGGGTCTCGGCTATCAAGGCATCGCAGCGGGAACACGCCCCGCTGCGTCATGCCTCGGCTTACGAGCAAATGCTCGTCAAGTTGGCCGCAGACCGTCGGACGCTATCAGATATTCGCTCGAAAGAGCGCAAAGCGGATAAAAAACGCGAATTACTCCCGCTGTACATGCCGTGGGTCGCTGGCGTACTGGAAAGCGGCACCGGCGCACAGGATGACATTCTGATGACGGTGATGCTCTGGCGTCTGGATGCGGGGGATATCACCGGCGCGATTGAGATTGCGCGCTATGCGCTGCGTTTCGGTCTGTCGATGCCGGAAAACCATTCCCGCCCCGCGCCTTACATGCTGGCCGAAGAGGTTGCGCTCGCGGCACTCCGTGCCCGTATGGCCGGTGAGCCTGTCGACGCCGCGCAACTGCTCGAGGTCATTAGTCTGACCGACGCTGCCGACATGCCTGATGAAGTGCGCGCCCGGCTGCATAAGGTCGCCGGTCTGACGTTACGTGATGCCGGTCAGCTTCCTGAAGCGCTAGGGCATCTGAAACGCGCCTTACAGCTCGATAGCACCGCCGGGGTCAGAAAAGACATTGAGACCCTCGGTCGCGAGCTGAACCCGAAGCCGGTCGCCGTCAAAAAAGTGGCAAAGAAAACCGCCACGAAAAAAGCACCCGCTAAAAAACAAGATTCACCGGTGAGACGAGGGCGAGGACGCCCGAGGAAAGTCACCGGTTAACCGAACGCGCCCCGCGCCGGGCGGCTCGCTGGTCAATGTCGGTGATTTACCGCAACTGCGACCGGCGACCACCGCCCACCTAATTTTTGAGGTAGTCATGACCCCGATTGTGATGAATAACCCGGCGCAACAGCGCGACCCGATGGTCATCCCGCCGGTGCCGGTTGAGGAGCCGGTAATTAAAAATACCGCCTTTTTCCCGGACGTTGACCCGAAGCGCATGCGCGAAGAAATGCGCCTCGAGCAGACCGTGACGCCGGTGCGTCTGCGTCGTGCGATTAAAACCGCGATGGCCGAGACCAACGCCGAATTAACCGACTGGCGTGACCTTCAGCTCGCCGCCGGTTTCACACGCCTCGAGGATGTACCGACGGATGAGCTCGACGGCGAAAGCGTCCGGGTCTTCCACTACTTCAACGCCGTTTGCTCAATGACGACTGCGACGCTGTACGAGCGTTATCGCGGCGTCGATGCCAGCGCCAAAGGCGATAAAAAAGCTGACAGCATTGAGGACACCATCGATGAAATGTGGCGTGACATGCGCTGGTCGGTTGCCCGTATCCAGGACAAAGCGCGCTGCATTGTGGGGCAAATCTGATGAACGTCATCGCGCATCAGGGCGACACGCTCGACACGTTATGTCAGCGCCATTACGGGCGTACTGAAGGTGTGGTCGAGGCTGTGCTTTTGGCTAATCCGGGTCTCGCCGAGCTGGGCGTCGTCCTGCCACACGGCACGGCGGTCAGTCTGCCTGAAGTCGACGCCGCGCCGGTATCGGAGACCGTGAACCTATGGGACTGACAGTGGAAAAAATCACGACCTTTCTGACGTACTGGTTTTCCGTAGCGCTGGCGTATTTCGGTACGCAGACGCCGGAACGACTCGCGCTTTATGTCGGGGGAGGCTGCGCCATTTTTACCGCGCTGGTGAACTTCTGGTACCAGCACAAGAAATACCGCTATCTCGTCTCGATGGGGATTGATAAGGGGGTTATTCGTGGGCTCATTCGTTAAACGTTGCAGTGTGGCCGTCGTGCTGGCGCTGGCGGCACTGGTGCCTGATTTTCGTTTGCTTCACACCTCGCCGGAGGGGCTCGCGCTGATTGCCGACCTCGAGGGTTGCCGGTTGCGCCCTTACCAGTGCAGTGCGGGTGTGTGGACGTCAGGCATCGGCCACACTGCCGGGGTGGTACCAAAACGGGATATCACCGAAAAAGAAGCCGCCGCGAATCTGGTCGCCGACGTGCTGAACGTCGAGCAACGACTCGCGGTCTGTGTGCCGGTGGAAATGCCCCAGGCGGTCTATGACACGCTGGTCAGCTTCGCCTTTAACGTCGGCACCGGTGCGGCCTGTCGCTCAACGCTGGTTTATCACCTGAAGCACCGGCAATGGTGGCAAGCCTGTGACCAGCTCACCCGCTGGGTGTTTGTGAATGGTGTCCGTAATACCGGGCTCGAAAATCGCCGCTTGCGCGAGCGCACATACTGCCTGAAGGGGGCGCAATGAAAACGCTGATTGTGTTGTTAGTGCTGGCCGTGGCCGGGCTCCTGTGGTTGCGTCACGAAAACAGCAACCTGAGCCGCTCATTCGAACGGGCGAACAAAGTCGCCGGTGAACAGAAAACGGTTATCAGCATGCTGAAAAGCCAGCTTAAAACCGCCTCACGTATCAGCGGCCAGAATGAGGTTGCTCAGGTCATGCTGCGCGGTGAGCTTGTTGATGCTGCCGCACGAGCGCAACGTCGGGAACAAACCATCACGAGGTTACTCAATGAAAACGAACAGCTACGCCGCTGGTATAGCGCTGATTTGCCTGATGCTATGCGCCGGTTGCACCAGCGCGCCGCCTGTGCCGACGCCGGTGATTGTTTACAACGCTTGCCCGAGGGTCAGTCTTTGCCCGATGCCGGGAAGTGACCCGACCACGAATGGCGACCTGAGCGCGGATATACGCCAGCTCGAAAGCGCCCTCGAGCGCTGCGCGCTTCAGGTCAGAACGGTAAAAAACTGCCAGGATAAAATCGATGTACAAGCCGAAGAGTCTGCGAAAAGCCTTAACTGACGCCGTGCCTGATTTGGCGCGTAACCCGGAAATGATGCGCATCTTTATCGATAACGGGAAACTCGCCTCTACGCTGGCGGCGTCGCTGTCGTTTGAAAATCAGTACACGCTCAATGTTGTGGTGACTGACTTCACCGGCGATATCGAGCTGCTGCTCGTGCCGATTCAGGCATGGTTGCGTATTCATCAGGCCGACATCATGACGACCGATGAGGGGCGTAAAAAGGGCTTTACCTACTTTGCCGATATTAACAGCAATGACAGCGCCGATATCAGTATCAGCCTGATGCTGACCGAGCGCACGATCGTCCGTGAGGATGGCGATAAGCTGCACGTTGAATCGGTGCCGGAACCTCAACCGCCTGAGCCGCTGGTATGAATGACTTTAAACCGTTCGACGATAAGCTCGCGGGTCTGATTGCGGCACTCTCCCCGACTGCCCGACGCAGGATGGCCGCAGATATCGCAAAGACTTTACGCATCCGGCAACAGCGCCGGATTAAAACGCAGAAAGCACCCGACGGCACCCCATACATCGCACGAAAACGCCAGCCGGTGAAAGCGAAGAAAGGCCGGGTTAAGCGGGAAATGTTTGCGAAGCTCCGCACCAGTCGCTTTATGAAAGCCACGGCGGGGAATGATGCGGCGGTCGTGGAATTTACCGGCAAGGTGCAAAGGATGGTAAATGTGCATCAGTACGGCCTGAAGGATAAGCCTGGACGAAACAGCAAGCCGGTACAGTACGACGCCCGACCGCTCATCGGGTTTGATCAAGAGTCTGTTCAACTAATTGAGAATGCTATATTAATGAGGTTATCGAAGACTGACTGAGATCGTTGATGTTATGAATCTAAAATTTAGCATGCTGAGACAACGGATAAAAAAGTCTCAAAAAATGGTTATGGATAGGATTATATCAGATCACAACGCTGAGATTTGTGTTCTCTGTGGGAGTGAAAATGAAATCACCAGAGAGCACATCATTCCACAATGGGCGTTTGAAGCTGACCAAACAAAATTTCTTATTAATACTAAAAATAACCAGTCTGCCAGTTATATAAAATCAACCATTCCGGCTTGTAGGGGGTGCAACTCAGATTTGCTTGGCTCTTTTGAAGACTATTTAAAGCGATTATTCCGTGATAAAGATGGTGCAGAACTAGACTCATATGAAGTTGACTGCATCATATGGTGGCTGCAATACATTGGTTTCAAACTGCAACTGATGGATCTGCGTTCTCGATTCCTAAGGTATAAGGGCGGTAATTATATACCTTTTATTGCGGATATCCCTGTTGCGATGTTTTGGGGTGATATCGATACGACTCCACACAAGGTTTTTCGTACGATAAGGCGAACCCGAAGAGCTCTTGTTAAAATGAATAAGTGCAGTAAGCGAAACTCATTGCTGATATTTAACACAACAAATCCTAGCTTTCATTTTTTTCATAAAGTGGATGAATTTATCTTTATTGAAATGCCGCAAGTGAAGAAGGCTTTCTTTTTTTTCTACAACAAAGAGTTTGAACGCCATAAAGCTGCACATGCTGAGTGCATGGAAGTAATCAAAAAAGTCTACAATAGTTAATCCTGATGTTGTGTCATTGACAGTAAAACCCGCATCAATTGCCGCTCAGAGCACCGGGCGGCATCCTTCCTTGTATGAATACTCTCGCAACTCTTCAGGATGTATTGCGCCTCCTGCGCAACATGATTCGCACCGGCGTCGTCGTCGACATCGACCTCGATGACGGGCGCTGTCGTGTCCAGACCGGCGGCATCGTTACCGACTGGCTTCAGTGGCTGACGACTCGCGCCGGTCGCTCTCGCTCGTGGTGGGCTCCGTCCGTGGGCGAGCAGGTTGTCGTGTTTGCCATTGGTGGCGAGCTCGATACTGCCTTTGTGCTTCCCGGCATTTTTTCGGATGACCACCCCGCGCCGTCGGCGTCGGCTGATGCATTTCACATCACCTTCCCTGACGGGGCGGTTATCGAATACGAACCGGAGACCGGCGCGCTGACCGTCAGCGGTATCAAAACCGCAGACGTCACAGCGTCGGATTCCATCGCCGTGACGGTACCGATGGTTACCGTGAAAGCCGAGACCCGCATCACCCTCGATACGCCGGAAGTGGTCTGCACCAACAAACTGACAACCGCGACGCTCGAGGTCACCGAAGGCGGGACAATGAGTGGCGATATCGAGCACACCGGCGGCACGTTCAAATCAAACGGTGTGGCGGTAGACAAGCACGGTCACGGCGGTATTCAGCGCGGTGGTGACTGGACGGAGGGCACAAAATGACGACCCGTTATATCGGCATGAATCGCGCAACCGGGCGCGCTATCACTGACGCTGAGCACATCAGTCAGAGCTGTGGCGATATATTGCGAACGCCGCTCGGCTCTCGCGTGATGCGTCGCGATTATGGCTCGCTGCTGTTCTCCCTGATTGATATGCCGCAGACCGACGCGCTGAAGCTGCAAATTATGTGCGCCTGTTATATGGCGCTGCTGAAGTGGGAGCCGCGCATTAGCATCAGCTCGCTGACCGTTGAGCGCCAGTTTAACGGCCAGATGATTGTTGAACTGACCGGCGAGACCAAAGACACCGGCAAAACCTTATCCCTGACTATCCCTGTGAGTTGAATTTATGGCAACCATCGACCTGAGCCAGCTCCCCGCGCCTGACGTCGTGGAAACGCTGGATTTTGAGACCATTCTCGCGGAACGCAAAGCGACGCTGGTCTCGCTTTACCCCGAAGAGCAACAGGAAGCTGTTGCGCGTACTCTCACCCTTGAGTCTGAGCCACTGGTGAAATATCTCGAGGAAAACGCCTACCGTGAGGTTATCTGGCGTCAGCGTGTGAACGATGCAGCTCAGGCCTGTACGCTGGCCTATGCGAATAATAACGACCTCGACGTGATGGCTGGTAACAACAACACCGCGCGTCAGGTTGTGACCCCTGCCGACGACAGCACCATCCCGCCGACACCGGCGGTCATGGAATCTGACGCTGATTTACGGCTACGTGCGCAACAGGCATATGAGGGGCTCAGCGTGGCCGGTCCGGTCGGCGCGTATGAATACCACGGCCGCAGCGCCGACGGGCGTGTCGCTGATATCTCGGTTGTCAGTCCGTCACCGGCTTGTGTGACCATCACCGTGCTGTCACGCGAGGATGACGGCACGGCACCCGATGACCTGCTTGCGGCTGTTGAGAAAGCGCTGAATGCTGAAGACGTGCGCCCCGTCGGCGACCGGGTGACGGTGCAAAGTGCTGAGATTGTGCCGTACCAGATTGACGCGATTCTTTATTTTTATCCTGGTCCCGAATCCGAGCCCATCCGTCTGGCCGCTGAGGAAAAACTTAAAGCGTATATCAGCGCACAACAGCGCATCGGGCGTGACATTCGCCGGTCAGCTATCTATGCCGCCCTTCACGTTGAAGGTGTGCAGCGCGTCGAGCTGACCGCACCACTGGCTGACATTGTGCTCACACAATACCAGGCATCTTATTGCACCGAATACAGCATCGATGACGGGGGTGCCGATGAGTGATAATCGGCTGTTGCCCGTTGGCTCGTCGGTGCTGGAGGTTGCCGCCGCTCGTGCGGCCGCCGATATCGAGCGTGTGCCGGTACCGCTTCGCACGTTATGGAACTGGCGTACCTGCCCGGTGCGGCTGCTTCCCTATCTGGCGTGGGCGTTTTCCGTCGACCGCTGGGATGAAAAATGGCCGGAGGCGACAAAACGCAGCGTCATCGCCTCGGCGTTTTATATCCATCAGCACAAAGGCACCATCGCGGCATTACGGCGCGTGGTGGAGCCGCTCGGCTATCTGATTCAGGTTAAGGAGTGGTGGGAGCTTAACGAGGTGCCGGGAACGTTTCGGCTGGTCGTTGGCGTCCTCGAGACCGGCATCACTGACGAAATGTTTCAGGAGCTCGAGCGCCTGATTGCCGGTGCCAAACCCGCGAGCCGACACCTGACCGGGCTCGCCATCAGCCTGAGTACCACCGGGTCAGTTTACGTGGGCGCGACCTGCTACGACGGCGACATTTTATCGGTTTACCCCTTCACCACTGAAGAAATTGTGGTTGGTGGTGATTTTTATCCGGCTTCGGCCATTCATCTGATTGATAACCTGCGAGTAAGCGCATGACGACGAAATATTTTGCCACCCTGACAAATCAGGGCGCGGCGCGACTGGCAAACGCGACCGCACTCGGTCTTAAACTGAATATCACGCAAATGGGCGTCGGTGACGCGAACGGCACACTGCCGACGCCATCGCCGACACAGACCACGCTGATTAACCAGCGCCGCATCGCGGCGATTAACTCGCTGTCCGTGGATGACAACGACGCCGGTCAGATTATTGTCGAGCAGGTCATCCCCGAAAATGAGGGCGGTTTCTGGATCCGTGAGATTGGCCTTTATGACGATACCGGCGTACTGATTGCGGTCGCCAACTGCCCGGAAACCTACAAGCCATTACTCACTGAGGGGAGCGGTCGAACGCAGACCATTAGAATGATTCTGGTCGTCTCGAGCTCGGCATCTATTACGCTGAAAGTCGACCCATCGGTCGTGCTGGCGACCCGGAAATATGTCGATGACGGCGTTATCGAGGTAAAGAGCTATGTCGATAAGCAGGTCAAAGCACATGAAGCGAAAGCGAATCCGCATTCTCAATATCTGCTGATTAAAAATGCGCTGAAAGAAATCGCAGACGCTGGTCTCGCTGATGAGGTTCTCGAAAACCTTGGTTTGGGAAACATGAAATATGGGGCACCGTTAATCGGGCAGCTTGTTGAATGGCCGCTAGAACAAATGCCGCAAGAAATCTGGGCTGACTGCGGGATGGAGTTTATCCCATATATAGGCCAGTCATTCGATGCAGTGAAATATCCACTGCTTGCGCAGTTGCATCCAACCCACGTATTACCGGCAGATATGCGCGATCAATTTGTGCGTGGGTGGTACAAGGAGGCGGGCGTTGATGCCGGGCGCGCATTGCTCTCAAAACAAAGTGATGCGATGCGCAATTTTGCGGGCACATTTGGTAGTTTCAAATCCACGGGTGGAACCACCAATGTATCAGGACCATTTAGTGTACAAAGCACAACTGGTGGTAGTGATGATAATAATGGCAAAGGTCCATCAGTGATTAATTTTGACCCGTCAACGGTAGTACCGACTGCGGCAGAGAACCGCCCAACTAACGTTGCCTGGAACTTAATCGTGAGGGCAAAATAATGACCGAATTATTTGATAAGAACGGCAATGCAACAGAAACACACATTGTTAAAGTCAGCGGGTACGATAGCGCTACGGGAGAGCTCACTGCGACATATGATGTGCGTATTCTTGCGGGAACCGGGATACCAAGCTGCTCGACGATGGCAATAGCCCCAACCGCTAATGATGGATATGTGGTTTGTTGGGATGGCTCGACCTGGAATCAGGTTGAGGATTTGAGGGGAAAAATTGCATACACGAAAAGCGACCTCACGAAGGAAACTGTTCGCACGCTTGGCCCCCTTGATGATGCCTATACTCTCCTGGAACCAGCAACACCATACGATATATGGGATGGCGAAAAGTGGGTGACGGATACTGACACGCAGCATTCAGCAGATGTGGCTGCGGCAGTGCAAAAGAAAAACTCACTGCGAGCTGTTGCAGATGCTGAAATTTCCTGGTTGCAGGATGCGGTGGATGCCGAGATTGCTACTGACGAAGAGACTGCTCTGCTGGCGGCGTGGAAAACCTATCGGGTGCAACTGATGCGCGTAGATACCAGCAAGGCACCCGACATTGAATGGCCTACACCTCCTGTGGAGTAGGCTTATAAGTCCCGCCGTACCCCGATGGTTCACCCAATACCTCGGGGTCGATAACATAATCGTCAGTAATGGTCGATGCATCGACAATCCAGAATGGCAGACCAGCAGCCACATCCTTTTGCCCGATTTGCAGAATAGTCAGGCCGATATTGTTAGCTACTGCCATCACTGCCACCCCGCCTTCATACTCAAAAACGATAACCTGAGACATTATTTACCTCCAAAAAAAATGGCGTTAACTTCACTGCACTCATACACGCCACCACTTCCACGCGTCGTGATATTAATACCACCAGTATCCTTTTTAACCGGATCACCTGTTGTTGATGAGCCATTGATAGCCACTATCGGTGCGGCGGTTCCGCTTGTTGCTCCATCGCCGATGGTTAGCCCTACCGCGTAGTCCGGATTTTCCATTGGTGTTCCGAAAATAATCTGGTACTTGCCAGTGCTTAACCGCGTAACTGAACTCACGTTAAACGAGCTTCTGATTGTTGCTGGGTTATTGCCGTTGAAGTTAACCCAGGCTGTACACAACCCCGGGTTAGATAGCTGAACAGCGTTAACGATTCGAGAATCATCCCCCGCCGCTACCGTTCCCGCCGTTGTGCCTACGTTTTTTGAAGCTGCATTACCGAACGAATCCGGCAATTCTCCCAGACCAACGTTTAAGAAAATGCAGTTTTCCTGTCTGGCTGGCATCATTCCGGCTTTTGCATGGGGGAAAGCAGATGCAGGTTGGCTATGTGCGCGTATCAACAAATGAGCAAAACACCGCGCTACAGCGTGACGCGCTGGAACGGTCGGGATGTGAGCTAATTTTCGAGGATAGAATCAGCGGAAAATCGACCAACCGACCGGGGCTCAATCGCGCCCTGAAGCGACTTCAGGCCGGTGATACGCTGGTTGTCTGGAAACTCGACCGGCTCGGTCGTAGCATGCGGCATCTTGTCTCGATGACTGAAGAGCTTCGCCAGCGCGGCGTAAATTTCAGGAGCCTGACCGACAGCATTGATACCTCAACACCTATGGGGCGCTTTTTCTTTCACATCATGGGCGCGCTTGCGGAAATGGAGCGCGAACTCATTGTCGAGCGTACCCGCGCCGGGCTAGACGCAGCTCGCGCACAGGGCAGAATCGGAGGACGTCGGCCAAAGCTGACGCCAGACGAATGGGCTCAGGCCGGGCGACTGATTGCGGCCGGTGAAACCCGTCAGCGTGTCGCGATAATTTTTGATGTGGGAATATCGACGCTGTATAAAAAATTCCCGGCGACCAATCCCGTTGTGTCAGCCACCGCCGAACCCTGACAAATAGCCGCATACAGGCGTAAACCAGACAATATCACTCACCCCAACTAACGGAGTTAAACGGATGAGTGATTATCATCACGGCGTCGAAGTCGTCGAAATTAACGACGGTACACGCACAATCTCGACCGTATCAACGGCGGTTGTCGGCATGGTCTGCACGGCCAGTGATGCTGACGCCGATATGTTCCCGCTCAATGAGCCGGTACTGATTACCAGCCCACAAAGCGCCATTGCGAAAGCCGGTACCAAAGGTACCCTGGCAAAATCCTTACAGGCCATTGCCGACCAGTCAAAACCGGTTGTCGTGGTCGTGCGCGTCGCGGAGGGCACCGGCGACGACGAAGATGCACAGGCTCAAACCATTTCGAACATCATCGGCACCACGGATGCGAACGGTAAATACACCGGGCTGAAAGCGCTGTTAACGGCGAAAGCGGTCACCGGCGTGAAGCCCCGCATTCTTGGTGTGCCGGGTCTTGATACTCAGGAGGTCGCGACCGCGCTTGCGTCCGTGGCTCAGAAACTCCGCGCCTTTGCCTACGTCAGCGCGTGGGGCTGCAAAACCATTTCTGACGTTATCGCCTACCGTGAAAACTTCAGCGCCCGTGAGCTCATGATTATCTGGCCTGACTTCCTCGGGTGGGACACCACCGCCAACGCGACAACAACCAGCTACGCGACCGCCATCGCGCTGGGGCTGCGCGCCAAAATCGACAATGACACCGGGTGGCATAAAACCCTGTCAAACGTCGGCGTCAATGGCGTCACCGGTATCAGCGCATCGGTCTTCTGGGATTTACAGGAATCCAGCACCGATGCCGACTTGCTGAATGAGGCCGGTATCACGACGCTGATTCGTGCCGATGGTTTTCGCTTCTGGGGTAACCGTAATTGCTCCGATGACCCGCTGTTTCAGTTTGAAAACTACACCCGCACCGCGCAAATCATCGCCGATACGATGGCCGAGGGGCATATGTGGGCGGTCGATAAGCCAATCACCGCCACGCTGATTCGCGACATTATCGACGGTATTAACGCGAAATTCCGCGAGCTGAAAAGCGGCGGCTACATCATCGATGCGACGTGCTGGTTTGACGAAGAGGCCAATAGCAAGGAAACCCTCAAGGCCGGAAAACTGTTTATTGATTACGACTATACGCCGGTACCGCCACTCGAAAACCTGACTCTGCGCCAGCGTATCACCGACAAATATCTGGCGAATCTTATCTCGTCAGTGAACAGCAAATAAGGAGCCTGACCAATGGCATTACCGCGCAAGCTCAAACTCATGAACCTGTTTATCGACGGGGTGAGTTACCTCGGCGTCGTGCAGTCCGTCACGCTGCCAAAACTGACCCGCAAGCTCGAGAATTATCGCGGCGGCGGGATGAATGGCTCGGCACCGGTCGACCTCGGCCTCGATGACGATGCGCTGTCGGCTGAAATCTCGCTCGGTGGTTTCCCTGATGACGCTATCTGGTCGCTATACGCTGCCACCAGCACAGCCGCTGTCCCGCTGCGCTTCGCCGGGTCTTATCAGCGTGATGATACCGGCGAGACCGTGCCGGTTGAGGTTGTTCTCCGTGGCCGTCAGAAAGAAATCGACCTCGGCGAAGCCAAACAGGGCGAAGACACCGAGTCGAAAATCTCGCTCGCGTGTACTTACTTCAAGCTGACGATGAATGGCTCGGAACTGGTTGAAATCGACACGGTGAACCTCATCGAAAAAGTGAGCGGCACCGACATGCTCGAGGCGCACCGACAAAACATCGGCCTGTAATTTCTGCCCCGGTCAGCACGGCTGGCCGGGCATCCTGAAACCTGAATTTAACGAGAAATATCATGGAAAAAATTAACGAAAATATCGTCACTCTGATTAAACCAATTACGCGCGGCGAGCAGGTGATTACCACTGTCACGCTGTTAAAACCGACCGCCGGAACCCTGCGCGGCGTCAGCCTGGCATCTGTCGCAAACTCCGACGTCGATGCGCTGATTAAAGTGCTGCCACGCATGACCATGCCGTCACTGACCGAACAGGAAGCCGCCGCGCTGGAGCTGCCAGACCTGCTGTCGTTTGCCGGTAAGGTGGTGGGTTTTTTGTCACCGAGTTCGGCGGCTTAACCTTCCCCAAAAAACTCTCGGTCGATGACCTGATGGCTGACATAGCGGTAATTTTCCACTGGTCGCCATCAGACCTTTATCCCATGAGCCTGACCGAGCTCGTCAACTGGCGCGAAAAAGCGCTACAGCGAAGCGGAAACACGAATGAGTAATAACCTCAAACTCGAAGTGCTCCTGAAAGCTGTCGACCAGGCGACCCGACCCTTTAAAGCGATCCAGACGGCGAGCAAATCGCTGTCTGGTGATATCCGCACGACTCAACAATCCCTGCGTGATTTAAACGGCCAGGCATCGAAAATCGACGGTTTTCGCAAAACCAGCGCGCAACTGGCCGTAACCGGTCAGTCACTGAAACAGGCAAAGCAGGAAGCCGCCGCGCTGGCCGTCCAGTTTAAAAATACTGAAAGCCAGACCCGTGCACAGGCTCGAGCGATGGAGCTCGCGAAAAAAAATGCGGCTGACCTTCAGCTCAAATATAACGGTCTCCGGTTGTCTGTGCAGCGTCAGCGTCAGGAGCTCAGTCAGGCCGGGATTAATACCCGCAAACTGTCGACCGATGAGCAGCGACTGAAAACCACCATCAGTGAAACGACGTCACAGCTCAATCGTCAGCGTGAGGCACTAGCGCGCGTCAGTACGCAACAGGCAAAACTGAGCGCCGTTAAATCCCGTTATGAATCCGGGCAGAAGCTCGCCTCTGGTGCGCGTAATGTTGGGGTGGCTGGTGTCGGGATGGCAACCACTGGTGTTGTTGCTGGCGGCGCTGTGCTCAAACCCGGTTTTGATTTTTCTCTGAAGAACTCAGAGCTTCAGGCGGTACTTGGCCTCGATAAAGAATCGGCTGACATGAAGGCGCTGAAAGGGCAAGCCAGAACACTGGGTGATAATACAGCCGCATCTGCGGACGACGCCGCAGCGGCACAAATTATCGTGGCAAAATCTGGCGCGGATAAAGACGGTATTCTCGCGCAGACGCCCGCCATCCTGAATATGTCGCTTGCGAACAAAGAAACGATGGAGGACAACGCAAAATTACTCATCGGGACTAAATCCGCATTCGGGCTCGCAGATGATAAGGCAACGCATATTGCCGATGTTATCTCGATGGCTATGAATAAAACACAGGCCACCTTTGCCGGGTTAAGTGACTCACTGACTTATGTCGGTCCGGTGGCGAAAAATGCGGGTGTGAGCCTGGAAGAAACCGCCGCGATGCTTGGCACGCTTCATGACAACAATATCACCGGCTCGATGGCCGGTACCGGTAGCCGCGCCGTGTTGAGTCGACTACAGGCACCATCCGGCAAGGCGTATGACGCGATTAAAGAGCTGGGCGTCAAGACGATGGATAGTAAGGGCAACACCCGGCCTATCTTCTCCATCCTGAAAGAAATGCAAGCCAGCTTTGAGAAAAACAATCTCGGTACCGGCCAGCGCTCAGAATACATGAAGGCGATTTTCGGCGAAGAAGCCAGCTCGTCGGCCAGCGTCCTGATGGCCGCAGCGGCCAGCGGAAAGCTGGATAATCTGACCCGCCTGATTAAAGACTCGGACGGAAAAACCGCCGAACTTGTCGAGGTTATGCAGAACAACCTCGGCGGCGATTTTAAAGAATTCCAGTCAGCTTACGAGGCGGTCGGGACTGACCTTTACGACCAGCAAGAGGAGTCGCTTCGCAACCTCACGCAAACGGCCACAAAATATGTGTTAAGGCTTGATGGCTGGATACAAAAAAATAAAGGTCTGTCTCAGACCATTGGCCTTGTTGTTGGTGGAGGGCTTGCTCTGATTGGGGTGCTCGGTGGCATCGGTCTTATTGCGTGGCCGGTCATCGCCGGGATTAACGCCATCATCGCGGCCGCCAGCTTGCTGGGTACCGTTTTTACTGCAGTTGGTAGCGCTATTGTGACCGCGCTGGGTGCGATCACGTGGCCGGTTGTGGCCGTTGCGGTGGCGGTTGTCGCTGGTGCGCTGCTTATTCGCAAATACTGGGAGCCTATCAGCGCCTTTTTTGGTGGTGTTATCGAGGGGCTGATGAGTGCCTTTGCTCCGGTCGGGGAAATGTTCGCGCCACTGGCGCCCATCTTTGACGGCCTCGGTGAAAAACTTCATGGCGTCTGGCAGTGGTTTAAAGACCTGATCGCGCCGGTCAAAGCCACGCAGGACACGCTAAACAGTTGCCGCGACGTCGGTGTCATGTTCGGTCAGGCGCTGGCCGATGCGCTGATGATGCCGCTCACCGCCTTTAACAAGCTTCGAAGCGGGATTGATTGGGTGCTCGAAAAGCTCGGCATTATCAACAAAGAATCCAGTTCGCTTGACCAGACGGCGGCGAAAGCCAATGCGGCAACGCAGAACGGCTACAGCCCCGCCATCAGCTCATACAACAGCTATCAACCGGTCACGGCACCGGCGGGACGTTCTTACGTCGACCAGAGCCGGAGCGAATACCATTTCACGCTTCAGGGTGGTATTGCACCAAACGGCCAGCTCGACAACCAGTTACGTGATGCGGTCGAGCGTCTGGAACGTGAGAAGCGCGCGAAATCCCGCGCAAGCATGATGCATGACTAAGGAGACTGATTATGATGCTGGCACTCGGTATGTTTGTTTTTATGCGTCAGTCGCTGCCCTATCAGAGCATGCAGCGAAGCGCGGATTATAGCTGGGCGTCTAATTCCCGCGTCGGGAAACGTGACGCTTTCCAGTATCTCGGCGAGGGGGAGGACAAAATCACCCTGAGCGGTGACCTGTATCCCGAACTGACCGGCGGTCGGCTTTCATTGCTAGCGCTGTATACGATGGCTGAACAGGGGCGCGCGTGGCCGCTCATTTCCGGCACCGGGACGATTTACGGGATGTTTGTTGTCAGTAATGTCTCGGAGACCGGGACGGTATTTTTTGAGGATGGGTCGCCCCGCAAAATCAGCTTCACGCTGTCCCTGACTCGCGTCGATGAATCGCTCGCGGCGGTTTATGGCGATATCGGAAAACAGGCCGAGAGTCTGGTCGGCAAAGCTGGCGATCTGCTGTCGATGGTGGGGGCGTAATGATGCTGGATATTATCACCGGCGCGGGTGCCACCCTGACGCCTGATTTTATGCTGACACTGGAAAGCAAAGATATCACTGGCAATATCAGTGACCGACTGATTAACCTCTCGATGACGGACAACCGGGGGTTTGAGGCCGACCAGCTCGACATCGAGCTCGACGATACTGACGGCCTTGTCGCGTTGCCGATTCGCGGCGCGGTGCTGTCATTGTATCTCGGCTGGAAAGGTTTCTCGCTGGTCAGCAAGGGGCGATTTACCGTCGATGAGGTAGAGCATCGGGGCGCGCCGGATACGGTAACCATTCGCGCCCGTAGCGCTGATTTTCGCGGTACGCTGAATTCACGGCGTGAAGAGTCATGGCACGACACTACGCTCGGCGCGATAGTTCACGCGATAGCAGAGCGCAATAAACTCACGGCCAGTGTCGCGGATTCTCTCGCGGGGATCCAGATTCCGCACATCGACCAGTCTCAGGAATCCGACGCCGTTTTCCTGACCCGCCTAGCAGAACGTAACGGCGGCGCGGTATCGGTAAAAGCCGGTAAGCTGCTGATGCTCAGGGCGGGAAGTGGCACCACGGCCAGCGGAAAAGCTATCCCTCAGATAACTATCCAGCGCAGCGACGGCGACCGCCATCAGTTTGCCATTGCTGACCGTGGCGCTTACACCGGCGTAACCGCGAAATGGTTACACACCAAAGACCCGAAACCGGCAAAGCAAAAGCAAGCGGTCAAGCTGAAGCGTAAGCCCAAAGAACAGCACTTACGCGCGCTGCAGCACCCGAAAGCAAAACCGGTGAGCAGTAAAACCACGGCGAAAAAGCAGAAAGAGCAGGAAGCCCGCGAGGGTGAATACATGGCCGGTGAGGCTGACAACGTTTTCGCCCTGACGACCATTTACGCGACAAAGGCGCAAGCGATGCGCGCGGCTCAGGCGAAGTGGGATAAATTGCAGCGTGGCGTTGCGGAGTTCTCGATTATGCTGGCGACCGGTCGCGAAGATATTTATCCCGAAATGCCGGTCAGGGTCTCGGGCTTTAAGAGCGTCATAGATGACCAGTCATGGATAATCAGCAAGGTGACCCATAATCTCGGCGGGAATGGCTTCACGACGGCTGTGGAGCTCGAGGTAATGCTATCTGATGTAGAGTATGAAACAGATGGTGATATGTTGGAGGGGTGATTGTAACTGATTGTTTTTCAAGTAAAATATGGTTAAAATTAAGTTATTGAGTCCAGCCGATGAGGTGAGAAATGTTTCATTGTCCGTTATGCCATACAGCCGCCCACGCGCGCACTAGTCGTTACTTTACTGACACCACCAAAGAGCGTTACCACCAGTGCACAAATATTAATTGTAGCTGCACGTTTGTGACGACTGAAACGGTCGAGCGATACATCGTCAAGCCGGGAGAAGTGGTACCGGCGTTACCTCATCCGACACCAAATGGTCAGCAATCCATACCATGGATGTAGAAAAGGAAGCCCCGCAAATGCGGGGCTTTTTGTTCGATGTGGTCAATGTGTGGACATTGCTGGAAATAAATCCTTTTATTTCACTGTGTTATACTCTAAAAAAAAGCCCCATCGGGGGAGATGGGGCAAAAATAACTCATTGATTATGGAATGTTCTGTTCTCTGGTCAGTTGAGAACGAGACGTACTTTACGTCGCAAAAGTGTAGCTAATTTGAAGAAATTATGGAGTTTAAAGCTAAATTCCAGCGTGAAACCAAGGAGAAATGATGTCCAGACGCTACGTTTTACTACTGCCTCTACTGCTTGCTGGGTGTGCAAAATCGGCCGAGCCGGATGCACCACCACCGCCACAAATCGGTATGGCTAATCCTGCTGCGGTGTACTGCCAGCAGAAGGGAGGTGAAAGCATTCGTCAGGTCAATGCTAAGGGCGAGTTCAGCCTCTGCAAGCTGCCGAGTGGCGAAACGATTGAGGAGTGGGCGCTGTGGCGGCGCGATCATCCGCAGAAAAAATGACAGTACATTCCTTATCCAGTACACTGCGCCTCCAGGATAATTCTGATTAACGAGAGACGTATGTTTTCGCTGAAGCCGGGCACCATCGCCATTATTATCGGTGCCCGTACCGCCGCTGGCCGAGCCAATATCGGCAAGAGTGTTGAACTGTTTGCGCTGATTAAGCCAGGAGAACGCTGTCTGAACCCGGTTAACGGGCTGATGACAGAACTGGCCGCCGATTCGCCGCGTGCGCTATGGCTGGTGACCGGTGAAGTGAGCGCGGGGGAAGGGCAGCAGGGCTTCGCTTTTGTGCGTTCAGAATATTTGCTGCCGTTAACGCCGGATGCGCTGATGGCGCAGGAGCAGGCTGCTCTGGTGGGGTAACGCGATGCCCGTAGACATCGCGTTCAGGCGTTAGCGATTTTTCAGCCAGTCGGCCAGCACGCGCGCGTGGTTTTGCGCGGTGTTCGCGGCGGCATAAATCAGCGTTAGTCCCTGCTTTTGCGCGATGTCGGCCAGACGCTGGCCGACATCCTGATGGTGCGAAAGCTCTTCGCGGTAGTGCTGGCAGAAGGTGGCAAAGTCGATAACCTCGCCGTGATAAGCCTTACGCAGCTCGGCTGAAGGGGCAAGGTCTTTGCACCATTCATCGTAGATAAGGTTTTCCTTTTTGATACCACGTGGCCACAACCGGTCCACCAGGACACGGTAACCATCGTCAGGTGCTGCGTCGTCATATACGCGTTTACACTGGATCATATCCTTCCTCCCTTGTTCCACTCGACCATACCACAAAGATTGGCTGGGTTCGCCCTCTGGGTATTGCTAAAGCGTGACGACATCGCTAGTCTGAGGCTCCTTATGCCGTTCGACACGTCTGCACATAAGGACCTCTCATGGAAAACTCTGCACTGACCCCCGTTCTTCGCATTGCCCTCGTGGGCGACTACAACGCTGATGTGATTGCTCATCAGGCGATCCCGCTGGCGCTTGACGATGCCGCCGCAGTGCTGGAAGTGCCCGTTGAATATCGCTGGGTTGCCACGCGTGATGTGCACAGCGCCGATAGCCTCGCTGACTTTGATGGTATCTGGCTGGTGCCTGCCAGCCCGTACCAGAATACCGAAGGGGCATTAATCGCCGTACGCTACGCCCGCGAAAACAGCCTGCCGTTCCTTGGCACCTGCGGCGGGTTCCAGCACGCTATTCTGGAGTACGCGCGCAACGTGATGGGTTGGGAAGATGCGGCTCATGCGGAAACGGATACCGAAGGCCGGATGGTGATTGCGCCGCTGGCCTGCTCACTGGTGGAAAAGAGCGACACCATTGAACTGCGTGCCAATACGCTGATTGCGCGCGCTTATGGCCGCGACAGCATCGAAGAGGGCTATCACTGCAACTACGGTATCTCCGCCGACTTCGCCGAGGCGCTGAAATCGCTGCCGCTGCGGGTAACCGGCTGGGACGATAATGGGGATATTCGCGCGGTGGAACTGGTGACGCATCCGTTCTTCGTGGCGACGCTGTTCCAGCACGAGCGTAACGCTCTGGCAGGACGCCCGGCGCCGCTGGTGCAGGCATTCCTGCACGCCGCCGCCCAGTAAAAAAAGTAGCCCGGACGAGGCGGTACGCCGACTCCGGGATTTCCCCGGCGTCGCTGCGCTCGGCCGGGCTACGTGTTATTCGACGTTAATCTCTCTGTCTCGTCCGGCAAGCCCGCCGAACACCGCCATCACCAGCGCAATGATCGCCACCGCCATCAACGAAAGATGCCATGCGCCGGTTGCATCGTGAATTTTCCCCATCAGCGGAGGCCCACAGGCAGCCAGCAGATACCCCACCGCCTGCGCCATCCCCGAAAGTGCCGCGGCCTGGTGCGCCGAGCTGGCGCGCAGCCCGATAAAAGTCAGGCCCAGAATCATTGTGGCACCAGAGCCAAAGCCAAAGATAACCGTCCAGAGCACCGCCTGTAAGGGAAAGAGCCAGTAGCCCAGCGCGCTGACGGCGCACATCAACGCTACGGTAATAGCGATCCCTCGTTGATCCTTCATCCGATGCAGGATCAGCGGCACCACAAACCCCGGGGCTGCGGTGGCGAGTTGCAGGAGGCCGTGCAGAGAACCGGCATGCGCTTCGCTGTAGCCCTGGCTAATCAGAATCGCCGGCAGCCAGCCAATAATCACGTAGTAGACCAGCGAGTTCAGGCCGAGGAATAGCGTCACCTGCCAGGCCAGCGCCGAGCGCCAGATGCCGCGGTTATGCATGGCTCCGCTGCTGGAAAGCGCGGTGGTTTTTGCCGCCCGCCACTGTGGCAGCCAGAACAGCAGCGCCAGTACCGGGAAGACCATCAGCATCAGCAGCGCGCCGCGCCAGCCAAAGCCGCTGAGCGCAATCGGCACCACCAGTGCAGAACCGAGTGCCGCCGCCGCGCCCATTGTCACCGAATACGCGCCGGTAAACTTCGCCACCTGCGAGGCAAAATCACGTTTGATTAACCTGGGCAGCAGCACGTTGCCCAGCGCAATCCCGCAGCCAATGATGGCGGTACCGGTAAACATCAGCGTCACTGACGGCAGAGATCGCACGGCAATCCCGGCGCAAATCAGCAGCATGGCGATAAACAGGCTGCGCTCCATACCGATGCGACGGGCAACCCCGGCGGCCAGCGGAGAGACGAGACCAAACGCCAGCAGCGGCAGGGTGGTTAACAGCCCGGTTTGTGCGGTGGTCAGGCCATATTCATCGCGAATGGCGTCGAGCAAAGGCGCGGCGCCGGTAAAGGTGACGCGCAGCGTCGAGGCAATCAATAAAATACCAATAATCAGCAGCCAGCGGCGGCTGGTAGACGTCGTAACTTCAGACATAGTCATCTCGACAAAAGAGTGGGAGCACTACAATACCCGCTTTAGCGGTTGTTGAAATCAAGCTAAAATGACAGATTATCGCTAAAATCGGACAAAATGATGCTGGGACTCGGATTAGGCGGCTATCACCCGGATAGCCATCAGGATGCCGCCGTGGCGTTTGGGATTCAAGTGGCACAAGGGGAGCAGTACATTCCGCTGCATCAGCACCGTAAAGGTCAGCTGATCCTCGCGCTACACGGCGCCATTACCTGCGAAGTGGAGAACGCTTTATGGATGGTGCCGCCGCAGTTTGCGGTGTGGGTTCCCGGCGAAGTGCCGCACAGCAACCGCGCCACGCCGCAGGCTGAACTGTGCTTTTTGTTTATTGAACCTGGCGCAGCGCAGATGCCGGCGCACTGCTGCACGCTGAAAATATCGCCGTTGGTGCGTGAGCTGATTCTGTCGCTGGCGCAACGGGATGAAGTACAGCGCCAGCAGCCGGAGACGCAGCGGTTGATTCAGGTGCTGTTCGATGAACTTCCGCAGCAGCCGGAGCAGCAGCTACAGCTGCCGGTGTCTGCACACCCTAAAATTCGCCTGATGGTTGAGACTATGGAAGCCGAGCCTGCCCAGTGGCAGACGCTGGCACAATGGGCCCAGCACTTTGCCATGAGCGAGCGTAACCTCGCCCGACTGGTGGTGAAAGAGACCGGGTTGAATTTCCGTCGCTGGCGTCATCAGCTGCAGCTGATCCTTGCGCTGCAAATGCTGGTGCGCGGCCTGAATGTCCAGCAGGTGGCGCTATCGTTGGGCTATGACTCCACCACGGCGTTTATCACCATGTTCCGTAAAGGGCTTGGGCAGACGCCGGGGCGCTATCTGGCGGCGCTGACTACGACTTCCCAATAAGCAGCGACACCAGGCCCGCCGCAATCAGCGGCCCCACCGGCACGCCGCGAAACAGCGCGACGCCTAGCACGGTGCCAATCAATAGCCCGGCCACCAGATGCGGCTGAGTGCCCATCAGCGTCACGCCGCGCCCACCGAGCCACGAGACAAATACGCCGACGCCGATGGCGACCAGCGATTTCCAGTTGGCGAAAGAGTGAATCAGCGTAGAAGCAGGCAGCGTGCCGCTGGCGATAGGGGCCATCACGCTGATGGTCAGAATGATAATCCCGATGCTAAGTCCTTGTTTTTCGACCCACGGAAAGAAGGTGCTGAGCGGGGTGACGCGAAGGATAATCAGAACCAGAATCGAGACGGCGACGGTGGTGTTGTGACTAATAAAGCCCAGCGCCGCCAGACCCAGAAGGATCAGTAGGGTGGTATCGATCATAAAGCGGTAATCCTTGCCAGAAAGCGAAAAAAAGCGTGCATTTTCGTCGCCCGGCGTCGCGGCGCTCGGCCGGGCTACTTGTAAGTCACTCTACTGTACGCAAGAAGCGGGGCGTAGACAGGTCTTTTTCAATCTTTGTCGAGGATTTCAGGCATTTGCCTGATTATTTAACCAATACCGTTATTAATGGGCTGCCTTCACGAATAAACAGCGGAATCGTCTCCGGTACTGAATCGAAACGATAGCGGTAAGCCGGATAAGGCGGTTACGCCGCTATCCGGCAATGGCTTGCTGTCAGGAGTGACGGCGGAAGGCAACCAGTTCCGGCTGGGCAATGCGCAGGTAATCTTCGGTATTGAGGATCACCGATTTTTCGAGGCTACCGGCGTTAAAGGCGATCTCTTCAAAGCGGTCAAACAGCAGCGGGTCGGCGATAAGACGCAAAGATGGATGGAAGCTGAACGGTGGAATGGCACCAAACACGCAGGCGGTGAGGGCATCGACTTCTGCCGGGCTTGCCAGCGACGCTTTCAGGCCACCGATATGCTGCGCCAACTGTGCGAGGTCGGCCTGCTGGTCAGCAGCGAGGATCGCCAGCACGTGCTGGCTCACGCCGTTGCCTTTCACTTTGCACACCAGCGCTTTTGCTCCCTGGCCTAATGCGGTGCCGCGAATTTCAGAAACCGCTTCGCATTTACCGACCGCCTCGTGTGCCATCACGCGATAGCGGGCCTGATGGCGGTCGAGCAGGCTCAGCAGCCGTTGGTGGATATCGGTCGCGACGGGTTCAATCATGGTGTTCTCTCCTGTGTTCCGCCGAAAGCGTGCGGCTACGCTGTTTTTTATGCTGATAGAGGCGCTGGTCGGCGATTTTCATCGCCTCCTCAAGATTATCCCCCAGACGCATTTTATAGGCGCCCCAGGAGAAGCTGACGCGGTTTTCGGTATCGATGATTGCCAGCTGCTCCAGAATTCTGTCGGTAATCACCTTCGCTTCGGCCTCTTCGTAATCGATGAGGATAATACAAAATTCGTCGCCGCCTAGTCGAACGCCATAGTCGCTTTTACGGATGGTGGCGGAGATAGCCTGGGCCAGCATGATGATGGCACGGTCGCCTTCATCGTGGCCCCAGGTATCGTTAATTTGCTTCAGTTTGTCGCAATCGAGGGCGATGACCACAATCCCCACGCCCTGTTCTGTCAGGCGTTGCAGTCGCATGCTCTGCACCGATGAAAGAATTTTACGGTTGTATAACCCGGTGAGGGAATCGCTGATGTTCTCTTTGCTGACCGTCCGGTAGAGACGGAAATGGGTGCGGACCAGCTGCAATAATGCGGCGGTAGAGGCCAGATAAAACAGGAACAGCTTCCACGAGCTTAACAGGAAGTACATCACGTCCAGCGACAGCTCTACGCGCATGTTCTCCGCCAGCGGCCGGGTGTAGTTCACGTAGCTCAGCAGGTGAGAGGCGCTGCGATGGATAACAATATGGGCGTCGTTGTCGGAATCAATAATGGAGATATCCAGATAGCGCCAGAAATGAGGACGGTCGCGGGTATAGAGAATATCGTGCAGATCCTGATGCGACAGATCGACCATCACGATCCCCTGCAGGTTTTCATGATGATAAAGCGGTGTTAAAAACGTTAAAATATTCTTATGAGTAAAGGTATCAATATAGATACTCGACACCACCGTACGCCCAAGGAATAAGTTTTCGAGGCTCGCTGGCGATATTCCTAGCCGGTCGCCGTAGAGAAAATTCCAGCTGGTTAACGTCGGGTCGTTAATAGTGACTTGTGAATTGAAATAGATATATTGATTCACGATATCAATATAATAGCGAAAACGTTTTTGCTGTCCTTCTTCATCGGGCAGCATCGGTTTCCAGACTTCATTATTCTCAATAGCGGAGTCAAACGCCTCTAAGGCTGGCAGACTCTTTACCCATGTTTCACAGGGCGTTCTTCCGGCGGTGAGCGAGCCTTCCAGCAGCGAATAGCTCTCGCCGTCAATGTTCAGACCGTTCACTTCGCCGCGATGCTGCACGCTGGCGCAGGCCCGCAAGGCGGCCTCTGGGGTAGGCCATTCATCCAGTTTCTGTGCAAACTGCGATATGATCAGCTGGTTTTGATACTTCTCATAGAGAAAGGCCGACTCCCCTTTATCGACGATATATCGCATATATTCGGACATATCCCGATGACTGGCGATTAATTCATAAATCAGGAAGGAGGAGGTCAAAATGACAACGCCTGATGAAATGACAAATCGCAGTATTTTATTCTGCAGTTTCATGATGAAATTAAATGTTCTTCCGTGTCAGCCGGAATTTTAACATGGGAGGCTCGCTATCTCTAGCGATGCATTAGCGATAGAAATGTTTTGCAAACATCAAGAAGGGGCTGTCTCCGAAGAGACAGCCGAATAACGTTATTTTTCACTGCCTTGTTTGTGGAACAGTTCGCGGAATACCGGGTAGATATCCTCCTGATCGCGAATATGCTGAATGGCAAAGTTATCAAACGTCTGCTGCAGATGCTCATATTCGCGCCACAGCGTCTGATGCGCCCGTCGGGTGATTTCGATATAGCTGTAGTAACGCACCACCGGCAGGATTTTCTTTGCCAGAATCTCATGACACAGCGGGGAGTCGTCCGCCCAGTTATCGCCGTCCGACGCCTGCGCGGCGTAAATGTTCCACTGCGCCGGGTCGTAGCGGGCTTTCACCACTTCATCCATCAGCTTTAGCGCGCTCGAGACAATAGTGCCGCCAGTCTCCTGCGAGTAGAAGAACTCGTGTTCGTCCACCTCTTTTGCCTGGGTATGGTGGCGAATATAGACCACCTCGACGTTTTTATAGGTCCGGCTCAGGAACAGATAGAGCAGGATGTAAAAGCGTTTGGCCATATCTTTGGTGGATTGGTCCATCGAGCCGGAAACGTCCATCAGGCAGAACATCACCGCTTGACTGGAAGGCTCAGGGCGTTTTTCGTAGTTTTTGTAGCGCAGGTCGAAGGTGTCGATAAACGGCACACGGTCGATTTTAGCCCGCAGCTCGGCAATCTCTTTACGTAAACGCTCTTCCTCCAGCAACTGCACCGGTTCGCTTTTGGCGACCTCATCCAGCGTGGCTTCCAGTGCGTGCAGCTCGCGACGTTTACCTGCCGTCATTGCCGTACGGCGGGCAAGGGAGTTTTGCAGCGAACGAACGACGCTGATATTGGCTGGCACGCCGTTGGCGGTGAAGCCCGCGCGGTGCGTTTTAAACTCGGTCAACTGACGCTGCTGATTACGCTTGAGATTCGGCAGCGCCAGATCTTCAAACAGCAGATCCAGATACTCATCTTTGGAGATCTGGAACACGAACTCATCCTGACCCTCGCCATCGGCGCTGGCCTGGCCCTGACCGCTACCGCCACCACCGCCGCCGCCCTGTGGTCGTTCGATACGATCGTTTTGTACGAAGTGGTCGTTGCCGGGATGCACCCGATGCCGCAACCCGCCGCGCCCCTGATGGAACATCGGCTCGCTAATATCATCCGTCGGAATGGAGACAGATTCACCGCTGTCGATATCGGTCACCGAACGTTTGTTGATGGCCTCGGAGATCGACTGTTTTATTTGCGCTTTATAACGGCGCAAGAAGCGCTGGCGGTTAACCGCACTCTTGTTTTTGCCGTTCAGACGCCGGTCAATGAACCAGGTCATAGCCCCTCCTGAACTGCTTTTTGCCAACTTACTGCGCCTGTAAGTGCCGAGTGAACCGGCCTACGGGACATTGTTGTAGACCCGGTAGCGCGAACGCTACCGGGTACAGCGTGGTTATGACGATTTACGCACGCGCAGATACCATTCACATAACAGGCGAACCTGCTTACGCGTATAGCCTTTTTCCATCATCCGATCGACAAAATCGTCGTGCTTTTTCTGCTCATCGGTGGAGGTCTTCGCGTTAAACGAAATCACCGGCAGCAGCTCTTCGGTATTGGAGAACATTTTCTTCTCAATAACCGTGCGCAGCTTCTCGTAGCTCGTCCAGTTCGGGTTGCGGCCGTTGTTGTTGGCGCGGGCGCGCAGCACAAAGTTGACTATCTCGTTACGGAAGTCTTTCGGGTTGCTGATCCCGGCAGGCTTCTCAATTTTCTCCAGTTCAGCGTTCAGCGATTCACGGTCGAACAGCTGTCCGGTATCCGGGTCGCGGTACTCCTGATCCTGAATCCAGAAATCGGCGTAGGTGACATAACGGTCGAAAATGTTCTGTCCGTATTCCGAGTAGGATTCGAGGTACGCCGTCTGGATCTCTTTACCGATAAACTCGGCGTATTTCGGGATCAGATAGCCTTTGAGGAACTCCAGGTAGCGCTCTGACTGCTCCTGTGGGAACTGCTCGCGTTCGATCTGCTGCTCCAGTACGTAGAACAGATGTACCGGGTTCGCCGCCACTTCGGCGTGGTCGAAGTTGAACACGCGAGACAGGATCTTAAAGGCGAAACGGGTTGAGAGACCGTTCATCCCTTCGTCCACACCCGCGTAGTCGCGATACTCCTGGTAGGATTTCGCTTTCGGGTCGGTATCTTTCAGGCTCTCCCCGTCGTACACGCGCATTTTCGAGTAAATGCTGGAGTTTTCCGGTTCTTTCAGACGCGAAAGAATCGAGAAGCGTGACAGGGTTTCCAGCGTGCCCGGTGCGCAAGGCGCATGGGTCAGTTCACTGTTGTTAAGCAGTTTCTCGTAAATCTTGATCTCTTCGGAGATACGTAAGCAGTAAGGCACCTTGACGATGTACACACGGTCGAGGAATGCCTCGTTGTTTTTGTTATTACGGAAGGTAACCCACTCGGATTCGTTCGAGTGCGCCAGAATAATGCCGTTAAAGGGCAGGGCAGAGATCCCTTCGGTCCCGTTGTAGTTACCTTCCTGGGTCGCCGTCAGCAATGGATGCAGCACCTTGATAGGCGCTTTAAACATCTCGACGAACTCCATAATCCCCTGGTTGGCGCGGCACAGCGCACCGGAGTAGCCGTAGGCATCCGGATCGTTCTGCGCGTAGTGTTCCAGTTTACGGATATCAACTTTACCAACCAGCGCGGAGATATCCTGGTTGTTTTCATCGCCCGGTTCGGTTTTAGCAATCGCAATCTGTTCAAGGATCGACGGCCAGACTTTTACCACGCGGAATTTGGTGATATCGCCGCCGAATTCGTGCAGGCGCTTCGCGGCCCACGGCGACATAATGGTGCCCAAATAGCGGGTTGGCACGCCGTACTCTTTTTCCAGAATTTGCGCGTCTTCCTGCGGGTTAAACAGGCACAGAGGGTGATCGTTAACCGGGCTGCGCTCGCCGTTGGCGCTCAGCACGTAAATAGGCACGCGCTGCATCAGCGCTTTAAGACGCTCTGCCAGCGAGGATTTACCACCGCCGACCGGGCCCAATAAGTAGAGGATTTGTTTCTTTTCTTCCAGTCCCTGGGCGGCATGTTTCAAATAGGAGACGATCTGTTCAATCGCTTCTTCCATGCCGTAGAATTCTTCGAACGCCGGATAGCGCCCGATGACTCGGTTCGAAAAGAGACGGGAAAGCCGCGGTTCCTGGGCAGTATCAACCATTACAGGCTCGCCGATAGCGGTTAATAGCCGTTCTGCTGCGTTAGCATAGGCACTGCGATCTTGCCGACAAATGGTAAGAAACTCCTGCAGTGTGAACTCTTCGTCCTTGGCAGCTTCATAGCGCTGGCGATAGTGATCGAATATATTCATGGCATGCCGTCCTTTCGTTTTTTAGCACAGGTTAAGAGCCGTTGGTATGAATAATGGGGGCTCCCGGAAGAGGTAAGCCGAACGACGCTCACTCCTTATCCAGCAACCCGTATGCCAGGTTGTCGGACGATTAACGGTAACGTGCGCTGCGATTACACCTTCTAAAATTAAGCGTAGATGGCATTTGCAAAACTTGCATGGCGAGAAAAACGATTTTCAATGACATATCAATAACTCATCAAAAAATACGGGCATTAATTCTTTTACTATTTTTTACGCTTTCATAGTGCTGTCACGTATTTGCAAGCGTGCTGCCATCTTTACGCGAGATAATGACCAGTCATATTCTGATATTACAGGTAAAAAATTTGTCGTCAGACGGTGTGAAAGGTAAACTTCAGCCCGCTGAAATGTTGAAAAAAGGAATGACAGATTGTGAATCGAATCAAACTTCTAGCTTTAGGGGTCCTGATTGCCACTTCTGCTACCGCAGTACAGGCGGAAAGTAAGCTGACTCTGGGTGCGGGTGTCGGGATTGTTGAGCATCCATATAAGCAGTACGACCATGATGTGTACCCTGTACCGGTTATCAACTATGAAGGGGATAACTTCTGGTTCCGTGGTCTGGGCGGCGGCTACTATCTTTGGAACGATGGCACCGATCAGCTCTCGCTCACGGCGTACTGGTCTCCGCTGTACTTCAAGCCGGGCGACAGCGACAACAGCCAGTTGCGTAAACTTGATAAGCGTAAATCTACCGTGATGGCGGGTGTTTCCTGGATGCACCACACGCAGTACGGTTCTCTGCGTACCATGCTGTCTGGCGATACGCTGGATAACAGCAACGGGATTGTGTGGGATACCGCATGGGTTTATCGCTACACCAATGGTGGCCTGACGTTAACCCCAGGTATCGGCGTGCAGTGGAACAGCGAAAATCAGAACCAGTACTACTACGGCGTTTCGCACCACGAATCGGCGAAGAGCGGCCTGAGAAGCTACGATCCGAACAGCAGCTGGAACCCGTATCTGGAGCTGAGCGCTAATTATCGCTTTGCCGGCAGCTGGAGCGTCTACGGTACCGCGCGTTATACCCGTCTGTCCGATGAGATTACCGACAGTCCGATGATCGACAAGAGCTGGACCGGGTTACTCTCTACGGGTGTCACCTACACCTTCTAAATTATCCAAAATTTCAGGGTGATGAACCCCAACGCATTGCGCGTCGGGGTCGCACTACTTAAGGGCCTCATCGTGGTGCATTGCACCGTGGTGGGGCTTTTTTATTTAAAGGCGTATTTCACCCCCATCATAATCGACGCATCGCTATAGCTGTGGTCGCCCACCTGCACAGCGGTACCGCCCCATAGATTCAGCGACGGGGAAATTTGCCCCTGCACGCCGAGCTTCAGCTGTGCAATGTTGGTCGCGCCTTCCTGACGAATCGACGTATTGCCCATGCGGATTTCGGCAAAATGGGTGTTGTGCAGCCAGTCGGCTTCAACGTACGGCTTGAACTCACGTCCCTTGCCGTCGTCCTCGGTACGATGACCGCGTAAATAGAGGCGCATCCCCAGACGAGACTGCAGGTTGCCTTTGCTAGTGTCTTTCACCTGCGTACCGTTTGCTTCGGTATGGTTCGGACTTTTTACCCCCATCCACGTGAGCTGAGCCTGCGGTTCAAGATAGATTGCCTGGCGTGGCTGCTCCCGCAGCAGCATGTTATAGCCCGTTTCCACCGAGGCGGTGAAGCCGCGGCTGTTATAGGTTTCACGCTGCAATTCGTCGCCGTTGACCCGGTTAGTAAACCAGTTGTAGTTCACCCAGCTATCGAGATACAGACCCTGTCGGCTAACCGCGTTCTGATACCAGGTGCTGTACGCACCCACGCTATAGCCTGCCATATGGCTGCGAGAACGGTAGCCGGTCAGCGATGAGGACGATAACCCGGAGACGTTGCCGTAACCAGCCATCAGTCCCGCGCCCCAGCGGTCGTCGCCGTTGTGGCTGCCATGCCAGAACTCATTACCCATCTGGGCCACATAGCGGTTGGCGCGAGAGCGAATCTGCCCGCCTGCCGCGCGTGAACGGTTCTGTCCGCCTTCCTGACGCAGCCAGAAGGTGCTTGCCAGGGCAGAGCGCTGCGCGTCCTGTGGCGTGTACTCCGTGGCCCCTTCACGATCGTCCAGCGCCAGGCTGAAGAGGGTATTGGCGGCGGCCAGGTTGACCAGATAACTCCCGGCCTCCGGGCGATACTGCGGCGTTACCGGACTGGTGTTGATTGAGGTCAGATACCAGTTCTGCCCTTTTTGCACCAGGCTGTAATCCCAGGGGCCTGCAACCACACGGTTCGCCTGGACGAAAGCATCGGCAGCGGATTGTCCGCCAACGCTAATCACCTCAATCCCCTGATTGGTCTGTGCGCCGAGACCGCCCACGTTATTGACCGTGACGCGCGTGGTACCGGAGGTATCGCCTGCGATGCTGAGATGATCGGTTTGCGAAGTATCATTGCCTAGCACGGTATTGAGATTCAGCGTGCTATCGCTGCCGCCGCGGTAGTTACCGCTGACATCCAGCTTATTGCCCACATGCAGCAGGCTGCGTGATAGCGTGGCGCTGCCGCTGTTGCTGAGATCACCGTTAACCGTAAAGGTTGCATCGATGTCATCGCTCTCGGTTGGCGAACCCACGGTCAGTGAACTGCCATCCTCAAGCGTTGTGCTGCCGACGCTGCCGGTACCAGAGAGGGCGGTGGCGCTTTGCGCCGTTACCGTACTTTGGAGTGAACCAGTCACATCCATACTGCCTTCGGCAAGCGTGGTTTCACCGTCAAAGGTGCTGTCGCCGGTGAGTGTGAGCGCCCCTGAACCTTGTTTGGTGAAGTTCCCGCTGCCGGTGATGCCCTGATCTATGGTGGAATGGTAACCCTGGGTATCCAGCGTACCGCCAGCGCTACCGATAGCAACCGGGCGTGAGGCGTCCAGTGAGACGTTGTTGAGCAACTGGAGCGTACCGCCGTCGAAGGTCAGTGCGCTTCCGGCCTGGCCGAGGCTATCGGCTTTGGCAACCTGTAATACGCCGCCTTTCAGCGTCCAGGGCGTAACCAAATCGGTGCTGTTTTTCAATAGCCAGGTGCTGCCGTCCTCTTTGCTGAAATGGTCGAAGCCCTGATACTGTGCGCTGTCGCCAATACTCGCGGCATCAAACTCCGCGTTACGTTCGCCGCCAAGGATCAGCGTATCATCGCCGTTACCTGCGCTCACGTCGCCCACCACGCTGTAGCCCGCATGCAGGGCTAGCGAGTTGGTGCCAGAGGTAAACATCACGGCCTGGGAGCGGGTGGTGCCGTCCTGGCTCAACCCGCCCTGAAGCGTCCCGCTGTTGATGATGGTCATATCGCTACCGTACACGCCGATGCCGCCCGCACCCGCGCTACCCGTGGCGGTACCCGCATTGCCGCCGCTACCGCCAGTAATGGTACCGGTGTTATCAAGCGTGCCGCCGCCAGCCTCAATATGTACGCCGTCACCGCCGCTGCCGCCGTCAGCCTGACCACCGCCGCCGCCGCGATTCCCGGTTCCGCCGACAATCGTGCCGTCGTTAGTCACCGTACCGCCCGCGCCAATCAGCACGCCATTGCCTCCTTGACCGCCGACGCCACCGTTACCGGCGTTGCCACCGCCGCCGGTGCCGCCCATGCCGCCGTGAACCGTGGCGCTGGCAGCGTTGGTGACGGTACCCTGGCCGTGAATGGCCAGTCCGTTGCCGCCCTGACCGCCGGTTCCACCATCGGCGTTGGTACCGTTCGCGTTGGCCCCCGCGCCGCCATCGCCGCCAGTGAATTCTCCTTTGTTCAGCACATCGCCCGCGCCGGTAATATTCACGGCGGTGCCGCCAACACCGCCGACACCGCCGCCGCCCGCAGAGTCATCGCCGCCTTTACCGCCCAGGACTTTCCCGGACGTTTCGTTGGTCACATTACCCTGCTGGGTAATATCAATCCCGGTGCCGCCAATGCCGGAGTCGCCGCCGCGGGAGGTTGTCAGGTTACCGCTGCCGCCGCCACGGTTGCCCGCGCCGCCGATCACGTTACCGAAGTTAGAGACCGTACCGCCGTTTTCCAGCGCGATACCGATGCCGCCGTTGCCGCCGTCACCGCCATCGCCGCCGCTGAGACTCAGGCCGCTGCTGTTGGAGTTGCCGCCGCCGCCGGTCCCGGCATGGCCGCCGATCACCTCGCCACCCACCTGGTTGGTGATGGTGCCGCTGTTGACCACGGTGATCCCGCTGCCGCCGTTACCACCGATGGCGCCATAGCCGACAACGCCGGTACCCTGTCCGGCCTCAACCGCGCCGCCGTTGCCGCCATTGCCGCCGATACCGCCCGTAATCTTGCCGTTATTGGTGATGGAACTGGTGTCGCTGAGCCATACGCCGTTACCGCCGTTGGCGGCTTTACCGCCTTTACCGCCTACGCCCGTGACCGTGGTGTTCTGCTGGCTGTTAGCGTTGGCCGCCAGACCACCGGTAGCGCCGTTACCGCCGCTAATGGTGCCGCTATTCGTCACGTTGCCGCCCTGCGTTGCGGTAACGCCGTCACCACCTTTACCGCCTGCGCCGCCGCTGCCGGCATGGATAGTGATACCGTTGCTGGTTTTGTCGTTCGCGCTGGCGCTACCGGTATTCCCCCCGGTGCCGCCATTACCGCCGTTTATTGTCCCGCTATTGTCGTAACTGCCGCTGGTGGTGAGCAGCACGCCGCTCCCTCCGCCGCCGCCATCACCGCCGTTGCCGCCGTTCCCCGCATCGGCAACGTCTGTGGTGTTGGACCCGCCGTTACCGCCGCGTCCACCGTTGCCACCCTGAATGGTGCCGTCGTTTTGTGTCGGTCCGGTGCCGTCCATTACGGCTCCAGCCGCACCGCCGCCACCGCCACCGCCGGCAGCACCCGCACCGCTATTGGCGACGCGGTCAGGCTCCTGGTGAATCCCGCCGTTACCGGCGGCGATCTGACTGCCGCTCAGGTTACCGGCTTCACCGCTTTGCCCGTCACTGCTCGCCTGCCCACGCCCTCCAGAGCCGCCTGCGCCGCCGTGGCCACCGGCACCGGTCACTAAATCCATGTCGCCACCTTGGCCGCCCTGAGCGCTGGCATCAGGCGTTGCGGCACTGCCGTCTGCGCCATCGGCAGCATTCGCCCCGACAGGCGTCAGGGCATAGAGCGCAAGCCCCATGGTGAGGGCCAGGGTGCTACGCCGAAAAGGAAGCGTGTGAAAAACAGGCATGATTATCCTCGACAAAAAACAAAATAATGTTGTTAAGCGCTGCGGGGCTGACGGTGAATCAGACATGCAAACATCGAAATGCCGCACAGTAGATAAGGGAATGAGAGTGAGGTTTATCTGGATGAATATTGTGACTATTTAAAAATTACTAGTGTATTTTTGTTGTGAGGTAAGAATATCACCTAATAATAATCCTATTTCAGGATGTTTCAGTCTGCTTGATCCAGGTGATGTTACCGGTAACTTTATTGGATTAAATAAGTTCGTTGATGCGTGGTAGAAGAAAAGCGCCGGGCAATGTGCTATTGCCCGGCGAGAGATAGGGGGAGGGAATTAGCGTTTAACGACGCGGATGGTCTGGCTCAGGCGAGCCGGTTTTTCTTCGGTGGCTTTCTGCGTTGCGCTGGCGCAGGCAGTTTCGACACAGACGAAGGTTTTGTAACCATCATCCGGCATATCGGCCATGCTGACGGACAGCGCTGGGCCTGGGTTCCAGCCAACGACGTTGACGTGGTGGTGGTGGATGACGTCGATGGTACGGTTCAGAGAAGTATCGCTGATCACGCTGCATGCTTCCGGGTTCAGGTACACGCGGTCGGTACGATCCGGGAAGGTCTGAACGCCGTCGCTCAATTCGCCAATTTCAGCGTTCTGCACTTTGTCGATATAACGGTCGCCGAGGCCGCTGACTTTCACTGCGTGAATATCGCCAACGTTGAAGTAGGTGTGCAGCGCAGTGGTGGTTTCGAACTCACCGTGCGCTTCCAGTTCCATCTCGCAGGTTTTACCCAGCTTGAAGCGAGCGAGCAGGGTGAACTCGTGCGGCCAGTATTGACGGGTTGCATCGCTGCTTTTCAGTTCGAAGGTCAGCACTACGCCGTTGTCGTCTTCGTTATGGGCTTTCAGCTCCCACGGCAGATTACGAGCAAAGCCGTGCGCCGGGAAACCTTGTTGAGCTGCTGGGCCAAACCATGGCCAGCAGATTGGTACGCCGCCGCGCAGCGCCACGCCGTCTTTGAACGGAGTGTTGTTGCTCAGCCACAGTACTTCTTCTTCGCCCGCTGGTTTCCAGGAGAGCAGGTGCGCGCCCTGGAAGGCGAGGGAGGCTTTCACTTTTGGGTGGTCTACAACGATAAGCTCCAGCTCATCAAGCTGACGACGGGAGAGGACAGGGGTAAGCTGTTCAATGACCGGGAGAGCGAAAATTGTGTTAATCATGATGCAATCCTTGGTGTTTTAAGATTTTTGGCCATAAAAAAAGGCGACCGAAGTCGCCTTTTTGGATCAGATTCTCATCTCAACTTATTTGGAGATGTGAGCGATCAGGTCCAGTACTTTGTTAGAGTAACCAGTTTCGTTGTCGTACCAGGAAACCAGTTTAACGAAGTTGTCGTTCAGAGCGATACCCGCTTTAGCATCGAATACGGAAGTGCAAACTTCACCGTTGAAATCGGTAGATACAACGTCGTCTTCGGTGTAGCCCAGAACGCCTTTCATTGCGCCTTCGGAAGCAGCTTTGATTGCTTTCTTAATTTCTTCATAAGAAGCAGCTTTTTCCAGACGAACGGTCAGGTCAACTACGGACACGTTAGGGGTTGGAACGCGGAACGCCATACCAGTCAGTTTGCCATTCAGTTCTGGCAGTACTTTACCTACTGCTTTAGCAGCACCGGTAGAGGATGGGATGATGTTCTGAGCTGCGCCGCGGCCGCCGCGCCAGTCTTTGTGAGACGGGCCATCAACGGTTTTCTGAGTAGCGGTGGTCGCGTGAACAGTAGTCATCAGACCTTCGATGATGCCGAAGTTGTCGTTGATAACTTTAGCCAGCGGTGCCAGGCAGTTGGTGGTGCAGGATGCGTTAGAAACGATGTCCTGGCCTTCGTATTTGTCAAAGTTAGCGCCTTTAACAAACATAGGGGTGTTGTCTTTGGAAGGACCAGTCAGAACAACTTTTTTCGCGCCAGCAGCAATGTGCTTACGAGCGGTTTCGTCAGTCAGGAACAGACCAGTTGCTTCAGCAACAACGTCAACGCCTGCTTCGTTCCACTTCAGGTTAGCCGGATCACGCTCAGCGGTAACACGGATTTTTTTACCGTTAACGATCAGATGACCGTCTTTCACTTCAACGGTACCGTTGAAACGGCCGTGAGTGGAGTCATATTTCAGCATGTAAGCCATGTAGTCTGCGTCTAACAGATCGTTGATTGCAACGATCTCGATGTCAGAACGTTCCTGAGCAGCACGGAAAACAATGCGACCGATACGGCCAAAACCGTTGATACCTACTTTGATAGTCATATATTCCACCAGCTATTTGTTAGTGAATAAAAGGTTGCCTGTAAAATTACAAAAACCTTACGCAGCGTCAAGCGGAATCGTGTCAATCATTGCGACAAATCAATCCTCTGCCTAAGCTTTGGTCGACTGACGTGTCTCACTCTTCCTATGAGCTTGAAACCACATGAGGGCGGCGCCGGGGATTTTAAAGGGCGCAGAAGATAAAAATGTGATTTAAGTCACAATTACCCGGCTGCCTTTTCACGCCGATTAAGTTTAGAACAAAAGTTCAGGCTTCATTGTTAATGTTTTGTTAGAATCGTCTGGCGAATGTATTTTTCATAGTGAGATGTGAGCAAAATGGTGAAGAAACCCACCCCAGAAGAACTGAAAAATACCCTCAGTGAAATGCAGTTCTATGTCACCCAGAAACATGGCACAGAACCGCCGTTTACCGGGCGTTTACTGCACAACAAGCGCGATGGGATTTACCACTGCCTGGTGTGTGACGCGCCGTTATTTCATTCCCAAAGCAAGTTTGATTCTGGATGCGGCTGGCCGAGTTTTTATGAGCCGGTGAGCGATACGGCCATCCGTTATCTCAATGATTACTCCCACGGCATGCAACGTACTGAAATCCGTTGTGGAAATTGCGACGCGCACCTTGGGCACGTTTTCCCTGACGGTCCGCAGCCGACTGGCGAACGTTTTTGCGTCAACTCGGCGTCGCTGAGCTTCACGGATGACGAAAACGGCGATGCCACTAAGGGTTGAAGAAACGATTCAGCAAATTATTCCTGAAAAAAGGAGCGGGGCATGAGTATTGAGCAAATGATCGAGACGATGACGCCGGAAATTTACCAGCGTCTCGCCACTGCGGTGGAGCTGGGAAAATGGCCTGACGGCGTGGCGTTAACCGCGGAACAGAAAGAGAACTGTTTACAGCTGGTGATGCTCTGGCAGTCACGCAACAACCAAGATGCTCAGCATATGACCATCGATACCCAGGGCCAAATGGTGATGAAGAGCAAGCAGCAGTTGAAAGAGGACTTCGGCATTGCACCGAAGCCCATCGCTACCTTCAAACAGCATTAAGCCGCCGCCCACGGTTCAATCAGCCGCGCTTTGGCATACCAGAGCGCTTCTCTGACCGCCACGGGCCTGTTCAGCAGGCCCAGTGCGTAGAAGCGGTCAGCGATGGTCTGCTGCGCGCGTATTGCCTGCATATCCATCTCACGGGTCTGATGGCTACGTCGCGCCAGCGCGCAGGCCAGCGATCCGGTATCCAGCCCCAGCTCACTCGCCAACAGCTGTGCCGCTTCATGACGATGACGGTCGATAAACCTGCCGGTTTTCACCAGCGCCGCCACGATCCCGGCGATGATCTCTTCGTTATGCTGCGCGTACTGACGACGGGTAATATAAAACTGATGGTTATTGACCCGTCCTTCGCCGGTCGCCAGCACCCGTAGCGTGCCGCTGCGTTCCGCCGCGCTCAGTACCGGGTCCCACATCATCCACGCGTCTGCCGCCAGGTAGTCGCTGGCGGTTAGAGGATACTTGGGCGGCGCGTAGACCACTTTCACGTCGTCCAGCCCCAGCCCGGCCTCTTCCAGAATCTGTACCAGCAGCCAGTGCACGTTGGAACCTTTGTTCAGCGCAATGCGTTTGCCTTTGAGCTGCTCCGGCGAGCGGATATCGCTGTCATGCGGCACCACCATCGCGACGCTGCGTGGGGCAGGAGGCTCCCAGGCGACGTACAGCAGCGAGTTGTCCTTCGCCTGGGCGAAAATTGGCGGCGCTTCGCCAGTGGTACCAAAATCTATCTCATCATTACCCAGCGCCTGCAGTAGCTGCGGGCCTGCGGGATATTCACTCCACAGCACGTTCACCCCTAAATCAGCAAACGACTGTTCCAGCAGCTGACGCGCTTTCAGCACGCCAAGATTGCCAAAGCGCTGGTAGCCAATACGCAACTCGCGTTCGCGCGGGGCAGGCGGCGGCAGCTCGCCGGGTTTACGCCGCTGCTTAATCACCCCCAGATGCGCCAACTGTGTACGCAGCGTGTGACGGCTCATGCCGAGCAACGAGGCCGCCTGGCTTTGGTTGTTGTCACTTTGACTCATGGCGGTGTGGATCATCGCCCGCAGCATACGGTCGTACAGCGCGCCGCTGTGCGTCTGAAGCTGACGGTGCATAAAGGCCGTCAGCTCATCGCTCTCTTCCTGCGCAGGCTGGGGGGATGACGTGGCTGGCGTAAGCCGCAGATGTTCCGGCAGTAGCCATAAATCGGGGTTCAGCAATACCGCATTATGCAGCGTGTTTTCCAGCTCGCGGATATTACCCGGCCAGGGATAGTCCAGCATCATTGCCAGCGTTTCCGGGGCAATTTTCTGCTCGGTGCGCCCGAGTCGACGGGCATAGCGCTGGATAAAGTGATCGGCCAGCACCGGGATATCCTGTTTTCGCTGGCGCAGCGGCGGCAGGTTAACGGCGGCGATGTTCAGGCGATAAAAGAGATCCTCACGAAAGCGCCGTTCCTGAATGGCGCGCTGAAGATCGACATGCGTCGCCGCAATCACCCGGACGTTGATACGAACGGGCTTATGCGATCCGACGCGGGTAATTTCCCGTTCCTGAAGGACGCGCAGTAGCTTGACCTGTAGCGCCGGGCTCAGCTCACCAATTTCATCGAGCAGCAGGGTGCCGCCCTCTGCCGCCTCAAACCAGCCCTGATGGCGGTGCGTCGCGCCGCTGAACGCGCCTTTTTCATGACCGAACAGTTCTGACTCTGCTAGCGACTCGGTTAACGCCCCGCAGTTCACCGCCAGAAACGGCGCGTTGGCGCGCGGGCTATGACGATGCAGATAGCGCGCCACCACCTCTTTACCGGTGCCGGTTTCGCCGATGATAAGTACCGTGGCGTCGGTTGGGGCGAGCCGATTGAGCACCTTCTGAAAGGCCTGTGAAGCGGGGTCAACCAGCTCCGGGCCTGATGATGTGAGTTCTGCGTTGAGCATGGTGAGCCTCCAGCTAATTCCTGTCTGGACGGTATCTTTTGCGCGCTGAATTTGCCAGAGGGGGGAAGGCGGGATTTGTCGCCATTGCAGCAACTTTTGCCGATGCGGTGTTGCATTTGCAACAACCTTGTTGTGAAAATGATTTCTATAACTCAATGAATTAAAACGTTATTTTCTCTTCAAAAAACTGGCACGCATTTCGCTAATCTCTTTATAACTGACTTAAATAACCGCTTCTATAAATACCAAATATAGTTATAAAGGAAATGGATAATGACCGTACAAGCCGCTGAGAACATCAATATCTTCTGGTTCCTACCAACCCACGGCGATGGGCGCTATCTGGGCACCACCGAAGGGGGGCGCCCGGTGGATCTTCCCTATCTGCAGCAGGTGGCGCTGGCCGCCGACAGCCTCGGCTACTACGGCGTGCTGATCCCGACCGGTAAAAGCTGCGAAGACTCCTGGCTGGTGGCGGCGGCGTTAGCGCCCATCACCCGAAATTTACGCTATCTGGTGGCCGTTCGCCCTGGATTGCAACCGCCGACGCTGGCAGCGCGGATGGCGGCTACCCTCGACCGTCTTTCCGAAGGGCGTTTGCTGATAAACGTCGTTACCGGCGGCGATCCGGTGGAAAACAAAGGCGATGGCATCTTCTTGAGCCACAGCGAGCGCTATGAAGTGACCCACGAATTTCTGGACGTCTACCGCCGCCTATTGGCTGGAGAAAAAGTGGACTATCACGGTGAGCATATTCAGGTCGAGGGGGCGGAAGTGCTGTTCCCGACGGTGCAGCGCAACGGGCCGCCGCTCTACTTTGGCGGTTCATCGGCGCAGGCCATTGAGGTGGCGGCCGATCATATTGACGCCTATCTCACCTGGGGAGAACCTCCTGCACAGGTAGCGGAAAAGCTGGCGGTGGTGAAAGCGCGCGCTGAAGAGAAAGGACGCACACTGGAGTATGGCATCCGCTTGCACGTGATTGTGCGGGAAACGGAAGAAGAGGCCTGGGCCGCCGCCGACAAACTGATTGCGCACCTGGATGATGAGACTATCGCGCAGGCGCAGCAGATTTTCTCCCGTATGGACTCCACCGGCCAGGCGCGCATGAGCGCATTGCATAACGGTAACCGCGACAACCTGCGTATTGCGCCGAACCTCTGGGCGGGCGTCGGACTGGTGCGCGGCGGCGCTGGCACCGCGCTGGTGGGCAGTCCACTGCAGGTTGCAGAGCGTATCCGTGAGTATCAGGCGCTGGGCATCACTAACTTTATCTTCTCTGGGTACCCGCATCTGGAAGAGGCGCACCGCTTTGCGGAGCTGGTGATGCCGCTGTTGCCGACCAGCACCCAGCCGCGCTCGGCGAAGGGGCAGCTCAACACCGGGCCGTTTGGTGAAACCATCGGCGGGGCGAAACGTCCGGTCAAACAGGTCAGCGCGAGCTGAAGGGGCGACGCTATGCAGCAACGGATGAGTGAACCCCATGTGGTGATCGTCGGGGGCGGGTTTAGCGGTACGGCAGTTGCCATCCACCTGCTGCGCGAAGCGGCACGCCCGCTGCGGATCAGCATTATCGAACCTCGTCATGCCCTGGGACTGGGCGTGGCCTATTCGGCTACCGACCCGGCGCACCGGATTAACGTCCCCGCCGCGCGAATGCAACTCGCCGGGGATGACGACGGTGCGTTTGACCGCTGGTATCGCCGTTACGGCGACTTTCCACAGGACCCGCAGGCATTGCTTGCGGACGGCAGCGTCTATCCGCAGCGCGGTGCGTTTGGCCGTTATCTTCAGACCACGCTGAGGGTTGAAACCCGTGCGCATCGTGGTCGTGTGGTGCATCTACAGGACCGCGCCGTTGGCTGGCAGGACGGTCGGGTGGTGACGGAAAAAGGCGAACGGCTTCAGCCCGATAGCCTGGTGCTGGCGATTAGCCATCCGCCGCCGCAGCTACCGGGAGCCGTTCGCGAACTGGCGGCTCACCCACGGCTGATCGCGAACCCATGGCAGAGCGGCGCGCTCGCGGCGATCCCCGCCAGCGCACGGGTCGCCATTATGGGCACCGCGCTGAGCATGGGGGACGTGGTGGCCTCGCTGGAACGGCTTGGACATCAGGGCGAGATCATCGCCTTTTCGCGTCACGGTCTGCTCTCACGGCCTAATGCACCCATCAATTTACCCAAGTGGACGGCGGATTATCTGGCGGGCACGCTGCGCCAGCGGTTGGCGCGCATCCGCCAGGATATTCGCCGCGCGGCAGAGCAAGGGCTGCCCTGGCAAGTGGTGCTGGACACTGTGCGTAGCCAGGGGCAGGCCATCTGGCAGCAGATGAGCGAGACGGAGAAGCGGCAGTTTTTACGTCATCTACGGCGCTTTTGGGATGTGCATCGCTACCGCATTGCGCCGCAGGTATCACAGGCGATTGCCGCGCGCCAGCGTGCGGGGCTGCTGCGCGTACAGGCTGCCCGCTTAAATGCTGTGACGGCGGAAGGCGACGCGCTACGTCTGCAGTTGCAGCCACGCGGCGGTCAGCCTCAGTCCGAAACGGTGGACTATCTGGTGCTGACCACCGGGCCTGCGCATAGCCAATTGATTAGCAGTCAGCCCTTTTTCCGGGCGCTTGAACTGGCCGGGATGATTCGTGCCGACGCGCTGGGTATGGGCATTGAGGTGGATGCGCAGTCGCAGCCGGTGGGCAGCACATTACCCATCTGGGTTGCCGGTCCGGCGGCGCGAGGGCGCTTTGGCGAACTGATGGGGCTACCGCAGGTGGCGGATCACGCCCAGCAGGTCGCGCAGTCGGTGCTGGAACGGCTCGACTGTCGCCAGCTCGCGTTATCGTAACTTTACCAACTCTATTTTTGCGCCGGGGCATGACCGGGTGTAAGGGGAAAACGCTATGTCATCACAACGTGAAATTCGTCTGAACGCTTTTGATATGAACTGTGTCGGCCACCAATCGCCGGGGCTATGGGCCCATCCGCGTGACCGCTCCTGGCAGTATAAGGATCTCGATTATTGGGTCGATCTGGCGCGCCTGCTGGAGCGAGGCAAGTTCGACGGCCTGTTTATTGCCGACGTGCTGGGGGTTTACGACGTCTACAACGGCAACGGTGATGCAGCCATTCGCCAGGCGGCGCAGGTGCCGGTGAACGACCCGCTGGCGCTGGTGACGCCAATGGCGCTGGTCACCGAACATCTGGGGTTTGGCCTGACGGCATCGCTGTCGTTTGAGCACCCGTATCCGTTTGCCCGCCGCCTGTCGACGCTGGATCATCTAACCAAAGGGCGCGTGGGCTGGAACATTGTCACCTCCTATCTGGAGAGCGGGGCGCGCAATATCGGCCAGCAGGCGCAGACGGCGCACGATGCTCGCTACGACTACGCGGATGAATATCTGGAGGTTATCTACAAGCTGCTGGAAGGCAGTTGGGAAGAGGGGGCAATTCTGCGCGACCGCGAGCGACGAATCTTCAGCGATCCAAAAAAGATTCATGCGATTAACCACCACGGGAAATTTTTCGACGTGCCGGGCTACCACCTGTGCGAACCCTCGCCGCAGCGTACGCCGGTGCTCTATCAGGCGGGGGCTTCCAGTCGCGGCAAGCAGTTTGCCGCCAGCCACGCCGAGTGCGTTTTTGTCGCCTCGCCGTCGAAAAGCGCGCTGAAGCGGACGGTGGCGGATATTCGCCGTCGCGCCGAAGAGGCAGGGCGCGACCCGCGCAGCATTCTGATCTTCAATATGCAAACGGTGATCGTGGGTGAAACCGACAAAGCGGCGCAGGCGAAGTGGCAGGAGTATAAAAACTGGACCAGCTATGAAGGCGCGCTGGCGCTCATTTCCGGCTGGACAGGGATCGATTTTGGCCAGTATCAGCCTGATGAGGTCTTTACCTATGCGAAAACCAACGCCATTCAATCGGTAGTAGATACCTTCTCAACCGCTGACCCGGAGCGCCAGTGGTCGGTGAAAGCGATGGCGGATTGGGTGGGCATTGGCGGCTTTGGCCCGCTGATGGTGGGTAGCGCACAGACGGTGGCGGACGAACTGCAATCGTGGGTGGAAGAGACGGACGTGGACGGTTTTAACCTGGCCTACGCGGTGACCCATGAAACGTTCACCGATGTTGTGGAGCTCTTAATTCCAGAGCTGCAAAAGCGCGGGGTTTACAAGCAGGAGTATAGCCAGGGCACGCTGCGTGAGAAGCTGTTTGGCGGCAGCGCCCGGTTGCAGGCGCCGCATCCGGGAGCCGGTTACCGTATTCATGAACAAAGCGGGATTTTAACGCCGGTGTAACCTGAGTCGGCACCGAACCGCCCCGGAGTCGGCGAAACGCCTCGTCCGGGCTACCTGAAACCTGTAGCCCGGCCAAGCGAATGCGCCGCCGGGGTGGCTCGGTATTGAGTATCGACACCAGGTCATTCAGGTGGCTTAGTGTTTGATCCCCAGCGACTCGGCCAGTTGCTTCGCCAACTGGTTGTTGTCATCGGCGCCGTACTCCCAGAACATCGCGCCAGCCAGCCCTTTGCTCTTAATGTACTCGGCCTTGATGCTCACCGAACGAGGGTTCTCATAGGAGAGCGCGAACAGCGGTTTGCCGTCCGTTGACTGCACCGACAGCCATGGCACCTTCGCCTGGTCATCCCAGTGCTCGGTAAAGCGTTTTTGCGGGTCGTTCAGCAGTTTGCTGACAATATCGTTGTACTTCACGTAGGTATCTTTGCTGAGGTCTACGCCCAGCGATTTAAACAGATCCACCTCATGCGGCCCAAAGTAAGGCTGGGTCACCGGGTTTTTCTGTGCATCCGGCTTGCTCCAGTCAATGCCCGGCTCAACCGTACGTTTTGGCACTCGGCCATAGAAACCGATGCCGAGGTTCATCTGGCTTGGCTTCAGCCCGGCAGCCAGATAGTTATTCACCACAAAGTCGGCGCTGTACTTATCCGCCGCGGCTACCGTTGGCCACTGGGTCGAATCATAAAGGTTGGAGTTGAAATACTGAGTACCGTACGCCATGTCGTAGGTCATCAGGTTGATGTAATCGAGCAGTGGCGCAATGGCTTTCACGTCCACCCAGCTTTTCGGGCTTTCCGCATTGGCGCCTACGGCAATGGTCACCAGCTTTTTATGACCAAACGCGTCGCGCAGTTCTTTAAGCAGCGTCGTGAAGTTATCCCGGTCCGCCGGTTGGCTGGCGACCAGACCCCACGCGCCGTTGACCGGGTATTCCCAGTCAAGGTCGATACCGTCTAAACCATATTTTGCCACCACATCCTGCACCGAGCGGACAAACACCGCCCGGGATTCTGGCGTGGCCGCCGCGCCGGAGAAGCCGCGAGCCCCCCAGCCGCCGACGGACAGCAGCACTTTCAGATCGGGGTTCTGTTTACGCAACGTAGGAATTTTTTCTAAATCGGCCTGCACTTTCGGCGAAAGCCAGATTTGGTGCAGTTTGGTTGGGTCTTTTAACGCGTCGTTGGTTTCGTCTTTCTCGTCGTTGTAGATAAGGCCAAACGAGTAGTTCAGGTGGGTAATCTGGCGAACGTCGAGCTTATCGATGTCGCCACCGGGCCCCGCCGTCACGTCACCGCCACCGTTGAAGTAGCCGACGGACATCAAGGAATTCGCGGAAACAACCGAGGCGCAGAGCAGGGGTAATGCTGCCAGCAAAGGCAAAAATTTCATAAACGGTCCTCTTTGACATTAAAAAAGCAAACACGCCACGTAAATGGCGTGGCGAAAAAACAGCCTAAGCAGGCTAGCACCTTCCATGGTCTAAAACTGCGAAGGTGTTCACGGCTACATCAGCACAGAGGCAAGCGATTCGTTGATCTGTACCCGGGCGTATTTGTGATCTAAGTTGTGAAATGCAGATCAATATCTGTGTTTTAAAGATTTTGCGTTGACCTTAAAGATTTTGTGGTTAAGTATTGCTCCCACTGATGCAAAATCTATCAACAAAGGAAGACGCAATGAAAGCACTGGCAAGATTTGGTAAGGCCTTTGGTGGCTATAAGATGATTGATGTACCGGAGCCAGTTTGTGGTCCGGATGACGTAGTGATTGAAATCAAAGCCGCGGCTATCTGCGGCGCGGATATGAAGCATTACAACGTTGACAGCGGTTCCGACCAATTCAACTCGATTCGCGGCCACGAATTTGCAGGTAAAATTGTCCGTGTCGGGGACAAAGTTAAGGACTGGAAAGTCGGTCAGCGTGTGGTTTCCGATAACAGCGGACACGTCTGTGGCGTTTGTCCGGCCTGTGAACAGGGTGATTTTCTGTGTTGTACAGAAAAAGTGAACTTAGGCCTTGATAACAACACATGGGGGGGAGGGTTCTCGAAATATTGCCTGGTACCGGGGGAAATCCTCAAAATTCACCGCCACGCGCTGTGGGAGATCCCGCAGGGGGTGGATTATGAAGAAGCTGCGGTACTGGATCCTATTTGTAACGCCTACAAATCTATCGCTCAACAATCCAAATTTCTTCCAGGTCAGGACGTTGTGGTCTTCGGCACCGGTCCATTAGGACTCTTTTCCGTGCAAATGGCGCGCATCATGGGAGCGGTAAATATCGTGATGGTTGGGCTAGAAGAGGATGTCGCGGTGCGCTTCCCTATCGCTAAAGCACTGGGGGCGACAGCGGTAGTCAACGGTTCAACCGAAGATGTGGTGGCTCGCTGCCAGGATATCTGCGGTAAAGACAATCTGGGACTGGTTATCGAATGCTCCGGCGCCAATATCGCTCTCAAACAGTCCATTGAAATGCTGCGTCCCAACGGTGAAGTGGTTCGCGTTGGTATGGGCTTTAAACCTCTCGATTTCTCTATCAACGACATCACCGCGTGGAACAAAAGCATTATTGGCCATATGGCCTACGACTCCACGTCCTGGCGTAACGCCATTCGCCTGCTGGCCAGCGGCGCAATTAACGTTAAACCGATGATTACCCACCGTATTGGCCTGTCGCAATGGCGCGAAGGATTTGACGCCATGGTCGATAAAACCGCGATTAAAGTCATTATGACTTACGACTTTGATGAATAACCCCATTTATTAAAGGAAGGTTCCCGGATGGAACAGATAGCAAAACCGCACTGCGGCGCGAGGCTGGACAGGCTGCCAGATTGCCGCTGGCACTCGTCGATGTTTGCCATGGTCGCCTTCGGATTACTGGTCTGCTGGAGTAATGCCGTCGGCGGGTTAATTCTCGCGCAATTAAAAGAACTTGGTTGGACCGATAACGCCACAACCGCTACGTTTTCTGCCATCACGACGGCGGGAATGTTTCTCGGCGCGCTTGGCGGCGGGATCATAGGCGATAAAATCGGGCGTAAAAACGCGTTTATCCTGTATGAAGCGATTCATATTATTGCCATGGTCATAGGGGCTTTTTCACCGAATATGACCTTCCTGATCGCCTGCCGTTTTGTCATGGGGGTTGGATTAGGCGCACTGCTGGTGACCCTTTTTGCTGGGTTCACCGAATATATGCCCGGTAGAAATCGCGGCACCTGGTCAAGCCGGGTCTCCTTTATCGGCAACTGGTCTTATCCGCTCTGCTCTCTGATTGCGATGGGTCTGACGCCACTCATTAGCGCGGAATGGAATTGGCGTGTGCAACTGCTGATCCCGGCAATCCTGTCGCTGATAGCGACCGTTATTGCCTGGCGTAGTTTCCCTGAATCGCCTCGTTGGCTGGAGTCTCGCGGACGTTACGTTGAAGCAGAAAAGGTCATGCGGGCCATTGAAGAAGGTGTGGTTAGGCAGACCGGCAAGCCGTTACCGCCAGTGATGATTGAAGATGACGGCAAAGCCCCACACGCGGTGCCTTATTCGGCCTTATTAACCGGCGTATTATTGAAACGCGTTATTTTAGGTTCTTTTGTCCTGATCGCCATGAACGTTGTGCAGTACACCTTAATTAACTGGTTGCCGACCATATTTATGACTCAGGGTATTAATTTAAAAGATTCCATTGTTTTAAATACCATGAGTATGTTCGGTGCGCCGTTTGGTATTTTCATCGCCATGTTGATAATGGATAAAATACCTAGAAAAACTATGGGGGTAGGATTATTAGTATTAATTGCTGTGCTGGGGTATGTCTATTCACTGCAAACTAGCATGTTGCTAATTACGCTAATTGGCTTCTTCCTGATTACGTTTGTCTATATGTACGTTTGCTACGCCTCCGCAGTCTATGTTCCGGAAATATGGCCGACCGAAGCTAAGCTCCGCGGTTCTGGTCTGGCGAATGCGGTAGGGCGCATTAGCGGTATAGCTGCGCCTTATGCGGTCGCAGTATTGCTTAACGGTTACGGCGTGACGGGCGTGTTCGTGCTGCTTGGGGCGGTCTCCATTATTGTTGCTGTCGCCATTGCTACCATCGGAATTGAAACCAAAGGCGTCTCTGTCGAAAGTCTCGGGATTGATGCGGTTACCAGCAAATAATATTGAGGGAAATAAAATGAAAAACTCAAAAGCAATATTAAAAACACCGGGCACAATGAAAATTATCACCGCCGATATCCCGGTACCTAAAGAGCATGAAGTATTGATCAAAATTGAATACGTTGGTATTTGCGGTTCAGATGTTCACGGTTTTGAATCAGGTCCCTTTATGCCACCGAAAGACCCAAACCAGGAAATTGGCCTCGGGCATGAATGCGCCGGTACAGTGGTGGCGGTAGGAAATCGTGTCAGTAAATTTAAACCGGGCGACCGAGTGAACATTGAACCCGGCGTGCCGTGCGGTCACTGTCGCTACTGTCTGGAGGGGAAATACAACATCTGCCCAGATGTGGACTTTATGGCCACGCAGCCTAATTATCGCGGTGCGTTAACCCACTATCTGTGCCATCCGGAGAGTTTCACTTACAAACTCCCCGATAACATGGACACCATGGAAGGCGCGCTGGTAGAACCTGCGGCCGTAGGGATGCATGCCGCCATGCTGGCGGACGTTAAACCGGGCAAGAAAATCGTCATTCTGGGGGCCGGTTGTATTGGTTTAATGACCCTGCAAGCCTGTAAATGCCTGGGGGCAACCGACATCGCCGTTGTTGATGTGCTGGAAAAACGTCTGGCGATGGCTGAGCAACTTGGCGCGACGACCGTTGTCAATGGGGCCAAAGAGGACACCGTTGCCCGCTGTCAGCAGTTCTCCGGCGATATGGGGGCCGACATTGTTTTTGAAACTGCCGGTTCGGCAATCACCGTTAAGCAGGCCCCGTATCTGGTCATGCGCGGTGGGAAAATCATGATTGTTGGTACAGTTCCCGGTGATTCCGCGATTAATTTCCTCAAAATTAACCGTGAAGTTTCAATTCAGACTGTTTTCCGCTACGCCAACCGTTATCCGGTCACCATTGAAGCCATCTCCTCCGGGCGTTTCGATGTCAAATCAATGGTGACGCATATTTATGATTATGAAGATGTTCAGCGCGCGTTTGATGAGTCAGTCAATAACAAACGCGAAATTATCAAAGGCGTTATTAAAGTAAACCATTAATTTATCAAAAAGGGAGAAATAAACATGCTGGCAGATATTAAATATTGGGAAAACGATGCCCAGGATAAACATTATGCAATTGCCCACTTTAACGTGTGGAATGCGGAAATGTTAATGGGGGTTATTGATGCGGCCGAGGAGTCTAAATCACCGGTGATTATCTCCTTCGGCACCGGATTTGTGGGTAACACCTCGTTTGAAGATTTTTCTCATATGATGGTTTCGATGGCGAAAAAAGCCTCGGTGCCTGTTATTACCCATTGGGATCACGGGCGCAGCATGGAAATTATCCATAATGCCTGGACCCACGGTATGAACTCGCTGATGCGCGATGCCTCCGCCTTTGATTTTGAGGAGAATATTCGCCTGACCAAAGAGGCGGTGGACTTCTTCCATCCGCTGGGCATTCCGGTTGAAGCGGAGTTGGGCCACGTGGGGAATGAAACGGTTTATGAAGAAGCGCTGGCGGGTTATCACTATACCGACCCGAGCCAGGCGGCGGAGTTTGTCGAGCGTACCGGCTGCGATTCTTTAGCGGTGGCGATTGGTAACCAACACGGTGTCTATACCTCTGAACCGAAACTGAATTTTGACGTGGTTAAGCGCGTACGCGAGGCAGTCTCCGTTCCGCTGGTACTGCACGGCGCGTCCGGCATTAGCGATGCGGATATCAAGAAAGCCATTTCATTAGGTATCTCGAAAATCAATATTCATACCGAACTGTGTCAGGCGGCAATGGTGGCAGTACAGGAGAACCAGCATCAGCCGTTCCTGCACGTTGAGCGTGAAGTTCGCAACGCGGTTAAAGCGCGAGCGCTGGAAAAAATCAAACTGTTTGGCTCTGACGGTAAAGCGGAATGACAATATGGATAATATCGAGGTTATTTGTATAGGGGCGGCTATTGTTGATATCCCTTTACAACCGGTGAGTAAAAATATTTTTGATGTCGACTCTTATCCTTTAGAACGCATTGCGATGACGACGGGAGGTGACGCGATAAATGAAGCGACGATTATTTCTCGTCTTGGCCACCGTACAGCGTTAATGAGTAGAGTGGGGGATGACGCTGCAGGTCATTTTATTCTCAACCACTGTCGCCGGGAGAATATCGATATTCAGAGCCTGAAGCAGGATGCCGATATTGATACTTCCATTAACGTGGGCTTAGTCACTGCCGATGGTGAGCGTACGTTTGTGACCAACCGCAACGGTAGTCTGTGGAAACTGAATATTAACGATGTTGATTTTGACCGCTTTCCTCAGGCAAAACTGCTGTCGCTGGCGAGTATTTTTAATAGTCCACTGCTTGATGGTAAAGCGTTAACGACGATTTTCACTCAGGCAAAAGCACAGCAGTTAATTATCTGCGCTGACATGATTAAGCCGCGGCTTAACGAAACGCTGGAAGATATTCGTCAGGCGCTGAGCTACGTGGATTATCTGTTTCCCAATTTTGAAGAGGCAAAACTACTCACTGGGAAAAAGACGCTGGATGAGATCGCCGATAGTTTCCTGAACTGCGGCGTGAAGACGGTAGTGATTAAGACCGGCAAGAGAGGCTGTTTTATCAAGCGTGCCGATATGAAAATGGAGGTCCCGGCGGTGTCGGGAATTACCGCCATCGACACCATTGGCGCAGGGGATAATTTTGCTTCTGGGTTTATCTCCGCGCTCCTTGAAGGTAAACCGCTTCGCGACTGCGCGCTGTTTGCTAACGCAACGGCGGCGATATCGGTACTGAGCGTAGGCGCTACAACGGGCGTGAAGAATAGAAAACTGGTGGAACAACTTCTCGATGAATATGAAGGGTAATAACGGCAGATGAAAATGATTCCTTTAGGTAGCACGGATATCACGCTTTCCCGCATGGGGTTAGGAACATGGGCCATTGGCGGCGGCCCGGCATGGAACGGCGATCTCGACCTGCAGGTTTGCATCGACACCATTGTTGAGGCGCACCGCTGCGGTATTAATCTGATTGATACCGCGCCAGGCTACAACTTCGGCAACAGTGAAGTGATTGTGGGGCAGGCGCTGAAAAAGCTACCGCGTAACGATATTGTGGTTGAAACTAAATGCGGTATCGTCTGGGAGAGAACAGGCAGCCTGTTTAATAAAGTAGGCGATCGTCAGCTGTATAAAAACCTCTCACCCGAGTCGATCCGCGAAGAGGTGGACGCCAGCCTGCAAAGATTGGGTATCGATAGCATTGATATTTATATGACTCACTGGCAGTCGGTCGAGCCCTGCTTTACACCGATTGCGGAAACCGTCGATACGCTGAACGCGCTGAAAAAAGAGGGGAAAATCCGTTCGATTGGTGCGGCGAACGTCGATGCCGGGCATATCAGGGAGTATCTCAAACACGGTGAGCTGGATATCATCCAGGCCAAGTACAGCATCCTTGACCGGGCGCTTGAAACGGAATTGCTACCGCTATGCCAACAGAATGGCATCATCGTGCAGGTCTATTCACCGCTAGAGCAGGGGCTATTGACCGGTACTATCGCCCGGGATTATGTACCCGGCGGCGCGCGGGCTAACAAAGTCTGGTTTCAGCGGGAAAATATGTTGCGGGTGATTGATATGCTCGAGCAGTGGCAGCCGCTGTGTGAAAAATACCGCTGCACGATCCCCGCGCTGGCGCTGGCGTGGATTCTAAAGCAAAGCGATCTCATCACCTTACTGAGCGGCGCAACGGCGCCAGAACAGGTGCGTGAGAATGTCGAAGCCCTAACTATCGCCCTGACGGATGACGATTCATTATTGATGAGACGAATGGCTGAGGCATTAGATACAAAATAAGAAAGATGTTATTGGCCTCTGTTTCTGTGTAAAAAAGTATTAAAATCTGTGATTCAGACATGTTTTTTTGAAAGTAAACATAGCCTGTGAGATACTAGGGTCTTATTATTAGTTTGCAGGAAACAGAGGTGTCATTGTGGCGGCTAAAGACAGAATTCAGGCCATCAAGCAAATGGTGGTTAATGATAAGAAAGTGGCGGTTTCACATTTAAGTTCGATTTTTCAGGTTACTGAGGAAACGATTCGCCGCGATCTGGAAAAACTCGAAGATGAAGGTTTTTTGACCCGTACATATGGCGGCGCAGTATTAAATACCACCGCATTGTCCGATAACATTCATTTTTATAAACGAGCCAAGTCTTTCTTTGAAGAGAAGCAGACCGTTGCTCGTAACGCACTACCTTTTATTAAAAATAAAACCACTATGGCTGCTGATTCCAGCAGTACGGCGATGGAATTATTGAAGCTACTGAAAGATAGAAACGATCTAACACTGTTAACTAATTCGGCGGAAGCCTTTCATGAACTAGCGCAGTCGGAAATTAAGGTTGTTTCTACAGGCGGTGAACTGAATAAGAATACGCTGTCGCTGCAGGGAAGGATCACCAAGGAAATTATCAGCCGTTACCACGTTGATATTATGGTGATGAGTTGTAAAGGGTTAGATATGCAGAGCGGTGCGCTGGACTCTAACGAAGCCGAGGCGGAAATTAAGAAAACCATGATCCGTCAAGCAACGGAAGTGGCGTTGCTGATCGATCACTCCAAGTTCGATCGTAAAGCATTCGTCCAGTTGGTAGATTTTAGCCATATCAATTACCTTATTACCAATAAGGCACCAGGTGCAGAATGGATAGCATTTTGTAAAGAAAATAATATTCAACTCGTTTATTAACTTTAATGCTGTTCGTGTCAGTACTATTTTAGTTTGCACCTGGGCAATGCCATAAAATTTTAATGATGATGGATGGCGCGGCAAAATTATTCTGCCGCGATCGTCATACTTTATATTTTAGCTGAATTTGAGGCATCCAGATGGAACAATGTGACCCTATCGGCGCAAGATTAGACCGCTTACCTTTATCTCGATTTCATTTTCGTATTTTCGGCATTATCAGTTTTAGTTTATTAATCACCGGTTTCCTCAGTTATTCTGGGAATGTCGTGCTGGCAAAATTAGTCAGCAACGGTTGGTCAAATAATTACCTTAATGCAGCATTTACCTCAGCGCTGATGTTTGGTTATTTTATTGGCTCGCTGACCGGTGGCTTTATTGGCGATTATCTCGGCCGGCGTAAAGCGTTTCGCGTAAATTTATTGATTGTCGGGGTATCAGCTTGCGCAGCAACTTTTGTGCCTGACATGTACTGGTTGATCCTTTTCCGCTGTCTGATGGGCATTGGAATGGGGGCGCTGATTATGGTGGGCTATGCTTCATTTACTGAATTTATCCCGCCATCTGTACGTGGGAAATGGTCTGCACGTCTATCGTTTGTCGGTAACTGGTCGCCTATGCTGTCGGCGGCCATTGGCGTTGTGGTCATTGCTTTTTTAAGCTGGCGGATGATGTTTCTGCTGGGCGGTGCGGCAATGCTGCTGGCCTGGTATCTGTCGGGGAAATATTTCATCGAATCGCCTCGTTGGTTGGCTGGCAAGGGGCAAGGACGCGCGGCCGAAAAACATCTTTTGCACGTAGAGTCACAAATTGAGAAAGAGAAAAATATCACCTTGCCTCTCTGCCAGAACTCGGGTCTGACAACGGAGCAATGTACGGAAAGCGGTTCATTCTGGCTTTTGTTTAAAGGTCAGATGCTGCGGCGTACCCTGGTGGCCATTACGGTGCTTATCGCGATGAACATTTCGCTCTATACCATCACGGTGTGGATCCCGACGATTTTTGTTAACTCGGGGATCGACGTGACGAAATCTATCTTTATGACCGCGATTATTATGATAGGCGCCCCAGCGGGGATATTTATTGCCGCGCTGATTATTGACCGTTTTCCACGGCGATTGTTTGGCTCATCGCTGCTGCTGATTATTGCGTTACTTGGTTACGTCTATTCAATACAAACCGAGGAGTGGGCCATTTTAAGCTATGGCCTGGTGATGATTTTCTTTCTGTATATGTACGTCTGTTTTGCCTCGGCGGTGTATGTGCCGGAATTGTGGCCAACGCATCTCAGGCTGCGAGGTTCGGGTTTTGTGAACGCGGTGGGGAGAATCGTGGCGGTATTTACGCCGTACGGTGTTGCTGTCCTGCTGACTCACTACGGTTCGGTTACGGTCTTTATCGTCCTCGGCGTGACGTTGGTTTTCTGCGCGCTAATTCTGTTTTGTTTTGGCATCGAAACGCGCAAGGTATCACTGGAAGCGATTTCAACACTGGCCTGAGACAACCCGCCGACAGGAAAGAACCTGTCGGCGTATTTCAGCCCTGAATTTCCAGCCAGTCGTCGAGCGTATACAGCGTAGCTCCCTCGACCGTCATCTCCATAAACGCATTGGCGCTGTCCTGCGGCTGAATATTGACGCCGCGGCAGCCGTCGGTGATAACGTTGACCGTATAGCCAAGCTGTAATGCATCCAGCACGGTGAACTTCACGCAGTAATCGGTTGCCAGCCCCAACACCACAAGCTCGTCGATACCGCGCTCACGCAGCCATGCGTCGAGACCGGTTTTCTGGCGATGCCCGTTGTCGAAAAAGGCGCTGTAGCTGTCGATATTGACGCTTTCACCTTTGTGGAACACGGCATCGATCTCCTGAGTCGTCAACAGCGGATGCAGCGCCGCGCCGTCGCTGTGCTGCACGCAGTGATCCGGCCAGAAGGTCTGCGGAAGGCCATCGAGCGTGCCCTGGCTGTAGACGGCTACCGCGTGCTGGCTGGCAAAGCTGCCGTGGTTGGCGGGGTGCCAGTCCTGGCTTGCGACGACCACATCACCGCGAATCTTCGCGGCGCGGATGAGCAGATTTGCCACGTCGACGGTGCTGTCACCGTCGGCGACGGCAAGTGCCCCACCGGCGCAGAAATCATTTTGTAAATCGACCAATAACAGTGCGCGTTGCGTCATCTCGCTCTCCTTACTCGTCCGGCGTCAGTTCACCGCGCAGGTTCTGCTGCATGGCGCTGCGGATAGCGTCGGCATCCAGCCCCTGGCTTAACAGATAGTGCAGTTTGGTCAGCGTGGCTTCTACCGTCATGTCAGAGCCGCTAATCACACCCGCCTGCGCCAGCGCGTTACCGGTGGCGTAGCCGCCCATGTTCACTTTGCCAGACATGCACTGGGTGAGGTTCACCACCACGATGCCGCGCTTGCTTGCTTCCGCCAGTTCATTGACGAAAACGCCGTTTTGCGGGGCATTGCCCACGCCGTAAGAGCGCAGAATCAACGCTTTAACCGGCTGGAGCAGGAAGTTACGTACCACATCGGCGGAGATACCGGGATAAATCGTCACCACGCCAATCGGCTGTGGCGTAATCGGGTGCACAACCAGTTCGCCTTCACCGTGTGGTGCAGGCGGGGTGCCCAATTTGCGGATATGGATCCCGGCTTCCAGCAGTGGCTGCAGGTTTGGCGAAGCGAAAGCATCAAAGCCGTCGGCGTGCGCCTTGGTGGTGCGGTTACCGCGATAAAGGCGATTATTGAAGAACAGGGTCACTTCGTTAATCGGGTAGTTCGCGGCGACGTACAGCGAGTTCAGCAGGTTGATCTGCCCGTCGGAACGCAGCTCGGCCAGCGGGATCTGTGAACCGGTAACGATAACCGGTTTGCCGAGGTTCTCCAGCATAAACGAGAGCGCCGAGGCGGTGAACGCCATGGTGTCGGTGCCGTGCAGAATCACAAAACCGTCGTACTCGTCGTAGTGCGCTTTGATGTCGTCAGCGATGTGCTGCCAGTCTTCTGGCGTCATGTCGGAAGAGTCCATCAGCGGGTCGTATTCGTGGATCGTAAAGTCCGGCATTTCGGGGCGATGGAACTCGGGCATCAGCGCCAGCTGGCGCTGGAGATGACCGGAAACCGGAATGTAGCCGTGGTCAGAGCGCTGCATCCCGATGGTCCCGCCGGTGTAGGCGACGTAAATAGATTTTTTTTGCATGGGGTCGTCTATTGATTAATCGAAAGAAAATCCCCTCCATGTGGAGGGGATTGCGATTAGCGAATATTGGCGCAGGTCAGGCAAAATGCATAGCGATTTTGCGGATCGTTAAACACCGCCAGCTTGTCGCTCTCGGCTTTTACCGTATTGGCAGCAGCCGCCAGCGGGGCAGGCAGATAGGCCTGCACGGCCTCAGGCAGCGAGGCACGTACCGAACCGGATACGCTATCCATCACCATATCAAAGAACGTCGGTTCGCTCTGATAGTAGTCAACATGCCAGGATTTCACTTTCGCCAGTTCAGCGGCTTTTGCCACTGCATCGTCGAAATCACCGAGGCTATCAACCAGCCCGTTAGCCTTCGCATCTTCACCGGTCCACACGTGGCCCTGCGCAATCTTGTCGATTGCCTCTGGCGTACTCTTACGCGCCTGCGCCACGAGAGTGATAAAGCGCTTGTAGCCGTTTTCGATGCTGAGCTGCATCATCTGCTGCACTTCAGGCGGCAGGGCTTTGGTCACCGCCATATCGGCCAGCGGTGAGGTTGCCACGCCATCGGTGTGCACGCCGATGGAATCCAGCGTGTTTTCAACGGTGTTGATCACCCCGAAGATACCGATAGAGCCGGTCAACGTGCTTGGGCTGGCGACGATGTAATCCGCTGGCGTAGAGATCCAGTAGCCACCGGAAGCGGCCATACCGCCCATCGAGACCACGACCGGTTTGCCAGCCGCTTTGGCTGCTGCCAGCTCTTCGCGGATCACCTCAGAGGCGCTAACGCTGCCGCCAGGGCTGTTCACGCGCAGTACGATGGCTTTCACTTTCGGATCCAGACGCGCATCGCGAATCTGCGACGCGGTGGTGTCGCCGCCGACGTTACCCGGGGTTTCTTCACCGTCCATAATGGCGCCGTTTGCGAAGATAACGGCGATGCTTGAGCCGGTATCTGCCGGGGTTTTCACCACGTAGTCATACATGCTGACGGCACGATAGTTGTTATCGGCCTTGCTCCAGCCAAACGCTTTGGTCATCGCTTTTTCGATATCCGCGCTTGAGCCCAGCGCATCAACCAGCTTGTTGTCGAGTGCGTATTTTGCCGTGTCGCCGTCCGCTTTACGCAGCCCGTCGAGCAGCCCCTGCGCGCCAGGGAAGACCTGCTGCGCGGTAATCTGACGGTTAGCGGCAATGGTATTCAGGTAGTTCTGCCACAGCTCACCAATCCAGCGGCTGTCCGCTTCGCGTGCGGCAGGGGACATATCGTCACGGATAAACGGCTCAACGGCGGATTTATAGGTGCCGACGCGGAAGACGTGGGTTGAGACCTTCAGCTTATCGAGCAGCGACTTGTAGTACAGGCCGTTGGTGGCGAAACCGTGCAGGTCAACCACGCCCTGCGGCGACAGCCAGATTTTGTTGGCGAAGCTCGCCAGATAATATTGCCCCTGGCTGTAGCTATCACCGACGGCGTAAACCGGTTTGCCGGTGTCGCGGAATTCGCGCAGCGCCTTGCCGATATACTGCATCGACGGCTGATCGCCACCGGCGAAGTTTTTCAGATCCAGCACGATGCCGGTGATATTGCGGTCGTCTTTCGCCTGGCGAATGGTCTGCACGATATCAAACAGCGAGTTTTCCTGCAGGCGATCGCTGCTGGCGCCGAAAATCTGGCGGCCAATCACGCTAAGCTTGCTGCTGGCGGAAGGCTTATCCACCACCACGCCGCTGATATCCAGCAGCAGCGCACCGCGGCTACTACGCTCGCTGGTGGTGCTGCTACTGACCTGCAACCAGATGCCGACGCCAACCAGCACTAGCAGAATAAAGAACAGGTTCAGCACCAGCTCGCGTACGAAGTTGAGCAGCCGCCACGTCCATTTAAAGAATCCGGCAATAAAGCGCCATAGGGTTCGCATGTATTCTCCCTGCAAGAAATAAAAGGTTTACCGAAACGGCAAAACGTGTGGCTATCCTAAATAGACCGCCGCCGCTTGTCAGCAGGAATCGCCTTCGGCGCTGTAACAAAATCCTCGCGCATGTTAATTTTATGAAAAATAACATGAGAGGGTTACTCAATGGACGCACTTGAACTACTCGTTAATCGCCGCAGCGCTTCCCGTCTGGCAGAGCCCGCACCGGCAGGCGAAGCGCTGGAAAACATCCTCCGCGCCGGGATGCGCGCTCCGGATCACGGCACCTTGCAGCCGTGGCAGTTTGTGGTGATTGAAGGCACAGGCCGCGAGCGTTTCAGCCAGCTGCTGGAGCAGGGCGCGATTGCTGCGCAAAGCGATGAGAAGGCTATCGAAAAAGCGCGCAATGCGCCGTTCCGCGCGCCGATGATCATCACCGTGATTGCCAAATGCCAGGATCACCCAAAAGTGCCGAAGTGGGAGCAGGAAATGTCGGCAGGCTGCGCGGTGATGGCGATGCAGATGGCCGCCGTTGCTCAGGGCTTTAACGGCATCTGGCGCAGCGGTGCGCTGACCGAAAGTCCGGTGGTGCGTGAAGGGCTGCAATGTGGCGAGCAGGATAAAATCGTCGGCTTCCTCTATCTCGGCACGCCGCAACTCAAAGCGTCGACGACCATTACCTTCCCGGATACGGCACCGTTCGTGCGTTATCTTTAAAAAAACCGTTACGATTGTCTGGAATATAGGCAACTGCCCGCGAATTCAGACAGTCGTACTTATCACGGCTCTGTTCTGGCGTTAACATACAGCCCCTATGCAAATGCCAGAGCAATGACAGGAGTTGTCCATGAGCGAGCAGGCCATTCGTTTAACGCAGTACAGCCACGGAGCGGGTTGCGGTTGTAAAATTTCACCGAAGGTGCTGGAGACTATCCTGCACAGCGAGCAGACGAAGTTTATCGACCCGAACCTGCTTGTCGGTAACGAAACTCGCGACGATGCCGCCGTTTACGACCTGGGTAACGGTACCTCGGTCATCAGCACCACCGATTTCTTTATGCCAATTGTCGACAACCCGTTCGACTTTGGCCGCATTGCGGCGACCAACGCCATCAGCGATATCTTCGCGATGGGCGGTAAGCCGATTATGGCGATTGCCATCCTCGGCTGGCCAATTAACACCCTGGCACCGGAAATTGCCCGTGAAGTGACTGAAGGCGGGCGCTTTGCCTGCAAACAGGCCGGTATTGCGCTGGCGGGCGGCCACTCCATCGACGCGCCGGAACCGATTTTCGGCCTGGCGGTCACCGGTATCGTCCCGACCGAGCGCGTGAAGAAAAACAGTACCGCGCAGGCGGGCTGCAAGCTGTTCCTGACCAAACCGTTGGGGATTGGCGTACTGACCACCGCCGAGAAAAAATCGCTGCTGAAGCCAGAGCACCAGGGGCTGGCAACGGAAGTGATGTGCCAGATGAACCTGGTGGGCTCGGCGTTTGCCAATATCGAAGGCGTTAAAGCGATGACCGATGTGACCGGTTTTGGTCTGCTCGGCCACCTGAGCGAAATGTGCCAGGGCGCAGGCGTCCAGGCACAGATTGACTTCGACGCGGTGCCGAAACTGCCGGGCGTTGCCGAATATATTGAGCTTGGCGCCGTGCCGGGCGGGACCGAGCGTAACTTTGCCAGCTATGGTCACCTGATGGGCACCATGACGGCCTCACAGCGCGCGCTGCTCTGCGACCCGCAAACCTCCGGCGGCCTGCTGCTGGCGGTCACACCGGACGCCGAAGAGGCGGTGCATGCGGCGGCAGCGGAATTTGGTATCAACCTGACCGCCATCGGTGAACTGGTGACCGCGCGCGGTGGCCGTCCAATGATCGAGCTGCGCTGAACCGATGCGGTTGTTCATAGCGGAAAAACCGAGCCTGGCCCGCGCCATTGCTGACGTGCTGCCGAAGCCACATCGTAAGGGCGACGGCTTTATCGAATGCGGCAACGGTCAGGTCGTGACCTGGTGTATTGGCCACCTTCTGGAGCAGGCGCAGCCTGATGTCTATGACAGCCGCTATGCGCGCTGGAATCTGCAGGACCTGCCGATTGTGCCGGAAAAGTGGCAGCTACAGCCCCGGCCATCGGTCACCAAACAGCTCAACGTCATTAAGCGCTTTCTGCATGAGGCCAGTGAAGTCATCCACGCGGGTGACCCCGATAGAGAGGGGCAACTGCTGGTGGATGAAGTGCTGGACTACTTGCAGCTGTCGGCGGAAAAACGTCATCAGGTGCAGCGCTGTCTGATCAACGACCTGAACCCACAGGCGGTGGAACGGGCGATTTCCCGCCTGCGCGCCAATAGCGAGTTTATCCCGCTGTGCGTGTCGGCGCTGGCCCGCGCTCGTGCTGACTGGTTGTATGGTATCAATATGACTCGCGCCTATACCATTCTTGGGCGTAATGCGGGCTATCAGGGCGTGCTCTCCGTTGGGCGCGTGCAGACCCCGGTGCTGGGGCTGGTGGTGCGCCGCGATGAAGAGATCGAGCATTTCGTGTCGAAGGATTTCTTCGAAGTGAAAGCGCACATTGTCACACCAAAAGACGAACGCTTTACCGCTACCTGGCAGCCGAGCGAAGCCTGCGAGCCGCATCAGGATGAAGAGGGCCGTCTGCTGAACCGCGCGCTGGCCGAGCACGTGGTGAAGCGCATTGGCGGGCAGCCCGCGCTGGTCACCGCCTATAACGATAAGCGCGACTCCGAACCCGCGCCGCTACCGTTTTCGCTGTCGGCCTTGCAGATTGAAGCGGCCAAACGCTTTGGCCTCAGCGCACAGAACGTGCTCGATATCTGTCAGAAGCTGTACGAAACCCATAAACTCATCACCTATCCGCGTTCCGATAGCCGCTATCTGCCGGAAGAACATTTCGCCGGTCGACATGCGGTGATCAACGCTATCGGCGTACACGCCCCAGATTTGCTGCCGCAACCGGTGGTGAACACTGATACCCGCAACCGCTGCTGGGACGATAAAAAGGTCGACGCTCACCACGCCATTATTCCTACGGCGCGGGCCAGCAAGGTTAATCTCACCGATAACGAAGCGAAGGTTTATAACCTCGTCGCCCGTCAGTATCTGATGCAGTTCTGTCCGGATGCGGTATATCGCAAGTGTCAGATCGATCTCGATATTGCCAACGGTAAGTTTGTGGCGAAGGCACGTTTCCTGGCGGAAGCCGGCTGGCGCACGCTGCTAGGGGCGAAAGAGCGCGACGAAGAGAACGACGGCACACCACTGCCGGTGGTGGCGAAAGCAGATGAACTGCTGTGTGAAAACGGCGAAGTGGTAGAGCGACAAACGCAGCCACCGCGCCATTTCACCGACGCTACGCTGTTGTCGGCAATGACCGGGATTGCCCGCTTTGTGCAGGATAAAGATCTGAAGAAGATCCTGCGTGCCACAGACGGATTAGGCACCGAAGCGACGCGTGCCGGGATTATCGAGCTGCTGTTTAAGCGCGGTTTCCTGACCAAGAAAGGGCGTTATATTCACTCAACAGACGCGGGAAAAGCGCTGTTCCATTCGTTGCCTGAGATGGCCACACGTCCGGATATGACGGCGCACTGGGAGTCCACGCTGACGCAAATCAGCGAAAAGCAGTGCCGCTATCAGGACTTTATGCAGCCGCTGGTGGGCACGTTGTTCCAGCTTATCGAGCAGGCGCGCAGTACGCCGGTGAGACAGTTCCGTGGATTAGCAGCGCCGGGCGGCGCGAAGAAGTCGTTCAGTAAGGGCAAAGGGAAAAGTAAGAAACCGACGGCAAGCCCGGAACAAGACGCGTAATCGCCCCGACTGCCTGATGATGTTCTCTGGAGAACGGAAACGAAATGTAGCCCGGCCGAGCTAAGCGACGCCGGGGAAAACCCGGAGTTGGCGCTAAAGCGCCGCGTCCGGGCTACCGACAAGATTAAATCACGCCCTGCGCCAGCATCGCATCGGCCACTTTCACGAAACCTGCAATGTTTGCACCGCGAACGTAGTTGGTCTGCGCAGATTCACCGCCATGCTCAACGCAGGCGTGGTGGATATCCAGCATGATGTGGTGCAGACGCGCATCCACTTTCTCCGCTTTCCAGCTCATACGCGCCGCGTTCTGCGCCATTTCCAGGCCAGAGGTTGCGACACCGCCGGCGTTCGCTGCTTTACCCGGTGCGAACAGCACGCCCGCTTCGAGGAACAGGTCGGTTGCTTCGATGGTGGTTGGCATGTTGGCACCTTCCGCCACGGCCTTCACGCCGTTGGCAATCAGCACGCGTGCCGCGTCAACGTCCAGCTCGTTCTGGGTCGCGCACGGCAGCGCGATATCCACCGGCACGCTCCACGGCTGCTGACCTTCCAGATAGACCAGACCAAACTCGCGCGCATAATCGGCTACGCGACCGTCACGGCTGGCTTTGATTTCGCACAGACGCGCCAGCTTCTCTTTGGTGAAACCGGCTTCGTCAACCACGGTACCGCTGGAGTCGGAGGCGGTCACCACGCGGGCGCCAAACTCCATCGCTTTTTCGATAGCGTACTGCGCCACGTTGCCGGAACCGGAAACCGCCACGCGCATTCCTTCAAAGCCCAGGCCGTGACGCTTAAGCATCGCTTCAGTGAAGTACACCAGACCGTAGCCAGTCGCTTCCGGACGAATCAGGCTGCCGCCAAACGACAGGCCTTTGCCGGTAAACACGCAGGCGGTGTCGTTGGAGAGTTTTTTCATCATCCCGGCCATAAAGCCGACTTCACGCCCGCCCACGCCGATATCGCCCGCTGGAACGTCGGTGTCTGAACCCAGATGACGATAGAGTTCGGTCATCAGCGACTGGCAGAAGCGCATCACTTCGCCTTCGCTTTTGCCTTTCGGATCGAAGTCAGAACCGCCTTTACCGCCGCCCATAGGCAGGGTGGTCAGGGCGTTTTTGAAGGTCTGTTCGAAGCCAAGGAATTTGAGAATAGAGAGGTTTACCGACGGGTGGAAGCGCATTCCCCCTTTGTACGGCCCAATCGCCGAACTGAACTGCACGCGCCATGCGCGGTTAACCTGTACCTGATTGCGGTCGTCTACCCACACGACGCGGAACTGAATAACACGCTCAGGCTCAACTAATCGCTCCAGCAGAGAGAGCTGGCGATAGCGCGGGTTCTGTTCCAGAAACGGCCAGAGCGTTGTCATGACTTCACGGACAGCCTGAGCAAACTCGGTCTGGTGTGGGTCGCGTTGTTGAACATGAGCCAGGAAGGAATCCAGGGAGCAAACCTTATCCATAAGTATAAGTACCTCTTATGATTGTAGATGTATGTAGTTGTTATGGTTGTGTTTAATAAAGTGTCGTTTTTCGACTATATCATTACCCGGCTAACGTATGACAAGTAAATTCCTGGACCAAAATAAAATTAATACTCGGGAGGGGGTCATAACTAAAAACGATGATGTAAAAAACTTAAGCTCGCCCTGAATTTGGTCGATAGTATTAAGAGAAGATTTTTCAGGAGATTAAGGGATGAAAACGTTCTGGATAGCGGGCGCTTTGGCGCTGTTTTGTCATGCGGCGCAGGCGCGACCGCAGCTTGAAGTGAATGTCCCGCCAGAGGTGTTCAGCAACAGCAACACTACCCAGCGGGCGCAGCCGTGCACCCAGTGCTGTATTTATGAGAACCAGAACTACTCGGAAGGGGCGGTGATTAAGGCTGAGGGCGTGCTGTTACAGTGTCAGCGCGATGAGCGAACCATCAGCACGAATCCGCTGGTCTGGCGTCGGGTAAAGCCATAAACGCCTCAAGCAGCGGCACATCGGCGGGGGCCAGCGCATAGCTAAAGGCCTCTTCTGGCGTGCACCACACCAGCGCACTGTGTTCGCGGGCGATGATTTCACCGTCAAAACGGGGCACGTGCCAGGCGTGAAGATGGATGATTCTCCCGGAGACTTCACGCTGGTGGCTGGCAACGTAACGGCCAGGCCAGGCGCGGATCGCCAACTCTTCCTGTAGTTCGCGCACCAGCGCTTCCGGCTGGCTTTCGCCCGCCTCAACTTTTCCACCTGCGAACTCCCAAAGCCCGGCCTGATCGGCATGCGGCGGGCGCTGGGCAAGCAGAATTTTGCCGTTTTGTTCAATAATGGCGGCAACAACATCAATGGTTTTCAGCATAGCGATCAAAGACTTGATAAAAGGAATGCCATATTATCGCTGCTTTGTTGTTAGCTAAAGCCTTGCAGGAGTCTCCGGGTGAAAAATAAACAACCCTGGGTGCAACCGCTCAGTCAGTTACCCCTCAGTCTGAAACCTATTGTTGCCATGCAGCAGAAGCATTACGGCAGCGTATTGAATCCCACCCGCTGGTGGGGGCGAATGCCCCGGCTCTTCTGGTTAGTGGCGCTGTTTGTTGGCTATCTGGAGCGTAAAAAAGCGCGTCTGGACCCCACGCTACGGGCGCTGTTGATGACCCGCGTTTCCCAGCAGTGCGACTGCGCATTTTGCATTGATGCCAACAGCCTGCGTCTGGCGCAGCGTAGCGGGGCGATGGATAAAGTGCTGGCGCTGGGCGATTGGCAAACCTCGACGCTGTTTTCTCCTGCTGAACGTGCGGCGCTGGACTACGCTGATGCGATGACCGCGACGCCGCCGTTAATTTCTGTAGCACAGAAAGAATCGTTACACTGTCACTTTAATGATGAACAAATCACGGAGATGACCGCGCTGGTGGCATTTCAGAATTTGTCGGCGCGTTTTAATGCTGCGCTGGAGATCCCTTCACAGGGGCTGTGCCGCACGACGGGAGAGCACGATGCTGGATAAACATCTTCACCCGCGCCTGAAGCCACTGTTGAACCGCGCGGCGCAGGCGCTGGATAAACCCGGTATTTCCGCCGACGGCATTACGCTGCTGGGCTTTGCGATTGGCGTTCTGGCGCTGCCGTTTCTGGCGCTGGGCTGGTACGGCGCGGCGCTGGTGGCCATCGTGGCAAATCGGTTGCTGGACGGGCTTGACGGCGCGCTGGCCCGGCGGCGTGGGCTGACGGATGCAGGCGGCTTTCTGGATATCGCCCTCGATTTTCTGTTCTACGCGCTGGTACCGTTCGGCTTTATGCTGGCAGATCCGACGGCGAATGCCCTGGCGGGGGGCTGGTTGCTGTTTGCGTTTATGGGCACCGGCAGCAGCTTTCTGGCGTTTGCGGCGCTGGCGGCGAAGCATCAGATTGATAACCCAGGCTACGCCCACAAATCGTTTTACTACCTTGGTGGGTTAACCGAAGGCACTGAGACGATTTTGCTGTTTGTGCTGGGCTGCTTGTTTCCGGCGTGGTTCGCGTGGATGGCGTGGATCTTTGGCGCGCTGTGCTGGCTGACGACGTTTAATCGGGTGTGGGGAGGGTACATGACGCTGAAAAATCTCCAGCGTCATGAAGAGGCGGATTAGCGAGAACTGTCCGGGCCGCGATCGCCGGTGGAAACCGGGTTTTTAGGATTGCTGCTCCACTCGTACCAGCCGCCGTCGTAGACGCTGACGTTCTGCCAGCCCATCGCACGGGCGTACATAAAGGTCTCAGACGCGCGCCAGCCGGTGCCGCAATAGAAGGAGACCTGCTGGGTTGGCAGAATGTTCCAGGATTTCCACATCGCTGCGATATCGTCTGCGCTGCGCATGGTGCCGTCCGGGTTATGGAAATCTTCCATATGGGTGGAGTCGCTACCCGCATGGCCCCAACGAGCGCCAGCAATCTCACCTTTTGGCTTAATGTAGCTGTAGCCGCTGGTGGTGCCGATAAATTCCGGCCACGAGCGAATGCTGACCAGCGACGCATCCTGACGATGCAGCAGGCCGCGCGCCTGTTCCATATCCAGCATCAACTGCGGTTGGGCGGGAATGGTGATGCCGAAGTCTGGTGCCGGAGTCACGTCTTTCGGCAGGCCGCGTTCCACCGGCAGACCTGCATCGGACCAGGTTTTCCAGCCGCCGTCCAGCAGGCGCACATCTTTCACGCCCGCATACAGCATAATTTGTGCGACGCGCGCCGCAGCATAGACATCGCGACCGTAAAGAATAACGGTGGTGTCATGGCGGATGCCGTGTTTCGCCAGCATCGCTTTGAGCTTATCGTCAGAAACCTTATTCCACAGCGGCTCGCTTTCCACCTCGTTGGTGTCGATATAGCCTGCGTTCGGAATATGGCTGACCAGGTAAAGTTTCGGTGCGCCCCAGGCGGCTTCAATCACTTTAACGTCGCCCGCCGGTTTTGCCGGAACGTTTTTCCCCTGCTGTAAATCATGCAGCCACTGCGGATAAACCAGTTGCTCGAAGTGCGGCAGCTTTTGCAGACGGTCTGGCTGCTCCAGCGCATCGCTCAGGGTGGAGATATTGTTAAAGCCCGCGTGTTTCAGACGTTTGGCGACCGCCTCGTTGTCTTTACTGTCGCCGTAAAGTGCGATGTCGGTGGTTTTACTCAGCTGATGCTGCTGCGCCCACGCGCTAAGCTGCTCGTCGTTCATCGCGGAGAGCCAGCTGGCGGAGAGGTTTAACGCGCCCGGTTCGTGGCCCTGCGTGCCGTTGGCATGCTGAGGCCAGCCGTTGTAAAACGCGCTCATACGCGTATCAATGGCGGTGCCATTTTGCTGCAGCAGGTGGGTCAAAGTTAAGGTTTTTGCCGTTTCGGCAGCAAAGACAGAGGAAGCGAGGCCAAGCGCAACGGCCAGCGCGGTCAGTTGAGAAACACGTTTCATCAAATCATCCGACGAGGAAAAAAGGAGCATCATTCTGAACCTCTAAAGGGGGAAATACCTTGCGTTAACGCAGTATTTCCCGCGTCAATGCCAGTTTGCTAACTGCAAACAGAGGGCGTTGGTGGGAACATCATCCGGGTCGTGAGTCACCTGCACCACGGGAATGTGCAACTGGCGGAGTTCGTCGAACACCCATTGGCGAAAGCTGCCGCGCAGCGGCCCGTCGAGGCGGCTAAATGGCTCATCCAGCAGCAGCGCGTCGGGTTCTGCCAGCAGCGCGCGCAGCAGCGCTACGCGGGCGCGCTGGCCACCGGAAAGGGTGGCCGGGTCACGACGATAAAAACCGTCCAGCCCCGCCTGCGACAGCGCCAGCTCAACACGAGGCTGGCGGGCATGACGGGCAACGGTCGCAGGCAGCGCTAGCTGCAGGTTCTGCCCGACGTTCATATTGTCGAACAGCAGCGCGTCCTGGAACAGCACGCCGATGCGCCGTTTCTCAGTAGGTAGCGGATCGCAGCGGCGGCCGTTAAGCCACAGCTCACCTTGTGCGCGAAAGGCGCCATCGAGCGCGCCGACCATCCACGAAAACAGCGTCGACTTTCCGCAACCAGACGGCCCCATCAGCGTCACAATTTCGCCCGCCGCGACGGTGAGGTTAACTTCGCGCAACAGCGGCTGACCGCCGAGCGTGAGCGTCAGATTGTTGACCTGCAACATTAGCGTAATCCCCGGCGTAAATGGCCGATACGGCGCGCCAGCAGCGCGGTAAGTAAAAAGAAGCCCATCGGCAGCAATAGCTGCCATAGCGCCTGGGCGGCAAGCGTCGCGGTTACGCCGCCGCTGCTCAGCGCCACGGCTTCGGTGGTTAGCGTGGGCACACGTCCACCGCCAAGCCATTGGGTGGGCAGATACTGGGCGATACTCACGGAAAAGCCGACCGCCAGCGCCGACAGCAGCGGGCGAACGATCAGCGGGCACTTCAGTCGTAGGAAAATCGCCCCGCGCTGCCAGCCAAGCGTTTTTGCCAACAGTATCTGGCGCGGGTCAATGTTCTGCCAGGCCGGGCGAAGCACAAACAGCATCCACGGCACCACCCACAGCAGATGTCCCCACAGCACGGTGGCGAACTGCCCATCGAGCCAGCCATAAAGTGCCAGTTGATATTGTCCTGCGGCCAGCGGCAGTGCGGGTAACAGCAGCGGCAGGTTGAGCCAACCCTGTTCCCGGCGTGGCCCCCATTCCAGCCACAGCAGGCAGACCACCGCACCGATCGGCGCGGACAGCAGCGCCAGCCACAGGCTATTGTTGAAGGTATCGGCGTCGGGCAGCGTGGCATGCGCCTGTGAGATTAGAAATAGCGTGCAGAATAGCCCGCTGAGCGGTAGCAGGATGCCGACCGCGCGCCCAGGGAGTTGCGGGAAGATTGGGCGTCGTACGTTGCTCAACGTGGGCAGTCGTCGTTGCCAGAGCGACCAGAAGCCTGCGGCGGCACCGGCAAGTAGCGCCAATAACACCAGTAACAGCAGGCAGGCCAGTTCACCTTTGACCTGATCCTCCGGGGCCGCCGAGTTCAGCCACTGCCAGGCCAGCACCGCCAGCGTCGGCGGGTTGCCGGGACCAATAATCGTCGCCACATCGACCACCGACAGCGTCCAGGCCGCTGTGGCCAGCAGCGCCACCTTGAGTGAGGGCATCAATGCCGGAAGAATAACCCGGGTCAGGCACTGCCCGCCCCCGTAGCCGAGGCTTTTAAACACCACCACCTGTTCTGCCAGCCGGCGTTCGCCGAGTAGCGCCCAGCACACCCACAGTAAAAAGCCGCTCTCTTTGACCGCCAGCACCAGACCCAGCCCGATACCGTAGCGGTCCTGAAATGGGCTGAGCATCGGCAGCAAACGGTAGAGTTCACCGCCTTCGGCAAACAGCAGCAGCGCGCAGGTAGCGAAGGCCACGTGCGGCAGCGCCAGCAGCCAGGGCAGCCGGGAAGAGAGCCGCTGCCAGCCCGCAGAAGGCCAGAGCGTCGCGATGACCAGTAGCGCCAGCACCAGCGCGCCACCCACCGCGAGCAGCGTGGAGACGACCGTCGCGGTCAGTGCCTGTATCAGCTGCGAGTCGGTGAGCAGTTGTTGCCAGTGGGCGAGCGAAAACGCCGGTCTTAACAGCAGACCAGCGGCGGGAAGCAGGGGCAGATAGATAATCAGCATCATGCCCCAGCAAAGTAGAATCAGTGCGTACCGTAACGGCGCAGCCATTCCTGCTCCAGCGCATTCACCCAGGCAGCGTGCGGCTCAGCCAGTACTTTCGGCGCGTGTTCCGGGATAAGCGATTGCAGCGTTTTTTGCTGTTCGGGACTTAGCTTCGCCGGATCCAGCACGCTGGGGTCGCCCCATACCGCTGGATCGGCCTTGCGCAACTGTGCTTCAGGGGAGAGCAGGAAGTTTGCCACCACCTGCGCCCCGGCGCTGGCGGAAGCGTTCGCCGGAATTGTCACGAAGTGCACGTTGCCCAGCATGCCGCTCTGGAAACCAAAGCTGTAGCTGTCCTTCGGCAGTTCGCCTTTTGCCACTTTCTGCTTCGCGTGCATCGGGTTAAAGGTGAGGGAGAGGCGCAGCGAACCGTTGCTCAGCATCGCGTCCATTCGCGCCGGTGAAGGGGGGAAATCTTTACCATTGCGCCACAGCAACGGGTGCAGCGTGTCAAGATAGGCCCACAGCGGTGCGGTGACAGCAGCAAAGGTCTTTGCCTCCGGCGGTTGCTTCAGCGCATCCGGCTGGGTGGTGAGGTTGATTAACAACTGTTCAAGCAGCGCAGTGCCGGTGAAGTCGGGTGGGCGCGGGTAGGTCACCGTGCCGGGATGGGCTTTGGCAAATTCGAGCAGCGCCTGCGGTGAGTCCGGCGGCTGCGGCGTTTGCTGCTGGCGAGCAATAAAGGTCAGCTGTGCGCTGCCCCATGGCGATTCTGCGCCTTCCACCGGTACCGAGAAATCTTCCCGCACCGGTTTGCTCACATCCACATAGCGCCAGTTCGGTAACTGCTCCGCCCAGCCGGTACGCAGCAGGTTGGCCTCTTTCAGCGCGCGGAAGTTTTCACCGTTGACCCACAAAAAATCGACCGATCCATTGGTTTTACGCCCGGCCTGCGCTTCGGTCTGAATGCGCTTTACGCTGTCTGCCGCATCGGCAATGTGGACGATGCGCAGGTTAATGGCGTAATCACGCTTCATTTCACCGCTCACCCAGTCAAGATAGTGGTTCACCGCTTCGTCGCCACCCCAGGCGTTAAACCAGACGGTTTGCCCTTTGGCCTCGTTTTCCACCTGCTGCCAGCTTTGCGCGTGAACCGTCAATGGACTCAGCGCCAATAGGCCAAGCCCCAACAGCCCAGCGCGCAGGCGATGTACATTTGCGTGATAACGCATCAGGAATTCCTCTTTTGTCGTTCATGATAGAACGTCTTAGCGACAACGATAACGATAGTCAGGGCGAACAAAATAAACAGCCCGGTGACAAACCAGAAGGTGCCGCCGGTGAGCAGGCTGCCGACCCATGAATAGACGATGGTGGCGGGAAGCTGACCAATACCCGTGGCGATAAAAAAGTGGCGAAAGCGCAGCGACGTCAGCCCGGCGGCGTAGCTCACCGGGTCGAAGGGGACGAAAGGCAGCAGGCGGCAGACTAAAATGGTGTGCTTGCCGTAGCGTTCAAAAAAGCCGTCAATGCTGTTAAGCACCATTTTTCCGGTCAGCTTTTCGACCACTCCGCGCCCCATCAGCCGGGCGATGTAGAAGCATAGCGCGGCACCGGCCATCGAGCTGGTCCACGAGAGCACCGCGCCCCAGAACGCGCCGAACAGCGAGGCATTGGCGAAGGTGATAAGAAAAGCGGGCAGTGGGGCGGCAACGGCCTGAAAAATCATCAGCACAAAGGAGACGGCGGCGGCCTGTGATCCATAGGAGTGGATAAACCGCTCGATGCCCTGCTGGTCGACGGCGAGAAACGCGGTCAGGCTATGATCGATAAACGCATTCACGCTCGGAATACACCACCAGGCCAGCAGCAGCGCAATAAACGCGGTGAGCAGCAGCAGACGGAAAAACAGCGTGGCGTTGCGTGATGCCATCAGCGCTCCTCCTCGGAAAGATCCACGCGTCTATGCCGGGCATAGCGTTTGGCCGCCTGCGCCAGCGCAAACAGCGCCAACCCGGCGAGGCTCAGTTTGAGGATAAACGCCAGCGTCAGGCCGTGTGCCGCCAGTTCGCTCGCCATCAGCGTATAGATAAAAATTCCCGGCAGCGTGGTCAGCGCAGAGATCAGGGTATAGGGCCAGAAGGGGATGGCGGTCAGTCCGTAGGCGTAGTTTTGGATATTGTACGGAAAGAGCGGAATGAGCCGGGTAAGAATCAGAAAGTCGATACCGCTGCGGGCGATACCGCGCTCAATCGCCTGAAAGGTGGCGGTGTGCCCGACGTATTTAAGCAGCAGCGCGCGCCCGAGCCAGCGGGCGAGCAGGAAGGAGAGCGCCGAGGCAGCAGTGGCGGCAATCAGCGATAGCAGCGTGCCGAGCCACGGGCCAAAGGCAATGCCGCCGACGAGTACCAGCACGCTGCCGGGCAGCAGGCATACCGTGGCGAGGATAAACAGGGCAATGTAGATGATGTAGCCAAGCGCGCCGCTTTGGCGGACCAGTTCCTGCAGGTGGCGGAAGTTGGTGACCAGGTCAGCGAGGTCGAAGGTGTGGATCAGGATAGCGAGCAGGCTGATGACAGCGACAATGAGCAGGAGCTTAGTGGCTGTGTGGTAGTGACTTCTTTTGCATGGGGGTCCTCCTGCCGGGAAGAAAAAGTGCGCGCGACGGTATTATAGATTAGTGGTCACTGCAAGATATTAGCGTTGGTTTATTGATTTTGCTCAGAATTTTTCATTGTAGGTTTCGGGTTGGGTGCGGGGTTCGGTTTGGATCATCACTCTGTTGCGCTCCCTTCCAGCGCTAGCCATATAAATTGTACTGGCACAGGGAGCGCGCAAGGGGCGGCCAATCGCCGCCGCCCCCTGCACCCCCGGGCTCTGGCGGCAAAATCGCCGCTGCGCGGTTCCCTCAGCTTATCCCTTCCGGCTTCGGGTCGGGCGCGAGGCAACGTCCCTGTAAAACCGCGCCCTCAGCCCACATCCATGTGGGCTGACCCGGCCTACAGGGAACGCTTCGGCGATTTAGACGCCACCCAAAACCGTGCGGTCTTTTAGTTAACAGCAAAAAACAGTCTTTCTGAAACCGATGAGTCCCCGCTGGAAATCGGCGAGCCGTAGCACGGAAGACAAGGTCAGTCCGCCATGGATGGCGGACTGAGGCGAACCGAGACAGGACGTCGAGTTTCGCCGTGCCGCAGGCTGGAGTCGTAGGCGAGCGCAGTGCGAAGCACCGATTTCCCTGCGGGGCCGCGGGGATTGCGAAGGGGTGCGCGGCCGCACCCCTTGGCCCGTTCACCGGTGATGGAATTTCATATTCCACCTAACGTAAAGTGAACGGAACAGCTGCACTAAACTAGCAAATACGAGCTTATTTAAACGTTGCCCACACCGGCGCATGATCCGATGGCTTCTCCATCCCACGGATCTCATAATCAATCCCCGTCTCCACGCAGTGTGCCGCCAACGGTTGGCTTGCCAGCAGCAAATCAATACGCAGCCCACGGTTATCGTCAAACCCTTTGGAGCGGTAATCAAACCATGAGAAACGATCGTTGGTTTCAGGATTGGCATTACGGAACGTATCCACCAGACCCCAGCCCAGCAGACGCTGCATCCACTCGCGCTCTTCCGGCAGGAACGAGCACTTACCGGTGCGCAGCCAGCGCTTACGGCTATCTTCGCCAATCCCGATATCGAGATCGGTCGGGCTGATGTTCATATCGCCCATAATCAGCACCGGGTTCTCTTTACTTAGACGAGTTTCCAGATAGTCCTGCAAATCCTGATAAAACTTGGTTTTGGCCGGGAATTTGGTTTCATGGTCGCGGCTCTCGCCCTGCGGGAAATAGCCGTTCATCACCGTCACGTTGCCGAAGGGTGACGGCACTTCGGCGATGATCAGACGACGCTGCGCCTCGGGATCATCGGTCGGGAAACCACGGTGCACGGCAATCGGTTCGGCTTTGGTCAGCAGCGCAACGCCATAGTGGCCTTTTTGTCCGTGGTAGAAAACGTGGTAACCGAGCTTCGCCACCTCTTCCAGGGGGAACATGTCGTCATGAACCTTGGTCTCCTGCAGGCCAATCACATCAGGCTGATGTTTTTCAACGATGGCTTGCAGTTGATGAGGGCGGGCGCGCAGGCCGTTGATATTAAAAGAGACAAATTTCATAGTGGTCGTCACTTTACCTGGTGAATTGTGACGGGATAGTAGCAGAATTTAACGTACCTCGCTGCTTTCGCCCGGCGGTATCGCCAATTTCTTTTATTACCGCTGCCATGTTGCAGAGCAAAAACTGCACCAGATTGAGGCAATCTGCGCCGTAATAAGGCGTAAATCTACGATAAATTTCGCAGTTGATCACAAATCCAGAATGATATTTTGCGGATGCATAATATTTCTTAATTTCACCCTGCAATCATCGCCTGAGGTCACTAATATTCACTTTTTATGCACTTGTGGTGAATAGGTTGCTTTTGTAACTTATTGATATTTCGTTATCAAACTCCGTTTATGCATTTTTACCTCTCGCTGGCACGAACCGTGCAATCTACATTTAAAGGGAAAAACATCAATTCATTAACATAAAATAAACCATTTATTTACTTATCGAGGTCGCTATGTCTCAGTCAATCAGCCGTCAAAATTTTGATCAGTGGATGATGCCGGTTTACGCCCCGGCAGCGTTTATTCCTGTTCGCGGTGAGGGGGCCTGGTTGTGGGATCAAGAGGGCAAAGGCTATATCGATTTTGCTGGCGGTATTGCGGTAAACGCCCTGGGACATGCGCACCCGGCGATGGTTCGCGCCCTGACCGATCAGGCGACAAAATTCTGGCATACCGGCAACGGCTATACCAATGAGCCAGCGTTGAAACTGGCTAAGCAGCTGATTGACGCCACCTTTGCTGACCGCATTTTCTTCTGTAACTCCGGGGCCGAGGCCAACGAAGCGGCGCTGAAAACGGCGCGTAAGTTCGCCCACGACCGCTTCGGTGCGCATAAAAGCGGCATTGTAGCCTTCAAGAATGCGTTCCACGGCCGCACGTTGTTTACCGTTACCGCAGGCGGGCAGCCCGCCTATTCTCAGGACTTTGCGCCGCTGCCGCCGGATGTTCGCCACGGGGTTTATAACGATCTTGAGTCTGCGCGCATGCTGATTGATGACAGCACCTGTGCGGTGATCGTTGAGCCGATTCAGGGCGAAGGTGGGGTGATCCCGGCGACGCTTGAGTTTTTACGTGAGCTGCGCGAGCTGTGCGATCGCCATCATGCGGTGCTGATTTTCGATGAGGTGCAGACCGGCGTGGGCCGTACCGGCGAACTGTACGCCTATATGCACTACGGCATCACGCCGGATCTGCTGACCACCGCGAAAGCGCTGGGCGGCGGCTTCCCGATTGGTGCGATGCTGGCGCGCGAAGAGATGGCGAGCGTCATGACCGTCGGTACCCACGGCACGACCTACGGCGGTAACCCGCTGGCCTGCGCGGTGGCAGGTGAAGTACTTTCCATTATTAACACGCCTGCGGTGCTGAGTGGCGTCAAACAGCGCGAGCAGTGGTTTAAAGAACGGCTACAGGCCATCAACACCCAGTTTGGGTTATTTAAAGAGATACGCGGCATCGGCTTGTTAATTGGCTGCGCGCTGAGTGACGAATACGCCGGGAAAGCGAAGCAGATAAGCCTGCTGGCAGCGGAAGAAGGGCTGATGGTGCTGATTGCTGGGGCAAACGTGGTGCGTTTTGCCCCGGCGCTCATCGTCAAAGAAGAGGACGTGACGCTCGGTCTCAACCGTTTCGCCGCGGCCTGTGAACGTTTTGTCGCGGGAGAGTCATCATGATGATTATCCGTCCCATCGCGTCCGGCGATCTGCCCGGCCTGCTAAAACTGGCAGGAAAAACCGGCGGCGGGTTGACCTCGCTGCCGCAGGATGAACACACGCTGGCGGCGCGAATTGCTCGCTCGCAGGCGACCTGGCAGGGCACGCTGCCGCGCGGCGACCAGGGCTATGTGTTTGTGATGGAAGATACCCGCAGCGGCGACGTGGTGGGCGTGTGCGCCATCGAAGTGGCCGTCGGCATCAATGACCCCTGGTATAACTATCGAGTAGGGACGCTGGTGCATGCATCGAAAGAGCTGAACGTCTATAACGCGCTGCCAACGCTGTTTCTGACCAACGATCACACCGGCAGCAGCGAACTGTGTTCGCTGTTTCTCGACCCGGAATGGCGTAAAGAGAGCAACGGGCACCTGCTGTCATCCTCACGTTTTCTGTTTATGGCGGCGTTCCGCGACTGCTTTAACCACAAGGTGGTGGCAGAGATGCGCGGGGTGATTGACGACCACGGCTATTCACCGTTCTGGGAGAGCCTTGGTAAACGCTTTTTCTCGATGGAGTTTGCCCGCGCGGATTATCTCTGCGGCACCGGGCAGAAGGCGTTTATCGCTGAACTGATGCCAAAACACCCGATCTACACCGATTTTCTCAGTGAAGAGGCGCGGGCGGTGATTGGGCAGGTGCATCCGCAAACGGCGCCCGCGCGCGCCGTGCTCGAAAAAGAAGGCTTCCGCTACCGCGACTATGTCGACATTTTTGACGGCGGCCCGACGCTGGAGTGCGATATCGACCGCGTAAGAGCGGTGCGTAAAAGCCGTCTGGTGACGGTGGCGGCAGGTGAACCGGCAGGGGCCGATTTACCGCTCTGCGTGGTTGCCAACGAACAGTATCAACACTACCGCGCAATGCTGGTTCATGCCGACCCACAGGCAGATGTACTGACCCTGAACGCCGAGCAGTCCGATGCCCTGAACTGTCACCCGGGTGATGCCGTTCGCCTGGTGCGCTTATGCCCTGAGGAGAAAAAATAATGAGCCTATGGATAAATGGTGGCTGGCTGTCTGGTCACGGCGAGGCGCGTCGCAGCGCCAACCCGGTGACGGCAGAAGCGGTATGGCAGGGCAATGACGCAGATGCCGCTCAGGTTGAGCAGGCGGTTGCCGCCGCGCGTTCGGCGTTTCCCGCCTGGGCGCGTCGGCCGTTTAGCGAACGTCAGACCATCGTCGAAGGGTTTGCTGCGCTGCTGGAGGCCCATAAAGCCGCACTGACCGACACTATTGCCCGCGAAACCGGCAAGCCGCACTGGGAAGCTGCCACCGAAGTCACGGCGATGATCAACAAAATTGCCATCTCTATTAAGGCCTACCATAGCCGTACCGGGGAGAGCCATACCGACATGGCCGACGGTGCGGCGACCTTACGCCATCGTCCGCAAGGCGTGCTGGCGGTATTTGGCCCCTATAACTTCCCTGGACATCTGCCAAACGGCCATATCGTACCCGCGCTGCTGGCGGGCAATACGCTGGTGTTTAAGCCGAGTGAACTGACGCCTGCATGCGGCGAGGTGGTGGTTAAGCTCTGGGAGCAGGCTGGGTTACCGGCGGGCGTGCTGAATCTACTTCAGGGCGGGCGGGAAACCGGTGAAGCGCTCAGCGGCCAGTCGGGGCTCGACGGCGTGCTGTTTACCGGCAGTTCGGCAACGGGGTTCCATCTCCATCGTCAGCTTGCCGGGCAACCACAAAAAATGCTCGCCCTGGAAATGGGTGGCAACAACCCGCTGATTGTCGATGACGTTGCCGATCTGGATGCCGCGGTGCATCTGACCATTCAGTCAGCGTTCGTCACCGCCGGGCAGCGCTGCACCTGCGCGCGCCGCCTGCTGGTGAAGCGTGGCGCGCAGGGCGATGCGTTTCTTCAGCGGTTGGTTGAGGTGACGGGGCGCATTATGCCGGGCGCGTGGAACGCCGACCCGCAGCCGTTTATCGGCGGGCTTATCTCGCCGCTGGCCGCGGAGCGAGTCTATCAGGCCTGGCAGATGCAGGTAGAAAAAGGCGGTAAAACGCTGCTGGCACCACGATTACTTAAGCCGGGAACGTCCCTGTTGACACCGGGGATAGTTGAGCTCAGCGAAGCGCACGACATCGCCGATGAAGAGGTCTTTGGGCCGCTGCTTGGGGTATGGCGTTACGATGATTTTGATGAGGCGATTCGGTTGGCTAACGCTACTCGCTACGGCCTCTCCTGCGGGCTTATCTCACCGGATCGTGAACAATTTGAGCGCCTGCTGCTGGAGGCGCGTGCCGGGATCGTCAACTGGAACAAACCGCTGACGGGTGCGGCGAGCACCGCGCCGTTCGGCGGCACCGGAGCCTCAGGTAACCATCGCCCCGGTGCATGGTACGCCGCGGACTACTGCGCATGGCCAATGGCCAGCCTTGAATCACCGCTGCTGACGCTACCTGCGACCCTCAACCCTGGGCTTGATTTTCAGCACGAGGTGCCATCATGAACGCCTGGGAAGTGAACTTTGACGGTCTGCCGGGGTTAACGCACCATTACGCCGGGCTGTCGTTTGGCAATGAAGCCTCGACGAAGCATCAATATCAGGTCTCTAACCCGCAGCGCGCGGCGAAGCAGGGACTACTAAAGATGAAAGCGCTGGCGGACGCGGGATTTCCGCAAGGGGTGATCCCACCGCAGGAGCGACCGAATGTTGCGCTGCTGCGTCAGCTTGGCTTTAGCGGGCGCGATGAGCAGGTGATCGCCAAAGCGGCTGCGCAGTCGCCGGAGTTGCTGAGCGCCGCCAGTTCGGCCTCGGCGATGTGGGTGGCCAATGCGGCGACGGTTTGTCCTTCAGCGGATGCGCTGGACGGCAAGGTGCACCTGACGGTGGCAAACCTGAGCAGCCTGCTGCACCGCGCCAGTGAAGCGCCGACCACTCAGGCCATTCTGGAGGGTATTTTTGCTAACCCTGACCATTTCGCGGTGCACCGCGCGCTGCCTTCGGTGGCGGCATTCGGGGATGAAGGGGCCGCTAACCACAACCGCCTGGGGCGCGACTACGGCCAGCCAGGCGTGCAGCTGTTTGTCTATGGTCGTGACGGTGGGCAGGGCAACCAGCCGCAGCGCTATCCGGCTCGGCAAACGCGGGCGGCAAGCGAGGCGGTGGCCCGGCTGAACCAGCTCAACCCGAATCAGGCGATGTTTGCCCAGCAAAACCCGCAGGTCATCGACCGTGGCGTGTTCCATAATGATGTTATCGCGGTAAGCAATCGCCAGGTGCTGTTCTGTCATGCTGAAGCCTTTGTGAATCAGTCCGCGCTGATGGGCGAACTGGCGCAGAAAGTGCCGGGGTTTATGCCGATAGAAGTTCCATCCTCCAGGGTAACGGTGGATGACGCGGTGTCGACCTATCTGTTCAACAGCCAGCTGCTCAGTAAACCTGACGGCAGCATGATGCTGGTACTACCGGGTGAAGCGCAGGAGCACCCGCGGGTGTGGCGCTACCTTAACGATCTGCTGGCGCAGGATAACCCGATAGACGCACTGCGGGTGTTCGACCTGCGTGAAAGTATGGCCAACGGCGGCGGCCCGGCCTGTCTGCGTCTGCGCGTTGTGCTTACCGAAGCTGAACGCCAGGCGGTGAATCCAGCGGTAATGATGAACGATACGCTGTTCGCCACGCTGAATGATTGGGTTGATTGCTACTACCGGGACCGGCTAACTCAGGCCGATCTTGCCGACCCGCAGCTATTGCAAGAAGGACGAGAGGCGCTTGACCGCTTAACCCAGATACTGCGTCTGGGCTCGCTCTACCCGTTCCAGCGCTAAGGAGGCGGTATGAAACAGTTTCTGGCCTTGACGCTTGCGGGGAGGCTGCCGGAGCAGCCTGAGGGCGACACGGCGCACTTCCACTGGGAGTGGCGTGAAGCTGGCGTGCTGCAACTGACGCCGCACGAGCCCTGCTCACAGGCGCTGGTGCTGTCAGCGGGCATTCATGGCAATGAAACCGCCCCGGTGGAGATCGTCGACTATCTGCTGAAGGCGCTTTTAAACGGTGAGCTTAAGCTGCGCTGGCATCTGCTGGTGGTGCTGGGTAACCCACCGGCGCTGCGCGATAACAAGCGCTATCTGCACAGCGATATGAACCGCATGTTCGGTGCGCGCTGGCGGCATTTTCCCGTCAGCGACGAAACTATCCGTGCCGCCAGCCTTGAGCAGACGCTTACCGCGTTCTACCAGCGCTGTCCGGCGGAGGTGCGATGGCATCTGGATCTGCATACCGCCATTCGTGGCTCGCATCATCAGCGCTTCGGCGTGCTGCCCGCGCAGGAATCGCCGTGGGAACCGTCGTTTTTACGCTGGCTGGGTTCCGCAGGTCTACAGGCGTTGGTGTTTCATCAGTCGCCCGGCGGTACCTTCACTCACTTTAGCTGTGAATATTTTGGCGCGCTGGCCTGTACTCTTGAACTGGGGAAAGCCAAACCGTTTGGGCAAAATGATCTAAATCAGTTTGCGCTAGTAACGCGGCAGCTCAGGCATTTGCTGGCGGGAGAGTTTGGCGGCGGCGCTGATACGGTGCCGCTGTATTATCGTGTCGTGCAGCAGATTACCCGTCGCAGCGCCGACTTCCGGCTGTATATGTCAGCGCAGACGCTAAACTTTACCCCTTTTGCTAAGGGGACGCTGTTGGCGGAAGACGGCGATACGCGTTATGTGGTGTCATCGCCCTGCGAATATGTGCTTTTCCCTAACCCTGATGTCGCATTGGGCCTGCGGGCGGGATTGATGCTGGAACGTTGTCCACCAGCGGATTAATTAAACTGGGCCGCACGCGGGGGCGCTGCGGCTTTGATTATTTGTGCCAGGATTTATTGCGGATTATTCTTAAGGTTGTGCTTTATTATTAATCATGGCTGCTTTATACTTCTTCAAAATCTCTTCTTAATCAGCTAGTTGATTATTTTTGTTGCAACTCTCCACATTTCTTCCTTAATTTCCTCATAATTGGCACGAAATCGTTTTTTACACTTTCATTGTTTTACGCACGCTCTGATTAATTGACGATAAACCCCGTAAAGTTAATCTCGTCAACACGGCGATGCGCCGTCAGAATAACTGAAAGTAAGGATTCGATGATGAAAAAATTAACTGCTCTGTTTGTTGCCTCTACGCTGGCTCTGGGCGCGGCTAACCTGGCTCACGCTGCGGACACCACCTCAACGACCACCACCGACGCGGCGCAGCCGAACGGTACGATGATGCATCATCACAAAGGCAAAATGGGCCCACGTCATGACATGATGTTCCAGGGGCTGAACCTGACCGATGCGCAGAAACAGCAAGTTCGCGACATCATGAAAGAGGGACGCCAGCACATGAAGCGTCCGCCGCAGGAAGAGATGCGCGAGATGCACAACCTGATCGCCAGCGACAGCTTCGACAAAGCGAAAGCTGAAGCGCAAATCAACAAGATGGAAGCACAGCATAAAGAGATGATGCTGTCTCGTCTGGAAACCCAAAACAAGATTTACAACATCTTAACGCCGGATCAGAAAAAGCAATTTAATGCCAATTTTGAGAAGCGTCTGACAGAACACAAAGCGCATGAAGGTAAAATGCCGCCTGCGCCTGCTGAATAATACCTTCAGCGCACTGTCTTAAGACCGCCGGAGTTGCCCATAAACGCCATCAGGCTATGGGCAGCTCCGGCGGTTTTTTATTGCCGGTAAATCAAGAGATTACTTTTTCCAGAAATCGTCGAACACGGTAATCGGCGTGCGACGTTTGTGCTCGGTCTTCAGATACCAGCCTTCGATAGTTTTGGCGATTTCCACCGGCAGCGTTTTGCCTTCCAGATAGTCATCAATATTGTCGTAGCTGACGCCAAGCGCGGCTTCATCCGGCAGAGAAGGGCGGTCGTCTTCAAGGTCTGCGGTTGGCGCTTTCTTATAAAGGTGCTCTGGGCAGCCAAGCTCGGCCAGCAACAGTTTTCCCTGGCGTTTGTTGAGACGGAAAATCGGGTTGATGTCGGTGCCGCCGTCACCGTACTTGGTGAAGAAGCCGGTGATGGCCTCGGCCGCATGGTCGGTACCTACGACGACGCCGTGCGTCATGCCGGCGATGCTGTACTGGGCCTTCATACGTTCACGAGCTTTTTCATTACCGCGAACAAAGTCGCTCAGTTCAATACCGGCTTCACGCAGTGCCTGCTCACTGGCCAGCACGGCACCTTTAATATTAACGGTCAGCACGCGGTCGGGCTGGATAAAGGCAATTGCATCCTGACAGTCCTGCTCATCGGCCTGCACGCCGTAAGGCAGACGCACGGCGATAAACTGTAGCGCGCTGTCGCCGGTTTCGGCGCGCAACTCGTTAATCGCCTGCTGGCACAGTTTGCCGGTAAGGGTAGAGTCCTGACCGCCGCTGATGCCAAGCACTAACGATTTGATAAACGGATAGGTTTTCAGATACGCCTTGAGAAAATCTACGCTGCGACGGATCTCTTGTTGCGCGTTAATCTGTGGTTTTGCGCCGAGTGCCTGAATGATTTCTTGTTGTAATGCCATTTACCCCTCCGGAATGTGTGTGCCAGCCTGAAAATCGCGTGTCGTTGGCCCATCAGAACAAGGTGTTAAAACTACCTCTTTGACGCTGAAACGACAAGGATCACAATTTTGACTGCTGTATATTAGTCCGATTTACCGTGGGTTACGGTAATCAATGCGCCTTGTAATTTGATAAATAGCAATATTTATTCCAGGCTTAATGGACACCAACAAAAAAGGAGAGGGAAGATGAACAAGAATATAGCAGGGCTTCTGGGTGCAGCAGCGGTAATGACCATGCTGGCGGGCTGTACCGCCTACGACCGGACCGCCGATCAGTTCACGCAACCGGTGGTCAAAGATGTGAAAAAAGGGATGAGCCGCTCTCAGGTGCTGCAGATTGCCGGTAAGCCATCCACTGAAATTAAGATGATTCATGCTCGCGGAACCTGCCAGACCTACATTCTGGGTCAAAGAGATGGTAAAACGGAAACCTACTTTGTGGCGCTGGATGACACCGGCCACGTCATCAACTCTGGCTACCAGACCTGCGCCGAGTACGACACGGACCCTGCCGCCAAGAAGTGATCCTCGTGCATTGATAGGATTCATACGAAAGCCCGACCCGTGTGTCGGGCTTTTTTATGAGAAATGATGCTTATTTCTTGTCGCGAATTATTTTGAGTAAAGTGTGAAGGTAGTCAAAACGAGAGGTCAATGAGAGACAATTTTTGGGTCTTGAGAATTATCCGTACACAAATTGTTGCCGTATACTCATCCCATAAACAGAAGATAACTCATCTGTTACATACGAGGGTAGTGGGCACATGGAACATCGCCCGGTGATGACAGATTTCACAAGTTGAGGAAGCGTGAATGGAAAAGAAACATATCTATCTATTTTGTTCTGCAGGCATGTCCACTTCATTACTGGTCTCCAAAATGCGAGCTCAGGCTGAGAAATACGAAGTGCCAGTTATTATTGAAGCATTCTCTGAAGCGTTCGCTGCAGAAAAAGGTCCAGAAGCAGATGTGGTTCTGCTTGGCCCACAAATCGGCTATATGCTGAACGATATTAAAAAGATTCTGCCAAACAAGCCGGTTGAAGTTATTGACTCAACGCTTTACGGCAAGGTCGATGGTTTAGGTGTGTTAAAAGCAGCTGTTGCTGCAATTAAGAAGTCAGCTGCGCAGTAATTTTATTTTTAATTTTCCCGTCAAAGAGTTATTTCATAATTAATCGCCGCAATATTGATTGCGGCCTTTTAAGGGTATTTTTCTATGAGTAAAGTGATCGATTCGCTTGAAAAGGTACTCCTTCCTTTTGCTGTTAAAATAGGAAAGCAGCCCCATATCAATGCCATTAAAAACGGTTTTATTAAATTAATGCCGCTGACCCTTGCGGGGGCCATGTTCGTCTTAATTAATAACGTTTTCCTGAGCTTTGGTGAGGGGTCATTCTTTTATTCAATGGGGGTCCGCCTGGATCCATCAACCATTGCGACCTTAGACAGCTTTAAAGCCATCGGCGGTAACGTTTATAACGGTACCTTAGGCATTATGTCGCTGATGGCGCCTTTCTTTATCGGCTCTGCGTTAGCAGAAGAACGTAAAGTTGACCCAATGGCAGCGGGCCTGCTGGCGGTAGCGGCATTTATGACCGTCACCCCTTACAGCGTCGGCGATGCCTACGCCGTCGGTGCGAACTGGCTGGGTGGTCAAAACATTATTTCCGGTATGATCATCGGTCTGGTTGTGGCGGAACTGTTCACCTTCGTTATCCGTCGTAACTGGGTGATTACCCTGCCGTCGAGCGTACCGTCTTCGGTTGCGCGCTCCTTCTCGGCGTTAATTCCGGGCTTCCTGATTCTGTCTATCTTCGGGATCATCTCCTGGATCCTGACCTCGTACGGCAGCAACTTCCACCAGATCATCATGGACTCCATCTCCAAACCGCTGGCATCAATGGGTGGCGTGGTAGGTTGGGCTTACGTGGTATTCAACGGTCTGCTGTGGTTCTTCGGTGTACACGGTTCCCTGGCGCTGACCGCGCTGGATAACGGCATCATGACCCCGTGGGCGCTGGAAAACATCGCGCTGTACAACCAGTACGGTTCCGTTGACGCCGCGATTGCCGCTGGCCAGCAGTTCCACTTCTGGGCGAAACCGATGCTCGACTCCTACATCCTGCTGGGTGGTTCCGGTGCGACGTTGGGTCTGATTATCGCTATCTTCATTGCATCCCGTCGCGCTGACCATCGTCAGGTGGCGAAACTGGCTCTGCCATCCGGTATCTTCCAGATTAACGAACCGATTCTGTTTGGTCTGCCGATCATCATGAACCCGGTGATGTTCATCCCGTTCGTACTGGTACAGCCGATTCTGGCAGCTATCACCCTGGCGGCCTACTCAATGGGCATCATCCCGCCGGTGACTAACCTGGCACCGTGGACCATGCCTACCGGCCTGGGGGCATTCTTCAACAGTAACGGTAGCGTTGCCGCCCTGATTGTTGCGCTGTTCAACCTGGGTGTCTCAACGCTGGTCTACCTGCCATTCGTGATGATTTCGAACAAGGCGCAGGCCACCATTGAAGAAGAAGAAAGCGAAGAAGATATCGCTGCCTCTCTGAAATTCTAATGCCAATGCGGTATGGAGCGAGCCTCCATACCGCCCTCACAAAAGGGAATAGTTATGTTTGATCTGGATAATGTGGTTGCTGAGGACGTGCAGGAAAACGATCTCGAAGAAGTGGTGATGGGCCTGATTATCAACTCAGGGCAGGCACGCAGCCTGGCATACGCCGCGCTGAAACTGGCGAAGCAGGGTGATTTTGAAACCGCGAAAGCCACGATGGAGCAATCCCGCATTGCGCTGAGCGAAGCGCACCGTGTACAGACTCAGCTGATTGAGAGCGACGAAGGCGAAGGCAAAATGAAGGTCAGCCTGGTGCTGGTCCATGCGCAAGATCATCTTATGACGTCAATGTTAGCTCGCGAGCTGGTTGCTGAATTGATCGAACTTCACGAGAAGGTACAATAGGCTTTTCCCTATGAGGCAACCAAAGATGATCACCATGGAAATCAACACCGCCCGAGAACAACAGCTCTTTAACGGTAAAAATTTTCATGTCTTCATCTACAACAAAACGGAAAGTATCAGTGGGTTACACCAGCACGATTACTACGAGTTCACTATCGTACTGACCGGCCGCTATTATCAGGTGATAAACGGTAAACGGGTCATGCTGGAGCGAGGAGACTTTGTCTTCATCCCGATGGGGTCGCATCACCAAAGCTTTTATGAGTTCGGTGCTACGCGCATTCTCAACGTGGGGATCAGCAAAGATTTCTTCGATACGCACTATCAGTCGCTGATTCCGTTTGCGCTGGTTGCTTCGCAAGTCTATTCGATCAAAAGCACGTTTCTGAGTTACATCGAGTCGGTTATTGCCTCACTACACTTTCGCGAAACGGAATTCGACGAATTTATTGAACTGGTTTCCTTCTACGTGATTAATCGCTTACGCCATCACCGGGAAGAGCAGGCGCAGGATGTGACGCCGCCGTGGTTAAAAACCACCGTAGAAGCCATGCACGATAAATTAAAATTTGGTGAAGGCGCGCTGGAAAATATGGTCGCGTTATCCGGGAAAACCCAGGAATATTTAACCCGAGCCACCCAGCGCTATTATGGCAAAACGCCGATGCAGATTATTAATGACATCCGCATTAACTTTGCCAAGAAACAACTGGAAATAACCAACTACTCGGTAACCGATATTGCGTATGAGTCAGGTTACAGCAGTCCAAGTCTGTTTATTAAAACATTCAAGAAGCTGACCTCATTCACGCCAAGTAATTATCGGAAGAAACTGACAGTTATCAAATAACGCGCTACGACATTATTTCGTAGTTCTGAAACAAAGCATTTAGCTCACCGCATATTATGCGGCGGGTAAGCCACGTTTAGCTTGTGGATCTCGAGGGAGAAAAGTATGAGCCAGAAATTGAAAGTCGTTACTATTGGTGGTGGTAGCAGCTATACGCCGGAATTACTGGAAGGTTTTCTTAAACGCTATCATGAGCTGCCGGTAACGGAACTGTGGCTGGTTGACGTCGAAGGCGGCCAGGAGAAGCTGGATATTATCCACGCACTGTGCGAGCGCATGGTGGAAAAAGCCGGCGTGCCGATGAAAGTCTATAAGACGCTGAACCGCCGTGAAGCGCTGAAAGACGCCAACTTTGTCACCACCCAGCTGCGCGTAGGCCAGCTGAAAGCCCGTGAAAAAGACGAACGTATCCCGCTGAGCCACGGTTACCTGGGCCAGGAAACTAACGGCGCGGGCGGCCTGTTTAAAGGTCTGCGCACCATTCCGGTGATTTTCGACATCATTAAAGATGTTCAGGAAGTCTGCCCGGACGCGTGGGTTATCAACTTCACTAACCCGGCCGGGATGGTGACAGAAGCGGTTTATCGCCACACTGACTTCAAACGCTTTATCGGCGTGTGCAACATTCCAATCGGCATGAAGATGTTCTTCACCGACGTGCTGCGCCTGACCGAGAAAGACGACCTCTCCATCGACCTGTTCGGCCTGAACCATATGGTGTTCGTGCGTGATGTGCTGGTCAACGGCGAGTCTCGCTTTGCTGAACTGCTGGACGGCGTTGCCTCCGGTACGCTGTCGGCGAATACCGTGAAAAACATCTTCGATATGCCGTTCAGCGAAGGGCTGCTGCGCTCCCTGAACCTGCTGCCATGCTCTTATCTGCTGTACTACTTCAAGCAAAAAGAGATGCTGGCCATCGAAATGGGCGAATACTACAAAGGCGGCGCGCGCGCCCAGGTGGTACAGAAAGTCGAGAAGCAGCTCTTCGAACTGTACAAAAACCCGGATCTGAACGTGAAGCCAAAAGAGCTGGAACTGCGCGGCGGGGCGTATTACTCCGATGCAGCGTGCGAAGTGATCAACGCTATCTACAACGATAAGCAAACTGAACACTACGTCAATATTCCACACCACGGCCACATTGATAACATCCCGGCAGACTGGTCTATCGAAGTGACCTCCATTTTGGGCCGTGATGGTGCAAAACCGCACCCACGCGTGACCCATTTTGATGAAAAAGTGTTGGGCCTTATCCACACCATCAAGGGTTTCGAAGTGGCGGCCAGCCAGGCGGCGTTGAGCGGTGAGTTTAACGACGTGCTGCTGGCGCTGAACTTAAGCCCGCTCATCCACTCTGATAAAGATGCAGAGGTGCTGGCACGCGAATTGATTCTGGCCCATGAAGAATGGCTGCCGAACTTTGCTGCTACCGTGGAGAAACTGAAACAGTGACAGGAGGCATGATGGAACGTCTGTTAATCGTCAATGCCGACGATTTCGGTCTGAGCAAAGGCCAGAACTACGGCATCCTTGATGCCTGCAAGCATGGCCTCGTCACGTCGACAACCGCGCTGGTGAACGGCGCGGCTATCGACCACGCGGCGCGCATCAGCCGCCGCACGCCGGAGCTCGCCGTGGGCATGCACTTTGTGCTGACCCTGGGCGAACCGCTGTCATCCATGCCGGGGCTGACCCGCGAGGGTAAACTCGGTAAGTGGATCTGGCAGATGGCGGAAGAGGGCTCGCTGCCGATGGATGAAATTGCCCATGAGCTGGAGTGTCAGTACCGTCGCTTTATCGACCTGTTCGATGCCGAACCGACGCATTTTGACAGTCATCACCATGTGCATATGATCCCGCAAATTTTCCCTCTGGTGGCCGAATTTGCGAAATCGAAAGGCATTGCGCTGCGTATTGACCGCACCATTCCATATCCCTTTGAGATCCCGGAAGGGATACGAAGCACTGCGGCATTCAGCAGCGAGTTCTACGGCGACGCCGTGACCGAAGCGCTGTTCCTGCAGGTACTGGATGCCTCTATGGCGCGCCAGGAGCAGTCTCTGGAAGTGATGTGCCATCCGGCGTTTGTTGACCGGACGATTATGGGCAGCGCGTATTGCTACCCGCGTCTGGATGAGCTGGATGTGCTGACCTCTGAATCGCTGAAGTACGCGATTGCTGAACGAGGTTATCGTCTCGGAACCTACCGCGACGTGTAAGACGTGTCTTGTGTTACCCCCTCAACCCTTGCCCGGCAGCGTTCCTGCCGGGCTTTTTTGTGTATGACGCGCCCGGGCGATTCCTGCTATCATAAGACTTTCCTGCTTTTGCCATTAATGATTGTGAATTTAACTGCTTATGAAACCGCTTCGCCAACAAAAACGGCAGATTATCAGCTATGTACCGCGTACCGAACCCGCTCCGCCCGACCACGCCGTTAAAGTAGAAGGCTTTCGCGACGTCTGGCTTTTGCGCGGCAAGTACGTGGCGTTTGTGCTGATGGGCAGCGCGTTTTGTCGCTCGCAGGCGTTCTCTATTCCGGAGTCGGCCCAGCGTTGGGCAGTGCAGATGCGGCAGGAAGGCGATATCGACGCGTAACAGCGTGATACAGATATAAAAAAACCGCGGGTGAAAACTGAACTGCACCCCAAAAGTTGGACACCCAACGAAGTAAGGTGCAGTTTTTTATGAGCAAGTATTCTCTCAGCTTTAAGATTGAAGTTGTGCAGCACTATCTTTCTGGTCAGGAAGGGCAGCAAGCGACTGCAAAGCGTTTTGGTATCGATCACAGTGCCGTTCGTAAGTGGACTGCAGCCTGGAAGATTCATGGCGAAGCCGGGCTGACAACCCGGCATTTCACCTATTCTCCTGCCTTTAAAGAGTCCGTTATCCTTCATATGCGTGAACACCGGCTTTCTGTTCGCGAAATCTGTGCAAAATTCACTATCCCTGCCTTTTCCACTGTTCGACAGTGGGAACGACTGTATGATGAAGGCGGATTAGAAGCCCTTACTGACAGCCGACGCAGGAAAAAAACGATGCCAGAACGCCCTGAGAATCACCCTGTCCCTCCTTTGCAGGTCCCTCTTGCCCCGGATGAGCGAGAGGAGCTTGAACAACTGCGTGCTGAAGTGGCATATCTAAAAAAGCTGCAAGCCTTACTCAGGGAAAGAGACACGTCAAAACGCGGGATAAAGCGCAGATCGTGAATGAGTTAAGGCCGGAGTTCTCCCTTATACGTCTGTTAAAAGCGGCAGGGCTGGCGAGAAGCACGTTCTACTGGCAACAGGCCAGCGGTAAAAAACCAGACAAATATGCCGGTGATAAGCAGCGTATTTTAACGCTGTTTCATAAACATAAAGGACGTTATGGATACCGGCGGATCACGCTGGCGAGCCGTCGGGAAGGTAGCTTACTGAACCATAAAACGGTTCAGAGGCTAATGAAGGAGTTAGATTTAACCAGTTGTATCAGAAGGAAGAAATACAACTCCTACAGAGGCCGGTACGGGAAAGTTGCGGGTAATGTGCTGAACCGGCAGTTCAGTGCGGATAAGCCCAATCAGAAGTGGGTAACAGATGTCACAGAATTTAAAATCAATGGAGAAAAGCTGTATCTGTCTCCGGTTCTGGATCTGTATAACGGAGAAATAGTTGCGTATGAGATGGCGTCCCGGCCTCTGTTGCCGATGGTGGATGAGATGCTGTCGAAAGCGATGTCGATACTGGGAAAAGACGAATACCCACTACTGCATTCAGATCAGGGCTGGCAGTACCAGATGGCGCATTATCAGAAGCGACTTGAGGAAGGTGGTCTGAAACAGAGCATGTCAAGAAAGGGAACTGTCACGACAATGCGGTCATGGAAAGCTTCTTTGGTACGCTGAAATCTGAATGTTTTTACCTGTCAGACCATAGAGATATCAGCGAGTTGCGCATGGCTATCGATGACTATATCCACTATTACAACCATGAAAGAATCAAACAGAAACTAAAAGGCCTGAGTCCGGTAGAGTACCGAACCCAGGCCCTGATAGCCGCTTAATATAAACCGTCCAACATTATGGGGTCAGTTCAAAAACCAGCGGTTTTTTTGTTGCCCGGCGAAACGATGTGACGGCGGAGCAATCCCGGAGTCGGCGTTCCGCCTCGTCCGGGCTACAGGCTAGCGGTGAGCTAACTCGGCGTCTTCTTCGCTATTCAGCACGTCTTTGTCGGTCTGGCGCAGCCACTGGCTGGTCAGGGTACCGGCAGTCATGGAACCGCTCACGTTCAGTGCGGTACGGCCCATGTCGATTAACGGCTCAACGGAAATCAGCAGCGCAACCAGCGTCACCGGCAGGCCCATCGCTGGCAGCACGATAAGCGCCGCGAAGGTCGCACCACCACCCACGCCTGCGACACCGGCGGAGCTGACGGTTACGATGCCGACGAGCGTAGCAATCCAGACTGGATCCAGCGGGTTAATGCCTACGGTTGGCGCAACCATCACCGCCAGCATTGCCGGGTAGAGGCCTGCACAACCGTTCTGACCAATGGTGGCACCAAAGGAAGCAGAGAAACTCGCGATAGACTCCGGTACGCCCAGACGACGGGTCTGTGCTTCCACGTTCAGTGGAATAGAAGCGGCGCTGGAACGGCTGGTGAAGGCGAAGGTCAGCACTGGCCAGACTTTACGGAAGTATTTCAGCGGGCTAACACCGTTGGCACCCAGCAGAAGGCCGTGTACCACGAACATAATCAACAGGCCGAGGTAAGAGGCGATAACAAAGCTGCCCAGCTTGATGATGTCCTGCAGGTTAGAACCGGCTACCACTTTGGTCATCAGCGCCAGCACGCCGTATGGCGTGAGCTGCATGACGAGGCGAACCAGCTTCATCACCCAGCCCTGCAGGGTATCGATAGCGGTCAGAACGCGCTTGCCTTTCGGCTCGTCATCTTTCAGCAGCTTCAGCGCGGCTACGCCGAGGAAGGCGGAGAAGATAACGATGCTGATGATGGAGGTTGGGTTAGCGCCCGTCAGATCGGCAAACGGGTTTTTCGGCACGAAGGAGAGCAGCAGCTGCGGTACGGTCAAGTCAGCGAGCTTACCGACGTAGTTGCTCTGAATGGCGTTCAGACGCGCGGTTTCCGCAGAACCTTGTACCAGACCTTCAGCGGTGAGGCCGAACAGGTTGGTGACCAGCACGCCGACCAGCGCCGCAATCAGCGTGGTGAACAGCAGCGTACCGATGGTCAGGAAGCTGATTTTACCGAGCTGGGAGGCGTTATGCAGACGGGCAACGGCGCTCAGAATCGAGGCGAAGACCAGCGGCATGACGATCATTTGCAGCAGCTGTACATAGCCGTTGCCGACAATGTTGAACCATTGGATGGAATCTTTCAGCACCGGGTTATCGGAACCGTAGATCAGCTGCAAGGCGAGGCCGAAGACCACACCAATGACCAGGCCGACCAATACTTTTTTAGCCAGACTCCACTGCTTATGGCGAGTCTGCGCCAGAGCAAACAGCAGTACCACGAACACGATAATGTTCGCTATTAATGGAAAATTCATCCCCGTTCTCCTGAAGTATTATCCACGGCGTTCAGCGGCAATAGAGAAAGCCGCGACGCGTGTTTTTTTAGATCAAATCCGTAAAGATTTGTCTGGATGTGAGAAGGTTAACAGAAGTGCATTAGTCCGCTTATATCCAAATGGAATGGATTATGCCAAAAGTGTGATTTTCGCTGGATTATTGTTCAACGTGGCGACCAATAAAGCGATTGAAGTCCGTCTGCAGCATATTGATCATCGACGATGACCAGCGCACCGCGCCGTTGTCCGGCAGAGACTGAGGCATAAAGACGGCGTAGGCGAACAGCGCCATGCACAGCACGCGCTCCAGTTGGTTGCCTTTGCGCGGCGCGAGAATCGGCAAACGAAAACGCCAGCGGCATGGCCAGAGCAGCGGCACGCCCGCAGGGGTAAGCATATCGGCAAGAATATGGCTGAGATAGCCCAGCACCATGCCCTGAACCGCATCGGCCGGAACAATCCAGCTGTCGGGCACTTTCAGATAGAACAGCGTCAGCGCGCCAAAGACGGCGAGCAGGCTGTGGGTGAAACCGCGGTGGCCGCAGAGTCGCGCGATGGGTTTTGAGAGCCAGCTAAGCCGCTGCCCGAGCAGCGAGCGCGGGTGATCGATATCCGGGAGCAGGCAGGTCAATATCGCCGACGGCACAATATGCCACCAGTCCCCCTGAGCGAGAACTGGCGTGAGCTCGGCATTTTTAGCAAACACCGCGCAGGCGATGGAAAAGAGCAGATGACCTTCCGCCGTCATGATAAAACCCGTTATTCTGTAAATTCATACAGTATAGGGTTTTTATACAGTAGGCGGAAGAGGTTACAGTGTAACTCTTTGTCAAAAATTAGCGCGCCAGCCAGCCACCGTCGACGGCAATGGTGTAGCCATTGATGTAATCAGAGGCGGATGAGGCGAGGAAGACCACCGGGCCTTTCAGATCGTCCGGCGAACCCCAGCGTCCCGCCGGGATGCGGTCGAGGATTTCTTTGCTGCGTTCGGCGTCTTCGCGCAGCTGCTGGGTATTGTTGGTCGCCATATATCCCGGCGCAATGGCGTTAACGTTAATCTGGTGCTGAGCCCATTCGTTAGCCAACAGGCGAGTAATGCCGAGCACGCCGCTTTTTGAGGCGGTGTAGGATGGCACACGAATGCCGCCCTGGAAAGAGAGCATCGAGGCAATATTAATAATTTTTCCGCCATCGCCCTGTTTCAGAAACTGCTTCGCAACGGCCTGGGAAAGGAAGAATACCGATTTGATATTGAGGTTCATCACCTCATCCCAGTCCTTTTCGCTAAAGGAGAGGGCATCTTCCCGACGAATGGTTCCAGCGTTGTTGACCAGAATATCGATACGCCCGGCAGCGGCTATGGCGGCAGGCACAATATCGGCGATGCTTTCAGGCTGGCTGAGATCGGCCTGAATACTGTAAAGGCGTCGACCCAGCGCCGCGACTTTTTCCGCAGTCTCCTGCGGTACCCGGCGACTAACGCTGACAATATCGCACCCGGCTTCCGCCAGTCCCAGCGCCATGCCCTGGCCCAAACCTTTATCGCACCCGGTCACGAGCGCCACTTTACCTTGCAGATTAAAAGCGTGAAGAATCATGTCGACCCCTGTATGCGGTTTTTATCGTTATGAGATGACCTACAGGGCTAAAGCATAGAAGGGTAGAATCGAATATTCAAATAAAAATAAAACAGTGTTTCATTTTTTTATGATGAAGGTATCATTTGCGGGCATAATGAATGCCCGCAAATGATTATCCGAGCAGATTTTCGCGGGTCAGAAATTCCAGCGTCGGTAGCTTGACGTCCGCCAGGCTGAAACGCGGATCGAGCTGGCTTTCAGCAGCGGGCACGACGATAGAGCGCATACGCGCCGCTTTGCTGGCAATCATACCGTTGACAGAATCTTCCAGCGCCACGCACTGCAGTGGGCTAACGCCGAGTTCGGCCGCGCAGTTGAGGTAAACCAGCGGGTGCGGTTTGCTGTAATCGAGTTTGTCGGCGGAGGCCATTGCGTCAAACTGATGGCGCAGGTCGAACATGGTCAGTACTTTTTCCAGCATATACAGCGGGGAAGCCGATGCGAGGCCCACTTTCAGCCCCTGTGCTTTGCATAGCGCGACGGCTTCGCGGACGCCCGGCAGTAGCGGACGCTTTTCTTCCACCAGTGAAATTACGCGCGAAATAATACGCTCTACGACGGTGGCACAGTCAGGCCCCGTCCACGGTTGTTGCCCAAACCAGAGATCCACCACCAGATCGATGCGCAGACCGCGGGTATCCGGAAGCTCATGACGGCGGGTGAAATCCACGCCCAGTGCGCCGAGAATTTCGTGTTCGCTCTGTTCCCACAACGGTTCTGAATCAATCAACAAGCCATCCATATCGAAAATCGCGGCACGTATTTGACGCTCGGTGGACATAACTTCCTCTCCTTTAGGGTAACAAGTTCAGCAATGGTATATCATATCGCGCGTAAAGTCGGGCGAAAGTCACCTTCTACGGATAGACTCAATAAGCACGTAGCCCGAGAACAGGCGTCTTAACAAGGGGAACCCATGACGTATCAACAAGCTGGACGCATTGCCATCCTGAAGCGGATTGCCGGGTGGGTTATCTTTATACCCGCGGTGATCTCAACGCTGATTTCCGTACTCAAATTTATGTACGAGCACAGCGCGAAACAACCGGGAATCGATGCCGTCATGATGGATTTCGTGCACGTGATGGTCGAAATGATGCGTTTCAATACGCCATTCTTAAATATCTTCTGGTACAACTCGCCGCAGCCGGATTTTAACAACGGGCTGAACATCATGTTCTGGGTTATCTATGCGCTGATTTTTGTCGCGCTGGCGCTGCAGGACTCCGGTGCGCGGATGTCGCGTCAGGCGAAATATTTGCGGGAAGGGGTGAACGATCAGCTGATTCTGGAGAAGGCGAAAGGGGCGGAAGGGCTAAGCCGCGAAGCGCTGGAAGCACGAGTCGAAGTACCGCGCCACACGATTCTGGTACAGTTTTTCCCGCTCTATATTTTGCCGATTATCATCATCGTGATTGGCTACTTTGTTTTGAAGGTGCTGGGTTTTCTTTAACGCCCGCCGCCACCAGGCCTACCAACAACAAGCCCGGCGAGTGCCGGGCTTGTTGTTTTATGCCGCTGGAATCGCGCGCGGTTTACCCTGGGGGTCAACCGCGACGTAGATAAACAGCGCCTCGGTGGCCTTATAGCGCTGGCCAATGGGCTCCGACGACACCTTTTTCACCCATACTTCAATATTGATAGTGACCGACGTGTTGCCACGTTTTACGCAGCGCGCGTAGCAGCACACCACATCACCTACCGCAACGGGACGCAGGAAGGTCATGCCATCGACCCGGACGGTCACCACGCGACCATGAGCCACTTCCTTCGCCATAATGGCGCCGCCAATATCCATTTGCGACATTAACCAACCGCCGAAAATATCACCGTTGGCATTGGTATCCGCAGGCATGGCTAACGTGCGTAATACCAGCTCACCCTGAGGCGCGTCATTTTGTTGTGTCATGGTTCTTCTCTGTACTTACTTATGATCGTCTTGCGGCATATGGCGATAGATGTACACGCCGCTCAGCACGGTGAACACCAGCGTCAGGGCAGTTAAGCCAAACACCTTAAAGTTTACCCAAATTTCCTGTGGTAACCAGAAAGCGATATAGATATTGGCCAGGCCGCAGAGAATAAAGAACACCGCCCAGGCCAGATTCAACCGTGACCATACGGTTTCCGGCAGGGTGAGCTCTTTGCCCAGCATGCGCTGGATCAGCGGCTTTTTCATTACCCACTGGCTTACCAGCAGCGCGCCGGCGAAGAGGGCATAAATCACCGTCACCTTCCATTTAATAAACTCATCGTTATGGAAGAAGATAGTCAGACCGCCAAACACCGCCACCAGAATAAAGGTGATCAGCGCCATTTTTTCAACTTTGCGATAGCGCACCCAGCTATAAATCAGCACCACGGCGGTGGCCACGATCAGGGCGCTGGTGGCCGCATAGATGTCATAAATCTTGTAAAAGGCGAAGAAGACAACCAGCGGTAAAAAATCCAGAAACTGCTTCATACTTCGATTCCGTAGTTCAGCGCTGCCCACCGATGGGCAGCATCAGTTTATTGACGAATAAGCATATACACGCGGAATAAATAGATCAGCAACAGCGCGGAAACAAGGTTGCTAAGGGTATTTACCACCACGGCGCCGAGGTAAGGCGTCAGCACGGCAAAGCTGGAGGCCATCAGCAGCAGCAGCATTTTTGCCAGCATCCAACCGATAACCGCCGGTGCGATAAGACGGATATTCGCCCAGCCCAGACGCGTACTGACGCGAACGGCAGAGAATACGCCAAGCTTATCCTGCACCATGATGATTGGCGCAAAGGCCAGCACGATAGCCAGCAGAATGCCGGGCACGATAATCAGCATCATACCCATCTGGATCAGGAAGGTACTGATAAAGATAAGCACAAACAGCTTCGGCAGCACGGGCGCGCTTGCGCCAATAGCACGTAGGGCGCTGACGCGATGCCCGGCGGAGATAAGCTGGATAAGCAGCAAAATTCCGCCCGCGAGAACCGCGTTACCGATGAGCCCCGAAAAAGTTGAAGCCGCTGAGGAACGCAGCAGAATTTGCTGCTGCTCCGGCGTCATGTTCTGTACCAGATCGAACAGACCGGTGCTGCCCGCCAGGTTATCCCCAACGGTCAGCGTCGCCAGCTGATCGTCGCTAGGTGAGAAGGCATGACCGAGCACTACGGTGATAAATGAACAGAGCAAAGCAATCAGTAAGATGGTGACAAACTGATTACGGAAAAAATTACCCGTGTCACGGTATACAGACTGCGCCGTGATAGACATGCACTCTCCTTGAGTATGGCAGGTGTTGATTAGCCGGCAATTGTACCGCAAATCGTGTAGCCGTAGCACGTCCCGCGCGAGCCGGGCTAAGTATATCTTTGTAAAGAGAAACTCACGACAAGGGGCACGGTAAGCGTGTGCCGGTTTACGCAGTACATTGTTCCAGCGTTCTTATCATTCAATGGTTGCTGCAAAAACCATGATATGGCCGTTTTTCCTAGGAAAATCATAGAATTGATATGGGCGCAAATGACGTATTTTCAGAAAATGGCAAAAATTAATCTGGATCAATAAATGTTAAATCTAATGATTTAGTGTGATCCGTGTAGGATCAAAGGTAACTCGTTATGGGTATATTTGCCGCGCTTGAAAAACCATAATGAGGAAGTGGATATGAAAAAGTTAGCAGCAGTTGCATTAATGTTGAGTACCTTTTCCGGCGGCGTCTGGGCGCACGAAGCAGGTGAGTTTTTCATCCGCGCAGGTTCGGCGACCGTCAGGCCAACGGAAGGGTCTGATAACGTATTGGGCAGCCTCGGCAGCTTTAACGTTAGCAACAATACGCAGCTCGGCTTGACCTTTACCTACATGGCCACGGACAACATCGGTATTGAGTTGCTGGCCGCGACACCGTTCCGTCATAAGGTGGGAACCGGGCCGACGGGGAATATCGCCACCGTGCACCAGTTGCCACCGACGCTGATGGCGCAGTGGTACTTCGGCGACGCGCAGAGCAAGTTACGCCCGTATATCGGCGCGGGTATCAACTACACCACCTTCTTTGATAACGACTTTAACGATACTGGTAAAAAAGCCGGACTTTCTGACCTGAGCGTCGACGACTCCTGGGGAGCGGCAGGGCAGGTTGGGCTGGATTATCTGATTAACCGCGACTGGCTGCTGAACATGTCGGTCTGGTATATGGATATTGATACTAACGTTAAATTTAAAGCGGGCGGGGCCAACCAGAGCGTGAGTACGCGTCTTGACCCGTGGGTATTTATGTTCTCGGCGGGCTACCGGTTCTAACTGTCCTGACAACGCTGGTCATTCTATGGTCAGCGTCTTCTCTTGCCAGGAATGTTCCGCATTTAAAGTATACATTCCTTTTTCTTAGTCACCGTAAATAAAAGCCCTTACTATTGATAACGCACTATTTTATCAATGAAGTCAGCGTTAACGGTGGGTGCGAAAAAGAGAACAGGAATGGCAAACAAATACCTCAATTACAACACGCGAACGGAAGCACTTCGGCAGTTAAAAGCACCGGGGGATAGTATTCTGATAGTGCCCTATAACGATGGCGGCTTTCAGCGGGAGTCGACCAGTTTAAAAGCCGCTGCCATTAAACAGAGTATGAAGATTGAGTTGAAATCTGTGCTGTTGGTGGTAGAGGGGGAATTGCCACAGCGTTTTTTACGCGTGACCAAAATAGCGTAATCGGTGATGTGCTACTGATGATAATAATAAGGCTCCCTTAGGAGCCTTATTATTATTTAACGATTTGGGCATTCAACACGACGCCTTTTTCTTCCACAATTCGCAGCAGGTGGCCTGCTTTTCCCCAGTCGCCGTTAGACTGCTGGCGCCAGCCTTTTTCTACCAGAAACTCTTCAGCGGCGATGCCTTTCATACCCAGAATGGTTTCTGCCTCGCCTACGATCTGACCATACTTCTTATTCGCAGCAGTTGCTGGTTTAGGCGTCGTTTTGGCAAGTGGTTTGCCTGCATTGGCGGCGTTCTGTGCCTTGGTTTTGTTGATGTCGCAGGTGACGCCTTCCGTCATCTGCGTGCAGCCGGAACGGATGAGTTGCTCGCGGTATTTGGCATTAATCGCGTGAGCCGGAGCAGAGGCCATGACGGTGAAGACCAGCGCGGAAAGCATGAATTTTTTCATTAAGGATGATGCCTGTGTTGTGTGTTTCGTTATATCCATTGCCGTTCTTATACACTAAAAACTGAAGGGTATTGTGCCAATCAGTTCGTCGTAAAATAACCGCGACAACCGTATTTTATTGGTGGCTACTTTTTTTCATCGCTATAGCGGCGAGCATTATCGTACAGATTGATGCACATCGTATGACCTCACAAAAAATCCCCCCCATCACCAGGGGGGTTGTCTACCACAGACTAAAAATGAATGATGAACAGCTTAAAAACGTTTGCGGCACATAGTGCAACAGCGCGACTAAGGCGACGATTAGGGAGTGAACTAGCGCCTTCATCGGCATAGCCACCAGTCCCTGAGAAAGCGTCAGGGTCAGGTTTAACGTCGTTAGCGATACGGTAATCACCGCCATCGTCAATGCGAACGTAATGCCCATAATCCAACCTAGCGAACAGCAAGCGCGTAGTAATACCATTTTGAAAATCCTCTACATCAAACACGCTACTGTGCTTTAGTCAGTTGTGGCGAAAATAAAAATATCGTAAACAATACCGTTTAACCGTCGAGGTTCAATTATGTCGCTTATAAACGACATATTCCGCGCACGGATAACCCGTAAAACATCAGCGTGTTTTTTTTATTCTCACTTAAAAGTGATTACATTGGCCTACCGTCAGTCGATATAAATAAAAAAGCGTATTTACTCGGTTATCTCCGGATTGTTTTCCCGATACAGCACGAGCGCTTCGGTAATAATCTGCTGCTTACTTTTTCGCGTTTGGCTTGCCACATCACGAACGTATTCACAAAGCTCGTCTGCGACACGCGCACTCAGCATTGTCAGCCCCGCATTCAGGCTTTCGCCACGACGTCGGCGCTGAGCAGGATAGGTTCTGGCGTGTTTCATGCGATTCTCCACGTCACCCGAGACATTATTTTTCTGCATGAAATATGAATGCGCGTAAATGACATGTCAACGTACGAATAATGGCTTAGATATTGTATTAAAAACGTTAAGTGTGAAGAGGATTGTCTGACATGGGTTTCGAGTGAAGGGTTCGGCCGCGCGTAATGAAGTCTCAGTTATCTTTTGATGTTCGGTGTTACATTTTGAAGCAGGATTGAACGCGGGAAAAATGTGCGGTAGACCTTGTCAGGTTATTGAACAGAAGAAAATTCAGTCTGGGCAAAGCATTACGTTATGTTAAGGAGTAGGGGAATGCTCCCTGATTTTTGTATGATTTATTCATCTTCGTTGCGTCGTTATTCATTATTTAATGTGAAATTATCGGCTCTGTATCCAGGTTACTAGTACGGAAATGGTCAATTTTTTCGCAACAGTTTTTTAAAAAAAAGCGGAGGCATATCGCTTTATGGGCATCAGAAAAATGATCGATATTTGATTAATATCAAAAATAGATAAGCGTCTGTAATACTTAAAACGATCGGACGATGCCAAAAAAATAGTTTTAGAATTAATCATTAGCGTGGAAAGCGATAGTGTCTATGGCGGGGGACCGACATTTTTCATTCACGTTACAGTGCGCATGGCATTTCTGCAGATTTTCTACCATGCTCAAAGTATAAAGCTTACCGCGTCGCCGCTCTCACTTATAGCCAGGTAGCGTTAATGCGCAATGTCCTTATTCCCATCATCGCCGCGGCGCTTCTGCTGATTTCCGGTATTTTTATTCTCAATGCCCAGCTCTGGTATTCGCTGCGTTCTGAACGCCTGGCGGGGGCGCACTATGCGGCGCGGAATATTGTCACTATGTTGGATGAAGCGCAGGAGGCCAGCGGGGTAGCGGACGAGGTTATTGTCAAAGGTTGTGATGCCCAGGGGCAGTATCAGTTGGGCACTGAAGCGGCGCTACAGCCGCATCTTCGCACGCTGCTTATCTTTAACGATGGCAGGGTGTGGTGCTCCTCGTTGCCGGGTAATCACGTACTGCTACTGCATGTGGCGCAGATCCCAGAGAAATCGCTGCTGTTATTGTCAAAGGCGAACACGGTTGACGATCGTCCGGTGCTCCTGTTTCAGCGCCGTTATACCGGCAAACGGATCATCATCACCGTGAGTGACCGACACATTCGCGACGTACTCAATACGCCGCTTCGCGATGCAAATTATTCACTGGTGGTCGATAACCAGGTGATGAGCCTGTACGGCGATATCTATCCGCAGCCTGGGAATCTGCCCGGTCACAGCATGGTGAGCGCGGAACGTTATCCCTTTGGTATCCAGTACAACCTCCCCGTGCTGTTCAGCGCCGGGCGGCTGATTCATCAAGGGGGCGGGATCCTGATTTTCCTGCTGCTGCTTTCCGGGGGGGCCGCCTATGCGCTGTATAAATACCTCAATAAAAGCACGACGCCGGAAGAGACGCTGCGCAAAGCGATTGCTAAAGGAGAAATCGTGCCTTACTACCAGCCCATCGTAAACGGTCGGGAAGGGACGCTGCGCGGCGTGGAGGTGCTGGCCCGTTGGAAGCACCCCAAAGCGGGCTTTATCTCGCCCTCGGTCTTTATTCCTGCGGCTGAAAAATCGGGCTTAATTGTGCCACTAACCCGCAGCCTGATGGCGCAGGTGGTGGCGCATATGAATGCCATTGAGAGCAAACTACCGGAAGGTTTTCACATCGGGATTAATTTCAGCGCGTCGCACATTGTAGACCCAGGTTTTGTGGCCGAGTGTCTGGCGTACAAGCAGAATTTTTCCCGTCAGGATCTGAATCTGGTGATTGAAGTCACGGAGCGGGAACCGCTGCATGTCGATGAGCATCTGATTCAGACGCTGAACATGCTGCACGAAAATGGCTTCGCTATTGCGCTGGATGATTTCGGCACCGGCTACTCCGGGCTCTCTTACCTGCACGACCTGCATATCGACTATATCAAAATCGATCAGAGCTTTGTTGGCCGGGTAAACGCCTATGAAGACTCGACGCTGATCCTGGATTCCGTGCTAGGGCTGGCGCGTAAACTCTCAATCAGCATCGTTGCTGAAGGCGTCGAGACCCAGGCGCAACTCGATTACCTCAGCCGAAATAACATCACCTACCTGCAGGGATTCTATTTTTTCAAACCCGTATCCCTGCCTGAGCTAGTCAAAATTCTGCTGTCGAAGCCCAAGGTCAGGGTGGTTGTTGAATAGCCCAGACCGCTAGCGGCGTGATTCAGTGGCAATCTTGATAGCCAACCCCGTCAATACGCCACCCATCAGCCAGCGCTGAATCGTGCCAAACGAGGGGCGACGCACCAGAAACAGCGCAATGGTTCCGGCGGAGAGCGCGACCAGCGCGTTGATCGTCACGCTAATCACAATCTGCGTCATGCCCAGCATCAACGACTGCGTCAGCACGCTGCCGCTGGCAGGGTTGATAAACTGCGGCAGTAGCGAAAGGTAGACGATGGCAATTTTAGGGTTCAGCAGATTGGTCAGAAAACCCATCAGAAACAGCTTGCGCGGGCTGTGCTGGGGCAGTTCTTTAAGCTGAAACGGCGAACGTCCGCCAGGGCGCACCGACTGCCACGCCATCCACAGTAGATAGGCCACACCGGCAATGCGCAGTGCATCATAGGCATAGGGTACCGCCATCATTAGCGCGGTTAAGCCAAAGGCGGCGCTGACCATATAGAAGATAAAGCCCAGCGCTACGCCGCCGAGCGAGACCAGCCCCGCAGTGCGCCCCTGCGAAATCGAACGTGAAATAAGGTAAATCATATTGGGGCCAGGGGTGAGCGCCATGCCCAGTGAGACGAGGGCGAACGCGAAAATATTGTGGAACTCTGACATGGGTAACTCCAGCGGGGCGAGGAGTTTTTATACTACGACGTCTCATTCACACGGGCGAGACAATTGTTGGTAGGGAACTGCTCCCGGGGTCGGCACGAGACCAAAAAAAAGCCCGCATCGAATGCGGGCAAAAATACTGGAAGCAATGTGAGCAATGTCGTACCGAATACCTGAGTGATTTGCTCAACTATTCGGTAATGAGAAAGATAATATTTCTCATTTAAGATATCAACCCTATCTTTTGTGTGAAACCGCTTTTTTTTATTCGAGGGTGAAAACCGTACGTTTCTGGCTGTCATCCAACGGCCAGGCGGTAGCAACGTTTTGCAACGCCACGGGCGTAGTCGCGATGGTAAAACCACCAGCGACTGCCGCATTCAGCATCTCGCCGGTCGCAAGCAACAGTTGCGCCATCGGCAGGCTGCCAATCCCGCTGCCCATTAGCTGCAGCGGGGTAGAACGCAGCACCGCGCCGTTAAGGGTAATATCGCTTCCCGCAAGCGACCCGACCTGTACGTAGCGAATCGGTGTGTTGCCGGAGCTGTATTTCGCCAGCGCGGGCAGCAGCAGTTCCGCGCTGTGCCCCCAGAGATAATCGACGACGGCATCAATACCCTGGTTGGCCTGAACGGCGAATTCCGCGCTGAGGGTGGTGTCATCGCCGGTGAGCAGAATGGTGGCATCAGCGCCCAGCGTCGCGAGCGCACTGGCGTTACGCCCGGTGGCGATCACCTTTTTGGCGCCGAGATAGCGGGCAATCTGCACCGCTAACTGCCCGGCGCTGCCGGTCGCGCCATTTACCAGGACGGTTTCACCAGCCTGGAAATTCGCGCGCTTCACTAGCGCAGCCCAGGCGGACATCCCCGGGTTGGCCATCGCGGCGGCAGTGACATCATCTAAGCCATCCGGTAGCACAAAGCAGTTCTGACGGGCGAGAGGCGCGTACTGCGCCATGCTGCCCCATGGCGCGGTGGGGAAGGCAAAGTAGACCCGCTCGCCGGTAGGGAGCGTGCCGGTGCCGTCGATACCCACTACAAACGGCAGCGTGCCGTCAAAGCTGTAGTGTTTGCCGGAGGCGCGGCTTTTCACCACGTGGCTGATGGCGGCGGCGCGAACGTGAACCAGCGTCTGCTCATCTCCCCTCTGTGGTTCATCAAAATCGGCCCATACCGGGCCCTGGGCGAGGTCAAAGACCACGGCTGCTTTCATAAGTGTGTCTCCAAAAGGTATTTATGTGTAAAATGCACATATCAGATAACGGCACTATACTCGCCTGGAGAATATATGCAATATGCACATAATAATTATGACATCACGGAATTCCACGGCGCGCTGCTGGATATCATTGGCGTGATGAACCAGCCCGCCCGCGACGAGCCGTTGTTACAGGCGGCAGGCGTGCAACTGGAACAGCTGCTGTTTCCGCTGCTGGTGGCGATAGGCCGTCGTGGGCCGATAGGGGTAGTGGAGTTAGCCGATAACCTCGGGCGGGATTACACCACCGTTAGCCGTCAGGTGAAGAAGCTTGAAGCGCAGGGGTTGGCACACAAGCAGCCGAACGCGCACGACAGGCGAATTAGCGAAGTGACGTTGAGCGAGCAGGGGCAGGCGATTTTTGCGCAGATTGCGCGGGCCCGACAGAAACTGATGAATCAGGTGCTGGCGAACTGGTCGCCGGAAGAGGTACAGGCGCTGTTTACGCTGACGCGCAAATACGCCGACAGCCTGCAACAGCAATAAGCCGCCTGACGAGCGTCAGGCGGCCTGAGGCATTACGCCGATTTGGTTGCCGCCTTCATGCTGGTGACAAAGCTTGAAAGCTCATCCAGCATCACCTGTGGCTTCTCGACGTTGCGTTCAATGATTTTGACAATCGCGGAACCCGAGATAGCCCCGGCAGCACCCGCTTCGATGCTCGCGGTGACCTGATCCGGTGCAGAGATACCAAAGCCCTGCAGCGGCGGTGCGGCGTTGTACTCTGCCAGTTTTTCCACCAGATGATGCAGCGGCAGCGCGGCGCGGGTTTCGGTACCGGTTACGCCAGCGCGGGAGAGCAGGTAGGTATAACCCCGGCCATGCTCGGCAATCTGGCGCAGCAGTTCATCGTCGGCGTTTGGCGGGCAGATGAAGATTGGCGCGACGTTGTGGCGCATCGCGGCCTGACGGAACGGCGCGGACTCTTCCACCGGCACGTCGGCAACCAGCACGGAATCGACGCCGACGCGAGCACACTCGGCGTAGAACGCATCGATACCGCGGTTGAAGACCAGGTTGGCATACATCAGCAGGCCAATCGGAATCGTCGGGTGCTTGTGGCGAATCGCTGCCAGCATCTCAAAGCACTGGGTCGGCGTGACGCCCGACGCAAAGGCGCGCAGGGTTGCGTTCTGAATAGTCGGGCCATCGGCCAGCGGGTCAGAGAACGGGATCCCCAGCTCCAGTGCGTCCGCACCGGCGGCAATCAGCGTGTCGATAATCTTCAGCGACTGCTCTGGGTTTGGGTCGCCCAGGGTGACGAAGGGAACAAACGCGCCTTCCTTGCGGGCCTTCAGTTGAGCAAACAGGTTGTCATAGCGTTCCATCAGATTTCCCCTCGCGCTTTCAGAATATCGTGTACGGTAAAGATGTCTTTGTCGCCGCGACCGGACAGGTTAACGACCAGCAGCTGCTCTTTTTCTGGGTTTTCACGCATCATTTTCAGCGCGTGGGCCAGGGCGTGAGAAGACTCCAGCGCCGGGATAATCCCTTCGTGGCGGCTGAGTTCCTTGAAGGCGTCCAGCGCTTCGTTATCGGTAATCGACACGTACTCGGCGCGACCAATGCTGTTCAGGAAGGCGTGCTGCGGCCCAACGGACGGGAAGTCCAGACCGGCAGAGATAGAGTAAGACTCTTCAATCTGGCCTTCATCGGTCTGCATCATCGGCGATTTCATGCCGAAGTAGATGCCAACACGACCGTGCTTCAGCGGCGCGCCGTGTTCGCCGGTTTCGATACCGTGACCGGCTGGCTCAACGCCAATCAGGCCGACGCTGGTTTCGTCGATAAAGTCGGCGAACATCCCGATGGCGTTAGAACCGCCGCCGACGCAGGCAATCACGGCATCCGGCAGGCGACCTTCTTTTTCGCGGATCTGCACTTTGGTCTCTTCGCCAATCATGCGCTGGAACTCACGCACGATGGTTGGGAACGGGTGCGGGCCTGCGGCGGTGCCGAGCATATAGTGCGCGGTTTCATAGCTGCCAGACCAGTCGCGCAGCGCTTCGTTACAAGCATCTTTCAGCGTAGCGGAGCCGCTGTGTACCGCGATAACCTCTGCACCCATCAGGCGCATACGGAAGACGTTTGGCGACTGACGTTCGATATCTTTCGCGCCCATATAGATGCGGCACTTCAGGCCGAGCAGGGCGCAGGCGAGTGCGGAAGCCACGCCGTGCTGACCGGCGCCGGTTTCGGCGATGATCTCAGTTTTGCCCATGCGCTTTGCCAGCAACGCCTGGCCCAGCACCTGGTTGGTTTTGTGCGCGCCGCCGTGCAGTAAATCTTCACGCTTAAGGTACAGCGTGGTTTTGGTGCCTTCCGTCAGGTTACGACACTTGGTCAGTGCCGTTGGACGACCGGCATAGTTTTTTAGCAGGTCAGTAAACTCTGCCTGAAACGCAGGGTCTTTCTGGGCGCTGACGAAAGCCTCTTCCAGCTGGCGCAGGGCGGGCATCAGAATCTGCGGAACGTACATCCCGCCAAATTCACCAAAATAGGGGTTCAGTAAAGTGCTCATTATTGCTCCTTAATATGCGCGCAGCGTTTGAAATGCCGAGGCCAGTTTGCTGGCATCTTTAATACCCGGCTGTGACTCTACGCCTGAATTGAAATCCAGCCCGACGCAGCCGCTTTTGGCCGCTTCTACGCAGTTATCTGCGCTTAAACCACCGGCCAGAATCACGTTGCTCAGATCCTGACCTTGTAACAGTGCCCAGTCGAAACGCTGCCCGGAACCGCCCTGACCGTTGTCGAACACGTATTTATCGACGTGGTTGAGGTCACGAGGTGGCAGCGTGTCGGCGACGCTCAGCGCTTTCCAGATTTGCACGCTGGCAGGCAGTTCGGCGCGTAGGGCGTCGATATAAGCCTGGTCTTCGCTGCCGTGTAGTTGAACCGCTTTCAGCTGCAATGTCGTCGCGCGTTCCACGACCTCGGCTGTTGGGGTATTACGGAACACGCCCACGTAGGCGAGCGGGGCGCCATTCATCACGTCACGCGCCTGCGCATCGTTTACCGCACGCGGCGAGGTGGGCACAAAAATCAGGCCGCCGTAGATAGCACCGGCTTCATAGGCCGCCTGCGCATCTTGTGGGCGGGTCAGCCCGCAGACTTTGTTTTCGCCCAGCAGCACGCGGCGGACGGCGGCGTTCAGGTCATCGTAGGCCATCATCGCCGAGCCAATCAGGAAGCCGTTGGCGTAGTGGCTCAGGTCACGCACCTGCGCGTTGGTATTGATGCCGGATTCACTGATCACCGTGACATCGTGGCCCAGACGCGGCGCCAGTTGGCGAGTGCGGTTCAAATCGATAGAGAGGTCGCGCAGGTCACGGTTATTGATACCCACGACCTTCGCCTTCAGCGCAATCGCGCGCTCCAGCTCCTCTTCGTTGCTGACTTCGGTCAGCACGCCCATGTTCAGGCTATGCGCGACTGCCGCCAGTTGACGATACTGCTCGTCGTCCAGCACGGAGAGCATCAGCAGGCAGGCGTCTGCCTGGTAGAAACGCGCCAGGTAGATCTGGTAGGCATCGATAATAAAGTCTTTGCACAGAATCGGCTGCGGCGCGATGCCGCTGACGATAGGCAGGAAGTCAAAGCTGCCCTGGAAATACTTCTCATCGGTTAGTACGGAAATTGCCGAGGCGTAGTGCTTATAAACGTTAGCAATGCGCGCCGGGTCGAAATCATCGCGGATCACCCCTTTCGACGGAGAAGCTTTTTTGCACTCCAGAATAAAGGCGGTGCGGGTGCCGCGCAGCGCATCATAGAAGCTGCGCTGGCTTGGCTGTACGTCGTTCTGGAACGAGGCTAACGGTTGTTGCTGTTTACGGGCTTCTACCCAAATCGCTTTATCGGCAACGATTTTTGCTAATACGGTCTGCATTTCTTATCCTCTTGCCGCTAATGCGGTGACGCGGTCGTAGGCTGCACCACTGTGCAGAACATCCAGCACCTGTTGTACGTTGGCTTTCAGGTCTTCGTGACCGTACAGGCGCATCAGCATGGCGACGTTGACCGCCACCGCGGACTCATGGGCCGCTTCACCTTTACCTTGTAGCAAGCGCGTCAGAATGTCACGGTTTTCTTCCGGCGTGCCACCGGCCAGTTCGGCCTGATGATAAGGCTTGAGGCCAAAGTCATCGGCGGTCAGCTGGTAGCTCTTAATTTCGCCCTCATTCAGCTCCGCAACGACCGTTGGCGCGTGCAGCGACACTTCATCCATTCCGCCGCTGTGAACGACGGCGGCACGCTGGTAACCCAGCACGCGCAGGGTTTCAGCAATCGGCAGCACCAGTTCCGGACTGTAGACGCCAATCAGCGCCAGCGGCGGGTGCGCCGGGTTAATCAGAGGCCCCAGCACGTTGAACAGGGTGCGGGTTTTCAACTGCTGGCGAACCGGCATGGCGTGGCGGAAACCAGTGTGATACTTCGGTGCAAACAGGAAGCACACCCCGAGTTCATCCAGCGCCTGACGTGATTTGTCGGCATTCATATCGAGATTAATGCCGAAAGCAGCCAGCAGGTCAGAAGAGCCAGACTTACTGGAGACGCTGCGGTTACCATGCTTGGCGACCTTCAGACCACACGCCGCAGCGACAAAGGCACTGGCGGTGGAAATGTTGATACTGTTGCTGCCGTCGCCGCCGGTGCCAACGATATCGGCAAACGGATAGTCCGGGCGTGGGAACGGCGCGGCGTTTTCCAGCAGGGCGGTGGCGGCACCGGCAATCTCATTCGGACTTTCGCCGCGAATTTTCATACTCACCAGCGCGGCGGCCAGCTGCTCCGGCTTCACTTCGCCGCGCACTACGGCGGAGAAGAGCTGATGGCTCTCTTGCTGAGACAGGGTTTCGGCTTGATACAGTTTTTCCAGAATCGGCTGCAGCGTGTTGCTCTGCTCCAGTTTTTGCAGCGCCCATGCCAGCGTTTGTTCCAGCAGGCGAGCGCCCTGCGTGGTCAGAATAGACTCCGGGTGGAACTGGAAACCGCAGACGCGATCCGCGTCGTGACGTACTGCCATCACCATGCCGTTGAAATGGGCGTTGATGGTTAAACCGGCCGGAATGTTGCTGCCTACCAATGAGTGGTAGCGCGCCACCGGCAGCGGGTTGCTTAAGCCGGCAAACATCGCCTGGCCGTCGTGTTCAATGCTGGAGGCTTTGCCGTGCAGAATTTCGCCTGCCTGACCAACATAGCCGCCGTAGGCTTCAACAATCGCCTGATGACCGAGGCAGATGCCGATAATCGGCAGCTTGCCACGCATGCGGGTCAGCAGCTCAGGCATACAGCCCGCTTCAGACGGGGCACCGGGGCCAGGAGAGAGCATCAATACCGGGTTATCCATGGTGCCCAGACGCTCAATTAAGGTCTGTGCTGGAACGTGGTTACGGTAAATCACCACGTTGTGCCCGTTTGCGCGCAGCTGATCTGCCAGGTTGTAAGTAAAGGAGTCGATGTTATCGAGCAGCAGAATGTCAGCCATCAGAAAATCTCCTGTGCATGATGAGCGGTGGCGATGGCGCGCAGAACCGCACGAGCTTTATTACGGGTTTCGTCGGCTTCAGACTGCGGAACGGAATCCAGAACCACCCCAGCGCCTGCCTGAACGGTCGCAATGCCGTTTTCGACGAACGCGGAGCGGATAACGATGCAGGTATCGAGGTCGCCGTGGGCGGTGAAGTAACCCACCGCGCCGCCGTAGCTACCGCGACGTTTGCCTTCAGCGGCAGCAATCAGCTGCATCGCACGCACTTTCGGCGCACCGCTCAGGGTGCCCATGTTCATGCAGGCGCGGTAGGCGTGCAGCACGTCGAGATCTTTACGCAGCTCGCCAACCACGCGGGAGACGAGGTGCATCACAAAGGAGTAACGGTCAACTTTGGTCAGGTCTGCCACGTAGCGACTGCCCGGCGTACAGATACGTGCCAGGTCATTACGCGCCAGGTCAACCAGCATCAGATGCTCGGAGAGCTCTTTATGGTCGGTACGCATTTCCAGCTCAATGCGGCTGTCGAGGTCGCGGTCCAGCGAGCCGTCAGCGCGGCGACCGCGTGGGCGGGTACCGGCAATCGGGTAGATCTCAATCTGGCGGTTGGTCGCGTCATACTTCAGCGAGCTTTCCGGCGACGCTCCGAACAGGGTGAAGTCGTTGTCCTGCATAAAGAACATATACGGGCTTGGATTGCTCTTCTTCAGCACGTCGTAGGCGGCAAGCGGAGAAGGGCAAGGCAGCGAGAAGCGGCGAGACGGTACCACCTGGAAGATTTCCCCGGCGCGAATCGCTTTTTGCATCTTACGCACCACATCACCGTACGCTTCGTCACTTTGGTTCGTTTCGCAGCGCATGGTGCTAATTTCATGCACCGGCAGCGCTGACGGCGGCTCGTTCAGCTGCTGGCGAACCTGGGCGATACGCTGCTGCAGGCGGTCTTTTTCTGATTCTGATGGCGTAAACAGGCTGGCCTGAATACGCGTGTTTTTGGTCTGGTGATCAATCACCAGCAGCGTTTCGGCCAGATAGAAGCAGTAGTCCGGGCAACTGGTGTCGCTTTCCAGTTGCGGCAGGTCTTCGAAACCCGCGACCAGGTCATAGGCAAACAGGCCGCCGAAGAACATTGCTTCACGTTCGTTTTGCGGAACGATCACCAGCTCTTGTAACAGGCGGAAGGCGTCGAACACCGACAGTGAGCACAGGCGAGCATCTTCATCCAGCAGCGAACTCACCGCCGGGAAGCGCAGCACGCGGCAAGTTGGCTGGCGGTTGTTTTCGACGCCCGCTGGCAGCGCGGCATCCAGCAGCGGCAGCAGGGAAGCGCCGTTATCGGACAGCGCCTGAATGGTGACGGTATCGCCCAGCGCGGTGATGCGCAGCGCACTATCGACCAGCAGCAGGCTCTTTAAATCGTTTTTGCTATCAATGTCGGCTGATTCAAGCAGTAGCGTCGCCGGGCGCGCACCGCACAGCTGATGGAACAGCGCGGTGGGATTTTCACGGTAAATCGCGTCACTGGTCAGAAGCTCGAGCATAGGTTTTTGTGTTTGCATCGTTGTTCTCGCCTGTTCTGAATAATTTTTACTTAATAAAAAGCCCGCTCATTGGCGGGCCGGGTATCTGTATGCATAACGCAGACGTGATGACTCCGCCCTACTGGGAAGTACGCCACCAACCGTCGTGCAGAGCAATGATTTTATGCGTCATTTTGAGATACCTTCTACTAAGTGAACTTGCGTACTAGTTAACTAGTTCGAGAGGGCGAAGTCAACCCCTGATTTTAGAATTTCACGCAATGCCGTTATGATAGGCCGCGAATCCTTATAGGTAGTCCAATGGGAGCTGTTTTGAGCGACAACGAATACGCCATCATTTATGACCTGCATAGCCACACGGTCGCCTCCGACGGACGGCTGACGCCGGAAGCGCTGGTGCATCGTGCGCTGGAAAACCGCGTAGGCACGCTGGCGATCACCGACCATGATTCTGTCGCTGCCATTCCTGCCGCGCGAGCGGAAATCGCCCGTGCAGGTTTGCCGCTGACGCTGATTAGCGGCGTAGAAATCTCGACCCTCTGGGAAAATCACGAGATCCATATCGTCGGCCTGAATATTGATATTGCCAATCCGGCACTCACCGCGTTTCTAAGCGCGCAGATAACGCGCCGTGAGCAGCGCGGGGTGATGATCGCCGAGCGGCTGGAAAAAGCGCATATTCCCGGAGCCTGGGAAGCGGCGCTGAAGTACGCCGAGGGGGGGGCAGTGACGCGGGCGCACTTCGCGCGTTTCCTCGTCGAGCAGGGCAAAGCGAGTAATATTGGCGACGTGTTTAAAAAGTACCTCGCGCGTGGGAAAACCGGATACGTTCCGCCACAGTGGTGTACAATAAAGGAAGCTATTGATGTCATTCATCATTCGGGTGGGGTAGCGGTATTGGCCCATCCGGGGCGGTACAATTTGTCCGCCAAGTGGCTGAAAAGACTGCTGGCACACTTTAGCGAACACGGTGGCGATGCGATGGAAGTCGCCCAGTGTCAGCAAGCGCCTCACGAGCGCGCTCAGCTTGCCACCTATGCCCGCGAATACGGTTTACTGGCGTCACAAGGGTCGGATTTCCATCAGCCCTGCCCGTGGATTGAACTGGGCCGCAAACTGTGGTTACCCGCAGGCGTCGAGGGTGTCTGGCAGCGCTGGGAGCAGCCGCAGAATTCAACTGAGAGGGAAGCATGAGTCAGTTTTTTTATATCCATCCGGATAACCCGCAGGCGCGTCTGATTAACCAGGCGGTCGAGATTGTGCGTAAGGGCGGCGTCATCGTCTACCCAACCGACTCCGGCTACGCGCTGGGCTGCAAAATTGAAGACAAAGGCGCGATGGAGCGTATCTGTCGCATCCGTCATCTGCCGGACGGCCACAACTTTACGCTGATGTGCCGCGACCTGTCCGAGCTGTCGACCTACTCCTACGTCGATAACGTGGCGTTTCGCTTAATCAAAAACAACACGCCGGGCAACTACACCTTCATCCTGAAGGGGACCAAAGAGGTGCCACGTCGCCTGCTGCAGGAAAAGCGTAAAACTATCGGGATGCGCGTACCGTCAAACCCGATTGCTCAGGCGCTGCTGGAAACCTTAGGCGAGCCGATGCTGTCGACCTCTCTGATGCTGCCGGGCAGTGATTTCACTGAATCCGACCCGGAAGAGATTAAAGATCGTCTGGAGAAACAGGTGGATCTGATCATCCACGGTGGCTACCTCGGCCAACAGCCGACCACCGTTATCGACCTGACCGAAGATTCCCCGGTCGTGGTGCGTGAAGGCGTCGGCGACGTCAAACCGTTCCTCTGATCCTTCCTGACCCGGCGGCTCCTCGCCGGGTATCTCTTCTATTCCAGCTGACTTATCTGCTCCAGCATCCACTGCTGCGCTTTCGCCTGTCCGCTCGCCGGGCGGTAATACACTTTCAGGGTGTAGGGCGGAATAGGGAACGGCGGCGTGTGCAGGGTGAGCTGACGGGTATCAAAAAGCTGGTGCACCCCGCGTCGCGGCAGCGTTATCGCCAGATCCGTACGGCTGACGATAAACGGTGCCGACATCACGCTCGGCAGCTCCACCACCGTACGGCGGCTTACGTGGCGCGAGGCAAGGTAGCTGTCGATGGGACGATGGTGCTCGTTCCACGGGCTGACCACCACGTGACCCAACTGCAGATAGGTTTCTGGCGTCAGCGTCTCGTTTGCCAACGGATGACCTTTGCGCACCGCCACCACGTAGTCGTCGGTAAACAGCTCCAGCGACGCTAAGCCGTGGCGAGGCTGCACGTTCTCTTCCTCAAAACCGATGGCAAAATTGACTCTGCCGGTCAGCAGTTCTTCCAGTGCGTCATATTCCCGGGAGTAGACAATCCGCGTACGAATGCCGGGCGCGCAGGCCTGAAGCCGGGCGACAAGTTCGGGAAAAAACACCGCGGCGGTGTAATCGGTGGCGGCAAAGGTGAAGGTCTGGTTGCTGGTTTCAGGCCGAAAATGGTCGGCCTGAGCCAGCTCGCCGTTTAGCGCCGATAATGCTCCGGCAATGGCGGGAAACAGCGATTCGGCGCGTGGCGTCGGCTGCATCTGGCTACCCTGGCGGCTGAATAACGGATCGTTGAGTGAACTACGCAGGCGACTTAACGCGTGGCTGAATGCCGAAGGGCTCATAGCGAGCTCGCTGGCGGCTTCGGCCACGCGACGATGGCGATAAAGGGCGTCGAAGACCAGCAGCAGGTTAAGATCCAGCAGGCGAAGATTGCGATGCATGATATTCATTTTACCGTTGAAAAGAATGCAGCGTATTCATATCACGCTGGCGCTAGAATAGCGACCATCAACTGAAAGCCGTATCTCTGGAGGCATTGTGTCACACGCTACTTTCCGTCAGGCCACCCCGTCCGACATCGACCGTTGTTATGAAATTGAATCCGCAGCCTATCCGGCAGACGAAGCGGCGACGCGGGAGAAAATTGCCATTCGCATCGCCCGTTATCCACAGGGCTTTCTGTGCATGGAGCAGGATGGCGATATTATCGGTTTTATTAATGCAGGCTGCGCCTGGGAGGTGGTGATGTCGGATGAAGAGTTCAAAGAACTGGTGGGCCATGACCCGCAGGCGCCGAACGCGGTGATTATGTCGGTGGTGCTGCACCCTGACTACCAGGGTAAAGGGCTTTCCACCGCGCTGATGCAGGCGTTTATCGAACATATGTGCCAGCAGGGCAAAACGGCCATCTACCTGATGTGTAAAGCGCAGTATCTGGAGATGTATAAACGCTTTGGCTATCAGTTCCTTAAAAAATCTGACTCGACGCACGGCGGGGAAGAGTGGTTTGAAATGGTGCAGGGGATTTAGCTCGTTATCGCGGCATCAGACTTCTTTTCGCCGCAACGGCCGATAAAGTGAAACAAAAGGGCAGGAACAAGCTGCCCTTTTCTCCTAAAATTCGTGTAGTATGTGCGGTCACCATTTTGGGTGGGTAGCCTGCGTCACGAAAAAACGCCGCTGCCTGCCTCCTTATGCAACCCGGTGCTGATTTCCCGCGTTGCTGATGAAGTCTCTAAGACGCCTGTGAAGGCGACACCGGAAGGAAGCTCTATGAGCGATAAAAGCGTTAAAAGCGATAAAAGCGATAAAAGCGAAAAACTGCAAAAAGTGCTGGCACGCGCCGGCCACGGCTCCCGTCGTGAAATTGAAACGATTATTGAAGCGGGCCGCGTTAGCGTGGACGGCAAAATCGCCAAGCTGGGCGATCGCGTTGAAGTGATCCCAGGCCTCAAAATTCGTATCGACGGGCACCTCATCTCCGTCAAAGAATCCGTAGAACAAATCTGTCGCGTGCTGGCGTACTACAAGCCGGAAGGTGAGCTGTGTACGCGTAACGACCCGGAAGGTCGCCCGACCGTATTCGACCGTCTGCCGAAACTGCGTGGCGCCCGCTGGATTGCCGTTGGCCGTCTGGACGTGAACACCTGTGGCCTGCTGCTGTTCACTACCGACGGTGAACTGGCAAACCGCCTGATGCACCCAAGCCGTGAAGTTGAACGTGAATACGCGGTGCGTGTATTTGGTGAAGTGGACGACACGAAAGTGCGTCAGCTCTCCCGTGGCGTTCAGCTGGAAGATGGCCCTGCGGCATTCAAAACCATCAAATTCAGCGGCGGCGAAGGCATCAACCAGTGGTACAACGTGACCCTGACCGAAGGCCGTAACCGTGAAGTTCGTCGTCTGTGGGAAGCGGTAGGCGTGCAGGTGAGCCGTCTTATCCGCGTTCGCTACGGTGATATCCCGTTGCCAAAAGGCCTGCCGCGCGGTGGTTATACCGAACTGGATCTGGCGCAGACCAACTATCTGCGTGAGCTGGTAGAACTGCCGGCCGAAACCACCTCGAAAGTGGCGGTAGAAAAAGACCGTCGCCGCATGAAGGCGAATCAGATTCGTCGCGCCGTGAAGCGTCACACCACCACTGGTGGTAATACTGGTAACAATAATAATACTAACCGTCGTTCTAGCACCCGTAATAAACCGAAAGGCTAACGACGTCAGTTCCGGCGGGCTTCCGCCGGAATACTTTCCCGCGTTTAATCAAAATCGCCCCCTTCAACTACGACGATGAACCTGAATGAAATACTGTTCAGCGATATTCAGCGTGTCCTGGTATTACCCTATTAAATTTATAATAAACTGCTAAATATAAAGTGCTATTTATCGATAGCTTCACAAAGATGAATTGTTTCAGGAATATCTGTATTTCTGCAGTTTTGGGGAGGAGAAAATGCTGATATGACAATTATCTCACCATATTCATCACAATCACGACGCTGCCGGTCAACATCATTTTGGCTGAATCCATACATCGGTATAATATCAGGGTCGTCATGTATTTCATCTTCAGTATAAAATTCTCGACGTTTTTCAGGGGTGAAGACCGCCGTTTTTTGATCAACGATATGGCTGTAGGTTAATGACATATAATCATTTTCATCGGGATGCTGGCCCAGCACCCAATGATCAAAGATATCATTGCCTTCGCGCCAGAATAACACCGCACTCCGGCGACCATCCTGCCAGTCATAACCTACCATACAGAAGTGATTATTATCGCTATTCTTCCCTTCCTTCAACAAATAGTATTGCAATGCTTCGCTATAAACTTCTTTATAGGGTGTCGTCGTCGATACTTTAAATCTGGCAACGGGCTTTGAATTGAACATTCCCCAATCATCAGCCTTTGATGCAAAAGAGAACAATAGGCAAATGGCGATAAAAGTCGTTTTCATAAACTGCTCACATTTTTATTTTTTTGGCCCGAAGGACGATTTTTCCTATGGTTTACTTCAGTACCAATGACAAGATCGGCTACAGCGGCTAATTGTCGCCATTCATAACAACGACGAATCTGTTACGCCCGAACCTGACTGCGGTCGCGCAGGCACAGGATGAATACTGCCTGTGCCTGCTTCCCAAGCGATTAGCGGTCAGTAATCAATCCCAATCTGCGCCTTAATACCGGCTTCAAACGCATGCTTCACCGGCCGCAGTTCGCTGACCGTATCGGCGTATTCAAGAATATCCCGGTGGCAGCCGCGACCGGTGATAATCACCGTCTGATGACGCGGCCGGTTTTTCAGCGCGGTTAATACCTCTTCTAACGGCAGATAGTCGTACGCCACCATATAGGTCAGCTCATCGAGCAACACCATATCCAGCGTATCGTCGGCCAGCATCCGTTTCGCATGTTCCCAGACGGCGAGGCAGGCTTCGGTATCGCTCTCCCGATTCTGGGTGTCCCAGGTAAAACCGGTGGCCATAACCTGAAACTCGACGCCGAGCGGCTCAAGCAGGTTGCGCTCGCCGTTAGGCCAGGTGCCTTTAATAAACTGGATCACCCCAACGTTATGACCGTGGCCAACCGCGCGGGTCGCGGTACCGAAGGCGGCGGTGGTTTTGCCTTTACCGTTGCCGGTAAAGACGATAACGATGCCACGGGTATCCTGGGCGGCGGCCACGCGGGCGGCAACGCGCTCTTTTACGCGCTGCTGGCGCTCGCGGTAACGTTCATCACTCATTGTGCAATTCCTGGTTTACGCCCTGGCTGGGCATCAAAAGTCATACCGGTTTTACGGCGGCTGTCGTCACCCATCAGCCACAGATAGAGCGGCATAATATCGGCAGGCGTTTTCAACTTCAGTGCGTCTTCCGTTGGGAAGGCGCTGGCACGCATTTTGGTACGCGTACCGCCGGGATTAATACAGTTTACCCGCAGAGGACGATTTTTATACTCTTCAGCGAGTACCTGCATCATCCCTTCGGTGGCAAATTTCGACACCGCATAGGCACCCCAGTTGGCGCGGCCTTCGCGGCCGACGCTTGATGAGGTAAAGACCAGTGAACCGGATTCTGCTTTCAGCAGCAGCGGCAGCAGCGCCTGGGTGAGCATAAAGGTGCCGTTGACGTTGACCTGCATCACCTGCTGCCAAACGGCGGGGTCCTGCTGGTCCATCGGTACCACGTCACCCAGAAGCCCGGCGTTGTGTAGCACGCCGTCAAGATGCGGGTAGTGCAGACTAACCTGCTGAGCAATGTGCTGGCATTCCTGCGGCGTACAGGTGAGCAGGTCGAGGGTAAACCAGCGGGCGGGCAGTAAACCTTCATGGTCTATTTCTTGCGCAACCGCACGCAGTTTTTCATCGCTGCGGCCGAGCAAAATAACGCTGGCGCCGTAACGGGCATAGGTGATTGCCGCTTCGCGACCGATACCATCGCTGGCACCGGTGACCAGAATGATACGGTTTTGCAACAAATCGAGCTGAGGTTGATAGTGCACGGTGACTCCTTTATGGCGTATACCCGCCATATTTCATGTACTTTTCATGGCTTTTGGGCTTTATGCCTGAATCTGCGCGCTATTTCAATCGGCGCACGGGAGAGACAACGAGTAATTAACAATTTGCAATGATTTCATCAGCAAAAAAGTAATCTGGAATGCGCCTCGTGGCCTGATACTGCAGTCGAGACGTACTGAACGCGGTGTTGTACACTGAGCGGTAGATTCTGTGATTTTTGTACAAGGTGGATGTGTGGAATTACTTTTTCAATATGGTCTTTTTCTGGCGAAAATCGTCACTGTCGTTGTCGCCATTGCGGTGGTTGCCGTACTGATTGTCAACGTCACGCAGCGCAAACGCCAGCGCGGTGAATTGCGAATCACCAACTTAAGCGAGCAGCACAAGGATATGCAGGAAGATTTAGCCGCGGCGCTGCTCGACGCGCCGCAGCAAAAGCTCTGGCATAAGACACAAAAGAAGAAACTGAAGCTGGAAGCCAAAGCGGCCAAAGCCAAAGCGAAGCAGGGCGACACCACGGCGGCAACCAAACCGCGCGTCTGGGTTATCGACTTTAAAGGCAGTATGGATGCGCATGAAGTCTCCTCCCTGCGTGAAGAGATTACTGCCGTACTGACCGTTGCTACTCCGCAGGATCAGGTGGTCGTGCGTCTGGAGAGCCCCGGCGGCGTCGTTCACGGCTATGGCCTCGCGGCATCGCAGCTGCAGCGTATCCGCGATAAGCAGATCCCGCTGACGGTAGCGGTCGATAAAGTGGCGGCCAGCGGCGGCTATATGATGGCCTGCGTGGCTGACAAAATTGTGGCGGCGCCATTTGCTATTCTCGGGTCGATTGGCGTAGTGGCGCAGATCCCGAACCTCAACCGCTTCCTGAAAAATAAAGATATCGACGTCGAACTGCATACCGCTGGTCAGTACAAGCGTACTCTGACCCTGCTCGGTGAAAACACCGAAGAGGGGCGCCAGAAGTTTCGTGAAGAGCTGAACGAAACGCACCACCTGTTTAAAGATTTTGTAAAGCGGATGCGTCCGTCTCTGGACATCGACCAGGTTGCTACCGGTGAACACTGGTACGGTACCCAGGCGCAGGAAAAAGGGCTGGTTGATGAAGTGGGCACCAGCGATGAACTGCTGCTTGGCCTGATGGAAGGGCGTGACGTTTTCGGCGTGCGCTATGCGCAGCGTAAGAAAATGATGGACCGGTTTACCGGAAGTGCGGCTGAAAGCGCTGACAAACTGATGATGCGCTGGTGGCAGCGTGGTCAGAAACCACTGCTGTAACGGTTCCTTTCTACTCTATACCTTTCTACTACTCTATGGCCCGGTAAACCAGGTTTACCGGGCCATATCAGACTGCTCAGGCGTGAGCCCTACGTTCAGTCAACCAGGTGATACTTTTCAGACAGCTGGTGGGCGAGATACTTGAACATATTAAACACCGCCGTGCTTTTCGGCGTCGGCAGGCCCTGTTCATCCAGGTAATATTCACCGCTGAAGACCAGCACGCCGTTGCGCTGTTCCACGCCGGTGGCTTCAATACCCGCCATAGTATCTTCATGCTCACGAATGAGGCGGTTTGCTTCAATAAGCAGTGTCTGACGATCGATAGGTTGGCTATTATTTGACATATTCAACTCCTCAAAATTCCTGCGCTAGTCTACGCCGGGCGCCGTCTTCGGGCAAATTTTCCCGACGTTTACCAGGGACAAGCATTTTACCTCAGAGTTGGCATGATTGGTGATTGCATGCTAATAAAGTTGCGTAACGAATTTTATCAGGTACAGTGTGACGCTTTCGGCGATCTGGCAACAGATTTGCTTGACATTCGACCAAATATTCTTCGTGCTATAGACCCTGACGAAAAAAAGTCTGTAAACTCAGCTACCTGGCTACTTGTCTCAAAAGCCAGTCGGTAAAGGGTTGATATCCATTGGTATTGCCGCAACATACAAGGCTTGTCGCCAGTGGAATGTGGAACATGTGCGATGTATTCCTGGAAGAATCAAATTAGGTAAGGTGAATATGGGTAAAGCTCTCGTTATCGTTGAGTCCCCGGCAAAAGCCAAAACGATCAATAAGTATCTGGGTAATGACTACGTGGTTAAGTCCAGCGTCGGTCATATCCGCGATTTGCCGACAAGTGGCTCAGCCGCCAAAAAGAGCGCTGACTCTACCTCCACCAAAACGGCCAAAAAGCCTAAAAAGGATGAACGAGGCGCGCTGGTTAACCGCATGGGCGTCGACCCATGGCATGACTGGGCTGCACACTATGAAGTGCTGCCAGGCAAAGAAAAGGTAGTATCAGAACTCAAACAGTTGGCGGAAAAAGCCGACCACATCTATCTCGCAACTGACCTTGACCGCGAAGGGGAGGCCATTGCATGGCACCTGCGGGAAGTGATCGGTGGTGATGAATCACGCTATAGCCGCGTGGTGTTTAACGAAATTACGAAAAATGCGATTCGTCAGGCGTTCGAAAAGCCGGGCGAGCTGAATATCGACCGTGTTAACGCTCAGCAGGCGCGTCGCTTTATGGACCGCGTTGTGGGTTACATGGTCTCGCCGCTGCTGTGGAAAAAGATCGCCCGCGGTTTATCCGCCGGTCGCGTTCAGTCCGTGGCGGTTCGTCTGGTAGTGGAACGCGAACGCGAAATTAAAGCGTTTGTGCCGGAAGAATTCTGGGAAATTGACGCCAGCACGACCACGCCGGGCGGCGATGCGCTGCCGCTGGAAGTCACCCACCAGGGTGATAAACCGTTCCGTCCGGTCAACCGTGACGAAACGATGGCGGCGGTCAGCCTGCTGGAAAAAGCCAGCTACAGCGTCCTTGAGCGTGAAGATAAGCCGACCAGCAGCAAGCCTGGCGCGCCGTTTATTACCTCCACGCTGCAGCAGGCGGCAAGCACCCGTCTGGGCTTTGGCGTGAAGAAAACCATGATGATGGCGCAGCGTCTGTATGAAGCGGGCTACATCACCTACATGCGTACCGACTCCACCAACCTGAGTCAGGATGCGGTAAACATGGTTCGCGACTTTATCGGCGATAACTTCGGCAAAAAATACCTGCCGGAGAACCCGAATCAGTACGCCAGCAAAGAAAACTCGCAGGAAGCGCACGAAGCGATTCGTCCTTCCGACGTTTCCGTTCAGGCGGAAGCGCTGAAAGATATGGAAGCGGACGCGCAGAAGCTGTACCAGCTGATCTGGCGCCAGTTCGTGGCCTGTCAGATGACGCCAGCGCAGTACGATTCCACCACGCTGACCGTGAAAGCGGGTGATTTCAAACTCAAAGCGCGTGGTCGTACCCTGCGCTTTGACGGCTGGACCAAAGTGATGCCTGCGCTGCGTAAAGGCGATGAAGACCGCACGCTGCCGATGGTCAACCAGGGCGATAAGCTAAGCCTGGTTGAACTGACTCCGGCACAGCACTTCACCAAACCGCCTGCTCGCTTTAGTGAAGCCTCGCTGGTTAAAGAGCTGGAAAAACGCGGCATCGGTCGCCCGTCCACCTATGCGTCGATCATCTCGACCATTCAGGACCGTGGCTATGTGCGTACCGAAAACCGTCGCTTCTATGCGGAAAAAATGGGCGAGATCGTCACCGATCGTCTGGAAGCGAACTTCCGCGAGCTGATGAACTACGACTTTACCGCGCAGATGGAAGACCACCTCGACCGCGTGGCCAACCACGAAGCCGAATGGAAGCAGGTGCTGGATCTGTTCTTTGGTGATTTCACCAAGCAGCTCGAAACGGCTGAGAAACCGCCAGAAGAGGGCGGCATGCAGCCGAACGAGATGGTGTTGACCAGCATCGACTGCCCGACCTGCGGCCGTAAAATGGGTATCCGTACCGCCAGCACCGGCGTATTCCTTGGCTGCTCCGGCTACGCGCTGTCGCCAAAAGAACGCTGCAAAACCACCATTAACCTGGTGCCGGAAAACGAAGTACTGAACGTACTGGAAGGCGATGACGCGGAAACCAACGCGCTGCGCGCCAAACGTCGTTGCCAGAAGTGCGGCACGGCGATGGATAGCTATCTTATCGATCCGAAACGCAAGCTGCATGTTTGTGGTAATAACCCGACCTGCGACGGCTACGAGATTGAAGAGGGCGAGTTCCGCATTAAGGGCTATGACGGCCCGATCGTTGAGTGCGAGAAATGTGGTTCTGAAATGCACCTGAAAATGGGGCGTTTCGGTAAGTACATGGCCTGTACCAACGAAGAGTGTAAGAACACGCGTAAAATTCTGCGTAGCGGTGAAGTGGCTCCGCCGAAGGAAGACCCGGTTCCGCTGCCAGAGCTGCCGTGCGAGAAGTCTGACGCGTATTTTGTGCTGCGTGACGGTGCTGCTGGGGTATTCCTGGCGGCCAACACCTTCCCGAAATCACGTGAAACCCGCGCGCCGCTGGTAGAAGAGCTGTTCCGCTTCCGTGATCGTCTGCCGGAAAAACTGCGTTATCTGGCCGACGCGCCTCAGCAGGACCCGGAGGGCAACAAAACGATGGTTCGTTTTAGCCGTAAAACCAAACAGCAGTACGTCGCTTCTGAGAAAGAAGGCAAGGCGACCGGCTGGTCAGCGTTCTTCGTTGACGGTAAATGGGTTGAAGCGAAAAAGTAGCGTTTTTTGCCAATAGCATCACAAAGGGCCGCATTTGCGGCCCTTTTTTATAACCTCGTTATTATTTTTTGTTTCCATCTATACACACTTGCTATAAATGATATAGTGGTTATAGCCAATGCATTTCTTATGATTAAATCGTCTTTATGACCGATTCCTGAGCGCAGACTGGATACAACCGCATGAAATTACAGCAACTCCGCTATATCGTTGAGGTGGTCAATCATAACCTTAACGTCTCCTCCACCGCTGAAGGTCTGTACACCTCGCAGCCGGGTATCAGTAAGCAGGTCAGAATGCTGGAGGATGAGCTGGGGATTCAGATTTTTGCCCGTAGCGGTAAGCATCTGACGCAGGTTACACCAGCGGGCCAGGAAATCATCCGTATCGCGCGTGAAGTCCTGTCGAAAGTGGATGCGATTAAATCCGTTGCCGGTGAGCATACCTGGCCTGATAAAGGCTCGCTGTACGTGGCGACCACCCACACTCAGGCTCGCTATGCGCTGCCGGGCGTGATTAAAGGCTTTATCGAGCGTTACCCACGCGTATCGCTGCACATGCATCAAGGGTCGCCTACGCAAATTGCCGAAGCGGTCTCTAAAGGCAATGCTGACTTTGCCATCGCTACCGAAGCGCTGCATCTGTATGACGATCTGGTGATGCTGCCTTGCTATCACTGGAACCGTTCGATTGTCGTCACGCCGGAACACCCGCTGGCCTCCAAAACGTCTGTCACCATTGAGGAACTGGCGCAGTATCCGCTGGTCACCTACACCTTTGGTTTTACCGGGCGTTCCGAGCTGGACACCGCCTTTAACCGCGCCGGACTGACGCCGCGTATTGTCTTTACCGCCACCGACGCCGATGTGATTAAAACCTACGTCCGTCTGGGATTAGGGGTGGGGGTAATTGCCAGCATGGCCGTCGATCCTGTTTCTGACCCTGATCTGGTTAAGCTGGATGCAGAAGGTATTTTCAGCCACAGCACCACCAAAATTGGCTTCCGTCGCAGCACCTTCCTGCGTAGCTATATGTATGATTTTATTCAGCGATTTGCACCACACCTGACGCGTGATGTGGTCGATACCGCCGTAGCGCTGCGCTCGAATGAAGACATTGAAGCCATGTTTAAAGATATTAAGCTGCCGGAAAAATAAGTCTGATTTAATTATCCGCCTCTTCCTGGAAGAGGCGGGTTCACTTATATCCTTGCTCCACCACGCCTTTTTCCCCTTCCACATCGCGCAAAACCCTGACTAAGAATTGTTTCTATTACTCATGACGTAGCAAAAGTAGAAATAAATTTAGGGTTAGGCAAACTTCTCTTTTCAAATATCTCATTGAGCTCAAAAGATTAAATTAATCTCCATGTAATATTCGTAAAACCTCTGGATTTTTGCTTAAAATTTACTTAGGATTTATCTCAACGATGATTAGTTGTAACAATTGATTGGTGTGAAAATGATAAGTAATATCGATTGTGAGAGGGCAGTAATGGTGTCAGAAAATAACGGTTCTCGTGTGAAACGCAAAGCCTGGCTGAGCGTATTCCTCGGCTCTGCGCTGTTCTGGGTAGCGGTAGCGCTGCTGGTCTGGAAAATCTGGGGCTAACCGTGCTTACGTCTGAACGCGTCAAGCCGGTGAAGCCCTCCGCTCCGGTAGAAAAAAAACCGCAAGATGACAAAAATAGTAAGGTCAATATTCCTGATGAATGGAATCTGACCCGCGACCAAAAAGAGTTTATCGATCTCTTCAATCAGGATGAGAATAAGAAACAATAACTTTATGGTTATTTTTTACTTTCATTTTCACGCCGCCAAACGAAATAAATCCTTTTCCTGCTATTAATTCCATCCGGATGTTATTCTTAATAACCCATTGATTGAATTTATCAATCTGAGCCCTTTTCCGGCGTGATCCACTGAATGTGTTATCTTTTAAATACACGTCATCCTTCGAGTTGCCTCTGCGTTGGCTGCGTTCATTCACCTCAGTCACGTACTTGTGTACGCTCCTGAGGATTCATTCGCTTGCCGCCTTGATGCAACTCGAATGATTTAGTGTAAGGACCATGAGGAGTGTCAGAGTACTGCAATTCCCGCCATTTAAGGAGGAGCTATGTCGTCAACACTACGAGAGACCTGCAAGGATACACTACAGGTCGATAATAAAACCTACCGTTACTACAGCCTGCCGCTGGCTGCTAAGACCCTGGGTGACATCACCCGCCTGCCAAAATCACTCAAAGTTCTCCTGGAAAACCTGCTCCGTTGGCAGGATGGCGATTCGGTCACCGCTGAAGATATTCAGGCGCTGGCAGGGTGGCTTAAACAGGCCCATGCCGATCGTGAAATTGCCTATCGTCCCGCCCGCGTCCTGATGCAGGACTTTACCGGCGTGCCGGCGGTGGTCGATCTCGCCGCCATGCGCGAAGCGGTAAAACGCCTCGGCGGGGATACCCGCAAAGTGAACCCGCTGTCGCCCGTTGACCTGGTCATTGACCACTCGGTCACGGTGGACCGTTTTGGCGATGACGAGGCGTTTGATGAGAACGTGCGCCTGGAGATGTCTCGCAACCACGAACGCTACACTTTTTTACGCTGGGGGCAGCAGGCTTTCAGTCAGTTCCGCGTCGTGCCGCCGGGCACCGGGATCTGCCACCAGGTAAACCTGGAATATCTGGGGCGCGCAGTGTGGAGCGAGCAGCAGGGCGATGAATGGGTTGCCTATCCCGATACCCTGGTCGGGACTGATTCGCATACGACGATGATTAACGGCCTTGGCGTACTGGGCTGGGGCGTGGGCGGTATTGAGGCGGAAGCCGCGATGCTGGGGCAGCCGGTATCCATGCTCATTCCTGACATAGTCGGCTTTAAGCTCAGCGGCAAGCTACGCGAAGGGATCACCGCCACCGACCTGGTGCTGACGGTCACGCAGATGCTGCGTAAGCTTGGCGTGGTGGGTAAATTTGTCGAGTTCTACGGTGACGGGCTGGATTCTCTGCCGCTGGCCGACCGAGCCACGATTGCCAACATGGCGCCGGAATACGGCGCAACCTGCGGCTTCTTCCCGATTGATGACATTACCCTGTCGTATATGCGCCTCAGCGGACGCAGCGACGGGCAGGTAGCGCTGGTTGAAGCCTATGCGAAAGCGCAGGGGATGTGGCGACGCAAGGGCGATGAACCGGTCTTCAGCCAGACGCTGGCATTGGATATGAACGACGTTGAAGCCAGCCTCGCCGGGCCGAAACGCCCGCAGGATCGCGTCGCGCTGGCTCAGGTGCCGCAGGCGTTTAACGCCACGACCGAACTGGCGGTAAACCAGGGTTCAACGGGGAAAAACGCCGTCGACTTTACGCTTAACGGCGAAACGCATGCGCTTCCTGAAGGCGCGGTAGTGATTGCCGCAATTACCTCCTGTACCAACACCTCGAACCCTAGCGTGCTAATGGCCGCTGGCCTGCTGGCGAAAAAAGCCGTCGCGCTGGGCTTGCAGCCAAAAGCGTGGGTCAAAGCCTCGCTGGCGCCAGGGTCGAAGGTAGTCTCTGACTACCTGGCCCATGCGGGTCTTACGCCTTATCTTGATCAGCTTGGTTTTAACCTCGTCGGCTATGGCTGTACCACCTGTATCGGTAACTCCGGCCCGCTGCCGGATCCGATTGAGAATGCCATCAAGCAGGGCGATTTGACGGTTGGCGCGGTGCTTTCCGGTAACCGTAACTTTGAGGGCCGTATTCACCCACTGGTGAAAACCAACTGGCTGGCCTCGCCTCCGCTGGTGGTAGCCTACGCGCTGGCCGGGAATATGCGGGTGGATCTGACCCACGACCCGTTGGGGCAGGACAGCAAGGGGAACCCGGTCTACCTGAAAGATATCTGGCCGACCAGCGCCGAGATAGCCGAAGCGGTGCAGCAGGTCTCTACCGGGATGTTCCACAAAGAATATGCGGCGGTCTTTGCCGGAACGCCGGAGTGGCAGGCGATCGACATTCCTGCTTCCGACACCTATGAATGGCAGGATGATTCCACCTATATCCGACTGTCGCCGTTCTTTGATGAAATGGGGGTGACGCCCGATCCGGTACAGGATATCCACGGCGCACGCGTGCTGGCGATGCTGGGAGACTCCGTCACCACCGACCATATCTCGCCGGCAGGCAGTATCAAGGCCGACAGCCCAGCAGGCCGCTACCTGCAGGACAACGGCGTTGCCAGCCGCGATTTCAACTCCTACGGTTCCCGCCGCGGTAACCACCTGGTGATGATGCGCGGCACCTTTGCCAATATTCGTATTCGCAATGAAATGGTTCCCGGCGTGGAAGGGGGCATGACGCGCCTGCTACCGGGCGACAAGGTGATGTCGATTTACGATGCCGCGATGGCCTATCAGCAGCAGGGTACGCCGCTGGCGGTGATTGCCGGGAAAGAGTACGGCTCAGGCTCCAGCCGCGACTGGGCGGCAAAAGGTCCGCGCCTGCTGGGTGTCAGGGTGGTGATCGCCGAATCGTTCGAACGTATTCACCGATCGAACCTGATTGGCATGGGCATTTTGCCGCTGGAGTTCCCGCAGGGGGAAGATCGTAAAACGCTGAAGCTAACCGGTGAAGAGCAGATCGATATCGCCGGACTGCAGCAGTTGAAGCCGGGGGCGACCATTCCGGTGCTGATCACCCGGCCGGACGGGCAGCAGCAGACGCTGGCGTGTCGCTGCCGTATTGATACGGCGACGGAGCTAACCTACTACCAGAACGATGGCATCCTGCACTACGTTATTCGTAACATGCTGGGATAAAAAAAGGGGCCGATTTCTGGCCCCAAAACGGACGATGGCAATAACAGAAGCAAAAGAAAATGAGAGCGGCACGTTGAACAGAAACCCGCCTCTCACACCCATCCGGTGTGAGAGGTTTTCTGCTTATTTAAAGGTGTAGACCACCCCCATACGCAGACGGAACTGACGTTCGGTAGAGCGGGATGAGCGGCCAATGTCGCCAAAGGTGACGTACGGCTTCCACTCTTTTTTATCCCCGAGGGTGTAGTCGAACTGCCACTCCTGCTCGTAGTCATAATGCTGGTTCCCCCACAGAATCTCATCGCCGTGCTTATAGATAAATTTGTAGGTTGTGGAGAAACGGTCGAGGGTGTAGCGCAGATAAAGGTCGCCACGGTTTACGGTACGGTGTTTATTGGTGCTACAGGATTTATCCCCGTTATATCCGCAGTCGGGATCGTTGGCATAATCGGTCATTTCAAAACGGTACATCCCGCCGACAGCCCAATTTTCATTAAACGTATACCATGGCACAAAGCCAAATTTCCATTCCGTTCTTTCATTGTTAAATTCTGGCTGAATTAATGGCGCAATCTTGAAGTTACCGAAGGTAAAGGATTTCGATAGCGTTAATTCTACGGCGTTAATAACCGGGTCGTTATACCATTTATCCTGTGGGTCATCACCACCGGTTTTGTATTTGGTCTCAATCGCAAAATTATAATTGTCCGGCAGTGCTGCAGACATGTTCAGCTTGTCGTAGTGGGTACGGTCGCGAACGCGATACTCATGCCGGTAATCAAGGCTGAGTGAGCGGATCGGAGAGGTATATTCTTCAGCCAGCACAACGTTGCTGGTTAATAAGACGCAACCTGCTATAAGGTATTTACCGGATAACATAACAATTCTTCCCTCATTATTATTTGAATAATGCATTACACAATGCACTCGGTTTATCCTGCGTGAGCCTGTCGATGTATTAATTGCCACTACTGGCAAGCTTTCGCTAAATGAACGCACGTAGTTAAGCATCTGCTACGACGTTAAAACCTTTATAAAATCACCAACTATTTTGATTTTTTGTCGGGAAAGCTAAGAAAGATATTTATCGTGTTAAGAATGTGAGCATGCCTGAAATTATTCATGATAACGCTGAAACCTTTGTTATTGCGTCATCCGGTAACGGGCTTTGTCATTATTTCAAAGGTTATTGCCGGTACGCCCCGGCATGCTGTGAGCTGATCCTGTCAGCTAAGACTGACGGGAGAATTTGCATCCTGAGATGCCTTTGAACCGACCCGACAACTCCTGACATTGAGGACACTATGGCAAAGGGTGATGTCACTCCACTGACGTTTACATCTGAAATTGACCCCGTCACGCACGCTCGCGTGGTCCGGCTAACCCCGCGGGATCGTATTTTTCACCGCAACTACTTCTATCAGAAGTGCTTTCTGCAGGGGGGCACGCAGCTGCTGATTGGCGGCGTCGATGATGGCAACTGGAACTACTGGCTGCTGGATCTGCAACAGCATACCCTGCGTCAACTGACGGAAGGGCCGGGTGACAACAGCTTTGACGGCTTTATCACCGAAGATGACCGCGCCCTGATCTTTATGCGCCACAACCGCCATATTGTCAGGGTTGAGTTGGATACCCTACGCGAAGAGGTGCTCTACGAGCTGCCCGCGCAGTGGGTCAGCACCAGCGCCTGGGCACCGGACAGTACTGGCAGCAAGATGATCGGCATGTCGCTGTCAGCGGATACCTGGATCCCGCTGAACGACTGGAACGATTTCCAGCGGCAATATCACCTGAACCCGACCACCCGCTGCGAGGTTATCGATCTTGCCAGCGGGCATTCGGAGGTGCTGTTTGAAGAGCCGCGCTGGCTGGGCCACCCTGGCTTTCGTCCGAATGACACCAATACCATCATGTACTGCCATGAAGGGCCGCATGACCTGATTCGCAACCGCATCTGGCTGTACGATCGCCAGACCGGCCTTTCGGCGCCGGTAAGCCAGCCGGAAGTGGAAACCTTCACCCATGAATTCTGGGTGCCTGACGGTTCACGCATCGTTTTCGTCTCGCTGAATAAAGAGACGCATCAACGCCATATCTGCCAGACGCTGGCCGGCAGCGCACAGAGCGAGAAGGTGATGGAAATGCCTGCCTGTTCGCACTTGATGAGTAATTACGACGGCTCGCTACTGGTCGGCGACGGCTGCGGCACGCCGGTTGATTTAACCGATGAGGGCGGCTACACGGCGTTAACCGATCCGTGGCTCTACCTGTTTGAGCCAGGCCAAAAGCAAACACGCAAAATTACCCGTCACGACACCTCCTGGCGCGTGATTGACGGGCAGTGCCAGGCGAGCCACCCGCATCCCTCTTTTAGCCCGGATTTAAGCCACGTGCTCTACACCTCTGACCGCGACGGCCTGCCTGCCGTCTATCTGGCAGAGATTGCCCCTTTACTGAAAGGAAGCTCGAAATGAAAAAGATTGCCTTCTCGTTAATGCTCGCCTGTAGCGGCCTGCTGTGTACGGCCCCGGCGTTTGCGGACGACAGCGACACGGTGACGCTGCGTGTGGCCTGGTGGGGAGCGAACTCCCGTCACCAGAACACCCTGAAAACCATTCGCGCCTTTGAGCAGGCGCATCCGAATATCAAGGTGAAAGCGGAGTACACCGGCTGGGATGGCTTTGTGTCACGTCTTTCCACGCAGATTGCCGGGAAGAATGAACCCGATGTGATGCAGCTCGACTGGAGCTGGATTCAGGTGTTCTCACGCTCGGGCAACGGCTTTTACGACCTCAACCAACTGAGCAAAGAGGTGGGGCTGGATAACTACGCGGGCAAGCTTGGCACCGTCACCGTCAATGGCAAAGTGCAGGGGCTGCCGGTGTCGCTGGTGGCTCCCATTCTTTACTACAACACGGAAACCTGGAAGAAAGCCGGACTGGCTTATCCAAAAACCTGGGATGAACTCTTCGCCGCCGGACAGGTGTTTAAAGAGAAGCTCGGCGATAACTACTACCCGGCGATCGTCACCACCTCAATGGAGCTAATCAACTCGTGGATGGTGCAGAAGTACAACCAGCCGATGCTCAATGAAAAAGGCGAGTTCACCTACAGCGAAGCCCAGTGGCTGGAATTTGTACAGATCTACCAGAAACTGGTCGCCGAGCATGTTCTGCCAAGCCAGAAGTACATCCAATCTTTTGGCAAAGCGCAGCCGTTTGAGATGAAACCGTGGATCAATGGCGAATTTGGCGGCTCGAACCTGATGAGCTCGGCGGTCGCCAAATATGAAGACACCCTGACGCCGCCGGCGAAGCTGGAAGTCGGGCCCTATCCGCTGCTGCCGGGCGCTAAAGATGCGGGGTTGTTTATTAAACCATCGATGATCTTTGCTATCAGCCGTAACACGCAACACCCGAAAGAGGCGGCCATGCTGCTTGATTTTATGGTCAACCAGCCGGAAGGCGTGCAGCTAATGGGGCTGGAACGCGGCTTCCCGGTCAGTAAAGCGGCGGCGGACTTCGTGGTGAAAACCGATATGGCGCAGCCGAACGACCCGGTGATCACCGGGCTGAAGCTGGTGGAAAGCATGCCGTCGGACAACGTCTACGTCTCGCCGTACTTCAAAAATCCGGAGATCGAACAGTACTGGCTGGATCTCACCCAGCGGATCGACTACGGCAAAATCAGCGCTGAAGATGCAGCAAAAGAGTTTGAACGCACGGCGAAACGCGCGCTGCGTAAACATGCACCGACGAAGTAAGGGGAGTTCATGGAGAGGAAACAACTGCAGTTTAGCGTCGATGAAACGGTGCTGATGACCGAAAAACTGATCGATGCGCTGGTGAATATTCGCGACGAAAACGGCGCATTTCTGATGACGCTGGCCGATGGGCGCGTGGTTGACACCAAAGGGTGGGGCGGCTGGGAATGGACCCACGGTGTGGGGCTATACGGGCTATGGCAGTACTGGCAGCAAACCCGCGACCCGCGATGGCTGGCGATTATCGAACAGTGGTTTACGGATCGTTTCCGTGAAGGCACGCCAACCAAAAACGTCAACACCATGGCGCCAATGCTGACCCTGGCCTCAGTGTATGAAGAGAACGGCTACACCCCGTGGAAGCGCTATATCGAATGCTGGGCTAACTGGGTGATGTACGAGATGCCGCGCACCGAGCTGGGCGGGTTGCAGCATATGACCTTTAACTATGCGCACCATCAGCAGCTATGGGACGACACGCTGATGATGAGCGTGATGCCGCTGGCGAAAGCGGGCCTGGTGCTGAATCGCCCGGAATGGGTTGAAGAGGCCAAACGGCAGTTCCTGCTGCATTCGCAGTATCTGTGCGATGCGCCTACGGGGCTGTGGTACCACGGCTGGAATTTCGAAGGCCGACATCACTATGCCAAAGCGCTGTGGGGGCGCGGTAATAGCTGGGTGACGGTGGCGATCCCTGACTTTATTGAGATGCTTGACCTCCCGCAGGGCGACCCAGTGCGCGAGTTCCTGTTAGGGCAGCTTTCACGTCAGGTAGCCGCGCTGGCGGAACGTCAGGATAAAGAGAGCGGGCTGTGGCATACGTTGCTGGACGATCCTACCTCCTACCTGGAATCTTCCGCCTCAGCAGGTTTTGCCTACGGCATTCTGAAAGCGGTTCGTAAGCGTTATATCGATAAACGCTTCCTGGCGACCGGGGTGGCGGCGGCGGAAGGGGTCATGCGCCAGATTACGCCGCAGGGCGAGTTGGCAAACGTCTCTTTCGGCACCGGAATGGGCAAAGATCTCGACTACTACCGCAATATCGAACGCACCTCCATGCCGTATGGACAGGCGATGGCGATGCTGGCGTTGATCGAGTATCAGAATCTGTTTATCTAAGCCGCAACGGCTCCTGGTCTCAGGACTGGAGAGCCGTACGGTGGTTTATCAGCGGGAACAGCCCGTACTTGCGTACCGTGCGCGGCGGCATGCCGAAAAAGAGTTTGAAGCGATGGGAGAAGTAGTTGCTGTCGTTAAAACCGCACAGGTAGGCGATATCGGTAATGGACTGTTCCGAAGTGACCAACAGATTCATCGCATGGCATAAGCGAACGTGGGTGATGTAATCGTTGGGCGTCAGGGCGGTAATAGATTGCACTTTTCGCTCCAGCATGCGCTTTTGAATATTAAATTTCTGTGCCAGATAATCAATGCTTAATTGATCGTTTGCATAATTGTGATGCAAATAATTCAGCAAATAGATAATTGAATCTTCCTTGGCGCAGCGATGAGAGGTTTGACTCACGTGACCACGTTGTAAAAATACGGCGAGTTGCGTAAATAACGTTTCCAGCATAATGGAGCGCCAGGCTAAATCTTTGTTTAATTCTTCATTTAATAGGTTGGTATAAAATGCACTATGTACGATGGTTTGATGGGTAGCCATAAATTGTTTATTTGGCGCGAAGTCAGCTAGCAGCGTCAGCAGCGTCTCGGTGAGAAAATCCGGATGAATGAGGATATTGAGCAGTGACAGTTTTTCAACTTTCTCAAAATAATGCTCTTCATTCGGCGAGACGATAAATACCGAACCACAGCTGATAGGCCACGAGATCCCGTCAATGACGTGCATCCCACTGCCGGATGAGACGCAAACCATTTCATAAAAGTCATGGGCGTGCAGCGGACAGACATCCTGGTCAGCGATGTGCTTAATCATCAATGATGCATTTTCAGGAAAATAGGTGGAGTGACGACGCAATGCCATAGCAATAGCCTTCAGAAGAAAGATTATTTTTCGACTATAGGTTTTAATTTTTAAAAAATGAAATGTTTTTTCATTATTCTGCTGGAGTTCACAGCTAAAATTAATCAGACAATATTAAATGTGATAAAGATCACTATGCAAACCGTTAACGCGGGTCGTTGTGCAAGATATCTTTATTATATTAGAGGAATCTATGAACGAGAATAAGTTATTAGGGCTGGCATGGATCTCACCGTACATAATAGGGCTAGTGGTGTTTACCGCTTTTCCCTTTATTTCGTCTTTTTTATTGAGTTTTACCCAGTACGATTTAATGAGTCCACCGGAATTTAACGGCATTGAAAACTATCGCTACATGCTGACGGAAGATCCACTCTTCTGGAAATCCATGGCGGTGACCTTTGTCTACGTGTTCCTGACCATTCCCGTCAAACTGGCGTTCGCGCTGGGCATTGCCTTCGTGCTTAATTTCAAACTGCGGGGCATCGGTTTCTTTCGCACCGCGTACTACATCCCGTCGATTCTTGGCAGCTCGGTAGCTATTGCGGTCTTATGGCGAGCGCTGTTCGCCATCGACGGCCTGTTCAACAGCATGCTGGGGGCGATCGGCGTAGATCCGATCAACTGGTTGGGTGAACCCTCGCTGGCGCTGATTTCCGTTACGCTGCTGCGCGTCTGGCAGTTTGGTTCGGCGATGGTGATCTTCCTGGCGGCGCTGCAAAACGTCCCGCAGTCGCAGTATGAAGCCGCGATGATCGACGGCGCGTCGAAATGGCAGATGTTCCTCAAGGTGACAGTGCCGCTGATTACGCCGGTAATCTTCTTTAACTTTATTATGCAGACCAGTGGGACCTTCCAGGAATTTACCGGCCCGTATGTGATTACCGGCGGGGGCCCGACCTACTATACCTACCTGTTCTCGCTCTATATCTACGATACCGCGTTTAAATATTTCGATATGGGCTACGGCGCTGCGCTGGCGTGGGTCCTGTTCCTGGTGGTGGCTGCCTTTGCGGCCGTAGCTTTCAAATCATCGAAATACTGGGTCTTCTACTCCGCCGATAAGGGAGGCAAAAATGGCTGATCTGCAAACCATGTCTGCGACCGAGCAGGAGGCCGCACGTGAAGTGGCCCGCACGCTGCGCCGCGAAAAAGTGAGTCGGTCGCTGCGTTATACCATTCTGCTGGTGGTTGGGCTGATGATGCTCTATCCGCTGGCGTGGATGTTCTCGGCATCGTTTAAACCGAACCACGAAATTTTCACTACCCTGAACCTCTGGCCGGTTCATGCTACCTGGGATGGGTTTATCAACGGCTGGAAAACGGGGACGGAATACGACTTCGGTCACTATATGATTAACACCTTCAAATATGTGATTCCGAAGGTTATTCTGACCATTGTCTCTTCAACCATCGTGGCCTACGGCTTTGCCCGCTTCGAGATCCCATGGAAGAAATTCTGGTTTGCCACGCTGATTGCCACCATGCTGTTGCCGAGCACGGTGCTGCTGATCCCGCAGTACCTGATGTTCCGCGAAATGGGCATGCTTAACAGCTATCTGCCGCTCTATCTGCCGACGGCGTTTGCCACACAAGGGTTCTTCGTCTTTATGCTGATTCAGTTCCTGCGCGGCGTACCGCGTGACATGGAAGAAGCGGCGCAGATTGACGGCTGCAGCTCCTGGCAGGTGCTGTGGTACGTGGTGGTGCCCATCCTTAAACCGGCGATTATCTCGGTGGCGCTGTTCCAGTTTATGTGGTCGATGAACGACTTTATCGGCCCGCTGATTTACGTCTACAGCGTGGATAAATATCCGATTGCACTGGCGCTGAAAATGTCCATCGACGTGACCGAAGGCGCACCGTGGAACGAAATTCTGGCGATGGCGAGTATCTCGATTCTGCCGTCAATCATTGTCTTCTTCCTGGCGCAGCGCTACTTCGTCCAGGGTGTCTCCAGCAGCGGAATTAAAGGTTAAGAGGGAACTATCATGGCTGAAGTGATTTTCAATAAACTGGAAAAGGTGTACTCCAACGGCTTCAAAGCGGTACATGGTATCGACCTTAAGATTGCGGAAGGGGAGTTTATGGTGATTGTCGGCCCGTCCGGCTGCGCCAAATCGACTACTTTACGCATGCTGGCGGGGCTGGAAACCATTAGCGGCGGGGAGGTGCGCATTGGCGAGAAGATTGTCAACAACCTGCCGCCGAAAGAGCGTGGGATTGCAATGGTGTTCCAGAACTATGCGCTTTATCCGCACATGACGGTGCGCGAGAACCTGGCGTTTGGCCTGAAGCTGAGCAAGCTGCCGAAAGAGCAGATTGCCGCGCAGGTGAACGAAGCGGCGAAAATTCTTGAACTGGAGGAGTTGCTTGACCGCCTGCCGCGTCAGCTTTCCGGCGGCCAGGCGCAGCGCGTGGCGGTAGGCCGCGCGATTGTGAAAAAGCCGGACGTGTTCCTGTTCGATGAACCGCTGTCGAACCTCGATGCCAAACTGCGCGCGTCAATGCGTATTCGTATTTCCGATCTGCATAAATCGCTCAAACGCTCCGGTAAACCGGCGACCACCGTTTACGTCACCCACGACCAGACCGAAGCGATGACCATGGGCGACCGTATCTGCGTGATGAAACTTGGCCATATAATGCAGGTTGATACGCCGGATAATCTCTACCACTATCCGCAAAATATGTTCGTGGCCGGGTTTATCGGCGCGCCGGAGATGAACATCAAACCGGCCAGTATTGTGCGGAAAGATGACGGTCTGCACATCACCGTCGGCCATGACACGCTACCGCTTAACGCGCAGCAGCAGGAGAAGGTGGCGCACTACGTCGATAAAGCGGTCTGCTTTGGGATTCGCCCCGAGTACGTTCACGTCTCAACGCAGCCGTTTGCTGAAGGCGGCGGTCGGGGCACGCTTATCCGCGTTGAGAATATGGGCCACGAGTTCTTTCTCTACCTGCAGGTAGGGGATTTTGAACTGACGGCGCGAATGCCTTCCGATCAGGTGAAGTCGATTCTGGATGCCGGGCTGAATAGCCAGGTGTGGTTCCGCTTTGAGATGGCAAAATGCCATATTTTTGATGCCGAGAGCGAGCTGAATATTTCACTTTAAGCAGAGGGAATAAAGAGGTCGCCGTTTAGTGATAAACGGCGACTACGACCTTATTTATTGAGCAAATGCCCCATCTTGGCCGCTTTGGTATCGAGATAGTGGGCGTTTTTCGGGTTACGGCCCACGATCAGCGGCACACGTTCAACGATGTTGATGCCCGCTTCAGTCAGAATCTCAACCTTTTTCGGGTTGTTGGTCAGCAGACGCACGGCGTCTACGCCCAGCAGTTTAAACATATCGGCGCACAGGGTGAAATCACGCTCGTCGGCGGCGAAACCCAGTTGGTGGTTTGCCTCAACGGTGTCATAGCCCTGATCCTGCAGCGCGTAGGCGCGGATTTTATTGAGCAGACCGATGTTACGGCCTTCCTGGCGGTGGTACAGCAGGATCCCACGGCCTTCTTCCGCAATGTGCGACAGCGCGGCTTCAAGCTGGAAACCACAATCACAGCGCAGACTGAAAAGTGCATCGCCGGTCAGACACTCAGAGTGAACCCGCGACAGCACCGGGGTCTGCCCGGTAATATCACCAAAAACCAGCGCGACGTGGTCGTGTCCGGTTGCCAGTTCTTCAAAGCCCACCATCAGGAAATCGCCCCAGGGGGTTGGCAGTTTGGCTTCTGCCACTCGTTTAAGCTGCATGTGATTCTCCAGATTATCTCAGCGCGATCAGCGCCTTCTGTTTTCCTTATTTTGCCACAACGTGCTTTACTTCACCTAATTGTGCGCGGGTGACCGCTCGTAAAGCGCACAAATTTGACACTTTATCCTTAGGTTGGACGATGACATTGATGCAAGAGGGAAGAGAAATGCGCACCATCGCGGGACGAACGACCATTGCCGCCGCTCTACTGTTATTGATGCCGCTGGCGGTGTGGCTTTCCGGCTGGCAGTGGCTGCCAGCGCCGAGCGGATGGGGGCTACACGCGCTGTATGCGATAACGGAAACCGTGACCCAACCGTGGGGCTTTATTACCCATTTGCTGCTGTGCGCGCTGGTTATCGTGATGTTGCGGCCTGGGCGGCGCAATGCGATTATCCTGGTTCTGGTACTCAGCGCGACCGTGCTGCTGGGCCAGGGGGCGAAATCGCTGGTAAAGGAGCAGGTGCAGGAACCACGGCCTTTTGTGGTCTGGCTGGAAAAAACGCAGCAAATTCCCGTCGCACAGTTCTACACTTTAAAGCGTAAAGAAAGGGCGGCGCTGGTGAAAGAACAGCTGGCGCAACAAAATGATATTCCGGGCTTTTTACGCCATCACTGGCAAAAAGAGACCGGATTCGCCTTTCCCTCCGGTCACACCATGTTTGCGGCGACCTGGGCGCTGCTGATGGTGGGGCTGCTGTGGCCGCGTCGTCAGGTGCTGACGGTGGCGCTGGCGATGGCCTGGGCGATAGGCGTGATGGGCAGTCGTCTACTGTTGGGCATGCACTGGCCGCTGGATCTGATGGTGGCGACGGTGATGTCGTGGTTGTTGGCAACGGTAGCCTGTTGGCTGGTGCGCTATTGGTGTGGGCCGCTGGAAAAAACGGCATAAACGCGGGCGCGGCGAAGAGAATTCAGGGGAAAGGGTTGATTTCCATCGTGGCTAACCACAGATCTAAGCCTCTCAGTGCGCTTTTCCATTTCGTCGTCGCGGTGAAGATGTTATTTTATAAGGCTGGGTGCGGTGTCGACACTGCCAAAGCCACATAACGGGAAGTCATGTGAAATACCTACTCATTTTCTTATTGGTGTTAGCGATTTTTGTCATTTCGGTGACGCTGGGTGCACAAAACGATCAGCTGGTAACCTTCAACTACCTGCTTGCTCAGGGCGAATTCAGAATTTCTACGCTGCTGGCGGTGCTGTTTGCCGTGGGCTTCGCGATTGGCTGGCTGGTCTGCGGCCTGTTCTGGCTGCGCGTGCGCGTCTCGCTGCTGCGTGCCGAACGTAAAATCAAAAGACTCGAACATCAAATGACGCCCGACGCGACGGCACTGGTAACCCCGGCCGTTCCGGCGGCGAAGGAATAATTACATGCTGGAGTTGTTGTTTCTGCTTTTACCCGTAGCAGCAGCCTATGGCTGGTATATGGGCCGCAGAAGTGCACAACAGTCCAAACAGGACGAAGCGAACCGCTTGTCGCGTGACTACGTGGCAGGGGTGAACTTTCTTTTAAGCAACCAGCAGGATAAAGCGGTTGACCTGTTCCTCGATATGCTCAAAGAGGATACCGGCACCGTGGAAGCGCACCTGACGCTGGGCAACCTGTTCCGCTCACGCGGCGAGGTGGACCGCGCTATCCGCATCCACCAGACGCTGATGGAAAGCGCCTCTCTGACCTATGACCAGCGCCTGCTGGCGGTGCAGCAACTGGGCCGTGACTATATGGCCGCTGGGCTGTATGACCGTGCCGAAGACATGTTTAATCAGCTGGTAGACGAAACCGACTTCCGCATCAGCGCGCTGCAGCAGCTGCTGCAAATCTACCAGGCTACCAGCGACTGGCAAAAGGCTATCGATACCGCCGAGCGCCTGGTGAAGCTGGGTAAAGATAAACATCGCGGCGACATCGCTCACTTCTGGTGCGAGCTGGCGCTGCAGCAGATGGGCAATGACGAGCTCGATAAAGCCATGTCGCTGCTCAAGCGCGGCGCGGCGGCCGACCCGTCAAGCGCGCGAGTGTCCATTATGATGGGGCGTGCGTGGATGGCGAAAGGCGACTACGCCAAAGCGATGGACAGCCTGCTGCGGGTGATTGACCAGGATAAAGAGCTGGTCAGCGAAACCCTGGAAATGCTGCAAACCTGCTATCACCAGCTCGGCAAAGACAAAGAGTGGGAGCATTTCCTCCAGCGCTGCGTGGAAGAGAACACCGGTGCCACGGCGGAGCTGATGCTGGCGCAGGTGATGGAACAGAGTAAAGGCGGAGAAGCGGCGCAAACCTATGTCACGCGCCAGCTGCAGCGTCACCCAACCATGCGCGTGTTCCACAAGCTGATGGACTACCACCTCAACGAAGCGGAAGAAGGGCGCGCCAAAGAGAGCCTGATGGTGCTGCGCGACATGGTCGGCGAACAGGTGCGCAGCAAGCCGCGCTATCGCTGCCAGAAGTGCGGCTTTACCGCCTATACGCTTTACTGGCACTGTCCATCCTGCCGCTCCTGGTCGACCATTAAGCCGATTCGCGGGCTGGACGGCCAATAACTTGTGAAAAATAGCCCACTTAGTTACAACATACTTTAATTTCCTCCTTCGTTCATGCCCTCGGCATTGTGCCTGCCCGGTCACGCAGGTAGAATGCTGCCCGTTTACCTTTTCCGCACCCCGCGTGCCCATCAATAAGAAGGTCCAGTCATGTCCGTTGCTTCATCTTCTTCTCGTGTTGTCACCACCTCTCCCGTTGTTGTTGCCCTTGACTACAATAATCGCGACAACGCGCTCGCCTTTGTTGATCGCATTGACCCGCGTGACTGCCGCTTAAAAGTGGGCAAAGAGATGTTTACGCTGTTTGGCCCGCAGTTTGTGCGTGACCTGCAGCAGCGTGGCTTTGAGATTTTCCTGGACCTGAAATTCCACGATATTCCGAACACCACCGCCCATGCGGTTGCCGCGGCGGCAGATCTGGGCGTCTGGATGGTAAACGTACACGCATCCGGCGGGGCACGAATGATGACCGCGGCGCGTGAAGCGCTGACGGCGTTTGGCGCCGATGCGCCGCTGCTGATTGCGGTTACCGTGCTGACCAGCATGGAGTCTAGCGACCTGCAAGACCTGGGCATTGCACTGTCTCCGGCGGACTACGCCTTGAAGCTGGCAACGCTGACCAAAAACTGTGGTCTGGATGGCGTGGTGTGCTCGGCACAGGAAGCCGTTCGCTTTAAGCAGGAACTGGGCCAGGCATTTAAGCTGGTGACCCCGGGCATTCGCCCAACCGGCAGCGAAGCCGGCGATCAGCGTCGTATTATGACGCCAGAGCAGGCGCTGACCGCAGGCGTAGACTATATGGTTATCGGTCGCCCGGTTACGCAATCCGCCGACCCGGCGCAAACGCTGCGCGACATTAATGCATCGCTGAATCTGGGGGCCTAATGAGCGACAACAACAGCCGTCTGGTCTACTCGACGGAAACCGGCCGTATCGATGAGCCTAAAGCCGCCGTGGTGCGTCCGAAAGGCGACGGCGTGGTGAGAATTCAGCGCCAGACCAGCGGGCGTAAAGGGAAGGGCGTTTGTCTTATCACCGGTATCGATCTCAACGACGATGAGCTGACCAAACTTGCCGCCGAGTTGAAAAAGAAATGCGGTTGCGGCGGTGCGTTGAAAGACGGCGTGATTGAAATTCAGGGCGACAAGCGCGATTTGCTCAAAACGCTGCTGGAAGCCAAAGGGATGAAGGTCAAGCTGGCTGGCGGCTGAACCAAAGACGACATAATACCGTTCCCTCGCCCCTTTGGGGAGAGGGCTAGGGTGAGGGGGAACGGCTGGATCTGAAATGAAAGGCTTTTTTTTCAAATACCGCGCAATAACCCTCACCCCAACCCTCTCCCTTAAAAAGGGAGAGGGAGTAAGATATCACCATCATTCGCGATAAAATAAAAAGGGCCCCGATTCTCATCGGAGCCCTGATATTCGAATTGCGGTTTATTTGCCGACCTGATGGCCGATAATACCACCTACCGCTGCGCCGCCCAGCGTACCCAGCGCGCTACCGTCCGTTAACACGGCACCACCGATTGCACCTGCACCGGCACCCAGCGCGGTATTACGGTCACGTTTGGACCAGTTAGAACATGCACTCAGCGACATTACCAGCGTTACCGCTAAAACAGCAGCCGTCATTTTTTTCATTGAAGTCATTTTTTTCTCCTGAATATTCTATTCACGGAAAAAGCCCTTTAACTATAGCAGTTGCCACCAGTACTCAGTGCATATTCCGTGAAGCTTGTTGCGCAGGTTGTAAATTTTGTTGCTAAAAGTCACGCAAGTGATAGTTACTTCCTGTTATATCGCTAACATTAATTTTACGAATTTGTGATGTAAGTTCCAGGGAAAAAGTCTTAATTCCGGCGTAGGAAAAGTCTCATAGCGAAACGGGGCAAATGGGGGGAGATAAAACGGGAGAAAACCCGACGCCAGAACAGGCATCGGGCGGGGTGACTAAGGGCGCTTGACGATATTCACGGTAAGCCCGGTTTGCTCCAGCTGCAGCTGTTTTTCCGTGGATAAATTGTCGTCGGTAATCAAACGATTGAAGTGGCTCATCGGCCCGAGCGGATACGGATGGGTAGCGCCAAACTTCGAGCTGTCGGTCAGAACGATGGCTTCGCTGCCTTTTTCCAGCACGGCGTTAACAATATCGGCGCGCATCATGTCGCGACCGGTAAAGCCGGTCTCCGGCTGCCACCCGTCAATACCGATAAACGCTTTGCTGAAATGCACCTGCTGAATGTACTGACGCGTCAGCGGGCCAACCATGCTCTCGCTCTTCTTCTGGTAGATCCCGCCGAGCAGGATAACTTCACCCGGGGTCTCTTTCAGCAGGTGCGCGATATAGCTGCTGACGGTGATGATGGTAATATCCGGCTGCTTTGCCAGTTCGCGCGCCAGCAGCGCATTGCTGCTACCGTTCTCAATAAACACCGTTTCGCCCGGACGCACCAGCGAGGCCGCAAAGGCCGCCAGTTCACGCTTGAGCGCAAAGTTGTTCATCATGCGTGTTTCCACGTCTTCGCTGTCCAGAGGAACGGCGAAACCGTGCGTACGTCTCAGATAGCTCTGCTTTTCCAGCAGATTCAGATCCTGACGAATAGTGACTTCGGAAACGCCGGTCATTTTCGCCAAATCGGCGACGCTCATTCGGCCTTTATCAATCACCAGTTGTAATATGGTTTGCTGTCGGGAATTCATAATCAATGCATCAATGTTTAGGGCGAGGGCGGAAATTGCGATTAGGCCGCCGCTCGCAGGGCGAATGGTGTCAGATTTCCCACGGGGATTTTGGCTGACCTGTGCGGCTGTCGCGTTCGTCTGCCGCGTAGGCCAGTAATTCCGCTTTGAGTATTTCAAGATTATTGATTGCGGAATGGGTGTCGCCGCCAACCAGAATATCAAGTACGGTATCAATACGTTGGGCTACCTGACGCGCATCGAGCTCGGACATAATGGGATCCTGTTGATAAATTCGATTGAAATCAATGATGCAAAATTTACCGACAAAAGAGAAGTGAAAAAATGGCTTACCTTATAACCCCGAATGCTCACTCAGCCAGCGTTCCAGCTCGGCGACGGGCATCGGGCGCGCAAAAAGGTAGCCCTGTCGTTCATCTACGCCGTGCAGCTTCAAAAACGCATCGTCAGCCGCGTCCTCGACGCCTTCCGCAATAATGCGCAAATTCAATGCTCGGGCCACGGCAATAATCGCCACTACCAGCGATTGGGAGACCGAATGGTCATGCACGCTCTGCACAAAAATATGGTCGAGCTTAATGGTATCGATAGGGAAGCGGGCCAGCTGCGACAGCGACGAATAGCCGGTGCCGAAATCATCTAAATGGATTTGCGCTCCCAATGCGCGAAACTGTTCCATCACCGCCAGCGCCTGTTCGGCGTTATCAATAAGGCAGCTTTCGGTCAGCTCAATATCAATCGGGCACGTTTCGAATCCCTGAGCGGCCATCGCCTGTTTCAGATCGCTGAAGATGGCGTGATCGACCAGTTGCCTTGCCGAGACGTTAACCGCCACGCGCAGGTGAATACCACGGTCGCGCCACTGCGCCACCTGACGAATCGCGTCCAGCATCACCCAGCGCCCCAGCGGAACAATCAGCCCCGACTCCTCGGCGTAAGAGATAAAATCCATCGGCGGAATAAGCCCACGTTCGGGCGAGTTCCAGCGCACCAGTGCTTCGAGGCTATGTACTTCGCCGTTTAAGTCCACCTTAGGCTGATAATAGATAACCAACTGGTCGCACTGCAGGGCTTTGCGCAGGTTGGTATCTAGCCACAAATACTCGAAAACCCGGAGGTTCATCTCCGGTTTAAAAACGCTAAAACGCCCGCGTCCGTTCTCTTTGGCGGTGTACATCGCCGTGTCGGCGTTGCGAATCAGGCTCTCTCGATCTTCGCCATGCTGCGGGGCGATAGAGATGCCCAGTGAACAGCCGCTATAGACCTCAATCAGGCCGATGCGGAAAGGATCGCGCAGGCGGGTCAGCACCCTGGATGCCATCGCTTCCAGTTCGCTCTGTGAGGTGTGGGTGGCAAGGACGATAAACTCATCGCCGCCCAGACGTGCGAGGGTCTGGTTCTCTTCCAGGCAGCTTAAAATTGACAGCGCCACCGACTGTAACAGCTGATCGCCAAAGACGTGCCCGTAGGCGTCGTTCACCTTCTTGAAGTTATCGAGATCGAAATAGACCAGACCAACTTGTTCGTCAGGCTGACGGCTTTCGATGGCACTGCCGATCAGCTCATTGATGGCATGACGGTTGGGCAAGCCGGTGATAGTGTCGGTGTTCGCCAGCACCCGCAGCCGTTCTTGCGCTTTGCGCTCCTCGGTAATATCGGTGCCGGAACAGATAAGGTAGATCTCGTTCTTACCGCTACCGCTGTGGACGAAGCGGTTGCGAAACAGAAAAAGGCGTGGCCCTTTGCGGGTTTTGATCCAGCGTTCCACTTCATAGGGCCCGCCGTTGCTAAAAAAACGGCTCACGTTCTCCCGCGCGGCGGCGGCTTCCGGCGCAGACATAAAAAGCTCAAACGCGGTTTTGCCGATCACGTCCTGCTCTTTTACCCCGGTGTACTCTTCGCATAGCCGGTTGAAGCGCTGAATTTTGCCTTCCCGGTCGAGAATAACAATCACTGAGTTCGCTTCAGACACCACCTGTTCGGCAAACAGCAGCCCTTGCAACAGGTCGCGGGCGACGGAGGAAGTATCAAACCACGAGGATGCCGTACCGGCCCATTCCGTACAGCTAACCTTGCGGCCAATAAGATGAATGGGCACATCATGGCCGTTGACCTGAATATTGACCGCCAGGCTTGAGGTGGTGACGCTCATGGTATGAATGCGCTGGGCATTTTCTTCGCTGAGGGGGATGGCGAGGTCGGAGCCAGCGCCGGAATCGGGGTCTATGCTCAGGTAAAGAGTGGGTTCGGCACGCGACAAGCGCAAGTAGAGACTGGTTTCACTGGGGGTTGGGTCGAGCAGATTTTGTGCCAGAGACTTCACCATGCGTGCTCCTCGTACACCTGCATTCGAATGCGTCCGGATCCAATACCATGGTATTCAGTGTGAACGTTTTTTGAAATTTCGCGTAGAAAAAAGAGGGTAGAGGTATAGGGGCGGGCAAAAAAAACGGCCCCCGAAGGAGCCGCTTTAGACAGCAGAGAACGCTTACGCCGCAGGGCGAGCAATCACGCTGCGAGTCTCCATGCGCACTTCCGCAATGGTGACATCAATGACGTCAGTGACCTTATAAACCACTTCACCTTTGATCTGCACGGTACCGCTCTCCTGGCTGCAAACCATCTCATCACGCACGGCGTGCAGGAATGGCGCAGGGATAAAGGCAACCGCGCCGTTATCCACCAGACGTACGCGCATGCCGCCGCGGCTAACGTCGATGATCTCCGCTGCGAAGCGGGTATCTTTACCCGCCTGCGGATTCAGATAACGGGCGTACAGCCAGTCAGCCACATCGCGTTCCGCCATGCGGTTCAGGCGACGACGCTCGGCCATCTGCACGGTGACATCTTCTTTCGGACGGGCAGGGTTTTCGCCTTTGATGATCGCTTTCAGCAGACGATGGTTCACCATATCGCCGTACTTACGAATTGGTGAAGTCCAGGTCGCGTACGCTTCGAGGCCTAAACCAAAGTGCGGGCCCGGCTCGATGCTGATTTCCGCAAATGACTGGAAGCGGCGAATGCGGCTGTCGAGGAAGCCGGAAGGCTGAGCGTCAAGCTCGCGGCGCAGCTTGCAGAAACCGTCCAGGGTCAGCACTTCAACCGGGTCGACGTGAACGTCGTGGGTTTTCAGCAGCGCAGCCAGCGCTTCGGTGTTGTCTGGCGCAAAGCCGGTGTGGACGTTGTAGATACCAAAGCCCAGCTTGTCGCGCAGCACGCGAGCCGCGCAGATGTTGGCCGCAATCATCGACTCTTCAACGATGCGGTTAGCAATGCGGCGTGGTTCAGCGACGATATCCAGCACTTCGCCTTTCTCACCCAGCACGAAGCGGTAGTCAGGGCGGTCTTTGAAGACCAGCGCATGGGTTTTACGCCATTCGCTACGAATCTGGCAAACGCGCTGTAGCAGGGTGATCTGACGCGCGATGGCGTCGGTCTGTGGCTTCCAGTCGCCGGTGTTTTCCAGCCAGTTGGAGACGTCGTCATACACCAGTTTGGCTTTTGATTCGATGTTAGCAGCGAAGAACTCAATGTTGTCTTCGATGGTGCCGTCGGCGGCCAGCGTCATGCGGCAGGCCAGGACTGGGCGAACCACTTCCGCGCGCAGCGAACAGAGGTCGTCGGACAGCTCACGCGGCAGCATCGGGATGTTGAAGCCCGGCAGGTAGTTGGTGAAGGCGCGAATTTTCGCGGCGTCGTCCAGCTTGCTGCCTTCTACAATCCAGGCGGTCGGGTCGGCGATAGCCACGGTCAGCAGCAGCTTGCCGTCGGCAGCTTCTTCCACAAACAGCGCATCGTCCATATCTTCGGTGCTGGCGCTGTCGATGGTGACGAAGTCGAGGGCGGTCAGATCGCGACGCTCCAGACCTTCATCCTGCATCTCAGTCGCCACGCCGTTTGGCGCTTCTTTTTCCAGGTTATGACGGGCGAGGGTCACCCACCACGGCACAAAGTGGTCGTCACCAAAGGTGATGAATTTGGTCAGCTCAGCGTAGAAGCTACGATCGCCTTTTAGTGGATGACGGCGCATTTCAGCAACGGCCCAGTCACCCTCTTTGAAATCATGAGTCACACCGCGTTCAGCGCGGCAGGGAATGGCATCTTTTAACAGCGGATGGTCAGGAACGATAGACAGTCTGTCATCCTTGCGGTGAATCTTTCCGACAAAACGGGTCAGGAAAGGCTCAACCAATTCTTCCGGCTCGGCGCTCTCTTTCTCTTTTTCAGAGTGGATGACGGCGATAATACGGTCGCCGTGCATCACTTTTTTCATCTGCGGCGGCGGAATAAAATAGCTTTTCTGCGCGTCGACTTCGAGGAAACCGAAGCCTTTTTCCGTGGCTTTTACGACCCCTTCAGCACGTGGCGTCTGGGAGTGAAGTTGCTGTTTTAGCTGCGCGAGCAGCGGGTTGTCCTGAAGCATATTGATCTATTTTCGTGGCCAAAAGAGCGGCTGACATTGTTACGCGAATCTATAGGTTGCAGCAAGCGCTCTTTCACCCTTTTACGTAACTTGTTGCGCGTTGCCAAGGGCGATGCGCAGGCGGTTTAGCCAGCCGCTCAATGCGCTCCAGGCAAGCAGCGTGATGGCATCCGGTACCGAAAGACCTTGCTCGATGACTGGTGTTAGCTGAGCGGCGCTAAACCGGTCCGGCGCACGGGTTAAAAGCTGCGTTGCCTGCGCCATTGCCCGCTCACGCGGATAGTGGTGGCTCCAGGCCTGGATAGCGCGCTCGCCGTTGCGTACCGCCTCCGGCAGGCCGCTGGCGCCTTGCCACTGACCGCTGTAGTAATGAAAACAGCTCGTGCTGCCGTTGATGCGGGCCGGGATCAGCGAGGCCAGCGGCTGAAGGGGATGGGCGAAGGCGAGGGCATCGATAAGCTCACCCAGTCCCTCCAGCAGCGTCTCCTCGGCGACCAGTGCGTTTGCCAGATCCGTAAGTTCGGGTAGCTGCTGCCAGCGTGCCAGCGCGTCACTCTGCGGCGTATTGGCCTGGTGCGGTGCGGTACTGACAAAGTCGGTATGCCACGGCGCGCTTTCACTCTGGAAGCGTTCTGCGTCAGCATCCTCCTGCACCGGCATACCGGGTATCCAGCGCACCGGGAAACCGAGATGCGCCTGGAAAATGGCGATAACGCGCGCCTGAAAGCCGACGAAGCCGACCACCTGGTTAATCAGAATAATATCGTGTGCGGTAAGCCCTACGCCGTCCAGCTGTTGACGTTCGCGCGGTGTGATCACCGACGGTGAGCTGGCAAGCTGGCGGGCATACTGGGTGATTTGCGCCAGCCGATGGTTGCTTTCGCGCGATGAATCCGGCCCCGGCAGCGGCGCCAGACGCGCGGCGTAGTGGTTACATAGGCGCTGAACCCCGGAAACCTGCGCGACGGTGAGTGCAGTACTCAAACGGTCGTAAGCGCTGAAGGTGCGCAGGCGGTTGACGGTGACCACATCCGGGAACAGCGTTTGGGCAAATGTACGGGCAACGCGCAGCCAGCGCTGATTGGCGCTGTAAAGGGCATCAGGTAACGTGAGGTCCAGTAAAAAACGGTCGTCAACGTGTGCGGCTTCGGGAACCAGCGGCATCACGTCGCTGTGTTGGGCTCTCGACTGGGTTTCGTGATACCAGTGGCTTTTGCCGTAAACGCGGCGTGGCTCCATGGGTATTCCTTGATCTATAGGTGGCGAGCCGGCGGGTATTGAGAGGGGTTGCCGGATCGTTATAGGTAAATATCCTGGCGCATGCGTGACGAGGGAGAAAATATTGTTCGGCGATAATTAATAACTGACTGGAATAACAGAAGGGTAAGAAGCGGTGAATCGTAGTCCGGCCGAACGCAGTGACGCCGGGGAAAATCTCGGAGTCGGCGTTAACGCCGACTCCGGGCTACCGAGTGAGGTGGGTTGTAGCCCGGCCGAACGTAGTGACGCCGGGAAATTCCAAGGCCTACAGTTCGAGTTCGTTCATCGCAGCAATGTTGAAACCGCCGTCGACGTGCACCACTTCCCCGGTGATCCCGGCGGAAAGATTAGAGCACAGGAACGCCGCTGAATTGCCAACATCTTCAATGGTGACGGTGCGGCGAATCGGGGTTACCGCTTCGCAGTGTGCCAGCATTTTTCGGAAATCCTTGATGCCGGAGGCGGCCAGAGTTCGAATCGGACCGGCTGAAATTGCGTTTACTCGCACTCCCTCTGGTCCCATAGCGTTCGCCATATAACGCACGTTGGCTTCCAGAGATGCTTTTGCCAGCCCCATCACGTTGTAGTTCGGAATCGCACGCTCGGCACCCAAATAGGAGAGGGTTAGCAGAGCAGAGCCTGGGTTCAGCATGCTGCGGCAGGCTTTCGCCATCGCCACAAAGCTGTAGGCGCTGATGTCATGGGCGATTTTGAAGCCTTCGCGGGTTACCGCGTTGACGTAGTCACCGTCCAGCTGATCCGCCGGCGCAAAGCCGATGGAGTGGACGAAGCCGTCAAACGTCGGCCAGACCTTAGCCAGCTCGGTGAACAGGGAATCGATGCTTGCATCTTCTGCCACGTCGCACGGCAGGACGATGCTAGAGTTCAGAGAAGCGGCGAACTCTTCTACGCGGCCTTTCAGCTTGTCGTTCTGGTAGGTAAACGCCAGCTCGGCTCCTTCGCGCTGCATCGCCTGGGCGATACCGTAGGCGATGGAGAGCTTGCTGGCGACGCCCGTAATCAGAATACGTTTACCGGAAAGAAAACCCATGGTGTTTGATCCTTCTCTTCAGTGTTAGCGGTCTTTACGCCAGGCGTCGGCGGTCAGCGCCTCGCCAAAGTGGCCCGCAATCAGGCGCTTGGTTAAATCGTGCAGCGGGGAGGCCAGCACGTCGGCGGTGCTGCCGCGTTCTACCACTTCCCCCTGGTGCATCACCAGCACCTGATCGCTAATGTGCTTCATCATGCCTAAATGCTGGGTCACGTAGATATAGGAGATACCCTGTTTTTCCTGCAGCTCCAGCATCAGGTTCACCAGCTGCGAGCGCATCGACATATCCAGCGAAGCCAGCGCTTCGTCGCAGATGATTACCTTCGGGCGCAAGATCAACGCACGGGCCAGGCCCAGACGCTGTTTCTGCCCTGGCGCCAGCATATGCGGGTAGTAGCTGACGTGGTCCGGCAGCAGGCCGACCAGGCGCAGAGTATCGATAATCTGCTTCTGGCGCGCTTCCGGTTCGAGATCGGTGTTGAGACGCAGCGGGAAATCGAGGATCTGGGAAATACGCTGACGCGGGTTCAGCGAGGTGCTCGGATCCTGGAAGATCATGCGGATACGCTGGCTGCGGAACGAGTAGTCGCCGAACTCCAGCGGATGGTCGTCAATCAGCAGCTCGCCGGTGGTCGGTTCCACCATCCCCGCCAGCATTTTTGCCAGCGTTGATTTGCCCGAGCCGTTCTCACCGATAATCGCCAGCGTCTGCTTTTCACGCAGGGTAAAGCTCAGCGGTTTGACCGCCTGCAGCGTCTGACGGTGGAACCATCCGGTGCGGTAGCGAAAGGTCTTACTCAGATTACGCACTTCAAGCAAGGTTTCGACCATTTCACTCTTTCTCCATGTTCAGCGGGAAATGACAGGCGAACAGGTGGTTCTTCGCACCCGTCAGGCGCGGGGTTTCAATACATTTGCGCTGGGCGTAAGGGCAGCGCGGCCCCAGACGGCAGCCCATCGGCAGCTGCTCCAGCAGCGGGATCGCGCCGGATAGCGTGTTCAGGCGGCTTTTATGCGGCATGGAACGGCCAAAGTCAGGAATCGCGCGGATCAGCGCCTGGGTATACGGGTGATGCGGAATGGTCACCAGCTCTTCGCTTGGCGCACTCTCCACCGTCTGCCCGCAGTACATGACGTTAATTTTATCCGCCCAATGGGTCAGCATCTGCAAATCGTGGGAGATCAGCAAAATGGTGGTGTTGTTGTTCTGGTTAAGACCGGTGAGCAGGCGGAAGATCTGCGCCTGAGTGGTCGGCTCCATGGCGTTGGTCGGTTCATCGGCAATCAGCAAACGCGGCTGATTGGCCAGCGCGATAGCGATCATCACCTTCTGACACTCCCCTTCGGTCAGCTCGTAGGGGAAGCTGCGCATCGCATCTTTGTGGTCTTTAATCCCCACGCGGTGCAGCAGTTCGATAGCGCGGCGTTTACGCCAGCCCAGGCGCTGCCACCAGTGGCCTTTAAAGGTCCAGCCTGGAATGTTCTGCATCAGCTGTTCGCCGATACGTTCAGATGGATCCAGACAGGACTGCGGCTCCTGGAAAATCATCGACACGTTGTGGCCGACCAGCTTGCGGCGTTCACGGTTGGACAGGCGCAGCAGGTCGATATCATCAAAACGCATACGGTCAGCCGTCACGCGCCAGTTGTCTTTAGTGACGCCGCAAATCGCTTTGGCGATCAGGCTTTTGCCCGAACCGGATTCACCGACCAGGCCACGAATTTCACCTTCGGCCAGCGTCATGCTGACGCGGTCCACGGCCTTCACCCAGCCTTCGTTGGTCTTAAATTCGATGGTCAGGTTGCGAATATCAAGTAACGGCATTATTCCACCCCCGCGTTGATGGCGCGGCGAATACCATCGCCCAGCAGGTTAACCAGCAGGACGCTGACCATAATGGCCGCACCCGGCAGCATCACCGTCCACGGTGCAACGTAGATAAGCTCCAGCGCATCGCCCAGCATCGCGCCCCATTCCGGGGAGGGAAGCTGCGCGCCCAGATCAAGGAAGCCCAGTGCGGCGATATCCAGAATCGCCATCGACAGCGCGCGGGTGATTTCGGTCACGAGCCCTGCGGCAATGTTCGGTAAAATCGCAAACCACAGAATGTTCAGCGTTGAAGCGCCGTCGAGGCGGGCGGCGATAACGTAGTCACGCTCCAGCTCGTCGTGCACCATGCTGTAAATCGAGCGCACCATGCGCGGCAGCAGCGCCAGCCAGACGGCGAACATGGCATGCGACAGGTGCGGGCCAGCAAAGGCGACCACGATAATCGCCAGCAGCAGCGAAGGGATGGAGAGCAGGGTGTCGAGAATATGGTTCAGCACCGCCGAGCGCAGGCCACGGGTCGAGCCAGCAAAAGCGCCGAGCCCCAGGCCGAAGACGGTTGCCCCCAGCGTAACCACAAACGCACCACCAACGGTGGGCGCCGCGCCGCTCAGCAGACGGCTTAACACATCGCGGCCCAGGTCATCGGTGCCAAGGAAGAACGACACCTCACCGTAGCGCGACCATGACGGCGGCAGCAGTTGATAACCGAGGAACTGCTGGTCGATGCCGTACGGGGCAAACCAGCCGCCGAATACGCACACCAGCACCAGCCCGATGCAGCCGTAAAAACCAATCATCGCAGTGGTATCGCCGTAGAACTTACGCCACACGGTGCGCAGGGCACCCGGCGTACGCTTCTCGAGATAGACGCTATCGTAAGGCATACCATTCCTTATGTTTCAGTGGGTTAGCCATGGCACCCAAAATATCGGAGATCACGTTAACGATGATCACCAGCGCGCCAATCACCATCACACCGGCGGAGATCGCCGCATAGTCCTGCTGGCGAATGGCGTTAATCAGCCAGCGCCCCAGGCCCGGCCAGCTAAAGACCATTTCGGTGATCATCGCCAGCGTCAGCATGGTAGAAAACTGCAGCCCCAGACGCGGGATCACCGGCGGCAGGGCGTTATGCAGCACGTGGCGGCGCAGAATGGTCAGGCGAGAGACCCCGCGCGTCGCGGCGGCTTTCACGTAGTTGGTGTCATACACCGCGATGGTGCTGATACGCATCAGGCGCACTACCTCAGTGGTTGGTGCAACCGCCAGCGTCAGCACCGGCAGCACCATATGGCGCAGGGCGCTGATGATCATTTCATGTCGCCACGGCGAATCGGAAAGCCAGGCGTCAATCAGCGCGAAGCCGGTGACGTTTTTCACTTCATACAGCAGGTCAAAGCGCCCGGAAACCGGCAGCCAGCCCAGCGTCAGCGAGAAGAACAGAGTAAGCAGCAGCGCCAGCCAAAACACCGGAATAGAAAAGCCGAGCAGCGCGAAGAAGCTGATGACCTTATCCTGCCACTTGTTGCGGGTGATACCGGCCAGCATGCCGACGGGAATGCCGACCAGCAGGGCGAAGCCAAACGCCAGGATGCAAAGCTCCATGGTGGCCGGGAATACTTCCCGCAGCTGTTCGGATATCGGCTGGCCGTTGATGCTGGAGACGCCGAAGTCCCAGTGCATCACGCTTTCAAACCAGAACACCCACGCGTTCCAGAGTGACGCGCCCTGTAGCGGCGCATGGGGCGTGAAATAGCTCAGGCTGAAGCCGACGAAGGTCAGGAAAAAGAGCGTAACCAGCAGCAGCAACAGACGACGAAGGGTGAAAATAATCATGGTTTCTGCACCTTCTCTTCTTTTTCCCGCGACACGCCCGCAAACGAGGCGTTACCAAACGGACTCAGCACCAGCCCTTTCATATCGTAGCGATAGGCCTGCAGACGCAGCGACGAAGCCAGCGGCAGCACCGGCAGTTCGCGAGCGAGGATCTGCTGGGCCTCATCGTAGGCATCAATGCGCGACGCCAGCTGCTGGGAGTCCAGCGCTTTGCGCAGCACGCTGTCGAATTCGCGGTTACACCAGTGCGTCAGGTTGGTCTGCGAGGTGATGGCCGCACAGCTCAGCAGCGGACGGAAGAAGCTGTCCGGGTCGTTACTGTCGGTCGCCCAGCCGGAGAGCGTCAGGTCATGGTTCATGTCCATCAACCGAGCTTCCTGGAAACGGCCCTCCACCGGCACGATCACCACTTTCACGCCAATCTGCGCCATATCGGCCTGAATCAGCTCGGCGGTTTTAAGCGGGCTAGGGTTCCAGGCCTGCGAACTGGTCGGCACCCACAGGTGCAGCGTCAGTTTCTGCAAACCTAACGCTTCAAGACGACGACGCGCTTCCTTCGGGTTGTATTCGGTAATTTTAGCTTCGTTATCGTAAGCCCAGGAGGCGCGCGGCAAAATTGAAGCCGCGGTTTCCGCCGTACCGTAGTAGATCGACTGCATCAGGCGCTGGTTGTTGATAGCCAGCGACAGGGCGTGCCGCACTTCAGGGTTATTCAGCGGTGGCTTGTCGGTGTTAAACGCCAGATAGGCGATGTTCATCCCCGGACGCAGCGTCAGGCGCAGACGCGGGTCGTCGCGCAGAATGGTCAACTGGCTGGCAGCAGGCCAGGCCAGCACGTCGCATTCGCCGGTCAGCAATTTGGACAATCGCCCGGTACCGCCGGAGCCTAAATCGACCACCACCTGCGGCATCAGCGGGGTGCCACGCCAGAATGTCGGGTGGCGCTGTAAACGGATGTACTGTCCAGCCCGATACTCATCAAGCTGGAACGGCCCGGTGCCGACCGGTTGGCGGTCGAGCAGCTCCTGGTGATCCTGTTTGGTCAGCTTGTCGGCGTACTCGGCGGACATCACCGAGGCGTAGTGGGTGGCCAGATGCCAGAGGAACGAGGCGTCCGGGCGGGTCAGACGAAACTCCACGGTGTGGTTATCCAGCTTGCGCACGCTCTGCACGCTATCGGCAAACTGCAGGCTGTCGAAGTAAGGGAAAGCACCGCCGTTGACGTTATGCCAGGGATGATTGCGATCGAAAATACGTTCAAAGGTAAAGACCACATCGTCGGCGTTCAGCGCGCGCGTTGGCGTAAACCAGCGGGTGGTCTGGAACTGCACGTTGTTGCGCAGGTGGAAGCGGTAGGTTGCGCCGTTATCCAGCACTTCCCAGCTTTCGGCAAGTTCCGGCACCAGACGATAGGTGTAAGGGTCAACGTCCAGTAGACGGTCGTACAGCTGAGCCGCCAGCGTGTCGACAATTAGCCCGCTGCCCGCCTTTTGCGGGTTGAAGGTGTTGACCTGCCCGCTGACGCAGTAGACAAATCCGCTGTCGCGAATATCGCCGCGAGGGGGGGCTAGCGGTTGCGGTGCGGCAATCGCCTGGCCGCAAAAGAGCCCCAATGCGGCGAGGAAGGATGGCAAATTCAGGCGCATAGTTTCGTTATATTTTCGATTGATCTGCAAAGTGTATCGCACTTACGGCTACCAGGTACAAATCTCTACGTGCAACTGCTTTAAAAGTCATCAAATCAGTGGGGTTAACTCATATAACACCAGCGCATTGCTCTCCAGCGCGTCAACCACCTGCCAATTTTCCACTACGTCTTCTTCACGCACGCTAAGCGCCGGTCGGGTTTTGTGCGCAAGCCAGGTCCAGGTCTCCTCATCCGGGCCGCTGCTGCTGTCGATGGCTTCCAGGTGAGGGAACAGCGCCCCGTTGAGCTGGTCGAACAGATGCCGCTTGATCTTCCAGCGGCCATTCAGCCCTTGAAGCGCGACCGGATACTGCTGGCGAAAGCGCTGAATAAACGCCTCTTCGCTGGAGAGCCACGGGTTAAAGACCACCGGATTACGCAGCAAAAGCTGATAGCGCCCGCGATGATGCAGCAGCAGGATATTTTTATCGTTGACCAGCACATCACCCTGCAGACGCCGCCAGAGCCAGAGCACCCAGAAAATAGGCCGCGTCAGCCCATGATGGTAGTACAACGCCAGGCTTGAGGTATCAAAGGTGCCGTTGCTTCGCGCTTCACCCTGCTGGCTGGAGTTAAGCCAGAAGCCGGTAAGCTGCACCTGTTCAGCGAGGCCCAACAGGTTATTCATCAGCAGTGCGCCGCGGAAAAATTCGCCGTTGGTGCGCCGGGTTGAGCCGGTCAGGGTGCTCCACGACAGCAGCCACAGCGGTAGCGCAAGGTGGTGCTGCCGCAGCGCGCGCTGGATTTGGCGCACTTTGTCGACCGGGTAGCTCTCGGCGGCGGCCAGCCGGGCACCGTCAAAAGACTGTTGCTGAAAACGCTCGTTGGCATTTGCCGAACAGGCAAGAAAATCGGCCTCTTTTAACAGCGGCGAGCTGAGGATGACATCGTCAACGATGCCGTCTTCGGTCGGCGTAAAACGGTGCCAGACCCCGAGTAACGAATCTGGAGACAAGCTTCTGATGATGGCTTTCTGCTGCGCCCAGATTTCTGCGCTGGCCTGCGGCGACCAGTGCCAGACGAACTGCCAACTGGCAAGCGTAGACGGCGGAAAATGCTGGGCGGCGAGGGCGAGAAACTGGCGGAGCAGGTCCGGGCGTGTCGTCAGGCTGGTATGCAGTAACACGCGCCAGCCCATGCGCGCCAGAAACGTGAACACCTGCTGTAGGTTGTACCAGCAAGCGTAACCGACCATCTGCGGGTCGTCCCAGCCTTCGCTGAACAGACGGCTACTGAGAAACGGTTCATGAATATCAATCCCGACAATCGGGATCTGCGCATGCAGCGCCAGCAGAGACTGACGCACGTCATCGCGCAGCAGGTCGTCGAGTTCGCGCAGGGTAATGATGACCGGGCTATGGCGCAGCGGCACGCGGCGCAGGGGCAGCGTATTTAACGCTATCTGTCGTGACTGCGGATGATGCTGGAGCGGCGGCGGGTTATCCCATGCCTGGATACCCGTGTGGTTCAGCAGCGCGTACAGCGTTTCAGCGGCCACCGGCAGCGCCTGGTCAGGCACGTTTTCCCGCGCGCGCTGGCGGCTGTTCACCGTTGGCTGCTGGCGATACTGACGGGGCGTCATGCCGTGGCGGCGCTTAAACAGGTCACTCATCACCCGCGCACTGGCAAAACCCTGCTGCTGGGCAATCCGCTGCACCGGTAGGGCGGTGGTCAGCAACTGCTCGGCGGCTTTCTCCAGGCGTAATGCGGTGATGAACTGCATGAAACTGACGCCCACCTCTTTATGAAACAGGCGGGAGAGCCAGGCCTCGGACACCCGCTCGGCGCGGGCAATTTCGGCGAGTGAAAGCCGCTGGGTGTACTGCGACTCAATCCGGGCGACCACCTGACGTATGCGATGGCTCCATGTTGCTGCACCCTGAGGGGTGACGGATTGGCGTGGTTGCTGAAAATGGGTAGCCAGCAGCAGAGCAATTTCACTCATCCAGCGGTTGGCTTCTAGCCGTGCGTGCGTTTGGTGATTGATGAGATGGGTTATCAGCAGCTGGCGCATCAGCGAGCGCAGCCGGGCTTCATGTTCCAGCGTTGCATGGGGCTGAGCGGCTATCTGGTAGTCAAAACCGAAAAAATGAGCATCCAGCCGGGTGAGCCAACTGCTGGCGATAGTTAGCGTCATCAGCGCATTGGGCCGTTCGCTACCAAGCTGCCAGCGCTGGTCAGGATTGATGAGCGCGAGTGCACCATCCTGCAACCTGCGCACACCGGCGGCGGTCTCCAGCGTCACCTCGCCCTGAAGGATCCACAGCAGCGTCAGCGCGGACTGCTCCTCATGAGCCTGATGGCGGACATCCTGCACGGCGACGGAAAAGTCACTGATTTGCTGCATTGGCATCTCGTTCTCCTGAGACAAAAAACAGCTGTATATTTTTTGTCATAACCAAATCGTATGAAAAATAGTCATATCATTTTCCGTCAATATAAAACAAAAACCTGCACTTTAAAGCCCTGGCGGCGGCATAAACTCGACGTTATCACCGTGGAGCCATAAAGGGATAACAAAAATGACACATCCTATTGTTGAAGCATTGCAGAGCCGTGAGGCGGAATTTATTGCGCTACGCCGTCGCTTCCACCAACAGCCAGAGATCGGTTTTCAGGAGCATAAAACCAGCGCTGAGGTGGCGAAACTATTGGCCAGTTGGGGTTATGAAGTGGACTACGGTCTGGGCGGTACCGGCGTGGTGGGAACGTTAAAAGTGGGCAGCGGCAGTAAAACGTTGGGTTTGCGCGCGGACATGGACGCGCTACCGATGCAGGAGCGCAGCGGTAAGCCGTGGGCCAGTGAAACCGACGGTAGCTTCCACGGCTGTGGTCACGATGGTCACACCACCATGCTGCTTTACGCGGCGGAATATCTGGCGCGCACCCGTGCGTTCAACGGCACGCTGCATCTGATTTTCCAGCCCGCGGAAGAGTTGCTGTACGGCGGTCGCGTGATGCTGGAAGACGGCCTTTTTGCCAAATTTCCCTGCGACCGTATTTTTGGTTTGCACAATATGCCGGGGCAGAAGCTCGGCAAAATTGGCCTGCGCGATGGTGCCATGATGGCATCGTCCGATACGCTGCATATCGATGTTCAGGGCGTCGGTGGGCACGGCGCGGTGCCTGAACATACCGTCGATGCCACCGTCGTGGCTTGCCATATTACTTTGGCACTGCAGACGATAGTGTCGCGAAATATCAGCCCGTTCGATCCGGTGGTGGTGACCGTAGGCAGCATTCAGGCGGGGCAGGCTCCGAACATCATTAACGATAAAGTACAGATGAAGCTAACGGTGCGCACCTTGAGTGAGTCGGTGCGTAAAACCGTGCTGCAACGCATTCACGATATCGCGGTATCCCAGGCAGAGAGCTTCAACGCTACCGCCTCACTTACGCACGTTAATGGCAGCCCGGTGTTACGTAACGACCCGCAGGCGAACCAGATGGTGCGTGAGGTGGCTACCTCGCTGTTTGGTGAACAATCTATCGCCACGGTTAACCCGTTTATGGGCAGTGAAGATTTCGCCTTTATGCTCGAACAGAACCCTAACGGTGCCTATTTCACTATCGGGGCAGGCGACGAACCGGATCGCTGCATGGTCCACAACCCGGGCTATGACTTTAACGACGATATCCTGCTGACGGGGGCGGCGCTGTGGTGCGGCCTGACGGAAGACTATCTGCGGGCCTAAGTGACGTACAACCTGAGGGCGAGCCATGAGTACCGTTTCGTTGACTGAAGCGCCGTATGTCGGTACCGACCGACTGTTGGCGGGCATTGTACTAAGCGTGTTGACCTTCTGGCTGTTTGCCCAGTCGGTTATCAACGTGGTTCCTGTCGTAAAAAGCAGTATCGATATCTCGCTGGAGACGCTTACCCTTGCGGTCAGCCTCAGTGCGCTGTTTAGCGGCTGTTTTGTGGTCGCCAGCGGCGGCCTGGCGGATAAGTTTGGCCGGGTACGCCTGACGCTTATCGGCCTGGCGCTGAGCATTGTGGGCAGTGCGCTGCTGGTGGTTTCTCAGGGACCGATGCTGTTTCTGGCCGGGCGCGTTGTTCAGGGATTGTCTGCCGCCTGCATCATGCCAGCGACGCTGGCGCTGATTAAAACCTGGTACGAGGGACGGGCGCGACAGCGCGCGGTCAGTTTTTGGGTGATTGGCTCATGGGGCGGCAGCGGCCTGTGCTCCTTTGTCGGCGGGGCGATTGCCACCGGGCTTGGCTGGCGCTGGATTTTTGTCTTCTCCATCGCCGCCGCGCTGGCTGCCTTCCTGCTGATTCGCGGCACGCCAGAGAGCCGAAGTGCCACCGCCGCGCAGCATAAGCTGGACGTTAGCGGGCTACTGAGCCTGGTGGCGGGCCTGGTGCTGTTTAACCTGTTTATCTCCAAGGGGCATCACTGGGGCTGGACCAGCGGCCTGTCGCTGTCGATGCTGGCAGGTGCCGTGGTGGCGATGGGCTGGTTTATCCGCAGCGGTCTGCGCAAAAAGGAGGCCGCGCTTATCGACTTCGCGTTGTTTAACAACCGTTCCTACAGCGCGGCGGTGCTGTCGAACCTGATGCTTAACGGCGCGATTGGCACCATGATGATTACCAGCATCTGGCTACAACAGGGGCGACATCTGAGCCCGTTCCAGACCGGGATGATGACGTTGGGCTATCTGGTGACCGTGTTGTTGATGATTCGGGTCGGAGAGAAACTGCTCCAGCGCTATGGCGCAAGGCTGCCGATGATGGGCGGCCCGGCTATCGCGATGGTGGGGATTTTCCTGATTTCCTGCACCTTACTGGAGACCTGGACCTATATCGTGACCGTCTTTTTCAGCAACGTGCTGTTCGGTTTGGGGTTGGGCTGCTACGCCACACCGTCGACCGATACCGCCGTTACCAGCGCGCCAGAGAATAAAGTGGGCGTGGCTTCCGGGATCTACAAAATGGGCAGCTCGCTCGGCGGGGCGTTTGGCCTGGCGATGACCGCCTCGCTCTATGCGCTGTTCCTGCCGCACGGGATGGCGAAGGCGGCACAGTACGCGCTGTGGTTTAACTGCGCGCTGTGCCTGGGGGCGATAGCGGTGAGCGCGCTACTGTTGCCGCGTCGGCGTCAAAGCTGATGCTTTTTCAACAGCGCGCGCAGCTGGTGGTAGGTTAGCCCCAGCAGCTCGGCCGCCTGTTTTTGGTTGAATCGGGCCTGTTGCAGACTTTGCTGCAACAGGCCTTTTTCTTGTTCAAGCTGGAACTGGCGCAGATCCAGTGGCAGCGTCGGGCCGACGTTTTCCCCTGCAGGCTCAGCATGAACCGACGGTTGGCGGCGGAACGGGTCGATAATAATATCGTCCAGCGGTTCATCAATGGAGCCGTGGCGGTAGACCGAACGCTCCACCACGTTTTTCAGCTCACGGATATTCCCCGGCCAGCGGTAGTGCAGCAGCGTTTCGCGGGCGCGTTCGGTAAAGCCGGGAAACAGCGGCAGACCGAGTTCACGGCACATCTGAATCGCGAAGTGTTCCGCCATCAACATAATGTCGCTCTGACGTTCGCGCAGCGACGGCAGCAGCACCACGTCAAAGGCCAGCCGGTCGAGCAGGTCGGCACGGAAGGTGCCTTCCTCCACCAGCTGCGGCAAATCCGCATTGGTCGCGCACACCAGGCGTACGTTGACCTGTAATGGCTGGCTGCCGCCGACGCGTTCAAGCTCGCCGTATTCGATGACTCGCAGCAGCTTTTCCTGCACCAGCATCGGCGCGGTGGCCAGCTCATCGAGAAACAGCGTGCCGCCGTCGGCGCGCTCAAAACGCCCTGGGTGACGTTTTTGCGCCCCGGTAAACGCCCCGGCTTCATGGCCGAACAGCTCGGAGTCGAGCAGGTTTTCGTTCAACGCCGCGCAGTTAAGCGAAATAAACGGCCCCTGCCAGCAGGAGGAGAGGTAGTGCAGGCGGTTGGCGATAAGCTCCTTGCCCGTCCCGCGCTCGCCGATAATCAGCACCGGTTTGTTCAGCGGCGCCAGTCGGGAAACCTGCTCCAGCACCTCAATAAAGCGGTTCGCTTCGCCGAGGAGAGTATCTTTGTTATCTGCCATGATGAAATTCGCCACATGTTGGTGTAATTCGCCATTTCACTGTAGGCGTTTAACGGCTGAAATTCAATCACCTCTTTGATAATCAATAAGATAAAAGTTGGCACGGAAGTTGTAATAGTCTTTACGCAGGGCTCAGCCCGATACACAGAACTAAGAGGATTGAACAATGGGTATTTTTTCTCGTTTTGCCGACATCGTGAACGCCAACATCAACTCGCTGCTTGAGAAAGCGGAAGACCCACAGAAGCTGGTCCGCTTGATGATCCAGGAGATGGAAGACACCCTGGTGGAAGTGCGCTCCACCTCTGCCCGTGCGCTGGCAGAAAAGAAAGACCTGTCCCGTCGTGTGGAACGTGCGCAGGCGCAGCAGGTTGAATGGCAGGAGAAGGCCGAACTGGCGCTGCGTAAAGAGAAAGACGATCTGGCGCGTGCGGCGCTGATTGAAAAACAGAAGCTGACCGACGTTATCGGCACGCTGGAACATGAAGTGACGCTGGTGGATGAAACCCTGGCACGCATGAAAAAAGAGATCGGTGAGCTGGAGAATAAACTCAGCGAAACCCGCGCTCGTCAGCAGTCTCTGGCGCTGCGTCATCAGGCGGCGAGTTCATCTCGCGATGTGCGTCGCCAGCTGGACAGCGGTAAACTGGATGAAGCGATGGCCCGCTTTGAATCCTTTGAACGCCGCATTGACCACATGGAAGCGGAAGCCGAAAGCCATCGTTTTGGCAAAACGCCATCGCTGGACCAGCAGTTTGCCGAGCTGAAAGCCGATGACGAAATCAGCGAGCAGCTGGCGGCGCTGAAAGCCAAAATGAAGCAGGACAACGAATAATCATTCCGGCGGCACCGACCGTGCCGCTGCTCATAATATATAAGGAGTTTCTATGAGCGCGCTTTTCCTCGGCATTCCCCTGACGTTATTTGTGCTGTTTGTCTTGCCGATTTGGCTGTGGCTTCACTATAGCAATCGCTCCCGCTCCGGCGAGCTGTCACAGGGCGAGCAGCAGCGGCTGATGCAGTTGACCGATGACGCGAAACGGATGCGCGAGCGTATTCAGGCGCTGGAAGCCATTCTGGATGCAGAACATCCAAACTGGAGGGACAAATAATGGCGCTGGATCTGAACAAAAAGCTGTGGCGTATCCCGCAGCGAGGCATGGTGAAAGGGGTCTGCGCCGGTATTGCCGAGTACCTCGACGTACCGGTCAAGCTGATTCGTATTATTACCGTGCTGGCGATGCTGTTTGGTCTGTTTTTCTTTGTCGTCGTCGCCTATGTGATTTTGACGTTTGCCCTCGACCCGATGCCGGAAGGGGCGATGAACAACCCGCACCAACCCTCCAGCCGCGATTTGCTGGATACGGTGGATGCTGAATTAGCCGCTGGCGAGCAGCGACTGCGCGAGATGGAACGTTACGTGACATCTGACACTTTTACCCTGCGCAGCCGGTTCCGTCAGCTCTGAGCAAGAGGTCACTGATGAATAATAAATGGCAGCGGGCAGGCCAAAAGGTGAAGCCCGGTTTAAAAATCGTTGGCAAGCTGGCGCTCCTGACGGCCCTGCGTTACGGCCCGGCAGGCGTAGCCGGATGGGCGGTGAAGTCCGTCGCCCGTCGCCCGCTGAAAATGTTTCTGGCGGTGGCGCTGGAACCGCTGTTGTCCCGCCTCGCCAAACGTTATTTCCCCATGGCAAAATAGGGCTATCGGTGTAGCGAGGAGTGTCTGATAAGCAATGAAGCGACTCAAAAATGAATTCAATGCGCTGGTCAACCGTGGCGTTGACCGGCATCTTCGTCTTGCCGTTACCGGCCTCAGCCGCAGCGGCAAGACTGCCTTTATCACCGGCCTGGTGAATCAGCTACTCAATATTCATACCGGCGCGCGCCTGCCGCTGTTGAGCGCGGTACGCGAAGAGCGCCTGCTCGGCGTCAAACGCATTCCCCAGCGCGACCTCGGTATCCCGCGATTCACCTATGACGAAGGGCTGGCACAGCTCTATGGACAGCCGCCGTCCTGGCCGACGCCGACGCGCGGGGTAAGCGAAATACGTCTGGCGCTGCGCTACAAATCGAACGACTCGCTGCTGCGTCACTTTAAAGAGACCTCCACGCTCTATCTGGAAATTGTCGACTACCCCGGCGAGTGGTTGCTCGACCTACCGATGCTCAACCAGGACTATCTGAGCTGGTCGCGCCAGATGACCGGGCTGTTGACCGGCCAGCGCGCCGAGTGGTCGGCAAAATGGCGACAGCTGTGCGAAGGGCTGGATCCGTTTGCACCCGCTGACGAGAACCGACTGGCGGAAATCGCCCAGGCCTGGACCGACTACCTGCACCAGTGCAAGCAGGAAGGGCTGCACTTTATTCAGCCGGGTCGCTTTGTGCTGCCGGGAGACCTTGCCGGTGCCCCGGCGCTGCAATTTTTCCCGTGGCCGGACGTGGACGCCATCGGTGAGTCAAAGCTCGCGCAGGCGGACAAACACAGCAATGCCGGTATGCTGCGCGAGCGCTTCCATTACTACTGCGAAAAAGTGGTGAAGGGGTTCTACCGGGATCACTTCCTGCGCTTCGACCGCCAGATTGTGCTGGTCGATTGCTTACAGCCGCTCAACAGCGGCCCGCAGGCGTTTAACGATATGCGCCTGGCGCTGACGCAGTTGATGCACAGCTTCCATTACGGGCAGCGTACCCTGTTCCGTCGTCTGTTTTCGCCGGTTATCGACAAGCTGCTGTTTGCCGCCACCAAGGCGGATCACGTCACCGTCGATCAGCACGGCAATATGGTGTCGCTGCTGCAACAGCTGATCCAGGACGCCTGGCAGAACGCGGCCTTTGAAGGCATTACCATGGACTGTCTGGGGCTGGCTTCGGTACAGGCAACGCAGAGTGGGCTGATTGAGGTTAACGGCGAGAAGATCCCGGCGTTACGCGGTCATCGCTTAAGCGACGGCCAGCCGCTCACCGTCTACCCAGGTGAAGTCCCGGCGCGTCTTCCCGGGCAGGCTTTCTGGGATAAACAAGGTTTTCAGTTTGAGGCCTTCCGTCCGCAGACGATGGACGTTGACCAGCCGCTGCCGCATATCCGTCTGGATGCCGCGCTGGAGTTTTTGATTGGAGATAAGCTGCGATGAACGACGCCTATAAACCACGAATTGATTTTGACGGCCCGCTTGAGGACGTAAAAGCAGAACAGTTTAAAACCTCGCAGGCGTTTGATGACGTTACGGCGGAAAAATTCGCCCCGGTCACGCTCGACGAAGAGCCAGAGCAGGAAGGGCAGGTGGAAGCCACCCTCGATGCCGCGCTGCGTCCGAAACGCAGCCTGTGGCGCAAAATGGTCACCGCCGGGCTTGGCCTGTTTGGCATTAGCGTCGTCGCCCAGGGCGTACAGTGGACGATGACCGCCTGGCAAACCAACGACTGGGCGGCGCTCGGTGGCTGTGCCGCCGGGGCGCTGATTGTTGGTGCGGGCGTGGGGTCGGTGGTCACCGAATGGCGCCGACTCTGGCGCTTGCGCCAGCGCGCGGAAGAACGCGATGAAGCGCGTACCTTAATGCACAGCCACAGCGTGGGCAAAGGACGCGCGTTTTGCGAGGGGCTGGCGCGTCAGGCGGGGCTGGATCAGTCGCACCCGGCGCTACAGCGCTGGTACGCCGCTATCCACGAAACCCAGAGCGACCGCGAAGTGGTCAGCCTGTACGCCCATCTGGTGCAGCCGGTACTGGATGCGCAGGCGCGGCGTGAAATCAGCCGTTCGGCGGCGGAGTCGACGCTGATGATTGCCGTCAGCCCACTGGCGCTGGTGGACATGGGCTTTATCGCGTGGCGTAACCTGCGCCTGATCAACCGTATCGCGAATCTCTACGGTATTGAGCTTGGCTACTACAGCCGTCTGCGCCTGTTCCGCCTGGTGTTGATTAACATCGCCTTCGCCGGGGCTAGCGAGCTGGTGCGGGAAATCGGTATGGACTGGATGTCGCAGGATCTCGCCGCGCGTCTGTCGACCCGTGCGGCGCAGGGGATTGGTGCCGGGCTGCTGACCGCACGTCTTGGGATCAAAGCGATGGAGCTTTGCCGACCGCTGCCGTGGATCGATAACGACAAGCCGCGTCTGGGTGACTTCCGCCGCGAGCTGATAGGCCAACTGAAAACGACGCTGCAAAAAGGAAAATCGGCGGCGCAGCGGGATAGTTAACGAGATAAAATATGGTTATGCAAAAATTGTATAACCTATTTCTATACTTATCTTTACTGAAAGTGACAACCAGCGCTACTTTAGCTGAATCGTCCACAACACGTTCATTTTCAGGAAGTCCCGATGACCAAAAAACTGCTGCCGTTACTCGTGCTGACCGCGCTGTCAGCTTCCGCTTATGCCGCTACGCCACCGAACACGCTGGTCGTGGCTCAGGGTCTGGACGATATTGTCAGTCTGGACCCGGCGGAGGCCAACGAGCTCTCCAGCATCCAGACGGTGCCAAGCCTCTACCAGCGTCTGGTTCAGCCTGACCGCAACGACCCGGCTAAAATCACACCGATTCTGGCTGAAAGCTGGCAGGCGGATGCGGCGAAAAAAACGCTGACCATCAAGCTGAAAAACGACGCCAAATTTGCCTCCGGCAACCCGCTGCGCCCGGAAGATGTGATTTTCTCCTACACCCGTGCCGTCACGCTCAATAAATCCCCAGCGTTTATCCTTAACGTCCTCGGCTGGGAGCCAGGCAACATTGCCAGCCAACTCAAGAAAATTGACGACCATACGCTGCAGCTAAGCTGGACGGCTGACGTCAGTCCGTCGGTGGCGCTGAATATTCTCTCTACGCCGATTGCCTCGATTGTGGATGAGAAGCTGGTAGCAGCCAACGTGAAGGGCAATGACTTCGGTAACGAATGGCTGAAAATGCACTCGGCGGGCAGCGGCGCGTTCAAAATGCGCGTCTACCAGCCGCATCAGGCTATCGTGCTGGAAGCCAACGACACCTCGCCAACTGGTGCACCGAAACTGAAAAGCGTGATCATTAAAAACGTGCCGGATCCAGCCTCCCGCCGTCTGCTGATCCAACAGGGCGATGCTGACGTGGCGCGCGACCTTGGCGCCGATCAGATTGACGCCCTCCAGGGTAAGCCCGGCTTACAGGTGTTAAGCATTCCGTCTGCCGAGCAAAACTACGTGGTGTTCAACACCGCGAATACCGCCAACCCGCTGCTGGCTAACCCGGCGTTCTGGGAAGCGGCGCGCTGGCTGGTGGACTACAACGGCATTACCAAAGATCTGCTGAAAGGGCAGTACTTTGTGCATCAGAGCTTCCTGCCGGTCGGTTTCCCGGGCGCGCTGGACAACACGCCGTTTAAATTTGACCCTGCCAAAGCCAAAGAAATTCTGGCGAAAGCGGGCATCAAAGACGCCCACTTCACTCTCGATGTGGAAAACAAACCGCCGTTTATCACCATTGCGCAGTCGATGCAGGCAAGCTTTGCCCAGGGCGGCGTGAAGGTGGATCTGCTGCCAGCAGCGGGCAGCCAGGTTTACGCTCGCGTGCGGGCGAAGCAGCATCAGGCGGCGATTCGTCTGTGGATCCCGGACTACTTCGATGCGCACTCCAACGCCAGCGCCTTTGCCTTCAATGACGGTAAATCCAGCACCGTGGCGGGGCTGAACGGCTGGAAAATCCCTGAGCTGAATAAAGCCACGCTGGCGGCCGTCGCCGAACCGGACGTCGCAAAACGCCTCGACCTGTACAAAAAAATGCAGGAAGAGCTGCAGCGTAATTCGCCGTACGTCTTTATTGATCAGGGCAAAACGCAGATTGTGGTTCGCGACAACGTGAAGGGCTACCAGCAAGGGCTGAACGCCGATATGGTCTGGTACGACCGCGTGACCAAATAGTCCGTCAGATAACCCTGGCCCGGCGGCGTAAACCGTCCGGGCCATTGTCGTTTTCTCGTTGATATACGGAAATACCCATGCCCGCCGCTTTACCGAATCCCACCGCGCTGCGAACGCGTCGGTTACTGTCTGCGCTTTTTCAGGGCTTGCTAACACTCGCGCTCACGCTGCTAGGGCTGTTGCTTGTCACCTTTGCGCTCTCTGCGCTTTCACCCGTTGACCGCGTGCTGCAAATTGTTGGCGACCACGCCAGCCAGTCGACTTACGATCAGGTTCGCCATCAGTTGGGCCTTGATCGTTCTCTACCGGTACAGTTCTGGCACTATCTGGTTAACCTGTTCCATGGCGATCTCGGCACTGCTAGCGCCACCGGGCAACCGGTGCTGCACGATCTGCTGGCCGCCTTTCCTGCGACGCTTGAACTCGCCACGCTGGCGTTGATTATCGGCGCGGTGTTCGGCGTGATTGCTGGTGTACTCTGCGCCCGTTACGCGGGTTCCCCCTGGGATTTTGCCGTACGAACGCTGACGCTGTTGGGTAACTCGGTGCCGATTTTCTGGCTCGGGCTGCTGATGCTGGCACTGTTCTACGCGAAGCTGCAGTGGAGCCCTGGCCCCGGCCGTCTGGACGACATCTACCAGTTCACCATCGAACCCAAAACCGGTTTTGCGCTGATTGATACCTGGCTTTCCGGCGACAAGGAAGCCTTCCGCAACGCGTTCAGCCATCTGGTGCTGCCGGTGCTGCTGCTGGCCTACTATTCGCTGGCCAGCATCACGCGCCTCACGCGTTCCGCCTGCCTGAGCGAGATGAACAAAGAGTACATCCTGCTGGCACGCGCCAAAGGGGCAGGTGAGATGAGCATTCTGCTGCGTCACGTGCTGCCGAATATCCGCGGCACGCTGCTGACGGTCATCGCGCTGGCCTATACCTCAATGCTAGAGGGCGCGGTGCTGACCGAGACGGTGTTCTCCTGGCCGGGGATTGGCCGCTACCTGACGACGGCGCTGTTCGCTGGCGATACGGCGGCAATAATGGGGGGAACGCTGCTGATTGGCGTTTGTTTTGTGTTGATTAATAACCTCACCGATGTGCTGGTGCGGCTGACCGACCCGAGGGTTCGCTGATGCCATCATCTCTGTTTTTACGCCGATTACTGCGCTCGCCTGCGGCCTGCTGCGGGCTGATTATTATTGCCCTGCTGGTACTGACGGCGTTGTTGGCGCCGTGGCTCGCGCCAATGGATCCTAACTGGCAGGACGCCGCCGTGCGCTTGCAGATGCCGAGCGCGTTACACTGGCTCGGCACCGACAGCTACGGGCGCGACCTGCTCTCAAGGCTGATTTACGGTACTCGTCCGGCACTGGGGCTGGTGGCGCTGGTGACGGTGATTACGCTGCCGGTTGGGCTGCTGATTGGCATTCTTTCCGGCTATTACGGTGGCTGGCTGGAGCGCATTCTGATGCGTTTTACCGATGTCGTGATGTCGATGCCGCGCCTGATTCTGGCCTTTGCCTTCGTGGCGATGCTGGGTCCAGGGCTGGTTAACGGCGCGTTAGCGCTGGCGCTGACCACCTGGCCTGCCTATGCACGACAGGCGCGCAGTGAAATCCAGCGTCTGCGGCATAGCGACTATTTAGCCGCCGCCGAAATGATGGGGATTCGCGGCCTGCGCCTGTTGGTCGGCCATATTCTGCCCCTGTGCCTGCCGTCGGCGATCGTACGTCTGGCGCTGGATCTGGCGGGGATCATTCTGGCCGCTGCGGGTTTAGGCTTCCTCGGCCTGGGCGCGCGTCCACCCATGGCGGAGTGGGGGGCGATGATTGCCGATGGCATGCAGGTGATCTTTGATCAGTGGTGGATTGCCGCCGCACCAGGTGCGGCGATTCTGATTGCCAGCCTGGCGTTTAACCTGCTGGGCGATGGTTTACGTGACGTTCTGGAGCCGCAACATGACTGAGCAACGCCTTTCCGTACAGGGGCTGAATATTGATTATCCCCGCGCGCGGGTGGTCAACAATATGAGCTTCACGCTCGGCAATGAGCGGCTGGCGCTGGTGGGGGAATCCGGCTCCGGCAAGTCGATGACCGCGCGGGCGTTAATGGGCCTGGTGCGCAAGCCGGGTATCGTCAGCGCCGACCGTCTCAACGTACTTGGCCATGATGTGCTCTCCCTGAATGCGCGCGGCTGGCGTGCGCTGCGGGGTAATGACATCGCCATGGTGCTGCAAGACCCTCGCTATGCGCTGAACCCGGTGAAAACGGTACGTGAGCAACTGGAAGAGGCGCTCACTCTCCATCAGCGGCTGAACCGCCGCGAGCGGCAGGAAAAGTGTGAGTCCGCGGTGCTGGCGATGGGGCTCGACGTGGCGGTGCTGAACCGCTATCCGGGCGAACTGTCCGGCGGCATGGGGCAGCGGGTGATGATTGCCATTGCGCTGATTAACGACCCTAAAGTCCTGATTGCCGATGAACCCACCTCGGCGCTGGATGCCCGTCTGCGTAATCAGATCCTCGAGCTGCTGGTGGCGCAGTGCGAACAACGGCAGATGGCGATGCTGCTGATTAGCCACGATTTACCGCTGGTGGCTCAGCACTGCGACCGGGTATTGGTGATGTATCAGGGTAACGGCGTGGATGAGATGGCGGCACGCGATTTACCGCAGGCCACGCACCCTTACACCCGCACCTTGTGGACCTGCCGCCCGAACGCGCAGACCTATGGTCAGATGCTGCCGACGCTGGATCGCAGTCAGAACTTTGAGGAGACGGCACATGGCGATCGTTGATATTCAGGCGTTACAGGTGACGTTTGGCGAGAAAACGGCGGTGTCGGCGGCCAGTTTCCACGTCAACGCTGGCGAAACCTTCAGCCTGATTGGGGAATCCGGCTGCGGGAAATCGACCATTCTGCGGGTTATCGCTGGGCTGCAGCGCGAGTGGGGCGGGCTGGTTTCGCTGTTCGATAAACCGATCACCCCCGGTGCACGCTTCCAGGGTGAACTGCGCCGCAACGTGCAGATGGTTTTCCAGGACCCGTACGCTTCGCTACATCCGAACCATACGCTGTGGCGTACGCTGGCCGAGCCGCTGAGTATTCATGGTGAAGCGGACATTGAAACTCGGGTGCAGACGGCGCTGGAGCAGGTGGGATTGCCCGCCGATGCCGCCAGCCGCTATCCGCATCAGCTTTCCGGCGGCCAGCGTCAGCGCGTGGCGATTGCCCGCGCGCTGCTGCTGCGGCCAAAAATCCTGCTGCTCGACGAACCCACCTCGGCGCTGGATATGTCGGTGCAGGCGGAGATCCTGAACCTGCTCAACCGCTTGAAGCAGGACCACGGTATGACCTATCTGCTGGTGAGTCACGATGCGGATGTGATTGCGCATATGTCCGACCGCGCGGCCTTTATGGCGGGTGGCGTGATTCAGCGTTTCTTTGACCGTAGCGCGCTGGAGCGTGGCGAGCATCGAATGGGGTAATTTTTAACATCCTGGCACAATCTGCCCCCTCTCCCTTTTTAAGGGAGAGGGTTGGGGTGAGGGTTAATCCACCGCCGCTACAATCATCTCATTACGGATTGGCTATCGTGCCGTCTCCCTCACCCTAGCCCTCTCCCCAGAGGGGCGAGGGGACCGTTAAGTGCGGTTTATTAATTGAACGCATAACTTTACGGCACAACGCCCATTTTTCCGCCATACTGTCAATAATTGTTGACACTCATCTTCACGCCAGCGAATAAGTGTCTTATTATTCATACGTCTTTGGCTTATAAGGGTGAACACTCCCATGCGTCTTGAAGTCTTTTGTGAAGACCGTCTCGGTCTGACCCGTGAACTGCTCGATCTTCTGGTGCTGCGCGGCATTGACCTGCGCGGTATCGATATCGACCCTGTTGGCCGAATCTACCTTAATTTTGCGGAGCTGGATTTCACCAGCTTCAGCAGCCTGATGGCGGAAATCCGCCGCATTGCGGGCGTGACCGACGTTCGTACCGTCCCGTGGATGCCCTCCGAACGTGAACATCTGGCGCTGAGCGCGCTGCTGGAAGCGATGCCGGAGCCGGTGCTGTCGCTGGATACGCGCAGCAAAATCGAACGCGCTAACCCGGCGAGCTGCCAGCTGTTTGGCATGAGCCAGGATAAAATGCGCAACCATAACGTGGCGCAACTGATTAGCGGCTTTAACTTCCCGCGCTGGTTCGAAAGCGACGAAGTGGAGTCTCATGCCGAACACGTGGTGATCCACGGGCAGAACTTCCTGCTGGAAGCCACGCCGGTCTACCTGAGCGGCGAAAACGACGCCCGCGTGCTGGCGGGGGCGGTGCTAATGCTGCGCTCCACGCTGCGTATGGGCCGCCAGTTGCAAACCATGACCACCCAGGATGTTAGCGCGTTCAGCCAGATTGTGGGCGTTAGCCCGCGTATGCGTCAGGTGGTGGATCAGGCGCGCAAGCTGGCGCTGCTGACTGCGCCATTACTGATCGTCGGGGAAACCGGCACCGGTAAAGATCTGCTGGCCCACGCCTGTCACCTGGCAAGCCCGCGTGCGGCGAAGCCGTACCTGGCGCTGAACTGCGGCTCCATTCCGGAAGATGCGGTTGAGAGCGAGTTGTTTGGCGATGCCGCAGAGGGGAAAAAAGGGTTCTTCGAACAGGCTAACGGCGGCTCGGTGCTGCTGGATGAAATTGGTGAAATGTCGCCGCGCATGCAGACCAAACTGCTGCGCTTCCTCAACGATGGCACCTTCCGCCGCGTGGGTGAAGACCATGAAGTGCATGTCGACGTTCGCGTTATCTGCGCCACCCAGAAAAACCTGGTGGAGCTGGTGCAAAAAGGGCTGTTCCGCGAGGATCTCTATTACCGCCTCAACGTGCTGACCCTTAACCTGCCGCCGCTGCGCGATCGTCCACAGGACATCATGCCGTTGACCGAACTGTTTGTGGCGCGCTTTGCCGATGAGCAGGGGATCTCCCGCCCGAAACTTTCTGCCGATCTCAACACTGTGCTCACTCGCTACGGCTGGCCGGGCAACGTTCGCCAACTGAAGAACGCGGTGTACCGTGCGCTAACTCAACTCGAAGGCTACGAACTGCGTCCGCAGGACGTACTGCTGCCGGATCACGATGTATCAAGCGCGGCGGTAGGGGAAGAGGCGATGGAAGGCTCGCTGGACGATATTACCCGTCGCTTTGAACGTTCGGTGCTGACGCAGCTTTATCGCAGCTATCCAAGCACCCGAAAACTTGCCAAGCGTCTGGGCGTATCGCACACGGCGATTGCCAATAAATTGCGGGAATATGGCCTGAGCAACAAGAAGGGCGAAGAGTCATAAAAAAACAGCCTCTGAAAAGAGGCTGTTTGTCTTTTGCGGTGCGGTGATTACGCTTTCAGGGCAGCCAGTGCCGCATCGTAGTCTGGCTCGTTGGTGATTTCGTTCACCAGTTCGCTGTAGACCACGTTGTCGTTTTCATCGATAACCACAACAGCACGTGCCGCCAGACCTTTCAGTGCGCCGTCTGCGATGCCTACGCCGTAGGTCTGCAGGAATTCTGGAGCACGCAGGGTAGACAGAGTAACTACGTTGCTCAGGCCTTCTGCGCCGCAGAAGCGAGACTGCGCGAACGGCAGGTCAGCGGAAACGCACAGCACCACGGTGTTGGCCAGTTCGCCAGCCAGTTGGTTGAATTTACGCACAGATGCCGCGCAGACGCCGGTATCGATGCTTGGGAAAATGTTCAGAACTTTACGTTTGCCCGCGAACTGGCCGAGGGTGACGTCTGACAGATCTTTTGCCACCAGCGTAAACGGTTGAGCTTTATCGCCCGCCTGTGGGATAGAACCTTGAACAGCAACGGGATTGCCCTGGAAATGTACGGTTTGCGACATGATTATCTTCCTGTTTACATATAGTTAACGTCTGCCCTAGTGTATGACAACAGGCGTTAACACGGCAAACCCTATTTACGCCTGATTGTAAGGAGCAAAAAATGAGAAAGCTGCGAGTCTTCGAAGAAGCCTGGCCATTGCATACCCCTTTCGTTATCGCACGCGGTAGCCGCAGTGAAGCGAAGGTGGTGGTGGTTGAGCTGGAGCAGGATGGCGTAAAAGGGGTGGGTGAGTGCACGCCGTATCCGCGCTACGGCGAAAGCATCGCTTCGGTGATGGCGCAAATCATGGCGCTGGGCGAACAGCTGGAACAGGGGTTAACCCGCGAACAGTTGGCCACGCTGCTGCCGGCCGGGGCCGCGCGAAATGCGATCGACTGTGCGCTCTGGAGTCTGGAAACCCACCTGTTGAAAAGTGACGTTGTCACGCAGCTGGGTGTTCGCCTACCTGACACCCTTACGACTGCCCAAACGGTAGTCATTGGCACCCCAGAACAAATGGCCGCTAGCGCAAAGGCCCTGTATGAAAGCGGTGCCCGATTGCTCAAAGTGAAGCTGGATAACCATTTTATTTGTGAAAGGATGGTGGCGATTCGCGCTGCCGCGCCGGATGCGACGCTGATTGTTGATGCCAATGAATCCTGGCACGGCGATGGGCTTGCCGCGCGCTGCCAGCTGCTGGCGGACTTGAACGTCGCGATGCTCGAACAACCTTTACCGGTGGGCGAAGACGAGGCGCTTAGCCACTTTATCCATCCGTTGCCGATTTGTGCCGATGAAAGCTGCCATACCCGCGAAGATTTGCCCGTGCTGCGCGAGCGCTATGAGATGGTGAACATTAAACTCGATAAAACCGGAGGCCTGACCGAAGCGTTGGCGTTGGCCGCCGAGGCCAAAGCGCAGGGCTTTGCGCTGATGCTCGGCTGCATGCTGTGTACCTCGCGGGCCATTGAAGCCGCGCTACCGCTGGCACCGCAGGTTCGCTTTGCCGACCTCGACGGCCCGACCTGGCTTGCCGCCGATGCCGAACCGGCGCTGCGTTTTACCTGCGGTGAGCTTCACTTGTGATGCGTTGACTGCCAGTGCAGCAGCGCCGTCATCGCCGCCAGATACTTCTCACTGGCCTCGTCGGAGGAGACAGGAGGGAACTCGGCGGTGATGCAGTGCAGGCCAATATCGGCGCACCAGCTACCAAACGACCCTGGCGTTTCATAACCGACGCTGCTGACCAGCGGCAGGCTGAACGCCCCGGCAAGCCATTGCCCCAGTTCGCTGTGACGGCTGTCCTCAATGCAGGCCAGCGGATCGTGGAACGACACTACCCACGCTGGGTTAATCTGATGAATCAGCTGACAAAGCGCCCGGCTCTCCGGTTCGGACCCGGGGCGGCTACCGGTCTGCAGCACCACGTCGCGTTGTTCCGCCGCGCTGTTCCAGCGGTACACCGTGTCGCCCGACTTCCAGTTTGCCGACGGGAAGTTGCGGTTCAGATCCACGCCGTTTGCGTTCGCCCGCAGACCCAACTGACAGCCGTCCGGGTTTACCGCCAGCACCACGTGGTGGCGGCGAAGGTCCGGGGCCAGCGTACGCAGCGCGCAGGAAAGGGTGACGACCGAGGCGTTTTCATCACCGTGCGTGCCGGCAATGATCAAACCGCTCTGCGGGCCAGCCAATGGGGCGGGAAACCAGATGAGCGGAGCCCCAAGCAGAGAACGACCATAGTGTTGTGTTCCGGGCGGGAACGCGCCGCGCTGGGCGCGAGGGCGGGTGGATGACATACGCTGAGTCCTGATACGCAATGGGGATATTGAGCAGTGTTGTGCAAAAATCGCCGCGAATCAAATAGTTTCCCTGATAGATATTGCTGGTGACATATCAAGTTTATGTGACATGTTGTTTGCAATTACCGAGACTGAAACAAATAATATTTTCATCAAGTTGTGTGGGTTTGCCAATTTTAAGGGGATGACATGAAGTTACCGTTCACCTTGACCTGTTGCGCCGTCTTGCTTTCAGGTCTGAGTTCTATCGCCGTCGCGGCCGACGTTCCCGCTGGGACGGTGCTGGCGAAGCAGCAGGAGCTGGTTCGTCATATTAAAGATGAACCCGCTTCATTAGATCCCGCAAAGGCGGTGGGGCTGCCGGAGATTCAGGTCATTCGCGATCTGTTTGAAGGGCTGGTGAACCAGGATGCCAACGGCAATATCATTCCAGGCGTCGCCACCCGCTGGCAGACGAACGATCAGCGTATCTGGACATTTACCCTGCGCAACGATGCAAAATGGTCCGACGGTACGCCGGTCACGGCGCAGGACTTCGTTTACAGTTGGCAGCGTCTGGTTGATCCGAAAACCACCTCGCCGTTTGCCTGGTTTGCCGCGCTGGCCGGCATCACTAACGCTCAGGATATTATCGACGGTAAAGCCAAACCCGAGACGCTGGGCGTCACCGCGGTGGATGCCCACACCCTGCGCGTTCAGCTGGATAAACCGCTGCCATGGTTTGTGAATCTGACCGCCAACTTCTCGCTCTACCCGGTCAACAGAGCCAATGTCGAGAGTGATAAGAACTGGACGCGCCCAGGTAAGCTTATTGGCAACGGTGCCTACGTGCTGGCAGACCGCGTGGTGAATGAGAAGCTGGTAGCGGTACCGAACAAGCACTATTGGGATAACGCGAAGACGGTTATTCAGAAAGTCACCTTCATCCCGATAAACCAGGAGTCCTCCGCCACCAAACGCTACCTGGCGGGTGATATTGATATCACCGAATCCTTCCCGAAAAACCAGTATCAGAAGCTACTTAAGGAGCTGCCGGGCCAGGTCTATACGCCGGCGCAGCTGGGTACCTATTACTACGCGTTCAACACCCAAAAAGGGCCAACCGCCGATGCGCGTGTGCGTCTGGCTCTGAGCATGACCATCGACCGCCGGATTATCGCTGAGAAGGTCTTAGGCACCGGTGAGAAACCGGCATGGCGCTTTACCCCTGATGTGACCGCTGGCTTTAAGCCGCAGACCTCAGAGATGGCGCAAAGCAGCCAGGCCGAACTGAACGCGCAGGCGAAGATGCTGCTGCAGGCGGCAGGCTACGGCCCGAATCGCCCACTGAAGCTGACGCTGTTGTACAACACCTCGGAAAACCACCAGAAAATCGCGATTGCGGTGGCATCGATGTGGAAGAAAAACCTCGGCGTTGACGTGAAGCTGCAAAACCAGGAGTGGAAAACCTATATCGATAGCCGTAACACCGGTAATTTCGACGTGATTCGTGCGTCGTGGGTGGGCGATTACAACGAGCCGTCAACCTTCCTGTCGCTGCTGACCTCCACCAACACCGGCAATATTTCCCGTTTCAGCGACCCGGCGTATGACAAGGTGATCCGCCAGGCGACGCTGGAGAACACCGCCGAGGCGCGTAACGCAGATTACAACACCGCCGAGAAAATTCTGGCCGAGAAAGCGCCTATTGCGCCTATCTACCAGTACACCAACGGACGGTTGATCAAGCCGTGGGTAAAAGGCTACCCGATCACCAATCCGGAAGACGTGGCTTATACGCATACGATGTATATCGTGAAGCACTAGTTGAATACATGCTCCTGATAACCTTCGTTAACCTCATCTAAAACCAGAGCTGGCGCGGATTGCAGCGCCAGCACCTCTCGTTAACCTTTGCTAACCACATCAGAAAACCTCATTTTTTTGACGGTATAAATGACGTATTCAACGAACTACCGTTACGGTAAAATTCAGTTTTTACCGTCATAGCTCATCACCTTTGACGGTATTTATTGATACTGGATACCGTCAATGCTTACCGACACAAAGCTTAAGAATCTGAAACCTAAAGAAAAAATGTACAAGCAATCAGACCGTGATGGATTGTACGTTACCGTCAGTACTGCTGGTACGGTTGCGTTTCGTTATGACTATCGCATTAACGGCCGCCGTGAAACGCTAACTATTGGAAGGTATGGGCCAGAGGGCATTAGCCTTGCCGAAGCCAGAGAGAAATTAAACGAAGCGAAGAAGCTAATCTCATCTGGCGAATCACCGGCGATTAAAAAGCAGCGAAGTAAGCAAGAGGTGAAGAAAGCACTCCATTTTAATGAGTACGAAAAGCAATGGAGAAAAACATGGAAAGTTGCGGATAGCACCAGAGCACTCAGATTATCAATTATGGATAAAGAGGTGCTCCCCAGATTCGGCAACAGGACCCTGAAAGAAATTAATCATAACGACCTGAGATTGTGCTGCGAGGAAATCAGAGATCGCGGAGCTCCGTCTACGGCGCTTAATGTGCGGCACCTTGTAAGCAAGGTTTTTGAGTTTGCCATTGATCGCGGTGTTGAGGTCGAAAACCCCGCATTACGGGTAAAGGCCAAGTCGATAGCCTCTTTCACCCCACGAGATAGGGCTTTGAGTGAGCGCGAGATAGGCGTCTTTTTGAATGCCCTGGCGAGAACAGGAGTTACTCAGTCTATCCAGTTAGCGGTAAAGTTTGTGCTCCTGACCATGCTCAGGAAAAGCGAATTCACCCAAGCCAGATGGAGTATGGTTGATTGGGAGGAAAGAACGCTCACTTTGCCTGCCGAAATAATGAAGATGTCTCGCCCACATCGCATATATCTTTCAAACCAGGCCTTTGACGTGCTTGTTGCGTTAAATGGATTGTATTCCAGGGCTGATTTTATTCATCCGGGACGCTTTAGCAACAAATCCCCACTATCTAGTGCTGCACTTAATGCAGCCATAAGATACGGGCTGCGGCGGCTCGCTAGTGATGGAATTGAACTTGAGCGATTTTCAGTTCATGACCTGCGACGAACAGCGAGCACTCTTCTTCATGAGTTCGGCTACAACTCTGATTGGATCGAGAAATGCTTGGCACATGAGCAGAAGGGCGTTCGTGCGGTATACAACAAGGCAGAATATTCAGAACAGCGCAAAGCGATGCTGCAGGATTGGGCGGACTTGATTGATAAATGGGTGGATAAATACAAATAGGCTGAGGAGGGTTTCCCCTCCTCAGCAGGTTTAGTTTTTCCTGCGACTGCTCCAGGTTTTTTGCAGGCCATTGATCATTCCACTGTCACGAGTGATATTACCTGGGCTTTCCTGCCGAGAGTCCAGCCAGGCCTCCACCTCATCAAGATTCCACGCCACCACTCGAGAGGTTAATGGAAATCGTTTTGGGAAATCCCCACTTTTTTCCAATTTATCAATTGCGTAAAAGGAAAGTGGGACGATTTTAACAAGTTCCGCTTTTCTTACAGCTGCGCGCATTCAGACATCTCCTATAGGCCGCAGTAGGCCATTTGAAAATTAATAATCAACTCACCTGGCCCGGCAGCGCACGCAGTCGGCGCATCCCCGTCATCGCTGTCGCGACATAGCTGCGACTGCGATTGACCACCTCTACCCAAACCTTTACGCCCGACACTCGGACTGTGTATGTCTCTTTCATCTTGCTGCGTCCGTAGTCGCCGTAACGCTGGTGGTGTGTCTCCAGTGCAATGGCGCAGGCCTGGCGCGCGATGGGTGACTGCTTATTGCCGCGGTTAATTAGCTTCATGCTCACCTCACACAAACACATCAATCGGATCGCCATTGCTGGCGGCAGCGCGGTTCGCTTCCCGGCGCAGGCCGAGGACGTAACCAACAGGGTCCCAACTGCTGAGGATGGCGTTCAGCTCTTTCTGGCTGTGCCAGGTTGTCAGGCGGCCCTTGAGCGCGGCGGCGCAGGCGCGGACGTTTGCCCGGGTCGGGCCAGCCATCTTCATGCACAGGCACAATGTCAGCAGCAGGTCGGAATACTCATCTGCAGCCGTGCGCAGCGCAGCAGGCTCAATGCTGGCTTCCAGCTCCGGCAGGCGGTGTTTCAGGCTCATATTTACGCTCTCCCCAGTCGAATACAGCGGTTACGCCGAGACGCAATCATGGCCACGCCGGTTACCGTCTTCTGCAGGCGTGATAGCTCCGCCCAGACCGTCGCTGCCCGGCGCCACAAACCGCGACTCTCTAACTGATTGGCGGCGGCTTCCAGTTTCCGGATGTGCCCGTGTTCTGTCGGATCCGGCGCTGGACCGTTAACGAGTTCGTCGGCATACCAATCGCTGACGATGAAGTTGTGAATACGTCCATCAACGGCATTCCGGGTGCGCAGAATCATGCCGCTTTCTGTCATTACGCCGATGATGTAGCGCGTAGCACGATCGGTAAGGCAAAGCGCTTCACTGATTTGTACGGGGCTTGCCTGCGGATTTTCGAGCAGGTAATGAGCGACCGCTTTCTGACGTTCAAATTTATCTACCATGCTGATAATTCGGCCCCGGCTGGGGCCGACCTCCGTTAGCCAACGTATTCAGGTTTCATGTCGTCGAGCGTCACGCGGAACTGCTCGTACAGCTCATCGCCCAGGTGGCGGCGCGCGGCGGTGAGTGCTGCTTCTGCCTTCGTGAACAGCTCAGCCGCATCCGGTTCACCGGCGTTCGGCAGAGAGTTGATGGTCGCTTCTACTTTGTTGCGAGCGTTCACCCGGTGGTAGCGCTGAGTGGCTTTGTTCTTGAGCTCGGTGAAAAGTGATGAGCCCAGTGCGGCTTTCGCCTGGTTGATGTCTTCGCCAACCGCTTTTGCGGCGTCGATATCTTCGGCGGCATCAATCCGGTCCCGGAATTCGTCGGCGATCGAGTCGATATTCACTGCGGATTCACGCGCGCTGCCGGTGGTTGTGACGGTGTCACCTGAGATTTCAGCCAGGCTAACGCGCTGCGGCGCCGGGTTAATCTCTTTCTCTGCGCGCGGCTCGACTTCATCCGGGCTGTAAACCCCGAGGATGACTTCCGGGCAGTACAGGCGGGCCCAGTACTTCACCGCGAGATACGCGATCTGCTGTTTCGGCGCCGTCTTCCACAACGGTGAGTTCCGAGTGGTGATGTCCGCCAGGTAGATTGGCTCACCCCAGGTGATCTCCGCTTCACCGCGCAGGACTGCACCGACGCGGATAAACAGGCCTAACTCATCGCGTCCGTCTTTCTGGCCGGCAATCTTTTCCCAGTCGCCGCCGTACTCGTAATGGAAACGACCCTGAATGGCGCTTGAGCTGGAAATCACTGCATTAACCAGTTGAGCCTCGTAACCCAGCACGCCGTTTACCAGGTGTGTTTTCTGCGCGACTGCGTAAGGGTTCATGCCCCACTGCATAGCCTGCATGACGATCGCCATGCAGTCGGCTGGTTTACCCGCCAGATGCTTTGGAACGGTGACGGCAGACTGCGCCATCAGGTCGGCGAATGCGGTCAGTTGCCCCAGCGCCTGCACGTTGAATACGGCGTTACTGGCAGAAATGGTGTTCGGAGCCTGCTCGGTCGTGATGATGTTGGTATTTTGCATGGTCAAATCCTCCATTAAGCCAAGCGCAGCGCTTCAAGGCGGCGCAGGTCGAAGTCGTTCAGTTCGTCGCTGTAATCTTCAGTGACCGGTGCCGGCCAGCAGTCGGTGTCATATGCCTGAGCCAGTGCGCGCATAGTGCGCTGGTACTCCAGCAGGCCGAGGTCGAGCAAATCTTCCGATGCCTCGATAACCGCCACCCAGTGATAGCCCTCATCTTTGTTGACGAAGATCCAGAAGAACTGGTCAAAGTCGGCGACATTGCAGTACATGCCTGCGCTGATGTGGTAATCACGGTCGATGATTTCCCGGTGCAGCTTGGCGCGTAGGCCTTCCTGCTTAACTCGGCCCATGCTGATCGTCTTGAGGTCTACGCCGATGCGCACACCGTTCACTTCAACTTCGAGGTCCGGGCGAACGCGCACCTCGAGCCCGGTTTCTTCATCCATGCCGAAATAGCTGGTTTCGACGGCGCGAGAAGGGTGGCGCAGCAGTTTCCCGGCTGATTCGTGATTCAGTAACGCCTGCTGAATGGCTGTGGCCAGGTTAAGTTGCTCGCTGGTCAGGATTGTTTTTCCGGCAACGCTTTCACGCCACTGCTGCTCGAATTCATCCGCGAAAATGGCATCCGGGTTAACTGCTCGGATCGCTTCCTGAAGCTCTTCTTTTTTGCCAGTCAACTTCAACTGGTCAGCCTTAGGCTTGTCCGTGTTGTATTCGCGAATGAAGGCCTTCAGTGAGTCGGTGGTGGTAAATGCCTCGACTGGAATGCCCGGGAATACCGCAAACTCTTCGTGGAGTTTTTCGGGCTCCAGGGCCAGAGTGTGCGCCAGGCTGCCGAATGTCAGCGCGTCGCTGCTTTCGCGGCGGATGGTTTTAGTGACATGGCGGCCGTGATAGAACATCAGGCTCACGCGAGCATCTTTCACCTGAGTGGAGCTGATGCCGTTGGCCGCGTGGTAAACCTCGTTCGGCAGACCTTCATAGCGGCCTGGTTCGAAGAAAGCAGGGTACTCAGCAACTGGTTCTGGCTGATTCACTTCTGGGCTGCTTTGATGCGCATTTTGGTCTTCCTGATGCACAGAACCGTCATTTTGGTTCACGTTTTCCGGTTTTTGGTTTACATCTGTCGCTTCATGGTTTGCCAGGCTCGGCGCAGCGGCGGCCAGAATTTCCCCGGCGCTGGCGTCAGTTACGGTATCTGTCTGCTGATCATCTTCCACAGCACTTTCGCCTGCTGGTACCGCATTGTTAGCTTCGCCTTCGGCGCGCTCAGTCTCTTCCATCGGCTCATCGCTGGTGGTTTCCTTATTTTGTTTCGCTGGGGCGCTCATCAGGCCATCGATGGAGAAAATTCCTACGCCTACGTTGGCGATTTCTGGTTGTTTGGCAGATGGTTCTTCTACCTTCGCCTGGCGCTCGGTGCGGGGATTTTCATCCCACTCAAGATAGCCTTTCGAATGTTCGCCGTTTTCATAGATTCCGTTTTCCGCCAGCCAGGCGCGAGCTTGTTGGCGCAGTTCTTTGACCGGGGTTTCGCCATTCCAATTCACAGCCCGAGTAACGCCGAACACGGACAGGGTGTCATATTCAAGAATGTCGGTGATCCCCATCAGTGTCTTCGCTGCAGTGGTAAAGATGGCTTCTTCGCGTTCCTGCAGGTTTTTAGCACCGGATAGCTGATTGCGGCTGATGTTGCCAGGCTCTGCGTCGGGGTACAGTTGAGCCACTGCGATTTCATTGCGCAGGCTGGTTGTCGATTGAGGTACGGCACGTGTGTGGCGTTCTGATTGCAGCGCTTCCTGCTGCTGGGAGTTCACCGATGAAATGCGATTCCCGACGGTCCACTCACGAACGATGATCCCGCGGTCGATGTGCTCAGTGGTCGCCCATGCCTTCACGAACTGAATAACCTGGTTCAGCTCACTGCGCTTGTCCTGCGGGAATACCGTCTTAACCGCGGCGGTCAACTTCCACAGCGTCGGCATGTCGAAGGCCTTAACCTCAGGTGCGTTCTCGGCGGCCAGCAGCAGGTTCTGGACGTATGTGTTATCTGTGTCCATTTCCAGCGCAGCGATTTGCGCCTGGGTTTCTTTGTTGATGCAGTAGACGCGCAGGTCTTCGGCAATGAACTGCGCGAGCAGCTGCACGCGGAAGCCCATCGGTGCGAGGTTATAGGCGACATCGACAATATGGCTTTCGCGGTCTTCGTCGTCATCCTGTTCTGCGTCTGCGTCTGCGTCGCCAGCATCTTCCTGGTGGAAAGTATCCTGTGGCGCCGCGCCGTCTTTCAACTGCCAGGTGCGCTGGTCATCCGCCAGTTCGTAGCGTTCGCACCAGGTAAAATCAACCACGCCTTCTTCCGGCAGGTCGTTAAATACCGGGAAATCGGTGCGGATAGGCTTCATGTAGTCTTTGCCGCGACCGGTCTCAATGCCTGCATCTTCCAGTGCGACATCCAGCATCAGCGCTGCGCGAGACTCGGTTTTTGCATCAATCCAGACAAAAGCATCAGGCTTCCCTGATTTTTGCGTGGCTCTGATAACAAATGGAAATTCCATGTTCAATCCTCTTTTTTGGATGTTAGAATCCCCGGGCCATTGATGGCGCCCATTGGGTGTGTTCATTGGTTTTGGTAATTTCCGGTGTAACTTTGGTCGGTGGCACCGGACGTACAGGCCCGCTTTGGCGGGTTTTTACGTTATGACTCGTGGGCCATCTGGTCGCATGAAGCGCAATGTTCGCAGCAGTACTCGCGCTCTTCGTGCTTCAGCTGCGCGCCGTGAATCAGCGTCAACTTGCTCTTCACTTCTTTTCCCTGCTCAATTGGCTTTCCGCACCGGCGGTAAGCGCATTTCTTCTCCTGCATAACTCCTCCGTTAATGGCTAAGGCCATTCCCCAGACCGTTTAAATAAACCTCAACCAGCAAATCTTTGGTGTAGGTCCGCTCAATGCCTCGATGCAGATACAAACGACCGCGAGCGTTGGCTGATGCTGTCCAGGTAGAGTCGTTGTGCTTGACGAGCATTCCCGGCTGAACTGCGCCGCGGTTGACCGTCTGGGTACCGTAGTGCTGATGAACCATGCTGATTCCCTCTCGTTTGCCCTTGTCGCCAGGCTGGCGGAACGGTTGCCTGATGCGCTATTTGTGATCCACCGTCGGGAGGTTTCTTCCTGTTGGTGGTCGTAGTGCGTCTTGGTGATATTGATATTAAGCCGCAGACTTAATTGATGTCAAGCTTAAGGCGAAGTCGTTTGTTAAGTTTTAGGCTTACGTGATGGAAGTGACGGATTTTGGACGAAAAAAATCCCAGCGCCGAGGCCGGGATCACGGGATGTTCGGGGCGAATTCTAAAGCCGAATTCTGGGAGAAGGGCAGTAAAAACCCGGCGCGGTGGCCGGGAAAAGATAACTAGGGGACGCTCAGTAGCCAGTTGAGAACGAGGGTATTAGCGCTCCGATTCCAGTGCATCAACTATTGGTTGGAGTACAGCATCAAGATCTGCAGCGCTCATGCAGTTTTTGGCCCAAGATGAACACATGGCATGCCAGAGTATCTCAGAGCCGATATTTAATGAATTGGCGGCAGTTCTTGGCCATCCATGATGGTCTGCATTGCTCATAGAGGAATTCAGCGCATCAATCGTTTCTGCCGGCTCCCTGCCAATTTTTTCGGAAATATTGGGCCATCCCTGTTCTTGCAGGGCATTGAAAACCACGACTTCGGGAGCATCGTCGCCTGGCAAAATAGTACATCCTGGTGCTGGGGATTGATCCCCGTCAAGATATACGACAGTTGTTCTAGGGAATCTATTGTTGTGAGCCATCTGCCCTAATGCCATGCCAACACTTGCGGTTCCAAAAGGAATAATCATGACCCTAGATAATAACTCACGCTCTCTGGAGGTGGCGATGACTTCAGAAACGAGTGTTTTTGCGACAGTATCTTCTACATAGATATCACATTCTGGATGATTTTCCTCATCCATTTTAGTCATGGCAAACTCAGGGCTTACACCGCTTACGGCTGTTTTCCCCTCAACGCCATTCATGAGATAAATTCGTGCTTCTGGGGGAAGCTCAGAGAGAATGTAAGGTGAGTGCGTTGTTATGAGAATTTGAAGCTCCCTTTCTCTCGCTAAATTGGCGAGATCGCGCATCAAGCGCCGTTGAGCCCTTGGATGCAAGGATGTCTCTATCTCGTCAATTAAGATAAGTCCATATTTCGGATAATCCACTGCAATAAGTTCTGTCGCAGTAATTTCTCCAGCACCTTGGTGAAAACCAGAATATCTAGTTCCTTCGTTTGAAATTACGGTAACTGGTCTTTTGGCATCTATTGTTGTTGTTGATAACCCAGCTGCTGTATAACTCTTACCTATAATGTTTTTAAGTCGATCAAGCCTATCTTGGTCGAACGCTTCATGGGATTGTTCTGTAGATCCCCCCTTAAGCAATTTGAGATACCCTAGTCTTGCGTTAACTGGCTGCAGCCTGCTTAAATCAACATATTCGACTCTTCTTGCTGGGCGATCAGGGTTCCCGATCCAGCGGTTTGTTGGCTTTCTTATAGATTTAACTAATGAGTTATGTCCTTCTCTGTATGAATAACGAATATATGCACTTTGTATTTTTTCAAAGGGAGTGTCCGGGAAGAAGAATGAGGCGAATCTCTTTTTTTTGTCTTTATATACAGACGCCGCACATTGCAATACTGTGCTTTTCCCCGAGCCATTTTCACCAACAAGTGCAACTATTGGAAATTGAAAATCTACCCGCTGCCCAGACCAACCTCGTATACCTTTTATTTCAAGCCATTCTAGCCGCTTAGGCCAAGATGTTCCTGTCTTCCATTTGTTAATGAGTTTCCTCATTTCTTTAGAGATTGCCATGATCATCCTCTATTATTTTTGTTGAATCCAGCGCAATATTCAACCATTCCAAAAGTTAATTATCTCGGGATAAACACCATTCTAACTTAGTAAATAGGAACATCTTAATCTTCCTGAGACCGAATCCGGCCCTTCATGTACTTCTCGTACATCGCATCCAGCTCTTTCAGGCGGATGGAGAATATACGCAGCATGTTTTCCTGCTCATCCTCAGGAAGTTGACGGAAGAGCTCGAGCAGTCTTCTCTCGTTAGCTTTCATCCCGTCTTTTTCATCAACATCTTCGCCTAACAGCCAAGGAACTGACACACCGGCGGCATCAGCGACTGCCAGCGCTGATTTCTTGCTAATCACGCCCTTCTTAAACCAGCCGTTCACGGATTGCGGAGTTACCTGCGCGACCCTGGCCATATCAGATTTTGTCATTCCACGACCATTTAACTCGGTCAGGCGCTCGACAAGTATTGGGTTAAGTACGGTTTTTTCTTTCATGTCTGAAGAATAACCCTTTGGCTTAAACTTTAAAATTCGCCTGGAGCTTGACAGTTTATTAAGTCTGAGGCTTAATTTAGTCATATCCAACGCGGAGAAAATGATGAACGGATTAACCAAAGCAATTAAATGTGCAGGCACAGCCTCAAAACTCGCAGTTTTACTGGGCATTAAGCCTATGTCAGTAAGCCGCTGGAAAAATCGCTACCAAGGCGTTGTACCAGCTGATCGCGTCTTACAGATTTATGGCGCCACCGGTGTTACACCACACGAACTGCGGCCCGATCTGTATCCAAACCCAACCGATGGGTTACCACGTTAGGAGGCCTAATCATGCAGGCGCTTACTTTTCAAAATGATAACGAAATTAGCCAGGGTGCAATGATAAATCGCGCTCAAGCGCATAAGGGGCCGAGTCACGAAGATATTCGCGATGTGGTCCGCGCCTGGGCGGGTGTAGATGGTCAGGATGTGGTTACAGCCCTGATCATCGAAGAGTACCGGGCGCAGGGCGGTGATGACATCACTTTCCCTGATGATCTCTGCCGGAAACGCCAGAAGCTCTTTCGTTTCCTGGACAACCAATTCAACAGCGAACGGTATCGCGAGAACGTCCGTCGGATAACCCCGGCGATCCTCGCGGTTCTTCCGCTGGAGTTCCGCAGCCGACTGATGCCAGAAGACAACGTCAGGGCACGTCTGGCACGACTGGAGAAGGAAATCAGTGAAGCCAAGATAGCCGTCGTAATGGACGCGCCAAAGCACCAGAAGCTGAAGGAATTGAGTGAAGGGATTGTCGAGATGTTCCGCGTGGATCCTGACTTAACGCTGCCACTGATGACGCTGGTGACTTCAATGCTGGGGGCTGTATGACTGGATTGGAAAAGGCGAAAGCCGCGGTGCTCGAACACCAACGGCTTTCAGGCGCAAATGTAGAGACAAATGCAAAATCAGTATGCCCACACATTCATGTTTTTACCAGCGGAAGTTCTGTCCACTGGAACAATCTCATCGCTTTCATTTATCAGGAGGACGCAATGGCCGGTGACTGGATAAAAATGCGCGCCGAGCTGCATACGCATCCGAAAATTGTCCGCATGTCGTCCGCTTTGAAAGCGGACAGATTGCGCGTTGTTGGTGGACTACATTCCGCATGGTGTCTTTTTGATGTCCATTCCACTGATGGTTTGCTTCACGGCTATACGCCAGAAACTCTAGACGACCTGATCGGATTCCCTGGCTTTGCGCGAGCAATGATTGCTGTTGGCTGGCTGGAGGAAGAGGGAGAAAACCTAGTGATGCCGCGCTTTGACGCACATAACGGCCAGTCAGCTAAGCGTCGTGCGCAGGATGCAGACAGGAAGAAAAAATCACGAAAAATGTCCGCTTGCGATGCGGACAAAAAGCGGACCAGAGAAGAGAAGAGAAGAGAAGATATAAAAGATATAAACCCAGAGAGAGAAGGCGCGTGTGCACGACCTGCGGGTGACTCATCTGGCGAAAGCGGGTTGCCCCCAATTCCGCCACAAACTCCCCCTGGCGAAGGGAGCGACGATGGGCTGTATTTTGGCCCACTGGGTAAATTCCCGATCACCGATGACTGGATGCCTTCGACCGACTTCGTGGGCAAAGCTCGCCTCTGGGGGAAAAACCTCGGCACAGAGCCGGGATATACCCCTGAAGAACTCCAGCAGTTCCGGGATTACTGGGCCCCTGACGGGAAGGTTAAACACCAGCAAGCCTGGGAGCAGACATTCGCTGACAGCCTGCTGCAAACGCGTAGTCGAATCCAAAGGGCGAACCCATCAGCCGCCAGGGATGTTAATCGCATTCCGGTTCCGGATAACACCATCCCACCAGGATTCAGGGGGTAGCGATGAAAAACATGATTGGTACTGGCAGCGCGCTTGAGCGCCTGAAGAAACTCATTCCGCCCGGCGTACAGCCGAAGTTCACGAAGGCAGCTGAATTGCTGGCGTGGCAGCGGGAGGAAGGGCTGAAACAATGCGAGGAACTGAACCGAATGAACCAGAAAGCGCGCACTGAGAAAATCTTCGGTCGCTCTGGCATCCAGAGCCTGCACCGCAGCTGCACGTTCGCCAACTACGAAGTATCCAGCGAGCAGCAGCGCAAGGCCTACACCATGGCGAAAAGCTACGCGCAGAACTTCGGGGCTGGCTTCGCAAGCTTCGTGTTCAGCGGTGGACCTGGCACTGGCAAAAACCATCTTGCCGCGGCGATTGGCAACCATCTCCTGGCTGCCGGCCATACGGTTCTGGTCGTCACCATTCCGGATCTGATGCTTCGGGTTCGCGAGTGTTACGACGGCGGCCAGTCGGAAGCCTCCCTGCTGGATGACCTCTGCAAAGTTGACCTGCTGGTGCTGGACGAGGTCGGCATTCAGCGCGGAAGCAGCGGCGAGAAGGTTATTCTGAACCAGGTCGTTGACCGCCGCCTGTCCTCGATGAAGCCGGTGGGCGTGCTGACGAACCTGAACCATGCAGGGCTTCAGGATTCTCTGGGATTTCGCGTTATCGACCGCTTAACCATGGATAACGGCATCTGGGTGAACTTCGACTGGGGCAGCTACCGCAAGAACGTATCGCATCTGAGGGCAGTGAAATGAGCATCGTGAAAACCCACACCGGCATCGTCATCACAAAAGACGGCCCGCAGCGTAAAAAACTGCACGAAACGAAAAGCATGTGGTGTGCCGGAAAGAACGAGATGTACCACAAAGACACGGGCCGCCGCCATTTTGGTGAGAAAACACGCCGCTGCCTGCTGCTGGAAACGATCGTAAAAATCGGGAGTGAGTCATGAGCGAAATCACTGTGAAACAGACCAAAAAGGCGATCGCAATTATCGCCGAGTACCTCCAGCGCGCCAGCCGGAACGAGCAGTTGCAGGAGGCAAAAGTTCGCCTGGATAAGAAAATCGTTCTGCTTTCCGATGATGAGCAATGCGACCAATCCATGCTGATGGCGGCATTTGTACCGGCGATGACAAGTCACACCCGGGAGAAGTTCTTTGAAGAAATCGCAGCAGCACTGGAAGGAGCGCAGGCATGAAACCAACATACGAACAGCTTGAAGCGCAGGTGCTCGAACTGTCAGTGAAATTAGCTAACGTTGAGAGCAAGTGCGCTGAGCTTGCGGTGGAGAATGCGGGGCTGAAGACTGGCGTTACGTATTTTGCATTTGCACCTGAATATGGGTTCGATTACTTCGCAAACAAACAGGATGCCATAGATACCGCGCAAGCTGAAATCGACGCCTATCGCGATGATGCTTTTGATGGTTGGGATGAAGATGTCCGCCGCGTTTCATGGGGAGTTGTGATTCAACAGGCCGACGGGTTCGACGCAGAGGGCGTCCATATCTCTGACAGGTGTCACACATACCAGACCTGCGATTACCAACTGGTTGATATGGTCGAAACCCCAGCAACCGACGCGTACCTGGCTGAAGTGCGGGCTGCTGAAGCTAAGCACGTCTACGACAGCATCTTAGACAATCCAGCAGTAACGGACATGGAATCGCTTGTCGATTGGCTGGAGCAGAATTCCAAAGACTCTGTATCGTTCGCCGCTCAGTTACGCCAAGGAGCCAAATCATGAGCGCAATTTTGGTTCAGGCAGTAAAGAATTTTTTAGGCATGGGCTCTGGTGAGCTTTCTCCTGCGGTTATCCGCATGCATGAAAAAAAACGGAATGTCTTCGACATGATTGTTTTCCCATATGTCGACCTTTCCGATCCCATGCAGGTGACGCTCTTCATGAAGGCGGCCAAAGAGATGCGAGAACGCATGACGGGCCATTACTCGCGCGTTGATATTTGTTCCGTAAACGAAATCATTCAGTTGGCAGGGATAACCCCATGGGGGGAGAGCAGCAGACGCCCATGAGTGGCTGCATAAACTCCACTGCGTGGCATTCAAAGACATGCATCCTGAAATAGCGATGCAGGTACCACACCGCATAAATATGGTTTTTGCCAATGGCGAATACCAATATCCATGGGAGTCAGTCCAATGAACGATATCACCGCACTGATGGCGACCATGAAAGCGGCAGCAGAGAAAGCAATAGGGGCACATGAGCGACTTAGCGCTATGCCGTCAGATGGGCTATTCGATGCCTCGCTTGCAGAAAATGCACAACTTGAATCTGACATTACTGCGCTTATTGCCCATAACGACGCGTCAACTCCAGCCAACGTCAAGGCGCTGGTAGAGGCGCTGGAGACGAAAGAGGAACTGCGTAAGAACTGGTTCCACATGGCTCAGAAACTTGGCGAAGACCTGGACGCAGCAGAGAAGCGCATCGCCGAGCTGGAAGGAACGGAGCAAAAACTCTGCGCCGCTAACGTGACGCTTGATGCTCGCGCGGAATTAGCTGAGCGCAGACTGGCAGAGCTGGAGTCCCGCACAGTCACCGTGAAGCTGCCACGTCGAGTGGGGGCCAAATCATCATGGCAGGATGGGCCGCTAATGCACGCTGACGAGGTTATCGCAGCACTGACCGCCGCTGGCATCCAGGTTATCGAAGGAGAGCAGAGGAATGGCTAAATCAACAGATGTACATGACCTGTTAACTGCTTACCAGCAACAGGCGCGAAAAATACCAGCGAAGGGTGTTTACGCCTCAAGGCATCGTCAGGTTGAAGTGAATGCGGCACGCGTGCGCAAGTTAATGCGCAAGCGTCGGCGCTCAGCTGGCAAGTCAAATAAGCTCGGCTATCGCTTTACTGCCGAAATGCGCGTCGCACTGATTTGCGATATGAACTTCTGGGCGCTGGTATGTCGCTCTAACCGCCAGAACTCCAATTTGACTGATGGAGTTGTCGTCGCTGCGGGAATTCCGGTTATCGAAGGAGACGCATGATGGCACTGACGAAGAAACAACGCGCAGAGCTGCGCATGAAGTTCGGTGGCCGTTGTGCTTATTGTGGCTGTGAATTACCAGAGAAAGGCTGGCACGCCGACCATGTTGAGGCGGTGCTGCGCAAATCAGAGCAGTGTATGAAAGCCGCTGCGAAAGGCATTTTCAAACTGAAGGCGACGGGTGAATTCTACAGGCCAGAAGCTGAGAGACTGGAAAACATGTTCCCAGCATGTGCGCCTTGCAACCTTTTGAAAACATCCTATTCGCTGGAAATGTTCAGAAAGCAAGTATCTCTTCAGGTTGAGCGCGGGCGCAAGAGCAGCATGAACTTCCGCACGGCAGAGCGTTTCGGTCTTATCGAGACAGTGGAAAAACCAGTTGTGTTCTGGTTCGAAAAATATCAGGAAGGTGCAGCATGACAATCAACTTAACAGACCCAGCTAACCAGTTAACAGCCGAGCAGCTTGTAACGCTGCAGCTGCGCATCATGAGCGCATTGTCGTTCTACCGTCAGCGCCCGGAGAAGGAAGCCAGGAGGATGGCAGAGTTGCTTGAGCTTGCAGGTGCTGCTGCTAGTGAGCTTCAGAAGTGCCGGAAAGCCGCTGCTGATAAATCGTCTGAGGTGAAATAGTGGATCCATTACTCGAGTACGCCTGTAAACGCGTGATTGAGCTGGAAGGTCTGTTGCTGGTGGAAGTGCCTGAAACAGTCTGGCCTGCTGAAGTTGGCATGGTCTTATCTCAGGTTGAAGTCGCCGGGGAACTCCCGGCGCATCACCAGCGCCGCCTGCAGCACCATATCAACCGCATGTGGCTGGAAAAAATGCCGGTACCGACGATCATAGCCGCGGCGCGTTCGCTGGCCACTGCCATGGAGAAATACGCGTGATTCATTCTGAAATCATTGTTGATAATTTTGCTGGTGGTGGCGGGGCATCCACTGGCATTGAAATGGCTACCGGGCGAAGCGTGGATATTGCGATCAACCACGACCCGAACGCGATTGCTATGCACACCACAAATCATCCCGATACGTTGCACTATTGCGAATCGGTTTACGCGGTGCGTCCGAAGGTTGCGACCGCCGGCCGCCGTGTCGGATTGGCCTGGTTCTCGCCAGATTGTCGCCACTTCTCGAAGGCCAAAGGCTCAAAGCCGGTGGAGAAAGAGATTCGCGGCCTGGCGTGGATCGTTATTCGTTGGGCGCTGGCGGTGCGGCCACGCGTCATGATGCTGGAGAACGTGGAGGAGTTCAAAACGTGGGGGCCGCTTATCGCTGCCGAGGATGGCGGGCTGCGCCCGGATCCCCTGCGCACCGGTGAAACCTTCGAGGCGTTCTGCGGCATGCTGTCTGGCGGCATCCCTGCCGGGCATCCGGCGCTGGTGGAGTGCTGCGAGTTCCTGGGTATTGCCGCTGGCGGCGAGCTGGCGCAGCAGCTTGTTGCCGGGCTGGGATATGCCGTTGACCACCGCGAGTTGCGCGCGTGCGACTTTGGCGCGCCGACCATCCGGAAGCGTTTCTTCATGGTGATGCGCTGCGATGGCGTGCCGGTGACCTGGCCGGAGCCGACTTACGGCGATCCGAAAACACCAGCGGTGCAGGGCGGCAAGCTGGCGCCATGGCGCACCGCGGCGGAATGTATCGACTGGTCAATTCCGGCCCCGAGTATTTTTGACCGTAAAAAATCTTTGGCAGAGAACACGCTGAAGCGGATCGCGCGCGGCATTCAGCGCTTTGTTATCGAGAGCGCATCGCCGTTCATCGTGAAGTGCAACCACACCAGCACCAAAACGAACTACGACTGCTTCCGGGGTCAGCTGCTGGGCGAACCGCTGCAGACTGTTACTAAAAGCCCTGGCTACGCAATTGCGGAGCCGACCCTTGCGCCGTTCCTGGCGGGTAACGGCGGCAGTGAGTACCAGGCGAAGCCACGCCCACTGGATAAACCTGCACATACAATCCTGAAAGAATCCCGCGCATGTGTCGTTGCGCCGGTGATCGCCAGGCAGTTCGGGGCCAGCGTCGGCCATCGTGCTGATGCACCCAGCGGTGCTATCACTGCTGGCGGGGGCGGGAAATCTCAACTGGTAACGGCCAACTTAATTAAGCACTACGGCGGCAACTATACCGGGCCGGGCGTGAGCCTGGACGAGCCTGCGCATTCAGTGACAACCGTTGATCATCATGCGGTCGTGGCCTCGCATCTGGTGATGCTACGCGGTACTTGCCGGGATGGGCGCGTTGTTGACGCGCCAGCGCCTGGGCTTACCGCTGGTGGCCAGCACGTAGGGGAGGTTAAAACCACGCTGGCAGCTGATGGATATGACGAGCACCGCGCGCAGCAGACGCTGGCGTTCCTGCGGGAATACTGCGGCGAGGATTGCGATGGGCTGGTCAGCGTAGACGGCATCACTTACCGCATCGTTGATATCGGCATGCGCATGCTGCAACCGCATGAACTATACCGGGTGCAGGGCTTTCCGGAGTGGTACATCATCGACCAGGATTATCGGGGCGTGAAGTACGCGAAGGATAAGCAAGTTGCGCGCTGCGGTAATGCTGTGCCGCCGCCGTTCGCTGAGGCGCTGGTGAGGGCCAATCTGCCGGAGCTGTGTCAATCGCGACGGGCAGCGTAACCTACCATACAAGCGATATGGGAATCCCCATATCGACAACCAAGGCCTCTCTGGAGGCCTTTTTCACGACAGGTGTTTGCACCACCTCCACATGATCGATTTTACCGATCGATTACATCCAATCGATCTATCAAATCGATTAAGAAGCGAACACATTCACGCAACACATCAATAACGCTTAATGTTAATCACTTTCATTTGGAAGATGACGCATGTCATGACGTCGAGTGTCGGCAGGTGTCGAAGCCAATGATTCAGTAGGTTAGCAACGTCATTTTTGCCGCACGAATTGTTAAATTAAACGATCATTTTTCGCACAAATGTGAGGCTGAAAATTTATTTAAATCAGTAGGATAAATGCTATTGCGTAGCGCCACCATTTTTGTGCATACTTTGGCAAATGGAATAAATACTGTATAAATAAACAGTGATGTTTTTTAATCTTATTTCGCCAGCCACCGCCAGATTTAAAGGCAGAAAGCTGGCCTGGTGGATTGCGAAAGGAGGGGGTTGTGGCTGGAAACGTTGATGGCGTGGATGACTGGTATGACATTGTGCGGCGCTCAGATGGCCGTGTGGTCGGTTCGTTCTGCGGAGAACACCGCCATCTCATCTACCGCCAGAACGGGATAGTTTCACTACGTCCGATGCTGGAGGATGAGATTGTGTTCACTCACAGCTCGATGGTTAAATTCCTGAAGCGCTGCGGTTATGGCATTACACCACCTCCTGATAATCTGATATCATAATTCCATAGGCCTGAACAACCTATGCCTGATGCGCCACGGAGAACCCCATGGCGCACGAACTACAGCTAATCAAGCAGTCCCCAGGAATCCTGATCCCGGCTAATCCCGAGACCAGTGAAATTCTGCAATCAAAAATTAAGCTTGGCGCCGTGCTGGTGGCCAGGTTCAGACAACCCCGCAACTCCGCATTCCATCGGCGCTTCTTCGCGCTGCTTAACCTCGGCTTCGAATACTGGGAACCTACCGGCGGCGCTATCTCGTCGAACGAGCGCAAACTGGTGACCGGGTTCGCTAATTTCCTGTCGACGTACGGCGGCAGTGCAAACGCGTTGCAGGGTGCCGCTGAGCAGTACCTCGAACAGGTTGCCGGGCGACGCGTCACCAACGGCATTAGCCTCTGCAAATCATACGAAGCGTACCGGGCATGGGTCATCGTCGAAGCCGGGCATTACGACACCATCAAACTGCCTGATGGCTCACTCCGTAAACACCCCCGCAGCATCTCCTTCGCGAACATGGGCGAAATCGAGTTCCAGCAGCTGTACAAGGCCGCGCTGGATGTTCTGTGGCGCTGGATATTGTCCAAGCCATTCCGCACGCAGGACGAGGCCGAGAATGCCGCTGCGCAGCTGATGAGCTTCGGGGGGTGATGCCGATGAAATACAGCTGGTTCCATCATCACGAATGCACCACCGAGCAGGCCGACGAGCTGGTGGCTAACTACCAGCGCCGTGGCATCAAAGTCGAGCGCAGCCTGAACCGCGACAACATCACCTGGACCGTCAGCGCGCAGCTGCCGGAAGGCGATAAAGCGCCGCGCCCGAGCCGTGTATGGCAAAACAAGGCGTGGGGTTGAGCATGGCTAAGCTACCGCGCCGCAAGTGCGCCAACAAAGAATGCCGCCAGTGGTTCCACCCGACGCGCGACACGCAAACCGTGTGTGGGTACGAATGCGCCAGCGCATACAGCAAAGAACAGACCAGAAAAGCCCGGGAGGATGCGCAGCGCAAGGAGGTGAAGCGTCAGCGCCAGGAGGCGAAAGAACAGCGGGCGCAGCAGGCCGAACGTCGCCAAGCGGTGAAGCCACTCAGCCACTTCGTTAAGCAAGCCCAGCAGGCATTCAACGAATTCATCCGGTACCGGGATCGGCATCTGCCGTGCATCAGCTGCGGTCGCCATCATAACGGGCAATACCACGCAGGGCATTACCGCACCACCGGGGCTAACCCCGAGTTGCGCTTCAATGAGGACAATTGCCATCGGCAATGCGCCCCCTGTAATAACCACCTTTCTGGCAACCTGACCGCATACCGCCCGGCGCTGATCGCCAAAATCGGCCAAGCGCGCTTTGATGTCCTGATGGGCCCCCACGAATTACCGAAATGGAAACGCGACGACTACATCCGAATCCGCGATGAGTACCGCGCAAAACTCAAAGAACTGAAACAGCAGGAGGCAGCGTGAAAATCACTTACAGCGACGAAGGTACCCATGCCCGCATCTGGCTGACTGGCCCGTTTTGGCAACTTAGTCGAGCCAGACGTGTCGCTGATGCTGGCCTGGCGGCTTCACCAGTTAATTCGTGGGAATCAAAGGGGCTGATCTTCCAGATAACGCTATATGGGAAAAGCTCCTACGTCCTGCGGGCCTACAAGGCGATAGCGAAGGTGGCTGTATGACCAGAGAACAGATTATCCGGTACCAGGCCGAAAGCGTCATGCGCGCCAAACTGCCGCCAGTAGCAAAACATAGCCAGAACCAGACTAAAGCCAAACAGCCAAAGAGGGCCGCAGCGTGAATCTTGAAAACACCGTGAAATACCACTTCGCAAAATCCACGCTGATTAGCGACTCTCCGCGCGCTACCGCCTCAGATTCACTGACCGGCACCGATATCATGGCTGCCATGGGCATGACGCAGGAGCGCGCCGCTTTGGGCTACAGCGCTTTCCTTGGGAAGATGGGCATCAGCCAGAACGACAGGGAGCGGGCGATCTCGCTGCTGGCCGAGTATGCGCTGACCAAATGCGACAAGGTTGCCGCGCTGCGCAAGCTCGCCGCCGGGGTTAAGCCGTTGGTTATACATCAGCTTGCCACCTTCGCGTTTGAGGACTATTCCCGCAGCGCCGCCAGCGTGAAGCAATGCGAATGCTGCGCCGGAACAGGGTTTATTGAGGCTGACGTATTCACGATGAAATCGCACTACACCATGAGGCTCCCTCAGTGGGCAAAAGACCTGAAGCAGTCACCCAGTGATTTCGAGGTTAAGCGCCAGGTGAAAGAGGTGGCCCGCGTACTGTGTTCGACCTGCAAGGGTAAGAAGGTTGTAAGTTGCGCCTGCAGTGATTGCCGGGGGCGCGGTAAAGCCGTAGACCAGAAAGAAACGAAGAGGCAGGGTGTTCCGGTTATGGCCGGCTGTAAGCGCTGCGGCGGTCGCGGGTACGAGCGGATCCCGTCGACTGAGGCCCACGCAGCGGTTTGCCAGATTACGGATGCCATCAGCCTGGACACGTGGAAGAAGTCCGTTAAACCGTTCTACGATCAACTAATCACGAAATTTGATATCGAAGAAGCCTGGGCCGAAGCACAGCTGAAACAGATAACGCGATAGGGATTATGGAAATTAATTCGAGCTATTTACTTTTCCCGAATCTGTGTTAATTTTATCCCAACGATGGGTTAATGCCTTCGTTTCAAGCCCTGCGGTTAACACCGTGGGGCTTTTGCGTTTCTGGGGGGTAAAAAAATGCACCTGTAGACGGATAGACCGCAGCCGAAAGGCAATGCAGCAGTCATGATGCTGCCCCGAGTCGCCATTGAGCGAGCCTGTGTAGCGATGGGTAAGGGTTCATAGATCAAAACAAGCTCCGGTAGAGCAGTGCGAACGCCAGACGCGCACCGGTTATCAGCGGCGATAGAGCGACAGCACCTCAAGGGCATGAGCGTGGCCACTCCGGGAAGTGGCATATAATTTTTAGAGGCTGCCATTTTGCGGCCTTTTTCTTTTTCAGGCTCCGGGAAAACTCCTCGACGTGTGTTGTTGTTAAATCAGCCCGAGAGCCTGAACCCCTACACACGGAATCCATATGTCTGAGCCAATCACGATCGCCACTGGGGCAGCATCTGCCACGGTGGGAATTACATTCGCCTCAATGTTTCCGGAGGCAACGCCCGGCGTCATGCTGTGCGCTCTCGCCGGTGCGGCAATGTACGTGCTGACATCAGAACCTCATCAACTCTGGAAGCAGATGCTGTTTGCGGTCATCTCATTCATGGGCGGGGTCTTCTTCTCCGTGCCGATGGCGAAAATACTGGCAGGCGTGATTAACACGGCGCTCGGCCTGCTGCAGCCGCCGGTGAGTATTGAGGTGTCGCCGAACGTTGGCGCGCTGGTGGCCGCTTCTGTTTCCGTCGCAGTCCTGCTTCGAATCGTCGCCAAATCACGGCGCGGCAAGATGCCAGGGCTGGAGGAGGAAGAGAAATGATATGGCATACCGTCATCCTTGATGCCAATGCGTTCGTCTGCCTGGGCATCGTTATTCGCCTGATGTTTTTCAGCAAGGTGGGGAAGACGCACCGGCCGGGCTACGCCTGGATGGCATATCTGCTGATACTCGCCGCCGGCTTCACCGCATTCCGTATCCTCCTGGGTCAATACACCCACGTTGACCCAGGGGAGCTTTTTCTCAATGCCGCCATCTTCATCGCCGTATGGCGCGCCCATGGCAATCTGGCAAAAGTCGTAAGGACTGATTGATGACCAAAGACGACATCTTTAACGGCATCCTCGGTAAAGAGGGCGGCTATGTTAACCATCCTGACGACAAAGGTGGCCCGACGAACTGGGGAATTACTCAGGCAACGGCGCGCGCCCATGGCTATGCCGGTGATATGCGAAGCCTGACCAGGCAGCAGGCTATGGATATTTACGAGGCTGATTACTGGTATGGCCCACGCTTCGACCAGGTAGCAACTGTTTCACCAGCCATCGCCGCCGAACTCTGCGACACTGGCGTGAACATGGGGCCATCTGTCCAGGTGAAATGGTTCCAGCGCTGGCTGAACGCGTTTAATGACCAGCAGAAGCTTTATCCGGACCTGATTGCCGACGGCCAGATTGGCCCGCGCAGCATCAGCGCCCTGAAATCGTTCCTGGCGAAGCGCGGGAGTGAAGGGGAGGCAGTATTGCTCCGAGCACTGAACTGCAGCCAGGGTCAGCGTTATCTTGAGCTGGCAGAGCAGCGCCCGGCTAACGAGTCGTTCATCTACGGCTGGGTACGCGAAAGGGTGAGCCTATGACAAAGCTGAAAGCCATTCTGGCGTTTGTCGCCGCTGCCGCACTGATGGTGCTCGCAGCGTTCGGTCTGGGCAGCATGCGTGGACGTGAAAAGGCCGAAGCCAAAGCGGATAAGCAGCGTACTGACGATAACGCAGCAGCCACCAAAGCAGCCGCCGAACGCCGCGTCGAAGTAACCAAAGAGGCCAGCAATGTACAGCAGACTGTTAGCCATATGCCTGATGACGATGTTGATCGTGAGCTGCGCGGAAACTGGACCCGCAAAGGTTGAGTTAATCGACACCGGTTGTGACTGGGTGAAGCCAATCTATCTCACGGAAAACGACATCGCCGTCATGGACAAGCAGGCCAAGCGTGATGTGCTGGCTCATAACAAATCGTGGCAGATGAACTGCCAGAAGGGGGGTAAATGAACGAACAAGCCAACAAAATACTCGTTGAGTTATTGCAGAAGGCGGTCAGCGGTATTGATGCTGCGGTGTCATTTAGTCAGTCGCAGATCCCTGATGTGATTCATCAGTTGCTGGTGTGGAAATTCACCAAAAGTCTGCTGGTGACATTGATTCTTCTGGCGACCGTCCCGGTTGCAATTAAGTTTATCAGGGGCACGCTCAAGCGTGAGCAAGACGGTGCATTTGGCGATGAAGGATGCTCTTGGGAGCGAAATAAGCCGAAATTCAAGCCTACCCTTGTATGGCAGAGGGACGGAGATATCAGCCCACTATCAATCATATTCGGATTTGCTGTCTGTCTTTATGTCGTTACGGCGGGCGGGCTCATCATTGATATGACGTGGCTGAAAATCTGGTTAGCCCCGAAGCTTTACCTGATTGAGTACGCCGCATCACTGATGAAGTAGCCATTCCAAAGCTCATCTGCGGGTGGGCTTGATAATGGATATCCCCTTGAGCGGATAAAACACAAATAGACCCTGTAGGGGATAAATGGAGTGACCAATGCCGAACATTGACGAGCTTAGGCCATATCCGCCAGTTAACTTCATCGATACCGATAACTGGCAGCCCTACACCAGACTCATACCCGCCAATGAAGTGAATGAGTGGGTAAATCGCCAAATCCTCAGTGACGAGGGCGGCATTCACAACCCAGACCATGTGCACCTGATTGATGCTGACATGTGCTTCATGTGGGCGTCAGACTCGTTCGCGAAGAAAGGGCGTTATGTACTCGGCCAGGCTGAACAGGTAATGCTGCGTGCTGGTGGTTGGCAAAAGGCCCGGATGGAACAGCAGATGTATGAATGGTTCGGGCGTGTCCCGAAGTACATCATCACTCTGGCGGCTGATTACTGCTCCCAATGCAGCGACCTCGAATTCTGCGCGTTGGTGGAGCATGAGCTTTACCACATCGGCCAGGCCACCGATGATTTTGGTGCGCCGAAGTTCAACAAAGAGACCGGACAGCCAGTGCTTACTTTGCGCGGCCACGACGTCGAAGAGTTCGTTGGTGTTGTACGCCGTTACGGTGCCAGCACTGACGTGCAAGAACTGGTGGACGCAGCCAATCAACCTGCAGAGGTGGCAAAACTTAACATCGCCAGAGCGTGCGGGACTTGCATGTTGAAGCTGGCATAAATTTGGAATGCTTTGGAAGGATGGTGATTTATGGCTGCACTAAAACCAGAAGTGAAAGCCTTCATCATTCAGATGCTTGCATGCTATGACACCCTGTCGATTGTGGTCGATGCCGTCCAAAAAACTTTCGGCATAAAAGTTACCCCTCAGCAAGTCGAATCACACGATCCGACGAAGGTTAGCGGAAAAGGGTTGGCTAAAAAATGGGTTGACCTCTTCAATGCCACGCGTGAGCGCTTCCAGACCGAGATTTCAGATATTCCGATCGCCAATAAAGCGTACCGGCTGCGCGTCCTTAATCGCATGGCTGTTAACGCTGAAGGCATGAAGAACTACGGGATGACGGCCCAACTACTGGAGCAGGCCGCTAAAGACGTAGGCGACGTCTACACGAACAAACAAAAAGTAGAGCAAAGCGTGGTTGCGACTCATAACGTTATGCCGGTCCCGTCCTGCGATAGCGTTGAAGGCTGGGAAGCGGCAGCACAGAAGCAGCAGAGCGAGGTTCTTGGTGGATGAATTACAAAGCCGTATGGAAACCTCTGCCGGGATCGCAATCGCTCTCCCTGAGCTGCCCATGTAACGAAATCCTCTACGAGGGAACGCGCGGGCCGGGTAAAACCGCCGCGCAGTTGGCGCGCTTCCGGCGTCTCGTTGGTCTGGGCTACGGCTCGTTCTGGCGTGGTGTGATATTCGATACCGAGTATAAAAACCTCACCGACATCATCACCCAGTCAAAGCGTATGTATCGCCTGTTCAACGACGGTGCCCGATATCTGGCCTCAGCATCTGAGCTGCGCTGGGTGTGGCCGACTGGTGAGGAGCTGCTGTTCCGCTTCGGGAAAGAAGAGGGCGACTACTGGGATTACCACGGCCAGGAGTTCCCGTTTATCGGGTTTAACGAGCTGACCAAGCAGCAGTCGGGTGAGTTCTACGAGATGATGTTCTCCTGCCGGCGATCATCTTTTCGGCCCGAGAACTACCCGAGGGATGATGGCTCACTGCTGAAGCCGATTCCACTGGAGACATTCAGCACCACAAACCCGTTTGGCATCGGCCACACATGGGTTAAGAAGCGCTTCATTGAGCCTGCGCCGCGCGGCACCATCATTCGCGAAACGCAGAAGGTGTTTAACCCTCAGACCGAGCGAGAAGAGGACGTGACGCTGACGCGTGTCGCTATCCACGGTTCGTTCAAAGAGAACCCGTATCTGGATCCGCAGTACATCGCGACGCTGATGGCAATCAAAGACCCTAACCGGCGCAAAGCCTGGGTAGAGGGTTCATGGGATGTCACCAGCGGTGGTCGCTTTGACCATCTGTGGAATGCCTCGCATCACGTGATTAAGCCGTTCCGCATTCCCGATAGCTGGACGGTTGACCGCTCTCATGACTGGGGAGAATCGAAGCCGTTCTCCAACCTCTGGTGGGCGCGGGCTGACGGCACCACCGCTGAGCTGCCTGATGGTCGCCAGTTCTGCCCGCCTGCCGGGTCGCTGATCCTCATTGGCGAGTGGTACGGCTGCCCGCCTGATGAGCTGAACAAAGGGCTGAATATGTCATCCACCAACGTTGCTAAGGGCGTGGCGTGGGTCGATAAACGGCTGGTGGGAGAAGAACTGGCGGAACCCGAAGAAATAAAGCTCAACGGGGTTACGCAGGGGCAGCTGAATATCATGCCCGGCATCTGCAAGAAAATTGTTCCAGGCCCTGCAGATGGCGCTATTTACAACACCGGCGATGATGAGCTCTCCATTGCACAGAAGATGGAATCGCAGGGCGTTAAATGGGTTCCATCCAACAAGAAGCCGGGATCGCGTGTGAACGGCGCGGCCCTGTTTGCTGACATGCTCGAGGCCGTCATTGAAGGTAAGAAACTGGAGTCAGGCACGCCTGAGAAACCAGCGTTTTACGTGTTTGATTACTGCCGGGGCTGGATAAGCCGTGTGCCGGTTCTCGTGCGCGACAGTAAGAACCCTGACGATGTAGACACCCAGCAGGAAGATCACGACTGGGATGGCACGCGCTACGCCGTCCTGCACTCACCGCCGAAGAAAGTCGGCAAAGTCACCAATCTGAGGCTCTAACCCCATGCCTGATATTTCAACACCCAATCTGGACTATGGGAACATGGTGCAGGCGTGGGACATCAACGACGCCCTGATGGGCGGCACGCTGTATATGCGCCAGCTTGGCGAAGCTTATCTCCCGCGCTGGCCGAAAGAGGACAAAGAGGATTACCAAAAGCGCCTAGCTGTGGCCACGCTGCTGCCGGCGTACGAAGAAACCATCAACCAGAATGTGGGCCGCGTTTTTGCTGAGCCAATCCAGCTTGGTGAGAACGTCCCAGACCGGCTGCGCGAGTTTGCGAAGGATGTGGATCTGGAAGGCAGTCGCCTCGATGTGTGGGCGCAGGCGTTCTTCAGCCTGGCGATGCAGTATGGCCTCTCTCATGCGCTGGTGGACTATCCCCGCGTAGACGCCGAGCAGGTGAAGACCAAGGCGGACGAGAAAGCCACTGGCGCGCGACCATACGTCACCATGCTCAATCCCCGCCAGGTGATTGGCTGGAAGTCGAAGATGGTCGGCGGCAAGGTTCAGCTCACAGCACTACGCATCAAAGAGGTGGTGGTCGAAGATGGCGACGACTTCGGGCAGACCAAGGTTGAGCAGATCCGACTGCTGACGCCCGGCAGAGTTGAGATTTATCGCAAGGCCACTGGCGACAATGCCCAGGCTAACTGGACGCTGCACGAAGAGTGGGAAACCTCCCGCAGGGATATCACCCTGATCACGCTCTACACCAAACGCACAGGCTTTATGTGTGGCTCACCGCCGCTGCTTAACATGGCTCTGCTGAACGTCAAGCACTGGCAGAGCCAGAGCGAGCAGGACAACATTCTGCATGTTGCCCGGGTGCCGATACTGACGGTGTTCGGGCTGGAGGATGACCAGGAACTGGTGATTGGCTCGTCATCGGCAACTCAGTTCAGCAACCGGGAGACCGGCGGGCTTGAGTATGTTGAACATACTGGCTCGGCAATCGGCGCTGGCAAAGAGTCACTGAGCGATCTGGTAGAGCAAATGCGCCAGGCGGGCGCGAAGTTGCTGCGTACTGACAACACCTCTACGAAGTCGGTTGACCAGACGTCTGAAGAGAAGATGCAGGAGCAGTCGCCGCTCTACACAATGGCGACCAGCCTGGAAGATGCGATCGACAACATCCTGCAAATCATGGCTGAGTACATCGGTGAGGCAGAGGGGGGCAACGTCGATGTCCGTACTGAGCTGGATGTCGAGTCGAAAGAGTTCAACCCTCCGGCGGCGCTGGCTATTCAGTCGCTGCGCCAGGGCGGTGATATTCGTCGCGTGGATGCGATTAAGTCGCTGCAGAAGCTGAACATCATCGACGCGGATGCGGATCCTGATGTGGTGCTGAGCGAGCTGCTGGCCGAATCATCCTCTCTGGATACCAGAACGATAGACGAGGTGTGACATGGCCCGTTCCGTCAATGACCAGCTCCAGGATGAGACGATAGCGCACGGCCTGTATGTGAATCGCTACGGCACGGGCGTCGCCCGGCGCATGGTGGCGTTGCTGAACAGGCTTGATGCTGACCTGGCTGCCAAACTGCTGGTGCTGCTGGACGGCAAGCGAGCCGATACGTATAGCGCTCGCCGCCTGGCATCGCTGCTGGTGGGGGTGCGTGACCTCAACCAGCAGGCCTATGAACCGGTTAATACTGCGCTGGCGCGCGAACTGACTCGCTACGTTGAGTATGAGGCCGGGTATCAACTGGACCTGTTCAGCAGCATCATTCCGAAGCAGATTCTCCAGCACGTTCCGCTCCAGAGCATCGCACCTGAGCAGGTTTACGCCGCAGCTGTGACGCAGCCTTTCCAGGGGCGCTTGTTGAAGGAATGGGGCCAGAAGCTTGAAGCTGACCGGCTGGACAAAATCACCAATGCTGTACGCTCCGGGTTCCTTCAGGGCGAAACGGTAGAGCAAATCGTTAAGCGCGTTGCCGGTACGCCGAAACTCAACCGCGAGGATGGGGTGATCAACACCTCCCGGCGTGACCTGGCTGTGGTGACGCGCACGGCGGTGAACCATATGGCCGCCTCGGCACGTCAGGACTTCGCCCAGGCCAACAGCGATATCGTGAAGGCCAAGCAGTGGTCGTCTACGCTCGACACGCATACAACTCCCCAATGCGTCATCCGGGACAGGAAGCTCTACACGCTCGACGGCAAACCGCTGGGACATGAAATCCCTTACCTCCGAGGCCCGGGCCGCATTCACTACTGCTGCAGATCCGGAGAGGTTCTTCTCACCAAATCGTGGGAAGAGTTGCAGATAGCATCAGGCGAGCTGAGCAACGCAACTAGGGCGAGCATGGACGGCCAAATCCCAGCGCATACCAGCTATGCCGAATGGCTAACGCGGCAGCCGTACGCCCGGCAGGAACAGGTACTGGGCATTACCCGCGCCATGATGCTGCGTGACGGCAAAATCACTGTACCGGAGATGTTCAACGATGCCGGGGAGTTCCTGACCCTGGACGAACTGCGGCGAATTGATGCTGCTGCTTTCGAATAAGTGCTACAATAATCGCGTCCGGCTAGGGTAGCTCCCGAAGGCGCAGAACGTAGACTGTGTGCCGGACTCCATTATCTACGCAACCAGCTACGAGGTTAATATGACAAATCAGAAAGATGCTTACTATGAGGTTGACCGCCCATGGAACTCCGAGCGTGAAATTATCAATAATCACGAAGTGAAAGGTCTTAAGCAAAAGAATACGCAATTGCTTGGTAAGCTAAAAACTGAACGAGATCGCAGAATTGCAGCAGAAGCACAAGTTGCCCTTCTGAAAGATATGCTGCTTTCAATTCGAGGTGAAGTATAGCCTGAGAACAGGCGTTCTGAGGTGATCACTGACCCGCTCCGGCGGGTTTTTTATTGCAAACAAATCAAGGCTGCCTCCGGGCAGCTTTTTTTATGCCTGCCGCTGAGCGGATGCGACGCGGTGACCGGGTCGGATGACCCACCATTAATGGCCGGAAGGCTGGAGCAAAACAATGAAACTCAAACTCGATGCTAACGGAAATGTGGTCGTTGAAAACGGTATGCCGGTTTATATCCATGATGACGGCAAAGAAATCCCGTTCGACGCGGTCGCAGCGATGACCAAAATCACCTCGCTGAATGGTGAGGCGAAAACTCACCGCGAGGCGAAGGAAGCGGCGGAAGCCGGTCTCGCCAAATTCGCTGGTATCACCGACCCGACCAGGGCGCTCGAAGCCCTGGAAATGATGACCAAAATCGACCAGAAAAAGCTGATTGATGCTGGAGCCGTTGACCAGGTTAAAGCCGAAATCACCAAGGTCTTCCAGCAACAACTGGACGAAGCGAACGGCAAAAACCAGGCGCTGGAAACCCAACTCTACGACGAAATGATTGGCGGCCGCTTCGGTGGTTCGAAATTCATCTCCGAGAAGATGGCAATCCCGGCTGAGTTTGTGCGTTCCCACTTCGGGCAGAACTTCAAAATTGAAGACGGCAAGGTCGTGGCGTACGACGGGCAGGGCAACAAAGTGTTCTCCCGTACCAAGCCCGGTGAACTGGCTGGTTTCGATGAAGCGCTGGAATCTCTGGTCGAGTTGCATCCGCAGAAAGACTACATCCTCAAAGCGTCCGGCAACAGCGGTGGCGGTTCCCACCAGTCGCAGCATCAGGCCGGGCAAAAAACCATGAAACGCGGTGCGTTTGACGCTCTGGATGGCGTGGGTAAGCAAACCGCGTTGAAAGACGGCGTCACCATCGTCGATTAATCGAGCCAAGCCCATGTTTTTCGGGTTTTGATGTTGTGGATGGTTCTTGCTGATACGTCATAGGCATCAGCCAGTTGGCGCTGTGTGTGGCTGTTGAGCATGAGTCTTATCTCTCGCACCTGATCAACCGTAAGCTTGTGGTTCCATTGCGCCTCACCACGGTTTGATGTCCCGTGAATCACTCGGTCACCCTGATTTTCCTCTGGCGTAGCCCAATAAAGGTGTCTGGGGTTAACGCAGCCATCATGCCCTTTGCCGCATGTGTGTGCTGATTCATGTCGATCCGTTGGCGGCTCTCCATGAGCGGCAATGCACATTGCCCGTGATGCGGTTAGCAGTTTTTCAGTGCGCGCCTCATGAATGCGTCCATATCCATCCTTTTTATTGCGATGAAACGGCCATATGAGGCAGTTATCTTCAGCATATAGCTTGTGCTGCTCGATGAAATCCTTAGCAGGTGATGGTACTGACCTGATCTCGAGCGGATCACAAAATCGTTTAAATCTCTGGTAGTGCATTGAGCAGTAGCCGCATTTGCCACCATTGACCCGATTGGCGCTCCGCTCGCAATCACTTACGAGACATTTTTTGAACTCAAAAGGTTTTGTAATTTTTTTGTAAGCAAGGGCGTCGCCATGAATGCGCAAGCGCTGGTAATGCGCAGAACAATATCCATTACGACCGTGAGATTTGGAGCTTGCGTCCCGCTCACAACCATCAACCAAGCATTTTTTCATTTTTGAATACCATCAATAACAGGCTTAATCCCTAGCTTATCCTCGGATGGGGTGCGGCGCAAGCTCTGGAAAGAGCAACATATATCTCATTAATTTTCACGGAAAATATCTTATGAACACTTTAACTGGTCTGATCCCGACCATCTATACCGCGCTGGATGTAGTGTCCCGCGAGCAAACTGGTTTTATTCCTGCGGTGGCGCGTGACGCTAAAGCAGATGCAGCTGCCAAAGACCAGACCGTGCGTGCACCAGTTGCGCCTCCGGCCACCACTGAAGATATCGTTCCAGGGCCGTCTGCACCTAATTCTGGTGATCAGACTATCGGCGGTGTGGATGTAAAAATCACCAAATCCAAAATGGCTCCAGTGAAATGGAATGGTGAAGAGCAGCTGGCGCTTGGCCCAGCAGGAACCTACAACACCATCCTGGCAGATCAGTTCAAACAGGCTTTTCGTGCTCTTGCCAACGAAGTGGATGCTGATCTGGCCGCGCTGTATTTCAACTCCTCGCGCGCAGTTGGTACGCCGAAGGATACCCCGTTCAGCGTTAAAGACGATTTGTCTGATGCTGCGCTGGCACGCCAAATCCTGACCGATAACGGCGCGCCAACCACCGACCTGCGCATGGTGCTTGGCGGCGAAGCGATGGCATCCATTCGTGGTAAGCAGTCCGTATTGTTCAAAGCGAACGAGGCGGGCACTGACCAACTGCTGCGTGAAGGTGTTATCGGTCGCATCATGGGCTTCAACCTCCATGAGTCCTTCAGCATTAAGCGCACCGCGAAAAGCACCGCGGCTGGTTACAAGGTCAACGGTGCCAAGAAAGAGGGCGATATCATCGTTGCTATCTCGGCGGGCACCGGCGGCATTGCTGCGGGCACTGCTGTGAAGTTTGATGGTGATGACAACCAGTACCTGGTTGTGGCAGCAACGTCTTCCAGCATTACCATCAGCGCACCAGGCCTCCGTCAGGATCTGGCTGACCAGGCCGCCGTCACTGTGCTCAGCGAGTTTACGCCGAACATGGCGTTTGACCGCGGTGCATTCCTGCTGGCGAGTCGCACCCCTGCGATGCCTGAAGGTGGCGATACTGCCGATGACGTCATGAACGTGACCGATCCGGTATCAGGCATCACTTTCCAGGTTGCTCTGTACCGTCAGTACCGTCAGGTGCGTTACGAGGTCGGTCTGGCGTGGGGTGTGGCCGCCGTGGCGCCGCGCCATTCCGCCATCATCATGGGCTAACCACAGGGGCTTCGGCCCCTTTGTTTTTCAGGAGGCCCAATGGCCGGATTGACCAGAGAGCAGCGCGCACAGCGCGAGGCTGAAAAGCTTGCGGCGCAGAACGGCACTGAACATGCTCCTGCCCAGCAGGAACAGCAGCAGGAACAGCAGCAGGAACAGCAGCAGGAACAGCCAGGCATTGAACTGGTGGTCATGGTGCGTGATATCCCTGAGTTCCCCGGCGGCCCGTTGAGCGCTGATGTTCATCCTGACGAAGTTGACAACTGGCTGGCGCTGGACTGGCGTCTGGAGGAATAACCATGCTGGTGGCCGATCCTCATTCGCCAGACTTTAACACTTACGCCAGCGTTGTTGACTTGCGCGCGTTCGCGGCGGGTCGCGGATATACCGTACCTGCCGATGATGGTGAGTGTGGCCAGATGCTGATGCAGGCAATGGATTATCTGGAAGGTAAGTCATGGCGCGGGCAGCGTAGTGTTGCTTCACAGCCACTATCCTGGCCTCGCTCTGGCGTTCGTTTTGATGGCGTTGACCTGTCGGATGACACCATCCCACAACGGCTGGTTGATGCGCAGTGTCGCCTGGCTATCGAGTCGCAGGAGATTGACCTCACGCCTTCGGTTGCCGGTGGTGGTGCAGTGACAATGGAGCGCGTCGAGGGCGCTGTGACAGTTCAGTACGAACCGGGCACGAACAAGGCTGCACCGTCGTTCCCCTGGTTTTATTCCTCGCTGCGCGGGCTGGTGGTGGGCGGCAATCAGGTCCGCATAGAAAGGGGATGATATGGCAATCGACTACCGCCGCATGCGCAACACGGCAACCCGCCTGCTAACCGAGAACGGGAAGACCTATCCGTTGACCCGCGGCGGCACCACAACCCGCGATCAGTTCGGCAAAGAGGTAACCACTCCTGCTGTTAACGGGACCGTGACCGGCGTTGTCACTGAATACTCAGCACGCGAAATCGACGGCTCCCTGATCGCCACCGGCGATAAGAAACTGGCGGCCACGTTCGAAACGGAAGTGCGTATCGATGACCGCATCGAGATTGACGGAAAAAAGTGGCGGGTAGTGCAGCCGAATCCGGTTAAGCCTGCTGATGTGCTTATCTCCTACAACATCCAACTGAGGGCGTGAGTATGGCCAGCACAGCTAATCAGCCGTTCCTGGCTGCCATTCAGTTGTTCGTTGATAGCTCCAAGCAGGAGATGGACGAGGTGGTGCGCCGGACGGGCATTAAAATCCTGGCTCAGCTCGTTGAGATGTCACCAATTGGTAACCCCGACATCTGGCAGGTCAACCAGACGGCATCGGCCTATAACGATGTTGTGCGGGAGCATAACGCGGCTTTGCGTGATGACCCGGCCAACCTGACCAAATCGGGGCGTCTTAAGCGCGGGCTGCGAGTGAACGACTCGATGGACATCAAAAAGCCTGACGGCTATGTCGGCGGGCGCTTCAAGAACAACTGGTATGTGGGCTTTGATAGCCAGCCTACCCAATCCAACGATACACCTGATGCCTCCGGCCAGGGGTCCAACTCCCGCGGCCTGGCGGTGCTCGAGGTGTTCCGGGTAGGCCAGGTCAGCTCGATTTTCTTCACCAATAACCTGCCATATGCGGCAGCACTGGAGAACGGGCATTCCGGCCAGGCACCCGGCGGCATGGTGGGCATCACTGCGCTGGATGCCGCGCAGTTGTTCCGTGAGGCAATGAGCGAGGTGCGCAATGGCCAGTGACCAGTCAATGCGAATTGCTGAACTACTGGAGAGCCGCATTGCGGTTATCTGCTCATCGCTTGGGCTGCCAGTAGCCTGGCCGAATATTGCCTTCGACCCCCCGGATGCGCCCTATGCTCGGGTTTATGTTCTGCCTGCGCAGACGGTGGGGCAGGATTTGGAAGGCCAGTTGCGCACGTACCAGGGAATCTTGCAGGTCAACATTATCGCCCCGGCCGGCAGCGGAGTGAACCAGGCCAGAGGGTTGGCTCTCTCCATCGCTGACGCTTTCCCCGAGGGACTCCCGCTGGTGGGTGGTGACCTGACGGTTTACATCAACGGGCCGCCACAGATTCGCTCACCAATACAGGATCGCCCGACCTCTGCACCAAACGGTAGTAGTGGCTCCATCACCTATACAATCCCCATCAGCATGCAATATCGCGCTGATTACTGACCCGCCGCCCGGCGGGTTTTTTATTACCTAAATTCAGGAGAATGCAATGGCATTCGCAATCCCTAACGGGTCGCGTGTAAACGTGGCCAAGGCCTATCTGGCCGCAATTACCTTTACTGCGGCATCCAATGCGACGGAATGCGAACTGACCGTTGCCTCGGCTGCTGGCATTCTGGCTGGCGATGTTGTCCAGGTTAACTCTGGCTGGCTGAAGCTCGATAACATGGTACTTCGCGTGAAGTCGGTCACTGGTACCAAAATCGTGCTGGAAGCGTTCGATACCACCGATACCAATAAATTCCCGGCCGGTACTGGCGCGGGCACGCTTCGCAAAATTGACTCGTGGATCACCATGCCACAGGTCATGACCTTATCTACCGAAGGTGGCGACCAGCAGACCATTAGCGTGCAGTTCCTGGAAGATGATAAGGCTCGTACTATCCCGACGTTTAAAAACGCGGTCGTTCAGGTCTATACCTTCGCTCACGATCCGTTGCTCGCCATCTACAAACGACTCGTTGAACTGGATGAGTCAAGCGATACGACGGCAATCTGGTTCCACAACCAGCGCGGCAAGGCTGACCGTTACTATTCTGCGAAAGTCTCATTCCAGAAGGTTCCAAAGACTGAAATCAACGCCGTAGAAAGCAACGAAGCGCGCATGAACTTCGAATCGGATATGCAGATTTACCCGATCGCTGACTCTTCCGCTGTGCCGCTGGCGTTCCTGACAGACCTGCTGGCAACCAAGTCTGTTGCCTCTGGCTCACCTCTGGACCTGGCTGTTGTCATGCAGGGTGGTTCAGCGCCTTACACCTACGTATGGAAGAAAGGCGGTACCGCCATTCCGGGCAAAACCGCTTCGACGCTCAACATCCCGACCACCTCATCCACTGATGCTGGCGTTTACACCTGCGAAGTCACCGATGCCGCAGGCAAGACCCTAACGTCGGCGGCATGCACCGTTACTATCAGCTAACCAATCAGGCCCGGTTCTCCGGGCCATTCTGAGATGAATCCATGACCCAATTCTCCCTAATCCCGAACCCAACCTTCTCCGCAACTGCCAGCATCCCGCGTGCCGGTACCGAAGACGGCAAACTGACCTTCACCTTCCGCCATAAGACGCTGGAAGAGCTGCGTACCATGGATGAGAAACTGCAAAAGGATGCAGCAAGCAAGAAAGCCGCTATTGAGCCGCAGGCCGATTATCTGATGGAAATCGTTGATAGCTGGGCGCTGCCGGATGAGTTCACCCGCGACAACGTGCTCGTCCTGCTTAAGAACTACCCGCGCGCGTTCGACAGCATTGGTCTGGCTTACACCAAAGAGCTGATGGGTTACCGCGAAAAAAACTGAGGCAGGTCGCCGCAGCGATGTATACGCCGGGACCGACTCTTGCGGAGTTGAGCGCTTTTGGTTTAACGCCTGAGGACGTAGAGGAAGAGGTGGGGATCCTGCCGTCGGTATGGAAATCCTTCACCATCTTCTCCACGCTGGCGACCCAATGGCGAGTTGGCGCGAGCGGGGCGACCGGCCTTGATTACAACGTACTCCCCTGGATGTTTGAGTTACACGGGGTTGAGGATGCGGCGACCTGTATGGCTGACCTTCAAATCATGGAAAGCGAGGCGCTTAAGGTAATGCATAAGGAGACGAAATAATGTCAGACCAAATCGCCTCGATTACTTTGAGGGCTGATGTTGCCGACCTGAAAACGGCCAGCAATGAACTGGATAAACTCGGCCAGGCGGCAGCTGGTGCCGTCGGCAAGGCTGATGACCTGAACAGTGTTTTCCGTGCTGGCGCTGAATCTGCGAAGCAGGGCAGCGAAGGCATCAAAGAGCAGCAGGCTGCACTGAGGGGGCTGCTGGAAAACATCGACCCGGTAAACAAGGCGCTGAACCGGCTTGACGAGCAGCAGGCAGCGCTGCGTAACTTCCAGGCGAAGGGCTTTCTTGATACTGATTCGTTCCAGGCGTATAGCAAAATTCTGGACGACACTCGCCTAAAGCTAACCGACACTGGCGAAGTGGCGGCTAAAGCGCAGGCAGAACTGGCCGCCACCCAAGCGGCAGAGAAGCAGTCCGCAGCACTGAAAAACCTGCTGGGCTCAATCGACCCGACGATTCGGGCATTTAACTCGCTGGATGAGCAGCATGCGCAGCTGGTGGCGCACTTCGAATCAGGGCGCATCAATAGCGCTCAATTCGAGCACTTCAACACCATCCTGAACCAGACGCGTGAGCGACTCACTGGCGTGGCTGACGTTCTGCCTGAGGCATTGTCGCGGCAGGAAGCCGCCGCGCGCCGCGCCGGTATCTCCGTAGGCCAGTACAGTGCTGCGATGCGGACGCTTCCGGCACAGTTCACCGATATAGCCACGCAGTTGGCTGGTGGACAGTCCCCATTCCTTATCCTGCTCCAGCAGGGTGGGCAGATTAAAGACCAGTTTGGCGGAGTGGGTGGCGCAATTTCCGGTGTAGGCACTTATTTGCGTGGGCTGCTTGGCTTGCTCAACCCTGTCACCATCGGCATTGGCGCTTTGGTTGTTGGCGCTGGCGCGCTGGCAACCGCCTGGTATCAGGGAGCGCAGGAGGCGACCGAGTTTAACAAGCAGCTAATCCTGACCGGTAATTACTCGGCACAGTCAGCTGCAAAACTTTCTGATTTGGCTCAGAAGATTGGTGGCTCAAGTGGTAAGGTTGCGGAAGCTGCGAGAACGCTTTCTCAGGTCGTTGGTGCTGGCACATTCAAAACTGACCAGCTCGAAGCTGTAACCCGCGCCGCCATGGCGATGCAGGATGCGACCGGTCAGTCAGTTGATGCCACAATAAAGAACTTCCAGAAGCTTTACGACGCCCCGACTAAAGCGTCAGAAGAGCTAAACTCGACGCTTCATTTCCTCACCTCGGCGCAGTATGACTACATTGCGTCACTGGAACGACGCGGAGATAAAGAGGGGGCAGCAGCGGCGGCAGCCAAGGCATACGGCGATGCCGAGCAAAAACGAAGTCAGCAGATCCTCGATAATATGGGGCTGATTGAACGCGCAGCAGCAAGTGTTAGTAAGGCCCTCAAAGGAATGTGGGACGAACTGCTCAATGTTGGCAGACCGGATGCGCCAAATGACATGCTGCGCAAAATGCAGGATGAGCTTTCTGAAAAGCAGAAATCTCTTCTTCCTGAGCGCCAGCGAATGGGATACGGGTACAGCTATGATACTAGCAGTAGTGATCAGGAATATGATGCCCGCCGCAAGGCGCAACTTGCTGCTATTGATGCACTTAAATCTCAAATAGCACCACTGCAGCAAGCGGCTCAGCTACAAAATGATATCAGCGCTTCGATAAGGCAGGGGGCTGACGTCGACAATAAGAGAACGGATGCTCTTATTTACCAGAACCGCATTCTTGAGCAGTCCATGACATGGCAGGAGAAGCGCAGTCGTGCGCTATCTGAGTTGTGGAAAAACGTTGCAATTGCGCCTGATAAGTGGAGCGATCAGCAGCGGCAGCAGGCCGTGGATGCCATTAATAAGCAGTTTCATCCGGACAAAACGCCCAAGACTCCAGCCGTTAAGGTTTCAGCCGGTGATCGCTCAACCGACACCTACAATGCTGAGACTCTAGCTCTGCAGGCTCAGCTTAAAACGCTACAGGACCATCGTGATATCAACGATGTAATCAGCCAGCAGCGCAAACAGCAGTGGGAGTTAATCTCAAAGATCACCATCCTCGAGTCCACCGCTAACGATCCGAAAGGGCGCGCATTAACACTCGATGAAAAGTCACTGCTGGCGAACAAAGAGAAACTGCTAGCTCAGGCAGATATTAATGCCGGACTGGGTGATCAAATTGCGAAGCAGCAGAAGCTGAACTCTCTGGCTGATCAGGCGACTAAGTTCGCACAGCAGCAGTCTGCTAAGCAGGCGGAAATTGCTGCGGCAGCCAGAGGCTTGTCCACTAGAGAGGCCGAAAGGGAAGCGACGCGCCAGCGCCTGACTGAATCCTATGCCTTTAACCCAGATGCTCAGAAAAAGGTTCTCGCAGAGCAGGAGGAGACATACCGGAAAGAAGATGAGCTTCGCAGCGACTGGCAGGCTGGCGCAAAGCGTGGTTGGGCCGATTATGCCGACTCAGCAACAAACACGTTTGAAGCAATGCGAAATGTGGCTGGCTCTACGTTTAGTGGCCTATCCGACATGCTGACAGATCTGGTTACAACTGGCACGGCAAGCTTTAAAGATTTCACCAAATCCATGTTGAAGATGATCGTGCAGGTGACAAATCAGTTGCTGGTGGCTTATGCAGTGCAGGCTGCTATGGGTTGGATAAGCGGTGGCAGTAAAAGCGGGAGCACCCCCGGAGGATCATATGCGAATGCTGCTGCTGGCATCACCTTCAATGCTAAAGGTGGCGTTTATGACTCGCCCGGCCTCAGCCAGTATGTGAACGGTGTCTACGATTCGCCTCAGTACTTTACCTTTCAGGGCGCGTCGAAGTTTGCTAAAGGTGGAGTGTTCGCTGAGGCAGGCGAAGAGGCCATCATGCCGCTGACGCGTGATTCTGCCGGGCGACTTGGGGTTAGGGCCCAGGGCGGTGGTGGTGTAGCGCCGGTGATTAACACTACTATCAATGTGGTTGCTGGTAGCTCTTCAACAGCCCATACGTCCAGCTCTGGTGATGCCATGGGGCGCGTACTTGCGGATGAAATGCAGAACGCTGCGTTGCAGGTTATCCAGAAGCACCTTAAGCCTGGAGGCATGATCTACAACTTCAGCAAAGGAAGATAGAGATCCTCCCACCTCTCGGATATGATGCCCATATCATAGATATGGAGAATTTTTATGGAGCGCAGAGAGGTGGGAGAGCTTGGTGGATTCACTTTGAATGTTTCCGGATACGCTAAAGAGGAAGATGCAAGAACAGCAGGAAATAATGTCGGGGAAGTTATAAGAGCGTTGTCAGACTTCATTGACCTTAGTTATCTTGATGGCGTCACGATTAGTTACGAGTATGAAAATGCTCTGCTTTCGTTGGATCGTGGCATCGACACTGAAACTAAACTAAAGCCATCATCCGGGGATGTTGTTGGTGTGGCCATGACACCAATGGTAATGCGTAATAGAAGTGTCAAAAGCCATATTGTTCTTAATGCAGCCTTTATAGAAGGGATTCTGGATAAAAACTATCAAGGAGATGAATTTCAACAGGCACTGGCAATTATTGCCCATGAATGCGGACATGTTTCTAATTGCGGAGCATTTGATAGATCTTTCCCTGGCAGGGCGCTAAAGCATAGATATTCTGATATCCATGAAAACCTACGAGGTGAGTGTTGGTTATCAGTCATAGACGAGTACTGTGCAACCAGGCTCGCTGGTAATATTGGTCTAGATAACAATAAACTTTATGAGGAATCATTTATTCTATGTTCTGAGAAATTATATTTAAATATTAAAAAATCGAAGTTTGAGTATAGATTTCATCAAAATGTGGATAAGACTTTAAATGAGGTTTATGAGCAGATTTCAACAGCGCTTAAGTTGACCGCTTATTACTTGGGGGATTGTGCAGCAAAAGACATCGACTATTCCACAAGCAACTGGTTGAAAAATGAAGATTTGATTTGGCTGCAACCCCACATTGCTAATTTAAATAAAGCCTGTGTTGATGTATTTGACAATTACGGAAAATGGGAGTCTATCTCAGAAATGAATGCTGTCTCTGATGTTCTTGATCAGATTGCCAGGGAGTGTGGAGTTAATATCCGTAAGGTTGATAAAGGGTTTTGGGTAGATATTTTATAAAGCTTTAATGTCTGACCTGAGATTGAAGGTTAGTGTTTAAATTAAACAAGATGCATCCATCCCTTGTTGGGTAACACTTATCACCCTCTATCTCACAAAAGTTTTATATTATTGCCAGAATCATAACAATCAAGGGGATGATAGTGAAAAAATTACTATTGGTGGGAATTGCTTGCTTGCCACTTACTGGATGCTTTGGAGAATACAGTGAAGCCATAAATTATGGGGAGTCGCAAATCAAGCAGTCATTGAAAGATCCAGATAGTGCAAAATTCAACGATGTATGGTTTTCACCAGATGCGAATAATGGCAAGCCTAAAATCAGCGGGTATGTCTGTGGCCGGGTTAATGCAAAAAATGCATTCGGTGGGTATGTCGGAGAGGCTCCGTTCTTTATTTATGTGGGTCAGCTTGACTCTGATTTTTTCAGTGGGGCCCCAGGAATTATCCAAAGCGATGACGAAAAATCCATGAAAAGATTTGAACAATTTTGCAAGAGATAGCTCACGCCAACACCAACAGCAAGCCCCGACAGGGGCTTGTGCGCGGAGCCCTCTCAGGTGGGCTTTTGGGTTAATTTTTCAAGGCGCTCAGCGATTTCATCCAGCCTTTTTAGGCGCTCATCCAGATGAACGCCGTCAGTGATTTTCGCGTTATTCCAAAAGTCATTATTCACTGAGTCCCGCTCCTGCTTAAGGACCTCGAACTCCTCATCATCGGTCAGTAATTCAACGGCTTTTTCAATTGCTGACACCACTTCTGCATTTACTGAACGTTTGTTTTTCAATGCAAGGGCGTGAAGTTTATCTTTCAGTTCCTGCGGCAAACGAATATTCACCTTGGGTTCGTCACGTGCCATGTTCATCTCCACCTTTAATTTAGTATTGACATGATGGCACCGTGGTACTAAATTATCAATGGTTCCACGGTGCCACCATGAGGGGTGATATGAATAAAGGTGAATGGAAGTTTGTCGCGCGCATTCCTGAGGAGTTCAGAGAAAGGATGTACGCATTGGCAGAAAAAGAAGATCGGTCGATAAACTACTTGGTGTTGAAGGCGATTAAAGAGCTTTTAGCCAGAAACGACGAAGCCCCAACTACTTGCGATAGCTAGGGCTTCTAATTTGTCCGTCCGCAGAAGGAATCGAACATGAGTAATTTAGCAATAAAACAGTCAGCTTGCACCATTAACGTACCATTTCACGGCGCTGAGCTGTATGTCGTTAACCACAACGGCGAGCCATACACCCCGATGAAGCCAATTGTTGAAGGCATGGGCATGGACTGGAAAAGCCAGTACGTGAAGCTCACTCAGCGCTTTGCTAAAGGTATGGTGGAAATCACCATCCCTACTGCTGGCGGCATTCAGAAGATGATCTGTCTCGCCCTCCGCAAACTTGCCGCTTGGCTGAACACTATCAGCCCGAACAAAGTAAAGCCGGAGATCCGCGACCGTGTTATCCAGTATCAGGAAGAGTGCGACGACGTTCTCTATGAGTACTGGACCAAAGGACTGGTGACGAACCCGCGTAAGCAGGAAGAGTCCACAGAGAAAAAGCAAAGACGCTGCACAGCCAAGCAACTGACGCCGCTGCGTCAAACTGCTGAGCGACTGATCGCTACCGGTTTGGGAAATATTTACCCGGACATCTGGAGGCTTGTACATGCGAAGTTTGAAATTGAGCATATTCACCAACTTCTGCCTGAACAAATTAATGAAGCCATTGATTACCTCAATGCGCTTGAAGGTGAATACCTTCCACGGGAACCGATTTTTAAACCGGGACAGGTGGCAGCCCCGGCGCGCAGCCCAAGCCGCATTCTGCTCTACCTTGATGAAAACGGTGCAGTGCAGGGTACATTGCCCCTTCAGGATGATCAGGTGGTGATGAGCATCAAGGGATTCTTTGATTTTGCCAAAAGCAGAGGAATGGTGGTTATGCACCGCGACGAACTGACTGACCGGCTGGCAGGGTTGCTTGCCTGACATTCAATTTCACTCAACACCAAGCCTCGCTAACGCGGGGCTTTTTTACGCCTATAGCTTCTGTGGATAGCAGTCCTTCCCTGCCTATACAGTGCCTGTACAGTGATTGCGTAAGCGGCAATCGTCACGTAAACTTTTCGTCATTATCAGCAAATGGGTTAGAAAATGGCTGCAGGTGTACCGCAAGAGAAGGCCACGCAATTCCTAGAACTCTATGGCAATATGCTTCTAGAGGGAATAGCTATTGATGAGTTTTCGTATCGGCGCGGAGTGCGTGAGCTTGAGCGCCAGAATACCAGCCTCTCTGTTTCGGCTCTTGGTTTCCTGCATGGGTTATATGGTGATATCGATCGAGCTGTAGCCGTATTTGAAGCTGCTGATCCCGTTCGTGATGTTACTGTCGCTATAAATTTCTGCTTTATGTTGCGCCATACAGGCTCCATAAATCGTCTTTATCATCATGCTTACGAACTTGCCGAGGTGCATCAGACCAAAGCACTGACAGCTAGCGCTTATTCTATAGCCTATCGCTTTGGAGACAGGGAGCGCCTTGAGCATTACTTTGATATGCACATCAAATTACTCTCGGAAGATGAACATAGGGCTGATGCAGAAGTGCATAAGCAGGAGTTGTTGTCCGAAATTGATAGCGCGTATCGTCTGAGCGGGTGTTCTCGAGACCAGTTTGAGCTGCTGGCCAAGATGATTTGGACATTAACAGAAAGGCATCGCTTAACACCTGGGACCGTTGAATTAAGTAGTGGCTCCAGCATTTCTTACGTGATTGACATACCTAATCAGAATGCTGATTTCCTGGCTTCGCTTAATTGGGAGCTTGCAGAAGCCATTTGTAGCCAAGATGCTTTGGATGATTGCAAAATAGTGGCGCGGTTTTCTCCGCCACGTCAGCTTCATGTTGGGGTAAGTTATGGCAATAATTAGTGATGACTTGCTTGATTGTGCTAATTCATTAATCCAACTGGAAAATGAAACTGGTTTTCGCAGCTGTATATCTCGCGCGTATTATGCAAATTATCACCACGCTTTGGAGTCACTCCATTCGGTTCCTGCGTTCGCATCAAACCACCATAGCAACCTGATTGGTTACATGAGTAACAAGGCAGAAAATAAGCTTGAGCCATATGATTCAACTCAGTTGAAGTTGCTCAGTTACAGCTTGCGGCAGCAACGCGAAGCGCGTAACGAGGCGGATTACCATATCTCAAAAGTAACAGTAAGCAAGGAAATGGCTGAAACAGCATTAGCCAGTTCCAGACTGTTTTTCCAAAAATGGAATGACTTGAAAAAAGCTATAGCATCCTAATCACCAGGCTTAGATTAGTAACAAACCCAGCTCCGGCTGGGTTTTTTTATGGAGCAAATATGGCAGTTGAAACTTACAACTGGCACTCGCAGCTCGGTGCGGGTGCGGTCGAATACAGCCAAACAATACGGTCTGCGCAATTCGGTGATGGTTACGAGCAGGTGGCTGAGAACGGCATTAACTCCACCGCTATTCAGATCCCAATGAAGCACGCAGGAACAGAGGCGGAAGTTAACGCAGTCCGCGACTTCCTGTTAGCGCATACCGTTAAAGCATTCGTCATCACGCCGCCGGGCGAGGAGATGGGGCTGTATCGGGTTGTACCCGACTCTGTGCGTAAAAACCAACTGAGCAGCAAATTTGCTGAGCTGACATTCACGATTAAGCGCGCCTATGGCGTCTATGCCTGAGGTGGAGCATGACAGCACTGATTGATACAGCTGCAATGCTGGCGCCGGGTGGCAGAGTCCGTCTGGCAGAGGTTGATGCGTCGGAGTTTAGCGGCGGCATCCACCGCTTTCACTACAGTCCTTTTCCCCACACTCCAGCGGAGATCGATGCGGCCGCCGGCGATGAGGACAAGCTGGGGCCTAAACCCATTATCTGGGACGGTAAGACCTTCGATTTCTGGCCATTCCAGATTTCTGACCTCGCAATCTCAACCGATCAGGCCGCCGAACCGAAACTTAGTGTCTCGAACCTTGACGGGCATATCACGGCACTCTGCCTGCAGTTCAAGGATATGGTTAACGCGAAGGTAAGCATCATCGACACCTATGCAGTTTACCTGGATGCGGAAAACTTTCCGGGCGGAGTGAATGCCACAGCCGATCCGACGATGTTCACCCTTCAGACCTTCTGGCTGGATACTAAAACCTCAGAAGATGATGAGGTGGTGACGTGGTCGCTCAGTAGCCCGGCGGATTTGCAGAATCTGGTGATTCCTACCCGGCAAATTACCTCGCTATGCGAGTGGGCGTTGCGCGGCCAATACCGTAGTGGAGACGGCTGCACCTACAACGGCACGACCTACTTTGATGCCAAGGGCAACCCGGTTGCCGATCCGGCACTGGATGTATGCGGTGGCTGCCTCAGTGATTGCCGGAAGCGCTTTGGTGCTGGCCTGGCAGAGCCTAATACCGCGACTCTCGACTTTGGCGGATTTCCAGCAACGGTGCTATTTTCTCGATAACCGGACATCAAAATGAACAAAACGATTATGAATGCCATCCGGGCACACGCGCTGGAGGAATCGCCGCGCGAGTGCTGCGGTCTTGTAATCCAGTCAGGGCGACGCCAGCGCTATATGCCGATGCCAAACAGCCACGAAAACCCGACTGAGCATTTCCGTATTGATGGTGAGCATTGGGCGAATGCTGAGGATGCAGGAACCATTATTCGAGTCATTCACTCTCATCCTGGTGATGGCGCCAGGGCTATTCCATCAGACCTCGATCGCCAGCAATGCAACCAGTCAGGAGTGGTATGGGGTATCTACGCGCCCGATGGCGATGAGTATGCCGAAGTCACGCCGGATGCCATCCCGCTTATCGGGCGTCCGTTCATTCTGGGCTCTCACGACTGCTGGGGGCTGGTCATGGACTGGCATGCCACCCAGGGTGTAACGCTGACTGATTTCCGCGTTGATTACCCGTGGTGGGAAAGCCAGTATTCGGACAACCTCTACTTCGATAACTGGGAGAAAGAAGGTTTTGTCGAATGCGACCCTATGCCAGGCTGCATGGTCATCATGCAGGTCGAATCAGGTAAGTGGAATCACGCGGGAGTCATCACCGAAGAAGGCGAATTGCTACACCACCTTTACGGCCAGCCATCCTGCGTCACGCCGTATGCGCGCGGCTACTTCAAAGACCGGACGATGATCTGCGTTCGCCATAAAGATTTACCACAGGAGATTCAGCCATGGCGCGTCTAACCACTATTCGATTGTACGGTGTACTTGGAGCCAGGTTTGGCCGTGTTCACAGGCTGGCGGTGCAGACATCAGCTGAGGCGGTAAAGGCGCTTTGCATCAACCTGGACGGTTTGGAAAGTTACCTGATGAACGCCAAAAAGAACGGTATGACGTTTGCGGTGTTCCGCGGGAAACGCAATATCGGAGTTGATGATTTTAAGGAGCTATCCGGGGAAAGCGATATTCGCATCGCGCCAGTGATGGAAGGGGCGAAAAAGGCGGGTATGTTTCAGACCATTCTGGGGGCTGTCATGGTTGTTGCTGGGGTTGTTATTGGCGCAATGACTAGTTGGACAGGTGTTGGCCTGACATTCGGTGCCGGGCTTGTAATGTCCGGTGCATCAATGATGGCTGGCGGTATCTACCAGATGCTGTCTCCCCAACCAAAAGGACTACAGGGGCGAGACGATCCTGACAATAAACCCTCATATGCCTTCGGTGGCTCGGTGAACACCCTTGCGATGGGCAACCCGGTCGCCATTCTTTACGGAGAAAGAGAAATCGGCGGCGCCATCATATCAGCCGGTGTGATCAGTGAGGATATTTGATACCATTGAGTTGCGCGGCTAGACCGGCCAGTCGAAAACGGGGAACACAGACCCCGCTGCCGCGCCCCATCATCTGTGAAAGCCTACTGTGAGGTTTTATGCAGTCCAAAATATGCACTAAATGTAGTGTAGAAAAACCAATATCCGAATTTTATAAGAAATCCTCTGGAAAATATGGCGTCGAAGGCAGCTGTAAGTTATGCAGAAATGAGGGAATAAAGCGGTACCAGCAAACTGAGGCTGGTCAGGCCGTTGTCAAAAAAGCCCAGCAAAAATTTGCAACGACTGAAAAGGGAAAGGCAAACCAGTACAGAAAGGATCATAGTGAAAAAGGCTTGGCAAGGCGCCAGCGCTTTTTGAAAGGCGATGCACGGAAGAAATGGAATGAGGAATACCACTCCCGCCCTGACGTGAAGGAGCGACAGCGAGAAGCTCAACGGCGTCATTATCACAACGGGGATGGCAAGGATTACATGCGTGAATATAACTCGCGTAGCGATGTAAGATCCAAAAAAGCTATTTATGACCGTGACCGAAGGGCTAACCCTGAATTGCGAGAGGCGCGACTCGCGCGTGCGCGAGAACTTTCAAGATTGGAGAGCAATAAGGCAGTAAAAAGAGCTTACCAAGAAAGTGATATAGGGCGAGGCGTTCGGCGGCGCATTAATAAAAAGAGCTATCTTTCTAACCAGATCAAGGTGAAGGCGCGCAGGTTACTGCGTACGGAAGTGGATATGGGGCGAATTTTGCGCCCGATAGCTTGCGAGTCTTGCTATTCAGTTGGCGGTGTTCACGGGCATCACGACGACTACGCAAAACCGCTCAGCGTGCGTTGGTTATGCCCACAATGCCACAAAAACTGGCACCGATTAAATGGACCCGGAATTAACGGGTAAGACGAATATATCAAGCACCCAATTGGGTGCTTTTTTTATGGATGCAATATGGCAACGATTACTGGTGCAAAGGGCGGCAGCCAGAAGCAGCACACGCCTGTAGAACAGCCTGATTCAGCTCAATCTATGGCGCGCTGCCGTATGCTGCTGGCGCTGGGCGAGGGTGAGTTTGCTGGTGGGCTGGATGCCACGCGCATCTTCCTGGATGGTACGCCTTTGGGCAATGCCGACGGCTCAATGAATTTTGAGAATGTCTCCTGGGACTTTCGCCCGGGTACTCAGGTTCAGACTCCGATCCCCGGCTTCCCGGCGGTGGAAAACGAGACCAGCATTGGCGTGCCACTAACCAAGGCCACCCCGTGGACCCGGGCCATTAGCAACACGCAGATTGATGCGGTGCTTGTGCGTGTCGGTATTACCGGACTGCAGCAGCAAAAGAATGACGGCGATATTGTCGGGACCACAGTCAGGTACCACATTGACATTGCCGTTGATGGTGGGGCGTATAGCACCGTGATGACCAAAACGGTCACGGAGAAGCTGAGTTCACTCTATGAACTGACGCACCGTATCAACTTGCCAAAAGCCACAACCGGTTGGCAGATACGCGTAGTCCGCGACACCGCAGACAGCACCAGCCAGATGCTACAGAACAAAACCCAGGTACAGGCTATCACCGAGGTCATCGATGCCCGTCTGCGTTATCCGCATACCGCGCTGCTGTACGTGTCGTTTAACGCTAAATCGTTCAGCAATATCCCGAAGATATCCTGCAAGCCGAAAGGCCGCGTAATCCGCATCCCGCAAAACTACGATCCCGTTGCGCGTACGTACAGTGGCACCTGGGACGGAACATTCAAATGGTCCTGGAGTAACAACCCTGCGTGGATTTGGTTCGATGTACTGACTGAACCGCGGTTTGGCCTCGGGCGCCGGGTAACGGTGGATATGCTGGATAAGTGGGAGCTTTACCGCATTGCCCAGCGCTGCGACCAGTTGGTACCAGACGGGAAAGGCGGTACCGGCACAGAGCCTCGCTTCATATTCGACGTGTACATTCAGGCGCAGGCCGATGCATGGCAGGTGATCAAAGATATTGCCGCTGGCTTCAACGGCATGACGTTCTGGGGCAGCAACATGTTCAATGTTGTCTCGGACATGCCGGCCGACACGGCGAAGTTGCAGATCATGACTCGCGCATCCGTTGTGGGCAAACCGAGCTATTCCAGCGGCAGCGAGAAAAACCGCTATTCCAGCGCGCTGGTCAACTTCAGCGACCCGGACAACCACTACCAAGACCGCACGACGGCGGTCATGTTTCCGGAGTTGGTGAAGCAGTTCAAGTTCAAGCAGACGCAACTGACGGCCATCGGGTGCTCGCGGGAGAGCGAGGCTCAGCGCCGCGGTGGCTGGGCGGTCTATTCGAACTCTCTCGATCGCATCATTACGCTGCAGACTGGGCTGGATGGCTACATCTATGTGCCGGGTACCGTGTTTGCCTTTGCTGATGAGCGCATGTCGGGACGAGTGTACGGCGGCCGTGTCGTTGCCTACGACGCTGCGCTAAGGTCGGTAACGACGGACCGCGGAACCAGTGCGGTAACTGGTGATACGCTGATGATCCGCACATTGGGTGGCATTGTTGAGAGCCGAATTATTCAGGCGGTCAACGGTGCGCAGCTGATTGTGGACATGCCTTTCACCGCACAACCGCAGCCTAACGCTGTATTTGTTATCGATGCAGGGCAGTTACGCCTGCAGTTTTTCCGCGTGACCAATCTGGCGTTCAATGATGAGGAAAACACCTTCAGCATTACCGGCGCAGAGTACAACGCGTCGAAATATGATGCCGTTGATAACAATGCGCGCCTGGACACGCCGCCGATCAGCCTGATACCGACCGGCCTGGTTAGCCAGCCTACGAATATCGCGATTAGCAGTTACGACTCGGTTAGACAGGGCCAGCGTATTGCCACAATGGTGGCGGCCTGGGATGCACCGCTGGACAAGAACGGGAAGCTGCAGGCCGATATCGTTGCATATCAGGTGCAGTGGAAGCGGGACGATAATGAATGGATCAACGTCCCCGAAACCGGGCTGCGAAATATTGAGGTAGCAGGCATTTTTTCAGGTGACTACCTGGTGCGTGTACGAGCAATCAACTCCGGCGGTGCGTCTAGCCTGTGGGCTACATCCTCCCTGATGAACCTTACCGGTCGTACCGGGGATGTGCCGAAGCCAGTAGGGCTGCGCACCACTGCTATCAACTGGGGTATTCAGATTGACTGGTCTTTCCCTGCGGATAGTGGCGATACGCTTCAAACTGAACTGCAGTATTCCGTTAATAGCAGTGGCGACAACCCGCTGCTGCTCGCTGGTGTTCCATACCCACAGCACACATATACCCAATTGGGATTGAAAGCGGGACAGGAATTCTGGTACCGGGCTCGCCTGGTGGACCGTATCGGTAACTATGGGGACTGGACCGGTTTTGTCAGGGGGGTGGCTAATGCTAATGCTGACGACTATCTGGCCGACATTGCAGACGACCTTCTCACGTCTGAGGACGGGCAACGCCTGACGGAAAGCATTGAGCAGGCATTAGACGCAAGCTGGCAGAACGCGCTGGCGGGTGGGAATATCCTGAACGCGCAGTACGCTGCACTGGGTACAGTGCGCGCAGAGATTATGCAGGTGGCTACAACTGTAGCTGAAGTAGACAAGGCGATGGCGCAACTTAGCACAGAGTTGACCGCGAAGATCGACGCGAATACTGCGAACATCAAACAGGTATCAACCGCCGTCACTGACGTAGACAAGGCGATGGTGCAGATGGGCCAGGGTCTGCACGCAGAAATTGAGACGAACAAAACAGCCATTGCAAAAAACACGGCGGATATTCAGATCGTATCAACCGCCGTAGCTAAAGTCGACCAGTCGGTAGCCGACCTGGGCACCGACCTGCGAGCGCAAATCGGCAGTAACACGGCAGCAATATCCGAGAAGTTAACCGCAATGGTTGACTCGGACGGGTCCAGCTCGATCTATACGCTGAAAGTCGGCGTGAAGTACAACGGGCAGGAAATTCTCGCGGGTATGTCGGTTGCCGCCATAGCTCAGCCAGGCAAGCCACCAATTGCCCGTGTTGCATTTAACGCTGAAGAGTTTGTGTTGCTCTCCGGTAGTGATGACAAGTTATTCTCTCCTTTCGCGGTTAAGAATGGCCAGACGTTTATCAATGACGCGTTTTTCGAGGATGCCTCGATAAACTTCGGAAAGATATCTGATACGCTTCAATCGACTAACTATGTCCCAGGTATTGCAGGGTGGAAATTACCGAAGAACGGGAATTTTGAGGCCAATATGGCGACGTTCCGTGGTGTTGTGTATGCCACTGATGGCGAATTTACCGGGAAGATTAATGCAACTGACGGAACGTTTAGGGGGTCGGTCGAGGCAACTAAATTTATCGGTGATATCGCAAACATGAACGTATGGTCTGACCTTCTTGGTTCAGGTAATGGCCAGTCTTCGCGAACTATGGTTTACACCGATTCCAGCCAGGAGAACTTAACCAGAAAGGTTTGTGTAATGTTTACCGGGAAGAGTAGCGGTGGCATTACGATGACTATAAACGGGAACTCAAGAACATATCAGAATGCCGGGGTCATGAGTACATATATGCATACTATATCTACGACATCCCCCACTATTACTGCGACGATAACTGTTTCCACTACGACTTCAGTTCAGGGGCTTATTTATAGCCCTACGATGATTGTTACGCGTGGTGGAGGTTCATTCTCATAATGAGAAAGGGGCCGATTGGTCCCTTTATTCCTGGTATTTCCTCGCTTCATATCATTAATTTTTGCGCGTTCCGCGCAGGATTCCGCATATCCAAAAATTGACAAGAGGCTTTTATGTCAGCAGGCACTTTAAAGCTCACTAATGGCAGTACTGCCGTGACTGGCACCGGCACCAGTTTCACCACTGACCTCACCACCGCCGATTTTGTTGTCGTCACTGTCGGAGGTACGACGCATTCACTTGCCGTTGACTCTGTGACGAACGCGACAGCGCTGGTGCTGTCTGCTCCATTTACCGGCCCGACAACAGCGAGCGTGGCATGGCAGGCCGTGCCGCGTAAAGCGATGCTCCGCGTCACCGCAGAACTGAACAGGCAGGTAACCGAAGCGCTGCGCCTGGGTAACGAGAACGCCATCAACTGGCAGGCCGTGCTGTCTGCCGATGATACCGCTACGGTGGTTTTGCCGGACGGCACGACACTTACAGGGCTGTCCTGGAAGAAGCTAAGCGAGATCATGACCGATATGGATATCGACGCGATTAAACCGCTGGCGGCCCAGATCCACACCGACGCAGCCCAGGTCGCAGCAGATAAGCCGGTCATCGTGCAGGCCAAGACCGATGCCATCGCCGCGAAGAACGCCGCCGCCGGTTCTCAAACGGCAGCAGCCGGGTCCGCCACCGCAGCAGCTGGTTCAGCTTCCACCGCAACGACGCAAGCTGACCGCGCGAAGACCGAAGCAGACCGGGCGCAATCCGCTAACCCGGATAACCAACTTAAGAAGGCGAATAACCTTAGCGACGTAGCCGACAAGGCCGCAGCGCGTACTAACCTGCAAGTTGTTTATCGGTCCCCCACAACACTAACCGCGACGGACAATCTAAACGACTTCAACGGCTTGAAGGCGGGCGAATATTTCAACTCACAGAACGTCAACGCGAAACCGGAAAATAACTATCCGGTAAGTTCTGCGGGTAGTTTAAAGGTCTACTGGACGAGCGCATCGAATAACACTGGATGCGTCCAAGAGTATCGGGTTTATAGCTCTAGCCGCATGTTTTCGCGTATCTTTAACGGCGTTAACTGGACTCCGTGGGTTGAGTATTACAACTCCGGGAGTGTGGTCCCATTGTCCGCTGGTGGTACTGGTCGAACTGACGGCACGATAGAGGCGAAATCAGATCAGAACGACCTGATAAGATTGCAGCCAACTGGATCAAATCCGGCGTGGATAGTTTTCAGAGACTCGTCCGTGACAGCGCGATGGCGGGTTGGACGTGAAGGGGCGAATGCTGATTTTCAGTTTATCGCGTTTAACAGTGCGGGAACCAGTTTAGGTACGTATTTAAACATCAGTAACGCAACGGGTGAGATATCGACCACAAAACCTATCACTACAACGAGTATTGTCACTGCTGGTAACTTATCCGCTTCGGGGAGTTCATACCCTAATGTTAGGTTTTATCCGTTGTATACAGACGGTGCGGTAATCCCTGACACCGTTGTTGGCGGTTTTACATTTTTTGAGACGCTATACAGTAAAACCGAACCCACCTCCGGGGTATCGTTAGTTCGTCGGTCTAAAACCGGCGGTACAATGGGACAAATTGCGATTGCATTCCCCAACACCGCCGGTGTAATAGCTCTCCAGGGAACATCCGGTATCGACTATAAGCACGATGTGACGGATGCTAATTACTCCGAAGCCATCGCGCGAATCGACAGTTTGCGCATGGTTAATTTTGTCTATAACGACGACGAACAGAACCGGGTGCGCTTTGGGGTTATTGCAGAAGAAGTGGAGTTAACCGCGCCGCAGTACATCAAACACAATCAGGAACAATATGAAGATATCCTGGATGAGAACGGCGAGAAGGTGGGGGCTAAGTACCGCGACCGCCCGAGCGTGGATAATAACCCTATCATTATGGATTTGCTGGGGTATGTTAAGGACTTGAGAAAAGAGATTGATGCGCTGAGGAATGAGATAAAGGCACTGAAAGAAGAGTAAGGGAGGGCGCTGGACGCTATCTAACTGGGCACCTTGCAAAAAATTAGCGCAAAGCAACTCAGAACCGGTACAGGAGATGATTCGTCTTGCGCTAATGCATTGTGAGAACCAGGAGAAGCATAAAAGGCTCGCTAGGCGTCTGAGGGATGCGTACTATTGTGGCAACCTGAGCAGAAAAACCACTGGCGAAAAAACAAACAATTCAACTGCGCACGGTATATTTGACGGTATTGGTTGCCTGTATTCCTGTCTTTATCCTTTTAAAACAATGAAATACTGCATCTGTTTATAATCAAGCACTAGTTGAATACATGCTCCTGATAACCTTCGTTAACCTCATCTAAAACTAGAGCTGGCGCGGATTACAGCGCCAGTACCTAAAATTAATACTGATAGCTTATAACAAATAAAATTAGCCTCAAGCCGGCTACTAAACTGAACTCAAGCCCCGTTAAGGGGCTTTTTTAAATCTCAGGCAAAGGAGGTAAAACGGGTGACCGAAGCCACCCCGAATTTTAGTAACAAGTCCCACCTTTATGGTGAGAACCTGTGCCTCCATGCGGATGTGTGCCTTTAGGGCAGGCCATCGTAGAAGCTGAGATCATGCCGAAAGCGGCAACCAGTAATAGTGCTATTATCTTTTTCATTCATTAACCTTACCGAAAAATGTAATGCGATGGTGCAGGACCGTTTTGTAACGGTTAGTTGTTATTTCAAGTAGTATTTAACTGAGGAACTGGTCTTAAATCCTCAGTGGATAGGCCATTTAAATGTTATTTTTATTTATCAAGATTTCTCATTTTTGAAAATTGAAATATAGCCCTGCATGAGAAATATTAACTAATTGCAACCATATTGATTACAATTGTGATAGTACGATTCACCTTGCGAGTTCGTTCCTGAAATAATTCGATTACCTCCACCCATATTGGTCTGTGTTTCGTTCCAACTCTCACCATTTGCGGCTGTGCCGTTAGTGTAAGTGCTATTTCCTATGGTATTGGAGGTCTGAGACCAACTGGTACCGTTCGCCGAGTTTCCATTTACTATGGTGGTATTACCCATACGATTAACAGTGTAGGTATTTCCATTGTTATCATAACAAGTCGATAACGCATCGGTGCCAATGCATTGTGCATTTGCACCATATGATGCGAAAGCGAGCAGTAAAACTAATAGTTTTTTCATTTTATTAACCTTGTTTGAAGAATAAGTCATGATTATATATCTGTTGAGAATATGACTTAAATAATATATTGGATGTAATTATGACAGTAACTACGTATTCCTGGTATTTATCACTCGGTGCGGGAGTCATCGAATACAGCCAGATGGTACGGTCGGCTCAGTTCGGTGATGGTTATGAATAGGTATCCGAACTCGGGTTGATGATGTGCACGATACTGCAATTATGCGCGACCACGGATAGGATGAAAACATCAGACATTTGCTTAGGTTAAGCAATAAAATCGACTTTTTAGCAAATAAACAGCGTTTAACCTCAAAAACGGTAATCTTTAACCCTATTAATGGTTGGACTTTCCATCGGCAGAGTCTTATCTTGGGAGGAAACATACGAGGTTATCATCATGAAAGACGTAGTGGATAAATGCAGCACCAAAGGGTGTGCAATCGATATTGGCACCATCATTGAGAATGATAATTGTACCAGCGTTATTGAGCGTATCTTCCCATCGGAAAATGAAGCTGAGCTTGCCGTGGCTAAGATTAAGAAACTAGCCGCAGCAGCGTCATCGGATGAAGACGCTGTGGTGACTTATCAGGTTGTGAAAGCCGATAACGACGTGAAGCTGACTGCTTCAGTGACGTTCTCTTGCCAGGCTGAAATGATTATTTTCGAACTATCATTGAGATCGGCATTCTAAGCGTAGCGTTCCCGTCATTCTCATCGGGAAGCGTCTTTCAGAAAGACAGGTAAGGCGGAAACGCTTACCTGTCTTTTTGCGTTATAATTCGCTTAATTTACAGGCTGGCAGCTTTCGATAGCCCACAATAATCCAGATTACCGTCATCACCGCAGCGGCAAATGCCACCGTTCTCAAGCCCTGCGTCATGTCCGACTCCGCATTCAGAAGTAACCCAAAAATGGCTACACCGCTGACGCCCCCCATTTGTCTGGCACAATTAAAAAACGCTGACGCTGAACCGGCGGATTGATGAGACGCTTGCGACAGTATCAGGTTGGTCATGATTGGCATAGCAAAGGAGGTTCCGCTACCGAGGAGGACCATGGGAATAAAGAGTTGGTATGCGCTCCACGCTGGCGTAACGAACATCACAATGATAAACCCCAGCATACTGATCCCGCTGCCCAGAAGAGACAATCTCCTGATGGAATACCATGAAGAAAACCATTTCGATGAAAAATTAACCAATGCGGTGACGGCCATCATCGGCATAAAGGCAATCCCGGTATCCAGCGCGGACAAATGCAGCTGATTCTGGAAGAAGATACTGAAGATAAATACCGCGCCATAGAAAACCAGATTGCACAGGAAGCCGAGCATGACCGCACTCGGGATATATTTACTGGAGAGCACGTCCCGGGCGATGACCGGATTCGGTGAATGTTTATCCATGCGTCTATTGGACACCAGCAGCAGTATCCCCAGCACGAGTGTGGTCAGAATAATGGGGCTGCTCCAGCCATACTGTCCCGCTTCGGTGAGTGTAAATGTCAGCAGGGCCAGGCTTGCAGCGATAAAAGATTGGTTCAGAAAATTAATGCGTACGGGCGCAATTGGGCTAACCGGCGCCAGAGACTGAATGAGCGCGATACTGACGAGCCCCAGCGGAAAGTTAATAAGAAAAATGCTTCTCCAGCCGCAGTATTTAATTAGCACACCACCGACAACAGGGCCTGCTACCAGTGCCAGAGAGCCCGCGGCGGCCCACATGGCAATAGCCGCCGATCGCTCACGGGCATCGGCGAAATATTGCCGAAGCAGCGTTAAAGAGCTTGGCAGCAGTAACGCTGCGCCAATGCCCTGGACTCCCCGCATAAGGTCAAGCCAGTAAATCGTCGGGGATAGGGTGCAGCAGACCGAGGCGAAAATGAAGATGGCGACTCCGGTGATAAAGGTTTTTTTAGAACCAAACCGATCGACCAGACTTCCTGAACTCAGCATCAGCGCGGCGAAAACAAGGGCATAGGCATTAATGACCCACTCCAGATCAGACACGGTGGCGTCATAGGCCACTTTAAGCGAATGCAACCCGACGTTCACGATACTGACATCAAGCTGAACAAGCACGATTCCCAGGCAGGATGCAAAGGTAAACAGGCGCTTTTGCGCCGTCGTTTGACTGGCCATATATTTCCCATTTCATTACGGTGCTGCCGGCGTTATCCGCAGACAGGGTTAAAACGGCTACTGAGTATCAGGTCTTCCTGATGAAGAGCAGTAAAACTTACCGTAAAAGGGTATCGCCATCTTTCGAGATTATTAATAATCAATAATCCATATTTATTTTGTCAAAATCTCATTTTTGGTCGATTGAATGAAAAGCATGCAGAGGGTAAACGGGGCCTTCAAGGTACGCTGCGCGATGTGCTGTGGGGGACTCGCCATAGATTCGTTTGAATGCGGTGCAAAACGTACTCTCAGCAGCATACCCTAATCGCCAGGCCAGTTGTTTTACCGGTTCTTTGGTCAGTCGAAGCGCTCTGCTGGCGATGTGCATCCGCCAGCGAGTCAGATAATTCAACGGTGAAGTTCCTGCCGACTCGGTAAATCGTCTGGAGAAACCTGCGCGCGACATCCCTGAAATTGCGGCTAGCTCTGCAAGCTGCCACGGCTTTTCCGGCTCGGCATGTATCGCTACCAGGGCCGCGAGGATCCGACTATCGCGTAGCGCACCCAGCCACCCGTTCAAGGCCTGCTCTTCCGATAAAATCCAACTTCGGATCCCTTCAATCATGACCAGTTGCATCAGATGGTTGCCAGCGAGTGACGCGCCCGGACGCAGTGACATATTTTCCTCGTGGAGTCGCGCCATCAGCCAGTTGAGGGTAGAGGAGGATTCTGAACCGGTATTGATGGGAATAATCACCGGGAGGGCGTCCAGCAGTTGCCCGGCACCAGTCTGGTCGATCTCCATCTTTCCGGCCAGCAATAGGCTTTCGTCGCCGCCATAGTCAGCGATACCATTGCGCTTCTGATAAGGGACCTGTTCAGAATTTATGGGCTCGAGTTCAGGGTCAGAGGCCATAATAAAAGGGGCCGAACGCGTAAGAATCACCCCGTCTCCCGCGGTGAGTTTTCGCCAGGCTGATTCACTTTCCAGCCGGAACCACAATGTGCCTTTGCGCAGCGCGATAAATTTCATCCCGGAAAAACCGGGGTAGCGCATGGACCAGCACTCACCGGCTGACTGCCCGCTGGTGATATAACTGCGGGCGGAAAGAAGCTGCAGTACGTCTGATAAAGGGTCCATGACGGCCTTCTCCATAAGCTAAAAAACGGCATGATAGGGTAAAAAGAGTTAGCGGGGCCACTCTAATGGTCATTTCTCATTGCCCATGAGCGGCATTAGCACTTCCATATTAATAAGAATGAAGCGATGATTGCAGTAATAGTCATTAGTAAGGCTTCTTAATGATGGAAAACTTTAATGAGCTGGCCGCGTTTGCGCTGGTTGCCAGTGAACGTAGCTTCACCCGAGCGGCCGCTAAAATGGGAGTGTCGCAATCGGCATTAAGCCAGACAATCCGGAATCTTGAGGCGAGACTGGAAGTGCGGCTATTGACGCGTACAACTCGCAGCGTTTCGCTGACGGAGGCTGGCGAGTTTTTGCTCAGTAATCTCGGGCCTAAACTCGATGAAATTGTTCATGCTGTGAATATGCTAAAGGGGATGCGACAAAGACCGGCGGGTACGGTCAGGATTGCTGCAGCGGCCCATGCCGCGATCTCAGTGATTGAACCCGGTCTGCGGCAACTGCTAAGGGATAACCCGGACATCCACGTTGAAATCTCGGTTAATGACTCACTGGAGGACATCGTAGCGGAGCGCTTTGATGCCGGAGTCAGGCTGGGGGAGCAGGTTGCCAGGGACATGATCGCGACGCGGATAAGCCCGGACATCCGTATGGCGGTTGTAGGTTCTGCTGATTATTTTTCACGCTATCCTGAACCCCAGGTACTTCAGGATCTGACCCGCCATAACTGCATCAATTTACGTCTTCCGACCTACGGTGGGCTGTATGCCTGGGAGTTTGACCACAATGGCGATACCTTAAGTGTGAAAGTGGAAGGGCAGTTGATCGTAAACAGCCTGGAACTCATGCTCAATGCGGTACGAGTCGGAAGCGGACTCTGCTGCATTCCAGAGGATGTTGTGGCAAATGACATCAGAGAAGGGACGCTGATACGTGTGCTGGAGGCCTGGAGCCCGCTCATGCCGGGGTATCATTTGTATTACCCGGACAGACGTCACCATTCCCCCGCATTTTTGCTGGTGCTGGATGCGCTAAAGAACCAGCGTTACCCACCACGTTGAGTGTTCCTCGAATGAGAGTACGGATGAATATCCCGCAAAGCGAATCGGCCAGCGTACTGGCCGTATGGCATTACAACTCTTGCGCTGTCGGGCGGAAAATAATTTCGCTGACCCCAACATCTTCCGGCTCGTTAATCGCAAATGCCACCATTCGGGCATAGGTCTCAGGCGGTACGCCTACGTTTTCAACGTACTCCCGGTTTGCTGCCTGGACGTCTTTATCCGAAATATGCTCCAGTAGTTCGGTTTTAACTGCCCCTGGCGAGATGAGCGTCGCGCGAATGTTATCTGCCGCTGCCTCCTGACGTAGACCTTCAGTCAATGCCCGTACGGCAAATTTGGTCGCGGAATAAACGGCTGAGCTCTGGAAAACCAGATGGGCGGCAACGGAGGCCGTGTTGATAATATGGCCTGATTTCTGCGCCTTCATATGAGGTAGAACCGCGGCGATACCGTGCAGAACGCCCCGTAAATTCACGTCAATCATCTGATTCCATTCATCCACATTACCCTGGTCAAGACGAGAAAGTGGCATTAACCCTGCGTTGTTGATCAGTACATCAACCCGACCGAACGTGCTGATGGCTTTCTGGATAAGCGCCTCCACATCAGCGAGTTTCGTGACATCGGTTGCGACGGCGATAGCGTCTTTACCGCGCTGCTTTAATTCGTTAGCGATAGCGTCGATGCGGTCAGCTCGACGAGCGGCCATCACCACTTTCGCGCCTTTGTCGGCGAGATGGCGTGCGGCTGCTTCGCCCATACCGCTAGAAGCTCCGGTGATGACAATCACTTTGCCCTGGATCTTATCTGTCATTTTACGCTCCTGATAGGTGGATGATGAGTAAACGTGTGTGCCGCAGACGGCTTTGCATTCGGCCTTTTATACGGCCTATCGTGTTAAGCAGGACTCATCCTATCAGGGTGAAATTCATTCGATAATACCCGTAATTTTCTAACATAAATAAGTACAGCTAATTAATGGTCCGCCGTTTGCTAAATATCGCCATGGTAAGCGAAGCGTGATAACCGTCGTACCACTGATACACATCCGGATTAATGAATTCACTGCATAAGTCAAATCACGGATTGCCGACTAATCCTCATGATGTTTCTGTCCTAAAATCAGCTTTTAACCTGCCGGGAGCCGTACCGTGGAATATTCCGTTTTAAGTAACAACCTCAAAATGCCGATGCTGGGCTTTGGCGTTTTTAAGGTCACCGATAAAGAAGAATGCAAGCAGTCGGTGTTAACCGCTATTCGCACGGGCTATCGTCTGATTGATACCGCCGCCGTCTACGGTAACGAAGACGCCGTGGGCGATGCCGTTCGTGAAGCGATTGCCGAAGGTCTGTGCACCCGCGAGGAGTTGTTTATCACCTCTAAGCTATGGGTACAGGACATGGCAAACTATGATGCGGCAAAAGCCGGTATTGACGCGTCGCTGAAAAAATCAGGCTTAGCCTATTTTGATCTCTATTTACTGCATCAGGCGATGGGCGACTATTTCAGCGCCTGGCGCGCGCTGGAAGAGGCGTATGCGGCAGGAAAACTGAAGGCCATTGGCGTCTCGAACTTCTATGCCCACGTGTTAACCAACTTCTGTGAAACCGTCAGCGTTAAGCCGATGGTAAACCAGGTCGAGCTTCACCCTTATTTTGCACAGCCTGAAGCGCTTGAGACCATGAAACGCTACAACGTTCAGCCGGAAGCCTGGGCACCATTAGGCGGCGGCAGACATCAGGCGCATGAAGATAAAATGCTGCAGGGGATTGCCGAGGCTCATCAAAAAACCGTTGCCCAGGTGGTCCTGCGCTGGAACGTGCAGCGTGGCGTCACGGTGATCCCTAAATCGACCCGCCAGGAACGTATTGCAGAGAATTTTGCTATCTGGGATTTCTCGCTGACCGATAGTGAAATGGCGCAGATTAGCGCGCTGGATTTAGGCTACGTGGGCGAGGCGGTGAAGCATTTTAATCCGGAATTTGTACGCGGCTGTCTTGGGGTAAAAATCCACGATTGACCGGGTTTAGCATCAAAAAAAACAGGCGCCGTTTCGCGCCTGTTTTGTCATCACCCTGGCTTCAGCTATCGCAGCAACTCGGCAAACTTCGCCAGCCACTGCGGATGCGCCGGCCAGGCCGGGGCGGTGACCAGATTACCATCGACATACGCTTGATCGATGCCAATCTCCGCATATTCCCCGCCGCTTAGCCGCACTTCCGGGGCGCAGGCCGGATAGGCGCTACAGGTTCGTCCCTTCAATACGCCAGCGGCAGCCAGCAGTTGCGGGCCGTGGCAGACGGCGGCGATGGGTTTGTTCGCCACATCAAAAGCCTGCACCAGCTTAATCACCGCCTCATACAGCCGTAGATACTCAGGCGCACGCCCGCCGGGGATCAGCAGCGCGTCATAATCCGCTTCGTTGACGCTGGCGAAATCGGCATTGAGCACAAAGCGGTGCCCTGGTTTTTCGCTGTAGGTCTGCGCGCCGTCAAAATCATGAATAGCCGTCATGATGTAGTCGCCTTTCGGCTTATCCGGGCAGGCCGCGTCCACCTGGTGACCAATCATCTGCAGCGCCTGAAAAGGCACCATGGTTTCATAATCCTCGGCATAATCGCCTACCAGCATCAGAATCTTTTTACCTGCCATAACCCGTCCTCGTTGAGTAAAGATGACTAAGATATAGCCTGGTGGCGGGGGGATAGCGAACCGCAAAGCGCGCGCAGCGTCACGGATATGACGATGTATTATGTGGCGGTGAAAAAGGGCGGCCTGACGCCAGCCGCCCATTGTCGGTCAGGCACCAAATCCGCCGTCGATGGTGTGCATCGCCCCGGTGACAAAAGCGGCTTCCGGCCCCGCGAGCCAGGCGACCATACCCGCCACCTCTTCGGGGCGACCGTGCCGTTTAACCGCCATAAAGCTATGCATCAACTCCCGCAACGGCCCGTCTTCAGGGTTGGCGTCGGTATCAATGGGGCCGGGCTGGACGACGTTGACGGTGATCCCTAACGGGCCGAAATCACGAGCGAGGCCGCGTGCCAACCCTTGTAGCGCTGATTTACTGACCGCATAGGCCGCAAGGCCAGGAAGCGGCATACGGTCGCCGTTCACCGAGCCAATCACGATGATGCGTCCGCCTTTGGGCATTCGACGCGCCGCTTCAACGGCGGCATGGTAGGGGGCATGGATATTGATGCGAAAAAGACGGTCGACGGCATCGCTGTCCTGTTCGAGCGCATCGCCGAAGAGAATGATCCCGGCGTTGATTACCAGAATATCCAGCGGGCCGCTGTGACGAACCAGCGAAATAACCGCATCGCGATCGGCGCTATCTGCCCGTTCGGCGGTGCTACCCGTTTCGGCTGCCAGACGTTCTGCTGCCTCTTGCGAACCGGAATAGCTGAATATCACTGACGCACCGTCAGCGCGAAAGCGCCGGACAATCGCCGCGCCAATTCCGCGACTGCCGCCGAGAACCAGTACCGATTTGTTCTGAAATACCGTCATCACTACGCCCCTCATATTCGAACCGAAACGATGAACTTCAACCCGGCAGGCGAGGCTGCCAGCATGGAGTATAGTTCTGCTCATTCACTCGCGTTGGGCGCAGCGGACTGGTGGTCGTGGAGAACGGTAATCGCGGAGATTCCCCGAGGTCGCGTAGCCCGGTCGAGCATCGCGACGCCGGGAGGGTCAATCAGCGCCCGACACGAGCCTGGATGGACGCCGGATAACGGTCACCCACAATCTTAATCGCATCCAGCGCCTGGGTGATTTTCTGCAAGTCGCTTGCCGCGAGCACAATCTCTGCCGCACCCAGATTCTCCTCCAGTCGATGCAGTTTTGTGGTACCCGGAATCGGCGCAATCCACGGTTTCTGCGCCAGCAACCACGCGAGGGCAATCTGTGCCGGGGTAATCCCGCGTTCGGCGGCCAGGTCAGCCAGCACGGTCAGCAACTGGGCATTGGCTTCGCGAGCCTCAGCCTGGAAGCGCGGCACTTTACTGCGGAAATCATCGCTACCAAAAGCGGTATCGGTGGTGATGGCGCCGGTCAGGAAGCCTTTACCCAGCGGGCTGAACGGCACAAAACCGATGCCCAACTCTTCCAGCAGCGGAATAATTTCCCGCTCTGGCTCACGCCACCACATGGAGTATTCGCTTTGCAGTGCGGCAACGGGTTGGACGGCATGGGCGCGGCGAATGGTTTGCGCGCCGGCTTCGGAAAGGCCAAAGTGTTTCACCTTGCCTTCGGCGATCAGGTCTTTCACTACGCCCGCCACGTCTTCGATTGGCACTTCCGGGTCCACGCGGTGTTGGTAGAGCAGATCAATAACGTCGGTTTTTAAGCGCTTAAGCGAGCCTTCAACCGCCTGGCGGATATGTTCCGGGCGGCTGTTTAAAATCTGCTGCTTGTTGTCATCGCCAAAAGTAAAACCGAATTTGGTGGCGATCACCACGCGATCGCGAAACGGCTTCAGCGCTTCGCCGACCACCTCTTCATTCAGATAAGGGCCGTACACCTCTGCGGTATCAAAAAAGGTCACGCCGCGTTCAACGGCGGCACGGATAAGCTCAATGGCCTGGCGGGTATCGGTTGCCGGGCCGTAGCCGTAGCTCAGGCCCATGCAGCCCAGACCGAGTGCGGACACTTTCAGGCCAGATTGGCCAAGAGTTCTCTGTTGCATTGCAGGTTCCTTAATCACGTTAAACGTCGAGTTTACGGGCCGCCAGCCACTCAACGATGGCCGGGTCACGATGAGAGAAAAAGGCGCTGGTGGCGGTATCCAGCGCGGCAATGCGCAGCATGTCGTCAGCGCTCAGCGCAAAGTCGTTGATGGCAAAATTTTCGACCATACGTTCCTTACGCACCGATTTAGCGAGCGATACGATGCCGCGCTGGAGCAGCCAGCGCAGGACGACCTGGCCCACGCTTTTGCCATATTTATTGCCGATAGCCGTCAGCACCGGATGCGCAAATAGGCCGTTGCGCCCTTCGGCAAACGGTGCCCAGGCTTCCGGCTGAATGCCGCGGCTCTGCATCCACGGCGTGGCGTGAAGTTGCTGGTTGAACGGGTTGACTTCGACCTGGTTAACAGCGGGTGCTATGCGGTTGAAGGCCATCAGGTCGGCCAGTCGGTCCGGCTGGAAGTTACTGACCCCAATAGCGCGGATTTTTCCCGCCTCATGCAGTTCCTCCATGGCTCGCCACGCGCCGTGCACGTCGCCGAAGGGCTGATGGATAAGATAGAGGTCAACGTAGTCAAGCTGCAGGCGGTTCAACGAGCGCTCGAACTGTGCTTTCGCCCCTTCATAGCTGGTGCCCTGTAGCCACAGCTTGGTGGTGATAAACAGCGCATCACGGGCAATACCGCTCTGCTTCAGGGCGTTGCCTACCTGGGTTTCATTCTGGTAGGAGGCGGCGGTATCAATTAAACGGTAGCCGGTCTCGAGGGCATCCAGCACCGCGCGTTCACATTCGGCAGCATCGGTCATCTGGTAGACACCGAAGCCCTGTAGCGGCATCGCAATGCCGTTGTTCAGTTGTACTGTTTGCATGGGGTTATCCTTCTTCTGAGTAGAAGAAGGATAGCGCGTGGGGATTTATTTGATTAGAGGGGGGAATTTACTAATGGTAATGATCAAAATTCATTAATAAGCCAGCGATCGGCGTAAACCGATCGCCAGACTTCAAGCCTGCCGTTTCTTCCCGGACGAAATATCCCGCCGCAGTGCCGCTGGCGCATTCGGATCGCCGGTCAGCGGCAGGTTACTCAGCATCACCTCAATATCCTCAGCCGGCACCGGGTCGGAGAACCAGAAGCCCTGCAGCGCATCACAGCCCAACCCGCTGAGGATGCGCTGTTGCTCCTGCGTTTCCACACCTTCGGCAACGACGTCCATATTCATTGAGTGAGCGATGTTAATGATGGTCGAGACGATTTTGACGTGCTTACTGTTTTCTCGCATGTCTTTCATAAAGCTCTTATCGATTTTCAGCTCTCCGGCGGGGAGATCCTGAAGCGCTAGCATGTTGGAATAACCCACGCCGAAGTTATCGATGGAGATGGTGATGCCGATGCGGCAGAAGTCGTTGAAAATCTGCACGCTGCGGTCAAAGCCGTGTAACGCGGTGGTTTCTGCCAGTTCAATCGTTAAGCGGGTTGGGGAGACGCGATGGCGCACCAGCGCTTCGCACACCCGTTCGTAAAAGTTCTGCTGCTCAAACTGCACCGGCGAGATATTCAGCGATACCGTCCAGTCGTCGTGCCCGGCAATGCTCCACTTATGCAACTGCTGGCTTGCTTGCTCCACTATCCAGTTGCCCACCGGGACAATGAGCCCGGTGTTTTGCAGCGTGGGTAGGAATACGTCGGGCAGCAGGATACCTTTTTTCGGGTGTCGCCAGCGCAGCAGCGCTTCAAAGCCGTAAATACGCTGTTCTTTGACGTGATACTTAGGTTGATACCACAGTTCAAACTGGCCGCGATCCAGCGCCTGAGTCAGATCCTGCAGGAAGTGTGCTCCTTGCCAGGTACTGTCGAGCATCGATTCATGGTAGAAAACCCAGCCGTTACGGCCATTGTGCTTCACGTGATACATCGCAGTATCCGCCGAGAGTTTCAGTTCCTGCGGCGTTTCTCCGTGGCCTGGATAGAGGCTTATTCCCACGCTGAGTGAAATCTGTAGGATCTGCCCGGAGTGGTAGAACGGGCGGCGGACGCTCTCCACCAGGCGGGTGCAAATATCGGTGATTTCCGCTTCAGTGCAGTTTGGCGCGAGCAGGATAAACTCGTCACCGCCGATACGTGCGAGCGTCATTTTGGGATTGAGGCAGGCGCTCATGCGGTTGGCGACGGAGACCAGCAGATTATCACCAACGTGATGACCCCAGGCGTCGTTAATCAGCTTAAAGCGATCGAGATCCATCAGCACCAGCGCAAACGTGCTACCCGCCAGGCGGGATTGATGCAGACAGGCCAGCAGACGCATATCAATCTGGCTGCGGTTGGCTAGCCCGGTCAGGCCATCAAAGCGCGCTTGTTGCTCCAACTGTTGGTTAAGGCGCTGCAGGTTTTCCGTCAACCGGGCGGTACGCACCTGTGAGTCAACCATCGAAATCATCAGCATCAGCCCGAGCAGCAGCAGGGTGGTCACCGACACCCAGATCGAGAGCCCCTCTTCGCTGACCATCGCGTCGTGGCCCATCATCATATGACCGTGACCGGTAAAGGTGGCGGCGCTCATGCCAGTGTAGTGCATAGCGGCAATGGCGATGCCCATGGCGAACGCCGCGCCGACGCGGGTCAGCAATACGCCTTTACTGTTGAGACGCAGGCTGAAGGCCAGCCACAGGCCGACGCAGGAGGCCACGATAGCAATGACCACCGAGGCGATAATCAGCGGAATGCTCCAGACGATATCATCGTGGGCCATCAATGCCGCCATGCCCACGTAGTGCATGGTGACGACGCCAGAGCTGAGCAGGGCGGTGGCAATGCAGAGGCGTTTTAACGACAGCGTGTTACCTGCAACCGCGATATTAATCGCTAATGAAGAGGCAATAATGGCTGCCAGTAGAGAAATAACCGTGAGCTCAAGGTGATAGCTCATTGGCATTGGCATTTTCATCGCCAGCATGCCGATAAAATGCATTGACCAAATACCAATACCCAGCGTCGCGCCGCCGGTAATGCGCCAGAAGATAGCGGCTTTTTTATTAGACGCAGCAATTTTTGCAGCACTATCAAGCGCAACGAAAGACGCAATGAAGGCCACCAAAAATGAAATACCGACCAGTATCGGGTCCCACGAAGCATGCAGCATCATGTAATCCATACCTTTTCATAAAGGGGGTTTAATTAATCTATCAGTAAATTCCGAATTTTACACAGCGAAATAGCAATAACCTGTGACTCTTTTTACTGAATTGAACTCGATTAAGTACGGCTAAAACTTGATGAAATGCCAATGAATGTTAAGTATTGCTTTTTTATATAATTCTTATTTTATCACTACTTAAGTGTTTCATTAGTCGTTGATATTGATGATTTTACTTAAGGTGGCGTAATTGTCTGGTAAAAGTGAAACTGGCGCTGCTAACAATTAAACTCATTATAAACATGGAAATAATCTGGAAAATACCCCTTGTGGTGATATAACAAAATGACACAACAGGTGTTGGGGAACAGATTATGTTTAAAAACATTAGCGTCCGAACGTGTATCCTGGTATTTATTCTGGCGGTTTTCCTTATTGCAGATGTGATCTGCTTAATATTATCAAAGAATATATTCTTGCATTTAGCCATTAACCTGGTTTGGGTGGTGGCGCTGGCGTCGCTCTGGCTTTATATGACCAAATATCTTGTTACGCCGATTAACGCTGTAAAGCGCAGCATTGATGAAGTTAATGATGGTAATTTATCGGTGCGTATTCCGATATTTGGTAATAACTGTGCCGGGCGCTTAATTCCGGGTATCAATAGCTTATCGAATAATATCTCCACGCTGGTGGCGGAGATTCGTTCTTCGTCCGATACGGCGATGACGTTGTCTGAACAGCTGGCAAACCGCAGCGCGGAATTGGCGGTGAAGACCGAGCAGCAGTCCGCTACGCTGATGCATACCGCCTCCAGCATGGAAGAGATCGGCGCGGGTACTAAGAACAATGCCGAGCACACCCGTCTGGCAAGCGAACGGGCGGGTGAAGCTACCCGATGCGCCCGTAAAGGCGGGGAGTTGATGGGGGAGGTGGCGACGAACATGCAGTCGATCACCGACTGTGCGCGACAGATGACGGAAATCATTGCCATGATTGATGGGATTGCTTTCCAGACGAATATTCTGGCACTGAACGCGGCGGTAGAAGCGGCGAGGGCGGGCGATCATGGTAAAGGGTTCTCGGTAGTGGCCGGTGAGGTGCGGAATCTGGCGCACCGCAGCGCCGAGGCGGCGAAGAGCATTAAGACCTTAATTAGCGTCACCAGCGATAACGTGACGCAGGGCGCGAATATTGTCGCCGAGGCTGAGCGGAATATGCAGGATATCGTGAGCGGTTCCGGCGAGCTGAACAGTCTGATGGAACAGATTGCCGTGTCGACCGCCGAGCAGGAGAAAGGTATCGATCAGATAACGCTGGCGCTGACGGAGTTGGAAACCGTGACGCAGAGTAACGGGATGGTGGTGGAGGAGTTGGCGCGGTCGTCTGATATTCTGAAAAATCAGGTTATCGACTTGCAGTCACGGACGCAAAACTTCCGTATCGGAGATGAGCCGCGGAAGCTGGAGGCCGCGCCGGGAGCGGCGGTGCTTAAACCAGCGGTGGCCGGGAGCCATGATAAGGATTTTTGGCAGTCGTTTTAGCGTAAGGTAACGCTTCATCGCTTTCAGAAGAACGAGTAGGCCGGATGGCGCTTTGCGTATCCGGCCTACTGCTGTGTAACTTTCACCGTCCCCTTTTATGAACAATTTCAGCGCGATGCCTCGCCCACATATTGCTTAACAAACGCAGATGGCTAGACTAACAGGATAAATAGTTCTGACCGGAGGCGAAGTGGAAGCCATAAAGGGATCTGATCTCAACGTACCTGATGCGGTATTCGCGTGGATGCTCGACGGGCAGGGCGGCGTAAGGCCCCTGACCGATGATGAAACCGTCAGCAAAGAGAACCCGTGCTGGCTACATATGAACTACACCCACCCCGACAGCGCGCAATGGCTGGCGACAACGCCGCTGTTGCCCAACACGGTGCGCGACGCGCTCTCTGGTGAAAGTCTGCGCCCGCGCGTCAGCCGTTTAGGTGAAGGGACGCTGATCACGCTGCGCTGTATCAACGGTAGCACTGACGAACGCCCTGACCAACTCGTGGCAATGCGGCTCTATATAGATGAACGCATGATCGTCTCCACACGGCAGCGAAAAGTGCTGGCGCTGGATGATGTGGTTAGCGACCTTCAGGACGGCAGCGGGCCGACGGACTGCGGTTCCTGGCTGGTGGATGTCTGCGACGCGCTGACCGACCATGCCAGTGAATTTATCGAACAGTTGCACGACAAGATTATCGATCTGGAAGATAGCCTGCTGGAGCAGGAGGTGCCGCCGCGTGGTTTCCTGGCGCTGCTGCGTAAACAGCTGATTGTGATGCGTCGCTATATGGCACCGCAACGGGATGTCTATGCCCGACTCTCCAGCGAACGTCTATCGTGGATGACCGACGACCAGCGTCGGCGGATGCAGGATATTGCCGATCGCCTGGGCCGCGGGTTGGATGAGATTGATGGCTGCATTGCGCGGACGGCGGTGATGACCGATGAAATTGCGCAGATGATGCAGGAGTCACTCTCGCGCCGCACCTACACCATGTCGCTGATGGCGATGGTCTTTTTACCCAGCACGTTCCTGACCGGGCTGTTTGGGGTCAACCTTGGGGGTATTCCCGGCGGCGGATCGCATCTGGGCTTCTCCCTCTTCTGTATTATGCTGGTAGTACTCATTGGTGGTGTTACGTGGTGGTTACATCGCAGTAAATGGTTGTAAAAAGTCACCTTTTTTATTCCATTAAGCGCCAATAACGCGACTTAATTTGAGCGAGGTCAATAAACCAGCACCCCAATCGAGGCAATATCGTTCCTGCAGGTGAATGCAACGTCAAGCGATGGGCGTTGCGCTCCATATTGTCTTACTTCCTTTTTTTGAATTACTGCATAGCACAATTGATTCGTACGACGCCGGCTTAGAATAGTCGGCTTTTTTTTATCTTTTTTTCCGCTACCCTGGCTACACTCGTTGATTAGTTGTCGCATCCCGCGGCGAGATCTGCGAGGATACGCGCCTGCTGAACGTCAGCCCCTAATTCGTGAGAACTACACCGTGACCGCTTTTGCCTCCCTGAACATCCTGCCCGCTTCCCAACTCGAAAATCTCAATGACCTGGGCTATCTCTCAATGACCCCGGTACAGGCGGCATCGCTGCCAGCTATCCTTGCGGGAAAGGACGTGCGGGTGCAGGCAAAAACCGGCAGCGGTAAAACGGCTGCATTTGGTCTTGGCCTGCTTCAGCACGTGGACGCAGGTCTCTATCAGACCCAATCGTTGGTGCTGTGCCCCACTCGTGAACTGGCCGACCAGGTCGCCGGTGAAATACGTCGTCTGGCCCGTTATCTGCCGAATATTAAAGTGCTGACGCTGTGCGGCGGCCAGCCGTTTGGCGCACAGCGCGACTCTTTGCAGCATGCGCCACATATTATTGTAGCGACGCCGGGCCGTCTGCTTGACCACCTGCAAAAGGGCACTGTCTCTCTGGATGCGCTGCAAACGCTGGTGATGGACGAAGCGGACCGGATGCTCGATATGGGATTCAGTGATGCTATCGATGAAGTTATTCGTTTTGCACCAGCGTCTCGCCAGACGCTGCTGTTCTCCGCCACATGGCCGGAAGCAATAGCCGCCATCAGCGGCCGCGTGCAGCGCTCGCCGGAAACCATCGAAATTGACTCCGTTGACGCGTTGCCTGCCGTTGAACAGCAGTTCTTCGATGTGCCACGTCACGGTAAAATCGCGCTGTTGCAGCAACTGCTGAGCCAGCATCAGCCTGCGTCCTGCGTGGTGTTCTGTAACACCAAAAAAGATTGTCAGGCGGTCTTTGAGGAACTGAATGCCGCGGGTCAGAGCACCATTGTTCTGCACGGCGACCTCGAACAACGCGACCGCGACCAGACGCTGGTGCGCTTTGCTAACGGCAGCGCCCGTATTCTGGTCGCAACCGACGTTGCCGCCCGCGGTCTGGATATTAAATCGCTGGCGATGGTCGTGAACTACGAGTTAGCGTGGGATCCGGAAGTGCACGTACACCGCATTGGCCGTACCGCGCGTGCCGGTAACAGCGGGCTGGCCATCAGCTTCTGCGCGCCAGAAGAGGCGCAGCGCGCCAATATTCTCGCCGAAATGCTGCAAATTAAACTCAACTGGGTCGCTGAGCCGGGTAAGGCGCGTATCGTGCCGCTGGAGCCAGAAATGATGACCTTGTGCATCGACGGCGGTAAGAAAGCCAAAATGCGTGCGGGCGATGTGCTGGGGGCGTTAACCGGTGATGTTGGGCTGGTGGGCGCAGATATCGGTAAAATCGACGTTCATCCGGCACACGTTTACGTGGCGGTACGCGAGGGCGTGGCGCATCAGGCGTGGAAACTGCTGCAGAAAGGGAAAATCAAAGGCAAGGCGTGCCGAGTGCGTCTGCTGAAATAACCGCAGAATAACGCGTCTCAGGTGCGGACCTGAGACGCGATAAGCAGATTACTTCACTTCGACGACGTTCAGACGCAGCTCATCCAACTGACCATCTTCTTCTTCCGGCTGCCAGCCTACTGGCTGTAACGGAATCTCTTCCCGATCAAACGCCAGATCGCCACCGTCAATCACCTCGCCACCGTGAGTCAGGCCTTTGAAATCGAACAGGTTGATATCGCTCAGGTGCGATGGCACCACGTTCTGCATGGCGCTAAACATGGTCTCGATGCGGCCCGGATAGCGTTTATCCCAGTCGCGCAGCATATCCGCAATCACCTGACGCTGCAGGTTCGGCTGCGAACCGCACAGGTTGCATGGGATGATTGGGAAGCCTTTCGCTTCAGAGAAACGCTCAATATCTTTTTCGCGGCAATATGCCAGCGGGCGAATAACAATATGCTTGCCGTCGTCGCTCATCAGTTTCGGTGGCATGCCTTTCATTTTGCCGCCGTAAAACATGTTCAGGAACAGCGTCTGCAGGATGTCGTCACGGTGGTGGCCGAGCGCGATCTTGGTTGCACCCAGCTCCGTGGCGGTGCGGTACAGAATGCCGCGACGCAGGCGCGAGCAGAGCGAGCAGGTGGTTTTCCCTTCCGGGATCTTCTCTTTAACGATGCCGTAAGTATTCTCTTCGACAATCTTGTACTCCACGCCCAGCTTCTCCAGATACTCTGGCAGAATGTGCTCCGGGAAACCCGGCTGTTTCTGGTCGAGGTTGACCGCGACCAGGCTGAAGCTGATAGGGGCGCTCTGCTGCAGGTTGCGCAGAATTTCCAGCATGGTGTAGCTGTCTTTACCGCCGGACAGGCAGACCATAATGCGGTCGCCGTCTTCAATCATATTGAAGTCAGCGATGGCTTCGCCCACGTTACGACGCAGACGCTTCTGTAACTTGTTCAGATTGTATTTTTCTTTTTGGCTAATTTCTTGATTTTGTTGCATTTAATGGTTACTCAAAAATCTAAATGGAAGTTCAGGCCAAACACAGCGTCTTCCCGTCCATTTGATTTGCGATAAAAGACCTGTCTCACGCTGACCGGTCAAAAGCGAATCAGCGAATGTGTGGCGTGTATGGTACGGATTACGGCGACGAATGTCAGCACGTTTTGCGTGTGAGCCACTAAAGCGCTGCGGATTCGCCAGTGGGCGAGAATTTCGCTATGATCCTGACTCCTTCGCTATGCTGGTCGCCCGATGTCTACGATTGTTGATACCTTTATCGCTCCACCGTGCTCCGCCGAGATAGAAATCCTCTATGAAGATGCGCATTTGCTACTTATCAATAAGCCCAGCGGGTTGCTGAGCCTATCGGGTAAGCATCCGCAGAACCTCGATTCAGTACACTATCGGCTGGTAAAGGCGTTTCCCGGCTGCACGCTGGTTCACCGTCTTGATTTTGGCACCTCCGGGCTCATGGTGGTGGCGCGCAATAAAGCGATTAACGCTGCGCTGTGTCAGCAGTTCAGCCAGCGTAGCGTAACGAAGGTGTACAGCGCGCTGCTGTGCGGCCATCCTGAATATGACGAAGGGATTATTGACGCGGCGATTGCTAAGGATCCGGCGCAATTTCCGCGCATGACAATTTGCCCGCAGCAGGGAAAACCGGCACGGTCGCATTACCGGGTTGAAGCGCGTTTTTTCCAGCAGGGGAAAGAGGGAACTCAGTTGCCGCTGACGCGAGTCAGCTTAACGCCGGAAACCGGGCGTACGCATCAGTTGCGTATACACTGCCAGCAGCTGGGTCATCCGATTTTAGGTTGCGATCTGTACGGCGGACTACTGATGCCGGGCACCGAGGATGCCACCAGGCTGATGCTGCACGCCAGCGAGCTGAATTTTGTTCATCCCGTCAGCGGTGAAGCGGTCAATGCGCGTCATGCCAGCCCGTTTTAGACATTAAAAAAGCCCGTGAGGGCTTTTGGTCAGATGTACGCGAGATGGCGCTTACCACATAAGATCGTCAGGAATTTTGAAATCAGCGTACGGATCGTCTTCATCCTGCACTTCCTGGCTTAGGGCGCTGTGCAGAACAATGCTGCTGGCATCGCGCTGAGCGATTTTTTCTGCCACGACCGCTGGGATAATTGCGTATTCATTTTCACCGTTGCTCTGGGTGGCCAGACGCGCGATGGCGAGACGCCCGTTAATCAACTGGGTCTGCGTCAGCTTATCGACGGTGATTTTTTTGATGATGCTGCCGTCGGTAAAGTTAAAGCTAATATCGCCGCGGCCCGGCATGACGCGGTTCATTTCAATCAGCTGTTTAACCTGCGCTTTATACTCTTTGGATAACACGGCCTGTTTTTGCTGCTCGCTAAGCAATTTATCGCGCTCAAGCTGCGCCTTTTTATTCTCTTCGACCGCTTCTCTTGCCTCACGAGCCTGAACGCGCGATTTTTTCGCCGTACGCTGAACTTTGGCCACTTTTTTACTGGAGACTAATCCCGCTTTTAGCATCTGCTCTTGTAAGGTAAGTTTTGTCATTTTCGCTTCTGAATAGGATGAATAATGGCGAGGATTATACCCGCAATTTTTGTCACGATGCCAGATTATAGGTCTCGAGTGGCGCATTGTCCGGCGTCCGCTTGGCATTTCGCGCCTTTAATGCCCTGTTATTCATTGTGGTGATGAATGCGTAGCCGCATAATAGCGGCCAACCTCCGCAGGTGCGGGGTTAAGCGCCAGCTTTTTCTGGTGATGAAGGAAACACAATGGAAAGGCGTAACTTTCTGAAAGGTGCCGCGGCACTCTCCACCCTTGGGCTGGTGAGCCCGGTTTTTGCTAAAACCGAAGCCGTCGCAAAGCCTGCCGTCTCGTCTTCCGGCAAATCACGCCGTTTCGTGATGACCCAGACCTACAGCCTTAAGGCCCCACAGGGTTCTTCCGGCAAGGTCAATTTGTGGATCCCCATCCCGGAAGATACCGCCTTCCAGCAGCTGCTTGATCTCTCCTTTAGCGGCAACTATCAAAGCGCTACCCTCAACGCCAATAACCGCTACGGGGCGAAAGTCCTGTTTGTGACCTGGCCTGCCTCCAGCGGCCCGTTGGAAATTAAGGTCGACATGGAGATTGAAACCCGCGATTGGGAAGTGCTGAAAGAAAACCGTCTTGCCGACTGGCAATTGCCGGTGGAAGGCGCGGTGATCCCTGACGAGATCAAACCGTTCCTGCAGGCAACTCCTCATATTCCCGTTGATGGTCTGGTCAAAGAGACTGCGCTGAAAATTATCGGCAGCGAAAAGGCGCCGCTGAAGCAGGCGCGTCTGATTCATGACTGGGTGAGCACGCATATGCACCGTGATGATGCGGTGATTGGCTGCGGTACCGGTGACGTGGGCGAGATCCTGAAAACCGGTAAGCTTGGCGGTAAATGCACCGATATCAACTCGGTATTTGTGGCGCTGTGCCGCGCGGTCGGGATCCCGGCGCGTGAAATGTTCGGTATTCGTCTGGGCGCGAGCCGCAAGCTCGACGGCTACTCTAAAAAAGCCTTCGGCAGCGCCGATGCGCAGGGCGTGGCAAAAGTTAGCGGCGGCCAACACTGCCGCGCGATGTTCTGGCTGGCCGGCTTCGGCTGGATGCCTGCCGACCCGGCGGACGTCACCAAAATGCGTCTGACCGAGAAAAAAGAGAACGGCGACCCGGCGGTGACGGCGGTAAACGACTATCTGTTTGGCAACTGGGAGATGAACTGGGTGGGCTTCAACCACGCGCGTGATTTTGCGCTGTCGCCAGCGGCAGAGCAGGGTGACGTTAACAACCTGGGCTACCCGTACGCCGAGGTGGATGGCGATCCGCTGAACTTCTACGATCCTGCGGCATTTAGCTACGACTATGTCAGCGTCGAACAGCATTAAGGGCGGCGTCCTGACGCTACTGGCGGCGATCGTCGCCGCTGGTGCCTCGACCCTGTGCTGCATTGGGCCGCTGCTGTATCTGCTGTTTGGTATCTCGGCAGCGGGGCTGGTGGGTATTCCCGGCGCGCCCTGGCTGCAGTTCCCAATGATCGTCGTTGCGGTAGGGCTGATGGCGCGGGGGTTCTGGCGTTTGCATTTGTCGCCGAAACCGGTATGCGTCAACGTGGTGAGCCGTCGGGTGCTGGTGTGGCTCTATTGGCTGTCGGTACCGCTGGTACTGGCGCTTATCACCTATCCTTATGTTCTGCCCTGGATTTGGGAGTGGATGGAATGAAAAAAGCAGTATGTCTGGCGTTGATGCTCGTTACGCCGCTGGGCTGGGCCGCCGATAAGCTGGTCACCATTGATATCGGCGAGATGAACTGCCCGCTGTGCGTGATTTCAATTAATCAGGCGCTACGTACGACCGAGGGAGTGATTAAGGCGAAAGCATCGCTGAAAACGCGTCAGGCGGAGGTGGTGGTGCCGGAGAATTTTGATAACCAACAGTTGCTGGCGGCGATAGCCAAAACCGGGTTTAAGGGCGAGATTCACGGAGAAAGCGCGGTGCAGTGAGGCCGTGCTGGCGTGATAAAAGAGAAAACCCGCTGTTGCCAGCGGGTTTTTTGTTGCATTAGAACTGGTAAACCAGGCCCATCGCAACGATGTTGTCGGTAGCAATACCGTTGTCAGCGTAGAAGCTGTCGTTGCCGTCCAGCAGGTTGATTTTGTAATCAACGTAGGTGGACATGTTTTTGTTGAAGTAGTAGGTCGCGCCCAGATCCATGTATTTAACCAGATCTTTGTCGCCCTGGTTGACCGCATCATGGTTGGTTGCAGCCAGGTCTTTACCTTTGGACTGCAGGTAAGAAATTTCTGGACGCAGACCGAAGTCGAACTGGTACTGTGCAGTTACTTCGAAGTTCTGAGTTTTATCGGCAACACCGTTGCTGTCACCGTATGGGGTCATGTTACGGGTTTCCGCATACATGGTCGCCAGGTAGATGTTGTTCGCGTCGTATTTCAGACCAACGGTCCATGCATCGGCTTTGTCGCCTTTAGCGCTTGTACGAGTGATCTGATCATTAGTACGGTCAGAGGTCGCGTACGCAGCGGAACCGCTGAAGCCCATGCCGAGGTCATAGGAAGTAGACATGCCAAAGCCGTCACCGTTGTCGTAACGAACTTCTTTATCGTTGCTTGCTTTGTTTGCAGGGCCGTTAACGATGCTAGTCTCATCTGCCAGTGAGTTACGGTTGTTAGTACCAACGTCGTCAGAAGTACCCTGACTTTCGTTTTTACCCTGGAACTGCAGTGCAAAGTTCAGGCCATCAACCAGACCGAAGAAGTCATTGTTACGGTAAGTAGCAACGCCGTTCGCACGACCGGTCATAAAGTTATCAGCGCTGGTGTAGGTGTCGCCGCCCTGTTCTGGCAGCATATCAGTCCAGCCTTCTACGTCGTACAGAACGCCGTAGTTACGACCATAGTCGAATGAACCGTAGTCACCGAATTTCAGACCTGCAAAGCCCAGACGGGTAAAGCCAGTCCCGGAATTGCTTTCGGTCTGGTTAGCCATGACTTTATATTCCCACTGGCCGTAGCCAACCAGTTGGTCAGTAATCTGAGTTTCGCCTTTAAAGCCACCCTGGAAATATGACTGATCGCCATCGTGTGCAGAGTTGCTGGAGAAATAGTGCAGACCATCTACCTTGCCATAGATGTCTAATTTGTTGCCGTCTTTATTATAAACTTCTGCGGCATGAGCTGCGCCTGCTGCTAACAGCGCAGGGATAACGAGGGCCAGTACTTTTCTGTTCATTGAAATTATTCCTTTAGTATTTTTATTCGCGCACTTCCACTCAAATGGAGGAAGTAAGGCAATGCTAAAGGAGACCTATCGGAGATGGTAAATAACATTTGTTACAACATAAGTAAAATCTAAAGAATATAATTCCCATGAAACGATGATAATTTCCATGAATATTTATCATTGAAATATATAAAATAAAAATTATACAAAGAATATTCGCTGCCGTAAGCTATCTGCGTTATATGCCTTTTTGTCACACAACGTATTTAAGTTGCCGTGTGTCATTTACCTTCTTCGTCACATGAAATGACAAGCCCGAACCCTCATTCGGGCTTTTTTTATTTCTCTGTTTTGATCTTTTTTTCATGGGCTTAGCAAAAATACCGTTGACGTCAAACCGTGGCCTGGATGATGAATGGCCATCTGTTCTTGCGCAATTAATGCGCGACTAATTTGCGCGTGGCGATTGGCGAATTTAAATAAATGATGAAAAATGAAGGGGAGTGAGAAGGGGGTTTTGTGTGTGGAGAATATTCTGACGCACGGTAATAAAACTATTCCTGAAACTTTGTTAAGGATAAGAAGAAGGTATTTTATACATATCCGATTAAATAGTGTGATCGAGTGCATAAAAACAAATGTAACGGTGCTGGCTAAATGGGCCGTTATTTTACATGCAAAAAAAACCGCCTTCATGTTGAAGGCGGTTATTGGTCAATCTACTTATTCCTGCGGCGTGGTCTTCTCAGCCTTCCCGGCCAGTTGTGCGAGGAAGTCGTAGCGCTTTTGCAAATCTTCCGCCGCGTCTTTCCACAGCTGCTCGGCCACTTCCGGCTGCTGGCTGTTCAGGCGACGGAAGCGCTGCTCGTTCATCAGCGTTTCTGCCAGCGCGTCTGACGGTGGGCGAGAGTCCAGCGCCAGCGGGATTTTCCCTTCATCAGCGCGACGCGGGTCGAAGCGGAACAGCGGCCAGAAGCCGGTCGCGGTAAGCTGGCGCATCTGATCGTGGCTCAACGCCAGATCGTAGCCGTGCTCTTCACAAGGGCTGTAGGCGATGATCAGCGATGGGCCCGGATAAGACTCGGCTTCCTGAATGGCTTTCACCGTCTGGTTGAGCTGGGCGCCGAGTGAAATCTGCGCCACATAAACATGACCGTACATCATCATGCTGACGCCCAAATCTTTACGCGCTTTGCGCTTGCCGTGCTCGCCAAACTTGGTGACTGCGCCGAGCGGGGTCGCTTTAGAGGCCTGGCCGCCGGTGTTGGAGTAACACTGGGTATCCAGCACCAGAATATTGACGTTCTCGGTCAGGCTCATCACGTGATCCAGGCCGCCGAAGCCAATATCGTAGGCCCAGCCATCGCCGCCAATCAGCCAGATCGATTTCTCGACCAGTGCGTCGGCATCGGTCAGCAGCTCTTCTGCGCCCTCGACACCTTTCAGCGCGCTGCGCAGCTGTGAGACCTGTTCGCGACGGACATCCGGTGTGGCATCGGCGTGCAGCGCGTCGTTCAGCTCAGCCGGAATATGTTCGGCAAAACCGTCCAGCAGGCGCATCACGCGCTGGCGATGCTGATCGACCGTCAAGCGGAAGCCCAGACCAAACTCGGCGTTATCTTCAAACAGCGAGTTGGCCCACGCCGGGCCGCGACCGTTAGCATCGGTGGTGTACGGCGTAGAAGGCAAGTTGCCGCCGTAGATAGAAGAACAGCCGGTGGCGTTGGCAATCAGCATACGGTCGCCGTAAAGCTGGGTCAGCAGTTTGATATACGGCGTTTCACCGCAGCCGGAGCAGGCACCGGAGTATTCAAACAGCGGGGTAATCAGCTGCGAAGTACGAATATCGATACGCTCAAGCTTGCTGCGGTCAATTTCCGGAAGGTCGAGGAAGAAGTCATAGTTCACTTTCTCTTCTTCAACGTGTTCCAGGCGGGACATCATATTGATGGCCTTGATGCTTGGATCCTGACGATCTTTCGCCGGGCAGACTTCCACGCACAGGTTACAGCCGGTGCAGTCCTCAGGCGCCACCTGCAGGACGTATTTCTGGCCGCGCATATCGCGGGACTTCACGTCCAGAGAGTGCAGGGAGGCCGGGGCGTTTTCCATCTCTTCCGGGGAGACCACTTTGGCACGAATCGCCGAGTGCGGGCAGGCCGCGACGCAGTGGTTACACTGGGTACAAAGATCCTCTTTCCAGATAGGGATCTCTTCGGCAATGTTGCGTTTCTCCCAACGGGTAGTACCCACAGGCCAGGTACCGTCCGGCGGCAGTGCGGAGACCGGCAGCGCATCGCCAAGCCCGGCGAGCATTGCGGCGGTCACGGTTTTGACGAAATCTGGAGCGGCGTCGGACACCACCGGCGGGCGGTTCGGGCTGGCGGCGTTAACCTGCTGTAGCGGCACTTCAAACAGCGACTCGCGCGCGAGCGCCAGCGCCTGCCAGTTACGCTCAACCAGATCCTGACCTTTGCTGCTGTAACTTTTGGCGATGGCGTTTTGCAGTTCCATCAGCGCGCTGTCACCCGGCAGGATTTGCGTCAGATGGAAGAACGCCATCTGCATCACGGTGTTGATACGCGCGGCGAGCCCGCATTCACGGGCGATTTTCGCCGCGTTAATCACGTAAAAGCGCGCTTTTTTCTGGTTCAGAACGGCCTGCACTTCCTGCGGCAGACGCCCCCATACTTCATCGGCGCTGTAAGGGGTGTTGAGCAGGAAAATACCGCCAGGCTTCAGGCGTTCGGCCATCTGGTATTTATCGATAAACTGCAGTTGGTGGCAGCCAACGAAATCGGCCTGCGCCACCAGATAGGCGGAACGAATGGGCGTGTCGCTCACGCGCAGGTGAGAAACCGTCAGGCCACCGGCTTTTTTGGAGTCGTAGACAAAGTAACCTTGTGCAAACCACGGCGTCGAGTTACCGATGATCTTGATGTTGTTCTTGGTGGCTGAGACGCTACCGTCACTACCAAGGCCGTAGAACAGCGCTTCCAGACGCGCGCGCGACGGCAGCGTGTTTTCCGGCAGCGGCAGGGAGAGGTTGGTAACATCGTCGTAAATGCCGACGGTGAAGCGCGGTTTTGGCTTCGCTTGTGACAGCTCATCAAAGATAGCCAGCACGCAGTCCGGGCCAAACTCTTTTGACGACAGGCCGTAGCGGCCGCCAATCACGCGAGGTAAGGTTTCGCGCTCGCCCTGATTGAACGCTTCCGCCAGCGCGGTCATCACGTCGAGGTACAGCGGCTCTGCCAGTGCGCCCGGCTCTTTGGTGCGGTCGAGTACGGCAACGCTGCGCGCACTTTCCGGCAGTGCTTGCAGTAAATGCTGGGCGGAGAATGGACGATAGAGACGCACTTTCAGCACGCCGACTTTCTCGCCGCGGGTCAGCAGTTCATCCACCACCTCTTCACAGGTACCGATGGCGGAGCCCATGATGACAATCACGCGTTCGGCCTGCGGATGGCCATAGTACTCGAACGGTTTGTAGTGACGGCCAGTCGCGTCGGCGAAATCAGCCATTGCCTGCTCAACGTGATCGTATACCGCGTTGTACCACGGGTTAGTGGCTTCGCGAGACTGGAAGTAGGTATCCGGGTTTGCGGAAGTCCCGCGAATCACCGGGTGTTCCGGGTTCAGCGCGCGGGCGCGGTGTGCGGTGATTTCATCCTGCGGCAGCAGGTCGCGAATGGTGTTATCCGACAGCGGCACGATTTTGTTGATTTCGTGCGAAGTGCGGAAACCGTCGAAGAAGTGAATAAACGGCACGCGGCTTTTCAGCGTGGCGATATGTGAAATCAGCGCAAAGTCCTGCGCTTCCTGAACGCTACCGGCACACAGCATCGCGCAGCCGGTCTGGCGAATAGCCATGACGTCGGAATGATCACCGAAAATCGACAGCGCGTGGGTCGCGACGGTACGGGCAGCGACGTGCAGGACAAACGGGGTCAGCTGACCGGCCAGTTTGTAAAGCGTAGGGATCATCAGCAGCAGACCCTGCGATGAGGTGAAAGAGGTCGACAGCGCACCGGTTTGCAACGCGCCGTGCACGGCGGCAATGGCGCCGGCTTCAGACTGCATTTCGACCACGCGTGGGACATCGCCCCACACGTTTTTAAGTCCATTCCCCGCCCAGGCATCGGCCTGCTCGGCCATCGTTGAACTCGGCGTGATCGGGTAAATGGCGATGACTTCACTGGTTCGGAACGCTACCGAGGCGACCGCACCATTACCGTCAGTTGTGATCATTGGTTATGACACCTTACATTGCGCAGAAAAGTGGCCCACGGGCGTACCGAAGGCCGGAAATTTATCCTTAATAGACACATCGCTCTTGTCGATGATGTTAGGTGAAGTTTAGCAAACCCCGCGCTGAATCATTTTTGCTTTTGTGTCCTTGGGGCGCGTCTATATCAATGACGCGAATGTTTTTAGCCACAAAATTGCCAGAAAATGTTTCTAAGGTGCATAAATGCGCGCTTCCTCTCTCGACGAGCGCGGCTGCGCTGCCTATGATGCATAGGTTTGTTCCTATTTTTGCGATTCGGAGGGAAGTGATGCGAGCTGCTTTTTTTGTCGGGTGTGCGGCGCTTTTATTATCCGCGTGTAGCAGTGAACCTGCCCAGCAGGCCACGGCGGCGCACGTAACGCCAGGGATGAGAGCGGCAATGTCCAGCTCAGGCGAAGCAAACTGCGCGATGATCGGTGGGTCACTCTCCGCCGCCCGCCAGCTGGATGGCTCCAGCATTGGCATGTGCGCGCTGCCAAACGGTAAACGTTGCAGCGAGCAATCATTGGCGGCGGGAAGCTGCGGTAGCTATTGAGTGTTAACTCACCAGGTCGGCGAGTTTGAAGGTCAGCGTCTGATCGGCAGTTGCCAGCGTCAGCTGATGTTCAGTTAAATCGACCTGGGCTCCCTGGCGAAGCATGCTGCTGAGCGTCGCGTCGAGCTGGTTTAGCTGCGCGTCGCTACAACGCTTACGGGTCATTGCCAGTTCGGAGGCTTTGAGTTCACCGTTGCTGATTTTTGCGGTTCCGGAGAAGCGGTTACACATCTCGCCGGAGAGATAAATGTTATTTAATAGCGGCTGTTTCTCACCAAAGCTCACTTCGAGTGGGGCGCCATTGCTATTGACGGTTTTGCCATTCACGCTTTCAAGTACAAAACGGTGATGCTGGAGTTGTTCACCGCCGGTAGACATTTTGCTGTTATAGACGCAGCCTGAAAGCAGAGCGGCTGCGGCCAGCAATAAAAACACGTTCTTCATTGCACGGGACTTCTTATAAATATATTGATCAGGTGAATACTTCTGAGGGGTTACTGTACAGCCTGAGAGGGCTGGAGGACTTGGCGGAAAATGCTTCCCGGGTGGGGGGCTGACGTTATTAGTCAAATTCTTAGTGGCAGAAGATATGTTAGTTTGGAGAAGGGTTCCGTTCACTATACGTCAGGCGGAATATGAAGACCCTTCACCGGTGAACGTGTTAAGGGGGATAACCGCATCCCCCTTAACAATCCCCGCGGCCCCGCAGGGAAATCGGTGCTTCGCACTGCGCTCGCCTACGAACTCCAGCCTGCGGCACGGCGAAACTCGACGTCCTGTCTCGGTTCGCCTCAGTCCGCCATCCATGGCGTCCTGACCTTGTCTTCCATTCTCCGGCTCGCCGATTTCCAGCGGGGACTTCATCGGTTTCAGAAGGACTGGTTATTGCTGTTAACTGAAAGACCGCACAGCGGCGATTGGCCGCCCCTTGCGCGCTCTCTGCGTCAGCGCAATTTATATGGCTAGCGCTGGAAGAGAGCGCAACGGAGTGATAAACCTAAATACATCTCCCTGATCATAGCTGAACCAGGGGAGGCACAACGCATCAAGCAATAGCGTTAGGGCAATCAGCACCCGTATCGATCAAACGCAGGTTCTCCAGCGTCGTCTCCGAAATGCTGGTCAGCGCCTCCGCGGTCAGGAACGCCTGGTGGCCGGTAAACAGCACGTTGTGACAGGCTGACAGACGGCGGAACACATCGTCCTGAATCACGTCGTTAGACTTATCTTCAAAGAACAGATCGCGCTCGTTCTCGTACACGTCCATCCCCAGTGCGCCAATTTTCTGCGTCTTCAACGCTTCAATCGCTGCCTGGGAATCAATTAACGCACCGCGACTGGTGTTGACGATCATCACGCCGTCTTTCATCTTCTCAAACGCGCTGGCGTTGAGCAGATGATAGTTATCTGCGGTCAGCGGACAGTGCAGCGAGATAACGTCCGACTCGGCGAACAGCGTCGGCAGATCAACGTACTCTACGCCCAGTTCCAGCGCCGCCGCGCTTGGATACGGGTCAAACGCCAGCAGACGCATACCAAAACCTTTCAGAATGCGCAGGGCGGCGACGCCAATTTTACCGGTACCGATCACCCCAGCGGTTTTACCAAACATGGTAAAGCCGGTCAGGCCTTCGAGTGAGAAGTTAGCATCACGGGTACGCTGATAAGCACGGTGAATACGACGGTTGAGCGTCATCATCATGCCAATAGCGTGTTCCGCAACGGCTTCCGGCGAATAGGCCGGAACGCGAACCACGCGCAGACCCAGCTCTTTTGCCGCATCGAGATCGACGTTGTTAAAGCCCGCACAGCGCAGCGCAATGTACTTCACGCCGATTCTCTTCAGCTCTTCCAGAACCGGACGGCTGCCGTCATCGTTGACGAAAATACACACCGCTTCACAACCGTGAGCAGTTTTCGCGGTTTTTTCCGTCAGCAGGAAATCAAAAAATTCGAGTTCAAAGCCATATGTCTCATTAACATTTTGCAGGTACTTTTTGTCGTACTGCTTGGTGCTGTAAACGGCGATTTTCATAAGACTTTTCTCCAATGATTTTGGCGTTAATTTAGCACATTTCAAAAAATCTTACAAAATATAAAAATGTTTTGAAGGCTAAAGTTACGTAAAGAAACTATCACCAGTATACGCGGATAATCGGCGGGGGAGAAATCACTGTCTCAATCAGAATCAACTGAAATTCCTCACGTTTTATTTTGTAGCAGCTATGATTAATCCATGGTGGCGGCTTTCACTCACAGGTCTGACATGACACAATATGCCTCTTTGGATCGCCCGCTGCGCGTTCACGGCATGACTGCCTGCTTAATCTGGATATTACTGCACCCATGAAGGGTAAATATAAAGCCGTTATTGCGCTACTCCTGGTATTAATACTCCTGCCGTTGACGCTGGTGATGACGCTCGGATATTGGGTGCCTACGCTGGTGGGTATCTGGCTGCCAGCGGGAACTCGCATTGCGCTGAACGACAGCCCACGTTTCACCCGCACCTCCTTACGCGTCCCTGATTTACGTTATCTGGTAGGGGATTGCGAGCTCGCCACGTTGAAAGACGTGACGCTGTCACATCCTAGCCGCTGGCAGCTGCATGCCGCCGCCGTCAATCTCAATGCCGTCTGCTTTAATAAGCTCCCGCAAAACGATGCGGTGCCGGGTGCGCCGCGAACGCTGGCGGAATGGCAGTCGATGCTGCCTAACACCTGGCTGTCCATCGACTCACTGAGCATCTCGCCGTGGGAAAAGTGGCAGGGCAAGCTCAAGGTCTCGCTCACCGCCCAGCATCAGGAACTGGAGTATGAAGGCGACCAGGTGACGCTGCACGCCCGCCTGCGCGGGCAGGCGCTGACGGTCAGCGAGTTTCATGCCAGCCTGCTGGAAGGCGAACCGCCGGTGAAGCTGCTCGGTGAATTTACCATGCCGCTGGTGCCGGACGGGCTGCCGGTGAAGGGGCATCTTGAATCGACGTTCCAGGTGCCTCAAGTGCCGTCGCCGGTGGATGCTGAACTGAACTGGGACGGCAATCAGGGGCAACTGGTGATGATGGCGCGCGGCGAAGATGACCCGATTGCCGACTTCCCGTGGCAGATTACCGAACAGCAGCTCGTTATCAGCGACGGTCGCTGGAGCTGGCCGTATCAGGCGGGCATTCCGCTACGTGGTCGCGTGGGCGTGAAGCTGGACAACTGGCAGCAGGGCATCGATAAAACGCTGATTACTGGTCGACTGAGCGTACTCACCTCTGGTGATGCCGGTAAAGGCGTCGCGGTGCTGAACGTTGGACCGGGAACGCTGAGCATGGATAACAGCGACATGCCGCTGCATCTGGTCGGTGAGGCCAAACAGGGTGACCTGATTTTCTACGCTAAGCTTCCTGCGCAGTTAAGTGGCCGGCTTTCCGCGCCGACGCTGGCTTTCCAGCCTGGTTCGCTACTGCGTTCGCGCGGTCGCGTTATTGATGCTCTTAATATTGATGATGTCCGCTGGCCATTGGCCGGGGTCAAAATTTCCACTCAGGGGATTGATGGCCGTCTGCAGGCGATCCTTCGCGCCCATGAGCAGCAAACCGGCGATTTTGTCCTTCACCTGGACGGCAAGGCCGATAACTTCATGCCGGATAAAGGTACCTGGCAGTGGCGCTACTGGGGCGACGGCCACTTCACGCCGATGCAGGCGCGCTGGGATGTGACCGGAACCGGCGAGTGGCGCGATAGCGCGATTGTGTTGAACACGCTCTCCACCGGTTTTGACAAGCTGCAGTACGGCACCATGACCATTGAGCAGCCGCGCCTGACGCTCCAGCAACCGATTCACTGGATCCGCGACGAACAGCATCCCTCCTTTACCGGCGCGTTAGCGCTTGATGCCAAAGAGACGCGCTTTACCGGCGGCAGCGTCTTGCCCGCCTCGGCGCTGAACTTCAGCGTTGACGGCCGCGACCCAACTTTCTTCCAGTTTAAAGGTGACCTGAAGGCGCAGGAGATTGGCCCGATTCGCGTCAACGGCCGCTGGGACGGCGAACGTCTGCGCGGGCAAGCGTGGTGGCCGAAGCAGTCGCTGACGGTGTTCCAGCCGCTGGTGCCGCCGGACTGGAAAATGAAGCTACGTGACGGTTCGCTGTATGCCCAGGTGGCGTTCTCCGCCGCCGTAGGGCAAGGTTTTGAGGCCGGTGGTCACGGCGTGCTGCGCAACGGCAGCGCATGGATGCCGGATAACGAAGTCAACGGCGTCGATTTCGTGCTGCCGTTCCGCCTGAAAGCGGGCGTATGGCAGTTGGGAACGCGCCGCCCGGTGTCGCTGCGTATTGCTGAAATCGTCAACCAGGTGACGGCGCGTAATGTCACCGCCGACCTGCAGGGCACCTGGCCGTGGAGTGAAGCATCGCCGTTACAACTGAGCGACGTCAGCGTTGACGTGCTCGGGGGTAAGGTGACCATGCAGCAGCTGCGTATGCCGCAGCACGATGCGGCGCTGCTGCGCTTGCAGCATATTTCAACCAGCGAGCTGGTCAGCGCGGTGAACCCGAAACAGTTCGCCATGTCCGGCCCGGTGGACGGCGCGCTGCCGCTGTGGCTGAACGATAGCAAATGGATAATCAAAGACGGCTGGTTGCATAACCCCGGCCCGATGACTCTGAGGCTGGATAAAGATACCGCCGATGCCGTCGCCGATGACAATATTGCCGCCGGGGCCGCGATTAACTGGTTACGCTATATGGAGATCTCGCGGTCGTGGACGCGTATCAATCTCGATAGTCTCGGTCTGCTGACGCTACAGGCAACGGTCACCGGGACCGGCGTGATGGACGAGAAACGCAGCACGGTGCGCCTGAACTACACGCACCAGGAGAATGTTTTTGATTTGTGGCGAAGCCTGCGCTTTGGCGACAAACTTCAGTCATGGCTTGAGCAACACGCAACCCTTCCCGGTGTGCCGTGTCGCAGCGGCACGGAATGTAAGGAGCAACAATGAAATTATCCATCGCCATACTGGGATTGATGGCAACCGGCCTGTTATCAGGGTGCGTGCCGCGCATTGAAGTGGCGGCGCCAAAAGAGCCGATCACCATCAATATGAACGTGAAAATTGAACACGAAATCCATATTAAGGCCGATAAGGACGTTGAGGATCTGCTCAAGTCCCGTAGCGACCTATTCTGAGGCTATGATGAGAAAAACCGGGATTATCGCCGTGCTGGCGCTCACGCTCTTCAGCCTACAGGCGCTGGCGCTTACGCTGCCCGAGGCTCGCCAGCAGGGGCGAGTGGGTGAAACGCAGGGGGGCTATCTGGCGGCCATTGCCCAGGATAGCGAGACGCTGGCGCTGGTGAAGAAAATTAATGAAGCACGCAGCCAAAGCTATCAGCAGCTGGCGCAAAGCAACAACCTGCCGTCGCAGGAAGTCGCGCGTCTGGCCGGGAAAAAGCTGATTGAGAAAGCCCAGCCGGGGGAATACGTTCAGGGCATCAACGGCCAGTGGGTGCGGAAGTAAAGGCTGGCGCGTAGAAGAAAAAACGTATTACGGTTGAAACAGGGGCGGCAACTCGCTCATACTCTTGGCATGTAACCTGTTCGTCGGTAACGATTTTACCGGCTGCACATGAGAATAATAAAGGAACTCCCAATGGCAGAAGAAACGATTTTCAGCAAAATCATTCGTCGCGAAATCCCGTCAGACATCGTCTATCAGGACGAACTGGTCACCGCCTTCCGCGATATTTCTCCGCAGGCGCCGACGCATATTCTGATCATTCCTAACACGCTGATTGCCACCACCAACGACGTTACCGCCGAGCACGAACAGGCGCTGGGGCGTATGGTCACCGTGGCGGCGAAAATTGCTCGTGATGAAGGGATTGCTGAAGACGGCTATCGTCTGATCATGAACTGCAACCGCCACGGCGGACAGGAAGTTTACCATATCCACATGCATCTGGTGGGCGGTCGCCCGCTGGGGCCAATGCTGGCGCATAAAGGCTAACCTATGAAACCGGTCTGTCTCGGTCTTGTGCTTTGCGCGACGCTGCTTGCCGGGTGCCATTCGCGCCCGGAAATTGCCGTCAGCGAGCAGCAAACGCTGGTCATGGAGTCCAACGTCCTGGCGGCGGGGGTCAGCGCGGAAAAGCCGGTGCTGAGCTCATCGGATATCCAGTCTACCGCCAGCGCAAAGCTGTTTAATGAAAGGCGAGAGCCGGTCACCGTTCACTATCGTTTTTATTGGTATGACGCCAGAGGGCTGGAAATGCACCCGCTGGAAGCGCCGCGCAGCATCACGGTTCCAGCGATGGGGTCGGTGACGCTGTACGGGACGGCTAACAGTCTTGGGGCGCATAAAGCCCGGCTTTATCTTTATCTCTGAGGGGTAAACTATCAATGAGTAAATTGGGTCGCTATGCGTTAATTGCTTCCCTGGCAATGTTCCTCGCCGGGTGTGCGGTGCGTGAACAACCGGCACCGGTTGACACGGCAAATCCACAGCAGCCGCAGCAGCCAACCGAACCGCAGCAGCCGGTGCCAACGGTGCCGAGCGTGCCGACGATTCCGCAGCAGCCGGGGCCAATTGAGCACGGTGGTGAAACGCCTGCGCAGCCAACGCCGCGCGTCCGCCACTATGACTGGAACGGCGCCGCACAGCCGCTGGTGGGCAAAATGCTCCAGGCTGGCGGCGTTAACGCGGGCAGCATTCTGCTGGTTGATAGCGTCAACAACCGCACCAACGGTTCGCTGAATGCCGGTGAGGCGACGACCGCGCTGCGCAATGCGCTGGCGGGTAACGGTAAATTCACCCTGGTGTCAGCGCAGCAGCTGGCGGTGGCGAAGCAGCAGCTTGGCTTGTCGCCGCAGGATAGCCTCGGCTCCCGCAGCAAAGCGATGGGCATCGCCCGTAACGTGGGCGCGCAGTACGTGCTCTATTCTAACGCCACCGGCAACGTCAACGCGCCGACGCTGCAAATGCAGCTGATGCTGGTACAGACCGGTGAGATCGTCTGGTCAGGTAAGGGTGCGGTTGCGCAACAGTAAACTGTCGCGTGACGAACTCCTGTCACGCGTCTTCCCGCACTATAAGATTGTCGCCAGCCCCGAAACTGCGGGGCTGAGCGGCAGCAGCTGTATTCTGCAACACGGCGAACGACGGCTGGTGCTGCGTCAGCATCATGACCCGCATGCGCCGGAAAGCGACTTCCTTCGTCAGTATCACGCCCTGCATCAACTCCCGTCCTCACTGGCGCCAAAGCCGGTTTTTTATTCGCCTGGCTGGATGGCCGTTGATTTTTTAGCCGGTGAGATCAAAAGCGTGCTCCCGGCGCATCGTCAGCTTGCCGCTCTCCTGTATGATTTGCACCAGCAGCCTCGGTTTGGCTGGGCGCTTTCGCTACAGCCGCTGCTGATGCAGTACTGGGAGCTGTGCGATCCGGCGCGGCGAACGCCGCTGTGGCTGCGGGAACTTCAGCGTCTGCGTAAGCAGGGCGAACCACGCCCGCTGCGGCTGGCACCGCTGCATATGGACGTGCATGCGGGCAATATCGTCCATACCGCCGACGGACTGCGGCTGATCGACTGGGAATATGCGGGAGACGGCGATGTGGCGCTGGAGCTCGCCGCCGTCTGGACGACAGACATGAAGCAGCGCCGCGAACTGACGTGGGCATACGCCGAGCAGGCGCATTTTTCGCCGGAAGCGCTCTGGCGACAGGTTAAACGCTGGCGGCCGTGGGTGCTGATGCTGATGGCCGGCTGGTTCGAGTGTCGCTGGCAGCAAAGCGGCGACAAACAATTCATCACGCTGGCAAACGAGATTTGGTGCCAGCTTAGCGACAAAAAGGAGGCCGTGTGGGGCCAGTAATGTTGGATGTTGAAGGCTATGAGCTGGATGCCGAAGAACGTGAAATTCTGGCGCATCCGCTGGTAGGCGGCTTAATTCTCTTCACCCGTAACTATCATGACCCTGAGCAACTGCGTGAGCTGGTTCGCCAGATCCGTAGCGCTTCACGGAATCATCTGGTAGTGGCGGTCGATCAGGAAGGCGGGCGCGTCCAGCGCTTCCGTGAAGGCTTCACCCGTTTGCCGGCTGCGCAATCTTTTGCCGCCGTGCTGGGCGAAGAGGCGGGCGGACGTATGGCAGTAGACGCAGGATGGTTGATGGCAAGCGAAATGATCGCCATGGACATTGATATCAGCTTTGCACCGGTGCTGGACGTTGGCCATATCTGCACCGCCATCGGCGAACGTTCCTATCATGCTGACCCGCACAAAGCGCTGGCAATGGCGCGTCATTTTATTGACGGCATGCACAGTGCCGGGATGAAAACCACCGGTAAACACTTCCCTGGCCACGGCGCGGTGACCGCCGACTCGCATAAAGAGACGCCGCATGACCCGCGTTCAGAGGCTGAGATTCGCGCCAAAGATATGGCGGTGTTTAAAACGTTGATTACCGAAAACGCGCTCGACGCCATTATGCCCGCGCACGTTATCTATGATGAAGTCGACCCGCGTCCGGCAAGCGGCTCGCCGCACTGGCTTAAAACCGTGCTGCGCGGCGAGCTGGGCTTCGACGGGGTGATCTTCTCCGACGATTTGTCGATGGAAGGGGCGGCAATTATGGGCAGCTACGCCGAGCGCGGTCAGGCATCGCTGGATGCAGGTTGCGATATGATCCTCGTCTGCAATAATCGTAAAGGGGCCGTCAGCGTGTTAGATAACCTGTCGCCGATCAACGCTGAGCGTGTTACGAAGTTGTATCATAAAGGTTCATTTAGCCGTCAGGAACTGATGGACTCCGCCCGCTGGAAAACGGTTAGCGCTGAGCTGGAGCAACTCCACGAACGCTGGCAGGAAGAGAAGGCTGGTCATTAACCCTCCCGGTGTGGGAGTAATGGTGTGGTGAGGATCAAATGATTATCTATTTACACGGTTTTGACTCGAATAGCCCAGGCAACCACGAAAAAGTGCTGCAGTTGCAGTTTATCGACCCGGATGTGCGGTTGATTAGCTACAGCACGCGGCACCCTAAACATGACATGCAGCATCTGCTCAAGGAAGTGGATAAGATGCTGCAGCTGAACGCCGATGAGCGTCCGTTGATTTGCGGCGTAGGGCTGGGTGGCTTTTGGGCGGAACGTATCGGCTTCCTGTGCGATATCCGTCAGGTGATGTTTAACCCGAACCTGTTCCCGAACGAGAACATGGACGGCAAGATTGATCGCCCGGAAGAGTATATGGATATCGCGACCAAGTGCGTGAATAACTTCCGTGAAAAGAATCGCGATCGCTGCCTGGCCATTCTCTCGCGTCACGATGATGCGCTGGATAGCCAGCGTTCAGCCGACATGCTGCATCATTACTATGAGATCATCTGGGATGAAGAGCAGGGGCATAAGTTCAAGAATATCTCCCCGCATCTGCAGCGGATCAAAGCCTTTAAAACCTTAGGCTAAGAGACCGGCAAAGCGCCCCGGCAACGCTCCGTTGCCGGGGCTTTTTTTTTGTTAATTTTTAACCGAACCAGCCCATTTTTCGGCTATCAAAATATCGTTCGCTCAACTTCTGCGCGATAAAACTTGATGCACATCAATTTTGGTATGACCAATGCACCATTCATGTTATTCTCATTGCAGCTGAATGGTTTCACACAAGTAACTTGTTGTTAATTAAAGGCTATATTCATAACTTTTAATTAACAATTGGTTAATAAATTTTAAGGGGGTCACATGACTACGCCAATGAAAAAAATCGTAATTGTGGGTGGTGGTGCTGGCGGCCTGGAACTGGCTACTCAACTGGGTAGAAAGCTTGGCCGCAGTAAAAAAGCGAAAATCACGCTGGTGGATCGTAACCACAGCCACCTGTGGAAACCGCTGCTGCATGAAGTGGCAACCGGCTCTCTTGATGAAGGCGTGGATGCGCTGAGCTATCTGGCGCATGCGCGTAACCACCACTTCCAGTTCCAGCTGGGCTCGGTGATGGATATCAACCGCGAAGCGAAAACCCTTACCATCGCTGAACTGCGCGATGAGAAGGGCGAACTGCTGGTGCCTGAGCGCAAGCTGGCGTACGACACGCTGGTGATGGCGCTGGGCAGTACCTCCAACGACTTCAATACCCCGGGCGTGAAAGAACACTGCATTTTCCTGGATAACCCGCATCAGGCGCGTCGATTCCATCAGGAAATGCTCAACCTGTTCCTGAAGTACTCGGCGAACCTTGGCGCAAACGGCAAGGTGAACATTGCGATTGTTGGCGGTGGGGCGACCGGCGTTGAGCTGTCGGCTGAACTGCACAATGCGGTGAAACAGCTGCACAGCTACGGCTATAAAGGCTTAAGCAACGAAGCGCTGAACGTGACGCTGGTGGAAGCCGGTGAACGTATTCTGCCAGCATTGCCGCCGCGTATCTCTGGTGCGGCGCACAGCGAGCTGACTAAAATGGGCGTGCGCGTGCTGACCCAAACGATGGTCACCAGCGCGGATGCAGGCGGCTTGCACACCAAAGACGGCGAGTACATTCAGGCCGATCTGATGGTCTGGGCGGCAGGTATTAAAGCGCCGGACTTTATGAAAGAGATCGGCGGTCTGGAAACCAACCGTATTAACCAGCTGGTGGTCGAGCCAACGCTGCAAACCACCCGTGACCCGGATATCTACGCGATTGGCGACTGTGCCTCCTGCGCACGTCCGGAAGGCGGCTTTGTGCCACCGCGCGCTCAGGCGGCGCACCAGATGGCGACCTGCGCGCTGAATAACATTCTGGCGCAGATGAAGGGCAAAGAGCTGAAAGCCTATAGCTACAAAGACCACGGCTCTCTGGTCTCGCTCTCTAACTACTCCACCGTCGGCAGCCTGATGGGCAACCTGATGCGCGGTTCGATGATGATTGAAGGGCGTATCGCGCGTATGGTTTACATCTCTCTGTACCGTATGCACCAGATTGCGCTGCATGGCTACGTGAAAACAGGCCTGATGATGCTGGTGGGTAGCATTAACCGCGTGATTCGTCCGCGTCTTAAGTTGCATTAATTATCGTGCCGTTCCCGGCGTCGGCGTGAACGCCTCGGCCGGGCTACAGCAGTGACGAGTAGCCCGGCCGAGCGTCGCGACGCCGGGACATTCCCTCTTCAGAATCCTCCGAAACACCCATCTCCCCACATAAAATCCTGCTTTTGAGTTTTTGTCTGATAGGCACTGCTAACGATCGGTTGCACAATTGTTAGCAATAGCAACAAAGGAGGATCTCCCGTGAATAAATCAATGTTGGCGGGTATAGGTATTGGCGTTGCCGCCGCGCTTGGGGTTGCCGCTGTAGCGAGTATAAACGTTTTCGATCGTGGCCCGCAGTATGCGCAGGTCATTTCCGCTACGCCTATCAAGGAAACCGTCAAAAACCCGCGTCAGGAGTGCCGCAACGTCGCGGTGACGCATCGTCGTCCGGTACAGGATGAAAACCGTATCGCCGGTTCCGTACTGGGTGCGGTGGCAGGCGGCGTGATTGGCCATCAGTTTGGTGGCGGGCACGGTAAAAGCGTTGCCACCGTGGTCGGCGCGCTAGGCGGTGGCTATGCCGGTAACCAGGTGCAGGGTGCGATGCAGAATAATGACACCTACACCACCAACGAGCAGCGCTGTAAAACGGTGTATGACAAATCCGAAAAGACGCTCGGCTATGATGTGACCTACAAAATTGGCGATCAGCAGGGAAAAATCCGTATGGATAAGCAGCCTGGTAGCCAGATCCCGCTGGATAGCAACGGCCAGCTGGTACTGAATAAAGCCTAAAATAGCAGGTAGTAAGTTGTTCGCCCCGCCATCACTCAGATGGCGGGGCGTTTTTTTTATGACGGGACGATCATCTGCGGCCAGAGTCGCAGCGTGGTGTCGGTTATCTGCATCAGAGTATCAAAGCTGGCCCCTTCGCGGGCGCTGATGGACATGCCCTGCAGAATACAGCTCAAGAACAACGCCAGCTCGGTGACGTTTTTCTCCGCCGGAATTTCCCCTCGCGATTGGCGCAGCTGAAGGAACTGATTCAGCGTCTGCTCCTGTACCGCATGGCGAGACTTAATGGTCTTCGCAATCTCTTTCGATGACGCCGCCAGCGCCGCCGAGGTGTTGATCATAAAGCAGCCCGCCGGTGTGTCCTTACTGGTAAAGCAGGTAGCTACCGCGGTGAAGTAGTTGCGTAGCGCTTCCACCACCGGTTGCTCATCGCAGAACAAACAGGCTTCATTTTTTGAGGCAAAGTGCGTGATGTAGTGATCGAGAACGGCACGGAACAGCCCCTCTTTATTCACAAACTCGGCATATAGCGTCGGCGCTTTTGCACCCGTGGCTTCGACGAGGTCGGAGAGGGATGTTGCTTCATAGCCATACTGCCAGAATAGCGTCATCGCTTTATCAAGCGCCGCTTCCCGGTCGAATACTTTAGGTCGACCGCGGCCTTTTTTCGCGCAACTTTGCGTGTCAGTTGTCATCGTGCCGCCTACCTTAGTCGGTGTTTAGTGAACGCTCATTATAAAAATAATCCCCGGAAGGGGCTAGCGCTTCGTGAGGAAAAATAAAAAGAACATATTCATATGAAAAATATATGAATCTTAATTAAATAAACGATCGTTATAAAAATACGTTGACGTGTGACCTGGATCTCATTATGATTATTTTATCGATCGTTAAGTTAATAACGTCTGACCTACAAAAATCATCTGCAAAGGTAAAAATCATGAAAACCGTAAAAACTCTGGCCATCGCAGCCGTACTGAGCTCCCTATCATTCGCAAGCTTTGCTGCCGTAGAAGTGCAGTCTACTCCGGCTGACCAGCATAAAGTCGGCAGCATCTCCGCTTCCGCAGGCCCTAACCTGGCGTCTCTGGAACAAGAACTGGCTCAGAAAGCAGATGACATGGGCGCGAAATCGTTCCGTATCACTTCTGTCAGCGGTCCAAACAACCTGCACGGCACCGCAGTTATCTATAAATAAGCGTTAAAACCCTCATAATGCTTATGTCACTGCCATAAAAAAGGCCCTGAGCGCATCCCGCTCAGGGCCTTTTTCTTTATGGAGCCTGCTACATATTTTGCTGCGCGACGTCGTGGTGACGGGTGACATCAACCGGCATCCCGGAGCGTACGTCCATCACTTTGTTCATCACGGCTGCGTCGGTGTTCGCATTCTGGCTGAACGCCTGCATGCTGGCGTTTAGCACGATAGGCAGCGTCTGCGGATCGTCATCAATATGTTCGGACAGCGGCTGGTGTACCTCCACCAGACGTACACCGTTTGGCTCGACTGACGCTTTAATCGGCGTGTTGATGATGGTCACCTTAGTGCCCGGTGTCACCTGGTCAAACAGCGCTTTGATGTCGCCGTCGCGCAGACGAATACAGCCGGAGCTGACGCGCATGCCGATACCAAAATCGGCGTTGGTGCCGTGCAGCAGATACACGCCGCCGTAGGCCGCGAGGCGAATCGCGTGGTGGCCCATCGGGTTATCTGGCCCTGCAGGCATTACTGCAGGTAGATCGATCCCTTGGGCTTTGTAGCGTGCGCGGATATTGGCCGTTGGCGTCCAGGTTGGGTTGGCGCGCTTATCGGAGACGGTTGTCACCATGGTTGGCGTCACCGTTGTGCCACCTAGCTGACCGATACCGATAGGATAGACGGTGACCGTATTTTTACCCGGCGGATAGTAGTACAGACGCAGCTCAGCCAGATTCAGCACGATGCCTTCGCGTGGAACGTCCGGCAACAGCGTTTGCAGCGGAATGGTCAGTACGCTACCGGCGCGGGGCACGTAAGGATCGACCCCCGGGTTAGCCTGAAGCAGGGCGAGGAAACCGACGTTGTATTTTTTGGCGATAGATTCCAGCGAACCGCCGTTATTCTCGACGACGTGGAAACGGTTTTCGCCGACCAGACGGCTGCCGGGCGGCGGTAACGGCCAGCTGTTGGCGCTGGCGGGCAGCGCAACGCTGGCAACGAGAAGTAATCCCAGTAGCCAGCGTGAAAGTTGCAGAGTTTGTTTCATTACTCTAATCCCTCAAAGTCGCAATATGTTGCTTAAAAGTTAAAGCGACTATTATGCGGAAGGGAACTGTAGGGAAGTGCTAAGGGTTTGAAAGAGTATGTAAAGGCGGCCCCGTGAGTGGGGCCGCTAGCGGTTAGAAGGACATTTTCACCGTGAACTGCACTTCGCGCGGGTCGCCAATCTGGTTGCCCAGGTTGTTGCTGGCGATAGACGAGGTGTAGTAGGTCTTGTCGAACAGGTTTTTGACGTTCAGTTGCAGCGTGACCGGATACTGTAGCTTCATTTTATAGGCCGCAAAGACATCGGCCACCGCGTAGCCCGGCAGGTAGTAATCCGCGCCGTTGGTGCCTGAACGACGGCTCAATGCGTGGCCGCCGCCGCCGAGGGTCAGGGTGTTGCTGTCGTAGACGTTGTTGATGTCATAGGTCAGGAACAGTGAACCGGTATGGCGCGGAACGTTTGGCAGCGGTTTACCTGCATAATCAGGATCATCAATCACCTTCGCATCGGTATAACCGTAGCTGGCAATCACGTTCAGGTTATCGGTAAGCGAGCCTGCGATATCCACTTCAATCCCGCGTGAACGCACTTTACCCGCCGTTTTAGCGTAGGTTTCGTCGCCGATGGTCTCGGTATACAGCACGTTGCGCTTATGAATATCAAAGAAGGTGATGTTCGAGGTCACACCGTTGAACAGATCAAACTTCGCGCCCATCTCGTAGGCCGTGGACTCTTCCGGCGGCAGATCGCCGATGTAGCTGGCAATCGAGGACTGCGGCATAAACGACTGCGCTACGTTGCCGAACAGCGAGACATTCGGCGTTAGCTTGTAGACCATACCCAGCTTCGGCGTCAACTTCTCATCCTGGCTGTCGGTGTTCTCTTTAAACGGACGGCCTTTACCCGCGTACTGGGTGTAGTACTGGTAGCGTGCGCCAGCCACCACGATCCATTTATCGGTCAGGTACAGCGCGTCCTGTACGTAGGTGGCGTAGGTTTCCTGCTGAATGCGCTGATCGCTGTCGGCCGCGGAGACGCTGGTACATTTACTCAGCGAACCGTAAACCGGGTCATAAATGTTAAAGCCATTTTTGACGTTCTTGCAGCGAATCATATCGGTACGCAGCAGGTCATAATTCTCGTAGGCAATACCGGTGAGCAGTTCGTTATAGAAGCCGCCAATCACCACGTTGCCCTGTAAATCTGCACGCGTGGAGTGCATACGCTGGGTAGAGCCCTGGGTCGCATCGACGCGTCGGGTCAGGTTGCCGGTCTTCGCATCGTAAGCCATCACACGCGCCTGGTTATCGCTGTACATGTCCTGGCTAAAGCTGTAATCAAAGCGCGCGGTCCACTGGCTGTTCAGACGGTATTCCGCATTAAGCTGCGCCAGATCGGAATTACCGTCGGTAATGTTGAACGGCTCGTCAAAACGCTCTTTGCTCGAAACGTTCACCGCATGCCCGGTATCGAGGTCGAAAATGGTACCGCGGTCGAACGGGGTATTGTAGTTACGGTGTGACCAGGAGAGGTTTACCGTCGCATCGTCGCCAAACCACGTCAGGGAAGGAGCAATAAAGCTGCTGCGCTCTTTGCCGAAGTTACGCCAGTAATCTTCGTTCTGGTATTCACCAATCAGGCGATACGCCAGACGGGTGCCTTCAATCGGGCCGGTCACGTCGATTTGCCCGGTGCCGCCGCCAAAGCTGCTAGAGGTGGCGGAAATATCGCCGGAGAAGGTGCGTTCCGGGCGCTTGGTAACGACGTTAATCAGGCCGCCGGGATCCAGAATCCCGTACAACGTAGAGGCCGGGCCTTTCAACACTTCCACGCGAGAAGTCGCGGCGTTAAAGCTGCGCGGCAGCACAGTGCGCAGGCCGTTGGTCATGATTGAACCATCGCGGTTAGCGCCAAAGCCACGACGGGTAAAGGCGTCCTGGGTGCCGCCCAGGGTGTTGGTTTGCACCACGTTGGCGACGTTATACAGCGCCTCGTCAAGCGAAGTGGCGTGCTGGTCCTCCAGCACTTTGTCACTCACCGTGTTGACTACCTGCGGAATATCGAGCAGCGGCATCGAGGTGAGGGTCGCGGTGGAGCTGCTGATGGGCTGGTACCCTTCGGTAACCGTCTGGTCAGCCTGCGCAGTGCCTACAACCGTCATCGCTTCTTCTTTTTTCGCGCTATCGCCGCTCGGGGTATTTTCTGCCGCCATCAGCGAAGGGGAGCCGACCGCCCCCAGAAAAACCAATGAAAAAAGTGCGCGTCCGGATTTTCCCGTGAACGTCGGGAATAACTGTGTCATCTCTCTGTTTCCCATAAAAAAACTGCCGAAGGATGGCAGTCAAAATTGATAAAAATCATTGCCCTGAAAAGCCAAAATTACCCATTCACACCAAGCCGGGATGTTCAGGATATGTAATTGAGAATCATTCAAACATGCAAAAATGTAGTAGTAAATCCAAACGACAATAAATTTATCGGCGACTCAAAATAAGCCGGAATACGAGGTTGGAAAACAGAGGTGTTGTTCATAATTAATTGAATATCATTGTTTTTAATGGTTTTTGTTAGGTGTAGAAATCGCGCTTCATAACCTATTCCTTATGAAATGAAGTGGTAATGTAGTGCTATTGACTACTACATTACGGCATTGCATGATCAAAAGAGAATGAGATTTATTTAAAGTGCAGAACGATACCACGTCGTTGCGGCCGGAGAGAAAGAAACATGCCACAGCGGCAACAAAACGCCCCTCAGGAACGCGGGATAGTGCTGGAGTCCCTTTGCGCCGGTTACGGCAACCAGCGCATCGTTGATAACATCAGCCTGACCATCCCCGTCGGCAAGATGACGGTGCTGGCGGGCGCCAACGGTTCCGGTAAATCCACATTACTCAACACCATGGCGCGGATGCTCAAACCGCTGGGCGGCTGCGTGCGTCTGGACGGCCAGAATATTCACCAACAGCCAACGAAACAGGTCGCGCGCCAGCTCGGCCTGCTGCCGCAGTCGCCGCTGACTCCGGAAGGGCTGACCGTCTTTGAACTGGTCTCGCGCGGGCGTTACCCGTGGCAGGGGCTGATCCGTCAATGGTCGGCGGATGATGAACAGGCGGTTGAGACGGCGCTGCGTCTGACCGGCACTCTGGAGTTTGCGCATCTGCCGGTCGACAGCCTCTCTGGCGGCCAGCGTCAGCGCTGCTGGATTGCCATGGCGCTGGCGCAGCAAACCGCCACCATTCTGCTGGATGAACCGACCACCTGGCTTGATTTACGCTATCAGGTGGAGATCCTCGAACTGCTCCAGCAACTCACCCGCGAACACGGGCGCACCGTGGTGACCGTGCTGCATGACCTCAACTTTGCGGTGAATTACGCCGACACGCTGATTTTTATGAAGCAGGGGAAGATTGCCAGCATCGTGGATGACAGCGCGCCTTGCACCGCCGAAATCATCAAACAGGTTTTCGACGTCGACGTGCATATGTTGCCTAACCCGCAAACTGGAAAACCGCTGTTTATGCCGTTCTGCGCCCGCCCGGAGTCTGCCTGATGGCGACGCAGAGCCTGATTCAACGGCCAAAAACGGTTCGTTCGCTGTGGGCACTGCTGCTGGTTAGCAGCCTGCTATGCCTCGGCGCGATTATTCATCTCGGGCTTGGCGCGCGTGCCATTGCCCCCAGCGTAGTGGTTGATGCGCTGCTGCACTACGACCCACGCAATTTTGACCACCGCATTATCATTAACCTGCGCCTGACGCGACTGCTAGCGGCGCTGCTGACCGGCGCGGCGCTGGGCGTTGCGGGGCTGCTGCTGCAAACGGTGATTCGCAACCCGCTGGGCGAACCGCATATTCTCGGCCTCAACGCCGGGGCTACGCTGGCGGTGGTGGTCTGCTCTGCGGCGGGGATCTCCTACGGTGTGAGCCGCCCGCTGGCGGCGGCTTGTGGGGCGGCGGCGCTGTTTGGGCTGGTGATGCTGCTGGCTTCAGCCGGGCGCGTTGGCGCGACGGCGATGAAAATTACCCTCTGCGGGGTGGCGCTGTCGGCGTTTGCGTCGGCCGTCACCGCGTCGATTCTGATCCTTGATGAACAGACGTTACAGGCGATGCGTACCTGGCTTGCGGGGGATCTCTCCGGCATTAGTCTCAGCACGCTACAGATTGCCAGCGTGCCTGCGTTGGCCGGCGTGTTAATGGCGGCGTTGCTCGCGCCGCGCCTCAACATTCTGGCTCTCGGCGACCGGGTGGCCAGCGGGCTTGGCGTATCGGTGGTGCGCACCCGCGTGCTGGGGGTGATTGCTATCGCGCTGCTGTGCGGTGCGGCGGTCTCGGTAGCCGGGCCGATTGGTTTTATCGGACTGGTGGTGCCACACGTTATTCGCCGCTGGGTCGGGCAGGATATCCGTACCGGGCTGCTGCTGGCGCTGCCGACCGGGGCGTTGCTGCTGCTGCTGGCGGATATACTCGCTCGCTGGCTTTTGGCTCCACAGGAACTGGCAACCGGGGTGATGACCGCGATGGTCGGTGCGCCGGTGTTTATTGCGATTGCGGTGAGGTTCTTTAAATGACGCGAGCAGTCACCCGCGCGGGTTTTCGCGCTGTCACAATCGGCCCATTACGTATTTTGCTGCGTCCCCGGCTGCTGAAAATCGCCGCCGCGCTGATGACCGTGATTTTGCTATTAGTGGTTTTCGGCGTCACGCGAGGCTCGCTGCCCATTCCCACCAGCGCCATTGGCCGCGCACTGTTTATGCCAGAGACGTTAAGTGCGCAGCAGGTGTACATCGTGCGCGACATCCGCTTACCCCGACTGCTGATGGCGCTGTTCTGCGGCGGTATGCTCGGCCTTGCCGGCGCGGCAATGCAGTCGATTACCCGCAATGGCCTGGCTGACCCCGGGTTAATTGGCGTGAAAGAGGGAACTAGCGTGGTGGTGTTAACCCTCATCCTGGCATTCCCCGCCGTGAGTCTCGCCTGGCGGCCGCTGGTCGGTATGCTCGGCGGTGTGCTGGTGGCGCTGCTGGTCATCGTACTGGCCCGTGACCTATCGCGCCCGCGCTTTATTTTGATTGGTATCGGCGTGTCGTGGGCGCTGTCGGCGGCGATGGGGCTGTTTATCACGACTGCTGATATCCGCGATGTGCAGACGGCGATGACCTGGCTTGCGGGCAGCCTGCACGCTGCCACCTGGTCGCTGCTGGCGGTCGCGGTGGTATGGGCGCTGCCGGCGGTGCTGATCCTCTATTTGACCGCAAGGGCGGCGGACGTCGCCTTGATGGGCAACCAGGTGGCGAACGGGCTTGGGGTGCGGTTATCACGCCTGACGCTGCTGCGCTTCTTCGCACCGGTGCTGCTGACGGCGGCGAGCGTCTCCTGCGTCGGTAGCCTCGGTTTTGTCGGGCTGATGGCGCCGCATATGGCGCGCTTTATGCTGCGCGGCGGCCAGGTCGCGCTGCTTACCGGTAGCGCCTTGATTGGCGCGCTGCTGGTGTTGCTCACCGATACCCTCGGGCGGTTGGCCTTTGCGCCGCTACAAATTCCGGCAGGGATCATCATTTCGTTGATTGGCTGTCCCTTCTTTATTTTACTGCTGTGGCGTCGTCGCGACGCATTGTGAGGTTCAGGATGACCCTACGTGGGCTAATGTCAGTGTTGTGCCTGTTTAGCGTTTCGGCGTTTGCACAAACGCACCCGTTTACCGACGATCTGGGCCGCGTGGTTCAGGTTCCCGATCACCCGAAACGTATCGTGTCGATGCACGATCTCGATATTACCATTCCGCTCATCGAACTTGGCGTACCGCCCGTTGCCAGCCACGGGCGGACGCGTCCGGACGGTAGCCACTATCTGCGCTCCAGCGCGATGCTGACCGGCGTCGATTTTGATAACAGCGATATCAAGTTTATCGGCACCGCGGATATCGACCTCGAAGCGGTGGCAGCAGCCAAACCAGACCTGATTATTACTGAACCCAACCGTAACGTGCCGATTGAGCAGCTGGCGAAAATCGCCCCGACGGTGAGCATTGACCATCTGCTCGGCAGCGCGCCGCGTATCTACGGCAAGCTTGCCGAACTGACCGGCTCACAGGCACGGCTGGCACTCCTTGAGCGCCGCTATCAGACGCAAATCGAACAGCTTAAACAGACCATCGATACCAATAAGATCACCGTATCGGTGATTCAGGCCAACAACGGCAAAATCACGGTGCATCACTCTTATCATTCACTGGGACGCGTGCTACGCGATGCGGGCTTCCGTTTCCCGCCGATGATTGAAGGTATTCCCGACGGCCAGCGTATTGACGTGAGCGCTGAGCAGTTGCCGGAGCTGGACGCCGATTTCCTGTTTGCCACCTGGCGCTCGGACACCGGCGGTAAACCGCAGGATGAACTCAACGATATGGAAAAAGTGATGCCGGGCTGGTGCGACTTTATGCGCGCCTGCCGCACTGGGCATTACATCCTGCTGCCGCGCGACGAGGTTATCTCTAACTCTTACGCCTCGTTGAACCTGCTGGTGGCGGAGGTGCAGTCGCAGGTTGCCGGACGCCCACTGCCTAAGGAGACGAAATGAGCCAGACGGTGATACGTAAAGAGAAACGTCGGGTTGACCTGTTCGGCGAACGCCTGCGAAGCCGCACGCCTCAGCTTTCGCCGCGTCTGCTGGCGGTCGCACACTGGATTGATGACAACCGCGAGGCGGTGCTCGACCACACGGCGATGGAGATTGCCGCCGCTACGCAAACCTCCGATGCCACCGTGGTACGCGCCATCCAGGCGCTCGGCTTCGCCGGGCTACGTGACCTGAAGCAGACCATGCAGCACTGGTTTGGCCCGACCATCACCTCGTCGGAAAAAATGGCGTCGACGGTCGGGGCACTGACCAGCGACGTTAACTCCAGCATTGATTTTGTGCTGGAAGGGCACCAGCGTGCCTGTGAGATGCTCGCCAGCACCAGCAACCGTGCGGCGATAGCCCAGGCGGTGGCGTTGCTCGGCGATGCGCGTCAGGTCGCGCTGTTTGGCATCGGCGCGTCGGGGATTCTGACCGAGTACACCGCGCGACTGTTCAGCCGGATTGGCCTGCCGTCCTGCGTGCTTAATCGCACCGGCTTTAGTCTCGCCGAGCAGCTTATTGCGCTGCAGCGCGGCGATGTGTTGATTATGATGGGGCAAAAATCGCCGCATCGGGAAGGGCTGACGACGCTGCGTGAGGCGGAGCGATTGGGGATCCCGACGATTTTGCTGACTCAGGCTACCGATTCGCGCTTTAGCGATATGGCGCAGGTGGTGATCCACGTTCCTCGTGGGGAGAATGGCCGCGTGCCGCTACATGGTACGGTGATGGTGTGTCTGGAGATGCTGGTGCTGTCGGTGGCGTCCACCCATTCACAGCGGACGCTGCGTTCGATGAAGCGAATTAATGATTTGCATAAGGCGATTGGGAAGTCTGGGGGGCGGAAAGGGGGGTAGCGCGAGCGTTGCTAATGCCTTCGTTCTGAGTTGCATTCAGGCTTATCACTCTGTTGCGCTCTCTTCCAGCGGTAGCCATATAAACTGCACTGGCGCGGAGAGCGCGCAAGGGGCGGCCAATCGCCGCTGCGCGGTTCCCTCAGCCCACATCCCTGTGGGCTGAACCGGCCTACGGGAAACGCTTCGGTGATTTAGACGCCACCAAAAACCGTGCGGTCTTTCAGTTAACAGCAATAACCAGTCTTTCTGAAACCGATGAGTCCCCGCTGGAAATCGGCGAGCCGGAGAATGGAAGACAAGGTCAGGACGCCATGGATGGCGGACTGAGGCGAACCGAGACAGGGATGTCGAGTTTCGCCGTGCCGCAGGCTGGAGTTCGTAGGCGAGCGCAGTGCGAAGCACCGATTTCCCTGCGGGGCCGCGGGGATTGCGAAGGGGTGCGCGGCCGCACCCCTTGGCCCGTTCACCGGTGATGGAACTTCATATTCCACCTAACGTAAAGTGAACGGAACCTTTCACCAAACTGACATGTATCCAGTTTTGTTATCAAAAAGTTTCAAATAAGAAGGGCGCTTAACCATTAACCAGTTGCTTTTCTGCCGAATAATCATCACGCTACCTAAAAGACCGACCATCTGAGGAGAGAAACATGAAGGCACTGCCCGCGGTAGCGGTACTGGGTTTAGGCGCGATGGGGCACGCATTTGCCGCCAACCTGCTCAAAAAAGGTTTCACCGTATACGGCTGGAACCGCACGCCGGGTCGCGGCGACGATCTGCTGTCTGAGGGCCTTATCGTGCGTGAAACCGCCGCTCAAGCGGCAAGCGACGCGCAGGTGATTATCGCCATGCTCACCGACGGTGACGCCACCCTGGCGGCCATCCGTGCCGTTGCGCCATCCTGCCCGCAAGGTGCGACCTTCTGCCAGATGGGGACCATCGGCATTCAGGAAACCGCTGATGCCATCGCGCTGCTCGAAGCACTTCGCCCCGATATGCTCTACCTCGATGCGCCGGTTTCCGGCACCAAAGCCCCGGCGGAAAACGCTCAAATTCTGGTAATGGCCAGCGGTGATGCGTCGCGAGCGGGCGATGCACAGCAGGTCTTTGACGCCATTTCTCGCGGCACCCAGTGGTACGGCGACGCGGGCAACAGCCAGAAGATGAAGCTGGTGATCAACGCCTGGCTTATCTCAATGATGCAGGGCGTGGCGGAAAGTATGCAGCTTGCCAAACAGTTTGGCTTCACGCCGGGCCAGCTGTGGGAAACGCTGGAAGGCGGGCCGCTGGCGGCGCCGTACGTCAAGGGCAAGCTGGAGATGATCCGTAAAGAGGACTACACCCCGCAGATGCAGCTTCAGCATGCGCTCAAAGATGCGCGTCTGGCGCTGGAAAACGCTCCGCAGGGCACCATGCCGATGATGGCCGATATCGTCGATATGTGGACGCAGGCGTCGCAGGGCGGGCTGGCCGAGCAGGATCTGGCGGCGGTATACGCCTGGCTTGATAACGCGCGTAAAGCGTAAGCCTGAAGGAGAAAGCGCATGGAGTGGCTACGTCAGCGTATTGAACGTCAGGTGCTAGGCCTGACGGGTATAGCGCTGAATGAAATCGACTTCGAACACCCTGCCGGGGAACCGGGGCTGTTCGGCCCGCAGTCGGCTATCTGGCCGGTGCACGGCGATTTCACCTCCATGCTGTGCGGCGGCATCAGCGCGTTATTACTGCAGATGCTGCACCCACTGGCGCTGGCCGGTGTGTGGGATCACTCCTCGTTTCGTGACGATATCTTTGGCCGCCTGCGCCGTACCAGCCAGTTTATCTCGGCCACCACTTTCGCCACCGAGCCCGATGCCGAGCGGCTGATTGCCAAAGTGAAAGCGATTCATGAGCGGGTTAGCGGGGTAGATATCGACGGGACGCCGTACGCCGCCAGCGACCCGGATCTGCTGACCTGGGTTCACGTCGCGGAGTGCAGTTCGTTTATGGCCTCCCATCTGCGCTATCGCCGCGTAGTGGTGAGCCCTGCAAGGCAGGCGCAATATTTTATTGAGTCCGCGAGTATCGCCGAGCGGTTGGGGGCGCGTAACGTGCCAAAAACGCCGCAGGCAGTGGCGGACTATCTCGAGCAGATGCGGCCTCAGCTAAGATGCGATGAACGCACACGAGAAGTCGCTCGCGTGCTGATGACCACTCGTCTGCCGGGGCGGGTGGCACAACCCGCGGGCACGATTCTGATGAAGGCAGGGATTGACCTGCTGCCCAACTGGGCGCAGGAGATGCTGGATTTACGTCTTAATCCAGTAGAGCAGCGACTGGTGCGCGGTGGTGTGCATACCATTGCCGCTGTTTTGCGCCGCTCGGTGCGCAACGGCGCTTATCACTGCGCGATGCGGCGCATGAGTTCATCGGCATAATAATCCGGTACTTCACTGTCGCGGATGGCCTGTGCCACCAGCGCCACATCGTACAGCACCGTTTTGACCATCAACGACAGCTTCCCTTCACGAATTTCGCCTAATAACCAGCTTGCCTGCGGCTGTCCCGGTTTAATACGTCCTACGGCGCCGGGGTTGGCGAACAGTAACGGTCGTCTCGTACCTCTGTCGATTTCCCGCACGCAGGCAAAGTGGGTATGTCCGCAAATTAACGCGTCGACGTCGTGCAATTGTGGAAAGGCCAGCAGCGTGCGTGCGCAGGTATCGGCGTACAGATATTCCGACAGTGATCGCGGACTGGCATGCACCAGCAGAATTGGCAGCGGCAGATCCGGGCGCAATGTATCGGGAAGCGCTTGCAGCCAGCGTCGGTTTTCCTCGCTGAGAACCCGTTTACTTAGCGCAATGGCTTCGACCCTGGCATCACGCTCTTCGGGGCTATGCACCGCCATGGTGGTCACCGGTTCATCGCAGGCCACCCGCTGGTCGTGGTTTCCTCGTAGCACTGGAATCTGCCGCTCACGCAGTCGGGCGATAACTTCATTGGGCCAGGGGGCGAAATCGACAACGTCGCCAAGGCAGAAGCATTGGGTAATGCCGTGGTGGTCAATATCGGCGAGGACGGCATCAAGCGCCGGTAAATTGGCGTGAACATCGCTAAAAATGGCAAAACGATACAGCATGGTCGGCATCCGAAAAGGTTCGTATAGCCATTAGCATCGGCGTTCTGGCAGCCTTGTTCAACCCAGATGCTTGCCGTTATTATTAGGTAAAACCTAACAATCAGGAGCAGCCATGGAGCTGCGTCATCTGCGTTATTTCCTTGAAGTGGCTAACACCCTGCATTTTGGTGCGGCGGCGGAGGCGCTCGGTATCGCCGTGCCAACGCTCTCCGTACAGATAGCCCAGCTTGAGCGTGAACTGGGTACGCCGCTGTTTGTCCGCAGCCAGCGGCGGGTGCAGCTTACGCAGGCGGGTGAGATTCTGCGCGACGAGGCGCAGGCGACGCTTGCGCAGGCCGAGCAGGCGAGGGCGAGGGTACAGAGTGCGGCGCGGGGTGAGCGCGGGTATCTGCGTGTCGGATATGTGTCATCGACGTTAATGTCCGGGGTGCTGAGTTCGCTGTTTAATCACTATCGCCAGCAGTACCCCGACGTCGCCGTTGAGGTTAGCGAGCTGCCGATGGAGGGGATGGCGGCACTATTGGTGGAGGGGAAACTGGACGTCGCGTTGGTGCGCGGGCCGCTAGCGTTGCCCGCTGAAATAGCCCATCTGGCGCTGCATCATGACCACTTTTGCCTGGCGCTAAGTGACGGTCATTCGTTGGCACAGACAGCGGAAATAGCGCCGGAAAGCCTTCGTCAGCAAACCTTTATTCTGCCGGAACAGCGCTCCGGCACCGTTGAAGTGGCAAAACGCGGCGGCTTTACTCTTGAACACACCCGACGGGCCGGGGCGCTGACGGAGGTGCTGGCGAACGTTGCGCTGGGCAACGGCGTGGCGGTGGTTCCGGCAGTGATGGCGCAGACCATCAATCTCCCCGGCGTGTGCTATCGGGAGATTGCCGGTGAGGCGATCCCATCTGTGCTGTGGTTGCTGTACCGCAAACGGGAACGCACCGCCGCGATTAAAAAGCTAGTAGCGCTCGCCAAAGAACAGATAGCGGATTGATTTAGCGTGACACTGTCACGAAGCAGTAGCCCGGCCGAGCGCAGCGACGCCGGGACCGACTCCCACTTCACATAAAAAAACCGGCCCTCAGGCCGGTTTCGGTTATCAGATTTTGCAGGCATCGCCGCAATCATCGTCGGCGACAATCGCCTGCGCTTTCTTGTCCGCATCGTCAAGACGTTCTGCGTTGCGCTCTTGCGCCTCTTCCAGCCCATCAAAGACCAGATTATCGAGATCAATTTCCATCGCTCACCTGTACTCACTCTGTTCTACAATTGTCACAGTATATTGCAAAAATGTTGATTGATGTACCCGCATATGGACCCGCACGCGTATTCAGCACGATCCGCTCGTGAAGAAAAAAGGGAAATGGCTGAAGTGTGACGGCGCGCGACTGGAATGCGCACGCAGTGTTCAAAAAGTAACTGATAACAGGCGAATACTGGAAACAGTAGAGCATATAGCCTTGAAAACGAGTATCAGACCGGAGGGATATGCAATGCAACAACAGGATCAGCAGGCGTTAATGAACTTTGATTTTTTGGCCCGCAGTTTTGCCCAAATGCAGTCACGAGGCCGCCCTGTCGATATTTGCGCGGTAACCGGCAATATGAACGAGCAGCAAAGAACGTGGTTCTGTGCGCGGTATGAGTTCTACCGAACGCAGGCGGAAAGCGCGAAGCGGCAGCTACTTGAAGTGTGTTAATCGTTAACGGGCCGGGTGGCCCGTTTTTCATGGTAAGCGGGCACAATATCGTGCCCGTTGTTGTTTCTGATTATCGTGCTTTTTTGGGAAAGACCAGCAACGCCACAATCGGTGAAACCACCATCAGGGCGAAGACGTAGGTAAAGCCCACGGTAAAGCCGCCAGTCAGGTCAACCGACCAGCCGATAAGCTGGCTGTTGATGGTGGCCAGCAAGAAGGTGCAGACCCAGAAGGTGGACATAGCGTAGGTGACGGTCTGTGTGGTGGCGTTTTTGAGCCCCTCTTTGGGAATCGAGAAGATAAACGCAAACCAGGTCGCAAAGATACCGCCGGTGAGGAATGAACAGACCAGAATCACCATGTCGTTGGTGGCGAACAGCATGGCAAAAGTCGTTACCGCCATAAAGATACTGGAGATAAACAGCCAGTTTTTATAGTGATAGCCGCGGTTTTTAAAGTACGGCCCCACCAGCGCGCCGAGCATAATCCCCACCTGGTTCACCGTGCCGCTCAGATGCGCGTGCGAGTCTGCCGGCAGATGTGCATATTTGGCGTAGTACAGCGGCAAGAAGGTGAACATAAACACCATCATGATCATCGCGCCAGCGTACTGGGCAATCATCCCCCACACGATGCGGCTGAATATCGCCTCTTTCAGCACCGCCATCTTGCTTTCACGACTCAGGTTCGCCGCGTGCTGCTCGCTGCGTTCTTCGTCGGTAAAGCACAGCATCCACACCGCGCCCAGCACCAGGGTAATCACCCCGTAGGCTGCCAGCAGGTTACGCCAGCCGCCGAAGAAGGTGGAAAGGTAGCCCGCCAGCGTCAGGGCAATGATGGTGCCGATGATGTTTGAGGTGCAGTTGATGCTGTTGAGGGTAGCCGCCATCTTGTTATCGAAGAAGCGGGCCACCGTTGGCACCAGCGATACCAGACATACTGCGCCGCCTAGGCCGCCGAGGAAGCGAATAATCAACAGCAGGGTGAAGTTATCGACGAAGGGAATAAAGACCGACACGCCAATCATCACGCAGCCCAGCAGGTACGATTTGCGCGTTCCCATGCGGGCAACCAGCACGGCAGTGCCCACGGCACCGACAATTTTGGCCCACAGAATAACGTTCGACATTAGCGCGGCGTGCGACACGTCAACGTTGAAATCAGCCATAATCTGCGGCATCACCGAACCGGTGGTGGCCCAGGCGGCGCCGAACACCATGTAGACGGCATAGAGTACGAATTCAATGGTCCACTTTTTCACGCGCGAACCTCACCGGTGCTCAGTTCCACCATCTCCAGCAACATTTCAGCGGCTAGACGCAGGGATTCGACGGGTAAAAACTCTTTGGTCGAGTGGAAGTTGTGCGCGCCGGTAAAGATGTTGATGGTCGGCAGGCCTTTCGGGGTGATCACGCTGCCGTCGTAGCCACCGCGCATCAGCAGCGGTTTTGGCGTAATGCCGAGGTTATGCATCGCCCGTTTGACGTTTTCCAGAATCTCCGGTGATTTGTCGAGACTCGGCTTCACGTTGTCGTAAATATCATTCAGCGTGATGGAGATGCGCTCATCGCCCCAGCGCTGTTTGAGGTCGGCCACAATCGCCTGCAGCGTGGATTTACGCTGCTGATAGCCGTCGATTTCAAAATCACGGATCGCGATATCCAGCGTGGCGTTGGCAGTATCACCGGTCAGCTTATGCGGCCAGTAATAGCCTTCGCGGCCCTCGGTGTGCTCTGGGCGCTCTTTTGGCGGCAGGGCGGTAATCATTTCCGTGGCGATACACAGCGCGTTCACCAGCTTGCCTTTCGCGCTCATCGGGTGAGCAGTGGTGCCTTTAACCGTAATCTGTGCGCTACCGGCATACCAGTTTTCAATCACGTATTCGCCGACGCCGCAGCAGTCGAGGCAAATGCCGTAGTCGGCGTTCAGCGCTTGCACGTCCAGTGCTTTTGCTCCGCGAATGCCAATCTCTTCATCCGGCAGCAGCACCAGACGAATATCGCCGTGCGGCACCTCCGGGTGGGCAATCAGGTACTGCAGCGCTTCGGCACCGGCAGCGATCGCCGCTTTGTCATCGGCGCCCAGCAGGCTGGTGCCATCGGTGGTGATGAGATCCTGGCCGACGTAGTCCAGCAGCTCCGGGTGGTTCTCTGGTGAGAAACGTTCGCCGCTGCCCGGCAGGACGATGGCCTGCCCGTCATACTGGTTCACGCGAATGGCATGGGTATCGCCGGTATGGTCAGGTGCGGTGTCGAGGTGCGCGAAGAAGACGATAGAAGGGGCGTTGGCAATATTCGCCGGAAGCGTAATGGTGGTGATAGCGTGGTTGTTTATATCAACGGTTACTGCCGCATGATGAGCAAATTGATTGGCGACGTGTTGTGCGAGTTTAAATTGATTATCGCAACTCGGTAAATTCTGACTGGTGGGAACGGAGGTGGTGTTAATTAAGGTATATTCGAGGAATGTTTTTGTTATTTTGTCGCTATCAATACGTTTTTTCATTACGATTAGCCTATTATTTGGTTACGTAAAGAAACACTTTATTCACATCTTTGCGGAAGGGATAAAAAGCTTCTTACCGTTCTCTCTTATGCAACAGGAAACGCTTGCGTTATGTGTTTTTGAATTAATCACTTGCCATACAACTATACTTATTAATAGCACATTACGCTGGCATGTAAAGCAGTGAGTGAGGTAGAACGCACGTGTGCTCCCCGAAGGTATGGGGAGCGGCAGGAACAATTATTTAAAACGATCCCACGGAATAATATTATCTAACAATACGGATAACAAAATCCCCATCAATAAGCCATTACTTAACAATGGACGAATGGTGAGCGGCACATCCTGTAAATATACCGGCGGAAGGTTCATTAAAAATAGCCCAATAAATAAAGGTAGTGCCAGGCGATAGATATTCCGCGAAGTGAACTTCACCTGCTGGCTAAATACCAGGCTGGAATATAATAACGGCAGATAAGAGACCAGCATCACCGCGCTGCTGACGCCTAACGGAATAGAGCAGAAAAAGCGAGTTAGCGGGGTCACCATGGCGACCAGCAGGAACAGCAGTGCACCGTAGAAAAAGGATTTTCGCGAGCTGTCGTTGGTTTGGGTTAACAGGCCAACGGAAGAGACAAAGGGCGAGAAAGGGATCACCGCCAGCGGCACGGTCACCAACGTAATCACCCCGGAAACCACAAAGCTGCGGCGATAATGCGCGCTGCTGGCAGGGCTCTGTGGGTAGAACACATCGGTACCGCGCACGGCGCCGTAGGTATTACTGATGTTCACCAGACCGGTGATAACCGCGGTGAGAATAATCCCCGGCGACAGCGTACCGTGGCTGCCCAGCGGGAACAGTTGCCAGTGCAGTTCACCGAAGGAGGTGGCCGACGTGCCAAAGCAGATGCGCCACACCAGCCAGCCGACGACCGTGCCAATCAGCAAGGCGTAGCGGGAAATGCGCGCAGGTAAGAAGATAATCAGGCCAATCACGAAGCACATAATGACCGTCGAAATGGCGAACGGCGCAAGCTGCAGGCCGACGGTTGATTTGGCGATACCAAACGGCAGCCCCAGCATCCCTTTAAAAAAGATGGTGGTGAGTTGCGCGCCTAGCAGCAGCATAAAAGCGACCATCACTGTCGGGGTAAACAGCCGCGACAGGCGATTACCGAGGCCGCTGATGCCGATAATAATGGTCAATACCGCAGAGATGGCGATTCCTACCGCCAGGCTGCTGGCGATGTCGTTCAGCGGCGTGCCGCGCGAGGCTTCTGCCAGGGTGATGGTCAGAATGGTACCCCACCATAAGCCGGTTGGCCCTTCCATTATGGCGCGGCGGTGGCCGAAAAAGACCTGCAGTAAACAGGCAACCGCGGTGCTGAGAAACGCGTACTGGGTCAGCATCAACAGGCTGCTGTCGGGCAGATGGAAAGCGGAAACCAGCGTTGGCGGAACCACCACGGTATTGCAGAAAATAAAGAAGAACCACTGAAACCCGGACAACAGGTTTTCACGTTGAAACAGAGACTTCGGCATAGGGCACACCTGTAAATAAACGCTACTGTAGGCCTTTTTGTCGCCCGTCAGACATTTCAGGCATTAACGGCCTGAAAACGGGAATGAAATGCCGAAAATGCGGCATGAAATGCAATATTTGTGTGATGAATATATCTATTCTGGACTATGCCGCAAACTCCGCCAGTCTGGCCACAGGGAAATGCAGTCTGGGATCCTGGCGGAATGTCTCCAGCAGGTATTCGACGGTCGCCTTGACGCGCGGCGCGACCAGCGCCCGGTGCGGGTACTGAATCACCATTTCATAGCTACCGCTATCGTGCTGCCCGAAGAGCAGCGTTTTTAGCTGACCGTTTTGCAGATGCGCCAGCGCGTGATGGACGCCAACTTGTGCAATCCCCAGACCCAGCAGCGCTGCCTGAAGCTGGGCCTCGGGGGCTGAGAGGGTAACAACGGCGGCGTCCGGTTCCAGCGTTATCAGGCTGCCATCGGGTGCGTGAAAGTTCCAGGGCGACACTTTGCCGCCGAGAAAGCGACGGGCGATCAGATGATGATGCCTGAGCGCGTCCGGGGTGGTCGGTACGCCACACTCCGCCAGGTAGGCCGGTGACGCTACCAGCACCATATTCAGCAGACAGACCGGGCGAGAAATCAGCGACGAATCGACAATGCGCCCGCCGCGGATAGCCAGATCGTAGCCATCGCGGACGATATCCGTCACCCGATCGTCAAAATCCACCTCAACGGAAAGGTCGGGATAGCGCTGACGCAACCCCGGCAGGGCGGGCAGCAACTGCTCGCGCCCAAAAGCTGCGCTGGTGGAGATGCGCACGTGCCCCCGCGTCTCCATTTTCCCGGCCACGACCGTATCGACGGCGGTATCTAGCGCCTCAATGGCGATGCGCGCCTGTTGTAAAAAGGCCGCACCTTCCTCGGTCAGGCTGAGCTTGCGGGTGGTGCGGTTCATTAAACGAACCCCCAGCGCCTGCTCCAGCCCGGCGATATTTTTACTGATGGCGGCGGCGCTCACGCCCTGAAGCCGTGCGGCGGCGGCAAAGCTGCCTGCATCGGCGGCATCGATAAATGAAGTAATGGCGCGCACGCGCTGAGAAAGGTCCATGCCCGGTTCCGGTAGCTGGGGGAATGTACTTCATTATTAACCTTAGGTTGAAAGTACATCAACCATAAGGCCTATTAAAGTTAGTAATAGGTCGTCGCATACTGGCTGTCATTCGAGATAAACATGACAAGGTCATCGACATATGAAAACGCTGGTGGTGGTTTCCCATCCTTATTTCTCACAATCCCGCGCGATCCACGCGCTGCAGCAGACCGCCGAAGAGGCGGAAAACGTGACGGTACGTAACCTGGAAGCGCTGTACGGTGATAACCCTGCGGCCATCGACGTGGCGGCAGAGCAGGCCGCCTATGCGGATGCCGACCGGGTGGTGTTCCTCTATCCTACCCACTGGTTCAACCTGACGCCGATGCTCAAAGCCTATTTGAATGCGGTCTGGACCTACGGCTGGGCCTTTGGCCCCGGCGGCGAGGCGCTGAAAGCGAAACAACTGCAAATTGTTACCACGGCGGGGGCGAGCGAGTTCACCTATTCTCATGACGGGCTGCTCAACAGCACCATGGAAGAGGTGCTCACCCCCATGAAAGCCAGCGCCCGCTACGTGGGCATGGGCTACCGCCCGCCGCTGGCGTTCTATGAGGTGGCGGCCCGTAACAAGGACAAGCTGAGCGAGTTCCAGGCGCGGTTTGCCGCCGAACTGCGCGCGGCATAACCGTAAGGAGAGGCATGATGATAAAACGTCAGTTAGGGCAAGGGCTTGAGGTGTCGGCGCTGTCGCTTGGCGCGATGGGCTATGGCAAAGCCCGCGAGCTACCGGACCGCGAGCAGATGATTGCGCTGATTCGCCATGCGGTTGAACAGGGGATGGATTTCTTCGATACCGCCGAAGTGTACGGCCCCTGGACCAACGAACGGATGGTCGGTGAGGCGCTTGCGCCGTTTCGCCATCAGGTCAAAATCGCCACCAAATTTGGTTGGGATATCGATCAGCAGACCGGCGAGCATCGCGGCGGCGTCAATAGCCGCCCGGAACAGATTCGCCGCTCGATAGAAGGCAGCCTGAAACGTCTGGGGACCGACTATATCGACCTCTACTATCAGCATCGCGTTGACCCGGACGTGCCGATGGAAGAGGTGGCCGGTACGGTACAGGATCTGATTGCTGAAGGAAAAGTGCGCTGGTTTGGCATGTCGGAAGCCAGCGCTGAATCTATCCGACGGGCCCATGCGGTACAGCCGCTGGCGGCGCTGCAAAGCGAATATTCCCTGTGGACGCGTGAGCCGGAGCGTGAAATTTTGCCGACGCTGGAAGCGCTGGGCATTGGGCTGGTGCCTTACAGCCCGTTGGGAAAAGGCTTACTGACCGGAAAAATCGACGCCACCACGGTGTTTGACAGTAGCGATATCCGCGCCCATACGCCGCGCTTTGCTGATGCTGCCCGCGCGAGCAATCAGCAGCTGGTTACGCTTATCCGCCAGATTGCCGACAAACATGCCGCCACCCCGGCGCAGGTGGCGCTGGCGTGGCTGATGGCACAGAAACCGTGGATCGTGCCGCTGTTTGGTACCCGTAGCCAGATCCGCTTTGAGGAGAATATTGGCGCGCTGGAACTCACGCTCGACGCGCAGGACCTCAAACAAATTGCCGATGCCAACATTGAGATTCAGGGCGAGCGCTATCCGGCGGAGGTGCTGCGTTTCTCTGGCCGGTAGTGACGGTATTCATGAAACTGGCTCATAGCCCAGTTCTGATTTCACCGGCTAATCAACCTAAAGCCAACGTCTTATACTTATCCCATTTACCCGTTTATACGGGAGCCTGCGGGCTCCCTTCGGAGAGGCATTGATGCAAAATCCATTAAATGATCGCCAGCAGGCGATGATCCCCATTGCCGCGCTGACAGCCTGCGGTGACATGACCAGACTGACCACCGCGCTGCATGAAGGGCTGGACGCCGGGCTGACCGTGAATGAAATCAAAGAAGTGCTGGTTCAGCTTTATGCCTACTGCGGTTTCCCGCGCAGCCTCAACGGCCTCGGCTGCTTTATGTCGGTGATGAACGCGCGCCAGGCGCAGGGCATTGTCGATGACGAAGGCAAGGCCTCCACCCCAGCGGCCGCGGGATGGGATAGCCTGGCCGCCGGGCGCGATACCCAAACGGCGCTGGTGGGCAGAGCGGTGAGCGGGCCGCTGTTTGATTTTGCTCCGGCTATCGATACCTACCTGAAAGCGCATCTGTTTGGCGATATCTTCCAGCGCGATGTGCTGGACTGGCCCGCACGTGAACTGGCGACGATTTCTGCGCTGGCCGCCATTCCCGGTGCAGAAAGCCAGCTGAAAAGCCACTTTGCCATCAGCCACCATAACGGCATCACCTCAGAGCAGCTTCAGGCGTTTATCGCCGTGCTGGCAGCGACGTGCTCTTCGGACATGGCAGCCAATGCCAATGCGGTTCTGGCGCAGTTTCTTGCTGAAACCGCGAAGTCATAACGCTGCACCTGGCTTAATGCGCGAAGTGCTCGCGCAGGATCTGCGTCAGCAGATTAAACACCAGCCGAACGCGGGCAGGGAGCAGCGGTAGATGCGGGCGAAATATATAGAGCTGCCACGGCTGATAGTTGAGCGCTGGCAGCAGATTCACCAGTTCGCCGCGCTGCAGGAACGGGCGCACGGTAATATCCGCCAGCTGGCTAACGGTGCGCCCAGCGAGCGCCGCCGCCAGCTCGCTGTCGATATCGAACGCGACAAACGCCGGATTGGTCGGGAAAAAGCTGTTGTCGTTAGCAAACTGCCACGGCCAGACGCGGCCGGAGTTGCTGTTACTGAGCGCGCTCAGCGGGTAGTGAAGCTGCAGGGCTTTGAGGTCAGCGGGCTCGCCCAGCCGCTGGATTAACGCTGGCGCGGCGACAATCTGCACCCCGACCGGGCGGATGGTTTTGACGATATAGCGGTTATCCGGTACTGCGCCGATACGAATGCCAATATCAATCTGCTCATCAATAATATTCAGGTGACGACCGGTGTTGTGCCACTCGATGGCAATCTCCGGATAGTCCGACAGCTGATGCAGAAGCTGGCAGATAATATCCCGGTTTTCAAACAGCGGGGGCAGAGTGATGCGCACTTTGCCCGCCATGGCCTGCTCGTTGCGTCGCTGACCTTCGGCGAACAGCGCTTCGCTTTCCGCCAGCAATAGCTCAGCTTTGGGCCAGAACTGCTGACCAAACGGCGTAAGCTTAATTTGTCGGGTATTACGCAGAAACAGCATCTCGCCAAGCTGGCTCTCTAGTTCGGCGATGCCACGGGTAACCTGTTGTGGCGCAAGCCCCAGCTGTGTAGCGGCTTCACGGAATTTGAGCGTTTGCGCGGCGGTGCAGAAAATTTTTAGCGCATCGAGTTTATCGAGCATGGTGTGGACCTGGTGTTCAAAACGTTACTGATCATTATATCTAAAAATGGAATTCTGAAAGCAAGATAAATTCATATACCGGTAATAATTGGCGGCGGATAATAGCCCCATCGAAACGCGGGGCGACAACGCCTGACGGCGCAAATATCAATGGTTAGCAGGGGGATTTATGGTTCAGCGGACATGGCTTATTACAGGCGTAAGCAGCGGTTTTGGTCGTGAAATGGCGCAGCAACTGCTGGCGAGCGGTGAACGCGTGATTGGCACGGTGCGCAGCACGGCGAAGGTGGAAGACCTGCTGGCCGCGTGGCCGGAGACCTTCAGCGCGCCGCTGCTGGATGTCACTGACGGCGCGGCGGTGCGTCAGGTGGTTGATGAGTCCTGGGCGCGCTTTGGCCGCATTGACGTGGTGATTGCTAACGCCGGGTACGGCCTGTTTGGCGCGGCGGAAGAGTTGAGCGACGCGCAGGTACAGCAGATGATTGATACCAACCTGCTGGGTTCCATCCAGCTTATCCGCAGCGCGCTGCCGCATCTGCGTGCGCAGGGCGGTGGCCGAGTGATTCAGATCTCCTCCTACGGCGGCCAGGTGGCCTTCGCCGGAAATTCGATGTATCACGCCACCAAATGGGGCATTGAAGGTTTCGTCGAAGCCGTGGCGCAAGAAGTGGCGCCGTTTGGTATCGGAATGACCATCGTCGAGCCCGGCGGTGCACGTACTGAGTTCCGCTACGGCAGCGCGCAGGTTGCGACGCTGATGCCGGAATACGATGCGACACCGGCGCATAGCTTCCTTAAGATGCTCGACCCGGCGAACGGTCAGGCACCGGGCGACCCGGCGCGGATGGCGGCACGCATTATTGAAAGCGTGGAGGTCAATCCGGCCCCGCTGCGGATGGTACTGGGCTCACAGGCGCTGCAAAGCACCCTATCGACGCTGCGGGCTCGCGTTGCCGATTTTGAAACGCAGCAAGCGCTGGCGGCATCGACCGATTTCCCCGCTGGCGAGTAACGCCTTCACCGGCAGCACGCGTCTGCCGGTTTCTTCTTTTTTGTCAGGACATTATGAGCAGAACCGATCACTCCACGCCGAATAAACGCGCCGCCACTTCCGGGATCTTCTTTATTGTGATTCTCGGTGCGCTGATGGCATTTACCTCGCTTTCAACCGATATCTACCTGCCCGCCATGCCGATGATGGCCGCCGAACTGCAGGGAAACGTCGAACTGACCATTACCGGCTTCCTGATTGGCTTCTCCTTTGCCCAGCTTATCTGGGGGCCGATTAGCGACCGCGTTGGCCGTCGTATCCCGCTGTTTATTGGTATGGTTCTGTTTGTGATTGGCTCTGCCGGTTGCGCGCTGTCGAGCGACATGCCGCAGATTGTGTTCTGGCGCGTGTTCCAGGCGTTCGGCGCCTGTACCGGCCCGATGCTGGCGCGCGCAATGATTCGCGACCTCTATGCCCGCACCCGCGCGGCGCAGATGCTCTCGACGCTGGTGATTATCAGCGCCATCGCCCCGGTGATTGGCCCGCTGCTCGGTGGGCAGATTGTGACGATCGCTTCCTGGCGCGCGGTGTTCTGGCTGCTGGTGGTGATGGGGGCGGCAATGTTTATCGCGCTGTGGTGGCTACCGGAAACGCTGCCGGGCGAAAAACGGCTGACCACGCCCATCAGCAGCGCGTTTGGCAACTACGCTTCGCTGTTGAAAAACCGCGAGTTTATGCGTTACACCCTGTGCGTGAGCTTTTTCTACGTGGCGGCCTACGCCTTTATCGCCGGTTCACCGTTTGTCTATATCAGCTACTACCACGTTGATCCGCAGCACTACGGCTGGCTGTTTGCGGTCAATATTATCGGCGTGATGGCGCTAAGCTCCGTTAACCGCCGCTTAGTGCAGCGCCACCCGCTGCATACGCTGTTGCGGGTCGCCGCCTTTGTGGCCGCGCTGGCGACCGTACTGCTGGCGTTGTCGGTGAAAACGCATATGGGCGGCATGGTGGCGATGGTGCTGACCATCTTTATCTTCTTCTCGATGAACGGCATTGTCGCCGCGGCTTCCACCGCCGCCGCGCTGGATACGGTGCCATCGAATCTGGCGGGTTCGGCCTCGGCGCTGATAGGCTCGTTGCAGTACGGCAGCGGGATCGTCTCATCGCTGCTGCTGTCAGTGTTTAGCGACGGCACGCCATGGGCGATGGCCTGGATCATGATGGCCTTTACGCTGCTGTGCTTTGTGATGGTAATGAAAGGCAAAGGCGGAGAGCAGCGCACGTTGGCGCAGGAATAAGCCTACGGAATATCCGGTTACATATTGATACGAAAATGGTTGCGGCGGCTTATTATATTCTGTTTTGTATATGATAATGATGTTATATCGTAACGCCAAAATCCGCATCCGTTTGCCATTCCTGCTATTACCAGATGTGTTGCAGCCGGGTAGGCGAAACCATTGGGAGCATCAGGGTGTCATTACCACCGCTATTGCAGAATAAGGCGCCGCATCCGCGCCTGTTTTTGCGTCTTACCATTGCTAGATTTTCCCTCTACGGCGTACTGCTGCTGGTCGGCCTGATTTACGCGTTCCTGCTGTTAATCGCAGGAACCGGCCTCTGGCTACCCACGTTCCGACTGCTGCTGGCTATCGTGCTGGTGGCGCTGGCGTTTGTTGATAACGCCATACGCTATGAGAGCCCAGCCCCTGCGGCGCAAAGCGATGAAGCCCCCCCAGCGAGGCCGCGTCAGTTACTCCCTCCCGCCATACAGAGCTGGCTTAACTATTTCCAAAACCACCTGGCGCTGACCGCGGTGCTGTCGCTGCTGGCGATCTTTTTCGCCGTTTCCGGCCTCGCTGACCGCAGCCCCGCCAGTGAAGCCGACACGGCGATAAGCCGGGTCATCCCCGGCATTCTGCTGGTCATCAGCTTCGGCCTGCTGGTTATCGAACGCACCATTGGTTTTAAGACCATCCGCCACTGGCGCTACCAGCAGGAATATGTCGGGCTGACGCGCGTCATGCTGAGCCTGCTGCTCCTGCTGGCCGGGTCGCTGCTGCTGGTGACCTACTCGCCGATGCTGACGCTGTGGCTTATTAAGCTGGGATGCCTGCTGGTGCTGCTGGTGGCATTGGAATATTTCCTGCGCGTGCTGATGGTGATGGCCACCCCGTTGCCACAGGACACCGATCCCCGTTTTCTAACCCGTAGCCTGCTTGCCGCGCAGTATCGCTGGCCGCTACGCCCGCTGGCTTTCGTTCTCGACACGCTGGAACAACGCTTTGGCATCGATCTACGCCAGGTTCAGGCATTTCGTCTGATGGGCAAAACCATCGTCCCGGTGGTTTGCGGGCTGGCGGTGCTTGGCTGGTTGCTGAGCGGATTGACGCAGGTGCCGCTGCATCAGCGGGGCATTTACGAGCGCTTTGGTCGCCCGATGGCGGTGCTCTCGCCGGGGCTGCACGCCGGTCTGCCCTGGCCGTTCGGCCGGGTTCGCGCCGTGGAGTTCGGCGCGGTGCATGAGCTGCGCCTGAGCGATGAGCCGGAGCAGAAGGCGCGTAACGATGTGCCGGACAGCGCTGAAGGCCCGGCACCGCAGAATAGCTGGCGTTTGTGGGACAGTAGCCATCTGACCGACCAGTCGCAGGTGATTGCCAGCCAGGCCGCCGATAAGCAGAGTTTCCAGATAGTGAACATGGATATCCGCCTTATCTGGCGCGTCGGGCTGCGCAATGAAGATGCGCTCAACAGCCAGTATCAGGCGGAAGATTTGCCGGTGCTGATCCGCAGTATTGCCCGTCAGGTGCTGGTGGCGCAGTTTGCCAGCAAACAGCTCGATGAACTGCTCAACGAGCAGCGCGCCAGCCTGTCGACGACGCTCAATCAGCAAATCCAGCAGCGCTTAACCGCGCTGGATACCGGCGTTGAGCTGCTCTCTACCCGTATCGAAGCCATCCATCCGCCAGCCGGGGCCGCCGACGCCTATCACGGCGTGCAGGCCGCACAAATTGCTGCCAGCGCACGGGTGGCACGCGAGCGGGGCTATGCCGCGACGGTGACCAACGCCGCGCGACAAAACGCCGAAACTCGCGAGAACGACGCGCAGGCGTTTGCGGCGGAAAATCTCTCCCGCGCCCAGGCCGCCGCCGCACAGTTTGCCGCCGACAGCCAGGCCTGGCAGCAGGCCGGTCAGGCCTTTATTCTCGAGCGCCGTTACCACATTCTGAGCCAGACGCTGGCCCATACGCCGCTTCTCATCCTGGATAGTCATCTTCAGGGCACCAATGAACCTGTTCTGGATATGCGCCAGTATCCTGCGCTCTCCGATAGCACTGCACCACAGAAGGCCAGCAAACCATGAAGATCCATTCAATCGTTCCTCCGCAGCGTACGGAAAAAGTGGGCGTGCGTCAGACCGTCTCTCCCACGCCGCTGCGTAATAAGCGGGCGCTGCGGCTCGGTATTGCGGCCTTTTTACTGACGCTAGCGGTGCTAACGGCCTGTCTGCTTAACGTCAGCGCGGGCAGCGCGACGGTGGTGACCCGTTTTGGCAACCCGGAGCGCGTGCTGCTATCACCGGGGCTGGCGTGGCGTTTACCGGCGCCGTTTGAAACGCCAATCAACGTTGACCTGCGGGTGCGTTCTACCTCCAGCGGTTTGCAGGATGTGGGGACACGTGACGGCCTGCGGGTGCTGGTGCAGGCGTGGGTTATCTGGAAGGTGAAACCGGACGACGGCAACGTGCTGCGTTTTATCCGCGCGGTACAGAACCAGCCGGATGAAGCGGCGCGCCAGATTCGTACCTTTATCGGCTCGGCGCTGGAAACCACCACCAGTAACTATGCGCTGGCGGATATCGTCAACGTCGACAGCAGCAAGGTGAAAATCGCCCAGCTGGAGCAGGCGCTTCAGTCGCAGCTAAAAGCACAGTTGCTCAACAGCTACGGTATTGAAGTTATTCAGACCGGCATTGAACGACTGACGCTACCGGCTGTGACCCTCAATGCCACCGTTGACCGTATGCGCGCCGAGCGTGAAACCATCGCGGCAGAGCGTACGGCGGAAGGTAAACGTCTGGCGGCGGAGATTCATTCCCAGGCCGATCGTGATGGGCGCATTGTGGAGGCCGATGCTTCCGTCAAGGCGGCGACGATTGTGGCGAACGCCCAGCGCGATGCAGCAACGATTTACGGCAAAGCCTGGGCCAGCGACCCGCAGTTGTATAACTTGCTGCGTTCGCTGGATACGCTGAGCACCATCGTCAATGGTAATACCCGTATGGTGCTGCGCACCGATGCAGAGCCGTTCCGGGCGCTGGTGCAGGGGCCGGATGATCTCAAAGAGACGGCGAAACCATGATGCGTGATTCGCAGATATCCACGCCGTGGGGGCAGTCGTACCGCCTGGCCTTTTTTGCGCTCTACGCGGCGGCGATTATCGCCGCCTGCGCGTGGCTGTTTTCCAGCATCTACCAGATAGCCCCGGACAGCCGGGCGGTGGTCTACCGCTTCGGTAAACCGGTGCGAGTGGAAGGTGCAGGGCTGCTGTTTGCCTGGCCGTACCCGATTGAACGGGTTGAGCGGGTGCCGGGCTCGGAGCGCATTCTTGAACGCGACGTTAGGGCGTTGCAGCGGGAGCAGCAGCTAAGCCAGATTAACAGCTGGGACCGCGATAACGACGCAGGCGCTGGTGCGGGCTACTTGCTGACCGGCGATGCGGGCGTGGTGCAGCTTAACGTGCGGGTGTTCTGGCGGGTCGACGACCCGGTGCAGTTTGCGCTGCAGCGCCCGCATATTGAACCCTTGATTGACCGTCTGGCAGAACGCGCGGCGGCGGTGGTGTGCGTGGGCCGCGATCTGGACTCGATTCTGGTGACCCGCCCTGAAACGCTGCAAAACGACAGTCGTGCGGCGCAGCAGCGTATTCAGCTGCGCAGTGATTTTAAGCAGGCGATGGCGCAAAGCCTGACGCGGTTGGCCGCCGGAGGCAACGATCCGGGCATTCGTATTGAGCGTGTGGATATCACCTCTTCATTGCCGGAGAACGCCGTGGCGGCGTTTAACGCCGTGCTGGCTGCCGGACAGCAAGCGGAGCAGACGGTGGCCAGCGCCCGCACGGCGGCGGCGCTGCGTACCCAACAGGCGCAGCAGCAGGCCGACCGCACGCTGGGCCAGGCGCAGGCACGTGGTCAGGAAATTGTGGCGCAGGCCAACGTTGACACCCGCACCATTGTCCAACTGGCTCAGGCACGTCATGACGGCACCGATGGCGGGCTGCTCCAGCGCGTCTGGCGTGACAAAGTGGCTCATATTCTGGCGCAGGCGGGGCAGGTGATTACCGTCGCACCGGGTGACGACAGCCGTCTTATCCTGCAAGGATTGCCGTCGCAGCCGACTGCGCCAACCAATAGCGAGACAAAACCATGAGCCATCAGTGTAGCCACGGCCATATTCACTTTAGCGGCAATCTACAAACGCCTGCCGAACAGCGGCGTATGCAGCGTCAGTTGACGCTAACCATGGTCACCATCGGCCTGCTGTTGCTGAGCCTGCTCTGGCGGGCCATCGCCCCGGACCAGCCCGGCATTAGCGATATTCTTGCCGGCGTCGCCTGGCTGCTGGTGGCGGTGCCGGTATTTCGTGCCGCGTGGCACAGCCTGCTGCACCCGGACCTGCACGGCGTGACCGACCTGCTGGTGGTGCTGGCCATGCTCGGTGCCTGGGCGCTGGGGGATTTAATGACCGCCGCGCTGCTGCCGGTGATCATGATTTTTGGCCATATCCTCGAAGAGCGTAGCGTGATGGGAACCCGTCAGGCGATCGCCGGGCTGAGCAAGCTGACGCGCAGCCAGGCTCGACGCGTACGCGCCAACGGTGAACTGGAGTCCGTTGACAGCCAGCATCTGCAAGCGGGAGACGTGGTTGAGGTGCGACCGGGCGACCGGGTTCCTGCCGACGGGCGAATTCTTTCCGGCCAGGCCAGTCTCGATGTGGCGCACATCACCGGTGAGTCTGTACCGGTTGAGGCGACAACTGGCATGAACGTTTTTGCGGGCAGTATCAACCTGAACGGCCTGCTGCGTGTTGAAGTCAGCCATACCGGCGACCAGTCGACGCTCGGCAAAGTGATCGCCCTGATGAAGGATGCCGAGCAGGCAAAACCACCGATCACCCGTATGCTCGAGCGCTACGCGGGCCACTACCTTATTCTGGTGCTGCTGATTGCGGCGACCACCTGGTTTTTAACCTACAACAGCCAGGCCATGCTGGCGGTGCTGGTCGCGGCGTGTCCTTGCGCACTGGTGCTTTCGGCTCCGGCCACCGCGATGGCGGGTATTGCCGTCGCGGCGCGGCACGGTATTCTGATCCGTAATGCGGCTTTTCTTGAGGAGCTGGCGGATGTCGATGCGCTGATCGTCGATAAAACCGGAACGTTGACCCAGGGGCGTTTGAGCTTTGTGGAAGCGGTGTTAGCGACGGATCTCCCTCGTGAGAGAGTGCTTGAACTGGCGGCTGCGCTGGGTGCCACCAGCAACCACCCGGTTAGCCGGGTGCTGGCGGAGACCGTGGCCGCGCCGGGTAACATCGGGTTGCGTGAGGTCGAAGAGATTCAGGGCGTCGGTATTACGGCGACAACCGATGACGGCGTTGCGCTACTCGGACGGCAGGCGCTGTTTACCCGGCATCACGTGCCGGTATCGCCATTACCTGAGCATGAAGGCCCGGTAGTCGGGTTGGCGCTCGATGGCGTTTTCCTCGGCTGGTTCCTGCTGGAAGATACCCTACGCCCGGAAGCGCCTGCGGTGATGGCTGAACTGCAATCGCTGGGCGTTAACCGTGTACAGCTGCTGACCGGCGATCGGCTGGCGGTTGCCGAGCGCGTGGCACAGCAAGCGGGCATTAATGAATTGGCCGCTGAAGCGCTACCGGCGGAAAAATTGCGTCAGGTGCAGGAGATGGTGGATGACGGCTGGCGGCCAATGGTCGTTGGCGATGGCATCAACGATGCGCTGGCATTAAAAGCGGGTGCAGTGGGCATCGCGATGGGCGGCAGCGGTGCGGATATCGCGCTGGCGTCGGCGGACGTAGTGCTGGCGGGCGGTGATTTGCGCCGCTTGCCGAGCGCTATCCGCCTGAGCCGTAAATGCCGTTCGACGCTGCAGGTCAACGTCTTTATCGGGTTGGGCTGGACAATTCTTATCGTCGCTGCGGCGGCGATGGGATTGCTGGGTTCGGCTGGCGCGCTGATTGCGGCGGTGCTGCATAATCTCAGCACGCTGCTGGTGCTGCTCAACACCGGGCGCTTGCTGCAGTTCGATGAGACCCACTAAACCGAGCGTGGCAACACCGCGTTGCCACGCGCGTTCTTGCGCTACAGCGCTCTGACGCTGCCCTGATACACCACCGGGCCGGACGGTCCAGGCAGCGGAGAGCCACCTGGCGGTTCCAGGCTGATGGCCAGTACGGTTTGATTATCCAGCGCCTCGGCGGGGAGCTTGAAGGTATTACCGTCACGCTGGGTGATAAGCCCGAGTGAGCGCGGAGGGGCGCTGCCTTTGATCATCCACAGTTGTAGCGTTTTGTCGTGCGGCAAGGTGACATCCAGCGCCGAGACCTGAAGCGTGGAAACCGATTTATCCAGCATCACCACGAACTGCTGTTCGGAATGCTTGTCGCTAAGAATAGCAATGGTCTGCAGGGCAGGTGCGGCGTCGGGTTTTATCACCTGAGTGAAGATAACAACGCCGCCCAGCGCCGCGGCAAGCGCCCAGCCGAGCCAGAACAGAGAACGGTTTCGCACCGTTGAAGCGGCGTGAGCGGTCTGAGGTGGCACCAGATCGCGCGCGATGAGCTGCCAAAGCCCAGGCGAAGGCGAAACCTCGCGGCTGGTGACGTCAATAGCGCTAAACGCCTTCTGCCAGCGCGTGACTTCGGCGGCGAAATCGGCGTCCTCATCCAGACGTTTATCTAGCTGCCGTCGCTTCAGTGGGTCGACTAACCCCAGCACATAGGTGGCGGCTGACAGTGTTTCTTTCTCTTCCGTGCTCATAGGCCAATACACTCCCTGAGGTGCGTCAACGCGCGGCGGATCCAGCTTTTCACCGTGCCTTCCGGCTGGTTCATCGATAGGGCAATCTCGGTTTGCGACAGGCCGCGATAATAGGCCAGCGCGATACTTTGGCGTTGCTCGGCGGGTAAATGGTCCATGCAGTGATGAAGCCGACGCGCCTCCTGATGCACGTCATCGCCGGGCGGTGGCGCCTGGAAGCTGTCTTCGGCCTCGCTTATCTCCTCAACCGAACAACAGCGATGTTCATGCTTGCGCAAATAATCAATCGCGCGATTCCTGGCGATATGGCAGAGCCAGATTTGCGGTTCGCTGCGCTGCTCGTCGTAATAGATGGCCGATTGCCAGATTTGAATAAAAGTATCGTGGAGGATCTCTTCGGCCCAGTCACGACGTCTGACCATGCGCAGAATGATGCCTAGCAGCTTGGGGGAGAGGAGGTGGTAGAGCTGCGCCAGGGCATCTTTATCGCCGCAGGCTATCTGGTTCATTAATCCGGCATGAATATGAGGCGCATTAGCTGTCATCGGATTCCCTTAAAGGTGCAGCCACACCAAGAGTGGCTGCACACAGTATAGGCAATGCTTTACGGCATCAGCACAGTATCGATAACGTCGATCACACCGTTACTCTGATTGACATCATAAGTAGTGATATTAGCGATATTGCCGCGCACGTCTTTAATCTGAATATTGTGCGGCCCATTTGCCATCACCCACAACGATTCACCGTTAACGGTTTTCAGCTCAGCCTTCCCGCCGCCGGCTTTAATTTTTTTCTCCAGCGCTTTCATATCGAGCTTCCCTGAAACCACATGATAGGTGAGCACGCTGGTGAGTTTTTGTTTGTTTTCGGGTTTAAGCAGCGAGTCAACGGTGCCTGCTGGCAGTTTTTCAAACGCCGTATTGGTTGGGGCAAAGACGGTAAACGGCCCCGTGCCTTCGAGCGTTGGCACCAGCCCTGCGGCTTTGACTGCCGCGACCAGCGTGGTGTGATCTTTGGAGTTCACGGCGTTCTGCACAATATTTTTAGAAGGGTACATGGCAGCACCGCCGACCATCACCGTGCTGTTGTCCATCATCGCTGCCTGAGCAGCACCGTTGACGATCAGGGTAGAAAAAAGCATCGTTTTAAGAAATTGTTTCATTTTCACTTCCCTCATTGGTTGTTTTAGGAAGGGTTGATGTGCCCTCATCTGTTAATACGAATGAAGAAAGGAAACGGATGCACAAAAAATAAATTATTTTATCAGCCGAGCCACATTGGGCCGATTACGGTATTTGTTTTCCCACGGCATCCCATAGCCCACCAGTAGATCGTCATTCTCCATCTCCCACGCGTAGTACTGCTTCACCGGGATTTCCACGCGACCCGGCTTCACGAACAGTACCGCGACCGACACAGAGGCGGGGCGATAGTTTTCCGCCAGGTGCGCAACCAGACGCTTCATGGTGCCGCCGGATTCAATCGCGTCGTCAATCACGATGACGTGCCGGTTGGTGATATCTATATTCTGGTGATAGACGATGGTCGAACCGTTATGGCGATCGCCCGGCGTATGGGGGCAGGAGATATAATCCATGCTGATATCAAAATCTAATTGCCGGGTCAGGTCGGCGGTGAAGAGGATCCCGCCGGGTACCACGGTAATGACCACGGCATCGTGAAAATCGTGGTTTAGCTGCATCGCCACGCTGCGGACGCCTGCCGCAATTGTCGCTTCATCAAGGATAATTTCGCCAATACGGTGATTGCTCATGTTAACTCCTGGTGTGAATCCATCACAATCGAGCATGATGGCTATGAATAAACGTCACGATATTGCCCGGAAAATGTCGGCTGACGTTTAGCCGACGGAGATCACCGTATCTTGTAAGATCCCGGCGATGATATCGCGCGCTTCACGGGGCTCGGGAAGCTCACGGTGTTGCCCACTGTGGTACTGTGAAAGCCAGTAGGTCAGCATCCCAAGAACCAGGCGTACGGCGCGCCCTGGCGCAGGAAAGGTCGCTGAGGCCGCGCGGGTCAGACAGTCGGTAATGGCTGGTTGAATGGCGATTTGCTGGTCACTGGCATGCTGAATGAGCGCGGCGTACAGCGGTTTCAGACTGCCGCGACGGGATTCGGCGTAATACTTAAGGAACAGATCTTCCGCGCAAGCGACCGGCTGAGCGCTAAACCAGGCGTGGGTCCGCTGCTCAAGCTGCTGCAGATGAGCGCTCAAACCCTGGGGTAAGGTGATGCACACACGATGCTCCATGATGTCGGGAGAGTCCTGCCTGACGGCAACAGTGGGCTAACAGATAGCGCCACTATGATACATTGTGATAGATTGTGCAATATATTGATCGTTTTTGGGAGATTGCCTTGATTGATTATGATGCTTTACCCGATCAGCGACAGGCGTTTATTCACCAACTGCTGGTGAGAACCGGCCGGGTGATTGGGGCCGATGTGGCGCGACAGCTTGGGGTCTCAGAACATACGATTCGCCGCGACCTGCAGGAACTGGCGCGTCAGGGGCTGTGCAAGAAAGTCTACGGCGGTGCCGTCAGTCAGCTGATTGCCTCAAGTTCTCTCGCCTCGCGCATTGAACAAAACGTCTCTGAGAAGTCGCTGGTGGGGCGTAAATGCGCTGAGCTGTTGAAGCCAGAATCCTGCGTTTTTATTGATTCCGGCTCGACCTACCTGGCGATGGCGGCGTTTATCCCTGAGGATATTGAACTCACGATTGTCACCAACTGCCCGCAAATCGCCGCGGCATTAGGCGCCAGAACCCACGGTGAACTGATTCTTTTGGGCGGCAAAGTGAATCCGAAAACGGGGAGCACGCTCAGTTCAGACACGGTGAATCAGGTGCGGGAGATGGTTTTTGATCAGGCGTTTGTCGGCGTCTGTGGCCTGGATCTGCAGGCGGGGTTGAGCGCGGTCTATTATGAAGATGCCTGTTTTAAGAAGCAGGTTATTGCGCAGAGCAATGAGGTGATTACCGCCGTCACGGCAGAAAAAATCGCCCAGGTAGCCCGTTATAAAGTGGTTTCCTGCGAAGAAATTGATGTGATGGTGGTGAGCCCTGATACCCCGACGGCGGATTTCGATCACGGTAATATACGCATCGAAAGGGCGGAATAGCGTTTCTTCTGGGAGGGTGAAAACCTTCCCATTTCGCTGCACGACAGGCGCGAGTGAAATGATGGCTACATAAGGGTTTTGTATGAATGCTTGAGAGGGATATTTCAGAGATAAAACAGAATGGTGCGTCTGAATGGACTCGAACCATCGACCCCCACCATGTCAAGGTGGTGCTCTAACCAACTGAGCTACAGACGCATAATGGTGCGTTTAATTGGACTCGAACCAACGACCCCCACCATGTCAAGGTGGTGCTCTAACCAACTGAGCTATAAACGCATTAATGGTGCGTCTGAATGGACTCGAACCATCGACCCCCACCATGTCAAGGTGGTGCTCTAACCAACTGAGCTACAGACGCATTGTTGCTTGCGGCAACGGGGACGAATATTAGCGGCAGCGGCGGTCGGTGGCAAGCGGAAAATGTGTGATTTCACCCGACTGGAGAACTTTTGCCCATATTGCGCGCGTTTTAGCGCGCCTGCTGAAAATCCGTTGATCTCGCAGCATTTTATTTATCCAGCGCTCGCATGGACGCGAGGGAAAATCAGGACGGTCTGTGTGGTTGAGATATGAATTGTTATAATATAACATCTCATTTTTCTCGCATCAGTTAAGGACAAATAATCATGAAACTTCTGGGTAAAGTGACGCTGGCAGTGGGGGCGCTGGTGATGGCAGGGCAGGCATTCGCGCATGGCCATCACGATCACGGACAGCCGTTAACCGCGGTGGAGCAAAAGGCAGCCGAGGGCGTATTCAACGATAGCGACGTCAAGGATCGCGAACTGAAAGACTGGGAGGGTATGTGGGAGTCGGTGAACGCTTTGTTGCTATCCGGTGACCTGGACCCGGTTTTCCAGCAGAAAGCCGATAAAGATAAGCGCAAAACTTTCGCTCAGATTAAAGCGTATTACCGCAAAGGCTATGCCACCGATGTGAATATGATTGGCATCGAAAACGGCACGATGGAGTTCCATTCGGGCGACAAGGTGAGTTCATGCCAGTACCGCTACGCGGGACACAAAATTCTGACCTATACCTCCGGTAAGAAGGGCGTGCGTTATCTGTTTGAATGTCAGGATGCTAACAGCGCTGCGCCGAAGTTCGTCCAGTTCAGCGACCATATTATTGGCCCGCGCAAGTCCAGCCATTTCCACATTTTTATGGGGAATCAGTCTCAGGACGCGCTGTTGGCAGAAATGGATAACTGGCCGACCTATTATCCGTATCAGTTGACCAAAAAACAGGTGGTTGATGAGATGCTGCACCACTAAGTCAATACTAAGTCAATCGACTCCGGGGCCTTCCCGGAGTCGGTGCGTTGCACCTCGTCCGGGCTACATTTGAGTGTAGCCCGGCCAGGCGAAGCGTCGTCGGGATGGTTAACGCGAGGCGCGCTGAAGAATCACCACATCCGGTTGACGCTGCAGGAAACGCATTCTCAGCATCATCAATACCGCCGCCGACGTCAGACCAATAATAAAGCCCCACCAGAAGCCCGCCGGGCCCATCCGCGGCACCACGATATCGGTCAGCGCCAGCACGTAGCCGCACGGCAGCCCCAGCACCCAGTAAGCGATAAAGGTAATAAAGAAGATCGAACGGGTATCTTTATAACCACGCAGAATACCGCTGCCGATAACCTGCACCGAGTCAGAAATCTGATACAGCGCCGCTAGCAACATCAATTGGGCGGCAAGCGTCACCACTTCTGGATTATCGTTGTACAGCAGCGCGATATGCGTACGCATCAGGGTGGTAAAAATGGCCGTACACATCGCCATGCACACGCCGACGCCGAGCCCGGTACGCGCGGAAACCTGCGCATCCGGCGTAGAACCCTGCCCAAGACGGAAGCCCACGCGGATGGTCACCGCCGCCGCCAACGACATTGGCAGTACGAACATCAGCGAGCTAAAGTTCAGCGCAATTTGGTGACCAGCAACGTCGACAATCCCCAGTGGGGAGACCAGCAGCGCTACCACGGCGAACAGCGTGACTTCAAAGAACAGCGCCAGCGCGATGGGCAATCCCAGAGAAACCAGACGTTTCAGGATGGCCGTATCCGGGCGGGAAAAAAGCTCTTTATTGCGGATATCGCGCATTGAGCCCGCATGGCGGACGTAGTAGAACATGCTGAAGAACATCACCCAGTAGACCGAGGCGGTGGCGACGCCGCAGCCTACGCCGCCAAGTTCCGGCATGCCAAAGTGGCCGTAGATAAAGATATAGTTGACCGGAATGTTAACCAGCAGACCAATAAAGCCCATCACCATGCCGGGCTTGGTTTTCGCCAGCCCTTCACACTGGTTACGCGCCACCTGGAAGCACAGGTAGCCAGGGGCTCCCCATAACAGGGCGCGCAGGTAGCCGACCGCTTTATCCGCCAGCGCCGGGTCAATGTTATGCATGGAGCGGATGATATATCCCGCGTTCCACAGCACGACCATAATTAATACGGAGACAAGCCCAGCCAGCCAGAAGCCCTGACGAACCTGCTGTGCGATACGGTCGCGTCGACCGGAGCCGTTGAGCTGGGCAATCACCGGGGTGAGGGCCAGCAGTAAGCCGTGACCAAAGAGGATCGCTGGCAGCCAGATAGAGGTACCGATGGCGACGGCGGCCATGTCGGTGGCGCTGTAGCCGCCCGCCATAACCGTATCGACAAAGCCCATCGAGGTTTGAGCAACCTGCGCGAGGATAACCGGGATAGCCAGCGCTAATAACTGCCGCGCTTCACTAAAGTACTTCTGCACGTGAACACCTGTATTGTTGTTATTTATTCTCGCCGTACGCCGGGTACGGGAGACAGAAAAGCCGCCTTAACCGGCAGCAAGAAGAATAAATAGAGGATTTGCTCCATTATTGTAGCGAGGATTTGCTTTTAATCTAGTCAAAAAATAGGTGGAGCGCCGGGGAAGGTAGCAACCTGTTTTCTCAACTGCTATTGTGCGTAGCAGACGAATCGGTAGACGTACCGTAATGATTATCAACAGGAGTTAACTGCATGTTCACTGGTATTGTGCAGGGCACGGCAAAAATCGTGTCCATTGATGAGAAACCGAATTTCCGTACCCACGTTGTGGCGCTGCCGGAACACATGCTGGCTGGCCTTGAGACGGGCGCATCGGTTGCACACAACGGCTGCTGCTTAACGGTCACGGAAATTAACGGCGACCAGATCAGTTTTGATTTGATGAAAGAGACGCTACGCATTACCAATCTGGGCGATGTGAAAGAGGGCGACCTGGTTAACGTTGAGCGTGCCGCGAAGTTCAGCGATGAGATTGGCGGTCATTTAATGTCGGGTCATATTATGACCACGGCGGAAGTGTCTAAAATCCTGACCTCCGAAAACAATAAGCAGATCTGGTTCAAGATTCAGGACCCGACGCTGATGAAGTATGTCCTGTATAAGGGCTTTATCGGTATCGACGGTATCAGCCTGACGGTCGGTGAAGTGACGGCAACGCGTTTCTGCGTCCACCTGATCCCGGAAACGCTGGAGCGCACCACGCTGGGTAAAAAACGTCTGGGCGACCGCGTGAACATCGAAATTGACCCGCAAACGCAGGCGGTAGTGGATACCGTTGAGCGCGTGATGGCGGCAAAAGAAGCGGCAACGCAGCAGGCTGCGGCGGAATAATCCAAAAGCATGCCCGGCGCAGGCCGCGCCGGGCGTTTTCATCTATACGTCCATTGCTGCATGATGCCCTTGATAGATGGCCGTCGTAATCGTCGACACCTTCACGCAGTCACCCACCTGAGCAACCCACGGCGCGCAGTCGCGCAGTGCTTCAATCACCTCATGGCGTGAACGCTGCCCCAGCGCACAAATCACCGATTTCCCGCTAATGTTCACCTGCTCACCGCGCGCGTTTTCACAGCGTACGCCGTCATCATCAATCGCCAGCGCGCGATGTTCGGTATAGACCGCGATCCCTGATTTTTCGATTTCAGCCAGCAGCAGCGGGCGATGGCGAATATTGGCATCGGGCGACAGTTGAGCGTTCATTTCAATGAGCTTAACCCGCTTATGCTGACGCGCCAGGTGAATCGCCACCTCGCATCCCGCTAGCCCGCCGCCGAGAACCACGACGTCATCGTCGATCTCATCCTGATGGTGGTGGTAATCGTTAATCAGCACCACGTTACGATGATGGATACCCGCAATCGGCGGTACGTTGGCCTCTGAGCCAGCGGCAATAATCAGCGCATCGGGGTGAATGCTGTCGGCAAGTTCCGGCGTCACCGGCGTATTCAGGCGAATATCCACCCCGGCCTCGGCGCACAGTTTGCCGAGCGTTTGTCCCAGCTGGTACATCTCGTATTTAAAGTCGATGGCCTGCTCACCAATAAGAATGCCGCCCACTTCGTGGTTCTTCTCACACAGCACCACCTCGTGACCACGGCGCGCGGCGGTCCATGCCGCCTGCAGGCCACCGGGGCCTGCGCCAACGACCAGCACTTTTTTGCGCTGGGGCGCGCGAGGGATCTCAAGGCCGTCGCGTTCGCGGCCAATCAGTGGGTTAACGGTGCAGCGGCGGGTTGAAGTTTCAGCACGTTCGGCCATACAGGTAAAACAGCGCAGGCAGCGAATAATGGTGTCGTCCTGGTTGGCCATCACTTTATTCGGCAGCGCCGGGTCGGCGAGCAGGGCGCGCGCCATCTCGACGATATCGGCCTGCCCGGAGGCGATAATCTCCTCCATCATCTGCGGATCGTTAAGGCCGCCGACCGTAGCGACCGGCACGCTGACGTGTTTTTTAATTTCCGCTGCCAGATAGACGTTGCTGCCGTGTGGCAGGAACATTGACGGATGAGTGAGTCCAAATCCACGCTGATAGGTACCCGCGGAGACGTGCAGGATATCGACATGGCGCTCCAGCAGTTTGGCGATTTCAATCCCTTCCGCCAGATCGTAGCCCCCGTCGAAAAGCTCAGACCCGCTCATGCGGAACTCGATAGGGAAACCGTCGCCCACCGCGCGTCGCACGCTTTGCAGGACTTCAATGGCAAAGCGCACGCGATTTTCCCGCGAGCCACCATAACCGTCGGTGCGTTTATTAAACCACGGCGAAAGGAACTGGTTGATAAGCCAGCCGTGGCCGCCATGTACCATCACCATCTCGAATCCAGCACGCTTAGCCAACGCCGCTTTCTCACCGTAGGCTTCGACAATCTCAGCAATTAACGCTTCGGTCAGCTCGTGCACCTCGCGTCCATCAGGGCGCGTGCCCTGGCTTGGCCCCCATTGATAAAGACCCTCTTTCTGATTTTTATCCGTCAGATAGGTACCCGCATACTGGCCCGAATGTGAAAGCTCCACGCTGGCAATCGCGCCGTGGCGGCGAATAGCATCGGCGGTGTAGGTAAAGCTGGCGAGCGAGCCCGGCGTTTGCAGATCCAGATGAAACATATGCGAGCCTTCGGTTTTCGGATGCACCACCAGTTCGCTGACGGTGACGTTCGCCACGCCGCCTTTGGCACGGTTTTCGTAGAAGGCGGTGGAGGCCGGGCCGATGGTGCAGTCGGCAGTGATGTCGGTGCCGCCCATCGGTGCGCCGAACATCCGGTTACGGAAATAGACGTTGCCAATTTTAATGGGCTGGCAGAGGTGTGGGTATTTGCGGGTGATAGACATAGTGTGTTCTCCAGAACTTACTGAAACTGTGCGTGTTTATTGGTCGCGCGGAAGATAAGCGCCAACAGCAGCGCGGCGACGCTAAAGGCCATGCCGATGGGGAATGCGGCTTTGTAGCTGTGGCTGCTTGCGAAGGTGGCGCTCATGATGGTCGGGCCGACGTAGCCGGCGATGGCGAAGCCGCAAAACATGATGCCGAAATTGACGCTGTTGAAGCGCGCGCCGAATTGATCGGCGGTAAAACCGGGAAAGACGCCCATAAACGCGCCGAAGCACAGGCCGATGATTGAGATACCAACATAAAACAGCAGGTTGTCGCCGGGGCCTGCTAGATAGAGCAAGTAGAGGCCGGGCAGGGAAAGGATGCAGGCCAGCATCAGCGTATTGATGCGGCCAATTTTGTCGGAAACGACTCCGGCGAGCACCCGCCCCAGCACGTTAAACAGCGCCAGTACGGAGACGGCGAGCGTGGCGGCGGCGGTTGACATCCCTATCATCAACCTGGCCAGCGGTGACGCGAGTGAAATGCACATCAGCCCGGCCACGGCGCCGCAGGTCAGCATGACCAGCATCAGATAGAAGTTGGGAGTGCACAGCATCTGCCGCCAGTTTTTGTCGGGGGAGACACCGCCCAGCTTTGTGCCCTGCGCTGCTTGCCAGCCTGCCGGCGTAAAGCCGTCCGGGCATTTTTCCATCACGAAAGCGCAGGCGCAGACGATGACCGCGAAGGTCAGGCCAATAATTTTAAAGGCGGCGAGAATACCCGCCTCAGCGGTAATCCACGCGGCAATGGGGGGGATAATAACCGAACTGATACCAAACAGCGCGGTGGTGATGCCGCCAACGAAGCCGCGTTTATCCGGGAAAAACTTGATTGAGGTACTGATGGTCGCCCCATAGACCATACCGAGGCCCAGGCCGGTGAGGATGCCATAGGCCCACACCAGATGGCTGACTTCGGTGGCATAACCGCAGAGGATCATGCCGCCGCCAAACATCAGACCGCCGATGAAAATCACCAGTTTCGGACCCAGCGTGTCGTTGATTTTACCGCCGGTAATCATGGTGATGGGGCCGACCGAGTTACAGACTACGAACACAATCGCCAGGTTTGCCGAACTGATTGTGCTGCCGTGCAGCCCGGAAAGGTACTCCGCCATCGGGGAGGCGAAAATGCTCCAGGCGTACATCGACCCGACGCAGAGGTTGATAAAGCAGCTGGCGGTGAGGATCCACCACCGTTTCCTTGAGTAATCCATTTTTCATCCTTAACCGTAATTTTGGTGTTCATTAACTAAATCAATATTTTATTAACAAGCTGACACGTTAAAGCAAACTGCTAACGACGCTAATCCACACTGATAAACATGTCAATGTTTACATGTTTGTTTTGACATGTTGATCAAAGCGGATATGACGGCGCGGCGTGGTATACTCAGCGGGGAAAAACATCAGGTAGGGCACAATGAAAGTTTTAACCTATGCCATTCTTGGCTTGTTAAACCGGACGGCGATGACCGGATATGACATCAGCAAAGCGTTTAACCATGAGTTAGCCAAATTCTGGCATGCCAAACACAGCCAGATTTATGGCGAGCTGAAGAGCATGTTTAACGAGGGGCTGGTGACTTACGATATTGAGATCAGCGGCGATATTCTGGAGAAGAAGAAGTACAGCATCACCGAGGCCGGGCATCAGGCGCTGATGCAGTGGCTGCATAAAGATGAGCCAATTGAGAAAACGGCAAAGGACGTGTTTCGGGTGCGGATGTACTTTTCCAGTTATCTGGATCTCACTACCCGTATCCATCTGCTGGAAAATCAGCGGATGCAGCACCTGGAGCGGCTTCACGTGCTGCAAAAAACCATGGAACAGTATCCGCAGGTGCCGCCGCTGGATAGCGATCGTTTTGGCGATTTTATCGTGTTGGAAGGGGCGATTGAACGTCAGGAAGGGATGCTGCGCTGGATAGACCGCTGCATTGGCTATTGCCGAAGCGGCGAAAGGGGATAAAAGCGTCTGCGCCAGTGCGGCGCAGACGTGAAGTGACTAGCGGGCGACGCGCAAACCGCTCTCGACGCCGCGGGAGAACATCACCTGCCAGAGCTGAATATCTCGCGCGCGGAAAGCACCCGCGCAGGCATTGAGATAGTAGCTAAACATGCGTTTGAATCGTTCAGAATAGTTGTCCGCGATTTCCGGCCAGCAGCCGAGGAAGCGTTCATGCCATGCCATCAACGTCGTATCGTAGTCAGCGCCAAAGTTGTGCCAGTCTTCCATCACAAAGTGAGGTTCGCTGGCGTGCGCAATCTGGCGTACTGAGGGTAAACAGCCATTCGGAAAGATGTATTTGTTGATCCAGGGATCGACATTATTGTCTGTTTTCTTCGAGCCGATAGTGTGCAGTAAAAACAGTCCGTCGGGTTTCAGATTTTTGTCGACGACGGAAAAATAGGTGTCATAGTTTTTCGGACCAACGTGCTCGAACATCCCGACGGAAACAATACGGTCAAACTGGTCGTTAAGGTCGCGGTAATCTTGCAGCAGGATCTCGACGTCCAGCCCCTCGCAGCGGGCCTGGGCCATTTTCTGCTGTTCCGCTGAAATGGTCACGCCCTTGACGGTGACGTCGTAGTTTCTGGCCATAAACGCTGCCAGACCGCCCCAGCCGCAGCCGATGTCCAGCACGCGCATTCCGGGTTTTAGCTGCAGTTTTTGGCAGATGAGATCGAGCTTAGCCTGCTGCGCCTCTTCCAGCGTCTGGGCATCTTTCCAGTAACCGCAGGAGTATTGCATATAGGGGTCGAGCATGCGGCTGAAGAGATCGTTGCCCAGGTCGTAATGTTCTTTACCGACCTGCCAGGCACGACGACGGCTTTGCAGATTAAACAGACGCGCGCCGGCAATGCGAAGCGTGTCTTTAATATGGTGAGGGAGTTGCGTTTCTAATCCGGCGCGCAGCACCTTGTCGAAGAAGATATCCAGACGATCGCATTCCCACCAACCGTCCATATAACTTTCGCCAAGACCCAGCGAACCTTCTTGTAACACACGTTTAAACAACCGAGGATTTCTGACTTGTATATCGCAGGGAGCATTGCCGTTTACTTCAATGCCTGCGCGGCCTAGCAGCTCGCTGACAATACGATACCAGTCGTCATCCGGTACACTAACTTCTTCTATACACGATGAGCTCATAGCTTCTCCATCCCGACCTGATGATCAGAACCTTAAAACAGCGTAGACGCTTTTTTTGGGTTTGTGAGAAATCTCACGAAATTCGTGAGCCTGCTATCCGACGTAGCACAGAGGAAGGGAAGAATCCCTTGCCGAAAGCCAATCCATGGTTCAACGGGAAGCTATCCTGCTCCCGCTTAATAAGTTCAATCTATATTATTTATGTGATGCGGATCCAGTATAGGACGCTAAGTTTGTTGATTCAACTAAAAATCTTAGCGCCCTAATCATTTCCTGGGATATTGATATGAGTGATGTTTAGGCGTGAGAAGTGGCGTGTTCTATTTCACGTTCAGCGCGACGAGCGGCGAGTTGCATCCAGTAGCCGACGCCTGCGAGCAGCACGGTCACCAGCATCACGCTGGTGGTGGTCAGCAGCGGCGTGGCAATCAATGTGGATACCGCAAGGCTTGCCAGGAAACAGAGCCCTAACTGCAGCGTGTTTTGTAATGCCGCAGCACGGCCTGTTGCCTGTGGGAATGGCTTCAGCGCCTGAGCGACGACGATCGGATAAATCGCGCCGTTGGCAATGGCCATCACGCAGAACGGAATCAGCAGGGCGGTCAACGAGGCGTTTTCTGCCAGACCCACGGCCCAGGTACCCACCACGCTCAGCGCGTAGATAACCAGCAGCCACGGCAGCATCTGGGCACCACGCCATTTTTGCAGCGCGGCGCGACAGCCGTAGCCGCCAATCAGGAAGGCGATGGTTTGCGGCACATAGCTCAGACCAATTACCGTTGGGCTGTAGCCCATCTCATGCAGGATAAACGGTGAACCGGTCAACCAGGCGAAAAAGCTCGCCGAGCAGGCGGCGTAAATCAGCACGTTGCCGCGATAGTCTTTACTGCGCAGCAGGCGCATAAAGGTCAGCTTTTCTTCGCTAGTGGCATTTTTTTTGTGCGCAGGCTTGAGGCGGAACGCCGGGAGCATCAGCACCAGGGTGATAATAAACAGCGTGGCGAAGATGGCCTGCCAGTCAAAGTGCGCCAGCAGCCAGCTACCCAGCAGCGGGGCGAGCGCCGGAGAGAGCCCAACCAGCGGCATGATAGTGGCAAAAATGCGGTTGGTGCGCTGAGCTGGATAGTAGTCGGTGACCATTGCCTGCCAGGTCACCGCCGCAGCGCAAACGCCGACGGCCTGCACAAAACGCAGGACCAGCAGCGTGGTGCCATCGCGCACCCACAGCATGCCAATGCAGCCAATAGCGAAAATGGTTAACCCGGACAGCAGAATCGGTTTGCGCCCGTAGCGGTCTGACAGCGGCCCCCAGAGGAGTTGCGCGACGGCAAAACCGGCCAGAAACAGGCTAAGACTCGCGCTGACGGCTGATGCCGGCGTTTGCAGGTCTTCCTGAATGGCGGCAAAGGCAGGGAGATACATATCGGTAGCCAGAAAGCCCAATACGCTCAGCCCCGCGAGCCAGACTAAAAATCCTTTCCCAGGTTGCATTAATTTCGCCCTTTTTATCATGAATAAACGATGCCGCTGAGTGTAGAGAGTGCATAACGGCTTGTGAAACGCTAATATTTGCGTCATGCATTCAAAAATTTTGCAGGCAGAAAATGTGGTCTGAATATTCACTGGAAGTGGTTGATGCGGTGGCGCGCAACGGTAGCTTTAGCGCCGCGGCTCAGGAACTGCACCGCGTGCCTTCTGCGGTCAGCTATACGGTACGCCAGCTGGAAGAGTGGCTGGCAGTTCCCCTGTTCGAACGGCGCCATCGCGACGTTGAGCTTACTCCCGCTGGCGCATGGTTTTTGAAGGAGGGGCGCTCTGTTATCAAAAAAATGCAGATCACTCGCCAACAGTGCCAGCAAATTGCTAACGGCTGGCGAGGGCAGTTGGCGATTGCCGTCGATAATATCGTGAAACCGCAGCGAACCCGGCAGTTGATTGTCGATTTCTATCGCCACTTTAGCGACGTGGAACTGATTGTTTATCAGGAAGTGTTTAATGGCGTCTGGGATGCGCTGGCCGATGGTCGCGTGGAGCTGGCGATTGGTGCCACTCAGGCGATTCCGGTTGGTGGCCGTTTCGCGTTTCGTGATATGGGGATGCTCAACTGGCACTGCGTAGTGGCGAGTACCCATCCGCTGGCGCAGATGGAAGGCCCGCTCAGTGATGATGTGTTGCGCAACTGGCCGTCACTGGTGCGCGAAGATACTTCGCGATCGCTGCCAAAGCGAACAACCTGGCTGCTCGATAACCAGAAGCGCGTGGTGGTGCCGGACTGGGCCTCATCGGAAACCTGTATCTCGGCGGGGCTTTGCGCGGCGATGGTGCCGGGGCATCTGGCGCAACCGTGGTTGGAAAGCGGGGCATGGGTGGCGCTACAGCTTGAAAACCCGTTCCCGGATGCCGCCTGTTGCCTGACCTGGCAGCAAAGCGAAGCGTCGCCGGCTTTAAGCTGGCTGCTGGAATATCTGGGGGATAGCGAGACGCTAAATGAAGAGTGGCTGCGGACACCCGAGTAGGGTGTCCGTGGGTAATGCTTAGCGGCGGTAGTCGCGGAACGGGCCGTCGGCCACGGAGCGACGTTCGATAAGACGCGGATGCACTTCAATCGACTGCGAGGTCTCGCGTTTGCTGACGATACGGTCCATCAGCATGTTAAACGCCGTCTCACCAAGCGAATCTTTCGGCTGGTGAATGGTCGTCAACGCCGGGGTGAAGAAACGCGAGTTGCGCACGTTATCATAACCGATCAGCGAAATGTCCTGCGGCACGCGCAGACCCATTTCATCTGCGGCGCACAGTGCGCCCATCGCCATGATGTCACCACCGCAGAAGATAGCAGTAGGGCGCGGCTGCTGCGACAGGATCTGCTGCATTGCGCGATAACCAGATTCGGGCTCGAAGTCACCCTGCACAATCCAGTTCTTCGGTACGTTGATCTGCGCTTCTTCCATCGCTTTCATAAAGCCGGCCAGACGGCCCGCGCCGGTGTTGCGCTCCAGTGGACCTGGGATCACACCGATATCGCGATGACCACGCTCAACCAGGTAACGACCGGCGGTATAGCCGCCTTCAAAGGCGTTATCGATGACCGAGTCGGTGAAGTCTGCTTTAGCCTCGCCCCAGTCCATCACCACCATCGGAATGTGACGGTACTCTTCGAGCATCGTCAGTAGGGATTCCGGATACTCGGAGCACATGACCAGCAGGCCATCCACGCGCTTTTGCGCCATCATCGACAGGTAGGCGCGCTGTTTTTCCAGGTTATTCCAGGCGTTGCCCAGAATCAGGGTATAACCTTTCTCAAAGCAGTTTTTCTCAACGGCTTCGATAATTTCGGCAAAGTAGGCCGCTTCGCTGCTGGTTGCCAGCAAACCAATCGATTTGGTGTGGTTCACCTTCAGGCTGCGGGCAACGGCGCTCGGAGAGTAGTGCAACTCTTTGATCGCCGCCCAAACGGCTTCACGCGTCTCCTCGGCGACAAAACGCGTTTTGTTAATTACATGTGATACGGTTGTAGTGGAAACGTTTGCGCGCTTCGCTACATCTTTAATAGTTGCCATTCCATCTCACTCCAGACCCTGGCCTGCCCCTGATAAAATCGAAAGGAAAACGTTTGCCTTCACACACCCTGACGCAATTTTGTGGATTGCGATTCGCCGGGAAAACGATACAGGACGACAGGAGGGGGTCAATGGCCGGTACGCTTATAAATAAGCGTCGAATTTTGACTTATCCTGACGCAAAGTGGAAGAGTAAAAACCAACATCCTGCTAAATCTGTGAAGATTTTTGCGCAATACTGTGCAAAAATGAGTTAGCTCAGTTTTGCTGTAGCGATAAAAAGGAGAAAAGTTGATGAGTACCGAACTTAAGATGTCACTCACCACCACCGTCATTACCCTTGCGCTGATCGTTGCCGCAAGTTTGACTGCTGTACTGCATTAATTCCTCTGCGAGGGGGCGCCCGCTCCCTCCTGTCTGATTGTTACCCGTTTAGCAATAATCTTTTGCTGTTTTGTACACTTCTGTTTTTATGTGATTGATGTCATGCTTTTGCCCATTATCGACATGCCGCGTCTGTTGTGCGGCCAACCGGAGCATTTGCATGAAAATTAACTTTCCCTTACTGGCGTTAGCCATCGGGGCCTTTGGCATCGGGACTACCGAATTCTCGCCAATGGGGCTCCTGCCGGTGATCGCAAAAGGCGTGGACGTCTCCATTCCCGCAGCCGGGATGCTGATCAGCGCCTATGCCGTAGGGGTGATGGTTGGTGCGCCGCTGATGACGCTGCTGCTTTCACATCGTGCCCGCCGTAACGCCCTGATCTTCCTGATGGCGATTTTTACCCTCGGTAACGTATTGTCGGCGATGGCGCCGGACTACACCACGCTGATGCTGTCGCGGATTATTACCAGCCTTAACCACGGCGCGTTCTTCGGCCTGGGTTCCGTTGTCGCCGCCAGCGTGGTGCCGAAGCATAAGCAGGCCAGCGCCGTGGCGACCATGTTTATGGGGTTGACGATTGCCAATATCGGCGGGGTGCCGGCGGCAACCTGGCTTGGTGAAACCATCGGCTGGCGGATGTCGTTCCTGGCAACGGCAGGCCTTGGCATTATTGCCATCCTGGGGCTGTGGTTCTCTCTGCCGAAGGGCGGGGCGGGTGAAAAACCGGACGTGAAGCGCGAACTGTCGGTGCTGGTGCGTCCGCAGGTGCTGTCGGCGCTGCTGACCACCGTACTGGGTGCGGGAGCGATGTTTACGCTCTATACCTATATTTCACCGGTGCTGCGGATGATAACTCACGCCACGCCAGCGTTTATTACGCTGATGCTGGTGTTGATTGGCGTCGGCTTCTCAATCGGTAACTACCTCGGCGGCAAATTCGCAGACCGTTCGGTGAGCGGAACGCTGAAGGGCTTCCTGCTGCTGCTGATGGCAATCATGCTGGCGATTCCGTTCCTTGCGCAAACGCAGGTAGGCGCGGCCTTCAGTATGGTGGTGTGGGGGGCTGCAACCTTCGCGGTGGTGCCACCGCTGCAAATGCGCGTGATGCGCGTGGCGCACGAAGCACCGGGTCTTTCTTCCTCGGTGAATATCGGGGCGTTCAATCTGGGTAACGCACTGGGTGCGGTCGCGGGCGGAGCAGTGATCTCCGGTGGTCTGGGTTACAGCTTTGTACCGGTGATGGGGGCGATTGTTGCCGCGCTGGCGCTGCTGGTGGTATTCCTGAGCGGTCGTTCACGCGGTGAAGAGGCGCTGGCCAGCCAATAAAAACAAAAACGCAGAAGGGAAACCTTCTGCGTGATACGAGATAACCCGGCGGAGCGTGGCGATGCCGGGTTATTTTTTGCTTACGCTGCCAGATTCTCAGCCACAAACGCCCAGTTCACCAGAGCCCAGAAGTGCTCCAGATAGTTTGGACGCGCATTGCGGTAGTCGATGTAGTAAGCGTGTTCCCACACGTCAACGGTCAGCAGTGGCTTCGCGTCGGTGGTCAGCGGGGTTGCCGCGTTAGACGTTGAAACGATAGCCAGGGAACCATCCGCCTTCTTCACAAGCCAGGTCCAGCCCGCACCGAAGTTTTTCACTGCGGCATCGGTGAACTGTGCTTTGAATTCAGCGAAGGAACCAAAGGATTTAGCGATCGCATCAGCGACGGCACCGGTTGGTTCGCCACCGGCATTAGGTGCCAGGCAGTTCCAGTAGAAGGTGTGGTTCCAGACCTGCGCTGCGTTGTTGAACACGCCGCCTTCAGAGGTACGGACGATCTCTTCCAGCGTTTTGCCTTCAAACGCCGTACCTTTGATCAGGTTGTTCAGGTTAGTGACATAGGTCTGGTGGTGTTTGCCGTAATGATACTCCAGGGTTTCCACGGAAATGTGTGGAACAAGAGCGTCTTTGGCATACGGTAATGCAGGTAATTCGAACGACATTGCTACTCTCCTTTATTATATTTGTACACTCAATAACCATGTATTAAGTATGGATAGAGTAGCAAATTAAAAGGTGAGATAAAAGATAAGCTTACCCCGTTTATTAACAAACGGGGTAAGTGATTAACGAATTGTCTTTGGTGTCACAACGCGGCGGGCGCCGACGTAGTGCCGGACCCAATAGTCTTCGCTCAGCGACGTTATCTGGATGTCCTGACCGGTACGCGGGGACTGAATAAATTTGCCGTTGCCGACGTACACGCCAACGTGATCGGCTGTACCGCGGCCCTGGGTGCGGAAGAATACCAGATCGCCGCTTTCCAGTTCGCCACGTTCAACCGGACGCGCATCGCGCAGGTGATACATTTCGTTGGCAGTACGTGGAATGCGGATGTTGACCAGATCTTTATAAGCGTAATAGACCAAACCGCTGCAGTCGAAGCCGGTGCGTGGGGAGTTGCCACCCCAGCGATAAGGTTTCCCTAACTGACCCATCAGCTTATTCATCGCGGTTTTCTGTACTTTCTGCACGCGAACTTTGTGCGCGGCGGCGATGGTCGTGGGTTGGGTTTCTACAGGAGCGGTGGTACAGCGTTTCTTGTACCCTTTGCGGACTTTACAGGTCGTGGTGACGCTGGCGGTTTTGACCGCGCTGCTTTTCACGTGGGTTTTAGCGGAGGCTGTTTTCGATTTGCTGGAGGCTGGAGCAACTTTTTTCGCTACGGCTGGCGTGGTTTTCTTCTTAGCGGCAACCGGAGTGGATTTTTTCTTAGCGTTAGATTTATTGTCCGCGTTCTTTTTCTTGCGTTCACTGTTTTTTACAGGAAGCGACTTTTGCGCCGTTGGGGTTTTGGCATGCCCTGTAGCATGCGCCAACGGCGTGAAGGATAACGATGTAAACAGCAATGCACAGAGCGTGAACGACCATTTTTTTATCTGCGCCACTGAACAACCCTCTGAGTAAGATGCAGGCCAAATGTCCTTGCCTGGGTATGGTTTACAAAACCCAACGATTCTAATCCATAAAAACACGAAATGTTAATAGTGTTTTTAAGGATAAAACGTTGTTTCGTTAGCAACTGCAAAAAAAAACATCATTTGATACATAATGAGTCAAATAATGAGCAAGCTTTTCATCAGCCTGCCGATAAACTCATATTTATAAAGCAACTTAACGCTTCAGACGATAAAATAGTAATGCGTGAACAAAATGTTATTTTCTGTTCAGGCTCTGAAACGTTACAATGTCAGACTACTGCCGTAAAAAGAAGTTTGAGGAAGCAAGATAATGAGCGAGACAATTGAAAAAATTCAGCGCCAGATCGCTGAAAACCCGATCCTGCTGTACATGAAAGGTTCCCCGAAACTGCCGAGCTGCGGTTTCTCTGCCCAGGCCGTTCAGGCACTGTCTGCGTGCGGTGAGCGCTTTGCTTATGTCGACATCCTGCAGAACCCGGATATCCGTGCCGAGCTGCCGAAATATGCAAACTGGCCGACCTTCCCACAGCTGTGGGTTGACGGCGAACTGGTTGGCGGCTGCGACATCATCATTGAAATGTACCAGCGCGGTGAACTGCAGCCTCTGATTAAAGAGACTGCGGCGAAATACGCTGAAGAGCCGAAAGCAGAATAATCGGTTCGCCCGGATACCGGGCGCAGAAATAAAAAAGCGACCTGAAGGTCGCTTTTTTTATGCTGCTATTCTTCGGTCGCTATCGGCAGCGGCCAGCCGCCGAGGCGTTTCCAGCGGTTGACGATTTCGCAGAACAAAATGGCGGTCTGTTCGGTATCGTACAGCGCCGAGTGCGCCTGGCTGCTGTCGAAATCCATGCCCGCCGCGGTACAGGCTTTTGACAGCACGGTTTGCCCTAATGCCAGCCCGCTCAGTGCGGCGGTGTCGAAGGTGACGAACGGGTGGAACGGATTACGTTTGAGCGACGCACGATCGGCGGCAGCCATCATAAAGCTGTGGTCGAAAGTGGCGTTATGCGCCACCATAATGGCACGATTGCAGTCGCTATCTTTCATGCCTTTGCGCACCATCTTAAAGATGGCGTGCAGTGCGTCATACTCGCTGACCGCGCCGCGCAGCGGGTTGTTCGGATCGATACCGTTGAACGCCAGCGCCTCCGGCTCGAGGTTAGCGCCTTCAAATGGTTCAACGTGGAAATGCAACGTCGTGTCCGGCATCAGCCAGCCTTGCTCATCCATTTTCAACGTAATTGCCGCTATTTCGAGCAGGGCATCCGTTTTGGCATTGAATCCCGCAGTTTCCACATCAATCACTACCGGATAAAACCCACGAAAACGGTCGCATAGACCATTAAGTTGCACATTGTCGGACATCAGAATCTCTTCACTTAGAAAAAGTAGCGCGCATTATGGCAAATTTTGCCGCGGCTTGGAAAGGCGGGGTAAAAAAACGGGCGCCTTAGGCACCCGTGGAGGAGTTAGTTGCCAAGGCCTTTGCCGGCATCTTTCTCTTCGATCAGTTCGATTTTATAGCCGTCCGGGTCTTCAACAAACGCGATCACCGTGGTGCCGCCTTTAACCGGGCCTGCTTCACGAGTGACGTTGCCGCCGTTCTGGCGAATGCGGTCACAGGCTTCTGCGGCGTTGTCCACGCTCAGGGCGATATGGCCGTAGGCAGTGCCCAGCTCGTATTTATCTACGCCCCAGTTGTAGGTCAGCTCAATCACCGCTTCATCGCTCTCTTCGCCGTAGCCGACGAAAGCCAGAGAGTACTTATATTCGGTGTTTTCGCTGGTACGCAGCAGCTTCATGCCCAGCACGTTGGTGTAGAAATCAATGGAGCGTTGCAGGTCGCCGACGCGCAGCATGGTATGCAGTAAACGCATGTTATCCCTCGTCCTTACTTATGAATAATCTGGCTAGTATAGCGGCGGAAGGCCGCCGCTATCAATCAACGTGGGATTACAGCGCAGGGTAGTCGGTGTAACCTTCCGCGCCGCCGCCATAGAAGCTTTCCGGCCGCTGCGGGTTCAGCTCGGCTTTATGTTGCAGACGAGCGACCAGATCCGGGTTGGCGATGTAGTCGCGACCAAAGGCCACGGCATCGATTAAGCCTTTCTCAATCAGCGCTTCCGCTTTTTCCGGGGTGTAGGCGCCAGCACCGATAATCGGGCCATGGAAACGAGCGCGTACTTTTTCGCGGAAGGCTTCGCTGTATGGCTGACCGCCGGCCCAGTCTGGTTCAGACATGTGCAGGTAGGCAATACCGCGTTTACCCAGCTCTTCAATTAAGTAGAGCGCATCGGCTTCTTCGTTCGGGCCGTTGTCGACGTTCTGGAAAGTACCAATTGGCGACACGCGAATACCGATACGGTCTGCGCCCCATTCTTTGATCCCAGCATCAACCACTTCCAGCACCAGACGTGCGCGATTTTCTACGCTGCCGCCGTACTGGTCGGTACGATGGTTAGAGGATGGCGACAGGAACTGGTGCAGCAGATAACCGTGCGCGGAGTGCAGTTCAACCAGGTCGAAACCGGCTTCACGAGCGTTAGCGATCGCCTGACGGAAATCGTTGACGATGCCAGGGATCTCTTCGATTTCCAGGGCACGAGGCATAGAAGTGTCAACGCGAGTGGCGTGACCGTTCTCATCGCGCAGCGACGTACGGGTATTAGCACTCAGCGCGGAAGGGGCAACCGGCGCTTCACCGTTTGGCTGCAGGCTGGAGTGGGAGATACGCCCGGTGTGCCACAGCTGAACGGCGATGCGGCCATTTTCGGCGTGAACGCCAGCGGTGATTTTCTGCCAGGCGGCAATCTGTTCAGGGCTGTGCAGGCCAGGAGCGCCCTGGTAGCCTTTCGCCTGAGCGGAGATTTGGGTCGCTTCGGAGATGATAAGACCGGAGCTGGCACGTTGGCGATAGTACTCGGCCATCAGCGGGGTAGGAATGTCACCCGGAACGATGCTGCGCAGACGCGTCAGCGGGGCCATAAACACGCGGTTCGGGGCAGTAACCGCACCCACTTTCAGTGGGGTAAACAGTTTTTCTTGCGACATGGTGACTCCTGAGTAGACCGGTCGTCTAGTGATTAACGAAATAAAAACGCCGGGTTTAGTCCGGCGCGGCAATCAGATTCCTGACGTGCGTCAGCGCGCTTTCAAGCGGCGTTGAACTGCGGGCCATTTTCGCCTGCAGATTTGCGCCCAACCACAGCGAGTAGAGTACCTGCGCCGTGGCTTCGGCTTCGCCGCTGAATTTAAGGCAACCTTCACGGCGGCCATTTTCCAGCGCTTGCGCCAGCAGAGCCATAATCTGGCTGGCACCTTTGTTCATTTCCGTGCGCATATCTTCGGAAAGATCGCACACTTCGGCAGAGAGTTTAACGGTCAGACAACCGCTGATAAGCCCCTGCTGGCAAAACTGGGTGAGCGTGTGCTGGTAATAGTCCAGCAGGCGGTCACGATAACTGCCCGCGCCCTGGGTAAAATGCTGCACCAGGCGCTGGTGATAATCGGCAAAGTGCCGTTCCAGCATCGCGACACCAAACGCCTCTTTTGAACGGAAATAGTGATAGAACGACCCCTTCGGCACTTCCGCCGTCTTCAGGAGTTCGCTAAGCCCCATTCCGGTAAACCCCCGGTGCATGCAAAGACGCTCGCCGGTAGCCAGAATGTGTTCACGGGTATCATGTTCAATCAATTTGCTCATGCGATGCACTGTAATAGACCGATTGGTCTAATGCAACTGAATTTTTGAAAATGCCGGTACACCCGCACGATGTGGGAGAAAAGTTGCGCCCCGGTGATTAAACGTCTTCAATGAGAGTATGACGAGGTAAAAGGGGGCTAACGTGGCGGAGCAACTGGAGTTTTTCCCGGTTCAAAGTCCGTGCCGGGGAATTTGTCAGTCGGATGAGCGCGGATTTTGCCGTGGCTGTTTTCGCAGCCGCGATGAACGCTTCAACTGGCAAAAAATGAACGATGCGCAAAAACAGGAGGTGCTGCGGCTCTGTCGTCAGCGTCTGCTGCGTAAATTACGCGCGGGTAAAGCGACGAATACGGAAGATCCTCAGCAGCCCTCACTGTTTTAAGCGCAAAAGTGCGTATACTCGGTTCAATTTTTTATGTTGAGGAAGTGGTTATGGTTCAACGTATTACCCTGGCACCACAAGGGCCAGAATTTTCCCGTTTCGTGATGGGCTACTGGCGTCTGATGGAGTGGAACATGACGCCACGTCAGCTGGTGAGCTTTATTGAAGAGCATCTCGACCTTGGGGTGACGACCGTTGACCACGCCGATATTTATGGTGGCTACGCCTGTGAAGCTGCGTTCGGTGAAGCGCTGAAGCTGGCGCCGCATCTGCGTGAACGAATGGAGATTGTCACCAAGTGCGGGATCGCGACCACGGCGAAGCCGGAACACGCGCTCGGTCACTATATTACCGACCGCAATCACATCATTCATAGCGCCGAACAGTCGCTGCGTAACCTGGCTACCGACGTGCTGGATCTGCTGCTGATCCACCGCCCGGATCCGTTAATGGATGCCGATGAAGTGGCGCAGGCGTTTACCGCGCTGCATCAGAGTGGAAAAGTGCGCCATTTCGGCGTCTCCAACTTTACCCCGGCGCAGTTTGCGCTGTTGCAGTCGCGTCTGCCGTTCACTCTGGCCACGAACCAGGTGGAGATCTCGCCAATTCACCAGCCGACCATTCTTGACGGCACGCTGGATCAGCTGCAGCAGTTGCGTATTCGCCCGATGGCCTGGTCCTGCCTCGGCGGCGGTCGTCTGTTTAATGACGATGAGTTCCAGCCGTTGCGCGATGAGCTGGCGAAGGTGGCGAATGAACTGAACGCAGGCAGCATTGAGCAGGTGGTGTATGCGTGGGTGATGCGTTTACCGTCGCAGCCGCTGCCGATTATCGGCTCTGGCAAAATCGAACGCGTGCGCTCGGCCATTGTCGCCCAGTCTCTGGATATGACGCGTCAGCAGTGGTTCCGCATTCGTAAAGCGGCATTAGGTTACGACGTTCCGTAATGTCAGTAATGCAGGCGGTCTTTACCGCCTGCATCCTTCCTTTTTACGCCGGTTGCTCGGTCAGCGTACCGGGCGGCGGTGCCGTTTCCAGCTGTGAAAGCGAACAGTACAGACGCCACAGGATCGAGGCTAGTTCCCGGGCTGCCGGTTGATGGTGGTGGGCCAGCGTGTCGCAGATTCGTTGCAGTTCCTGAAGCGTGGCGGCCAGCGGACGCTGCTGAACCCCGCGTTCGCTCATCACATCCCGTAGCAGGCTAATACACATATCGCGCACCTGCGACAGCGGGTCCGAACGGGCTTCCCAGGCGCGAAGGTGCCAGACCACGTGCGAACAGTTCAGCAGCACTACGCCCCAGCGTAACAGCCAGCGGCGTGCTGGTTCATCCTGGCTGCTGCTGAGCTGGCTAACATGATGATAAACCAGCGATTCAAATTCATGCTCGCTGTTTGTCGGGTGTCGACTCAACTGGTCAACAAAGTGACGCCGTAACGCCCGAATATGACGGCGGCTTTTGCGCGCATCTGAGCCGGGAGTCAGCACGGCAAACGCCAGCCATGCCAGACCAACGCCGATGATTTTGGCCAGGTTATCGTTAAGGAAATCGCCAAAATTGTAGACTGGCGGATTGGTTACCGCGATAAATGAGCCCATAAAGACGATAAGCGAGCCCCACAGCCTTGCCTGTTTGGGCATCTGCAGTTTCAACAGTTGCATGGTTAGCAATAGCGGGAAGAGAAACAGCATGAACTGCCAGAGATCGCTGATTTGCACCATCAGGCCGAATTTGACGCCAAAGCTGAATATCGACAGCAGGATCAGGGTACGCATCAGCAGCGTGAGCGAACTGAACGGTGACGGTACGTTGGAGTAGAGTACACAGCAGATAGCCGCCAGGGTTAAGGCCGCTGCACCCGATTCCCACTGGGTGCTGATGCTTAGCGCGCCAACGCTGACCAGCGCAAAGAAGGTGCGGATGCCGCTCCAGGCAGCTTCGGCGTGATCGGTATGGCGCATCAAGGCCGGGGCTGTTGGCACGGTAAACTCGGTCACTGCGGTGGCGTTTTCCAGCCGCTGGAGCCAATGGCTGGTGGTGAGATAAAGGCGGCAGAAGTAGCGTAAGCGGTGCCAGAACGCGTGGTGGCGATAATCCTGCGGGTCGCTCGGCGCCAGCGGGGCAATAATTCGCGCGACGGTATAGGCATCGCAGTCGGGCTTCGCCAGCGCCAGCAACAGTTCTTCCAGCACCGGGCGGATGGTCTGCGGCGCATCCGGCCAGTTCAGCAGCAGGCGACGTAAGCTTGAGATAACGCTAGTCAGACGCAGCTGTTGGTGCAGCAAATAGTTGAGCAGCGTGTTCTGTCGTCGCAGGCGATAGTGGCTCCAGAAGGCCTGAATGCGCAGCAGATTCATCGTCAGAATTTGGCTGATCACGCTCTGGTGCGCAGTGCGGATGGCATCGGTGGTGACCGGTTGCCAGAGCATGTTGGCGTGTTCAAGTAACCGGGCGTGCATATTTTTAAGCGCCGTTAGCAGGGCGCTGCCGTCAGAGGTGCTGGGCAGGATCATCATCATCAGCCCGCCGCACAGAATCCCGACAATCACTTCACATACGCGCGCCTGAGCAATGTCCCAGAGTCGAGTGGCATCCACCACATTGATAATAGGAAACGCGATAATGGCACAGGTGTAGCCCGCCAGCTGAAAGGCGTAGGCGACGTTGTTGGTGTACATCGCGCAGGCCCAGGTACAGAAGGCCAGCCAGCCGGACATAGCAAACAGGAACAGCCAGGGGTCGGTCAGGGTATGCCCGGCTATCAACAGCGCCGCGCAGGCGCCGAGCATACTCCCGGCAATGCGCCCGAGGCTTTTACTGATAACGCCGCCAACGGTCGGAAAGCTGACCACCGCGGCGGAGGTCATCGCCCAGTAAGGCTCATCAAGGTTGAGCCAGTAGGCGATGCTTAGCGCGAGACACATGGCAATGGCGTTGCGCATGGCGTAGCGCCATTGCGGCACGGTCGCTTTAACCCAGGGCAATGACCGCCATGTTAAAGCGGGAAAGGTCATTGCTTCCCACCGACGATAGAGACGGTGCAGGTGGTACCAGCAACCAGCACGGTATCCGCTGGCAGCGCGTCTAATTCAATGCGTACCGGCACCCGCTGGGCCAGGCGTACCCATGGAATGGTCGGCTTGATATCGGCAACTAGCTTGCCGTCCGTCGCCAGGCTCTGATCGTGAATGGCGCGGCCGATGCTGGATACGTGACCCTGTAACTTCTTGTCATCACTATAGAGCACCACGTCGGCGCGGTTACCTTCGCGGATGTGGCGCAGTTTGGTCTCTTCAAAATAGCCAACGACATAGAAGGAGTGGCTATCGATCAGCGCAAAAACCGGATGCCCGACGGCGGCATAGTTGCCGACACGGGTAGAGAGATTGGTAACCCAACCGTCGACAGGTGCTTTTACGTTGGTTTGAGCCAGCTGCCAGCGGGCATGTTCGCGCTCGGCTTTGGCGGCATCAAAATTGGCCTGCGCCGCTTTCAGCGTCATGTTTGCCGTGTCGAGGTCTTCAGCAGAGATAAAGTTCTGCGATAGCCCCCGGCGACGCTCCACTTCATGGCTGGCGCGCGAGAGGTCGGACTGAGCCTTAGCAAGCTTCGCATCGGCATTCATCTCGGCAATTTTCCACGGCGTTGGGTCAATCTGGAACAGCACGTCGCCGGCGCGGACAAACTGGTTGTCCTTTACGTTGAGGGTCAGAATACTGCCAGAAACCTGAGGGGTAATATCAACCTGTTCGGCGCGAATTTTGCCGTCGCGCGTCCACGGCGACTGCATGTAGTAGTTCCAGACCAGCCAGCAGGCGATGATAGCCAAGGCCGCGATGAGCAGCGTTGAGAAGTATTTTAATTTTTTCATTGAGTTACATCACCACAAAACCAGTATCATCAGCGCCATACACACTGAAAGCGCAAAGAAAGAGAGATCCATCAATAGCGGGTGCCAGATATCACCGGCATACATCCAATCGCGCAATAAACGGTGAATTATCAACCAGAACAGGAAGCCCAGCAGGACGGCTTTAAATACAGGGGGAAAATAAATAGAAGCACCAACCACAAGGTCTTGCAGCGGGACTCCAGGAATGTGGAAAATAGACTTCACAAGCAAAAATCCTTTGCAATTGAAGAGTTATGGCTCGATAGTATGTCGTCTTTTGACATACATTCACATCATTTGAAACAGTGTAACTCACGGATCTGGTTTGCGTGCACGTGGCAATTCATTTGTTTTGCTAATTTAAATACTGCACACTATTCTAAAATCAGTATAATAACTTAGCAAGCTAATTATAAGGAGATGAAATTGGAATCGCCATTAGGTTCTGATCTGGCACGGTTGGTGCGCATTTGGCGTGCTTTGATTGACCATCGCCTCAAACCTCTGGAACTCACGCAGACTCACTGGGTCACGCTGCATAATATTCATCAGCTGCCGCCCGAACAGTCGCAAATCCAACTGGCAAAGGCGATCGGCATCGAGCAGCCGTCTTTAGTTCGTACTCTGGATCAGCTGGAAGAGAAGGGACTGATCTCTCGCCAGACCTGTGCGAATGACCGCCGTGCTAAACGCATTAAGTTGACTGAGAAAGCGGAACCGCTGATCCAGGAGATGGAAGCGGTCATCAGCCACACGCGCGGTGATATCCTGTCAGGGATCTCCGCCGAGGAGTTGGGGATATTGACCACGCTCATCCGCAAACTGGAGCAGAATATCATTGAGCTGCAATCGCGCGATTGATACTCATTGATACTCAAAAAAACCCGCGATAGTCGCGGGTTTTTTTTCACCTCTCTTATTCCCAGACCATTACGCGGTTTCTGCCCGCCGCTTTGGCGCGGTACATCGCTTCATCCGCTCGTCTGACGCACTCTTCTACCGGCACCGATAAATCGACGGCGGTGAAAACGCCCATGCTGATGGTGATAGACTCCGGCAGTTGCGCATGGCTGCTTTCGGTATCATGCTGGCTGATTGCCAGCCGAATACGCTCGGCAATCGTTCGCGCCACCTCAGGAGAGGTGTTAACCAGCAGCAGGGCAAACTCTTCGCCGCCGATACGTGCGGCAACGTCGTTTTGCCGTACCGAATCCTGCAGGACTTTCGCCACAAACTGAATCACCTTGTCCCCCTGCAGGTGACCATATTTGTCATTGATACGCTTAAAGTGGTCCAGATCGCTGACAATCACCGATACCGGTTGGCCGTCGGCGATGGTAGGCAACAGTGCGGTAAACGAGTCGTAGAAATAGCTGCGGTTGTACAGTCGCGTTAATGGATCGCGGATAGAGTTCTGGTATGAGTCATGGTACTTCGCATTGGACTGGCGATAGAGCGTGAACACGTCGCAAAACAGCACAAAGATAAGGAACAGGGTGGAGATGGTTTCGAACAGGCGCGCCTGATACCAGCTGTAGCTGGCGGTATCCTTGCCGGTCATCAGGACAAACAACGTGAAGATATAGCAGGCGCAGAAGAAGGCCCCGCTGTACCAGAATATATTGCGCAGTTGGGTTGTAATCAGAATGGTGAAAAGCGTTATCCCCCAAAGACCAAACAATATCCAGCTGATAATTCCTTGCCAGACGTCAGTATATTTAAAGGTAAGATTATCAATAAAGGCAACGCTGAGTAACGGATCGTTGCTGGAATATAACCAGGCCAATTCCATAATGCCGGCGCAGAAAATAACGATGCCGCTGAGAATGAAAAAATGGATTTTGCGGGTGTGCATCTCACGTAGCTTAAATGCGTAGAGAATGACCGCAGTAATAAATAATAGTGCCATTAATATATTACGGAATACGTAAAAGATCAGGGCATCATTATAATTTGCGATATTCACGCCGCCGCAGAGGAACCAATCCGGATAACTCTTCAGCGTGCCCAGCATCAGCAATGCAGAGCTAGCAAAGGCGCAGGCGATGGGCATAAGGTAGAGACGACGTTTATCACACAAATACTTCATGACCATGAACACGGCGATCATGGTGTGAAAAACCATGAGAAAAATCGTCAGCGTTGGGAACAATATCGGCGCAATAGACGGAACGTTGCTGATAAACGCGTTCGAAAAATGATTCAGAACAAGCGTGCCAATAAGAGTGATGGTCAGATAAATCAAAAAGCGCTGTAGCGGGAATTTTAGCAGCATATATGTGTCCTGTGTACGCAACGCCGGGCATGCAACGGGCATCCAGCCCTATACGCAGGGAGTGTAATAGATAAACTGTCAGTAAATATTGTCCACGCGCAAATAATACATAAGCTAAATGTCAATTATGCATTCATGGTATGAATTAATTGTTTGCTTGAAATAAGTATTAGAAATAATACTGAGTGGTGGAAAGGTACGTGGCCGTAGCGGCCACGTACGCGAAGTGAGGCTTAACGCGGGGAAACGGTAACCTGGCTGCCGTTGCTTGCCATCACGACACGTTGGCCAGCAGAGAAGCGGGTATCGCCCTGTTTCTGCACCACCATGATGGTGTTGCCGTCATCTTTACGAATTTCCAGCTCAACGCCCTGGGTTTTATTCATCGCACCCTGAACGCCTTGACCTGCTACGCCGCCTGCCACGGCACCCGCCGCAGTCGCCAGGGAACGACCGGTGCCGCCACCGATAGTGTTACCCAGGAAGCCACCCAGAACCGCACCGCCGATGGCGCCGATAACATTGTTATCGTCGCCGCCCTGAATTTGAACAGGACGTACGTGGACGATGGTACCGTAGGTCACGTTCTGGACCTGTTTCGCTTCGGATGCCGAGTAAACATCGCCTGACAACCCGCTGTTGCTGACACATCCGGCCAGGGATAAACCAATCATTGAAACAGCCAATACGCGTAACATCATTTTATGAATCTCCAGTTCACTCAGAATCGCTCTTGTGAGCATCCGTACTAAACGATTATATGGTATTTGATTCGAGCGGTCATATATTCCGCATTTATTATTAATAAGAATAATCCATAATGGCTTAACCAACGTTAAACGCAAGGGAAACTACCTGGCGGGCCGATGGTGGGTATATTGTTAAAAAGTATTATCAGTTAATAGCATTAAGTGTCACTTTATGATTGAGTGTTGACTTTGCAAAGATGACTAAGGACGGCGTATGAAATCCGGGCGATATATTGGCGTGATGTCGGGAACCAGCCTTGACGGCGTGGACGTAGTGCTCGCGGCCATTGATGAAAGCCGCGTAGCCCAGCTTGCCAGCCTTACCTGGCCAATACCGGTAGCCCTAAAAGAGGCCGTGCTCGCCATCTGCCAGGGGCAGGCGCTGACGCTTTCGCAACTCGGCCAGCTCGACAATCGGCTGGGGAATTTGTTTGCTGAAGCAGTTATCGCGCTAATGTCTCAGGAGCATCTTGAGGCGCACGATATCGTCGCCATCGGCTGCCATGGGCAAACGGTATGGCATGAGCCGACGGGCGCTGCACCGCACACGATGCAGATTGGCGACAACAATATTATCGCCGCCCGCACCGGCGTGAGCGTAGTGGGGGATTTCCGCCGCCGCGACATGGCGCTGGGTGGGCAGGGCGCGCCGCTGGTGCCCGCTTTTCACCAGGCGCTGCTGGCGCATCCTGATGAACGTCGGATGATCCTCAACATCGGCGGTATTGCCAACCTCTCTTTACTGGTTCCTGGCATGCCGGTACGCGGTTTTGATACCGGTCCGGGTAATATGCTGATGGATGCGTGGATCTGGCGCAGCCTGGGCAAACCATACGACAAAGACGCCGAGTGGGCCAGCGAAGGCAAGGTTATCCTACCGATGCTGCAGGATATGCTGAGCGACCCGTACTTCTCGGCACCTGCACCAAAAAGCACCGGGCGGGAGTACTTTAACTACGGCTGGCTGGCGCAGTTCCTGGCGCGCTATCCGGGCCTGCGTCCGCAGGACGTACAAGCGACGCTGACTGAACTGACCGCCGTGACCATCAGCGAACAGGTGATGTTGAGCGGCGGATGCGAACGTCTGCTGGTCTGCGGCGGTGGCAGCCGTAATCCGTTGGTGATGGCGCGTCTGGCCGGCCTGCTTGCCGGAACGGAAGTGGCGAGCACCGATGCTTACGGGATCAGCGGTGACGATATGGAAGCGCTGGCATTTGCCTGGCTGGCCTGGCGAACCGTCGCCGGACTGCCGGGTAACCTACCGTCTGTGACCGGTGCTTCGGAGGCGACCGTGCTAGGGGCTATTTATCCAGCAAATCCGCAGCATAATCAGAGTTAACTGACATCTTCTTTTACAGTGGGCCGGTAGACTTAACTTGAACGGGAGTGTGAGAATCACTCCTTGACCAGGAATGTCGGAAGGCCCAAAACAATGAAAAAGCTACTTATCGCTGTTCTCCCTTTTATGCTCGCTGGCTGCAGTGCGTACAATCAGTTTATGGAACGCATGCAGACCGACACGCTGGAATACCAGTGTGAGGAAAAACCGCTGACCGTGCATCTTAACAATCAGCGCCAACAGGTGAATTTTATCTATGACAACCAGCAGCTGAATCTCCAGCAGGGGATCTCCGCGTCGGGCGCTCGCTATACCGACGGGATCTACGTGTTCTGGTCTAAGGGTAACGAAGCAACCGTCTACAAACGCGACCACATCGTGTTGAATAACTGCCAGTTACAAAACCCCAAGCGTTGAGATTTTCAGGCGGGCGGCGCACAATAACGCCACCCGTTGACTACTCTCTTAAACGCCATGTCTGATAACGACGATCTGCAACAAATCGCGCATCTGCGCCGTGAGTACACCCGTGGCGGTCTGCGTCGCCACGACCTTCCTGCTGAACCGCTGCCCTTGTTCGAACGTTGGTTACGCCAGGCATGTGATGCCAGACTGGCCGACCCTACGGCGATGGTGGTTGCCACGGTTGATGAAAACGGTCAGCCGTATCAGCGTATCGTTCTGCTCAAGCACTATGATGAGAAAGGGCTGGTCTTCTATACCAACCTGGGTAGCCGTAAGGCGCATCAGCTGGAGAACAATCCGCGCATCAGCCTGCTGTTCCCGTGGCATATGCTGGAGCGGCAGGTGATGGTTATCGGCAAGGCTGAACGTCTGTCGACCCTCGAAGTGGTGAAGTATTTCCACAGCCGCCCGCGCGACAGCCAAATTGGCGCTTGGGTATCTAAGCAGTCCAGCCGCATCTCTGCGCGCGGTATCCTCGAAAGCAAGTTCATGGAACTGAAACAGAAATTCCAGCAGGGTGAGGTCCCGCTGCCAAGTTTCTGGGGCGGTTTCCGCGTTTCTATTGAGCAGATGGAGTTCTGGCAGGGCGGTGAACATCGTCTGCACGACCGTTTTTTATACCAGCGCGACGCGGATGCCTGGAAAATCGACCGTCTGGCACCGTAATCCCTGAAATTTGTTGTGTTAAGCGCTAGCGCTGAGTGCGCCAGCGCTTTATTCTATAGAGCTTTCGCGTCTGGCGAAAAGTCGTGTACCGGCAAAGGTGCAGTCGTATATAGATGGAGAATTTGATGGCAAGCAGTAACTTGATTAAACAACTGCAAGAGCGGGGGCTAGTCGCCCAGGTAACGGACGAGGTAGCGTTAGCAGAGCGACTGGCGCAAGGCCCGATCGCGCTCTATTGCGGCTTCGACCCTACCGCCGACAGCTTGCATTTGGGGCATCTTGTTCCTTTGTTATGCCTGAAACGCTTCCAGGAGGCAGGGCATAAGCCTGTTGCACTGGTCGGCGGCGCAACCGGTCTGATTGGCGACCCAAGCTTTAAAGCGGCCGAGCGTAAACTGAATACCGAAGATACCGTGCAGGAGTGGGTGGATAAAATCCGCAAACAGGTGGCACCGTTCCTCGATTTCGACTGCGGCGACAATTCGGCTATTGCGGCCAACAACTATGATTGGTTCGGCGGCATGAACGTGCTGACCTTCCTGCGTGATATCGGCAAACACTTCTCTGTTAACCAGATGATTAACAAAGAAGCGGTGAAGCAGCGTCTTAACCGTGACGATCAGGGCATCTCTTTCACCGAGTTTTCCTACAACCTGCTGCAGGGCTATGACTTTGCCTGCCTGAACAAACTGCACGGCGTTGCGCTGCAGATTGGTGGTTCCGACCAGTGGGGTAACATTACCTCCGGTATCGACCTGACCCGTCGTCTGCACCAGAACCAGGTATTCGGCCTGACCGTTCCGCTGATTACTAAAGCTGATGGCACCAAATTCGGTAAGACCGAAGGCGGCGCAGTCTGGCTGGATCCGAAGAAAACCAGTCCGTACAAATTCTACCAGTTCTGGATCAACACCGCGGATGCCGACGTTTATCGCTTCCTGAAGTTCTTCACCTTTATGGACATTGAAGAGATCAATGCGCTGGAAGAAGAAGACAAGAACAGCGGTAAAGCTCCTCGCGCCCAGTACGTACTGGCCGAGCAGGTGACCCGTCTGGTGCACGGTGAAGAAGGTCTGGTGGCGGCAAAACGCATCACCGATAGCCTGTTCAGTGGTTCACTGAGTGCGCTGAGCGAAGAAGACTTCGAGCAGCTGGCGCAGGACGGTGTGCCGATGGTTGAGATGGATAAAGGGGCTGACCTGATGCAGGCGCTGGTGGACTCCGAGCTGCAGCCGTCTCGCGGCCAGGCGCGTAAAACCATCGCCTCCAACGCGGTCACCATCAACGGTGAAAAACAGGCTGACCCGGAATATTTCTTCCAGGAAAGCGATATTCTCTTCGGTCGTTACACCCTGTTACGCCGTGGTAAGAAAAATTACTGTTTGATCTGCTGGAAGTAATATTCCGAAACGAGGGGGCGTGGGAAACTACGCCCCCTTCTTTTTTGTCGTCTGAGTAGAGCTAATGAACAACATCCTCGCCATTCAATCTCACGTCGTTTTTGGGCATGCGGGCAATAGCGCCGCCGAGTTTCCTATGCGTCGCCTTGGTGCGAACGTCTGGCCGCTAAACACGGTGCAGTTTTCCAACCATACCCAATATGGTCAGTGGACGGGCTGCGTGATGCCGCCAGCGCATCTGACAGAGATTGTGCAGGGCATTGCGGCTATCGACCAGTTGAAGCGCTGTGACGCGGTGCTGAGCGGCTATCTGGGCTCTGCGGAGCAGGGCGAGCATATTCTTGGCATCGTGCGTCAGGTGAAAGCGGCGAACCCGCAGGCGAAATTTTTCTGTGACCCGGTTATGGGGCACCCGGAAAAGGGCTGCATTGTGGCACCAGGCGTGGCGGAATTCCATAAGCGCTATGCCATGCCGGCAAGCGACATCATCGCGCCGAACCTGATTGAGCTCGAAATTCTCGCCGGTCGTGACGTTAAGGATGTGAACGATGCGGTGCTGGCTGCGCGTGAGCTGATTGCTCAGGGGCCGGAAATCGTGCTGGTGAAGCATCTGGCCCGTGCAGGATACAGTCAGGATCGCTTTGAGATGCTGCTGGTGACGGCGGATGAAGCCTGGCATATCAGCCGTCCACTGATCGACTTTGGCGCGCGTCACCCGGTGGGCGTGGGCGATGTGACCAGCGGTCTGCTGCTGGTTAAGCTGCTGCAAGGGGCTAGCCTTCGCGACGCGCTGGAGCATGTGACTGCGGCGGTGTACGAGATTATGGTCACCACCAAAGAGATGGGCGAGTATGAGTTGCAGGTAGTGGCGGCGCAGGATCGTATTGCGAAGCCCGTTCACTGTTTTAGCGCCACTCAGCTGTAAATATTCCCGGCGTCGCGAAGCTCTGCCGGGCTACACTAGCCTGTAGCCCGGACGAGGTGCGAAGCGCCGACTCCGGGGAGCCAGCACAGCAATATTACTTCAGACCTTCAGCCGCCATGGCTGCCGCCACCGCAGGACGCGCCGCGACGCGCTCCATATAGGCCGCAATATTTTTGTATCCCGCCATTTCCAGCTTCACGGCAAACGCCCAGCGCAGCACGGTAAACAGATAGGCATCGGCAATAGTGAAACGTGAACCGCTGATCCACTGCGCGTTCGCCAGCGATTCATCGATGTAGGCCAGTTTCTTATCCAGCAGCGCGCGCGCCGTTGGTTTGTAATCTTCCGGGGTATCCGGGCGGAACAGTGGCGTAAAGCCTTTGTGCAGCTCGGTCCCGATATAGTTCAGCCATTCCAGCGTTCTGTAACGATTGATGGTACCAACCGGTGCCAGCAGCTGGCGATCCGCAACGCTATCGGCGATGTACTGCATGATAGCCACGCCTTCCGTCAGCAGGGTGTTGTCGTCCAGCAGCAGCGCAGGAACCTGGCCTTTCGGGTTGACCTTCAGGAAATCGTCACCGTTTTCCATACGTTTGTGCATCAGGTCGACGCCGATAAGCGTAAAGTCCTTTCCGCTCTCCCTCAACGTGATGTGCGATGCAAGGGAACAGGCGCCGGGTTTGTAGAACAATTTCATGGGTAACTCCTTCAGACTTGGTTATTTTTGTTTTCCCTCAGCCGAAGGGCAGCCGAGAGATATGGAGGTATGTTAGTGCCTGAAGCGATAAAAAAAAAGCCGCTAACAGAAGTTAGCGGCCTAAATATTTATTCGTTTCCCGATGACGTTATGCGGAAGCGACTTTACCGTCAGCAGCAGGTTTTGCGTCGTCCTGAGTCATACGGTTCAGTTTCGGAGCGGTCAGCAGCATCAGCACGGCGATAATGGCCGTAGCAACACCAATCTGCAGGAATACGTGGCCATAAATGTTCAGAGACATCAGCGGATCAGTCACGTTTTCCGGAACCGCCATCATGCCTGCAACGTAACCACCGATGATGTTCGCACCCGCGGTAGTCAGGAACCAGCTACCCATGATGAAGCCCATCAGGCGCTGTGGAACCAGCTGTGCCACCATCGCCAGACCCAGACCAGAAATCATCAGTTCACCGATACTCTGCAGGCCGTAGCTGATGATCAGCCAGTTAACGGAAACGATACCCGCGTCGGAAGCGAACTTCGCGCCCAGCGGCAGCACCAGGAAGGCACCGGAGCACAGCACCATACCAATCGCGAACTTAGTCGGCATTGGCAGGTTGTCGCCCATCTTGTTATAGATAGCGGCCAGAATTGGGCTACCAATAATGATCCAGAACGGGTTCAGCGCCTGATACTGTTCCGGCTCGAACGCGATACCCAGAATGGAGTGCTCAACGTTACGAATCGCGAAGAAGTTCAGAGAGGTCGGCATCTGGCTGTACAGCACGAAGAAGATAATCGCTTCGAGCATCAGAATGAACGCCACGATCATCTTACGACGCGGCGCACCGCTCATTGCGAAGGTTTCTTTACCGAAGATAAAGATGATGCCCAGTGCAATCACGCCCAGAACCATACGTGCGATGCCCTGGTTGTGCAGCAGCCAGGTGGCGACAGCGACCAGAATCACAACACCAACGATGGTCAGCAGCAGGTTGCGGTAGTTGATTGGCTCGAAGTCAGGCTTGGAACCGTACTGTTTAACCCAACGCTGGCAGAAAGCGAAGTTAACCACGGTGATCAGCATACCCACGACGCTCAGCGCGAACGCAGTGCTCCAGCCGTATTTTGCGGCCAGCCATGGCGTTGCCAGCATGGAGAAGAACGAACCGATGTTCACGGACATATAGTACATGGTGAATGCACCGTCCAGACGCGGGTCGTCTTTTGCATAGCAGGTAGAGAGCAGGGAAGACGGGTTGGCTTTAAACAGGCCATTACCTACAGCGATAGCCGCCATACCCATATAGACGATGCCTGCATCGTGACCAGACCATGCGACCAGCGCATAGCCGATAGCCAGCACCACGGCACCCAGCATAATCACGCGTTTTGTACCCAGTACTTTGTCGCCCAGCCAGCCGCCGATAGCAACCAGACCGTACACTAATGCACTAAAGGAAGAGAACAGCGTGATGGAATCTGCTTCTGACATACCCAGCTGTTTAACCAGGTAAACGGCCATAATGCCTTGCAGGCCGTAGAAACCAAAACGCTCCCATAACTCGATAGAGAAGATGAGATAGAACGCTTTAGGTTGTTTGAAGGCGTTTAAACTTACGCTTTCAGTTGGTTTATTGTTTGCAGTAGACACATATACCTCTTATTTACATCCCATTCTAATGGGGGGTGTACTGGGCGGGTGCTCATTGGCATCCACCTTATAGTTATTCTGGAGGGAAACGGGAAGTAATGTTCACTATCCTGCGCTTTCAGACAAGGCCTTTGTAATACTCCGTTACAAATAAAAAGAGTGGAATAATTAACCAGACATATAAATGTTATTTAGCGTTAAATTTCACGCTTTAAATTTAAGCGGTTTTTTATTCTGAAATAGTGGGGCAAAAACGGCAATTTAACGATATCTTCTGCTGAACTCGCTTTAGTATAGTGATATAGGCTGGATTCTGAAAAATAACTGGATGATCATATTGTGCGTTACGGAGGATTCATCCTAATGATGTAAGCGAATTGCTCGTAAAGAAACATAAATGCAACATCATGTTGTGGTGATGTTCTGGTCAGTTTTTGTATAGAAAATTTCGTTAGTGATGGCCCATTTAATCTGTAAAAGCGTTATATAGGCGTTGGATGTGCCAAAAAATGAATAATTAGATGGGATTAAACGCGGTCTAGTCACTCGGAAGGGGGCGGCGGGCCGACTTGCCACGCCGCGAAAAATGGACTACAGCTCCACTTTCTCTTTAAATTCACACAGGTCTTCAATGATACAGGAACCGCAGCGAGGCTTACGGGCGATGCAGGTGTAACGGCCGTGCAGAATGAGCCAGTGGTGGCAGTCGACCTTAAACTCGGCGGGAACCACTTTCAGCAGCTTCTCCTCCACCTGTTCGACGTTCTTGCCAGGCGCAAACTGCGTGCGGTTACAGACGCGGAAGATGTGCGTATCGACGGCGATGGTGGGCCAGCCAAAAGCCGTGTTTAACACCACGTTCGCCGTTTTACGTCCAACCCCCGGCAGTGCTTCCAGCGCCGCCCGGTCTTCCGGAACTTCACCACCGTGCAGTTCCAGCAGCATGCGGCAAGTCTTGATGACGTTCTCCGCTTTGCTGTTGAACAGGCCAATCGTCTTGATGTACTCCTTCACGCCATCGACGCCCAAATCAAGCATCGCCTGCGGCGTGTTTGCCACTGGGTAAAGTTTGGCGGTCGCTTTGTTGACGCTCACGTCCGTCGCCTGTGCGGAGAGCAGAACCGCAATCAGCAATTCGAACGGTGAAGTGAAGTTGAGTTCGGTGGTCGGGTGCGGGTTGTTGTCGCGCAGCCGAGTCAATATTTCAAGACGCTTGGTTTTGTTCATCAGGCTTTCTCTGCCCCATCCACGTTCACGCTATCGGCGGTAATAACCTGCTGAGCATGACGTTTCTTAGTCCGTTCATCGATAAGATATTTGATAGCCAGCAGCATTCCCAGGCCGATAAATGCGCCCGGTGGCAGCATCGCCAGCAGGAAAGGGGTATCGGTATGGAAGACTTCAATGCGCAGCGCCTTCGCCCAGCTACCCAATAGGCCATCCGCGCCGTCGAACAGCGTGCCGTTACCGAGCAGTTCACGGATGGAACCCAGTACAAACATGGTGCAGGTGGCGCCCATGCCGATAGCAAAACCGTCCAGCGCCGACAGCGCCGGGCCTTTTTTGGCCGCAAACGCTTCTGCGCGACCTACGACGATACAGTTGGTCACGATAAGCGGGATAAAGATCCCCAGCGACTGGTACAGGCCGAACGCATAGGCGTTGATCAGCATCTGCACGGCGCTAACCACCGACGCAATAATCATCACGTAGATGGGGATACGAATTTCCGCTGGCGTCCAGCGACGCAGGCTGGAGATGGCCAGGTTGGTGAGCGTCAATACCAGGGTAGTGGCAAGACCTAAACCTAAGGCGTTGGTGGCGGTTGAGGTGACCGCCAGCAGCGGGCACATGCCTAAAAGCTGAACCAGCGCGGAGTTATTCTTCCACAGCCCCTGGACAATAACCTCTTTGACTTCGCTCATTGTTTATCCTCCACAGGCTTGCAGTTGTGACAGTTGGTCGGGCAGCGTTTGGGCATACAGCCCTGCGCGTTTTACCGCATTGACTACCGCACGAGGGGTAATGGTCGCCCCGGTGAACTGGTCGAACTGGCCGCCGTCTTTCTTCACTGCCCACTGGCTATCGTTCGCACCGTCGATTTTTTTACCGGCGAAGAAGGTTATCCAGTCAGACAGGCGAAGCTCTATTTTATCACCCAGCCCCGGCGTTTCGTGGTGCTCGGTCACGCGGGTACCAAGCACGGTACCGTTAAAATCGGCACCGACCAACAGCTGAATAGCGCCAGAATAGCCGTCCGGCGCGGTGGCTTCGAGTACGGCGGCGACCGGCTTATCGTCCTGACGGGCGATATAAACCTTATGCGCGCCTTTGCCGAGCGCCGGGGCTTCCACCACAAAGCAACTCTTCAACAGGTCATTATTATAGCTGCCTGCCGGAATGACCTGCTGGAACAGGGCGTTTTGCTGCTTCTCGGCCTGGTCGTCGATGGTGTGCTTGGTCAACTGGTTGATTGCCGCCGTCAGCCCGGTAGAACCGGCTGCGAACAGCGCCAGCGTGACACCGTGTTTACGCATGGTCTTTAACATGTGAATCCTCAGCGGTGTCCGTAAACGCGCGGTCGCGTGTAGTAATCAATCAGCGGGACGGTGATGTTAGCTAACAGCACGGCAAACGCCACGCCGTCCGGGTAGCCGCCGAAGCTGCGAATCAGCCAGACCAGCAGGCCCGCCAGCGCACCAAAGATAAGACGACCTCGGTTGGTGGTAGAGGCGGTGACCGGGTCGGTAAGAATAAAGAACGCACCCAGCATGGTCGCGCCAGAAAGTAGATGCATCTGCGGCGAGGCGACGCTTTCCGGGTGGAACAGCCAGCCGAGCGTTGCGCAGACGGCCAGACTCACCAGGAAACTCACCGGAATATGCCAGCGAATTGCTTTTTGCCACAGCAGGAACAGGCCGCCGACCAGATAGGCTACGTTGACCCACTGCCATCCCGCACCGGCCAGCGCACCGTGATAAATCGAGGATTTGAGGATCTCATCCACCGGATGTCCGGCATGAAGCGACGTTTTGAACGTATCGAGCGGTGTCGCCTGGCTAATGCCATCGACCCCCATCTTCAACGCCGTCATGTCCTGACCTGCGGCGGTATGACCGCTGAAGATCACCTGCAGCGCGTCCATAAAGCCCGGCACGTTGGCGGCGATATCGTGCGGCGGCAGCCAGGAGGTCATCTGTACCGGGAAGGAGATCAGCAGTACCACGTAGCCAATCATCGCCGGGTTAAACGGGTTCTGACCCAGGCCGCCGTAGAGTTGCTTAGCAATAATCACGGCAAACACGGTACCGAGAACCACCATCCACCACGGAGCAAACGGCGGAATACTGATGGCCAGCAGCAGGCCGGTCAGTAGCGCGGAGTTATCGGCGAGCGTCTGGCCAATGTTTTGCTTGCGCAGGCGAAGTACCAGCGACTCGGCAAACCAGGCGGTAAGAATAGCGAGAACCAGTTGAATGACGGTTCCCCAGCCAAAAAACCAGCTCTGGACCACAATGCCGGGCAGTGCGGCAATGACCACCAGCATCATAATGCGCGACGTCTGGCGATGGTTGTGGGTATAAGGGGAACTTGCGATTTTGAAAACCATTTAATCCTCGTTAACGGCCTGAGCGGCTTTCCTGGCTTGAACACGGGCAATAGCGGCGGCAACGGCGGCTTTGCGTGGGTCGTCGTTGGCGGCAGGTTCATTCATTTCTGTCGCAGCGGCCTTGCGCGCTTTGGCGCGCGCGATGGCGGCTTCAACGGCGGCTTTGCGCGGGTCTACCGTTGCGTCTTGAACGGCAACGGCTTCCACTTCAACCGATGATGCCGCTTTGCGGGCTTTAGCACGTGCAATGGCGGCTTCAACGGCAGCTTTGCGCGGGTCGATAGCCTCGTCAGCGGCAGCAGCAGGTTCTGCTGCTTCAGCCGGGGCCGCTTTACGTGCTTTGGCACGAGCAATGGCGGCTTCAACCGCGGCTTTACGCGGGTCGATAGTCTCAGCCGTTGCCTGCTGTTTTTCAGCCTGCGCGGCGCGAGCCTGCGCTTTACGCGCTTCACGGGCGGCAGCCACAGCGCTGTTATCCGGCACGGCACCAGCCTGAATCACAATCGGCTGCGCGGCCTGCTGCTGTTTTTCTCGTACACGAGCCAATGCCGCATGAATCGCATCCTGATCTTTGGCAGCAGGCTGAACGGCCGCTTTTTTATGGCGCTCTTCACGGGCGGCTTTCTCGCGTTCCAGACGCTGCTGACGCGCTTCGAAGCGAGCTTTGGCTTCTGCGGCGCGCTGTTCTTCCTGGCGAATGGCGTTGATTTCGGCCTTTTCCTGACGGAAGTACTGCACCAGCGGAATGCTGCTTGGGCAGACCCACGCGCAGGCACCACATTCAATGCAGTCGGAAAGGTTGTGTGCCGTGGCTTTATCATGCTGCTGGCCTTTGCTGAACCAGTACAACTGCTGCGGCAACAGATCTGCCGGACAGGCATCGGCGCAGGCGCTACAGCGAATGCAGCCTTTTTCCTCTTCCGGCTCGCCCATTTCAGCGGCGGAAGGGGCCAGCAGGCAGTTGGTGATTTTGACCACCGGTACATCAAGCCAGGGTAGGGTAAAGCCCATCAACGGGCCACCCATGATCACCATCTGGTCGCTGGTCGGGCAAAAATCGGCATGTTTGAGCAGATGCTGTACCGGCGTGCCCAGACGCGCCCAGACGTTGCCAGGCTGACCAACCGATTCACCGGTCAGCGTGACGACGCGCTCGGTCAACGGTTCGCCGTCGATGACCGCGCGTTTTACCGCATAGGCGGTGCCGACGTTCTGCATCAATACGCCAATATCCGACGAACGGCCGCCGTGCGGAACCTGTTTACCGGTCAGAATTTGCGTCAGCTGCTTTGCGCCGCCGGAAGGGTATTTGGTTGGGATAACGCGCAGACTAATACCGTGACAGCCCGCGAGCACCGCGCGCATCATCGAAATCGCCTGTGGTTTATTATCTTCGATGCCGATAAGCACCTGCTGCGGCTGCAGGATATGCGCGAGGATCTGAATCCCTTCGACAATCTGCGCCGCGCAGTCCTGCATCAGGCGATCGTCAGCGGTGATGTACGGTTCGCACTCGGCGGCGTTAATAATCAGCGTGGTGATTTTATCGCCGCCGCCGCGCAGTTTGTTGCCCGTCGGGAAGCCTGCACCGCCTAAACCGGCAACGCCAAACTGGTGGATACGTTCGATAAGCGCGTCGCGACTATGGTTTTTGTAATCACTCCAACCGTCGCGGGCTATCCAGCGGTCTTCACCGTCGGCGTCAATAATGACGCTCATTTCTGGCAGCGCGGAAGGGTGGGCGGTGGCATGAGGTTCAATCGCCACGACCGTCCCGGAAGTGGGGGCGTGGACCGGCAGCATGCGTCCCCAACCGCGCGTTAACGGCTGGCCACGGAGCACGTGATCCCCAGGCTTCACGCTGAGTTCACCTTCTGCGCCAATATGTTGCTTCAACGGGATAACAAAACGCTGGGCTAGGGGAACCTGGCGCAGCGGCGTGCCGTTTGACTGGGTTTTCATTTCGGGCGGATGAATGCCTCCGTCGAAATCCCAGATTTTGTCTTTTCTGAAGGCGGAGAATAGCTTAAGCATGGTGTTCCACAGGAATGTTTCGTACCGGGATAGTGTGCAGATCCCACTTCCAGCTGTCGGTTGTCGTTTCGACAGGGCGTAACTCGATACACTGCGTTGGGCAAGGGGCCACGCACAGGTTACAGCCGGTGCACAGGTCGCTGACCACCGTATGCATGGCGCGGGTCGCGCCAATAATGGCGTCTACCGGGCAAGCCTGAATGCACTTGGTACAACCGATACAGTTATTTTCATCAATGATGGCGAGCATGCGCGCTGGCTCGGCGGCCGCTTCGTCACCGCCGATCGGCTGCGGGTCAACGTTCAACAGCGTGGCAATTTTCAGCATCACGGCTTCGCCACCGGGCGCGCAGCAGTTAATTTTTTCACCGTTGCTGACCGCTTCTGCATAAGGGCGGCAGCCAGGGTAACCGCACTGGCCGCACTGACTCTGCGGCAACAGTTCATCAATTTTTTCAACTACCGGGTCATCCTCAACGGCAAAACGGCGTGAGGCGTAACCCAAAATGACGCCAAAAATCAGCCCTAACAGGCTGATCGCAGCGACAGCAATCCAGAAGGTCATCATTACAACTTCACCAGCCCACTAAAGCCCATAAAGGCTAATGACATTAAACCAGCGGTAATCAGCGCAATGGCGTTGCCGCGAAACGGCGCGGGAACGTCGGAGACCACCAGACGCTCGCGAATGGACGCGAACAGCACCATAACCAACGAGAAGCCGACCGCGGCAGAAAAGCCGTACAGCGCCGACTGCAGGAAATTGTGGCCGAGGTTGATGTTAAGCAGCGCCACGCCGAGCACGGCGCAGTTGGTGGTGATAAGCGGCAGGAATATGCCCAGCAGGCGATAGAGCGCCGGGCTGGTTTTACGCACCACCATTTCGGTGAACTGGACGACAACGGCGATGACCAGAATAAACGCCAGCGTGCGCAGGTAAACCAAATCCAGCGGGATCAGAATCCAGGTGTCGATAAGCCAGGCGCAGATAGAGGCCAGCGTCATCACGAAGGTGGTCGCCAGGCCCATCCCCATAGCCGTTTCCAGCTTTTTGGAAACGCCCATAAACGGGCAGAGCCCCAGGAACTTCACCAGGACGAAGTTATTTACCAGCACGGTACCGATAAAGAGCAATAAATAGTCAGACATCATTCGACCTGTAACAAAAAAAGCCACCTATTATCTGACAAAGTGTCTCGAGCGACAACAGGCTAAGTGTGGGGTTATTACGCGTGAGTAAAGGTGCGTTTTACCCGCTGCGAACGCTTGAAGTACGGCACAATCAGCGCGGCGGCCAACAGCGGAAGCAGCAGCTGTCGCACGGCAAGGTCGTCCGAAATCGGCGAGAAGGCGAAGGCTTTCACCGCCAGCAGGACGCCAATCATCAACCAGATAATGTAGTGCTTTGGTACGTTATGGCGGCGCTTGAAGAAGGCAATAGTCAGCCACAGCGTGTAATAACACATGGCGATGAATGACAAGAAGGAGAGCGCGAGCAGGGCGATATTGGCCGCCCCCATCTCTTTAATCAGACTCAGGGTGTTCGGCGTCAGCAGGACGTAGCCAAATTTAACTAACGTGATGCAGATGCTTATTAACTGAACAATCAGCCAGGCCAGCGGGCCAAGCAGCCATCCGCCGATACGTTCCGCAGAATTATCCGACATTGTGTCTCCTGAAAATCAGCGCCAGTGAAGAGGAAAAAATACAAGCCGAGGAGTATAAGCAACTGGCGCTCTGGAAAAAACTACTATTGCACGAATCGCCAAACGGATTTTGGCACCTGGCCGACATCGAACAGTCGCCCGCCGGAAACCAGTTCTGCGCGACGATGGTCGGCAGCGCGATACATATTGATGATTTCTTCGGTGTTGGTCAGCGAATAGTTCAGGTGATCGTAGAGTTTTTCAAGATTGTCCAGCGAACTGACTTTGCGGAATTTTAATAAATAATCCAGAACGGTCATTTAAGGGTATCCATTTTATAATGTTAGGGCTCACCGTACAGCGTGTTTCAGTCCGTGAGAAAGAACTGAATGACAAAGCGGGTAAAGGGGTGCGCAGCCAATAGGTATATCGACATCTGCTTTTATTGAGAGTTCAGCGCATACGACTAAACCTCAGCAGGACGGCCTGGATTATTTGGCTTATAGGCAGGAATTACAATAACAGAAAATGTGCTTATTGATTTCGATACAAAAAATGTGATTTTTTAGGCAGTCAGGGCGCTTGGCGCGCCCTGACTAAGTGAAATTAACGATTCTCGCCGCGACTGGCAATTACGTCTTTATACCAGAAGAAGCTTTTTTTACGCTTGCGCATCAGATTTTGCTTATGGTCGACATAAACAAAACCGTACTGTTTTTTGTAACCGTTCAGCCAACTTAGCAGGTCGATAAACGACCACGGATAATAACCACGGACGTCAGCACCAAGCGCAATGGCTTTTTCCAGAGCATCAATATGAACGCGTAGGAAATCGATACGCGGTGTATCCACCACTTCACCATCGACGATAGGGTCAACGGCGCCCAGGCCGTTTTCGGTAATATAGATAGGAATATCACCGTAACGCTCTTTGATCATCATGATGCCGTCTGTTAACCCCTGAGGCCAAATCTCCCAGCCCCATTCGGTGTAGACGCTTTCCGGGTTGCGGACGAAATAGAACAGCCCTTCAACGCCTTGTTCACCGCTGACTTTTTCTTTCGGCGGCGTTGCGGAAACGGTTTCACGACGATAGTAGTTCAGGCCGATAAAATCGCAGCGGTTTTTGCGCAGCAGTTCATCGTCTCCCGGCGCAAAGCGCGGCACGCCCCACAGCGCCTGAGATTGCGCCAGCAGTTCATCCGGGTAGCGGCCTTTCAGCACCGGATCGTAGAACCAGTGGGTATGGATAGCGTCCGCCAGCTCGGTAGCGGCTTGGTCTTCCGGGCTATCGGTCAGCGCAGAGTGCGGTTGCAGCACGTTAACGAAGCCAATTTCACCGTTGATTTGCATCCCGCGGAACGCTTTAACCGCCATGGCATGGGCAATAAAGACGTGGTGACAGGCCTGAATAGCGCGTGCCGGGTTACGCACGGAAGGGGGATGGCTACCGGTAATGTAACCGTGACCAATAAAGACGATGGTTTCGTTAAAGGTGGCCCATTTCTTCACGCGGGACCCAAAACGGGCATAGCACAGGCGCGCATACTCTTCGAAAGCTTCCGCCGTAGAGCGGGCTTCCCAGCCGCCTTCGTCCTGAAGCGCCTGTGGGAGATCCCAATGATAGAGGGTAATCATGGGTTCAATATTATGTGCTAACAGGTCATCAATCAGATCGCTGTAAAACTTCACCCCAGCTTCGTTGATCTCGCCGCGGCCGTTCGGCAGCAGGCGGGGCCATGAGATAGAGAAACGGTAGCTTTGCAGCCCCATTTCCGCCATTAACTGGACGTCTTCTTTTACGCGATGGTAGTGATCGACGGCAACGTCGCCGTTTGTACCCTGATAGGTTGTCCCTGGCTGGTGGGAGAAAATATCCCAGATAGACGGGCCTTTACCGTCTTCATTATGTGCACCTTCAACCTGGTACGCTGCCGTGGCAGCTCCCCAGAGAAAATTTGGGGGAAAAGCAGACATATAACACTCCTTACCTGTGTGATAACACGAGTGTAAGGAGTGCTTTTAAGCGGAGCAACCGGTTTCTGAAACCGGTTCCATTGATGAGATCTGAATCACTCTTTTACGATGACGGCGGGACATTTTTTTGCAGCGTCGCGGTAGCGGGCTCCGGCGGCTGGTAGTTATCGATGTGATGCGCCACAAACAGAAGCAGAACGGAAAAACCCAGAATAATCCAACCAATTAATTCAACAATACGCGTCATTACGGAAGTCATGAAATTTTACTTACAGTCCATTGATAAAAGAGAGCCAGGGCAAGATCTTAGCGTGCCTGCGTCACAACGCAAGTTTTCAGCCGAATCGTTTCGACAGGTGGTGGTTATTTCACCAATTGACGGGGCAATGGACCATAATGTTATTAAACTGTTGTATGAACGCTTCAGATGAGTTCAAATAAAGAAATCGATTACAAAATCAGTTTAAAGCACACCAAATAGAGAAGTGAGGCGACATATGAGTGACCAAATCCGTGTAGGATTAGTGGGTTATGGCTATGCCAGTAAGACATTTCACGCGCCGCTCATCAGCGGCACGCCGGGGATGGAGCTTGCCGTCGTCTCCAGTAGCGATGCCAGTAAAGTTCATGCAGATTGGCCAGCGGTGCAGGTCGTCTCCGACCCGACGGCGCTATTTACCAATCCTGATATCGACCTGATCGTTATCCCGACGCCAAACGATACCCACTTCCCGTTAGCGAAAGCGGCGCTGGAAGCGGGTAAAAACGTGGTGGTGGATAAACCATTCACCGTGACACTGTCACAGGCGCGTGAACTGGATACGCTGGCTAAACAGCAGGGCAAACTGCTGTCGGTGTTCCATAACCGCCGCTGGGATAGCGACTTCCTGACGGTGAAAGCGTTGATCAATGAAGGCAAGCTGGGCGATATCGCTCACTTTGAATCACATTTTGACCGCTATCGTCCGCAGGTACGCGCCCGCTGGCGCGAGCAGGCCGGGCTGGGCAGCGGTATATGGTATGACTTAGGCCCGCATCTGCTGGATCAGGTCATCACCCTGTTTGGTTTACCGCAGAGTATGTATGTTGATCTCGGTCAGCTGCGCCCCGGCGCGCAGTCCACAGACTATTTCCATGCGGTGTTAACCTATCCGCAGCGCCGCGTTGTGCTGCACGGCACGCTTCTGGCGGCGGCGGAAACGGCGCGCTATATTATTCACGGTTCCGAGGCAAGCTATGTGAAGTTTGGCCTCGACCCGCAGGAAGATCGACTGAAAAGCGGGGAACGTCTACCGCAGGCCGACTGGGGCTACGATATGCGTGACGGCGTGCTAACGACGGTGGACGGTGAAACGCGGGTGGAAACGACGCTGTTGACGCAACCGGGCAACTACCCAGCGTACTACGCGGCAATCCGCGATGCGCTGAACGGCATCGGTGAGAATCCGGTACCGGCCGGTCAGGCGATCCAGATTATGGAACTGATTGAGCTGGGGATGGAATCGGCGAAACACCGTGCGGCGCTGACGTTAGTGTAATCGTCAAGGTATTGAGGAATCCCGGCAGGCGTACCTGCCGGGATTTTTTTATGCCTGTTTAACGCGGGCGGTAAGCGCCTGTTTTTCGGCAGCGGAAAGGAACGCCATTTCCAGACCATTGATCTGTGCCTGACGAATCTGTGCCGGGCTTAAGCCTGCTGCTGGGGCTGCAGTGTGGTACTCGTGCTGAATATCAATCCCCTGAACCGCTGGGTCATCGGTGTTGATGCTTGCCAGCACGCCGTGTTCAAGGAACGTTTTCAGCGGATGTTGTGCCAGCGATGGCACGGTGCTGGTCTGGATGTTGGAGGTCAGGCAGGATTCAATGCCGATACGTTTTTCCGCGAGGAAATCCATCAGTGCCGGATCCAGAATGGCCTTCACGCCGTGACCGATACGCTCAGCGCCGAGGTCGCGAATGGCCTGCCAGATGCTTTCCGGGCCTGCGGCTTCGCCCGCGTGAACGGTGATACGCCAGCCTGCATCGCGCGCACGGGTAAAGTGGTTCAGGAACAGATGTCCCGGGAAGCCCAGTTCATCACCAGCCAGGTCGAGCGCGGTAATACCGTCACGGTGGGCCAGCAGGGCATTGAGTTCTTCTTCACAGGCCGCTTCGCCAAAGGTACGGCTCATAATGCCGATAAGACGCGCTTCAACGTTAAAGGTTTTGCAGCCTTCTTTAACGCCTGCGATTACCGCTTCAACCACGCCGTCGACCGGCAGTTGGTGGGTCATCGCCATGTAGCGCGGAGAAAAGCGCAGCTCAACGTAGTGCAGGCCGTTACGGGCCGCATCTTCAATGTTCTCATAGGCAACGCGACGTACGGCGTCCAGAGAAGCCAGAACCTTCACGCCCCAGTCAAGCTTGCTCAGGAAGCTCACCAGATCGGGTTCATTGCTGGTCACTTGTACGTGGGGCAGCAGGGTTTCAAGCGTAGTAGCGGGGAGCGCGAGATTGTACTGGCGGCCGAGATCGAGGATGGTCTGGGCACGGATATTACCGTCAAGGTGGCGGTGGACATCGGTTAAAGGCAGGTTGATATCAATCATGATCGCACTCATTTTTTAGTTAAAGTGCAAACCATTATACAACATGCCGGTAACCAGTTAAAAGTGTTGAAAAATAGATGCTTTTACAATCGCTTGGGGGGATGTGGGGTTATTTTCAGCATTTTTTCGTGTAGTGCAGCGATCGCGTTCTCTAGTGCGGTATATCCAGAAGGACCTGTTTTAAAATTAAAGCCAAAAGATGACAGCCAAAAATAGTAGGAATAATCTTAATATGTTGTTGTTTTTATCCCGATCTGAATAATGCGTATGACAATCCATAAAGGCAACGTTTTATGAAAATTCACGCTGTTACGATCATTGCGCTGCTTTTTCTTCCTTCTCTTGCATATTCAGAACAGCAGGAACGGGAATACAACACCTGGTACTTACGAAATGCCATTCTTTATGACATGACGCAGACCTCAGAGGGGTTTCCCGTCATGCTAAGTATCGCCCAGCCAGGTCGAATCGGAGCCAATATGGTGGTGTCTTACCTGGCTGAGGGGCCGTGCGCGGGTGGTGCTAAAACGTTCAATGTTAATGGCAAAGATATTCCAGCCAAATACAGCTGCGTGCCGGTAGGCAAGGACCGGATCGAACATTTTGCCCTTAACGATTCACAGCAAATCAATGAGATGGTGAATCACCTCGAGTCTGATTTCACCTTGTTGTTGCAGAATAATATCAAGGTATGGGCAGCCAATATCAAATCGCCGAAGTATGGTATGGCGCCGAGGTTTTGATATTCGCCCTAAGCGTGCTCAGACCGGATAATTCAGCATCGCAGGTCGTTTAAGCTGGGTGATAATCCGCTTAATTATCAACAGCGCCTGAGTCAGCTTTTCCATATCCGGCCCGCCAATACACAATCGAATCCCCGTCTGATCGGCGAACGGTGTCACCTCCGTTGAGGCGGGCGACGTCACTTTAATACCGGCGGCAAGCGCTGCCTCGTAGAAAGGGTGTACGTTTTCCCGGGGTAGTGGCAGCCAGAGGTGGAAGCTGGGCAGCCCTGAGTGGTACAGGTCTTCGCCCAGAATATCGCGTGCCAGCGCGTATCGGCGTGTAGTCTCTTGCTCAATGGCGAGGGTGACGGTTTCGGCAGTGCCGTCCAGCAGCCACTGCTCCATAATGGCACAGCTCAGCGGTGAAACCATGATAGCCGTTGTTCTGAGCATCGATTCTCCCTGCGCGTAGAGCGCCTTGGGCAGCAGAAGCCCGCCAATTCGAAGCGCTGGATTAAGGATCTTCGACAGGCTATTTACATACAGGGTGATTTCCGGTGCCAAACGGGTGATTTGCGGTATGTCGATATTGCGGGTCAGCCGATAAACATCATCTTCAATGATAAACAGCTTCCGTTCCCGGCAAATGCGCACCAGTTCATGACGACGCGTCAGACTCATCACCCGCGTTGAAGGGCTTTGCAGCAGCGGGGTCACATACACCGCCGCGTTGTGTTCACCGCGGGCGTCGAGCGCTGCTTCCAACGCTTTCACATCCATACCGTCATCATCCATTGGAATGCCGACCAGCGTCAGATTGAGCAGTCGCGAAAGTTGAATCAGTCCGGAATAGGTCTGCGCCTCAACGTACAGCGTACTGAACGGCTTGCAGACGGTGGAGAGCGCCACCGACAGCGCATGCTGCGCGCCGCTGGTGATAATGAGCTGTTCAGCATTGGCCTCAACGCCAAGCTGGGTAAACCAGCGCGCCAGCAGTCGTCGGTGCTCATCATGACCAGCGGGAGGGGCATAAAAGTTAAACATATCCATATCCGGCCGACGTGCGATGGCGGTGAGCGTCGCGCCGAGTGAACGCGCCGTCAGGGCGGCAGGCGGCGTGTTCTGCGAAAGGTCGATAACTTCTGCGCTACGCGCGTTTGCTAGCGCGACAAACATTCCGCTGCCCTTAACGCTGCGGACCAGGCCACGTTTTTCGAGTATCCCGTAGGCTTTGGTCACCGTGCCAAGGCCAATACTCAGGGTATCCGCGAGATCCCGATGCGCCGGTAAGCGTGCGCCGTAGGGCAGTAGGCCGGAAAGAATATCTTCCGATAAAGCCTGTACCAGCCGTTCGGTGGGGGATGTTGTCTGTTCGGCAAGCCGTGGCTGCCAGGGGGAGCGTTCGCGCATCTGATCACCTTAGTGTAATGTGACACTATATATGTTTACTAATAGTGTCACGCATTCTATGCTAATGCCAGCTAAAGCAGCATCCGAAACAGGCATTCAATATGAGCATAAAAGATATTTCCGTTATTGCGGACGGACCAGACACGTCTGCACAAAGTGATTCCGTGGGCGCTGAATTTCGTCGTGGGATTAAAGAAGGGCTGCCGGTATTACTTGGCGTTATTCCATTTGCGCTGGTGCTTGGCGCACAGGCGAGCCATAAAGGATTAAGTCATTTTGAAGTGCCGCTAATGACCGGGCTTAATTTTGCCGGTGGCTCTGAGTTTGCGGCAATACAAATCTGGACTAACCCGCCGCATATTTTATTAATTATGGCCGTGACCTTTCTGGTAAATAGCCGACATATACTGATGGGGGCGACCCTGGTGCCACTGCTGGCACGTTTTCCGAAACGTAAGGTGCTGCCGGCGTTGTTTTTGATGACTGACGAGAGTTGGGCATTGAGTTACAGCGATGCGCAAAAGCGCGCCGGACGTGGAATGCTCAGTTTTAGTCTGCCTTATTATCTGGGGGCATCGCTGTCGTTTTATGCCATGTGGGTGGGTTTCACTGCCCTTGGCGCACTGGCGGGACCGGTGCTGGGCGATGTTCACCGTTATGGTTTTGATATGGCGTTCCCGGCGGTATTTCTGGTGCTGGTCCGGGGTATGTGGCGCGGAGTTCGCAAAGCGCTGCCGTGGCTGACCAGTTTGCTGGTGGCCGTGGCGGTGTATCACTTTATACCCGGCGTCTGGTACGTTATCGCCGGGCCGCTGGCCGGGTTAGCGGTGGCCTGGCGGTGGGGGGAGAAATAATGCCGGATCAGCAAACGCTGTTTGCCATCGTGTTGATGGCGGCAACCACCTATTTAACGCGCATCTCTGCGTGGCTCATTTTACGAAATCGTACGCTGACGCCGGGTGCTATGGCGGTACTGCGTTCATCGCCGGGGTGCGTCATGCTGGCGTTTATTGCCCCGTATTTTGCTTCAGGTAACTTTATTGATTTAATTGGCCTGGGCGTGACGTTTATTGCGGCTATCCGTTTTTCTATGCCAGTAACCGTTATTATCGGCGTGCTCGCTACGGCGCTGTTACGCCACTATTTTTCTTTGTGAGGATATTCGCAATGACCAATACTATGCGCAACGCCCGTTTAGCGGTAATTATCATGAGTGTCGTGATGATTACTATTTTTCTACTGAGCGCGGTATCTGTACTGATGCAAAAATAATATTGCGGTGGATAAATACTCCCCGCGCGACAGCGCGGAGAGTGCTGCTGTTACAGCCCTAATTCGCTAAGCCCCGGATGATCGTCCGGGCGTCGGCCCTGGGGCCAGTGGAACAGGCGTTCATCTTCGCGAATCGGCAGGTCGTTCAGGCAGGCAAAGCGGCGCTGCATCAGCCCATCCTCGTTAAATTCCCAGTTTTCATTGCCGTAGGAACGAAACCAGTTGCCGGAATCGTCATGCCATTCGTAGGCATAGCGCACGGCAATACGGTTGCCTTCAAAAGCCCATAGCTCTTTGATAAGGCGATATTCCTGCTCTTTTTTCCATTTTCTCTCGAGAAAGGCCTGCGCCTCGGCGCGTCCGTGGATAAACTCGGCGCGATTTCGCCACTGGGTATCGGTAGTGTAGGCCATCGCGACTTTCACCGGGTCGCGACTGTTCCAGCCATCTTCAGCAAGGCGAACTTTTTCAATCGCACTTTCGCGAGTGAAAGGCGGGAGTGGCGGGCGACTGATGCTCATAAAAACCTCCAGAGTGGCAATGTAGACAGATCTGTCTACTTGGTGCTAACGTATTCCTGTCTCCAGAGTTTGTCAACGGTGAAAAAACGATGAATAACGCGGTAAAAAACGGTTCAAAGGCCATCAGCGCCAGGGAAAAAATTCTCACCACGGCGCATGCGCTATTTTACTTATACGGTATCCGTGCCACCGGTATTGATAAAATTATCGAGCAGGCCGGGGTGACCAAAGTTACGTTCTATCGTCACTTTCCCAGCAAGAATCAGCTGATTCTCGCCTATCTGGATTATCGCCACACGCTATGGATGACGTGGTTTAGCGATACGCTACAGCGGCAAAGTGAAGCCGGGCAGGCGCCTGCTACGGCGCTGGTCGCCACGATGCGGCAGTGGTGGGAGCAGCCTGACTTTCGCGGCTGCGCTTTTCTGAATGCGACGGCGGAGATAGGCGATGCGCTGCCCGAGGTTGAGCAGTTGACTCGCGAACATAAAGCCGCCGTTGCCGCCGAACTGGCAGGGCGCTGGCCGGGCCATGAGACCGCAGCGGTAGTGGTGGCGCTGGACGGCGCGATTATGCACGCGCAGATGGGGCTGCCCGTTGAGGCAGTGGCGACGCAACTGGGGCAAATCCTGTGTGCGCTGCTGCCAGCGGTTAATAGGTCAGCGTAATCACCACCGTGTCGGAATAGACCCCCGCCGAAGGCCACTTCTGTGCGGGTACGTCGCCGTAGACCACCAGATTCTGCGGCTGACCGTCGCCGGAATACTGTTTCTCCGGGTTGTCAGGCGACCATTCGACGGCATGGGCAGCATCCTGATACAGACCATAGCTGACGCATTCGCCGTCGTGGCAAAGCTGTCGGGCGTTACCGTCCGCGTGCAGGCCGCGGCCGATGCCAACGGCATAGGTGGTGCCCGTCGGGCACTGAATGCTGATGTCGGCGGTTGAGCTTGCCTGTAACGTGTCAGCTTCGGCAGGTGATTTACTGCCAAATTCCATGCTATCGACGCTGACGATTTCGCAGCCATTTTTCACCGTGGCGGTAGCGCTGATTTGATCGGTGATAAGCGTGCCAGACTCTTCGCTGCATGATGGCAGCGATTGCATCGACGACGCTGAGGCATAGCGTATCTGAACGCCGGTGGCGTAATCGTAATAACTCCCGGCGCTGATGTTGCTCTGGCCGGGGTTGATTTTGCCGATGAGCGGAATGTCATGCTCAACGTTACCCTGACCGGACGCCAGCGACATATCAATCTGCGCGTAGACGTCACTGTTCTGACTCAGCGGGTGTCTCAGGTCGTACAGTGAGTACAGCGAAAAATAGAGCGGCGTGGTGGACGGCTCATTCTGGCTCATCGGAATCGGGTCGTTTGCCATTAGCTTCAGACAGGCGCGAACGTATTCCGGCTGCCCGTCGTAGTTGTTGCAGGTAAAGGTCAGTCGGGTGCTGGTCGCGCTGCTAACGCCTGGCGTAACGGTACCAAAACTCAGCCCCGGCGGGCTGCCGTTCCAGCAGTTTGCCGCCTGCGCGGCGGGGTTAAAGGTGAACATCAGCAGTAAAAACAGGCCGATAAATCCTATTGAGCGAGTGACTGGCATAGCGCGTTGATTGTCTCCACGGAATGGGTAGGGTGAAGCCGCTGGGGCAGTATTACCTGACAGGATGAAGCGGCCCATTTAACTTCTACATGGCCGCCGGTCGGGGGATCTTCCAGATATATCTTTCCTTCATAGCCCGCAATGGTGTGCTGTGTGCCGTGTGCGGGTGGTTCACCGTCTGCGGTCAGTACGTTAACCTGCGCCGAAAACGGTACCGCTTTTCCATCGACCGTTTTCACCGTCATCAGCAGCGCCTGGGTTTTGTAGATAGTGAACTGAGCCAGCGCGCCGCTGGCGGCTTTCGGAATCAACACTTCGCCGGTATAGGGGGCGCGATAGGCTTCGTCGAGCTGCAGCACATCGATATCCAACCGGTTTTCCTGATACGCATTGAGGTTGTTGAGAAACAGCATACCGTTCTTATCGGTATGGCCAACGGGCCGATGTTCCAGATAAACCGGTACGTCAGGCACGTTTGAAGTATCGACAATGGCGAACGCGCTGCCCAACATGCGGGTGGCGTACAGATGGCCCATAAACAGCCCCAATGCCCCAGACATTGAACCGTAGTAATCGCTGTTATTGTCCTGACGGTTAAGGCCCAGCGCCATATCGCTCCAGTGGTTACGGTGCTGAACGGTCGCGTGCAGCGCGGCGTTATCGCCGCTTTGAGCCGACATATTCCATCCCCAGCCGGGTTTATTGGCATCGAGAGAGTGGGCCAGACTGGCCTGCATTGCATTGCCGGCGTTATCGTGGCTGTCCTGCAGCGAAAGGTAATCTTTATTCTGATTCAACGGTATACTGAAGTTCAGATACACCGTCGTATTGCGCTCATCGCCAAGTTCCCGGGTGAGGCTGGTGGCTAAGGTTATCTGGTGGGTAAAGCTTCTTGACCAGGATAGACCAACGTACTGCGATGAGGCGTCCGGGTAAGTTTGATTTACCCAGCTTATGCCGAAGGTACCGACCGCATCCACGGTGACGCTGGTAAATGCCGAATCCTCCCGCGTGGTCAGGGTATTGTCCGCCAGGGATGAAACATCCCGATAGCCCCGGCTCGCCTGCGAATGGTTCAACGCCACGTTAAAACGGCGATTGTTCCACTGCCAGCCTGACCCCCACTGCGTTCCGCTCTCTTGCCCATCGCGGCTGTTCGACGCGTTGGCGTGAAGCACCCCTAGCGTGGGCGATAGCAGGTAATCCCAGCCCGCACCCTGATTGTGCAGGCTGGCGCTTTGCTCGGTATGTAGCCCGAGGGTGGATTTGTTGCTGACCCCGTAGCGCCAGTCTCCCACGCCGACAAATTCACTGTCATAGCTAAACGATGCGTAGGTGTAATCCTTTCGCACCCAACCTGCGCTAATGCCCCAGGTATTCAGCCCGGCTGACAGTAGCTGCGTGGCGCCGTAGAGATCCAGATTTACCACCCGCTGTTGGCCGTTAATATCGGTAATTACCACCTGCGCACCTTCATTACCGGTGAAAATCGGCGCGGTATTGAGCGTAAATTGCCCTGGATCCACCCGCTGTGAAGAGGTTTTCACCCCGCGAACGTAGAGGTCAACGGTGGATGGCAGGGTGACGCTATCGGTCAGAATATCCTGCGATGAGGTGCTGAAGTTTGGCTGTGTCGAATAGTTATGGGCGATATTGATACCGCCAAAACGCACGCTGTTGTTCCAGCTTTGGCTGCTGGTAAAGCTGTCGCCAAGCGTAATGGAGAACAGTTTATCGACGTTCTGGTAGACCCAACTGCTCATCAGACGATGGGTACCGCGCTCACTGTCGGTGGTGTTAGTGGAGTCCTGGCTATTAAACGAGGTGCTAAAAAAACCGGGCCCCAGGCCGAACGTGCGCAACTCGCTGAACAGTGAAGCTTCCTGCTCGCCGTTTTCGTGACTGGTGAACGCATTGTAGTTCAGCGCCAACCCGCGAACTTCCGGCGAGAGCTGAGAGGTGTGAATCAGATGAGAGCCGTTGCGATTAGACAGACGGCTATCGCGCCCTAACCACGCTTTGCTGGCGACGATGTTGATATTCTGACTCAGACTATCGAACGTTACGTCCAGGCCGTCCTGCGCGCTTAAGTCGAAGAACCCCTGACGCTCTGGTAGCGAGGCGGTTTTGATGTCCAGTTTTTTGGCGTCATTGGCCGAGATATAGAGCTTATTATCAATATTTTTGGCTTTCACAAAGCCTTTAATCGGCTGACCGTTAACGCTGACGGTCAGGTAGAGCGTTTCATCATTGGCGGCGTAGGCGCAGTGACAGAGCAGAAACCAAAGCGGTATGGCGTTACGGAGTAATATCGATGGTCTGTTTTTGCTCATTATCATTCAAATTAAGTGACAAAGATGACGCCGTATTGATTCCTTTTGGCAGGGGCCATTCCTTTTCACTGTTCGGTAGTACGTAGCCGAGTAACCCTTTACTCATCGGCACGCGATGGCTACCGGCTAACAGGGCAATGTTGCTCAGCTTAATGTGCTGCGTGCCGTTGTTGCGGATTCTGAGCATCGCCGGGTGGGCAAGATGATCAATTGATGCGCTTACGTTTTTCAGGTCCACCGGCTGGTCGTGACAGTTCACAAACACCGGGATGGAGTAGCGCAGCAGAAAGCGCACGCCATCTTTTTCCGCCATGTTACTGCTGCCGGGCAGTTCATCGACGACCAGACGGTAGGCGTGTTCGGTATCACCGCTGGGCGGCACGGGAAGAATGACGCGAATAAGTTGCTGGCGGGCTGCTGGAATAGTGGTCATTGGCGGGCTGACCAGTAAATCCTCCGTCTCACTTAGCGCGTCTGTATTGTTTTGCTGATGCCAGGCGTATACCCGGATTTGTGCGCCAATGGCGGCGCTACCGACGTTTTTAACGTAGATTGCCTGCGCCGTTTCACCCGCGCAAAAGCCAACGTTAACCGGGTAAACCTGGAGGGTTGCAGCATAGGAAGAAAGGGCAAATAACGAGCCCAATGTCGCGAGCAGGATGCCAGCCAGTGTGCGTTTCATATGCTACTCCCCGGGAGCTGAATCAGTAGGAGACGGTCAGGGTCACTGTATCGGCATACACACCAGCGGGCGCCTGTGAAAGTGCGTCCGCAGTGACTTTGCCGTAGATAGGAATAACCTGCGCCGTGCCGGTACCGGTTTGTGGAATGCCGGTGGTGGACAGTTCGTTGGTATCATCAGCATCGCTATAGAGGGCGTAGGCCACCTTATCGGTGCCGTTGTTATTCGACATGTTGTAGTCGTGGCTTTTTTCGCTGCTGAGGTTATAGCTTGTGCCGGTAGTACAGGTCACGGTTGCATTTGCGGAAGCAGTCGCATCGCCGGAGTCGCTCGCACGCGAGCCAAAGTTCATATCGTCCACGCTGATCTGACAGGATTTCTCAACGGTCAGATTGACATGCATGTCGGCGCCGCGAACCTGGTCTGTTCTTGCTGCGTTATCCGCAAAGGCGGCAGATGAAAATAAAATGCTAATCGCAGTCAGAGTTAATGCAGTGGCTTGACGGTTAATCATTTTAAAACTCACTAATTTTTCAATTGTTTTGGGGTGGGGTGTTAACGGGGGCGGAGAATAAAGATTAAGAAATGTCTTAGATTGAGCAATCGTGCTATGTCTAAGAGATGTGAATGGCAGGATCTGATATTAACAATCGATAGCTAAGGCTTAAAGCTTGCGCAATGCCTGGCAGCATTGCGCAATGGCGATTAACGCAGGGTGCGAATCGCCGCAATCAGACGTTCGACGCCTTGTTCCAGCTTCACGCGCGGGCATCCGGCGTTCAGACGAATAAAACCGTGACCTTCTTCGCCGTAGGTGTAGCCCGGCATAATGGCGACCTTCTGCTGTTTAATTAACACTTCCTGCAGTTTACGATCGTCAATATTCAGCGGGCGCAAATCAACCCATGCCAGATAGGTTGCCTGTGGCATCGACCATTGCAGTTCCGGGAAGGCGGCGTTCAGCGTTTTCTCGATATAACGCATATTATCCTGCAGATATTCGCGCAGCGCATCCAGCCAGGATTCACCCTGTTCGTAAGCGGCAATATGGGCGACCAGCGCGGGAACGGAAGGGGAAGAGAGGCCGTCGCGGTTTTTCAGCGCGGTGAGATAGGCTTCGCGCGCGGCATCATCAACAATCATGCCGTATGCGCCGGTAAATGCCGGGATATTGAAGCTTTTCGACCCTGAAGTGAACAGTGCCCACTCGCCGCGAGCCACTTCGCTCCACGGAATATGCTTATGCCCTTGCCAGGTCATATCCATATGAATCTCATCGCTTATCACCCGCACGTTATGTTTTTCGCACAGGGCCGCCATGGTTTCGAGCTCTTCACGTGTCCAGACTTTACCCGTCGGGTTTTGCGGGCTACACAGCAACAGCACGCTGTTGTGTGGTTCAGCGAGCACGGCTTCGAGTTTGTCCATATCGCAGAACCACTGCCCATCGTGTTTATCCATCGGCACGCCAACCACGTGGCGTTGATTTCCTTCGATGGTTTTAAAGAACGCGTCGTAGGCAGGGGTGTGTACTACGATGCCGTCGCCAGGCTTTGACCACTGGCGGATCATCTCGGCCACCATATAGATGACAGAAGGGCCGTAGACGAGGGTGTTGGTATCAATCACCGCATGAAAACGGTGCGCGTACCAGTGAGCGATAGCCGGAAGAAACTCATCGTTTTTCCAGCGGCTATAGCCGAATACACCGTGAGAAAGACGTTTGCTCAGTGCGTCCAGAATGCAGGGCGCGGTGGCAAAATCCATATCAGAAATGGTAAACGGCAGCAGGTCAGCGTCGCCAAAGCGGTCGGCAACATAGTCCCATTGGGTGCACCAGGTGCCGTGTCGGTCAATCACCGTTGAAAAATCAAACATGTGGAGATCCTAACGAAGGGAAGATTGGGCTATTTTGCCCCTGTTAGGCACAGGGGCAAAGGGCTTTACGCTTGAACGGAGTTCATCAGTACCGACATTTCGTCTTTTACCGACTGTACCTGCGGGCCAATGACCACCTGCAGGTTGTGCTGGTTCAGTTTCACCACGCCAATGGCACGGTTGGCTTTCAGCGTATCAACGTCGACCTTGTCCATGTCGTTTACCGACAGACGCAGACGGGTGATGCAGTTGTCGAGCGAGATGATATTTTCAGCTCCGCCCAGCGCCTGAAGGATAACCGGCACGTTGTAGCCGGATTTCCCGGTTACGCCGCTGGAGGTGTGCTCTGCTGCAGGAGTGGTATCCACATCGCGACCCGGCGTTTTGATGTTAAAGCGCACGATAGCGAAGCGGAAAATTGCATAGTAAACCGCGAACCAGATAGCTGCGACGACCGGCACCAGGTACCATTTGGTCGACAGACCGTGCAGGATACCGAACACCACGAAGTCGATGATATTGCCGTCGGTGTTACCGATGGTCACGCCCAGTACCGCCATGATGGTGAAGCCCAGACCGGTCAGCAGTGCGTGGATAACGTACAGCACAGGTGCAACGAACAGGAACAGGAATTCCAGTGGTTCAGTGGTGCCGCCCACGACGCAGGCGATGACGCCGGAAATCAGCAGGCCTTTAATTTTATGACGGTTTTCCGGGCGTGCGCAGTGGTACATCGCCAGTGCAGCACCTGGCAGGCCGCCGAGGAACGCAGGCATTTTACCCTGAGACAGGAAGCGGGTAGCGCTTTCGGAGAAGCCGTGAGTGGTCGGGCAGCTCAGCTGTGCCTGGAAGATGGTCAGTGCGCCGCTGACGTCGTGGCCGCAGACGTCCATAGTACCGCCCGCTTCGGTAAAGCGAATCAGCGCCACCAGAATGTGGTGCAGGCCGAACGGCAGCAGCAGGCGTTCACCGGTACCGAAGATCATCGGGCCAAAATCACCGGCGCTATTGATCACATGACCCAGCGCGTTGATGCCCATCGCAAATACCGGCCATACCAGCGGGATCACCAGGCCAACCAGACCCAGCACGATGGTGGTGATAATCGGCACAAAACGGGTGCCGCCGAAGAAGGCCAGCGCATCCGGCAGACGGATGGTGTGGAAGCGCTCATGCAGCATCCAGACGATAATCCCGCAGATAACCGCGCCGAGAATGCCGGTGTCGATGGATTGAATACCGATAATGTTCTGAATGTTATTCGCTTTCAGAATTGCAGCATCGGTGGTTGGCAGGATGCCTTTGGCGGTCAGCCAGAAGTTTACCGCCAGGTTCATCACCGCGTAGCCGACGAAACCCGCGAAAGCGGCGACCCCTTTGTTATCACGCGCCAGCCCCAGCGGAATGGCGATACAGAACATCACCGGCAGGAAGCTAAAGGCGAAGGAGCCAACTTTACTCATCCAGATAAAGACGGCCTGCAGGAACGGCGTATCAAGCCACGGCAGCAGCGTGGTGACGTCATGGCTGCTAAGCGAGCTGCCGATCCCAAGCATGATCCCGCAGAAGGAAAGCAGGGCAACCGGCAGCATAAAGGTTTTGCCAAGCTGCTGGAAAAACTCCCAGAGGGTAACTTTTGGTGCGGTATTCGCCGTCATGAAACGACTCCTTAATCCTGAAAAAAGGGTTTCTAACAATCACGGGACAGGAAGATAAAACGTTTTACCATTTTTTAGTGAGAAACAAATCACAAAAGCAAGTGATAATAAGGTTTATAAAGTGAGTCTGTTGATAAAACGTTTTATCTCTTGAGCAAAAGGAGCCTCGCTGGAACCATGGCGATTGCAAAAAAAGTCACCATTAACGATGTTGCACTGGCGGCCGGTGTGTCCGTCAGTACCGTTTCGCTGGTTCTCAGCGGTAAAGGGCGAATATCTTCCGCGACGGGTGAGCGCGTCTACCAGGCGATTGACCAGTTAGGCTTTGTGCGTAACCGCCAGGCCGTCTCGCTGCGCGGCGGGCAAACGGGGGTGATTGGCCTGATTGTCGGCGATCTTTCGTCGCCGTTTTATGCTGAACTGACCGCGGGGATGACCGCGGCCCTCGAATCGCAGGGCAAAATGGTGTTTTTGACCCAGGGAGGAAAGCGGGGCGAGCAGATGCTGCAGCGTTTCGATGCGCTGGTGTCGCAGGGCGTTGATGGCGTGGTGATCGCCGGTTCGGTCGATCAAGCCTCCGAACTGCGGGCTAAAGCGGCAGAAACCGAAACGCCATTGGTGTTCGCTTCACGCGCCAGCTACCTTGATGAGGTTGATATTATTCGCCCGGACAATATGCAGGCGGCGCAATTAGTGACTGAGCATCTGATCCGTCGCGGTCATCAGCGAATAGCGTGGCTCGGTGGGCAGAGCTCATCGTTGACCCGCGCTGAGCGGGTCGGCGGCTACTGCGCCACGCTGATCAAATACGGGCTGCCGTTCCACAGCGATTGGGTGCTGGAGTGTGAGACCAGCCAGAAGCAGGCGTCGGAAGCTATCACTGCGCTACTGCGTCATAATCCGACGATTAGCGCCGTGCTGTGCTACAACAGCGTGATTGCGATGGGCGCGTGGTTTGGACTGATGCGGGCGGGTAAGCAGAGCGGTGAAGACAGTGTCGAAAGCTATTTTGAGCAGCGCGTGGCGCTGGCGGCATTTGCCGACGTGCCGGAAAAGGCGCTTGATGACGTGCCATTGACCTGGGTGACCACACCGGCACGCGAAATGGGGCAAAGCGTTGCCGAGCGAATTTTGCAGCGCATTGATACCGGGCAAGGGACGGCGAGAAACCTGATTATGCCGCCGCGGCTGGTGGCGAGAAAATAGGGCGCGGGAGAAGTTCCCGGCGTCGCGTTGCTCGGCCGGGCTACTGCGTTACGGTCATAAAAAAGCGCCTTTAAGGCGCTTTTTTATTTATGGTGCTGGGATGGTTGCGGGTTCATCCGGCTGGGCCAGGCCCGGCATACCGAACATGCCGACAAACTCTTCCAGCGGCATTTTCTGGCCGTTCAGTGTGACCTGACCTTCACCGTACTGCAGGCTGCTGCTAATTGCGTTGTCCTGAGTGGTGGTCAGACGGAACATCTGGCCCATTGCTGCCAGACCCTGCACCTGCTGCCCAGCCAGCTTGGCAGCATCTTCCTGCTGATAGCCTTCCAGGCGTGCGACCTGCGTCATCAGCTCGGTTGCCATCTCCATTGGGATCACCAGCTTGGCATCCAGCGATTTCACGCCGCGATCGACCTGCTGCGCCAGCGTGGTGGCTTCACCGGTAGCCTGTGCCGGGTCTTTCAGCGCCAGGGAGAGGTTCAGCGAACTTTCGCCTTTGGCGTTTTTCCAGCTCAGTGGTGACAGTGTCACTACCGGATCACCTTTCAGCAAAATCGGCAGGGTGTTGAACAGCGCGTCGACCGCTTTTTGCTGATACAGCTCTGGGTTCTGCGCCAGGTCCGGCTGTGCCATCAGTGCCTGAGTCTGTGCCTGATACTGCTGGCTGAACTGATGCATCGCCACGCCGTCAATGCCGTCAACTTTCAACGTCAGCTGGCCGCTGCCGAAATCCTGATTCTGCAGCTTGAGATTATTCAGCGTGTAGTCGAGCTGGCTGTTTATCTTTTTACCATCAGGCGTCAGGGAGGATTTCCCTGCAATGGTCATACCGGTTAGTTCGGCCAGATCTTTTCCTTCAACGGAGACCGCCAGGCGCTCCAGGGAGAGGGTCTGGTCACCGATGCGCTCCTCAAACGAGGTCAGCTTGCTGGAGCCGTCGGTTTTCAGGTTGTTGAAGGTGAACCGTACCTTCTGATCGTATTCGTTAACCGCGTTGACCTGGCCGCTTTTGGCTTCACCGGTCAGCGACACCAGGCTGCCCTGGCTATCCGCAGAGAGTACGAAATCGCCGCCGCTGAAGGTGACCTTCTCGGCATCTTTTTCGTAATCCAGCGGTTTGAGCGCAATGGCGGATTCGGTATCGCCGTTGTAGCTGATGCGGGTGTTGATATCGAACGGCGAGGTGCCTTTGGCGATGTCGAACAGCGGTTTGGTCACCTCATTGTTGACCAGCACGGTATTTACGCTTGCCATCGCAGGGGCAAGGTTGAAGGACTTCAGCGATGCCAGTGGGATTGGGCCGTGGCTGACGGACTCATCCAGAATCACGCTCTGACCCGGTTTTAACCATGAATTTTCCGCGCCAGCCAGCGGCTTCACCACCATTTTTAACTGGCTGCTGAAGACGCCGCGCTGGTAGTCCTGATAGCTAATCTCAAGACCGGCTTCCGGCGCGCTCAGCTTCAACTGGGCGTTCGCCTGAGAGACCATTTCCGCAATATGTGATTCCAGTTGTTTGCCTGTATACCAGGCTCCGCCTGTCCAGACCACCCCTAAAGCGACGATAATACCTGCGGCTACCAGCGTTTTTTTCATAGTATTTGTCCATAAAAATGAAACCAGGCGGGAAAGCCGCCTGGTTGAGTCATAAGGCTATGCAAAAGAGTAGCAAGCTTGTACTGAAACTTCAGTATTAACTTCAACTTATTACAAATACGCGTTAAACGAAGTGGTAAGAACCCGGCATCAATGACGTTTTGCCGAGGGAAAAGAGGATAAATCTATAACCGTGTCCGGCTGAGAAATTTTTCCAGCGACATTTTCTGCTCGTTCAGCGTGACCTGGCCATCAGCATAGTGAAGGTCGCTGCTGATGGTGTTGTTCTGCATTGTCGTCAGTTTGAACATTTTGCTGAGCATTATCATTTGCTGAACCTGCTGATTCGCTTGTTTAGCCGCGTCCTCAGGAGAAAAGTGCCTGGTCTGCGCAATCTGCGTCATCAATTCGGTCGCCATGTCGATTGGGATCGCCAGTTTCATACTCAACGATTTCACGTTGCTATCGATAACCTGCGCTGTCGAGCCCGCTGCGCCTGTAACCTCCGCAGGATCCCGTACGCTCACGGAGAGATCCAGCGAACTCTCACCCTTAACATTTTTCCAGCGAAGCGGCGACAACGTGACCGTTGGGCCGCCTTTCAGCAGGGTAGGTAAGGTGGCGAGGATATTTTCCTGCGCGCTCTTATCCTGCGCATACAGCGTGCGCAAACTCGCCATAAACTGGTGCATAGCCTCCCCGTCAACGCCTTCCGTTTTCAGCGTTAACTGGCCGCTCCCGATGGGGCGATTCACGACTTTCAGGTTTTCCAGCGCGAAATCTAACTGAGAGTTGATCTTTTTGCCGCCTTCGGCCAGCGCCGTTTTGCCGCCGATGCGGATATTATTCAACTCCGCCAGGTGGATGCCGTCGCGGGTGATAGCCGCCTGTTCCAGGGTTATCAATTGTTCGCCCAGTCGTCCAAAATTGCTGACCCAACTGCTGCTGTCGGTTTTCAACTGACGAAGGGTGAACTCTATTTTTTTATTATCCCGGTCAGTAGTAGCGATTTGGGCGCTTTCTATTTGGCCGTTCAGCGACATCACATCGTGCCGGGCGTCGAGCGAATAGATGGCGTTGCCGCCGCTAAAAGCAAGCTTTGAGCGATCGGTTTCGGAGTGTAATGGCCTAAGCGAAATAGCTGACACGGTAGCGCCGTCGTAGCTGAAGCGGGTTTCCACTTCAAAAGGCGAAATCCCCTTAGAAAGCAGGAAAACATCTTTTGTGGCGGCATTATTTTCGAGCGTGGTGTGGACGGACGCCAGTGCGGGAATGAGGTTAAAGGATTTAAGCGATGCTGCCGGGAAAGGGCCATGGTCGATGGTCTGATTGAGAATCACGCTTTGACCGGGCTCTAACCATGATGCTTTGGCATCCGGGGTGGCGGTTAACACCATTTTAAGCTGCGTGCTAAAAATGCCTCGCTGATAATCCTGATAGCTGACTTTAACCCCCGGGCTGGTGGGATATTGTTGTAGCCACCCATTCGCCTCTGCCACCTTGCTGGCCATCCGTGATTCCAATTGCTGGCCGGTATACCATGCGCTGCCAACCCAGACAGCGCCTAAAGCCACAACAACCCCTATTGCCACGCGCGTTTTTTTCATTTTTTCATCCTTAAAAAAAACCAGGTGGACAGGCCACCTGGTTTACGTTTTACGGCTTGTCTCATAGGCAAGCCGCTCCATTAACTTCGGCGTTTACTGCAGTTTGTTATAAACCCGTGCTAAACGGCCGCTGCCGCTGACCTGAACCGGGGATTCATTCGCCGCGACGAACGCGGATTCGCCCGGCTTCAGCACCAGACGCTGGTCGTTCTTGCTCAGTACGGATTCACCGTCCACGCAGAACAGAATGGCGGCGCCATCCTGAGCCAGCGTGGCTTCACTCGCGCTGAGGGCGTGAAGAGAGAAGGCGAAATCCTCAACTGGAATCGGGAACTCCAGCGCCTCGCCGTGCTGTGCAGGCTGAGTCAGCAGTTCGTTCGCCGGTTTGGCGGTGAATTTGACGTTCGCTACCAGTTCCGGGATATCAATATACTTCGGTGTGAGTCCAGCACGAAGTACGTTATCGGAGTTTGCCATCACCTCAAGCCCGGTGCCGCGCAGGTAGGCGTGCGGGGTTTCAGCGTAGAGGAACATTGCTTCGCCCGGGTTAAGCTGAACGATGTTCAGCAGCAACGGGGAGAAGAGGCCGCTGTCGTCCGGGTAGAACTCTGCAATCAGGCGAATTGCATCCCAGGCTGGACCTTGCTGATTTTCCAACGCCGCGCGCAGCACATTCAGCGCGTGGGCTTTCTCATCACCCTGCATATTGAGCAGGCCAGCGAACAGGGCACTCAGGCGCTCGCTGGTCGGTTGGGCGATAAACTCACCGATAGCCGGGTTGGCGTCGGCAACCGGCTGCAGCAGTGAGGCGATTTCTGCAAACTCACGGAAGGCATTCATCGCCAGGAATGGCGTCAGCGCAAAGACCAGCTCCGGCTTGTGGTTTGGATCTTTGTAGTTACGCTCGGCGGCGTCCAGTGGGATCCCGGCGGCGTTTTCTTTGGCAAAACCAACTTCCGCTGCTTTTTTGCTCGGATGGACCTGAATAGAGAGCGGTTGTGCGGCGCAAAGTACTTTAAACAGGTAAGGTAACTCGCCAAAGCGAGTGGCAACGTTGGCTCCCAGCAGCGTGGTTTTATCGGCATCAATCACGTCGCGCAGCGACTGCACGACGCCGTGGCTGTCGGTAATCTTTGAGCTGCTCTTTGGGTGCGCGCCCATCCACAGTTCTGCCATCGGCAGACCTTCAGGATTTGCCATACCGTAGAGTTCCGTTAACGCAGTTTTGCTGCCCCAGGCATAGTTTTGCACTGAGTTGATGAGTTTTTGCATTATCAAGCCCTGTTTCAATGTGGATTCTTTGGGCTGTATTAAAGCAAAAAAATGCGCTGTCGTATGCCGCAGAAATAAAAAGTCGTACTTGTCTCAGTTTTTGTTAAAAAATTGTGTACGATAGGGTAACTCGCTTTTAACCTGGGCAAATGGAAAGACTGCCCTTCATAACATCATCAAAGCAGTAAGTGAGAGCACAATGTCGAATAAACCTTTCTACTATCAGGATCCTTTTCCGTTAGAAAAGGATGAGACCGAATACTACCTGTTAAGCAACGACTACGTTTCCGTCGCAGAATTTGAAGGGCAGGAAGTCCTCAAAGTTGCCCCGCAAGCGTTGACGCTTCTTGCCAAACACGCCTTCCACGATGCTTCCTTTATGCTTCGCCCCGCGCACCAGCAGCAGGTGGCCGATATCCTGAACGACCCGGAAGCCAGCGAAAACGACAAGTACGTGGCGCTGCAGTTCCTGCGTAACTCGGATATCGCAGCGAAAGGTATCCTGCCGACCTGTCAGGACACCGGCACGGCAATCATCATGGGTAAAAAAGGCCAGCGCGTCTGGACCGGCGGCGGCGATGAAGCGGCACTGGCTCGCGGCGTGTACGACACCTTTATCGAAGACAACCTGCGCTACTCGCAAAATGCGCCGCTGGATATGTACAAAGAGGTTAACACTGGCACTAACCTGCCGGCGCAGATTGATCTCTACAGCGTGGACGGTGACGAATATAAGTTCCTGTGCATCGCCAAAGGCGGCGGCTCGGCGAACAAAACCTACCTTTACCAGGAAACCAAAGCGCTGATCACCCCAGCCAAGCTGAAAACTTACCTGGTGGAGAAGATGCGCACCCTCGGCACTGCGGCTTGCCCGCCGTACCATATTGCCTTTGTGATTGGCGGTACGTCTGCCGAAGCCACGCTGAAAACCGTGAAGCTGGCGTCGACCAAGTATTACGACGGTCTGCCAACCGAAGGTAACGAGCACGGCCAGGCGTTCCGCGACGTTGAGCTTGAAAAAGAGCTGCTGGTTGAAGCGCAGAATCTGGGCCTCGGGGCGCAGTTCGGCGGTAAATACTTCGCGCACGATATCCGCGTGGTGCGTCTGCCGCGCCACGGCGCGTCCTGCCCGGTCGGGATGGGCGTTTCCTGCTCCGCTGACCGTAACATCAAAGCCAAAATCAACCGCCACGGCATCTGGATTGAGAAACTGGAAAATAACCCAGGCAAATACATTCCAGAATCGCTGCGTAAAGCGGGCGAGGGTGAAGCGGTGAAGGTCGACCTGAACCGTCCGATGAGCGATATCCTCAAGCAGCTGTCCCAGTACCCGGTCTCTACGCGCCTGTCGCTGAGCGGCACTATCATCGTGGGTCGCGACATTGCGCACGCCAAGCTGAAAGAGCGTATGGATAAAGGTGAAGGGCTGCCGCAGTACATTAAAGATCACCCGATCTACTACGCGGGCCCGGCGAAAACCCCTGAAGGTTATGCCTCTGGCTCGCTGGGGCCAACCACCGCGGGGCGTATGGACTCCTACGTTGATCAGCTGCAGGCGGAAGGCGGCAGTATGATCATGCTGGCAAAAGGCAACCGTAGCCAGCAGGTGACCGACGCCTGCCATAAGCACGGCGGCTTCTACCTCGGCAGCATCGGCGGCCCGGCGGCGGTGCTGGCGCAAAGCAGCATCAAGAGTCTGGAATGCGTGGAGTACCCGGAGCTGGGTATGGAGGCTATCTGGAAAATTGAAGTGGAAGACTTCCCGGCGTTTATCCTGGTGGATGACAAAGGCAACGACTTCTTCCAGCAGATTCAGGCGTCGCAGTGCGCTCGCTGCGTGAAATAATCTCTTTTACCGCCCTTCGGGGCGGTTTTTGTTTCTCCGTTCATACTTATCTTTTTCGCAAGAGCAATGTCACTTCACAATCACTTTGAATTCAAGGAGAAGGTAATGACAACGTCACGCCGCGAAAGCGATTCTATGGGGCCGATTGAGGTTCCCGCCGACAAACTGTGGGGCGCGCAAACCCAGCGCTCACTGGAGCATTTCCGGATCTCCACCGAGAAAATGCCGCTTTCGCTGATTTATGCCCTGGCGCTGACCAAGCGCGCGGCGGCGAAGGTTAATCTGGATTTAGGCTTATTAGCGGCAGAGAAAGCCGAAGCCATTATGGCGGCCGCCGATGAAGTCCTGAGGGATCAGCATCCCGATGAGTTCCCGCTGGCTATCTGGCAGACCGGCTCCGGCACCCAAAGTAATATGAACATGAACGAGGTGCTGGCTAACCGCGCCAGCGAACTGCTGGGCGGCGAGCGCGGCATGATGCGCAAAGTGCATCCGAATGATGACGTGAACAAAAGCCAAAGCTCGAACGACGTTTTCCCAACGGCGATGCATGTGGCGGCGGTGATTGCGCTGCGCCAACATCTGCTGCCGCAGTTGGCGGTATTGCAGGAGACGCTGCGCCAGAAATCGGAAAGCTTCCGCGATATCGTCAAGATTGGCCGTACGCATCTGCAGGACGCTACGCCGTTGACGCTTGGCCAGGAGTTCTCCGGCTGGGTGGCAATGCTGGAGCATAATCGTCGCCATCTGGAACAGAGCCTGCCGCACCTGAGCGAACTGGCTCTGGGCGGCACCGCCGTCGGCACCGGGTTGAACACCCATCCAGAATACGCCGTCCGTGTAGCAAAAGAGTTGGCATCGTTGACCGGGCAGCCATTTATCACGGCGCCGAATAAATTCGAAGCGTTAGCGACCTGCGATGCGCTGGTTCATGCCCACGGGGCGCTAAAAGGGCTGGCGGCATCGTTGATGAAAATCGCCAATGACGTTCGCTGGCTGGCCTCCGGCCCGCGTTGCGGCATTGGCGAACTTTCTATCCCGGAAAATGAACCGGGCTCCTCCATCATGCCGGGTAAAGTGAACCCGACGCAGTGTGAGGCAATGACCATGCTGTGCTGCCAGGTGATGGGCAACGATGTGGCGGTCAATATGGGCGGCGCATCCGGTAATTTCGAGCTTAACGTGTATCGCCCGATGATCATCCACAACGTGCTGCAATCCGTGCGTCTGCTGGCCGACGGGATGGAGAGCTTTAATGAGCACTGCGCGGTAGGGATTGAGCCTAACCGCGAGCGTATTAATCAGTTGCTTAACGAGTCGTTAATGCTGGTGACGGCGCTGAATACCCACATCGGCTATGACAAAGCGGCGGAGATTGCCAAGAAAGCGCACAAAGAGGGGCTGACGTTGAAGAACGCGGCGCTGGCGTTAGGCTATCTCAGCGCCGAGGAGTTTGACCGCTGGGTGCGACCAGAAGAGATGGTCGGCAGTCAGGTAAGCGGGGCTTAATCCGGCGCTAACCACAGGTGCAGCCGCTCAATCATCAGCTTAAGCGGCTGCGCTTCCGGTTTGTGTCGATGCTGGACGTTATCGGCGTCATAGTTCAGCAATTCACCAAGGTCCGGCACGCTGACGCCGTTACGCCCGGAAATCACCGCAATCAGCGGGCCAGGGCAGGCGTACTGCACCTGTTTCTGCTCGCCAGCGTACCACACGCGGGCAATTGGCTGCACCTTCACCGGGCGTTTGATTTTCAGCTTCGCCTGCTGCGGCAGCGCCGCAATATCCTGATATTCCCGCTCCAGCCTCGACTGCCACTGTTCACGGGTCCACGGCGGCACCGCACGCGGTGACTTCAGGCTTTTTTCGAGCTGTGCCAGTACTTCATCGCGGGTCAGATTCTTGATGATATGTTTATTCGCCCAGCCGAAACGGATGGTGCTTGGGTCGGAGAGCAGGGTGAGCGAGCGGTAGGCGTTGAGGGTGATCAAACCGGGAATATAGCGATGAACCCATTCAAAACGCGCCACCGACGGCAGGCCCGAAGCGACGGTGATTATCTGCTCCAGCGCGGCCTTTAACGCGTTAATGTGCTGCACGCGTGCGGCGATCGCTTCATGCTGTTCGTTGGTTGCCTGCAGGCAGATAGCGCCGGGAAGACGTACCGCCGCCTTGCTGCTGAGATTCTCCGACTGCTGCTGAATAAACAGATGGTTAAAGTGTTTCAGTGCCATCTCAAAGGCGGTTTGCCCCAGATGCTGGACAACCTGAATCTGGGATAGCGGCGCGTGCTCCGACGTTTTCTTCACTTCCGGCAGCTCAAAAATACGCGCGGTAAGCAGGCGGCAGGCGGAGAGTTCATCGCGCAGGTCCAGCAGATTACGCTCTATCTGGCGAAACGTGTCGGTTAACCGTTCTACGAGGTCGTAGCTGGCCATGATGAGCTCTCCGTTATGTGGTTAGTTACAACATACTGACTGCGCCGTTCACTATAAGCCAGAATCTGGCACCGTGCAAACCGCGGTCAGCTAGCCGCGGGCAGGGAGATATGGTGGTAGATAGGCCAGGTCAGGCTGAACCGTGCGCCGCCCAACGAACTGACGTCACAGTGCGCCTGTCCGCCCATCGCCACGGCGATAGAGTGGACAATAGCCAGCCCTAAACCGCAGCCACCGGTGGCCCGGTCACGGCTTGGGTCGAGGCGGACAAAAGGCTCGAATACGCGCTCACGTTCGCCTTCGGCAATGCCGGGGCCGTCGTCATCGACCTGCAGGCAGGCGATGCTACCGTGCAGCATCAGGCTGACCTGAATGCGCGACTGGCTGTAGCGCATAGCGTTGTTGATTAGGTTGTCGAGCACGCGCTCCATCAGGCGCATATCCAGTGCGCCGTAATCGCCCGGCGTAATCTGGTCAATGGTCACTTCGCGCTGTGGATTGACTGCCTGCACATCTTCAACGTGTGTGGCGATCCACTGCGGCAGGTCTGGCGTGGTCAGCGAAAGTTCGGTCTGCGGGCGGTCGAGGCGCGCGTAGGTCAGCAGCTCTTCAATCAGCGCTTCCAGTTGCCCAATATCGCGATTGAGCGCCAATGACTCGGCTTCGGTCAGGTTTTCACTCATCTCCAGCCGATAGCGCAGGCGCACCAGCGGCGTGCGCAGTTCATGGGCAATACCGTCAATCAGCTGTTTCTTACTGGCAATCAGCGCATTGATGTTATCGGCCATCTGGTTAAAGGCGACGCCAAGACGCTCGAAGCTCGACATACTGTCAAAGTGAATGCGCTCGGTCAGATGCCCCTCGCCGAAGCGCTGTGCGGCGCTCTCGAGGCGGAGCATGTCCTGCCAGTGCGGTCGCATCCAGATAAACACCGGGAAGGCGAGCGAGATGGCGATAAACGCCATTAGCGCAATATCCAGCAGTCGCATCTCATGCATAAAGTAGAGATAGGGGATCGGCCCGACGGCCAGTACGTAGTGGCTGCGTGGAATGCGCTGAATAAAGGTGTACTGGTCATCAAGTGCGACGATATCGCCTTCGCGCAGGTGTTGCATCGATCTTTCGCCCAGCTGGAATTTGCTCAACGGCTCAATGCGCAGGTCAAACGACAGGTTAAGATCGAGCTCGTTGAGCGTCTTGCTCCAGTTGCGTGGCGGAATCTCACGCAGTTCGCTACGCATAAGATACAGAGAGCTTTTCATCAGGTCGTCAAGCGACTGACGACCAGCCCGTTCGGCGGTGAACTTATAGACCAGCCCGACCAGCATGGTCATGACCAGAAAGCAGACAAACAGCAGGAGGTAAAACTGCACAAACAGCTTTTTCATGAAAAATCACCGAACGTTCAATGTGTTAGCTAATACGTTTTCCCCAGGGATTTTCAGGGGTAGTCAGTGCTTTGCCGATTCGCAGGGGATGAGAGGGTCATCAAGCCTGCTTATCCTGGCAGAGTACACTGTATAACGCGGTTCTGCATGCCATGACGTTGATGAGCGACGATAAATGTGGGGTTCTACCATCCTTGCTTGCATCATTTTTATCTCAAACAGATAATGAATGAACGTTCATTCATTATTGTATTTACGGTAGAGACATCATGAGTAAAAAGACGCTTCGACTCGATTTCCCTCAATGGCAGGGCGGCAATAACCCGCCTTATTACCTTGGTTCACGACTGCTCTCCTTTCTCGCTCCCGCAGCGAAGGGGCCGGTAGAAGAGGTTCCGGTCGCGTTACCTGACGCGGACACTCTCACTCAGGTCGATGGCATCACCGGCAAACCGCAAATTATTCAACAGTTGCGTGACGCGGCAGCGCTTATCGAGAAACACGACCCTGATGCGATGGTCGTTTTGGGCGGAGACTGCCTGGTTTCGCTAGCGCCGTTTGCCCATCTGCTGAATAAATACGGCGATAAGCTGGGCGTGTTATGGATTGATTCCCATCCTGACGTCCAGACCGCCGCGCAGTATCCAAATGCACATGCTCACGTCCTCGGGGCGCTAATGGGGACGGGCGATAAAGATCTGGTGGCGAGTGTTGCCACTCCGCTTTCGCCGGCCAAGGTCATGATCGCTGGTATTCACAAACCGCTGGCCTATGAACAGGAATATCTCGAGGCGCATCGCATCGCCACGTCGAGCCCTGAGGAGATCAAAAACGGTGCGAATGAGGTGCTGGCCTGGATTGCCCGAGAGAACATCGCTTATCTGGCCATTCATATCGATCTCGACGTTCTGGATCCCGCTTTTTTCCGTTCGGTACTGTTCGCACAACCGGGCAGAGGGGAGCATGATTTCGGTGATGTGGCGGAAGGTAAGCTGACGATGGCGGAAGTGCTCAGATTGGTTCATCAGGCTAGCTCACAGGCTGAGGTCGTCGGGATCACCCTCGCGGAACATTTTCCGTGGGATATGCTGAACCTCAAGAATATGTTGAATGAGCTACCGCTGCTGAAATAAGAATCAAGCCGGTAGTCAGAGGGGGCATCATATCTGGCTACTGGCGTGAAAGGACGGTAAAGTTTGGGTATAGATACAAAGCAAAAGGCGAATATGTCAAAGGATACTGAAACTTACCATAAGCTGATTACCGCAGCTGCAGCCTGCTTCGCGGAAAAAGGCTTCAGCGCGACGAGCGTGCGCGAGATCGCTACGCGCGCCGGTATTAGCCAGGGGGCGATGTACACCTATTTTAAGGGTAAGGATGAGCTTATTCGGGCGATTGTACTGGAAGAGCAGAACTCAGCGTTGAACTCGCATGAACAACTTTCCGGTGACACGTATTTTGAACGCCTTTGCCATCAGGTGATCTCTTGTATCAGCGATGTCGGCTATCCCGTTACGCACCGCCTGTGGGTTGAAATTATGGCGGAATCCTCGCGTAATCCTGAGCTACAGGAAACCTTTATTTCCAGCGACCGCATTATGCGAAAAAGCATTGCTGGAATCATTGAACAAGGGATAACGGCGGGGGAATTTCGCCAGGATATTCACCCGGAAGAAATGACCATTATTCTGTTTGCGTTTATTGATGGATTGATTGCGCGCAAGGCGATAAACCCAGCGTTTTCGCTGAACAAAGATGTGCCGATGTTTAGCCAGATGATGATAACGCTACTGAAATAATACGTTCTCTCTATTTCTTCACTCTCCACTGCCATAGTGTCCCCGACGCAAGAAAATCTGTCGCGGCGGGGATAAGACCTGTTATGGTGTAAGTGCATAAAAAAAATCTAAATTGTGTCATTCCGCTATGGAAAAGATGCGGATTCTCCTGCGCTTGATGAGAGGTTAGGCTATGCAACAGATCGATTTTTATATGGTAGATGCTTTCACCACCACCACGTTTGGTGGCAATGCCGCTGCCGTTTGCCCGCTCACCGAATGGCTGCCAGATGCGACATTACTGAAAATGGCGAAACAGCATAACCAGTCGGAAACGGCGTTTTTTGTCACCACGGATAACGGCTTTGAACTCCGCTGGTTCACCACCCAGGGGGAAATTAACCTCTGCGGGCACGCGACGCTGGCGGCCGCACACGTCATCTTTGAATACCTGAATTTCCCCGATGCGACGATTCACTTCGATACCCGTTTTGTCGGGCCACTTACCGTGACTCGCAATGGGGAGTGGTTAACGCTTGATTTCCCGGCCTGGAAGACCGAACCGGTCGCGCCGCCCGCTTTGCTGCTGGAAGCGCTGGGCATCACCGAATACAAAGAAGTGCGCGTCGCGCGCGATTACCTGGTGGTACTGGAAAATCAGCAGCAGGTCGAGGCACTGCGGCCGAATATTAACGCCATGGTGCCGCTGGGAAAAATGGTCTGCGTCACCGCGCCAGGGACGGGCGAGTACGATTTTGTCAGCCGCTTCTTCTGCCCAGGTGAAGCCGTGGCTGAGGATCCGGTAACCGGTTCGGCGCATAGCATGCTCATCCCTTACTGGGCTGAAAAGCTGAGCAAAACGGAGATGATGGCGCATCAGGGCGTGGATCGCGGTGGGGAACTGCGCTGCCGTTATCTGGGTGACCGCGTTCATATTGGCGGGCAGGCGACGACCTATCTGATAGGCAAAATTGTGCTGCGTTAATATTTTCTCAGTGATACCGCTATTTAACGCGCCTCGGCGTTCAGGGCACCGAGGCGCGTGCTATCAATTCAGCGACGCTTCTGTTTCTTGCGTCGTCTCATCCTTGGTCAATATCCGGCTGGCAATCACGCCGGACATCATCGAGCCATTCACGTTCAGTGCGGTACGCGCCATATCCACAATAGGCTCAATCGCAATAAAGATCCCGACCAGCGCCACCGGAAAATTTAGGGTGGAAAGCACAATCAGTGCGGCAAAGGTTCCGCCGCCGCCCACACCCGCCACGCCGATGGAGCCCAGCGCGATGGCAGGTAGCAGCGTCACCAGGAAATGCACGGAGAACGGGTCGATGCCCATTGTTGGCGCAATCATCGCCACCATAATGGCCGGATAAATCCCGGCACAACCGTTTTGCCCCATGCTGGAGCCAAACGAGGCAGCGATATTGGCAATGGTGCTCGGTACACCAAATTTCTCCTGCGCGGTAATCGCCAGCGGAATAGCCGCCGCGCTGCTGCGGGAAACAAAGGCAAAGGTCAGGACAGGCCACACGGTTTTATAGTAGCGCAATGGGTTATGCCCGCTCAGCACCAGCAAAATGGCGTGCACGACAAACATCATCACCACCGCCAGGTAACAGGCGACAATAAAGCCGAGCAGGCTGGTAAATTGCGCGAGCTGGTAGGTGGAAAAGACTTTCGCCATTAATGCCAGCACCCCATAGGGGGTGAGGGCAATAACGATGCGTACCATCTTCATGACCCAAATTTGAATGGCGTTAATGCCGGTACTTAATTTCGCGCCTTCTTCCGGTGCCTCTTTTTTCACTTTCAGCAGCGCGATACCTGCCAGCAGAGTAAATATCACAATCCCGATCACCGAAACGCTTCTGGCGCCGGTCAGGTCGAGGAACAGATTGGTGGGAATCAGGGAGGTGATGAGTTGCGGCAGTGAAACGGCGGCGGTTTTGGACACATCGTCAGCGGTTAGCGTGGACTGCATCTGACCAAAGGTGCTGGCGCTCAGCCCCAGGGTATGCGCCATTGTCAGGCCAACAAACCCGGCGATCATCACCAGAATCAGCATACAAGCGACGATGGTTAGCGACATTTTGCCGATCCCCGCATTATTTTCGAGCTTATTAATCGCTGAGAGAATGGAAATAAAGATCAGCGGAATGGCGACCAGCTTTAATAAATTAACGTAGCCGTTACCAATGACGCTGTACCAATCAATAACGGTGGTTCTGTTGTCGCTGGCGATAAAGTGGAGAGAAAGCCCGATGAGCGCGCCGATAAAAATAGCCGCGAAGACAGAGCGGGAAAGCGATGAACTGCGTTTATCTATTTCGAAAATGCCCCATGAGCAGATCAAAAAAAGCGCAATATACGCGAGTGTAATGAACATCTTTAAGCCTCTTGCCCCATTCAGCACCTGAAATGCCGGAAAGAGTTGTTTTCAATTAATTAACCTATTATCCCGGATGGATAATAGTGCCGCCGCGCATTATAGAGAGAAAGATTCTGAGATGGCATGCAAAAAGTGTGACTTTATGCGTTTGGCCGATGGGGAAGGCTGAACAATATTTAGCGGCTTGTTTTCGCACCATGATTCTCGTAATTTGTCTTTTTTCTGAACTGTCGGGGGCGTTATGCAGGCTTTACTGGTTATTGATATGCAGCGGTTTGTCAGCGATAGAATCGCGCGTGGCATGGAGTATTTTCCCACCGCGAGCATCGAGAATATGAAAACGATTCTGGCTTCTTTCAGGGCTGCCGGGAAAACCGTGCTTCATGTACGCCATGAAACGACAGAACCCGGATCCGACTTGCAAAAAGACTCCCCGCATTTCCCACCGGTCGAAGGATTTGAGGAGCAGGGCGAAGAAAAGGTCTTTATCAAGCGAACCTCGTCGGCGTTTAGTTCGACCGATCTCTACCAGTGGCTACAGCGCGAGAACATTAACGAATTAACGGTGATTGGCGCAGTGGCCGGTTTCTGCGTTAACTCAACGATTCGATCCGGGGCCGATCTGGGGCTGAGCATGACGATCGTTCGCGATGCGGTACTGAGTTTTCCGCTGGGCGAGGGGTTGAGCGCTGAAGCGATCTTCAACGTGACGTTGGGGCTGCTTGAAGCGGGCTTTGCGCGAGGCGTGACGACGGCCGAGTTGACGCAATAGTGAACGGTATTATAGATAATATTGCCAGCAGCGTGTTTAGTACGCAACTGGCAGCATAAACACGCTGTTTTTGAGAGGGGTGGTGCGCCGCCTCTCGAGGGTTATAGTTTTATAGTCAGCATATTATGCTGTTGGGGTGGGTATTATTCCCAGGCGTGCGGCGCGAACAGATAGCCTTTATTGCGCACGGTTTTAATGCGGTAAGGCTCGGTGGCGCTATCGAGCAGTTTCTTACGCAGGCGCGAAATCGCCACATCTACACTGCGGTCCATACCGTCATAGGTTACGCCGCGCAGGTTTTTCAGCAGCGCATCGCGATCCATTATTTGTCCGGCGTGCGTCGCCAGTTCCCACAGCAGATCGAAATCCGCCGTCGACAGCGCGATATTCTCGCCGCTCAGCAGCACCTGACGGTTGACCGGGTCGATGGAAAGGGTACCGAAGCGAATCGCTTTGTGCTGCGTCAACGTTGGCTGGGCCTGTACAATACTGTTGCTGGTGGCTGGGCGCTGGCGTAAATGCAGGCGCAGACGCGCAAGCAGCACGGCGGGTGGGGTGGTTTTGAGAATATAATCGTTGGCACCCATTTCCAGGGACAAAATATGGTTCATATCGCTATCGAGCGAGGTCAGTAGCACAATCGGCCCGGTCCATTGGCCGCGCAGGTCACGACACAGCGTCATGCCGTCTTTACCCGGCAGCATAATGTCCAGCAGCACCAGGTCCGGGTTCTCGCGGGCGATCGTCGCTTCAGCATTGTCGCCACGCGGCTCGACCACCACATCCATATCATGCTTTCCGAGATAAGCGGCGATCAGCGCCCCAACATCCGGATCATCCTCAACATAAACGATCTTATTCATTACTCTACGCACTGACGGAAAAAACGCTACGATACACTGAGCGCCCATCGCCTGCCACCTCTGCTTTCTCAATTCCCGTGCTGTATTAACCTTTTATCTATGAGCAGACTTCCGTTATGCTCAGGCAACATGTTGTTTATCGGTAAATAATGCAATGGGATTGTTAATTAAGGCGCTGCTTGGGGCGCTGGTGGTTGTTCTGATCGGGATTTTAGCGAAAACCAAAAACTATGCGATTGCGGGGCTGATCCCGCTGTTTCCCACTTTTGCGCTGATCGCACATTATATTGTTGCCAGCGAGCGAGGCACCGAGGCACTGCGAACGACCATCGTGTTCGGTATGTGGTCGATTATCCCGTACTTTCTCTACCTGTTGTCGCTGTGGTACCTCACCGGCATGATGCGCCTGCCGCTGGCGCTAGCAGGCGCGGTGGCCTGCTGGGGCGTCAGCGCCTGGCTGCTGATCTTTTTGTGGGGGCGTTTCCACTAAGCGCTAGACCAGCGGGCGGCCGCCGTCGACGGCAAAGGTACGCCCGGTGACGTAGCAGCTGCCGAGGATATACTCGACGAGATCGATAATCTCTTTCTCCCCGGCGGCAATCTTCATCAGCGATTTATTGAGTGCTTTCTGGCGATACTCTGCGTCATCATCTTCGTTGAACAATACCAGCGCAGGTGCAATCGCGTTCACCTTAACTTCCGGTGCCAGTTTGCGGGCGAAAGAGCGGGTCATGTTATCCAGCGCCGCTTTACTGGCGGCATAGGCGATGTGCTTATCGCTGCCGCGCTCCACCACATAATCGGTGAAGTGAATAATATCGCCTTCGGCGTGCCCGTGGCCGCGCAGCATATCTTCCAGCGCATGGTTAAGCAGATAGGGCGCGTGGACGTGAATTTGCATCATCGCGTTCAATACATGACTAAGGGATGCGCCAGGGCTCTCCGCCAGCCAGTCGCTGGCGTTATGGATAACCGCGCGCAGGCTGGAGCAGTGGGTTCTCACCGCATCCGCGAAGTTATAAATTCCCTCGTCGGTGGAGAAATCCGCCTGAATGCAGACTGCTCCAGCCCGCTGCATTACGTCGATAGCCGGGTAGTGGGTGCGGTAGCTTAGGATGACCGGTTGCTGCTGGGTGAGAAAGTGGTGGGCAAGGGCGAGGCCAATGCGGCGGCCTCCACCGGTTATCAGAATCGGGCGTGATAGCATGTTTCCCATCGTACTCTCCTTATATTAAAGACGATGGGGCCACATGCGTTACCCCACCAGCATCCACGTTGCCGGTACGGCGGCAACCAGAAGCAAACCAATTAAAGCCAACTCGCGACGCTTCAGCATGACGTTATCGACATGGGTGCGGCGCGCATAAATAAAGACCAGTAGCCCTGGCGCATAGAGTACGACCGACAGCAGCAGGTGCATGGGGCCAGAAGCATACAATAACCATAAGCCATAAACACAGGCGCCGACACCAATAAGCTTATGTAACGGACGATTCGCAATTTTAAGCAGGAACGCGCCGACCAGGAAATAAGGCACGAGGATCATTTCGGATGCGATGGTCAGCAGCGTATTGTAGTCTGACCCGGTCAGCCAGATCAGCACCAGGCTTGCCTGCACGCTGAGGTTGGTCAGCCAAAGCGAAGCGGACGGCGCATTATTGGCGTTCTGGCGCGCAAAAATACGCGGAAACGCTTTGTGCGTCGCGGCCAGCAGCGGCACTTCCGCCGCCATAATCGTCCAGCTCAGGTAAGCGCCGCAGACTGAAACAATCAGCCCAGCAGCAATCACCACTTCGCCCCACGAGCCCATCATGCGCACCATCAGGCCCGCCATCGACGGGTTACGCATTTCAGCAAGCTCAGGGCGTGCAACGACGCCCATCGACAGCAGCGTCACCAGCAGATAAACGCCCAGCGCTGAGATGACCGCCAGCAGCGTAGCGCGCCCGACGTCTCTTTTATTGCGCGCACGAGCAGAAACCACCACTGCGCCTTCCACGCCGATAAACACCCACAGGGTAATCAGCATGGTATTTTTCACCTGTTCCCAGACCGGCACGCCTAAATCGATGCCGTGGAAATCAAGAGTAAACAGGTCGCTGTTGAAGGCAAGAGCGGCCAGCACGATAAACAGCCCGAGCGGCACCAGCTTTGCCAGCGTTGCCACCAGGTTGATGCTGGCGGCTGTCTGCACGCCGCGCAGGACCAGAAAATGGACGATCCACAGCAGTACCGACGCGCCGACGACCGAGTGCCAGGTATTGCCGTCGCCAAACAGGCGCATCTCGGGCGTATCGGTAAAGAAACTCAGCGCCGAGAAGACGATAACCAGATAGGAGACGTTGGCGATGACCGCGCACAGCCAGTAGCCCCAGGCGGAGCAGAAGCCAACCAGTTCGCCGAAACCTTCGCGGGCGTAGGTAAAGATACCGCCGTCGAGGTCCGGACGAATGCGGGTCAACACCAGCATCGCCACGGCAAGAAACAGGATGCCGACACCGGTGATCGCCCAACCGATCAACAGCGCAGCGGGGCTGGCGACTTCCGCCATATTTTGCGGCAGACTAAAAACGCCCGCTCCAAGCATTGAGCTCAGCACCAGCGCCGTCAGGGCACTAAGCCCTAATTTCTTTTCCATGTGAATCCTGTCGCGGAAGAAGAAGAACAAGAATATTTATTTGGCGAAATCGCATAAAAATGGAGGATTGCGCTGAGGCGGCGATTTTACGGAGAGCGATGCATACATGCAACAATGTATGTCCGAAAAAGTCACACTATCGAACGCGGAAAGATAAAAAACGGATGGTGAGACGGGTTGGCTGATTTAAAAATACGCAGATACGAGAGGACGGGATCGTGATGAAAAAAAGCCGGCGAGAGTATCACCGGCTTTTGAGGATTACTTGTACAGGTCGGCGCTGATGGTGACGTTACCGCCACGCTCTTGCCACTGACGGGTAATGTGATAGTACTTCGCGCCTTTCTTCGCGGCGCGCTTCGCGACCTGGTAGGAAACCTCGGTCATGTTGCCGTAGTTACCGGTGAACTTAACGCTGTCGAACGGAACCATCTGCGCGGCAGCCACTTTGTTCAGCTCTTCCACTTTGGTGCCGTCCGGCAGCGTGACACTGTAACGCCCGCCTTTAGAGGACTGCGTTTCGAAGAAGCGACCTACGCCGGTGCCTGCGCCCACGGCTGCGGTAGTCGCAACGCCAGGGATTTCAACCTGTTTGGCGGCTGCGCCACCTTCGGCCAGCGCCTTACGGCCAGCGTCAGAATCGGCTGGAATCGCATCCGGGCTCTGCAGAACGCGTTTTTCCGCATCGGCTTTATAGATGTACGCGGTGACGCGCTGGTTACCGCCGTCGTTGGCATCAACCTGACGCACGATGAAGAATGATGCCGCACCTTTAGCCTTCGCCGCTTTGGTGATGGCGTCGTTGACTTCAGGCTGGCTGCGGTAGAAGCCTTGTACGGTCACCGTGTCGTAAGGCACCAGTGCAACGGCCTGATCTTTAGGCAGTTCAACGATACCGTTGATCACGCGGTTTTTTGGGGTTTCTGATTTTGCTGCATCGGCTTTGTAGAAATCAGCCGTTACGCGCCAGTTCCCGCTGTTGCCGAAATCAGAGGTGTCGACAACGTAAAAGGAGGCTGCGCCATCTTTGTCCGCTTTACGGGAGACTGCCTGAACGGCATCGCCAATGGCGTTAAAACGGCCGGTAATCACGACACGATCATAGGGCTTCAGTGCGGACGCTTGCTCCGGGGTCAGCTCGGTAGCTGCCTGAGCGGACATGGCCGCGGCAGTCAGCATGGCGGACACGAGGAGGGTGTTCTTAAGCTTCATAAAAATAATCCTTCGCCTTGCGCAAACCAAATTCGGGAAATGTTGTAAACGGGAAACGCCTGATTATGGCATTGAAATGACTCCACTGTCTGCGTCATTTTTAACTTCAGATGCGAACCCGATGACGGTTTTGGATAACTTTTCCTGATATGTTGAAAAAACGGGCTCTTGACCAGAAAAACCGGTCAACCTTATGACTTTTTTAAGTTAATGGAATGTTAATTGGCATATCCTGCCCGCAAATAATCATGTTTTCACTCGCTGATGAAGCGATTTATGAGGCTCGCTAATCAAATCGGGGGTAAATATCGCTGTTTGTAACCGTCACCACTCGGTATTTGGCATTTAATGCAAAAATAGTATTTTTCGGAGCTAGATCACAATCGGGATTTTCAGTAGGTTATAGACAGTTTGTTACTGTTTTATTTATTCAGGTTGCTCGCCTGTTTGTTCGCTGACGGGTCATCCGCAACATACTGACAAAATGGCAAACCATCAAATTAGAACCGATGTAAGGGAATAGTTATGCGTATTGGTGTACCAAAAGAGAGGTGGGCCCAGGAAACGCGAGTCGCAGCAACGCCGAAGACGGTGGAGCAGCTGCTTAAGCTCGGTTTCAGCGTGGCAATTGAAAGTGGTGCAGGAAAACTGGCAAGTTTTGATGATGACGCGTTTGTTCAGGCTGGAGCCGAAATAGTCTCTGGCGATGCGGTCTGGCAGTCCGATGTTATCCTCAAGGTTAACGCGCCGCTGGACGAAGAGATTGCGCTGCTGAATCCAGGCACCACGTTGATTAGCTTTATCTGGCCCGCGCAAAACGCCGAGCTGATGGCGAAACTGGCCGCCCGCAATATCAACGTGATGGCGATGGACTCCGTGCCGCGCATCTCCCGCGCGCAGTCGCTTGATGCCTTAAGTTCGATGGCCAACATCGCCGGTTACCGTGCGATTGTTGAAGCGGCTCACGAGTTTGGTCGCTTCTTTACTGGTCAAATCACTGCGGCAGGGAAAGTGCCTCCGGCAAAAGTGATGGTGATTGGTGCCGGCGTCGCAGGTCTTGCGGCGATCGGTGCAGCAAACAGCCTTGGCGCAATTGTGCGAGCCTTCGATACGCGTCCAGAAGTGAAAGAACAGGTGCAGAGTATGGGCGCCGAGTTCCTTGAACTGGACTTTAAAGAAGAAGCCGGCAGTGGTGATGGCTACGCGAAAGTGATGTCCGAAGCGTTTATCGCAGCGGAAATGGCGCTGTTTGCCGCGCAGGCAAAAGAGGTCGACATCATTGTGACTACGGCGCTAATTCCAGGTAAACCGGCGCCGAAGCTGATCACCCGCGAAATGGTTGATTCCATGACCCCAGGCAGCGTGATTGTTGACCTGGCGGCGCAAAACGGCGGTAACTGCGAATACACCGTGGCAAACCAAATCGTCACCACGCCAAACGGCGTGAAGGTGATTGGCTACACTGACCTTGCGGGTCGCCTGCCGACCCAATCCTCCCAGCTGTACGGCACTAACCTCGTTAACCTGCTGAACCTGCTGTGCAAAGAGAAAGACGGCAACGTCACCATCGACTTTGACGACGTCGTGATTCGCGGTGTGACCGTGATCCGCGAAGGCGAAGTCACCTGGCCGGCACCGCCGATTCAGGTTTCTGCACAGCCTCAGGCAGCGAAGAAAGCGGTTGAAGAGCCGAAAGAAGCGCCAAAACCGGCTTCACCATGGCGCAAATACGCGCTGATGGCGTTGGTGATTATTCTGTTCGGCTGGCTGGCAAACGTCGCGCCGAAAGAGTTCCTCGGTCACTTTACGGTGTTTGCGCTGTCATGCGTAGTGGGTTACTACGTCGTGTGGAACGTCTCTCATGCCTTGCACACGCCGCTGATGTCGGTCACGAATGCCATTTCCGGCATCATCGTGGTGGGCGCGCTGCTGCAGATTGGCCATGGTGGCTGGGTCAGCTTCCTGAGTTTTATCGCGGTATTGATCGCCAGCATTAATATTTTTGGTGGTTTCACCGTCACTCAGCGCATGCTGAAAATGTTCCGCAAAGGATAAGGGGTTAACAAATGTCTGGAGGATTAGTTACAGCTGCATACATTGTTGCCGCGATCCTGTTTATTTTTAGCCTGGCAGGGCTGTCAAAACACGAAACGTCCCAGCAGGGCAACTACTACGGTATTGCCGGGATGGCTATCGCCCTGATTGCGACCATCTTCGGGCCGGATACCAGCAACGTAGCGTGGATCCTGCTGGCGATGATCATCGGCGGCGCGATTGGCATTCGCCTGGCGAAGAAAGTCGAAATGACCGAAATGCCTGAGCTGGTGGCGGTTCTACACAGCTTCGTTGGTCTGGCGGCCGTGCTGGTTGGCTTTAACAGCTACCTGCAGCACGAAACCGGCATGGAGCAGATTCTGGTCAATATTCACCTGACCGAAGTGTTCCTCGGCATCTTCATCGGTGCAGTAACCTTTACCGGTTCTATCGTGGCGTTCGGCAAGCTGTGCGGCAAGATGTCTTCCAAGCCGCTGATGCTGCCAAACCGTCATAAGCTGAACCTGGCGGCGCTGGTGGTCTCCTTCCTGCTGCTGGTGGCCTTCGTGCGTACCGATAGCGTCGGTACTCAAGTGCTGTGCCTGCTGGTGATGACCGTTATCGCGCTGGCCTTCGGCTGGCATCTGGTGGCATCCATCGGCGGTGCGGATATGCCGGTAGTGGTCTCCATGCTGAACTCCTACTCCGGTTGGGCGGCGGCGGCGGCGGGCTTTATGCTCAGCAACGACCTGCTGATCGTCACCGGTGCGCTGGTGGGTTCTTCCGGTGCCATCCTGTCGTACATCATGTGTAAAGCGATGAACCGTTCGTTCTTCAGCGTTATCGCCGGTGGTTTTGGTACCGATGGTTCCTCTACCGGTAGCGACGAAGAAGTGGGCGAGCACCGCGAAATCACCGCGGAAGAGACGGCTGAAATGCTGAAAAACTCCCATACGGTGATCATCACCCCAGGCTACGGCATGGCGGTGGCGCAGGCGCAGTATCCGGTGGCTGAAATTACCGACAAACTGCGTGCGCGCGGCATTAAGGTGCGTTTCGGTATTCACCCGGTTGCCGGGCGTCTGCCGGGTCACATGAACGTGCTGCTGGCGGAAGCGAAGGTGCCTTACGACATCGTGCTGGAAATGGACGAGATTAACGACGACTTCTCCGATACCGATACCGTGCTGGTTATCGGCGCGAACGACACCGTTAACCCGGCTGCGCAGGACGATCCGAAGAGCCCAATCGCTGGGATGCCGGTTCTGGAAGTGTGGAAGGCGCAGAACGTTATCGTCTTCAAACGCTCAATGAACACCGGCTACGCAGGCGTGCAGAACCCACTGTTCTTTAAAGAGAATACCTCTATGCTGTTTGGCGATGCCAAAGCCAGCGTGGACGCGATTCTGAAAGCGCTCTGATAGATAATGTGAATGATAAGCCGCCGCGTCAGCCTGACCGGCGGTTTTTTATTTGTGGCTTGATTGCTTTTGGTCAAAAATTGCGCGCTCATCGGTGTTATACTACTCAACGTCGTCCACACCTATGAGGAAATTATGGATACCTTGTTATCGCCTGCACAACTGGCCATCGAATATCTCCGCCGTGAAACCACGCCGTTAACCCCCGCACAATATCTGAAACGCGTTAAGCAGCTTGAGCTGGAATTTGCCGACCTGATGTCGCTTTCCGCGATTGAGCTTAAAGAAGAGATCGATTTTGCCTGGCGACTAGGGCTCCACTGATAGGTGTGTCGTTTGAAGCCCGGCCGAACATCGCGATGCCGGGGAATCTACTCCAGACAGAAAAAAACCGGCTTGCGCCGGTTTTTTTATTACCATCATCAGGAGCGTTAATCGTCCTCTTCGTCATCCATCTCGACCGGCGTCTGGTAATCGTTCGGCTTAATCGCCAGCAGATCGCAGCGCAGATGGTCAATGACCTGTTCCGCGGTATTACCGAGGAATGCCGCCGAAATACCGGTACGGCCAACCGTGCCCAGCACCACGATACCGGCATCCAGATGCGCGGCTAAGTCTGGGATAACCTCTTCAGGCAACCCTTTCTCTACGTGGGTGAACTTCTCATCAATGCTGAATTTCTGACGCAGTGATTTCATCGCCAGCAGGTGCTGCCCGCGAATGGCATCGTTATATACGCTTGGGTCAAAATCAGGCAGTTCGATGGCAATATTGATAGGGGTAACAGGATAGGCGCCAATCAGGTGAACTTCGGTATGGTTGACCTGCTCTGCCAGTTCTATTGTCTCTTTTACCAGTTTCTCGTTCAGCGCGTTGTGATACTCCTCTTCGCTGGCGAGGTTGACGGCCACCAGCGCTTTACCGCCTTCCGGCCAGGGCTGATCTTTCACCATCCAGACCGGGCAAGGGCATTTACGCAGCAGGTGCCAGTCGGTAGGGGTAAAAATAACCGACTCAAGCTTGTCGTGCTGGTGCGCCATTTTCAGCAGCAGGTCGTGACCGCCGCTGATGACCTCCTGGATAATCGCCTCAAATGGACGATTGTGCCACACCACTTTAATCTCCAGCGGAACGCCTGCTTCCAGGTAGAATTTCGCCTGCTCGCGGATCCATGCGGTTCGCTGGCTAATTACGCCCTGGCGCATTGCGGTGCGCTCGTCAGGAGACAAAAGGGTGGTCATTTCATAAGAGAAATCATAGATAGGCAAAAAGGCTTTGATGCGACCGCCAATCCGTTGATGCAGATAAACGGCACGGCGCAGCGCAGGCTGATCGTCCTGGTTAGGATCGATAGCAACGAGCATATTTTGATACTTGGCCATACAGGTCTCCTTACAGCTGTAACCACAGTTTGTAAGTAAAAGATAACTCATATATGGAGAATGAAACAGGGGATAACCTTTGCCAGATCAATAAACAGGATAAATTTGATGTGCAGAAAGGCTAGCGCTAAGCGTGACCAGGCGGAGGGAAAACGGGTCAGTTTTGTCTATGAGACAAAATAAAAAACCCCGAAGATTCGGGGTTTTCAGGCAAGCAAGTGCAGAACCTATCAGGCAACGTTACGAGTATGACCCGCCAGCACCGCCAGCGCGTCGCTGTTTTCGATGGTGATGTATTTGCCTTTTACCGCCAGCATGCCGCTTTTCTGGAAACGACCCAGCAAACGGCTGATGGTTTCTACCGTCAGACCAAGGTAGTTACCGATATCGCCACGGGTCATGGTCAGGCGGAACTCACGAGGAGAGAAACCGCGCTGCGCGAAACGGCGTGACAGGTTGTAGATAAAGGCAGCCAGACGCTCTTCCGCGTTCTTCTTCGACAGCAGCAGGATCATGTCCTGATCGCCTTTGATCTCACCGCTCATCAGACGCATCATCTGCTGGCGCAGGTTCGGCATTTTACCGGACAAATCATCCAGCGTTTCGAACGGGATCTCACAAACCATTGAGGTTTCCAGCGCCTGAGCAAAGCTAGGGTGATGACCTGTCCCGATGGCATCAAAGCCTACTAAATCACCGGCCAGATGGAAGCCCGTAATCTGCTCATCACCCTGTTCGGTGATGGTATAGCTCTTGATAGTACCGGAGCGAATGGCGTACAGAGACTTCAGTTCATCACCGGCCTTGAAGAGGGTTTGCCCTTTCTGGATGGGCTTTTTGCGCTCGATAATATTATCCAGCTGATCAAGCTCATGCTCATTAAGAGTGAACGGGATGCAAAGCTGGCTGATGCTGCAATCCTGACAATGGATAGCGCAACCGCCAGACTGAATGCGTCGTATAATTCTCTTTTCCGGGATCATAGGTCTGCTCAAGCCGTAATTGATATTAGTCAATTTTAACATCTTTTTATGGAGCAGGTAAGTCTCGGCGTAGGGATTCACCCAATATTAAAAAGGGATAGTTCCTGTAGTGGTTTATATTATTGATATACATCAATAATTTTTCGGTGCGATTGTGAAAGGGGAGGCAAACATCCCGGCTATAAGGCACAGAAAATCAAAGTAGCAGGTAACCTTCATGGCGCAGAAGCCACTCTTTGCGCTGTACGCCGCCCGCATAGCCGGTCATGGTGCCGTTGCGGCCAATCACCCGATGGCAGGGCACGACAATGCTGACGGGGTTAGAACCATTGGCGGCGCCCACCGCCCGTGCTGCACCGGGGCGACCGAGCTGTTCGGCAAGCTGACCGTAGTGCATGACCTGCCCGCAGGGGATAGTGCGTAAGGTCTGCCACACTTCACGCTGGAAATCCGTGCCGCCAGTGGCCGTTGGTAATGTGTCAATAATGGCAAGATCACCCTCAAAATAGTCTGCAAGTTTCTGGCTGAGCCCGCCTGGGTTACGTGAAGCCACTCTGGTATAGCCCTGTTGACGGTAGTGAATGTCCAGCAACTGCTCCATGCGATCGCTATGTTCTTCCCACTCAATCGCCCGCAGGTGAAAATTTTCGTCACAAAGGATCCACAACGGCCCAACCGGTGTAGCAATTTTATCTTCGAGCAAAGTCAGCATCAGTACGCTCTCATTGAAGTGAATTATTCCTATACTCCACCATACCATGTGAATGCGAACCTTCTCTATACCTCAGATGTGTAACCCCATAAATTAAGAGGATTGTTTATTTTCTAGCGGGAGAGCGTGGATAAATAGAGAGATAAATAAAAATGGGAGCGCGCGATAATATAACATTATGACCGAGGGTTATAAGTAATGCATTGATAATCATAGCCAATGCTGGTTTTTATAGGTGACGCGGAATAAAAATCGGGGCCTGTCGACATCGCCAGACCCCGCAGCAACCACACAATTGTATCCGTACTGTCGCCCACTTTTGCTCCGAACAGCGGGTATTACTATTTATAACGGGTTCGCGTTAATTTTCCAGATAATTCTTGGTGATTTATTTCACGTATTGGCAATGCGCCGCAAAAATTAATTTTCAATATACAATGTTTAAGCACGCATTAATTTATTCAAATAAATAATGGGTTGCGAATGAAAATATTTGAGTGATGAGAAAGCAGACAATGTGCCGACAACGCATTGAGCCTGCCCGGCGACCCCGCTATAGTATGCGCCAGACGTAATGAAGGGGGACGACTCATGAATCTTGACGACAAATCGCTGTTTCTTGACGCCATGGAGGATGTCCAGCCGCTGAAGCAGTGCCATGATGTTCACTGGCAGCCGGCCCGTAATACGCGCGCTCGACAGCAGATAGACACGCTGCAGCTGGATAATTTTCTCACTACCGGTTTTCTGGATATCGTCCCGCTTGCCACGCCGCTGGAGTTTAAACTCGAAGGGCTGCAAACCGGCGTACTGGATAAGCTTCGGCTAGGCAAATATAGCCAGCAGGCCAGTCTGAATCTGCTGCATCAGCCGGTCGAAAAATGTCGGCAGAGCCTGTTTGCCTTTATCCACCAGGCGCAAAAAGAGAATCTGCGCAACGTGCTGATTATTCATGGCAAAGGCAAAGAAGATAACTCCCACGCCAATATCATTCGCAGCTACCTGGCCCGTTGGTTGACCGAATTCGACGAGGTACAGGCGTTTTGCAGCGCGCTACCGCATCATGGCGGCAGCGGGGCGTGCTACGTTGCACTGCGAAAGTCGGAAGCGGCAAAACAGGAAAACTGGGAGCGCCACGCCAAACGCAGCCGCTAGCGCAGCAGCAAACTCAGCTCAGAAGCCGCTTTTTGCAACTCCGGCAACACCCGCTCTAACAGCTCAGCGGCGGAAACCTGCCCGGCATGTACGCCGACGTTCAGCGCCGCTTCCACGTGCCCTTGCGGATTAAACAGCGGCACCGCCAGCGAACGCAGGCCCATTTCTAACTCCTGGTCGTTTAACGCATATCCTTGCTGACGAACGGCTTTCAGCTCGCTACGCAGTTTGGCAACGGATGAAATGGTCTGCGGGGTATAGCGAATCATGGTGATGCGCGCCAGCATATCGTTAAGTTTCTCTTCCGGCTGATAGCTCAGCAGAACACGCCCCATCGAGGTTGACCACGCGGGCAGGCGGCTACCGATATCGAGATCGATAGTCATAATGCGTGAGCTGGAGGCACGCGCGATATACAGAATATCATCGCCGTCAAGGGTCGCTATCGAACAGGACTCATTGAGCATTTCACTTAAATGCCGCAGCACCGGCTGCGCTGAACGCGCCAACGGCGTAGAGGCTAGCCACGCGTGACCGAGGGATAAAATCCGCGGACGCAGCTGAAAGTTTTTGCCGTCTTCCGCATAGACAAACCCGAGCTTGCCTAGCGTATACAGGCAGCGACGTACCGCAGCGCGTGGAATGCCGGTCTTCTGGCTGATTTGTGAAATCGACAGCACCCGACGCTGCGGCGTGAAGGCCTGAATCACCTCCAGCCCGCGCGCCAGCGAAGCCATAAAGTTCGGGTCGCCTTTAAACGGGTCGCTGTCGCCCGTCAAAATATCGTCTGGATGTTTCTCCACTTTTTCTCTCCGTTTATGCCGCCGATCACATTCTTCAGCTAAACATACACGATGTTCGATAATCGCACCATATTTCGATTATCGCCCTTGACCAGCATCGTTAAGCGGGTCACATTTTGTGCGAACAACGAATATAAGTGCGATAACCGCACATCAAGGAGCAACCTGATGATCGATAAAAGTGTGTCGACGCTGACTGATGCCGTTGCGGGTATCCACGACGGGGCGACGATAATGATTGGCGGCTTTGGGCCCGCCGGGCAGCCGACGCAGCTGATTGATGCGTTGATTGAGCAGGGCGCACGTGACCTGACCATCATCAACAATAACGCCGGTAACGGCGAAATTGGCCTCGCGGCGCTGCTGAAAGCCGGGCGCGTTCGCAAGATGATCTGTTCATTCCCACGCCAGGTCGATTCGCAGATTTTTGATGACCTCTATCGTCGCGGCAAAGTGGAGCTTGAGCTGGTACCGCAGGGAAACCTGGCGGCGCGCATTCAGGCCGCTGGCGCCGGGCTTGGGGCAATTTTCACCCCGACGGGCTACGGCACACCGCTAGCGGAAGGCAAAGAGACGCGGGAAATCGACGGTCGCCACTATGTGCTGGAATACCCGATTAAAGCGGATTTTGCGCTGATTAAAGCCCATCAGGGCGACCGCTGGGGCAACCTGGTGTATCGCAAAGCGGCGCGTAACTTTGGGCCGATCATGGCGACTGCGGCAAAAACAACGATTGCCGAAGTGACTAATTTAGTGGCGCTGGGAGAACTGGACCCGGAAAACGTCGTCACGCCAGGTATTTTTGTGCAGCGCGTTTTCTCGCTGGAAAATCTCAACGCCCAGGCACTGCGCGCCTAAGGAGCCCATGATGCAAAAACTCTCTCGTGACGATATGGCTAAACGTGTGGCGCAGGATATCCCGGAAGGGGCCTACGTCAACTTAGGCATCGGTCTGCCGACGCGCATCGCCAACTACCTGCCGACGGATAAAGAAGTCTTTCTGCACAGCGAAAACGGCCTGCTGGGCATGGGGCCGAAGCCCGCTCCGGGGGAAGAAGACCCGGAATTGATTAACGCCGGTAAAGAATTCGTCACCTTACTGCAGGGCGGTTGCTACTTTCATCACGGCGACTCGTTCGCCATGATGCGCGGCGGCCACCTCGATATCTGCGTACTGGGTGCCTATCAGGTTTCCGCCTCCGGCGACCTCGCCAACTGGAGCACCGGTGCGCCGGACTCGATTCCTGCAGTCGGCGGCGCGATGGATTTAGCCGTTGGCGCGCGTCAGGTCTTCGTGATGATGGACCACCTCACGCGCGACGGCGAGTGCAAGTTGGTTGAACACTGCACCTATCCGCTGACCGGCGTAGGCTGCGTTAGCCGTATCTATACCGACCTGGCAGTGATCGACATTACCGCCAGCGGTCCGGTGGTGCGTGAAATCTTTAACGGTCTCTCTTTTGAAGAACTGCAGCGAATGACCCCGGTAACGCTTTCCTATAATGCCGTAGCGGAAATCGCTTAAGGAACAATGATGAATCAAGCATTTATCTGCGACGCGGTCCGCACTCCGTTCGGTCGTTTTGGTGGTACTCTGGCAAGCGTCCGCGCGGACGATCTGGCGGCCCTGCCGCTGAAAGCGCTTCTTGAACGAAACCCGGGGCTTGATCCGGCTCGTATCGACGACGTGATTTATGGCTGCGCCAACCAGGCGGGTGAGGATAATCGTAACGTCGCGCGTATGGCGCTGCTGTTGGCCGGGCTGCCGGAAACGGTGCCGGGCACCACCATTAACCGTCTTTGCGGCTCCAGCCTGGACGCCATCGGCGTGGCGGCGCGGGCGATTAAAAGCGGCGAAACGCAGTTGATGATCGCAGGCGGCGTAGAGAGCATGTCGCGCGCGCCGTTTGTGATGGGTAAAGCGGAAAGTGCCTACAGCCGCAGCATGAAAATGGAAGATACCACCATCGGCTGGCGCTTTATTAATAGCCAGATGAAAGCGCGCTACGGCGTGGACTCCATGCCGGAAACGGCGGAGAACGTGGCGACCGATTTTGCCATTGCGCGCACGGATCAGGACGCGTTTGCCCTGCGCAGCCAGCAGCGTACCGCGCTGGCACAGGCCAACGGCGTGTTTAACGATGAATTAATCCCGGTGCACATCTCGCAGCGCAAAGGCGAGCCGCTAATTTTCACTCAGGATGAGCACCCGCGCAGCACCTCGCTTGAGGCGCTGGCAAAATTAAGAGGCGTGGTGCGCCCGGATGCCACCGTTACGGCGGGCAATGCCTCCGGCGTTAACGACGGTGCCTGCGCACTGCTGCTGGCCAGTGAACTGGCGATGACGCAGAACGATTTACAGCCGCTGGCGCGAGTGGTGGGTATCGCCACCGCCGGGGTGGCGCCGCGTATCATGGGCTTTGGCCCAGCACCGGCGGTGCGCAAAGTACTGGCGCAAACTGGGTTAACGCTGGCGCAAATGGATGTTATCGAGTTGAATGAAGCCTTCGCTGCGCAGGCGCTGGCGGTGCTGCGTGATTTAGGGCTGCCGGACGATGCCGCGCACGTCAACCCGCACGGTGGGGCGATTGCGCTGGGTCATCCGCTGGGGGCGTCGGGCGGGCGACTGGCGATGACGGCCGCCTACCAGCTGCGTCGTACCGGCGGGCGCTATGCGCTCTGCACCATGTGTATCGGCGTAGGCCAGGGGATCGCGCTGATTATTGAACGCGTATAAGGAGCTGGAATGAGTGTGTTGACCCCGCTATTGCGCACTGAAGCATTAACGGACATGTTCGGCGATGAACGCCTCGTTCAGGGGATGCTGGATTTTGAAGCCGCGCTGGCAACGGCGCAGGCGCGCTGCGGCGTGATCCCGAATGCGGCGGTGGAGCCAATTTCCGCCGCCTGCCGGGCATCGCTCATCGACCTGACCACGCTGGCAACAGCGGCGGCAAGCGCGGGCAATCTGGCGATCCCGCTGGTTAAACAGCTTACCCAGCGGGTGAAAAATACCGATCCGGAGGCCGCGCGCTACGTCCATTGGGGCGCGACCAGCCAGGATGCCATTGATACGGGGTTGATGCTCCAGCTCCAGCAGGCGCTTGGCGAAACGGAAACGCGGCTTGCGCGGCTTATTAGCGTGCTGGCTGAACAGGTAATGCGTCATCAGCATACGCTACTGCCGGGTCGCACCTGGATGCAGCATGCGCTGCCCATCACCTACGGGTTGAAACTGGCGGGCACGCTCGATGCGTTGCTGCGCTGGCAGGAACGGCTGGCGCAAATGCGGCCGCGCGTGCTGGCGCTGCAGTTTGGTGGCGCGGCGGGCACGCTGGCATCGCTAAAAGAGAAGGGGCCGGAAGTCGCACAGGCGCTGGCCGCTGAGCTGAACCTGATGCTTCCCGATACGTCGTGGCATAGCCAACGCGACAGGCTGATTGAACTGGCAAGCTGGTACGCCGGACTGTGCGGGACGCTGGGCAAATTTGCCAACGACTTTGCTTTAATGATGCAAACGGAAGTGGCGGAAGTGAGCGAACCGATAGCCGAAGGGCGCGGGGGTTCCTCCGCGATGCCGCATAAACGTAACCCGGTGAGCTGCGCCGCGATTCTGGCGGCGGTGACCAGAGTGCCGGGGCTGATGGCAACGCTGTATGCTAGCCAGATTCAACAGCACGAACGCGCGCTGGGCGGCTGGCAGGCGGAGTGGGAAACGCTGCCGGAGCTGGTGATGCTGGCGGGCGGGGTGCTGGAAAACAGCGAATACCTGGTAAAAGGGATGCAGGTGAATACGCATAAAATGCGCGATAACCTGGATATTACCCACGGTCTGGTGATGGCGGAATCGGTCACCCAGGCGCTGGCGACGCATCTCGGTAAAGCCGATGCTCACCATCTGATTGAAACGATTTGCCACCGGGCGATTGCGCTTGATTGCCCGCTACGACCGCTGTTGGAAAACGATCCGCTGGTGAGCCAGCATCTTTCTCCAGAGCAACTGACGCAGCTACTGGACCCGGCAAACGCTGTCGGTAGCGCGGACCACTTTGTGCGCCAGGTATTGGCGCGCTTTCAGGAGTTAGGGACATGAATATCCATTATCGCCTCGACGGACCGGAAAAGGCACCGGTACTGGTGTTATCAAACTCACTGGGCACCACGCTCTCCATGTGGGACGCGCAAATGCCCGCGCTGACCGAATACTTCCGCGTACTGCGCTACGATACGCACGGTCACGGGCAAACAACCAAACGCGGAAAAGTGACGCTGTCACAACTTGGGGAAGACGTTATTTCGCTGCTCGATCACCTGAATATCGACCGCGCCAGCTTCTGCGGCATTTCGATGGGCGGCCTGACCGGGCTTTGGCTGGCGCGCTTCGCGCCGGAGCGTTTTGACGCTGTTGCGGTGGCGAACACCGCCGCGAAGATTGGTGAACAAGCAGGCTGGCTCTCCCGTGCGCGCACCGTGCGCAGTGAAGGCATGGGCGTAGTGGCTGCCGGTTCCGCCGACCGCTGGTTTACCCCGGCGTTTCGTCAGCATCAACCGGCAATAGTTGAACAGCTTTGCCATCAACTGGCGGAGTCCGAAGCCGAAGGTTATGCCGAGTGCTGCGATGCGCTGGCGGCGGCGGATCTGCGGGCAGAAGTGGCGGCAATTACCGTGCCGATGCTGATCATCGCCGGTGAGTATGACCCGGTCACCACCGTGGACGATGCCGACTATCTGCATCAGCAAATAGACGGCGCGTTCCAGGTTGAACTCCCGGCTTCGCATCTCTCAAATATTGAAGCCAGCGACGAATTTAACGCCGCGCTGGTATCGTTTTTACGGAGGAATCATGGCGGATAACGAACGTTATCAGCAGGGAATGGTGGTACGACGCAAAGTGCTGGGCGATGCCCACGTTGACCGCACCGTGGCGAAACTCTCACCGCTGAACGAAGAGTTTCAGGACTTTATCACGCGCTACGCCTGGGGCGAAACCTGGACCCGTCCGGGGCTGGATCACCACACGCGCAGTATGATAACCATCGCCATGTTGATTGCGCTGAACCGCGAAGCCGAACTGAAAATGCATCTGCGCGCGTCGTTTAATAACGGCGTCACCCGCGATGAGCTGAAAGAGTTGATTATGCACTCGGCGCTTTACTGCGGGCTGCCCGCAGCAAATGCCACCATGCACCTGGCTCAGCAGGTGTTTGATGAGGTCGACGCGGAGAAAGCGTGATCGCGTAGTGAAAAAATAAAACGTAGTTCCATTATTATCGGTAATCTTTTTCTGTTTAACATTGTTAATGGAGAACCGATGACAAGACTACGTTACCCTGGGATGTCGACGCTGCTCTGTATGCCGCTGGTGCTACAGGGCTGCGTCGCTTCCTCGTCAACTGGCACCGCCAGTCGGCCGCAGTTGACGGCGCAGGAAGCTTCCGCCTATACCGCTGAAAACTACTTTGCTCGCGGTGGAATGCTCAACCATCTCCAGGGCGCCTGGCAGCCCAAGCCCATCGTTCCCGATAACGATACTCCGTGGCGGGTCGCGAAGTCCGGTGCGCCGTTTAGCGATATTCAGCAGGTGATTGACGCTGCCATCGCCCAGCACAAAGGCCGCGAGCGTCTCTATATCCGAATCGATCCCGGTGTTTATAGCGGCACGGTTTATATTCCCGACGATGCGCCGCCCATCACCCTTTTTGGTACCGGTAAACAGGCAGACGCGGTGCGCATTGAGTTCGCGCTGGACTCGCAGTTTAGTCCGGCAAAGTACCGCGAAATCGTCAACGCCAACCGCTATCCGCCGAGCTCCCCGGCCTATTATCAGTACGCCCTCTGCGCTGGCAGAACCAGCGCGCTGATAGGCACCAACTGCGCCGCCGTATTCTGGGCGCAAAGCCATGATTTGCAGCTCTATAACCTGACTATCGCTAACAGTTTGCTGGATACGGTTGACGGCGGCACCCATCAGGGTGTGGCGCTGCGTACCGATGGCGATCGCATTCAGCTCCAGCGCGTCCGTCTGCTGGGGCGTCAGGATACGCTGTATCTCAATATCAGCGACCGTAAAAATGATGCGCTGACCGATCGTCTTTATCGCGTCCTGGTGCAGGACAGCTACGTGGAAGGGGATGTGGATTACGTATTTGGCCGCGCTAATGTGGTGTTCGACCGGGTGCATTTCCACACGGTATCCAGCCGCCGCTCGCCGGAAGCCTATGTGCTGGCCCCCAACACGCTGCCGGATAACCCGTACGGATTCCTGGTGAAGAACAGCCGTTTTACCACCGACGACGGATATAAAGGTGCGTTTAAGGCCAAGCTTGGCCGTGCGTGGGATCAAGGGGCAGGGAAAACGGGTTACCTGCCGGGCAAAACGGCAAACGGGCAGGCGTTGATTGTCGATAGCACCGTTGATAGCGGCTACGACGCACTGTCGCCGTGGGGCGCAGCGGCCACCACGGCGAGGCCGTATAAGGCGAATGCGGAGAGTTCACGGCAGCTTAACGACGTGTATTTCAACCGCTTGTGGGAGCGGAATACGCATTGGGAGAAGTAGAGCCGGTGCCTCCCTGGAGTCGGCTGCGCCTCGTCCGGGCTACATATTCGCGATGTAGCCCGGCCAAGCGAAGCGCCGCCGGGATCGCTGCGGGTCAGAACGGCAATTGTCTTGGCTGCGTCTGCATCGTAATCCAGCGCAGCTCGGTAAACTCATGGATCCCCTCCCGTCCGCCAAAGCGACCGTAGCCGGAATCTTTGGTGCCGCCGAAAGGCATCTGCGCTTCATCGTGTACCGTCGGGCCGTTAATGTGGCAGATCCCCGTTTGCAGGTTCTGCGCCACGTTCCACGCCCGCGCGGTATCGCGACTGTAGACCGCCGACGATAAGCCATAGGCACTGTCGTTGGCAATCCGTACCGCGTCCTGCTCATCGGCCGCGCGGATCACCGCTTTGACCGGGCCGAATGACTCTTCATGCCAAAGGCGCATGGCGGGCGTGACGCCGTCCAGCAGCGTTGCCGACATCAACGTTGAATCCGCTTTTCCACCGGTTAGCAGCGTTGCGCCGTGCGCCAGCGCGTCGTCAATCAGCGCATTGCAGCGATCCACGGTTTTCTTATCGACCACCGACCCTAACAGCCCGTCCGGCAAGCCGTTCACCCGCTTAACCAGTGCGTCAATAAACGGCTCGGCAATCGCCTGTTCAACGATAATGCGTTCGGTCGACATGCAAATCTGTCCGGCGTTGGCGAACGCGCCGAAGGTCGCTCCGGCGGCAGCCTGGTCGATATCGGCGTCATCCAGCACCAGCAGCGGCGCTTTACCACCCAGTTCCAGGACAACGGGTTTGAGGTATTTCGCGCAGGTCTGCGCAATGAGGCGGCCAACCGGTGTCGAACCGGTGAAGTTAATCCGCCGCACGCCGGGGTGGGCAATTAAGCTTTCGACCAGCGTGGGTGCATCCTGCGGAGCGCAGGTCAGATAGTTCACCACCCCCGCCGGGAACCCCGCCGCCGCCAGTGAATCGATAATCAGCCCTTGGGTGGCAGGCGATAGCTCAGAACCTTTGAGGATCACCGTATTGCCGCAGGCAAGCGGCGTGGCGATAGCGCGTACCGCCAAAATAATCGGCGCGTTCCACGGCGCCATGCCGAGCACCACGCCAGCCCCCTGACGGGTAGCCATCGCCAGGTTGCCGGGAATATTTGAGGGGATCACCTGACCGTCGATCTGCGTGGTTAACGCTGCGGCCTCGCGCAGAATATCAGCCCCGAGGTGCACGTTAAACCCGGCCCACTGCGGCGTAGCGCCCGTTTCGGCATTCATGGTGGCGATAAACTGTTCGCTGCGTTTTTCCAGCTTATCGGCGGCAGCCAGCAGCAATCGACGGCGCTCACCGGGTGGTGTGTCGCGCCACTGTGGGAATGCGGCAGCGGCGGCATCGGCGGTGCGGGTGGCATCGGTCAGCGTGGCGGCGGGGGCGACGCTAGCGACGGTTTGCGTCACCGGATTCAGACGGGTAAAAGTGGCGGCGTTTTGCGCAGCGCACGCTTCGCCGTGAATAAACAGGGTACAGGTGATGGTCATGGCAGCCTCTTATCGACTCGGGTTATCCATCGAGTGTAAAGAGGCGTGGGCAGGTTGAATATCCATCAGGCAGATTTCGCACGCTTTTTTTCAGCTTTTGAAAGCGGTTCACATCCTTGTGCCGCCGAGGGTTATCTGAGAAGGGCGTGCAGCCGTTGCTGCGCGTCGTCGCGCAATGCCAGTAGATTGACCGCGTCACCCGGTTCAATGCTGCGGGCGTAAAGCGCGACCAGCCAGTCATAGACGTAGCGAGTGGCGGCGTGCACCGGCTGTTCACCAAGCTGGGTTAAACGCGTGCGCGACGCTGCTGTCGGTTGAACAAAAATAGCGCTGCCTTTCGCAATACGGCTGGCCGGGCGTTGCGCCACCGGCTGCTCGGCATAACCCAGCCAGTTAATAAAGTTGCCGATAATCGCGCGAAGCTGGGCTGCACCAGCCTGTTGCTCGGCGCTGGCGCGTCGTAGCTGTTGCCCGAGCGACAGATGCTGGCTGGCACTTAGCAGAGACAGCGCCAACTGCTGCTGAGTGTCGCTGCTGAGCAGCGCATGCGGCTGGCGGCTCCACTGGCGCAGGTGTTTGCACCACAGGGCATAGGCCTGTGAACCATTATCCTGATGCGTCAGCGGGTTTGACGCGATGGCCTCCGGCGCGGCAAACAGGTCTACCGCATCGTTAAACAGGCCGCTCACTTTTTCTTCGCGCTGCTGCTGTACCTGACAAAGGGCATCGAACGCCGCCAGTTCAGGTAACAGACTCTCCAGCAGTTCGCCGTGGCGGGCCGCGTGGGTTTGCAGTTCGCGGATCATGGTCTCGACGCGTGCTTTATCCGGCTGCGCAGGCGCCAGCAGCGGCTGGCATAGCGTCCGCAGCTGTTGCTGACGGGCGCTACTGATAGCCGCAAAGCGACGCTGGCGTAATTCCGGCTGCGAAGCCTGCGACAACCACTCAATCAGGCGCTGCAGACTGCTGTGATCCAGCGCCTGCAGCGTACCCCAGTGCTGGCCCGGTTTACCGACCAGTTGCTGAATAGCTTCATCAAAATGGCGTTTGTGGAGGAAGCGATCGTCCTCAGGCGTAATCGCCCACACCAGCCCCGGCAGCTTGTTTTCCTGTACCGGCTGGGTTTCATTCACCCAACGCAACAGGGTTTTGGCAGATGACGGGATCGCGCTGCGCTGTGCTGTGGCGTTGCAGGTCAGCAGGATATCCGGCTGCTGCTGCTGGCGATAGTAGTCGAGCAGCCAGCGACATTTGCTGGTCCACAGCGGCGCTTCATCAACCAGCGGCGGTACGGGAATGTCGATGATATCCACGTTATCCAGTACGCCGTGTTCGGTACTGAGCACCAGTTCCAGGGTCAACTGCGCCAGCGTGGTTACCGGGACGCTTACCGCATTCTGGTAGCCATCGCGGGTCAGTGGGTGCACCAGCACCGCGTCGTCGCTTTCGCCACCTGGCGTTAAGAAAGCGTCCATTGGCAGAGTAAAGGCATCGACCAGCAGGCTCAGCGGTGCCATCACTTCCCGGCGATTGCCGAGTTGATGCAGCGTGTGCGCCAGCGTCAACCATTGCTGGGTTAATTCCTGCTGTTCGCCCCAAAGCAGTGACCAGGCGCGGGCGCGGGCGCTGAGATCCAGTGACGGCAGCAGATGGGCAAACTGATACCACAGCGCATCGTCAATCTGCTGATAGTTGCCCGGCAAGGTATCGCGCCAGAAGCGGCTGATGGCGGCGATGTCGCTCGCACTCAGCCCCGGCACCGGCTGCGGCTGACGCAGGCTCTGCCAGCCGCGCAGGCGTTCGGCAATCACGCTGCTGTCCGGCGGGCGAATATCGCCGCGCTGCCAGGCATGGGCGATAAACAGCTGCACCAGCTCCGCTTCGCGCATCAATTTCAGGCGTAGCGGGAAGGCATCGTCCGGCGTGGACTGGTCGCGGCTAAAGCGCAGCGCCATTTGGGTCAGGCTATGGCCGGGATTGATATGGCTAAAATAGTCGAGCGTTTTGCTACCGCTCTGCACCGTTAAGCGGCCTTCACCGCTGCCGCACAGCGTGCGCAGCAGGTGTGCTTTTGAGGGCTGCGAATGGCCGAACAGCGCAATGCTGGCGCGACAGTTCAGCGCCTGCTGGTGGGATTGCTGCTGCGCATCGAGGGCGAGCAGGCGGATAAGCAGGGCATCGGCGTCATCATCCAGCGCCGGGTGCGTGTGTCGCTCAGTGGCAAGCCAGTCCATTACAGCGTTTACAGTGGTCATTTCAGGAATACGCTCCCGCTATCAATCCAGTAATGGCTGCCGCTATGACGGCGGTCGGCCAACGTATTTAGCTTCAGGGTCAGGGCATCCGGCGAAACCGGCGTACCGTCCTGCAACCACGCATCGCTCAGCACGAATGCCTGTGGCGCTTCGTTTTTGCTGCCGCCCTGAAGCTTGAGGCGAACCTGCAGTACGCCGTCGCCGGCAATGGCGCGAGCCAGATCCGGTGAGTTGATGCTCAGGGTATACAGCGGCGTGGCGGGCCAGCGGGTATTCGCGAGCTGGCGGAAGCCGAGGGTGACGTTACCACGCAGCGGGAAATGCAGGCGGGCATCGAGCTTCGCGCCCGGCTTGTCGAGATCAAGATCGTGGTACCAGATGTTCTCATCGCGCAGGGTATTCACGGTTTTATCCAGCACGCCGAGATAGCGAACGGTGGAGTAGGCACCGATATCCGCAGCCTTAAAGTTGAAGTGCGGCAGACGCAGATCCAACGCCAGGCTGCACAGCATCGCGCCGACGGCGGCAGTGGATTTCGGGTTGCCGATACGGCCCTGCTGGCTGAACGGATACCACTCGTGAACGTGATATTTATCCAGCCACACCATGCGGTTCACCGGCACCGGCTGGAGATAACGAATCAGTGCCTGAACGCCCGGCAGGCAGCCCGGTCGCCCGGTGACCAGCAGCACGTCGCAGCTGTAGTGGGAAATGGCTTCACACAGCGCGTGCAGCGGGCCGGCAAGAGTAAATTCGCCCGCCAGCATTGCCGACTGAAGGCTGCTGAAGGTGACTTCCAGCGGCACGGCGAGAAGATCAAACGGTGCACTCCCGGCGGGCAGCGCATGCTCGATGGCCTGGCCGACGTAGTTCATCACGTTACGGGTCGGCGTTTGTGATAACAGTTCGCCAAAGGTGGCGTGCAGCCCGGCCAGCGGGTCCTGTACGTCGCTTTGTTCCCATGCGGCGAGAATGGCATGACCAATCGGCATAAACAGTTGCAGCGTGGTCTGCTGACGCAGTACCGCCTGAGTGTCCAGACGTCCGGAATCGCCAAACAGCGTGGCCATCAGCGCTTGCGCATCGGCGACGCCGGATTTTTGCAGCTGGGTTTGCAGCGCAGGGAGAACACAGCGCTGAATAATATCCAGCAGCACGTCATCCCCGGCGATTTTAAAGCCTTCGCGGAACAGCAACTGCGGGGTGATTTTGACGTTGCCGCCAATACCATCGTCCAGTTGATACTCGGCAATCGCCATATCGGTGGTGCCGCCGCCGAGATCCAGCGAGGCGATGCGCAGCGTGCGGCCAGCAGTTTCGCCCGCTTCCGGCTGACGATCCGGGCGCGCCATCGCAGTAAACAGCGCTTCGGTTTGCCCGGCAAAGTGGGAAATCGCTTCGTTGTACAGCCACACCAGTTGGCCGCAGCTGGCTTCATCCCACTCCATATGAATTTTCGGGATTGGCACGACGCTTTTTTCCTGCAGACGGACGTTGGCAAAATCGTCGTCCTGCGGGTGCCAGCCCATCGCTTTCCACACCAGCGCGATAGCTTCAAACATCCGACGACGGAAAATCTCGCGTTCCTGCTTCGGCATTGCTGATGGCAGGGTGAGGATCAGCGTGCGCAGCTGGCGCGGCGAGGCCGGGAAGCCCAGGCGCAGACGGGTGGCTACGCTGTTGATCTGTCCCAGCGCCTGTGCCAGCAGTTCGCAGAGCATATGGGTCATCAGGGTGCTGCGGCTGTACTGCGGCGAGAAGACCGGCATGCGTTCGTCCGGTGGCAGGGTAAACAGCGGCTGGCCTTCGTCGTTCATCAGGTTCATCAGCGGGAAGGCGGTTGCCAGCGGTTCACGCTGAGTTTTGCTGTTCATCTGGCTAAAGCGCCAGTCCTGGACCGTCGGCGTTTCGTCCCACAGGTAGCGACGCGGGCTGGAGATCCCGCTGTAGCCTTCGGTGCCGGCACGCTGCATCGCCAGCTTGCGGGCTTCATCACCCACGCGTACAAGAGAAGGCCAGATAAAGGCGTCTTCGCGTCCGCTTTCTACCGAGAAATGTTGCTTACCGAAGCGAGATTCCGAGAACTCGACCCGGCTGGTAAACAGCGGTTCGTTCAGGTACTGCGGCTCGCTGAGCGACCGCACCTGCAGCTCGGCGGTCTGGCGCAGGCCATCGTTAGCATCGCCGTGGTCTTCAATGATCACGCCGCAGGTGTGGGTGTTGCCGACGTCGAGAATTAAATCGACCGGAATAGCTGGCGTGCTGAGGGTGGCGGTGACCATCTTAATTTCCGGCACCGTCAGCTGTTCGCCGAGCAGCGCCAGAATGTTCATCCAGTGGCCCTGATATTCAAAGCTGCGCAGCGCCTGAGCAATGTCACGCTCGCTGCGGGTTTCATGGGCGGAGGTGGTTTGCTGAAACACTTCGCGTAGCCAGCCGTCAATCCAGGTCTGGTCGAGGAAATCGGCAATTTCATTATCGCGCCAGGCCAGCGCAAAGCGGGTGCCGTTCAGCAGATCGCCCGCCACCGGGGAGAGCGATGTGGCGTCATCCGGGCTAATCTGGCTGTCGAACGCCAGCGTCACGCGGTGGGTATTACCCGCGCTGTCCGGCTCCGCCAGCTTTCTTATCTGCACACGCGCCCAGTTATCCGGCCCTTCAACGAAGGTGCGCGGTGGGTTAAAGCGCAGGAACGGCAGCGGCAGCCAGACGCCGTCGAGCAGCGTCAGCGAGTGGTGCAGGGAGAGCGTTGACTCGGGCTTGACCACTTCCGGCGCGCGGCCGGGTTCACCTGGCAGGGTGTAGCGCTGGTTGACCACATCATAATCGAGGCGCAGCAGCGGGCCGTTGGCGGTTTTGCGCACGAAGCGCCCGTGCTGGAGCGACTCCTGCGGGCTGAGACCGAAATCGAGGAACTGCACGCCGCTATTGGCAATCAGCGTAACGCTCTGTTTGTAATCGCAAAGGGTGACCAGCATGGCTTAGGCTCCCGTCTTTTTAAAGGTCAACGGCACAACAGTCTTAGCATCAAACCGTGCGGTACAGACGGCAACGTTGCTGTTGCCAGGCTTGCAGCTGATTTCCGGCAGCGGGTAGCGCGCGCCGTCGCTGCACTGCGCGTTACCGCGGCTTTTGATCATCAGCTCGCCGTTCTGGTGCAGGCCGGAGAACACTGCCGCTTTGCAGACGATACTGCCTTCACGCACCACGCGGGCGGTGCCTTTGTTGTTCTGAATCTGATAACGCAGGCTCGGCGCTTTGCCGCTATGGGCATCGCTGACGTCCATTTGCACGCGCCAGGTGCCGTTGAGGAAGCGGGTTGTTCCGGCACGCAACTGGTCGGCGTCCATCACCATTGCGTCTTTTGGAATCACGGCGATCACCACCGGTTTTTCTTCTGGCTCAACAACGGGCTCAACCTTCACGCTCGCCTGGTGCAGCGGCAGGTCGCTAATCAGAACCGGCATTGCTGGGCCTTTGAGGACAACGGGCGCAGGTGCGGGTGCGGCCTGTGTAACGGGTTCGGATTCGGCCTGAGTGCTCGGGATCATTAACGGTACGGCAATGGCCACGGCGGCTACTGCGGCAGCCAGCGGCAGTCCCCAGACCCAGCGTGGGCGACGCGCTTTTGGCGCGACGGTAGCCGTAACAGGCGCAGGCGCCTGCGGTGGCTCTTCAGCGTCTTCCTCCGGCAATGTATAGGCATTAATCAGCGGTTCGTTGGCGGAGATAAGTGGAGTATCGGCTTCGCTAAAGGTGACGATTGCCGGCTCCGGCTCTTCCACTTCAGGCACTTCGTCAATGACCGGTTCTTCTTCTATTATCTCCGGTTCAACGTAACGCAGGCAGTCGAGGGCATCTTCCCGCGCACCTTCGTTGAGGTTTACAAAGCCCCAGAAGCTGATAACCGGCTTGCCATCGACCAGAAACAGGTGATTTTCGCCGGGGAACTGCAGGGATTTTTCCAGTAGCGCGCCGAACAGTTGCTGCGCGGTTTTCTCCGACTGCAGGCATTTTTTGCTGAGCGCGCGGGCGCTCTCCTGCAGGCCTTCTAAATAATGCAGCGCGCGGGTGCGCTGGGTTTCGTCGGCCGCTTTCCAGCCGATAATCTCGCCGTCGACCGGGGAGTACCAGTCAACGCGATCGCCTTCATCATTCAACTGCGGTATCGCCAGACAATCGGCCAGCGCCAGCTGTTTGCGTAAGCGCAGGGTTTCGCGCACCTGAAGCGCAGAATGAAATACGGTTTGCCCGCCGCCGCCTACGGCCTGGAAATCATCAAGACTTCCACTGCGTAAAAGAGTTTTTGCCACGTTCCTGTCCCATAGACTTCTTCACGTCATTACTTTACGCAAAGCAAAATGCAACAAACGGCGAAAGAGAGGGGTAAATTGGGTAATTCTCGCGGCATTGAATGGCTGGACTTAAGTGAAATCACCAGGCAGGCGATGAAGAAACCAGCAATAAACGGTTATTCAGCATAACCTGAGACAAATTGGTTATTTGCCAGTTATCTGCCCCTGTGCTGTTATTAAGCGGTCCATATAATAAAATCGAAAGGCTTATAACCATGATCACAGGGAACACCACAGGGAAAACGCTCCTCGCGCTGGCTTTCAGCGCGCTGCTACCGGCCGGCGCGATGGCGGCAAATACCGACACGCTGGTTTATTGCTCCGAAGCATCGCCAGAATCCTTTAATCCGCAGATTGCCAACTCCGGCCCATCGTTTGTGGCCAGCTCGCAGGTGCTCTATAACCGCCTGATCAACTTTGATCCGGTGAAAAATACCCCGGTTCCTTCCCTGGCAACGGCCTGGACCATCTCTCCGGACGGCCTGACTTATACCTTTACGCTGCGTCAGGGCGTGAAGTTCAACAGCAACAAATTCTTCAAACCGACGCGCGATTTCAATGCCGATGACGTGATTTTCTCGGTGATGCGTCAGAAAGACGTCAATCACCCGTACCATAAGGTGTCGCAGGGCAACTATGAGTACTTCAGCGATGTTGGCCTCGATAAACTGATCAAAGAAGTGAAGAAGATTGATGATAACCACGTACAGTTTGTGCTGAGCGAACCGAACGCCGCGTTCCTCGCCGATTGGGGAATGGATTTTGCCTCGATTCTCTCGGCGGAATATGCCGATCAGATGATGAAAAAAGGCACCCCGGAGAACGTAGACAACTGGCCAATTGGTACCGGCCCGTACGTGCTGCAACAGTACAAAGTGGACTCGCAGATTCGTTATCTGGCGAACCCGAACTACTGGGATGGCGAGGTGCCGACCAAACACCTGATCTTCGCTATCACCCCGAACGTGGAAACGCGTCTGGCGAAGCTGCAAACCAACGAATGCCAGATTATCCCGGCACCGTCGCCGGTTCAGTTCGATGTTATCAAGGGCAACAAAGATCTGACGCTGCATTCCGTTGATGCGCTGAACGTCGGCTATCTGGCGTTTAATACCGAGAAAAAACCGTTTGATAACGTGCTGGTGCGTCAGGCGCTGAACTACGCTACCGACAAACAGGCTATCGTTAACGCGGTGTTTATGGGCTCTGGCACCGTGGCGAAATCACCGATTCCGCCGAACATGATGGGCTATAACAAAGATCTCAAAGACTACAGCTACGATCCAGAAAAAGCGAAGGCGCTGCTGAAGCAGGCTGGGCTGGAGAAGGGCGCGGAAGTGACCCTGTGGTCAATGCCAGTGCAGCGTCCGTATAACCCGAACTCGCGCCGTATTGCTGAAATGATCCAGAACGACTGGGCCAAAGTGGGCATTAAAGCGAAGATCGTCAGCTATGAGTGGGGGGAATATCTCACCGGTATTCGTAAAGGCGAACACGACAGTGCGCTGTATGGCTGGATGTCAGACAACGGCGACCCGGATAACTTTGCCAACACGCTGCTCGGCTGCGACAGCATTAAAACCGGCTCTAACGCCGCGCGCTGGTGCAATAAAGAGTATGATGGGCTGGTGAAAAAAGCCCTGGTGGTGAGCGACCCGGCGAAGCGTGCCGCGCTCTACGGTCAGGCGCAGGAGATTTTCTATCAGCAGGCGCCGTGGATTGCGCTGGCGAACGGCAAAACCTTCTACGCCACGCGTAGCAACATCACCGGCTATAGCGTTAGCCTGATGGGCAGCGATTTCTCGAAAGTGAAAATTAATTAAGGAGTGAATATGTCACATCTGGATGAGGTCATCGCGCGCGTGGACGCCGCGGTGCAAGAGAACGTGATTACGCATATGAATGAATTGCTGGTGGTGTTAAGCGATGACGCCGAGCTGAGTCGTGAAGATCGTTTCACCCAGCAGCAGCGCCTGCGTGTGGCAATTTCTCATCATGGCCAGCATCTGCGTGAGCAGGAAGAGGCGCGTAAAGAGCAGCTCACTTCCGGTGGGACGATTCTTTAAGTCAGGCATGGTTCCCGGCGGCGCTTCGCTCGGCCGGGCTACGTTTGTTCACGACATCCGGTAGCCCGGCCGAGCAACGCGACGCCGGGAACGGCTCCGCATCAAAACTGACGTTTCGCCACCAGCCACGCACCGATAATCAACATCACCGCACCGCAAACCGGCCCAACCAGCGCCCGCCAGGGCACGCCGTGGCTTCTCACCACGTCCATCACCAGCCCACCGATAAGCTGACTCGCCACCAGCACCGCAATGGTCGTCGCCGCCCCCACATACTGATAGCCGCTGATGCTGGCAAACACGAAGAACGACCCGAGCAGGCCGGGGATCAGCGTCCACCATTTGATGGTCGCCACCAGCTCGCTCACGCCCGCAAGCCCATGCTTAATCAGCAAAATACTGACAAACAGCACGATGCCCACCAGCGAGTTCAGCAGCATCGCCACCAGAATAGTGGAGGCTGACTGGGTTATGCGCACCATCAGCGTGTTCTGAATAACCAGACCGATGCCGGCGGCTATCAGGAACGTCAGCGTGAGGGATTGATTCATGCCTGTCCGTCCGGATCGCTGCGGTTATCAAGCTGTAGCTGCATAAAGGTGAGATCCAGCCAGCGGCCAAACTTGGTGCCAACCTGCGGCATCTGCCCGGTGGTGACAAAACCGTGTTTCTCGTGCAGATGCAGCGACGCGTGGTTCTGTGCTTCAATACCGGCCACCATTACGTGCTTACCACGACGACGGGCCTCTTCAATCAGCGCACCGAGAAGGATATTGCCGAGCCCTTTACCCTGATGTTCCGGGTGGACGTAGACCGAGTGCTCGACGGTGTGGCGGAAACCATCAAAGTTGCGCCAGTCACCGTAGGAGGCGTAGCCGGTCACGGTACCGTTTTCTTCGCTCACCAGCACCGGAAAATGCCCCAACTGGCGCGCTTCAAACCACGCGATACGGTTGTCGGTATCGACAGTTTTGTCATTCCAGATAGCGGCGGTGTGGACCACAGCATGGTTGTAGATTGCCGCAATGGCGGCGCAGTCTTCTTTTGTTGCAAAACGAATAGGCATGGAGTTGCACCCTGAGTGTTGTTCACTATATTATTACGATATGAATACTATTGAAGACAACTTAAATCAACGGATCGGTGCAAGAATTCGCATTGAGCGTGAGTCGCGCAGCTGGTCGCTGAGCGATCTGGCCGAACGTGCGGGCGTCTCCCGGGCGATGATCCACAAAATTGAACGTGGCGAAAGCAGCCCGACGGCGGCACTGCTAGCGCGGCTTTCTGGTGCCTTTGGTATCAGCATGTCGACGCTGATCGCCCGTGCGGAGATGCAGGAAGGTAAACTGCTGCGCTTTGCTGACCAGCCGGTCTGGCACGACCCGCAGACTCACTACCTGCGTCGGCACGTTTCGCCGCGGGGTGAACTGCCGGTCGATCTGGTACAAATTGAGCTGCCAACAGGCAGTGACATCCCAATGCCAGCCTCGGCCTATGCGATGGCGCGTCAGCTGCTGTGGGTTCAGGACGGTGAATTGCTGTTTATGGAAGGCGACACCGCGCACCGTATGCAAACCGGCGACTGCCTCGAACTCGGGCCACCGAACGATTGCCGCTTTATTAACGACAGCGGCAAACCCTGTACTTATCTGGTGGTCAGGCTCAACGTGCCGCTCTAATCCAGGCCGGGAGCGGCCTGAGCGGGGTGTTTGGCGATGATTCATCTTCTATTAATTATGCTGAAAACTACTTCGCAAAAAATATATATCGTATTTCCTGCGCAAAAAATAAAACGCCAGCTATTAATTATAAATAGTCTGGGTAAATAAAAGCGCGGAGTTATAATAAATATGCTGGATTTTGCTAAAGCACAACGTGTCAGTTTGACGCAGCAAATTGAGAATAATATCAAGAATGCGCTGGTTGTCGGCGCGTTAAAACCTGGCGCACGGCTCGTCACGCGTGAAATTGCCGTGAACTAGGGGATCAGTATTACGCCGGTGCGAGAAGCGCTGCTGCGACTGGTCTCCTCAGGCGCGCTGCAGGCGGCGCCTGCACAGGCCTTTATGGTGCCGGTGCTGACTAATTCAGGCTATCTTGAAATTAATCAGATTCGTAAAAACCTCGAAGGAATGGCGACTGCCGCTGCGGCAATCAATATAACCACAGAAAGAATGGGTGAATTAAACCGCCTCTCTAACGCTTTCCATGAGGCTAAAGCAGCAGGGGATGTTACCCTCATGCTGCAAACCAATTATCAATTTCGCTTTAAGATTTACGACTATGCGGAAATGCCAACCTTGGTGACGATGATTGAACAATTATGGGTACGAGCGGGGCCGAGTCTTCATTATTTATATTTAAATTCAGTAGAACCGTTTCAGCATCAAAATGTGTATGCATCATTACTGAATGCGCTGGAAAAAAGAGACTCCTCGGCGAGTTATTCGGCGATATCACAAATTATTGATGAATCGACCTCCTTCTTAAAACAGCAGTATCGCCATTAACGTCCTTTCTGAAAATACGTTTCCGGGTTGTCCCGGAAACGTTTCGCTTATTACTCAAAACGCCATGCGACATTTACGCCGACGCCGTAATTACGGCCCGGTGCCGGTTCGTAGTAGCGTTTGTTGGTTTCATTCACGATAACCGAGCCAACATACTCGCGGTCGAACAGGTTATCCACGCGCCCGAAAACGTCCAGCGTCCAGTTGCTGAGGTTGAACTTGTAGCCGGTGTTCAGGCCAACGACGGTCCATGACGGCGCGCGGGCGGTGTTGGCATCGTTCGCCATAATATCGCCCATGTAATGCACGTCGGCCCCCGCGTACCAACCGCTTTCTGGCTCATAGCCCAGCGAGGCGAAGCCCATATTGCGCGCGATGCCCGGAATACGGTTGCCGTTACAGCTGCCGTCACCACAGACGTCGGTGCGGTAGGTGGCGTTAAGCCAGGTCCACGCGGCTTTGGCGCGCCAGTTTTCGGCGAACTGCTGATCGATAGCCAGTTCGGCACCCTGACGGCGGGTTTTACCGGCATTTTTATAGCTGGCACGGCTGTCGATGTTGCTGTCGGTCACGATCTCATTGGTGGTATCGGTCTGGAACAGTGCGGCGCTAAGCAGGCCGTTGCCAATACGCGTTTTGCTGCCGATCTCATAGGTCTCGTTGGTGGAGGGTTTGAGATCCAGATTCAGCCCGTTGGTCATGGTGGAACGGTAAGATAGCTCGCTGATGGTGGGGGTTTCAAAGCCACGACCCGCGCTGGCATACACGTTCCATGCATCGGTAATTGCGTACTTTAACGATCCCGCAGGCAGCCATTCGTGGTAGCTAGTATCACCGCTGCTGTCGCCGTTTTTGGCGGTGACGTAGTGGTCGTTGGAGTCAAACCACACGGAACTATAGCGTACGCCTGCATCCAGCGTCAGCTTCTCGGTGAGCTGCCACTGGGTTTGCAGGTACGGGTCGACGTTCCACATCAGATTGCGCTCGTTACGGCGTAAATTACCTTTCTCGCCATACTCTGTCGTGGTGCCGTTCATGATGTAGTTTTCGTAGCCCCGGCGCTTCTCGTTCATGTTTTCGTAGTTCAAACCGGTGGTGAAGGTCACCGGGATAAACAGCTCACCACGGTGCGTCCAGCGGGTATCGATGCCCTGATAGTGGCGGTCGAGGTCGATTACGCCGCCGGAATGAGCCGGGTTCTGCTGCGCCACTGCGGGAATTGACTGATATTGCGTGGTCTGACGCTCTCCGGCGTACATCATCACGCTCAGGTCGTCCTGCTCGCTGAGCTGGCGTTCATAACGCAGGCCCGCCTGAGTCTGCTTCACGGTTTTACGCGTGTTGTACTGATCGCCGCGCGGCGACTGCTGGCGGTCGGCTTCCATTTCACTCTTGGTCAGCCCGCCCGGATCGTTAGCGTTAATATCGACAGTATTAAACAACAGCGTCAACTTACTGACGTCGTTAATCCGCACGCCGAGCTTAGCGTTGGCGAGATTCTTGCGCGCCGCGCTATGGTCGCGGTAGCCGTGAGTGGTGAATCGATTTGTTGACACCGTATAGTCAACGTCACCCGTGTGGGTGCCGTCGCCCACCGCACCGCTGGCCTTCATACCGTAGTGCCAGGTGCCGTAGCTGCCGTAATAGCTGTTGGCTTCAACCGTGGTGGGTTGCTTCCCGGTCTGGGTGGTGACGTTAACCACGCCGCCGGAGGCGTTGCCGTAGAGGGCGGAGAAGGGGCCACGCAGCACATCGACGTGATCCACGCTACCGATATCAATATTCGAGGTTTGCCCCTGGCCGTCGGGCATGGTGGCCGGAATACCGTCAACATACAGACGAATGCCGCGCACGCCAAAGGTCGAGCGGGAGCCAAAACCGCGAATAGAGAGCTGGAGATCCTGCGCGTAGTTCTGGCGGTTTTGCACCTGTAAGCCCGGTACGGCGCCCAGCGATTCAGAAAGGTTAACCTGCGGCGCGGCGTGACGCATCTCTTCGCCATCGACCACGCTCACGGCGGCGGGGGTATCCAGTTCGGAGACCGCCTGCGGTGCGGCGGTAACGATTAACGTTTGTTCATCATTGGCCCAGGAAAAAGGAGAAAAAACAAGCGGCAACAGCAGCGCTGGCAGCGTTACTGAGCGTACGGTGATGATTTTCATGAAAAACTCGCAAAATGTACCAAATGGAACAGACCCGAATAGGTTAATACTTTTGTAAATATATTGAAAACTTTAGCAGCATAAATCGTTAATTTCAGGTGATGAAATAGCAACTATTTGGTTGCTGAGCGTAATAAAAGCTCCACATTACATAAATTAATGATTACTATTCGCATCTACAAAACGTAGCGCTACGACGCTACGGAGCCAGAAGCGATGTGCAGCAGAAATAACTACGTTCATCAAAGGGAGTCGTCATGCCATTACGTCAATTGTCCGCGCCGCGTCTGCGCCGTTCTCTGTTACTGAGTGCTTTCCTGCTGGCGGGGAGCTTTAGCGCGCATGCTGCAGATGAAATGCTGCGTAAAGCGGTCGGGAAAGGGGCATATGAAATGGCCTACAGCCAGCAGGAAAACGCGCTGTGGCTGGCCACCTCACAAAGCCGTAAAACCGATAAGGGCGGTATTGTTTATCGTCTCGACCCGGTTACTCTGGAAGTGACGCAGGTTATCCATAACGATCTCAAACCGTTTGGTGCGACGCTGAATAACCAGACTCAGACCCTGTGGTTTGGTAACACCATCAACGGTGCCGTGACTGCGATTGACGCTAAAACCGGCGATGTGAAAGGCCGCTTGGTGCTGGATGGCCGTGAGCGCAGCGAAACGGTTAAGCCACTGCAGCCGCGTGAATTGGCGGTAGATGAGAAAACCAATACCGTCTACATCACCGGTATTGGCAAAGACGGCAGCTCCGTTTGGGTTGTCGACGGCGACAAGCTGACGCTGAAAACCACCATCACCGGTACTGGCACGTTCGGCACAGGCCTGGCGGTCGATGCGGATAAACAGCGCCTGTACGTGACCAACGGTGACGGCGAACTGGTCACCATCGATACCGCGAGCAACAAAATTCTGACCCGTCAGAAACTGCAGGACGATGGCAAAGAGCACTTCTATATCAACATCAGCCTGGATAAAGCCGGTCAGCGTGCCTTTATCACCGACTCCAAACAGCCGGAACTGCTGGTGGTAAACCTGAAAGATGGCAAAGTGCTGTCGAAGGTGGATACCCAGGAAGGGCTGGCAGTGCTGTTTAACCCGGTTCGTAACGAAGTTTACGTGACCCAGCGTAAAGCGGGCACCGTGACGGTGATTGATGCGAAAGACTATAAAGTCACCAAAACCATCAAAACCCCAACCTTCCCAAATAGCCTGATGCTCTCCGCTGATGGTAAAACGCTGTACGTTAGCGTGAAGCAGGAATCTACCCGTCAGAAAGAGGCCACCGCGCCTGATGATGTGATTCGTATCGCGCTGTAAGCGACACGCCGGGAGGTCAGCCGACCTCCCGGAAATCATCACGTTATCTTCTGTTACATCCCGTCGATACCCCGTTTCTCTGTATCAGGCATACAATACGCCGACTTAACCCTGCCGCTGGCGGGGACAATGAACGGAGAGAAGATGAAAAAGCCTTTATATTTCCTGTGCGCAGGGGCAATGCTGCTGGCGCTGACGGGCTGTACCACTAATTACGTGATGACCACCAAAAGCGGCCAGACGATTGTCACGCAGGGAAAACCGCAGCTCGATAAAGAGACCGGCATGACCAGCTACACCGATCAGGACGGCAACGCACGTGAAATTAACAGCAGCGATGTGTCACAGTTGGTGGAAGATAATTGATCTGATTTTCGTTTAGCGACCACGCTTGCGGTATTCGCCCGGCGAAACACCGAACCGCTGCTTGAAGGCGGTGGAGAAGTGGCTGTGGTCGCTGAACCCCCAGCGATAGCCGATTCCGGCCAGCTTTTCGTCGTCTGGCGCGCTCTGTAGCGCCTTCGCGCAGAGATCCAGACGGCGGTTTTTGATGTACTGCGCCACCACCAGGCCCTTATCGGCAAACAGTCGGTACAGGCTCCTTACCGACATGCCGGTTTCATCGGCAAGCCACTCCGGGCGCAGATGTTCTTCCTGAATGGCATCGTCAATCAGCGCCATAATCTTCTGAAACTGCTTTTCGCGCCGGGACGGGGCAACCTCCTGCTGATGCAGCATCGGGCGCAGCAGGCACACCATGGCATCCAGCGCCGCTTCGCTCTCGCTTGCGGAAAGCTGAGGGCTACTCATGCTCTCATGCAGCAGGCGCTGGCTAAGCTGGACCATCGGCAAGGATTTATCAAGACGGGTAGCGACGCTTATTCCGCTGCCGCGTAGCTGGCTTTCCAACAGCTGGCGGGGCAGCAACAGCGAGACCTGACGAGAGGTTTGCTGCCAGAGAATTGAGCAGGGGCGTGAGGCATCGATCAGCGTCATATCGCCGGTTTCCAGCCGTACCTGACGATCGTCCTGCTCAATATTGGCCTGACCCGCAAGCTGAAACACGGTGTAGAACCAGGCATCGTTACCGCTGCGGATCTCCTGGCGGGTGCGGAACAGATTGACGTTGCGAGTGGTCACGGTGCTGAGCTTGAGGCTGCCCGCATAGCTGGTGTCTATCTCACCATGAAAGTCGCCATCCAACGGCCGCGCGGCGAAATGACCGCACACCTGATTGATTTTCGCCAGCCACGCCTGATATGTCTCACCGCCATTTACCGCTGCCATACGCCATCTCTGCAATGAAAATGTTTTTGCATTGTTGCATTTATGTTGCCTTTAACAAGGGTTGGCAGGGGAATATATGAAAGAACTATTACCTGTTGCACATTTCTGCCAGAGCAATCTGTTTAATTGCGGTCTCTGTCACAGCCGCACAAGCGAATGTCACAGAGACAAAAGCGCGATCTCCAGACCCGCCGTAGACTGAAATGACTAACCGCGAAGAATAAGGAGACGATATGTCCTCATCACAGGTAGCACTGCTCCCGAGCGTGCAGCAGTTTTTAGACCGTCAGCATGGCCTGTTTATTGATGGCGCGCAGCAGGCGGCGCAGAGTGAAAAACGTCTCACCGTCTGGGACCCGGCAACGGGCAAGGCGATTGCCTCCACCGCGGACGCCAACGCGGCGGACGTCGACCGTGCGGTGATGTCCGCATGGCGCGCGTTTGTCTCCCGCAGCTGGGCCGGGCGTACGCCAGCCGAGCGCGAACGTATTCTGCTGCACTTTGCTGACCTCGTTGAGCAGAACGGCGAAGAACTGGCTCAGCTGGAAACGCTGGAACAGGGTAAATCAATCAACATTTCCCGCGCCTTCGAAGTGGGCTGCACCCTGAACTGGATGCGCTACACCGCCGGGCTGACCACTAAAATCAGCGGCCGCACGCTGGATGTCTCCATTCCGTTCCCGCAGGGCGCGCGCTATCAGGCGTGGACTAAAAAAGAGCCGGTCGGCGTTGTCGCGGGCATCGTGCCGTGGAACTTCCCGCTGATGATCGGTATGTGGAAGGTGATGCCAGCGCTGGCTGCGGGCTGTTCTATCGTCATCAAACCGTCGGAAACCACGCCGCTGACGCTGCTGCGCGTGGCTGAATTAGCCATCGAAGCGGGCGTACCGGAAGGTGTATTCAACGTGGTGACCGGCAGCGGCGCCGAGTGCGGCGCGGCATTAACCTCACACCCACATGTGGCAAAAGTGAGCTTTACCGGATCTACCGCGACGGGTAAACAGATCGCCCGCGTGGCCGCCGACAGACTTACCCGCGTGACGCTGGAACTGGGTGGCAAAAACCCGGCTATCGTGCTGAAAGACGCCGACCCGGCCTGGGTTATCGAAGGGCTGATGACCGGTAGCTTCCTCAACCAGGGGCAGGTGTGTGCCGCCAGTTCGCGTATCTACATTGAAGCGCCGCTGTTCGACACGCTGGTCAGCGGCTTCGAACAGGCGGTGAAATCGCTGCAGGTGGGGCCAGGGATGCTGGAGACCACCCAGATTAACCCGGTGGTTTCACAGGCGCACTGCGCCAAAGTGGCGGCTTATCTGGACGATGCTCGCAAGCAGAACGCCGAGTTGATTACCGGCAACGTTGGCCCGGATGCCCAGGGCTTCTACATTCCGCCAACGCTGGTTATCAACCCGGACGCTAACCTGCGCTTAACCCGCGAAGAGGTGTTTGGCCCGGTGGTGAACCTGGTGCGCGTCGCCGACGGCGAAGAGGCGCTGCGCCTCGCCAACGACAGCGACTTTGGCCTGACCGCCAGCGTCTGGACTCGTGACCTGACGCAAGCGCTGAACTACACCGACCGACTGCAGGCCGGTACGGTATGGGTCAACAGCCACACGCTGATTGATGCCAACCTGCCGTTTGGCGGCATGAAGCAATCGGGCACCGGGCGTGATTTTGGGCCGGACTGGTTGAATGACTGGTGTGAAACGAAGTCAGTCTGCGTACGCTATTAATCTGCCCAACCGTTCCCTCTCCCCCGTGGGGAGAGGGATAGGGTGAGGGGGCAAGCACATAGACAAAAAACTGCACCTCCAATCAAAAACTATCTACCACAGCGCCAACCCCGGCGTCGCTCCGCTCGGCCGGGCTACGATGCTGTGTGCGGGTATTTAAGCGGCTTTTACAGCTTTGATTTTCTTACTGCCAGCGGTATCTGACTCTGGTTCATCGGTTTCAACTGGTGCTCCGAGTTCAGGCAGTTTGCTGGTGCGCAGAATATGCTGCACGGCCACTTTCTGCTCGGCGAGATACATACCAAGATCCTCAGCCTGTGTTTCATCCATTGACGTACCGCTTTGCAGCAGCAAATCAGTGAACGCTTCTGCCATGTCGAGCAGTTTGTCGTAAGCGTCAGCCTCTTTCTTACTGGCAAATGTCATTTTCTCTTCACCTTTTCTTACGACAACAAATTTTATTTCAACGGCCATTATTTGCCCCTTGCACTGTGATTATATCCAGTGTATCAGTTATGGGGCGGTGTTGCAGGGAAAATGTGTAGACATGACACGTCATTTTAATAAAGGAGTTCGCATGCTAAAGGTTATCGCCGAAGATTTTATCAACCCCGAGTGCATCGACATCGTGCTTCCTTTGTACCGCGAGCTTATCGCGGCAACGAAGCAAGAGCCTCTATGTATTGCTTATGATCTGTACCGGGATGAAAAAGATCCGGGGCATTTTATTTTTATTGAAGAGTGGCCAGACCGGGAAGCGCTCGATGCGCACTGTGCCAGCGAGCATTTCACCCGACTGGTTCCTTTGATCGATCAATACGCCCGTAAGGCGGGGCAGTACATTCTGATGGATGTTCGGGTGGAGCCGGAGGAATAAATCCTGGAAGTTGACGACCCGTTAGTCAATGGCCCATCAAGACCTCGGGGGAATGCTAATGAAAGAACAGCCACAGCCACTATTTTCTATGTTACTTTCATTTTTTATTTAGAAATAAAACGATGACAACAAGCCCCCAGTTTGACTTCTCTACGCGCCCGCTGGTTCCTTTTGCCCATGATTACCCCCATGGCGCGACGGAACCCTGGCACCGCCACGACTGTGCCCAGCTACTGCACACGCTGAGCGGTGTGGTGAGGGTAGAAACAGAGCAGGGATATTGGATTGTCCCGCCGAGTCGGGGCGTATGGTTGCCAGCAGGGACACATCATTGTCTGAAAATTACGGGGAACGTGGCAGCCAGAACGTTGTTTATCGACCCTTTCGCCCGCGCTGACTTACCTTCAGTGTGTCAGGTTGTTCAGATTTCAGACTTACTGCGAGAGTTGATCATCAATTCATTGTCATTACCCGCGCATTACCATGCCGGCACGCGGGAAGAACGCATTTACGAACTGATCCTTGATGAGATCCGCGTGATGAACGTACTGCCGTTTAACCTTCCGGAACCGAAAACCCCGGCACTGCAGACGCTGTGTCAGCAGATTCAGAACGAACCCGGTAAGCCCTGGACCGCCGCCATGGCTGCGGCCCAGCTCAACATGAGTGAGAGAACGCTGTTACGGCATTTCCAGAAACAAACGGGGCTTTCATTCAGCGAGTGGGTGCGGCGGGCAAAACTGATGATTGCGCTTAACTATCTTGCCCAGGGGCAATCGGTTTTGCGTGTGGCTCTGGAGCTTGGCTATGAGAGCCACAGCGCATTCAGTGCGATGTTCCGTCGTATTCTGGGCGCGTCCCCAAGTGATTACTTTCAGTCACGCTGAGCAAGGGGCAATGCATTAAGCAATGCCTGCAATGACGCCCGCGCAACATCGTTGTTGATGCACACCCCCCAGCGGCTTTCGCCATCAGCGAAGGTACAGCAAATATACGCCGCAGAACGACTTTCGTTATGCCTGCCAAGGGTATGCTCATGATAGTCTTCAATGGCGAAGGCAATGTTGCACCGTGATTTCAGCGCATCGGCAGCCGCAGAAAGTAACCCATTCCCTTTGCCATTTAACGAGATGATGCCTTCTGCGGTCTGAACGCGAGCCCGCAGCGACGTTCCACCGTCTTCCAGACTCTCACTCTGGTATTCCAGCAGTTGCCACTCGGGCGATGGATGGTGAATATAGATCTTACGGAACAACAGCCAGATATCAGCCAGCGTCATCTCACGACCATCGCTGTCGGTCTGCATCTGAACGTGATGACTAAAGTCCTGCTGCAAGCGGCGCGGTAATTTAAGACCGTGATTTTGTTCTAATATCCATGCCGCACCGCTTTTCCCCGACTGGCTATTCACGCGAATAACTGCTTCGTAGCTGCAGCCAATATCGTTCGGGTCAACGGGAAGGTAGGGCATCTCCCAGCGCTCAGAAGCGGATTGCGCCCGAGCCGTAAAACCTTTTTTAATCGCGTCCTGGTGTGAGCCGGAGAACGCGGTGAAGGCGAGCTTACCCGCATAAGGATGACGGGGATGGACTGGCAATTGGTTGCATTGTTCGACCTCTTCGACGACGTGCTTCATATCGCTAAAATCAAGCTGCGGGGAGATCCCCAGGCTGTAAAGGTTCATGGCTAGCGTGACCAGACAAACGTTCCCGGTCCGTTCACCGTTACCAAACAGACACCCCTCTACGCGGTCGGCGCCGGCGAGTATGGCCAGTTCCGCGCTCGCGATGCCGCAGCCGCGATCATTATGCGGGTGCACGCTGATACAGACGGCGTGGCGTCGAGAAAAGTGGCGGCAAAAATACTCAATCTGATCGGCGTACACGTTCGGGGTATTCACCTCAACGGTCGCAGGCAGGTTAATGATCATTGGCCTTTCCGGGGAAGGCTCCCAGACATCCGCTACCGCTTCACAAATTTGCAGCGCAAAATCGGGCTCGGTAAAACAGAAGGTTTCCGGAGAATATTCATAACGCCACCGGGTCTGCGGATTGGCTTCGCACAGGGCACGAATTTTCTGCGTCGCGCTGACTGCCAGTTGGATGATTTCGGCTTTGCTTTGGCGGAACACCAGTTCACGGAAAAGGGGGGCAGTGGCGTTATACAGGTGCACCGTCGCGCTATCCGCGCCATCCAGCGCCGCGAAGGTGCGTTCAATCAGGTCGCTACGTGCCTGCGTTAACACCTGAATTGTGACGTCTTTGGGTATCAGTTTGTCCTCAATCAGCTGGCGAACAAACTGGAAATCCGTCTCCGACGCGGCGGGAAAGGCCACTTCAATCTCCTTGAAACCACATTTGAGCAGCAGTTCCCAGAAACGTAATTTTCGAATCGAGTCCATCGGTTCCGCCAGCGCCTGATTACCGTCACGCAGGTCGGTAGAAAGCCAGCGCGGGGCGTGAGTCAGCTGTTTGTCTGGCCACTGGCGGTCAGGCAGGGCAATAGGGATATGGGGGGAATATTTTTGCGATGGGGCTTGCAGCATGGTGTCTCTCCTTTGCGTTGGTCTTCCTTTATCCTGCTCAATCAGCATAGGGATTACCGACGCAAAGGTGACAACCTGTGTAGCAAAACCGACAGGCTGCGGGAATTGCCCATTACCGTCTGGTTAATTTCTACCGACCTGGAGCCAAATCCCTACACCGCTTCAAATGCTGATGAATTTCTTCATTGGCATCAAAAATAGAGTCCAGGTGTTTACTGCGCGCAATCATCCTGGTGCGTAAATTCGGGTTGCCGCATCCTTCGATAAACTCTGACATCTGGCCTGCATCAAATAACTCGTCTTTTTCGGCAATCAGAACCGTGACTGGGAGTGGCAATGCGGCCATTTGTTTTGCGGGCTGACGCGGTGTTAACGCATTTGCCATATTCACACTGTAGCGCTGAACAAATTCAGGCCTTAATAACATCACCGCTGTGGGGAAATTCAGCGTAACGGCGAAACGGTCGCCACACAGTAATCCGCCACTGAGTGCATTGAGTATGAAAGGCCACTGACTTACCGACGCGAAGGGAACCGACGTTCTATTGTGAATATTGGCTGGCGCAAAAGGCCCCAATTCAGGGGCCAGTAAAATCAGGCTGTCACTTTTTTGCGATGGGGTGTAGCGCGTAAAATAATTGATCAGCATTCCCCCGCCGCTGGAATGGCCCAGCAGATGAACCCAGGCCCGGGGGAACTTTTCGTGTACATGTTCAAGCACCGTGTCGACATCCCGCCAGACCTGCTGCGGATGCGCAACGCGCCCTTTATGACCCAACGATCGCCCGTGCCCACGGATATCGATAAGGCAGGTACACACCGACCCGCGATGGCTTATCTGGTGTGCAAGGATATCGTAACCCGCATCTGAATTGACGCCACCGCCGTGATAAACGAGCAGCACATCCTCGACGGTGCTTTCCGGTTCAACGCAGCGAATGGTTAATCCGGCTACCACATATTCAGCCACATTTTGAGTGGGTGGTAGTAACGCAGTGAGTTGTTGATGGCGGTGGTTAAAATTAATGAAATCAATCACGTCAAAATTTCCATATGGGTAAAGGGAAGCGCCATCAGGTTTTTGTAGACCATTTTACTCAATCCGAGCGTCTCTCTGACCTACCAGAAACCGGTGAAATCTTTAGCGTGACGGCTGATTGCAAAAGATAGGCCTGATAAGCGGAGCGCTATCAGGCATTTTTGTCCCATCCGCGAAATTCCCGGCGTCGCGCCGCTCGGCCGGGCTACGATTATCCCTGGAATTTGCCACCGGATTTACTGCGCTTGATTGCCGGAATATCGCCGGAATCATTCAACGCGCCAGGAAAGGTCTTCAGCCAGGCTTTCACTTTCCGCTGGTTGATTTTCGCCACGCTCATGCCTTCAATACAGCCCCATAGTTCGCGGGTATTCTGCGGGGTAATCACAATGCAATCTTTCATCACGCGGACTTTAACGGGCATGCCGTCGATAAATCCGGCCTGAGCGAGCCAATCTCCGCCAAGGTGAACGGCGCGGCCTTCTACGAAGGAGTAAAACTCGCAGTGGGTGAAATCGGGTACGGTAGTTGGGGTGAGGGGTGTTGCCATGGGGCAGCCTCCGATGAGTGATTTTTCTCTCTCATTGGTGGCCAAATCAGATGGGGTTAGAACGACCGACTCATCGATACCGGTGCATCTTTCGACGCCCCGCTGGCCCACCATTGAGATGGTGACTGTGCGAACGACATGCGCACGTTTCTCGATGAAGTTAGGTCAGGAGGCTAATCCCGGTACCTGATTTTGCAGGTACAACGATAGGGTACAGCGGTTAATGGGGTTGGGCAATAGTGGGGGCTGGAAGGGGGATCGCAGAAATGAAAATAGATTATGGTGTCGGAGGGGATTGGTGGGGACGATTCTTTTTGTTTAAATTTCTCACATTCGATTATAATGAGTAAGTACTTACGCATTATTGGATTGTGACTGCCGACGAATGGCATTAACTCCACCCATCTTCGATGGCATCAGACCTGCAAAAACCTGCGGTCGGGCCCTGACAAACCAGACGCAGGAGTAGATATGAGTATAAAGAGCAGTATCAGCGCCTTATGTGCATTCGCCATGATAACAATCATGTCTGTTGGGACGGCGAACAGCGCTCAGACAGAGGTAGTGGTCAAAAAAGTAAGCTTTATTAATCACCTGGGTATAACGTTGGCGGCTAACATCCGCTACCCAGAAGGGTTTGATAATACACATAAATATCCAGCGATTATTACGGTTCCACCTGCGGGCGGTACGAAAGAACAAACTGCGGGTCTCTATGCGCAAAAGATGGCGGAAGCGGGTTACGTCACAATCACTATGGATGCTTCCTACCAGGGGGAAAGTGGCGGGGAACCTCGCTATCAGGAGAACCCTATTGCTCGAGTTGAGGACGTTCGAGCTGCGGTTGATTATCTGGTGAGCCAGCCGTATGTGGATGAAAACAATATTGGTGTACTGGGCATCTGCGCCGGTGGGGGATATTCAGTCAGCGCCTCAATGACCGAGCGCCGTATCAAAGCAGTCGGCGTCGTTGTGCCGGTAAACGCTGGTCGAGAGATGCGTGCCGGTGGAGCAGAGGCCACGATTGCTTCTCTTGAAGCGGTTGCGAAACAGCGTACCGCCGAAGCTAAGGGAGAGTCACCGATGATTGTTCCCTTCATTCCTGATGAGTATAAAACCTCTGATGACATCGATTTACGGGAAGCCTGGCAGTACTATCGCACGGAAAGAGGTGCCGTTCCTAACTGGCAAAACAAGATGCGTTTCAATGGAATGGATGCCGTCACTGCCTTTGATGCTTTCTATTTATCTGACTCGTTATTGACCCAGCCATTGCAGATTATCGTCGGCAGCAAACAAGGGGCCTTTGGTTCTAATAAGGACGGTCACGATTTGTACCAGCGGGCGGCATCAAAACATAAAGATCTGTTGGTTCTGGAAGGAGCATCACATTTTGACCTTTACGACAAACCTGAATATGTTGACTCTGCCGTTAAGCAACTGACTAAGTTCTACCGGACCTATCTCAAGTAAAGCTTCCTGACAGATGCCAGTTCAGCACTGGCATCTGTTGCGGGGATTTGGTTGCAACAAAGAGGTGTTTCTTTATAATGAGTGAATACTTCTTTATTAAATTTGAATCCTCAGGATTCCTTATTTACAGGTTTACGTGAAATGGCAAGACCTCGTAGTGAAGAAAAAGCACTGGCAATACTGGAAGCGGCAAGCGTGTGTTTTGCTGAACGTGGGCTAAGTGCGTCCACGGCAATGATTGCAAAACAGGCGGGATTATCGGAAGGAACATTGTTCCGTTACTTTCCAAGTAAAGATGAGTTAATCAATGAACTTTACCTATATCTGAAAAAAGATTTGTGTGCTTATCTCTCGAACGGTTTCTCGCCGTCTGCATCCCTTGAGCAACGAGCCCGGTTTTTATGGTTCAGTTACATTTCATGGGGAGTAAAAAAGCCTGCGGCCAATATTACGTTGAGTCATCTAGATATTGGTGATCTTATCACTCCTGAATTAAAACAAAAATCAGCAGAGTACTTCCCTGACATGGGAGTAGATGAGGCGTTCGTCCAGAGCCCTATATTCTCTGGTATCAGCAGAGATTTCGCAGACTCTGTTTTTCAGTCACTCGCCGATTCAACAGTAAAGTTTGCGACTAAAGATCCTGAAAATGCTGAAGCCTATAAAGAAGCTGGATTTTCTGTGTTCTGGAAATTGATGAAATAGCATTATCACCCTGTAATGATCTCATTATTATTACAGGGTGGTTTTTATTTCACTTTGATTAAAATGCATTGATATATGTTGAGTTTTTCATTTGCTAGTTTTACAGCAGGGTAGTTGCTGCACGTCATTCAGTAATTAAATTATCGATGATTAATGGGTTACATCAATGGGAGAGTTGATGCGTATTATTTAACTCATGCCATTTCATTATCTTTATGACCTTATCTATATCTGATGTCAGACGTGGACTGAGTTTGCGCGCATATTAAGCTTGCGGTTTTAGTCTTTTATTCGGATTTTACAGGACTCGGTACAATGATTATTTTCAGCACTAACACCACTAATATTGATTTACTCAGATTTGTTTCCGCGCGAAAAATAATAGCCTTTGCACTATTTCCACTGATCCTTGCCGGTTGTGATGTAGCTCCCACTGGTGCCCAAGAGACATCACCGGTCAGCGTTGAGTCTATCACGGTTAAAGAGCAGCCCTTTAAGTTACAAACCACGCTGCCCGGCTTAAGTGACCAGCATTAGGCCATCGGCCTCTTTTTGATCGCGGTTATTTTCCTATTTCGCTAGCTTTCCACCATTGTTTTTCAACGGATGGTTTCAGGAACGTTACCCCCTCACCAATCTCTGGTGTGGATAACGAAACGCCCTGCTGGCTTGCCAGAGTCACAATGCTGTTGAACGGCGCATCCCAGGTATGGAAAGCCAAATCAAAGGTGGCATTATGGATAGGGAACAACCATTTTCCCTTAAGATCCCTGAATGCTTTAATCGTATCTTCCGGAAGCATGTGGATATCTCTCCAGCCTGGATCGTAAGCGCCTGTTTCGAGGAAGGCCATATCAAAAGGTCCATAGGCTTCACCAATTTTACTGAAGCCGTCAAAGTAGCCAGAATCCCCGCCGAAAAAGAGCCGGAAGTTATCAGAGACAATGCTCCAGGACGTCCACAATCTTTTATTGCTGTCGAACAGGCCGCGGCCTGAAAAATGCTGAGCAGGCGTGGATACGAACTGAATCCCGTCGATACTGTAACCCTGCCACCAGTCCAGCTGGATTATTTTTTCAGCCGGGACACCCCAGGAACGGAGTAAATCACCAACACCTAATGGTGCCAGGAAATACCGGGTTTTATCCTTGAGGCGCATAATCGAATCGTAATCCAGATGATCATAATGGTCGTGAGAAATCAGCACGCCTTCAATCTCAGGTAATTCATCAATAGTGATCGGTGTATCCTGGAAGCGCTTAGGACCCAGCCACTGGACCGGAGATGCTCTTTTACTGAATACCGGGTCAGTTAACCAGTATTTGTTCTTCATTTTCAGAAGCAAAGATGAATGACCCAGCCTGAATACCGAGTTGTCGGGACTCTGTAACAGACGTTCAGTGGATAGAGTCTGGACCGGAAGCGGGTTTGTGGGTTCAGTATGAGGGGGTTTGTTGAAAGTAAAGTTCCACAGAACCTTAATATCCTCTACCGTACCCACGACTTGTCTTGGGTTCACATTCTTGAATGTACCATCATGGAATTGTGGAGAACCAGCATAGTTCGGAGTCTTTTCGGCACAGTAATTACATAATAACGCCACTGCTATTACTCCCGTCATTGCCGCTAATTTCTTCTTCATTAGTCTAAAAGAAAATTTTCGTGAGGGAGGGGCTTTTTTATTATTTTCCGCTCCGGATAAGTTACTTTTCATTTCTCATTTGCCTGTCAAAGGACAACTACATCGGTACTGGATAGCGATGTTCTGTATGGGTGTTCAGACAGGCTCGTCGGGAACCTGTGGTTGATGAAATTAAAAATACGTAGGTAAACGAGGTGTGTATGTTTGTTCTAGCTTCGACATTTCTTCTGGTTCAAGCTGAATATCGATTGATGCAACAGCATCTTCCAGATGTTTGGCTTTCGTCGCCCCAATAATTGGCGATGTGACCCCTGGTTTGTTCAGCAACCATGCCATCGCAATCGTCGCCATCGATACGCCCCGATCTGCGGCAATGGCTTCAACTGCATCGACAGTGGCTTTATCACTTGCCAGGTAAAGCGGTCTGCCATGTTGATCGGTAGCCGGATTCTCCTGTGAGCGGGTTGAACTGCTTGCTCCCCATGGGCGTGCAACGAGACCGGCTGCGAGTGGACTCCATGGCAGAGACGCAATACCTTGATCGCTGAGCAGTCCAAACATTTCACGCTCTTCTTCGCGTTGTACAAGATTGTACTGGTGCTGCATTGAGACAAACTTTGTCCAGTTGTGGCATTCGGCGATATGTTGCATTTTGGAGAATTGCCATGCCCACATTGAGCTGGCTCCGAGGTAACGGGCCTTACCTGCCTTGACCACATCATGCAGGGCTTCCATTGTTTCCTCGATAGGCGTCATTGGATCGAAGCGGTGAATCTGATACAGGTCAATATAGTCAGTTCCCAGGCGTATCAGCGAAGCGTCGACCTGCTCCATGATTGCTTTACGTGACAACCCACCGCCTCCAGGACCTGCGTGCATCGGGAAATACAACTTGGTTGCCAGCACGATATCATCGCGTCGTGTATATTTTTTGATAGCGCGGCCAATAATTTCTTCTGATGAGCCATACCCATAAACGTTTGCGGTATCCCAGAAGTTAATGCCTAGATCAAGGGCTTGCTTGATCAATGGTTTTGATTGTTCTTCTTCCAGCGTCCACGTGCCTTGAAGGGCCGGGGTACCAAAGCTCATACAACCAAGAGCCAGGCGGCTGACCTGAAGACCCGTATTGCCAAGTTTGATTTGTTTCATAAATTCTCCAGTGAGTTATGTCACTTCTCCAGTCGGTCTGTGAGCCCAGATCTGGTTTTTCACATCAATAATTAGGGAAATCAATAAAAGCGTAAGTACTTACTCATTATAGGGGTGGAGCAACACAAAAAACAATTAAATTATTGGGGGGGAATGTTAGGGCAGGTGTCGAGAGCTGGAGTGATGACATATAAAACAATTAGAATTCAATTGATTATTTGATTATCAAAGGTGGGTAAGTAAATAATTCAAAACTGTCCTTTCCTCCTCAATCACCATCCCTTTCAGCACCTCAAAATGCCGCTGTACAACGCGTTGATGGCGGCGAAGTTGAACTAGTGGGAAGGCCGGGCTACCTACACCGTTATTCCCCAATAATCTCCCCGACGTCTATCCGATTCCCATCCGGGTCAGCAAACACAAACGCGCGAATACCGTAATCCTTATCCTGAATCCCTTTGACGATCCTCGCCCCTAACGCTTGGCAACGGGCGTACAGGGCGTTGGCGTCATCAACGAGCAGGTGAGCGATAGGAAAGACCGCCGCTTTGTGCTGCGGCTGGAGCGTCAAATGCAGCTCCGCTTCTTCGTGCTTCAATATCACAAACCCCACTGGGTCGCCGTTTTCAAAAACGACGTCAAAATTGAGTCCATTAACGTAGAACGCTTTGGCAAGCTGGATATCTTTAACGGGGAGCACGGCCGCGATACGGCCAAATCTGACATGCTGCTGCATGACTAACCTCGTGGGTATAAGCAATGGATCCATAGCGCAGGGCGGTGCCGTTGCTATGCGGCTGGGCGGTGCCAGATTGAGGATGACGATAGCGTATTTTAGAACGGCGGGAAAACAAAAGTTTAACGGGTTGACATTGGGTGCGGTCCCGGCGGCGCTGCGCTTGGCCGGGCTACAATCGAATATAGCCCAGACGCTGCTCAGGGCATAAAAAAACGGCCTCATCTCTGAGGCCGTCTTACATCACAACTTACTTCTTCTTCTCGCCCAGCGTCGGGGTCTCGTCAAAGAAGTTCCACGGTTTCAGCAGCGCGTGGGCCCACTCGGTTGGCATAATCGGCCACTCTTCGGCGCGCGCCACGTGGGTGGTGCCGGTGGTGATCCACACTACATCATCGTGGTTGGTCAGTGACTCATTATCCTTCGCGTACTGGCCGAGGCCGGTATCGTGCACGGAACGGTTAGGGTATTTCCCTTCCGGATAGCGCTCTTCCTGATGATAACGGGTCACCCACAGCTGTTTATCCATAAAGCTCAGGCGGTGGTAAATCCACTCGTCTGGGGCAAACTTCGCGCCGGTTGCTGCCGGGTGTGTACCGCCAGCGTAAGGGATAATCTGGTAGGAGACCGGGTTACCCATACGGTTTTCTTTGGTGGTGTTGCTCAGCAGACGAATCGTACCTGGGTCGAATTTCTGCGCCGCTTTCTGCTCGCTGTCGATGGTGTACTGGTTCACCTGCATGGTACTGGTACGCGGGCCGCCAGATGTGTTCGGCTTCACTTCCGGGTCCATCGCCACCAGGCTGTTATTTTCGCCGTCCACGTCGAGGTCGAGGCGGAAGTTGTAAATATGCTGGTGGGTGGTGCCGACGATATTATGGTCGATCAGCGTGCCATAACGGGTATCGTCTTTGGCGCTTGGGTCGTGCATGGTCTTCGCCTTCACGCCCTTAACCGCTTCAATACCGGTCGCCCCGGCATCGATGCCGATGGTGCCATTTTCGTGGAATACCCAGTCGAAGATGTAGTCGTAGTTACCCACGGTACTGATCCAACGAACCACCAGTTCACGACGCTCGGTGCTGACGTTCGGCTGGCCCATCTCCTGGTGCTTATATTCCGGCCCGGCGTAGCGTTCGAATACTGCCACGGCGCGAGGAATAGTGGTTGGCGTACCGGTGTAGTCGGCAATGGTCTCATCCAGCAGCACGGCGTTGTTCGGCGCATCTTTGCCGCGCGCGATTGGCGAGGTCAGGGTGCCCATGCCGTAGTCGCCGGAGTCCAGATACGCTTTGAAGTACCAGCCCACGTCCGGGTCGCCATAAGGCACGATCATCCCGCCCAGCGATCCTTCGTACATCACCTGGCGCTTGGTGCCATTGTCGTTATAGGTCACGGTGGAGAGAATTGGCCCCACGCGGGAGTTCAGGCGCAGGTGGAAGTCCCAGTTCTGCCAGTGGATCATATCGCCGGTGATGGTGTAGTTTTTGCCTTCCGGCTCGATGATATCCAGCGGTTTCACCGATTTAGCGACGCGGTCACGGCCATCAAACGGACGGGACTCCATCGGCACCGGAATCACCGGGCCTTCTTCAATCTTGATGATTTTTTTCTGCTCAAGGTCAACCACCGCCACCAGGTTTTCGATCGGGTGCGCCCAGTAGTTGCCATCGCCGGTATCCAGATAGCTCACCACTTTCAGCAGACGCGCGTCCTGTTTCAGGCCATCTTTGCCGTCGAAGTAGCCGACGGTCAGTGGGGTGGTGATCACTTTGGTGGTGTCTTTGATACCGTGTTTTTTCAGCACGTCAGCAAATTCGGTGCTGGCGTTGATGATGTTTTGCACGCTGACGAAGTCGTCAATCAGCACCATGCCGTGCGCGTCTTTAATCGGTTTCCAGGAGAGGACTTTTTTGTTCTGCAGGTCAACCACGGCTTCAATCACGTGTTTGCCATCCAGCATCACCACGTCGGCGGTGCGCGGGGCGTTAACTGGGGTGCCTTTTAAGGCGAATGCCCACACCGCCTGTTTGTCCGGCTCGTGCAGGGAAATTTCGGTAAAGCGAGTGTTTGGCTGGAACTCTGGTGCGGCCTTCACGATGGTGACCGCTTCGCTGATTTCAGCGGAAGAGAGCGAGTTCAGCGGGTGAGGCACTTTCTCAACCTGGAAGGTTTGATCGAGACCAGACTGGAAAACGTCGTTGATAAAGGTATCTGACACCCACGCTTTACCGTCCTTCATCACTACCGGCACCTGCAGGTTCAGGGTTTTGCCGTTGACGATGGCGGTTTTCGCGCCCGGTTTTACCTTCACGAACGCGCCGTCTTTAATCAGCGTGTACATCTGTGCGTAGTCATCCCACTGAACGTCCGCGCCGAAATCCTGCAGGGTTTTGTCCATTGGAACCATATGCGCTTCGCCGCCGTGGGCGAAGGCCGGAGCTTGCCAGGCGCAGAACAGGGCGACGGCCAGCGCCAGCGCTGTTTTACGGTTTGAACGAATCGAGCCTTTTGACATTGTGACCTCATTTTATCGTTATGTTGTGCCTTGCCGCTGCTACTTCGGCTTCAGTCTCTTAAGCTAACAGCGGAACGTCACGAAGCGTTTGCTTGCGCTTGCCAGGTTGTTTGTCAGTTTTGCCAGTTACAAAAAATGCCTCCGCAGAGGCATTGGGTTTTCATGTGGGGCATTCCCGGCGTCGGCTGCACATCGAGACCTTACGCTGGGAAATCCCCGTGCTGACGCGCAACCAGCGTCAGAATCGAGTACAGCGCTACCGCCTGCTGATGCTGATTGAAAATCTCCACCGACCATTCCACCACGCCAGTGGCTTTCTCTTCGGCGTTGCGCTGGCGCTTGACCGTTTTACGCTTACAGGTCAGGCGCACCTGGATGGTGTCGCCCGGCTTAACCGGCTCGATAAAGCGCAGGTTTTCCATACCGTAGTTGGCGATAACCGGGCCGACGCCCGCGTCAACAAACAGACCGGCCGCTGCGGAAATCAGGAAGTAGCCGTGCACCACGCGCTCGCCGAAAATGGAATCGGCTGCGGCAATCTTGTCCATATGGGCATAGAAGTGGTCGCCGCTGAGGCAGGCAAAGTTGACGATGTCCGCTTCGGTCAGGGTACGACGCGGGGTCAGCAGGCTATCGCCCGGCTGGATCTCTTCGAAGTACTTACGGAACGGGTGAATACGGTCTTCCACCACCTGCGCGCCGCGCACCCATTGCTGGCTAACCGCGGCGAGCATGGTTGGGCTGCCCTGAATGGCGGTGCGCTGCATGTAATGTTTCACCGCGCGCAGGCCGCCCAGCTCTTCGCCGCCGCCCGCACGTCCCGGGCCGCCGTGTACCAGCTGCGGCAGCGGGGAACCGTGGCCGGTGGATTCTGCTGAGGATTCTTCGTTCAGCACCTGAATACGTCCGTGAGCGCGAGCTGCACCGAGGATAAACTCGCGCGCCAGCTCGCCGCTTGCCGTTACCAGCGTGCCTGCCAGGCTACCTTCACCTGCGCGGGCCAGCGTCATCGCATGTTCGGTATTCTGATACGGCATCAGGGTGGCAACCGGGCCAAAGGCTTCAATCGCATGTACCGCTGAAACCTCATCCGGCTGCGCGCAGAACAGCAGCGTTGGCGGGAAGAAGGCCCCGGCGGCGCTGAGATCCGCGTTGCCGCCCAGCAGCACCTCGCAACCGGCTTCCACCAGACGGTTAACGTTGTCCTGCACGTCCTGACGCTGATCGCTGTTGACCAGCGAACCCATCTTCACGCCTTCCTGCGCCGGGTCGCCGACCACCACTTTTTGCAGACGGGCTATTAATGCGTCGCTCACCGCTTTTACCTGTGCCTGCGGCACGATAATGCGGCGGATAGCGGTACATTTTTGCCCGGCCTTGGTGGTCATCTCACGCACGACTTCACGGATAAACAGCGCAAATTCCGGCTGTTCTGGTGTGACATCGTCGCCCAGCACGCAGCAGTTCAGCGAGTCCGCTTCCATGGTGAAGGGGACAGACTTCGCCACCAGATTCGGATGCACGCGCAACTGCTGCCCGGTATGCGCCGAGCCGGTAAAGGTCACCACGTCCTGGCTGTCGAGGTGGTCGAGCAGGTCGCCCGCGCCGCCGCAGATAAGGCTAATGGCGCCGTTCGGCACCAGGCCGCTGTCGATAATCGCTTTCACCATCGCCTGAGTCAGCTGGGCGGTGGCGGTGGCTGGTTTGATAATCGCAGGCATCCCGGCAAGCCAGGTCGGTGCCAGCTTCTCTAACATGCCCCAGCAAGGGAAGTTAAAGGCGTTGATGTGCACCGCGACGCCGGACTTTGACGTCAGCACGTGACGAGCGGCAAAGCCGCCCTGTTTGGACAGCGGGATCAGCTCGTCTTCCGGCCACAGCACATCGTCCGGCAGCTCGCGGCCGCCCAGGCTCGCGTAGGTGAAGAGGGTGCCGATACCGCCTTCGATATCCACCCAGCTATCGCCGCGCGTGGCGCCGGTCTCAGCGGAGATAGCGTAGAAATCGGCCTTCAGCTCCATCAGATGTTTAGCGACCGCTTTCAGCATCGCGCTGCGTTCAATAAAGGTCATCGCCTGAAGCGCTTTGCCGCCGTGCTCAATAGCGAAGCGACGCGCCTGCGCCATATCCAACCCTTCGCTTGTCACGTCCCACAGCGGTTCGCCGCTGATGGCGTGGTGAATGGTGCGGGCACGGCCCCGGCCGGTTTGCCAGGTGCCGGACAAATAGCTGGCTAACTGCTGCATGGTGTTTCTCCAGATATGTTACGTAAACCTGCCTTTAATAGTTCTTTTCTGAATCATGAAAAGCAAGCCTGATTTTAATAATTTATTAACAATGCGATCGCAGACACTTTACGTGTATTGATTATGATTCGGTTTCACTGCGATAAATCAACGGGGATTGCGGTGCGCATCACAAAATTCACAAACAAAATTTGTGGTTTTATTTAACTAAGATGTAACTTTTATAAAACAACATGATTCACAAAAATTGATTTGTTGAATTTATCGGAATCATAAGGTGATGACATGACAACAGAAGAACAACGCTTTGACCAGCGCATCGCGCAGGATACCGCCATCGAACCGCAGGACTGGATGCCGGACGCGTACCGCAAGACGCTGATCCGCCAGATTGGCCAGCATGCGCACTCGGAAATCGTCGGCATGCTGCCGGAAGGCAACTGGATCACCCGCGCCCCAACGCTTCGCCGCAAAGCGATTCTGCTGGCGAAGGTGCAGGACGAAGCCGGGCATGGCCTCTACCTCTATAGCGCGGCGGAAACGCTTGGCTGCGCCCGTGAAGATATCTACCAGAAGATGCTCGACGGGCAGATGAAGTACTCCTCCATCTTTAACTACCCAACGCTCACCTGGGCGGATATCGGCGTGATCGGCTGGCTGGTCGATGGCGCGGCGATCGTCAACCAGGTGGCGCTGTGCCGTACTTCCTACGGCCCGTATGCCCGGGCGATGGTCAAAATCTGCAAAGAAGAGAGCTTCCACCAGCGTCAGGGATTTGAAGCCTGTATGGCGCTGGCGGCGGGGAGTGAAGAGCAGCGTCAGATGCTGCAGGACGCCATCAACCGTTTCTGGTGGCCGGCATTAATGATGTTCGGGCCGAGCGATGACAACTCGCCGAACAGCGCCCGCAGCATGGCGTGGAAAATCAAACTGCATTCCAACGATGAACTGCGCCAGCGCTTCGTCGACAACACCGTTCCGCAGGTCGACATCCTCGGCATGAAGGTGCCGGACGCTGACCTGCAGCTGGATGAGGCCACCGGTCACTATCGCTACGGCGAAATCGACTGGCAGGAACTGAATGAAGTCATCAACGGGCGTGGCATCTGTAACCACGAACGTCTGGGCGCCAAGCGCAAAGCCTGGGAAGAGGGGGCATGGGTGCGCGAAGCCGCGCTGGCTCATGCTGAAAAACAACGCGCTCGCGATGCTGCCTGAGGAGAAAAAGAATGAGCAAAACATACTGGCCGTTATACGAAGTGTTTGTCCGTAGCAAACAGGGTCTGTCGCACCGTCACGTAGGCAGCCTGCACGCCGCCGATGATCAAATGGCGCTGGAAAATGCCCGTGATGCTTACACCCGCCGCAGCGAAGGCTGCTCTATCTGGGTGGTGAAGGCGAGCGAAATCGTCGCTTCACAGCCGGAAGAAAGCGGTGAGTTTTTCGATCCTGCCGAGAGCAAGGTCTATCGCCACCCGACCTTCTACACCGTGCCAGACGGCATGGAACATATGTGAGGCAACGATGAACACGCAAAACCCCGTTGCAACCTACGCACTGCGTCTTGGCGATAACGGCCTGGTGCTGGCCCAGCGTTTAGGCGCCTGGTGCGGCCACGCGCCGGAGCTGGAAATTGACCTGGCGCTGGCCAACATCGGCCTCGACCTGCTGGGTCAGGCGCGCAACTTCCTGAGCTACGCCGCCGAACTGAACGGCAGCGGCGACGAAGATACGCTGGCCTTTGGCCGCGATGAACGTCAGTTCAGCAACGTGCTGCTGGTCGAACAGCCGAACGGCAACTTCGCCGACACCATCGCCCGTCAGTTTTTTATCGATGCCTGGCACGTGGCGCTGTTCAGCCGCCTGGTCAACAGCCGCGATGCGCAGATTGCCGCCATCGCCGCCAAAGGGCTGAAAGAGGTGCGTTATCACTTGCGCTTTAGCCGCGGCTGGCTGGAGCGTCTGGGTAACGGCACCGAGTACTCCACGCAGTTAATGCAGCAGGCGGTCAACAACCTGTGGCGCTTCACCGGCGAGCTGTTTATGGCCGACGAGCTGGATATCAGCCTGAGCGAGCAGGGCATCGCCGTTGACCCACGCGAATTAGAGGCCGAATGGCAGACCACGGTACACACCGCGCTGCTCGATGCCGGTCTGCACATCCCTGAAGAAGCGGCGTTCCGTCGCGGCGGCAAGCAGGGGCTGCACAGCGAACATCTCGGGCCGATGCTGGCAGAGATGCAGTATTTACAGCGGTCGTATCCCGGCCAGCAGTGGTAGCAGGAGGTGGCTATGCAACGTCTCGCCGCAATCGCCCCCCCGGAGGTTCGTACCGTCTGGGGATTGTTAAGCGCCATTCCAGACCCGGAAGTCCCGGTGCTGACCATTACCGACCTCGGCATGGTGCGCCGCGTTGAGCGTCACGGCGACGGCTGGGTGATTGGCTTTACGCCAACCTACTCGGGTTGCCCGGCCACCGAACACCTGCTGGGTGAAATTCGGACGGTGATGGCGGAGCACGGCTATACGCCGGTGCATATCGTGCTGCAGCTCGACCCGCCGTGGACCACCGACTGGATGAGCCCGGATGCCCGCGAGCGTCTGCGCCAGTACGGTATCAGCCCGCCGCAGGCCCACGCCTGCCATGCCGACGAGATGCCGAAGGATGTGGTGTGTCCGCGCTGCGGCAGCACCCATACCTCGCTGATCAGTGAATTCGGTTCCACGGCCTGTAAAGCGCTGTATCGCTGCGACAGCTGCCGCGAACCCTTTGATTACTTTAAATGTATTTGAGGCTGCGATGACAACATTTCATTCGCTTACCGTGGCAAAGGTCGAACCGGAAACCCGTGATTCGGTCACTATCACTTTTGCCATTCCCGACGCGCTGCGTAGCGTTTACGCCTTCCGTCCGGGCCAGCACCTGACGCTGAAAACCCGCCTCGGCGGGGAAGAATTACGCCGCTGCTACTCCATCTGCCGCAGCCGTTCACCGTCTGAAATCAGCGTGGCGGTCAAGGCCATCGACGGCGGCCGTTTCTCCCGCTATGCCCAGAGCGATATCCAGCAGGGCATGGAGCTTGAGGTGATGGTGCCGCAGGGCCACTTTGGCTACCAGCCGCAGGCCGAGCGTGAAGCCGAATATCTGGCGATTGCCGCCGGTTCCGGTATTACGCCGATGATGGCGATTATCGAAGCCACGCTTGCCACCGAACCGGCCAGCCAGTTCACCCTGATTTACGGCAACCGCAGCAGCCACAGCATGATGTTCCGCCAGGCCCTGGCCGACCTGAAAGACCGCTACCCGCAGCGTTTGCAGGTGGTGCATCTGTTCAGCCAGGAGTCGATGGACAGCGACCTGCTGCAAGGGCGTATCGACGGTGAAAAGCTGCATGCGCTGGGCAAAACGCTGCTTGATTTCAGCCGCTTTGACGATGCCTTTATCTGCGGCCCGTCGGTGATGATGGACGAAGCCGAAGTGGCGCTGCGCGAACTGGGCGTGCCGGAAAAATCCATTCACCTCGAACGCTTCAACACGCCAGGCACCAGCGTGAAACGCGCCACCGGCGTGCAGGCTGAAGGCCGCACGGTCACCATTCGTCAGGACGGTCGCGATCGCCTGATTTCGCTGAACGCCGAAGATGACAGCATTCTCGATGCCGCGCTGCGTCAGGGCGCTGACCTGCCGTTCGCCTGTAAAGGCGGCGTCTGCGCCACCTGCAAATGCAAGGTGGTGAGCGGTGAAGTGGCGATGGCCGCCAACTACAGCCTCGAAGCCGATGAAGTGGCAGCGGGCTATGTGCTGAGCTGCCAGGCGCTGCCAACCAGCGGCGACGTGGTGGTCGACTTTGACGCGCGGGGGATGGCATGAGCGAACTGCTGATTACCCGTCACGGCCGCGTACTACAACTGACGCTGAACCGCCCGCAGGCGCGTAATGCGTTAAACAACGCGCTGTTGACACAGATTGCCGAGGCGCTGGAAAGCGCGGCAGCGGACGCCAGCATCAGCGTATGCGTGATTAGCGGCAACCCGCGCTACTTCGCTGCCGGTGCCGACCTCAACGAAATGGCGGAAAAAGACTTGCCCGCCACCTTCGACGATAGTCGTCCGCGTCTGTGGGCGCGCATCGATGCCTTCAACAAGCCGCTGCTGGCGGTGGTGAACGGCTACGCGCTGGGCGCGGGCTGTGAGCTGGCGCTGCTGTGCGACCTGGTGATTGCTGGCGATAACGCCCGCTTTGGCCTGCCGGAAATTACCCTCGGCACCATGCCGGGGGCAGGCGGTACGCAGCGTCTTATTCGCAGCGTCGGCAAAGCGCTGGCCAGCCGCATGGTGCTGAGCGGCGAAAGCATTGATGCCGAACGCGCGCAGCAGGCCGGGCTGGTGAGTGATATTCACCCGGCGAACCTCTCCGATGAATACGCGCTGAAGCTGGCGGCGACCATCGCCAGCCGCTCACCGCTGGCGCTGCGGGCGGCAAAACAGTCGCTGCGTCTGGCGCACGAGGTGGGTTTGCAGGCCGGTCTGGTGCAGGAACGCCAGCTGTTTACGCTGCTGAGCGGTACCGAAGATCGTCGTGAAGGCATCAATGCCTTTTTAGAAAAACGCACGCCGGAATTTAAAGGACGCTAATCGTGGATGCATTCATTCTCAGCGAAGTGGAACAGGGTGTGATGACCATCACCCTGAACCGCCCGGATCGACTCAACAGCTTTAACGATGTGATGCACCAGCAGCTTGCCGACTGCCTGAAACAGGCCGAACGCGACGACACCATCCGCTGCTTGCTGATTACCGGCGCCGGACGCGGTTTTTGTGCCGGGCAGGATCTGAACGACCGTAACGTTGATCCAAGCGGCCCTGCGCCGGATCTGGGCATGTCGGTAGAACGCTTTTACAACCCGCTGGTGCGCCGCTTAGCCGCGCTGCCCAAACCGGTTATCTGCGCCGTGAACGGCGTTGCCGCCGGTGCCGGTGCCACGCTGGCGATGGGCTGCGACATCGTGATTGCCGCGCGTTCAGCGAAGTTTGTCATGGCTTTCAGCAAGCTCGGCCTGGTGCCGGACTGCGGCGGAAGCTGGGTGCTGCCGCGCGTTGCCGGTCGCGCCCGCGCCGTTGGCCTGTTGATGCTCGGCGATAACCTCAGCGCCGAACAGGCCGCGCAGTGGGGGATGATCTGGCAGGTAGTTGATGATGCCGAACTGAAAGACACCGCGCTGACCATGGCACGCCATTTCGCCACCCAGCCGACCTACGGTCTGGGGCTGATCAAGAAAGCCTTACAGCTTTCTGAAACCAACTCGCTGGATGAGCAGCTTGAGCTTGAACGCGACTACCAGCGCATGGCCGGTCGCAGCGACGACTATCGCGAAGGCGTCAGCGCCTTCCTCGCCAAACGTCCACCACAGTTCAGCGGGAAATAAGCCATGAGCCAGACTCTTCACACCGTCGCCGTGATTGGCGGCGGCACCATGGGTGCCGGGATTGTTGAAGTGGCGGCCAGCGCCGGGCACGCAGTGCTGCTGTACGACATTTCCGCCGATGCGGTTACTCGCGCCATCGACGGCATTGCCCAGCGCCTGCACGCCCGCGTTAGCCGCGGCAAAGTCAGCGCCGAGCAGGCACAGGCGCTGCTGGCACGTATTACCCCAGCAACCGAATTAACGCAGCTTGCCGACGCCCAGTTGGTGATTGAAGCCGCGTCCGAGCGGCTGGAGATTAAAAAGGCACTGTTCAGCGAGCTGGCGGAGATTTGCTCCCCGTCAACGCTGCTGACCAGCAACACCTCGTCCATCTCGATTACCGCGATTGCGGCGGGCATCAAACACCCAGAACGCGTGGCGGGGCTGCACTTCTTTAACCCGGCACCGGTCATGAAACTGGTGGAAGTGGTGAGTGGCCTTGCCACCTCAACGGAAGTGGTCGAGCAACTTTGCCAGTGCGTCACCGCCTGGGGCAAACAGCCGGTGCGCTGCCGCTCCACGCCAGGCTTTATCGTTAACCGCGTGGCGCGTCCGTATTACGCCGAAGCCTGGCGCGCGCTGGAAGAGCAGGTGGCATCAGCGGAAGTGATTGATGCCGCGCTGCGCGACGGCGGCGGTTTCCCGATGGGGCCGCTGGCGCTGACTGACCTTATCGGCCAGGACGTGAACTTCGCGGTGACCTGTTCGGTGTTTAACGCTTTCTGGCAGGACCGCCGTTTTCTGCCATCGCTGCTGCAACAGGAGCTGGCGCTGGCGGGGCGTCTGGGCAAGAAGAGCGGTCACGGCGTCTATCGCTGGCCGGTGGAAAATCAGCCCGAACTGGCGCTGGCTGCCGTTTCTGCTGACCGCGCGGCGAAGATTGTCAAAAGTGACGTTGTCACCGAATTAGACGATGTGCTGCTGTTGGAAACCACCGGTGAAACCGCGCTGGCCTTAAGCATGCAGTACCAGCGCCCGGTGGTGGTGTATGACCATGCGACGGGCGATACCGTCGTGCTGGCAGGTGCACCAACCAACCCGGATTCCGCCACCGATAAAGCGGTGTACTACTTCCAGCAGCAGGGCAAAAAAGTACTGCGTATTGCCGACTACCCAGGGCTGCTGGTGTGGCGCACGGTAGCGATGCTGGCGAACGAAGCGCTGGATGCGGTGCAAAAAGGCGTTGCTAACGCAGACGATATTGATACCGCGATGCGCTTAGGGGTGAACTACCCGCGTGGGCCGCTGGCCTGGGGCGAATCGCTTGGCTGGGGGCGCGTGCTGCGTCTGTTGGAAAACCTACAACAGCACTATGGCGAAGAACGCTATCGCCCCAGTGCGCTGCTGCGCCAGAAAGCGCTGATGGAGATGCGTCATGAGTAATGAAGCCTGGCGCAACGCCCGCGCCATGTACGAGAAAGACACCTGCGCGCAGGCGCTGGGGATTGAAATTATTGAGATGGACGACGGCTACGCGCAGATGACGATGACCGTGTCGCCCTCGCAGCTAAACGGCCATCAGACCTGCCACGGCGGACAGTTATTCACGCTGGCGGATACCGCTTTTGCCTACGCCTGCAACAGCCAGGGGCTGGCGGCGGTGGCGTCGGCTGCCAGCATCGATTTTCTGCGCCCGGCCTTTGCGGGAGAGAAATTAACCGCCACCGCGCGGGTAAAGCAGCAGGGCAAACTGACCGGCGTGTATGACATTGAAATCGTCAACCCGCAGCAAAAAACCGTAGCGCTGTTTCGCGGCAAATCGCACCGCATCGGCGGCACTATTACAGGAGAAGTCTAATGCGTGATGCGTTTATTTGTGACGGTATTCGTACCCCGATTGGCCGCTATGCGGGCGGGCTGGCCGGGGTTCGCGCCGACGATCTGGCGGCGATCCCGTTGCGTGAGCTGTTGAGCCGTAACCCGAAGTTAGACCCAACCTGTATCGACGACGTGATTTTCGGCTGTGCTAACCAGGCCGGGGAAGATAACCGTAACGTCGCGCATATGGCGACGCTGCTGGCGGGTTATCCGTACGGCGTTTCCGGCACCACCATTAACCGCCTGTGCGGTTCCGGCCTTGATGCGATTGGTTTCGCCGCGCGGGCCATTAAAGCGGGCGATGCGGACCTGATGATTGCCGGTGGCGTAGAGTCGATGTCCCGCGCGCCGTTTGTGATGGGCAAGGCGACCACGCCATATCAGCGTCAGGCCGAGATGTTTGATACCACTATCGGCTGGCGTTTTGTGAACCCGCTCATGCAGCAACAATTTGGTACTGACAGCATGCCGGAAACGGCAGAGAATGTAGCGTAATTGTTAAACATCAGCCGAGCCGACCAGGACGCCTTTGCTTACCGCAGCCAGCAGCGCACCGCCAAAGCGCAACGTGACGGCATTCTGGCGCAGGAAATTGTGCCGGTGCAAATCATCGGTAAGAAGGGCGCGGTCAGCGCGGTGCGTGAAGATGAGCATCCGCGTGCGGAGACCACCCTGGAGCAACTGGCCTCGCTGAAAACGCCGTTCCGCAAGGGCGGCGTGGTGACAGCAGGTAACGCCTCCGGCGTGAACGACGGGGCGGCAGCGCTGATTATCGCCAGCCAGCAGCAGGCCGCCGCGCAGGGTTTAACGCCGCGCGCCCGTATTGTCGCCATGGCGACCGCGGGCGTTGAACCGAAGTACATGGGGCTTGGGCCGGTTCCGGCGGTGCGTAAAGTGCTGGAGCGCGCCGGGCTGAATATTAACGATATGGACGTGATTGAGCTGAACGAAGCCTTTGCCGCCCAGGCGCTGGGCGTGCTCAGACAGCTTGGACTGGCGGACGACGCGGCGCACGTGAATCCCAACGGTGGCGCCATCGCCTTAGGCCACCCGTTAGGCATGAGCGGCGCGCGACTGGCGCTGGCAGCGACGCTGGAGCTGGAACGACGCAATGGACGCTATGCGCTGTGTACGATGTGTATTGGCGTGGGTCAGGGCATTGCCATGATCCTCGAGCGAGTGTGAGCTAATTGACCTGCGAGTACCCTACAAAATGACAACTACAACAAAATTAGATCCGATTGAAACCGCATCGCGTGACGAGTTACAGGCCCTGCAAACCGAGCGCCTGAAGTGGACGCTGAAACACGCCTACGAAAATGTCCCGATGTACCGCCGTAAGTTTGACGCGGCGGGCGTACACCCTGACGATTTTCATGAGCTGAGCGACCTCGCTAAGTTTCCCTGCACCACCAAGCAGGATCTGCGCGACAACTATCCGTTTGATACCTTCGCGGTACCGATGGAGCAGGTGGTGCGTATCCACGCGTCGTCCGGGACCACTGGCAAGCCAACCGTCGTTGGCTATACGCAAAATGATATCGATACCTGGGCGAACATCGTCGCCCGTTCGCTGCGCGCTGCTGGCGGCTCGGCGAAGGATAAAATTCACGTCGCCTACGGCTATGGCCTGTTCACCGGCGGCCTGGGCGCGCACTACGGTGCCGAACGCTTAGGGGCAACAGTGATCCCGATGTCCGGCGGCCAGACTGAGAAACAGGCGCAGCTGATCCGTGATTTCAAACCCGACATGATCATGGTGACGCCGTCTTACTGTCTGAACCTGATTGAAGAGCTGGAACGCCAGATGGGCGGCGACGCGCGCGGTTGCTCACTGCGTACCGGCGTCTTTGGCGCTGAACCGTGGACCACCGGCATGAAGGCGGAGATTGAACGTCGCCTGGGCATTACCGCGCTGGATATCTACGGCCTGTCCGAAGTGATGGGGCCGGGCGTGGCGATGGAGTGTATTGAAACCGCCGACGGCCCAACCATCTGGGAAGACCATTTCTTCCCGGAAGTGGTCAACCCGGAAGACGGTACGCCGCTGGCCGACGGCGAGCACGGCGAACTGCTGTTCACCACGCTGACCAAAGAAGCGCTGCCGGTGATTCGTTACCGCACCCGCGACCTGACGCGTCTGCTGCCGGGCACCGCCCGCACCATGCGCCGTATGGATCGCATCAGCGGGCGCAGCGACGACATGCTGATTATTCGCGGCGTGAACGTCTTCCCGTCGCAGGTGGAAGAAGAGATCCTCAAGATTGAACATCTGGCGCCACACTATCAGCTGGAAGTCGATCGCCGTGGGCATCTTGATTCACTGTCGATTCGCGTTGAGCTGAAAGAGAGTAGCCTCGTGCTGAGCCACGAGCAGCGCTGTCAGATTTGCCACCACCTGCGTCATCGCATTAAGTCGATGGTGGGCATTTCAACGGACGTTAGCATCGTCAACTGCGGCAGCATTCCTCGCTCCGAAGGCAAGGCCTGCCGCGTGTTTGACCTGCGTAAAGCCGCTGCCAACGGCTAAGCCCCGTAGCCCGGCCGAGCAACGGTACAAACGCGACGCCGGGTTTTAGCACTGTGCCATCCCCGGCGTCACTTCGTTCGGCCGGGCTACAAATTCCTGGCGTATCGCTGCTTTATTCCTGTGCTATGATTCAAAAAGGACAAAAACAACAACACTATGAATCATATGGAAAAACTCGATAGCTTTATCCAGCAGGCGGTCACCGCGATGCCGATCAGCGGCACTTCGCTGATTGCCTCACTGTACGGTGACTGTTTATCTCAGCGCGGTGGCGAAGTCTGGCTTGGTAGCGTGGCGGCGCTGCTGGAAGGGTTGGGCTTTGGTGAACGCTTTGTGCGTACCGCGCTGTTTCGCCTTAACAAAGAAGAGTGGCTGGACGTCGTGCGCATCGGCCGCCGCAGCTTCTATCGCCTGAGCGACAAAGGGCTACGCCTGACGCGTCGCGCCGAGAGCAAAATCTATCGCGCCAACGCCCCAGAATGGGACGGCACCTGGCTGCTGCTGCTTTCTGAAGGGCTGGAAAAAAACACCCTCGCCGAAGTCAAAAAACAGCTTATCTGGCAGGGGTTTGGCGTGCTTGCGCCGAGCCTTTTGGCCTCGCCGTCGCAAAAGCTGGCGGACGTACAGTCGCTGCTGCATGAAGCGGGCGTGGCGGAGAACGTTATCTTCTTCGAAGCCCATTCGCCGCTGGCGCTCTCCCGCGCCGCGCTGCGCGAGCGGGTAGAGGAGTGCTGGCATCTGACCGAACAGAACGCCATGTACGAAGCGTTTATCACGCTGTTCCGCCCGCTGCTGCCGCTGCTGCGTGATGCCGAAGCCGATGAGCTAACGCCGGAGCGCTGCTTCCAGATTCGCCTGCTGCTGATCCACTTCTATCGCCGCGTGGTGCTGAAGGATCCGCTGCTGCCGGAAGAGCTGCTGCCTGCCCACTGGCTGGGCCAGACCGCGCGCCAGCTCTGTATCAACATCTATCAACGCGTGGCCCCAGGGGCGCAGGCTTTCGTCAGTGAAAAGGGCGAAAGTTCGGTGGGCGAACTGCCTGCGCCGGGGCCGCTCTATTATCAGCGTTTTGGGGGATTGCCCGAAGCGTAACAGGAGAAGCCATGCCGATTTATCAGATGGACGGAATGACCCCGGTGGTTCCGACGGAAAGCTACGTTCACCCGACCGCCGTACTGATTGGCGATGTGATCCTTGGCAAAGGGGTTTATGTTGGGCCAAACGCGAGCCTGCGCGGTGATTTTGGACGTATCGTGGTCAAAGATGGCGCTAACATCCAGGATAACTGCGTGATGCACGGTTTTCCCGGCCAGGATACGGTGGTGGAGGAAGACGGGCATATCGGCCACGGCGCGATTCTGCACGGCTGCGTAATTGGCCGTAATGCGCTGGTTGGCATGAGCGCGGTGATTATCGACGGCGCGACCATCGGCGAGAACAGCATCGTTGGCGCGTGCGCATTCGTGAAAGCGCGGGCGGAAATGCCCGCCAACCATCTGATTATCGGTAGCCCGGCGAAGGCGATTCGTAGCTTAACCGAGCAGGAGCTTGAGTGGAAAAAGCAGGGGACTCGCGAGTATCAGGTGCTGGTCGACCGCTGCCAGAGAACGCTGGTTGCCGTTGAGCCACTAACCGAAGAAGAGCCGGGCCGTAAGCGTCTGGAGTTTGACGAAAACCTGCAGCCTAAATCTGCTATTTAATCCGTATTTCCCCGGCGTCACGTTGCTCGGTCGGGCTACCGCGCATGTAGCCCGGCCGAGCAACGCGACGCCGGGACGGCTCTGAGGCCTAATAGCGCAATGCCTCCACCAACAGTGCGAACGCGGTGGTGTGCTGCCGACGGCTAGGATAATAAAGGTAATAACCCGCAAACGGCACGCACCAGTCGGCCAGCACGTGCTGCAAGCGCCCGGCGGCAACGCCCTCGGCTATCGTATCTTCCGGCACATAGGCCAGCCCTAATCCCGCCTCGGCAGCTTCAATACGCTGTGGCAGGCAGTTAAGCGTTAATTGCCCCTCAACCCGCACCCGCAGCGGCTCGCCGTTGTGTTCAAACTCCCACGCATACAGCCCGCCTTTGGTTGGCAGACGCATATTGATACAGCGATGTTGCTGCAACTCATGCGGCGTTTGCGGTACCCCGTGATTTGCCAGATACTCCGGCGAACCGACCACCGCCATGCGCATATCCGGGCCAATGCGCACGGCAATCATATCGCGCGCGACCTGTTCCCCTAAGCGGATGCCCGCATCAAACCGTTCGTCGACAATATCCGTCAGGCCGTTATCGACGGTGACCTCGATATTGATATCCGGGTACTGCTGCATAAACGGCTTAATGCGCGGCCAGATAATGGTGTTCATGGCGTGCTCGCCCGCCGTCAGGCGAATGTTACCCGCCGGACGTTCGCGGGAATCGCGCAGGGCGGCAATCTCCTGGGCAATCTCTTGCAAATGCGGGCTCAGGCGCTGATAGAGTTTTTCGCCCGCTTCGGTGGGGGCCACGTTGCGGGTGGTGCGCGTCAGCAGACGCACATCGAGACGGCTTTCCAGATTGCGCATGGCATGGCTCAGCGCTGACTGTGAAACGCCCAACTGCGCCGCCGCGCGGGTAAAACTGCGCTCGCGCGCCACGACCATAAAAGAGATGAGATCGTTGATATTGTCTTTCAGCATGGGATGTGGCCATTAATGAATCTGGTTCATGATTCAGCAGTGTAATCCGCGTATTCGCGATCGCCAAGAGATATACAGTGGCGATTTCTTGCGCTAAAATTATGTATATCTATTGTATATACACGGAGGCGAAATGCCTAACAGAGCAAAAGAGGCCCCCATCAATTTACGGGCAACGCCTCGGCAGCGCGATCTGATCGATCGAGCAGCACAGCTAAACTCGCTATCCCGCACCGATTTTATGCTCAATGCCGCCTGCGAAAAAGCGCAGGAGGTGTTACTTGACCAGCGCCTGCTGGTGGTAAGCGAAGAGCAGTTCGCTGAATTTCAACGTATTCTGGATACGCCGCTGTCGGAAAACGCTGGTTTTCAGGAGCTGATGAGCGACAAATATTCATGGTGAAGGATCTGACGGAGAAGTTTTCTCCGGCGCACCTGATAGCGGATTTTTGCTCCGGTGAACCGGTACTGGATGACTGGTTAAAACGTCGCGCCTGGCAAAATGAGGAGACCGGCGCAACCAGGACGTTTGTACTTTGCTCGGACGTTGATAAGCGCGTGATGGGTTATTATTCGCTGTCGACCGGTGCAATCCAGCGTGAAGCGGTTCCCGGCGCGTTTCGGCGCAATATGCCAGAACCGATCCCCATTGTGCTGATTGCGCGCTTTGCCGTTGATGTCGACTACCAAAAGCAGCGCTGGGGTGGCAAATTACTGCGAGAAGCAGTGATGCGCACCATGCTGATTTCACAGGTTATTGGCGTACGCGGGCTGGTGGTGCATGCGCTAAGCGATAATGCGAAAGCCTTTTATCAGCGCTTCGGCTTTGTTGAATCCCCGTTGCAGCCCCATACGCTGGTACTGCCGATTCGTTAATCAGGACATTCATGAAAATCAACGTGGTAGGCACCAGCGGCGTGGGGAAATCGACGCTGGCAAAACGTCTGGCGGCGCTGTTTTCCGTGCCTTATATCGAGATGGATACGCTGTACTGGCGGCCAGACTGGCAGGGCGTCACCGATGAGGAACTCTTTGCCGCGCTGGCGCAGGCAACCGCCGCCCCCGGGTGGGTACTGGACGGTAACTACAATCGTAGTCGCCCGGTAAAGTGGCGCGAGGTGGATCTGGTGGTGTGGGTGGATTACAGCTTCTGGCGCACTTTCCGCCAGGCCGTATGGCGTGCCGCAAGCCGCGCGTGGCGACAGCAGGAACTGTGGCCAGGCACCGGTAACCGGGAGAGCTTCCGGCGTTCCTTCTTTAGCCGTGACTCCATCATCCTCTGGACGCTGAAAACCTGGCGTCCAAACCGCGAGCGCTATCTGCGGGATATGGCCGATCCCGCGTGGCAGCATATCCGCTTTGTGCGGTTGCGTAATCAGCGTGAAACCGAAGCGTTTATCGCGCAGTTGCTGGCAGAAAAAGCGCAGCAATCTGGTGCTTAAGCGCACGAAAAGGCAGTGGTTTACGCCAGGCTATGATAGCTTTATGGCTCTAACCATAAGGAGCCCTGCAGATGCCACACGTTGATATCAAATGTTTTCCCCGCGACCTGAACGACGAACAAAAAACCGCGCTGGCAGCGGACATCACCGAAGTATTAATTCGCCATCTGAATAGCAAAGAGGGTGCCGTTAGCGTTGCCCTGAATCAGGTCCAGCAGAGCGACTGGCAGCAGGTGTGGGACACCGAGATTGCCCCACATATGGATGAGCTGATTAAAAAGCCAGGCTACAGCATGTAATCCTTGGTAGCCCGGACGAGGCGCTAGCCGACTCCGGGGAGGCGCGGCGCTATTCCCGGCGGCGCTTCGCTTGGCCGGGCTACCATTTGGGCTACTCCTCAGGCGTGTTTGCGCGAATCTGTTTTCCACTGGCCACAAACGTTCCCGCGCCGAGATGATGCAGCGTATTGCGCTTATCGTCGTCGAAATTCCAGCGTCCGGCAACAAACGCCTGTTCATCCGCCGCGGCGGATACCACTTCGCCAAACAGCGTATCGTACTGCCCGGCGGCGGCCGTGGCGGGCAGCAGTCGGCACTCCATCCATGCCAGACATTTTTCTTCAATCACCGGCAATCCCAGCACCGGGCCTTTCACTACCGGAATGCCGTAGGCGTTAAATTTATCTTCATCGCGTCCGCTGATGCTGCCTACCGCGTAGGTCCAGCTGGCGGCAGCGACGCTCGGTACCACAATTCCGAAGGTGCCGTTACGCTCAATAATTTCCCGTGACCAGGCGCTCTTATCGACCACGATGGCGATACGCGGCGGCTCAAACTCCACCGGCATTGACCAGGCAGCGGCCATCACGTTGCGGCGCTGTGAGTCGACGTCAAAGCTGGTGATGAGGACAGTGGGGCCGTGGTTGAGCAGGCGGCTGGCGTGATGAAGTTCAACGGGACGAAAACGGCTCATAAGGATTTCCTGAATAGTAGGATGCGATGAGCTACACACTAAATCGCAATAAAAGCGTAATCAATACGTCATATCACCTGCCTATAGTCGCCAGCACTAAGTCCCAAAGAGGATAACAATATGTTGGCTCCCCTGATGTTTATGCAGGTGAGCGCGGCCCGTCGGCGTTCGACCACGGGTGATGCATCGCTTTCCAATTGGGGAGGGCGAAAATGCGCGCGCTGACTGGCATTCGGCTCGATGGCGTTTCCTTCGCTTTCGGTGCCACCACCGTTCTTAATCACATCAACCTGCAGATCGATGCGGGCAGCATCGTGGCATTGCTTGGGCCTTCCGGCTGCGGCAAAAGCACGTTACTGCGCCTGCTGGCAGGGCTCACCGTTCCTGCTGAAGGTGAAATCCATTTCGGCGACCGTCTGATTGCCAGACCCGGCTGGGGGCTACCGCCCGAGCAGCGGGATATCGGCATGGTTTTCCAGGACTACGCGCTGTGGCCGCACATGACCGCCGCTGAAAACGTCGCCTTTCCGCTACGCATGCGCGGCGTGGCTCGCGATGAGCGGACGCGTCGGGTTAATGACGCGTTGTCGATGGTCGGTCTCTCTGGCTTTGGCGAACGTAAGCCGTCCGGGCTCTCTGGTGGACAGCAGCAGCGCGTGGCGCTGGCAAGGGCGATCGTCGCCGAACCGCGGGTACTGCTGTTTGATGAACCGCTTTCCAACCTCGATAGCGAACTGCGTGAATCGTTATGTCTGGAGATGAGCCGACTGCTGCGCCAGCTCGGCATCACCGCCGTGTACGTCACCCACGACCGCCGCGAGGCCGAACTGTTGGCTGACCGAATTGTGCACCTTTCTGCGGGCAGCATTGCTGCTGTTCGCACCGTTGCTTCTACCTCAGGGGAACTTGTATGAAATCCGTTAAAAAAGGCGTTGCGCTCGCGATGATGTTATCTGCTTCGATGATTTCCAGCGCCCATGCGCTGACCGTATACACCGCAGGCCCTGGTTCGCTGGCTAAGAATCTGGCCAGCGGCTATGAAAAGAAAACCGGCGTGAAGGTGAATATCTTCCAGGCCACCACCGGCAAGGTGATGGCGCGTCTGGAGGCCGAGCAGGCGAATCCGCAGGCGGACGTGCTGATTTCCGCGTCATGGGACACCGCTGAAGATTTACACGGCCGTGGCTGGCTGCTGCCGTATCAGAGCGGGAATGCCGATAAGGTGCCAGCGGCGCTGAAATCTACCGACTTTGTGGCGCAGGGTATTTCGGCACTGGGGATTGTCTGGAACACCAAAAGCGGTACCCCGGAGCCGAAAGAGTGGCGCGACCTGACCGAAGCGGCGTTTAAAGACAAAGTCACTACGCCGGACCCGGCGCTCTCCGGTGCCTCGCTCGATTTGCTGATCGGGTTACAGAATGGCATGGGTGATAAAGCCTGGGCGCTGTTTGATGAGCTGAAAAAGAACGGCATGGTGGTGAGTGGGCCGAACGCGCAGGCGGTCACCCCGGTGATGCAGGGGGCTAAAGCGGCGGTATTCGGCGCGGTGGACTATGTCTCCTACGGCAATATCGACCAGGGCGAATCGCTGAAGGTGATTTTCCCGGCCAGCGGCACGGTGATTGCGCCGCGTCCGATGATGATCCTCAAAACCACCCAGCATGCGGATGAGGCGAAAGCCTTTATTGACTATGTACTGTCGCCGGAAGGCCAGGCGATGGTCGCCGACGCATGGCTGATGCCTGCGCGCAGCGATGTGTCCGCCAAGCGCCCGCTGCTGAACGACCTGAAAGTGTTGCCAACCACCAGCGACGGTAGCAGCGAACGCAGCGCCGTTCTGGCTCGGTTTAATACGCTGTTCGGGCAGTAAATTTCCGTAGCCCGGCCGAGCGAAGCGACGCCGGGAGTTAGCTTGGTGCACAACCCCGGCGGCGCTTCGCTTGGCCGGGCTACAATCTGGAACTTCGGGTGAAACAAAAATCCCTCTCTCTCGTCACCCTCATCGCCCTGGTGGTGCTGGTGGCATTGCCGCTCTTTTTCATCCTGTTACAGGCTATTTTTCCGCAGTTCAGCGCCGGTTCGCTGCATAAGCCGTTTAGTGGAATAGCCACTTTACTCAACGATCCTCAGTTGATGCCGATGCTCGGCGGAACCTTGTGGATTGCCTGCGGCGTGGCGCTGATGAGTGTGATTATCGGCCTGCCGCTCGGCGTGCTGCGCGGGCTGTTTAACCTGCCGCTGCCAAAACTGTGGGATCTGCTGTTTTTAATTCCGTTTCTTACACCGCCGTATATCGCCGCGCTCTCATGGATGTTGGTGCTTCAGCATAACGGCTACTTGCAGCAGTTGACCGGCTGGGATCTGAATGATCTGCTGTTTAGCCGCACGGGGATCGTGCTGGTGATGACCCTGAATATCTTCCCGGTGGTCTATTTTGCCGTCTCGCGTAGCCTGCTGGCGAGCGGGCAGCGGCTGGCTATCGTCGCGCGGGTTCACGGGGCGAGCGCCTGGCGGGCATTCTGGCACGTCACGCTGCCAATGCTTTCCCCGGCGCTGGCGGCCGGGATGCTGCTGGCCTTTACCCTGGCGATTGAAGAGTACGGCGTGCCCGCCGCGCTGGGCTCAAGGTCTGGCGTGGTGATGCTCACCGTGGGTATTGAGAAAAAGCTGGCGGACTGGCCTATCGATCTCACCGGCGCATCGTTGCTCTCTGTGCTGCTGATTACCGTGGCGTTGCTGGCCTGGTGGCTGCAAAAACGGTTGACGGGAACGACTGAAGTCACCAGCGTTACCGGAAAACCGGGGGAGAACAGCGGGGCGTCGCTCGGTGTTATGACGCTTCCCGCGCTGCTGGTGATGGGCGGCGTTGGCGGGCTGGCGGTGCTGCTACCCGGTGCGTCAATGGTGGCAACCAGCCTGATGGGTACGCTCTCCGGCGGGTTGACCAGGGGCAACTTTACCCTGAAGCACTTCAGCGCGCTGTTCGCGCAGCAGGGCGATGCGCTATCGGCGTTGGGCACCAGCTTATCGCTGGCGCTGGCCTCGGCGCTGATTGTCGGCCTGCTCGGGCTGGTGGCGGCCTGGCTGGTACTGGTGCAGAAAATCAAAGGCAGCGCATTGATTGATGCGCTGTCGCTGATGCCCGCAGCGTTGCCGGGGGTGGTGGTGGGCGTTGGGTTGATTCTGTTGTGGAATCAGCCGTTCTGGCCGCTCTCACCTTACAATACGTGGTTTATGCTGCTGCTCTCTTATTGCTGTCTGCTGTTGCCGTGGCCGGTACGCTATGTCGGCAGCGCGCTGCGTCAGCTGGGGAATAACCTGGAACCGGCGGCGCGTGTGCACGGTGCGTCGCCGTGGCAGGCGCTGCGGTTGATTGTGCTGCCGCTGGTGTTTCCGGCGCTGCTGGCGGCGATGCTGATGGTGTTTGCCGTCGCCTCACGTGAGCTGGTGACCTCACTGCTGCTGGCACCTGCGGGAACGCAGACCGTGGCGGTGTTTATCTGGCGGCAGTTTGAGCAGGGTTCGGTCGGCCAGGGAATGGCAATGGCGAGCCTGACGCTGTTCGTCGGGCTGGGGTTAATGCTGACCGCGCTGGGGCTGATGCAGCGAAGTACACGGTAGGTTAACCGATCGCACAAATCGGTCAGTGGGCAGGGCAAAATAGGTTATAAAGAACGGACACCAACGCTGGAGGCTTTGATGACCCCTTTCTTAAGCGCCTATTTTGCTCGTCTCGGTTGGACGGGCACCCCTGATGTATCGATTGAGACGCTGCGCAGTCTGCATATCCACCACAACAGCGCCATTCCGTTCGAGAACCTTGATGTGCTGTTGCCGCGCGAGATGCACCTCGAAGATCAATCGCTGGAAGATAAGCTGGTTCACGCGCGTCGCGGGGGCTACTGCTTTGAACAAAACGGTCTGTTTGAGCGCGTGCTGCGTGAACTCGGTTTCCACGTGCGCAGCCTGCTGGGGCGTGTGGTGTTGGCGCATCCGCCGCAGATGCCGCCGCGAACCCACCGCCTGCTGCTGGTGGACGTGGACGGTGAACGCTGGATTGCCGACGTTGGTTTTGGCGGGCAAACGCTGACCGCGCCAATCAAGCTGCTGGCGGATATTACCCAGACCACGCCGCACGGCGACTACCGTCTGCTGTATGAAAACCAGGAGTGGATTTTACAGTTCAGCCATCACGACCACTGGCAGTCGATGTATCACTTCGACCTGGGCCGTCAGTACGCGTCGGATTACGTGATGGGCAACTTCTGGTCGGCGCACTGGCCGCAGTCGCATTTCCGTCACCATCTGCTGATGTGTCGCCATCTACCCGACGGTGGCAAAATGACGCTGACCAACTTCCACTTTACCCATTGGGATAATAACCATGTGGTTGAGAAGATTGATTTCCCGGACGTGCCCGCGCTGTACGAAGCGCTGCAAACCCGCTTCGGGCTTGGCGTGACCGATCCGAAATACGGCTTTAGCGTCAGCGAACTGGCGGCCATCATGGCGGCATTCGACACCCACCCCGAAGCCGGAAAATAACCCGTAGCCCGGCCGAGGCGAAGCTGACGCCGGGGTTTGGCGCCGCGTTGCCCCGTAGACGTAATTTTCAGGGATGAAATGATATGGCCTTAACGATCCGTGTATTACTTGAAAACCATCTGGCTTGCGGGGCCGATAGCGGTCTGAGAGCCAAAGCGGGATTAAGTCTGCTGATCGAGGATGAAACCACCGCCATTCTTTTCGACACCGGCCCCGATAACAGCTTCCAGCACAATGCCGCGCAGATGGGTATTTCGCTGGATAACCTCACGGCGACGGTGCTTTCACACGGTCACTACGACCATTGTGGAGGCGTGCCCTGGCTGCCGGATAATAGCCGAATTATTTGCCACCCGACCATCGGCAACGAGCGCTATGCCGCGCTAAGCGTGGCGGGGCGCAGCCATAAAATCAAAAAGCTCTCGCTGGAGATTGATTACGCTCGCCATCGTATGGAATACACCCGCGCGCCGCTGCACATTAGCGACCGTTTTATCTGGTCAGGCGAGATAGCCGTTGATCGCCCTAAAGCCTACGGCGTGACCGGCGATAAAACGGATTACGTGGTTGATGAGGGCGTGCTGATTTATCTGTCCGAACGCGGGTTGGTGATTATTACCGGCTGCGGGCATCGCGGGATTATCAACATTGTGCGGCACTGCCAGCAGATTACCGGGATCGACAAGGTTCATGCGCTGATCGGCGGCTTTCATCTGCGCTGTGCTTCGCCGCGGACGCTCTGGCAGGTCAGGCGGTTCTTGCACCAGTTAAAGCCCGATAAAGTGATGGGCTGCCACTGCACCGGCGCGTGGGGTAAGCTGTGGCTGCCGGAGATTATCTCCCCAGCAACCGGCGACACCTTTACCCTGTAGCCCGGCCGAGGCGAAGCCGACGCCGGGAATTAGCTCGGAGCGAACCCCGGCGGCGCTTCGCTTGGCCGGGCTACGGGAGTGTAGGCCTGATAAGCAAAGCGCCATCAGGCATTCAGCAGCGGTAACGCGTTAATTTAACCCTAAGAAATGCTGGGCGATTTTGAAGTAGATAATCAGCCCGGTGCCGTCAATCAGGGTAGCAATAAACGGCGCGGAGACCACCGCCGGGTCGATGCCAACGCGTTTGATGACTAGCGGGATCACCGAGGAGACGACTGCGCTCCAGATAGTGACGCACACCAGCGTCAGGCTGACAATAAAGGTGATTTCCGGGCCAATGCCCATGATCCACGCCCGCAGGCAACCTGCCGCGCCGAGCGTGATAGCAACCAGCATCGCCGTCGACATCTCTTTACGCAGAATACGCCCCAAATCCCTCAGGCCCACTTCGCCCAGCGCCATGGCGCGCACCAGCGTTGAGGTGATCTGCGTGCCGCTGTTGCCCCCGGTACCAATCAGCAGCGGGATAAAGAACGCCAGCGCAATAGCAGACTCCAGCGCCTCTTCAAAGTGCTGAATTACGGTGCTGGTGTACGCTTCGGCGATAAACAGCAGCAGCAGCCAGACGGCGCGTTTTTTCCACAGCGTCACCGGGCTTATCTCCAGATACGGTTTTTCCAGCGGCAACGTCGCGCCCTGAAGCTGGGCGTCTTCGGTGATTTCATCGGCTAACAGCTGGTCTATCTCTTTTTCATTCAGGCAACCGATAAGCTTGCCGTTTTCAATCACCGGCAGTAGCGTCAGACGATGCTTTTCGATAAGGCTCGCCGCCACGTCGCGGGTATCATCCGGGCTGACGTGGAATAACGTGGTGGTCATCAACTGCGCGACCGGCTGATTATCATCGGACGCCTGTAACAGCGTGCGCGTCGATAATATTCCGCGCAGATTGTCGCCGGACACCACGAATACGGCGCAGGGGAAATGGTCGTCATTTAATTGTCGCAGAAACAGCTCGCGCGCTTCTTTTACGCTAAGCGGTTCCGGCAACGAAATAAACGTTTTCGACATGTAGCTTGAGATAATATCGCCCGTAGTTGGGGCGGTTGGGTAGTGCGGCGCAGTGGCATGAATATAAGACATCAAAATGTTCCCTATAGAAATTCTATATAGGGCGAACAAAACTGGAAATGACAGAGAAATCCCTACGTCCCGGTTTTAGCACTGAACAACGTATCTGTACGGCCTTGAGCCGTCAGAAGTTATCTTGGCAACACCTTGATTCGATGGATGCCTGTATTTCCCTGTGATGGTCTCTCTCGATACCACCAGGGCGATAACTTATGTTTATTCAGGAGCCTCGCCATAACAAGATTATTAATTACGATGCTGAGTGAATTTATATTTCCCGTGTGCCATCAGGCGCAGTGGTAAATTCAACGAGCGTAATATAGCGCGTTATTACGCGTTATGGTGGTGAAAAATAAAATGGTTGAGAATAGGTTTAGTATTTTGTTGGTGGCGTAAAAAACCCGGCGTCGCGATGCTCGGCCGGGCTACGTTACGATAAAGAGACTATCGGCGGGAACGGACCACTTGATAACGTCGGGTCAGGTATTCCACTGGCGCGCTCCAGACGTGCACCAGGCGGGTGAACGGGAACAGCAGGAAGATGGTCATGCCCAATACCAGATGCACGCGGTAGACCCAGGCCACGCCGTCCAGGTGCGCGGAAGCGCCGCCGTGGAAGGTGACCACCGCCTGCGCCCAGTCCACCAGCTTAAGCATTTCGCTGCCGTCCGGGTGCTGCGCGGAGAACGGAATGGTGGTCAGGCCGAGGCAGCACTGGATCAGCAGGATGCTGAGGATCAGAATATCCGCCGTCGATGAGGTGGCGCGAATGCGCGGGTTGAACAGACGACGAATCAGCAGACCTGCGCCGCCGACCAGCGTCATCACCCCACAGGCACCGCCCAGAATCATCGCCATCAGCTGTTTCTGCGACAGCGGCAGCCAGGATTCATACACCCAGTGCGGCGTTAACATGCCGAAGAAGTGGCCGAAGAAGATCCCCAGAATACCGACGTGGAACAGGTTGGACCAAATCACCATCCCGCGCTTGTCGAGCATCTGGCTGGAGGACGCGCGCCAGGTGTACTGACCGTAGTCGTAGCGCAGCCAACTGCCGAGCAGAAACACCGTGCCGCAGAGGTAAGGGTAGATGTCGTAAAAAAAGACGTTGAGGTACTGTATCATTTCGGGCCTCCCGCACGGACGTCCACGTACTGTGGCGCCACGTCCTGGCTAAAGCGTCGTTGATAGCTTTGCAGCGGGGAACTGTCGCAGGCGGTGGCGTTATCTTCGATAAACTTCACCTGTTCCTCTTCCCAGACTGCATCCAGCGCCTGGCGGGTATCGTCTCGCGCTTCGCCCGCCACCTGTTTTGTGACACTGTCACTTGATAATGAAGTATTGGCCAATGCCAGCAGGGTATCGAACAGCTGATACCACGGTGCCTGGCGCTGTTTAAGGCGACCGCCAATCAGCGCCAGAATCGGCGCGACGTTTTGCAGGCCTTCCTGCGCCTGAGCCTGCGGTAGAATGCTGAGATACTCCAGATAAAGCGGCAGATGATCGGGCAGCTCGCGGCAGTCCAGCTGCAGGCCGACCTGTTCATACTGCGTCATCAGCTCAACCATTGCCTGGCCCCGGTCGCGGGACTCCGCGTGCACGTGCTCAAACAACAGCAGCGAGGTAGCGCGTCCGCGTTCAAAAATCTCACACCATTCCGCCTGCTTATCGAGCAGCGACACCGCCAGATGCTGCTCGAGGAACGGGCGCAGCGCTGGGGCGTCGCTGTCGATTAACGCAAACAGCTCATCCTTGTTATCCCAGCTGAGCTCATCGGGGTACTCCATCAGCAGCCCGATGATTTTCAGGATCCGCATTAGTTTTTCTCCCCGATGTTGATGGCGTCGATACGGTGGCTGTTAAACAGGTTGAACTTGGTGTCCGAGCCGTGGCAGCCGTCGCCGAAGGTGAAACCGCAGCCCTTGCTTTCCGGGAAGGCATCTTCCGCCATTTCGCGGTGGCTGGTTGGGATCACGAAGCGGTCTTCGTAGTTGGCGATCGCCAGATAACGGTACATCTCTTCAACCTGCGCCTCGCTTAAGCCCACTTCTTCAATCGCGCGGGTGTCGGTCACGCCCTCAACGGTCTGAGAACGTTTGTAGTGACGCATCGCCATCATGCGTTTCAGCGCGCGCAGCACCGGGCCGGTATCGCCCGCGCTGAGCATGTTCGCCAGATACTGTACCGGAATGCGCAGGCTTTCCACCGCCGGCAGAACGCTGTCGGTTTTTGGCAGGCCACCGGCATCGGCAACGGACTGGATTGGTGACAACGGCGGCACGTACCAGACCATTGGCAGGGTGCGATATTCCGGATGCAGCGGCAGCGCCAGCTTCCAGTCCATCGCCATTTTGTACACCGGTGAACGCTGCGCGGCGTCCAGCGTGTTCTGGGTGATGCCCTGTTTCAGCGCTTCTTCAATCACTGCCGGGTCGTGCGGGTCAAGGAACACGTCGCACTGACGCTCGTAGAGATCGGTTTCGTGCTCGGTGCTGGCGGCTTCTTCGATACGGTCGGCGTCATACAGCAGTACGCCCAGGTAGCGAATACGGCCCACACAGGTTTCCGAACAGACTGTCGGCTGGCCGGATTCAATACGCGGGTAGCAGAAGATGCATTTTTCAGACTTACCGCTCTTCCAGTTGAAGTAGATTTTTTTGTAGGGGCAGCCGGTGATGCACATACGCCAGCCGCGGCACTTGTCCTGGTCAATCAACACGATGCCGTCTTCTTCACGCTTGTAAATCGCGCCGCTCGGGCAGGTGGCGACACAGCTTGGATTCAGACAGTGTTCGCACAGACGCGGCAGATACATCATGAAGGTGTTTTCGAACTGGCCGTACATCTCTTTTTGCATTGCCGCAAAGTTCTGGTCGTGGGCGCGTTTTTCAAACTCGCCGCCGAGCAGCTCTTCCCAGTTCGGGCCCCATTCAATTTTGTTCATCCGCTGGCCGCTAATCAGCGAGCGCGGGCGGGCGGTCGGCAGGTTTTTACCCTCCGGCGCGTTGTGCAGGTGCTGGTAGTCGTAGGTGAACGGTTCGTAATAATCGTCAATGCCCGGGATAAGCGGGTTGGCGAAGATTTTCGACAGCACGCCCAGGCGGCCGCCCATGCGCGGGGTCAGTTTGCCACTGATGCCGCGCACCCAGCCGCCTTGCCATTTCTCCTGGTTTTCCCAGTCTTTTGGGAAACCGATGCCCGGTTTGGTTTCGACGTTGTTAAACCACGCGTATTCCATCCCTTCGCGGCTGCTCCAGACGTTCTTACAGGTCACGGAGCAGGTGTGGCAGCCAATGCATTTATCAAGGTTTAAAACCATCCCAACCTGTGAGCGTATCTTCATTTTGCTGCCTCCTGAACCTGGTCATTGCCTTCATCATCCAGCCAATCAATGTTTTTCATTTTGCGGATCATAATGAACTCATCACGGTTCGAACCGACCGTTCCGTAGTAGTTGAAGCTATAGGCTAGTTGCGCATAGCCGCCGATCATGTGGGTCGGTTTCGGGCAGATACGGGTGACCGAGTTATGGATCCCCCCGCGTCGTCCGGTAACCTCTGAGCCTGGAATATTCATGATGCGTTCCTGGGCGTGGTACATCATGGTCATGCCCGGCGGTACGCGCTGGCTGACCACCGCACGGGCGGTGAGCGCGCCGTTGGCGTTGAACGCTTCAATCCAGTCGTTATCGGCGATCCCCAACTCTTTAGCGTCGGTTTCGCTCAGCCAGACAATTGGCCCGCCGCGCGACAGCGTCAGCATCAGCAGGTTTTCGCTATAGGTAGAGTGAATGCCCCATTTCTGGTGCGGCGTCAGGAAGTTCAGCGCTTTTTCCGGGAAGCCGTTCGGCGGAATTTCCTTCATGTGGCTGACGCTGCGGGTGTCGATTGGCGGGCGATAGGCCACCAGGCTCTCGCCAAAATCGCGCATCCACGGGTGATCCTGATACAGCGACTGGCGGCCCGACACGGTACGCCACGGGATCAGCTCGTGCACGTTGGTGTAACCCGCGTTATAGGAGACGTGTTCATCTTCAAGGCCGGACCAGGTTGGGCTGGAGATGATTTTGCGCGGCTGCGCCTGAATATCGCGGAAGCGAATCTTCTCGTCTTCTTTGTTGGTTGCCAGATGGGTGTGGTTGAGACCGGTAAATTCGCCCAGCGCTTCCCAGGCTTTCACCGCCACCTGACCGTTGGTTTCCGGCGCCAGGGTGAGGATCACCTCGGCGGCATCAATTGCCGTCTCAATACACGGGCGGCCTTTCGCCGGGCCATCGAGCTTGACGTAGTTGAGCTTACCGAGGAAATCTATCTCGGTCTGGGTTTTCCAGCCGATGCCTTTGCCGCCGTTGCCGAGTTTGTCCATCAACGGGCCGAGCGAGGTAAAGCGCTCGTAGGTGGCTGGATAGTCACGCTCGACCGCGATAATGTTCGGCGCGGTTTTGCCCGGAATCAGGTCGCATTCGCCTTTACGCCAGTCCTGAATGGCAAACGGCTGCGCCAGCTCCGCCGGGGAATCGTGCTGCAGCGGTTGCAGCACCACGTCGGTTTCCACGCCAAGATGGTCTTTGCAGATTTCCGAGAACGCCTTGGCGATGCCTTTGTAGATTTCCCAGTCGCTTTTTGACTCCCATGCCGGGTCAACGGCGGCGGAGAGCGGGTGAATGAACGGGTGCATATCCGAGGTGTTCATATCGTCTTTTTCGTACCAGGTGGCGGTCGGCAGGACGATATCGGAGAACAGACAGGTGCTGGACATACGGAAATCGAGGGTGACCAGCAGGTCAAGTTTGCCCTCAATGGCGGCGGTCTGCCATTCCACTTCTTCCGGTTTGACGTCGTCGGTCGAGCCGAGATCCTCGCCCTGAATCCCGCTGTCGGCACCGAGCAGATACTTCAGCATGTACTCGTGGCCTTTACCGGAAGAACCGAGCAGGTTAGAACGCCAGATAAACAGGTTACGCGGGTGGTTCGCGCCGTTGTCTGGCTGTTCGCTGGCAAAACGGATGTCGCCAGATTTCAGCCCCTGAACGGTGTATTCCTGCGGCGTCATGCCCGCTGCTGCGGCCTTCGCCTTCACGGTAAGCGGGTTGAGGTTAAGCTGCGGCGCGGACGGCAGCCAGCCCATACGTTCGGCGCGGACGTTGAAGTCGATCAGATGACCGGTATATTTTTTCGGGTCGGCCAGCGGTGAGAGCAGTTCCTGTGCGGTGAGCTTCTCATAGCGCCACTGGCTGGCGTGGTTGTAGAAGTAGGAGGTGCTGTTCATCTGGCGCGGTGGGCGGTTCCAGTCCAGCGCGAAGGCCAGCGGCAGCCAGCCGGTTTGCGGACGCAGCTTCTCCTGGCCCACGTAGTGCGCCCAGCCGCCGCCGCTCTGACCGACGCAGCCGCAGAACACCAGCATGTTGATCATCCCACGGTAGTTCATGTCCATGTGGTACCAGTGGTTAACCCCGGCACCAAGGATGATCATCGAGCGTCCGTGTGTTTTGTGCGCGGTGTCGGCGAACTCAAGGGCAATTTTTTCGATGTTATGGCGCGATACGCCGGTGATCTGCTCGCCCCAGGCCGGGGTGTAGGCTTTCACCTCATCAAAGCTTTTCGCTGCCAGATCATCGTCCAGACCGCGGTCGAGGCCGTAGTTGGCCAGCACCAGGTCATAGACGCTCACCACCAGACGGCTGCTGCCGTCGGCGAAGGTCAGCTGCTTGGCGGGTAGCTTACGCACCAGAATCGGGTCTTGCTTGACGCTGCGGAAGTGCGGGTTTTCGTTGCCGCCAAAGTAGGGGAATGCCACGCCAGCGACGGTATCGCGGTTATCCAGCAGCGAGAGGGTCAGTTCGGTCTCTTTCCCCGACGCCAGCGACTCGAGATTCCATTTACCTTTTTCGCCCCAGCGGAAACCGATAGAGCCGTTTGGCACCACCAGTTCACCGTCGCGGTTGTAGGCCACGGTTTTCCATTCCGGGTTATTGGCTTCCCCCAGCCCATCCACCAGATCCGACGCACGCAGCATGCGGCCTGCGGTATACGAACCGTCGTCGCGGCTGTCGAGCATCACCAGCATCGGCATGTCGGTGTAGCGACGGCAGTAGTTGATAAAGTATTCGCTTGGGTTATCGAGGTGGAACGCTTTGAGGATCACGTGCCCCATCGCCATAGCCAGCGCGCTGTCGGTACCCTGTTTCGGCGCCAGCCACTGGTCGCTGAGCTTGGCGACTTCTGAGAAGTCTGGGGTGATGGCGACGGTTTTGGTGCCTTTGTAACGGACTTCGGTGAAGAAGTGGGCATCCGGGGTACGGGTCTGCGGCACGTTGGAACCCCAGGCGATGATATAGCTGGAGTTGTACCAGTCGGCGGATTCCGGCACGTCGGTCTGCTCGCCCCAGGTCATCGGTGAGGCGGGCGGTAAGTCGCAGTACCAGTCGTAGAAGCTTAAGCAGGTGCCGCCAATCAAGGAGAGATAGCGGGTACCGGCGGCGTAGGAGACCATCGACATCGCCGGGATCGGCGAGAAGCCCGCCACGCGGTCGGGACCGTACTTTTTAATCGTCCAGACGTTGGCGGCGGCAATCAGTTGGTTAAGCTCTTTCCACGAGGAACGTACAAAGCCGCCTTTACCGCGCGCCTGCTTGTAGCTCTGGGTCTTTTCCGGGTCTTTCATGATGCTGTCCCAGGCCACCATTGGGTCCGGGTGCTCGGCGAGGGCTTCGCGCCACAGCTCAATCAGCTTTTTACGCGCCAGCGGGTATTTCAGACGGTTGGCGCTGTAGAGATACCAGGAGTAGCTGGCACCGCGCGGGCAGCCGCGAGGTTCGTGGTTAGGCAGGTCAGGGCGGGTGCGGGGATAGTCGGTCTGTTGGGTTTCCCAGGTGACCAGACCATTTTTGACGTAAATCTTCCAGCTGCATGAGCCCGTACAGTTCACCCCGTGGGTCGAGCGAACGATCTTGTCGAATTGCCAGCGTTGACGATAGCTGTCTTCCCAGTCACGGTTGTTGTCGTAGACCTGTCCGTGACCGTTGGCAAAGGTCTCGCCTTTCTGCTTAAAGTAGCGAAAGCGATCCAGTAGCTTGCTCATACTTGCTCCTCCTGACGGGGGGCTTTGCTCCCCCGTGGTTACACTGCTCACATAGTTATGTTTATTTTGACGTCGGTTTGCGGCGGCCGTAGACAAGCCATGTCACCAGCACGCACACGACGTAGAAGACAAAGAACACTTTCATGGCGCCAACCGGTGAACCGGTCATGGCTAAAGAGGTGCCGAAGGCTTTTGGAATAAAGAAGCCGCCAACTGCGCCGATAGCGGAGATAAAACCGAGCGCGGCGGCGGTATCGGTAACCGCTTCGTGCTGGGCTTCTTCATCGCTGCCGCCGCGTTTTTTGACGCTGTCGATGGTGATTTGACGGAAAATCACCGCGATCATCTGGAAGGTGGAGCCACTACCGAGACCGGCGGTGAGGAACAGCCCCATAAACACCACGTAGAAGGCGAGGAAGCTGCCGGAGCCACTGCCTGGCAGCGTCAGGAACAGCAGGCCGGTAAACACTGCCATCAATATAAAGTTCACCAGCGTGACCTTCACGCCGCCGAGGCGATCGGAAATCACACCGCCGAATGAACGCGCCAGCGCGCCGATAAACGGCCCGAAGAAGGCCAGCTTGAGAATGTTAACGTCCGGGAACTGGGTTTTTGCCAGCATCGCAAAACCGGCAGAAAAGCCGATAAATGAGCCGAAGGTTGCCAGATAGAGCAAACTCAGCAGCCACATATGCGGGCGTTTCAGCACCGGAAGCTGGTCACGCACTGAGGCTTTGGAGCTGGCGATATCGTTCATCCCCACCCAGGCGGCGATAGTGGCGATAACCAGCAGCGGCACCCAGATGATGGCGGCGTTGGCCAGCGACAGGATAGAACCGTCTTCCTGCGGCACGCCGTGAACGCCAAGAAAGGTGAAGATCGGCAGGAAGATCACCGCGGGGGCGACCATCTGCATCACGCTGACGCCAAGGTTGCCGAGCCCACCGTTAATGCCGAGCGCGCTGCCTTGCTTCGCTTTTGGGAAGAAGAAGCTGATGTTGCCCATACTGGAGGCAAAGTTAGCCCCAGCGAATCCGCACAGCAGTGCGATGATGATAAATACTTCGTAAGGGGTAGAGGTGTTCTGAATGGCAATGCCCAACCAGACGCACGGTACAACCAGAATTACCGTACTTAACACCGTCCATTTGCGCCCACCCAATATGGGTACCATAAAGGAGTAGGGCACGCGTAATATGGCACCAGAAAGTGAAGGTAATGCAGTTAATAAAAAGAGTTGGTCCGTGGTGAAATTAAAGCCAACTTTATTGAGATTCACCGCAACGGCGCTAAATAACATCCAGACGCAGAAAGCGAGTAATAAACAGGCAACGGAAATCCACAGATTTCGCCTCGCAATTGATTTCCCCTTATTTTCCCAGAATCCGGGATTCTCAGGTTTCCACTCTTTTAAAAGATAATGATTCTCTTTCTCATTATTTGCCATATAACCCTCGGAAAACGCGTCATAAAAAAGAAACAAAGGAAAAACAGCGATGTAGGGAGAGGGGATTATTAATGCCAGGCCGTTTTATCGCTTTATCGTTGAAGAATAGATAAAAAAAGCGCGTTGTAAGAAAACGCGCTGTGAATAAAACGTTGTTAATTGTTACTAAATGTAAATTAAGCGGGATTAAGCTCTAGCGTAATATAATGCTGTATATAGCGAGCGAAGATCTCGTCGCTAATTTCCGCCATCCCTAGTGCATAAATTCCATCTAGTCCACACACTAACGCAATTAATCGCCAGGCAATATTTTCTGCGCTATCAATGGGACGAAATTCATTGGCTTCCGTGCCCTGTAAAATCAGCGATACGGTTTCCTTATGCCACATATCCATCGTCAGCAGATAAGCACCTTTAATATCGCTGTCGCTGTCCGCCTGTAATTGAGCTTCCCGCCAGAGACGCACATAGGGCTCAAGGCGGCCATCATCGCTGCCAAGCATCGAAAAGAGGCGGTCGTGCCAGTTCGCATCATCGGCCACCAGTGGCATATCGAGCATTTCACGGATCAGCCTGACGAAGGCGAGGGATTTGAGTTCACCAATAGAGGTGAAGTGGTGATGCACCTGGCCGCTGGAGACTCCGGCAACGCTGGCAATATTACGTACGGTCATGGCGCTAAAGCCGCCGCTTAGTGCCACCTGCATGGCGGTTTTAAGGATCGCTTCCCGCCGTTCTTCTCGGGTTAAATAGTTCATTTTTCTTCGTTTAAGTAGGGTTTAGCTGAGAATAACAAAAAATTGGACATGCGTTCAACAATCCGGCAGGATCTCGTTCCTGGACGCATGTCCAACAATGAACAATGAAGTGAGGAACGGAAAAATGTCACGCCAATGGTTAACGCTCATGGCTATCCTGATGGTCTATATCCCGGTGGCGATTGATGCCACCGTGCTGCACGTGGCCGCGCCGACGCTGAGCGTCGCGCTGGGCACCAGCGGCAATGAGCTGCTGTGGATCATTGATATCTATTCACTGGTAATGGCCGGGATGGTGCTGCCAATGGGCGCGCTCGGCGACAAGATTGGTTTTAAACGCCTGCTGTTGCTCGGCAGCGGGATCTTTGGCCTGGCATCGCTGGCCGCGGCGTTTTCGCCGACGGCGCTAACGCTGATTGCTTCACGCGCACTGCTGGCGATCGGCGCGGCGATGATTGTACCGGCCACGCTCGCCGGGATCCGTACCACCTTTGCTGAAGCGCGTCATCGTAATATGGCGCTGGGGCTGTGGGCGGCCGTTGGTTCCGGCGGCGCGGCGTTTGGCCCGCTGGTGGGCGGCATGCTGCTGGAGCACTTCTATTGGGGATCGGTGTTCTTGATCAACGTGCCGATTGTGCTGGTGGTGATTGCCATTAATGCCAGAGTGGTGCCGCACCAGCCTGCGCGACGCGAGCAGCCGCTGAATCTCTTCCAGGCGCTGGTGCTGATTGCCGCCATCCTGATGCTGGTGTTTAGCGCTAAATCAGCGCTGAAAGGGCAGCTTGCACTGTGGCTGGTGGCGATGGTGGCGATTGCCGGTTCTGGCATGCTGTATTGGTTTGTCCGTAAACAGCTCTCGGCAACGCGCCCGATGGTGGATATGCGCCTCTTTACCCATCGCATTATTTTAAGCGGAGTCATGATGGCGATGACGGCGCTGATTACCCTGGTGGGCTTTGAGCTGCTGATGGCCCAGGAACTGCAGTTTGTGCACGGTAAAACGCCGTTTGAAGCCGGGCTATTTATGCTACCAGTGATGGTGGCGAGCGGCTTCAGCGGCCCGATTGCCGGGATGCTGGTGTCGAAACTGGGGCTGCGTGAAGTGGCGACCGGCGGGATGCTGTTAAGCGCGCTGAGCTTCCTGGGCCTGTCGATGACTGATTTCAGCACCCAGCAATGGCAGGCGTGGGGGCTGATGACGCTGCTGGGCTTTAGCGTTGCCAGCGCGCTGTTGGCCTCCAGTTCGGCGATTATGGCGGCGGCACCGAAAGAAAAAGCGGCAGCAGCAGGGGCCATTGAAACCATGGCCTACGAGCTGGGCGCGGGGCTGGGTATTGCGCTGTTTGGCCTGATCCTGACCCGCAGCTACACCTCGTCGATTGTGCTGCCTGACGGGATAGACGGCGCGGAGGCCGAGCAGGCAGCTTCATCGATTAGCGAAGCGATAAAGCTGGCGCAGTCGATGCCCGCCATCCCGGCACAAAGCCTGATTGACGCGGCAAAAATGGCGTTTATCAACTCGCACAGCATTGTGCTGGCGACGGCGGGCGTGCTGCTTCTGTTGCTGGCCGCCGGTATCTGGCGCAGTCTGGCGAAGGTGCCGAATCCGGCATAATAATTTGCCAATCAGCCAACCGTGCTCTCTCGAGTGGGGATGTACATTATTGAACATTTACACTACAATCGTTATTAAATGTACATACCGCTTCTCGGATGATGTACGGAGATAACGTACGGGAGGGCATATGGCCACAGTACAAGAGAACCATGTAAACGGTAATGTTGATACCAGCAAAGCGCTGCCGGTCGTGTTCCGTATTCTGGAAAAATGGCAGTGCAACACAGATGAACAACTTCGGTTACTTGGAATTAGCTCGCGTTCAACATTGAACAAATATAAAGAGTCGAAGGGCGGTATTCGCTTAAGTCTCGATATTCAGGAACGAATGAGCTATATCCTGAATATCCATAAGTGCTTGCGTTTGCTGTTCACCGCCGATGACAGCATCTACGGCTGGGTGCGTAAACCTAACTCCCATCCTTTCTTTGCCGGACGTTCGGCAATGGATGTGATGAACGGTGGCCGGGTTGCCGATCTCTATGAGGTTGCGTCCCGACTTCAGTCCTGGCGAGGAGGGATGGCTTGAACACTGAAGCGCCATCCCTCATTGATTTAACGGATGCGGTTGCCTACCGGATCATTCCCAGCCGCTATCCCACCATCGACCTGTTTGAAGATGTCGCCAGCATTGATGAACTTGAAGCCGTCTGGGCCGTGGAAGCGCTGACCAACGAACGGTTGCTGGAGCAGGCCGGCGAACTGATGCGTGTGCCGAAAGCAGATTGGCTGGTTGGGCTTAATGGTAGCAGTTACGTGATGGCCGCCTTTACGCACATCAACCCTGAGGGCGCACGCTTCACGACCGGCGATTTTGGCGGTTATTATTGCGCGCCGCTGCTGGATACGGCGGTGAAGGAGACGGTGTACCATCAGGAACGCATCTTCGGCTACACCAACGAACCCGCGCAAAAAGTTCAGATGCGGGTGCTGTATACGGAATTTGATGCGGCTTTAGTGGATATCACTCGCGAGCCGTTTATCTCGTCGCCGCTCTATCATGCCACGGACTACAGCCAGTCAAAGGTCTTTGCGCAGGGGCAAAAAATGCAGGGCCGAGACGGTATTCACTACTGTTCGGTGCGCCATACCGGCCACACCTGCTATGTGCTTTATCGGCCCTGCCTGGTGAAGAAAGTGACGCAGGCAGAGCATCTGGAGTATCACTGGAACGGTCGCTCGATTACCAACATTCTGAGCATTAAGCTGTACGGCGATTAATTGGCTAACGCCGGGTGGCATACCAGCAGAGCAGGGAGCCCGCGCAGACCATGGCGGCTCCCTGCCAGAATGACCACGAAAGCGCGGCGCTGAGCAGAACCGCCGCCAGCGCTGAGGAGAGCACCGGGGTAAAGTAAGAGGCGGCGGCCAGCAGGCTGACGTTACCGTGCAGAATACCGACGTTCCACGCCGCATAGGCTAATCCTAATGCCAGCGCGCACAGAACCAGTTTAATCACCACCGGCCAGCTAAAGATCATCGGTGGCTGTTCGCTTACCAGGAATTTCACCCACAGGCTGAGCGCCGTTAATAAAACAAACAGCGTAATACCGTTTTTGCCTTTGGCATATCTGGCGGTGACGGTGCAGTAGGCCGCCCAGATAAATGCGCCAACGAAGGCCAGAATATAGCTCAGCGGGCTTGAGATAACGTTGCGGGTTATTTCCGCGATATCCAGACCGTGCTCGCCGCCTAATACCCAGGTCACGCCGAATAGCGAAAGCAATAAGCCCGGAATCACCCATAAGCTGCTTTTTTGGCCGTTGAACAGAATAGCAAACAGAATGGTCAGGCTTGGCCAGAGATAATTGACCATACCGACTTCAATTGCCTGTTGGCGGGTGCCCGCATAGCCAAGTGAGAGCGCGAGACAGATTTCATAGCTAACAAACAGCACGCTGCCGGCTACAAGATAACGCGGCGGGATTTGACGCAACTGCGGGAAACCGACGGTAAATATCAGCAACAGGCCGCTCAGGCTATAGATCATTGCGGCACCGCCCACCGGGCCAAGCCCTTCGCTGACGCCGCGAATCAGCCCCACCATGGTGCTCCATAATACGATGGCGGCGAGTCCCGTCAGCGTCGCTCTCTTCTTATCCATCTCTAACCTGATGCTTTTACAAACGAAGTCTGCGGTTATAGCATTTTTTTGCCGCCGCTGGTGATATTTTTCCTCGACGCCTAACCCTAAAGGATTAATGAAATTCGCTGACCCTGACTATTAAGGGGGGCTCAGTTTTCGACATTGATTTGACGCAAAAAAAACAGGGGCATTGCTGTTAGTTTCCTTCTCGAAGTACATCCATACGATGAGGAAAACAATGGACGTCAGCCGCAGAAAGTTTTTTAAAATCTGCGCGGGCGGTATGGCTGGGACGACGGCTGCGGCATTAGGGTTTGCCCCGAAAATGGCGTTAGCACAGGCGCGACATTTCAAATTACTGCGCGCTAAAGAAGTTCGTAACACCTGCACATACTGTTCCGTAGGTTGTGGGCTATTAATGTATAGCCTGGGCGATGGAGCCAAAAATACCCGGGAATCGATTTACCATATTGAAGGTGACCCGGATCATCCGGTAAGCCGCGGCGCACTGTGCCCGAAAGGCGCGGGGCTGCTGGACTATGTACACAGTGAAAGTCGCCTGCGCTACCCGGAATACCGCGCACCTGGCTCGGATAAATGGCAGCGTATTTCGTGGAATGAAGCCTTCGATCGCATCGCAAAATTGATGAAGGCCGACCGCGACGCCAACTTTATTGAGAAGAACGATCAGGGCGTGACGGTTAACCGCTGGCTCTCCACCGGGATGCTGTGCGCATCCGCGGCAAGTAATGAGACCGGCATGCTGACGCAGAAGTTTGTGCGCTCGCTCGGTATGCTGGCGGTAGACAACCAGGCGCGCGTCTGACACGGACCAACGGTAGCAAGTCTTGCTCCAACATTTGGTCGCGGTGCGATGACCAACCACTGGGTTGATATCAAAAACGCCAACGTCGTGATGGTGATGGGCGGTAACGCCGCTGAAGCCCATCCAGTGGGTTTCCGCTGGGCGATGGAAGCGAAAAACAATAACGATGCCACGCTTATCGTTGTCGACCCGCGCTTTACGCGTACGGCGTCGGTAGCTGATATTTATGCGCCAATTCGTTCCGGTACCGACATTACCTTCCTGTCGGGCGTACTGCTGTATCTTATCGAAAACAATAAGATCAACGCCGAGTACGTGAAGCATTACACCAACGCCAGCCTGCTGGTGCGGGATGATTTTGCCTTCGAAGACGGCCTGTTTAGCGGCTATGACGCCGAGAAACGCCAGTACGATAAATCGTCCTGGAACTATCAGTACGATGAAAACGGCTATGCCAAACGCGATGAAACGCTGACCCATCCGCGCTGCGTGTGGAACCTGTTGAAGCAGCACGTTTCCCGCTATACGCCGGACGTGGTGGAGAACATCTGCGGTACGCCGAAAGCGGACTTCCTGAAAGTGTGCGATGTGCTGGCTTCCACCAGTGCGGCAGACCGTACCACCACCTTCCTGTATGCGCTGGGCTGGACACAGCACACCGTCGGGGCGCAGAACATTCGCACCATGGCGATGATCCAGCTGCTGCTCGGCAATATGGGGATGGCAGGCGGCGGTGTGAACGCCTTGCGCGGTCACTCGAACATTCAGGGCTTAACCGACTTAGGTCTGCTGTCGACCAGCCTGACCGGCTATCTGACGCTGCCGTCGGACAAGCAGGCGGATCTGCAAACCTATCTGACCGCCAATACGCCGAAAGCGCTGCTGCCCGATCAGGTGAACTACTGGAGCAACTATCCGAAGTTCTTCGTCAGCCTGATGAAGTCGTTCTACGGCGACGCGGCAACGAAGGATAACGACTGGGGCTTTAACTGGCTGCCGAAATGGGACCAGGCCTACGACGTTATCAAATACTTCAACATGATGGATAACGGCAAAGTCACCGGCTACATCTGCCAGGGCTTTAACCCGGTGGCGTCCTTCCCGGACAAAAACAAGGTCGTACGCAGCTTAAGCAAACTGAAGTACATGGTGGTTATCGACCCGTTAGTGACCGAGACGTCTACCTTCTGGCAGAACCACGGTGAGTCTAACGACGTTGACCCATCAACGATTCAGACCGAAGTGTTCCGTCTGCCGTCGACCTGCTTTGCAGAAGAAGACGGTTCGATTGCTAACTCCGGCCGCTGGTTGCAGTGGCACTGGAAAGGTCAAGAAGCACCGGGTGAAGCGCGTAACGACGGCGAGATTCTGGCCGGTATTTACCATCGTCTGCGCGAGATGTATCGCAACGAAGGCGGTAAGGGCGTTGAGCCGCTGCTGAAGATGGGCTGGAACTACAAACAGCCTGATCACCCAGAGTCGGAAGAAGTCGCTAAAGAGAACAACGGCTATGCGCTGGCCGACCTGTATGACGCCAACGGCGTGCTGGTGGCGAAGAAAGGTCAGTTGCTTAATAGCTTTGCGCTGCTGCGCGATGACGGTACCACGGCGTCCTCCTGCTGGATCTATACCGGTAGCTGGACTGAACAGGGTAACCAGATGGCCAACCGCGATAACGCCGACCCATCAGGGCTGGGCAATACGCTGGGTTGGGCATGGGCCTGGCCGCTCAACCGTCGCGTGCTGTATAACCGCGCTTCGGCGGACGTGAACGGCAAACCGTGGGATCCGAAACGGATGCTGATCCAGTGGAACGGTACGAAATGGACGGGTAACGATATCCCGGACTTTAATACCGCGCCGCCAGGAAGCAAGACCAATCCGTTTATTATGCAGCAGGAAGGCCTGGGTCGTCTGTTTGCGCTCGATAAGCTGGCAGAAGGGCCGTTCCCGGAACACTACGAGCCGATGGAAACGCCGCTGGGAACTAACCCGCTGCACCCGAACGTTATTTCCAGCCCGGTAGTGCGTCTGTACGAAGAAGATGCCGTGCGTCTTGGGAAGAAAGACAAGTTCCCATACGTTGGCACTACCTATCGTCTGACCGAACATTTCCATACCTGGACTAAGCATGCGCGCCTCAACGCGATTGCGCAGCCAGAGCAGTTTGTGGAAATCAGCGAAGGACTGGCGAAGGCCAAAGGGATTGCCAACGGTGACCGCGTGACCGTCAGCAGCAAGCGCGGCTTTATTCGCGCCGTGGCGGTGGTAACGCGTCGTCTGCAGACCCTGAACGTCAACGGTCAGCAGGTGGAAACCATCGGTATTCCGCTGCACTGGGGTTATGAAGGCGTTGCCCGTAAAGGCTATATCGCCAATACCCTGACGCCGAACGTGGGCGATTCCAACTCGCAGACGCCGGAGTATAAGGCGTTCCTGGTTAACATCGAGAAAGCGTAAGGAGCGTTTAAATGGCGATGGAAACACAAGACATTATTAAACGCTCTGCAACCAACCCGATTACCCCCGCGCCTCGTGCGCGGGACTATAAGGAAGAAGTTGCCAAGCTGATTGATGTCTCCTCCTGTGTGGGCTGTAAAGCCTGCCAGGTGGCCTGCTCCGAGTGGAATGATATTCGCGACGAGGTAGGGCATTGCGTCGGGGTTTACGATAACCCAGCGGATCTGAGCGCCAAGTCCTGGACGGTGATGCGCTTTAGCGAAACCGAGCAGAACGGCAAGCTGGAGTGGCTGATTCGTAAAGACGGCTGTATGCACTGTGAGGATCCGGGCTGCCTGAAGGCGTGCCCGTCCGCCGGGGCGATTATTCAGTACGCCAACGGGATCGTCGATTTCCAGCAGGAAAACTGTATCGGCTGCGGTTACTGCATCGCCGGGTGTCCGTTTAATATTCCGCGCCTCAGCAAAGAGGATAACCGCGTTTATAAATGTACCCTGTGCGTAGACCGCGTGAGCGTGGGTCAGGAACCGGCCTGTGTGAAAACCTGTCCGACCGGAGCGATTCACTTCGGCACCAAGAAAGAGATGCTGGACGTAGCGCAGGAGCGCGTCGATAAGCTTAAGAAACGCGGCTACCCACATGCCGGTATCTATAATCCGGAAGGCGTGGGCGGCACCCATGTGATGTACGTGCTGCATCATGCGGATCAGCCAGAGTTGTATCACAAGCTGCCGAAGGATCCGGCTATCGATACCAGTATCAATCTGTGGAAAGGGGCGCTGAAACCACTCTCCGCCGCGGGCTTTATCGCCACCTTTGCCGGGCTGATTTATCACTACATCGGTATTGGCCCGAACAAAGAAGTGGACGATGACGAAGAGGAGGATGGCCATGAGTAAGTCGAAAATGATTGTGCGCACCAAGTTTATCGACCGCGCCTGTCACTGGACGGTGGCTATCTGCTTCTTCCTGGTGGCAGTATCGGGGATTTCGTTCTTCTTCCCGACGCTGCAGTGGCTGACCGAAACCTTTGGTACGCCGCAGATGGGACGTATTCTGCACCCGTTCTTCGGCGTACTGATCTTCGTGGTGCTGATGTTTATGTTTGCCCGCTTCGTGCATCACAACATTCCGGATAAGCAGGATATTCCGTGGGTGCTGGGAATTGTCGAAGTCCTGAAAGGCAACGAGCATAAAGTGGCCAAGGTCGGGAAATATAACGCCGGCCAGAAGATGATGTTCTGGACCATCATGAGCATGATTTTCGTGCTGCTGGTGACCGGGGTGATTATCTGGCGTCCTTACTTTGCGCCGTTCTTCCCGATTCAGGTGATTCGCTACGCGTTGCTGATTCATGCTGCTTCAGCCATCATTCTGATCCACGCGATCCTTATCCATATGTATATGGCGTTCTGGGTTAAAGGATCTATTAAGGGGATGATTGAAGGCAAAGTGAGTCGTCGCTGGGCGCAGAAACACCATCCGCGCTGGTATCGTGAAGTTGAGCGGGTAGAGGCGAAGAAAGAGAGTTCGGAAGGGATGAAGTAAGGATTCTTTTCGGAAGTGAAGAGCGGTTTAGTGTCCCTTGAGGGGGAGCGTTAAGCCGCTCTTTTTGTTTGTGGTATTGCAGGACTCATGTGTTTGTAATGAGAGCATCGATGGCTGATATGGCGCTTGAGCGTTCACTGCGTAAATTACAGATAAAATGTCGGTTATTGAGCTTACCTTTATTTATGCTGGTTATTGATGGTGTATTGATTACCACTGTCTGGAAGTCAATATTCACCAACGGCGTTGCCTGATGGTAATAACCGTTTAAATAAGCATGACGACTTAAAGGAAGCACTAGTCGTGTTGAAAGATCGCCATAATAGTCATGTTGGATCACCATAATATACGGATGAATATGACGGGTTCTTTCCGACGGATTTCGATAAACATCAAATTGGCGGCACATTAAAGTACCTCATAAAAGGGATCGTCGGTTAACAGTCCTGTTATTTGCGTAAACGCATTCATTCTGTTGATAAATTCACGATCTTCATTAGCGTTGTTGCCCTTTTTGATATCGCAAGGCAAGGCGTTACTCGTTGAACCTTTTGTCGTGGAATTTTTCGGCATTTCCTTAACCGTGTTGTTTGATTTCATATTGACCTCCTTGTGAAGAATAGGACGATTATCCGCCGTTCCGGTTAAAACACAATTAGCCAGATTCCGCCTTTGCGCGCCGCCTTCCAGAAAATATTCACCTGTTGCATTACGCACCAATGGCGACCTCAGATATGAATCATTCGCGCTGTATATATGGATAAACCCGTTACCGCACCTTTTTGTCTGGTCTGCACCCCATGAATGGTCAATAATGCCCCTCTGCAAACTCAACAGAAACAAGTGATTAGAGGGATGAAAAAGACAATTTTTGCGCTGGCGCTAGGCACGTTTGGCCTGGGGATGGCGGAATTTGGCATTATGGGCGTGCTGCCGGAGCTGGCGCATGATGTAGGGATCTCGATCCCGGCAGCGGGCAATATGATCTCCTGGTATGCCTTCGGCGTGGTGATCGGCGCGCCGATTATTGCGCTGTTTTCCACGCGCTTCTCCCTGAAATCCATCATGCTGCTGCTAGCGGCACTCTGCGTACTCGGCAACGTCATTTTTACCTTTTCGTCGAGCTATGTGATGCTGGCGATTGGGCGTCTGGTGTCGGGCTTTCCGCACGGGGCGTTTTTTGGCGTGGGGGCGATTATTCTGTCGAAGATTGCGCCTCGTGGCAGGGTGACGGCGGCGGTGGCGGGGATGATCGCCGGGATGACGGTGGCGAATCTGGTGGGGGTACCTGCGGGAACCTGGCTGGGGCACCAGTTTAGCTGGCGCTATACCTTCCTGGCGATTGCGCTATTTGACGTGGCGGTGCTGGTGGCAATTGTGGCCTGGGTGCCGACGCTGTTTGATAAATCCGACGCGCGTCTTCGCGAGCAGTTCCACTTTTTGAAAAGCCCCGCGCCGTGGCTTATCTTCGCGGCGACCATGTTCGGGAACGCCGGGGTATTCGCCTGGTTCAGCTATATCAAGCCGTTTATGATGAACGTTTCTGGTTTTTCCGAAGGGGCCATGATGTTCATTATGATGCTGGTGGGGTTGGGGATGGTGCTGGGCAATATCCTCAGCGGTAAGCTCTCCGGGCGCTACAGCCCGTTGCGTATTGCGGCCACAACCGATTTCGTTATCGTGGTGGCGCTGCTGCTTATCTTTGCCCTCGGCGGCTTTAAGGTGGCGTCATTGACGTTGGCGTTTATCTGCTGCGCGGGTCTGTTTGCGCTGTCCGCGCCGCTGCAAATCCTGCTACTGCAAAATGCGAAGGGCGGTGAAATGCTCGGGGCCGCTGGTGGGCAGATTGCCTTTAACCTCGGCAGTGCGATTGGCGCTTTCTTTGGCGGGTTGATGATTACGATGAATTTCGGCTGGAATTCGGTGGCGCTACCGGCGGCGGCGCTGTCGTTCCTGGCGATGTCGTCTCTGCTGCTTTATGCACGTTATATGGCACGTATTAACTATGTCAAATGCGAAGAATAAATTACTTTAATCGCTGCTATTTGAGCATATGAAAAGGATTGATTATATGGTAAATGGAATTGCACAAGCAGAAGAGAGTGGACATTATTATACGTTCACCTCTTTATGTCCCCCTGGAGAGTATTTTTATATTCGCCCTGGAAACCTGCCTCATAATGTTAAGCCAATTGTTGATGATGAGAGTGGCTTGTGCATTGGCTATTCGCTTTTACAGGCTCCCGGCTTGTGGCGAATTTATGATGCTGATGGTTTACTGATACGCTTCGAGGAAGCGCCACTCAAAACCCCGTTGATCGATCCTACCGATCTCGCTTTACTCGCTTTTGGCGCATTTCGAATTTTCCAGTTAGGTCGGGGATTGTTGCAAACTCAGGCCAGAACTGTAGCTGCAATTAAGCTGAACCAAACAACTGTAAATCTATTGCGTGGGCGTCTAAAGCTAGGGTTGAATGCCAGGCGACTTAAAATGACTGAGACAGCAGCAAAGCATATGCGAGAACCGGGACGATATGTACCTTTGCAGATCCAGGAAAAAGCAATTCGTTACGGAAGGCGAATGCCTGATCCGCAAAATCAGCCTGGTCTTTTTCGTTATGAAACAAGCATGTATAGACTTGTAGAAAACAAATCCAGAAAAGGGGATTTTTTCCATAAAAAATTCATGCTTGAAGTGGTTGTTAGGGAGAAAGATTGGGCAATTACACATTTTCTATATAAATGAGTAGGGTGATTTATGATAGAGTTAATAAGTGGAAAAAGAACATTGCGTATTTCAGCATTTGAACGAGAAAACACGCCCGATGTGCCTGCTTATGACTGGATTAATAGTTATATAGAGTTCATTTTGCCAGAGTTAAAGACTCAATATACAACGGCGTTTAATGTTGGTGAGCTAACAGAGCTAAAAAAACAAATTAATTCTCTTTATCTTGCTCTACTCAATGGTGATAAGCATGAAAATATCATCTTTGATAGTGCAGAAAATCAATTAAATATCCGATTCATTAAAATGGATGATGATGAAAACGTTGCTGTTGATATCACACTACGACCAGAAAATCCGGCCGACAGCGTTATTGTCAAAGATACTTTTGGCATAGACCAAAGCTATTTTCCCGCATTTATGTCGGGGTTGGATGAAATGATAAACTGGCCGGAATAGTGCTTTCCTGTAAATCTATTTGATGTGTTTTAAGCCTCTCCCTTAACGGGAGAGGCTCTGGTTATTAATGGCGAAGATCGATAACCATACGGCCACGGATCTGGCCCTGTTCCATCTCTTTAAAGATAGCGTTGATGTCGTTTAACGGACGCAGTGCCACTTTCGGTACCACTTTCCCTTCAGCAGCAAACTGGAAGGCCTCGGTCAGATCCTGACGGGTGCCGACCAGCGAACCGACCACTTCAATCCCGTCCAGCACCAGACGCGGAATATCGAGGCTCATCGCTTCCGGCGGCAGGCCGACGGCCACCACGCGGCCACCGGCGCGCACGGCGTCAACGGCGGAGTTAAAGGCTGCTTTCGCGACGGCGGTAACGACTGCCGCGTGTGCACCGCCGGTCAGTTCCTGAACCTGTTTCGCCGCGTCTTCGCTACGTGAGTTGATAATAAGGTCCGCGCCCATCTCTTTGGCCAGCTTCAGCTGTTCATCGTTAACATCGAGGGCAATCACTTTGGCATTAAAGACGTTTTTGGCGTACTGCAGCGCCAGGTTGCCCAGACCGCCGAGACCGTAAATCGCAATCCACTGGCCCGGTTTGATTTTCGAGATTTTCACCGCTTTATAGGTGGTGACGCCTGCGCAGGTAATGCTGCTGGCGGCTGCAGAATCAAGACCGTCCGGTACTTTAACTGAGTAATCAGCGGTGACGATGCACTCTTCAGCCATGCCGCCATCAACGCTGTAACCGGCGTTTTTGACCGAACGACACAGCGTTTCGTTACCGCTGTTGCAGTATTCGCAGTGGCCGCAACCTTCAAAGAACCAGGCGACGCTGGCACGGTCACCGACTTTCAGAGAGGTGACGCCAGGGCCGATTGCCTTCACGATCCCAATACCTTCATGGCCGAGGATCACCCCGGTCTTGTCACCAAAATCGCCATTTTTGACGTGCAGATCGGTGTGACAGACCCCGCAGCATTCCATGGATAACAGAGCTTCACCATGCTGCAGTGGGCGCAGCGTTTTTTCGGTGACGTTTACCTGATGGTCATGCGTGACGACAGCAGCCTTCATAATCCTACTCCTGGTTAATATGCATTTGATAATAATACTCATTAATAGTTAGCGATGGGGTGGTAAAAAGCAAGGCCGAAAGAGGACAGAATCTGGTGGTTTTTCATATTGATAGCACATAGCGTTCATCGTTGTGTCATCCGGCGGTCATCATTTATTCATCCGTAAACTCTACCGTGTCGTTTTGCTTTTCTTATAACGATAGAGTGAACGCACAATGCATCTGGTAAAAACTATCCTCGCCGCAAGTCTGATTTTTTCTGCCGCCGCACAGGCTCACAACGTGCTCGACTTCCCGCAGCCGGACAACAACCCGGAAGAGTTTTATGCGGTAACGGAGATCCCGGCCGGTGGCATCATTAAATATGAAACCGACGCCAAAACCGGTTTTTTAGTCGCCGACCGCTTCCAGTCGATGCCGGTGGCGTATCCAGCTAACTACGGTTCGCTGACGCAGTCGCTGGCAGGAGATGGCGACCCGCTGGACGTGGTGTTCTATACCCGAGCGCCAATGGCTCCGGGGACGCTAATCAAACTGCGCGCGATTGGCGTATTGAAGATGATTGATGGTGGCGAGAAGGACGACAAAATTATCGCCGTGCCAACCAGCAAAATTGACCCGACCTATGACGATATCAAAAACGTTAGCGACCTGCCGAAGGTAGAACAGGAGCGTCTTCAGGCGTTCTTCCGCGTCTACAAACAACTGCCGGAAGGGCGTAAGAAGGTGGAGCTGAACGGCTTTAATGATGCCGCTGCCGCGAAGCAGGAAATCAAGCAGGCGTGGGACGCCTGGAAAGAGAAGCACCCACAGTAAAATGTAGCCCGGACGAGGCGGAACGCCGACTCCGGGATCTTCTGGATGTTGCGGTAAAAACCCGGCGTCGCTGCGCTCGGCCGGGCTACGGGTCGGTTAACTTAACTGATTATTGATGTTGGCAATCTCCTCTCGCCAGCGCTGCTGCAACTGTGGCTTCTGATGTTTCGGCTTACGCGCCAGGTCTTCGGCTAATCGCCACTCAAGCTCAATTAAGCGCTCCAGCAGGTCATCTGCCTCCGATGTAATTTTCTCATCTGGCTCTGCTGCCGTACGCGGCGCATCAGGGCAGATGCGGTGACGAAGCTGTTCGTACACTTCATCCGCATCGTGCCACTCGCTGAGTCCGTTCTCGTCAATTAACCAGAAGCGGTTACAGCTATTGCTGATGAGCTGACGGTCATGGCTGACTAACAGCAGGCCACCGGGGTATTCACGCAGCGTTTGCGCCAGCGCCTCTTTGCCATCAATGTCGAGATGGTTTGTCGGTTCATCGAGCAACAGCAGGCTGTAACGAGCAAGGGACAGGCCGATAAACAGCAGGCGGGAGCGCTCGCCGCCGCTTAAGGTACTGACCTTTTGCCCGTGACGCGCCCAGCCAAAGCCAGCGGAAATCAGCGCGCGTTTACGTGTTTCTGCATAGGGCTCGAACGGTTCAAGCGCATCCAGTAGGCTGTCATTATCATCGAGTTGGTTCAGCGTCTGGTCGTAATACCCGGGCTTCAGGCGCGGGTGCAGCTTCAGTCCGGCCTCCGTCGATTCCTGCTGCATTTGCCGCCAAAGCAGGCGTAACAGCGAAGATTTACCGCCGCCGTTGCGCCCCATAATGGCGACACGGTCGCCGCTTTGTAACCGCGCAATACCGGTGGTAAACAGCGGTGGAAGCCCCGGTGCCGGCGGTACTGGAAGATTATCCATCTCCAGCAAGCGGTCTGCCCGCAGCGCATCGCCGTGTAGCGCGAGCGTCCATGGTGTGCCAGCGGTGAGTTCTGTCTGACTCTCCTTCAAGCGCGAAACCTGTTTTTCCATCTGCTTGGCTTTGCGCGAGAGATCTTCGTTGTCGTACACCCGTCCCCAGGTGGCCAGCCGTTTGGCGCTGGCGGTGACGCGGTCGATCTCTTTCTGTTCTGCCTTATGACGCAGCGCATCGCTTTCGTCCTGCTCCTCCAGCGCCTGACGGGCGGCGGTGCAAGGCAGTGAGAAGGCATGCAGGGTTTTATCACGCAATATCCAGCTAGTATTGGTGACGGCATCCAGCAGGGGATTATCGTGTGAAACCAGCACGAAACTGCCGCTCCAGCTATTGAGGAAGTTTTCCAGCCATAGCAGCGTAGGCAGGTCGAGGTGGTTACCCGGTTCATCCAGCAGCAGCAGGTCCGGTTGCAGCATCAACGCTCGCGCTAACAGTAGTCGGGTATGCTGGCCACCGCTGAGCGTTGCGGCAGGATGCTCAATCTCATTGGGCGCAAACCCCATCTCCATCAACAGACGTTCCGCCTGCCAGCGCTGGCTTTCGCGCACCGAAGCGAGAAGCTGCGCCAGTACGGCTTCAATCAACGGCTGGTTGAGTAACTCATCAGGAAGATGCTGTTCTACGCGCGCCATCAGACAATGGTTGGCTAACGCAACGCGCCCGGAAGAGGGAACGAGCGTGCCGTCCAGTACCTGTAACAGGGTACTTTTGCCGCAGCCGTTGTAGCCGATGAGGCCAATACGGTCGCCTTTTTTCAGGGTAAAGGAGAGGTCAGTAAAAAGAGGGCCGAACGCCGTCTCAACGTGAAGAGATTGTGCAGTTAGTAATGTGCTCATTTGCTTACTCAAGAGTTACAGGCATGGGAATGCCTCGTCAAACATCGCTGACGATAACTAAGTAAGCCCGAGGGAAGGGTTTAGGGGTGAATGTCTTCGCTCAAGCAGAAGTTATCGCAGCACGATACCGATAACGCTTGAGCTGGTGCGATCACCAAATGTATGTGAAACATTGAAAATTTCACAGTACAGCATAATTAGCCTCCTTTTAGTGTTGTCAGGTTGAAAGGTGATGGCAGTGTAGCGACAGTGTGAATATTAATCTAGTGAATATATCATTAGTTACAACATACATTTTAAGGCGTGTACATTACACAAGATAAAGCATCGTGCTAATCATCATTTGTTCAACAGGGGCGGGAAGGAATAACCCGGCGGCGCTACGCTTGGCCGGGCTACAGGGGGTGTTAGATGGAGGTTCGACGGTAGCTGCGATATTCCGGCAGCCAGAAGTTCTCATCTATGGCTTCTTGCAGAGCGTCGGCGGAGGTATTGGTGGCGACACCTTGTTGCTGCGCCATTTTGCCGACCGCAAACGCAATGGCGCGGGAGACTTTATGGATATCTTTCAGCTCTGGCAGCACCAGACCTTCACCGTGGTTAGCCAGCGGGGAATGCTTCGCCAGTGTTTCGCTGGCCGACATCAGCATTTCGTCGGTAATACGCGACGCACCGGAGGCAATCACGCCCAGACCAATACCCGGGAAGATATAGGAGTTGTTGCACTGGGCGATAGGATAGACGGTATCTTTCCAGCTGACCGGTGCGAACGGGCTACCGGTGGCGACCAGCGCCTGACCGTCGGTCCAACTGATGATGTCCTGCGGCGTGGCTTCAACGCGTGACGTTGGGTTAGACAGCGGCATTACGATTGGACGCGGACAGTGCTTATGCATCTCGCGGATAACTTCTTCCGTGAACAGCCCGGTCTGGCCGGAAACGCCAATCAGAATGTTTGGCTTCACGTTGCGCACAACGTCGAGCAGGGAGATCTCGTCGTTGTCATGCTGCCAGCCCTGAATTTTTTCCTGTTTCTGCGCCAGTTTGCTCTGGAATGAGAGCAGGTTAGGCATCTGGTCGGTCAGCAGACCGAAGCGGTCAACCATAAACACGCGGCTACGCGCTTGCTCTTCGCTCAGGCCTTCACGCTGCATCTGAGCAATGATCTGCTCAGCGATACCGCAACCTGCAGAACCCGCGCCCAGGAAGACCACTCTCTGCTCATTCAACTGGCTGCCCGCCGCGCGGCTTGCCGCAATCAGCGTGCCGACGGTGACCGCCGCGGTACCCTGGATATCATCGTTAAAGCAGCAGATTTCATCGCGGTAGCGGTTAAGCAGCGGCATGGCGTTTTTCTGCGCGAAGTCTTCGAACTGCAGCAGCACGTTTGGCCAGCGGTGTTTGACGGCCTGGATGAAATCATCCACGAACTGATAATATTCGTCGTCGCTGATACGCGGGTTACGGCAGCCCATGTATAACGGGTCGTTCAGCAGCTGCTGGTTGTTGGTGCCGACGTCGAGCACTACCGGCAGCGTGTAGGCCGGGCTGATACCACCGCAGGCGGTGTACAGCGAAAGCTTACCGATAGGAATGCCCATACCGCCGATCCCCTGGTCACCCAGGCCCAGAATACGTTCACCGTCGGTCACCACGATCACTTTGATATTGTGGTTCGGCACGTTCTGCAGAATATCGTCCATATTGTGACGATTCTGGTAGGAGATAAACACACCACGTGCGCGGCGGTAGATCTCAGAGAAACGTTCGCAGGCGGCGCCAACGGTTGGGGTGTAAATCACCGGCATCATCTCATCGAGATGGTTTTCAACCAGGCGATAGAACAGAGTTTCGTTGGTGTCCTGAATATTGCGCAGGTAAATGTGCTTATCGATTTCAGTTTTGAAACCCTGGTACTGGATCCAGGCGCGTTCGGCCTGCTCCTCAATGCTTTCAACAACCTCAGGCAGCAGCCCGAGCAGGTTGAAGTTGCTGCGTTCTTCCATGCTGAACGCGCTGCCTTTATTCAGCAGGGGAAATTCCAACAGAACAGGTCCCGCGTAGGGAATATAAAGGGAACGATTTTTATTGCCTGGTAACATCTTACGTAACTCCGTTGTCTTTCACTCCAGCCCCTCTAGCGGGCCGGCAGAAACTGCAGCGCGCAAGATTATAGAGCAATGGTTAACGTGATGCTGACAAATTGGCAGGCAAGGCACAAAAAAGCGCACGATCGTTTACAACTTCGCCAATTAACCCTTTGTGCGATGGTTGAGGCGGACGTTTATTCATGAACTAAGCTCATGACGGTATTGCACCAGCGGGCATAGTGTCAGCGAACAATGTGCGATAGGTTGTACTCTGGCTGAAAGTTAAACACGAAATGAGAGGTAACGTCATGAAAGTGTTAGGTTATGCTGCGACAAACCCGTCGACACCGCTAGCGCCATTCACCTTTGAGCGCCGCGAGCCGCGCCCGGATGACGTGGTTATCGATATTCTCTACTGCGGCGTGTGTCATTCGGACCTGCACCAGGCGCGAAATGACTGGGGGTTCAGCACCTATCCCATTGTTCCTGGCCATGAAATTGTGGGCCGCGTACGCGCAGTCGGCAGTGCAGTGACCAAATTTAAGCAGGGCGATCTGGCCGCTATTGGCTGCATGGTCGACTCCTGCCGCGTTTGCCAACCGTGCCAGCACGGGCTGGAGCAATATTGTGAAGAGGGTAACGTCCAGACCTATAACGGCCAGGACCGTCACGACCATTCCACGACTTACGGCGGATATTCGCAGTCGATCGTCGCCAGTCAGGATTTCGTTCTGCACTTGCCAGAAAATATGGATCTGCTGGGCGCAGCGCCGCTGCTGTGCGCCGGTATCACCACCTGGTCGCCACTGCGTCACTGGAAGGTAGACGCCAACAGCAAGGTCGCCGTCATCGGTTTAGGCGGGTTGGGGCATATGGCCATCAAGCTTGCCAGCGCGCTGGGTGCGGAAGTGACGCTGTTTACCCGCTCGCCGGGAAAAGAAGCCGATGCTCGCCGTCTGGGCGCTCATCATGTGGTGGCCTCTACTGACCCGGCGCAAATGGCCAACGTGCAAAATCAGTTCGATCTGATTATTGATACCGTGCCGTACGTTCATGAAGTCAATTCCTATCTGCCAACCCTGACGCTCGACGGCACGCTGGTCTTCGTTGGTCTGCTGGGCGATATGCCAGAAACCAGCACATTGCCGCTGTTGCTGGGCCGTCGATCTGTCGCTGGCTCCTGCATTGGCGGCATCGCTGAGACGCAGGAGATGCTCGATTTCTGCGGCAAACATGGGATTGTTGCTGATGTAGAAGTGATTGATATTCAAAACATTAACGCCGCCTTTGAGCGCATGCTGAAAAGCGATGTGAAGTACCGTTTTGTTATCGATATGGCTTCACTGACGGCCTGATATTTCGTCACGGGTCTGCATGGATTCGTGACGTTGTCACTAAACATCCTCGATTTACCCATCATATCCTCCATCGTATACTCTTCTTACCGCCTTCCTCCGCAAACGGAATCTGTCAGCTATGCGCGCTAATATTACGGAATACATGGATATTTTTGTTCATGTTGTTGAATCGGGGAGCTTTATCCGGGCTGCAGAACAACTGCAGATGCATCGCCCGGCGGTGAGCAAAGCGGTTCAGCTGTTGGAAGAGGAGTTGGGGGCGAAACTCTTGAATCGCACCACCCGCAAACTGAGTCTGACCAGCGAAGGTGAGATGTTTTACCAACGAGCGAAAGTACTGCTGTCTGAGATGACCGCGCTGATGGCAGCGTATTCACCCATGACGTCGGTACGTGGCAGCCTGCGGCTTGATTTTCCGCTAACGCTGGCGCATTCGGTGTTAATCCCTGCGCTTGATGAATTTCGCACCCGATACCCGGACATCGAAATTGTGCTGACCTCATCCGACCGCCGGATCGATCTCATTACCGAAGGCATTGATTGCGTCGTACGGCTGGGAGAGCTTGAAGATTCGAGCTTTATTGCCCGTCGGATCGGCAAAGTAGCGATGGTCACCTGTGCCGCACCCAGCTATATCGCACGTTTTGGCAGGCCGGAAACGCTGGAAGATCTGGCGCAGCATAAGGCGGTGAATTTCTTTAGCGACCGCAGCCGCGAGGTGATGCCGTGGACATTTGTGGTGAACGGCGAGAGGATTGCTAAACGGCTGGAAAGCGCAATTCTGGTTGATAACTCCGATATTCTTTTAACCTCCGGACTGGCGGGGGTCGGGCTGATTCAAGGCGTAGATGCCGCGCTGCGCCCCTATATCGACTCAGGCAGGCTGGTTCCGGTATTAACTAACGCCCCCAGCGCACCGAAAGCCGTGTCAGTGCTTTACCCTGATAAACGCCACTTATCACCGCGGGTAAGCGTGTTTATTGATTGGTTTAGCGAACTTTTCAGCCGCTAAGAATTGGTAATCCTGCGGCAACACAGCCGTAAGTTTCTATGGCTTTTTCCCTCGCCACGTCGGACGTACAGTGAGTCTCACGAATATTCCCCTATGAGGCTTTAACATGGCAAAGATCGTTACCTTTAACCGCACTGGCGGCCCGGACGTCCTGGGCATTACCGATATGGCAGTCGCCGCTCCTGCAACGGGAGAAGTGCAGATTCGCGTCAAGGCTATCGGCATTAACCGCGCCGAAGTGATGTATCGCACTGGACAGTACGTGATAGAACCGCAGTTCCCGGCAAAATTGGGCTATGAAGCGGCGGGGATTATCGAAGCCGTTGGTGCAGACGTCAGCGAGTTCGTGGTCGGCGATAACGTAAGCGTCATTCCTTCCTTTATGTTTACCGAGTACGGGATGTACGGTGAATTAGTCAATGCGCCGGCTCATGCGGTGGTAAAACATCCTGAGAATCTGACCTTTGTAGAAGCTGCGGCCAGCTGGATGATGTTTATTACTGCCTACGGAGCATTGGTTGAGTACGGTCATCTACAGGCCGAACAGTTTATCGTCATGGGCGCGGCCTCCAGCAGCGTGGGGATTGCCGCCATTCAGATTGCCAATATGCTCGGCGCTCGCCCGATTGCGCTGTCACGCACCAGCCATAAAAACGAGTGGTTGCGTAACGCTGGGGCCGAAGCGGTGATTGCTACCACCGAACAGGATCTCACGGCGGAGTTGAACATGCTAACGCAGGGCGCTGGCGTGAACCTGGTCTTTGACCCGGTAGGCGGACCAGACGTGGCGCAACTTGCCGCTGCGATGGCGATGAACGGCACCTTCTACCAGTATGGGGCGCTGGATGCCCGTGACTTATCAATTCCAGTGATGGATATCCTCGGTAAACACCTGCAATTCAGAGGTTATGAACTTTTTGAGATCACCACTGATGCCGAAAAAATGGCGCGGGCGAAAGCCTTTGTTTACGACGGACTGAAGTCTGGTCAACTGAAACCGGTTATTGATAAAACCTTTGTGTTTGAGGAGATTGCCGAAGCCCATCGCTATATGGAAGCCAACGGGCAGGTCGGGAAAATAGTCGTGACACTGTAACTAATCACACTGGTGTAGGCCGGATAATGCCTACACCAGATTAAGTGCAATAAGGCTTTCAGCGGTAGCAACAATTGCCTTATGCGGGTCACGCGGTTTCCAGCCCAGCCGCGTCGTTGCCTTTTCGTGGCTCACGCTCATATCAACCCCCAGTAATTTCACCATTCCCTGCATCACCGGATTTTTCTCCGCTGCGGCGCGAACCATCTCATCGCTCATTGGCAGCGTCGATACCTTGCTTGCAGCCTCTCCCAGCGCCTGTCGCAGCGTTTGCGCCACGTCGAGGATTGTCAGGCTATGCCCGGCGCTGGCAAGGAAACGTTCGCCGTTGGCTGCAGGATGCGTCATCGCCAACAGGTGCAGGTCGGCAACGTCGCGCACATCCACGAAACAGGAGTTGATATTCGGGCAACCTGGTTCACCCTCCAGCATGTTTTTGATAATGCGGGTAGAGTGGGAATAGTCGGCGCCTAATACCGGCCCCAGCACCGCGACCGGGTTAATAGAGGACAATTCCAGACCGTTGCCTTCGCGGGCAATAAACTCCCACGCGGCGCGTTCGGAGAGCGTTTTTGATTTCTGATACGGCCAGACATCACCGCTGACGTCGCTCCAGTCGTTTTCGGTAAACGGGCGAGGATAATCCGCCGGATGGCCGACGCCGATAGCGCCAAACGCTGAAGTTAATACCACGCGCTCTACACCCGCATCCCGGGCGGCACGCAAGACGCGCAGGTTGCCGTCGATGGCCGGATTCACCCAATCGGCCTCTTCGGTCTGGCCGCCAGAAGGGGTTGGTGATGCGCCGTGCATCACGAAGCGACAGCCTGCAACTGCATCGTCCCAGCCATTATCAGCGGTCAGATCCGCTACCACAAACGACAGGTCTGCGCCTGGCTCAACGCCACCTTGCTGTAAATTGCGGCGCACTTCCTCTTCACGATCTACGGAACGTACGGTGGTGCGTACCTGATATCCGTTATTCAGCAGAGCAATAATGCAGTGTTGTGCGATAAAACCGGTGCCGCCGGTAACTAAAACGCGAGCTTTACTCATAATACAATTCTCTTAATGCGATGGGCTTGAGACATAGATTAAGCAGCACCAGGCGTATTGTGAATGCTTGATAGTCCGCTTGAGTTGCGCGATAGTACGGGAATGAACATCGACCCGTTTTCTGACATTCTCAAACTGACGCGCGCCGAATCACTGGTGACCGGTGGGTTTACCGCCGGTGGCCGCTGGGCGCTGCGTTTTCCTGCACCGGATAAAATCAAATTCTTCGCCATTCTTCGCGGCCAGTGCTGGGTATTACTGGAAGGTGAACCGCAGCCGATCCTGTTTTCCACCGGTGACGTTGGCCTGTTAAGCGCTAAGCGGGCATTCGTGCTGGCGAGCGACCCGGAGGTTGAACCGATTGATGCCATGAGCGTTTTCTTTGGGCCTGGTAAGCCCCATGCGCCTATTGGTGAAGGGAACGACGTTGAGCATATTGGCGGTCACGTGCTGCTGAACCCAACCAGCGGCAAACTGCTAACGCACGTCCTGCCGCCGTGGATCCACGTTCCGGCAAACTCGCCGCAGGCCACCTCGTTTCGCTGGCTGTTGGATCAACTGGTGCAGGAACGTATTCAGTATCAGCCCGGTTCGCAGCTGGTCTCAACCCAACTGGCACAACTGCTATTCGTGCAGATTTTACGTGCGCATCTGCAAAATAACGATGCGTTACCCGCCGGTTGGCTGCGCGTTCTGGGCGATCGTCGATTGAGTCCAGCGTTACAATTGATGCACGGCGAGCCGGCGCGCGCCTGGCATCTCGATGAACTGGCTAAAGCCTGCGCGATGTCACGCACGGTATTTGCTCAGCACTTTCGGGAAACGGCTGGCATGACGCCGATTGCCTATCTGACCCAATGGCGTATGAGGCTGGCAGAGCAGGCGCTAAGCGAAGCGGGCGAGCAGGTGGCGGAAGTGGCCCAATCGCTCGGTTACGCCTCGGTTAGCGCATTTAGCAACGCCTTTAAGCGGGAAACCGGTTTGTCGCCAAAAGCATGGCGACAAACTGCCATTAGCGCGCCTGGAACATAATGGTGTCGCTGACAAAACTGCCGTCGTCGGCGATCGCAAAGTGCGTGCGCACCTCGTCGGAAACTTTATCCTGCAGGTAGCGAATGGCGCCGACAATATTCTCCGGGGTTTTCATCCGCGCCACCCAGGATGAAAATTCCAGGTGCAGCGTATCACCCACCAGTTTATCAATCATCATGCCGCGTCCGTTGACCATCGCCAGCCATTCGCCCTGGGAGTAGTTGCGGATGTGCGACGGGTCACGCAACATCTCAATAGTTTGCAGCCAGATATCGAGCATCGGTTTGCCGGGTGAGGCGATATCCATCATGATAAAACGCCCGCCAGGCTTCAGAACGCGGCGGATCTCCATCAGCGCGGCCTGAATATCGTGCCAGTGGTGCGCGGAGTAACGGCTAATCACAATGTCGAAACTGTTGTCGGCAAACGGCAATACTTCCGCTGGGCCTTGTGAGCAGGTTATGTTCATCAATTGACGATTTTTTGCCTCTTGCTCCACAACCGCCAGCATCCCTTCGGATAAATCATACGCGGTGACCTCTGCGACCAGCGGAGCGGCAGTAAAGCTGGCGTGCCCGGCACCGCAGCCAACATCCAGCAGATGCGCCTGCGCGTCATCGCTTAACCATTCGGCCAGGCGACGTAAATCGGCCCCCTGGGCGTGGACGTTACTCTGTAAATAGGCGGCGGCCTGGCCGCTAAACTGTGACTTTACCAATGCTTCATGATGGTTGCTCATACCGGACTTCCTCTGTTGTTATGTTCTTGTTAAAACGGACTATACGCCGGGATTAATACGGGTACAATATTGCCACTTATACTGGTATATCGAGTTACTACCATGGACAACACGGGACTGAAAGGGCCTGAGGCGCTAGGGGCATTTTTACGCGTCAAACGGGAAAATACCTCACCGGAAATGCTGGGTATTCCGGTGCTTTCACGCCGCAGAACAAAAGGGTTGCGGCGGGAAGAGGTGGCGCAGATGAGCGGGATCAGCACCACCTGGTATACCTGGCTTGAGCAGGGACGCGACATCACCGTTTCGGCGCAAACCCTGTCGGGGATTGCCTTTGCGCTTCAGCTTAAACCGGCGGAACGGGAGTACCTGTTTCTGCTCGCCCATAAAAGTGACCCGCTGGTTGAACAGGTTCCGGCGGTAGAGCAGACGATTTTGTCCGCCGTCAACGCGGTATCTGAACCTTGTTATCTGTTGGATCTCACCTGGCAGGTACTCTCCTGGAACCCCGGCGCTGCAGCGCTTTTTGCCGGATGGCTGGACGTAGATGCAGAGCCGAATATGATGCGATTTATGTTCCAGAACCCGCTGGCGCGTGAACTGGTCGACAACTGGGAGGTCCGCGCGCGCCGCATCGTCGCCGAATTGCGTTCCGACGCAATTCATTATCCTAACGACGCAACGCTTAATGCCTTTGTGCAACAGATCAGCGATAACAGCAGCGATTTTCGTGAATTCTGGTCGCAACAGCAGGTGATTGTGCGGGAAGGGGGCGAGCGTATTTTTCACCACGCTACACGAGGTGATTTGACCTATCGCCAGCTGAGTTGGCAGTTAGCGAGCAACCGGGCGCTTAAAATGATCATGCTGGTTCCAGAGTCGCGGTGATTTGCATTTAAAATACATTAGCGCTAATGTATTTTCATTCAACCCATGAATGAACAACGTGACGTATGAAAAATTCCCCAGGACTTGGCGAACTCCTGCGCTATTCCGCCGAACTGATCGATAGCGGCTCCGAAGCCGCTTATCGTGAGATGTCCCTCAACTATCGACCACGCTATACCCCCGTGCTGCGCGCGCTGGCAGCGGGGGCAATGACGGTTACCGATATTACCGCCATGACTCATCTGACGCAGGGTGCGGTGAGCCAATCCGTTTCGCTGATGGAGCAGGACGGCATCCTGCGCCGCGGCCCGCTTGACGACGGGCGCAAAAGCGGCCTGCACCTGACCGACCACGGTGAAGCGCTGGTAAGCCAACTCGAGTCACACTGGAAAACCCTTTTCACCGCCATTCATCAGCTTGAGAAAGAGGTCGGTTGGCCAATTTTACAGGTGCTGGAACAGACCGCGAAGGCGCTGGAAGAGAAGGATTTTGCTCAACGTATCGCCGAGGCGAAAGCGCAGGGAGACTCACAATGAGTGACAACGTCACGTTAAATAACTGGTTTGCGCAGGGCGGAAGCGACTACGCGCGCTATCGGCCTGAATATCCTGCGGCGCTGGGTGCCTATCTGGCAGGTCTGGTGACAGTGCGCGCTAGCGCGCTGGACGTAGGCTGCGGTACGGGTCAATTGACCGGATTACTGGCGGAACACTTTGCCAGCGTAGTGGGCACCGATCCTAGCGAAAGCCAGTTAGCCAGCGCGGAGCCACATCCGGCGATCCGCTATGTAGCCGCACCTGCAGAGCAACTGCCCGAGGCGTTCACCGGTTTTAACCTGATCACCGTCGCACAGGCAGCGCATTGGTTTGACCTCGACGCATTTTACCGCGAAGCACGCAGAGTTAGCGCGCCGGGTGGCATACTGGCCTTGATTAGCTATGGTGTGATGCAACTGGATGAAGAACTCCAACAGCGCTTTCACCGGTTTTACTACGATGAAATTGGCCCGTACTGGCCAGCTGAGCGCCAGTTAGTCGATGAAGGCTACCGCACGCTAGCGTTTCCATTTACAGAAATCCCGACGCAGGCGATGACCATCAATCTGGCGTGGCCGCTGAAAGGGTTGCTGGGGTATATCTCAACGTGGTCGGCGGTGAAAAGGGCGCAAGAGGCCGGAAAATCAGCGCTAGTCGAAGCGTTTAGCCAGGATATCCGTCGCCTGTGGGGTAACCCGGAGACGTTAAGGCAGATTGTCTGGCCCATCAACATGCGGGTAGGTGCGCTATGACCGAACTACCAAGCGGCATTCGCTACCAGGCCCAATTCACGGTACAGGCCAGGGATGAGCCTGGCCGCACTCATCCTGGGCTTAGGCTGTGAGTTGCTCAACCACGTCGGCGACGCTTGCCACCTTACGAATACCGCCAATCCCGGTTCCTAAAGAGACATAGCCGTCATCGGTATTACCTTCCAGCATCCCCACGCGAAGACCACGCAACCCCCCCATGGTGTTGGCGAGTTCTTCTTTGCTGGCACCGGCTTTGTCCATCGCTACCAACGTAGTCGTCAGCGTTCCCGGCAGTGAACGGTAGTAGTCTGGTAGGGTGCGGAACAGGCTCAGGTCCAGGCCGTTGGCGGCGACAATCTTATCCTTCAACGATGACGGTACGCGACTCTCCTCGGTGCTGATAAAGACCGAGCCGGCAAAAACGCCTTCTGCGCCCAGCGCATGCGCCGCGCGGGCCGTACGTTTATCAACGATGCCTCCAGCCGCCAGCACGGGTACCTTTTCCACCGCGTCAGCAATCAGCGGCACGATAGAAAACGTCCCCAGAATAGTGCCAGGCAATGTGCCACCTTCATCAAATCCTGTCGCTACGATAATGTCCGCTCCGGCACGTTCCGCCTCTCGGGTGTTTTCAGGAGTAGGGTTGATATCACGATAAATAATGGTAATGCCCGCCGCTTTTAGCTCGTCAAACAGTGCCGGAATAATCGTGCCATCGCCATATCCGGTGTAAACCACCACTTTCACTGCCTCTTCTTTGATAACCGGCAGAATCGCGGGCGTCCAGATATCGTTTTCCGCGCTTGGGATCAGATTCACACCAAAGGGTTTATCAGTCAGTTTTTTAGTTTTACGGATCTCTTCGCGCATTTTCTCCGCCGTGGCTTCCGGGGTTGAAACTGCCGTTTCCGCGGTTAACCCGGCGTTTGGCCCTAACACGCCAAGACCTCCGGCATTGCTGACGGCTGCCACCAGTCGGGCATCGGTCAACCAGGAGAGTGGCCCCTGAATTACCGGTTTTTCAATGCCAAGAATTTCACAGATACGGTTATTTTTCATAATGTTATTTCCTTTTTGCAGCGCGAGTGTGCTGGAATGCGTGCAGTGTAGGCGTGTTTATTGTTCTGAAAAATAGTGAAAATTGTGCATCACTATTATTAAATGGATAACAATCAATGCCTCGTTCTGGATGTTTGTCGCCATGCAGATAAATCTGTTTGAAAACATTAAAATTTTTATTGAGATCGTCGATGCGGGTAGCTTTAGCCAGGCCGCCGAAAACCTGCAGATTCACCGTCCGGCAGTCACTAAAGCGGTTCAGCAGCTGGAAAAAGAGAGTGGGGTGCGGCTATTACAGCGCACAACCCGACGTATCTATCTGACGCCGGAAGGGGAAGAATTTTATCGTCGTAGTAAGCCGCTACTGGCACAGGCCGACGATCTGCTGGAGTCATTTTCATCTGACCGTCCGCTGCACGGTCAGCTCCGGGTGGATATGCCTATCGCCTTCGCTCGCCTGGTAGTGGTTCCGAATTTGCCTTCCTTGTATGCCGCACATCCGAATCTTGAGCTTATTCTCAGCAGCTCCGACATGCGGCGGGATATGTTACGGGATGGGCTAGACTGCGTATTGCGTATGGGTGACCTGGATGATGGCGATTATGTCGCACGCTCCCTCGGCAATATCAAAATGACCACCTGCGCCAGCCCTGAATACCTTGCTCGCCACGGCACGCCGCAAACCCTGGACGACCTTCAGGCACACCACCAGGGCGTCAATTGGATCAACAGCAGCAGTCGGCAGGTGATGCCCTGGCGTTTTGAATCGGCGACGGGCGTGGAAGAGATCGCGCTACCGGGTAAGCTTATCCTCGATAATTCCGAGGTATACATTGCCGCCGGACTGGCAGGTTTAGGGTTATTACAGGGGATGAATTTCTTTTTGCAGCCCTATATCGACAGCGGCCAGCTGGTTGAAGTATTGCCGAATTACCCATGCCCGCGGAGACGATTATCGTTGATGTATCCGCATCGCCATTTGTCGCATAAGGTCCGCGTCTTTGCCGACTGGGTAGATGGCCTGCTGGATGATTTGCGCTAACGCGGCATTCACATTTCGTTCCCCATCGAAGTATTAAGCTTGCTGCACGCTATAGTGGGCTTATTCCACCGACTGGAGATCACGATGATTGCCGTACTTTTTGAAGCCCACGCCGTTGCCGAAAGGCAAGCACGCTACCTTGAACTTGCTGCTGAACTTCGTCGGGAACTCGAAAAAATCGAGGGATTTATCGACATTGAGCGCTTTCAGAGCTTGAGCACTGAAGGGAAAATTCTATCGCTTTCCTGGTGGGAAAACGAAGATGCGGTTCTCGCGTGGAAAGGCAACGTTCTGCATCAGGCCGCACAGCGTGAAGGCCAGCAAACGATCTTTGCCAGCTATCGTATTCGGGTGGTTCAGGTCATCCGCGAGTACTCATCTGAAACGAGGCGTTCCCATCATGTATGATATCCACGTTATTATGCGTAATATTCCCGGAGAGCTGGGACGGCTGGGTTCAACCCTTGGAAAAATGGGGGTTGGGCTTGAAGGTGGCGGCCTTTTTAGCGTTGGTGACCACTCTCATGCCCATTTTCTGGTTGAGGACGGTGAGCGCGCCCGGAAGGTCCTGGAGCACGCGGGGATACCGGTAGCCGCCGTGACTAAGCCGCTGATTCGGCGATTAACGCAGGCACGTCCTGGAGAACTGGGTGAGATAGCCAGCGTGCTGGCAGAGCAGGGAGTTAACATCCGTGTACAGTACAGCGATCATGCTAATCGACTGATTTTACTGACAGACAATAACGAGCTTGCCGCTCATATCACCGGACAATGGGATGAATAAACCCCTCAGCAGTTCCCCGGCACAGAATGACGCCGAGGTACTTGAAAGCGCTATGTCAGAAGTGGCCACTGCGATGGCTGACCCTTCAAGGGTTAGCATGCTGTGCGCATTGATGGATGGCAGGGCCTGGACGGCGACGGAGTTGAGTGCGGTGGCCGACGTCGCACCATCTACCGCCAGCGCGCATCTTACAAAATTAGTGCAGGGGCGACTAATCGGCTGTTTGTCACAGGGTCGACACCGTTATTATCGGCTAGCGAGCAGCGAGGTCGCTATGTTACTGGAGACGCTGATGGGCGTTTCCATGCGCACACAGCCTGCAATGAAAATCAGTACGCCGGTACATTTGCGTAAGGCGCGCACCTGCTACGATCACCTGGCCGGTGAGGTGGCCGTCAGTATTTACGCTTTTATGCAGGAACAAGGCTGGATTACCTCAGAAGGAACCGCGCTTTCGCCCGTGGGACTCACTGGCTTTCACCAGATTGGCGCGACGTTAAAAAACCAAACCCGGCGAAAAACCGCATGTGCCTGTCTCGACTGGAGCGAACGTCGGCCACATCTGGGCGGCAATGCCGGCGCCGCGTTGCTGGCTGCTTTTGAATCTCATGGCTGGATTGAGCGTATTGAGGGTTACCGGGAAGTCCGATTTACCGACGAGGGAAGAAGGGCGCTAGCGCGATTTTTTGCAATTCACGATGTTTAATCACGATAGTGATACCGGAAACCCGGTATCACCTGATGCCTTTACTTTCAGCGGGTTCGCTGCGCGACCATAAAGAGTCGTGGAAAGGCCAGCAATATCTTCCCGTCAGCCTGTTTCGGATAGCACTCCTGCAGCCGTTGATGATAACGCGCAAGATATAGCTGCTTTTCTTGCTCATTCAAATCCTGTATCCACGGTCGTAACCCTGTCGCGCTAACCCAATCAATAATCGCCTGATGTGAATCCATTTTGTGGTAATAGGTCGTGCGCCAAATATCCGCTTCGCAGCCGGCATGACTGAGAATGTCGTAATAAGCATGCACGCTAGGCAACGGACCGCGTCCTCGATTCGGATGCCCTTGTTCCTGAGCAACTTCACGCATCAAAACGTGGGAAGGTTCATCCCAGTTATAAGGCATCTGAACGGCAATAAATCCTTTATTTTTCAGCAGACTAACGAGATATGGGAGCAGCGTATCATGACCGGAAATCCACTGGAGTGAAGCATTGGCATAAATCACATCCGGAGGCGTTTCCGGCTGAAAATGGCGGATATCTTCTTCAATAAAATGGCAGGTTGGTAATCGTTTTCGCGCTTCCTCAAGCATCGATGGCGATGAGTCAATTCCAGTAATATTGGCATTTGGCCATCGATAGTGGAGTAATTCAGTGCTGTTACCCGGCCCGCAGCCAAGATCGATAGCAGAAACAACATCATTAAGCTGAACGCGAGCCAGCAGTTCAGCGGCAGGTCTTGAGCGTTCTGCACCAAACTGCAGGTACAGGGTTGGGTTCCAGTCAGACATTATCAATTTCCTTAGCGGCGTTGTAAGGCTCGATGTTTATGGTATATGTTACTTAACGTGTGATTAAGAACATACCACATTCCAGTTTTCGCCATCAATTTGACCATCTGACAATCTATACTGGGCAACTTCTTGAACCGGCTTTGCTTTATCAATCAAATCTGAACTAATTATTTATCGTAGGGGGATCCAATGCTATTGGCAGGGGAATTATAAACACCGTCTCTCAAGACTTCTAATGTTTTTGCTTAACTCCTGAATCTGTTTGCTTTGTTTGCTTAATGCAAGTTCGAGTCGTGTGATTGTTTCGATTGCCACGCCATGGGTGACCTTTTTCTTTTTCCAGAAAGATAATGACATTAGGAATCCAGCCTTAATAAGGAAAAAATCATTTCCTTATAAAATTTGATGAGCATCCATACAATAAAAGCTCTACATCATGATTTCATGAGCGACCAAGGCATTTCACATTTTCCAGTATAATGACTGGGTATTCACTGATGTTGTAGTTGCACATATTTATCGTCAGGTGTAAGACGGCATTAATTGTATAACAATGGTCAGTTTCTAGACGCGATTTGTTTTGATGCACCTGTAGGTCGACGACCGTTCAGCTTAAATCTGGTCAGACTGTGCTTCTTGGCGGGATGGTTGATAACAGGGACAGTGAACCTGATTCGTCAGTATCGTGGGTTTCAAAAATTCCGCTGATAGGTACGCTCTTTACCTCCAAAAGCACCAACGCCAGCAAACGAACGCTGTACATGCTCATTCGTGCCCGTGTCGTTAATCCACTTTGAACGCCGGGAAGCAGGGCGAATCTTCATTTTTCAGCTATCAGCCATCGCTGGCTTTTCTGTTTTTTGCGGCCGCAGGTCATTCCGACATCGACATGGCCAGTTGATGAAATTGATGCCTTACAGCGTGTGTGACAGAATGGTGGTCGGAACAAATTGTTATCATGTAGCAGGAGATTATCGTATGGATACAGTTGAAGAATTAAATAATACTTATTTTTATGCTGGGCGTTCGAATCTTAGCGCCAGTCAGTTGCTGTTTATGATTTTCTGCGAAAACACCGCCAGTCAGTTAGGTGTGCAGGATTTCGGGGCGATAGTGTCTATTGTGGCTGGGCTGAATATTTTGCCTACACGGACAAAACCGCGTGGTGCCATTGAAGGGACTTCGTTAGCTTCCCGTGGTTCTCGTAAAGTATTTGGTACTGCTAAATTTCCCTGGGGAATACAGTTGCCATCTGTGATAGGTGGATACCCACCATCAACATTAAAAATAAAAATGGTTGCAAAAATTAGCGCATTTACCGGTCGTGCTATACCTGTTGTCGGATGGATTATTCTGGCCTCTGATGTGTCGCAGATTGCATATCGTACAGTCAGGGATTACAACCGTATTGCCAGAGGAAGTGATAAAATATGGTAAGTGATACTCTTGAACAGCGGATTTATGAATTGGTAAGAAGCCATGATGGAATTTACCTTTTTAAGAAAAAAGAACTGACTCCGACAACGGATTTGGATTCAGATCTACGGTTGGAAGATGATGAAGCACTGGCTCTGATGGATGATTTTTTCACAAAATTTGATGTAGATAGGGGGGATTTTTCGATCACAACATACTATCCACCAGAACTACCGCTAAAGTATTTGCTTAATCCGTTCCGCAAAAACGATATTCCTCAGGTGCCGGATTTCACGATAGGTATGCTCATTGAGTCTGCCAGGGTTGGTCGTTGGCTGTATGACTGATTCACGTCGTAGACGTCACTTTTGGCCCTGCGCAGCACTGGTGCGCATAATGTATATTATGTTAAATTGCATCTGGTATCGCTAGCTCACTGGTCTGAGTCAAATGCTCTTGTCTCTTAGGCCATTCTCACCTGCATCCGCTTTCTGGATGCAGGTAAACTGCGAAAGACAATTCGAAAAAATCCCAATCATCGTATTGGTCATTATCGCATGGTCAGGACCATACGGAATTTCACATCTCCTGACATCACTCGCTGATAAGCCTCATTGGCTTTCTCAAGAGGCATTGTTTCAACGCGTGCGCGCACATCGGTCAACAGACTGAAGTCGAGAGTTTTTTCCACTTCATATGGCGTGCCGGTTATTGCCCCTTCAATCGCAATTTCATTACCCACCATCTGTCCAGGTGCAATTGTGAGTGGATCTTTGCCGGCACCCACAACCATAAATTTTCCCGCCGGTGCCAGCGCTTTGATCAATTCAGACGCAGCCGCGCTATCCGTAATCGTGGTGATAATAACCTGCGCACGTCCCATCTTTTTCAGCTCTTCAACCGCATTGACCTTGCGTGTATCCAGATAGATGTGAGCGCCAAGTTCTTTGACGTCCTGGGCAATGTCATCCCCACGCCCTACCGCAACAACCCGGAATCCCATTTTCTTTGCGTATTGCAGCGCAAGATGGCCCAACCCGCCAATGCCCTGAATGGCAACGGTGTCACCAGGGCGCGCGCCGGATTTGATTAAGCCATTAAAACAAGGCTCTCTTGTAACGCTCCGTCCTCTGCTGAAAACTGATGCTCCGCTATTGATTGATGTGGCTGAAGATGGTGAGCTTTGGTCCCTGCCATTTACGGTAGTTCCTTCTGCAGACGCCGTCGATTCGTACCCGCCTCTCTGGCTACAGGCAAAAGAAATGATCCGGCGTTTTGCCAATAGGCAACGTACCAACGGCGGATGATTCTGGTCAACTTCCCTCGCCCGTTTAGCGGCGAGTTCATATTCCTTAGCTGCGGTATTGAGTACTCGCCCTGGTTAACCTGAAAATGATTATTCCAGATTCTTGAATTCTGAAAGCAAAACTAATCCACATACAATGATAAATACGCACTTTATACTTGCCTCATTCTGATGACGAAAGAGATATCAAAATGACTAACGTATTGATTTTGGGTGCTGCGGGTTCCCTGGCGCGGGTGGCGACACGCTATCTGCTGGATAATAGCGATGTTCATCTCACCCTGTACTTACGCAACCCCAAACGATTAAACAATCCCGACCCATCTCGAGTGACGATTGTGGACGGCGATGTGCTCAACGCGGAACAACTGACCGGTGCCATGCATGGCCAGGATGTGGTCTATGCCAATTTATCTGGAAATATGAAACAACAGGCGCACTGCATTGTTAAAGCGATGACATCAACCGGTATGACCAGGCTGATTTTTATTACTTCAATGGGTATTTACGATGAAGTTCCAGGTGAAAACCACGGTAGCGTATTAACGCCGTACCGGGAATCCGCCGCTGTTATTGAAGCATCCGATCTGGACTATACGCTGATTCGTCCCGCCTGGTTTACAAACGGAAGTGAAGTGGAATATGCATTAACGCATAAAGGGGAGAATTTCTCTGGTAGCAACGTTTCCCGATTAAGTATTGCCGATTTAATTAATCGACTGGTGACGACGCCTGGACTCTATTTTCGGGAAAGTTTGGGCATTGCCCGCATTTAGAACCAGAGTGGAAATGGCCTATTGCCGAACGCCTTTCTCAGATAGAACGCCAATGTCATTCATCACGAAGCCCTGGCGGCCTCACCAGCCGCCAGAGCATGAATGACATCAAACCGTTTTTTCCAGCACCACCACACACTGGCCCGCTCGCACCGAAGAACCCGGCTGAACGCGCACCTGGCTGACCACGCCGTCCTGCGAGGCTACCAACGGGATCTCCATTTTCATCGACTCCAGGATCACCAGCACGTCCCCTTCGCGCACGGTTTTGCCCACCTCAACGTTGACCTGCCACAGATTGCCCGATATCGGGCTGTCGATACCCGCCTGTCCTGGCCGCAACGGCGCATCATCGCCCTCATCCACCACCACGTCGCTGCTGTCGAAATGTGCCTGACCGTTGGCAATCCAACGCTCGCGCTCTGCGTCAAATGCCCCCTGCTGATGGGCGCGGAATGCGTCAATGCCAGGAGCTTCATCCGCGAGGAACCGCTGGTAGTCCGCCAGATTCAGCGTGGTATGTTCGATACGCAGCGGATAACGGCCCAACGGAAAATCACGGCGAATGGTCAGCAGTTCGTCGGCAGAGACCGGGTAGAAACGAATCTGGTCAAAAAAGCGCAGCAGCCACGGCTTACCACCAAAATCATCAACCGCGTGATAGCGATTCCACATCTGCAACGTACGGCCGACGAACTGATAGCCGCCCGGCCCTTCCATGCCATAAACGCAGAGATACGCCCCGCCAATTCCCACCGAGTTTTCCGCAGTCCAGGTTCGGGCCGGGTTGTACTTGGTGGTGACCAAACGATGACGCGGGTCGAGCGGCGTCGCGACCGGCGCCCCAAGATAGACATCCCCTAATCCCATCACCAGATAGCTGGCGTCGAACACCGTCTTATAGACTTCATCGATATTTGCCAGATCGTTGATACGACGAATAAACTCCAGGTTGCTCGGACACCATGGCGCATCGCGGCGCACGGTGGTCATGTATTTATCGATGGCTTTCTGACACGCCGGATCGTCCCAGGAGAGCGGCAGCCAGACGATACGCGATGGCACCGCCAGTGATGCCTGCTCGCAAACGCCCTGCCATACCCCGGAAACTATCTCCAGAAGGGTTGCCAGACTCAGCGTTTCCGGCTGATAGTGAATTTGCAGTGAGCGAATCCCCGGCGTGAGATCGACGATCCCGCACAGTGATTTTTCTTCCAGCGCCTGCATCAACGCATGCCCGCGAAAACGCAGCACCAGATCCAGTTCCGGCTCGCCAATCTCCAGCAACAGGTGAGTATCACCGGAGAGTCGCGCCACCAGGCGCTGGTCTGCGTGTCCTTGTTCCAGCACCACCGGTGACTTAAGGGCAACAGGTTTCCAGACAACCTCCTGTGGTTCGAGGCTAGCGATCTCAGCTTTCTGAGCCTGCGCCAGACGGCGTGCGGTGGCGATATCAACCGGCACAAAACGGATTTTATCACCGGCTTTCACCTGCCCGACCGCCGGTAAATCGGCCTCAATAATGGTCACCGGACAGACAAATCCGCCCAGACTTGGGCCATCCGGCCCCAGGATCACCGGCATATCCCCGGTAAAATCGACCGCACCAATGGCGTACGGGTTGTCGTGAATGTTTGACGGATGCAGACCCGCCTCGCCGCCGCTCTCACGGACCCACTCCGGTTTAGGCCCGATCAGGCGCACGCCGGTCCGGCTGGAGTTAAAATGCACTTCCCATTCGGTGGCGAAAAAGGTCGCCATGTAGCCCGGCGTGAAATACTCCGGCGCGCCGTGTGGGCCGTAGATCACCCGCAGTTCACGCACGGTACCCAGCGTGGTGCGTAGTGCATATGGCAGTTCGTTCTCCTGAACGGGTTCGGTTAACGGCGCAATATGCAGCACGTCACCGGTGCGCAGCGCCCGTCCGGCGTGGCCACCGAACTGCCCCAGGGTGAAGGTGCTTTTGCTGCCCAGATAGTCCGGCACGTTGAATCCGCCGCGCAGGCAGAGGTAGCTGCGTACACCCTGATGGCTTATTTCACCCATGCGTAAGGTCATGCCCGCCCGTACGGTGAAAACACGATTATTCATCAGTGGCTCGTTGTCCAACGTTAACGCAATCTCTGCGCCGGTGACCACCAGTTGTGCATCGCAGTTAAATTTGAGCGTCGGGCCGCTGAGGGTGATTTCCAGCGCGGCGGCACGCTCATCATTGCCCAATAGACGGTTACCTAGCCGCAGCGCTCGGCTGTCCATCGGGCCAGAGGGCGGAACGCCTACCGCCCAGTATCCTGTACGCCCGGGATAATCCTGCACCGTGGTCTGCGTACCCGCGTTAAGCACCTCCAGCGTGGAGGCCTGATAGTTGAGCCCTTCCAGGCATCGGGTCCAGGGTTCACCGCGAACAAACGGTGTGAAGGTTAAAATCTGCTGCAGATAGCTGCGGTTGGTTTCCACGCCGTAAAGACGGGTCTCTCCTAACGCGGTATGCAACGCCTGAACAGCGGCTTCGCGCGTCGGTTGCCAGGCGATGATTTTTGCCAGCATCGGGTCAAAAAACGGCGGAATATCGCAGCCGGACTCCACCCAACTGTCGATACGCAGCGTACGGCGATCGTTTGCCGGAAACACCACTTCGGTAAGCAGCCCCGGAGACGGCTGGAACTGGCGGCCGGGGTCTTCAGCATAAACACGGGCCTGAATAGCATGACCATTCGGCTTGAGGGTTTCACGCAATGCCGCCAGCGGGGGCAACGTCCCCGCCGCCAGTTCAATCATCCAGCGTACGAGATCGACGCCCCATACCTGTTCGGTTACGCCGTGTTCAACCTGCAGGCGGGTGTTGACTTCCAGGAAATAAAACCGCTCGGCGTGGCTGTCGTAGACAAATTCGACGGTGCCCGCGCTGCGGTAGTTGACCGCTTTACCCAGCTTAATCGCCGCTTCACACAGTGCATTTTCCATGCCGGCAGGCAGGTTTGGCGCGGGAGTCTCTTCCAGCACTTTCTGGTTGCGGCGCTGTACCGAGCAGTCGCGCACACCGAGAGCAATGACGTCTCCTCTGCCATCGCCAAACAGTTGTACTTCAAGATGTCGCGCCCGTTCGATGTATTTCTCGATAAACACGCCCGCGTCGCTAAAGTTGTTTTTCCCCAGTCGCACCACGGCGTCGAACGCATCGTTCAGCTCTTCAGCGCTATAGCACACGCGCATGCCGATACCACCGCCGCCCGCCGTGCTTTTCAGCATCACCGGATAGCCGACCTGCTCAGCAGCGTTCAGCGCTTCGTTCACATCCGCCAGCAGTTCCGTGCCTTCCAGCATCGGTACACCGTGCAATTTCGCCAGCGCACGCGCGGTATGTTTCAGCCCGAACAGACGTAGCTGTTCCGGTGTGGGGCCAACAAAGGCGATCCCTGCTTCTTCACAGGCTTCCGCAAACGCCGCATTTTCCGACAAAAACCCATAACCTGGGTGAATAGCCTGGGCGCCACTGGCCTGCGCCGCGGCAATCAGTTTGTCTATCACCAGGTAAGTATTGGCCGCCGGGCCCTCGCCCAGGCTCAAGGCTTCATCCGCCTCACGGATATGCAGGCTGCTGATATCAGCCTCAGAATAGACCGCCACGCCGCGCAGATGCATGGCGCGCAGGGTACGCAGGATGCGGCAGGCAATCGCCCCGCGGTTCGCAATCAGGAGTGTCGTCAACATAGGTCAGACTCAATCGTGGCGGGTCGTCCCGCCGGAATTTGGCTCACCCATGGTCGTCCACGGGGGCAAAGGCGTTTACGGCAGGAGGCGTCCGGCACGGACTTCAAACAGGCGATAAATCACCTGACGCAGGCGTTGCCAGCGAGTTGGCGTTAGTTCCATATCAGCACCTCGGCAGGCGTTGGGTTCCAACCGTTGCAGGGGTTGTTCAACTGTGGGCAGTTGGAGATGAGCACAATGACGTTGCACTCGGCGCGCAACTCCACGTATTTACCCGGCGCGGAGATCCCATCCTCAAAGGTCAGCCCGCCCTGGGGCGTCACCGGTACGTTCATAAAGAAGTTGATATTCGCGCCAATATCGCGCTTTTGCAGGCGGCCGTCGTGCAGGCAGGCGCAGAGGAAGTTATCCCGGCAGCTATGCATGTGCCGTTTGTCGAGAGCATAACGTACGGTATTGCTCTCCTGTGCGCAGGCGCCGCCGAGCGTATCGTGACGGCCGCAGGTGTCGGCGACGATGGTCAGCAGCGGGTTGCCGAGGTTTGAGTAGAGCACGCTGCCGCTGGTGAGATAGGCATTATTCTGGCGACGCAGCGTACGCTGGGCATCGTAGCGTTCACGGGGTTTATCCGCGTTATAGAACAGCGTGTCTACTGCCTGATTGCCTTCCAGATCGAGCAGACGCAGCGTTTGCCCTTTCTTCACTTCAAACAGGTAAGGTTCACCCGCCGGGATCACATGGCGGAAGCTGGCGTGTTGGGCTTGTTTCTCGCTGGCTATGGTCATCTTGTGGCTCCTTAGAGGGCAAAAAGTTGGGTGTTGGTAAGGGCGCGTTCGTTTTCCGGTCGCATCAGCAACGCGTTAATAGCAGCGTCTTCATCTTCAGCCTGTCTCCAGCTCAACTGCACCGGGCGCGGCGCATATTCGCGGGACGGATCCATGGGATGTTGAAGCGCGGTCATCACTATCAGCGTGTCCATCGGCGCAAACAGCTCGACATAGCTACCCGGCTGCGAATGGCCGCTGTGGAAGCTAAACTGTCCGTGGTCATCTACCGTGACCTTGCTGAAAAAGTTGATCACCATCAGCAGATCCTCAAGGTTGAGATCCCACTTACCCATCTCGACCAGCAGGTTGTCGGTGCCGTTACGGTAGAAACCATTCCGCAACGCCTGGTAGCGCCCCTGCCCGTATTTTTCCGCCACTTCCTGTGCGGTCAGTACGCCGCCAAACGGGTCGTGCCAGCCGCTAGTATCGGCAGTGATCCCGGCCAGCACGCGGCCCATGTCGGAGTAAAAACAGTGCCCGGCGGTGAGGCGCGCTGTGTGCTGACCTTTCAGCGTATCGGGCAGGTTCAGACGCTCGCTTTTGTGGTGCGGGTTAAGCATCAGCAGGCTGACGTTTGCCCCGCCGTCTATATCCGTCATGCGTAGGATCTGTCCGCGTTTGAGCACGAATGACAGGTGTCCACCGCCTGGCAGAACCTCTTCGCGCAATGGTGTGTTCGTTTTCATAGGGTTACCCTTTTAATGCATAAACGTTGTCGGGAGCCGTACCGCTCAGCGCGGAGAGTCGCGTCTCGTTAAGCGGAATGTCATAAGTAATGCGCGCGCCAAAGGCATTCGGTGCCTGCGGGTCGATGCGCACTTTGTCGAACACCAGTAAACGGGTGCCGAGGTTGAAGCCTTCGGAAAGATCGTGCGTGACCATAAATACGGTCATCCGGGTTTCACTCCACAGTTGCAGCAGCAGCGCATGCATGTCTTTGCGGATGCCAGGGTCGAGTGCGCCAAAGGGTTCATCAAGCAGCAGCACGCGGGGCTGCATAATGAACGCCTGGGCGATGGCTAAACGCTGCTGCATGCCGCCGGAAAGCTGTGCCGGGTACTTATCCAGCGCATGGCTGAGGCCCACTTTTTCCAGCATCTCCGCTGCCCGTTCGCGCGCCGCACGTTTTTTGGCACCGAACAGTCGCCCGAACAGCGGCGATTGCGGTAGCTCGAGCCCAATGGTGACGTTATCCAGCACGCTAAGGTGTGGGAAAACGGAATAACGCTGAAACACTACGCCGCGGCTGCTATCCGGCTCGGCGCTAAGCGGCTTACCATCCAGGGTAATCGTTCCACGGCTTGGCGCTTCCTGACCGAGCAGCAGGCGTAGAAAAGTCGATTTTCCACAGCCGGATGCCCCAACCATCGAGCAGAACTCGCCCGCTTTGACCTGCAGGTTCAGACGCTCCAGTACGACGTGGTCGCCATACTCCTGCCAGATATTGTTGATAGTGATAAAGCTCATGCCTTCCCTCCTTCCGCCCAGGGAAAACAGGTTTTATGTAACTGACGTAGCCCCAGATCCATCAGCCATGCCAGCAGCGTTATCCACAGGACGTAAGGGATAATCACGTCCATGGCCATATAGCGGCGCACGAGGAAAATGCGGTAGCCCAGCCCGGCAGTGGACGAAATCGCCTCGGCCGAAATCAGGAATAACCATGCCGATCCCAACAGCAGACGCAGCGAGGTCAGCAGACGGGATAACAGTTGGGGCAACACCACGCGCAGGACCAGCGTCCAGCTGTTGGCGCCCAGCGTTTGAGCTTTAATCAGGATCTCCGGCGGGATTTCGCAGGCGCGATGCTCCAGATCGCGTGCCAGCATCGGGGTGATGCCAATAACAATCAGCATCACTTTCGACAGTTCATCCAGCCCGAAAACGATAAACAGCACCGGTAATATCGCCAGCGGCGGGATCATCGACAGCACCGTCATCAGCGGTGACAGCGACGCGCGCCACAGCGGGAACACGCCGGAGGTCACGCCAATACACAGGCCCAGCAGTGAGGCAATCGCCAGCCCAACCAGCAGACGCGCCAGGCTGACCAGGGTATCGACCCAAAACAGATACTCTCCGCTGCGTTTATCCGGGGTAAACGCCATCCGCGATAGCGCGTCCAGCATCTGCTGTAGACCCGGCAGTAGCTTGTCCTGCGGGTTCGCTTCCAGCCGCACTGCAGAGCCAAAAAAGTAGGCCGCAAGCAGCAGGAAGAAAGGCAGCATGACCAGCATCAGCCGCAGACCAGAAGTGGGATGACGATTAATTTGTCGCATGGAAATTCCGTCCGTTATCACAGCGTGCCGGCAGCGGCCATTTTCACGAAGCTGTCGTCAAAGCGCAGTTTGACGTTACGGGCATCGCCTTGGGTTACGTTGCCCGGGAAGCTCATGCCGATAAAATCAGCGCTCTGCGCACCATCACCCAGTAGACCTTTATCGAAGGAGAACGCGGCCACGCGCTGCATGGTTTTCGCCAGTTCAGGAGAGCTGATAAAGGCAATGTTGTCCTGCGGCGTATAGAACAGATGGGTGGTTTTGAGCTGTGCCTGATACCCAGCCAAATCGGTACCGGAGGCGGCGGCCATCGCATTTAGCGCGTTAGCATCCTGGGCTTTCATCAGCCCCATCATCTCGTACCATGCGCCGGTCAACGCTTTGCCGAGCGCGGGGTTGTCCTTCAGGGTTTCGCTGTTCACCACCATCATGTCGATAAGCTCGCCCGGCACCTGCGAAGAGCTGAACACTTCGGTGGTTTTTGGGGTGCCTTTGATGACGGAAAGCTGCGGGTTCCAGGCCACTGCGGCCTGTACGCTAGAGGTGCCGAACGCCGAGACAATATCAGCATCCGACGTGTTCACCACGGTGACGTCTTTCTCCGCCAGCCCGGCTTTTTCCAGGCCACGGACCAGCAAATAGTGAGAAACGGAGAGTTCTGGCAGGTAGACCTTCATCCCTTTCAGGTCTTTGAGGGTTTTGCCCTCGCCCTTCATCACTACGCCGTCATTGCCTTCCGAGTAGCTACCGAGGATCAACGCGGTGGAATCCACCCCACCCGCAGCGGGAATGGTGAGCGCATCCATATTGGTCATCGTGCAGCCGTCGAACTGACCTGCGGTGTACTGGTTGATGGATTCGATGTAGTCGTTGAGCTGGACAACGTTGATTTTGATACCGTACTTGCTGGCCCATTTATCGATGATTTTGCTACTGCTGATGGTGCCCCAGGGCATCCACCCGGCGTAAATGGTCCAGCAGACGTTGAACTCTTTTTTCACTGCAGCAAAGGTAGGGAGACTGACCAGCATTGCCAGCGACAGTACAAGAGAGCGGAGTAATGGCGTTTTTTTCATGCTTGACCTCTGAGTGGCACAAAATTAGGGGGCAGCGCGACACCAACTGGTGCTGCTGTCTCCCGGGCTTTTGTCCCGCCGTGTAACCTCTCAGAGGTCGCCCGCTCTCGGACCAGTCATTCACCGAAGTGAACCGGAACCCTAGCCAGCTATTGGTCAAATTGTGTGTGCTGCCCTTTCATATTTATCTAAGCAAGGGGTATGCCAGGTTTTAATTATCTTGTTTTTCAGGTGATTAGCGATTTCCAGCAGTGCCGATTCACTATTTTGGGGAGGGTTTGTGGGGCGGGTGCACTGCGGTGGTGCCGGGAGGATGTTATACAGAACAACAATGATTCCCCGGCACGCGAACGCACGGATAGAACTCGTCAATAATCGCCTAACACGCAGGCATTTCCCTCTATCTTCAGCACTACGGCCATATTCACCTGCCATCTTTGCTGACTGACCGTTTTCACTTGCAGCACATCAGACCACGCCGGAGAGACGAGCGTTAGCGTTGAAAAATGGCCGGTGAAATCCACATCGACGATGGTCACGGCCTGATCCGGATCGCTGCCGGATAGATAAGGCGCGATGACAACCTGTTCAGGGCGCAGCATGATGCGTTTTTCACCGCGCGTGAGTGGGTTATCCACCGGGATCGCGCCCAGCGCGCAGTTTGCCACCCCGCCGCTCACCCGCGCCGGGAAAATCAGCGCATCGCCGAGAAACAGCGCCGTAGCTTCATCTACCGGTTGCGAATAGACCGCCATCGGCGTCCCAACCTGGGCGAAACGACCCTTGCGAATCACCGCAATCTGGCTGGCAAACGAGAGCGCCTCCTGCTGGTCGTGGGTGACCAGAATCGACGCCACCCCGGCCTCATCCAGCAGATCCGCTGTGGCTTTGCGCGTTGCCGCACGCAGCCCGGTATCCAGCGCAGAGAACGGCTCATCCAGCAGCATCAATACCGGCTCCTGCGCCAGAGCGCGCGCGAGCGCAACACGCTGCTGCTGCCCGCCGGAGATCTCATGCGGCCAGTGATTGGCCAGTTCATGGCTGAGGGAGACCAGCTCCATCAACTCTGCTACCCGACGCTGATTGTCCTTTTTTGACCCCTTCAGGCCGTAGGCAATGTTATCGGCCACTTTCATATGTGGGAACAAGCCGCCTTCCTGCGGCACAAAGCCGATGCCGCGCTGGTGCGCAGGCACAAAGGTGTTGGCATCAAACAGCGTTTTGCCATTCAGGACAATCTGCCCGCTGTCCGGCGATTCAAAACCGGCCAGAATACGCAGCAAGGTCGTTTTGCCTGAACCGGACGGGCCGACAATCACCGTGCGGGAGGACGGCATCACCGTCAGGCTCAGATCCTCAAGCACCGGCATCTGGCCAAATTTTTTGGAGATATTCGTTAATTCAATCATCTTACAGGCCCGCTAATTTTTGCGACTGCACGTAAAGGAGTCCGGTCAGCGGCAGCGAGATCAGCACCATCAACAGTGCGTAAGGCGCTGCGGCAACATAATCAATTTCACTGGTCAGCGCCCAGAATCCGGTGGAGAGCGTTTTGGTACCCAACGGTGAAAGCAGCAGCGTCGCCGTGAGTTCGTTGGTAATGCCGAGGAACACCAGCGCGCCGCCGGCCGCAGCCCCCGGTGCGGCCAGACGCATGGTGATCCCCCAGATGGCGCGGGCCTGGGTTTTCCCTAAACTACGGGCAACGTTTTCCAGTTCCAGCGGTGCCTGCGCAATACCGGCGCGCAGATTCACCAACCCACGCGGCATAAACATCAGCAGATAGGCCAGAAACAGCGTGAACTCGGTTTGATAAAGCGGACGCAGATAATGGATGGTCACGGTGACCAACGACAACGCAACCACAATCCCCGGCAGCGAGCTGGTGAAGTAGTTGCACGCCTCAAGCGCGCGGAACAGCGGACGCGGGTGACGCACCGTCAGCCAGGTCACCGGGATCCCCGCCAGCATAATGAGCAACGCACCGCCGGAGGCCAGCACGATGGTCTGGCGCAACGACAGCCAGAGGTCGGCCTGAGCCCAGTTTTCGATGCCGCCCAGCCACAACCAGCGACAGAGCACTGCCAACGGCACCACCAGAGCCAGCATTACCACCGCTAGCGAGAAAAGCTGCCCTATCACGCTTAGCGGTAAATTCAGCTGTAGACGATGCTGTTCGCGCGGCGCACCTGAACCCACACGAGCATAGCGCGCTTTACCACGCGTCGTCCCTTCAAGCGTCAGGAACATCAGGCAGCAAAGTGCCAGCACGCCCGCCAGCATATTGGCCGCCGGGCCGCTAAACGTCGACTGGAACTGATCGTAAATGGCGGTGGTAAAGGTATCAAAACGGATCATCGCGTACAGGCCATATTCCGCCAGCAGATGCAGGGTGACCAGCAACGCGCCGCCCCAGATAGCCAGTTTCAACTGGGGCAGAACGATACGGAAAAAAGCGGCCAAGGGCGGCGTGCCTAATGACGCGGCGACGTCTTCTAGTGTCGGATCGAGGCGGCGCATTACCGCAGAGACCGGAAGATAAATGAAGGGGTAGTATGCCAGCACCGAGAGAAAGACCCCGGCGCCCAGGCCATGAATGGACGGCACCGCACTGACCCAGGCGTAGCTCTGCACAAAGGCCGGGATCGCCAGCGGTGCGACGGCCAGAACTGACCAGATACGGCGCCCGGCCAGGGTGGTTCGTTCCGTGAGCCAGGCAAGCATCACCCCTACCAGCACACAGAGCGGAACGGAAATGATCACCAACAGCAGCGTGTTGCTGAGCAGTTCAGCAACACGCGGGCGGAAAATGAGTGCCTTGACCGTGTCCCATCCGGTGTCAAAACCAATCACCACCACAAAAGCCGGGGGGATCATCGATAACAGCGCGAACAGTATCGCGAGCAAAATCATCGTCAACGCCGGACGGCGTCGCACCCCACTGCGCCGGAGATCCGGCGCGTGGGTAATATTAACCACTGACATCAGGCACTCACCACTACATCAATTAAAGAAGGCCAGCTTGCGTCATCAAATCAATGACTTTTTTGTTGTTGAGCGTGGAGGCTTCAACTTTTGGTGCATCCAGATCCTTCAGCGGAACCAGTTTCGGGTTGGAGGCGGCATTCACGCCCACTGCGTATTCAAACGCATCGTTGGTGCGCAGGCTGTCCTGACCCGCTTTGCCGGTGATGTATTTCACGAAGGCCTGTGCCTGCTGCTGATGTTTGCTGGAAGCCAGTACGCCGCCACCGGAAATGCTGACAAACGCGCCTGGATCCTGGTGTTTGAAGTAGTGCAGTTGGGTGTTTTTGCTGTTTTCACCGGTTTTCGCCTGGTCAACAAAACGGTAGTAGTGATAAATCACCCCGCCATCAATTTGGCCAGCGTTGACGGCTTTCAGCACCGTGCTGTTACCTTTGTAGGCCACGAAATTAGCTTTCATCCCTTTCAGCCATTCCAGCGTCGCTTTCTCACCTTTCAGCGCCAGCACTGCGCTGACGATAGCCTGGAAATCAGCACCGGATGGAGACGCGGCCCAGCGCCCTTTCCACTCAGGTTTCGCCAGATCCATTAACGATTTTGGCAGCTGGGATTCATTCAGCTTAGCCGGGTTGTAGACGAACACGGTGCTACGCGCCGCGATACCAATCCAGCGCCCGTGTTCTGGACGGTAAGCCGGAGCAACCTGGTCCAGGGTGGCTTTATCCAGCGGCGCAAACAGCTTCGCGTTATCAACCAGCACCATCGCCGGGGAGTTTTCAGTCAGGAAAACGTCAGCAGGAGATGAACTGCCCTCCTGCACCAGCGCGTTGCCCAACTCGCTGTCGCCGCCGTTACGCAGCGTCACCTTGATGCCGGTCTCTTTGGTAAAACCGTCAACCCAGGATTTCACCAGGTTTTCATGCTGCGCGTTATAAACCACAAGACCGTTGTCCGCCGCGCTGGCGAACGGTGTTAACAAAACAGATGAGGTCAGCACCGCAATGGAGCAGAGGGATGAGAAACCAAACTTCATACGTTAATCCTTTATAGAAATGAGTAGATAACACCTGAATGCATAGCGAGTGGATTAAAGCACATCAATATGAAGATGGTAATGATAATGATTTCAATTATCACATAACGGTATGAAATAGGGAGAATGATAAGAATGCTGCAATAAAAATCCTGAATTGCAACCTTGAGGGTCGATAAGATTAAGAAATCCTTAAGGAAATGTTTATGGTGGGTTGTTTCGCCACGGTAGTCGAACTAGCCCTTATACTCACTGACGTTAGGGAAACCTGTTTAGGGAAACCTGACACGGAGAAAGGACCCTGGCAGCGAGGGCCAGAGAGTGAAAAGGGGGACGTCCAAAGGTGTTAAGTAAGGATAAACAAATTCTGGCTATTAAGTTTTATAATGAAAGAAAACATACCGTCACACAGATATGTGAATTGATGGGAGTATCGAGACCCACTCTTTATAAATATATAGATGCATCAAAAAGCAAAACATCAACGATCATTGGCGGTTGACAATAATATCTTTTCACATTATGGTCCAGATGGAATTGAAATTCAGTCGAAAAGGAGGCATAAATGTCATATCATAAACCACGAATATACCGACTGAAAGGAACAGTTGGTAGTTGTGGAACCAATAATCCTGATGACGTAAAAAAAATACAGCAAATGATAATTGGTGCAGGATACCAGTTGTCTACGGGAAGAACCATCAGAGCAAATGGCGTATGCGGTTTGGAAACCGATCAGGCGATAATATGGTATCAACGTCTTTTGACACTTTCCCCTACCGGACTTATTCATCCCACAGATAGTTTCTTTATTCAGGCTATGGAAAATGCGAACTCTCCAGGATGGAGACCACAACATACATCAGGCTCTCTCCGGGTAAGTGAGGGACAAGTAACATTTGATTCAGAAGGAATTGATTATATCACCGCAGTGGAGCCTTTCAGGCAGCAACGTTATCCTAGTTTTTCCCGAATATTACACTGGCCCCCAAAATTCTCATCAGGTGTAACGCTGGGACGAGGGTACGATATGGGGAGTCGCAGTAGTGGCGAGATATTCTCAACACTCAGGCAGGCTGGTATTGAGGAATATAAAGCTGTTATATGTTCGAAAGCATCACACCTTAGAGGCCGTCAGGCTGGACAGTTTGTGAAAGTTTATGGTCCCCTTATTGGTGAGATCACTCACACTCAGCAAATCAGACTTTTTGAAATTGTATACAGAGAAAAACTCAATTATGCGCAAGGTGTATATTCAAGAAATTCACGCCATGTGACTAATGCTCTCACCTGGTACAAAATCGATAAAGGAATACGTGATGTTTTTGTAGATACCATATATCAGGGAAATAGGACTGCACCAGACATGGTGAAAATAATGGCGCGAGGTGGAAGCAGAAGTGAAATAATAACGCATCTTAAAAACGATCCGATTTTAAGTGGTGACAGACGAAGAAATGAAATAAGGATAGGGAGTCTAATTAAATGATCAGATTTTTTGCTATTTATATACTTGGGGCGATACTTTCATCTTTCGCAGCTAATTCTTATGCTGCATCGAATCTAGACTGTATCGTCAAAAACAAAGAAGTTTCCGCCTGTGCAGAAAAACATGAAGATAATGACAGTGAGTGTTTTTCTGCTGTAAGTAAACTAACAGAAAAAAAATTAAATACTGCCTATCAGGATAAATTAAAAGAGATTTCAAATTACGATTATAGCCAGTGGTGGATGGGAGAAAAAAAACAAAGGGAAGAAATGAAAGAAGCTTTTATCCGAAGTCAGGAACTATGGTTGAAATATCGTCAGGACTACTGTAAGGCAGCCAGCGCCGGGGCTGAGGGAATTGATGGTTATGGTGTAATAGCGTTAAGTTGCCAGATAAACATGGGGATAAGGCGCATAGAAGAAATCAGAATGGTACACCCTGATCTTTCAGATGGTTAAATCCCGTCGATACTTTCGACACTAATCATTTGCCCATAAATAACGAAAACTGTTCAAAAAACGTACTTAACGTACGTTTTCGTACGATTGGGCTTCAGACCCCATTAATCAACGGGGAGTAGGTCATCGGCAATGTCCGCTTCTGGCACAAACCTGAAGCGCCCCCCATCGCTATCAGACACTTCATCTGCTCCCGTATAAACCCCGGCGTCGCTACGCTCGGCCGGGCTACAATGGTTATCGGCCTCTTCTCTACCCCTGGCTTTCTGCGCCGCGTTTGCGCCAATCGCTCACAACCAGCCCCATAATCATTAAGGCAATCGCTACACCGAAAATCAGGCTAGTGAGGTTCGCACCTAACCCGATACCGCCGTTATCTACCGGCTGTGACAACAGGTCGCCGCAGGCTGCACCGAAAGGACGGGTCAGAATATAGGCTGCCCAGAAGCAAAATACGCGGTTAGCCTTAAAGATAAAGCAGGCTCCAGCCACAATCAGGATCCAGGTACCGAAGAACGCCGCTGCACCGTAATACCCCAGATTAACGCTTTCTGCTAACCAGTCACCCACCGCCGTTCCGAGTGCAAAGGTTGCCAGAATCGCCAGCCAGTAAAACGTCTCACGACTGCGGCTATCGATGTGATGAATAGACAGCGTGCCTTCCCGGCGATACCACACCACGAAGATAACCAGCAAAATAAGGCTGAATACCAGTGAAGAGAGTACCAGCGGCACATTCCACGCATCGGTGAGATTATCGGTTATCAAGGTGCCAAAGACGCTGATAAATACCACCGTCAACCAGTACAGTACCGGCTGGTAGCGCGTTGCGCGCATCTGGCAAAACAGCGATACGGCAAGCAGAATGCCGGTCACTATCGAGGTAATGGTTAAACCAAAGTGCAAATCCATATTCAGGAAATCCGCCGCCGTTTCGCCCACGGTGGTCGACATCATTTTGATTAACCAGAATACAAGGGTAATTTCAGGGACTTTATTGAGCCACGCTGTCTGAGCCTGCGGAATCGCCATAGCGTTTTTCTCGTATCAGGGAAAGGGATATTTCCGTAGTGAATGTTCCGGAATTATCGGCTTTCAACCATGACCACAGCGAAACCTCTGGATGACAATTTTGTTAGATTCCCTGGCGTTATCGTTACATAGGCAGTATCAGGGTAAAGCTGCTGCCCTGGCCTGGGGTGCTTTCTACCTGCACGCTGCCACCGTGCAATTCTGCGATCGTTTTTACCAGCGCCAGCCCCAGCCCGGTGTTATCAGCGCTGCTGCGGGCGGCATCCACGCGATAAAAGCGGTCAAAAATATACGGCACATGTTCCGGGCTAATCCCCTCACCGTTGTCCTGCACGGCCAGTAATACCGAGCCGTTCTCCTGAGAGGCTTTGAGGTGCACGGCCCCACCCTGGCCGGTATGGCGAATCGCATTCGACAGCAGGTTTGAAAGCGCCCGCTGCAAATGCAGCGCATCCGCATGGAAAGAGACGTCGCCCTCGCAGGTTAAGCGGATATTCTTTTCTTCCGCCAGAATCTCATAGTAGTCCATCAAGCGTTCAAAGACGGTGACGCTATTGAGCGGCTCACGATGCAACGTTTCCCGGCTGTTATCGGCTCTGGCCAGAAACAGCATGGAGGAAATCATCCGCGACAGCCTTTCGCCCTCTTCGACTAAAGCGGCAAGCGTCTCCCGGTACTCCTGCGGGCTGCGGTCTTTGCTTTGCGTAACGCTGGCGGCCGAGATGAGGTTATTAATCGGGCCGCGAAGCTCATGGGCAATGTCAGATGAAAAACGGCTAAGCTGCTTAAAGGAGGCTTCAAGTCGGGTCATCATCCGGTCAAAGGAGGTTGCCAGCGCGTTTAGTTCAGACGGCCATTGTCGGGTAGCAAGACGGGTGTCTAAATCTTCGGCATGGATATACTCAATTTCACGGCTGATCTGGCGCAACGGTAGCAGGCCGCGGCGGGCAAGCCAGTAGCCGATGGCTGAAAAGACCACGATAGCCAGCGCGACGGCAATCTGCATGCGCTGCCAGTAATCTTCAATGATTTCATTGTTGCGAGAAACGTTGAGCGCAGCCTGGACCAGCCACGGCTCGTTCCCTTTCAGGATAAAGTTGGTGGAAGCAATCAGATACTTTTCGCTGGTTTCCCCCTGGCGGTAGCGCCAGGAATGGTAGGCAAAATCGCGGGAAGGCGCAGGGAAATCGACTTCAGGCACGCGCATATTTTTCGACTGCGCCCAGACTTTACCGTCCGGGCTGATAATGCGCAGTGAGAGCCTGTCCTGGCGGGCAATAAACTCAAACAGCTCCTGCTGCCAGAGCTCCGTGGGCCCCTGGCGTTCGCTGATGGTCGTGGCGATTTCCTGCTGAAACTGCAAAGTGCTGCGCAGTTCACTCTCATCCTTCTGGCTAAGCTGATTGCGCATTGTGGAATACAGCAGCCCGGAAACGCTATACAGCACCAGCGTCATGGCAACGGAAAAATAGAGCGTCAGCCTAAGCGTTATCGACATTTTACGCGGGATCAGCATCTTGTCTCTCTTCCAGAACGTAGCCTGCGCCGCGAATCGTATGCAGCAGTTTAACGTCAAAATCATCATCAATTTTGCTGCGCAGACGACGGATGGCGACGTCAATAACGTTGGTTTCTGGATCAAAATTCATATCCCAGACCTGCTCTGCCAGCACGGTACGCGATAACACCTCCCCACTTCGCCGCATCAGCAGGTTCAGCAGTAAGAACTCTTTCTGCGTCAGCTCGATGCGCTTGCCTTCGCGGGTCACGCGGTGTTTATGGAAGTCGAGCTGCAGGTTGCTGATTTGCAGTACGGACTCTTCCAGCGGCGCGCTATGTACGGTCTGGCGACGCATGATGACGCGCACCCTTGCCAGTAGTTCGCTGAAGGAAAATGGCTTGATGAGATAATCTTCTGCACCCAGCTCAAGTCCTCTGACCCGATCTTCCACTTCGTCTCGCGCGGTCAAAAACATCACCGGCGTTGCCCTCCCCGCCTGGCGCGCTAACTCGAGGATCTTCCAGCCATTCATTCCGGGTAGCATCACGTCGAGCACTGCCAGGTCGTAGTCGTTGGTCAGCAGAAAGTGCAGCCCGTCGACGCCGTTATTGGCAACATCGACGACGAAATCATTCTCTCTCAGCCCTTTTGCGATATAGTCAGCCGCCATCGACTGGTCTTCTACCAACAGTAGTCTCATTGTTCCTCCAGCAATGGTGCTGTATGCGCCTGCGGCCGTGCAGTCCGTTCAAACAGCAGGTATAAAACGGGCGTGATAAACAGCGTAATCAGCTGCGAAAAGAGCAGCCCACCGACAATCGCCACGCCCATCGGCTGACGAAGTTCGGCACCCGCCCCCCAGCCGAATGCGATGGGTAGCGCCCCCATCATGGCGCAAAAGGTGGTCATCATAATAGGGCGAAAGCGCTGCAGGCAGGCCTGAATAATAGCGTCATGGGCAGATAAATTATGCTGGCGCTGCGCCGCCAGCGCAAAATCTATCATCATGATGGCATTCTTTTTGACGATCCCGATGAGCAGTAGAATGCCTATCATGGCGATAAAGGTGAGATCCAGATTACATAGCCGCAGCGCCAGCAGCGCACCGACGGCCGCCGAGGGTAAACCCAGCAAAATGGTCAACGGGTGGATCCAGCTTTCATAGAGCACGCCAAGGATGACGTAGATAACCGCCAGCGCCATGATAATCAGCCAAATCTGGCTGCTCTGCGACTGCTGGTATAACGCCGCCTGCCCGGCGTAGTTGCCGAAGACCGACGCGGGCATCTGCATGTCGTTCTCAACCTGCGCTATCGCAGCGGTGGCATCCGACAGTGACTTACCGGGAGCAAGGTCGAAAGAGACGGTAATCGCCGGAAGCTGCCCCTGATGGTTAACGGCGGTAATGCCCTGCGTGCGTGAAATCGTCGTGAAGGTCGTCACCGGCAGCAGCGTATTGGCGGCTGAACGCACATAAATCTTCGCCAGATCGCTCTCATTCTGGCGGAACGGTTGCTTCACTTCCATTATCACCTGGTAGCTGTCTTCCGGCGCGTAGATAGTCGAGACCTGCTGGGTGCCATAGGCGGCATACAAATTGCTGCGGATCTGACTGGTATCGACACCAAGAAGCGAGGCTTTGTTGCGGTCTATCTGCAGGTCGGCTTCCAGCCCGTTAAGCTGCGAGTCGCTGTTGACCCCGACAAACACGCCGCTCTTTTTCATTCCCTCCATCAGCTTGTTCGCCCAGGTGTTCAGCGCGAGCCCATCGCTGCTATTGACGGACTGCAGCGTATATTGATAGCTGCTTTTAGACGAACGGCCACCAATTTTCAGGTTTTGTACCGGGCTGAAAAATACGGTAATTCCCGGCATATAGCGGGTCTCCGCGCGCATCTGCTGCACAACCTGCGGCATCGCCGGGCGTTGCGAAAGATCTTTGAGCGTCAGCGCCACCTGCGTGGTGTCGTGATCGACTTTGGTGACCATATCCGCCACGGCAGGATCTGCAAGCAGCGTTTTGCCGATTTGCTGCGCGACGGCGAGACGACCGTCGTATGACATGTCCTGTGGCGTATCAATATTCGCCGTGATTTGGCCTATATCTTCCTGCGGGAAGAAGCTTTTCGGCGCGCTCCAGTAGAGGATAACCGTGAGCAGTACCGTAGCCAGCGCCGCAAGCACCATCCACATTTTATGGGCAATAACGACATTCAGCGCCCGCGCGTAGCCTTTCAGTACGGCATCAAACCCGCGCTCAAAATGACGACTCCACCCAGGCTGTGGTTTTTCAATCTCATGGTCTTTGATTAGCAGCGATACCAGCAGCGGAACCAGCGTTAATGATGCCGCCGCCGAGACCAGAATCGCCAGCGAAACCACCCATGCGAATTCATGGAACAGCAGCCCTAATGTGCCTGGCATCAGGAAAATAGGCAGGAAAACGGCGACTAATGACAGCGAGATAGAGATAACAGTAAACGCCACCTCGCGCACGCCCAATAGCGCGGCTCGCCGTATCGTCTCCCCCTGCTCTCGATAGCGCATGATATTTTCCAGCACCACGATCGCATCATCGACCACCAGTCCCACGGCGATAGTCAGCCCCATCAGGGAAATACTGTCCATCACGTACATCAGGGCAAAAGCCCCAAGCAGCGACACCGGCACGCTCAGCGCTGGGATAAGCGTGGCCCGTAGCTGGCGCAGGAACAGCAGGATCACCAGAATAACCAGCGCGATAGTGACCAACAGCGTGATATTCACGTCATGGATTGCCTGACGAATAGACAACGAACGATCGTTGAGCAGCTGTAGGTGTACCGATGGCGGCATCTGTGATTGCAGCCGTGGCATCAGCGCCTTAATGGCATCGATGGTTGAAACAATGTTGGCGCCCGGCTGACGGCTGATATTCAGCACAATCGCCGTGTGACCATTCACCGAACTATAGCTCAGGGTGTTTTCAATGCTGTCCTGAACGCTAGCAACATTAGCCAGACGCACCGGCTGGCCGTTGCGGGTCGCAATAATAACCTGTGCAAAATCGGCCGCATTACGCAGATCGCCGCGAGTTTGCAGCATCATCATCTGCCGCTTGCCGTCCAGCTCCCCGATAGGCGTATTGGCATTTGCCGATTTCAGCGCCGACTGTACGTCCGTGAGGGTCAGGTCCATCGCCGCCAGCTTGTTAGGATCGATTTCGGCCCGTACTGCATACTTCTTCTGCCCATTCACGGTCACTTCCGCCACACCATTAATCGTGGAGAGCGCTGGCGAGATCAGGTTATCGCTGAAGCGGTTAAGATCCGACAGCGTCATTGAGGGCGAGTCGATAGCGATAATGGCGATGGGCGCGTCGGCCGGGTTGACCTTGCGAAACGACGGCGGCGTGGTCATTTCTGAGGGTAATTTTTTCATCGTCTGATACAGCGCGGCCTGCACGTCCACCGCCGCCGAATCAATATTCACCGAAGGGTCGAACTCCATCACAATGGTAGTAGCGCCCTGCAGGCTGGTTGAGGTCAGCGTCGATATCCCGGCGATGGTGGAGAGGTTTTTTTCCAGCGGCGTCGCCACTGATGAGGCCATAGTTTCCGGGCTGGCGCCAGAGAGCGACGCATTGACCTTAATCGTCGGTGTATCAAACTCGGGCAGTGCAGCAACCGGCAGCCTCGTCCAGCAAATGACCCCGGTCACAATCACCGCTAGCCACAGCAGCATCACGGCAATCGGTCGGGATAAACACAGTTCAGCAAACTTCATGACTTAGGCTCCACGGCTGTTGCATGGCGCGCCTGTCTGACCGTTATGCCTGGGCGCAACGCGTTAGCGCCTTCGACCACCACGTGGGTGCCCTGCGCCACACCATCGACTATCGCCATACCTTGCTGCATGCGCAGCAGATTGATGGTCTGGGTGGAGACGCGGCTGGCATTATCGATAAGAAACACAAAATGACCTTCCGGACCATTCTGTACCGCCTGCGGCGGCAGTACGACGACATTCTGCACCCCGGCATCAACGGTGACATCCTCGAAGGCTCCCGGCCACAGCAGATGGTCCGCATTGGCAAAGTGGGCTTTAAAGGCCATCGTGCCGGTATCCGCACTGACGGTGTTGTTAATGAAATCCAGTTCTCCCGCTACGTTTTCGCCTTGGGCATTTTTTACCCATACCTTCACCGGCCCCTGACGCTGGGCGGCCAGCACCGCATTAAGACTGCTTTCGGGTAAAGTGAATGAGACGCCGACAGGATCGAACTGGTTGATACTGACCAGCGGTGAAGCGCTACCTGGCTGCACCAGGCTGCCGATGTGAACGTTTAACGCCCCCGTTTTACCGCTAACCGGGGCATAAATTTTCGTATATCCCAGCTGTGCCTGAGCCGTCTCAATATCCTGCTCGGCGGCGTTGCTTTGCGCGGCGTACTGCTGCTGCGCGCTTTTTAGCGTGTCCCAGTCTGACGCTGAAATATAGTTCTTCGCTTTCAGGCTGCGGCCACGGGCAAGATCGTTCTGTGCTTTCGCCAGTAAAGAATGGGATTCTGCCAGCGTCGCTATCGCATGGCGTAACGCGGCCTGCTGCGTACTGTCATCCAGCGTGAACAACAGCTGCCCCTGCTTAACAAAATCCCCCTCCTTGAATGCCACCGATTTTACCGTTCCCGTAACCTGAGACTGAATATCGACCTGATTCAGCGACACCACATGCCCCTGAGTAGACAGCCGTAGAGGTACCGACTTCACCTCGGCGGGGCTCAGACTAACAAGGGGTTCGGTTGCTTTGTGTATGGGGGCCGCATCGCTGTTCTGGCGAAAGATAAAAAATGAAATGAGGCCAGCCCCCAACATCAGGCCGATGACAAGCAGTGGCCTTGCGCGAAGTAATGTCATGGTAATTCACTGTTGGTAAGAAATGAGGCCAGTCTACTCGGGGGAACCCTACAGAAAGGGGTTAGCCAGATGACAATCCTGTCATCTGGCGGAAGGCTCAGCTATCTCGGCGAGTAGCGTGTCGGCGTGGTGCCGGTATGCTGCCGGAAAAAAGCGATGAATGCGCTGTCACTAACAAACTCAAGCCCTTGCGCGACATCGCTTAACGAGAGTCCATCGGACAGCATTTCCATGGCTTTCAGTAGCCGCCACTGCTGCCGCCAGCCCTGATAATTCATGCCGGTATCTTTGACAAAAATACGGCTTATCGTGCGCTCAGAGGCACCTGCCTGCTGGGCTAACTGACCCAATCTCGGCGGTAAATCCCCCTTATGCACCCTATCCAGCCAGTCGTTCAGGCGTGGGTCTGAGGGAAATTTTAGCGTCCAGTTTTCCTGACGCGCGCGCTGCATTTCCTCACTAAAAACGGTAATCAGGCTGGCCTGTTGCGCGGCCTCCATCCCCCAGGGCCAGAACGCCATTCGTTCAATAACCTCAAAAAAGAGCGGGTTCACCTCGACTATCTGCAGCGGCAGCATCGATAGCGGCAATGTCTTTGAAAAATAGAGAGAACGATAGACCAGCACGCCACGCATAATGGCGCGGTGAACGATGCCTGCGGGGATCCAGGCAGCCCGGCCCGGCGGCAGTAGGCACAGGGTTTGATCGAGTTCAATGGTGATGCTTCCTGCCGCCGAAAAGAGGAGTTGATGGCGCTGATGGCTGTGCCGCCCGGAATCATGCACGCCCATATCGGACGCGATGCCGACAACCGGTTCATTAAAACGATCCGGGTCGAATATATCGCTAGGGCTAATCTTCATGAGTTGTCCGATATTTGATAGATAATGTCTTTAATATGGTAATAAGACACCCGTGCGTTCGCAATAATAGGCCTCAATTTTCTGACGCACTGGATCTCATCATGAATATCACCACCCGTCCGCCCTTATGGCTGCTGACGCTGCTAATTATGTTTCCGCAACTGGTGGAAACCCTATATAGCCCGGCGCTGCCGGACATCGCCCGCGCATTTGAGGTTAGTCACGAGCGCGCCGCTCAAACGCTTTCCGTATACTTTATCGCTTTTGCGGTCGGGGTAGCGCTGTGGGGCTGGCTATGCGACCACATCGGACGTCGTCCGGCCATGATGGCCGGGCTGGTCTGTTATGGCGTGGGCGCCACAATGGCCGTTGTCGCCCATGATTTTACCCTGCTGCTACTGGCTCGTATGGTGGCGGCAATAGGAGCCGCTTCCGGCTCCGTTGTGGTGCAGACGATGCTGCGCGATAGCTATGAATCAATCGCCCTCGCCCGTGTGTTTTCGGTTATGGGAGCCGCGCTAGCGATGAGCCCGGTTATTGGGTTGGTTAGCGGCGGTTGGCTGGTCAGTCTGTATGGTCATACCGGCGTCTTTTTTGCGCTGGTATGGCTGGCGTTATTGTTGCTCATACTCACGTTCTTCGCCCTTGCGGAAACACGACCGAAAAACGTGAGCAGGCCACGGGCTGCCGAGCTTGCCTGCGGTATGGTGCGGGACGGCGCGCTCTGGAAAAACGCCATGCTTGTTGCACTGCTGAATACCATGCTGTTCAGCTACTACAGCCTGAGCCCCTTTCTTTTCGCACAATTGGGCTGGAGTTCGACGGCATTTGGCTGGACGGGATTCCTGCTGGCGATCGCTTCACTACTGGGGAGCCTGCTAAACCGGAGACTGCTCACCTCCGGCCTGACGCCAGAACGATTGGTCTATTACGCCTGCATTCTGGCGCTGCTCTCCGGTGTCGTCGCATGGGGGTTGCAACATTCCGCGTGGGTACTGATTCCGGTTGCGGGCGTGGTGGTTGCCTACGGCATCGCAATACCGAACGTGCTGAGCCAGGCGTTGCATCGCTACCGGAAGCAGGCCGGGGTTGCTGGCGCGCTGTTCGGGCTAAGCTACTATCTGCTGCTGGGGATCTTACTCGGGCTCGCCGGTATGGTGCAGCAGTTGGGGCTGGTTCTGACGGTCTGCGCGCTGATCGCCTGGCGATGCAGCACGCCCCGACGCTAAGTTGCCGAGCCCTATATGCAAGGCCCGGTCGCGCATCCGTACATCATATACAGTGGGAACAACGGGATTAATGGGATCATCGCGATGGTGCCCAGAGTGGTAATCGATTGGGTCTTATCGCTGATGGAGACCACAATCGGTTGTTCCAGCCGATACGGCGCAGACAGGTCATCAGATTCATCAGATAACACCCAGAAGCCGCTGGCTTTAAACATCACCCCAAGATGATCGTTATCAATCGGCTTCGCCTTATACTGATTCACCAGCACGGTTTGTTGCTCAGCATCCACTTTGCGCTTATCAATCACCACCAGGTACTCCGCCGTTAGCTCGTGGTTCTCGGCCACAAAGTTAACTCGTACACCGGAAGCCTGTTGATGAAAGCGATCGTAGAATGTTTTATAGCGCTGATACTCCTGCGGCATGCCCGCGCGCCCGAAACGATAGCTGTATTTTTTTGAACTGGCGATAATGCCGGTATCATCCGGTTTTATCGCCACAATGGTATCCGTTGGCGGCAAGTTTGGCGTATTGGCGCATCCCGCCAGCAGCAGAACAGCCAGCAGTGAGAGGTATTTCAGCATGTTAACCATCCCGGTTGATCATTTCTATCTCCCTGTTTACCACATCATCAACCGCTTGCCACCTCCCTGATTTTTAGACCTACGACTTTCCGTTGTCATTTTTTTGTCATTTCAGCGTCAGCACTTTGTGGGTCCCAGGCCACTACAGTAGCCATGACCCCATTGCTGAATCTGAGGATTAACCATGAAATTACGCCATCTTACCGTTCTGAGTTCCCTGATACTGGGCGCATTAAGCCCGCTCGCCGCACAGGCGGACACGCCGCAGGAAGTTAAAAATATCGTGCTGGTGCACGGCCTGTTTGCCGACGGCTCCAGTTGGGGAAAAGTGATCCCATTGCTGCAGGCAAAAGGCCTGCACGTCACGGCAGTGCAGAACCCAACGACCTCTCTGGATAATGACGTGGCGGCGGTGAAACGCGCGTTGGCGCAGCAAAATGGCCCGGTGATTCTGGTGGCGCACTCGTACGGTGGTATGGTGATAAGTCAGGCGGGCGATGAGCCGGAAGTGAAAGGACTGGTCTATATTGCCGCCAGAGCACCGGAGGCCGGGGAAGATTATCCGGCATTAACCAAACGATACCCTGCGGCGCCAGCGTCGGCGGGCCTGAAATGGAGCGACGATGGCTACGGCGCACTGAGCGAATCGGCGTTTATTCATGATTTTGCCGGTGACCTGCCGGAACGCAAAGCCAAGGCCTATTACGCCGTACAGCAACCAATCGGTAAAGCGATTACCCAGGCTAAAACTACCGTTGCCGCCTGGCAGCACAAGCCAACCTGGTATGCAGTATCCACGGAGGATCGCACTATCAACCCGGATCTGGAGCGTTTTATGGCGAAACGAATGCATGCGCAGACCATTGAGCTGAAATCCAGCCACGTCTCGCTACTCTCGCAGCCAGAAGCGGTGGCTAACCTGATAATGAAAGCGGCCCACGTGCCGGGATACTAAGGTTATACTGACAAAATTGGGGCGCTTTCCGCCCCCTTTTCTCTCCTTTTTACAGGACCCGCTGGGTGAAAATCCTCATTATTGAAGACGAAGCGAAAACCGCCGCCTATCTGGTGAACGGGCTAAATGAAGCGGGTTATACCGTGGACTGGGCTGCCAACGGTATCGACGGGCTGCATCTCGCGCGGGAAGAACGCTATGACCTGATATTGCTGGATGTCATGCTGCCAGAAATGAACGGCTGGACGGTCATGGAACGCTTACGTACCCATAGCCAGATTCCGGTGCTGTTTCTAAGCGCACGCGGGGCGCTGGAGGATCGCCTACGCGGGCTGGGCCTGGGCGCCGACGAATATCTGGTGAAGCCATTTTCCTTCGCCGAACTGCTGGCACGTATTCGTATTATTTTGCGCCGCGGCCAGCGTCAGCCAGAACCAGAAGCACGTCTCTCGCTGGCGGATTTGGTGGTGGATATCGAAAAATTTCGCTGCGAACGGGACGGCAAACTTATCACGCTCACCAACAAAGAGTTCAAGCTGCTGGTCTGCTTTCTACAGCATCCCGGCCAGGTGCTCTCACGAACGTTTCTCGCCTCCCGCGTCTGGGATATGAATTTTGACAGCGACACCAACGTGGTGGACGTCGCGGTACGCCGGCTGCGGCAAAAAGTGGACGATCCCTTTAGCGAACGGTTGATTCATACCGTGCACGGCGTGGGATATCGCTGCGAGAAAGCGCCATGAAGCGCAGGTCCCTGACTTTTCGATTAGCCGTTCTGCTGGCGGCGTTTTCCTTTGCGGCCTTAACCGTGATGGGTAGCGCACTCTACTATGGGCTGCGCCAGCAGCTCACAATACGCGACGATGCGGCGCTGGTCTCTCGCGTCGACCAGATCAGCACGCTGCTGCGGGATCTTGATGCCCGCCAGTTGATCCACGAAAAGCCCCATCTGTTTGCCAATATGCTGGGCAACACGGAGTCGTTGTTGATTATCCGCTACGTTGGCGGGTCCACGCTGCTGGAAGTCAATCCGATGCGGCGCGATATTCCGGCTGTTACCCCCGTTGCTGGCAACCAACGGCTGACGCCCGCCGCCGTGCATCATGCCAACAGCGCGGACGGCACGCCGATGGTCTATATGGCGGCAATCAGTCCGTCGGCCAACGACCAGCCGCCGCTGGAAATTCTCTCAGCCAGAGTACTGAGCGAGCGCACCCATATTCTTGAGGCGTACCGTACCAACATCATACTTTTTACCGCCATGATGGCGGCAATTTCCGTCATACTGGCGGTTATTTTCGCTCGCCGCGGGATGTTGCCGTTGCATCAACTTGCCGAACGCACCGCAAAAATCGGCACACAAACGCTCTCTTCCCGCCTCGATAAACACGGCGTACCGACCGAACTGGATGCCCTGATCGACTCGGTAAATGCGATGCTTGAAAGACTCGAGCGTGGATTCCAGCAACTTAAACAGGTCAGCGCGGATATGGCCCACGACCTGCGCACACCGATTAACACCCTACTCGGTCAGACTGAAGTGGGCCTAGGCGCGGCTCGCGATAATCACTATTACCAGCAGCTGCTGGGGTCAAACTTCGAAGAGCTACAGCGCATGTCGCGGATGATCGACAATATGCTGTTCCTCGCCCAGGCGGAGCAGCCTGACCGGGCCATCCAGCGCCACAAGATAAACGTCACCGAAGAGATTCAGCGCCTGAGTGACTATTTTGAGGATCTGGCCGCCGATCGTGGCATCTCCTTCCACGCCCAGGCCAGCGGAACGGTGTACGCCGATGCCCAGCTGCTGCGCCGCGCGCTGGCAAACCTGCTGTCTAACGCGGTGCGTTACGCAGAGCCGCAAAGCGTGATTACGATAGCGGTCGCCGCCGAAGCAGACGGCATGGCCATCCGGGTGATAAACCGAGGGGAAACCATCTCGCGCGCTCATCAGGATAAACTGTTCGATCGTTTTTATCGGGCCGATCCTGCACGCCACGATTCGGCGCACTCCAGCGGTCTGGGTCTCTCTATCGTGCGTTCGATAATGCAGTTACATCAGGGGCGATGCTGGGTAGAAAGCGAGGGTGGTATCACCTGTTTCGGGCTGTGGTTCCCCGATAAACATTTAACTATTTGATTTTAAACTATTTCGTTGTTTTATCGTGCGCTACGTGAATTCTGCTAATTTAGCAGTATCGTTGTGCGTCAGAATCCACGCAAAACCGCCTGAAAAATGAGCAGCATTTCAACCGCTCAACGCGAGTCATTGCCGGAGGTTCCGCTTTCTTGTAACCTTCCCCCCGCTCACTCTTTTTCACTCAATGTTTAACGGACCCCGCATGACAGCACATATTTCAAAAGATCCTTTGCACGGCGTCACTCTGGAAATGCAGGTCAATGCGCTGGTGGCGCGTTATGGGTGGGATCAATTGAGCAAGCTGATTAACATCAACTGTTTTAAGAATGAGCCGAGCGTAAAATCGAACCTCAAGTTTCTGCGCCGTACGCCGTGGGCGCGCGCAGAAGTAGAAGCCCTCTACCTCGACTCACTGTCAGGTGATGTGGATATCGCGCCGGAAGAACCGGCGTTCAACCCGTGGGGAACCGGTCGTTCTAAGGGTTAACTCGCACCAGCGGTTTGCCGCTGAACTGACGGTGACGGAGCTGGTCCAGTAGCTCCGGCAGCTTATCGAACCCGGTAGCCACCGTCTCTTCTGCCACCAGACGACCAGCGGCGAGATCGGCCATTATCTTCTCACCCGCAGCGGTGAGCTGCTGCCAGGCTTCATCATCGCCATACCAGTGCAGCGCGCCGAGCGCCACTTCATGCATCGACAGGGTTCTACCGAACGGCGCGCAGGGCCACTCGCTTAACCGCCCCTGAATCGCAATGATATGACCGTTGGCCTTCAGCGCTGGCGTCAGGCGAGCGGCGTGATCTTCATTCACGCTGTCAATCACCACATAGAACGACGCGGCATCTGCCTCTGGCCAGGATTGCCCTGCGGCTAATGGCCCGGCAATACAGCGCTGTGCGCCCATTGCCTGCAAACGCTGCCAGTGGCGCTGGTTGCACATCGCGGTCACCGCAAATCCTCTCGCCGCCGCAAACTGAACAAGATAATGCCCCACCGCGCCGCCGGCGCCGCTAATCAGCAGCGGCGCATTAGGGATGACGGGCAGCTTTTCGATAGCCAGCCAGGCGGTCAGCGCCGGGCATGGGATACTCGCCGCAGTGTCAAAACTCACCGCATCCGGAACGCGCATCAGGGCGCGGGCGGCAACCGGGGTGTGTTCCGCGTAGCTACCGGGTTTCGCCAGGCTTTGATGATATGCCACCCGCTGGCCAAGCCAGCTGCTATCAACCCCTTCCCCTAGCGCGACCACCGTGCCCGCACCGTCAACGCCTGGGACATGGTCCTTCTCCCAGTCAATTAGCCCCGGCCCCAGCACTTTCCAGTCAACCGGGTTCAGTCCGATAACCGTATTTCGTACCAGCACTTCGCCGGTAGCCAATGACGGTACGGCGATGCTTTTCAGCTCAAGCGCATCCGGTTCGGCGCTGCCTTGCCAGGTCCAGGCAAGATGTGAATGTTCAGACATAGGGCTTCCTTACTTTTTTCTGGATGAATATCCATCAACGATAAGAAATTCGTAGAAATAAGGCAAATGACATATCAGGATGATCGTTATCATTTCGTGTGATATCAGCGCTGCTAATTGATTGACTTCATCTTAAATAGTACGAGAATGTCCTCACTCGATTTAACCCGAATAACGGCACCTATGATTCTCAGTTCTTTTAGTTTATTCCGTATGTCGAAAACAAAAAAAGCCGCCGCGCTGATTGCCGCTGCGTTATTTCTGGTCAGCTGTGACTCAAAGACTCCCGTTAAGTCGCCTTCTAACGTCAATACTGGCAAAACCCAGCAGAGTAATGAACCGATGCGTGGTGTCTGGCTCACTACGGTATCTCGCCTCGACTGGCCACCGATTAGCTCCATCAATGCCAGCAGCAGCATGCAGCGCGTGATTCAGCAGCAGGCCGCAATGCGCGAGAAGCTCGATAAGCTGAAAAGCCTTGGTATTAATACCGTTTTCTTCCAGGTTAAGCCTGATGGTACGGCACTCTGGCAGTCCAACATTTTGCCGTGGTCTGAAACGCTGACCGGCACTATCGGCCAATATCCAGGCTACGACCCGCTGCAGTTTATGCTGGATGAAGCACACAAACGCGGCATGAAGGTACACGCGTGGTTTAACCCGTATCGTGTTTCTACTAACATCAAACCATCCACCGTGACGGCATTAAATAATACGCTGTCGATGACACCGCCGAGCGTTTACGTTCTGCATCGCGACTGGATCCGCACCGCGAGCGACCGCTTCGTACTCGACCCGGGCATCCCGGAAGTTCGCGACTGGATAACGAGCATCGTGGCTGAAGTGGTCTCCCGCTATCCGGTTGACGGCGTGCAGTTTGACGACTATTTCTATACCGAAACTCCCGCTTCAGCGCTCAATGACAACGCGACCTACCGCCAATACGGCCAGGGCTTTGCATCGAAAGCCGACTGGCGTCGTAACAATACGCAGCAACTGATTGCCCAGGTTTCTCGCACCATTAAACAGCTCAATCCAAAGGTCGAGTTTGGCGTGAGCCCGGCGGGCGTCTGGCGTAACCGTTCGCACGATCCGGCCGGTTCCGATACGCGCGGCGCGGCGGCGTACGATGAATCTTATGCCGATACTCGCCAGTGGGTGCAGCAGGGTCTGCTCGACTATATTGCCCCGCAGCTTTACTGGCCGTTTGCCCGCGATGCCGCGCGCTACGATGTGCTGGCAAAATGGTGGGCCGACGTGGTGAAACCAACCAATACCCGTCTTTATATCGGTATCGCGCTGTATAAAGTAGGCGAACCGTCGAAGAATGAGCCAGACTGGACGGTTCAGGGCGGCGTGCCGGAGCTTAAAAAGCAGATTGATATGAACGAGTCCGCGGCAAATATCGATGGCACAATCTTGTTCCGCGAAGGCTACCTCGAACAGCCGCAAACTCAGCAGGCGGTTGATTATTTAAAAAGCCGCTGGGGTAATTAATCATCAGCAGGAACCGACGGGCGATCGCCGGTTCCTTTAATATTAATGGTAATAAGTTAAGATGGTGTGAATGGGTGTTATTAACCATCTTGTAGTTTCCTGAAAACACCAAAAAACAGTTGCGAGGTTTATCCGGCTGCCAGTAGTATCGAACAAAAGGCATTAGCATCGCCTCAAATAATAATAAATCAATTCCACCTCGTTTATTCTTTCCGCTTAGGTTACCCCAATAACTCCCCATTAACGTTCGCGTTATTCTCGAAATATATGAGTACTATGACTAAAGAAACAGCTATATCTCGTCCCCAATGGACGAAAAAAGATACCATCTGGATGATGGGTGTTTATGGCGCTACTGTTGGTGCAGGCACGCTTTTCCTACCGGTGGAAATTGGTACCCGCGGCCCGCTCGTCTTTATTCTGCTACTCCTTCTTGGATTCCCGCTATCGTTAGTGCCGCACGTGCTGATTTGCCGCGTCTTTATGCGCGACCAGCAGGGGCATGACGGCGAGGATCGGACGCTGCCGCTGTTTGGATCGTTCTTCGGGCCAAAGGGCCGTCAGGCGATGAAGCTGTTTTTCTGCGTGGCGCACTATCCGGTGACGCTGGTGTACGCCGTGTCGCTGGTGAACGCCCTCAGCCACTTCCTGACCGAGCGCTTGCACATTGCCGGTATTAACCGCGCGACGCTGACGCTGGTGGTGCTGTTGATCCTCCATCTGGTGCTGAGCAAGGGTCGCGACCGGGTTGTCAGTACCATGAGCGCGCTGGCGCTGCCGTTTGCGATTGCCATTATCGTTATCGCCGCCTCGCAGATCCCGGCATGGGACATCAACAACGTGACGCACGCCTGGCAGCAGACCCACGCCTCAACGGTTGGCAGTTCGCTGAAAGATTTGTGGCTGACGCTGCCGCTTATCGCCTTTTCCCTCTGCTCTGCTCCGCTGATTCCTGCGCTAGCCTCCTGGTATCGTGAACCGGGTAACGGTGGTGAGGAGCAGTCGGTACGGGTTATCCGTCGCGCTTACGGGCTGATTTTCTTCAGTATTATCTTCTTCGTACTGAGCTGCATTTTAAGCACGCCACGCGAAACCTTTGAGATGGCGAAAGATCAGAACCTGAACGTGCTGTCGGTGATTGGCGGCAACGGCGGGATGAGCGCACTGCTCTATCTGGCGCCGTTTATTGCGATTCTGGGGATGACGAAATCCTTTTTAGGCATTTCGATGCCGGTAGCCGAAACCTTTAACGTCCTGGCGACCGATCTGTTTAAGATTAAACGAACCAGCCATATTAAGCGGATTAAATTAATCACGTCGGTGGTGATGTTTATTGTGACATCGGCGGTGGTTTATATTAACCCTGACGTCATTAATATGATTGAAACCCTCTGCGGGCCGTTAATTGCGATCTTCCTGTTCGTGATACCAACCTGGCTGATTTTCACCCGTCCTGCACTGAAAGCCATGCGCGGATTTATCGCCGTGATGGTGATGGCGAGCGGCGTATTAACCGTTTCGGCGCTGCTGTATGCAATGTTTTGATTGAGATAAGTGAGGGGCGGTGCAAACTGCCCCTCACCCCAACCTCGCCCCTTTGGGGCGAAGGAATGAATGGTCAGAGTGGCTTTTTTAATAGACTGATATTATCGCGAATCTGCCGCTGAATCTGACCCAGCGTCTCTTCGGTAATCCGACCTGGATATAGCGACCTTGCGGTATCGGCAAACGCGTTACCCACCGCGCTAAACGCCTCTATTTTTTCGTCAATCTGTGCCAGCGTAAGCTCGGCCTCCTGTTCACCCAGCGCCACCATATGCTGGCGTTCAATATCCAACGCTTCCCCCATCACGTCCATCTGATGATAGCCACCCGGCCCATCGTTGTAGGTGACGTCAAAAGCGGGAGCCAGCGACCATTGGCCGTTTGCCGCCATCAGATAGGCGAAGTTCTTTGGGTGATCGTCGCGGTTATTAAAGATGACGTTAAACAATACGCGTTCAAAGGCACGAGCCTTCTCCCGCACATCGTTGGTGCACAGATGAGTGGCGCGCAGGAAGTTCACGTAGTCCAGCGACCCGGCAACCTGATAGTTTGCGCCGGTAAAAGCGGCAAGGCTTTGCATTGGCACACGCATACCGTCCTGGCGGTCAAAGCGCTTGCTGGCAAAAGCGGCCTGCCCACCTGGCAGCGCGAAATAAGCGATGTCCGGCGCGGCGATACCGCACTGACGAAGGCACTCGCCGTAGACGGCTTCAATGGCACACACTTCAGGGTGCTCTTGCTGCGCCGGGAATTTCACCAGCCAGCTTTCAAGTTCGGGTTCGGCGACCGTCGTGAACTGCCCCGTTTGTGGGTGGCGATACAGCAGCACCTTCGGCCTTGCGCCCTGAGGCGAGCCGCCCATTTGTAGCAGCTTTTGCAGGAACTGGCCGCCTTCACCTCTCAGCACCGCCTGAACTTCCTGTGCCAGCTGTGCAAGCGGCACATTATCTTTCGCAGCTAGCGGGTCATCAGTCTGGAGAGGATGAAAGGTCATCGCCCCCATCGCGGCGTTGCCAATATAGGTCAGACGTTCCAGCGGCCCAATGCGCGCGGCGTTGAGTCCCCGGCGTTTGAATAGGCGATCCATCAGCAGCATCCCCCAACCGTCGGGTAGCGCGTCGTAAACCGGACCCGGCAGGCCAAGCTGGTGGGCAGGGAAATCCCGACGCAAGCGCGGGCCATTAAGCGGCAGCGTCAGGTGCGCTAGCTCCAGCCCTTTGCGTACGGCGTCTTCGCTATATTCAAAGGCAATCATTGGCCGCCCGGTCAGCGCAGTTGAGGAAACCAACCGACCCCATAGCCAACGCTCTCCCCAACCTTCGTAATAGATGTCGACCTGATTAGGCATCGTCGTGCTTCCTCTTTACCCGGTGGCGCGTGGCGCTTTTTTCATAGCGCAGGATATCGTCCAGGCTCTCAATCTTTGGCTTAAACAGCGTTTCCAGTTCGCCGGCGAAGCCCAGTACCATCGCCACCCTGACCAGGCTATCAAAATTGACGTTACGCCCTGCTTCCAGGTTAGAGACCGTGTTAACGCCAACACCGGCGCGCGCTGCGAGGTCAGCCTGGGTCATTTGCTGTGAAAGCCGCTCCTGGCGCAGTCGGCCGCAGAGCAGTTTGACAATTTCTGCTGGTTTGCTAAGTGATAAATCCATCATAGGGTGGCTTATCCAGAATAATTCAGGTTAATACACAATATTATAGAATTAAGCAGTAAAAATAGAAAGGTTGTGTAACACACAAAATATAGGATTTAACGAATGAATAGCGAGATAAGAGACAATATAATGGAATTAACTTAAAAACACGCCGCCAGAAGGCGACGTGCCAGAGCCATTAGCGATAGACGTACATGCCACCTTCGGCACCACGGCTGAATAACACCTGCCAGAGCTCGATATCACGTGCGCGGAACGCCCCGGCGCAGGCGCACAGATAGTAGTTGAACATGCGGCGGAAACGCGGCGTGTAGTTGGACGACAGTCCCGGCCATGCCTGGTTAAAACGCTGGTGCCACGCCATCAGGGTTTTATCGTAATCGCTGCCAAAGTTATGCCAGTCTTCCATAATCAGGCGTGACTCGCTGACGCTGGCAATCTGGCGAATCGACGGCAGGCAGCCGTTCGGGAAGATATATTTGTTGATCCATGGGTCGACGCTGAGCCCGGTCTGATTACTGCCGATGGTGTGCAGTAAAAACAGCCCGTCGGGTTTAAGACAGCGATCAACGACGCTGAAGTAGGTATCATAGTTTTTCGGCCCAACGTGCTCAAACATCCCGACCGACACAATACGGTCGTAGCCAGTGTTAAGGTCACGATAGTCCTGCAGCAGGATGTTCACATCCAGCCCTTCGCAGCGCTGCTGCGCTAACTTTTGCTGTTCGCGAGAAATGGTAACGCCGTCCACGCTGACACCGTAGTTCCGCGCAGCATAAGCCGCTAACCCGCCCCAGCCGCAGCCGATATCCAGCAGGCGCATACCAGGTTTAAGCTGCAGTTTTTCGCAGATCATTTTCAGCTTGGCGTTTTGCGCCTCATCCAGCGTCTGTGCGTCACGCCAGTAGCCGCAGGAGTACTGCATATGTGGGTCGAGCATCAGTGCAAAGAGATCGTTGCCAATATCGTAGTGTTCTTTGCCAACAATCCATGAACGGCTGCGTGACTGAAGATTAAACAGACGCGCGCTGACAACGCGTAGAATATCCCTCAGGTTGCCGGGCACCTGTTTATCCAGCTTTGCTTTCAGGATTTTGCAGAACAGAATATCCAGGCGTTCGCAGTCCCACCACCCTTCCATATAGCTTTCGCCCAGACCCAGCGAACCCTGCTGAAATACACGCTTAAAAAAGTCAGCGTGATGAACCTGAATATCCCATGGCCGGGCACCATTGATTTTAATATCGGCCTGACTGAGCAGGTCATTCCCCATCCGCGACCAATTATCGTTCAATTCATCAATGCTAATTACGTCTGAGCAAACCGTGGCCATGTTTCTTATCCATAAATGAGTCAATATGCTGTGCAGAAGATTATTATGGATAAGCTGATGGTATGTATTATGATGTGAGGACAATATTTATCGAACAGATGCCATAATGATGGACGATCGCACCCCTTTCACGCTTCAGCAGGCTAAACAGTGGTTTTCATCGCAAGATGACTCGATGAAAGAGCTGCCGCAGTCGGTCTATTTTCGTTCGTATGTGCTGGAAGCCAGCAACCATGTTGCCGAACATAGCCACGCCTTTGCCCAGTTTCATTTTGCGCGCAAAGGCAGTATGCGGATTGATGTTGCGGGTAAATGTTGGGTCATCCCCGCGCATTATGGTATCTGGATCCCACATAACACCGTGCATGCGGTGTGGGCGCTGGATGACGTACATCTGGAAAACCTGGATATTGACCCCGACTTTTTACCTGCGCCCATCAGTGATTGTAAAGTGGTCGCCATCAGCGATTTTGTGCGAGAGTTTATCCACTACGCCACCACCACCACGCCAGAACGTTATGATATTGCAGGCAAAGAAGGCCAGTTAGTCAGCGTGCTGCTGGATGTGATTCTGAAACTGCCGGAAGTAGAGTTAATGCTGCCGTGGCCGCACGACGCGGCGCTGATCAAAGTCTGCAGGACGATTCAGGAGTCGCCGGGCCTTGAACACGCGATGGAGGATTGGGCTCACCACCTTGGGATGTCGGCCCGCACCTTTTCCCGCCATTTTAAGAAAGAGACCGGCATGCCGTTTAGCGCATGGAAACAGAAAATGCGTATTCTGGAGTCGGTCATTCATCTGAAGCAAAATAAGAATGTAACGGCCGTTGCGCTGGAGGTGGGATATTCCAGCACAGCCGCCTTTAGCTACGCTTTCCGCCAGGCATTCGGCGTGCCCCCATCCAGCTATTAATGGATGGTCTTATTCCTGGGGTTATATTTATAGATAAAGGCAATCGAACGGCCGGTCAGATGCTGTATTTCTTTAATGCTATGGCCCTGCGCCAACAGTTGTTGAATCTTAACTTTATCGCGCTCTACATCCTGCTTTCGGCTATCCCGACTGACCGCTACCGGCGTATTAATTTGCAGCTGTAGATGGCAGGCGCTTATTTTGTCCCACGCCAAACGACACTGCTCCTTCGTAGCATCAAAATGCGTCGATATCTCCTGCCAGATGCGCAGAGCGCGGCGATAAAAACCCTTAGATTCGTTGCATTGAGCAAGCATAATGAGAGCGTTGACTTCTGCGGTCATAATCAAAAACCCACAAGTGAATGAGTGGAACGCGAGTGCGCTGTGGCTTAATGCATTTGTATGATAAATACATTATCCACACCCTGTCTACGCCTTTACCGGCCGAATTTCATACTCATTTTTCATGATAACTATGCCCGGATGGCATTAATGCGTTTTAAATTGGCCCAATCACATCGAAAGTTGGCTTTTAGCCAGCGGCGTGGGAATATCACAACGCGCATACTGTGATTATCGAAACAGAGCACGAGGATGCCACCATGAACATTACCCAGATTCGCAACGCCACCCAGCTGATTACCTACGCCGGAAAACGCTTTTTAATCGACCCGATGCTGGCGCCAAAAGATGCTTATCCTGGCTTCCCCGGCACGGCGCGCGCAGAGGTGCGTAACCCGATGGTCGACCTGCCGTGCCGCCCTGAAGAGCTGCTGGATGTCGATGCGATTATCGTCACCCATACCCACCCAGACCATTGGGATGAAACGGCGGCGAAAATTATTCCCAAATCAATGCTGATTTATGTGCAGAACGCTAGCGATGAAGCGCTGCTCCGCTCCCAGGGATTTACGCAGCTACAGCAGTTGTCCGCAACCAGCCGCTTCGGCGATATCGCGTTGATCAAAACCGATGGGCAGCACGGCTCTGATGCACTCTATGCGATTCCAGAACTGGCCGAACGACTGGGTGAAGCCTGTGGCGTCATTTTCCAGCATCCGGCGGAGAAAACGCTCTACCTGATCGGTGACTCCATCTGGATTGACGGCGTGGCGAATAACCTGCGCCATTACCAGCCAGGCGTGGTGATGATGAACACCGGCTGGGCGCACGTGCTGGGCTTCGGTCCGATTATCTTTGGTCTGGAAGATGTGTTGAAAGCGCATCAGATTGTGCCTGAGGCACAGATCGTGGGCACCCATATGGAAGCTATCAATCACTGCTTAGTCACCCGCAGTGCACTGCTGGCCTATGCTGAAGATAACCAGATACTCGACTATGTTAATGCACCTAAAGATGGTGACACTGTCACGTTTTAACGGAGAATAGCCCTATGTCCACCACCTCGGTTGCGATCGTGGCCAGCGAAGGATTCAGCACCTTTCACTTTTCCGTACCGCTGATCCTGTTCGGTAATAGCGTGAGCGAAACACCGCGTTTCACGCGTTATATTTGTGCCGAAACGCCGGGGCTGGTGTGGTCAAAGGAAGGCACCGCCGTGCAGGCTGATAGCGATTTTTCCGTGCTCGCCGGGTGCGATATCGTCATCGTCCCCTTCTGGCGACACGTGGATGAAAAACCATCACCAGCGCTGCTTGAAGCGCTGATTCGCGCTCGCCAAAACGGCGCAACCTTGGTGGGATTGTGTCTCGGCACCTTTGCGCTCGCCTATGCGGGTTTGCTCGATAATCGCCGTGCCGTCACGCACTGGGAATTTGAGAAAGCGTTTGAGCGACTATTTCCCCGTGCCCGACTTGATGTTAACGTCCTCTATACCGATGACGACGGTATCATCACCTCTGCCGGTACCGCCGCGGCGCTGGACTGCTGTCTGTATGTTATTCGCCAGCGTTTTGGCGCGCGCGTCGCTAACCAAATCGCCCGCCGAATGGTCACGCCGCCCTACCGTGAAGGCGGCCAGGCGCAGTTCATTGAGCAGGTGGTGCCGCACCGTACCGGCGATACGCGGATTAATCAGCTGCTGACGTATTTGCAGGATAATCTCCATCAGGCGCATCAAATTGATGTGCTGGCAGAACGGGCTGCCATGAGTCGTCGAACCCTGACCCGCCATTTTCAGAAAGCGACCGGTATGTCGATTGGTGAATGGATAACCACTGAGCGTCTGCGCCGCAGCCAGACGCTGCTGGAGAGCAGCACGCTTTCGATTGAACAGGTGGCGGAACGTTCCGGTTTTCAATCATCCATCACCTTTCGGCAGACGTTCCGCGAGAAACTGGGCGTCAGCCCGGTAGAGTGGCGCAAAACCTTTCAGGGGATGGCGAGCGAGCGCTAGCGAAAATGTTATCCACAGAAACGGTGCACAACCTTGTGGGTAATTAGCCTAAAAGCCGTTGATTATCTGAAGATTCATCCGCTGCTTAAGGGCGCAGCAGTGGTCTGCGCCCGAACAGGAGTGCATCATCGAGGGATTAGCGGCCTACCAGTTGAAGGCGCGAACCAGCGATAAATCCCAGGCTGTTGCGAAGAGTGAAATGAACACAATGATGTTCACGGCAGTTTCGATTCTTTTTTCCATTTTGATTCTCCTTATGTCGGTGCAACCATTAAACATGGAAAACCTTAATGATTTATTCTGCTCGTTTACCTTAAAGCGTAACAGAATAGCGGACGAAATCGTCGGCTGCGACAAACTCATCATAAAGCTTACGCGCCGGATTATGAATACGCGTATGCCAGTAGAAGCGTGACCATCCCTGCTCTTTCGCCTCGTTTAGCACAAATTGCATGAGCGAACGGGCCACCCCTTTGCCACGGAAGGCCGGATCCACGAACAGGTCTTCGAGGTAACAGATGGGCGTTAATACCCAAGTGCCTTCATGAAGCACGCAGATAGCAAAACCGGCCAGGTGGCCATCAACGCAAGCGACCCGGCAAAACATGGATGATTGCGGGTCCAGAATACGCTGCCAGGTATGTTCGGTAACGTTATCCGGCGGGTTGCTGCCATAGAATTCGTTATAGCCCTTCCATAGCGTAAGCCACTGCGCTTTATCTTCTGCCTGTATGGCACGAAATGTCACGGTCACGATACCCTCTCTTAGCTCAGCTGATAGTACTTATCGACGGTGATCCGGGCGGGTATCTGCGACTCATCATTCATCTGCAGCAAATCTATCTCGATAGCGTTACAGATAGCGTCCAGCGGTAAGTCATTATTTTCCATACCGAAGGGTTCTTCAAGCTCTTCTGCCAGGGTATCCAGTGAGATAAAGGTGTACGAAATCAGCACCGAAATAAACGGCGTCATGTAGTGCAGGTCAACGACCAGCGCAAACGGCAACATGATGCAGAACAGGTAGACAGTACGGTGCAAAATCAGCGAATAGGCAAACGGCACCGGGGTATTGGCGATACGCTCGCAACCGGCCAGTACGATAGACATGTCGTTCAGACGAATATTCAGGCTGTGGAACAGAATATCGGACAGCGCGCCTGAACGGCGGCGCTCTGCGAGCCAATCGCCCATGATAAGCAGAATACGGTTTGCTGGTGACTGCGCAGCTAATACCTGCGTCAGATGCGCTTCGCAGAGGTACTTAGCCAGCACCGCGCGCGTCGGCTGGCGGCGTAACGTCAGGCGCAGACAGTGTGCAAAAGCAATCTGTAGGCGGACAAACTCCCCTACATGTGGGTCGTCATGCAGCGTATTTTTCACTTCGCGCAGCAGCGAACGTGAGGCAATCATCAGTTGGCCCCAGAGCTGTCGCGCTTCGACGTAGCGGGCATAGCAGGCGTTATTGCGAAAACCGAGGAATATCGCGATGGCCACGCCCAGAATGCTGAACGGTGCGACGGTGAGCTTAAAACCTAACGAGGAGTACCACGGCAGGATGAGGATCACCACTATCGAGAGCAGGAAATTGAGCAGTAAGCGAGAGTAGATTTTCGGCAGTACAGAGCCGTGCCAGACGAAAATACGTGCCAGCCAGTGCTGGTGTGGACGAACGATCATGAGTTTTTCAATCAGGTTAATAAGTTGTGTATTAAACGTGATCTCGGTCATGTATTCAAGCAGTACTGGCGGTGTAATGGTATGCTTACGGGCCCCATTTTGTGCTGTTTAGCCTTGTTGGCACGGGGTTCAGGTGTGGATATATAAAAGGCATTTAATGTATGTTGTAACTAATTAGGTGCTTGAGTGAAAATACGGTGCGACTCCGGAGTCGGCTTTACCTCGTCCGGGCTACATTTGTAAAAAACCCGGCCGGAGCCGGGTTAGTTAGATGCCTGTATGGGGTCAATTAGCAGAGCGGTTGTACCGCTTTACGCATGCCTTTAGCCAGAATGGCGTCGAGATCTGCGGAAACCTGTTCGACCAATCCATCAACTTGTGTAAGATCTTGTTCCCAGTGTTCGCTCACGGACAGTACGGCTTTCACCAGATCGGTGGTGCTAATCTGCTGGTCGCGATGCTGAGCCCACAGCTGCTGGTAGCGATCAATCCAGTGCGCGTCGTCCTGCACCGGGTACGCTTCGCCGTTACGCTCTGCGCGATAGAAGGCAATCAGCGCCGCCAGCGCAAAAGTCAGACGTGCAGGCAGTTTACCGCTCGCCTTCTGCCCTGCCAGCAGCTGCGGCAGGATACGGGTGCGGAACTTGGTCATGCCGTTCAGCGCGATGGAAAGCAGCTGGTGTTTGATGTACGGGTTACGGAAACGACCGGTCACCGCGCTGGCGAAGGATTCCAGTTCGTCTTTTGGCAGATCCAGTACCGGGATGATCTCTTCGTAGATAGCTTTTTCAACGAACGCGCAGATTTCTGCATCGTTCATCGCTTCGCCCACGGTATCAATCCCCGCCTGGAATGCCACTGGAACCAGCGCCGTGTGTGCGCCGTTCAGGATAGCGACTTTACGTTCTTTATACGGTTTGATGTCGTCAACGATCAGCACGTTCAGCGCCAGTTTGTCCAGACGCAGTTCGCTAGCCAGTGATTTAGGCCCCTGAATAACAAACAGATAGAAGTGCTCTGCGGTATCGAGGAAACCGTCTTTATAGCCCAGCTCCGCTTCCAGCTTAGCGGCTTCATCACGCGGGTAACCGGTGACGATACGGTCCACCAGCGTAGAGCAGAAGGCGTTAGATTCATTCAGCCAGGTCATGAATTCAGCCGGCAGCGCCCATTCCTGTGCGTAGCGAACCACCAGCTCGTGCAGCGCTTCACCGTTGTAGTCGATCAGTTCACAAGGAATGATCACCCAGCCTTTATCCGCCGCACCGTTGAAATGAGTGAAGCGTTCGAACAGCAGACGCGTCAGCTTAGCCGGGTAGCTTACCGCTGGCGCATCATCAAATTTGTCACCCGCATGGTAGCTGATGCCCGCTTCGGTGGTGTTGGAGAACACGAAGCGCATGTCCGGGTTGTGAGCCAGCTTCAGGTATTCCGCGTAGTCGGCGTAGGCGCTGATTTCACGGTTAACGGAGCGGATCAGGCGTGCGTCACTGACGGCTTCGCCCTTCTCATTCAGACCACGAATAATTGTAGTATAGAGGCCATCCTGAGTGCTCAGGGACGGCGGGAAATCGCTCGCGATAGGACGAACGATGACCACACCGGAATTCAGGTCGGTATGTTCGTTCAACAGGTCAATCTGCCAGTCAACGAAGGCACGCAGGAAGTTGCCTTCACCGAACTGGATAATGCGTTCAGGGTAGTGGGCACCGGGGAAATCATGGCGGTTCAGTGTTTTCACAATGGGTTCCTTTCTGGATTAGTCATACAACCTGCTCAATTGGTCTAATAACTTATCAGATTTTCCGCTTATGAAACCGTGTTTTGATCAAAAGTGAGAGAATAAATAGTGAATCTATAAAAATTTGTAAAATAAGGAGGTTGCCGTCAGTTCGCCATCTGGCATATAGGCATAACGCGGCAGTTCACCCGCTTTCTGCCAACCGCAGCGCGCATAGAAGGTCTCCGCCCCGCTACCGGTGGCGGTATCCAGCACCAGAACGTTTTTCTGTGCATCAACGGCAATCTCTTCCAGACGCTGCATCAACGCACGAGCAATACCGCCACGACGCGCGCACTCATGCACCAGCAGCTTCGAGACATCAGCGCGATGCGGCTGGTTCTCCGGCTGGTCGATAACTAATTGCACCGTCCCGACAATCTTGTGGTCGCTATCTTTCGCCACCAGCACCACGCGTTCCGCACGAGCAACACTCGCCGCCGTTTTCTGCCAGAACGCCCGCGCGGTTTCCATGTTAAAAGGCAGCATAAAGCTCACCGACGCACCGCCGTTAACGCAGTTGCTAAGCACATCGGAAAGCGGTTCGAGGTGCGCAAGAATGTCAGCCTCAGAAAAGGTATGCAGAGTAAAAGGTGCGGTCATGTTTATTCTCCTTGTTAGTGTGCTACACACTATCACGCTAACAATTTGATAACACAACAGCCTTAATCATTGGATTTTCTTATGCCGCTAATGGGCGAAGATCTGATTTTTTCCGCGACGTTTCGCTTCGTAGAGGGCGCTATCCGCCGCCTGCAGCCAGTCGGAAACTTCGTGCATGTCCGGTAAGGCATCGGCAATACCAATGCTCAGAGTCAGCGTCTGATGATGATCCGGTCGGTCCGTTACCACCGCCGTGGCATCCATAATACGCTGGGCAATACCGCGCCCCTCTTCTAGTGTGGTATCCGGCAGCAGGATCACAAACTCGTCGCCCCCAAGCCTTGCCGGCGTATCGGTACCGCGCGTTGCCATCTGCAGTATCTGCGAGACGGTTTTCAGCATCACGTCCCCGACCTTATGCCCGTGACGATCGTTTATCTCTTTGAAGTTGTCGAGATCAATAAACATCAGCAGCGAGTGGCCATAGTTCTGCTTCAACCGGACAAGCTCCCAGGCGATACGCTGTTCAAGCAGACGGCGGTTAGCGATATCAAGCAGCGGATCCAGCATTGCGATACGTTCCAGCTCCTGGCTTTTCAGCCGCAGCTTCACCGCAATACTGTCGGTCAACAGACTCAGGGCCAGCACGTAGAGAGAAATCAGCGGCAGCGTTGCCAGCATGGTCTGCTGCGTCACCTCGCCATAAAACGGCATCCCGGTCAGCACCCAAGTGCCAGCGAAAACGGAAAGCATCATCACCGCCGCTTTACGCATCAACGGGATCCCCCCGGCAGAGAGACGATCCGCCAGCAGGATCGTGGCAATCGTCACCGATGGCAGCGGGTTCAGTGCCATCAAGGCAATCCAGAATCCCCCGGCCCCGGCATCAAATAGCAGGTTCTGGTATTCAGCATCGCGGGGTATAGGCGCACGGACGGCGCGCAGATAGGCAACCGTTGGCCAGATAAACGCATTGCACGCCAGCAGCAGTTCAAAATAGACCGGCTGATGACGTTCAATAAGCACTGACACTATCGGCAGGAAGCAAAGAAAGGTTCCGAGCATCCGCATCAGATACATACGTCTGACAAACCGGGTTCCCGTTACCCCTTTATTCGTAATTAGTTTGTCAAATCCGTTCATAACGCAATTTATTCCGATACGTCGCCCGGCCTATCATATTGGACGTACGAAGTCACATCAACCTATCAAAATCGATAGCTTTTCAGAATAAACTGATAGGTGTTAGCCGCCTCGCGGGTTCATTTGCAGTACCAGCCAGTGGTGGATAACGCGGACAACATAGTTTTGCTGCTCAGCGCTGAGCGCCTGCCCCTGAGGAATATGATGCCATTTCTCCAGGCAGCCGCGACAACAGGTCGCCGTCGCGTGCTGAGCGATAAACACCGGATGCCCTCGCATCGGCGTCTGCTTACCGTCATTCTTCGGCCACGCCGGAGCCAGCCTGCCCGCAACAAAATCAGCGGCATGCTGGTCAATCGTCGGCGCACCTTTGTCATAACAGTACTGCCGTTCTTTTACGCCCAGATGAAAGCGGCTGCGAAACGGTGAACGTTGCAGTCGCACAAACAGGCTTTCTAACGCGTCCATCAGTAAACCGAGCGTCCTATTTGTTGAGTCAGTTTTTCCAGCACGGCGACACCCGCCAGCGAGTTACCCGCCTCATCCAGCTCCGGGCTCCAGACGGCGATCGCCATCTCGTGCGGCACAATCGCCACCACGCCGCCGCCAACGCCAGATTTCGCCGGCAGACCCACGCGCCAGGCAAATTCCCCGGCGTTTTGATACATGCCACTGGTTGCCATCAGCGCATTCACCTGACGCGCCTGCATCGGGGAGATAACCGGCGTGTCGAGATGAATCGCCTTCCCCTGATTGGCCAGGAACAGAAAGGTATGGGCCAGCTCAATACAGTTCATCTCCAGCGCACAGTAATGGAAATAGTTCTGCAGTACCGTCGTGACATCGTGATGGAAGTTACCGAAGGATTTCATCAGCCAGGCAATCGCCGCATTACGCGCCGAATGTTCAAACTCAGAGCGCGCCACCTGCGCATCGTAACCAATACTGGAGACACCGCTAAGCTTGCGTACAATTTCGAGCATCCGCTGACGCGGGGCGCTGAGTCGCCCCTGCAGCATATCGCAGACCACCAGCGCACCGGCGTTAATAAACGGGTTGCGCGGAATGCCCTGCTCGATTTCAAGCTGCAAAAGGGAATTGAAGGGTTGGCCGGAAGGATCTTTTCCGACGCGAGACCAGATCTCCTCAGCCTGATAGTGGTTCATCGCCACCACCAGACTCAGGACTTTCGAAATCGACTGGATGGAGAAACGTTCAGTGGCATCGCCCGCGCTATAGTGCTGCCCGTCGACGGTGCTGATAGCAATCCCCAGTTTATTGCCGCTGACGCAGGCCAGTGCCGGAATATAATCCGCCACCTTCCCCTGCCCAATCAGCGGCCTGACATCATCAAGTATGGATGTCAGCATGGCATTATTGATAACCGTAGCCACTTACACTCCTTGCCCACAGGCTATTTTCGGCCTGGGAGTATAGCAGAGCCTAAGGGCTACGTCGTTTGGGTTAGTGACGATCTTTCCATACCGTCTGCACATTACAGAACTCGCGCAGACCGAAGTGCGACAGCTCACGACCAAAGCCACTTTTCTTCACGCCGCCAAAAGCGACACGGGCATCGCTGGCGCTATAGCCATTGATAAATACCCCGCCGCACTCCAGCTCATCCGCAAAGCGCTGGGCCTGGGCCGTATCACTGGTAAAGACGGTCGCCGACAGGCCAAACTCGCTATCATTTGCCAGCGCCAGCGCGTGGTCAGCGTCACGGGCAACGGTAATTGCCGCCACCGGGCCAAACATCTCCTGACGGAAAGCGGTCATGGTCGGCGCCACGTTCGCCAGTACGGTTGCCGGATAGTAGTTGCCCTCGCTACTCAGCAGTTCGCCGCCAAGCAGCAGCGATGCGCCCTCATTGACGGTTGCCATCACCTGGTTATGCAGTTCATCGCGCAGGTCAAAACGCGCCATTGGCCCCAGATAGTTCTCTTCGTCAGTCGGCTCACCCATTTTGAGCGCCGCCGCTGCCGCAACAAACTTCTCGGTAAACTGTTCGGCGATACCCGCTTCGACGATGAAGCGTTTCGCCGCTGCACAAACCTGCCCGGTATTCTGATAGCGACCAATGACTGCCGCCTGCACCGCCATGTCGATATCAGCATCGTTCAGGACGATAAACGGATCGGAACCACCCAACTCCAGCACGCATTTTTTCAGCGCCGCACCGGCCTGAGCACCAATCGCTTTACCTGCACGCACGCTACCGGTCACGGTAACTGCCGCAATGCGCGGGTCGTTGATCATCTGCGTCACGCCGTCGTTAGTCGCGTTAACCCAGCTAAACACACCCGCCGGAACGCCAGCCTGCGCTACGATATCGCCAATCAGCGCCGCACAGCCCATCACGTTAGGCGCGTGCTTCAGAATATAGCTATTCCCCGCGAGTAAAATAGGCACAGCACCGCGCAGCACCTGCCACAGCGGGAAGTTCCACGGCATAATCGCCAGCACCGGGCCAAGCGGACGGTATTCAATCACCGCCTGGTTATTCTCAACCTGAGTCGATTCGGTGGCCAGCATCGCCGGGCCATGTTCGGCATACCAGTCGCACAGATGGGCAGATTTCGCCACTTCGCCACGCGCCTGTTTAATCGGTTTACCCATTTCACGGGTGATGCATTGCGCCATCTCTTCACCACGTTCACGCAGAACGCGGCCAATCGCACGCAGTGCGTCAGCGCGTTGCTCAATTGCCGTCTTACGCCATTGACGAAACGCGGTATCCGCCAGCGTAATGGCGATATCCACTTGCGGACCGGTTGCCCACGGCAGCGAAGCGATGGTTTCGCCGTTAGCCGGGTTAATAGAGACAGCGTGCGTTGCAGGTGAAGTCATCTTATTTCTCTCTCAATCAATTGCGTAGTGATGACAGTTTCGCCTATCCTGCCATTTATGAAAAATGAATAATATTAACCGAACCATTCACGATACGAGAATGCTATGGATTTAACCCAGCTTGAGATGTTTAACGCCGTTGCCGAGACCGGCAGCATTACCCAGGCCGCCCAGCGGGTGCATCGCGTGCCCTCTAACCTGACGACCCGCATTCGCCAGCTGGAAGCGGATCTTGGCGTTGAGCTGTTCATTCGTGAGAATCAGCGGCTGCGTCTGTCGCCCGCCGGCCATAGCTTTCTACGCTATAGCCAGCAGATCCTCTCGCTGGTTGACGAAGCCCGCATGGTGGTGGCTGGCGATGAGCCGCAGGGGCTGTTTTCTCTCGGCGCGCTGGAGAGCACTGCCGCCGTACGCATTCCCGAAACGCTGGCCCGCTATAACCAGCGTTATCCGCGCATTCAGTTTGATTTAGCCACCGGCCCATCGGGCACCATGACCGACGGTGTGCTGGAAGGTACGCTCAGCGCCGCGTTCGTCGATGGGCCGGTGATGCATCCGGGATTGGACGGTATGCCCGTCTACCCAGAGGAGATGATGATTGTCGCCGCCCACGGGCATCCGCCGATTACCCGCGCCAGTGAGGTCAACGGCGCCAGTATCTATGCGTTTCGCGCCAACTGCTCTTACCGTCGACATTTCGAAAGCTGGTTCCATGCCGACCAGGCGACGCCGGGGCGTATACATGAGATGGAGTCCTATCACGGAATGCTGGCCTGCGTGATTGCCGGGGCCGGGTTGGCATTAATGCCGCGCAGCATGCTGGAAAGCATGCCGGGGCATCATCAGGTAGAGGCATGGCCGCTGGCAGAGAAATGGCGCTGGCTGACGACCTGGCTTGTCTGGCGACGCGGGGCCATGAGCCGCCAGCTGGAAGCCTTTATTGCGCTACTGGATGAGCCAGCGGTTTCACCATAAAGACGCTGAGCGGATCCGGCTGATACGGCCCAAAAGCGTCACACACTTCATAGCCGCAGCGTTGATACAGACAGATTGCCGCATGCTGGTGAATCCCCGTCTCCAGCTGCAGCGTGCGGCAACCGCGCTGCAATGCGGCAGTTTCAAGCTCTGCCAGCAGTTTTTCTCCCAGGCGCTGACCGCGGTGCGTCGGGTTGATAAAGACCCGCTTCATCTCACCGCGCCCCGCGTCATCCAGCACAATCGCCCCGCAGCCGACGGCCTCTTCCCCTTTACGGATAACCATCACGATGAGCTGATTCTGCGGCAGCGACGCCAGATCCAGCAGATGATTACTCTCCTCGGGATAGAGCGTGCTTTGATAACGGTCAAGCTCGGCGATAAGGGCATTGACGGCGGGGTCGGTGGATTGGGTTATCGCGATCGTGTACATGGGTGCAGGGTCCTGTTTTATTGTTGTTTTTCTACTCTATCATTCGCCATCGTTTAGTCTCATAGCATTAACTTATAATTTGCCCCGGCTCTTGCGCTAACCGGTTGTTAACGAGTAGTTTTATCCACTGTTATTTGTCCCTGTACTGGAATAACCATGAACACGAAAGCCCGTAAAGTCATGATCATCGGCGCCGGTAACGTCGGCGCGTCAGCCGCCTATGCGCTGCTGAATCAGAATATTTGCGAAGAATTGATCCTGGTCGACCTGAATAAGACCCGTGCCGAAGCGCACGCGCAGGACCTCAGCGATGCCGCGGCCTATATGCCCGGTATGATGACCATCTCCTGCCGCGATGCCAGCGACTGCGCCGATGTGGATATTGCGGTCATTACCGTCTCCGGCGGCGCGCTGAAGCCCGGCCAGACGCGTCTTGATGAACTGAAAAGTACGGCCAATATTGTGCATAGCATCGTGCCGCAGATGATGGCCGGTGGCTTCAACGGTATTTTCCTGATTGCCACCAACCCCTGCGATATTATCACCTGGCAGGTGTGGCAGCTTTCCGGCCTGCCGCGCAGCCAGGTTATCGGTACCGGCGTGTGGCTCGATACCACGCGTCTGCGCCGCAAGCTGGCTCAGGATCTGGATATTGGCGCGCAAAGCATCGACGCGTTCATTCTCGGTGAGCACGGCGACAGCCAGTTCCCAGTATGGTCGCACTCGTCGGTGTACGGTTCACCTATCGAGAACGTTTATCTGCAACGTACCGGTAAAGCGCTGGATCGTGAGTCGATGGCGGATAGGGTCCGTAAGTCAGGCTTTGAGATTTACGCCGGGAAAGGCTGTACCGAGTACGGTATTGCCGGAACCATTGCCGAAATCTGCCGTAATATCTTTACCGGCAGCCACCGCGCGCTGGCGATTTCCTGCATTCTGGACGGGGAATACGGCGTTGAAGGCGTCGCCATCGGCGTTCCCGCCGTGCTGGCGCAAAGCGGCGTACAGCAGATTATTGAACTGCAGCTCGCCGCCGAGGAGCAGGAGAAGTTTGCCCGCTCGGTGGCGATTATTAAGTCGAATATTACGCTGTTACCGTAAACCGTCGCCCCGGTTAGCCCGCTATGGTTAGCCGGGGTTTGCTGTTTTCCAACGCCAGACGCGTGTCGTCGCTCAAGTGACGGTCGGTGATGATGTCGGTCAGCGAATCCAGATGCACGATATTAAACAACGACCAGGCGCCGTATTTTGAACTATCGGCTAACAGCACCCGGCGACGGGCGTTCGCAATGAGATCGCGTTTCAACGCGGCCTTCTCTTCCGTCGGCGAAGTAATACCTTTCTCTAGATCCCATCCGTTGCAGCTTAAAAATGCCAGATCGGGCCAGATATTCTGCAATAAGCGTCGCCCGTGATCGCCAATACAGGACTGGCTGCTATCGTCGATGCGGCCGCCAATAATGGTGACCTCAATTTGCTTAAACTCCGCCAGAAACAACGCAATATGCAGATCGCTGGTGATCACGCGTAGCGGCAGGTGGGTAATCTGCCGGGCCAGCTCAATCATGGTCGTACCGGCATCCAGTACGATAGCATCACCCGCTTTTACCATCGCCGCGGCGGCGCTGGCAATCGCCTGTTTTTCCTGTGGACTACGCTGCGATTTTTCAACCGTGGTGGGCTGGATAGGAATAAACCGGTTAAGCGTAACGCCGCCGTGCGTTCGGCTGATGACCCCTTCCTGATCGAGTTTAATCAGGTCGCGGCGAATCGTGGCGGGTGACGCATTCGTCGCCGCGACCAGTTGGTCGACTGTGACCAGATTATGGCTTTTGAGAAAGTCCATAATCTGCTCTAACCGGTTATATCCCTTCATGTTATTCCTGTGCTATTTGCATGGCGAGCGCAATGGAGGTTGCCATGCTCTCAGACTTAGCTTTACCTGTCCAGGCAATATCAAACGCGGTGCCGTGATCGGCCGAAGTACGAATAAACGGTAGCCCGGCGGTGATGTTCACCCCATCATAAAAGCCTAACAGCTTCAGCGGAATATGCCCCTGATCGTGGTACATCGCCACCACCATGTCATATAGCCCTTCGTGACACTGCATAAAGACCGTATCCGGTGGACATGGCCCGGTTACCTGGATGCCCTGCGCCTGCATTACGTTAACGGCCGGGCCAATGATGCGAATCTCTTCATCGCCGAACAGTCCGTTCTCCCCAGCATGTGGATTGACGCCCGCAACGGCGATACGCGGCTGGCGGTAACCCACCCGCCGCAGGAAGCGGTCAGCAATACCAATCACCGTCTCAACACGCTGCTGGCTTAGGTTATCCAGGAATTTACGCAGCGCCACATGGGTAGAAATATGGATGACTTTAAGCTTATCGGTATAGAGCACCATGGCGTAATCTTTAGTGTGCGTCAGATGCGCCAGCATTTCAGTATGCCCCGGGAAATCATGCCCCCCCAGATGCAGCGCCTCCTTGTTAAGCGGCGCGGTGGCAATCGCGAAAACCTCACCGGCCATCGCCAGTTCCGTAGCGCGTTTGATACAACGATAGGCCAGGTCCCCGGCCTGTTCCTGTACCAGACCCGGTTTAAGCGCCTGTGGGTTAGCCAGCGGTTCATTGATAACGTTGATTGTGCCTGGAGTAAACTGCGCCTGTGAAGGACGTTCAATCACCAGCAACTCGGCGTGCGGCGTGATCCCCAATGCCAGTATGCGACGAAAGGTCTCAACGCATCCCACCACCACCACCGGCGCACCGTTCAAATCCCCTTCCGTTAGCGATTTAATAATGATCTCCGGGCCAATGCCCGCCGGGTCGCCCATCGTTACTGCAATGATGTTAGTCACTCATTTTCTCCTCAATAGAATCTACGACTTCACGCAGCGTGGTTTCGCTGCCGAACCCGCCTGCTTTGGTCATTACCGGACGTTGCCAGTGGCTGCCAAGAAAATGGCCGTACGGCACGCACTGCGCCACACGGCCTGTAATTTGAAACCCGGTCGCATTAAGCACGGTTGCCACCGCGATAGCGACATCGCCACCGGACAGATACAGCGCGCCGGGTTGGCTGCTGTGCAGCGCCGCTTTCACCAACTGCGCCAGGTGACGGCAGACCCGTTCGCCAAGTTCGGCGCGCGTGACGCCACGCACCCGGCACTGTTCGCTAATACGCTCCCGCGTTTGGGCATCCACCGTGGTTGTCACCACGCAGTGCAGGCCGCGTTGAATCACCTCAGCGATCCGCTGCGCATCGCTTGTCGTGTCGCCGGTGAATGCCTGCTCAACATCGATGGTTATCTGCCGCACTCGAGGGTGCCCATGCAGCACGGCAATTTGCTGCTGAGCGATTTCACTCATCGACCCCACTACGGCCAACAGCGGCCCATGCTGGTGATGGGCAAGATGGCGAGCCAGCGCGTCACACACGCCGCCAGAACCCACCAGCAGAACACGGCGTTGGCGACGGGCAATCCCGGCAATAATGGCATCGAGGTCCGCATCGGTTTGCGCATCAACGATCGCTATCTCCCCCGAAGTCACGCTATGACGCAGCGTGGTATCCAGTTCGGTGAGAGCGATAGCGCGACATGGCAGCGGGCTTTGCTGCGTAATCAGAGTGGCAATATCGGCATGAGTGACGGGGGTTTTCGGGTCGCTGGCAAACTCTGTCTCCGTAAGCAGTACACCGTTTACATAACAACGCCCCCCTTGTGTCACTCGCCCTGCCGATGGATACGCTGGGGCAACGATGGCAAGTGAACACGCCAGCGCCTGCATCATGGTTTCAATCTCCGCCCCCACGTTACCGCGTAAGGTAGAGTCGATTTTCTTGACCGCCCAGCGCGGCGCAACCAACCCCTCCCTCTTTTGCAGCAACGCGCTAACCCGGCGTACCGCCTCGATTTTTGTCAGCGCCCGACTGTCGCTATTAAGGATCAGCGCCTGCGCATCTCCCTGGTAATGCTCATCAAACGCAACATCAACCCGCATACCGGTTTCCGCCAGGCTGACCCCAGCATCGTTGGCGCCGGTAAAGTCGTCCGCCAGGACCAGTACCTTGTTATCGCAGAGCTGCATGGTTTTCCCTTTTTGCATCGTTGAATTTCTGATTTGATTATATTCAATCACATTTGATTAAGTGTGAGCAACTTCAAGTTATTAAACCGCGGGATAAATTATAAATTCTCGCCATGTTGTTATCAGCGTTGATATCAGATTGATTGATTTCAATCACACACAGGAGAAGAGAGTGGCTACCATAAACAGTACGCTTATCAGCGGAGCCGGGGCGTTCAGCGCCCTGACCTCGTTATTGCCAGAAATGAAAAAGGTATTGCTGGTCACCGATAGCAACGTCGGAAAACTGCCCGCCACGACGGCGATCCACGCGCTCCTTACGGCGAACGGCAAAGAAGTGCAGATCATTGATACCGTACCGGCTGAGCCAACCCAGCACGATATGGCGCAGATCCTTACTGTTGCCAGCGCCTGGCAACCCGAACTGGTGGCAGGCATTGGCGGTGGCAGCGTGCTGGACGTGACCAAGTTGCTGTCGGTGCTTTTACACCCACAGTCTCCCGGCCTGAATGCACTGCTGAACGGCGAAAAACCAGCGCATAAGCTCCCGTCATTATTGATTCCCGCGACGGCTGGCACCGGCTCGGAAGCGACGCCCAACGCCATTCTTGCGATCCCTGAGCAAAACACCAAAGTCGGTATTATCTCCCCGGTGCTGCTGCCTGATTATGTGGCGCTATTGCCGGAGTTAACCACCAGCATGCCGGCGCATATTGCCGCATCGACGGGGATTGATGCGCTGTGCCATTTACTGGAATGCTTTACCGCCACGGTGGCGAACCCGGTGAGCGATAACGCCGCGCTTATTGGTCTGCACAAACTGGTTCGTCATATCGACATCTCGGTACAGCAGCCCGATAACTTAGCCGCCAGGCTCGAGATGCTCTGGGCGTCATATTACGGCGGCGTGGCGATAAACCATGCGGGAACGCATCTGGTTCATGCCCTTTCCTACCCGCTTGGTGGAACCTGGCATCTGCCGCACGGCGTGGCGAACGCGATTCTGCTGGCCCCTTGCATGGCTGTGGTTCGCCCTCACGCCGAGGCAAAATTCGCGCAGGTCTGGGATCTGATCCCCGATGCGGATCGTTCATTAAGCACGGAAGAGAAATCCTATGCGCTGGTTGACTGGCTGGCGGCATTAGTCAAACGACTGGCGCTTCCCGATAGCCTGCTCGCCCTTGGCGTGCCTCCAGAGAGTATTGATTCTCTGAGCGAAGCGGCACTCAACGTGAAGCGCCTGCTCAATAACGCCCCCTGCCACGTCAGCAAGGACGATGTTCAGGCCATCTATCGCACGCTCTTTCCGGCGTGCTAATCCCAAACAAGGAATCCATTATGAGTCACTCTATCACCGGCGTATTAACCGCCATCGTCACCCCTTTCGATAACGACGGCGCGCTGAATATTCCCGAGCTCAAACGTCAGGTCAATCGGCAGATTGAGGCTGGGAACGGCATTTTCTGCGGCGGTACCAACGGCGAATTTTTTGTGCTCAATGAAGATGAGAAAGTCGCGGTGGCGAGTGCCTGCGTCGAGGCCGCCGCAGGACGCGTGCCGGTTGTTGCACATATTGGCGAAGTCTCCACGCGGGAAACTATCCGTCTCGGTCAGCGCATTGCCCAACTGGGCGTGGATGCCGTCTCGGTTATTACCCCGTGGTTTGTTCCCCTGAAACAGGGCGAACTGGTTGCGCACTATAGCGCCATCGCCGACGCCCTGAGCGTTCCGATGTTCCTCTACAACATTCCCGCTCGCACCGGCAACACCATTGAGCCGCAGACGGCACGCCAGTTAGCGCAGCACCCGAACATCATTGGTCTTAAGGACAGCGCGGGAAGCTACGAGAGCCTGAAGGGTTTCCTTGACGCCGTGCGCGATATCCCGAATTTCTCGATATTGAATGGCCCGGATTCGCTGATTCATCAGGGCTATGTAGACGGCTGCTCTGCCTGTATTTCCGGCCTGGCCAACGTCGCGGCAAAAGAGATTAACGCTATCTGGTCCCGTTTCCAGGCGGGCGATATTGAAGGCTCACGGCAGGCTCAGGAAAAGGTTACCGTCCTGCGCACCGAACTCTACAAAATCGCGTTCTCACCTGCAGTGGTGAAAAAAACGCTGCAGCTTAACGGCCACAACGTCGGAGATAGTCGCTACGCGGTCGCGTTTACTCCGGCCCAGCAGCAGCAAATACAAGAACTCGGCGCGCCATACTGTTAATCCTGTGCACGTTATTCCTATTTACAGATGCCGATAATTAATGGTTTCACCGAATGACATGGTTGGGAACGGCATTCCCAACCAGAAATAACAGAAAGATTCAAACGCAATGACGCGTTAAATAAATGCATGCTGAAGATATTATTGTCACTCACTGGTCAGATCGTTTATTGATAATTGTTATTATTTGGAAGCGCTATTTATACGTTCTCAGTCTGCAGTATTTTAATAAATAACGGGTTGCTTACTGGCACCCTACCATTCTGCGAAAGGGCTTTGTCAATGTTTATATGGCTGTTCGATCCCGATATATGGTTAACGTTAGTCACGCTAACGTTTCTGGAGATTATTCTCGGGGTCGATAATATTATATTTCTTTCACTGGTTGTGGCAAAACTACCGGTAGCGCAGCAGAATATGGCGCGAAAACTGGGGCTTGGCGGCGCGATGATAATGCGGATTCTGTTGCTTATCTCCATCGCCTGGTTAGCGCATATCACCGCCCCCCTGTTGACTATCGGGCACTTCCCGGTCTCGCTGCGCACGCTGATTCTCTTCGCTGGCGGCCTGTTCTTGATCTACAAGTCGCTCCAGGAGATCCTGGCTGAAATCCGGCAGGAGCAAGAGCTGCATAACGACGATAAACGTCAACTCTCCCTGACGGGCGCGATTGTCCAGATTATGTTATTGGATATCGTGTTCAGTCTTGACTCAGTGATTACCGCCGTGGGGTTATCGCAGCATATCTTTATTATGGTGGCGGCCGTGGTGATTGCGGTCGGCGTGATGATGTTTGCCGCTAAAGCTATCGGTGATTTCGTCAATAACACGCCTTCAATAAAAATACTGGCACTCACCTTCCTGCTGTTCGTCGGTGTGTTACTCGTGGCCGACAGCGTCAATATTCATATTGCTAAAGGCTACCTCTATTTCGCCATATTCTTCTCTCTGACAGTAGAAATTATCAATATTGTACGGAATCGGCGACTCAGTAAAACAACAAACTCTCATAAAGCGTTTAAGACCTTAGAACTGAATAAATAAAACCCTGAATAATAAAATGGAGTCTGATTATGTCTGTAACCCTTATTCGTGACGGTATTATTCGTCATGACCGTCACGACACGCAGGTTGCCACTGCCATGCTGCCGTCGACCTGCCCACAAAACCATGCCGCTAATCTATTACCCCTGCCGGACGGCGCGCTGATGTGCGTATGGTTCGGCGGCACCCAGGAGGGCGTAGCCGATATCTCCGTCTGGGGATCGCGGCTGGCGCCCGGCAGCGAGCAATGGAGCGAGGCCGTGAAACTGTCTCACGACGGCACCCGATCTGAGCAAAACCCGGTGCTATTTCTGGACCCGGACAACGTGCTGTGGCTGCTGTGGACCGCACAGATCTCCGGCAATCAGGATACCGCGATTGTCCGTTACCGCCAGTCGTACGATCTCGGGATCAGTTGGGGAGAAACTGCCACGCTGCTTGACCAACCGGGAACGTTCATCCGCCAGCCAATCGTAGTACTGGAGAACGGCCATTGGCTGCTGCCCGTATTTTACTGCCGCACTCAGCCGGGAGAAAAATGGGTCGGTAATGATGATATCAGCGCGGTGAAGATTTCCGCCGATAAGGGGAAAACCTGGGGGGATGTCATTGTTCCCCGGAGCCTGGGATGCGTGCATATGAATATCACCCCGCTCTCTAATGGCACGCTGCTGGCGCTGTTTCGCAGCCGCTGGGCCGATCATATCTATGCCAGTCACTCCACGGATGGCGGTGAAAGCTGGTCCATCCCCGAGGCGACCAATCTGCCGAATAACAACTCCTCTATTCAGGTGACAACGCTCGCCAACGGCGAACTGGCGCTGGTCTTTAACGCCATGAGCGCCGCCGGTGCGCTGGAACGCCGGGCCTCGCTGTACGACGAAATCGACGATGGTGATAACAGCCGTAAAGAGCCGCAGCCCACGGGCGGCAAAAGCGCCTTCTGGGGAGCGCCACGCGCGCCGATGACCATTGCCATCTCTGATGACGGCGGTAAAACCTGGCCGTGGCAGCGCAATCTGGATGAAGGCGACGGCTACTGCATGACCAACAATTCGCTGGATAAACGCAACCGTGAGTTCTCCTATCCCAGCATCAAACAGAGCCCGGATGGCACCCTACATATTGCCTACACCTGGTACCGCCAGGCGATTAAGTACGTCCGCACGACCCCTGAATGGATAAAAGGAGCCGCACAATGATTATCGGCAATCTCAACGCGCTGGCGATGGCCGGGCTCCCTCTCGCCATTCGGCAATTACTTTCCCGTTCCGACTGCTCGCTCGAGGCTTTGATCGCGCGGGAAGATGGGCGATGGCAGCCGGTAAACGGCTCATGGTTTTGCACCATCGGTAACGCGCAGACGCAATCCGCCGACCAACGTCACACGGAGTATCACCGGGAGTGGGCCGATATACAGGTGATGCTGTCGGGGCGCGAGTTAATTCACGCTAGCGTGCAGGATGTCGGGAAGCTTGACGATGAAGAGCGCAAACCGGACCTGTTTATCACCCACAGCGCTACGCCAGGCGTCGCCATTACGCTGCAAACGGGAGATTTCGCTCTTTTTATGCCGGGAGAACCGCACCAGGCACTTTGTCTGGTCGATTCACCTGCCACCGTGCGAAAGGCCGTCTTTAAAGTCCCTCGCGACATGCTGGATGCCTAAAAAGGAGCTAAAAAATGACCACGGAAATGATTCTGTCGCTTGGAATACTCATCCTGATGATCGTGCTGATCATGACGGACAAACTTCCTTTTGGCGCGCCGCCTTTACTTGCCTGCCTGCTGTTAGTCGTCTGCAAGGTTTCCACCATTCAACAAGCCTTTGCCGGGTTTGTGAATTCCACCGTCATTATGCTGGCGGGTTTTATGGTCGTGATGGCAGGATTACAAAAAACCCGGCTGATTAGCAGTATCAAAACGGCAATGATGGTGCATCTCAACCGGGGCGGCTATAAAAGCTATATTCTGCTGCTGATGATCGTCATGCTTGGCGCAAGCCTGGCGGGTACTGGGGCGACGGGGTATTACGTCCTGATTCTCTCGCTTATCGCCTCACTGCCTTATAGCCAAAAGCTCCCCACCTCGAAACTGGTGATGCCGTTAGGCTTTGCGACTAACCACCCGCTGATCCCGATCAACGTCGCGCTGCTTTTCGGCGTCACCGTCTCCGTACTGCAGGCGTCGGGAATTAACCAGGAAATTTCGATGATGAAATTCGCCCTGGTGAACCTGGTGATGTCCGCAGCCTATTTTGCCTGGAGCCTGATTGCATACCGATTTTTGCCCAATCATCCGATTGCCGACGCGGCAGATGAAAGTGCAGCGGCGCTGGAAGATGAGGCATCGACCCTCCCCGCATGGAAAGAGAAATGCACCGTGGGGGCGTTCTTCTTCAGCGTAATTGGCATGATGCTGATGAGCACCTTGGGTGATATTGCCTATATTGCACCCGGCTTAGCAGGCGCGTTTCTGCTCTTTATTGGCGTACTCGACTTTAAAGAGGTCCGTGACCACATGGGCGCGCCGGTGATCATCATGACCGCCTGCGTCATTGGGGTCGCCGATGCGCTTGCCGGTACCGGGGTGACGGCGATGATTGGTAATGCCGTTGCTGGCGTGCTGGGCACCAGCGTTTCGCCATTCATTTTCATTCTTATCCTGGCCTTGCTGACCAGCACCTGCGCGACCTTTACCGGGTCAACCATCGGCTCGATTTTTATCTTTGGGCCCATCGGCATCGCGGCCTGCACCGGGCTAGGGCTAAACCCAACGGCGGCGGCCATTGCGATCACGATATCCGGCTGGAACGGTGGCTATATGCCGATTGACGGTATGCCAGCCATGATAATGGGCATGGGGAAATATAAAATGTCGGAGTTTTGGCTCTTCACGATTCCGATGTACCTGATTCGCATTCTGGCGCTGTGCGCGGGCGCCATCTTTATCTTCCCGGTATAGCGATTTAGTGAAGCAAGAGCCCGGTGCATTGCACCCATTTAGTGGGACTCTCAAATCAGAGAGTCCCATATCCAGACGTAATTAGGGTTGCTGCCTATAACGAGAACTTGATGTATAGCGTTTGCTATACATCGTCATTGTGCTACTCTGTAAAGCAAATGCTATACGGAGGTGTTTCATGAAATCAGATGTTCAACTCAACCTTAGGGCCAAAGAATCCCAGCGAGCACTTATTGATGCTGCTGCGGATATCCTTCACAAATCACGTACAGATTTCATTCTGGAAATGGCCTGTAAGGCTGCCGAAGATGTTATTCTCGACCGCCGCGTCTTCAATTTTAACGATGAGCAATACGCAGAGTTCATCGATATGATTGATGCACCGGTCACCGCTGATCCCGTTATCGAAAAACTGCTGGCAAGGAAACCGCAGTGGGACGTGTAACAGCACCAGAACCTTTATCCACCTTTCACCAGACCGCAGAGTTTGTCAGCGGTGAAGCCGTGCTTGATGACTGGTTAAAGCAAAGGGGCGTCAAAAATCAGGCTCTCGGAGCGGCCAGAACGTTTGTGGTTTGTAAGAAGGATACGAAACAAATAGCCGGCTTTTATTCTCTGGCCACCGGGAGCGTCAACCATACAGAAGCGACAGGCAGCCTTCGGCGTAACATGCCAGATCCCATTCCTGTCATTATACTTGCCCGTCTGGCTGTCGATGTCTCGTTCCGTGGAAATGGGCTTGGTGCTGATTTACTGCATGACGCAGTGCTTCGTTGCTATCGGGTAGCCGAGAATATTGGTGTTCGTGCAATTATGGTTCACGCGCTTACGGAAGAAGCCAAAAACTTCTATATTCATCATGGCTTCAAACCATCACAAACTCAGCAGCGGACATTGTTCCTGAAACTTCCTCAATAGGAGGTGAAGACCAATGAGGCTAGCTTAATCCAGCAGCACTTTCCCTTGTAAATAAGTTCTCGCCACCCCGCTCATCAATACCCGCTCACCCACCCATTCACAGCGTACATCCCCACCGCGCGCGGATACCTGACGCGCCAGCATTCGGGTTTTACCGAGCTTTTCGCCCCAGTACGGAATTAACATGGTGTGTGCGGAGCCGGTGACCGGGTCTTCCCATACCGCTTCACCCGGTGAGAAGAAGCGGCTAACAAAATCATAATCACCGTCGCCCGCAGCGGTGACGGACACTTTATGTTCACCGGGGATCATGGCGCTGATATTGGGTTTCAGCGCTTCAACCTGCTGCCGGTTTTCCAGCTCAATCACCCAGGCGCGGCCTTTGCGGGCATTCAGGTAGTGGGTAATACCCAGCGCATGCAGCATGTCCGCAGGAGGCGTGGCGTTCTGGGTGGCACCAGCAGGGAAATCCAGCGTGAGCCATTCGTCGCGGCGCGAGACGGTTAAGCGGCCGGACAAGGTGTCGAAATGGACGCGTTCATCAGGGTAATGAAGGTGCTGAAACACCACGTGAGCGCTGGCAAGCGTCGCGTGGCCACAGAGGTTAACTTCATTTTGGGTGGTAAACCAGCGCAGGGCAAAACCACCGTGCTGCTTAACAATAAACGCCGTTTCCGATTGATTATGCTGACGGGCCATTTTCAACAACGTCTCATCGGGCAACCAGTCGTCAAGCAGACAAACCGCCGCCGCGTTACCACCGAAAGCATGGTCGCTGAAGGCATCAACCATATAAAAATCAATCTCGTGCATGCGGATCCCCTGAATCATATGTGCGAGATAGCAAACTGACATAAAAAATGAATACCGGCAACTCGCTTTCTGGCGCTAAAAAGTGACACCGTCACACAATTATAAAAATGAGAGGTTAATCACAAAATAATTGTATTTGTCGCAAAAATCGCTTTAAGATCGCTTATCTGTTCCTTTCTTTAACGCTCCCGGTGCATTTTTATGACAACAAACACGGTCTCTCGTCGGATCGCGTGGCTTCGGGTAGTCACGCTGGCTATCGCTGCTTTTATCTTCAATACCACTGAATTCGTCCCGGTTGGGCTGCTCTCCGACATCGCCAGCAGTTTTGGCATGCAGACAGCGCAGGTCGGGATCATGCTGACCATCTACGCCTGGGTGGTCGCGCTGATGTCGCTGCCGTTTATGCTGCTGACCAGCCAGATGGAACGGCGTAAATTGCTGATCGGGCTTTTTATTCTGTTCATTGCCAGCCACGTGCTGTCGTTCCTCGCGTGGAACTTCACCGTACTGGTGATAAGCCGAATCGGAATTGCTTTTGCCCATGCGGTGTTCTGGTCAATTACCGCCTCTCTGGCGATTCGTATGGCACCTGCCGGTAAGCGCGCACAAGCGCTGAGCCTGATTGCGACCGGCACGGCGTTGGCAATGGTCTTCGGCATTCCGATTGGTCGTATCGTGGGGCAATACTTCGGCTGGCGAACCACCTTCTTCGCCATCGGCGTGGGTGCGCTCATCACCATGCTGGCGCTGATTAAGCTGCTGCCTAAGCTGCCGAGTGAACATTCCGGTTCGCTGAAAAGCCTGCCGGTGCTGTTCCGTCGTCCGGCGCTGATGAGCATCTATCTGCTGACCGTGGTGGTGGTGACCGCCCATTACACCGCCTACAGCTATATTGAACCCTTTGTGCAGACGGTGGCTGGGCTGAGCGGCAACTTTGCCACCATTCTGCTGCTGGTGCTGGGCGGCGCGGGGATTATCGGTAGCATTATCTTCAGTAAGCTCGGCAATAAACATTCGTCAGGGTTGATCAACGGTGCCATTGGCCTGCTGCTGGTCTGCCTGCTGTTGCTGCTTCCCGCCGCGCAGGATGCCACTCACCTCGCCGTGCTCAGCATCTTCTGGGGTATTGCCATTATGGTGATCGGTCTGGGAATGCAGGTGAAAGTGCTGGCGCTGGCGCCGGATGCCACCGACGTAGCAATGTCGCTGTTCTCCGGGATTTTCAATATCGGGATTGGTGCCGGGGCGCTGCTGGGTAGCCAGATAAGCACCCATCTGTCGATGTCATCTATCGGCTATGTGGGTGCGGCACCGGCGCTGGCGGCGCTTGTCTGGTCGGTGATGATTTTCCGCCGCTGGCCATCGGCATCGTTAGAGGAACAGGCGCATCAGCATTGATGTGCTTCCCGGCGTCGCTGCGCTTGGCCGGGCTACGTTCAGATTGGTAGCCCGGCCGAGCGCAGCGACGCCGGGAACCTTACGCGTGATAGGTCGTAATAATTTCCAGCACGCCGTTAATAATAAACTGCACGCCCATACACACCAGCAGGAAGCCCATCAGACGGGAAATCGCTTCAATCCCCCCTTTCCCGACCAGACGCATAATCGCCCCTGAGCTACGTAAGCATCCCCACAAGATAATGCCCACCAGCGCAAAGATAATCGGCGGCGCGACCAGAATCACCCAGTCAGGGAAATTCGCCCCGTGCTTAACCGTCGATGCAGAACTGATGATCATCGCAATCGTCCCTGGGCCTGCGGTGCTAGGCATGGCAAGCGGGACAAAGGCGATGTTCGCCGTCGGTTCGTCTTCCAGTTCTTCTGATTTGCTGCGCGCTTCCGGCGAGTCATGCGCCTTCTGCTGCGGGAACAGCATGCGGAAACCGATAAAGGCCACGATCAGCCCACCGGCAATACGCAGCCCAGGTATTGATATACCGAATGTATTCATCACCACCTGGCCCGCATAATAGGCCACCATCATGATAGCGAAGACGTACACCGAGGCCATCAGCGACTGCCGGTTACGCTCTGCGTTGTTCATATTGCCGGAGAGCCCAAGGAACAGCGCCACGGTCGTTAAAGGGTTAGCCAGCGGCAGCAATACCACCAGCCCAAGCCCTATTGCCTGAATAAGTTCCTTCATAAGCGTCCCAAAATCCTGTCTGTTTAACGAAAAATAACATGCTGTACACCAGGCCATTCCTCACCAGCGCAGCATATCTGGCTTCGGGCAGGTTAAGTACAGGATATCCTATTTGTGGCTGTCTGAACCGTTTTAGCAATTCGTGGCATCACTCAATCCATTCAGTTGACTTATGATTGCGTGAGAAATAATATCCACCGCAACTAAAGTACTTGCCAGGGCAACCATTGTGAACAGCACAAGCAATCTCTTCAATGAAATGATTCCACTTGGGCACCTGATTCACATGGTTAACCAGAAAAAAGATCGCTTACTCAACGAGCATTTATCGCCAGAAGAGATTACCGCCTCGCAATTCAGAGTGCTTTGCTCTATCCGTTGCCAGGGCAGTATCACCCCCGTGGAGTTGAAAAAGACCCTTTCGGTGGATCTGGGCGCGCTCACCCGCATGCTTGATCGTTTGTTGTGTCGGGGCTGGATAGCCCGGTTACCCAATCCAAATGACAAACGTGGGGTATTGATTCAGCTGACGCCAGAAGGCGCAGCCATTTGTGAACAATGCCACCTGCTCGTTGGGCAAAACCTGCACCAGGAATTAACAAAAAACTTAACGGCAAATGAAGTTGCGACGCTCGAACTTCTCCTTAAAAAAATATTGCCGTAAACAGAAGAAGAGGTAAGACGATGTCCAGACGTAACACTGACGCTATTACTATTCATAGCATTTTGGACTGGATCGAAGATAACCTGGAATCCCCTCTGTCACTTGAGAAAGTGTCTGAGCGTTCCGGTTACTCAAAATGGCACCTGCAGCGGATGTTCAAAAAAGAGACCGGTCATTCATTAGGTCAGTACATTCGCACCCGTAAACTGACGGAAATCGCCCAGAAGTTAAAAGAAGGCAACGAGCCGATTCTCTATCTGGCCGAACGTTACGGTTTTGAATCGCAGCAGACGCTGACGCGGACGTTTAAAAACTACTTTGATGTGCCACCGCACAAGTACCGCGTGACCAATATGCGCGAGGATTCTCGCTACCTGTTCCCTATTAATCACTGTGTCTGTTAATCGCCTGCAAAAAGACGTATCGAGGAAATAATGAAACTGTTCGCTGCCGTTGCTTTCGTCGCCCTGACGATGGCCGCAAGCGCAAGCTATGCGGAACAACTACCGGCACAAAATCACGCCCATCAGGACATGCTGATGCCATCTGCCAGCAACCAGTCGCCGTTTGATTTTAATCATATGGCCGCCGGTAGCGATAAATCAGATGAACTGGGCGTACCGTACTACAACGATAAAAATCGCTAAACGTTATTGCCCCGCTTCGGCGGGGCTTTTTTTATCCCGTTATCCCCTCACCGCCCGACGCAACCCCGGAATACGCAGGCCAAAGACGTTGATCAGCAACCCGGCCATAATCAGCAACGCCCCTGCCAGTTGCATCACCGACAGCGTCTCACCGAGCAGCAGCGACGCGCTGGCGAGCCCCACCACCGGCACCAGAAGCGACAGCGGCGCCACGCGCCAGGTTTCATAACGTCCAAGCAGCGAACCCCAAATCCCGTAACCCACAATACTGGCAATAAAGGAGAGATAGGCCAGTGACAGCACGGTAGTGAGATCAATATGAATCAGGCTCTGCGCCATCAGTTGCGGGCCTTCGAAAATCCACGAACTCAGCATAAACGGCACAATCGGAATCAGCGCGCTCCAGACCACCAGCGACATCACGCCGGTTTTCGATGGATGCAGCATGATCTTTTTGTTGAAGATATTGCCGCATGCCCAGCACAGCGCCGCACCCAGCGTCAGCATAAAGCCCAGCAGTTGCACATGTTGCCCGGTCATACTGGTTTCAATCAGCACCAGCACACCGAATACCGCCAGCGAAATCCCTACCAGCTGCTTGCGCTGCAGGCGCTCGCCAAAGACAAACGCGCCAAGAATAATGGTAAAGAAGGCCTGCGCCTGCAGCACCAGCGACGCCAGCCCGGCTGGCATACCAAAGTTAATCGCGCAGAACAGGAAGGCAAACTGACCGAAGCTGATGGTCAGCGCATAGCCCAGTAGCAGCGGCAGTGGTACGCGAGGTCGTGGGACAAAGAACAGCGCCGGGAAGGCGACGAACAGGAAGCGTAATCCCGCCAGCAGCAGCGGCGGCATGCCGTGCAGCCCCACCTTAATCACCACAAAATTCAGTCCCCATACTACGACCACCAGCAGCGCCAGCAGCCCATCTTTACGCGTCATACACGCCCCACCGTTTATTAAATTTATGTAAACACATTCAAAGTAACGAAAAATTCAGCCCAGGAATAGATCATTATTTCTGGCGGGCTGAAATCGCACTTCCCGACACGCGCTCAGGTATACAAGCCGCTTATGGCGTGATATTTGTGAAAGCGATAACAAAAAAACGCACAACGACATCTCTCGGGCAGGAAAATGAAACCAACGACCAGACGATCCACGATTGCGCTGCTGGCATCGTCGTTACTGTTAACCATCGGGCGCGGCGCCACCCTTCCGTTTATGACCATTTACCTCACGCGTAAGTACGCGTTGACGGTAGACACCATCGGCTATGCGCTGTCCATCGCGCTGGTGGCCGGCGTTATCTTCAGCCTCGGCTTTGGCATTCTGGCGGACAAGTTCGATAAGAAACGCTATATGCTGATCGCCGTAACGTTTTTTATCGCCGGTTTTGTCGCTATTCCACTGGTCCACAGCGTGCCGCTGGTGGTGTTCTTTTTCTCGCTGATCAACTGTTCCTATTCGGTCTTCTCGACCGTGCTGAAGGCCTATTTCTCCGACACGCTAACGGCCACGACCAAAGCGCGTATTTTTTCGCTAAACTACACCTTCCTGAACATTGGCTGGACCATTGGCCCGCCGATTGGCACGCTGCTGGTGATGCACAGCATTAACCTGCCGTTCTGGCTGGCAGCGATTTGCGCTGCGTTCCCGCTGCTGTTTATCCAGCGCTACGTGGCGCGCGTTAGCGCCGCCGACATGGCGGAAACCCCCGTGGCCTGGTCGCCGTCCGTGCTGCTACACGACCGGGCGCTGCTGTGGTTTACCCTTTCTGGGCTGCTGGCTTCATTCGTTGGCGGCTCATTCGCCTCCTGTATGTCACAGTACGTGCTGACGATTGGCGATAGCACCTTTGCCGAAAAGGTGGTGGCGGTGATCCTGCCGGTGAATGCCGCGGTGGTGGTGACCTTACAGTACGCCATTGGCCGTCGGTTAACGGCGACCAATCTGAAGCCGCTGATGACCTTTGGTACCTTCTGTTATGTGCTGGGTCTGGCGGGATTTATGATGGCAGGCAATAATTTGCTGTTCTGGGGGCTGGCGGCAGCGGTCTTTACGCTGGGCGAGGTTATCTACGCCCCGGGTGAATACATGCTGATTGATAACATTGCCCCACCGGGCATGAAAGCCAGCTACTTCTCCGCTCAGGCGCTGGGCTGGCTCGGCGCGGCGCTGAACCCGCTGTTAACCGGGCAAATCCTGACCCATTTCGCGCCTTATGCGCTGTTCCCGATCATGATGGTAGTTATCGTGCTGGCGTGGTGGCTGATTATTCGCGGCATTAAGGCCAGTACCTGGGGTGCGACGGTGAGTGTGGCGTGACGGATTCCCCGGCGGCGCTACGCTTGGCCGGGCTACAGGATAGGTAGCCCGGGCGAGGCGGAACGCCGACCCCGGGGGAATTACCAGATATCCGCCGCAATCCCCGTCACCAGACGCACTTTATCCCACTGCTGCTGCTCGCTCAGGCTGTTCCCCTCTTCCGTAGAGGCAAAACCACACTGCGGGCTGAGGCAAATCTGATCCAACGCGACATACTTCGACGCTTCTTCTACTCGCGCCTTCACCCCCTGCGGGTTTTCCAGCTCGCCGTTTTTGGTGGTAATCAGCCCGAGCACCGCTTTCTGCTGCCCTGGACGGATAAAGCGCAGCGGCGCGAAGTCACCGGAACGATCGTTGTCGTACTCGAGGAAGAAGGCATCCACGTTTACGCGGCCAAACAGGATCTCTGCCACCGGCTCATAGCCGCCTTCTGAAATCCAGGTGGAGCGGAAGTTACCGCGACACACGTGCAGCCCGACAATCAGGTCATCCGGCTTACCTTCCAGCGCGCGATTCAACACATCGGCATAGATAGCCGCCAGCTTATCCGGATCGTCACCGCGTTCACGAACCTGGCGGCGCTGGTCGTCAGAGCACAGATAGGCCCAGACGGTATCGTCGAGCTGCAGATAGCGGCAGCCGGCGTCATAAAACGCGCGAATAGCATCACGCCAGGTATCGGCCAGGTCGTTAAAATAGTCGGTCAGATCCGGGTAAACCGTCGCATCGATATCTTTACGTCCGCCACGGAAATGCAGCACGCTTGGGCTTGGAATCGTCATCTTCGGCGTCGCCTCGCCGCTGATGCTTTTCAGGAAGCGGAAATCTTCCAGCATTGGGTGATCGCCAAAGCCGAGCTTGCCGGTGACGCGAATACCGTGGGCGCGGGTTTGCACGCCGTTAAACTGAATACCGTTTTCGGAATCGTAGCGCTCAACGCCCTGCAGGCCGTCGAAGAAGTCGAAATGCCACCAGGCACGACGGAACTCACCATCGGTCACCACGTGCAGGCCGCAGTCGCACTGATGCTGCACCACACGCCGAATCTCGGCATCCTCTACGGCGCGCAGTTGCTGCGCGCTGATTTCACCGTTAACGAGCTGCTGGCGGGCTTCTTTAATCGCCAGCGGGCGTAAAAAACTGCCAACGATGTCGGCACGATAAGGGGCGTGTTGGTGTGTCATGCGATCTCCTTACTCCATCAGGCAAACTCGTTGCCCTGAGTGATAATTTATTATTTGAACCATTTAGACTTCTGGATGGCTATATGTCTGGATAGTGTCACTGGACAGCGCCCTAGGCAAACGAGAATAATTCATCACTGTTGAAAGATTTTCATGATCCCGACTGAAAGGCGAATCCCTCATCCTGCCAGCCGGTCATCCCACCAATCATTATTTTGACCGGGCGGCCCAGTAACGCCAGCTTGAGCGCCGCCTGATCGGCACCGTTACAGTGAGGCCCCGCACAATAGACCACAAACAACGTCTCCGCGGGCCAGTCCTTCATTCTTTCGGCACAGATATCAGCATGCCGCAGATGAAGCGCACCGGGAATATGACGACGGGCGAAGGTTTCGGCGCTTCCCACTACGTGAAGCAGTACAAAATCAACGTCGTGCTGCTGCTGCTGCGAGGCATGGACATCCGCGCAGTCGGTTTCAACGCTCAGGCGCTGGCGAAAATGGGCTACTGCATCAGCGGCGCTTGCAGTGGGAATGTCAGTCACGTAACTCATCGTTAATTCTCCGGTTCTGTGTTACCACTATGGTAACGACCGGATGAGTATAAACAGGCACCCCATGCAACAACCGCCCGCAGAAATGACAGAAAACAGCCAGAATATGACAAAGTGCGCCCCGCTGGTGGTGGCGTTAGCCTATGACGGTCTCTGCACTTTTGAATTTGGCGTCGCGGTGGAAATTTTCGGCCTCCCCCGGCCCGAAATGGGCGAAGACTGGTATCGCTTTGCGGTCGCCGCCGTCGACGAAGGTGAGCTACGGGCCACCGGCGGCGTACGGGTCATGGCGGACGGGGATTTAAGCTTGCTGGAGTTCGCCGATACTATCGTGGTGCCAGGCTGGCGCGGCATCGACGCCGACGTTCCGCCAGCGCTGTGTCAGGCGCTCAGACAAGCGCATCAGCGCGACTGCCGGGTGATTTCCATCTGCTCCGGCGTTTTCGTGCTCGCCGCCGCGGGCCTGCTCGACGGTAAGCGCGCCACGACCCACTGGCGCTATGTAGATACGCTCCAGCAGCGTTACCCGGCGATCGAGGTTGTGGAAGATGTGCTGTATATCGCGCAGGAGCACGTATTCACCTCAGCCGGCAGCGCGGCCGGGATCGACCTTTGCCTGCACGTGGTGCGAACGGATTTCGGCCTCGAGGCGGCAAACCGGGTCGCTCGACGTCTGGTCATCCAACCCCACCGCGACGGCGCGCAGAAACAACAGGTTGCGCAACCTGTCGCCCGGGCACGGGAAAGCCAGCGTCTCGGCATGCTGTTTGATTTTCTTTATCAACATCTGGCGGAAAGCCATAGCGTCAGTTCACTGGCGCAGCGGGTGGGAATGAGCGAGCGGACCTTTTTACGCCGCTTTCAGGATGCCACCGGAAAAACCCCTGCGCGCTGGCTGCTCGATGAACGTTTGCAGCAGGCGCAACATCGCCTGACCAGCAGCCGGGACAGCGTCGAAAAAGTGGCGGAGTTGAGCGGTTTTGGCAATGCGAAAAATCTGCGTTTACGCTTTCAGCAACATCTGGCAATAAGTCCGCTGGCGTACAGAAAAAAATTTACTGCAACAAATAATTAATTCACAAATTACGGCGTTAGTCTAAGTTTAAATCAGTAGGCTAATTAGGTGCTCATTGCGAGAATCGTTAAAGAGGAGGTCATCATGCTGGATAATATGCAAGTGTTTCTGGTTGCCGTGGGGCTCATTCTGTTTTCCGGTTTCCTGACTGCCTATTTTAGCGGAAGATGGAATGATTAACGGATAAAAAAAACCGCCAGGTTAACTGGCGGCATAAATGCTTGCATGGATAGATTTTTTGTTTCTACAATCGTCCGCTCTTCCTGATTGGACCATCGTTGCTAACCACTACCCTACCACCGCAATATTCAACTAAAGCTAAACGGCGAGTGCATTATTCAAAGCATAATTTTTCCACGCCTTTTTACTCCGACAGCTGGCCTGACGACCTGCCCACAATCTGCCTGAACGGGATTCCTGCAGGTCCTGATGCTCAGGACGATTAGACCAGATGGACTCGCGACGCGCTTTACGCTGGGATACTTTCATGGTTGCCTCCGGGCAGATTGTCGAAATTAAATCCATTAACTCAACGATTTACACGGTGATAATAGCAGCCCGAATGGCGAGTTTCTTCAATAAGTGAACGCATTTGTAAAGAGGGAACCTGACGCATTGCTGCGTATTTCAGCGATTTATCCCCTACCGAATATGTCAGGTTGTTAAATTGTTACAATTACGTAAAACTAGCAACGTTGTCTTCCCTCCAGGAATGATAGCAAGAATGCTCTATTTATTGATGTACTTAACCCGCCAGCCCTGTGTGCGGGTTTTTTTTATATTTTTTGTGGTTTCTGGCGTGAATAGACCACGCCAGAAATGCGTTAACTAAGCGGGTTATTCACTTAGCCCACGGTTTTTCAGCATTGGGGTAATAAGCGGATCGTGTCCTCGCCAGGCGCGATAAAGTTGTTCTAAATCGCTGCTGTTACCGCGCGACAAAATAGCCTCGCGGAAACGCTGACCGTTTTCCCTATTCAAACCGCCCTGTTCAACAAACCATTGATAACCATCATCTGCCAGCATTTGCGTCCATAGATAGGCGTAGTACCCGGCCGCATAGCCCCCGCCGAAAATATGCGAGAAATAGCTGCTGCGATAGCGCGGCGGCACGGCGCAGAGATCCAGTTTTTCCCGCGCCAGCGTCGCCGTTTCAAACTGTTCCACGTCCTGCGGCAACGACTCCGCGCTCAGGCTGTGCCAGTTCATGTCCAGCAGCGCAGCGCTTAGCAACTCCGTCATGTCGTAGCCTTTGTTGAAGTTGGCGGCGCGGAACAGACTTTCCCGCAGCGCTTCCGGCATCGGTTCACCGGTTTCATGGTGACGCGCATAGTGGGCAAAGACGTCAGGATGGCTGGCCCAGTGCTCATTGATTTGCGACGGGAATTCAACAAAATCGCGCGGCGTATTGGTCCCCGATAGCGTGACATAGCGCTGGCTAGCAAACAGCCCGTGCAACGCGTGGCCAAATTCGTGGAACAGGGTAATCACATCATCCCAGGAGATAAGCGCACTTTTACCTGCGGTCGGCTTCTGGTAATTGCAGACGTTATAGATAACCGGACGCGTACCGCTGAGGGTAGATTGCGGCACAAAGTTGTCCATCCACGCCCCGCCGCTTTTGCTGTCGCGGGCGAAGAAGTCGCCGTAAAACAGCGCCATCCCTTCTCCGTCAGCATCAAAAATCTCCCAGACGCGCACGTCAGGGTGATAAACCGGCAGATCGAAACGTTCAACAAACGTTATCCCAAACAGTTGGCTGGCGGACCAGAAAACGCCGTCAACCAGCACGCGTTCCAGGGCAAACCAGGGCTTAATCTGTGCTTCATCGATGGCATATTTTTCACGGCGAACCTGTTCTGAATAGAACAACCAGTCCCAGGCTTCGGCTTTAAATGAGGCCAATCCGCTATCGATAAGCGTCTGAATATCCGCCAACTCGCTTTCTGCCCGCGCCCGCGCCGCCGGAGTAATCTCGCGCATAAAATCGAAGGCCGCTTTCGGCGTTTTCGCCATTTGATCGGCCATACTCCAGCTGGCGTAGTCGCTATAGCCCAGCAGCGTTGCCTGACGCGCGCGGATCGCCACCAGCTTTAGCAGTTTCTCCCGCGTGTCGTTAGCATCGCCCATCTGGTTGCGGGCCCAGGCGGCTTTAAACAGCTTTTCACGAGTTTGACGCTGACGAAGTTGAGCCAGCGCCGGTTGCTGGGTGGTGTTCACCAGCGGAATAAGCCAGCGCCCCGCCAGACCGCGATCGTTCGCCGCGGCGGCGGCAACGGCGATTTCATCTTCGCTAAACCCAGCCAGCTCTTCCACACTCTCTACCACCAGCCCGCCGCTTTTCGCCGCCCCCAGCAGACACTGGTGGAATTGGCTGCTCAGGGTTGCTGCTTCGGTATTGAGGGTTTTCAGCTCCGCCTTTTCCGCGTCGCCCAGCCTTGCACCGGCCTGAATGAAACGCTGATAGATGACCTCAACCAGGCGGCGATCCTCTGCTTCCAGACCGAGGCCATCACGCTGTTGCCACACGTGTTCGATACGGCTAAACAGCGCATCGTTGAGATAAATATCGTTGGCAAGCCCGGCCAACTCAGCGGAGAACGCTTCGTCCAGTTGCTGGATAGTGTCGTTGCTGTGGGAGGCCGCCATGGCAAAGAAAACGGCGTTGACCCGAGAAAGCATCTCCCCGCTTTTTTCCAGCGCCACGACGGTGTTATCAAAGGTTGCCGGAGCCGGATTATTGGCAATGTCGGCAATCTCCTGACGCTTGCGCTTTAGCGCTTCGTCAAAGGCCGGGCGATAGTGGCTATCGTTAATCGCATCAAACGGCGGTGCCTGGTAAGGTAACGTACTGCTGGCAAAAAATGGATTCATGGCCGACATCCTGGGTTCCTGAAAATAACAGGGTTCCAGAGTAGCAAGCTCTTGAGAGACCGCAATGGTTTTACCCGGCAGGAGTGATTTTTCTTTGATGGGAGGCGTTAGGCCGATAAAAATGACGCAGACACCTGCTGCTCCCAGAGACAAGAAGCATATTGGCAAGTACGCATGAGATTGATGCAACCGTATCGCTATCAGCCGTTTATTGCGGAAAATAGCTTATGGTTTCAAAAAACCAATCTCAATAAGTGCCTGAGCTACCAGTAAGACGAACATGACTGCAACCATTGGAGTGTACATGTTGAGCCTCCAGCGAACGCCGTTACTGATAGTATAGAATATATTTTTTTCCGCCTGTCCTTCTCTAACACACTTAATCAGGCTGCAGCGAACCATTAAGCATTTCAGAACAGGACACCGTTGTGGGTTGCTACCGAAAAGAACGGCGCACATAGTGTGTATGAAGAGCGACGAGACCTCATCGTTCCGACTATGTTTGTGCATTATTAGGTGCCGGATTCGGCACCTTTTTTTGGGTATCAGGTTTAGATCGTCATTCATGACCAAACGATCGTCAATCTTGAGGCCGCTATCTAATTAACGGTGGCATAGTCTTTGAATTATTGATTTTCATTTTTGTCCATTTTTTACTTTTTAGACGATGAAACAGACATTTTTGCTTCTGACGGGCCAGAGCGAAACCATAAAGTTTTTATATCTCCATTCCCTGATACATCAAAATGTTCAACTGACCTCAAGGGTATTTCTCGCAATATGCCTCTTGCATTGATTTTTATGAAAAGATCCCATTCACCATCAGGAATGTCATCAAGTGGTATTCCTTCATACTTTTTCGTGCAGAACCACCCCTTGTCATATGAAGTAGGTCTGCCTGACTCGCTATCGACTCTTGTTTTAGGGGTTCGCCCCTTCGCTAACTCAATCTCTTTTGAGATGCCATCACTCCGTAGAACAAGATGCATATAAATGTCATCATAATTAGGGCATGGAATTCCATGCACAAACCCCACGCCCTCAGGGAAGCATCGACCATTCTCAATAGAAATTTTTATCAGTGATGCATAAGGTTGTAGATATCGCAGACCTTCGGTGTTTATTTCACGGTATTTTATCTCATTACTGTTAAATACGGGAGGTATACCCATCACTGACAAATTCACAATAGACATTGTTATAGCTACTATATGTCTATTAACCTGATTATGTCGTGTCACCAATGCCGAATTGCAGAAAATCAAATTAAAGTTATTGAATCCTCTGAATAAATGAATATTGTTTTCTATTTGAGTTTTATACTGAGGATCTGCAAGTGATGTTATTAAATATATGTTTTTATTTTTATAAGAACGTTGAATCTCATCTACAATGATGTGGTCAAGAGAATCCTGTAGCGTACGTAAACCCTCTCCACTCAATGCCCCTGCCATATGTTTAAATGCGTACCCCCAGTCTATTTCCACGTAAGATCCAATATGCAATTGTGGTACTGTAGATATTATATTACCGAAGTTATATTTCATCCCATAATAAAGCGCAGCACTCCCCCCTTTAGAACCACCAAGCACCGTACAATTCTCATGAGTTAGATTTAACTCATTCATTACCATTAATATAAACTTGTAGATACGAGATTCGATATCTAGTTTACCATTTGCGCACAAATAATAGGATTCGCCACCATAAAAATTATCTTTGATCCAAAGCACATCCGCCGGGCAATTGGCCAACGAGTTGACATAATTATAAAATGGGAGGCCATTGCCACTAAAACCAGAAAAAACGATTAGCAGATGTCTGGTATCATATTTAGCTGGCTTTCTCATGTAGAATATATCAAGGCCATCAATAGTTATTCTTTGCTCATTCATAATATGAACCAATTGTTATTTACCAGTAAATAATATAATAATTTAAAAAACAAAGTAAATTAATAGGCAAATCGATTTATTTAACTACCGCAAGGTTTTTGAACTATCCCTCTATATTATCAATACGCATCCAGCTTACTGCATGGCTTTTGTCATGGGGGATTGCTGGGCGTAGCGCTCGTAATTATCTCCTTTACTACGTCTGCACGTGATGGCAAGCAATGCAGCGCAGATGGGGTGGGGTTTTGCATACGTTTTTGCTGAAAGCATAAAATCCCATTACATAACAGATGATTGATAACCGGATGTTCTGCTATCGTAAGGTAACACTAACGCATTGAAGGAACAGAGAGATGATCGTACTGGTTACCGGAGCGACAGCAGGTTTTGGCGAAAGCATTACGCGCCGTTTTATTGCTAACGGGCACAAAGTCATTGCCACTGGCCGTCGCAATGAGCGCTTAAAAGCGCTGAAAGATGAGTTAGGCGACAGCATTCTGACCGTCCAGTTGGACGTGCGTAATCGCGCAGCAATTGAAGAGACTATCGCTAATCTGCCCGCAGAATGGCGTGACATCGATATTCTGGTCAACAACGCCGGTTTGGCGTTAGGGTTGGAACCAGCTCACCGCGCAAGCGTTGAGGATTGGGAAGACATGATTGACACCAACAACAAAGGTCTGGTGTATATGACCCGTGCGGTACTGCCTGGCATGGTGGAGCGCAACCGCGGGCACGTGATTAATATCGGCTCCACCGCCGGCAGCTGGCCTTATGCGGGCGGCAACGTTTACGGCGCAACCAAAGCGTTCGTGCGTCAGTTCAGCCTGAACCTGCGTACCGATCTGCACGGCACCGCCGTTCGCGTGACCGATATCGAACCTGGTCTGGTTGGTGGCACAGAGTTCTCCAACGTGCGCTTTAAAGGTGATGACAACAAAGCCGGTAAAACCTACGAAAATGCCAACGCGCTGACGCCGGAAGACGTGACCGAAGCGGTATGGTGGGTGGCGACGTTGCCAAAACACGTCAATATTAACACCGTCGAGATGATGCCGGTCAGCCAGACCTATGCTGGCCTGAGCGTCCATCGCCAAAGTTAGCATTTAAACTCAACCCGACCACCGGTCGGGTCTGGGCTCGGCGGCAAAAAAAGCGTAAAATAGCAGCTTAATCAGCTGATAAGAACGACTCAATGGCCGCCGAAACCCAACTGAACCCAACACAGCCCGTCAACCAGCAAATTTATCGCATTCTGCGTCGCGATATCGTGCACTGCCTTATTCCGCCAGGTACCCCGCTTTCGGAAAAAGAGGTGTCGCTGCGGTTTGACGTTTCTCGCCAGCCGGTGCGTGAAGCGTTTATCAAACTCGCCGAAAATGGTCTGATCCAGATCCGCCCGCAGCGCGGCAGCTACGTGAATAAAATCTCACTGTCTCAGGTTCGTAACGGGTGTTTTGTTCGTCAGGCTATCGAATGCGCGGTAGCGCGTCGGGCCGCCACCATGATAACCGATGCGCAAAGCTATCAGCTTGAGCAAAATCTGCACCAGCAGCGTATTGCCATTGACCGCCAGCAGCTGAACGATTTTTTCCTGCTCGACGACGAATTCCACCAGCTGCTGTCAAATATTGCAGATTGCCAGTTGGCCTGGGATACCATCGAGAATATTAAAGCCGCTATCGACCGCGTGCGTTATATGAGTCTTGATCATGTCTCCTCGCCGGAGATGTTATTAAAACAGCACCATGAAATATTCGCTGCGCTGGAAAAACGCGATGCCGATGCGGTGGAAAAAGCGATGACCCTGCACCTGCAGGAGATTGGTGAATCAGTGTTGTTAATTCGTCAGGAAAACAGCGACTGGTTTAGCGAAGAGTAAGAAATAAGGCCTTCATTACTGAAGGCCTTATTTTTATCGAATAACCATTGTCGGTATATTGGCGTAACGCAGAATAGATTCAGCGTTTGAGCCCAGAAGGTGCGTAGTGATACCCCGCTGGCGCGAACCGATAACTATCGCATCGTACTCCCCGGTTTTGCTCAGCGCGATCACTTCATCGCGGATATTGCCAAACCGGACGTCGGTATGCAGCCGCTCGGCAGGCATATCAAAGAGGCGCTGCAGGTTTTTCATTTTCTTGATCGATTCTGCCTGCATGAAATCTTCGAACTTTTTAATATCCGCTGCGAAGCCGCGTAAAATAGAGCGATTGCTGTTAGGTAATACATTTAATAGCGTAATTTCACCCACCTCACCGGCCAGATAAACGGCATGGCGAATCGCTTTATCACTTAAGTCCATTTCAAAAATATCTACAGGCATCAGAATTTTTTTGTACATAGCCCGAACTCCTTATTCCAGAGTGTCCATTATTCTTTCGCTATAACCATGACATATTTGTGACTATGCAGATAGCATTAATTCACCAAAATGATAGTTCCGGCGTGCAAATAATCGTCCATTATTTCAAGGGGCTTGAATTATTCTAAAGAAGTGTAATGAAGGCAGATATAAAAGAAAATGCCGCCCGTAGCGGCGGCATTAATGGTCATGCAATAAAATCAGGCGGAAAATTCGGCAACGGTCGCTTTCGCACCTTTGCTCAGCAGTGACAGATAGGCTGCGGTCACCTGCTCAACGAATTTCGCTTCCTGCGGCAGGTCTTTACCGAAGATAGCTTCAATGCCCAGCAGCGCTTTCACGCGAGCTTCGCCCTCTTTGCTCTGCTGTACCACGCCCTGGATAACCGGCAGCAGCGGATCGCAAACTTCAATCGCGTTGCCCTGCTCATCCACGCCGCCAACATAGCGCATCCAGCCTGCAACGCCCAGTGCTAGCAGGGTAAAGCTGCTGTTATCCGCCAGATGCCAACGTACAGAATCGAGCATACGCTGAGGCAGTTTCTGGCTACCGTCCATGGCAATCTGCCAGGTACGGTGGCGCAGCGCCGGGTTGGTGTAACGCTCAATCAGCAGATCGGCATAGCGCGCCAGATCGACGTTTTGCACCTTCAGGGTTGGCGCCTGCTCTTTAAGCATCAACGCGTGTGCAGCGCGGCGGTAGTTATCATCACCCATGCAATCGTTGATGTGCTGATAGCCTGCCAGATAGCCCAGGTAGGCCAGGAAGGAGTGGCTGCCGTTCAGCATGCGCAGTTTCATCTCTTCAAACGGGATGACGTCGCTTACCAGTTCAGCGCCCGCTTTTTCCCATTCCGGACGGCCTGCGACGAAGTTATCTTCGATAACCCACTGACGGAACGGTTCACAGGCAACGCCTGCTGGATCGCGCACGCCGGTCAGTTGTTCGATTTTATCCAGCGTTTCTGGCGTCACTGCAGGAACGATACGATCAACCATGGTGGATGGGAACGTCACGTGAGATTCGATCCAATCCGCCAGACCTGCATCAACCGCACGTGCATACGCACATACTACATTACGCATCACATGACCGTTTTCCGGCATGTTGTCGCAGGACATCACGCTGAATGGCGGCAGGCCTGCGGCTTTACGGCGAGCCAGCGCTTCGACGATAACGCCCGGCGCAGATTTTGGCTGATGTGGGTTCTGCAGGTCAGCCACGATAAATGGGTGATCGAGCATCAGTTGGCCGGTTGCCGGAGAGTGGCAGTAGCCCTTTTCGGTGATGGTCAGGGAAACGATAGCGACCTGCGGTTCGCACATCTTCGCCAGAACGGTTTCCAGACCATCAACCTGCGCGTGCAGCGCTTCTTTGACGACGCCCACCACGCGGGCAGTCCATGCATCCGCGGACATTTCTGCCACGGTGTATAAATTGTCCTGATTGTTCAGGTCGGCAATCTGCTGCTCACCGCCGATCAGGTTAACTTCGGTATAACCCCAATCGCTGCCGTGTTCTGCGGCGAGAATATCGGCATAGACAGCCTGATGGGCGCGGTGAAACGCACCAAAACCGAGGTGTACAATGCGCGGCACCAGTTTGCTGCGATCGTAGGTTGGGAGAGTTGCCTTAGCGGTTAATAGCTTATTCTGCATCTTTTTGACTCACTGTAGAGAATGTTGATTGCCATACTAGTTTAACGAGACCATCACGCGAGATTTTGATTTGCGTTAATATATTGGCGATTGGTATGACATGATTTTTAAGCTGTGTGACAACATCGATGCTTGAACAGGTTGATCAGTCCAACGTCGTCACACGGCGCCTTACATCAGGACTGTCGGTAAAAAAAGTGTGATGCTGGGGAAGATAACCAGCATAAAAATGAACAGGAGGAAGGCGATCAGATAAGGAATCGAGGCCTTCACAAACGCAATCGAACTGCAGTTCAGGATACCGCAGACGGTATACATACAGATTCCGACCGGCGGCGTGTTTGCGCCCAGCAGCGTCAGTACCACAAAAATTAAACCAAAGTGAATGGGGTCAAAACCTGCTTCAAGGGCGATCGGCAACAGAATTGGCGTGAGCAGCAAAATGATCACGCTACCATCAAACAACATCCCTGCAACGGCAATCAGCGCCAATAATAAGAACAGGATGCCGTACCTATTCTCTGTCAACTGCAGGATAGTTTCAGCGAGTTGCTGAGGGATCTGATCCAGGATGGTGATATGTCCCAGGATAGCCGCAGACATAATAAGCAACATGACAACGCCAATATCGCTGATAGTTTGCTTCAGAACATCCCAAAGCACGGCATTGTCCAGCGTTTTATAGACATAGCGACCGATAATAAACGAATAAAGCACGATAAATGCGCCAGCTTCTGTGGTGGTAAAAATGCCAAGACGGATCACGACAATCAATACCACCGGGAACATTAACGCCCAAAAACTCTCTTTGAAACTACACCATACTTCATGCCGATTAGGGAGTCTTTCCACTTCGGGCTTGATATTCATCTTTCTGGCTAAAAGATAATTGGTACCCATCAGAATAGCCGTCAACAGTAACCCCGGAAATATCCCAGCCATGAACAGTTTTCCGATAGAGACGTTGCCAACAAAACCATACAGGATCAGTAAAATGCTCGGCGGTATTGTTGCCGTAATCAGCGAGCTAAAAGCAATAACCACGGCGCTAAACGCTTTTGGATAACCCCGGGCAATCATCGGTAACCCCAGCACTCGCGCCTGCATCGCGGCATCGGCAGTCGCTGAACCGGAAACACCGCCCAGCAGGCAAGCTAATAGGACGTTAATTTGCGCAAGGCCCCCCACCATCCACCCTGAGATTATTCGGGCAAAATCTAACAGGCGTGTTGTAACTCCAGACTTATTGAGCAGGTTACCCACCAGCAAAAAAAGCGGCGTCGCCAGAATAGGAAAAGATTGCGTCGGTGCAGAAAATTTCTGAAAGGCGATGCCAATCGGGAGGAAATCGGCGGTGAAGAAAAAGCTTAAGCTGGAAATAGCAATGACCATCCCCACCGGCATACCAATAACTAACAGTATGACGAACAGAATAACTGTTAAGAGCATATTTCCTCCTGATCATCATGCTGTTGAAATTCAATGCAACAACCATTTAACAAAAAAGTTAAAGAAGAAAAAACCATTAATAAACATCCCGTGGGAACGGCACTATTCAGCCAGGCAAGGGATAATTCTGTTACCGGGAGCATTTGGTTGTGCGTAGCCCAGGTAAAATTAAAACCATACCAGACCCCACAGAGTAAGAAACTCAGTATCAGAATCTCATTAAACCAAATACACGCCCTCTGCATTTTAGGGGGGAATAAATTGGTTAACGCATCAATACCAATATGCCGACGTAACTGAAATGCATAATCTATTGCCAACATACTTATCCATGCAAAAATGACCATCGCAATTTCCAATGACCAAATAACGGGGTGGCCAATCGCGCGCCCTAACCCTCCGATCAGAATAATAATAACAATAGCGACAAGGCCTATTCTTGCACAGGCCAATTCAAAATCTCTTAGCATCTTCATCGACAGAAAAACCTCTACAAAAAAGCAGGGCTACCGCCCCGCTTGTTCGTGGTTAGTTGATTACGCTTTCAACCTGTTTTTTGGCTTCGCTTAAACCCAGTTTTTCCGGTACGTACTGGCAGCTATCAATAAAAGGTTTTACATCCACAGTGGCAATGGCCATCCCTTTATCCGCCATATCTTTCAACATGCTCTCCCCGGCCGCAATAGTATTCTCGGAAGCCAGGTCGCCATTTTTCGCGGCCTCTTCTTTTAGAATGGTCTGATTTTCCGGGCTCAGCGTTGATAACCATTTTTGTGACACCACAATGCCGGTCATCAAATGAATATGGTTCGTTTTAGTGATATTTTTGGTTATTTCATACAGCTTAGAACCATATACTGCGGTTGGTTGCGCTTCCGCCGCATCGACAACGCCAGTCTGGATAGAAGAATAAATCTCTGACCATGAAAGCGGCGTTGGCGATCCCCCCATACATTTAATCGTTTCGATGGTGACTGGAGCTTCTAACGCCCGTACGCGTATGCCGTTCAGATCGGCAGGCGTCACAACAGGTTTCTGCGTTACCAGCATACGCGCCCCCTGATACCAGTTGAACGAGAGCGCCGTCAGCCCGGACTCGCTGGCCATTTTATTATTCCACTGCGCAAAGATTGGGCTATTAATAAATTTCTTTAGCGTGTCATAGTCTTTAAACACAAACGGAGCAGGTATAATCGCCATTTCAGGAACAAATTGGGCAAGTCTGGCACCATCCACGACCACCCCAACGTTGCTACCCGCCTGCGCATGCTGTAGCAATTCATTATCTGCACCGAGTTGACCACTGGAAAATAACTTTATCTTAACTTCACCTTTGCTACGCTCTTCTACTGATTTTTTAAAATTCTTTAGACCTTTATATATAGGATCATCGGGGGATAATGAAGTACTGACATTCAGTGATTCAGCTCCCCAGCATGCGCTAGCGCTTAAAAGGGGAATCGCACAGCATAATTTCGCCAGCCTGGATGAAGAAATAGTCCATTTTCTCATGTCACTCACCTGGAGGTTATTAATAATATGAATATATTTTTCTGATGTATGTCCGTAGCAAACTTATTCACTGCTAATCGCTCATTTCAGTGAAAATAAAAAACGATCAGTTAAAAAAACAGTTAACGTGATGTTATTTTCTTTCTTAATTGCTAACGATTACCCGATGAACTTACCGCCATAATAACTACCATACAAGTATCTATAATGTATTTATCTAGCAGGATCACAAAAAAAGTCGCCTGATTTTCAGACGACTTTGCTTCGCTATAACCGCTATCAAGCAAACTGCTGGTTAGCGTTCTTTTCTTTCGCCACCGAAAGATCGGCCGCATCTTCGGCAAGACTGAGGTCACGGTCACAAACTTCTGGCATCAACAACGCTGCAATAAGACCAATCACCGAATAACAAATCAGCATAATCACAATCGGATACCACGACCCGGTCATATTGCAGAAGATCCCTGCCAGAACGGGTCCAAAACCAACGGCAACCAGACCACCCGCCTCTTTCGAGATAGCCATACGAGTAAAGCGGTTACGCGAGCCGAACATCTCAGCCATCGTAATGTTTTCCAGTGCAAACAGGCCCAGCACTGCAAAGTTATGGATAATAATGATAGACATCATTATCACGCTGGCGCTGTAGGTTTTATCGACAATGATGGACACCATTGGATACGCCAGAATAATGGCGGAAATACAGAGCAAAATATAAGGCAGACGGCGACCATATTTATCGGATAGCCAACCAAGCAGCGGAATGGTCAGGAAACCGATAACGGAACTGATCATCAGCGCATCCGTTGGGATCCCTTTATCAAACAGCAATGTCTGTACCAGATATCCCGCCAGGAAGGTCTGGATCAAGCCGGAATTACCCGCCTGACCAAAGCGCAGACCCGTGGCTAACCAGAAGGATTTGCTACGGAACATCGCGCCGATGGTATTGTCATTCGCCGGAGATTCACTGACAACAACATCGCCTTCACTCACTTTTTCAAACACTGGGCTCTCTTTCAGGTTCATACGCAGCCAGATAGCGAAGATCATCACCACAACGCTTGCCAGGAACGGAATACGCCAGCCCCAGGCGACCAGTTCTTCGCGGTCAAGCAGGAAGAACATTACCGCCCAGATAGCCGTCGCCGTCAGCGTACCGCAGTTGGTCCCCATCGCCACCAGAGAGGAAATCAGGCCACGTTTGCCTTTAGGAGCATATTCAGCCAGCATGGTACCCGCACCAGAGATCTCTGCGCCGGCCCCCAATCCCTGAATAATACGTAGCGTTACCAACAGTATTGGCGCAAAAATACCAATCTGTGCATAGGTCGGTAACACACCAATTAACGTGGTACAGATCCCCATCATGGTGATGGTAATAAAGAGCACCTTTTTACGCCCGACGCTGTCACCCATTTTGCCAAAAATAAATGCTCCAACAATACGTGCAATATAGCCGGCACCGTAGGTCCCCATCGCCAGAATTAATGCCATTGCAGCAGACTGTTCAGGGAAAAATATTTCATGGAAAACGAGCGCTGCACCTAATGAATAGAGCTGAAAATCCATAAACTCTAATGCAGTCCCCAACCAACCGGATACGGCGGCCCTCACTAAATCAGATGTCGTTCTTTCATGTGTTAATTGCGTCATTGCAATCATCTCCGGGTAAGATGCGTACGGCTTAATCGCATGATCTCGTTATTATTAGTTAAACGTGAGTAAGACCTTGCAGCAGGATTTCTGATCCTTTTCAAATAATTCGATTGCATCAACGACATGGTGATAGTCAAAGTAATGCGTAATCAGTTTGTCAGGATCAATTAACCCTTTTTCTAACCACTCCAGAACCACCGGGAATTTATTCGCATTAAGTCGCGAAGAATAAATGGAGAGTTCCTTACCGGTGATACCTTGTTGAGTAATGGTCGACGGATCGCTAGAGAAGCCCATCAGAACAATACGGGCTGCAGGCGAAGCCAGGGTGATGGCTTCTTGCAAAATCGTCGGATGACATGCGGCATCGACAATCAGCGTCGGTTTAATCCCCTTCTCATCGAGCCATTCCGCTAGCGGTTTCTCACCGTTGTTAATGACCCAATCGGCACCACTGCGCTCTGCCATGGCCAGTCGTTCGTTAATTCGGTCAGCCACGATGACCTGCTTAACACGATAAACGCCTTTCAACGCCTGCAGGGTGGTTAAACCCATCGGGCCCGCGCCATAAATCAACGCTACGTCAGCTTCCGTTGGATTCACCTGGCCGGTGACGTTTGCCGCAATTGTAAAGGGTTCAACCATCACGGCGTGGTGATCGGCAATATTATCCTCAACGCTCGAGGCATTTTTCGCCGGGACGACGGCATATTCACTGAAACCGCCATCGCGATGGACGCCGAGTACCACCAGAGAAGTGCAGACGTTAGGTTTACCTACAGAACAGGGGTAGCAATGACCGCAACTGATCACCGGATCAACACAAACGCGCTCCCCCATCTGCTTATCGGTGACACCTTCGCCAACGGCATCAATCACGCCAAAAAACTCATGGCCGATAACGCGTGGATAGCGTGCAAAAGGGTTATGGCCGCGATAAATATGGCTATCAGAGCCGCAGATACCGGCTATTTTCACTTTAACGCGGACTTCACCCACTCCAGGTTCTGGCAATGGACGTTCTTCAATAACCAGTTCTTCAGGCTGTTTAATCACGATACTTTTCATTTCGCGTTCCTTATCACCAGTTCCACAACGTGCCATCTTCCAGACGAGCTACCGGCAGATAGGCAGGGTCGTACGGATATTTCGCCGCCAGTTTTTCGTCAAACTCGATGCCTAAGCCCGGTTTGTCGCCTGGATGCATATAGCCATTATCGAAGGTCCAGTTATGTGGGAAGACTTCCAGCATCTGCTCGGAGTAGCCCATGTATTCCTGAACGCCGAAGTTTGGTACCCACAGGTCGAAGTGCAGCGCGGCGGCCATGCAGACCGGAGAGAGATCTGACGGGCCATGAGAGCCGGTACGCACCTGATAAAGAGAGGCAAAGTCAGCAATTCGGCGCATGCCGGTAATGCCGCCCGCGTGGGTAATGGTGGTACGGATATAGTCGATCAGCTGCTCTTCAATCAGCTGTTTACAATCCCAGATGCTATTGAACACTTCGCCAACCGCAATCGGGGTAACGGTATGCTGGCGAATCAGGCGGAAGCACTCCTGGTTCTCCGCAGGGGTTGGATCTTCCATCCAGAACAGGCGGTACTGTTCAATGCTCTTACCAAAGCGGGCCGCTTCAATTGGGGTCAGGCGGTGATGCATATCGTGCAGCAGATGTTCGTCAAAGCCGAACTGATTACGTACCGCATCAAACAGTTTTGGGGTGAAATCGAGGTATTTCTCGGTGGACCACAGTTGTTCATCTGGCCACTGCCCTTTGGTGGCCGGTTCGTAGGCCAGCCCTTTGCCTTTAGACATACCGTAGGTGGTTTTCATGCCCGGCACGCCGCACTGAACGCGAATGGCCTTAAAGCCCATCTCTTTATGACGCGCGTAATCTTCCAGCACTTCATCAATGGTATGGCCGGTGGTGTGGCAGTACACCATCACGCCCTCACGGGACGCGCCGCCCAGCAACTGGTACAGCGGCATATTGGCGGCTTTAGCTTTAATATCCCACAGCGCCATATCAACCGCAGAGATGGCGGACATCGTCACCGGGCCGCGACGCCAGTAAGCGCCTTTATAGAAGAACTGCCAGATATCTTCGATGCGGTGCGCATCGCGCCCCACCAGTTGCGGGCACAAATGATCCTTCAGGTAAGAAGCAACGGAGAGCTCGCGACCATTTAACGTTGCGTCACCATAGCCGACTAAGCCGCTATCGGTGGTAATTTTCAGCGTGACAAAGTTACGTCCAGGACAGGTTACAAAAACCTCAGCGCCCACAATTTTCATCTTCAATCCTTAGCTTTACATCTCATCGGTTAGTGAGGCGAAATTACGCCTGACCAAACTACCATACAAGTATAAAGATCGAAATTTACCGGGTAAGATCACAAAAATGAGGGGACAAGCTCAGTTCAAAAGACGAGAAATACGAAGAAAAAAGAAGGGGTATGGCCCTTTCGGGCCAGACGTCAGGCGCGTCCCCAACCGGCGACGATAATCAGCATACCGCAAAGAGCAACGGCTGCACCGAGCCAGTCATACATGGTCAGCTTTTCACCTTCCACGACACGTAGCCATAGCAGAGCAGTAAAGATATACACCCCACCATAGGCGGCATAAACGCGGCCGCTGGCAGCGGGATGCAGCGTAAGCAACCAGACAAACAGGGCCAGCGCTAACCCTGCCGGCAACAGCAACAACGGCGTCGCCCCCCGCTTCAACCATAACCACGGTAAATAACAGCCGATAATTTCACACAGCGCGGTAGCAAAAAAGAGCAGCGAAGTTTTTAACATCGTTTATCTTCATCAACATACGAATTTCCCTATGATACGCAAAAATCAACCGGATTCGACCACGGGATTTTCGCGGGTATGCCCGTCGCCAGAGTTGTAGTAGACTGCTTTCAGGAGTCATCGTATTCACCACGTTAAAGGAACTCACCGATGAAAATTACACTTAGCAAACGCCTTTGCCTGACGGCTATGCTGACGCTGGGTGCCATTGTGTACACCGCCTCCGCTTCTGCTGAAACCAACAAACTGGTTATTGAATCTGGCGATAGCGCACAGAGTCGCCAGAACGCGGCGATGGATAAAGAACAATGGAACGACACCCGTCAGCTGCGCCAGAAAGTGAACAAACGCGCTGAAAAAGAGTGGGATAAAGCAGACGTTGCTTTTGATGCCCGCGACAATTGCCTGAAAAGCACCAACGTGAACGCGTACTGGGAACCCAACACCCTGCGCTGCCTTGACCGCTCAACCGGGCGCGTTGTTCGCTAATCACAGCAAAAAGGGCGCTTCTCAGCGCCCTTTTCTTTGTCACTTATCTATTCACATCAGTAATACTCAATGGTGTTTTTGATGGTGTAGCGCTGCGTCACCGACGGCTTAACGCTCTGGTCCACCACCTCTAACTCGCAGCTCACCGGATTATCGTGGCGATCGTAATCACAGCTTTGCGTAACGTTACCCGCAGGCTGTTTATTGAGCATACTCACGGCGGTGTAGTCGAGCTTTTTACGCGAATCCTGCGATGGGGTTGAGATAACCGACAGCGTGACCCCTTTTAACGTAGACACTTTGCCCAGCGGATACCCTTCATTGTCATAGCGGTAATCCACCTCGCTATCTTTACCGAGCGCTTTGACCACAAAGCCGTTGTCGTCGGTTTCCCATTTCACGCCCGCCGAAGGGAATTCAGCCAACTGGCATTTTCCCTGTAACCGCACGCGTTTCTCGTGGGTAACGCCGTCAAGATAATAGTTGGCGTTCAATACCAGCAGTGCGCCAGAATCCTGCTCGATATCATGAAACTCCAGCATGTCGAAACAGCCTTCCGGCGACAGTTGCGCGCTCACCCGCTTTGCCACCTCGCCTTTTTCGTTAAGCAGCGTCTGGCTGAAATCCTTCACCGGACCGCGCAGCGGGTCGAAGTCGAATTCGTTAGAAAAACTTGCCATTTCCGGGGTGAACGCGGCCGGCGCGTTTTTGTTATCGCAGCCACTCAGCACGGCAAGCGCCGAGGCCAGTAAAATCAGTTTCTTCACGCCACAATCCTGTTTCGGGAATTTATTCAATTATATTAGCAATATAAAATTGTTTATAGTCTGGCCAGGCGGAAATCAAAAATTAACCGCCCTTGCTAAGAAACATCAGAAAATGAGATTCAAAGACAAACGCTTACACTCCCCCTGCTATACTTTTCACGAATCTTATGAAAAGGAGCCGATCATGCTGTCTTCACGTTGGATACTGGCACTACTGCTCGCAGGCGCGATGCCCGCGCTGGCCGCCGTACCTGATTCCTGTGAACGTGTCAGGAGCGACATTCAGCAGAAAATCACGCAAAACGGCGTCGCTGAAAGCGCCTTTACTCTTGATATCGTGCCTAACGATCAGGCCGATCAGCAAGGGGCACAGGTCGTCGGACACTGCGCAAATGACACCTTTAAAATTCTCTACACCCGCACCGATAACGCCCAGTAATGCGCTACCGCCTCTCTTGAGAGGCGGTGTCGTTTAGCCCTTCTTCTCCACGATAAATTCCAGCGCAAGCCCAATCAGCACGCCGTCACGCAGCGAATGATCGTCAGAAAGCGCATCCAGCCCGCCCTGAAAACGCAGCTTTTGCGACGTGGTGTTAATGGTTAATTTCGAGTGCAGGCACGGCAGCGCCTGAGAACTGATGGGATACACTACGCGCCCGGATACCAGCACCGGAATTTTGCGCAACTCAGCGGATCTCAGTACCCCAATGGTGGAATAGAGCACGGCAACCGGCGTTACGGCGAGGACTTTGCCGTCCGTCACGCTGATAAAATCGAGCAAAATTTCGGGGCGCAAAAAATTTAACCCTTTGTAGGGAACCGTGACCGTCTCAATCGCGGGCATCGGAATAACGGACGAATCAATATCCTGCATGGGTAGGTTCCATAAGTAACGGATTAGCGGTAAGAAAATCAGCCTGCGGGAACCCGCAGACCGTAACAAAACTGTTTTTATGTTGTAAAACAATTATGCACATGACCTCTTCACCTGGCAAACACCGCCACGCAAATACCCTATCAGGATGACCTCCTGTTTTGACCGGGATTAATACTTGTATACCACCAACCAGGTATCATTCTTCTCCATTGTTAGCAGGTTTTTAATTTCACGCTGGAATCATTAAACAAAAATAATGGAGTGAGTAATGTCTGATCAGGAAAAGCCAGGGGGGCTAAGCCGACGCACCCTCATTAAATCGTCGGCTATCGGCTCCTTAGCATTCGCAGCGGGCGGTCTCTCGCTCCCCTTCTCTTTACGCGCGACGGCTGCCGCCGTGCAACAGGCCAGCCAGCCGGAAGACAAAGTGGTCTGGGGCGCCTGTTCAGTCAACTGCGGCAGTCGCTGCGCGCTGCGCCTGCATGTGAAAGACGATGAAGTGTATTGGGTCGAAACCGACAATACCGGCCACGACATCTATGGCGATCACCAGGTACGCGCCTGCCTGCGCGGGCGTTCTATTCGCCGTCGTATCAACCACCCCGATCGTCTGAACTATCCGATGAAGCGCGTAGGTAAACGCGGCGAAGGTAAATTCGAACGCATTAGCTGGGATGAAGCGCTGGACACGATCGCCAGTAACCTCAAGCGCGTAGTGAAAGATTACGGCAACGAATCCGTCTACATTAACTACTCTTCCGGCATCGTCGGCGGCAATATCACTCGCTCTTCGCCATCCGGCTCCGCCGTAATGCGCCTGATGAACTGCTACGGTGGCTCGCTCAACCAGTATGGCACCTACAGCACCGCCCAGATTGCCTGCGCCATGCCGTATACCTACGGCACCAACGACGGCAACAGCACTTCCGATATCGAAAACAGTAAACTGGTGGTGATGTTCGGCAACAACCCTGCAGAAACTCGCATGAGCGGCGGCGGCATCACCTATTATCTTGAACAAGCTCGCGAACGCTCAAATGCGCGCATGATCGTTATCGATCCGCGCTATACCGATACCGCCGCAGGCCGTGAAGATGAGTGGATCCCGATTCGTCCGGGTACCGATGCCGCACTGGTTGCCGGCATTGCCTGGGTACTGATTGACGAGAATCTGGTCGATCAGCCGTTCCTTGATAAGTACTGCGTTGGTTACGACGAGAAAACCCTACCGGAAGGCGCGCCGGCTAACGGTCACTACAAGGCATACATTCTCGGTCAGGGCGATGATGGCGTGGCGAAAACCCCGCAGTGGGCTTCGAGCATTACCGGTATTCCTGCCGACAGAATCATCAAGCTGGCGCGTGAAATCGGCAGCGCTAAACCGGCCTATATTTGCCAGGGCTGGGGGCCGCAGCGTCAGGCAAACGGCGAGCTCTCTGCCCGTGCGATTGCCATGCTACCGATTCTGACCGGTAATGTCGGTATTAACGGCGGTAACAGCGGCGCGCGCGAATCGACCTATACCATCACCATCGAGCGCTTCCCGGTGCTGGAAAACCCGGTCAAAACGGCCATTTCCTGCTTTACCTGGACCGATGCGATTGACCACGGCGCCGAGATGACCGCCACCCGCGACGGCGTGCGCGGCAAAGATAAACTGGATGTGCCTATCAAGTTTTTCTGGAACTATGCGGGCAATACCATCATTAATCAGCACTCAGATATCAATAAAACCCACGAGATTTTGCAGGACGACAGCAAATGCGAAATGATCGTGGTGATTGAGAACTTTATGACCGCCTCGGCGAAGTACGCCGATATCCTGCTGCCCGACCTGATGACCGTTGAACAGGAAGACATTATTCCCAACGACTACGCCGGGAATATGGGCTACCTGATCTTTATTCAGCCGGCAACCGCGCCAAAATTCGAACGCAAGCCGATCTACTGGATCTTAAGCGAAGTGGCGAAACGTCTGGGCAACGATGTGTATCAGAAGTTCACTGAAGGACGTTCTCAGGAGCAATGGCTGCAGTATCTGTACGCCAAAATGCGCGCCAAAGATGCAGATTTGCCAACCTATGATGAACTCAAAAAGATGGGCATCTACAAGCGCAAAGACCCGAACGGGCACTTTGTCGCCTACCAGAGCTTCCGCAAAGACCCAGAGGCCAATCCGTTAAAAACGCCGTCGGGCAAAATTGAAATCTACTCCAGCCGCCTGGCCGATATCGCTGCGAAATGGCAGCTTGAGAAAGACGAAACCATCAGCCCGCTGCCGGTTTACGCCTCCACCTTTGAAGGCTGGGACGACCCGCTGCGCGGCACTTTCCCGCTACAGCTGTTTGGTTTCCACTTTAAAGCTCGCACCCACTCAAGCTACGGCAACGTTGATGTGCTGAAAGCCGCCTGCCGTCAGGAAGTGTGGTTAAACCCGCTGGATGCGCAGAAACGCGGGATCCAGAACGGCGACATGGTGCGCGTGTTTAACGGCCGCGGTGAGCTGCGAATTCCGGCGAAAGTCACGCCGCGCATTATGCCGGGCGTGTCCGCAATGGGCCAGGGCGCCTGGCACGACGCCGAGATGAACGGCGACCGGATTGACCACGGTTCCTGCATCAACACGCTGACCACGCATCGCCCTTCTCCACTGGCGAAAGGCAACCCGCAGCACACCAACCTGGTTGAGATCGAGAAGGTATAAGGATTAGCCCATGAGCACCCAATACGGATTTTTCATCGACTCGGCCCGCTGCACCGGTTGTAAAACCTGCGAGCTGGCCTGTAAAGATTACAAAGACTTAACTCCGGACGTTAGCTTCCGACGTATTTACGAATACGCGGGCGGCGACTGGCAGGAAGATAACGGCGTCTGGAATCAGAACGTCTTTGCTTACTATCTCTCCATCGCCTGTAACCACTGCGAAGACCCGGCCTGTACCAAAGTGTGCCCTAGCGGCGCGATGCACAAACGCGAAGATGGCTTTGTTGTCATCAACGAAGATGTCTGCATCGGCTGCCGTTACTGCCATATGGCCTGCCCGTATGGTGCGCCGCAGTACAACGAAGCTAAAGGTCACATGACCAAATGCGACGGCTGTCATGAGCGTGTGGCGGAAGGCAAAAAGCCGATTTGTGTGGAGTCCTGCCCGCTGCGTGCGCTGGACTTTGGGCCTATCGAAGAGCTGCGTCAGAAGCACGGTCAACTGGCGGCGGTCGCACCGCTGCCGTCCGCGCACTTCACCAAGCCCAGCATTGTGATAAAACCCAACGCCAATGCACGTCCGTGCGGCGATACCACTGGCTATCTGGCCAATCCGAAGGAGGTGTAAGATGGGAAGCGGATGGCATGAATGGCCGCTGGTGCTGTTTACCGTGCTGGGGCAGTGCGTAGCAGGCGCGACAATCGTCACTGGGCTAGGCTGGCTGGCAGCGCGCCATGAACCGGCAGAGCAGCGCCGCATTGTGCTCACTATGTTTTTCCTTTGGGTTATCATGGGAATCGCATTCTTCGCCTCGGTGCTGCACCTTGGCTCGCCGCTGCGGGCGTTCAATTCGTTGAACCGCGTGGGGGCATCGGCGTTGAGTAATGAGATTGCCAGCGGCTCCGTGTTCTTTGCCGTCGGCGGTTTCTGGTGGCTGCTGTCAGTTCTCGGGAAAATGCCTGCGGCGCTCGGACGCGTCTGGCTATTGGTCAGTATGGTACTGGGGCTACTATTTGTCTGGGCAATGACGCGTGTTTATCAGATAGATACCGTGCCAACCTGGTATAATGGTTATACGACGGCCTCGTTCTTCCTGACCGTCTTGCTCACCGGGCCGCTGTTTGCCGCGCTGCTGCTGAAGCTGGCGAAAGTACCGTTTAACGGTAAGTTCTTCGCCGCGGTCAGCGTGCTGGGCTATTTGCTCAGCCTGGCGGTCGTGGTGCTGCAAACCTCAGAGCTGGGCTTTATTCACAGCTCGGTTCAGCAGGCTAACGCGCTGCTGCCGGACTGGGGCCGCTTACAGGTGTGGCGCTTCGTCCTGCTGGCAGCCGGTTTGGGCTGCTGGATCTGCCCACTGTTGCGCCGCGTTCCGCCACGCGCTGTGGGGCTGGCGCTGGGGTTAGTACTGGTACTGGTTGGCGAACTTATCGGTCGCGGGCTGTTCTATGGCCTGCATATGACCGTCGGCATGGCGATTGCCGGGTAAATCATCGGCGCGGGAGTTTTCCCGCGCCCCTATAAGGAAATGCAGTAATGAATGACGTTCAGCACAACGACGCCTTAGCGTTCTCTGCCCGGGTACTGGGTGCCCTGTTCTATTTTGCACCTAATAGCACGCTCGCCGAGCCGCTGGTTGCCGCTTTCACCGACGGCGAGTGGCTTGAGCAGTGGCCGTATGCCGTTGAACATGCCGATGCCCTTTCCGCTGGGTTTGCTGCACAAGGCGATGAATCGCTTCCTCAGGCCTGGCAACGCCTGTTTATCGGGCCATCAGCGCTGCCGTCACCACCGTGGGGATCCGTCTGGCTGGATCGTGAGAACGTGCTGTTTGGCGACTCTACCCTGGCGCTGCGCCAGTGGATGCGTGAAAACCAGATTGCTTTCGATGTAGAGCAAAACGAGCCGGAAGATCACTTCGGCACCCTGCTGATGCTGGCGGCCTGGCTTTTGGAAAACGGCCGTGATGACGCCTGTAATCAACTGCTGGCCTGGCATCTCCTGCCGTGGGCACCGCGCTTCCTCGCTGAATTTATTGAAAAAGCGGGCCATCCGTTCTTTATTGCTCTGGGGAAACTGGCCCAGCAAACGCTGGCGCAGTGGCAGTCCTCGCTGCTGATCCCCGTCGCTGACAAAAAGCTGTACCGCTAAGCCACCGAGAAAACGATGCAGCGTCTTCATCACTACCCCGATATTACGGCGATGTTTCGTCGCCTGCTGATTGCCACCGTCATAGGCGTCCTCGCGGCGCTGGCGGTGGCGCTCTTTCGTCACGCCATGTATCTGGGGGAGTGGCTATTTCTCAGCAATGATAGCGGCAGCCTGGTCAACGCCGCTGAAGGGCTGGTGTGGTGGCGACGGCTGATTACTCCCGTCCTCGGTGGGCTTGCCGCCGGGATGCTGCTGTGGGCCTGGCAGCGCCACACCCGCCAGCGCCCGCACGCGCCCACCGACTACATGGAAGCGCTGGAAAGCGACGAAGGCAAGTTTGATACCGGTGCCAGCCTGATTAAATCCGCCGCCTCATTGCTGGTGGTTATTAGCGGTAGCGCCATCGGCCGCGAAGGGGCCATGATCCTGCTAGCCGCCCTCGCCGCCTCTTTTTTTGCCCAGCGCTTCACGCCAAAAGATGAGTGGAAGCTATGGATCGCCTGCGGGGCCGCCGCCGGGATGGCCAGCGCCTATCACGCACCGCTGGCGGGTAGCCTGTTTATCGCCGAGATCCTGTTCGGCACCCTGATGCTCGCCTCGCTCGGCCCGGTGGTGATTGCCGCCGTGGTGGCGCTACTGACCACCCAGTTGATGAACGGCGGCGCAGAACTGCTCTACCGTGTCGGCGACCTGCCCGCGCTCACCGCCACCCATTACGCCCTGATGCTCGCCACCGGTCTGGTCTGCGGTTTAGGCGGGCCATTGCTGATGTGGTTGATGGACATGAGTCACCAGGGTTTTCTGCGGCTCAAGCTGTCGCCCCCCTGGCAGCTTGCGCTCGGCGGGCTGTTTGTCGGTTTGCTTTCGCTGTTAACACCCGCCGTCTGGGGCAACGGTTATAGCGTGGTGCAGGGTTTTCTGCTGACGCCGCCGAGCTTTGCCATTATCGCCGGAATCTTTGTATGCAAGCTGCTCGCCATTCTTGCCAGCAGCGGCTCGGGCGCACCCGGTGGGGTCTTTACCCCAACGCTGTTTATTGGACTGGCGGTCGGGATTTTGTTTGCTAATACGTGGGGGCTGGTGTTTCCTGCCCATGAGGCGATGGCAATACTGCTGGGGGTCACGGGGATGGCCACGCTACTGGCGGCAACGACGCATGCGCCGATTATGTCAACGCTGATGATTTGTGAAATGACCGGGCAGTATACGTTACTACCCGGTTTACTGATTGCCTGCGTACTGGCGTCGGTGCTGTCGCGAACCTTACGCCAGAATTCTATCTACCGTCAGCACGTTACGGAGCATCGCTAAGTCAACGTACTGGCTCAGCTCACGCTGTTCCGGACGCGGCAGGTACGGCAGTTCACCCACCAGCGGTGCTGGCAGCTTTTTGCTGAGGACGTCGATAATTTCCGCATAGTGCGCCAGACCTGGGTTGATACGATTCGCCACCCAGCCAATCAGCGGCAGGCCGTCGTTAGCGATAGCCTGAGCGGTCAGCAACGCATGGTTAATGCAGCCTTCCTGAATGCCAACCACCATCAGCACCGGCAGTTGTTCCTGCACTACCCATTCCGAGAGCGGACGCAAATCGTTCATCAGGCTGCGCCAGCCGCCGGTCCCTTCAACCACCACGTTATCGACCTGCTGGCTCAGATTGGCCAGGCCGTCAGACAATAAGGTGTAGTTGATCGGGCAACTGTGGGCAACGCTGCTCTCTTCTTCGCTCAGCGCAATCGGGTTGATAGCGTCATAGGGTAAGTCCAGCGATGAAACGGCCTGCAGAACCAGCGCATCTTTATTGCGCAGCCCCTCTGCGGTTTCCTTGCTGCCTTTGGCAACTGGTTTGTATCCTGCCACCCGTTTCCCGCTGGCGGCGAGCGCCTGCAAAAGCGCACGAGAAACCACCGTCTTGCCGACAGAAGTATCAGTACCAGTAATAAAGAAACGATTAAGCATCACAAACTAACCCCACTCCTGCGCCATGAAAATATCATGGCAATGAATAATTCAACGGAGTGAAAGTTTACGTGATGTGCGAATGGGTCAGATTGAGATAGCGCAATTTTTTGCAAAACTGCTAAAAATTGTTAACCCTGTAACAGTCTAATCAGCAATGTTCCATTATACAGCGCGTCTTTTACCAACGCCGCCCCCGCCATGGTGCCGCGGTTCGAGAACTGCGTCTGCTCTACCGCAATGTGCTTGCTGTAGGCGGGCAGCGACTGCTGGCGAATGCAGTCGCCAATCGCCGGGAAGAGGATGTCGGCGGCCTGATTAAACGGCGAGCCAATCAAAATTTTCTGCGGATTGAAAAGGTTAACCATGATGGCGAGGATTCGCCCGACGTTGGTTCCGATGCTGCTGATGATATCCTTTGCCAGTAAATCGCCCTGCATCGCGGCCTGACATAGCCACTCCACGCTGAGCGGCTTTTGATGCAGCATGGAGCTCATCGACTGCTGCATGCGCACCTGGGTCAGTTCCATCACGCTTTCCACGCTGGCGATGGTCTCCAGACAGCCGTGGTTGCCGCAATAGCAGCGCTTACCGTACGGGTCGACCTGGGTATGACCAATCTCTACCAGACTGCTGCTGCCAGCATGCAGTAAACGCCCATCGGTAATCACCCCCGCACCGACGTTGTGGTCGATAACCACCTGAATCACATCGCGCGCGCCGCGTGATGCGCCAAACAGCGCCTCGGCCATCGTCCAGGCGCTGATATCGTGCTGGATATACACCGGCACGCCGGTATGCGCCTCCAGCGTACCGCCCAGCGGAACATCGGTAACATCATAAAACGGCATACGATGAATAATGCCGTTCTCGGTATCGATAATACCCGGCAGGGTGATGGCAATCGCGGTCAGACGTTCAAGCAGGCTCTGGTGGCGAATAAAGAACTGGTCAATATGCGACACCACCCGATTCAGGAAGGGGATCTCATCTTCCAGCGCCAGATCCAACTGTTCTTCCACCACCAGTTTGCTGCTGAGGTCGCGCAGCGCCAGATGAATAACGCCCCGACTGATACGCACCGAAAGATAGTGCCAGGCTTCCGTTTCCACCATCAGGCCCACGGCAGGACGGCCGCGGCTGCCTGCTTCCTGAATTTCCGTTTCCTGAACCAGGTGAGCTTCCAGCAGTTCGCGAACAATTTTGGTGATACTGGCGGGCGCCAGTTGCGCAAGTCGGGAAAGGTCGATACGCGATACCGGGCCGAGCTGATCAATAAGGCGATAAACTGCCCCTGCGTTGGTCTGCTTGATTTGATCGATATGCCCTGGCTGACTGTCCGCTACCACCGTAAAAACTCCCTTATTTTCGCGCTTCGAAATAAACACTTTGGGCTATGGTGAAGTACTTGAACGCTCTGCGTCAAATTTTTACTTAGCCTTGTGATTTACTGCACAATTTTTCACACATTTGGCAGCGAAACGCTCACCTTTGCCGCGTTTAACAGATGCTGTTTGAAACGCTGCGCCGCCTGGCTAAGCTCATGGTGTTTAGACCACACCAGCCACATTTCCGACACCGCATCCTCTTCGGCAATCGGCACCCAGCGCATTTCATGCAGTTGTACCCGGCGAAACGACGCCGGCAGTATAGACACCCCCAGCCCCGAAGCCACAAGGCCGATAATCGTCATCGCCTCACCCACCTCCTGCGTGATGGTCGGTACCGCATCGTAGCGGCGCATCAGGCCCAGAATATCGTCATACAACCCGGTGCCCACATGCGGGTCAAAGAAGACAAACGGCTCTTTCCCCAATTCCACCAGGCTCACCGCCGGTTTATTGGCAAGCGGATGGTCGCGGTGAATCATCGCCAGCAGCGGTTCGCGCAGGATCACCTGCCAGTCGAGGGTGTCAGGAAGTTGGGTATTGCGCATCAGGCCTAGCTCAAGCGCCCCCTCCGTTAACGGCGAAATCTGCTCGCGGGTATTGGTTTCCCGCGTCTGGATATGCACATCCGGGTAGCGCTGACGAAAGGTAGAGAGCGTATCTGAAACCGCCTTGATAAACGGCGCTGAAGAGGTAAAGCCGATATGTAACTCTCCCGTCTCCCCGTGATGCAGACGGCTTGCCCGCGCGGCCGCTTCGTTCACCTGCAGCAAAATCTGGCGGCTATCAGCAAGAAACTGCCGCCCCGCTTCTGTCAGGCTCACGCTGCGGTTGGTGCGGGCAAACAGCCGCGCCCCAACTTGTTGCTCGAGTATCTGGATCTGCTGGCTTAGCGGCGGCTGGGAGATATTGAGCCGCGCCGCCGCGCGCCCAAAGTGCAGTTCTTCGGCGACGGCAATGAAATAACGCAGGTGGCGAAGTTCAATATTCATACTTTAAAAGTATCAATTGAGATTATTAATATATTAGACAGAATATTTACAATTTCCTACTCTGATTATGTGACCTGAGTCGATATTACCCACTGTTTTATGCAAGGATTTCCCGTGAGCCGCACAACCACCGCAGACGACGCGCCTGCCATTGATGTCCGCGATGATACCCCCCTTCAGTCAAACGCTTTTATTCGCCGCGGTACGCCCGCCTTTATTCGGGTAACGCTCGCGCTGTTCTCTGCCGGGCTGGCAACCTTCGCGCTGTTGTACTGCGTGCAGCCAATCCTGCCGGTGCTGTCACATGAGTTCGGCATTTCGCCTGCGGGGAGCAGTATTTCGCTCTCTATCTCGACGGCAATGCTGGCAGTCGGCTTGCTGTTTACCGGCCCGCTCTCCGATGCCATCGGGCGTAAAAAGGTGATGGTCACCGCGCTACTGCTGGCCTCCTGCTGTTCGCTGCTCTCCACGATGATGACCAGTTGGCACGGCATTCTGATTATGCGCGCGCTGATTGGCCTGTCGCTTAGCGGCGTGGCAGCGGTCGGCATGACCTACCTCAGCGAAGAGATTCACCCAAGCTTTGTCGCCTTTTCGATGGGGCTCTATATCAGTGGTAACTCAATAGGCGGGATGAGTGGACGCCTGTTGACCGGGGTCTTTACCGATTTCTTCGGCTGGCGCGTAGCATTGGCGGTCATCAGCGCCTTTGCGCTGGCGTCAGCGGTGATGTTCTGGCGCATTTTGCCGGAGTCTCGCCACTTCCGTCCAAGCTCACTAAAACCGAAAACGTTGCTGATTAACCTGCACCTGCACTGGCGCGACCGTGGTCTGCCGCTGCTGTTTGTTGAAGGTTTTCTGCTGATGGGCGCGTTCGTCACCCTCTTTAACTACATCGGCTATCGCCTGATGCTGTCGCCGTGGTCACTCAATCAGGCGGTGGTTGGCCTGCTCTCCGTGGCCTATCTGACCGGCACCTGGAGCTCGCCAAAAGCAGGGATGATGACCACGCGCTACGGTCGCGGGCCGGTGATGATCTTCTTTACCGGGGTAATGCTGCTCGGCCTGCTGCTGACGCTGTTCTCGCCGCTGTGGGTGATTTTCCCCGGTATGCTGCTCTTTTCCGCCGGGTTCTTTGCCGCCCACTCGGTTGCCAGCAGCTGGATTGGCCCGCGCGCTCGCCGCGCCAGAGGCCAGGCGTCGTCGCTGTATCTGTTCAGCTACTACCTCGGCTCCAGCATCGCCGGGACGCTCGGCGGCGTATTCTGGCACAACTACGGCTGGAACGGCGTCGGTGGGTTTATCGCGCTGCTGCTGGTCGGCGCGCTGCTGGTGGGCTTCACCTTGCATAAGCGCCTGCATTAATCCGCAACGTCACGTAGCCCGGACGAGGCAATGCCGACTCCGGGATATCCCCGGCGGCGCTTCGCCTGGACGGGCTACGGTGCTGATAACTAATACTTATACGATTGACATAAAATGCGTTGCCATCTCGCCATACTAGCTGGCAATTCCTATAATGGCCCCACTTCTGTCTTACCAATGTAGCGCTATGACGACCCGTGCCAGCAATACCCAACTGAACCTTCGCATTATCTCGATCGTTGTTTTCACCTGTATCTGCTACCTCTCTATCGGCCTGCCGCTCGCCGTGCTGCCGGGCTTTATTCACTACAACCTCGGCTACAGCACGTTTGTCGCGGGCGCGGTAATCAGCCTGCAGTACATTTCGACGCTGGTCAGCCGACCGCACGCCGGGCGCTATACCGATATCTGGGGTCCAAAAAAAGTCGTCAGCCTGGGGATCGTCTGCTGCCTGATGAGCGGTCTGTTCACCCTCGCCGCGGCAGCGGCTCACGCCAGCCCCATTCTGGCGGTAGCGCTGTTGCTGGTTGGTCGTGTATTCCTCGGCGTTGGCGAAAGCTTCACGTCCACCGGATCGACGCTTTGGGGGATTAAAACCGTCGGTGCGATTCACACCTCACGGGTGATCTCCTGGAACGGCGTTGCCACCTATGTGGCGATGGCGGCAGGTGCGCCGTTGGGCGTTGTGCTCAACGGCTGGTTCGGCATCAGCGGTTTTGCGGCGCTGATTGTGATTATCGCCGTCGTGGGGCTACTGTTTGCTCGTACTCGCGCCGACGTCAGCGTCAGCGCTGGCGTCAGGGCGCCCTTTCACGTGGTGGCCCGCAAGATCTGGCCATACGGTCTGGGGCTCGGGCTAGGCACCGTTGGCTTCGGCGTCATTGCCACCTTTATCACTCTCTACTTCTCTTCTCACGGCTGGGCGGGCGCGGCGTTTACCCTGTCGTTGTTCAGCATTGGGTTTATCTGTATTCGTCTGGTGCTTGGCAACACCATCACCCGCTTTGGCGGGCTGCGGGTATCGCTTATCTGCTACGTGGTGGAGTGTCTGGGGCTGCTGATCATCTGGTTTGCCCCGAACGCATGGATGGCGGGCGTTGGTGCATTCCTGACCGGTTCGGGCTTCTCGCTGGTCTTCCCGGCGCTCGGCGTTGAAGCCGTGAAGCAGGTGGAAGAGCAAAACCAGGGAACCGCGCTGGGGACCTATTCCGCGTTTCTCGACCTGGCGCTTGGCCTCACCGGCCCGGTGGCTGGCTGGATCGCCGGTTATCAGGGCTTAGGCAGCATTTACCTGATTGCCGCTATCGTCGTAGCCTGGGCCTTCGCCCTGATCCTGCGCGTGTACCTTTACCAGCGCGCCAGACAGACCCCCTGCCAGAGCTAACCCCTTGCGGGGCGGTCAAAAACCGCCCCGTTACGGATGTACAACAAATCTCGTACATTACGTTACACGCCGAAACCAATCACTCACGGAAAGCCGGCTCGCTCATCGATATAGTGACTTCAACGGCCCCGCAGTGGGGTTGAATGAAAAAACCAATTCGAGGGTATCAGAATGAAAAAAGTATTAGCTCTGGTTGTTGCCGCTGCTATGGGTCTGTCTTCCGCTGCATTTGCTGCTGACGCAACTGCAACTCCGGCTCCGGCTGCTTCCGCTACCGCAACTCACGCGGCACCGGCTAAAGCCACTCACCACAAAAAACACAAGAAAGAAGCCGCTAAACCAGCTGCAGAGCAGAAAGCTCAGGCCGCTAAAAAGCACAAAAAAGCCGCTGCTAAACCAGCCGTAGCGCAGAAAGCTCAGGCTGCTAAAAAACACAAAAAAGCCGCTGCTAAACCAGCTGTAGCGCAGAAAGCGCAGGCTGCTAAAAAGCACCACAAAGCAGCAACTAAACCAGCTGTAGCGCAGAAAGCGCAGGCTGCTAAAAAGCACCACAAAGCCGCTGCTAAACCAGCTGTAGCACAGAAAGCTCAGGCTGCTAAAAAGCACCACAAAGCCGCTAAACACACTGCTGCTAAACCAGCCGCTCAGCCAGCTGCATAATCATTCTTGATAACGTATCCGCGTAGCAATACGCTGATACAGGTGGCGCCGGGAGGCTAGCAGCAATGCTGAATCCGGGCGGCCACCTGAGTTAATCAATTATTATATCGGCGCTTATATAGCGCCGATTTTTTCCTGGAGAGCAATCATGTTGCGGCGCTATCGTTTCGAGCTCATCCTGGCATTCCTTATCATCTGCGCGCTGATCGCAACCCAGTTTTTCTTTTACTGAGCGTAGTTCGCTGATTTTACTCCCACTTTTTGCTTCTCCCGTCTATAGTAGTCTCATTGGGTTTATTTTTTATAATCATAATTGCCCCATCAGAGAGTGATATGCGTACAGCCTTTGTGTGTTGTTTACTGGGAACGTTATCCGTACTACCGTTGATTTCCCATGCTGATGACGATGATATTGGCATCAGTGCAAAAGACATTAAAACCCTGTTCTTTGGTCAGGACGATCGTACCCTTGTCAGCCATCCCGCCCAGGCCCCCTGGGATGCGATTGGCCAGCTGGAAACCGCCAGCGGCAATCTGTGTACGGCAACTTTGATTTCTCCTCACCTGGCGCTAACCGCCGGGCACTGCCTGCTTGAGCCACCGCGTGGCAAGCTGGATAAAGCCGTTGCGCTGCGCTTTGTTTCGCAGAAAGGGACCTGGCGCTATGAAATTCATGATATTGAAGGCCGTGTCGATCCTTCTTTAGGCAAACGTCTGAAAGCGGATGGCGACGGCTGGATTGTTCCTGCTTCCGCCGCGCCGTGGGATTTTGGCATTATCGTACTGCGCAACCCACCTTCTGGCATCACGCCGCTGCCGGTATTTGCGGGCAATAAAGACGATCTCACCGCCGCGCTGAAAGCAACGGGCCGTAAAGTCACCCAGTCAGGCTATCCGCTTGACCATCTTGATTCGCTGTACAGCCATGAGGATTGTACGGTAACGGGCTGGGCGCAGACCTCGGTGCTCTCTCACCAGTGCGATACGCTACCGGGCGATAGCGGTTCACCGCTGCTGCTGAAAACGGACTCGGGCTGGCAGGTGATTGCCGTGCAAAGCTCCGCGCCAGCGGCAAAAGACCGCCAGCGTGCCGACAACCGCGCCATCTCGGTGACCGGTTTTCGCGATAAGCTGGAAGCGCTGGCCGCCGGAAACTAACTCTGTCGCTGCTGGTGACGTAACGCTAGCAGCGACGAGAGCGGCATCGGTTCGCTGAAGTAAAATCCTTGTAGCTGATCACAACCTGCGAGCCGCAGCAGCTTCATTTGTTTCTCCGTTTCAACCCCTTCCGCTATCACCGTCATGCCGAGCGCACTGGCAATACGAATGGTCCCACCGACCAGCGCCGCCGCCTGATCGTCATCGTCCACCAGCCCGGCCAGCGATTTGTCGATTTTAATGGTGTCGAAGTTAAACCGACGCAGGTAACCAATGCTGGAATAGCCGGTGCCGAAGTCATCCAGCGCCACGGCGGTACCCAACGCTTTCAACGCGGAAATCGCCGCTCTTGCCCGCTCCGGTCTTTCCAGCACATAGGTTTCGGTGACTTCAAGCTGCAGCCGTGCCGGCGGGAAGCCAGAGGATTTCAGCACGCTTGAGACCTTATCTTCGAACTCCGGGTCGCGGAACTGGGCCGGGGAGATATTCACCGACAGCTTTAAATCGTTATGTGCCAACAGATCCCGACAGGCTCGTGCCAGCACAAACTGCCCGAGCGAATAGATAAGCCCGCTGGTCTCGGCGATGGTAATAAACGCATCCGGCATCAGTTCGCCCTTCGCCCGCCGTGGCCAGCGTACCAGCGCTTCGACTCCAACCATTGCCTGCGAGCGCGCACAGACGATCGGCTGGTACCAGACTTCAAACTCATCATGCTCCAGCCCGTGGCGAATATCGTCCTCCAGCGACAGTTGATACTCGCGAGCGCTGCTCAGCTCGGCATCGTAATGGGTAATACGCCCTTTGCCGGTGATTTTCGAGTGGTACATGGCAATATCTGCCTGACGGAATAGCTCCGAGCTGGTTTTCTCCTGCAACGTACCGCTGGCGATACCGAGACTGGCGCTGATATGTAGCGTTCGTTCGCCGATACGGATTGGCGTACTCAGGTAGTCCAACACGCTCCCGGCAAACGCTGAGGCGCTGGCTTCAGAGTGTGTGCCGCCTACGGTCATCGCAAATTCGTCGCCGCCCATGCGCGCCAGCATACCGCCGTGCGGCACCAGCGTTTGCAGCATATCCGCAATACGAATAATCAAAATATCGCCGACATCATGACCATAAATGTCGTTAACATCTTTGAAACCATCGAGATCGATAAACACTACCGTTTTGATATCCCGGTCACCACGGCGGCTGATTCGCTCAAGTTGCTCAATCAACGCCCGGCGGTTGGGCAGATGGCTCAGCCAATCGGTTAACGCAATCTCCCTCGCCTGCCGCTCGCCGCGCGCCAGTTTCCACAGCCCCAGGCTGCTGACGAGGATAAACAGCAGAATTAACCCGGTTGCCAGCAGCACAATTTCACGAATTTCCGGCGAAGCCGCCTGCGCGGCCTCGACACCAGGTTGACGAAGCTGCCAATCAAGCCAGCCGACTACCTCCCCGCTGGAGGTCCGCACCGGTATGTTGTATTTATTTTGCGGCGAATCGGTGAGGGTCAGATTTTCAATCTGGAAGGTATTGCCGAGAGTGCTCAGCAGCAATGGGTTGATGTGTCGGGTAATCACCAGATAGCGGCGGGTCGCGTCATAGACCTTCAAGCGCCCAACCATTGGGCGAATCAGACCAATGCCGATAAAGGCGAGGCCTTCCCGGGTTTTGGTTATCCCAGCAAAGTTATTTTTTCCCCGGCGCAGTGGGTCTTCATTGTGGGCTATCAGCGCTTTTAGCCCACTACCAAAAAACGCGAGATCGTGCTCGTTAAACGGCGAACTGCGAAACGATCCCCACAGCACCCGGTAATTTTCGTCCAGCACGAAGGTGCCGTCATAAAGATTATTGATTTTAAAACCCGCGCCCCAGGTGTTGTACAGCCAGGTGGTATCCAGCTTTGGCGCATAAACTTCGCGCACCGCGTCATCCCAGATGGCGTTATCGATAACCAGCGAGAGGACGCGATTGATAGAGGTCTGCATCGCGCCGTCAACGGAGAGCGCCGAGCGGCGAGCGTCGATATCGTTGGTTTTGCTGGTAATAAGGCTTTGGGAAAGGTAGAGAAGCGAAATAATAGAAAAAATCAGGCCAATGCCCGCGAAGAAGATAATCACGAACAGCGTTCTGGCTGTGGCTATATTACGCCAGCGTGACGGATCGAACATAGTTCACCCTCGCATCAAATACGCTAACCCTTTGTTACAAGCGTAATACAGACACGAAATTTCGCTGCCCGATTTCTCAGGCAGCGATCACATCAGGCGAGCTTAATCATCACCATACCGATCAACAGCAGGCCTAAACCCACCCAGCCTTTGTTGTTCAGTCGCTGGCCGAAGAGGATCCACCCCGCCGCCAGCGTCGCGGCAACGCCGAAACCACCCCAGATGGCGTAGGCAACGGAGAGGTCAATCCCCTTCACCGCCTGTGACAGCGCACTGAACGCGGCCAGTACGGCGACCAGCGACAGGATACCGTAGCTTTTGCGACGGAAGCCGTCCGAGAACTTGAGGAAAATATTAGCGACAATTTCCAGTACGATGGAGCCTGCCAGCCATAAGCCGTGAATCATCTCAAAGTTATGCATGATTCACCTCTTTGTGCAGCGTTTTGTTCGCCTTCGCGGGCTTACGAGTACCGGACTTAATCAGTACGATACCGGCAATCAAGGTTGCCAGACCTGCGGCTTTCATCACCGTAAGGCTTTCGTCAAACAGCAGTACGCTGAACAGGGTGATCAATACGATACCAATGCCTTCCCACAGCGCATAGGCTACACCCAGAGCGATTTTTTTAACCGCAAACGAAAGGAAAATATACGACAAGGCGATCATCACGAGCATCAAAATAAAGCCGGTGTTTCCATCAGATACGCTCGCCCATTTCATAGAAAGCGTACCAGTAATTTCAGCAACAATGGCCAGGGCTAATAAAATCCAGTAAAACATGGTCCTTCTCCTGCATGAGAATATAATCCGTGCAGTTCGCGGCGATGCGCAAACTGAAATAAAATGATTAAAATTTAGCTCAAACGAAGAAGGGTACTATAGCGCGTTGCGCCAGTGCTGCTCACCACAGAAGGCAGAAAAGGAAGGTAAAACAGAAGGTTTGGTAAAGCTGAACGTCCTGAACATATTGTCCATAAAATTACAATTATCCGCGGTATTGCTTCTCATCGTTGCGGATTAAAATTGTCCTCGGTAGTTAAACACAGCTAATTTCTAACACAGATGTCGAAGTATCTCAAAATGTTTGCAAATCTTTACTGAGGCTGTTTGATGTTAATGCATTTATTATTAGTTGATTCGCAATTATCATATTCTGCATAGGTTTTAGCAGGAGCTAACAACATGTCCAGGCCGATCATTACGCTGAATGGATTAAAAATTGTCATCATGCTGGGCATGCTGGTCATCATTCTCACCGGCATTCGTTTTGCCGCCGATATCATCGTGCCGTTCGTGCTAGCGTTGTTTATCGCGGTGGTGCTGAACCCGGTGGTGCAGCTGATGGTGCGCTGGCGCGTGCCGCGCGTGCTGGGGATTTCACTGCTGATTGGGGTGATTATTCTCGCCGCCGTGCTGCTGCTGGCGACGCTCGGCACCTCGCTTAATGAACTGACGCGCACCCTGCCGCAGTATCGTTCGTCGCTGGCGGTCCCCATCTATAATCTCGAGCCCTGGCTGCAGCGCTTTGGCATCAGCGTCAGCCCGGATGAGCTGATTAAGTATATCGACCCTAATGCCGCTATGACGCTGGTCTCACGCTTTCTGACCCAGCTTTCAAACGCCATGTCGTCGATCTTTTTACTGCTGCTGACGGTGGTGTTTATGCTGCTGGAGGTCCCGCAGCTCCCGGCCAAACTGCAGCAAATTATGGCAAAACCGACGGAAGGGATGGCAGCAATACAGCGGGCGCTGGATAGCGTAAGCCACTATCTGGTGCTGAAAACCGCTATCAGCGTGGTGACAGGTTTGGTGGTATGGGCAATGCTGGAGTTACTCGGGGTACGTTTTGCCTTTATCTGGGGGCTGCTGGCGTTTGCGCTCAACTATATTCCGAACATCGGTTCGGTGCTGGCGGCCATTCCCCCTATCCTTCAGGTGCTGGTGTTCAGCGGCTTTTATGATGCGCTGATCGTCCTTGCGGGGTATCTGATAATTAATCTCGTGTTCGGCAACATTCTCGAGCCCCGCATCATGGGACGCGGACTGGGACTCTCGACGCTGGTGGTGTTTCTGTCGTTAATCTTCTGGGGCTGGCTGCTGGGCCCGGTCGGCATGCTGCTCTCCGTCCCGCTGACCATTATCGTCAAAATTGCCCTTGAGCAGACCGAAGGCGGCAAAAGCATTGCTATCCTGCTCAGCGACTTAAGCAAATAACGTCAGAACAGCGACAACAGCAGCGCCACGGGAAAGCTAAACGGCCAGGTGGCGCCAATTAACAGCGTCGCAATCAGGCGAATTGAGGTGCTTTCGCGGGTAAGAAACCAGGTAATAATGGCGCAGATAACCGCCATCACGGCGTAGAAGATGAGCATATGTTGATATAGCGTCACCAATCGAATCCTTGTAATTGATCGTTAAAGCGGCGCAATATGCTACGTTTTTTGACGCACATCAAGTTTTTCGCCACTTATCGCTGAAATATTGTGCAACCAGGACATCCGGCTCCAGCCGAATTGACTGCTAAATCGAAAAAACCCAGCACTACGTTACGCCGCGCTGGGTTTTATTTCTGTGACACGCTGTACGATTAGCGCTTTGGCACGGTGGACGCGAAGATGCTGTCCGTCGTTGGATCGCTCACATAATGGTTGGGATCGTACTGCGGTACTAAGTTTACTTTTTCCGCATCCCAGGCCTGCGCGACGCAGGCGGCGCTCACGCGGTTTTGTCCTTCACAGGCCGCCATGCGGCTGGCTGAATAGTAGGTCCCAATCCCCATTACCGCGGCAATCACCGCAGCAGTACACACAATACTTTTTTTCATTTTTCTGGCTATACCCGGTTTTACAACGGCGCGGATCCTCGCACGTTGCACCGGGTATGTCAAAACCAGGGAGGGGTAGCGGCAGGCATCGCGCCTACCGCGAAGGGGGTAAATGATGAGGAAAGGTCGCTAGTGACCTTCAGGTTTATATCTTTCAAAAGCCGCCAGCCAATCGTACCTCGTCAGGGTGCCAACCTCTTTCTCCCCCTCCTCAAGTTTGATGATTAGCCTTCGCTTATTGATGCTCTCCTGGTTAAAGAAATAAGGTGTCAGCCTCTTTGCCAGCGACGCATACATCTCCTGAGCGATACGTTCACCGGCCTCGGGGCCATATTTCTCAAACTCATTTTTGATATCCTGAAAATCCTGATTCACGCCATCTCCCTACCGATCATGCGCTAAACGCGCGATCAATGTTTTATCATTACATGGCGAACCACGGTGTAATCTTCCAGTCCGTAGACAGACATATCCTTACCGTAGCCCGAAAGTTTCTGACCGCCGTGCGGCATTTCGCTGACCAGCATAAAGTGGGTGTTCACCCAGGTGCAACCATACTGTAAGCGGGCGCTCAAACGATGCGCACGCCCGACGTCCTGCGTCCACACCGAGGATGCCAGCCCGTACTGGGAGTCGTTCGCCCAGCCCAGCACCTGTTCTTCGGTATCAAATGCCGTAACGCTCACCACCGGGCCGAACACTTCACGCTGGACGATATCATCGTCCTGTTTTGCCCCCGCCAGCAGCGTTGGCTGGAAGTAATAGCCTGCGCCTGCCGCTTTCTCGCCGCCGGTCACCACTTTAATATGCGGCAACGCTTTAGCCCGCGACACGGCGTCGCTCACCCGCGCCAGATGCGCCTGCGAACTGAGCGGCCCCAGTTCCGTACTTTCATCTTCCGGCGCGCCGGATTTCAGGCTCGCTATTGCTGCACCGAGTTTCTCCACCAGCCGTTCATAAACGCCTTTCTGCGCGTAGATTCGACAGGCGGCCGTACAGTCCTGCCCGGCATTGTAGAAACCAAAGGTTCTGACGCCTTCCACCACCGCATCAATATCGGCGTCATCAAACACAATCACCGGCGCTTTGCCGCCAAGCTCCATATGCGTACGCTTAATCGACGACGCGGTATGGGCGATAATGTGCTCCCCAGTGGCAATCGAACCGGTCAGCGACACCATCCGTACTTTAGCGTGCCCGGTTAGCGGGTCACCCACCGTTTTACCACGGCCAAACAGCACGTTCAGCACGCCCGCCGGGAAAATATCTTTCGCCAGCTCCGCCAGGGTTAAGGCGGTGAGCGGCGTGATTTCAGACGGTTTGATCACCACGCAGTTCCCCGCCGCCAGCGCTGGCGCCAGCTTCCAGGCCGCCATCATCAGCGGGTAGTTCCACGGCGCAATCGAAGCCACCACGCCCACCGGGTCGCGTCGAATCATCGAGGTGTGGCCTTCCAGATATTCACCAGCCGCCAGCCCGTTCAGGCAGCGCGCGGCACCCGCAAAGAAGCGGAACACATCCACTACCGCCGGAATTTCATCATTGGTCACGCAGTGCAGCGGTTTCCCGCAATTGAGCGATTCCAGACGAGCAAAGGTGGCGGCGTGTTCTTCAATGACATCCGCCAGTTTGAGCAGGCACTCCGCACGATGCTTCGGCGTGGTTTGCCCCCACTGAACAAACGCTCGGTCTGCGGCATTTACCGCCGCATCCACCTGAGCCGCCGAGGCTTCGGCAATCGTCAGCAGGATCTCACCCGTCGCAGGATTGTAGACCGGTTGGGATTCCCCTTCACCTGCGACCAGTTCACCATTAATCAGTAACTTATGTTGCATAGCATGATCCTGTTTTATTTAAATGTCGTACCACCGTTGGCGGCCCCATCGTCTTCGCGAGTCAGCCACCACGCCCCTAAAATCGGTATCATCGTTAACAGCATGACCATCAGCGCCACCACGTTGGTTACCGGCACATCGCGAGGTCGGCCAAGCTGGTTCAACAGCCACAGCGGCAGCGTGCGCTCATGCCCGGCAGTAAAGGTCGTGACGATAATTTCATCAAACGACAGCGCAAACGCCAGCATGCCCCCGGCCAGCAGCGCCGAGCCTAAGTTCGGCAGCACCACGTGATGGAAGGTTTGCCAGCCGTTCGCGCCCAGATCCATCGACGCTTCCACCAGGCTCCACGAGGTCCGGCGGAAACGGGCAATCACGTTGTTAAACACCACCACTACGCAGAACGTGGCGTGGCCAATAACAATGGTGATCAACCCTGGTTCCAGGTTGACCGCTTTAAAGGCAGTCAGCAGCGCCAGACCGGTAACGATCCCCGGCAGCGCAATCGGCAGCATCAACAGCAGCGAAATAGCGCTTTTGCCGAAAAAGTCACGCCGCCACAGCGCTGCTGCAGCAAGCGTGCCAAGTACCAATGCAATCGCCGTCGACAGTGCCGCAATTTTTAGTGACAGTGTCACGGCGTCGAAGATATCCCCACGCGATGCCGCTTCGCTGAACCAGTGCAGCGTCAGGCCTTTCGGCGGGAAGCTGAACGCCGCGTCTTCGGTGTTGAAGGCGTAGATGGCGATGATCGCCAGCGGGAAATGCAGGAAGATAACTCCGCCCCAGGCGGCAATTTTGAGAAACAGCGGTGCCCTTTCAGAGTGCATCGAACGCTCCCAGGCGCTTCACGAACGCCAGATAGAGGGCAATCAGCACGATGGGCACCAGGGTAAACGCCGCTGCCATAGGCATATTGCCGATAGCACCCTGCTGGGAATAGACCATGTTGCCAATGAAATAGCCCGGCGGCCCCACCAGCTGCGGCACGATAAAGTCGCCTAAGGTCAGTGAGAAGGTGAAAATGGAACCCGCAGCAATCCCGGGGATTGCCATCGGCACCACCACGTGGCGGAAGGTCTGACGTGGGCGGGCGCCGAGGTCAGCGGAAGCCTGAAGCAGCGAACCGGGAATACGCTCCAGCGCTGCCTGCACCGGCAGGATCATAAACGGCAGCCAGATGTAGACGAAGACCAGAAAACGACCGAGCCCGGAGGTCGACAGCGTATTACCGCCGACGCCCGGTATCGTCAGAATCGCCGCCAGCAGCGTCTCCAGACCCAGATGGTTCAGAAACCATTGCGCCACCCCATCCTTTGCCAGCAACAGCGTCCAGGCATAGGCTTTGACGATATAGCTGGCCCACATCGGCAGCATCACCGCGACATAGAAAAAGGCCTTTTGCTTGCCGCTGGTGTAGCGCGCCATATACCACGCCATCGGAAACGCCAGCAGCGCGCTCGCCACGGTAACCGCCAGCGCCATTACCAGCGTACGGATAATGATGTCGTAGTTGGCGGGGTTAAACAGCGCGTAAAGGTTTGCCAGCGTCAGCGTTGGCGTAACGGACATGGTGAAATCGTCGAAGGTATAGAACCCTTGCCACAGCAACGTCAGCAGTGATCCAAAATAGACAATCCCAAACCACATCAGCGGACCGAGCAGTAACAAAAACAGCCCGAGGGTTGGCCTGCGCCAGAACAGGCTGGATAAGCGCCCCTGACGGCGTGCGGGAGGAACCGGCGTCATACTCATCTCCATTCACCTCCCTCCGTCCAGCGCCACCATGGCATCGCGCGCCCATGACGCCAGCACCACGTGACCCACGGTCGGGCCTTCGGCGGTTAGCCCAGCAGAGAAGTTAGCCTGGCTGACCAGCAGTTTTTCGCCGCCTTCCAGCAGCAGTTCATAGCGCGTCGCCGCGCCCTGATACTGCACTGCCTGTATACGACCCTGTACCTGAACCTCACCGCCTTCATTAAGGCGAATATGTTCCGGGCGCAGCGCCCAGCTTCCCGTCATTCCGCAGAGCGTTTCCGCCATTGCGGGGGCGAACACGTTAGAGGTGCCGACAAAGCTCGCCACAAACGGCGTGCGTGGGCGCAGATACAGTTCGCGCGGCGTATCCACCTGCTCAATGCGGCCGTTGTTGAACACCGCCACCCGGTCAGACATCGACAGCGCCTCACCCTGATCGTGGGTGACGAAAATAAAGGTGATACCGAGATCCTGCTGGAGTTTTTTCAGCTCAAATTGCATCTGCTCGCGCAGCTTCAGATCCAGCGCCCCGAGCGGTTCATCCAGCAGCAGCACCCGCGGTTCGTTCACCAGCGCACGGGCAATCGCTACGCGCTGGCGCTGGCCGCCGGAAAGCTGCGAGGGCTTGCGCGCGCCCACAAAGCCAAGGGCAACTTTTTCCAGCGCCTGCGCCGCTTTTGCCAGACGCTCTTTTTTGCCAACACCTTTCACCATCAGGCCGTAGGCCACGTTATCGAGCACCGACATATGCGGGAACAGCGCGTAATCCTGGAAGACGGTGTTGACGTCCCGCTCCCAGGGCGGCAGTTCGCTGGCATGTTTACCAAAGATAGAGATAGCGCCGCCGGAAAGCTGCTCAAACCCGGCGATCAGCCGCAGACAGGTAGTTTTGCCGGAGCCAGACGGCCCCAGCATGGAAAAGAACTCCCCATCGTGGATGGCAATACTGACGCCATCCACCGCCCGCACGTCACCATAAAGCCGCGAGACGTCATGAAACTCTACTGCGTACGTCATGTTGGACTCCCGGATGATTAGCGACCGCCCATAATGGCGATATAGTCCTGCGTCCAACGGCTGTACGGCACGTATTTACCGCCTTCAGCGATAGGTGTTTTCCAGAAAGCGATTTTGTCGAAGAAACTGTAGCCGTTGGTCTCACAACCTTTGTCACCCAGCAGCGTGCTGGCTTTACAGCCCTCCGGCACTACCGGCAGCGAACCAAACCACGCCGCCACATCGCCCTGAACCTTCGGCGTTAACGACCAGTTCATCCATTTGTAGGCACAGACCGGGTGCTTCGCTTCAGCGTGCAGCATGGTGGTATCCGCCCAACCGGTGACTCCCTCTTTCGGGAAGACGGTGGCAATCGGCTGCCCTTCACCTTTCAGCCCGTTGGCCTGATACGGCCAGGCGCTGGAGGCCACTACGCCTTCGTTTTTGAAATCGCTCATCTGTACGGTGGTGTCGTGCCAGTAGCGGTGGATCAGCTCATGCTGATCGCGCAGCACCTTCAGCACGGCTTGATATTGCGCTTCGGTAAGCTGGTACGGGTCGCTGATGCCCAGCTGTGGCTGGGTGGCTTTAACAAACAGCGCCGCATCGGCGATGTAGATTGGGCCGTCATAGGCCTGCACGCGGCCCTGGTTGGTTTTGCCATCCGGCAGATTTTGTTTAACGAAGATAACGTTCCAGGAGTCCGGCGGCGTTGGGAAGGTTTTGGTGTTGTACATCAGCAGGTTAGGGCCCCACTGATACGGCGTACCGTAAACTTTACCGTCGACGTTAAACCAGGCCCCTTTTTCCAGGCGTGGGTCGAGGGTTTTCCAGTTCTCAATCAGAGCGGTGTTAATCGGCTGCACGCGTTTACCCATGATCAAGCGCAGCGAGGCGTCGCCCGAGGCGGTCACCAGGTCGTAACCCCCCTTCGCCATCAGGCTGACCATTTCATCGGAAGTCGCGGCGGTTTTCACGTTGACCTGGCAGCCGGTATCTTTTTCAAACTGCGTCACCCAGTCGTAGCCCTTATCGGTCTGGCCCCGTTCGATATACCCCGGCCAGGCGATAATATCCAACCGACCTTCCGCTTTCCCCAGCGACGTTGGCGGTTCGGCGGCATTCGCGGTCGCCACGGTCATCACCAGCGCGCACAGGCTGCTGCGTGCAAATTTCTTGCTCATAACGTTATTACTCCTGTCACAATGAATTTGAGCGGCAGCCGTGCCGTTAAAAATATCTCCCTTACTAAAAATAGACAGCGCCAGACGCTCTACCCGTACAGCGGCGAGATATTTGCACAGGTTGTGACCAAGGGCGCATTCCGCAAAAATGGGAAACGGGCTGAGATAATATGGATTATAGACAAGGGGTTACCGGCCAAAGGCGTTATGCATATTTCCTATGACCGGGTGTTATCAGGAGCGCTATCAGGGAATGGCAGGTGCAACTGGGGGTTATTTCATCATTCCGCGAATCAGCGCGCCGAGGGTTTCTACCGCCCGCTCTTCGCGCTCGCTCCATCCCCAGGCGGTATTAAACCGAAAGAACGACGCCCAGTTATCGGTCGTGGAGAACATTTTGCCTGGGGCGATGCTGATATGGTGTTCCAGCGCTTTTGCGCTCAGCAAACCGGCATCCAAACCCGCCGGTAGCTCCAGCCACAGAAAGTAGCCACTGTCATTATGGTGGATGTGTACCTCAGGCGGCAGCGCGCGCATCAGTGCCTGCCAGGCCTGCTGTTTGCGCTCCGCAAGCTGGCGGCGTAGACGTCGCAGGTGCGCGTCGTAGCGTTTGGTCGCCAGATAATCGACCAGCGCCAGCTGCATCGGCGAACTGGTCGACAGCGTGCTCATCAGCTGTAAATGCTGAATACGCCGGGCGTGCTTGCCCGCCGCCACCCAGCCAATACGGAACCCCGGCACCAGGCATTTTGAAAATGAGCTGCAGTGCAGCGTCATATCACTTTTATCCCACGCCTTTGCCGGCAGCGGTTTATCGCGGCCAAAATAGAGCTCGCTGTAGACATCATCTTCAATCAGCGTGACGTTGTATTCGCTGAGGATCTCCACCAGGCGCGCTTTCTTTTCCGGCGTCAGGGTAAAGCCAAGCGGGTTCTGGCTGTTGGTCATCAACCAGCAGGCTTTCACCGGGTAGGTTTGCAACGCCTGCACCAGCGCATCGAGGTCGATACCCTCTTGCACATCGGTGGCGACCGACAATGCTTTGAGCCGTAGACGCTCCAGCGCCTGCAGCGCGCCGTAAAAGCAGGGGTTCTCAACGATCACCCAATCGCCCGGTTCCGTGACCGCCTGCAGGCTGAGGTTCAGCGCCTCCAGCGCACCGGCGGTGATAACAATCTCATCCGGGGAGATGGTCATGCCCTGGAGCGCATAGCGCCTTGCGATGGCATGACGCAGTTCGTCATTACCCGGCGGCAGGTTTTCAATCACGCTCATCGCCGTTGCGGTCTTGCTGACCTGCGCCAGCGAGCGGTTAAGCTGCGGCAGCGGGAACAGTTTGGGGTCGGGAAAAGCGGAGGCAAACGGCAGCACCGAGGCATTCCGGCTGGCCTGCAGCACTTCAAAGATATAGGTGTTGATGTCAACGGCGTTATCAGGCATGACCTGCGCGGGCGCCGTAACCGCGCGGGTGGTCACCGCACGCGGAGCGACATAATAGCCGGACTGCGGGCGCGCCACGATGCGCCCCTGGCTTTCCAGCAACTGGTACGCGTGGCTGACGGTCATAAAGCTCATGCCGCTGTTCACCACCTGCTCACGCAGCGACGGCAGTTTATCGCCCGGCAGCCACACCCCAAGGGCAATCTGTTCCATCATCTGCTCGGCGAGGCGCTGGTATTTTTTCATGGCGAATCCCGGTGAATCTTAGATTGCGTCTATATTATATCAGCGTTACAAAATATGCATTTTTATGTAACTGATATGGGTGAGTGTTGATTTTGACGCTCACCCGCGCTGGGGTTCAACGTCGTGAACGATTGATCTGCAACATCAAACCGGCCCATGTGGTGGGAAATACATCAGCGCGCGCCACGTAGCCATGGCAAAAAAATGTCAGCCCGTCATGATGTGCAACTTGCTGAAAACGACGCGAATCACTTATTACATGAAAATGACAAGTATTGAATTGCTGGGCTATTCCGCTGCGCTCTGTTTCTCCTCGGTCATCGCCTCCCAGGAATTACACAGCGAAACGTTAGAACTGGTTAACCCACTGTTGTTTATCGTGGCGCTCGGCAGCGCACTGGCCTGCCTTTACCCACGAACCAAAAAGTTCGCCTCACGATTCACCCGCGGGTAACCAACCGATAGAGACAGCGATAACAGCCGTCAAAAAATGACCAGAATGTTAAAACTGTTATCATTTAATACCCCTCGACTGTCTCTGCCCCCATGCCGTTCCCCCCTCTAAAATCAAGCCGAGTCTTCTTCTCCACGGAGTTTGCATGTTCGGTCTTGATGCGTTTCACCTCGCGCGAATTCAATTTGCCTTTACCGTTTCGTTCCACATTATTTTTCCCGCCATCACCATCGGCCTCGCCAGCTATCTGGCGGTGCTCGAAGGTCTGTGGTTGAAAACCCGTAACCCGGTCTGGCGTTCGCTGTATCAGTTCTGGTCAAAGATCTTCGCCGTCAATTTCGGCATGGGCGTCGTGTCCGGGCTGGTGATGGCCTATCAGTTTGGTACCAACTGGAGCGGTTTTTCGCAGTTTGCGGGCAGCATTACCGGCCCGCTGTTAACCTATGAAGTGCTGACCGCCTTCTTCCTCGAAGCCGGTTTTCTCGGCGTCATGCTGTTCGGCTGGAACCGTGTCGGCCCAGGGCTGCACTTCTTCGCCACCTGCATGGTCGCGTTGGGCACCATCATCTCCACCTTCTGGATCCTCGCCTCCAACAGCTGGATGCAGACCCCCCAGGGATATGAAATCGTCAACGGGCAGGTTGTGCCGGTCGACTGGGTTGCGGTGGTGTTTAACCCATCGTTCCCCTACCGACTGCTGCATATGTCCATTGCCGCGTTCTTGAGCAGTGCGCTGTTCGTCGGCGCGTCGGCGGCCTGGCATCTGCTGCGCGGCAACCAGACGCCAGCCATACGCACCATGTTTTCCATGGCGCTGTGGATGACGCTTATCGTCGCCCCCATTCAGGCGATGGTCGGTGATATGCACGGTCTCAATACGCTCAAGCATCAACCGGCGAAAATTGCCGCCATTGAAGGCCACTGGGAAAACCCGCCGGGCGAACCCACGCCGCTGCTGCTGTTTGGCTGGCCGGATATGGAGCAGGAGCGTACACGCTTTGGGCTGGAGATCCCGGCGTTGGGCAGCCTGATCCTCACCCATAGTCTGGATAAACAGGTTCCGGCGCTAAAAGCGTTCGCCAAAGAAGACAGACCCAACTCCACCATCGTCTTCTGGTCATTCCGCATCATGGCCGGGCTAGGCATGTTGATGCTGCTGCTGGGCGTCATGGCGCTATGGCTGCGCAAGCGGCAAACCCTTTACACCTCTCGCCCGTTCCTGTGGTTCGCGCTGCTGATGGGCCCTTCTGGCCTGGTGGCGATCCTCGCCGGATGGGTGACGACGGAGGTGGGCCGTCAGCCGTGGGTGGTTTATGGGCTGCAGCGCACAGCGGACGCCGTCTCAGCGCACGGTGACCTGCATATGAGCGTCAGTCTGCTGACCTTTTTCGTGGTCTACAGCTCGGTCTTCGGTGTGGGCTACAGCTATATGGTGCGCCTGATCCGCAAAGGCCCACAGCCGTTTAGCCCTGAACCGCAAGGAACCCCAGCACGTCCGCTATCTGCGGCGATGTCCCACGAGGAGGAGCGTGTATGAACATCGATCTGTCCATTATCTGGTTTGTGATTATTGTGTTTGCCACCCTGATGTATATCGTCATGGATGGTTTTGATTTGGGGATTGGCATTCTCTTCCCCTTCACCCGCAGCGCGCAGGAGCGCGATGTGATGGTAAACAGCGTGGCGCCGGTCTGGGACGGCAATGAAACCTGGCTGGTGCTCGGCGGCGCGGGGCTATTTGGCGCGTTCCCGCTGGCCTACGCGGTGATTATCGACGCCTTGACCATTCCGCTGTCGCTGATGCTGGTCGGCCTGATCTTTCGCGGCGTGGCCTTCGAGTTCCGCTTCAATGCCACGCCATCGCACCGGCCATTCTGGGACAAGGCCTTTATGGGCGGTTCGATTCTGGCGACCTTTTGCCAGGGGATTGTCGTTGGCGCGGTAATTAACGGCTTTGAGGTAACGGGACGGGCCTACAGCGGCGGCGCCTTCGACTGGTTCACGCCGTTTACGCTGTTCTGCGGCGTGGGGCTGACTATCGCCTATGCGCTGCTGGGTGCGACCTGGCTTGTGATGAAAAGCGAAGCCTCGCTCCAGCAGACGATGAAGCGCAGCGCGCGCGGGTTGCTGCTGGCGCTACTGGCGGTTATCGCTATTATCAGCCTCTGGACGCCGATGCAGCATGAGGCCATTGCCCGACGCTGGTTTAGCCTGCCGAATCTCTATTATTTGCTGCCGGTGCCGCTGCTGGTTATCGCCGCCAGCGCCCTGCTGTGGCGGCACCTGGCGCGAGATACCAGCCATGCGCAGCCGTTTATCGCTATTATCAGCCTCTGGACGCCGATGCAGCATGAGGCCATTGCCCGACGCTGGTTTAGCCTGCCGAATCTCTATTATTTGCTGCCGGTGCCGCTGCTGGTTATCGCCGCCAGCGCCCTGCTGTGGCGGCACCTGGCGCGAGATACCAGCCATGCGCAGCCGTTTATTCTGACGCTGGTGCTGGTGTTCCTCAGCTTTAGCGGGCTGGGGATCAGCATCTGGCCCGCCATTATTCCGCCGTCCATTACGCTCTGGCAGGCCGCAGCGCCCGTGCAAAGCCAGGAGTTTATGCTGATTGGCGCACTGTTTATTATCCCGATTATTCTGGTATACACCTTCTGGAGCTATTACGTTTTTCGCGGCAAAGTGCCGCAGGATGAGGGCTACCATTGATGAAAAATCGCTGGGTTTCACGCCTTTTCTGGCTGGTCGCATTATGGGGCGGCAGCGTATTGGCGCTGGCCGTGGTGGGGAGCTTATTTCGTGTACTGATGACCGCGGCTGGGTTTAAATCCTGATATAACAACGGGATGAATGTTTTAAGCTTTACGTGCCCGGACTATTCTTAATTGGACGGGCCTTCACATTTCCTCCATGTTTTATTGGTCAACTACGTCCCATACACAAAAGCAATGTATGGAGTACATGATGAAGAAAATTATTGCACTGTCTGCAATCCTGGCAATGGGTCTGTGTTCAACCGCTTTCGCCGCCGACCATCAGGAGCCGCCGAAAAAGCCGCCTGTAGAACAGCAGCATAATGGCCAGCCGCCGCACGATAACAAAGGCCCGCAGCAGGATGGCAAAGGCCAGCCGCCACGCGACAACCAGGGCCCACAGCATGACGGTAAAGGCCAGCCACCACGCGACAACAAAGGTCCACAGCACGATGGCAAAGGCCAGCCGCCGCACGACAATAAAGGCCCGCAGCATGATGGCAAAGGCCAGCCGCCAAAACACGACGGCGACAACAAGCTGCCACCGAAAGACGGGCAGCATAACTAAGTAAAAAAGGCCGGAGATTCCGGCCTTTTTGTTTGGCATTGTTGCCTTTCCCGGCGTCGCGTTGCTCGGCCGGGCTACAACGCGGCGCTATTTCCGGCGCGGTAAGGTTTTCAGCAAATCGTCCGGGCTGACCGATGCCACCACGCTGCCCGGCAGCGGCATCTTCAGGATGTGGTTTTTGATTTTGCCAATCACATGCATTTCACACGGGCGGCAGTCAAATTTCAGCGTCAGCACTTCGTCACCGTTAATCAACTGCATCGGCGTGGCTTTCCAGCTTTTAATCGACCCCTTCGCCTGTTTTGGACACAGGTTAAAGGCAAAGCGCAGGCAGTGTTTGGTGATCATCACCGGCACGTCGCCCTTCTCTTCATGCGCCTCATAGGCTGCATCAATCAGCTGTACGCCGTAGCGATGATAAAACTCACGCGCCTTGTGGTTATACACGTTGGCCAGGAAGTTAAGATGGCTTTCCGGATAGACCGGCGGCGGCGTGGTTACCGCTTTACGGCTTCCGCGCACGTAGGCCGCCAGACGCGCTTCATCGAGCATTTCTACGGTTTCACGGCGCAGCTGGTTCAGCATACTGTTAGGCACAAAAAGTGCCTCCGGCAGCATGACGTCAACCCCGCGCGGATAGTAGATCGTCTGGCCCAGCTTGGCGATCCCGTCCTGCAGCTGGCTCAGCGCTTTCTCCGCATTGTTCGCCGCCGCAAACTCACCGTCCAGGGTATGCGTCACGCTAACGCCATCTTCGCTGGTCATGGTCAGCACCAGCTGTTCCTGCCAGCCAGACAGTTCGATATCCACCGCAATGCGGCGTTCGCTGGAGGTTTTCAGCAGCGCCTGCTGCCAGTTGTGATCGAGATTGCGGTTCAATACCTGATGCGGACGCGCTTTATGCAGGTCAGCCGGCATCTCATTCGGCCACACGCGATAGCGGTTTTCACCGATTTTCTCTACCGTGTTGGCGCGGAAACCGACCACTTCACGTTTAATCAATACGTTCAGGCCATCGCCGTTGGCCAGCGGCTCGCTGACTTCCACATCGAGGGTATCTTTATTGACCTTCAGCACTTCACCGACCGGCAGGCCAACAAATTTCGGCGAGTCGAACGCACCGATGTTCATCTGGCGCTGGTTAACAAAGTAATCGGTGCTGCCGCGATGGAAGGTTTTGTCCGTTGACGGCACGAAGAAATGTTCAGTGCGTCCGGCAGAGGTACGGCCTAAATCACCGCGTTCTTCAATCAGCGTATCGAGCATCTGGCGATAGTGCGCGGTGATGTTCTTCACATAGCTCATATCTTTATAGCGCCCTTCAATCTTGAAGGAGCGTACGCCCGCGTCAATCAGCGCGCCAAGGTTGGCGGTCTGATCGTTATCTTTCATCGACAGCAGGTGTTTTTCGAACGCCACCACGCGACCCTGATCGTCTTTCAGGGTGTACGGCAGACGGCAGGCCTGCGAACAGTCGCCACGGTTGGCGCTACGTCCGGTCTGGGCATGCGAAATATTGCACTGCCCGGAGTAGGCCACGCACAGTGCACCGTGGATAAAGAACTCGATGGTCGCATCGGTCACGTCATGAATGGCTTTAATCTGCTGCAGATTCAGTTCGCGCGCCAGCACGATCTGGCTGAACCCGACGTCCGACAGGAACTTAGCTTTCTCAACGGTGCGTATATCGCACTGGGTGCTGGCATGCAGCTCAATTGGCGGCAGGTCGAGCTGCATAATGCCCATATCCTGCACGATCAGCGCATCCACACCTGCGTCGTACAGGCTGGTAATCAGCTTCTGCGCTGGCTCCAGCTCGTCATCATGCAGAATGGTGTTGAGGGTAATAAAGATTTTCGCGCCGTAACGATGAGCAAACGGCACCAGCGCGGCGATGTCCTGCAGGCTGTTGCTGGCGTTATGGCGCGCCCCAAAACCAGGGCCGCCGATATACACCGCATCGGCACCATGAAGAATCGCTTCGCGAGCAATAGCGGTATCGCGAGCCGGGCTAAGGAGTTCAAGGAGAGTGTTCTGCTGGCGCATACAGTCAGGGTTATCCAGTCGGGTCACAAAATGGCGGCTATTGTAGCCAGAAGCCGCGACGGACGAAAACAGTTTCCACCGCTTGTGCGCCGCGATTAGCATAATTTCAGTAACCTATTACCGAAATGGGCATTTCCGCTTTCGACATCCGTCCGTTAGAGTCGGTTTCGTATTCCGGACTTTCCTCGTAACGGCCACGTTATGGTTCATTGTCATGATTTGCCGCAGGCCTGCCTGCGGCGTTTTCTTTGGGATAATGAATGATAGAGTGGAAATGGGTTACCTGCTCGCCGCTGTTGCGATAGGCATGCGCCAGGTCGCCGGCAAAGCGTAATCCCTGCCCGGGATAGAGCGTCCGCCACTCCCCCTCAACGCACATATCAAGCTGCCCGCTAATCACCACCACATGTTCAATCACCCCTTTTTCATGCGGCGTTGATTCGCTTAATGCGCCTGGCGCAAGGGTAATTGAGAAATGATCAAAGCACAGTACCGGGTCCCAGGGGAACACTGGTGTCACCACCATCGCCTGCTGTTGCGGGTCAAACGACTGCTCTGCGCCCGGTATCTCCGGCGTAATAAAGACCGAAAACGGCACGTTCAGACCGGTAGCAATTTTCCACAGCGTCGCCACCGTCGGGCTGGACTCGTTGCGTTCGATTTGCCCTAGCATCGCCTTCGACACGGCGGTCTCTTCCGCCAGCTTCGACAGGCTCCAGCCGCGCTGCTGACGTAAGGATTTCAGCGTTGCCGCCAGGTGTTGCGCAATATTCATTCCACCTCCATTCTCTTCCATCGCCAAAGTATACCCCACGCTGCCCGTGCCGTTTTAGCAAATCCGACGGCTCCATTGTACGTTATAGCGCACAATGCTACATTGAGTGGACGTTATAACGCACAAGAGGCTTTTATGCGATCCCCTTTGGTTCCTTTCCCTACCGTACTGGCCGGTTTTGTTGCCGTGCTGGTCGGCTACGCCAGCTCTGCGGCGATCATCTGGCAGGCCGCGGCGGCGGCGGGCGCAACCGCGGTACAAATCTCCGGCTGGATGACCGCGCTCGGTCTGGCGATGGGCGTCAGTACGCTGGTGCTGACGCTATGGCGCAAAGTGCCTATCTTAACCGCCTGGTCTACCCCCGGCGCGGCGTTGCTGGTTGGCAGCTTGCAAGGGGCGACGCTGAACGATGCGGTGGGCATTTTTATCTTTGCTAATGCGCTGATTGTGATTTGCGGTCTCACCGGCTGGTTTGCCCGACTGATGAAGCTAATTCCGCATTCGCTGGCCGCCGCGATGCTGGCAGGCATCCTGCTGCGCTTCGGCCTGCAGGCCTTTGCCACGCTCCAGGGGCAACTGGTGCTATGCGGCAGTATGCTGGTTGGCTGGCTGCTGTTTAAAGCGCTCGCCCCACGCTACGCGGTGGTGGCGGCGCTGGCGGTCGGTATTATAGTCGCAGCGGTTAAAGGTGACGTTGTCACCGACTCGCTCAGTCTGGCAGTGGTCGCACCGCAGTATATCGCGCCGCATTTCTCTCTCACTCAACTACTGAGCATCGGTATTCCGTTTTTTCTGGTCACGATGGCCTCACAAAACGCGCCTGGACTCGCCACGCTTCAAGCCTCCGGTTATCGCGTGCCGGTTTCACCGCTGATTGTCGTTAGCGGTGCGTTTGGCCTGTTGCTGGCACCGTTCGGCGTCTACTCCGTGTGTATTGCCGCGATTACCGCGGCCATTTGCCAAAGCCCGGACGCACATCCAGACTCGCAGAAGCGCTGGCAGGCAGCAGCAGCAGCAGGCATTTTCTATCTGATTGCCGGGATTTTTGGCGGATCCATCACCGCACTGATGTCGGCATTACCGACGGCATGGATCCAGATGCTGGCTGGATTAGCGCTGCTCGGTACGCTGGGAGGTAGCCTGTTCCAGGCGCTGAAAAACGATAGAGAACGCGATGCGGCAATGGTCACCTTCCTGGTCACCGCCAGCGGGGTAAGCCTGGCTGGCGTAGGGTCGGCATTCTGGGGATTAGTAATCGGCGGCGCCAGTTTTGCGCTGCTATCCCGCAAAGCTCGCACGTAGTTGTGACGGTGTCACGCCGTTCGCCGCTTTAAAGCGGTTGCTGAAGTGGCTGGCGGAGCTAAACCCGCAGCACAGGGCAATGTCGGTCAGGGATTGCGTGGTGTAGCGCACCATCTGCTGCGCGCGGTCCATCCGGCGCTGCATCACGTACTGATGCGGTGCCAACCCCACGCTCTGACGGAACATACGCGCAAAATGGTATTCGCTTAAGGCCGCCTGGGCGGCAAGGTCGGCAAGCGTCAGCGGCGCGGAGAGATTCGCGTCAATATAGTCGAGCGTATTACGCAACACTGCCGGAGCCAGGCCGCCGGTCACCGTCGGCAGCCGCCACTGCACGTTGGCGTGATGCTGGATCATGTGCGTTAGCAGCATGGTGCTGGCGCTACTCAGGGTCAACTGGTTTGCCGGTTGCTGCCAGTCATAGCCGAGCAGAAACTGGCGGTAGAGCAGCGTAATTTTCGGGTCATCGCCAAAAATCTGTTCGTCGAGGGTTAGCGTCGCCGGGCTGCGGTCCCACACCTGCTCACCTACCTTCCGCAGGTGTTCATCGGTGCAGTACAGGTGCACGAACGACAGATCGCCGCGAATATCCCACGTCGATTCGCTGTCCTTCGGCATCAGGCAAAAACGGTCCGGCCCACCGCCGTTTTTCCAGCCATGAGGGGTTTTCTGATAGCTTTCGTAGCCGTCGGCGACGTACAGGCTCAGGGTGTGATGATCGCTCTTAACCGTCAGGTTGTCGCATTTGTTATACCAGGCCGCCAGCTGTATCCCAGAGTTGAGCGCCACGGTTTCTCGCAGCTGGGCGTGCTGACTCTGTAATCTTTCAAACGTTGCGTAGGCCATTAACATATCTATCACGATTATCGATAGTCTCAGTCTAGGGACTGTCGTCCGCAGAATCTAGCGTTCTCAGCGCGTCGCAGGCAAAAAAACCGCAAGAATATGCAAGTCCCCCGCAGCCTTCTGCAAGCGCCGCGCATCACATCCCCGCACACTGTGTTTTTCATTGTGATTTGGCGAGGAATGATGAACGCACTGCTCTATGCTCTGGTCGTTGTTATCTGGGGAACCACCTGGATTGCTATCTTTTTACAGCAGGGCCCGGTTCCTGAGGCGGTTTCCATTTTCTGGCGTTTTGCCATTGCCAGCCTCACCATGATGACCATTTTACTGAGTCTGCGCCGTCTACGCCCGTTGGCGCTGCGCGATCACCTGTTCTGCATCGTGCAGGGGTGCTGCGTGTTCGGCTTTAACTTCCTCTGTTTTTATACCGCCGCAAAATGGATTAACACCGGCCTTGAGTCAGTGATTTTCTCCATGGCGGTGCTGTTTAACGCCATCAACAGCTTTATCTTTTTCCGTCAGACGCCACCGAAGCGCTTCTATCTTGCTGCACTGCTGGGGTTATGCGGCATCGTCACCCTCTTCTGGGATGACCTGCAGGCGGTAGGCATGAGCAGCACGCTGCTGGCCGGGATTTTACTCAGCGCGCTCGGGACCTACGGTTTTTCGCTGGGGAATATGCTCAGCATGCGCCACCAGCGCCGTGGCCTGGAGACGCTGACCACCAACACCTGGGCGATGCTTTACGGCACCATTATCATCGGCGTTATCGCCCTGCTGCGCGGTGATGATTTCACCCCACAGTGGACGGTGAGCTATATGGGCGCCCTGTTCTATCTGGCGATCTTCGGTTCGGTGATTGCGTTCGGCGTCTATTTCACCCTGGTTGGGCGTATTGGTGCCAGCAACGCCGCCTACAGTACGCTGCTGTTCCCGCTGGTAGCGCTGACGCTGTCGACAATGTATGAGGGCTACCAGTGGCATGCGAACGCGGTGGTCGGGCTGGTGCTGATTCTTCTGGGGAACCTGGTGATGTTTGCCAAACCGGAAATGTGGCGAGTGCCGTTTTTAAGTCGGGCGTGATCCCGGCGTCGCTTTGCTCGGCCGGGCTACGATATTGCATGTAGCCCGGGCGTTTGTCTGTATCACACTGTATCTGGCCTCTCTTTGGATACCGTGGCTGGCAACATCCCCGTAATCCCGCACATCCTCGTCGCGATAGCCGCCTATACTTCGTTCGCTATCGTGTTTGATTTGATGATATCAAGCCTCTGTCCAGGAGAAATTCATGAACGCTTCAGCCTCTTCCGTATCTCCCAGTATATGTAAACCCCCATCACCCATATGAAACTTCGGGTATATCTTTTTTGGCGAAGGGAATTATGCCGAGCAGGCGTCTGCAATTGCGCAACTATTAAAAGAAGCCAGAGCATGAATAAATAAAATAAGGGCGGCACCTGCGTGTCGCCCTTTATTTACGAGAACGCTAAAGTAAAATTACTTCTGGGATGGATCGAATTTAACGGCATCAATGGCCATATCATCGATAACCTGTTTCAACGTATCCAGCGTCAGCTGGGAGTTGGAGTTAGACAGGTCTTTACCCTCGCCTTTACGCACCACTTTAATGACCGGTTTATTGGTCGCCGCGTCAATCAGTTCGCCTTCAAAGTAGAGGTTGGTATTCATGGTACGGTGGCCGGTCGCCGCTTCAGTACCCGCAACCACCATCGCGATTGGGATCACTTCGTAGAACTGCAGGCCTTCTTTGCTGGAGTCAACGGCGGTAATCGCACCGCGGAAGATCAGGCTATGCGGGCCAGCCGTCGTCGCCAGCGGCTTACGCTCGCTGATGGCTTTTTTCAGCTCGGTGTTGGTGTAGTTCAGAATGTCGGTCAGCGCCTTCTGCCCAACCTGCGTCGTCGGCTTCGGTACCGGGTAGTAGGTTACCGGGTTGTAGACGACGTTAGCGTAGTTAGCCGGTTTGTAGTCCGGAGAGATCCAACGCAGTTCCGTTTTTCCTGACGCCGTGGTGGCTTCCTTCAGGCCAGAATAATCTTTTAAAAATCCTGAATATTGCTCGGGGGTGGTGGTCTTCGATGCACAGCCCGCTAATGCCAGAACGCCCACAAGGGCCGCCGCTTTGAAAAACGCTTGAGTACGCATGAGAATAATCCCTGATAAATGCACAAATGCCAGTAAGTTATAGCAAATGAATCAGGAGTTTGTCGCGGCAAAAATGGAGTCTGCTCTCATTATTCACAAAAATGATTCACGGCATAACGGGCTTGCGCCCGTTATATAAATACCAATTATGATTTCTTGCGTGCCAGCAGAGTAGCGAAGCGTAATTTAATGCGATTACCGTTTTCATCGGTACGGTGAAGTTCGCCGACGTCCTCGTTATATTTCAGCAGATCCCAGCCTTCGTAATAGTTTTTCAGCTCACCGGCTTTAAAAGCAAACGGGAAACCAACGGTGCAAGGAAAATCCTCGGTGTCCATCGCGGCGACAATCAGGTTGTAGCCACCCGGTTTGGTGCAGCGCTGCATGTTGGGGATCAGGCGTGGGATAGTGCTCGACTCAAGGAACATCATCACCACCGTGGAGAGAATAAAATCATATTCACCGTCAATGGTCAGCGTGTTGAGATCTTTCACCGACGCCTGCAGGTTTTCCAGCCCTTCCGCTTCGCGAATCGACAGCAGGTTCTGGATGCTCATTGGGTTCTTATCCCACGCCGTCACATCGTAGCCGTTTGCTGCCAGATAGAGGCTATTACGCCCGTTGCCACAGCCAAGATCCAGCGTTTTACCTGGCGTAACCTGCGTGGCCGCATACAGCACGTCAGAATGGGTACGGGTCAGGCCATATTTTTCGGTGAAGTAGTTTTCGTCACGAGTGGTCATTGTTCATCCTTCGGTTTCATCAGTGTTGACGGTGCAACACGAGTCAAAAGTTTACCCTGAAGCAGCAACAGCAGCGTTTTAATCAGCAGCAGGCCGATCACGATATTGGTGAAAATAAACAGCGGTAGCGCCAGGTTATGGAAAAAACCAGAACCGCTGGCGTGGCCAAGATGTAGTCCGGTGGAAGCCAGTGCGGAAATACCGAACGAGAAGCTCCAGAACGAGGCGTTAAACGCCTGGCGCAGATACCAGGGCATCAGGCGCAACATAAACAGCAGCTGCAGCAGGCCATAGCCAAACAGCATTTTGGCAAACACATCCGCATGGCCACCGTTGATGCTCAGCCAGGCGTTACAGGCCACCAACGCTGGGGCCAGTTGAATGCCGAGCGAAGTACGTAGCGGTACGGAGAGCACCCCGCCGCTGCGTAAGCGCTGGACGATGGCAGGCTCGAGCGTAATCCATGAAATAACCCCTGCGCCAAGAAACACCAGCCCGGCGTCGTTAAAGCCCAGCGCTCCGCAGGCCATCGCGCTGATGAAGTTGTTGGCCACGGTGGGCAAATAGAGCCCCGGCGTGGTGGCATCTGCCGGATGCTCCCCGCGCCATAGCCCAGCGGTTTGCCAGGCGGCATAGCTCAGTTGCAACGCTACGCCGACGCAAAACAGGGCCAGCGCCAACGGCCTCGCCCACGGCGTCACGCCAATGGCCACCAGCATCGTCGTCGCTGGAAACAGGCTGACAAAACTGCTGGCGATGGGATGATTCATCTCCTGCCAGACGCTGTACGGAAAGCGTAGCGCCCGCGTCAGAAAAGCCAGGGTTAACAACCCCCACATCACAATAGCAAGCACCACCAGCGCATCGCCAATGCTATGACTTACCGGCAGAATGGTGCTGGCGTAACGCCAGGCAAAGCCCATTCCAATGGTGCCCAGAACCATCCCAAAGTAGCCCACGGGCAAATTAAGTACCCGAGCTTCATTCTCGTTATTATGCAATTAGTTTAATTAATCAAATTTTGTTAAGTTGTATTTTAAATGATTCTTTACGGGTGCGCTAGCGCGAAAAGGAAGTATAGATAAGCTTCACGCCAAGGATGCCCAATACCGTGGCAGAAGTACGGTCTACTGCGCCTTTAATACGCAGATAAACGCGACGCGGTTTCTCTGCCGACCGTACCAGCGCCACCAGCGAATACCAGGCCGTGCATGCGGGAATGCACCACGGCAGTTCGCGCCACGTAGATAAAACTCGGGCCGGGGCTCATGACGCCCATCACTAATACGGCTGCAATCGCTATCAGACTGGATAAAAGCATCGCTCCCCCTGGAGGCTGTTGGTATTGAAGGTCAAAACGGATACCCCGTTATACTTCATTTTTCTGTCGCGCATAAAGCCAGACCGTTGCCATCACGGACAGATTCCCTCCAGTATTGCGATGATTTGCTACATTTACTTTATCCGCATACCCATCGAGGCCATGATGAAAAAATATCGTCTCAGCGATGAAACGCGCAGCGTGCAAATTGGCGAACCCGGCGCCAGAGAGAGCGTGGTGGTGCGTCAGATTATTGCTTTGCAGGATTTTGCCGATGTGACCGTCGGTAGCCTCGGTGGCTGGGTCGAAAACGAACTGTCGCTGAGTCACGATGGCGAATGCTGGATTTATGATGAGAACAGCCTGGTCTATGCCGGGGCCAGAGTGACCGAAAACGCGAGGGTGACGCAGCCTTGTGAAATCAGCCATCAGGCCGAGGTCGGCGGCAACGCGTGGGTTCAGGCCAGCCGGGTCAGCCACCATGCGCGAGTGAGCGGCGATGCCACCGTGCACGATTCGCAGGTTCACGGCTACTGCCATCTGTTTGGCTACGCCCATATCGCCGAGCAGTCTCAGGTCGTCGGCGCCCGAGGCTTAACCGCCGATAGCGAACAGGTGCTACAAATCTACGATGCCGCCCAGTTGCGGCACTGTCGGGTTGTACACCAGGCGCAAATCTACGGCAAAGCCTTGCTGGTGCATGCCTTTGTTGAGCATCGGGCGGAGGTTTTCGACAACGCCCGGTTAGACGGCAACGAAGAGAACAATATCTGGGTGTGCGACTGCGCCAAAGTCTATGGCCATGCACGCATTATCGCCGGGCGCGGCGAGGATGAGATCCCCACCCTGCGCTACAGCTCGCAGGTGGCGGAAAACGCGGTGGTTGAAGGCAACTGCGTGTTAAAGCACCACGTGCTGGTCGGCGGCAACGCGCACTTACAGGGCGGGCCGATTTTGCTCGACGATCACGTGCTTATTCAAGGTGAAGCACGGGTCATTGGCGATGTGCTGATCGAGTATCACATTGATATCACCGATAGCGTGGTGGTGGAGGCGCTACCGGGAGACGCGATTCATCTTCGCGGGCGTAAAGCGATAACCGGGGCGCAGCGGATTACCCGCACCCCGCTCTTTGGTGCGCTATAGCGTGGTGGCGTCGACAATCCGCGCGTAGATATTCTGGTCGTGATAAACGCCGTTAAGGAACTCCGCCTGGCGTAAGCACCCTTCCAGTTGAAAACCGTTGCGCAGCGCCACCTGGTTGCTGCGCAGGTTATCTACCCGACACTTGATCACAAAGCGGCGAATTTCCCCACGCTCGGCGTAGTAGCGAATAAATGCCTGTAGCGCCGCCGACAGCGTCCCTTTCCCCTGCGCGCCTTCATCCAGCCAGTAGCCGATATAGCCCGTTTTATTCGAGGGCTCGATCTGGTTGAACGACAGCACGCCCGCCATCTGGTTATCAACGAAAATCAGGAACATTTTGGCGATGCCGCGCTGATGCAGCATCATATTGCCCTGCACGTTCTGGCGGGAATCCTGTTCGCTGTTGACGTACTGCGGCCAGTTCAGCGTCTGCTGTAACCACACTTTGTTGCGCTGCACCATCTGGTACAGCCCCGAGACGTGGCTTTCATTGACAGCATGGAGAGTGACGGAGTCATTGACGGTGATGGTTTCAGCGATGGTCATTTAGGCTGTCTCTGAATCAAGAAAACCCCGGCGTCGCTACGCTCGGCCGGGCTACAGGCAGGTTATTTCATTACGCGGTCGTCAACGTACTGACGCTTGTCCGGCGCTGGCGGGAAGTATTGATACAGCCAGGTTTCGCTGATGGCGTCGCCGCGGCAGCGCAGGAACAGGCGCATGTCCACCGGGTCGGTCGAATCGGACGTTGGGTACCAGTCAAAGAGAATGCGGTAGCCGTCGAACGGTTCAACGTAGAGGATCTCAATCTGCTTCGCTTCCCCGCTGGAGAGCGTAATCACCGGCTCGATGCCTTTCGGTGCAGCCGCTTTCAGATCGCCGCCGACAAAGTCGATAGCAAAACGACGAGACCATTTTTCCGGGTAATGCTCGCCCGGTGCCCACCCTTCCGGGAAGCTGCCCATGCCGGTGCGGGTCGCCAGTACGCGCGCCAGCGGAGAACGTACCGGCGGCATCGCGCTCCAGTACAAGCGGTAGCTAAAGTTCAGCGTATCGCCCGCCTTCATCGGTTTTTCCGGCTGCCAGAAGCAGACGATGTTATCGAGCGTTTCACCGGTGGTTGGGATCTCCATCAGGCTGACGGCCCCTTTACCCCACTGGTTACGCGGCTCAACCCACAGGCTCGGGCGTTTGTTGTACCAGCCCATAACGTCCTGATAGTGGGTGAAATCGCGGTCAAGCTGCAGCAGACCGAAGCCCTTCGGGTTTTTATCCTGATAGGCGTTGAACTGCAGCTTCTGCGGGTTATTCAGCGGACGACACACCCACTCACCGTTGCCGAGCCACATCGCCAGGCGGTCGGAATCGTGAATTTGCGGATGGATGGTGTCGCAGACGCGGCGCTCGTTGTTGCCGCAGCTGAACATGCTGGTCATCGGCGCAATACCGAGCTGCTTGATGTCTTTACGCGCATAGATATGGTTTTCCACATCCATGATCACCTGCGCTTTTTCGCAGTGCACCACGAACTTGTACGCGCCGGTGACGCTGGCGCTATCCAGCAGCGCGTAGACGGTGAAGGAGGTGTCGCCCGGCTTCGCGGTTTCGAACCAGAAAGAGGTAAAGTCAGGGAACTCTTCCAGCGAGTCGGTATAGGTATCAATCGCCAGACCGCGTGCGGACAAGCCGTACTGGTAGGTGCTGTCTACCGCGCGGAAATAGCTCGCGCCGAGAAAGGCAACGATATCGCGACGCGCTAGCTCCGGCGCTTTAAAGACGCGGAAACCGGCAAAACCGAGGTCGGTTTGCCCTTCCAGCTGTTTGGTGTCAACACCGGCGTCGTTGTACTGGAACAGCTCCGGGCGGAAATGAATTTCACGCGCCTGGTGGCTTGATGGGTCCAGCGAGAACATGCGCACGCGACGACGGAAGCCCATCCCCACGTGGAAGAACTGCACGTCCAGTTGGCGCTCTTTGACGTTGTTCCACAGCGAATGTTCAGCGTCGTACTGAATGCTGTTGTAAGCCTGCGGCGTCAGGTTAGCCAGGGTATCCGGCAGCGGGCGCGGTGCGCCACTCCACGGCTGGCGAGAGAGATCGTGCGCCATGGATTGCAGTACGCCGAAATCAAAGCGACGCGTCTGGCCGTCGGCAATGCCGGAGTCCTCTGCCATCGCGGCCTGGGAGAATAGCGATGCGAAACCGGAAGTCCCGCACACGGCGGCAACAGCCATTGAAGATTTAAGAAAGTGTCTGCGGTTCATGCCTGGCAAAGCGTCCTTTTAAAGTCGGAATGCTGCAAAATAAAAACGGCGTTATTGCCGCCCACTCTAGACAAAATTGATTGATAATCCAATTGCTAGCGCAACAAAATCTGTCAATCCAGACTCACATGATGCTTCATTACGCGTTTGAACAACGCCAGGCGCGCGCGCATAAAGCGATTTTCCACATGGAACCCGGCGAGCCTGCGTAAACCAATGCGTAAAAGCCGGTCGCGACCGCGTACGCTGGCGGGCCAGCGCACCGGTCCCGCCAATACGGTATGGCTCGCACTGGCGTCACGCGCGAAGCTGACCCAGTAGTCGGCGACCTGAGCCGCCATCTTGAGATCGCGAGGCGTGACATAATCGCATGATGGCGTGATCTGCCCTAATGTATCAAAGACATAGGGCACCTCATTGCCATGCCACGCGCCGTGGCGATAGGTGTCGTGCTCTGCCTCGGCAACATAATCAAACCAGTAACGCCAGCAGGGTTGATTCACCCGTTGCTGAGCCTGCATCACCACGTAGCCCAGGGTGGTAAACGCCATATCCCGGCACACCTGACGGCCCAACTCCTCATCGCCTTTCACACCCGGGTAGAGCAGCTTAATCAGCCCTAGTCCCAGACGGCGCTCGCGGCGTAGTTTTTGGATTTGCTCGGCTAAATCCACGCCAAATACCGCCATCACGCTGGCTTCATCGCTGTTAGATCCGACCAGCACCGGCATGACGTGTTGCTTTCCGGCAAAGAAAACGTCGAGCATTGGCTGCGGTAGCACCGCATCGCCGACAATCGGAGCGGGGCCAATATTATGAGGTGCAGTAAGCGGCCAGAAAGCCTCGGCGGGAATCTCTCGTAGAGAGTGCGCCGACGCGTTTGGCAGATTGAAGTGTTCGGCCAGTCGCTGCCCGCGAGCCAGCGCATCGTCTCGCGGTATGTCCGGCAAGGTATAGCCGCTTTGAATGATGGCTTTATGGAACAGACCGATGGCTTTCGGTGAGGTCATTAGCGACAGGACGCTGCGCGCCCCGGCTGACTCACCAAACAACGTGACGTTGTCACGATCTCCGCCAAAGGATTCGATATTCTCCTGAACCCAGCGTAGCGCGGCGACTTGATCCAGCAGGCCAAAATTGTACAGCCGTTCGCCGTCTTCGCCCTCCAATGCCGGATGAGCAAAAAAGCCGAGATGGCCAAGGCGGTAGTTGAGCGTGACCACAATCACCTCGCGCTGCGCCAGCGCCTTGCCATCGTAAGGCGGCAACCCGCCTGAGCCGATGGTAAAACCACCGCCGTGCAGCCAAACCATGACCGGCAGCGGTTTCTGACGCTTAATGGGTGACCAGACGTTCAGATAGAGGCAGTCTTCAGAAAAGCGGCCGGGATCGCCACCGCCTAACTCCTGACAGTACTCCGCGCTCTGCCAGCAGGCGGCCGAAAATGTATCCGCCTGGCGCACGCCCTGCCACGGTGAAACCGGCTGTGGCGCACGCCAACGCAGCGGGCCCACCGGCGGCGCGGCGTAAGGAATGCCGCTCCAGCGATACACATCCTCGTCAACGACGCCCGTTAACGTCCCTTGTCGGGTCTCCACCCGCGTTGCGCTATTCTGCATTCACTCTTCATCCTGGTTTTCTTCACTGCTATGCAGAGTACCTGTTTCAGAGCAGACCGCAACGACGTTTGCTGCGCAGCGACGCCTCCTCATACAGGCTAAATTCGTCCAGTACCTGGCGCCCCAGCGCCGCTTCAAATGCGTCGCGGCTGGCGTTGCCGTGGGCGCGCGTCTGCCCATCGCCGCCCAGATTAGACTGGAAAATCCCCGCCGCGCTGACCGGCAGAAAATCTTCATAGGTGATGGGCTGAGCGATAATCCAGCCGCGCTCGATAAACGGCTGCGGGTCATCGCCCGGATGAATCGCCTGCCGATGGGCATCGCCGGTCGGCGTTAATCGGTAGCGGAACCAGGCCAGCCCCTGCTGGCGCAGTAAGAATTCGCTGTCCGGGAAGGCTTTGAACACCTCTTGCAGATGCTGCTGGTGAATCAGGTTATCTTTGCCCACGCCTGCCTCACTCAACAGCTTGTCGTACAAAGCCCGACCTTTAGGCGTTAGCGCGATCCCGCGCTGCTCAATTTCACCAAAACGCGCGGTGTGCGTGCCGCTCGACTCACCCGCAAACTGCACCGGCTCTTCCAGCGCTTTAAAGCTGGTCTGGCGCAGTAGCAGCGGTACCGACCGCCGCGGCGGGCCTTCAATCACCGCCTTCGGTTCCATGCCATAGTCGGACATCAGTTCCTGAGCGCGGTCGATATCCAGCGTGCGCGGCGTGAGGTGGTTAATGTGGCAGCCGGGGAAGCAGACCACATCAGCGATCAGCCGGTGCTGCTGGTGCAGCGCCTGATAGGTTTCTTTATCCACGGTGGTATGTCGATGCCAGCGGAACGTCTCCAGCGCTTCGCGGACAAACTCCTGCGCCTGCGACGCAGTGAATCCGCCCTGCTCGTCATGGCGATCCATCAGCGCCCGGCAACGTGGGGTAAAGATATCGCGCTGTGCGAGGATCTGCGCGGCTTTCTGGCGCAGTGCCGGGTCGTCAATCAACTCAAGGCGTAATAAAGAGGTGAAGATACGGAACGGATTGCGCTGCAGCGCCGCATCCTCCACCGGGCGAAACGCCGTTGAATGTACCGGCACGCCAGCCACCGAGAGATCGTAATAGCCCACCGGCAACATTCCCATAATGGCAAACATCCGGCACAGCGTAGCAAGTTCCTGTGCCGTGCCGACGCGAATCGCACCGTGGCGTTCAACGTTGAGGCGTGCCAGTTCGTCCGCGTTAGCCAGCTGTTCATACAGACGCGTGTTATTTTCCAGTACCGCCAGATTGACGTCAGCCACTAATGCCAACAACGTTCCATATTGCGGAACTTCTTGCTGATACATCGCTGACATCGCTTGTGAAAACTCTTCCCGAATATCATCTGCCGAAAGGGTGTGCGCCATGATGCCATGTCTCCTGTGGATATATTTGCAGTGTAGGAAAGGCCATGGCGCTATGCGGTAAGAATTTACAAACTGTGATCGCGGCAACTGACTGAACTTATTGAGCGAATGGTTCTGATTGCATAACCTGAGGTTATTTAAAATGCACCTTAAATTCACTTTAAATTAACAATATATTTACACACACTGTCTGCGGCAATAATAAAATACCCTACACGGAGCCACCTATGAGCACGAAATGGTCACCGCAAGAAGTGATTCACCGGGATTACAACAATCATCCCCCGGCCTACGCCCCAGGCTATAAAACCAGCGTCCTGCGTTCGCCGCGTAACGCCCTTATTTCACTACAAAACTCACTGTCAGAAATTACCGGCCCGGTCTTTTCGCAGCAGGATCTCGGCCCGCTGGATAACGACTTAATTCTCAACTACGCCAAAGACGGCCTACCCATTGGCGAGCGGATTATCGTTCACGGCTACGTGCGCGACGGCTTCGGTCGGCCGCTGAAAAACACGCTGGTAGAGGTGTGGCAGGCTAACGCTGGCGGGCGTTACCGTCATAAGAAAGACCAGTATCTGGCGCCGATTGACCCTAACTTCGGCGGCTGTGGACGCGTGTTGACCGACGAAAACGGCTACTACTTCTTCCGCACCATCAAGCCCGGCCCGTACCCGTGGCGCAACCAGGCAAGCGACTGGCGTCCTTCACATATTCACTTCTCCATTTTTGGCGAAGCCTTTGCCCAGCGCCTGATTACCCAGATGTACTTTGAGGGTGACCCGCTTATCAAGCAGTGCCCTATCGTCAAAACCATCAATAACGATGATGCCGTTCGCACGCTGATTGCGGAGCTGGATACTCACGCCGCTGTGCCGCTCGACTGTCTGGCCTATCGTTTTGATTTGGTGCTGCGTGGACAACGCGCCACGCTGTTTGAAAATCGCACCCAGGGGGCTGCACGATGAAAGACTATTTACCGGAAACCGCCTCGCAAACCGCAGGCCCATATGTACATATCGGTCTGGCTCCGGACGCTGCGGGCTTCCATATCTTTGAAAAGAACTTCGGCGCTACGCTTGCCAACAGCCATACGCCCGGCGAACGCATCGCCATTGAGGGGCGCGTGTTTGATGGTTCCGGCACGCCGGTGCGCGATGTGCTGATTGAAATCTGGCAGGCCAACGCTGCCGGGCGCTACAACCATGTGGCGGACCAGCAGCAGGAAAAAGCGCTGGATGAGGATTTCCGCGGCTGGGGTCGCGCCTGCTCTAACTTTGACAGCGGCGTGTGGCGCTTTGACACCATTAAACCCGGCCAGGCCGTGGGCCGCGATGGGCGGATGATGGCTCCGCACGTCAATCTGTGGATCGTGGCGCGTGGGATCAACATCGGCCTGAATACGCGGATGTATTTCTCCGATGAGCAGGAGGCAAACGCGAAAGACCCGGTGCTGAATTTGATCGAATGGGAAGTGCGTCGCAAGACGCTGATTGGGCACAAAGAGACGCGCGGTAACGAGACGGTGTACCGTTTCGATATCTATTTACAGGGTGAGAACGAAACGGTGTTTTTTGATCTGTAAGGTTGGTGCGCTTTTCCCCGGCGTCGCTTCGCTCGGCCGGGCTACTTTGCGATAGGTAGCCCGGCCGAGCGAAGCGACGCCGGGACTATCGACAACCCCAACAAATCACTTGTCTGTTAAACCGCACAAATGTTAATAATAATTTGCTAGCAAGTTATCAAATTTAAACAACATCACTTGTCACCCGTACCGCTCTGTTTTTAACATCGCCTATGGAAAAAAATGCTCTCTTTAGTCAGCGCATTCGTCTGCGCCATCTGCACACATTCGTAGCCGTCGCCCAACAGGGAACTTTAGGGCGTGCGGCTGAAACCCTTAATCTAAGCCAGCCAGCGCTCTCCAAGACGCTCAATGAACTCGAGCAACTTACCGGTACTCGCCTCTTTGAACGCGGCCGTTTGGGCGCACAGTTGACCCTCGTCGGTGAACAGTTTTTAACCCATGCGGTGAAGGTGCTTGATGCGCTGAATACCGCCGGTCAGGCGTTAATTCGTAAAGAAGGTGTTAACAATGATGTGGTACGCATCGGTGCCCTGCCAACGGCTGCCCTCGGCGTATTACCTGCAGTAATAGGTCAGTTCCACCAGCAGCAAAAAGATGTGACGCTCCAGGTTGCCACCATGAATAACACCATGCTGCTGGCCGCCCTGAAGTCCGGGGATATCGATCTGGGGATTGGTCGCATGTCTGACCCGGAGCTGATGACCGGGCTGAACTATGAGCTGTTGTTCCTGGAGTCATTGAAGCTGGTGGTACGCCCCGATCACCCGCTATTGCACGAAAACATTACCCTGAGCCGCGTACTGGAGTGGCCGGTAGTGGTGTCACCAAAAGGCACCGTCCCGCGCCAGAATGCGGAAACCTTGCTGCAAAGCCAGGGCTGTAAAATGCCTGCGGGTTGTATCGAGACGCTCTCCGCCTCGCTCTCGCGCCAGCTTACCGTCGATTACAACTATATCTGGTTTGTGCCTTCCGGCGCGGTGAAAGACGATTTGCGTCGCGGGGTCCTCACCGCCCTGCCAATCGCCACGCAGGGCCAGGGAGAGCCCATTGGTATTCTCACGCGGGTGGACACCCCGCTTTCAGCCGGTGCGCAAACGCTGCTTAGCGCGGTTCGCAAATCAATGCCTTCCTGATCCGATGACTGCGGCTCAGCAGAGCCGCAGTCACCGGATAGCCTTTTCGACCCTATCCCAGCGCATCTTAGGGAAAGCGCCAATCGCACTGTCTGGTGATAAATTGATAACCTGAATATTATTCAGTTCACAATACGATCTTGCTGATATAAAAGCGCTGCTGATGGCAGCGAAATCTTTGTCCAGCCCCGTCGAGAGTTTATCGTTTTCCGTTTCATAAAAACGAGGCGCATTAAAGTTATTCATATCGAGCCCAACGATATAGATCCGTTTGTAACCTAATACGCAGGCAATCTGAAGCGCAGGGTATGCGACTGTTCCATAATCAAAAATGGCTTTATCAATATTGTCAGCAAAGCCAAAATCATTAAAAAAATGGAAACTTTCATCATTATAATCAATAGGTGCCAGCGGTGAAAGAAATCGAGAAATCCCTACCTGCGTTGCTACTTCAAAGATTTTAATCTGACAGTGAATGTCTTTCTTACTGATATGCGTAAAGATCGACTCCAGACTGGAGTAAGTACAAAACAGGGTCATATTTTTTGTGGCAACAATCTCTTTCACCAGTGCCATTCGATCTAATACAAACGTTCTATCAATAATCACATACCAATCATAATCAATTGTTTTTATGGAAAAAGCTCCATTAACACCAAGATAGTCAAACGTATCATCAAAAAACGTGCTTTCGATATGTTTAACCGATGGGCCAGTGGCCATAATGATCAGCGGTTTCGCTCTTTGCGTTGTTTTCAATACAATGCTTTCTATTTCCTTCCGCTTATAATAAACCTTGTCAATACCTCCAGATGTTTTTCTAACCACCTTAAAATAAGGCCACAAATTTTTATTATGATGATATTTTTTTGAATGCGTTGTTCGGTATAGTGTTTTGCACATCCATTTAAAGAATGAATCAATCCCTGTCATAAAAATGATATCCATAGATACTTCGATAATAATTAAAGTAAAACGATACATTCAGATAGCGCCATGGTGGTACCGCATAATACACCCACACTAACTCAGTGAGTTATTAAAATACTATCGCGCAGATATAAGCATATTATCAGCGTGGAATGCCGCCACAGAAACGTTATAAATTAAACCTACAGAATTGGATTGCCCTTACAAAACCGTGCTGCTCCCCCTTCTAAAGCGACAGCTCCTGCGCTCAACGCCTTGGCCATAAACAATTAATGCGAAATTATTTTTTAACAATTGCGCAATGCAATTTAACAGATCTATCATATCCATAATTTAACCAAATGGTTCATTGATGGTTTCATTACTGAACTAAATTCGTCACTTAGAAACTCATTTTCGCTTCATTCAAAACAAAAGCACGGACCAAAAACACCATCTGGTTCAATCGTGCCCACTTTTGCTGTTTTAAGGAGAACGGTATGGCAACTGGCAACGTGCCACGAGGATTCCCACGAGTCCTGCAGTGGCTTCTTATCGCGCTGATGTTGATCGTCGGCCTGGCTATCGGGGCGCTGGGGGCGAAGCTCGCCAGCGTCGGCGGTTCCTGGTTCTTTGCCCTGATGGGGCTAGTGATGGTGGTGAGCGCCATTCTGATTGCCCGTCAGCGTCGCGGCGGGATCGTGCTGTACGCACTGGCGTTTATCGTGGCGGTCGTCTGGTCAATCAGCGACGCAGGCTGGGATTTCTGGCCGCTCTTCTCGCGCCTGTTTACCTTTGGCGTGCTGGCGTTTCTCTGTGCGCTGGTGTGGCCGTTTATGTCGCACGTTCAGCCCGCGAAAAAAGGCCCGGCCTTTGGCCTCGCCGCCGTGATTGCCGTTGTGCTGTTGGTGAGCATGGGCGGTATGTTCAAGCCGCAAACGCTGGTTTCCGCCACCGAAGCGGTGCCGGTTAAACCGGTGACGCCCGGCGATGAGCAGAAAAACTGGGAGCATTGGGGCAACACCACCCACGGCGACCGTTTTGCCGCGTTAGACCAGATCAATAAGCAGAACATCGATAAGCTCCAGGTGGCATGGGTTGCTCATACCGGCGATATTCCGCAAAGCAACGGCTCAGGTGCGGAAGATCAAAACACCCCGCTGCAGGTCGGCGACACCCTGTTCGTCTGCACCCCGTACAGCAAAGTACTGGCGCTGGACGTTGACTCGGGCAAAGAGAAATGGCGCTACGATTCGAAAGCCACTGCGCCTAACTGGCAGCGCTGCCGTGGTCTGGGATACTTTGAAGACCACTCGTCCGTTAACGCGCAGGCACCAGCAACTCAACCTGCCGCCTGCCCTCGTCGTCTGTTCCTGCCGACCACCGATGCGCGTCTTATCGCTATCAATGCCGATAACGGTAAAGTGTGCGACGACTTTGGCGACCACGGCGTGGTTGATCTGGGCATCGGGATGGGTGATATCAAGCCGGGCTACTATCAGCAGACCTCTACGCCATTAGTGGCGGGTAATGTGGTGATCGTGGGCGGCCGCGTGGCCGATAACTTCTCCACCGGCGAACCGCCGGGCGTAGTGCGCGCATACGATGTGCATAGCGGTAAACTCGCGTGGGCGTGGGACCCAGGTAACCCTAACCTGACCGGCCTGCCGCCAGAAGGGATGACCTATACGCGCGGTACGCCAAACGTCTGGTCCGCGATGTCTTACGACGCGAAACTGAACCTGGTCTATCTGCCGACCGGTAACGCCACGCCTGACTTCTGGGCCGGTGAACGTACCGCACTCGACGATAAGTACAGTTCCTCCATCGTGGCGGTAGATGCTACCACCGGTAAAGTGCGCTGGCACTATCAGACTACCCACCACGACCTGTGGGACTTTGATCTGCCGTCGCAGCCGCTGTTATACGACCTGCCAGATGGTAAAGGCGGCACCACGCCGGTGCTGGTCCAGACCAGCAAGCAGGGCATGATCTTTATGCTCAATCGCGAAACCGGTGAGCCGGTTGCCAAAGTCGAAGAACGTCCAGTTCCGGCAGGCAACGTGCCCGGCGAACGCTACTCGCCGACTCAGCCTTACTCCGTTGGCATGCCGATGATCGGCAACGAAACGCTGAAAGAGTCCGATATGTGGGGCGCTACGCCGGTTGACCTGCTGCTGTGCCGCATCCAGTTTAAAGAGATGCGTCATCAGGGTATCTTCACCCCACCTGGCGAAGACCGTTCCCTGCAGTATCCTGGCTCACTGGGCGGAATGAACTGGGGCAGCGTGTCGGTTGACCCGAACAACAGCCTGATGTTCGTCAACGATATGCGTCTGGGGCTGGCAAACTATATGGTGCCACGCGCCAATGTGGCGAAGAATGCCAGCGGTATCGAGATGGGGATTGTACCGATGGACGGTACACCGTACGGCGCCATGCGCGAGCGTTTCCTCTCGCCGCTGGGCATTCCGTGCCAGAAACCGCCGTTCGGCACCATGTCTGCGGTGGATCTGAAGTCAGGGAAAATCGTCTGGCAGGTACCGGTTGGTACGGTTGAAGATACCGGGCCGCTGGGGATCCGCATGCATATGCCAATTCCTATCGGGATGCCTACGCTTGGCGCGTCGCTCTCGACGCAGTCCGGCCTGCTGTTCTTCGCCGGTACTCAGGATTTCTATCTGCGTGCGTTTGATACCGCAACCGGGAAAGAGATCTGGAAAGACCGTCTGCCGGTTGGCAGTCAGTCTGGCCCAATGACCTATGTATCGCCGAAAACCGGCAAACAGTACATCGTCATTAACGCGGGTGGTGCGCGCCAGTCACCAGATCGCGGTGATTACATTATTGCCTACGCATTGCCGGACAGTCATTAAGCCGAATGTCCGTCACATATTCGGTGACGGAAACCGATGCCTCGCCACCTTTACGGTGACGAGGCTTTTTTATTTGCAGGTCGAATGGCTCTCGCTTAAAACGTTTCCCAGTTATCCGCACCTGCGGTAGCTACCGCCGGGCGAGCGGGGTTAAAGGTGGCCTTTACTGTCGCTTTGGCCGTTTCAACACGTTCACTAGACTGTAAGCGGAAGGTTCCAACTGCTTCGGTTAAGCGTGCCGCCTGTTCTTCCAGTGAAGCCGCCGCCGCAGAGGCTTCCTCCACCAGCGAGGCGTTTTGCTGAGTCACGTTATCCATCTCGGTGACCGCCTGGCTCACCTGCTGAATACCGCGATTCTGCTCGTCAGACGCAGCCGCAATCTCCAGCATGATATCGGTCACGCGTTTTACCGCATCCACAATATCGGTCATCGTGGTGCCCGCACGTACCACTTCGCCTGAGCCGCGTTCAATCAACGTCACTGATTCACTGATCAGCCCCTCAATCTCTTTTGCCGCCTGGGCGCTACGGCTTGCCAGCGTGCGCACTTCACTCGCTACCACCGCAAATCCGCGCCCCTGTTCACCCGCACGCGCCGCTTCCACCGCCGCGTTCAGCGCCAGAATGTTAGTCTGGAAGGCAATACTGTTGATGACCGAGGTTATCTCAGAAATTTTCTTCGAGCTGGTCGAAATGCTGCCCATCGTCGACACCACGCCGGAGACCAGTTGGCCGCCGCGCGTTGCTTTGCCCGACGCGTCCTCCGCCAGTTTGCTGGCATGATGGGCGTTCTCGGCATTCTGTTTCACCGTTGCGGCTAACTGCTCCATGCTGGCCGCCGTCTGTTCAATCGCCGCCGCCTGCTGCTCGGTTCGAGAAGAGAGATCGGTATTGCCGGCGGAGATTTCGCTAGTGCCGCGATAAATTTCTTCTGCTCCCTGACGCACGCTGCCCACGGTCTGCACCAGCGCGTGCTGCATTTTTTGCAGATGGCCGTTGAGCTGGCCAATCTCGCTGCGCCCTACCGGTTCATCCGGCATCGTCAGGTCACCATTGGCAATCTGCGCAATGCGCACGCCCGCGCGCTGCAACGGCAGGATCACCACGTTACGTAAGGTAGTAAAAGTGACGATGGTCATCAGCACCGCCAGCACAAATGCGCCGATCATAAATATCACGCCCAGGCGGGTACGATCGTGGGCCATCTCGGCAAGCTGGTTGGCACGAGCGGTACGAATAGTAATGACCTTATTGCGCACATCGTTGTACGCGTCGTCGAACGCGCGGGCCTGCTCGCTTTCATAGTTAATGATGGCTTCAAACATGCCGTTTTTGGCGTATTTCAGCATCGGCGCCATCCCTTCTAAATAGGCGCTGTAGCGCTGATTCATTTCGGCATCCAGCGCTTCGTCCGCCTGCGTTTTCACGCTGCGGTTGGCGTAGAGCTTAAACCCATCCTGAGAGCGTTTGATTCTGTCTTCTGCCGCCGCCAGGTTTTTCTTCATGCTCTCCATTTCAGCAATACGGCTGTCCGCACCGGCGTGAATCATCATGATACGGGCTTCGCGCAGATAGTTGGCGCTGTCGGAAAGCCCCACGCGCACCTGCAACTCCTGGGTAACGTCGCGCTGATCGTTATCGGCCTTCCACATAAAATAGCCCGCCAGCCCTGAACTCAGCGCGAACAGTACCAGAATGCCGCCCAGTACTGAGCCGAAAAACGGCACCAGACGGATATGATGTAAGAAGCCGACCTTTTGTGCGCGACGCGGCTGCGCGGATTTTTTTTCCATGAGTGACTCTCTTGTACTTGAGGTAAGTAATAGAGTCATCGGCCATTAGCGCTGATTTGTTATCAGCAATGGTGCAAAACGCAAGGCGGGTCACACTTCGGAGAACCAGCGGGACAATCCCGCTGGTTAGGGGGAGGATTATTTATCGCCGAAATGAATGACGGTACGGATAGATTTCCCTTCGTGCATCAGATCAAACGCTTCGTTGATCTGGTCTAACGGCAGACGGTGGGTAATAAACGGGTCGAGCTGAATTTTGCCCGCCATCGCCTCTTCCACCATGCCCGGCAGTTGGGTACGGCCTTTCACGCCGCCGAATGCTGAACCACGCCATACGCGACCGGTCACCAACTGGAATGGACGGGTTTTAATTTCCTGACCCGCACCGGCCACGCCGATGATAATGCTTTCGCCCCAGCCTTTATGGCAGCATTCCAGCGCCGAACGCATTACGTTGACGTTGCCAATACATTCGAAGCTGAAGTCCACACCGCCGTCGGTCAGTTCAACGATCACGTCCTGAATCGGCTTATCGTAGTCTTTCGGATTGATAAAGTCGGTTGCGCCCATTTCACGCGCCAGGGTGAATTTTTCCGGGTTCGTGTCCACGGCCAGAATGCGCCCGGCTTTTGCCTGTACCGCGCCCTGAATCACTGCCAGACCAATGCCGCCAAGGCCAAACACCGCCACGGTATCGCCCTCTTTCACTTTCGCCGTGTTGTGCACTGCGCCGATACCGGTGGTCACGCCGCAGCCCAGCAGGCAGACTTTATCCAGCGGCGCCTGCGGGTTCACCTTCGCCAGTGAGATCTCCGCACAGACGGTGTACTCGCTGAAGGTGCTGGTACCCATATAGTGATAAATCGGTTCGCCGTTGTAGGAGAAACGGGTGGTGCCATCCGGCATTAGCCCTTTCCCCTGAGTGGCGCGTACCGCCTGGCACAGGTTGGTTTTGCCCGATTTACAGAACTTACACTCGCCGCATTCTGCGGTATACAGTGGAATAACATGGTCGCCCGGCTTGAGGCTGCTTACCCCTTCGCCCACTTCAACGACCACGCCGCCGCCTTCATGGCCAAGCACCGCCGGGAACACGCCTTCAGGGTCATCCCCTGACAACGTGAATGCATCGGTATGGCAAACGCCGGTATGGGTGATTTTGACCAGCACTTCGCCTTTTTTCGGCGGCGCAACGTCAATTTCCACAATCTTCAGCGGCTGACCTGGGCCAAACGCAACTGCAGCACGTGATTTCATAACTCTCTTTTCCATTATGGGGATTATTTTAAATAGGACCGAAGCAGGTGACCGACCTCAGCCATGCGCACCGCCCGCTGATCCGGCGTGGTTTCACCGCTGACCAGTTCATCTTTAAGGTGCATTTCAACCATCTCGCCCATCAGGCCGTTAGAGGCCCCGCGAATCGAGGCAATCTGCTGCAGGATGGTCAGGCAGGAGTCACCCGATTCCAGCGCGCGTTCCAGCGCTTCAACCTGCCCTTTAATACGGCGCACTCGGCTTAATGCCCGTTTTTTGTCTTCGAGTGAATGCGGCATAGCTCCTCCGATAGTATAGGGGGGTATACTATCAATCTCATTGTGTTGATGTAAAATAAATGTTTTATTTTTTTCAAATGCGCGAAAGAGCATATCGCAAGCGGCGCGGGTTTACGCATCCAGAGCTCTAAGTTTAGACGTTTATTACGGGGATGTGATGGCCGGCCTGCGCCGTTATCGTGATGTGAAAAGGAATAAAACAGACTGGCCCGATAAGGGTTACCGGGCCAGGGAAGTTATCAGGACTGGAGCGTTGCCAGACGCGCGGCGAAGCCGACAAACACCAGGCCAATCAGGCTGTTACCGATTTTCGCCAGTTTTTTACGCGTTTTCACATAGCGCGTCACCAGCGAGCCAGAGACAATCAGGAAGCTCAGGTAGGTAAAGCTCACCAACTCCAGCGTCACCGCGAGAATAAAGAACGCCAGGCCCGGGGTTGTCGCGTGAACGTCAATAAACTGCACGAAGAATGACACGTAGAACAGGATCGCTTTCGGATTGGTGAGGCTCAGCGTTAACGCACGTTTGAAGATAGCGTGGCCCGGTTCCGCCGCTTCATCGTGTTCGGCATTTTGACGTTTCAGCGTACTGTAGAGCATCTTGCCGCCGAGATAGAGCAGATAAATGGCCCCCAGGTAGCGGACAATATTAAACAGCACCGGCGTGGTTTTAATCAGCGTGGCGACGCCCGCAAACGAAAGAGACATCAGAACGGCATCGCCAATAAACACTGCGAGCGCCGCCATATAGCCTTTGCGGATACCGTGCGACACGCCGGTCTTTAGCACGAAGAAGGTATTCGGCCCCGGCACCAGAATAATAAAGATGGCCCCGAGCAAATAGGTCCAGTAATTAAGTACACCAAAATCTGCGAACACCCTGTTCTCTCCACTCATACGTCAGACATAAGACTTATGGTAGCGCAGAGCCCAGGGAGTTGAAAGCGTGTTAACGCTTGCGCGGCATCATGCGTAGCAGCGTATTGTCCTTCCAGATATAGTGGTGCGCCAGCGCGGCAAGCGCATGCAGACCAATCAGCCAGTAGCCGAGGTTGGCGAGGAACACGTGATAGTGTTTAAGCGTATCGACGAGGTCGAAATTCCCCTCCGCCGCGTGCGGCATGGTGATACCAAACGCCAGCCACGGGTTACCACGGTTGTACATCATGATAAGACCAATTAGCGGCAGCGCGATAAACAGCAGGTAGATAGCCAGGTGCCCCAGATGGGCCATGCCGGTCATCATCGGTTTCGGCTTCGGCACGATTGGCGGCGCCGGACGTTTCAGGCGAATCAGCAGACGCGCCACCATCAGCACCAGTACGCTAATCCCGCAGGAGACGTGGATCATGTTAATAACCGGACGGTCGCTGCGGGGGAAAAATCCGCGTAACTCCATCGCCGCATAGGCCACCACCACCAGCAGAAAGACCAGCCAATGGATGGCAATTTGTAAGCGGGAATATTTATCGTTCATCGCCAAAATACTCTGAGAAGTAACATAAAAAAGCAAAATAGCCGCGATTCATTAAAATTTCATTAACTTTTTCAAATCGATACAAATTAAATTTTCGCGACAGCGTTGTCCTTCCCGGCGCGCTGAACTAAGCCTGGACAGGTGAAATACATAAACCACACTTATTCATTGAATCGATCTGACGTACGCGTATTGGGCTGACATCCCATCACTGACAGGAGAGCACCATGAGTAAAATTGGCATTAACGGGTTTGGGCGCATCGGTCGTCTGGTTCTGCGCCGTTTACTGGACGTATCCAGCAGTCATGAAGTGGTCGCGATTAACGATCTCACCTCCCCCAAAGTTCTGGCTTATCTATTAAAGCATGACTCCAACTATGGCCCGTTCCCGTGGAGCGTGGATTACAACGATAATGCGCTGATTGTGAATGGTAAAACCATCACCGTTTACGCCGAAAAAGAGGCGCAAAACATTCCCTGGACCGCCCAGGGCGCTGAACTGATTGTCGAATGCACCGGCTTCTACACCTCAACGGAAAAATCGCAGGCGCACATTGATGCCGGGGCGAAAAAAGTGCTGGTCTCCGCCCCTGCGGGCGACATGAAAACCCTCGTCTTTAACGTCAACGACGATACGCTGAACGCCAGCGATAAGATTATCTCCGTCGCCTCGTGCACCACCAACTGCCTGGCTCCAATGGCCAAAGCCCTTCACGATGCATTTGGCATTGAAGTCGGTACCATGACCACCATTCACGCCTACACCGGCACCCAGTCGCTGGTTGACGGCCCGCGCGGTAAGGATTTGCGCGCCTCACGTGCGGCCGCAGAGAACATCATTCCGCATACCACCGGGGCTGCCAAGGCCATTGGCCTGGTGATCCCGGCGCTGAGCGGCAAGCTGAAGGGCCATGCCCAGCGCGTGCCGACCAAAACCGGCTCGGTAACCGAGCTGGTCTCCATCCTGGGTAAGAAAGTGACCGCCGAGGAGGTCAACCAGGTGATGAAGAACGCGGCGCACAACAATGAATCTTTTGGCTATACCGAAGAGGAGATTGTCTCTTCCGATATCATCGGCACCCATTTCGGTTCCGTTTTCGATGCCACCCAAACCGAAGTGACCGAGGCGGGCGGCCTGCAGTTGGTTAAAACCGTCTCCTGGTACGATAACGAATATGGTTTTGTGACCCAACTGATTCGCGTGCTGGAAAAATTCGCCAAAATGTAACGCCTCTGGCGGGCGGCATCATGCCCCCGCCGTCTTCCCTGTCAAAAATGGTCGTCCGATTTTCGGTTGCTGGCGTTTTGCTCATCGCGGCACACTCCGCTGGCACACACAATCGGAGAACCTCATGAACTTCAACCAATTGCACCATCAAACTCATCCGCTGCTTATCGCTAACGTTTGGGACGTGCCCAGCGCGCTGGCGGCCCAAAACGCAGGGTATCAGGCGATGGGAACGTCCAGCGCCGCCATGGCGGCGATGTTGGGCTACGCCGACGGCGAAGGTCTTCCTTTTGCCGAACTACGCTATCTCGTCAGCCGTATTCGCGCCTGTACGTCATTACCACTCAGCGTGGATATGGAAGCTGGCTATGCTGACTGCGTCGATGGCATTGTGGAGAATTTGCTGCAACTGAGAGCACTTGGCGTGGTAGGCGTGAATCTGGAAGACAGCCGGGTTCACAACGGTGTACGACGCCTGATAGATACTGACTGTTTCGCTCATCAACTGCGAGAGATCCACAAAGCGCTCAACGCCAGTGGCTGCCCGCTCTTTTTAAACGTGCGTACCGATGCCTTTCTGCTCGGTGAACTTGATGCACTACAAGTGACACTGTCACGAATTACTCGCTATGCGGCAAACGGTGCCGACGGGCTGTTTGTGCCGTGCGTCCACCGTTTGCAGGATATTGCCGCGCTTGCCCAGCGAACCACCCTACCGCTGAACGTGATGGCGGTTCCCGACCTGGCCGATTTCGCCACGCTGGCAGAACTTGGAGTACGTCGCATTTCAATGGGTAATGCGGTACATAGTGCAATACAAACCCAGCTAAACGATCTACTGTTAACCCTTCGCCATCAGCCGTCCTTTGCAGGAGTCTTCGACGATGAAAGTCACCGATAGTGCCCAGTGCGACACCTGGTACCAGGCACTGCTAGCGCGGGCGTCGGAGTATACCGGCGTTTTCTACGTCGGGGTAAAAACCACCGGGGTGTTCTGTATTTCGGTGTGCCGCGCACGAAAACCGAAGCGTGAAAACGTGGAGTTTTACCGTGATTTCAAGTCGGCGCTGGACGCAGGCTTTCGCCCCTGCAAGGTATGCCGCCCTACCGAAAATGCCTGCAGCGCACCGGATTTTATCGAGCAGGCGCTGGCTCTGGTGCGGCAAACGCCGAAAGCGCGCGTCAGCGATACTCAGCTTCGTGAACACCACCTCAGCCCGGAGCGCGTCCGACGCTGGTTTTTGCACCACCACGGCATCACCTTTCAGGCGTTCCAGCGGATGCAGCGGGTTAACGTTGCCCTGCAGGAGTTGAAAAGCGGGCGCAGCGCCACGGATGTGGCTTTTGATAGCGGCTACGAGTCGCTTAGCGGCTTCGGCTATACCTATAAAAAGCTCACCGGCCACTCTCCGGCAACGGTCCAGCAATCGCTGTTGATTCACCGCTTTACCACGCCGATTGGGCCGATGTTCGTCTGCGCCAGCGAACGTGGGGTGTGCCTACTTGAGTTTGTCGACCGCCGCATGCTGGAGACCGAATTTAGCGACATTCAGCGCCTGCTGAATGCCCGCATTATCGCCGGGCAAAATAATCATACCCGACAGGCTGAAAAAGAGATTAGCGAGTATTTTGCCGGACAGCGTCAGCGCTTTACCCTGGCGCTGGATACTCCCGGCAGCGACTTTCAACGCCGCGTCTGGCAGGCATTGTGTTTGCTCCCCTGCGGTGAAACCACCCACTATCAGGCGCTGGCCGAAACGCTCAACCAACCGACCGCCGCCCGTGCCGTTGCGGCGGCATTGCCCGTAAAGCCTGGCTACAGGAACACGAGGCAAAAATAGCCCGCGTGGAGAGATAATCCGCGCGACATCAAACCGATTGAGGATGCCATGAACGCAACGCCCAAGGATCTATTACTAACACGGATGGCCCAGGCAGCCCGCACGTCCACCACTTTCCCCCTCTGGCCCGGCGGCGATGCGCCGGGTGCCAGCACCAGTACCGTAACGCCGGTGCTGGAAAGCGACCACACCGGCAGCAGCGCGTGGGATCGCGCAGTCACCGGCGTTCGTGCACCGCAGATAACGGTGTTTCAGCCAGACAATCCCAACGGCGTGGGGATTCTGGTGACGCCTGGCGGTTCCTATCAGCGCGTGGTGCTGGATAAAGAAGGCACGGCGCTCGCCCCCGACTTTACCGCTCAAGGCTATACGCTATTCGTGATGACCTACCGCATGCCGGGAGACGGTCACCAGGAGGGTGCCAATGCCCCGCTGGCGGACGTTCAGCGCGCCATACGAACCCTCCGCAGCCAGGCCGCACGCTGGCAGATTTCGCCTGACAAAATCGGCGTTCTCGGTTTCTCCTCTGGCGGGCACGTGGCGGCAAGCCTGGGGACGCGCTATCTGGAGAAGGCCTATCCGCCGCTGGACGAGATTGATGAGATTTCTGCCCGCCCTGATTTTATGGCGCTGGTCTATCCCGTTATCAGCATGGACGAGGGGTTCGGCCACCCTGGTTCGCGCCGTGCATTGCTTGGCGATACGCCAGACCCGACCCAGCGTGCGCATTACTCACTGGAAAAACGCGTCGACCGTCAGGTGCCGCCGACCTTTTTGCTGCATGCGGTTGACGATCCGGCGGTGAAGGTGGAAAACAGTCTGGCGCTGTTTAATGCGCTGCACGCGCAGCAGGTGCCGGTAGAGATGCATCTGTTTGAACAGGGGCGACACGGGTTTGGTATTCGTGATGCCGAGGGGTTACCGGTGGCGGTGTGGCCACGGTTGATGATGAACTGGATTGCGACGAAGGTTTAGCGCGGTGAGATCCCGGCGTCGCGTTGCTCGGCCGAGCAACGCGACGCCGGGAATAGCACTTAGCCCTGCGTTTGCAAATAGACCATCTGCGTTTGCAGGTATTCATTCAGCCCATGCTTACCGTCCGCCCCGCCGATGCCGGACTTACGCCAGCCCGCATGGAAACCCTGCATCGCTTCAAAGTTCTCGCGGTTGATATAGGTTTCGCCAAACTTGAGGCCGCGCACGGCTTTCATCGCCTGGTTGAGGTCGCGGGTATAGACCGATGAGGTCAGGCCGTAGTCGCTGTCGTTCGCCATTTTCAGCGCCTCATCCAGCGTATCGAACATCACTACCGGCAGCACCGGGCCGAAGGTCTCTTCGTGCATGATGCTCATCTCCTGGCGCACATCCAGCAGCAGCGTTGGTGGGTAGAAATAACCGGCACCTTCTACCGCTTTACCACCTAACACCACCTTCGCGCCCTGAGCGACGGCTTTCGCCACTTTCTGCTCTACGCGCTCCAGCGCGGCAGCGTTAATCAACGGCCCCATCGCAATATCGTTGCGTTTTGCCGGGTCGCCAAAGGCCACGGCCTTCATCGCTTCACCCAGTTTATTGACGAAGCTATCGTAAATCCCTTTCTGCACATAGACGCGCTCGGCGCAGTTACACACCTGCCCGGTGTTAATCACGCGCGAGTCGACAATCGCTTTCACCGCCAGCTCAAGATCGGCATCATCCAGCACAATCGCCGGTGCTTTACCGCCCAGTTCAAGTCCCACTTTGGTGATATTTTTTGCCGCCGCCGCCATGATTTTCTCACCCGCGGCCACGCTGCCGGTCATGCTGACCATCGCCACCTTCGGGTTACCCGCCAGCTCCTGGCCCACGGTTTCCCCGCGCCCCAGCACCAGGTTGAAAACGCCTTTCGGCAGGCCAATTTTATGAACAATTTCAGCAAAGGCGATGGCGTTATTCGGCGTAAACTCGCTTGGTTTGATAACGATGGTATTGCCGGTAATCAGCGCGGGTGCCATCTTGCGGGCAATCAGGAAGAACGGGAAGTTCCACGGCAGAATCCCGGTGGTCACCCCCAGCGCACGTTTAAAGACAAAGATATTTTCACCGGGGCGATCGCTTTGCAGGATCTCCCCTTCGTAACGACGCGCCCACTCGGCCATGTACTCGATATAGTCAGCGGTGAAACCCACCTCAACCTCGGCCAGCTGTTGAATTTTGCCACCTTCGGCAACAATCATCTGGCTAATCTCCGCCGCGCGTTCGCGAATGCCTGCGGCAATTTTACGCAGCCATCCGGCACGTTCAATCGCTGGCAGCGCTTCCCAGGCTGGCTGCGCGCGCTCAGCGGCATCAATCGCTTGCTTAGCGTGCTCGGCATCGCCATCAGGAATACGGGAAAGACACGCTTCGGTTGCCGGGTTAATCACATCAATCCAGCTATCGCCCTGCCAGCTGACGAACTGACCATCGATATACATCGGGTGTTGTACGGGTGACGTCATGAGCTGCTCCTGTCTGTGTTAGGTCGTTAACAAGTAAAAATATTGTTAAATACATATACACTTTGGCAACTTTTCCAACCGATTATGTCTGTTTCTGTGAAGCCGCGCGAAAAGATAGCCCGCTAATTTTTCGCATCTCCAATGCTGATTGAACCACGGTTTATCACGCAGGCGCTATTATTGAATATATTGTCTTCTTATTTTGGTTTTACCGAGTTCAATCATGCATAAAATCCCGGGCATACTGGCATTTACGTCGGCGTTGCTGCCTGCCACTTTCAGCTTTGCTGATGAGATTAATCTCTACTCCGTTAATACCGGTTCGTTTGTCTACCACCTGACGGGTAACCATGGGCAATATACTGAAGAATTCGACAACAACTATTTTTCCGTCGAACGTAAATTTTCCGAGGATTCGAAATATAGCCTGCTGGTCGGGACGATGAAAAACAGCTTTGATGACCGATGTTTTTCGATAGGCGTACGCCGCGACTGGTTGAAAGGTAGTGGCCCCACCGAGGGTTGGACGTTTAAAGGCGTTTACGCCTATACGGGCGAATTCTTTTTTGATGCCTTCAGCCACTGTGGGGATTCCGGCACCTATCATACGGCGAAAAAAATCACTGGCGTGGGATTCTCACCCTATATCTACCATGGGCTGCAATATAACTTCACCGACTATTTCGGCATCGAAAGTGGCATCATTTTACCGTCGATTTTTGTCATTACCATGCAGTGGAGTTTTCGTTAAACCGGCCGCTCCGGCGGCCAGGCATCTCTTATCCCAGCGTACGGCTAGCTAATATCTGTTGAAGCAGAGGATCGGCACAAAGTTGCGCCCAGGCCGTCTCCACTTCAACGGGAATATCGACGTGTGCAATAAAATCCTTACCTCGCGGCCCATAGCCCTGAGCATCATCGCGAAGGCGTGGAACTTCACCGAGCAGCAGCGACAAATAGCGCGCTACCGGCCATAGCCCCACTTCTGCCTGACGATAGCCAACACCTTCCGACGTGTTAATCAGTTCTGGTACATAGCCCGGGTAGCTTAACCAGCGCGGAGCGTTGTCCACACCCTGCCAGACACGGGTAAAGGTCGCCATCGTGCGGCGCTGCATAGTTGGGTCCTGCACCACCGTCACGGTCTGCGGACGAATACCTCTCTCTTCCATTACCCGGCGTGTAAACCAGGCGTTCTCACCGCAGTTCGTTGACTGGTCTTCCACCACAATGCGCTCCCGAGGGATCTGCCAGAAACGGTGGGCAATTTCCGCCAGCAGCGTCGCCTCGGCTTCACCATCGCAGCTAAGGCTTTGATAGCGCGGGTGCTGGGCGATGGCCTCGTAGAGGAAATTTGTCGAATGACCAATACCGCCGCTTATCAGCAGCGAACCGCCGTACTCGCTCACCAAGTGACAGGCCGCCTCAATGGTTGGCATCACGGCATTCCCCGCCATGACCACCCACTGCGTTTGTGAAGCCTGCGGCGGCGCAGCAAAATCATTTTGCGCCAGCCAACGCCCCAGCACGTTGGCAGCGTTCAGCGTTTCCTGTGGTAAGTTTGACACGTTCATCACCTGCTCTACTCCCTTCATTTCCACCATTTTGTAACAATCCTGAAATAACCAGAAACGTCTAAAAACAACAGGGTTGCACCTGAATAAAACGCTATTTAAAAGATATTTTTCAGCATTTAAATCTACCAACTAACAAACCTAAAGTTAAAACGAACAGAAATGGTTCTCATTTTTGCTCGCAAATTTCAATAACACGCTTGCCAAAGATAACACTCATATCTAAGTTGCTTAACAAACACACAACCTTTTTCACAATCCAGGTTGCACCATTCAAACAAAAAAGGTGACACCTGATTTTAACCCAATGTGGCGGGAGTTATTCTTCATGACAATACAAGAAAGTAGCACCACGATCCTGAAAAAGAATAAGAGGGTCCTGATTGCGAGCCTGACCGGCAGTTCCATTGAATGGTTTGACTATTTTTTATACGGAACAGCAGCCGCACTGGTGTTCAATAAAATCTTTTTCCCGATGGTTGACCCGGTCATCGGCCTGATTCTCTCCTACCTCTCCTTCTCGCTCACTTTCTTTATCCGCCCGATTGGCGGCGTGATCTTTGCCCACATTGGTGACCGTATCGGTCGTAAAAAAACGCTGGTATTAACCCTGTCGCTGATGGGGAGTGCAACCGTGATGATTGGCCTGCTGCCGACCTATGACATGATTGGCATCTGGGCACCGATTTTACTCATTCTGATGCGTATTATTCAGGGGATTGGTATCGGTGGCGAATGGGGTGGCGCGCTGCTGCTGGCCTATGAATACGCGCCGGAAAAACGTAAGGGCTTCTTCGGCAGTATTCCGCAGGCAGGCGTGACAATTGGGATGCTGATGGCGACCTTTATCGTCTCGCTGATGACCCTGTTCAGCGAAGAACAGTTCCTCTCCTGGGGCTGGCGCATTCCGTTTTTGATGAGCGCAGCACTGGTGCTGGTTGGCCTGTGGATCCGTAAAGATATCGACGAAACGCCGGAATTCAAGAAGGTGAAAGAGTCGGGTAAAGTCGCTAAAGCGCCGCTGCGCGAAACGCTGACCAATCACTGGCGCGAAGTGATTATCGCAGCGGGTCTGAAGGTGGTAGAAACTGCACCGTTCTATATCTTCTCCACCTTCGTCGTGAGTTACGCCACCACTACCCTGACCTACCAGAAGTCACAGGTGCTGGAAGCCGTAACGCTCGGCGCACTGGTTTCGACAGTGATGATCCCATTGATGGGCCTGCTCTCCGATAAGATTGGCCGTCAGCGGATGTACGCGATTAGCGTCGTGCTGCTGGGTCTGTTTATCGTGCCGTGGTTCCTGCTGCTCAACACCGGCACCACCTGGGGGATCACCCTCGCCACCGTAATCACCTTCGGGATTTTATGGTCACCGATTACCGCCGTGCTGGGTACGCTGTGTTCGGAAATCTTTAGCGCCAACGTACGCTATACCGGTATCACGCTGGGCTATCAAATTGGCGCTGCGCTGGCAGGCGGCACCGCGCCGCTGATTGCGACCGGTCTGCTGGCAAAATACAACGGCGATTGGGTTCCCGTTGCCTGGTATCTGGCAACGACGGTGGCAATTTCTCTGACGGCGATTTTCTTTGCCAGTCGTCGGAAAAATCACGCGGCTTCGGTAAACGCGCAAACCAGTCAGATTTAACCCGTAGCCCGGACGAGGCGTGTTAACGCCGACTCCGGGTGTTTTCCCGGCGGCGCTTCGCTTGGCCGGGCTACAGAAACACTCACATAGCAAACAAACAATCACCTTCCGATAACATTTATTTTTCACATTCACTTGAATTATGGTTTTCGGCGAACGTAGAATCATTAGAGCTCTAATGATTCTGAACAGACCGCCAATGGATAACCGTCAGCTTAATTTTTCTCATCTCCTCTATCTCACCGCCCACCACTGGCGGCTGGCGGTAAACCGTCGGCTGAAAGATCTGGGTATGAGTCAGGCCACATGGGTCGCCGTGGCCAGCATTGCGCGCAACGAACAGCCGCTATCGCAAGCTGAGCTGGCTCAGGAGTTGGGCGTGGAAAGCGCCACCGTGGTGCCGCTGATTAACAAACTGGTCGAGGCCAGGCTGGTCGAGCGAGTGATGACCGATCGCGATAAACGTAAGCGGCTGCTGGTCGCCACGCCAAAAGGACTTGAGCTTTATCATCAGGTGAAAGCCGTGGCGGATGAACTACGTGAAGAAATTCTGACGGTGATTACCCCGGAAGAACAAGAGATAACCCGCAACGTACTGACCCGACTGCTGCGCGAAGTGGAGAAGAAATAATGGCTCCACCGCGTCGTGACCCCTATGCCCCGCACGACTGGGCACCACACGAAAAACCGGCGATCCTCGGCTCACCATCAACGCCTATTCACAGCGCACCGAAACGGGTGGCCTACGGCATCGTCGGCCTACTGGTCTGCCTCACCGGCGCGCTAGGCAACGCGGTGGTGACCGCCAATCTACAAAACCTACAGGGTTCGTTTGCCGCCTGGTCGACGGAGATTGCCTGGCTGCCTGCCGTGTACGTCATGACCAACGTCTCGATTAACCTACTGTTGGTGAAATTCCGTCAGCAGTTTGGCCTGCGGGCGTTTACAGAAGGCTTTCTGGTGCTCTACGTGCTGGTCACCTTCTTCCACCTGTTCGTCAATGACCTCAGTTCGGCGCTGATGGTGCGCGCCGCCCACGGCATGGTGGCCGCAGCGCTCAGTTCGCTCGGGATCTATTATCAGGTGCAGGCCTGGCCGGCGAAACACCGCCTGAAGGCGTTGACCATTGGGATTACCGGCTCGTCGTTGGCGATCCCCATCGCCCGCCTGTTCTCCACCGAACTGCTGCAAATCGATGAATGGCGCGGGCTTTATTTCTTCGAGCTGGGGTTAGCGCTGGTATCGCTGGCCTGCGTTATCGCCCTCAAGCTGCCGCCGAGCGATCGCAAAAAAGTATTCGAGAAGAAAGATTTTATTACCTTTATTCTACTGGCTCCCGGCATGGCACTGATTTGCGCCGTGCTATCGCTGGGCCGTCTGGACTGGTGGTTTGAAGCGCCATGGATAGGCTGGTCGCTGGCAGCGGCGGTGGTGCTGATTGTGTCCGCCATTATCTTTGAACATAACCGCACCAACCCGCTGCTCAATACCCGCTGGCTCTCCAGCGGCAGTATTTTGCGCCTGGGGCTGATTATGGTGCTGATCCGCATCGTGCTGGCGGAGCAGAACACCGGCGTGATCGGCTGGCTTCAGTATGTAGGACTGCAAAACGAGCAGATGACGACGCTGGCCTGGTCCATTTTTGCCGGTATTACCTGCGGGATTATCGCCAGTTGCCTGACGCTCAACCCGCGCCGCCTGTACTGGCCGACCGCCACGGCGTTAACGCTCATCATGATAGCCTCGCTGCTGGATAGCCAGTCCACCAGCCTGACGCGCCCGGACCAGTTGATGTTCAGCCAGTTCCTGCTTGGTTTTGGCAGCGCCTTCTTCCTCGCACCCGCCATGCTCGCCGGTATCGGCGGGGTGATTGCCGATCAGCGCAATCTGGTGAGTTTTTCGGTGCTGTTTGGCATGAGCCAGAACATTGGCGGGCTGCTCGGTTCAGCGATCCTCGGCACCTTCCAGACCTGGCGTGAGAAGTTTCACTCCAGCCAGCTTGCCGACCAAATAACCACCCTCAATCCGCTGATTAACGAGCGGCTGCAGCTTTACGCCCAGCAGTATCAGAGCCAGCTTGGCGATAGCGCGCTATTGAACGTTCAGGCCAGTACCGTGCTGCAAAACCTCTCCACGCTGGAGGCCAATATTCTCGCCTACAATGACACGTATCTGCTAACAGCGGCCATTTCCGCCGCCACGCTGCTGTGGGTGTTCTGGCGATTATTAAGATTGCGTATTACCGCCCATATCGCGCTGAAACGTGCGACGGGAAGCAAATAACAACAAGAGAGATCTGGAGTCGTTATGAGTCAGCAGGATGCGGCCCAACAACAGGCCAATACCCGAAACAATATCCGTGTGGTATCCATTTTTACCGCCGCAGCCATCGGCCTCGTCGGCGTACTGGTGATTCTGTACGCCTGGCAGCTACCGCCGTTTACCCGCCACAGTCAGTTCACTGACAACGCCTACGTGCGCGGCCAGACCACCTTTATCAGCCCGCAGGTCAATGGCTACGTTACCGGGGTAAACGTGCAGGACTTTAACCAGGTCAAAAAAGGCCAGGTACTGTTCCAGATTGATGACCGCATCTATAAGCAGCGCGTGCACCAGGCACAGGCGCAGCTGGCAATGAAGGAAGCGGCGCTACGCAATAACCTCCAGCAGCGCAAAAGCGCCGAGGCGGTGATTGTCCGCAACGAAGCGGTGCTGCAAAATGCCCGCGCGCAGAATCTGAAATCGCAGGCGGATTTAAAGCGCGTGCAGGATCTGACGGCAGACGGTTCGCTGTCGATTCGTGAGCGTGACTCTGCCCGCGCCAGCGCCGCTCAGGGCGCGGCGGATATTGAGCAGGCGAAGGCGACGCTGGAGATGTCAAAGCAGGATTTGCAGACCACCATCGTCAACCGTGACGCGCTGGAAGCCGATGTTGCCAACGCGAAAGCTTCGCTGGAGTTGGCGGAGATAGACTTGCAAAACACGCGCATTATCGCCCCCACCGACGGTCAGCTTGGGCAAATTGCCGTGCGGCTTGGCGCGTACGTGACCGCCGGAACGCACTTAACGCCGCTGGTGCCGCCGCAGCACTGGGTTATCGCCAATTTGAAAGAAACTCAGCTTGCAACCATACGTATCGGCCAGCCGGCGACCTTTACCGTCGATGCGCTCAACAGCGAGAAGTTCAGCGGTACCGTGCAGAGCATTTCACCGGCCACCGGCGTGGAGTTCAGCGCGATTTCACCGGATAACGCCACCGGTAACTTTGTCAAAATTGCCCAGCGTATTCCGGTACGCATTGCAGTGGATGAAGGACAGAATAACCTGCAGCGCCTGCGTCCGGGGATGTCGGTACAGGTCACCATCAATACCCGCGCGGAGGCGAAGCCATGATCCGGCCCGTCGCCCTGATGCTGGCTCTCGCGCTGGTCGGCTGTCAGTCTGCCGACGTACAGCGCGCCGAACCTACGCTGGCTATTCCTGCCGCCTGGCGCGCCGACATTGGCCCTGCCAGCCCGGTCGAGGGGGTATGGTGGCGCAATTTTCACGACAGCGCGCTCAACCAGTACGTTGACCAGGCGCTACGCTACAACAGCGATGTGCTGATCGCCCGCGAGCGAGTGAATGAATATCAGGCGCGCGCCTATGCCGCCGATGGCAGCCTGTTCCCCACGCTGGACGCCGGGCTAACCGGCACTCGCGCCCGCGCACAGTCTGCCGCTACCGGTTTACCGATTCACAGCACGGTCTATAAAGGCGGCCTGACTGCCAGTTATGATGTCGATCTCTGGGGGGCAAATCGCAGCGCCTCCGATGCCGCCGAGGCAAGCCTGGCAGCGCAAAAAGCCGCCGCCGCTGCCGCAGATTTGACGGTCGCGACCTCGGTTTCCGTCGGCTATATCACCCTGCTGTCGCTCGATGAGCAGCTACAGGTTACTGAGCAAACGCTGAAATCACGGGAAGAGGCGTATAGGCTGGCCAAACGCCAGTATGAAACCGGCTATACTTCTCGCCTCGAACTGATGCAAGCGGATTCGGCGCTGCGTTCTACTCGTGCTCAGGTGCCGCTGCTGCGCCATCAAATCGCCCAGCAGGAAAACGCCCTCAGTGTGCTGCTCGGCAATAACCCCGGAGAAGTGAAACGCAACGCATTTGATAAACTCACCCCGCTTTCGCTGCCGTCGCAGCTTCCTTCTACGCTGCTCAACCGCCGCCCCGATATCGCTCAGGCACAGCGTCAGTTGATCGCCGCCGATGCGACCCTGGCATCGTCGCAGGCCAAACTTCTGCCATCGATTAATCTGACGGCAACCGGCAGCTTCCAGGACCGCACGCTGCCGGACCTGCTCGATAACCCACTGCGGCTCTGGAGCATTGGCGGCAGTATTCTTGCGCCGTTGCTCAACCGTCAAGCGCTGAATGCGCAGGTCGACGTGTCGATGGCCCAGCGCAATCAGGCGCTGTACAGCTATGAAAAAACGGTACGCAGCGCGTTTAAAGAGGTCAACGATAGCCTCGATGCCATCACCCGCTACGGCGAACAACTGACTGAACTGCAAGGTCAGGAAGAAGTAGCGCAGGAGACCCTGCGGCTGGCGCAGAATCGCTACAACAACGGTTACTCTTCTTATCTTGATGTGCTGGATGCGCAGCGTACCTTGTTCTCAACGCAAATCAGCGTAGTACAGGTGAAAAACAATCTGCTGCTGGCGCAAATCGATCTTTACCGGTCGCTAGGAGGCGGCTGGTCTTCGCTGTCAGGCTGACAAATCCCAAGGGGTGTCACAATGCAAAAACAGTGGTCGGACGTTGATAATTATTTGATAGAGAACCTGATTCCCAACGATCCCGTGCTGTCTCAGGTGTTAGAGAACAACCATCGTGCCGGTCTGCCCGCGCACGATGTGGCGGCCAATCAGGGGCAACTGCTGGCGCTGTTTATCCGTATGGTGGGGGCGAAATCCATTCTGGAGATAGGTACGTTAGGCGCGTACAGCACCATCTGGATGGCACGCGAACTGCCGCCTAACGGGCGGTTAATTACCCTCGAAGCCGACCCGTTGCACGCCCGTGTGGCGCGAGAGAATATCGCGCTCGCCGGGCTTGATAGTGTGGTAACGCTACGCGAAGGTCCGGCGCTGGATTCTTTGGCGACGCTTGAGGATGCCGCGCCGTTTGACGTGATTTTTATTGATGCCGATAAGCCGAACAACCCTTATTACCTGCAATGGGCACTGAAATATTCTCGTCCAGGAACACTTATCATCGGCGATAACGTGGTGCGCGACGGTGAGGTAACCAATCCCAATAGCACCGACGACCGCGTGCTCGGCGTGCGTCGGTTTATTGAGATGATGCATAACGATCCGCGCCTGACGGTCACGGCACTGCAAACGGTCGGGATTAAGGGGTGGGATGGGTTTACGCTGGCGTGGGTAAACGCGTAGAAACGGTAAAGACCCGGGGTCGGCGTTCGCCTCGCCCGGGCTACAACATCATGTAAACACCGTCATCCGGCAATGTGCGTGTAGCCCGGCCAAGCGCAGCGCCGCCGGGATCAGGCGACGATCTGTTCCATCGCTTGCAGGATACGTTTATCCGAGATCGGATACGGCGTCCCCAACTGCTGAGCAAAGAAGCTGACGCGCAGCTCTTCAATCATCCAGCGGATTTCCTTCACATCATCATCTTCACGACGCGACGGCGGCAGCTTGTTCAACCACTGTTGCCACGCCTGCTGGACGCTTTCCACTTTCAGCATCTGCGCGCGGTCGCGGTGTGGGTCGACGGCCATTTTCTCCAGACGTTTTTCAATCGCCTGCAAATAACGCAGCGTATCCCCCAGACGACGGAAACCGTTGCCAGTGACGAAGCCGCGATACACCAGGCCGTTCATCTGCGCCTTAATGTCTGACAGCCCCAGCGCCATGCTCATGTCCACGCGCCCTTTCAGCCGTTTGTTGATGTTGAACACCGCGGTGAGAATTTGCTCAACCTGTTTGGCAATCTCGACCACCGTCTCATTAAGCTCGGCACGCACTTTCTCGTGCAGCGCGGCAAAGCCCGCTTCACTCCACACCGGCCCGCCCGCTTCATCAATCAGCTTGTCCACGCCGCAGGAGATGCAGTCATCAATCAAATCCAGCACTTTGCCGTACGGGTTAAAGTAGAGCCCCAGCTTCGCCTTGTTCGGCAGCTTTTCGTGCAGATACTTAATCGGCGACGGGATGTTCAACAGCAGTAAACGACGCAAGCCGCGCCACATTGCCTGCTGCTGTTCCAGCTGGTTATCGAACAGTTTGATGGCGACGCTGTCACGTTCATCCACCAGCGCCGGCCAGGCTTTGACCTTATAGTTGCCGCGTTTCTGTTCGTAACGGTCCGGCAGGTCGCCAAAGCTCCAGATATGCAGGCCATTCTGCTCGATACCGTCGTCGGCAACCGACGACAGCGTCTCCTGCACTTTGCCCTTCAGCGTATCTTTCAGCACCTGCAGCGAACGCCCTTCCTGCAGCTTCTTGTTTTTGTCGTCTACCACGCGGAAGCTGATTTTCAGGTGATCGGGCACCTGATCCCACTGCCAGGCTTCACGGTCGACGGTCACACCGGTCATCCGGCGCAGTTCGCGCTCCAGTGAATCCAGCAGCGGCAATTCCAGCGGCGTCGCACGGCCCAGGAAGGCTTCGGCGTAGTTCGGCGCAGGGACAAAGTTACGGCGTACCGGCTTCGGCAGCGATTTAATCAGCGCGATAATCAGCTCACGGCGCAGCCCCGGGATCTGCCACTCAAACCCGGCCTCTTCGACCTGGTTTAACAGCGGCAGCGGAATATGCACCGTCACACCATCGGCGTCAGCCCCCGGCTCAAACTGATAGGTCAGGCGCAGCTTCAGGTTGCCCTGATGCCAGAAGTTCGGGTAGTCCAGCTTACTAACCTGCTCCGCCCCTTCTTTTATCAGCATGCTCTTTTCGAAGTTGAGCAGATCCGGCGTTTCACGGCTGGCCTGCTTCCACCACTTATCAAAGTGGCGCGCGGAGATTACTTCGTGGCTGATGCGCTGGTCATAGAACTCAAACATCGTCTCGTCATCCACCAGGATGTCGCGGCGACGTGATTTGTTTTCCAGATCTTCAATTTCAGCACGCAGCTTTAAGTTGTCGCGGAAGAAGGCGTGACGGGTCTGCCAGTCTCCCTCCACCAGCGCGTGGCGGATAAACAGCTCGCGGCACAGCGCCGGGTCAATCTGGCTGTAGTTAACCTTACGTGCCGCCACAATCGGCAGGCCATAAACGGTCACTTTCTCGGTCGCCATCACCGCGCCCTGCGCCCGTTCCCAGTGCGGTTCACTGTAGGAACGTTTGATCAGATGCTGCGCCACCGGCTCCACCCATTCCGGGTCGATGCGTGCGGCAATACGCCCCCAGAGGCGGCTAGTTTCGACCAGTTCGGCGACCATCGTCCATTTTGGTGGTTTTTTGAACAAGCCAGAACCCGGGAAGATGGAGAAGCGCGCGTTACGCGCACCGGTAAACTCCTGCTTATCGGTATCTTTCATCCCGATGTGCGACAGCAGACCGGTCAGCAGCGAAATATGAATTTCGCGATACTCTGCCGGTTCACTGTTTACCGGGATGCCGAGTTCTTTCACCACCTGACGCAGTTGGGTGTAGATATCCTGCCACTCGCGCACGCGCAGGTAGTTGAGGAAGTCGAGCTTGCACTGGCGACGGAACTGGTTCGACGACAGCGCTTTTTGCTGCTCGCCGAGGTAGTTCCACAGGTTCACAAAGGCCATAAAATCTGACTCTTTGTCATGGAAACGGCGATGTTTTTCATCGGACGCCTGCTGTTTATCCATTGGACGTTCGCGCGGGTCCTGAATAGAGAGCGCCGAAGTGATGATCATCGCTTCGCGCACGCAGCCGTGTTTCTGCGCTTCCAGCACCATACGCGCCAGACGCGGGTCAACCGGCAATTGGCTGAGCTGGCGGCCCTGCGGCGTCAGCTTGTAGGCGGTGGCCTGTTCATCCGTGGTAATGGCACCCAGTTCTTCGAGCAGGCGCACACCGTCCTGAATGTTGCGTTTATCCGGCGCTTCCACGAACGGGAACGCGGCGATATCGCCAAGTCCCAGCGCGGTCATCTGCAAAATGACGGAAGCCAGGTTGGTACGCAGGATTTCCGGGTCGGTAAACTCCGGGCGTGACAGGAAATCGTCTTCCGAATAGAGACGGATACAGATACCTTCCGACACACGGCCACAGCGGCCTTTACGCTGGTTTGCGGAGGCCTGAGAAACCGGCTCAATCGGCAGGCGCTGCACTTTGGTACGGTAGCTATAGCGGCTGATTCGCGCCGTACCGGGGTCAATCACATACTTGATGCCCGGTACCGTCAACGAGGTTTCCGCCACGTTGGTCGCCAGCACGATGCGTCGCCCGCTGTGTGACTGGAAGACGCGGTTCTGCTCGCTGTTCGATAAGCGCGCGTAGAGCGGCAGGATCTCGGTATGGCGCAGGTCGCGTTTGCTCAACGCATCGGCGGTATCGCGAATTTCTCGCTCGCCGCTCATAAAGATTAAGATGTCGCCCGGCCCTTCCTGCCCCAGTTCATCGACGGCGTCGAAAATCGCCTGCAGCTGGTCACGCTCGGTGTCGTCCGCGTCTTCAACAATCGGACGATAGCGAACGTCTACCGGATAGGTACGACCTGAAACTTCGATAATCGGCGCGTTATTAAAGTGACGTGAGAAACGTTCGGGGTCGATGGTCGCCGAGGTGATGATCACCTTGAGATCGGGACGCCGCGGCAGTAACTCTTTCAGGTAACCGAGCAGGAAGTCGATGTTGAGGCTGCGTTCGTGCGCTTCATCGATAATGATGGTGTCGTACTGCATCAGCAGGCGGTCCTGCTGGATTTCCGCCAGCAAAATACCGTCGGTCATCAACTTGACCATGGTGTTATCGCTGACGTGATCGCTAAAGCGAACCTTATAGCCAATGCAGCCGCCCGGCTCGATTTTCAGCTCTTCGGCAATACGGTTGGCGACGGTGCGCGCCGCCAGACGACGCGGCTGGGTATGGCCAATCAGCCCCTTGATCCCGCGCCCCAGTTCCATACAAATCTTCGGTAACTGGGTGGTTTTACCCGAGCCGGTCTCCCCGGCAACAATCACCACCTGGTGGTCGCGCACGGCGTTGAGAATATCTTGTTTCTTCTGGCTAACCGGCAGGTTTTCCGGGTACTCAATCACCGGACGCGCCGCTTCACGTAGCACGACCTTACCGGCAGCCTGTTCAATTTCCTGCGCCATCTCCTGGTAAATGGCCTGTTGTGCTTCAGGATTTTTAACCTTCTTGACGCCGTGGAGTCGGCGGGCAAAGCGCAGTTTATCCCGTAGCGTCAGCGCATCGAGGCGCTGGCTGAGCATCGCAAAGGTGATTTTTTGTTGTTCTGTCATAGTCTTATTGGGCAGCGCACTGCCGGGAAAAGCTCTCATAAAGAATCGTCATAGCATACCACACTTGCGCATTCCGAGCCTTGTTCAAAAAAACTGAACATAGACTTCGATATATTGCGCTATCTCTGTGGCAGGATTGTGAATAAAGTGTCATCAAGCAACAGGGCATCGCCCGTCAATCAAATATAAGGAATTACCTATGAGCAAAGTATTAGTTCTGAAATCCAGCATCCTGGCAGGCTACTCTCAATCAGGTCAGCTGTCCGACTATTTTGTTGAACAGTGGCGTGAAAAGCACTCCGCTGACGAAATCACCGTCCGTGACCTGGCTGCCAATCCAATTCCGGTGCTGGATGGCGAACTGGTCGGCGCGCTGCGCCCAAGCGACTCCCCACTGACCCCACGTCAGCAGGAAGCGCTGAAGCTCTCTGACGAACTGATTGCTGAACTGCAAGCCCACGACGTGATTGTTATCGCCGCGCCGATGTATAACTTCAACATCCCAACGCAGCTGAAAAACTACTTCGACCTGATTGCCCGTGCTGGCGTGACCTTCCGTTACACCGAGAAAGGTCCAGAAGGTCTGGTGACCGGTAAACGCGCTATCGTACTGAGCAGCCGCGGCGGCATCCACAAAGATAGCCCAACTGACCTGATCACCCCATACCTGAACGTGTTCCTGGGCTTCATCGGGATCACCGACGTGAACGTGGTCTTCGCCGAAGGTATCGCTTACGGCCCAGAAGTGGCAACCAAAGCGACCTCTGATGCGAAAGCTGCGATCGACAGCCTGGTAGCATAATCGCCCCCAGCAATACAAAAACCCTGCTCACATGAGCAGGGTTTTTCTTTTGTAGCCCGGCCAAGCAAAGCGCCGCCGGGACCGTCTCCGAGCCTCCGGAGTCGGCGTGCCGCCTCGTCCCGACTACTTTCTGTCGTAGCGCAAATACCCTGCGATACCACCGCCGCCATCTTTTGGATGGTGAACACCGTCATGCACTTCCACACAGGCAAAATCAAACGGTGACACGCCCTCGAGACAGGCGACGTTAATCCCGTATTGCTCGGGGTTCGAGCGCCGCTGATGGAAGGTGTAAATCCCGCACACCGAACAGAAAAAATGGACGGCCTCGCCGGTATTAAAGCGGTACTCCGTCAATTTATCCTGCCCGCGTAGTATCTCGATGCCGGACAACGGCGCGGAAACCGCCACCGCACCGCGCATGCGGCAGTAAGAACAATTACAGCGACGAGCCGTGTTCAGGCCATCACTAAGCACCACGGTGAAAGCCACCGCGCCGCAATGACACTGGGCAGAGCGTTTGTCCGTCATTAAGCCTCCCGTTATACGCGAGCCGCGATGCCGTCGAGCGTCGCCAGCGCGTGCTCAGGTAAGGTCAACTGCCCCGCCGCCATGTTTTCCTGCAGATGCGTCACCGATGACGTACCGGGGATCAGCAGAATATTGGGTGAACGGTGCAGCAACCAGGCCAGCGCCACCTGCATCGGAGTTGCATTTAGCGAGCTTGCGACCTCGTTCAGCGCGGAGGATTGCAGCGGCGAGAATCCGCCCAGCGGGAAATACGGCACATAGGCGATACCGTCACGCGCCAGTGTATCGATCAGTTCGTCATCGCGACGGTGCGCAATATTGTACTCGTTCTGCACGCAGACAATGTTAGCGAGCTTGCGCGCTTCCGCCACCTGCGTCGGCGTCACGTTGCTCACCCCAATATGTTTGATAAGCCCCTGCTGCTGCAGTTCGGCCAGCACGCTAACGCTGGCTTCAATAGACCCTTCGCGTGGCGCATGACCGTCGCCGATCATCACGCGCATATTGACCACATCCAGCACATCGAGGCCGAGGTTACGTAGATTGTCGTGCACCGCCTGCTTTAACTCCTCGGCGGAAAACGCCGGCAGCCAGGCGCCCTTGTCATCACGACGCGCGCCAATTTTCGTCACAATCACCAGGTCGTCAGCATAAGGATGCAGCGCTTCGCGGATAATCTGATTGGTGATGTGCGGGCCGTAAAAATCGCTGGTATCGATGTGATTCACACCGAGCGCCAGCGCTTCGCGCAGCACGGAAATCGCGGCATGTCTATCTTTTGGCGGACCAAATACGCCTGGGCCTGCCAGCTGCATCGCCCCGTAGCCGAGGCGATTAACGAATTGAGAACCAAGGGAAAACGTAGTGTAACGGGTCATAACGTCCTGCCTGTAACATCATGATGAATGTGACCGTCAGTATAGGAACGCTTTTTAGGTTGCCACTGTGCTTTTCATGCCATAAACGCAAAAAAGTGACCCAGCCCACGTCCTTCTCCGGAGCTGGACATATTTTTTATAGGGATTTTCGCGATTTGCGAATAACACTTATCGCCAGCACGCTATTTTTCCCACGGCGACATGCTTCTACTATTCGGCTATTCCCATTGATACCCGGAGAAATTACATGAAAGCATTCGCCATTACCCGCGCTGCCAGCGAAGGCAGCAACATTCCTTTTCTCAGCGAGATTGAACTGCCGATTCCTGAGGCGACAGGCCACGATCTGCTGGTCGAAGTCAAAGCCATTTCCGTGAACCCGGTGGACACCAAGGTTCGCGCCGGGTTTAGCGGAGATACGCCGCGCGTGCTGGGATGGGATGCCGTTGGCGTCGTCAAAGCGGTGGGCCCGCAGGTGACGCTCTTCGCTCCTGGCGATGAAGTCTGGTACGCCGGTGCCCTGGGACGCCCAGGCAGCAACAGCGAGTTCCAATTGGTCGATGAACGTATTGTGGCGCTGAAACCGCGCACGCTGGATAACGCCTCTGCCGCGGCGCTGCCGTTAACGGCGATTACCGCCTGGGAGTTGCTGTTTGACCGCCTTGGCGTTACCCGTGGGGGGAACGAAGGCGATACCTTGCTTATCGTCGGTGCGGCGGGCGGCGTAGGTTCCATCCTGACGCAACTGGCAAGCAAGCTCACCAGAATGACCGTGATCGGCACCGCTTCACGCCCTGAAAGCCAGCAGTGGGTGTGCAATGCCGGTGCACATCACGTGATCGACCACCGCCAGCCGCTGACTCAGGAACTGGCCCGCATTGGTATTCCAGCCGTGACGCATGTTGCCAGCCTCAACAATACCGATGAGCACTACCTTGAGCTGATTGCTGCCCTGGCGCCGCAGGGGAAGCTGGCACTCATTGACGATCCAGAGAGCCTCGATGCACGCCCATTAAAGCTGAAAAGTATCTCGCTGCATTGGGAGTTTATGTTTACCCGCTCCATGTTTGAGACCCAGGACATCATTGCGCAGCATCAATTGCTGACGGAAATAGCCACACTTATCGATCAGAAAACTATCACCACGACGCTTGGCGAGCATTACGGTGCCATCACCGCGGAAAACCTGCGCAAAGCGCACGCCCAGCTCGAAACCGGCCGGGCGGTGGGTAAAATTGTGCTGGAGGGATTTTAAAATGATTTCAATTATTGCCGTACTGAAGGCGAAAGCGGGAAAACGGGAAGCGTTAAGCGAGGCGCTAAAAGCGCTACTGGCTCCGACGCGTCAGGAGCCGGGAAACCATGACTACGCGCTGTTTCAGTTGCGCGATGAGCCGGACACCTTTTATGTCCGCGAGTCCTGGGATGACCAGGCTGCGCTGGAGACCCACGTGTCCCTCCCACATTTCCAGAACTTTATCGGGCAGATGGACAGCCTGTTAGCCGAGCCGCTGCGGCTGGACTATCTCACGCCCATCGAGTAAGCCCTACTCCTGTAGCCATTTTTCATAATGGGCAGGCCATTCGACGGTTTTCGTCCCGGGCCTGCCTAACGCGAAGCCATGTCCGCCGGTCGGATAACGGTACATCGTTACCGGCACCCGATCGCGCAGACAGGCTACCTGCATAATAAGTGTGTTATGCGGATCGGACACCGGATCGTCCTCAGCCTGTACTAGAAACATTGGCGGCGTACGCGGCGTAACGTATTGTTGCACCGACCACGCCGCCTCTTCGCTTTTCGTCGCCAATTTCCCCACCAGTATTTTATGCGTTGCGGTATGGGTATAGGGTTTCTCAAGTGTAATAACGGGATAAATCAGCGCCGCGCGGCTTACGCTTGCAGGTCGTTCATCCAGCGCATCCTGCGCCGGGTAGCTATGATATTCCGGCCGTGTCGCGGCCATCCCCAGCAGATGCCCTCCGGCGGAGAACCCCAGCGCGCTCACCTGCTTTTCCCGTTGCGCTACGATCCGCAGCGCCCGCTGAGCGTCCTGCAGCGCCACCAGATTGCCATCGTTCCAGCCCTCACCCGGTAACCGATAGCTCAACAGGTACGCGGTATAGCCTCGGGCAACCAGCCAGCGGGCCGCGGGCCAACCTTCCATCGCCATCTCAATTCGCTGATAGCCTCCCCCGGCGGCAATCAATACGCCGTGGCCGTTAGGTGCGGTGGGTGTCAGTACCGTAAGCGATGGCGTGACTACCTGGCTTTGCGCCCCTTTTTGGCTTACCCGCATCGGCCCTATCGGCCCGCCACCACCGGGCGGCGTAGCGGGCCAGAGCGGTATCGTCTGTTGCTGCCATGACGCAGAAAAGGCCGATGAGAAACCGTATCGGGCTGAAAATAGCGTAGCGGTGATACCCAACAGAAAATGGCGGCGGTGCATAAGTGCGACCCAGTAAGTACGGAATCTACAGTTAAGCAGAAAAGAAAGGATGAAGAATGGAGGATTTATGACCAATGATTACAGGGATATCTCGCCTTGAACGGGCTAAATTCCGAAAAGCGTATAGCTGGATAAAAACACAGCCATTTTGATTGCTAGCGCCTGAATGCCTGCTATAGGATCTCAGCACTCCCGAGCATTCGGGGGAGGCGCAATGTTGCGGGGACTTTATCCCCGGCGGCACCTGTTGCTGGAAAGAGAAAACCCCCGCACGTTGTTTGGTATAACCTGGCAACGTAACGAGGGCCATTCTTGATCCTAAGCAGTTCAAGGATAGCCGCGTACGGTTGCCATTGCAACACAGGCGGTTATATGACGTTCAGGGAAGCGTTAGTGATTGCGGTTGTGACATCAGTGATTGGGCCTATCGTGGTCACGCTGATTTGTCATTTCTTCAACCTCTAACCTGACAGGAGCGTGATGCCTCATCGCAATGACGGCATGCGCCCGAACCAGGCCGCGGAGGCAACTCTGCGGCCTTTTTCGTTTTGATCGGGCTAAATTCTGAAAAGCGAATGACTGGATAAAAACACAGCCATTTTGATTGCTAGCGCCTGAGCGCCTGCTATAGGATCTCAGCACTCCCGAGCATTCGGGGGAGGCGCAATGTTGCGGGGACTTTATCCCCGGCGGCACCTGTTGCTGGAAAGAGAAAACCCCCGCACGTTGTTTGGTATAACCTGGCAACGTAACGAGGGCCATTCTTGAACCTCAACGACTCAAGGATAGCCGCGTACGGTTGCCATTGCAACACAGGCGGTTATATGACGTTCAGGGAAGCGTTAGTGATTGCGGTTGTGACATCAGTGGTTGGGCCTATCGTGGTCACGCTGATTTGTCATTTCTTCAACCTCTAACCTGACAGGAGCGTGATGCCTCATCGCAATGACGGCATGCGCCCGAACCGGGTCACTGGGGTAAAACCTGGTGGCCTTTTTCGTTAAGGGTTTGTTATGCGGAGCATTGGCCGCAGATATTTAGGGGTAATATTCTCGGATGGTTTGCATTTTCCAACGTTATATAATCAAATACACATCGTTTAATTCCCCTCCTTACTGAGTGACCCATGTCGATATTACAACGTTTACTCCTTGGCCTGACGCTGGCCTGCGCTAGCCTGGTGGCTGCCACCCCTGCGCTGGCCGATCGCACCGTAACCGATCAGCTTGGTCGTCAGGTGACCCTTCCCGATACCGTTAACCGCGTGGTGGTTCTCCAGCACCAGACGCTTAACCTGTTAGTCCAACTCAACGCCTCTGACGATATCGTCGGCGTGCTGAGCAGCTGGAAAAAACAGCTCGGTCCTGAGTTTGCCCGCTTTATGCCCGGCATTGAGAAACTGCCGATGCCGGGTGACCTGACCCAGGTCAATATCGAAAGCCTGCTGGCGCTGCACCCGCAGGTGGTGTTTATCGCCAACTACGCGCCAGAAGCGATGATTCAGCAGATCACTAACGCGGGTATCCCGGTTGTGGCCATTTCTCTGCGCGAAGATGCTGTTGGTGAGAAGAATAAGATGAACCCGACGATGGCGGATGAAGAGCACGCCTACAACGAAGGGCTCAAGCAGGGTATTCGTCTGATTGGCGAAGTGGTCAACCGCAAAACAGAAGCTAACCAGCTTATCGACTACACCTTCAGCGCTCGTGCGAAATTCAACGCCCCGGTCGCCAATATTCCGCAGGCGGAGAAAGTGCGTGTCTATATGGCGAACCCGGATCTCAACACCTACGGTTCCGGTAAATATACCGGCCTGATGATGCAACATGCGGGCGCGATGAACGTGGCGGCAGCAACGGTCAAAGGCGCGCGTCAAGTCTCGCTTGAGCAGGTATTGCAGTGGAACCCGCAGGTGATTTTCGTCCAGGATCGTTACCCTGAGGTGGTGAAACAAATCACCGCCGATCCGCAGTGGCAAGGCATTGATGCGGTCAAAAATCATCGCGTCTGGTTAATGCCGGAATACGCTAAAGCGTGGGGCTACCCGATGCCTGAAGCACTGGCAATCGGCGAACTGTGGATGGCGAAAAAGCTCTACCCGGAACGCTATAAAAACGTCGATGTCGATGCACAGGCGCAGGATTACTACCATCGTTTCTACCGTACTGACTGGCAGGCTAATGCACATCAGTAGTCATCCAAAAACGGTACAGGGTGGGCTGATGTTGCTCACCCTGGTGGTTGCCGTGGTCTCACTTTGTTTTGGGCAGTATGGTCTATCGATTGGCGATGTACTGAACCAACTCATGCATCCGCACAGCGATGCCGATATTGCCCACCAAATTGTCTGGTCCGTACGCCTTCCTCGTATTCTGATGGCCCTATTGGCAGGCGGCGCGCTGGGTTTGTGCGGCGCGACGTTACAGGGCGTGTTCCAGAACCCGCTGGTCGACCCGCATATTATCGGCGTGACCTCCGGCTCCGCCTTCGGTGGCACGCTGGCGATTCTGCTGGGCTTCAGCATGCCAATGATGATGGGCTCTACCTTCTTCTTCGGCCTGCTGGCGCTGACGCTGGTCTACCTGCTCGCCGCGCTTCAGGGAAGAGAGAGCACGCTGGTGCTGATTCTCGCCGGGATTATTCTCAGCGGTTTCTTTGCCGCGCTGGTGAGCCTGATGCAGTACATGGCCGATACCGAAGAGGTGCTGCCTAATATTGTGTTCTGGTTGCTGGGCAGTTTTGCCACCGCCAACTGGACTAAAGTGCTGCTGCTGTCGATCCCGGTCGCCGTGGCGGCGCTGGTGCTCTACAAGCTGCGCTGGCGTATCAATTTACTGTCGCTGGATGATAAAGACGCCCGGGCTCTTGGCGTGCGCGTTACCGCGCTGCGCCGGGGTGTGCTGCTGTGCTGCGCGCTGCTGGTAGCGGCACAGGTGGCGGTAAGCGGCAGCATCGCCTGGGTGGGGTTGGTGATCCCGCATCTGGCGCGGATGCTTTCCGGCGCCGATCATCGCCGCCTGCTGCCCTGCGCATTCTGGATGGGGGCGAGCTTTATGATTCTGGTGGATGACCTCGCCCGCACGCTGACCGCCGCCGAAATCCCGATTGGGATCATCACCGCGCTGGTAGGTGCCCCGCTGTTCACCGTTATGCTGGTACGCGCAAGCCGAAAAGGAATGCTCAAATGACCCCAACGCTTTCCCTTTCCCGGCTCGAGTATGGCCACAAAATGCCGCTGTTTGCGCCACTCAGCCTGCACTGTCAACCGGGTGAAGTCTGGGCCATTCTCGGAGCAAACGGGCGCGGAAAAAGTACTCTGTTGGACACCATTACCGGCGTGTTGCCGACCATCGCAGGTGATATTACCGTGACCGGCGGCGTGGGCATCGTTCCACAGTCGTTCCGCCCGGCCTTTGCCTGGCGTGTACGGGAAGTAGTGTTGATGGGCCGCGCGCGGCATATCGCCCTCTTCTCGCAGCCACAGGAAGAAGATGAACAGCAGGTGATGGCAGCGCTGGCGCTGTTAAATATCACCGCGCTTGCCGACGCGCTGTTCAGCAACCTGTCTGGCGGCCAACAGCAGTTGGTGATGATTGCCCGTGCGCTGGTCAGCGCCAGCCAGAACATTCTGTTGGATGAACCCTGCTCGGCGCTGGATTTGGGAAATCAACAAACGGTGCTACAGCTGATTAGCGATCTGGCCCACGCGCAGTCGCGTACGGTGATGTTCACCACCCACGACCCCACGCATGCGCTGCAGGTCGCCAGCCATACGCTGCTGCTGTTGCCCAACCGTCAGTGGCTGGCGGGGCCTACCGACGAAATTGTGCAGGAACAGAACCTACAGCAGGCGTACGGCGTCAAAGTTCGCAAGCTACAGCTTGAGGATTATCCTGCCGCCGTGGTCACGCCACTGTTTACTCTGCGTCGCTAGCCAACATAAAGCCCGCATCGCGCAGGCAGCGCTGCCCTTCGTCCGCAAGGATAAACTGGTAGAACTGCCGCGCGGCGGCGCTATCGTCCAGCATGGACATATAGTAATCGCAGCGAATATTCCACTCCGCCGGAATAACCACGCTGCGCACATCCTGCTCGCCTTGCAGCGCCGTTGCGTAGTGCGCGTAGCCGATAAACAGATCGGCTAACCCTTCGCGAATCAGCCAACTGCTCGCCATTTCACCCGCGGGCACCGTCAATGAATCGCGCCCACCGACTAGCGGCATTGCCCGCTGTTTCAGCGATTCGCCGAGCCCAGGAAAGCCCGCTTCAAGCTGTTCAAATAGCTGCCAGGTGTAATCTCCCGACGGATCGCACAGCGGCGTTGATGTACCAAGACGCAGCGACGGGTCGCTCAACAGTTCGAGCCAACTTTTATCTGCCGTTTTCGGGGTATTTCTGACCGTCAGAGTTAGCGAATTGCGCGCAAATAGCTGCAGGCCGTGCGCCCGCCCGCTATCGCAGAGCGTTTGCGGGTGCTGTCGGTTAGCGGAAGCAAAGAGCGAGCACGTCGCCCCGCCCTCGATGCGCTCACGCAGTAGCCCGGCAGGTCCGAAAACAAGTTCAACGGGTATCCCGGTTTGAGCGGTAAAGAGAGACTGAAGCGGAATAAAAGCGCGGCGGAGGCTGCCCGCCGCCAGCAAAATGAGTGTGGTGTTCATAGTAAGCACGTAAAAGCCTGGACATAAGCGTTATGTTACCCAGGCTATTACGACGCTGACCAGCGCTTTAGTAACGAATGTCCGCCAGCGCCTGCAGCTGTTCCGGTGTAGCCACCGGTAAATGGAAGAAATCCAGATAGGCCGGGATCATCTCAAACAGCATGTCGGTACCGCGCTGCACCGGGCAACCACGTTCCATCGCCGCTTGTAAAAATGGCGTGTACTCCTGCTTCATCACCACTTCACCGATAAACGTACCGGGAGCTACCCGCGATATCTCAACCGGTAACGGATCGCCGGGCGACATACCGAGCGGCGTCGCGTTCACCACCAGGTCGTGCTCAGCCGGGTCGCAAGACATCACCGTCAGTCGCAGTTGCGGATAGTGCGCCTGCAGCCGAGCCGCAAGCGCATTCGCCGTGTTTTCCCGGGCGTCGAACAGCGTTAACGCGCTGACGCCTGCGGCAGCAAGCGAGGCGGCAATCGCCGACCCCACGCCGCCGCAGCCGGTGACCAGCGCACGTGCACCAACAGTGCGAAAGCCTTTGCGCTGGATGCCACGGACAAAACCATCGCCGTCAAACATATCGCCGGTGAGCGTGCCATCTGCCTCCCGGCGAATCGCATTACAGGCCCCGGCGATTTGCGCGGTTGGGCTCATCCTGGTCACCAGTTCGCAGGTGGCGACTTTATGCGGCATAGTCACCAGCGCGCCGGCAATATTGGTCAGAGTGAAGATTGACGGAATCAGCGCCGCATAATCTTCCGGCTTCACGCCCATCGGTACCACTTTGACATCGACCCCCTGGTTTTCAAACCAGGGGTTGTAGATCATCGGTGCTTTAAAACTTTCGGTCGGGTACCCCAAATGAGCAATTAACCGCGTATGCCCACTAATTTGCATGAGTGCTCTCCTGCTCCGGCAGATCCAGCTCAATGCGTTTCACGTCGCCAAGGATAAACAGATAAGCCACCACGCCGAGTAGCGCCGCACCGCCGATATAGAACAGCGCGTAGAAGAAGTTGCCGAACGCGGCGACGATAAAGCCGATCACCAGCGGCGTGAGGATCCCCGCCAGATTGGCGCAGAAATTGAACAGCCCGCCGGTCAAGCCACCTAGCCCTTTTGGCGCCATATCGGAAATTAACGTCCAGCCCAGGCCGACCATTCCCTGACCAAAGAAGGCAAAGGACATCACCATAATGACCGCCGTGTCACTGGTAAGCCAGTTGGCGCTGATGATGCAGCTTGCCATCAATAGCCCGGCAATGATGGGTAATTTACGCCCCAGGTTAGCGTTACCGGTCGCTTTCAGCAGTTTGTCAGACACCCAGCCGCCGAACATCACACCACCCGCTGCCGCCAGGAACGGCATAATGGCGAAGAAGCCTACTTTGATCCACGGCATATGGCGTTCAGTCGCCAGGTAGGTAGGGAACCAGGTGAGGAAGAAGACCAGCACGGTGTTACCCGCGAACTGACCGATACTGGCACCAACAATCTGGCGTTTGCGCAACAACTGGCGCACCAACGGCCAGCTAAAGGCTTTGCGCTGTTCGGCCCCGGTCGTCATGCCGCCGCCTGCGCTGATGTAGTCGCGTTCCTGCTCGCTAAGGCGCACATCTTCATGCGGCTCACGATAATGGCGCCACCAGACCAGCGCGAACAGGATGCCGACCACACCGACGGTGATAAACAGCGTACGCCAGCCGAAGCCGTCCATAATCCAGAACAGCAGCGGCGCAAAGCAGGCCAGGCCAAGATATTCCCCGACGGTGTAGACCGCCGTTGCCTTGGCGCGCTCGTGCTGAGGAAACCAGGCACTAACCACTCGGCTGTTCACCGGGAAGCACGGCGCTTCGCTGATGCCAAGGCCAAAACGACACAGCAGCAACGATTTCAGCCCCACGGCAAACCCGTGGAACAGCGTGAACAGCGACCAGAATCCCAGCGCCAGAAAATAGGTCACTTTGTTGCCAAAGCGGTCGAGGAACATGCCGCCGGGGATCTGCGCCAGCGCGTAGGTCCAGGCGAAGGCGGAGAAGACGATCCCCATCACCGCCGCGCCGATACCCAGTTCCTGGGTGAGTTGCGGTGCGGCAATGCCGAGCACGGTGCGGTCGAGATAGTTAATCATTGTTCCGACGGCCAGCAGCGCCAGAATACCGATGCGTCGCCGGGTACGGGGGACCGCGTTAACCGCCTCAGCGGTAGCCACGCGATTATGGCCGAGTGAATTCATAGTCGTTACCTGTCGTTGTCGAGTGCAGATGCGTGTTTATAGTTATGGTCTGTCCTGTGACGTTGGCGTACCGGGTGGTTCATTCCAGTGCGCTAACGGTACTGCATAGCCGAAAGCCGAACGGCGGCATTGACCGCGCCATACTGCGTATAGCCGTGGCGTCTTTCGGTTAATTCAAAGAAGAAGCGTCCTTCGCTGAAGGGCCAGGTGTAGCGATGTAAGAACTCACCGCCAGCAGCATCACGGTCGTAGAGAATTTGTTGACGCTGCATAAGGGCAACCTGCTCCGGGCCGCCAAAACGGGCCAGCAGATCGTCATAGTAGTTTGCCGGTACCGGCAAGGAGAGCGAGTCCGCCAGCGGTTGCTTATCCAGTAATCCCGGGAGATCCTGGCAGGCAAACGCCGCATGCTGAAGCCCCGCGCCCTGATAGCAGGCAACGGAACGCGCAATCTGAGTGGCCCGGCTTTGCGAGATGTTCAGCGCCAGCCGAATGTTGCCCTGCGGGCTTTGTACCGCCAGGCTGCGCACCAGGCCGTACGGGTCGGGCATCGTCTGTTCATGCTCCAGCGTAAAGCCGAGTACTGCCCGACAGAACATTACCCAGTTATCACGGCTGTCGGCTTCCATCCCTAGTGCCAGATGATCAATGCCCAGCAGCGCCCCGCCGTTTGCCGTCGCGGTGAGGTTAAAATCCTGGCTATAGATATCCTGATTGCCCTCCACCAGATAGATGAGACTGCCGTCGGGTGCGCAAACCGCGGGTATCGTGCTCTCATTCGGCCCCACCTCGCCCTGCCAGGTGGCGTAGCCATAGGCTTTTGCCCGCGCCACAATCGGCGCGCTTTCGCTAACCCGCAGCGCCATTGCGCACAGTGACACACCGTGACGTTGGTAGAAGTGATCGGCCCAGCTGTGCGGCTGATAGTTAATAATCACCCGCGCCCCGCCGTTACTCCACAGCGCTACCTGTTTTGAACGGTGCGTGCCGGCAAGCGTGAAGCCCATGCCACTGAGCATGGCACTCAGCTTTTTGGCCTCTGCAGGGCTGGCGGCAAACTCAATAAACTCGGTGCCTTGATAGGTGGGTAAATTCGCGGTCTGGAACAGGTCGGCATCAGTGCGGCCCAGCGCACGGTGCGTCTGCTCTTCCAGCCACAGCAGTGAGCGATAGCCATCTTTGGCCGTTGCGCCATTCGGTGAGGCGCGGAAGCCGTCGTTAAAGATCTCCAGCGACCACGGCCCGCGGTAGCCCACACGCGTGAGTTCACGCGTAAACTCCACCAGCGGCAGTTCCCCCTGGCCGGGGAAGCAGCGGAAATGGCGGCTCCATTCGAGCACGTCCATTTTCATCAACGGCGCATCGGCCAGTTGCAGGAAGGTAATTTTATCGACCGGGACTTCGTGCAGGCGGCTGAGATCGTCACCGAGCGACAGAATGTGGAAGCTGTCGAGCACAATACCCAGCGCCGGGCTATCTACCGCTTTCACCCTTTCCCACGCCTGGTACCAGCGATTGACGTGCGTTCCCCAGGCTAACGCTTCATAGCCAATGCGGATATTTTCCTGCTCGGCGAGCGTCGCCAATGCGCGGAGATCGGCAATCTGGAGGTCAATATCGGCAGAACAGTCCGCCTGAACGTTACTGCAAAGCAATAGCGTGTCGCAGCCCAGTTCGTGCATCAGCGCAAATTTACGCTTAGCCCGCTCAAGGTTGGCGGCAAACTGCGCACGGGTGCCGCCTTCAAAATCGCGAAACGGCTGAAATAAGGTGATTTTAAGCCCCAGATCGTCGGCCATGCTACGGACATCCGCAGGCGTGCCGGTATAATAGAGCAAATCATTTTCGAAGATCTCAACGCCCTGATAGCCTGCCGCCGCAATTGCGCTCAGCTTTTCAGGCAGGGTTCCAGAAATAGACACGGTAGCAATAGAACGCAACATAGTTTCACCAGGCTCATGCGGTAACGGTGGGATGAATATGAATCATTTGGTTCACCAGCGCCATATTTGGTTGCTAAATTGTGATCATTGTGTGTATTTTTTGTTCCCTTGGAAAAGTTAACAGGAGTTGTTATGTCCGCCATTACTCAAGACGAAGCCCAGTCGCTGAAGAACCGTATTTTCAACGCGGCCATTGCCGTGTTTGCCGAACATGGGCTGGCGGGAGCCAGAATGGAACAGATTGCCGGGGAAGCGCAGACCACAAAACGTATGGTGGTTTACTACTTCAAAACGAAAGAGCAGCTGTACCAGTCGGTTCTTCAGTATGTCTATTCGCGGATCCGTGAAACGGAACAGCAACTCGGTCTGGAGAATCAGCCGCCGGTAGAAGCACTGGTGCAACTGGTGAAGTGGAGCGTGCGCTACCACGCCGAACATGCGGATTTTATGCGGATTATCTGTATGGAGAACATGCAGCGTGGGAAATGGTTGCTGGCGTCAGGCGACCTGAAACGACTCAATAAAAGCGCCCTTTCGTTGCTGGAACACATTCTTCATCGCGGGCAGGCGCAGGGGATTTTTCAGCCTGCGCTTGAAGCCCGCGACGTGCACCGTCTTATCAGCAGCTTCAGCTTTTATCAGGTTTCCAACTTTTATAGCTTTAACAGCCTCTATCTGGACGGTCCGCTTCCAGACATCGATGATGACGCGCTGATTTCCCATCACAGCGAACTGGCCGTCAAAGCTATTCTGCGTTTCGTTATCGCCTGATCATTATTTATTTCAAGGTGTTATCACTGCCCTGAAAGCGCAGTCACCACCTTTTGCATCGCTTCGCGCGTCAGCTCGGAGCGCTGAATTTTGTTATTAGCCAACGCCGTACGCACCACGCCAGCAATCACAATATGCTTTGGCTCCTGCCCTAAATCGCGCATTTCCAGCACTACCTTGCCCACCACGCGGCACATTTCCTGATATAAAACGTCGTCTTTCGCCTGATTTCCCATCGTTTACGCTCGCTAATTTCCATTAAGAATCAAATTATTATTGATTCTATTAGTAGATAAAGCAAATCAGCAACGGCTACCGCGCGGCTTTCCGCAGTTTGTTGCGCATCTTCGCTGTTACATTTTTAGAAATAATTCGTTTTTGTTTTGTTAATTAGCGTCTTTTGATTTTGAAACAGTGTTTTTATTTTCTTTTTGCAACATAACATCGTATAATCTGCGGCGTTTCTTTCTTGAATGGTTTCAGCTCATTGGACTGCATTAATAAACGATTAAAACATCGCCTATTTAACTATGCTGAACCTCTAGCACACTTTCCTCTGCACGCTTTTTTTATGTCACCTATCCTTATGGCGTGGCATAGCAACTTTCGTAATACCGGTTTGACTCCGTGGCCGTGCGCGCATGGAGCGAGAATTCAAAATCCCAATCCTTCTCAATCTCAACTTAAAGACTAAGACTGTCATGAAAAAGACCAAAATTGTTTGTACCATCGGGCCGAAAACTGAATCCGAAGAGATGTTAGGCAAAATGCTTGACGCTGGCATGAACGTCATGCGTCTGAACTTCTCCCACGGCGACTATGCTGAACACGGTCAGCGCATCAAAAACCTGCGCAACGTGCTGAGCAAAACCGGTAAGAAAGCAGCTATCCTGCTGGATACCAAAGGTCCAGAAATCCGTACCATCAAGCTGGAAGGCGGTAACGACGTTTCCCTGAAAGCGGGCCAGACCTTCACTTTCACCACCGACAAATCCGTTGTAGGTAACAGCGAAATCGTTGCTGTGACCTACGAAGGCTTCACCACTGACCTGACCGTGGGCAACACCGTACTGGTAGACGATGGTCTGATCGGTATGGAAGTAACCGCTATCGAAGGTAACAAGGTTATCTGTAAAGTGCTGAACAACGGTGACCTGGGCGAAAACAAAGGCGTTAACCTGCCAGGCGTTTCTATCGCTCTGCCAGCACTGGCTGAGAAAGACAAACAGGATCTGATCTTCGGTTGCGAGCAAGGCGTTGACTTTGTTGCGGCATCCTTTATCCGTAAACGTTCTGACGTTGTTGAAATCCGCGAGCACCTGAAGGCGCACGGCGGCGAAAACATCCAGATCATCTCCAAAATCGAAAACCAGGAAGGCCTGAACAACTTCGACGAAATCCTCGAAGCGTCTGACGGCATCATGGTTGCTCGTGGCGATATGGGCGTTGAGATCCCAGTTGAAGAAGTTATCTTCGCGCAGAAGATGATCATCGAAAAATGTATCCGTGCACGTAAAGTCGTTATCACCGCGACCCAGATGCTGGATTCCATGATCAAAAACCCACGTCCTACCCGCGCTGAAGCAGGCGACGTAGCCAACGCCATCCTCGACGGTACTGATGCAGTGATGCTGTCCGGCGAATCCGCTAAAGGTAAGTACCCGCTGGAAGCGGTAACCATCATGGCTACCATCTGCGAACGTACTGACCGCGTGATGACCAGCCGTCTGGACTTCAACAACGACAGCCGCAAACTGCGTATCACTGAAGCCGTATGCCGTGGTGCCGTTGAAACTGCTGAAAAACTGGACGCACCGCTGATCGTGGTTGCTACCCAGGGCGGTAAATCTGCACGTGCTATCCGTAAATACTTCCCGGATGCCACCATTCTGGCGCTGACCACCAATGAAACCACTGCTCGTCAGCTGGTGCTGAGCAAAGGCGTTATCGCTCAGGTAGTCAAAGAGATCAGCTCTACCGATGATTTCTACCGTATGGGTAAAGAAGTGGCTCTGGAAAGCGGTCTGGCTCAGAAAGGTGACGTTGTTGTCATGGTTTCTGGTGCGCTGGTTCCAAGCGGAACCACCAACACTGCATCCGTGCACGTACTGTAATAATCCACATACTTATTATAGTTTGCTTAAAAAAGCGCCCTCTGGGCGCTTTTTTTATACACTCAGATAACTGAGCTCAATAAAAAATCAAATAGGCTGTCACTATTTAAACTCGGTTTTTCTAAGATGAATCCGATGGAAGTTCCCTGTTTTCACACACTTTTTCGCCACAAAATCCTAAAGTCGATGGTTCTTTGAGCGAACGATCAAAAATAAGGGAAAAGGCATAAAAAAATATTCTCAATATAAAAAAGTTTGTGTAATACTTGTAACGCTACATGGAGATTAACTCAATCTAGAGGGTATTTATAATGAATCGTACTAAACTGGTACTGGGCGCGGTAATCCTGGGTTCTACTCTGCTGGCAGGTTGCTCCAGCAATGCTAAAATCGATCAGCTGTCTTCTGACGTTCAGACTCTGAACGCTAAAGTTGACCAGCTGAGCAACGACGTGAACGCAATGCGTTCCGACGTTCAGGCTGCTAAAGACGACGCAGCTCGTGCTAACCAGCGTCTGGACAACCAGGCTCACTCTTACCGTAAGTAAGAGTTCTGGTAATAAAAATGGCGCACATTGTGCGCCATTTTTTTTGCCTGCGATTTTCCCCTGCTCTATTGCGTCACCTTACCGGATGACGTTTCTGCTCCCACCGTTTCTCCCCGCGCACTGTTCTGTACCGACAGCACCGGTTCAGCCGCAGAAGCCGTTCCTTTCCCCGTAGAGATAATCACCGGATAACCGGCACGACGCGACAGCGTTTTCTTCACCTGGTCTTCGCTTACGCTCGCCTGCTGGACGAACTGCTTAAAGCCAGGGGATAACGTCATCTTCATGGTTTGCGTGTCCTGTGCTTCGTTCTGCGATAGCGGGCGATGCACTTCCAGATAACGAGAGCCATCCGGCTCGACGGCGTACTTCACCGGTTCGTTAATCACCCTGACCGGCGTTCCACTGCGTACCTGAGCAAACAGCGCTTTGATGTCCGGCGCATTCATGCGAATACACCCCGAGCTGACGCGCAGACCGACGCTGTCCGGGGCGTTAGTGCCGTGAATGAGATATTCGCCGTTACCGTACGCCAGACGCAGCGCAAAGAGCCCCAGCGGGTTACCCGGCCCAGCAGGCACCACCGCGGGCAACGTGACGCCACGCTCCAGGGAACGCGCGCGGATGCCCGCCGTTGGCGTCCAGGTCGGGTTCGGGATCTTCTGCCCCACGCGTGTCGTCATTTCCGGCGTTTCCAGCCCTTGCAGACCGATGCCAATAGGATAGACCTGCACCTTCTGCTCTCCCGGCGGGAAGTAGTAAAGGCGCAGTTCAGCCAGGTTCACCACAATCCCTTCACGCGGCACATCCGGCAATAGCATCTGCGACGGGATAGTCACAACGGTACCGGGTCTTGGCACCGGCGCGATGGTATTGTTGGCCTCGAGGATTAGCATCGCCGCCGTATCAAAGCGCCGGGCGATGGCCTGTAGGTTCTTATCACCGTCCTGAACGGTGTAGGTTTGATTCTGGCCGATTAAACGACTATTGGCGGGGGGTAATGGGTAGTCAACGGCCCAGGCGCTGGAAATGGCGCTGAGGGCTCCTAAAATGCTGAGTGTTAAGAGGGACGCGCGCTTCATATCTGGATTCCTTATTCATATTCACTGACAACGTGCCAGAAAGCTGAACCACCAGCGTGGCGGGCTTAAGCCCGCCTTTCGTAACAGAATGAAAGCTGTCTATTTGATATTAGCTAAAACTTGCTGCTTGTGTACGAATTGCCCGAATCATCGCCTCCAGCCCCTGGGAACGCGACGGTGTCAGATGCTGCGCCAGCGCCAGCTGTTCAAACCAGGGGCGAACATCGAAAGCCTGAACGTCGGCGGCGGTCATGCCATCGTAGAGGATAAACACCACGGCAATCAAGCCCTTAACAATAGCTGCATCGCTATCACCCTGAAGCGTTATCCGGCCCTGTTCATCGCGCCCCATGACTATCCACACCTGGCTCTGGCAGCCCTGAATAAGGTGTTCAGGGCTGTGCAGTTCGGTGCTTAACGGTGCCAGGCGCTGCCCCAGCTCGATGATATAGAGGTACTTCTCTTCCCAGTTGGCGCAGCGCGTGAAATTGCGCAGCAGTTTGTCTTTATCCGGTAAAGCCGCCATTGTCGCTCCCTGTTAACCCAATAAGCGCCTGATGCGCTGTAACCCTGCCACCAGTCTGTCGACCTCTTCAACGGTGTTGTACATCGCCAGCGAGGCTCGGCACATGGCGGGAACCTGGTAAAATGCCATCAGCGGCATGGCGCAGTGGTGGCCGGTACGTACGGCGATGCCGTAGTTATCGAGGAAACTACCCACGTCATAGGCGTGATGCTTGCCGAGATTAAAGGCAATCACCCCACGGCGCTCAGCGGGGCCGTATAGGTGCAAATCAGGTACGGTAGCCAGCGCGTCCAGCGCATAGCGCATCAGGGTCTGCTCGTATTCGTCGATCGCCGTCAGGCCCAGCGCATTCACATAGTCCAGAGCCGCACCGAGGCCAATAATGCCGCCGGTGTTGGGCGTACCCGCTTCAAAACGCCACGGCGCTTTGGTCCAGCTGGTGCCTTCGGTCAGGCTGACGGTGGCGATCATTGAGCCGCCCCCTTCCCACGGTGGCATCTCCTGCAGGATTTCCGCTTTGACGTACAGCGCACCGATCCCGGTCGGGCCATAGAGCTTATGACCGGAGAAGGCATAGAAATCGCAGTCCAGCGTCTGTACGTCCACCGGCAGGTGCATCACCGCCTGCGCACCGTCCACCAGCACTTTCGCGCCGTGGCGATGGGCCAGGGCGATCAGCGCTGGCAGCGGGTTCACCGTGCCCAGTACGTTAGAGACCTGGGTGACGGCCAGCAGCCGGGTACGTTCGTCAAACAGCGCCTCTACGGCATCAAGTTGCAGGGTGCCGTCAGGCGTGAGTGGAATCACCCGCAGTTCCGCCCCACTGCGCGCACAGAGCATCTGCCAGGGCACGATATTGGCGTGATGCTCCATGGCGGTGATCACGATATTGTCACCGGCCTTGACGTTGCTGTTTCCCCAGCTATTCGCCACCAGGTTGATGGCCTCGGTGGTGCCGCGGACAAACACGATCTCTTCGGCGCTGGCAGCATGGAGGAAGTGCGCCACTTTCTGACGCACATCTTCCATACGCTGCGTGGCTTCGGCGCTTAGCGTATGGATCCCGCGGTGTACGGCGGCATAGCCGTGGCGATAAAAGGTCGCTTCGGCGTTGATCACCTGCTCTGGTTTTTGCGCGCTGGCGGCCGAATCGAGATACACCAGCGGCTGACCGTGAACCTCACGCGCCAGCACCGGAAAATCACCGCGAACCTGTTGTACGGAAAAAGTCATTGTTTACCTCCTGCCAGACGCAGCCCAATGCGCGCCAGCACGTGCTGCTTGAGCGCTTCCAGGGCAATGGCATCGGTCAGCCCGGCGGCAAACGCATAGAGGATGATTTTCTTCGCCTCCTCCTGCGCTATCCCGCGTGAGCGTAAGTAAAAGAGCTGCTCATCGTCGATACGCCCCACGGTGGCACCGTGGCTGCACTTGACATCATCAGCGTAGATTTCCAGCTGCGGCTTGGTATCCACTTCCGCCAGGCGACCGAGCAGCAGGTTGTTGTTGGTCATCTGCCCGTCGGTTTTAATCGCGTGCGGCGCCACGGTAATCACACCGTTAAACACCGCCCGGCCCTTATCGTTAACAATAGTTTTATGCAGTTGGCGGCTGTTGCAGTAACCCTGATTATGTTCAAGCCAGGTACGGGTATCGCACACTTCGTTGTCCACCGGCATCGACAGGCTGTTAACCCGTAGAGTGCTGTTCTCGCCATTCAACTGTGTGCAGGTGTGGTGACGGGTGACCGCCGCGCCTAGCAGGAAGCTGTGGCTAAAGGCCGAGGCATCGCGCCCTAATCGCAAATCGTTGTGGGCGAAGTGGTAGCTCAGGGCATTCTCACCGTTCAGTTTAAAATGTTGAAGCTGGGCGTTGTCCGCCACCTCTGCGGTCAACCTTGCACCGGTAAAATGGCGCGCCGCATTCAGGCTAACGTACTGCTCAATCACCGTCGCCTGCGCCCCTTCAGCCAGACGGAGATGGTGACGATAGTGCACGGTGTTCATCTCATCAGAGTCAAGGCCACGGGTAATGTGCAGCAGCAGCAGCGGTTTTGCCGGCTGCTGATGACGCGCCACCGCAATATGGGTCACGCTGGTTGCCAGCCCTTCGGTCAGATGGAGGAACACTTCACCGTGCACGGCATCCGGCAGCGACTGACGTTGGTTATCCACCGTCACCTCAAACCCGCTCGCCGATAAATCGTCGCTCAACCGGGCGTCGAACTGCCCGTCAACAAACACCAGTCGGTAGGCATCCAGCGCCACCGCGTGCGCATCGCGCTCTGCGACGGTCAGCGCTGGCAGCGCCGGAGCGACGAAAGTGCTGGCAAGCAGTTTATCCAGCGAGGTGTACTTCCAGTCTTCATCTTTGCGCGTCGGCAGCCCCAGCTTTTGTACCTGCTGGAGATGCTGATGCGCCTGAGGCGACACGTTGCCGCCCCGCGACTGGAACAGCGCATGCCACTGTTGCAGCGCGCTACTGTTGTTCGCTAAGCCAGCCATAGCCCTGCTCCTCCAGTTGTTTCACCAGACGGAAGTCGCCGGATTTCACAATGCGCCCTTGATAGAGCACGTGCACCACGTCAGGTTTGATGTAATCCAGAATGCGCTGGTAGTGGGTGACGATGATAAACGCCCGCTTACCGTCGCGCAGCGAGTTCACGCCGTCGGCCACTATTTTGAGGGCATCGATATCCAGCCCGGAGTCCGTTTCATCGAGAATACAAAGCTCCGGCTCCAGCACCGCCATCTGTAGAATATCGTTGCGCTTCTTCTCACCGCCGGAGAAACCGACGTTGACCGAACGGGTCAGGAGATCCGCAGGCATCTTCAGTAGATCAATTTTCTCTTCCATCAGATCCTGAAAGTCAAAACGATCCAGCGGTTCCTGCCCGCGATGCGCGCGCACCGAGTTCAGCGCGGTTTGCAGGAAGAACTGGTTGCTGACCCCTGGGATCTCGACCGGATACTGGAAGGCCATAAAGATGCCCTCTCCGGCCCGCTCTTCCGGCGACAGCGCCAGCAGGTCGTTGCCCTTAAACGTTACCGAACCGCCGGTAACGGTGTAATCCTCACGGCCTGCCAGCGTCGCGGAGAGCGTACTTTTCCCTGAGCCATTCGGCCCCATAATGGCGTGCACCTCACCTGGACGCACGTTCAGGTTAACGCCGCGCAGGATCGCTTTATCGTCAACCGAGACTTCTAATTCGTTGATATTCAACATACCGTTTCCCTTAATCCTTAACCGACGCTGTGTTCAAGGCTGATAGCCAGCAGTTTTTGCGCTTCCACGGCGAACTCCAGCGGCAGCTCCGAGAAAACATCCTTACAAAAGCCGTTCACGATCATCGAGATAGCATCATCTTCGCTGATTCCGCGCTGCAGGCAGTAGAACAGCTGATCTTCACCGATGCGTGAGGTGGTGGCTTCATGCTCCAGCTGTGCGCTGTTATTGCGGCACTCAACATATGGGAAGGTATGCGCCCCGCAGTCGGGGCCAATCAGCATCGAGTCGCACTGGGTGTAGTTACGCGCATTGGTTGCCGTCGGCATGATTTTTACCAGCCCGCGATAGCTGTTCTGGCTATGCCCGGCGGATATCCCCTTCGAAATAATCGTCGAGCGGGTATTTTTGCCGATGTGGATCATCTTAGTGCCGGTGTCGGCCTGCTGATGGCCGCTGGTCAGCGCCACCGAGAAGAACTCACCGACCGAGTTATCCCCGCGCAGGATGCAGCTCGGGTATTTCCAGGTGATCGCCGAGCCGGTTTCCGACTGCGTCCAGGACATCTTGCTGTTTTCCCCCTCGCACAGCGCACGCTTGGTGACGAAGTTGAGGATCCCGCCGCTGTTGTTATCGCCGGGGAACCAGTTCTGCACGGTGGAGTATTTCACTTCCGCATCTTTATGGATAATCACCTCCACCACCGCCGCGTGCAGCTGATAGCTGTCGCGCACCGGGGCGGAACAGCCTTCGATATAGCTGACGTAGCTGCCTTCATCGGCAATCAGAATCGTGCGTTCAAACTGGCCGGTTTTCTCGGCGTTAATACGAAAATAGGTCGAGAGTTCCATCGGGCAGCGCACCCCTTTCGGGATGTAGATAAAGGTGCCGTCTGAGGCCACCGCCGCATTCAGCGCGGCGAAAAAGTTGTCGTTTTCAGGTACGACGGTGCCGAGGTAGCGCTGGACCAGTTCAGGGTGATCGTGGATCGCTTCCCCAAAGGAGCAGAAAATGATCCCCTGCTCGCCCAATTTTTCGCGATAGGTAGTCGCTACCGAAACGGAGTCAAAAATGGCATCCACCGCCACCTCTTTGCCTTCGCGTACCGGCACGCCGAGCTGGTTGAAGGCCGCTTCAACTTCATCGGTCAAAAAGCTGCTGGCCCCGGTCTGCTGCTGTGCACCTGGTTCGGAAGCACAGGTATCATCGCAGTTGCCGCACGACGGCGCAGAGTAATAGCTATAGTCCTGATAGTTCAGCGAAGCGTAGTGGGCTTTTAGCCAGTGCGGCTCTTCCATCTGGGTCCAGGCATGGTAAGCCTTCAGGCGGAATTCCAGCATCCACTCGGGTTCATTACGTCGGGCTGAAATCGCCCGCACCACCTCTTCATTGATCCCTTTCGCCAGTTCGTCGGTCTGTAGTTGGGTAAAAAAACCTTCTTTATAGTTCAGCGGGCCGCCGGCCCAGGTCTGGACATCGTCACTTGCATCAGTATTGCGCGTCATTATGTACCGCCTATACCCCGAAGCTTTCGCCGCAGCCACATTCGTTCTGCGCCTTCGGGTTATGATATTTAAACAGCTGGTTCAGGCCTTCCCGCACGTAATCCACTTCCGTGCCGTCAATAAACGGCATCGCGCTTAAAGGTACCCACAGCTTCGCGCCGTCGGCTTCGAACAGCAGATCGTCTTTATTCGGTTCACTCACCGCGTCCAGCACATAGCCAAAGCCTGCGCAGCCGGTCTGTTTCACCCCAAGCCGCACGCCCTGAATACCGGGTTGCTGTTTGACCAACTCCCGTATATGCGCCGCCGCAGCGGGGGTAAGCGTCACGCCGCGCCAGGTCACATCACTGGGATCGAAAGTTCCTGAATGCAAATCCATAGGTCTACCTCATCAGTGGAGCTACAAAGGGATAACGCTATGTTAGTGATAATGATTATCACTTCAACCCGCGCCGCGTGGGGGTATTCCCCGTTTTCCCTTTATTTATGCCTTTTTATAAGCATAGACCCTGCAACAATCGCCGATTGAGATAGATTTATTTTTACAATGCTTTGAAAAATAATGGGTTTATTGATGGTGATAGGTGACTGGATGGGAAGTACTAAAGATGTATAGCTAATGCCTATTTATTTAATCGGTTTTGAGAGGTTCTGCGAATCAGGCACTTAGAGGATAATCAGTAGGTTAGGGAAAGTGCTGTATGGACATATAGGGACATATACGGTCTTTTTGATGCCCCCAAACCTGCCCCCTGAAAGCATTCTGCCCCCCATATGCCCCCCAGATTCGAGTTTAAGTTAGTGGTTTTCAAGAGCATTAGCGCAAGACGAATCACTACCCTCACCGGTTTCGAGTTGTTTTGCGCTAATTTTTTGCCATCACATCTCAGTCATTATTGACTGACAAAGCTGCGGCGTTGCATGCAGATGCATTCGCCATAGCTTACAAATAGCAGTTGCTCATATAACACGCCATCCGCGAAAGTGTGTCTGAAATCAGCAAGTAACAACAACATGAAGCCGAGCAGTACCTCCGGCCAGCACATCAGATTTGAACGCCCCATCAGACTGAATCAATTTAATATTGCATCCAGTATTTGTTACTGTATTCGGACCTGCGCTAACAAACCCTGCTGACGCAAGGCTAAATCCTGTGTCGATGGTGATACTGACAGCAGGAGCTAGGGATTCATCCACCCCCGGCCATCCTACCTCGATGGTGTCACCTGTTGCCGATACAATAAATGCCCCACTCGTGAAGAAGTTAGCCGCGTCAATAGACCATGCTCCATCACTTCGTAGCAAATTGAACGAAATCGTTTTATTGCGACGCTCACTGCTGATTGCTAATCGAGGGTTTCTAAACTCAAAAGTGCCTTGCGATGCTGTGCTGGCTCCATAAGCCAAAGATATCCAGTTCCCGCCATCGGACACAATCCAATCGAGGCGTAATGTTACCCACTCTAATGACGTAGTAGTTGCAAGACCTACAATTTTTTTACCAGATGAAATCCCATTGCCGGAACGTGAGTCAATCTCAATAGAAGCCGTACCAGATACCAGCGAAGTGCATCTAACATCTACTGAAAAACTCAATGTCGTTCCATGTGATAGTTTGCCCAAATCCATTAGTTGTAGGGCAGCAGAAGTTGTCGATGACTTAGTTAAAACAGATTTTGTGGTATCGCTTTTACTAAATGCATTAGACCCAATAGGAATTTCTGCATAGCTCTGAAATGACTGCATACCTTTCGGTAGTGTTTTGTAATTTTGAACTCGCATATTACCCCCGGTAAAAGTCAGTAACAATGATATCGGCACCAGCACTGACTGCATTATCAAAACGAGTTGGTGTATTAGCAATAGCATATACAAGCAGTAAACCACGGTCTTTTATACTTGATACCGCTGATGCATCTGTGATAATGGGGCCACTTAACATCGCCGCGCAGTTACCTAATTTATATGCCATGTTAAGTCGGTCTTCGTCCAATGCAGCTCCATACGCCCCCATAACACATAGACCTATATACGCATTTTTAGAACGCAATAATTCTAAGGTTTGCGGGTACGTAGACTGAACGCAAACATCAGTTGGGCGTGAGCCATAATATTTTGTAACGAGTGATAGGAAGTTATCAGCCTGGTCAGAAGTCATAGGCGCAGACCATTCGGCTAATGGGGTAACTGCGCACCGTTTGCATTCGCGCAACCATTCATCATAATTCATTATTCTCTCATTCGCCCATGCAGATGAAACGTATGTTCCAACATCCATAGCCTTTAATTGAGCATACGTGAAGGATTCTATAGCGCCCGTATTAACGTTATTTGTGACACGATCTACCGTTGCGTCGTGGAATATTACAGGCACACCATCAGATGATATTTTAGTATCACCCTCAATTCCCCAAACACCTCTCTCAGATGCAAATCGAATAGATGCTCGTGTGTTTTCAGGTACAAAATAAATTGGTGCAGTCAACCCTGAGCCAGGAAATTCACCTGTAGTTGTTCCACTCCATCCCCGATGAGCAACTACTCTTGGGGTGGAACCGTTACGCACAAGAGTTGCATAAAAGTCATGCCCACTCATTCGCTTTAATTTAAAATTGCCATCATGTGTTAATATTCCAATGGGGTCGGCAATGCTTACCACTTCAAATGAAGACGCACCGCCATCCGAGTTAATGTTATAGCCGCCTATCTTGACCTTTTTCCCGATGTTATAGCTGCTGAACAGCAATGCCTCCTTCAGACTATTGAATTGGATATCAACAGTAGGAATCAGCATTGATCCTGTAGATGACGAAAGCTCCCCTCGTAGTACCGCATCACCGGTACTAAGCCACGCGCCAACACCAACACCGCCCGTTGAATTTGGCGTAGAACCTGCTGGTACGGCTTTAGGAAAGACACCATCCCAGCGATAGTACTCCCCATCAGTCTCATCCTGAAGAACCTGATTTGGAAGCGTTAGCTCGTTATTTGGTAAAGGAACACCAAGCTGGAAGCTTTTTAACGTGATATAGCCAAACGCCGCAATCGCCTTCTGCGCTACCCAGCGGAGCCCTTCAATGGTGTAGTGTTTATTGCCAAATCTGTCCTCATATTCGCGCTGCAGAGACGTTACAAATTCGTCAATTTTGCCGGAGTTAAATTTCAGATCCTGCGGTTTTTCACTCGGAACAGGCAATCTAGTCGGTGTCGTGCTCATAATTTTTCCATTAAAAAACCCGGCTCAATGGCCGGGTTATGGTGTTCGGAATGGTCGCTATGGGTAGATGGCGTCGCTGTACTCTGAGAGCGTCAAAGACTGCGTGCTGTCGGTATTTGGCTTGATGCTGTTTACTGTCCAGAGCTGGCTGTCCAGCTCTTCCACGGTTGCAATCAGGTAGCGCGACGGCAACTGGACCTCATCACCATCCCAGATATTGAGCTGGATAGCGGGTATTGCGGCCGTAAAGCCGTATCGGGTATCACTGCGCGCGGTTGCGAGATAACGAAACGTCGGATTCCCCAGGCTGTCAGTCACCAGCACATACATTGAGCCGGAGAACGCAATCGGCTCGCTGGTATCGAAGTCGTTGCCGGAGCGCCCGTTGATATAGCCCTGCTGCTGGTTGCTGTCGTAGATATCCGGCACCTGAATGACGCTGCCGGGCTGAATAATCCCGTCCTCGAACACCTTTGCGTTCATCTTCACTCGGGAGAACATCAGACGCTTCGTCTCACGCAACGCGCGTTCACGCGCCTGGTATTCGTTGCGGAAACCGACGATCTCCAGTTTGTTCGGGTTCCCGGCCTCCTGCTCGACGATGGCGCCATTCAGTACGCGGTAGTTGATGTAGACCTTCGTGTTGGTTGTCGGGTGAACGTATGACGTTTGCACGCCGTCATAACCGCCGGGCAGCGTTGCTTCGTACGAGATTTTGTATTCGTCCGTCTTCATGTTGGCTCGGTTGAATACGGCCGCCGGATGCGACACTTTCTGATCGCGGGTGAACGTCAGCACGCCGTCGTCCCAGTAAGCCATCACCGACGCCGCATTGCAGATAGCCTGCACGCGGTCACCCAGGGAGTCGTTTTCATCGTCAAAGGTGTAGTCGAAATACCCCAGTCGCTCATCAGGCAGGCTCTCAGCGATGGCGTACAGCCCGTACAGGTCGATGCTGCTGACCGGCTGCTCGCCCATGATGAGCCAAGTATGCGCCACGGCATCGGCAAACGAGCGAGACGGCCGTAGGGTGTAGTCAACAGATTGTGTCGCCAGGTCGTAGGTGATGGTATGTCGGGTCAACAGCGCATTGTATTTTCGGTCACGACTACCAAGCGCATTCTCTGTCGCACGCACTTTCACGCGAACCAACGTATCCGTCGGGTGAACCACGTTCGTTCTGATGTTGACGGCATGGATTTCCTCAAGCTTCAGGACGGATGCATCGTTCGAGTTGACCGTACGCTGGAAATTGATAGCGTACTTACCAAATCCTGCCGCTGGCGTCAGTTTGTCAGTGCGGTAAAACACCTCACTCGTCGATTCATGAGGCGTTCCCTGGTGAAAGGTAAAAACCTGCCGCGTACCGGGAACCTGATTGTAATCATCATCAATTTTCCAGATCGTAACCTTCCAGTCAGTCCAGTTCCCCCCACCCAACGATGACTGGGTGTGCAACCACAGTTGTGAGGACTCGACAGGAGAAAAGAACGGCCCCACCACCAGCGCCTCGTTGTCATTGAGGATGAATTTCGTGGTATTGATTACGGCTGCCGTCGGGATGCCCTGCGGCCACTGCAAGTCGCTCATGGTAAATGTGTACCACTGAACAGGGTTAATTAACGCCCCATCATCCGTCTGTGCTGCAGAGATAAGTGAACCAGAGAGCGTAGCATCTTTTGTAACGCTGCCTGATGCAGTGTTATATGTGACGTTAATGGTGAATGTGACGGAATGTGGCAACACCAGACCCATGAAGTAATCAAACTCGGCCTGCTTCACAATCTTCATTGCTATCTGACCACCAACATACTGGCCACTCACAACGGTGTTTGCGGTCGCCGTTTCAACAGGGAAATTTCCAGCTTCGTTCGGCCCCGGAATCTCCTGCCCATCGACATCATCGAAGCTGTACCCTTCGTTGATGGTCGGTATTACCTCGCCAGGCTGATAAAACTGGAACTCCGCCCCGGCCATACTGCCCAGGCTGGACTCAGAGTAGCGCACCGACTCGTAGTCGTATTTCCCAATCCCGACACACATCCATTCCGTCACGTATTTCAGGCCGCCGTCCGACGCGCTGCGACGAACATACTCAAACAGGGACTCCTGAATAAGATCCGGGAACGATCGCACCTGCCCGTAGATATCAGGCTTGGCTTTGTAGACGCGCGCGGTATTGGTCTGGCCGGTCAGGCTGTTATTCGGTGAATCGATGGTATTACCACCGGTATTAACGATGGCGGGCTTCGGCGCCAGGAATGAAAAAACGGCGCCTACAATCTTGAAGATGGGGCTCAGGATATCGCCGACAATACCTTTTGGCTGATCGAACAGCTGGATGGTGTCCAGCTCACTCAACTCGAATGCCAGCTCATCATCGTCACCCAGCTTCACACCATTGCGGACAATCATCAGGTCGCGGTGGAAATTGCTGTCGTTGGCAGCCAGCCAGTCATAAAAAAGGGTGCCGTTTAGCACCCTGTAGCGTTCTTTTGGCGTTCCGGGGAAGCGCTGGAGTTCAATCAGAGCCATATTCGAAGAATTCCACCTTGGTAAATGCCCGCTGGATAACCAGCAGAGAGTCCTCTCTCACGCTGCCGTTTTCGCCGCGGGCGTGGATAGCTTTGCGGTTCAGCACCAGGCCGACATGCGCAGGCTGCGCGCCGCGATACCCGACGAATACCCCACCCTCGACCGGCTTATCGACCTGGTGCCAGAACACGACATCGCCCTGATAACAGGTAAAAAACTCAGCCCCGGCTTCGTAGTCCGGCGTCTGGTGCAGTTCAATGCCGAGCACGTGGCGGTAAAACAGCACCACCAGCCCCCAACAGTCGACACTCTGGAACGAACAAGCGCGGTTAGCCCAGGGCACGCCGATCATCTTGTCGATGAAATCAGAGGTACTGCAGTCCGGTATATTCGGTTGGGTCATAGAGTCGGCCAATGTTGTTATTCAGCGGGTTGGTAACAGATAGCGTGATGGATGCAGACTCGGCGTCGATATCCACCGTTTTGACGTACAGCTGCCACGATTTGATAGGTGCCGTCACATCACCGCTATCGAACACCTGCCGAGCCGCCGTGATGGACGTTAAGCGCGCCGCGCCCTTCCACTTTTTCATCAGCGCTTTGACGTCAGAAGACAGCCGCCCGAGTTTCACTGTGGCGTCAATCACCGGCGTACCGCTCTGCTGGCTCTCTTCGATTTCAAAGCGTGCGGGCGTGAACGTCTGGCCTCCCAGTGTCTTCGGGAAGAACTGCTTATCGACCAGGCGGACATAGCCAAAGGATGGGTGGTAGAACGTGATAGTGTCGTACAGCCCGCGTGTCGGGCGCTGTTGCCGGTATTCGCGGTAACTTGGCATTACGGCACCCTCGGTAAGCTTTCGGGGTCACGGCCATCAGGATACCCGGTCACCACAATATCCAGCATGCTATCCCATGGCGGCGGCAGCTCAACAATGATGTCGTCGAACTCGTCGTCAGCGTTGAACAGGTGGTTGGCTATGACGGTTCCCGTCCAGGTCACGGTCAACCCGTTGATGCTGGTCTGCACCGGCATCTGAACGAAGTGAAGCTCCTGCAGTTGCAGCCCGCTACCTCCGAGGTTGATTGGCATCCTGAACCAGTTCAGACCTCGGTTGAGATAGTTGGGACTGCGCAGCCACTGCTGAAATGCACGCTCCTGCGCCAGCGTGAATAGCCACGTCAGCGACCAGGTCACCTTCAGGTCATCCGTCTGGTTTTGGAAGATGGCCGGGCCGACAGCTGGCTGATCCGTCAGGAACCCGGTGTCCATGGTCATGTTCTTGCTGGCCTTTTGCGCCAGCGGCAGCCAGTCGGGATAGTCAATAATCGGCATTAACTTTGCCCCCTCGGCGTGCGTTTCGCTGTCGTGTTACTCGTTATGCCCTGAGATATCGGCCCGCCATTATTAAGGTCTGCAAGGACTGCTTCAATGGTTAGGCTGTTACCATTCTGTGTGGCTTGAGCATCAAACTGATGCTGCCCTGATGAGTGGTCGTTAAAAATAATGCTTACCTGAATGTTGTCTCCACCGCCCTGCATATCCTTATTGCTGATCACCTTGCCGTTATCGCCGGGGATCATGTACTGCTTTCCGGTACTAGCCTGGTAAATCTCCGGCATGCCGCCTTCGCCAACCTGGTACATTCCGCCAGCGGACACCGGGCCGCCGTTCTTACGCTTGCCGAGCAGATTAGCGCCAATAACGCCCGCCACCGCGCCGAGACCGATCGCTGCAGCCGTACCCATTGAGGCTATTGAGGAAAGGATCGCCGCCGGGGTCCATGCTGCCGCTACTGTCCCAGCTGCAGCAACACTTGTCGCCGCCTGAACACCAGTCGCTGCTGTCTGAACTGCCGTTACGGTTCCAATGGCCGATGTCTGTGCCGCCGATCCCATAATTGCTGACTTGACCCAATCCACGCCCATTTGCACGAAGGTATTAACCAGACTGTTGAGAACCGTGCTGCCAAGAGAGCGCATTGCATCACTGGCCGTCATGCTACCGGTGATAATTCCCGTTAACGCGTTGGAAGCATTTCCTGCCAGCGCGTCGATTGAAGCAGCCAGCGCTTCCGTCCCGGCATTTTGGTTTCTGAATATCTCCCATTGAGCTTCAATCCTCTCCTGCTCATACTTCCTGTTGGCCGCATTCGTCAGTTCGAGCCCTCTCTGGGTTAACTGCCCCTTCTGGCTTTCAAACTGCTGAATTAACGCCAGCTCCTGAGCATGCTGGTTCGCCAGTTGCTGGACGGGATCAATTTCCCCCTTCGCTTGCTGGGTAGGGCTCACAACCGCCTGCGCACGAATCTTTGCCAGGTTCGTCTGGTGCTGTTGCTCCAGACGTTCAGCGGTCTCGTTGTACTGATCTTGGCTGATTTTCTTCGCAGCCAGGGCGGTATTCAGGTCCTCTACGTCCTGCTTATAGCTGGCGTTCTCTTTGGCCTCCGGCAGTAACTTTTCAGCGGCAGCCTGCGCTTTGATAGCATTAGCGGTATCCCATTTTTTTGCGGCATACTGCCCTGCCAGATCCAGGTCTTTCTGCGTCGCTGCTGAGCCAAGAGATTGCTGTGCGGTGAGAATGGCCTGTTCTCTGCTGAGTTGCTGAGTAGTGCCCGCGGCAAGCTCTGATTGCTGCCTCAGATTTTCCAGTTTTTGCGCCACCGTTTCTTGCTGATTGGCTAACTTCTTAGCTTCTGACGCAGCGCTGCTGGCCCCCTTCTTGCTGTTGGCGTTAGCCTCATCCTGTTTATAGGTTGCCAACTTGACGGCGTAGTACTTCCTGAATTCTGCAGTTCCCTTTTTCAGACCTTGAGTTTCAGCGTCTCGCCATGCCTTTGCCTGCATTTGCGCTTCGCCAGAAAGTCTGGCGATAAACAGTTCCTGTTGCGCTATTTTCAGCGCTTTCCCCTGACTGGATGTCAGGCTATCAGTCATCTCCTTCAGGGCTTTTAATCGCATCGTAGCGTCTGTGCTGCTACTTATAATTTTTAACAGCTTGTCAGCGTATTCCTGAGAGACCTCAGCGCCCTTCGACGCTCCTGCACCAAACTCCTGCAATTTCTTAACAAGCGCGTTAAGTTTTTCATCAGAGGGGTTCTTGGAAATATCTGATAATTGTTTTGCAAACTCGTACGCCTGCTGATCACTTATATCAAATTTTGTAGCCAACGCCGCAACCGTAGCTACCATCGAGTTCATCGTTGACTGCCCATCCCGCCCACTAGCTGCTGCCTGCTTCCATGCCTCACTGAAATCGTTAGTGGTGATATTCAACGTGGACAGATAATCGTTAAATAATTTTACGCTGGCATATCCTCCCCCCAAGGAAGACATTAGTGAGTCACCAAAACCAATGAAGTCACTTGATGCTTTTTGCACTTCTTTCGAAACTTTTGATAATGCTGACTGTAATTCAAGCTCGGCCTGCTTTTTCATCAAAGTAGCTACGGCAATATTTGTTCTTGCCAAGGCTGCATATTTATCTGAGAGCGCAGCTACGCCATTTTGTGAAACCGTAATAACCTTATCCGTGGTTTCAATTGCATCCTTAAGTGCATCAATGGCGTTTTTCCCGCCGTTTAACGATGTTATAAGCGCTCCCGCAACAACCGTGCTCAGTGCCAGTACCGCACCTATAACCGCTCCTCCTGGACCAAATACCCCAGCAAGCTGAGACCCTTGTTGCGAGAACGCTACCAGAGCCGACTGCCCGCCCTGCACTTGAACAATGAAATCTTGAACCTGATAGCCAGCCTGCTGCATGGTTGATTTCCAGTTGCCATGCCCTTTTGCCCCCGTATCATTGGCGGCTTTCATGTCAAATAGGCGGCCGGTCAACTCACCAATTTTTTGCTTCTCTTCATCGGTGGCTTTTGACCCAGCACGCAGTTGGGCTGCCAAAACAGCCGCACTACGGGCGCCGTTTTCCTGAGCTTCGTCCAGTATGGCTAATTGATTACCAAGGCCCTCAATAATGGCCTCTGCCCGGCTGAACTCAGATCCTGCGCCGCTGGTGCTATTCTTCGCCTCAAGCATGGATTTGGCGATTGCTGTTACGCTTGTGTTCAAGGTTTTGAGAGAGCTATCCATCGAGCGAGAGTAAGCCGCCATGGCATCGATGGACTTCCCGGTTTGCAAGGTGTTTTGGTCGAGACTATCCAGTGTTTTACTGGTTCCCTGGATCGTGCCTTCCATCATTTTCAATGCCGCTACGACTTCTTTCGCCCCATCCAGCATGGGCTGAACATCAGCATCAATCTGAATTTCTACACCACCAACCTGCTCAGTCATTACTTTTCTCCGGGCATAAAAAAACCTCACCGGAGCGAGGTTTCATTTAGAATCTATTTTACTGGCATTGCTTGGATTCAAGAGCAAACTGCCTATTTATTAACTCAATAATATTTTTTGAGTTTTGATTGTCACTTTGTTGAAATGCAGGATACTTTGAGTTTTTAATAAATACCCTTCCGCCATTTGAATCAGTAAAAACAAAATTTCCATCAATATTACCCGTATCCGTGAATCCTGTTATTTTACCACAGACAGAATTGTTCGAGTCATGCCTGTAAACCCTTACATCAGAGAATGTTAATCCTTTACTAACGTTGAATTCGTTATCGCAGACTAATGTAGATGAGCCGCTTTTGATAACCCCCGCAATTTCCATCTTCAGCCACTTTTCGCACTCACCAGGCTTATATTTTTTCGCTAGATCTTGTTTTACGAGATCTTGTGCCTCTCTGATAAGTTGAGAGTCTGACTTGTCGCCACATCCAGAAACCAAAAGCGCTGCTATAAAGCAAGTAGCAAACCTCTTCATATCCCTATCCCCATTGGTAAAAGTGGAATCATCCTACCCAGGAATAGCACAGACGCAACGGCAACTGCTGATTTATTGATCTCAAGAGGTTAAGGCAACCAAAACCGGTCTTTTATTTTGTGACAAGAGCAATAAACAGCGGCACTAGTATCGCCGACACCAAAAGGCCAACCAGCCATTTTTGATTGTCGTCGGCCTTATCAATGAATCGTTTTTCCATTGATACAATATTTTGGTTGATGCTTTTCAGCTCGGATTCAATGCCTTGGATATTTCGCTCTCGCAGTTCGTCTGTAGCTTCGAGCCTTGCAAGTCGTTCTCGTGTGTACATATCACCTCCGTCGCCACCGCTACCACCGCCACCATGCCATTTGTACTTTGGATAGTCGGCCATTGATGAGATCCCATAATCCCTTTCACTGCTTGCCATCTTCTTCCCCTTCTTCAATCCATTTTAGCACTGGCCACACAGCGATGTGGTGCGTATATCCGCAGTTGCGACAGATTATGCGGTATTGATAATGCATAAGAGAAAACGGAGGGCCGTCGGCATCGAGCTTGATGTAATCAACAAACGTTTTTGATGCGCTACCATCAGGGCCCGATTGCAGTAGATTACACTGAGGAATGCCAATATCTTCACTGCCACACAAAAGGCACTTGAATGTTTCGATGCCACGTTTGAATAGGAACTCTGACAACAACTCAGGGGAGACTTTCTCCATCCGCCGCTGAAGGGTCAGTTGAAGTTGCATTTGGCGCTGTTTTTCATCTTCCACGCTGATTCACCACGAAATGTATTTCCGTGAATTTATCATGCTGAACAATGCCGCATAAACTGATCTTATATCCATGTGCAAGCCCACTTGAGTGGGCTACTTCTGCTGCTCTCGCGCCAGCATCTCCTGCCAGCGCCGTTCGTCGTCATCCATAACTTGATCGTACTCTTCCCTAGTCAGGCCTTTCTGGTTCGGATACTTCGCGTTAAGCAGAAGCGCAAATTCAGTCATGGTCAGATGAGCTGCATCATCCCGAGACAGCTCGAAGTGCGTGCGCGCCGCGTTGATGTACTCAAGGGCGTTAAACAGCGCAGTAGTGTCGTTGCTCTCATGGCGCTGCAGCTTGCGTATTTTGGCTCGGCCAATGATACCGTGAGTCATTAAGCTCTGGGCGATCAGGATGATGTCGTTTCTGCTGAGCAGGCCTGGCACATACTCAATTTTGCCGTCTTTTCCTACCCACTCGCCCGTCATGACTGACAGGTCGTCATCGCAGCAGGCCTGCAGCACATGGATTGAGGCCGCCAGGATACAGTCGGCAACCCGTTCGAATGATGCGGATATCCATGCAGGAAGGCTGCCCATGATGCTGCATAGTGACGCACATGCTGATACCAGCCCCTGCGCCTCTCCACCATGAATGATGGCGTAGGCGTTGACTATCTCCGCCGGGGAGCCAATTCTTGTCATCGCCAGGAATGACGGACGCAGGAAGTAATCCTGCCCGCCGTCAGCCCGGTTGGTGAGCACAACCTCGCCTATATCTGTTAATGGGATCATCTCAAGCCCTCAATGGTCATTATCAAGGGCAGCTAGGCCGCCCTTTGGAATATCCATTAGCTGACAGTTACGTCGGTGCTGTTGGTGATTGCCGTCACGCCGGACGCGGTGGCCGTGATTTCATAGGTTGCGTCATCTGCACTCACGATGTTGTGCTTGTCGTAATACAGATTGGTCGCGCCAGGGATCGCCACGGTGTCTTTCTTCCACGAGTAGCTCACCACGCTGCCATCGTTCGTAATGGCCGGCCCCTGCACCACTAGGTAATCACCGATAGAGAGAGTAAGTGTCGACGGTGATTTCTCGATGAACTTAATCTCTTTGGTCGCGCTGTTGGCAAAGACCACAAAGCGGACTTTATTGGCCGCTGTACTCTGGCCGCTGCCATCATCGAGAATGACGTGAGCGATACCGACGCCAACCGCTGTAACCAGCCCTGACGGAGACACCGTAAGCACTGTCGGATCATCAGAGGTGTAGGTGATACTGCCAGTCGAGGATGCCAGGATCTGGAATGTTTTCTGGGTGCCGGTCACGTTCAGGTAGGTGGTCGGGTTGCCAACAAAGCCAGGCACGGTTGGCGCTGGTGCTGGCGCAGATACCGTCACGCCATTACCTGCGTCTGGCACGACGAATGTCACCGTGTCGGCGTCTGCGACCTTCCACTCACCTGAGTAGGTGGAGATATCGCTGGTACCGAAGTCACCAGACCATGAGGTCGTGTTGAAGTAACCCATGATATACGTGCCAGCATCTTCCCCAGCGAAGTCAAAGCGGATCCATACCGTTGGCTGCCGCCCGGCCTGAATCTCGTCGAAAATGTATTTCGACATGCGGAAGGCGCCAATCTCGGTTGTCTTGTCGTTTTTGCGGAACTCGCCATCGCCGGAGATGGTCAGGTCCATACTAGTGACAAGGTTCTCCACAAGCCCCTTAGAGTCATCAGCTTCCGAGTTCGTGGTGTTCATTGAGTAGTCGATGCCCTTCGTGGTCATCGCACCCAGTTTTTTCCAGTCGGTTAGCAGCGGAACTGTGTCCGGGCAGCCAAAGGCCATGCGGACAACCGCCACCTTCCCGATCAGCTTGCCGTAATCATTAGCACAGCCTTGCATGTGTTACCTCTCAAATAAAAAAGGCCGCCCGTAGGCAGCCTGGATGGTGTGAGTTGAATTCAATCGCCGTAGACGCAGCGGAATCTCAGCGGAAATACCGCGCGCCCCTCAGCGGTCATCATGGGTTGCGGCATGCCGTAGGATTCGATGTAGCCAATGCAGGGATCCGTGACGGGGTGATCCTGCACATAATCAAGAATGCTCATGGCTGCCGTGTGGGTATCCCGGTCTTTATTGATGCCCCCGATAACATCCAGTTGCACCATGTAAGTGCCCCCCTCATCCTGCCGCAGTATTCCACCGCTGGCAGGCTTGAAGACCATGAACGCCTCCCCCTTATTGCCGCTGTCATTCCAGAAAAAGCTCTGGCAGGTATAGCCCGCCGTCAGCCCGGCAGAGACCAGCATTGAGCGGACGCGATCAGCCATTGGTGGGGTCATTTCTTCATACCTTTCGCGATAAGTTCAGGGATGCGCGGCTTAACCTGATCCAGCCCTTTTTTGAGGAACTGCGGCTCACCGCCAGGCCCCCAGTAAACGCCTTGCTCATTTCCACCGCCGAAACGCTTACCTGCACGCGTAGTTCCAAAGTGCGCTCGAGGCTGGCCTTTAAGCTTACCTGGTGCGTCATGGACATAGGCGGCATAGGCAGCAGAGAACCCCACTTTCGCAGTTACTCTCCCACCACTCGTATCAAAGTCGATATACCGAGAATTCACCAGCGTGGAGGTATCTATTGGGGTTATCACTGCAGCAGACTCCAGCACCTGCTCAGATACGATATAAAGCGCTTTGATAATGCGTACACTCTGAACGTCATCAATCATCCGGTTCAGCTTAGCAATGGTCTGGTCGACCCCCTTCACCTTCACACCCATATCAGACCCCGGTCAAAATCGCATAATCGTCCGCAATCCGGTCAAAAGTGTCGGCATAGCGGATAACCTGCCGCACCTCATCAGCGCCAGCAGCAACCGGGTCAACATTGGCAGATTCCCCGATCAGCAGGTAATCACCCGCAGCAGCCAGCGCGTACTCGCTCCAGACAGTGTTCTTCACGACGATTTCAGCTCCCAGGTTGCCGATGCGCTTTGATAGGCCGCCTTCGTAGTCACACATGATGACCTCCGGTGCGGCGTAGCCATTAATCGGATCGCCGTATTCGTCTTTACCGCCAGGGCCTTTGCGCCAGATAGTGGCTTTGGCGGTGTAACTCCAGTTAGCCGTTGACGACATCAGCCCTCCTTCCAGCGCAGCACCTGCGCACCAGTTGCCCGAATACGCTCGCAGTTGATGAACCACTCACCGTTCGATTTAACATAGCCGGTGGTCTCCCGCCCGGTGTTGGTCAGCACCCATACGCGGGTGAATGGGCGCGGCAGCCGGACGCTAACGGATATCCACGCCATCAGCAGCCCCCAACGACCATGAACAGGCCAACGCTGTTACCGGCGCTGATTGGTAGCTCACTGGTGCAGCCGCTGGTATCAAGTTTCGCCAGCGAGTCGCGCAGCCAGGTGATGCTGTCAGTCCCGTAATCGAACGAACGGGACGCGCCAGACGGCGCACCCTGCGATTTGATGCGCCGCGCGCCGGACGATGTCGCCATTAGCGCCGCCGCGTACATCAGGATCAGCTTAGCGGTGCACTCGTCGTACCCTGCACCGTCGAGGCACGGGATGATTTTGTTTACCACGCAGAGGATCGGCGTCAGCAGCGCACCCGGGATGGAATAACCCAATTCACCGAGGAACGCCTGCACGTCAGCCGCCGTGATTGGGTCAGCCATGGTTATTTACCTTTGGTTTGCTCATCCAGCTCATCGCGGGACTTGGTCGGATTATCGAATTCGCGAAGCGCCATGGTTATTTCGCCTTCTTCTTGGTTGCCTGCTCTGCCTGCTCTGCCTGCTCTGCCTGCTCTGCCTGCTCTGCCTGCTCTGCCTGCTCTGCCTGCTCTGCCTGCTCTGCCTGCTCTGCAGGAGTATCGCCTGGCGCGGCCACTTCAAACACCTGTTCACCAACTTCGCCGACGACAGACACGCGCCCTGCGAACGCTGGCGGAACGGATTCCGCAATGAACTCGTGACCTACAGGCAGTTGCTGGAATACGCCATCAATCGTGCCCCAGCAGCCCGATTTTTCGATTCTTAACTTTTGCATGCTCTCTCCTGAAGAAAAGGGGCCGAAGCCCCTTAACCCTGTGCGTTGAACACTTTCGAGCGACCGTTGAAATCGCGCTTGATCTGCAGGCCGACCGCACTCCATACCAGAGTGTTGTAATTGTCGAACGGATTCTGGCGCGGGATCATGAAGGTGCCCACCGGCGCGGCGATGCGCGTCTTGATGTACTGCGAGTTGCGCACGTACGCGATGAAGTGGTTGCCGGTCAGCTTAAAGGTCTGGTTAACGGACTCGATGCGGCCGTAGCGCAGGATGTACTCCAGCACGGTGCCTTCTTTGAAGCCGGCAGCGGAGGAATACGGCTTGCTCAGGTTGCGCATGATGTCTGGCGACACCCACACCTTCACCTTCTCCTGCACGTAGTTATCGTCCAGGAGCTTCGCGAACGGGCCGGTGAAGAACGCTACCGACTCATCTGGGGTCGAGGTCGTCAGGTCGATGTTCAGACCGGATGCGCTCAGATCCACCTGATTGGTGTTGGCGTGGTTGGTGATGCCTGCACCGACGTAGCCCTTCACCTTCACCTTCGCGTCACCAGACAGCATGTAGTCAGCCATGTCTTCACGGATGGCCGCAACGTGCGCTTCCTGGTCGTCGGCCATCGCGTCGAGATTTTCCGACTGCATGCCGTTCCATTCACGCCATTCACGGCTGTAGCCGGTGTTGAAGATAGGGATCGGATCGCCAGCTTCGTCGTAGATGACTTTATCCAGTTCTTCCGGCACATGGCCGGTCAGGGTGCGATGTACCTTGCCAGCATCGCTGGCAACGCGATACAGAGCGGCGGTTTTGCCGATAGAGATCGGCGTACCAAGCCCCAGCAGGTCATCCAGCAGACCGTTACCTTCGTCATTGCGGAAAACGCGGGTGGTGATGTTGTCCACTTCGCGCCAGTAGTCTTTGGAGATCAGCGCGGCCTGGTTAACTTCCAGCGCGCCGTTGTACTGGGCGGTGATGGTGTTCTGATTGATGTTGAACGCTTCACGCTGCATCAGCAGCTGATTCCACGCCTGCTTAATCTGGTTATGTTCGGTAACCAGCTTTTTGTTGAAAACGATCATGCTCATGCGGTTGCTTTCCCTGATTTGCGAACTTTCACGAGCTGCGCTTCCGCGCCGACAGTGATTTTCTCGCGTGAATAGAAGAGGACTTTGTCTGTTGCTGGCGTGGTTGACTTGGCGAGCGTACCGTCACCGGCAGAAACCAAGCCTTCGTTTTCCAGCAGCACCTCACCGGCCTTAACCAGCATGTGATAATCGACATCGTCTTCGCACATGATGGCTGCGCCGGTATCCCCGGCAGGGACAGAATCCCGGATATCTCCGCCACCGATATAGTTGTGCTGTAGTGCCAGTGCTACGCCAGCACCGCCAGCCACATTGTGAACAGCCAGTTTCCCGGCGCTGTCCAGCATGACCAGTGAGCCTGGCTTAATAGAGGCGGCCATGAGGGCCTCAATGACCTGTGGGTCATTCTTGCGGGCCGGGCCCGCGATTACGGTATGGAAACGAGGTGCGAGAGCCATTATTCAGGTGCCTCCATGGTGAGAATATCGCTTTGTGCGCCGTTACCCTGGAATGCAGGATTCAGACCAGTTGAGGTCTGGCACTGCGAGAACATGTCGTTCAGCGCATCGCCAGCCAGCGAGTTGATCGCCGCTTCAGTCATGAACGGGAACTTCGCTTTCACGGCCTGGCGCTTCGCGGTGATGTCTTTCTCCGCATTGGCCTGCAGCTGCGCTTCCAGGTGGCCGATTTTGTCGGTCAGCGGGGAGATGGCGGCGTTTACTGCCGCAGTGATGGCATCAGCATTAACCTGAGCGCCCGCCGGGTCGCCGCCACCGGCTTTCTTCTGCATCTGCTGGTTGTAGGCATCCCAGACCTGATCGTCGGTCAGCCCCTCGGTTGTTACGCCTGCGGCATTGAGCGCGGCGATCATCTTCTGTTTCATCGGGTTTATTTCTCCGTTGGTTTTGACTTCGTACTCAGTGGGTTTGCGCACGACTTCGACTGCATCGCCGACCAGCGTCACTGTGCTGTCGTCGATGAGGTATTTTTGCTGGAAGAGCTGCTGCCCCTCTTCGTAGATGAATTTGTCCGGCCAGACGGTCACCACGTAGCGATAAGCGTCACTGCCTGACGGCGCGCGGATAGCCTCGCGCAGCATCTGGTAGATTTCGTCGAATGATGCGTCGGAGTTGTGGGTGAGGAAGAACTTCACCTTGTTTACCAGACCGTCCTTAAGGCTGTTCGCCGCGTCGATGAGGCTGGCGGTTTCGACTTCACCTTCCTGTCCGTCAGCGTTCACGAACATGCCAACGCCCTCTTCCGGCGTCCCGGCCCCCGGCTCATCCAGCAGAATGGCGATGTGGTCGAACTGCATGTTGCGGGCGATCCAGGTGTACTTCTTCTCCTTCGACGCGCCCGACTTCTTCTCTTTGTTGGTGAGAAGACCGGTTGAGAGGTGAATCGGGTCGGTGTTGGTACCAGCGATCATCTCGTCTAGGCGGTTAATCAGGCGCTTGCCATCAGGTTTCGTCTCAGCAACAGCCTTGTTGATGTAAACGTCCATGACGACCTGATCGCCGGATTTGCTGACGTTCTGCGCCCAGGCACCAACGTGATAAGCGTTGATGGCGCGCGGGTCGTTGGCGCTGACATACTTGCCATCTACCATCGGGTGCGGCAGCGGCATCAGCTTGCCTTCCATCGTCTGGTAGCTGTTGTTAATCTCCTCCGCCGGATACAGGCCGCCATTCATCACGATGTCATCGACGATCGGAACCGCACCACGAATAACGTAGTGTTCCTGGCCGTTGATGGTGGTCGTTGAGATGTTGGAGGCGTTGATGGCGAGGGATTTAACGTGGATGCTGGAAAGCTTCACGTTGCGTCCTCATGGGTGAATTTCAGGTAATAAAAAAGGCCGCCGGGGCGACCTTGTTATTATTTTTTATAGCTTACTAGTTCGATCCCATCTTTGGGGTATCGTTTCTTTAATTCAGCAATTAATGCTGATTCGGTGTCACCGTTAATTGTCAGAAAAGCTATGTGCGTTCGGTGCTTGGCTTTAGTGGCTGGCTGCACTCTATCGAAGCGAATATCTTTAAATTTTGATTGCATGTCATTTTTCCATTTACTTAAGGGACCATTAATTAATAACGGCAAAAATAACATGAACTTTATTGATTATTTTCCCCAGTCTTTTCTCTCTTTCGCCAGCTTCTCTGCCAGACCTTCGTTAAATATGCTGCCGTCGTCGTTGAGCAGCACCGGTATCTGGCTGCAGTAGCAGTTGTACCGGTTCCCGTTCACGGCGTAGAAGTCGCGCACCTCTTCGGTGGTGTAGACCCTACCATGACGGCTGGCGTGCCAGCTGCGGGTTGTGGGCTTGAGCGCTGACAGCCACAGCAGGCCGGTATTCAGCCCCAGCCGGTCAGCGGCCCAGTCCGTTTCGTTCCACTGAGCCTGCCGCAGCGCGCCCACCTGTTCGGTCTGGGCAATGGCCTTGGCACGGCTCATCGACACGTCCAGGCGCTTACTGATAACGCTGGCCGTTTCCCGCGGGTTAACCCCGCGCGCCACCGCATCGGTGATGATGTTGGTTAAATCGCCGCGGGCGGCATCACTAATCGACTTCCAGTCGCTGAACGTTGTCAGCCTGGCAGAGGCGATCTGGTTTTGATAACCGGGACTGCTTAAAAGCTGCTGTAGCGTTGTCTGGCTGGCGTAATACGGCGACTGCTGCGAGAGGTTGTTGAAAGCCTCCAGCGTGCCGCGCTGCGCCTCAGCGACGATGTAATCCATCGCCCACTGGTTGTTCTCGCCACCGTCCAGCAGGTAATCATCCAGGATGCCCTGCACAGCCTCCAGCAGCTCCGCCAGTTCCCGCGGGGTCATGTCGTAGATGAACTTCCCGGCGTTGACCTGGTAGAGCGTCGGCTCCTCGCCGTTAACGTGGCACAAGAAGTGCCAGTTGTGACTGTTGGCCTCCCTGTCACGCCCGGTCAGACGCTGGTCGAACAGGGCTTTCAGGGCAACCTTAATCGCGTAATACCTGTCCTCAATGTCGCGCTCCATCCTGCTGACTGACTTACGCGACATAGTGGGGTCAACTTTCGACCGTGGTATCACCGGACTTTTCGGCTTCTGACTTTGGGTCGTCCAGAGGGTCAGGTTTTGGCTTGGTGCCATCTGGCGGTACCTCGTCATCAAGTTCTGGCAGGGCCTGCATCTCGCCCGCGGCGCGTATCTCGTTCTCGGTGATAGCTGAGCGGCCAAAAGCATTCGTCGATTTGACGGCGACATCAGCCAGCTTATCCATGTTGGCAATTTTCTCTGCCTGGCTCGGCGCCAGCAGATCAGACCATCCGACAGTAATCTCCTCGTTCTGAGCCGGGGGGATAAACCCCAGTGTCCAGAAACGAGTAACGATTTCGGTAATGACATCAGTCAGGAAGCCATTGCGGCGGCTCATGCGGGTTTTCGCCCAGTCCTTGGCATCTTCCGTGCTGGCGCGCTCCCCTGTCTGCATACCCACCAGCATTTTCACCGGAATCGGCACCGTAGCGCAGAACTCATTGAGGATTGTTCGCCACGTTGGCTCAGGGTCAGCCACTGCGACAGATAGCACACTGGTATCACCCTCCTGCATCATGACTGCGCTGTCGGTGCTGTCATTCAGTCGACGTACCTGATCATCCATCGCGTTCGATAGCTCGGCCTCGGATACCCCGAGGGCGCGGGCCAACTGCGCGAAGTTTGTCTTAGCGCTGAAGTTGAAGTTGAGCTGTCGGCTGGCGTTCTTCAGGAACCCCTCGGCGGCGCCACCGGATACCTTCTCGATATCCATCAGCTTATTGAAGCCTTCTTCCAGCAGCGACTCGCCGGAATCAAGCCGTCCATCATCCGATCCTTCAGCCAGGATAATGACTCGGTCGGGGTGAACGTTGATAATGCGCCCTGGCTGCCCGCTGCGCTGCTGCTGCACCGGTATCTCGGTGAACGAGTACATGCTGACAGCACCATAGTTCTCGCTATCCTGGTTATCGTCATAGCTTACAGGGTCGAGCTGGGCCTCCCAAACCGGAATGAGCCGGACAAGCGCCCTTTCCTGTAGCCTGCCGACCATCGCCTTGTCGACAGGGTCAGACCATAGCTTGCTGTCTTTGACCTGAATGAGCAGCGCAGAGTAACGGCCCACGAGGTTGCGTTTGTCTGCACCCTTAACCTGCTTCCAGCAGCGTTTGAGTAGTTTGTTGACTCGCTTATCCCACGCCGTCTGCTTAGTTGCGTCCTTGGTCTGATCGCCTTCGTAGATGTCCGGGTAGTCCTCCCAGCACCCATCAACCATGCGAGTCACCGCGGCGCCAGCGATGGCATTGCGGCGGTACGCCCGGTAGAAGTCATCAAAGCAAAGCTCCAGCGGGTACCCAAACTCCTGATACAGGCGCTGACGCTTGGTGTTACTGGTGCCGTTAAACAGAGAGCTCAGATTACGTATCCGGGCTCGCTCTGCGCTGGCATTAGCGACGCGTTGTTGTTTCATTTCGCTTTCGGTCACGATGTCCTCCGTCAGCGCGATCGCACCAACATGCCGGTTGATTGTGGTTCTGATAATTCGGTGAGCGCGTATACCGCGGCATCAAGCCGGTCAGGTGATTTCTTAGCAGTGGATGGCACGTATTCCATGAACTGGTTCTCGACCTCGTAGAGGCTGCCACGGTGGGCAACGCGCCCCTGCGCATACAGCGCGGATATTGGCTCGGCACGGGCATACTTACCCTTACTGGCATGCACGCGAATGATACGGCCGCCGAACCCAGCATTGCGTAGCGTATCCTCCGCCATGTCGCCGCCCTGGTTGGTTTCGATGACGATCGCGTCAGCTTCATGCTGCTCATAGGCTTCAATAGCTTTGGTAGCCCAGCCGTTGGGCGAATACTTCCCGCTGTAATCAGCATCAAGGCTGTACTGCCGCTCATCGCCGGTACCATAAACACTGGCAACGGCAATGCCTGATTCGTCACTTTCTTCGCTGTTGGTGGCCTGCGGGTCGATAGCCACCACTGTTCGGGCCAGTTCCTGGGTGATCCGCATCTCGTGCGCAGCGCTGATCATCTCCTCGTTCCACAGCGCGCCCTCCGCATTGAAGCGTTTCGGGTTCTGCATGTACTGAGCCTCGGCGGTGCGCCGATGAGAGAACAGCGATACACGATGCGATTCGTTGTGCTTGAAAGGCCATAGCCAGCCATCAGGCAGGCCGTGGTCAATTGGGATGGCGTGGGTGTTTTCCGGGTACTGGTCGTCGTATGCCAGGCTGTTATTGATGAGCACCGGCAAATTCAGGTGGTGCCACTTCTCACCGCTGCCGCCCCGCAGCAGATAACCGCTCAGATCGTGGTAGTGAATGCGCTGCATGATGACAATCATCGGCGTCGTCTCGATCGCCAGTCGTGATTTGATTGTCTCGTTAAAGCGGTTGTTGACCCCGTCACGGACGATCTCGGAGTAAGCATCATCCGGCTTAACCGGGTCATCGATAATCAGCGCGCCCTGCCAGCCCGGCTCCATATGCCCGGCACGAAAGCCCGTAACCTGCCCGGCAGCTGAAGACGCATAAACGCCGCCGCCATGCTCAGTCCACCACATCGCCTTACTGTCAGCGTCATCGCGTAGCGCCATCGGCCACATCGCCTGGTAGGCCTGCGACTTAATCATGCCGCGCGCGGTGGAGGAGTTCAGCAGCGCCAGGTTGTGTGAGTAGGATAAGTGCATAAAGCGCGCCCGGCAGTTAATCGCCAGGCCTCGCCCCATCATGTTGATGGTCGCCAGTTCCGTCTTCGTGTAACCAGGCGGAACGTTGATGATCAGGCGAGTAATTTCACCATCAATAACGCGGTCCAGCGTCTGCTGAATCACCTTGTGGTGAGGTGCGATAATCATCTTTCCGCTGGTTCGCTGTTTAAAGAAGTAGCGAGCGTAATACAGGCCATCCTCTTCGCACTCTACCCGGCGGGCAAATGTCTTTTGTTCAGCAGTCGTCATCCTCCATCATCTCCTGCCGTGCTGACTTATATTCGTCCTTGCTCATGGTGATCGTCTGGATGGCGCCACCATTGGGGCCGGAGTGTTCGAACTTGTGCTTATTGGTGTAAGCGTCGCCGCACTCTTTGGCAGCCTGCTCAATAATCTCGGCGGTTAACGCGAGGTTCTTCATCCCCTCGGCACGCGTTGCCATGCGGTCGAGAACGCGCAGCCGGTACGCCTTGTTGGCTATCGGAATGTCGGAGATTTCACTCTGGAAGCGTTCGCGAGTGGCATTGAACATATCCACCCATTTTTGCGCCAGTCCTTTGCCGTTTGCTTTCGTCGGGTCGTGGGATTCGACCTGCTGACGAGGTATCGCCAGGCCAAATTCTTTTTTGACCGACTCAACCACTTGAGAGGGGGTATCAAAGCAGGCAAGAGACTGAACGATGAAGGCTTTGACCTCACCTTTCAGTGCTGCCATAAATCACCTGCCTGTCATAATCAGTCATAAAGTTAAGCCAGTTTCAGCATGCACGTTCCGCACGATCTGGCGATATCGAGGTGAGCCACTTCCGCTGGCGCATTGGCAGCATCAACCAGCTCTTGCACATCCTTGCTGGCACCGTAACGACGCACTACACCAACGAACTCTTCGACGTCGTGGCCGCGCAGTGTAAGCACTGGCTGCCCGGTCTCTTTGTTGAACTTTGGCGCGCCGAAATCATCAATGGCTTGGGCAATGTGGTAAAGCTCATGCTCCACCAGCGCGCAGAACTCAAGATCACTGCATTGTGAGCAGTAATCGGCTGCCAGCGTGATGATGTACTTCGGGATTCGTCCGAACCATTCGTACATCTGCTGTTCCATCCTGGCCTTTTGCCAACCACCAGCACGCAGCATTACCTGCTCAGCCTGACCAAGCACATAGCGTCCTTTTTTCGCAAACGAATCGGACGCCCACATGAAGCAGAGATCTGCGTCAATCAGGTGAGCATGGTCTGGGTTGTGAATGCTGCCTTCGTCACTAAGGATTTGGCGGTTAATCCACTCGACCACCTCATTGGCTGGAATCAGCCGGGTGTATGGCTGCCAGTTATCGCCACCGATGAAGTTAACCGGCGGATATGGCCTGCGTTCGTCATGTTCAGCCATTGGTTAACTCCATAATCACTTTACAGGCAGCGCCTTCACCCGCTGGCTGATGCCATGCTTCACGATAAATGCGCCCACCTTTTCGTAATCAGGTTCGTGACACGTCACCAGACAGAAAAAGGCTAGTGTTTTGATATACACCGGCATCCACCATCTGACTTTAATTTCAACTGACAGTTTGCAAATTGCCATTGTCAACTCCGGTGCTTGTTACGCCATTACGATGGGTCTGCCCATTGTGATGGCAATAAAGCCCCGCATCTGCGAGGCCTTAGTAGGGCACGAAGTGCTTAACTGTCAGATTCATCATCAAACAGCAACAGCGCCTCTTCGGACTCCTTAATTGCCTTGGTTGTTCGTGCCACCAGCCCGTTTTCGGTTGTAACCCGGTTAAGCTGATTAACGAAGATTTGATACTTCAGGGGATCATCGCCAACAAACTTAATCGCCGCTGCAGTTGCTGCGGTGTCATAGTTGAGGCTTGCCAGAAGGTTTAAGCGGATCTGCTGCGCAGGTGTAACCGTGATTTCAGACATATAATTTCCTATGGTTAAAGCCATTAAAAAAGCCACCCGAAGGTGGCCTTTGTGATGGCAATAAAAAACCGCCCGAAGGCGGTCAATTAAGTATGCCAGGTTAGGCAAATGGCGTATGTCCTGACTCTCGAATGGCTACAGGAACCGTTTGGATGTCGGCATCAGGACTGCAGGCAATAAGATAGCGCGCCTTTGTTGGCATTTCGTGTTCTCCGCCAGAATAATGAATTTCATGGCCATTATGCCCGGCTATCAAGTCACCGCTATTGTTCACCGTTCGTATGGTTCGATCCCAAGGGCCGCCAATAAATAAGACCTGTGGCATTTGTAACTCTCTCTTTTTGGCTGCGGTTTGCAGCACCGTAGAGTATTCCCCATAAATCTGAAAAGTTATAGCTTTGCGGTGCCATCTAATTCAGGCACTGTGTCCGTACGAACTCCTGCAGGCCTGTCAGTTGCTTTGTGACGTTTTCGATTCGCTCTCTGAGGGTAAAATAATCCCGTTGAGCGGAGTCAGTAAGTCTGGGGCTGGCTGCATCATCCATGCTGGAGGTGCTGGGCGTTCCGTTCTCAGGACACTTGGCGTTGAGCTGCAGCCTACGCTTGCCAGTAGCAACATCGCGCTCAAGCTGATTGATAGTGGCTTTTGCATCGTGCAGCTCTCCGGTGTATTTGGCATCCAGTGCAGCTACATCACGCTGACGGGTTTGCATGTCGGTGATGGTGGAATTAGCCAGATTCAGCGCCTGAGCTTTCTCATCACGCTGCCTCTTGTATTCGATGGCGCCGTCTCGGTAGTGGTTAACCAAAAACCCGAGAGAGCTTATTGCCACGATGATGATGGCGCAGGTTATGCCAGCCATTCGACTCATCGCTGACCCCACGTGCAGACGTCACGCTCAATCTCGCGCCGGGTGATTAATCCTTTCCACTGAACACCGCCCGCATAAGTCCAGCGTTCAAGCTCTTTACATGCTCCAGGTACGTCTCCGGCGTTTAGCCTTTTCAGAAGAGTGGAGCCAGCGAAAGCGCCAGCGCCCACGTTATATGTGAAGGAGTACAACGCGGCGCGGGTAGGCTCTGGAATTCTGACCTTGATTAATGGGTCGATTGCAGAGGCCACCTTGCGAAGGTCCGATTGCAGCAGCGAGTCACACTCTTTGTCGGTGTAGCGGTGACCGCGGCGAACGTCAGCACCAGTGTGCCCGTCACAAACCGTCCATACTCCGACCACATCCTGGTATGCGTAATAGCGACGCCCTTCTAATCCATCAGCATTACTCAGCATGACGGCAGCAATGGTGATCGCGCCGGAGCCACCGAGAATGGCCTTCAATAGCTTATTTCTCAGTGTCGGGTTCATTCTGGCTCCTGTCGCGACGATTATCTTCGCGGATCTTGAAGTACAAATTTGTCAGGTACGTGAGAACAGCAACTACTATGCCCACCAGTACGCCAATGGCGTTCCACTGCTCAGGGCTGTATGCGTTAAGAATGCCGTTCAACACGCTCCCCGCAGAGGCGCCGTAAGCCGCGCCGGTGGTTATTTTGTCCATTCGTAACATCTCTCACCTCCGATGGTTTCGGGGTGCTGTGTGTTTTAAAGGGGTTCAGGCTCTCGGGCTGATTTAACAACAACACACGTCGAGGAGTTTTCCCGGAGCCTGAAAATAAAAAAGCCCGCTCATTAGAGCAGGCCTTAAGAAAGGTAGGTGTGCAGTGCTGGGTGCCTCCCAGTGAGTCAGCCAGTCGAACTGCCTCGCGCGAGCATTTGAACATTATCAGTTTTGACTGAGCGCCCCGCCGCAAAGGGGGATTCACTGCATCAACAATTTTTATTCAAATCATTCCTGCAATCAATACTCACTACCTACCAATAATAGTCATCGAATAGCAGAAACAAAAAACCCGCACGCGGCGGGTTAGATAATCATTTACTGCCAGTGAATACAACAATGGCACAATATCAGATTTACATGAAATATATGCGTTTCAATCCAGTTTTGCAATACTTTGGTGTGAATTTGTCGCCTTTTGTTGTGAACGTGATCGCGTTACTTGCAATAAAGCCTCGCTGTCGAGGCTCATGAAGATTCGCTTCATCTCCACCCAGCGGTCGGTAAACGTCTCTGACCAGTTCTTTGGTGTCACGCCCACCAATTCTGCCAGCGCCTGGTATTCGTATGCCTCACGCCCACCCAACCCCGCCTTAACATCCTGCGCCGCCAGCCAGATGAGCTTCTTCAGCCGCTCCATAGTTTTGCCTGCCACCTTCTTGCCCGCCAGCTGCGCGCTGAACTCAGCCCAGGCCCAATGCGTTATTGCCACCTGATGTTCCCAGTTGGTGTTCTCGCTGTAGTTCCACAGCAGCCACGACTTCTGATGCTCTTCGAGCGACAGCAGCGCGCGGCGCCACGACGCGGTGGAAAACTCAACTGGCTGCACCAGCGGGATATGCGATCCCTTGGCATGCGACTGCTTGCCTGAGATTGGTGGGTTGTCCAGAGCCTGCCATCTCTTATTTTCAGCATCCCATACTCGAGGCTTCTTCCGCTTAAAGGTTTTCGTGTCGAACTGCGCGTTCTCCAGCCAGGCCATTAACTGCCCTTTCGTCGCCCCACTCAGATCGGCAGTCGCAACGATCAGCTGCTGGCGGACATATTCAAGACGCTGATTGTTCATGCTGCTTCCTTCTGAGGTTGTTTGGCCTGGCTATGTTTTGCTACCGGCGGCAGTTTGGCGCGCATGACGCTTTCGGCCTGGTACCGGATAATCTGTTCTATGGTCATGCGGCCTCCCTGCTCTTAATTAACCCGCGACGAAGCGCGCTGTAGCGCCTCCTGATGGCTTCAAGTTCTTCGATGGTGTATCGATGGGGGGTGTTATCGTTATCGAGCGCCTCGACGCGCTCAGGCCCGATTTTCTCGATAAGGCCAAGGCGGTACTGCTGCTGATTTCCCGACAGCTTCACGTTACAGTGGTGGCACTGTTTACTGATATTGTCTTCGTGATAGCGGAGATGCGACGCTTTACCACGCGAACGGTAGTGACCCGCTTCCCATTGGACGGTGTCGAACGTCCCGCAGCTGATACATGGCAGGTCGGCATCACGCTCGCGGATGTAGTCATTGACGACGCGTTGGGTTAAATCCTCCCAGTGCTTCAGCGGCTTAACCGCGGCTTTGCGCTGGCGCCAGGCCGCCCGCTCTTTTTTCTCAGTGGCGCGCTGTTTGGCGGACTCCTTGCGTTGCGCGTCCTCCCGGGCTTTTTTGGTCTGTTCTTTGCCAACGGCGCTGGCGCACTCGTAGCTGCAGACGACCTGCCCGTTGCGCATCGGGTGGAACCACTGGCGGCATTCTTTGTTGGCGCACTTGCGGCGCGGTAGCTTCGCCATGCTCACCCCCAGACCTTTTGGCGGAATGTCCGTGCCGTTGGCTCGAGGTATTTAACCTCCTGTCGCTCTACGCTGACGGTCCAGGTGAGATAATCGGGATTGAGGCTGCGCGTTACAGTTGCGCCGCGGCGCTGGTACTGCCGCTCAAGCTCATCGGCCTGCTCTGTCGTGCATTCGGTGTAGTGGAACCATGATTTTGCCATCTGGTTATCCCCCGAAGCTCATCAGCTGCGCAGCAGCGTTCTCAGCTTCATCCTGCGTACGGAATGGCTTGGACAGTATCCAGCGCCAGAGGACATCAAGCGCGGCCTTGTAGAGCTGCTGGAACTCGATTTCGCCCATATTCGCGAAGGAGATGCTACGGGGGTGTTTGCGGAGTGAACCGTCAGGCAGTTTGATGGTGTCGTAATGCCCGGCTTCGACGATGACCCATGCCCGGTACGCTTCGTAGGATTTGCAGAGGCTGATGCCGTTGGTGATGCGTCGCCCGGCTACCTGCTCAAGGTATTGCTCAGCGGCATCCTGCAACGCGTTTGCGCTGCCGCCGTACGTCGCCAGGAAGTTAGCGAACCCGGTCACCAGTTTGCGCTCGTTCGACGAGATAGCGCCGCCGGTAGGTTCCCAGTATTCGAAGCCGAGGTTAAGCAGCGCGAAGAAGCGTCGATGGAATGCGGAGTTGCGGGGTTGTCTGAACCTGGCCACCAGCACGGCGCCAAGCTTAATTTTTGATTGCAGAATTTCACTGGTCTCGGGATTAGCCGGGATCAGGATTCCTGGGGACTGCTTGATTAGCTGTAGTTCGTGCGCCATGGGATTCTCCGTGGCGCATCAGGCATAGGTTGTTCAGGCCTATGAAATTATGATATCAGATTATCAGGAGGTGGTGTAATGCCATAACCGCAGCGTTTCAGGAATTTAACCATCGAGCTGTGAGTGAACACAATCTCATCCTCGAGCATCGGACGTAGTGAAACTATCCCGTTCTGGCGGTAGATGAGATGGCGGCGTTCTCCGCAGAACGAACCGACCACACGGCCATCTGAGCGCCGCACAATGTCATACCAGTCATCCACGCCATCAACGTTTCCAGCCACAACCCCCTCCTTTCGCAATCCACCAGGCCAGCTTTCTGCCTTTAAATCTGGCGGTGGCTGGCGAAATAAGATTAAAAAATATCACTGTTAATTTATACAGTATTTATCGGAATTGCCAAAGTATGCACAAAAACTATAGCGGTACGCAATAGCATTTATCCTACTGATTTAAATAAATTTTCAGCCTCACATTTGTGCGAAAAATGATCGTTTAATTTAACAATTCGTGCGGCAAAAATGACGTTGCTAACCTACTGAATCATTGGCTTCGACACCTGCCGACACTCGCCGTCAGGGCATGTGTCAGCTTCCAAATGAAAGTGATTCACATTAAGCGTTATTGATGTGTTGCGTGAATGTGTTCGCTTCTTAATCGATTTGATAGATCGATTGGATGTAATCGATCGGTAAAATCGATCATGTGAAGGTGATGCAAACACCTGTCGTGAAAAAGGCCTCCAGAGAGGCCTTGGTTGTCGATATGGGGATTCCCATATCGCTTGTATGGTAGTTAAGGCCTAAATCGATGCCTGGTAACCCGAGCACCCATTTCCATATCTTCTCGGATTTTATTCCCCACCTTCTTTGTCGCTACCGGCAGAGTGCATTCGCATTCGACCGTTCCAAGCATCTGCGGGCAGTGATAAGTTCCGCGACCACCGCATTTAGGGCAATTGGTTGACGTTTCCGTGATTTCCCGACAATTGTTGGTTGACGAATTCACGATTTCCCGGAAATCCGATGCAGCCGGGTCGAATCCAAACCAGAATTTCGTCGGGTCAGCACATACAGGCTCTTCTCCGTGCCTGAATATGACAAATGCGGATCCGTACGCTTCTGCAAGCTTCTCTGCCTCTTCTTTCCAACCATCCGGAGCTGCCGGAGAGTTGCACCGGAACGCCAGCAGCTCACGATACGCATTAGCCTGCGGATTGTTGCCGTGCGCCATTGCTTCCAGTTCTTCATTCGTGAACGAGTTGCTTGATGGTTGCTTGACGGGTGCTTGATTCGCTTTCCGGTTTTCCTGAAGCTCTGCCTGCGCTTCATCATGCGCAATACGGCATTCTTTCAGGATTTCTACCAGCACCTCACAGCGTGGATAGTTAACAATGTGATCATTAATAATGCGGCCCACGCGCATAGTTAACTCACGCTGCATTTTTTCCGGCGTTTCTGGCTCACCAGGACAACCGAACCCTGAAAAGAAATCACCGATTTCGCTAAGAATCAGAGAGCGCAAGTCCGTTAACTGGTTAACTGGGTCTGTTAAGTTGATTGTCATGCTGCATTCCTTCTCGCTACTTTGTGCCCTGGTGCGGTTGCATAAACCTTGCATGCACTGATACGCCATCCGTCTTTTCTCGCCTCTCTGGCGCATTCAGCCCACGAATTGCCGATATACTCACCGAAGTCTGGGCTGCCCCATTGTTTTTCTGTGCAGGCCTCACAGTCGCACTGCAGGTGCATGGTGTAATTTGCAGCAATCATGCTGAATCCTTGGTTGTTACGCTCAAAATCTTCTTGTTTACCATGTGGTGAACGTGCTGTTGCTCATCGCCAGTTAGCTTCCTGCCAATTTCAAACTCGATTGAATCAACGATAGAAAAGACATAGCCCTCTAAAGAGCTAAGCATTGCTGCGCTGATTTCTGAATCCGATAATTTGCTCATTGTCCTTCTCCTTCGATAACCAGTTCGACGCCGAAAGCGAGCAAAGTTTTCCGCACGTGCCACCAGAATAACGTTCTAAGTACGTTCATCATGCGTCTCCTTCGATAACCTGGATGCCAGCGCCAGCGAGCGCATCTAGTAGCATCTGTTTTTCGTATGCAAGTAACTCCTGAGGTCCTTGCTTAACCCACCATGCGGCTGGCAGCTTCACGGTGACGGTGCGGGACTCCAGCTCTGCGATGCGCTTATCAGCATCCTCAAGAATTGCGCGTTCAAGTTTGAGGCGGTTTCTGAATTCATCGCGCTCGTTCTGCGCCTTCTCCAGCGCCTCTACCAGCGCCTTGACGTTAGCCGGAGTTGACTCATCGTAATGGGCGTTTAACAAGGTAATGTCAGCGTCCAGTTGCTTGCTATGGGCCAGAGAAACATCGAAAATTTCATCCGGCGGCATCACGCAAAGTCGCTCATTGGCTTCAATCGCTTTCTCTGCTGCCGCTTTCATGGTCGCCATCAGTGCGGTGATATCGTTCATTGTGGCCTCCATTCGTCGCATTTATAGTCGCGGCAACCGTCAAAATCATAGGGGTTGTACTGCCAGCTGATTTTCCCGCAGCAAGGGCAATTCCAGCGAACCTTGCCACTTCGCGCTTTCTGCCGGCGGTTGTGTTTTCGCAACCATTCGGGCATCACCAGGCCCGCACCCTGAACCATAGTGCGTCGGTTAAACTCACGGATGTTGAAAGTACGGCGCTTCACCGCATCGGCCATAGCAAACGGCATCCAGACAATACCCGGCTCTTCAGTGTTGGCAGAGACAAAAACAAACGCTTTAGAGAAATCATCCGTTGGCAGACCGCCACTCTGAAGCCAGTAAACATCGTTCCCGTTCCAGCTTCCTTTTTGGTAAGCAACGTATGCTCCACAGCCGGCTTCGGTAGCGCTCTCAGTTGGAATGTACTGGCAATCAACATGCCATTTGGCGAGAGCATCTACGCTGTCAGCACATACAGGCTGGTCAATCTCCCTGCCTAGCTCCCAGCCGCCTTGAGCCTCTTCCAGCGTGTATTCGTGTGCGCGTTCGATGTTAGAGCTATACCCATTACCGTTTTGGCAGTGGAATGACGCGTTACTCCCTACGGTTTCGCGAGTACAGAGCATGTAGAATCGATTACTCATGCTCGACTCCTTGGCGTAACTGGGCGGCGAACTTGCGCACACTTTCAGCTTCTGCGCGTAAGAACTTCATGCCGTCATCGAACCCGCCACGCTCTGCATCGTCAGCGCCACGGTCGAGAGTAATTGCATACATCTCCACACCCTGAGCCTGGATGTTTGCAATGGCGGCGTCGGTTGCCGGGGTTTCAGGCAATGCGCCAGGAATAACTTCTGAGTAAATGCGGTCTATTGCTGAATACCATCCGTAGGAGCAGGCAGAATAGCCATCGCGCTGGTAGCCGCGGTCTTCAACGCCACACCCCATGCCCTGTTCGTGATATTCCGGCTCGGCGGCATTGATTATTTCTTCCAGAACCGACTTCAGCCCCGCACTCTCCGCCACCACTTCAACGCACTTGCTTTCAGCGTTAGCTAATTTCACTGACAGTTCGAGCACCTGCGCTTCAAGCTGTTCATACGTTGGTTTCATGCCTGCGCTCCTTCCAGTGCTGCTGCGATTTCTTCAAAGAACTTCTCCCGGGTGTGACTTGTCATCGCCGGTACAAATGCCGCCATCAGCATGGACTGATCGCATTGCTCATCATCGGAAAGCAGAACGATTTTCTTATCCAGGCGAACTTTGGCTTCCTGCAGTTGCTCATTTCTGCTGGCGCGCTGAAGGTACTCGGCGATAATTGCGATCGCCTTTTTTGTCTCTTTCACAGTGATTTCGCTCATGACTCGCTCCCGATTTTCTCGATTGTTTCCAGCAGCAGGCAGCGGCGCGTTTTCTCACCAAAATGGCGGCGGCCGGTGTCCTTGTGGTACATCTCGTTTTTCCCTGCGCACCACATTTTTTCGGTCTCGTGTAGCTTTTTGCGCTTCGGGCCATCTTTGGTGATGACGATGCCGGTATGGGTTTTCACGATGCTCATTTCACTGCCCTCAGGTGCGATACGTTCTTGCGGTAGCTGCACCAGTCGAAGTTCACCCAGATGCCGTTATCCATGGTTAAGCGGTCGATAACGCGAAGTCCCAGAGAATCCTGAAGCCCTGCATGGTTCAGGTTCGTCAGCACGCCCACCGGCTTCATCGAGGACAGGCGGCGGTCAACGACCTGGTTCAGAATGACCTTCTCGCCGCTGCTTCCGCGCTGAATACCGACCTCGTCCAGTACCAGCAGGTCAACTTTGCAGAGGTCATCCAGCAGAGAGGCTTCCGACTGGCCTCCGTCGTAGCACTCGCGAACCCTGAGCATCAGATCCGGAATGGTGACGACCAGAACCGTATGGCCAGCAGCCAGGAGATGGTTGCCAATCGCCGCGGCAAGATGGTTTTTGCCGGTGCCCGGGCCGCCGCTGAACACGAAGCTTGCGAAGCCGGTCCCGAAGTTCTGCGCGTAGCTTTTCGCCATGGTGTAGGCCTTGCGCTGCTGCTCGCTGGATACTTCGTAGTTGGCGAACGTGCAGCTGCGGTGCAGGCTCTGGATGCCAGAGCGACCGAAGATTTTCTCAGTGCGCGCTTTCTGGTTCATTCGGTTCAGTTCCTCGCATTGTTTCAGCCCTTCCTCCCGCTGCCACGCCAGCAATTCAGCTGCCTTCGTGAACTTCGGCTGTACGCCGGGCGGAATGAGTTTCTTCAGGCGCTCAAGCGCGCTACCAGTACCAATCATGTTTTTCATCGCTACCCCCTGAACCCTGGTGGAATAGTGCTATCTGGCTCAGAGATGCGATTTACATCCCTGACGGTCGCTGAGCCTGCTAGTTGGATTCGCCCACGCGACCGCAACAGACTGTCAGCAAAAGCCATCTCCCACTGCTGGTGATGCTTCACACGACCATCACATACCCAGTAGTCCCTGAACTGCTGAAGCTCTTCAGGCGAGTAACCGGGCTCATCACCGAGATTCTTTCCCCAGAGCGTCGCACGACGTGAGAACTCAGGTTGAGGGGTCCAGTCGTTAGCGATCGGGAATTTACCCATCGGGGGCAAAGCGATGAATTCGAGCGGACTGTCTTCACCACTCGAGGAAAAGCCTTCGCCCGCGCTATCCTCTCTCTCTCTTGTTTTATTCCTTTCCTTTCCCTTCCCTTCCTTTCCGTCAGTGAGTGCTCCATGAATACTCACTGACGACTCACTGAATGCTCCGTGAGTGCGCATGGATTCACTGCTGCGCTCATCGTTTTCATTCAATGAGTTACCGTTATCTTCCTGCTTTTGGGCAGCGGGAACCGGCGGCATCGGGATATTTGAGTTACTCGGTCGGTTAATTTTCTGATGCTTTAGGAAACCAGGTATCTGTAAATACTGACTGCCATTCACTGAGTATTCAGTGAGGAGTCCGTGAGTGATCAGTTCCATAATTAATGGCTCGCAATCAATAGTGTCAGCAGGAAACACCTGCATTTTGATCCGTTTTGGTGAGCGCTCCATGCAGCCTTTGTCATCCGCAAAATTGAACAGTCCGACAAACAGCAGGCGCGCAGGAATTGAACATTCGACGATCTTCTCGTCTGTCCAAAACTCCGGTTTGACTGTTCTAATGCGAGCCATTAACTTCCCCCGATATTTACTTGCTTAATTTGTCCAGGCATACTGACCTCGCAATGACTTCCCGTTTTTGCACCCGAAGACTGGATGTGTTGGCGCACAACAGTCTTCACCTTTTCAGAACAGCCCTGGTTGCGGCTGATTGCGCTTATCGCGTTTCTTCTCAAACTTGTCAGATGGCATCGTCTGTTTGTCTGCCCATAACTTTGCGTACCGTAGAACATCGTCAAAAATCCTCCCCTTACGACTGGCTTGGCTCATACGTTTGTACATATCGACCGCCTGAAATGCCCCCCCTGCGCGACTGCCGCAGTGAAGCCCTGTTTAATCAGTTCGTCGCGCACGTTCTTTTCAATGAATTCGAGGTGGTTCATCACACGACCCCCAGCATTGAAGTCACCAGTGTCATCAGCGGTAACGTTAAGTCCGGATCAACGCGGAACATCTCGACAATCCCCTCACTCAATTCCTTCATCTTCTGATGCTTTGGCGCGCCCATTGCTATGGCTATCTTCGCTTCGCTGGTCTCTTTCTCCAGTCGCGCCAGACGGGCCATGATGTTGTCTTCCGGCAGCAGCCGGCTGCGGAACTCCAGCGGAAGAACCGCGAGGATCGCCGGGGTTATCCGACGGACGTTCTCGCGATACCGTTCGCTGTTGAATTGGTTGTCCAGGAAACGAAAGAGCTTCTGGCGTTTCCGGCAGAGATCATCAGGGAAAGTGATGTCATCACCGCCCTGCGCCCGGTACTCTTCGATGATCAGGGCCGTAACCACATCCTGGCCATCTACACCCGCCCAGGCGCGGACCGCATCGCGAATATCTTCGTGACCTGGCCCCTTATGCGCTTGAGCGCGATTTATCATTGCGCCCTGGCTAATTTCGCTATCATTTTGAAAAGTAAGTACCTGCATCATTAGGCCTCCTAACGTGGTAACCCGTCGGTTGGATTTGGGTACAGATCGGGCCGCAGTTCGTGCGGGGTGACGCCGGTCATGCGAAAAATAGGCAACACGTAGCTCGGTGGAACAATTCCGTTGTCACGATTTTTCCAGTGACTGACGGACATGCTTGATACACCAAGAGCAAGAGCCATATTTCTTGCAGTGCCTGCGGCCTGAATTGCTTTATCTAATGCTGTCATCTCGATCTCCTGTAGTCAGCAAGCAAAAGTAAACCATAGATTTACATAATGTGCAAATCATAGATTTATTGAGTGTATAAACCAAATGTTTAGAATGGCGAAATGAGAAAAGAAGAGCCCAACCAAGTCCTAATCGCTCGCCTCACCGAGATAACAGAACGCGGTGTAACCAAGGCGGATATGGCACGTATCGCAGGGATCACCCCGCAAGCCGTAAATGGGTGGTTCAAGAAAGGTGTCATCAGCAAAAAATCAGCATTGGCTATTGCCGATGCTGTTGGCGTTTCTGTTGCGTGGCTTTTGGGAGAAGATGTTGGTGAGATGAGCGGCATTAAGCCTAACGAACAGCGCATGCTCGAGCTTTTCCGTCAACTCCCCGAGGATGAGCAGGAAAACATGCTGCGCATATTCTCCATCCGACTGAAAGAGCTGGATGCTATGTACGAGAAGTACATGAAGGGAAGGATTAGGTCGCAAGGGGATTAAGGTGTTCTGGTCGGCGCATGGTTGGTGAGTAGCATTTAGGGGGCTCTGGAGTTAAGCATGGCTTTCAACGATCTGGAATATCACGCCGTAAACAAAGAAGTGAAGCTATTCGTTGACAGCATCAGGCCCCCTGCGCACATCCGTAACGAACTCGATATCGTCTACAGCATCAATGACCAGACCATAGATATCGGCGAGCAGAGGCCTGTATGGCAAGGCGCCCCAGGAGAGACGCACATCCTGCCATCGGTACGTATCAGGTATTTCAAAACCTCTCGTCAGTGGAAGCTGTATTGGATGCGGAAAGACATGCGGTGGCACCTGTACGATACAGCGGAGACGCTAACAGAAGCGCTTGAGGTAGTAAGGGTTGACCCGGACTGCTGCTTCTTCGGGTGATGGTCGGCGCATAGCTGGTGATCGGGGTATTATTCAAGCTCAAGCGGTATGAGCAGTTGGATGGGGAGATAGCGAGCTAATCGTGCTATTCGTATTGACATAAGGGGCGCACTTACCATAATGGTAACTATAGTTAGTTCGCATAAGACGGGTTTTCTTGGTTCAGCTTCAAAAATCGCCGGTGGACCTCTCTATGGAAATATACTTGCAATAATCGACTCGGCTAAAATTTCAGCAATAACAGAGCAGTGCAGAAAAGATGTTGCTGAACTTGGTAAAGATGAATCTTCCTTAAAGAGCTCGATTAAGCTAGCGGTATCCAGGGGGCGGTTTATTGGCTCTGAGTGGTGCCAAATAAATTCAAATAACGTTTGGGCTGCCTGTGATGCTTACTCTTTCACTGAGAAGGCCTGGATTGAAGCGGCTCACAAAGAAATGGATTGTGAGTTCTACATTAAATTCTGCATTGGAAAAACCGGTGCTGTTGTTTTGATCGTGTCATTTCACCCACCAAGACAAAGACACTAGGGTAACACCATGAGCAATACAAAATTATGCCCTGTCTGCGGATCTGGGCACCTGACCCGAAGGTCAACGACCGAAAGTATCACCTACAAAGGTTTTACTGAAAGCTACGATCACATTTTTAGTGAGTGCGACTTGTGCCTTGTAGACCAGGTAGACGCAGAAGAAATGCGCACCAACAAACGGTCTGTGATTCGGCTAAAGAAAATCATTGATGGGCTCCTCACTGGCGATGAAATGCGAGCCATAAGAAAGAGTTGGTGCATCTCTCAGGATGATGCTTCACGCATTTTCGGTGGAGGACCAAAGGCTTTTTCGAAATATGAAACAGATGACGTTGCACAATCAGAATCTATGGACAAGTTGATTAGAACTGCCGCTAAGTTCCCTCAAGTTTTTTCTGAGCTTTGTAATATGGCAGGGGTTTCTAGATCAGAGTCAATGGTCAGGATTGTACGGATTCAGCAATCATCTTTTTCATGGTCTGGAAGCGCTGAAATCATGTCAGCAGAACCGGATTTTGCGGAGGCATCGCATTGATTAACGGGAAAAAATTTGATCTTGTGAACTTTTGGGTTGATAGCTTTGAGCTAACCCCGACTGAAACCCCTACTAAAACGGGTCAGCAATTTCATCTTGATGCAACATCCAACGTATTTTACTCAGACAAAAACCAGACAGATTTTCGGTTAACGCTTTCAATAGAACTGCATAAAGATAAGAAATTCATATTCAAAGCCTGCCAAATGGCAATTATAAGCTTTGAGGAGGATATGGACCTTGAGCAAGCCACAGAGGCTATAGCAAGTGTCGGTTCAGCTAAGCTCCTTTATCCATATCTGCGCGCCTTCACTTTAGCGACCCTTAATCTTGCTGGTCATCATAATATAAACATTCCGGTATTGATGTTCGAAGATTAATACGCAGCGATAATCCAGTACCCACCCGGCCACCGCGCCGGGTTTTTACTGCCCTTCGCCCAGCATTCAGCTTTACCCCCCAAACATCTCGTGATCTCAGCCTCAGCGCTGGGATTTTTTTTGTCCAAAATCTGCCATTCCAGCCTGGCACCTCGCCATATATAAATCTTAGGTTTATATTTTTATACTTCACCGATTGACATAAATATAAACCAGTGATTTAATCAATATCACCAAGACGCACTACGACCACCAACAGGAAGAAACCTCCATCAGGTGGATCACAAATAGCGCATCAGGCAACCGTTCCGCCAGCCTGGCGACAAGGGCACCGAGGATGAGATGAAAAACAACCACGCAATACCAAACAGCGCAGTCCTTGACGCGGCTAAAGAGGCCTTATCAGCCATTTACGTAGTTTTTGATGATTTTGTGCCAAAGGAACCAATCGACCGGATCGACGCGGAATATCACCGCAAAGCCACCGCAGCAGCATTACGGGCTGCTTTGGTGGCGATTGGCGAGGATTAGCGGCGAGTAAACATGCCAATGTCCTGATAGGGGTGCTCTTTTTCGTAACGTGCATTGGCCTCCTCCAGGCATGCCGGAAGGAGGGACTCAATGCGGGCCATCATTTCTTCAGGCGTGTTTGCGGCATCATCCTTTGAAGCAAGCGCCAGAGCGATGTCATAGGCAACTGATTCAACGGTGCGATCCGAAGAGAATATTTTTTTATTCATGATAATTCCTTGCTGGTTGTGTGAGAACTCCAGCATACCACCGAGCCTGAAGTGGTGAAAAGACAGGCAAAACAAGGAGATCATCATGATTGATTTTGCACGCGAACCAGCACGGCAGCAGGCCGTGAAACTGAATTACTTCGAGGTGCTTCTGCGCCGTCTCTGCTACCTGCTGGCGCAGAAGGGGAATCCGGATGCGTAACCAGAAGAAATGCGCTTACCGCCTCTGCGGAAAGCCGATTGAGCAAGGCAAAGAAGTGAAGAGCAAGCTGACGCTGATTCACGGCTCGCAGCTGAAGCACGAAGAACGCGATTACTGCTGTGTGCAATGTGCTTCATACGACCAGATGGCCCACGAGTCATAACGTAAAAACCCGCCAAAGCGGGCCTGTACGTCCGGTGCCACCGACCAAAGTTACACCGGAATTTATAGCAAACCAAAAAAGACACCCATGGGCGCCATCAATGGCCCGGGGATTCTAACATCCGAAAAAGAGGATTGAACATGGAATTTCCATTTGTTATCCGAGCCACACAAAAATCAGGAAAGCCTGATGCTTTTGTCTGGTTCACTGCAAAAACTGAGGCTCGCGCCAACCTGATGCTGGACGTTGCGCTGGAAGACGCAGGCATCGAAACGGGTCGTGGTAAGGACTACGCCAAACCGATTCGCACTGACTTCCCGGTTGTTGATGACCTGCCGGAAGAAGGCGAAGTTGATTTCACCTGGTGCGAACGCTACGAATTGGCCGAAGACCAGCGCACATGGCAACTGAAACCCGGCGCGGCGCCGCAGGACACTTTCCACCAGGAAGACGTTGCAGACAACGATTTAACCACTGAGCTGATGGCCGAAGAGAACGGCGACCGCAAGGTTGAATACTCCGACGACGAGAACGCAGAGTTCCAGCTGGTCACTATGCCTTTCCGCATTCAGTTGCTGGCGCAGCTGTGCGCCGAAACAGGCCACGTTTACCACATCAGCATCCCACGCCGTAAAGAGCTTTCAGCGTTAGAAATGGACATGGATAACACCTATGTTCAGAACCTGCTGCTGGCTGTAGAAAACGCGCCGGAAGTTAAAGCCTACGACATGCCAGCTCTCTGGAAGCTGACCGACGCAGTGCAAAAGGCATTGCCACAGACACAGCGCCATGAACTGAACCACTTTATTCAGTTCGTTAAAGCGTGGGTTAGTACCGAATACATCGATCGCGGCCTGCTGGTCAAAGAGTGGCAAAAGGGAAACCGTGTGGCGAAAATCCAGCGCACCGATACCGGAACCAATGCTGGCGGCGGCAATAAGACAGACCGCAACCCCGATTACGAACATACCCTGGATACGCTGGACGAAGAGATCGCACTGGCCACTTTGCCAATGGGTTTCGACATCTACAATATTCCGGGTTCAATTCATCGCCGGGCTAAAGAGATCGTCAGCAAGAAAGAAAGCCCATTCAAAGAGTGGTCCGCCGCCCTACGCAAATGTGCTGGCATCCTGGACTATTCGCGCGCCGCTATCTTCGCACTTATCCGCGGCGCCGCAGAGAACGTTCACCACTTCCCGGTCAGCCTGCAGACTTACATCAATGCCAATTTGACTGAGTCAAAACATGATGCGCCAACAGCAGAAACCGTAGCTACTGCGCAAATTGCCCCCGTAGCTAATGATGAAGCGATTTCTTTCGATGAAGTCAGCAAACGTCTAGCAGCCGCTCGCGGTGAGTTTGTGCCGGGTATCAGCGACCCAACGGATCCAAAGTGGATTCACGAAGACCTGACAAAACCAAAACAGCCAAAAATCGCCAGCATGGGCAACGGTATGTTCTCCATCGATGGCCTGATGAACGCCCCAGCGAAACAAAATAAGGAAACCACCAGCGATGAGCCGATGGAAGAGACTGAGCGCGCCGAAGGCGAAACTAACAATGCGGTACCAGCAGGCGAAGGTGCTGTGGAAGATGATCAGCAGGCAGATACCGTAACTGACGCCAGCGCCGGGGAAATTCTGGCCGCCGCTGCACCGAGCCTGGCTGCTGACGAGCAATCCGTGCCAGAAGAACAGCAGCCAGCACCAATTACTGAGTACCCTGCTTTCTTCGAACCAGGACGCTATGAAGGTCTGCCGAATGAGGTTTACCACGCGGCGAACGGGATCAGCTCAACTCAGGTGAAAGATGCCCGCGTCAGCCTGATGTACTTCAACGCCCGCCACGTCGCCAAGACTATCGTCAAAGAACGTTCACCGGTGCTCGACATGGGCAACCTGGTGCATGCGCTGGCGCTGCAGCCTGAACTGCTGGATGCCGAATTCAGCGTTGAACCAGTAATTCCGGAAGGCGCATTCACCACGACGGCAACGATCCGCGCGTTTATCGATGAGCACAACGCCAGTCTGCCAGCGCAGTTGTCCGCCGACGACATCAAAGCGCTGCTGGAAGAATACAACGCCACCCTGCCGCCGCAGGTACCGCTGGGCGCATCGCTGGAAGAAACCGGACAAAGCTACATGGCGCTGCCTGCTGAGTTCCAGCGCATTGAAGAAGGCCAGAAGCAAACAGCAACGGCGATGAAAGCCTGCATCAAAGAGTACAACGCCACCCTGCCGCCGCAGGTGAAAACCAGCGGAAGCCGTGACGCGCTGCTCGAACAGCTGGCGGTGATTAACCCTGACCTAGTTGCGCAGGAAGCGCAGAAACCTCAGCCGCTGAAAGTCTCAGGTACCAAAGCAGACCTGATTCAGGCCGTGAAAGCCGTTAATCCGGATGCAGTGTTCGCCGACGAACTGCTGGATGCGTGGCGCGAGAACCAGGAAGGCAAGGTGCTGGTCACCCGCCAGCAACTGAGCACTGCGCTGGCCATTCAGAAAGCACTGCTGGACCACCCGACCGCCGGCAAGCTGTTGACCCATCCGAGCCGCGCCGTCGAAGTGAGTTATTTCGGCTTTGACGATGAAACCGGGCTGGAAGTCCGTGTGCGTCCGGATCTGGAAATCGACCTCGACGGTGTTCGCGTCGGCGCTGACCTCAAAACCATCAGCATGTGGAACATCAAGCAGGAAGGCCTGCGCGCCAAGCTGCACCGGGAAATCATCGACCGCGATTACCACCTGAGCGCAGCGATGTATTGCGAGGCTGCAGCACTGGACCAGTTCTTCTGGATCTTCGTCAACAAAGACGAGAACTACCACTGGATCGCCATTATCGAGGCGTCTGCCGAACTGCTGGAACTGGGCATGCTGGAGTACCGCAAGGCGATGCGCTCTATCGCGACCGGCTTTGATACTGGCGAATGGCCAGCGCCAATCACCGGCGACTACACCGACGAACTGAACGACTTCGACATGCGCCGCCTTGAAGCGCTGCGCCTGGCTTAATGGAGGATTTGACCATGCAAAATACCAACATCATCACGACTGAGCAGGCTCCGAACACCATTTCTGCCAGCAACGCTGTATTCAACGTGCAGGCGCTGGGGCAATTGACCGCATTTGCCGACCTGATGGCGCAGTCAGCCGTCACCGTTCCAAAGCACCTGGCAGGGAAACCTGCCGACTGCATGGCGATCGTCATGCAGGCCATGCAATGGGGTATGAACCCTTATGCCGTGGCGCAGAAAACACATCTGGTGAATGGCGTTCTGGGTTACGAGGCTCAACTGGTTAATGCGGTTATTTCCAGCTCAAGCGCCATTCAGGGTCGTTTCCATTACGAATACGGCGGTGACTGGGAAAAGATTGCCGGTCAGAAAGACGGTCGCGATGAGTTAGGCCTGTTTATCCGCGTCGGCGCAGTACTGCGCGGTGAAGCGGATATCACCTGGGGTGAGCCAATCTACCTGGCTGACATCACCACCCGGAACTCACCGTTGTGGAAGACGGCGCCGAAACAGCAGATCGCGTATCTCGCAGTGAAGTACTGGGCCCGCCTGTACTGCCCGGAAGTCATCCTGGGCGTTTACAGCCCTGACGAAGTCGAGCCGCGCGCAGAGAAAGAGATTAACCCGGCGCCGCAGCGCATTAGCCTGGCTGAAATCTCAGGTGACAACGTAACAACTACTGGTAGCGCACGTGAATCCGCTGTGAATGTCGACTCGATCGCCGACGAATTCCGGGACCGGATTGATGCTGCCGAAGATATCGACGCTGCCAAAGCGGTTGGCGAAGACATCAACCAGGCGAAAGCCACTCTGGGCTCATCGCTCTATACCGAGCTCAAGAATAAGGCCACGCAGCGCTATCACCGGGTAAATGCTCGCAACAAAGTCGAGGCGACCATTAACTCCCTGCCGAACCCAGGCGAGCCAGGGGCGGCAGAACAGTTTGAGAAGGCAGAAGCCGCACTTACCGCCGCGCGCCGCCACCTGGGCGATGAACTGTACGAGCAGTTCCGCGTAACCCTCGACGACATGAAACCTGAATACGTTGGCTAACGGAGGTCGGCCCCAGCCGGGGCCGAATTATCAGCATGGTAGATAAATTTGAACGTCAGAAAGCGGTCGCTCATTACCTGCTAGAAAACCCGCAGGCAAGCCCCGTACAAATCAGTGAAGCGCTTTGCCTTACCGACCGGGCTACGCGCTACATCATCGGCGTAATGACCGAACGCGGCATGATTCTGCGCACCAGGAATGCCGTTGATGGACGTATTCACAACTTCATCGTCAGCGATTGGTATGCGTCAGAACTCATTAATGGGCCAGCCCCAGAGGCGATCGGAAAGGACCGGCAACTGGAAGCTACAGCCAACCAGTTAGAGAGTCGCGGCTTGTGGCGCCGGGCGGCGACAGTCTGGGCGGAATTATCCCGCCTGCAGAAGACGGTAACCGGCGTGGCCATGATTGCATCTCGGCGTAACCGCTGTATTCGATTAGGGAGAGCATAAGTATGAGCCTGAAACACCGCCTTCCGGAGTTGGAAGCCAGCATTGAACCTGCGGCGCTGCGCGCGGCAGCTGATGAGTATTCTGACCTGCTGCTGACATTGTGCCTCTGCATGAAGATGGCCGGGCCTACCAGGGCGAATGTTCGCGCCTGCGCCACTGCACTGAAAGGCCGCCTGACAACCTGGCACAGCCAGAAAGAGTTAAACGCCATCCTCCGCAGTTGGGACCCGGTCGGTTACGTCCTCGGCCTGCGCCGGGAAGCGAACCGCGCCGCCGCCAGCAATGGCGATCCGATTGATGTGTTTGTGTGAGGTGAGCATGAAGCTAATTAACCGCGGCAATAAGCAGTCACCCATCGCGCGCCAGGCCTGCGCCATTGCGCTGGAGACACACCACCAGCGTTACGGCGACTACGGTCGCAGCAAGATGAAGGAAACATACACCGTCCGGGTGTCGGGCGTGAAGGTTTGGGTAGGAGTGGTCAATCGCAGTCGCAGCTATGTCGCGACAGCGATGACGGGGATGCGCCGGTTGCGTGCGCTGCCGGGCCAGGTGAGTTGATATTGAATTATCAATGTAAGGCGGCAGGCCTGTTTATACTCGGCTTGCTGCCTGTGAGGTATTTATGACACAGGTCGTCTTTAACGTTGAATGGGTAGTGGCGGCAAAACTTACCGAGAGAACCGGTCTAAGCGCGCGTCAGATTAAGGCGTTACGCCAGTTTAGATGGATTGAGGGTATCCACTTTAAAAGATCACCAATGACCGGTGAGGACAAGCAGCGCGCCATGATTTGGTACAACTACCCGCGCATCAATCAACTTATTCAGGAGTCGTAATGTTTCCCACCGGCGTTGAACTACATAAAGGCAAAATAAGGATCATGTTCATCTACCGCGGCGTCCGGTGCCGGGAGGTCTTGCATGGATGGACAGTCACAGCTTCTAATATAAAAAAGGCTGGAAACCTCCGTGCAGCTATCATTTGTGATATTCAGCTGGGCCAGTTCGATTATGCTGAACGGTTTCCTGACTCCAAAGCCATCAGCAAATTCACCACAACCAAAAGGCTCACAACATTCAAGGAGCTTTGCGATTTCTTTCTGTCTGCCAAGGCACTGGAAGTTTCTAACGCATCCCTTTATACAGCCACGTCGATTGTAAACACCCTGCGACGTATCATCGGGGATAATACCCAGTTGGTTGATATTCAGCATTCCGACCTGTTGCGTTACAGACATGAATTGCTCACCGGCGAGGTGATCAACCCAATCATGCCTAATATCCGAAAGAAGGGACGCACCCCATCAACAGTAAACACCAGAATGAGCTTACTGTTCGAGATGCTAAAACTTGCTCATCGAAGCAAATTTATCCCTCACGCACCTTATGAGGGGGTGTCTTTACTAACCCTCTCAAAACGAGACCCAGATCCCCTGCTCCTTCATGAGTACCAATCAATGATCGCAGCGCTCTCTGGCCAAACAGCACTGGTCTGGATCCTTGCAGTGCACACCGGAATGCGACATGGCGAATTATGCGCATTGGCTTGGGAGGATATTGACCTGGAAAAAGGTGAGATTCATGTTTCCCGCAATCTCACAAATAAAAAGCTGTTTGTTCCACCGAAAACGAACGCAGGATTCAGGACAATCACTTTGCTGAAACCAGCACATGAAGCGCTGAAAGAACAGTTTAAGCTTACAGGTAGTCTACCGAAGCGGGAAATCACCTACCATCATCGTGAACACGGTAAAACAGAAACACAGCATCTAAAATTCGTGTTCGTTCCCCTGACCCGATCAAAGGCAAAAGTTGGTTACTACTCCCGTAACTCAATATCGCATGGGTGGAAGAAAGGGGTTGAAATTTCCGGGGTTAGACCTCGGCACCCGTATCAGTCCAGGCACACCTATGCATGCTGGTCTCTATCCGCCGGCGCGAATCCTAGCTTCATCGCGAGCCAAATGGGGCACGAGAATGCAAAGATGGTTTATGAGGTTTATGGGAAATGGATTGGGGAGATGGATAAGGACCAAATTGGCATGCTAAACGACAAAATTCAGACCGCTTTGCCCCCCTCACGCCCCCCAGCAAACAAAAAGAGACTAAAAGTCGTTTAATTTCATTAGGATATAGGCATCATTTATAATTAATGCCTATTTATTTAATCGGTTTTGAGAGGTTCAGTGAATCAGGCACTTAGAGGATAATCAGTGGGTTAGGGAGAGTGCTGTATGGATTTATACAACCTTCAGTTAGTAATGTCGGTTGGCTTTCCGTCATATTTCCCGTTTCGCCAGTTCGCAGAAGTTGCTGTGGTGTCATAGCTGAGGCTTGCCAGAAGGTTTAAGCGGATCTGCTGTGCAGGTGTAACCGTGATTTCTGACATCTAATTTCTATGGTTAAAGCCATTAAAAAAGCCACCCGAAGGTGGCCTTTGTGATGACAATAAAAAACCGCCAATAGGCGACTTAACTAAATTGGCATTTAGTTTGTTATCTTTATCGTCAATTTAAAGGCATGAGTCTCGCCAGCATCCTTTGCATTCCCTTTCTGGTAGACACGTATGATGTATTTCCCTGATGATGGCAACTGCCCGGAGAAGGAATCCCCATCACTCATACCGTCGAAAATAACTTTTCCTTTAGGCTCAAAAACCGAAAAGAAGGGGTGCGGCCAGGCGCTCTCCATCTTTACTGTGATTAACTGCCCCTGTTTTGCAGTTAACGTATAATCAACATCTTGGTTGCCTGTAACTTTTCCATTAACCACAGCACCGCTCGCTCCTCTTTGAAACTGAACAGCATGTGTTTCTTCAGTTTTGTAAGCATTATTCGCTAATGCAGACATAGAAAAGCTCAGAAATAAAAACACCCCATATACAATTTTATTATTAGCTTTCATGTTATTAACATCCATAAATTATATGCATTCCCTTATATCATATGGAGTGCCATTATCAAACCCACCTGCAGATGGGTTTTGGAATGGCTAATGTGAACCGCGTGATGTTTCATCATTTTTAACCGCTTTCAGCGCCATTGCGACGGAAAGCAGAACAGCGCCAATCGGCGTATCACCGTGTAACTAGCCTTGGAGCAGATCAAGAAACTCCGTGCAGAAGCACGGGTCATTGTCCATTTTCATGGCCTCTCATCTCGCTGCATGGCGGGTGCTGGGTTTGATGGGGATCAGACTCTCGGGCTGATTTAACGACAGCTCAAAGTGAAGATTCTCAGCAGTCTGAAAGGATTAAAGATCAAAAAGCAAACAGGGCAAAGACATGCATTTATTTGTTAAATAAATTGTGAATAATGCCGATAACGGAATGGTGAGGTATCACATCTACGCACACAGAACTGGGTTAAAAACGAGGAAATTTATTAATGCCCAATACATCACAGTTAACCGGAGCAATATTTTTAGCCATATCCTCATTCTCTGTATTCGCAGCAGACAACGTCGAAGGCTGGACTTTTCTTACAGATACAAACGATTCTAATTTTTATGCTAAAAAGCGGTCTTTTACAGAATCAAAAGGGATTCGTTCAATTATTATTCAACAAGTCCCAATATCCAGAGCTTCCCACGCCAATATTTTATATAGCCGGTTCACAATTTCTACTCAGGCATGTAAAAACGAATATGGGAGAATAACTTTATATAATTTAAGCGGAAAAGTCACTAACCAATTTGATTATGTGAAAGGTGGTTCAAGTGCGGCTGCTTATATAGCAGATATAGTTTGCCAAAATTAAAATTGCTGGCATTAAAATCAAACCTGCGCAGTAGCGGGTTTGATTTCGTTCAGGCTCAATACCCTAAGTTTTGCTGATACCGTTTTTTCCGAAAAAGATAATTAGATTAATACAGACTCCAGCATTCCTGGTTAAAAATTTCGACATTACGGCGAGCATAACGAACGACCTTAGTGCAGCGTGTGCAGGCCAGGTACGACGACTCATCAATACACGGCATTTTGCTATATCTCAAGATATATCTGGCTAGGATGCTGCAGAAATGTCGGCCAAACGTGGTCTTCTGTTGGTCCACATCAACTTGCCGTACCTCAAAAATATAGATTGCATGAAAGCAGCATTTTTATAGCCTAGCTTTCTCAGTATCATCGCTCGGTGCTGATAGATAGTTTTCGGCGCTCTGTCCGTCACAAAAGCAATCTGAGTAATGGAGAAGCCCTTCGCAAGATAGTTTAGGATAAGGGCTTCTGTTGGCGAAAGCGATGTGTAGTATGCAATACCGTCCATCGATAGCTCTGTCGCCGCTGCACGCAAAAAATATGAGAAAGAGTCTCTACTCTCATTAATATTGATGACTCGGTCACCAGTCGCCCAAAGTGGATACACCATTCCCGTATCATGACCTGTCAACCACACGACCCGATCAATACAATTCGAATAAATAAAAGAGGCAAAATCTTTACTTTTTCCTTCTAGAAGGATATTCGCGTCCACAAATATCATTTTCCGTTGATTAAAATCGATGCATTCATCTGTATTGTGGAATACATCAAAGTCTTTAAGAGAAAACTTTATCCCCTGGTAAAACCAATAGTTACTCGTGTACACAACTATTAGATTGTTTTTTGTTCTTCTGAACACTGGGTTTATTTTATTACCCTCCATTAAAGTGTGCTAAAAATTCGGCAGCTTTTCTCTGCTATAGCCTAGCGTTCCTCAACCTTCATTTTTCTTGTAAATTCGACAACTTCACGAACAAACGCAACATCAACGAGATAGCCATTGTTTTCTACTCGAATGAACAGGTCATCTGAAACATTGAACCCGCACAGGATGACTTTCAATTCTCTCATAACTAACCACAGACGTTGACTTGAAGAGCTTAATCCATATTTATCCCAGATATTTTTTAGCAACTCCTGGTCGGTAATGACTTCATCACCAGATTTAAATAATAAATATTCGAGCAAGCGTGCTTTGGTTGTTCTGAGTGGAATGCTCTTCTCACTGCCATCTAAAGAGAACAAGGTTTTATTTTCCACTGAATAATAAAGTCTATTATCAATTCTATAACCAAGAAGTTTTATATTATTATCCACCGCCACCCCGTTTGTTATATGGTTGTTTTCGAGATTACCGAGACACAATAGGAGTTACAATTACATTTTCAAACGAAAAACAATCAATACAAATCACTACAAATCATCACTCTTAAAAGAATTAAATTTGGTAGAATGTGTTTTTTTTAGAAAAAAAAGCCAAACACAGCTCGAAGATACCCCTTATTAGGTATCACAAAAAAGACTTAGAATTAGAAATGGAGCATTCGTTTTTTTCAATGAAATTGATCAAAATCAATTTCATTGAAACGCGTGATGCGTGGGATTGTTGATCGTGTGCATTTATTCACCATTAATTCTCATCAGTCTTTTTGGCATTTCGTCTAGTCGTCACCATAACTTCCGCTACCTCAGGCTTTCTATGCTTATCTTTTAATCAATCACGCCATTCAACACTACGCGATAAATGAGTCCGGGCATGATCAACTGAAAACTTAACCAACCGATATATTGTGGCTCGGTTATATCAATCGCGGGCAGAGCATCTTAAGCATTGCATCAAATTAGGTGAACGAACACGTGCCTTTATCCGATTTCCCCACTCAAACATTTCACTCTCAACGTTGCCTTTCACCAGCCAGATCGTTGCTTTTCACATCTAGGCATCTGCATCACAATAGGCTATCTTACCCGCTCAAACCAAACCAGGGTTCCCCCGTGCGCAGCCATTCCTCATTCAATGTTTTCTCACTTTGCTACATGATGGTGACTTATGCGCTCATGTTTACCTTTGTGCTGGTCTTCATTGACTTTGCCGTCGGTGATTCATCTGAGGATGTCTGGACTGGGCGGATGACCCTACAGCACTATTTTCTCGAACACGCACTGCTCTACCTTAGCATTGCTTGCGTCGGTGCAGCCGCTGGATTCATCATCTGGTTTATCGGTTCCAGAAAATCTTAATTCCCCTCTTTGATAATCCAGACGCTTCATACAGCGGAAAAACCTCTCTTTTGACAAAGCTCAAAACATGGCGCTTTCTATCGCGGTATTAATTCACACCGCAAATGTATCCCGTCTTGAAATGTGAAAGGAGGAGACGATGAAAACCTACGATCGTAACCGTAACGCTATCACTATCGGCAGCCGCGTCATGATTGCTAACAATGGCGCGACGGGCGTTATCCGGTCAATTCATGGTGAAGGTAAAACGGCTGAACAAATTCGCCGTACTGACTCCGTTGAGATTGAGGGTTGCGATGGCGTCTATTGCCCGCTGGATTTGATCCGTCTTGGCTTCAACTGATACGCGATCAGATTGACGCAAACCAGCGTCGACAATATCAGCCTAAGGCCACGATTGTGGCCTTAATTATTTTTGTATCCTCTCAAGAAGCACCTTGTCCGAACGCGCTGCCTTATCGGCCAGTTTTTGAAACTGCTGCGGGCTGTAGAAGGATTTGGGTGGGGGAAGTAACTGCATCGCTTTCCCAGGATAGATTTTCAGCGCCCCCAAATGTGAAAGTTGATACCCTTCAACTACGGCAGGAAACGTCAACATCAGCGGCTGAGCGTTTTCATTGGCAACGGGTGTGGGTAAGCGGTTGATATCCAGGTTGTAGTTTCTTTTTAAGACCAGAAATTTATCGGGCACTCTTCGCTTACTGTTCCACCACTCCCCATCTAACTCGCGAAATTTCTTTTCGGTTTCGGTACGTGTCGCAATATCCAGACTCAGCAGCGCCTCTTTCAACGCGGATGTCATCGCCGCATTATAGCCATCGACGGTTCCGGCTTTGCCTTGCAGAATCAATACAACCGCAAGGCGCGCGCCGAGCAGATTAGAATAGAGGTCCTCCGGTGAAAAGGCAGAGATCGCCTCTGAAAAGCCGGGAACAGACTGGAATCCGTACCACTGCGCAATTTCATGCCACTGCGCCAATTCAAATGCTAAACGTCCGGCGAGCCAGGCGGCAAGCGTATAGCGCGCACTCAACTCGGCCGGTGGGGTAAAAGCGTTTAATTGTATGCGCCTGACCCCCAGCTCATTGCTATAAAAATAACGCCAGCGCTGGCCTAACTTGGGGTAGATTTTAGAGAAAAGAAAGAAGGTGTTATCCGCAGTATCGCGAACGTGGGCGATGTCGATAAAACCACCTCGATGGGTATAGACAAGGCCGTTCTCTTCTTTGCTTAACCCGACAATATTTTCAACCGCACCGAAGGCGTTATCGTTGTACCGATGCTCGCCCAGCGCATCCAGCGCGAGCACATTGCCAATCTGATAGAAGGGAATCGGCACGCCAAGCGCACGCACGTGCAGATCGTGCCCAAATGCACAGCACGGGCGTAGCGATTCCGGCGCATTAAGGTGCGCCGCTACGGGGGATACTTGACTGGCCTGCTTTAGCGATAATAAATCGCCGCTTGCCTGAGCGCCCGTCATGGCAATGAGCAGCAACAATAGCCATTTAGCCATTTAAAAAGCCTCTGCGACCTGAAAATAGAACCCTGCGCTCTCTCTGCCAAAGCCAAGATCAAGCCTGATATTCATCGCCGGTTTAACCTCAAAGCGATACCCCACGCCAGCGGTCGGTAGCAGCGGATGGTGGCTTAAATCACCGGCATCATTTCCCAACGCCCCGGCACCCAGCCAAAGTACGTAGCCGTGTCGCCAACTGAGTTTGCGTCGGTACTCCACCTGCCCGCTTACGACATCTTTATCGCGATACCGCCCCTGGTAATAGCCCCGTAATCGTCGGTCATCTCCCGCCATTGAAAGCTTATCCCACGGAACATCGCCACGCGTAAAACGTCCCCAGAGGTCAAAGGCTAATACGGTTTTCTCATTGAGAAGATGGTAATAATCGTACTGAAGTTCTGCCGCCGTGAAATGCGTATCTGAGCCCAATGCCGGATCATAGACGGTATATTCCACCTTAAAGAATTGCCCATGCTCAGGGCGCGTCACCACATCGCGAGAATCATAGTTCACTGCCACCGACGCCCCGGAAGAAAGCGGCGAAGCATCCGCATGCCATGTGGAAAAAACGTCTCCTGGATGGGCATTTTCTACGTTCGCCTGCATGGATGAAAAATCCCAACCAGCGCCTATATAGAGACTATCGGTCACCTCACGCAGCAACACCGGATGCAGACCTACAGAATTATTGGTGTAGCTCTACCACCCTGGGCAGCATCGTAATCGCTCCCCCAAAAGCTGGTGGGTACTTTGGCAATTGAGCCATCAACAAAGAGTCGCCAGCGATCGTCGGTGAAAAAGGTGTAATTGTTGAGGCCGATACCTAACGCCCCGCTCGAACTGACAAACCCGGTGAACGACAGCGATGAGTTTTGTGTCGTGCTATCGGACGGGTCAACGCGGTAAATCCCCGCCACGGCCATCCCCAACCCAAGCTTTAATTCGGGCGTATAGAAAGGACCAGGCAACACGCTCCAGTTAATTCCTTTCGCCGGATCGTATTGATTGTCCGCGCCAAGCTTTGTCAGTAGCCCATCCACTGATTTTCTATCGAGAGAAATCGCCCCCGATTGATAGCTTAGCAGCAGGAGTCCCGCCAGAATAAGAGGTCTGGTTATCATCAGAAGCGATATTCGCCAGCGATAAAGAAACTGTTACGTTCTTTAAAGCCAATCTCCGTCAGGAGATTAAAATGAGGGGTAATCTCATACTGGCTCCCCACCAGCACATTCCAGGGTGACGTCAGTCGCTGTTTAACATCAAAGCGCCCCTCACCGTTCTGATTGACCGCATCAATTAATGGCTGTAGCGTAGCGGGCATACTCAGGTCTGAAAGGCTTCCTTTGAACTCCTGTTGAACGTCCTGGTACATGCTTCCTAGCCAGACGCTCAGATGTGATGGTCCTGCAGGGCCCTGGAGATTAAAGCGATACCCGATGCGGGGAGAGACGGTTAATGCCGAAATTTTGCCGTCAAGAATATCGAAGTCCGTCCGCGTATAGTTGGTGTCCACCAGCGCAAACCAGTTTTCATATCCCCCAGCCAGCGTGATGCCGGTACCGAAGGTTGTACCTTTAAAATCGAGTTTAAAATCAATATTCTGAAGATCGCCGCTTTGATAAAGCTGATGCACGGCCCCGGCTATTAATCGGTCAATACCGGTATAGCGCGTGGGATCCGCATCAACCGATACGTTGGAGACGGATGATCCCCGGGAGTGCCCGACTAATCCGTACACATTCAGAAAGGGGAAAACCCACATATCGAGACGCACCGTTTCTGATTTGCTTTTTTCTCGTGTATGCCCGGCATCAATATTAAACATGTCCGTTGGAATAGGATGATTCCCCAGCGCCAGTCCTGAAAAACTGATGCTATCGACATCGATATTCTGGCGCATATTCATATAGTTAATGTTGATACCAAAAGGCAATGGAATGGAATAGCCTCGCGCTCTGGCCTCGTCACCCCAGATAGGAAAGGTACGGTCATCACCCTCAGCCGCTGTTACCGCGCCTGATATCAACAGCAATGGCAAAACAGTATGCTTCCACCTCATTATTGAGCACCCACCTTTCCTCCAGCTCGCTTATAACCCTGAGCCTACGTTGAAATAAACCGCCTGTTCGTTATCGCTAAACGCGATATCGACTCCGGTACGTAACCCATATTCACGGGCAATCAAATAGCGAAACCCTGTACCCCAAGCGACCTCTGCGGTGTGAAACAAATCAGATGAGGTATCTTCAGCACTTCCGGCACCAATAAAGCCCTGAATAATCCAGCGCGGCGTAGCCTGCCAGGCCAGCTGTGTTTGTACCGTGGCAACATCATTTCCCTGATAGCGATAACGGGAGATCCCTCGTAGCGCGATATAGGGGCGTGCCATCGGCGGCAGATGGTTATCCTGATGGGAAAGGCGTTGATAATTTCCGACGAGGGCCAGCGTCCAGGTAGGATTCAGCGGCAGGAACGTCTTGCCGTCCAGGGTCAGCAAATCGTATTGATAATCTCCGCCTAGCGCACTGCCATATAACTGGTATTCCCCCGAAAGAGAGACGCCGCGACTGGGCCAAAAGAGATTATCCGTGGTGTCATACTCCGCGACGATACCGAAAGCCGAGGAGGTGCTGCTCTCCCCCAACACACGCTTCCAGATGCTGTCGATAACGGGGTTATTTTTGGCGGAGATATCCATTTTTGCCCAGAACTGCGAGGCGCCGAGGAACACAGGCGTATCACCAAGGCGAAAGAGCAGCTTTTGCATGCCGCCGTAGCCTTTGGTTTCGGTGTTTATCGCCTTGTTGCGACCAAAGCCAATCACATCACCGGTATAAATATCCAGATTAATATCCGCATCCCCCCCCGCCACCAGATAACGAATATGGTCGTCCTGCCAGGTATGGCGATGTCCGCCCCCCACAAACCAGGTTCCATTTTGGGTTCCACCACCGCCAAAAGCGCTGATCGGCGGAGGAACAAAGCGTTCACCCTCACGTTTACCTTTGCCATGTAAAAAAAGGCCAAATAACCCACCGCCGTATCCCACGGCGGGCTCCGTAATCACGATGGGGACGGGTAAAAAACCATATTGGTTATCCTGCAGGTAGCGACTCATATCCAGCATGCCATCTTCAGGATCAAACAGGCCGTTAGCTTGCGCTTTCCAGCATAGCAATGGCAGCAGCAGGATTAACCACCGCAATGGCCACGCACATTCTCCAGCCCGCATTCTGATCATGGCTATCACCCAGATACATATATTTTTATTATTGCGCGTAAGGCTTAAACACCGTAGGTTCATTTGAGCTTAGTCCAGTCTTAAACGAATTCAAGACGTAGCAACATAGGTGTTTAGACTATAATTTCAGACTGGAGTTAAACATTGCGAGCCATAGACAATGAAGGTAATGACCGACAGTAAGAAAATTTTAGATATCGTTAACTCATGGGGCTACATCTGGTTTCTTAGTCTTAATGTGATTTTTTGTCTATGGACGCTGGCCAGCAATGTCTCTCACTCATCTCACTACCTCAATAGTTCCATAATCAACAAATTGTGTTTTGTTATCATCATCATTTCATTGTTAGGGTTTTATTTGAGAAGGCATGTCAAAAAGAAATTTCAGCCACTAACGTTATCCCTTCTGGTGCTAGTTTTAGGTTTGTTATGGGGCGGAATGTTTTACTTTATGATTCAAAATTACAATACGCCAGCAACCTCCCTCGCCTTGCTCATCACCCTTTTATTACCGGCAACCATTTCATTCTATATATCAGGAAGGATATTAACTCTTTTTTGCGCCCCCATTGTATTTTCGATGATTTTTAGTGAATTGACTTCTTTTGAAAAATTTAATCTGCTGCAGGTCTCTGGGACAATCATTATTTTCGCAGTGGTAATAAGTTCCCGATATATTCTTCTGGAATGGTATGTTCGCACACAGAACAGTGAATTCGCCAAAAGTATGCTGATTAAAAAACTTACTCGACTGGCTCATCGAGATTCTCTTACCGGGTTGCTGAACAAAGGCAGCCTGAACACGCACTTCGAAGAGAATGTCCAGCTACTGAGAAAACCGGGCGAGAGGCTATTTATGATTATTATGGATATCGATTTTTTCAAGCAGTATAACGATATCTACGGCCATGTCGCGGGTGATGAATGCCTGGTGAAGACCGCAAAATGCCTATCCCAGTCGCTGCGAAAATCAACGGATACCGCGTTCCGCTTTGGCGGTGAAGAATTTATCGTGCTCAGCCGCTGCAGCCACATTCAGGAAGCCGTTATGATTGCTGAAAGAATTCGCCAGACTATCAGTGATGCAAAGATTCCCCATCAAGGATCCCAACACTCTGCCTGGCTTAGCGCCAGTTTCGGCGTTGCCCAATGGAAATCAGGTAGCTCACTGGATAAACTGGCTGAAGATGCCGATAAAGAACTCTATAAAGCCAAACAAGCTGGGCGAAACCAGGTGTCATTCGCCAGGGCTTAGCGAGGTTTCCCCACCTGGGTTTAGAGCAATTTAAACAAGAGGCGAATCGGCTTCAACTGGGTCAGATGCAGCCAAAGATTATGCAGGTTAACGATACCAGCCTGCGCCAAAATGGCCAGGGTAATCATCAGCGTTGAGGCCGTGATAATCAGCATTAAGCGATTAATGTTCTTCTGAATTCTGAGTTGCTGTTTATCCCTTCTTTCGTCCGACTCCCACGCGACAATCGTAGAAATCGCCTGGCCTTGAATAAGGTATTTGCCCTCTTCAAGTTTGACATCGCCTGTCATCACCAGCGATTGCAGCAGTAGCAAAATCTTACGTCTGAAATCTTCATTCTTTATATGGTGATACCAAAGCGTACCATACAGTAAATCAATCACTTCATTACCGGTCACTCCGGTATGCGTCTTTTCAGGCGATTGGCGTACATACTCGCTCACCAGTACTTTCAGCAGCGTGATACGATCAAGCCCGGTCATTTCCCTGTTCTGCGGCAACTGAACGAACAGTTTGTTTTTAGTGCGAATAATCAGATTCTTCAGATAGGCGATCCGCGTAAAATAGTTAATCGCAAAAAGAACAATAGAGTCGAACCTAAGCGGACCATACTTTTTCCAATGAATGATTTCAACATTCATTTTCTCAATATCGCTAACCGCGATATTCAATCTTGCAACGTATGCATGTTGCTCAGCATTCCATTTCTCAAGGACTACGCTTTTACCAATCAGCTTGACCAGCTGATATTTTTCTTGTTTTACATCTGAAAAATAAACGCCGTAGTAATTGTAGACCCTATCGTCCTTACAGTCTTTGGACGTAAACCTGGGAAGAAAATAACCCCACAGTTTGGTTTTAATTTTTGACACTAATGAATCGATAAACATAGTTATTCTCTGCAGTACTCATATCATAGCGATGATTGAATTGGTCAAAAATCGTACCACTCCGCACATGCAGCGTTAAGCAGTAAATAATTTAATTCTAAACTTCCTTAAAAAGCACATGAAGTTTATTTATAAATAACAATCATCATCATATATAGCCATGATTATGATATTAAGTTGGGTTCTATACATAAAGAGGAAAAGGTGATGAGAACCCTTCATACACTCATACTGTCGGGGACGTTAACCCCGTGTGAAGAAGTTTCACGAAAGATACTGATGAAAATTGAAATGCTGCAGGTGCCAATAATAAAATGCGAAGCAGAAGACACATCGCAGAACCAAAGTAACATGGGTTATCTTCACCACAGAAACAAATACACTATCAAGCAGATTCAGGATTACCTAAAGAAAGAGTTCCTTAATAACATTGATATTGAGGCGATTTTTGATTCTGAAAGCACAACATACAAAGTGTACAGTTTGTTATCCAAATTAGATAAAATTCAGCCGATTAACAGTTACTATCTGCAAGAAGCCAATATGAGCGGATTACAACATCTTAGCAGCGCATTGAATTCACTGTTATGTGATTAAAAAAAGCCCTTCTTATCCGAAGATAAGAAGGGCTTTTTTGGTGCTGAATTACTGCTTGTCAGTTATCTCGACCACCACATGGCGATCTGGCGCCAGGCAGTTAATCAGTTGCTGACCAGACTGTCCATCACAGCTCGCACCGGTCACTGAATCACTAGCACCACGGCCTTCGGCGGTAATGTTGCCCGCAGGCATCCCCAAAGCGACTAACTCATCGGCAACGGCCTGAGCACGCTGGGCGGAAAGTTGCTGGTTATAATTGGCAGCACCGGTCCGGTCGCTATAGCCAATAACCACCGTCGTTTTATCGTTCGCCGACTGCATTCCTGGGTTGTGATAAAGCTGGGCAATAGCCGCTTTGCCTTCGGCCGTTAATGCCGCAGAATCATAGCCAAACATCACATCGGATTTTAAGTTAAAACGCTGTGGTTGCGGTGCGGCAACAACGGCAGCGGCTGGCGCAGCGACAACCGCTGCATCATCGTGCTGACCAAAACGGTACGAGAGGCCCGCCGTGACAGAGTGGACATCGCTTGAAACGCCAATCTGGTTTTCATTACCCACATTGCTCACCCACTGATATTCCAGACGGCCAGCCCAGTTCTTATTAAAGGCATATTCCGTACCGACAGCGACGACAGGACGCACACCGGTATCAAAGCGATTGTGGCCTTTAATATCAGACTCGGCGCGATAGCCCATTGCCCCTGCGCGACCATACAGATCCCAGCTATCCGTCAGTCCATAGCTGGCTTTTAATGACAGTTGCAGACCCTGGCTTTTCATCTGAGAACCAGATGCACCGTTTCGGCCATTAAACTGCATATTACCCAAATAATCATAGCCACCTTCAACGGCCAGCCAGGGGGTAATCTGGTAGCCCGTAAATACGCCGCCGCCCACATTATCGCTATTCTTGCCCACATCACCGAACTTATTTCCATCAGCATTGGTTTGCTGGCTGGTGCTGGTATCCGAATAGTGCGACCAGCCAAATTTACCGCCGGTATACCAGGTTCCTGCGTCCGCAGCTGCGAAAGCCGTGGAGGCAGTCAGTGCATTTGCAATAATGAGTGTAATAAGCGCCTTTTTCATAATCATCCTATTATAGCGTTGCCATTAGTCAGTGAGTTACCTAAGAAGTGGCGCTACAATAGTTTTTTTAGCGTGTGCTGATAATCGATAACTTGTTTATTTCTGGATAAACCGAATGTCCCGAATTCTGGACACCATCGCGGCAACGGTAAGTGAAGCGATTATTCTGCTTAAAATTGGTAGCTATAATTGACGCTCGCAAACCATAGCCACGGGTGGTTGTATTCGCCACCAAATGCCGCTGATTTAACCTGTGAAGACTGCATATGCAGGTATTCCACCGCCACCCCGATATTGCTGGCAGGGGTAATCTGATATTGCGCTCCGGTGGCAAAACGCCACTCGTCGCCGGTCGGTAGGGAAAGCGCGACATCGCTTTGTGATTTGTACGGCGTACTGTCAAACGCCACCCCAGCATTAACACGCCACTGTTCATCCGGGCGATACTGAACACCCAATGCCGTATGCCACGTATCCTTCAGTCGGTTGGTTTTATCACTGGATTGTCCGTTAACTGAAATCTGCGGACTACCAAACTGGCTCCAGTCTTGCCAGCCAAGGTCGCCCATCACCGACCATTGTTTATTAACGTCGTGAACAAGGCTCATCATTATCTGCTGTGGTGCGCGAACCTGAGCAGCGATCGGCAGGTTATACTCGACGTTTGGCACGTTAGGAAAACGGGCTTTACCATCGATATTAAAGTGATAGTCCGTTTTGCTCGTCCAGGTAATACCGGCTCGTGTTTGATCGGTTAAATCCATCAACAGGCCCAGGCGGTAATTCATCGCCCAATCATGGTCGTTTTGTTTTTCATCATTGCCATCAACGTTTCGCGTCAGTGAAAGCACACCGTAGTTCAGTCCGGTTGCCGCCCCAACAGAAACTTTATCACTTAATTTCCAGGCAATACCGGGGCTGAGCGTCATCGCTACCATGGTACTTTTTTTAATCAGACGATCCCCAGCCCAATTACCAAAATCAATCCCGAGCCCATAGTTGCCGTACAAACCCAGGCCAGCTGAAACCGTGTCGCTTAAACGCTGGGTATAAAACATGCTGGCGTTGGGAAAAAGCTTCATAATATTGCCCGGGCTTTGGCGCCCCGCCGTTTCATCATCCAGAGTGTAGGGAATATTTCCCCCCATTGCCTGCAGTCCGCCGGTTACCATGTGATCCGGTAAACGCGTCATACCTGCGGGGTTAGTCAATAGCGTTGACGCATCCTGAGCACGTGCCGCCTGCCCCGCGCCTGCTAATGCAGTATCTTCCGTGCCAATTTCATAAAAATAGAGTGCACTTGCATGACTGTACGTTGTAAAAAAAAGACCAGTGATAATAATCGTTTTTTTATTCATTTGGTTACCTTGCAACAGAAAGCGTGGATTATCTTTGGTTCTAAAAGAACCTGAATCACGTCATTTAAAGCGTAGAAGTATCGCCGCGCTAAGACAAAATAATTATTATTAAATCTAAACCGTATCATAGCGATAGCGAATGAACGCTGTCTTCGTTTGTTTTATCCAGTATTAAATATTGAGAACCGCGTTATATATTTTAACTATAATTTGTTTAATAAAAAGAACAGTAAAAGATAAGATGATAATGAGCTTTATTTTTAAATTCGCCTGTCAGTACGACTGCTCATCGCATCAATGATGCTTTCCCTGCGTGGGAAGTTTATGGTTACAAGCTCAGCGCAGTTGTTATGGTCAAAAGACAACCATGCCCTCAGGTTCAACCTGCATGATAGCTGAAGCAACATTAGCCAACTAAGCCGGATAATTCCGATAACATCCCGGTTTCGAGCGAAATAACCATACAGTCAGTAACGACAAAAACCCTCTTCCGATGGTTTTTCTGCCGCTATCATTCGCTATATCCCTTCTAACGTCCCCTAACTGGCTCAGGATAATATCCCTTTCACGTTGAAATAATCTGTTAACTTAATGACTTGTTATCAATGACGTTCCCTGTAAACTGATTATTCAGTTCGTCTGGTAAATGGATATTTGCATCGCATTATTGTGGTCACGATAAAACCGCTGACCGCCTGGCATTTAATTAAAAAAATAAAAATTCATGTGGTTTAATGTTACAAATGAAAACAAAATCGACAGAAAAGCAAAATAAAGACTCATTTATTACATCTCGTTACATAATACTCTGTCTGGGTATTCTGTTTTGCCTTGCTGTTTTACTGGTGCGAGTGGCGGATCTGCAATTTTTAAATCACCCGATGCTGACGCGCGAGGCCGATCAACGCTCGCTGCGTACCGTGGTGCTGCCAACAAACCGTGGAACGCTGGTAGACCGGAACGGTGAAGCACTGGCGATGAGCGTTCCTTCGCGCGATGTGGTGGCCGATCCGGTAAAAGTGGTTGAAGATAGCCCTAATTTCCGCGATCCCAAATGGCAGTACCTCGCCTCGGCGTTAAATACCACGCCAGACCAAATTGCGAGCAAAATTTATCAGAACGCGCACCGCCACTTTCTTTTTCTCGGACGCAAAGTTGAGCTCGGTATCGCCAAGGATGTTGCTGACCTTCATATAAAAGGCATCAGTGAAATTTACGACGACAGCCGCTTCTATCCAATGGGTGAAGCCTCCGCCCCCTTAATTGGCATTGTCGGTGCGGATAATACCGGCCTGAACGGGGTGGAAAAAGGCTACGACAATATTCTGCAGGGTGAGCCGGGAAAAGAAATTTACCGTAAGGATGCCAATGGCGGCATTATCAGCGTATTAAATTACGATGCGCCAAAACAGGCACCAACGGTGCAGCTCAGTATCGATAAATTCGATCAGTACACGCTTTATAGCAAACTGCGCGACGGCGTCCTGCTGAATAAGGCGGATTCCGGCGCGGCGGTATTGGTCAAAATTGATACCGGCGAAATCCTCGCGATGGCCTCTTACCCTTCTTACAACCCGAATAACTTTGATAACGCCACCCAGACGCAGATGCGCGATGTGGCGATCAACGACAGCTTTGAACCGGGCTCTACGGTGAAACCGCTGGTGATTATTGAAGGGCTGGAACGCAATATCATCCAGCCTAATACGCTGCTGAACACCACGCCGTATAGCGTAAACGGGCACCTGATCCGTGACGTCGGCCATTGGCCGCAACTCACGCCAACCGGTATTTTGCAAAAATCGAGCGATATCGGCGTATCCCATATTGCCCTGGCGATGCCGGCGCAGGCGCTGGTCGACACCTATCAGGCGTTTGGCCTCGGTAAACCAACCGATCTTGGCCTGAGCGGCGAAAGCGTGGGCTATTTCCCGCTCCACCGCCAGCAGTGGGCTGACATTGAACGTGCTACCTTCTCATTCGGCTATGGTCTCCGCGTCACGCCGCTGCAAATTGCCCGCGAATACGCCACGATGGGCTCCTATGGCGTCTATCGCCCGTTGTCGATAACCAAAGTCACGCCGCCGGTCATGGGCCAGCAGGTCGCCGATCCGAACATTGTCAAAACCGTAGTTCATATGATGGAGAGCGACGTGCTACCCGGCGGCAGCGGCGTGAGAGCGGCCGTGCCTGGCTATAGACTGGCGACCAAAACCGGTACGGCAGAGAAACTGGGCGACAGCGGTAAATACGATGGCGGCTACGTGAACTACACCGCGGGCGTCGCACCGGTCAGCCATCCTGAAGTGGCGCTGGTGGTGGTCGTGAACAATCCAACCGCAGGCACCCACTTTGGTGGTTCGGTGGCGGCACCGATCTTTGGCAATATCATGGGGCCAGTGCTGAAGAATATGAATATCGCGCCGGATGCACTGTTACAGTAATGAGGCAGGAAACGGTATGGCTCCCCGGAATGGGAAGCCATACCGGCCGGTTAGACTAGACGACGGCGGTGGTTAAGCGCGACGAGCAGCATAAACGACCTTGCTCATCGAAAATTTCAATCTGCCAGACCTGATGACGACGACCGGCGTGCAGCGCTTTGCATACGCCGCGCACACGCCCACTGCGGGCCGAACGAATATGGTTGGCGTTAACTTCCAGCCCCACCACCCGGTCTTCCCCTTCGGTGCACAGATAACCCGCCACCGAACCCAGCGTTTCCGCCAGCACCACTGAAGCACCACCGTGCAACAGCCCAAACGGCTGGTGAGTACGGTGATCCACCGGCATCGTCGCCGCGATCGAATCGCCATCGATATGGTCAAACTGAATATCCAGCAGCCCCACCATATTGCCTTCACCCATCGCATTGAGGGCTTCGAGCGTTGTTTGTCGTTTCCAGATCATCCCATCATCTCCAGCAGCGCTTGCAGTGGATGGCGCACGCCGTTACCTTCCACACGTTTCACCTGGCTTCGACAAGAGTAGCCGGTCGCCAGGCAGCGATTACGGGGAAGCTTTTGCATCGCCTGATGCCAGGAAAGCTCGTAAATGCCCAGTGAATTGGCGTGGTTTTTGACTTCATGTCCATAGGTTCCTGCCATACCGCAGCAGCCTACGCTGACGTTTTCAAGCTTCGCGCCGAAATGGGCAAAGATTGAAGCCCACTGCTTAGGCGCGGTTGGCAGCGCCGTCACCTCGGTGCAATGACCAAACAGATACCAGGGTTCACCGGACGGCAGCGCATTTTCTTTGCGCTCCAGCACCTGCGGTAGCCATTCGTGCACCAGCATGACGTTGAAGTCACCGCGCTTATCACCAAGCACCTGCTTGTACTCATCGCGATAGCAAAGCACCAGCGCTGGGTCGACCCCGACCATCGGCATATCCAATTCCGCCACACGGTTGAGGTAATCAGCGGTTTTTTGCGCCGTCTTCGTAAAGCGGCTGACGAAGCCTTTAATGTGTTGTGCCTTGCCGTTCGGCGAGAACGGCAGCAGCACCGGCTGGAAGCCCAGTTTTTCAACCAGACGCACAAAGTCTGCCACCACCTGCGCATCGTAGTAGCTGGTAAACGGATCCTGCACCACCAGCACGGTCTGCGCTTTTTGTTCAGGCGCCAGCGACTCAAGTTGTTCAAGCGTCATATTTGCCGAACGGTGGGTCACCATCTGTTTTTGCAGCGACGGTACCGAAAGCAGCGGCAGATCGATCATGCCGATATGCTTTTCCGACAGCTTGCGTACCAGCGGTTGGCTCATAAAGAAGTTGAAGGTTTTCGGCGCGCGTGCCATCAGCGGCGCGTAGCTTTCGACCGTTGCCACCAGGTGATCGCGCACCGGGCGCAGATAGCGGGTGTGGTAGAGTTGCAGGAAGCGGGAGCGGAACTCCGGCACATCAATTTTTATCGGACACTGAGTGGAACAGGCTTTACAGGCCAGACAGCCGGACATTGCCTCTTTCACTTCATGCGAGAAATCGTATTCCCCTTTGCGGGCATGCCAACTGTTGCGCGTCCGTTCGATCATCGAGCGCAAGCTGGCGCGTTTCTCCGGCAGCTCTTTTTCCAGCAGCAGCGGGTCTACGCCACGATCCGCCAGCAAACGCAGCCATTCACGCACCAGCGTCGCGCGGCCTTTCGGCGAATGCATACGGTTGTTGGTGATTTTCATCGACGGACACATCGGGCTTTTGGCGTCAAAGTTGAAGCACAGGCCGTTGCCGTTGCACTCCATCGCCCCGCGCCATGCCGAACGAACCGTCACCGGGATTTGGCGATCGTAGGTGCCGCGTTTTACCGCATCCACCTTCATCATTGGCGAATCCACGCCTTCCGGCGGGCAGATTTTCCCTGGATTCAGGCGATTATCCGGGTCAAAAGCCGCTTTTACTTTGCGCAGTTCGCCGTAAAGCTGTTCGCCAAAGAACGCTGGGCTGTACTCGGCGCGGAAACCTTTGCCGTGCTCGCCCCATAACAGGCCACCGTACTTCGCGGTCAGCGCGACCACATCGTCGGAGATCTGTTTCATTAAGATCTCCTGCTGCGGGTCGCACATATCCAGCGCCGGGCGCACGTGCAGCACGCCAGCATCGACGTGGCCGAACATGCCGTAGCTCAGGCCGTGGCTATCGAGCAGCGCGCGGAATTCAACAATATAGTCCGCCAGATGTTCCGGCGGCACACAGGTATCTTCCGCAAACGGAATCGGCTTGGCGGCCCCTTTGGCGTTGCCGAGCAGTCCGACCGCTTTTTTACGCATCGCGTAAATACGCTCGATGCCGTCCAGCTCGTTACAGCGCTGCCAGCCGATAACGCCCGCTTCCTGCTGGGCAATCAACTCGTCCAGCCGCTGGCAAAGCGCCGACACCTGACCTTCAATCAGCGCGTCGTCGTCACCCGCGAACTCGACGATATTCAGCCCCAGCATCTCTTTGTCCGGCACGTCGGTAATCAGTTCATTCACCGAGTGCCAGACAATATCTTCCCGCGCCAGGTTTAGCACCTTTGAGTCCACCGTTTCAACGGACAGCGCACGCGCTTCGACCATGAACGGCGCGTTACGCAGTGCAGAATCAAAGGAGTCATATTTGATATTGACCAGTCGGCGCACCTTCGGCAGCGGCGTGATGTCCAGCCGCGCTTCAGTGATAAAGGCCAGTGTGCCTTCTGAGCCCGTCAACACGCGCGTCAGGTCAAACTCGGTCATCTCGTCATTAAAGACGTGGCGCAGGTCGTAGCCCGTGAGGAAGCGGTTCAGTTTCGGGAATTTATCGATAATCAGCTGACGGTTTTCCCGACAGCGTTCATAAACGGTTCGGTAGATACGCCCCGCCGCCGACTGTTCTTTCGCCAGCGTTTCGGCCAGCGCCACCGGCACCGGCTGGGTATCAAGAATATCGCCGCCCAACAGCACGGCGCGCACGCCTAGTACATGGTCAGACGTTTTACCGTACACCAGCGAACCCTGCCCGGAGGCATCGGTATTAATCATCCCGCCCAGCGTTGCGCGGTTACTGGTCGACAGCTCAGGGGCGAAAAAATAACCATGAGGTTTTAAATACTGGTTAAGCTGATCTTTAATGACTCCCGCTTCAACGCGCACCCAACCCTCTTCCGGGTTGATCTCAATAATGCGGTTCATGTAGCGAGACATGTCAATAATGATGCCCTGATTCAGCGCCTGGCCGTTGGTGCCAGTACCGCCGCCGCGCGGGGTGAAAATCAGGGACTGGAAGCGCTCTTCTGCCGCTAAACGGGCCAGAAGCGCAACGTCTGCGGTCGAACGCGGGAAGATCACCGCATCGGGAAGAAGCTGGTAGATACTGTTATCGGTCGCCATCGTCAGCCTGTCGGCATAGCGGGTGGCGGTGTCGCCGGTAAAGCCTTGTTGCTCCAGTGCTTGCAAATAATTCAGCACCAGCTGAACTACGCCAGGTGCCTGGGAAATCTGTGGGATCATTACTTGTGACCCTTTCTGAATGTTGTGTTGTACGCACAACATCTTGCCGGTTTACGCGAGGCAACAAGCGGCAAAGATGATGTGTAGAGAGTAATTAATCGTTTGCGTCGTGCAGTTATTCTTTTATCACATTTTTTTCTTATACGCCCGGTAGATTTTGTCGCAGAATCAGCGCCGGGAATTTATTGATATTATTATCAATGAACGGATTTACGCTGCGTCAACACGCTGACAAGCAACTGAAGGTAAAACTCATTTATGAACACGAATCCTCGGCCTCGTGATATTCCACAAATACTGCTATCTGTGCTGTTTTTGGCACTGATGATCATCGCCTGTTTATGGATAGTTCAGCCGTTTATTCTGGGCTTCGCCTGGGCATCGACTATCGTTATTGCCACCTGGCCGGTCCTGCTCTGGTTCCAGCGCAAACTTTTTGGCCACCGTTCTTTGGCCGTACTGGTCATGACGCTGCTGCTTTTTTTACTGTTCGTTATCCCCATCGCGCTGCTGGTTAACAGCCTGGTTGATGGATCCACACCGCTGGTGCACGCCATTACCAGCGGTACGCTCAGCCTGCCCGATCTGGCCTGGCTGAACAGCATTCCTTTTGTGGGTGCCAAACTCTACAGTGGCTGGCATAGCCTGCTGGATATGGGCGGCAGTGCGCTGATGGCGAAAGTCCGCCCGTATATCGGCACCACGACCACCTGGTTTGTCGGTCAGGCCGCGCACGTCGGGCGATTCCTGATGCACAGCACCCTGATGCTGCTGTTCAGCGCCCTGCTGTACTGGCAAGGTGAAAAGGTGGCGTTTGGTATGCGCTACTTCGCAACCCGTCTGGCGGCGAAACGCGGCGATGCGGCGGTGCTGCTGGCGGGCCAGGCGATTCGCGCCGTGGCGCTGGGCGTGGTCGTCACCGCGCTGACGCAGGCGGTGCTTGGCGGCATCGGCCTCGGCATCTCTGGCGTGCCGTACGCTACGCTGCTGACCGTGGTGATGATCTTCTCCTGCCTGGTGCAGTTGGGGCCGTTGATCGTGCTGGTTCCGTGCATTATCTGGCTCTACTGGACGGGTGACACCACCTGGGGCACGGTGCTGCTGGTATGGAGTTGTGTGGTTGGGACGATGGATAACGTGATTCGCCCGATGCTAATCCGTATGGGTGCTGACCTGCCGATGATTCTAATCCTCTCCGGCGTTATCGGCGGCCTGGTCGCATTCGGCATGATCGGCCTGTTCATTGGCCCGGTGCTGCTGGCCGTCTCCTGGCGTCTGTTTGATGCCTGGCTGCACGAAGTGCCGCCGCCGTCACGAGACCCGGATCAGGTTCTGGAAGAGCTGGCCGAGCTTGAGCAGAATAACTATCCAAAACCGTAAGAGAAAAAAGGCGGGGCAACCCGCCTTATACTTAAGCAAAATTCACCGTTACCCCTTCTTGCCCAGCGCCTTTCCTTCGCTTTCTGCGACATGCCACGGAAATTATTCACATTTCTTTAACTATTGAGACGAATCTGATCGACGCTAAAACCGGGCATGGCCTAGTATAAGTTCCAAGGTACTAGATCAACCCCTTGATTTATATATCCCCTGAGAGAAACACCGAATTGCTGTGTGTAGTCTTTGCCCAACTCCCACGTTGGGCTTTTTTTTGTCTGTCATCTGGCAAAATCCCGGCGTCAGCGCCCTACACCGACTCCGGGAATAAGGGGAAATTAACGTACTTCGCAGCGGCTCATCATGCGCCAGTCAAACGGCAGCATGCGAGTTTCACCCGTCACCTGCACCGTTGCTCGCCCATGAATCTGCGCGCACGAGCTGCCCACCTGCAGTTCGAACTCACCGGGCTCAACAATGCGCTGACCGTCGTAGCTAGTGAAATTCAGCATATCAACCGGCACGGTGAAGGTGAGCGTGGCCTGTTCATTCGGTGACAACGTCACACGCTGGAAGGCTTTTAACTCCTGTAATGGACGCACCATTGAGGCAACCTTGTCCCGCACGTACAGCTGAACCACTTCGCTGCCGCTGTGCTCGCCGTTATTTTTAACCGTGACGCTAAGGGTAATTTCACCGTCGATAGCGACCTGGTTTTGCAGTAACTGCGGCGTGCCGTAGCTAAATTCTCCCCAGCCCTTACCATAGCCAAACGGGTATAGCGCACCGAAGTGGAAGGCAAACGGCGTGCCGCCACTTTTCAGCTTGTGGTTATAGTAGAACGGCATTGCCCCGGCGCTTTTCGGCACGCTAACCACCAGACGCCCCTGCGGTTCGGCACGACCGGTTAAGACATCGGCAACAGCCCAGCCACCTTCCTGACCCGGTGCCCAGGCCAGCAGTAAGGCCGCCACTTTGGATTCTAACCCCTGAAGGTTGTATGGCCGACCGCCGGTCATCACCACAATTACCGGTTTACCGGTATCCACCAGCGCCTGCAGCAATTGTTGCTGCACGCCCGGCAGGTTCAGACTGTCGGTATCGGAACCCTCCCCGACGGTGCCACTCTGGAATAGCCCGGCCAGATCGCCCACGCAGGCCACCACCACATCGCTACCCTGCGCGGCGCGCACCGCCTCCGGGATCAGACTCAGGTCGTGCGAAACTGGAGAAGACTGCATCGGTTTACCGGAGCTATCACCTGGGAAGACCGGCGCACCGGCCATACGCTGTTCAATGATATGACAGCCTTTGGCATAGCGGACGTGGTCATCCCCCAGATAATGGCGCAGCGCCGCCAGCGGCGTAGTAACCTGTGAGGTTTTCTCCATCATGTCGCTGATGATCAGATGCACTGGGAAGCTGTAACCGCTTAACAGCGCCAGCGGATCATCCGCCGTCGGGCCCACTACCGCCAGCTTCGGTTTACCGGTCAGCGGTAGCGTCTGACGATTTTCCAGCAGCGTCATGGAACGCGTAGCGACTTCGCGCGCCACCTTACGGGTGGCATCAGACTGCAGCGAAATGGCGTCTTCATCGGTATACGGATGCTCAAACAGGCCGAGACGGAACTTCTCCGTCAGAGTACGCGCCACAATCTCATCGATTTTCTCCGGCGTCATCAACCCGCGAGCGACCGCCTCCGCCAGATGACGCGCACAGTCGTCTTTTGGCAGTTCAACGTCCAGCCCGGCGTTGAATGCCAGCGCCGCCGATTCCGCCGCATCCTGCGCAACGCCGTGATGCTGATGCAGCAGGCTCACCCCGCCGTAATCCGCCACCACGATGCCGTCAAAGCCCCAGCGCTCACGCAGGACGGTGGTCAGCAGGAAGCTGTCACTGTGGCCCGGCTGATTATCAATATCGTGATAGGCCGGCATCACCGAACCGGCATTGGCCTGCTTGACCGCCATTTCAAACGGCAGCAGGAAGGTATCGTTCAGTTCACGAAAACCCAGATGTACCGGCGCATGGTTACGCGCCCCTTCGCTAAACGAGTGACCAACGTAGTGCTTCAGCGTCGCCAGCACGTCTCGCTTTTCGCCCTGCAGGCCCTCAACATAGGCACACGCCATCACCCCCACCAGCCACGGGTCTTCGCCAAAGGTCTCTTCCGTGCGCCCCCAACGAACATCGCGGGAGACATCCAGCACCGGGGCCAGCCCCTGCTTGCAGCCGGTAGAGCGCGCTTCTTCGCCGATTTGCTGGGCGGCACGCTTAACCAACTCCGCATCCCAGGTCGAGCCATAGTTCAGCGAGGACGGGAACAGCGTCGCGTCTTTACACAGCAGCCCAACCAGGCACTCTTCGTGGAACAGCGCGGGAATACCCAGCCGCGTCTCTTCCATCATCATTTTTTGCAGACGGTTAGCCGCCCGAACGCCAGTTTTGGCATCCACAATATGGGTGCCCAGCGGGCGGGTGATTTGCCCTACGCCGAGTTTTAAACGCTCGTGCAGCGACGTCTGCTCGCTGACGCCAGCAAACTCATCGCTCATATCCGTTCTTTCACGGTGATTGCCGTCTTCCGATAGCACCAGCCACCAGGCGTGCATCTGGGCATATTTTTCTTCGGGGGTCATGCGCGCCAGTAAGTCTGCCACGCGTTCCTGAATCGGGCGCTGAGGGTCTTTATAAATCGGGGTCATAGCCGTTCTCCTGAGTCGCTGATAAGTACCCGAAATCATTGGTTAATGATGAGGGGTAAGCACACGGTGCTAACATTTGCGAATCAGTATTCAGAAGTGATGCGTGGGGAACAATTGTAGAAATTGCCAGCAGATTTATGATTTTTGGTTTTCTTACCGGAGTGTGATCCGCCGCAACCCTATAGGCAAAAAAATCCCGGGACGATGCCCGGGATTTCAGTACGCGATGGCGTTACTTTTTCAGTTCAGCCAGGCTTAACCAGGTCTGCACGACGGTGTCCGGGTTCAGCGACAGGCTGTCGATTCCCTCTTCCATCAGCCAGGCGGCAAAGTCTTCGTGGTCAGAAGGACCCTGACCGCAAATACCGACGTATTTACCCTGCTTCTTCGCCGCGCGAATCGCCATCGACAGCAGCGCTTTCACCGCGTCGTTGCGTTCGTCGAACAGCGCAGAGACAACGCCGGAGTCACGGTCAAGACCCAGCGCCAGCTGCGTCATGTCGTTTGAGCCGATGGAGAAGCCGTCAAAGTGCTCAAGGAACTGGTCCGCCAACAGGGCGTTAGACGGGATCTCACACATCATGATGATTTTGAGTCCGTTTTCTCCGCGCTTCAGCCCCTGACGCGCCAGTTCGTCCACTACCGCTTTCGCCTGCTCCACGGTACGCACGAACGGCACCATGATCTCAACGTTAGTCAGCCCCATATCGTTACGCACGCGCTTCACCGCATCGCACTCCAGCGCGAAGCAGTCGCGGAAGCTATCTGAAACGTAGCGGCCAGCGCCACGGAAGCCCAGCATCGGGTTCTCTTCTTCCGGCTCGTAGCGCTCGCCGCCCACCAGGTTGGCGTATTCGTTCGATTTGAAGTCAGAGAGGCGGACGATAACGCGTTTCGGGTAGAACGCCGCACCCAGCGTCGCGATCCCTTCGGTCAGACGGCCTACGTAAAACTCTTTCGGCGAGTCGAAGCCTTTCATCATCTCGCGGATTTCGTTTTGCAGCTTAGGCTCCTGGTCATCAAACTCCAGCAGCGCACGTGGGTGCACGCCGATCATACGGTTGATGATGAATTCCAGGCGCGCAAGACCGACGCCCTCGTTCGGCAGGCAGGCAAAGTCGAACGCACGGTCAGGGTTACCGACGTTCATCATAATCTTCAACGGCAGGTCCGGCATGGTATCGACGCTGGAGCTTTTCACGCTGAAGTCCAGCAGGTCGGCGTAGACGTAGCCAGTGTCGCCTTCGGCGCAGGAGACGGTGACTTTCTCGTCATCCTTCATGCGCTCGGTGGCATCACCACAGCCTACCACCGCTGGAATGCCCAGTTCACGGGCGATAATCGCCGCGTGACAGGTACGACCGCCGCGGTTGGTAACAATCGCCGCCGCTTTTTTCATGATCGGCTCCCAATCCGGGTCGGTCATGTCGGTGACCAACACATCGCCAGGCTGGATACGGTTCATTTCGCTGATGTCGTGAATGACTTTCACCGGGCCTGCACCAATGCGATGACCGATGGCACGGCCTTCAGAGACAATGCGACCCTGGGAGTGCAGCGTATAACGCTCCATCACCTGGCCACGGGAACGCACGGTTTCCGGGCGAGCCTGAACAATAAACAGTTTGCCGGTGTGACCGTCTTTCGCCCACTCGATGTCCATTGGACGACCGTAGTGTTTTTCGATCTGCACGGCCTGCTTCGCCAGTTCCTGCACTTCATCGTTGGTCAGTGAGAAAATGTCACCCTGCTGCTGCGGCACATCTTCAATACGTACCTGCTTACCGTGCTCCTGCGTAGGCGCGTAAACCATACGGATCTTTTTCGACCCCATGGTACGGCGCACAATTGCCGGGCGGCCAGCGGCCAGCGTCGGTTTGTGGACGTAGAATTCATCGGGGTTGACCGCGCCCTGTACGACCATCTCACCTAAGCCCCACGCGGAGGTGATAAACACCACCTGATCAAAGCCGGATTCAGTATCGATAGAGAACATCACGCCGGAAGACGCGAGGTCAGAACGTACCATCAACTGAACGCCAGCAGAGAGCGCGACGCCGCGGTGGTCGTAACCCTGGTGAACGCGGTAGGAGATGGCTCGGTCGTTGAACAGCGAAGCAAACACGTGCTTCACCGCCACCAGCACCGCTTCATAGCCCTGGACGTTAAGGAAGGTTTCCTGCTGACCGGCGAAGGACGCATCCGGCATGTCTTCCGCGGTGGCTGAGGAGCGCACGGCGAAAGAGGCGTTGGCGTTGTCGGCAGCCAGTTGGTTGTAGGCTTCGTGAATAGCCTGTTCCAGTTCGCTCTGGAAAGGTGTGTCGATGATCCACTGGCGGATCTGCGCGCCAGCTTTCGCCAGGGCGGTAACGTCGTCAATATCGGTGTTATCCAACAGTTGATAGATCTGCTGGTTCACGCCGCTCTGGTCGAGAAACTGATTAAACGCATCGGCAGTGGTGGCAAATCCGTTGGGTACAGAAACCCCCATTCCGGACAGATTCGTAATCATTTCACCCAAGGAGGCATTTTTGCCTCCAACTCTGTCTACATCATTCATGCCGAGTTGGTTGTACCAAAGCACCAGCGGTGACGAGCCATTGTTGGACATCGAACAATCCTTTTTTGATTAAAGAAGCAGTGATAAGTAACGACTGACTACTTAAATTATCCTCGCATATTTAAACGGCTGAAAAAAACGGTGAATCGTGTAAGCAAATTATTTTTTTACTTTTTCGGATTGATTCCAGGTTATTCATAACCTACTGATTCAGCTGAAAAGGCACAGCAACCAGCGGTCTATTGGTAGCTTTTTGAAATTGAAACGACCATTTCATTAAAAATAAAAATACCGTTTCATTTTTAAATTTAAGACAAATACCACGAGCTTGTGTTTAAATTTAATTTCCCCTTTCAGGCAATTAATGGGAGTCAAGCAATATGGATAACGCAGTCGACAGGCAGGTGTTTTATATTTCTGACGGTACCGCCATCACGGCGGAAGTCCTCGGCCACGCGGTGATGTCGCAGTTTCCGGTGGCGATCAACAGCATCACCCTGCCGTTTATCGAAAGCGAGAGTCGCGCCAGGGCGGTAAAGGAACAGATTGACGCTATCTACCAGCAAACCGGTATTCGCCCGCTGGTCTTCTATTCCATCGTTATTCCCGAAATTCGTCACATTATTCTGCAATGTGAAGGTTTTTGTCAGGACATCGTTCAGGCGCTGGTGGCGCCATTGCAGGAAGAACTGAAGCTTGACCCGACGCCTATCGCCCATCGCACCCATGGTTTAACGCCTGGTAACCTGACCAAGTACGACGCCCGTATTGCCGCCATTGATTACACGCTGGCGCACGACGACGGTATCTCACTGCGCAATCTCGACCAGGCGCAGGTTATTCTGCTTGGCGTGTCGCGCTGTGGAAAAACCCCTACCAGCCTATACCTGGCAATGCAGTTTGGTATTCGCGCCGCCAACTACCCGTTTATTGCCGATGATATGGATAACCTCGTGCTGCCCGCGTCGCTCAAGCCGCTGCAGCATAAACTCTTCGGGCTGACCATCAACCCTGAACGCCTGGCAGCCATCCGCGAGGAGCGCCGGGAAAATAGCCGCTATGCGTCAATGCGCCAGTGCCGAATGGAAGTCGCCGAGGTTGAAGCGCTGTACCGCCGACATCAGATCCCGTGGCTGAACAGCACCAACTATTCGGTTGAAGAAATTGCCACTAAAATCATGGACATCATGGGATTAAGCCGCAGAATGTACTAATACACTAGTACAATACATCGAATTTATTTATCATGGCAGTGTGATTGAGCGCACATTACGCGCCACCCTTGAATTTAGCGGGGATTGGTTTATCGTGATGTGCATCACTTCCCAGCATATTGACTGGCGAAGCAACAAATTTCTGAGATATCCATGAATAAGACCGATGAACTGCGTACCGCTCGCATTGAGAGCTTGATTACGCCTGCTGAACTTGCTCAGCGCCACCCTGTGTCAGCGGACGTTGCAACGCACGTTACTGCTTCACGCCATCGCATTGAAAAAATCCTCAACGGTGAAGATCGTCGTCTGCTGGCGATTGTCGGCCCTTGTTCCATTCACGACCTCGATGCTGCAATGGATTACGCTCGCCGTTTACAGGTGCTGCGTGAAAAACATCAGGGCGAACTCGAAATCGTGATGCGCACCTATTTTGAAAAACCGCGCACCGTAGTTGGCTGGAAAGGACTGATCTCCGATCCAGACCTGAACGGCAGCTACCGCGTGAATCACGGCATTGAGCAGGCGCGCAAATTACTACTGCAGGTGAACACCCTTGGCGTGCCGACGGCAACCGAGTTCCTCGATATGGTGACCGGTCAGTTTATCGCCGATCTCATCAGCTGGGGCGCTATCGGTGCTCGTACCACGGAAAGTCAGATCCACCGCGAGATGGCCTCTGCACTCTCCTGCCCGGTCGGCTTTAAAAACGGCACCGATGGCAACACGCGGATCGCGGTGGATGCCATTCGCGCTTCCCGCGCCAGCCACATGTTCCTGTCGCCGGACAAAAATGGCCAGATGACCATTTACCAGACCAGCGGCAACCCGTACGGGCATATCATCATGCGCGGTGGCAAAAAGCCAAACTACCACGCCGACGATATTGCCGCAGCCTGCGATACGCTGCACGAATTCGACCTGCCGGAGCATCTGGTCGTCGATTTCAGCCACGGCAACTGTCAGAAACAGCACCGCCGTCAGCTGGAAGTGTGCGATGACATCTGCCAGCAGATCCGCAACGGCTCCTCGGCGATTGCCGGGATCATGGCCGAAAGCTTCCTGCGTGAAGGCACGCAGAAAATCGTTGCCGACCAGCCGCTGACCTACGGTCAGTCGATCACCGACCCTTGCCTGAGCTGGGAAGATACCGAACTGCTGCTGGAAAAACTGGCTGCGGCCGTCGCCACCCGTCTGTAGTCTCCCCCGCCCGCTGTTTTACAGCGGGCAATAAATCCCTTATCACACAAAATGATAAATAACGCTTGCGGTTAATATAACGATTACTGATAATGGTTATCATTGTTACATTGATTTTCATTATGAAAAATGTCGCTAATGGATACGTGCGCAGCAGTGGAACCGCAAAAGGATAATACCCCTCGTCCTCTCCCCACCGATCGTCGGATTGATAGCCTTGCGCTATTAGGTCAGGAAGGTCGAGTCATCATCGAACACGGTGAACAGCAATATTTACTGCGCCAGACTCAGGCGGGAAAACTCATTTTGACGAAATAGCTGCGCCACCACCGGCAGCACAGCGTATTGATTAACTTGAACAGCTTACTTCCAGCCGTTTACCCCAGTCCGGCGGACGGAGGCTATAGTCATCTTCACGGTCGCTCCACGGATCGCGAAGCGCTTTATGCAGACGGTGCAACTCCTGATAATCGCCCTTTTCGGCCTGTTCAATGGCACGCTGCGCCAGCCAGTTGCGCAGGACAACGGTAGGATTCGCCTGCTTCATCGCCCGTTGGCGCAGGGCATCATCAACCTGCTCCTGCTGCAAGCGCGTGCGATACTGTGTAAACCACGCATCAAAGGCTGCGCGGTCAATAAACTCATCGCGCAGCGGTGAAGCAGCGTTCTGTTGCTCGGTTTCGCTCAGCATACGGAAGGTTCGCGTGTAGTCACTGCCCTCACGTTCCATCAGCGCGTACAGCCCGTTTAGCAGATCATTATCGCCGTTCTCTTCGCTGAAGAGTCCAAGCTTCTGACGCATCCGCTGACCGTATTCCCGGAACAGCACCGACTGATAGCTATCCAGCGCCGCATTGAGCGTATCCACGTCAATGAGCGGCGACAGCGCCTGCGCCAGGCACTGCAGGTTCCACAGACCAACCGCAGGTTGATTATCAAAGCGATAGCGTCCCTGGTGATCCGAGTGGTTACAGATGTACCCCGGCTGGTAATCATCAAGGAAGCCGAACGGACCGTAGTCCAGCGTCAAGCCGAGAATCGACATATTGTCAGTATTCATGACCCCGTGGGAGAAGCCGACCGTTTGCCAGCGGGCAATCATGCGGGCAGTACGGGCGACCACGTCCTGGAACCACAGACCATAGCAGTCCGGTTCGTCCTGCAGATGCGGCCAGTGGTGGCGAACCGTGTATTCCGCCAACTGACGAACGCGGTCCATCTCCCGGCGATAGTAGAAATGCTCGAAGTGGCCAAAACGAATATGGCTTTCGGCGATACGCATCAGCATCGCGCCAGACTCTACGGTTTCACGATAAACCGGCGTGTCGCTGGTGACGATCGCTAGCGCACGGGTGCCCGGAATGCCCAGGTAGTGCATCGCTTCAGAGGCCAGACTCTCCCGCAGCGTGGAGCGTAATACCGCGCGCCCATCCCCCATTCGTGAATAGGGCGTCAGCCCGGCACCTTTCAGGTGCCAGTCAACCGTTTTACCGTTTTCCAGCTGTTGCTCACCGAGCAGGATCCCGCGACCATCGCCTAGCTGACCGGCCCAGACGCCAAACTGGTGTCCGCTGTAGACCTGCGCCAGCGGCGACATGCCCGGCAAGAGCGTTTCACCGCCCCAAATGCCAGCTCCGTGTTCAGGGGCAAATAGAGAATCAGGAACAGCGAGTTCGTGCGCCAAAGGCGCGTTATGCCAGATGAGACGGGCATTGGTTAACGGCGTCGGCTGTAGCGCACTGTAAAATCCCGGCAGCTCATCGCGCCAGCGAGTGTTAAATGACAGGTTCATGGTTCCTCCTGCCCGTAGTGTATTGGGTTACGGTACGTTAAACACCCGAGGAAACGCAGGGTTATTGTTGCACTAATGTTATTAATGAGGATTCCGATACCACCGGCCACAGCGTACCGAGCATCGCGCTAAATCCATAAGGAATAACGCGCTGGCGGATATTTTCATCATCAATGCCTGACACCATAATCCCCTGACAGTAAGGCTGAATCTGACTCACGATGGCGCGCATAAACGGCTCAAACGAGAGCGATTTCAACTGGCGCTGCACAAAGCTTTTATCCAGCACGATGCGTTTGAATAGCCCGGCAAAAACGGCTTTCGTGGAGGCATTTCCTGCGCCAAAGTCGCTGAGCGCGAGCGGAAAACGTTGGCTCAAGCGGGTGAGCGGATGGTTTTCATCAATATCATTCAGACCTGGATACTGCTCACTAACGGCCAGTTCAAGAAAAGGTAAACGCTGAACGCTGGCGGCCAGTTCATCGTCGCTGAGTAGTGCTTCAACCACGCCCGGCGGGATCATTATCCATGCGGTTAAATTATGCTGCATAAAGAACAGCTGACAGGTGGTCAGCAAGGCTAGTTTTTCCTGAAACAACGTTATTTCTTGTTGTTGAGTAAGACGGGGTAACACCAGACTTGTAGGAATTCGGACGTGGTTATTAAGGCCTGTAAACTGGCACACCACCTTCAGACCAACAAGTTGCCCCTCGCTATTTCGGGCGGGAAGAAAATACAACTGAGAAGTATATGTATTATCCAGCGATACAATCATTGCGACTGCCCTTCACTTAAAGCCATGTCCGGGTTCCTGACGTCACAAAGTAAAAAACCTTCGGTGATGGAGACGGTATCTATTCCTTTCATCGGTTCCTTTTTATTTCATCAATCCGTCACTGGATCGTAATGATTGTAATCGAAAGTAATGGAATAACACAATCAACCTTAAGTTCTATGATCTTGCCTAACAAAATTAAGAATATAGCAGGCTACTTATTATAAATTTCACAATCTATTAAAAGAAAAGGAGGCATTTCGCCTCCTTTTCTTTTTGATTAAATTCGCCTGGCTTGCCAGAAATTTTTTCGCCAGTAGACGTTATCCAGCGAGGACCGCGTCACGCCCTGGCTGGTCGAAGCGTGAATAAACTGGTTATCGGTATCGTAAATACCAACGTGTAGCCCACTTTCACCCGCTCCGGTTTTGAAAAAGACCAGATCACCGGGTAACAGATCGCCTTTGTCTATCTCAGTACCAATCTTCGCCTGTTGCCGCGTCTCCCTCGGCAGCTGCATTTCAAACTTATCGCGGAAAGTCATCAGCACAAACGCCGAGCAGTCCACACCACGGCGAGTCATGCCTCCGTAGCGATAAGGCGTACCGTGCCAGTTCTGAAGCTGGTCATTCAGACCAGCAATCACGGCAATAGAATCCGAAAGTCGGGGATTCGGCGGCGGCGCACGGTGGCTGCTACACCCTGCTAAAATGAATGCCACAAGAAAAAGAGTCCAGAAACGCATATCCAGCGCATCCTCTGTTTTTTTAATCAGCTAACAAATTATATCGATTCGCGATCGGCTGGCAAGCAATGCCTATAGCGGCAAGAAGAGTATGGATTAATTTTCGCCGTCATTGTCATAAATGAGCATTTGGTGACCAGCTATTTCCAGTTTCTGGAAAGTCATATTATAAGCGGCGGCTAAATAATCAGTCTGCAATACGCTTTCAGTTTCGCCACTGGCAATCATCTGCCCTTCACATAATAGCCATGTGCGGTCAGCATGGCGCAGCGTGTAGTTGAGATCGTGACTGCTCATCACCACGGCGACGCCCGCAGCACACAACTCCACCAGTAGCTTATCCAGTGCCGCCTGTTGGGCAACATCGAGGCTGTTCATCGGTTCATCCAATAGCAATAGCTGGCCGTCCGGGTTGGCGGCGGGATGAATCTGTAATATCACGGCCGCCAGTCGTACGCGCTGCCACTCTCCGCCAGAGAGTTGGCTGACGTTACGCCCCAGCTTATTGCTTAGCCCCAGCGCCTTTGCCACGTAAGCAGACAAGGAAGCGTCCTGAGTCGTAGATTGATGCAGCATCAGAAACTGCCAGACCGGCATAGCGAACGGTGCAGACTGGTGTTGGGAAAGATAGGCACGATGACGTGCCAGTTGGGCGGCGGACCAGTCATCCAATGACTGACCGTTAAGCGTTATCACCCCTTCCCCCCGGCTGAGCCCGGCCATTCTCGTCAGCAACGTGCTTTTCCCGGCACCGTTTGGCCCCACCAGATGCACCATTTCACCGCGCTTAACGTCGGCGGTAATACCCTGGAGCCTGCCCTTTTCACTGACGTTCTGAAGCTGCATCAAGGGCATCATGACTGCGCGAGAGCCTGCTTAATGGCTGAGGTCAGAATAGGATCGTCAGGCGTCATATCAGGAGAGAAACGGTTAATCACCTCACCATCGCGACCAATTAAAAACTTCTCAAAGTTCCACAGGATATCGCCGGGCTGTGCGGGCGCACGGCCTTTGCTCGCCATACGCTCGTAGAAACCGCTGCCTTCTGGCGCAATGGCGTCTGGCGCTGCGCGCGTCAGCAGGCTATAGAGCGGATGGCGCTGCTCGCCGTTCACCTCAACTTTGCTAAACAGCGGGAAAGTCACGCCGTAAGTAGTGCTGCAGAAGGTTTTGATCTCTTCTTCGCTGCCCGGTTCCTGGCCCAGGAATTGATTACATGGGAAGCCCAGCACGGTAAAGCCTTCCCCCTGCAAAGACTCCTGCAGCGCTTCCAGCTGCTCATACTGCGGCGTCAGGCCACATTTCGAGGCCACGTTAACGATCAGCAGTACCTTGCCCTTATAGCCTTCCAGGGTGGTTTTTTCGCCATCAATGGTGGTCACGAGGGTATTCAGAACATTGGTTTGCATAGCATCCTCTTTTCAGCGTGTTTGGGGTCTTATCGCCCGGCCTTTCATAATAGCCAGAGACGCGGGCGCGACACCAAGGCTTTTTAGCCAGGATGTTAATTCAGTATTTACCCGATTTAAGCAGCAGCCAGATAAACACCGGTGCGCCCAGGGTGGCCGTGACGACGCCAATCGGCAGCTCAGCGGCGGACAGCGCCAACCTCGCCACGATATCCGCAAACAACAACGTGCTGGCCCCAGCCAGTGCGCTAGCTGGCAGCAGCACCCTGTGGTCGGTCAGGCCGCACAGGCGCAGCATATGCGGCACCACCAGCCCGATAAAGCCGATAGCGCCTGCCAGCGCCACACTGACGCCCACCAGCCAGCCGGTCGCCATCACCAGCAGTTTACGCCACAACGCGATAGGTACCCCAAGCTGGCGCGCGGAGGTTTCACCCAACGCCAACAGGTTTAGCGGCTGCGATTGCCAACAAAGCCAGATGATTACCGGAACCAGCGCCCCCATCAGCCAGAGCTGCTGCCAGTCAACGCCGCCAAAACCGCCCATCATCCAGTACATCAACTGGCGCAGATCGAACGAGGTCGAAAAATAGACGGCCCAGGTCATCAGTGCACTACAGATAATCCCCAGCGCGACCCCGGCGAGCAGCAGACGGCTGGTCGATAAATGTCGGCGAGCAAAGCGCATCAGAATCGTGGTAATGGTCAGAGCCCCAACGATCGCTGCCAGTCCTGGCCCCCAGGCCGGTAGCAGCCCTTGCCCCAGCATCACCGCGGCAATCAGCCCTACACCTGCACCGTTTGAAACCCCGAGCAAACCCGGCTCAGCCAGCGGGTTCTCAAACAGCGCCTGCATCACGGTACCGGACAACGCCAGCGCGGCCCCCACCAGCACCACCGCCAGCGTACGCGGCAGGCGGATTTGCCAGATAAAGAGCTGCCCTTTCGCCGTGAACCATTCACCTGGTGCAATCCATTGGTCGCCGGCGCACAGGCCGATAGCCAGCATAAACAGGAGAAGAAGCGACAGTGCGATGAGCCAGCGGCGGTGAAGCCGCTGCTGTTGGGATGCATAAACCAGCATAGTTATCCGTAAGCTCGTAGAGAAGCGTTTGATTTTACGGTGGTTCCGCCACCAGGAAAAGAAAAAGGCCGCATGCGCGGCCTTTTTAGTTAGTTCAGATTACTCTTCTTTGGGTGTTGCGTTTTCGACCCGGCTTTTTAACTTCTGTCCTGGTCTGAAGGTCACCACACGCCGGGCTGTAATGGGAATATCTTCACCCGTTTTAGGGTTACGTCCCGGGCGTTGGTTTTTGTCACGCAAATCAAAGTTACCAAAACCGGAGAGTTTTACCTGCTCACCGTTTTCAAGAGCGCGACGGATCTCTTCGAAAAACAGCTCCACCAGTTCTTTGGCATCCCGCTTGCTAAGCCCAAGCTTATCAAACAGATATTCTGACATTTCAGCTTTTGTAAGCGCCATAGGTTCAATCCCTCAATGATGCCTGGAATCGCTCTTTTAATGCCTCTACACATTTGGCGACGGTAGCGGCAATCTCCTCTTCTTCGAGTGTACGGCTGGTATCTTGTAGGATCAGGCTGATAGCAAGGCTCTTATAGCCTTCCGCAACACCCTTACCACGGTACACGTCAAATAAGTTTACGCCAACTACCTGATTTACGCCAACTTTCTTACATTCGTTTAAAATATCTGCTGCAGGTACGTTTTCAGCAACCACAACCGCGATGTCGCGACGGTTTGCCGGGAAGCGTGAAACGTCACGAGCCTGAGGAACCACGCGGTCTGCGAGCTTGTTCCACTCCAGTTCAAACACCAGAGTACGGCCGTTCAGATCCAGCTTACGTTCCAGTTCCGGGTGAATAACACCAATGAAACCAACGCGTTCACCTTTCAGATAAATCGCCGCAGACTGGCCCGGATGCAGGGCTGGGTTCGCTTCTGCCTTGAACTGAATTTCAGATAATTTACCGGTCAGGTCGAGAACGGATTCCAGATCGCCCTTCAGATCATAGAAATCAACGGTCTCTTTTGCCAGGTTCCAGTGCTCATCGTAGCGGTTACCGCAGATAACGCCACCCAGCATCACGTCCTGACGAATACCCAGCGGAGCCTGAGTGTCCGGTACAAAGCGCAGACCGGTTTCAAAGATACGTACGCGGCTCTGCTGACGGTTCTGGTTATAAACCACGGTAGACAGTAGGCCGGTCCATAGGGACAGACGCATGGCCGACATTTCGCTGGAAATCGGGTTTGGCAGAATCAGCGCTTCTTCACCAGGGTGAACCAGCTGCTGAACTTTTGGATCCACGAAGCTATAGGTAATCACTTCCTGATAGCCTTTGTCGTTAAGCATGGTTTTCACACGCTTCAACGACAGGTTAGCTTCTTTATGGCTGCCCATCACCAGACCAGCCTGTACCGGCTCGTTCGGGATGCTGTTGTAGCCGTAAATACGCGCCACTTCTTCGATCAGATCTTCTTCAATTTCCATATCGAAGCGCCAGGTCGGTGCAACCGCCTGCCATTCGTCATTCCCCACGGTCACTTCACAGCCCAGACGAGTCAGGATATCGGTCACCTGTTCATCGGCAATATGATGACCAATCAGACGATCCAGCTTGCTGCGGCGCAGGGTGATGGTCGCGCGCTTAGGCAGTGTGGCGTCGTTAGTGACATCGATGATTGGACCCGCTTCACCACCGCAGATGTCGAGAAGCAGGCCGGTAGCACGTTCAATCGCTTTGTACTGCAGTACCGGGTCAACGCCGCGCTCATAACGGTGAGACGCATCGGTGTGCAGGCCATGACGGCGCGCACGGCCGGTGATAGACAGCGGGCTGAAGAATGCGGATTCCAGCAGCACGTTTTGCGTTTCATCGTTCACGCCAGAGTGCTCGCCGCCAAAGATACCGGCCATCGCCAGCGCTTTGTTATGGTCAGCAATCACCAGGGTATCGGCGTTCAGCTTCGCTTCGGTGCCGTCGAGCAGAACCAGGGTTTCACCCTCTTTTGCCATACGTACAACGATGCCGCCTTCGATGCGGTCTTTATCGAACGCATGCATTGGCTGGCCCAGTTCGAGCAGAACGTAGTTGGTGATATCGACAACCGCATCAATAGAACGGATACCGCAGCGACGCAGTTTCTCTTTCATCCACAGCGGGGTTGGCGCTTTAACGTTGATGCCTTTAACCACACGGCCGAGGTAGCGTGGGCACGCGTCGGCAGCATCGACCTGAATCGGCAGCACGTCGGCAACGGTGGCGGCAACGGCGTTGATTTCCGGCTCGTTCAGCGGCAGCTTGTTCAGCACGGCGACATCACGTGCAACGCCGATAATGCCTAAGCAGTCGGCGCGGTTTGGCGTCACGCTGATTTCAATGGTGTTGTCATCAAGCTTCAGGTATTCACGGATATCGGTACCCAGCGGCGCGTCGGCCGGCAGTTCGATAATGCCGCTATGGTCGTCGGAAATGCCCAGCTCAGAGAACGAGCACAGCATCCCTTCAGACGGCTCACCGCGCAGCTTAGCGGCTTTAATTTTGAAGTCACCTGGCAGTACGGCACCGATGGTCGCCACGGCAACCTTAAGGCCCTGACGGCAGTTTGGCGCGCCGCAGACGATATCCAGCAGACGTTCACCGCCTACGTTCACTTTCGTTACGCGCAGTTTGTCTGCATTCGGATGCTGGCCGCACTCAACCACTTCACCGACAACCACGCCGTTGAAGCTACCAGCAACGGCTTCTACGCCGTCCACTTCCAGGCCAGCCATAGTGATTTGACCCGACAGCGCTTCGCTATCAATCGCCGGATTCACCCATTCGCGTAACCACAGTTCACTGAATTTCATTGTTTTATCCTGCCCTTATTTAAACTGTTTGAGGAAACGCAGATCGTTTTCGAAGAATGCACGTAAGTCGGTGACGCCGTAACGCAGCATGGTCAGACGCTCCATGCCCATGCCGAAGGCGAAGCCGGAATAAACTTCCGGATCGATACCAACGTTACGCAGGACGTTCGGATGCACCATACCGCAGCCCAGAACTTCCAGCCATTTGCCGTTTTTACCCATCACGTCGACTTCAGCGGACGGTTCGGTGAACGGGAAGTAGGACGGACGGAAACGAATCTGCAGATCTTCTTCAAAGAAGTTACGCAGGAAGTCGTGAATCGTACCCTTCAGATTGGTGAAGCTGATGTTCTTATCAACAATCAGACCTTCCATCTGATGGAACATTGGGGTGTGCGTCTGATCGTAATCGTTACGATATACGCGGCCCGGCGCGATAATACGGATTGGCGGTTCCTGATCCTTCATGGTGCGGATCTGTACGCCGGAGGTCTGCGTACGCAGCAGACGGGTAGCATCAAACCAGAAAGTGTCGTGGTCAGCGCGTGCCGGGTGGTGCGCGGGAATATTCAGCGCATCGAAGTTATGATAGTCATCTTCGATTTCCGGACCCGTCGCCACGGTAAAGCCGAGCTCACCGAAGAAACTTTCAATACGGTCGATGGTGCGAGTAACCGGGTGTAAACCACCGTTTTCGATACGACGGCCCGGCAGGGAGATGTCGATGGTCTCTGCGACCAGACGGGCGTTCAGTACGGCGTTCTCCAGATCGGCTTTACGCGCGTTCAGTGCCTGCTGCACCTGCTCTTTCGCTTCGTTGATAACGGCACCCGCTGCTGGACGCTCTTCTGGCGGCAGTTCACGCAGTGTGGTCATCTGAAGGGTCAAGTGCCCTTTCTTACCCAGATATTCGACGCGGACATTGTCTAACGCGGCAACATCTGAAGCCTGGTTAATGGCTGCCTTGGCACTGGCAACCAGCTCTGCGAGATGTGACATGGTTTTCCTCATTATGTCGGTGCAGACACCGGTTTGGTGGACTTAATCTCGAATTCAGATACAAAAAAAGCCTCCATCCGGAGGCTTATTGGCGCTGATTTTTCGTTTCTTCTTTCACGCGCAAGCCTCCTGAGTTCAGGTGCTAAAGTAAAAGAAGAAGCGGAAAATAGCAGCATTCATGCTTGCGTTACCTTGTGTGGTAATAACCGTAGAGTCTTTATTGAAAGGTCTACGCTGATAAATGTCAATGCATTGATACGGTTAAAATGAAAAGAGGGAGACTAGCTCCCTCTTCCAACTGGCTTATGCCAGTGCTGCTTTCGCTTTTTCGACCAGAGCGGTGAACGCTACTTTGTCGAATACTGCGATGTCAGCCAGGATCTTACGGTCGATTTCAACAGAGGCTTTTTTCAGGCCGTTGATGAATTTGCTGTAAGAAATACCGTTCTGACGTGCTGCTGCATTGATACGTGCAATCCACAGCTGACGGAACTGACGTTTACGTTGACGACGGTCACGGTAAGCGTACTGACCAGCTTTGATAACAGCCTGGAAGGCAACGCGGTATACGCGAGAACGCGCACCGTAGTAGCCTTTAGCTTGTTTCAGAATTTTTTTGTGACGTGCACGAGCAATTACACCACGTTTTACGCGAGCCATGTGAGCTCTCCTGTATCTATATTCTTAGTAAAAAAAATTAAACGTTAACGGCTTATGCGTACGGCAGGCACGCGATAACCAGACCCAGATCGCCTTTAGACACGAGGCCTTTTGGACGCAGGTGACGTTTACGTTTAGTAGATTTTTTGGTCAGAATATGACGCAGGTTTGCGTGCTTACGCTTAAATCCACCACCACCGGTTTTTTTGAAGCGCTTAGCAGCACCGCGTACGGTCTTAATTTTAGGCATCTTAATAACTTCCACTTCGCATTGTTAATAAACGAAACGTAGGCGAACAATATCAGTGAAGCCCTAAGGCTCCACCAACATTGCTACTTGAAGGCCTTACTGTTTCTTCTTAGGAGCGAGCACCATGATCATCTGGCGGCCTTCGATCTTCGTAGGGAAGGATTCGACTACTGCCAGTTCACTCAGATCGTCACGGACGCGCGTAAGCACTTCCATACCGATCTGCTGGTGGGCCATTTCACGACCGCGGAAACGCAGTGTGATCTTAGCCTTATCGCCATCTTCGAGAAAGCGAACCAGGCTGCGGAGTTTTACCTGGTAATCGCCATCATCGGTCCCAGGACGGAATTTAATTTCCTTAACCTGGATAACTTTTTGCTTCTTCTTCTGTTCCTTAGAAGACTTACTCTTTTCATAAAGGAACTTGCCGTAGTCCATGATACGACAAACTGGCGGTTCGGCGTTAGGGCTGATTTCAACTAAATCTACTCCGGCCTCTTCAGCCTTTTCGATAGCTTCTCTCAGACTCACAATACCCAAAGCTTCGCCTTCCAGACCTGTCAAGCGAACTTCCAGGGCGCGAATCTCGCCATTGATACGATTCGGACGTGCCGTTTGAACTCGTTTTCCGCCTTTAATACCTTATTCCTCCAGTTGTTGAAGACTGCGGCTGCGAATCTCTTGTTGCAGCTTCTCAATCACTTCACTTACGTCCAGGCTGCCCAGGTCTTTACCACGGCGGGTGCGAACGGCAACTTTGCCAGCTTCCACCTCTTTGTCACCGCAGACCAACATATAAGGGACACGACGTAAAGTGTGCTCGCGGATTTTAAAGCCAATCTTCTCATTTCTCAAGTCCGCTTTTACACGAATGCCAGCATTTTGCAGTTTACGGGTCAATTCGTTAACGTATTCAGACTGAGAATCAGTGATATTCATCACCACAACCTGCACAGGGGCAAGCCATGTTGGGAAGAAACCAGCGAACTCTTCGGTCAGGATGCCAATAAAGCGCTCCAGAGACCCCAGAATTGCGCGGTGAATCATCACCGGTACCTGACGCTCGTTGTTCTCGCCTACATAAGAGGCGCTCAGACGAGACGGCAGAGAGAAGTCCAGCTGTACAGTACCGCACTGCCATGCACGATCGAGGCAGTCATACAGGGTAAATTCAATTTTCGGACCGTAGAATGCGCCTTCACCCAGTTGATATTCAAACGGGATGTTGTTTTCTTCCAGCGCAACCGCCAGATCCGCTTCAGCACGGTCCCACATTTCATCGCTGCCGATACGTTTTTCCGGACGCGTTGAAAGTTTGACCACGATTTTTTCGAAACCGAAAGTGCTGTACATATCATAGACTAAACGAATGCATGCGTTCACTTCATCACGCACCTGCTCTTCCGTACAGAAGATATGGGCGTCATCCTGAGTGAAGCCGCGTACACGCATCAAGCCATGCAGTGCACCTGACGGTTCATTACGGTGGCAGCTACCGAACTCCGCCATACGCAGCGGCAGGTCGCGGTAGGATTTCAGACCCTGGTTGAAGATCTGAACGTGGCCTGGGCAGTTCATTGGCTTGATGCAGTATTCACGGTTCTCTGAAGAGGTGGTGAACATCGCATCTTTGTAGTTGTCCCAGTGGCCGGTTTTTTCCCACAGCACACGGTCCATCATGAACGGGCCTTTCACTTCCTGATACTGGTACTCTTTCAGCTTAGAGCGTACGAAAGTTTCCAGTTCACGGAAGATAGTCCAGCCATCGTTATGCCAGAACACCATACCTGGTGCCTCTTCCTGCATATGATACAGGTCGAGCTGCTTACCGATTTTACGGTGATCGCGTTTTGACGCTTCTTCCAGACGCTGCAGATAAGCATTGAGGGCTTTTTTGTCCGTCCATGCAGTACCGTAGATACGCTGCAGCATCTTATTGTTGCTGTCGCCGCGCCAGTAAGCACCAGCGGTTTTCATCAGCTTGAAGTAGTGACAGAAACGCATATTCGGCACGTGCGGACCACGGCACATGTCGACGTATTCTTCGTGATGATACAAGCCAGGCTTGTCATCATGCGCGATGTTTTCATCGAGGATGGAAACTTTATAGTTCTCACCACGTTTGACGAAAGTTTCGCGGGCTTCGTGCCAGCTCACTTTCTTCTTGATGACATCGTAGTTTTTCTCGGCGAGCTCGTGCATACGTTTTTCGAGCGCGTCGATGTCTTCCTGGGTCAGCGTATGGTCAAGATCAACGTCATAATAGAAACCGTTGTCAATCACCGGGCCGATAGCCATTTTAGTGTTTGGCCAAAGCTGTTTGATCGCATGACCAAGCAGGTGGGCACAGGAGTGACGAATGATTTCCAGACCGTCTTCATCTTTTGCGGTGATGAGCGACAGGGTGGCATCGTTTTCAATCAGATCGGAAGCGTCAACCAGCTCACCGTTTACGCGCCCAGCGATGGTGGCTTTTGCCAGGCCAGGACCGATGTCCAGAGCAACATCCATTGGGCTAACGGCGTGGTCGTAATGGCGTTGGCTGCCATCAGGAAGAGTAATTACAGGCATTTAATGTCCTTATTTGCAGTGGTGCCCCACACGAAAGAGCACATACAAAACTATATGATTAAATTTATCAACAGGTTATGGATTGATTTCTGCTTCACTCTGCAAAAAATGAGGAGTGTGTACGAATTATGTACCCTGCTCCGCCTGCATCCGCCTGCCGATAACACCGTGGGTTAGTTTACACATCATCAGGACATGATAAAAGCCGCAATTACCCTATGGGGTACACACTGCTATCTTTACCAACAATTCTGATACACTACGTTTAATCTTAATGACATAGAGACAGAAAATGCCATCACATCGATTCGCGAAAAAACACTGGAAAATGGTACTGGTACTGATCGCTATCTGCGGCGCAATGCTTCTGCTCCGATGGGCGGCGATGATCTGGGGATAATGACGAGGGCGTTACGGTTAATAACGTGAAGCATTGAAGCCAATTTAACATTCTGGCCAGCACATTAAATATATACAGGAAATGCTGTTAACGCAGGTTAATTGACAATACGTGCGGCTAAATCCAATACAGATTTACATGTAAAATACAAAAACTGAAATTTGAATTTAAAATAATAGCAGCAAGAAAAACCGGTACCACTCTACCCGGTTTTCTCTGCCGGTATTAATAACTGAACAAAAATCAAATTATTACAGCACAGAAATATTAGGACCAACCGCCCGCAACCAGGGTGTGTACGTTAAATGCGTCATCCATAGACTGACCGGTAGACTGTGAGCCTGGCGCCATGTTAGAGCCTGCTTCAACGTCGTGCGCATTGGAGATACCGATGTGCTGTGCGGTAGTGGTGTTTGTAGAACTGGCAGGTTGAGTTACTGGTTCGGCAGCAAATACGCCGAAAGAGAGTGCTGACAGCAAAATAGCTGCAGATGCGATTTTGATATTTTTCATAATGTTTATTCTCTGACTTGATTAAGACTTTAGAACGCTAAGGCATCATTCTGCCCTTGAACATAGTCTAGATCCAGATCACACTTTTGCCTAGTCAAAATATTTAGCTATTCGTGTCAAATTTACTGAACATATGTCAGAAAGGTCGAATATGGAGATATTATGGAGAACTTGTATTTTTAATAAAATAAAACAGCGGTTGTTTTTAATAATAACACAAAACGATAAATTGAAAATACAGGCCGGGGATTCCCCAGCCTGTAAATGATTACATCGTGTAACCCAGGGTCAGCGATGTACGGCGATCGGTATGATTCGGCGCCGTTGCTGGTGGCTCAGAGTTCCAGGTTACGTTGTAAGCCACTTTCAAACCAAAGTGTGCGTTAATCGCAACGTTCAGCGCGGTTTCTGAGTTCACGGTGGTATCTTCAGCCCCAAGGACGGAAACGCCCTGAGTGAATTTAGCCGTGTCGGTCATCTGCCAGGCGTAGGTAGCGGAAGCGTAGCCCAGCGGCTGGGTTTCCGTATTGCCATCGGTATATTCGTCATAACGAACACCAGGACCGAATTCAAAACGGAAGCTGTGGATTGGCCCGTTCAGGAACTGACGACCATAACCTGCCGTAAACACGTCGCGCTCATGGTAACCATTATAGCGATCGGTTAACCAGCTAGCCTGACCAAACAGGTAGTCTTCGTGTGTCATATTGTAACGGCTACGACCACCGACGGAGTATTTCTCGGAAGAACGTTCATCATTTGCAGAGGTGTTGCTGGCAGCGCCCCACAAGGACCATGCCGTCTCGCTACCGTACCATGTGAGCGTGGAATCTGCAGTCGCTGACGTACTTTTAGTGTTGCCAGACTGCGAGAGATAGCCCGCATTGACGTTGCCTTCAAAAGGCTTTTTAGCGGTAGTTGGGTCATCCATGACAGTAAAAACGGTATCACTGGCGGTTGCATACATAGACGCAAACACGCCCCCCAGCAGCACAACCGCTACCGGTACTGTCTTCAAAAGCTTCATTTATTAAAGGTCCGTACAACAAAATAGGAGACGATTCCGTCCCGGGAAACTTTCGCGAGGATCAACGATGGGGTGGTCCGTAGAAAGGCAACAAATTATAAAAAGGCACGTATAACATAGCAATCTATTCTTCTTTCATTTTTTGAATAAGAGCCCTCTCAAAGCACGTTTTATTTCATAATAAAAAACGACGACTTCTTTACACTTTTCTATAAAAATCAGTCCGTTGTTACTTTTCTTATCGATGAACCAGTGCCAGACTTAAACCCAACTGTGTTCAGAGCCGTTTGCCGGCTCATAAAGGGAGGTTATCGCTATGGTCCAGATCTACACGCTGACGCTCGCCCCTTCACTCGACAGCGCCACCCAAACGCCACAAATCTATCCGGAAGGTAAACTGCGCTGCAGTTCCCCTGTGTTTGAGCCCGGCGGCGGCGGCATTAACGTTGCCCGCGCAATTACCTTTCTCGGAGGCCGAGCTACCGCCATCTTCCCTGCCGGTGGTGCCACCGGCGAGCACCTGGTCGCCCTGCTCCAGCAGGAAAATGTTCCCGTTGAAAGTATCAATGCGCACGAGTGGACCCGCCAGAACCTTCACGTCCACGTCGATGCCAGCGGCGAGCAGTATCGCTTTGTCATGCCCGGTGCGACGCTCAATGAAGATGAACTGCAACAAATTCAGCAAAAGATCCTGCTGATTGCGCCTGACTCTCTGCTGGTTATCAGCGGCAGCCTGCCGCCCGGCGTTTCCCTGGAGCAGTTCACAACGCTCATTAAAACGGCTCAACACCATGGGCTGCGGTGCGTTATCGACAGCTCTGGTGATGCGTTGACCGCTGCGTTAGCCATTGGTCAAATCGAGCTGGTTAAACCGAATCAGAAAGAGTTGAGTGCGCTGGTCCAGCGTGAACTCATCCAGCCTGATGACGTCCGCAATGCCGCGCAGGAGATTGTCCGCAGCGGTAAAGCGCGTCGGGTGGTGGTGTCATTAGGGGCTCAGGGGGCACTGGCCGTGGACGAGAAAAACTGCGTCCAGGTTGTTCCCCCGCCAATTAAAAGCCAGAGCACCGTGGGTGCGGGGGATAGCATGGTCGGCGCGATGACCCTGAAACTTGCTGAGCACGCTAGTCTTGAAGAGATGGTTCGCTTCGGGGTTGCCGCAGGCAGCGCAGCCACGATCAACCAGGGCACTCGCCTGTGCTCACGGGAAAATACCCAAAAAATCTACGATTATCTGCAACAGCACTAAATGTTCAAAAATCGGACTCGCGGAGCCCGCCGCGAGTCGCGAAATTGCCGTTATCGGCTATGCTAACAAAACTCCATTGTTAACAATGGTGTGCATCGCGATGGTGGAACCAACCATTGCCACGGGTGAGCCATCATGCGTTTGTCGCAGAAGGCATACGACCTTGCCTCTGCTTTCTACACTCTTTTTACCCGTTGTGCGGTCTAGCTCGTATTTTTACCCGGTCTTTATGCGCTAACCTTATGATATGGCAGAAAACATGGGGAGAGACATCATGTGGCAAGCGATCAGTAACCTGTTAGGCGAGCAACTTGGAAGTGGCGAAATCGATCAGCGTACTGAACTGCCCGGCGGAGAGATCCATGCCGCATGGCATATGCGCTATGCGGGTCGAGATTTTTTCGTCAAATGCGATGAACGAGAATTACTGCCCATTTTTACTGCGGAGGCCGACCAGCTTGAGCTGCTCTCTCGCAGCAAAACCGTGGCCGTCCCTGAAGTCTTCGTCGTCGGCTCCGATCGCGACTACAGCTTCCTGGTCATGGAGTATCTCCCGCCGCGTCCGCTGGATGCGCATAATGCTTTCTTGCTGGGGCAACAGTTGGCCCGCTTGCACGAATGGAGCGATCAGCCGCAGTTTGGTCTCGACTTCGACAACGACCTGTCCACCACCCCGCAGCCCAACGCCTGGCAACGGCGCTGGTCCAACTTTTTCGCCGAACAGCGTATTGGCTGGCAGTTGGAATTAGCAGCAGAGAAAGGTATGGAGTTTGGGGATATCGATGCGATTGTCGACCACGTCCAGCAGCGCCTGAGTTCCCACCAGCCGCAGCCGTCTTTACTGCACGGTGATTTGTGGTCAAACAACTGCGCGCTGGGGCCAAACGGGCCATATATATTTGACCCTGCCTGTTATTGGGGAGACCGCGAGTGCGACCTTGCCATGTTGCCGCTGCATCCTGACCAGCCGCCGCAAATCTACGATGGCTATCAGTCCGTCTCACCGCTGCCGGCCGATTTCCTTGAACGCCAGCCAGTGTATCAGCTGTATACCCTCATTAACCGGGCCATTCTGTTTGGCGGGCAGCATCTGGTGATCGCGCAAAAGGCGCTGGATAACGTCCTTGCCGTATAACGACAAAGCCCCCTTTCGGGGGCTTTGCTTTAGTTCATCTGTACGCCCTTCAGGCGGAACTCAATATTCATAATCAGCCCCGTTCCCGGCTTACCAGATTCGTAGCGCCATTTGCGCATCGCCGTTTTCACGTCACGTTCAAACATGTTAGATGGCTGAGCGGAGAGAATTTCTACGTTTTCAACGCGGCCATCGGCGGTCACGTCAAACTTCACTCGCACTTTGCCTTCAATACGTAATGCCTGCGCACGCGTTGGGTAACCCGGCTGCGGACGATTCAGCGCACGTGGGCCCGTTGGCGTATTCACCGAAGGCGCACTTGCCCCCGGCAGATTGTTAGCAACGGAACGCGCAGGCGGCGCATCGTTGTTCACCGTAGAAAGCGGACGCTGTTCAACCGGCTTAACTTCCGGTTTCGGCTGCTCGACCTTTTTCACCGGCTTCGGTTTAGGTTTCGGCTTAGGCTTCGGTTTATGAATAACGACCGGAGCCTGCGGTACTTCAGGGATCGGTTCCGGCTCTGGTTCGGGTTCAGGCTCGACGACCGGTTGTGGCTGAACCACCGCCTGTGGCGGCTCTAAATCGGCAGGCGCGACCATGGTAATGGTAATCGGCTGAGCGGGTGCGGGCAGTTCAATAACCTGATGTACCGAGGTATAAAGCAGACCAGCGACGACGGCAACGTGAATACCAACAGAGAGTAACGTCGGCCACGGAAAGCGGCGAGGTAAATCAAGGGTCATTGCAGTCATAGTCGTTACAGTTGAAAAATGAGACCCCGATTTTAAATGCAAATGACAATCATATTCAATAAGACATCTTATCTTCGATCAATTTTTTCCCCTTCCTGCCTAAAAAACCCCCGCCAAAACACAACTTTTCACGCCGCTAAAACTTTGCATTGCAGTCGCTGACGCTTTCCCTTACCGTAATTCGCAAATTATTTAAACAGGAGTTCCGCCCGTGCTTTACGTCATCTATGCCCAGGATATCGCCGACTCTCTTGAAAAACGTCTTTCCGTACGCCCTGCCCACCTCGCTCGCCTGCAGCTTCTGCACGACGAAGGCCGTCTGCTGACCGCAGGCCCAATGCCTGCCGTTGATAGCAACGATCCGGGCGCCGCCGGTTTCAGCGGTTCAACGGTTATTGCAGAATTTGAATCACTGGAAGCCGCGCAGTCATGGGCGCAGGACGACCCGTACGTTGCCGCGGGTGTGTATCAGCAGGTTTCAGTAAAACCTTATAAGAAAGTATTTTAATAAAAGCAGGCTGGCACCTGCTTAAAAACTGAGGGCACCCTGACGGTGCCCTTTTTATATCATCAGAGATCGTAGATGGCGAACAGCAGGCAATTGCGCTGCCGACCGACAAGGCACTTTCTGATGGAGTGGATACGCATATTGCGGCGCGACTGAGCTTCCAGCCAACGCGACTTGCGACGGCTCGCTTGTCTCAGCATCCGCCAGCGCCCCACTTCCGGTCTACTACGCTTCATTTCTAACGCTCTTTCAAAAAAAGACGGACCATTATAGCCCCTCGCTTAGTGCTGACCAGCGCTTTCTCATGGTGTTTTTATTTGCCAGACGCCTCCTGATGCGTAAACTCTTAACAACTGGCATTCAAAAGGATTTTCGACATATGACAACCGTCTACACCGTAGTGAGTTGGATGGCAATTTTGGGGTATTGGTTGTTGATAGCCGGGGTAACGCTACGTATTTTAATGAAGCGCCGCGCCGTACCCTCAGCGATGGCCTGGCTGCTGGTTATCTATATTCTGCCGCTGGTTGGGATCATCGCCTACCTCTCTTTAGGGGAGCTCCATCTCGGTAAACGCCGCGCCGAACGCGCCCGCGCCATGTGGCCATCAACGGCGAAATGGCTTAACGATCTCAAAGCCTGCAAACATATTTTTGCCGAGGACAACAGCCAGGTCGCCTCTTCGCTGTTCAAACTGTGCGAACGCCGCCAGGGCATTGCTGGCCTTAAGGGCAATCAGCTACAGCTGTTAACGGAATCCGATGATGTGATGCAGGCCATCATCCGCGATATTCAGCTCGCACGGCATAATATTGAGATGGTCTTCTATATCTGGCAGCCCGGCGGCATGGCCGATCAGGTTGCCGAGTCGCTGATGGCCGCTGCCCGACGCGGCGTGCACTGCCGCCTGATGCTCGACTCTGCCGGTAGCGTGGCGTTTTTCCGCAGCCCGTGGGCGGCGATGATGCGCAATGCGGGCATTGAGGTGGTAGAAGCCCTCAAAGTTAACCTGATGCGTGTTTTCCTGCGCCGTATGGACTTACGCCAGCATCGCAAAATGATCATGATTGATAACTATATTGCCTACACCGGCAGTATGAACATGGTCGACCCGCGCTTCTTTAAACAGGATTCCGGCGTCGGTCAGTGGATTGATCTGATGGCGCGAATGGAAGGCCCTATCGCTACCGGCATGGGGATTGTCTACTCCTGTGACTGGGAGATAGAAACCGGCAAGCGCATTTTACCCCCAGCCCCAGACCTCAACATTATGCCGTTTGAAGAGGCCAGCGGGCATACCATCCAGACCATCGCCTCAGGCCCGGGTTTCCCGGAAGATTTGATTCACCAGGCATTGCTGACGGCGGCATACTCTGCCCGTGAGTATCTGATTATGACCACCCCCTACTTCGTGCCGAGCGAAGACCTGCTGCATGCCATCTGTACTGCGGCTCAGCGTGGGGTTGATGTCAGCATTATTCTGCCGCGTAAAAACGATTCGGTACTGGTAGGTTGGGCAAGCCGCGCCTTCTTTACTGAACTGCTGGCAGCTGGGGTGAAAATTTATCAATTTGAAGGTGGCCTGCTGCACACCAAGAGCGTGCTGGTCGATGGAGAACTGAGCCTGGTCGGCACCGTTAATCTTGATATGCGCAGCCTGTGGCTCAATTTCGAGATCACGCTGGTGATTGATGATGCCGGATTCGGCGCCGATTTAGCCTCCGTGCAAGACGACTACATTTCCCGCTCCCGGTTACTGGATGCGCGGTTATGGGTTAAACGTCCCTTCTGGCACCGCATTGCCGAACGTCTGTTTTACTTCTTCAGTCCGTTGCTGTAAAACGTGCCCAACAGAACTCAACAGGTAGCCATCATGGATATGGATTTAAATAATCGTCTTACCGAAGACGAAACGCTCGAGCAGGCTTACGACATTTTCCTCGAGCTGGCGGTTGATAATCTCGACCCCGCCGATGTTCTTCTGTTCAACCTGCAGTTTGAAGAGCGCGGCGGTGCCGAGCTGTTCGACCCCGCGGAAGACTGGCAGGAACACGTTGATTATGACCTGAACCCGGACTTCTTTGCGGAAGTGGTTATTGGTCTGGCGGACACCGACGGCGGCGAACTGAACGATATCTTCGCGCGCGTTCTGCTGTGCCGCGAAAAAGATCACAAGCTCTGCCATATTCTGTGGCGCGAATAAGTTATATGTTGATCAAAGGGCAGCGTAACGCTGCCCTTTTTTATGCCCCAAGCTCACGGGGAAGCGCTGTTCCACATCCATTGCAGTAACGCGCTTTCGGATCGTGATCTCGCTGTTTGCAGTGCGGACATACGCGTTCATGGCGGCGTTTTTGAAACTCGCTGGTCATCTGCGCGGTGATAATCCCGGTTGGAATAGCGATGACAGAGTAGCCGATTAAGATAAGAATCGAGGCCACCGTTCTGCCCGGTGCGGTATGCGGCGTAATATCGCCATAACCAACCGTTGTCACCGTGACAATCGCCCAATACACCGAGGTGCTCAGCGTGGTAAAGCCGTTTACCGGCCCTTCTATACCGTACATCAGCGCGCCCGCAACGACCATAACAATGCCAATAAAGGCATAGAACAGAATCAACTGATGCCGCGAATTAACGATAGCGCTCCACAAACTGTTCAGCGCAGGCATCAAGCGAAGCAGTTTCAGAATACGTAATACGCGGATCACGCGCATCGCGCGCCAGGCGAACAAATATTCCACGCCAATCTCTGGCCACAGTAAAATAACGTACAGCGGCAGAATGGTCGCGAGATCGATAAATCCCCAGAAGCTGAACACGTAGCGCGCCGGTTGCGGCCAGCAGCACACCCGCAGAAGGTATTCCAGGGTAAACATAAGGGTAAATCCGACTTCCAGCAGCATGAATGCATGCCATTCGTCGAACGTCAGATGGTAGGTTGTGCCAATCCCTGATTCGATAAAAATAACGATAACGCTTAAGAGCGCAAACAGTCCGCACAGCGCTTCAAACCGTCGGCCGGTGCGCGTACGTTGATCGAATAAGAAATGATAAAGACGATGGCGCAAAGCGCTAATAGCCACCACGTTATCTCCTCGTCAAAATAAAAGGGCTGGCAACTTGCCAGCCCTGACGATTATAACGGGTCAACCTTGAGACAGGAAACCGCGTGGCGGAAACTCCCTTCCAGAAGTGGACGCGTTTTCGCACATTCTGGCCCTGCCAGCGGACAGCGCGTACGGAATACGCAGCCTGACGGCGGGTTAATCGGCGACGGCAGTTCCCCTTCCAGCAGTTGGATAGTTTTGTTCTGCTCTAGATCCGGGTCCGGAACCGGCACCGCGGACATCAGCGCCCTGGTGTACGGATGAAGTGGATTGTTGTACACCTCATCGTAGGTACCAAGCTCCACCGCGTGCCCCAGATACATCACCAGTACGCGGTCAGAGATATGCTTCACCACCGCCAGATCGTGGGCGATGAAGATAAGCGACAGCCCCATCTCACGTTGCAGTTGCTGCAGCAAGTTCACCACCTGCGCCTGGATTGATACGTCCAGCGCCGACACCGGCTCATCACAGATGATCAGCTTCGGCTCGAGGATCAGCGCGCGGGCAATACCGATACGCTGGCACTGGCCACCGGAAAACTCATGTGGGTAACGGTTGACGAGGTTCGGCAGCAGCCCCACCTTCATCATCATGGTTTTCACTTTATCGCGCACTTCCTGACGCGGCATCTTCGGATAGTAGGTACGCAGCGGCTCGGCGATGATTTCGCCGATGGTCATACGCGGGTTCAGCGAGGCCAGCGGATCTTGAAAAATCATCTGAATATCGCTGCGCACGGCGCGCCACTCGTCCGGTTTCATCCCCAGCAGGTCTTTGCCAAGCCAGGCCACTTTGCCTTCCGTTGCCTTCACCAGGCCGATAATGGCGCGCGCGAAGGTTGACTTCCCGCAGCCTGACTCGCCCACCACGCCCAGCGTTTCGCCTTCATACAGACGCAGGGTCACGCCGTCGACTGCTTTCAACGTTTTTGGCGGCTGCCAGAACCATTGTTTCCCATCTTTGATCTCGAAGTGGACCTTTAAGTCCGCAATTTCGAGCAGCACTTTTCTTTCGTCAGTCACGGCGCTCATACCAGTTCCCCCACGTTTCTAAAGCAGGCACGTAAACGGCCCGGCGCAAACTCTTCCAGCGGCGGCGCGCTATTGCAGGCCTCCATCGCATGTGGACAGCGAGGCTGGAACGGGCAACCGGTCGGCAGGCGCAGCAGGTTTGGTGGGTTACCAGGGATAGTCAGCAGCGACTCGCCCTCGGCATCAAGACGTGGAACGGCATTCAGCAGGCCAATAGAATACGGGTGCGCAGGCTGATAGAACACATCGCGCGCCTTACCGTATTCCATGGTCCGCCCGGCATACATCACCAGCACCTTATCGCAGATCCCGGCAACAACGCCCAGATCGTGGGTGATCATGATAATCGCCGTATTGAACTCGCGCTTCAGTTCGTTCAACAAGGTCATAATTTGCGCCTGAACGGTCACGTCCAGCGCGGTGGTTGGTTCATCGGCAATCAGCAGTTTTGGCCGGCACAGCAGCGCCATGGCGATCATCACGCGCTGACGCATACCGCCGGAGAACTCGTGCGGGTACATCTTCATGCGCTTACGCGCTTCCGGCATTTTGACCGCGTCCAGCATTCTGACCGACTCTTCAAACGCTTCGGCCTTGCCCATGCCTTTATGCAGCATCAGGACTTCCATTAACTGCTCGCCGACGCGCATATACGGGTTCAGCGAGGTCATTGGGTCCTGGAAAATCATCGAAATCTGCTCCGCGCGCAGCTTGTTCAGCTGATGCTCGGGCAGGTTAAGGATCTCTTTACCGTTAAACAGCGCCGAACCGCCAATGCGCCCGTTACTGGCCAACAGCCCCATCAGCGCAAACGCAGTCTGCGACTTACCGGAACCCGACTCGCCAACAATCCCCAGCGTTTCGCCCGCATGCAGGCTGAAGTTGAGGTCGTTCACGGCGGTCACATCGCCGTCCGGGGTTTTAAAGGTGACGCGCAGGTCTTTAACGCTAAGCAACCGCTCAGATGCCGTTGCCGTTTCAATTGTGCTCATGGCAACTCTCCTTAACGGTCTTTCGGGTCGAGGGCATCACGCAGGCCATCGCCGATAAAGTTAAAACAGAACAGGGTCACAACCAGGAATCCGGCCGGGAACAGCAGCAGCCACGGCGAAACTTCCATTGAGTTTGCCCCATCGCTTAACAATGCGCCCCAGCTACTCAACGGCTCCTGGGTACCCAGGCCGAGGAAGCTCAGGAAGGATTCAAACAGGATCATGCTCGGCACCAGCAGCGAGGCGTAAACCACCACCACGCCCAGCACGTTTGGCACGATATGGCGAACCACGATATTGACGGTCGATACACCGCCGACCTGTGCCGCTTCGATAAACTCTTTGCGCTTAAGACTGAGGGTCTGGCCACGCACGATACGCGCCATATCCAGCCAGGACACCATCCCGATAGCCACGAAGATCAGCAGGATGTTTTGCCCAAAGAAGGTCACCAGCAGGATCACAAAGAACATGAACGGGAAGGAGTTGAGGATTTCCAGCAGGCGCATCATCACCGAATCGACTTTACCGCCCAGATAACCGGACAGTGAGCCATACAACGTGCCCACAATCACGGCCACCAGCGCCGCAGCGATCCCGACCATCAGGGAAATACGCCCACCGATAGCGACGCGCACCAGCAGGTCACGCCCGGAGGAGTCGGTGCCGAAGTAGTGGCCGGAAGCCATATCCGGCGCGTTAGACATCATGCCCCAATCGGTGTCGAAATAGGAGAACTGCGACAACATGGGCGCCAGCGTCACGAACAGTGCAATCACAACCAGCACAACCAGGCTGGCAACCGCCGCGCGGTTGTGCATGAAGCGTCGACGCGCATCCTGCCAGAGGCTACGCCCTTCAACTTCCAGCTTCTCACTGAAGTTTTCCAGCGCCTCGCTGTTTTTTTTACTTAACATCATGGCGAACTCCAGCCTTAGTAACGGATTTTCGGGTCAATCACGGCGTAGAGCACGTCTACCACCGCGTTAAACAGGATCGTCAGTGCACCAACCAGAATGGTCAGGCTCAACACCAGGGAGTAATCGCGGTTAAGCGCCCCGTTAACGAACAGCTGTCCAATCCCCGGCAAACCGTAGATTGTCTCGATAACCATCGAACCGGTAATAATACCGACGAAGGCTGGCCCCATATAGGAAAGCACCGGCAACAGCGCAGGTTTTAACGCATGGCGGAAAATAATCCGCCGCATCGGTAACCCTTTCGCCCGTGCGGTACGGATGAAGTTTGAATGTAAAACCTCAATCATTGAGCCGCGGGTAATACGCGCAATGCTGGCAATATAGGCCAGAGAGAGCGCTACCATTGGCAGGATCATGAATTGAATCGCCCCGCCGTTCCAGCCACCACCTGGCAGCCAATGCAGCGTGATCGCGAATATCATCACCAGCAGCGGTGCGACAACGAAGCTCGGTATGACCACCCCGGTCATTGCCACCCCCATTACCGCGTAATCCCATTTGGTGTTTTGATTCAGCGCAGCCAGCACCCCCGCCGACACACCAAGAATAACGGCCAGCAGAAACGCTGCGGCGCCAAGCTTGGCCGATACCGGCAGGCTGCTCGCCACCAGATCGTTCACCGTATAATCTTTGTATTTAAACGATGGCCCAAAATCACCATGAGCAAGCTGCTTCAGATAGTTAAAATACTGAGTGGTAATAGGATCGTTCAGATGATATTTCGCTTCGATATTTGCCATCACTTCCGGCGGCAAAGTACGCTCACCCGTAAAAGGGCTTCCCGGTGCAAGGCGCATCATAAAGAACGAAATAGTAATTAGAATAAATAGCGTCGGAATCGCTTCCAGACAACGACGGAGAATAAATTTCAACATTGCCCATACCTTTTGGCTGTGCCTGTAATAATGCAGTAACGCGAGACACCGTGGGTCAAGCAAGGCCTGACCCACGTATTGCCATTAGTGCTTAATAATATACATGTTTCTTGTATAGGTGTTGTCCAGCGGATCTTTGCCGGTATAACCACCGACCCACGGTTTCACCAGGCGGGCGTTGACATAGTAATAAACCGGTACAATCGCGCTGTCTTTGTCGAGTTGCTGCTCTGCTTTGCTATACAGTGCGGTACGCTGCGCTTCATCGGTCGCTTTCAGCGTTTCCGCCATGATGCTATCAAATGCCGGGCTCTTATAGTGCGCGGTATTCATTGAGCTGTTAGACAACATGGTATTCAGGAAAGAGGTCGGTTCGTTATAGTCCGCACACCAGCCTGCGCGCGCGATATCGAACGTCCCCTGGTGACGGGAATCCAGGAAGGTTTTCCACTCCTGGTTAACCAACTTCACATCCACGCCAATGTTCTTTTTCCACAACGATGCGGCAGCAATCGCCAGCTTCTTGTGCAGATCGGACGTGTTGTACAGAAGATTAATGGTCAGCGGTTTATCCGCAGTGTAGCCCGCTTCGGCCAGCAATTTCTTCGCTTCTTCGTTACGTTTAGCCTGCGTCCAACCGAACCATTCTGGTGGCGTCAGTTTTGCGCCATCGGTATAAGGCGGCGTGTAGCCATAAGCTGGCATATCGCCCTGCGCTTTAACCTTATTAACAATAATATCGCGATCGATACCCAGCTTCAGTGCGGTACGCACGCGCGCATCGGTAAACGGTGCTTTCTGGTTGTTAATTTCGTAATAGTAGGTGCAGAGATACGGGTCGACATGAACTTCACTCGGGATCTCTTTTTTCAGCTTCTGGAATAGCTCAATCGGCATATTGTTATAGGTCATGTCGATTTCGCCGCTACGGTAGCGGTTTACGTCAGTCACTTCTGAAGAGATTGGCAGGAAGGTAACCTGATCGATAACCGTTTTCGCGTTATTCCAATAGGTTGGGCTACGTTCAAGGACGATGCGCTCGTTCACCACCCAATCTTTTAATTTATAGGCACCGTTGGTGACGATGTTTGCTGGCTGAGTCCATTTTTCGCCATATTTTTCGATTGCCGCTTTTGGTACCGGCGAAGTCGACGGGTGCACCAGCAGTTTGTAGAAATAAGGAACCGGCTCACTTAAGGTCACTTCTAAGGTGTGGTCGTCAACCGCTTTTACGCCGAGATCGGTAATCGGTTTTTTGCCTTCGAGGATCTCATCAATACCGGCGACATGGCCATACTGCAGGTAACTTGCATAAGGAGATGCGGTTTTCGGATCAACCGAACGCTGCCAGCTGTAAACGAAATCTTGCGCGGTAACGGGGGTACCGTCGGACCATTTGGCATCTTTACGCAGATGGAAGGTCCAGACTTTAAAATCTTTATTATCCCAGGATTCTGCAACACCCGGTGCCGGATGGCCGTCCAGGTCGCTAACAAGTAATCCTTCAAACAGATCGCGGCTAATATTGGATTCTGGAACGCCTTCGATCTTATGTGGATCAAGCGACTGCACTTCGGAGCCGTTATTACGTACCAGCGTTTGCTTTTCTGCCAACTGTACGCCTGCAGGAACATCTGCAGCCATGACATTACCCGCGATCAGTGCGGTAAGAATGCCTGCCGCAACCAGGCTTTTTTTTGTGATGATGGACATTGTGTTGATACTCCGTTCATTATTATTACTGACTCACGCCAGCCTGTTTAATCCCGTTTCGGGTTCCCGTACAGCGCAGGAGATTTTTGCGTCTGCCGGGTCGTTTTACTGCTGCTATCACCGACTTTTTTATTACGGTTGCTCTTATTGGCAACCTGACGTCGATTCATTAAAAGCTTCCCCCCTGTCGGGAAACTTTTCTTATCCGTTAATAACTGCTTACAACCAGAAACAGTTACCGTTTACAAAATTTTATCTTGCGAATAACTCAGGCCGGAAAGTACCAAATGCCTATCACTGCCGCCAATATAATTTGCAAATTTGTTAAGCAATTCTCTTTTGCTCAACATACTGTGCGCTGCCCGGTAGCCTAATCGCAAAATTAACCTATCTGAAATCAATATTTTTCAATTAGATAGATGAAAACTAGCGCCCTGCACATGTGCGCTCTGCAAAGGTGTGCGTTTTTTGTACGAAAATTTAACAGTTGCTTATTTTTTAGCACATAACTCTGCGTTGAAACTGAAATTACTAATATCATTTCAATTATCTAACAGCAAGCGCCAGAGTATGGTGTGAGAGAAATAACATGTGAGTTGCTGAGAAAGCAGACAGGAGGCGAGAGTATCTGATTGATTAAAGTCAATTTTTTAAAACATTCAAATTAATTATGCATAGCTTACAACAAAAGTTTAAGAATATGTTTTTCCGATAGTCACGGCGGTAATCGCGACCACAACGCCACTACCGCCGCAGCATAATTAACCGACCAGACCGGGAAAGATGGATTTGATGCCGGTCACAATAAACTCAATGCCCAGCGCCATCAGCAGCAGACCCATAATACGCGTCACCACGTTGATCCCCGTCTGCCCCAGCATACGCACTAACCACGGCGAAATACGGAAAATCCCCCAGCAGCAATAAGCAAACAGCGCGATAGACAGCGAGAAGCCGAGTAAATAAGGAAGAGAGTGGAAACGCGTACCCCACACGATGGTCGAACTGATCGCCCCCGGTCCGGCCATCAACGGCAGAGCCAGCGGTACCACACCAAGGCTTTCGCGCACCGAGGTTTCCGATTTCTCCTGCTTATTCTGTTTGTCCTCTCCTAGCTTGCCGCTGATCATCGACATCGCGATGCTCACCACCAGAATCCCACCGGCGATGCGGAAGGAATCAATGGAGATCCCGAACAGTTGCAGAATCAGGTCGCCAAGGAATAATGACGTCAGCAGGATAATGGCGACGGAAAGGCTCGCCGTCAGGTTGGTTTTATTTCGCACCATCGCCGTCTGATTGCTCGTCAGACTGATGAAAACAGGAATCAACCCCACCGGGTTGACCAGCGCAAACAGGCCGATAAAGAACTTAAAGAAGATAGGAAAATCAAACAGCGTTTGAATCACGTTAACCCCAGAGCATCATTAAAAGTTAGTAGTTGACGAACGGCAAACCATAATTTGCGCTGACAATACCCTGTTTAGGCCTTAGGTTCATCTGAATTATCCATAAAACCGGGTACAAAACAGAGTGTTACCGAGTTGTATAAAATATGCTAATGTTAAGCCCACAACTACTCACGATTGATTAACGGCATTTATAATTTGCTAAAAGCGCCCTGCTGAAAGGTGTCAGCTTGGCTTAAACTTGATTTAGATCATGCAAATCGTACTCAGAAGTGGGTAATCTGCTTACACCGAAAGGGAAACGCCTTCATAAAAATAGCGTATCCTGGCCGGTGAGCTCCTTGGCTAAATCGAAGCTCTTTTAGTAAATCAGTGAATCAGTTCGTGGATAACACCTTGTTTCCTTAACTTTTTCGCCAGCTGCAGGCGATTTGTCTATACTGACTTGTCGAGCAGATGATTCACTAAAAAAGTTTAACATTATCAGGAGAGCATTATGGCTGTTACTAATGTCGCTGAACTTAACGCACTCGTAGAGCGCGTAAAAAAAGCCCAGCGTGAATATGCCAGTTTCACTCAAGAGCAAGTTGACAAAATCTTCCGCGCCGCCGCTCTGGCCGCTGCAGATGCTCGAATCCCTCTCGCAAAAATGGCCGTTGCCGAATCCGGCATGGGTATTATTGAAGACAAAGTGATCAAAAACCACTTCGCTTCAGAATATATCTACAACGCCTATAAAGATGAAAAGACCTGTGGTGTTCTGTCTGAAGACGACACTTTCGGTACCATCACCATCGCTGAGCCAATCGGCATCATCTGCGGTATCGTACCGACCACTAACCCAACTTCTACCGCTATCTTCAAATCGCTGATCAGCCTGAAGACGCGTAACGCCATCATCTTCTCTCCGCACCCACGTGCTAAAGATGCAACCAACAAAGCAGCAGATATCGTTCTGCAGGCTGCAATCGCTGCTGGCGCGCCAAAAGATCTGATCGGCTGGATTGACCAACCGTCTGTAGAACTGTCCAACGCACTGATGCACCACCCGGATATCAACCTGATCCTCGCGACCGGTGGTCCAGGCATGGTTAAAGCGGCATACAGCTCCGGTAAACCAGCTATCGGCGTAGGCGCAGGTAACACTCCTGTGGTTATCGACGAAACCGCTGATATCAAACGTGCTGTGGCATCGGTTCTGATGTCTAAAACCTTCGATAACGGCGTAATCTGTGCTTCTGAACAGTCCGTTGTTGTTGTTGACTCCGTTTACGATGCCGTTCGCGAACGTTTCGCAAGCCACGGCGGCTACATGCTGCAGGGCAAAGAGCTGAAAGCCGTTCAGGACATCATCCTGAAAAATGGCGCGCTGAACGCCGCTATCGTTGGTCAGCCAGCATACAAAATTGCTGAACTGGCGGGCTTCACCGTACCGGCAACCACTAAGATCCTGATTGGTGAAGTGAAAGTTGTCGACGAAAGCGAACCGTTTGCACACGAAAAACTGTCTCCAACTCTGGCGATGTATCGTGCAAAAGACTTCAACGATGCTGTTGAGAAAGCTGAGAAACTGGTTGCGATGGGCGGTATCGGTCATACCTCTTGCCTGTACACCGACCAGGACAACCAGCCAGAACGCGTTGCTCACTTCGGTCAGAAGATGAAAACCGCGCGTATCCTGATCAACACCCCTGCTTCCCAGGGTGGTATCGGTGACCTCTACAACTTCAAACTCGCACCTTCCCTGACTCTGGGTTGTGGTTCATGGGGTGGTAACTCCATCTCTGAAAACGTTGGTCCTAAGCACCTGATCAACAAGAAAACCGTTGCTAAGCGAGCTGAAAACATGTTGTGGCACAAACTTCCGAAATCTATCTACTTCCGTCGTGGCTCACTGCCAATCGCGTTAGATGAGCTGATTACCGATGGCCACAAACGCGCGCTGATCGTGACCGACCGCTTCCTGTTCAACAATGGCTACGCAGACCAGATCACTTCTGTACTGAAAGCAGCTGGCGTTGAAACTGACGTGTTCTTCGAAGTTGAAGCTGACCCGACTCTGACCATCGTTCGTAAAGGTGCAGAGCTGGCGAACTCCTTCAAACCAGACGTGATCATCGCACTGGGCGGCGGTTCCCCGATGGACGCAGCCAAAATCATGTGGGTCATGTACGAACACCCAGAAACTCACTTCGAAGAACTGGCGCTGCGCTTTATGGACATCCGTAAACGTATCTACAAGTTCCCGAAAATGGGCGTGAAAGCGAAAATGGTTGCTATCACCACCACTTCCGGTACCGGTTCTGAAGTGACGCCGTTTGCGGTAGTAACCGACGACGCAACTGGCCAGAAATACCCACTGGCTGACTACGCGCTGACTCCAGACATGGCGATTGTTGATGCCAACCTGGTTATGGATATGCCGAAGTCCCTGTGTGCTTTCGGTGGTCTGGATGCGGTGACTCACGCCCTGGAAGCTTACGTTTCCGTGCTGGCTTCCGAGTTCTCCGACGGTCAGGCTCTGCAGGCTCTGAAACTGCTGAAAGAAAACCTGCCAGCGTCCTACCATGAAGGTTCTAAGAACCCGGTAGCTCGTGAGCGCGTTCACAGTGCAGCCACCATCGCAGGTATCGCGTTTGCGAACGCCTTCCTGGGTGTATGTCACTCCATGGCGCACAAGCTGGGCTCTCAGTTCCACATTCCTCACGGTCTGGCGAACGCCCTGCTGATCAGCAACGTTATTCGTTATAACGCGAACGACAACCCAACCAAACAGACTGCATTCAGCCAGTACGACCGTCCACAAGCACGTCGTCGCTACGCTGAAATCGCTGACCATCTGGGTCTGTCTGCACCGGGCGACCGTACCGCAGCGAAAATCGAAAAACTGCTGGGCTGGCTGGAAGAGATCAAAGCTGAACTGGGTATTCCTAAGTCTATCCGTGAAGCTGGCGTACAGGAAGCTGACTTCCTGGCACACGTTGACAAACTGTCTGAAGATGCGTTTGATGACCAGTGCACCGGTGCTAACCCGCGTTACCCACTGATTTCTGAACTGAAACAGATCCTGATGGATACTTACTACGGTCGTAACTTCGTAGAAGGCGCTGTAGAAGAGAAGAAAGAAGCCGCTCCAGCTAAAGCAGAGAAAAAAGCGAAGAAATAATCCGCTCATTTCTGGCTGAAAAGCAAAATGAACAAGCCCCATCATTGATGGGGCTTTTTTTATGCCTGATAAACGGTATAAAAAAGCAACACGTTCCCTGCCCGTCTCTAAAACGGCAGGAAACGCATCAGGAAGGGATTAACAAGAACGGCAGGTATGATTGTGTTGATCCTGGATAACGGCCAGTGAGCCCTCTTCCAGCGCTTCTTTGTAATGCTTACGGCAAACGGAGACATAGCGCTCATTACCGCCAATCACCACCTGCTCACCTTCGTTGTAGGGACGCCCTTCTTGATCGAGGCGTAGCACCATGCTGGCCTTACGCCCGCAGAAGCAAATCGTTTTTAATTCAACCAGCTTATCAGAGAGCGCCAGCAGGTACTGACTACCGCTAAACAGTTCGCCACGGAAATCGGTTCTTAGGCCATAGCACAATACCGGAATATCCAGATTATCCACCACGTCAGAGAGCGCGTAGACCTGCTCACGCGTCAGAAACTGGCATTCATCCACCAGCACGCAATTAACCGCCTCACGAGCGTTCTCAGCGTTAATTTCATCGAATAACTGGCTGTTTTGATTAAACAGCTTTGCAGGCGATGAGAGGCCAATACGCGAACTGACCTTACCCGCACCAAAGCGATCGTCTATTTCAGCGGTATAAACGATGGTGCGCATCCCCCGCTCCTGGTAATTGTACGACGACTGTAAAAGTGCCGTCGATTTGCCCGCATTCATTGCTGAGTAGTAGAAATAAAGTTGTGCCATTGGCTGAGGAGTCCTAATCGATGCGTTTTTTAAACGGAGCGCAGTGTACCATATTAGCCCCCTGGCTTCCTGTGTCATCTGGACGTTATGTATACCTCCACATAGGGAGAAACACAGCGTACGGGTATACGCGACGCAGACTGAGAATATTAAACAATACCTCAACGCCGTCTTGCATAATGTTGCGGCACACACCCGTAACATCATCATTCAACTGAACTATTTAATCGTTTGCCTCCCTGCGCGCACGTAGGTGTAATGATCGCAGGGTAAAAAAAATAGCTAGCAAGATTAATAGTTGAAAAGATTAATGAGTTCAGCAGAGAAAATGTGATCCACCACAATTTGTGTAGCGAAGTCCTTACCATTGTTATCTGCAAATTAAACGTAACCTTCCGAAAATAACATCGTCATAACTATGGACATAACCCCGCCGCCCCGTATACCGTGCGACGCAATTGCCCTTTTCCTCCATTGAACTTACTTACCGTGCGTATACAATTTATCGCCGCGTGCTATCAATCAAATAGATGAATGAAGGTTAAGAAACAGAGCAGCAGAAAGCCTGGAGGGCACAAAGCGGTAAGGATCCATCCCCTTTATCCACGATAAAACCGTGTTCGGCAAAGGATGCATTCTGGCTAATACATAAGGTTGATATTTATCCATACGGAGTATATTTATGTGGGCAAACCGTCCTGCATCCCGCGTGTAATCACGTGTTGCCCTTCAACAATAAGCGTAGCGCGGCAGTGGGTGTTCGTCAGCAATTTAACTTATACATATTAAATATCGCACCAAATAACAGGTTATTTTGAATTCCTTACATTCTTCCCTATTGCACAACTGATTTTATCGCTCTATTATTACCTCAACAAACCACCCCACAATATAAGTTTGAGATTACTACAATGAGCGAAGCACTTAAAATTTTGAACAACATCCGTACTCTTCGTGCGCAGGCAAGAGAATGCACCCTTGAAACGCTTGAAGAAATGCTGGAAAAATTAGAAGTTGTTGTTAACGAACGTCGTGAAGAAGAAAATGCGGCAGCTGCTGAAGTTGAAGAGCGCACTCGTAAACTGCAACAATATCGCGAAATGCTGATTGCTGACGGTATTGACCCGAACGAACTGCTGAATAGCATGGCTGCTGCTAAAGTTGGCACTAAAGCTAAACGCGCTGCTCGTCCGGCTAAATATAGCTACGTAGACGAAAACGGCGAAACTAAAACCTGGACTGGCCAGGGCCGTACTCCAGCAGTTATCAAAAAAGCAATGGAAGAACAGGGCAAATCCCTGGACGATTTCCTGATCTAAGGTTAATCCATCCTGCTTCGTAAAAATCCCGCTTCGGCGGGATTTTTTATATCTGAAAAACACTGGCGATGATAACAAGCAGGCATAATGGCGCTCGTTTTTTATCCATTAGTGTTATTCAGATATAAAAAAGCCGGGTTTCCCCGGCTTTAGCAACATTCGTTAAATTACTTCGCAACGCCCAACGTGTCTTGCAGCCAGGCTTTGAAATCTTCGCCCAGCGTATTGTGGCGAATACCGTATTCAACAAACGCCTGCATATAACCGAGTTTATTCCCACAGTCGTGGCTTTTGCCTTTCATGTGATACGCTTCAACCGTTTCTTTTTCGATCAGCATATCAATAGCATCGGTTAACTGAATTTCGTCGCCGGCACCCGGAGGGGTTTTTGCCAGCAGCGGCCAGATTTCAGCGCTCAGGACATAGCGACCAACCACGGCCAGGTTAGACGGCGCAACGTCCGCTTTTGGCTTCTCAACCACGCCAACCATTGGGACGCTATCGCCTGGGTTCAGAGTGGCACCTTTACAGTCAACCACACCGTACGCCGTCACGTCTGCTACCGGCTCAACCATGATCTGACTTGCGCCAGTTTCATCGAAACGCGCAATCATATCAGCAAGGTTGTCACGGCTCAGATCGGATTCATATTCATCCAGAATCACGTCTGGCAGAATAACCGCAACGGGTTCATCACCCACGACCGGATGAGCACACAGCACCGCATGACCCAGACCTTTCGCCAGCCCCTGACGCACCTGCATGATGGTCACGTGTGGAGGACAGATAGACTGCACCTCTTCCAGAAGCTGACGTTTTACGCGCTTCTCCAGCATGGCTTCAAGCTCGAAGCTGGTGTCAAAGTGGTTTTCAATGGAATTCTTGGAAGAATGGGTAACCAGTACAATTTCAGTGATACCAGCTGCAATACACTCGTTCACAACATACTGAATTAAAGGCTTATCCACCAACGGCAGCATTTCTTTAGGGATTGCTTTCGTTGCTGGCAGCATCCTTGTACCTAATCCCGCCACCGGGATTACAGCCTTTCTTACTTTCGAATTTAGGGCAGCCATTCAAATCTCCTGAACTGTTCAAACTTTGAACTTGCTCGTTAATTAATAACGCAATAAGTATATCATCACAGCCACATGAGGCTGCTCCGAAAAGAATGCGTTAACCTCGAATTAAGATTAATACTCGAAGAAGTCGAGCTGTAGGAGGGAACGCCGCTCATAAACTCAGGTTACAGATTGAAACACTGTCACAAAAGTAATGAACCTGACCAACGCACCAGCACGCTGAAACATGACGAGTATATCCACATCAATTTGCCAGATAGTATCACTACGGCAGATAAGCTGTTAAAGCTATCCCTGTAAAAAAATGCGTTTGCTCATTCCGCAGACAACATTAAGCGTAAACGGCCGCCATTACCCCAAATCTGACACTGCCATGAAGTGCAGCGTTGACTTATTTGATTGAGATAGGCCGTTCCTAACGTCCCCAAAGGAACGCCATTGCTTATTTGTATTTGATGCTCACCGGTATTTAAGGTTCCATTCAAACCGGCCGACACGAGGATAAGATTTTTTAATCCGCTATGGTAATAACCAACCAACAGTGGGAACTGACCTGGAAGATTTGCCTGGCGAAGAAGTTGGTTGACCTGTTTTAACAAACTGCCCAATTCCGGCAACCGTTGCCCCTGGTGGGAAAGCTGCTCCTGAAGCAGGCCATTAAAAAGCACGCGAAGTAATAACGCCGCCAGCACGCCATTATCCCCTGCCCGGGTGACATCCAGGCAATAAAAAGCCAAATCGTGTTCTGATAGCGGCGCAATATCGAGCACCAACCCCGGCGCGTCCACCGCCATTAATTGGCGATAATTTATACGACAGCGTGAAATAACCTGCTGAACCGGCGGCTGCAACTCCTGTAAGAGCTTAGCCGCGGTAGCAGGATTGTTAACCAACGCGTCCCAGTCTTCAAATAACCGCTCTTCTTCTTCCACCCGGGAATTAAACATATTGGGATAAAGACAGGCCAGCACCGTCTCACGCAGTCGGTTCAGGTCTTTCACCGGTTTTAATAAGACGTCCTGTACGCCAAGGCGTAGCGCTTTGGCAATATCGGCCATATTTTCAGTGGCGGAAATAATCAGGATTGGAATCTGCTCACCGGCGTTGCGGACGTGCTCCACCAGCTGCAGCCCATTCATGCGGGGCATCGCGAGATCGCAAATCATCAGGTCAGGTTTTTGCAGCGCCATCTGCGCCAGAGCGTCGACGCCGTCCTGCGCCACCAGCGTTTTCGCACCCAGTGACGAAAGCCATGAGTCCATAAGTGAGCGGAAAACGGGTTCGTCTTCGACTATCAAAATCTGTTTTCCCGCCAACGGCTGCGTCATGATGTCTCCCCTGCCCGACGATAATTAAATAGTGGCATGCTATTGTGATAATCGCCTGTCAGAATATGCTGAAGTAGTCGAAAAAAATGCCTTAAGTCGAACTCTGTACCAAAGGCAAAAGCTCATCTGTCTTTTTTTCAACCGCTTGTTGACCCGCGGCTATTGCAGATGAGGCTCGATGAAAATCCAGTGTCGAGATCTGGGGGCAAAACGGCTGTAATAAAATATCCGGCGGGTCACCCGCCATGCGGTTTCGCTTAAGTCTGTTTTCCAGAACCTGGATTGAGGTCGTCATGATTTCCATCGCCGTCGGCGCTACCACCGAACGACGCGCTGCGGCGCGACCGAGTCGGGCACGCAGACGCTCATGCCATGATAGCTCATCTGCTGATTCATTTATCTCTTCATCGGGCTGAATATGGACGGACAGGAGATCCTGCTGCATAAGATGTGCGTCATGTTGCAAATCAACCGCTATCACAATATCGGCACCCAGCGCACGGGTCAGCGAAACGGGAACCGGGTTAACCACCGCGCCGTCAACCAACCAGTAGCCGTTATGTAGCACCGGCGCCATCAAGCCTGGGATGCTGCAGGATGCGCGTACCGCCATGTGCAGGTCGCCTTCGGTAAACCACAGCTCACGCCCGGTACTCAGATTAGTCGCTACCGCCGCAAAACGCCTCTCGCACTGTTCAATCACTTCATTAGGCATGATTTGCCGATACTGATTAAACACCCGCTCGCCGCGTAAAAGCCCACCGCGCCGCCAGGAGAGATCCATCAGGCGCAAAACGTCCCAGTAGCTGAAGGAACAGACCCACTCTTCCAGTTGAGGAAGCCGGTTGCTGGCATACGCCGCCCCGACCAGTGAACCGATGGAACACCCTGCAACAATATCAATCTCGATGCCCATCTTCTGTAGCGCTTTAATGACCCCAATATGTGACCAGCCTCGCGCAGCTCCTGAGCCTAATGCCAGGCCAATTTTGATTTTTCTCATTGCGACCGATGAACATCCTCTTACTGATAGCGTGGCATCATTGCCAGCGCTCGGTTAACATAGTGCTATCGGGCGTTAAAACGCCGTTAATTATCGATTCAGGAGTTGTCTTTGTCTGAACTGTGCCCTTGTGGCAGCGCTCTCGAGTATAGCTTATGTTGCCAGCGTTATCTGTCCGGTAACGAATGTGCCGCCGAGCCGTCACTGCTGATGCGCTCGCGCTACACTGCCTTTGTTAAGCGGGATGCCGATTACCTGGTGAAAACCTGGCATCCCTCCTGTCAGGCTGGAACCTTCCGCGACGACATCCAGAACGGATTTGGTCAAACCGAATGGCTGGGGCTGACCGTCTTCGCGACCGAGCCAGGCCGTTCGCCTGATGAAGGCTTTGTCAGCTTCGTGGCCCGTTTTCGTGAAAATAACAAGAATGGCGCCATCATTGAGCGTTCACGATTCTTAAAAGAAAACGGCCAGTGGTACTATATTGATGGCACCCGTCCATTAATTGGCAGAAATGACCCCTGCCCCTGTGGCTCAGGGAAAAAATTTAAAAAATGCTGCGGGCAATAAGCCCGGAACAGCTTCGCAAACATCATCAACAGGATTTACCCGGCAATGCATTCCATTCAACGTAAAGTTCTTCGCACCATCTGCCCTGACCAAAAAGGGCTTATCGCGCGTATCACCAATATCTGCTACAAGCACGAGCTGAATATCGTGCAGAACAACGAGTTTGTCGATCACCGCACCGGCCGCTTCTTTATGCGTACCGAGCTGGAAGGGATCTTCAACGATTCAACCCTGCTGGCAGACTTAGACAGCGCGCTGCCGGAAGGCTCCGTTCGCGAATTAAATCCAGCCGGTCGCCGTCGTATCGTGATTCTGGTCACCAAAGAGGCTCACTGCCTTGGCGATCTGTTGATGAAGGCCAACTATGGCGGCCTGGACGTCGATATCGCTGCCGTGATTGGCAACCACGACACGCTGCGTTCGCTGGTTGAGCGTTTCGGTATTCCATTCGAGCTGGTCAGCCATGAAGGGCTAGCGCGTGAAGAGCACGACAAGCTGATGGCGGATGCCATTGAAGCGCACCAGCCGGACTACGTGGTGCTGGCGAAATATATGCGCGTGCTGACGCCTGAATTCGTTTCTCGCTTCCCGAACAAGATTATCAACATCCACCACTCGTTCCTGCCGGCGTTTATCGGTGCGCGTCCGTACCATCAGGCCTATGAGCGCGGCGTGAAGATTGTTGGCGCTACGGCGCACTACGTTAACGATAATCTGGACGAAGGCCCAATCATTATGCAGGACGTCATTCACGTCGATCATACCTACACGGCGGAAGATATGATGCGTGCCGGTCGCGACGTGGAGAAAAACGTTCTCAGCCGTGCGCTGTACCAGGTATTAGCGCAGCGCGTCTTCGTTTACGGTAACCGAACGATTATTCTTTAATCGCTAGCGAAATGAATTGATTAGCTTTAATCCGTTACGGACAAAAAGCACGCAAACAGTTCATTTTCGGTAAACGAATGCTTTACAGCGGCGCGTCATTTGATATGATGCGCCCCGCTTCCCCAGAAGGAAGCAGGCCAGTAAAACCAAGCTTTACCCCGTGGTGGGGTTCCCGAGCGGCCAAAGGGAGCAGACTGTAAATCTGCCGTCATCGACTTCGAAGGTTCGAATCCTTCCCCCACCACCATTATTCACTACAGCGATGTAGTTACCTCGGTGAGCAATGCAGATGTTTGCACTTATCGGGGAAGGGTGAGAACCTTCGATTAAGGTTCGACTCGAGCGAAAGCGAGAGAACGTTGCCAAAGGCAACGGCCCGAAGGGTGAGGAGCGAAGCGACGAATAATCCTTCCCCCACCACCATCTCCAAGCTTTACCTACAATTTGAATTGCCCCTGGTGGGGTTCCCGAGCGGCCAAAGGGAGCAGACTGTAAATCTGCCGTCATCGACTTCGAAGGTTCGAATCCTTCCCCCACCACCATCACTTCCTGATTGCACCCCACTAAATCAAAACACTGAAATTCTATATTCTACCCATGCGGGGAAGGATGAGAAGCTTCGACTAAGGTTCGATTCGAGCGCCAGCGAGAAAGCGTTGCCGCAGGCAACGACCCGAAGGGCGAGGCGCAGCCGAGTAATCCTTCCCCCACCACCATCACTTCCTGATTGCACCCCACTAAATCAAAACACTGAAATTCTATATTCTACCCATGCGGGGAAGGATGAGAAGCTTCGACTAAGGTTCGATTCGAGCGCCAGCGAGAAAGCGTTGCCGCAGGCAACGACCCGAAGGGCGAGGCGCAGCCGAGTAATCCTTCCCCCACCACCATCACTTCCTGATTGCACCCCACTAAATCAAAACACTGAAATTCTATATTCTACCCATGCGGGGAAGGATGAGAAGCTTCGACTAAGGTTCGATTCGAGCGCCAGCGAGAAAGCGTTGCCGCAGGCAACGACCCGAAGGGCGAGGCGCAGCCGAGTAATCCTTCCCCCACCACCATCTTCTTTAGTACCTCATCTAATATTAAAATCCTCCTTAGCTATCTCTTTTAATTTTCTAAATCCATTTGTCTCTCTGCCATATTTATCCCGGCGGCGCTGCGCTTGGCCGGGCTACAAATCAATCGTAGCCCGACCAAGCGCAGCGCCGCCGGGGAGCACAGGCCGCACAAACAAAAAACCCCGCCGAAGCGGGGTTTAGAGCATCATAGAACCGTATTAATGACGCGCACGAACAATCTGATACTTGCGGGTCAGATACTCGACCGGCACGCTCCAGATGTGTACCAGACGCGAGAATGGGAACAGCAGGAACAGCGTCATCCCCAGCACCAGGTGCATACGGTAGATAAACGCTACGCCGTCCAGATGGGCGGAAGCGCCACCGTGGAAGGTCACTACGGACTGCGCCCAACCCACCAGTTTCATCATCTCACTACCGTCCATATGCTGCGCGGAGAACGGAATCGTCAGCAGGCCCAGCGCACACTGGATAACCAGAACGGACAGCACCAGAATATCAGCACCCGTCGTCGTGGCACGCACGCGTGGGCTGAACAGACGGCGTTTAAGCAGCAGCACACCGCCAACCAGACACATCAAGCCAGCTGCGCCGCCGCCAAACATCGCCATCTTCTGTTTCACTTCCAGCGGCAGCCACGCTTCATACATCCAGTGTGGAGTCAGCATGCCCAGAAAGTGACCGGCGAACACGCCCAGAATCCCGAGGTGGAACAGGTTAGACGCCAGGTTCATCCCTTTGCGATCCAGCATCTGGCTGGAAGCAGCGCGCCAGGTGTACTGACCGTAGTCATAGCGTAACCAGCTGCCAATCAGGAAGACAGAACCCGCAATGTACGGATAAATGTCGAAGAAGAACATATTCAGGAAGTGCATTATTGCTGTCCTCCGTTAGAGATATTCAAATATTGCGGGGCCACGGCTCCGGCAAAACGACGCTGGTGATTGCTAATTTCCGAATCACCGCAGCCCTGGTCGGCAAAGAATTTCACCTGCTCTTCTTCCCACACCGCGTCCAGCGCCTGTGGCGTATCATCACGAGCTTCGTCGGCAATTTTTTCCGCCACTTTCGCTTCATCCACCGCGCTGTTCGCGAGCTTCAGCAACTGTTCAAACAGCACCGCGTAACGGCTCTCACGCTGCTGCAGACGCGCGCAGAGCAGCGCCATAATCGGCGCGATGTCCTGCAAACCACCAATCGCTTCGCTCTCTGGCAACTGCGCCAGATACTCCAGATACAGCGGCAGGTGATCCGGCAGCTCACGGCTGTCGAGGACCAGACCATGCTGCTCGTACTGATTAAGCAGATCGACCATCGCCTGCCCACGGTCGCGGGATTCGCCGTGAACGTGTTCGAACAGCAGCAGCGACGTCGCGCGACCACGGTCAAACAGTTCGCTATAGGCAGCCTGAGCATCCAGCAGATCCTGCGCGGTTAAATCGCGCAGGAAGATGCCCAGGGCCTGAGCATCTGCGGGTTCCAGTTTTTCTGATTCAGACAGAACGTCAAAGAGTTCGCCTTGATGCTGCCATAAGGCAGCATCCGGGTACTCAAGGAGACGTGAAATCACCACGAGTTCAATCATGCGTGCGGCTCCGTTTTGCTGCTCACGTCCACAGAATCGATACGGCGGCTGTTGAACAGGTTGAACTTGGTGTCCGAACCGTGGCAGCCATCGCCGAAGCTAAAGCCACAACCGTTTTTCTCTGGGAACGCTTCGCGCGCTTGTTCACGGTGACTGCTTGGTACCACGAAGCGATCTTCGTAGTTAGCAATCGCCAGATAGCGGTACATTTCCTGCGCCTGTGCTTCGGTCAGCCCCACCTCTTCCAGCGCACGGGTATCGATAACGCCATCGACGGTTTCCGTACGTTTGAAGTGACGCATCGCCAGCATACGTTTCAGCGCCAATACTACCGGTTGGGTGTCGCCTGCGGTCAGCAGGTTAGCCAGGTACTGAACCGGGATACGCAGACTTTCAACGTCCGGCAGAATACCGTTGCTGCCCAGTTCACCCGCATCGGCGGCGGACTGAATTGGTGACAGTGGCGGCACGTACCAGACCATCGGCAGCGTGCGGTATTCAGGGTGCAGCGGCAGCGCCAGCTTCCAGTCCATCGCCATTTTATAAACCGGCGATTTCTGGGCAGCGTCAATCACGCTCAACGGAATACCGTCTTTCTGCGCCTGTTCGATGACCTTCGGATCGTTCGGATCGAGGAACACGTCCAGCTGACGCTGATACAGATCTTTCTCGTTCTCGGTGCTCGCAGCGGTTTCAATCGCATCCGCGTCATACAACAGCACGCCGAGGTAACGAATACGGCCTACACAGGTTTCTGAACACACGGTCGGCTGGCCCGCTTCGATACGCGGGTAGCAGAAGATGCATTTTTCAGACTTCCCGCTCTTCCAGTTAAAGTAGATTTTTTTGTACGGGCAGCCGGTGATGCACATACGCCAGCCGCGGCATTTATCCTGATCGATAAGTACGATGCCATCTTCTTCACGCTTGTAAATCGCACCGCTCGGGCAGGTAGCAACACATGCCGGGTTAAGGCAGTGCTCACACAGACGCGGCAGGTACATCATGAAGGTGTTTTCAAACTGGCCGTACATTGCCTTCTGCATGTTGTCGAAGTTTTTGTCTTTCGACAGCTTCTCGAACTCACCGCCGAGATCGTCTTCCCAGTTCGGACCCTTGGTGATTTTGTCCATGCGCTTACCGGTAATCAGCGAGCGTGGACGGGCAATCGGCTGTGCCTTGCTATCAGCCGGTGCGTTGTGCAGCGTCTGGTAGTCAAAATCAAACGGCTCGTAGTAATCATCCAGGCCTGGCAGATGCGGGTTAGCGAAGATTTTACCCAGCAGCAGCGCTTTGTTACCCATGCGCGGCACCAGCTTGCCATTGATCTTACGGATCCAGCCGCCTTTGTATTTCTCCTGGTCTTCCCAGTCGGTCGGGAAACCGGTACCCGGCTTGGTTTCAACGTTGTTGAACCATGCGTACTCGGTCCCTTCACGGCTGGTCCAGACGTTTTTACAGGTCACTGAGCAGGTATGACAGCCGATGCATTTATCGAGATTCAGCACCATGCCGACTTGTGAACGAATTTTCATTTTACGCTCTCCTGTACCTGGTCATTGCCTTCGCCGTCCAACCAGTCAATGTTCTTCATCTTACGTACCACCACAAACTCATCACGGTTCGAACCCACGGTACCGTAGTAGTTAAAGCTATAAGCCAGGTGCGCATAGCCGCCGATCATATGGGTCGGTTTTGGCGTGATGCGGGTCACTGAGTTATGGATACCACCGCGTTGACCGGTAATTTCTGAACCTGGCAGGTTAACAATACGTTCCTGCGCGTGGTACATCATGGTCATCCCAGCCGGTACACGCTGGCTCACAACTGCACGTGCCGTCAGCGCACCGTTGTTGTTGAAGACTTCAATCCAGTCGTTATCTTCGATACCGATCTCTTTGGCATCTTCTTCACTCATCCACACCACCGGACCACCGCGACCTAAAGTCAGCATCAGCAGGTTGTCGCTGTAGGTTGAGTGAATCCCCCATTTCTGGTGCGGAGTCAGGAAGTTCAGCGCCTTCTCTGGGTTACCGTTTGATTTCTTACCCATCACCTCTTTCACCGAACGGGTGTCGATAGGTGGGCGGTAAACCAGCAGACTTTCACCGAAGTCACGCATCCACTGGTGGTCCTGATACAGGGACTGACGACCAGACAGCGTACGCCATGGAATCAGCTCGTGAACGTTGGTATAGCCAGCGTTGTAAGAGACGTGTTCGTCTTCCAGACCGGACCAGGTTGGGCTGGAGATAATCTTGCGCGGCTGCGCCTGAATATCACGGAAGCGAATTTTTTCGTCTTCTTTGTTGAGCGCCAGGTGCGTGTGGTCACGACCGGTAAACTCGCTCAGCGCCGCCCAGGCCTTCACCGCTACCTGACCGTTGGTTTCCGGCGCCAGGGTGAGGATCATTTCAGCAGCATCAATCGCGGTATCCAGCATCGGCTGGCCTTTCGCCGGGCCTTCTGCTTTGGTGTAGTTGAGCTTACGCAGCAGATCCATTTCGCTCTGGGTGTTCCAGGCAATCCCTTTACCGCCGTTACCGATTTTTTCCATCAATGGCCCGATGGAGGTAAAGCGTTCGTAGGTTGCCGGATAATCACGTTGAACCGGGATAATGTGCGGTGCAGTTTTACCTGGGATCAGGTCACATTCGCCTTTTTTCCAGTCCTTCACGTCTAACGGCTGTGCCAGTTCGGCCGCAGAGTCATGCTGGATTGGCAGCGTAACAATGTCCGTTTCCTGGCCGAGGTGACCCACGCAGACTTCAGAGAATTTCTTCGCGATGCCTTTGTAGATTTCCCAGTCGCTTTTCGACTCCCATGCTGGGTCGACAGCAGCAGACAGCGGGTGAATAAACGGATGCATATCCGAGGTATTCATGTCGTCTTTTTCATACCAGGTTGCCGTTGGCAGCACGATATCGGAATACAGACAGGTGCTCGACAAACGGAAGTCCAGCGTCACCACCAGATCCAATTTACCGTCGAGACCGTTGTCCTGCCATTCCACTTCTTCCGGCTTCAGACCGCCCTGTTTGCCCAGATCCATCCCCTGAATACCGTGTTCGGTACCCAGCAGGTATTTCAGCATGTATTCATGACCTTTACCGGAAGAGCCCAGCAGGTTAGAACGCCAGATGAACAGGTTACGCGGGTGGTTTTTACCGTTTTCTGGCTGTTCAGCCGCAAAACGAATAGAACCTTCTTTCAGCGCCTTAACGGTGTAATCCACCGGATCCATCCCGGCTTTCTTCGCATCATCAACAATACGCAGTGGGTTTGTGCCTAATTGCGGTGCAGACGGCAGCCAGCCCATACGTTCTGCACGGACGTTGAAGTCCAGCAGATGGCCGGTGTAGCGAGATTTATCCGCCATCGGCGACAGCAGTTCCTGCGCGGTAACCGACTCATAACGCCATTGGCTGGAGTGGTTATAGAAGTAGGAAGTGCTGTTCATGTGGCGCGCTGGACGCTGCCAGTCAAGACCGAATGCCAGTGGCTGCCAACCGGTCTGCGGACGCAGTTTTTCCTGGCCGACATAGTGGGCCCAACCGCCGCCGCTCTGGCCGATACAACCGCAGAACACCAGCATGTTAATCAGGCCACGATAGTTCATATCGAGGTGATACCAGTGGTTCAGACCGGCACCAACGATGATCATCGAACGACCGTGCGTTTTATCGGCGTTATCGGCAAACTCGCGCGCAATACGAATAATCTGCGCACGTGGAACACCGGTAATTTTCTCAGCCCACGCCGGGGTATATGCCTTGATATCATCGTAGCTGGTTGCACAGTTTTCATCGTTCAGACCGCGATCCAGGCCGTAGTTAGCCATGTTCAGGTCGTAAACGGTGGTCACCAGCGCGGTAGTGCCGTCGGCAAGTTGCAGACGTTTCACCGGCAGTTTGTGCAGCAGGATATTTTCAAGCTCGACGCTGGTGAAGTGCTCGGTGCCTTCACCACCAAAGTAAGGGAAGCCCACCTGAGCAATCTCATCGTGGCTACCCAGAAGGCTCAGCTGCAGTTCGGTTTCATCACCGGATTTGCCGTCACGTTGCTCAAGGTTCCATTTACCTTTTTCGCCCCAACGGAAACCGATAGAACCATTCGGCGCCACCATCTCGCCATCGGTATTGATGGCAACGGTTTTCCACTCTGGGTTATTTTCCTGGCCCAAAGCGTCAACCAGGTCAGCAGCACGCAGCATACGGCCCGCAGCGTAATAACCTTCGCGCTCTTCCAGCATCACCAGCATCGGGAAGTCGGTGTAGCGGCGAACGTAGTCAGTGAAGTACTGGCTCGGTTTGTCGAGGTGGAATTCACGCAGCATCACGTGGCCCATGGCCAGCGCCATGGCCGCATCGGTACCCTGTTTCGGTGCTAACCACAGGTCGCACAACTTAGCGATTTCAGCGTAGTCTGGCGTGATAGCAACGGTTTTGGTGCCTTTATAGCGAACTTCGGTGAAGAAGTGCGCGTCCGGGGTACGGGTCTGCGGAACGTTGGAACCCCAGGCGAGGATGTAGCTGGAGTTATACCAGTCAGCAGATTCCGGTACGTCGGTCTGTTCGCCCCAGGTCTGCGGAGAGGCAGGCGGCAGGTCACAGTACCAGTCGTAGAAGCTCAGGCAGGTACCGCCAATCAGGGAGAGATAGCGTGCGCCGGAAGCGTAGGAGACCATCGACATCGCCGGAATTGGCGAGAAGCCTGCTACACGGTCTGGGCCATAAGTTTTCACGGTGTAAACGTTGGACGCCGCAATCAGTTCGTTCACTTCCTGCCAGGAGGAACGAACGAAGCCGCCGCGACCACGCGCTTGTTTGAAGCTTTTCGCTTTGTCGGCATCTTCAATAATGGATGCCCAGGCATCAACCGGATCGCTGTGCAGTTTTTTCGCCTCACGCCACATTTTCATCAGGCGTTTGCGCATCAGCGGATATTTCAGACGGTTGGCGCTATAGAGGTACCAGGAATAGCTCGCCCCACGCGGACAGCCGCGAGGTTCGTGGTTTGGCAGATCAGGACGGGTGCGCGGATAGTCAGTCTGCTGGGTTTCCCAGGTGACCAGACCGTTTTTGACATAAATTTTCCAGCTGCAGGAGCCAGTGCAGTTTACGCCGTGCGTAGAACGAACGACCTTATCATGCTGCCAACGCTGGCGGTATCCATCTTCCCAATCCCGGTTGGTATCTAGAATCTGTCCGTGCCCATCGGCAAATGTTTCACCCTTTTGTTTAAAGTAGCGAAACCGGTCCAGGAATTTACTCATCGGGTCTCTCCTGTTTGGAGCCTCACGGCTCTCTGATAAATCGACATTGCTGAATTTGCAGCGAAGTTAACGCGCTGAAAGATGAAGGGAATTGATAACGATCAAGGCGGCACGGCTTAACAAATGCCGATAAAAAGCCACATACCACTAAGGTGGTATACATTCTTATTTTTTATCATATTGATAATTGTAGGTTTTTAATAAAAAGCGCATATTTCAATATGTAAAATTTAGCCCTGGCGGTATTAAGGGGTAGAGCCATTCCTGCTTGACGTTTTGCCACCCGGGCACGATGCCAACAGAATGTAAATCGACAACAGTATGTTGTAACTAAGTAAAGATAAAATAAAGGCGCGAAACCTCGCGCCTTTATTACAGAAATAACGTCAGCCGTTATTTTTTCGCTTTACGACCGTATACCGCCCAGGTCACCACGACGCAGACAATATAGAACACGAGGAACACTTTCATCGCGCCCGCCGGTGAGCCGGTTAAATCCAGCGACGTCCCGAACGCTTTCGGAATAAAGAAGCCGCCGATAGCGCCAATCGCTGAGATAAAGCCCAGCGCTGCCGCCGTATCGGTCGCGGCTTCACGCATTGCTTTCTCGTCGGAACCGCCCTCTGCTTTCACGCGATCCATCGTCAACTTACGGAAGATAACGGAAATCATCTGGAAGGTGGAACCGCTACCCAGCCCAGCCGTCAGGAACAGCGCCAGGAAGACCACGTAGAAGGCAATGAAGCTGCCGCCCTCACCGTTGGTTGGCAGGGTCATGAACAGCAGCGCACTGAATACCGCCATCAGGATAAAGTTAATCAGCGTCACGCGCGTCCCGCCCAGACGGTCGGAAATAGCCCCACCGGCAGAACGTGCCAGCGCGCCGATAAACGGACCGAAGAAGGCGTAGTGCAGGATTTGAATTTCCGGGAACTGGGTTTTCGACAGCATCGCAAAACCGGCGGAGAAGCCGATAAACGAGCCGAAGGTCGCCAGATACAGCAGGCTCATGATCCACAGATGACCACGTTTCAGTACCGGCAGCTGCTCTTTCAGCGACGCCTTAGACGTAGCCAGTTCGTTCATGCCAAACCAGGCTGCTACGGTGAAGATGGCCAGGAACGGTACCCAGATCCACGCCGCGTTTGCCAGATACAGCTCGCTACCGTCCGGCTGCGTCACGCCATGGCTACCAAATACGGCGAAGATGGAGAGAGAAACCGCCAGTGGGGCCACCAACTGCATCACGCTCACGCCCATATTGCCGAGGCCGCCGTTGAGGCCAAGCGCACCGCCCTGCTTCTGTTTCGGGAAGAAGAAGCTGATGTTCGCCATGCTGGACGCGAAGTTTGCACCCGCGAAACCGCACAGCAGAGAGATAATGATAAAGGTGCTAAACGGCGTGGAGGTGTCCTGAACGGCAAAGCCCAGCCATAAGCAAGGAACGATAAGGATCCCGGTGCTGAACGCCGTCCAGCGACGGCCACCCACCAGCGGTACCATAAAGGAATACGGTACGCGCAGCAGTGCGCCAGAAACGGAAGGTAACGCGGTCAGCATGAACAGCTGATCGGTTGTAAACTGGAAGCCCACTTTTGGTAAATTGACGGCGACCGCGCTGAACAGCATCCATACGCAGAAAGCCAGCAGTAAACATGGAACGGAAATCCACAGGTTCCGGCTTGCAACGCGATGGCCGCGCTCTTGCCAGAACGCCGGATCTTCCGGTCGCCAGTCGGTAATGACAGCGCCGGTTGCCCTTTCCGGGGCAGTGGAGTGACTCATAGACACCTCTGATTATTAATATCAACCCTTGCCACATTAGGGTTTACACCGCGCGGTAAGTTGATATAAATCAAAGGAAAAGTTGACATTATCTTGTCTAAAAAAACATCATCACCCTTTATGGGTAGGTTTTTATCGATAAAAAAACCTGTTTTATCACGTGGCTGTTACGCTTGTACCCCTCTACCCCAGACACCTCAGCTATTATGGAAATAAAGGAGTAACCCTTTAGGGGTATGGGTATACTCCAGGCGATAGTCGAAAATAACGCCACTCGCCGGAGAGTCTTCCGCCAGGAGCCTTATCGCACCATGTTTAGACGTTTTTTTACACCACTCACGCTGGTGAATCAACTGGCCCTCATCGTACTGCTGTCCACCCTTACCGGCGTGGCGAGTATGATGATTTCCGCACGCCTGGTGAACGGCGTCCAGGGCAGCGCGCACGCCATTAACCAGGCGGGTTCGCTGCGTATGCAAAGCTACCGTCTACTGGCCGCGATCCCGGTGGATAAGAACGACGAACCGCTGTTCGCAGAGATGCAAAAAACCGTCTTCAGCCCGGAACTGCAGCTGGCCGCCGAACGCGATGGCCAGGTTCAGCAGCTCCACGAGCTTCAGCAGTACTGGTTAAAGCATCTGGCACCGGATATCAGTCAGGCGAAGAACCCGGACGATATTGCCGCCGATCTTACCGGCTTTGTTAACCGCATTGACCAACTGGTCACCGTCTTCGATCACACCACCGAACAGCGCATCTCTCACGTGGTGTGGATGCACCGACTGCTGGCGTTTTTCATGGCGGTACTGCTGATCTTTACCGTTTTCTGGCTGCGCACCCGCCTACTGCATCCATGGCGACAGCTGCTGCGTATGGCCGATGCTATCAGCCACCGCGATTTTACCCATCGCGCCCAAATCAGCGGCCGCAACGAAATGGCAACCCTCGGCATGGCGCTGAATAATATGTCCGCCGAGCTGGCGGAAAGCTACGCCTCGCTGGAGCGTCGCGTGCAGGAGAAAACCGCCGGGCTGGAGCAGAAAAATGCCATTCTCTCCTTCCTGTGGCAGGCTAACCGCCGCCTGCATTCCAGCGCGCCGCTGTGCGAACGCATCTCTCCGGTGCTGAACGGCCTTCAGGAACTGACCCCGCTGAGGGAAATTGAAGTCCGGGTTTACGATACCGAAGATGAAGATAACCATCAGGAATTTAGCTGCCACTCCGGCTGGGAGTGCGACGACAGAGGCTGTTACCTCTGCCCACGCGACGTCGATACCGCAGCCCACGACGGCATCACGCTGAAATGGCGACTGACCGACCCACGTAACCAGTACGGCATCCTGCTGGCAACCCTGCCGCACGGTCGTGAGCTAAGCCACGATCAGCAGCAGCTGGTTGATACCCTGCTTGAGCAAATCACCTCGACGCTGGCGCTGGACAAACAGCTGGAGCGCCAGCAGCAGCTGATCGTGATGGAAGAACGCTCAACGATTGCCCGCGAGCTTCACGACTCCATCGCCCAGTCGCTCTCCTGTATGAAGATGCAGGTCAGCTGTCTGCAGATGATGCAAAAAGAGCAGTCGTCTGCGGAAAGCCGCGAGCTGTTGAGTCAGGTGCGTAATGAACTGAACACCTCGTGGGCGCAGTTGCGCGAACTGCTGACCACCTTCCGCCTGAAGCTGACCGAGTCCGGCCTGCGTCCAGCGCTGGAAGCCAGCTGTCAGGAGTACAGCGGCCATTTCGGCTTCCCGGTGCAACTCGACTACCAACTGCCGCCGCGCTACGTGCCGTCGCATCAGGCGATTCACCTGCTACAGATTGCCCGCGAGGCCTTAAGCAACGCGCTGAAGCACTCGCAGGCGACAGAAGTGAAAGTCAGCGTTACCCAACAAAACAACCAGGTCAAACTGGTGGTGGCTGATAACGGCTGTGGCGTTCCGCTACATGCTGAACGCAGCAACCATTATGGCCTTATTATTATGCGTGACCGCGCACAAAGCCTGCGTGGCGATTGCCAGGTTCGTCGTCGTGAAAGCGGCGGCACCGAAGTCGTGGTTACGTTTGTCCCCGAACAATCGCTTTCTACTCCCCAAGGAGATACCCATGAGTAATCAGGAACGGGCTACTATCCTGTTAATTGACGATCATCCTATGCTGCGTACCGGCGTCAAACAGCTGGTCAGTATGGCATCAGATATTCAGGTCGTAGGCGAGGCCAGCAACGGTGAACAAGGTATTGAACTGGCAGAAGCGCTCGATCCCGATCTGATTCTGCTCGATCTCAATATGCCCGGCATGAACGGCCTGGAAACCCTCGACAAGCTGCGTGAGAAATCACTGTCTGGCCGTGTGGTGGTATTCAGCGTGTCCAACCACGAAGAAGACGTGGTCACCGCACTCAAACGCGGCGCCGATGGCTATCTGCTGAAAGATATGGAGCCGGAAGATCTGCTGAAAGCCCTGCAACAGGCTGCCGCCGGTGAGATGGTATTAAGCGAAGCGTTAACGCCGGTGCTGGCTGCCAGCCTGCGCGCCAACCGCGCCACCTCTGACCGCGACATCAACCAGTTAACCCCGCGCGAGCGCGATATTCTCAAGCTGATTGCTCAGGGCCTGCCAAACAAGATGATTGCCCGCCGTCTGGATATTACGGAAAGCACCGTGAAGGTTCACGTGAAGCACATGCTGAAGAAAATGAAGCTAAAATCCCGCGTCGAAGCCGCCGTGTGGGTGCACCAGGAACGTATTTTCTGAGAATCGCCGTTACGGCGCCATGTCCAACCAGCTATTGCCCTGCGGGGCAAAGCTGACGACAGGCTCGGTCAACGCCAGCGTTATCTCATTCGAGGTGACGCGCTGCCCCTTACCATCTTCCACCACCACCGACAGATGCCAGATATTACTGGCCCCCTCCGTCGGATCCCAGGCTGGCATGATAATGCTCCAGCCATCGGTGCTATTGCCCGCGGCTGGCGGCGTCAGGCTTAAGGCTTCGGTATCGCCCTGCCAGCTGATGGATTTGATCCCATACTCGTCGTGCACCTGAATTTTCAGCGCCACCGTCTCGTAGCCCGTGAGATCCCACGGCGGGGTGGCGAGATAGACGCTCAGACTTTTGCGCTGACGAAACTCCATCACCGGCTGGTTGTTACGCTCCGGTGCATCGTAGCGGCTGCCGCGTAGCGTTCGGGTCTGCGCCACCTCATCGGCGGCAAGCTGCTTCTTCAGCGGCACGCCAAAGCGGTAGTTGACCTTCATGCCGAGGTTGTTCTGATTCACCCCGCTCTCCCCCTGCTTGTGCTGGGCACTGAAGGTGAATAACGGCACCGGGGTGTAGTTCAGGCCCAGTGAGACCGCGACCGGGTTACGGTAGCCCGTGCCGCTACGAAACAGATCGACGCTGTCGCCGAAATACTGCTCGACGCTGAGGCTGGTATTGATGTGATTGTAGGCCGGGATCCATGCCTGCGCGGTCAGGTCATAACCGCGCGCCATGCGTTGTTGTAGCGTGGTGCCGCTGTTTTGCCAGCCGTGCAGCGGATAGTAGTAGTTCGCCGAAAAACGCAGGTTCTCGCCCCATGCTTCCGCGCCAAGCCCGCCGCGATTGAGATGGGCATCGAGCAGGCTGTCATAAAAAGTGTTGTAGCCAAGCAGCCACTGCCCGGCGACCCAGCGCTGCCCCAGCCCCAGATTACCCACCAGCCCTTCGTCATGCTGCGTCAGGCCAAGCTGGCTCCAGGTGAGATACTGCATGTTGTCCTGTAGCGGAACAAACCAGCTTCCGTGGCTGCCGGTCATCTTGCCTTGTTCATCCACCAGCAGCTGAATATTGGTATTCCCCCACGGAGATAGCCAGCTTTCGAGCTGCTGGTTCATCTGGCCGTTAACCTTGTCCTGTAGCTGCGTCATGGCAAATAGCCGCGCCTGCTCGCCGGTATCCAGCCCGTTGTCGGTCATGCTGGCTTCGCCGAAGGCTTTCACCATCTCGGCAAAGTGTTTCTCCGCGTCATGATTTTCCGGTGCGATACTCAGATCCGGCAGGCTATCGGCCTGATTATCGAAGGGATGTTCCGCCTCTTCGACAAACGATGTCAGCGCACGCGCGCTCCCGCCGGTCAACGCCAGCAACACGAAAAATGACGAGTAAAAACGCAAAGACAAAACCGCAACCCCATAGCCAGCTTCAATGCAGGCTGAAAAATTCAGCCCCAAAGTCATTAGTCTAGCGCCTTTGCGGGTAGGGTTCAGCCTTCGTGGCCGCTTATAAGAATTGCCTGAAGGTCATAAAATCGTCACCTTCATTGCCGTGCTGGCGAGCAGTGCCTTTAACTCCGGTATGCAGGATCCGCAGTTGGTGCCGCATTTCAGCCGTTCGCCCAGCTCGCCCGACGTACGGCAGCCCTGTTTTTCAATCGCTTCGAGGATGGTTTTTTCGCCAACGCTGAAACAGCTGCAAACAATTTTCCCCACCGCTGGGCGCGCCAGATCCTGGCCACTCAGCAGCGCATGACGCGCCGCCAGCGTCTGTGGCGCCTCATTAAACGCCCGGCACACTAATGCATCGTCCACTTCCGGTAGCGCATCACCGCTCCAGAAGCCGAGCATCAAACGTCCGTCCAGCCATGCCAGTAGATGCCAGATCTCACCAGCATTGGCGAGTTGCACCTGCCAGCCCTGCTGCTGACACCAGGCCAGCATCTCGTGTTGCACCAGACGATCGCCGCAGAGGGTGACATGGTGCAGTCCCGGTGCGGCTTTACGCCACCAGTGCAGATGCCCCGGCAGCGGCACTTCGCTGCGGGAGTAGAGTTCCCCCTGCCATAACGGCTGCCACGGCGCGATGCGCACGGCGGTCTGCTTACTTTCCGGCTGCCCGGAGTGCGGGTCGACCACCGAGGCCACCAGCCCGTTCACTTTCCCCTGACGGGCAAAGCAGTCGTTCCAGTGCATCGGCGTAAACAGCGAGCCACGGCGCTGACTCTCCGTCACCACTACCTTCGCCACCATCACGCCATGTGGCGAACTGATGCGCGCTAAACCGCCGGGCAACAGCGCAAAGTGCGCGGCATCCGGCGGCGAGACTTCCACTATCGGCTGCGCGATATGCTGCATCAGGCGCGGCACTCTACCGGTGCGAGTCATGGTGTGCCACTGGTCGCGGATCCGCCCGCTATTGAGGATCAGCGGATAGAGCGGCTGCGGCTGCGCCTGCATACCACGCGGCGTGACCGGCACCATCCGCAGCCGCCCGTCGCTACGCCAGCCACGATGCAGATCCAACGTGACGCTGCGACGGCTGGCCGGCCAGCGCACCGGCGCAAGTTCATCCCATGCCTCACGGCTTAATTCGGCAAGCCCGCTGATATCAAACGCCCGCTGGCCGCTATTTTCAAAGCCGGAGAGCGCGGCGTGTTCACTAAAAACCTCATGCGGGTGCTGCCAGGCAAACGCCGCGCCGAAGCCCAGACGCTCGGCGACACGAGCGATGATCCACCAGTCGGCCCGCGCCTCACCGGGGGCGGGCAGAAACGCCCGCTGGCGCGAAATACGCCGCTCAGAGTTGGTCACGGTGCCATTTTTCTCCCCCCAGCCCAGCGCCGGAAAGCGAATATGCGCGTACTGCGAGGTTTCCGTCTGTGCAGCAATTTCAGAGACAATCACCAGCGGGCAGCGCTTCAGCGCCTGGCTTACCGCGTGGCTGTCCGGCAGTGACACCGCCGGATTGGTGCCCATGATCCACACCGCTTTCACCTCACCGCGCCCGATAGCCGCGAAGAGATCCACCGCCATCAGCCCCGGCGTTTGCGCCAACCGCTCGGTGCCCCAGAAACGCGCCACCCTCGCGAGGTCGGCGGGTTCGAAGTTCATATGCGCCGCCAGCATCGTCGCCAGTCCGCCGACTTCGCGGCCTCCCATCGCATTCGGCTGCCCGGTCAGCGAAAAGGGGCCGCAGCCTTCACGGCCAAATTTGCCGCTGGCAAGGTGAACGTTAATGATGGCGTTGCATTTATCGCTGCCGCTGGAGGATTGGTTAATGCCCATGGTGTAGAGCGTGATGGCCCTCGGGGCGGCAATAAAGTCCTGATAAAACGCAGCGACCTCCGCGGGCGGCAGCCCGCAAAATGCCGCCACACGTTCAACGCCCCAGGATTGCGCCGCCTCCCGCGCGGCGGGCGCATCGGCAAAATCATCCACGCTACCGCCGCGTTTAACGATGGCGTTCAGCAGCCCAACAAACAGCCCGGCATCCGTGCCGGGGGCAATCGCCAGATGGCGGTCGGCAATATCGCAGGTGGCTGTACGACGCGGGTCGATGACCACCACCTTCATCTGCGGGTTTTGCTGCTTCGCCTGCACCAGTCGCTGATAGAGCACCGGGTGCGCCCAGGCCGCGTTGGAGCCGACCAGCACTACCAGGTCGCTGCGCTCTACGTCCTCATAGCTGCACGGCACCACATCGGCGCCCCACGCGCGTTTATAGCCGGTGACCGCCGACGACATGCACAGCCGCGAGTTGGTATCGATATTCGCCGCGCCGATAAAGCCTTTCATCAGTTTATTGGCGGCGTAATAGTCCTCGGTCAATAGCTGGCCGGAGGCATAAAACGCCACCGCCTGCGGGCCGTGCTCGGCGATAATCGCCTGTAGACGTTCACCGGCCGCATCCAGCGCCTGCTCCCAACTGACATCATGGCCGTCTACCGACGGATGCAGCAAGCGCCCCTCCAGACCGGTGGTTTCGCCGAGCGCAGAGCCCTTCACGCACAGGCGACCAAAGTTTGCCGGGTGGGCGTCATCGCCCCGCACGCTGACCGCGCCGTCAATCACCGTGGCCAGCACCCCGCAGCCAACGCCGCAGTAAGGACATGTTGTTCGGGTTTCAGTCATGAAGCCTCCGCGCGCATCACCAGTTCCTGGCTACTAACCCACACTTTGCCGTCTTCCACTTTCACCGGCCAGGCGCGCACCACCGGCTCGCCGCTGTCAGGATGGCGGCCATCGCGCAGACGAATACGCTGTTTGTAAAGCGGCGAAATGACGATAGGTTCGCCGCTGGCGTCACCCAACAAGCCGCGCGACAGGACGTTAGCCTGGCTGCCGGGCTCCTGGTTATCCAGCGCATAGACGTGGCCGTTGAGGCGGAATAGCGCAATCTGCATCTCACCTAACCGCGCGCCAATCCCGGCCTGTGCGGGGATCTCTTCCAGCGTACAGACCGCCTGCCACGGACGACGGCTACCCGCCAGCACCGGTGTCACGGTGGCCGGTGCCAACTGCGGTTGCCCGCGTACGGTTTCACGCTGTACCGCTTCATCCGGCATATCGCTGTTAACAAACGAGCGGAACAGCGTCAGCCGCTGCGGATCGTTCAGGGTGGTTTGCCATTCGCACTGGTAACTGTCGATAACGCGCGCCATCTCCTGCTCCAACTCTTCGCCAATGCCCAGCGAATCGTCGAGGATCACGCTGCGCAGGTATTCCAGCCCACCTTCCAGATTATCCATCCAGGTGCTGGTGCGCTGTAGACGGTCGGCGGTACGGATATAGAACATCAAAAAACGGTCGATGGTGCGCAGCAGCGTCGCATCGTCGAGGTCGCTGGCGAACAGATCCGCATGACGTGGTTTCATCCCGCCGTTACCGCACAGATAGAGGTTCCAGCCCTTGTCGGTAGCAATCACCCCCACGTCTTTGCCCTGCGCTTCCGCGCACTCTCGGGTACAGCCGGAGACCGCCATTTTAATCTTGTGCGGCGCGCGCAGCCCTTTGTAGCGATGCTCAAGGGTTACCGCCAGCCCGGTGGAATCCTGCACCCCGTAACGGCACCAGGTTGACCCCACGCAGGACTTCACCGTGCGCAGCGATTTGCCGTAGGCATGTCCGGTCTCAAAACCGGCCTCCACCAGCGCTTGCCAGATAGCGGGAAGCTGCTCCAGCCGCGCGCCAAACAGGTCGATGCGCTGGCCGCCGGTAATTTTGCTGTAGAGTGCATAGCGTTTGGCTATCTGCCCGATGGCAATCAGCCCGTCCGGCGTGACTTCACCGGCCGGCATGCGTGGCACCACGGAATAGGTGCCGTCTTTCTGGATGTTGGCAAAGTAGCGGTCGTTGGTGTCCTGCAGGGGCAAATGCGCGGGCTTCAGCAGATATTCATTCCAGCAGGAGGCCAGCACGGACCCCACCAGCGGTTTGCAGATTTCGCAGCCGTCGCCGTGACCGTAACGGGCAATCAACTGTTCAAAGGTGTGAATCCGGTTCACGCGCACCAGGTGATAGATCTCCTGGCGCGAGTACGGGAAGTGTTCGCAGATGTCTTTTTTCACCTCCACGCCCTGCTGCGCCAGCTGATACTCCATCACCTGTTTGACCAACGCGCTACAGCCGCCGCAGCCAGTGGCTGCTTTGGTGCAGCTTTTTATTGCCCCCATCTCGGTAGCACCGTTGCTCACCGCATGGCAGATATCGCCTTTGCTGACGTTGTGACAGGAGCAGATTTGCGCGCTGTCCGGCAGTGCCGCCACGCCGAGCGCTTTTGGCGCACTGCCTTCCAGCGCAGGCAGGATCAGCGATTCCGGGTGCGGCGGCAGCGCGATATCGTTAAGCATCATTTGCAGCAGCGTGGCGTAGTCGCTGGCATCCCCCACCAGCACGCCGCCGAGCAGCGTTTTGCCGTCGGCGCTAACCACAATCTTCTTATAGATTTGCTCCGGCCCGTGAACCCATTGATAGCTCTGACTTCCGGCGGTGCGCCCGTGCGCGTCGCCAAAAGAGGCCACATCGACCCCGAGGAGCTTGAGCTTGGTGCTCATATCCGCCCCGGTAAACTCGCTCGTTTCACCCGCCAGCGCCCCAGCGGCCACTCGCGCCATCTGATAGCCAGGGGCCACCAGACCATAGATTTTGTTATCCCACAGCGCGCATTCACCAATGGCAAAGATATCGCTATCGGAAGTGCGGCACTGGTTATCAATGGCGATACCGCCGCGCTCACCCAGGCGGATGCCGCTGCTCCGCGCCAGTGCGTCCTGCGGGCGAATACCCGCCGAGAACACCACCATATCGGTAGTCAGACATTCACCGTCGGCAAACTGCAGCGTGAGCCCTTCTTCCGTCTGGCGAATTTCCGTGGTGGCTTTACTGGTGTGTACGCTTACGCCAAGCTCGGTAATTTTCTCCCGCAGCATGGCGGCTCCGCCGTTATCCAGTTGCACTGCCATCAGATTCGGCGCGAACTCCACCACGTGGGTCTCCAGGCCCAGCTGACGCAGCGCGTTTGCCGCCTCTAGTCCCAGCAGGCCGCCGCCAATCACCACGCCACGCCTCGCCGTTTTGGCACAGGCGGCAATCGCATCGAGATCGTCCAGCGTACGGTAGACAAAGCAGCCAGGCAGCGTGTTGCCGGGGATGGGCGGCACGAACGGGTATGAGCCAGTGGCGAGCACCAGCTTATCCCAGTGCAGTTCATGCCCCTCGGCGTCGCGAATAATCCGGGCTTCGCGGTCAATTTCCGCTACCGACTGCGACAAGCGCAGCTCAATGCCGTTATCAGCAAAGAAATCACCCGCCACCATTGAGAGCGACTGCGCGCTGCGGCCGGCAAAATATTCCGACAGATGCACCCGGTCGTAGGCGGCATAGCGCTCTTCGCCCAGTACCACAATCTGATACTGTTCGTGCAACTGGTGGCTGACACACTGCTCAAGAAAATGGTGGCCGACCATCCCGTGCCCGACGACTGCTAATGTTGGTTTTGTCATGGTTTGCGTTCCTGCAGCCGACGGCTGCGTGGTAAAGGGGTCGAAAATCCAGCTCGCCTGTGCGGGCTGGACGGTATGCAATAAATCGGTAAAGGCGGCGGCGCTAGTGCAGTCGCCAAGCAGCAGCACGCCGGCCAACTGGCCGTTAGCCACCAGCAGCCGCCGATAGTGCCCGGTCTGCGGGTCATAGGAGGACCACTGGCTATCCCCGTCGAGGGGCTGAACTCGCCCGGCGCTGAACAGGTCGATGCCGGTCACCTTCAGGCGGGTGCCGCGATCCTGCCAGTGGAAATCGGCCCGTGGGTTGCCGCAAAGCCTTGCTGCCAGCACGTCCGCCTGTTGCATGCAGGGCGCGACGAGGCCGAAGGTTTGTCCGTCAATCTCGCAGCACTCCCCGATGGCGCTGACGCCGGGGATACCCGTTTCCAGCTGGCGGTTAACCACAATGCCGCGCTGGCAGGGAATACCGGCCCGCTGCGCCAGCGCGATATTGGGACGTACGCCGGTAGCCATCACCACGCGGGTTGCCGGAATGACGCGCCCGGTGTTTAACACCACCGCGTTCGGCGTAATCTGCGCGATACTGGCGCTCAGCTCGCAGTCGATGCCGCGTTCGGCTAATCGCTGGGTCAATAGCTCGCCCGCCATCTCGTCTAACTGCTGCTCCATCAATCGTTCGCTGCGATGAACCAAAGTGACATTGTCACCCCTTAAACGCAGCGCGGCGGCGGCTTCTACCCCCAGCACCCCACCACCAATCACTGCCGCATCGCCCGGCGTCGCGAGAATGGCTTCCACGTCTGCCAGGGTGCGAAAGGCAAAAACGTGTGGCAGGTCGATGCCCGGCAGCGGCGGCAGGAAGGCTTGCGAACCGCAGGTGAACACTAATTCATCCCACTCCAGTTCACGCTGGGTGGTGGTTACCCGGCGCGCCTGTACGTCAACCGCCTGCACCGTTTCACCGAGGCACAGCATGATGTGATGGTCGTGGTACCACTGCGCCGGCTGCAGCAGCGTCTGGTTAAAATCCTTTTCTCCACCCAGCACCGGAGAGAGCTGAATGCGGCTGTAGGCCGGATGCGGCTCGTCGCCGATAAGGGTTATCGCAAACGCTCCCGGCGCGCTCGTCACCAGCATTTCAGCTAGCCGGGTCGCCGCCATCCCGTTGCCGATCATCACCAGTCGCCGCATAGGAGCCCCTTACGCCGCTTTCGGCTGTTTTTCGTAAAGGAAATGGAGGATCTGCTGACGCAGGTGGTGATAGCGGCTGTCATCCGCCAGCTGCACGCGGTTACGCGGGCGCGGCAAATTCACCTCCAGTACTTCACCCACCGTGGCCGCCGGGCCGTTGGTCATCATCATCACTCGGTCAGAGAGCAGTACTGCTTCGTCTACGTCGTGGGTAATCAGCACGATGGTGGTGTTCAGCGACTGTTGAATTTGCATCACCGAGTCCTGCAGATGGGCGCGGGTGAGCGCATCCAGTGCGCCAAACGGTTCGTCCATCAGCAGCACCTTTGGTTTCATCGCCAGCGCCCGCGCGATACCTACGCGCTGCTTCATACCACCGGAGATTTCACCCGGACGCTTATGCATGGCGTGCCCCATCTGGACGCGGTCAAGGTTGTGCGCAATCCACTCCCGACGCTCCGCTTTGTTCATGGTCTGGCGAAACACCTGGTCGACCGCCAGCGCCACGTTGTCAAAACAGGTCAGCCACGGCAGCAGCGAGTGGTTCTGGAACACCACCGCCCGCTCCGGCCCCGGACCGGCAATTTCACGGTTATCACACAGCAGCCCGCCTTCGGTCGGCAGCGTAATGCCGGCAATCAGGTTAAGCAGCGTCGATTTGCCGCAGCCCGAGTGCCCAATCAGACTGACGGTCTCCCCTTCGTGAATATCAAAAGAGACGTTCTGCAAGGCCAGAAATTCGCCGCTGGCGGTATGAAAACGCTGGCTCACGGCCTGGACCTGAATTAATGGTTTCATGATGTGCTCCTATTTCTCTTGCCAGCTAAAACGACGCGCAATCAGCATCAGCCCCTGCTCCAGCAGCAGCCCCACCACGCCGATAATGACGATGGCGATAAGGATGTTTTCGACGTTGAGGTTGTTCCACTCATTCCAGATCCAAAAACCAATGCCCAGCCCGCCGGTCAGCATCTCTGCGGCGACGATCACCAGCCAGGCAATACCAATCGATAACCGCACCCCGGTGAGCACCGACGGCAGCACCGCCGGGAAGAGGATTTTGCACATCACCGTCCATTCCGAGAGGTTCAGCACCCGCGCCACGTTGAGATAGTCCTGCGGTATGCGGCGCACCCCTTCAGCGGTGTTAATCACCATCGGCCAGATCGAGCAGATGAAAATTGTCCAGCTGGAAGCGGGTTCCGCTTTCTGGAATAGCAGCAGACCAATTGGCAGCCAGGCCAGCGGGCTGACCGGACGCAGCAGCGCGATCAGCGGGGTGAACATGCGCGAAGCAAAGGTAAAGCGGCCAATCAGGAACCCGAGCGGAATACCCACCAGCGCCGCGAGGCCAAAGCCCACCGCCACACGCTGTAAAGAGGCCAGCACGTTCCAGCCCACGCCGACATCGTTAGGGCCGTTGTTGTAGAACGGGTCAGAAAAGAGGGTTATCGCCGAGTCGAGGGTGCTGAGCGGCGTGGGAAAGCCTTTGCTGTTGACGGCGGCCAACTGCCAGACCAGCACCAGCAGGCCCAGCCCCAGCGCCGCGGGAATTGTGCGCTCTGCAAGTTCACGAAGATGGCGGCGCAGCGCAGGCGGTCTACGGCGAACCTGTACTGGCGGCATGGCGATCACTTCGCCAGCAGGTGCTGGCGCGTCGATGGGTTTAGTTTTGGTATTCATCTCATGCCCCTATACGTTGAATGGCGAAACTGCGGGCGTATCCAGCCGGGTCAGCCCCGGTCCAGACGGAGCCGTCGATTAACTTACTGCTGCGCAGGGTTTGCGTGGGGACGGCAATACCGCCAACCGCCTGCGCCGCCTCTTTCCAGACATCAATACGGTTAATACGCTGGGCGACGGCCAGGTAATCCGGGTCACTTTTCAGCAGGCCCCAGCGGCGGAACTGGGTTAAGAACCACATGCCGTCCGAGAGCCACGGGTAGCTCACCTCGCCCTGCTCGAAGAAGCGCATCGGGTGCGCATCCTGCCAGCGGCGGCCGATACCGTTGTCGTACTCCCCCAGCATTCGCCCGGTGAGGTACTGTTCTTTGGTGTTGAGCCAGCCGCGATGCGAGAGGATTTGCGCGGTTTCGCGTTTGTTATCGTCAGAGGCGTCAATCCAGCGGGCGGCATCCATCAGCGCGGCCACCAGCGCCCGTGCGGTATTCGGGTTTTGCTCCACCCAGTCACGACGCGCGCCAAGCACTTTTTCCGGATGCTCCGGCCAGATGTCCTGGCTGGTCGCGGCGGTAAAACCGATGCGATCGTTAATGGCGCGGGCGTTCCACGGCTCGCCGACGCAGAAGCCCACCATGTTGCCGATGCGCATGTTCATCACCATCTGCGGTGGCGGCACGACCACCGTGCGCACATCGTCAAATGGGTTGATCCCACCGCTCGCCAGCCAGTAATAAAGCCACATGGCGTGGGTGCCGGTCGGGAAGGTGTGGGCGAAGGTATAGGTACCCGGCGCGCTTTGCCCGACCAGGGTTTTCAGCGTGCTCAGGTTGGTGACGCCCTTTTCCTGCAGATCGCTCGACAGCGTGATCCCCTGACCGTTGCGGTTGAGGGTCATCAGGTTCGCCATCGGCTGCGGTTTCGCCGCCACGCCCAGTTCCAGCCCATATAACAGGCCGTAAAGCACATGCGCCGCGTCCAGTTCGCCGTTGACCAACTTATCGCGCACCGCCGCCCAGCTGGCTTCTTTGCTCGGTACCAGCGTAATGCCGTACTTTTTGTCGAAGCCCTTCAGTGAGGCAATCGCCAGCGGCGCACAGTCGGTCAGCGGAATAAAGCCCACCTTAACCGTCTGCAGTTCCGGCTTATCGGAACCTGCCGCCCACACCGCCTGACTCATACCGGGCAGCAGCATTGCGCCGCCCAGTGCTGCGCCCGCCTGCAACAGACGTCGCCGTGATAGTGAAACCGTCTCGCCCATACTCGCTCCCGAATGCAAAAAAAAAAGCGCCCGGCAATGCTTACGCATTGCAGGACGCCTTTATCCTCGTGGTGTGCAGGCCGCCATTGGCCCACCACCGACTATTTACTTTCTGACTACTCTAATGCAATTCAGATGCCAGCTTTTACAGCGCGAAATCCGGGGAAAATGTGCGCTCGATCGCTGTTTTTGCACCGGCGAAAGGCATTCATGCCCGTTCATTGTGCAACGGCGATGCCGGTTCGTTCTGCCACAGCGCCTTCACCGCCAGCAGCGCGCGGGCAATTTCCACCATGCGCTGGTTCTTATCCATCGCCATTTTGCGCAGGCAGTGCCAGGCCTGTTCCTCGTTCATCTGTCGATGGGTCATCAGCACGCTTTTGGCTTTATCAATCAACCGACGCTCCTCCAGCGTATCCTTGAGCGAGGCTAGCTGGCTGGAGAGCTGCTCCAGCTCCCGTGCCTGCTGGCGCACCAGCGGCAGAAGCTGGCGGTCGAGATGCAGCATCAGATTATCGCTGGCCGGATCGTCACCCGCCGGATCCAGCGCCTGCCGCTCTTCATCATCGAGCAGCAGGTCATCCACCGCCGCCATCAGCTCGCCAATCAATGCTTCTTCCAGACCGCGCATCTGTTCCAGACGCTGGGTTTGCAGCTGGAACCAACGCAGCGCACTGGCGCCGTCGTCCGCCGGGGGCTGGCGAGTACAGGCAATACGCCGCAGTTGTTCAATGGCGATACTCGCCTGACATTCGGTATAAAACAGCATCTTGAGCGGGCTGGTCGCCAGTGATAAAAAGCTGTCAAAACAGGGCTGCTGACCGTCGATACGATCCACCAGGCGTTGGCGCAGTTCGCTGCTAAAGCAGCCCAGGGCAAAACCCTGCGCCCCCAGCGCCCGCTCCTGGCCCACCAGCTCTTTGCCCTGCATAAAGCTATACAGCGCCACCAGCCGCCCGGCGAGCGTCGGGTCATCGATACTGTCGTTAAGCTGCGGGATGATATTCAGCAGATGGCGGATAGTGCGGTTGAACTGGCTGGTTGCCGTTTCCGCCGAGACCTGCAGACCGGCAACGCTTTCTCTCAGCGACGGTAGCTGTTCCAGCGACCAGACGGCGCGGGCAATGCGCTGGCATAACCCGCTGGCAGAAGGTAAGTATTGCGGCTGGAGATGGGCCAGCAGTTGGCGAATCTGTTCATCTACCAGCGCAGCGCTGGCGCGACGTTCGGCGGCGTATAATCGCCCCTGCGAACATAACCAGATGTTGGATGCCCCGCGTTCACACTGTAACATGTGCACCACGTGGCTTAGCTGGCTGACCAGTTGCCCTTGCTGCGCCAGCTGCCGGAGCTGTGCTTTCTGCACCTGACGCGCGTAACGAAACCACTCGATAGCGCCGGGTGTCTCATCTTCACGGTTTATCATGCGCTCTCCCGTTAGAGGATTTTCTTACCATCCTAACGTCTAGCAATAACCGTGCCTTAAAGGAGTTCTGATGCAACGTATCGTCATTATCGCCAACGGTGCTGCCTACGGCAGCGAATCCCTGTTCAATAGCCTGCGTTTAGCCATCGCCCTGCGCGAGCAGCAGGACGATCTGCAGCTACAGCTTTTTCTGATGTCAGATGCCGTGACGGCGGGCCTGCGCGGGCAGAAACCGGCCGAGGGCTACAACATTCAGCAGATGCTGGAAATTCTGACCGCGCAGGGCGTGCCGGTGAAGCTGTGTAAGACCTGCACCGACGGGCGCGGCATCACTAGCCTGCCGCTGATTGACGGCGTCGAGATTGGCACGCTGGTCGAACTGGCCCAGTGGACGCTGGCGGCCGACAAAGTGCTGACCTTCTGATTTGGCATCGCCAACGCCCCCATCAGCGTAGCCCGCTAAAACCATGACCATTTAAAGGATATTATTTCACCTCTGCGACATTCCTCACATTTTTGTCACGATGGCTGAATGGATTCAGGGATATTGTCATTTTTGTTGAAGTGTTACGGCATTTTTTGATCAAAATCAGCATCGGTGAGGTCAGGGTTTGGTGTTATGCGATGAGTGATTTGTGAACAACATCACAGGCAGGATTAACGCGTAGGGAGTGCGTAGACTCATTTGCAGCGGGGTATTTTGGCGATGGTAAAAGCAAGTTTGACGTTATTTGGCGGGGATACGGTGGTGGTGCGTTGTTCAGAACGTTGCCATATTCATTTAATGAGCACGCAGAAGAGTACCAGCAGCAGCGGTTCCGATATTTTAAGCGTGCAGAACGAAGAGAAAGCGTATCTGACCGTGCCTTACAGTGGGACCTGGAACGTGCTGATCGACAGCCACAGCCAGTCTCTTGAACACTCCATCAGCTACGTTGCCGCCTGATGATTCACCCCGGAAGCACGCACTTCCGGGGGTTTTTATTGACTTACTTCCCGCCCACCAGATGCCGCACGTTGCTAATCAGCTCGTTCAGGCCGTCGTCCGGCATTCCCAGCTTCTGTAACTCCTGCTCCAGCGAGAAGAGATACTGTGCATTGGTTCCCAATGGCCCACTGGCCCGGGCAATCAGCGGTGCAATCAACTGCACGCTGGTATCAGACTCATACAGCGGATGGCGCGGGTCCATAATAAACACCAGCGCGTTGACCGTCCGACCATCATCGAGCGCCAGCTTGCACCAGGTTGGCAGGTAGCAGCCGGTGATCATCTCGCGCTTCCACAGCAGCGACAGCTCGTTTTCAATTTCATCATCTGGCAAGCGGTAGGCCACACCGGTGGTGCGCCCGCCCTCTTTCAGCGCTAGCATACGCCCTGGCTGGCAGGCGCTGCCGCGTCCCGCCGTCAGGCGCAAACAGAAAGCACGATGCCAGCCCACCAGCGTACCGGTTACCGACTCGCTAAAATTGAGCGCCGGGTTCCACATCAGGGAGCCGTAGCCGAAAATCCATACCGGCCCATTATCTGGCCGACAGGCCAGCGTCGCCGCCAGCGACGCTGCACGCTGTTCAGCAGACCAAAGCAGAGATTCCTCAATGGCGCCAAACGCCGTTGTACAATCCGCCTTCATTAAGAAATCACGCGTTAACACTTTAAACCTCCACCGCCACTTCTCTTCCCTGCTTCACATGCGTTCTTACGGGAACGGATGGCGACCTCCGGAGCTGTCTTTGATGAAATATTATCCAGCTTTATGGTTCAGGATGCAATTTGTCTCCCATTGCGCTCCGCTGTTCAAGCCGGTTTTACCGATAAGTAAAATAGGAAAACCAGCGCATTAATACGCTGTTATTTAAAAAATATTTAGTCAGTATTTTATATTATAGCCATCTATTAGAAAAAATGGCGTTATGGGTAAACTTTAGTAAAAGATCGCAATCCTGGTGGAAAAATTTGTTAATTTACGCAGCTGATTTTTTCTATAATTATAAATACCTGCAGATATGGAGACAAACATGACCCACGTACAAGAGGCGGTGAAAACTCGCCATAAGGAGACGTCGCTCATTTTCCCGCTGGTGGCGCTGGCAATTCTGGCCTTCTGGGGAAGCAGCCAGTCATTGCCAGTGGTTATCGCTATCAACGCCCTGGCGCTGGTAGGTATTCTGAGCAGCGCCTTTAGCGTTGTTCGCCACGCGGACGTTCTCGCACACCGTTTAGGCGAGCCCTACGGCTCGCTGATTTTAAGCCTTTCGGTGGTTATTCTTGAGGTGAGCTTAATCTCAGCGCTGATGGCAACGGGCGATGCCGCGCCGACGCTGATGCGCGATACGCTCTACTCCATCATTATGATTGTGACCGGCGGTTTAGTCGGCTTCTCGTTATTGCTCGGCGGGCGCAAGTTTGCCACGCAATATATGAACCTGTTTGGTATTAAGCAGTATTTAATTGCTCTGTTCCCACTGGCTATTATTGTGCTGGTATTCCCGACCTCGCTGCCGGGCGCCAACTTTACTATTGGCCAGTCGCTGCTGGTGGCCCTCATTTCTGCCGCCATGTACGGCGTATTTTTGCTTATTCAAACCAAAACGCACCAGAGTCTGTTTGTCTACGAGCATGAAGATGACAGCGACGACGACGACCCGCACCACGGTAAACCGTCGGCACACAGCAGCCTGTGGCATGCGGTATGGCTGATTGTGCACCTGGTGGCGGTTATCGCCGTCACCAAAATGAACGCCAACCCGCTGGAGACGCTGCTGACCAGCATGAATGCACCGGTTGCCTTTACCGGCTTCCTGGTGGCGCTGCTGATTCTCTCTCCTGAAGGACTGGGGGCATTGAAGGCGGTGCTGAACAATCAGGTACAGCGTGCGATGAACCTGTTCTTTGGCTCGGTGCTGGCGACTATCTCACTGACCGTGCCGGTGGTGACGCTGATTGCCTATATGACCGGAAATGAGCTGATGTTTGGTCTTGGCGTGCCGGAGATGATTGTGATGGTCGCCTCGCTGGTGTTGTGTCACATTTCGTTCTCAACCGGGCGTACCAACGTGCTGAACGGTGCGGCGCATCTGGCGCTGTTTGCGGCGTATCTGATGACGATTTTTGTCTGAGTGCAGTTCCCGGCGGCGCTTCGCCTGGACGGGCTACAGGCCATTTACCATCAGGCAACCGTAACAAAAAAGCCGACCCTGAGGTCGGCTTTTTTATTCATCAGCAAAACTTATTTGCTGGTATCCAGCTCGTCGAAGCCTTTCACCAGGTCATCGATAGCTTTCATTTGCTTCAGGAATGGTTCCAGCTTGTCCAGCGGCAGCGCGGACGGGCCGTCGCAGCGTGCGTTTTCCGGATCCGGATGCGCTTCAATGAACAGACCAGCGATACCTACCGCCATACCCGCGCGCGCCAGCTCGGTAACCTGAGCACGACGACCGCCGCTTGCTGCGCCAAACGGGTCGCGGCACTGCAGGGAGTGGGTCACGTCGAAGATAACCGGGGAGTTGTTGGACGCTTTTTTCATCACGCCAAAGCCCAGCATATCGACAACCAGGTTGTCGTAACCGAAGTTAGAGCCACGGTCACACAGGATAATCTTGTCGTTACCGCCTTCGATAAACTTGTCGACGATGTTACCCATCTGGCCAGGGCTCACGAACTGTGGTTTCTTGACGTTGATGACCGCGCCGGTTTTCGCCATCGCTTCCACCAGATCGGTCTGGCGAGCGAGGAACGCTGGCAGCTGGATCACGTCAACCACGTCAGCAACCGGCTGCGCCTGGCTTGCTTCGTGAACGTCAGTGATGATTTTCACGCCGAAGGTCTGCTTCAGTTCCTGGAAAATCTTCATCCCCTCTTCCAGGCCTGGACCACGGTAAGAGTGAATGGATGAACGGTTGGCTTTATCAAATGAAGCTTTAAATACGTAAGGGATGCCCAGCTTCTGAGTCACGGTCACGTAGTGTTCGCAGATACGCATCGCCAGATCGCGAGACTCCAGCACGTTCATGCCGCCGAAGAGAACAAACGGCAGGTCGTTTGCTACCTTGATATCACCAATGCTAACCACTTTTTCTTTCATAAGATCGCCTTGTTAGGGAATTTTGCGCGATTATAACCGCGTTTGCCGCTAATTAGTGAAGAGTAATTTGCTTATGCGAGATGGTATTAATCTGCGCGCGGATCATTTCGCTAATCGGGTCTTCCGGACATTGCTCAACGAAATAATTCAAATCATTCAGCGCGATATGCTCACATTCAAGCTGTGCATAGATGAGCCCGCGATCGCGAATTTCGTACGGGTCTTCCGGATTAAACTGCAGCAGCGTCTGGCTAGCGCCCAGTGCCAGTTCCATCTGCCGCTCTTCCATCAACGCCGACTTCAACGTATCAAGCAATTTGCGGATCACCTCAGCGTTATCCGCTTCATCGAGGTCTTCATTGAACAGCTCAGCCATCGGGCCGATGTTGCCTTTCAGCCACACTTCCAACGTGTGCTCATCCAGCGTGTCGCCGTTAAACGGGTTAATCAGCCACATCTCGGCATCGTCAACGTCGGCACGCAGCAACAGCTGGGTAGGGAAGATGACGGGCACGACGGGAATCTCGAGGCTATCGGCAATCCACAGCATGATTGCGCCCAGCGCCACCGCGCTGCCGCGACGGTTTTTCAGTACCTGATCCAGCCACAGCGCGTCGGACAGACGGTATTTGCCGGAGGAATCACTGAAATTCCACTCATGATAAAAGAGCTCGATCAGGCGCTCCATCTGGCGCGTCAGCGTCCAGGATGGACTAATCTCTTCGCGCGCCAGCGCCACCAGGCACTCGAGCTGCTCACGCACCACCTGCGACGGGAAATCATCACGAATGAATTCGGAAATCAGGATCATACCGTCGCAGAGCGGCGCTTTATTAAATTCAAAATCAGCCAGTGACTTCATACCCTACCCTAGCAGCGGAACTTTAGTGATGGCGAGTTTAACGATGATGCACAACACCACCAGCGCCAGCAGAAAGGCGACAAAACCGCTCTGCTGACTGCGCGGACGACGACGGCCCAGCGCGACAAACCCTAAAACAATGTAAATGATAACGCCAAACAGCTTCTCAGTCAGCCACGTCCCTTCTTCGGTAAACGGGAAATAGCGCGTCATCACCATCAGCACAACACCGCTGAGCAGCAGCACGCTGTCAACGGTATGCGGCAGTATGCGCACCCAGCGCGCATCAAACAGCGCACTTTTGTGGTGTTTCCACCAGAAACGCAGGGCGAAAAAGCTCACCGAGACGATAGCCGAGGCGATGTGTAAATAGAGTACCCACAAAAACAGGCTCATGCATGTACCTCCATGTTTCCGGGCCATTGCGCCAGCGTCAGACGGTCATTATCACCGTAATCGCGGCAGGTTTGCGCCTGACGGTATCCGGCGTTGTCGAACAGTGCGCGCACGGCGGCACCCTGTTTCCAGCCGTGCTCCAGCAGCATGAAGCCACCGGGTTCCAGCCACTCGCGCCCCTGGGTGATGATATGCGCCAGGTCAGCCAGACCATGGTCACCGGCCACCAGTGCGGTTTTCGGCTCAAAGCGCACGTCGCCCTGCGCGAGATGCTCATCCTGCTCGTCAATATACGGCGGATTGCTGACTATCATCGCAAAACGATGCTCTTCCAGCGCGCTGAACCAGTCGCTTTGCATAATGGTGATATTGGTGATACCCAGGTGCTCGGTGTTACGTTGGGCAAGTGCGACAGCGTCGGCGATATAATCCACGGCGGTGAGCTGGCAGTCCGGGCGTTCGCTCGCCAGCGCCAGCGCTACCGCGCCGGTACCGGTGCCGAGATCCAGAATATGACAAGGCGTGGACGGCAGACGTGCCAGCGCCTGTTCGACCAGACACTCAGTGTCCGGGCGCGGAATAAGCGTAGCGGGAGAGACAAACAGCGGCAGCGACCAGAATTCGCGCGTTCCCACCAGATGGGCCACCGGCTCGCCGTTCACGCGGCGTGCCAGCAGCAGCGCCAACGTCTCAGTCTGCGCCGCGTCCAGTTCGGTTTCATCAAACGCGAGGATATAGGTACGCGCTTTTCCGGTCACATGCCCCAGCAGGATTTCCGCATCACGGCGAGGGCTTTCACCACCCTGTAGCGCCATCACGGCCTGCTGCAGCCATTGTCGATAGGTCATCATTCCTGCTCGGAGAGCGCCGCCAGCTGGTCGGCCTGGTATTCCTGAACGATAGGTTCGATCAGCATATCCAGTTTGCCTTCCATGGTTTCATCCAGACGGTAGAGCGTCAGGTTGATACGGTGGTCGGTCACGCGGCCCTGCGGGAAGTTATAGGTACGGTTACGGTCGCTGCGGTCGCCGCTGCCCAGCAGGTTACGACGTTCAGAGGCTTCCGCCTGCTGACGACGGGCAATTTCCGCCGCGCGGATACGCGAACCCAGCACCGACATCGCTTTGGCTTTGTTTTTATGCTGAGAACGTTCGTCCTGACACTCCACCACGATACCGGTTGGCAAGTGGGTAATACGGATAGCGGAGTCGGTGGTGTTAACGTGCTGACCGCCCGCGCCCGAGGAGCGGAAGGTATCGATACGCAGGTCCGCCGGGTTGATATCCGGTAATTCGGCTTCCGGTACCTCTGGCAGCACGGCTACGGTACAGGCGGAGGTGTGGATACGCCCCTGGGATTCGGTGGCCGGCACGCGCTGCACGCGGTGACCGCCGGACTCAAACTTCAGACGGCCGTAAACGCCTTCGCCGCTGATTTTGGCAATCACTTCTTTAAAGCCACCATGCTCGCCTTCGTTGGCGCTCATGATCTCCACGCGCCAGCGGCGTGATTCGGCGTAGCGGCTGTACATGCGGAACAGATCGCCAGCAAACAGCGCCGCTTCGTCACCGCCGGTACCGGCGCGCACTTCGAGGAAGGCATTGCGTTCATCGTCCGGATCGCGAGGCAGCAGAAGCACCTGCAGTTGTTGCTCCAGTTCTTCTTCTTTGGCTTTGGCTTCCTGCAACTCTTCCTGCGCCATTTCGCGCATTTCCGGGTCGTCGAGCATCATCTGGGCGGTTTCAATATCGTCCTGAACCTGACGCCAGTCGGTATAGCAGCGGGCTACGTCGCCCAGCTGTGCGTATTCGCGGGACAGCGCGCGGAAACGGTCCTGATCGGCAATAGTTGCTGCGTCTCCGAGCAGCGCCTGAACTTCTTCATGGCGCTCGTAGAGAGCTTCCAGTTTAGCAACAATAGAAGGCTTCATTGGCGTAAATGCACCTTGTTATAAATAGAGTTGTGCTACTCCAGCCCGAGGCTGTTGCGCAGAATATGCAGGCGTTCATCATCCCCGTCACGGGCGGCCTGCTGAAGAGATTTTGTTGGCGCGTGGATCAGGCGGTTGGTTAATTTCCGCGCCAGATCCTGCATGATGACCTGCGGGTCGCCGCCCTGTTCAAGAGCCGCGATCGCTTTAGCGGTGAGCTCTTCACGCGCCGTTTCAGCCTGGGAACGATAATCACGGATGATTTCGCTGGCGCTTTGCGCGCGGAGCCAGGCCATAAATTCACTGGTTTCCTGCTCAACAATGGTTTCAGCCTGAACCGCGGCGGCTTTGCGCTGCGCGAGGTTATTCTGAATGATGTTTTGCAGATCATCGACGCTGTAGAGATAGGCGTTGGCGAGTTTCCCCACCTCCGGCTCAACGTCGCGCGGTACGGCGATATCCACCAGCAGCATCGGCTGGTTACGACGCGCCTTCAGCGCGCGCTCCACCATCCCTTTACCGATAATCGGCAGCGGGCTGGCGGTAGAACTGATAATGATATCGGCCTCTTTCAGCCGCTCATCCACGTCGCTCAACGCGATCACTTCGGCCCCGACCTCATCGGCCAGCACCTGTGCACGTTCGCGGGTACGGTTGGCAATCACCATTTTTTTCACATGATGCTCGCGCAGATGGCGCGCCACCAGTTCGATGGTTTCACCGGCGCCGACCAGCAGCACCGTCACCGAAGAAAGTGATTCGAAAATCTGTCGCGCCAGGGTACAGGCCGCAAACGCCACCGACACCGCGCTGGCGCCGATATCCGTTTCCGTGCGCACGCGCTTGGCAACAGAGAAGGATTTCTGGAACATGCGTTCCAGTTCGCTGACGTGCAGATGCCCGCGACTGGAGTCGGCAAACGCTTTTTTAACCTGCCCTAAGATTTGCGGTTCGCCCAGCACCAGCGAGTCCAGCCCGCTGGCAACGCGCATCAGATGACTGACGGCGTCGTTATCCTGGTGCCAATAAAGGCTCTGGCGCAGTTCTTCTTCATTCAGGCCGTGGTAATCGCACAGCCAGCGGATAATTGCTTCATGCTGATTTTCCTGCTCCTCTACGCTGAGGTAGAGCTCGGTGCGGTTACAGGTCGACAGTACCACGCCTCCTTGCACCATTGGCTGAGCCAGCAGGCTCTCCAGCGCCTGGTCGAGCGTATCTGGCGAAAACGTTACACGTTCTCGCAGCGCTACCGGGGCTGTTTTGTGATTAATGCCAAGAGCTAAAAGGGTCATTGTGCGGGAGTAGTACCAGCGTTGATAAGGTTAGTCTGAGCGCATCATACAGGATGCGCGAGATCAATAAAAGGGACGCCCCCCTTTTGGAGTAATAGGCAGGCCAGGTTAATTTTATGATTTAAGACAACTTGAGCGTAGACGCTGCCCGCAGGCAACGCTAGCATTAAGCGTTATCACTGCAACGCATTTCAAGGATTGTCATGTCTGATTTCCGCCTGATTCGCCTGCTGCCGCTGGCAGCCCTGGTCCTTACCGCTTGTACCACTACTGCGCCAACCGGTCCGGGTAAAAGCCCTACCGCCCCACAGTGGAAGCAGCACCAGCAGGACGTTCTTCACTTAAGCCAGTATCAGACCCGCGGTGCGTTTGCGTATCTGTCTGACCAGCAAAAGGTTTACGCCCGCTTCTTCTGGCAGCAAACCGGCCAGGACAACTATCGCCTGCTGCTGACCAACCCGCTTGGCAGCACCGAGCTTGAACTGATTGGCAAACCGGGTTCAGCCCAGCTGACCGATAACAAAGGCCAGCACTATACCGCCGCCGACGGTGAAGAGATGATTGGCAAGCTGACCGGGATGCCGATTCCGCTCAACAGCCTGCGTCAGTGGATCCTCGGCCTGCCGGGCGACGCCACCGACTATAAACTTGACGACCAGTATCGTCTGAGTGAACTCAACTACACCCAGAACGGCAAAACCTGGAAAGTGGTGTACGGCGGTTACGACAGCAAAACCCAGCCAGCGCTGCCGTCCAACATGGAGCTGACCGAAGGCTCCCAGCGCATCAAGCTGAAGATGGATAACTGGATCGCTAAATGATGACCCGTTGGCCCTCTCCGGCAAAGCTGAACCTGTTTTTATACATCACCGAGCAGCGCGCTGACGGCTATCACACGCTGCAGACGCTGTTTCAGTTTCTCGACTACGGCGACACGCTGACCATTGTGCCGCGCCAGGATGGGCAACTGCGACTGCTCACCCCCGTGGACGGTGTGCCAAACGAAGAGAACCTGATTATTCGCGCCGCGCGCCTGCTGATGAAAACCGCCGCCGACAGCCAGCGCCTGACGGACGGCTGCGGCGCGGACATCAGCATTGAGAAACGCCTGCCGATGGGCGGTGGACTGGGCGGCGGCTCCTCAAACGCCGCTACCGTGCTGGTTGCGCTTAACCATCTGTGGCAATGCGGGCTCTCGGAAGATGAGCTGGCGGCTATTGGCCTGACGCTGGGTGCCGATGTGCCGGTGTTCGTTCGTGGCCATGCAGCCTTTGCTGAAGGGGTTGGCGAGGTGCTAACGCCGGTTGAGGTTGCGGAAAAATGGTATCTGGTGGCCCACCCGGGCGTCAGCATTCCGACCCCGGTTATCTTCCGCGATCCGGAGCTGCCACGAAACACCCCTGTCAGGTCAATAGAAACGTTATTAAATTGTGAATTCGGCAATGATTGCGAGGTTATCGCAAGAAAACGTTTTCGCGAGGTTGATGATGTGCTTTCCTGGCTGTTAGAATACGCGCCGTCGCGCCTGACTGGAACAGGAGCCTGTGTCTTTGCTGAATTCGACACGGAACTCGCTGCCCGCCAGGTGCTTGAGCAAGCCCCGGAATGGTTGCAAGGCTTTGTGGCGAAAGGTGTAAACCTCTCTCCATTGAAGCAAGCCCTGCTCTGAATCATTCGGTTTCCGTCAGTCATGCTGACGAAAGAAGAATGGTGATGAGTGACCCTGCCGGGCAAACTGAGCTCTGGTGACAACGTCACCCTGTTCCAGACGTTGCATCGCGCTCTTTAATACACCGCCTGGATGAAATCGCGCCTGGCCCGCACAGTTTTTGGCCCGTTTCATCCACCACTGGACGCATGCCTGAGGTTCTTCTCGTGCCTGATATGAAGCTTTTTGCTGGTAACGCCACCCCGGAACTAGCACAACGTATTGCCAACCGCCTGTACACTTCTCTCGGCGACGCCGCTGTAGGTCGCTTTAGCGACGGCGAAGTCAGCGTACAAATTAACGAAAACGTACGCGGTGGTGATATTTTCATCATCCAGTCCACTTGTGCCCCAACTAACGACAACCTGATGGAATTAGTCGTTATGGTAGATGCCCTGCGCCGTGCTTCCGCAGGCCGTATCACCGCCGTTATCCCTTACTTCGGTTATGCTCGCCAGGACCGTCGCGTTCGTTCTGCTCGTGTACCAATCACCGCTAAAGTTGTCGCTGACTTCCTGTCAAGCGTTGGCGTTGACCGCGTACTGACCGTAGACCTGCACGCTGAACAGATCCAGGGCTTCTTCGATGTTCCGGTTGATAACGTATTTGGTAGCCCAATCCTGCTCGAAGATATGCTGCAGCTGAACCTGGATAACCCAATCGTGGTTTCTCCAGACATCGGTGGCGTAGTCCGCGCTCGTGCTATTGCTAAACTGCTGAACGATACCGACATGGCTATCATCGACAAACGTCGCCCGCGTGCGAACGTTTCCCAGGTTATGCACATCATCGGTGACGTTGCCGGTCGTGACTGCGTACTGGTTGATGACATGATCGATACCGGTGGCACGCTGTGCAAAGCAGCTGAAGCGCTGAAAGAACGTGGTGCGAAACGCGTATTTGCTTACGCAACTCACCCGATCTTCTCCGGCAATGCGGTGAACAATCTGCGTAACTCCGTCATCGACGAAGTAGTCGTCTGCGATACCATCCCATTAAGTGATGAGATCAAAGCGCTGCCAAACGTTCGTACCCTGACTCTGTCCGGGATGCTGGCCGAAGCGATTCGTCGTATCAGCAACGAAGAATCCATCTCCGCCATGTTCGAACACTAATCGGATTTGGTTAAAAAACCCGCTGCGGCGGGTTTTTTTGTCTGTGTAGTTAATTTGTATGATTTATGCCAACTTCAACTATCATTCATATGGTAGATGATGCGCTCATGGATGAAAGACGACTGTGAATAAATTACTCTCCCCTCACGTTATGCCTTTCCGCGCGCTGATTGACGCCTGCTGGAAAGAGAAATACACCTCCGCGCGGTTTATGCGCGATCTGATTGCCGGTATCACGGTTGGGATCATCGCGATTCCGCTGGCGATGGCGCTGGCGATCGGCAGCGGCGTGGCACCGCAGTACGGCCTGTACACCTCCGCCGTCGCGGGGATTGTTATTGCCCTGACCGGTGGCTCGCGCTTTAGCGTTTCCGGGCCGACGGCAGCCTTCGTCGTTATTCTCTACCCTGTCTCTCAACAGTTCGGCCTTGCGGGCCTGCTGGTTGCAACCCTGATATCCGGGATATTCCTGATCCTCTTTGGCCTGGCCCGCTTTGGCCGCCTGATCGAATATATTCCGCTGTCGGTGACGCTCGGCTTCACCTCAGGGATTGGTATTACCATCGGGACCATGCAGATTAAAGATTTCCTCGGTCTGCAGATGACGCACGTTCCGGAACACTATTTACAGAAGGTGGGCGCGCTGGTGATGGCGCTGCCGACCATTAACGTTGGCGATGCGGCCATTGGCATCGTCACCCTCGGTACGCTGATCCTCTGGCCTCGCCTTGGCCTGCGCCTGCCGGGCCACCTGCCCGCGCTGATTGCTGGCTGCGTGGTGATGCTGATTGTGAACCTGCTCGGTGGCCACGTCGCCACCATCGGTTCCCAGTTCCACTACATCCTGGCTGACGGCTCTCAGGGTAACGGTATCCCGCAACTGCTGCCGCAGTTTGTGCTGCCGTGGGATATGCCGGGCTCAACCTTTACCTTAAGCTGGGCCTCCATTCACGCTCTGCTGCCAGCGGCGTTTTCCATGGCAATGCTGGGGGCGATTGAATCCCTGCTGTGTGCGGTGGTGCTTGACGGTATGACCGGCACCAAGCACAAAGCGAACAGCGAGCTGGTCGGTCAAGGCCTCGGTAATATTATTGCGCCGTTCTTTGGCGGCATTACCGCCACTGCGGCGATTGCGCGCTCGGCGGCGAACGTTCGCGCGGGCGCCACCTCACCGATTTCGGCGGTGATCCACGCGGTTCTGGTCATTCTGGCGCTGCTGATTCTGGCCCCGGTGCTCTCGTGGCTGCCGCTGTCGGCGATGGCCGCCCTGCTGCTGATGGTGGCGTGGAACATGAGCGAAGCGCACAAGGTGGTGTACCTGCTGCGCAAAGCGCCGAAAGACGACATCATCGTGATGCTGATCTGTATGTCGCTGACCGTGCTGTTTGATATGGTTATCGCCATCAGCGTTGGGATCGTGCTGGCTTCGCTGCTGTTTATGCGCCGTATTGCGCGCATGACGCGTCTTTCCGCCGTGAACGTCACCGTTCCGGACGATGTGCTGGTGCTACGCGTGATTGGCCCGCTGTTCTTTGCCGCCGCCGAAGGGTTGTTTAGCGATCTTGAGACGCGTATTGAAGGCAAACGTATCGTGGTGCTGAAGTGGGATGCCGTACCGGTGCTGGACGCCGGTGGCCTGGATGCCTTCCAGCGCTTCGTGAAAAAGCTGCCTGAAGGCTGCGAGCTGCGCGTCTCTAACCTGGAATTCCAGCCGCTGCGCACCATGGCCCGCGCTGGCATTCAGCCGATTCCAGGCCGTCTGGCATTCTTCCCGAATAAAGATGCTGCATTAGCAGACATCATCTAACCGTCTCCCGGCGGCGCTTCGCTTGGCCGGGCTACAAATGATAGGCAAAAAAAATGGCTCCCGTGGGGAGCCATTTTTATAGCATGCTTAATGCTTACGCTTTCAGCAGTTGCTCTGCGGTGTCTTTCACGCTTGCCAGCAGAACTTTAACGTCTTCCAGGCAAACCGTTGGGTTCAGCAGCGTCAGCTTCAGGCAGGTTACGCCATCAGCTTCGGTCACGCCCACGTTAGCACTGCCGGAAGCCAGCAGAACGTCACCAATACGTTGGTTCAGCAGGGCCACAAACGCGCTGTCGTTGTTTTCCGGACGGAAACGGAACAGCACGCTTGCCAGCTGCGGCTCCATGACCAGCTCCAGATGCGGCTGGGTTTTCACAAACTCAGCAACATCGCGCGCCAGCGTAACGCCGTTATCAATGATTTCGGCATACTGCTTTTTGCCCAGCGCTTCAAGGCCCATCCACAGCTTCAGCGCATCGAAACGACGCGTGGTCTGCAGAGACTTGGACACCAGGTTAGGCACGCCGTGCTCTTCGTCGAAATCAGAGTTCAGGTACGCCGCCTGATAACGCATCAGTTCATAATGACGCGCATCTTTCAGCAGGAACGCCCCGCAGCTGATGGTCTGGAAGAACTGCTTGTGGAAGTCCAGAGTGACGGAGTCAGCCTGCTCAAGTCCATTGAGGAAATGACGATACTTCTCAGACAGCAGTAACGCTCCGCCCCATGCCGCATCGACGTGAACCCAGATCTGCTCTGCGGCGGCCAGCGCGGTAATTTCCGTTAACGGGTCAATCGCGCCCGCATCGGTGGTACCTGCCGTCGCAACAATCGCCATCACCTGTTCGCCGTTGGCTTTCGCCTGCGCCAGCTTCTCTTTCAGGTCATTGATGTCCATACGAGAGAAAGCATCGGTTTTCACCAGCGTGACGGACTGATAGCCATGGCCCATCAGCGCCATGTTTTTCTGCACGGAGAAGTGCGCGTTCTCAGAACAGAACACTTTCATCTTGCGCAGGTCGCCGGTAATACCGTCTTGCTGTACAGAGTGCCCCTGACGCGCATAGAACGCATCACGCGCCAGCATCAGGCCCATCAGATTGCTCTGGGTGCCGCCGCTGGTGAACACACCGGCATCGCCTGCCGGGAAACCAACCTGCTCACGCAGCCATTCGATCAGTTTGATCTCAATAATGGTCGCGGATGGGCTCTGATCCCAGGAGTCCATGCTCTGGTTGGTGGCGTTAATCAGCACTTCCGCCGCCTGGCTAATGACCAGACTTGGGCAGTGCAGGTGCGCCACGCACTGTGCATGGTGAACGGACAGACTGTCTTTCAGAAAGTATTCAACCGCACGCTCAATGGCGGCCTGGTTGCCCAGGCCTTGAGACGTAAAGTTCAGGTTGATACGTTCACGCAGCTGTTCAACGGTTTTGCCCTGATACATCTCAGGCTGTTTTAACCATTCAACGACCGCTTTTGTACTCTGCTCGATAGCGTCCTGATAGGCAGCAATACTCTGCGCCGAGCCGGACAGAATCGGGTTTACGTCAGACATTCGATCCTACTCCGTTTAAACCGGCTTCACGCCAGCGGCATTCAGGGCGTTTTCAAATTTATCGAGGAAGATTTCCAGCTCATCGTTGGTGATCAGCAGGGATGGCAGCAGGCGCAGTACGCAACCGTTACGACCACCGCGTTCCAGGATCAGACCCGCCTGGAAGCATTTCTTCTGCAGCAGCGCTGACAGCTCGCCGTCAGCCGGGAAGCAACCCATGTGGTCAGGCGCTTCGTTAGGCTTAACGATTTCCAGACCGATCATCAGGCCCAGACCGCGAACGTGACCGATAACCGGGTAACGTTTCTGCAGTTCAGCCAGTTTGCCTTTCAGCCACTCGCCCTGGGCGGCAACTTTATCGGCAATTTTGTCGTCTTTGAGGATCTTCAGCGTGGTCAGGCCGGTCGCCATCGCCAGCTGGTTGCCACGGAAGGTACCGGTGTGGTGGCCTGGTGCCCATGCGTCAAACTGCTTTTTAATACCCAGAACCGCCAGTGGCAGACCGCCGCCAACCGCTTTGGACATGACGATGATGTCTGGCTCAATACCGGCGTGTTCGAAGGCGAACAGTTTACCGGTACGCGCGAAACCAGCCTGAACCTCATCGAGGATCAGCATGATGCCGTGTTCCTGAGTCACTTTACGGATACGCTGCAGCCACTCGACCGGAGCCGGGTTCACGCCGCCTTCACCCTGAACGGCTTCAAGAATCACCGCCGCAGGTTTACGCACGCCGCTTTCAACGTCGTTGATCAGGTTTTCGAAGTAGTAGGTCAGCGCTTTCACGCCCGCTTCGCCACCAATGCCCAGCGGGCAGCGGTACTCGTGCGGATATGGCATGAACTGCACTTCCGGCATCATGTTGCTGACGGCTTCTTTCGGTGACAGGTTACCGGTCACGGACAGCGCACCGTGAGTCATACCGTGGTAACCGCCGGAGAAGCTGATTACGCCAGAACGACCGGTCGCTTTTTTCGCCAGTTTGATAGCCGCTTCTACAGCATCCGCGCCGGATGGGCCGGTGAACTGCAGGCAATATTCTTTACCCTCGCCCGGTAACAGGGAGAGTAAATAAGATGAAAATTCATCTTTTAATGGGGTCGTGAGATCAAGCGTATGTAACGGTAAGCCACTCGTGATGACACTTTGAATGCTTTGAAGTACATCAGGATGATTATGACCAAGTGCCAGGGTGCCGGCACCCGCCAGACAGTCAAGGTATTGATTATTTTCAACGTCAGTGATCCAAACGCCCTGTGCCTTGGCGATAGCCAGCGGCAGCTTACGTGGATAGCTTCTGACGTTAGATTCAAACTCAGCTTGTCTTGCTAAAAAGGTATCATTGCTCTGTGGTAATGAATTAGCACGTAAAGTATCAATACGGACTTTATCCGTCATCATATCACTCCTACAACCAGGTGTAGATTAACGCCTGATTGAATAAATGGTTATAAGGATTACCTGTAAAAAATCGCGGCTAATATATGTTGTTTTAGCTAAGGACTCAATCATTTATTTTACGCGGTTTTCAGATGCCATTTTTCACTTTAAAATCAAAAGGTAACAACACAAAACTAACAACACCTTGATGCTAAATTGTTACCATTTATTTTAAAAAGCTTCAGAGAAATACAAAGCCTGCGATGTAATGATAGCCACCCAATTGTTAAGGTTTTATTATTTTTTTACGTGTCTTTACCGTAAATAAGGTTGAGGATTTCGAATAAAACGGGATTTTTCATTTATTTACTGAGAGATAAATAAAAAAGTCGATCCCTTGTGATAAATCACTTACTATGGCGCGCTTATTTACCCCCCAGTAAATATAGACTAATGCGCAGCACCCGATAGCGTGTGACGGGCAGAACACGTTATCGACAACAGGATTACTCCTGGGTTGTCATCCAGAAATGTTCGCGGGCGGACATTTCGTAAGGAGAAGGAACCTTCCCTTATGCCGAGAATGAAAATTTTCTAGCCATATATTATGGCGCCCTGATATGAGAGTGTTATGACCCGCATTTACCCACAATTCATCGTTGCCAAGTTTGGCGGCACCAGCGTTGCTGACTTTGATGCGATGAACCGCAGCGCCAGCATTGTGCTTGCCGATCAAAATGTTCGTTTAGTTGTCCTGTCTGCTTCCGCAGGTGTCACCAACCTACTGGTTGAGCTTTCTGAAGGTCTGGAAAGTCATCAGCAGTTAGACAAGCTTGAGACCCTCCGGACCATTCAATACAACATTATTTCCCGTCTGAAGCAGCCTTCTGTCATCAGCAAGGAAATCGATAATCTCCTCGATAATATTAGCCGTCTGGCGCAAACGGCGATGGTTTCACCGTCTGACGCATTGAGCGATGAGCTGGTGAGTCACGGGGAATTGATGTCCAGCCTGCTGTTTACGGAAGTGATGCGTGAACGCGGCGTTGAAACCAGCTGGTTTGATGCCCGCAGCGTGATTCGCACCGACTCCACTCACGGCTGCGCTGAACCTCAGGTTAGCGCCGTGGCTGAGCTGGCGGAAACGCATCTGCGCCCGCGTATCGAACAAGAAATCATGATTACCCAGGGTTTTATCGGCCGTGACGCTAACGGTCGCACCACCACGCTGGGCCGTGGCGGCAGCGACTACACGGCTTCCCTGCTGGGTGAAGCGCTGCACGCAGGCCGCGTTGATATCTGGACCGATGTCGCCGGTATCTACACCACCGATCCTCGCATCGCGCCAAACGCGAAACGCATCGACAGCATCTCGTTCTCTGAAGCGAGCGACATGGCAGGTTACGGCGCGAAAGTGCTGCACCCAGCGACGCTGCTGCCCGCGATGCGTAAGAACATTCCGGTGTTTGTAGGGTCCAGTAAAGACACGGCCGCTGGCGGTACGCTGGTATGCTGCACAACGGAAAACCCACCGCGCTATCGTGCGGTTGCGGTGCGCCGCAAGCAGACGCTGCTGCGCCTGCACCGTCTCGACGATCAGCCATCTAACCGTTTCTTAGCGCAGATTTTCACGCTGCTGGCTCAGCACAACGTGGCAACGGATCTGGTGACGACATCAGAATCGACCATCGCGCTGGCGCTGGACTCGTCAAACGCGACCTCCGGTGAAGATCACACGCTGACCACCGCGCTGTTTACGGCCCTCTCCTCCCACTGCCGTGTGGAAGTAGAAACCGGGCTGGCGCTGGTAACGTTAGTGGGTAATCAACTGACCAAAGAGCTGGGCGTGTGTAACGATGTCTTCTCTCGTCTGGAAGAGCATGCGGTGCGGATGATTTGTCACGGCGCGTCGCATAACAACCTTTGCTTCCTGCTGCCAGGCGATGCGGCCGACAGCGCGGTCAAGGCGTTGCACCATCGACTGTTCGAGTAAATTCGACCACTCTGAAAGCACAAAGTCCCGGCTTTCGGCCAGGACTTTGGAAGTTGTCTGTATGGCTCCCACGGGAGCCATTGTCATATTTAGCTGTGACGGTGAGAGGTATTATCGTTGCGGCGACAGCGTTTGTCATAGTGGCGTACCCACCAATATCTATCGCTCACCTGCTCGTGCCCACCGACACGCGCGCCAACCAGCCAGAGAAGTGCGCCGACAAAGATGCTTAACACCGCCCCATGCGCAAAAAACTGAGGTAGGTTAAGCTGCGGCATCTGGTTTAAAATAGAATAACCAACGCCGCCGATCATGACGACCAGACCTAACCCCATGAGCACATTACCGAGTAACGAAGCGTTTTTGCGTTTCATAGTGTCACCTCCGTAGATTGGCTTTGGGTTTAGGGATATATCCCTATTCCTAGTGTGTAAAGTATAGACAACACCGCCAGGGATAAGTGCGCTGGTGATCACAAATAAGAACATCTCATCAACAAATCTTTACATTTAAGTGACTGAAATACTTTCCAATCAACATTATTCCGGTTGTGAACTATTCAAGTTTTGCCGCTCAGGGCGCTTATTTTTGTCAAGCGCGCCCTCTCGACGTAAACTAGCCGCCGGAAAGATTGCCCACTCAGGAATAACAACGTGACGATTAAACTGATTGTCGGCCTGGCAAACCCCGGCGCAGAGTACGCGGGAACGCGTCATAACGCGGGTGCCTGGTACGTCGATTTGCTGGCAGAGCGTTTTCGCGCACCGCTGCGTGAAGAGAGTAAGTTTTTTGGCTACACCTCCCGCATTAATTTAGCCGGAGAAGATGTTCGCCTGCTGGTGCCGACCACCTTTATGAACCTTAGCGGTAAAGCCGTTGCGGCACTGGCGACCTTCTATCGCATTAATCCAGATGAAATTCTGGTGGCGCATGACGAGCTGGATCTCCCACCAGGCGTGGTGAAGTTCAAGCTGGGCGGCGGCCACGGTGGCCACAACGGTCTGAAGGATATCATCAGTAAACTGGGTAATAACCCTAATTTTCACCGCTTACGCATCGGAATTGGTCATCCGGGCGATAAAAGCAAAGTTGTTGGTTTTGTATTAGGTAAGCCGCAGGCGGCCGAACAGAAGCTGATTGACGATGCCGTAGACGAAGCGGCGCGCTGTACCGAGATCTGGCTGAAAGACGGGCTGACTAAAGCGACTAACCGCCTGCACGCCTTTAAAGCGCAATAAGTATTCACCGGTACGCTAAACTATTCAGGTTGCCGCCATCGCAGCAGGATGAAGTACGTTTTTTTTCCTGTATGACGTGTATAATAGGCGGAGTTATTAACTTTTCTACAATCTGTTTTCTATAACAGGTTGAATATCAAAAGATTAAGGTGATTTAAACATGGGATTCAAATGCGGTATCGTTGGTTTGCCAAACGTAGGCAAATCCACCCTGTTCAACGCGCTCACCAAAGCAGGTATTGAAGCGGCGAACTTCCCGTTCTGTACTATCGAGCCGAACACAGGCGTTGTTCCGATGCCCGATCCGCGTCTGGACCAGCTGGCGGAAATCGTTAAACCTCAGCGCATCCTGCCAACCACCATGGAATTCGTTGATATCGCGGGCCTGGTAAAAGGCGCTTCCAAAGGTGAAGGCCTGGGTAACCAGTTCCTGACCAACATCCGTGAAACCGAAGCTATCGGTCACGTTGTGCGTTGCTTCGAGAACGACAACATCATCCACGTGAACAACAAAGTGGACCCGGCTGACGATATCGACGTTATCAACACCGAACTGGCGCTGTCCGACCTCGACACCTGTGAACGCGCCCTGCACCGCGTGCAGAAAAAAGCCAAAGGCGGCGACAAAGACGCTAAAGCTGAACAAGCTGCGCTGGAAAAATGTCTGCCGCAGCTGGAAAACGCGGGCATGCTGCGCGCGCTGAAAACGCTGACCGACGAAGACAAAGCGGCCATCAAATACCTGAGCTTCCTGACCCTGAAGCCAACCATGTATATCGCCAACGTTAACGAAGACGGTTTTGAGAACAACCCGTACCTCGATAAAGTGCGCGAAATTGCAGCGGCTGAAGGTTCCGTCGTGGTTGCCGTATGTGCCGCCGTTGAAGCCGACATCGCTGAACTCGACGATGCCGACCGCGAAGAATTCATGGCTGAAATGGGCCTCGAAGAGCCAGGTCTGAACCGCGTTATCCGCGCCGGTTACGAACTGCTGAACCTGCAGACCTACTTCACCGCTGGCGTGAAAGAAGTTCGCGCATGGACCATCCCTGTTGGTGCAACTGCGCCACAGGCTGCGGGTAAAATCCACACCGACTTCGAAAAAGGCTTTATCCGCGCGCAGACCATCGCGTTTGAAGACTTCATCACCTACAAAGGTGAGCAAGGCGCGAAAGAAGCCGGCAAGATGCGTGCTGAAGGGAAAGATTACATCGTTAAAGATGGCGATGTGATGAACTTCTTGTTTAACGTCTAAATAAAGTTTGTTGTCTCATGAGGTTTCGCTGAATCTCAATAAGACGAAAAAACCGTTGAAAACCACGCGCTTGCGTGGTTTTTATATTGTCGATGAATCTCATTACATCCTATGTAAACCCAATCAAAAAGGAGTACATAAGTGAGTACAATGTCAGTATAGAAAACATACAGGAGTCAACATACTCACTGACACCCGCAGCCGTACAGCCAAGCCCAAAGAAAAGCGCTATCGGTTTAAGCTAGATGGCAAATCCAGCATGTTTGCTATCGGCGGGTATCCAGCCGTCAAACTTGTCGAAGCCCGCGAAAAGTGCGAACAGGCACGCAGGTTAGGTTCTGAAGGAGTAAACCCTGTACAATCTCGCCAATTAGATAAGATCCGTAGAATTAATGAAGCATCCAATACTTTTATTGATTGCCAATGAGTGGTTGCAAATGAAAGACTGGGTTGCAATCACCAAATTACCTCTATTTATTGTTCGACATACTAAATGCCAGACATGATTCTTCGTTCGCCCCTAGGTAACTTTCGCCTGGAAAACCCGATGGAAGCGCATTAGGGAGAGCAAATGTTGAGTTGATAGTTTTAAATCTTCGACTCTCACCACTAGCAACAATGCAATGCAGAATTTCCAACGCATGGTAAGCCATTTCCATACTTGCCCTATGTGGTTCAGACTTGCGCAAGGACCACGCCATTTCTGCCGCTCCCAGCCCTCGGCTTTCCGTATCGAATCCGTGGGCTTGCTGCATTACAAACGGTTCGTTGTTACCTTTGAGGATGACCTTAACATCGCCGCCAAATTTATTCGGATCCGCCATATAAACCACTCCCTTCGTACCATACAGGGTCATCACAGGCCGCTCCGGTTTAATCTGGATGGACTCGGAATCGAAGTGCAGAGAACCTACACTGCCATTTTCGAACAGCATCGTCCCAGATAACAATGTTTCGCATTCCATTTCGTATGACTCTCCCAGTTTGTCGAGGAAGTAATATTCCCGCTGTTTATCGCGAGTACGCGAATACCCACTAACCTCGTTTACTGGGCCCAGTATGCTAAGCAGAGCAGTGACATAATAAATACCGACGTCAAAACCAATCCCACCACCCGCCTTGCTGGTGAACGGAAAGATCTCGGCAAACAGTGCTGAATCTCGATTCAGCGCGCAGTGGCAGGAGGTCACTTCACCAATCATACCGCTGTCTACAATCGCTTTTGCTGTTTGTACGCTCGCCCCCAAAAAGGTATCGGGCGCACATCCAAGACGGCAGTTGTTCGCCTGCGCCAATGCCAGTAGTTCGCCAGACTGCGCCAGGTCGATGGTCAGAATTTTTTCGCTGTACACATGCTTACCTGCGTTCAGCAATGTCTTAATGACATCGTAATGGGCCTGTGGCGGGGTAAGGTTAATCACCATCTCTATCGTGGGATCGTCAAGAATCTGCTCCCAGCTCAGTACGGCAATATCGTAACGCTGTGCGGTGGCCCGACATTTATCGACATTTCGGTCATAGCACCCCGCAATCTCGATAATGGAAAATTTCGCCTGCAGGCTTTCAATATAAGACGTACTGATAACGCCGCACCCGACAATTACCGTGCGGACTTTTTTTACCAATGGCATGATTCATCCTCTACTTTAAGGCGTAGGAAACAAAAGCCAGGCGGCGGCTATCCGGTGCCCAGGCATTCACGTTGATGGTGCCCTGCCCGCCAAAAAGCTCGGCGAAAGCTTCAGGCTCTCCTCCTTCAGTCGGCATCCGCATGAGTTGGACATGTTTGTTCGCCGGGTGATCGTGTGCCTCCACATCGTCTGCAGAATAGGCAATGCACACCAGCGTTTTGCCGTCCGGCGAGATATGTGGAAACCAGTGGTTCGCTAGCCCTCTGGTCAGTTGTTGTGGGTTTGCACCATCTGCTTCCATTCGCCATATTTGCATCAGGCCGGAATGGGTTGAATTAAAATAGATATAACGACCGCACGGTGAAAACTCTGGCCCATCGTTATGGCCAAAATCTCTGGTCAGCGCTTTCTCCACCCCGCCCGTAGAAGGAATAACATAGATGTCATAACGGCCGTTACGTTCCGCGCAGTAGGCAAGCGTTTTGCCATCCGGCGACCAACTGTGTAAATAGCTAGGGCCAATAGGTGTCAGTAAGATCGGCACTCCGCCGCTAAGCGGCAACTGATAGATACGTGATAACCCGTCTTCATGCACATTGTGGCTAATGGCAATATTCTGCTGACATGGGGAAATAACATGATCGTTATTGCAATTACTTGCAAACCCGGTATCCAGCCGGGAAACTGCGCCGGTTGCGAGATGCAGCGAATAAATAGACCCCAGCGAGTTAAAATAGAGCTGCTGACTGTCGAGCGTCCATTCCGGGGCTTCAATCAGGTGATCGAACGTCTTGATGCTTTCCCTCACGCCGGTGAATACGTCAATAATCTCAAGCGTGCTGGTGACATTGCGGTATGTCGGGGTAAAATGCGCATTTAATATCTGCATAGAAAATTCCTTTTAATGTTCGCCTGGATAAACCAGTCCCCAGGTTTGACGAATGCTGTCCATCACCATAAGAACACCGCGGGTATCGTTGAGGGTTCTTTTCGGGTTTTCCTTTAAGCCATTTGCCAGGCAGCGCTCAATATCTTTAATTTCGTAATAGTAGCCAGCACCAATGTTCTTATTATCAATGACCTGTTCATGCCCGTCATGAAACGTGAACATGGCTTTATCCGGCATCCAGAAATTATTGATAGTGATAAAACCCGTTTCACCGTAAATCGTTGCACTATTCACGGTTTTCGTGACAATTGACGATGAGAGCATGGCCAGTTGTTCATCGCCATAGCGCAACAGATAACTACCACTCCCGTCCACACCCGTCGGCGTCATCACAGCTTGCGTCATGATATTCTGCGGCAGGCGCTGATAGACCATTTGCGCGAGCGTCAGGACATAAACACCGGTATCCAACAGACTGCCGCCGCCGAGTTCAGGCGCGTACAAACGGTCAGTAAAATCCTCTTGAGCTTTAAACCCAAAGTTGGCCTGTACCAGAGTGACCTTGCCGATTGTGCCCTCAGCGATGGCAGCGAGTACCTGTTCCATCACCGGGAAAAAGCGTGTCCACATCGCTTCCATAAAGAAGACCTGATGCTCAGCCGCCGCTAGTTCAATTTCTGCAAAATCACGAGCCGAAAGCGTTACCGGTTTTTCACACAGCACGGCCTTGCCCGCCCGGATGCAGGCTAGCGCCTGCGCTTTATGGAACACATGGGGAGAGGCAATATAGACAATATCGCAGTCGCTTTTTTGTAACAGAGCGTCATAATCGTCATACACCTCAGGAATAGAATACGTTTTGGCGAATTCATCGGCGCGTTGCCTATTTCGTGAGGCCACCGCAACGATATCACTGCCATCGGAAAGCAACAGATCGCTGGCAAACTTACTGGCGATCCGACCGGGGGCGATAATTCCCCACTTAATTTTCGTCGCTGGGCATGTAGCACTGTCCATACAAGTCCCTCACTTATTGTTGGCTAACGTTAAGATGTTGCGCGATGGCATTCACCACCAGATTATGGTCATCTATGTCGGTCAAACCTGAAACGGTAATAGTGCCAATAGGTCCGGTATTTTTGATGTAGATGGGAAAACACCCTCCGCTCAGGGTATAGCTACTGTCGAGGGTAACGCCGTTGACATGGAAGGAATCCGGGTTGTAGTGCTTAAATTTAAGATGCATGAGCATCGAGCAATGGCCGAATCGATTGGTCAGCTTTTTTTTACGCGAAACCCACTCTTCGTTATCTGGCGATGAGCCTGTATTAGCGAAATAATAAAGCGTCTGACCGTGACGACAAATATCAACAACCACAGGGTAACTATTTATTACCGCCTGCTGAGTAATCATCGTTCCAATAGCCAAGGCATCTGCGTTGCTAAATGCATTAAATTGCAACCGCGACTCTTGATTAAGTATTTTATCAATCATCTTATCACTATCGTTCATTGTGAACCCTTCTCTACAAAATTATCACTCTCACGCCATTTACTCTAGGATCAACGAGCCACAATAAATATATTGATGCATTTCTAAACTATAATTTTATTGCGTCAGAGTAGTTACTCCGATCACAGTATCAGATAGATTACTGATGCGAGGGGCCTTCACCTTTACAAGATGAAGGCCCGCTTCGTTAATAGCGATTGGTGGTTACGATAGTCTTAATCAATAAGGCGTGTTTCATCCGCTTCATAGCGTAAAAAATCAAAGTGGGCTTCATGTTTATGGAGCATGGTATCTACACAGGCCAGCCCGAAGAATGCGCCGGTAAATTCCCCATACTGACTATATTCATCAGAAAATGCCGTCGTATCGTAGCGCTCACCAATCGCCTGATACTCCCCGTCGCGCAATGACCAGTAACAACGAATATCCCGCCCCTCAATGCGCACCTGCAGGAAGATAGGCTCACGACCAGCAGCAACAGGCTGAGCAGTATCATATCGCTGTCCATTATCCATATGGATGACCGACAACACGGGTTCCCCCAATGATTCATCCCAGGTTTGCAGCAAGTAGAGATAGTTCATATTGTCGTAATAGAGCACCAGACCTGCACTGTGCTGATACACCTGTGGGGAAAAAGTGAGTTTGGTGGTGATGGTGCAATAAACCGAGGTCAACTTTTTCGCCAACAGGCTGACCTTGTTGGTCGAACTTAACGACTCCTGCCCGCGTAGTGTGACATGGCTGTCACGCCTGCTCAGCGATGCAAAACGGCGAAAATCGATGCGTGGCGCGTAATACGATTTACTCAGCGGCACCTCATCAAAATGATCTGTGGGCACATCCGGCGTAAATGGGCAGGACGGCAAGGCCGACTCGTTGACCTCATGGCGGGCAATATTGCCTCCACCTTTTAGCCTTAGCCAGTTGTCCGTCGTCCAGTACATCTCCTGTAGAGCCGTTTCTCTGCCAAGCGTGCAGCGCAACTCATCACGAAACGGTCGGCTACACAGATGGACCAGCCAGACTTCCCCCTGCGGGGTTTCAACATAGCTACCGTGCCCGGCTTTTTGCAGATAGGTCTCTGGGTTGAAGTACTGTGGTTTAAGATGGCCCGCATCGTGGCGCTCATTAAAGGTTTCACCGTTCGACGTGAGAATCGGATTTTGTGGGTCGCTTTCATAGGGCCCCCAGACATTTTTCGCCCGCCCCATCGTGACAGCATGGCCGTAGCCGGTGCCCCCCTCAGCCGTCATGATGTAGTAGTAATCCCCGCGTTTTGTCAGATGAGGCGCTTCAATGCAGCCCCGGTCTGTACCGCCGGACCAGATGCGCTGAGGAAAACCGGCAATGGCTTTCTGCGCCGGGGAGTACTCGACCAGGCAAATCGCACCAGGTTTTTCGTAGCCAGGACGCGTTTCCCACTCCAGGGAGACGATCCATTTTCGCCCATCGGTGTCATGCAATATTGAGGCATCAAAACCGGCGGAATGGAGATAGACCGGCTCACTCCAGGGGCCAGTTATCTCTTTGGCGGTAATCAGGTAGTTGTCGACATCAAAATAGCGGGAATTCATAGAGTTCATCACGCCATAAATGACATAAAACAATTGCTCTTCCTCGCACCAGGTCAGGCAAGGTGCCCAGATTCCTTTGGCGGAGGGAAGTTTACGCAAATCGGGGTCATGGTCATCCTGCAAAACATGCGTCAGCAACTGCCAGTTTTTTAAATCCCGCGAATGATAAATCGGGATCCCCGGAAACCATTCAAATGAGGAAACGGCAACATAATAATCATCGCCGCGACGGCAAATACAGGGGTCAGGATTAAAACCTTTGAATATGGGGTTCTGAATCATAAATAATCACTCTTTATCCGTTATTAGCGTATTCTGTTATCCCTGATTTTACCGCCCCTATTTCTTGCCAGGTATATTAAACGCCCTCACAAATATAAGAAGTGTCTTCGTACAGGTGATCCTATTCACAAAAATAAAAAGCGCCATAATCTCAATGGCGCTGGCAGGAAAACACATGCTGCCCTATCAACGGTTAGTAGGGTTCCGCCGAATAAGAAAAATAATCAAAGTCCGCATAAGCCTGCTCACCAGTCAAATCCTGGCAACACATCCCCACAAAGGCTCCTGTAAAACGCTCAATACTACGTTCTTTGAAGTACTCGTCGGACAGCTTGCTGTATTCCACGTATCCACCGACGGGGAACCACTCAGTTTCATTCAGCGAATAATAAAACCACGCCGCATCGCCCCTCACACAAACTTTGAGATACACCAACCCTTCACTGGCTATATGTATGCCATCACCGGTCACCATCGTGAATTTGTTCAGGTCGTTGACCATAAGATTGACAGTACGCCGTCCTTCCTCATCGCAAGAAATATTAAGATACAGGTAATTCGTCGTGTCATAAAAGCAGACCAACCCGGCCATTTGCTGAAATGAGCGCGGGGAAAAATCAACGCAAGTTTGCGCGGTATAGGCAAAATCCGTCTGCCGCCGGGCCTGCAAGCTTTGGTAATGGTGAGAACTGAGCGACTCACGGCCACGCAGGCGCAACCAGCCCTTTCGCTCAACAAGTGAACACATTTCTTCGTTGAGTGGAATGCGCAGCGATTGATAATGCAGCGGCAACGTTGGTGCATCAAAATCATCTTTAGCCGGCAACACGGGCCAGTGATGCTCTTCCAGACGTGTGTGAACCACATTTTCCGGCGTGGTCTTCTCATTGATAAGCCGTAACCAACCGTCTTCACTCCAGTACACCCGTTGAATGGCAGTTTCACGCCCCATCGGGCTACGCCCTTTTGTTGCCAGCGGCCTGCCGCACAGGTGCACAATGAACATCTCGCCGAGCGTATTTTCAAACAGGTCCGCATGCCCCACACGCTGTAACGGTATACGACAGTCATCCCGTGACGTCATCATTTGACCGATAGGATCGGTTTCGTACGGCCCGAAGAGGTTACGCGAACGAGCCATGGTTACACCGTGGTTGTAGAAAGTACCACCTTCGGCAGTCAGAAGATAAAACCAACCTTCGTGTTGATAGATATGCGGCCCTTCGGTCGTCCCTAGTGCACTTCCTGCGTAGATTTTCCGGCACTCACCCACCAACTTGTTTTCAAGCTCATCGTACTGCTGAATGATGATACCGTTCCACTTAGGAAATCCCGGTTTCCCGCCCTCCAGGTGGCTCATTTCCATGCTCACCAGCCACTTCGTCCCGTCGCTATGGTGGAATAGTGAGGGGTCAATGCCCCGGCTGTGAAGGTAGGTGGGTTCTGACCACTCCCCTTCAATATCGTCGGTGGTCACCAGGTAATTATTTGCGTCCCAAAAGCGTCCGGCGACATTTTTAATATCGCTAAAAATCAGATAAAAACGCCCATCGTGATAGCTCAGACACGGCGCATACACACCGCCAGAATCCGGGTTACCGATCATATCGAGCTGGCTTCTGCGGTTTAACGGATAGGCTATCCGTTGCCAGTTTTTCAGATCGCGAGATTTGTACAGACTCACCCCTGGAAACCATTCAAACGTCGAGGTGGCAATATAATAAACCTCACCAACACGAATAATTGATGGGTCTGGGTTAAAACCAGGAATAATGGGATTAGTGATAGCGGTCATAATATCAACTCCTTGTTATCGTCCGTAATAAATCGTTAGCGTCTGGCAGGTTGGTTTTGTACAGCGATCACCTTAGCGGTGTTAACTGGCTCTTCACTATTACGGTATTTTTTCAGAATTAAAATCAGGCTCAGGAGCAGCATCGCAGGGATCACAGTGAAAATGAGTCTGACAACAAGGGTCGCCGATTCTGTCTGCACGGGCGCATTGCCCACATAGCCGCCCACTGTCAGCAGCCAGCCGATAATAGCTCCGCCGACGGCAATACCAATCTTAATGGCAAAAATGTTGGTGGAAAAAACCAGACCGCTAAGGGATTTAGCTGATTTTTTCTCCACATTATCAATAATATCGCTAAGCAGACTCCATTGCAGCGGCGTTGCTGTGGAGTTGATGAAGTGAATAATACCTACCACCACACAGGTCAGGATAATGTAATCAGCAGGTACAAAGAACAGCGCAATCATCACCGCCGCCTGTACCGTCATCGCCAATTTGTAAGCCCATAAGCGGTCGAGTTTTCCGTATAATGTGGTGGTAAACATCGAGCCGATAAACTTCGCGCCGAGGATAATAGATAGCACCACACTGACCAGATCCGGGCGATGCAAATAATAATTCACAAAATACATGGCCCCGCCAGTTTTTAATATTCCAGCAATCAGGTTGACCACATTGAGGCTAAAGATGCAGCGCCAATTCTGATCTTTCAGCAGAATATTAAGGTCTTTATAGATACCGCTAAATTTCTGGGTTTTATCAATCTCTTTAACGTAGTGTTCTTTGGTCATGGCAAAGCACATCAGGAACATGATCGTACTCAGCGCCCCCATCAGAATCATGCCGTAGAAATACCCCTTTTGCAGATCACCATTACCCAGCACTTTAGTCAGGGGCAGCGCCACGGCAGAAACGATAATCCCACCCAATGCGGCAAAGGCGAAGCGGTATGACTGCATTGATACCCTATCTTTCGTATCACTGGAGAGATTGTTGATCATCGCGCAGTAGGGAACGTTAACCAGAGAGTAAAAAATCGACAGCGTGGTGTAGGAGACGTAAGCATAGATAATTTTGCCGGTTTCCCCGAAATCTGGGGTATAAAACGTCAACGCACCAAAAATGCCAAACGGTAGGGAAAACCAGAGTAAGTAAGGACGAAACTGGCCGTATTTAGTTTGTGTATGGTCAGCTAAATAACCGGCATAAACATCAGCAAATGCATCAACAATGCGGACCACCAGGAACATTGTCCCCATATGAAAAGCACTGAGGCCGTACACATCGGTATAAAAATAGGCCATAAATAGCATGATGGTTTGCCAGATTATATTGGAGGCACCATCACCCAGACCATAGCCTACTTTTTCTTTAAACCCTGCTCTATTCATAACAATACCTTTATTTTTCAAGGGATAGTCAACGTGGTGAAACAAGCACCGTATTCACGTTATGAAAAGTAGGCTTAATTACAGGCAAAAAATGTATTCTTTGGCGGAGTTTATATGATTTTTTTGCGCGACCAGGGAAACACCGATCACACTCAGAATAATCAGTCTGTTTTTAACATTTTCCGTTACAGGTGTAATCCGCTCCCCACATCCTTCGTGGTTCTGACTTTATCTCTGAATGAGAGCGGGGTATCGTTCATCATTTCCCGAAACTTAAGACAAAAGTAAGCACTATCGGTAAAACCAGCACGCTGGGAAATCTCGCTGATACGCAGGTCGGTATTGGTCAGTAAATTAATAGCAATATTAAGTTTTCTCAACAACATAAACTTCTTAAAGCTGAGACCAAAGGTAATTTTAAATATTTTTGAAAACCACGATTTAGACCAGTTGCAGGCCCGAGACGCTTCTTCTGTCGTTATCTCATAATTTTCAGTGGCATCAATGAATTTCAGTAATTTTATAAGTTCTCCGAGATAGGCATTATTTTCTCTTTCCGTAATATGAACTGCTGCTTTCAGGTTTTTAAATGCATGCAGCAAAATACTGCGGATCAGTGAACGGAAAAGCGTATCGGAAAAATCGCTAAACTCGCCACACCAGTTAAATAACACCTCCAGGCGGTCGGCGTCTTCTGTGCTCAGAACGGCCATCGCACCACAATGCAGCGCGTCGGATGCTAACGCGTACTCATCCAGCCACTCTTTTTCGAATTGCAGAAGATAGCGCACATGATTCGCCTGCGCCGGAATGCTCATCTCATGATTCATCAATGCAGGGACGAAGATCAACGTATTGTTTTTTATAGCCAATCTCTCGTTTCCGATAGTAAAACTACCCGCTGAATCTCGAAACCACATCAGCTCGTGCATCATATGATAATGCGGTACTACCTCGATTCCCTGAAAATCTCTGATAGCATCGGCCCGGAAGGTGAACAAGTCCCCGGCGCGAACAGGTATTTTTTCGAAAACGGGAGATTCATCACTCATGCTGTACACTCTTCTTATATTTGTCTGGATTGTTTATACATATCAGAAACGGGATTAGCAATAACTTAATTACGTCTACTTAAGCAAGTCCGTTACTTTATCCGATGGAGTCTGTATGAACAGTTCGCTAATAAGCGTAAAAGAAAAAATAAGTTATGGGCTAGGCGACACCGGTTGCAATTTAGTATGGCAGACCGTGATGTTGTTTATGGCCTATTTTTACACTGATATATTTGGTTTAAACCCAGCACATATGGGCACTATGTTCCTGGCAGTACGTTTAATTGATGCGGTAACTGACGTATTAATGGGGGCAGTGGCTGACAGAACTAAATCAAAATATGGCCAGTTTCGTCCTTACTTACTATGGTTCGCGATTCCGTTTGGTGTACTGTGCTGCTTAACGTTTTATACTCCTGATCTATCATACGGAGGAAAACTGATTTACGCATACGTTTCTTATACATTATTGTCGCTGGTCTATACCGCCATTAATGTCCCCTACTGTGCGATGATCAATAACATTTCCAATGACTCCAGAGAACGAGTATCATTACAATCCTGGAGATTTGCCCTTAGTACTTTGGGTGGATTGATTGTTTCCTTAACAGCTCTGCCGTTAGTAGCTTATCTTGGGAAAGGCAATTTGCAGAACGGTTATTTTTATACCATGATGGTAATGGGAACACTCAGTATTATTCTCTTTTTCATCTGTTTTGGCCTGACAAAAGAACGTTTTTCATCCGATGTTGAATTAACCAAAAAGAATAGTATACTTGATGACCTCAAAACACTATTTTCTAATAAAGACTGGCGTATTCTTTTTGCACTAAATGTGGTGAATCTGGTAGCGGTACTTTTTAAAGGTGGAACTACGCTCTATTTTGTAAATAGTATTATGAATCGACCTGATTTGGGCAGCCTGTTGCTAACCGCTACTCTGGCGTCGGGGGTACTGGGAGCAATGATATCATCTACTATTTTTAAAAATATCGATAAAGTAAAAGGGTTTAAAGCAGCAATGCTGCTCGAAGCCGCACTGTTGATGGGCATGTATTTTATTCCCGGCAGCAACATTATCGCCATTTTCTCACTGGTAATTATCATTAATATCATTCAGCTTGCCGCAACCCCCTTACAGTGGAGCATGCTGTCAGACATTATTGATGCCGAGGAGAAGAAAAGCGGGAAGAAACTCAGCGGTATTGTCTTTTCCACAAATTTATTCGCCATTAAGTTAGGGATTGCCATCGGCGGTGCACTGGTGGGGTACCTGCTCGCTTGGGGTAATTATGTCGGTGGAGCTACAACGCAACCCGCATCGGCGCTGGAAACTATCCGACTACTGTTCACTGTGTTACCGGCTATCCTTGTAGCCTTGCTGGTGCTTATAATGCGCAAATACAGCCTTAACGACAAAGCGTTGATGGCTATGGCGCAAAAAAACTCAACGATATAAATACATGATGGTGACCGGGATCCCCGGTCACTTACTCTTTTGCGTTCTGTTGACGGTAAATCGCGGGCGTGAGATTCATCTGGCGCGTAAAGAAGTTATAAAAGTAGGTAATAGATGGAAATCCGACTAGCGCTGGGATATCCGCAATCGGAATGTTTTTATTCTCCAGCAGCATCCGGCAACGAATGAGTTTTTCTCTCAGGATCACCGAATGGACTTTACACCCAAGCTCTTTTTGGAATTTGGTGTCAATAAGCGTTCGGGAAAGCCCCAGGTAGTTAATGACATGAATCACTTTCAACGGTCTGTGGATATTCTCGCTGATAAATGACAGCGCACGCCTCACCAAAGGATCATGCGTCAGTTTCACATCCGTTGACATTCGTTCTTTAATACCCACCGGAGGAACCACAATACGATACCGGGCTTTCTCACTTTCTGATGATAACTGTATTTGTAAAAGCCGGGCCGCCTGAAAACCTATTTGACGGGCACCTTGCACTACAGTCGTTAAAGAGATACGTGATAGATAGTTGACCAAATCCTCATTATCGATGCCAATGATAGCGACTTCATCAGGCACCTTTACACCGGCTATTGCACATGCCTGTAACAGATGGCGAGCACGTGAATCGGTGACGGCGATAATACCACTTTGTGGCGCAAGTGACCGGATCCACGCTATCAGTGAATTCATAGATATATCCCGCTGTTGAATTGCGGCATCATAATCATGGAATAATTCAGGGGTATAATAATGCGTTTTCGCCAGTTTCACATAGGCATTTTCACGCTCTGTAGCCCACCGTTTTTCACTGGCATCCTGTAGGCCAAAAAATGCGATATGTTGAATACCCTTTTTCATCAGATGCTCAAATGCCAGCTGAACCAATTTATCATTGTCTGTAGCTACATAATCACACCGCGGATAGTCGCGTTCCTGAGCAAAAGACCCGCCAACACCGACATAAGGTTTTACTGATTTTTCTAATGCTTTAACCAGGTAACGATCGTCCAAATCAGCAATAATGCCATCTGATGACGCCATAAGAGCATTTACTTTAGTTGTGCAAAATGACTCTTCAATATAAATATCCCAGTTGCATTCAGAGAAAGCAAAAAAATCCCCAATACCTTCTATAACCTGGCGGTCCCATGCTTTATTAGCATTAAATAGCAGTCCTACGTGATACTGGCACATATGCATATTCTTCGTATTCAGATCGGCGGAAAGATCAATTCATTATATTTTATCATGCTTTGTTGATAACTGTTTCGTTGAGCGACTGTTAGTTCTGAATTTCTTCGGTGTCACACCAACAACCTTTTTAAACTGAAAACAGTAATAGGCACTGTCGGTAAATTCGCACCGATAGGCAATATCCGTCACATTCAATTCGGTATTGGTCAACAGATCGGCGGATAGAGCAATTTTCTTTCTAACAAGGTACTCTTTGAAACTGACCTGCATAATCTTTTTAAAAGTACGCGAAAAATGACTCGATGACAGGCCTACTGATTCCGCCGCCTCATTAAGGGTAATATTAAATGAAGTGCGCGTCTCCATATCAATGATAAAATTTATAATACTTTCAAATGAGCTTGTACCTTCACTTTCCGGTAAGATTGGTTCTGCCTGTGAGGCATGGTGGAATACCGTATTGAGCAGTAGAATCATCAACGGATTAATCTCATGGGTGGAATGCGGTGTCTCATGTATTTCCGTAAACCATCGAAACAAGAACTGTAATCTTTTTCCATCCTGTTCATCAAGCTGCGTAACAATACCAGTGTGCGGTTTCAATGCCGGAAAGGGATATTTTAACCGACTAAGAACGGCATTATCATATTGCAACAAAAAACGTTCATGATCGCCGGTAAATGCCAACTCCATATCATGCAAGACGAGAGGACTGACGTAGATCAATGTGTTATTTTTCAGATTGAATTTTTCACTTCCAATCGTGTAGCTTCCCTCTGCTTTATGAAACCACATAATTTCATGTTCCAGATGCATATGCGGGCGGATGTACACCCCTTTATCCGGTACGCCTTCCCGAGCACGCAACATGTAATCAACACCAATGGTTGTGTCTATTTTTTCAAAAAAGTGATCTGCATTCCACATGGTGAGCATAAAAATTATATAAACCCCACTAAAAACTACATCTTTGAGATGTATATGATCGAAAAATTACATTTAAAGTAGATCAATTTTTTAGGCATGTATAGAGAAAATAACATTCTTATTTAAAAATATGTTTATCGAATTGATTTATCTATATATAAAAATTGAAAAATAACGCTAATTGAAACATCCTGCAAGCCCACCAGAAAGGTAATTTTATGAAAGCATTAATTTTAAAGCTTGATGGTATCCCCGAAAATCTTGAGCAACAATTGAAAAATGATTACATGCTAATTGATGTTCACGAAGCAACATCCCCATCGCAGCAAGAAAATATTAACATAGCTACTATTGGGGTTGCTAATGGGGAAAGCAGACTCGATGCCGACTTCCTTAAACAATTTCCTTCTTTGAAACTTATCACTATTTTTGGGGTTGGATTTGATGGTGTCGATTTGCTGTACGCACAGCAACATAATATCACCATCACCAACACTCCGGGGGTTTTAACCGAGGATGTCGCCGACCTCGCTCTCGCATTCTGCCTGGCGCTCACCCGTGAAATTATTCCTGCAAATGATTTTGTACAACAGGGATACTGGAACCATTCACGCTATCCTTTAACCACCAAATTCAGCCGGCACAAGGTGGGAATATTTGGTATGGGGCGTGTAGGCCAGGCAATTTTCCGTCGATTGTCGGCATTTGACTGTGACATTTATTATACTGATAGCAATGAGGTGGATATTGCGGCCAGGCGAATTGAGACCATACAGCGCCTTGCAAGCGAAGTAGATATTCTTATTTTATCGGCTAATTCATCCGAGCAAAATCACAATATTGTTGATCTGACGGTGCTAACTGCATTGGGTCGCTCTGGCTATCTGGTGAATATCGCCCGTGGCAGTTTGGTCAATCAGGACGATCTGATAATTGCGTTTGAAAACAACCTCATTGCAGGTGCAGCCCTCGATGTGCTGGCGAATGAGCCCGTAATACCGATTGCCCTGCAACGAGCCAATGTCATCATTACACCTCACTACGCTAGCGGTACAAATGAGACCCGTGAAGCGATGAAAAATCTGGTATGCGAGAATATCCGTTTATATTTGCATTCGGGTAAAGTGCTAACTCCGGTTAAATGACGGTTCACGCGACGATTTTTCTATCGTTCCCTTGCATAAATTTGAGCAGAAAGTGCAATCAGCAGATATAACCTAAGCGTCATTTCGAGCAATCTTTCATCTGGGTTCAGTACCCAGGCGTTTACGCAGAAATTCAAGAAAGCGTTGTGTCTTTGCAGGTAGCAGGCGGGTTTCCGTCATCGCATAAACTGGCATGGGCGAGCCATGCCAGCCAGGCATGATCGGCAGCAGCGCGCCAGCCAACAACTCATCAGCGACGATTTCCTGTGGCATCAGAATAATACCCATATCAAGCGTGGCCAGACGGCGAATCATTCCGACACTGTTGATCGAGAATCGACTGCTGATGGGCACTGTATAGGTCTGTTTACCATGACGTAACGTCCACGAACTCCCTTTAATAACACTCATGCATTCATGACATTCAAGATCGGCCGGCCCATTCGGATGCCCTGACCGCTCAAGATATCCAGGTGAGGCATAGAGATACGGTGTGAGTGATGCCAGTGGTCGCGCAATCAACTGTGAATTTTCAGATTCTCCCATACGAATTGCCACGTCGAACGGTTCAGAAACGAGATCAACCCTGCGCGGGGTAAGATCGAAATCGAATGAGATGCCAGGGTAAAGGCCAGCAAACTCGGCAATCAGGGGGGCGAGATAGGTCACGGCAAAATCTACTGGCAGTGACACCCGCAGGACTCCGCTCGGCTGTTCTAACATTTCGCCAAGCTGTTCATGCGCCAGACGAGCTTCATCCACGATGCGCTTGCATCGTTCAAAATAAATCTGACCAGCCTCAGTCAGTTCGATTTTTCGGGTAGTACGGTGTAACAGACGCAATCCGATTGTTTTCTCAAGCGAACTGATACGCCGTGAAAGCGTGGAATTTGGAATTCCTACCGCTTCTGCCGCGCCACGGAAACCCTTTGCCTTAACGACCTCGACAAACAGGGCCATATCTTTTAGGTAATTATCCATATTGGCTGCACCTTTTTACCATCTTTATGGCAATGCTGTGTACAGCCTGCCCCGGTCTGTAAAGCGCCCGATGTTACTATACCAATTGCGCCATTTATGGAGCAATGTTATCCAATAAATACTATTTATTCCAGTTTCTATAAAGGAGATGATGATCGCAATGTCATAGATTGAGGACTTATGAGTGCAACGAGATAAGAGCTGGAACTGGCATTCTGACAGGGACAACACCCCAGGCAGCAATATGCAAAACGTGGCCATCGTGGGTGGAACAGGCGGAATCGGAAGAGCGATTGCTCACATGCTGGCTTCCAGCGGCGCGCATGTCGTGGTTGTTGGACAAACGTTCCGGGATGCAGGTGTCCGGGGCATTGATTTTATCAAAGCCGATCTGAGTCTGATGAGCGAAGCGCAACGCGTGGGCAAGCTGCTGCCAGCAGAGACATTCGATCTGGTCATCTTCACGACGGGCATTTTTGCCGCACCGCAACGTGAAGAGACTGCTGAAGGTATCGAACGCGATCTGGCAATCAGCTATCTCAATCGCCGAGTCATTCTGCAACAAATCATTCAAAGGCTTGGGTCAGAGCGAACCAGCCCGGTATTGAAGCCGCGTGTATTCTTCATGGGTTATCCCGGCAGCGGCCAAATTGGTACTGCTGACGACCTCAACGCCGAACAGTCATACAAGGCAATGCCAGCACATATGAATACGGTTGCGGGTAATGAGATGCTGGTACTTGATTCAGCAGCGCGTTATTCCCACGCCACATTCTTCGGGTTGAACCCGGGTCTCATCAAGACCGGTATCCGGGACAATTTCTTTGGAAAGGACACGCTAAAATCACGCGTTGTGGAAGCGTTGATCGGATTGTTCACACCAACTGCTGATGCTTATGCCGGGCGAATTGCCCCCCTCCTGTTCACGTCCAATCTTGAAAATCGCAGCGGCGCCATGTTCAACAGCAAAGGGCAACCGATACTGCCGTCGTCAGGACTGACCAATGAGCACATTCATAAATTCATGGCTGCTTCCGATGCTCTGATAGATCGGGCCACCAGTCATTCAAATTCTGATTCTACTAGCCAACCTATTGATTCATTCACTACCGAGGATCTTTCTATGAGCAAATTGTTCGAGCCCGTTCAAGTTGGACATTACACCCTGCCAAATCGCCTGGTCATGGCACCCATGACCCGTTCGCGCGCACAGTATGACGGCACGCCGGGCGAACTCGCCGCCGAATATTATTCGCAACGCGCCGATGTCGGTCTGATTGTCACCGAAGGCACCCAGCCTTCCGACGATGGCCAGGGTTATCTCACCACTCCCGGTATTTACACCGATGCCCATGTTGCTGGCTGGAAGAAAACCACTGATGCCGTGCATGCCCGTGGTGGCCACATCTTCATTCAGCTCATGCATGCCGGTCGCATGTCGCATCCCGACAACACCCCACATCATCGTCAGGGTGTCGCGCCATCAGCGATAGCGCCAGGCACTGGCATGTTCACAGCAACCGGTATGCAGGATATTCCAACTCCGCACGCACTGACCATCGAGGAAGTGCGCCAAACAGTCAGGGACTTCGCGTATGCCGCCAAGCGTGCGATCGAAGCCGGTGCAGATGGCGTCGAGATCCATGGTGCCAACGCCTATCTCATTCAGCAATTCTTCGCCCCAAGCGCTAATAACCGCACCGATGAATATGGCGGCTCTATCGAAAACCGCGCTCGTTTCGCCATCGAGGTGGCCATCGCAGTGGCAGAGGAAATTGGCGCTGATCGCACTGCCATTCGCCTGTCGCCCGGCACCACGATGTGGGGCATAGATGAAGGCGAAGAAGGACCGGACTTATATCGTTACTTGGTTGCCGAACTCAACAAGCTCGGGCTGGCTTATTTGCACATCATGCACCAGGGTAACGAGCCATTACTGGCCGATATTCGCAAACACTGGTCTGGCAAGCTAGTTCTAAACCGTCCGGGTCGTCCGCGCGAACAGTTTGGCTCCGATGTTGCCTCAGGCCTCGCTGACCTGGAAGCTTATGGCGCAGCGGTTCTCTCCAACCCGGATTTTGTCGATCGCGTGAAAACTGGATCCCCATTCAATCAGGCCGACCATACGACATTCTTCGGCGGTAACGACAAGGGTTATACTGATTACCCATCCCTGAGCCATACCCAGGGGGCATGAGAATATCATCATGGCTTACATTGCTTCTCTGCAGCGGGCTAATCACGGTAGCCACTTCCGGGCATTTGGCCTGCGTGGCATGCCAGGCATGATCGATCCCTTCCTCGGCGTCGATCATGCCTGGATGAGCGGGCCAACTTTTCCGCCACATCCTCATTCCGGATTCTCTGCGGTGTCCTACCTGTTTCTGGACTCGGAAACAGGCATCATCAATAGAGACTCAGTTGGAAATCATAACCTGATACAGCCCGGTGGCCTGCACTGGGCGACCGCTGGCAGCGGCATCGTTCATGAGGAGGTGCCAGCCGAGAATGGCAAAACTGTCCACTCGCTGCAGATTTTCGTGAACTTGCCTCAAGAACGGCGGAATATGGAGCCCTTCACGTTGACACTGGAACCACAGGATGTTCCCATCGCGCAGCTGCCGGGCGTACGTGTCCGTGTACCCGCGGGCAGCTTCAGAGAATTGTATTCTCCGCTGAAGCTGCCCGCCGACGTGACAATTCTCGAGGTCTCGCTGGACGACCATGCAGAGTTATCTTTGCCCATAGAGTCTGGCCACTGCGCGTTCATAATGCCCATTTTCGGGACGATAAGCGTGGATGGTCAGTCCTTCGGGTTCAGTGACCTGAAACTGCCGGTTTATCCGGCGCAGGACATCCCCCAGGTTATTACACTCCATTCTTCCGGAGGAACCAGCAAGGTTATGCTGTTTTCCGGTCGTCCTCTAAACTGAAAGTTATCATCCGAATTAAGGAGTCTGACATGAGCTTTGAACGATTCACTGGTGAAAACGCCGCACTCCTTCTTATCGACCATCAGGTCGGTACGATGGGTTGGGCCAAATCCTTGCCGTTCGAGGAACTCAAACGTAACGCGTTGATGCTAGCCAAAACCGCAAAAATCCTGAAGATACCTGTCGTGCTGACTTCCAGCATGGAAGAATATGCGCAGGGCCCGTTGCTCTCCGAACTGGAGTCCATCCTACCGGATGAGTTCGCTGTCCGCATCAAGCGCCTCGGAATTGTTAATGCCATGGAAGACGAGAATTTTTCTGCCGCAGTCAAGGCAACCGGTCGCAGGAAGTTCATCATCGCCGGCGTGACCAACGATGTTTGCACGGTCTATCCGACCCTCAGCCTGGTCAGCGAGGGCTACGAGGTTCAGGTTGTTGCTGACGCAGGTGCTTCACCGACGAAGTTCGCCGATGACATGGCCCTGCGCCGCATGGAAAAGAATGGTGCAACACTGACCAGCACTAATCAGGTCATTGCTGAACTAACTGGCAACTGGAGTACACCTGAGGGTACAGCAATCGTACAGGAAGTCGTCATGCCAGCCCTGCAGGGCTGAATTTCAGCAAAGTTCTTACAGAACGAGTTTTCGCACACACAATACAAAGGAATGGTTCGTTCATAGTGACCATTCCTTTTCCCCTTAGTAAATCAACTTCATCACTGAGATGCATGCCATCAACTTCTGGACTGACCGCATGCCTCATAATTCGGCTACATGAGTCAAATATGATGTTATGCGATTGACTATAAAAGTAATTCAGCCTACAAATAATCCTGCCTAACTATTGATGCAATACAACTTGCAATACAAGTCTTCGCACTTAGAGTACGAGGAATCACCAAGCTCTTAGAAATCAAAAATTGTACCCAGCTGTATTTGGTTACTTGCTTCAACTCGGATTTTTCACAGCAAAAAAGGAGTGGAACATGGTAGATGTACGATTAACTTGTATTACTCTCTCTGACTCGGATGCTACGCATGAGCACATCACTCATGTTGGAAGCCCTCAATTTACCCCCCAAGGAAGTAAGTGGACCGTTGCAGATGTTGTCCGTGCAATCGAGAACAAACAGCATACTTTCTATGTTACTGATAGTTATGGTAAACGTGCTGATGTAGGTGTTGTTGACCCAGGAGGTGGGAGACGGAAATTTATTCGTACTTATGCTGATGGTCGATGGAACAACAATTTACTGTCACTACCTAAGTGCTAGGAATAACTGAGCGCTAATTCAATCCTAAAGTACCCACAGTTTGGTTCAAGGGCTGACCAGTGATCGTCGGCCCTTAGTCTTTTCTAGGATACCCTAGAGAAGTATTTGGGAGTAAACTCCCCCCTCACTTTCCCCTCAAACCGCTATACATGTGAGACCTAAAGATGAATACATCCGAAGTTCTAAATTTCTTAAACCAAAATTCTGGTGCACTGACAGTTTTATTCACAGCAGTTGTTACTATATCAACGGTGGTTTACTCCATTCTTACGGGAAAGTTGGTATCTGAAACAACAAAAATGAGGCAAGTTCAGACCGAGCCGAAGATAGAGATAACAATCAAACCTTTTGAGTTTGCAATAAACATCGTTAGGCTTCATATCAGAAATATTGGTCTTGGGCCCGCAATAAATGTCAAATTTAATCTGAAGATCATTTCTGGTGGGCAATTTGCCCAAACTCTCATTGATGAATTTACTGAAGCAAATTTCTTAAAGATAGGATTGACGTATTTCGGTCCCGGACAAGAGCGCTACTCGCATTACACTCAATTGACACAGCAATATAATGAAAAGATTGAGTCTATTTTGATTGTCGAGATCTCCTATCAGAGCACAACCGGTGCTAGTTATATAGAACAGTCAATAATCGATATGTCAGAGCTTAAAGGCGCATATCAGCTAGGAACACCTAACCTTTACTCAATGGCAAAAAGTCTCGAAAAAATCCAGCAAGACATATCTCACATCGTCAGTGGGCATAAGAAAATCAGTGCCCAGATTTACACGACAGAAGACCGTGAAAAAGAGAAAAAGAACATAGAAGCGCTTATCAAAAATGCTCAAGATAAACGAGATACATGAAATAGAAGGGAAAATTCGAAGGATTGGAGCCTGTCAGTAATTCTGTGTAACTGCCAATGTATTAAAGGTGATCGCTCAGGCGGTCACCGAACTCGATAATAAAACGGCTCATTGCTAACCGCCAGTTCTGGATCGGCATACTCCACTTTTTCGACGCATCCTTGATCGCCAGATAAATAACCTTTCGTACCGAGTCATCCGTCGGGAACACTTTGCGTTTCTTAATTGCAGCCCGGATCACACTGTTAAGCGATTCGATTGCGTTCGTGGTGTATATGGCCTTGCGGATATCCGGCGGATAACTGAAGAGCGTATTGAGGTTTTCCCAGTGCGCACGCCAGGTTTTGCTGATTTGCGGATATTTATCGTCCCAGACTTTCGCGAACGCATCGAGCGCCATCAGTGCCGACTCTTCGGTCGGGGCCTGATAGACAGTCTTCAAACCGCTGGTGACGGCTTTGTAGTCCTTCCAGGACACGTATTTCAGGCTGTTACGCACCATATGGATGATGCATAGCTGAATATGGGTCTGCGGGAAGACGCTGTTTATCGCATCAGGGAAGCCCTTAAGACCGTCCACGCAGGCTATCAGGATGTCCTGAAGGCCACGGTTTTTCAGCTCCGTCAGCACACTCAGCCAGAACTTTGCACCTTCGTTTTCAGCCAGCCACATGCCCAGTAACTCTTTCTGACCTTCGGTATTGATCCCCAGCGCCAGGAAAACGGCTTTGTTTATCACACTGCCATTCTGACGGACTTTGACGACAATACAGTCCATATAAACAATGGGATACAGCGCATCCAGCTGCCGGTTTTGCCACTCAGTGACCTGCTCTTTTACGGCGTCGGTGACCTTAGATATCAGCGTGGGTGACACATCGGCGTCGTACATTTCTTTGAAGGTGGCGACGATTTCGCGGGTAGTCATGCCTTTGGCGTAGAGGGATAAAATCTGGCTGTCCATCTGCGTAATGCGTGTCTGGTGCTTCTTAATCAGCTGTGGTTCGAAGGTGTTTTCACGGTCACGCGGCGTGTTCAGTTCGATCTCGCCGTCATCGCACAGCAGTGTTTTTGACGAGTAGCCATTGCGGGTGTTTGAACCTGTTTTGGGCGCATTTTTCTCATGCCCGAGGTGGTCAGTCAGCTCCGCATTGAGCGCTGTTTCGACGGTTAATTTCGTCAACATACGGGAAAACTGATTGAGGTCGGCTTCGGTTTTAAGGCCCTTAGCCAGTTCAGCCGCCAGTGCTTTGAGTTTCTTTTCGTCCATAATTTGCCTGTCTCCGTTGTTGGAGTGAACATATCAAAAACAGGCAATTACACAATTTTAATTACAGTCTCGAATATTTATCTCTCAACCTCGGACGTTTTTCTATCACAAGGCAGTTACTTCAATAATATGATCAACAAAATCCTTCACCTGCATTTTATTATTTTTATAATCAAGATAAAAAACCCCTCCAATATTATCATTACCTAAAGACTCTGATAACATAAAGAATATACTCGAAGTGAATTTACCAAACAAGGAAATTCCCACAGCAACATATTCACCAGTTTTAAAGCAAAACAGAGTGTGGATATTCTTGTCAGTTTTAGGATGCAAATATTCAGGAAGAAATGACCAATTCAATTGCATATTCGTGTTTTCCAGCACACCATTATTAAGGCATTTTACAATGTTACGCCCTTGCTCACTTGTAATAATTACATCACCGAAGGTAAATACCGCCACTAAATATGCTATTTTTAGCTGTTCTAGATAAAAAAGATTCAAATCCATCGAAAGATTTATTTTTAATGGGTTAGAACTTCGTGTCACAAACTGTTTTCCGACGATTGTCTTTCCTTTTGATTTTAATTTCTTACCAATTTTTTCCAATTCAATTTCAGCGTCATCGCCATAACCAACAACAGCATTAATTTCACCATCATCTCCTCGTCTAATTGGAACCATCATTTGTGGAGTGAAATTGTCACTATCAAATTTAACGATCACATCTTCATTATAAATTTCATCAGTTACCTTCTGGGAAAATACTACTTTCCCTGACCTTGACTTAACACCATTTGTGGCACTAATAAATCGCACAAAAGGCTCAAGTAAAAATGGTTCATCTATGCTTTTGTTAAAAATCTTATTCATTTCCTCAGAAGCCATCACACCAAATTTTTTAGGTGCCCCTAACCCGGCAGGTAATACATGTTCAAGGTCGCTAACTAAATCAATCAGTTTTTTCCCTGTGTAAGGGCATAATGTATTGTAAATTCGAGCAAATGACATAAACACTCCTTCTTCCGTAATTATTCAGCCCATTCCCCTTTTATCCATGCTTGAATTTCAGAGAGGCGATATGCTACAGCTGCGGAACCAATCTTGATCCGCTTAGGAAACTTTCCTTCCTTCTCCAGCTTCCAGCGTGTACTGTTCGCAAGGGTAGTTAACTCCCGACACTCTTTCTCACGGATCATCCGATCAATGTTAGGAATGTACTCAAGACCCTTTTTATCAACAACTGCCATTTTTTTCATGTTAACCAGCCTTTTGTTTGAGGATTGTCACTTTTGATTCAGCACCAGCGATGCTATTGAGGTATGTCGTCCAGAGCTCCTGAGCATCCAGTTTTTTAGCCATGAACTTACTTCGGTTGTAAACTCCTGCAACACCTGGTAGCGCATGACCTAACAGCTGTTCTACAACATGAAATTCAACGCCGAGATCACTTAGATGAGTTGAAAGAGTCCTCCGGAGGTTGAATCGCCACGGGTAATCTAGACACTTCCGAGCCGTTGATAATACTGGTTTTCATATTCTGCCGGTGACATCTGATCACTCGAACCATGCCGACGCTTACTGTTATAAAACATTTCGATGTAATCAAAAATATCGCTGCGGGCTTCTTCCCGCGTTCCGTAGATCTTTTTCTTTATCCGTTCACGCTTCAGCAACTGGAAAAAGCTTTCTGCAACCGCGTTATCGTGGCAGTTACCGCGACGACTCATACTCCCCTCCAGGCCGTGTGATTTCAGGAACGACTGCCACTCATGGCTTGTGTACTGACTGCCCTGATCCGAGTGAACCAGCACCTCTTTTTGAGGATTACGCCGCCATACAGCCATCAGCAATGCGTTCAGGACAATGTCCTTTGTCATCCGGGATTGCATTGACCAGCCGATAATTTTTCGTGAGAACAGATCAACAACTACGGCAAGATACAGCCAGCCTTCGTGGGTCCTGATGTAGGTTATGTCCGTTACCCAACGCTCATCCGGAGCATCCGGATTGAACTGCCGCTGGAGCCTGTTGGGCGACACGATACTGGCCTCGCCTTTACGTGCCCGCGGGCTCCGGTATCCAACCTGAGCCTTTATCCCGGCACGTTTCATCAGTCGCCAGACTTTGTTGACTCCGCACTGTTGCCCGCTGTCCCGCAGATCCAGATGGATCTTGCGATAACCATAGACACATCCCGATTCCAGCCAGAACTGTTTAATCTGTCCTGTCAGTCTCAGGTCTACCTGATGGCGTTGTGAATGCGGCTGCTGAAGCCAGGCGTAAAAGCCACTGGGATGAACATCCAGCACCCGACAGAGTAGGCGAGCAGGCCAGCAACAGGTGTTGTCACGGATAAAGGCGTACCTCAATCGGACAGCTTTGCGAAGTACGCCGCGGCTTTTTTTAATATGTCCCGTTCATCGGTAACCCGCTTCAGCTCTTTCTGGAGACGGCGGATCTCGGCCTGAGCATCTGACTGGTCTTTATTAGTGGAAGAATCTGGACCGTACTTCTTTATCTAGGCGTAAAGGCTATGGGTGGTGATATCAAGACGTGTTGCAACGCTGGAAACAGAATAACCGCGATCAACAACCTGTTTGACTGCTTCAGTTTTAAACTCTTCGGGATAACGCTTACCGCTCATGGGCACCTCTCTTTAAGCCATCTTAAATGACTCTGAGGTGTCTGTTAAACCCGTGGCGATTCAAAGAGACGCAGGGCATCAACATCATGAACATTAATGCCTACCCTGCGTTTGTGCAGGTGTGGGTCGATAGCGGCGACATTAACAATTTTGCCCAAAGTCCCGACACACCGTTTGTCCTTATTCCCCCGATATTTAATCTCCGGGCGGACGAAGTGAAATCAGTGAAAATCATCTACGATGGTAAAAAGTTAGCGGCCGACAGGGAAAGTTTGTACTGGATTAACCTTTATGAGGTGCCGGCGGTAAAAACGGGGCTTAGCCAGCAACAGTATCTGTTGATGTCTATGAAGACGCAGCTAAAGCTCATTTACCGCCCCAAAAACCTGAACGGTAACATCACTGCTGCGGGGAAATCCGTCTCGTGTACGGTAGAAAATAAGGTGCCGCTCACCCTGGTCTGCCGTAATCCGAGCGGCTATTTTCTCTCCTATAACGACATTAGCGTGAGCTTACGCGGCCACCGCTACCAGGCCACCGCAGAGCTTGACCTGATGCTCCCCCCCTTCTCTACTCAGCGCTTTGGGTTAAAAGCGCTGCCGCAAGCGTCACTCGAGACGGGAAATACCATCACCTTTCGGTTGATTAACGACGCCGGAGAGCGGGAAGAAATAAGCCAAGCGCTCAACCGCTAAACCACATTTTTTCATCGCGGCGCGGATTCGGGTTAATTATATCGATTCACGGGCAAGCCAGGGGCTGTCCACCCGCACGGTATCGCGGTGATCGAGCCCCTGAATAAGATGCAGTGCGCTGAGACGGCCAATTTCATAGTGCGGCAGTTGTACCGTCGATAGCGGTGGCAAAAACAGCTCGCCGGTCCCCACCATATTGTCATAGCCCAACACGGCGACATCCTGCGGAATGCGCAGCCCTCGCCCCAGTAAGACCTGATAAATAACAAAAGCCACGCGGTCGTTACCGCACACTACCGCATCAAACATCGGACGCGCGCCACTCAGGTAATGCCCGGCAATTTCCGCCGCATCAATATGGTGGCGCTCGCCCGGCGGGAGATAGTGGTGGAACATGGTATCCGGGTCGACGCCCGCTTCACGGCAGGCTCTCTCCATTCCCGCCCGACGGCGATCGGTCGCCACTATCCCTTTTGGCAGGTGGATGCACAGCAGCCGACGATAGCCTGCGGCCAGCAATGCTTTCACACCAAGGTATTGCCCCTGTTCATCATCGGGAATGTAGGTAGGAAAAGGGCCGCTAATGCTCTCGCAGTTCGCCAGCACGCAGCGATACTTATGCAGCTTTTCCGGCACAGGAACCTGCCGCAGACCCATCGCGGTGTAGATAATACCGTCCGGGCGATGCGCCAGCAGCAGATCCACCATTTTCTCTGGCTGGTCATTGCTGAACATATTCACCACAAAGCTATTCCAACCATGCGCCCGGGCAGTCTCTTCGATAGAGAGCGTGATCTCCACGGAAAATGGCGTGGTCATGGTGTCCAGCGCCAGCACCCCAATGGTATTAGCCGTGGTTTTTGCGCCACGAATTTTTTTAGCTGAGAGATCGGAGACATATCCCAGCGCATCCACCGCTTCCATCACCTTTTTATAGGTTTCTGGCCGCAGTCGTTCTGGCTCATTAATCGCTCGCGATACGGTCATTAACGAGACGTTAGCCCGTTGCGCCACATCCTTTAAAGATGCCATACCCTCTCCTTTGACGGCGTGAACTTTGCCGGGATCTGAAAATGCGATCTCGATAACACCCGCAAAATGTTAACGTTAACTTTTGTGATTAACATCGATATTACCATCAAATCTGCGAGAAAACCGAGAATGTTAACGTTATCTTTTGATCAACTTACTTACAGGGACAAGCAAATGACGTCACTACTCTCCACAGCTAACGAGGCCTTAAGCCAGCAGAAAGACCGTGTAAACCCGCGCTGGTATCCGCGCTATCACCTCGCTCCTCCGGCGGGCTGGATGAACGATCCCAACGGCCTATCCTGGTTCGATGGTTACTACCATGCGTTCTATCAGCACTATCCGTGGCAACCGGTCTGGGGTCCAATGCACTGGGGCCATGCGCGCAGCCGCGATATGGTGAACTGGGAGCACTTACCGATAGCACTCGCACCGGAAGGGCCAGAAGATAAAGATGGCTGCTTTTCTGGTTCCGCGGTGGTTGACGGCAATAAACTGGCTTTAATCTACACCGGGCACAAATTCGACGGCGAGGCAAAAGAGGAAAACCTTTATCAGGTGCAGTGTCTGGCCACCAGCACCGACGGGGTTCACTTCGAACGTCAGGGCATGGTTCTGGATACCCCGCAGGGCGTTCACCATTTTCGCGATCCGAAAGTCTGGCAAGAGGGAGAGAGCTGGTACATGGTGGTGGGTGCTCGGGTCGATGATGTGGGCGAAGTACAACTCTATCGTTCGCAGGATCTGCGGCACTGGCAGTTTGCCAGCACCCTCGGTCGGGCCGATGACAGCATGGGCTATATGTGGGAATGCCCGGACCTCTTCCCGCTGAACGATAAGCTCGTCTTCATGTTCTCACCACAGGGTATCGCCGCTAATGGATACGATTACCGTAACCTGTTCCAGAGCGGCTATATGGTCGGCGAATGGCAGGACAACCACCAGTTCCACGTGACCCAGCCCTTCCAGGAGATGGATCACGGGCATGATTTTTACGCCCCCCAATCATTTACCACCCCGGATGGCCGCCGCGTGGTGATCGGTTGGCTAGCGATGTGGGAGTCGCCGATGCCAGAACAGGCTGACGGCTGGGCCGGCATGCTCACCCTCCCCCGGGAAGTGACGCTTGATGCCAACCAGCGGCTGCGCATGAACCCGGTCAGAGAGCTGGAATCATTACGCGGTGAGCTTCATGTCTGGCCGGTTAGCGAGATGCGCAATCGCACTCTGATGGTGGAAGAGCAGGCGCTCGCTATCGAAATCGAACTGAGCCTCGATATCGCCCGCAGCCAGGCTGAACAATTTGGCATCGCGCTGGGTGACGGGCTGCGCGTCTACGTCGATGCCCAGTCACAGCGTCTGGTGCTGGAACGCCGCTACCCGCAGCATGGCCTCTCTGGCTGTCGTAGCGTCCCGCTGCCCGCCAATGATGTGCTGGATCTGCGCCTGTTTATCGATAGCTCTTCAATCGAAATCTTTGTCAACCACGGTGAGTACACCCTTAGCAGCCGTATTTATCCTGAGCCGGACGATCGCCAACTGACCTTATTCAGCCAGAACGGGCACGCCATCTTTACTAACGGACATGCCTGGCCGCTTGCCGCCCAATAACCACCCGTCTCACTGCTTAGGGGAAAAATTAATGACAATCTGGACGCTCGGAGATGCCGTGGTGGATTTACTGCCGCGCGACAATATGCAGTTTGAAGCCTGTGCAGGAGGCGCCCCCTTCAATGTGGCCATCGGCGTCGCTCGCCTCGGTCATGCCAGCGGCTTTATCGGCCGCGTAGGCAATGACGCCTTCGGCCGCTTTCTGCACCAAACGCTGGTGACGGCGCAGGTGGACACAGGAGGCCTGGAGTTTGATCCTCAGCGGCACACCAGTACCGTGCTAGTGTCGCTGGCTCCTGACGGCGAGAGACAGTTTGCATTTCTGGTCAATCCGTCTGCCGATCAGTTTCTCAGCCCGGCAAGCCTGCCCAACTTCGGTACCGATATTCTGCACTTCTGCTCGCTGGCGCTGGTCGCCCCTGACTGTCGTGCCACTCTCACCCAGGCGATGGCGGCCACGCGCCAGGCCGGTGGCACGCTGAGCTTCGACATCAACCTGCGTCCGCAGATGTGGAGCAATGAAACTCAGATGTTTGACCTTATCAGCGAGTTCGCCCGCCAGAGCGACATTCTGAAGATATCCGAAGAAGAACTGCTTTGGCTAACACAGGCCGACAATTTAAGCATCGCCTGCGAACGGCTGGCTGATTTTCCCGCACGCCTGAAAATCATTACCCGTGGAGCCAATGGCGCTATCGCTTTCTGGCAGAACAGCAAGCTGACGTTAAGCGGCTACCGCGTCGACAGCATCGATACCACCGGAGCCGGTGACGCCTTTATGGCCGGGCTGCTGGCGGCGCTCGCCGGAGAAGGCTGGCCTACATCAACGGCGGCGTTGTTCTCCCTTCTCGAACAGGCCAGCGCCTGCGGTGCACTGGCGACCACCCAGCGTGGAGCGCTAAGCGCCTTCCCCGACAGCCAACAGCTGGGCCACTTTATTCAGTCACACCCTTCGCTACGGAGAACGATGACCCCGTAATACTGCGCACGCGTTACGTTGCAGCAAAATGACCTTACAATGACCTAATCTGGATTGGAAAAAACATGAAAATAACGATGCCGTTCAGTAATAATAAATACCGGTATTCATCCGGCTATCTACTCTTTTTCTTTGCCGCCTGGTCGCTGTGGTGGTCTTTTTACGCCATATGGCTAAAAAGCAAATTAGGCCTGTCCGGTACGGAGCTGGGCATGCTGTATGCCGTAAACCAGTTTTTCAGCATGCTGTTTATGCTGGGCTACGGTTTTCTGCAGGATAAGCTCGGTACCCGCAAACCCCTTATCTGGATGATGGGGATAGTCATCACCCTCAGCGGCCCGTTCCTGATTTATGTTTATGAACCGCTGCTGGTCTCCAACTTCAAGCTTGGCATGATACTGGGCGCCATTTTCTTTGGCCTTGGCTATCTCGCCGGTTGCGGTCTGGTGGAAAGCTTTGTCGAAAAAGTGAGCCGTAAATTCAACTTTGAATTCGGCACCGCCCGCTTCTGGGGGTCGCTTGGCTACGCCGCAGGGACGTTTGTGGGTGGCATCTTCTTTAGCATCAACCCACACATTAACTTCTGGTGCGTATCGGTAATGGGGGTGATATTCCTGGTGATTAACGTGTTGTTCAAAACCGACGCACCGGCTCCAACGTCTGCGGCAGTCAGTTCGCCCGAGCCAGATGCGCTGACCCGAAAAGATTTTCTGACCATCTTTAAAGATTCGCAGTTCTGGTTCTTCGTTATCTTTGTCGTCGGCACCTGGTCGTTCTATAGCATTTACGACCAGCAGATGTTCCCGGTGTTTTACGCCAGCTTATTTGACGATCCTGAGCTGGCCCCGCGCGTATACGGCTACCTCAACTCGGTACAGGTATTTATGGAAGCCGTCGGCATGGCGCTGATCCCGTTCCTGATAAACCGCATCGGGCCTAAATCCGCATTGCTGCTGGGTGGCACCATCATGACCTGTCGAATTCTGGGCTCAGCGCTGTTCACCGATATCTATATTATTTCCCTGATCAAAATGCTGCATGCGCTGGAAGTGCCGCTGTTTGTCATCTCGGTATTTAAATTCAGCGTCGCAAACTTTGATAAGCGCCTCTCATCAACGATGTACCTGATTGGCTTTAATATCGCCAGCTCCATCGGCATCATCGTGCTCTCGCTGCCTATCGGTAAGCTGTTTGATAAGGTGGGTTATCAGGAGATCTTCTTGATTATGGCGAGCATTGTGGTCATCACGCTGATATTTGGTTACTTCACGCTCAGTAAAAAGCATCACTCTTCAAGGGAAATGGCTGAGTTGGCTGCGGAATAATAAGACGAGATTAACAACGATAAATTAAAGCCAGCACGGTGCAGAGAATAATAAAATCCACGCGTAGTCGTGGATTTTTACTTCTATGTCTGCGGCGATTCCAGCCAAATGTTTTTCGGCACTGCACGTGTCGGTACATTTTTATCGTTCATGCCCATGATCGTAGTACTAAAAAAAGTCCACCCAACGTCATGCTGTGCAGAGTGGACTGACATCACCTCAACGCCATAAACATCAGGCCATATAAGGGCCGAAAGCGGCTCATGAGGTCACTTCGAGTTCAGTGGCATAACGGGTGACCGGAACAAACGGCAGATAAGAGATACGCAGACGTTCCGCCAGTTCCAGCGTGTGGCTGCCGATTGCCAGCCCGCCGGGCATCAGAACGGTAATCGTCGCTTTTTCACCAAAGTTCCACCGATCGTCATAGACGGTTTCCAGTTCATCCAGCGTCCATTCGCGACCACGAATCGCAAAGCGAATAGCCTGGCGATCGATTTTCGTGCCGTTGATGGTAATACCCAAATCTTCGACCATCGACAGCCCCAGCCCGCGATAATAGGGCAAACGAGCCTGAAAACGAAAACCGATCACTTTTTCATTTTCAGTGACGTTACCAAAGCCATCGCGGCAAATAATATGGTGATCAAACATCGTTAGCTCCTTAGCGAGAAAGTAATGCAGGGGTCGGCGTTTCGTTTAATAACCGGCAGAACATCAGTTGCTGGCGGCGTACCTGCTCAAGGCTATCGACCTCCTGAGCATCCTCAACCCAGCGATTACCTTCGTATTCAGAGCAGATATAGCCTTCGTAACCACCCTGCTTCAGTACGCGGAACACTTCATCATAAGGGATGGACCATTCGACATTCTCATCCGTCATCTCATAGAATTTTGCATGGATGTTATGAATGCGCGGCATAAAATCGAGCATCCGTTTTGGCTCAAACGCCGCGTTGTGGCGCAAGGTTTCCGCCATCGCTATCTGTGGTCCTGGCCCCCATTTCTGCATCACGTCCAGAATAACGTATTCGCTCAGCACGCGGTCATCGTAGGCTTTTTCAATAAAATCGGCCGCCGCCTGCGGGCAACCATTGCGGATAAAGCGCTCCTTCCACACACGAGGGAAACGGAACAGGAACATCCCCATATCGGGCAGGAAGCCCAACGCACGGGTATTCGCTTTTTCATAGGCTTCCGCATGGCGGATAATCCAGGGGTGATCGAAATGCAGCGGCGCGTGCACCTCAAGCAGGATCGTAATCCCCTTATCTTCCGCATAAGGCGCTGCCGCCACCAGCACCTCGGGCGCAACCGACACCAGCGAGCGAATAAACTTCATGCCCAGGCGGGCGGCAAAGTCGATATCCCGCTTGACGCTGTCGACCTGTTCAGCAAACGGCATCGGTCGGTCTTTATAGCGTTTGTAGTCGAGCATAAAGTCATGGCACACCGGTACCGTATCGTACTGGTGCATCAGGCGGTGCCATTCGGCAATCGCCTGGTCCGGCACGCCACACTCAGGCCATCCGTGAAACGTCTGTTCACCGATAACCTCAATGCCTCTTGCCCCCATGCTGGCGCAGTGCCCAATCACCTCTTCAAGCGTCATTTTGCCGAGATAGGTTTCGTTTTGAAAACTGTAGAGGCTGACGCCCCGTTGGATGTTATGGCTCATAGTGATTCCGTTTTGTCTTTCATCGTCAGGGCTAAGCCCGTTGCGTCACACACTTTTGCCACCGATTCAGCAACCGGTAGCGAAGGTTTATACTCGAGGCCCACGGCGCCGCAATAGCCTAATGTGCGCAGCGTGCGCAGGGTCGAGGTCCAATCGCTTGCCGCCGCGTCGGGTTCATCGCGCCCCGGCGCCTGAGCAATCTGTACATGCCCCACCAGATGCATTCTGCCCGCCAGCACCGCAGTCAGGCTCTCCCCCATCACCGTTGAGTGATAAACATCAAACAGCAGTTTCAGGTAAGGGCTACCAATTTCTTCCACGATATCGAGCCCCATCAGGGTGCTATTCAGAAACATACCGGGGTGGTCGATACGGGTATTCAGCGGCTCAAGCAGCAGCATAATTCCCGCCTCCTGGGCCAGGTTTGCCGCTTTGCGCAGCACGCTGAGCATCTGTGCTTTTTGTTCGTCAACATCGACGCCTTCGCGGCTGAAACCAGAGGCGATAACCAGCGGTGGCGATCCCAGCGTCAGCGCGGTCGCCAGGCTCTCCTGCAGCGCCGTGAGAAACTCGTCATGCTGCGCGGGGTCAACCAGGCTGCGGCGAGGCTCAACCACAAAACTGCTGAGCTGTATGCCGGTCTCTTCCAGCGCTTTTGCGAGCGCAGGCAAGGGTTTATCACGCCAAAGGTGAAATTCGACATGCGAGAAACCAAGGCGCTTCGCAGCGTATACGCGCTGCGCAACATCAGGGTGTTCTTGACTAAAAAGCCATTCAATACAGGCTGACAGGTACATCCTTCCTCCACGGTGGATTGGTGATTACATGCCCAATATAGAATAAAAATTCTAATTCTAGATTTAGCTTGTTTTTAACATCAACTTTCCGTCATTATCCGACAGAACAGCACGATAAATCAGAATGCGAGCACTAATTCTATTATTTAAATCCGTAGTGATGTCAATAATTTTTAACAAATCATTAACTAAAATTTGAAGGTACATCATGTTAAGCCCTACCCGAATGGCTGAAGATCGCGTCGCAGAAAATGAACGCGAACGTAAACGCACCTTTGCCGTGGTGGTCGTTTCTATTGCGATGGTGTTGGAGATAATCGACGTCTCAATCCTTAACGTTGCCGTTCCGGTACTGCAAAACGATCTGCAGGCCAGCGGCAGGCAGATTGAGTGGGTATTTACCGGTTACCTCTTTTTCTTTTCCGTTTTATTACTGACCGGCGGGCGGCTGGGCGATCTGTTTGGATATCGCCGCCTGTTTATGGGCGGGCTACTGACGTTCGGTATCGCCTCCGCGGGCTGCGGATTAGCCGTCTCTGCCGACATGCTGATTGCCATGCGCATTTTACAGGGGATCAGTGGCGCCATGATGGGGCCGCAAATCCTGTCGTTAGTTCAGGTTCTGTACCCGCCGCACGAGCGCTTCAACGTGATGAGTATTTTCGGTATTCTCGGCGGCGCGGCGGGCGTGCTCGGGCCCATTCTCGGCGGTGCAATCATTGAATATGATATTGCCGGGCTGAGCTGGCGGCCGGTCTTTTTAATTAATATTCCCGTGGTTATCATCGCTTTTGTGCTGGCATGGCGAGTGCTGCCTGACGTCCGTAGCCCCCACGCTCGCCAGATAGATATCACCGGCACGCTGCTGGCCATTACCGGCGGTGGAGTACTGCTTTTCACCCTCGTCGAAGCGCCTTCGCTACGCTGGCCGTGGTGGATATTCTTACTGCCTTTACTGTCGGCGCTGTTGTTAATTCTGTTCTGGCGGCATCTCAAACGTCGCACCCTGGCAGGTGGGGCCGCCCTCTTTCCCCCCGTTATTCTGCACGATCGTTTTTTTGTCACCGGCATCACCATCACCCTGCTCTATCAGCTCGCCACCGCCTCTCTGCTACTGGCAACCTCGCTGGTTCTGCAAAGCGGCATGCGTCTTTCCCCACTGCACACCGCCCTGATGCATATTCCCTTTGCACTTGGCGCCGCGTTCTCGATTGCGGTAGCCGGTCGCCGTCTGGTGGTGAAACTTGGCCGCCTTATCACCCCCGTTGGCGTAGCCGTGCAAATAGCGGCGCTTGCGCTGATGGCGGCAGGCGTTCTCTATGCGGACACACCGTTCAGCCTGCCGTTGTTGGGGAGCGGTTTCGGACTCTGCGGATGCGGCATGGGGCTGGTTTCCGCCCCCTTACCTGCGTTTGCCATGGCTCAGGTTCCGGTCGCCCATGCCGGAGCCGCCTCCGGGCTATTTCGCACCGGGCAGCAGTTTGGCGCCGCGCTGGGAATGGCCACGCTGGGCGGCTTTTATCTGGCGCAGACCGCCACTGTACCGGCGCAGTGGTCCAGCGCCTTTATCACGTTGTTGGCGATGAATGGGCTGATATTGCTGCTTATCGCCCTGTTAAGCCGCGGCTTGCCGGGTGATGTTCACCGCCAGCCGGAGTAACGATTTCACCTTACCCTACAGGGGACTTTCCCCGATAATAAAAGAAGAGAAGGAGACCTATGAGCACTGATATTGATGTTCTGATTATTGGCAGCGGCCCCGCCGGGGCAACGTTCGCCCGTCATCTTGCCGATCGGACGACCGCCCGCATTTTAATGATTGATGCCGGTAGCGCGCTCACCGCCGCCACCGGTACCAATATTCGCAATCTGCCGCCGGATGAGCGGGAACAAGCCTGGAATCAGGCAAAACGGTTCCCGCTGGCCGCTACGCCAGAAGATGCCCCAGCGGATGCGCTCCAGGCGCGTCCCGGCACGCATCTACTCAACGCGCGGGCAACAGCCGTTCCTCTCCATGAGGCAATGCCCGCCGCAGCCATGTCCAGCAATATCGGCGGCATGGGGGTCCACTGGACCTGTGCCTGCCCTCGCCCCGGCGGCACGGAGCAGATTCCGTTTATCGATGCCGCGTCAATGCAGGCCGCCTTTGAGACCGCCGAGCGTTATCTGCAGGTCACCCAGCGTGGCTTTCCTGCTACCGCACTGAGTCAAAACATTATCAACGCGCTCAACCAGACCTTTGCTGAGGGGCGAGACGCCTCAAGGCTGGCGCAGCCGATGCCGTTAGCCTGCACGCCGCAGCCCGACGGGAAGCCCCGCTGGTCCGGAACGGATGCCATACTGGGCGATGTCAGCGCATTTAGCCGCCTGGAGATTCGCCCGGATACCCTCTGCAAGCAGATCCACACCGAGGACGACACCGCCCAGGGCGCAACGCTTTGTCATCTGCCGACCGGGCGCGAGTACACGATCACCGCCCGGGTAATCATCGTCGCCGCCGATGCGCTGCGCACACCGCAGCTCCTGCATGCCTCGGGTATCCGTCCTCATGCGCTGGGTCGCTGGCTCAACGATCAGCCGCAGGTGATTGCGCTCATCAACGTCGACGCGCCAGCGCGCAAAGAGACCGCCGCAACACGCTCATCCGACGGACGTGATAACGTGTCCGGCGTAACCTGGCTTCCCTTTAACGAGCCGGATTTTCCTTTCCACGGCCAGCTCATGCAGATGGATACCTCCCCGATTGCTTTCCATCATGGGGATGGCGAAGCGGGTAAACCCGTGGTGGGATTGGGCCTGTTCCTGGCAAAAGATCTGCGCGAGGAGGACCGCATCATTTTTGAACAGGAGACCGATGCGCTCGGCATGCCGCGTATGCGTTTAGCCTATGACCTGACGGAGCGCGACCGCGCCGGGCTTAGCCAGGCGCTGGCGGCAGTCGAGAAAGTCGGTGCCGCGCTGAACGGCGTCGCCAACGGCGGTGAGGCTATCATTCTCCCTGCAGGCACGTCCTTACACTACCAGGGTACGCACCGGATAGGCCCGGTGGATGACGGTACCTGCGTCACCTCACCGGTCTCACGGGTCTGGGGGTTCGATAACCTGTATCTTGGCGGCAACGGTGCCATCCCTACGGCTACCGCCTGTAATCCAACGCTCACCAGCGTCGCGCTGGCGGTGATGGCAGCTGACGACATCATTCGCCGCTTTTTCCCTGGCTGACAGCGGCCGCCAATAGCCTCATCCCCATGAGGCTATTCCAATAACCCTATCTCAATCATGGTATTTATATTCGCAATGTCTGTTATGCGAATTCACAATTTTTCTGCCACCGAATAAGCCTCCTACTCTTGAGGCCGGAGTCATCCGGCTTCGATCTGTACTCAACCTACACAATAAGAAAATCACGCCGCCACATCGCCCTCTCAAGGCGTGCGTGATAAAGGAGAACGACGTGAGTAAGCATCTGCATGCGCCCGAAAAAGTGCCGCAAGCGGGCATGGCGCAGGGCATCATTATTGCCCTGACCGCGTTTTTGCCCATTCTGGCTATCGTTTCACTGGCCCCAGCGGTCCCTACCTTGATTCAACACTTCGCCCACGTTCGCTACGTCGAAACGCTGGTGCCGTTAATGCTTACCGCTCCAGGGCTGGTCATCGCCGTGACCGCCCCCTGCACCGGCTGGATGGTCGATAAATTTGGCCGCCGTAAACTGCTGCTCGGGGCTACCCTGCTGTACGGGATTTGCGGCACTATGCCGCTTTATCTGGGCTCGTTGCTGCCGATTTTTATCAGTCGGCTGGGGGTCGGCCTGGCGGAAGCCGTGGTGCTCACCATTGCCAATACCATGCTGATTGACTATTTCGATGATAAACAGCGTCGCTTTTGGCTGACGGTGCAAGGGGTCATTGGGCCCGCGCTGGCGGTGGTGGTGCTTGCCAGCTCCGGCTACCTGACGGCTATTCGCTGGAATGGTGCCTTTATTATCTACGGCGTGGCCCTGTTGCTCTTCGTGGCGATGTATTTCTGGATGTTTGAGCCCCAGAAGGCACAGCAGCAGGCCATGCAGTCCGCCGTTGAGGTACAGCGTTTTCCATGGTCACGGGTGCTCGCACTTAGCGCGGTGACGTTTATCACCGCCATCATTTACTACGTCTATACCATCAATGGAGCCAATGCGTTTCACACGCTGGATAAGGCACGTCCGCAGGAAATTGGGCTGATTATGTCGCTGGTGAGCCTTGCCGTCCCCGTCGGTTCGCTACTTTTTGGCTGGCTCGCGCGTCATTGCACGCCCGAGCGGGTGATTGCGATGACCCTCATCTTGATGGGTTGCGGCATGGTCATTATGGGGTTGTCCAGCACGTTACTGCCGATGGGCGCTGGCTCTGTACTGCAGCAGCTCGGTGCCGGTATGGCGATCAGCGCGATGATCTATTGGGTCGGTTCGCTTATCCCACCAGCGTTTAGCGGCCGGGCGATGGGGGCCTGGTCAGGCGCCTTTTTCGCCGGTATGTTCGTCAGCCCGATTATTGTCGGGCTGATGCGAATGCAGGCGGATAACCAGATCCTTCCCGTATTTATCGCGCTCGGAGCCTTGTCTCTGATGCTGGCGCTGGCGCTGTTTTTATATACGTTCTCACGCCATAGTAAGCTGCTGCGTCAAGCCAGGGACGCCAGCGAATGGCAGCTGGCGAAATAATGCTGCGGCTTAGTGACGGCGAAAGCCGTCACTGAGTTTCTATTGCCGGTGAGATTAAGAAACTCAGGCACATCACCCCGAGATCCTGTTTCAGCTGATCCCAATCCCCTTCTCCGGCAGCTTCGCTGGCCGAGCCTAATCCCAGGAATCGCGCCAGGGCGGCGTAGGCAATCGTAAAGCAAAACTTCACTGCCTGTTCAGGCTGAGGATGATGAATATCCGCCGCCGAATCCATCAGCAGCGCAATAAAGATCTGTTCATTTTTCTGATAGGCCGCTTTACCAATCCCGGCAATCCGTTCATCATCCGCGCGCGCCATAAAAGGCCGTAAAATCCCAGCGTGGCGACGCAAATAGTCCGCCTGTAGATCCAGCAGTTCGGGGACGAGTTGACGAAGCGGCAGCTGGCGCGCACGCAGGTTGGTCGTCAATTGCTGCCACTCAGCGTCGAGCCCCTGCATCACTTCCATCATGACCGCGACAAAAAGCTCCTCTTTGCCGCTAAAACGCGCGTAGATTGAGCCCACAGATACCCCGGAACGTTTACTGATTTCAGCTATCGTCAGCAGTTCAAACGTACCTTCGTGCAAAATTTCACGACTAGCGCTCATCAGGCGCTCAAGCGCGATCCGGCTACGGTCCTGTTTCGGCTTGCGCATATCGGGAAGATCGGTCATTCGCGTTTACACCCCTTATCCATAGAAACCCCAGCAGTGTATTGCACTTAGCGGCCCCCCTGCAAATTACCGCCGACGAAATGGGAAGGTAATTGTTATGAAAATGTGAACTCTGTCATTTCAATCACCCACAAAATAATTAGAATACGAATTCTAATTTTAGTTTTACAACACAACCAACATAAGACAGGAGCTGCTATGCGTTTTTCCGTATTCCTCGTAGGTCGTTCAACCGCACCTGAACAAGATAGTTTCGTGATGAGTTCGCTTGCCGATCACGCCCGCCAGGCAGAAGCGTTTGGTTTTGACGCGGTGTTTATGCCTGACCATCACTTCACCGGCTATGCCCCCATGGCAAGCGATCCTTTTATGTTTGCCGCCTGGCTTGCCGGGCAACTCAAGAAGATCCACTTCGGCATGTCGGTCACTACCGTCCCTCTTCACCACCCGGTGCGCTTCGCTGAGCGCGTCAACCTGCTCGATCATTTAACGGAAGGCCGCCTGCTGGTGGGTATCGGAAGCGGAACGACCCCGGAAGAGATGATCGGTTTTGGTGTGAACTACAAAGACGCCTCGAACCTGCTGCAGGAGAATCTCGACCTGGTACAGCGACTGTGGGAGAAAAAAATCGAAGATGAACCGATCATTTTTGAAACCTCGCACTACAAAGGCGCGGTGGTGCAACGCATCGTCCCCACTGCTCTGCAAAAACCGTTTAATCGCATCATGCCCGTCGCCCTGCGCGAAAGCAGCATGCAGCGCGCGGCCGATAACGGCTGGCCGGCCTTTATTCCCGCCTTTACGCCACCGATCCCGGCCAGCGACGATCCGTTCGGTCAGTTAACGCACTACTTCACTCGTTATCGCGACGCGCTGCTCAACGCCGGGCATTCACAGGCCGTTATCGACCACTGCCTCTCCTGGACCACCCACACGTGGCAATGCGTGCACGTCGCCCCAACCGACGAACAGGCTCGGGAAGAAATGATGCAAATCATGGGCTGGTATAAAGACGCTATCGATCGCGAGTATGAGTACAACAAACGGGCGGAAGAGTTCAGCGGCGTTTCCCTGCACCGTCACCCGGACTGCTTCAGCGAAGAGTGGATCAAGACCTGGTGTCTGTACGGGAGCCCGGAAACCGTGGCCCATGAGCTGGAGCGCCATCAACAGTTGGGTATCGGCAATGTGCTGTTAGGCTTCACCAACGGCCCATTAACGCCAGAGCGCCTGCGTCTTAGCCAGCAATCAATCTCATTGTTTGCCGAAAAGATCCTACCCCGCTTTCGCTAACCGATATAAAGAGGAATGTGTATGACGCTTCATCACTCCCATCGCCAACCCTTTATTGTCGGGATTGGCGGCACCACACGCCCCGGCTCAAGCACCGAACGCGCATTAAACCGGGCGCTGGCACATGCCGAGCATCTCGGGGCCAGAACGCAGCTTTTTGGTGGGCAAGAGCTTGCCGCACTGCCTGCGTTTAACCCGGAAATTAAGACCCGCACGCCGCAGGAAATCGCGTTCATCGACGCGGTACGCAATGCCGACGGTATCCTGCTGGCTTCACCGGGCTATCACGGCGGCGTATCGGGGCTGGTCAAAAATGCCATCGACCTGCTGGAAGACTTACGCGCAGACGACCGCGTTTACCTTGATGGCCGCGCGGTTGGCTGTCTGGTGACCGCGGCAGGATGGCAAGGATGCAATACGACGCTGAGTGCGCTGCGCGACATTGTGCACGCGCTGCGCGGCTGGCCGACGCCGCTAGGCGTCACCCTGAATACTGCTGGCGTGTCGTTGTTTGATATTAACGGCAACTGTACTGAACCTGCGGTACAGCAGTCACTGGAGATGCTGGCAGAACAGACGCTGACGTTTGCCCCCCACCCGGCGGTACGGAGAGAGTCCAATGCACTCATTCAGCATCCCGCCTGATCGGGAAGCAAAGCTGCGGCTCACCGCGGGCATGGGAATGTGGTCCACGCCCCCTATTCCCGGCACGCCGCTCGGCGCGGTCACGCTCTCGGATGGGCCCATGGGCATTACCGGTGGACGCGTTGATGAACGAGACGTCGCCTTACTGAGCCCTTGCGGGTTGGCGCTTGGCGCAAGCTGGGATCGCACGCTGGTCCGTCGCGTCGGCGATGTTATTGGTCAGGAAGCGCTACGCACCGGCGTGCAGGCCCTGCTGGCGCCGAATTTGAATCTGATGCGCAGCCCGATGGCCGGGCGCGCTTTTGAACTGTTCGGCGAAGATCCGCGTCATATTGCCAATATGGGCGCGGCCTGGATTGACGGCGTGCAGTCCAGGGGCGTCGGCTGCGTGGTGAAGCACATGGTGTGCAATGACTCAGAAACGGATCGCCGAAGCATGAACGTCGTCGTGGACGAAGCCACCCTGCGCGAAGTCTATTTCTGGCCGTTTGAACAGGCAGCCAGCCGCGGCGTCTGGGGCATGTTAACCGCCTACAATCGGGTCAACGGCGTGCACTGTGCCGAGCAGCATCAGGCCATCAGCCAGTGGCTAAAACATGACCTTGGCTGGGATGGGCTGGTGATGTCCGATTGGTTCGGTACGCAAAATGGTATCGCCAGCTTCCGTGCCGGGCTGGATCTGGAAATGCCCGGCCCCGCTCGACATATGGGAGAACATCTACGTGAGGCACTCAATGAAGAGGATAATCCTCGCCTCAATGATGCCGTGACGCGCCTGACGCGGTTTGCTGAACGCGTCTCGACGCCGTCACCCTACGATGCAAGCCCACGGGCACAACGCTTACGCACCGACGTGCTGGAAGAGGCCGCTGCGGCAGGTTTTGTGATGCTGAAAAACGAAGCCAGTCTGCTCCCTCTGCAACCAGCATCTCGCCTGGCGGTCATTGGCCCGAATGCGCAGACCCCCTGCTTTCAAGGGGGCACCTTTGCACGCGTGGCGCTGATGCCGGGGCTAATCTCACCCCTCGATGCTATCCGCCAGCGCTTCTCGGAGCAGGAGGTGGAGTATGCTCAAGGGGTAGAAAGCGACTATCGCATTCCACCGCTCACGGCACTGGCGTTAACCAGCGATGACAATAGCCCTGGGCTGGAGGTGGTTTATGCCACGCCGAGTCGGGGCGAATGCCATCGCGAGCAGCGCCATGCTTCATCGTTAATCTGGTTTCGCGATATGCCCGGCGTCGGCGATTTGCTGGCGCTGGATGAAGAGGCGACCGTGACCATTCGCACCCGTTTTATCGCCACCCGCTCGGGCATACACCGCTTCTGGCTCGGCGGCACCGGCACGGTAAATCTGGCAATAAACGGCAATCATGTGGCCCGTTTTAGCGGTGAAACGCTAGACGGCGACATTATGGGCAAGCTGATGCAGGCCGACAGCACCACCGTTGAAGTGCCGCTGGTTGAAGGTAACACCGTGAACCTGACGCTGACGATGTCGCTGTCACGCAGTATTGCTCACGGAGTATGGTTTGGCTGCCAGCTACCGCAAACGGTGGATCTGCTTGCCGAAGCCGTCGCCTGCGCGCAGCGTGCCGACCAGGTGGTGCTGGTCATTGGTGAAACCGCCGACGCCGGTCTGGAAAGCATCGACCGACACACCACGGCCCTGCCCGCACATCAGGTGGCGCTCATTGATGCCGTTTGCGCGGTTAATCCGAGGACGGTGGTGGTACTGAACGTCGCCCATCCGGTTGATACCCGCTGCCTTGCCTGCGCCGCGGCGGTGATTGTCGCCTGGTATCCGGGACAGGAGTTTGGCCCAGCGCTGGCGTCCGTTCTGGCTGGCGATCGTGAACCAGGCGGGCGCTTACCGGTCACCTTTGCTCGCCACGAGTCAGACTACCCGGTGGTGAATCTGACCCCTGACCACGAAGGTAATCTCTACTATCACGAGCGCCAGCAAGTGGGCTATCGCTATTTCGCGGCACGGGGATGCGCGCCAGAATGGGCTTTTGGCTTCGGGCTGGGCTACGCCGATATCACCTTTGCGCAGACGTACCTACGTCACGAGGGGGGCCTATCGGTCGCGGTGACGCTGCAAAATGCCTCTGCGCGTGAGGGAAAAGCGGTGGTGCAGGTTTACCTGTTCTCTCCGTCAACCGGTGAAATAGCATCGTCCCTGATGCTGGCCGATTTCGCCGCCGTCACCGTAGCGGCACAGCGTCGTACGACGGTCGAGATCCCACTGACGGCGCGTCTATTCCAGCGCTGGAGCGTCAGCCAGCATCAATGGGTAACGCAAACTGGCGACTGGGAGGTTCGGGTAGGAAGCGCCAGCAACGATATCGCCGCCGTATTCAAGGTATCGGTTGCGAATAACTGCGTCAGGGTTATCGATATGCCATAACGACATCGCGACAGCCGAGGCTGTCGCGATGATTTATGTTCTTCATTTCAACGTTCTGCCCGCCCTCATTCTCTGATGGGCGGGCTTTTTTTGCGGCTTAGAAGTTCCAGTACATTGACGACTGATACAGTATCGCGTCATCACGCTTCGGCACCAGCGTTGGGTTATCCTGCCACGTGATGCCGTTAATCCAGTAAATCCCTTTCACCAATCGGAACGCATGAGAGAGTGAAATCGCGTTAATGGTCTCAGGGGCTTCCAGCCCCGCTGGCTTGAGCGAATCGCGGAATTTATGGCTGATAAACGATCGGGTATAGCCCAGCGACGTCATGTCGTTCTGGCGTCCGGGGAAGAGACCAATATCGAACAGCGTCACCTGGAAATCACTGGCGTAAGCATTGCGATCGTCCGGGGCATAGTTCACTTTCGTATCCAGATACAGCCCTAACGGCAGCCCGTGCTGCGGCTGGGTGAGCTGGACGGTATTGGCCATATAGAAAGCATAGTTATCGCTGCTGTCCCCGGGCTTATCGAAGTACGCGTAGTGTGAGGTATTATAAATACCGCCGGCACGGAACCAGATAGAGCGGCCATTCTCGCTGGCATCCTGCTTGTAGCCGACTTCATTGACCAGGATCGGGTTGGCACCGTCAACGTGCCATTTCAGGCCATACGGGTTCTGCTCCACATCGTCTAAATGCCCTTTTGGCGACATGCTGCGGCTCACCGCAAAGTTGTTGTACCATTTTTTCTCGCTGTCACGCGCAATCATCGTAAAGGTCGGCGTTGGCGCATTCAGGCTGATCCCAACCTGTACCGGAATCACGCTGGTTGGCCCCAGTGCGGCAGAAGAGGAGTTCCCCCCCAGAATCATGCCGTAGAACTGGCGGATTAACGGATAAAAACCATACTGCAGCTCCAGTTGGCCATTTAACAGCGGCTGGTTGATCGCCAGGGTCGCAATATTATGCAAGCGTGGGTAGCCATCCTGGTAATTAGAGGTGGAGAACTGAGGCGAGAGAGTAAACTGCGCATCTTTGGTAAAGCCGATGCGTTCAAGATCGTAAGTCACGTTCAGCGCCATGGTTTGCGCCCAGGTAAAATTCTGCCCGCTGTATTCCTGCGGATCACGCTGCTGATCGCGCAGATCGTATAAAATAGTGGGGTTCCAGCTTAACTGCGCCCCCCAGCCATAATCTGCCAGTGCGCTTCGCCAACCGTTAGGGTCGCCAATTAACGATTCACAAATCGAAGGCGGCGTAACCACCTGCTGCGACCGCGTATTCAGTTTGTCCAACTGTTCGCACGTATATTTATTTTCCTGTGCAAAAAGCGATGGGGAAAATAATGCCAGAGTGAGAAGAGAAAGCGGGAAAACAGTTTTCTTATTTATTTGGGTACAGCACAGACTCATCATAAATCCTCAATTATTATTTTTTGCAGGTAAAGACGTTCTATACCGCTACGCACCATATTTATTATTGGCATCGGCGGCATTCGTTATATATAGGGATTAATTCATCTGAACAGCATTAATGCGAAAGTCATTATTCAGGCATGGCGCTCCCTACCCGCCGTTTTCACGGCAGGGGTTAACAATTTGCATGATGAAATAAAACTAATTGGCGGTTATTTTCCGCGCCGCCGTGCGCGAAGATGATAGTGCAAGGCAGACGGCAATCAGCAGCGTCATCACCGCGAAGATCAGCAGGGTATCCTGCAATTTGCCGGTAACGCTGGTAACAGACGTAACGCCCACGGGGCTAAGAAACATACCGAGGAAGAAAAAGGTATGCCAGATCCCCATTCCCTTAGCGCGATGTTCGGCTGGAAGAACCTTCATGACCCAGCCCAGCATTAACGGAATCAACATGCCATTACCAATCTGAGCAATAAATGCGGCCATGACCGCGCTAATATGATTACTGGCGAGGGAAATAAACAATAATCCTGCGCCGAATATGGCATAAAATTGCATCAACTGTTTATCAATACGCTGTTTCGCCATTCGGCCATATAACCATGCGCCTAGCGGTACGCCAATACCCGCAATCGCCGTGGCGATACCAATCTGGCTGCTGTCACGCATGCCCAGTTGGCTAAAGACCTGGCTGATTTGCAGCGGTTCAATAAAATAAATCACCGCGCTGACTAGCGTAATAAAGCTGATAAGGCACATTTGTCCCCGAGGAAAAGCTTGCGCCGGAGATGATACTGCAGCATTTTCTTCACCGCGCGCCACGGGTTCACGCGTAAAGAGAATAAGGCCGAAAAAGAGAGGAATCGCGATGGCATATAAATAAATCGGCCCCGTCCAGCCAAACGTCCCTAAAAATCCGGAGGCTAAAATAATGAGGGTAGCAACGATCGACCCTACCCCACTCTGTATCGCCAGCCAGCGATTACGCGCCGAACCGCTAAAATAATCACCAATCAGTGCATTCGCCGTGGTCAGAATAAAAGCGTCGGCAATACCCATGATCATCCGCGCCAGCAAAATTAGCGGCAGGCTATCCAGCATCACTGGTAATAGTCCAAACAGCGCGTATCCCCCCGTAGCGGCAATCAGTAGATGACGACGGCTAAAGCGATCGCCAATAACCCCCGCCAACGGGGCAATTAACGCCATGCTAATAGACGGCACGGTAATGATCATTGGCACCAGCAGCTGCACGTGAGGATGAGAGCCAAAATGGTTAAACAGGACAGGCATCACCGGAATCATGGTTAATGTCCCCATCACGGGTAGCACGGCGGCTAACATCAATAACATCGCCTGTACGGCTCCCGCTGGTTTCGGCGTGGCTATCACCCTTTGCATGACCTTTTTCCTCTCGCTCATCTGCTTTGTCATTTAAATAAGAATATGAATTCTAATTCTAGTTAATGCGGTTAAAAAAAGGTGATAACTCACCGGACACCGCTGCGCTGATTACAACCTGCACAGCATAAACCTACCTGAGCAACCGCCTTCAATCTGCGATAAGGCTCACAATTGAAACAACATTCAAACATAATATTAACATTTAAGAGTTTAGGAATTAACATCGCGTGCCACCGCAAGAGCGATCCCCTGACCGCCCCCAACGCACAGCGTAGCCAGACCACGTGCCGCGTTCTGACGCTGCATCTCATGGAGCAACGTCACCAGAATACGGCAGCCAGAGGCACCAATGGCATGGCCTAACGCGATGGCACCACCGTTAACGTTGACTCGCGACGTCGCCCACCCCAGTTCCCGGTTGACGGCAATGCCCTGCGCCGCGAACGCTTCATTCACCTCGATAAGATCAACGGACTCCTGCGGCCACCCCGCCTGCTGTAAACAGCGCCGCGTTGCCAGCACCGGCCCGATGCCCATATAGGCCGGGTCAACCCCCGCCGTCGCGCTAGCGGCAATCGTAGCCATAATCGGTAGACCCAGCTTCTGTGCCCGTTCACGACGCATCACCAATACCGCTGCCGCACCGTCGTTAAGGGTGGAAGCGTTACCCGCGGTCACCGTCCCTGCATCAATGAATGCCGGTCGCAGCGCCGCTAGCGCACTAAGCGTCGCGTCGGGGCGTGGCTGCTCATCGTCGCGAAGACAACGTTCGACGCCCTTTTTGCGCGCTGGCAGCGCGACCGGCACAATCTCAGCGTCAAAGCGACCGCTTTCCTGCGCGGCCAGCGCTTTACGCTGGGACGTCATGGCGAAAAGATCCTGCTCCTCGCGACTGATCGCGTAACGCTGAGCCAAATTTTCGGCGGTGATCCCCATGGCGTAGTTGTTAAAGGCATCCCACAGCCCGTCGTGTACCAGGCTGTCGATCACCTGCCCGTGACCGAAACGCATCCCCTGACGCGCCTCACCGAGCAAAAACGGCGCCTGGCTCATACACTCCTGGCCGCCGGCAATCACCACTTCAGCCGCACCGCTCTGGATGCTCTGTGCCGCAAGCTGCACGGCTTTCAGGCCCGAACCGCAAACCAGATTCACCGTCAGTGCGCTAACGGTAATCGGTAATCCCGCCTTAAGCGCCGTTTGACGTGCCGGGTTCTGCCCGCATCCGGCAGTCAGTACCTGCCCCATAATGATCTCGTCGACGGCATCTGCCGGGATGCCGCTTTGTGCCAGCAGCGCCTCCACCACCTTCGTCCCTAACTGGACGGCGCTCAGCGCCCCCATTTCCCCTTGAAAACGTCCAACGGGCGTGCGCAACGCCGCCACAATTACCGCATCATTGTTCATCGTTACACCTGCATTTCCGGTACGACATCAGGCACTCGCAGCGGCCCTGCCGTTTTGGCGATAATTTCCGCCACGCTGACGCCGGGCGCTCGCTCGCGGAGGATAAATTCGCCATTGGCGACCTCAAGCCATGCGAGGTCGGTCAGCACCCAGCGAATACAGTTCACGCCGGTGAGCGGCAGCGTACAGTGGCGAAGCAGTTTCGATTCCCCGTTTTTTGCCGCGTGAGTCATGGTGACAATAATATGTCGGGCTCCGGCCACCAGATCCATCGCCCCGCCCATCCCCTTCACCATCTTATTCGGCACCATCCACGAGGCGATATTCCCCTGAGCATCGACCTCAAGCGCGCCAAGCACGGTCATATCAACGTGTCCGCCGCGAATCATGGCAAACGAGCTGGCGGAATCAAAAATGGCTGCCCCCGCCCGCGCCGTGACGGTCTGTTTTCCTGCGTTGATCATCTCGGCATCGACCGACGCCTCGCTCGGGAAATCGCCCATTCCCAGCAGCCCGTTTTCCGATTGCAGCATCACATCAATATCAGCAGGCACATAGTTGGCGACCAGCGTAGGGATCCCAATCCCCAGATTTACGTAATCACCATCGCGCAGTTCCTGAGCCACCCGGCGAGCCATCTGTTCACGCGTGAGCATGGCGTCCTCCCGTTTGCAGCGTCCGTTTTTCAATGCGCTTTTCGCAGGCGCATTGGATGAGCCGGTGAACATAGATACCGGGCGTGTGGATCTGCGACGGATCCAGCGTGCCGGGCGGGACAATTTCATCGACTTCCACCACCGTGACCTTCCCCGCCGTTGCCATCAGCGGGTTAAAGTTCTGCGCCGTATGGCGATAAATCACGTTCCCGTACCAGTCCGCTTTCCAGCCTTTGATAATGGCAAAGTCCCCCTGGATGGCGGGTTCAAGAACATAGTGACGATCGCCAAATTGCCGCGTCTCTTTGCCTTCTGCCACCAGCGTGCCGTAACCCGTGGCAGTAAAGAACGCGGGGATCCCGGCGCCGCCTGCGCGGATTTTTTCCGCCAGCGTGCCCTGCGGCGTCAGTTCCACCTCCAGTTCGCCGCTGAGCAACTGCTGCTCAAAGCGGGCGTTTTCCCCCACGTAGGAGGCGATCATCTTGCGGATCTGGCGGTGTTCCAGCAGCACGCCAAGACCAAAATCATCGATGCCGCAATTGTTAGAGACGACAGTGAGGTCGCGTACGCCGCGGCGTTGGATCCCTGCAATCAAATTCTCCGGGATGCCGCATAATCCAAACCCGCCAGCCAGTACGGTCATCCCGTCGCTGAGCCCATCCAGCGCCGCTTCCAGCGTGGCCACGCGTTTATCCAGCCCCTTCATCTCACGCCTCCACAATCGCAACGGCGCGGGTAAACCCCGCCGATGCCCGCTTGATCTTGTAGGGGAAGCAACTGACCCAGAACCCGCTATCCGGCAGCTGATCCAGATTGGTCAATTTCTCCATCTGCCCATAGGCAATATCTCGTCCCGCCTTGTGGCCTTCCCAGATAAGCGAGGCATCGCCGGTTTGCAGAAAACGTTCACGGGTAAAGCCGAACGGTGCATCCCAGCTCCAGGCGTCGGTGCCCACGACCCTGACGCCCTGTTCCAGCAGCCAGAGCGTCGCCTCACGCCCAATACCGCAGCCACGCTGCAGATAATCCTCTTTCCCATAGCACGCGCCAGCGGCGGTATTGATCAGCACAATATCAAGCGGCGCAAGCGTATGTCCGATGCGCTGCAATGCCTGTTGGAGATCCCGAGGCTGCAAAATCGCGCCGTCCGCCGCCTGGCGAAAATCCAGTTTGACGCCGGGGCGCAAACACCACTCCAGCGGCAGCTCATCAATACCAAAAGCCGGTTCCCCACCGTTGGTGGTGGAGCTGTAATGCCACGGCGCATCCATATGCGTACCGTTGTGCGGCGTAACCGTTAACTTCTCGCTCGCCCATGCCTCGTTACCCGGCATTTGGTGTTTTTCCAGCCCCGGAAACATGGCCGCCATTTCCGGCCAGCCTTGCTGATGATCCATATACTCAATTTTCGGCAGCAGCGGCGGCGGATCGGTCCAGGGGTTATTATCAAGCGTAACGGAAAGGTCGATCAGACGTCGGCCTTGTAATAAATTCATGAGTTATTCTCCTGTTATCGCGGCGCAGTCACGCGCTGTTGTATAGCCCCAAAAACAGCCCGGTCATCGCCGGAGCGACTCTCCATAAAAAGGGATTCTCCCGCCTGCAGGTACGGCGTTCGCGGCGCCCCTACGGTGATGGTTTCAAGCGCCCTCACCTCAGCAATGCAGCTGGCGCCTTTCGCACTGTCCCGACCGGAGACCGTACCGGAACCGACCAGCGTCCCGGCTCGCAGACGGCGGGTTAATGCGGCATGCGCAATCAGTTCGCCAAAGTGAAAGTGCATTTCAGCGCCCGACTGCTGGCCAAACGGTTCACCGTTACGTCGGATCGTCAGCGGCAGGTGAATTCGACCGTCTCGCCAACTCTCTCCCAGCTCATCAGGGGTGACGGCGACGGGAGCAAAAGCGCTGGAAGGCTTTGCGTGGATAAAACCGAAGCCTGTTTTCATCTCTCTTGGGGCCAGCGCGCGCAAACTGATGTCGTTAAGCTGAAGCAACAGCCGGACGTGCGATAACGCCGCGATGGGATTGCAGCCCATCGGCACATCATCCACCAACACCGCATACTCACCTTCAAAATCCAGCTCCCAGGCGTCATTTACGCAAACAATATCCTCGCGGGCCCCGAGAAAATCGTCGCCGCAGCCCTGATACATCAGCGGGGTATCCTCCACGCCCTCAATAGGAGGCAGATTAAACGCCTGCTGCATTCGTTCGCCGTGGCTAAGAAAGGCGGAGCCATCCAGCCATTGCCACGCGCGCGGCAGCGGCGCCAGCAATTGCCCGACATCAAAAGGGAGGGCTCGGGTGATTAATCCCGCATTCAGCGCCGCGTAGCGCGCCTGCAGAGCCGGCTGCGTGTGTTGCCAATTTTCGATAGCCTCCTGTAGCGTGGCGGCAATCCCCTCGGCGTCGACCATCCACAGCAGGTCGCGGGAAACCAACATCAATTGTCCATCGCGCTCGCCGTTATTCCGTGTTGCCAGCTTCATTAAAATTCTCCGTGAGTCGTAACCAACCATCGGCCGTAATGTCATACGCCAGCGGGGTTAACGCCTGGCCCAGACAGGCCCCCTGGATGCACCGACCGCTGTCCGGCTCAAATAACGCCCCGTGAGCAAAGCACACCAGTCGGTCGGCTGTGGCATTAAAAAAGGCATGCTGCTGCCAGTTCATCGGTGTCCCCAGATGCGGACAGCGGTTGCGCCAAAGGTAGATTTCTCCGCGATAGCGCACGGCAAATAGCGTGGCTTGACCACTGCGCTTAAGATCGAACCCCAGCGCATCGCCCTCTCCGAGGCACTCTGCCCGGCACAGCGGTTGTGGTAGCACCATGTTTAATGCGCGTTATCCGGGCCCGGCGCCCATTTTTCCCGCCAGCTCAGCAGGAAATACTGCGAGTTATCGGCTCCCGGTAGCGCTTCGCGCGGCTGCCAGCTATCGTCATGGCGATCCATATCCGCGTCATATTCGATATGGCAGCCGAGCGGGCTGTTGAAGTACCAGAACCAGTTAGAGCCCAGCTGATGGCGGCCCGGCCCCCAGAATGACTGGTAACCTTTTTCCACAAAACGACTGCCGGCCATCATCAGTTCCGTTGGCCCGCCCATGTGGAAGGTGAAGTGTTCGATACCGGTCATAAATGGCGGAGCCTGGATTAAAAACAGCGTATGGTGATCCTGGGTACCGCTCGGTCGCAGGAAAGGACCGACGTGGGTAAAGCGATCGGTGCAGACAAACCCCAGACGCTGATAAAACGCTTCCGCCCGTCCGGCATCGGGGACAAAGTAGACCACATGCGACAGCGAACGCGGGGCCGCTGGCATGGTTGCGCTCGCCCCGGTATGGTTAAGCGGCCGGGTCTGATTATCCCCCGGCGCATTCACTTTTTCGGCGGCAAGGGCGACCGGCTGACGCTGAGTCACGCGAAATCCTAGCGCAAAGCCCATATCATCAAGACTGTGCAGCACGCCGTCGCTATCGACATGGACTTCCCGGTCTTTCAGCAACTCTTTGGCAATAGCGTCGAGCGTGGCCGCATCGGCAACGCCATAGACGGTTTCACGCAGTTGGCTGCCGCTGGAAAGCGCCGCTGGCAGAGAAGGATCGTTGCGCTCGCGTAGCAGGACGCCGGTGCCGTCAAGCGCCTGGAAGAAATCCCCCGGCATCTCGCTCAGGCCATAGTCACGCAGAAACTGCCGGCAGCCCGGCAAATCATCAACGCCAAAAACCAGATAGTCAGGCCCCAGAATATTCACGGTTGGTCTCTCCAGATAAAAGTGGTTCAGCCACACGGCCGCCGAGCGTGCGTGCGACCCAGTCGGCAATATAGTGTCCGGCGTTAATTGAGTTATCGAAGCTTGAGTGCTGAACGCCGCCTTCACGTGACGTGAAGATTTTCAGCTCCCGCGAAGGGCTATTGGCCAGTTGCTCATAGGTACGCTGCGCCCACTTGAGGGGGATTTGCGAATCCTGTTCGCCATGGGTGACCAAAAACGGCACCCGAATCCGGTCGAGAATGCCATCAAGATGGACATCTTCCGCGATACGCAGGAAGCTCTCGATATCCTCCCCGCCCCACACCCAACGCACGTGTTCCCAATAGTGCGGCACCGGGAAGCTCCCCTCTTTCTCCCGACGACGACGCTGCACATCGCGCCAGTCGTGGTTAGCCCCCCACACCACGCCACAGGCAAACCGAGGTTCAAAGGCCACCGCGCGCGGGCAGTAATAGCCCCCCAGCGAGACGCCTTCCAGGCCGATGCGGCTGGCATCAACCTCCGGTTGCTGTTCAAGCCAATCAACGATTCGCGATGCCCAGTGTTCACTGTCATAGCGCGCTTTCAGGTTTTTCAGCCGCAGCGCTTCACCCGTGCCCGGCTGATCCACAATCAGCGATGAAACACCACGCTTTGCCAGCCATTGCGGCAGGCCCACGAAGTATTTCAGCTCTTTGGTGGAATCAAGGCCGTTAACCTGAACCAGCAACGGCGCGCGTTCGGCGTTGCCCTCGGCGCGCACATAAAGCGCCGAAAGCGTGGTTCCCTCATAGGGGATCTCAACCCGCTGACAGTTCGCCTGGCTGAACCGACAGCCGCGTTCGAAAACATCCAGAAAACGACGATAGAGCGCCTCGCGCCCTGGTGCGCCATGTGCCTGAAGACGTTCGCAGGTCAGATAGTAGTTGGCGGCGCGCAGATATTTTTCGCCTGCGGAGAACAACTGCCCGCCCTGCTCATCCTCATGAGCCAACGCGCAGAGTTTGTCAGCCATGGCTGACCAGGTTTCACGAAAGGCACGGGTACCTTCTGCATCCGGGCGCTCAGAGGCCGCCAGCAGAGGGGCGCACATCTCTTCTATCTCGCCAATGCGAGCGCCCATTTCGATGGAGAGATCCACCGATAGGTTCCAGACATAATTGTTAGGGAAATAACGAAACATAACGATATCCTTCAACGGTCAAACGCAAGTGGCAGAAATCTGTCACCCGGGCACTGTCACATAAGCGCCCGTTTGCGACTAATCGCGTGTCAGGATGTGAGGTATCAGTTCAGAAGATACCTTCAGGCTGGCGGGAGAGACGGGGAGGTACTGGCGAAAATCTTCGCTTTTAGCCAGTTAAAGATGGGGTCGTTATCAAGGCTACGGTGCCAGCCCATAAACTCGCGCATCACCGGAAGCTCGACGGGCACCGGGTCAATTCGCAGCGGCAGATGGCTGGCGTACTGCGCCGCCAGCCGTCGGTGCATGGTAGCGACGCGCGTGGTTCCGATCAGTAAATGGGGTAACGAGTGATAGCTGTTTGCTACCACTTCAAGGCGGCGATTAAGGCCGAATTCGCTAAATAACGTCTCTTCAAGACCGGGGATCCGTTCACGACCAAACTCCACGGCAATGTGGCCCAACCGCTGCCAATCCTCCAGCGTCAGGGTCGCGCCAACCTCAGCGTTGCCCGCCCAGGTCACACAAACAAACTGCTCTTCAAACAGCAACCCTGACGGCTGATCCGTGGGCATAAACTGCTCGGGAGCGGCCATCATGTCGATTTCCCCTCGATTAATCATGCCGGTCGACTGCGGGTCAGGCGATAAAAACGCAAAGGTGATGCTGGGCGCTTCCTGATGCACCACCTGCAGCACATCTTTGAGCAGGACATTAATCACATAGTCCGAAGCCATAATGCGAAAATGGCGCTTACTGGTTGCCGGTTCATCAATTGGCCGCCGGGCAATGGAGGTTTGAATTTTGAAGAGGATCTCACGAATCGAGGGATGCAGTTCACGCGCTAACGGCGTAGGCATCATTTTCCGCCCTACCTGGGTCAGAAGATCGTCTTCAAAATAGGTACGTAGCCGATTGAGTACGCCGCTGGTTGCCGACTGCGTCATATGCAAACGCCCGGCGGCGCGGGTAATATTTTGCTCATCCAGCAGCACATCCAGTGCCACCAGTAAATTCAGATCAAGATGCTGATAACGCATTATCGTACGCCTGATAGTTATTTTTACCCTATCCTAGATCGTAAAATTAACAATCACGCAACGTTTAATTCACTAAATAGCGAGCAATATTGTTTTTTGCGATAGCGATCATCTTGCTTTGCGATTCGTCAGCGATTTATTTCGTCGGGTACTCTCCGTTCTTCTCCCTACAAAATGGAACGGATAATGACAATAAATACGGTATTGATCGTCGGCGGCGGTATTGGCGGTCTGTGCACGGCTATCGCCATGCGTCAGGCTGGTATTGCCGTCGATCTGGTAGAGATTCAACCCCAATGGCAGATCTATGGCGTTGGTATTATCCAACAAAACAATGTGGTACGTGAGATGCAGCGCCTGGGCGTGCTTGAGCGCTATCTTGAAGCCGCCTGGTCCTTTGATAAAGTCTCCATGCACACACTCGACGGTACCCCGCTTGCTAGCTTCCCCGGGCAACGGCTCGCCGGCGAGCAGTTTCCCGCTAACGTCGGAATTTCCCGACTAGCGCTGCATCAGGTGCTGTGCTCTACCGCCGAAGAACGGGGCGCGGCTATCACAATGGGAAAAACGGTCACCTCGCTTTGCCAGGATGAACACGGCGTTGACGTCATTTTTAATGACCAGACCACTGGCCGATACGATCTGGTGGTGGGCGCTGATGGTATCTACTCCACCCTTCGTCGCCTGCTGTACGGCAACCGCTTTACGCCGCGATTTACCGGACAAGGCGTATGGCGGTATAACTTCCCGCGACCACCGCAGGTCGATCATCTCATGTGTTTCGTCGGTGAAGAGAGTAACTGCGGCCTGGTTCCGCTGGCGGAAAATTTGATGTATCTCTTCGTCACCTCGCATGAACCTGATAATCCCCGCTTCGATAGCCACGAAAAGGTGGCGCAAATGCGCCAACGCCTTGCCGCCTGCCAAGGCCTACCGGGCGAACTGCGCGAGCAGATTACCGATGCTGACCTTATTGTTTATAAGCCGCTGGAAGAACTCTATGTTGATGCTCCCTGGCATCAGCAGCGCGTCGTTCTGATTGGCGATGCCGTACACGCCACCACACCCCATCTTGGTCAGGGCGCAGGAATGGCCATTGAGGATGCGCTGGTGCTCACCGAGACGCTCCAGACACATCATCAGGTCTCGCAGGCGCTGGCCGCCTTCGAAGATCGACGCCGAGCACGCTGCCACCGTATCTGGCAGGATTCGCTGCGCGTGGGCGAAAGCGAAATGGCTCAGGACCGTCAGTTCGATCGCCAATCCGTTATTCGCGAGATGATGGCCTTTACCGCCAGGCCGATCTAAGCCGGCCGCCATCATTCTCTGTCAGCAGCGCATACCTCGCGGATAGCATCAAGAAACAGCCCCAGCGCCGCATGCTGATGCTCCCGGGACTGGTAAAGCCCGTATATCCCGAGCGGCTGCGGCTCCAGCTCTGGCAGCACACGCACTAACCGCCCGCTTTCCAGCCCGGCTCTCGCCTCAATGTCGGGCACCATCGCCAGGCCAACGTCCGCCGTCGCCATCTCGCACAGCAGCGATGATATTCCGGCGCTGAAGTTACCGTTGACCGCCACCGAGACCTCGCCTTTCGCGCCATCGCGGAAGGTCCAGGACTGGCCGGAAAAGCGGCTGTAGTGCAGGCAGTTATGCTGGGCGAGTTCATCAAGGGTGGTCGGCACGCCCGCGCGGGCAAGATAGCCTGGCGACGCGCACAGCACGGAACGACAGGTTCCCAGATGGCGGGCGATCGTGCCGGGTTCCGGAACATTGGTAATGCGAATAGCCAGATCGATACGCTCCCCCACCAGGCTCACCGGATGGTTGTTGATATCAACCTCAATGCGCAGCGCCGGGTAGCGGTTCAGGAATACCGGGATAATCGGGTTCAACAAATGCGTCGCCGTAAAATGGGCGCAGGCGATACGCAGCGTCCCGGATGGCGTAACGCCGGTCGCCTCCCCTTCAATGCCCTGCGATAGCAACGCCAACTGCCGCGTCTTCTCCAGCGTTTTTTCTCCGGCAGGAGTGAGGGTTAACCGCCGGGTGGAACGGTGGATCAGTCGGGAACCGGCCCACTTCTCCATCTCGTCAAGATAGCGGCTGACCATCGGGCGAGAGATGCCCAGCGAGCGGGCCGCGGCGCTCAGGCTACCGAGTTCGCAGATGCGGTTGTAGGTGATGGCCGCCATAATCCGGTCCATTGCGTCTCCATTTGATCGTTTTATGAAACTCAGCATGTATTGTTTCAGGAATTCTAGCAGAAGCAGAAATCCGTAGAATGCGCTTTACACCCTTTACGGAGTTCATCGCCATGAAATTAACATCCCTTACGCTGGTTCTGTCGCTGGCCGCCACCACCGCGTTTGCCGCCCCGCTGCACCTTGAAGTCTACAACCCACAGGAAAAAGGTATTTTTCCGGTCTCTTCCACGCTGGTTTCAGGCCCGAAAGAGGCGGTGCTGTTTGACGCGCAGTTCAGCGTTAAAGATGGCGAAAAGCTGGTGCAGATGATCCGCGACAGCGGCAAAACGCTGAAAACCATCGTCATCACCTCCGGCGACCCGGATTTCTATTTTGGGCTGGAGCCGCTGGTGAAGGCGTTCCCGCAGGTTAAGGTTGTGGCATCACCTTCCGTGGTTGAGCACATCAAGGCCACCAAAGATGCCAAGCTGGCCTTCTGGGGGCCGCAGATGAAAGACGGCGCGCCAACCACAATCATCGTGCCGCAGGCCACCAGCGCGACGCGTTTTACCGTTGACGGCGAACCGCTGGAGCTGAAGCACGCGGGCGATTATGCCGCCTATGTCTGGATCCCGGCGAACAAGGCGATTCTGGGCGGTACCGGTATTGCCTCTGGCATCCACGTCTGGACCGCCGATACACAGACCCCAGCGATTCGTCAGGGCTGGATGAAGGTACTGAGCGAAATGCAGGCGCTGAAACCGCAGCAGGTCATTCCCGGCCACTACCTGGGAGAGCGCCCGGCAAATGATGCGGCCATCGCCTTTACTAACCGCTATCTGCATACCTTTGAGCAGGCGCTCGGTAGCCAGAAGCGCTCAGCAGGCGTGATTAGCGCGATGAAAGCGGCGTACCCAGGCCTTGCCGATGAGAGTTCACTTGAGCTTAGCGCCAAAGTGAACACCGGCGAAATGAAGTGGTAGCCTGACGCCGTAGGATTTTGCAAAAAAGCTCGCCTTTAGAATGAGATCCCGATAGTCCCCCCGCTATCGCGCCAAAAACGATGGAGTTGGCGATAGCGGGTAGGTATAATCAGCGACACATATATTTGTCGTACAATTCAACTCAATGAAACTTAACACGTTACTGGTATCGCTCGCCGTCGTTTTCTCCGTTCACCCCGCCTTTGCGCTGACCTATACCCTACCGAAAGCCGGTGGAAACCTGGTGGGCAGCAACGAATATGAGCAGGTTCCCCAAGGACAAAAAGCGCCGCTGGAAACCTACGCCGCCCGACATCATATCGGCATGAGCAATCTCCTCGACGCCAACCCCGGCGTGGACGTTTATCTCCCGGCGCCCGGTACCGTTCTCACCTTCCCGTCGCAGACCATTTTACCCGCTACGGTGCATCAAGGGATTATCATTAACACGGCGGAAATGCGCCTCTATTACTACCCGGCGGGCAGCAATACCGTCGAAATCTATCCGGTGGGCATTGGTCAGATTGGGCACGATACCCCAGAGCACTGGGTGACCTCCGTGAAACAGAAAAAGGTCGGGCCAACCTGGACGCCAACGCCCAACGAACGCGCCGAATTTGCCGCAGCCGGTGATATTCTTCCCGCCGTCGTTCCCGCGGGCGTAGATAACCCAATGGGGCTGTACGCCATGTACATTGGCAACGAGTTTGCGATTCACGGCACCAACGCCAACTTCGGCATCGGCCTGCGAGTCAGCCACGGCTGCGTGCGTTTACGCGCCGACGATCTTAAAACGCTGTTTAGCGAAGTCCCGGTGGGGACCCGGGTTGAGTTTGTGAATCAGCCGATTAAAGCTGACGTTGAACCGAACGGCGAGCGCTATATCGAAGTGCATAGCCCACTGTCCGAGTCCGGAGCCAGCACGGCTTCGGCGAGTGCGATCCCGGCGGCGCTGAAATCCACTCTGACGGCCGCGGATATTCAGCAGACGGTGTTAAGCCAGGCGCTGGCCCTGCGCTCCGGGATGCCGGTCAGGCTGAATTAACCCTGAATGCTGCGAAATCCACGCCCAGGCGTGGATTTTTTTCTCTACGCGACTTTACCCCTACCAAACCTACCGATACTCTGTTGCGACCTCACGTCTTATCGTCGAACCGCTGACCAGAAATCATTGTCGCAATGAATACGCATAATAAAAAAATTCGTGCTTACCACTTCCCCGTATTTCGCCATCTTTTCACCGCGCGACTGCTGACCGTACTCGGCAACGGTATCGCCCCGATAGCGTTGGCGTTTGCCGTGCTGGACATCGGCGGCACCGTCTCCGATTTAGGCATTGTCGTCGCCTCGCGCTCCATCTTTAACGTGGCGTTTTTACTGCTTGGCGGCGTGTTAGCCGACCGTTACTCCCGCAGCCGGGTGCTGGTCTACTCCTCCGCCGTTGCCGCCCTTTCGCAGGCGATTGTCGCCTGGTCGGTGCTCGACGGTTCGGCCTCGGTGCTCAGCCTGGCCCTGCTCGGCGCGCTGAACGGTGCGGCGGCGGGTATCGCCCTACCGGCGTCCTCCGCACTGGTGCCGCAGACAGTGCCGCCACAAAATCTGCGTGAAGCCAACGCCTTAATCCAGTTGGGCATCTACAGCGGGACGGTAATTGGCGCATCGCTGGGCGGGATCCTCGCCAGCTCGGTCGGGCCGGGTTGGGGGCTGGCGATTGATGCGCTAGGTTTTGCCGCCTCGGCACCGCTATACGCCATGATTCGGGTTACCGCTATCAGCGGCAGCGAATCGCAAAGCAATATCCTGCAGGACTTAAAAGCGGGATGGAAAGAGTTTGCCAGCCGCGCGTGGGTGTGGTCTGTCGTGGTGCAGTTTACGATAGTCAACGCGGCGTTTAGCGGCGTGGTGATGGTGCTCGGCCCGGCGATTGCCGACGCCTCCTTCGGGCGAGCGCACTGGGGAATGATCGTCGCGGCCCAGAGCGTGGGGCTGATTACCGGCACCTTCCTTGCTCTACGCTGGCGTCCGCGCCGGGATCTCTTTATTGGCGTGATGCTGGTTATCTTCTGCGCGGTGCCTATTTTTATGCTGAGCCAGCTCGCCTCAGCGCCATACCTGACCGCCGCCTTTTTTGTTACCGGCGTCGCGTTTGGCCTGTTCGGTGTTTCCTGGGCGCATTCATTACAAACGCATATTCCGCCGGACAAGCTGGCGCGGGTTTACGCCTATGATGCCGTAGGTTCATTCGTGGCGATTCCGTTTGGCGAACTGGTCGCTGGGCCACTGGCAATGCGTTACGGTAGCAGCAACGTGCTGATGGTGTCAGCGGTAGCGGTGGTGATTGCCACGGTCTGCGCCAGCCTGGTGCCCGCCATCCGACGGCTCGATAACAGCGGGCAGGTTAAGCCTCACCAGCACCTCACTGACAACCCATAGTTAAGCCTTTCCCGCTATTTCAGGCAGGAGACATATTTATCCGCCGAGCGGCGCACGATTTCATCGGCATTTTGCGTAATATCTTTCCCAGCAAACGCGCCGTAGAGTTTCTTAAATTTTACCGTCGCCAGACGTTGGGCAATATCGCTGACCGTGGCGGCGGGCAGCGGCAGTAAGTTAGGGTAGCTCCACATAAATGAGACGGCCCGCGCCCCAGCGGTCACCTGAACGATATCGCCGGAAAGCACGATGCCTTCACCCCGCGCCCAATGCAGCACGCAGCCGCCGGCAAAGTGCCCGCCGAGACGGATAACGGTGATGTCCTGAGTCAGTTCCAGCGTTTCGCCTTCCCAGAAATGAATCCAGGGGCTGTCGCGCATCACCCATTGACGATCGTTGGTATGAAGGTATATCGGCGCGTTAAACTCGGCAGCCCAATCCTGCATGGCGGTGTAGTAATGGGGATGTGATATCGCAATAGCCTTAAGCCCGCCGAGCGAGGCAATCAGCGTTTTCGTGGCATCGTCCAGGGTGGCAATACAGTCCCACAGAATATTGCCTTGCGGGGTGCGCAGCAGAAATGCACGCTGATCAATCGCAAAATCAGGAACGGTGCGAATGCTAAAAAGTTCGCTATCGTGCTGTTTCCACGTGGTGGTGTGCGAAGCGCAATGGGTGTCGAAATCAACCCATTGCTGCCCTTCAGCAGGGATATACTGACGTTCATCTTCGCAAATTAAACAGTGCGCAGGATGGGAACCGGCCGTTTTATAGGATGTGCCGCAGGTTTTGCATAATGTGATCATTGAGTTCTCCCCATTTTTGCGTGGCCATTGAGCGCTGCTCTTATGTGATGTCGTGTCAGATAATCAACACTGTCAGCCTGGCATACGGCGAGTCAGGGATGTTCCCGCGAGTGCTTCGGTTAATTTAAATACCGACTCTTACGATTTACCTGATAGCTGTTTTTCTCTAAGGTAACTACCCAATCGAACTCATCATTTTTCCTTTGATGCCGATATCTTTATTTCTTAATTAATATGTGAAGGAACATGTATGTCTCGCGTACGCCCCTTTATTCACCCTCTTGCCTTTCTGGCGCTTACCCCCTTTTCTTACGTTCAGGCCGCTGATAATCCCGCATTGGTCAGCAGCAGCACCAATCCCCTGTCCATCACCAGAATTAACGATCGGGTGAATTTTATGGTGTCGTTAACCTTCGATAATGGCAACACCGCCCAGCAATGGCGCTCCGTTGACTGCAAACAGGGTAAGTCACAGCTTCTTTATAAGGATCTACTGAATAAAGAAGGGTTAACCAAGGCGCGCTTCTACGGCAATAGCTATCTTCATTATGCGCCAGCGCAGGACGACCCACAGATGAAGGCCGAAGATATTCGCACGGTTTGCCAGCTACCGGTAAAAGCAGCGCGGTGGGAAAAATTATCCGCGACGTCAGATAGCGGTATGACTGCACTTGTTGATGTGAATAGCATTAAGCGCACCGACGATATTTTATCGGTAAACATGGGCTATGACTTTGCCGATATTACCTGGGAGCCCCCTTATGATGCGCCGCTGGTATTAAAAGTTGAGCGCTACCTCTATAACTGCGAAACCCATCAGGGCGCTGCTGCTGCGGCCATGAATTTCGACAGCGAAGGTCGCGTCACCGACTCGCTTATTACTGCGGATATCCTTCGCCGTAAAAGCAGCTTCCCTATTGATGCCAAAATGACGCAGCGCTTCGAGCAGCTCTGCCAACTCCCCGCAGGAAAAACCTTCACCGCCGAAGGGCTCTTTGTTCCCGCCGCCAACAAGAAGCCGTCCACATTGATGGGGCCGACCATGCCGGATCTGAGCAATAATAATCCGCAGTGGCTGAACAAATATCCCCTTTCGGCAAATATTGAGCGCCAGGTACAGGCGTTGATTAAGCCCTGGGCGCTGCCGCGCTTTAAACAGATTCGCTATACCCAGAGCAGCGACCTCGGCAAGATTAAGGTCCAGCTGGATGCGCAGCCGGATGGATATCTCCGCAAGCTTGAGGATTATGGCATCTGGACGGTGCAACGCTTAACGCTGGCCAATCAGCTGCAGCTGAAATTTACTATGTCTATCAGCACCGGCGCTTCAGTGCTGAACTCGCTGCAAACGGATCTGCACTTCCCGTTAGCGGCGGGTCAACATTACCAGGCACAATGGGATGATATTGATGCCGATAAGAAAGTCACAGCCTCAACATTGCGCTGTGACGTCACGACGGGGGGAGAGGCGAACAGCATTGCCCCTGAATTTAGCGGTAAATATCTGCTCGTCGCGTGTCATTCCTCCAGAGACAACCAAAAGAGCAGCGCTGAAAAGCTCGCCTGGCTGCAGGACCTCAACCTGTTCGTTCCCTTGACTCAACAAGTAGGCGACCAGCCGGAAAGCCCGGTAAAACTGGAAAATGTCAGCGTGGTACGTTAAATAATCATCAAGGCTCAACGATTGATGCGTTGGGCCTTTGACGACCCGCTCCCCCACTCGCTCAGCGCTAAGGATCCCGTCATGACGTCCTTTTATCAACTCTCCGCCACCAGCCTACAAGGGCAACCTATCACCATGGACGACTATGCAGGCAACGTGGTTGTGGTAGTGAACACTGCCAGCCATTGTGGCTTCACGCCGCAATACGCTGGCCTTGAAGCGCTCTACAAAAAGTACGCCACGCAGGGCCTGGTGATACTGGGCTTCCCCTGCAACCAGTTTGGCAAGCAGGAACCCGGCAGCGCCGACGATATCGCGCAGACCTGCCACATCAACTACGGCGTGAGCTTCCCAATGTTCGAGAAGATCGACGTCAACGGGGGCACGGCACACCCGGTGTTTCGTTATCTGAAAGGCGAGTTACCCGGCATACTGGGTGGACGAATCAAGTGGAACTTTACTAAGTTTCTGATCGGACGCGACGGTAGGCCGCTTAAGCGTTTTGCGCCATTTACAACGCCGGAGAAAATGGAGGTGGCGATTGTTGCAGCGCTGGGGGTTAATGGGGGGACGTGATGGGAGGATGCCCTTGACCAAGCTGACTAGAAAACAGCATGCAGGAAAGCGCATTACCTATGGGTTAAAATGCCCGAATGCATACCGGTTTCCCACGTTGATTATAAGGATGTTAAAGAAAACTTTATGGATATGTTCAAGTTAAAACCCTGGCTACGTCGCTGGAACCTCATTCCTGACGGCACTCCATTTATAACGCATACCTCACAGTTGTATCCGGTCAAAACGGCAGCACATGGCATTAAAGCCATGTTAAAAGTGACGGATGACCCGGATGAACAAGCCGGTAATGCACTAATGGCATGGTGGGAAGGAAATGGTGCGGCACCGGTGATTGCACATGAAAATGAAGCCATTCTTCTCTCAAGAGCCGCAGGTTCCTCGTCTTTATCAGCAATGTCCCGCGAAGGTAAGGATGACGTTGCTTGTCGTATTTTGTGCATGACGGCGAACCAACTTCATTCATTCACAAAAGCACCGTATCCCCAGCTTACGCCTTTACATGAATGGTTTAATCCTCTAAAACCAGCTGCCTTGAAGTATGGCGGCATCCTGGCACGTTGCGCAGAAATTTCAGAAGAATTACTTTCTTCCCCACAAGATATGGTTGCGTTGCATGGTGACTTACATCACGGAAATGTGCTTGATTTTGAAGCGTCTGGCTGGCTTGCCATTGACCCCAAAGGGCTAATAGGTGAACGGGGATTCGACTTTGCCAATATCTTTACTAATCCGGATCTTGGTAACCCAGTACCTCCTGTTGCGACGGTACCGGAGATATTTAAACAGCGTCTTAGTATCGTCACCCGGATGGCAGACCTGGACCGAGAACGCCTGCTCAAATGGATAATTGCATGGTGTGGTCTTTCAACCGCCTGGTCCCTCTCAAGTAACGATGCTGTTTCAACAACCCTAAAAGTTGCCGAGTTGGCGATAGCTGAATTGGAACAGTGAGTGGGATATCGACAATGGGTGTAGTGATTTTCTGTACGTCCGCTTAGTGCCAGAAGCGGACATTGAAACTAATATTCGGTAACAAGTATCGCCGGGCGTTAGTTTTTTATTGAGCTGCTTTGTAACGTGCCTCCAGCTTATCCATGAATCCAAACAAGACCTGATTCATTTCACTGTAATCATGAGCACGAAGTTCAGCAGGGGTGTTAACGAAGCGATATTCTGCGGCGAGGCTCAGGTCTTTTTCTGAATGAGCGATCAGCTGTTCAACAACTTCCAGGGTTAGCTCCATATGACACTGGAAACCAAAGATGCGGTCTGAATAAGAAACGATCTGGCGCGGACAGCCTTCGCTAAAAGCGATAATTTTTGCTTCCGGGGTCAGACCTGGCATGTCGTTATGCCAGTGACCAACTTCAAGCGTTTTAGCAAAGTGAGAGAACATTTCATCCTTGCAGCCGTCTTCAGTTAAAGTGATCGGGAATTTACCAATCTCTTTTTCAGGGCTGTGAGCAAACGGTGCGCCCAGCGCTTCACCGATTAGCTGTGAGCCAAGGCAGATACCAATCACGGCTTTACCCGAGAGAACCGCAGAAGCAATCAACGCCTGTTCACCTTTGGAATCAAAGTGCGGGCATTCTTCCAGAGTAATGGTTGGGTCTTGCGGACCGCCCATAACGATCAGAAAATCGATGCCTTCGGCGTTTGCTGGTAACACTTCACCAGCGTACACACGTGAGTACGTCACATCATGACCCTGATTTCTTGCCCATGTTTCATAAGCCCCTGGGGCTTCGAAACTTTCATGTACGATAAAGTGGACTCGCATTAGGATATGCTCCTGTAATATCGATGATAATTTGAATAATAAATCACTCACCCATTACCGCTGTACAGCGGGTGGTTCCAACTTTGATATCATAATTGCAGGAGCTAAATCTGAAATGCCAGGTAGTATAGATAAGGCGCCAAGACATGATGAAGCAACTGGCTGGTCAGGCACAGCGATAAGCTATCAACGTGGAGAGGAAGATCCTCCACATCATCATGTTGAGGGACAGCTACTGTTTGCCTCCAGGGGGGTGATGCTGGTTGAAACAGAGAGTAACCGCTGGGTAATACCTCCCCAGCGTGCATTATGGTTACCGCCTCTTCAGATCCATAGTTACAACCTGCTTTCACAAACAGACCTACGGGCTATCTATTTCAGCAGCAGCCTCATAGCAGAATGCACGAACTTTACGAAGAGTAGCCAGGTGCATGTGATTACTGCTACGGCACTTGTGAAAGAGTTGATAGCTGGGCTATTCAGTGAGGACTACAACGAACCGAGCCAACGGAAAATGGCTCTGTTGCTTCTGGAAATTCTCAGCGAGGCTCCCCCATTAGCTGCGGAGCTTCCAATGCCACATGACGAGCGATTATTCAATGCAGTCAGAGAGTTGCTGATTAATCAGCGCTGGGATATATCGCTGAGTGAGCTTGCTTTTATTGCAGCCGTGTCTGAACGTACATTTTCGAGATTGTTTGTTAAGGATACTGGATTTAGTTACAGAACCTGGAGGCAGAGAGCCAGAATTTGTGCGTCGTTAGATCTTCTCGCGAATGGCATCCCAATCAAACAGGTTGCTTTTCAGCTAGGTTTCTCATGTCCAGCCGCATTTACTGCTGCTTTTCGCTCCATTTTGGATTCAACGCCACGCGATTTTACTAACCCGTTATCGTAAAGAGGAAACAATGAATACCAATCAAGATATCTGCATTGCCTCAGCCATCATTACTGACGAATCCGGGCGCTGTCTGCTGGTCAGAAAACGTGGCACGACTCACTTTATTCAGCCAGGCGGTAAAATGGAACCAGATGAATCCCCTGTCGCGGCCCTATCGCGAGAACTGCAAGAGGAGCTGAATCTTAACCTGACAGGCCAGGACTTTAGCTACGTTGGGCGATTCACTGATAAAGCGATAAACGAGCCAGGCCGCGTCGTTATTGCTGATATTTATCACTGTGTCCTTACTGCAAGCGATATTCAGCCAGCAGCGGAGATCGAAGAAGTTATCTGGTATTCCACTGACGGTTCGAAATCTCTACTATTGGCCCCACTTACAGAAAATCAACTAATGCCCTTAGTGGAAACGCTGCACCAAAGTTTTTCAGAATCTCTTCTGGAGCGTGGCAGAGGCAACTAATCAACAACGAATGTTAATTCAAACTGAATTTTAATGTCCGCTTTTCGCTCACAGCGGACCTTTGGCTCAGCTATCTTATCCGCTCGCTGAGTGCCAGGAGCAGACCTTTGGTGATAACAAATCTGCCAACCAATGGTCGGCAGACAGGTTTATGATATTAGCTACGCTCCGCAGTATCGGTAGCCGCCCCCCATAGCAACGTTGCCAACCCAGTTACCTAACCTCATAGCTTCTAGGCGTGCGTAATCTGATTTGGCATACCTCATGAATGCTCAGGGAGATAAAAGCTAACCAGGGGAGCAGGCTTTCCTCTACTCTCGAAGGCGTTGGTTCACTTTATTTATTGCTCTCGTTCTGTTCAACCAGAGTAAAACGCCGACAACTCCCAGACTGAACAGCGACATACAATAAAGTGCGTAAAATGCGCCAAAGTATTGCGCCATTGCACTGGTTATACCGGTGAAAACAGTGGCGGTCAGTACCTGCACACGCCATGATATCGCACTGGCTTTTGCCACCTGGGTTTGTGGGAAGTTCCTCAAAAGACCAAACGTACCCAAAGCAAATACAATATTCGATGCCATATGTGCACCGAAGATAAGAACCAGTCCGATGTATCGATACCCGGCAGAGAGTGGTAATAAAAAATAGCTTCCAATAAATAAACTCAGACAGGTCAGTAACAACCTATTATTAGCGGCATACTGCTGCAATTTACTGGCATCAAGCATCAGCGGCCCGCAGAGCTGACCAAGACTTCGTGCAAAAAGTAGCGGCAAGGCCAGCCCGGCAGAATCTTCAGGCCTTATTTCTTGCGCCAGTGCAGGTAAAAGTGCCATTGCGGGTGACCCCACCGCGGCAAGCGCGGGTAACAGCATAATACTTCTTTTTTGCAAGGGTGATATGACGCGCCAGAGGGATTCCCGTCTGACCGGCGTAGCCTCTGTTGGCCGGTGTGCTTCGCCGCAAAAAAAAGCGGCAGATATCATAAGCAGAATCGCAGAAGCCGTAAAACTTAGCGCATCAATGGCAAGCAGATGCAGCGGAGGAATCAGGCCAAAAAGCAAAACACCGAGGCCAGTCCCCAACAACACCTGTGAAGCAAAAATGATGGTTTCCATGGCCGTTGCAGCCGGGAGTTCATCATGGCGCAATCCGCGTTTGAATAGTAACGTCAGCGCCGGGTAGCTTATGCCGCTGAGCAGAGCCTCTATGCACTGCACGACCAGCAGCGCCGGTACATGATGATGCAGCAAGCCATATATGGGAAAAACAAGCGCAAACAGACCCGATATTTCGGTAAAAATCAGGATCCGCAGTGGTGACGTTTTCTTACATAGTATCTCGCCCCAGATGCTGCCAATAAAGCTAGGTAGCATCGACAGCATATACACAATGGTAAGTGTCGCAGGAGAAGCATGCCAGTGTAAAAGCTGACCGAAGATAATGACCTGAGTAAGCCCATTGCCCAACGATGACAGGATATAGGCAAACCCAAGGAAACGAAGCCAGCGGTGGCTACGAAGCGCACCAATAAGCGCAAACAGCAACGTGTTCATAAAGAAAGGTTCTCATCTTAAATAACAGAAGCCCACGCAGCCCACGGCAACGCGGAAAATAAGCACTGTTAAAAGAGAAAACCTTTACATCGGAAACGGTACCCTGCCTGTAATCGATACAATACCTTAACATATAAAGTACCCTTGAAGTTGAATGTCCGCGAATCGCTCACTGCGAACCTTCAACCCAGTTGGTTTGCCCGCTTCATGCTAAAAGCGAATGTTGATAATTTAACGAGTACGAGTGTGATGGCAATTCCGGGTTACCGACTGGTTACCCGGAAAGAGAATTAAAGTGGTGAGAAAGCCTCAACGACATGCTGGAAAACGTAAGGATCAGAAAGGCGTTCATACTCTTCGTCATCCGGGTAGGTGACAGCCACATGATAGTTTTCCTCGGAAAATAAACCTTTCTATTAGTATGTGTTTATTTACCCTGAAGCGTCAGTCGTTCTTTTTTCACCCAACAACAATAAGATTTATCTTGCTTCAAATAGCAGCATCAACTTTTTTCAATCAATTTTAAAAAATAAAAACTCCCCAACGCATTGATTCCAATCACTTAATACATGACTGAAATTATTACTTTAATAATTACGCAACATATATAAATGACAGGATAACTAAATTATACTTCTGCAACATCCGGTAGAGAGGTGAGAGTAAAATGCGGTTAATTGTCATGTTGTTAAGCTTTGTCGTCGCCACGCAGGCCTGGGCGGGTGAACTTGCCAAACCCACCGGCAAGGTGCTTTTAACGATGTCCGGGAATATCGAGAATAAAAATGCAGGCGAGAAAGCCGTTTTTGATCTCGCCAGCCTTGAGAAATTGGGTACCGTCACCTTCCAGACCACCACGCCCTGGTATAATGGCCGCACAACATTTACGGGTATACCGCTGCAAAAGCTGATGGACTACGTCGGAGCAAAAGGGTCTGTAGTAAAAGTCACGGCGCTCAACGACTACACGACCATTATCCCACTCAGTGATTTCAAAAAATACAATGTTATCCTTGCGGTTAAAGTCAACGGAGAATATATGCGTATCCGCGACAAAGGCCCATTATTCATTGTGTATCCTTATGACAGCATCCCTGAACTGAATAACCAGGTCTATTATTCAAGGTCAGCATGGCAGGTCAGCAGAATGAGTATTGAGTAAGGGTTCAGAAAAGCATTATGAACAGAATACTGGCTGGCATTATCTTCACCCTTTTTATCGCTACCGGGTATGTCTCTTACCTGGTGCATGAGAGGCAACAGGAGCTACAGAGTCTGACGCACTACGCCAACTCGTGGTCTGCCGCGCAGGTGGTATCTGAATACTATCGATTTGAGTCATCGGTCGGTCTTTACGCTATCGATGAATCGATGACGCTCGATGAGGTGCGCCTTCGCCTCGATATCATGCTCAGCCAGAGCGACTTACTAAAAGAAGGTGATTTAGCGCATTATATTGAAAGCAATAAAGCGCATAGTGACCTGGCCCTGAAGCTTGAAAACACCCTTAAATATCTGGACGTTCATCTTGAGACTATGAATCGTCCAGAACTTCAGGCTTATCTGAAAACCATGCATACGCTTGATGTACCGCTCAGTCGTTTTTCATCCGGAGCATTAGACAAAGACGTTAACTCGGTGAATATCGCCAACCTCAAAATTCAGACGCTGTACTATGTGTATTCCACGACGTCCGTACTGCTGATAATACTGAGCGCCATCCTCGGCATGCTGAGCTTTGTGCAGAATAGAAATATCCTCAAGGCGCACCGTCAGGTTAAGAGCCTGGCAGAAGAGCTGCAGAAGTCGAAAGAAAAGCTACAAACCCAGAATGCCAAACTAGAGTATGACGTTTACCATGACTCTCTTACCGAGATGAACAACCGTCAGCTATTCTGGTGGAATTTAAATAACACTATCGAGATCGCGGAAAAGTACCATGACTCGGTCACGGTGATGCTGTTTGATTTAGACCGATTTAAAGAGATCAATGACACCTACGGTCATGATGCCGGGGATATGTTATTACGGCAGATTTCCGAAAGGCTGATGTCGTTGAAATTTAGTTCGGATACGCTTTATCGCCTGGGAGGCGATGAATTTGCCTTTCTCGCGCGAGGTCTGACGGAGAGCAGCGCGGTTTCGCGCGCCCAGAAAATATGCGATGTCATTAACCAGACCTACACGATTTATAACGCGATTATTAATATCACCACCTGTGTGGGCATTGTTATCTCAGACACTGAACGCCGCTCCGACTATCTTTACAAGTTCGCCGATCTGGCACTCTATGAAGCGAAAAATGCCGGTACCGGGAAGATAAAAGTCTTCCGCCAACGCATGCTGGACCAGCTGCAGGAAACCAGAACGCTTGAGCACGATATGGCGCTGGCCTTAGCGAATAAAGAATTCGTGGTCTATTACCAACCGATTGTCGACTCGTTCAGCCGGGAAATTTACAGCTATGAAGCCCTTATTCGCTGGATTCATCCGCGTAAAGGCCTTATGTCGCCGGATAGCTTTATTCCGGTTGCTGAAAAAACAGGCATGATTAACGAAATGGGCAAGCTGGTGCTCGAAATGGCCTGTCGGGAAGCGGCCTTCTGGGCGGTTCCGGCTAAAATTTCAGTTAACGTCTCGCCGGTGCAGTTGAGCTGCAAAGGCTTTGTGGGAATCGTACTGTCCATTTTGAAAGAGACCGGGCTTTCGGCCGATCGTCTTGAACTGGAAGTGACCGAATCTGCCCTCTTTACCGAGAGCAGTACGCCGATGAATACCCTTAACAAACTCAGAGCCCTGGGCGTGAAAATCTCCATCGATGATTTTGGCACCGGCTACTCTTCCCTGGCGCGGTTGAGCCGCCTTTCCTTCGATAAAATCAAAATTGACAAGTCCTTTGTCCATTCGATATCGACGCAAGAAGATGCGCTAAATATCATTAAACTCATCACCGGGATGGCGAAATCCCTCAACATGAAGGCGGTGGCGGAAGGCGTTGAAACGCAGGAACAGCTGGAAAACCTTCAGGCTTTGGGATGCGACTTCGCGCAGGGCTATTTGTTTAGCAAGCCTCAACCTTATGTTGATGGCAGAATCCGCTACGGATAGTGCGCGTAACGTAGCCCGGCCGAACAACGCGACGCCGGGGCCCGTTCGGAACCCGGCGCACGCTCCCCATTAAATCTGCGCCAGCCCGCCATCAACATAGATTTCTGCGGCATTAATAAAGCTCGCGTCGTCGGAAGCCAGGAAAGCGACGGTTTTCGCCACCTCTTCCGGTTCCCCCAGACGGCCCAGCGGCACCCCAGCAGCCAGCGCATCAAACAGCCCCTGTCGATGTTCTTCCGCCACCAGTCCGCCGAGACCCGGCGTGCGGACCGGGCCTGGGCTGACCACATTCACCCGAATACCACGCCCCTGCAGGTCAAGCGCCCATGAGCGCGCCAGATTGCGCACCGCGGCCTTGCTGGCGCTGTACACGCTGAAGTTAGCGGTCCCTTTCACCGCGGCGGTTGAACCGGTCAGGATAACCGACGCCCCCTGAGTCAGCAGCGGCAGCGCCTTCTGCACGGTGAACAGCACGCCGCGCACGTTGGTGCCAAAAATACGGTCGAAATGTTCTTCAGTAATCGCCCCCAGCGGCATCATGTCGCCGCCACCGGCGTTGGCGAACAAGATATCCAGTCTGCCCGATTCACTGGCGATGGTAGCAAACACGGTATCAAGGTCGCTCAGGGCGGAAGCGTCAGCGCGAATGCCTTTCGCCGACGGCCCGATTAAGGCCACTGCGGCATCAAGCTCTTCCTGGCGACGACCGGTGATGTACACTTTCGCGCCCTGCGCAGCCAGTTCCTGTGCCGAAGCCAGGCCAATCCCCGTGCTACCGCCGGTAACCAATGCAATTTTCTCCGCTAATTTTTTGCTCATGATGCACATCCTTAAAATAGGTTAATAGAATCATTTACTTGCAGCGATTAACTGACTGCTAAGCTCGGAAATCACTCTAGCGTGCATCACATAGGCAGAAAAATAGGGCAAAATGAAAAACACTATTCACCTGCATGAATAATGGCAACCAATTACCGGGGAAAAACGAATAATGGACCAATTTCTAGCCCTCAAAGTTTTTACTCGCGTGGTCGAGGCCAACAGCTTTACCCGCGCGGCGGACTCGCTGAACATGCCAAATGCCACCCTCAGCAAAACGATTCAACTGCTGGAAGCTCATCTCGGCACTCGCCTGCTGCAGCGCACCACACGGCGGATTACCGTCACGCCGGAAGGGCTGGAATACTATGAAAAGGCGCGTCAGCTTTTAGCGGATCTGGAAGCGATCGATAGCGCGTTTAACACCTCCAGCACCAAGCCCAAAGGCCATCTGCGCATCGCCGTTGGCGGTTCCACCGCGCGGGATGTGCTGATTCCACTGCTGGCCGAGTTTATGGTCAGCTACCCGGATATCCGCATCGACCTGCTGGTCGCCGATAAACCCTCGGATCTGATCGGCGGCAATATCGACTGCGCAATTCGCGGCGGGCCGATGGAAGACTCCACGCTTATCGCCCGAAAACTTGGCGAAGCGGCGCTCATCACCTGCGCCACCCCCGGCTATCTTAAACGCTGTGGTACGCCCGCCTACCCGGACGAACTGAAGAACGGGCATCGGCTGATCAGCTATTTATCGCCTGCCAGCGGGCGAGCGTTCCCGTTCCGCTTTAGGCAGGATGGTCAACCGATTGAGATAAAGGCCGAGCACCACCTCGGCATCAATGAGAGCAACGCCCACATCGCCGCCGCCCAGGCGGGTCTCGGTATTGTGCAGACGTTTTCTTATTCGCTGCGCCAGGCGTTAGCCAGCGGGGAGTTAGTGGAGATTTTAAGCGAGTGGCGTCCGGCCCCCTATCCTTTCCACGTGGTCTACGCGCAGAACCGCTATGTTCCATCGCGACTGCGGGTTTTTACCACCTGGCTGCAGGAGGCCTTCCCGGCGGCGCTCAACGTGTAGCACAGAAGGCGGTTTGTCGTCGGTTAGCGAAATAAGAAGCGAAGTTCTATGAGTGGCATCAAAAGTAAAAAACAACAGGCATGATAATTAAATATAGTGTATTCCTGAGGGGAAATAACTTCATCTGACAAGTCAGTAGAATAATATGATGCATCATATATTAGCGATAAATATTATCTCTACGTAATGCATAGATAGTGACTTCGGAAAAAACGTTCATTCATTGTCATCCTATCGTTATAACTTCATCTAACAACATCATCACCCCTTAAATTTATATATAAACAATTATAATAATTAATTTTTTTGGATGCGAACTATACTTCCAGAAGCTTTCGGTATCGTTAGTACCACAGAGTCGGACACACTGCTAAATACCGGGATGCACTATACCTCGAATTTTATTCCAGCACAGGAATGTATAATGAAACTCCGCGTCGCTACATCCGCTATTCTACTGGCATTGTTCTTCTCTCATACAGCAACCGCTGCTGATGCGCCGCTGTCGCCGTTAATGAAACAACTCAATAATGGTAATTGGCTCCCTCAACAGGAAGCCCAGTCGCTCAGCGACGATCTCTATTACCAGGATGCCATTCAGGCCTATATTCAAACGCTACCGTTGCTGAACACTATTGGATTACGTGACGGTTCCGAAGCTGCCTTCGGTAAAGGCTATAATATTCTACCTATCTGGAAAGAACGCATGGATAGCCGCGCGGTGGTTCCAACGCCTAACGGTGATGTTATCTATTCCATGAGCTATCTGAATTTAAAAGAAACTGGCCCGCTGGTCGTCAAAGCTCCGCCAAACGTTATTGGCATGTTCACCGACTTTTTCCAGAAAACGATTACCGACGTTGGCGCAATTGGCCCAGATCGTGCGCGTGGCGGGCTCTATTTGTTGCTTCCTCCGGATTACGATGGCCCGGTGCCACAGGGTTATTACGCCTTTAAATCATCAACCAATAACGTATTCCTCTTCTTCAGAACCATTATGGGTAAAGGTGACGCGAAACCCGACCCAACACCTGCCGTCGAAAATGCTGAAACAACGCGTATTTATCCGCTGTGGGATGTAGAAAAAGAGGTTAAGCCAATGCAGTTCCCGGACGCTAGCGGTAAGCGTGTGAATATGATGTATCCAACCGACGCCAGCTATTGGCAGAAGCTCAAAGCGTTTGTCGATGATGAACCGTTAACCGCAATACCTGATGCTACCCGCAGCGCATTGCTCAGCATTGGTATCGTAAAAGGTAAACCTTTCAACCCAACGGCAAAGCAGCAAGAAATGCTCACTAAAGCTGTAGAAACGGCGCCTCGGATGATCCTTGCACGTCGCCAGGTGGGACGAGACGATCAGCGCCAGCTTTACTACAAAGACAGACAGTGGGAAAACTCCTGGGCGGGCGCCACTGCCGAATGGATGCAGTACGGAACACTCGATGCTAACCAGCGCGCCGCCTTCTTCCAGATTGCCTACTCCAGCGCTGCGGCAATGGTTATGCATACGACTGGAGCAGGTTCTAAATATCCTTACGCCACTAAAGATAATGCTGGTAAATTCCTGGACGGCAGTAATACCTACAAGCTGCATCTCCCGCCGAACCCACCTGCGGCGCTGTTCTGGGCGGTTACGGCGTACAACATTACCGATGGCACTATGCCGGAAACCGATCAGCTCCTTCCCTCAACTAACGGCTATTACAACATTCCAAAAAACAAAGACGGCTCTATTGATCTCTGGTTTGGCCCCAACAAACCGGACGGCGTCGCGGATAGCGCATTTATTAAAACGGTGCCCGATCGCAATTTCCTCGTGGCCTTACGCCTCTACGGGACCGAAGACGGCTTCTACGATCAGACCTGGGTTCCTGACGACCTCGTTCAGACCAACAAATAAGAGTGAGAAACAGGATGAAAATGAGATACCTGGCACTGTTTACCGCCTTCACGATAAGTGCTAGCGCGGCTGCGCAAACGGCGCCGCTTACCATTCCGCACCCGACTAAATTTGCCCAGCTAACCCAACCATCCGCCGATGTTACGATGCCGGAAGCTTACGTTAAGGCCATCGCGCAGCAGGCCTACCTCTGGGGCTGGCCAATGGTCAATCAGTTCAATCGCCGAGAAACGATCACCAAAGCGCCTTACCCTGCTCTCAACGGCGGGATGGTGCCGGTGGCCCCAATGGATCAGCTGAGCATGCTGACTGACTACATCAAACCTGAGGAAACCTTTGTCACCTGCCCAAACCAGGACGTCGCCTACGGGCTTGGTTTCTTTGAACTGGATAAAGGACCGATCGTTATTCAGGTTCCTGATTTTAAAGATCGTTTCTGGGTTTACGCCATCTATGACGCCCGAACGAACCAGGTGGGTAATATCGGCAAGCCTTATGCCACCAGACCGGGCTTCTATCTGCTGGTCGGCCCAAACTGGAAGGGCGAAATGCCGAAAGGATTTAACGGGGTTATCCGTTCATCAACAGAAATGGCTAACATTATTCCACGCATCCAGATGGACGACACCGTGGAAGACCGAAAGGCCATCCAGGCACCAATCAAAGAAGTGATGACCTACCCGCTAAGCCAGTTTAACGGCAAAATGAAATCCTTCGACTATGCCAATATTCCGGCCATCGGCGATAAACCCGATGCCAGCGCAGGTGAAACTAAATGGGTCGTACCTGAAAAATTCTTCGATCAGCTAGCGAACGTCCTGGATAAAGTGCCACCATTACCCGGCGAAAATGCCATGTACGCCCAGTATCGCCATCTGATTAAAGCGGGGCAGAAAAACCCGGAAGTCCGCAAATGGATGGATGAAGCCGCGGTCGAAACGGATAAAACAGTGATCGCCGAGTTCTTTAAGTGGAAAAATAACGGCGTTCCGGCGGGGAACGGTTGGAACCGCTCGAAGAACAACGCAGAGTTCGGCATCGATTACTACAACCGTACCGGCACTGCTAAATCGAACATGTTCGATAATAAACCGAATGAAACCCAGTATTTCTATACTGACGACGATGGCGCTGGAGCACAATTATCAGGCGACCACAGCTATACGGTGACCTTCCCGAAAGGCGAACTTCCGCCGGTCAAAGGCTTCTGGTCATTAACGCTGTATAACAGTAAACATCTATTCAGCTCCAATGCATTGAACCGCTATTCGCTTGGCACTAAAAACAAGGATCTCAAGTTCAACGAGGACGGCTCGCTGACGCTCTACATCAGCAAAACCCGACCAGCTGAGGAGAAGATCAACAACTGGCTTCCCGCGCCTGATGGAACGTTCTCGCTCTATATTCGCGCCTACTGGGGTGAAAAACCGATTCTGGATGGCAGCTGGCAGCCACCGAAAATTGAGACAGCGAAATAACAAAAGCGATGTGTGCCCTGTCTTTGACAGGGCACACGGTTTGACTACTCGCTGAAAAGCGGATACCAACGATATGACGAAAACGAACGGCGATGTTAGCTGCTACAGCGACTGCTCAAGCTCGCTCAAAAACTGGGCGATAACCTGTTCGTTGCGCTTGAAATAGGTCCAGGTAGCGACTCTTTTGCTGGTCAACAGCCCGGCTTTTTGCAGCTTGCTGAGGTGTGAAGAGATGGTCGGCTGCGACAGCGCCGTTTTTTCCTGGATAAAGCTGGCGCAGACGCCGTCCTGCTGCGGGTCCAGCAGATGCGGATACCCGGCAAAATGCGCAGCGGGGTCACGCAGCCAATGCAGGATCTCCCGGCGGGTCGGGTTGGAAATCGCTTTCAGAATATCGTCAGTATTTAGCGGCATCAGGCTGGCTACGGTAATGGAGTTGGACGGTACATTAGGCAGCGCGCCGTTAAATGTCAATGCGGGCGACGGATGCCGCCCGCAGACCACTTAGCTCGCGCTGTACGTTGGGTAGTCGGTGTAGCCAACAGCACTACCGCCAAACAGCGTGTTACGGTCCGCCGGGTTCAGCGGCCAGCCGTTGGCAAGACGCGCGGGCAGATCCGGGTTGGCGATAAACGTACGGCCAAAACCGAACAAATCCGCCAGCCCGGCTTGCTGCATCCGCGTCGCCTTCTCGGCGGTATATTTCCCGGCATACATCAGCACCCCGTCGAAGGTCTCACGCAGCGCACGGCAGAATTCTGCCGGCAGGTCAGGCGCATTATCCCAGTCCGCTTCGGCGATGGAGAGATAGGCAATCTCCAGTTGGTTGAGCTGTTTTGCTGCTTCGATATAGGTGGTAAACGGGTCCGGCTCCACCAGCCCGAGGTAAACACGGTCTTCCGATGTGCTTTCGAACAGCGGTGCAAAGCGCACCCCAACGCGTTCTTTGCCGACAACCCCAATCACCGCCTGAGTCACTTCGCGCAGAAAACGCAGTCGGTTATCCAGCGAGCCACCGTAGACGTCGTCGCGCTGGTTGGTATGCACCGACATAAACTGGTTAATCAGATAGCCGTTAGCGGCATGCAGCTCAATGCCATCAAAGCCCGCCGCCATCGCATTGCGCGCGGCGGTCGCGTACAGCGCCACCAGCTCACGGACTTCATCGGTGCTCAGCGCACGCGGTGCAGACGGCTCTGCCAGCGCCCCTGTACCCGGCCCGGTTTCAATAAACACTTTCACATTGGTCGCCGGAATCGCCGACGGCGCCACGGGCGCGCCTTCTCCCGGCTGCAGAGAGGTATGAGAAACCCGCCCCACGTGCCAGAGCTGGGCAAAAATCACGCCGCCCTGCTGGTGCACCCGCTCGGTGACTTTTTTCCAACCCGCTATCTGCTCTGGTGTGTAGATACCCGGCGTCCAGGCATAGCCCTGACCACGCGGTTCAATCTGCGTCCCTTCGCTGACCATAAATCCGGCGCTGCTGCGCTGTGCGTAATATTCCGCCATCAGATCGTTGGCAACGTTACCCGGCTGGCTGCTGCGTGAGCGCGTCAGCGGCGGCAGCGCAATGCGATTTTTCAGCGTGAAGGCACCCAGAGTTAACGGGGTAAAAAGTGCAGTATTTTCCATGACATATTCCATCTTGATAGGCGCTCTGGCAGGCAACGCTGCCTGCCGGTGATGGAACAAAGCCTATTCTCAATATAGATACATTGCAATATTTATATATTTCGATATTTGAATTTACTGCAGCGACGCTTCAGGTGCGCAACGGTAAACCAGCCCGGTCGCCACCGCATTACGCGGCCCCTCCGTACCGCGAATATTCCCCTGCCCGGCCACCACGCCGTAGTGCGATAAGGCATCGGTGATAAGCTGCGGCAGCTCAAAATCAAGCGACGACCCACCCACCAGCACGACAAACGCAATCTCACGAATATTGCCGCCGGGGGAGACCAGCCGCAGCGCCCGCAGGCAGTTGGTGACAAACACTTTCTCTTTCGCCTGACGCCGTACCCGGCGAATTTTCTCCAGCGAGGTCTGGCTCTCAATCGGCACCAGCGTGCCCTCTTTGATATACACCACCCTAGCAAATACCGCCGGGCTGAGCGGCTCGCGGAAAAACTCCACGCTGCCGTTCTCATGGCGCAGGCTAAACAGACTTTCTACTTTAGCCAGCGGGTACTTTTTGATCTCCTCCGCCAGGTGCAGGTCGCTGAGCCCAAGCTCGGTTTTGATAAGCAGGCTGACCATATTGCCTGCCCCTGCCAGATGCACGGCGTTGATCTGCCCGGCGGCGTTGATCGTTGCCGCATCCGTGGAGCCTGCCCCGAGGTCGAGGATGGCCAACGGCGTGTCGCTACCGGGCGTGGTTAGCGCACCGGTAATCGCCATATTGGCCTCCACGCCCCCCACCTCTACTTGCGTCGCTAAGCGCTGGCTCAGTTCACGGGCAATCACCTCCATTTGCAGGCGATCGGATTTCACCATCGCGGCAATGCCCACCGCATTCTCCATCGAGAACTCGTCGGCCAGACCACCCTGGACCTTGCAGGGAATAAAGGTGTCCACCGCCAGTAAATCCTGGATAAACACCTCGTCGGCGCCGTGGCCGCTAAGCGATGCCATCACCTGACGCACCCGCTCCAGCATCCCCCCGGCGTGAGTGCCCGGTTCACCGCGAATATCGCGGACCGGCGCGCACCCGGCGACCGCCTGCATAATCGCCTCGGCACCGCTGGCTACATCAGCCTGAACGCTGCGCTTCTCACCGCACACCGTAATATGCCCCGCCGGGATCACCCGCGACTTCACGTCCCCCTGTGGCGTTTTGAGCACTACCGCCGAACGGTTGCCGATAAGCGCTCGGGCCACCGGCACAATCATCCGCGTTTCATCCGGGGTGAGATGAAACCAGGTGGCGATGCCGTAGGGGTTCGACAACAGCGAGATAACCTGCCCGGTGGGCGCTACCTCCACCGCCGCCAGCACCCCTTCCGGCACCTGGTCAATCAGCGTGACTTCATCGACAATCGGCAGGGTTCGCTGCAGACGATTATGGATAAGCACCCCGTCATCCTGCTGGAGGATCACCGCCACCACGTTAATGCCGCGCGCCAGCGCCTCGTTCAACTGCCAGGCCGCGTCCATAAAATCCACCTCGCGGTCCACCAGCGGGATCCAGCCGCTGGCGTACTGGTCAGGCGTCAGCGCATCGAGGTTTGCCAGACGAACCGTGGTGCCAACCCCCAGCCCCTGCCCACCGGGCGTTTGCGGGTTATGACCAATCATCGTTGATTCGGTGATAATGGTTTCGGTAATGGTTTCCATCGCCACATCGCCAATCACCGGCGCGGCCTCGTTAAGGCAGACCCGCGTCACCTCCCGCTGATGCCTGCCCGCCTTCTCCAGCGCCTGCTGAAGTGAGGCCATTACGCCGCTGATGTTATCCCGCGTCCCTTTGGTGCCGGTGGTGGACACAATGCCGCTCGAGAGAAAGCGTTTCCCCTGGTCGGTTAGCTCCGCCAGCGCGACCTCCGTGGTGGCATTGCCAATATCAATGCCCGCAATCAATGCCATCGTCTGCTACCCCTATACGTCCTGTTTGCGCAGCTTATCGCGCTGGCGATAAACCTCGGCTGACTCGCGGATAAACGCGGCGTTGATCGTCGCCTGGTACTGGGTTTCCAGCTCATCGGCAATCGCCAGCAGCTCTTCCACAGTGGAACGATACGGGCGTAGCGCATTATAAATTTCGAGGATCCGGCTATCGGGAATGGCGATAAGCTCTCCCGCCCGGCGTAGGTTGCGGGCGATAGCGTGGCGATGCATCTGCTCGGCAATCTGCGCCTGGTACTCCAGGGTCTCACGCGAAATACGCACATCCTTCGGCCCAATTTTCCCAGCGAGCACGTTTTCCAGCGTAATATCGGTCAGCGGTTTGCCGGTTGGAGTTTGAATACGCTCTGGGCTGCGGGTGGCCAGCGGGTAATCCGCGGCGGTCATCGTGGTATAAGCGGTCATTTTTCCTCCCGGATAATCTCGATATTCAGGGTGACGGGTTTGGCATCCGGCACCACATGTTTGGTCTCTTTGATATGAAACAGCGCCGCCTTGGCCATAAATTTCGGCCTGACCATCTGGTCATTGACCACCGGCACCGGCGATGGCGACTCTTTGCGGGCATAGCGGGCTGCGTTTTTGCCAATCTGGCGGTAGGTCTCGAGGGTCAGCAGCGGTGCCTGGGAGAACAGCTCAAGGTTACTGAGCGGCAGTAAATCGCGCTGATGAATCACCGTCGTCCCTTTGGACTGAATGCCGATACCGATGCCGGAACCACTGAGGTTGGCGGCATCCCAGGACATAAACGAGACATCAGAGGTGCGCAGGATCCGCACCACTCTGGCATGAAGCCCCTCTTCTTCGACCCCGGCCACCAGCTCTTTGATGATCGCCTTGTGCGGCATGTCGATCAGCGTTTTATGCTGAAACTTATCGAACGCTGGCCCCACGCCAATCACCACTTCATCGGCCCGTTCACCGACGCGTGCCGTCCCGCTCTCCACCAGCTTCAGGGTGAATACCGGCGCTTTTTTCTGTGTTGTTTCCATGCTGTTGCCCCGCTTACTCAATGCTGTCCGGCTGGATCACCGTGGCGATGTTCTTAATCTCTTCCCAACGTTCCGGGGAGAGTCGATAGCCCGTGCCTGGGCCCTGGTAATCATTGACGTCGTTCACCGCGCTCACCACTTCAAAGTCGCGGTCAAGAATGGCGGAGGTTTGCAGATAATCCCCGGTAACGCGCTGGCGCAGCATGTTGAGAATATTGTCTGCCACATCATCAAAACCGTTTACGCTCAGCGCCTTGACGATATCCAGCCCGGTAATCTCGCGCTTCATCATCTCTTCCACCGCACTGAGGTCTTCCACCACATTGCGCGGCGGCATGTCTTTACTGCCGTGGGCGTAGGTCGCCGCCGTGACCTCTTCATCGCTGACCGGCGGCAGCCCCAGTTCGCGGAATACCGCTTGCACGGCGCGGGCCGCTTTGTTGCGAATGGCAATGGTCTCTGCTTCCGACACCGGGCGCAGGCCGCCGTCGACCATCAGGTCACGCTGCAAAATGTTGTAATCATCGAAGTCTTCGGCGTCGAAGTTCGACCCGGCAAACATGTTGTCGTAGTTCGGCACCGCGCTATAGCCGGAGAAGATAAAGTCGGTTCCCGGCAGCATCTGCATCAGGGTGCGCGCCGTGCGGCGAATATCGGAATGGGAGAAAGTCTGGTCATTAGCGGAGGCCACCTCCAGATCGAGCATTGAGGCAATCAGGTTTTCGGCCAGCACCGCACGAATGCCCGACGGCACCGCACCGGTCATGCCGATACAGCTCACGGCACCGTTTTGCAGCCCCTGTACGCCCGCGCCTTTGGTGATAAAGATGCAGCGCGACTCCAGATACAGCATGGATTTGCTTTCGGAATAGCCCATCAGCGCCTCGGAACCGGTGCCTGAGGTGTAGCGCATTTTCAGGCCGCGAGAAGCGTAGGCCGAGGCAAGGAAGGCTTTCGACCACGGGGTGTCGTCGCCGTCGGTAAACACCGCTTCGGTGCCGTACACCGACACGGTTTCCGCATAGCTGGTTAAGCCGCGCATCCCCAACTCGAGTTCCGTTGCCTCTTCTACCGAACACTGGGTTAATACCCCCGGGCGGCCGGACTGCGAGCCGACCAGCAGCGCTAGGGCGTTAAACGGCGCGTAGCGGGCAATCCCGACGGTGGTTTCCTGTTCGGAGAAGCCACGGATCCCCGCCTCTGCCGCATCGGCGGCGATTTGTACCGGGTTGTCCTTCAGGTTGGTGACGTGACACTGGTTCGACGGCGTGCGGCGGGCGCGCATTTTTTGCAGCGCCATCATCATCTCCACGACGTTCATATGGGCCATCACTTCGACCGCTTTCGCCGGGGTGATCGCCGTGGTGATTTTCACAATCTCGGCGCGGCTGATGTTGATATCCACCAGCATGCGCGAAATGGTTAAGGCGTCGAGCGCCATCGCGCGTTCCGTTTCCGCCACGTTAATGCCGTAGTCGGCGATAAACCGGTCAATCATGTCAAACTCGGCTCGGGTTTTACCGTCCAACTCCACAATGCGGCCGTTTTCAACCTTTACCGAGGAGGGCGGGTCCCACGGGCTTTCCATCGCTATCAGCCCCTCTTCGGGCCATTCTCCAATCAGGCCATCATGGTTAACCGGCCGCTTTTCGAGGACTTCGAATCGTTTTGATCGTCTCATATTGCTCAGGCTCGTAAGTGTAAAAATGGCACCCGCGCGTTGGCTACGGGTGAGAGTTACCGGCAACTTAAAGGGCTCGCGGTCAGAAAAAAATTAAATAAATAACGTTCCATTCTGAGACGTTATTTATTTAATGCGTTTCAGTGTGAAACCCAATAATGCCGATAAATAAGCAAATGTGATACGCGACCGCACCCAAATCAAAATAGCCATAACAACGCCACAAATATCCATACCTGGTTATTTCTCACCCCATTGACTTAATATTTTTTAAGGCAAAAATAACACCAAAGGATTAACGTCACTTCAGGCTATTAATCCATCATGAATTAAAGTTTTATTAAATTAACACCACATCCATTAACAATCTGCTGATGCGTTCAGGAGTTCTGATGAAAAAGAGTCTGCCCCGTGCCACCGTAAGCCTCGCGATGGCGCAAGCCATGGCGGCAAAGGCCGAGAAGAAAGCGATTGAAATCAATGTCCCGGTCGTTATTTCCGTTGTCGATAGCGGCGCAAACCCGCTGCTGATGCAGCGGATGGATGAGGCTTTTATTACCAGCTGCGAGATCTCACTGAATAAAGCCTGGACTGCATGCTGTTTACAACAGGCCACGCATGAAATTACCGAATGTGTACAACCCGGTCAGTCGCTTTATGGTTTGCAGCTCACCAATCAGCAGCGCATTGTTATTTTTGGCGGCGGCTTCCCGATTATTGAAAACGATAACGTGATCGGCGCTATCGGCGTCAGCGGCGGCACCGTAGAGCAGGACATAGAAATAGCCATGGCGGCATTAACTTATTTCCAACAGCTTTAATTCACACTATTTCGCAACCCTATTTTAAGGATTTATGATGAGCAATCGTATGTATGATTTCCTTGTTCCAAATGTGAACTTTTTTGGCCCCGGCGCCGTCTCCGTTGTCGGTGAGCGCTGCAAATTACTGAACGGCAAAAAAGCCCTGCTGGTGACCGACAAAGGCCTGCGGGCGATTAAAGACGGCGCGGTCGATCAGACGGTCAAACATCTGCGTGAAGCGGGCATTGAGGTGGTCATTTTTGACGGCGTGGAGCCGAATCCGAAAGACACGAACGTGCGCGATGGTCTGGCGGTCTTCCAGAAAGAAGGCTGCGATATGATCATCACCGTCGGCGGCGGTAGCCCGCACGACTGCGGTAAAGGTATCGGGATTGCCGCCACCCACCCAGGCGACCTTTACAGCTATGCAGGTATCGAAACCCTGACCCATGCCCTGCCGCCGATCATTGCGGTCAACACCACCGCCGGTACCGCCAGCGAAGTCACCCGCCACTGCGTGCTGACCAACACCAAAACCAAAGTGAAGTTTGTGATTGTCAGCTGGCGTAACCTGCCGTCGGTGTCGATCAACGACCCGCTGCTGATGGTCGGCAAACCTGCCGGTCTGACCGCCGCTACCGGGATGGATGCCCTGACCCACGCCGTGGAAGCGTATATCTCCAAAGACGCTAACCCGGTCACCGACGCCTCAGCCATTCAGGCCATCAAGCTGATTGCCACCAACCTGCGTCAGGCCGTTGCGCTCGGCACCAACCTGAAAGCCCGTGAAAATATGGCCTGCGCCTCCCTGCTCGCCGGCATGGCGTTTAACAACGCCAACCTCGGCTACGTGCACGCGATGGCCCACCAACTGGGCGGGCTTTACGATATGGCACACGGCGTGGCTAACGCGGTTTTACTGCCGCACGTCTGCCGTTACAACCTGATTGCCAACCCGGAAAAATTCGCCGATATCGCCACCTTTATGGGTGAAAACGTCTCAGGACTCTCCACCATGGACGCTGCCGAGCGGGCAATTCACGCCATCGCGCGCCTGTCCAACGATGTCGGGATTCCTCAGCACCTGCGCGACCTGGGCGTCAAAGAGGCCGACTTCCCGTACATGGCTGAAATGGCGCTGAAAGATGGCAACGCCTTCTCCAACCCACGTAAAGGCAACGAAAAAGAGATCGTTGAGATTTTCCGTCAGGCCTTCTGATTGACCTTATCCCCACCAGCGGGCCTCGTGCCCGCTTTTTTTAGCGTTCATCCGCGTGGAGTTCCCAATGCAAAATCCCGGCGTCCCGGCATCACCCGCAGTGCATCTGTTTTATCACCCCTCGCAGGAACGGAGTGAAGCCCTGCGCCAGATAAGTCTCGGGCTGGAGGAACAGGGCGTACCGTGCCGCCCGCTGCCCTGCGATGAACAGGACGATGCGATGGCGCTGGCACGTAACGCCGCGCAGCACTCAGCGCTGCGTATCGGCATTGGCATGACCGCCAGCGGCGACGTAGCGCTGACCCATGCCCAATATCCGGCGGGCCGTGCGCTGCGCCATCTTCCTGCCGCCAGTACCCAATCACAGTGGCGTAATCTTGGCGCTAACGCGGGCCAACTGGTGAAAACGCTACCGCTAACCGAGGTTGAATAATCATGTACCGCATCTATACCCGTACCGGCGACAAAGGCACCACCGCGCTGTTTGGCGGCAGCCGGATTGATAAAGACGATATTCGCGTAGAAGCCTACGGCAGCGTCGATACGCTGGTTTCACTGTTAGGCGTGTGCTATGCCGCCAGCGACAATCCGGCGCTGCGGCCGGTGCTGCACCGCATTCAGGAGGAGCTGTTCGTGGTGGGGGCTGAACTGGCCTGCGACGCGCGCGGCTTAACCCGGCTCAATCGGCTGATCGAGGACGCGGATATTGCCCGCCTTGAAGGGGAGATTGACCGCCATATGGCGCTCACCGGCCCGCTGAAAGCCTTTGTGATCCCCGGGAAGAATCTGCCGTCTGCGCATTTGCACGTCGCGCGTACCCAAGCCCGGCACATTGAGCGCACGCTGGTCGCCATGGATCGTCAAACGCCGTTACGCCCGGCGTTAAAAAGCTATATCAACCGCCTGTCGGACGCCCTTTTCGCCATGGCGCGAGTCGCCGAAAGCGAGGCCGAAACGGCGGTTAATCCTGAGGCCGATGCTTAAACTGGCTCACGTCGATATCAAACTGCTTGAGCTTGCGCCAGAGCGTGGTGCGGCCAATATTCAGTAGATTGGACATCTCCTGCACTCGCCCGCTGGTCACGCGGGCGGCATGAATAATAGCCTCTTTTTCCATCGCCGACATGCTCATGCTGGCCGGAATTAACGCGCTGTTGCCGCTCACGCCGGGATGCTCGCGGAACAGCCAACCCGGTAGATTGCTCAGGCGGATATGCCCGTGTTCGCTGCTGATGGCGATATTCTCAACGATGCTGTTAAGCTCAAAATCATTGCCCGGCCAGGAGTAGGCCACCAGATGGGCCAGCGCGTCATCATCCACCTTCAGCCGCGATGAAAAGCGGCGTTCCAGCGTGCGCAGGCGGCTGTGCACCAGCGACGGAATGCTGTTGCGGCGCTCGCGCAGCGGAGGAATGCTGATTTCAAACGAGTGCAGCGCATAGTACAGCTGGCGGCTAAAGCGGTTTTGTTCCACCAGATTGCCCAGATCCATCGTGGTGGTGGCGATCACCTTCACATCCACCGGGATCAGCCGACGGGCATCAAGTCGCGTCACCACGCCTTGTTTGATCACCTGTAGCAGAATCGACTGTAGCTCCGGGGCCAGATACTCAATCTTTTCCAGAAACAGCGTCCCGCCAGAGGCCAGCTCCAGACGGCTCATCCGCCCGTTCTCTTCCTCGGTGGCCGTGCTGCCCATAAAATCCAGCCCCAGCGCGTTATCGGCATACAGCTGGCAGTTGACGGCGATAAACGGCCCTGCGGCGCGCTCGCTTTCGTTATGAATCGCCTGGGCGATAAGCTCCTTGCCCACCCCTTCTTCACCGCACATCAGCACCGGGAAGCTGCCGCGCGACGCCTGGCGACCAAAGTGAATCAGGCGGCGGGTCTCTGGGTCATCTGCCGACATCTGGGCAAAGGTGTGGCCCACCTTGCCAAGCTGGCTGGTCATCAATTGACGCATCTGTTCAACGGGATGGAGCAGCAGGATAAAGCTGGTTCCCTGCGCTTCGACGATGGGCTTTAAAGTGATCACCGCATCCACAAACTGGTGCTGACTTTCAAAGGCCACCTCGGCGTGGCTGAGCGGCTTAGCGTGCTTGATGGCGCGGCGCAGCAGCGCGGGGAGAATCACCAGATCGGCAATGTTTTTACCCTGGCAGGCCTGCGCGTCCAGATGCAGGAGCTTCGCCGCCTGAGGGTTAAGAAACTGTAATACTCCCGCTTCATTCCACGCCATCACCCCGTCGTCCATACTTTCGAGCAGGCCGTACATCTGATTGAGGTGGCGATTGGACTCCGCCAGCAGGCTGTCGGTGAGCAGCGAGTTGCCCACTTCGCGGGCCATCGCCAGCGTCAGCGACAGGTCGGCGGCGCTGGTGTGTTCAGCTTTACAGCACAGAGCAATGGAGCCGGAAAGGCGGCCATGATTATCAAAAATTGGCGTTGAGCAGAACGTCCACGGGAAGAGCGCCTGCTTGAAGTGCTGCTCGCCGCTGGTTCTCACCGGCTGCCCCACCATTGAAGCCAGCGACAGCGCACAGGTTCCCATAATGCTTTCCGCGCAGTAGCTCCCGGCAAAGAATCCCAGCGTATCCAGCTGCGCCAGCGTCTCCGGGTGGCCGCAGCGGGTCAGAATACAAGCCGACTCATCAAGGATAAACAGCGCGCACGGGCGACCATCCATATACTCCCACGCATCCTCCAGCGCCGCCTGGCCGATGGTCAGCAGCGCGGTCTTGCGACGGCTGATAGAGGCAAACGTCAGCCCCTGCGCCTGATGCGGTGTGGTCCAGGTCTCGCGCTGCATCATCTTGCCGCAGCGGTGCCAGGACTGGGCGATAAATGAGGTCAGCGCCTGCTCAGGTTGCGCGTTCTGCGTGGACATAGCGGCTATCACTCCCTTAAGTGCGTGCCGTTAGCGGCACATCCATAAAACAACAACCCCCGGTGCCAGAAACTGCCAGCCCGGGGGATAACCACAACGCTTGTGGTGCGCTGACCGGGGGGCCGGTCAGCGATAACGCTTAGTGAGCGGAGCGCCACTGAGCGCCCAAACGATCGGCCGCCAGAATCGCGGCGTAGACGCTCTGCGGGTCAACCGGGAACGGCATATTGTGGATGGTTTCCCCTTCTGCGCAGGTGGCTTTCGCCACGGCGAGAATTTTCTCCTCAATGCCGTCCTTCACGCCCATCTGCGCCAGCGTCACCGGCAGCCCAACCTTGTGGCAGAAACCGAGCACGGTTTCAATTTCATCCATCGGGCTGTTTTGTAAAACCAGCTGCGCCAGCGTACCAAAGGCCACTTTTTCCCCGTGATACAGGTGGTGGCACTCTTCCAGAATGGTGAACCCATTATGGATAGCGTGCGCCGCCGCCAGGCCGCTGCTTTCAAAGCCGATGCCGCTGAGATAGGTATTGGCTTCTACAATGCGTTCCAGCGCCACGGTTGCCACGCCCGCTTCGGCGGACAGACGCGCTTTTTCACCTTCCGCCAGCAGCGTTTCATAGCACAGACGCGCCAGGCTTAACGCCGCCGCCGTGGACTGACCGCCGGCCATGCTGACGGCGTGAGCGTCATAGCAGGCTTTCGCTTCAAACCAGGTCGACAGCGCATCGCCCATCCCGGCGACCAGTAAACGCACCGGCGCTTTGGCAATAATCGCCGTATCCATCACCACCATGTCCGGGTTCTTCGGATAGATCAGATACTCTTCAAACTCGCCGGATTCGGTATAAATCACCGACAGCGCGCTGGTTGGCGCATCGGTAGAGGCGATAGTCGGGATAATCACCACCGGCAGATGCTGGTAATAACCGATGGCTTTCGCCGTATCGAGGGTTTTCCCGCCGCCAATCCCCACCACGCCTTTGCAGCCTTTCTGTTTAGCGATGGCGCCCAGCCGGTTGATCTCCGCGTGGCTGCATTCACCGTTAAAACGCTCTGCATGGCAGCTGATGCCGTTGTCATGCAAACCGTTCAGCACTTTGTCTCCGGCCAGCTTCATGACGAAGTCGTCGGCAATCACAAAAAAACTGTCCGCCAGATTTTTGGCATACTGGCCGAATAACGCTGATGCATCAGGACCCTGAAGATATTTTGCCGGAGACTGAATAACTTGTAGCATTCTCTACACCCTCACATTGAACTCGTTTCCATGATGGCGTCAGGTGTGGCTCGCTCCTGCTGACAACGCAATCCAACGAGAGGTTGAGCACGACCGACGCGGTGACATCACTGTAAAGCGGGTGCCCGGTAAAAGAATGTTGGGTTATTTGGTTTCACTACGAAACGCCTTCTAAAACATTTCGTTCCATAACGAAACGCGACTTCGGCAATGCCGCCCGGATTGCGATCCAGATCCGCGCCGCCTTCACACTATTCACCAGTTCAATATGTCTATTCCACGCCTATTCTGCCCCTGATGAACAAAAAAAAATAGCACCGCCGTTCAGCCCGAGCCAACGCCGGGCCGATGCGGTGGCTAAGAAGCCTGCATCAGCTCTCATTTTTCCCATTCACCGGCAAAATACGTTTCATTATGGAACGTTTCCGACAAATTTCGTTCCGGGATGAAACCAACGGCGACGGGGATTTTCTTTTTTTCCCACCAGGCGAGAATTCACTCATCGGCCACGGTATCGGCATTCACGCTACCGCAGTCGGAACCCTACAGGGGAGTCGCTCAACGAGTGGCCCACAAAATATCCAGCGGAGTACACATAATGAAAAAACTGATTAACCGTGTGGAAGATGTCCTGGCAGAACAGCTGGCGGGATTGGTAAAAGCGCATCCGGAGCTGAAGCTGTATCAGGATCCGGTTTATCTCACCCGTGCTGATGCGCCGGTCGCGGGCAAGGTTGCCCTGCTTTCCGGCGGCGGTAGCGGTCACGAACCTATGCACTGCGGCTTTATCGGCAGCGGGATGCTGAGCGGTGCCTGTCCGGGCGAGATTTTCACCTCACCAACGCCGGATAAAATCTTCGAATGCGCGATGCACGTCGACGGCGGCGAAGGGGTGGTGCTGATTATTAAAAATTACACCGGCGATGTGCTGAACTTTGAAACCGCCACCGAGCTGCTGCACGAAAGCGGCATTAAGGTCACCACCGTGGTGATCGACGACGACGTGGCGGTAAAAGATAGCCTCTACACCGCCGGCCGACGCGGCGTGGCCAATACCGTGCTGATTGAAAAGCTGATGGGTGCGGCCGCCGAACGCGGCGATAGTCTGGAAGACTGCGCCCGTCTGGGTCGTCAGCTCAACAACCAGGGCCACTCCATTGGCATCGCGCTGGGCGCCTGCACCGTTCCAGCCGCGGGCAAACCGTCGTTTGAACTCAACGATAACGAAATGGAATTTGGCGTGGGCATCCACGGGGAACCCGGCATTGACCGCCGCCCGTTCACCTCGCTAGACGACACTGTCGACGCCATGTTCGCTACCCTGCTGGAAAACGGTCAGTACAGCCGAACTCTGCGCCAGTGGGATCCGATCAAAGGCTGCTGGCAGGAAGTGACGCAGTCCAAACGGGCGTTGCAGAAAGGCGACCGCGTGATTGCGCTGGTCAACAACCTCGGCGCGACGCCGCTTTCCGAGCTGTATGGCGTCTATAACCGCCTGGAAACACTGTGCACCGACGCGGGTATTGCCATTGAACGTTCACTGGTTGGTTCCTGGTGTACCTCCCTCGATATGACCGGTTTTTCCATCACCCTGCTCAACGTGGATGCGGATACCCTCGCCCTGTGGGATGCCCCGGTTCACACCCCTGCCCTCAACTGGGGTCACTAAGGAGATCTGCAATGTCACTGAACAGAGATACGATTGTCGACTGGCTGTACCGCTGCGGCGAAACCTTTACCACCCAGTGTGATTTTCTCACCGGGCTCGACCGAGAAATCGGCGACGCCGACCACGGCCTCAATATGCACCGTGGCTTCAGCAAAGTGGTGGAAAAGCTGCCGTCGATTGCCGACAAAGACATTGGCTTTATTTTGAAAAATACCGGCATGGTGCTGCTCTCTAACGTCGGCGGCGCCAGCGGCCCGCTGTTTGGCACCTTCTTTATCCGCGCCGCCCAGGTGACCCAGGCACGCCAGAACCTCTCGCTGGAAGAGCTTTACCTGATGATCCGCGAAGGCACCGACGGCGTCGTCAGCCGCGGCAAGGCCGAACGCGGTGATAAAACCATGTGCGACGTCTGGCTGCCGGTAGCCGACTCCCTGCACCGCTCCTGCGAACAGAATCTGTCAATCACCGCCGCGCTGGACGCCGCCTGCGAGGTCGCTCAGCAGGCGGTCCAGGCGACCATCACCATGCAGGCACGCAAAGGCCGCGCCAGCTATCTCGGTGAACGCAGCATCGGCCATCAGGATCCGGGGGCTACTTCCGCCCTGTTTATGGTGCAAATGCTGGCCGCTGCGGCTAACGCATAAGTAGAGAAAGGATAAGGCGATGGTAAATCTGGTCATTGTGTCTCACAGCGCCCAACTGGGCCAGGGGGTCGGGGAGCTCGCCCGACAGATGTTAAGGGGAGATGGCTGCCAGCTCGCCATCGCCGCCGGTATTGACGACCCCGATAGCCCGATTGGCACCGACCCTATCAAGGTGATGGAGGCCATCATCTCGGTCGCCGACACCGACGATATTCTGGTGCTGATGGATATTGGCAGCGCGCTGCTGAGCGCGGAAACCGCGCTCGACTTGCTGGACCCGGATATTGCCGCGAAGGTGCATTTATGCCCGGCGCCGTTAGTGGAAGGGGCGCTGGCCGCCACGGTGAGCGCCGCCAGCGGTGCTGGCATCGAAAAGGTGATTGCCGACGCCCAGTGCGCCCTGCAGGCCAAACGCGTCCAGCTCGGTTTTCCGGCGCAGGAGGAATATCACGACCCGTCAGCGCTGCAAACCGACGAGTCTGACGACGCGCAGTCGGTGACCGTCGAAATAGCCAATCCTCACGGCCTGCACGTGCGCCCCGCCGCCCGTCTGGTTGAAGGGCTCGCCGGATTTAATGCCGAGTTGCTGCTGGAAAAAGATGGCAAGTGCGTCAAGCCCGATAGCCTCAATCAGATAGCCCTACTGAAGGTGCGCTGTAATGACCGCATCCGCCTGATTGCCAAAGGCCCGGAAGCCGCAGAAGCGCTGGCGGCATTTCAGGCGCTGGCAGACGATCACTTCGGCGAACGTCAGACGGTTGATGCCCCGACGGTGAACGCGCAGCCGCTTCATGGCACCGTCAGCGGCGTGGTGCTGCACTATCAGCCCACCGAGTTTCCGCTCGAACGTGAACCCGCCGAAAGCCCGGATGCCGAGTTTCGGCGTCTGAAAATGGCGGTCAGCCATACGCTGGACGATCTACTGGCGCTCGCCGCGCTGGCAGCCGACAAATACTCGGAGGAGATTGCCGCCATTTTCTTCGGTCAGCATACCCTGCTTGATGACCCGGAACTGCTGAACAGCGTCCATGAAGAACTGCAGCAGCAGAACTGCAGCGCCGAATGGGCCTGGTCGCAGGTGATGAGCGCCCTCAGCCAGCAGTACCAGTCGCTGGACGATGCCTACCTTCAGGCACGCTATATCGATATTGAGGATATTCTGCACCGTACGCTGGGACACCTGGCGGGAGCCGTTGACAGCGCGCCTCAGCTGTCGCAGCGCACGATACTCATCGCCGATAACCTGTATCCGTCGGTCGTTCTGCAGCTGGATGCGTCGAAAACCGCCGCCATTTGCCTGCGCGACGGCAGCCCGCTGGCCCACGGCGCCATCATTGCCCAGGCGGCGGGGATTCCCTGGCGCTGCCAGCTCGGTGATGCCTTTGCCGGGCGGCAAAACGGCGACAAGCTCACGCTAACCCAACCGTAATATCCATTTGTTCACTCCCGGACACGCCCTGCACGGCTCGCCATGCAGGGGTGTCACACCCTAAGCTCAGGAATCTGTTATGTCGCAATTTTTCTACAATCAACGCGAAAACCTCGTGAATGACGCTATTGAAGGGGCGATCATCGCGAGCCCGTGGAACAACCTTGCCCGTCTGGAAACCGATCCGGCGATTCGTATTGTGGTCCGTCGCGATCTGGTTAAATCCCGGGTGGCGGTGATTTCCGGCGGCGGTGCGGGTCACGAACCGGCGCACGCAGGCTTTGTCGGCAAAGGGATGCTCACGGCGGCGGTCTGCGGCGACCTTTTCGCCTCGCCGAGCGTGGAGGCCGTGCTGACCGCCATCCAGGCGGTGACCGGCGACGCGGGCTGCCTGCTGATTGTCAAAAACTACACCGGTGACCGCTTAAACTTCGGCCTTGCGGCGGAAAAAGCTCGTCGTCTGGGCTACAAAGTCGAGATGGTCATCGTCGGCGACGATATCTCCCTGCCGGACAACAAGCACCCACGCGGCATTGCGGGCACGATCCTTGTCCATAAGGTTGCGGGTTACTTCGCGGAAATCGGCAGTAACCTGGATACGGTCACCCGGGAAGCGCGTCTGGCGATGTCCCGCGTGTTCAGCCTCGGCGTCGCGCTGGCAAGCTGTCACCTGCCCGGTGACCCGCAGGACGGCGTTCGCCACTTCCCTGGCAAAGCCGAGCTGGGAATGGGGATCCACGGCGAGCCTGGCGCTAGCGTGGTGGACACACAAAACAGCGCCGAACTCGTGCACCTGATGGTCGAAAAACTCAGCGCGGCATTACCGGCCACCGGTCGCCTGCTGCTGATGCTCAACAACCTCGGCGGCGGCTCGGTGACCGAGATGGCGATCCTCACCCGTGAACTGGCCTCCAGCGAGCTGGCTTCACGCTGCGACTGGCTGATTGGCCCTGCCCCGCTGGTCAGCGCCCTCGATATGAAAGGCTTTTCGATTACTGCGATGGTGATGGAGGAGGGCGTGGAAAAAGCGCTGCTGTCAGAGGTGAGAACCGCAGGCTGGCTGCCGCCGGTGCGCCTGCGCCCGCAGACCACCCTGCCGTGTGATATAAAGAGCGCCCGCGTGGCTTTTACGCCGTCGGAAGATGCCCAGGTGGCGAGCTATATTGAGACGGTCACCGCCACGCTGTCCGACCAGGAAGGCTGCCTGAACGCGCTGGATGCCAAAGTGGGCGATGGTGATACCGGTTCTACCTTCGCCGCTGGGGCGCGTGAAATTGCCCGTCTGCTGCACGACCACCAGTTGCCGCTGGCGCAGCTTGAGACGCTATGTGGGCTGATTGGCGAACGGTTAACCGTGGTGATGGGCGGCTCCAGCGGCGTGCTGATGTCAATCTTCTTCACCGCCGCCGGGCAGGCTATCCACGAAGGCAAGCCGGTGGTTGCCGCGCTACAGGCCGGGCTGGCGCAGATGAAATTTTACGGCGGTGCTGACCTCGGCGACCGCACGCTGATTGATGCCCTGCAACCGGCGCTGGACGCGCTGGCGCAGCAGCCTGGCGACCTCGATGCCGCCTACCGCGCCGCACAGGCGGGAGCCGACGCCACCAGCCATGCCACCAAAGCCAACGCGGGCCGCGCTTCCTACCTCAACAGCGATAGCCTCGCGGGTAATATGGACCCCGGCGCCCATGCCATTGCGATGGTGTTTAAAGCCCTGGCGCAACGCCCACGCGGCTAACCCCGCTGGCGGTTAAACGCTTGACCAGATGCCCGCGATAACTCGCGGGCATTTTTATTCGCTAAGGGTTGCGTAACCCGCCTTTAGCCTCTCGTCGGCGTGACAAGGTTCACTTCGGCAAGCGAACGCCCTGTTGACTTATTCTGTAAAAAGATTACTTTTCAGGACATGAAGAAAATACTGATTATCGTCCCCGACGGCGGCATGCTGTTTGAGTCCGCTGGCATTGCCGACATCCTGATGCAGGCCAATCGCCTGCATCCTGAAGGTGCCGTCTCTCCTTGCTACCAGGTTCAGTTGGCAACCACTCAGCCGCATCAGGTGATCCACGGCCAGTCCGGCCTCAACCTGCTGGCGGACCATCGTCTGCACGAGATAGACCCTCGAGAGCCCCTCGACACCATCATCATCACCGGCAGAGGCCAGAACGCACAGGAAGGCATTGCAGTGGTGGACTGGCTGCGCCTTGCCGCCCCGCACGCCCGCCGTATTGCCTCAATCTGCGGCGGTGCGATGCTGCTGGCGCAAAGCGGGCTGCTCGACGGAAGACGCGCCACCACCCACTGGAAGCTGCTGGAAACGCTTCAGATGGAATACCCGCAGGTGCGCGTCGAAGGCGGGCCGCTCTATATTCAGGACGATCATATCTGGACTTCCGGCGGCGTCAGCTCCGGCTTCGACCTGACGCTGGCCCTGGTGGAAGAGGATTACGGTTTTAGCCTGGCGCGCGACATCGCCCAGGATTTTGTGATGTATCTCCACCGCCCCGGCAGCCAGCTGCAGTTCAGCCGCTACAATCTCCAGCGCACCAGCAGCGTGGGGCCCATCAACGACCTGCTCGCCTGGCTGCTCGACAACCTGACCGCCGACCTCAGCGTCGAAACGCTGGCGGAAAAGGTTGCCATGAGCCCACGTAATTTTACCCGCGTCTTTACCCGCGAGACCGGCGCCTCCCCGGCACGCTACGTCGCTGAAGCGCGTCTGGCCGCCGCCCGACAGCGTCTGGAGCAGACCAACGACACGCTGGAGAGAGTGGCGCAGCTGACCGGCTTTGGCAGCAGCATTAACCTACGCCGTCTGTTTGAAAAACAGCTGCACCTCACGCCCGGCGAGTACCGCCAGCGCTTCCACTGCCGCAAAATGGCGTAAAGTGATCCTTTTTTGTCGTTTACGCCAAATGGCGACCGGCCTACAGTAGCGCCAGAGACAACAGATAAGGAGTGGATCATGGTAAAGGTCGGTATTAACGGTTTTGGCCGTATAGGACGTAACGTTCTGCGCGCGGCGCTGGGCAACCCGGATATCCAGATTGTGGCAATTAACGATCTGACGGACAGCAAAACGCTGGCGCATCTGCTGAAATATGACTCCCTGCTCGGCACCCTTGCCGCCGAGGTCAGTGCCAGCGAAGGTCAGCTGGTGGTGGCAGGTAAACCTATCACCGTCTACAGCGAACGCGACCCGGCGAACATTCCGTGGCGACAGGCTGAAGTCGATATCGTGATTGAAGCCACCGGCTTCTTCACCGAGCGTGACAAAGCGGCGGTGCATATCCACAGCGGTGGCGCAAAACGGGTGATTATCTCCGCGCCCGGTAAGAACGACGATTTAACCATCGTGATGGGGGTGAACGACGGCCTCTACTCCCCGGATAAGCACTACGTGGTCAGCAACGGTAGCTGCACCACCAACGGGCTGGCACCCGCCGCGCAGGTGCTGCATCAGCACTTCGGCATTAAGCATGGTCTGATGAACACCACCCATGCCTACACCAATAGCCAGGCGCTGCACGACCAGCCGGAGAAAGATCTACGCGGGGCCCGCGCCGCCGCGCTGTCGATTGTGCCTTACTCCAGCGGCGCGGCAAAAGCGCTGGGTAAGGTGATCCCCGAACTGGACGGACGCCTGACGGGCTATTCCCTGCGTGTGCCGGTTCCGGTGGTCTCCATCGTCGACCTGACCGTAACGCTTGAACGAGATGTTACCGTCGAAGAGGTGAACAACGCGTTTCGTGAAGCGGCCGCGAGCGGGCCGCTGAAAGGCATTCTGGGCTACAGCGATGAACCGCTGGTGTCGAGTGACTACCAGGGCGACCCGCGCTCCTCGATTATCGACGGTCTCTCCACGCTGGTGATTGGCGGTAACATGGTCAAAATCCTGGCGTGGTACGACAACGAATGGGGCTTCTCTAACCGCCTGGTCGACCTGGCGCTGCTGATGGCCAAACGCGAAGCGTAATCCTCGACGTTCGCTTCCCACTAAAATCCACGCCCGGCGTGGATTTTTTTATCCCCCGCCGTCGAACCTGTAATATGCTGTTCGTTCTGATACAGACCATTTTCTTATACCTATAAAAGATGGCGCTACCGCGCACATCGCAGACCGTAACGCAAACCACAGGACAGATGGATGTTAATTCACACCGCCGCCTCGTCACGCCATGAGGCCAGGGCACAATTTCGCGCGGGGGTCGCCGCCTGCTTCCCCACCATTCCCGGCTACTGGAGCATCGGCTTTGCGGCCGGGGCCATCGGCACGCTCTCCGGCTTTACGACCCTACAAACCGCGCTGCTGGCGAGCCTGCTGTACGCCGGGTCGGCACAGTTTCTTTTCTATTCGCTGTGGGCAGCGGGCGCGGAAGTCGCGTCGGTGGTGTTGAGCGTGCTGCTGGTAAACCTGCGTTATCTGCTGATGAGTTCGGCGATGAGCGTCTATTTCCGTGAGCACACCACGCTGCAAAAAATCGTCAGCGGCCTGCTGCTGACCGATGAAACCTTTGGCGTCGCGGTACAGCGCGGCGGTGCGCAAAACAAGGTGTCGTTTGCCTGGATGTTTGGCCTGAACGTGGCCGCCTGGCTGAACTGGATCCTCGCCTGCATCATTGGCGCGGGGCTGGCCTCCGCCCTGCCGCAGGCGCTGATGGAAGGGCTGAGCTTTAGCCTGGTATCGATGTTTATCGGCCTGGTGCTAATGCTGTGGTTTGCCAGTCGTCGTAAATGGCTGGAGTCGTTCAGCATCGCCGTCGCAGCGGTCATTACCCTTGCGATGTCCGGGCATGCCGATACCAGTATTGTGGTGATTGTCGCCGCCTCCGTCGCCGCCACGCTGGCAACGATTGGCCTGCGTCTGTCTGGCAAGAAGGAGCGTCAGGATGGAGCGTAATATTCTGCTCGCGATTATCGCCTCGGCGCTGGTCACCGCGTTGATGCGCGTGGTGCCGGTGCTGCTGCTATCACGTTTCCGTATGCCGCCTGCGCTGCAACAGTGGCTGAGTTTTATCCCGGCGGCGATTATGTCGGCGATTATTGCCGCGGAGCTGGTGGGTAAACCGGCGTTAACCAGCGGCGGTCTGAGCATTTCGCTGCTGGCCGCCGTTGTGGCAACGTTGGTTGGGGCGCTCAGCCGCAGTCTGTTTGCCACGGTGATTGCGGGGATGGCGGCGTTTATGGGGTTGAGCTATTTGTTGGCTTGATTTCACCCCCTCACCCTAGCCCTCTCCCCATAGGGGCGAGGGAACCGTTTTGAGTCGTTGGTATGTTCAGCTCTTTTCCTTAACCCCGTTGCCGATCGGCCCCAATCTGCTCAGTCTTTTCGCTAACAGCAAAAACCAAAGTCACTGAAACCGATGAGTCCCCGCTGGAAATCGGCGAGCCGGAGAATGGAAGACAAGGTCAGGACGCCATGGATGGCGGACTGAGGCGAACCGAGACAGGACAAAATTGCCGGGAGCAATTTTGAACAACGCTTGCGTTGGCCCCGAAGGGGCGAGGCCCATGAATGGGCCGAGTAATATCGAGTTTCGCCGTGCCGCAGGCTGGAGTTCGTAAGCGAGCGCAGTGCGAAGCACCGATTTCCCTGCGGGGCCGCGGGGATTGTTAAGGGGGATGCGGTTATCCCCCTTAACACGTTCACCGGTACAAAATCCTCATATTCTACCCAACGTAAAGTGAACGGAACCCTTCACCAAACCGACATGTCATTCAGATTAAGGTTACCGCACCGATACTACTCCGTCGTCACCGGCTTAACCCGCACCCCAGCAAACACCATCACCATCGCCGCCACCAGCAGCACACCGCTAACGGTAAACACACCGCTGGCACCATTGAGATCGAACACCAGACCACCGCCCGCCGCACCTGCGCTAATGGCCAACTGGATGGACGCCACCATCAGCCCGCCCGCACTTTCGGCTTCGTCCGGCACGGTCGTGGCAAGCCAGGTCGACCAGCCCACCGGCACCAGCCCAAAGGCAAAGCCCCACAGCGTCACCAGCAAACCGTCAAGCAACGCCAGATGCCCAAAGGCCACCATCAGCAACGCCAGTACGCCCATGCCGAACGGCACCAGCGCCAGCGTCAGGCGCAGGTTGCGTGCCAGCAGATGTCCGGCAATCGACGTGCCGATAAAGTTAGCGAGGCCAAAGCCCAACAGAATCAGCGAGATGGTCTCCACGCTGGCACGGCCTACCGTTTCAAGGAACGGGCGCAGGTAAGTAAAGAAAGCGAAGTGACCGCTAAAGATAAAGATGGTCGCCAACAGCCCGCCAATCATGCCGGGGCGGCGCAGTACGTGCAGCAGCGTGCGCAGGCTACCGCCGTTTTCAGGGCGCATTGACGGTAGCACCCACAGCTGCCAAAGCAGCGCCAGCACGCCCGGCACCACGCAGAGAATAAACACATTACGCCAGCCAATCAGGCTACCCAGATAGCTGCCCAGCGGGGCCGCAACGACGGTGGCAATTGACACCCCGGCAAAGATAATCGACAGCGCTTTTGGCACATCGCTGGCGGGCACGAGCCGCATGGTGGTGGCGGTCGACATGGCCCAGAATCCGCCAATGGCCACGCCGAGCAGCAGGCGCCCCAGCAGCAGCACCTGTAACGACGGCGCAAAGGCCACCAGCAGGCTGGAGACAATCTGCATCAGGGTAAAGAACATCAGCACCCAGCGGCGGTCGAGGCTTTTGGTGGCGGAAGTAATCAGCAGCCCGGTCACCAGCGCGACAAGCGCGGTGGCGGTCACGGTCTGCCCAGCCACGCCTTCGGTCACGCCCAGGCTTGCCGCCATCGGGGTCAGCAGACTGGCGGGCAGAAACTCGGCGGTAATCAACCCAAACACCCCCAGACCTAGCGCCCACACGGCGCGCCAGGCGGGTTTTGCGGGGGCGATGGCCCCGCGCTCTGCGACGGATGCATTCATCGGTGAATCTCCTGTTATAAAAATGTGATGGCTGTCGCAAAGGATAGAAAGTTCCGTCGGGACGATCTATGATGGATAATCTTCATTTATTGATAATTCGTCCGGAGTTGCGAAAATGACCCTGAATGCCCCTGATATGATTAGCGAACTGCTGCGCGGCATGCGTCTCTCCGGCGTGAACTATCGCCGTTTCGAAGCCAGCGCGCCGTTTGGCGTCTCCTTCGGCGATGTGCCCGGCAAGGCGCAGTTCCATTTTGTCAGCCGCGGGCCGGCCCTATTGCGAATGCAAAGCGGCGCGCGCTTTACCCTGAAGAGCGGCGATGCGGTGTTTATCCCTAACGGCGAGGGGCATGCCCTGCTCTCTGATGAGTCGGCCAACGTGACGCCGATTACCGATTTCCCCAGCGAACCTATCTGCAGCCAGGTGCATGACATCCACTGTCCGTCCTGTCCGGACGCCGAAAACGTGGTCATCTTTACCGGGTGTATGAATTTCGAATTGGGCGGCATGCAGCCGCTGGTGAAAGCGATGCCAGAGGTGATGATGGTCAGCAGCCTGATGTCCGATCGTCCGGAAATCCAGGCGCTGCTGGCGGCGATGGAACGTGAATCACTGGGCCGACAGGCTGGCTTTGCCGGTATTCTCGCCCGCCTCGCTGATGTGGTGGCGGCGCTGATCGTGCGCGGCTGGGTGGAGAGCGGCTGTGGTAAAGCCACCGGCTGGATCCAGGTACTGCGCGACCCGCGCCTGAGCCGGGCCATTTACGCGATGCACCAGCAGCCGGGCGTGAACTGGAGCGTGGCGGACCTCGCCAAAGAGGCGGGCACGTCACGCTCGGTGTTTGCCGAACGCTTTCTCTCGGCGACCGGCACGACGCCGGCAAAATACCTCGGCGAGCTGCGGATGCGGCTGGCTATCCAGTATATCGGCCAGGAGCAGCAGGCCATTGAAACCGTCGCCCTGCGTCTGGGCTACGGTTCCGTTGCCGCCTTTAGCCGAGCGTTTAAGCGCGTGGTGGGCCACTCGCCGGGGGCGTTGCGCGATGCCGTGCCCGCCGCCGAAGTGATGTGACCCGCGCAGGTTTACAGGTAGGTCACGTTATCAATCTGACGCTGCGCCTCATCGTTTAGCCCCTGAATATCGAAGCCCGGCATATCGCGAATAAACTCAAGGAACGGCGGTGCGATACCGAGCAGCGCCAGATCGGCGGCATGCAGCTGATAGCGGATCGCCTCTTCATCGCCCGCCTTCACCTTTTCCACCCAATTCGGTTCAATGATCAGCTGATGGCCCAGTGCTACCAGGTCAATGCCGCTTTGCATCACCTCTTCCGCCTGCGCCGGGGTGCGGATATTACCCACAGCAATAATCGGTTTACGCGGGCTGACCGCGTTAAGCTGAGTGATAATCGGCGCGGTATTGTGCTTATCGCGCAGTGAAGGACGCCAGACGGAGCCCATCGAGACGTGGATATAGTCGAGCGCCGTATCCTGTAATTTGCCGACAAAATATTTGGTGTCGTCGAGGGTAATGCCCGGCTCCTCAATCTCTTCCGGCGACAGACGGTAGCCCACGATGAAATCGGCGCTCGCGTGCTGCTGTTTCACCTTCATCACCGCCTCAATCACCGCCAGCGGCAGCGCGAGGCGTTTATCCAGCGTGCCGCCCCATTGGTCGGTACGACGGTTGGAGTGCGGCGAGACAAACTGTTGCAGCAGGTAGGTATTGGCGCCGTGCAGCTCAATGCCGTCAAACCCGGCTTCGATGGCGCGGCGGGTGGCCTCGGCAAAGTCGTTAATCAGGCTCACTACCTCGTCGGCGGTCAGTTCACGTGGGACTTCTGCCCCGGCGCGCGGCGCGGCAACGGCGCTGGCGCTCACCGGTTGGCGTCCACGGGTGATCCACTGGTTGGTCATCCGCCCGGCGCTAAACATTTGCAGAATCGCTTTCGCCCCACGCGCTTTAATCGCCTGCGCCAGTTTTGCCAGCCCGGGGATTTTTCCATCGTCCTCAACGCCTAATTGGCCTTCGAACCCTTTCCCCTCTTTGTTGATATAGGCCACTGGGGTAATAAACAGCCCCACGCCACCGGCACGCTGCTGCATATAGTGAATCTCTTCCGCCGTCACCGAGCCGTCTTCAAAAGACATCTGCTCGGTCATTGGCGGCAGCACCACGCGGTTTTTCAGCACGACGCCATTAGGCAAGGTCAGGGGTGTTAGAAAACGGTAATCCTTCATGTCTGCTCCAGAATGAAAATAACAGGACCGGGATGGTCATCGATGATTCGCATACTAAAACAAACATTGGGGAATGTGCGTCCCATACCAGGGGCGCACCGGGCACAGTCAAAGGGCTACAGGCGGTCAGCGCGCTCCCAGGGTACGCCGAGCGTTTGCCACTCTTCAGCAATCAAATCGACAAAACCACGAATACGCGGCGAGAGGTAGCGTTTGCTGGGATAGATAATCCGCACCGGATCCGGCGGGATCTTAAATTCAGTGAGGATAGCCACCAGCGTTCCTTTGGCGATCGCGTCGGCGGCCAGATAATCCGGCAGTTGGATCACGCCAAAGCCCGAAATCGCCGACGACAGCATCGCCTCCGAACTATCAATATCAATACGCCCCGGCCCTTCATAGACAAATTCGCCCTCCGGGGTGGCGTAGCGCCAGCTCCTACGCCGCTCGGCGCTGCGAAAGAAAATGGTATCGTGCTGGCGCAGCGCCTGCGGCGTCGTCGGCGTGCCGCGCGCGGCCAGGTACGCCGGTGACGCGCAGGTGACCATATGCTGGGTGCCAATGGTGCGGGTCAGAATGCGCGAATCGCCTCGGGGTTCGCCAATGCGAATAGCAATATCAAACCCTTCGTCAATCAGATCGACAAAGCGGTCGGTGAACACCACGTCGGCGCGTAGCGCGGGCGAGGCGCGTAAAAAGCGGTCAATAACCGGCAGAATATGGCGTTGCCCCAGCGAGAGCGGCGCGGTCAAACGCAGGGTGCCGGTCGGTTTTTCCCGGCGCAGCGCCATGGCATCATCCACCGCTTCAAGGTCTTCCAGAATGCGTTTGCAGCGCTCATACATAATGCAGCCTTCTTCGGTCAGGCTGAGCTGGCGCGTAGTGCGGTTCAGCAGGCGCACGCCTAGCTGGGCCTCAAGACGGGTGATACTTTTACCAATCGCCGAGCGCGATAAACCAACGCTTGCCGTTGCACGAGTGTAGCTTCCGGCGTCAACCGCCGCGATAAAGGCAGCAATATCGCCAATGCGATTCAGTTCCACGTTATCCCCCAATACGGGAAAATTATTCCCCAAATGCGCTGAGTATAGCGGGCGGAAAACGGGCTGAATAGCGCTGGAGTACTTCAGGCTTTGGCGGGCGACGATTTGTGCCGGGGAGGTATTGTGCTTTGCCTGACGGGCACAAACAGCGCCCTGATAACATCATAGAAAATAGTACTGTTCTTAATATTTAACTTACTCATCACCTCGCGCTTAATAGCGCTAACGCGTTTTTCCGAGCGCCCGGTGATCTTCGTTAATAATTCTGGCTTCATACCCATACTGAGCGACAGCAAAATAAACAGTTCGTTATCCGACAGCGAAAAGTAGTGCGCCTGTTCAATGTCATCGCGCGACTCATCGCTTTGCGCATCAATCAGTAGCTCACAGTGATTATTTTTAATACTATACGCCACCAGACCGCGGCATTTGCGCAATAAATAACCGACAATCAACGGCGAAATGGACTCGGTGAGTACCATGACGTTTTTTCGTCGAAACCTTGCTGCTTCTGCGCCAAGCGCGTCGATCGTCTGACGAATATCCAGATCGTTAAGGATAATGATGTAGTCGAGAACCGCATTATTTAATTTGTACTGGCGAGGACTCGCCGCGCTGAAGTTCAATATCGACTTCATACCCAAATTAAGAAAAATATTGTCGCTGTAACTGACAACCTCCATTTAGCCGACTCCATGGTAATAGTAACCAGCGTAAAATGCTAATGAGTATAAAATGTTATTGCAACACAGCACGATGTCCATAATTGGACCCGCTCACCTGTCGCCAAGAATACTATTTCGGACAACAGAAAAGGATTAGTCTCATTCGCAAAAATAAATCAAGAACAATCATTAACATCAGCTATATCATCCGATTTCGGCATGCTATACTTCTTTTCATAATATCCATTGAGAAATAAAAGATGTCGCAATCAGACGATTCGTCCCGACCGCTACACGCCTTTGAGTTTAGTCAGCAAACTAAACCGCTGAAGGCAATAACGGATTTACACAACGTGCTGGCCCCTTTTGGCACCGCATTTACGCTAAACGCGTCGACAAAAATGTTACTCAGTAACGATCGTGAATCGGCGTTTATTTTACTGGTGACCACCGGGTGCTTTTCCGTAAGCCATGCCCAGGTCGATCTGCATATGGCTACCGTTTTTGCCCCTACCGTCGTGGGCCTTATTGACGGCTATAGCCTTTATTATGATGTTAAGGCGCGCCCACAGCACTATATTCGCGCAGAGACCGACTGCACCGGTTGGATTGTGCCGCTGGACCTGTTCGTTGAGAAGTGCGATGAGTTTAATTTATGGCACGATATCTCCCGTATTCTGGCCCAGCGCGTCATGGTGATGAGCGCGCGCGACAGCGAACTGGTCGGCAACGATGCCTATAGCAAAATTCGCTCACTGCTGATGGAACTCTGGCTCTACCCGGAAGATATTCGGCTGCAAATTAAAGTTTCCTCTTTTATTCAACGCCGAACCAGAATATCGCGCAGCCGAATCATGGACGTACTTGCAGAATTGAAAAAAGGAAATTATATCGAAATGAAATCCGGTGTGCTAATTGCTATGGATAAATTACCGGTCGCTTTCTGAAATTATTGAAAACGATTATCATCAGTAAATATTCTTTCCGCTTCCGATTTAAATGCTTTGCCGGCAATTGCGTTACCCATAAAAAAATCGACATTGATCACATTATTATACATATCGGCATCAACCCATAAATTAAGCCAGCGGGTTGCCTGTGATATATACATCGATAGCGCCTGTCGATTCCCGGTTTGCTGATATTCCACAATCAGCGCCAGCGCGCGGTCTTTTCTGAAACGTGCCGTCTCCAGCCCGCTTTCACGTAGCGCCAATACCTGGCGATAATATTTTTCGGGCGTCTGCTCAAAATCCGTTAATACCGACTGCTGGCGTAGGGTCGCTAATAGCGTAAATGCGCCAGCACAAACGGCAATCATCACCAGCGCCGAAAAATAGGGCAACCAGCGGCCGCTGAACGCACGTACGAGCGGGCCTTCTCCGGCCGCAAGGCTGAGCAGCATAATAAACGTCAGCCAGTGCGTTGCTGACTGATAAAACGGATACTCCACCTGGGTATGCAGCAGCAGCGGCAGCAGGCAGAACAGCAGCGACAGCGTCTGACGGTTTGCCGTGCGGAAAAAAAGAGTCATGCCGGCCCACGCCAGCAGCATTAGCCCCATCAGCGCCACCAGTCCGCCTTCCACCCACCAGTAGAGCAGTTCATTGTGCGGATGGGGAATAATGCTGCAACCATTGGCAATCGGCGTCGCACGATCGGCTATAAAGTGGCTAAAGTGCCAGACGTAGCTGCCGTAGCCCCAGCCCGCGAACGGGTGCAGCGCAATCATGCGTAGGGTTTCACGTAGAATCATCAGCCGCTGAAGGGTCGAACCGTTGTGCTGCGCCAGCGCCTCGCTAAACGAGAGCGACATCAGGCTCGCGCCAATAGCAACGCCCACCGCCGGAGCACCCAGTAGAAACCCGCGCCGCCAGGTCGGGGAGGTTTGCCAGTGCAGACATACCATCCCAACGTAAACGCAAATCGCGCTTAGCCAGCCGATGCGCGAGGGAATCTCGGTTAACGCCCAGAACAACACCATCACCGCCACGCTGATGGCAGCGATTCGCGCGGCCTCCCTTCGCGGATATCGAGTGCAGAAAATCGGTGAACCGAGACTATACAACCCCACCGCGCCGCCGCAGGCCAGAAACGACCCGGCAACGTTGCGCTGCTGAAACACGCTGATATTTCCCGGCGAGGCGGCAAGCACCTGTTGTTCAAACCCAGGAAGGACGGTAGGCAGATGCAGCCCCAGCAGGCTGTATACCGCCTGAATCAGCCCGGCTATCACCAACAAATACAGCAGCGTTTGCCGCTGGCGTGCGCTGAATCTCACATGCGTCAACAACAGTAGCAGCAGTACGCCCGCCCACAGCCCGGCAAAACGCGGCAGCGCATCAAGACGCCAGCCCGGCTCGGGGCTCCACGCCAGCGGCAAACTCATCAGCAGCGCCCCCACAACAATGCGCCGGGTACCGGGAGCCACGGCGATAGCGGTGCGGACAAAACAGGGCCAGCCCCAGCCCAATAAAAGCAGCATGCAAAACCAGACCCACAGCGAGGTAGGGAGTTCGCTGCCGCTGCCGCCCATATTGGCGATCACCAGATGCATCACCAGCAGATAAATCAGCGCCAGCATGGCGACCAATGGCCAGGCCTTTCGCCTATTCACGTCCCTGTTTTGGACCGCCATTGGCTTACCTTAGCGCTTGCGTCTGTATGGGCATCACGCGCCCGTAGTCATTAATGGTTTGCCATTGCAGCACGCAGCGACCGCTGGTCGGGCAGGCGCTTCTCGACTCGGTAGCAAATGGTGCCACCATGCCAGCGTTTTCCACCGCCTTGCCGTTAACACGCAGGTTAAACAGCGTGACGTAATAAGGCGTTGGGTTGCTGACCTGGGTCTTACTGCCTTGCACTTTCCACACCAGTTGGCGATAGGCCTCTTCTTCGCGCCCCTTCAGGCCCATAGGGCGATAAAACAGTTTCATCCGGCTACGAATCGCTATCTGTAAGGCGTTTGCGGCCGGCTTGCTCTGGGTTTCAGGAATGCTGGCCACGCTCAGCCAGAACAGGCTTTCGCGGTCATCCGGCAGGTCACCGCCCGTACGCATAATGCGTACGATGTTGCTATGCTCCGGCAGCAGCGGAAACAACGGCGGCGTGGTGATAAACGGCACCTGATTGCCGCTCTGCCCCCTGGCATCCAGCACCTTTGACAGCACCAGATAGCGCTGCTGAGCAGTGTTGTTCACCGTGAAGGTGATGCTCGGCTTGTCGGCACTAAAGATAAAACGGGTACCGTCTACGGTAACACCCGCGTGGGCGGAAACGCCGAAGACCAGCAGGGCAAACAGGCCATATTTCATGGTGCACTCCCCCACTATTGCCAGGTCAGCGTAAAGGTCGCGGTGGCGTTTGCCGTGCCGCTGCTCACGCTGCTCGCCGTTGCCATATAGCGGGCGTAGAAGATAAAGACGTTATCGGCACGGGTCGGGTCAATCACGTAGCGAGATGAAGCCTGATTCAGCGGCAGTCGGGCGTGATCGGCGTCTTGCAGTTCAATCGCAACCCCCTGCGCCGCATCGCTACCGCTGTCGAGCGCCAACAGCGTTTTATCCGCCGAGTCAGCCGCCCCGCTAAAGGTGAAATCAACGCCGGTTGCCGCGGCACCGCACTGTTGCAGATCGATAATAAAAGCCACCGGCGACGAGCCACTGCCTTTAGTGGCGAACTGCTTTGCGGCGATGTCGCCCAGCGGCACGGTCTGCGCCTGAGAAGACGGTGACACGATGCAGGTGTTGTCCTGAATGGAGCCGCTGACGTAGACGGTGCCGTCGTGCGCCTGCGCGCTGGCGGCAGCCAGCAGCAGCAGCGTGAAGATTATTTTCATTACTGGTAGCTCAGATCGAAATACATGACCGACGAGGCGTTTCCGGCGGTGACCGGAATTTTCGTCGCCTGATAGCGCAGGAAAAACGTCAGCGCGTTGTTATCCCCTTCCTGCAGTGACTGGCTGTCGCTGGCGGTGTTAATCGCCACCGTTTTCTTATTGGCATCGAGGATCTCCACGCCAACGCCGGAGGCCATATTGCCTTTCCCGGCGGTATCCGAAAGCGCCAGCAGCTTGCCGTTGTCGCCGTCCGGCGTGCCGCTGAACATCACCGTCGCCCCGGAAATACCGCTGCTACAGTTTTTCAGGCGGATAACCAGATCGGCGGTTGACGATACGTCGCCCGCCGTGTGAAAGGTATTGCTGCTGAAATTGCCAATAAAGATGGTCTGCAGGGTATCGGCGGTTTCCACATCGCAGGTGGAGGCCACCACCGTGCCGCTCATGTCGATTTCGACGCCGTTATTCGCCGCCTGAACCGTTGCCGCGCTCAGCGCCCATCCGATGACCACCAGCCAGTATCGCCGTTTGCCGTTATTCATTGCCGCTCCTTAGTTAAAATCGACCACGATATAGGCCTGCGCATGGAACACTCCCTGCTGTGGCTTCTTGCCGGTGGCGCTAATGGGCGAGACGGTAAACGGCACCGTCGCAACGTAGTCCCGCAGCTGGAACGGGATGGTGCCGGTGTTGGGCACGATCACGTTGCCAAGAATATCGGTGAACTGCACCGCAATATCGCTGTTGTCTGTGGCGATCGCCGTCGGCTCATTCACGTCCGTCTGCCCCTGAAATCGGAAGCTCAGGCTCGCCATTTCGCTCACCCCGCCCGAGCACTTCACCGGCACCTGTCGGCTCACCGGGGTGAAGCCCGCAGGCTTTTGTCCTTTGGTTTTGAAGTTCCCCGAGGAGAGCGTGCCGAAGTCGATGGTAATCACCTGGTTGCCGTTCACTTCGCAGCTCTGCGGCACGGTGATCGAGCCGCTAAACGAGATGGTATAAACCGGCGTGCCGAACGACCCGCCGCTGCTGCGGTTGATATAGACGTTGAACAGCCGCGTCTGCGGGATGGTGACGTTACCGACAAAGGGTTTGGCAATTTTTATCTGCAGCGTGATGTTGGAGTCCGACACCGGGAAGTTGCAGCCGTTAGATACACAGCCGTCCGTCCCCATTTTGGCATAGTTGGCCGGCGCGTAAACGTCACCGGCAACCGCATCGGTCACCCGCAGCGCGCCTTCAAGGTAATCGTTGAGCTGAAGGTATTTCCAGCTTCCGGACGTTTCCACTACCGGGTAGTTCGAGACGTAGGAACGATAGGTGTAGTTGTTTCTGTTAGAGACCACCTTCGGGCACTTCGCATTCATATGAATATCGCCAGAGCGCACGACCTGCGTGGTTTTTCCGGCCACGTTGGTATCCGCCGTCAGCGCGGTTGTCACATCAAAGTTTTCGTTCTGCGTCGACCCGGTGGCATTGGAACAGCTGTCCGACGAACCGGCAAACGCCGTGCTGGCCGCGCTCAACAACAGTAAACTAAATAGCATTTTTATTAATATTTTCATGAATTTTCCGCAGCGTTAATGACAGATTTCCGCCACCCGATTAAAGGTGGTCATTTGGTCGGCCGAGAGCTGGTAGGCCACTGAGCAGCGTTTGTCGTCCCCTTCCCCCCACTGCACCACCAGCGTGCCGGACGGCGGCAGGCCGGAGAGATAAACCTGTCCATCATCGCCGACCAGGCTGCTCTGCTGGCTGTCGTTGACCGTCACCGTAGAACCAAACGGCACCGGTTTATTCAGATGGTTGAGGGTCATCAGCACGCGGGCGCCGATATGGGCGTTAAACTCCGCACGCACCATCGCCCCTTGCGTGGGCACCACATTGACCACCGCATCGTCGATATCGACGTTTTGCCCCATTGAGTTGGTGTCCAGCGCCACGCGGTTCTGACGATAGGTGGTGGCATACGGCACTACCGCGTAACCACGCCAGTCGGTTTTAACCCCGGTGGTGTTCTCCAGCGCCACGCCCGCCGCCCCTGGCGCTTTCACCAGAATATTGGTGTCGCCCAGCGGTTGGCTCAGGGTGACGCCGTTGCGGTGGACCACAACGCCGCCGCTCATGCCGTAGTTACGCTGGTGATAGCCGTCGCTGTAGTTGTAACCGGCCTTCAGGTTGCCGTAAGTGCCTTGATAGCTGAGGCTGGCGTTGCCACTGTCGCCGGTGCCATGGTTGCCGTAGCTCTCCTGCACGTTGTAGTTCAGGTTGTTATCTGCCAGCAGCGTGCCGTTGACCCCGGCGGTCTGTGAGGTTTTGCCGTGGCGGTCGGTACTCATGTTGTACGAGGCGTTAAGCGTGTTCGCCGCATGGTAGACGTCGGCGTTACCGCGCCCGGCGAGCCATTCGCCAATCGGCAGCGAGACGTTAAAGGCATAAACCTGGTCAGCCTCGCGCTCTCCCGGCGAGCGGTCGTAGTTCCACGTCAGGCCGAAAGAGATAGTGTTCCAGTTGCCGTTATAGCCAATCTGGATAAGCTTGTCGGTTTCATCGGTATGCCAATAACTCTGCTCGGAGCCGGTGATAAACAGCGAACCGTTGTCGCCCACCGACTGCGAAACGTTGATCTGCACTTTGCCTTTTTTGGTGTAGTAGAGGTTGTAGAAATCGGTCCACTGCGGCTTATCCTGCTTACCGTCGTGGTCATCATCCTGAAAACCGTCTTCACCGGTATAGCCGTCCATATGCTGGTAGGTGGTTTCATCAAGGGTGTAAAAACCCTGCGTCGAATAGCGATAGCCCAGCAGCTGGAAGTTGGTACCGAGCGAGTTCAGCGCTTTAGCATACAGAAAACGCACGGACTGCCCTTCATGCTGGCTACCGTCCACCAGCGTACTGTTAGCCTGGGTAATATCGGTGGATACCGCCCCAAGGTCGCCCATATTGAGCCCAATACCCAGCGCAAACGCCCGATAATCCGCCGATGCCTGACTGCCGCCGTAGGCGGTAAATCCCCTCGGCAACCCCCAGATAAGCGTCCCCTGTGCAAAGTCCACTTCGTCCTGCTGATCGTTGCCGCTGCGGTATTTCCCGGCGGTCAGCGCGTACTTGAGTCGCCCTTCACGCTGGAGCAGCGGCACCGCTGAATAGGGTACCGTGTAGCTATTTTCGCTGCCGTCCGTCTCCTGCACCGTCACCTGCAAATCGCCGCTTGATGAAGTGGGATAGAGATCCTTAATAGCAAACGCCCCCGGCGACACGTAGGTCTGGTAGATGACGTAGCCGTTCTGTTTGATGGTGACTTTGGCGTTGCTGCGGGCAATACCACGCACGGTCGGCGCAAAGCCTTTGAGGCTGTCGGGCAGCATATTGTCATCGGAGGCGATTTGCGCGCCGCGAAAGCCCAGCGAATCAAATACATCCGACGGCGTGTAGCTTTCACCTAACGTTAACTCCGACTTTAACGGGACGATCGTCCGTTCGACGTAGGTGCTGATGTGCTGCCATTCGTTCTGCGTGCTGCCTTCGCCGTGGCTGTAGTTCCAGGTGGAGTAGTCGCGCAGACGCCAGGCCCCGAGGTTCAAACCGCTTTGTAAGTTCAGGTAATAGCTGTCCTGGCTGCGGGTGCCGCCGCTGTTACTGCCGGAAAAGTCATAGTTCAGGGTCATGGCGTTAATCCCCTGATCCCACTGCTCCGGCGGAATATAGCCGCGCGCGCTCTGCTTCATCCCGGCCTGTGGAATGCTGATATCGAGCTTCTGGTGTTCAAAATCAAAACGGGTGCTGCCGTCAGGAATGGCGTCAAACGGGACGCACTGGTCGGCAGGCAGCGCTTTGAGCGCCGGGAAGGCGTTCGGGTTAAGCCCCATTGCTTCAAGACGCGTCAGGGTAAAGCACGGCGACAGTCCGGTATCATCCTGACTTTTCTTATCCGCTTTAAAATCGACATCTTCGCTGGAAATAAACTGTTGGTTGAGATAAATATCAACCCGATATTTCCCCGGAGCCTGTCCATTGCTATTTTCAAAACGCGACAGGTCCGCTACCGCTGAATTATCACCGGCAAGAAATGCGGGGTTAAAATAGTTATCCGCGCAGGCCGTGTAGGGAATAGCGCTCAGCGCCGCCGGCAAAATAACGGTAAAGCCGTACTTTGGGTAACGCAAAGCCCGTGCGATTGCCTGAGCGGCATAGCAGTTACGAAGTGTCATTATTTCGCCGACCTGTCCCGCGGGTTATTCCATAATCGCATGTTGTTTCGGCGTATTCGCGCCGTAATCATTCACCGTCTGGAAAGTGATCTCACCGTGTGCGGTTGACGGCACGGCGAGGCTGTTCTGCCCTAATGGTGGAACCATCGTGGCCGGAAGCGCGGCGGTGCCTTCAGTCAGCTCCACCAGGGTCACGTAGTACGGCGTGGGGTTTTTAATCGTCAACTGCGAGCCTGCCTGATGAAAACGCAGTTGTGCTGGCGCATCGGCGGACGGCATCGTCAGCCCTTTCGGGCGTACAAACAGTTTGATGCGGTTGAGAACGGCAATTTGCAGCGTATTTTTATTTTGTGCCTCTTTACTGGCGGCCGGAATGGCTTTCACGTTCATCCAGTAAAGACTTTCACGGTCTTTTGGCAACGACGCCTCCTGGCCGATATACATCACCCGCAGGGTATTTTCTTTTTTCGGCTTAATCACAAACAGCGGCGGCGTCACCACAAAATCGCTGCTCTTTTTACTGTCGGCGTTTTCCACCCATGACTGAATTAAAAACACCCCCTGGCTATCGGTATTATTAACCGATAACGAAATCTGCTCGCTTCCCTGAGGATAGATAACCCGCGTTGCGCCAAGCGCAATACCGCCATAGTCGGCCGCCTGGGCAAGCGGCGAGAATAACGGCAGGCTGGCTAACGTCAGCGCCGTCGCCCATAGGCCGGTTCGGGAAAAAATAGACATGAGTTACCTTTTAATTAAATACGCCCGCCGCGGCGGAATCGTTACATGTAGGTCAACGTGAACCAGGTTTGTGCATCCGCTTCGCCAGGCGAAACGTTCTCGGCAGTTGCCCGATATTTGGCGACAAAGTTCAGTACATTGGTGTCATCTTTCAGCGTGGTAAAAAGCTGCGGTGCCGTATTGGGGATAATCACATTGCCGCTGCTATCAAAGATGCCGATGCCCACATGGGCCGCACTGCCCGCTCCGCTGGTCACCGCCAGCACCGTAGGATCCTTCGCGTCGGTGACGCCGTTAAACGCCACGCCAACCTGTTGGCTGATGGCGGTGTCACACTCCTTAAGCACGATGGTAAACGGCTGCGGGCTGCCCCAGCTGCCGGTGCCGCCAAACAGGCTGGAGCGTACCTGCCCCATGTCCACCGTCTGCGCATCGCTATTGGTATCCACCGCGCAGGCCGCTTCCACCACTGCGCCGGTGAAGTGCACGTCGCCACCTGGAACGGTGACCACGTGGTGATTGCCGGCCCAGGCCAGCGGCATCAGGCCGTTCAGCAGCAGCGCCAGGCCCGGTTGCGATAGCTTCATCCCGACTCCTCTTCACAAATTTGCCGTCCGTGGCGTTAGCCATCCCTGAAACGTTACTGGTAGGTAACGTTGAAGGTCGCCGTTGCGTCGACGTTACCGGCGGTCAACGTGCTTGCAGTGGTGATGTAGTCTGCAGAGAAGCTCATGACGTTATCGCCGTCGATAAGGGTGGCGGCTTTCGATTCTTTGCCCAGATCCAGCGCGGTGCCGTCGGTGTCATAAATTTGCACGCCAACGCCCTGTGCGCCGCCCGCACCGGCCATGTTGTCCAGGACGCCTGCGTTGTCTTTCGCCGCCGCGCCGTTAAAGGTCACGGTTGCCTCGGTAGACACCTGGGTGTCGCAGTCGGTCAGCGTGATGCTGAACGGGGTTTTCTGGTTTGCCGCCGTGCCGACCGTCGGTTGCTCACCGAAGGCCGCCAGGCGAACCTGCCCCATATCCACGGTTTTGTTGACCGAGTCTTGTGCGACGGCACAGGCCGCGTTCACCACCGAACCGGTAAAATGAACGGAACCACCGGATACGGTATTTGGGCCGGTCGCATCGCTGGAGCCCCCCATTGCCATTGCCGAACCACCCACCATCATTAATGCCAGCGTCAGTCCTTTAACCGTTAAATTTTTCATTTTCATTGCCTTTGGGTTGTCAAAATTAATATTTCCCTGATGTTTAAGACAAAATAGGGGAACGTTCCCATTTAATAAATTAAATAGTCTGCAAAGTTATTATTGAACTGGGCAATTTTTCTCGCAGCAATCGCTATAAATAATATTTTGTCGTCAGATCGTCCGAACCTGATGGCGCAGATTATCCACAATGCCAATATTGTTTTACAACGTCGTTTTTATCCGATAGTGGACAGTTATTTTTCGAAGAATGAGTGCTTCACTTGAAAGCACTGATATAACCGATTGTTTAAAATGGATATTAACACCACTGCACTATGTTAATTTTGTGTATTAATACCACATAGGGAGTATTTCACCAGGAGGGTTAAATAGCATTTCAGCGGTAGATAATATTTATTAATTTATAGCAGAATACACACCAAATCGTGACTAAATAAGCGTAAATAAACATGCACTTTTCATTTATAAAAATGTCAGCAGGTTCTTCATCGCAAAAGATATTTTTACTTGAAGGTGGCTTACTAATTTAGTCAGGTACTATCTCTGATGGACAAAAAGATGACCATCAGAGATGCGTAGCGCGCCTCTGCTTCGGATGGGAGAAAAGGCGATGATGAGATATCACTTAAAAATAGCTAATGGTTACTTCCCGCAGTTCTGGGTGGGCTGATAACGTTCTCTGACTCACCGTGCCATAGGTCTGCATAATCGGTGCATTTCCCGCGGCAGGAAGGGTGATCTGATGGAGCTGGTTTTTTCCATCGCGATAGCAGTTCACCTGCATGATTTGTGCCTGGGGAACCACATTACAGCCGCCTTCAACAATCTTGCCGACAAAGTGAATTTTACCTGAGGAAGTACCCGTTTGCGCCAAAAGCGGGGATGATAAGGTTAAGGCGGCAAGCGCCAGGCAGACTACATGAATGGTTTTCATCTTCAGACCTCACATCCTGTGAGCAACGATCGGTATCGCGAGTGCCTCGCCATACCTCCTTCTACGGCCTGATTCGCCAGCGTACCAGCGGAAAAGGTTAGTCTACTGACTCTAGCGTCAGTGACGTTTTTCAGGCATCCCTCATTCTTCGTATTCACCGCTTATTTCAGCCGAATCCGCGATCGTCATCAGATTATTTTTAAGATTAACCTTAGCCCAAAAAGGCAATAAAACGGCCGTTCTGCGGATATTACGCATTGCCAGCCCGGACCAATATGTTAGGGTAAAGTTATTAATGTTAACTTTATGGAGAATATAACCGTCTCACCTGCCTTTATTTCCACCTTTTATCCAAGCGGGAATAACCTGTCATTTCTGGCTTAACACGCGAAAATAATAAGGTCATGATTATGCAAACCACCACAAAAAGCGTCCTTACGCTGGCAGCACTCTTTACCTCATCTACCCTATTTGCCGCCGACCTGCCCGGTAAGGGCGTGACCGTGCACCCGGTGCAAAGCCCCCTACCGGAAGAGACGTTTCAAACCGAGATAATCAACCGCGCGCTGACGCAGCTCGGCTATACCGTCGCGCCTATCGAAGAGGTGGAGTACAACGTCGCTTACACCTCCATTGCCGCCGGGGATGCCACCTACATGGCGGTGAACTGGATGCCGCTGCAGCAGGATATGTACCACGCCAGCGGCGGTGATAAAAAGTTCTACCGTCAGGGCACCTATATTAGCGGCGCAGCGCAGGGCTATTTGATCGATAAAAAAACCGCCGATAAATACCATATTACCGATATTTCACAGCTGAAAGATCCTAAGCTCGCGCAGCTATTTGATGCCAACGGTGACGGCAAAGCGGATTTAGCGGGCTGTAACCCCGGCTGGGTGTGCGGCTCGGTGATTGATACCCAGATTAAAGCCTACGGCCTTGATAAGACGGTGACGCAAAATCAGGGCAACTATTCGGCGATTATTGCCGACACCCTCTCCCGCTATAAGGCGGGCAAACCGGTGCTCTACTGGACCTGGACGCCTTACTGGGTCAGCGACGAGCTCAAACCCGGCAAAGATGTGGTGTGGCTGACCGTGCCGTTCTCGGCGAATCCGGGCACGCTTAAGGATTTGAATACCGAATTGCCGAACGGCAAGAATTACGGCTTTGCGGTAAACAACGAGTACATCGTCGCCAATAAAGAATGGGCGGCGAAGAACCCGGCGGCGGCGAAGCTGTTTGCGGTGGCGAAACTGCCGCTGGCGGACGTGAACGCCCAGAACCAGCTGATGCATACCGGGAAATCAACGCCGGAGGATATTCAGAGCCACGTCGACGGGTGGATTAAGGCTCACCAGCAGACGTTTGATGGCTGGATAAAAGAGGCGCTGGCGGCGAAGTAAGACGCAGTCCCGGGGTCGTACATTCGCTCGCCCGGGCTTGTATGATTACCTCGTCAGAAAGAACCGGCCAGTTCTCTCTGATGGCGGTCCGGATGCCGTGCCCGGGCTTAGGCTTTCACGCCTGTACCGTAGATATTCTGCACCGGTCCGCCGTTCTTTCTCATGTGACAAACCGGACAGTATCATGGACCGGTTTTTACCGGTAATCCGCATTCGCAAGGTGGGTTTCACTATGGAATATGAACTGTACTTCATCGGCATTGATGTCGCTAAAACTAAACTTGATGTTGATATCCTTCGCCCTGATGGCCGCCATCTCTGTAAAAAGTTTGCCAATACTCCCCCGGGCTATGAGGACCTGGTCCGCTGGCTTCGTAGCCATGAGGTGAGCCATGCTCATGTCTGCATGGAGTCTACCAGCACCTACATGGAAGACGCTGCCGCCCATCTGAGCGATGCCGGGTATACCGTCTCCATCATCAACCCTTCCCTGAGCGCTGCCTTTGCCCGCAGTGAAGGGCTGCGCAACAAAACCGACAAAGTGGACGCTCGTATGCTGGCTCACTTCTGCCGGGAGAAAAAGCCGCCAGCATGGGAAGCGCCGCACCCGACAGAGCGGGCCCTGAAAGCGCTGGTGCTACGACATCAGTCGCTGACAGAGATGCAGACTCAGGAGAAAAACCGCCAGGAAACTGCACCGGAAGTACAGCTGGAGAGCATTGATGTTCTCCTGCAGTGTCTGGGAGCAGAGCTGAGGCGCATTGAAAAACAGATAAAAGACCTGACGGACAACGACCCCGATATGAAACAACGGCGGAAGCTGCTGAGCAGTATCCCGGGGATAGGAGAGAAAACCGCCGCGGTGCTGCTGGCGTACACGGGACTGAAGCTGAGGTTCGCCACTGCGCGGCAGTTCGCAGCGTATGCAGGACTGACGCCGAAGCAGCATGAGTCGGGGAGCAGCGTGATGCGAACAAGCAGGATGAGCAAAGCAGGACCGGTTCATCTGCGCGGAGCATTATATATGCCGGCGATGTCAGCGTTGTATCACACGGCATGGGGAAAAGCGTTCAGGGAAAGGCTGGAAGGTAACGGGAAGCGACCGAAAGTGATAATAGGTGCAATGATGCGTAAGCTGGCGCAGGTGGCCTATGGGGTATTAAAGTCAGGAAAAACGTTCGATGCGTTGCAGCATGGGATGCCTGTAGTATAAAGGCGGACGGGGAAGTGATAACAGCGCCAGAAGGCGCTGTTAAAGTTATGCCTGCAATCCGGGAAGCAACGGTGAAAAGGAGTTGCTGCCGCTCACAGTATCTACGAACGATTGTAGCCCGGTCAAGCGCAGCGCCGCCGGGGTGGCACCGCGCCTCAAATCACTCCATCACCCGCGCACGCTTAATGCGGCTCTCTTCGCTGGTCTCAGCGGACGCCACCAGCGCAAAGTTAAAGCTCACTTCGGTATGCGGTTGGTTGATATTACGTTCCTGAGAAAGCGCTTCATCGGTGATTTTCACCGGGTCTGCAATCAGCTCTTCACGGGTGGCGAAGGCAAAATCGTCCCACAGGTAAGCATCGCCGTTGAGGTTGATTTGCGTGGTCAGATGCTTGTAACCCGGCGCGGAAACAAAGAAGTGCACGTGGGCAGGACGATTACCGTGACGGCCTAACTGATCCAGCAGCTTCTGGGTTGGGCCATCCGGCGGGCAGCCGTAGCCGCAAGGTACGATACTCTGCACCGCGTAGCGCCCGTCAGCGCCAGTTTCCACACGGCGGCGCAGGTGGTATTCGCTTTGCGACTGGTCGAAGAACGAATAGCCGCCCAGGGTGTTGGCATGCCAGATATCGACAATCGCACCCGGTACCGGATTACCTTCAAGGTCGGTCACCTGTCCGTGCAGCCACATCGGCTCGCCCTGCTCGCTGCCGTCGTCCATGCGGGCAAACTGCTTGCTCAGCGGTGCGCCCGCGACGTACAGCGGCCCTTCGATGGTGCGCGGTGTGCCCACGTCGTTACCGGCGGCGACCTCTTTTTCATCGGCGCGGATATCCAGATAGTGCTCCAGCCCTAACCCAGCCGCCAGCAGCGCCGCTTCTTTGCGCTCGCCCAGTTCGTTCAGGTAGTTCACCGCCAGCCAGAACTCTTCGTCGGTGATATCAAATTTGCGGATAGTCTGGCACAGGTCGCTCAGCACCTGATGCATGATCGCCTTAAAGCGCTCATTGCCCTGCTCGGCGTTCAGGCCGCTGCTGATGGCCAGTAAGGATTCCAGTTCGGTCTGTTTTGCGGGATTAACGGACATTGCGTATTCCTCTTCGTAGGGTAAGGTTTGTTGTTTTAATCAATGGCCGACGGGTGTCGGCATAACGGCTGCACGCTGATCTCCATATACGGATAGAGCGGCAGCGCGGTTAAGAGGTCGTGAAGCTGCTGGTTATCGGCCACGTCAAAAATGCTGACGTTGGCGTACAGCCCGGCGACGCGCCAGATATGCAGCCATTTCCCCTCGCGCTGAAGCTGCTGGGAGTAGGCTTTCTCTTTGGCCTTGATCTCGTCGGCCTCGGCTTTTGGCAGCGTCGACGGGATATTGACGGTCATTTCAACTTTGAACAGCATCGGGATGTCCTTTTAGTGGCGCGCGTAATAACGCAGTTTGTCGAGGTCAATCTCCACGCCCAGCCCCGGCCCCTGCGGCAGCGCAGCCTGCCCCTGGCGGAAGTCGAGTGGGGTAACCACGATGTCATCTTTCAGCAGCAGCGGGCCGAACATCTCGGTGCCCCACTGCATCCGTACGGTGGACCAGGCGTGAAGCGAGGCTACCGTGCCGAGCGAGCCTTCCAGCATGGTGCCGCCGTACAGCGCCACGCCCGCCGCCTGTGCGACGTGCGCCAGCTTCAGCGCCTGCGCCGGGCCGCCTGCTTTGGCAATCTTCAGCGCATAGGCGCCGCTAAAGCCGCCGTGCGCCAGCGCGTAGCCGTCATGGCTGGTTGCCACCGCCTCATCGGCGAGAATGGGAATCTCAAAGCGCTGGCTGAGGGCAATCAGCCCCTGCCGATCCCACAGCGGGGTTGGCTGCTCAACAAGGTCAATGCCGCCGTCCTGTAGTTGTCGCATCCCGTTGACGGCGGTGGTGAAATCCCACGCCTGGTTAACGTCAACGCGAACGCTGACCTCCGGCCCCAGCGCCGTTTTAATCGCCAGCGCGTGGCGAATATCGGTTTTTAGCTCCCGGGCACCAATTTTCAGCTTGAAGGTGTCGTGCCGCCCTTCCGCCAGCAGCCGTTTGCCTTCGTCGATGTCTTTGTCGGTGTCGCCGCTCGCCAGCGTCCACAGCACCGGCAGACGGTCGGTTATCGCCCCGCCAAGCAGCGCGCTCACCGGCAGCCCCAGCAGCTTGCCCTGGGCATCCAGGAACGCAGTTTCCAGCGCTGATTTGGCAAAGGTATTGCCCTTCACGCTGGCGTTCATTTTGTCCGCCAGTGCCGCCACGCCGCTGAAGGTCTGGCCGCATAGCAGCGGCGACAGGTAGGTTTCAATGGCCGATCTGATGGCCTCCGGGCTTTCCGCACCGTAGCTCAGCCCGCCGATAGTGGTGGCCTCCCCCCAGCCGACCACACCCTGGGCGCACTGCATGCGCACGATGGTCAGGGTCTGACAGCCCATGGTGGCCATCGACAGCTTGTGTGGGCGAATGGTGGGAATATCCACCAGCCAGCAGGTCAGTGATTCAATCGTTAACATCCGTTGCTCCAGCCTTTGTAGAGTGTGTTGGGGTTGACGGCAGGCTTCGCAGGGCAATCCACGCCAGCAGCGCATAGCCGATCAACAGTAAGGAAACCGGCCAGGAGGCGTCGAACGCCATCAGCAGCGCCACCGCCAGCATCGGGCCGAGGCCGCCGGAGAAGATCGATCCCACTTCGTGGCCCAGCGCCAGCCCGGAGTAGCGCACGCGCACCGGGAAGAGGTCGCTCATGATGCACGGCTGGGTGCCGATCATCGCGCCATGGCACACCGGCAGGCCGAGGAACATCGCCAGCATTACCGCGCCGTAGTTGCCGGTGGAGAGCAGCCAGAAGAACGGGAACGCCATCACCAGCAGGCCAATCACACCGATGTAGTAAACGGGTTTCAGGCCAATCTTGTCCGACAGCGCGCCCCAAAACAGGATCGAGAAGAATTCAATCAGCATCGCCAGCGTCACCGCGCTGATGATCTCCCCGGTGCCGATGCCAATGTGCTTGGCGTAGACCACCGAGAAGGTGAAGAAAATATAGGACGCCCCGTTTTCCGGCAGCCGCAGCGCAATCGCCTGCAGCAGCGCTTTCGGGTGCTCACGCACCAGCACCAACAGCGGGATCTTTTCGTGCTTGTCTTCCGGCTTCGCCTGGATGAAGGCTTTGCTCTCGCGAATGTTTTTGCGGATATAGACGCCCACCAGGAAGATGACGATGCTCAGCAAGAACGGCACGCGCCAGCCCCAGCTCAGAAAATCGCGCTCTGGCAGCTGTTGGACGAGGTAAAAAGCGAAGGCCGAGAGTACAAATCCACCGGAGACGCCCATCTGGCTCCACGCGGTATAGAAACCGCGACGGGCCGCCGGGGCATTTTCGCTCAGCATCAGCACGCCACCGCCCCACTCGCCGCCGGAAGCCACGCCCTGTAAGAGACGCAGGATGATCAGCGACAGCGGTGCCCAAATGCCTATCTGCGCGTAGGTTGGCAGCAGTCCGATAATAAAGGTCGTCGCCCCCATCAGCGTCAGGGTCATAATAAGCGTCATCTTGCGGCTATAGCGGTCGCCGATATGGCCGAACAGAATGCCGCCGAGCGGGCGCGCCAGAAAGCCGACCGCAAAGCCGGAAAACGCCAGCAGCGTTCCCTGCAGCGGGTCACCGCCTACCGGGAAGAACAGCGGGCCAAACACCAGCGCCGCAGCGGTGCCGTAGAGAAAGAAGTCATACCATTCCAGCGCATTACCCAGTACCGACGCGATCACCAGCTTGCGCATCTGCTGCGCGTCCTGGCGGACGGTTGTTGATGTGACGGCAGTTTCAGAAACGACATTGCTCATCCGGCATTCCCCTTTTGTCTTTAGGCTTCCACGTCGCAGCCAACCGTGTGGTAGCGGCGGTTGAAATAGACCAGCCCGCGCGACTGCTCGCTGATGCGAATCGCCTGCACCCGGCAGTAAAAGACCGAGTGGCTGCCCACTTCGTGACAGTCATCGATCAAGCAGTCAAAGCTCGCTACCGCCGAACTGAGTACCGGTGCGCCGCTGGCCATCACCTGCCAGCTGTCGTGGCAGAAACGCTCTTCAGAGCGCAGGCTGGCGTTGGCAAAAATGCCGGACAGCGTCTGGTGGTCGCTCGACAGCACGTTGACGCACAGCGCGCCGTTTTGCTTGAAGTGCGCGTGGGCAAAAGAGTTGCGGTTCATGCACACCAGCAGCGTTGGCGGCTGGTCGGTCACGCTACAGACGGCAGAGGCGGTAAAGCCAAATTTGCCCGCCGGGCCGTCGGTGGTGATCACCGATACCGCGCTACCCAACTGCGCCATGGCGTTACGAAACTCGGTTTGCAGAGTCATAGAGAAGATCCTCAAAGATCGATTATCAGACGGGCGCTTTTCGCCCGGGAGCAACACAGCAGGATCTGATCGCCATCGGCCTTCTCTTCGTCGGTCAGATAGTGGTCACGATGATCCGGCTCACCTTCCAGCACGTCGGTCAGGCAACTGCCGCAGATCCCCTGTTTGCAGGAGACGCAGACCTTCAGCCCCGCCAGCGCCAGCGCTTCAACGATGGTCTGGTTTGCCGCCACCTGAACGGTGATGCCGCTGGCGACTGCCACCACTTCAAACGGCTGGCCACCGGTGTCCACCTCGGCGCTAAAGCACTCCTGGTGGATCTGCTCCGGCGCATAGCCCTGCGCGGTGGCCTGCTCGCTCACCGCATCCATCAGCCGCGTTGGGCCGCAGACGTAGACATGGGTGCCAGCAGGCACGTCGCACAGCACCGCATCAAGGTTGATTCGCTGTTCATCGCTGAAGTGCAGATGCACCTGCGGGGCGTAAGACGACGCCGTCAACTGGGCGACAAACGCGGCCTGGGCGCGGCTTCGCGCACAGTAATGCAGGCTGAAAGAACGCCCGGCCGCCAGCAGCTCTGCCGCCATCGCCAGCATCGGCGTAATACCGATACCGCCGCCAATAAGCAGGCTGTGGCTGGCCTTTTCATCCAGCGCAAACAGGTTGCGCGGCTCGCTGACCTGAATCTCATCGCCTTCCTGTAGCCGGTGAACGGCAAGTGAGCCGCCTTTGGACTGGCTGTCTTTCAGCACGCCAAGCTGGTAGTGGTGGCGCTCGCACGGGTCGCCGCACAGCGAGTACGGGCGCACCAGATCGTCGCCCAGATGCAAGTCGATATGCGCCCCGGCGGTGAACGCGGGCAGCGCCGCACCGTCGGCCTGAGCCAGCGTCAGCAGCACTACCTCGCCCTGTAGCTCGCGGCGGATAACCTGTAATGTCAGCATTGATGCCTCCTTAACGCATAAACAGCCCGCCGTTAATGTCCCAGGTGGCCCCGGTGACAAACGACGAGGTTTGGGAAGCCAGCAACGCGACGGCCTGTGCGACAAACGCCGCGTCGCCAAGTTCACCCACCGGGATCATCTGTAACAGGCCAGGCATCTTCTCTTCCGGCACCAGCGCGTGCACCGTCGGCAGGTCCATCGGCCCCGGCGCGATGGCGTTGACCGTCACGCCGGATTTCGCCAGCTCACGGGCAAAGACTTTAGTCAGCGTCAGGATGCCGCCTTTTGACGCCGCATAGTGCGCCCCGGAAGCGGTGCCGCCGTTCTGCCCGGCGAGCGATGCGAGGTTGATGATGCGACCATAGCCGCGGCGGGCGAAGTAGCGCCCCATCGTCTGGCAGCCGACAAAGGTGCCGCGCAGGTTGGTGGAAATCACCTGGTCAAACTCTTCGGCGCTAATCTCCATCACCGGGGTGGCGAGCGTCAGCGCGGCGTTATTGACCAGCACCTGCAGGCTGCCAAAGCGTTCGATGGTCGCCGTCAGCGCCTGGTCGAAGGCTTCCGGCTGGCGAATATCCAGCCCCAGCGCTAGCACTTTGCCTTCGCCGTTATCCAGTTTTGCTGCGGCATCGGCGGCACGGGCAGCGTCAACGTCGGTCAGCACCACCTGAAAACCTTCGGCCAGCAGGTGGGTGGCAATGACGTTGCCGAGGCCGGAGGCGGCCCCGGTGACTAATACGGTTTGCGTCATAAACGGTTCCTTACAGGATGTAGCCGATGCTGTGCAGCACATCGTCGCTGTTGACCAGGCGAATCACTTTCTGCGTGATCCGCCAGCCGCCTTCCTGCGGCTGCAGGCGCCAGGTAATGTCGGCGGCGTAGTGGCGGCTGTGGCCCTTGCGGTGCTCCCACAGCGACTGCGCGCCGCGCACCACCACTTCGTTTTCGTTCGCTTCCAGCAGGCGGAAGCGCGACAGCGTGCGCAGCGTTCTGGCGCGCGGGGTGGTGGAAATAGACTCGCCGCTATAAAGACGCTTCACGCGCTTGGCGCGCATCTCGTGATCGTCGCAGGCGTAGTTGAGCGTGTTTTTAAAGTCGGTTTCGGTCGGGTCGATCGGCACCACGTACAGGCCGTCGTGCTGCCAGAGCTCCAGCCAGGCATCGAATTCACCCTGATCCAGCAGGTCGCCTTCGAGGTTGATAATTGCGATGGCGTTAAACAGTACAGATTCAGCGGTCGTCATTTATTCCATCTCCGTCATCAATTTTTTCCACTGCTGGTAGGCCGCACGCATGCCGGTTTCAGCGCTGACGTCGCTGCGCAGGCCGTCATCGGTGCGGTATTCTCCGGCCAGGCCGCGGTTGAGCATGATCCACAGATCGTCTCCGGCGGTGGCCCCGCGCTGGACGCGCTCCCACGCTTCCGAGTCATCCGGCGTGCCGAAGCCCATCGGCCCCTGGAAGTGTTCGTGCAGACGCAGACGCGCCTGGTTAGCGATTTCCGGGCCGCCGTCCATGGTGATCACCGCGTGGTGAATTTCGGTTTCGTTCACCGACACCGGCTGCAAGACGCGGAAGAAGGCCATCGAGCAGGCAATATTCGGGAAGATATTGAGGTTGAAGCCGGAGCCACCGACCGCGCGGACGATACGCCGCACCTGATCTTCGTCGTGATCCGCTCGCAGTGCGTCGGCAAGATCTGTAAAGCGCTCGGGGATCGGCGCATCAAGATTGGCTTCCAGATCTACCAGTTCCGGGATCATCACCATCACGCTATGGCCGTTGCCGAGATCTTCGACATAGCCGCTGCCGTCAACAAAGTTGAGCATCTCTTCGGTCTGCTTATCGACCGAGCTTAAGAACGAGCGGTGCACCACCGGGAAGTGGTAGCCGTCGGTGGTGTTTTCGAGCTGAATTTTCCAGTTGCCGGGGAAGCGGAAACGGTGCGCCGGGCCGGTTTTGATCGGGTAGCCCGCGCCCTGCTTCATAAACAGATCCATCCACTTTTTCGCCGCACCGAGGAAATCTTCCAGCGGTTCAATATGATCGTTGAAGGTGGCGAAGATCATGCCCGCATACTGTTCGGTGCGCAGGGAGACCAGCCCCAGTTCGCCCTTTTCTAACTGGTCGGCATAGCTTTCCGGGTGCGGCACGCCGCGCAGGCTGCCGTCGAGCGCGTAGCCCCAGCCGTGGTATGGGCAGACAAAGCTGTTGGTTTTGCCGCTGCGGTGTTCGCAAACGGTAGCCGCGCGGTGGCGGCAGCGGTTCAGCAGCGTGTGGACGGTACCTTTACGGCCCCGCACCACAATCACCGGCTGGGTGCCGATTTCAGTGGTTTTAAAGCTGCCGGTCTCCGGGATTTCACTGGCGTGCGCTACCCAAACCCAGGTTTTGCCGAACACGCGGTCCAGTTCCAGATTGAACAGCGCTTCGGAGGTGTACAGCGAGGTGTGTACACGGTCGTGCTGTACCAACGAGGCAATCTCTTCGCGGCTCGGCGCGTTCGGCATCGTGGTATCGATATTCTTCACATTAATCAGGTGATCACACTGCATGTCCATTCTCCTGCACGTCTTCGACGGTCTGATTTTGGTCCGGCACCGGGAGGGTATCCTCGGCGTGCCAGTGGCTTACGGGTCGGCTAAACAGGTTGCGGGTGGAGAAATGGTGCATCACCATCTCCCCCGCTTCGCGCCGGAAAGTGACGTTTAATTCGGCGGCATTGAGGTGCGCGCCGCCCGCGCTGAACGCCGAGGTTTGCAGCATCAGCCAGCGGCCCTGTACGTCGCCACCGGGTGCTGTCGTCAACGCCTCTGAGCAGAGAAAGTGCGCGTTCATGGCGAAGTGCGCGGGCTGGCGGACGTAGCCCGCCATCATCGCGATAATCGCCGCGCGTCCCTGATGACGCCCCAGGCGCGTAGCGTAGGGTTCACCCACGCCTTCCCAACAAGCATCGACGGAGAACAGCGCGCCAATGGCCTGCACCGTATCGAGTGAATCCAGCCTGTCGCATAGGTGCATATAGTTGCTGATGCACACCCGCGCGGCCTGCTGGTCTTCAAGCTGCTGGAGGCGCAGCGCATCCTGAGAGGTCATCATCTGCTCCCTTAGCCCTGGATAATCAGCTCGCGACCGACGCGGGCTTCGATTTTGCAGTACTTCCACAGCTTGCTGCCGCTGTCGCCGACCGGGGTGGTGCGGAACAGGTTGCAGACTGCCGCGACGTTTTCCAGCGCCTGCGCGTCTGCCAGCACGTAGGTGGTCCACGGTGCGGTGGTAGACGGGCCGACCATCAGTTGGTCATCGTCCATGTTGCCGATAACCGTGATCCCCGGGGTCTCTTCCATCCCTTTCATCATCACGCCAAAGGCGGCCCATACCTGTTTGGCTTCAGCCGCGCTGGCATCGAAAAAATTCTGGTTCACGCCGATGCAAAACAGCACGCGCAGTTTGGTTGATTGGCTCATTGGTTGCTCCTTAGGTTAAAAATCACAGGTAACCGGGCATCGGTTTACCGCCGAAAAAGACCGTACCGGCATTGAGGTACGAGAGGTCGCCCATAAAGGCATGTTGGGTAATCACCATCGTGTCGCGGACGTAGCGCTGCAGCGGGCTGGTCATAGTGACGCCGCCCATGCCGTTCAGCGCCAGCGCCTGGCGTGCCACCTCAGCGGCGACGCGGGTCACGTGGGTCGAAGAAAGTCGTAAGGCGTTGATCTGCGCACACTCCGCGTCATCGCCTCTGAGCAGTTGCTGCCAGACGTCGTCGATGGCGTCATAGAACCAGGCGCGGGCGGAACGCAGATCGGCCTCGCAGCGGGCAATTTGCATCTGTGCCTGCGGGCGGTCGGCCAGGCGCGGTGCACCGGTGACCGACTGCTGACGATGGGCAATGGCGTAAATTTCGTTGAGCGCCGCGCGGGCCACGCCGAGCGCCACCACCGAGAGCACCTGGGTTGCCAGAGAGAGCACCGGGTAGCGGTACAGCGGCCCTTCGAGGTTCAGCGCGCCGCCGCGAATAAAGGTCCACTCCTGCGGCACAAAAACGTCATCCACCAGCAGGTCGTGGCTGCCGGTTCCGGCAAGGCCTACCGTGTCCCATACCGGATCAATCTGCACGCTGGCGCGAGGCAGTACCGCCATGCGCGGCAGCGCCTGGTCGCCATCGGGCTGAATGCCTACCCCCAGCACCGATGCCCCCATGCTGCCGCTGGCAAAGCTCCAGCGCCCGCTGACCCGGTAGCCGCCGTCAGCCTGACGCGCTTTTTGCGTCGGGAAAATCCCGCCCGCAAAGACCACGTCCGGGCCATCGCGATATAGCTCTTTTAAGGTTTCTACCGGCAGCGCGCCGAGGTAAAACGGGCTCATACCGAAGCTGGCCACCCAGCCTGCGGAACCGTCCGCGGTGGCAATCTGCTCAACCAGTTCGCAAAACTGTGCCGGGGTGCACTCGTCGCCACCGTAGATTTTCGGCACCAGCGCGCGATAGACGCCCGCCTGTTTAAAACCGGTAATGATGTCGTCAGAAATATGGCGTTGATGCTCAAAATCAGTGCTGCGTGCGCTCACTTCACTCAGCAGCGGAACCAGCGATTCACGGACCTGGACGGTAGACATAGCTTTCTCCAGAAATTGATAGGCAGCCGTTCGCCGGGCGAACGAGGCCGCAATGAGTCGAACTCACTGAGTCATCAGGGAAAAGGTAAAGCGAGTAAGGTTAGCGGCGCGTTCGGGCCGTGAGCCACTCGGCGGCCTGCACCAGCAGCCCTTCAGCCCCTTTACGGGCCACCAATTGCAGCGCAATCGGTCGACCATCAAGCGTGCCTGCAGGCAGCGTGAGCGCCGGGTGTCCGCTGAGGTTAAACGGCCTCACCAGCCGGGTCAGGTTGACCACGCTGAGCGGATCTTTCGCTTCGGTAAGCGTTGGTGGCAGTTCCGGCAAGGTGGCCAGCGCCAGCAGCGGCGTGTCGGCAAGCAGCGCGTCGACGTCGTCGCTAAAGCGGCGGCGCATCTGCTCGGCCTGGGACAGCGCTTCGGCGGTGACCGAGCCTCCGGCGCGAATGCGGGTGGCAACGTCCTGGGAGACGGACTCCTCCATCAGCAGCGGGCTAAAGGCCTGCCAGTTTTCATGGCTGATAATGGCGACGCCCGCGAGATGGGCATCGGTAAGCGTTGGCAGTTCGCCCTGCGCTGGCTTTACGCCCGCCTCGGCAAGGAAGCGCAGCAGCGCGGCATCGATTTCCGGCAACGCTGCCGGGATAAAGGTGATGGCTGGCAGCGCGTCCAGCGGGGATTCGACGGTAATGTGCAGGCGGTTCAGCGCCTGACGAAGGGTATGTGCATCGCGGGTAAACAGACCCACGCTGTCCAGCGAGCTGGCGGCAGGTATCACGCCCTGACGGCTCAGCACGCCGTAGCCCGGTTTCAGGCCAAGGATCCCGCAGCAGGCCGCTGGCATGCGTACCGAACCGCCGGTGTCGGTGCCGAGGGCAAAATCGACCTCGCCCGCCGCCACCACGGCAGCCGAGCCGCTGGAGGAACCGCCGGGGATCAGCGCCGGAAAGCGCGGATTGACCGGCGTGCCGCTCCAGGGATTAATGCCGGTGACGCCAAACGCCAGTTCGTGCAGCGTGGTTTTCCCCGCCAGGACGCAGGCGTTGGCCAGCAGAGTGGCGACGACGCTCGCATGCTGGGCGGCAACCGGCGTATCAGCCAGCGCCGGACAACCCGCCTGGGTGCGGAATCCCGCCACGTCCAGCGTGTCTTTGACGGCAAAACTCAGGTCGCCCTCACCGAGGGTGAACCGTTCGATAAACCCATTGCTCTCACAAACTGGCTGCATGATTAACACCTTAACCAGAAAAAATGAATCACATTCAGGCACGCAGTCGATGCTGCTTTTTTGCCCTGTCCGATAGTTAATCACTATGGAATATTTAGATGAAAATTCAAGTAAATTTTCACGTTAAATTTACCATGATATAACAATTCATTAACCTTTTAATGAGCGGGGTTATTCATGCAGCCTGATGAATTACATAGCAAATTTCGGCATAAGGGAGGGCGTTACCGCTGAAGTGCTCTCCAGCGGCGGTCGTAATAAAAGGGTTTATTTACAGCGAGTTATGATATTTTTCTACACCAGTCACAATTTTGTCATTGTGCCGTGCGGCGGGCTACAGCTCGTTAAGATTATCCAGCACTTTTGACAGCGTCAGGTTCATTTTCTCCACCTGACTGGCGCTGATTCCCTTAAAGCCTTTATCGAAAATCTTGCCCACCAGCGGCATGGCTTCCGCCACTTTCTGCTGGCCGGTTTCTGTCAGCATCACCACCGTCACGCGGGCGTCGTGGACGCTGTTGGCAGTCGTGACCAGCCCATCGTCGCGCAGGCGGCCAACGATTTTAGTTACCGTCGGCATTTTCGCCAGCGCGTATTCGGATATTTGCGAAATGCTCGCTTCGCCGTACTGGTGGGTGATCATCAGTACGCGAAAACGGGAGACGTCCAGGCCAATCTTTTTCAGGGCGACCTCTACGGTTTGGGTGTAACGCGCATAGACGTTAACAATCCAGTAGAACGGAAACTCTTCACGATGAAAGACGGCGTCTTCCGATACTTTTTTTATATGACCCATGCGTTTCCTTACCCCAAAAAACTTCAGATTTTATGATTATACGCTTTGTCTTTCCGCCCGTCCTGACCCCTTTTGGCCGCAAACCACAATGACGCGTCAATGAAAGCGACGCAGATCTCATTATGATTCACAAATGCCACACACATAACAATTACGTATCATTTTACACACGGAAAATTGACATCTTCAGCGGCTATTTTCTATACGTTAGCAGCCTGCACGGCACCCATACTAATAATCACAATGTGGAGCTTTTCATGAACGATAGCCCTTCTCTGGGACACAAACGCGACGGGGAGCTTGCCACTCCGCCCCCGGCGCAGCAGCCGCTGAACCCGCGTCAGCAGGCGGTTATCAATAAGCTTTTCCGTCGTTTAATTGTGTTTTTATTCGTGCTGTTTGTCTTTTCTTACCTCGACCGCATTAACATCGGCTTTGCCGGCCTGACCATGGGCAAAGACCTGGGACTCACCAGCACCATGTTTGGTCTGGCGACGACCCTGTTTTACGTGATGTACGTGGTGTGCGGTATTCCCAGCAACGTGATGCTGACCATCGTTGGCGCCCGCCGCTGGATTGCCGTCCTGATGATTGTCTGGGGCATCGCCTCCACCGCAACGCTTTTCGCCACCGGGCCAAATAGCCTGTATGCGCTGCGTATGCTGGTTGGGATCGCCGAAGCGGGCTTCCTGCCCGGCCTGCTCTACTACTTAACCTACTGGTTCCCGGCGCATTATCGCGCCCGTGCTAACGCCCTGTTTATGATTGCCATGCCGGTGACGATGGCGCTGGGGTCGCTGGCCTCCGGCTATATTCTCAACATGGACGGCATGTTGAATCTCAAGGGTTGGCAGTGGTTGTTCTTGCTGGAAGGCTTCCCGTCGGTGCTGCTCGGTCTGGTGGTCTGGTTCTGGCTTGATGACAGCCCGTCGAAGGCGAAATGGCTGACCGACGACGATAAAGCCTGCCTCGAAGAGATGATGGAGGCCGACCGCCAAAGCGCGCTGCAAACGCAAAGCGCGATTCAGGCCGCGTCGGTGGGGCAAAAGAGCGTCATGCGCGAGCTGATGACGCCCACCATCATGCTCTACACGTTGGCCTACTTCTGCCTGACCAATACGCTCAGCGCCCTGAGCGTCTGGACGCCGCTGATTCTGCGCAGCTTTAACGCCGAAAGCAGTAACGTCACCATCGGCCTGCTTAGCGCCATTCCTCAGGTTTGTACCATTGTCGGGATGGTCTGGTGGAGCAAGCGCTCTGACCGCCATAACGAACGTAAACTGCATACCCTGCTGCCGTATCTGTTCGCCGCCGCAGGCTGGGTGCTGACCGCCACCAGCCCTTATCCGCCGCTGCAGTTTACCGGTATTGTGATGGCATCGATGGGGGCATTTGCCGCGATGGTGATTTTCTGGACCACGCCGGACAGAGCGCTGTCGCTGCGCGCCCGTGCGCTGGGTATTGCGGTGATTAACGGCACCGGGATGACCGGCGCGGCGCTGGGGCCACTGCTGATGGGGCTGATGAAGGATGTGACCGGCAGCTTTAACGCGGGGATCTATATGGTCGCCGGGTTCCTGGTGCTGGGCGCGGTGATTATCGCGTTTATTCCGATGAAGGCGACGCAGCGACAGTCCGATACGGTCGGTGCCGCCCCGGAGTCGGCGTAAACGCCTCGTCCGGGCTACCAGAGAACATCACGTAGCCCGGCCGAGCGAAGCGACACCGGGACAGGCTCGTCCAGATCAGAAGGTGTAGCTCGCCCCTACCTGCACCGTCCGGTCACGACCAATCCAGCAGTTGGTGCTGTCATAGCAGGTCAACGTCTCTTTGTTGGTCAGGTTTTGCGCGCTGGCCTTGAGCATCAGCCCTGCCAGGCTGCTGTCCACCGCCGACATATCGTAAGACACCGACATATCATACTGCGTGGTGCCACCCAGCTTGCCCTCGGTGTTATCCGGTGCAATCTCCATCGGCCCGGTGTAGCGCAACCCGGCCCCTATCGTCAGCCCGCGTACCGCGCGCTGATCGAAGGTGTAGTCACCCCACAGGTTAAAGGTGTTTTCCGGTACCTGCGTCGGACGTTTACCCTGATAGGTTTCATCTTCGGTGTTAATGGCGTGCGTGTAGGCGTAGTTGGCGATCAGGTTGACGTTATCCGTTGGCCGGCTAACCGCCGACAGCTCTGCCCCTTTCGACTCAATCTCCCCGGTCTGATGGTAGTTCCAGCTCGGATCGAGGCTCAGCACGTTTTTCTGCTTGATGTTAAACACCGAGGCGGTGAAGGTGGTCGCATATTCGGCCAGCAGATACTTCACGCCCCCCTCGACCTGCTTACTGGTGGTGGGTTTCACCTGATCGGCCGTCAGGTTACGTGCCGGTGATACCGGCTTAAACCCTTCTGAATAGCTGATGAACGGCGAAATTCCGTTATCAAAGGCGTACAGCGCCCCCAGACGTTTCGTTACCCTATCCTGAGAAATCCACGTTTTCTGGTTGTCGTTCAGGTAATCGGTGGTGGCCGACTGGTATTGGTCATAGCGCAGGCTGGCGAGCAGGTTCAGGCCGCCAAACTCAACCTGATCCTGAAGGTAGTACCCTTTCTGGCTGTAGGAGAGACGGTTTTTCTGTTCCGTATACAGCCCCAGCGCATCTTCATTGACCAGACCGAAATCTGGATTCCGCATATCAATACCCGGCGTCGTAGCCGCAGGCGCATAGCGATAGTGGTAGTGCGAGTTCAGCTTCTGGTAGTCAAACCCAGCCAATAGATGGTGCTGCCAGTCACCAAAGGCGAAGGTGCGCGTCACCTGGTTATCGATGTTGAAGCTATGCAGGTCTTCATCGGTGGTATAGGCGAAACGCTCTAATTCGTAAACAGGATGGCCCGCGTTCCCCGTCGAGTAGATGCTATTCTGGTGGCTGTCGATATCAAAATAGCGCGCTTTTTGCGCAATGCCCCAACCACTATCAAACTCATGCTCAAAGCTGTAGCCCACCATCCACTGGCGCTGCGTAAATTTGTTCCATTTATCGCCAGCATAATCGCGCTTGTCGGCATAGGTTGAGCGCAAATAAGAGAGTGGCAGCGGGTTGGACGGCGTTAAGCTCGGGGTGTTTTGCGCCAACGCGTCAATGGTCAGCCGGGTTCTATCGCTCGGTTGCCAGGTGACGCTCGGTGCGACCAGATAATCTTCCGTGCGGGTGGTGTGCGGCTGATCGTCGCCCTCCATCGCTTTACCCAGCAGGCGGTAGCTCCAGTCACTATCGGCAATACGCCCGGTAGAGTCGAGATACCCCTCTTTCAGATTACGGGTGCCCGTATTAAAGCCGACCTCAGTGCGAGGCGTAGTCTGCGGTTTTTTGCCCTGAATATTCACCAGCCCGCCCGGTGAGCCGTTGCCATACAGTACGGAGGATGGCCCTTTGAGAATATCCACGCTCTCAATCAGCAGCGGGTCAATACGCGCTTTGGTATTGCCGGTGACGTTATAAGGCAGCTGCAGGCCGTTATAGAATTCGTTATCCACGGTAAAGCCGCGAATTTTGTATTCGCTCATGTAGGTGGTGCTACCGCGAGATTCCGTCGATACGCCCGGCGCATAGCGCAGAATTTCATTAATCGACGTCGCGTGCCGCTCGCTGATTTCATGCTGGCTGATGGTGTTGATCACCTGCGGCGTTTTGCTCTCTGCCACCGCAGATTTAGTGGCGCTGTTGGTCCAGGCCGGGAGTTCACTACTCTCGCCTGAGCCCGTAACGACCATCGTGGTTTCATTTTTATCAGCCCAGGCTGACGTGGAAAGGGCAACGGCAATCATCCCTGACAGCGTACAACGACGAAAAACGGTTCTTTTCATTTTATAGGTGAACTCAATCATAACAAAGAACGATAATTATTATCATTTGTGTTTATAGTTCAATATAAAAATGAAGACAACGACGAAATGGGGGGAACGCGAGGGATTAAACGAAGAACGGCCCCTTGCGGGGCCGTTGAGAAACATGATTATTCGCGGCGAATCAGGCGGAAAACCCCCAGCACAACGATGGCGCCGACGACGGCAACCAGGAAGCTGTGCAGGTTAAAACCGGTGACACTGCCGCCGAGGCCAAACGTGGTCGCTAACCAACCGCCCACCACCGCACCAACTATCCCCAGGATGCAGGTGAGGATAAATCCGCCCCCATCACGCCCCGGCATAATCAGTTTGGCAATAACACCGGCAATCAGACCAAAAATAATCCAGGTAATAATACCCATTTTTCCCACCTCTTCAGTTCCATTAAACAGCCATAAAAGCGCCGACATTCTGCGCCGCTAATACTTCAAGTATAGGTAATTGTTCTTAAAAAACCTGGCAAGGCGATCATATTTTATACGGATAAATACGAATATTGACGTAAGCACTGTCTTAAGTGCTTTGAGCAGCCAAAAGCTGCGAAGATGTTAATTTTTTTCATTTGGGTGCTGAAGTTATGTTTTTGTAAGCCGATAAAAGATAAAGCCTCTGCCATTCAGGAGCCATTCCAGGTGAGTGAGCACAACACACAGTTTTTAAAGCAAAACCCATTAGCCGTTTTAAACGTGCTGCGCGATCTTCAGCAGGCTAACGCCGCGCTGCGCGTCAGCTGGTCGTCCCGCCAGTTTATTAGTCGTATTCTTGATGTCAGCCAGCAGCGTCTGGTTATCGATTTCGGCAGCCGTGATGAGGACAACGTGGCGGCCCGCTCGGCCAAAAACATTACTATGGTCGCGGAGACCAACGGCGCAAAAATAGAGTTTACGGTGCCGCAAATGCAGGTGGAGGATTATCAAAGTCTGCCCGCCTTCGTCATGCCTACCCCGCCGACGGTCTGGTTTATTCAGCGTCGCGAGTTTTTCCGCATTCCTGCGCCGCTGCACCCACCCTATTTCGGCAAGGCCACGCTGCCGGATAAAAGCACGCTGCGCTTTCGGCTGTTCGATCTGTCGCTTGGCGGCATGGGCGCACTGCTGGATGCACCGCCGCCTGGCGGCCTGATTCCGGGAATGGAGCTCAAAGAGATCGAGCTGGATATGGCGCAGTGGGGGCGTTTTCGTTTTGATGCGCAGCTGCTGGCAATCAGCGAACGCAAGGTGGTGGACAGCAAGAATGAAACTATCGTCACGCCGCGCTTAAGCTTCCGTTTCCTGCATATGAATCCGGGGCTTGAGCGCTCGCTCCAGCGCATTATCTTTTCGCTGGAGCGTGAAGCGCGTGAACGGGCGAATAACGTCCGCTGATTACATCGCATCCATCGCTTTCTGCACCTTCCAGATATAGCGCGGAGCCTGCGGTGCTGGGTGGTTCTTCACCACGTGGTCGAAGAATTCGTCCTTATCCAGGTCGTTAATTTTCGCAATGGCCTTTTTACGGTCCGATGAGAAGGTGCGCAGCAGCGCACCTGCACCGTTGGCATACGATACCACCAGCGCGTACTGCATCACTTCCGGGTCGGTGATCCCGGCAAGCGAACCGTGTTCCAGAATGCTCAGATAAGCGGCACCCATCGAGATATTACGTTCCGGGTTTTTCAGCTCGCTGGTTGACGGCTGCCCACTCCAGCCCATGTAGCGGTAGACGTCCAGACCTGAGGTGGAGGCTTTCAGCTGCATCAGACCCACCGCGTTCGATTTACTGACAAGCGACGGGTTACCGCCGGACTCTACGGCGATAATCGCGGTTATCAGGCGTGGGCTTACGCCCCAGGCCGCACCGGCTTTTTCGCTGATAGGCATCCACTGCATTGCTCGTTTCACCGGCACTTCGGGATTCCAGGGCGGGTTACGGTAATCCGATTTAGAACTGCACCCTGCAAGTAATACAATTAAAAAAGCAAACCATCTCAATTTCACGCATCTATCCTTTTAGCTGAACTGTGCCGCCGTTAATGACAACCATGGGCTCAGGCGGCATGATACTCGTTTCACTATCAGCAAGGAAATGCCATGTCTCAGTTTCATCTCGTCGCCCCTTCCGGTTATTGCATCAATCAGTCTGCCGCACAGTGCGGGGTTAAGCGATTAGAAGAGGCCGGGCATCAGGTGGAAAATCAGCAGGTTATCACCCGCCGTGACCGCCGTTTTGCCGGGGTGGAGGCTGAGCGCCTGCACGATATCAACGCGCTGGCGACCCTTAAGGGCAAGAACCGTATCGTCATGCCGGTGCGCGGCGGCTATGGCGCGAGCCGCCTGCTGGACAGCATTGACTGGCAGGCGCTGGTTGCCCGTCAACAGCAGGATCCGCTGCTGATCTGTGGCCACAGCGATTTCACCGCCATTCAGTTTGGTCTGCTGGCCGCTGGCAACGTCATCACCTTTAGCGGCCCGATGCTGGCGGGAAACTTCGGTGCACAGACGCTGAACGACTTTACCGAGCAGCACTTCTGGAAGGCGCTGCGCCAGCCGAGCTATAGCGTGGAATGGCAGGGAGATGGCCCCGACTGCGAAACCGCGGGCACGCTGTGGGGCGGCAACCTGGCGATGATCGCCTCGCTTATCGGCACGCCGTGGATGCCAGAAATTCGCGACGGTATTCTGGTGCTTGAGGATATTAATGAACACCCGTTCCGCGTTGAACGTATGCTGTTACAGCTGCTGTACGCTGGGATCCTGCCACGCCAGCGCGCGATTGTGCTGGGCAGCTTTACCGGTGCGAACCCGAATGATTACGACGCCGGGTACTCGCTTGAGTCGATGTACGACTATCTACGTTCACGACTGTCGATTCCGGTCATCAGCGGTCTCGACTTTGGTCACGAACAGCGGACGGTGACGCTGGCGCTCGGCGCGCAGGCGCAACTTTGTCACTCGGCGGGGCAATCCCGCCTCATCATCACCGGACATCCGGTAATAGCTGAATAAAAAACAATAATCACCCTTTATTAATCCACTGTTCACGCCGCAATTATGGTAACGTTTTGTAACTAGCTTGTACGTTATCGGGGAGTGCGTGAACATTGGACGCCACGGCAGTCATTAGTCTCTTTATTTTGGGTTCAGTCTTAGTAACCTGCAGTATTCTCTTAAGCTCATTTTCTTCCCGTCTCGGTATCCCTATTCTGGTTATCTTCTTAGCCATCGGCATGCTGGCGGGCGTTGACGGCATCGGCGGTATTCCCTTCGATAACTACCCTTTCGCCTATATGGTCAGTAACCTGGCGCTGGCGGTGATCCTGCTTGACGGCGGGATGCGCACCCAGGCCAGCTCCTTTCGCGTCGCCTTAGGCCCGGCGCTGTCGCTGGCGACCGTCGGGGTGCTGATCACCTCCGGGCTGACCGGGATGATGGCGGCGTGGCTGTTCAAGCTCGATATCATGGAAGGGATGCTGATTGGCGCGATTGTCGGCTCAACCGACGCGGCGGCGGTGTTTTCACTGCTCGGCGGCAAAGGGCTGAACGAACGTGTAGGTTCAACCCTTGAAATCGAGTCCGGCAGTAACGATCCGATGGCGGTGTTTCTCACCATTACGCTTATCGAGATGATCCAGCAGCACGAAAGCGGGCTGAGCTGGATGTTCCTCGTGCACATTATTCAACAGTTCGGTCTGGGGATTCTGATTGGCGGCGCTGGCGGCTATCTGCTGCTGCAGATGATCAACCGCATCGCCCTGCCCGCCGGGCTCTATCCGCTGCTGGCGCTTAGCGGCGGGATCATGATTTTCGCCGTCACCACCTCGCTCGACGGCAGCGGTATTCTGGCGGTCTACCTGTGCGGCTTCCTGCTCGGTAACCGGCCAATTCGCAACCGCTTTGGCATTCTGCAGAACTTCGATGGTCTGGCGTGGCTGGCGCAAATTGCGATGTTCCTGGTATTGGGGCTGCTGGTAACGCCGTCTGACCTGCTGCCGATCGCCATTCCGGCGCTGCTGCTCTCCATCTGGATGATTTTTATCGCCCGTCCGCTGTCGGTGTTCGCCGGGTTGCTGCCGTTCCGCGGTTTTAATCTGCGCGAGCGCACGTTTATCAGCTGGGTTGGCCTGCGCGGCGCGGTGCCGATCATTCTGGCGGTCTTCCCAATGATGGCTGGGCTTGAGAACGCGCGCCTGTTCTTTAACGTCGCCTTCTTTGTGGTACTGGTGTCGTTGCTGTTACAGGGCACCTCGCTCTCCTGGGCGGCGAAAAAAGCCAAAGTGGTGGTGCCACCGGTTGGCTGGCCTATCTCGCGCGTCGGGCTGGATATTCACCCGGAAAATCCGTGGGAGCAGTTTGTCTATCAACTGAGCGCCGAGAAATGGTGCGTCGGCGCTGCGCTGCGTGACCTGCATATGCCGCCGGAAACGCGGATCGCCGCGCTGTTCCGCGATAACGTGCTGCTGCACCCAACCGGCAGCACCCGCCTGCGGGAAAACGATATTCTGTGCGTCATTGGCCGCGAACGAGACCTGCCGTCGCTCGGGAAAATGTTCAGCCAGTCACCGCCGGTCGCGCTGGATCAAAGCTTCTTCGGCGACTTTATCCTTGAAGCCGGGGCGAAGTTTGCCGATGTAGCCATGATTTATGGCCTCGACGGCGGTGAAGAGTTCCGCGATAACCAGCAGTCGCTGGGAGACATCGTCGAACATCTGCTGGGGGCAGCACCGGTCGTGGGTGACCAGGTGGAGTTTGCCGGTATGGTGTGGACGGTAGCGGAGAAAGAGGAAAATCAGGTGCTGAAGGTCGGCGTGCGGGTGGCCGAGGAAGAGACCGAGTAGTCTGGTCGTTGCCGGGTGGCGCTGCGCTTATCCGGCCTACGGGCCCGGTAGGCGACGCGCCACCGGGCAATCTTACAAAAGTTACACCGTCACAACAGGCACGCGCGGCGCCAGAGCGCACATCAGCTCGTACCCGACGGTGCCCGCGCTGGCGGCCACTTCATCAATTTTAATCTCCTGCCCCCACAGCTCAACCGACGTACCAATTCCCGCCTGCGGACACGGCGTTAAATCCACCGCCAGCATATCCATCGAGATAGCCCCGACGGTGCCGGTTCGGATACCGTCCACCAGCACCGGCGTGCCGTTGGCAGCAATACGCGGATAGCCGTCGGCATAACCACAGGCCACAATCCCGATACGCTGCTCCTCTTTGGCGCGGTAACGGCCGCCGTAACCCACGGCATCCCCCGGCTTCAGAGTCTGAATACCAATAATCTGGCTGCTGAGGCTCATCACCGGCTTCAGCCCGGTGTTGGCAATGTCCTGCCACTGCCCGGACGGCGAAGCACCGTAGAGCACAATGCCCGGCCGCACCCAATCAAAGTGGGTCTCGGGGTGCCAGAGCGTTGCCGCCGAGTTGGCGAGCGAGCGCGGGCACTCCAGCCCTTCAGCGGCCTGTTCGATACGCTGCATCGGTTCCGCCACGCCGTCGGTCAGCTCCGACTGGGCAAAGTGCGACATCAGCGTCATGGTGCTAACGTTGCTGATACCCCGTAGCTGCTGCCACACGGTGTGGATGCGCTCCGGCGCAAAACCGAGGCGGTTCATGCCGCTGTTGACCTTCAAATAGACATCAATCGGCGCATGCAGACGCGCGTTCTGCAGCGCCTTAATCTGCCAGTTGCTGTGTACGCTGGTGGTCAGGCGGTACTTATCAAACAGCTCCAGCTCATCGGCATGGAAGAAACCTTCCAGCAGCAGAATCGGCCCTTTCCAGCCGCGTTCGCGCAGCAAAATCGCCTCTTCAAGGTTGAGCATCGCAAAGCCGTCGGTTTCCCGCAGCGCATTCCAGATGCGATCCAATCCGTGGCCGTAGGCGTTAGCTTTCACCACCGACCAGACGCGAGCACCGCCCGCCGCCCGGCGGACAATGCTCAGATTCTGCTTCAGCGCCTGCAAATCAATCGTGGCGAGCACGGGACGTGACATGCGTTCTCCTTATTGGTGTGCGCCATGCAAATGCTGAGGATGTGCCGGGGTAAAGCCCGGCGAATAGCGTGCAACGCTAAGATCATCATAGGGGATAGCCGGCATTCGGCCAGACATTAAATCACTCAACAACTGGCCGGATCCGCAGGACATGGTCCAGCCCAGCGTGCCGTGACCGGTATTGAGCCACAGATTTTTAAACGCGGTTTTACCCACCACCGGCGTGCCGTCTGGGGTCATTGGACGCAGGCCGGTCCAGAAGGTGGCCTCTTCGATTTTGCCGCCGCGCGGGAAGAGATCCCCCACCACCATCTCCAGCGTCTCGCGGCGCGGCTGCAGCAGTTCGGTGTTAAAGCCGACGATTTCTGCCATGCCGCCCACGCGGATACGGTTATCAAAGCGGGTAATGGCGATTTTGTAGGTTTCGTCGAGGATGGTCGACACCGGCGCACCGCTCTCCTCGACGATAGGGATGGTCAGCGAGTAGCCCTTTAACGGGTAAACCGGAATATCCACCAGCCCTTTCAGCATCGCGGTTGAATAAGAGCCGAAGGCCATCACGTAGGCATCGGCTTTCACCAGTTCGTCACCGCACTTCACGCCAACGATGCGATCGCCTTCCTGAATCAGGCTGTCAACCGGGGTATTAAAGCGGAACGTCACGCCTGCCTGTTCGGCCATTTTCGCCAGTCGCTGGGTGAAGAGCTGACAGTCGCCGGTTTCATCATTCGGCAGACGCAGGCCGCCGGTCAGCTTGTGGGCCACTTCCGCCAGCGCCGGCTCAACCTCTGCCAGGCGTGAGGCTTCGAGCAGTTGATACGGGACGCCCGCATCTTCCAGCACCGCGATATCGCGGGTGGCGTTTTCATACTGTTGTTCGGTACGGAAAAGCTGCAGCGTGCCGCCCTGTCGTCCTTCATAGGCAATACCGGTGGTTTCACGCAGCGTTTTCAGGCAGTCGCGGCTGTACTCAGCCAGGCGCACCATCCGCCCTTTGTTTTCCATGTAGTGACGGGTGTCGCAGTTACGCAGCATCTGCCACATCCACTTCAGCTGGAAGCCGGTGCCGTCCAGACGGATCGCCAGCGGCGCGTGGCGCTGGAACATCCATTTAATCGCCTTCAGCGGCACGCCAGGTGCGGCCCACGGCGCAGCGTAGCCCGGTGAAATTTGCCCCGCGTTAGCCGCGCTGGTTTCCAGCGCCGGACCGGCTTCCCTGTCGATCACCGTAACCTGATGCCCCGCCTGACTTAAATACCAGGCGCTGGTTACGCCAACCACGCCACTTCCCAGTATGACAATGTGCATAGCCACTCCAGAATGAGTAAAAGAACAATCATCTAATTACAAATTGATAACCCAGATGAAAATATTATTCAACATATGCTTTTTTTATGGTGACTTACCTCACAGAGCGCCCACCACGCGGGGTAGCAGAGAATTTGACATCTCCTGCTACCCTCTATTTTTTGTCAGCATAAAACTCTGCAAATATGAAAAATAATCGCTATCAAAATGAATAAATCATGAAGAAAAGAAATGGCGCTTGTTACAGAATTTCTGCGGTGTTCTATTCTTGAAGAGAGGCTCTCCAGACAGAGAGAGTCGCCAACAATGAGGGCGCGCTAATGGCTACGATTGACTCGATGAATAAGGACACCACTCGTCTGAGCGATGGACCCGATTGGACGTTTCCGCTGCTCGAAACCTACCTGGCGGAGATCGACCGGGTGGCGAAGCTATACCGGTTAGACACCTACCCGCACCAGATTGAAGTGATCACCTCCGAGCAGATGATGGACGCATACTCCAGCGTCGGGATGCCGATTAACTATACGCACTGGTCGTTTGGCAAAAAATTTATTGAGACCGAGCGCGGCTATAAGCACGGGCAGCAGGGGTTGGCCTACGAGATTGTCATCAACTCCAACCCGTGTATCGCCTACCTGATGGAAGAGAACACCGTCACCATGCAAGCGCTGGTGATGGCGCACGCCTGCTATGGCCACAACTCCTTCTTTAAAAACAACTATCTGTTCCGTAGCTGGACCGATGCCAGCTCCATCGTCGACTACCTGCTGTTCGCCCGCAAATACATTGCCGACTGCGAAGAGCGCTATGGCGTGGACGAGGTGGAGCGCCTGCTCGACTCCTGTCACGCGCTGATGAACTACGGGGTGGACCGCTACAAACGGCCATCGAAGATCTCCATGCAGGAAGAGAAAGCGCGGCAGAAGAGCCGTGAGGAGTACCTGCAAAGCCAGGTGAATATGCTGTGGCGTACCCTGCCGAAGCGCGATGAAGAGAAAGCCGTCGAGTCGGCGCACCGCTATCCGTCTGAGCCGCAGGAAAACCTGCTCTACTTTATGGAGAAGAACGCGCCGCTGCTGGAGTCGTGGCAGCGTGAAATCCTGCGCATTGTGCGCAAGGTCAGCCAGTATTTTTATCCGCAAAAACAGACCCAGGTGATGAACGAAGGCTGGGCGACCTTCTGGCACTACACCATCCTCAACCATCTGTACGATGAGGGGAAAGTGACCGAGCGCTTTATGCTTGAGTTCCTGCACAGCCACACCAACGTGGTGTATCAACCGCCATACAACAGCCCGTGGTATAGCGGCATTAACCCGTATGCCTTGGGCTTCGCCATGTTCCAGGATATTAAGCGTATCTGTCAGAACCCAACGGACGAAGATAAGTATTGGTTCCCGGACATCGCGGGCTCGGACTGGCTCACGACCCTGCACTTCGCAATGCGTGATTTTAAAGACGAGAGCTTTATCAGCCAGTTCCTGTCACCGAAGATCATGCGTGATTTCCGCCTGTTTACGGTGCTGGATGACGATCGTAATAACTATCTGGAGATTTCAGCGATCCACAATGAGGAAGGGTATCGGGAGATTCGTTCGCAGCTTTCGTCCCAGTACAACCTCAGCAATCTGGAGCCGAATATTCAGGTGTGGAACGTGGATCTGCGCGGCGACCGTTCGCTGACGCTGCGCTATGTGCCGCATAACCGCGCGCCGCTGGATAAAGGGCGTCGTGAGGTGCTCAAGCATGTGCATCGTTTGTGGGGGTTTGATGTGCATCTGGAGCAGCAGAATGCGGACGGCAGCGTGGAGTTGCTGGAGCGCTGCCCACCGCGACCAAATGCGCTGTAACCTAATATTGTAGCCCGGACGAGGTGCGGAGCGCCGACTCCGGGATTGCTTTTCCTTTCAGATATAGGCCGGATAAGCGAAGCGCCATCCGGCCTACAGGGAATGAAACTAGCGCACTGACTAGCGGCTATGGATCGCCAAATCACCCGGCAATGTCTTCTGCATCCGATGCCAGATCTCACCACTATCATGACCGTAGCGACGCACCGTCTCGTACACCTTATCGTGCGCGCCCTCTTCACACAGTTTCGCCAGCTCATGATAGAAGCCAAGCGCCAGGCTGCGTGCTTCCGGGCTGGAGAAATAATGACGCCCCAGACGGGTATACAGACCTTTCATGCCGTTGAGGATCAGCCCATAGATAGGGTTACCGGAAGCAAATGCCAGGCCACGGAACACGCCGTAGTCCAGTTCGGCAAAGGCATCGGCATAATCTTCCACTTCGCGCGTTTTGGCGAGCACTTCCAGCGATTTTTCAGGGTGCTGACGGAAAGCGGTACGGATGTAGATGGTCGAGATATTGGTACGCACGGACAGCAGATTATCAATCAGCTGCGGTACGCTATCGTGATCGAGACGCGCCAGCGTTTCCAGAATATTGAGGCCGGACGTTTCCCAGAAGTTATTCACTTTCGTCGGCTTACCGTGCTGGATAGTTAACCATCCATCGCGCGCCAGACGCTGCAACACTTCACGTAAGGTCGTGCGGGTCACACCAATTAATTCCGAGAGTTCACGTTCAGCGGGAAGAATAGACCCAGGAGGGAAGCGATTATTCCAGATACTTTCAACAATATACTCTTCAGCGAAACCCGCCGGGCTTTGCGCCTTAATGACCATAGTAATAATTCCATTACACAGCGTTGCAATTAGACTCATCATACCAGAGGCAACATAGAGCAGATAGCATGGCCAACGAATTAAAAAGGGATCGGCGTTTCATTTTTCACATTTCTTTTTGCCCATAAAACCCCGCCAGACAGCCTATGTCTGGCAGTGTCGTTGATTTAATGGTAAAAAATGACATCTTTTCAGGAGGAAGACGGTTGTCATGGAAATCTCTTACGGTCGTGCGCTGTGGCGTAACTTTCTTGGCCAGTCACCGGACTGGTACAAGCTGCTGCTGATTATTTTCTTAATCATCAATCCGCTGGTGTTTTTAATTCATCCCTTTGTCGCCGGGTGGCTATTGGTCGTGGAGTTTATCTTCACCCTGGCGATGGCGCTGAAGTGCTATCCGCTGATTCCCGGCGGGCTGCTGGCGATTGAGTCAGTACTGATCGGCATGACCTCACCCGCGCACGTGCGCGATGAGATAGCTGCCAACCTCGAAGTGCTGCTGCTGCTGATCTTTATGGTCGCGGGCATCTACTTTATGAAGCAGCTATTGCTGTTTATCTTCACTCGTCTTTTGCTCACCATCCGCAGCAAACGGCTTTTATCAATAGCATTCTGCGTGGCCGCCGCCTTCCTGTCGGCGTTCCTTGATGCGCTGACGGTAGTGGCCGTGATTATCAGCGTCGCGGTGGGCTTTTACAGCATCTATCATCGGGTGGTGTCGTCGCGCCCTGACGATGACGATCTGCTCGACGATAGCCATATCGACAAACACAACCGCGTGGTGCTGGAGCAGTTCCGCGCCTTCCTGCGCAGCCTGATGATGCACGCCGGCGTCGGAACCGCGCTCGGCGGCGTGATGACGATGGTCGGCGAACCGCAGAACCTGATTATTGCTAAAGTCGCCGGCTGGCATTTCGGCGAGTTCTTCCTGCGCATGTCGCCGGTCACCGTACCGGTGTTTATCTGCGGCCTGCTGACCTGTTGGCTACTCGAGAAGTACAAAGTCTTCGGCTACGGCGCTGAACTGCCCGACCCGGTGCGTAAAATTCTGCACGATTTCGACGAGCGCAGTCGCCAGCAGCGTACGCCACAGGAGAAAATGCGACTGATTGTCCAGGGCATCATCGGCGTCTGGCTGGTGCTGGCGCTGGCGCTGCACCTGGCAGAGGTGGGGCTGATCGGCCTGTCGGTGATTATCTTCGCTACCGCATTTACCGGCATCACCGACGAACATGCCATTGGCAAAGCGTTTACCGAAGCGCTGCCATTTACCGCTCTGCTTACGGTCTTCTTTGCCGTGGTGGCGGTGATTATCGATCAGCATCTCTTTGCGCCCATTATCGACTTCGTTCTGCAAGCGTCACCGCACGCTCAACGTTCGCTGTTCTACATCTTTAACGGCGTGCTGTCGTCCATCTCCGATAACGTGTTTGTCGGCACCGTTTATATCAACGAAGCGAAAGCCGCGCTGGATAACGGGGCTATCAGCCTGCCGCAGTTTGAACTGCTGGCGGTAGCCATCAACACCGGTACCAACCTGCCGTCGGTGGCGACGCCAAACGGCCAGGCGGCCTTCCTGTTCCTGCTCACCTCGGCGCTGGCGCCGCTGATTCGCCTCTCCTACGGGAGAATGGTATGGATGGCGCTGCCCTATACGCTAGTTCTGACGCTTATCGGCCTGCTGTGCGTCGAGTTTACGCTACAGCCGGCGATAGACTGGATGATGAATAATGGGCTATTAGTTTTACCTCAATAGCGATGAATAACGACTCAGCGATTCAATGCCGACAACTTTTGTTCGAGCGTTGAATCGCTATTTACGAATAATTGCGTATCACCCGATGGCACGGCTATCGTTTTCGTTTACACTGCGCTTTCAAAGCACGTTCCAGGGAAATGTTTATGTTGCGATATTTAAACCAGAGCTCACGTGGCCGCAGTGCCTGGTTATTAATGGCGTTAACCGCTTTTGCGCTTGAGTTAGTGGCATTATGGTTCCAGCACGTGATGCTATTAAAGCCGTGCGTTCTCTGTATTTACGAGCGCTGTGCGCTATTCGGGATTATGGGTGCAGGCTTAGTCGGCGCTATCGCGCCGAAGAGTCCACTGCGCTATGTGGCCCTGCTTATCTGGCTGTACAGCGCCTTCCGCGGTCTGCAGTTAGCCTGGGAACACACCATGATTCAGCTGCACCCATCGCCGTTTATGACCTGTGATTTTATGGCGCGCTTCCCAAGCTGGCTGCCGCTTGATAAGTGGCTGCCGCAGGTGTTTGTCGCATCAGGTGATTGCTCTGTTCGTCAGTGGGAATTCTTATCTCTGGAGATGCCGCAGTGGCTGGTCGGCATTTTTGCCGCCTATCTGATTGTGGCGCTGCTGGTGCTGATTGCCCAACCGTTCAAACCGAAAAGACGCGACCTGTTCGGCCGCTAATGACGACCTTGCCAGCGGCCTTGCGCAGGCGGCTGGCAAGCTATCCTACCCACGACCATATCCCATACCCCACCGCAAACAGCAGGCTCCAGCCGCTCAGATTAATAATCAACGCCAGCATTAACAGCTTTATTGGATTACGCATACGCGTCCTTATACCGAATCGCTTTTAGTCTCTATCGGCCCGGTATAAGAATTTCGTAGGGATTTAAGGCAGGAAATATAAAAATAGTGAATGGTTCCGCAAATTGCGGTTTATTTAGCCCAATCAGGCTTATTTAAGATATGGTCCTGCCAGTCATGTACTTCTGATTCTTTTACCGCAATATGGCGTACGGAAATGCGCTCACCGTGCATCGCCGCTTTAGAACCGGTGATAAGCGGGTGCCACTGCGGCAGCGGTTGCCCTTCCGCCAGCAGGCGATAGGCGCAGGTATGCGGCAACCATTCGAAGGTTGGCAGATTGTCGCGGGTCAGCTTGATGCAGTCCGGTTCGTACTCGAAGCGGCGTTCGTAGTTACGGCACTGGCAGGTTTTGATGTTGAGCTGACGACAGGCCACGTTGGTGAAGTAGATTTCGTCGGTGTCGTCATCCATCAGCTTGTGCAGGCAGCACTGCCCACAACCATCGCACAGCGACTCCCATTGCGCATCGGTCATTTCATCAAGGGTTTTGCTCTGCCAGAAAGGTAATTCGCTCATCAGGATGTCCACATCAAAAATCAGGGTGCTTCTTATAACCAGTCTGGCACAGGGATGCAAGTTTTGCCGCCCGAATGGGGCGGCAAGGAGGGCTTACAGTACGCGGGTGGTCAGAGACAGGCCGTTAAACTGCACCTCAAGCTCATCACCCGCGTGCAGCGGGCCAACGCCTTCCGGCGTGCCGGTCAGCACAACGTCACCCGGTTTCAGGGTAAAGAAGCGGCTCATATAGGCAATCAGCGGCACAATCTTGTGGATCATGTCAGACGTACTGCCCTGCTGGCGCACTTCGCCGTTGATGGTCAGCCCCAGCGAAATATTCTGCGGGTCGCCCTCAAAGGCGGAAACGGGAATAAAGCCGGAGATCGGGCAGGAGTTATCAAAGCCTTTGGCTTTTTCCCACGGCTGACCGGCCTTCTTCATCTTCCCCTGAATGTCGCGCAGAGTGAGGTCCAGCGCCACGCCGTAGCCAGCAATGGCCTGCAGCACGTGGTCTTCGGTTGCCTGACGCAGTGTGCTGCCAATCAGTACCGCCAGTTCGACTTCATGATGCACAGAGCCAAGGCCCTGCGGCAGGATCAGCGGCTGGCGCAGGTCGCACAGCGCCGTTTCCGGCTTGATAAAGAGGACGGGTTCTTCCGGCGTTGCGCTGCCCATTTCCTGGATATGTTTTGCATAATTACTGCCAACACAGACAACTTTGCTTACCGGGTAATCCAGCAGAGCACCCTGCCAGTTATGATGCTGATACATGCTTTTCCCTTACTCGTTGTTCAACCATGGACGCATTTTGGCCGGAAGCGAAGCGGTTACTCGCTCTTATTTTGCGACTCAGCCAAATGCTGTTTTAACAAATTTTCAGGCGGTGGCGGGATCTGTAAATAATAGCCCTGCTCTTTTAGCGCCTGTTTTACTTTTTCCAGATCGGCATTGACGGTTTTCTTACGTCCATCAAGCGGCAGCAGCATGGCTAACTGCGGCTGACCGAAGCCCTGCATCAGTTCCTGAGGCACACGGGAGAAATCGTCTTTTTTTTCGACATACAAATAGGTTTGATCACGTTTAGAACTACGATAAATCACACAAAACATACTTTATACTCGGAATTAGGACAGTGGTTACTTGCTTGAATATATATGTGACTATAACATGACTGATAGTCTTCGGAATATCACTGCGCTTAGCGCGGCGATAAATAGCAAATTGAGTAAGGCCAGGATGTCAAACACGCCAATCGAACTAAAAGGCAGCAGCTTCACCCTATCTGTGGTTCATTTGCATGATGCAAAGCCCGAGGTTATTCGTCAGGCGTTGGAAGACAAAGTCGCCCAGGCTCCGGCCTTTTTCCGTCATGCCCCGGTGGTCGTCAACGTCGGTAACCTTGAAGAATTCACCCAGTGGCGTGCGATTCAGCAGGCCATTATGTCAGTGGGTTTACGCATTGTCGGCGTCAGCGGTTGTAAAAACCCGCAGTTTAAGGCGGCCATCGACCAATCCGGCCTTCCTTTACTGACTGAAGGTAAAGAAAAAGTTACCCGCCCGGCCCCCGTAGAACAGCCAAAACCCGTAGAACCCGAACCAATTGTTAGTCCGATCACAAAAACGCGAATGATTGATACGCCAGTACGTTCCGGTCAGCGCATTTATGCACCAAACTGTGATCTGATTGTGACAAGCCACGTTAGCGCGGGCGCGGAGCTGATTGCCGATGGGAATATTCACGTTTACGGCATGATGCGTGGACGCGTTCTCGCCGGTGCCGGCGGAGACCGGGAAGCACAAGTATTTTGTACCCACCTGGCGGCGGAGCTGGTCTCCATTGCCGGGGAATATTGGCTGAGCGATCAGATCCCAGCCGAATTTTATGGCAAAGCGGCGCGTCTGCGTTTGGACAACAGCGCTTTGACTATTCAACCGTTAAATTAATCCCTTTTTAACAAGGAATTTCTATGGCACGCATTATTGTTGTGACTTCAGGTAAAGGGGGCGTGGGCAAGACCACCTCCAGCGCGGCCATCGCAACTGGTTTGGCGCAGAAGGGAAAGAAAACGGTCGTTATCGATTTTGATATCGGTCTGCGTAACCTTGACCTGATCATGGGCTGCGAACGTCGTGTAGTCTATGATTTTGTTAACGTTATTCAGGGCGACGCCACGCTGAACCAGGCGTTAATCAAAGATAAGCGTACCGAGAATCTCTTTATCCTGCCTGCGTCTCAGACCCGTGATAAAGATGCGCTGACCCGCGAAGGCGTCGAGAAAGTGCTCGACGAACTGAAGAAGATGGAATTCGACTTCGTGGTCTGCGACTCCCCTGCCGGTATTGAAACCGGTGCGCTGATGGCGCTCTATTTCGCTGATGAAGCGATCATCACCACTAACCCGGAAGTGTCGTCCGTTCGTGACTCCGACCGTATTCTGGGCATTCTGGCGTCGAAATCTCGCCGCGCCGAAAATGGTGAAGAACCGATTAAAGAACACCTGCTGCTGACGCGCTATAACCCAGGCCGCGTGAGCAAAGGCGATATGCTGAGCATGGAAGATGTGCTGGAGATCCTGCGCATCAAACTGGTCGGTGTAATTCCAGAAGATCAGTCAGTGCTGCGCGCCTCTAACCAGGGCGAGCCGGTGATTCTGGATACCGTGTCTGACGCAGGCAAAGCCTACGCCGACACCGTCGATCGTCTGTTGGGAGAAGAACGTCCTTTCCGCTTCATTGAAGAAGAGAAGAAAGGTTTCCTCAAACGCCTGTTCGGAGGATAAATCATGGCATTACTCGACTTTTTTCTCTCACGGAAAAAGAATACCGCCAACATTGCTAAAGAACGCCTGCAGATCATTGTCGCGGAACGCCGCCGCAGTGACGCAGAACCGCACTATCTGCCGCAGTTAAGGAAGGATATTCTGGAAGTGATTTGCAGGTATGTGCAGATTGACCCAGAAATGGTCACGGTGCAGTTAGAGCAAAAAGACGGGGATATTTCGATTCTGGAACTCAACGTCACGCTGCCGGAAGCAGAAGAGTCAAAATCCTGACTGTCGGTGGTGTAAAAAAAGGCGCTAGTGATAGCGCTTTTTTTGTGTCTGGAGTCTGGTGCCTTCCCGGGGTCGCTGCGCTCGCCCGGGCTACACGCCCTGCCGCGCGGGCGAGCATTCGCGCCAGACTTAACGCGGGTACGCCGTTAACAGCTTGTCTAGCGAACCGGAAAGCAGGTCACCGCGCCAGCCGGAGATCATCTCAGGTGCCGTGGTGCGCGGTTTCAGCTGCCAGTGCCAGTTCAGCAGCTGGTTAATCTGACGACGGGATGCCAGCATTTCAGGGCTAACGTCATTCGCCTGCCCCACTTCCTGCACCAGCGCCTTAATCTCTTTAAATGCTTTGCGGTAGCCCGGCATATCCATCAGGTTCAACAGCGGTTCCGGCAACGCGTCATCCGGCAGCGCCTGGGCTTTTTCCACCAGGCTAATCAGCGTTTTGCCGTGGAAACGAATTTCGCTGCCGGAAAGCCCCAGGCTGTCCAGCTCGCCGAGGCTGCCCGGCATATAGCGCGCCACGCTCCACAGATGCTCTTCACGCACCACAAAGTTCACCGCCAGGTCACGCTCGCGCGCTTTGCGCAGACGCCAGTCGGCGAGCAGTTGCAGGCATGCCAGCTGGCGCGTACGCAGCTGCCAGGCATTGGTGATATCGCGCCAGGCGTCCGCCGGGTCGGTGACTTCCTGACGACGCTGCTGCATCAACTGACACTCATTGAGCGCCCACTCCAGTCGCCCGGCCTGTTCGGTTTCCGCCATCAGCTTGTGGGCGATAGGCAGCAAGTACCAGACATCCGCTGCCGCATAATCGCACTGGCGTGCCGTCAATGGACGAGCCAGCCAGTCGGTACGGGATTCGCTCTTATCCAGCTCAACGCCGGAATACTCAGCGACCATTGGCGCGAAGCCCCAGGACATCGGGCGACCGCAGAACGCTGCTAGCACCTGGGTATCAATAAGCGGCTGCGGCATTGAACCGAAGGTGTTCATAAACACTTCCAGATCTTCGCTACCTGCGTGCAGGAACTTGGTAATGTTGCGATCTTGCAGAATCGCCTGCAGCGGCGACCAGTCGGTAATATTCAGAGGATCAATCAGCGCCGTACGCTCGCCGTCGAAAAGCTGAATCAGCCCCAGCTGCGGGTAATAGGTGCGGGTGCGAACAAACTCGGTGTCCAGCGCCACGGCGGTGGTCTGACGAACCGCATCGCACAGGGTGCTGAGTTCATCGTTGGTAGTGATCATCTGATAGTTCAAATCGTACTCTCTTAGATAGCGCCAAAAAAAACGCCAGCAGAGCTGGCGTTTGGCATCATGACTCGTGACTTATCCCTTATTGTCCACTTTGGCACGGGCTTCGTCACGTAATTCTCGTCTTAAAATTTTACCGACGTTCGACTTCGGTAATTCCTGACGAAATTCAACCAGTTTCGGCACTTTATAGCCGGTAAGCTGGCGGCGGCAGAAGGTAATCAACGCCTCTTCAGTGAGGCTTTCATCCTTCTTGACCACAAAAATTTTCACCGCTTCACCGCTGTTGCCGGACGGCACGCCCACGGCGGCCACTTCCAGCACGCCGGTGTGCTGCATCACCACGTCTTCAATTTCGTTCGGATACACGTTGAAGCCGGAGACCAGAATCATATCTTTTTTACGATCAACGATGCGCAGGAAGCCCTCTTCGTCCATCACCGCGATATCTCCGGTGTGCAGCCAGCCGTCTTTGATGATTTCGTCGGTGGCATCAGGACGCTGCCAGTAGCCTTCCATCACCTGCGGCCCTTTAACGCACAGCTCACCGGGCTGGCCCGCTGGCACTTCGTTATCGTCGTCATCCACCAGCTTCACGTCGGTCGACGGCACCGGCAGGCCAATGCTGCCGCTGTGGTAGTCGATATCGTGCGGATTCACGCTCACCAGCGGCGCGCATTCGGTCAGGCCATAGCCTTCCAGCAGATACTGCCCGGTCAGCTTCACCCAGCGTTCCGCCACCGCGTGGTTCACCGGCATCCCACCGCCTGCGGAGAGATGCAGGGTTGAGAAGTCCAGCTGCTGGAACTCTTTATTGTTCAGCAGCGCGTTAAACAGGGTATTCACCCCGGTCATGGCGGTGAACGGGTATTTTGCGAGCTCCTTCACTAACCCCGGAATATCACGCGGGTTGGTGATCAGAATATTTTTACCGCCCAGCTCGATAAACAGCAGGCAGTTCATGGTCAGCGCGAAAATGTGGTACAGCGGCAACGCGGTAATAACCACTTCTTTGCCTTCGTGCAGCAGCGGCCCGTAGGTCGCTTTCACCTGCTCGAGGTTCGCCAGCATGTTGCGGTGAGTCAGCATCGCCCCTTTCGCCACGCCGGTAGTCCCCCCGGTGTACTGCAGGAAGGCGATATCGTCTGCCTTCACTTCCGGCTTCACGTACTGCAGGCGATAGCCGTTATGTAGCGCGCTGCGGAACGAAATGGCGTCCGGCAGATGATATTTCGGCACCAGTCGTTTGATGTATTTGACCACGAAGTTAACCAGCGTACCTTTCGCCGTGGAGAGCTGGTCGCCCATGCGGGTCAGGATCACGTGTTTAACCGAGGTTTTGTCGACCACTTTTTCCAGGGTATGGGCAAAGTTGGAGACGATAACAATCGCCTGCGCGCCGCTGTCGTTCAGCTGATGTTCCAGCTCGCGCGGGGTGTACAGCGGGTTAACGTTCACCACGATCATCCCGGCACGCAGAATACCAAACAGGGCGACCGGGTATTGCAACAGGTTCGGCATCATCAGCGCGACGCGGTCGCCCTGCTTAAGCCCCAGCCCGTGCTGGAGATAAGCGGCAAAGGCGCGGCTGCGCTCTTCAAGCTTACGGAAGGTCATGACTTCGCCCATGTTGACGAAGCCAGGCTGGTCGGCAAAGCGCGTTGCCGAGTGTTCGAACAGTTCCACCAGGGATTGATAACGGTCAGGATTGATCTCTGCCGGGACGTCAGCAGGATAACGGTTGAGCCAAACCTTTTTCAAAGCATCACCTCTAAAATACGTATTCGTCGTCATCGCAACCCCAAATGATAAACTTTCATTAACATTATATTAACTCAGCGTACCAGTTTAAGAATTAATCAGAATTAAGGTTGCGAAGCGCGTCACTCTTTATTTTTTTTATATCCATTACAACGAAGAAACAGCGGGCTAGCCGCTGTTTCTTTTTTGTCTGCTATACATCAGATCTTATTCAGTTACGACGTTCCGGACTTCAGCGGGGCCGCTGTTATACCATCCCCAGCCGCCGTAACCGTAATTCCAGGGGCGCGGACCAAACATCCACGGGTCGATTGGCTGCGGCGGCATAACCACCTGCTGAGCCACATGCCAGCGTTTGTAACCCGTCACTTTCATCTGCAGGAAGTTATATTTGGTGGTGCCGACTTTGCCTTCAACCGCGCCAACAATTGGCCCCACCACGGTGACGAGTTGACCACGGAAGTCAACCGGGTCAAGGAAACCGTTCACCTCGGCATAGATACGCCCGCGCGAGGCTTCACCCAGAATCGGGCGCGCGCCGCTGTCCAGAGGGACGGTGGCGATTTCCAGACGGGTGTTACCCTGCTGGTTTTCAATGCCGACGACGGTGCCGCCAAAGCGAGCCTCCTGCCCTACGTACAGTTGCGGTGCCGCCATGACCCGCACCAGATCCTGCTGCGGCGTTGGGCTACTCCCCTGAATGGCATCCGGCACGCTGACGCAGCCGCTTAACGCGAAGGCGATAAGCCCAACGGCGGCTCCACGAATGAGAAAACTTTTACCTGCCATGATGCTGCTCCTGATTTTTACGCTCTCTACCTACTGAGATTCATTCGCGGCCAGGAAGTTTCTTCCACGCAACATTGTTACGCAAATAAACCGGTTCCGCTTTATCCACGGCGACGGTTTCGCCCTGCTCCAGCATGGCGCAAGCGATCGGCAGCATGTCTTCGGCTTCCGGTAACGTCACGTTGCCATCGACCAGTGTGGCGTTCGCGCCCTGCGCCATATCAGGCCATGCGGCCCAACCGGTGCCCACGGTCGCCCATTCACCGCTGAGCTCAGCCAGACGCTGTTGCACCGCTTCCGGTTTCAGCACCGCTTCGCTCTCTTCGCCGTGCCAGATACCGTTTTCATCACGCTGGTATTCTGCCCAGTAAACTTCACCCATACGGGCGTCGATAGCCGCCAGCACGCGGGTAGCGCCCTGCTTACGCCAGGCGCCCTGCGCCATGGTGACGAGGGTCGATACGCCGATCATCGGCAGTTCCGCGCCCAGCGCCAGCCCTTGCGCAATACCAATGCCGATACGCACGCCGGTGAAGCTGCCCGGCCCACGGCCGAACGCCAGCGCGTCGAGGTCGGTCAGGCTTACGCCGCCTTGAGTGAGGATATCCTGCACGATAGGCAGGATACGTTGGGTGTGTTCCCGAGGACAAAGCTCGAAGTGGGCACTGGTGTTGCCATCATTCCACAGAGCCGCCGAGCAGGCTTCCGTGGCGGTATCGATAGCCAGAATTCGCATGGTTAGTCGCGCTCTCGATCAACAAAATGGCGCGCATCTTATCACACTTTGCTCTGTATTACCGCGTCGATGACAGCGCCAGGAAACGCGTCGCCCGTCGAATATCACGGGTGCGCGGCGCAGGTGGCAGGCTGGCGAGGAAGGTCGCACCGTACGGACGCATCACCAGACGGTTGTCGCAAATCACCAGCACCCCGCGATCGTCGACGTCACGAATCAGTCGGCCAACGCCCTGCTTGAGGGTAATCACCGCATCCGGCAGCTGTACCTCTTCAAACGGATCGCCGCCGCGCAGTCGGCAGTCTTCCATGCGCGCTTTCAGCAGCGGGTCGTCCGGTGAGGTGAAAGGCAGTTTGTCGATGATCACCAATGACAGCGCATCGCCGCGCACGTCAACCCCTTCCCAGAAGCTGCTGGTCGCCACCAACAGAGCGTTACCGGCGCTAACAAATTGCTGAAGCAGCTGGCCTTTGCTGGTCTCCCCCTGTAGCAGTACCGGCAGCGTCATGGTGGCGCGGAACTGTTCGGCGAGGTCGCGCATCATGGCGTGTGAGGTGCAGAGCATAAAGCAGCGCCCGTCGTTAGCCTCAATAAGCGGTTTCAGCATCGCCGCCAGGTGGCGTGCGGCCCCCGGCTGATTCGGCAACGGCAGGTTGCGCGGCACGCACAACAGCGCCTGGGTGGCGTAGTCAAACGGGCTTGGCAGCAGCAGCGATTCCGCCGCTTCAATGCCGAGGCGTTCGGTAAAGTGGTGCAGGTCGTCATTGACCGACAGCGTCGCGGAGGTAAAGATCCAGCTGCCCGGTTTGGCCGCCATCACCTCTTTGAATTTATCCGCCACGGTGAGCGGCGTCAGTGCCAGGGTAAAGTGGCGCGAGTTGCATTCATACCAGTAGCTGTAACCAGGCTTGTTGATCTCTTTAAGGCGCTTTAAGCGCGCGCGATACAGTGTTGCGCGTTCGAAAGCGGCATCGAGCAAAGCAGAGCGGCCAAGCGACAGCTTCGCCACGTCGTAGCAGAGTTCCAGAGCATCATCGAGCAGCAGCAGCGAGCGCTGCACGGCAGTTTCCGCCAGCAGTTCACGCAGGTTGCCACGGTAGCCGGGGTCGCCCACCTGCAGTCGGAAATCCTGGGTGGCCTGCGCCAGACGGTCGGCGCACTTTTGCAGCTGCTGGGTATCTTTCAGTTCGGTGCGATAGGCAATGACCACGTCTTTGGCCAGATCCAGCAACTGGCGGCTGGAGAGCGACTGACCAAAGTACTGGCTGGCGATATCCGGCAGCTGATGGGCTTCATCGAAGATCATCACGTCGGCCTCAGGGATAAGTTCGCCAAAGCCGCTCTCTTTCACCACCATGTCGGCAAGGAACAGGTGATGGTTGACCACCACCACGTCGGCATCCATCGCCTTTTTACGCGCCTTCACCACGAAGCAGTCCTGATACTGCGGGCAGTCGCTGCCCAGACAGTTATCGTTGGTGCTGGTGACCAGCGGCCAGGCCTGGGAATCTTCCGCCACGCTGACGCAGGTGCTGATGTCACCGTCTACGGTCTGGTTAGCCCAGCTGCGCAGCAAAATGACGTCGCTGAGAGTTTGCACCGGCAGGTCGCCGCCCGCCATCGCCTGCTGCTCTAAACGTTCGAGGCAAAGGTAGTTTGAGCGCCCTTTCAGCAGCGCCAGCTTGCCGGTAAAGGTCAGCGCGGTGGCGACGGTCGGCAGGTCGCGGCTGTAGAGCTGATCCTGCAATGCCTTCGAGCCGGTAGAGATAATGGTTTTTTTCCCGGAGCGCAGCGCGGGCGCCAGATAGGCGTAGGTTTTCCCGGTCCCGGTCCCCGCTTCCACCACCAGCGGCTGGCCGTTATCAATCGCCTTCGCGACGGCGTGCGCCATCTGACGCTGCGGTTCACGCGGTTTAAAGCCGGTTATCGCCTGCGCAAGCTGGCCATCTTCTGCAAAATCGTCCGTCACGTTACCCCCTGGAAAAATTCCCAGTGATTATACACTAAATAATTCGAGTTGCAGGAAGGCGGCAAGAGAGTGAATCCCCAGGAGCGTACATAAGTACGTGACTGGGGTGAATGAACGCAGCCAACGCACATGCAGCTTGAAGTATGACGTGTATATGTCAGGCGAACCCCGCTTATGCCAGCCGAAGTCGTGACGCAGCGTCGACAATGTGGCAGTCTTAGCGCGTTTACGTGATGTTAAAAGGAAAATGAAATGACAATTGTACGTATTGATGCCGAAGCCCGTTGGTCTGATGTCGTTATTCATAACAATACGCTGTACTACACTGGCGTACCGGCAAACCTGGACGCCGATGCGTTTGAGCAAACGGCAAATACGCTGGCGCAGATTGATGCGGTGCTGGAAAAACAGGGCAGCAATAAGTCGCGCATTCTCGACGCCACCATTTTCCTGCCGGACGGCGACGATTTCGCCGCCATGAACAAAGCGTGGGATGCGTGGGTAGTCGCCGGTCACGCGCCGGTGCGTTGCACCGTGCAGGCGAAGCTGATGAACCCGAAATATAAGGTTGAGATTAAGATTATCGCTGCGGTGTAAATCGGTATACCGTGCCTCCCCGGGGTCGGCGCGAGCGCCTCGCCCGGGCTACCTTATATGTAGCCCGGCCAAGCGCAGCGCCGCCGGGGGACGCTCTTCTACAATCCCGGGCACCACATCAGCTGTTCTTTCAACTGCAGCGTCTCCTGCGGCAAGCACTTCAGCACGTCCCGATAGCTCAGCGACTGCTTCGGATACCCGCGCTGCGTCTGCAGCAGCACCCGCAGCGCACTATCCCAGACAATGCCCTGCAAATCGCTATACGGCCACAGATCCGGTTCGCGGATAAACGGTACCAGGTAATCAATCCCCTGCTTCACTCCGCGTCCGTCGCGAATGTGGTTCCAGCGATCGAACTCGACGTGCTCGGCGTAACGGTTGAGCAGCAAATGCGCCTCAAGGTTGAACAGCGAGTAGTGGAACGGAATGGTACGCTCCAGCTCCATCGTCTGTTTGCCGTCCTGATCAATCTGCGCCGCCATGCGCTGGGTGATCCCCTGCTCAATAATCCGCGCCACCAGCCCCTTATCGCCGTAGAACAGCGCATTGACTGCACGCTGGGCGTCGTACCAGGTGCCGTGGTTATTGTGCCAGACGTATTCGGAGTGGCCGATATCGCTGTAGTACATCCAGTGGTTAAAATCGCGGAACCACTGGTGCAGGCCGATGATATCGTCGGTATCCAGCACGCTGGCGGTGTTAATCAGCCCGATAGTATCGACCACCATCCACAGCAGGCGGGTGTCGATAAGCCCGGTTCCGCGCCCGGAAACCACACCGGGAATCGCCTGGCCGTAGTTCAGATGCGGATTCATGCGCGTGTCGCCGTCGAGGAACCAACAGCGGATCTGCACCGCTGCCGCCTGCGCGTACTGGCGCTGACCGGTGAAGTACCATGCCAGCCCCAGCGTCAGGCAGCGCTCGCACATGCGGATAATGCGCGAGGTGTCGGTATCGTTATTTTCGCACTGCGGGTTGATATGCCCGTCGCGGCGAATGTAGGGCAGCCCGTTGGGCCGCCGCGGGTTTGGCCACCAGTAGGTGCCCAGGCTGTAGTAATCATGCGCGTCGCCGCTCGCCGGGCGTAGTTTCTTGTGCACCACACTTTCCGGCGGCTCGCGCTTAAGCATATCCGCCTCAGCCACCAGCTTGCTCAGGGCCAGCTGCAGCGGTGAGAACGGCTGCTTCAGGCCCGCGCGGGCGTTTTCCAGACAGGTTTCATCAAGGGTGTACAGCTTCATCGCCACCTTATTGACCCTCCAGGCACGCTATGCGCAGACCGCTTTGCGCATCGAACAGATGCACGCCGGAGAGCTTCGGCTGCAGCCAGATAGTGTCACCCTCTTTCACTGCCAGACGCTGCTTAAACACCGAGGTAAACGCCCCGCCGCCGGTATCGCAGAACAGTTGCATATCCGAACCGGTGTTCTCCACCGCCGTGACCTTCGCCGCCAGCGCATCGTCGCGGGCTTCGTGTACCACATTAACCTGTTCCGGGCGAATGGCGTAGACCACCTGCTGGCCGTCGGTCACCTGTAGCCCTACCGGCAGCGCCAGCAGCGATCCATCTTTCAGGCGCAGGCTGGTGCTATTTCCGCTGAGCACCACCTCCCCCTTCAACTGGTTAATTTCCGGCGAGCCGATAAACCCGGCAACGAACAGGTTGGCCGGCTGGTCGTACAGCTCCAGCGGCGTGCCCGCCTGCTCAATGCGCCCGTCGCGCAGGACCACGATCATCTGCCCCATGGTCATCGCTTCAATCTGGTCGTGGGTGACGTACACCGAGGTGGTTTTCAGGCGACGGTGCAGCTCGCGAATTTCACCGCGCACCTGGGTACGCAGCTTGGCGTCGAGGTTCGACAGCGGTTCATCGAACAGGAATACCTGCGGCTTACGTACAATGGCGCGCCCCATCGCCACGCGCTGACGCTGGCCGCCCGAGAGATCTTTTGGCAGACGCTCCAGCAGCGGCTCTAGCCCGAGCAGCGCCGCCGCTTCATCAACTTTCTGTTTTATTTCCGTTTTCGGCAGACGCGCCATCTTCAGCGCAAAGCCCATGTTTTCGCGCACCGTCATCTGCGGATAGAGCGCATAGCTCTGGAACACCATGGCGATATCGCGCAGCTTCGGTTCAACCTCGGTGACATCACGTTCGTTGATGTGCACTTCCCCGGCGGAAATCTCTTCCAGACCGGCAATCATCCGCAGCAGCGTCGATTTCCCGCAGCCGCTCGGCCCCACCAGCACGCAGAACTCGCCGTCAGGGATAGTCAGCGACACATCTTTAATGACGTGAGCATCACCGTATGATTTGCGCACGCTATTTAATACAACAGATCCCATCGGTAACCCCTTATCCTTTGACCGCGCCGGACATGATCCCGCGGTTGAAATGTTTTTGCAGACCCAGATAGACGATGATGCTTGGCAGCATCGCCAGTAGCGTAATGGCGATAAAGATGTTCGGCGTGATGCTCTCATCGGTACGCAACGTGCCGAGGATCACCGGAATAGTGTTCAGGCTGTCCTGGTTCACCACAATCAGCGGCAGCAGGTACTGGTCCCAAATCATAATGAAGCCGAAGGTCACTACCGTCCCCAGCGCCGGTTTCACCAGCGGCAGAATGACGTGGAAGAAGATCTGCCACTCATTCGCCCCGTCGATACGCGCCGCTTCTTCCAGCTCTTTCGGAATGGCCGACATAAACTCGGTCAGCACAAAGATGGAGAAGGCCCAGCCCACCACCGGCAAAATCATCCCGAGGTAGCTGTTGTACAGCGACGCATCGATAAACGGCAGCCGCCAGTTGATTATCATGTACAGCGGAATGGCGATAACCTCTTCCGGCAGCATCATGGTGGATAAAATCACCAGGCTGACCAGCGCGACGCCGCGAAACTTCTTACGGGCCAGGGCATAGGCCGCCAGCGCGCTGACCGACACCTGCAGGATGGTGCCGAAGAACACCACCAGAATGGAGTTCAGCAGATACTGCCAGACGCCGATATCCATCCACGCAAAGATGAAGTTTTCAAACGAGAACTGATTCGGCCAGGCCAGCAGTTCGCCCGGCTTGACCGGCGCGCCGCTAAAGGCGGTAGCCACGATGCCCCAGAACGGCCCGACGAAGACAATCAGCAGCAGCGCGTAGATGCACCAGCGCCCAACGGTATCCCAACGTTTACTCAACATCACGGCTCCTTAGTAACGTGCGATACGTTTTTTCAGCGTCAAATGACAAATGGTTAAGATAACGGTGAAGGTGAACAGCAGGAACGACACCGCCGAGGCGTAGCCATAGTCAAACTGTTCAAAGCCCAGCTTATAGATATGGGTCATGACCATTTCCGTGGCGTTAGATGGCCCGCCGCCGGTAGTGGCATACACCTCGGCAAACACGCGGAAGCCACGAATAAAGGAGAGCATCAGCACCACCGACAGCGCCGGGATCATCCCTGGCAGCGTCACGTAGCGCAGACGGTTCCACCAGTTCGCACCGTCAACGTTCGAGGCGTCGTACAGGTCACGGCTGATGCCCGCCAGACCGGCGATAAAAATCACCATGTTGTAGGGCACCGCTTTCCAGATATGCAGCAGCATGATGACCCCCAGCGCCTGATCGGAGCTGGCAAGGAACCCCTGCTCCGCCACGCCAAACCAGCTGAGAATGTGGTTCACCACGCCGTTCGGCGTTGGGTTGAACAGAATGCGCCACATCTCGGCGACGATCGCCGCACTGGTTACCGCCGGTAAGAAAATAGCGGTACGAATAAAGCGCAGATGGCGCGCCGGGCCTTCCAGCAGCATGGCGAGGAAGAACGCGAGTATTGCGGCGGCAAACATCGTCACCACCACGTACAGCAGCGTATTCACTACCGCCGCGTGCAGCTCTACGTCGGCAAAGGCGCGGGTAAAGTTATCGAACCCGACCCACTCGTCCGGCTGATTAAAGTTGACCTTGTAAAAGCTCATCACCAGACCCTGAATCATCGGGATGAACTTAAACCAGCTAAAAATAATCAGCGCGGGTGCCAGGAACAGCCACGGAATCAGCGCCCGCTTGCGTTTTGCCGTCAGCCAGCCGGTCGCGTCAGGCGAAGCGGCTTGCTTTAGCGGCGCGGACTTCGTCTCATGCAGCGTCATCACTTACTCCCTCTCACTTAGCCAGCACGTTTTGTTTTTCCAGCTCGGCGTTGACCTTCACGTCGATGGACTTCAGCTCAGCGCTGATATTGCTATTACAGTCGGCGAAAATACGGTTGAAGCCGTCGGCTGCCACCTGACGCACCGGCGTCCAGTTTGGAATTTGCGGCACATAACGGCCCTGCTCGTTATACAGTCTGGCGAAGGTTTCCCAGCGCGCGTCCTGGTAAACCGCTTTGACATCGACGTTTTTGTTCACCGGCAGACGCACCACGGGAATATGCTGGCTGCCTTTACCCATGCCGATCTCCTGGCCTTCCGCCGAGATCATAAATTCGATAAATTTCTGCGCCGCCTCTTTCTGCTTGCTGCTCTTCATCATAAAGACGGTGGTCCCTTCAGCGAGGGTGGCTTCCCCTTTCGGCCCAACCACCGGCACGACTTCAAAGTTGTCTTTGCCTGGGTCTTTATCAAACAGCGCAATGTGGTAAGGGCCGCTGAAGAACATGCCGCTCTGACCGGAACGGAACGATGGGATAACGTCGGCGGTGGTGGCGTTAATCGCCCCCGGCTGGGTCACTTTTTCGCACATCATGGTGCGCATAAAGGTCATCGCCTGAGCCACTTCTGGGGTATCGAGCGAGGCGCTGAATTTGCCGCCGTTCTCTTTGACGAAATCACCGCCCGCCTGCCAGATAAAGCTGCTCATAAACCAGCTGGCGTAGCCGCGGGTGGTAGAGGCCGGCACGATAAAGCCGTAGGTGTCGTTTTTACCGTTGCCGTCCGGGTCCTGGGTGGTGAAGGCTTTGGCCAGCGTCTGGATATCATCCCAGCTTTTCGGCAGCGGCAGGCCCAGCTTCTCGCGCCAGTCTTTGCGCACAAACAGCGCGAAGGTTTGTGCAGAGGTTGGCACGCCGTAGTATTTACCGTCGATATAGCGGGTACTGTTCCACGCGGTCTGGTACAGCTGGTCGCCGCCGCTGATGGCTTTCGGGTCAATTTCGTCGGCAATGCCAAGCTGAATAAACTGGCCGAGTGAAGCGGCATCGTTGAAGATCAGATCCGGTAAGGCATTACCCGCCGTGGCGCGCGCCAGCCGCTGTTCGAAGTCGGTGGTGGCATTGAAGTACTCAATCTTAATGCCGGTCTTCTCTTCGAACTTCTCGGCTTCTTGCTTGTAGATATTTTTTGAGTCGTTGCTCGCACGGATCCAGACGTTCAGGGTGGTGGCGGCGTAGCTTTGCCCGATACCCAGTCCTAGAGCAGAAAGCAGTAATAATGAGCGTAATTTATTCGCAGACATGATTGCATATCCTTTATTGTGTAGGGCACAAAGATAATTAAATTCTCACAAAATGCATTTCCGTGATCTGGATTAACATTTTGCGGTGAATACAACATGCGTAAAAAATTATTTCCGAACATTAAATAGAAATATATTTTCCAATACAACCACACAAAAAAGAAATCGTATTTCAGAAACAGAAAAGTTGAACGAGATCACACAGAAAAGTGACGATAAAAGTGATATAAATATTTTATCATTAAAATTCAATGCATTAACATTTTGTTTATTTTTTTGATAAACTCAAAAAAATAAGAAAAACGGCTAAAAACGTGAACTACACTACAATAAATGCGTCATTTTTTATTCAACTTGATAACCATGATGAGCATCACAAAAAAAATCACTTTGTCTTTTACACTGCACGCCAACCTATTTATGAATGCGTTATCCTTTAATTAAATCGCCTGCTTTTAGTGTTGTTAAAATACGCTAAAGGCAAAATTCTCTTGTTATCTTTTCTCTATTTGCAGAAGGGTTATCACTATGAGTTCAATACATCGCCGTGGAATATTAGGCATTGCGCTACTCTGCTCTGGGTTCAGCGCTTCGCTGTATGCGGCAGAGCCTTATACGCTTGATGGCAACGATCTGGCGTTCAGTCGCGAACAGATTGCGGCCAAAGACCCGCTGTTCTTACAGGCGGAAAGCGCGCTGTTGAAAAAAGCGGATGCTGCGCTGAAACACCCGCTCTATTCGGTGATGGATAAAACGCTAGTAGCCGCCAGCGGTAATAAGCACGACTACTACAGCTTCCCGCCTTACTGGTGGCCAAACCCGGAGACCAAAGATGGCCTGCCGTACATCCGCAAAGATGGTCAAACCAACCCGGACGCCAACAGCGATGCCACCGATAAAAATCGGCTGGTGAAGATGAGCAACGACGTCTCCACGCTGGCGCTGGCATGGTACTTCTCGCATGACGACCGTTACGCCCAGAAAGCGGCCGAACAACTCAAAAGCTGGTTCCTGGCCCCGGAAACTCGCATGACGCCAAATCTGCAGCACGCTCAGGCTATCCCGGGGATCAACACCGGCCGCGGCATCGGCATTATCGACAGCCGCGCGCTGGTTGACGTGGTGGATGCCATTGCCCTGCTGCAAGCATCCGGTAAGTTAAGTGATGCGGACGTGACCGAGCTGAAAAAGTGGTTTGGCGATTTCTATCACTGGATGACCACCAGCCAGAACGGCTTTGAAGAAGAGAACTGGCACAACAACCACGGCACCTACTTCGATATGCAGGCGGCGACCTTTGCGCTGTTCAGCGGCAAGCCGGAAGAGGCCAAAAAGCGCCTGTATGTCACCCAACTGCGCCGTATTGCCGGGCAGTTTGACGTTGAAGGCCGCCAGATGGCCGAACTGGAGCGCACTCGCCCGTGGCACTACAGCAACTTTAACCTCGACGCCTACAGCCGTCTGGGTCGTCTGGGTGAAAAAGCCGGGGTCGATATCTGGAACTTTACCCTCGACGATCACAGCCTGCGCAAGGGCTACCAGTACATCGCCGGTTTTATCAACAGTGACACGCCGTGGCCGTGGAAAGACCTCGACAAAATGGATGACAAGAAGGCGTTGCGCAACATCGCCACCGCCGCCCACGCATGGCCTGACGACGCGCTGTTCCGCGAAAAAGCGCGCTGGCTGCGGGCGAAATATCCCGACGATATCACCACGCTCACTGCACCGCTTACCGCGTCTTCAGAGGTCAGGGAAAACCAAAAATGAGACAATTTTCTGGGCTATGGCCGGAGATCGCCGCGCGTGCTGTCGGCGAACAGGGCCTGATTCAACAGCTCGTGAAGGATGCACAACCGATGCTTGACGCCGCTGTGTGCATCCCGCAAACCGGGATCGCCAGCTGGAATCTCTACTATTTCTGCCCGCACCATGGGGTGCGGCTGACCTGGCAGCCAGACTCACCTCACCACCACGCTTGCCCGGTGGACGGAGAGGTGTTCAGCGGTGAACCGTGGGACGGCGCCTGGTGGCGGGAAATGAACGGTCGTAACGCCAGCGCCTGCCAGCAGTTGGGCCTGCTCTGGCGGTTGACCGGCAACGCCGCGTACCGCGATAAAGTGCGTACGCTGCTGATGGGCTATGCGGATGTCTACCCTGACTACGCGGTGCACGGCGATATTCCGCACAATGGTCCCGGCAAGATGAACGCCCAGACCCTGTGCGAAGCCAACTGCATTCTGGATATGGCGCTGGGCTATGACTTTATTGCCGAGAGCCTGACGGCGGGCGAGCGTCAGCATATCAGCGACAACCTGCTCCGCTGCGCGGCGACCTTTTTATGCGAACACCGCAGCCCGCAGATCCATAACCACGAGGTCAAAATCGGCGCCGCGCTGGGGGTGCTCGGTTTTGTGCTGGAGGACGACAGCCTACTGGAGTTTGCGGTAAACGCGCCTTACGGCCTGCGCTGGCAGCTCGAACATGGTCTGCTGACGGAAGGGATGTGGTTTGAGGGTTCCATCCACTATCACTACTACGCGCTACAGGGGTTCTTTGCCTTCGAGAAGCTGGCGCACGGCACCCGCTGGAGTCTGATTGACGGCCCGTGGTACCCGCAGATGCTGCGCTTCCCGCTTGAGCTGCTGCTGCCGGACGGTACCTTCCCTCGCCTCAACGATTGCCTCGCCGGTCAGGAGAAGCTGCATCATCGGGATCTGTACGAATTTGCCTGGTTTATCTGGCGCGACCCGCGCTACGCAGCGGTGCTGCAGTTTACCGCCGGTGAGCCTGACGAGCGCGAAACGCTGCTCTGGCGCCATCAGCCTCTGCCGGAAACACACCTGGATTTGATCCCGCAGCAGTCGCTGTACGCACCCGGTGCCGGGATCACGCTGTGGCGACGCCCGCAACAGCAGCAGGCGGTATTGATTAAACACAGTCCGTGGGGCGGCGAGCACGACCATTATGACCGCCAGAGCCTGATGCTATGGCAGGGCGACGGCTGGCTGCTGCCGGACCTCGGTACCACCGGTTACGGTGCCAGGATGCACTACGACTATTACAAAAACAGCGCCACTCACAATACGCTGACGGTTAACCAGAGCAATCAGCCTCCCGCCAACTCTGAGGTGCTCGGTTGGCATATGGGCGAGGAGTATCTGTGGCTGGATACCGAAACCGATTGGGGGAAACCGCCGCCGCAGTTGAACAGCCACACTCGCGTGGAGTGGGACGTCGAGGCCTGGCGCGACGTGCGTTTTCGCCGTCGTCTGCTGTGGCTGGATGACGTGCTGATCGACCTGTCGACGGTGGAAAACCCGCACCGCCAGCAGCTTGACTGGACGCTACATCTGGCGGCCGATGCGCTGGACCAGAGCGGCAAGCCGCAGCCCTTCTCACTCAGCGGCCCGCTGCGCGACATGCGCAACGCGACCGTCACGCCGCTTCACGGCTGTCAGCCGCGCCATTTCGCCCATCAGGGCGACACCTGTGCTCTGTGGCTGTCGGGTGACGGTGAACTCTGGCAAGGGCTGGCGGCCGACAACCCGGCCATCAGCGATTTAAGCTATCTGGTGTTGCGCAACCATCTGCCGCAGGCGCGTTTTGTCTGTCTGTGGGATTTGGCGAAGCAGTCGCCGCTGACGGAAGTGAGCGTGCATCACACCGCTATAGGCACGCAGCTGACCTTCTGGCGTGGGGAGCGAGTGGCGCATGTCACGTTGTATGACGATCCTGCGCTGCGGCCTGAGTTCGTGGGGCGAGCCTGATATTTGTCATGTAGGCCGGATGTGGGAAGCGCCATTCGGCCTCTCCCCAGAACTCAGCGTTTTTCCACGGTAATCATGGTAACGAAAGGATGGTACTGCCAGGGGACACTGCTCCCCTGCTGGTACATCTTCGAAATGGTGCCGTCGAGATAGAGCATCTGCCGCACATCAAGGCGCGATTTCGCATAGCAGGCAAAATCATAAAAGTTGGTTTCCCGCTCGCTCAGCATAAACACCACCTTGCCTTGCGCGGTGATCCCTACGCCGTTGCGCAGCTTGCGCGAACTTGCTGACGGCTTCAGCCGCCAGTTAATGACCCCGTTTTCAATCAGCATCGGGCCGGACTGCACCGCGTAGTCCATGCCTTTGGTGGATCTCAGCTTATCGAGGCTAACTATCCCCGCGCGATCGCCGCGAAGGTAAAAAACGCCGCCGGGTTTGATAAAGAAGTTCCCACCGCCGGACGCGCGGTTTACTGCCACCCTTTGCTGGCCGTTTTCGATATACAGCCCAAGGGGAGCGTAGGCTTTGTCGTAGATGCCACCGTTCATCGCCATGCGCACACGCCCGTCGCCGTTGATCTCAGACAGCAGCGCGCGCAGCGAACCGTACGCTTTACCGTTGGCTTTTTGCCAGTACATGGCGATGCGTTGATGTTGGGGATCGGCGGTATAGCTTTGCAGCGTCAGGCTGGGGTCGGTGAGCCGACATGCACTTTCCGCTGCTGCCGTTAAGGGCGCTGCCATCAGCGTCAGCAGCAGCGGTATTGAACGGATGAACATGACGTTACTCGTCTTCGTCTTCGTCCTCAAAGCGAGCGACAATACGTTCGCCGGTGTGGGTAGCACGCAGCTCTTCGGCCACCAGCGCGATCGCCTGACCGCTTGCCATCCCCTGCGACATCAGTTCCTGAATACGCTCGACGGCTTTCTGCTGCTGTTCATGGCTTAGTGAAGGTAATCCTGCAAACATCATTGACTCCTGCTACATTGTGGGCGCTTATTATTTCATGCTGCCCGAACATTCGCCAGAGGCAGTGCAACAAGGCTGGACAGAGAAACAATGTTACCCCCTTCAACGATGACGCTTCCCTGGCGACAGGATGCCGCAGAACACTACTTTGCCCCGTTAAACGCCTCGCCCTGGGCGATGATGCTGCACTCCGGCTACGCGGACCATCCGCACAGCCGCTACGATATCGTGGTTGCCGACCCTCACCAGACGCTGGTGACGCGCGGCGACGTCACTACCGTGAGTCATAACGGTAGCGCCGTAGTCTCCCATGACGATCCCTTAACGCTGTTACAGCAGGCAATGGTTCGGCTGAACATCAGCGACAAGCCGCTGGCCGATTTGCCCTTTATCGGCGGTGCCGTTGGGCTCTTTGGCTATGATTTAGGCCGCCGCTTTGAGACGCTGCCCGAGCAGGCGCTACAAGATATCGGCGTCCCGGACATGGCGGTGGGCATTTATGACTGGGCGTTGATCGTTGACCATCAGCGTCAGGTCGTTACCCTGCTGTGCCACGGTGATATTCACGCCCGTCTGCGCTGGCTGCAGGAACAAACCAGTCCGGCAACAGTGCCATTCGCCCTGACCTCTGGCTGGCAGTCCAATATGAGCCGCGCACAGTACGGTGAGAAATTCCGCCAGGTGCAGGCCTACCTGCAGAGCGGCGACTGCTACCAGGTCAACCTCGCCCAGCGCTTTCAGGCGCGCTACGAGGGCGATGAATGGGCGGCATTTGTGCGACTGAACCACGCCAACCGCGCGCCGTTCAGCGCGTTTCTACGATTTGAAGAGAGCGCCATTCTGAGCCTCTCGCCGGAGCGTTTTATCCAGCTTGAGCAGGGGCAGATTCAGACCCGCCCGATTAAAGGCACCCTGCCGCGCCTCGATTCTCCGCATGCGGATGCCGAACAGGCTCAGCGGCTGGCGAACTCACCGAAGGATCGTGCAGAAAATCTTATGATTGTCGACCTGATGCGCAACGACATTGGCCGTGTAGCAGTGCCAGGCAGCGTACGGGTGCCGGAGCTGTTTGTCGTTGAGCCGTTCCCGGCGGTGCATCATTTGGTCAGCACCATCACCGCACAGTTGCCGCCAACGCTGCACGCGACCGATTTGCTGCGCGCGGCGTTTCCCGGCGGTTCCATTACCGGCGCACCGAAGGTGCGGGCGATGGAGATTATCGACGAACTGGAGCCCCATCGCCGCAACGCGTGGTGCGGCAGCATTGGCTATCTCAGCGCCTGCGGCAATATGGACACCAGCATTACCATTCGCACGGTCACGGCGACAGACGGCACGCTTTACTGCTCGGCGGGCGGTGGACTGGTGGCCGACAGCGACGAAGATGCGGAATATCAGGAAACATTTGATAAAGTGAATAGAATCCTACAACAACTGGAGTCCTGACCATGCAAGAGCGCGCGCTGAACCTGGATGACTTTCTCTCCCGCTTTCAGCTGCTTCGTCCGCAGACGACGCGTACGGCGTTAAACGCCCGACAGGCCGCGGTATTGATACCCATTGTGCGCCGTCCTGAGCCAGGGCTGCTGCTGACGCAGCGTTCCGCGCGCTTGCGCAAACATCCCGGTCAGGTCGCCTTTCCCGGCGGCGCGGTAGACAGCAGCGACGCATCGCTGATTGCCGCGGCGCTGCGTGAGGCGCAGGAAGAGGTCGCCATTCCTCCGGAGTGTGTGGATATTATCGGCGTACTGCCGCCGGTCGACAGCGTGACCGGGTTTCAGGTCACGCCGGTGCTCGGCGTTATCCCACCGGATCTGCACTATCACGCCAGTGAAGATGAGGTGGCATCGGTGTTTGAAATGCCGCTTGCCGAAGCGCTGCGTCTGGGGCGCTATCATCCGCTTGATATTCATCGCCGCGGCAACGCACATCGCGTCTGGCTCTCCTGGTATCAGCACTATTTTGTCTGGGGCATGACCGCCGGTATTATTCGTGAGCTAGCGCTACAGGTGGGCCTTAAACCCTGACTATACTTACCTTGATGACCAGGGGTTCAGCATTAGTAAAATCAACGCTACGCATTAATTAAATTCATGTGAATAGTTAAGCTGGATTTCAGGTTCCCTCATACACTATGCGCAGTTATTACATCGTTGCCGCAACAACGTGGCAACCCTGTCAGGAGTGTTAAAGTGATTAGTATATTCGACATGTTTAAGGTGGGGATTGGTCCCTCATCTTCCCATACTGTAGGGCCGATGAAGGCTGGCAAACAGTTCGTCGATGACCTGGTCGAAAAGGGACTGATTGATGACGTGACGCGCGTTGCCGTGGACGTCTACGGTTCACTGTCCCTCACCGGTAAGGGCCACCATACCGATATCGCGATTATTATGGGTCTGGCGGGCAACCAGCCGGATACCGTCGATATTGATGCCATCCCGGCATTTATTCGTGACGTAGAAGCGCGTGGCCGTCTGCTGCTGGCGCTTGGCCGCGTCGAAGTCGATTTCCCAGCCGAAAGCGGCATGCGTTTCCACAACGGTAATCTGCCGCTGCACGAAAATGGCATGCAGATAACCGCCTGGGCAGGCGAAACGCAACTCTACAGTAAAACCTACTACTCTATCGGCGGCGGCTTTATCGTCGATGAAGAGCATTTTGGCAAAGCGGACAGCAGCGAAGTCCAGGTTCCTTACCCGTTCGCTTCAGCCACCGAAATGCTCAACTACTGCAAAGAGACCGGCCTGTCGCTTTCAGGCATGGTGATGCAGAACGAACTGGCGCTACACAGCAAGAAAGAGATTGAAGAGTACTTCGAGAACGTCTGGCAAACCATGCGCGCCTGTATTGACCGCGGCATGAATACCGAAGGCGTGCTGCCGGGGCCGCTGCGCGTACCGCGTCGTGCTTCCGCGCTGCGTCGTATGCTGGTTTCCAGCGACAAGCTCTCCAGCGATCCGATGAACGTCATTGACTGGGTGAACATGTTTGCGCTGGCGGTGAACGAAGAGAACGCTGCCGGTGGCCGCGTGGTTACCGCACCAACGAACGGCGCCTGCGGTATCGTTCCAGCGGTACTCGCCTATTACGACCACTTTATCGAGTCCGTCAGCCCGGATATCTACATTCGCTACTTCCTGGCCTCCGGCGCCATTGGCGCGCTGTACAAGATGAACGCCTCTATCTCCGGTGCCGAAGTGGGTTGTCAGGGTGAAGTGGGCGTGGCCTGCTCAATGGCGGCGGCTGGTCTGGCTGAACTGCTGGGTGCCAGCCCGGAACAGGTATGCGTCGCGGCGGAAATCGGTATGGAGCATAACCTCGGTCTGACCTGTGACCCGGTTGCCGGTCAGGTTCAGGTGCCGTGCATTGAGCGTAACGCCATTGCGTCGGTTAAGGCGATTAACGCCGCGCGTATGGCGATGCGTCGTACCAGCGAGCCGCGCGTTTCCCTCGATAAGGTCATTGAGACCATGTACGAAACCGGTAAAGACATGAACGCCAAATATCGCGAAACTTCGCGCGGCGGTCTGGCCATTAAGGTTCAGTGCGACTAATACGCCTAATCACCCACCCCTAATTCAGGTGGGTGATTTATTCCCACTATTTTCGCGACCTGCTTCACTTGCTCTGTCGTCACTGCTATTTTCATTACCACTCAATGCGCGCCGAGCAGCGGAAATGCAATCAGCACAATGGATTATCAGAAAATATCTACGCAAGCGAATCGCCGTCTGTGCGATCGTCGCGGTGTGTGCCTTTGCGCTGACATTAGGGGTACGATTTATTTCGCAGCGCAGCATAAATCAGAAACAGATAAATACCCTCACCGCCCACTCGGTCGATCGCCTCGATAGAATTCTTCAGCCGCTAAAAACCCAGCGTGAGGCCATGCTTACCCTGGTCGGTCAGCCCTGCGAGGCCATTCATCTGCCGTTGCGCAAGCTGGCGGTGATGCTGCAAACCGTGCGCTCTATTGCGCTGGTGAAAGAGGGCCAGCTTTACTGCTCCAGCGCGCTCGGCTCACGCGGTATTGCGGTCAATGCCCTGCAACCACAGTTGCCCAATACCGCGCCGCTGCTGCTGCTGGGCACCGATCATTCGCTGCTGGTCGGTACGCCGATTCTGGTTCAGTGGTTTCCCGCATCGAAGGACGGTAAAGACGGCGTGATGGTCTCCATCAACATCGATTTACTCAGCAATATTATTCTCGAGCCCTCACCACCGCTCATCACCCATATCAGTCTTAACGTCGGCGAACGCCACTATCAGCACAATATCGGCATCACCGGGGAGATGGATGATGACGGCAACCGCGTATTCACCCGCTCGTCAACGGACTTTCCGTTTAGCATTGCCGCGCTCAGCCCCGGCCCCGATCGCCTCGCCCTGAATAATCTGGTCACCGACCTGCCGCTTGCCGCCATCATGAGCATTCTGTTTACGTGGATTGCCTGGCTTGCCACCGCCGGGCGGCTCAGCTTCTCGCGCGAAATTAATATGGGCATCGCCGGCAAGGAGTTTGCTCTTTACTGCCAACCTCAGATGGACGCGCGGACACAGCGCTGCGTCGGCGCAGAGATCCTGCTGCGCTGGAACAACCCACGCGTAGGCTGGGTGGCGCCAGATGTGTTTATTCCCATTGCTGAAACGCAGAACCTGATTATTCCGCTGACCCGCTACGTCATCGGTGAAACGGCGCAGCGGCTGCATCTGTTCCCTCAGGAACGTGATTTCCAGATTGGCATCAACGTCGCCGCCCCGCACTTTAAGAACGGCCAGTTGCTGAAAGATTTAAAGCAGCTCTGGTTCAGCCGCAAGCCGCTACAGCAGCTTACGGTCGAACTCACCGAACGCGACGCGCTGAACGATGTGAACTATCAGCTACGCAGCGAGCTTGGCAACCATCAAATTAAGCTGGCGATAGATGATTTTGGCACTGGCAACAGCTCGCTCTCCTGGCTTGAGATGCTGCACCCGGACGTGCTGAAAATCGACAAGGCTTTTACCGGTGCAATTGGTACCGACGCCGTGAACTCCACGGTGACGGATATTATTATTGCGCTGGGGCAGCGACTGAACGTTGAGCTGGTCGCGGAGGGCGTTGAGACGCAGGAAGAGGCGCGCTATTTGCAGCAGCACGGGGTGCATTTTTTGCAGGGATATCTCTATGCGCAGCCGATGCCGCTGGAGGAGTTTCCGCTGTGGCTTAAGAAGAACGAGCCGTTGAATCCGTAGTTTTCGTCATTTCAGTAGCGGGGCCAACGGAGTGGCCCCGGGAATATCCCGGAGTCGGCGCTCGCGCGCCTCGTCCGGGCTACCGCGTGATTATTCGTCTTCGTCGTGAGCTGAAGCCAGCTTCACCACGCGAATCTGATCGACGCGATAGTTATTGGCCGCGGTAATCGTGATGTGCAGCGACGGCAGTTCAATCACGTCACCGACGTGCGGGATCTGCCCATTAACGGCAATCACCAGACCGGCCACGGTGGCGATGTCATCATCCACCAGGTTATCCAGCCCCAGCGTATGCTGGAACGCATGCAGGTCCGTCGTCCCCTTCACTAACCAACCATCGCCATCGGCAACGATTTCCGGGGTTTCATCGGCATCCGGGAACTCACCGGCAATCGCTTCCAGCACGTCCAGCGGCGTCACCAGCCCCTGCACCACACCAAACTCGTTGGTGACGATAACGAAGCTACCGCGCGCCCTACGCAGCACGCCCAACAGGTTGATCGGGTCGAGCGTATCCGGCACGATAATCGCTGGGTTGGCGGAGGCTATCGCCAGCACGTCTTCACCGGCTTCCAGCGCCACCAGCAGCTCTTTGGCACGCACGATACCGACGATTTCATCCAGCTCGCCCCGGCACACCGGGAACAGGCTGTGCGGTGACGACAGCAGCTGCTGGCGAATCTCTTCCGTACTCAGGTCCGCATCCACCCAGCTGATTTCCCCACGCGGAGTCATAATGCTGCGCAGCGAACGTGAGGCCAGCGTCAGAACACCGTTAATCATATAGCGTTCTTCTTCCACGAACGCCCCTTCCGGCACCGGCATCGTCGACTGATGACCTTCGTCATGCGCGGCGTTCGCCTGCTTGCGGTTGCCCATCAGGCGCAGAATGGCATCTGCCGTACGCGCACGCAGCGGCAGCGTCGACTGGTGGCGAATAAAGTTACGACGAGCAATCTGGTTGAACAGTTCGATAATTATCGAGAAGCCAATCGCCGCGTACAGATAGCCTTTCGGAATGTGGAAACCGAAACCTTCTGCGACCAGGCTCAGACCGATCATCAGCAGGAAGCTCAGACACAGCACCACCACCGTTGGGTGCTGGTTGACGAAGTTCGTCAACGGTTTTGAAGCCAGCAGCATCACGCCCATGGCAATCACTACCGCCGCCATCATGACCGGCAGGTGATTCACCATCCCGACCGCCGTGATCACCGCATCCAGCGAGAAGACGGCATCCAGCACGACGATCTGTGCCACCACCACCCAGAAGCTGGAATAACCTTTACCGTGTCCGGAATCGTGCTGGCGGTTTTCCAGCCGTTCGTGCAGCTCGGTCGTCGCTTTAAACAACAGGAATAGACCACCGACCAGCATAATCAGGTCTCGCCCGGAGAAGGTTTGCCCCCACACGCTGAACAGCGGCGCGGTCAGCGTTACCATCCACGAGATTACGGAAAGCAGTCCCAGACGCATCACCAGCGCCAGCGACAGGCCGATCAGGCGTGCTTTATCTCGTTGTTTTGGTGGAAGTTTATCGGCAAGAATGGCGATAAATACCAGGTTATCAATACCGAGAACGATTTCCAGAACGACAAGCGTCAATAATCCGGCCCAGATTGACGGGTCCATTAGCAATTCCATAAACCACTCCAACGAGAGACGTGACGAGTCATCGCTATGTCATGTTTAAGCGAGACGATACCAGACGATAGAAAAGCGTGGCGCAAAAGGCCGGGAGATGCGTCGCAAAAGCGAACGAGTGCGAAAAGGCGTCGGTGACGATCCATACTACGGGCTGATGCCCTATACTCCTGTGTGATTAAACGAAGCATTAACATAGCAAAAACAAATGACATTTTGGCAGAGATTTACGAGTCTTTGCAAAATGTAAGGTAATTTTTTGCACCACAAAATAATTGCGACTCTTTAACTAAATTACGGATCTTCATCACATTAATTATTCTTTCACTGTCTAAAATAATTCTCGGTAGTTATTAAATTTTTGGTCTCTAACCCTTGTCTGAATCGATTCGGTTACCGTTTCGACTCAAGAGAATGTATCAGCCCTACTGATACACACGATAATAAAGGAGGTAGCAAGTGACGATTGCTATTGTAATAGGCACACATGGTTGGGCAGCAGAACAACTGCTGAAAACGGCAGAAATGCTGTTGGGCGAGCAGGACAATGTTGGCTGGATCGACTTCGTGCCTGGCGAGAATGCAGACACGTTAATCGAAAAATACAACGCGCAGCTGGCGAAGCTTGATACCAGCAAAGGCGTGTTGTTCCTTGTTGACACCTGGGGCGGCAGCCCATTCAACGCGGCAAGCCGCATTGTTGTCGATAAAGAAAACTATGAAGTGATCGCGGGCGTCAACGTACCGATGCTGGTCGAAACCTTCATGGCGCGTGACGATAACCCAAGCTTTGACGAGCTGGTGGCGCTGGCGGTGGAAACCGGTAGCGAAGGCGTAAAAGCGCTGAAAGCCAAACCCGTCGAAAAAGCGGCGCCGAAAGCTGCACCTGCAGCACCGAAAGCTGCCGCTCCGGCGAAACCAATGGGCCCGAACGACTACATGACTATCGGTCTGGTGCGTATCGATGACCGTCTGATTCACGGTCAGGTTGCGACCCGTTGGACCAAAGAGACTAACGTCACCCGCATCATTGTGGTCAGCGATGAAGTTGCCGCCGATACCGTGCGCAAAACCCTGCTGACTCAGGTTGCTCCTCCTGGCGTAACGGCACACGTTGTCGATGTTGCCAAAATGATCCGCGTCTACAACAACCCGAAATATGCGGGCGATCGTGTGATGCTGCTGTTCACCAACCCAACCGACGTTGAACGTATCGTGGAAGGTGGTGTGAAAGTGACCTCTGTTAACGTTGGCGGTATGGCGTTCCGTCAGGGTAAAACACAGGTTAACAACGCAGTTTCCGTCGATGAAAAAGATATCGAGGCCTTCAAAAAACTGGATGCCCGCGGTATCGAACTGGAAGTCCGTAAGGTTTCCACCGACCAGAAACTGAAAATGATGGATCTGATTGCCAAAGTGGGTAAATAACCGCTTAGGCAACGTTTTTAGCCTTCACACTTAAGTCTGTATAAGCAATAGGAGAAGTACAATGGAGATTACCACTCTTCAGATTGTGCTGGTGTTCATCGTCGCATGTATTGCGGGTATGGAATCAATACTCGATGAATTTCAGTTCCACCGTCCGCTGGTCGCTTGTACCCTGGTCGGTATCGTACTCGGGGACATGAAAACCGGTATCATCATCGGTGGTACCCTGGAAATGATCGCGCTGGGTTGGATGAACATCGGTGCTGCGGTTGCACCTGATGCCGCACTGGCTTCCATTATTTCCACCATTCTGGTTATTGCCGGCCATCAGGGCATCGGCGCAGGTATCGCCCTGGCCATCCCGCTGGCAGCAGCAGGCCAGGTTCTGACTATTATCGTTCGTACCATTACCGTTGCCTTCCAGCACGCAGCAGATAAAGCAGCGGAAAGCGGTAACCTGACGGCGCTGTCCTGGATTCACGTCTCCTCCCTGTTCCTGCAGGCGATGCGTATTGCTATCCCAGCGGTCATCGTTGCGGTATCCGTCGGTACCAGCGAAGTTCAGGGCATGCTGAACGCGATTCCTGAAGTGGTCACCAGCGGTCTGAACATTGCCGGTGGTATGATCGTGGTAGTAGGTTATGCAATGGTCATCAACATGATGCGTGCAGGCTACCTGATGCCGTTCTTCTACCTCGGCTTCGTGACTGCAGCATTTACAAACTTCAACCTGGTTGCTCTGGGTGTGATTGGCGCGGTTATGGCCATCCTCTACATTCAGCTGAGCCCGAAATATAATCGCGTGGCAGGTGCCCCTGCTCAAGCGGCTGGCTCTAACGATCTTGATAACGAACTGGACTAACAGGTGAGCGAAATGGTTGATATGACTAAAACTACCACCACCGAGAAAAAACTCACTCCGGGTGATATTCGTGGCGTGTTCCTTCGTTCTAACCTGTTCCAGGGTTCATGGAACTTCGAACGTATGCAGGCGCTGGGCTTCTGCTTCTCTATGGTTCCAGCGATTCGTCGCCTGTACCCAGAGAACAACGATGAGCGTAAGCAAGCCATCAAGCGTCACCTGGAATTCTTTAACACCCATCCATACGTAGCGGCGCCGGTACTGGGTGTAACGCTGGCAATGGAAGAACAGCGTGCTAACGGCGCAGAGATCGACGATGGTGCTATCAACGGTATCAAAGTAGGTCTGATGGGGCCGCTGGCAGGCGTGGGTGACCCAATCTTCTGGGGTACCGTACGTCCGGTATTCGCCGCACTGGGTGCCGGTATCGCGATGAGCGGCAGCCTGCTTGGGCCACTGCTGTTCTTTATCCTGTTCAACCTGGTCCGTCTGGCAACCCGTTACTACGGCGTCGCTTACGGTTACCGTAAAGGTATCGATATCGTTTCCGATATGGGCGGCGGCTTCCTGCAGAAACTGACTGAGGGGGCGTCAATCCTCGGCCTGTTCGTCATGGGGGCCTTGGTTAACAAGTGGACGCACGTGAACATCCCGTTGGTGGTTTCAACCATCACTGGTCAGGATGGTCAGACTCGTGTCACCACCGTGCAGACCATCCTGGACCAGCTGATGCCGGGCCTGGTACCACTGCTGCTGACCTTCGCCTGTATGTGGCTGCTGCGTAAGAAAGTTAACGCCCTGTGGATCATCGTTGGCTTCTTCGTCATCGGTATCGTAGGCTACGCAATCGGCCTGCTGGGTCTGTAATATCTGTAGTATGCCGGGGGCTCTTGCCCCCGGTTTTTTTTTATCTGGAGGCTGAATGACATTAACGGATCTGGTACTGGTTCTCTTTATTGTGGCAATGCTGGCATTTGCCATCTACGACCAGTTCATCATGCCCCGCCGTCATGGCACCACCCTGCTATCCGTCCCGCTCTTGCGCCCCGGCCGCGTCGATAGCGTTATCTTCGTCGCGTTGATCGTTATCCTGGTGTACAACAATGTGACCAGCCACGGCGCATTAATTACCACATGGTTATTATGTGCACTGGCGCTGACCGGTTTTTATCTATTCTGGATCCGCAGTCCGAAAATTATCTTTAAATCGGAAGGTTTCTTCTTCGCAAATGCCTGGATTAAATACAGCCGAATTCAAAAAATGAATTTATCGGAAGATGGTGTACTGGTGATGCAATTAGAACAGCGTCGTCTTCTTGTCCGCGTTAAGAATATTGATGACCTGGAGAGGATCTACAAGCTTCTCGTTAATTCTCAATGAGTTAAAATATAGCCATCGCTATATCTGTGCTATTTTCAGGCAGTTAAGTTATAGCGTTGGCTATGTTTATTCCGCACATTCCCTTCATATTTGTTAACCTTCTGATTACGCAATAAATCTAAATGAAAATCGTTATCATTAAACGATTAAATAAGCAAGCCTTAGAGTTGTTTTATATTCTAAAAATATGTTAAGGTTGCGCCCGTCGTTGGGGAGTAGCTAATTTCCATCAAATGGAAATGTACGTGTCAACATACTCGTTGAAAAACGTGGTGCGTACGGATTACATCGTAATCAAGCGAGACCATAGACGCATTACTGCTGATTACTGGGGGCAGGAATGTGTCGTATGGAAACTGCCCGGTCTGGACCTTCGCATGAACTTAACCGCCACTATTCTTCTTGCCCTTGGTATGTCAATGGATGCCTTCGCTGCATCAATTGGTAAGGGTGCTACGCTGCACAAACCGAAATTCTCTGAAGCCCTGCGTACTGGCCTGATTTTTGGCGTCATTGAGATGCTTACCCCACTTATCGGCTGGGGCCTCGGTATGCTGGCAAGCCAGTTCGTCATGGAGTGGAGCCACTGGGTAGCCTTCGTCCTGCTGGTGTTCCTCGGTGGGCGTATGGTACTGGAAGGGATCCGCGGTACGGATGATGATGAAGCAGCAGAATCACCGCGTCGTCACGGCTTCTGGCTGCTGGTCACCACCGCAATTGCCACCAGCCTGGACGCAATGGCCGTGGGCGTTGGCCTGGCCTTCCTGCAAGTCAATATTCTCGCCACCGCATTTGCCATCGGCTGCGCCACCTTTGTGATGTCAACTCTTGGCATGATGGTCGGTCGCTTTATCGGCCCGCTGCTCGGCAAACGGGCTGAAATTCTGGGTGGGATCGTGCTTATCGCTATTGGCGCGCAAATCCTCTACGCCCACTATATGGGTTAATCGGCATCTCTTTGCCAGGCGTGAATCGCGAAATCCGTCTGGCAAGCAAACTGCGCCTGCTGTGCTAACGTCTCCCATACTTCCGGCTTCGCCCGCCACGCAAACGGCGTCATCTGTAATAACGTCACCGCTTCCTGACCGGTCAACTGCATCGGATAGGCTAACGCATCGTGACTTTGCAGGCTAAACCCTTCCAGCACTTCAGAATGTGGCGCATGCAGCTGCACTTCGCTATAGATAAGCCCTTTCAGCTCAACCAGATGACGCGGCCCCGGCGTAACGGTTATTACCCAACCGCCCGGTTTCACCACGCGTTTCAACTCTTGCGGATTACACGGCGCGTAGATCCGCACGACGGCGTCCATGCTGGCATCAGCAAACGGCAAACGCTGGCTGGAGGCAACGCAGAAATCCACCTGCGGATAGCGCTTTGCGCCGTAGCGAATGGCGGTTTTCGACACGTCCAGTCCCCATGTTGCCTGCGCCTTGGCGGCAAAAGCGTGGGTGTAGTACCCTTCCCCACAGCCGATATCTAACAGATGTTCAGGCGTAATGGCATGTAGCTTCACACTCACGGCGTCGCGCAGCGGCTGATAGTGTCCGGCATCGAGAAACGCGCGCCGCGCCTGCATCATCTCTGCGCTATCGCCCGGATCACGAGATCGTTTGTGCTGTACCGGCAGGAGGTTGACGTAGCCCTCTTTCGCCCGATCAAACTGGTGACGCTGTGGGCAAAGATAACTATTGCCGCTGCGCGTTAACGGCGCGTGGCAAAGCGGACAACTGTAGGACATAGCAACTCCGGCTCTATTTCAAAGGGCGAAAGTGTACCGCTATTCGAGCGAGGGAGAAAGGCGAAGCGGCGGTTAAAAGCGGCAGGCATAGAAATGATAAAGCCCCGCATAAGCGAGGCTTTATGTCTGATAATGTTACGCTGACGCGCTGCAAGATCAGTGATTGTCGAATCAGATAGCGGTTACGTTAACAGCCGCTGGGCCTTTCTGGCCGTCCTGAATTTCGAACTCAACGTTCTGGCCTTCAGCCAGAGTTTTGAAGCCGTTACCCTGGATTGCAGAGAAATGTACGAATACATCTTTGCTGCCGTCAGCAGGAGTAATGAAGCCAAAACCTTTAGACTCGTTGAACCACTTAACTTGACCTTTAATCTTTGCCATTTGCAAAATTCCTTAGAGTGTTTTCTGCGCCCGCAGGCGTTTTCATAGATAAAACTGAGACATGACTGCATGAGGCACTAATATAAGGTTCGGCAGAGAAGCGGTATTCAACGTCAACGTGTTTACTCAGAACTTCTTTACTGATAATGCCATACATAAACAGAACTGTACCTCGTTTAACCCAAAACGTGTTATCACATACAACGATAATAATGGCAAGCCATTTTTAAAGGTGTCTCGATCGGCCGCACAAATCCCAACAAATCCTTCCGCACGGGGTGAATTTTTCCCCAACAAAACGTTTCGTTGAATGAATGTTAGCAGATCTAAAATGTGACCTAGCTTACGGTAACGTAAGACATTTTTAACATAGACCAACATTTTTTCGGCGTCCAGAATATCCTTATCGCCGCAAAAATTTTGTATATCGTTAGATTATTTTCGCTATAACATTTTCGCATGCCGTTCGGCTAACCGGTTATAAGTACTTCACATGAGTGCGGTTATCCAGCACGGTCCTGGCGATTAACATCGTGGACTATATTGCACCAAAATAATGAAACTTTCGTGACATTGCTTCATCACAATGCAATAAAAACGTTTCGCTATTGCTCTCTGGATTATGCTTCGCCAAATGGGCGATTAATTGTCCAGTTCGTACAATGTTAATACGAACAATAATATTAAGGTGCGATAAATAGAACCTGGGAATGATTTATCAATAACAATAACATAACGTTATAGATTATACCGATACGTGAGCGCGAATATCGCCACGCAACGCGTCAGTTGCGCAAAGTGAATATCTCGTCGCGTAACGCATATCAATTAGGCTTTCAGGGAATATGAGCACCAGAAAAGTGCATCGTGCGGTGTCCGGCAGCCCAGAACAGGCTGCCCGGCGTTAGCATACAAAGAGGTTATCGTTCCGCCACCAGACGGATAAAATCTTCTTTGTCTTCTTCTTTAACGTCTTCTGCTTTTGCTTTTGGTGCCTCTTCTTCCTTCGCGTCCGGCTCATTGGCTTCGCATAAACGACGCAGCAGCGCATTCTGGCGCTTTTGCAGGTCGAGCAGCGATTCAAGGAGTTCGATTTGCTCGTTAGCACGGGAACTGGCGCGATTCACAAAGAACCACAACACCAGACCGACTAACAGCAGCAAGAAGGAAAATGCCAGAGATACCAGATTTAATGCCCCAGAACTTACAAGATCACTCATTTTACCACCTCAAAAAGAACGATCCATTCTACCACTCACATTACGGAAGGAAATCGCTGCCGGCAAAAATGTTTTACCAGGGTATATACCTGTTAATGCTGCATATGCCGCTGAAAAACTGAACATCCTGATCGCACATTACGTTGATCATCTGGGTCCAGAGCAGCAGGCAGGCGGCAATCACGAGTATCAGTAATACCCACCGAAACTTTTTCACTCAACTCTCCGCATGAATTCTTATTCAGATGTAGCGAGGTTAGCATGCTAACCTTAAACCGCGGCTAACTGTAACGGCATCTCACGCTTTTAGGAATCATAGACTTGTGTCAATCCGTTATTGCAGTAACGTAGTATTCATGAAAGATATAATAGAAGAGGAATTTTTATGCGCCTGTTTATCAGAACTATCGTTTTTCTGGTTATCGTCGCCATCGGGGTGCTTCTGAGCGGGTACGGCGTATTGGCAGGGAGTCAGAAGACGGCTGGCGGTCTGGGCTTGCAATGTAAGTATCTGACCGCACAGGGCTATAGCACCGCATTTTATCTTCACAGCGACAACGGCGTGGTGGGGCGTTCCAGCTGCCCACTGCTGCGTAAGAGCACGAGCGTGGTGGATAACGGTTAAAAATGGATAAAAAAAAGCCCGGTGCAGTCCAGCACCGGGCTTTTTTATCGCTGACTCAGAACGGGTAGTCGTTATAACCCATCTGTTCTGAAATCTTACGCGCTGCGGTATGCAGCATCTCAACATACTCATGCAGGCGTTCTTCAGAGAAGCGCAGCGTTGGGAAGGAGATACTCAAACCGGCGATAACCACGCCAAAGCGGTCAAATACCGGTACGCCGATACAGCGCAAACCTTCTTCCTGTTCTTCGTTATCTTCGCCCCAGCCCTGTTTACGGACCTGCTCGAGAACGGTAATCAGCTCATCAGTGTTGGCAATCGTACGCTCGGTGCTGCACTTATACTCAACGCCTTCGAGGATCTGACGAACCTCTGCCGGGTCGCGCCAGGCCAGCAGTACTTTACCGATCGCGGTGCTGTACAGCGGGTTACGACGACCCACACGGGAGTACATGCGCAGGTTATACATCGAGTCGATTTTGTGGATGTAAACAATGCTGTCTTCATCCAGCGCACCCAGGTGAATGGTCTCTTTCGTCAGGCGAGAGAGCTCACGCATCTGGATATCCGCACTGCGGATCAAATCAACGTTTTGCAGGGCACGAGCACCCAGCTCAAACAGCTTCAGCGTGAGTGAATACTTTTCGGATTCCCCTTCCTGGGCAACGTATCCCAATGACTTCATGGTTTGCAAAAAGCGATAAACGGTGCTTTTCGACATCATGACGCGTTGCGACAGTTCAGTAATACCAATTTCGCGTTCTTCGCCAAGTGCCTGCAGGATACCAAATACCTTGAGTACCGAAGAGACAGAATCTGGTTGTTTGTCCAAATCCGTTGCTGACATTTATCACCTCATCGCAACTGTTTTATAAAAATTAGAACCGGTTTTTATTATAATTTCGCAAAGCGTCTGTAGCAATGAAACTTCTGTGACCTGGTTACAAATCTGCGACATTAGGTCGAATAATCAATGCTAGAATCATTCTCTGGTTAATAATTCACACAAAAACAAGTTTCTAACATGACTCGAAACCTGATCGATGGTCTGCCGACCCCCCTACGCTATGGCGCCATTCTGACTATTGTTATCGGCATTACGATGGCCGTTCTCGACGGTGCCATTGCCAACGTTGCGCTGCCCACCATCGCTACCGACCTGAACGCCTCCCCGGCGTCTTCCATCTGGATAGTCAATGCCTACCAGATTGCCATTGTTATCTCCCTGCTCTCCCTCTCCTTCCTTGGCGACATGATTGGCTACCACCGCATTTATAAAGCGGGCCTGGTGGTCTTCACCCTCGCCTCATTGTTCTGCGCCTTCTCTAACTCGCTCGAGATGCTGACGCTGGCGCGTATTCTGCAAGGGTTTGGGGGCGCAGCGCTGATGAGCGTCAACACGGCGCTGATCCGTCTGATTTACCCACAGCGTCAACTGGGACGCGGGATGGGTATCAACTCCTTTGTGGTGGCAGTGTCGTCAGCTGCCGGGCCAACGATCGCCGCGGCCATTTTGTCGCTGGCTTCCTGGCAGTGGCTGTTCTTTATTAACGTGCCGCTGGGGATTATTGCCTGGCTGCTGGCCGTGCGCTTCCTGCCGTCGAACGGCACCCGCAGCCAGTCACAGCGTTTCGATCTGCCAAGCGCGGTGATGAACGCCCTGACCTTCGGTCTGCTTATCACCGCACTGAGCAGTTTCGCTCAGGGGCAGTCTACCGAAGTGGTGCTGCTGGAAATCGTTGGGCTGCTGGTGATTGGTTTCTTCTTCGTGCGTCGCCAACTGCAGTTACCGGTGCCGCTGCTGCCGGTCGATCTGCTGCGTATTCCGCTGTTCTCACTCTCTATCTGCACATCTATTTGCTCTTTCTGCGCGCAGATGCTGGCAATGGTATCGCTGCCGTTCTTCCTGCAGTCAGTGGTCGGCCGTACCGAAGTAGAGACCGGCTTACTGCTGACGCCGTGGCCGCTGGCGACCATGGTGATGGCTCCATTGGCAGGGTATCTTATCGAACGCGTTCACGCGGGCCTGCTGGGCGCGCTGGGCATGGCGATTATGGCCTGCGGCCTGTTTGGGCTGGCGCTGCTGCCATCGTCACCGAGCGATATCGATATTATCTGGCGTATGCTGCTGTGCGGTGCAGGCTTCGGGCTGTTCCAGTCTCCAAACAACCACACCATTATTGCCTCTGCGCCGCGTAACCGCAGCGGCGGTGCCAGCGGGATGCTCGGTACGGCACGCCTGCTGGGGCAAAGTACCGGTGCTGCTCTGGTCGCGCTGATGTTTAACGCCTTCGGCAATGGCGGTACCCACGTGTCGCTGTTGCTGGCCGGTACGCTGGCGGTTGTCGCTACGCTGTTCAGCGGGCTGCGCGTCACCCAGCCACGCGCGCAAAGCTAAAAGCCGGTATTGTCATATCGCCATCGCCCGGTGTTAAGAATCGAATCTTGCCCGGGCGATTTTGACGTAAGAGTCCCCTAACTTTTAAGCGCGTTCAAATCACGCTGGCCAATCGGCGAATGCCCTCTTGCAAGACCTCCGGGGAATGATTGGCAAAGCCAAGCAAAATACCTTCTCGGGCCATTGGACGCTGGCAATAGCGTTCAAAGGATTGAATCCCCATACCCAGCTGGCTGGCTTTCATTTCCACCTCCTTCCCCGTGAGTCCGTCGGCCAACCAACACACCATATGGATCCCTGAGTCGGACGGATGTACCACCATTTTGCCCGGCAAATAAGCGGCTATCGCCGCTGCTAATGCGCTCTTACGCTCATAGCACGCTTTACGCACCCGGCGAACATGGCTGGCGTAATGGCCTTCGGCAATAAAACGCGCCAGCACGGCCTGCTCCAGATAGCCGGTACAGAGATCGGAGAAATACTTGGTCATCATAAACTGCTCACGTAGATCCGGCGGTACGACCAAAAAGCCCAGCCGAAATTCCGGATACATCATTTTGGAAAACGTTCCGGAATAAATAACCCGATGATATTTATCCAGCCCCTGCAACGCCTGCAATGAGCGAGCGGCATAGCGAAACTCACTGTTATAGTCATCTTCAAAGATCCACGCCTGCCGGGATTCCGCCCACTCCAGCAGCGCTAACCGTCGGGAAAGGCTGAGCGTCCCGCTCAATGGAAACTGGTGTGACGGCGCGGTGTAGACCAGTTTTGCATTGGGGAAGTGCTGTATCCCATCATGAATATCCATCCCCCGGTCGTCGACCCTGACCGGCCTGACAATCGCTCCTGTAGAGGTGAAGGCGCCTCGGGCGCCATCATAACCGGGATCGTCTACCCACACTTCGCTACCTTTAGGCAGCAACGCCCGGGCGGTGACATTCAGCGCCTGCTGGATGCCATTGACGATGATTATCTGACTCTCATCGCAGTTAACGCCGCGAGTGGTCTGGATATAATGATTAATCGCGCGGCGCAGAGGCTGATAACCACAGGCGTTCGTATGCAAACCAAGCTCGTGCCGGGACTGTCGCCAGACCCGTCCCAACAGCCTCCCCCATAAATCATGAGGGAAAAGGTCGGTACAGCCTACGCCCACGGCAAATAAGCGATTCATCCCATCACTTTTCTGCCCTTCAGACCAGAGGGGGCGCAGCGCCGCAATATCAGGATTGAGCGATCCGACTGCCGATACGGGTGGCGTTGATTCCTGCACCGGATAATGCCCATCAATGGTTTTGTCCGGAATGCTTTCAGTTACAAACGTTCCCGCACCTTTGCGCGCAATCAGATAGCCCTCATCCAGCAAACGTTCAAAGCCTGCAATAACTGAGTTGCGCGAAATCGCCATCATTTCAGCTAGCGCTCGGCTTGACGGTATTTTCGAGCCCGCCGCCAAACGCCCTTCCAGAATGGCATGGCGGAGCACCTCGTAGACCTGATCTTTAATAATGCCGCCAGGTAACAGTAGGTCCTGGAACAAAGGGGCGACGGGCTTTGTCATCTCAATACACCGCAAAAAAGTGGATCCTATAAAGATACATAAAGTGGAACTTCATAGGAACCATAACCTCTTCTAACATAGCGTTACCGCATCAAGGTGCGGCTTTTATTTGAAAATAAGGAAGATTAATGAACGATAAAAAGGCAGGTAGTCATTTGGCAAAGGTTATCATCAGGCCAGCAACGGAGCGCGACTATGCGCAGTGGCTGCCGTTGTGGAAACAGTATCAAACGTTTTATCGCGTCGATATCCCTGACGCGGTGACTCAACAGACATGGCGTCGTTTTTTAGATTCTGGCGAACCGATGCTTTGTGCCATCGCCGAATGTGACGGCAAAGCAGTGGGCCTTGTACATTACTTGTTCCACCGCTCAACCTGGGCCACAGAAGATTACTGCTATCTTGAGGATTTGTTCGTGAACCCGGATGTCCGTGGTCAGCAGATTGGCAGACAGCTGATTGAATACGTGCAGCAACAGGCACGCGAGCAACGAGCCTCCCGTCTGTACTGGCACACACATGAGACTAACCTACGCGGGCAACGTCTTTATGACTGGGTAGCGAAAAAAAGCGGCATGATTGAATATCAAATGTCGGTGAATTAACACGGCTTGCGGTGCATCAACACGATGAGAAGAAGGGACTAAATCACGGCATCCCTGATGCATTCAAGGATGCCGTTTAGCGTTATTGACGTAAACCTGTTACTTCATATATTCGCCGCTGCGCAGCGCTTCAATGCGCTTATCCAGCGGTGGGTGCGTCATGAACATTTCGCTCAGCGACTTCGATTTACCGTTGATGCAGAATGCCATCATGCTGCTGGCTTCCTGTGGCTCATAGCTGGTTTTCAGACGCTGCAGCGCGGCAATCATCTTCTCACGACCAACCAGCTTTGCGGAGCCCGCATCAGCGTGGAATTCACGGTAGCGCGAGAACCACATGGTGATAATGCTCGCCAGAATACCAAACACCAACTCCAGCACCGTGGCTACCGCGAAGTAAATCAGCGGGTTGCCGTTGCTGCTCTCTTCGCCATCATCACGGTTGCCGCCGAGGAAACCGGCCGCAATCTGCGCGATAACGCGAGAGATAAAGATAACGAAGGTGTTCACGATGCCCTGGATCAGAGTCATGGTGACCATATCGCCGTTTGCGATGTGGCTGATTTCATGGGCGATAACGGCTTCCGCTTCGTCACGGCTCATGTTCTGCAGCAGACCGGTGCTCACGGCTACCAGCGACGCATCACGACGCGCACCGGTAGCAAAGGCGTTCATATCCGGCGCGTGGTACAGCGCAACCTGCGGCATAGCAATACCCACCTGCTGCGCCTGACGCGCAACGGTGTCTACCAGCCAGCGTTCCTGTTCGGTACGCGGCTGCTCAATCACTTCACCACCAACTGATTTCAGTGCCATCCATTTCGACATCATCAATGACACAATGGAACCGCCGAAACCAAATAGCAGCGCCATAATCAGCAGACCGGTCATGCTGCTCGACTGAATTCCTGTCAGGCTTAGCACCAGCCCAAACACAACCATTACCGCCAGGTTGGTCATCAGGAAGAGCGCGATTCGCATCATAATTTACTTTTAACCTCTTTTTAACAAAACGCACTATGCGATTACCCATATCGTAGGGGCAATACGCGAATTTTCAACGATTACGTTAGGCTAAGTCACGAGAAAGACACAACTTTACATTTTGTAGCATCGTGATTTACGAGAAGATACGAGAGATAAAAAAAACAGGCACAATTGCTTGTGCCTGTTGGGGGATTACTTGGTTGCTGCCGGCTGTTCTGCAGGCGCGGCCTTCTCAAGCCTTGCCAGATCGATGGCGATGTCCACCGTCTCGTCAAGGTATGGATCCGGCTCTTTGTAGTCCTTCGGCAGATCTTCCAGTTTCTTCAGCGGCGGCTTGCCTTCACGCTTGTAGCGATCGTTAATACGCGCCAGACGCGTTGCATCGTCCTCTTCGTTCTCTTTCTCACGCTGAGCGTAGTTCAGAGAGACAATACTGCGCTTCTCCTTCAATTCATTGAAGTGGGCAATATCTTTGGCGATGTACTGGAACTCAGGATCTTTCGCAATGCGATCGCTGTGCAGCTTCAGCAGCTCCGGCTCGAACGTTTTCATGTCGCCAGACTTCACATAGGTGGCAGCATTAATGCTGTCCCACGGCAGTGCGTTGTCTTCAAACTTCTCACCGGTTTCGGTCTCTTCCGTGCCGGTTGGCATCATGATGTCCGGGGTTACCCCTTTACGCTGGGTACTGCCGCCGTTGATACGGTAGAACTTCTGAATGGTGTACTGGACAGAGCCCAGCGCAGGCCATTCAGGGCGCAGCATCTGATCGTAGATGCGGTTCAGCGAACGGTACTGCTGGACGGTGCCTTTACCGAAGGTCGGTTCACCGACGATCAGCGCACGGCCGTAGTCCTGCATCGCGGCGGCAAAGATTTCCGACGCCGAGGCGCTGAAACGGTCTACCAGCACCACCAGCGGGCCTTTGTAATAGACAACGCCATCGGTATCACTATCTTCGCGCACCTTGCCGTTGTTATCACGCACCTGCACGACCGGGCCGGACGGAATGAACAGACCGGAGAGCGAAACCGCCTCGGTCAGCGCGCCGCCGCCGTTGCTACGCAGATCGATAATCACGCTGCTGACGTTCTGTTTTTCCAGCTTTTGCAGCTGGACCTTCACATCTTCGGTGAGACCAACGTAGAAACCCGGGATATCCAGCACACCGACTTTATCTTTACCGGTGCCTTTAATCGACATTTTCACGGCGCGGTCTTCAAGACGAATACGCTCGCGAGTCAGGGTGACGATACGGGTTTTAGAGCCTTTGCCTGCCGGAAGCACTTCCAGACGAACTTTGCTGCCCTTCGGCCCTTTGATCAGCGCCACAACGTCATCAAGACGCCAGCCAATCACATCCACCATGCCTTTACCGGCCTGGCCCACGCCGACGATACGATCGCCCACGCTAATCGCCTTGCTTTTCGCTGCTGGGCCACCTGCCACCATGGAGTTAATCACGGTGTAGTCGTCGTCCATCTGCAGCACCGCGCCAATACCTTCCAGAGACAGACTCATTTCGGTATTAAATTGCTCGGTGTTACGCGGAGAGAGGTAGTTAGTGTGCGGGTCGATTTCACGGGCGAATGAGGTCATCGCCAGCGAGAACACATCTTCACTGTTGGTCTGCGCCAGGCGACGAATCGCAAACTTGTAGCGACGCGACAGCGTATCGTGAATCTCTTTGTCGTCTTTGCCCGCCAGCTTCAGGCTCAGTTGGTCAAATTTGACCTTACCGTCCCAAAGCGCATTGAGCTCGGCTTCATCCTTCGGCCACGGCGCTTTACTGCGATCGAGGTTAAAGGTGTCGGTACCGGTGAAGTTCATCGGACGCTCAAGCACCTTCAGCGCATACTGATAGCGCTCAAAGCGACGCTTTTGCGCCAGATTGTAGAGGTCATAGAAGACATCAAGCTTGCCAGAACGCAGCTCATCGCCAATCTGCCCTTTCTTCGCGGAGAATTGCTCCACGTCGCTGGCCAGCAGTACGTTGTGACTATAGTCCAGCAGGTTCAGATAGCGGGTAAAGATTTTGGCCGAAAAGGCCTCGTCAAGATCGAACTGGCGGTAGTGGGAACGGGTAAAGCGCGATGTCACGCGCTCGCTCACCGTTGCGTGCTGCGTCTCTTCCTTCAGAACCGGAAGCTGATCAACACGGGTAATATCTTCCACCGCTAAGACCTGGCCTGTTATCACTAACAGACCAGCAAGCGCGGAGAGCCTAAAGAATTTGTTCATGCCTGGCCAGGCCTCCGTTTCAGAACACCAGGTGTTCTGCGCGTACAATCATTGACATACCAGAAGTAAGCTGCACACGAACGCCATCTTTGGTGATTTCCAGGATTGTGGCATCCATGGCGTTATTGCCCGCTTTAACTTTCAGGGATTGACCGACCGTCAGCGCGGACAGATCGGATACGGGGGTAAACTTCTCTTCGCGCACTTCGCGAACAGGTTTAGCCGCCGGTTTTGCTGCCGCAGGACGTGGTTTACGCTCTGCGCCTTCTTTACGACGTACTGGAGGACGCGGTTTACGCTCACGACGTGGCGCATCACCTTGTTCGCCCGCAGCAGCAGCCGCTTCGCGTTTCTTCGCCTGCTGTTCAGCGCGCTGTGCCTGAACGCGAGCTTTCGCTTCTTCAAGTTGCTGACGGGCATGCGCCACGTGCTGCTCATCCAGTTCGCCGCAAGGGTTGCCGTCGAGATCGACGCGCACTGCACCCGCTTTGATACCGTAGAGGTAGCGCCAGCTGGAAGTATAAAGACGTAATGCGGAGCGCAGTTGCGTTTTGCTGAGGTTCATTTCCCCTTCAACGCGCGCTACGAGATCCTGAAAAATACCGACTTTCAGGGGGCGGGCCTCGCCTTCCGCACTAAAGCACTGCGGGAAACGTTCGGCCAAAAATGCGATAACTTCTTTACTGCTGTTCAACTTAGGTTGATTTTCCATGAAATTTCCTGATTACAACGGACGTAGCCAACAAGCCGCAGGCATGAACAGGCGACATTATAATGACGCATTTCGTAAATGCTACGTTATCCGTTGATTATCCTTCGACGGGGGCAAAGAATTTTTGATAATCGGTCGCTTCGAGCACTTTTTGCAGGTGGACGACCAGTTCACGTAAGCCCGCCTCATCTTCTTCGCTAAAACGAGAGAAGACGGTGCTATCGATATCCAGCACGCCAATAACCTGACCGTTCACCTCAAGAGGCAGTACGATTTCGGCGTTGCTGGCAGCATCACAGGCGATATGACCATCAAAGGCATGGACATCTTCAATGCGCTGAACGCGATTTTCCGCTACGGCAGTACCGCAAACACCGCGACCTACCGGAATACGTACGCAGGCAATTTTGCCCTGGAACGGCCCGAGAACCAGCGTATTGCCTTCCAGCAGATAAAATCCTGCCCAGTTCACATCAGAAAGACGCTCGTACAGCAGCGCGCTGGTATTGGAGATTACGGCTAAGAAACTCGTTTCACCTGCCATCAATGCCTGAAAATCGCGGTTAAGATTCGCGTAAAATTCTGTTTTGCTCATTATCTAATCACTATTGTTTACGGTGTTACTGATGCGTTATCCAGCTTACAGCCTTATAAAATACGCATTAAGTGCGTTCGGGCTCAAGATGAATCGATACTTAGGTTAAGATAGAGTTATACATTCATTTCTCAATGTAATAAATGGCACTGACAACATCACGTATAACGCCGTCGAAAAAAATACATATTCACAAGATTAATGCATCGTTGCCGTGGGCACATTACCAACGTTGCCCCCAGTGCGATATGCTTTTTCGGTTACCGGTCGTAAAATCATCACAAAGTGCCTACTGTCCACGCTGTAACGCCAAGGTGCGCGACGGGCGCGACTGGTCGTTGACCCGCCTCGGCGCGATGGCCATCACCATGCTGCTACTCATGCCCTTCGCATGGAGCGAACCGCTGCTACGCCTGCATCTGTTGGGTGTCCGTATCGATGCCAACCTGCTGTCCGGGATCTGGCAGATGACCGATCAGGGCCACCCCATCACGGCGGCGATGGTCTTTTTCTGCACCGTCGGCGCGCCTTCGGTGCTGGTCGTCTCCATTGCCTATCTGTGGCTCGGTAATATTCTGGGTATGAATCTGCGCCCTGTCCTGCTGATGCTCGATAAGCTTAAAGAGTGGGTGATGCTGGATATCTACCTGGTTGGGATCGCCGTTGCCTCGATCAAGGTGCAGGACTACGCCTTCCTGCAACCGGGAATCGGCCTGCTGGCATTTATCTCTCTGGTGGTACTCAGCATCCTGACCCTGATTCACCTGAACATCGAGCAACTGTGGGAGCGCTTTTACCCCCAGCGCCCCGCCACGCGCCCTGACGCCAGTCTGCGCGTCTGCCTAGAGTGCCACTACACCGGTTTTGCCGATACGCGTGGTCGCTGCCGCCGCTGCCATACGCCCCTGCGCTACCGTCGGCGGCAGAGCCTGCAAAAAAGCTGGGCGGCACTGGTCAGTTCGATCGTCTTTCTCATTCCCGCTAACCTGCTGCCAATCTCCGTTATTTATGTTAACGGCGGGCGGCAGACGGACACCATTCTTTCTGGGATCATCTCGCTTGCCAACAGCAACGTGGCGGTGGCGGCGGTGGTGTTTATCGCCAGTATTCTGGTGCCGTTTACCAAAATTATCGTGATGCTGACGCTACTGACCAGCATTCACTTTAAATGCGAACAGGGGCTGCGTACGCGCATACTGCTGCTGCGCTTTGTCACCTGGATTGGCCGCTGGTCAATGCTCGATCTGTTTGTGATTTCGTTAACCATGTCGCTCATCAATCGTGATCAGCTTCTCGCCTTCACGATGGGCCCCGCTGCGTTTTATTTCGGCGCTGCGGTAATATTAACTATTCTTGCTGTTGAATGGCTGGACAGCCGCATACTTTGGGACGCACATGAGTCAGGAAACGCCCGCTTCACAGACTGAGGCGCGAATTAAAACCAAACGCCGTATCTCCCCGTTCTGGCTGCTGCCGATCATCGCGCTGATGATTGCTTGCTGGCTTATCTGGAACAGCTATGAGGATCGCGGTACCACCATCACCATCGACTTCATGTCGGCGGACGGTATTGTGCCGGGCCGAACCCCTGTGCGCTTCCAGGGCGTCGAGGTCGGTACGGTGCAGGATATCCGCCTTGCCCAGGACCGCAGCAAGATCGAAGTACGCGCCAGCATTAAAGCCGATATGGAAGATGCGCTGCGCGACGAAACCCAGTTCTGGCTGGTGACTCCGAAGGCGTCCCTTGCCGGGGTCTCCGGCCTTGATGCGCTGGTTGGCGGTAACTATATCGGCATGATGCCGGGTAAAGGCGAAGCGCGCGATCACTTCACCGCGCTGGATACGCAGCCCAAATATCGGCTGAACAACGGTGAGCTGATGATCCATCTGCACGCCCCGGATTTAGGCTCGCTCAACAGCGGTTCGCTGGTCTACTTTCGCAAAATTCCGGTCGGCCGCGTCTATGACTACGCCATCAACCCTAACAATCAGGGCGTCACCATTGATGTGCTGATCGAGCGTCGCTTCACCAACCTGGTGAAAAAAGGCAGCCGCTTCTGGAACGTCTCGGGCATTAAGGCGGATGTAGGGCTCAGCGGCGCGAAGGTACAGCTTGAAAGCCTCGCAGCGCTGGTCAACGGCGCGATCGCCTTTGACTCCCCGCCAGATTCGCAGGCCGCTGTACAGAACGATGAATACGGCCTCTATGAAGATCTTGCTCACAGCCAGCGTGGCGTGTTAGTGCAGCTTCAACTGCCAAGCGGCGATGGTCTGAAGGCCGGTTCGACGCCGATGCTTTATCAGGGGCTGGAAGTGGGCCAGTTGACCAAACTGACGCTCAACCCGGACAACTCCGTTACCGGTGAAATGACCGTTGACCCAAGCGTGGTCTCACTGCTGCGGGAAAAAACGCGCATTGAACTGCATCAGCCGAAGCTGTCGCTGGATAACACCAACCTGAGCTCGCTGCTCACCGGCAGCACCTTTGAGCTGGTACCGGGCGACGGCGAGCCGAAAGACCGCTTTACCGTGCTGGCGGCAGACAAAACGCTGCTGCAACAGCCGGGCGTGATGACGCTAACGTTGACCGCGCCGGAAAGCTACGGCATTGATGCCGGGCAGCCCATCATGCTGCATGGGGTGAAAATCGGCCAGGTCATGGAACGCGCGTTGACGGCAAAAGGCATTAGCTTTGCTATCGCCATTGACCCGCAGTATCGCGACCTGATCCACGGCGACAGCAAGTTTGTGGTCAACAGCAAGATGGATGTCAAAGTGGGCATCGACGGCGTGGAGTTCTTAGGTGCCAGCGCCAACGAATGGCTCAGCGGCGGGATTCGTATCCTGCCGGGTGAAAAAGGGCCGATGAAGTCGAGCTATCCACTGTTCTCTAACCTCGAGAAAGCGCAGGAGAACAACCTCAGCGACTACCCAACCACCACCCTGATGCTGACGGCGGAGACGCTGCCGGATATTCAGACCGGCTCAATCGTACTGTATCGTAAATTTGAAGTCGGTGAGGTCACCTCGGTGCAGCCCCGCGCCAACGCGTTCGATATTGCAGTGCACATTAAACCGGAATACCGTTCGCTGCTGACCCCAAACAGCGTCTTCTGGGCTGAAGGCGGCGCGAAGGTGCAACTCAACGGCAGCGGCCTGACGGTGCAGGCCTCCCCGCTCTCCCGTGCGTTAAAAGGGGCGATTAGCTTTGACAATCTCGATGCCGCCGGAGCGGGCAGCCGTAAAGGCGATAAACGCCTGCTTTACGCGTCGGAGACCGCCGCACGCGCCATTGGCGGGCAAATCACGCTGCACGCCTTTGATGCCGACAAGCTCTCGACCGGTATGCCAATTCGCTACCTCGGCATTGATATCGGTCAGGTGCAGAACCTTGAGCTGAACGCTTCACGTAACGAAGTGCAGGCCAGCGCCGTGCTTTACCCTGAATATGTTTCAACCTTTGCGCGACGCGGCACCCGTTTCTCGGTGATCACCCCGCAAATCTCGGCGGCGGGCGTGGAACATCTGGATACCCTGCTGCAGCCGTACGTTAACGTCGAACCGGGCCACGGCGAAATGCGCCGTGATTTTGAGTTACAGGAAGCGACGATTTCCGACTCCCGCTACCTCAACGGTCTGAACATCGTGGTGGAGGCACCGGAAGCCGGTTCGTTAAGCATCGGGACACCAATATTGTTCCGTGGGCTTGAGGTGGGCACCGTCACCGGGCTACGTCTGGGCAGCCTTTCCGACCGCGTGATGATTGAGATGCGTATCGGCCAGCGCTACCAGCACCTGGTGCGTAACAACTCGGTGTTCTGGCTGGCCTCTGGCTATAGCCTCGATTTTGGCCTGGTGGGCGGCGTGGTGAAAACCGGCACCTTCAACCAGTTCATTCGCGGCGGTATCGCCTTTGCGACCCCGCCGGGCATCCCGCTGGCGCCGAAAGCGCAGGAAGGGAAACACTTCCTGCTGCTGGAGTCTGAACCGAAAGAGTGGCGCGAATGGGGCACCGCCCTGCCGCGTTAAAACCCTCTGCGCCGGTGCCCGTCACCGGCGCATTTTTATGGTAAACTGCGCGCTCTTTATCATCTCCTTGTGGTATTCCCCAGTGGCTCAAAACTCAGTCTATTTCCCCGATGAATTCCTTGCGCAGATGCGCGAGGCCATGCCGAAAAATCTCTCTTTTGATGCATTTATTGATGCCTGCCAGCGCCCACTGCGTCGCAGCATTCGCGTCAACACGCTCAAAATAACCGTGGATGATTTTCTGGCGCTGGTTGCGCCGTACGGCTGGCAGCTAACCCCGGTTCCCTGGTGCGCCGAAGGTTTCTGGATTGAACGCGAAAATGCCGATGAGATCCCACTGGGCAGCGCCGCCGAGCATTTAAGCGGCCTGTTCTATATTCAGGAAGCCAGCTCCATGCTGCCTGTCGCCGCGCTGTTTGCCGATGGCGTAGTACCCACGCGCGTAATGGATGTCGCCGCCGCGCCTGGCTCGAAAACCACGCAGATCGCCGCCCGAATGAAAAACCATGGCATGTTGCTGGCGAACGAATTTTCCGCCAGCCGCGTGAAGGTGCTGCACGCTAACATCAGCCGCTGCGGAATCGCAAATACCGCCCTGACCCACTTTGACGGCCGCGTATTTGGCGCGGCGCTGCCGGAATGCTTCGACGCCATCCTGCTCGATGCCCCGTGCTCCGGCGAAGGCGTGGTGCGTAAGGACCCAGACGCGCTAAAAAACTGGTCGCTCGCCAGCAACCTGGAGATCGCCAGCACCCAGCGTGAGCTTATTGACAGCGCGTTTCATGCCCTGCGCCCTGGCGGTATGCTGGTCTACTCCACCTGCACGCTTAACCGCGATGAAAATGAGTCGGTGGTCAACTGGCTGCTTGAGCGTTACCCGGAAGCGGTGGAAGTGCTGCCGTTGGGCGACCTTTTCCCAACCGCCGAGCAGGCGCTGACCCCGGAAGGCTATCTGCACGTCTTCCCACAAATTTACGACTGCGAGGGTTTCTTCGTCGCTCGACTGCATAAAACGGCAGCGATCGACCCGCTGCCCGCGCCGGGCTACAAGGTCGGCAAATTCCCTTTTGCGCCAATGAAAACCCGCGAATCAGCGGCGGTAGCCGAGGCGGCTAAGCGCGTGGGTATCGAGTGGGATGCGTCGCTAACGCTTTGGCAGCGCGACAAAGAAATCTGGCTGTTCCCGGCGGAAATCGAGCCGTTGCTGGGTAAAGTGCGTTTCTCTCGCATCGGCATTAAGCTTGCTGAAACCCACAATAAAGGCTTCCGTTGGCAGCATGAAGCGGTTATCTCGCTGGCAAACACGGAGAAACTGGGACATGAATTAACGGCAGAGGAAGCGCAGGAGTGGTATCGCGGGCGCGACGTCTACCCGGAAAATGCCCCGACGCAGGACGACGTGATTGTCACGTTCCAGGGCTTTCCACTCGGGCTGGCAAAGCGTATTGGCTCTCGTCTGAAAAACAGCTATCCGCGAGAACTGGTGCGCGATGGGAAACTTTTTATCAACAGGTCGGAGTAGCGCACAAAAAAAGCGCATTTTTTAATTGGCGAAATGCTCGACGTTGGCTAGGATGAAAAGGTACGGCCACTGGTCGTACCACACCGGTCAGCAGATTAACGGAGAGCATTATGAGCAAAACCAGCGTACGCATCGGCGCATTTGAGATTGATGATGCCGTGCTGCACGCCGAACAACACGGCGAGCGAACGTTAAGCATCCCTTGTAAGTCCGATCCCGATTTGTGCATGCAGTTAGATGCCTGGGATGCCGATATCAGCATCCCAGCCCTTCTTGATGGCGAACATTCGGTTCTCTATCGCAAACATTACGATCAACCGTCCGATGCCTGGGTTATGCGGCTTGTTTAACCCAAAAAGAACCCGCCATCAGGCGGGTTATTTATTTATTTGGTGTGTGGCACCGCTTTGTAGAGCGACGCTTCTCCCCGCGGTCGGGTTTTGAACCGACGATGCACCCACAGATACTGCTCCGGCGCACGTAAAATCTCGCGTTCGATAATTTTGTTCATATAGCTCGCCGCCGACACTTCATCCCCACAAGGATAATCGGTCATCGCTTCACTAATGTGCAGCGTGTAGCCCTTCATATTCGGTTTACGCACCATGGTCACGGTCAGCATCGCGGCCCCAGAGAGTCGCGACAGCACGTTGGTACCGTTGGTGGTGGCCGCTTCGCTTACCGAGAAGAACGGGGCAAATACGCTCCCTTTCGGGCCATAATCCTGGTCCGGCGCAAACCATACCGCTTCACCCGCTTTCAGCGCCTGAACCAGGCCACGCAGGTTACGACGATCGATCATCGCTTTGTTCGAGCGCAGACGACCGGTGGTTTGTACCCACTCCATCAGCGGGTCGTTGTGCGGACGATAGGTTGCCATCATTGGACGGCACAGACCCATCGCACGGCCGCCTAATTCCAGCGACATAAAGTGCACACCAACCACCATCACCCCGCGCTGCTCTTTCAGCGCGTGCATCAGGTTGGCATAGCCTTCAACATCAAACCATTTGCGCACGCGCGCATCGCTCCAGAACCAGGCCATACCGGTTTCGATAAGCCCCATGCCCAGAGACATAAAGTTTTGTTCAATCAGCTTTTCGCGCTCGGCGGCATCCATATGTGGAAAGCAAAGCTCAATATTGCGCGTAGCAATTTGTTCACGGCGTTTTAAAAAACGACGCGACGCTTTACCAACGGAGGTGCCGAGCAGATGGAGAAGCGGATAAGGGAGTTGGACCACCAGCCATAACAGAGCAAGCGCAAACCACTTCAGCCCATTGCGAGGGTGAAGTAAACGAACATCAAAATTCTGGAACATCATTTCTTCCGGGTAACATGGAGCACAGCACAAGGTAACGCATAAGGAAAAAACGAGTCCGTTCATCTGTCTTTAAGCGGTACGTATGAGTGTTTGACAGTACTGCATTCGACAAATTCACTGCCCGGACGTTTATTTACAAAACGGCAGAAAACAGAGGTGTGATGCGGCGTGGCAGGCTGTGGCTTAACTCGCCGCAAGCATGCGCTTTTTCTTCATAAAAAAATAGCGATTTTTATTCACGAGTTGAAATAAATATTCGAATAATGAGTGAAAATATAATTAGCTGGATAGTTATTATGACAAACGAAATGATTATCCAGCGATTTTCCGATGTTCTATTAGCTGCTTCACATTTTCACGGAAATTTTTTTTCGCGAAATGACACAAAAATGCTTGGATGCCGTCGAGAATCTGTTTACATTGGGTTAACAAGCACGCAAGCAGCAAAGTGTGTTTATCCTGTGGAAGGGAAACTGCAGATAAAAAGAGACCGAAAACGATTCCTGTTTTCGGTCCAGGGAAATGGCTCTTGGGAGAGAGCCGTGCGCTAAAAGTTGGCATTAATGCAGGCTAAGTCGCCTTGCTTTATAAGAATAGATGACCGTGACAGGTTTTCCAGTCCACAACTGCTGTGAGCTGAAAAATTTCGTTCAATAAACGGCATAACATAAAAAAACCGCAGCCCTTTCTGCAAAAGGCTTGCGGTTTTTTATTGATTTATAAACAGATATTCTGCGAATTAGCAGAGTTTCTGTGCCCGTTCAATAAACGGCGCCAGGCTCATTTTCACACCGGGCTGTTTCGGATCGTCAACCTGGATGATACTCAGCGGCTGCGCCTGCGTTTTGCCCGCCTTCACCTGCTGCTCTGCAACATCATTCAGCGGATACTGCACCAGCGTACTAGGGTTAATCACGTACAGCGCGTTATCAGGACGGCAGGTCAGCATCACCTCTTCGCGGTTAAATGCCCACTTGTCTTTGCCCACCTCAAAGCGGCTCACGGTAATGATCTGCGCCGACAGCGCGGATCCCGACGCCGTTAATAACAACAAAGAGAGAATAATCTTTTTCATAATTCGCCAGTTCAATTAAAAAGGTTCCCAGGTCGCAAACAGGCTTACGCAGGCCAGCACCAGCGCTCCGAGGATAATTTCTACCTGCGTGGTCCGCAGGAAAATACGCGACACCCGCTCAGGAGCCGTCGACATGCGCGGCACCAGCAGGTAACGATTCGCAAGCGCCACCAGCACCATCAGCGCGACAACACTACACTTCACCCACAGCGCTATTCCATAAGACGTAGCGGTGGTGAATCCGCCCTGAATCAGCCATGCGTTAACTACCCCGCTGGCGATGGCCCCCGCGACCGCCAGATGCCCATAGCGCGAAAAACGCATCATGGTGACAATTGCCGGTTGACGCCAGCGTCCTTTTGCCAGCCGCAGGCAGTAGAGGAACGGAATTAACCCGCCCACCCATGCCCCCGCACACAGCAGATGTATCGCATGGTTGGCGCGCTGTAATACGCCCAGCGCTCCGTCGTTCATGGCGGCATGACCAACGCCCGCCAGCAGGATAAACTGAGCCACGCAGAGAAGCAAAAGCCGCCGCATCATCTGTCGCGGCTGAATCCAGGCTACGCCCAGCGCTACCCACGCCAGCACAATCTGCCATAGCCAGACGCTGCCAAAATGCGTCTGCACCACCGCTTGCCAGACCTCTGGCCGCCAGGTATCTGACCAGCCATCGCCCATCAACCCGCCCTGCGCCACCAGCATCAGCATTGCCGAGAGCACACTCAGCGTCAGCGAACCGCGCAGCAGTCTGGAAAAACGTTGCACCAGCAGACGTCGAAGTTCTGTTGGTGCCCACCATCCGGCATAAAGCGTGCAGCCGAAAGCGACCATCAGCGCGGCAAAGTGGACAAAGCGCAGCCCAACGTAGAGAGCCGTCAGCATGGTTACTTGACGCTAAACTGGTACTGACCTTTGGTCTTGTGGCCGTCAACGGAAACCACGTGCCATTCGACGGTATAGAGCCCGTCACCCAGCGTTTCGTTCAGTGGAATAACCAGCTGCGTGTTGTCCTTCTCGTTGCGCACCGCTTTACCGACCGGGATAATCCGCTTTTCGGGACCGGTTAGCGTCACGCCGCTGAATCCCGGCTCAATGCCTTCGGAGAAGTTAAGCGTTAAGGTTTGCGGCGCTGGGCTGACTTCCGAATTTGCCGCGGGGGTTTGCTGTTGCAGATGAGCGTGCGCAAAGACCGGTGAAGCAGTCAGCGATCCGAGTAAAAACAGCGTGGCACCCAGCGCGCGAGGAGCGGTGAATTTCATTTCCATCATTCCCTTTTGTTATCGATATATGACAAAGAATAACGCTGTATAATGTTCACGTCGAGATGAGCACCCTCTGGACTTGCCATTTTGCGATACTCTTAGTAACTTTTGCGCGTTATCCCAAGGAGAAAATCATGCATACCAATCTGGCAACCCTCCCCCAGGACGAGATGGACAAAGTGAACGTCGATCTGGCCGCCGCAGGCGTGGCGTTTAAAGAACGCTACAATATGCCGGTCGTCGCCGAAGTGGTGGAACGCGAACAGCCAGCGCACCTGCGTGACTGGTTCCGCGAACGGTTAATTACGCACCGTTTAGCCTCGGTTAATCTTTCTCGCCTGCCGTACGAGCCAAAAGCCAAATAAAGCTTACGCTAAGTGACAGTTCCTTACGTCCATCCTGATACTATCGTCTGGAATAAAAGCCCAATGACAACGTGTTGAAGGATGCAACTATGCTGACATGGACTATTGCTGCAGCGCAATATGCTCCCCGCAGAGGGGATGTCGCTGAGAACATTACCCACCATCTGCGGTTTATCGATGCCGCCGCCGAGCAGGCCTGTAAGGTATTAATCTTCCCGGAGCTTTCTCTGACCGGTCCCGATGACGAGCAAACTTTGCCCGCACCGCCGAACGATACCCAGCTACAGCCCTTAAGCGAGGCTGCCCAGCGGCATCAGATGACTATTATCGCCGGGCTGCCGATGGAAAATGACGGTAAGCGCATCAAAGGCATCGTTATCTTCGCCCCGCACGCCACCGGCCCTATCAAGCAGCATCAGGGCCAGGGAACCTGCCTGGCCCCTGAGTCCGATCAAATCAGCGTCTTTGAACTGCACCATGAAGGCTGCGAACTCTCGCCGCAGGCCTCGCTGCTGGCCACGGTCAGTTCAATGGCGGAACCGCAGCAGCAGCGAACCAGCCAGCGGCTACAGCGCTTCGCTCACAAGTACGCTATTGCCGTGCTGAAATCCAACTACGCCAGTGGCACCTTTTCCGGCGGTAGCGCGTTATGGGATGAAAACGGCCAGCTTATTGTGCGTGCCGATAGCGGCGAACTGCTGCTAACGGGCAGAAAGAGCGACCAGGGTTGGCAAGGCGAGATCATTCCATTACGCTAAGCGTTTTAGGCCGGAGTTTGCCATGCTGCGCGTAATCGATACAGAAACCTGTGACCTGCAAGGGGGCATCGTGGAGATCGCCTCCGTTGATGTTATTGACGGTAAAATCGTCAACCCCATGAGTCACCTGGTGCGTCCGGACCGCCCTATCAGCCCGCAAGCGATGGCCATTCACCGGATCACCGAAGAGATGGTGGCAGACAAACCGTGGATTGAGGAAGTGGTGCCGTTTTATCAGGGTAGCCCGTGGTATGTCGCCCACAATGCCAGCTTCGACCGCCGCGTGCTGCCAGAAATGGACGGCGAGTGGATCTGCACCATGAAGATGGCCCGCCGCCTATGGCCGGGCATCAAGTACAGCAATATGGCGCTGTACAAGTCGCGCAAGCTAAGCGTGGCGACGCCCCCGGGTCTGCATCATCACCGCGCGCTTTACGACTGTTATATCACCGCCTCGCTGCTGATTGACATTATGCAGGTCTCAGGCTGGACGCCGGACCAAATGGTAGACGTCACCGGCCGCCCGGCGCTGCTGCGTACTTTTACTTTCGGCAAATACCGCGGGCAGGAAGTGGCAGAAGTGGCGAAGAACGATCCGGGCTACCTGCGCTGGCTGTTTAACAACCTCGACCGCATGAGCCCGGAACTGCGCGTAACCCTCAAACACTACCTCGAGCAGTAGCTAGCGCTCGGACTGCCCCGGCAAGGTCCCCTGCGCCAGGGCAATCAGGAAGGCAAACTCCAGCGCCACCCCTTCATAGCTTTTATAGCGACCGGACTTCCCACCGTGGCCGGAGTCCATCTCGGTGCACAGTAGCAGCAGGTTATCGTCTACCTTCAGCTCACGCAGCTTCGCCACCCATTTTGCTGGCTCCCAGTATTGCACCTGTGAATCATGCAGCCCGGAGGTCACCAGCAGGTGCGGATAAACCTGTGCCTTGACGTTGTCATAAGGGCTATAGGACTTCATATAGCGATAGTAGGTTTCATCCTGTGGATTACCCCACTCTTCAAATTCGCCGGTGGTCAGCGGAATCGACTCATCGAGCATCGTGGTCACCACATCGACGAACGGCACCTGCGCAACAACACCGTGGAACAGTTCAGGACGCTCGTTAATCACGGTTCCCATCAACAAGCCTCCCGCGCTACCGCCCATGCCATAACAGAGCGCCGGGTCGCCATAGCCTTTCGCCAGCAGCGCATCGCAGGCATCGAGGTAGTCATTGAAGGTGTTTTTCTTTTTAAGGAATTTCCCCTCTTCATACCAGAGTTGCCCCAGTTCGCCGCCGCCACGAATATGGGCGATGGCAAAGACAAAGCCCCGGTCGAGCAGGCTTAAGCGGCTGCTGCTAAAATCGGCGTCCATACTGGCCCCGTAGGAGCCGTAGCCGTAGACCAGTAGCGGATTTTTACCGCGACGAAAATGCTCATGACGATAGACCAACGACACGGGCACCTCTACGCCATCGCGTGCGGTAATCCAGATACGTTCACTGCGGTAACGACTGGCGTCGAACCCTTTCACTTCCTGCTGCTTCAGCACACGGCGCTCGCCGCTGTCCATATCCAGCTCAAACAACGTATCCGGTGTGGTCATCGACGAATAGCCGTAGCGCAGGCAGGCGGTTTCCGGTTCCGGGTTATAGGCAATCCACGTCACATAGGCCGGATCGTCAAAGGCAATGGCCGTTTCCTGTTGGCGATGGCGATGGATCTGGCGCAGGCGGGTTAAGCCTTGCTGGCGCTCTTCCACCACCAGCCAGTCGCGAAACAGGGTGAAATCTTCCAGCATCACCGCATCGCGCGGTGCAATCAGGGTTTGCCACTCGGCCTCTTCCCAGGATTCACTGCGGTACAGGCCGAAGTTTTTACCCTCGCGGTTAGAACGCAGGTAGAACTGGTTTTGGTAGTGATCGAGGCTGTACTCGTGATCTTTACGGCGCGGGACATAGACGCGCGGCTCGGCGTTAGGCTGGTCGGCATCCAGCAGCAGCATTTCGCTAGTGGTGGTGCTGGACAACGCAATCACCACATACTGGCGTGAAGATGTCTTATGCAGGCTGACATAAAACGTTTCGTCCTGCTCTTCGTAAATCAGCACATCCTGCTCAGCAGGCGCACCAACCTGATGTCGCCACACCTGCCACGGCAGCAGCGTCGTTGGGTGCTGACGCACGTAGTAAAGCACCCGGGAATCGTTGGCCCACACCACGCCCGGTGAAACATCGTCAATCACCTCCGGCAGCCAGGTTTCATTCTCCAGATGGCGGATACGCAGACTGTACTGACGGCGGGAGAGGAAATCCTCGGTGACCGCCAGCAGGTTATTGTCTGGTGCGACGTTCAGCCCGCCCAGGGTATAGAATTCGCTGTGCGCCGCCCTTTTATTTTCATCAATCAGCAAGGACCACTCATCGCTGTTTAATGCCTGGCGCTGGTAAATCGCATATTCACGGCCCGGCTCAAACACCTGGCGATAGCGATAGCCGTTTTTGATATAGGGCGCTGAAACCTCACGTGGAGGGATCCTGTCGACAATCTCTTTTAGCACGCGATCCTGCAGGCTGCGCTGGGAGGACATCACTTGACGCCCGTAGGCGTTCTCCTGCTGCAGGTAATCAAGCACCGCTGGTTTAGAGCGCGTGTCATCGCGAAGCCAGTAGTAGTTATCGACGCGCGTATCACCATGCAAAGTCATGGTGTGGGGTATCCGTTTCGCTTTAGGTGGCATCTCGTTATTCTTCTTGTCGTGTTAATTCATTATTAAGCCTGGCAAAAGTCGCGCTCATTGCCAACTTAACCTATCCCCTCATCCTACGTTTCATCCGTCTTTTGTGCCACTTGCAAGACAGACGCAAACGTTTTCGTTTATAATGCGCCAAACTTTGGATAGACGGTGGAATGGGTAATGACGTTATTAGGAACAGCTCTGCGTCCCGCTGCGACGCGCGTAATGCTTCTGGGTTCAGGTGAGTTAGGTAAAGAGGTGGCGATCGAATGTCAGCGCTTGGGCATTGAAGTGATCGCCGTAGATCGTTACGCCGATGCGCCAGCCATGCACGTTGCGCACCGCGCTTACGTTATCAACATGCTCGATGGCAACGTCCTGAAAGCGCTGGTTGCGCAGGAAAAACCTGACTTTATCGTGCCAGAAATTGAAGCTATCGCCACGGACACGCTGATTGAGCTTGAGCAGGCCGGGCAGAAGGTCGTGCCGTGCGCCCGGGCAACCAAACTGACGATGAACCGTGAAGGTATTCGCCGTCTGGCGGCGGAAACCCTCAAGCTTCCCACTTCGGCCTACCATTTTGCCGACAGCGAAGCACAGTTCCGTGAGGCGGTCACCGATATCGGCCTGCCGTGCATCGTCAAGCCGGTGATGAGTTCATCCGGCAAGGGCCAGACCTTTATTCGCCGTGAAGATCAGCTGGCGCAGGCCTGGCAGTATGCGCAGGAAGGCGGTCGCGCCGGGGCGGGCCGGGTGATTGTTGAAGGGGTGGTTAACTTCGATTTCGAAATCACTCTGCTGACCGTCAATGCCGTCGACGGCGTGCACTTCTGCGCCCCGGTGGGCCATCGTCAGGAAGATGGCGACTACCGCGAATCCTGGCAGCCGCAGCAGATGAGCGAACTGGCGCTGGCGCGTGCACAGGAGATCGCCCGCGAGGTGGTGCTGGCGCTGGGCGGCTATGGTCTTTTCGGCGTAGAGCTGTTTGTGTGTGGTGATGACGTGGTGTTCAGCGAAGTCTCCCCTCGCCCGCACGATACCGGGATGGTGACGCTGATTTCGCAGGACGTCTCCGAGTTTGCTCTGCACGTTCGCGCTTTCCTCGGGCTGCCGATTGGCGCTATCCGTCAGTACGGCCCGTCCGCTTCTGCGGTACTGCTGCCCACGCTGACCAGCCGCAACGTCACCTTTGATAACGTGCAGAATGCGCTAAGCGCCGGGGTACAGCTGCGTCTGTTCGGTAAACCGGATATTGCGGGTTCTCGCCGTATGGGCGTGGCGCTGGCAACGGCGGACAGCGTTGAAGAGGCCGTCGAGCGTGCCAAAATCGCCGCTGCGGCCGTGGTAGTTCAGGGATAAGAAAAAAGGCGGGCTGCTTGCGCATACCCGCCCTTCTTTTGCTCACCCGGCCATCAGGCTGGGTGCAGCAAACACCTTACAGCTTCGCGCCTTCAACCGCTTCGCGAGCCAGCTTGGTGATGCGATCGTAGTCGCCTGATTCCAGCGCGTCAGCTGGCACCAGCCAGGAACCGCCGATGCACAGTACGCTTTTCAGCGCCAGGTAGTCACGGTAGTTAGCTGGAGAGATACCGCCGGTTGGGCAGAAACGAATCTGAGAGAATGGACCCGCGATCGCCTGCAGCGCTTTCACGCCGCCGTTCGCTTCAGCCGGGAAGAATTTGAACTCTTTCAGGCCGTGTTCCATACCCAGCATCAGTTCAGACACGGAGCAGATACCAGGGATCAGCGGAATAGTACCCGCGGTCGCCGCTTTCAGCAGGCTGTCGGTCAGGCCTGGGCTGATAGCAAACTGCGCGCCAGCTTCGGTCACTTCTTTCAGCTGCTGAGCGTTGGTCACGGTACCCGCGCCCACGATAGCGTCCGGCACTTCTTTAGCAATGGCGCGGATAGCGTCCATCGCACAAGCGGTACGCAGCGTCACTTCAAGAACGCGTACGCCACCAGCAACCAGCGCTTTCGCCATCGGTACTGCGTGCTCAAGCTTGTTAACCACGATTACCGGTACTACCGGGCCAGTGGTCAGGATTGCTTCAGCCGTTGTTTTCCAGTTTTTCATCAGAAATTTTCTCTCGCCAGATCTACAAAACGTGTCATCTTAAAAGGTAATACAGGTTGCGCCCTGCTCTGCGCCGGACAGTTTTTCCCGTAGTGCGCTAAACAGTTCACGGCCTGTCCCCACGCGCGAAGCGCTCAGATCGGGAATATGCGGTTGGCGTGCGGCCAGTTCAGCGTCATCAACCAGCAGCGTCAGTTCGCCAGTCTGGCCATTGACGCGAATCATGTCGCCATCGCGCACTTTCGCCAGCAGGCCACCGTCATAAGCTTCAGGGGTTACGTGGATCGCTGACGGCACTTTACCGGATGCACCGGACAGTCGTCCATCAGTAACTAACGCAATTTTGAAACAGCGGTCCAATAATACACCAAGTGGCGGCATAAGTTTATGTAATTCTGGCATGCCGTTCGCTTTTGGCCCTTGATGGCGCACAACAACCACGCAATCTTTATCCAGTAAGCCCGCTTCGAACGCTGGCAGCACATCGTGCTGGCTCTCGAAGACCACGGCTGGCGCTTCAATAATCTGGTTTTCAACCGGTACCGCCGACGTTTTCATCACCGCACGGCCCAGGTTGCCGCTCAGTACTTTGGTACCGCCGTGTTTTGAGAACGGTTTGTCGAAGGTGGCGATGATGTTGTCATCCAGCGACGCGGTTGCGCCTTCACGCCAGTCAAGCTTGCCGTCATTCAGCCACGGTTCCATGGTGTAGTGCGAGAGACCAAAACCGGCCACCGTGTTGACGTCTTCGTGCAGCAGGCCGCCTTTCAGCAGTTCGCGGACCAGTACCGGCACACCGCCCGCCGCCTGGAAGTGGTTGATATCGGCCGGGCCGTTCGGGTAGAGACGCGCCATCAGCGGCACGACTTCAGAAAGATCGGAGAAATCATCCCAGTTGATGATGATGCCCGCCGCGCGCGCCATCGCCACCAGGTGCATGGTGTGGTTGGTTGAACCGCCGGTTGCCAGCAGCGCCACGATGCCGTTGACCACCACTTTTTCATCGATCATTTTACCGAGCGGCATCCACTCGTTACCGTTACCGGTCATGCGCGTTACCTGACGCGCGGCGGCAGCGGTCAGTTCAGCACGCAGCGGTGCATCCGGGTGTACGAATGAGGAACCCGGCAACTGCATGCCCATAAATTCGATCACCATTTGGTTGGTGTTGGCGGTGCCATAGAAGGTGCAGGTGCCCGGTGCATGATACGACGCGGCTTCAGATTCCAGCAGCGCGTTACGATCCACCTTACCTTCAGCATACAGCTGACGGATACGTACTTTTTCTTTGTTCGGCAGGCCGCTCGCCATCGGGCCTGATGGAATAAACACGGACGGCAGATGACCAAAGGAGAGCGCCGCCATGGCAAGCCCTGGGACGATTTTGTCGCACACGCCGAGGTACAGCGCACCGTCAAACATATTATGGGACAGGCCCACGGCGGCAGACATCGCGATCACTTCGCGGCTCAGCAGGGAAAGCTCCATACCGTCCTGCCCTTGCGTCACACCGTCGCACATGGCCGGTACGCCGCCCGCGACCTGACCGACCGCGTTCACGCTGTGCAGCGCTTTGCGGATCAGCTCAGGGTAGTGTTCATAGGGCTGATGGGCAGAAAGCATGTCGTTATAGGAGGTAATGATCGCGATATTGTTACGCAGCATGCTCTTCAGCGATGCTTTATCGTCCGGCTGACAGGCGGCGAAACCGTGTGCCAGGTTACCGCAGGCCAGTTCAGAACGGTGAACCGTTTCAGTTTTGGCCTGATTGATACGCGCCAGGTAGGCTTCGCGGGTTTCACGCGAGCGTTCAATAATACGATTTGTTACGCGTAACATTACAGAGTTCATAAAGGCTCCTTAAAATTTTTCTGTCCAGGCCGCTATCTTACACGGTTAAATCATAGGTCTGATTTATCGGAAAAGCCCGTATAGCGCAGCTCAGAGGCAAAGGTCTGCCCGTAGTGTAATAAAAAAAACCCCGGTGGTGAATCCACCCGGGGCTTAAATGCGTAAAAATAGCACTACATGCTGTGTTAGATCATGTTACCGGTAAAATAACCCTTCCGGATTATCGCAGCCGGTTATTCGAACTCGTTCCAGGAGCGACCATCACGGGTGATCATCGCAACCGACGCTACCGGCCCCCAGGTGCCAGCCTGGTACGGTTTTGGCGCGTCTTTATCGCTCGCCCATGCTTCCGTGATGGAGTCAACCCACTTCCACGCTTCTTCCACTTCGTCACGCCGCACGAACAGCGCCTGAATACCACGCATGGTCTCCAGCAGCAGACGTTCGTAGGCGTCCGCCAGGTGAGTCTGATTGAAGGTTTCGGAGTAGCTCAGATCAAGCTTGGTCACCTGCAGGTTATGCTTGTGCTCCAGACCTGGAACTTTGTTAAGGATCTGAATATCCACGCCTTCATCTGGCTGCAGACGGATAGTCAGTTTGTTCTGCGGCAGCTCAGGCCAGGTTTCCTTGAACAGGTTCAGCTCAGGGTTTTTGAAGTAGACGACAACTTCAGAGCATTTGGTCGGCAGACGTTTGCCGGTACGCAGATAGAACGGAACCCCCGCCCAGCGCCAGTTATCAATATCTACGCGAATAGAAACGAAGGTTTCGGTGCTGCTGGATTTGTTCGCACCCTCTTCTTCCAGATAGCCCGGGACTTTCTGCCCCTGCGCAAACCCAGCGGTATACTGGCCGCGTACGGTTTTATCGCGAACGTTGCTGCGGTCAATGCGGCGCAGCGACTTCAGCACTTTCACTTTCTCATCACGAATGCTGTCAGCGGTCAGATCGGACGGCGGCGCCATCGCAATCATGCACAGAATCTGCAGCAGGTGGTTTTGGATCATGTCGCGCATTTGACCGGCCTGATCGAAATAGCCCCAACGGCCTTCAATCCCGACTTCCTCAGCCACGGTAATTTCCACATGGTCGATAGTGCGGTTGTCCCAGTTGTTCACGAACAGGGAGTTGGCAAAGCGCAGCGCCAGTAAGTTCAGTACCGTTTCTTTACCCAGATAGTGGTCGATACGGTAAACCTGGCACTCTTCAAAGTATTCGCCCACCTGGTCGTTAATCTCACGTGAGGTTTCCAGTGAGGTACCCAGTGGTTTTTCCATCACGACGCGCGCAGGCTTGGCATTCAGCTTCGCTTCACCCAGGCCGCGGCAAATGGCGCCAAAGGTGCTAGGCGGCATGGCGAAGTAGTTAATGGTGATGCGATTTTTTTGATCGAGCATCTCACCCAGACGCGAAAATGCTGGCGCATCGTTAACGTCAAGGTTGCAAAAATCAAGACGCGCGCTGAGGGTATCCCACAAACTTTCGTCAATCTTCTCTTTCATGAAGGTTTCGAGCGCTTCGCGGACAACTTTGGTGTATGCCGCTTTATCCCAGTCGGCACGGCCTACGCCGATAATCCGGGTGTCCGGGTTAATCTGGCCGGCTTTTTCCAGCTGATACAGGGAAGGCAGCAATTTTCGGCGGGCCAAGTCGCCCTTCGCGCCGAAAATGACCAGATCGCATGCCTGGGCCGTTTGCGTTACCGCCATGTCATTCTCCTCAGTTAAAGATCCCGGTTGACCACCCAAAGGCGCTGCCAGGTTATATACCCGCTAGCTATCAGGTTTTCCTGAAAAATAGCGAATATCGTTGTAATTTTCTTACGGTGCACTGTACTGTGTTTACGAAATTGCCGAAACCCTTTAACGCGCGTCACCGCGTCCGATCGCACAAATCGGAACCATCAAGGCCTGAGTTTTAGGCAATCCGCCAGTATTGTTCGTTCTTTCGCCCGAGCGGCGTCTGTTAAAATACGACGCTGATCATGTAATGAAAAAAAACAACATTTTTTGCCGTTTCTCTCCACTTTTCGCCAGGCTTCAGGCGTATATTCTTGCTAAAACGCCTGCAGATTTCACCCATTAATGGAATCGTTTCAATCTATGAGCAACTTGTCACGATGAACATGCTGGAAAGAATCCAGACCCAACTGGAAAACCTTAGCAAATCCGAGCGAAAAGTGGCGGAAGTTATTCTTGCCGCTCCTGAACAGGCAATCCACTCAAGCATTGCCGCGCTCGCCCTCGAGGCCGAGGTCAGCGAACCTACCGTTAACCGCTTCTGTCGCAGTATGGAGACCCGCGGGTTCCCCGACTTCAAGCTCCATCTTGCCCAAAGTCTGGCCAACGGTACACCGTATGTTAATCGTAATGTTGATGAAGATGACAGCGTTGAGGCGTATACAGCTAAAATTTTCGAATCCGCCATGGCTAGCCTGGCGCACGTCCGCCAGTCACTGGATATGTCGGCGGTTAACCGTGCGGTGGATCTGCTGACCCAGGCCAAGAAAATTGCCTTCTTCGGTTTAGGTTCTTCCGCCGCCGTGGCGCACGACGCGATGAACAAGTTTTTTCGCTTTAACGTCCCGGTCATCTATTCTGATGACATCGTACTGCAACGTATGAGCTGTATGAATTGCAGCGACGATGACGTTGTGGTGCTGATTTCCCATACCGGTAGAACTAAAAGCCTGGTTGAGGTCGCCCAGGTGGCGAGGGAAAATGATGCTATGGTTATCGCCATCACCTCCGCCGGCACGCCGCTGGCCCGAGAAGCGACCCTTGCCATCACGCTGGACGTTCCCGAAGATACCGACATTTATATGCCAATGGTCTCCCGACTCGCGCAGCTTACCGTGATCGATGTCCTGGCAACCGGTTTTACCCTGCGTCGAGGGGCGAAATTCCGGGATAACTTGAAGCGAGTCAAAGAAGCGTTAAAGGAATCGCGGTTTGATAAAGCGCTATCCGCACACAGCGATAATCACTAAAAGCGATAATAACGGTGTAACCTATTAAAACATTCGGTAACGCTTGCTACCGAATCCTGTTCACGCAACACCTGAGTTGTATTAGTCAACGGAGTATTACATGTCCAGAAGGCTTCGCAGAACCAAGATCGTCACCACGTTAGGCCCAGCAACCGACCGCGATAACAACCTCGAGAAGGTGATTTCCGCCGGTGCTAACGTCGTACGCATGAACTTCTCTCACGGAACACCAGAAGATCATCAGCTACGCGCTGACAAAGTACGCGAAATCGCAGCAAAACTGGGCCGCCATGTAGCTATTCTTGGCGATCTGCAAGGACCAAAAATTCGCGTCTCTACCTTCAAAGAAGGTAAAGTTTTCCTCAATATCGGCGACAAATTCCTGCTCGATGCCAACCTCGGTAAAGGCGAAGGCGACAAAGAGAAAGTGGGCATCGACTATAAAGGTCTGCCTGCCGACGTCGTGCCGGGCGACATCCTGCTGCTGGATGATGGCCGCGTACAGCTGAAAGTACTGGAAATCCAGGGCATGAAGGTGTTCACCGAAGTGACCGTCGGTGGCCCGCTGTCCAACAATAAAGGCATCAACAAGTTAGGTGGTGGCCTCTCGGCTGAAGCCCTGACCGATAAAGACAAAGCGGATATTCATACCGCCGCTAAAATTGGCGTTGATTACCTGGCCGTCTCCTTCCCGCGCTGCGGTGAAGACCTGAACTACGCTCGTCGCCTGGCGCGTGAAGCGGGCTGCGATGCGAAAATCGTCGCCAAAGTAGAACGTGCGGAAGCGGTGTGCAGCCAGGATGCGATGGACGACATTATTCTGGCCTCCGACGTGGTGATGGTTGCCCGTGGCGACCTGGGCGTTGAAATCGGTGACCCTGAGCTGGTCGGTATCCAGAAAGCGCTGATTCGTCGCGCGCGTCAGCTGAACCGTTCCGTGATTACCGCGACCCAGATGATGGAGTCGATGATCACCAACCCAATGCCTACCCGTGCGGAAGTGATGGACGTGGCGAACGCCGTGCTGGACGGTACCGATGCGGTAATGCTGTCTGCGGAAACTGCGGCGGGCCAGTACCCTTCTGAAACCGTGGCGGCCATGGCGCGCGTTTGCCTGGGCGCTGAGAAGATCCCAAGCATCAACGTCTCTAAACACCGTCTGGACGTGCAGTTCGACAACGTGGAAGAAGCGATTGCCATGTCGGCAATGTATGCAGCAAACCACCTGAAAGGCGTTACCGCCATCATCACCATGACCGAGTCTGGCCGTACCGCGCTGATGACCTCCCGTATCACTTCCGGGCTGCCTATCTTCGCCATGTCTCGTCACGAGCGTACGCTGAACCTGACGGCGCTGTACCGTGGCGTCACCCCGGTATTCTTCGATAGCGAATGCGACGGCGTCGCTGCCGCACACGATGCGGTGAACCTGCTGCGCGACAAAGGCTATCTGATGTCCGGCGACCTGGTTATCGTGACTCAGGGCGACGTGATGAGCACCGTGGGCTCAACCAACACCACGCGTATCCTGACCGTCGAGTAAGTTATTCTCGATATAAAAAAACCGCTGGTTTTTCTGAACTGACCCCATAATGTTGGACGGTTTATATTAAGCGGCTATCAGGGCCTGGGTTCGGTACTCTACCGGACTCAGGCCTTTTAGTTTCTGTTTGATTCTTTCATGGTTGTAATAGTGGATATAGTCATCGATAGCCATGCGCAACTCGCTGATATCTCTATGGTCTGACAGGTAAAAACATTCAGATTTCAGCGTACCAAAGAAGCTTTCCATGACCGCATTGTCGTGACAGTTCCCCTTTCTTGACATGCTCTGTTTCAGACCACCTTCCTCAAGTCGCTTCTGATAATGCGCCATCTGGTACTGCCAGCCCTGATCTGAATGCAGTAGTGGGTATTCGTCTTTTCCCAGTATCGACATCGCTTTCGACAGCATCTCATCCACCATCGGCAACAGAGGCCGGGACGCCATCTCATACGCAACTATTTCTCCGTTATACAGATCCAGAACCGGAGACAGATACAGCTTTTCTCCATTGATTTTAAATTCTGTGACATCTGTTACCCACTTCTGATTGGGCTTATCCGCACTGAACTGCCGGTTCAGCACATTACCCGCAACTTTCCCGTACCGGCCTCTGTAGGAGTTGTATTTCTTCCTTCTGATACAACTGGTTAAATCTAACTCCTTCATTAGCCTCTGAACCGTTTTATGGTTCAGTAAGCTACCTTCCCGACGGCTCGCCAGCGTGATCCGCCGGTATCCATAACGTCCTTTATGTTTATGAAACAGCGTTAAAATACGCTGCTTATCACCGGCATATTTGTCTGGTTTTTTACCGCTGGCCTGTTGCCAGTAGAACGTGCTTCTCGCCAGCCCTGCCGCTTTTAACAGACGTATAAGGGAGAACTCCGGCCTTAACTCATTCACGATCTGCGCTTTATCCCGCGTTTTGACGTGTCTCTTTCCCTGAGTAAGGCTTGCAGCTTTTTTAGATATGCCACTTCAGCACGCAGTTGTTCAAGCTCCTCTCGCTCATCCGGGGCAAGAGGGACCTGCAAAGGAGGGACAGGGTGATTCTCAGGGCGTTCTGGCATCGTTTTTTTCCTGCGTCGGCTGTCAGTAAGGGCTTCTAATCCGCCTTCATCATACAGTCGTTCCCACTGTCGAACAGTGGAAAAGGCAGGGATAGTGAATTTTGCACAGATTTCGCGAACAGAAAGCCGGTGTTCACGCATATGAAGGATAACGGACTCTTTAAAGGCAGGAGAATAGGTGAAATGCCGGGTTGTCAGCCCGGCTTCGCCATGAATCTTCCAGGCTGCAGTCCACTTACGAACGGCACTGTGATCGATACCAAAACGCTTTGCAGTCGCTTGCTGCCCTTCCTGACCAGAAAGATAGTGCTGCACAACTTCAATCTTAAAGCTGAGAGAATACTTGCTCATAAAAAACTGCACCTTACTTCGTTGGGTGTCCAACTTTTGGGGTGCAGTTCAAATGTCCGGTTTTTTTTTGCCTGTGTAGCCCGGCCGAGCGAAACGACGCCGGGTTGTGCACCGAGCCGTCCCGGCGTCGTTTCACTCGGCCGGGCTACGAGACTATTTCTTTTTCTTTGGGTAGAGCTCTTTGCGCTGATACGGCTCGGTTTCGCCCGGCTTACGTGTTTTCAGCAGCTTGAGGATCCACGTGTACTGTTCGGTATGCGGCCCAACGAAAATCTCCACCTCTTCGTTCATGCGACGTGCGATGGTGTTGTCGTCCGCTTCCAGCAGATCGTCCATCGGCGGGCGCACCAGAATGGTCAGGCGATGCGTCTTGCCATCGTAGACCGGGAACAGCGGCACCACGCGCGCACGGCACACCTTCATCAGGCGGCCAATCGCTGGCAGCGTTGCTTTATAGGTGGCAAAGAAGTCCACGAATTCGCTGTGCTCCGGGCCGTGATCCTGATCCGGCAGATAGTAGCCCCAGTAACCCTGACGGACCGACTGAATAAACGGCTTGATGCCGTCGTTACGGGCATGCAGACGACCGCCAAAACGACGACGGACGGTGTTCCAGACGTAGTCAAAGACCTTGTTGCCCTGGTTATGGAACATCGCCGCCATCTTCTGGCCCTGTGACGCCATCACCATCGCCGGGATATCAACGCCCCAACCGTGCGGCACCAGGAAAATAACGTTTTCGCCGTTGGCACGCATCTCATCGATAATCTCCTGTCCCTGCCAGTCGAGACGCGGCAGAATTTTTTCCGGCCCTTTCAGCGCCAGTTCAGCCATCATGACCATCGCCTGCGGCGCGGTGGCAAACATTTCATCGATGATGGCTTCGCGCTCGGCTTCGCTTTTTTCCGGGAAGCAGTACAGCAGATTGATCTGCGCGCGACGGCGCGCACTGCGGCCAAATTTCCCCGCCAGGCGACCGAGCTTACCCAGAATAGGGTCGCGGATTTTTGCCGGTACGTAAGCGACTCCCGCAAACGCCAGCACGCCTAACCAGGCACCCCAGTACTGGGGGTGGCGGAAAGATTTCTCAAACTCGGGAATGTATTCACTGTTATTTTTTTTCGTTTCCATGCCTATTCCAGGGTTGATTCATCGGGTCAGTGTGGATAATCAGATAGTGTAGCGAGGCCGGATGCTTCGCACAAAAGAAAAAGCCGGTGCTGTATAGGCACCGGCTCTGAACGGATACTTCTTAGGCGAAATTAATCGAAACGCAGCTGCGGCAGAACCTCTTTCACCTGCGCCAGGTAATCGGTACGATCCGAACCGGTCAGCCCTTCGGTGCGCGGCAGCTTCGCCGTCAGCGGGTTCACCGCCTGCTGGTTGATCCATACTTCATAGTGCAGGTGTGGGCCAGTTGAACGACCGGTGTTGCCGGAGAGCGCGATACGGTCACCGCGTTTCACCTTCTGACCTGGTTTCACCAGCAGCTTACGCAGGTGCATATAGCGGGTGGTGTAGGTGCGACCATGACGTACGGCGACATAATAACCCGCCGCGCCGCTGCGCTTCGCCACCACCACTTCACCGTCACCGACGGCCAGCACTGGTGTACCCTGCGGCATCGCGAAATCCACACCACGGTGCGGCGCGACGCGACCGGTTACCGGGTTCAGACGACGCGGGTTAAAGTTCGACGATACGCGGAACTGACGCGCAGTCGGGAAGCGCAGGAAGCCCTTCGCCAGCCCGGTACCGTTGCGGTCGTAGAACTTACCGTCTTCCGCGCGGATCGCGTAGTAGTCTTTGCCATCGGAGCGCAAACGCACGCCCAGCAGTTGGCTCTGTTCGCGCTTGCCGTTGAGCATTTCGCGCGACATCAGCACCGAGAATTCGTCGCCTTTTTTCAGCTTACGGAAGTCCATCTGCCACTGCATCGATTTAATCACCGCGCTCACTTCCGCGCTGGTTAAACCGGCGTTGACGGCGCTGGTCACGAAGCTTCCGCCGACGGTGCCTTTGACAAGGCTATTAACCCAATCGCCCTTCTGCAGCTCGCTGCTCATTTTGAAACCGTTAGCAACGCGATCGTAGGTACGGGTTTCGCGGCGCGACATCTCCCAGGTTAAACGCTGTAAATCACCGTCGTCATTCAGCGTCCAGGAGAGCTGCTGCCCCACTTTCATGTTTTTCAGGTCTTTATCAACCGAAGCAAGCTGGCTGATGTTACCCATATCGATGCCGTACTGATTGAGGATGCTGCTCAGGGTATCGCCCGTGGATACCACATATTCATGCACGCCCGTTTCGTTGTCGGCTTTATCGTCCAGCTCATCCTGAGGGATGGCTTCGTCTTCCTGTGCGGATTGGTCAATCGGTTCGCTGGCCTCTGGCAGAAGCGAACGAATCTCTTTTTTCTCCAGCTCAATCGTACGGACGACGGGGGATGAAGAGGTTGGATGGTAAACGTAAGGCCGCCAGACAGCGACGGCCAACGTGAGAACGGTGAGTGACCCCAGCATAACGCGGTGGGGCCGCGGCAAATTGTTAAATGCCAGAGCGACAGAGCGGGCTATCTGCTGCACGTATTCACTTCCTTACTTATCTCCTTTCAGGCAGCTCGCATACTGGGTCGCCAGTTGAGTAAGAAACGCTGGATAGCTCTCTTTACTCAGCTTAATGTTCGTGCCAAGAGGATCGAGCGTTCCCATGCGAACGCTGGTTCCCCGCGCAACAGATTCAACGACAGCGGGCCTGAATTGTGGCTCAGCAAAAACGCAGGTCGCTTTTTGCTCAACCAACTGTGTTCTTATTTGATGTAAACGCTGCGCACCGGGTTGAATTTCGGGGTTGACGGTGAAGTGCCCAAGCGGCGTCAAACCGTAGTGTTTTTCGTAATAGCCATAGGCATCATGAAAAACGAAATACCCCTTTCCTTTCACCGGTGCCAGCTCGCTCGCCACCTGCTTATCGGTTGCGGCCAGATTGGCCTCAAAATCCTTCAGGTTGGCATCGAGCCGGGCTCGACTCTGGGGCATAAGTTCCACTAATTTGTCATGGATTGCAACCGCCGACAGCCGCGCTATCTCTGGGGAGAGCCACAGGTGCATGTTGTACTCGCCATGATGGTGATGCGCGTCACCTTTTTCACCGTGAGCGTGGTCATGATCGTCTCCATCAGCACCATCATGGTCGTCGTCATCGGCACCTTTCATGAGTAACGGTTTCACCCCGTCAAGCTGGGCGATAGTGACTTTTTTGTTGTCGGGAATGCTTTGCGATGACTTGTCCATAAATGCTTCCATCTCAGGACCAATCCATACGACTAAGTCCGCGTTCTGTAAGCGTTTTGCATCAGATGGGCGCAGTGAGTAATCATGTTCAGACGCACCGTCAGGCAGTAAAACCTGCGTCTCTGTTACACCGTCTGCAATGGCTGAAGCAATAAAGCCTAACGGCTTGAGTGATGCCACAACGGCCGCATCAGCATGCTGTGCTGTCGTTCCCCAAAGTGCAGCGGATAAAGCTGCGAAAAGAAGCGTATTTTTCTGTAACATAATGCGTCTATTAATCGAAATGGATAAGTGATGTGTGATATTATAACATTCACTATCTTGTGCAACCCCTAATTGCTATGACGAATCTTGTATCACTGGAAAATGTCTCCGTCACTTTCGGCCAACGCCGGGTGCTTTCTGACATCTCATTGAATCTCAAGCCAGGCCGCATTCTGACGCTGCTTGGTCCGAACGGTGCGGGCAAATCAACGCTGGTACGCGTGGTGCTCGGCCTCGTAGCACCTAGCGATGGCGTTGTCATTCGCGATAAACATTTGCGCATCGGCTATGTGCCGCAAAAGTTACACCTCGACGCCACCTTGCCGCTGACCGTCAAGCGTTTTTTACGCCTGCATCCGGCAACGCGAAAAGAAGATATTCTTCCGGCGCTCAAACGCGTGCAGGCAGGACATCTACAGGATGCCCCCATGCAGAAGCTTTCGGGTGGCGAAACCCAGCGCGTGCTGCTGGCGCGTGCGCTGCTGAATAAGCCGCAGTTGCTGGTGCTGGATGAACCCACTCAGGGCGTGGATGTTAACGGTCAGGTTGCCCTTTACGATCTGATTAACCAACTGCGTCAGGAACTCGACTGCGCGGTGCTGATGGTGTCGCACGACCTGCATCTGGTGATGGCGAAGACCGACGACGTGCTGTGTCTGAATCATCATATTTGCTGCTCGGGTACGCCGGACGTGGTGTCGATGCATCCTGAGTTTATCTCGATGTTCGGCCCGCGCGGCGCAGAACAGCTGGGGATTTACCGCCATCAGCATAATCATCGCCATGATTTACAGGGCCGTATTGTTTTACGTCGGGGAAATGGGCAGTCATGATTGAAATTTTACTTCCCGGCTGGCTTGCCGGAATGATGCTGGCGTGTGCTGCCGGCCCGCTGGGCTCGTTTGTGGTCTGGCGACGGATGTCCTACTTTGGCGACACGCTGGCTCACGCCTCATTGCTTGGGGTTGCCTTTGGCCTGCTGCTGAATGTGAACCCGTTCTATGCGGTTATTGCCGTGACGCTGGTGCTGGCGGGCGGTCTGGTGTGGCTGGAGAAACGCCCTCACCTCGCCGTTGATACCCTGCTTGGCATCATGGCACACAGCGCGCTGTCGCTGGGTCTGGTGGTGGTCAGCCTGATGTCGAATATTCGCGTCGATCTGATGGCCTATCTGTTCGGTGACCTGCTGGCCGTTACGCCACAGGATCTTATCTCTATCGCGCTGGGCGTGGTGGTGGTGCTGGCGATTCTGTTCTGGCAGTGGCGTAATTTACTGTCGATGACGATTAGCCCGGATCTGGCGTTTGTCGATGGAGTGAAACTGCAGCGGGTGAAGCTGCTGCTGATGCTGGTTACCGCGCTAACCATTGGTGTGGCGATGAAGTTCGTTGGTGCGCTGATTATCACGTCACTGCTGATTATCCCAGCAGCCACGGCGCGTCGTTTTGCCCGTACTCCGGAGCAGATGGCGGGCGTCGCGGTTGGCGTTGGAATGATCGCCGTCACCGGCGGATTAACCTTCTCGGCGTTCTATGACACGCCGGCGGGGCCATCCGTGGTGCTGTGTGCGGCGCTGCTGTTTATTCTGAGTATGTCGAAGAAAGCGGCCGTCTGATTTCCCCGGCGTCGCTTTGCTCGGCCGGCCTACAATGTACCGTAGCCCGGCCGAGCAAAGCGACGCCGGGAAGGCTCAAAGGTTAAGGCATTTCCGGTGGCGTAATCCCAAAGTGATTCCACGCACGGCTCGTCGCCATACGGCCACGTGGCGTACGCTGCAAGAACCCCTGCTGAATCAGGTAAGGTTCCAGTACGTCTTCAATGGTTTCCCGCTCTTCCCCGATTGCCGCCGCCAGGTTATCCAACCCAACCGGCCCACCGAAGAATTTATCAATGACCGCTAGCAGTAACTTGCGGTCCATATAGTCAAAGCCTTCCGCATCGACGTTGAGCATATCCAGCGCCTGCGCGGCGATATCCGCAGAGATGGTACCGTCGTGTTTCACTTCCGCAAAGTCACGTACACGACGCAGCAGTCGGTTAGCAATACGCGGCGTGCCGCGCGCGCGACGAGCCACTTCCAGCGCCCCATCATCGCTCATCTCCAGCCCCATAAAGCGCGCACTGCGCCCCACGATATGCTGCAAATCAGGCACCTGATAAAACTCGAGGCGCTGCACGATGCCGAAACGGTCACGCAATGGCGAGGTCAGTGAGCCTGCGCGCGTAGTGGCGCCAATCAAGGTAAACGGCGGCAGGTCAATTTTGATCGAACGCGCGGCCGGGCCTTCGCCAATCATAATATCGAGCTGGTAATCTTCCATTGCCGGATAAAGCACCTCTTCCACCACCGGTGAAAGACGATGAATTTCATCGATAAACAGCACGTCATGGGGTTCGAGGTTGGTCAGCATCGCCGCGAGATCGCCCGCTTTTTCCAGCACCGGGCCCGATGTGGTACGCAGATTTACGCCCATTTCGTTGGCAACAATATTCGCCAGCGTGGTTTTCCCAAGTCCCGGAGGGCCGAAGATTAGCAGGTGGTCAAGCGCGTCACCGCGCAGCTTCGCCGCCTGGATAAAGATCTCCATCTGCGAGCGAACATGCGGCTGACCGATATACTCGGCCAGTAACTTAGGGCGGATGGCGCGATCCGCCACCTCTTCCGCCATGCTACTGCCTGACGAAATCAGGCGGTCTGCTTCAATCATCCTCTACCTCATAGCGCCGCGCGGAGCGCTTCGCGGATCAATGTTTCACTGCTGGCATCCGAACGGGCAACTTTACTCACCATTCGGCTGGCTTCCTGAGGTTTATAGCCCAGCGCCACCAGCGCAGCAACTGCTTCCTGCTCGGCGTCGTCGGCACTTGGGCCAGCTGGAGACGTAAGCACCAGATCGGCGGCTGGCGTGAAGAGATCGCCATGCAGGCCTTTAAAGCGGTCCTTCATTTCGACAATCAGACGTTCCGCCGTTTTCTTGCCGATACCCGGCAGCTTAACCAGCGCGCCAAGCTCTTCGCGCTCTACCGCGTTGACAAACTGCTGCGCCGACATACCCGAGAGGATCGCCAACGCCAGCTTCGGCCCAACGCCGTTGGTCTTAATTAGCTCTTTAAACAGCGTACGTTCCTGCTTGTTATTGAAGCCGTAAAGCAGCTGCGCGTCTTCGCGTACCACGAAGTGGGTGAAGACAATCGCTTCCTGCCCGGCTTCCGGCAGCTCGTAAAAACAGGTCATCGGCATATGCACTTCATAGCCTACGCCGCCCGTCTCCAGAAGAACCAGCGGGGGTTGTTTTTCGAGAATGATGCCTCTGAGTCTGCCTATCACGTGACGCTCCTGCGTTAAGGGCTAAAAGAGTAATGCGTTATCATAAAAAAAAGCTGGATAAATATCCAGATGAAACGGATCAATTCCCGTTGCCGATCCCAGTATGTTCTTGCTTATACGGCGCGTTTCCGCACCGTTCCTCGGGGAGGATGTTAGCGGGCCTACGTCATGATAGTGGTTTACGCAATAATAAAAATGCCCATTTATTTAATTTTAATCGGCATTTCCCCATATACATAAGAATGACGAGAATCAGCGAGTGTGATATTAATTTATTCACTACACCACACGGATGACTCATATTAAAAAGGATTTATCACTTGATAATTAATTACCCTGAAAAATACGAAACCGGTGACATTGTTTTCACTTGTATCGGAACGCACCTGTTTGGCCAGATATCCACGGCCTCTCAATGCTGGAGTAATCATGTCGGTATCATCATCGGCCACACCGGCGAAGACTATCTGGTGGCAGAAAGCCGGGTGCCGCTTTCTACCGTCACCACGTTGTCACGCTTTATTCAGCGTTCTGCGGGAAACCGCTATGCGGTTCGCCGACTCCGCGGCGGTTTAAGCGTTGAACAAAAATTGGCTATCGTTGAGCAGGTGCCTCAGCGATTAAATAAATTTTATCATACCGGATTTAAATATGATTCAACGCGCCAATTCTGCTCTAAATTTGTTTTTGATATTTATAATAAGGCGCTAAATATTTCCGTAGGTGATATTGAAACATTTCAGCAACTGCTGTGCGCGAACCCAGGTGCGAAACTGACCTTCTGGAAGCTTTGGTTTTTAGGCGCGATTCCATGGGAAAGAAAAACGGTAACGCCAGCGAGTCTATGGGTGAGCCCCCATTTAGCACTTATTACTGAACAAGGAAGCGACGCACCTTAATCCGAAGAGATCAAGGCGCGTGAGATTAGCGTAATCGCCCACGCGCTAAGTTTAGCCGCGAGTCGCTCATTTGCATGGCGTTCTGGCTGACGTGGCAGTGGGTAATGGCAATAGCCAGCGCATCGGCGGCATCTGCCTGGGGGTTGGCGGGGAGCTTTAACAGCGTGCGCACCATATGCTGAACCTGGCTTTTTTCCGCACTACCAATGCCCACAACGGTCTGTTTGACCTGACGAGCGGCGTACTCAAAGACCGGAAGTTCCTGATTGGTGGCAGCAACGATGGCCACTCCGCGCGCCTGCCCGAGCTTTAGCGCCGAGTCGGCGTTCTTCGCCATAAAGACCTGCTCGATAGCGAAATAGTCCGGCTGGAACTGGGTGATAATTTCCGTCACGCCGGCATAAATCAGCTTCAGGCGCGACGGAAGATCGTCAACCTTGGTGCGGATGCATCCGCTGCCAAGGTAGGTCAGCTGTCGGCCAACCTGGCGAATGACACCATAACCGGTGATGCGCGACCCCGGGTCAATGCCGAGAATAATAGACATCACGCACCTCCTGTTAGGTTACGGCACAGCCACCTCATTCTAAGGTCGCTGCCACCTCGTCAGAGATTTCGCCGTTGTGGTAGACTTCCTGAACATCGTCACAGTCTTCCAGCATGTCGATGAGACGCATCAGCTTCGGTGCGGTTTCTGCATCCATGTCCGCTTTGGTGGACGGGATCATCGACACTTCTGCTGCGTCAGCTTTCAGGCCAGCAGCTTCCAGCGCATCACGCACTTTACCCATCTCTTCCCACGCGGTGTACACGTCAATCGCGCCGTCGTCGAAGGTCACAACGTCTTCAGCACCGGCTTCCAGCGCCGCTTCCATAATGGTGTCCTCATCGCCCTGCTCAAAGGAAATAATCCCTTTTTTGCTGAACAGATAAGAAACGGAGCCGTCGGTACCCAGGTTACCGCCGGTTTTGCTGAAGGCGTGACGCACTTCAGCAACGGTACGGTTACGGTTGTCAGACAGGCATTCAATCATCACCGCGGTGCCGCCAGGACCGTAGCCTTCATAGATGATGGTTTCCATGTTGGAATCTTCATCACCGCCGACGCCACGCGCGATAGCGCGGTTCAGGGTGTCACGCGTCATGTTGTTGGCTAGGGCTTTATCTACCGCAGCACGCAGACGCGGGTTTGCATCCGGATCGCCGCCGCCCAGTTTGGCCGCCGTCACCAGTTCACGAATAATCTTGGTGAAGATTTTGCCGCGCTTAGCATCCTGCGCCGCTTTACGATGTCTGGTGTTGGCCCATTTACTATGACCTGCCATAAAAATATCTCCAAAAAACTATGCCCTTTCAGGCAGCGTTAATGACAAATTCTTCAATCGCCTGCCGGTTACTCCACGATTTAGTGAGTGCCGCCGCGGCGGGTGCATCGAGCCACTGGTAGGTCAGGTGCTCGGTGAATACAACGTCCCGCTCGTGGGGCAGCGCAAGACAGAACCAGGATTCTGTATTGCGCACAACGCCCGGCGCATAGCGATGGCGTAAATGTTGAAAAATTTCAAACTCCACCGTGCGTTGACAGTCTTTCAAGGTCAGTTGCTCAGACACAACATCAATAGTGACCTCTTCCTTTACTTCACGCATGGCGGCCTGCGACGCGGTTTCCCCCTCTTCCACGCTGCCGGTTACCGACTGCCAGAAATCAGGGTCATCGCGTCGCTGCAGCATCAGCACCCGTTTGCTGTCCTGGGCATAAATCACCACCAGAATAGAGACGGGTCGCTTGAATGGCATGTTACTTGTTCTCCGCAGACTCTTTTGGCTCTTTCGCCACAACCTGAATACCCAGTTCGCCCAGAGAGGCTGGATTCGCGAAGCTTGGTGCTTCGGTCATCAGACACGCTGCTGCGGTGGTTTTCGGGAAGGCGATAACGTCGCGGATGTTATCGGTGCCGGTCAGCAGCATGGTCAGACGGTCAAGACCGAACGCCAGGCCTGCGTGTGGCGGCGTACCGTACTTCAGCGCGTCCAGCAGGAAGCCAAACTTCTCGCGCTGCTCTTGTTCATTGATGCCGAGAATACCGAACACGGTCTGCTGCATGTCACCACGGTGAATACGCACGGAACCGCCGCCCACTTCGTAGCCGTTGATAACCATGTCGTAGGCGTTCGCCACTGCATCTTCCGGCGCCGCTTTCAGCTCTTCGGCAGTCATGTCTTTCGGCGAGGTGAACGGGTGGTGCATTGCGGTCAGGCCGCCTTCACCATCTTCTTCAAACATTGGGAAGTCGATAACCCACAGCGGCGCCCACATGTTTTCGTCGGTCAGGCTCAGGTCTTTACCCAGCTTCAGGCGCAGTGCGCCCATCGCGTCAGCAACCACTTTCTTGTTGTCGGCGCCGAAGAAGATCATGTCGCCGTCCTGCGCGCCGGTGCGCTCAAGGATCGCTTCAATGATTTCTGGGGTCAGGAACTTGGCAACCGGGCTGGTGATACCTTCCACGCCTTTCGCACGTTCGGTCACTTTGATGTAAGCCAGGCCTTTCGCGCCATAGATCTTCACAAAGTTGCCGTATTCGTCAATCAGCTTACGGGTCAGTGCAGCACCGCCCGGTACGCGCAGCGCAGCCACGCGGCCTTTCGGATCGTTAGCCGGGCCGGAGAATACCGCGAACTCAACGGCTTTCAGCAGGTCAGCAACGTCAACCAGTTCCATTGGGTTACGCAGGTCCGGTTTGTCGGAACCGTAACGGCGCTCTGCTTCGGCGAAGGTCATGATCGGGAAGTCGCCCAGATCCACACCTTTAATTTCCAGCCACAGCTGACGCACCAGCGCTTCCATCACTTCACGCACCTGCGGTGCGGTCATGAAGGAGGTTTCGACGTCGATCTGGGTGAATTCTGGCTGACGGTCAGCGCGCAGGTCTTCGTCGCGGAAGCATTTAACGATCTGATAGTAGCGGTCGAAGCCGGACATCATCAGCAGCTGTTTGAACAGCTGAGGAGACTGTGGCAGCGCATAGAACTTACCTTTATGTACGCGAGACGGTACCAGGTAATCGCGCGCACCTTCCGGAGTCGCTTTGGTCAGCATCGGGGTTTCGATATCGAGGAAACCGTGATCGTCCATAAAGCGACGCACGAAGCTGGTGATTTTAGCGCGGGTTTTCAGGCGCTGAGCCATTTCCGGACGACGCAGGTCGAGGTAGCGGTACTTCAGACGCGCTTCTTCGGTGTTGACGTGGTTGGAGTCCAGCGGCAGTGATTCTGAACGGTTGATGATGGTCAGATCGGAGGCCAGAACTTCGATAGCACCGGTTGCCATATCCGCGTTGATGTTCTTTTCGTCACGCGCACGAACGGTGCCGGTTACCTGAATGCAGAACTCATTACGCAGTTCAGAGGCTAACTTCAAGGCATCCGCACGGTCCGGATCGAAGAACACCTGTACGATGCCTTCACGGTCGCGCATGTCGATAAAAATGAGGCTACCGAGATCACGACGGCGGTTGACCCAACCACACAGAGTCACCTGCTGCCCAACGTGGGACTGTCGAAGCTGTCCGCAATATTCTGTACGCATGAGATATCCCTTAACTTAGCCGTCGGCGGATTGTCGCCTGTCATGCAGGCGTTACTGTCGCAGCTTTAGCTGAATGTCACTACTAGATGAAAAAAGGGGGCTATTATACTGGAAATTCTCGCTCGCGATAAGCCCGGAGCAGCTTATACCCTAAATACTTCGAGTTGCAGGAAGGCGGCAAGGGAGCAAATCCCCAGGAGCGTACATAAGTACGTGACTGGGGTGAGCGAGCGCAGCCAACGCACCTGCAGCTTGAAGTATGACGGGTATATACGACTGTTTGCTGAACGCTTATTGCCTACACTCACAAAAATTAACAATAATTATCCGTTCATTCACCAGGCGTCGATTGTAAGGTATGCCCCCGACAGCCCGTTTACAGAGGAACCACCATGCTGAATTTAGACGCCAAAAAAACCGCCCTTGTGGTGATTGACCTGCAGGAAGGCATTCTGCCGTTTGCCGGCGGCCCGCACACCGCTACCGACGTGGTCGCCCGTGCCGCCCGTCTCGCCGACAAGTGCCGTGCGGCATCCGCACCCGTCGTGTTGGTTCGCGTAGGTTGGTCAGCAGATTTTGCCGACGCGCTGAAGCAGCCGGTGGATGCACCTGCACCGGCCAAAGCGCTGCCGGAAAACTGGTGGACCTACCCGGCTGAGCTCGGCAAACAGGACAGCGATATTGAAGTGACCAAGCGTCAGTGGGGCGCGTTTTACGGCACCGATCTTGAAGTGCAACTGCGTCGTCGCGGCATCGACACCATTATCCTGTGCGGTATTTCTACCAACATCGGCGTGGAGTCTACCGCGCGGAACGCGTGGGAACTGGGCTTTAACCTGGTTATCGCCGAAGATGCCTGCAGCGCGTTCAACAACGATCAGCATCAGAGCAGCCTTTCGTATATCTTCCCGCGTATTGCGCGCGTACGCAGCACCGACGAGATCCTCGCGGCGCTATGATTTATCTTGGGCTTCCCCAATGGTCGCACCCGAAATGGGTGCGCCTTGGTATTACCAGCCTTGAAGAGTATGCCCGCCACTTTAACTGTGTGGAGGGCAACACCACGCTCTACGCCCTGCCGAAGGCCGACATTGTCGACCGCTGGCTGGCGCAGACCGATGATAATTTCCGTTTCTGCTTTAAATTCCCGGCCACCATTTCGCACCAGGCCGCCCTGCGTCATTGCGACGATCTGACCCTTGAGTTTTTCCAGCGGATGGCGCCGCTTGCTGGGCGAATTGGGCAGTACTGGCTTCAGCTTCCGGCCACCTTTGGCCCTCGAGATCTTCCCGCGCTGTGGGCTTTCCTCGATGGGTTACCGAACGTTTTTCACTACGGCGTTGAAGTGCGTCACCCGCAGTTTTTCGATAAGAGCGACAGCGAGCGGCTGCTTAACCGTGGCCTGCACGAGCGCGGCGTAAATCGCGTGATCCTCGATAGCCGGCCGGTACATGCAGCTAAACCTCACAACGAAGCGGTACGAGAAGCCCAGCGCAAAAAGCCGAAAGTACCGGTGCATGCGGTGGTGACCGCTGAACAGCCCATGGTGAGATTTATCGGCAGCGATGATATGGCGCAGAATCAGGCCATGTTTGCGCCGTGGCTGAAGAAACTGGCGCAGTGGCAGCACACCACCACGCCTTATCTGTTTTTGCACACCCCGGATATCGCCCAGGCGCCTGAGCTGGTGCATTCTCTGTGGGATGCACTGCATTCCGTCCTTCCCGAACTGGGTTCCGCACCGTCGATTCCACAACAATCTTCTCTTTTTTGACATTCATACCTATGATAATGAGTAGCCTCTGCCAACATAAAGGGAGTTTGTATGGTTAGCGCGCTGTACGCCGTACTCGCGGCGTTGTTGCTGATAAAATTTTCCTTCGACGTCGTACGCCTGCGCCGACTTTATCGCGTCGCCTACGGTGACGGCGGCTTTAGCGAGCTGCAAAGCGCCATTCGCATTCATGGCAATGCGGTGGAATATATTCCGATTGGCGTCGCCCTGCTGCTGTTTATGGAAATGAACGGCGCAGAGACCTGGATGGTGCACCTCTGCGGCCTGATGCTGCTCGCTGGGCGGTTGATGCACTACTACGGTTTTCACCATCGGCTGTTCCGCTGGCGACGTTCAGGCATGATCGCCACCTATCTTTCGCTGTTGCTAATGGTGCTGGTGAACCTGTGGTATATGCCGTGGGAGTTGGTTTTCTCGCTGCGTTAGCGCACAATACGCCGTTTTTATTTTTCCGGATTTAACCTAATGTCTGACCGCGATACGCTTTTTTCTGCACCGATTGCCCGCCTCGGCGATTGGACCTTCGATGAACGGGTAGCCGAAGTTTTCCCGGATATGATCCAGCGCTCCGTGCCTGGCTACTCGAATATCATTTCCATGATCGGCATGCTGGCCGAGCGCTTTGTGCAGCCGGGTACCCAGGTTTACGACCTTGGCTGTTCACTGGGTGCCGCCACCCTTTCCATTCGCCGTAACATTGCCCACGACAACTGTCGCATTATCGCCGTTGATAATTCTCCGGCGATGATTGAACGCTGCCGTCGCCATATCGACGCCTACAAAGCGCCGACCCCGGTGGATGTCATTGAGGGCGATATTCGCGATATCGAGATTCATAACGCCTCGATGGTGGTGCTGAACTTTACGGTCCAGTTCCTTGAGCCCGCAGAACGCCAGGCATTACTCAACAAAATTTATCAGGGGCTGAACCCTGGCGGCGCGCTGGTGCTGTCAGAGAAGTTCAGCTTCGAAGATGCGACCGTCGGCGAGTTGCTGTTCAACATGCACCACGACTTTAAGCGCGCCAACGGCTACAGCGAACTGGAAATCAGCCAGAAGCGCAGCATGCTGGAAAACGTGATGTTGACCGACTCGGTTGAAGTCCACAAAGCCCGCCTGAGTCAGGCCGGTTTTGAGCATAGCGAGCTGTGGTTCCAGTGCTTTAACTTTGGCTCTCTGGTGGCACTGAAGGCGGGAACCCCGGCATGATCGAGTTTGGCAATTTTTATCAGCAAATCGCAAAAAGCCCGCTGTCCCACTGGCTGGAAACGCTGCCCGCGCAGATTGGCGCCTGGCAGCGCGATCAGCACGGCCTGTTTAAGCAGTGGTCCAACGCCGTTGAATTTCTGCCGGAAATTCAGCCGTGGAAGCTCGACCTGCTACACAGCGTTACCGCTGAAAGTGAAACGCCGCTGAGCGAAGGCCAGGTTAAACGCATCGATACCCTGTTGCGTAACCTGATGCCGTGGCGTAAAGGGCCGTTTTCGCTGTACGGCGTGAACATCGATACCGAATGGCGCTCTGACTGGAAATGGGAGCGCGTGTTGCCGCACCTTTCGGACCTGAGCGGGCGTACCATTCTCGACGTGGGCTGCGGTAGCGGCTATCACCTGTGGCGCATGATTGGTGCAGGTGCGCACATGGCGGTCGGTATCGACCCAACCCATCTGTTCCTGTGCCAGTTTGAAGCAGTGCGTAAACTGCTGGGCAACGATCAGCGCGCACATCTGCTGCCGCTGGGCATTGAGCAGCTTCCGGCGCTGAAGGCGTTTGATACCGTTTTCTCTATGGGCGTACTGTACCACCGCCGTTCACCGCTTGAGCATATCTGGCAGCTGAAAGATCAGTTGGTCAGCGATGGTGAACTGGTACTGGAAACGCTGGTGGTTGAAGGCGATGAGAACACGGTGCTGGTGCCGGGCGACCGCTATGCGCAGATGCGTAACGTCTACTTTATTCCGTCGGCGCTGGCGCTGAAAAACTGGATGGAGAAGTGCGGTTTCGTTGACGTGCGCATTGCCGATATGAGCGTGACTTCCACCGAGGAACAGCGTCGCACCGAGTGGATGATCACCGAGTCGCTGGCCGACTTCCTCGATCCAAACGATCCGAGCAAAACGGTTGAAGGTTATCCGGCACCGCTGCGCGCGGTGTTGATTGCGCGTAAACCGTAGCGGTTGTGCCCTTCCCGGCGGCGCTGCGCTTGGCCGGGCTACAGGTTCGTACCCAACGCGGTGAAATATGACGGCGATTCGCCTAAATATTTCGCTCTGCAACAAGGCGAGCGAGGAAAGCCAACGCAGTGGCAGGGCGAAATATAACGGCGAAAAAAAGGCCCCTGTTTAATGGGCAGGGGCCTGGTACAAGCAAGCATCATATTGGGCGAATATGACACGCGGTAAAAAACTTTTAGCTACACGTGGCGCTCAATGATTTCTCTCATTGCCGCTACCGCCGCGCCATCGACGGTATAGCGAGAATACTCATCAGCTTCAGGATCCGTTGACATTGATAATCCGGGGTTGCGGTAACGCATTTCGGAGGGCACCCATTGCCCGGCTGAACTGTGCACTTCTTTGACACCGGCTTCGAGGAAGAGAGAAAGGTTGCTCGCTCTTACACCTGCACCTGCCATAATGGTTGGAGTATCACTCCTACCAATAAGTTCCCGAATTAATAAAATACCTTTTTCCGCCGACGACTGCTGGCCGGAGGTGAGAACCCTGGCAACCCCTAATTCCGCAAGCTGTTCAATAGCCTGCTGAGGATTCGCGCACATATCAAAGGCGCGATGGAAGGTCACCGCCAGCGGGCCTGCCGCCACCATAATCTGACGCATGCGGGGAATATCCACCTGCCCTTCGGGATTCAGCACGCCAATCACAAAGCCGGGATAGCCCAGCGAACGAATCTGACGCACATCTTCCAGCATGGTGGCAAACTCGCCGTCGGTATAACAGAAATCACCGCCTCGAGGCCGGATAATCGGGTGGACGGGAATCGTCACCCGATGACGCGTGGCTTTCAGCACACCGTATGACGGTGTCAGCCCGCCCTCGAGCGGCGCCGCACACAGTTCAATACGATCCGCCCCATTCTGCTGCGCGATAACCGCGCATTCCGTGCTGTAACAGCAGATTTCCAGCAATGCCATATTTCTCTCCGTTTGATTCAGCGAAAGATCATGCCACCGTTCCCGCCTGCAGACCCGGCGTTAGTTCACATAGTTACACTGGCTGGTTACATTGCCTGCTCACTGGCAACAATTTCCTCAATCGTCCATGGATGAAACTTCACCGTCACCTTACCATCGGTAACCGCCATCGTCGGGTTCGGTAGACGCTCGCGTTCGCCTTTTGGTGAACTGGTTTTGACCGAAATACCCGGCTGGCTCAGCCCGTCATCAGACAGCAGCGCCAGCGCGCGGGCGTTCAGCCCTTCCGGCTCGCCCGGCAGAACGATTTCGATATGTTCCCAGCCTTCATGCGGATAGCGTTTCTCTCCCGGCCACGGCAGCTCAACCACCGTAAACTGCCAGTGGGCCACGCAAACCGGCTCCTCAAGCTTAAACAGACAAATCGGTCGACCGTTGATGATATTTTCCGACAGCAGCGTACCGCACTGCTCGAAGCCGCGACGCCACCGTTCGGCGGTGGTGTTCTGGTGGCAGCGCAACGAGATATGGTCGGCGTTGAGCGGCGCGATATCGAGCCCCAGCCGTTGGGAAAGCGCCGCCAGTGCGTCGGTGAAGCGCGGAAGATCCGCAGCGATATCCTGCAGTTCCGCGATAGTCTGCCAGTTTGCCATTTCAGCCCTACTCTTATTCCATGAAAAGGCTAATCTACCCTGTTGTGGGCCCCGAACCAACCGTTCGGCGAGATGAGCGATTAATCCCTGCTCAGGCAGCGTTTTTTCACTATGGCAGAGGGCGGCCCGATGCTGACGGCATCAGGCAAATGCAGTATACTCCCGCCTTAATTTATCCACACCCGGCGCTGGGCCGTGCAGGTTGCAGCGTCTAAAACGTAAGGTATTCCGGTGAATATTCAGGCTCTTCTCTCAGAAAAAGTCAGTCAGGCCATGATTGCGGCAGGCGCGCCTGTCGATTGCGAACCGCAGGTTCGTCAGTCAGCAAAAGTACAGTTCGGCGACTATCAGGCTAACGGCATGATGGCAGTGGCCAAAAAACTGGGCATGGCACCGCGACAACTGGCAGAGCAGGTACTGTCTCATCTCGATCTGAACGGCATTGCCAATAAAGTCGAGATCGCCGGGCCAGGCTTTATCAACATCTTCCTCGACCCATCCTTCCTGGCCGAGCACGTAAGCCAGGCGCTGAAAAGCGATCGTCTGGGCATCACCCAGCCAGAAAAACAGACTATCGTGGTGGACTACTCCGCGCCAAACGTGGCAAAAGAGATGCACGTCGGCCACCTGCGCTCCACCATCATTGGTGACGCTGCCGTCCGAACGCTGGAGCTGATGGGCCATAAAGTGATCCGCGCGAACCACGTCGGCGACTGGGGCACCCAGTTCGGTATGCTGATTGCGTATCTGGAAAAGCAGCAGCAGGAAAACGCCGGTGAGATGGCGCTGGCCGACCTCGAAGGTTTCTACCGCGAAGCGAAAAAACATTACGACGAAGATGAAGCCTTCGCCGAGCGCGCACGTAGTTACGTCGTGAAGCTGCAGGGCGGCGACGAATACTTCCGTAAAATGTGGCGTCAGCTGGTCGACATCACCATGACTCAGAACCAGCTGACCTACGATCGCCTGAACGTCACCCTGACCCGTGATGACGTGATGGGTGAAAGCCTGTACAACCCAATGCTGCCGGGTATCGTCGCGGACCTGAAAGCAAAAGGTCTGGCGGTGGAGAGCGAAGGCGCAACCGTGGTGTTCCTGGACGAGTTCAAGAACAAAGAAGGTGAACCTATGGGCGTCATCATCCAGAAAAAGGATGGCGGCTACCTGTACACCACCACCGATATCGCCTGTGCGAAATATCGTTACGAAACCCTGCATGCCGACCGCGTGCTGTACTACATCGACTCCCGCCAGCACCAGCACCTGATGCAGGCGTGGACCATCGTACGTAAAGCCGGTTACGTGCCGGATTCCGTACCGCTGGAGCACCACATGTTCGGCATGATGCTGGGTAAAGACGGCAAGCCGTTCAAAACCCGTGCTGGCGGTACCGTCAAGCTGGCGGATCTGCTGGACGAAGCGCTGGAGCGCGCACGTCGCCTGGTGGCAGAGAAGAACCCGGATATGCCAGCAGATGAGCTGGAAAAACTGGCCAACGTCGTCGGTATCGGCGCGGTGAAATATGCGGATCTGTCCAAAAACCGTACCACCGACTACGTATTCGACTGGGACAACATGCTGGCCTTCGAAGGCAACACCGCGCCGTATATGCAATACGCTTATACCCGCGTGCTGTCCGTGTTCCGTAAAGCGGAGCTGGAAGAGAGCGCGATCATCAATGCCGCAGTGACCATCACTGAAGACCGTGAAGCACAGCTGGCGGCGCGTCTGCTGCAGTTCGAAGAGACGCTAAACGTCGTCGCTCGCGACGGTACCCCGCACGTGATGTGTGCTTACCTGTACGATCTGGCAGGTCTGTTCTCCGGCTTCTACGAGCACTGCCCTATCCTCTCCGCCGAGAACGAAAGCGTGCGTAATAGCCGTCTGAAACTGGCGCTGCTGACGGCGAAAACCCTGAAGCTGGGTCTGGATACCCTGGGTATCGAAACCGTAGAACGTATGTAATCATCTCGAGTGATGTGAAAAGCCCGCGCATGTCGCGGGTTTTTTATATCGCGCATTTCCCGGCGGCGCTCTGCCTGGCCGGGCTACAGGCTAAATCCCCGCAATTTGTTACAAAACACAAGGAATGACACATTTCCCTATAGGGATGGTACATTTTTTGTCTGTCATGCCAGTGACCGCTCCGTATGATTAGGCGGCTTAAACACTGGGTACCGTAATGACTTTTAGAGACTATGAAGCGGAGCGAAAGCTCTTCATGCGCCGCGCGATCGTGGCCTTTGGCCTGGTGGTGGTCTGCTTTGGCATACTGATTTTCAATCTCTACCATCTGCAGATTGACGAACACAGCTACTACGCCACACGTTCTGATGCCAACGACATCAAGATGCTGCCGGTCGCGCCGACCCGCGGCATTATCTATGACCGCAATGGCATTCCGCTGGTGAAGAACGTCACCTGGTACGATATCTCCGTTACGCCTTACAAAATCGACGACATGAACGCGCTACTGCGCGAACTGACGCCGCTCGTTGACCTGACGCCTGACGATATTGACCAGTTCCATAAAGCGCTTAAGTCCAGCAGCCGCTACCGCCCTGTGGTCTTAAAGAGCGCCCTCTCCGACGTCGAAATCGCCCGTTTTTCCGTGAACCAGTTCCGCTTTAGCGGCGTGACGATCGACAGCTATGAAGACCGCCAGTATCCCTACGGTGCCGAGCTGGCGCACGTGCTGGGCTACGTGTCGAAAATCAACGATAGCGATCTGAAAACGCTGGATAAAGAAGGCATTGCGGAAAACTATGCCGCCGACCATAACATCGGCAAACAGGGTATCGAGCGCTACTACGAAAATGAACTGCACGGCAAAACCGGCTACCAGGAAGTGGAAGTCGATAACCACGGGCGCATCGTCCGTCTGCTAAAAGACGTGCCGCCGGTGGCGGGTAAAGACATTCACCTGACGCTGGATCTGCATCTACAGGAATACATTGAAAGTCTGCTGGTTGGTCAGCGCGCGGCGGTGCTGGTAGAAGACCCGCACGATGGTTCCGTGCTGGCGATGGTCTCAAACCCCAGCTATGACCCGAACCCGTTTGTGAAAGGGATAAGCTACAAAGATTACAATTCGCTGCTGCAGGATAAGAACCTACCACTGATTAACCGCGTCACCCAGGGGCTCTATCCGCCCGCCTCCACGGTGAAGCCCTATATGGCGATGTCGGCGCTGCTCGACGGCGTGATCACTCCGCAAACCAGCTTCTTTGGCGCGCCAACCTGGACGCTGCCGGGGACCCAGCGCCACTATCGCGACTGGAAAAAAACCGGCCACGGTATGCTGGACGTCACCAAAGCGATTGAAGAGTCCGCCGACACCTTCTTCTATCAGGTGGCCTATATGATGGGCATCGACCGCATCAATAATATGCTCAGCCAGTTTGGCTACGGCAAGCCAACCGGGATCGATCTGGACGAAGAGTACACCGGCCTGCTGCCGAGCCGCGGTTGGAAAGAGAAAGTGCACAAAAAAGCCTGGTATCAGGGCGACACGATTTCCGTCGGCATCGGCCAGGGTTACTGGATTGCTACCCCAATTCAGATGGTGAAAGCGATGGTGGCCCTGCTCAACAATGGCCGTGTGATCCCGCCACACCTGCTGAAAGATGAAGAGTCCGGCAAGACGGTTATTCCGTACCGGCAACCGGCTAATGAACCGCAGATTGCCAGTGCCGCCTCACCATACTGGAACCTGGTGCGCCAGGCGATGTTCGGTATGGCCAACGCGCCAAACGGCACCGGCTATAAGTTTTTCCATACTGCGCCTTACGGTATCGCGGCGAAAAGCGGCACCTCGCAGGTGTTCAGCCTGAAAGAGAACCAAACCTATAACGCGAAAATGATCCCAACGCGCCTGCGTGACCATATCTTCTATACCGCTTTTGCGCCGTATAAAAATCCGAAGGTTGCGGTTGCGCTGGTGCTGGAAAACGGGGGGAGTGATGGTGTGGTCGCGGCACCAGTGATGCGCCAGATCCTCGACCATCTGTTTGTCCCCCAGGACGACGCGCAGCTGCCGTCGCCCCAGGGGTAAGTTGACGTGAACGTCGGGTGCATTAGCGCCCGGCGGATACGGCCTCAACCACAACCGGAGATTCATCTTTTTTGAACAGCGGGCTATTGCCCCAGCACTCTTCGTAGCGATGACCGACCAGGTCTTCCACCACCGCGCGCACTTCAGGGGTAATATCTTCCAGCTTGCCGCCCGCTTTAATACGCGCCACTTCTTGCAGCACCACTTTGTGGGTTTCGCGGTCCAGTTTCATCTGCTTACTGAAGACGATAGCCATCAGCGCCAACAGCGCCACACCGCCGCAGAACACCACCGCAATCGCGTTCACCGCGCTTTCCGGCTGTACGTGCGCTTTAGACTGGAAGCCGTAGTAGCTCAGAATAGCCCCCATCACGAAGACGATAATCGAGCGCAGGATTTTGCCGGAGAAGGTCATCGCACCGGCGTAAATCCCCTCGCGGCGGCGACCGGTATAGACTTCATCCACGTCGGCCAGGAAGGTATAGACCGTCCAGGGAATGTAGTACACGCCGCCGGTGCCCAGACCGAAAATAATCGTGATCCCGAACATCAGAATGGTCGCCAGATGCACTGGCAGATGGAAGAACCACAGTGAGGTGTAGAGGAATACGGCGAAAATCACGATGCAAAGCGCAATAATATACGGCTTACTGAAGCCTTTTTTCACGCACAGGCCGATAAACAGCGCGGTGGAAATCAGCTGCAGGATGGAGTTCAGGCTGTTCAGCCCCGCCACCATCGCCGGGTCATGCTGCAGTACGAAAATAACAAAGTAGGTAAAGATTGACGCGAACAGCCACTCGGCGCCAAAGCCGCACAGGTACATGCCGAGGTGCTTACGGAATACCCGCAGGTAGAAGGTGGAGCGCATATCTTTCGCCAGCGACAGCAGCGTTTGCAGCAGGGTCGATTTGACCTGAGCTTCCGGCTCCTCTTCGCGCGGACGCTCCCAGCTGTTGTACCACAGGCAGGCTACCGCCGCGATGAGGATCGCGCCGTAGGTCAGGCCGGTCAGGAAGAACGGCGTCGCTGAATCTTTACCGTAAATCAGGATAAACTGCCCAGGAATGAACGCGGCGAGGAAGTTAGCTAGTTTACCGAAAATCGCCTTATAGCCGGTCAGCTTCGAGCGCAGCGCAAAATCGTCGGTCATCTCGGTGGCCAGCGTTTCGTATGGCACCATCACCGAGGTGTAGATAATCTCGAACATGACGTAGGTGGCGAGGTAGTACCAGAAGCTCAACCCTTCTACCCACAGCAGCGGGTAGAACATCATCAGTGGAATGCCGATAAGCAGGAAGAAACGGCGGCGGCCAAAGCGTTTGCCCAGCGCGGTTTTACCAAAATTATCGGTGAGATAACCCATCAGCGGGTTACTGATTGCGTCAATGACGCTTGCAACGGAGAAAATGAACGCCGCCTCAATCAGCGTCAGACCACAGAATGTGGTATAGAAGTACAGAAGCCACGCGCCGCTGATCGCCAGCGCGCCGCTCCCCAAAAGGTTTCCGCCTCCGTATGCCAGTTGATGGCGCAGATTGACAGGTCTTCCCTGCAGCCCGTGGGGGGCTGAAGCCGCATTTCTTGCCATAAAATTAAACCTCGTGTTTTATTATTTTGAAACACTGTTTTTATATTCTTATGGTGAATGATGAAATGTGAGCTATATCACCATTGTCATTGCGGCTATTAGCCATGCGCCAGGAATGCGATCTGGTTAAAATTTTTTTATAACCAAAAGTAAAAATAACAACTTTTTTTGATGGAAAGGGCAATAAAAAACCCGACCATCTGCATAGCCGGGTTTTTGAAGCGCTAAGGCTTAGAAGAACTTACGCAGATATTCCGTCAGGCACAGAATCGCCATGGCCTGGCCGTACGGCATGGAGGTTAGCGGGATTTCACGATAGAAATCGAGATTGGAACCCATCCCGGTACCGAAGGAGGTTTGCAGTAACTCCCCTTCTGGAGAAACGTGCTTCACAATGCCCTTAATGGCTTTCTCCGCAACGTCGGCATACTCCTGACCAACATAGCGTTTACGCACCGCTTTCAGAATGCCGTAGGCAAAACCAGCGGTCGCCGACGCTTCCAGATAAGAGTTCGGGTCGTCCAGCAGCGTATGCCACAGGCCGCTGTCGTCCTGGCATTTCGCCAGCGCGGCGATCTGCGCATTCAGCACCTGTACCAGATAACGACGCACCGCGTTGTTCTCCGGCAAATCCACCAGCTCAAGGAAGTCAGGAATCACGATAGTCAGCCAGCTATTGCCGCGCGCCCAGCGCGCATTGGCAAAGTTGTGGTTTCCTTCGTAGTTCCAGCCGTGGAACCACAGCCCGGTTTCCCGGTCCATCAGGTTCTGCACGTGCAGCAGGAACTGATACACCGCCTCTTCCACGTAGTCCGGGCGATTCAGCAGCTTGCCGATTTTCGCCAGCGGCAGCACGGTCATCATCAGGGTGTCATCCCACATCTGCTGATGGTTCTCTTCCGCCAGCGTGATGTGCTGCATACCGCCGTGATCGGTGCGCGGCATCTCGTTCATCGCCCACTCGGCCCAGGTTTCCAGCCACGGCAGATACGCCGGGTTGTGCGTCTCTTCATAGCGATAGGCCAGCGTCAGGAACGGGGCCATAGTGTTGACGTTTTTGGTGGTCGCGCCTTCAGCGAAGCGGTCGGCGAACCAGCTATCAATAATGTCGCGCATCGCCACGTCGCCGGTCTGCTGGTAGTACTGATAGATACCGTACAGACCCACACCGTGCGTCCACTCCCAACCTGCCCAGCCTTTGGTGTCAATCACGCGACCATCGTCCAGGCGCAGCAGAAATTGACCAGTCTCATCCTTGATATTCACCAGATTGTTCGTCACCGTCTGAATCAAGGCTTTCAGCTCTTCCCGGGAGATAAAACGCTCCGGTTGACGTAATAATGGGCTATGTTTGACGGGCCAAACTTTCATATCTTTAACCTCTGTTGTAAGTCGAATTCAATGTTGCAGCCTGCTTCAGCGAAGGTGCAGCAGGTTTATTACGATTCAGGTAACCAATATTGTTGTTGCCCCACAGGGATTCGTACGGCATACCCGCCAGCATTTCGACGGTTTCACGCGCCTGGGCAGTGACGGTTTCCGGTACCACGTGGCCGGAATCACGCATTTTTGCGGTTTCTTCACGCAGTACACCGTGGGTTTTCAGGTTCAGCTTGAAGCGCAGTGAGACCAGGAAGCCCAGCGCCAGCACGATGATGGTCCCCATGCTGAGGATCAGCAGAATGGTGTGGCTCACTTCAGGCGGCTGGGTTTTCTGCCCGGAGACAAAGCCGGAGAGCTGCATGATGATCCCCACCAGCATCACGGCACCCGCCTGAGAGGCTTTACGCGTCAGGGTCATAATGCCCGCGAAGATGCCTTCACGGCGCTGGCCGGTGATCACTTCATCCACGTCAGCAATATAGGTGTAGGTGTTCCACGGTACGTAGTTGATACCGCCACGGCCCAGACCGGCCACCGCGGAAATCAGCAGCAGCAGCGAGTAGATATCGCTCAGTCCTGCGTAGTACAGCGCTGCGTAGGAGAACGAACCGATGCCGAACAGCACGACCACCATGCGGTAAGACGGCGCCGGTCCAAAGCGAATGCACAGCGGGATCATGGCGATAACAGCAATGAACTGGAAGATAGCCATGGTGCCCAGCAGGTTAGAGGCCACCGAGGCTTCCTGCATCAGCACAAACACAACATAGTAGGTGAAGACGGCGTTAAACACGTCCTGAGCAATATAGCCACCGAGGTACATCCCCAGATGCTGACGGAAGATCTTAATGCGCAGCGTTGAGGAGAGTTCGATGAACAGACGGCTCATGCTCTGGCCGAAGGTCAGATGTTTCTTCTCGGCTTCAGCCTGCAGCGCCGCCGCCGTCCACTCTTCACGTGGACGTTCCCAGGTGAAGAACCAGACAAAGGTCAGCATCAGCGCGCACAGCACGGAGAACACGAGGCTGGCGTAGAAGAAGGAGACCGCGTTGTCTTTACCAAAGTGAGTCAGCAGGATGCCCGGCAGGAAGGAAGCCAGAATTGCCGACATCTGCGCCATACCGATACGCGCACCGGAGAATTTGGTCTTCTGCTTGAAATCGTCGGTCATTTCCGGCACCAGCGTTTCGTACGGCACCAGAATCATGGTGTAAACCACATCAAAGATCAGGTAGGTCACCAGGTAGTACCAGAAGCCCATGTCCCCTATCCACATAAAGGAGTAGCTGAACACGCAAGGAATACCGAGCAGAATAAAGAATTTACGACGACCGAAGCGTTTACCGAACCAGGTTGAGCCAAAGTTATCGGTTAAGAAGCCCATCAGCGGACTGACAACCGCATCCAGAACCCTGGCGGTTGCAAAAATAAAGGTCGCTTCGATGGGAGAGAGCCCACAGAAGGTGGTGTAGAAGTAGAGGAGCCATGCGGCGGTCAGCGCGGTGGTGCCTGCGCCGAGAAAATCGCCCGAACCGTAGGCGAAGTAATTCACCAATCCTATTTTTCGCGTTCTATTCATTGCCGTCAATCCTGTGCCTTTTATTATTGGAACTCCTTCGGCGCGCTATCGCTTCACCAAAAGGAGTACTGACACGGCTACAGTAAAAGTATGCGTAGAGGGATACCTTCCTATTTCTGCCAGCACGACGGCTGGATTGGCAAAAATGCAAAGAGTCGTGGCATATGTGTCACTGATTTATAAAACAACGTTTCTTTACGATCAAAAGGAAGGACCAGAAATGCGACATCGCCACCAGATTAGGGTGGCGATTGGTGAATTGTGCGGCGGTTAGCGGTAGTTAACAATGATTTGTACGCTTTGCACCTTCAATGCTGGAATTAATCGCCCACCTCCGGGGATTTCCCAGATGAAACGAAAAGGCTCTGATGCCGACACCTGGCTAAACGCCATGGTGGTGCCACTTTGGGCATCCAGCTCGGTACAGCGGGTCAGCGAACACAAGCGAGTGCGCAGCCCGGCAGGCGTGGGGCCGTTAAGCTCGTAGCGCCAGGCCACCAGCGTGGTGGCCCCCTGAACGGGTGACGTCGCGGCGAGCGGTGCCGACGAGGCAGCAACGCCGCGATAGTTCAGCGTAATGCCCATATGGCTCGCCTGCCAGGCCCCCTCGCCTGCCGCCTGCGCCAGCATCGGCAGAAAGAGTAATAGCAGCAACCGGCGCATTACTTACCTCCAATGGTCGCGGTCATGCGGATATTGCGGTTATCCGACAGCTCCATATTCGACAGTACCACCAGCTGCGGCAGGCTGCGGCGCAGGAAGCGCGACAGCAGCGGACGCAGCGCATGGTTCACCAGCAGCACCGGCGGTGCACCGAGCATCTCCTGACGCGCCAGCGCCTCCTGAGTTTGCGCCAGCAGACGGTCCGCCAGTCCCGGCTCCAGCCCGCCGCCGCCCTGCAGCGCCTGCAGCAACAGACGCTCAAGCGGCGTATCCAGGCCAATCACCTGCACTTCATCATTACCCGGGAACCAGCGCTGGGTAATCGCCCGGCCCAGCGCCACGCGCACCACCGAGGTCAGCTCGCCCGGATCGGTCTGAATCGGCGCGTGTTCCGCCAGTGTCTCCAGAATGGTGCGCATATCGCGAATCGGCACCTTTTCGTCGAGCAGATTTTGCAGCACTTTGTGCAGCGTAGTCAGCGTCACCACGCCCGGCACCAGATCTTCGGTCAGCTTCGGCATATCTTGCGAGACGCGATCCAGCAATTGCTGCGCCTCCTGACGACCAAACAGCTCAGACGAATGGAGACTAATCAGATGGTTAAGATGGGTCGCTACCACGGTACTGGCTTCCACCACCGTGAAGCCCTGAATTTGCGCCTGCTCTTTCAGCGCGCTTTCGATCCAGATAGCCGCCAGACCAAAGGCCGGGTCGGTGGTGACTTCACCCGGCAGCGTCCCCGCCGCCGTGCCCGGGTTAATCGCCAGCCAGCGCCCTGGATAGGCTTCGCCGCTGCCAATCTCAACGCCTTTAAGCAGGATACGGTAGCGCGCAGGCGGGAGATCCATATTGTCGCGGATGTGCACCACCGGGGGCAAAAAGCCCATCTCCTGCGCGAATTTCTTACGGATACTGCGAATGCGCCCCAGCAGTTCGCCGTCCTGCTGGAAATCCACCATCGGAATCAGCCGGTAGCCCACCTCCATGCCGAGGGTATCTTCTAGCTGTACGTCGCTCCAGGTGGCCTCAACGGCTTGAGTGCTGGTTTCCTGAGGTTTAGCCACCTGAGGCTGTTCCGGCGCTTTCATTTCGCGACCGCGGATCCACCAGGCCAGCCCTAACAGCGCAGCGGTAAACAGTAAGAACACCAGGTTTGGCATGCCCGGCACCAGGCCCAGCAGACCCAACACCCCGGCGCTCAACAGCATCACGCGCGGGTTGCTGAACAGCTGGCCGACCATCTGCTCGCCCACGTCCTGCTCGGTACTGACGCGCGTGACGATAACGCCCGCCGCGGTCGAGATAACCAGCGCAGGGATCTGTGCGACCAGACCGTCACCGATGGTCAGCAGGGTATAAGATTCCGCCGCTTTGCCGAGATCCAGCCCATGCTGCAATACACCGACCAACAGGCCACCGATGACGTTGATGACCATGATCAGAATACCGGCGATGGCGTCACCGCGAACGAACTTGCTCGCACCGTCCATCGAACCGTAGAAGTCCGCCTCCTGGGTCACTTCAGAGCGACGCTTTTTCGCCTCATCTTCCCCGATGATCCCGGCGTTCAGGTCGGCATCAATCGCCATCTGTTTGCCCGGCATCCCGTCCAGTACGAAGCGCGCGCCCACTTCCGCGATACGCCCGGCCCCCTTGGTGATAACCATAAAGTTGATGATAACGAGGATGATAAACACCACGATACCGATGGCGAAGTTACCGCCCACCAGGAAGTGGCCGAAGGCTTCTACCACCTTACCCGCCGCCGCCGCACCGGTATGCCCGTCCATCAGAATAATACGGGTGGAGGCCACGTTCAGCGCCAGGCGCAGTAAGGTAGTAAACAGCAGGATGGTCGGGAACGCGGCAAACTCCAGGGTTCGCTGGGTGAACATCGCCACCAGCAACACCATAATCGACAGCGCAATGTTAAAGGTAAAAAGCAGATCGAGGACGAAGGCCGGCAGCGGCAGCACCATCATCGACAGGATCAGCAGGATCAGCACCGGCCCGGCAAGCACCTGCCACTGGGTGGATTTCAGGTTGCTGGGGAGGCGCAGCATTGCGACAAGATTAGCCATCAGAGTCCTTCTCGTTCAAAAAATCCAGTGCCTCTGGCACCGGTAAGTTATCCGGTTTTTTCGGCGGTTGACCGCCCGCGAGCCGCCAGCGTTTAAGCTGCCAGACCCAGGCCAGCACTTCCGCCACCGCCGCGTAAAGCTGGCCGGGGATCTGCTGGCCGATATCCGCATGGCGATAGAGCGCACGCGCCAGCGGCGGGGCCTCCAGCATCGGGATACGATTCTCTTCGCCGATTTCACGAATACGCAGCGCCACCAGCCCCGCGCCTTTCGCCACCACTTTCGGCGCGCTCATTTTGTTTTCGTCGTACTGTAGCGCCACCGAGTAGTGGGTCGGGTTATTGACGATAACGTCCGCTTTTGGCACGTCCGCCATCATGCGTCGTCTCGCCGCCGCGCGCTGCATCTGGCGAATACGCCCTTTCACGTGCGGGTCGCCTTCGCTTTGTTTAAATTCGTCACGGATATCCTGACGCGACATGCGCAGCTTTTTCAGATGGCTGTGGATCTGCCAGAAGACGTCGAACCCCACCATCGGGATAATCCCCAGCGCCACCAGCAGCGCACAGAGCCCGACCATATTGAGGGCGTTGCCCATCGCCGACAGCGGCGATTCACTCACCAGTCGCATCATTTGCGGCCAGTGCATCCACATAAAGAAACCTGCCACGGTCCCCATCAGCACTGCTTTCATGATGGCTTTCGCCAGTTCCGCCGCCGTCTGGGCGGAGAACATGCGTTTAATCCCCGGCAGCGGATTGAGCTTGTCGAGTTTGAGGGCGAGGGATTTGGTGCTGAAGACCAGGCCGCCGAGCATCATCGGGGCCACTAACGCCACCGTCACCACGCCGACAATCAGCGGCAGCAGCGCCAGCATGGCCTCTTTGAGCAGCATGATTATCTGCCCGAGAATTAAATTGGGATCGTTAACGATACTGTGGTCAAAACGCAGGCCGCCGGAGAGCAGGTTTGCCAGTCGACGCGCAAGGGACTCCCCGCCCAGCCAGAGCACACAAACACCCACCAGCAGCATCAGCACCGATGTCAGCTCGCGGGATCGCGGGATTTGCCCCTCTTCACGCGCTTTTTCAAGTCGTTGGGGTGTGGGGTCTTCTGTTTTGTCGTCGTCGCTTTCTTCTGCCACGGCTTCACTCTCGCAATTACGGTCGCGAGTATTATCTCGATGTGAGACGTTGCCAATACGGGGAATAACGGAATGAAAAGGGAGGAGTTCGGCCGTTTATTTAAAACGGCGGCGCAAAGGCCGCCGTGGTAATGAATCCGTCAGCGCTGGAAAATAACCCGATAACGCCCTGAGCCCACTTCGGCGCAATAGCCTGCCGATGAGGGGGCAAAGTCGATACCGTCAGTTTCCAGCAGCGTATGCGCCCCGTCGAGCACCAGCGTCGAGCGCGTGTTAGCCGGGATCTCCACCTCCAGCGTCACCGTCTGGCCCTCCTGCGCGGAGGCCAGCGCCCAGCTAACGCCAATATCACCATAAACCGAAGCATAATGGGCTTTCAGCCACTGGAGATTGCCGCCAGGAATCGGATGTATCACCGAACGTTTAAAGCCCGGCGCCTCTTCTTCGGTGTTGATCCCCGCCGCAGCCCGGTACAGCCATTCGCCGATGGCGCCGTAGGCATAGTGATTAAACGAGTTCATGTCCGGGCTCCACATGGTGCCGTCCGGCTTCACGCCGTCCCAGTGCTCCCAGATAGTGGTCGCCCCGGCCTTCACCTGATACAGCCAGGAAGGGAAATCGTCCTTCATCAGCAGCTGCCACGCCGCATCGGCCTGACCGTTTTCACTGAGGGCATGGCAGAAGTACGGCGTGCCAACGAACCCGGTCACCAGATGCCCACCCTGCTCCTCCAGCAGCGTCAGCAGGGTTTGCACCGTGCGTTCGCGATAGGCCTCCGGCACCAGCTGGAAGTAGAGCGCCAGAATATGCGCCGTTTGCGTTCTCGCCGCCAGCCTGCCGTTCGGCGTAAAGAATTCGCGATGGAAGCTGTCGACGATCGACGCATGCAGCGCCGTGTAACGTTCAGCATCTTCCAGATGGCCAAGCACCTTCGCCGACTTCGCCAGCAGCTGCGTCGACAGCGCGTAATAGGCCATGCAGGTCAGTTCGTTCGGCGTCGCACCAAAATAGCTACCCTCGCGAGCATCCAGCGCCACCCAGTCGCCAAACTGCAGCTTCCATGACCACATATTGTCGACCGCATTGGCCCGCATAAACTCCACCCAGGCCTTCATACTCTGGTACTGTCGCGCCAGCGTCTGGGTGTCGCCATACATCAGATACAGCGTCCACGGGTTGATCACCGCCGCATCGGCCCAGGCAGCGGACGAGTGGGTGCGACCGTGCGACAGGAAACGGTCGTTATCACATTTGCCGGTCAGAATGTCGGGGATCACGTGCGGCACGCCGCCTTCCGGCGTCTGGTCATGCGCAAGATCCTCCAGCCACTTGGCAAAGAAGGTGTGCGTCTGCATCAGATAGCTGGCGGTACGGCAGAAAATCTGCGCGTCACCGGTCCAGCCAAGGCGTTCATCGCGCTGCGGGCAGTCGGTGGGAATATCAACAAAGTTCCCTTTGAGTCCCCAGAGAATATTGTGATGAAGCTGATTCAGTTCGGCGTTAGAGGTTTCAATATGGCCGGTTGGGGTCATCGCCGAATGCAGTACCACGGCGGTAAAATCATCCAGCGTCGGCGTCCCAGGCCAGCGTTCAATCATCACGTAGCGGAAGCCCTGGAAGGTAAAGTGCGGGTGATAACGTTCCTCACCGTCGCCGCGCAGCGTGTAGTCAATGCGCTGTTTGGCGGTGCGCAGGTTGTCCAGATAGACGTTGCCCTCCGCGTCCAGCACCTCAAAATGGCGCAGCGAAACGTTGTCGCCCGCTTCGCCACGCACGCAAAACTCGACCCAGCCGCTAAGGTTCTGCCCAAAATCGAGCACCGTCTCGCCTTTCGGCGTCGTGAACAGCGCACGCGGCGTCAGGCGTTCAATCTCTTGCACCGGGCAGGCTGTTTGCGGCTGCAGCACCGCACGGTCGGCGGTCAGCACGTTCACCGCGCGCCAACCCTGCGCTGCAAAGCCGGGTTCGCACCAGCCGCGCTGTTCGAGCCGGGCATCGTAGATTTCACCATCATAGATTTCCGAGAACAGAATTGCCGAGTCGCTGCCTAGCCAGCGTCCGTCGCTGGCTATAACCTGCTGACTACCGTCGCGCAGCGTCACCACCAGATGGCAGATAAATCCGGTCTGTTCACCGTAGTAGTTGCGGTAACGGTTAAAGCTCATATCCCCTTTGTACCAGCCCGCCCCCACCATTGCCCCGATGGCATTCGCGCCTTCTCGTAGCCGTTCGGTCACGTCCCAGGTCTGGTACAGCAGGTGGTGGTGGTAGCTGGTCCAGCCCGGTGCCAGCTCATCGCAGCCGACCTTTTCCCCGTTAAGCCACAGCTGATAAAGCCCCAGCGCGCTGGCATGGACCACCGCCGAAACAATATCAGCCCCCTGCGGCAGGGTGAACGCCTGACGCAGCAACGTCCCTTTCGACTCGGCTTTATCCTGCGGCGTCTCCGCTGAGATAAATTCGCCCTGCCACGCTCTGGCAGGCAGGCCGGTGATAAACGAGGATGCCGGGCTCCAGTCGCTGCTTTGGCCGTGATTGTCGGTGATGCGAACCCGCACGTAGTAGCGGGTGGAGTGCGTGCAGGTAAACGCAGTCAGCTCCACGTTATTCGAGCGGTCATCGTGGATGTCGCCGCTGTCATAGCAAGGGTCATCAAAACTGGCCGATGTCGCCAACTGCAGCCGCCAACTCCGCTGCACGACATTGCGTAAGCTGCTGCTGATGCTCCAACCGAATACCGGGAGCGTCTCACAACCCGCCAGCGCGCGTTCATAGTTAAGCGTAACGTTCTCTACTGCCAACATAATTATTCCCTCAATAACGTCGTGTTCAGGCTTTCACCCGCATCGTGTCGTGTGCCGCAGGCCGCGCATCCGCCGCCGCAACCATTTCCGTTTCTGCATTAAATTCATTGCGCTGCTTGCCGTGGAAGCACAGCCAGCCTATGACCATGCCGACGACCACAATCGCCGTCAGCAGGCAATAGAGCACCGTCGGCCCGGCGCTCAGCAGCACCGGCGTGACGAAGGCCAGCAGGCCGCAGGTCAAGCGGGCCACGCCGACGATCACCCCCTGGGCGGTGGCGCGCAGCATGGTCGGGAACGACTCCTGAGCCCACACTTTCATGATCCCTTCAAAGGCAAAGCCGGTGCCGATATTGGTAAACAGCAGGCAGCAGAACCATGAGAGCGGCGAGAAATTCAGCAGTACCGGCACAAAGTAGCCGCCGGACATCATCACCGCGCCAAAGATGAAAAAAGGAATGCGCTTTGAGGTATCGACAATGCGCATAAACAGCAGTCCTGAGGCGACGCTCACCGGCAGGATCAACAACCCCCAGAGCGAGTTAGTGCTGACAGAAATGCCCACCACGTTGACGGCGACAAAGGTGCCAAACTGCCCGCCGGTATTGGCCGCCAGATTGGTGAAGGTGTAAAAGGCGCACAGGGAGAGAAACGGCCACAGATATTTGCTGTCCAGCAGGTCACGCCAGCCGTTTTTCTGCGCGCGGACGGTCGCCACGCCCCGGCGCTGCTCATCGCGAGCGGCAAGCCACAGCGGCGATTCAGGTATCGACCAGCGTAGGATGAGCAGCACTGCCGCCACCAGTCCGACGTGCATATACATGATTTGCGCGCCAATTCGTCCCCAGTCGCCAACAACCGCTGAGATGCCCATCGTCGCGCCAATCCCCACCAGCCACAGCAGGTTCGACAGGCCGATAATTTTGCCGCGGTTGTCATCGTTTGCCGCTTCAGAAATGGTCGCCAGCGACACCGGTAAATCGGCCCCGGTAGCCAACCCCACCAGCAACGTCCCAACCAACAGGAAGTGGAAGCTCGCACCAAACGCCAGTGCCAGCGTGCCGATAACGATCATCGCCATCGTGATAATAAAGACATTACGCCGCCCAATACGATCACCAAGGCGACCACCGCAGAATGCTCCGGCGGCGATACAGAGGGTTAACAGGCCGGATAAAATACCAATTTCCAGCGCGGTAATGCCGATGGTTTTTTGATAAATAACCAGTGCGGTGCCATTAGAAACAATGGCGGCAGAATCAATATACGATGCCATTCCTGACACCACCCCGATATACCAGGGGCCGGGTGTACTATTTTTTGCCATAACCTATCCCTTAATGCTGTGAGATGAAAGGAGACGGGTGCAGAATCCCCTCTCACCGCGATTGTTGAGATAAAATTGCTGTCGTTTTATTGTTATTAGCCGAAAATCAGATCTGCGTTAACACCCGTGAATGCAGTTCCCGTTCATGGGTGGGTGAATAATTAAAATAGCGTTTGTATGATTCAGTTAATCTAATGGCGTTCATAAAGCCGCAGCGGGCAGCTATTTCGCTGACGGTTTTATCGGTCGTGCGTAGCAGTTCCTGGGCTTTGAGCACCCGAAACAGCATCTGAAATTTCACCGGGGTATAGCCGGTAATGCGTTTGATAAAGCGGAACATCGTACGCCGTGCGACGCCGTTATCATCGCTAAGCGCGCTCCAGTCTAGCTGTCGCAGGCTGTTGGATTTCAGCGTTTTGATAAGGCTTGCGCGTCCTTTTTCCTCGATGCTAAGCGTCTCCCCCTGACGGCCACATAGGCACAGCGTGTTGATCACGTTGAGAAACGCCGCTTCGCACTGCGAAAAATAGAGCGCGTCGTAGTCGTGCTCGTTACGCGCGATGATCTGTTCGCTCCAGCCTTCGATATTTGCCAGTTCACTCGGCGTTAGCGTGCGGTCCTTGCGCGACTGCAACTGTGTTTTCACGCACTGCAGCAAAGCGTCGATATTCTGTAAAAAATGAAAATTATGATTTCTGCGAATTAATATATTAATCACCGAAAGGTGATTAGTGGAAACGTAGCTGTGAGTATCATTCTTTGTAACGAGAAAGAAATCACCCTTACAAATAAAGTGGACAATATCATTAACAATATGAAACCCGCTGCCATCCCGGACAATAACCAGCTCATCAAACTCATGCCCATGTACGCCTTCCATTAACTGGTTATTCATAGTGAACAGGCAAAATGCATGTTGTTCCGAGTGAAAAAAGTCACTGTCGCGTAATATTCGCATGCGCACTCCCGAGTTTATTTGGGCAATAACATTCCGACCTTAATTAATAGCAAGGATTGAAAAATAAATATTGTTGCAGGTCTCATTGATAACTATTTAAGCGCAATAATTATGACAAGTCTATATAACGGGGTGGCACTCAGGCGTAAGCCAACGTGATGTTGGTTTCATTTTCGGGAAATGCAGAGGGGTTTACCCCGGCGTCGGCGTAACCGCCTCGGCCGGGCTACGTTTTGAAGGTAGCCCGGCCGAGCATCGCGACGCCGGGGGCGTGACTTTAGAAGCCGAGGCTGTCCAGCAGGTCGTCGACCTGATCCTGGCTGGCCACCACGCCCGCTTTGGAGGTATCAACCTGAGGGCCGTTGAGCAGGCTGTCGTTTTCGCGTTTCTGGCGAGCGCCTTGTTCGGGAATGTTTTCCAGCAGCACCATCAGCAGCTGGCGTTCAATCTCCTGAATCACGTCCATCATACGCTTGATAACCTGACCGGTCAGGTCCTGGAAATCCTGCGCCATCATGATTTCCAGCAGCTGCGCGTTGGTAAAGCTGGTGTGCCCCGGCACGTCGCCAAGGTACTTGCGGGTATCGGTCACCAGTTCGCGAGCGTCGGCAAGCTCAATCGGATTCTCAAACCAGGCGTCCCAGCGCTGGGTCAGCGCTTTTGCACCCTTCTCCATTTCATCCTGATGCGGCTGCGAAGCCTCCACGCTGTTGAGCGCGCGTTCCGCCGCCTGCGCGGTCATCTGCACCACGTAGTCGAGGCGATCTCGGGCATCGGGTATCGCCTCCGCCGCTTCCGCGATGGCCTGATCCAGCCCCAGCTCGCGCAGGCTATCGCGCAGCATACGGGTCAGATTGCCAATGCGGCTAATAATATCCGCGGCGGAGTGTTCATCGCCGGGCTTGATGGAAGATTGCATCATGTTCGTCACCTTACATGCCCAGTTTCTCGAAGATTTTGTTCAATTTTTCTTCCAGAGTCGCCGCGGTGAATGGCTTCACCACGTATCCGCTGGCCCCAGCCTGTGCGGCGGCAATAATGTTCTCTTTCTTCGCTTCCGCCGTCACCATCAGCACCGGCATCGCTGCCATAGCGCCGTTAGCGCGAATCGTTTTCAGCAGCTCCAGGCCGTCCATGTTTGGCATGTTCCAGTCGGAGATCACAAAGCCAAAACCGCCGGTCTGCAATTTGTTCATCGCATCTACGCCGTCTTCTGCTTCTTCAACGTTGTTAAATCCCAGCTCTTTTAACAGGTTGCGCACGATGCGACGCATGGTGGAAAAGTCATCCACAACCAAAAACTTAAGCTCTTTATCCGCCATAAAATAATTCTCCTGATCAAATACGTATTGCCTGTCCGGCACTGATTTTTGCCAGCATCTGCTGGCTTACCTGGCTAAGATCGACCACTTCGCTGACGCCACCGGTATTGATGGCCTCACGCGGCATGCCGAACACCACACAACTGGCTTCATTCTGCGCGATGGTCCAGGCTCCCGCCTGATACATCGCGTGCATCCCGGCCGCACCATCGTTGCCCATACCGGTGAGGATCACCCCCACGGCATTGCGCCCCGCGTGCTTCGCAACCGAATGAAACAGCACATCAACCGACGGGCGATGGCGATTAACCGGCGGCCCGTCGTGAATTTTGATTTGATAGTTAGCCCCGCTGCGCGCGAGCTCCATATGTTTATCGCCCGGCGCAATATAGGCGTGGCCCGGCAGCACGCGCTCGCCGTCTTCCGCCTCTTTCACCGTTATCTGGCAGAGCTTGTTGAGACGCTCGGCAAACGAACGGGTAAAGCCCGGCGGCATATGCTGGGTTATCAGCAGCGCGGGGCTGGAGAGCGGCAGCGGCTGAAGCACGTGACGAATCGCCTCGGTGCCGCCGGTCGACGCGCCAATGGCAATCAGTTTCTCGGAGCTGAGCAGCGGGCCTGCTTTCAGCGCCACCGGTGCGGGCATAGGCTTGTGGGCGCTAACGCGCGCACGCGATGCGGCACGCACTTTCTCAGCGATGGTTTCGCTGTAGGCCAGCATCCCTTCGCGAATCCCGAGCTGCGGTTTAGTGACAAAGTCCACCGCCCCCAACTCCAGCGCGCGCAGCGTGACTTCCGAGCCTTTTCCGGTCAGTGATGACACCATCACCACCGGCATCGGGCGCAGGCGCATCAGCTTTTCAAGAAAGTCGAGGCCGTCCATGCGCGGCATTTCGACGTCCAGCGTCAGTACGTCAGGATTAAATTTTTTTATCAGGTCGCGAGCGACCAACGGATCCGGGGCGGTAGCCACCATTTCCATGTCGTCATGCTCGTTGATGATTTCCGTCATGATCTGCCGCATCAGCGCCGAATCATCCACGGAGAGGACCCTTATTTTTTTCATGTTCTTCCCTTACTTAACGCATAGACCGTTTGTCCGCGCAGGCTGAACTCACGGGCCAGATGGCTGAAGTTTTCCGAATGCCCGGCAAACAGCAGGCCGTCCGGTTTCAGCAGCGGCACAAAGCGTTTGAGGATCTCCTGCTGCGTGGTCTTATCGAAATAGATCATCACGTTGCGACAGAAGATCGCATCAAATGGCCCCGGCACCTGGTAGTGGGCATTCAGCAAATTCAGCGTGGAGAAATCCACGTAGTTCGCCAGTTCGGCACGTACACGCACCAGGCCTGAATGCGGCCCGGTTCCGCGCATGAAATAGCGCTGAAGCTGCTGCTGGGAGAGCGTTTTCAGCTCGTCCATGCGGTAAATGCCGCTCTGCGCCTTTTCCAGCACTTCGGTATCGATGTCGCTGGCATAGACCTTCCAGCGCCCCGGCGCGGTTCCCAGCGTGTCGGCGAGGGTAATCGCGATGGAGTAAGGCTCTTCCCCCGTTGAAGCCGCCGCGCTCCACACCCGGTATTCACCCTGCCGACGCGCGGCGTGCTCCGCCAGCGTCGGAAAGTGGTGCGCCTCACGGAAAAACGCCGTCAGGTTGGTGGTCAACGAGTTAATAAACGCCTGCCACTCCGGGCTGTCGCCGTTGGCCTCCAGCAAACTGAGGTAGTGACCAAAGTCGTCGAGGTTCAGCGTACGTAAACGTCGCACCAGGCGGTTGTAAACCATGTCACGCTTGTGATCGGCCAGCACGATACCGGCGCGCTGGTAGATCAGTTGACAGATCCGACGGAATTGACCGTCGGTAAGCGTCAGGCGCTGTGTCAGTTGACTCAATAATTGCGATTGCCCATTTGGCAGAGATACAGTCATAGCGCCTTCTTACATCACATCATTCAGGAAACTGCGGGTACCGCGGTCAGCTCTACGTTTTCACGTGGGGCCGCCGCTTTCACTTCTTCCAGGGCAAATACCGATACCACGTTGGTTAAGCGGTCGGCCTGGTCGGCAAGCTGCTGCGTTGCCGCTGCGCCCTCTTCAACCAGCGAGGCGTTCTGCTGGGTGACCTGGTCCATCTGCGTCACCGCCTGCGCAACCTGCTCAATACCGCGACGCTGTTCGTCCGAGGCGGAGGCAATTTCACCCATAATGTCGTTCACGCGGGTGACCGACTGCACAATCTCGGTCATGGTATTGGCGGAGGTTTCCACCAGCGCCGACCCTTCCTGCACGCGGGCCACCGACTCTTCAATCAGCCCTTTGATCTCTTTCGCCGCCTGCGCGCTGCGGCTGGCCAGGTTACGGACTTCCCCTGCTACCACCGCGAACCCACGCCCCTGCTCGCCCGCACGTGCGGCTTCCACCGCGGCGTTCAGCGCCAGAATGTTGGTCTGGAAAGCAATACCGTCAATTACGCTGATAATGTCGCTTATCTTGCGTGAACTGGTGGCGATGTTGTGCATAGTGCGAGCCACATGAGAAGCCTGCTCGCCGCCGCGTTTTGCCGTATCCGCCGCGCCGTGCGCCAGGTTAGAAGCCTGACGGGCGTTATCGGCGTTCTGGCTAACGGTGGCAGTCAACTGCTCCATGCTGGCTGCCGTTTGCGCCAGCGAAGCGGCCTGCTGTTCAGTACGTGAAGAGAGATCGTTGTTGCCTGCGGCAATTTCCGAAATCCCGGTATGCATCGCATAGCTGCCTTCCCGCACCTGTCCGACGGTGTCGCGCAGCGATTGCTGCATGGTTTTCAGACCGGCGAAGATGGCGCTAATTTCGTTTTTGCCGTAGACGGAAATCGGCCGCGCCAGATTACCGTGGGCAATGTTGTCAAAGTGACGGCTGATGATCTCCATTGGCTTAACCACCATATGGCGTACCCACCACAGCGCGCCGACGGTGATCAGTACCGAAATAATCACCATGCCAATAAAGGTAATGGTCGAACGCTGAGTGTCGCTTTGGCTTTCGCGTTCGGCGGCGGAGACATAGTTCTCGATATTTTTGCGCCAGCTTTCGTAGTCGTTATCAAACTGATCCTGCGATTTTTGTACCGGTGCCGCCACAAACTCAGCCAGTTGGTTGTTCTCAAGCCAGGCCGTCTGATGGGCTAACATTTCATGCCAGACGGTGAAGGTTTTCGCCGTCTGCGCCTGCAGTTCTTTGTCGTGTTCCCCCATCAACGGCAGCGCCATAAAGCCCTGAAACAGCGCATCGGCCTGCGACAAATTCTGCTTCACGTCATCGACAATGCTGCGCACTTCATCCGGCGGGTAGCTCAGCGCGGTCAGCGTACCGGCCTTGTTGAGCATGGTGCTGGCCTGCAGCATCGCGGCGCGAGACTCGGTCAAGGTGTTCAACTGCTGGCTGCTCTGGTCTATCTGATTAATATTGCTTTGCCCATCGCGAAAAGCCCAAAAAGAGAGTCCGTTACTGCCAATCTGCAAAATGCCGCAGAGAATCAAAATCAGAAACAACGTGGTAGAGATTCGAATACGATAAAGCATCACCACACTCCTAAAGGCGGCAAAGACCGCGGATAAAATTAAAAGGTTTCCCAGTTACTGTCGGCAGCCCGTTCACCACTCGACGCGAGGCGTTTCGCCGCTATCGGGGCCGGGGCAGTTTTTGTCGCATGCTGTGCGGACGCGACGTTAAGGCGGAAAGCCGCAACGGCTTGATTCAGACGCTCGGCCTGGTCTTCCAGCGCGGCGGCGGCCGTTGCCGACTCTTCCACCAGCGCGGCGTTTTGTTGGGTGACGCTGTCCATTTCTGCGACGGCAATCGCCACCTGGTCGATCCCGCGGCTCTGTTCATCGGAAGCCGAGGCGATTTCGCCCATAATGTCGGTCACGCGGGTAACCGCATTGACGATATCGGTCATGGTTTCGCCCGCGCTTTCTACCAGCACAGAACCGGTATCGACCCGTGAGACGGAATCTTCAATTAATGCTTTGATCTCTTTTGCCGCCTGCGCGCTGCGGCTTGCCAGATTGCGCACCTCGCCAGCCACCACCGCAAAGCCACGCCCCTGCTCACCGGCGCGCGCCGCTTCAACGGCAGCGTTCAGCGCCAGAATGTTGGTCTGGAAGGCAATACCGTCGATAACGCCGGTAATATCGGAGATTTTCTGCGAACTGGCGGCAATTTCATGCATGGTGTTCACCACGCCGTTCACCACGTTGCCGCCGCGCTGAGCGGTTTCAGAGGCGCTTTGTGCCAGATGCGATGCCTGACGGGCGTTTTCGGCATTCTGCTTCACGGTTGCCGTCAGCTGTTCCATGCTGGCCGCCGTCTCTTCGAGCGAAGCCGACTGTTGTTCGGTGCGCGCCGAGAGATCGTTATTTCCCGCCGCAATCTCGCTGGTGCCGTGGTAAATCGCTTCAGCTCCCGAACGAACGTGCGTCACGGTATCAATCAGCGAGGCCTGCATGTGATTCACGGTGTCGGCCAGTTCGGTGATTTCGTTACGCCCGCGAAGCGAAAGCGTTGGGGTCAGGTCGCCCGCCGCGATATGGCGGATATGGCCCATCACCGATGCCAGCGGTTTCAGCAGAATGGCGCGAATGCCAAACCAGGCGCCGACCATCACCACGACCAGCACCACCGCCAGCACCAGCAGTTGCCAGCGGGCTATCTGATAGTCGCTGCTACTGGTGGTAAAGGCGTTCTGATAGAGCGCTTCGCTTTGGCTGGCATATTGGGTCATCGCTTCACCCAGCGCGTTCTGCATGCCCTGCGTCGGCTGAGCGAAATAGGCATCCATATTGCCCGCTTCCAGGAAGCCAACCAGCTCCTGTAGCGCGGCATAATAATGTTGATAGGTTTTGGCCACCTGCTGGCTGGCATCGCTCATTGCCGGCAGCGCAGGGGTTTCGCTAAATCGCGCAAAGTGGCCGGCAGCCTGCTCCAGCGTGGTTCGCGCGTTTTTCAGCAGTTCAGTTTTGGCGCTGCTCTGCTGATTGTCCGCATCCATCATCATCCGCGCCGAAGAGCGGCTGAGGTTGATACGCGTTTGCAGTAAAAGATCCCACGATTTCGTGAGCTCGGTTTGTTGGGTTCGAAGCGTATTAGATAGCGCAAAGCTTTGTTGGTTTTGATGCAACGAGGAGAACAGAAAGCCCCCGGAGACTAACTGCAAAAGTGCGAAGACGACCAGCACCAACATCAGCAGCGTGACAACGCGGATACGGTTTAACATACAGCACCTTCTCTATGACTTGTTACGGCTGTTATCGGCATCCCAAAAAGAAACTTTATGCGGTGGGTGGGTAAAAATCGCGGGGGCAAAACGGGGCTGATGCGAGTCACTGAATAACAACGCTTTTTATAAGATATAAAAAAAAGTTGTAAATCACCCCATTTTCATACAATTTATGTGGTGAATGATTAATGACATTACATAACTAAAAAAGCATTTTTCATCGCACGACATTTTTGTAATCTGACGGGGTAATTTTTCGTGGCAAACGCAAATAAACTCACGGTTTTTATCGTGATTTTCATGCTGGCAGGCATTCTGACCGGCGCAATGATCCATTCCTATGCATCCGCAACAACGATTCAAGTCTGGTCCAGCAACATCACTCTGCTTACCGATATATTCCTGCGACTCATCAAAATGGTTATCGCACCGCTGGTCTTTAGTACTCTGACGGTCGGGATCATGAAGCTCGGCGAAACCTCCACTATCGGCCGCGTAGGCGGTAAAGCGATGGTCTGGTTTATCAGCTCTTCGGTGCTGTCTATTCTGGTGGGTCTGTTTATCGTGACCCTGCAGCATCCGGGCAGCGGCCTGAACCTGGCGGTGCCGAAAGACGCGGTGGAAACCGGTCTGGCGGTGGGCGGTATGAGCCTGAAGGGCTTCCTTTCCCATACCATTCCGACCAGCATCGTCGGTGCCATGGCGGATAACGAAATTCTGCAGATTGTGGTCTTCTCGATGTTCTTCGGTATCGGCGGCGCGTCGCTGGGTCAGAAGTTCAACGCCCCGTTGGTTGCCGCACTGGACGTGGTTTCCCATATCATGCTGAAGGTGACCGGCTACGTGATGTACGTAGCACCTCTGGCCATCTTCGCCGCTATCTCTTCGGTAATCGCCACTGAAGGTCTGGGCATTCTGCTTAACTATGCATCGTTCATCGGCGGCTACTATGTGGCGATTCTGCTGACCTGCTGCGTGCTGGTGGCGCTCGGCTATATGGTGCTGAAGAAAGACGTTTTCCGTCTGCTGAGCATGCTGAAAGATCCGGTGCTGGTAGCGTTCACCACCAGCAGCTCCGAAGCGGCCTACCCGAAAACCCTGGAACAGCTGACCAAATTCGGCTGCTCCCGCAATATCGTGTCGTTCGTTCTGCCAATTGGTTATTCGTTTAACCTGGTGGGTTCGATGGTGTACTGCTCATTCGCCTCAATGTTTATCGCCCAGGCGTACAACATCCACCTGAGCTTCTCTGAGATTGCCGTGCTGATGCTGACGCTGATGCTGGCTTCTAAAGGTATCGCCGGCGTACCGCGCTCTGCGCTGGTAGTACTGGCGGCGACCATTCCTAGCTTCAACATTCCGGTGGCGGGCATCCTGCTGCTGATGGGTATTGACCACTTCCTCGATATGGGACGTTCGGCTATCAACGTGCTGGGTAACGGCGTGGCAACGGCGATGCTGTCGCAGAACGAAGGTCAGCTCGAAGAAATTGAGCCAGAGGTTGTGCAGCAAAATATGTAAGGGTTGAGCCTTTCCCGGCGGCGCTTCGCCTGGACGGGCTACCCTCGAATGTTGCCCGGGCGAACGCAGTGACCCCGGGTTCTGCAGCGAAACAAAAGCCAGACCTCCCGGTCTGGCTAAATCCATCAAAAAACCTTTCACCGTCGCCGCGAAGCCAACTCCCCTCCCCTGACGACCGAAAAGCAATACTCAAGCGCAATGAAAAAAACAGCCCGCCTCACTGGCCGGAGACGGGGTAAAACGCGGTTTAGATAAAGATACGCAGACCCACGGCAGCAAGGTGATCGGAGACGTTGTACGACTCGTCGGTATTGCCGCTGGCTTTCTCATAGCCGTACTCGATATAGGTCACGGCGTTTTTGCCTAACCAGTAATCCGTACCCAGGGTGGTGGACTGGAAGTGCTGACCGTCCATTGCATCACCGCCTTCGGTCCAGTCAAAGTTGGCGTACACGCTCCACTCAGGGGTAATTTTGAACTGAGAGGCGTATTCCAGGCCGAGAATGGTTTCCTGATCGTTGGTGGCGTTGCTGGTACCGCTGGTCGCCGCGTTAACGTCATCCACCTTATTGATGTAGTAGGTCGCCTGGGCAGCGTTATACCAGGTGAAGCCATCGAAGTTGGCGGTGTATTTGGCATTCATCCCCATAGAATAGGTATTACCGTCATAGGATGGGCCGGTGACATAGGTGACCGGTACGGTACCGCCCGTGGAGCCGTAATCTTCGTTGACCGTTTCCGTCCCCTGATTAACCGTATAGTTGTTGTACGCCGCCGCGCCGGAAATAGAGAAGCCGTTATCGAAGCGATACTGCGCCGCCAGCGCGCCGCCGCCGTGAACGGTTGCCGAGCCGTCATGATAGGCGTCGTGCATATCCGGGCCGTCGCCGTAGCCGCTGCCGAAGCTAATGCTATCCACGTCATCATTGCCCTGGCCCATTACGCCAACGGTAAATTCTTTGGTGTTGTAATAGTAAATGGCCGCCGAGTTAATAATATCGGTCGACATCCCGGCAGTGTCGTGTTTTGCCTTACCGCCATAGGCGTAAGTGGTATCAATCCCCAAACCCCAGTCGGTTGGCGCATATTGTTTACCGAAGGTCACCACGCCGTATTCTTCATTGCCGAGGCCCGCATAGGCCTGTCGGGTGTAAACATCGTTGCCCTGATCGTCAGTGGCGGAATCCAGGCCGTGCATCCCGGTTTCGTAATACCCAACGGCGTAATAGCCTTTGTCGTTAATTTTCTGCCGCAGCGCCACGCCAAGACGTGAGTCGTTGTTCTGGATATTATGTTCTACGCTATGCGCGGAATCGTCTTTGGCATACAGACGAACGGAACCCATAATAGAAATTGCCGTGTCATCGCCCTGATAAACCATCTCACCTTTAGTCTGCGTTGCCGTATAGGCCGGCGAGGCGAAGTCGCCGCTGGCAGCCAGCGCATACGCTGGAGCACCTACCGCTGCGGTAATGGCCAGAGCGATAATAGAGGGTTTAATCATTACAGTTTTTACGCGCATAGAAATCCCTTAATCAATATTTAAGATTATGTTTTTGCCACTTTTGAATTTAATAATGGGAAAGAAAGTTTTCTCTCCACGACCAAAATATTAATTGCAGCGGGATTCTATTTTCTATGCGAAATAATAAAAAATAAGATGACGATCACTAAGAATCATTTTCTTTCGACCCATCACATTATGTCGATGATTTTACAAATTAATGAATTAGTAATTCAATTTATTAAGATCTTACTGCAAATATTGATGTAAACATTTCAGAATATAAACAAGAAACCATTCATTTATATTTAACAAACATTTAAAAATAATAATAGATACAACAAACACCGCCATTTTTAACATAAAAATATCATAGCAGACTAATCTATCGTCATTTTAGATTGTTACTTATCGACCACCGAGGAATTCGCGATAAAGTTACCACAAAGAAAAATACATTAAATATATACAGGGGTTATTGATTTAAATATGTCATTCACAACTTAAATAATTATATTTAATGGCTAACCAATATGGTAATAAAAATAAAGCGTGGCTTATCGAGAATTGAGGGGCAGGAATGTATTAAGTGCACAGTTTTTAAATATTGGTGTCGGCCATTTAAAATATTGCGGTGCTTCACATTTAAAACAGGGTTCATCATGTTATAGCGATGAACCCTGTTAATCGCTATCAAGCCGCGTGGCTTGCAGCGCTGTCCAGCAGCGCCATCTCTTCGCTGTTGAGCAGCTTCTCAATGTTCACCAGAATCAGCATACGGTCACCCAGCGCGCCAAGCCCGGTCAGGTACTCCGTTGAGAGGGTGACGGCAAACTCCGGCGCCGGACGAATCTGTTCCGCCGCCAGCGACAGCACATCGGAAACGCCGTCAACCACAATCCCCACCACGCGCTGACCGAGGTTCAGGACAATCACCACCGTGTTGTCGTTGTACTCCACGTCTTCCTGGCTAAACTTCACGCGCAGGTCAACAATCGGCACAATCACGCCGCGCAGGTTGGTCACGCCTTTAATAAAGGCCGGGGTGTTGGCGATGCGCGTCACCTGATCGTAACCGCGGATCTCTTGCACCTTCAGAATATCGATGCCGTACTCTTCATTGCCCAGCGTAAATACCAGGAATTCTTGCCCAGTCGGTTCACCCGCCAGCTTTGTTACATTCGTCATACCGGTCATGTTGTTCCCTTTTTTCTGCGTATCAGGCGGCGGTGCTCGCCAGACGTTTTTCACGGTTGAGCCCCTGCAGTGCAGAGACATCGACAATCAGCGCGACGCTACCGTCGCCAAGAATGGTGGCCGCCGAGATCCCCGGCACTTTGCGGTAGTTGCTTTCAAGGTTTTTCACCACCACCTGATGCTGGCCAATCAACTGATCCACCAGCAGCGCGTAGCGACGCCCGGCGCTTTGCAGGATAACGACAATCCCCTGCGTGGCTTCGGTTTTAGCCCCCTGCACGTCAAAGGCTTTCCACAGCTCGACCAGCGGCAGATATTCGCCGCGTACTTCCAGCACGCGCTCGCCCCCCGCCAGCGGATGCAGATCTTCTTCACGCGGCTGCAGCGACTCCATCACCGCGTTAAGCGGCAGAATAAAGACCTCTTCGCTGACCTTAACCGACATGCCGTCGAGTATCGCCAGCGTCAGCGGCAGCAGAATGCGGATAGTCGTGCCGGTGCCCTGTTTCGACTGGATCTCAACGTGGCCGCCCATCTCCTGGATGTTCCGTTTCACCACGTCCATGCCCACGCCGCGCCCGGAGACATCGGTCACCTGCTCGGCGGTGGAGAAGCCCGGCGCGAAGATCAGCATGCCAACCTCTTCGTCGGTCATGCTTTCATTTACCGCCATTCCCTGCGACATCGCCTTCGCCAGAATGCGCTCGCGGTTCAGCCCTGCACCGTCGTCGGTGACTTCGATACAGATATTGCCGCCCTGATGTTCAGCAGACAAAATCAGGTTACCTACCGCTGATTTTCCCGCCGCCAGACGCGTTTCCGGCAGTTCGATGCCGTGGTCAAGGCTGTTGCGCACGAGGTGCGTTAACGGGTCGATAATGCGTTCAATCAGGCTTTTATCCAGTTCGGTCGAGCTGCCCATCAGCGTCAGTTCGACCTGCTTGCCAAGCTTGCCCGCGAGGTCGCGAACCAGACGCGGGAAGCGGCTGAAAACGTACTCCATCGGCATCATACGAATCGACATCACCGATTCCTGGAGGTCGCGCGCGTTGCGCTGCAGCTGGCCCATGCTGGTAATCAGGTCACCGTGCGATACCGGGTCGAGCGCATTGGAGCGCTGTGCCAGCATCGATTGGGTGATAACCAGTTCACCCACCAGGTTAATCAACTGATCGACCTTCTCTACCGCCACGCGAATACTGGTGGACTCGCTGCTGCGGGCCGCCGGTTTTTCTCGCTCAGCGCGTGGTGCGGCAGGGCTTGCAACGGCAACGGGTGCAGCAACCGCCACTTCAACTGGGGCTTGCGGTTCTTCAACCACCTCTTCAGCGACCTCTTCAACCGCAGCTGGCGCGGCCGAGAAATCGATCTGATCGGCTTCAATGACAAAGCACAGCACGGCGACGAGATCGTCCTCATCCACACTATCGTCAATCACCGCGCTCAGGCTGTCGGCGGTTTTAGTGACCTGGCTTAACGTCGCCAGATTGCTCAGCTCTTCTTCGAGCATATCCGGCTCGCCCGCCTTCAGGCGTGAGAGCGTAATCTGCTTTTTACCGGCCGTTGCGCTGGCATCGGCAGGCGTCTCTGATTCTGCCTGCTGCACAGCGTTATCCACCACGCTTAAGCGTGCGCTACCCGCCACCGGAGGGACGCTTTCACCTTTTGCTTCCAGCGCCAACTGACGCAGCGCATTGCAGATATATTCGAAGCTGGCAGCGTCCGGTTCGGTGGAGCTTTTATAGGCGTCGAGCTGTTCCTGCATAATATCTTTGGTTTCCAAAAACAGGTTGATAATATCGGTGCTGAGCTGCATTTCCCCGCGACGTGCGTCGTCCAGCAGGTTCTCCATCAGGTGCGTCGTTTCCTGCAGCACCGAGAAGCCGAAGGTTCCCGCCCCGCCCTTGATCGAGTGCGCGGCGCGGAAAATAGCATTCAGCTGTTCAGCATCAGGGTCGTCCACCACCAGGTTCAGCAGATGCTGTTCCATATCGGCCAGTAGTTCGTCGGCCTCATCAAAAAATGTCTGATAAAAATCGCTGATATCCATGCTCACGCTATCACCTCGAGTCGGGTTGGGGCGGCGTAGTACCTGCCGCGTCTGAAGCGGTATTCGGCGACTGTAATACGCTTAAAGGTTCATTCTGGCTCTCGGCATTCTCATGGAGAATGGCCTGCTCAGCCTGGTTATTCAGCACCAGCAGGCTGATGCGACGGTTGATCGCATCGTTGCCGCCGTGCTCTGACAAGCGCATCGAGTTTGACATCCCGATAACGCGCAATACTTTGCCGTCGTCCAGCCCGCCAGCGACTAACTCGCGACGCGAGGCGTTGGCGCGGTCCGCCGACAGCTCCCAGTTGCTGTAGCCCCGTTCACCGGAGGCATACGGATAATCATCCGTATGGCCGGAGAGGCTGACTTTGTTAGGAATTTCATTCAGCACCGGAGCGATAGCGCGCAGAATATCGCGCATGTATGGCTCCACTTCAGCACTGCCGGTTTTAAACATCGGGCGGTTCTGGCTGTCGATAATCTGAATACGCAGCCCTTCCTGCACCAGATCGATTTTCAGATGCGGACGCAGCGCGCGCAGTTTCGGATCGGCCTCAATCAACTGGTCCAGCTCGCCGCGAATCCGCTTGAGGCGGTTGGTCTCCATCCGTTTTTTCAGATCGTCAATCGTGGGCTGTTTGTGTACTTCACCCTGCTGCTGGGTGACATCATCACCGCCGCCGGGGATCGGGCTATCGCTGTTCGCCATACGCTGCCCGCCGCTAATTGCCGTCGCCAGCGGGGTACGAAAATACTCGGCAATCTGGATAAGCTCTTTCGGGCTGGAAATGGAGATAAGCCACATCACCAGAAAGAAGGCCATCATGGCGGTCATAAAATCCGCATAGGCAATTTTCCATGAACCGTGGGCGCTGCCGTGCGACTTATGCTTGCGCCGCTTTACGACGACAATAGGATGCGATTGGTTTTTCATGCGTCCTCGGTGGTGGTCTGCTGCTGGCCTGCCGGGTTACGCACCGCACGGACGTGTTCTTCCAGTTCGATGAACGATGGACGTTCGCTGGTGTAAAGGGTTTTGCGGCCAAATTCGACGGCAATCGGCGGCGCATAGCCATTGAGGTTCGACAGTAGCGTGATTTTGACGCACTGCATCATTTTAGTCGTTTCTGCGCTCTTTTGGCGCAGCACGCTGGCCAGCGGCGAAACAAAGCCGTAAGCCAGCAGAATCCCGAGGAAAGTACCGACCATCGCATGGGCAATCAGCGCACCCAACTCCGCCGCCGGGCGGTCCGCTGAGCCTAATGCGTGAACCACCCCCATAACCGCCGCCACGATACCGAACGCGGGCAGCGAGTCGCCCACCAGCGCCAGGCTATTCGCCGGGACTTCACATTCGCTTTCATGGGTTTCAATCTCTTCGTCCATGAGCGCTTCAATTTCGAAGGTGTTCATATTGCCGCTGATGATCAGACGCAGATAATCGACGATAAATTCCAGCATCACCTTATCGGCCAGAATGCGCGGATAGCTGGCAAAAATTTCGCTCTCTTTTGGGTTTTCAATATCGCGTTCCAGGGAGAACATCCCCTGCTGACGCGACTTCGCCATCAGCCGGTAGAGCAGCGCCAGAAGGTCCATATACATCGTTTTGGTGTATTTCGAGCGACGAAACAGCAGCGGCAACGCCTTAAGCGTGCCTTTGATGGCCTTACCGTTGTTGCCGACAATAAACGCGCCGACCCCCGCCCCGCCGATAATTATCAGCTCAGCCGGTTGATACAGTGCCCCAAGGTGTCCGCCGGTCATCATGTAGCCGCCGAAAACTGTCCCCAAAACAACCAGGTAACCTATTAAGATAAGCACGTTATCATCCTTCCACCGTTGACCATGAGTGGAGACAGACGAGCAATTTCACTCACCGATGGGTAAAAAAAAGCAGCGGCCCTTAGGACCGCTGCTGGAGTATGTTTTCTACACCGTGTGAGGTTAAACAGCTTGCTCTATCTGTTCATCCAGCAGTTGTGGATTACTATCGGCAAGATTGTCAGAAAGTTTACGTCTTTTTACTGCGCGAGATGGTGGCTGGCAAAGGCTGCAAACAAAGCTGCCCGCTGGCTGGTGCGCATGGGTAATAAAATTGCCGCCGCAGGAGTGACAGCTGGAGAGTTCAAGCATTCCGCTTTCAACAAAACGCACTAACGTCCACGCGCGGGTCAGCGCCAGAAGCGGGCCATTATCCTGCTGTGGGCATTGTTCGAGGTACAAGCGGTAGGCTTTGATCACGGCATCCACGCCGGAGCACTGTCCGCTTTTGAGTAAAAACTGCCAGGCATTGCAGAACATGGAAGAGTGAATATTCTGTTCCCATGTCATAAACCAGTCTGTGGAAAACGGCAGCATTCCTTTTGGAGGCGGGCTGCCGCGCAGTTCTTTGTACAGTTTAATCAGACGACCACGGCTGAGCTGGGTTTCACTTTCCAGCATCTGCAAACGCGCGCCCAGCGTTATCAACTCCATGGCGAGTTGGATATCGCGGGCTTCCTGAACAATGCTTTTTTCGCTCATCTTCAGGCCCTTTTCTTACGTGCAGGTTCGCCTGAGTGGCTGGCTTCATTCAGCAGTCTGGTGGAGAGCAGAATGCCGGTATGGATCTGCTGCAGGTCGTCAACGCGCGATTCTTGCGTCAGGCGGGTGATGGTTTGAGCATCATCAAAACGGAACTGGCAAACTAACTGATTGGTCTCCGCAATTTTCACCATCTGCGGCAGAGTCAGTTCACCCAGAACTTTCGCCATGGCCTCGTTGATACCAAGACGGAACATAGCAGAAGCCTTATCCTGACCAATCAAACGCTGTGCAAGAAGCAAGTAAGACAAATTGATGTCATAGATGTGCTTTAGCAACTCGGATGTATGCATTTTCCCCATCCCGAATAACCAATTAGTACTTTTATGCGGTCAAACCGCATACCCCGTGATGTCGTCGGGCAAGGCCCGATAAAAATGAATCGGTCGAAATGCATAGCCGATTAGGCGAATCTTTCTGCAGGATTGTCGGTCTGGGCAGTAACCTCTATGACCGCCAATTCTAAACATTTCTTACAATTTACTAAGATTTTTCCTAATTCGACGCAACTTTACTCGCCAGATGTGACACATACAATGTTACTTCACTGTTAATTTGAAATTTATGTGATCGAGCTCACAAAATCAAACCCCATTTTTAGGAGTAATCCATCAGTCACAATTGTGCTTTGCATATTATTTAAGCAAAAAATTCGCTATTTTATTCCAGCCTAACGGATATTCATTCACCAAAACAATTTAACATCCAGCCAGGGGGAAGGACTTTACGTGAGCCAGATGCGAAAAAATTATCACAGATCATACTTTCATTTAATAAATAAAATTCATTTTAAATTCAACAAATTGAAACAATGATTCATTCGCAGCAAATTCATTCGCTTGTTATTTACTTTTCATTAACATTATTTCAGCAAAAATTAAATATTTAGGATCGCTATCGGTTACATAATATATTCAGCGTGGCTTATGCAATCTGCGCATAATTCCACCAATAATTCGCATAAAACTTGCTTATGTATTAGGTTGAGTTATAAACAGCAATATTCCGTCTTCCGCTTGCAGCGGTGCGGTAAAAAGAGTAAGAGATGGAAGGTTAAGCGTGCGTATTCTTCGAGCAAGGAGGTCTGATGTCGTACTCACATCTTTTGGTGGCCGTTGCGCCTACCCCAGAGAGTCATGAGCTGCTAAGGAAAGCCGTCGCCATCGCCAGGCCCGCTAACGCGCGGATTAGCCTGATGACGCTGTCTACCGACCCGGAAATGTATAACCAGTTGGCTGCGCCGATGATGGAGAATTTACGCGAGCTAATGCAGGAGGAGACGCGAACGTTTCTGCAAAGTCTCACTGATGCAGCGGACTACCCCATCTGGAAAACACATATCGCTTCCGGTGAACTGTGCGACCATGTCAAAGCGTTCTGCAAGAACCATCAGGTAGACCTGGTTATTTGCGGTAATCATAACCAAAGCTTCTTTTCGCGTGCGACCTGCTCGGCGAAAGCCATTGCGGGAAATAGCGGCGTGGATGTGCTGTTAGTGACACTGTAACAATATGCAAAACCCGGCGTCGCTGCGCTCGGCCGGGCTACAAAAACACTTACCTGTAGCCCGGTCGAGCGCAGCGACGCCGGGACAAACACCAAACGATCAGACGGTACGCTTCGCCTTCTGTTTGTAGCGGTCAAAAATTACCGCCGCCAGTAGAATCAACCCGCGCACCACATACTGCGAGAACGGCGAAATGTTCAGCAGGTTCATGGCGTTCTCCACCGTCCCCAGAATCAGGATCCCGGCGACCACGTACGAGATCTTACCAATCCCCCCTTTCAGCGACACCCCGCCAAGTACGCACGCCGAGATAACGATCAGCTCATAGCCGATTGAGGTCATCGGCTGGCCGCTGGTCATGCGCGATGCCAGAATAATCCCCGCCGCCGCCGACACCAGGCCGGAGAGCACAAAGATAATGATTTTGGTGCGCACCACCGGAACCCCGGCCAGACGCGCCGCCTCTTCGTTGCCGCCAATCGCCAGCGTGTTACGACCAAAGGTGGTTTTGTTGAGCAGCAGGCCAAAGATAATCAGGCAGCCGACGGTTAACCAGATGGGTGCAGGCAGACCTAGCCAATTGGCATAGCCAAGGGCAAAGAAACGTTCGTCTTCAATTCCGACCGCTTTACCGTCTGAGATAATGTAGGCCAGGCCACGCACTATCTGCATAGTGGCAAGAGTGGTAATCAGCGCGTTGATTTTCAGCTTTGCAATCACAAAACCGTTGACCAGACCGCTAAGCGCCCCCAGCAACAGACCGGCAAAAACGCCAATCCACAGGCTTTCGCTGAGATTAATCACCACCGCCGTGGTTACCCCCGCGCAGGCAATAACCGAGGCAACCGACAGGTCAAAATCGCCAGAGGCCAGGCAGAACAGCATCCCGCAGGCCACCATACCCGACATCGAAATCGCCAGCCCCAGCCCCTTCATGTTGATGAAGGAGGCAAAGTTAGGCACAAAAATAGCGCAGCAGATAAACAGCACGGCAAAGACCACCAGCATGCCGTACTGATCCCAGATACGGCCAAAGCTCAGCGACGTGCGGCGCGCGCCCGGTGTAGTAACAGATGACATCGTAACCTCCTTCCTCAGGCAAGCGCCTGACCGACTTTAGGCATCGCCAGGCTTAACGCCTGTTGTTCATTAGCGCTGTCGTGCAGCAGCTCCCCGGATATTTCCCCTTCCCGCATCACCAGGATGCGGTCGGCCACGCCCAATACTTCCGGCAGGTCGCTGGAGGCAAAGAGCACCGCCACGCCGGAGGCTGCCAGCGCGTAAATCACGTTATAAATTTCATGCTTGGCCCCTACGTCGATACCGCGCGTCGGCTCATCGAGCAGAATGACCTTCATATCCTCGGATAACCAACGACCCAGGATCGCCTTCTGCTGATTGCCTCCGGAGAGGTTCATAATCAGCTGCTGGGCACCGGGCGTTTTGATATTGAGCGATTGAATATGGTGATCGGCGTTGGTCGCTTCCCAGCCATTGTTGATAACGCAGCCAGCGTGGATGTGTTTACGCCGGGCGCTGATGTTGATGTTATCGCGCACCGAATGAACGGGAATAATCCCTTCGGCTTTACGGTCTTCCGGGCACAGCATCATCCCGGCGCGAATCGCCTGCGCGGGCTTATCAATCGTCACCGGTTGACCATCAATGTAAATCTGCCCGCCGCTCAAGCGGGTGCCGCCGAAGATCCCCTTCATCAGTTCACTTCGCCCAGCCCCCACCAGACCGAACAGACCGACGATTTCACCGCTGCGTACCGCCAGCGATATTGGCGTACGCACGCCCGGCGCTTTAACCTGCTCGAGACGCAGACGCACTTCGCCATATTCACGCGGCTGCCAGCCGTAGATATCGCCGATTTCGCGCCCGACCATCGCCTGCACCAATCGGTCGTGGCTTACCGTCTGCATATCATCAAAGGTGCAAACATAACGGCCATCTTTAAACACGGTTATCGCATCGCTAAGCGCAAAGATCTCCTCCATACGGTGGGAGACATAGACGATCACCCGCCCCTCTTTGCGCAGCTCGCGGATCACCCGAAACAGGTTGTCGATCTCACGCGCCGAGAGCGAACTGGTGGGTTCATCAAAGGCGATAACCTTGGCGTTACGCGCCAGCGCCTTGGCAATCTCCACCATCTGCCACTGGCCGATGGAGAGATATTTCAACGGGGTATCAGGGTCAATATCCAGCCCCAGATGCTCCAGCTGCAGACGCGCTTCATAGTTTAAGAGTGAGCGATTAACGAAGCCGCCTCGGCTCGGCAATTGCCCAAGGTAGATATTTTCCGCCACGGTCATTTCCGGGACGAGATGCAGTTCCTGGTAAATAATGGCGATACCTGCGTTCAGCGCCGCAGTGGTATCGGCAAAAGAAATCTCTTCTCCGCGCAGCAGCAAAGACCCGGAGGTCGGCGCGTAGTTGCCGCTGAGAATTTTCAGCAGCGTCGATTTTCCGGCACCGTTCTCCCCCATCAACGCATGCACCTGGCCGCTATAGCAATCGAAGCTAATGTCGGACAGCGCCTTAACGCCGGGGAAGGTTTTACTGATACCGCGGAAAGAGAGATAAGGGGTCGACTGTTGCATCGCAACCTCCACAATGACACAACTCGTCTCCCTCCGCCGTTGCGAAGGGAGCGCTATCAGGACTCAGAGGCCTTTTTTCGCCAACTCTTCTTTGAAGTTATCGCGAGTAATCAGCACCACGTCGGTCACCGCGGTAAATTTCGGTGGTTCCGCGCCTTTCTGTACCCAGTTGTAGAGCAGTTCACTGGTCTTATAGCCGTGGATATCCGGGCTTGGCAGCAGTGAGCCAAAGAAGCCGGTCGCCTGCGCTTTTGACAGTTCGTTCACCGCATCGACGCCGTTAATACCGATACCAATGACGTTCGCCGCTTTAAAGCCCTGGCCTTCCGTCGCGCGGACGCCGCCCAGCACGGTGTTGTCGTTCATCCCGATAATCAGCCACTGTTTCACTTCCGGATGCTGTACCAGCAGGGAGTTACCAGCATCGAAAGCGCCAGGGATATCGTTAGATTTGGTTGGGACCTGATAGATCTGTTTTTCCGGGAAGCCCGCGGCTTTCAGGGCATCCATTGAGCCGGTGGTACGACGACGCGCCGTATCCAGTTCGTTGGCGGTAATCGCCATCACGCCGGTGGTTTTGACATCCCAGCCGCGCTTTTGCATCTCTTTATAGAGTTCCTGCCCCTGACGCGCGCCGATTTCACTGGCGGCCATCATCACCAGCGGCACATCTTCCATCGGTTTGCCTTTGGCATTGACGAACTGGTCATCGACGGTAATCACCTTCATGTCATAACCGCGCGCCTTCGCTACGATGGCTGGCCCCAATTTTGGGTCCGGCGTACAGATAACGAAGCCTTTCGCCCCGCTGGCCGCCAGGCTGTCGATCGCATTCAGCGTTTTCTCTCCGTCCGGCACGGCAATTTTAATCACGTCAAAGCCGAGGTCTTTACCGGCCTTATCGGCAAACTTCCATTCCGTCTGGAACCAGGGTTCCTCCGGTTGCTTCACTAAAAAACCGAGCTTGAGATTTTCGGCCATAGCCGATTGTGACATAACCGCTGCCAGACCAATGGCCGCCAGCGCTTTGGTAAATTTGTGCATGGTTAACTCCAGCCTTAATGTTCTTTTATGTAGGGAAAATCAAATAGGTGATTTAAATTAGACATAAAACAATGTATTAGCTGTTTTATTAACAGCGTTAACGTTGTTGAAACATTAATAGCCAGGAATTGGCTTTGCAGAAGAGAGCGGCATCACACGGCAGAATTACAGTAAAGTGATGCATATATTCAGCAAATAAGTACATATAAGACGCGTGAATTGTCAGACAATTCACGCGGGGGAATAGCAGATATCTCTATATCAGCAGCGGGAATATCCCTTTAGGCGGAATTCGCGCAGTATTACCAACGGTAATAGATATGCTCGGCGTGATCGCGCACCGGCGCTTCATCACCCAGCAGGCGGGCCGAAACGGTAAAGGCGAAATCAAAGACGTGACCGAAGCCTTTGCCGCTGATCAGGTTGCCATCTTCCACAACCGGCGCATCAACGTATTCGCCGTTTTTGACGTCCTGCCATAAATCACCGGAGCAGACGTAACGACGCCCCTTCAGCAGATCGTTACCTGCTAATACACGTGCTGCCGCTGAGCAGATTGGGCAGATCAGTTTGCCGGTCGCATCGTGAGCGGCGACAAATTTAACCACGTCTTTATTCGCCGCCAGATTCACGCTTCCCTGTGGGCCGCCCGGCAGAACCACCGCGTCATACAGCGTATCGAGACGTTCTGCCAGCGTCGCATCAGCGACCATCGGAATATCGTGATAGCTCACTACCGCGCGAGATTCGGCGCACGATACCAGTTCAACGCCGATGTGCAAACGGCGCAGAATATCGATAGTGACAATCGCTTCCCCTTCTTCAAAGCCTGGGGCCAGCAGTACAGCAACCTGTTTCATTTTAACTCCTGTCATTTGAAATCAACGAGTCTTCCCTGAAGCGACGAAACGGGAAGGACTTTACGTAGTTTTTATTACCGAGAACATAATCCTCTAGCCTGCTAATACCAAAAATGATCTAAAACAAATTGAACATCATTCTGATATTTAATACAGCCATCTGAAAATACGCGATTTAGTTAGCATTTATTATTCGTAAAATGCCATTCATAGTAAATAATACGTATTTCATTCGTTATTACCGAATGCAGCAATAAAAACAAGATCACGATCACACTTTTAAGTGCATACGTTGCAATAGCAATCTCTTATGTTAACAAAGCCTTACAGAGAATATACATATTCGTTATATCCACTATTAATCATAGCGTTACGAGAATGTCTTCTTTCCTTGTTAGTTATTCACAATATAGGTTGTAACGAAACGTAAAAAGCAGTTCGTGAGACTTTTCTTATATCCATACTAAGAGTATTCTTTTATTCGACCGGGCGATATTATATCCCCCGGTCGGACGCAAGGACTACAGGTAATATGTAGTCACACTCAAACGCGGAAATAGCGCATGGTTGGCAGCTATTACGCACTATGCGATGTCACGCGTGTCGTTCCTACCAGTAATAAGGATATTTGTATGGCAGTTCCAGGAATGGTTCAAAAGCTTAATGCACAGATGAATCTTGAATTTTCTGCATCTAATCATTATTTGCGTTTGAGCGAGTGGTGCTCAGAACATCGGCTGAATGGAACCGCGACGTTTCTACGTTCACGGGCACAGTCCAGCGTAACGCAGATGATGCGGGTGTTCGATTATATGAAGAAATCTGGCGCTTATCCGGTGGTTAAGGCTTTTGAAACTTGCGAAGATAAATGTGCCACCCTCGAAGATCTTTTCCTTAAAACTCTCGAAGACCACCACCAGCGTGCGTCTACGTTGTCAGAATTAACTGAACAAGCGAAAGTGCTTCATGACGATAGCACCCTGAGTTTCCTGAACGCACTGGAAGAAGAACAGGAACAGGATGGTATCTTGCTGAAGACAATTCTGGATGAAGTTCGCAGCGCGCGTAAAGCGGGCCTGTGTATTCAGCAAACCGATCAGCATCTGCTGAATATTGTTTCTCAACAGCACCATTAATTGAATTCATAAGGGCGGGATCGCCGCCCTTATTTCAGGCGTATTCAGGGCGCTCTGCCCTGATACCTCACCGCGTATTAGTGCGTTGCGTCCTGCGGCGTAAACTTCAGCTCAATCAGCGCAATCGCTTTCTGAATCGCACGCATCGTCACCGGGTCGGCCCCTGCCGGATGGGTGGTAAAATCGATGGTTTTCAGCTGGCTCGCCATTTTTTCACGGACTTCAACCGGGGCGATAACGTCAATAACGTCGAGGATCTGTTTGATAACGAGCTGGCAGGCCACGACATCGGATACCAGTTCATCGTTCGGGGTCAGGTTCTGAGACATTTTTTGCTCCTATTTTGCGGAGCGTAATAGTAACCTACTTTCGCAGAAGATAAAAAAACCTGCCGTGGCAGGTTTTTTTATCAGAACATAGCGCCTGGCGGTACGTCTTTGAAAGTTTTGCAGTAGTTCTCAAACATGCTTTTGAGGATTTTACGCATGCGCTGTTTCATGTTGATGCTCCGGTTTGTTATGCAGGTGTTATTGTCTTTACGCACATAATATGACCGCCATCACAAAAATCAACCATTTTGAGAGTTGAATCACGCTATTTTTATCGATTGCGTTAAATTTATAAAAAATTTGTTATAGAAATCTACCACTTACCAAATCTACAAAAGCTATAAATTTTAAAAATTATTTTGATAGGGTAAAACAACAATGAGTGAGCCTCTCCAGGCCCAGGCGAGCCGCGGGGTATCCCCTGCTGCGCTGCTTGTGGCCGGTGCATTCTTTATGGAGTTCCTGGATGGCACGGTGATTGCCACCGCCCTTCCTGATATGGCGAAAACTTTTGGCGTAGAAGCCGTTGACCTGAACATCGGCATCAGCGCCTACCTGATCACCCTCGCCGTGCTTATCCCCGCCAGCGGCTGGATTGCCGATCGCTTCGGTGCCAGGACGATCTTCAGTCTGGCGCTGGCGATCTTCACCGTCTCCTCCGTCTTCTGCGGCCTGGCGACCAGCGCCCACAGTTTCGTGGCGATGCGCATTTTACAAGGCGTCGGCGGCGCGCTAATGGTGCCGGTTGGGCGACTTGCCGTCCTGCGCACCACGCCTAAGCATCTGCTGATTACCGCCATCGCCACCCTGACCTGGCCCGCGCTCATTGCGCCGATCATCGGGCCACCGCTGGGCGGGTTTATCACCAAGGTCGCCGACTGGCGCTGGATCTTCTTTATTAACGTGCCGCTCGGCATCATCGCGATTCTGCTGGCGCTGCGTATTATCCCGAACATTCGCGACGATGAGCGTCGGCCTTTCGACCTACCGGGCTTTGTGGCGACCTCAGTCTCGATGGTGAGCCTGGTGTATGCCATGGAGCTGCTGGGAGCGGAAAAAATGCAGGGCGGATTAATCGTCGCGCTGCTGGTTATTGGCGCCGCGACCTTCTATTACGCCCTGCGCCATTTCCGCCGCAGCCCGTCACCGATGATCCGCATGGATGCGCTGCAGGTGCCCACGTTCCGGGTGACCATGTACGGCGGCTCGCTGTTCCGCGCCTCCATCAGCGCCGTGCCGTTCCTGCTGCCGCTGCTGTTCCAGGTCGGTTTCGGTATGGACCCGTTCCACTCTGGTCTGTTGGTGCTGGCGGTGTTCGTCGGTAACCTGACAATTAAGCCAGCCACCACGCCGCTTATCCGCAAGCTAGGCTTCCGTCGCCTGCTGCTGCTGAACGGCGCGCTGAACGTGATTGCGCTGGTCGCCTGCGCCTTCTTAACCCCGCAAACGCCGGTATGGGTCATTATGCTGGTGCTGTATCTCGGCGGCGTCTTCCGTTCGATTCAGTTCACTGGCGTCAGCACCCTGGCCTTTGCCGATGTGCCGTCCGCCCAGATGAGCTACGCCAATACGCTGTTCAGTACGGCTAGCCAGTTGGCTATCGGCCTTGGCATCACGCTTGGGGCCATCGGCATTCGCTTAGGAGAGAAGATTAGCGCCGTGCTCAGCCTTAGCGACGTGCCGGGCATCAGCTTCCGCCTGGCGTTCATCTTTATCGCGCTTATCTGCCTGGTGGGGATGATTGATACGCTGCACTTAACGCGGGATGCGGGCAGCGCGGTGTCGAAGAAAGTGAAGCAATAAGCGACACAAACAAAAAACCCACGCCATGGCGTGGGTTTTTATTTAACCGCTGAGCGTCAGGCTTATGCCAGCAGCTCGCGAACAAAGGCTTCAATCTCTTTGTTCTGGCAGTTTTCAAAGAAGCATTCCTGGAAACGCTGACCGGAAACGGCGGTTTTCACCAGTGCAGGGTCGATAGCGCGCAGGGTATCCAGATAGTTTTCTTTCACTACCGCAGCTTTAACCTGGTTCAGGATGCCGGCGTTACGCACCTGTGGTTCTTTACGCTCTGGTGGGTAGCCTTCGCCGTTACGGCCAGTGAACGCTTTTTCGAACATGTAGCGAACGTTCAGCTCTGCGCCCCAGCCGTAGCCTTTAGCGAAAGCCAGAGACAGCGCGTTACCGTTGTTGATCTGAGCAAACAGGAAGGCGTCTGCTGGATCCAGGCAGTAGCCGCAGACCACGCCTGGGTGAATGTTCAGAGACATCATCGCGCCCTGGCCGGTACCGCAGCCAGTCACCACGAAATCTACCGCTTTGGAGTTCAGCAGGATGCTGGCCATAATACCCAGGTGGATATAGGTCAGGTGATGATCGTTCTCATCGCTCATACCCACGTTATAGACCGGGAAGCCTTTTTCATCGGCAACGGCTTTTAACTCATGATGAATAGTCGCGTTTTTGCTGGCCTGGCTATTTTCCATCATCAGTGCAATTTTCATTCTTTCCTCTCCTGAAAGCTAAGCGGCTTACCCGCAGTCGTTCGATTAGTCTATTCACCTTACTACCAGGCAAACACACTTTCAAATTTTATGAAAAGTTGTTTTGATTTTTACCGATGAGGTCACATTTTTGTCCAGGTGCCGCAGATAAAACCTTACATAAACCATTACTTATTTACTATCACCTGGCTGAATGGTCGACTACACTGGGTCAATGGGCAGAAAGCCCCTGCTGTTTGTCAGCGTTTCAATGGATGAAATCGTCACTACAAAGGAACTGATTTGTGACACAGGACTGCCGAGGACTTCGACACGCGCTGGGTCTCCTTGTTCTACTGACCCTGCTGCTAATTTGCCTGCCCCGCGCCCATGCGGCTCCGCCGCAAAAGACCCGGGCGGCGGCCCCTATCCCCGTATGGATACTCGATGCCGATAGTTTCGAGTTCTGGCGCGACGCGCGGGGGCAATATCAGGGCTTCTACCCGGAACTGTTGCACGCCATTAATGCGCGCTACGGCTATAACCTGACGCTGCGCCCTATCGATGGCACCACCTTTGAGCAACGCTTTAACCACCATGACTATGGCCTCTACGCCAGCGTGTTGCAAACCAAAGACCATCTGAAAAACACCATTCTATCGACCCGTCTGCTTGAAAATTCGATCGTTGCCGCCAGCATCACTCGCCAGGCCAAATCCATCACTGACATCAATAATACACGGGCCATTTTTCGCCGTAGCGACCCTACGCAGGCGCTGGTGAGAGAAACCTATCCGGCATTGCAGTTCCAGCAGATTATTGAAGTCGACAGCAGTAAAGAGGCGCTGCAGATCCTGCGCAGCGGCGGTGCGGATTTCTATATTAATGAAGACAGGGAAATCGGTAGCCCGCAATTTTACTACACCCTCTCCCGCCCGTTTGACTCGCTGCGTATTACCGCCTCATTTGGCATCAGCCCGGAGCTGATTTCGCTGCGCGACAACATCAACCAGTTGATCAACGAATGGCTGCAAAGCGGAAAACTGCAGGCGCTGGAGGAACAAAGCCAGCTCGAGTACTTCCGTCATTTCCTCACCATCACGCCTGAAGAGCACACCTGGCTACAGGAAAACCGGCTCACCCTGTGGCTGCCAAAGAATGAAAACTTCGCGCCCATCATCTGGAAAGACAACCAGGGCTATCACGGCAGTGCGATCAGTATGGTGAACGATTTACGCGACCTGCTGAACATCAACGTCGACGTACAATTTGTTGATAACTACATGATAAGGATGAAAAATGAAGACTGGCCTATCCACCTTGCCGATATTATTGATGTGCGCGACGGCGCGCAAATGGAGGGGTTAGTCGGCCCGCTGGTGAACTGGTACAACGCCTATTACAACAAGGCTGGTGCTCCCTTTATTCTCGATGAAGAGCAGGTTCGCCATCAGCGCGTGGGGGTGATTCGCGGCTCGTTTGCCGCCTACTATCTGCGTCAACGGTTCGGCACCGATGTCACTCTGATTGCCCGAGCGTCGATCGATGAACTGCTCGATGCGATTGATAGCAACCATATCGACTTTATCCTTGGCGACCTCAGTTCGCTGGAGCAGGCGCTGCGCGGTAGCGATCTGTTTCGTGGCGCGCTGAAGGTTGCCGGGCTTACCCACTCCAGCTACCAGATTGGTACCTGGGTCAATCTTGCTCACCCGTTGTACGCGCTGCTCACTCAGGTGCATCTTATCTCCAGCTATCGCCACCAACTCACGCCGCCGACCAACGTCGCAGCATCCACCTCCCTGAGCAAAAACGCATTGCAGATTATCAGCGCTGGGCTGCTGGCCCTGCTGTTCTTTATTCTTAGCCTGATGCTGATGATGTGGCGGCATATGAATAAGAACCGGGCCATTAACCGCAGCATTGTTGAGGCGATGGAGAAAATTAACCATGTCCATGATGATGAGACCGGGTGCCATATCCGCCGGGTAGCAGCCTATTGCAGCCTGCTGGCAGGCGCGCTAAAGCTACCGCCGAAGCATATCCGCGAGATAGAGACCTTCGCTTCCCTGCACGATATTGGCAAAATTGCCGTGCCTGAACATATTCTGCGAAAAAAAGGCAAATTGACCGACGATGAGTTTAAACAGATCCAACAGCATGCAATTAAAGGCTGGCGTATCGTCCAGGGACTAGTGCTGGGATCGGTGGCAGAAAACCTGATTCACTATCACCACGAAAAATGGGACGGCACCGGCTATCCCGAAGGTTTAGCCGGAGAGGAGATCCCGCTGGAAGCTCGTATTCTGGCACTGGCCGATGTCTACGATGCCCTGCGGCAAAAGCGTGTTTATAAGCCGAGTTTTTCTCATGAAAGCGCCTACGAAATTATCGTCAGCAGCGCCGGCAGCCATTTTGACCCAACGCTGGTGTCTCTGTTCTGCGAGCTGCACCCGCAGTTTAAGGCGATTTATGAGTCACAAGAGGATTAGCCCCAGGTTATAGCGGCTATTCAAAGGATTGCGCTAAGGGGCGACGGTTACAATGAGATCACGATTATTGCGCAGAGCGAATTGATGAAAAGCCTCATTCTTATTCCCGCCCTCCTGGCTCTGACGGCCTGTACCGTACCCCGTGCGGCGAGCGTAAGCCAGGTTGATGCCAACAGTGGCATCGTCCGTCTGACCTATGGGCAGGCGATGTTGCAGAATGCAAAAACCGATAACTATCTCGCCCAGTCCGAGGCCAATAAGGCCTGCCAGCAGATAGGATACGCCACCGCCTTTTCCTACGGCCAGCCTATCACCACCTGTACAACCACCAGCGGTTCGCTGTGTCTGAACGAGCACATCACCTTGCAGTATCAGTGCCGCGGTATTGCCAACGTTCCCACCTCCGCCGCCTATTATTAAACGCGCGCCGGTGTATTCCGGCGTTAATATCACAATAAAATAAACCGTTATATTTATGCCAATGCGTTTTATTCCCATTCGCATTATTAAATAAATGTTTTTATATTTACCTTTTGCAAATAAATTAATAACAATTTATAGTGCCGCTGTAATTAACTCGTAACGTATTTTTCCAGGAGCGAAAACATGCTTAAAGCGGCAATGATCGAGAAATTAAATGAACAGATGAATCTCGAACTCTATTCTTCTCTGCTGTATCAGCAGATGAGCGCCTGGTGTAGCTTCAATAGTTTTGAAGGGGCTGCAGCCTTTTTACGCCGCCATGCACAGGAAGAGATGACCCATATGCAGCGCCTGTTTGATTACCTGACCGATACCGGCAGCCTGCCGCGTATTAACACCATTCAGACACCGTTTGCCGAATATGCGTCTCTGGATGAACTGTTCCGTGTGACCTACGAGCATGAACAGCTTATCACCAGTAAAATCAATGAACTGGCTCACGCCGCGATGGCCAATCAGGACTATCCGACCTTTAATTTCCTGCAGTGGTATGTGGCTGAGCAGCACGAAGAAGAGAAGCTGTTTAAATCCGTTATCGATAAGCTGACGCTGGCGGGTAAAAGCGGTGAAGGCCTGTACTTTATTGATAAAGAGCTGGCCACGCTCGATACGCAAAATTAAGGTTCGTGCAGCGGCGTATTTCACGCCGCTGCCGATTAATGGCGACAGATTTTACTTTCCGTCGTCGTAAAGCCAGATTCCTGCGGAATAAACTTCCCTTTCTTATGCAGAAACGCGACCAGTTCGCCAGCACTCATATTTTCCGCGGAACAGGTATGAAAACGCGCCTGCTCGCCAAAGCGTGCGTGAATGGCCGCTTCCAGGCTTTCAATACTGTACTGCTCACCTGAATCAATCATCATATTCAGAACTTCATGACCGTGAATGGATTCCATTATTCCTCCTGTAAAAAACGCCACCATAAACTGCATTTACTTTGCATGTTTTGCGCTAGCACAGCTTTTATCACGCCGCCTTAAATCGTAAACAATACTGTACACCCACTGTAATTCAGATTTGACGAACCTTCGGGTTTCACATACTCTGCGCGGCATCTTTGGTCGTTAATCTGTTCTGCAGTAGAGGAAAGCGTGAAGAACCGTACCCTGGGGAGTATTTTAATCGTAGCCGGCACCACGATCGGCGCAGGAATGTTGGCGATGCCTTTGGCATCGGCGGGCGTGGGCTTTGGCGTCACCGTCTTGCTGCTAGCGGGCCTATGGGCGCTGATGTGCTATACCGCCCTGCTGCTGCTCGAAGTCTACCAGCACGTACCTGCCGACACCGGTCTCGGGACGCTGGCGCTACGCTACCTCGGCCGCTACGGCCAGTGGGCGACCGGTTTTAGCATGATGTTCTTGATGTATGCGTTAACCGCCGCCTACATCAGCGGCGCGGGCGAACTGCTGGCTTCCAGCCTGAGCCAGTGGTTCAGCATGGATATGCCGCCGTCACTTGGCGTGCTGCTGTTTACCGCCGTCGGCGGGCTGGTGATTTGTATTGGCACTTCGCTGGTCGATCTGTTTAACCGCTTCCTGTTCAGCGCCAAAATCATCTTTCTGATTGTCATGCTGATCTTGCTGCTGCCGCACATCCACAAGATCAACCTGATGACGCTGCCGCTCGAGCAGGGTCTGGCACTCTCGGCAATCCCGGTGATTTTCACCTCCTTCGGTTTTCACGGCAGCGTGCCGAGCATCGTCAGCTATATGAACGGCGATATTCGTAAACTGCGCGGCGTGTTTGTTATCGGCAGCGCTATCCCGCTGGTTGCGTATCTGTTCTGGCAGCTCGCCACGCTCGGCAGCATCGACTCGCCGGTGTTCAGCGCGCTGATGGAACAACACTCCGGGCTGAACGGCCTGCTGCTGGCAATCCGTGAAGTGGTGGCCTCGCCGCACGTCGAACTGGCGGTTCACCTGTTTGCCGACCTGGCGCTGGCAACCTCATTCCTCGGCGTGGCGTTAGGGCTGTTTGACTACCTGGCCGATCTGTTCCAGCGTAAAAACAGCGTACGCGGTCGCCTGCAAACCGGGGCCATCACCTTCCTGCCGCCGCTGGCCTTCGCGCTGTTTTACCCACGCGGATTCGTGATGGCGCTTGGCTATGCTGGCGTCGCGCTGGCGGTACTGGCGCTGATTATTCCGTCACTGCTGACGATGCAAAGCCGTAAACACCACCCGGAAGGCGGCTATCGCGTAGCGGGTGGCAAACCGGTGCTGTGGCTGGTCTTTGCCTGCGGGATTGCGGTGATTTTGATTCAGGCGGGGATTGCGACGGGAGTGCTGCCGTCGGTGGGGTAAGCCATATAAATTGTACTGGCGCAGAGCGCGCGTAAGGGGCGGCCAATCATGGCCGCCCCTTCCTGTTCAACAATTAGAAATCAAACGTAACAGATGCCCGCACTTCGCGCCCCGGGCCGAGGAAGGCGCTTTCTGAGCCGCCGGAGCTGTTAATATCGCCTGGGAAAATCGATGCCCAGTAGTGCTCGTCGGTGACGTTGGTGACGTCAACGCGCCAGGTCGAGCCGACGTTCTCAATCTTCCTGTTGTAACGCAGGCCGAGATCCAGCGTGGTGTAACTGGCCGCCCAGGTGGTGTTGGTGTCGTTTGCCGCGCGCTTGCCGGTGTAATGGACGTTAGCGTCATACACCACGGACGGAATCGACGGCAGGCTGTACTCCATCAGAATATTACCCTGCACCTTCGGTACGCCAACGACGCGTTTATCGGTGGTGGTTTCATCACCGGTATCTTTCAGCTGCGGATCCAACAAGGTGACGCCGCTATAGATATTCAGCGTCGACCAGACGTTGCCGTTTGCCGTCAGCTCCAGCCCTTTGTTGAGCTGCTCGCCTTCTTCGCGGAAATAGTCGTCATCATCAACGTAGGCGAACGGACGCTTCAGGCGGAACAGCGCCGCGCCGTAGTTCATCCCGTCTTCCGTTGCTTTGATGCCAAACTCAAGCTGCTGGCTGCGGTAAGGATCCAGCGTCTGACCGGCGTTTTTCACACCGTCATCGGTCGGCGCGGTATCGCCCATCTCCAGTGAATCGGCGTAGCTGATATAGGTCATCACCGACGGCACGATTTTATACATCAGCGCGGCTTCCGGGCTCATGCCCTGCTGATCGTCCTGATCGGTCTTCTCACCGGTTTTGGCGTAGCTTTGCGTCTCCATCCAGCTCTGGCTGAGATAGAACATAGCCGACCACTGCGGGTTAAAGGCAATGGTGTCACCGGCGGTGATGCTCTGCTGGCTGCTGGTTCCCGATTTGTAGCGGTCGCCGTCGGTATGAATTTTACCGTCCGACGGTTCTACCATCGCGTCCGGATCATACATATTGGTGGTGCCCAGATCGTAGCTCTGGCTTTTACCCGTCGCCGAATAGCTAATTTGCTGATAGCCGGTGGTCGACAGCGCCACATCATGGCCCCAACTGCCGGTGTCGAAGTGGCCGTTCAGGGTCATTAAATCACTTAATACCCGAAAACGCCCTGCCGCACTAGAGTCGCTAATTGAACGATCAATATCGCCTTTATTATCGACAATTTTATTCGTCACGTTGCGCGTGGCGCGGTCAGCCTGTTGATATCCCGCCGCCGTGGTTAAATACCAGTCCGGGGAGAAATAATTAATCAGTTTGGTGCTGATAGTATCGGTGGTTAAATCTTCCCCCGCCGTATTGAGCGCCAGATTTTTATTTTGTGGGTCTGGGGCTTTCGGTAACTGAATATCATCGCTGTAGCTGAAACCGCCCGGATACCCTTTCTGGATAAATTCATAATGGCTGGCGCTCAATTGCAGTTGCGTGCCCGGACGGATATCCCAGTCCAACGCCAGAGAGGCCAATTTCCGGCGCAGCGTACTGCCGACCACATCGCCTTCGCCGTCTTCATCCAGTAAATTGAGTCGATAGCCAAACTGCTTATTGCTGCCCACCGTATCGCCTAAATCAAGATGGCCGGAATAGGCGCTGCGCCCTTGATAAGAGGCGGTGACGCTATGGTAAGCCTGCGGCGTAGGCCGTTTCTGCACAAAGTTAAACTGACCTGCCGGGCTCGCCGGGCCGTACAGCGCGCCGGTCAGGCTATTGACCACATCGAGGCGATCCAGCATTTCTACCGGGAACGCCGTGGTGGAGACAATATTCAGCCCGTCAAGACGGCTGTTCGCCACCACGCTGCCTTCCATGCCGCGGCTTTGCGGGCGGCCGACATCCAGCCCACCGCGCGCTTCCATCTGCGTACTTGGCGCATATTTGAGTAAATCGTTAACGCTTTTCGCCTGCTGATTTTTTATCATCGCCTGGCTGATAGTATTGCTGGAATAGGGCGTATCAATCCACTGCTTATTCCCCAGCGGCCCTAACTCAATATCGTCTGCGACAAAGCCGGACCCCGCCTGGGAATCGGAGGTGTCCTCCGGTGCCGCAGCCGTCACGACCATATTGTCTTCTTTTTTCGTTTGCTGCTGAGAAGAGAGACTACCGTTTGCAAGCACCACCTGCGGACACAACGCTGCGGCAGATGAAAAGAGAACTATCCGCCAACCGTACTTATTTTTCACTTAAAAACCTATTATTTAAATCGATATATAAAAATTTATATTACGATCGTTAATAGCCCTGCCGTTTGCGTTTGATCAACATTCACAATACGTCCACATTGTGTGTTTTTTACGTGAGAATATCTCTTTATATAAATAGAGAGTAAATAATAAATATTTGTATAATGATTAAGTTCAGCGTATCGCGAATTGTAAGGTGATGTGATTAAATCGAGGATTATTCGAGCAACAGCCCCTTATTGGCAGCGAAATAAAAAGGGACCATCAGGCCCCTTAAAAAATTATTTTCCGCAGCACTGCTTATATTTCTTACCGCTGCCGCACGGGCAAGGGTCATTACGCCCAACCTTCTGCTCGTTTTTAATCGGTTGTTTGACCGGCGCTTCTTTCGGATTGTCCATCCAATAGTCAAACAGCGCCAGCGCCGCCGGGCTGATGCTATCGATGCTGTCGAGATACTGCTCGGCGGTGAAAGCACCCAGCGCCGTTGTTTTTTCTTCATCACCGTGCAACGCAATGCAGTCAAACGCCGCCTGCAGCTCTTCCGGCAGGCCGGACCAATCGGTCAGCGCCGCACCGCGCAGGTAGCCATAGCACCACTCTTCAACGATGGTCAGCTCCTGGCCTTCTTCTTCGCGGGTACCAAACAGCGGATCAAACTGATCCGGATAGTCGTTCAGACGGTCGGCGATGTCGCTCATATGCTGCAGCGTCAGGTTGACGAAACGGTCACGCTCGCGGTCGGTCGCCCAGTGTGGCACGTGGTCGGCTCCGCCCCAAACGGCAAACATCCACTCGGCAGGTTCAATCTCCAGTGGAGACGACAGAATCGCCGTCAGCATGCCGTCCAGTTCAGACACATCAATAATTGACGCATCGGTGGCATACTTTGCAATTGTTTCGTCCAGCCATTCCAGTTCGCTTTCGGTTAACGGTCCCGTTTTCATACTCTTTCTCTATCGTTGTTGATGAGGCATATCATTTAAGGCGCAATGATGCAGGAGTTTGCCGTTGAACTCCAGCGTCATTGCCCTTTCCCCGACGACATGGTCAGCATCATGTCAGGGCCGGGGGAGATTTCGAGCAGCGCCAGCGCGGCCAGGAAGGTTAAAAACGTTTCGAGCGTAGGCATGATTATCGTATATACACAAAATCATTCAAGTTGCATCAAGGCGGCAAGGGAGTGAATCCCCAGGAGCTGACTAAGGTCAGTGACTGGGGTGAGCGAGCGCAGCCAACGCCGAGGCGGCTTGAAGGATGAAGTGTATACAGCAGCCAAAGATGCTCTGTTATAGCACGCTACGCCCCGCCCAGATACGCTTTACGCACCTCCTGATTTCCGAGCAGCTCTTCACCGCTGCCGCTGAGGCGAATCTGACCGTTAACCATCACGTAGCCGCGATCCGAAAGCTTTAGCGCATGGTGCGCGTTCTGCTCCACGAGAAAAATGGTCATGCCGTTGCGCGCCAGCTCGCGCAGCGTCTGGAAGATTTGTTTGACCACGATCGGCGCGAGCCCCAAGCTCGGTTCATCCAGCAGCAGCAGTTTCGGGCGGCTCATCAGCGCGCGGGCTATCGCCAGCATCTGCTGCTCACCGCCGGACATGGTCATCGCCCGCTGTTTACGCCGTTCTTTTAAGCGCGGAAAGAGATCGAACATGGTTTGCAGATCGTCTGCCGCATACTGCGTACCCACCGGGATAGTGCCCATCAGCAGGTTCTCTTCAACGGTCATATCGGGGAAGATTCTTCGCCCTTCCGGCGCCTGGGCAATCCCGCCTGAGGCCACGTAGTGGGTCGATTTATGGCTGATATCGTCACCACAGAAGAGAATTTGTCCGCCGCGAATGCGCGGCTGGCCGAAAATCGACATCAACAGAGTGGATTTCCCCGCCCCGTTGGCGCCAATCAGCGAGACCGTTTCGCCCTTATTGACCTGCAGAGAGACCTGCTTAAGCGCCTGGATCACGCCGTAAAAAACATCGACCTCACGAAACTCCAGCATCGGCTCGCTCATAGGCTCACCTCGTCTTCGCTGGTGCCCAGATAGGCGGCAATCACCTTTTCATCGTTCTGAATTTGTTCCGCCCCTCCCTGCGCAATCACATCGCCGTGGTCGAGCACGATAATGTTGTCCGATATCTCCATCACCATCCCCATATCGTGTTCAATCAGCAGCACCGTTATCGCATGGTGCTCGCGCAGGAAGCGGATAATCTTGCTTAGCGCCCGGGTTTCCACCGGGTTCAGACCCGCCGCCGGTTCATCAAGGCAGATCATCTCCGGCCCGGTGCACATGGCGCGAGCAATTTCCAGACGTCGCTGCTGGCCGTAGGACATCTCGCCCGCCAGCCGGTTCGCGCAGTCCACCAGATCCACCACCTCCAGCCAGTAGAAGGCGCGATCCAGCGCGTCGCTTTCGGCCCGGCGATAGGCTGGCGTATTCAGCACCCCGGCAATCAGGTTGCGGTTGACCTGCATATGCTGCGCCACCAGCAGGTTTTCAATCACCGACATTTCGCGGAACAGGCGGATATTCTGGAACGTTCGCGCCAGCCCGGCCCGGTTTACCAGGTGGGTGCCGCCAAACATTTTATAGAACAGCCGCTGGCCGAACTGCGCAGGGTTTATCCAGTCGCCGGGTTGGAATTTCTGCCCGAGGATTTGAATCACGTTGGTGGTTTTATTACGGGTATTGAACAGAATGTTGCCGCCGGAGGCTTTATAGAAGCCGGTAAGGCAGTTAAACACCGTGGTTTTCCCCGCGCCGTTCGGGCCAATCAGCGCGGTAATTGACCCGCGCTTAACCTCAAGGTTAACGTCGTTCAGCGCCTTAATGCCGCCAAAATGCATCATCAGATGCTCAACGCTCAGAATCACATCCTGGCTCATGGCGCGACTCCTTTACGCACGGCAAAACCGCTGCGGTTGATACGAATCAGGCCACGCGGCCGCCAGATCATCATCACCACCATCAGCACGCCAAACAGCAGCACGCGATATTCAGCAAAGCTGCGCAGCAGCTCCGGAGTGACGGTGAGCACAAATGCCGCCAGCACCACGCCAATGGTCGAGCCCATACCGCCCAGCACCACGATGGCGAGGATCAGCGCCGACTCAAAGAAGGTGAACGAAGTCGGGTTGACGAACCCCTGATAGGTGGCGAAGAACACCCCGGCGATACCCGCCGTGGAAGCGCCGAGCGTAAACGCCGACAGCTTCACCAGCACGTGGTTAAGCCCCATCGAGCGGCAGGCGATTTCATCTTCCCGCAGCGCTTCCCACGCGCGGCCAATCGGCATGCGGGTTAAACGATGCTTGATGTAAAGCACCAGCAGCACCACCAGAACCAGCACCGCATAGATAAAGATAAACTTCATATTGGGGTTGTAGGTGAGATGGAAAAACTCATGGAACGGCACGCCCCCCTCTTTCGCCCGCCGACCAAACTCGAGGCCAAAGAAGGTTGGCGGCGGTGCCGATACGCCGTTCGGGCCGCCGGTAAAGCTCAGCCAGTTGTTCAGCACCAGGCGGATGATTTCGCCAAACCCCAGCGTCACGATCGCCAGATAGTCGCCGTGCATCCTCAGCACCGGGAAGCCGAGCAGTGCGCCTGCGGCGGCAGCCATCAGCGCCGCAATCGGCAGCATCGACCAGAAGCCCAACCCCAGATACTGATACCCAAGCGCCAGCCCGTAAGCGCCAATGGCGTAGAAGGCGACGTAGCCAAGATCCAGCAGCCCCGCCAGCCCGACCACGATGTTCAGCCCCAGGCCAAGCAGCACGTAGATAAGCCCAAGGATTGCCACCGTCAGCACATATTTGGTCGCCACAAACGGGAAGCAGACCGCCAGCGCCAGGATCAGCGGGATAACCCAACGCATGTTGCTTTTATAGTCCGGCGAGCGGACATAAACCCCGGCACTGTCACCTTCAAACCGCGCGCTGAAGCGCCTGCCGACGGCGGTCATCGACAGCGCGCTTAAGGCAAACCGCCCTATCATCACCGCCGCGACAATCCACACCAGCCGCTGGCCGTTAAAGTTGAAGCTGTAGCCGTCCAGCACCACGCCCACGATGGGACCAAAGACAATCAGCGCTACCAGGCCTGCGAAAATCGTATCCAGCACGCAGCGTTTAAGAGAGAAACCATCATGTACGGCCGTTGAATGCGTCATGTTCGGCTCCTACACTTTGGCGACAATCGGGCGGCCAAGCAGCCCCTGCGGACGGAAAATCAGAATGACCACCAGCAGACCAAAGGAGAAGACGTCCTTATAGTCGGTGTTCACCATTCCGGAGAACTGCGCTTCGGCAACGCCGAGCAGCAGCCCGCCGAGCATCGCCCCCGGCAGCGAGCCGATGCCCCCTAACACCGCGGCGGTAAAAGCTTTAATACCGATGATAAACCCGGCATAGAAATCAAAGGTGCCGTAGTTCATGGTGATAAGCACCCCCGCCAGTCCGGCCATCGCCGCGCCGATAACGAACACCAGCGAGATAATCCGGTCGGTATTAATGCCGAGGATGGATGCCATTTTTCGATCCTGCTGCACAGCACGGCACATGCGCCCAAGGCGAGTATGGCCGATTATCCAGGTCAGCAGCAGCATGCCCGCAAACGAGGCCAGCAGAATAAAGATTTTGGTGTAGGTTATCTGCACAAAGCCTTCGCCAATATGCAGACGCAGCACACCGTCGAGCATCGTCGGCACGCCCTGTTGACGCGGCCCCTGGCTGATTTGCGCGTAGTTTTGCAGAATCAACGACATGCCAATGGCGGAAATCAGCGGCGCCAGGCGCGTGGAGTTACGCAGCGGTTTATAGGCGATGCGTTCAATCGTCCAGCCGTAAACCCCCGTCACCACGATGGTAAACACCAGCGTGCCGAGGATCAGCAGCGGAAAAGAGTGCAGACCAAAAAAGGAGAGCAGCGCCAGACCGATGGCGCAGAGATAGGCCGATATCATATACACTTCGCCGTGCGCGAAGTTAATCATACCGATAATGCCGTAGACCATGGTGTAACCAATGGCTATCAATCCGTAGACGGAACCTAGCGTCAATCCATTAACTAACTGTTGCAGGAAGAATGTCTCCATCATCGCTCGCTCGTGTTGTGTCATCTATTATTGAGCGCCGGTATGAACTCATACCGGCGCTGAGCGTGATTCCGTCTCGTTACTCGACTTCCTTGTACTTGCCCTGGTCGTCCCACTGGTAGACCACGTAATCCGAGACTTTCAGGTCGCCTTTGCTGTCCCAGGCTTTCTTGCCCATCACCGTCTCAACCGGGTTGGCTTTCAGCCAGGCGCTGGCTTTCGCAGAGTCGGCACCGCCGGTGGCTTTGAACGCCGCGGCAATCGCCTGAATTGAGGCGTAGGAGTAGAGGGTGTAGCCTTCTGGCTCAAACTTGTTGGCGCGGAATTTTTCGATGACCGCTTTGCCGTCCGGGATCAGGCGTGGGTCTTTACCGAAGGTCATATAGATGCCCTTGGTGTACTGCGGCCCACCCGCGGCGGTGACCATCTCTTCGTTGACGATACAGTCGCCGGAGAAGAATTTCGCCTGTACGCCCTGCTCACGCATCTGGCGTACCAGCGGGCCCGCTTCCGGGTGGCAGCCGCCGAAGAAGACCACGTCCGGTTTCTGCGCGCCAATCTTGGTCACCAGGGCGTTGAAGTCCTTTTCACCACGCGATAGGCCTTCATACATCACATCTTTGACGCCACGTTTTGCCAGCGCGGCGCGGGTGGCATCCGCCAACCCCTGACCGTAGGTGTCTTTATCGTGGATAATCACCACGCGCTTGGCCTTCAGTTTATCGATGATGAAATCGCTGGCGACGCCGCCCTGCTGGTCATCGCGACCACACATGCGGAACATATCGTTCATCCCACGTTCGGTAATCAGCGGGTTGGTGGAGCCTGGGGTAATAGCGAGCACCCCAGCGTCGTTATAAACCTCTGAGGCAGGCATGGTGGAAGAAGAGCAGAAATGGCCGACCACGGCCTGCACTTTATCCTGATCGACCAGGCGGTTAGCGACCGACACGGCCTGTTTCGGTTCGCAGGCGTCATCCCCCTGCACCAGCTTAATTTTCTCGCCGTTAATCCCACCGGCAGCGTTGATATCCGCTGCCGCCTGGGTGGCGCCATGCCAGTATTGATCGCCATAGGTGGCATTTGGCCCGGTAAATGGCCCTGCCACGCCAATCACGATATCGGCCTGGGCGGAAAACGCCGTCACCAGACACCCTGCCAACACAAGAGAAAGCGGACTTTTTATAAATTTCAGCGACATTATTATCTACCTTAGCAAAGAGGTTTATGCATAACGGTGTGAAGCCGAACGGCTGGCGCGAGCACCAAACAACGACATCCTGACAATATCCTGCTGATAACGGCGAGGTTTCCTTACGCTTTTCAGGCCAAATCATTAAGCAAAATGGTTGCCAACTTTACGCACCCTTGCCTGGAATTTGACAATTTTGAGTATAGAGTGCGCGGGTCAAGCCTCTGCCTCCGCGCGGTGAAATTACGGCGGGGATCACATCTCGTTAACAATAAAGTACATAAATAATGCAATAGTCACGCTTTGTGCATTTTTGTAGCAAATTGTTCGGCTTATGTTACCTGATGGTGCAAAGGGAGTGAGGCGATGCGCAGACGGCGTGCAGAGACAAACAGGGCATATTTTGCTTCCACTATGGCTAGTGGTAACATTTTATCTATACCTACCAGTGCGAGAAAAATGATGACGATAATCGAGGCCGATAAACAGATCCTGTCCGTTTTTGACTTTGACGGTACCCTGACCCGGCACGACAGCTTTATTCCCTTCCTGAAGTTCGCCTTCGGTCGTCGCCGGTTTGCCCGCAAAATGCTGCGTCTCGTTATCCCTTCGGTGCAGTGCTTTCGCCGCCGACTGACCCGCGATGAGCTTAAGGAAGTGCTGATCACCACCTTCCTCGCCGGATGTGACGAAAAATGGGTACAGGACAAAGCGGAAGCCTACTGCCAGCGCACCTGGAAAAAACTGATGCGCCCGGCCGGGCTGATGGCGGTAGCGGCAGAACGCGCATCCGGCGCCGAAGTGACGCTGTGCTCCGCCTCGCCGATGATCGTCCTGCGGCCTTTTGCTGAAAAGCTGGGGATTAAGCTCATAGGTACCGAGCTTGAGAGTAAGGATGGCGTGCTGACGGGGCGGATCGTCGGCCATAACTGCCGATGCATCCACAAAATCAATCGCCTTGAGGCAGTTTATGGCCCGCTCAGCCGCTATCATCTCCGCGCCTGGGGAGATACCCGCGGCGATTATGAGCTGCTGGCCACCGCCAGCGATGCGCACTGGCAGCATTTCCAGCCCGGCTGGTCGCGCAAGAAAAACCCGATTGCGCGCTTTCGCAGTGAGTTTATGAAGGATTTGACCTGATGTTGATTGCCGTGAAGGCCGATCATAGTAGGAATGATGTCAGGAAAGGGGATTTCAAAAACAAAAAAACCACCCGTAGGTGGTTTCACGACACTGCTTATTGCTTTGATTATTCTTTTGTTTCCCATGGTAGCCGGAGTGGGACTTGAACCCACACAGCGCGAACGCCGAGGGATTTTAAATCCCTTGTGTCTACCGATTCCACCATCCGGCCAGGGAAAAAAGTGGAGGCGCGTTCCGGAGTCGAACCGGACTAGACGGATTTGCAATCCGCTACATAACCGCTTTGCTAACGCGCCTTTGATGCTTAAACACCCGCTAATGCCGATGCTTTTAATTTGGAGCGGGAAACGAGACTCGAACTCGCGACCCCGACCTTGGCAAGGTCGTGCTCTACCAACTGAGCTATTCCCGCATTATCAAGTTGATTTGCTAACCACTTGATTTTGCTATCGTCTGGCAATCAGTGCTGCCGTTCGATGCGTTGCATTCTACTTATCTGACGCGGTGAGTCAACGGTAATTTTCTCAACTTTGAATCGTTTGCTGAAAATTACGCCGAAACGATCACTCTTGAAGCAAATCACCGCGCGCCGCGTTCAAATATTGCAGCATTGACCACAGCGTCAGCACTGCAGCAACCATGAATAACGCGATACCGGCCCACTCAACCCAGATATTTGGACGCCACAGCATCCAGACCAGCGCAGCCATCTGTGCGGTGGTTTTAACTTTACCAATCCAGGAGACCGCTACGCTGCTGCGTTTACCCAGCTCCGCCATCCACTCGCGCAGCGCGGAGATGATAATTTCACGGGCAATCATGGTCGCTGCCGGCAGCGTCACCCACCAGGTGTGGTAGTGTTCGGCCACCAGCACCATCGCAATCGCGACCATCACTTTATCCGCCACCGGATCGAGGAAGGCACCGAAACGGGTACTTTGGTTCCAGCGGCGCGCCAGGTAGCCATCAAACCAGTCGGTTACCGCTGCGATAAAGAAGATGAGCGCACAAACAAAGGGAGCCCAGGTGAACGGCAGGTAGAACGCCAGCACGAAAAACGGGATCAGGACGACGCGGAACAACGTGAGCAATGTAGGAATATTATATTGCATGGCGAGGTAACTATCTGTTGTCAGTAAATATTAGCCCTATGTTGCTACAGAGCCCCTAATGTTTCAACGAGTAGAAGATCTTTTCTGCGAGTCCGACCGAGATTCCCGGCACTTTCGCAATATCTTCAATGCTTGCCTGCTGCAAACCTTGCAACCCGCCCATGTACTTCAGCAGCATCTGGCGGCGTTTTGGCCCCACGCCTTCGATGGTCTCCAGCGAACTGGTGCTTTTAACCTTAGCGCGTTTCTTACGGTGCCCGGAAATCGCATGATCGTGTGATTCGTCGCGAATATGCTGAATGACGTGCAGCGCCGGGGAATCCGGCGGCAGGCTGAAGCCCTCACCTTCCGGCTCAAAGAACAGCGTCTCAAGGCCCGCCTTACGGTCGCTGCCTTTTGCCACGCCCAGCAGCAGCGGGTGGTTTTTATCCCACGGCACGTTAAGCTCGGCAAATACCGCTTTTGCCTGGCCCAGCTGCCCTTTCCCGCCGTCAATCAGGATAACGTCCGGTATTTTGCTGTCATCGATGGCTTTACCATAACGGCGACGCAGCACCTGGTTCATCGCCGCATAGTCATCGCCCGGCGTAATACCGGTAATGTTGTAGCGGCGATATTCGGCGCGCAGCGGGCCATTGGCATCAAATACCACGCACGAGGCAACGGTTTGTTCCCCCATGGTGTGGCTGATATCAAAACACTCCATGCGCTTGATAGCCGGTAACTTTAGCTCAGCGGAGAGCGCCTGCAGGCGTTGATGGACGGTCGACTGTTGAGAAAGTTTAGTCGACAGCGCCGTCACCGCATTGGTGCGCGCCAGTTTCAGATAGCGTGCACGGTCGCCGCGCGGCTTGGTTTGCACCTGAATGCGACGCCCCGCCAGCTCGGATAACGAATCGGCCAGCAGCGTTTTGTCTTTCAGCGTAAAGTCGAGCAGGATCTCGCCCGGCAGCGTTCGCATCTGGCTGCCCTGGAAATAGAACTGGCCGACGAAGGTTTCCACCACTTCGCCCAGTTCGGTATCGCTTGGAACTTTGGGGAAATAACTGCGGCTGCCCAGCACTTTCCCCTGGCGGATAAACAGGACGTGCACGCAGGCCATGCCCGCTTCAAACGCCACGCCAATCACATCGAGGTCGTCGCCGTTATTGGAGACAAACTGCTTCTCGGTGACACGACGGACTGCCTGAATCTGATCGCGGATGCGCGCGGCTTCTTCAAACGCCAGCGCCTGGCTCGCTTTCTCCATCCGTGCAATCAGCTGGGTCAGCACCTGGTCGTCCTTGCCAGCGAGAAACAGCCGCACGTAGTCAACCTGTTGGGCGTACTCTTCCTCGCTTACCAACCCTTTCACACACGGCCCCAGGCAGCGACCAATCTGGTACTGCAGGCACGGACGCGAACGGTTACGGTAGACGCTGTTTTCACACTGACGAATCGGGAAGATCTTTTGCAGCAGCGCCAGCGTTTCCCGCACCGCATAGCCGTTAGGGAACGGCCCGAAGTACTCCCCTTTCGCGTGTTTTGCGCCGCGGTGGATCGCCAGACGCGGATGCGCGTCGCCGCTCAGGAAGATAAAGGGATAGGATTTGTCATCGCGCAGCAGAACGTTATAGCGAGGCTGATAAAGCTTGATGTAGTTATGCTCAAGCAGCAGCGCTTCCGTTTCGGTATGGGTAACGGTGACATCAATCTGCGCTATCTGCGCCACCAGGGCTTCCGTTTTGCGGGAAGCAACCTGAGTGCGGAAATAGCTGGAAAGGCGTTTTTTGAGATCTTTGGCTTTGCCAACGTAAATGACCGTACCGCCGGCATCATACATACGATAAACGCCGGGCTGGCTGGTTACGGTTTTCAGAAAGGCTTTTGAATCAAAAACATCACTCACTGACTTGCTAACGACTCCGCATTACACAGGCCATGGCGAATTGCCAAGTGCGTCAGTTCAACATCACCGTGTATGTTCAATTTGCTAAACATACGGTAGCGGTAGCTGTTGACCGTCTTAGGACTCAGATTCAACTGTTCTGAGATCTCATTCACCTTCTGGCCTTTAGTGATCATCAGCATAATCTGCAATTCACGTTCAGACAAACTGGAGAACGGGGATTCGGTCTTTTCCGGCTCAATCTGGCTCAACGCCATTTGCTGGGCGATGTCTGAGGCAATATAACGCTGCCCGGAGAAGACCGAACGAATGGCGTTGACCACCTCTTGCGGGGCGGCACCTTTACTCAGATACCCCGCAGCGCCGGCCTGCATCACCTTCGCGGGAAGTGGGTTTTCCGTGTGTACGGTTAACATGATGACTTTGGTGTCGACGGCAGAGCGCGCAATCTTACGCGTGGCTTCCAGGCCACCGATGCCCGGCATATTCATGTCCATCAGCACAACATCGACCGGGTTGGCGCGGCACCATTTCACCGCATCTTCCCCGCAGTTGGCTTCGCCGGTCACTCTAATACCTTTTATATCTTCGAGAATGCGTCGTATCCCTGCGCGCACCAGTTCGTGGTCATCAACAAGAAGGACGTTGATCAAAGGAATAATCTCCAGAATAGGGATAACGCTACTACTTCTTAATTCACCCATACTACCGGGTTTTATATCAACTGTGAAAGTCTAAAAATGCCAGAGCACCGATTTCGATCTCGTTTTTGGAAATATTCGTGTACAGGTGCTGGAAAGACCTAAAAAACAATAAGATGCCCAACACAAAAGTCAGTATGCGGACAACAATAACCCGAGTAAACAGGCACTTTGTCGTATATTTGATAAATAGCCCCTATAATATGTAACAACAATTAACGATGAAGGAACCATATTTAAACAATTCGGCGCTAACTGCCTGTCTTCTCACCGCTAAATAATAATGAATAACAGATCTGAGCTGCGCGCAAAAAACAGGCGCTCCTTTTTTTCCTCCGGCTTGTGGTATACTGCGCCGCTTTCATAATCCGGAACGCGCATAATGCGCAGAAATTGTACGAGGCAATAAATGAGCACACCTGATTTTTCTACCGCTGAAAATAATCAAAATCTGGCCCAGGAACTTTCCTGCCTGAAGGCAATGCTGACGCTGATGCTGCAGGCAATGGGGCAGGCAGATGCGGGGCGTGTGATTATTAAAATGGAAAAACAAATTGCGCAGTTAGAAGATGAAGCTCAGGCTGCCGTATTTTCCAGCACCGTTAAGCAAATTAAACAAGCTTATCGCCAGTAATCTTAAACCGGCTGAAGCATCGCTGCTTACAGCCGGTTTGCCGTCTGGCACGCAGAACGTACGAACGAGTCAGATCAATCCAATCGCCGCCGCATAGCAGGCAATCTGCGTTTTGTTAGGCGCACTAAATTTCTTCTGCATGTTCTTCTGATGGAAGTTTACGGTATTCTCGGAAATAGACAGAATCATCGAAATCTCCGCCGATGTTTTCCCCTCCGCCGTCCATTTCAGAATTTCTAATTCCCGCTTACTGAATTTCATTTCCCGCGGCATCACCATTTCGTCTTCGACGCGTAATAACGCCAGCAGGCTCATCTCCAGTAATATCTGCAACCGCATCGCCATTTCGTCTTCCGCAAGCGGTTGACGCGCCACGCGCGTGCGCGATACCGACAGGAAACCGTGAGCGTGGTTTGGCAGCATCAGACACTGGGTCGCCCCGGTATGCAAACCGTGCTTGCGCGCGGCGAGCCACAACTCCTGTGCATCGCTAAACAGTTCATCGTTCCAGCGCAGGTGACCCAACGAGAAGTTATCCGGTTTCAGCACCGGATCGATAGCCATATAATTCGCAGACTTATAGTGACTCATCCAGGCGTCGGGATAAGTGGTATATACCGAGATGCGAGGCCGTGTGAAAGGCACCGGATGGCGCACGCACAGTGCGAAGAAGTCATATTCCAGATATTCGGTCTGCTGCTGTAAGAGCGCATATATCTGATCGCTTGCTGAAGCCGCCTGGAAAATTTGCAGCATTTCCCGCCGCCAACTGAAAAAATCATCGTCTCTCATAACTACGAGAAACCCCCTGATCAATAATCATTTTTATGAATACAGAAACCTAACACATAAATCTTATTTATATGTATAAAATATCACGCTTCGGCAAAATAATCCTAATTTCCCCTATTTTTGCAACGAATGCCGCGTAAACACCGCCACCAGGCCATTTGGCTCTATTCAGGGCAATATAAAGCCTACCTATTGATTAGGCATACTTAAGTAAAATTTTTCATTAAAAGCGCGTAAATAACCTTAGGGCATCATTTGCGATAAAAAATAAGTCGTACGCGGACGCGCGCCGTTAATCCCGGGCGCGTCCGCGCCGCTATTACTGCATGAGGAATTTTTCCAGGAACTGGCGGGTGCGCGCCTGCTGTGGGTTCGCAAACAGCGCCTTCGCTTCCCCCTGTTCAACCACGCGCCCTTGATCCATAAAGATGGCCCGGTCGGCGACGTCGCGGGCAAAGCTCATTTCGTGGGTGACAATAACCATTGTACGCTTCTCTTCGGCCAGCGCGCGGATGGTGTTGAGCACCTCCCCTACCAGCTCTGGATCTAACGCCGAGGTTGGCTCATCGAAAAGGATCACGTCCGGGCGCATCGCCAGCGCACGCGCAATGGCTACGCGCTGCTGCTGCCCACCGGAGAGACGACGCGGATAGCTCTCCTCTTTCCCTGAAAGCCCCACCTTGCCAAGCAGCTCCCGTGCTCTGGCGGTGGCTTCTGCTTTATCTTCGCCTTTGACAATCACCGGCCCTTCAATGATGTTCTCCAGCACCGTGCGGTGCGGAAACAGGTTGAAGTTCTGGAACACAAAGCCGACGTGCTGGCGCAGGCGGCGGATCAGCCCTTTCTGCTGGCTGAGCGGACGCGCGGTGTCGATGGTCATATCACCCACCCGAATAGTGCCGCTTTCCGGCACTTCCAGCAGGTTAATGCTGCGCAAAAGCGTGGTTTTCCCCGAGCCACTCGGCCCGATGATCGCTACCACTTCACCCTCTTTTACTTCCAGGTCAATCCCGTGCAGCACCGTCTGCCCGTGGAATTTCTTCACCAGGTTTTTGACTTCGATTGCACTCATTTCGGATCTCGCTCCTGGCGGTTAAGCTGATTTTCAAAATAGTTTTGCAGCGCCGACAGCACCGTCGCCATCACCCAGTAAATCAGCGACGCGGCCAGATACATGGTGAACACTTCCAGCGTACGTGAGGTGATAAGCTGCGCCTGACGAAACAGTTCCGGCACCTGGATGGTCGCCGCCAGCGAGGTGTCCTTCACCAGGCTGATAAAGCTGTTCGACAGCGGCGGCAGCGCCACGCGGGCCGCCTGCGGCAGAATCGCGCGGCGCATGGCTTGCCACGGCGTCATCCCGATACTGGCGGCCGCTTCCCACTGCCCTTTATCGATTGACGAAATCGCCGCACGTAGCGTTTCCGCCGCGTAGGCTGCGGTATTGAGCGACAGGCCAATCATCGCCGACGGAATCGGGTCAAGTTCGATACCAAACTGCGGCAGGCCGTAGTAGATCATAAACAGCTGCGCAATCAGCGGTGTGCCGCGGAAAATAGAGATATAGCAGCGTGCCAGCCAGCGGATGGGGCCAATGGGCGAGAGCCGCATCAGCGCGAGAATAAAGCCCAGAATCAGGCCGAAGAACATCCCGCCGATACTGAGCTGGAGCGTAAAGACCGCGCCTTTAAGCAGATACGGCGCGGAGTCGATAACCAGTTGAATACTTTCTTGCATGAGCGCGTTCTATTTAAATGTGAGGATGATAGGCAAAGAGCGCAGGCGCTCCGCCGGTATGGATAAACAGAATCGGCCCTTCGTCTTTAAAGCGTTTCTGATTGATACCGTCGATAAGCCCGGCCATCGCTTTGCCGGTATAAACCGGGTCAAGCAAAATGCCTTCCAGACGTGCCAGTAGCTTCACTGCTTCCATGCCGTCATCATTAGGAATGCCGTAGGCTGGGGCAAAATAGTCGTCCCACAGCGTAATACCGGCGCTTGCCGTCAGCTCAAGGCTACGGGCCACCTCCTGCTGCAGTGTAACCACTTTCGGCAACTGGTCGGCCACTTTGCGCGAAACGGTCACGCCAATCAATTCAGCGTCAGGCATTACCTGCTCGAGGCCAACGGCCAGGCCCGCGTGGGTTCCCGCACTGCCGGAAGCCACCACCACGGATGAAATCGACACCGCCCCTTCGCACTGCTGGGCAATTTCCAGCGCGCTTTCAACGTAGCCCAACGCGCCCAGCGCATTCGAACCGCCCACCGGGATGACGTACGGGCGAAAACCCTGTGCTTCCAGGCGCGTGGCAAGCTCGGCGAGCTGTGCGTTCGGGTCGGTCAGCGCGTCGCACATCTCGACCTGGGTGTTAAACAGATCCAACAGCAGACGGTTGCCGTTGCTGAGGTAGTTTTCCGCCGTCGTGCCCATCGGATTTTCCAGCAGCGCCACACAGTGCAGGCCAAGCTTGGCTGCCACTGCCGCCGTCTGGCGTACGTGGTTGGACTGAATCGCCCCAGCGGTCACCAGCGTGTCAGCGCCTTCACGTAATGCATCGGCGGCGAGGAACTCGAGCTTACGCAATTTGTTGCCGCCCATCGCCAGCGGGGTGACGTCGTCGCGTTTGATAAAGATATCGCGGCCGATGTAGTCAGAAAAACGCGGCAGATATTCCAGCGGCGTAGGTGCGCCGATCAATTCGAGGCGCGGAAAGCGGGTTAAATTTTGCAGTGACATAGCATCTCCTTGGTCTTGTTTTTATTATGCGCCTTAAATAAAAAAAGGCGCTCAATCAGCGCCTTTTTTAAAGCATGACGATTATTCTGTCACGTCTGCCCCGAACCATTTCTCAGACAGCGCTTTCAGGCTACCGTCTTTATGCATGGCATCGATGGCGCCATCAACCGCTTTCAGCAGGTCTTCATTGCCTTTACGCAGCGCTACGCCAGATTCCTGACGGGAGAACGCGTCGCCCGCAACGGCCAGCGTATTGTTGGTTTTCTTCACCAGATCCAGCGCCGCCAGACGGTCAACCAGAATCGCGTTGATACGGCCTACGCGCAGGTCCTGGTATTTGGTTGGGTCATCGTCATAGGTGCGAATATCCACGCCCTGGACGTTTTTACGCAGCCACTCTTCGTAGTTGGTCCCCAGACCGACACCGACTTTTTTGCCTTTCAGGTCAGCGGCGGTTTTGATGGTGTCTTCGCTCCCCTTTTTCACCAGCGCCTGGATACCGGAGATGGTGTACGGGGTGGAGAAGTCATATTTCTTCTGACGCTCCGGCGAAATGGTGACCTGGTTAATCACCACGTCGATACGTTTAGAGTCCAGCGATGCCAGCATCCCGTCCCACTTGGTCGGTTTGAGGTCTGCCTTCACGCCCAGGTGTTTCGCCAGCTCGTTGGCAAACTCGACTTCAAAACCGGTCAGCTTACCGTCATCGCCCTGGAAACTGAACGGAGGATAAGTGCCCTCCAGGCCAACGCGCAGCGTACCGCGCTCTTTAACCTGGTTTAATAAATTCTCTGCAGCAAACGCCTGCACGCTTGCCCCAGCGACCAGCGCAACGGCCATAGCGCCCATCAGCGCCTGACGACCCAGAAACTTCAGCTTCATTATACCCCCGAAAAGCATCATTTTTTTCGTAGTGTAAGCCGTTCATCATCAATGACAAACAACCATGAGCTACATCTTATTCCAATTTAATATATATCAGAGGTTTCACAGTCTGCGAAATTTTGCTCGCTGTTTAGCGGTAAGTGGCGCTGAAAACGCAGGTACTTACGCAGGGCAATACGATAATTGTTGGTGCTGGTATCCGGCAGCCAGGCTTCGAGCTTCTCATCCGCATGACGCTCATGCAGCAGCGCGCGCGGGACGTCATTGTCGACGAAGTGATTGCCCAGCCGACGCAGGCGTACGACGTACTCACGTACGGTGCCCGCGCTCATGTCGGTTTGTTCGAGGAGGTATTGTTTGAAGCCGATGATATTGAAGAACGCACTCTGCTCCTTGCAGTGCAGATCGCCGCAGAAGCGGCACAACGCGGACCAGGCGCTACGCTCCTGCTGCCAGGCGCTGTCGTCCATTAGCGTATCCAGACGGGAGATGGCGATTTTATTCACGATCACCCCCTGACGCACTAAGGTGATGCGATCGAGCAGCTTATGACAGTGGGCGCAATGCGTTTCGCTGTGTTTAAAGTCTTTGAGATAGCGGCTTAATGGCCGTCTTTTTACCTGCATCATTATGATAACTCCGGGTTCTCATTACATAATGCGGCATTTTTGGCGCTAACGTGGCGTTACTCCAAGCTACGATTTACCCAGTTTAATGCGCAGACGCTTAATGGCCTGGCTGTGCAGTTGGCTGACGCGCGACTCCCCGACTTCCAGAACCGCGCCGATCTCTTTGAGGTTCAGCTCTTCCTGGTAATAGAGTGTTAACACCAACTTCTCACGCTCCGGCAGGGCCTCGATGGCCTCCATCACGCGATGGCGAAGATCGCCTTCCAGTAGTTGATGCAGTGGGTTTTCGTGTTGATTCTCTTCCGTCACCAGTTCGATGCTGTCGCCATACTCTTCTCGCCATTCATCATAGGAGAAAAGCTGGCTGTTATTGGTATCCAGCAGCACCTGACGGTATTCTTCAATCGCGATCCCCAGCCGCTGCGCGACTTCGGTTTCGGTCGCGTTTCGTCCCAGTTCCTGCTCCAGCTGTCCTAACGTTTGCGCAACTTCACGCGCGTTCCGCCGGACGCTACGCGGCACCCAATCACGGCTGCGTAATTCGTCCAGCATCGCCCCACGGATGCGTTGCACTGCGTAAGTCGTAAATGCCGTACCTTGCAGAGCGTCATAGCGTTCAACTGCGTTCAATAAGCCGATACCGCCCGCCTGGAGCAGATCGTCCAGTTCCACGCTCGCCGGCAAACGCACCTGAAGGCGCAATGCTTCGTGACGCACCAGCGGCACATAGCGTTGCCATAGCGAGTGTTTATCCATTACACCTTCAGCGGTATACATTGAATTCACGATAAACAGCCCTGCATTAATATGAGTTATCGGCACGATTATCCGTTTCTATAGCCGTTTTAATCGATGGAACAGTGGGAGAAATGTGGGGTTATTTGCGGAGTAAGTGAAATTTCAGCAACAAAAAAACCCCGCCGAGGCGGGGTTGGTCAGGTTGAGAGCGATTAGCCCTGCAGCAGAGACAGAACCTGCTGTGGAACCTGGTTCGCTTTAGCCAGCACGGAGTTACCGGCCTGCTGAATGATCTGCGCTTTAGACATGTTGGACACTTCGGTCGCATAGTCGGCGTCCTGAATACGGGACTGCGCTTCAGACAGGTTGGTGGTGGTGTTGTTCAGGTTGGTTACCGCGGAATCCAGACGGTTCTGAACGGCACCCAGGGAAGAACGGAATTTGTCGATCTGGCTGATAGCTGCGTCCAGTGCTTTCAGCGGATCAGCAGTCGAAGTCGACGCCGTGGTGGCTTCCGTCGTCAACTTACCGTCTGCGGTTTCATAGATAGTACCGCCAGTGCTGTTGGTGATAGCGCCGTTTTTCTGCTCAAAGTAGGTAACTTCTTTTTCCTTAGCAGCGGAAAGAGCACCATCATCAACATAGACATCAGCATTGGCAGCAGTTTTAACAACACCACCGGTAACAGTATGAGTAGTTGCACCGGTCCCCCCCAGATCAAGGGTAAAGTCTTCATTCTTCGTAAGATTAGCCATACCCTCAGCGCTAACATGGGCGTCAGTAATGCTCACGGTGTCTACTTTAGCCAGGCTAGTATAATCGGCACCGCCACCTGCAGTGCTATAAACCGTATTCTGCCCTGTACCTGAAGTAACAGTCAGAGTAGAAGCCTTGCTATTAGCCACTAAGGCGTCTAACGTCGCAGCAGTGTTACCCGCTGCAGTCGCAGTGAAGGCTCCGGAAGCTGCATCAAGATACAGTGCGCTACCATCAGCGGCAGTGATGTTGCCATTGCTTGCCACCAGAATATCGGTAGATGCACCACCGTCGATGCTTGCTTTAGCCGCAAATGCCCCACCGGCCTTAATATCGGCAACTGTAGAGGTTGTGCTACCTGCTCCATTAGATTTAACCGTCATACCAGATGCGGCACCAGAGGTAATTTCAATTTCAGTCTTAACACCAACCGGCACTGTACCTGTAGAATTACTGTTTGAAATCAGACCATCCCACGTTGCAGCAGCATCAGACCCTGCATTGGTTTTAGTCAGGTTGCCTTGCTTATCTAAATACAGCGTCGCGTTATCATCTGCCGCAGTAATTTTACCGTCCTGGGAGATATTAACTTTCTGCTCTTTGCCACCGATCGTAACCGTCGCTTGAGACGAGTCACCGGTATTCGGGTTGATGATACTTAACGTTTTCGCGGAATCAGCACCGGCCGCATCAAAGCTATAAGATTTAGTTGCCGCATCATATTTATAGCCCGCAGTTGCCGCTACACCAAACGCATTTGCGCCGCCACCGGTGATCACGGAGCCAGTAGTGATGTTGGCCAACAGGTCGGAGGCTTTAGCCTTATCGTTAGCAATGGTGTTAGTGTACGCCGTCACGCCGTTTGCGTCTGGAGTACCTTTGGTGAAGCCAGCCAGTTTCAGATCATCACTGGTTGCTGCCGTGTTTGCTACAGAACCCTTACCATTGACGTTAAAACCGGTCAGATTCAGCGTAGAAGAGTCAATTTTTTTCAGGTCGATCGTGATGGTTTCGCCATCGTTAGCACCCACCTGAATTTTCATGGAACCGTCTTTGGACAGTACGTTCACGCCGTTGAACTGGGTCTGACCGGATACGCGGTCAATTTCGTCCAGACGGGATTTGATTTCGTCCTGAATGGAGTCCAGGTCCGAAGTGGAGTTGGTGCCGGTGGTCGCCTGAACGGTCAGCTCACGAATACGCTGTAAGTTGTTGTTGATTTCAGACAGGGAGCCTTCGGTGGTCTGCGCTACGGAGATACCGTCGTTGGCGTTACGTGCCGCCTGAGTCAGGCCTTTAATGTTAGAGGTGAAACGGTTAGCAATCGCCTGACCCGCTGCGTCATCCTTCGCGCTGTTGATACGCAAGCCAGAAGACAGACGCTCGATCGAACTGGACAGAGCAGACTGGTTCTTGTTGATGTTGTTCTGAGTGATCAGCGAGAGGCTGTTGGTATTAATGACTTGTGCCATGATTCGTTATCCTATATTTCAAGTCGTTGATTACGTATTGGGTTTTCACCCGTCGGCTCAATCGCCGTCAAAGGTGTTATCGTCTGCCGTAAAACAACCTTTAGAATTTTTTTTACCAACCCCCTCTTTTTTTTAGCCGCCGAAATACTCTTTTCTCTTGCCCTTATTCTCGCCATTAAAAAAAAACAATTAAGCGTAAACTTTGACGCATTCAGGCCGATAACCCAGACATTCATTCTACGTGTCGACACATTAAGGAATAAAAATGGCAAGCATTTCTTCATTGGGGATCGGGTCCGGCCTGAAGCTGGGCGACATTCTGGATAGCCTGACCGCAGCTGAAAAAGCCACGTTAACGCCTATTACCAAACAGCAAAGCTCTTACTCCGCTAAACTCAGCGGCTACGGCACGTTGAAAAGCTCGCTGGAGGCGTTCCAGACCGCCAACACCGCGCTGTCTAAAGCGGACCTGTTTACCGCCACCACCACCGCCAGCTCTACTACCGCCTTTAGCGCCACCACCACCGGCAGCGCGATTGCGGGTAAATACACCATTAGCGTGACCCAGCTGGCGCAGGCACAAACCCTGACCACCAGCGCAACGCAAAAAGACAGCAAAACGGCCATCGCCACCAGCGACAGCGTCCTGACCATTCAACAGGGCGGCGACAAAAAGCCGGTGACCATTGATATCAGCGCGGCAAACTCCTCGTTAACCGGGATCCGCGATGCTATCAACAACGCCAAAGCGGGCGTCAGCGCCAGTATTATTAACGTCGGTGGTGCCTACCGTCTGTCAATCACCTCGAACGACACTGGTAAAGATAATGGCATGACGCTGAGCGTTAGCGGCGACAGCGCGCTGAAAAGCTTTATGGGTTATAACGGCACCAATGGCGCTGCCGGTAATGGTATGACCGAGAGCGTGACGGCGCAAAATGCCAAGCTTACGGTGAACAACGTTGCGATTGAAAACAGCAGCAACACCATCAGTGATGCGCTGGAAGACATTACGCTGAACCTCAATGACACGACTACCGGCAACCAGACGCTGACCATCACCCAGGACACAACGAAAGCGCAAAGCGCCATCAAAGACTGGGTGACGGCCTATAACGCCCTGCAGGATACCTTCAGCAGCCTGACCAAATACACCGCGGTTGACCCTGGCTCCGACAGCCAAAGCACTAACAACGGCGCGTTGATTGGCGACACCACGCTGCGCACCATTCAGACCCAACTCAAGAGCGCGCTGAGCAATACGCTGAGTTCTTCTACTTACAAAACGCTGGCCCAGATTGGTGTCACTTCTGACCCAAGCACCGGCCAACTGGAAGTCGATGACGACAAACTCAGCGCCGCGCTGAAAAAAGATTCCTCCGCCGTTGGCACGCTGATCGTCGGCGACGGTAAAAAAACCGGTATCACCACCACCATCGGCAGCAACCTGACCAGCTGGCTCTCCAGCACTGGGATCATCCAGGCCGCTAAAGATGGCGTCAGCAAAACGCTGAACAAACTGACCAAAGACTATAACGCCGCCAGCGATCTGATCGATCAGAAGGTCGCCCGTTATAAAGACCAATTTACTCAACTGGACGTGCTGATGACCTCGTTAAATAACACCAGTAACTATTTAACGCAGCAGTTCGAATCCACCAGCAGTTCCAAGTAATCATTCTTAACCAGGAGAGACATCATGTACGGGGCAAAAGGTACGCAGGCCTACGCACAGATTGGAGTAGAAAGCGCCGTGATGAGCGCCAGCCAGCAGCAGCTTGTCAGCATGCTGTTCGACGGCGCGCTCAGCGCGCTGATTCGCGCCCGCCTGTTTATGCAGGACGGCAATCTGCAGGGGAAAGGGCTTTCCCTGTCGAAGGCGATCAACATCATCGAAAATGGTCTGAAAATCGGCCTTGATGAAGAGAGCCGCGATGAGCTGACGCAGAATCTGTTAGCGCTCTACGCCTATATGGTGAGACGACTTCTGCAGGCCAACCTGCACAATGACACCGGTGCCGTTGAAGAGGTGGAAAACCTCATGCGCAATATCGCCGATGCCTGGAAGGAATCTCTGCTTACGCCTAACTTGATTCAGGACGCCGTCTAATGAGCTATGCACCGCACCTTTATCTCGCGTACCAACATCTGGTCGAAAAAAGCAACAGGATGCTGCGACTTGCTACGGAAGGACTATGGGATGAACTGATTGCCAGTGAAATGGAATACGTTAATGCGGTGCAAAAGATTGCTCAATTAACCCAGATAAGTGAACCTACCGACCCGGTTCAGGAGCAGCTTCGTCCGCTGCTGCGCACGGTACTGGATAATGAAAACACCGTAAAACGTCTGCTACAGGCGCGCATGGATGAACTGGCCAAACTGGTGGGGCAATCGTCGATCCAAAAGTCGGTGATGTCGACCTATGGCAAACAGGGGGGCCAGGTGCTGGTACCTCAGGATAATGTCGATCTGAACCATTAATAGGGTTCGCTCCGGCAACGGTTCGTGCCGGAGCGACAGTGCCTTACGGTAGTACGGACGGCAGCGGCGCTTTGGTCAGCGCAGCGGCACATTCTACCGTTGGGCGGTCGACGCGCTGTAGCGTCATCCCATCATACTTCAACGTATTACCGTCACGCTTCACCGTGTAAACGTCCAGCTTATCGGTGACGTTATAGACGTCCGCATCACGTAGCATCAGCTTCCCCGGAACGGCAATCACACGCTGCCACTGGCGACAGTCCAGGGTATCACCATCACGGGTCACGATCAGGCTGCCCATCGCCTCGGGACTCACCAACGCGCTTTGCGGGCCAACCGACTGCCAGTACCCTGCCAGCCCCGCTGGTGCCGGGGCTTTTACCACGGCGGAGTAATCGGTGATCTGCGCACAACCTGCCAGCGTTAACAGCGCCGCCACAATGGCTAATTTTTTCATTATTCGTCCTGTTCCGGGAGAAAAAAACAGAAACATTATAGCGTTAAACCGACTACCGTTTCACGGTAATTGACCATTGCGTGGAGAGTTGAGAAATGAAAGGAATAAATCAAAAAGGAGGATTACCGTTGAAGGCCGGATAAGCGAAACGCCATCCGGCACCGTTGTCGGGACGGACTAACGATTAAACCTGCATCGCCATCACGTCCTGATACGCACTCACCAGCTTATTGCGCACCTGAATCCCCATCTGCAGCGAGACGGATGCTTTTTGCAAGTCGGTCATCACATCGTTCAGCGCGATGCCCGGCTCACCCAGCGAAAACTTCTCCGCCTGCGCCTTCGCGCTGTTTTGCGTTTCACTCACCCGATCCAACGCGGCGTGAAGCTGCCCGGCAAAGCTGATGCTTGGTTGCGTATCCACGCTCTGATTGCGCGCCATCGCCGCCGTGGCTTGCAGCTGTGACAGAACACCTTCAATACCCTGAATCGCCATATGAACTCCCGGATTGTGTTTAACCTGGAAACGAGCTTACCAGTTTGTCAATAAGATAAAGGCGCTAAATAGCACCATAAAAACGGGTTATTTGGCCCATCAAATTTCCTAAAGAAACAAATAATGGCATGGCTATCTTTATGTGTTCTGACCTGGGAGTCTGCTTTGTTTTCGTTAACGTTTAACGCCATTGATCAGGATCGACGAGGTGCGCAATGAGCGCGAGTGCTACGGCTACGCCACAAAATAAAACCTTAGAGTGGGTTAACCGCCTGCGCGCGAATCCTAAAATTCCACTGATGGTCGCCAGCGCAGCTGCGGTGGCCGTACTGGTGGCGATGGTGCTGTGGGCAAAAACCCCGGACTATCGCACGCTGTTCAGCAACCTGTCCGATCAGGACGGCGGCGCTATCGTCACGCAGTTAACCCAGATGAACGTCCCCTACCGCTTTGCCGATAACGGCGGCGCACTGGAAGTGCCTGCGGATAAAGTTCACGAACTGCGTCTGCGTCTGGCGCAGATCGGCCTGCCGAAGGGCGGCGCGGTCGGCTTTGAACTGCTCGATCAGGAAAAATTCGGCATCAGCCAGTTCAGCGAGCAGGTGAACTACCAGCGCGCGCTGGAAGGCGAGCTGGCCCGTACCATTGAAACCCTCGGCCCGGTAAAAAGCGCCCGCGTGCATTTAGCCATGCCGAAGCCGTCGCTGTTCGTCCGTGAACAAAAATCCCCTTCCGCCTCCATCACCGTCAACCTGGAACCGGGTCGCGCGCTTGATGAAGGCCAGATTTCTGCCGTGGTGCATCTGGTGTCCAGCGCCGTAGCGGGTTTACCGCCGGGTAACGTGACGCTGGTCGATCAGGGGGGTCACCTGCTGACCCAGTCCAACACCAACGCCCGCGACCTCAACGATGCGCAGTTAAAATACACGGCCGACGTGGAAGGCCGCGTTCAGCGCCGTATCGAAGCGATTCTGGGGCCGATTGTCGGCAACGGCAACGTCCACGCGCAGGTTACCGCCCAGCTTAACTTCGACAATAAAGAGCAAACCGACGAGCAGTATCGCCCGAACGGCGATGCCAGCCAGGCAGCGGTGCGTTCCCGTCAGGTCAGCGAAAGCGATCAGGTAGGCAGCCCTTATCCGGGCGGCGTACCGGGTGCCTTAGCCAACACGCCCGCCCCGGCACCTTCTGCGCCGATCGCCACGCCGCCAGCCAATCAAGCTAACGGCCAGACCGCCGCGAACCGGAATACCACCACCACCGGCCCGCGCAATACGCAGCGCAATGAAACCAGCAACTACGAGCTTGACCGCACCATCATGCACACCAAGAAAAACGTCGGCGATGTCCAGCGTCTGTCGGTGGCCGTGGTGGTCAACTATCGCAATCTGCCGGACGGGAAACCGCTGCCGCTGACCAGCGATCAGATGAAGCAGATTGAAGATTTGACCCGCGAGGCGATGGGCTTCTCCACCACCCGTGGCGACACCCTGAACGTGGTTAACTCACCGTTTAATGAAACCGATGAAAGCGGCGGCGAACTGCCGTTCTGGAAGCAGCAGTCGTTTATCGATCAGCTGTTGTCCGCCGGTCGTTGGTTACTGGTGCTGATTGTCGCCTGGCTGCTGTGGCGTAAAGCCATTAAACCGCAGCTCCAGCGCCGCGAAGCCATCGCGCTGGCTGCCGCCGAACAGACGAAAGTCCGGCAGGAAACGCAGCAAGCCGTTGAGGTTCGCCTCAGCAAAGATGAGCAGACGCAGCAGCGCCGCGCTAACCAGCGCCTGGGTGCTGAGGTCATGAGCCAACGTATCCGCGAAATGTCTGATAACGATCCGCGCGTCGTGGCGCTGGTCATTCGCCAATGGATGAATAACGACCATGAGTAACCTTTCTGGAATCGATAAAAGCGTCATTCTGCTGATGACGATTGGCGAAGACCGCGCGGCGGAGGTGTTCAAGCACCTCAGCACCCGCGAAGTACAGCAGTTGAGTACCGCAATGGCGGGCGTAAAGCAGATCTCCAATCAGCAACTGACCGACGTACTGTCGGAGTTTGAACAAGAAGCCGAGCAATTCGCCGCGCTCAGCGTCAACGCCAACGAATATCTGCGAACGGTGCTGGTGAAAGCGCTGGGCGAAGAGCGTGCTGCCAGCCTGCTGGAGGATATTCTCGAAACCCGCGAAACCACCAGCGGCATCGAAACCCTCAACTTTATGGAGCCGCAGAGCGCCGCCGATATTATTCGCGACGAGCACCCGCAGATTATCGCCACCATCCTCGTGCACCTCAAACGTGCTCAGGCGGCAGATATTCTGGCGCTGTTCGACGAGCGTCTGCGTCACGATGTGATGCTGCGTATCGCCACCTTCGGCGGCGTGCAGCCGGCGGCGCTGGCGGAGCTGACCGAAGTGCTGAACAACCTGCTCGACGGCCAGAACCTCAAGCGCAGCAAAATGGGCGGCGTGAGAACGGCGGCCGAAATTATCAACCTGATGAAAACGCAGCAGGAAGAAGCGGTCATCACCGCGGTACGCGAATTCGACGGCGATCTGGCGCAGAAAATCATCGACGAGATGTTCCTGTTCGAAAACCTGGTCGAGGTCGACGATCGCAGCATCCAGCGCCTGCTGCAGGAAGTGGACTCCGAATCGCTGCTCATTGCTCTCAAAGGCTCCGAGCCGCCGTTGCGCGAGAAGTTCCTGCGCAATATGTCCCAGCGTGCAGCCGACATTCTGCGCGACGATCTGGCCAACCGTGGCCCGGTCCGTCTGTCTCAGGTCGAGAACGAACAGAAAGCCATCCTGCTTATTGTGCGTCGTCTGGCCGAAACCGGCGAGATGGTGATTGGCAGCGGAGACGACACCTATGTCTGATACCACGCCGTGGAAAGTCTGGCAGCCTGACGATCTCTCGCCGCCGATGGAGATGGAGTTTACCCCGCTCTCCCTCGACGAGCCGAGTGACGAGCAGGAGGAGATCTCCGCTGAACAGCTGCAACAGCAGCAGTTGGCGCAGCTGCAAATTCAGGCCCACGAACAGGGCTACCAGGCCGGGCTGCGTGAAGGTCACGCCGCCGGTCAGCAGCAGGGTTATCAGGAAGGTCTGGCGCAGGGGCTCGAACAGGGTCTGGTGCAGGCCAAACAGGAGCAGGCCCCTATTCACGCCCGGATGCAGCAGTTGGCAAGCGAGTTTCAGCATACGCTGGATACCCTCGACAGCGTGATTGCTTCGCGCCTGATGCAGATGGCGCTGGAAGCGGCGCGACAGATTGTCGGCCAGGTACCGGTAGTGGATAACACCGCGCTGATTAAGCAGATCCAGGCGCTGTTGCAGCAGGAGCCGCTGTTCAGCGGCAAGCCGCAGCTGCGCGTCAGCCCGGAAGATTTACCGCGCGTTGAGGAGATGCTCGGCGCCACGCTCAACCTGCACGGCTGGCGGCTGCGCGGCGACCCAACGCTGCACCCCGGCGGCTGCAAAGTCTCCGCTGATGAAGGCGATCTCGATGCCAGCGTAGCCACGCGATGGCAGGAACTGTGCCGCCTGGCGGCACCGGGAGCCTGCTGATGACCGTGCGTCTGACCCGCTGGCTGAATACGCTCGACAATTTCGAAGCGCGCATCGCGCAGCTGCCTGCCGTGCGCCGCTACGGTCGCCTGACTCGCGCTACCGGGCTAGTGCTGGAAGCCACCGGGCTACAGCTACCGCTTGGCGCGACCTGCATTATTGAGCGCCAGCAAGGGGCAGAGATGCAGGAAGTGGAGGCCGAAGTGGTCGGCTTCAACGGTCATCGCCTGTTCTTGATGCCCCTCGAAGAGGTGGAAGGCATTCTGCCCGGCGCACGCGTCTATGCCCGCAATATTGCTGGCGACGGCCTGCAAAGCGGCAAACAGCTACCGCTTGGCCCGGCGCTGCTGGGCCGCGTACTCGACGGCAGCGGCAAACCGCTCGACGGCCTGCCATCACCCGACACCACCGAAACCGGGGCGCTGATCACCGCGCCGTTTAACCCCTTACAGCGCACGCCGATTGAGCACGTGCTGGATACCGGCGTGCGCCCCATCAACGCCCTACTCACCGTCGGACGCGGCCAGCGTATGGGGCTGTTTGCCGGTTCCGGCGTCGGTAAGAGCGTGCTGCTTGGCATGATGGCCCGCTATACCCGCGCCGACGTGATTGTCGTCGGGCTTATCGGCGAACGCGGCCGTGAAGTAAAAGACTTTATCGAGAACATTCTCGGCACCGAAGGCCGCGCGCGTTCGGTAGTCATTGCCGCCCCGGCGGACGTCTCTCCTCTGCTGCGTATGCAGGGTGCCGCCTACGCTACCCGCGTGGCGGAAGATTTCCGTGACCGCGGTCAGCACGTCCTGCTGATCATGGATTCCCTGACCCGCTACGCCATGGCGCAACGTGAGATCGCGCTGGCGATCGGCGAACCGCCGGCCACCAAAGGTTATCCGCCTTCCGTGTTCGCCAAACTGCCCGCGCTGGTCGAACGTGCGGGCAACGGCATCACCGGCGGCGGTTCAATCACCGCGTTTTATACCGTACTGACCGAAGGCGACGATCAGCAGGATCCGATTGCCGACTCCGCGCGCGCCATCCTTGATGGTCATATCGTGCTGTCGCGTCGGCTGGCCGAAGCCGGGCACTATCCGGCGATTGATATTGAAGCGTCAATCAGCCGTGCAATGACCGCGCTCATCAGCGAAGAGCATTACGCTCGGGTGCGCAACTTTAAGCAGCTGCTCTCGAGCTTCCAGCGTAACCGCGACCTGATAAGCGTCGGCGCGTACGCCAAGGGCAGCGATCCGATGCTCGACAGGGCCATTACGCTCTGGCCGCATCTGGAAGCATTTTTACAGCAAGGCATTCTTGAAAAAGCAGACTGGGAATCGTCAATCCAGGCCCTGGAATTGATCTTCCCATCGTCATAGCGAAGCAAGAGGATCACAAATATGGCGCAGCACGGTGCATTAGCAACGCTGAAAGAATTGGCAGAAACCGACGTGGACAACGCCGCCCTGGTACTGGGCGAAATGCGCCGCGGCTGCCAGCAGGCGGAAGAACAGCTCAAGATGTTGATGGACTATCAACTGGAATACCAGAACAGCCTGAACAACGACATGACGCAGGGCATTGCTAGCCTGCGATGGCAGAACTACCAGCAGTTTATCCAGACGCTGGAAAAAGCCATCGATCAACACCGTCAGCAGTTGGTTCAGTGGAATAACAAAGTAGAACAGGCGCTGAACTTCTGGCGCGAGAAAAAACAGCGCTTGCAGGCATGGCAGACGCTCCAGGATCGACAAGCCTCTGCCGCACTGCTGGCAGAAAACCGTCTTGATCAGAAAAAAATGGATGAGTTTGCCCAACGCGCAACCTTGAGGAAACCCGAATGATTACTCTGCCTAACCTTGCTGTCAGCGATGCGAACCTTGCAGGCGCGGACGCGACGGCGAAAACCCCGGGGTCTCCCGAGGATTTTCTGGCGCTGCTGGCAGGCGCATTAACCCAGAGTGCCGATCCAAGTGGTGCGAAAACCGCACTGTTAAGCGGCGACGATGCTAAAGGCCTGCACGATATTAAAGTCCAGGGACAGTCGCTGACCAAATGGCTGGTTCAGCAGGAAGCCACCCAGGCTAACGCCAGCGCGGAAAGAGACGGTGACTTCGCGGCTTCGAGTGATACTCAGGCCTTATTAAGCTCGCTGGCGGCACATCTAAAAAGTGAACTCACGACCGGTAAAGCGGACGCCAAAAGTGACGACGATTCCGCTGAGAGCAAACTCAGCGACGACGACCTTAAAAGCCTCAGCGCGTTGATGGCAATGCTACCTGTCACTCCGCCGATTCAGCAGGCAGCAACCGTCACGGCACCGGTGCAAAATGGTGACGCGCTCAGTTCGCTGACCACCGCACTCAGCCGTGGTGGTGCAAAATCTCAGGGCTTTGTGGATGTCAAAGGCACGCCGACCACACAAACGGGCGTTGATGCTCGCACGCTGCCCGCCGATTCCGCTTTTGTGATCCCAACGCAGAAAGCCGAATCTGAAAGCGTCTCAAGCCCAACGGCCGCAACCGCTGCTCTGGCGCCGGTCGCCAACCAGAACCATGCGGCACCGGTTCTTCCGGCAGCGGCAACGGCAAACATTCGCGCCCAGCTTGGCACCCCGGACTGGCAGCAGAACGTGAGCCAGCACATCACGCTGTTTACCCGTTCGGGCCAGCAGACCGCCGAACTACGCCTGCACCCGGAATCGCTTGGCCAGGTTCACATTACGCTGAAGGTGGAAGACAACCTGGCGCAAATCCAGATGGCCTCACCGCACAGCCACGTTCGCGCCGCGCTGGAAGCTGCGCTGCCGGTACTGCGTACGCAGCTTGAGGAGAGCGGTATTCAGCTGGGGCAGAGCAATATCAGCAGCGATGGTTTTGCCGGGCAGCAGCAACAGCCTTCGTCCCAACAGTCGTTTGCCGCGCGCAGCGACGCTGACGGCCGCGAAAATCAGGATGACAATGAGCTTCTTGCCGTCCCTGCCGCCCTGCAATCCGCCGCTCGCGGGGACAATGCGGTAGATATCTTTGCTTAAACGCCCGAGGTAACACGATTATTCCCGTCTTTTCCACGCTTTGACCCGCGCGGGAGGCGGGATAATCATCGGATAAGCAGTAGTAAAAAGGAAGACCGCATCAGATGACTGACACCGCTATCAATAAAAAGAGCAAACGCTCCCTCTGGATCCCCCTGCTGGTGCTGGTAACGCTCGCCGCCTGCGCCACCGCGGGCTACAGCTACTGGCATTTAACCAACAAAGCGGAAACCGCCGCGCCGAAAGAAGCGCCACCACCCGCCGCGCCGGTCTTCTTCCCGCTGGATACCTTTACCGTCAATCTCGGCGATGCCGACCGCGTGCTGTACGTTGGCGTGACGCTGCGCATGAAGACCGAAGCCGATCGCGCCCGTCTGAATGACTATCTGCCGGAAGTTCGCAGCCGTATGCTCCTGCTGCTCTCACGCCAGGATGCAACTAAGCTTGCTACTGATGATGGCAAAAAACAGCTCGCCGCCGAGATTAAAGAGACGCTGAGCGCGCCGTTGATTGCTGGTCAGCCGAAACAGAACATCACTGACGTGCTGTATACAGCCTTTATTTTGCGATAGCACCATGGGCGATAGCATTCTTTCTCAGGCCGAAATTGACGCGCTGTTGAACGGCGACAGCGACAATCCTAACGAACCGCAGGCACGCGCTGTGGGCGAAGATGACATTCGCCCCTACGATCCCAATACCCAACGACGCGTCGTCCGCGAGCGTCTGCAGGCGCTGGAGATCATCAATGAGCGTTTTGCCCGCCACTTCCGTATGGGGTTGTTCAACCTGCTGCGCCGCAGTCCGGACATCACCGTGGGGGCGATTCGCATTCAGCCCTACCACGAGTTTGCCCGCAACCTGCCGGTGCCGACCAATCTTAACCTGATCCATCTGAAGCCGCTGCGCGGTACCGGTCTGGTGGTGTTCTCGCCAAGCCTGGTGTTTATCGCCGTGGATAACCTGTTCGGTGGCGATGGGCGTTTCCCGACCAAGGTAGAAGGTCGTGAGTTCACCCACACCGAGCAGAGGGTCATCAACCGCATGTTGAAGCTGGCGCTGGAAGGCTATAGCGACGCGTGGAAAGCGATTAACCCACTGGAAGTGGAGTATGTGCGCTCGGAGATGCAGGTGAAGTTCACCAACATCACCACCTCGCCGAACGACATTGTGGTGAATACCCCGTTCCACGTAGAGATAGGCAACCTGACCGGCGAGTTTAATATCTGCCTGCCGTTCAGCATGATTGAGCCGCTGCGCGAACTGTTGGTTAACCCGCCGCTGGAGAACTCACGTCATGAAGATCAGAACTGGCGTGAAAATCTGGTGCGTCAGGTGCAGCATTCCGAGCTGGAACTGGTCGCGAACTTCGCCGATATCTCGCTTCGCCTGTCACAAATACTCAAACTACAACCCGGTGATGTGCTGCCGATAGAGAAGCCCGATCGCATAATTGCGCACGTCGATGGCGTGCCGGTGTTAACCAGCCAGTACGGCACGGTTAACGGGCAATATGCGCTGCGCGTAGAACATTTGATCAACCCGATTTTGAATTCGCTGAACGAGGAACAGCCCAAATGAGTGATATGAATACTCCACCCGATGACAACAGCGGATCCGTGGACGATCTGTGGGCTGACGCGCTGAACGAACAGAAAACGACCAGCAGCAAAAGCGCTGCCGATACGGTATTCCAGCAACTGGGCGGCGGCGACGTCAGCGGAACCCTGCAGGATATTGACCTGATCATGGATATCCCGGTCAAGCTGACCGTTGAACTGGGGCGCACCCGGATGACCATCAAAGAGCTGCTGCGCCTGACGCAGGGTTCCGTGGTGGCGCTGGACGGTCTGGCCGGCGAGCCGCTGGACATTCTGATCAACGGCTATCTGATTGCCCAGGGCGAAGTCGTGGTCGTGGCCGATAAGTACGGCGTACGCATCACCGATATCATTACGCCGTCAGAACGTATGCGCCGCCTGAGCCGTTAAAATGAGTACCAACCACGCTGCGCCATCCGCCCCTACTGCCCACGCCGCCGCGCCGTCAAGCCACGGTGCGGCGGCAGCACCGGCCACCACGCCGGTGACCGTTGCCCATGTCAATGAACCGATGACCTCGCCGTTGATTCAGGTGAGCGGTGCATTGCTGGGCATTATTGTCTTAATTCTGGCCGCCGCGTGGGTAGTCAAACGCGTGATGCCCGGAGCGATGAGAAATCCGGCCGCTAGCGGGCTGAAAGTGAGCGCCAGCGCTTCACTTGGCGCTCGCGAACGCGTGGTCATTGTGAACGTCGACGACGCGCGCCTGGTGCTAGGGGTCACTGCCCAACAGGTCACGCTGCTGCATAAGTTGCCGCCCGCACCGGCCGATAGCCAGCCGCAGGCCGCTGCGCCTGAGTTTGCTTCACTGATGAAAAATATGCTTAAGCGTCCCGGGAGATCCTGATGCGTCGTGTTTATTCCCTTGCGCTGAGTGGGCTATTACTGCTTTCGCCTTCGGCATTTGCTGAACTTCCAGGCCTTATCAGCCAACCGCTGGCCAACGGCGGTCAGAGCTGGTCGCTGCCGATTCAGACGCTGGTATTTATTACCTCTCTGACCTTCCTTCCGGCTATTTTGCTGATGATGACCAGCTTCACCCGCATCATCATCGTCTTCGGCCTGCTGCGCAGCGCCCTGGGCACCCCGTCCGCGCCGCCTAACCAGGTGCTGCTGGGGCTGGCGCTGTTCCTCACCTTTTTCATTATGTCGCCGGTCATCGACAAGGTTTATACCGACGCCTATCAGCCGTTCAGCGAAGATAAAATCACCATGCAGGATGCGCTGGAAAAAGGCGCACAGCCGCTGCGTGAATTTATGCTGCGTCAAACGCGCGAAGCCGATCTGGCGCTGTTTGCCCGGCTTGCCAACAGCCAGCCGATGCAGGGGCCAGAAGCCGTACCCATGCGCATTCTGCTCCCGGCTTACGTCACCAGCGAGCTGAAAACGGCCTTCCAGATTGGCTTCACCATTTTTATCCCGTTTCTGATTATCGACCTGGTGATCGCCAGCGTGCTGATGGCGCTGGGGATGATGATGGTGCCGCCCGCCACTATCGCGCTGCCGTTTAAGCTAATGCTGTTTGTGCTGGTTGACGGCTGGCAGTTGCTGGTCGGTTCGCTGGCGCAGAGTTTTTACAGTTAAGGAGTACCCATGACCCCTGAATCCGTCATGATGATGGGCACCGAAGCGATGAAGGTAGCGTTGGCGCTGGCCGCCCCGCTGCTGCTGGTGTCGCTGGTCACCGGCCTGATTATCAGTATTCTGCAGGCCGCGACGCAGATTAACGAAATGACGCTGTCGTTCATTCCCAAAATCATCGCCGTGTTTATCGCTATCATCGTCGCCGGGCCGTGGATGCTTAATCTGCTGCTGGACTACGTGCGCACGCTGTTCAGCAACCTGCCCTATATCATCGGCTAAGCGCGATGCTCAATGTTACCAGCGACCAGTGGCTCTCCTGGCTCAGCCTCTATTTCTGGCCGCTGCTGCGCGTGCTGGCGCTGGTCACCACCGCGCCGATTTTGAGTGAACGTACGGTACCCAAACGCGTCAAGCTGGGGCTCGGGATCATCATTACCTTCGTTATCGCCCCTTCTTTGCCGGTAGTGGAAGTGCCTATTTTCTCGGCAGCCGCGCTCTGGCTGGCGCTACAGCAGATTCTTATCGGCATTGCGCTCGGGTTTACCATGCAGTTCGCTTTTGCCGCGATACGCTACTGCGGCGAGATTATCGGCCTGCAGATGGGGCTGTCGTTTGCGACGTTTGTTGACCCTGGTAGCAACCTCAACATGCCTATCCTGGCACGTATTATGGATATGCTCGCCCTGCTGCTGTTTTTGGTGTTTAACGGTCATTTGTGGCTGATTTCGCTGCTGGTCGACACCTTCCATACCCTGCCCATCGGCGGGGAGCCCATCAACAGCAACGCATTTCTGGCGCTAACCCGCGCGGGGGGGATGATCTTCCTCAACGGCCTGATGCTGGCGCTGCCGATCATCACCCTGCTATTGACGGTTAACCTGGCGCTGGGGATGCTCAACCGTATGACGCCGCAGCTGTCGGTCTTCGTTATCGGTTTTCCGATTACCCTCACCGTCGGTATTTTGTTGATGGCTGCATTAATGCCGCTTATCGCCCCGTTTTGCGAACATTTATTTAGCGAGATCTTTGATCTATTAGCAGATATTATCAGTGAATTACCACGCATAAATTCTCCATAATTCCTTCCTGGATATTATGAGGAAATTCCTAAAATAAAACCGAAAAAACATCTACCAGCATATCGTTGGCGCGGGTTATTTGTTTTTAGGTCTTTCACATAACATAACATTTACTTTACTTTGAGATGATTCCTGGCAAATTATACGTAACTTTACGGGATAGTTGATGCCGCCTGTTCGTCTTCATCCTCTTGTTTTAATTTTTTCCAGGTTCGTTGCGGCGATGAAGTTCGAAGGCAATGGGTTAATTATCGTTACGCATTGAGTGAGGGTATGCCATGTCAACGATTATTATGGATCTATGCAGTTATACGCGGCTAGGGTTAACCGGATACCTGGCCAGTCGTGGGGTAAAAAAACGTGATATTGACAATGTAGATAACGTCGACGGACTCGCTGAGATCTGTGCTGCTCGCGGTCCAGCTGTCGTGTTTATTAATGAGGACTGCTTCATTCATGATGTGCAGAGTAGTCTGCATATTAAGCAGATCATTAATCAACACCCCAGGACGTTGTTCATTGTTTTTATGGCGATTGCCAATATACATTTTGACGAATATCTGATGGTGCGCAGTAATCTGCTAATTAGTTCTAAATCAATAAAACCCGAAACGCTTGATAGCATTCTGGGGAATTATCTGAAAAAAGAAACGGCAGAAGTAAAGCAAACTAATATCTCTACCCTGTCATTAAGTCGGACGGAATCCAGCATGCTGAAAATGTGGATGTCAGGCCAGGGAACGATACAAATATCCGATCAGATGAATATTAAAGCCAAAACCGTATCGTCACATAAGGGTAATATTAAAAAGAAAATAAAAACGCATAACAAGCAGGTTATCTATCATGTTGTCCGACTGGCGGAGAATGTCACTTCCGGCATTTACGTCAATATGCGCTAGGACAACAACAGCAGGGAAACTGGCGGTATCGCTACCGCCAGATGATTCAATTACGCTTCGCTCTCCACGAAAATACCATCAGGGTGCCCCGACTCGTTGAAGAACCAGATCCCCAGCGGATAATCCTCCAGCGACACCAGATACATCGTGCCTTCATTGAACTGCTCAATTGCCAGCACGACACCGGAGCGACGCGGCCCCCCATCTGTTTTGACCGTCACACGATCGTTAACTTGCATAAACGTCATCTCCTGAGTGGTTTAGCCCAGTTTAGAACAAAATGACCGCGCTGACAGCGCCCCGCTGCATAAGTGCTTAATTCTCATTCACATTGACTAAATTGGTCAATTTTTGAGCAATAACATTCATTAGATGTATACTTATACAGGGACGGAAATAAAGGGTATCTGTGATGAAGATGGCGATTGACCCCCGAGGGGTAAACGTTGATGCGCTGCTGGCAGCTATCAATGAAATCAGCGAAAGCGAAATCCACCGCGCGACTGAGGACCCACATCACGTGAGCGTTGACGGCCGCGAATACCATACCTGGCGCGATCTGGCGGAAGCCTTTGAGCTGGATATCCACGACTTCAGCGTCACGGAAGTCACGCGCTAAATGTGGAAAAAAAATCCCGACACGCGAGCGTCGGGATCAACCTTGCCTAAGCAAGAAGCATTGAAATATTCGTTACATCAGGAAACCTGACGTGGGTGAAACATTATCGTCGTTTATGTTGAATGACAAGAATTATTCACCTAATAAATTAATATGACAGCGTAGTCGTGCTTACGTAGACGCTTCGCTAACATGATGATAAATCAGGAAGAGTACATTTTTATTTTCAGACTTGCGCCAGCCAGGCTTTAAGATTAATCCCATTTAACCCGTTTTCCATAAGTTAAATTTATATTTCATACCGTGATTAATCACCCTGCTAGCCATCTTTCGCGCAGACCTGATTTCGCCCACCGGTTTTAGCCTGATACAGCCGCTTGTCGGCAACGGATTGCAGGTGCTGGAAGTCGTACTGTTCCAGCTCTTCGCTGCTGCAAACGCCCAACGAGGCGCTCACCCGAATGGTCTGTTTTCTGGCAATCAGAATTTCCCGACTGTTGATGCAGTCCCGGATACGTTCGGCAATCACCTCGGCCTGCGCAAGCGACGTGCCTGGCAGCACGATACAAAACTCTTCACCGCCAACGCGGCCCGCAATATCGTCTTTGCGGATCTTATTCAGGATCACCCGCCCGATATGAATCAGCACCCGGTCACCGGCCTGATGGCCAAAGCGGTCGTTAATGCTTTTGAAATGGTCCAGATCGAGTTGGATTACCGCCAGCGGTTCACCGGCCTGCTGACAGGTCGCCAGCGCAATACCCGCGCGCTCAAATAGTGACCCACGGTTGTAGAGGCGAGTGAGCATGTCGTGCCACGCGCGCCACTCAAGCGAATCCTGCAGCGAAGACATATTGCGCACCATACGGCGGATAACCATCCAGGAGATCAGCAGCATGGCGGTAAACAGCAGCCACAACAGCGTGATAGCAATACTGATAGAGCCGAAATCACCGCGAATCCCTTCTTCCAGAGAGTGGATGCGCAGCAGTACGCCGTCAAAATTCCGCAGCTTCTCCCAGCTGATATAGCGCGAAAACTCGCGCACATTGCCTTCATTTTCCAATTCGTAGGCCCGCGCCAGCTGCGCCTGGACTTCCTGCGACAGCTGGCTGTGCTTTGATTTATCAGGTTCGGAAGAGGCAATCAGGTTCATGCGTCGGTCATAAAGCTGATATTCGCCTTCATCCTCCCCCTCTACCGCATGCGTGAGGAACTGGGTCATTTCGCTGACCGAGAGCTGAATAGCCAGCACGCCAAACCAGTACTGCTGATAATCAAGCGGCACCGCGGCCGTGACGGTCTGTGCCACCGGCGTTTTATCGCGGCTAAAGGTGGTTTGCCACTTAACGCCCCGCTCCGGGTTATCCCGCTGCGACTGCTGGATAAACCACGGGCTGGTTGCCAGACGATAGTAATATTCAGTGATGCTGCCTTCCTGCGTCGGCTCGGTGCTGAGATAAAAACCGGCACGTGAGACGTACAGCATATGGGTTTCAAAACGCGCCAGATGCTGACGCGTCATCGCCGACAGGCGCAGCAGATAGCCAAGCTCGATGGTGGCCATAAACTCGTTGCCCAGCAGCGGGTTATCGCGCGAGAGCAGATTAGTGTGTTCAACAAAGGCATCGGAGACGCCGTTCAGCGGCAGCGTACGGTTGTTATTGAGGGAGATACGCCAGTCGGCCTGCGCGCGCTGACGCTCAAACTCTTGCTCGGCGGTGCGCAGTACTTCGAACGCCAGCGGGATTTGCAGCGCCGATTGCATGCCGTTGCGGAAAAACATCAGCCGGTCGGTATTGAACTGCAGCTGCGCGTCCATATCGTTAGTGACGTTCTTCAGATTATTACGCTGGCTGGAGATATAGGCGTCTTCTAGCACGATAGTTTCGCGCCAGGTCAGCAGCGTTGAAAAGAACAACACCACCAGAAAGCAGATATTCACCACCCGGTCTGGCCGAATGCGGCGCGTTAATTTTGCCCACCAGCCTGTGGGGGTTGCTGTCGTCACGTTCACGGGAGGCACAATTGCGCTCCCACACTCTCGTTAGGGCCGAGCACCCGATAACGTTTTATACTGGCCTGCTGCTGATAATTCATGGTGCTCCACGACGACATACTACGACAAAGCGCTGGAATAATGCGGCGCTAAACCGCCCGGCTAACGCCGGGCGCAAAGGTAGAGACTAAGCCTGCTCCTGCGGAGGAATTTTGCCTGGGATCAGTTCTTCCTCGCGGAATGCCTCCCGCTTAACGCCAAAGCCGTCATACCAGCGACACTCCACCATCCCGCTGGCATACCCCGTTACAACCATCCGCGGCCCACCGTTCTTGGGCTGGACTTCATCACTGACCAAAAAGACCATTGTTGCCTCCGGTATCAGGGTGAAACTGTTTCACCTTAGCCGATCCACAGACAGTTTGCGTACCGGAACCGCACTTTTTATGCGTCAGTTTTCCGCCAGCGTGAAACCAAATTCACCGCCGCCAGCACCACCGCGCCAATGATAAAACCAAGGACCAGATTAGCGAGCACCGGTACCAACGCAGCAAGCCACGCCCCCTGCTGGGCAGCAAACGCTTCGATAGCATGATGCACCGGCGCTACACCGTGAACCACGATGCCGCCGCCGACCAGGAACATCGCCAGCGTGCCCACCACCGACAGCGTTTTCATTAGCCAGGGAGCAACCACCAGCAACCCTTTACCCACGCCTTGCGCCAGCGCGTTACGCTTCTCCACCAGCCAGTAGCCCATATCATCGAGCTTCACAATCACGCCGACCAGGCCATACACGCCGATGGTCACCAGAATGGCGATGCCGGATAAAATCAGCACCTGATTGAGCAGCGGCGCTTCCGCCACGATACCGAGAGTAATAGCAACGATTTCGGCGGAGAGAATAAAATCGGTGCGGATAGCACCTTTGACTTTATCCCGCTCGTAAAGGGCAGGATCCTGCTGCGCTATCGCTTCCAGTCGCTGCTGACGCGCGGCATCGTCACCTTTATGCTTGCGTTCATGAAGAGTGTGCAGCACCTTCTCCACGCCTTCAAAACAGAGATACGCGCCGCCAATCATTAGCAGTGGCGTCACCGCCCAGGGAATAAACGCGCTAATCAGCAGCGCCAGCGGCACCAGAATGACCTTATTGAGCAGCGACCCTTTCGCCACGCTCCACACCACCGGCAGTTCCCGATTAGCCCGCACGCCAGACACCTGCTGAGCGTTCAGCGACAAATCATCCCCCAGCACGCCAGCGGTTTTCTTCGCCGCCAGTTTCCCCATCATCGAGATATCATCCAGCAAGGTGGCGATATCATCTAACAAGGTTAATAAGCTACTTCCTGCCACAAACGACTTCCTTCATTTTTTTAGTGATAACAAAGTATGAAGCAAAATCGCCCGGGGCGTAAGTGATACATATTTATAACATAAAGACAACATCAACCCCTGAATTAAAGCACTCGCCAGCACGGTAGTTTTGGCGTTTACTATCTGCCTGCTTGCTATTTTGCCGTGAGGAAGTATGCGTTTTAAACAACTGTTACCGCTGATAGGCGCGCTGTTCGCGCTGTACATTATCTGGGGCTCAACTTACTTTGCCATCAGCATTGGCGTTGCCAGCTGGCCCCCCTTAATGATGGCGGGTATTCGCTTCCTGTCGGCGGGCGTGGTGTTAATGGGTTTCCTGCTCGCTACCGGGCATCGCTTACCGGCGCGCAAGCCGCTGATCAATGCCGCCATCATTGGCGTCCTGCTGCTGGCGGTGGGTAACGGGATGGTGACCGTCGCGGAACATCAGAACGTTCCTTCAGGTATCGCCGCCGTGATGGTCGCCACCGTACCGTTATTTACCCTCTGCTTTAGCCGCTTTTTTGGCATTGCCACCCGCAAGCTGGAGTGGCTGGGGATTGCCATTGGCCTGGCGGGCATTGTGCTGCTCAACAGCGGCGGTAACCTCAGCGGCAACCCATGGGGCGCATTGATGATCCTGATTGGTTCATTAAGCTGGGCGTTTGGTTCGGTATATGGCTCGCGTATTGAACTGCCGACCGGCATGATGGCAGGTGCCATCGAGATGCTGGCCGCTGGTATTGTCCTGATGATCGCCTCGCTGCTCAGCGGTGAGCGTTTAACCACCCTGCCAAGCCTGCACGGTTTTCTGGCGGTGGGGTATCTGGCGGTCTTTGGTTCGATCATTGCCATCAATGCCTATATGTACTTGATTCGCAATGTCACACCTGCAGTAGCAACCAGCTATGCCTACGTCAACCCGGTGGTCGCCGTGCTACTCGGCACCGGCTTTAACGGTGAACACCTCTCCGGTACCGAGTGGCTGGCACTGGCCATCATCATTGCCGCCGTGGTGCTGGTGACGCTGGGGAAATATCTCTTCCCGGCGAAAGCCACCGCTATTCCTTGCCAGACAGAGAAGTAAAGCTCAGACGGGAAATTCCCTGAATGCCGATCTGCGCGCTGCCCTCGCCGCCGCAGATCCACTCCTCTAGCCGCTCGCATAACTCAAGGTCCGTTAGCTTCTCACGCCCGCGCAACGCACATTCCCACACCACCAGCACACGCCAGCCTTGAGCAACCAACTGGCACATATCCCGCTCATCGCGCGCAACGTTAGCGCCAATCTTATTTAGCCAGAAGTCGGTGCGCGTCGCGGGGACTTTGAACAGATAGCAGTCGTGGTGATGCCAGAAGCAGCCGTGAGTGAATATCACGCAGCGGTAGTCGTCGAGAGTAAAATCGGGGCGGCCCGGCAGGCGCGTGTCCTGCGCAAGCCACTGCAGGCCAAGGCTGTCCAGCAGCGCGGCCATCCGTTTTTCAATGGCGGTATTCTGCGCGCCGATGGCGCGCATATTCTTACTGCGAGTGGCCTTATCGTGAACGTCCGCCATCGCCGTTTTCCGAATCACGCAGCGCCACCGCCTGCAAAATGCGCGACTGCAAAAGGCGCGCAACGGCGGCAAACACCGGCACAATCACCGAGTTGCCAAACTGCCGGTACGCCTGAGTATCCGACACCGGAATACGAAAACCGTAGCCCTGCGGTGATTCAAAACCCATCAGGCGAGCACACTCGCGCGGCGTCAGGCGACGTGGGCGATGCAGCTGGTTTTGCGGATCGTCAAAGTGCTTTTCACCCAGCGCGCGATCCCAGCCACGGTCGATAAGGATCTCGGCACCGTCTTTGTAATAGCGCGCCGATAGCGTCCTCGCGACGCTGCTGGCGCGCGTGGGATCCACCAGACCGTAACCGAACCCGTTGCCCTTCTCCTGGTGCTTGCGCGCATAGCGGTAGAGATATTTCCACAGCACCGGGGTGAGGATAAATTTCGGGTTAACGTTCGGCTCCAGCAGTTCGCCAAAGGTCGGCCGCTGCGCCGGATAGAGCGACGGGATATCACGCAGGGTAAAGCCCTCGTGCAACCCTAAATCACGGCGAAAACCGACCAGCACAATACGCTCGCGGTGTTGGGGTAAGAAATTCTGGCCATCGATGATCTTCGGGTCATCGGCCCCCATATCGGCGGCGTCAGAGACTTCATAACCCAGTTCATCCAGCGTCTGCATGATGATGCGGAAAGTCTTGCCGTTATCGTGGCTCTTTAGGTTTTTAACGTTTTCCAGCACAAAGATAGGCGGCCTGCGGGCATCAATAATCCGCACCACGTCGAAAAACAGCGTGCCCTGAGTGTCGCAGGCAAAGCCGTGCGCCCGGCCCAATGCATTCTTTTTTGACACCCCGGCCAGCGAGAACGGCTGACACGGGAAGCCCGCCAGCAGCACATCGTGCTGAGGAATTGATGCCCGGATATGTTCCTGAGCTTCACGGTCGCTGATGTCAGGCTGATGGCTTAGCGTCACATCGCGAATATCGGCATTAAACCGATGCTCATCTGGGTCGCAGTACCAGTTGGCTTTGTAGGTGCGCACCGCGTGTTTGTTCCACTCGCTGGTAAACACGCATTGCCCGCCAATGGCTTCAAAGCCGTGACGAATGCCGCCTATCCCCGCAAATAGATCGACAAAGCGAAATGCATACTTCGGGTGATGCTTCGACGGCTTCGGCAGCAAAGAGGCCAGATGGGTGCACTCATTTTCACTCAGACGCGTGTTGGCGCGCGACAGAGTCACCACGCGTTTGACGATAGCCGGGCTCCAGTGCTGTTCCCCCACAGCGCTAAGCTCAGCGACAACGGTCTTTAGATCGTAAATCTCCAGAATATGCTCAAGCAGCGTCTGAGCATCCGGTGCGTCTAACGGCGCGCCCTCGTGTGATAAGACTCGTTGTTGCATAAATTTGACCAGATACAGAAAAAGAAAAATAAACCTGAGGTTACCATAAGTTGCCTGGGTCTGGCGTCGCGAATCTCTGCAGCACCTGCGCGTCCACTGCGAGCGGGTCGCCCGCCAGTTCGGCGCTCAGTTTAGCCATAAAGTGCGCCAGAAAATCGGCATTATGCTGCGCCATCTCGCGCCCTTTTTCGGTTTGCATCGTCTCAGGTAGCCGCAACAGTTTGGTCTGGAAATGGTCAAGCGCGTAGGTTTTGTCGTCCAGCTCACGGTTATCAGCGAAGGGATCGTCGGCATCAAACAGCGCCGCGTTCATCGCCCCGGAGACGGCAAACACTCGCGCCAGGCCGATTGCGCCCAGCGCTTCCAGCCGGTCGGCATCCTGAACGATTTTAGCCTCTGGGGTATTCGGCGTGATGCGCGCGCTAAAGCTGTGCGCTTCAATGGCGTGGGCAACGGCGCCATAGCGTTCAACGGGAAACTGCGGGAAATCGCGCTGTAGAATCAGCAGCGTTTGCTGCGCGGATAATAAAGAGGAACGGGCGCGATCGGGATGATTCTTCGGCAGGCTGACGAGATCGTGAAAATAGCTCGCCAGCAGAATCACCGTGAGGTCGACGGGATCGTCGGCAGCAATGCGCCTGGCGGTGCGCCAGACCCGGCGAAAATGGGCAATATCATGCGCCGCATCGCTGCCGACATAATGGGTTTCAAACCAACGTTCAACGTCCTGCTGCCATGCTGCTATATCCATTCCTTCACCGCGGATAAGAGTACATTGACCCCCAGCATAGCAATTTTAGCGCTGTTCTTCCTGTTCCAGACGGCGAGGACGAGTATACCAGGCTATCCCGCCAAGCAGCGCGCCGACGATACTCAGCACCAGAAAGCCCAGCAGAGCGCCAATCCATTTCCCCATGGACGAACCGATTTCACCATCGATCGTCGCGCCGGGAATACTCTGTACATCGCTGATGACCCACAGGTAGCGCGCCATCGCCCAGACAAAGTAACCGCAAAACGCGTAAAACACCCACAGCGCCAGTTTGCCGCCTGGGCCACGCTCCATTTGCTCTTGCATAAAAACACTCTCATTACGCTATTCATGTTCACTGCCACGACATCACGCTGGCAATTGATGTGATATCGCTCACATTATAACGATTAAAATGGTGCAAGGTAGTCCACCGCTACGTTACCGGTAACAATTTGCCGTTAGCTTGATCTCCAGCAATTTTGTCAGATGACATCTACGCCAACGGAGGTACTCATGATTCGTGGTAGCGATCTTTCGCCCCTTCCCTGTGCAATCGCCGCAACCATGCGATTTTAATAATAAAAATATTATAATAATTACCAATTTAAATTCATATAATAAATAATAACAAAGTCTTTTTCTGTATCTTTATTTTTCATGACAACCATGCCATTATCTGTTCCGTTATTAGCCTTTTGTTATGCATCAATATATTTATGTTTTTGACCTTCCCGATCGTATGCCAGTACGGTCGGGATTTTTTTTGCCTTTATCAGATGCATTCGCTTTATCAATAACAGGAAGGGAAAAATAACAAAACATAATAATTACATTAAAAAACAATGACAAAACAAAATAAATCGATGAAATACATATCAAATTAAATATAAAAGAAATACTTTGAAATATTTTATATAATTTTATTACATTTATATTTTTAAAAAAAATGAACTCTACCTATACCATCCAACATAGTAACACCGGATGGCATTACTTATATTCATATGCGCAATAATGCAAAGGAAAATATAATGAAAATAAAAGCTCTGGCACTGTTAGTTCCAGCTTTACTGATGGCTGGTGCAGCGAATGCAGCTGAAGTTTATAACAAAGACGGCAATAAGCTGGATCTGTACGGCAAAGTGGTTGGCCTGCACTATTTCTCAGACCATAGCGGTGACAACGGCGATCAGTCTTACGCACGTCTGGGCTTCAAGGGCGAAACCCAAATCAACGATCAGCTGATCGGTTACGGTCAGTGGGAATACAACATTCAGGCCGACACCCCGGAAAGCGATAGCGGTAACAACTCCTGGACCCGTCTTGGCTTCGCCGGTCTGAAATTTGGCGACTTCGGTTCATTCGATTACGGCCGTAACTACGGCGCCATCTACGACATCGAAGCCTGGACCGATATGCTGCCGGAGTTCGGCGGTGACAGCTACACCCAGACCGACGTCTATTTCACCGGCCGTGCAAACGGTATTGCCAGCTATCGTAACAACGATTTCTTCGGCCTTGTGGATGGCCTGAACTTTGCGCTGCAGTATCAGGGCAAAAATGAAGACGGTGGTTCCGGCGAAGGCACCTCAAATGGCGCGGGCGGCAATTTATCGAAAGGCAACGGTGACGGCTTCGCGATGTCCACCACCTACAACTTTACCGATTTCCTGCCAGGCTTAAGCGTAGGTGCAGCCTATTCCAGCTCTGATCGTACCAACGATCAGGTGGTTGCTGGCGGCATCCATAACCGCTACAGCAAATCTGCCGGTGGTGATACCGCTGAAGCCTGGACCATTGGTACCAAATACGACGCTAATGACGTCTATCTGGCGATGATGTATGCCGAAACCAACAACATGACCCGCTATGGCAACGGCGACATTGCCAACAAAACGCAGAACTTCGAAGCTGTAGCACAATATCAGTTTGAATTCGGCCTGCGTCCATCCCTGGCCTGGGTTTATTCCAAGGGCAAAGATATGGGCGGTTACGATGGCCGTCACGGCATTGAGTACACCGACAAAGCGCTGGTGAACTATATTGATGTCGGTGCCACCTACTACTTCAACAAAAACATGTCCACCTACATTGATTACAAAATCAACATGCTGGACGATGACGTACAGTTCTACAAAGATAACGGTATCGCCACTGACGATATCCTGGCTATCGGCCTGGTTTATCAGTTCTAATCGACCGGTGTAAAAAAGCCCGCGTAGCGGGCTTTTTTTATGCTGCCAACTACGGCGCCTCTTGTAGCGCCATCCGCACAAAACCATTGTTCTGCGCCAGAAGGTCGTGCGCTTTCCAGGCATCCAACCCGGTGAGCACCATCAACACCGCCGTCTTACATTGGTGATCGCAGCTTTCTAGCGCTGCTTTTGCTACCGCCCGGCTGCACCCGCCCGCTTCCATCACTATCGCAATTTGTCGCTCAACCATATGCGTACCGGTATCGCGGATATCTACACGCATATTGCTATAGACTCGCCCGGTGCGAATGGCGAGCCCGGTCGTTAACATGGAGAGCACCATTTTTTGCGCGGCAATCGCCTTTGGATTGCCGTAACCTGCCACCGCTTCAGCGCCGGTTTGCGGCGCAATAACGATACTGGCAAGATCGGTTGCTTCGCTTTGTGGATTACGGGTTATCAGCGCGCGTGTTGCCCCCAGAGACCACGCATGGCGCAGCGCGCCCCACAGCCACGGCGTTTTGCCGCTGACGCTTAATGCCACCAGCATATCTTTTTGCGTGAACCCAATAGCCTGAAGATCCAGCACCCCACGATCGTAGTCCTGTGCAGCCCCCGTCATATCGTGCAGCATCGCCAACGCCCCACCGGCAATCAATCCCATGACCGGGTGTTTTTCATCCGGGGAGAATTCGTTGGCGGTCATCACCGCATTACGCCCGGAAGCACCGGCACCAACCATCACCACGCGCCCGCCGTGGCTAAGGGTGGCCACCGCATTATCAATCAGCAGGGTAATGTCGTCGAGACAAGGAGTTATCGCATCAGCAATGCGTTTATCTTCTTGATTAATCACGTTCAACATATCGCGGGTGGACAGTCTATCAATCTCAGCCGTCGTTGAATTGCGTCGTTCCATGACTGAACCGGCAAGCTTAATGCTCATAAACGGACTCCTTATTATGGGTTCTGAAGCAATACTAAAGTGTTTTGTATGGATTGCTCTGCGAGAACGGTCACAAAGAGAGGTTTGGTTTTGTAAGGGAGGATAGCTTTATGAAATCAGGCACATCGGCGATAATGAGTTTTTGACCTCCGATAATAAAAGGTGTTAATGCGCGGTATGCAGCAAACTCAGCCCCAACCGAAGCGCCCGATGAAGCTCAGTACGCTGGTGACGCTGATGGTCTGCAGCGTCATCATTTCCGTATTACTGGTGGTTTACGCCTTCTATTTTGTGCAGATAACCAAAGCCACCCGCTCCGGTGTGGAAGATACCGCCTTTGCTATTGCTCGTACGCTGGCCAACTCCCCGGATATCAAACGCGGTCTTAGCGAACCGCCGGACCACAATAGCATTCAGCCTATCGCCAGCGCCGTGCAGCAGCACAACGGCCTACTTTACGCCGTAGTCACCAATATGGACGGCGTTCGCTATTCGCACCCGAACGCGCATCTGATAGGCCAGCATTTTATCGGTACCGATCTCCAGCCTGCGCTGAAAGGCAAAGAGAACCTCTCGATTAACCACGGTGTATTGGCCGAAGCCGTACGCGTGTTCACGCCTATTTATAACGACCGCCAGCAGCAGATTGGCGTGGTGATTGTCGGCATTTCGTTGCAAAAAGTGGATGAGCAGATTAACGCCGCCCGCTGGAATGCGATTGGATTCGTGCTGTTTAGCGCCATCGTCGGCGTTCTGGGCATCTGGGGGCTGGTGCGGGTGCTTAAAAACATCCTGTTTGGTCTCGAACCCCACGAAATCTCCAGCCTGTTCGAGCAACGCCAGGCAATGCTGCAATCGATTCGCGAAGGGGTCATTGCCGTCGATGCCAAAGGCCGGGTCACGTTGATTAACCAGGCCGCACGGCAGATCCTGTTTTCACCTCAGGCACCGGCTTTGGGCGCAGTCCAGCATGCGCCGCTGCTGTCGAGTCTGAAAGAGGTGCTGGACAGTGGTACGCCCGTCGAAAACCGCGAAATCGGCTGTAACGGTCGTCTGCTGCTGTGCAACACCGTACCGGTGCTCAACAACCGTCGCGTTATTGGCGCGATCACCACCTTCCGCGATAAAACTGAAATCAGCCAGTTGATGCAGCGAATGGACGGGCTGGTCAACTACGTCGATGCCCTGCGCAGCCACTCCCATGAGTTTATGAACAAGCTGCATGTGATTCTGGGACTGCTGCACATGAAGCGCTACGATAAGCTGGAAGGTTACATCCTGCAGACCGCGCAAAACTACCAGACCGACATTGGCACCTTGCAGCATAAGATCAAATCACCGATCATTGCCGGCTTCCTGCTCGGTAAAATCAACCGGGCCAGCGATGCCGGGATCGCGCTAACCCTGGCCGATGAGAGCCTGATCCCGGACAACCCAAATGAAGAGCAGGTTGCGGTGCTGGTCACGGTGCTAGGTAACCTGATTGAGAACGCGCTGGATGCAATGGCAGATCAGGGTGAAGGCGAAATTGGCCTGTTGCTGCACTACCAGAACGGCTGGCTCAGCGGTGAGGTTAGCGACGATGGCCCGGGTATTGCGGCAAACCGCATCGATGCCATCTTTAATAAAGGATTTTCCACCAAAGGCGAAAACCGCGGTGTCGGGCTATTTTTAGCCCGTCAGCAGACGGAGAATCTCGGCGGGACACTTTCCGTCGAGTCCGAGCCGGGCGTGTTCACCCAATTTTTTGTTCAAATTCCCTGGGATAGCGAGAGGACAAGCGCGTGATAAATGTTTTAATTGTCGATGATGATGCCATGGTGGCCGACCTGAACCGCTGCTACATTGAGCGCGTTGATGGGTTTGTCTGCTGTGGTATCGCCTCCACGCTCCAGCAGGCGACAGATAAAGTGCAGGATGCTTCCCAGGCCATCGACCTGATTTTACTGGATGTCTACATGCAGCAGGACAACGGTCTGGATCTGCTGCCTATCGTGCGCGACTCGGGCCGCGCCATCGACGTGATTATGATTTCATCCGCCTCGGACGCCGCCACCGTGCAGACGTCGCTGCGCTATGGCGTGGTGGACTATCTCATCAAGCCGTTCCAGTTTCCGCGCTTTGAAGAGGCGCTGCTGAGCTGGCGTGAGAAAAAGCAGTTGATGGGCAGCCACGCCTACTACGAGCAGGCTGACGTCGATCGCCTGCTGCATGGCGGTTCGCCAGAATTAGCGGACACGAAGCGACTGCCAAAGGGGCTCACGCCGCAGACGCTGCGCACGCTGTGTCAGTGGATAGATGCGCATCCTGAGACCGAATTCTCCACCGACGATCTGGCGCAGGCGGTCAATATCTCTCGCGTATCCTGCCGTAAATATCTTATCTGGCTGGCGCAGATTAATATTCTGTTCACCAGCATTCACTACGGTGCGACCGGCCGCCCGGTTTATCGCTACCGCTTGCTGCAGGAGCAGTATGGTCTGCTTAAGCAGTACTGCCAGTAAGACGGTATTCGCGGTCCAGCAGCGTAAAACGATAGAGGTGGGATGAAGAGAGCACCACCTCTTTGTTTTTAGTCACAAAAATAGCTTCAATATCCGGGCGTGAACGCAGCGCCGCGCACCCTTTCTCCACGCCCATGCCGTACATCAGCGTGGTCCAGATATCGCCGTCAATCGAGTCGGCGCTGATAATCGTCACGCTGTCCAGTTCATTATCCAGCGGATAGCCGGTACGCGGGTCGAGAATATGGTGATATAGCTGACCATTTTGCTCAAAGAAGCGCTCGTACACGCCGGAGGTCACCACCGATTTATTCTCAATTTCCAGCGTGCCAATCATCGCCCCTGAGGTGGAGAACGGTTTTTTCAGGCCAATTGACCAACCGCCTTCCGGCGTGCCCAGCGTCTGCACGTTACCGCCAAGATTAATCAGCCCCTGCTCCACCCCTTCCTGGCGCAGATAGTCGCGCACGCGGTCAGCAATATAGCCCTTGGCAATCGCGCCAAGATCAATTTCCATGCCCATTTGCGCCAGGTACACGCTGTTATCGTCGTCGTTCAGCACCACCTGCTCAGGATTGGTGAGCGTCAGCAGGTGTGAAATTTCGGCCGCCGGCGGGACGCTGTCGCCTTTAAAGCCAATACGCCAGCGCTTCACCAACGGGCCAATGGCGAGGTTAAAGGCGCTTTGCGGTAGCAGGCTCGCCGATTTGGCACATTTGATTAGGGCATAAACGGGGGCGCTCACGACGACCGGATGCTGGCCCGCAGCGTGGTTGATATCCATCACCTGCGACTGGGCGCGGTTGACGGTAAGCAGGTCTTCATACTGTTTGATAAGGCGGAAAACGCGTGAGGCGAGCGCCTCGTTATGCGCGAAAAGCTTGAGCAGGATGGGTGACCCCATCAGTACGGCAGAATAGCTGTATACCCTTGTACTGTCTGACATCGATATCCCCTCTGCTGATGATGACAACCCGGCGTCGCTACGCTCGGCCGGGCTACGGGATGGTGCCATGGGTTAATTACGCGGACTCAAGCATCGCCCAGGGTACCTGCTGCGCACGCTGTGCGGCCTGACGACCGGCAAGCGTACCAAAAATAATAATATCAGCCACCGCGTTCCCGCCAATACGGTTACCGCCGTGGATACCGCCAACCACTTCACCGGCGGCATACGCACCAGGGATCACCTGTTTGTTGACGTTCAGCACGCAGGTATCGGTATTGATAGTTACCCCGCCCATGGTGTGGTGAACGCCCGGCGCAATCTGGATGGCGTGATACGGCCCTTCGTTCAGCGGCGCACGCAGCGCGGTTTTGCGGCCAAACTCTTCATCATCCTGTTTTTCGACAAAGCCGTTGTAGCGGGTAAGCGTTGCCTGGAAGGCCTGCTCATCCAGACCCAGTTTAGCCGCCAGCTCAGCCGGCGTGCTGGCGCTGGTCACCAACCCTTTGGCGATGTACTCATCCGCCGCTTTGTTTTTCGTACGAACATGTTCGTCAAACACGATGTAAGCATAGTGCTCCGGCAGCGCAATAATCGCCGCAGACACTTTGTCACGGGTCTCCATCTCATTGAAGAAGCGGTTACCCTGCTGGTTAACCAGAATTGCCCCGCCGCCACGAATCGACTCAGAAACCAGATAAGAAGTTTTCTGCTCAACGGTTGGGTGAATCTGGATCTCGCCCATATCTACCGTACCGGCACCAATGCGTTCCAGCAGTGCGATACCGCCGCCGGTCGCCCCTTTATGGTTGGTGGTGACGAAGCCCGCCAGGTCCGGACGATATTTCACCACCATTTCGCTGTTGGCGCTAAAACCGCCGGTGGCCATGATGATACTGCGAGTCTGAATGGTGATCGTTTCCTGCTCGTCGGTTAGCAGGCGTACGGCAGAAACTTCGCCCCCATCCATGACAATATCGACCACGGAGGTATCGAGCATGACATCAATCTGACGTTTTGTGACGTTACGCACAAGGCCGCTGATCAGATAGCCGCCTACCGCAGAGCCATCTTTCGGACGGTGCGTACGGTCAATGCTCATGCCGCCGGTGGTAGTGATATCGTTCAGCATGATGCCGCGATCCGCCAGCCATTCGATCGCCTGCGGGGCCGTTTCCACGAAGCGGCGCAGCAGCGCTGGGTTATTCTTGTTTTTGCCGCCTTTCAGGGTCTCTTCATAGAACAGCTCTTTGCTGTCCTGAATCCCTTTCACCCGCTGGAAGCGCGTTTCCGCCGCGTTCATCCCAGCGGACGCTTTAATGGTGTTCCCGCCAATGGTCGGCATTTTTTCGACGATCAGCACGCGAGCACCGTCATCGTGCGCCTGGATAGCCGCAGCCAGACCGGCACCGCCGCTCCCGACCACCACTACATCATAAGATTTCGGTGCAGCGGTATCACCACCCTCTTCTGCCACCAACGCTTTGCTGGATTTCACCATCGCTTTGGAGACCGCTTTTTTCACCGCTTCGCTCTGGCTGGTTGCCCCGGAAATGGCATCAACGTGTGGAGTATTAGCATCCAGGATGCGTGAACGAATCTCTTCAAAGCTGGTGACGAACTCTACGTCCTGATCCACGCCGCCGGTCAGTTCAATGTCAGCGATGCGGTCGGTTTCAAGGCTGACGTTAATAACCAGTTCACCGGCTTCATCCTGTACGGTTTCAACGAACACGCCCGGTTTGAATTTAGACACTGACATGCTCATATCGCGAATCATCGCTTCCACCAGCGAGAAACGCCACAGCGGCTCAGGGATGTTCAGCGCTTCACGCTGGGTGCTGTCGATAAACAGATCCAGCGTCTGGCCGTCAGCAATACGTTCGGCCCAGTCCGGATACGCGATGCAAGCGCGACCAACTGCAATCAGGTCGTAGCCGTGTGCCATTGCGCTATCAATATCGCTATCGTTTACCACGCCGCCCACACCCATCACCGGCACCTGCGCCAGCGTTTCGGAACGCTGGGCAACGTATTTTTCAATCAGCGGCGTTGGGTCGGTGGTGTCCACGATAGACGAACGCAGCGAAGCGCCTACGGAGAAGTGCAGATAGTCCAGCCCGCGCGCGGCCAGTTTTTCCAGCAGATACAGGGTGTCGTCAAAGCGGATCCCCGGCACTTCCATCTCTTCCGGCGAGAAGCGATAGCCGATGATGAAGGCGTCGTCCGCATACTGGCGAACCATTTTGTGGGTGATATCCAGCACCGCCAGCGGGAATTTCGCGCGGTTATCGCGGCTGCCGCCCCACTCGTCATCACGCTGGTTGGAGTTTGGTGAGTAGAACTGTTGGATAAGATAAGTATTTGCGCCGTGAATCTCGACGCCATCAAAACCTGCCTGAATCGCGCGGCGTACGGCATCGCCGAATTTACCGACCATCCCTTCTACTTCTTCAGCGGTCAGGGCCACCGGCGTTGCCGCGCCATCACGCGGTGCCGCGACGGCGCTTGGGCCAACCGGCGTCCGGCCACCGATCAGTTTCGGGTCGACCATACGGCCACCGTGGTAAATCTGCAGCAGCGCTTTGGAGCCTTTTGATTTAATTGCCTCAGCGATTTTCGCCAGCCCGGCGATTTTGTCATCACTGTCGATGCCGAGTGCGCCGGGGAACGCCAGGCCTAAATCATCAACAAAACAACATTCGACGATGATGGTGCCAATCAGACCGGCACGCGCACGGTAGTATTCCACCAGCTCGCTACTGACCGAGCCATCATAATAGCCAGAGCAGGTTGTCATTGGCGCCATAAACAGACGGTTTTTAAGCTCGGTACCATTTGGTAAGGTACAAGAGCTCAGTACGCGATGATGATTGTTCATAAGGGTTAACTCCAAACTTTTAAAAATTAAAATTTAAGAATTCGGGATCGGGCTGCATTTGAGTTATTTGTTATGCCGATATCATGATATTAATATAGCGATAATTTTAGTTACTAAAGTTATTACGTTAGTTATAAAACTATTTAATCCCTTAAATAACACACATACTCCTATGGTGTTACTAATTTAATTCCGTTTCATTCACAATTATTTAATATATATGAGTACAATTATAACTTTCTTAACAGTGGTCGAACCAGTGTTTCATTATTTAAAACAACAACAAAATCAACGCATTATCAAAACATCTCGTACGATTAATAACATTTTATTTAGAAATTAATTTAACCTAACACCATTAATACCCCATAACCTAATAGGGTTATTACTTAAAGTATAAAAATAATGTTGTGGTTGTGCTTTTTTGATCGCGATCAATTGTAATAGCATCCAAAAGCGCATTATATGAATATAAGATTTTTTAAACCTGGCGCTAAATAATATAGCGACATCGACCTTATATACGAAATTGCCAGCCGTACTTTTGAAATCTAAATAAAGTAAAAAAACTAAAAAAAGCAAAGCGGCAGTTTTAGCGAACCGAATTATTAACTACTTATAGAAGCGTAATATGAACGAGAAATCTGCGACATCGCACTCGCCGACTCCGGTGAGTAAACCAAAGGACGGTAAGAAAAACCGTCTTCTGATGATGGCACTGCCTATTATCGTGGCCGTGCTGCTCCTCTTTGTCCCGGTTCCTGACGGGCTTCCACCGTATGCATGGCACTATTTCGCTATCTTCGTCGGCGTGATTGTCGGCCTTATCTTTGAACCGCTGCCGGGCGCCGTTATTGGCCTGACCGGGGTGGTTGCCATTGCCCTGTGCAGCCAGTGGGTGCTGTTCAGCCCTGAACAGATGGCAGCACCAAAGTTCCAGCTGGCGGGTGCCTCCTTTAAATGGGCGGTCAGCGGCTTCGGCAACTCTACCGTCTGGCTTATCTTCGGTGCGTTTATGTTCGCCGCCGGTTACGATAAAACCCGCTTCGGCCGCCGTCTGGCGCTGATTCTGGTGAAATATCTGGGCCGTCGCAGCCTGACGCTCGGCTACGCTATCACGCTGGCCGACCTGCTGCTGGCACCGTTTACCCCGTCCAACACCGCGCGTAGCGGCGGGACTATCTACCCGATTATCGCCAACCTGCCGCCGCTGTACGGCTCAAAACCAAACGACCCAAGCGCGCGTAAAATTGGCTCTTATCTGATGTGGGTGGCGATTACCGCCGCCTGTATCACCAGTTCTATGTTCCTTTCCGCCCTAGCCCCTAACCTGCTGGCGCTGGCATTGGTGAAAAGCATCGTCGGTATCAACATCTCCTGGGGCACCTGGTTTATCGCCTTCCTGCCGCTGGGCCTGCTGTTAATTCTGACCATGCCGCTGCTGGCCTACTGGTTCTATCCACCAGAAGTGAAGGTGAACGATGAAGTGCCGCTGTGGGCTGCCCGTGAGCTGGAAAAACTGGGCAAGCTGTCCCGTAACGAAATCCTGCTGCTGGTCTTCGTGTGCTGTGCATTGATGATGTGGATCTTCGCCGCTCAGTGGATTGAACCGGCAATGGCTGCGCTGCTGATTATCGGCCTGATGCTGTGGACCGGCGTGCTGGAGTGGAGCGACATCACCGGTAACAAGGCCGCGTGGAACACCTTCGTGTGGTTCGCCACCCTGGTCGCTCTCGCCGACGGCCTCTCCTCTACCGGCTTTATCGGCTGGTTGGGCAAAGAAGGCGGCATGCTGATGAGCGGTATCTCTCCAGGCGTGGCGACCATCGTGCTGCTGCTGGCGTTCTACCTGCTGCACTACCTGTTTGCCAGCACCACCGCGCACACCACCGCGCTGCTGCCAGCGATGCTGACCATCGCCTCAACCATCCCAGGTATGAACATGAACGTCTTCGTGCTGCTGATGGTGACCTCGCTGGGTATCATGGGGATCATCACCCCGTACGGCACCGGCCCAAGCCCTATCTACTACGGCAGCGGATATCTGCCGACCAAAGACTACTGGCGCCTTGGCACCATCTTTGGGGGCATCTTCCTGGTAGCGCTGCTGGTCATCGGCTACCCATGGATGTCTATGATGTTCTGATTCATAACCGTCGGGGGGCAACCTCCGGCGGTTTTATTTTTATGGAGTGAAGCGCTATGTCGAACAAATCATTTTACTATCAGAATCCCTTCCCGCTGTCTCACGACGATACCGAATACTACCTGCTCAGCCGTGAGCACGTCTCTGTAGCTCAGTTTGACGGCCAGGACGTGTTAAAAGTGGAGCCTGAAGCCCTGACGTTGCTTGCCCAGCAGGCTTTCCACGACGCCGCCTTTATGTTGCGCCCTTCCCACCAGAAGCAGGTTGCTGCCATTCTGAGTGACCCACAAGCCAGCGAAAACGATAAATACGTTGCCCTGCAGTTCCTGCGTAACTCCGACATTGCCGCCAAAGGCGTGCTGCCAACCTGTCAGGATACCGGCACGGCGATCATCATGGGGAAAAAAGGTCAGCGCGTCTGGACCGGCGGCGGCGATGAAGCGGCGCTGTCTCAGGGCGTATACAACACCTATATCTCCGACAACCTGCGCTACTCGCAGAACGCGGCGCTGGATATGTATAAAGAGGTGAACACCGGTACTAACCTGCCGGCGCAGATTGACCTCTACAGCGTCGACGGTGACGAATACAAGTTCCTGTGCATCGCCAAAGGCGGCGGTTCAGCCAACAAAACCTATCTCTACCAGGAAACCAAAGCGCTGATCACCCCAGCGAAGTTGAAAAACTATCTGGTGGAAAAAATGCGCACCCTTGGTACCGCAGCCTGCCCGCCGTACCACATCGCTTTCGTGATTGGTGGTACCTCAGCGGAAGTGACGCTGAAAACGGTGAAACTGGCCTCTACCCATTATTACGACGGCCTGCCAACCGAAGGTAACGAGCATGGCCAGGCGTTCCGCGACGTGAATCTGGAAAAAGAGCTGATGATCGAGGCGCAGAATCTGGGCCTCGGTGCGCAGTTCGGTGGCAAATACTTCGCCCACGATATCCGCGTTGTCCGTCTGCCGCGCCACGGCGCTTCCTGCCCGATCGGCATGGGCGTCTCCTGCTCCGCCGACCGTAACATTAAAGCCAAAATCAACCGTGACGGTATCTGGATTGAGAAGCTGGAACATAACCCGGCGCAGTACATTCCGGAAGCGCTGCGTGAGCAGGGTGAAGGCGCGGCGGTCAGCATCAACCTCAATCAACCGATGAGTGACATCCTGGCCCAGCTTTCCGCTCACCCGGTGTCCACCCGCCTGTCGCTGAACGGTACCATTATCGTTGCCCGCGACATCGCCCACGCCAAACTGAAAGAGCTGCTGGATAACGGCGAAGAGTTGCCGCAGTACGTAAAAGATCACCCGATCTACTACGCAGGCCCAGCCAAAACGCCGGAAGGTTATGCCTCAGGTTCTTTAGGCCCAACTACCGCTGGACGTATGGACTCCTACGTTGACCTGCTGCAGTCCCACGGCGCAAGTATGGTGATGCTGGCGAAAGGCAACCGCAGCCAGCAGGTGACCGATGCCTGCCATCAACATGGCGGTTTCTATCTTGGCAGCATTGGCGGCCCGGCGGCCGTTCTGGCACAGAGCAGCATCAAGAGCCTGGAATGCGTGGCCTACCCTGAACTGGGGATGGAGGCTATCTGGAAAATCGAAGTGGAAAACTTCCCGGCCTTTATTCTGGTGGACGATAAAGGGAATGACTTCTTCCAGCAGATCCAGAACAAGCAGTGCGCAGGGTGTCCTCAGCGTTAAATTCACCTCCCCCCGCAATGGCGGGGGGATTTATTTTAGGACTTTTCTTAATACAGAAATAAATTAGCTAATCCCTGCACAACACCGTCTCCGAAACAATATTCCACTCTTGCTCCCATAAATTCAGGTAGTTCATCAGAAATATCATTGCCGATATACTCCCCTCGATTTTTAAACTCATTGATAAACACAACACCATAATTTTTATAGGATTTTTAAAAGTGAAGAAACTATCTCTGGCAGTTTTGGTCATGGGAAGCCTGGCAAGTGGAATGGCTATTGCGGATAGTCAAAGCGTTTCGATTGGTTATGCCCAGGCCGACGTTAAAGACTTCAAAAATATCCGCGGCGTTAACCTGCAATATCGCTACGAATTTGATTCCCCGTTCAGCGTAGTGGGTTCATTTACCTATATGAGCGGCAGCGAAGACCGTAATTATTATGTTGATTCTGATTCGGTTAATACCAATATTGACGTTAAATATTATTCACTGATGGTCGGCCCGGCCTACCGCATCAACGAGTACGTCTCCCTTTATGCGTTGGGCGGTGCGGCGCGAACCAAAGCCGATATCGATGTGAAATGGCTGGAGTCGAGCAATAACGATATTTATCGTGAGAGCGAGTCTCGCCATTCCACCTCCTTCGCCTACGGCGCAGGGGTCATCATCAACCCAATCGAAAACCTGACGGTAAACGTTGGCTACGAAGGCACCACCGCCGATATCGAAGACAAATACCAGATCAACGGTTTCAACATCGGCGTCGGCTATCGTTTCTAAGCCACTGTGCCGTGCGGCTTCTTGCTATTGCGGGTGAGAAGCCGCCTGCCTCCTTCACGGCGAATTTTGCCTGACGCCATCACAAAATTACCGTTCGCCCCTTTTGTATAGTAAACAAAATACCTACACTGCATTGCCATTAACCTACTGACTATCGGGAAGGCGGCAATGAGATTAGGACTGGATATTGGCGGAACCAAAATTGAAGCCGTGGTGCTGGATGACCAGGGCGAAACGCTTTACCGCCAGCGCTACAGTACACAAAAGCAGAGCTACGAGGCTTTTTTCCATTCGGTTATCACGGCAATTGACGCCGCCAGGGCGGCAACCACGCACTCACTTTCCATCGGGCTTGGCATCCCTGGCGCCTCTGCGACTGACGGACTCATCAAGAACTCCAACATTCTGGTATTGAACCAGCAACCCTTTGTGCAACAGCTTGAACAGCATTTCAATATGCCCGTTGCGGTGACCAACGACGCCAATTGTTTCACCTTGTCAGAAGCCATCGACGGTGCGGGGAAAGGCTATGGCGTGGTGTTTGGCGTGATCCTCGGCACCGGTTGCGGCGGCGGGTTGTGCGTAGATAATCGTCTGATCACGGGGCCGAACGCCTGCGCCGGTGAGTGGGGTCACAACGTACTGCCACACTATCATCCTACGAAAGACGGCGAGTCGGCGCAGTGCTACTGCGGCCAAACCAACTGCATCGAGAGCTTTATCTCCGGCAGCGGCCTTGAACGTCAACATGCCCAATCGTTTAGTAAACATGATAAAGTCCCGCAGATCGTTGCCCGACTGAACGCAGGTGAAGAACCGGTTGCTGCACTATGGGAACGCTATCAGGATCAGGTCGCGCGGGCGCTGGCCGGCGTTGTCAACACCCTCGACCCGGATGCGATTGTCATCGGCGGCGGCGTATCGAATATCCCGCAACTCTATGACGGGCTGCAGGCGCGCATTGCGCAGTATGTCTTCGGCAAACAGTGCTGCACCCCAATTCTACCGGCGCGCCACGGCGACAGCAGCGGCGTTCGCGGCGCGGCCTGGCTCGGCGCCCAACGTAAAGCATAAAGACAGGATGTGGAACAGCTGAAGCTACCGGTGGAATGAGTGATGCGACGTAGTTCCGGTGCCTGAACCCGGGGTCGGCGTACACGCCTCGCCCGGGCTACTTTTCCTGTCGCCCGGCCAAGCGTAGCGCCGCCGGGAAGACAGACGACTATGGCGTCACGATATTGAACCAGAACTCGAACTTATCCATATAGCTCAACAGCTCATCCACTTTGGCATGATTACCGGAGATGCGCACATCGCCCTGGTTTTCCGCCTGCTTCAGCGTCTCTTCCTTAAGGATAATCTTGTTCAAAGTCGCGCGGTTAAGCGTAATAGAGGCATCGGCATTGCTGGCCTGCGCGTTCGCGCTGTGGTTCAGCACGCCGTTTTCCAGCTCCAGCTTATACTTGCCGCCATCGCTGCCTAAATCAACGTTGAAGACCGCTTTGGCATTCGCCGCCTTTTCACCATTAATGTGAACCGCCAGATAGTCAAAGAACATCTCCGGCGACATCGCCTTCACCGTATCCGGGCTGGCTGTGTTCGGCGTTGGTCCTTTCACCACGCCGTTACGCAACTCCTGCGCACCGGTCAGGTAGAAGTTACGCCACGGGCCCGACTCGGCCTGATAGCCCATTTGCTCAAGCGCATCGGCTTCCAGACTACGCGCAGCTTTATTGTTCGGATCGGCGAACACCACCTGATTGGTCACCTGTGCTACCCAGCGGTAGTTACCCTTCACAAAGTCAGCTTCTGCTTTTTGCATAATGGCATCGGCACCGCCCATATACTCCACGTATTTCTTCGCAGCCGCTACCGGCGGCAGTTCGTCCAGAGTTGCCGGGTTACCGTTAAACCAGCCGAGATAGAAGACATAGGTCGCCTTCACATCGTGACTGACCGAGCCATAATAGCCGCGGCTGGCCCAGGTTTGCGCCAGACTGTCCGGCAGCTTAAAGTTAGCGGCGATTTCATCACGGGTCAGCCCCTGGTTTGCCATACGCAGGGTCTGGTCATTGATATAGCGGTACATATCGCGCTGGCCTTTCATCAGCTTGACGACGTTCTCGTTGCCCCAGGTCGGCCAGTGGTGCTGAGCGATAATGATCTTCGCTTTCCCGCCCCAGCGGTCGATAACATCGTTGACGTACTTCGACCAGGCCAGCGGATCGCGGATTTTCGCGCCGCGCAGCGAGTAGGTATTGTGCAGCGTATGGGTCACATCTTCCGCCGCCTCAATCATTCCCTTCTCTTCGACATACCACAGCATTTCAGACGGCGCTTCCGAACCCGGTGCCATCATAAAATCGTAGGTCAGGCCATCGATCACCTCTTTCTGACCGGTATGGGTGATGTAGTTGGTCGGCTCAATCAGCGTCACCGTACCGGCTGATGTAGTGGTACCCAGCCCCGCGCCAACCTGACCTTTCGCGTCCGGTTTCAGCAGGTTACCGTACATATAGCTGGCACGACGGCTCATGGCATTCCCGGCCATGATATTTTCAGACACCGCTTCCTGCATAAAGCCTGCAGGCGCATAGACTTTCACCTTGCCGGATTTCACATCGGCTTCGTCCACCACGCCGCGCACGCCGCCGTAATGGTCAACGTGGCTATGGGTATAAATCACCGCGACGACCGGCTTTTTACCGCGATTCTTATAGTAGAGATCCATCCCTACCTTCGCCGTTTCCGCCGAGACCAGCGGGTCGATAACCGTGATCCCCTCTTTCCCTTCCATAATGGTCATATTGGAAAGGTCGAGGTTACGAATCTGGTAGACGCCGTCGGTCACTTCAAACAGGCCGCCGATATTGATGAGCTGCGACTGACGCCACAGACTTGGGTTGACCGTATCCGGCGCTTTCTCGCCCTCTTTAATAAACGCGTACTGCTGAGGATTCCAGACCACGTTCCCCTGCTTACCTTTAATCAACTCTGGCGGCAGCGGCGCAATAAATCCTTTGTGCGCATTAGCGAAATCGGTTTTATCCGCGAAAGGCAGTTGCGCATACAACGCATCATTCGCCTCTTTGGTTTGTGCCGTTGCCGCTTTACCTGGCTCCTGCGCCATTGCCGGAAGGGAAATGACGGCGCTCGAGCACACGCCAGCGATGGCCATATAGCCCGCTAATTTTTTCAGTTTCATAAAGCCTCTATTCATAACATTGCGCCGCACAAAGGAGGTTGCTTATTGATATAAGCCACGGCGTGAGAGTTTTCGATTGAATAACGATGAGGTAAGAGTAACACCGGTATTTAGCGAGAAAAAAACAATAACCATTTAAATTTAAATTTATACTGCAAGCCCACAATACATTTAAAAATAAACAAATCGTTGGTCGTCAGGCCTCGGTATAAAAAGATAATAGGCAGCTTATTCGTTAAGCCTGGAAACACCATGTATAAAGTGACTGTTTTGCTTCTGGCCGCCACGTTAACGGCGTGCAGTGCCGATAAACCGCAAACGTTGAGCAAAATTGATGCCCTGCAAATTCCGGTGGTCGCACAGAGCCCATACCCTGCGGAGCCCAACGCGCTCGCTGCACAATATCAGAACAATGAGCGCATCATAGAAAACGTCACCGATGCGCTAAAAACACAGTATCTACAGAATGTTAGCAGCCGTGACATTTTCGACGTTCATAGCGAGGCGCACCAGGTCTACGCGGCGCTATCCAAGCTCGACCAGCTGCAACTTATCAACCGCTATTATCTGAAAGCGCAGAATCTCGACGGCCTTAACCACGTGGGCAGTTCACTGCAGCCATTGGAAAAAGGATAAAAAAAAGCTCACTCATCATCGATGAGTGAGCTTTTTTCATTGAACTAAAATCCCTCAGGCAAGCTGCTGACGGACATTAAATAACCCCCGCGCTTAAACTCGATATAATGACCGTTTTTAAGCGCCGATAATACATTTAATACGCTACTGCGCGAGAGATGCGTGCGCTCCTGAATATAATCCAGGATCGATATTTTCATGCGCGTCTCTTCAGGCAGTAATATCATCTCTTGCAGGTGATTACGAATCACCGAATAGGTGCGCTGTTGCACCACCAGCGCGTCACGATAAAAAAGATAGGCGGTGTGATACGACAACACCGAAGCCACATCTTCCCAGACGCCCTCGTCACGGAACATCTGCATCGCCGTTTGTGCATCCACGCGTAGAATGGTCGATTCCGACTCTGCCCGCAGCAAATGGCCGCGTACCGGCTGGATCATCTCGGCAATACCGAACAGATGGGGGTCATACACGGTGACAATCAGCAGGCCGTCTGACGCCCGTAAGATGGAGAGTTCACCTTCCAGAAAGAGAAAAAGCTGCGGCTGATTTTTGTGCGTCCAGGTCATCCGTTTACGGGGAACCACCTTCATTTTTTCGGCTATCGGCTGCAGCAGCGCCGTCAATCGTTGAATGCTCTGCTCCGGGCGAATCGGCGGTAAATTTTGCATAGTCCTACCTGTAAAAATGACACAACGTTGCATTTACGCACATCGGCAGATGTGCCATAAAGCGCAACGTTGTTTAAATTCAAACCAATAAAAGCTTGTCCTAACGGTAGGCCGGATAAGCTAAGCGCCATCCGGCCTACAGGGTTATGGCGTGACGATATTGAACCAGAAATCAAACTTGTCCATATAGCCCAGCATCTCGTCGAGTTTTGCTCCGTTGCCGCTGATCTTCACTTCGCCCTTATCTTCAGCCTGTTTAAGCGTTTCCTCTTTCAGGATGATTTTATTCAGGGTTGCCCTATCCAGGGTCAGGGTTGCATCGGCATCTTTCGCTTCCGCATTGGCGGTATGGTTCAGCACGCCGTTTTCCAGCTCCAGCTTATATTTGCCGCCGTCATTGCCCAAATCGATGTTAAACACCGACTTCGCTTTCCCTGCTTTCTCGCCGTTGATATGTACGGCCAGATAGTCAAAGAACATTTCCGGCGTCATCGCGCGCACCGTGTCCGGGCTGGCGGTGTTCGGCGTTGGCCCTTTTACCACGCCGTTACGCAGCTCCTGCGCGCCGGTCAGGTAGAAGTTACGCCACGGGCCCGATTCGGCCTGATAACCCAGCTGCTCCAGCGCATCGGCTTCCAGGTTGCGCGCATCCTGGTTTTGCGGGTCGGCAAAGACCACTTTGCTGACCACCTGCGCCACCCAACGGTAGTTGCCCTGGTCGTAATCCTCTTTGGCTTTTTTAAGAATCGCCTCAGCGCCGCCCATATAGTCGACAAATTTCTTCGCCGCTTCTTCAGGCGGCAGCTCGTCGAGCGTCGCCGGGTTGCCGTCGAACCAGCCGAGGTACAGCACGTAGGTGGCCTTCACGTCGTGGCTCACCGAGCCATAGTAACCACGGTTAGCCCAGGTGTTTGCCAGGCTGTCCGGCAGCTTGAAGTTGGCGGCGATTTCATCGCGGGTCAGCCCTTCGTTTGCCATGCGCAGCGTCTGATCGTTAATGTAACGATAGAGGTCACGCTGGCTCTTCAGCAGATTCACCACGTTTTCATTGCCCCAGGTTGGCCAGTGGTGCTGCGCCATAATCACTTCCGCTTTATCACCCCAGCGGACGATCGCTTCGTTGATGTATTTCGACCACGGCAGCGGTTCACGAATCTTCGCGCCGCGCAGCGAGTAGGTGTTGTGCAGCGTATGCGTCACGTCCTCTGCCGATTCAATAAGCTTTTTCTCTTCGATAAACCACAGCATTTCAGACGGCGCTTCTGAGCCAGGAGCCAGCATAAAGTCATAGGTCAGCCCATCAATCGTCTCTTTCTGCCCATCTTTATCGATAATATTGGTCGGTGCGATTAAGGTGACAGTCCCGGCCGAGGTGGTGGTACCCAGCCCTGCGCCAACCTGCCCTTTCGCATCCGGTTTTAACAGGTTGCCGTACATGTAGCTGGCGCGGCGACTCATCACGTTACCGGCCATAATGTTTTCCGCCACCGCCGCTTCCATAAAGCCGGACGGTGCGTACACTTTAACTTTGCCGGATTTCACATCGGCTTCGTCCACTACCCCACGCACGCCACCGTAGTGGTCAACGTGGCTGTGGGTGTAAATGATCGCCACCACCGGCTTTTTGCCGCGGTTTTTGTAGTACAGATCCATGCCCACTTTGGCGGTTTCCGCCGAGACCAGTGGGTCAACGACAGTGATCCCCTCTTTCCCTTCGATAATGGTCATGTTGGAAAGATCGAGGTTGCGAATCTGGTAGACGCCATCGGTCACTTCAAACAGCCCGCTGATGTTGATCAGCTGCGACTGACGCCACAGGCTAGGGTTGACGGTAGCCGGGGCTTTTTCGCCCTCTTTGATAAAGGCGTACTGTTGCGGGTTCCAGATAACGTTGCCCTGCTCGCCTTTAATCACATCGGTTGGCAGCGCGGCGATAAAGCCTTTGTGGGCATTGGTGAAATCGGTATTGTCGGAGAAAGGCAGCTGAGTTAAGAGTGCGTCATTAGCTTTTTGCGTGGTATCCGTCGCCTCTTTCGGCGTCACGTCGGCATAGGCCGGGAGGATAATTGTCGACATAAAACCTGCCAGCGCCAGGCTTCTGACAATAAGCTTTATTTTCATTATGACCCTCGATTTTACAGTATTTTATATAACCCCAGAAGGTAATCGGTTGAGATACATTATTTTTCCTCACCCTATAAAAACATAACCAGGAATCGCCATTACGCAAGGAAGAATAGTTGATAAAAACAGGGTTTTTATGTTGAGATATAATCCTTTTAAATCAATATGTTAAATGACCTCCTTTAATTTGACGAATTGTATTTCATGTACTAGAAAAAATAACAATTTTAATATTCGTCATTCCCGAATAATTCAGCAAAGTAAGTATCGCAGTCATATTTACCGCCATTTTTAGACATTAAGACTTAAATATCCTGCCGTTCTATCATTTAACATCACCATAAAATGTTAATATTTAGAAACAGTTAGACACAGGATTTACTCCATAGTGAGTATTTTTTCAATTTAAGCTCAACGACCGTTTCATCGTCGTTGCCAGCACCGCCTTTTTCATGAAAAATCGCTATGTAAAAAACTACATAACGAGACAAGTCGATGGTTTCAGGAAAAATGAAGTACGGGATTCTGGCGCTGATGGTATGTACCCCAGCGGTGTTCGCAAAAGACATCCGCGTCACCTACGCCGGTTCAATGGGCAAAGTCATGGATCAAGGGTTAGGGCCTGCATTCAGCAAAGCCGATAGCGGCGACTATCAAGGGCAAGGTCAGGGGGCATACGGTATGGCTCGTCTGTTAGCCAGCCATAAAATTGAGGCCGATGTGTTTGTTTCCATTAACCCTGGTCCAATGCAGATCCTCAAAGATGCCGGGCTGATTGATGAAGCCGTGCCCGTTGCCAGCACCAGCATGGTGGTAGCGTACAATCCGAAAGGAAAATATGGCGCTCAGTTTGCCGCCGCCAATCAGAAACACGATGGCTCATGGCTTAATCTGCTGGCACAAAAAGATATCAGCTTCGGGCGCACCGACCCATACGTCGACCCGAAAGGTCAAAACATCGTCTTTACGCTGATGCTGGCGGAGAAATATTACCAGCAACCGGGCATCGCGATGAAAATACTCGGCAGCCTGCAAAACCCGCAGCAGACCCACCAGGAAGGCGGCCTGATCTCCCGTCTTGAGAGTGGTCAGGTGGACGCCGCCGCCGGCTATGAGAGCGAAATTCGCTCCGCGCACCTGCCGTACGTGGCGCTGCCGGATGAGATTAACCTGAGCAATCCGGCGATGGCAAAGCAGTGGTATGACACCGTCAGCTTCACCATTAAAGACGCCCAGGGCAAAGACCAGGTTCTGCATACCCAGCCGATGGTGTTCTACGCTGCGGTGCTGAAAAATGCGCCTAACGGTGTTGAACAAGGCGAGAAATTCGTTAAATTTATGCAAAGCGCACAGGGTCAGGCGCTGTTTAAACAGTACGGTTACGCGGAACCAAAAGGGGACGCGCTATACGCCCGCTAAACCGCCCAGCCAGAATAGCGGGCTGGCTCTCGCTGCCCGCTATTCTCTTGCTGAGCATTCCTTTTATTACCCTGGTTAGCGTTACGCCGTGGCACCATTTGCAGCTGGCATGGCGAGACGGGGATGCCATCGCCGTCTCGATGGGGCTTGGAGGCGTGGCGCTGTGCATCACGGTCGCCATTGGGCTGCCCGTTGCCTGGTGGCTTTCGCAGGCACGCGGACGCCGCCGTTTACTGGGTGAATTGCTGGTGATGATCCCCTTGCTCACCCCGCCGCTGGCAATGGGTATCCTGTTGGTCTCGGCGCTGGGACCCTATGGGTTAGTCGGTACGTGGATCTCAAAACTTGGCGTAACGCTGGTCAACAATCCGGCAGCCTTTGTGCTGGCGCAGATATACGGATCGCTGCCCTACTTTATTGTGGTCGCCCGCTCGGCGTTCGCTACCGTGCCCAAAGATATTCTCGAAGCCGGTCAGACTCTCGGCGCTTCGGGCTGGAATCGCTTTCGCTACCTCACGCTTCCCATCGCTTTTCCCGGCCTCGCCTCTGCCGTTACCCTTGCCTGGGTGCGGGCCGTCGGTGAATTTGGCATCGTGATGATTTTCGCCTATTTTCCTCAAGGCATCCCGGTCAAACTCTATACCAACCTGCAAAACGACGGCGTAGATGCGGTGTATACGCTGCTGTGGATGCTGCTGATTGTGACCCTGCCGCTGCCGATGATGTGCTTTGCGCTAGGTAGAAGGGCTAAGTAGCGGATAGCGACGGTGCAAACCTCTATTAAATGCAATATGCCCTGTATTAAACAGGGCATATGAATGACGGATTACAGATTAAAAAACTTACAGGCTGTCATTATTTCGCTTTTCAAGCGCTTCCCGATAGCGCCGTTGTTCCACAATATCCAGATTTGGATCGAATAACACACTTGATCCTTTCACCGCAATATCGGTATCAATTTCTGTTTGGGAAGCATAGGCTTTATGGCCTTGAGGCTGCGTAGTCGTTGGGGGGATATAGGTCCCTTGGTATTGTCTATTCCCGGAACAACCGATATAGGCTAACAGGCAGGCAAACAGGAAGAAGAATGTCCATATGGTGTTATAGCCGTTAAGCGTATATCCACTGCCATACACATCCGAAAACACAGCATGAAATCTGATGGCATAAACAATCAGGAATGATGAGAGGATAACAACTCGACTTTTACCTACGGTTAAATGCTTAACTAAAAATTTTACCGTTGCCACTAGCGTGACCAAAAACAACACCACGGCAGCTAAGAGCAGCCATATCGGGAACCGCCCATATTCTTGCGTAATGTTCTGCGATAGCGTCACCAATGAAAGCACCAGGAAAGCGTTTAGCAGAAAAAGTCTGGACGCCATCGATATTTTCACGTTTTTTGCGATCGTACGGATAAACAGCACTGGGACAAGTGACGGTACGTTTATCAGCAGCGCCATGAAAATCACCCAATAGATAGAATTCATAACATTCTTCCTTTACTTACATTGCGGTCCAGCCGTTATTGGTTTTAACCAGAACAATTCTAGCTTCTTCTGGTTCTGACATTCCTTTCACGCTGGAAAAAGCATCTTTGTCAACCCAGCCAGGAACATCTGACAGTTTCCATGTATAGGATACCTGCGTTACTTTTTGACTGTCAGAGTTACCAGGTTCGGTCCACTCTTTTATTTCAGCAACAACTCTCTTCCCTACGCAAGCCCCATGCTCCTGATCCCAGAATTTAGCTTTAACACCTTTGTCTGTAGCCGATAAGACGGCAACAGGCCCGGACAGTTGCTGTTCGTATTCAATATCGATTAAACCTGATTTTTTAAGCCCCGCTAAGATAGGGCCGACATCGTTTCCTCGAACATTGACTCTGACTAAAACGCCAGCCTCGCTGAAACGATAATACGCAGCGCTGTTATTTTGTTTTGAATTAAAAGAATAACAAACAGGCTCTTTGCTAATGGTCTTATTAATCGCAGTTTCAATATCCCCTTTATCTCCACAACCCGCCAGCAAAGTTGCAACTCCCGCAACTATTACAATCTTACGCATAGATGAGTCCTCTTTAATGGCCGATAGCGCCATTTCACAATAAAACCAGACGTACCGATATATCGGCGTTGTTTACCGTAGCGAATCCACGAACGTTAACCTGGTGAACGGTTCCTGTAACGCTGACTTTCTGCCCTTTCTTATCGATAAAAACAGTATCATCAAGACCAAAGTCGTCATCCAGGTAGGCAATACCGTCCCGTTGTTGGTATCAGATGTGTGCAAAAGTATACACAATAGAAATACATTACTTTAATTATTTTTTATTTTTCAATAATGTTTTCACAAAACCATCACACCTATTAAAACCTAACCAATGATAGTTAATATCTATTGCTTTTGAATTTATATAAAATGCATTAATCCTGGCTTTTGATATTTATGTGCCCAGTAGCGCAAAGCAGGTATCGAACGTTACCAGGCTTATAATCACATATCAGAATAGACCGTCTGTTTTTTATCGAGCTCTATAGTTTCTTTTTTTCGTTTATTTTCTCTCTGCCGACCCGATGCGTCGTAATCGCACAACGTTCCTTAAGTGAAATATCTGAACCTGAACGGTTGTCAGCCCGAAAAATATCAATATAAAAATGCCCATCAGACTCATTGATACCTGACGAATTTGCCCAAGCATTAAATCGCTGATGTTTTTGGTGGTTGTTATAAATACTTTTGCCCGCAGAGAGTTGGTTAGCAAATGTCGGTGGTGCATTAATAAACGCCCCTCAACATGGTGCCATCAGGGGTTCAGAATTGACTAAGTTGTTGTTAATAGTGTGAGCTTGTGAGCTAAAGAGGATAAAAGTGGATGCCCAACATGAGGCAACATGATAAAAATGGCAGCGTTAGAGGTAGGGAAACAGAGCGAAAGCCAGAAATTTTCATGCCGGCATTGATGCATGACAAAATCAACATAGTTTTGTTACTTATTGATTTTGGCGAATGATTGGCGGAGAGAGGGGGATTTGAACCCCCGGTAGAGTTACCCCTACTCCGGTTTTCGAGACCGGTCCATTCAGCCGCTCTGGCATCTCTCCGTTTTGATGGTTGCCATCATGCCAGGTTATTTGGCATTTTAACAGACCCAGTCTCTTCAATTGCGTTCAAGTGACGAGTTTGCGAGCAAAACGATGATTAAATGGCCCTGGAAAGCAAGTGACACTGCCGAGATAACCGACTTACCGTGGGCGGAAGCTCTGGCAATCCCCCTATTAGCGAATTTGTCTGACGACGAACAGGTCAAACTGGTGCAGTTGGCCGACCGTTTTTTACAGCAAAAGCGGCTGGTGTTTCTGCAAGGATTGACGGCGGAGCCTATCATCGAGGCGCGTATTGCCCTGCTCTTCTGTCTGCCGATTCTGGAACTCGGGATCGAATGGCTCGATGGATTCCATGAAGTGTTGATCTACCCGGCGCCTTTTATCGTTGACGACGAATGGGAAGATGATATCGGACTGGTGCACAATCAGCGCGTTGTTCAGTCTGGTCAAAGCTGGCAGCAGGGGCCGATTGTGCTCAACTGGCTGGATATTCAGGACTCGTTCGATGCCTCCGGTTTTAACCTCATCATTCACGAAGTGGCGCATAAACTGGATACCCGCAACGGCGACCGCGCCAGCGGCGTGCCCTTTATCCCGCTGCGCGAAGTCGCAGGCTGGGAGCATGACCTTCATGCGGCGATGAATAACATTCAGGATGAGATTGATTTAGTTGGCGAAAACGCGGCCAGCATCGATGCCTATGCCGCCACCGACCCCGCCGAGTGCTTTGCCGTGCTCTCTGAATACTTTTTCAGCGCGCCTGAACTTTTCGCCCCGCGTTTCCCGGCACTGTGGCAGCGTTTCTGCGGCTTCTATTGCCAGGATCCACTGCAGCGGTTACGCGATAACAGCGAACAGGATGAAGATCCTCCAGTAGTTCACTAAAACAACATCTTGCGCTAAATTCATCCATTCGAATCAGCGAGTTAAATTTAGTGTTGACACAATTATCGGGGGCCAGTACTATGCGCCTCGTTCACACGATTCCTCTGTAGTTCAGTCGGTAGAACGGCGGACTGTTAATCCGTATGTCACTGGTTCGAGTCCAGTCAGAGGAGCCATATTTAAGAAGCCTGCTTAGGAAACTAAGCAGGCTTTTTGCTTTTCTACCTTTACCGCCCCCCAGTACAGTTCAACGCCCCCTTCAGGACAGATTAGCCCGCAACGACAATTTCATTTCCTCCCCACGAGGATTATGATGACGCTTATTATCCTTTCTGTTCGTTGTCACCGAGAAATTGATGGACTTCATCAGCATCATTATGTCGGCGGGGAAAACCTCCGTCGATGTAGCGCTCTATACGCTGCTGCCGATCATGGTAGTTATGCTCATCGTCATGAAATATCTGGAAGTACGCGGCGTACTGGACGTTATTGTCCGCTGGCTCGCCCCGCTACTTAAGCCGTTTGGCCTCACCGGAATGAGCGCCTTTGCCCTTATCCAGATGAATTTCGTCAGCTTTGCCGCTCCGCTGGCAACCCTTGCCATTATGGACAAACGCGGCGTTTCGGACCGGCAGATGGCCGCTACGCTGGCGATGCTCTTCGCCATGGGCCAGGGCAACGTTTTCTATCCGCTCACCCCGTTTGGCCTGCACTGGCTGGCCTCCATCGTTATCTCAATCGCAGGGGGACTATTCGCCGCAGCAGTCACCTGGCACGTCACGGGACGTCGGCTATCGACGGTGGAGAGCACCCGAGCAGAGGCGCTACCTGATGCCGAGAAGACTAATCAAGGGATCATTTCAGTGATTAACAGCGCAGGCTCCGATGCCATTCGTCTGGCGCTTGGCGCAGTACCCATGCTTATTCTGTCGCTGGCTATCGTTGGCGTAATGAAATCAGCTGGCCTGATTGAGATGCTCCAGCAACTGTTGATGCCGTTACTGGTGTGGTTGCATATTCCGGTTAACTTTGTACTCCCCGCGCTGGTCAAATGCGTAGCCGGCGGCACGGCCTACTTTGGCGTCGTCTCTGAACTGGTGCAGCAGGGAAAAATCACCGTGAGCCAGATTAACGCCTCTGCCGGGCTGTTAGTTCAGACCTTCGATCTTCCCGGCATCGGAATTTTTCTGGGTGTGAGTTCCCGCTTCGTTCGCCTGTTCCGCTACGCCGCCACCGGCGCGCTCGCCGGGATCGCTGTCCGCACCCTTTTGCACCTTGCCCTGTTCTGACACCGCTTCCCGGAGGCAGGCGATAACATCAGGCCGCTCGCTACAGGCAATATGCTGTTGAACGCGCGCCATCATCCACGGGAAAAAGGGGTTGGAGGTGACGCGCATCAGCGTATCCAGCCCCACGCTCAGCGTAGCCGTCTCTCCGCGCAGCGAAATTGTGCCCAGACTAATACCGTAGCGATTTCTCTCCTGCGGGTCCCGGCCATAAAGTGAGTCGGTCAGCGGGAACGGCACCGCCACGTGCGACAACGAATACATATCCTGTGGCCAGGCGATCTGCAGAGGCGCCACGGTCTCCGTCAGAGCGCCTGCCTCCGTTGAACGCGCCACCGTTTGATTGGTGTCCGGCGCGGCGTTGGTGATAACCGTGGTCGTGTATAGCCTTGGCGCTGGCGGCAGCAACGTATTCACCGCCGAGTAGGACGACGGCCTGAACAGCGCGCGTAAATTCGCCGCCTGGTTAATATCGAAAATCACCAGCTCACTGCCGTTATCCGGCAAATAGCGATAGAGCGAATCCACTACCGCCCGGGTGCTCACCGTGGAGTCCATTACCGATTGAAACGTGAGTACCGGCGCCAGTTCAGCCAGCCGCTTACTTTGCGACTCCTGCACGATTTGCTGCTGCAGCGCCTGAGATAACAGCCACGACTGGCGCGCGGCCTTAACCGGGAACGAGTTATATTTATAAGGATTAAACTCCGGCACGACGTTAAGCCAGGCCGCGCGAGCAAAGGCAGGGAATATCGCGGGCAGTCCGGCAAGCCCAGCAAAACGCGCAAAGGCGGTCACACCGATCATCGGCGATAGCAGGATTATCTGCTGCGGCCGACGCAGCGATTTATCCTCCAGGCTATCGAGGGCGTATTTCATCGCCAGCGCCCCGCCGTTGGAGTAACCGACAATATGCAGCGGTACATCATTTCCTGCCAGCCGCGTCGCTTCGCGTACGGCCATGCGCGTTGCTGCTATCCACTGTTCGCGGTCAACGCCGGTTAACGCCCCCGGCGCGGTACCGTGACCCGGTAGTCTGGGGACAACGGCAATAAACCCCTGCTGCTGATAACGTTGTGCCAGATAGCGCACACTGTAAGGAGAGTCCGTCAGGCCGTGGAGTAGCACCGCCGCACCGCGAGGTTTACCGTCAGGCTGCAGAATAAAAGAACGGTTCCAGTCAGGCTGAAACTTATCGGGATAGACCAGGCTCTGGGCATAAAAACGGTTAATCGCCGTTTTCTCGTCGGCGGTCAGCGTGTCGGTAATCTTATTTTTCATATCGCGGAAAATCGTCGCTTCCCGCGTCAGATAGTCCGCAAACGTCGCGTTATCGATCTCCCCGGCGGTCATTTCATCCGCCGTCCAGGTATGCCAGCGGTGCAGCGCCGGGCCACGCTGGGATTCATAAATGCGGCCGATAAAAAAGACAATGATGACCACAACCAGGCCAATAAGCGCCTTTTTTGCCCATGAGAGCATTCTCTTGCCAGACGTATTCAGCAGTTGGGTTAAACGCATCATTGCCATAGTGCTATCCAGTTTATCTCTCTGTTCGTAAGGGTTTATCGTAAAACCAACTGCGATCCTGCGATGTGCCTTTTAAACATAGACTAAACCAGCGGCCACTTTTCGTGGCCCAGAATAGGATGAGGTAATGAGCTGAAACGGTATGGTGGGGTAAGCAGCAGCGCCCCCCAGGGGGCGCGGCGTTAAATCTGGTAATCCAGCACCGACTCTTCCAGCTCCATCGCCTGGCGTTTAATCTCCTCCAGCGACAGCCCGGCATTACAGAGCTCAATAAAGCGCCATACATAGTTGCGCTGTAGCTGCCCGCGCTTAAGCCCCAGCCAGACGGTATTGGCGTCGAACAGGTGATGGGTATCCAGGCGCACCAGGCTGCCGGACTCCTGCGGGTCGCCGGACTGCTCCGCCACGAGGCCAATGCCGAGGCCCAGCTCAACGTAGGTTTTAATGACATCAGAGTCCTGGGCGCTCAGCACGATATCTGGCGTCAGCCCCTTGCGATTAAAGGCTTCATCAATACGGGAACGCCCGGTGATCCCCTGGCGATAGGTAATAAGCGGCCAGCGAGCAATGTCTTCCAGCGTCAGCGGTGAGGTGTGAGTCAGTGGATGGTCCTGCGGAACTAACAGGCTGTGATGCCAGCGGAACCACGGGAAGGCCACCAGCGTTGCGTCGTTACTGAGGCGCTCACTGGCAATGCCGATATCCGCTCCGCCGTTATGCAGCAACGCATCAATTTCCTGCGGCGTGCCCTGAATCAACTCCAGGCGCACGTCTTTGAAAATTTCCCGGAACGCTTTAATCACCGGCGGCAGGCTATAGCGAGCCTGGGTGTGCGTGGTGGCAATCGTCAGCACGCCGGACGCATCGTTGGTAAAGAGATCGGCCAGACGTCGGACGTTGCTGGCCTCGTTCAGTATGCGTTCGGCAATCACCAGCAGGGCTTTGCCCGGCTCCGTCATCCCTAACAGGCGCTTACCGCGACGAATGAAAATCTCAATCCCCAGCTCTTCTTCGAGCTCACGAATATGTCGGCTTACGCCGGACTGCGATGTATAAAGCATATTGGCAACTTCGGTCAGGTTGTAATCCTGCCGTGCCGCTTCACGAATTATTTTGAGCTGCTGGAAGTTCACGCTTCTCTCCGGGTCAATCAGACGTTGAACTATTGTTAAAGTCTGATGCCCTTGTGAACAAATAATAAAAACCAGCAAGTTATATCTGAATGGAATATAAGCTTAGCTCACCAGCAGCAGTTCACGGTTATCCAGCATTGGTCGGCTGACCAGCGACATCAGGATCTCTTTCACAGCCTGCGCCTGCGGGCTCAGTTGACCGCGCGCCGACACGTTTAACGACAGCGGCAGGCTCATCGACGGGGTCGTGATCCGCGCCATCCAGCCGTTTGCCGCGCTGCACAGCGAACGCGCCGCCGATTCTGGCAGCACCGTCACGCCCATTCCGCTAGCAATCGCAGCAGTCAGCGTAGAGATAGACTCAATTTCACCAATGATTTTTGCCGTTAATCGACGCAGCGAGAAAGCCTCATCGACACGAGCGCGAACGGCGCTGTAATCCCGCGGCAGGAAAAGGTTCATCTCCGCCACCGCGGTGAGATCGACGCTTTGGCCAGGACAATCGCGGGTACCAACCAGATAGAGATCTTCTTTCAGCAGCGGTTGGCTGACGATCCCCGCCAGCGGCGCACGATCGTAAAGCACCGCCATATCCAGCTGACCGTTCAACAGTTTGTCGTTCAGCACGGTACCGCTATTTTCATGCAGATAAACCAGCACTTCAGGCAGTTCGTTACGCACCGCCTGCAGCAGCGGCATAGTAATAGATGACGCTGCCGTGCCTGGTGCAAGGCCGATAGAGACCGTGCCGCTGAGGGTCTGACCGACGTTATTCACCGCCAACTGCGCCTGTTCGCACTGGCGTAAAATTGTCCGGGCATGGGTATATAACACTTTGCCCGCTTCCGTTGGCGTGACGCCGCGCTTGGTGCGAATCAACAGCTGCTGATCGAGTTCTCCCTCCAGCGTCGCCACCTGCTGGCTTAAAGCGGGCTGCGCGATATGCAACACTTCTGCGGCCTGAGTCAGGCTACCGATATCGACGATTTTCACAAAGTACTTCAGCCGTCTTAAGTTCATTTTTGCCTCCGGTTCGGAATCACTGCCACGCTGGCGTTAAGTAATCGGAGGAGTTGCAAGATGCTTGCCAGTTTTAAAATTGCCCGTAAAACCGTGTAAACCTATCGCTCAGGCCCTTTTTTGCGGCTATCAGAAGTTTGTGATCTGCCCCATAAGGGGTAATTCTGCACTTTCACGGTGCAGAACAGTCAAAAAAACAGCAAATGACGTGGAATTGCTGAAATTGTCAGCAAACGAACTTATTAGCGCTTTTCACCCTTTGACAAGCCGGGGTGACATCGATAATATGCGCCCCGTTCACACGATTCCTCTGTAGTTCAGTCGGTAGAACGGCGGACTGTTAATCCGTATGTCACTGGTTCGAGTCCAGTCAGAGGAGCCAAATTTAAAAAGCCTGCTTTCGAGCGGGCTTTTTGCTTTTCTGCGTTTGCCTTGCGTAAATCAGCCCGCAGCGCTTAAGCGTTAAGCGTTTCGCCTTCCTACCGACTCATCTCATACTCCACCGCTTCCCTCACCGCCACCAGCGCTTCACGCAGGCTCTCCATCGACACCGATCCCAGTGCGACGCGTAATGCCTGCGGGACGTTGATTGAAGTTGAGAACGGTTCAGCGGTGGAGACCAGGATATGGTTATCCATCAGCGCCTTCACGATGCGGTCGGCACGGCACTCATCGGCCAGCGGCAGCCAGACAAACCAGGAGTTCGGGTGGCCGATACAGGGCAGCGGGTACAAACATTCACGGGCTAGAGCCTGTCGTTGACGGGCGTCGTCTCTTTTTAAGACCGTCGTCCGGGCCACCGTCCCGTCCTGAATCCAGTGGCTCATTAAGGCGGTGAGCAGCGAAGGCGTATTCCAGGTGGTGGCCCGGATAGCCCGCTCCAGCGCTGGTTTTAGCGAGCCGGGGCAAATCGCTACGCCAACGCGCAGTCCGGTCGCCACATTCTTTGAAAATCCGCTGACATAAACTGTTCTTTCCGGTGCATAGTGGGCAACGGCCGGTGGCGATTGTTCGACTAAAAAGGCGTAGGCAGCATCTTCAATAATCAGCAGATCATACTGACGGGCAATAGTGGTCAGCCGCTGCCGCTGTCGGTGGCTGAGCACCCAGCCTAGCGGGTTATGCAGCGTCGGCATGGTGTAAACCGCTCGCACGTGACGCTGCTGACAGAGAGTATCGAGAGCATCAAGATCCGGGCCATCGTCAAGCGAGGGGATAGCGAGGAGTTCCAGGTGATACAGCGCCGCCAGCGCTTTAAATCCGGGGTAGGTTAACGCATCTACCGCCACGACATCACCGGGCTGTAGCAGCCCCATTACCGTGACCGCCAGACCATGTTGGGCGCCGTTAACCAACAAAATATTGTCGGAGTCAGGGGTAAAACCCAGGCTCACAAAATATCGGGCGACCATCTCGCGATCCGCTTTGCGCCCGGCGTGAGGCTGGTAGCGCAGATGCGATTCAATATCGCCGACGTTGGCGAGCTGTCGCAGGGCGTCACGCAACTCCTCGCCCTGCCCCGGCTGCGATGGGTAGTTAAAGTTCAGGTCACGCACGCCCGGCATCATCACCTGCTGGTCAACGCCATGACCCGCCGCAAGGGTAATTTCGCGCACAAAGGTACCACGCCCGGTTTCACCACTCACCAGCCCCATCGCCTCCAGTTCGGCATAAACACGCGTGGCGGTGGCAAGAGAAATACGTTCCTCCGCCGCCAGCCGCCGGTGCGTGGGCAGCCGGGTTCCGGCTGTGAGTTGTCCATCACGTATCCGCGCGGCGTATCTGTCGACGATCGTTTTGTATCGCGCCTTCATACAATGTATCCATGACAATAATTTGATTGTATTAGATTAAGAAAACTACCATCGCGCTGTTAATGACTCAACGGTGAGGTGGACAAAATGAAGGCAGCGGTATTTCAAACACACACAGCATCCGGCTGGTTTAACGGGCTGCTGGGCGTAGTGATTTTTAGCGGTTCATTGCCGGCAACGCGTATCGCGGTCGGCGCTATGGACCCGTTTTTTCTGACCTTTCTGCGGGCGTCGATTGCCGGGCTTCTCGCCCTGGCGCTGATTGTCATCTTTCGTGAGCGGCGCCCCACGTCCGGACAAATTTTTCCGCTGCTGGTCGTTTCACTCGGCGTGGTGGTAGGCTTTCCTCTGCTCACCGCCATGGCGCTACGCTACGTTACGGCGGCGCACTCGATTGTCTTTCTTGGGCTTCTGCCGCTCTCTACGGCGATTTTTGGCGTGCTGCGCGGGCGGGAGCGGCCACATCCGGCGTTCTGGATCTTCTCGCTGCTGGGGAGCCTGCTGGTTGCCGGGTTTGCTCTTTCACAAAACGCCAGCGCGTCGTTAACCGGCGATCTGCTGATGCTTGCCGCCGTGGTGGTCTGCGGGCTGGGCTATGCGGAGGGGGCCACGCTGACGCGGCAGTTGGGCGGCTGGCAGGTGATTAGCTGGGCGCTCATTTTGTCACTGCCGATAATGCTGCTGGCGACGTTACTGACGTTACCTGCTAACCCCGGCGCCATTACGGGTCAGGCGTGGCTGGCGCTTGGCTACGTCTCGCTGTTCAGCATGCTGATTGGCTTTATCTTCTGGTACAAAGGCCTGGCGGAGGGCGGAATTGCCGCGGTAGGCCAGCTCCAGCTTTTGCAGCCGTTTTTAGGGCTGGCGCTGAGCGCCCTGCTGCTGCACGAGGCGGTGAATCCGCTGATGATGCTGGTTACGCTTGGGGTGATCCTCTGCGTTATCGGCTCGAAAAAGTTTGCCCGATAGCAAAGCCCGGCGGCGCGATACCGGCCGGGCGTTACCCACTACAGCGCGGCGCGAATCATATCCAGTACCTGCATATTACGCACGGTTTCATCCAGCGGGATCAGCCGCGACGGCTCGTTGAGGATCGCGCTGGAGAAGTGGCGGATTTCAGCCTGGTAACGGTCCGACTCGCTCACCGGCAGCTCGCGTACGCCTTCGCTGGTGTGCAGCTCCAACGCGCCGGCATCATCGAGGAAGGGCTTATCGATAATCAGCATCCCTTTGCTGCCAATAATCTCCGCGTAGTTGCGACCAAAGGCGTTAAAGCCGCAGTGAATATTGGCAATCAGGCCATCGTCATATTGCAGCAGCGCGGAGAGGTTAGTATCCACCCCTTGATCTGTTTCGCTCACCGCTTTGCAGCTCACCGGCAGACGTCCGGTCACCATGCCGATAAAGTTCACCGGGTAGCAGCCAACGTCATACAGCGCCCCGCCGCCGAGCGCGGGCTGCATTTTGATGGTGCCAGGCCGGTCGAGGAAGAAGCGGAACGAAACGTTGATATGGCGCAACTCACCCAGTTCACCGCTCTCCAGCACCTGTTTAATCACCCGTACCCGGTCGGTGTACTGGTACATAAAGGCTTCCATCAGCAGGCGGTTATGCTGCTGCGCCACACGTTGCATGTCGCGCGCTTCATCGGCGGTAAGGCCAATTGGCTTCTCGCACAGCACGTGTTTCCCTGCCTCCAGCGCCCGGATCACCCACTCTTTGTGCAGCGAGTTAGGCAAAGGGATATAGACCGCCTGGATCGCCTCATCGGCCAACAGCGCCGCGTAATCGCCGTAGCTTTTCTGCCACTCCCCCACCGGCAGTTCGTCCTGATGACGCGACGCTACGCCGTAGACGCGCGCGTTATCGGCACGTTGAATCGCCGGAATAATGGAATTTTTTGCGATTCGGGCATAGCCCAGCACGCCCCAGTTCACGACATCGCTCATTCAATGCTCCTTTTGCCAACCCTGGTTAAAAAGTCAAAAACCCGCAAATCGCGGGCTTTTGGCGTTGAATATAGACAGGCTTACAACGCGTTATGCGAGGTGCTGATATTGACCGGCATGCCGGAGCGCCTTTCGAGCGCGCCTCTTGCCCGACTACCATCCACGCCCTCACCCTGAGTAAAACTACGCAGCGCGGGCGTAATAGGCAACGGAACTTTGTTATCAGACTCATATTCTGTGCGGTTGCGCGATAATGGCTCATGCACTTCCACCCAACGACTGCCGTCTGGCTCAACGGTGTATTTCACCGGCTGGTCGATAATCTGCACGCGCGTGCCGACCGGCACGTTATCGAACAGATACTTGATGTCATCATTGCGCAGGCGAATGCAGCCCTGACTCACGCGCAGCCCGATGCCAAAATTCGCATTGGTGCCGTGAATGGCGTACAGGCGGCCAATATAGATGGCGTACAGGCCCATCGGGTTATCCGGCCCGGCGGGGACAAACGCAGGCAGGCTTTCGCCGCGCTTCGCGTATTCACGACGGGTATTTGGCGTTGGCGTCCAGCTCGGTGCTTCCTGTTTGCGCTCGACGGTCGTCACCCAGTTACGCGGTGTTTCTCGCCCCGCCTGGCCGATACCAATGGGCAGAACTTCAACGGTGTTACCCTCCGGCGGGTAATAATAAAGGCGCATTTCCGCGACGTTCACCACAATGCCTCGACGCACCGTGTCGGGCAAAATCAGTTGCTGCGGCACCACCAGCGTGGAACCCGATTTTGGCAAGAAGACATCCACGTTCGGATTCGCCTCCAGCATATTGCTGAGCCCTTGCCCGTACTGCGCCGCAAAGGCCTCCAGCGGCAGGTGGTTATCCTGCGGCACCGTGATATTCAACGTGCTTCCCACGAGACGGCTCCCCTCCGGAGGAAGCGGATAGGTCACAGCCAGCACGCCCTGGCTACAGAGTGCCAGCGCGAATGCACACAAGAGTTTTACACGAGGTTTCATTTCCCTTTCCTCAAATCACAGCAGATGTCGGTTGATTATAGCTTTTTTACTCCGACGCGCAGCCTTTAACCGGATGAGAAATCACCCGGTTAAAGGTTAATCAGTTGTTACATTGAAACCGGCTTGCGCTTTTGTTTCATCATCGGCTGGCATACTATCGATAAAAGCCGCACACAAGGAGCGAACGATGAGTAATACGGGCGTGAGTCTGACCCCAGAACAAGCGCTGGAGAAACTCCAGGCGCTGTACGATCAATCGGTAAGTGCATTACGTGACGCTATCCGTCTGTTTATCGACGACCGTTCATTGCCAAGCGCCGAAGCGCGGGCAAACGGGCTATTTGTCTACCCCCAGCTTTCGGTCTCCTGGAGCGGCAACGCGCACAAGGCGCAGAAAACCCGCGCGTTTGGCCGCTTTACCCACTCCGGCTGCTACACCACCACCATCACGCACCCGGTGTTGTTCCGCAGCTACCTGCTGGAGCAGCTAAGCCTGCTGCACGAAGATTACGACGCCCATATTGAAGTCAGCCTGTCGCAGCATGAAATTCCCTATCCGTACGTGATTGATGGCCTGAACCTCGATCGCTCGATGAGTGCCGACCTGACGCGCTTTTTCCCTACCACCGAGCTGTCGCAGATTGGCGATGAAACCGCGGATGGCCTGACCCACTCCACCGATTTTTATCCGCTTTCGCACTTTGACGCCCGCCGCGTGGATTTCTCGCTGGCGCGTCTGCGTCACTACACCGGCACCCCGGTCGAACACTTCCAGCCGTTTGTGCTGTTCACTAACTACACCCGCTACGTCGATGAGTTCGTGCGCTGGGGCTGCAGTCAGATCCTCGATCCTGACAGCCCATACGTATCGCTCTCCTGCGCAGGGGGGATCTGGATCACTGCCGATACTGAAGCGCCGGAACAGGCCATTTCCGATCTGGCGTGGAAAAAGCACCAAATGCCAGCCTGGCATCTGATCACCAAAGATGGGCAAGGGATCACCTTAATTAACATCGGCGTAGGTCCGTCGAACGCCAAAAATATCTGCGACCACCTGGCGGTGCTGCGTCCGGACGTCTGGCTGATGATCGGCCACTGCGGCGGCCTGCGTGAAAGTCAGTCGATTGGCGATTATGTACTGGCACATGCCTATCTGCGTGACGACCACGTGCTGAACGCCGTACTGCCGCCGGATATTCCAATCCCGAGCATTGCCGAGGTGCAGCGTGCACTGTACGACGCCACCAAGCAGGTGAGCGGGATGCCGGGCGAAGAGGTTAAACAGCGACTGCGTACCGGGACGGTAGTGACCACCGACGATCGCAACTGGGAGCTGCGCTATTCCGCGTCGGCGCTGCGCTTCAACCTGAGCCGCGCCGTGGCGATTGATATGGAGAGTGCGACCATTGCCGCGCAAGGATATCGCTTCCGCGTGCCGTACGGCACGTTGCTGTGCGTATCAGACAAACCGCTGCACGGTGAGATTAAGCTGCCCGGTCAGGCGAACCGTTTCTATGAAGGGGCGATTTCCGAGCACCTGCAAATTGGCATTCGGGCCATCGACCTGCTGCGCGCGGAAGGCGATCGTCTGCATTCCCGTAAGCTGCGGACCTTTAACGAACCGCCGTTCCGTTAAGACAATATCAGCCGGACGCTCGTCCGGCTTTATTTTGCCAAACGCAGAAAAGCAAAAAGCCTGCTTAGTTTCCTAAGCAGGCTTCTTAAATATGGCTCCTCTGACTGGACTCGAACCAGTGACATACGGATTAACAGTCCGCCGTTCTACCGACTGAACTACAGAGGAATCGTGTGAACGAGGCGCATATTATCGATGTGCCCCATTGTTGTCAAAGCCTGATTTGCACAAAATAATTCGTTTGCCGATTTATTCTTCGATTCGGCTGAAAACTGACTTTTATTGCCGATTTTCACCGCAATCAGGCTGTTACGCGGCGTCCGTTTTCTTTGCCGGCGCGTATTTCCACGCCCAGCGGCCGGTTATCAGACGACGGTAGAACAGCACCGCACGTGCGCCCCAGTCGAGGAACATCCCCATCCAGACGCCGACCACGCCCCAACCCAGCAGAATACCCAGCACGTAGCCCACCACCACGCGACAGCCCCACATGCTGAGCATGGAGACCCACATGGCGAAGCGTACGTCTCGCGCCCCTTTAAAGCCCGCTGGCAGCACCCAGGAGGCGGCCCAGATTGGCATAAAGGCAGCGTTCATCCACAAGAGAATTTTCACCACGTCTTTGACGTCCTGCTCGTGGGTATAGAACGACGCGAACAATCCGGCAAACGGCGCCGTCCCCCAGGCTATCAGGGTCAGTACGATGGTCGACATCCAGAACACGTGACGGAGCTGACGTTCCGCCTGGGCTAGCTGCCCGGTCCCCAGCCGCTTACCGGTGATAATGGTGGATGCCGAACCCAGGGCGTTCCCCGGCAGGTTAATCAGCGCCGCCACGGAGAAGGCGATAAAGTTACCGGCGATAACGTCGGTCCCCATCCCGGCGACAAACATCTGTGTCAGCAATTTACCGCTGTTAAACAGCACCGACTCGACGCTTGCTGGAATACCAATCCCCATCACTTCCCAGATAATGGCGAAATTGAGCGGCTTGAAATAGCTTTTGAGCGGAATACGCAGCGCCGGGTTAAAGCCAACCATCAGCACAATAATGGTCACTACTGCGCCAATGTAGCGGGAAATGGTCAGCCCGAGCCCTGCCCCGGCAAACCCCATGCCGTGCCAGGAGAACACCCCGTAAATCAGGAAGCTACTGATAATAATATTGAGGATGTTCATCCCGCCGTTAATCATCAACGGGATTTTAGTATTCCCTGCCCCACGCAGCGCGCCGCTGCCGATAAGCGCAATCGCCGCCGCCGGATAGCTCAGCACGGTCAGCTCAAGGTAGGTCAACGCCAGCCCTTTCACTTCCTCGGTGGCATCACCGGCAACGATATTAATAATTCCGGCACCAAAATAGTGGATTACCGCCGCCAGGATGGTAGCGAACAGAGTCATGATCACCAGCGATTGCCGTGCCGCCGCTCGCGCCTTACGGCGGTCACGTTTACCAAGGCTGAAGGCAACCACCACGGTCGTCCCGAGGTCTATCGCGGCAAAGAACGCCATGATCACCATATTAAAGCTATCGGCCAGACCCACGCCCGCCATCGCCTCTTTACCCAACCAACTGACGAGGAAGGTACTCAACACCCCCATCAATAAAACGCAGGTGTTTTCCAGAAAGATAGGTACGGCAAGGGGGGTGATTTCACGCCAGAAGAGAACTCGATAACTTTTGCGTTTTTTGTACCAGGGCGTGCGGGCGACGGCCTGGCGAAGTGCGGCGGTGACGTTCAAAATGGGCCTTAGATCAGAAAGTTGAAACTCCATTTCAAATGATGATGGAGAATTCCCGATCCTGCAAAGCATTTTTCCTTAATTTTTGTCGGGAATGGCGACAAATTGTTGATGGAATAGGCAGTCGCGTCACAAGACCAGAATTGATGTTTGACAAAAATTTTTTCGCCGCTAAGATACGACTCCACACCGATTCCTCTGTAGTTCAGTCGGTAGAACGGCGGACTGTTAATCCGTATGTCACTGGTTCGAGTCCAGTCAGAGGAGCCAAATTTAAAAAGCCTGCTTTCGAGCAGGCTTTTTGCTTTTTAACCCCTATCCGTTTCAGCAATTCGCACCAGCACCACCCCCAGCAGCGCTAAATCGATGACAACCGCAAAGGCAAACCCATAGCCATTTATACCCGGCGCCGAATTGGCCTGGATAAGCAATACTGCGACTAGCGCTGCCACGCTGCTCAGCGCATTGACAATTCTGTTGCCAGCCATCAATCGCCCATGGGCTAACCCCAGCCCCGTGCCACCAGCGACGATGCCCGGCAATAGCACCAGCCCCGTTTGCCCACCAAGCAGACTAAGCAGCACCAGCAGCCAGCCCACCGCCGAAAGCGGAAAACCGTGGCGCACCATACTGCCTGTGCTTGCCAGCATCATCCCTACCGCAAAGCTCAGGCCCAGTGCACAAAGCTGAACCAGACTTTGGATTACGCTGACCGCTATCGATAGCTTCACCAACAGCCCCGCTCCGGCAATCGCCGCACTCATCGCTATTGCCCGCTCTGCGATATTTTTATTCATTGGCGCAGTGTTGTTTACCCGTACGCTCATCGTTTTCCCCTTCGGTATTATCATGAGATTAACTCACCCTCTTGTTTCTGCTGGGTAGACTACGCCGCCTATGAGGCGTAAAACAAACGCATAGTTTTCAGCCATAGATGAGAAAAACTCAGCCATGAGAAAAGTCAGATTGCCACCGCTCGGCGCGCTAAGGGCGTTCCATGCGCTGGCGGAACAGCTCAGCTTCAAGCGCGCGGCAGATGTCCTCGGCGTGAGCGCAACGGCGGTCAGCCACCAGATAAAACTTCTGGAGTCGGTACTGGAATGCCGGGTCTGTGAACGCAGCGCTCAGGGCGTTAGCCTGACCGAGAGTGGCAAAGTGCTTTATGCCGGCACCCAACGCGCCTTTAGTGCACTGGAAGAAGCGACGGTGCAGGTGCTGCAAGCCCATCAGCCACCCGCGCTGACGGTCACTACCACCTCTAATTTTCTCACCCACTGGCTGGTGCCGAGACTCGCGGATTTCAAAGCGGAATGCCCAACCATCGACCTGCGGCTGCATACCAGCGTCGAGCGTGTCGATCTCAGCCAGCGTACCGTTGATGTGGCTATCCGCTATCGTGAGATGCCGGAATCCTCGCTGCACTGCACTCTGCTGCATGCAGACCGCTTTATCGTTGTGGCGAGCCCCGCGCTAGCGCTGCAAAAGCCCGAAGATTTAGCCAACGTCCCCTTATTTCACGTGGAAAACCGCCAGGTTCCGGCCGATGAACCTAGTTGGGCAAACTGGAAAAAGCGCTATGGGCCTCAGGCATTAAACCTTCAGGCGGGGTTGACCTTCAGCGATGAAACGCATGCGCTGCAGGCGGCGGTAGCCGGGCAAGGCGTAGTGATTGCCAGCGAGTTACTGGCGAGAGATTTACTGCAACGTGGGGTGCTGACAATGCCGTTCGACATGTCGCTGCCGGGCGCGAACTACTATCTGGTGGCAACTGAAGAGAACGCGCAGCGCCGGGATATTACGGCGCTACGCGAATGGCTTTTGCAACAAATGGCGGGAGAATAGCCGTTACGCTGGCAGCACGATATTGCTGCCCGCCAGCGTTCCCATGCGGTTGTACATGGTGCAGGCCGACTCAACGATATGCATCGCCATCGCTGCGCCACTGCCTTCACCCAAACGCATCTCCATATGCAGATACGGTTCCAGTTCCAGATGCGCCAGTGCGATACGCGCGCCCTTCTCGGCGGAGAAATGGGAAGGGATCAGGTAGGGTTTCACGGCAGGCGCAATACGGCAGGCCGCGAGTGCAGACGCGTACGACAGGAAGCCGTCCAGCACCACCGGCAGGCCGCAGGAGGCAGCGCCGAGCATCACGCCTGTCATCCCCAGCAGATCGTAACCACCGACCTTCGCCAGAACCTCAAGGCCGTCAGCGGCGTTGGGCTGGTTCACTGCAATAGCGCGACGAACCACATCCACTTTATGCGTTAGCTGCGCCTGCGGCAGGTTGGCGCCAATGCCCACCACTGCCTCCGGCTCGCTGCCGGTCAGCACGCTGACTACCGCAGCGGCTGGCGTGGTGTTTGCCATACCCAGCTCGCCCACGCCAAACAGCGTCACACCCTGCTCTGCCAGGCTACGGGTATAGTTAATTGCCGACAGCAGCACGGTTTGCGCCTGCTCGGCCGTCATAGCCGCCGTTTGAGCGATGTTACCGCTGCTGCGAGCTACTTTCATGTCGATAAGGCCTGGGATGGGGTCGGCATCGATGCCCACGTCAATCACGTGTACGTCCGCGCCTGCCTGTGCAGCGAGAACGCAAACGCCGGTATTGTGACGCGTCATATTCATGGCCTGAATCGCGGTCACCACCTGCGGCGAAATGGCGACCCCTTCGTGCCAGACACCGTGATCGGCGCACATCACCAGAATCGCTTTCTTGTCGACGCTCGGCGTGCCCTGTAGGCCGCGCATGCCCGCAAGCTGTACCGCCAGCGCTTCCAGACGCCCGAGGCTGCCCGTTGGTTTTAATAGCCCATCAATATGTTGCTGCGCCTGCGCCATCGCGGCGCTGTCCATTTCTGGAATAGTCGACAGCAGTGAAGCCAATGTTGTTTGCATTATAATTCCCACGTAGTCATACGCTGGCTTACAAAAGCGCCAGCAAGAAAATCACTTCGCCCAACTCGATACTTGCGCCCAGCGTGTCGCCGGTTTGCCCACCCAGCGTACGCTTCAGCAACTGGCCCAGAATAAAGACGCCGACAAAGGCCACCAGCAGCGCTTTCAGGCCATGTACGCCCAGCATGGCGGTGACCAATGCCCCTGCAATGACTAACGTCACCCAGGTCTGGCGGAAGCTGATTTTACCGATAAACAGATTACCCAGCCCCTCTTCGCGGGCATAGCGGTGGCGATACATCATCAGCACCGAGGCACCGCGACCGGCAATACAGGCGCTGGCGATCGCTGCCAGCATAGAAGTGTCGCGCAGCGCCAGTTCACTGACCGCCAGCACTTTCGCCAGCAGCACAAAGATCAGCGCCAGGCCGCCGTGGGTGCCCAACCGGCTATCGCGCATAATTTCCAGCATCTTCTCGCGGCGACGCGCGGAGAACACGCCGTCACAGGTGTCCGCAAGGCCATCCAGGTGGAAGCCGCCGGTCAGCAGCGCCAGCGCCAGAACGGTAAAGAATGCCGCCAGCGGAATACCACACCAGCTCTGCACAATCATGAAGACCAGGCCGCTTATCGCCCCCAGTAACAGGCCAATAAACGGGAAGGTAATGACGCCGCTCACGTAACGGTCAAGATCCAGCCCCTGCGACCAGCGCTGTGGCACCGGTAGACGGCTCATAAAGGAGAGTGTGGCGAAAAACAGTCGACTCATTTTATTTTGACTCCAATCCCTGATACCACCAGCCAGACGTCATCTGCCGCCTGCGCCAGCTTTTGATTTACGCGCCCGGCAATGTCGCGAAAATGCCGGGCCAGACGATTCTCGGGCACGATGCCCATTCCCACTTCATTGGTCACCAGCACAATCGGCGACGGGCAGCGCTGACAGGCCGCGATCAGCGCATCGATTTCGCCATTGACCTGCGCCTCAAGCGCCGCGAAGTCCCAGCGCTCAATCTCTTCCTCGTTTCCCGAGGCAAAGAGAATATTGGTGACCAGCGTGGTGATACACTCCAGCAGAATCGCTTCTGAAGGATCGTTATCAGGCGTAATGATGTCGGCAAGATGCTGCCAGCGCTCTTCGGTGCGCCAGTGTGCAGGACGGTCGTCCCGATGATGCTGGATGCGTGCGGCCATTTCGGCGTCGAAGATTTGTGAGGTCGCGATATAGCAAACCCGGGGGTATTTGCTGAGTAACGATTCCGCGTGACGGCTTTTTCCGCTGCGCGCGCCGCCGGTCACCAGTATCATGATTGCGCTTCCAGATGTTGCTGCATTGTTGGCGAGATCCTTTGATATCAACACGTTCCCACATAACCGTGGCTAATATATCAAACAGAAAGCTTTATACTCCGCATTGCTCGCGATGTCACTGGATTGTCGAAGGGGCGAAGAAGAGAGAGTGCTGGAAGGAATAAAATAAGGACCAGGTGGCCGCTGGCGCAGCCACCCGTTAATGACGGTTACTCGCCTTTCTGCTCGCCCATCACTTTCAGTTTCTTGGAGATGTCGCGGCGTTCTTTGGACAGCTCAGCATTTTTGATGATGTAATCATCAACGCGATCTTCATAGTCGCCTTTCATGCTGGCGATGATGCCCTGAATAGCTTCAACGCTCATGCCTGGTTTGATGTAGTCGCTGAGGTTGTCCAGCAGCAGCACGCGTTTCTGGTTGTCACGGATCTTTTTCTCAACGTCCTGAATTTCACGCTGCAGTTTGTTCTTACGACGGAACAAACGTACGAATTCCAGTACGTCCTGAAACGAAGGTTTCGTGGTTTCCATTTTTATACCCCTGATATGTTGAGACTCGGATTCGTTAAACAACGGCTACACGATAAGGTACACATTAGTCATATACCCTTCAACCTGTATGATTTTTCGTACTGCCGTTGTAGCAAACAATCATTTTTACTTTGGGTTCATCATAACCCTAAATCTAGCTGAATCGAAACAACCTGGCGCAAAAGCCTGTGCATCTGCCTTTTATTTACGCAATGCGCGACACATCAGGCTGGATAATAATTCCAGCTGACGCGCCAGCTCCATGCTCAGCCAGACGTAGCCGTGAATGGACGTCTCAGCCAGATGGTCATCTTTGTACTCATGCACCAGCTGGCGCAGCTCCGAGACAATTTCATTGAGCTTTTCGCTGTTCGCTTTGATAGGACGCGGGTTGCCTTCGTACAGCGCATGGGCAATCGCCAGCAGCGTTTGCTGGGTCATCAGTTGGGTTTCGCGCAGCGTATGGGCGTTCAGCATCAGCAGGTGGCCAGGACGTGACGCCCAGTGGGCGTTAATTTGTAGCTCGAGCATGCAGACCAGATTGCGGCTGACGGTCTGAATGGCTTCAAAGATGCCCTTATGAATGTGCGTCTCTTTACTCGCAGGCGTAATCAGGCCGCGCATTTTCACGACGTCGTTGAGGACTTTTTGCAGATGCTTTTCCAGGCGAGGTCGCTCAATCAGGTTCGGCGACAGTCCTGCCTGATAGATACGGTTAAACTGCGTCACGAACGAGGCCATCTGGATACGCCAGTGAATGAACGCCCGCTGCGGCCAGATACCGGTAAAGAGCATGGCCAGCAGGCAGCCGAAGATAACGTCGCCGCTTCGCCACAGCGCGGTGGTCATATCCCCGGCCGGTGCGCCAACTACCACCCCGAGGGTAATGCCGATAAGTAACGCCTGATACGGTTTTTTCCCCAGCGCCAGCCAGCCGCACAGGAACATCGCCGCAGCGCACCAGATAAGCATCAACGGCAAAGAGAAAAGCTCAAGTTTGAGGGCTATCAGGCCCAGGGCGGAGCCGAGCACCGTACCGCCGATACGCTGAAACGCGCGCGGCACCACGTTGCCCCAGAAGGAGATGGGCCCCATCACCACCACCAGCGTGATCAGTGGCCAGGAGCCATCGGGCACGCCCAGCAGGCGGACTATCAAAAAGGTCAGGACGAAGGCCAGCGCAATACGCGCCCCGTGCACGGTACGATAGTGACGATATAAACGAATTTCAAAAGGACTGAGTGACTTATCCGGACGCACACCCACTCTCCGACAAGACTAAAGCGCGAATTGTACCTGCTCCTGCAGCAAGAAAGTAGCCCGGCCGATCAAGGTGATGCTGGGGTTGGCGCCGAGCCGCCCCGGCGTCGGTGCTAAAGCACCTCGGCCGGGCTACATATGATCAAGTAGCCCGGCCGAGCATCGCGACGCCGGGATTTGCACCAACGCCTGGTTAGGCTTTATGGTGCAGATAATCGCTCATGCGCGAGAACAGCCCACCTTTGCCAACGCTTTCCAGCGTCACCAGCGGCCACTGCGCGACAACCTTATCGCGGTCGAGCAGTTGGATCTCACCGACGCGCTGGTGCGCGGCAATCGGGGCATCCAGCTCTTTAGTATCAAGCACATATTTCGCTTTGATATTCGGCACTTCCGCCTTTGGCAGCGCCAGCCAGAAATCCTGGTCAGTACCCAGCGCGATATTCTCTTTATCACCGTACCAGATTCGCTCGGTGCCGACTTTCTTACCGTTTTGCAGAATCTGTACGGTATCGAAGTTCTGCTGGCCCCAGTGCAGCAGCGTGCGCGCCTGATCTTCACGTCCTTTCGGGCTATCGGCCCCCATCACCACGGCAATCAGACGACGCTGGCCGTCTACCGATGAGGCGATCAGGTTAAAGCCCGCGCCGGAGGTGTGGCCGGTTTTCAAACCATCGATGTGCATCGATTTTTCCCACAGCAGGCCGTTACGGTTCTGCTGGGTAATCCCGTTCCACGTCAGGCTCTTTTCGCTGTACATGTGATAGAAGTCTGGCTCGCCGTGAATAATCGCACGGGAGAGCACCGCCAGATCGTAGGCCGAGCTGTGCTGACCCGGCGCATCCAGGCCGTGAACGGTTTCGAAATGGGTATCGCGCAGATTCAGTTTCTGCACGTAGTCGTTCATCATCTTCACGAACTGCGGTTGGCCGCCCGCCACGTAATCCGCCAGCGCCACGCAGGCATCGTTGCCGGAATCGACAATCAGGCCGCGGCTCAGATCGCGTACGCTCAGGCGATCGCCCGCCTTGAGAAACATCAGTGAAGAACCATCAAACACCGGGTTACCCGCCGCCCAGGCATCGCGCCCCACGGTCACCATATCGTCTGCCGTAATGCGGTGGCTATCGATAGCACGGTCAACCACATAGCCGGTCATCAGCTTGGTCAGGCTCGCCGGATTACGCTGTTGGTGCTCATTACCAGCGGTCAGGATCTGCCCGGTGGTGTAGTCCATTAATACCCAGGCACCGGCTTTAATCGGTGGCGGTGTGACGGAAGGAATCGCGGATTCGCCAGCAAAGGCACAAGAAACGCTCGAAGCGAGCAAAGAAACGGCAATAAAAAAACGGGCTTTCAACGGTAAATCCTCAACATTCACAAATTCGTTGTCCTTTTTACGGAAGTTCGTGCTTTGTGACAGGCTTAAATTGCAAGAAAATATGACATGTATCTATCTGGACTCGAAAAAATACCCTGCGCGCCCTCTTCCAGATTCGGTTAACGCCCTTCTGATGCACTGCCAAATCGTTTACCATGAACCTTAAATGCCATAGACGGACACTGTTAACGCCATGCAAGAGACTTCAAGCGCGCCGGGATTCCTGTTTCACGACTACGAAACTTTCGGAACCAGCCCTTCCCTCGATCGCCCCGCGCAATTCGCCGCCATTCGTACCGATAAGGATTTCACGATAATCGGTGAGCCAGAGGTTTTTTACTGCAAGCCCGCGGAGGATTATCTGCCGCAGCCTGAAGCGGTGTTAATTACCGGCATTACGCCACAGGAAGCGCGGGCCAAGGGCGATAACGAAGCGGCGTTTGCTAAGCGGATCCACGATATCTTCACCGTGCCGGACACCTGCGTGGTGGGCTATAACAACGTGCGCTTCGACGATGAGGTGACGCGTAATATCTTCTATCGCAACTTCTACGACCCATACGCCTGGAGTTGGCAAAACCGCAACTCGCGTTGGGATCTGCTGGACGTGATGCGCGCCTGCTACGCCCTGCGTCCGGAAGGCATCAACTGGCCGGAGAACGATGACGGCCTGCCAAGCTTCCGTCTTGAGCATTTAACCAAAGCTAACGGCATTGAGCACAGCAACGCCCACGATGCGATGGCCGACGTTTACGCGACTATCGCGATGGCGAAACTGGTAAAAACGCAGCAGCCGAAGCTGTTTGATTATCTCTATGCCTATCGCGGCAAAAACAAGCTGATGACGCTGATTGACGTGCCGCAGATGAAGCCGCTGGTGCACGTCTCCGGCATGTTCGGTGCCTGGCGCGGCAACACCAGTTGGGTAGCACCGTTGGCATGGCATCCGGATAACCGCAACGCGGTGATCATGGTGGATCTTGCCGGTGATATCAGTCCGCTGCTGGATCTGGACGCCGATACGCTGCGCGATCGCCTCTATACCGCCAAAGCCGATCTTGGCGACAATTCTCCGATCCCTATCAAGCTGGTGCACCTGAACAAGTGCCCGGTGTTGGCTCAGGCCAACACCCTGCGCCCGGAAGATGCCGACCGTCTGGGAATCAACCGCCAGCACTGCCTGGATAATCTGAAAAAGCTGCGTGAGAACCCACAGGTTCGCGAGAAAGCGGTAGCCATTTTTGCCGAAGCCGAGCCGTTTGTGCCGTCGGAAAACGTCGATGCTCAGCTCTATAACGGCTTCTTCAGCGATGCCGACAGAACGGCGATGAAAATCGTACTCGAGACCGAGCCACGTAATCTTCCGGCGCTGGATATCACCTTCGCCGATAAGCGTATTGAGAAACTGCTGTTTAACTACCGGGCGCGCAATTTCCCCGGCACGCTGGATGAAAGCGAGCAACAGCGCTGGTTAGAGCACCGTCGGCAGATCTTTACGCCAGAGTTTTTACAGGCCTACGCGCAGGAGCTCGAAATGCTCTACGGGCAGTATGAAGGGAATGCGGAAAAGCTGTCGCTGCTGAAAGCGCTGTATCAGTACGCGCAGGAGATTGTATAACCATTGTCGCCCGGCCGAGCAAAGCGACGCCGGGGTTTTCGTATTCAGAACCCCGCGTCGTTTCGCCTAACCGGACGTCATACTTACTTCTGTACCGTGATGGTCCAGGCCGCATCGCCGGACTGCTGGTAATCCGTGACCGTATAGCCCTCTTCTGCCGCCCACTGTGGAATCGCTTCCGTCGCCTGGGTACAGTCAAACTCAATCACCAGTTGGTCGCCGTTGGCCAGTTCAGCCATCGCCGCTTTGGCTTCAATTAATGGGAACGGGCACACCTGGGTAACCACATCCAGTTTCTTCACAACCATCTTTAACTCCTTATGCCGTCGCGGTTTTCAGTTTGGCTTTCCGCTGCGGGCGAACATACAACACCCAGGACGCGCACCACACGCCAAGGATCATAAATACCAGGCCAATCCAGCCCTGCCAGGTCATCATCGCGGTCATGACCAGACCATTACCAATCGAGCAACCACCGGCAATGCTGGCGCCGAAGCCCATCAGCACGCCGCCACCGGCGCTGCGCAGCGTGGTACTCGCATCAGCGGCACGCACACGGAACTCGCGGCTGGCTTTCGCAGCGATAAAGGAACCGATGAAAATACCCAGTACCAGGAACACGCCCCAGTTCAGGTACTTGCTGTCGCCGCCGACCAGGAACTGCAGAATATTGGCGGTAGGCGATGTGATACCCAGACCGAACATACGGCCGGTCGCTTCACTCATCGGCCACGCCAGCAGCGCAATCAGACCAATCAGCACCGCGGTGAAAAAGGGATGCCAGCGCTTTTCAAACAGCAAATGCGCCAGACCGCTTCGACGCGGCGGCAATGAAGCCACCTTCAGCTTTGGTTTACGCAGCTCTTTACGCACAAACCACAGCGTCACCAGCACCAGCAGCGCGATAATCGGCCAGACGGAGATATTGAGGGTTTCTGCAATACCGTTGTGCGCCGTGGTATGTTCGCCGAGGAATTTATTCAGGCCAGCGGCATGTGGAGAACGCATCACCGCGCTCATCACCATATAGGTCACCAGCGCAATCCAGCTGCCGATAAGCCCTTCCCCAGCGCGGTACCACGTCCCGGTAGCGCAGCCACCGGCATAGACAATACCGATACCAAAGACAAAGCCGCCGACAACGGTGCCCAGCCACGGAAACGCGCCTGCATCGTACTGCACCAGACCGAGCTGGATCAGCACAAAAACGCCTACGCTTTGAATGCAGATAGCAATCAGCAGCGCGTAGAACATGCGGTTATTTTTAGTGATATACATATCGCGGAAGCCGCCCGTCAGGCAGAAGCGACCGCGCTGCATGACGAACCCCAGCAGTGCGCCGCAGACTATCCCGCTTATTATCATGTGCAACATAAGAATTAATTAACCCAATATTATCAGTCGTAAAATTATTCCCGAGCCCGCCTTTCGGCTCCAATAACCAAAAGCTCTATATTATTCCTGAAGGTTATTAATTCGCTGTTGTTCAGACCAAAAAAAACCGGAGGCACATGGCCTCCGGTTTCATTATTTCACGTTCTTGAATTATGCGACGTCTTCGTACTGCGGAACCGGGTTGCGGAAACGCTTGGTCACGCACGCCAGGTACAGCAGGCCAATGGAACCCCAAATCAGGCCCAGAATCATTGAGCTCTGCTCCAGGTTAATCCACAGTGCGCCAACGGTCAGCGCGCCGCACACTGGCAGTACCAGGTACTGGAAGTGGTCTTTCAGCGTCTTGTTACGCTTCTCGCGGATCCAGAACTGCGAAATCACGGAGAGGTTAACGAAGGTGAATGCCACCAGCGCACCGAAGTTGATCAGCGCCGTTGCGGTCACCAGGTCGAACTTAATCGCCAGCAGGGCAATCGCGCCAACCAGCAGTACGTTGAACGCTGGGGTACGCCATTTCGGATGCACATAGCCGAAGAAGCTGTTCGGGAACACGCCATCACGACCCATCACATACATCAGACGCGATACGCCTGCATGCGCCGCCATCCCCGATGCCAGAACGGTCACGCTGGAGAAGATCAGCACGCCCCACTGGAAGGTTTTACCCGCAACGTACAGCATGATTTCAGGCTGAGACGCATCCGGGTCCTTAAAGCGGGAGATGTCCGGGAAGTACAGTTGCAGGAAGTAAGATGCACCGATAAAGATCATCCCGCCAATCAGCGCGGTCAGGAAGATAGCTTTCGGGATCACACGTTCTGCATCTTTGGTCTCTTCAGACAGAGAAGAGATACCGTCGAAGCCCAGGAACGAGAAGCACAGGATGGTTGCGCCGGTAATCATCGGCACCACGTGCGCGCCTTCAGACCAGAACGGACGGGTGCTGGTCAGGGTACCTGCGCCTTCACCGTGCATGACGCCGTAAATGATCAGGCCAACGATGACCGCCACGATACCCATCTGCAGAACCACAATCAGCGTGTTGAAGTTCGCCACGGCTTTAATGCTGCGCAGGTTAGAGATGGTCATAAAGGCCACCAGCGCAACAACAAAGATCCACGATGGTACAGAAGGCATCAGCGCTTCAAAGTAAATTTTAGCCAGCAGAATGTTGATCATCGGCATGAACAGGTAGTCCAGCAGCGATGACCAGCCAACCATAAAGCCAACGACCGGGCTAATGGATTTCTGAGCATAGGTGTATGCAGAGCCGGCGGACGGGAACCGGCGAACCAGTTTACCGTAGCTTAGCGCTGTAAAAAGAATCGCGATCAGCGCAAAGGCATACGCCGTTGCAACGTGACCGTCGGTAAGGCCAGATACGATACCGAACGTATCGAACAGCGTCATTGGCTGCATATAGGCCAGGCCCATCATGACAACCGGAATCAGCGTAAGCGTTTTACGCAATTCCACGCGAGAGGTGTTTGGAGTAACGTTATTTGACACGGTGAGTCTCCTGTGCGGCGACTGCCGGTGCAAAAAAGAAAAATTGCCCCATTTTTTTTCTGTTTCCTCAGCGACAACAACTGTCGTTTTTTAAGTAAATATCTATCCGGTACGAAGCCCGGCCTCTTTTATTGGATGGTTGTTTTGATGTAAAAAAATAACCGACGTGGCAATCACGTCGGTTAGTCTCATTTTTTACATTCGACATATTTTGCACCAAACGAATGTAAAAATACAAGCCGGTGAGAGAAGTAATAATGCGACTTCTCATCCAACCGGCTGATTAACAAGCAATCTCTAAAGCAGCGCCAACTTTTATAGCACTTTTTGCTAAAGCGTTATTGGCTACCATAACCAATAACCATGCAAAATGTGTATCTATTTATATGTTAAATGATTTGCCGACAGCGGTTACGCCATCGCCGGATGTCAACGAAACGCTACTCCAGAGGCATTCTCAATGGGTCAGGGAATTGATATTCAAAGCCTAATTCGCGACAGATACGACTACCGTCGATAATTTTCCCCTGCCCTTTACCGCTGTCGCTAAATACGGGTACCGCCAGTCCAAGCTCACGTGCCATCTGCGGATAAAAAACGCCGCGGGCGGGATGCTGTGGAGCACAGATATTGTAGATATGGCCGCCTTTCGGTGCCTGCAACAGCAGTGTAATAGCCGCAATCACATCTTCCAGATGCACCAGGTTTACCCCCTGCTGCCCGTCCGGTGCCGATTTTCCGGCAAAGAAACGGCCGGGATGACGTTCCGGCCCAACCAACCCAGCCAGACGCAGAATATCAACCGAGGTTCCCGGCAATTGATGAAGCCAGTCCTCTAACTCTTTCAGCACTCTGCCACTCGCGGTCACCGGGTCACGAGGTGTACTCTCTTTAACCGTTCCCTCTTCATTACCGTATACCGAGGTCGAACTGGTAAAGATAATGCGCGGGATATGGTGCGCCAGCGCCGAGTCTACGATCTCCTGCACCGCCTGATGGTAAAAATCTTCCCCCGGGCCACTACGACGCGCCGGTAAGGTAATCACCAGCGCATCAGCATTCATTAACGCATCGAGGTCATCGGCCTCGCATACCAGCTGTGGGTCGAGCCGCAACGGATAGCTATCAATCCCGCACATCCGTGCTGCTTCCACACCGTCCTCAGTCGTTTTACTGCCGGTCACCTGCCAGCCACGCGCCATCAACGACAGCGCTAGCGGCATACCCAGCCACCCTAAACCGACGATCGCCACTTTCTTCATTGCGCTATCTCCTGGTTCTTGCCGCACTACCTTTATAAGGCTACGCCACCACGATAAAACTGACAATTTATAGTCGCTACATGAATTGATTTAATGAATGTAAAAAGCGCTTGCGTTCAATGACAAAAGTGGTTTAGGTTAAAAGACATCAAGTGAATAGTCATTCAACGAGAAATTTATGAGCCGCGTTCAATTTAAACACCACCATCATCACCATCACCCTGACTAGTCTTTCAGGCGATGTGTGCTGGGAGACATTCAGATCTTCCAGTGGTGCATGAACGCAAGAGAGCCCCCGGAAGAGATCTTCCGGGGGCTTTTTTTTGAACCAAATTCAGCAGGGTAATGAGGAATAGAGAATGTTAGATAACAGCCGTTTACGCATAGCTATGCAGAAATCAGGTCGCCTGAGCGATGATTCACGCGAATTACTGGCCCGTTGTGGCATCAAAATCAATCTCCACACCCAGCGCCTGATTGCGATGGCGGAGAACATGCCAATCGACATCCTGCGCGTGCGTGATGACGATATCCCTGGCCTGATTATGGACGGCGTCGTTGACCTCGGCATCATCGGTGAAAACGTGCTGGAAGAAGAGCTGCTGAGCCGCCGCGCACAGGGCGAAGACCCGCGCTACTTTACCCTGCGTCGCCTGGACTTCGGCGGCTGCCGACTGTCTCTCGCCACCCCGGCGGATGAAGCGTGGAACGGCCCGGCCGCGCTTGACGGCAAACGTATCGCCACCTCTTACCCGCACCTGCTGAAGCGTTACCTCGACCAGAAAGGCATCAGTTTTAAATCCTGCCTGCTGAACGGTTCCGTTGAAGTTGCCCCACGCGCTGGCCTTGCCGACGCCATTTGCGACCTGGTCTCTACCGGCGCAACCCTGGAAGCCAACGGCCTGCGTGAAGTAGAAGTGATGTTCCGCTCTAAAGCCTGCCTGATTCAGCGCGACGGCGAGATGAGCGAAGCCAAACAGCAGCTGATCGACCGCCTGTTAACTCGTATTCAGGGCGTGATTCAGGCTCGTGAATCGAAATACATCATGATGCACGCGCCAACCGAGCGTCTGGATGAAGTCATCGCCCTGCTGCCGGGCGCTGAACGCCCAACCATTCTGCCGCTGGCAGGCGATCAGCAGCGCGTCGCGATGCACATGGTGAGCAGCGAAACCCTGTTCTGGGAAACCATGGAAAAACTGAAGTCCCTGGGTGCCAGCTCTATTCTGGTGCTGCCGATTGAGAAGATGATGGAGTAATCACCATGAGCTTCAATACCCTGATTGACTGGAATAGCTGTAGCCCCGAACAACAGCAAGCGCTGCTGATGCGCCCGGCCATCTCTGCCTCCGACAGCATCACCCGTACGGTGGCCGAGATTCTGGACAACGTCAAAACCAACGGTGATAGCGCGCTGCGTGAATACAGCGCGAAGTTTGATAAAACCGAAGTCGGTGCGCTGAAAGTCACCGCAGAAGAAATTCAACAGGCCAGCGGCCGCCTGAGCGATGAGCTCAAGCAGGCAATGCAGGCGGCGGTTCGCAATATCGATACCTTCCACACGGCGCAGATCCTGCCGCCGGTGGATATCGAAACCCAGCCGGGCGTGCGCTGCCAGCAGGTTACCCGCCCTATCGCCTCGGTTGGCCTTTATATTCCCGGCGGCTCCGCGCCGCTGTTCTCTACCGTATTAATGCTGGCCACCCCGGCACGCATCGCGGGCTGCAAAAAAGTGGTGCTCTGTTCACCACCGCCGATTGCCGATGAGATCCTCTATGCCGCACAGCTTTGTGGCGTAGAGAACGTCTATAAAGTCGGTGGCGCACAGGCGATTGCCGCACTGGCGCTGGGCACCGAATCCATTCCGAAGGTCGATAAAATCTTCGGGCCAGGCAATGCCTACGTTACCGAGGCGAAACGTCAGGTTAGCCAGCGCCTCGACGGCGCGGCAATTGATATGCCAGCAGGCCCGTCTGAAGTGCTGGTGATTGCCGACAGCGGCGCCACACCAGATTTTATCGCCTCTGATCTGCTTTCGCAGGCGGAGCACGGCCCGGATTCTCAGGTGATTCTGCTCACCCCGGACGCGAAGATTGCCGAAGGTGTCGCCGAGGCTGTAGAACGCCAGCTTGCCGAACTGTCCCGTGCCGACACCGCACGTAAGGCGCTTTCCGCCAGTCGCCTTATCGTGGCAAAAGATCTGGCACAGTGCGTGGCTATCTCCAACGCCTACGGCCCGGAACACCTGATTATTCAGACCCGCAATGCCCGTGAACTGGTTGATGACATCACCAGCGCCGGTTCCGTTTTCCTCGGCGACTGGTCGCCAGAGTCTGCTGGCGACTACGCCTCCGGGACCAACCACGTGCTGCCGACCTACGGTTACACCGCAACCTGCTCCAGCCTTGGACTGGCCGATTTCCAGAAACGGATGACCGTACAGGAACTGTCCCGCGAAGGCTTTAGCGCTCTCGCCGCGACGATTGAAACGCTGGCCGCCGCCGAGCTGCTGACCGCCCACAAAAATGCCGTCACCCTGCGCGTAAACGCCCTGAAGGAGCAAGCATGAGCATTGAACAGTTAGCCCGCGACAACGTTCGCGCCCTGACCCCGTATCAGTCGGCCCGCCGCCTTGGCGGCAAAGGTGACGTCTGGCTGAATGCCAATGAATACCCAACGGCGGTACCTTTCGAACTGAGCCAGCAGACGCTGAACCGCTACCCGGAGTGCCAGCCTAAAGCGGTGATTGAAAACTACGCAGCCTACGCGGGCGTGAAGCCAACGCAGGTGCTGGTCAGCCGCGGCGCGGACGAAGGGATCGAACTGCTGGTGCGCGCCTTTTGTGAACCGGGCCGCGATGCGGTGCTGTTCTGCCCGCCGACCTACGGCATGTACAGCGTCAGTGCTGAAACCATCGGCGTCGAATGCCGCACCGTACCAGCCAAAGCCGACTGGCAACTCGACCTGCCGGCCATTGCCGATAGCCTGACCAATGTGAAAGTGGTCTACGTCTGTAGCCCGAACAACCCGACCGGGCAGATTATTAACCCGCAGGACTTCCGCACCCTGCTGGAGATGACCCGCGATAAAGCGCTGGTCGTTGCCGATGAAGCCTATATTGAGTTCTGTCCTGAGGCGACGCAGGCAGGATGGCTGGCAGAATACCCACACCTGGTGATTCTGCGCACCCTCTCGAAAGCGTTTGCTCTGGCTGGCCTGCGCTGCGGCTTCACGCTCGCCAATGAGGAAGTGATTGCCTTATTAATGAAGGTGATTGCTCCGTATCCACTATCGACCCCGGTTGCCGATATCGCCGCCCAGGCGCTTAGTGCGCAGGGGATTGCCGCAATGCGCGAGCGCGTGGCGCAGATCTTAAGCGAGCGCGAATACCTGGTGGAGGCGCTGCGCACCATCGACTGCGTTGAGCAGGTTTTTGATTCCGAGACCAACTACGTACTGGCTCGTATCAAAGCCTCAAGTAGCGTATTTAAATCTTTGTGGGATCAGGGCATTATCTTACGAGACCAGAATAAACAACCTTCTTTAAGCGGCTGTTTGCGCATCACTATCGGCACTCGTGCCGAGAGCCAGCGCGTGATTGACGCTTTGAAAGCGGAGACCGTATGACCCAGAAGTTTCTCTTTATCGATCGCGATGGCACCCTGATTTCTGAGCCACCAAGCGACTATCAGGTAGACCGTTTTGATAAGCTGGCCTTCGAGCCGAACGCTATACCGGTCCTGCTGCAGCTGCAAAAAGCGGGCTACAAGCTGGTGATGATCACCAACCAGGACGGGCTGGGTACCGCCAGTTTCCCTCAGGCAGACTTCGACGGCCCGCACAACCTGATGATGCAGATCTTCACCTCTCAGGGCGTGGTTTTTGACGATGTGCTGATTTGCCCGCACCTGCCGGCCGACAACTGCGAGTGCCGCAAGCCGAAAACGCAGCTGGTCACCGCCTGGCTGGCGAACGAAGTGATGGACACCGCCAACAGCTACGTGATTGGCGATCGCGCCACTGACCTTGAGCTGGCGACCAACATGGGCATTACCGGCCTGCGCTATAACCGCGATACGCTGAACTGGGCGATGATCGGCGAACAGCTGACCCGCCGCGACCGCTACGCGCACATCGAGCGTAATACCCGCGAAACGCAGATTGACGTGGAGGTGTGGCTCGACCGTGAAGGCGGCAGCAAAATCAACACCGGCGTCGGTTTCTTCGACCACATGCTGGATCAGATTGCCACCCACGGCGGTTTCCGCATGAACATCACCGTGAAGGGCGACCTGTATATCGACGATCACCACACCGTAGAAGATACCGGCCTGGCGCTTGGCGAAGCGCTGAAAGCAGCGCTCGGTGATAAGCGCGGCATTAACCGCTTCGGTTTTGTGCTGCCGATGGATGAATGCCTGGCGCGCTGCGCGCTGGATATCTCCGGCCGCCCACACCTGGAATATAAAGCTGAATTCACCTACCAGCGCGTAGGCGACCTCAGCACCGAGATGATCGAGCACTTCTTCCGCTCGCTCTCTTACGCGATGGGCATCACGCTGCACCTGAAAACCAAGGGCAAAAACGATCACCACCGCGTAGAAAGCCTGTTCAAAGTCTTCGGCCGTACTCTGCGCCAGGCGATTCGCGTAGACGGCAACACCCTTCCCTCCTCAAAAGGAGTGCTGTGATGAACGTGGTTGTCCTTGATACCGGCTGCGCGAACCTCAATTCCGTGAAGTCAGCGATTGCCCGCCACGGCTACGAGCCGGTGGTCAGCCGCGACCCGGAAGTGGTACTGCGCGCAGATAAGCTTTTTCTGCCGGGCGTCGGCACGGCGCAGGCCGCCATGGATCAAATTCGCGAGCGCGAGCTGGTTGAGTTGATTAAGGCCTGTACCCAGCCGGTACTGGGGATCTGCCTTGGCATGCAGCTATTGGGCCGTCGTAGTGAAGAGACGAATGGCGTTGACCTGCTCGGTATCATCGACCAGGACGTGCCGAAGATGACCGATTTTGGTCTGCCGCTGCCGCACATGGGCTGGAACCGTGTCTACCCGAAAGCGGGTGACCGCCTGTTCCGCGGCATTGAGGACGGCGCGTACTTTTACTTCGTCCACAGCTACGCCATGCCGGTCAACGAGTACACCATCGCCCAATGCCATTACGGCGAACCGTTCACCGCCGCCGTGCAGAAAGATAACTTTTACGGCGTGCAGTTCCACCCGGAGCGCTCGGGTAGCGCAGGCGCACAGCTGCTGAAAAACTTCCTGGAGATGTAATGATCATTCCTGCTTTAGATTTGATTAACGGCACCGTAGTGCGTCTCCATCAGGGAGATTACGGCCAGCAGCGTGACTACGGCAACGACCCGCTGCCGCGTCTGCAGGACTATGCGGCGCAGGGCGCGGAAGTGCTGCATCTGGTCGATTTAACCGGCGCGAAAGACCCGGCCCAGCGGCAGATTCCACTGCTGAAAACGCTGGTTGCCGGGGTGAAGGTGCCGGTACAGGTTGGCGGTGGCGTACGTACTGAAGAAGATGTCGCCGCCCTGCTTGACGCGGGTGTCGCCCGTGTCGTTGTGGGCTCAACGGCGGTGAAGTCCCCGGAAGTGGTCAAAGGCTGGTTTAAACGTTTTGGCGCCGAACATTTGGTGCTGGCACTGGACGTGCGCATTGATGAAAACGGCACTAAACAGGTAGCGGTCAGCGGCTGGCAGGAAAACTCCGGCGTGACGCTGGAAGAACTGGTTGAAACCTATCTGCCGGTTGGCCTACAGCACGTGCTGTGCACCGATATCTCCCGCGACGGCACGCTGGCAGGCTCTAACGTTTCGCTGTATGAAGAAGTCTGCGCCCGCTATCCGCAGGTGGCATTCCAGTCTTCCGGCGGCATTGGCGACCTCAATGATATTGCCGCCCTGCGCGGCACCGGCGTGCGCGGCGTGATTGTCGGACGTGCGCTGCTGGAAGGTAAATTCAACGTAACGGAGGCCATCCAATGCTGGCAAAACGGATAATTCCTTGTCTTGATGTGCGTGATGGTCAGGTCGTTAAAGGCGTGCAGTTCCGCAACCACGAGATCATCGGCGATATCGTTCCGCTGGCAAAACGCTACGCTGACGAAGGCGCTGATGAGCTGGTGTTCTACGATATCACCGCTTCCAGCGATGGCCGCGTGGTCGATAAAAGCTGGGTTTCCCGCGTTGCCGAAGTGATTGATATTCCGTTCTGTGTCGCCGGTGGCATCAAGTCCATCGACGATGCCGCGCGCATTCTCTCGTTCGGTGCGGACAAAATTTCCATCAACTCCCCGGCGCTGGCCGACCCGGAGCTGATTACTCGCCTGGCAGACCGCTTCGGTGTGCAGTGTATTGTGGTGGGGATTGATACCTGGTTTGATGCCGACACCGGCAAATATCATGTTAATCAATATACCGGCGACGAAAGCCGTACCCGTGTGACCCAGTGGGAAACTCTGGACTGGGTACAGGAAGTGCAAAAACGCGGCGCGGGCGAAATCGTGTTAAACATGATGAACCAGGACGGCGTGCGTAACGGCTACGACCTGGCACAACTGAAAAAAGTGCGCGACGTCTGCCACGTCCCGCTGATCGCCTCCGGCGGCGCAGGCACCATGGAACACTTCCTGGAAGCGTTCCGCGACGCCAACGTCGACGGCGCGCTGGCCGCATCGGTGTTCCATAAGCAAATCATTAATATTGGTGAACTAAAAGCGTACCTGGCAGCACAGGGCGTGGAGATACGGGTATGTTAACTGAACAACTGGACTGGGAAAAAACCGACGGACTGATGCCCGCCGTTATCCAACACGCGGTATCCGGCGAAGTATTAATGCTGGGCTATATGAACCAGGAAGCGCTGGCTAAAACGCAGGAAACGGGCAAAGTCACCTTTTTCTCGCGCACCAAACAGCGTCTGTGGACCAAAGGCGAAACCTCCGGTCACTTCCTGAACGTGGTCAGCATCGCGCCCGATTGCGATAATGACACGCTGCTGATTCTGGTGAACCCAATTGGCCCAACCTGCCATAAAGGCACTTCAAGCTGCTTTGGCGACACCAGCCATAAATGGCTATTCCTGTATCAGCTTGAGCAGCTACTGGCCGAACGTAAAACCGCCGACCCGGCAAGTTCCTACACCGCCAAGCTGTACGCCAGCGGCACCAAGCGCATCGCACAGAAAGTGGGTGAAGAAGGCGTGGAGACCGCGCTGGCCGCTACGGTGCACGATAAGTTTGAGCTGAAGAACGAAGCGTCTGACTTGATGTATCACCTGCTGGTACTGCTGCAGGATCAGGAACTGGATTTGACCACCGTTATCGATAATTTGCGCGAACGGCATCAGTAACCCAAAAGGCCCGCTGCACCTTGTGCAATGGGCCTTTTTAATTGCATCTACAAATGATTAGCTGCGGCAGCGGTAATCCGCTATCACTTTACGCCCGAGTACAATCCCTGCGCCTATCATCCCACCAAGCAGCACCGCCAGTGCCAGCACGATCGCGCGCCTGGGACTATTGCGGCGAGTGGGAAGGTCTGGTTTCATGACATAGCGCATTGTGTGGAGCATTTTCGGTTCGATATTCATGTGTTGAAGGTCTAATAGATTATTTTTAGTCAAATAATATTTATCAGAATAGCCCAGCGGGCGGGTAGATTCATTTTGAATCATTGCCTTTAGGCCATCACTACCCAACAGAAACATAGTGTCCTGGGTCACATATTGAGCTTGCTGTACCTTAGGCTTGGTAATGTTTGCCGCTTCTGCATACTTTAAAGCTTCTTTTATCTGATTTAGTCGTTCTGTACGCTGCTCTTCCGCTACTGACGTCTGATTCTTCAAAGACGCCTCCAGCAATACAGTCTGCTGGTCAATGCTGCCTTTTAAGGCGGTATACAGTTCTGCAGCAACATTGCTATCAATTTGCTCCAAATATTGTGTTAACTTTTTCTGAGCCTCTTTTGCGTTGTCTGATACGTACCTCACCTGCACGGGAAAGTTATTATCTTTGCTCACAGGTCCAATGGTTAATTTTTCAGATTCGTTCTGATTATCTAACATATTAGACAGCGCTGATAACGCAGCATTGTAAAGCCCAGTTACATCAACAACACTTGCCGCTGAAGTGTCGGTTTTATCGGTGTTTTTATTATCAGTACCACTCAACTTTAACGCATTGTAATACAGAGTAACTTGCCCAATATCAGGCTCGGCCAGTATAGCAGTAGAGACCCACTTTTCCTTAGCCACAAACAGATAGCCCACTGCCAGGATGAGAACAACCACCACGCAGGCAATGATTACCACTTTCCCTCGCCAGAGCTCCATCACTAAATCAATCAGATCGATCTGCTCGGGGTCATGACGCTGCTCACTCGACCCACCATTGCTTACCTGAGTCATAAAAACCTTATAGTTAAAATTGGAATTATAATATTTAGCGCACTTTATTTTACCAACCCCACTCACTGCGGCTACCAAAAAAGCCCTGAATTTTGGCGGAATTATCTGAATAATTGGCAACGATGATGACTGATTACGATTATCTTTTTTCCCCTTTGGAGGGTATGATCCCCTCTTTCCGCTATGGCAAAACCGTTTGGTTGCCTTTCTCCGCGGGTGTTACTGAGGAATATTATGATCTATCTTGTTACGGGTGCAGCGGGTTTTATTGGCTTTCACGTCTGTGGACGCTTACTGAAAGCGGGCCATCAGGTTGTGGGTATTGATAATCTAAACGACTACTATGATGTCAGCCTGAAGCAGGCACGCCTCGATCGTTTACAGTCACCGCAATTCCGATTCCATAAAATGGATCTGGCTGACCGAACCGCCATGGCGAACCTGTTTGCGAACGAAAATATTGAACGCGTCATCCATCTCGCCGCCCAGGCCGGCGTGCGCTATTCGATTGACAATCCACATGCCTATGCAGAATCCAATCTGATGGGTCACCTGAACATCCTGGAAGGTTGCCGCCATCACAAGATTCAGCATCTGCTGTACGCCTCTTCCAGTTCAGTATATGGCCTAAACCGTAAAATGCCATTTTCGACCGATGACTCGGTCGATCACCCGGTTTCACTTTACGCCGCGACCAAAAAAGCGAATGAACTGATGTCGCATACATACTCCCACCTGTACGGCCTGCCGACCACCGGACTGCGCTTCTTTACCGTCTATGGCCCGTGGGGCCGCCCGGATATGGCGCTGTTCAAATTCACTAGGGCAATGCTGGAAGGGAAAAGCATTGATGTCTATAACTACGGCAAAATGAAGCGCGACTTCACCTACATTGATGACATTGTCGAAGCCATTATCCGTCTGCAGGACGTTATTCCAGCAGCCAATAGCGAATGGACCGTTGAGACCGGATCTCCGGCAACCAGCTCGGCACCCTATCGGGTTTACAACATCGGCAACAGCGCGCCGGTTGAATTAATGGACTACGTCACGGCGCTGGAAGACGCGCTGGGGATTGAAGCGAAGAAGAACATGATGCCGATGCAGGCCGGCGACGTGCTGGAAACCAGCGCAGAGACGCAGCCGCTGTACAACCTGGTGGGCTTCCGCCCGCAGACCTCGGTAAAGGAAGGGGTAAAAAACTTCGTCGACTGGTATCGCGATTTTTATAAAGCCTAAAAAAAACCCTCTGACGAGGGTTTTTTCTTTCGTAGCCCGGCCAGGCGCAGCGCCGCCGGGAACGGCGCTATGGCCTACATGATAGCCAGCGCCACCACTTCATGATGCTGGGCAATCAGAGTGCCGTTAGACAATCCTACGTAACCCGTTCCTGAAATAGTTATTTTCATTCGTTGTGTAACTTCTTCTGGTTAAACATGTAAGGCCAGTATTTAGACAATAAAAAAGCCCGGAGGAGCGCTCCGGGCCTGCATCTGGCGGTGAACTAATTCAGATTAATCCAGCCATTCGGTGTGGAACACACCTTCTTTATCGGTGCGTTTATAGGTATGCGCACCGAAGTAGTCACGCTGGGCCTGAATCAGGTTCGCTGGCAGCACCGCTGAACGGTAGCTGTCGTAGTACGCGACGGCGGCAGAGAAGGTTGGAACCGGAATACCGTTCTGAACCGCGTAGGCCACAACGTCACGCAGCGCCTGCTGGTATTCATCAGCGATATTTTTGAAGTACGGCGCCAGCAGCAGGTTAGCAATGCCTTTGTTTTCAGCGTAGGCGTCAGTGATTTTCTGCAGGAACTGTGCACGAATGATGCAACCCGCGCGGAAGATCTTCGCGATTTCACCGTAGTTCAGATCCCAGTTGTACTCGTCGGACGCCGCACGCAGCTGAGAGAAGCCCTGCGCGTAGGAGACGATTTTACCCAGGTACAGCGCACGACGCACTTTCTCAACGAACTCTGCGTTATCACCGGCCAGTTTAGCCTGCGGGCCAGACAGCACTTTAGATGCCGCCACGCGCTGGTCTTTCAGGGAGGAGATGTAGCGCGCAAACACGGACTCGGTGATCAGCGACAGCGGCTCGCCCAGATCCAGAGAGCTCTGGCTGGTCCATTTACCGGTACCTTTGTTCGCCGCTTCGTCGAGGATCACATCGACCAGGTATTTACCTTCTTCGTCTTTCTTAGTGAAGATATCTTTGGTGATGTCGATAAGGTAGCTGCTCAGCTCGCCTTCGTTCCACTCGGTGAAGGTAGTTGCCAGCTCTTCGTTAGACAGATTCAGGCCGCCTTTCAGCAGGGAGTAAGCTTCAGCAATCAGCTGCATATCGCCGTACTCGATGCCGTTGTGAACCATCTTCACGTAGTGACCAGCACCGTCCGCGCCGATATAGGTCACGCACGGTTCGCCATCTTCCGCAACCGCAGCAATCTTAGTCAGGATTGGCGCAACCAGTTCGTATGCTTCTTTCTGACCACCTGGCATGATGGATGGGCCCTTCAGCGCGCCCTCTTCACCGCCGGACACGCCGGTACCGATAAAGTTGAAGCCTTCAGCAGACAGTTCGCGGTTACGGCGAATGGTGTCCTGGAAGAAGGTGTTGCCACCATCAATGATGATGTCGCCTTTATCAAGGTACGGCTTCAGGGAATCGATAGCCGCATCGGTGCCAGCGCCCGCTTTCACCATTAACAGGATACGACGTGGGGTTTCCAGAGACTCGACGAACTCCTTGACCGTGTAGTGAGGAACCAGCTTCTTGCCTGGGTTCTCAGCGACAACTTCTTCGGTTTTTTCACGGGAGCGATTGAAGATGGAGACGGTATAACCACGGCTTTCGATGTTGAGCGCGAGGTTGCGGCCCATGACGGCCATACCGACTACGCCGATTTGTTGCTTGGACATTACATACTCCTGTCAGGGGGTGTTCACCGCGAATGGTACGCGGTTTAAGTGTGGCCTAGATGTTAACTCATATTCTGGTTTAATGGATGTCGGAAGATGCGAAATGTTGCTATTTCCGCCCCCAAAAAGAACGTTTTTACGGCTATTGAGGCACACAACTGTCTCTTTGCTATTATCAAAGACTTTAGTATTAGCCATATTCATAATAACATTTTCGTTTTTTTAAATTTTGTTATACCTTAATCAGAAACTACCCCAACTCTATGCTTGGGGAACCATTTGCTACAACATTCTGACTGTCACACCGATGGCATCAGTATAAGTTTTCCTCCACATAGTAACCTATTCTTCTCTGGGGTAACTATCCGTAACCAGTCCTTGCATCTATGATGAGTTAAAGACAAACCCGTATTACCGATACGAAGCGTCTGCGTTAATACCACAGGCTAAAAAACGGTCCAGCCTAACTTTTCAGCATGAGTAATTGTTAACGTATATTATTTAATAGTGTTTTTCAATGTACGCAGATTAAAGAAGTAAATCACCGCACGGTAAAATAAATAATAAAAAGAGAAAAAATCATATACAAATTAAATTCTGTTGCGGGAAGCGAATTATAAATAAGCACACTGAGCGTCAGTAGCAAATAATAGTAAAATCTAAACTTATCTATATCTTGTAAGATAAAATTAAAAATCTGTATTCCAAATTTCTTCTCTTTCGTTCGTTCTAAAGTATTTATTAAAGGGAACAATAAAAACAAGAACAATAAATTATTATTAAGCACACTAAACATTAAAGCAATTGAACAATATCGTAAAGACACTAAGATTAAATGAAGAAGTATACCCCAAGAAGAAAATGTTAAGTTATAAATATAAAAAACAAAAATAATCATCCAAGTCGATAATATAAACCCAACATTACCAAAATTATAATAGATAAATAAAGATAAGGCTAAAGAAAAAATCAATCTACATATTATTATATTAATCTTGTGTTTTTCATAAAAAGCTAGATTGTTTTTACTTAATCTAATTGTTGGATTGGTTTCTTTTTTAGTTCTTTCCGTATCATTATAAATATACCCCAATTCATAATTATTATAGATTAATATAATAGATAGAGCAGAGTTAATAACATCCAATATGTTTATTGTACTACGGTACAATAAACATATTGATAACATGGGAATCACATATATAATAACCCATGAGATAAATTGCTTTATGCTGCCTATCCTTGTATTTAGCGTATAGGTTAGCGGCATATAAAAACTAGAGTTACGTTTCATATTATATGAGTAATCCCTACTAAAGTACGTCATTAAACTGTCTTTCTAGTCGATGAAAAACGAATGATGCGCCAATATATAACACAATTATTTCACACCAAAAAATCACTCCATTCCCAAAAGTATTTAATGGTGCATTCTGGTTAACCAATACATCTCGGTAACCTTGAACAATGTAACTTAGCGGGTTTAAATTTAAAATATATACATATTCTTTCGGTATTAAGTTTATATTCCATATTACAGGAGTTGCCCAAAATGTTACCTGGAGAACGGCATTTAACATATCAGAGATATCTTTTACAAATACTCTTAGACTTGAAAGTAAAAGCCCCAGGGAGTAAGTAAGTGCGACGAGCGAAATAAAATAATAAAAAATCACAAACAATGATAACTTCGCGGCACCACCAGACAGCGCATAAATAATAAAAAGTAAAGAAAAAAGCGACATATGCAAAAAACTATTTGATAATAACTTAATACTTAGAATGTTTTTAGATTTGAAATTTGTTTGTCTTAATAAATAATTATATTCTATGAGAGAGTTCGTCATGTCATTTACTGTTTCAGAAAAAAAGGTCCAAACAACAAGGCCACTAGCTACCCATACAATGAATGCACTACCATCAACTGCTGGTTTTTTAAACCCATAAGAAAAAACAGCCCACATTACGAGGATAGTAAGCAATGGTTTCATAACTAGCCAAAACCATCCTAAATAACTACCGGCAACTTTTTTCTTTAAATCATACATAGAAAACTGAAGTATCATTGATATTACCTATCGAACTCTCTGAAGTAAAGACATTAATAAATCCTCTGTAACGTCAATATATTCAAATGAAATATTGATGTTATCATAACCCCCATCTATATTAATCAGTATTCTTGAATTGGAAAATGAATAATATGATTTGTCGATGAATATAGCATTTTCTACCACAAAGCGTTTATTTACTTCAATGTTATCAGAGCCAATCGCCGTTATTGAAATGTTTTTAAATCCTCGCATCCTCATCGTTGGATTGATAATCAAAGAATAATTAGCACCTTTTTTAGGCGCGATGAATTTAATATTAGCTAGTACACTTCTATCAAAAACATCAATATTTTGCTCGATGTTGTTAGGATGGGTTACTTTTATTTTATCAAACCAGTACGCATCGATGTTATTTATAGGGGCCTCAACACTATTAATATCTCTAGATAAATGGAAAATATTTTGGAAGAAATGGCCATTGAGATGTTTGAGTAAAACTTCTTTCTCAAATAAGCTAAATTCATCATAATTATTATGCGGTATATTCTCATACTCTGGCGTCATATACGTCCAGTCATGTTTTACCAGTTTCAATCCAGTTTCATCAATTTTTTTCTTAAAGCTATTCGATGTAAACCAGCGGATATGAGTATTATCCATCATACCAACATCTTGATAATTAAATTCATTTTTCAAGATTTGCATTAAAACAATATTATGTGCAACATTGGGAACCGACAACAAAAATAATCCACTCGCTTTTAATTTTTTACCTAATATTTTTAATATGTTAGTGGTGTCCCTCACGTGCTCGATGACATCACACATTATGATATAATCATAATGATTATCTTTAATTTTTTCATCCAGTGATTCAATATTATCAATATCTATAACAAAGAATTCAGATGTGTACTGTGACGCATCCCGCGCAGCTTCCGGATCTATTTCAATCCCCGTAACGTTACAATTTAATTCTTCTTTTAAATATTTTGTCATGTGTCCATGACTTGTCCCCACTTCTAGTACTACACTATTTTCCTGAATAGAATCAATTATTTTCTTATGTGCACTTTCGGTATCTAAGATCAAATGCAAATTATATTTTTTGTTCATGTACTATGCCTTATTTTTTTCTTTGAATAAGTTATAAAGATATTTAAAAGAATGAATTGCTCTAAATAAACTTAATTTAATCCCTTGTCTTTTATAGAAATGATAGATTTTTTTTGCGAATTGAACTTCTATATTTTCATGCGTATTATTGTATATATAAGTTGGCAACAATGCATTTCCATTTAACATTACTGCATTAAATTCTTTCTGCGTGAATAATCGACAGCCTTTTTTTATTAACAAAACCCCCGGCCACAAATTAAATTTAGACTGCTGTATGATATTCTCTGGCGATTGTAAATATTCATCACTATCAACTATGCCAACATAATTTTTAAGGTCATCTGTAATACCAAAACCTACTGAATTATGGAGGAATGAAAACTCATACAGGTCTTCAAACTCTTCATCGACTATCATATTTTTAATATTTTCAATTGCATCCGTAGGGTTACAACTTTGGAAAAAACGATCATACTTCATCACGGTTTGAATGAATTTCATGCATCCATCTTGCATTGCTTTAATGCTATCAATATAACATTGGTTTGCATCTACAGGATCTAATACAGGAATAACTTCACCAAGTTCATTCTTTTTAAAATGTTGCAAACTACCGTGTGGCGCAGTAAACAAAAACTCAAAGATCATCAAATACCGTAATATAAATGCATTTCTATCGCTAGGCATTCCTTTATCAAAGACGAATCCCATTGAGTTGTCTTTTATTTCGGAGTGTATAAATTGATTTGTACCAAAGTAATACCCAAATATTTTATGTTTGGTAAACAATTGAATAGATTTATGAATGGATCCGCGCCACCCTATATCGAATATAGAAAGAATCTTATTTCTATCGTTAAGACCTGCTGAATCTAAATAAAGTGTAACCATCTCCTTTTCTTTATTAAGAGACAGCTTAATTTCATCTATTATTTCTTTTAAGAATTTTCTAGCATTTACTAATATATCATTTTCAACACATAAAACTGTATCTAATGAAATACCATATTTAGCAATAATTTCTAACTTGTCAGTTGTATCAATATTCAAATTGTTAAGAATCTCTCTGCATGTTAATTTCTGAGAGAATTGTGGATTAAACGCAGTAATAATGTATAAGAATTCATCAATATTACTATCTAAAATCTCGACCCATTGGAATGCTCTTCTCGACGTATATAGATAATGGGGTTGAGGTAGACTTGTGTTATGATTGTAGTAAAGATCATAAATTTTTTTTACAAAGCACCCATCTCTGGCCAAGAAATAGATATCTGTCTGTTTCCCTTTTATATTATTTATTAACCATTTAGTTAAGAGGTAAAACATTCTTGCAGCTTTGCTGTAACCAAATCTATCCCAATAACCAGTGTCAGGTCGAGTACATAGTTGATTAATTTCTAATGCAGTTAAAATAGAGTCCTCAATAGAGTTTATTTTCTTTTTTTTGACCCGCTCATTTACTTTTTTATAATGATACCCAGCAATACCTTTTAATTTTGCCTGAGTGATATCAGAATGGAAATTATCACCAATATGAAGCCATTTCTCTACGGCTAATGAGTTATGCTCTTTAACTAATTGATATAATGTTCCATAATGCTTGGTTTTTAAGTGCTCACCAGAGACATAGAGTTTATTATATTTATTAAAACCTAACTCATTTAATATGTTTGATAAAAAATCTGATGGCAGATACATATCAGAAATAAAATAAATTTCTTTATTTAAATTTACAACATGTTGATATACTTCAAACATCAATTCATTTTTTATGATAAATTCTTTTTCTACTTCTAATTCTATAGTCTTTAATCTATCACATATTTGCTCGGGATAATATTTGAGAAACTCTTCATAGATATTGTCAAAAACAATATCCTCTTGATTACTCCGGTTCTTCCTTGCATCTATTTCATAGCATTTTCTTAGTTCATGGAAATCAAAGTCTAGTTTCCCGAACTTAAGTTCATATTCCCTTTGAACAATATAAAAAATATCTGTGGGCTCAAAGACATTACGTAAAACCAATGTATCAAATATATCAAACGTAATGATATCATATCGTTCTATTTTTGATTTTATTATTTCAAGTTCTTCATTATAATTCATAATTTTTTTATTTCCCACTCTCTATCCAAAACAACCACACCTTCACTAAGTTCCGAAGTGTCATAGATTTCAAAAGCATCCTTTATTAAATACTTACTTTCTAATATCGTTCCTGAATCATTGTAAATAACGCTCCAGCAATTAAAAACAGCTTTATATAAATTGATATTTTTGAAATGAATATTGACCTGATAATCACCTGGTTTCTCTGGCAAAATGATACCATCAAGTTTAGTGTTAATACCCATAACATATACACTATCTTGATTTCTGATACCAAACCCCAGGAATCTATCTTTTTCTGTGCGAACGATAGTGAAATTAATTACAACTGTAATGTCTTCGTTAACTCTAAATCTATTTTTCTTTACTCCATTTTTATCTATAAAAAATGTATCCGTGATCTTAATGAAGTCATTATCAATTTTTGTTATATCATAAGTAGAATTATCCGCTACGGTGCCTTTTTCATAACGATCTAATATCTCGATGGTGTTATAGCCATCATCGATGATTTTACCATCTTGAAGAAATATAATACGATCACAAAAAAATTTTACTGCATGCATGTCATGAGATACAAATATAACGGTACTGCCATTTTTTATTAGATCTTTCATTTTACGCATACATTTCTGCTGGAAGAACACATCACCAACAGACAATATTTCATCAACGATAAGCAAATCAGGATTTAGATTTATTGATGCAGAAAATGCTAACCTGGCAAACATTCCACTAGAATACGTTTTAACCGGTTGAGATATATAATCACCGATATCTGCGAAACTGATTATATCATTATATATTTTATCAACTTCATTTTTTGTTAACCCTTGGGTCATACAATAGAAATAAATATTTTCTCTTCCAGTATATTCGGGATTAAACGATGCACCGAGTTCAATTAAAGCAGATACTTTGCCATTAACCTTTACGTCACCAGAGTTAGGGAAGATAATCCCAGCAATGATCTTTAGTAACGTTGACTTTCCGGCACCATTTTTACCGATAATCCCAATAACTTCGTTACGATTTATTTCCACGTTAATATCGTGAAGTATTGGGACATTAGTCGAATATTTTTTTCTTGCTGGGTGTAGTAATTCTTTTACACGTTCTAAATTTGAATCATACCTAGCATATGATTTATTTACATTTTTTAAAGATATTAGTTGATTCATAACGTATTAATTCATTTTTCATTTCAAATGATTAGATTCATTGTGTCGTTTTTTTAGACACATCAGTTATAAGTCTTACTTTCTGCATTGCAGTTGTAGAAAAAATACGGACTGTATTTCTATCAAATCATGCTTTCCTGAAGTCTAAAATCAGGCGTTACGAAGCGATATTTAACCATTATAAACATTATTGCTCTAATTAGTTCGTTCATTCAAATAACCCACGCTACCGCCCCTGGCTTAACAGTTACCAGAACACTGACTTCATTAAACATTCTATAAGGGCATTGCCACATCCCCCTAAACTAAAACGAAAATTATCTATCCAATGCAGTAACAACGATGGTTTAGATACCAATACCAAACGCTTCTGGTAGCTAAATCTCTATCAACGTTTATTTCTCATGAAGAAGAAGTTATAAGATTTCATTTAAAATAACATAGTCATTGGAAATGTTTACGTCTACTGTTCTTTATACGATACCCGCTGACAGGTGCTGGTTTCAGCACAACTTTTCAATAGCTTTACGAAATGCCTGGCCATCCTTCATATTCCGCAACCCGTACTGCACAAACGCTTGCATATACCCCATCTTCTTCCCGCAGTCGTAGCTCTCGCCCGTCATCAGCATTGCATCAACAGACTGTTTCTTCGCCAGTTCAGCAATGGCATCCGTTAACTGAATGCGCCCCCATGCTCCCGGCACGGTCTTCGTCAGTTCCGCCCAGATATCAGCGGAAAGCACATAGCGGCCAACGGCCATCAGGTCAGATTCCAGCGTCTGCGGCTGATCCGGTTTTTCGATAAAGTCGACGATGCGGCTTACCTTACCTTCGACATCCAACGGCTCTTTGGTTTTGATCACCGAGTATTCAGACAGATCGCCCGGCATGCGTTTTGCCAGCACCTGGCTACGCCCCGTTTCATTGAAACGGGCCACCATTGCGGCAAGGTTATAGCGGAGCGGGTCTGCGCTGGCGTTATCTAGCACGATGTCCGGCAGCACAACCACAAATGGGTTATCGCCAACGATTGGATGCGCACAGAGGATAGAGTGTCCCAGGCCCAGCGGTTGAGCCTGGCGAACGTTCATAATGGTAACGCCAGGAGGACAGATAGACTGAACTTCAGCCAGCAGTTGACGTTTTACACGTTGTTCCAGCAGCGCTTCCAGTTCATACGAGGTATCAAAGTGGTTCTCCACCGAGTTCTTCGATGCATGCGTTACCAGAACGATTTCTTTGATACTGATGTAGCCCCCTGAAACACCGGACAGTAGCTGTATCTCCAGATAAGAGATAGGCTTGAATATATGTCTAACACTAACGCCAATTTTGAGATGACCGGGATCCTGTTAGGGCAAGAAGTCCGTAAACGTAAAACTCCTCAGGAGAAGATCGCCATTATCCAGCAGACGATGGAGCCGGGTATGAATGTCTCCCATGTCGCCCGCCTGCATGGTATCCAGCCCAGCCTGCTGTTTAAGTGGAAGAAGCAATATCAGGAAGGCAGCCTCACCGCCGTTGCGGCTGGAGAGGAAGTCGTTCCTGCTTCTGAGCTTACTGCTGCTCTGAAGCAGGTCCGGGAGCTTCAGCGCCTTCTGGGCAAGAAGACGATGGAAGTTGAGATCCTGAAAGAAGCCGTGGAGTACGGTCAGTCGCGAAAATGGATAGCGCACGCGCCCTTGTTGCCAAAGGACGGGGAATAGCCATGGTCTGCCGGACCATGGGCGTGTCGCGTGCGCAACTGTCACTGCGGATTAACCGTTCTGCCGACTGGCAGGACAGGCGCTGTAACCGGCGTAATGAAGAAGCAGACGCAGAAATACTGTCGGCTATCCTCAACATTATCAGCGATATGCCGAGTTATGGTTATCGACGCGTGTGGGGCATCCTGCGCAAGCAACGTCGCACAGAGGGACAGCTACCTGTGAATGCCAAACGGCTTTACAGGATAATGCGTGAGCATAACCTGTTGTTGTTGCATCACAAACCAGAGCGACCGAAGCGTGAACATAAGGGCAAGATAGCGGTGGCAGAAAGCGATATGCGCTGGTGTTCAGATGGCTTCGAGTTCGGCTGCGACAACGGCGAAAAACTGCGGGTAACGTTCGCGCTGGACTGCTGCGACCGTGAGGCCATAGACTGGGCAGCAAGCACGGGAGGCTATGACAGTTCGACCGTGCAGGATGTGATGCTGAGGTCGGTGGAAAAGCGCTTCGGCGACAGGTTGCCCGACACAGCGGTGCAGTGGCTGACGGATAACGGTTCAGCGTATACCGCGTATGAAACGCGGAGGTTCGCGAGAGAGCTGAATCTGGAGCCCTGCACAACAGCGGTGAGCAGCCCGCAGAGTAATGGCATGGCCGAACGGTTCGTGAAAACGATGAAAGAAGACTATATCGCGTTCATGCCAAAACCGGATGTGAGAACAGCACTGCGAAACCTTGCAGTAGCGTTCACGCATTACAATGAAAACCACCCGCACAGCGCGCTGGGATATCACTCCCCGAGGGAATACCGGCGGCAGCGGACATCGTTAACTTAAGATACAAAAGCTGTTCGGAGATGGAGGGTCAAGATCACGATTTCTTTGATACCTGCAGCAACCACTTCGTCAACGATATACTGAACCATTGGCTTGTCGACGATCGGCAGCATCTCTTTAGGGATCGCCTTCGTGGCAGGAAGCATATTCATGCCCAAGCCCGCGACTGGAATGACTGCTTTCAAATTAACCATTATCTTGCCCACCTATATTTGGTTGCTGAATTATAGCGATTAAACATGTTTAATCCACCCTGTTTTCTCATAGTATCTCTTTGGGTTAGGCGAAATCTCGGGATATAGTCTGAGAATGGGAAGGAAAGTGGCAGCAAGCGGCACTAACTGCGGAAAATTAAACCGTTCAGAATTAACAACATATTGATCAATAAGGTCGATATCCACCGACGACTGCCTCTTCTCGTTAACGGTGTTAACGTGCGTCAACAACAACTGGCGTATCCTGTTTGGCCATAAATTTACCGCGCACATCCTTCCGCAAGTCAAAGTTTAGCAACAGCGCGGGTTCGCGCGATGCTACTTACATAACATTGATATTACTCATAAAAAAATGCTTTGGTTTGTTATGAAGCGCCAATGAAGCGTACCGCAAATCCAGGTTAGTGAGGGAGACAAACGACTGGGCATTGCCGGATGATATCTGTGTTCCCCTTAGTTTATAATTCGTCCTCTCATTATTTATCCGCGCATTATTCAGTCAAGGATTTTGCGATATTGACAAATAGTTACCTTTGATAATTTGATAACATCATAGCCAATCAGCATTCCCGGCTATTAACCATATCGATACCATCGATAACGAAATTATCACATCCGTAGATCGCCACGGTGGCGTTATTTATTCCCGCCTGCTGACTGAATTCCAGAGTGCCGCTATTACTGGCCTTGACATTGCAAATAATAAAATGCTTTCGGTTCTCAACGTATACCAACTAACGGCAGTTGCTGCCGGTGATGTTGGCCACGACAAACGACTTCACCACATGGTCTTCCGGATAACCGTTATCGTAAGTGCTTCCCACCAGGCCGGTCAGCCCTTCTATCGTGCAGTCGCCGCCGCGGACGTCGAGGGTGATGTTATAGAGGCTCACTCGACCTGGTAGGCTTCCGCCCGCAGACCTCGGTAAAGGAAGGGGTAAAAAACTTCGTCGACTGGTATCGCGAATTTTATAAAGCATAAGAAAAAACCCTCTGACGAGGGTTTTTTCTTTCGTATCCCGGCCAGGCGCAGCGCCGCCGGGAACGGCGCTAATACTAACGCTTAATCATTACCAAACAGATCGCGTGTATAAACCTTTTCTTCCACATCCGCTAGCTCTTGCGCCATACGGTTAGAGATGATCACATCAGCTTCCTGTTTAAACGCATCCAGATCGCGCACCACACGGGAGTTAAAGAACTCATCTTCCTGCATCACTGGCTCATAAATAATGACCGGAATGCCCTTCGCCTTGATGCGTTTCATAATCCCCTGAATGGAGGACGCGCGGAAGTTATCAGAACCGGACTTCATGATAAGCCGGTAGACGCCCACCACCTTCGGCTTACGAGCCAGAATCGAGTCGGCAATAAAGTCTTTACGCGTACGGTTGGCATCAACGATAGCCCCGATAATGTTATTCGGTACCGACTCATAGTTCGCCAGCAACTGCTTGGTGTCTTTCGGCAGGCAGTAGCCGCCATAGCCGAACGACGGGTTGTTATAGTGATTGCCGATACGTGGATCAAGACATACGCCTTCGATAATCTGACGGGAGTTCAGCCCCAGGCTCTCGGCATAGCTGTCCAGTTCGTTAAAGTAAGCCACGCGCAGCGCCAGATAGGTATTCGCAAACAGCTTAATGGCTTCGGCTTCGGTCGAGTCGGTAAACAACGTTGGGATATCTTGCTTGATGGCCCCTTCCTGCAGCAGCGCCGCAAAACGTTCGGCGCGTTCAGAACGCTCACCAATCACGATACGGGACGGATGCAGGTTATCGTACAGCGCGCGCCCTTCGCGCAGGAACTCCGGCGAGAAGAAGATATTATCGATACCCAGCCGCTCTTTGATAGCGTTGGTAAAACCAACCGGAATGGTCGATTTGATAATCATCACCGCTTTCGGGTTGATCTCCGTTACATCGCGAATAACCGATTCAACGCTTGAAGTGTTGAAGTAGTTGGTTTTCGGGTCGTAGTCGGTCGGCGTGGCGATAATCACGAAGTCGGCATCGCGGTATGCGTCGTGCTTATCGGTCGTCGCACGAAAATTCAGCGATTTCGTCGCCAGGAACTCTTCAATCTCTTTATCGACAATTGGCGATTTCTTCTGATTCAGCATATCGACTTTGGTCTGCACGATATCCAGCGCCACCACTTCGTGATGCTGAGCAATCAGAATGCCGTTAGACAAACCTACGTAACCTGTTCCTGAGATAGTTATCTTCATTCGTTGTGTAACTTCTTCTGGTTAAACATGTAAGAGTGAACACGTCGCCTGTTAGCTGGCGTATCGGGTCAACATGTCGTCAGTATATCGTGATTTAGTGCAACGCCGCCTATCAGACCTGACTGAATCCCATTTTTAGACAATAAAAAAGCCCGGAGGAGCGCTCCGGGCCTGCATTTGGCAATGAACTAATTCAGATTAATCCAGCCATTCGGTGTGGAACACACCTTCTTTATCGGTGCGTTTATAGGTATGCGCACCGAAGTAGTCACGCTGAGCCTGAATCAGGTTCGCTGGCAGCACCGCTGAACGGTAACTGTCGTAGTACGCGACGGCGGCAGAGAAGGTTGGAACCGGGATACCGTTCTGAACCGCGTAGGCCACAACGTCACGCAGCGCCTGCTGGTATTCATCAGCGATATTTTTGAAGTACGGTGCCAGCAGCAGGTTAGCAATGCCTTTGTTTTCAGCGTAGGCGTCGGTGATTTTCTGCAGGAACTGTGCACGAATGATGCAACCCGCACGGAAGATCTTCGCGATTTCGCCGTAGTTCAGATCCCAGTTGTACTCGTCGGACGCCGCACGCAGCTGAGAGAAGCCCTGCGCGTAGGAGACGATTTTACCCAGGTACAGCGCACGACGCACTTTCTCAACGAACTCTGCTTTATCGCCGGCCAGTTTAGCCTGCGGGCCGGACAGCACTTTCGATGCCGCCACGCGCTGGTCTTTCAGGGAGGAGATGTAGCGTGCAAACACGGACTCGGTGATCAGCGACAGCGGCTCGCCCAGATCCAGAGAGCTCTGGCTGGTCCATTTACCGGTACCTTTGTTCGCTGCTTCGTCGAGGATCACATCGACCAGGTATTTACCTTCTTCGTCTTTCTTAGTGAAGATATCTTTGGTGATGTCGATAAGGTAGCTGCTCAGCTCGCCTTCGTTCCACTCGGTAAAGGTGGTTGCCAGCTCTTCGTTAGACAGATTCAGGCCGCCTTTCAGCAGAGAGTACGCTTCAGCAATCAGCTGCATATCGCCGTATTCGATGCCGTTGTGAACCATCTTCACATAGTGACCTGCACCGTCTGCACCGATGTAGGTCACGCACGGTTCGCCATCTTCCGCAACCGCAGCAATCTTAGTCAGGATTGGCGCAACCAACTCGTACGCTTCTTTCTGGCCGCCAGGCATGATGGATGGGCCCTTCAGCGCGCCCTCTTCGCCACCGGACACACCGGTACCGATAAAGTTGAAGCCTTCAGCGGACAGTTCGCGGTTACGGCGAATGGTGTCCTGGAAGAAGGTGTTGCCACCATCAATGATGATGTCGCCTTTATCAAGGTACGGCTTCAGGGAATCGATAGCCGCATCGGTACCAGCGCCCGCTTTCACCATTAACAGGATACGACGTGGGGTTTCCAGAGACTCGACGAACTCCTTAACCGTATAGTGAGGAACCAGCTTCTTGCCCGGGTTCTCGGCAACAACTTCTTCGGTTTTTTCACGGGAACGGTTGAAAATGGAGACGGTATAACCACGGCTTTCGATGTTGAGCGCGAGGTTGCGGCCCATGACGGCCATACCGACTACGCCGATCTGTTGCTTGGACATTATTTGCTCCTGTTTGGGGTACGATGGGAAAACGTACCATTTATCTTAATCTTACAATAGATGATTTTTAACTTCCGTAAAAGAGAAATCATTATATTGAAAAAAATAAAATAAAAATGTGTAGATAAAAATTCATCTCATGATTTTATATGCAAGCTTCATCAGACGGATAGGTGTTAGATGGAAAAAAAATCTTGAAATAATCAAAAAAAAATTTTTGATTGTAACTTCTTTCAAAGTGAACATATAATAAAGTCTTAGTGTAAATTCACTATATGCCTTTTTGATTCCCCTTCTCCTTTGAAGAGTATCTTCCGTCATCCTATACGAAAGTAAAACCTTATTAACATTCCCTAATTTAAATCCTTTCTTCAACAAATCAAACCATAGAGCTAGATCCTCACAATAATAAGTATTAGTCGGATATCTGACACCTGATTTTAAAACACACATTCTGAACATTACTGAAGGATGAATAAATGGGCAACGTGAGATTGAAAATTTTTTTAACGTCTTATGATCCAGCGGAAGCCTTTTCTCTTTCAGAGAATATGATGCACCAAACTCCTCACAAAATCCGCCACAAACATCTACATCAGGATGTGAACTAAAATAGTTTACTTGTAAGGACAAACGATTCAAAAAAGAAATATCATCGCTATCCATTCTAGCAACAAACGAATAATCCTTTTTAACACACATTTCAATAAGTTGATTCAGACCATAAGCCAAACCTCTATTTACATCATTTTCAACAAGCGTAACATTGCTAAGACATGCATATTCATCTAATATAGATTGTAACTCAGATTTAACAAGACCATCTCTATATATATATAAGTCACAGGAGACTGTTTGAGAAAGCATGCTATCGCAAGCCAGTTTCAAATACTCAACATCGTCATTTTTGTAGACACTCATAATAACTGCAATACTATTATTAAGAATTTCAACTTTATGCATTATTATCAAACTCTAACAGATGAATTAGTATTTTTGGTAGTGTAGAAAAGTAGAACCAAAAGAGTGAAATAAGGAGTTGCAGTTATTATTTCCGCTTTTACATTAGCAATAAAGAAGGAGATGATTACAACGGCGCCAAGGAAATGAAATTGTTTCAACGTGCTTAAAAACCGATAAATAAAAACAAGGTATCCGATTTGAAATATAATGCCACCATAAAGAATTGGTCTAATTATGCCTGAATCACTGTGGCCATAAAAACTTCCATCTGGATTTGAATACATACCATCCCCAAATAAAATTGAGTTAACTGCAGGTATATATAAATGTTTTTGCAAAAGTTCATCGGATGACTTTGATTGTAGCGTGCCCGAATGTATTAATTGCTCCAATGGCTCTAAAGCATATTTAACTGAAACATACTCATTAGCTAGAATAGTCATTGCATAATAGAATACAGGAATAGCAATAATGACCATAAACAAATATTTTCTATCTTTTATTAGAACAAAAATCACACATATACATATTGACATTAGCATTGCTGAACGAGCAGATATTGATGCACAAGCCAAACTCATCAGTATATATATAAAGCTTTCTTTTTCAACTAGTAATAAAGACGTTGTTAGGAAGAAAAACAGGCCTAAGTGGAATGTATGTGCTGATGTAGGGAACCATAATCTATATACTTCGAGTTTATCTTCTATACCATAGGTTTCACCTTTAAAAGAAAGCGCAATATTTCTTAATAACTCTACCTGAGTACTTGCAAGATAAAAAATCAGAGAAAAACACACACAAAGCTTAATCGCACTCATTAAGTCTTGTTTGGATATTTTTAATGCAACTACAATATAGTATGAGCCTATAATCACAACCAATAAGGAAATGAACTTTTTAACTAAATCTAGTTCTCCAGTATCGTGTATTAAAGGTGGTATTAACAATATTATAAAGGAAAAAAGAATAATAAGTAATTCATTTAATGGAATCGCAATTTTTTTCAAACATACAGAATAAAGAACAAAAAATAAACACAGTAATAATTCGGGCCTGATTAAGCCTTTCAAAAACCATGGTTGAAGAATAAAGATTGATAAAATGAGAATTTTACCTACTTTCACGATAAAAACCTTATTTTCTGGATGAATGAATATAGTATTTTACTCTGAAAAAAACCAATTAATTTAATTTTGAGAGATAAATTCATTTTGTTATATTTCACTCGTGAATCAAATAACTTATTACTGAGATAATTCCTTTCGTTTATGCTTTTAACCACCTGATTTTTTAGTTCTGCATCCTGTACTGATGACAAAATGAACTCAAGCCCATTAACACCCTTGAAATGGAATTTCCCATCATATCTATAAGTGGCCACTGCTCCTTTACAAAAATAAACATCGCGGTTAATAATATTTTCGTAAATATAAAGAAGATCCTCACCAACGCTCACTTTTTCATTGAAAGGTAACAGTTCACCTTTGAAGAAAACTATATTAGATAGATGTAAACATCTAGACACTATTAATTTAAAAAATATTTTTTCGTCTAGGAAAACCCTCCCTATCAGATTATGACTAATTTTTTTACGAAGTATTTTAAGATCAAAGAAAAGAGAGCAATTCATGCCATTAACTTTATCAATACAATCCTCAAAGAATGTCTCTAAGAGAGTATCATCCGCATCCAAAAAATAAATATAATTGAATGCCGACTCAGCAACACCTCTGTTTCTTGCTGACGAAACACCTTTATTTTCCTGATCAACAATTCGACAACACTTCAACTTAACAAGATCTATTGAGTCTTCTAATATTTTTCGTTGCTCTGCTACAGAACCATCATTCACTATTATAATTTCAGCAAGTTGGCAAGGATGCAATGGCTTACATTTTGATATTGCACGTTTAATACTTTGCAAAGTTTTGGCTATTGTTGCTGATTTATTATAATAAGGGATAATTATAGATATCATATTCTTTCATTTTCTATTGTCGAATTGGAAAGATCTAAAGGATGTTCAATGCAGTCATAAAACCCTAAATTTGTTATTTTTGTTTTTTTCAAAATATACACCCAATCATCTGCTAAGAATGAATCAGTCAAATGTAAGTTATATAGAAGTTCAGCAGCTGGTCTATTCAAAATATAACCACATGTTCTATATAACCACCGAGCAGTTGGCAAAAATATCTTTCGATATTTTTGTTTGTTGATTTTAAATGAACTGAATGATAATACTCTATTTCGACAATGAATACCTTCCTGCCCACCTAAGTGAATTACTAGCGGTTCGCTAATATTAGTAGAAGAATCAAGATTATTTATTACCGTTTTAAAGCTATCTTTAAAACTAACATCATCTTCCAAGACAACAAGCCAAAATGAATCAGTACAGTCTAAGAAACTCTTGATTGCTTTCTTATGAGATAAACGACACCCTAACTCAGCGGGGCTTATGATGTGCCTCCGATTGAACCAATAGTGAGGATTTTTCGCCTTACTATAATATTCTTTAGTTGATAATTGACGCCCATCTATTGCATCTATAAATTCGTAAGGGCATGATATTTTATTAAGTCTTTCAATAATATTTTTTCGTCTTTCGAGATCAGTTTGCAATGAAATTATATATATCTGACTAGTAGTCATACTTATCCTTAAGTTTGTCAATTATATTTTTATAAAGAAATTTATAGCTTTGATGTTCTTTATTCCCAAAGATATCGAAAACTGCATTACGATTATCTTTATGTTTATCACAACTAATTGTGTCCTTCATTTCATTTAATAAATCAGAAAATGTATTAACTATCTGACCAGGCATATGTTCACCGAAATTAAAATACATTTCTCTCTCCTGTAGATAATCATCAGCATCGAAAGTATAAAAAATTATTGGCCGATCTAAATACAAATAATCAAAATAAACGGAAGAATAATCGGTTATAAGGCAATCAGCTAAAGCTAAGGTTTCATTAATATCAATTGATTTAGATATTAATGATAGGTTAGAGTAATCATCGATATTAATATTGATATTAGTTGCAGGATGTAATTTTATTTTTAGCTCAGCATTATTTAATGCTAAAAAATCATTTAATTTCGAAAAATCAATATTAGATTTAGCTAGAAAATCCCCTCCAGAATCACGCCATGTTGGAACGTAAAAAAAAACGTATTTCCGATTTCCTTCATTCTTCTCGCGAGATCGTTCAAGCAAGTTAATAACCCTAGGATAACATCCTTCTAATATGTTAGATTCATTTTTTAATCGGAATGCACGTATAAAAGAATACTGACTGACAAACCTTGATGGTGATAACAAAAGATCGGGACTTTTATGATGCTGTGGATTTATAAATTTTGTTAACAGAGTAGCATCTTTTATCTTATCAACTAGCGGTTTTGTATTTATATCGAATTCGATTTTTTTTAGCGGTATTCCATGCCAAAGATTTATCAAAATAGCACCGCCAGATGTAAAGAAATTTATATCAGATGAATATCCTGTGTATATATATACGCGAGCTCTCAATGTAAAATAAATACCTTTTAGCGTCCATCTGTAATATGCAGGAATACCATTTCTTCTCAGATCATATGCTAGAGATGGCGTTATTGCAATCCAAATAGCTTTAATTTCTTTTTTATTCTTTGATATATACTCATAAAAGTACCGACTATTATCTGTATAGCCAGAAAAACTACCAAATACCCATAGTTTTTTATTTCTCGGAATAAAAAAAGATACGCCATATAGACAAAAATGTAATATCCGTTTCAATCCTTTAATAATCATCTAGATACATTCCTTTTAAAATATAAGAACATACATAAGCGCAGCATTAATACGATGAATTCAATGCACATTACACTGATTGCTATATTAAGGCTGTTAATCTCATTTTTAGAATATAAGATAGCTAAACATAATAGCTGCAAGCAACCTGCTATATATACTGTAAGATTAACAATTTTTATCTTATTCAATGTACTGAACAATGGATAGCCAAAATTAACGCTTATAAAGTTGAATACTATTGAAATCAAAAAAATATTAAGAATAGAATCCGCACTAGAAAATCCTCTCCCATAAAAAACTGTTATAATATTAGTTGAAAAATATATACAAATACTTACGCCTGTTATCAATGGAATTGTTAAATAAATAACAAATTTAAATAACTGTCTATAATCTTTATTTCTAGCCAGGAATGGATAAAGCGCCTGGCTGACGGGCTGGCAAACCCCTTGTCCAGCTTGATATAGTTTCTCAGCACATGAGTATAATGCAGCTTGTTGCAGACCTCCAAAATTCCCTATAATAAAAACATTCGCATTAGTGTAAACACCGACTGCTACTCTAGATATAAAAAATGCAGTACTCTCTTTGAATCTCCTAAGACAATATTTAAAACTAGGTGTGCTTATCTTATATCCTTCTTTATAGATTAAAGTGATGTTCAATATTGATGAGAAAATGCAACTAATAAGCAAACATATAAGAACTATAATTACATCCCCTCTTTCCCTAACTAATAAAAATACCGATATAATATATACTATTTTAGATGTTAAAGTAATAATACTGATATTTTTCATTTTTTCTATACCCTGATAAAACCACGTCATTTGATATGCTTGAAAAAAAATGACACCAGAAATAATAGAAAAATATTTTATTTTTTCCGCAAAATGATTATCAAAAAACATTATATATATATATAATGCTAAAATGACTAATATCACCAATACTGTTTTTATGCAAACTATGGAACCTATATAGTAATTGACTCGCTTAATTTTCCCCCGATTAATTGAAAGCCAGTATGTTGCAGACAAACCAAATCCATAATCTGTAACGATCATAGATATAGATATTATTGATAAACTAACCGCAACAAGTCCAAAGCTATCGATAGATAACACCCGAGTTAAGTAAGGAAGAACCAGTACAGGAGCAAGATAATTAGAGAATTGAACAAACAATAAAAAAAACATATTTGAAGTCAGTTTTTTTCTTTCTTCAAATTTTGACATATCTGGTTCTCAATCTATGAAAAAACAGGGTTAATAATAAACTCATTCTTTCTAAAAAATAAAATATCACCAGCTTTATATTTCCCATTGACAACATCCAAAAGAACATTACCAACTGTTTCAGCATCCATTATATTTGGATTAGTGATATTGAATTGTTTTCTAAATTTAGTATCAATTGCACCTGGGCATAAACAATAGGCATTATAGCCATCAGAGGCTAAGCATTTGGTGAACGTCACAACTCCAGCTTTTGAACAACAATATGAGGACCAATCTTTATAAGCATTAAATGCAGCAGTTGATGATATATTTATGATTTTAACTGATATATTATTCTCCGCTACTTTTCTTGTTGCTAGGTACGTACCAATAAGATTTACATTAATATCATTAATCCACTTTAGGGGCTCTGAATCTTTCAACACTGCAGAATGTAGCACCCCTGCATTATTTATTACAACATCATATTTTGTTTCACCAATATAATTTCCTACTGAATCAATGTCTGTAACATCCATTTCAGTCCTGGAGGGACAATCTATATCACCTAAAGGCGATAGTAATTTGCAAAATATTTTAGATAAATCACCACCACCTCCAGTTATTAATATTCTCATTTTTTCACCACTGGTATTTCATGATCATCACTAGCTCTAATTAACTTTTCATATTCTTTGTGAATTTGCTTTTTCAAATTACTAGAGCTAACACCTTTTCCATACGGGAAATAAAAAACTTTCACCCCTAACTCTTTTAAGTAATCATACTTTCCTAGCCAATCATCACCTATAACGAAGATGTCCATATTGATTTTATTCACCAAATCGTGATGATCTAATGAATGCTGAGGGATTACTACATCAGGATATTTCAATGCCTCAACAATAGAAATTCGCTCTTCGAATGGGATTGCAGGTGGATTTTTGTATGAACAAACTAATTCATCCGTACTCACCCCAACAATTAATGTTCCTCCGAGCCCACGCCCATAGCGAATCATTTTCAGATGGTTACTGTGAAAAAGATCGAATGTTCCTGAAACATATACAATATTATCTTTCATCATGATATCCTTGCAGCAATGCTACCGCCTTGGCTCAACAGCTACCAACGCACTGTACATAAACGATAAGGCAGAACAATATTCATTGTCCTGCCAAAACTTGCTTAATCCTTATACTAAATTTTAACCCATTACTTACGTTAATCGTCTCATTTGACAACACTAATAAAGGCTAACGCCGTACAACCTTATAAAGAGATGTATTCAGTGCTGCTTCTATACCAATGATATGGACACAATTAAAACAGATATTCACACACCAAGTAATTGTTCAATCTTTTTTCGAAACGGCGCCCCATCCTTCAAATTCCGCAGCCCATACTGCACAAACGCCTGCATATACCCCATTTTCTTCCCGCAGTCGTAGCTCTCACCCGTCATCAGCATCGCATCAACAGACTGTTTCTTCGCCAGTTCAGCAATAGCATCCGTTAACTGAATACGCCCCCATGCACCTGGCACGGTCTTAGCCAGTTCCGCCCAGATATCAGCAGAAAGCACATAGCGGCCAACGGCCATCAGGTCAGATTCCAGCGTCTGCGGCTGATCCGGTTTTTCGATAAAGTCGACGATGCGGCTTACCTTACCTTCTACATCCAGCGGCTCTTTGGTTTTGATCACGGAGTATTCAGACAGATCGCCCGGCATGCGTTTTGCCAGCACCTGGCTACGCCCCGTTTCATTGAAACGCGCCACCATTGCGGCAAGGTTATAGCGAAGCGGGTCAGCGCTGGCGTTGTCCAACACGATGTCCGGCAGCACAACCACAAATGGGTTATCGCCAACGATCGGGTGTGCGCAGAGGATAGAGTGTCCCAGGCCCAGCGGTTGAGCCTGACGAACGTTCATGATGGTAACACCAGGAGGACAGATAGACTGAACTTCAGCCAGCAGTTGACGTTTTACACGTTGTTCCAGCAGCGCTTCCAGTTCGTACGAGGTGTCAAAGTGGTTTTCTACCGAGTTTTTTGATGCATGGGTCACCAGTACGATTTCTTTGATCCCCGCAGCCACAATCTCATCAACAATATATTGAATCATTGGCTTATCGACGATCGGCAGCATCTCTTTGGGAATTGCCTTAGTAGCAGGAAGCATATTCATGCCCAAGCCCGCGACTGGAATGACTGCTTTCAAATTAACCATTGTCTTGTCCACCTGTATTCGGATGATGAATTATAGCGATTAAACATGTTTAATCCACCCTGATTTGTAATAGTATTCCTTTGGGTTTAGAGAAATCTCTGGATATAGTCCGGGAATGGCGCAGAAATAGATAACTAGCGGCGTGGGAGAGCGAAATTGAGCCGTTCAGAATTGACAACATGCTGATCAACCCGGTCAATATCCACCGAAGCCCGCCCCTTCTCATCGACCGCATGGACGTTCGCCAGCGACAGCAGCGTATCCTGCTTCGCCATGAACTTCCCACGAACATCCTTACGCAAGTCAAAGTTTAGCGATAGCGCGGGCTCACGCGAAGTAACCTGCATCACATTGATATTACGCATAAAAACATGCTGTGGTTTGTTATGAAGCGCCAGCGAAGCGTACCGCAAATTCAGGTTAGTGAGGGAGACAAACGACTGGGCGTTGCCGGATGATATCTGTATTCCCCTTAGTTTATAATTCGACCTCTCATTATTTATCCGCACATTATTCAGTCGAAAATTTTGCGGTATTGACAAATAGTTACCTTTGATAACACCATAGCCAATCAGCATTCCCGCGCTATTAACCATATCGACACCATCGATAACGAAATTATCACATCCGTAGATCGCTACGGTGGCGTTATCTATTCCCGCCTGCTTGCTGAATTCCGGGGTGATATTACTGGCCTTGACGTTGCGAATAATAAAATGCTTTCCGTTCTCAACGTGCACCAGTTGGCGACAGTTGCTGCCGGTGATGTTGGCCACCACAAAGTGTTTCACCGCCTGGTCTTCCGGGTAGCCGTTATCGTAGGTACTGCCCGCCAGGCCAATGCCTATCCCCCAGTTCACCTTGCCGTTGGTGCAGTCGATATGGTCGATGACATGGTCAGAAATGAGGATATTGCTGTCGTTTATCGCTACGTTCCACTCGATGGCGTCGCCCTGCAGGTAGCTGAAGTGACAGTGGGTGATGTTGACGTCCTGCCACTGATTATGGAATCCCTGGCGGAGAATGCCGTAGTTCGCTTTGGTAACGGTAAGGCGGGTAATATTGAGGTTTTTCATCTGCCGCTTATCTTTGCCGCCGATGAATATCTGCGCCACCGGGCCGTAGCCGCTCATGGTCAGCCCCTCGATGGTGCAGTCGCCGCCGCGCACGTCAAGGGTGATGTTATAAAGGCTCGCCTCTCCGCTACCGCTAATCTTACAGCCCTGTTGCAGGATAAATCGGCCACGGCCGTTACCTTTTAGCGCGCCAGCAACCGCCAGCGTTTTGCCCGGCGGCACGGTGATGGCGGTGTTGATATTGTCGCAGGTCACATCAGCGGGAACGGCGACCGTATCCGCCTTGCTGAACGCCTCGTTAAACGCGCGGATCCAGTCACCGTCACGATAGAAGTCACGAATATCAGCCGCTGCAGATTGCCCTGCCGCGCGGGCGCGGTCGACGGGCAGCAGCGGCAAGGCGGCCAGCGTCGCGCCGGCCGTCAGAAAGTGTCGTCGGGTTAAAGTACGCATGGCACCTCCTTAGCAAAGCGTGTACAGCAGGTGGGCGAGCTGTTGGTTGATCACCTGCTGGTTAAAATCGGTTTCCACTTTTTCACGAGCCCGCTCAAGTACGGGCTGGAGGCTCTGCGCATCCATCCGCCCTAATGCTTTCAGCTTGTCAGCCAGCGCCCGTGCGTCGTTTTCGGCCACCAGCCAGCCGGAATCTCCAGACTCAATCAGCTCCGGGATCCCACTGTGAACGGTAGAGAGCACCGGGATCCCCACCGCCATCGCCTCCATCAGCGCCACCGGAATGCCTTCCATATCGCCGTCTGCGCCGGTCACCGACGGCAGCAGGAATACGTCGGCCTCATCAAGCATCGCTTTCACTTCGTGACTCGGTTTAAACCCCGGCATCTCCACACGGTCTTCCAGCTGATACTGTTCAATCAGGGTACGCAAACGCCGTTCCCACGGGCCGATGCCGAGAATGCGGTAACGAAAGTTCACTCCCTGCGCTTTCAGCTGGCGGCAGGCTTCAATCGCCACGTGCAGCCCCTTTTTCTCGGTCAACCGGGCAACGGAGATAATCTGTAGACAGTCGTCTGGCGTTTTCAATGGTCGTAATGAGAAACGGTCCATATTCACCCCCATCCGCGAGACGGTGATTTTATCCGCCGGGCAGCCCATCGCCTGTAGCCGTTCAGCCCACAGCTGGCTAATCGGCAGCATCATGTCGCCGCGCCGAAAAAGCTGTTGGTACTCCCCGCCATAGTGGCTGAGCACGTCACGGCTGGAGATATCAATGCCGTGAAACACGGTGGCAATTTTGCCGTCGATCACCCCCAGCTCGCGCAGCTTGGCCGCCGTCACCCCCGCCGGGCCAAAGTGGGCGATAAAGATATCGGCGGTGATTGGCGTCGGCGTGCGGCTACAAATGGAGGAGAGAATGAGGTTGCGCGCCTCTTGCCCATAGCGGCGCGTATTCAACGCCCGCCAGACGGCGGGACGGTGCAGGCCGCGCAGGGTGCTGAACGCGCGGTAGCGCAGTTTTTCCAGCGCGCTGGCGGGTTCGTCCTGTAACCAGCAGACCTTCTCCGCCAGCCGGTGCTGGGTATAGGCGGCATGGGTGTTGGTGAGGTCGCCCTTTTGCAGCGCGACAATCTCTACCTCATGGCCCATCTCGATAAACGCCACAATCTGGTTCAGGACGAAGGTCTCTGACGATAACGGGAATTTCAGCAGAAAGAAGCTGACTTTCATCGGCCCTCCCGGATACGGCTCAGCACCGATTCAATCATGCTAAAGCCTTTCTGACGCTCGCCTTCTACCGCCGTTGCCACCTTCTCACCTAGCGCCGGAAGCTGATTCAGAATATCGGCCACCACGCCCTGCATGGAACCATCCAGCAGGTGGCGAATGTCGATAGCCATCTCCGGCATCCCCAATTGCTGCATGATGCCCGCAGATTTGTGCTCATAGTTAATGGCAATTGCCGGGGTGCCAAAGTTCATGGAGATAATCGCCGAGTGCAGGCGCGTGCCGATGGTCAGTTCGCAGGAGGCAAGGATCTTGCCAATCTCCACATCGTTCAGTTCGTCCATGGCGATATGGAAGTGTTCACGGTTTTCGACGTACTGCGCCATACGCAGCGCCACCATGCGGTCATCACGGTTGTAGCGGTCGATGCTGGTACAGGTCGAGAGCGCTAATACCTGATAGCCGTCGGCAATCATCCGGTTCACCACCTCGGCAAAGGCTTTTTCGTAGGCCTGCTGCGTGGTGCCAAGGCGTTTATCGAACGGCTCCAGCTCGCGCAGCGTAATCGCGACGGTTTTGCGCTGTGCGGTCAGGTTCAGCCAGTGCTGCACCGCGTAGCTCGGTTCAAAGCTGTCGTTGCGATGCTCAACCAGCCAGGCGGTATCCACGCCCTGCTCCACTTTCGAGGTATCGATCTCCGCTTTCGCCATCAACTCACGGCTGACCGTTTCACGCAGGATAAGCGCATGAGTGCGGCCAAAGGCGTAGTTCGCCAGTTGGTTAAAGTCCGGGTTCTGGAAAGGCCCGACGCTGTGGCCAATCATGTAAATCGGCTTATTGGCCATAAAGGCGCACAGCGGGTATTCAAAGTGGGTCAAGCCATAGAGATCGACGTAGTTCGAGCCGCCCACCTGGATAATTGCATCATAATTGCCGAGAAAGCGTACAAATTCATGGAACTCCGGCGCAATGTCAAAGTTCCGCAATTTGCCTTCGCCGGTCACCTTCGCCAGCAGGATCTTGTGCTGGAAGCGACGGCGCAGCACCTTCTTCACGCGCCCGCTCATCCCCCCTGCCGCCTGCTGCTTTTGGCTCAGTTGATACAGCGGATCGGCGATAATCTCACGCCCCTGCAACCAGGAGGAACTGATCGGGAAACGGCTCATCACGTCCATTTCTACGTCCGGCTGTTGGCGGACGATGGCATCGAGCAGGCCGCGCATAATGGCGCTATCGCCGCGGTTGCCGCAGGTGTGGTTTCCCAAAATTAATAATTTCATCATGGCCTCATCAAAGGGGTTAAGCTCATTCATTTAAAACGCGTAGCAACGATTTGGTAGCCCGGCCGAACGCAGTGACGCCGGGGACTCCCCGGCGTCGGCGTAAACGCCTCGTCCGGGCTACGAAACGCGTAATAACATCTTCAGTTTTTTGTTCCGACAGAGCGGTTTTTTAAGTTCAATCAGCAGGCTATTGCGCGACAGCACAATCACCAGCGCAAAGCTGAGCACGCCCGTCAGCACCTGTAACGCCAGCAGCATCGGTAACGACACGCTGCCCGCCAGCAGTCGTCCGACGGCATAGCTGGTGATAAGCGTGGGCAGCGAAAGCCGGAACGGCAGCCACAGGCTCAGCAGGTAGTCACGGTAGCCCGGCCCCAGCACCGGTTTGATCATCACGAAGTAGCTGAGGATGGTGTTGATGATTTGCACCAGCAGGAAGCCGAGCGTCACGCCAATCGCGCCGCCCATCTCCCCGCCGACAATCACCGCGGGAATAAACAGAAAGGTTTTAAACACATTGAATTTAAAGCTGATGTCCACGCGTGCTTTGGCCATCAGCAGCGAGCCAATCGGGTTGCCTACGGAGCGCAGCAGTCCCACCACGCACAGCAGTTGCAGGATCGGTACGATGTGCATCCACTTCTCGCCAAACACCAGCGGCACGAAGTTATTGCTCACCACCATCAGCCCCAGCAGCGCCGGGAAGTTGATAATCCCCACCACCGACAGCAGCTTGTAGAAGTTCACCCGCAGCTTGTCGTTGTCGTCCTGAATCTTGGCAAACGCCGGGAACAGCACGCGAGTGATAATCGGGTTGAGCTTCATTGGCGGCACCACTGCCACGTTGTAGGCCAGGTTGTAGCCACCCGCGACGCTCGCCCCGAGAATGCGCGCCAGCGTCAGGGTAGAAAGGTTGGTATTGATGTAGTTAACGATGCTGTCCGCCGTTAGCCACGCGCCGAATCGCAGGTTGGGCATCACAGTAGCGAGCGAAAAGTGCAGGCCTGGGCGGTAAATTTTGCGGCCAAAGTAGCCAAACAGCAGCGTGCGCACGGCGCTGTTAACCAAATAGCCAAGGATCGCGGTCATCGCCAGCGGCCAGAAGCAGGCGCTGACCACCGTGAAGGTAAAGCCCGACAGTACGGCGGCGGTCTCAATCGAACCAATCTTGTTGAACTCCAGCTCCTTTTGCATTAGCGCGCGGAACTGCTGGCCGTGCGGGATCACCACGAACGCCAGCGACAAGGTTTTAATCAGCGGTGCCAGGTCCGGGTTATGCAGCAGGTTGGCGATGGTATCGCTCAGCAGATAAACCGCCGCAAACACCGCCACCCCAAGCCCGACGTTCAGCCAGTAGAGCGTGGTCAGTTCCAGTTGGCTAATCTCTTTGCGCTGAATAATCGAGTTGGCAATGCCGAAATCCGACAGCGTATCCGCCAGCGCAATAATCACCAGCGACACGGTGAGCAGGCCAAACTGATGGCCGTCAAACAGCCGCGCCAGCACGGTCATCTGCGCCAGTCCAAGGCCAATAATCACCACCGTTGCCATCGCCGACCATTTGGCGCCGTTGATGGTTTTTTCTCGTAAGCCCATGTTGCGTCCTCAATAGGCTGCTTTGTTGACGAAGCCTTTAAACACCGTCAGGAAAACAATTTTGATATCGAGCCACAGGCTCCACTCGCGGATGTATTCGAGGTCGAACTCCACCCGTTTTTCCATTTTCTCCAGGGTGTCGGTCTCGCCGCGCCAGCCGTTAATCTGCGCCCAACCGGTAATGCCAGGCTTCACTTTGTGACGCAGCATGTAGCCTTCAATCAGCTGACGGTACTGCTCGTTATGCGCCACGGCGTGCGGGCGTGGGCCAACAATCGACATCCCGCCGGTGAGCACGTTGATAAACTGCGGCAGTTCATCGAGCGAGGTCCGACGCAGGAAGTTGCCCACACGGGTCACGCGCGGGTCGTTTTGCGTCGCCTGAGTCACCACCTTGTCGTTCTCCATCACCTTCATGGAGCGGAATTTCCACACCTTGATAGGCTTACCGTCCATGCCATAGCGGGTCTGGCGGAAAATAATCGGCCCAGGCGAGCTGAGCTTCACCGCCAGCGCAATACAGCACAGCGCCGGAGAGATAAGCAGCAGAATGCCGCTGGCCAGCACGATATCTTCCAGCCGTTTCAGGATGCGGTTTACGCCGGAGAGCGGGGTGTCGTACAGCGGGACGACGGGAATGCCGTTCACCACTTCGACGCGGGAGTGCAGTATGTTAAAGGTGAAGACGTCCGGGATCAGCAGCACGGTACAGGTGGTGTCGGCGAGATCGCGCACCAGATTTTTGATCTGCAGTTCGTCCTGCATCGCCATGGAGATATAGACGTTATGAATCTTGCCGCAGCGGGCGTCGTCAAGCAGTTGCTCGAAGTTGCCCATCCAGTCGGTATTCACGCCGCCCGGTTTTGCATCGTGATAGCAGCCCACTACCGCATAGCCAAGCCACGGTTGATTGCGGAAGCTCTCCAGCAGCGCCTGCCCTTCCGGCATATCGCCCGCCACCGCCACATAGCGGGTGTTGTAGCCGCGATGGCGCAGCACGCCCGCGCCGTAGCGGATAAACGCCCGGCTGGCTAGCATGCCGATAGTGCTCAGCAGATACCACGCCAGCCACATGGCGAAGTTGGTGTTGAAGTCATCGTTAAACGCCAGCAGCCCAGCGGTAAAGACCAGGCTCAACGTCCAGTTTTGCAGCAGCAGTAATAGCTCGGTGGTGATACGGACGCCGCGCCATGAGCGATAAAAGTCGGTGATCCCGCCGATCATCTGGAATACCACCAGCGTGACCAGCGCCATCAGCAGATGCAGATACAAAAACGGCAACGCGACGGCCTGACACACCAGCCACAGCCCACCTATCATGATGGTGATATCTGAAAAACGTTGCACCATGGAGATTAACGATGCATTCGTTTTGGCTCGTTCGCGCTTTTTTAGAGTCGTCATCGTTGGTCCTATTTCGTCGTTTTCCCCTCACCCTAACCCTCTCCCCAGAGGGGAGAGGGGACTGTCCGGTTTTCTCCCTCGCCCCTTTGGGGAGAGGGCCGGGGTGAGGGGCAAAAATTACTGATTAAGCAGCGCCAGAATGTCCTGCGTTCGCGCCTGCATCAGCGGCGTATTGCCGCGAGACTCCACGTTCAGGCGCACCACCGGCTCGGTATTCGACGAACGCAGGTTAAAGCGCCAGTCGGCGAACGCCAGGCTGATGCCGTCGGTGCGGTCAATCTCCAGCGCGCTGCCGGCAAAATGCGCCTCTACCCGGGCTATCGCCTCCGACGGCGCTTTCAGCTGGCTATTGATCTCCCCGCTTGCCGGGAATGCCGCCATGCGGTTATGCACCAGTTGACCCAGGGTTTTGCCCTTCAGGCACAGCAGTTCGCTCACCAGCAGCCACGGGATCATCCCGCTGTCGCAGTAGGCAAAATCGCGGAAATAGTGGTGGGCGCTCATCTCGCCGCCGTACACCGCGTCGTCTTTGCGCATACGTTCTTTGATAAACGCGTGACCAGTTTTCGACATCACCGGCGTGCCGCCTGCGGCGGTCACCACGTCGACGGTGTTCCACGACAGGCGCGGGTCGTGGATAATGCGCGCGCCGGGGTTTTTCTCGAGGAAAGCTTCCGCTAGCAGGCCAACGATGTAGTAGCCCTCGATAAACTGCCCCTGCTCGTCGAACAGGAAGCAGCGGTCGAAATCGCCGTCAAAGGCGATGCCCATATCGGCACCGTACTTCAGCACCGCATCGCGGGTATCGTCGCGGCACTCCGGCAGCAGCGGGTTAGGAATACCGTGCGGGAAATTGCCGTCCGGGTTGTTATGCACCTTAATCAGGCTGACCGGCACGTTCAGTGCCTTAAAGCGGGCTTCCAGCGCATCAATAACCGGGCCCGCCGCGCCGTTGCCGGAGTTAACCACCAGCTTGAGCGGGGTGAGATTTTTAACGTCGATGTAGCCCAGCAGATGCTCAACGTAGGCATCACGCAGGTTAATTTGCTGATAGCCGCCGCGTTTTGCGTCGTCCACCGGCGGGAAGAAGTTCTCTTCGGCCAGACGCTGAATATCACGCAGCCCGGTGTCACCGCTGATAGGACGCGCGCCTTCGCGCACCAACTTCATGCCGTTGTAGTCCATCGGGTTATGGCTGGCGGTGACTTCAATGCCGCCATCCACGCCAAGATGGAAGGTGGCGAAGTAGATCTCTTCGGTACCGGCAAGGCCGATATCCAGCACGTCTACGCCCGCATCGCGCAGGCCGCGGGCCAGCGCCAGCTTCAACGCTTCGCTGGTCAGGCGTACGTCACCGCCCAGCACCACGGTTTTCGGTTTCAGGTACTCGCCATAGGCGCGACCAATGCGGCAGGCAATCTCTTCATTCAGCTCTTCGCCCAGCTTGCCGCGAATGTCATAGGCTTTAAAACAGGTCAGCTTTTTCATGTTTTTACCTTTCTTCAGGCAACGGTTGGCCCTGACCGGTGAGGGTCATGATTTTTCATATCGTGAGTTGCCGGATGACGCAGCGCCATCGGGCAGAATAGGCGCGCTACACGCGCCCGTAGCGGTCGGCGAATCGCACCACGTCGTCCTCTTCGAGATAGGCGCCTGAGCGCACTTCAATCAGGTCGAGCGGAATTTTCCCCGGGTTTTCCAGGCAGTGCGTCACGCCCAGCGGGATGTAGATGGATTCGTTTTCACCCAGCAGGGTTATCTCATCATTGAGGGTCACTTTGGCGGTGCCAGCCACCACAATCCAGTGTTCAGCCCGGTGGTGATGCATCTGCAGAGAGAGTCCCTCGCCCGGCTTCACGGTGATGCGCTTCACCTGGTAGCGATCGCCGGAGTCGATAGAGTCATATTTGCCCCACGGGCGATAGACTTCGCGATGGATATGGTGTTCGTGACGGCCATCGGCCTTAATTTTCTCGACCACCTTTTTCACGTCCTGCACCGCGTTGCGATCGGCGATAAGCACCGCGTCTTTGGTCTGCACCACCACCAAATCCTTTACCCCAACGGTCGTCACCAGGCCCGATTCTGCGTAGACGTAACTGTTTTCGGTTTTATGACTGATTACATCGCCGTGGTGCACGTTGCCTTCCGGCGTATGGTTGCTGATTTCCCACAGCGATGACCAGGAGCCGACGTCACTCCAGCCGGCGTCCATCGGCACCACAACCGCGTCGTGGGTGCGTTCCATCACCGCATAGTCAATAGACTCGTCCGGGCAGCTCAGGAAAGCCTCTTCCTCGACGCGGATAAAATCGAGATCCGGGTCGGTGACATTCATCGCTTTTTCGCAGGCGCTAAGAATGTCCGGGCGATATTTGCCCAGCTCTTCCAGGTAACGCCCGGCGCGGAACAGGAACATGCCGCTGTTCCAGTAGTACTCACCGCAGGCAACGTAGGCCTGAGCGGTATCAAGGTTCGGTTTCTCGACGAACTGCGCCACTTCAAACGCCAACGCCTCACCGGCCGCCGGGCTCACGTTGCCGCGACGAATATAGCCATAGCCGGTTTCCGGCAGGCTCGGCACGATACCGAACGTCACCAGTTTGCCGCTTTCGGCGTACGGTGTGGCATCGCGTACCGCGGCGCGAAAAGCGTCTTCGTCCTGGATAACGTGATCTGCCGCCAGCACCAGCATCAGCGGGTCGTTATCCGGCTCACGGCGCATAGCGGCCAGTGCGGCCAGCGCAATCGCCGGGGCGGTGTTGCGCCCAGCGGGTTCCAGAATGATGTTTTCAGTCAGCTTGTTCAGTTGGCGCAGCTGCTCGGCGACGATAAAACGGTGCTGCTCGTTGCAGATAACCACCGGGCTCGCGCATCTCACCCCTTCCAGGCGGTTAACCGTGGCCTGCAGCATGGTCATGTCCCCTTTCAGGCACAGGAACTGCTTGGGGTACAGCACTCGGGACAACGGCCACAGGCGGCTGCCCGAGCCACCGGCCATCACGACCGGGAAAAGCGTAGATTGACTCATCGTTTAACCCCGAATATCAGCAATAAATTGGTTAAGAACGTGCTCTTTTTCGAGCGAGCGTTCTGCCCAGGCGCGGGCCACCGCGTTGCGTTTTGGCATGCTCAGCGCCTGTTCAATCCCTTCCACCAGCGACGGAACCGATTCAGGCGTGACGCATACCGCAATGCCTGGGTTGTCGAGACAAAGCTGTCCAAGCTCGGTGTCCGCCTCTGCGGTGATCACCGCGTTGCCGCCCACCGCCAGAATATTGGTCAGTTTGGACGGCAGTACCGCATCCGCCGCGCCGCGCTTCTGGATAACCAGATGGCAGTCACCCATCGCCAGCAGGGCGGGTAAATCGTCATAAGACTGCAGCGGCAGGAATTTCACGTTATCCAGTCCACGTTCGGCGGCCATCTTTTCCAGCCGCGCTTTGCCGCCGCCCTGGCCGACAATCACAAACAGCAGCGGTTGCTCGCGGAGCTGTTCAGCGGCGGTAATGACGCTTTCCAGCCCCTGTTTTTCGCCGATGTTGCCGGAATAAAGCACTATCCTGCGGTCATCAGGTAGACCCAGTCGCTGACGCAGCGCGATAACCAGCGTTTCAGGCACCTCGCGGAAGCGGGAAACTTCAGACCAGTTAGGGAAGAAGATCACCTTCTCCGTCGGGACGCCCTTTTCGCAGGCTTTGTTCATCATCGAACGCGAGATCGTCGAGACGTTGTCGACGTTGTGCAGGCCGCTGCGCTCAAAAGCGCTGGCGAGCTTCGCCACCTTGCCGGACTTGCCTTTACCGGCCATGCCGAGACCTAGCATGGCGTCGACTTCATAATCCTGAATATGCAGCAGCGTGCGCGCCCCGGAGAGTTTGCCTAACAGACGCATGCCCGGCGTGCAAAACAGGGTCGGCACGACGCCGATAATACGGTCCGGCTTCCAGCGACGCTGGGCCATCAGCGGGAAGAAGCTGCTGAGCGCAAAACTGCCAAGATGCAGCAGGCGTTTGAGCGTTGAGGGCTGCTTCGGCACGTACAGCGGGCAGCGCCACACGGTGGCCTCACCCTCTTCCCGACGATAGCGCCAGCTGGAGTAGTTCACGCCAACCTGCCACTCCGGGTAGTACGGCGGTGCGGTAATCACCCGCACCTCGTGGCCCTGACGCGCCATCCACTCCACCATCTCGCCGGTGTACTTGCCGATGCCGGTCAGTTCAGGTGAGTAGTTAATGCCATACACCAGAATCTTCATAAGCCCGGTACCTCGGCCATTTTGTCGACCCGGAAGTAGGCGCGGCTGTTTTCGTGGACATTGTCCGCCGCCAGCAGCGCCTTAGGGCTCATCCAGCGATAGTCGTTATGCTGAGCCTCCGGAAGCGTGAGCGCGTCGGCGTCCACCTGCAGGCGGAACCCCAGTACGATGTAGTGGGTCGAGAAGTCCGCGCCCGAAAAGTTGTCGTCATAAAAATGCTGCCAGACGCCGTAGAAGCGGCCTGCCGTCATCGGCAGGCTCAGCCCCAGCTCCGCCTGGGTGAGGCGAGCAAACGCCTCACCCAGCGGTTCATCTTTCTGTACCCGTCCGCCGGGGACAAACCAGAACCCCTGCGCCGGACGGTTGGTGCGTTTACCCAGCAGAAACTCGCCCTGCGCGTTCTCCACGATCAGGTCGATAGAAATCAGCGGCGTAGACTGCACCACGGTGGCAAACGCCTCCTCGCTCAGAAACATGCGTTACCCCCGGAAGCGGTGCTGGTTTTCAAGGAACCACTGGTAGGTGCTGGCAAGCCCAGCCTCCAGCGAAATCTCGTGATACCAGCCCAGTTGATGCAGACGCGATACGTCGAGCAGCTTGCGCGGCGTCCCGTCAGGCTTGGTGGCGTCAAACACCACGCGGCCTTTAAAGCCCACCACTTTTGCCAGCGTCTGCGCCAGCTCGCGGATGGTGCAGTCAACGCCGGTGCCGACGTTAATGTGCGACAGCATTGGCTGGGTGTTGTCGAGCCACACGCTGCGGTCCAGCTCCATCACGTGGATGCTGGCGGCCGCCATATCATCGACGTGAAGGAACTCGCGCATTGGCGTACCGCTGCCCCACACCACCACGTCGGCATCGTTCTTCTGCACCGCCTCGTGGAAGCGACGCAGCAGCGCCGGGATCACGTGGGAGTTGCTCGGGTGGAAGTTATCGTTCGGCCCGTACAGGTTGGTCGGCATCACCGAGCGATAGTCGCGGTTGTGCTGACGGTTGTAGGATTCGCACAGCTTAATCCCGGCGATTTTGGCAATCGCGTACGGCTCGTTGGTGGCTTCGAGCGTGCCCTGCAGCAGCTCGCTCTCGTGCATCGGCTGGTTGGCCATCTTCGGGTAAATACAGGATGAACCGAGGAACAACAGCTTGTTCACGTTGTGCGTATGCGCTGCGTGAATGATGTTGCTTTCAATCATCATATTTTCGTAGATGAAGTCCGCCGGGAAGGTGTTGTTGGCGACAATACCCCCCACCTTCGCCGCTGCCAGATACACCTGAGTGATATTTTCGCGGGCGAAGAAGTCATGCACCTCGCGGCTGTCCAGCAGGTTAAGCTCGTCGCGGCTGCGCAGAACCAGATCCACGTCACCGCGCAGCTCAAGCTGTCGGACGATGGCAGAGCCCACCATTCCCCGGTGGCCCGCCACAAAAATGCGTTCTCTGGTCATGCTTAAGACTCCAGCGCGATCGCCACTTCGTAACCGTGGGATTTCAGCAGAGAGTGTTTTTTCGCCGCTTCAAGGTCTTTGGCGACCATTTCAGAGACCATCTCCTGCAGGGTGATTTCCGGTTTCCAGCCCAGTTTTTCGTGCGCTTTGGTTGGGTCACCGAGCAGGGTTTCCACTTCCGCCGGACGGAAGTAGCGTGGGTCAACGGCCACCATCACATCACCCGGCTTCACGCCCGGCGCATCATGACCGGTGACGGAAACCACGATCCCCTTCTCTTCCACGCCGGTGCCTTCAAAGCGCAGTTTGATGCCGAGCTGTGCTGCCGCCATTTCAACGAACTGGCGCACGGAATACTGCACGCCAGTGGCGATAACAAAATCTTCCGGCTGTTCCTGCTGCAGCATCATCCACTGCATTTTGACGTAGTCTTTGGCATGGCCCCAGTCACGCAGGGAGTCCATGTTGCCGAGGTACAGGCACTTCTCCAGACCCTGGGCGATGTTGGCAATCGCGCGGGTGATTTTGCGGGTCACGAAGGTTTCGCCACGGCGCGGGGATTCGTGGTTGAACAGGATGCCGTTACAGGCGTACATACCGTAGGACTCACGGTAGTTGACGGTGATCCAGTAGGCATACAGTTTGGCAACGGCATACGGCGAGCGGGGGTAGAACGGCGTGGTCTCTTTCTGCGGGATCTCTTGCACCAGGCCGTACAGTTCAGAGGTGGACGCCTGATAGAAACGGGTTTTCTTCTCCAGGCCCAGGAAGCGGATAGCTTCCAGCAGGCGCAGCGTGCCCATCGCATCCACGTCGGCGGTATATTCCGGGGATTCAAACGACACCGCCACGTGGCTCATCGCACCGAGGTTGTACACTTCGTCCGGCTGCACTTCTTGCAGAATACGCGTCAGGTTGGAGCTGTCGGTCAAATCGCCATAGTGCAGGTGAAATTTCGGGTTACTGCTGTGCGGATCCTGGTAGATGTGATCGACACGTTCGGTGTTAAAGGAGGAAGCACGACGTTTGATCCCGTGAACTTCATACCCTTTTTCCAGCAGCAGTTCCGCCAGATATGAACCATCCTGCCCGGTTACGCCGGTAATGAGAGCGACTTTCGACATAATTTATTTCCTTCGTTAATTAGGATGTTGTGGTAATGCTGCGGGGTTTCCCCTCACCCCGGCCCTCTCCCCAATGGGGCGAGGGAGAAAACCGAACTGTCCCCTCTCCCCTCGGGGGAGAGGGTTAGGGTGAGGGGCCAAGCCTCAACTTTCCCGCGCCCGCACCACTGCTGCGGGATTGCCACGGCAAATCACCTTTGCCGGTAGCGATTTAAAAACGCTGCTTCGTGCACCGACGATGGTGCCGTCGCCAATCGTGACGCCGGGAGCAACGAAGACATCCGTTGCCAGCCAGCATTTCTCGCCGACCACAATCGGCGTGGCATTAATATCAAAATGCGCGCTCTGATAATCGTGGCTGCCGGTACATAAATAACATTTCTGTGAAACGACGGAATTTGCCCCAAGGGTAATATCACCGAGGGTATATAACACTGCATCGTCCCCAACCCAGGCATAATCACCGATGGTTAATTTCCACGGATAGGTGATTTTTACCGATGGGCGAATCACTACGTTTTTTCCTATTTTTGCGCCGAACAAACGCAATAAAAATACGCGCCAGCGGTAGAGTATCTGCGGGGACCAGGCAAATAATGTCGCCTGCACCGCCCACCAGAGTTGAACTTTAATGCCCCCGGCACCGCGAAAACCTTTGGGCACCGTAAAGCCAGATAATTCCTGCATCCTGATTCCTTATGCTTTGTGATATAAGGCTTTGGTTTTCCCGGTCGTCCGCAGGCGTAATAAATAAGATAATTCCGTCAGTACGGCTGGCATGCGCAATATGTCTCTCTGCACCTTTTTGGCATCCTGACACAATTGCAGATTATTAGTGGTTGAAACACCGCCCATTGAAAATTCCGACACCAAACCTTTAATTCGCTTAAAGGCATAGCCTGATTTATACATTCTGGCGGCCAACGCATAATCTGATGACACCCGGTACTGCACATCATAAGGATAATTTCTCAAGCCATGCAGCGGGAAGAAAATAGCCTGATGGCTCGCCGGCAGGCTGTGATAAATATACCAGCCCTGCTTCGCACTGCGGCGAATCTGGGTGCCGTCGCCGAAGTCGAGCATCGCGTCACCGAGGTACATGGCATCATCGCTCTTGCCGCGAAGCTGGCGGACAAACTGCGAGACATCCGGGTGAAAGCTGTCGCCGGAGTTAAGGAACAACACGAACTTGCCCTGCGCCATGCGAATGCCTTTATTCATCGCGTCATACAGCCCTTTATCCGGCTCGCTGACGTAGCGTAACTGGTACTGCCCATTACGTTTTTCGAGAAACTCTGCGGTGCCATCTTCTGAACCGCCGTCGACCACAATCCACTCAAATGCAAGGCTCGGATCGTTCGCCAGATGGGCCAGCGAACGCCAGGTTTTCATCACGCCTTCCACGTTGCGAAACGCCACGGTCACCACACTTAACAACATGTTCCACCTCATCTGCTGTCGGCAATATTCAGCGCTTTACGCAGAATAAAAGGACACACAATTAAAAATGCATATTCCGGACTAAATATCGAACCGGTAAAAAATAGTGATACCGGCGTGAATAAATACAACTGCACGGCGAAATTACGATTATTCCCAAAAGCGTTAATGAACATTTTAAACACGTAATACAGGTAGCCGATTGTTAATATCACGGCAAACCAGGAAAAATAGATCATTAACAGATACAAGCCATTGTCTATGGTTTTACCGACATCCGCACCGTTAAATATTCCGAATGATGCAACATATTCGTAAAGAGAACCGAAACGCACCACCCCATCAACACTGGTTAATGAATAACCGACCATCACCAGTGGGCCAATAATACGGTAATACGATGACGAACCTTCCGTTCCCAGGTCACCAACACGTTCCGCAATATAGGGGCCAGCAAATATCAAACCAACAAAAAATGCGCCTAAAGAAATAATTGCTAACGGTAATTTCTTTTTAATCGCCTCTTTGTTCAGATACTGGAACGCCCACTCCAGCAGGTAAAACAGGATAAATGTCATTACCCCGGAGAACGATCCTGAAAGAATTATCCCTGCGAGAATCATAGCATCAGATTTTGGGGTTTTGATACCAAACTGTTTGATGCAAAGCCAAATTGAGATTAATGCCAGAGCGAAGAATGCCGGTTCAAAATAGAGCGCCGTGGTACGCTTCCCGCCGAATTTGATAAAGTTCAGTACATAGCTATTACTGTAAATAAGATATTTCGAAATCATCTCAATCAGGCTACTGCTGCCGGAGAGAATAATTTGCACCATTTCAAGCGCCGCCAGCATCACTACGATACCGATAACCACGTAAAAGAAGCGCAGGATCTTACGGTGGTTATGCGGCGAAATGGTTTTAAAGCGAATGCTCCAGACCATGCCAATGATGATAACGATGTAGACAAACAGCATCGTCGAGGTGACGTATTTGCTCGGATCCAGCGACTGACCGAACACGTAGTTGAACAGCGTTAACCCGACGCCCAGCCCGAGGGCAATCATCAGCTTTTTCAGGTTAATGCGTTCAACAAACAGCAGCAGCAGCAACGGGAGGAAGGTCACGATGGTGATGGGAAAGCTCTCGCCGAGCTGCGCCAGCTTCACGTTAACCAGCAGATAGATTAACGGCAGCAGCAAATAGCTACAGACTCTGATAGAACGAGACATATTCCTCCAGCATCTGTTGTCCGCTATAGGCTTTACGGCTGCGGGCGCTGAACGCGCTGAGCGTGGTGCCAAATACCGCTTCGGCGATCTCCGCTTTTGGCAGCTGCACCAGCGAAAGCACCGCGCTTTCGTCAACCGTATGGCCGCCGGATTTTTCCAGCACCTCTTTTGCCGCCTCGCTGTGGGTGGCAATCACCGGCACGCCAATAGAGAGCGCTTCGCAGAGGATCAGCGGGTAGTTATCGACGCGAGAGCTAAACAGCAGCGCATCGAGCGGGTTGAGTTCGCTCATCAGCTGTCGCTTGTCGGTGAGAAAACCGTGGTTCACCACGTTCGCGCCTTCAAACGGTGAAAACTTACCGAAGGTATGAATTTCCACCTTATCGCCGAGCGCCATAATTTCGCGCACCAGGCGTTGGTTGGTTTTACCGTCGTAGCGCAGGTCGTGGGCGACAACGGCAATTTTCGGCCGCGGCGCGGTCGCCGTCATTGGCTTCAGCTCCGCCAGAATCGCTTCGGTGGCAACATCAATGCCGTTGTTGATAATCAGGCAGCGCCCGGGGCCGTAGAGGCTATTAAACGCTTCGGCCACATGCTGACTGGGGGAGATAAACTGGCAGCCAAGCGCGAGCATACGGCGGAAGAGATGGCGCTTTTCCTCCACCTGCTGATGCGCACGATCGACCTTAACCGGCGGATAGTTGTCGAGCGTCGGGCACTTCAGACAGCCGCTTTTCCAGCCGTCGCAGCCGTCGAGAAACGCGCAGCGCCCGGTCACGCTCCAGTGGTCGTGCAGCGTCCAGACCAGCGTGACGTCCGCTTTGTGCGCCTTGACGCGCTCGCAGAAATCAATAATCTCCGCCAGGTTCAGCCAGTAGCTGTGCATGACGTGAAAATGCAGCACCACCGGCCCCTCGGTGCGGGTCACCTGGCGATAAAGGTTATTCAGGTTGCCAAACAGGTCGCGGTTAAACAGGCGAAACAGCGCCAGGTTCGCTATCGAGGTCAGACGCGCGGTCTGTTTTACCACCTGTGGATAACGCTCGTGGCTGACGCTCTTTTTGCCGCCCTTGCCATAGCCGTAGACAAACTGCGAGGACAGCCCCTGACGCAGCGCGCGCTGATGCAGATCCAGCGCCACGCCCGCCGCGCCACCTTCAGCAAGACGCACGTTAAATTGCAGAATATTCATTTGATTACCTTCACTCGTGCTTTTTCGCCCACTACCAGCGCATGGTCGGGAATATCGTCCAGCACCACGCTTCCCGCGCCGATGGTCACCTGATTACCGATGGTGATGCCGCCGATGATGACCACGTTGGCGCCCAGTTCCACGCCGTTACCCAGCGTCGGGCAGGCCAGGCTATCTGGGCCACGGTTACCGAGCGTCACGCCGTGGCGAATGGTGAAGTCATCCCCCGCCACCACGTTTTTATTAATCACCACCGCATAGCCGTGGTGAATGGTGAAGCGTCGGCCAATGGTCGCCGCCGCCTGAATTTCATAGCCAAAGACGCATTCGGTGATGAGGCGATAAAGCACCAGCACCGGCGCGGCCCATAGATTGTTGACGATGCTTTTCTTACGCCACACCGAGCAGAAATGGGCAATGCGGTAAGCGACAACCATGCAGCACGGGCGCAGGCTCCAGCTATTGGCACGTAAATCTTCCAGCAGCATTATTTACTCCGTAATCCATCAACCCAGCGCTTACCGTTACGCACCGACAGCAGCGTCAGAAACGTCTTCCAGGTCATCCGCTTATTGCGGATCTGGTACAAGGTAAACAGCTGATACTTCTTGCTGGCACGGTCAAACTTCTCTTTATGCTTGCGATAGAAGCTGAAGTAGCCGGAGAATTTTTTCGGCGAAGAGGTTATCTGCATCTCCCCGTGGTTGATGTGCAGGATTTGCGTCGCCGCCTCAATTTTCCACGGTTCGCCGTAGGCCATCACCATGCGCAGAAAGATGTCGTAGTCCTGTGCCGCCTTCAGTTCGGTATCGAACAGGCACTCTTTAAAACGCCAGGCCCAGCTAAACACCTGATTGCCAATGATGTTGCGCTTGTAGAACAGCTCGCGAGAGAACGGTGATTTCGGGTACAGCGGCAGGCTGGCCGGTTGCGAATAGACCTCCCCTTCGCAGACGTAGTCGTTGGCGTAGAGAAACGCATGATTGGTGAGCTGCTGCTTGTCCGCCAGAAAGGTTGAGAGCCGGGTTGGCGTCCACTCATCGTCGTCGTCGATGCCGGTAATAAACTGGCCTTTAGCCTGTAAAATTGCCTGGTTGCGCACCGCGCAGGCACCGGAATTAAAGGCGTTATGGGTGTACTTCACGCGGCTATCGTTCAGTTCGGTGATGTACTGCTGGAGCTGCTCGAAGCTGCTGGAACAGTCATCGACGATAATCATTTCCCAATGGGGATAGTCCTGACGCAGAACCGATTTGATGGCGCGAATCGCCAGCTGCTGTCGGTTCCAGGTCGGCATATAGATGGAGATCAACGGATAGTCTGTTGGCATGGGATATCCCTGAATAGGCAATTGGGCGGTTATTCCCCTCACCCCGGCCCTCTCCCCATAGGGGCGAGGGAGAAAACCGGACGGTCCCCTCTCCCCTCTCCCCTATGGGGAGAGGGTTAGGGTGAGGGGGAAAATACTATTTAGAATCCGACTGATACTCGTACTCGTAATAGCCGTAATCCTGATAACCGGTAGCACGGCGGAAAATAGAGTTGAGGATCACCCCTTTCACCGCGATGCCGTTCTGCTCAAAGCGGCTCAGACTGGTCTCCACTTCTTTGAGCGTATTGACCGCGTAACGCGTCACCATCAGCGTGGTGCCCGCATGGCGGCCCACAATCGCCGCGTCGGTGACGGCGAGAATTGGTGGGGTATCTATCAGCACCAGGTCGTAGTTCGCGCTCCCCCACTTCAGCAGTTCACTGAAACGCTCCCCCATCAGCAGTTCAGACGGGTTCGGCGGGATCTGCCCGCGAGGGACGAGGTCGAAGTTGGCTACCGACGTTTTCTTCGCGCAGTGCTCAATCGCCGTTTTGCCCACCAGCACCTCCGACAGGCCGTTGTCGTTGGTGGTACCGAGCAGCTCGTGGGAGTAGCCCTTACGCATATCGCAGTCGATCATCAGCACTCGCTTGTTGGTCTGGCTAATCACCGCCGCGAGGTTGGCGCAGACGAAGGTCTTACCGATTGAAGGGCTGACCCCGGTCATCATCAGCACGTTGTTTTGCGCCTGCATCATGGCGAAGTGCAGGCTGGTACGCAGGCTGCGGATGGCTTCAATGGCGAGATCGGTTGGGTTACCTACCGCCAGCAGCTGACTCTGCTTGTAGCGTTTCACGCCGTTGACGCTCTTCACGCTATCGCGGGATTTCTGCCATTCAGAAAGCGGGATGCTGGCATACACGTTAATACCATGCTCTTCCAGCACCTGCGGGCTTTCGATGCCGCGGTTAAACAGCGAGCGCAGCAGCACGCCAACAATCGACAGCATCAGGCCAAGAATAATGCTCCCCAGCACAATCAGCGCTTTCTTCGGCTTCACCACGCCTGGCTGGGTAATCGCCGGGTCGACGATACGCACATCGCCCACGGTGCTGGCTTTGGTAATTTTCAGCTCCTGCTGTTTGTTCAGCAGCTGCATATAGACCTGCTGACCGGACTCCACGTCACGGGTCAGACGCACAATCTCCTGCTGGGTTTTCGGCATTGCCGTCACGCGCTGGCTGAGCTTCGCTTTCTCTTCTTCCAGCGCCCGACGTTTTTCCAGCAGCGTGCGGTACGCCGGGTGGATTTTGGTGTAGAGCTTGGAAATTTCCGCCTCACGGAAAGTCAGTTCGTTAAGCTGAGCATCGATGTTGACCATCGAGTCGAGCACCGACTTGGCCTCCAACGGCAGGTCGACGGAGTCTTTCTGCTGACGGTAGGCGTTGAGTTTGTTTTCGGCGATATCAAGCTGGCTGCGCACCTGCGGCAGCTGCACTTCGAGGAACTCCAGGCTCTTCGCCGCCTCTTCCGATTTGCGCGCGACGTTCTGCGCCACATAGTTGCGGGCAATGCTGTTGAGGACTTCGCGGATCTGATCTTTATCTTCCCCGACCATGGTCAACGTCAGGACACCGGAGTCTTTGCCGTCTTCGGTGACGCTCAGGCTGTTTTGCAGGGTATTGATCATGCCCAGCGTCGAGTATTTGGTGACCGTAAAGCTGGCCCCTTCATCGGCGGCAATCCCCGCAACCATGAGCGACACGCCGCCTTTGTTGACAGGTTCACCCACTTTGCCCTCAGCGCTGAAACCACTATCGTTGCTGAAACGGAAAGTAGTTGGGCTCAGCACATCCAGCGTGAAGGTGCTGTCCGCCATGGCGGCCGGACGTTCGAAGGTGGTGACTTTGACGGTCTGGTTCTGACGCCCCATCAGGCGATCCCACCCTGCACCCAGGACAGGGAAGGTGTTTTTGCTGACCGCAATATCGAGGTCCAGATCGTCGACGGTTTTGCCCAGCACCAGACGCGAGGTGATCATCTGGATCTCCGCCTCGGAGGCCGGTGGCTTGCTGGTTAAGGCGTTGCTGATGTCCTGCACCAGCGCGCTTCCCTGATTCTGCTCAATACGCACCAGCGCATCGGCGCTGTAGATAGGCGTGGCGAAGATGGCGTAGACAATCGCGGCGGCGGCGAACAGGGCCGTAATGCCAGCCACCCACCACTTGGCTTCTATAACGGTTCCCACCAGGCGGCCAATATCAATCTCATCGCCGCCCGAGGCCGCCGGGCTTATCTGTTTTACTTTATCAGTCATGGTTATCCCTGCTGCGCTTTCAATGCCTGCGCCCACTGGCTGGCAGACCTGTCGAGTAACTGGTACACCGCTTCAAACGCCTCGCGGCTTTTGCGATACGGATCGGGGATCTCGCGCTCGTTATCCCAATGGCCAAACAGCATCACCTTGCCGCGCATCTCCGGCGCCATTTCATGCAGGGTGGCAACGTGCCGTCTCTCCATCGCCAGAATCAGGTCGTACTCCCGGCACATGCGCCCGGAGATTTGCCGCGCGCAGTGCCCCTCAAGCGAAATGTCATGCACTGCTGCGACGCTGACGGCGCGTTCATCCGCCGTTTTTCCCACCAGCGCTCCCAGCCCCGCCGAGTCAACGGTCACCGCCGGAAGATGACGGCGTAATAAACGTTCTGCCGTAGGGGAACGGCAGATGTTCCCCACGCATACCACAAGAATTTTGTTAAACATGGCGGTTACCAGGTGTGAATGTCTTTTGCCGTATCGGTCATGTAGCGAACGCCACTGATGGTCGGCAACAGTTGGTTGATCAGACGGTTCCAGCGGGCAACCGGTGCGGTAGTGACGTAAACCACGTCGTAAGGCTGCAGGACAAAGTTGGTCGCCATCACCAGCGAGGTGGCATCGGACATATCCAGCTGATAGACGTTGGCCATCTTGCCGTTGTTGCCCTCTTTGGTTGGACGAATCACGAAGATGCCGCTGGCGTCGGAGGTGGTCAGGTCGATACCTTCCGCCTGGCCGAGCGCTTCGGTCAGCGTCATGCCGCTGAAGTCCATTTTGAGCGTGCTCTGTTTCTTCACTTCGCCCATCACGAACACTTTCAGATCGTCGTTGCGCGGTACGAACAGAATATCGCCCGGATAAAGCAGCCGGTTCTGGCTCAGATCGCCGTTCTGCATCAGCGCCTGTACGGAGATACGCTGCTCACGCCCGTCATGAGTGAGCACCACGTTGCGCCAGTCGGCCAGTTCACCCAGTCCGCCAGCGGCGTTAATGGCGTCCAGCACGGTCAGCGGCACGTTGGTAATCGCCTGCTGGCCGGATTTATTCACCTGACCGGAGACGTAGACTTTTTGCGAACGGAAGGCGGCAACGTTGACATCAACCTGCGGGTCGGTGATATAGGCTGCCAGGCGTTGGGTGATGGTCTGACGGATTTCCGCCAGCGTGCGCCCTTTAACCTGCACTTTGCCGATGTAGGGATAGAAGATGGTGCCATCAGGCTGAACCCAGTTGCCGGTATCGCTGGAGCTACGATATTGCCCCGCCGGGGTCGTCAGTTCCGGGTGATCCCAGACGGTGACGTTCAGCACATCGCCCGACCCCACGCGGTACTGGTAATTGCTTAACTCCTGATCCAGCGACATGTTGGGCTGCGCGACGTTAGGACGCGGGCGTAATTGCTCAATCAGTCGCGGGGTCAGCGGATAAACATTCACCATTCGGCCAATGTCATAATCAGCATCCTGCTGCTTAATCACATCTTTTCCGTAGGTAGACATATTGCTGCCGGGAAGTATGGTGCAACCACTCATCAAGGTTACCGACACCAATAATGGCATCAATTTTAGTTTGGATTTCATCATTGATTATTTATCACTTTGGCAGAAAATTATCCTGTGCGAATTAAATTAATCCGTACCATTTGATTACCCGTACATCCACCATGCATTTAATTACCGGCGAATATAACTGGCATATATCCGAAAAAAGTTTGGATTCATCCGCAGGCTATTGACAGAATAATCGAGGCTTCGCTTCACGCCTTCAGGCACGCTACCGCCCTTGGCTCATAGCTACCAATTCACCTAAAAATCATGTTGTTATATGGAATCTAACCACACCAAAAATAAGAATGGAGAATATTCCTGGATATATAATGCAGAGACTTTCATTCCCGCATGACTATTTCATGACGTACATCAATGGCTATTCCATTCAGTACCGGGAGAATTGTTGCAGCTAAGCGAATAGCAGGCAAGGTTAGCTCCGCCTAAAAAATAATTTTAAGAATAAGATTAAGATCAATACCGTATGACTTTTTAGGATTTTCTTTATGTTGACAAATTAAATTACGCCATACCGAAAAATATATTATCAATAATAAATTCAGGGCCATTTTTCACTATTATTTCCTGTTGTACATTGATTTTTTGCCGCGAGAAATCGCAGCCAGACGTTGCAATTTGCCGTCGCTTTATCCATGATCAATTCGTCATATAACATAAGGTTTTAACCAACGTATGGAATGGATTGCCGATCCGTCTATTTGGGCGGGACTCGTGACGCTGGTCGTCATCGAGCTGGTTCTCGGAATTGATAATCTGGTGTTTATCGCCATCCTCGCCGAAAAACTGCCGCCAGCCCAACGCGACCGCGCGCGCGTCACCGGGCTGATTCTGGCGATGCTGATGCGCCTGCTGCTGCTGGCCTCTATCTCGTGGCTGGTCACCCTGACTAAACCGCTGTTTAGCGTCCGCGACTTCACCTTTAGCGCCCGCGACCTGATTATGCTGGTCGGCGGCTTTTTCCTGCTGTTTAAAGCCACGGTAGAGCTTAATGAGCGGCTGGAGGGGAAAGATAGCGACAACCCAACGCAGCGCCGCGGCGCGCGTTTCTGGGGCGTTGTCGCGCAAATCGTGGTGCTGGATGCGGTCTTCTCGCTTGACTCGGTGATCACCGCCGTCGGCATGGTCGACCATCTGGCGGTCATGATGGCTGCGGTCATTATTGCTATCAGCCTGATGCTGATGGCCAGCCGGGCGCTGACCCGCTTTGTGAACAGCCACCCGACGATTGTGATTCTCTGTCTGAGCTTCCTGCTGATGATCGGCTTTAGCCTGGTAGCGGAAGGTTTCGGCCTCGTCATACCAAAAGGCTATCTATACGCCGCCATCGGTTTCTCGGTAATGATCGAGTTCTTAAACCAACTGGCTATCTTTAACCGTCGCCGCTTCCTTACCGCCAATCAGTCGCTGCGAAGTCGCACCACCGAGGCGGTGATGCGTCTGTTGAGCGGCCAAAAAGAGGATGCAGAGCTTGATGCGGGTACCGCTTCACTGCTGGTAGACCAGAGCGATCAGCAGATCTTCGATCCGCAGGAGCGGCGGATGATTGAGCGCGTGCTAAACCTCAACCAGCGTACCGTGAGCAGCATCATGACCTCACGTCATGATATTGAGCACATCGACCTGAGCGCGCCGGAAAGCGAAGTGCGCGCGCTGCTGGAGAAAAACCAGCACACCCGCCTGGTGGTTACCGGCGGCGATGATGAAGAGGATTTGCTCGGCGTTGTACACGTCATCGACCTGTTACAACAATCGCTGCGCGGTGAGCCGCTGGATCTGCGGGTGTTAATCCGCCAGCCGCTGGTGTTCCCGGAAGCGCTGCCGTTGCTGTCAGCGCTGGAGCAGTTCCGTAACGCCCGTACCCACTTCGCCTTTGTGGTGGATGAGTTTGGTTCGGTTGAGGGGATTGTGACGCTCAGCGACGTGACGGAAACCATCGCCGGTAACCTGCCAAACGAAGCGGAAGAGATTGATGCCCGCCACGACATTCAGAAAAATGCCGACGGCACCTGGACCGCTAACGGGCATATGCCGCTGGAAGATTTAGTGCAGTACATTCCGCTGCCGCTGGACGAGAAGCGTGAGTACCACACCATCGCCGGGTTACTGATGGAGCACCTGCAGCGTATTCCGAAAGCCGGTGAGGAAGTGCAGATTGGCCCGTGGACGCTCAAGACCCTGCAGGTTGAGAGCCACCGGGTACAGAAAGTGCAGATTATCCCGCCGCCGCGGGATGATGAGTGGGATTACGAAGTGTAGTGAGGAGCCCGTCCCGGCGTCGCGTTGCTCGGCCGGGCTACTTGTTCAGCAGTTTCTGCACGTCTTTGCCGGACTGAGTGTTTTTATTGCGCTCAGCCCACTCATTCAGCCGACGCTTCGCTTCATTTTGCAGCTGACGACGTAGGATCTGATCAACCTGCAAACTGTAATTCAGCTCTGACCATTTGCCGTAAACCCGCAGTGGAATCGCAGTGCGCTTAAGCATATCCACCAGCTTGCCCTCGCCCTGCCATCCATCAGTCACCTGAATAGCGAACTGCATATCGCCCTCTTCTTTCACCAGGTCCAGCGCGCCTTTGCCGGTTAATGACATTAGCGATGACGAGCCGTTCATGTTGTCGAGGGTCAGAATGCCGCTGTCGAGATCGATATCAGCGGTGAGCTTATCGAGGCGCGTCGCGCTATCGTCGTTTTCCCGAGCACGCACGTCGGTGCTGCGTTCCACCGCCTGCTGCACCAGCTGCTGGAAGTTGAGCCCTTCGGTACGGGTATCGTGCATTTCAATGGATGCTTGACCCTGCCAGTCGCGACGGAAATGGTTGGCATCCACCACCGAGCCGGAGAAATCCCCCGCCAGCGACATTTTACCGGCCATGTCTATCGGGTAGTTAAAGGCTTTCAGCAGACTGCCTATCTCGATGTTATCGACCTTCGGCTGGAACTCAGCTTGCGGTGCGCCGTTACGAGCGTCTACCGTACCCGGCAACGAGAGCGTCCCGCCGTCGAGTTTTCCTTCCAGTTGGGCGATGTGCAGCAACCCGCGCTGGTTATCAGCCTGAATCCGCACGTCGGTAAACGGCATCTCACGCCAGATCAACTGCTTCGCCGTCATCGCCAGCGTGCCGTCAAAGCTGTTCAGCCCGCTGTACGGCACCACCTTCACGCCATTGGCGATAATCGGACGCGGTTGTTTTGGCGTCGCCTGCGCCTTTTGGACTTCACCACCGCCGCTCGGCAGAATATCCGAATGCAGCAGCAGGTTATCAAGATTGAGCTTATCGGACTGCAGATCCAGCGCCCAGATAGGGTGATCGTCGAGTATTACGCTACCCGCACCGGTCAATGAACTGTCGTTCGCCGTCAGGTTCAGGGCGCTAAAGCTGAGCTTTTTCGCCTCCTCCTGCCAGTTGGCGTTCAGGCTGCCGTTTCCGCTGATGCCCTGCGCCGGAAGGTCTGCGCCCTGGAGCTGCCAGCTAAGCTGCGACAGCTGCGCGTCCAGGCTATGCGGGTAGTCTGCAGCCTGAACCTGGGCGGAAAAACTGAGGGTTAAATCACGCTGGTCGCGGTTGAGGCGACCGGAGAAATCGACTTCTGCCCGATGGTTGGCATCCTGTTCCATCTGCAGACGAATATCGCGCACCGTCACCTGCTCGTCGTCTTCATGCTGGAAGACCAGCACACTATCCACGACCTGCAGTGCAGCAATATCAAAGGACCAGCCGCTACTGCCGGGCTCCTGCGGCAGCGACGTGCCTTTTGGCGCCACCGGGGCGTTTTGCGCACGTTCGGCTTCGGTTTGCGGCGTCAGTTGAATCACCGCGCCTTTAAGCATCACCTGCTTTACCTGAAGCTGATGCGAAAGCAGCGGCATCAGCGCCACGTCAAGACGCATATTGTCCGCCCGTACCAGCGGCGCGCTGGCCCCCGGCGCGGTTAAGGTCATACGACCCGAGAGGATGCTCAGACGCGGCCAGACGTGCCAGCGCAACGAGCCATCAAGCTGGAGCTGATAACCACTACGTGCTTCAACCTGTTTCACCATATAGCTGCGGAAATCGTTGGGATTCACCAGCAGCACCAGCGATGATAGTCCAGCGACCAGCACCACCAGCAGGATCATCAGCGTCGTCAATATTCGTCTCATGGCACCCTCATCAGGTTCGCGGCGGATCAGTCTTTATCAATACGACTGGCGACCGCACCCTGCTGATCGCGATATTTCGCATCTTCACGACGGTTGTACGGGCGATCGGCCGGGCCAGACAGCGGCTCGAAGCTCAGCGCGCCGATTAACATCCCCGGACGCAGCGCCAGCGGCAGTTTGCCTGAATTGTAAAACTCCAGCACGATACAGCCGGACCAGCCTGGATCGATACGGTGGGCGGTCACGTGTACCATCAGCCCCAGACGCGCCAGCGAGGAGCGCCCGTCGAGCCAGCCGACCAGATCCGCCGGCAGCGTCACCGACTCCAGCGTTACCGCCAGCGCCAGTTCCCCCGGATGCAGATAGAAAGCATCGCCCTCAGGCAGCACAATCTCTTCGCTCATGACGCGATCCAGCGCCGCGCTGACTTCCGCCTTCGGCCCGCTTAAATCAATATAGGCCGCCGTATGACCGCTGAAGGTACGAAATTTGTTACCTAAACGCACGTCAACCGTCGCGCCGTTGATACGCTCAATCGGCGGACGCGGGTTAATCGACAGTCGGCCGTCATCCAGCCAGGCTTCTATGTCTCGGTCGCACAGACGCATATCACTCTCCTTTATGTACTACCTGCCCTCTTCCGGCATGGTTGAGGGCTATTAATGCACGTTACACAATTCGCGTGAGTTATTCAAAAAACTGACTAATTTTCGCTTTCAGAATGTCGATAGCGATGCGGTTTTTCCCCCCACGCGGCACGATGATGTCGGCGTACTGCTTGGACGGTTCGATAAACTGCAGGAACATTGGACGCACGGTTTTCTGATACTGAGCCATCACCGAGTCCATCGAACGCCCGCGTTCGTTAACGTCACGCTTGATACGACGCATCAGGCAAATATCCAGCGGGGTATCAACGAAAATAGAGAAGTTCATCTCTTCACGCAGGCGCGCATCCGTCAGCAGCAGGATCCCTTCAAGGATGATCACTTTTTTCGGTTCGATGTGGATCGTTTCCTGGGTACGGGTGTGCTCGACGTAACTATAGACCGGCAGTTCGATAGCGGTGCCGCGTTTTAAGGTCTGCAAATGCTGGAACAGCAGACTGTGGTCCATCGCATTAGGATGGTCATAATTGGTTTTTACCCGATCTTCCATGGACAGGTGACTTTGGTCTTTGTAATAGCTATCTTCAGGGATAACACCGATATGCTCATCACCTACCTGCTCGCGTAATTCGCGATACAGCGTACTAGCAATAAGACTTTTACCTGAAGCCGATGCGCCGGCGATGCCTACAATGACGCACTGATGAGACTTATCAGTCATAAATTTTGCGACCCGATTAACCTGGATGATAGGAAGGACGGCACGGACAGACAATATTATTCAAGAGGTGAAGCTCTGAATAATCAGGTGTACCCGCGCCAAACGCGGCAATTATAGGGATTTCATAGCGACGATACCAGTCGAATGCATCGTTCTGCGGTGACAATCGGTGAAACGCTGTCGAGGCGCGTTTCGGCGCAAGTCGTTATTCACGAAGTAAATATTACACTTGTGATCAATTGCCGATTATTGTCAATAAGTGTCACCGATCCGATAAAAGGCGCGTAAGTTGGTGCATAATCAGCGGTAATGTCAGCAAGGCCGGAGTGTGTCGTTCCGGATAATCGTGGTAATGAAGAAAGAAAAACTGTACATCCCCATCGCCCTGACCTCACCGTTTCGTACGGCGCAACTCCTGTTTGGCCTCGGGTTCCTGACGTTCCTGTTCACGCTCTATTCGTTCGCGCTGATGCATCAGCCAAGTGACCTGTCGCCGGTGTGGTTCCCGACGGCGGTCATGATGGCAGGATTCTATCGTTTTAAGCGTTCCCTGTGGCCCGGTATTGGGCTGGCGGGCGCACTGGGTATTATTACCGCAACGAGCCTCTACTCCCCGTCGGCGGTGACGCTGACTTATCCGGCGATTAACATTCTGGAGGCGCTGGTCGGCGCATTGCTGCTACGTCGCTGGCTGGTGCTCGATAACCCGTTGCAAAACCTGGTGGACTGGACCCGCATGGCAATCGCCTGCGCGCTGGTGCCAGCGTTGCTGGGGGGGATGCTAGTCTCCAGCCTCTCTCCCGGCGCCAACGCGCTGCAAACGCTGGTAGTCTGGGTGCTTGCCGAAGCCACCGGTGCGCTGGCAGTGTTACCGATTGGCCTGCTGCTGAAAGCGCGATTCGCCACGCGCTATCAGAATACCGCGCTGCTGCTCTCTACGCTGCTGACCGCCGTGCTTACCCTGGCGCTAAGCATGACGTCGATGCTCTATCTGCCGTGGCCGTTCACCTTCATCATGGTACTGCTGATGTGGAGCGCCGTGCGCCTGCCGCGTTTAGAAGCATTTATGATTTCCCTGCTGACCATTATGGTGGTGCTGATGCTGACCTCTTTGCACCCGCTGGTTCAGCACATGATTGAGAACACCCTCAACAGCTATCGCCTGCACAATATGCCGGGACTGCCGTTCCTGATGGTGCTGCTGCCGACCGGCGTAATGAGCATCGCCATGTACGCCGTGCACAACGAACGCCGACATATTGCCGAGAGCGAAACTCGCTTCCGTAACGCGATGGAGTATTCCGCCATCGGCATGGCGCTGGTCGATACCTACGGGCAGTGGCTGCAGGTCAACAAATCGCTGAGCGCCTTCCTTGGCTACAGCCAGGACGAGTTGCACCGGATGACCTTCCAGCAGGTGACCTGGCCGGAAGATTTAGCTACCGATTTGGCCCAACTCGATCGGCTGAATCGCGGGGAAGTTGACAGCTATTCGCTGGAGAAACGCTACTGCACCAAGCACGGAGAGGTGGTCTGGGCGCTGCTTGCCGTCTCGGTCGTGCGCAATAACGACGGCACGCCGCTCTATTTTATTAAGCAGGTTGAAGATATCAACTCGCTGAAAAAAAGCCGCGAAGCGAATAAAGCGCTGATGGCGGAGCTCACCCAGGCCAACGAAGCGCTGTTCCAGGAAAAAGAGCGCCTGCATATCACCCTCGACTCCATTCATGATGCGGTGATCAGCACCGACAATAAGCAAAACATTATTTTCATGAATCCGGTCGCTGAAAAAATGTGCGGCTGGAAGCAGTCAGAAGCGCAGGGCAAGCCATTGCTTACCGTGTTACGTATTACCGAGGGGCCAGGTGGAGAGATACTGGAAGCCCTCAGCGCGCAGGCGGGTCCAGAAAGCGACGCCGAGTACGACAACAGCCTGAAAAACCGCTATGGCGACAGCTTTGACATCCACTACAGCATGACGCCGCTAAAAACCCTTGAGGGGGAGCATATCGGCTTCGTGCTGGTCATTCAGGACGTTACCGAATCGCGCAAACTGCTGCGCCAGCTCAGCTACAGCGCGACCCACGACGCGTTAACCGGGCTGCCTAATCGCTCAAGCTTTGAAAGCCAGCTCAAAGGGCTGTTGAAAGTGCTGCCGGGCAGCCACCAGTCGCACGCGCTGATTATGCTCGACCTTGATTTCTTTAAGGCAGTCAACGACAGCGCGGGACATGCGGCAGGCGATGCGCTGCTGCACGAAATTGCCTCGTTGATGCGCTCAATGCTGCGCCCCAGCGATATTCTGGCGCGCCTCGGCGGCGATGAGTTCGGTTTTATTCTGCGCCACTGCTCCACCGAGCAGGCGGTGAACGCCACCGAGCGCGTCGTCGAGGCGATTAATCACTACGAATTTATCTGGGCAGGCCGCCTGCACCGGGTGGGTGCCAGCGCCGGGTTAACCCTGGTGCATGAGCACAACGCTAAACTGGCGGAACTGCTGGTACAGGCCGACGCCGCCTGCTACGAATCCAAAAACAACGGACGCGGTAGAGTCACGGTCTACACGCCGGTGATTCATACCGGCGACCAGTCGTCCGTATGCCAGATATGCAATAACGCGTAAGAGCGCCAGGGTTGCCAGCGCTCGGCGTAAACGCGAATTTGCGCGGGCGTCATTCCCGGGAAACGCTGTTTGATCAGGTAATCATCCGGCAGGAAAATATCCTTCGCCTGCCAGGCACGCAGTGCGAAGTAGTTTGCCGTCCAGCGACCAATGCCGGGAAACTGCTGTAGCGTTTTTAGCGCCTGGGGAACATCCTCAGGTAGCGCTTGCGGCAGCTCGCCGTTGACCGTCGCCTGCGCGAAATAGATAAGCGCCTCCGCGCGTTTTAGCGGCATCCCCAGCGCTTTCAGCGCCAGCGGGTCGCCCGCCGCCAGACGCTCGGCGGTAGGAAACAGGAAAAAGCCCTCCTCTTCAGCCAACGGTTCGCCATAGAGCGCCACCACGCTGCCTGTCAGCTTCGCCGCCATCTTCACACTCACAAGCTGGCCAAGAATCGCCCTTATCCCCTGTTCAAATGGCTCAAGTGCTCCCGGCAGACGCAGCCCCGGTCTGGCGGCGGCGAGACTGCCCAGCGCATGCTGAATTTGCTGCGGACAGCAGCGCAGGTCCAACAGTTTTTCCACGCCTGCCAGCGCCCGGTCGGCCACGGGTAAAAGCCCGGCGGAGAGCGTGACGCAAAGTCGGTTGTGCGCCGTGTCCGGCGTCATGGTGATAAGCCCGTGATGTTCGCCACAGCGCCAGCTGCGGGAGTAGCTACCGTCGTCAAAACGTTCAATGCCGCTGACGGCACGCGCCTGCAGAAAGCCAAACATCCATTGCCAGTCGTACGGCGGTAACCACGGCAGTTCAAACATCGTTGCTCCTTAAGCACATAGCGATAAGCCGAGCGTAATAGCATAGCGGGTTATCACGTCAGTGACCTTGCTTTCATATTCCAGTTGCCGCCTTCGCGACATTCCGCTAAAGTCGCCCCCCTTTCTTCACTGGCATGGGGATAATTGTCGTGTTTATTGGTTTTGACTACGGGACGGCGAACTGTTCTATCGCCGTGATGCAAGATGGCGCACCGCGCATGCTGACGATGGAAAACGGCAGTACGCTGCTGCCTTCAATGCTCGCGGCGCCAACGCGCGAAGCGGTGAGCGAGTGGCTTTATCGCCACCATCAGGTGCCTGCCACCGGCGATGAAGCGCAGGCGCTGCTGCGTCGGGCGATGAACTTCAACCGCGAAGAAGATATCGACGTACTGAGCAATAGCGTGCAGTTCGGCCTCGCGTCGCTCAAGCAGTACATCGCCGACCCAGAAGAGGTCTATTTTGTTAAATCACCGAAATCATTCCTTGGCGCCAGCGGCCTGAAGCCGCAGCAGGTGGCGGTATTCGAAGACCTGGTCTGCTCGATGATGCTGCATATTCGCCAGCAGGCGCAGTCGCAGCTCGCGGACAAGCTCGACCAGGCGGTGATTGGCCGCCCGATTAACTTCCAGGGACTCGGTGGCGACGACGCTAACGCCCAGGCGGTCGGCATCCTTGAACGTGCGGCAAAGCGCGCGGGCTTCCGTGAGGTGGTGTTCCAGTATGAACCGGTTGCCGCGGGGCTCGATTTCGAAGCCACGCTGAGTGAAGAAAAACGCGTGCTGGTCGTCGATATCGGCGGCGGTACCACCGACTGCTCGGTGCTGTTGATGGGGCCGCAGTGGCGCACCCGCCACGACCGTGAACAGAGCCTGCTTGGTCACAGCGGCTGCCGCGTCGGCGGGAACGATCTGGACATCGCGCTGGCCTTTAAGAGCCTGATGCCGCTGCTCGGCATGGGCGGCGACACCGAAAAAGGCATCGCCCTGCCGATTCTGCCGTGGTGGAACGCGGTGGCTATCAACGACGTTCCGGCACAAACCGATTTCTACAGCGCGGCCAACGGTCGAATGCTGCGTGACCTCGCCCGTGATGCTCGCGACGCCGAGAAAGTCGCCCTGCTGTATAAGGTCTGGCAGCAGCGTCTGAGCTACCGTCTGGTGCGCAGCGCCGAAGAGAGCAAAATCGCCCTGTCCGAAGCCGCACAGATTGACACCTCGCTGCCGTTTATCAGCGACGAACTGGCCACCGCTATCAGCCAGGATGGGCTGGAAGCGGCGCTGAATCAGCCGCTGACGCGCATCCTTGAACAGGTGCAGTTGGCGCTGGAAAACAGCAACGAAAAGCCGGATGTCATCTACTTAACCGGCGGCAGCGCACGCTCGCCGCTGATTAAGAAAGCGTTGGCCCAGCAGCTTCCCGGCATTCCGATTGCCGGTGGCGACGATTTTGGCTCGGTGACCGCCGGTCTGGCGCGCTGGGCGCAGGTGGTTTTCGCCTGAAATATCGTCGTTGACTTCGCTGTTTTTTCGACCTATCGTAAAGGAATGAGGGTAAGGGAGGATTTCTCCTCCCCCTGGTGTCTGAGTAAGCCGGTAAGCTAAACACTAAGAGTATCACCAGTATGATGACTAACTTCATCATAACCCTTTCCTTATATAAGGCCCCTTCGTCAGGAGGGGCTTTCCTGTTTTAGCGCCCTGCTAAACGCCGCTGACGGTAGCACGCGTTAGCCTGGTCCGCAGTTTCGTCCCCATAGTTTGCGAGCCTACTCGTAAAGCCGCGCAGGATTCGGACGATTCCTTCCGTCTTTCATATTTCCTCCATTTTTTCTGAGCGTTCCGTAACTAAACTAGTATCATTTCGTGAAATGATTCAGGGCGAGAAACGGATAACAATGAAAGGCATTCATAACCATCGCTGGCGTATTGCGCTGGCCGTGCTGGTAGCGATCGCAGTCGCGTTCGGTATCTGGCACTTCAGCAGCAATTCTGATACCTCGGGTTCCACCACCGCGAAACCGGCGGGCGCGCCTGCCGCTGGCGGTCGTCACGGCGGTCGCTTTGGCGGCACGCTGGCGCCGGTTCAGGCCGCCACCGCCACCAGCGAAGCGGTACCTCGCTATCTGAGCGGGCTGGGCACCATTACCGCCGCCAACACCGTCACCGTCCGCAGCCGCGTTGACGGCCAACTGATGGCGATTCACTTCCAGGAAGGGCAGCAGGTGAAAGCCGGTGACCTGCTGGCAGAAATTGACCCAAGCCAGTTCAAAGTCGCCCTCGCCCAGGCGCAGGGGCAGCTGGCAAAAGACAGAGCCACGCTCGCCAACGCGCGTCGTGATTTATCCCGCTACCAGCAGTTGGTGAAAACCAACCTAATCTCCCGTCAGGAACTGGATACCCAGCAATCGCTGGTCAGTGAATCCGAAGGGACCATCAAAGCCGATGAAGCCGCCGTCGCCAGCGCCCAGCTGCAGCTCGACTGGAGCCGCATCACCGCGCCAATCGATGGCCGCGTGGGCCTAAAACAGGTCGATATCGGCAACCAGATCTCCAGCGGCGATACTACCGGTATCGTCGTTCTGACTCAGACTCACCCAATCGACCTGGTCTTCACCCTGCCGGAAAATGATATTGCTACCGTGGTTGCCGCGCAGAAAGCGGGCAAGAGTCTGGTGGTTGAAGCCTGGGACCGCACCAACAAGCAGAAGCTGAGCGCCGGTACGCTGCTGAGCCTTGATAACCAGATTGATGCCACCACCGGCACCATCAAACTCAAAGCGCGCTTTAACAACCAGGACGACGCGCTGTTCCCGAACCAGTTCGTTAACGCCCGCATGCTGGTCGATACCCAGCAGAACGCCGTCGTTATCCCTACCGCCGCCCTGCAGATGGGCAACGACGGTCACTTTGTCTGGGTGCTGAACAGCGACAATAAAGTCAGCAAACACACCGTGGTGCCGGGCATTCAGGACAGCCAGAAAGTGGTCATTGATGCCGGACTTTCCGCAGGCGATCGCGTGGTGACCGACGGTATCGACCGCTTAACCGAAGGGGCCAAAGTGGAAGTCGTCACCGCCCACGATGCCACCACCTCCGGAACGGAAAAACCGGCGGCGGCTGAAGGCCATGCCGCCGGCCATAAAGGAGCACGCGGCTGATGCAAGTTTTACCGCCGAGCAATACGGGCGGCCCGTCCCGCCTGTTTATTATGCGCCCTGTTGCCACCACGCTGCTGATGGTGGCGATTCTGCTGGCCGGGATTATCGGCTACCGTTTTCTGCCCGTCTCCGCGCTGCCGGAGGTGGACTACCCCACCATTCAGGTAGTCACGCTCTATCCGGGTGCCAGCCCGGACGTGGTGACCTCGGCGATTACCGCACCGCTTGAACGCCAGTTCGGGCAGATGTCCGGGCTGAAGCAGATGTCATCGCAAAGCTCCGGCGGCGCATCGGTCGTCACCCTCCAGTTCCAGCTCACGCTGCCGCTGGACGTCGCCGAGCAGGAAGTGCAGGCCGCGATTAACGCCGCCACCAACCTGCTGCCAAGCGACCTGCCTAACCCGCCGGTCTACAGTAAGGTCAACCCGGCGGATCCGCCGATCATGACCCTCGCCGTCACCTCAACCGCCACGCCGATGACCGAAGTGGAAGATATGGTTGAGACCCGCGTGGCGCAGAAAATTTCGCAAGTTTCCGGCGTCGGCCTGGTAACGCTGGCGGGCGGTCAGCGTCCTGCCGTGCGCGTGAAGCTGAACGCTCAGGCGATTGCCGCGCTCGGGCTGACCAGCGAAGATATTCGCACCGCCATTACCAACGCCAACGTTAACTCGGCGAAAGGTAGCCTCGACGGCCCAGCGCGCGCGGTGACGCTCTCGGCAAACGACCAGATGCAGTCGGCGCAGGAGTACCGGGCGCTGATTATCGCCTACAAAAACGGCGCACCGATTCGTTTAGGCGACGTGGCAACCGTGGAACAAGGCGCGGAAAACACCTGGCTTGGCGCATGGGCCAATAAAAAACAGGCCATCGTGATGAACGTGCAGCGCCAGCCCGGCGCCAACATCATCTCCACGGCCGACAGCATCCGCCAGATGCTGCCGCAGCTTACCGAAAGCCTGCCGAAATCGGTCAAGGTTGAGGTGCTTTCTGACCGTACCACCAACATCCGCGCCTCGGTCTCCGACACCCAGTTCGAGCTGATGCTGGCGATTGCGCTGGTGGTGATGATCATCTATCTGTTCTTGCGTAACGTCCCGGCGACCATCATCCCCGGCGTTGCCGTGCCGCTCTCGCTGGTCGGCACGTTCGCGGTGATGGTGTTTCTTGATTTCTCGATTAACAACCTGACGCTGATGGCGCTCACCATCGCCACCGGCTTCGTGGTTGATGACGCCATCGTGGTGATTGAGAACATCTCGCGCTATATCGAAAAAGGCGAGAAGCCGATGACCGCATCGCTGAAAGGCGCGGGCGAGATTGGCTTTACCATTATTTCCCTCACCTTCTCGTTGATTGCGGTACTGATCCCACTGCTGTTTATGGGTGATATCGTTGGCCGCCTGTTCCGCGAGTTCGCCGTCACCCTGGCGGTGGCGATATTGATATCGGCCGTGGTGTCGTTGACGCTGACGCCAATGATGTGCGCGCGCATGCTCAGCCACGAATCGCTGCGCAAACAGAACCGTTTCTCCCGCGCCAGCGAACGCTTCTTTGACCGGGTGATTGCCGGTTATGGGCACCTGCTGACCCGCGTGCTGAACCATCCATGGTTAACCCTGAGCGTGGCGCTCGGTACGCTGGCGCTGTCGGTGATTCTGTGGGTAACCATTCCGAAAGGCTTCTTCCCGACGCAGGATAACGGCATTATTCAGGGCACCTTACAGGCGCCGCAGTCGGTCTCGTTTGCCAGCATGGCGCAGCGCCAGCAGGCAGTTGCCGATGCGATTCTGAAAGACCCAGCGGTCGAAAGTCTGACCTCATTCGTCGGCGTAGACGGCACCAACCCGGCGCTCAACAGCGCCCGTTTGCAGATTAACCTCAAGCCACTGAGCGAGCGTGACGACCGCGTGCAGGCGGTTATCAGCCGTCTGCAGCAGTCGGCTGACCGCATTCCGGGCATCCAACTCTATCTGCAGCCAACGCAGGATCTGACCATCGATACTACCGTGAGCCGCACGCAGTATCAGTTCACCCTGCAGGCCAACTCGCTCGATGCGTTAAGCCAGTGGGTACCACAACTGATGGAACAGCTTCAGGCACTGCCGCAGCTCTCGGATGTCAGCAGCGACTGGCAGGATCAAGGGCTGGTGGCCTACGTTAACGTTGACCGCGACAGCGCCAGCCGCCTGGGCATTTCGATGGCGGACGTCGATAACGCGCTGTACAACGCCTTTGGCCAGCGTCTTATCTCCACCATTTACACCCAGGCTAACCAGTATCGCGTGGTACTCGAACACGATACCCGCCAAACGCCGGGGCTGGCAGCGCTTGATAACATTCGCTTGACCAGCAGCGACGGCGGCATCGTGCCGTTAACCGCGATTGCCAAAGTTGAGCAGCGGTTTGCGCCGCTGTCGATAAACCACCTCGACCAGTTCCCGGTGACCACCATTTCGTTCAACGTGCCGGATAAGTACTCGCTGGGCGATGCGGTGCAATCGATTCTGGACACCGAAAAAACGCTGAACCTGCCGTCAGATATTCGTACCGAATTCCAGGGCAGCACCCTCGCCTTCCAGTCGGCGCTGAGCAGTACTATCTGGTTGGTGGTTGCGGCGGTGGTGGCGATGTATATCGTACTCGGCGTGCTCTATGAGAGCTTTATTCACCCGATCACCATTCTATCAACGCTGCCAACCGCGGGCGTCGGCGCGCTGCTGGCGCTGATGATTGCCGGTAACGAGCTGGACGTGATTGCCATCATCGGCATCATCCTGCTGATTGGTATCGTGAAGAAGAACGCGATCATGATGATCGACTTTGCGCTCGCCGCCGAGCGTGAACAGGGCATGGCACCGCGCGAGGCGATTTACCAGGCCTGCCTGCTGCGTTTCCGCCCAATTCTGATGACCACGCTGGCGGCCCTGTTGGGGGCGCTGCCGCTGATGCTGAGTACCGGCGTCGGCGCGGAGCTACGCCGCCCGCTGGGGATTGGCATGGTCGGCGGTCTGTTAGTAAGCCAGGTGCTAACGCTGTTCACCACCCCGGTTATCTATCTGCTGTTCGACCGACTGTCGCTGTACCCGAAAAGTCGGTTCCCGCATCGTGAAGAGGAAGCGTAAGTGAAATTTTTCGCGCTCTTCATCTACCGTCCGGTGGCGACGATTCTTATTTCGCTCGCCATTACGCTGTGCGGGATCCTCGGATTCCGTCTGCTGCCGGTCGCCCCGCTGCCGCAGGTCGATTTCCCGGTGATTATGATCAGCGCCTCGCTGCCGGGGGCGTCTCCGGAGACCATGGCCTCATCCGTGGCAACGCCGCTGGAACGCTCGCTTGGGCGTATTGCGGGGGTCAACGAGATGACCTCAAGCAGCTCGCTTGGCAGTACGCGCATCATTCTTGAATTTAACTTCGACCGCGATATCAACGGCGCGGCGCGTGACGTACAGGCGGCCATTAACGCCGCACAGAACCTGCTGCCAAGCGGCATGCCGAGCCGCCCGACCTACCGCAAAGCTAACCCGTCAGATGCGCCAATCATGATCCTGACGCTGACCTCTGACACCTATTCCCAGGGCGAACTGTACGACTTCGCCTCTACCCAGCTGGCGCAGAGCATTTCGCAAATTGACGGCGTGGGCGACGTCGACGTCGGCGGCAGCTCCCTGCCCGCCGTGCGCGTTGACCTCAACCCACAGGCGCTGTTTAACCAGGGCGTGTCGCTGGATGCCGTGCGCACCGCCATCAGTAACGCCAACGTGCGCAAACCGCAGGGGGCGATTGACGACACCACCCACCGCTGGCAGCTACAAACCAACGACGAACTGAAAAAAGCCGCTGAATACCAGCCGCTGATCGTTCACTACAACAACGGCGGCGCGGTGCGCCTTGGCGATGTCGCCAATGTGACCGACTCGGTACAGGATGTCCGCAACGCCGGGATGACCAACGCCAAACCGGCGATTTTGCTGATGATCCGCAAGCTGCCGGAAGCCAATATTATCGACACCGTGGACCGCATCCGTGCGGAACTGCCGGAGCTGCAACAGACCATTCCTGCGGCAATTGACCTGCAAATCGCCCAGGACCGCTCGCCCACCATCCGCGCCTCGCTGGAGGAAGTTGAGCAGACGCTGGTGATTTCCGTCGCGCTGGTCATTCTGGTGGTCTTCCTGTTCCTGCGCTCCGGACGCGCAACGCTTATCCCCGCCGTGGCGGTGCCGGTGTCGCTGATTGGCACCTTTGCCGCCATGTACCTGTGCGGCTTTAGCCTCAATAACCTGTCGCTGATGGCGTTGACCATCGCCACCGGCTTTGTGGTCGATGATGCCATCGTGGTGCTGGAGAATATCTCACGCCATATTGAGGCCGGGATGAAACCGATGCAGGCGGCGCTTCAGGGTAGCCGCGAGGTGGGCTTCACCGTTCTGTCGATGAGCGTTTCACTGGTCGCGGTATTCCTGCCGCTGCTGCTGATGGGCGGCCTGCCGGGGAGGCTGCTGCGGGAGTTTGCCGTCACGCTGTCGGTGGCTATCGCTATTTCGCTCGCCGTCTCGCTCACCCTCACGCCGATGATGTGCGGCTGGATGCTGAAATCTAACCGTCGGCATTCGCCAACCCGCAACAAAGGATTTGGGCGCGTGCTGGTCGCCATGCAGCAGGGCTACGGTAAATCGCTGAAGTGGGTATTGGGGCATGCGAAACTGGTCGGCGTGGTGTTCCTCGCCACCATTGCGCTCAATATCTGGTTGTATATTACGGTGCCGAAAACCTTCTTCCCGGAACAGGATACCGGGGTGCTGATGGGCGGTATTCAGGCTGACCAGAGCATCTCGTTCCAGGCGATGCGCGGCAAGCTGCAGGACTTTATGAAAATCATCCGTGAAGACCCGGCGGTGGATAACGTCACTGGCTTTACCGGCGGCTCGCGGGTGAACAGCGGCATGATGTTTATCACCCTGAAAGCGCGCAACGTGCGCCATGAATCGGCGCAGCAGGTTATCGACCGGCTGCGTAAAAAACTCGCCAAAGAGCCGGGGGCTAACCTGTTCCTGATGGCGGTACAGGATATTCGCGTCGGCGGCCGTCAGGCCAACGCCAGCTATCAGTACACGCTGCTCTCCGACGACCTCAGCGCGCTGCGGGAATGGGAACCGAAAATTCGTAAAGCGCTGGCGGCGCTGCCGGAGTTAGCCGACGTCAACTCAGACCAGCAGGACAACGGCGCGGAAATGGACCTTATCTATGACCGTGAAACCATGTCACGGCTGGGGATCAGCGTCGAAGCGGCCAACAGCCTGCTGAACAACGCCTTTGGTCAACGCCAGATCTCCACCATCTACCAACCGTTGAACCAGTATAAGGTAGTGATGGAGGTGGATCCGGTTTATACCCAGGACGTCAGCGCGCTGGACAAAATGTTCGTGATTAACAGCGAAGGCAAGGCGATTCCGCTGTCGTACTTCGCCAAATGGCAGCCCGCCAATGCGCCACTGTCGGTTAATCACCAGGGGCTGTCGGCGGCATCGACGGTCTCTTTCAACCTGCCGACCGGTAAATCACTGTCGGAAGCGAGCGATGCCATCACGCGGACCATGACCCAGCTTGGCGTGCCGTCCACGGTGCGCGGCTCATTCGCCGGTACCGCGCAGGTCTTCCAGCAGACAATGAACTCGCAGGTGATCCTGATCATTGCCGCGATTGCTACGGTCTATATTGTGCTGGGGATCCTGTATGAGAGCTACGTTCACCCGCTGACCATCCTCTCAACGCTGCCTTCTGCGGGCGTCGGGGCGCTGCTGGCGCTGGAGCTATTCGATGCCCCATTCAGCCTAATCGCCCTTATCGGGATCATGCTATTAATTGGCATTGTGAAGAAAAACGCCATCATGATGGTCGACTTCGCCCTTGAAGCGCAGCGTAACGGCAACCTCGCCCCGGAAGAGGCGATTTTCCAGGCCTGTCTGCTGCGTTTTCGTCCGATTATGATGACCACGCTGGCGGCGCTTTTTGGTGCCTTACCGCTGGTTCTCTCCGGGGGCGACGGCTCGGAACTGCGTCAACCGCTGGGGATTACCATTGTAGGGGGTCTGGTGATGAGCCAGCTGTTAACCCTCTACACCACCCCGGTGGTCTATCTGTTCTTCGATCGTCTGCGTCTGCGTTTTTCACGTCAACCCCGACAATCGGTAACTGAATAACTATGACTGACCTACCCGCCAACGTTCGCTGGCAACTCTGGATCGTGGCGTTCGGCTTTTTTATGCAATCGCTGGACACCACGATCGTCAATACCGCCCTCCCCTCAATGGCGCTAAGCCTCGGGGAGAGCCCGCTGCATATGCACATGGTGGTGGTCTCCTACGTGCTGACCGTCGCGGTGATGCTGCCCGCCAGCGGCTGGCTGGCTGACCGGGTTGGGGTGCGAAATATCTTTTTCACCGCCATCGTACTGTTCACCGCCGGTTCGCTGTTCTGCTCGCTTGCCGGAACGCTCAACGAGCTGGTGATGGCGCGCGTACTACAAGGGATTGGCGGTGCCATGATGGTGCCGGTCGGCAGGCTGACGGTGATGAAAATCGTCCCGCGCGACCAGTATATGGCGGCAATGACCTTCGTCACCATTCCCGGCCAGGTTGGTCCACTCCTCGGCCCGGCGCTCGGCGGGATTCTGGTGGAGTACGCCTCCTGGCACTGGATCTTCCTGATTAATATTCCGGTCGGCATTATCGGCTGTATTGCTACGCTGGTGCTGATGCCGAACTACACCGTCCAGACCCGGCGATTCGATATCGCCGGTTTTGTCGTGCTGGCGCTGGGCATGGCAACCTTAACGCTGGCGCTGGACGGGCAAAAAGGTCTCGGCATCTCACCGTTGACGATGGGCGCGCTGGTGGCTATCGGCATCGTCTCTATCGTGATGTATCTGTGGCACGCTCGCGGCAACGACAGCGCGTTGTTCAACCTCAAGCTGTTCCGTACGCCAACCTTCTCTCTCGGCCTTGCCGGCAGCTTTAGCGGGCGTATCGGCAGCGGCATGCTGCCGTTTATGACCCCGGTATTCCTGCAAATTGGCATGGGTTTCTCGCCGTTCCACGCCGGGCTGATGATGATTCCGATGGTGCTGGGCAGCATGGGGATGAAGCGCATTGTGGTGCAGGTGGTGAACCGCTTTGGCTATCGCCGCGTGCTGGTGGTCAGCACCGTCAGCCTGGCCGTTATCAGCCTGCTGTTTATGTTCACCGCGCTGGCGGGCTGGTACTACGCGCTGCCGGTGATCTTGTTCATTCAGGGAATGGTGAACTCCAGCCGCTTCTCGTCGATGAACACCCTGACGCTGAAAGACCTGCCCGATGAGTTTGCCAGCAGCGGCAACAGCCTGCTGTCGATGATTATGCAGCTGTCGATGAGTATCGGCGTCACCATCGCCGGGATCCTGCTCGGCACCTTCGGTCAACAGCATATCGCCGTCGGCAGCGACGCGACACACCACGTCTTTATGTACACCTATCTTTGCATGGCGGCGATTATTGCCCTCCCGGCGTTGGTCTTTGCCCGCGTACCGGACGACACCACCAAAAACGTGGTGATCGCCCGACACAAACTCAAGGAGTAAAGCGTGAAACTATGGCGCCCGGGCATCTCCGGCAAACTGTTTCTGGTCATTTTAGCCACCTGTATCGTGCTGCTTATCAGCATGCACTGGGCCGTGCGCATCAGCTTTGAGCGCGGCTTTATTGACTATATCAAGCGCGGCAACGAACAGCGGCTCCAGCTGCTGAGTGATGCGCTGGCGGAGCAGTATGCCCAACACGGGAACTGGCGCTTTTTACGTAATAACGACCGTTTTATTTTCCAGATCCTGCGCTCTTTTGAGCATGACAATAACGAAGAGCGCCAACCGCCTGGCCCTCCGGGGCCGGACGGGGAGCCGCCTCGCGGCCCGGATCGCGGCGGCATGCCGCCGCACGGCTGGCGCACCCAGTTCTGGGTGGTCGATCAAAACGCCCGGGTGCTGGTTGGCCCGCGCGAAGCGGTGCCCCATGACGGCTCCCGGCGCGGCATTATCGTCAACGGTATGGAGGTGGGCGCGGTGATCGCTTCGCCGGTCGAGCGCCTGACGCGCAACACCGACATCAACTTTGATCAGCAGCAGCGTCGTACCAGCTGGCTTATCGTCGGGCTGGCAACGCTGCTCGCCGCGCTGGCCACCTTCCCGCTGGCCCGCGGCCTGATTGCCCCGGTCAGACGGCTGGTAGAAGGCACCCATAAGCTGGCGGCGGGCGATTTTTCTACCCGCGTTCCGGTAACCAGCGGCGATGAACTGGGGAGACTGGCGAAGGACTTTAACCAGCTCGCCAGTACGCTGGAAAAAAACCAGCAGATGCGCCGGGATTTAATGGCCGATATCTCCCACGAGCTGCGCACCCCGCTGGCGGTGCTGCGCGGCGAGCTGGAAGCGATACAGGATGGGGTACGCAAATTTACCCCTGAGTCGGTGACTTCGCTCCAGGCCGAAGTCGCCACGCTGACCAAGCTGGTCAATGACCTGCATCAGCTATCCATGTCTGACGAAGGGGCGCTGGCCTACCAGAAATCCACCGTCGATATCATCGCGCTGCTGGAAATTGCTGCCGATGCCTTCCGCGAACGCCTTGCCAGCCGCGGCCTGACGCTCAATCTGGCGCTGGTGGAAAGCGCCAGCGTATTTGGCGACCCCGACCGCTTAATGCAGCTGTTCAACAATCTGCTGGAAAACAGCCTGCGTTACACCGACAGCGGCGGCCAGGTGCTGATTCGCACCGCGCTCGACGCGCAGCATATCGTGCTGGAGTTCGCCGACAGCGGCCCCGGCGTTACCGACGAACAGCTGGCAAGACTGTGCGAACGCTTCTATCGTACCGAAGGTTCTCGCAACCGTGCCAGCGGCGGCTCCGGCCTGGGGCTGGCGATTTGCGCCAACATCGTCACTGCCCACGGCGGGCAGCTAAACGTCGGACATTCGCCTTTTGGCGGGGTTAGCATTAAAGTAGAGTTACCGCTGGAACGTGCAATACCGAGAGAGATATGACCGATTTACCGATTGATGAAAACGCCCCACGCATTCTGATTGTTGAAGATGAACCGAAGCTGGGACAACTGCTCATCGACTATTTGCTGGCGGCCCACTATGCCCCAACGCTGATTAGCCACGGGGATAAAGTGCTGCCGTACGTTCATCAAACGCCGCCGGATCTTATCCTGCTGGATCTGATGCTGCCGGGCACCGACGGTCTGACGCTGTGCCGCGAAATTCGCCGCTTCTCCGATGTGCCGATCGTGATGGTGACCGCCAAAATCGAAGAGATAGACCGCCTGCTGGGCTTAGAGATTGGTGCCGACGATTATATCTGTAAGCCGTACAGCCCACGTGAAGTGGTGGCGCGCGTGAAAACCATTTTACGCCGCTGCAAGCCACGTACCGAACTTCAGGCGCTGGATGCCCAGAGCCCGCTTATCGTGGATGAAAACCGCTTTCAGGCCTCCTGGCGCGACCGCCTGCTCGACCTCACCCCCGCCGAGTTCCGCCTGCTGAAAACCCTGTCGCAGGAGCCGGGGAAGGTCTTTTCCCGCGAGCAGTTACTCAATCATCTCTATGATGATTACCGCGTGGTGACCGACCGCACCATCGACAGCCACATTAAAAACCTGCGCCGCAAGCTGGAGTCACTGGACACCGAGCAGTCGTTTATCCGCGCCGTCTACGGCGTGGGCTACCGTTGGGAAGCGGACGCCTGCCGCATGGCGTAATCTGACAGATTGCCGGATGGCGCTCGCCACGCTTATCCGGCTTAAAGCGTACAAAGGTTTACTCCCCTCCCTCGCAGCGCTACAATGCCCGCCCTTAATGTGGGGGCACTCCCCAACTCGCCGCATCAGGTGCGACGAATCTGACCTGTCATCAGAACGAGATAATCATGTTTAAACCGGAACTCCTCTCCCCGGCGGGAACGCTGAAAAATATGCGTTACGCTTTCGCTTACGGTGCCGATGCAGTTTACGCTGGCCAGCCACGCTACTCCCTGCGCGTCCGTAACAACGAATTCAATCACGAAAATCTGCAGCTCGGCATCAACGAAGCCCATGCGTTGGGTAAAAAGTTCTATGTGGTGGTGAACATCGCCCCGCATAACGCCAAGCTGAAAACCTTTATTCGGGATCTGAAGCCGGTAGTGGATATGGGGCCGGATGCGCTGATTATGTCTGACCCAGGCCTGATTATGCTGGTGCGTGAAAACTTCCCGGAGATGGACATCCACCTGTCCGTGCAGGCCAACGCCGTGAACTGGGCAACGGTGAAATTCTGGAAACAGATGGGGCTGACCCGCGTGATCCTCTCCCGCGAACTGTCGCTGGAAGAGATTGAAGAAGTCCGCACCCAGGTGCCGGATATGGAGATTGAGATCTTCGTTCACGGCGCGCTGTGCATGGCCTACTCCGGCCGCTGCCTGCTCTCCGGCTACATCAACAAGCGTGACCCGAACCAGGGCACCTGCACCAACGCTTGCCGCTGGGAATACAACGTTCAGGAAGGTAAAGAAGACGACGTGGGCAACATCGTCCATAAATTCGAGCCAATTCCGGTGCAAAACGTTGAGCCAACCCTCGGCATCGGCGCGCCAACTGATAAAGTCTTTATGATTGAGGAAGCCAAACGTCCGGGCGAGTACATGACCGCCTTTGAAGACGAGCACGGCACCTACATCATGAACTCCAAAGATCTGCGCGCCATCGCTCACGTTGAGCGTCTTACCCAGATGGGCGTGCACTCGCTGAAAATCGAAGGCCGTACCAAATCGCATTACTACTGCGCCCGTACCGCCCAGGTTTATCGCAAAGCCATTGACGACGCCGCCGCGGGCAAACCGTTCGATGCTTCCCTGCTGGAAACCCTGGAAAACCTCGCGCACCGCGGCTACACCGAAGGCTTCCTGCGTCGTCACACTCACGATGACTACCAGAACTACGAGCACGGCTACTCCGTCTCCGAGCGTCAGCAGTTTGTCGGCGAATTCACCGGTGAGCGTAAAGGCAATCTGGCCGCCGTCGCGGTCAAAAACAAATTCACCGTCGGCGACAGCCTGGAGATGATGACCCCGCAGGGTAACGTCAACTTCACTCTCGAGCACATGGAAAACAGCAAAGGTGAAGCCACGTCCGTCGCACCTGGCGATGGGCACACCGTATGGTTACCCGTGCCGGAAGACGTGGCGCTGGAGTATGGCCTGCTGATGCGTAACTTCGCAGGAGAATCCACTCGGAATCCGCATAACGGCTAGTGCATTTATATTGTTTTTCAATAGCAAAGATTCTTAGAAATGGATCACAGACGGAATAATCGATTGTAGATATCATTCGCTTCGCTGAAAAACATAATCCATAAATGCTAGCTGTACCCAGGAACCACCTCCTTAGCCCGCGTAATCTCCCTTACACGGGCTTATTTTTTTTCTAACAGGCCGTTCAGTGTGGCGCTTTACTTAACGTGAGCTGTAAGCCTGCTACCGCAGCAAGCTGGGCAAGCGTGGTGACCGTTGGGTTTCCCTTCTCAGATAACGCACGATAAATGCTCTGACGCGCAAGACCGGTCTTTTTCGCTGCTTCAGCGATACCACCGCGCGCCTCTAATACGCGGCGTAATGCGATGAGGAATCCCCCTAAACCACCTTCTTCGTTAATCTCTTCTAGCGCTGTTTTTAGATAGAGGTCAGCATAATCAGGATCAGCGCGAAATGCTTCGATCATGAGCTTGTCACGGTCTACCGCTGGGGCGATGGCCCCTACTTTTTTAGTCGCTGATGTCATTTAGCCCTCACTTTAAAATCTCTAAGATATTCAACTGCCTTATCGATATCTGCGGCCTGAGTTTTCTTCGTACCGCCGATATGTAATAGGATAATCTCGCCGTCTTCTAAGGAGTAGTACACTCGATAACCAGGGCCATTATCAATACGTAACGCCCAGACACCATCCCTTTCAAACTTGTGGTCTCCGAAATTTCCAGACTCAGCCCGGTCTAACCGGGTATCGATCTTCACGGCGGCTATTCGATCTTTCTTTTTTAACCGAGCCAGCCAATCGCTAAAAGGCTTATTGCCATTTTCATCCTGATAGAATTGAGATGTGTACATCCCTTTACCCTCATTCCTTTTGCTCGTTTTAATTGTCACTTATAAGAGACAGGCGGGCAAGATATTTGTCACCTATAAGAGACAACAGGCACATCTGCGTATCCTTTGTTACACTCTTTGCATACCCCACAAAGAGGTACCACGGATGTCCGACTTTCCTGCAAGCTTATTGATTTTAAACGGCAAGGGTGCCAGTACCCCTCAACTGCGCGAGGCGGTTGAACTGCTGCGCGATGAGGGCGTGACCATTCATGTCCGCGTCACCTGGGAGAAAGGTGATGCGGTGCGCTATGTGGAAGAGGCCATTCGCCTGAACGTCGAGACGGTGATTGCGGGCGGCGGCGACGGGACGATTAACGAAGTGGCGACGGCGCTGATCCACAGCGAAAGCCGCGAGGTACCGGCCCTCGGTATTTTGCCGCTCGGTACCGCCAACGACTTTGCCACCAGCGTCAATATTCCAACCGATCTGGCTAATGCGCTGAAGCTCGCCATTGCCGGTCGCGACGTGCCGGTTGATATCGCCCAGGTGAACCATAAAACCTGTTTTATCAATATGGCCACCGGCGGCTTCGGCACGCGCATTACCACCGAAACGCCCGAGAAGCTAAAAGCCGCGCTGGGCGGCGTGTCTTACCTGATTCATGGGCTGATGCGGATGGACACCCTGAAGCCTGACCGCTGCGAAATTCACGGCGAGAACTTTCACTGGCAGGGCGATGCGTTGGTTATCGGTATCGGCAACGGACGTCAGGCGGGCGGTGGGCAGCAGCTATGCCCGGATGCACTGATTAACGACGGCCTGCTGCACCTGCGTATTTTCACCGGAGAAGAGCTTATTCCGGCGCTGTTTAATACCCTTGCCAGCAACGATGGCGCGGAAAACCTGGTGGATAGCGTTTCACCGTGGTTTGAGGTCACCGCACCGCATGAGATGACCTTTAACCTTGACGGCGAACCGCTGAGCGGCAAAACCTTCCGCATGGAGATTTTACCGGCGGCATTACGCTGTCGCCTGCCGCCGGACTGTCCGCTGCTACGTTAACGCATTGCGCGTTTTAAGATGCGCTCCGACTGGCGTTTGAAATCCGTTGCCGCTTCGGCGACGGTTTTCTTGCCGTAATCGATCGACTGCAGCGCGCTATCAAACTCCTGTACCAACTGCGGGTCTTCCAGATACGGCGACACGGAAAGCGTGGTTGGCAGCGCCAGCGCCTGTTTAATCCCGGCAACCGACGGGTCTTTGTCGTTAATCACCCCCGCCGCCGTCAGCGTTGCCACCGCGCTTTTGCTCAGCGGCACACCGCGCTCCAGCCCCAGTAACGTGACGCCCTCTTTGCTGTTCAGCAAGAAGTTAATCAGCTTCGCTGCTGCTTCTGGGTGTTGAGTGGTTTTGCCAATCGACAGCATCATCGACGGTTTCATAAACAGCCCTGCGTCAGTGGCACCCGGCAGCATCGGATAGTCACCCAGTTCGAGCTTCGCCGGTGGCTTGAGGTTGTCAGAGTATTTGGTGACGGCGGTGTTCCACATATAAACGCCGCCCCACTCTCCTTCAATCCACGGCTTCATTTCGTACATATTGCCCTTGCCGAACGAGGCGTAGTACTTCATATCCGGGATGACGTGGTTGTCGATAAGCGTTTTATACAACTGGAAAAACTCGACCCACTGCGCGTCGCTGTAGGTGAATTTTTTACTCTGCTGGTCAATAGCCGGAATGTTGTACTTCTGCACCATATAGGAGTTGAGCAACGCCAGCACGCCCAGGCTTTCCGGGGCCACCGGGTAGTACGGTTTGCCGAGCTTGCTCTCAAAGGTTTTCCCGGCGCTTATCAGCTCATCCCAGTTTTTCGGGTAACCGATCCCCGCCTTTTTCCAGGTTTGATCGTTGTAGTAGAAGATACGCGCGGTCATGGCGACCGGGATGCCGTTCAGCTTACCTTTGACCGTGACCGGCTGGAGGTCTTTGGCGGTGAACTGATCGAGGCCAATCTCATCTTTCACTTTGTTGAGATCGTAGAAGCCGTTGCCGTCTTTAGAGAACAGCGCCAGCCAGTTCCAGTTAGTTTGCATCACGTCCGGCTCGGTACCGCCCGCCAGTTGCGTGGTCAGGCGCGAAGTATGCCCATCCCAGCCGGTGTATTCGGCTTTGACGTTGATATCCGGATACTGCTGATGGAAGGCTTCCAGCGCCTTCAGCGTGACCTGATGACGGCCATTGCCACCCCACCAGGACATTCTCAGGTCGACAGTTTCCGCCGCCAGCGCGGAGGCAGAACAGGCACAGAGGGCAAGAGGAAGAGCAAGGCAGAAGGATTTTTTATCCATTTTTATGATTTCCCAGAGTTCGAGTAGCCCGGCCACGCCGGGGCCATGCACTGAGCTAAACCCGGCGTCGCTTTGCTCGGCCGGGCTACGGGTTTTAATACGCCGCCACCTCGCGCGCCATTTCTCGCGTATATTGACGGCTGGCGTTAACCAGCATCTGCGTATACGGCGTTTGCGCTTCACCGTTAACCAGCGCATCAACCGTCAGCGTTTCAAGGATCTTGCCGTACTGCATCACCGCCACCTTCTGGCAGAGGTGGGCAATCACGCCCAGATCGTGCGTCACCATCAGGTAGGTCAGGTTCGACTCTTTTTGCAGCTCCGCCAGCAGATTGAGGATTTCCGCCTGCACCGACACGTCCAGCGCCGAGGTCGGTTCATCGAGCAACAGTACCTGCGGTTCGAGGATCAGCGCGCGAGCAATCGCCACGCGCTGGCGCTGGCCGCCGGAAAGCTGGTGCGGATAGCGGTCGCGGAAGGCGCGGTTCAGCCCCACGCGGTCGAGCAGCGTGTTGATGCGTCGGTCCCGCTCGCCGATGCCGTTAATTTGCAGCGGCTCTTCCAGAATGTCGCCAATGGTATGGCGCGGATGCAAGGACCCGTACGGGTCCTGAAACACCATCTGCACCTGACGACAGCGCTCGCGGCTGATCTTATGCGAGAGCCCCTGGCCGCTAATCGCCAGCTCGCCCTGCCAGTGGTTAAACAGCCCGGCAAGACACTTCAGCACCGTGGTTTTCCCGGAGCCTGACTCCCCCACCAGGCCATAAATCTCGCCCGGCTTAACGTGGAAATTGACGTCAAACAGCACCTGGTTGCGCTTTTCGCCCTCGCCAAACACCAGGCTTAAGTTTTTCACTTCAATCATCGTGCACTCCTTAATCGGTCAGCCAGCTGGTCTGACGCTGCAGCACCGGGAGAACCGGTCGGCGATGGTGCATATCCGGCAGGGCGCTAATCAGCCCTTGCGTATAGGGATGGGTGGCGTTATCGAGGTCGCAGGCGGCAATCGACTCCACCACTCGCCCGGCGTACATCACCAGCACGCGGTCGCAGAAACTGCGCACCAGGTTAATGTCGTGGCTGATAAATATCAGCCCCAGCCCGCGCGACTTCACCAGATCATCCAGCAGCCCCAACACCTGTAAACGGACCGACACGTCGAGCGCCGAGGTCGGCTCATCGGCAATCACCAGCTCAGGGTCCGTTATCAGCATCATCGCAATCATGATGCGCTGCCCCTGCCCGCCGGAAATCTCGTGCGGATAGAGGTTGTAGACGCGCTCCGGCTGGCGAATGCGCACCACGTCGAGCATCTCCATCGCCTTGGCTTTCGCCTCGGCTTTGTAGCCCGGATGGTGAGTCAGCCAGGCTTCGGCAATCTGGTCGCCGACGCGCACCACCGGGTTCAGCGAATATTTTGGGTCCTGCATAATCATCGAAATACGCTTGCCGCGAATGGCGCGCATCTGCGCCTCGCTGGCGTTCAGCAGGTCGATATCGCCGAACTGCATCCGGCTGGCGTCAATGCGCGCTTTTTTCGGGTGCAGGTGCAGCAGCGCGCGGCCCACGGTGGATTTCCCGGAACCGGATTCACCGACTATCGCCAGCTTCTCCTGCCCAAGCTGGAAGGAGACACCGCGCACCGCGTGGGTTACCGCGCTGCCGTTGACAAAATCCACGCTTAAATCGCGTACGTCGAGCAGCGGTGCAGCGTTATTCGCTGCGAGGATCGAGGATGTCACGTAGGCCATCTCCTAAGAAGTTGAACGCTAAGCTGTTAATAAGAATCGCCAGCCCCGGGATCGTTACTACCCACCAGCACTCCATCATGTAAGTACGGCCGCTGGAGATCATCGCCCCCCACTCTGGATCGGGCGGCTGCGCGCCGAGGCCAAGGAAACCCAGACCGGCGGCGGTCAGGATGATCCCCGCCATGTTCATAGTGATACGGATGATCACCGACGGCAGACACAGCGGCACAATATGGCGCCACAGTACGCGGGCCGGAGAGGCTCCCTGCAAACGGACGGCAGAGATAAAGTCGGCCTGACGCAGCGACAGGGTTTCCGCACGCGCCAGACGCGCAATTGGCGGCCAGGCGGTCAGCGTAATTGCAATGACCACGTGCTCAAGCCCCGGACCTAAGGCGGCGACAAACGCCAGCGCCAGCACCAGGCTTGGGAAGGAGATGAAGATATCGGTCACCCGCATCAGCACCATATCGACCTTGCCACCGAAGTAGCCAGCGCAAACGCCGAGCAGCAGCCCCAGCGGGCCCACGGTGACCGACACCAGTAGCACGATGTAGAGCGTAATGCGCGCGCCGTACACCAGGCGGCTAAAAATATCGCGGCCAAATTCATCGGTACCGAACCAATGCTGCGCGCTGGGTGCCATCAACGCGTTGTTTAAGTCCTGCACCAGCGGGTTATAGGGGGCAATCAGCGGAGCGAATATCGCCACCACCAGCAGCAGGAAGATAATCCCGCCGCCGATAGCGGTCAGCGGGTTACGCGCCATCTTGCCGATAAATCCCCCCGCCCTTGCCAGCCCGCGCAGCAGACGCTGGCGACCTTCGCCGGAGGCGCTGGAGAGTCGACTATCGAGAGAAACCGTCATGATTTTGTCCTCGGGTCGAAGAATTGATAGAGCATGTCGGAGAGCAGGTTGAGCATTACGAAGATCACCCCAACCAGCAGCACACAGCCCATCACCGCGTTCATGTCGCCCAGCAGCAGGCTGCCGGTGAGATAGGAGCCAAAGCCCGGCCAGGAGAAGACGGTTTCAATTAACACCGCCCCTTCCAGCAGTGAACCGTAGGCCAGCGCCACCACCGTCAGCAGTTGGACGAGGATGTTACGGAACGCGTGGTTCCAGATAACCTGACGCTCGGTCAACCCTTTGACGCGCGCGGTGATAATGAATTCCTGCGACAGCTGCGCCAGCATAAAGCTGCGGGTCATACGGCTGATGTAGGCGAGCGAGTGGAAGCCCAGCAGCGCCGCCGGCAGGATCAGGTGGTTAATGGCGTTCCAGAACACTTCGCTGTTTCCGGCCAGCAGCGCATCGACGGTCATCAGCCCGGTGCGACGCGGCACGATGCCGTCCAGCCCCAGGTCAACGCGCCCCGCGCCGCCTACCCAGCCGAGCCAGGCGTAGAACACCAGCAGCCCCATCATCCCCACCCAGAAAATCGGCGTGGAGTAACCGGCAAGGCTGATAATACGCACCACATAATCGGAAATACTGTTGCGACGCGCCGCCGCCAGTACGCCCAGCGGAATGCCAAGGCCCGCACCGACGATAATTGCCATCGTCGCCAGCTCCATGGTGGCCGGGAAGACGCGGATAATGTCATCGGTCACCGGTTTGCCGGTCAGCAGCGCGTTGCCGAGGTCGCCATGCAGCAGATTGACAAAGTAGATGCCAAACTGGGTCATCAGCGACTGGTCAAAGCCCAACTGATGATAGACCTGCTGGTAAGTACTCTGGTCGGCATCCGGGCCGACAATCGCCAGCACCGGGTCGATAGGCATCACGCGGCCAATAAAGAAGGTCAACAGCAGCAGGCCAAACAGCGTAATCACCACCTGCATCAACCGTTTCGAGAAGCGCCGGGTTCGGGAGCCGGGCGCAAGAATTGCCGTACTCATCCTTTATCTCCTTCGCTGACTTTGTAGACTTCACGCAGGAACGTGGTGGCCGACGGATGCGGCTTGTACTCCTTCACCTCGTTACGTACCACCACCGAGTCGACCATCTGCGACACCGGGATCATCGCCGGGATCAGCGCGTCGAAGCGGGTCTGAATGGCCTGATAATCGGCAATCTGTTTTTGCGGGTTACGCTCAAGCAGCGCGCCGTCGATCATCTCGTTAAGCTGTTTGTCATAGAACCCGGTGCGCCAGCCCTGGAAGTTGGTCAGGCGCGCTTCATCGCTGTTGTCCGGGTTATAGACCAGCGCACGCAGGCTGGAGTGCGGATGTGGTTCCATACCGCTGCCGCCGCGTCCTACCAGCATGTCGAACTTACGTTCGCGCATCGCGCCGTAAATCTGGTTGCCGGTGCCGGTGATAATTTTGGCGTTAATGCCCGCCTGCATCAGCGTGGACTGCACGGCAATGGCGATATTGAGGAACGGCTGGTCGGCGAGTACGCGCAGCGTGGTGTCAAAGCCGTCAGGATATCCGGCCTCCGCCAGCAGCTTTTTCGCCCGTGCGAGATCAAAGGTGTAGCCAGGGTCCGGCAGCGTCGACGGCATTCCGGCTTTGATCGGACGCTGGTGCAGCACGCCATAGCCCGGCATCAGGGCTTTATTAATGCCCTGATAATCAATCAGGTAACGCACCGCTTCACGGACTTTCGGATTGGCAAAGTGCGGCTCTTTCATGCTCATCGACACGTAGTACATGGTGCCGCGCTGTACCGCGTCAACGGTGAGCTGCGGGTCTTTACGCAGGGCGTTGATATCCGACACCGCCATGTTGTTCGCAATATCGAGGTCGCCTTTTTCAATCATCAGACGCAGGGTCTGCGATTCCTGGAAGTGACGCAGCACTACGCGGTTCATCTTCGCTTCGCCGCGCCAGTAGTCCGGGTTGCGCTTCATGCGCAGCACGTCTTTTGCCTGCCAGGTTTCCAGCGTAAACGGCCCGGAACCGGCTTCGTGAGTCGTCAGCCACTTATTGCCCCAGTCGTTATTCTGTTCATGGCTTTGCACGGTTTTACTGTCGAGCACGCCAAGGTTGCCGAGCGCCCCCAGCGAGTAAATGACCAGCTGCGGGTCGTTATCCTTAGGCAGGACAATTTGCACCGTATAGTCGTCCAGCGCCGTGACCTGCTTGTCGACGTTCTTCTTACTAAAACCGTAGGATTTCCATACCGATGCCTGCGCCAGGTTAAGGTGCAGAATGCGGCGCATCGACCACACCACGTCGGCGGCGGTCAGCGGGTTGCCGGAGTGAAACTTGACGTTGTTGTGCAGATGGAAGGTCAGCGTTTTGCCGTCCGGGCTGATATCCCAGGATTTGGCGAGCGCCGGTTTAACGTTGGTGAGCTGTTCAGGGTCAAGCTCCACCAGCGAGTCATAGAGATTCACCACAATCCCCACCACTTCGTTGCCGGTCATTGCCGCCGGGTCGAGGGTGAGCAGGTTATTCATGTTCATGCCGATAATGAGCTGATCCGGCGGCGTTTTTGCCAGCGCCGCCCCGCTCCCCATCGTCATGGTCAGCGCGAGCAAACACGCTCCCAGTAAGGAGGATTTTTTCATCTATCTATCGCCTGTAGGGTACGACAGGCGACGAATCCGTCCGTGCCTGTCTTGTCTTTGTTATGTGTCAGTCGTGGCTGACGGTGTTGGCTTCGATAAAGGCAAAATTGATGTCTTCGCCCAGTCCAGGGCGTTGAGACAGGTGAACATAGCCATCGGCGTCCATTGGGTCGACGATGCTGTTCAGGTAGGCCGCTGGCTGGTCGTAGTCGAGGAACGGATGCAACAGACCACGCTCATACCAGCGACAGTTGCGAATGGCGCCAATCACCGCCAGGCTCGCCGCGCCGTTACCGTGTACTTCGCAGTCCATACCAAACGACTCCGCCAGCGCTGCCACCTTCATGGTTGGCGTAATGCCGCCCACGCCGTTGGCCCCTGCGCGCAGAATGTCGCAGGCTCCGGCTTTCACCCAGTCGGCTCGGCTGTGGTGCTTACCGCCAAAGCTTTCCGGCCCGATAATCGGAATCGAGAGGTTCTCAGCCAGCCACGCGTAGGAGGACATGCTGTCTTCTTCCATCGGCTCTTCGAACCAGGCAAAGTTGAGTTTTTCCAGCTCTTTACCAATCCACAGCGCTTCGGTGCGGCTGTACCAGTGGTAACCGTCGATCATCAGGTCGATATCCGGGCCTACCGCTTCACGTACCGCAGCGCAGGCTTTGATATCCATTTTTGGGTTCGGTGCGAACGAGACCGGCGGCATCCAGGTATGCAGCTTGATGGCTTTATAGCCGCGCGCGACCAGCGTTTCGGCAAACGCCGCATACTCTTCCGGCGTGGACAGGCCGCCTTCAAGGTCATCGCCGCACATGGTGCTGCCGTACGCTGGCACTTTATCGCGATAGCCGCCCAGCAGCTTGTAAACCGGCATATTGAGCTTACGCCCAATCAGGTCCCATAACGCCTGCTCAACGAAGGAGAGCGCACGTTCGGTCAGTTGATGCGCGCTGCCACGCTGCCAATGCACCAGATCCTGCCAGATACGTTCACGGTCGAACGGGTCCTGCCCTACCAGCACCTTGCGGAAGAAGGTGTTAACCACGAACGGACGCACGATTTCCGGCGGCGCAAAGGAGTAGCCCTTACTACCGTCGTCAGCGGTAATGGTCAGCATCGCCATTTTGGCCATGCTTTCTGGCCCCGGATGTGAGTGTCCGGCGCTGTCGGAAACGCGGCGCGTAGGGTGCTGGAAAACGGTGACATTTACAGATTCAATTTTCATTAAGTGTCCTTTATACAACATGCTACCTGGCGATTAATTCGCCACGGGTCTGTGTAAAACACGGTCCGGTAAAACGGTTTTGTGGAATTGAAAAGGCGTTTCATCACTAATCTAAGCACAAAATAGCACCACTTCCACGGACAAATTCCGCTAACGCCGGGCTGTTTTTTGGGCATGCGCACGAGGGTGCGTGACGTTTTTCACAAAAGGACGGGGAAGTGTGAGAGCGATCATTATCCTCTCCCGGACGGGAGAGGATGGGCAAAAATCAGGCGAAGGTGATTTTACCGTCGAGGTAGACGTCCTGAACGGCGTTGATAAGCTGCACGCCATCGGCCATCGATTTTTTAAAGGCTTTACGGCCAAGAATCAGACCCATACCGCCCGCACGTTTGTTGATGACCGCCGTACGGACCGCGTCCGCAAGGTCGGTTTCACCGCCCGCTGCGCCGCCGGAGTTAATCAACCCGGCACGGCCCATATAGCAGTTCGCCAACTGGTAGCGCACCAGGTCGATAGGATTCTCGCTGGTCAGTTTGCTGTAGACGCGTTCGTCGGTATAGCCGAAGTTCACCGCTTTATAGCCGCCGTTATTCTCAGCCATTTTCTGCTTCACGATATCGGCGCCGATGGTGGCGGCCAGATGGTTGGCCTGCCCGGTAAGGTCGGCAGATACATGATAATCCACGCCATCTTTTTTAAACGCCGGGTTGCGCAGATAGGCCCACAGCACGGTGACCAGCCCCAACTCATGCGCACGCTCAAAAGCGGCAGAGATCTCCTCAATCTGACGGCGAGACTCTTCCGAACCAAAATAGATGGTTGCCCCCACCGCTACCGCGCCCATATTGAACGCCTGTTCGACGCTGGCGTACAGCGTCTGGTCGAAGGTGTTCGGGTAGCTCAGGGTTTCGTTGTGGTTCAGTTTGACGAGGAACGGAATGCGGTGCGCGTAGCGGCGAGAGACCGAGGCCAGCACGCCGTAGGTGGAAGCCACGCAGTTACAGCCCGCTTCAATCGCCAGTTCAACAATGTTTTTCGGGTCAAAATAGAGCGGGTTGGCGGCAAACGAGGCCCCGGCCGAGTGCTCAACGCCCTGGTCTACCGGCAGAATCGACAGATAGCCCGTACCCGCCAGACGCCCGGTATTGTAGAGGGTCTGCATATTTCGCAGTACGGCAGGCGGACGGTTGTTATCCACCATCACCCGGTCAACGTAGTCGTGGCCGGGCAGATAGAGTTGGTCGGCTGGAATGGTCATACAACGATGCTGTAAAAGGCTGTCGGCGTCTTTGCCAAGCAACTGCGCAATATCAGTCATAGCTATGCTCCCGTAAGCGCCGACATCATGTCGGCTGGATATCCTGCTCAACACTTTTGAGCAGGATAAGCCTGGTACCGGGAGCGTGGAATGTCCAACTTTTGGCAGATTTTAAGCACAACCGACTGGCACGTCAGCCGGACAGCTACCACCATTCGTGGAAATGGTGCACCGGCCCAATACCTTCGCCTACCTGTAAGGTGTCGGCCTGCGCCAGCGCCTGCGACAGCCAGGCTTTGGCGACCGGCACCGTCTCCTGCCAGCTGGCATGGCGCGGTCGCAATGCCGCCAGCGCGGCCGACAGCGTACAGCCGGTGCCGTGCGTGTTTTTGGTCATCACGCGCGGCGCGGTGAAGCGCATTTCACCTTCGGCGGTAAACAGCCAGTCGGGGCTTTCCGCATCATCAAGATGGCCGCCCTTCATCAGCACCGCTTCGCAGCCGAGCGCCCGCAGCGCCCTGCCTTGTTCCAGCATCTCATGCTCGTTACGAGCATGCGGCGTATCGAGCAGCGCCGCGGCCTCCGGCAGGTTTGGCGTGATCAGCGACACCTGCGGCAGCAGGCGCTGGCGCAGCGTTTCAACGGCAGATGGGGAAAGCAGCGGGTCACCGCTTTTGGCCAACATCACCGTATCCAGCACCACGTTTTGAATATGATAGCGTTGCAGTCGCTCGGCCACCGCCTCGACGATGTCCGTCTCCGCCAGCATGCCGATTTTGGTGGTATCGATGCGCACGTCGCTGAACACGGAATCTAACTGCGCAGCAACAAAGTCGGGTTCAATCCGGTAGACCGACTGCACTCCACGGGTGTTCTGCGCCACCAGCGCGGTGATAACAGAACAGCCGTAAGCACCAAGCGCCGAGAAGGCTTTCAGGTCGGCCTGAATGCCCGCACCGCCGCTAGGATCGGTACCGGCAATGGTCAGTGCATTGATACGCTTCATGCCGCTACCTCCCCGTGCATCACGTACAAGGCATCAAGAAACGCAGGAACAAAACTGCCCGGCCCTCGCCCCTGCGCAGCAATCTGCCCCGCCCGCTTCATCACCGCGCAGGCCCCCGCGACGTTCAGCATGCGGTCGCCCGGTAAGGCGCAGCTCGCCGCCACGACGGCCGAAAGCGCGCAGCCGGTGCCGACCACGCGGGTCATCAATGGAGAGCCGCCGTTCACCGCCAGCGTTCGTTCACCGTCGGTGATGTAATCAACTTCGCCGGTCACTGCAACCATCGCCCCGCTTGCGCGCGCCAGTTTCTGCGCCGCCGGCAACGCCGCCGCCGCGGTATCGGTGGTATCCACGCCGCGCCCGCCCTGGCTTTCACCGGCCAGCGCCATTATTTCTGAGGCATTGCCACGAATCGCCGCCGGGGTCATCTGCACCAGTTCGCGGCAGAAATCACTGCGCAGCGTCAACGCGCCCACCGCCACCGGATCGAGCGCCCACGGCGTTCCCGCCCGGTTCGCGCTTTCAACCGCCGCCCGCATCGCCTGCGCGCGCGGCTGAGTTAAGGTGCCGACGTTAATCAATAATGCGCTGGCGATAGCCGAGAACTGCGCGGCTTCTCCGGCATCAATGACCATTGCTGGCGATGCGCCGAGCGCCAGCAGCACGTTGGCGGTAAAGGCCTGCACGACATCGTTAGTCATACAGTGAACAAGGGGAGAATGTTGCTGCAGAAAGTGTGCGGTATGCGCGAATTGCGCGGGACTTAGCAGGTCGGCTTGCATGGTTTGCTCCTGCCAAAACGCGAAGAAGCAATGACCATATGGTCTCTGACTTCCCTACGCTGGCATTATCCAGATCAGGTGGTACGGGTTTTTCTCAGCCTTCGTAAAGAAGGGCACCCCGAGTCATTTAAATCAATTAGTGGCGATTAACATTTCATTAATGGCTGCCCGCAATAATGCCAGCAGGATGCACGACAAACAAGCCCATACGTTGAGCGGGCAGCATTACGCAACTGATGACTTATCCGTAATTTCGCCGCTGAGCTTTACCCTGTTTCGCTAAATACATCGCCTTGTCGGCATAGTCGAGAAGCTGACGCTCATCACTGCCGTGTTCAGGATAACAGGCGATCCCAATACTGGGTTCGATGGTCAATATATGGCCCTGAAGCCTGAAGGGCGTGTGGAACGCGTCATCAATTTTTTGAGCGACCCGCGCCGCATGTTCAGGCGACAACGTTCCCTGAATCAATATCACAAACTCATCGCCGCCAATGCGCGCGACGGTATCCGATTCACGTACACACCGTGTTAGACGCACGGCGGTCTCTTGCAGCAGGAGATCGCCCATGCTGTGGCCCAGCGTGTCGTTCACCTGCTTAAATTTGTCGAGATCGATAAACAGCAGCGCCAGTTGTCCATCTTCGCGGCGTACCCTCGCCAGCGTTGTTTTCAGGCGATCGTACAACAGGCCGCGATTTGGCAGGTCGGTGAGTTGATCATACTGCGCCATATGCTGCAATCGGGCCTGCATCTGCTGGCGTTCAATCACCGTCGCAATTTGCGTCGACACAAACTGCAGCAGCTCCTGATCCTGTTGGTTGTAGCACACGCCGTCCGGATAGCTTTTAAGCACCAACGCGCCGATAGTGCCTTTATGCGATTTTAGCGGCACACCCAACCAGCAGAATGGATTAGGGCCAAAGGAGCTGCGTAGTTCCTCGAGGCGCCCTGCCATCGTTTCAGGCGTGAGCAGCAGCGGTTGGCCGGTATGGATAACCTCCGCATAAAACGTCTCTGGGATCAGAGTGAACGGCTCCGGGGTTTGCTGAAATTCATCGACATGATACGGAAAGCTCAGCTGGGACGTTTTTTCATCATAGAGCGTCACCGAGAAATTATCGGCCGGTAGCAGCGTGCCGACGATCTCATGAATACGCTGGAATAGTTTGAGCAGATCTTCGGCGGTATGTGCGGCTTCAGAAATGGCATAAAGCACCGACTGGAGCAATTCGGAACGTTTACGCTCGGTGATATCGCGGGCCACGCCGATACGTAATTGATCGGCCGGCGACCAGCGCGCCGACCACATGATATTCAGGACCTGCCCATTTTTGTGGACATAACGGTTTTCGAAATGAAATTGAGGATTACCCGACATCACGTCAACTATCGAATTCCGGGTTAATTCCCGGTCTTCCGGCAGCATCATCTCGAACATGTTTCGGCCAATCAGTTCTTTCGGCGTATAGCCAAAAATACGCTCGCAGGACGCACTGGCAAAAATGATATTGGCGTGGGCGTCAACGGCAAAAACCGCGTCCATCATGAGATCGATAAAACTGCTCAACGGTGCGTGAGAATTCGATTCCATAGAGAAAGTCAGACCTGAATATAGGAATGAGTGCGACTATGCTTAAGAACCGTCGCCTATAAACACTATAGCAAAGGTTAAATATAGTACAGCCGCAGTTTACTATACAATCAGAAAACGCCACGCTACGCTACGCTGCTAAAAGGGCGCGAATGTATCGCAATCGCCTCAGGAGATATAATGGGCAAAGACACCATAGACGGAATAGCTGACTGTCACCACAAAGCCTTATAATAACTGTGAGAAATTATTTGCTTTGTTGTACCTGATAAATCGGTTTACCCTCAAACGGGTCCACTACGGTTTGGCGCGTGGGGTTTATATTGATATGGTGATTCACCGCTTCAGAAATAGGCTTACGGTGTTGCTGTTGCATCATTCAGTCTTGTTTTAGCTGGGTAACAGCTCTATTGGTATTTTTAACAGTTCAGCATTTAATATTTATTATTTTTGCATCACACTAGCGAACCAATATTTAAAAATTGGTTAACAATGATGATTTAAGAATAATCCGCACATCAGGATAGCCTCTTCATATGAAACTGATGGACATTAAAACATAGTGCCTGAATAACCCCAATGATAATAAAAAAATGAATGAAATCATTACACTCCAGTATCCGTTCACCAAAACAATCTTTTATGTTCGAATAGTAACCATTCACAACAAAGGAAGTTAATTACCGTAACTGATTGTTTGTTATGCTTAATAACAATAAACTTCATGGCCAACAGATGTATCTATCTCTTCCGATTCTATGCATGATCTAAATCAATATTCACTTAGCCATCTTAGTTGATAGTTGCTTTGCGTTACGAAAGAAGAGAATCGAGTGTCCGTGGCACTGCTGCCGGTTTTCTTTTTTGGTACAACGTAAACAATAATGACGATAGCCGTTCTATAAAAATAAAGACCGATGATAAAACTCATTCTTGCTTACGCCATTGCCTCTATGGCACTGGTGGCAACAGGCGTGCTTCTTGGTACGGTATTTAACAATACCCTATCAACGGTAAGCATTGACTGTAACCACGAATAATTCAGACTGCACTTATACTTTTAACGTTTGTTGGTAATAACGGAAGTGATTAAATAATCATTCCGGTTAAATATTGTGTATTGGTTAATAAGAAAAAAGGTTAATGATGAAAGCAAAAATGATGGTGTTAGCCGTTCTGGTCGGTTCCGCAGCGCTGGCAGGTTGCAGCTCCCCGGCACAGCGCATGGCATCCTGCGAAGCACAGGGCGTCTCTAAAGACACCTGCTATTTATCCGAGCAGAACCGCCAGCAGAGCATTAACAATGCGGCGATGACGGCGGCGTACGCTAACGCGGCAAACGCTACCCGTAGCAAAGACGTCGAGCAGCACGCTCAGGCCGCGCACGTCGCGGATCCAATGCGTGAAGCCACTCTCTCTTCCAACGTCCTGAAAGCAACCCTGTCAAACGGCTTCTTCTCCGCGACCATCAACGGTAAGAAAGCGGTGGTTAAGCGTGTTAACGCTAATTTCTATGAAATTCATGGTGCAGGATATGTTATTTCCGTCAGCATGAATGCCGACGGTATTGAAAGTGCGTCATGGAATAAAACCCATGGCCGCGATAACGGGATGCTGACCGTTACCCAGAAGTAATTCGCTAAGGAGGCTTCGGCCTCCTTCTTTCTTTATTGGGCGGCGTCTTCCCGGCGTCGCTTTGCTCGGCCGGGCTATGGGGTATCGCGAAGCGCTTTTAACAGCAATGTGAAGCAGGCTTCGATAAGCGGCGGCAGCGTCTGCGGGCCACGCATTAACGCGACGGTACGCGTTAACTCCGGCTGCTGAAGCTGCGCGACTCGCAGCGCCGTATCCTGCAGATGGGTAGTGTACAGCTGTGGGAGGATCCCCACCGCTAAGCGTGAACGCACCAACCCGTACAGCGTTTCAATATAATCGACCTGATAACGGGTATTGAGCGTCAACCGCTGGCTCTCCACCAGCGCGCCAACCAGACGCTGAATGTTTCCTTTTGAGAACACGGCAATATCGCGCCCTGCCAGCTGTTTCCACGGCAAATGCGGCTGTCCGGCCAGCGGGTCGTCCACGTGGAGTATCGCCACCAGCGGGTCTTCACGCAGCGGAAAAACCTGCAATTCTGCGGGCAGAGAACTGTCGATAGCCCCCACGCCAAAATCAATGTGCCCGCTTTGCAGATCGCGCGCCAGGGCATCGTTGGTGCGATCGAGAAACTCCACGCGCAGGCGCGGAAATGCCTGCGCTAGCGCCTCGGGTAACAGCGGAAACAGCAGCGAACTGACCGACGGCACCAGCCCAATGCGCACCGTACCATCACCGCCCGCTTCCACAATCTGCTGCATATCGTGAAACGCCAGCTGCGCCACGCTCAGCACCCGCTGGGCATGCGGCAAAATAGCCGCGCCCAGCTCGGTCAGCGTCACCGCCGAGGCGGTACGGTTGACCAGCTTACCGCCCAGCACCGTTTCAATCTGACGCAGAGCGCTGCTCAGCGCCGGTTGGCTAATCGCCAGCCGGTTGGCGGTATCGGTAAAGTGACGCAGCTGCGCCAGCGTGACAAAATACTGCAACTGTTTAAGCGAGAGCGCAGGCAATCGCTGCCAGGGGTCGGTCATGGTGTGCTTCACTCGTGGCTATCACGCACAATAAGCTGAAGTTATCGGGTGATAAATTTAATCATCTGGGCAACCGTTTGCTCTGCCCCTAAAGTAGCACGCATTATCCCTGTGCCGGAGTTGTTATGTCCAGCAATGCTGAAAACCGCCGCCGCGCCGTCCAGGCCGCACGTGGCGAGTCCCCGTTTGATCTTTTAATCACCGATGCCAACGTTGTCGATATGGCGACCGGTGAAATTCGCGAAGCCGATGTCGGTATCGTTGGCGATATGATTGCCAGCGTCCACCCACGCGGCAGCCGCAGCGACACGCAGGAACATCACTCCCTGCCCGGCGTTTACCTCTCTCCAGGCCTGATGGACACCCACGTTCACCTCGAAAGTTCACATCTGCCGCCGGAGCGCTACGCGGAGATCGTACTGGCACAGGGCACCACCGCCGTATTCTGGGATCCGCATGAGCTGGCAAACGTGCTGGGCGTGGCGGGCGTTCGCTATGCCGTAGAAGCCAGTCGTCATCTGCCTCTGCAGGTGATGGTCGCCGCACCGTCCAGCGTGCCGTCTACGCCGGGGCTGGAGATGTCCGGGGCCGATTTTGCCGGTGCCGAAATGGAAACCATGCTGGGCTGGCCGGAAGTGCGCGGCGTAGCGGAAGTGATGGACATGCACGGCGTGCTACACGGCAGCTGCCGGATGCAGGAGATCGTGCAGGCGGGGCTCAACAGCGGCAAGCTGATTGAAGGCCACGCCCGCGGCCTGAGCGGTGCCGACCTGCAAGCCTACCTTGCCGCAGGCGTCACCTCCGATCACGAACTGACCTCCGCCGACGACGCGCTTGAGAAGCTGCGCGCCGGTCTGACCCTTGAGATTCGCGGCTCGCACCCTTACCTGCTGCCGGATATCGTCAAGGCGCTGAAATCGCTGCCGCATCTCTCTTCACAAATTACCGTCTGCACCGACGATGTGCCGCCGGACATGCTGCTGGAAAAAGGCGGCATTATCGCCCTGCTGAACCTGCTGATTGAACATGGTCTGCCAGCGACCGATGCCCTGCGCTTCGCCACGCTGAACGCCGCCATTCGCCTGCAGCGCTATGACCTTGGGCTGATTGCCGCCGGACGCCGCGCCGACCTGGTGGTGTTCGATTCGCTGGAAAAACTCAACGCCCGTGCGGTGTACATCGCCGGGAAGCAGATTGCCCGCGACGGCAAGCTGCTAAGCACCTTGACCGCAGCCGTTGGGGTCACGCCGCCGCGTAATACCCTGCGCCTCTCCCCGCTTGAGGCTGATGATTTCGCGCTGCGCGTGGGCAATATCCAGCACGGCACCGCCCGTCTGCGCCACATCCGCGGCGCGCGCTTTACCCAATGGGGCGAAATCGACGTACAGATCCGCAACGGCGAGGTCGAGATCCCAACGGGCTTCAGCCTGATCTGGGTGAAGCACCGTCACGGCCGCCATGAAGCCAAACCACAGATTGCCCTGCTGGAAGGCTGGGGTGAGCTGCGTGGCGCGATTGCCACCAGCTACTCGCACGACTCCCACAACCTGGTGGTGCTGGGGCGCAGCGCCGAAGATATGGCGCTGGCGGCCAATCAGTTGATCGCCTCCGGCGGCGGCATGGCGCTGGCGCAAAACGGTGGCATTCTGGCCCACGTGGCGATGCCGATTGCCGGCATGCTCTCCGACAAACCAGCGCATACGCTGGCCGCCGAGTTCCGCCAGTTGCGCGACCTGAGCGCCGAGATAGCCGACTGGGAGCCGCCGTACCGCGTCTTTAAGGCGATTGAGGGCACCTGTCTTGCCTGCAACGCCGGGCCGCATTTAACCGATTTAGGGCTGACCGACGGCACGACGCGCCAGATAGTCGACCCCGTACTGGATTGCCGGGAAACGCCGGAACACACATCACAACAATAATCACGGGAGCGCCACACCATGGCCGATAACACCCTTCAAACGCCAACCGCTGGGAGTTGGCTTGAGCGACGTTTTGCATTGTCTTCCCGCGGCAGTTCGCTGCGTACCGAGTGCCTGGCAGGGGTCACCGGGTTTCTCGCCGCCGCCTATCTTCTGGTGGTGATCCCAGGCCTGCTGGCCGTAGGGGGAATGGATAAAGGTGCGGCCACCACCGGCACCATTTTAGTGTTCGTTGGCGGTACGTTGCTGATGGCGTTCTACGCCAACCTGCCGTTTATCGTCGGCCCGGGTATTGGCGGTTCGGTGCTGGTCGGCGTGACGCTGGCGGGCAGCGAAGGCATTGGCTGGCAGATTGGCCTCGGCATCGCCTGCTGGTCGGGTATCCTCTTCTTTCTGCTGACCAAATTCGGCCTGCGCGAAGTAGTCACCCGTTCGGTTCCGCAGTCGATTAAGCTCGGGCTCACCGCCTCAATCGGCCTGTTTGTCGCCGTGTTAGGCTTTCGTAACGCCGGTCTGGTACTGGCAAACGCCAAAACCAACTCGCTGATGCTGGGTGACTTTATGGCCCCCGGCGCGCTGGTTGCGCTATGCGGCCTGTTCCTGGCAATTGCATTGCAGGCTCGCCGCATTCCTGGCGCCATTCTGTGGGCTATTCTGTTCGCGACATTGGTTGGCATCCCGGCGGGCGTGACGCATCTGCCCACCAGCTTTATCGATATGCCGCATTCGCTGACGCCGGTGCTCGGTCACGTTGACATGCTGGGCGCGTTGAATATCGCCTTCCTGCCGTTCCTGTTCGTCTTTTTTGCCTCCGAGTTTTTCTCCACCATGGGCACCACGCTGGCGGTCGGCGGCGAAGCGGGTCTGCTGGATAAAGAAGGCAACATGCCGCACATCAACCGCCCGTTTATGGTGGACTCCATTGCCGCCGCTATCGGTCCGTGGCTTGGCATTCCGGCGGCCACCGCGCTGATTGAATCCTCGGCGGCAGCGGAAGCTGGTGGTAAAACTGGCCTGACGGCGCTGGCGGCAGCGGTGATGTTCCTGCTGATGCTGCTGTTCACGCCGGTGGCGCTGATGATCCCGAAAGAAGCGACCGCCCCTGCGCTGATGCTGATCGGGCTGAATATGTTCAGTGGCCTGCGTAAGGTTGACCTCGGTAATTTCACCGACGGCTTGCCGGTGCTGATGATGGTGATGATCACCCTGATTGCCAACAGCTTCGGTACCGGAATTGCCGGCGGCCTGCTGTTCTTTATCGTGATTAAAACCATCGCTGGAAAATGGCGTGAAATTCCTATCGGGCTGTGGGTGCTGGCAGTACCGCTGGTGTACTACTTCGCGACGCTGGTGAAGCACTAACTCTTCTGCCTCATCAGGCGAACATCTTCGCCTGATGAGGCAAAGCATGCAGGCTTACTACACTGAATTAATTGTAATTTTTTTCAAATCTTGATGACGCCCACCGCAAGCAGATAATATATTTCCAGTTTACCAAGAGGCTGAAAATATTATGCCAGAACCATCAGACATTAAACTAAGACCCCTTGAACGCGAAGATTTGCGCTTTGTCCATCAACTCGATAATAACGCGAGCGTGATGCGCTATTGGTTCGAAGAACCCTATGAAGCGTTTGTTGAGCTGAGCGATCTTTACGATAAACACATCCACGATCAGAGCGAACGCCGTTTTGTCATTTCGTTTAATGGCAATAACGCGGGCCTGGTGGAGCTTGTCGAAATAAACCATATTCACCGCCGGGCTGAATTTCAGATTATCATCTCGCCGGAATATCAGGGTAAAGGCCTGGCAACCCGTGCTGCTAAGCTGGCAATGGATTACGGCTTTACCGTCCTGAATCTCTATAAGCTCTATCTCATCGTCGATAAAGAGAACGCCAAAGCGATTCATATTTACCGCAAGCTTGGTTTTATCCAGGAGGGTGAATTAATCCATGAGTTCTTCGTGAACGGTGAATACCGCAACACGATCCGCATGTGTATCTTCCAGCATCAATATTTAGAAAATAACAAATCGACGGGCGGGATACTGAAACCGACGGCGCAATAACGGCGATTTAGCGGTTATTGCCTACCCGAGCCGGTGGGCACCACCCGCTCAGGTATCCAGCGCAACGGCAGTTAAGACTGTTTCGCCGCACACTCCGCTTTCACCGCCTCATACAATAACCGCACCGCCGCAGAGAGCTGCTTGCGGTGTGGGCAGATCATATTCAGCGGCACCCGGTCGCCGAGATAGTGCGGCAGCAGCACCTTGAGTCGCCCTTCCCGCAGGTCGTCGCTAACGTCGAGCCCTGATTTAAACGCAATCCCTTCTCCGGCAACCGCCAGACGGCGGATCACTTCCGCATCATCGCTGGTGATGCTACCGGAAACCTGCACGCTGTGCTCCACGCCGTCAAGACTGAGTGGCCAGCGGTCGAACGGCCTGCCGCGCAGCACGTAGGTCAGCGCGTTACATTTTTCGAGGTCGGCCAGCGTCTGGGGTTCGCCGTGACGGGCAATCCAGTCGGGCGAGGCCACCACCACGCGTCGGTTTTCTGCTGCGACCGGCAGGGAGACAAACGAAGCATCGTCGTTCTCACCGTAGCGAAACGCCACGTCGACCGGGTCTTTAAACACATCGGTGCGATGATCGGAAAACAGAATACGCAGGCGCAGCGCCGGGTGGCGCTCGCGGAACTGGCGGAATACCCGCAGCAGCAGGTTACGACCGAGATCGGACGGCACGGCGATTTGCAACGTGCCGCGTACCTCATCGTCCGGGGTATGTATCTTTTGCAGCCCATTTTGCAGCGCATCGAGCATCTGTACGGCAAACGGCAGCCAGGTCTCCCCTTCCGCCGTCAGGCGCAGGCTACGCGTTGAGCGAGCGAACAGGCGAACGTTAAGCGCGGTTTCCAGCCGTTTAATGGCCGAACTGACCTGCGCCGGGGGGATGCCCGCTTCGCGTGCCGCATCGCTAAAGCTGTTCAGCGCGGCGGCGCGCACGAACAGAGATAAATCTTCCAGCCTGAACATGAAGGGGTCCTTAGTCGCGAGTGCCAGAAAAGTCCTCAAAACCGAATAGTCGCGGTTTGCTTACACTTTTTAAGAAAGCAGCGCTTGCCATTCAGGCCGCGCATCAGGAATCATACGGAGCTGCAATTTTATATCCAGGATAATGTGGGGATAGTATGCGTAAAACAAAAATGATGCTTCTGGGCGTACTGTTGGCGACGGCGAGCGCAGCATGGGCTGCACCGGCAACGGGAATTAAGCAGTTTGAACTGCAAGAGTTCACTGCCGACTTCACGCAGTTCAAGATTGGCGACAAAGCGCCTGCGATGTACCTGACACCGGAGTACAACATCACGCAGTGGCAGCAGCGTAACCTGCCAGCGCCGGATGCAGGCACCCGCTGGACGTACATGGGCGGTAACTATGTACAGATTAGCGATACCGACGGCACCATCAGCAAAATCTACGACGGCGAGATTTTCTACCACCGTTAATGAATAAAGGCCGGGCGCATCACTGATGCGCCCGGCCTCTTTCTTCCCTCGTTACACCGCGCGGAACGCGATGTCGCCCGGAATCACTTCGCCCTGCCAGTAGAGTTGCGCCGCAACGCGCCCCGCCAGTCGGCGATAAATCTCAGTGAATTCACTGTCCGGACGCGCGATAACCGTTGGCGTACCGTTATCCAGATCTTCTCGCAGATTGATGTGCAGCGGCATCTGCCCCAGCAGTTGGGTGTGATACTGCTCCGCCAGCTTCTCTGCGCCACCGGTGCCGAAAATTGGCTCGTGGTGACCGCAGTTGCTGCAGATGTGCATGCTCATGTTTTCCACGATACCCAGCACCGGCACTTCCACCTTCTCGAACATCACGATGCCTTTTTTGGCGTCGATCAGCGCAATATCCTGCGGTGTGGTGACCACCACGGCCCCGGTCACCGGAATGTTCTGCGCCAGCGTCAGCTGGATATCACCGGTACCCGGCGGCATGTCGAGCACGAGGTAGTCGAGGTCTGGCCACAGCGTCTCTTGCAGCATCTGCATCAGCGCCTTGCTGGCCATCGGGCCGCGCCACACCATGGCGTTGTCGTCCGTCACCAGATAACCAATTGAGTTGGTGGCGAGGCCATGGGCCATAATTGGTGCCATATGGGTGCCGTCCGGCGAGGTTGGGCGTTGGTTTTCTGCGCCCAGCATGTTCGGAATAGACGGGCCATAGATGTCGGCATCGAGGATGCCCACTTTCGCCCCTTCCGCGGCCAGCGCCAGCGCCAGGTTCACGGAGGTGGACGATTTCCCCACCCCGCCTTTGCCGGAGCTGACGGCAATAATATTTTTCACGCCGTTAACGCCCGGCTGATTTTTCACGCGCTTCAGCGTGGCGATGCTGTGCGACAGCTTCCAGTCGATGGCTTTCGCCCCGGTCACCCGCAGCAGTTCAGCGCTGGTTTGATCTTTTAATTCTTCAAAGGCGCTGTGCCAGACAAACGGCATCTGCAGTTCGATGTGCACGGTGTCGTCAAGCCAGGCGACGTGGTGCAGCGCTTTCAGCGCCGTTAAGTTGTGCTTAAGGGTGGGGTGCTGGAAGTTTGCCAGCGTACCGGCCACCATCGCACGTAGACGTTCAGGTGATTTGGCCTGGGATTCTGAGTTCATCCCGACTCCTTTGTTGTTTTAACATGCTTTCAGTACGCCTAAGTCTACCACAGGTAAGCGGCATCCATATATGGCACACCCTCTACCCTTTTGGTAATATCAAAACCCCTTTTTTAAAACAGAAGAAGTAATACCCACTATGACTCAAGTCGCGAAGAAGATTCTGGTAACGTGCGCGCTGCCGTACGCCAACGGCTCCATCCACCTCGGCCATATGCTGGAGCACATCCAGGCTGATGTCTGGGTCCGTTACCAGCGAATGCGCGGCCACGAGGTTAACTTCATCTGCGCGGACGATGCCCACGGCACGCCAATCATGCTGAAAGCACATCAGCTGGGCATTACCCCAGAGCAGATGATTGCCGAAATGAGTCAGGAGCATCAGACTGATTTTGCGGGCTTTAACATCAGCTATGACAACTACCACTCGACGCACAGCGACGAGAACCGCGAGCTGTCCGAGCTGATTTATGGTCGCCTGAAAGAGAACGGTTTTATTAAAAACCGCACCATCTCTCAGCTGTACGATCCGGAAAAAGGCATGTTCCTGCCGGACCGTTTCGTTAAAGGCACCTGCCCTAAATGTAAATCACCGGATCAGTACGGCGATAACTGCGAAGTGTGCGGCGCGACCTACAGCCCAACCGAGCTTATCGAGCCGAAATCCGTGGTGTCTGGCGCGACCCCGGTGATGCGCGAGTCTGAGCACTTCTTCTTTGACCTGCCGTCCTTCAGCGAAATGCTGCAGGCGTGGACCCGCAGCGGCGCGCTGCAGGAGCAGGTAGCAAACAAAATGCAGGAATGGTTTGAATCCGGCCTGCAGCAGTGGGATATCTCCCGCGATGCGCCGTACTTCGGCTTTGAAATCCCGAACGCGCCGGGCAAATATTTCTACGTCTGGCTGGATGCGCCAATCGGCTACATGGGCTCCTTCAAGAACCTGTGCGACAAGCGCGGCGATACCGTAAGCTTCGACGAATACTGGAAGAAAGACTCTACCGCCGAGCTGTATCACTTTATCGGTAAAGATATCGTCTACTTCCACAGCCTGTTCTGGCCAGCGATGCTGGAAGGCAGCAACTTCCGCAAGCCGACCAACCTGTTCGTACACGGTTATGTCACAGTGAACGGCGCGAAGATGTCCAAGTCTCGCGGCACCTTCATTAAAGCCAGCACCTGGCTCAAGCATTTCGATGCCGATAGCCTGCGCTACTACTACACCGCGAAGCTCTCTTCCCGTATCGACGATATCGACCTGAACCTGGAAGACTTCATCCAGCGCGTTAACGCCGACATCGTCAACAAGGTGGTGAACCTGGCCTCCCGTAACGCGGGCTTTATCGCTAAGCGTTTCGACGGCGTGCTGTCCGCTGAACTGGCTGACCCTGAGCTGTACAAAACCTTCACCGACGCGGCAGCAAGCATTGGCGAAGCGTGGGAAAGCCGTGAGTTCGGTAAAGCCATTCGTGAAATCATGGCACTGGCCGACGTGGCTAACCGCTACGTTGACGAGCAAGCACCGTGGGTTGTCGCTAAACAGGAAGGCCGCGACGCTGACCTGCAGGCTATCTGTACCATGGGCCTGAACATGTTCCGCGTGCTGATGACCTGGCTGAAGCCGGTTCTGCCTGAACTGGCAGCGCGTACCGAAGCATTCCTCAACACCGAGCTGAGCTGGGATGCTATCAACGCACCGCTGGTAGGTCACAAGATCAACACCTTCAAGGCGCTGTATAACCGTATTGAAATGAAACAGGTGGAAGCGCTGGTGGAAGCGTCGAAAGAAGAAGTGAAAGCAACCGCAGCCCCGGTCACCGGCCCGCTGGCGGATGACCCGATTCAGGAAACCATCACCTTTGACGATTTCGCCAAAGTTGACCTGCGCGTGGCGCTGATTGAAAACGCCGAGTTCGTGGAAGGTTCCGACAAGCTGCTGCGCCTGACGCTGGATCTCGGTGGAGAGAAGCGCAACGTCTTCTCCGGCATCCGTTCCGCCTACCCGGACCCGCAGCCGCTGATTGGTCGCCTGACCATCATGGTCGCCAACCTGGCACCGCGTAAAATGCGCTTCGGCATCTCGGAAGGGATGGTGATGGCCGCAGGCCCTGGCGGCAAAGATATCTTCCTGTTAAGCCCGGATGACGGTGCACAACCAGGCCAGCAGGTGAAATAATCTGCACAAAAAAACGCTGCTTCGGCAGCGTTTTTTATTAGTCCGTAAAAACACTCTCCCTTTCCGCTGCATTGACCTATGCGTCATTTACCCATAGTATTCTACTCATTATTTGAGTCGAATAATGCCGATATTTAACTCAGGGGAGAAAACAGATGTGGATCTGGCAGCAAAAATCATGGCCCGCATTCCATTGGGATCGGCAACAACTCTCCCCTCTATTGCGCGAAACGCAGTTCCTACAGGGCACTCTCTACAGTAGCAGTCAAATAGCTGACGCGGCACAAACCACGCTTGACGCGATGTTAGCCAACATCATTTACTCCAGCGATATTGAGGGTGAAAAACTCAATGCGCACTCGGTACGTTCATCGCTTGCCGTTCACCTCGGCGTTCAAACCGACCTCCCCTACCCGGTCGATAAAAAAACAGAAGGTCTGGTCGAATCAGCCCTGGATGCCATCAACAATCTGGATGCCCCATTAAACGAGACGCGACTGCTGCACTGGCACCGCCTGCTCTTTCCTGAAAACTACGCCATCCTACACACGATTGTCGGTGGCAAGTTCCGTGATGGCCCGGTGCAGGTAGTCTCAGGTCGAATCGACAAACCGGTTATTCACTTTGAAGGCCCGGAAGCATCACGTATCAACGTGGAAATCAGCGCGTTTACAGCCTGGTTTAACGAGAGCCGACGGGATACCACCCTTGACCCACTGTTACGTGCCGGCATCGCCCATCTCTGGTTCTTAACCATTCACCCTTTTGAGGATGGCAACGGCAGGATTGGGCGGCTGATTATGGATTTGGCACTCGCGCAGGCGGAACAGCGCACCGTTCGCCTCTATGCCATGTCGCGCACCATCAATGAGCGACGTAAAGCGTACTATGAGGTGATAGAAAAGACGCAAAAAGGTGAGCTGGATATCACCGTGTGGCTAACCTGGTTCCTCAACACGCTGAAGGCCTCTATTGAGCAGACACAGGAACTTATCGCCCAGACAGTATTCAAGGCAAAGTACTGGCGCTTTTTTGATGGCTCCTCGCTCAACGCAGAGCAGGTCAAAGTACTCAATCGGATGCTGGACGGTGATTTTGAATTGGGAATCAACAACACGCAGTATAAAGCCGTTGCCGGAGTGAGTCGGGCGACAGCAACGCGCCATCTGGCACAATTGTGTGAACTCGGTTTTCTGCAAACCGGCGAGGCTGGAGGACGTAGCGTTCGCTACAAACTGCCGCAGATAAGCTAGGTAATCTGCACAGGAATGCCTGATAGCGCTTTGTGTATTCCCGGCGGCGCTACGCTTGGCCGGGCTACCAATATGTGCGAAACGTAGCCCGGCCAAGCGCAGCGCCGCCGGGGAACTGCGAATGATTACTTCGCCGCGTGCTCGCGAATCGCCAGGCCGCGCAGGAAGTAGCGCAGGAACTGGTCGCCGCACTCACGGAAGTTTTTGTGGTCAGGGGCTCGCATCATAGCGGTGATTTCCGGCATCGAGACGCGGAACTGCTGCTGGGTCAGGATCGCCAGAATATCGTCGGTTTTCAGCGCAAACGCGATACGCAGTTTTTTCAGCATGATGTTGTTGTTAATACGGCGTTCCACCGCCAGCGCGGGCGCAGATTCGTCGCGACCGCGTTTTTCGTAGATCAGGCCGTTCAGGAAGCACGACAGCATAATGTCCGGGCAACGTACGAAGCCTTCCTCATCCTCTTTGCGCAGCCACGGCGCCAACTGTTCGACGGTGACTTCGGCTTCGCCCAGCGCGAAAATACGCACCAGATCGTTGTTGTTCATTTTCAGGATGTAGCGGACGCTGCGTAAAATATCGTTACTGACCATAGTGCCTTCGGTGGTGATGAAAAATACGGTGGCTAATTCTACACGAATTATAAGCCTAGCGCTTCTTTCAAGGTCTTCAAATAGCGGCGACTTACCGGCACGGTCTGCCCGTTACGCAATAGCAGCTCGGCCTGGCCGTTATCCTCCAGACGAATCTCCTTCAGATGGGCCATGTTCACCAGATGCTGGCGATGGCAGCGGATCAGCGGCGTACGGCTTTCCAGAGTACGCAACGTCAGCTCGGTAAAGCCCTCTTTGCCCTCACCGCTGGTGACATAAACGCCGCTCATCCGGCTGCTGACAAACGCCACATCATCCATCTGCAGCAAGTAAATCCGGCTGTGTCCGGTGCAGGGAATAAACTTTAGCGCCTGCTGGTTTTCGCCCAGCACCGACATATCCTGCACCGCCCGCTCCTGACGCAGACGCATCAGCGTCTTTTCCAGCCGTTTTTCTTCAATCGGCTTGAGCAGATAATCAAACGCGTGCTCCTCAAAGGCCTTCACCGCGTATTCGTCGAAGGCTGTCAGGAACACGATATAGGGGCGATGTTCCGGGTCGAGCATGCCGACCATCTCCAGCCCGCTAATACGCGGCATCTGGATATCAAGAAACAGCACGTCCGGGCGCAGCTTATGCACCGCGCCGATGGCCTCCACCGCGTTGGCGCACTCGCCCACAATCTCAAGGTCGTCCTGCGTTTGCAGCAGGACGCGCAGGTTCTCCCGCGCCAGCGGCTCGTCATCAACAATCAGCACTTTAATCATGCATTCTCCTCCAGAGGTAACCGCAGAGTGACCCGGGTAAAACGGTCCGGTTCGCAGGCGACGGCAATCCCGCATTCGTCGCCAAAACGCATCCGTAGACGCTTGTCCACCAGGCTCATCCCCAACCCGCTGGACGTGGTATTGGGTTGATACAGCCCGGCGTTATCTTCGATGTCCAGCACCAGATGCCTGCCCTGCTGGCGGGCGCGCAGCGTAATCTCGCCGACATCCATCAATTGCGAAGTGCCGTGCTTAATGGCGTTTTCGACAATCGGCTGCAGGGTGAACGCCGGAAGCTGCTGATGCTCCAGCGCGTCGGGAATATCCAGATGCACCTGCAGCCGCGACTGGAAGCGCGCCTTCTCAATTTGCAGGTAGGCGTTCACGTGCTCAATTTCATCCGCCAGGGTGACAATCTCCGACGGGCGCTTGAGGTTTTTACGGAAAAAGGTCGACAGATACTGCACCAGCTGGCTCGCCTGTTCGCTGTCGCGGCGAATCACCGCTTTGAGCGTATTCAGGGCGTTAAACAGGAAGTGCGGGTTGACCTGCGCGTGCAGCAGCTTGATCTCCGACTGGGTCAGCAGCGCTTTCTGGCGCTCATACTGCCCGGCCAGAATCTGCGCCGACAGCAGCTGCGCAATCCCCTCACCTAACGTACGGTTGATGGAGCTGAACAGGCGGTTTTTGGCCTCGTAGAGCTTGATGGTGCCAATCACCCGCTGGTTCTCACCGCGCAGCGGGATCACCAGCGTCGAGCCTAGCTTGCAGTTGGGGTGAATCGAGCAGCGGTACGGCACTTCGTTGCCGTCGGCGTAGACCACTTCGCCGGTCTCAATAGTTTTTTGCGTGTAGCGTGAGGAGATAGGCTTGCCGGGCAGATGGTGATCTTCACCGATACCGGTAAAAGCGAGCAGCTTCTCGCGATCGGTGATAGCCACCGCGCCGATATCCAGCTCCTGAATCAGCACCTGCGCCACCTTCATGCTGTTCTCTTCGTTAAAGCCCTTACGCAGGATCCCCTCCGTCGAGGCGGCTACCTTCAGCGCGGTGGCGGAAAAGGCTGAGGTGTACTTCTCAAACATCGCCCGCTTATCGAGCAGAATACGCATAAACAGCGCCGCGCCCACGGTATTGGTGACCATCATCGGCGCGGCAATACTCTGCACCAGATGCAGCGCGTCTTCGAACGGGCGGGCAATCAGCAGAATAATCAGCATCTGCACCAACTCCGCCACCAGGGTGATCGCCCCTGCCGTCCACGGGCTGAATACTTTGTCCGGGCGACCACGACGGATCAGCAGGCTGTGCACCAGCCCGCCAAGCAGCCCCTCAACCATGGTCGAGATCATGCAGCTTAGCGCGGTCATCCCGCCCATTGAGTAGCGATGTAAGCCGCCGGTTAGCCCCACCAGCCCACCGACCACCGGGCCGCCGAGCAGGCCGCCCATCACTGCGCCAATCGCGCGGGTGTTGGCAATGGAATCTTCAATGTGCAGGCCGAAATAGGTACCGAGAATACAGAAAATGGAGAACGTGACGTAGCAGAGCAGCTTGTGTGGCAGGCGCACGGTCACCTGCATCAGCGGGATAAAGAGACGCGTCTTGCTCATTAACCAGGCGATGACCAGGAAAACACACATCTGCTGAAGCAGCAGCAACACCAGATTAAACTCGTACATACCCGTTCACCACAGCAGAAATAAAACTGCGTAACATACACACAGTTGGCATAACTTTCTTTGAAACCTGGCAAAAAAAGTGCAAAAAATGCTACCGATCACATTTTATCCATCACCATGGTCGCGAAGTGGATAAAAAACAATCAAAGGAGGCTGCGCCGGTAATCCCCGTCTAAAGTTAAGTGGGATATCGCATGCCGGAGGAAAAGATGGCGCTTTATACGATTGGTGAAGTCGCACAGCTCTGTGATATTAACCCGGTGACGCTTCGTGCCTGGCAGCGGCGATACGCGCTGCTGAAGCCGCAGCGTACCGACGGCGGCCATCGCCTGTTTAATGATGACGATATCGACCGCATCCGCGAGATCCAACGCTGGATAGAAAACGGCGTTCAGGTCGGTAAAGTCAAAGGGCTACTCAGCGAGCAGCAGGACGGCTGGCGGGAACAGCAGGAAAAAGTACTGAGCTATCTGCGTAGCGGTCACCTGCACCCGCTGCGCCTGTGGGTCAAAGATTTGCGCCGCAACCACAGCGCCCGCACGCTGGTCGATTGCCTGTTTAACCCCCTGCGCCAGCGGCTACAAAGCGCGCAGTTTGCCCAGCAAACGCTGCTGGGGTTGCTCGACGGCGTGCTGATTAACGACATCGCGCTGAATCTCGCCTCCGGTCGTCGCAAATCGGGGCCGCACGCGCTGGTCATCGGCTGGAACGTCACCGATATGACGCGCCTGTGGCTGGAAAGCTGGGTCGCCTGCGAGCAGGGCTGGCGCGTAGATGTGCTGGCTCATACGCTGACCCACGTGCAGCCGGAGGTGTTCCCCGGCCAGACGCTGCTTATCTGGTGCGGCGTGTCGCCAAGCGCCTTGCAGCGACAGCAGCTCGCCTGCTGGCAAGAAGAAGGCGTGGCCTTCGCGCTCCCCACGAATTAATCGTTCGTTAACAGACCAGCTTCGCGGTATAATCTTTTAGTTAACAAAAGGAGTACACCATGAAGTCAACTAAACTCGCCGCGATCGTGATTTTTGCCCTGATGGCCATCAGCGGTATTGGCGGCGTGATGCTCGCAGGCTATTCATTTATTGTGCGCGGCGGTGTCGGCTGAGCCGTCGATTCAACCGTTCAAAGGCGCGGTCGACGATAATCGCCGCCAGCGCCACCAGTATCGCCCCCTGCACCACGTAGGCCGTGTTGAACCCACTCAGGCCGATGATAATTGGCGTGCCCAGCGTATTCGCCCCCACCGTGGAAGCGATGGTTGCCGTGCCGATATTGACGATAACCGAGGTCCGCACGCCCGCCACGATAACCGGTGCCGCTAACGGTAGCTCAACCTGACGCAGCCGCTGCCAGCCCGACATCCCCATCCCTTCTGCCACACTCAACGCACTCTGCGGTACTGCCGCCAGCCCGGCTAACGTGCCTTGCAATACGGGCAGAATGCCATACAGGATCAGGGCAATAATCGCTGGTTTTTCACCAAAACCCATCACCGGAACCGCCAGCGCCAGCACCGCTACCGGCGGAAAAGTTTGCCCCATTGCCGCCAGCGTCTCAACCAGCGGGCGAAATTCACTGCCCGCCGGGCGCGTTACCGCCACGCCAGCACTCACCCCAATGACGATCGCCGTCAGGCTGGAAACGCCTACCAGCCAGGCATGAGCCAGCGTCAGCGACAAAAAGCCCGCCTGCTGATAGAGCGGGCGCGGCTGTTCAGGAAACAACAGATGAAACAGCGGCTCGCTGTAAGGCAGGCCCACCAGCAGCCCGATAAACAGCGCCAGCAGCCACAGCAGCGGGTCACGAACCAGGCGCATCACTCGGCTCCTCGCGTAGCAGGTCGGCAAAATGCAGCGTGCCGTAAGCCCTTCCCGCCTCATCCGCCACTGGCAAAACGGTGCGCCGTTGGTCCATAAAACCGGAGAGCGCATCGCGCAGCGACGCAGTGGCAATAATCGCCTCCCCCTCGGCTTGCTCGCCGTGGCGCACGTAGTCCGCCACCCGCCGCAGCGACAACAATCGCACGCCCAGCTCGCTACGGCCAAAAAAGGTGCGTACAAATTCGCTGCCCGGTTGGCTAAGCAACTGCAGCGGCGTACCCTGCTGCACCACCTCGCCGCCGTCCAGCAGGATAATGTTGTCTGCCAGACGTAGCGCTTCATCAATATCATGGGTCACCAGCACAATGGTGCGCCCCAACAGTTGGTGAATACGGCGCATCTCCTGCTGAAGCGCACCGCGCGTCACCGGATCCAGCGCACCGAAGGGTTCATCCATCAGCAGCACCTCCGGGTCGCCCGCTAATGCCCGCGCCACGCCAACGCGCTGCTGCTGGCCGCCGGAGAGCTGATGCGGGAATCGTGTGCGCAGCGTCGGTTCCAGCCCCAGCAGTGCCATCAGTTCATCGATACGCGCATCGACCTTTGCCTTCGGCCATTTCAGCAGCTGCGGCACGGTGGCAATGTTTTGCGCCACCGTCCAGTGCGGGAACAGGCCAATCGACTGAATGGCATAGCCCATGCGTCGGCGCAGGGCGAGCAGCGGCTGCTCGCGGATATCCTGCCCGGCAAAACGAATCGTCCCGCTATCGGGCTCCACCAGCCGGTTAATCATCTTGAGGGTGGTGGATTTCCCCGAACCGGAGGTGCCAATCAGCACCGAAAACGCCCCTTCAGCCAGTCGCAATGTGAGGTTTTTTACCGCCGGATGGTGACCGAACGATTTGTTGACCTGGAAGAATTCAATCATCGTTCTCTCCTTGTAATACGCTGCCCGCCAGGCTGAACAGCGCGTCGGCGATAACCGCCATCGCGATGGTCGGGATCACGCCAAGCAGCACCAGATCCAGCGCGCTGCTGAGCAGCCCCTGGAACACCAGCGCCCCAAAGCCGCCCGCGCCAATCAACGCCGCCACCACCGCCATGCCCACCGTCTGTACGGTCACCACCCGCAGGCTGCGCAGCAGCACCGGCAGCGCCAGCGGTAACTGCACGCGAAGAAAGGTCTGGGCGCGGCTCATGCCCATCGCCGCCGCGCTTTCCAGCACCTGCATTGAGACCTGCTGCATCCCGGCGACCACGCCGCGTACGATGGGCAGCAGCGCGTAGAGCACCAGCGCAATCAGCGCCGGGGCCAGCCCGGTTCCCGCCACGCCGAAATTTGCCAGCCACGGGAAGCGCTGCGCCAGCCCGGCAAGCGGTGCAATCAGCAGGCCGAACAACGCCACCGAAGGGATGGTCTGAATAATGTTGAGGATAGTAAACACGCTCGACTGCCGCCCCGGATGCCGCCAGCACCACATGCCGAGCGGCACGCCGAGCAGCAGCCCTGGCAGCAGCGTGCCCCAGAGCAGCGTCAGATGCTGACTTAAGGCATCGTTAAAGGTCTCCTGCCGGTTGGCGTACTCTTTCATCAGCGACAGGCCGTCAAGCGCCCCGCTCCACAACAGCCAGCAGGGCAGCAGCCACAGCTGCACGTTCAGCAGCCAGCGCCACCGCGCATGCGATGTCAGGCGGCGAATCGCCTCGCTGCAAATCAGCAGCATCAGCAGTAAGCCCAGCCATAGCCCGCTCCCCGGCGAGGTTCGCGCCAGCGGGCTGCTGCTCTGCGCCAGTTGCTGCGCGGCCTCGCCGCTCGCCCACAGCAGGAGCGCAAAGCCGCCTTCGGCCAGCAGCAGAATCAACAGGCTGGGCAGCCGCCCAGGCAGCCAGCTAAGCCACAAAAACAGCGCTGGAATAATCAGCAGGAGAAACGGGGGGAAATTCCAGATTTGCCATAGCCAACGGCCTTCGCCCGATACCAGACGGTTTGGGGCGAAATTAACAAATGGCAGCGCGGCGGCCGCCAGCAGCAAAACCGCCAGCAGCGCCACCACGCGATGAGTACAACGAGGCACGCGATTAACCGATTACTTCGCCCACCCTTTTTGCTTCAGGTATTCCGCCGCCACGGTTTTGGCGTCCAGTCCTTCGACCGCAATCTTCGCGTTCAGCGTTTGCAGGGTCTTTTCATCGAGGCTCGCGAACACTGGCTTCAGCCATTCATCCAGTTGCGGATAGGCTTTCAGCACCGCTTCACGCACTACCGGCGTCGGCGCATAAATCGGCTGTACGCCTTTCGGGTCGCTCAGGGTCTGTAGCCCCAGCGCCGCCACCGGGCCGTCGGTGCCGTAGGCCATCGCCGCGTTGACGCCAGAGGTTTGCTGCGCCGCCGCCTTAATGGTGACAGCGGTGTCTCCGCCCGCTAGCGACAGCAACTGATCCTGACTCAGTTTGAAATCGTAGGCTTTTTCAAACGCCGGAAGCGCATCCGGGCGTTCGATAAATTCAGCAGAGGCTGCCAGCTTAAAGGTGCCACCTTTTTTCAGATAGCCGCTCAGGTCGGCAAGCGATGTGAGTTTATTTTGTTCCGCCAGGTCTTTGCGAACGGCGATGGTCCAGGTGTTATTCGCCGGTGCGGGGGTCAGCCAGATCAGATGATTTTTCTCGGCATCGAGCTTTTTCACTTTCTCGTAGCCCGCCGCCGCATTTTTCCAGGCTGCGTCGGTTTCATCTTTGAAGAAGAACGCGCCGTTGCCGGTGTACTCCGGGTAAATATCCAGCGCGTTGGAGGTGATAGCACCGCGCACCACCGGCGTGGTGCCAAGCTGAACCTTGTTCACCGTTTTGACGCCGTGGCTTTCCAGCACCTGCAGGATAATGTTCCCCAGCAGCGCCCCTTCGGTATCAATTTTTGAACCTACTTTTACCGGCTCCGCGGCCTGTAACGGCAGCGCAACCGCCGCCAGGAGTACCAGTGACGCCGTCCATCCCCTTGCCATCGTCATACGCTTTCCTCTTATTATTTGCGCTCAATTAACAGGCGCTTAAGTAAAAAGCGTAGACGAAATCTCAGCAATCAGCCCTTTTTCGGGATCGTTAACGGGATCGTCAGCAAGCTCGCGGCGAAGTACAGCAGCGCGATAACCCACAGCGTGCCCTCCACGCCGAGCGGGTTAACGCACAGGGTGACGATAAATGGCCCGACAAAATTGCTCAGACCAGATCCAAGGTTCAGGCAGGAGATCGCCGCACCTTTATTTTCCGGCAGCAGCGAGGGAATCAGCGCGCTCAGCGGGCCGAACGCGCCAAGGCCGATGGCATAAATCGCCAGCGCAATAACCATCGCCACGCTGCTATGGCCAAACAGCACCGGCGCGTAGCACACCGCCAGCGCCGACGCGCCGCAGAGCGTCCCGGCAAACCAGACCACGGTGTTACGCCAGCCGATGGTATCGCCCAGCCAGCCGAAGAAGTAGTTGGCGAAGATATTCACCACGTTCACCAGTCCCCAGATGGTCAGCCACTCTTCAATGCTGAAGCCAAAGCGCGGCAGGTAAACCGGCATCAGAATCACCAGCGAGAACTTGCCGATATCGTTGATGGTTTTAACCACCACCGCCAGGCGCATTTTCGGTTCGCGCACCAGCACGATAATCCCTTCCGCCAGCGCCTTGCCGACCGCGCCATCCTGCTGCCACTGCGGTTTATCGCGGTTGAGGAGCAGCGCACAGCCGCAGCCCGCCAGCACAAAGATAAAGCCGGAGAGTAAGGTGGTGGTCTCCCCCAGACGTGGGATCATAAAGCCGGAGAACCACGGCCCGACGATGGTCATGCCGACGCCGAAGGCAATCCAGAACCAGGAGACGGCGCGGCCGAGGATCCGGCTTTCGCAGCGCTGGTTAATCCACACCAGAAACGAGTAGGCGAACAGCGGATAGGCCATGCCGCGCACCGCATAGCTCACCATCATCAACGGGTAGTTGCCGTCCGGCAGCGCGACGAAAATAAACGGTACTGAGCCGACAAAGTAGAGCAGCGTCGCCAGCCACATCAGGCGACGCACGCCGAGCACGCCCGCCCCAATGCCGGAAAACCACGAAATAGCCGCCACGCACAGGCCAAAGACGGATGACAGCAGGCTGATGTGTACCGCATCAAGCCCGCGCTGTTGCAGCAGCGAGGCCAGCCAGCTCTGTTCGATGGTTGCCCCGGTAATAAACAGGAATACGCCCACGAATCCCCATACCAGCTCGCGTGGGAGGCCGAGGCGTGCCCAGATGCCTTGTTGAATATATAAACTTTGATCGGTCATTTCTGTTATCCAAAAAAATCCCGGGGTCGCTCTGCGCTCGCCCGGGCTACAAGGTGTTTATTTGTTTGGTTTTACGCGTTTTTCAACTGCGCTAACTGATGCTGTTTGGCTTTGAGCAGGCTGCGGTTGACGTGGCCGACGGTGTTATCACCCCAGCAGTGGTCGTACGGCATCCCGGTCAGGCTTTCGATAACCTCTTTGGTTTCTGCCGTCACGGTTGCCTTGCTGCCGCCCTGTTTCAGGCGCGCCACTTCTTCGTTCAGCACCGCATGGGTACGGCTGTTGACTTTGAACTGGAAGGCCGACCAGATGCCCCACAGGGTCAGGATAACCGGAAGAATAATCATGATGGCGAGGATCATATTAATCGCCGACTGCGGCTGGCTGGAGTGGCCGGTGATAAAGCCGGACATCTGCAACGCCACGCCAACGAGGAAGATGGAGAACGCCTGGGACGCTTTACGCAGCAGACTCATAAAGCCAGCGAAGATCCCTTCACGACGGTTACAGGTCAGGATTTCATCCACATCCGCCACGAAGGTGTAGTTGTTCCATGGAATGGAGTAGATACCGCCACGCGCCAGACCGGCTACGCCCGCTGCCAGATACAGCATCGACATGCTGGTTGAGCCGTAGAGATAGGTCACCGCGAACAGGGCAAACGCCACCAGCGCCATCAGCGCCTGAGTCGCAAACGCGCGAGACGGCGAGTAACGCAGAGTCAGCCAGGTGGCGACGCCGACGCCGAAGAACTGCAGGCCGTTGATGACGCTCAGCAGGTTACTGGCAACAACGGAAGAGGTCGCCAGGGCAAAGACCACGAAATAGGTAAAGACGGAGTTAAAGATATCCTGCGCCACCGAACCGCCCAGATACATCCCCAGGTGTGAACGGAAGGTTTTAATTTTCAGGGTAGAGACAAAATCGTAGTAGATATCGAACAGGCGCTTACTCAGCGGCTGCTTCTCTTCGGTCTCAACGCTGCGTTCGCTCTGCTCAATCTCTTCCAGCGAACGTTCCCAGGTGCCGAAGTAGACGAAGAACAGCACCACCATAAAGGCCACGGTGAAAATCGCCCCGGCGTAGAAGAAGGAAATAGCAGAATCAGATCCAAAGTAGGCCAGCAGGCGGCCCGGCAGGAACGCGGCGGTGAAGCCAGCGAACTGCGCAATGTACATGCGGGCGCTGGTCAGCTTAGAGCGTTTGGTGAAGTCGTTAGTCATCTCGGCCGACAGGGTGTCGTACGGGATCAAAATCATCGAGTAAACGATTTCAAACAGGATATAGACCAGCAGGTACATCCAGTAGTTAAAGCCCTGCACCCACAGCAGGCTGTAAACCGCCACCAGCGGAATGCTCAGCAGCAGGAAGAAACGGCGACGGCCAAAGCGACGACCGAGGCGGGTTTTGTGGAAGTTATCGGAGATGTAGCCCATGCACGGACACATGATCACATCGACGATACGCGCCACGGCAAACAGCGAACCTGCTTCAATCGGCGTCAGGCCGCAGAAGGTGGTCAGGAAGAACAGCAGCCAGGCACTCACCAGAGTAAAAGCCCCTGAACCGATAACATCGGCCAGGCCGTAACAGATATAGTTGTGGAGTTTTATCTCCCGCACTTTTTTTATCATTTTCCATCCCCTTGAACATAACAGGACGGCGAAGCCGCAAGCCGCGCCGTCGTCAAATAGCATCAGGCGTCGGCGTTTTCCTGCACGATGGTGCGCTCACTCCAGCTCTGCGGCAGCGGCTGTGGTCGGCGAATACGCAAATCGTTAAGCGTGAGCCCCCTCACCCCGTTGGCGTACAGCGCGGGCAGGCCGCCCGGATAGGCATCCACGCCCCAGGCGCGGCCGGTTTGCGGGTTCACGCGGTAGGCGTTATCCAGCCCCATCCCGGTTGGGCTTGCCGGGTTGCACGGCGGGCGAATGTCATAGCAGCCCTGCTCATCGGACGGGCCGGTAAGCTGCTGCAATGAAAGCCCGTTGAAGGTGACGTGGCGGATATCGCCCGGCGTTTCCGCATGCAGGTTGATGGCCCCTTCGCTCACCCCGGAAAGCTGGCTGAAGGTAATGTCCTCGACCCTTCCCGGCGGTATCTGCGGGTCGCGGTGGCGCACGGAGATAAATACCGGGTCGGCTTTGCCCCAGTGGCACGGGTGGCCGTGACGGCAGTCGAACAGAATGTTGCTGAAGATCATCTGGCTGAACTGACCGCCGTCGCGGGAGACCAGGCCAATGCCGCGGTTGGACTCAAAGATTGAGCAGTTGTGCACCGCGATATGGCTGATGTCGGCGAAGGTTTCGGTGCCAATTTTGATGGCGCAGCTTTTTGAGCGGATCAGGCAGTTGCTCACCACCACGTGGCGCGTTGGCTGCTGGAGCCCTTCCGGTTTGCGGGTGGTTTTCACGCAGATGCCGTCATCGGCGGCGCTGAAGTAGCTGTCGCTGATATGCACGTGCTGACAGCTGTCGATATCCAGCGCGTCGGTGTTGGAGAGCGCCAGATCGTTATCAATGGTCAGATTCTGGATAAACACCTGGTTGCAGCTCACCAGATGCGCCGTCCACATCGGCGAGTCGCTGATGGTGATATCACGGATGCGCACCTGCTGGCAGCCTTCCAGCACCAGCATGCGCGGGCGCATGGTTTTCGGCTGGCGGTAGCCCTGAGCATCGGCGCTGGCAGAAAACCAGGCGCTGGCCCCACCCGCCAGGCAGCCTTCGCCGCTCAGCGTAATGTGATGGGCGTTGCGCGCATAAATCAGCGCCATGCGGGACAGTTCGGCGACGGTTTGCGTCAGCTCAGCCGGATAATCCTCGGCGCGAGGGCTCGCCAGCAGGCGCGCACCCGCTTCCAGATGCAGAGTAAAGTTCGACGGCAGGACCAGCGTGCCGGTCATCCAGTCGCCCGGAGAGACCACCAGCGTGCCGCCTCCGGCGCGGTCGATTTCATCAATCAGCTGCTGAAGCTGCGCGGTAAGCGGGGTGTTGCCGCTGCGGTCGAGGGCGGTGTTATGCAATGAAATCTTCATGTGGCTACCTGCGTAGATTGAGATAGCTGCATTTAACGCGGTTACGCCGATTCTCTCGCCGGGCAGATACGGGCTTTTTTACGTATTAGTGAATGGCATCACGCCGGTTATGGCCCCCGGTCATCGCTTTTGAGCAAGCGCACAAAACGGCGAGGCGGCGGGATTTGATGAGTGATAGAGGTCACATATTGGTTGGGTTTGGCAGGGGAAAAGCGGTGGGTTGACGCAGATAGGGGGGAGATAGTGGATAAATTGGGAGGGGGATCACAAAGCGGTGCGGGAGTCAGGGTTGGGGGATTGCCCCCTCACCCTAACCCTCTCCCCGGGGGGAGAGGGAACCGTTCGGTGCGGCCTGGAGGTTGTGAGGGTAATCCTTACAGCAGTTCGAACTCGCCCTGCTTCACGCGCGCCGAATCCACGCCGATAAAGACGTTAAACTTGCCAGGCTCCGCCGCGTACTGCATCTGCTGGTTCCAGAACTTCAGCGCGTTGACGTCAATCGGGAAGCTGACGGTCTGGGTTTCACCCGGCTTCAGGGTCACTTTCTCAAACCCTTTCAGCTGTTTAACCGGACGGCTCATCGAGGCGGTGACATCCTGCAGGTACATCTGGATAACCGTTGCCCCTTCACGCTTGCCGGTGTTAGTCACCTGCACGCTGGCGGTCACGCTGCCGCCCGCTTTCATGGTTGGCGCAGACAGCCTCACGTCGGAGACCGAGAAGGTGGTGTAGCTCAGGCCATAACCAAACGGATAGAGCGGGCCGTTCGCTTCATCGAAGTAGCGTGAGGTGTACTTGTTCGGCTTGTCAGCATTGTACGGGCGACCGGTGTTCAGGTGGCTGTAGTACTGCGGAATCTGCCCCACGGAGCGCGGGAAGGACATCGGCAGCTTACCGGACGGGTTGTAGTCGCCAAACAGCACGTCGGCGATAGCGTTACCGCCTTCGGTACCGGCAAACCAGGTTTCCAGAATGGCGTCAGCCTGCTGGTCTTCTTTCACCAGGGTCAGCGGACGCCCGTTCATCAGCACTAAGACCAGCGGCTTGCCGGTGGCTTTCAGCGCGGCAATCAGATCCTGCTGGCTTTTCGGAATCGAAAGTTCGGTACGGCTGGAGGCTTCATGCGCCATGCCCTGCGCTTCACCGACCACGGCAACGACGACATCGGACTGTTTCGCCGCCGCAACCGCTTCATCAATCATCGCCTGCGGCGAGCGCGGGTCAATTTTTACCGCCTCTTCGTACAGGTTCAGGAAGTCGACGATGCCTTTGTCGTTGGTGACATTAGCGCCTTTGGCATAAACCACTTTGCCTTCGTTGCCCATCACGTTCTTGATACCGGTCAGCACGGTCACCGACTGCGCGGCAACGCCTGCGGCAGACCAACTGCCCATCACGTCGCGCTGGCTATCGGCCAGCGGGCCCACCACGGCAACGGTGGCATTTTTCTTCAGCGGCAGGGTTTCCAGACGGTTTTTCAGCAGCACCAGGCTCTGGCGCGCAACTTCACGCGCTTCGGTGCGGTGCAGGCGGCTTTCGGCGTTGGTATCCTGCGGGTCAGAATCTTTCGGCCCTAAGTGGCTGTACGGGTCGTTAAACAGCCCCATGTCATATTTGACGTTCAGCACGTGGCGGGTGGCATCGTCGAGTTCCGCCATCGTGACCTTGCCCGACTTAATCAACCCCGGCAGGTATTTGCTGTAGAACTCGTCGCTCATACTCATGTCGATACCGGCTTTCAGCGCGACGCGCACCGCATCTTCCGGGTCGGCGGCCACGCCGTGTTTAATCAGCTCTTTGATGGCCCCGTGGTCAGAAACGGTAATGCCTTTAAAGCCCCACTGCTTACGCAGCACGTCTTTCATCAGCCAGGCGTCGGCGGTGGCCGGGGTGCCATTTAGCGAGTTCAGGCCGATCATTACCGCGCCGCTGCCGGCATCCAACCCCGCTTTGTACGGCGGCATATAGTCGTTGAACAGGCGCTGCGGGCTCATGTCGACGGTGTTGTACTCTTTGCCGCCTTCAACCGCGCCGTAGGCGGCAAAGTGCTTCACGCTGGTCATCACCGAGTAGCGGTCTGCCGGGCTTTTGCCCTGCATCGCTTCGACCATGGTTTCACCCATGATGGAGGTTAGATAGGTATCTTCGCCAAAACCTTCGGAGGCACGGCCCCAGCGCGGGTCGCGGGACACGTCGACCATCGGCGCCCAGGTCATGTTCAGGCCGTCGTCCGCCGCTTCATAGGCCGAAATGCGGCCCACGGTTTTCACCGCATCGAGGTTAAAGGTGGAGGCAAGCCCTAAGCTAATCGGGAAGACGGTACGCTGACCGTGTACCACGTCATAGGCGAAAAACAGCGGGATCTTCAGGCGGCTGAGGGACATCACCTGATCCTGCATGGCGCGGATATCCTGACGGGTGACGGTGTTAAAGATCGCCCCCACCTGCCCTTCTTTGATCATATCGCGAATGGCTTCTTTCGGATTGTCCGGCCCGACGCTAATCAGGCGCAGCTGGCCGATTTTTTCATCGACCGTCATCTTCTTAAGCAGACCGGTCACAAAGGCGTCACGCGCCTGCGGCGTGAGTGGGTGATTGCCGAACAGTTCCTCCGCCAGAGCGGGTTGCAGCGCCAGGCTCACGGCGACGCCAACAGAAAGTAGCCATTTCATATTCTTGTAATCTCTTTATTCCATGCCGGGTAGCGCGGCGAGAGTCGATGAAAAAACGCAGTTTGCCATAAACTTAAATGACGGCGGTACAGAAAGCTAAGGTTATTCTCTGATTTTTAGAAACATTCGCTCACCAAATGATCATACAAAGCGCTATTCTTAGAAACGACAAATTTGTCTCGCCACAAGGAGTGGAGAATGTCTTCTCAAACCACAACTGATAATAATGCGCTGATTAACGAACTCTCCCGCCTGGTTGGTCACGCCCACCTGCTGACCGACCCTGCTAAAACCGCTCGCTATCGCAAAGGCTTCCGTTCCGGCCACGGCGACGCGCTGGCCGTGGTCTTCCCCGGCTCCCTGCTTGAGCTGTGGCGCGTGCTGAACGCCTGCGTCAACGCCGACAAAATTATTCTGATGCAGGCCGCCAACACCGGCCTGACCGAAGGTTCAACCCCGAGCGGTAACGACTACGACCGCGATATCGTCATTATCAGCACCCTGCGCCTCGATAAACTGCACCTGCTGGATAACGGCGAACAGGTGCTGGCATGGCCGGGCACCACGCTCTATTCGCTGGAAAAAGCGCTGAAGCCCTTTGGCCGCGAGCCGCATTCGGTGATCGGTTCTTCCTGCATCGGCGCCTCGGTAATTGGCGGTATCTGCAACAACTCCGGCGGCTCGCTGGTGCAGCGCGGCCCGGCCTACACCGAAATGTCGCTGTTTGCCCGCATTGACGAACAGGGCAAGCTGACGCTGGTCAACCATCTGGGCATTGACCTTGGCGAGACGCCAGAGCAGATCCTCAGCAAGCTTGACGACGAGCGCGTCAAAGACAGCGACGTGCAGCACGATGGTCGCCACGCTCATGACTATGATTACGTGAACCGCGTGCGCGACGTGAACGCGGATACGCCAGCGCGTTACAACGCCGACCCGGAACGCCTGTTTGAGTCCTCCGGCTGTGCGGGTAAGCTGGCGGTGTTTGCGGTGCGCCTCGACACCTTCCCGGCGGAAAAACGCCAGCAGGTGTTCTATATCGGCACCAATCAGCCTGACGTGCTGACCGAAATTCGCCGCCATATTCTGGCGGAGTTCAAAAATCTGCCGGTCGCGGGCGAATATATGCACCGCGATATTTACGATATTGCCGAGCAGTACGGCAAAGATACCTTCCTGATGATCGACAAGCTCGGCACCGACAAAATGCCGTTCTTCTTCACCATGAAGGGCCGCGCGGATGCGATGCTGGAAAAAGTGTCGCTGTTCAAGCCGCACTTCACCGACCGCTTTATGCAAAAGCTGGGGCACGCCTTCCCGGCGCATCTGCCGGAGCGCATGAAAACCTGGCGCGATAAATACGAACATCACCTGCTGCTGAAAATGGCCGGTGACGGCATTGATGAAGCGCAGGCGTGGCTGACCGAATACTTTAAAGAGGCAGAAGGTGACTTCTTCGTCTGTACGCCGGAAGAAGGCAGCAAAGCCTTCCTGCACCGCTTCGCGGCGGCGGGCGCAGCCATCCGCTACCAGGCGGTTCACGCCGATGAGGTGGAAGATATTCTGGCGCTGGATATTGCGCTGCGCCGTAACGATACCGAGTGGTTTGAGCATCTGCCGGCGGAGATCGACAGCAAGCTGGTGCATAAGCTCTATTACGGGCACTTTATGTGTTACGTGTTCCACCAGGATTATATCGTCAAGAAAGGGGTCGATCCGCACGAGGTCAAAGAGCAGATGCTGGCCCTGCTGCGTGAACGCGGCGCGCAGTATCCGGCGGAGCATAACGTAGGGCATCTGTATGAAGCAGATGAAAACCTGAAGCGCCATTACCGCGAAAACGATCCGACCAACAGCATGAACCCGGGGATCGGTAAAACCAGTAAGCTCAAATATTGGGGCGAAAAAACCGACGTGTAATGCGACGCCGGTAGAATTTCCCGGGGTCGGCGTAAACGCCTCGCTCGGGCTACGATTCGCATGTAGCCCGGCCGAGCGCAGCGACGCCGGGAATTTTCCCAACACGATAAGGAATACAATGATGTCTACGCTTGATGTCACCCGCGACGGCAATGTTGAAATCCGTGACGCGCAGGCTGACGATGTACAAGCCATTGCCGCGCTGTATGCCTGGCACGTGCTTAACGGCCGCGCCTCGTTTGAAGAGGTGCCGCCATCCATTGATGAAATGCAGCAGCGGATGCGCAATATTCAGGAACAGGGCCTGCCGTGGCTGGTGGCGCTCTATCGCGGCGAAGTGGTCGGTTACTGCTATGCCAACCACTACCGCCCTCGCCCGGCCTACCGTTACACCCTTGAAGAGTCTATCTACGTTGACACCACAATGACGGCGCACGGCATCGGCAGTCGCCTGTTAACGGCGCTGATTACGATTTGCGAGCAAGGGCCATGGCGGCAACTGCTGGCGGTGATTGGCGACGGCAATAACAATACCGGTTCGCTGCGCCTGCATAAAAAGCACGGTTTCGAGGTGGTGGGTCAGTTGCGTAGCGTGGGCTACAAGATGGGGGACTGGCGGGATACGGTAATCATGCAGCGTCCACTCAATGATGGTGACTGGACGCTGCCGGAATAGTTAATCGTCCTGGGTGGTTTGCCCGCTTTTCTGGGCTCTGGCGATATCGCCTTCCACCTGGGCTTCCTTCTGCTTCTTATAGCTCAGCGCGGCCGCAGGTACCGGCATCACTTTCCCGGTTTCTACCCAAGTACGCAGACGGCTGGCGTCAGCGAAGTGGGTAAACTTACCGAATGCATCCATCACCACCATCGCCACCGGGCGCTTGTTCATCACGGTGCGCATCACCAGGCAGTGACCCGCAGCGTTGGTAAAGCCGGTTTTGGTCAGCTGAATGCTCCAGTTATCGCGATACACCAGATGGTTGGTATTGCGGAACGGCAGCGTGTAGGCCGGATGAGCGAAGGTCGCGGTGTCTTCTTTGGTGGTGCTGAGCTGGCCAATCAGCGGATACTGTTTGGTGGCAATCAGCAGCTTCGTCAGGTCACGCGCGGTCGACACGTTATGAATCGACAGCCCGGTTGGCTCAACGTAGCGGGTGTTGGTCATCCCCAGCGATTTTGCCTTGGCGTTCATCGCCCGGATAAACGCGTCATAGCCGCCCGGATAGTGGTGAGCCAGGCTCGCCGCCGCGCGGTTTTCTGACGACATCAGCGCCAGCAACAGCATATTTTTACGGCTGATCTGGCTGTTCAGGCGCACGCGGGAGTAAATCCCTTTCATCTCTGGCGTGTGGCTGATATCCACCGTCAGGATCTCATCCAGCGGCAAATGCGCGTCCAGCACCACCATCGCCGTCATCAGCTTGGTGATAGAGGCCATCGGGCGCACCAGATCCGGCTGGTTGGCGTAAATAACTTTGTTCGTTTCAAGATCAACAATCATCGCGCTACCGGAAGCAATTTCCGGCTGCGAGGCAACGGCGGTGACGGCCGTTTTAGCACTCGCCTGAGGCGCAAAAGGCAAAGCCAGCACAAAGGCAAGGCTCAGCAGGGAAACGCGAAATTTCTGCATGGTGAGTATTCTGGTGGTTATTTATGCACATTATGATAGACAACCGCCTCGTACCTAAGGGGTACGAAGCGGAATGGCTCATCATAGCGCGGAGTGCGCGGCATCTACCAGAAAAGAATAGTGAATAAATGCTGCATTGCTGACGGAATCTACATTCACATCAGCAATGCATTCAGCGAGTTAAAACAGCCTGTATCCGTAGCCCCACAGCACCACGGTCAGCGCCAGCAGAACCTCCAGTACCAGCACCCCAATGGCGAGGGTGGAACTGGCAAAGCTCAGCCCCTCTTCCCGGTTAATATTGAGGAAGGTGGGAATACCGACGTAGAGTAAATACCCGGTGTAGAACAGCGCCACCGTCCCCACCAGCGCGCACAGCCACACCAGCGGATAGAGCGCGACGATACCACTCAGGAAAATCGGCGTCGCCACGTAGCCGGCAAACACCATACAGCGCTTGAGTGAAGGACGCTGCGGGTAGTTGCGTGCCATCCACCAGATAACCCGGCCCATCACCGCTACGCCCGCCAGCATCAGTGCGTAGAAGAGTATCGCCAGCCCAATCCCGGTCATCAGTGAAAGCCTGACCACGGTGCCTTCGCCAAAGTTCCAGCCAAGCTGGGTGGTACCGATAAACGCGCACACCACCGGAATGGCCGCCATCACCAGCACATGATGCATATAGTGGTGAGAGACGGTTTCGTTCTCACTACGGATCACATGCATCTCTTTATCAGGGTGGGAGAAGAGTCCCCATACATGGTTCATAACGCCTCCTCAGCACGGCTTCGTACCACGTTGCTCTAAGTATAATTCACATAAATAGATTGTTTTATGTACAACGTAAAAAATAGACGCCGCCGCACTTCTCGCGTGAGGGTGTATGATTAAAGGATTGATGCAGTAAGGAGTGAGTGTTTGCATGGATATCAATAACCTGATTTCCCACTATGGTTACGCTGCGCTGGTGATTGGCAGTATGGCGGAGGGCGAAACGATTACGCTGCTCGGCGGGGTGGTGGCGCATCAGGGTCTGTTAAAATTTCCGCTAGTGGTCATTTCGGTGGCGCTGGGCGGTATGATAGGCGACCAGTTGCTGTACCTGCTTGGTCGGCGGTTTGGCGGGCGGCTGCTTAAACGTTTTTCACGCCACCAGGCGCGCATTCGCAAGGCGCAGCGGCTGATTAAAAGTCGTCCCTATCTGTTTGTGATTGGCACCCGTTTTATGTACGGTTTCCGCGTCATTGGGCCGCTGCTGATTGGCGCCAGCGGTTTGCCACCGAAGATCTTCCTGCCGCTGAATATTCTGGGGGCGTTAATCTGGGCGCTGCTGTTCACCACGCTTGGGTACCTTGGTGGTGAAGCCATTGGTCCGTGGTTGCATCATCTGGATAAACATCTGAAGCATCTCATCTGGCTGGTGCTGGTGGTCGCGCTGGTGATTGCCGTTCGTTGGTGGATGAAGCATCGCGAAGCGAAAAAACCGCAGGAATAAACCCGGCATAGGCCGGGTTTAGGGTAGCCCGGCCGAGCAACGCGACGCCGGGAATCACGCAAACCTTAAAACGAATACTGCACGCCCACACGATAACGCGTCTGACGCTCGTCGGTGGTATTACGCACGGAGACGTTGCCGATTTCCACATACGGCTTCCAGTTTTTATCAATACTGTAGGCCGTTTTAAAGTTCAGCTCGTAATCATCTTTACCGTTGTCATAGCGATTAAAATCTTCGCTCTTTTTATAAAGGTAGTTGCCTTCGAATGCCCACGCGCCGGTTTTATAACCCAGCCATACGTCACCGCGGTTAATATGTTCATCGTCTTTATCTTCAGAAGTATCTCGCACATATTCGTAGCGATATCGCGCTGCCAGATAAATACCATTACTGAAATTATACTGCCCACGAATATACGGTTTATAAATTGATTTAGACGAAGAGGTCTCTAATGCCAGGCCGGGTTGAATCGTTATTTCCGGCGTCGCATTAAACTGATAGCTCACCACATATTCGCTACCATTATCAACGACGTCATTAAACGCTTTCCGCGAATGTTCACCGCCCGATTTGCTTTTTGCCTCAACCGAGAAGCCAAAGCCGTTAGCAAAGCGGTGTGATATCAGCACCCTGTCCTTCTGCACCTGACTGTCGTCGGTATACTCATGGCGCAGGTCGATAGTGACCGCCTGTGCTGATGCGCTGGCGAAGGCCAGCATCCCAAAGGTTATTAATTTTTTCACGCAATCGTCCTCTGTTGTTATCGTTAACTCCAAAGCGGTGAGGAACTGGCTTTAATATTTAAAATATGAATATAAAAAGGTGTAGGGTATTTATTATCAATAAAGAATATTCTTTCTTCGGAGGGCGATACTAGTGGCGAGCAAATGAGGTGTCATTAAATTAAATCAAAATACGTGATCACAAACATATTTTAATGCAATATTGATGGTGATTTTTAATAAAATTAAAAATCAAATGCCGAGGGTATATATTAGCGAGTGATATTATTTAATCTAAGTATTTATTTTCCACTTTCCCCCTGCATGAATAATACAGGGGGGAAGTAACACGAGGTTGGCTATTTTTCTTCGCTGATGTGGTAGCCACCGCCCAGCGCCGAGGTCAGCTGGATGCTGGCATCGATCCACTGGCCGTGCAGGCGTAACGCGTTGACGCGCTCCTGCAGAGCGGGCAATTTCGCAAGGCTAACTTTAGCACCCGGAATAATCCCGGCGTTCATCCGCGCCTGCGCCAACGTCACCACACGCTGTGCGTCTTTTTCAACCTGCTGTTGCTGCTGGTTTTTCTCCATCAGCGTTTCAACCTGGCTGGCAGTTTTCGCCACCTGATTTACCGCATCCACCACCGCTTTATTATATTTAGCGATGGAGAGATTGCTCTGCGCATTAGCGATATCAAGGTTAGCGTTCAGACGGCCGCTATCGAAGATAGGTAGCGTCAGCCCGGCGGTCACGCCCATCTGGTTGGCCGAGCTACGGAACAGATCGCTTAAGTGCAGGGCATCCTGTTGCAGGAAGGCCATCAGGTTGATGTCCGGGTAGAACGCCGCTTTCGCCGCGTCGATCTCACTCAGCGACGCTTCGATATACCAGTGCGCTTCCTGCAGATCCGGACGGCGCGCCAGCAGGTCGTAGCCTAAGCGAGCCGGCATTTTGCTGGCAACCGCTGGCAGGTCGACCTTACGCAGATTCAGCGACTGGCTCTGGCTGTTGGTCAGCGCCATCAGCCGCGCCTCAATCTCTTTCATATTGCCAGCCACGTCGGTCAACTGCTGGTCGGTTTTGCTGACGTTAATATCGTTCTCAGCCCCTTCGGCGGAGTTGGTCAGCCCGTGCTGGTACAGCTCGGTATCCACGGTCACGATATTATTTTGTTCGCTTTTCACCTGCTCTAACACGTCGCGAATCGCGGCTTCGGTTTGCCACTGCCAGTACAAACGCGCCACGCTGCTGGAGAGCAGTTCCTGGGTTTGCGCCCGCTCGGCAACCTGCGCCTTCACTTCACCGATACGCGCCTTCACCTGCGCGCGGTTTTTACCCCACAGGTCAAGATCCCATCCGGCGGTCAGGCCGAACGTACCGTTGGTGTACCACGGGCCGGTATTGCCGTCAGTGTCGGTGGCAAACGGCCCCATCAGGCCTTCTGAGGACATTTTCTGGCGCTCAAGATTCCCGCCGAAATCCACTTCCGGGCCCAGCGACGACTTCGACATCCGCGCCTGCGCTTCGGCCAGTTTGATGCGCTGATCGGCAATCTGCATATCCGGCGCATTCGCCAGCGCGCGGGTAATTAGGCTGTTCAGCTGTGCATCGTGATAGCCCTGCCACCAGTTACTCTGCGGCCAACCGTTTTGCAACGCCGCAGGGAGTTCCGTTGAAACGTTCGAGGCCGGAACCTGCTGTTTAACAGGACTACCAATATCATGCGAAGGTGCACAGCCAGCCAGCGCGATGAGCAGGGGTAAACCAGTCAGCACGCTTTTTTTCAGAGTTAAGTTCATTTGAGAGGTCAGGTTACAAAAGAAGGAGGTTTATATTAATTTAAATGCAGCCAATCCTTTTAGTAAAGCGTGTGGGAACATAATTTGACATACTTAGTGACAGTCAAAAATGATTAAATTTCATGGAGTAGAAATGAGTCAGAATATTTATGACAACCCTGATTTCTTCGCCGGGTACGCCACGCTTGATCGTTCGGTTAGAGGGCTCGACGGTGCGCCGGAATGGGCCACTATTGTGCAGATGATGCCCGCGCTGGCCGGTCAGCGGGTGGTGGATCTTGGCTGTGGCTACGGCTGGTTTTGCCGCTGGGCGCGCGACCAGGGCGCCGCTAAGGTGACCGGGCTGGATCTCTCCAGCCTCATGCTGGAACGGGCGCGAGAGATGACCCACGACGCGGGGATTGAATACCGCTGCGAAGATTTGCAAACCCTCACCCTTGCCGCCAATAGCTGCGACGTGGTTTACAGCTCGCTGGCGCTGCACTATTTGCCCGATATCACCCCGCTGCTCACCTGCGTATATCAGGCTTTGACGCCGGGCGGTACGCTGCTGTTTTCCGCCGAGCATCCTATCTATACCGCCCCGCTCAAGCAGGGCTGGCAGGAAGATGCACAGGGACAGAAAAGCTGGCCGGTCAGCCATTATCAGCAGGAAGGCGAGCGCATCAGCAATTGGTTTGCCGACGGCGTGAAGAAACAGCACCGGACGCTTGGCAGTTGGATCAACGCGCTGGTCGCCGCCGGTTTTGTGATTGAATGCCTCAACGAATGGGGACCAACCGCAGAACAGATTGCCGCCAACCCGGCGCTGGATGAAGAGAAAGAACGGCCGATGATTTTTATTCTGCGCGCGCGTAAGCCGGTGTGAGTTGGGTGAGTGCCGGATGGCGGCTACGCCTTATCCGGCACTCACCGATGCTTACGCTTTCAAGCTCGCGCCGTTGGTCGCAATCACCTCTTTATACCAATCGAAGCTCTTCTTCTTGCTGCGCGCCAGCGTACCGGTGCCGTCGTCGTGGCGATCCACGTAGATAAATCCGTAGCGCTTGGAGAGCTCCGCCTTCGAGGCGCTGACCAGGTCAATCGGCCCCCAGCTGGTAAAGCCCATCAGCTCAACGCCGTCTTCAATCGCTTCCCGCGCCTGCACCAGATGGTCATTCAGGTAGCTGATACGGTAGTCATCGTTGATGCTGCCGTCAGCTTCCACTTTGTCCTTCGCACCTAGGCCGTTTTCAACGATAAACAGCGGCTTCTGGTAGCGATCCCACAGCACGTTCAGCAGCGTGCGCAGCCCCAGCGGGTCAATCTGCCAGCCCCACTCCGAGCTTTCCAGATGTGGATTCGGCACCATATTGAGGATATTGCCGCGCGCTTTCTGGTTCAGCGCTTCGTCGGCGGTCACGCACCCGGTCATGTAGTAGCTAAACGAGATAAAATCGACGGTCGATTTCAGCGCTTCACGGTCGGCGTCGGTAATCTCCAGCGCAAAACCGTTGTCGCGGAAATAGCGCAGCATATAGCCCGGATACGCTCCGCGCGCCTGTACGTCGCCGAAGAACTGCCAGCCGCGGTTCTCCTGCAGGGTTTTGAACACATCATCCGGCTTGCAGCTTAACGGGTACATCAGGCCGCCCAGCAGCATGTTGCCAATTTTCCCTTCCGGCACAATCTCATGGCAGGCTTTCACCGCCAGCGCGCTCGCCACCAGCTGATGGTGAATGGCCTGATACACTTCCGCTTTGCTGCTATCCCCCGGCAGGCCTACGCCGGTCATCGGCGCGTGCAGCGACATGTTGATTTCGTTAAAGGTCAGCCACAGTTTGACCTTGCCTTTGTAGCGCTCAAACACCGTACGGGCATAACGCTCGAAGAAGCCAATCACCTTGCGGTTGCCCCAGCCGCCGTAGTTTTTCACCAGCGCCCACGGCATTTCATAGTGGGAGAGCGTGACCAGCGGCGTAATGTGATGTTTAGCCATCTCGTCAAACAGCTTGTCGTAAAAGGCCAGACCGGCCTCGTTTGGCTCGGCGTCATCACCGTTCGGGAAGATACGCGTCCAGGCAATCGACACGCGCAGGCAGTTAAAACCCATCTCGGCGAACAGCGCGATATCATCCGGGTAGCGGTGATAGAAGTCGATGGCGATATCTTTTAAGCCGGTGTCACCTGGCACACGCTCAACGACGTCGCCAAAAACGCCGTGCGGTTGCACGTCGGAGGTGGATAACCCTTTGCCATCCTCAAGAAAGGCACCTTCAACCTGGTTCGCTGCGGTCGCGCCGCCCCAATAAAACGTCTGCGGGAATGCTTTCATCTCTCTCTCCTGTGATTAATGCGTAATGGACAACAGCGGTTGACCGGCGCTGACTGCGCTGCCGGCAACGATCTCCAGCTCCGGATAATCATCGCTATTGCTGATAATAATGGGGGTCGCCAGGTCGTAACCGGCGTCCAGAATGGCCTGACGATCGAAGGTGAGCAGCAGATCGCCCGCCTGCACCTTATCGCCCTCTTTCACATGGGCGGTGAACGGCGCGCCGTCCAGCTTGACGGTATCAATACCAACGTGGATCAGCAGTTCAATGCCGCTGTCGCTCTCAAGACCGATGGCGTGTTTGGTTTGAAAAATCGAGGCGACTTCGCCGTTAAAGGGGGCAATCACTTTGCCCTCCGCCGGGATAATTGCCACGCCTTTACCCAACAGGCCGCTGGCGAAGGTGGTATCCGGAACATTTTCCAGCGCCAGCACGCTGCCGGTCATCGGTGCCAGCACGTCATTTTCCGTCACTTTTGCCACCGCAGCGGGCTCAGCTACCTTGCGCGGCATCCCGAAGAAATAGGTCAGCAAGCCGGAAAGGATAAAGGCCACCGCTGTACCAATAAGCCCGCCCCATACGCTGGCATCAATACCGCTTGCCGGGATCATCTGCGCCGGGAAGAAGATATTCGGCAGGCCAAACGAGTAGGTCGCGCTGTTGCTGAAGGCGGTAATCGCGCCACCGAGGGCACCTGAGACGCAGCCAAAGATAAACGGACGACGCAGCGGCAAAGTCAGACCGTAAATCGCCGGTTCGGTAATACCAAAAAGTCCGGCAGAAAACGCAGAGCCTGCCAGCACTTTCTGGCGCACATCTCGAGTGGCGAGGAAAATCCCCAGCACCGCCCCCACCTGCGCCAGCACCGCCGGCAGAATAATCGGCAACATCGAGTCGTGGCCCAGCACGTTCAGGTTGTTGATCATCAGCGGTACCAGCCCCCAGTGCAGGCCGAAGATAACGCAGACCTGCCACAACCCGCCCAGCGCAGCCCCCGCCAGCCACGGCGCAACGACGTAAACCGCCTGGTAACCGTTCGCCAGCATCACGCTAAGCCAGGTGGCGATTGGCCCGATAACCAGAAACGTCAGCGGCACCACAATGGCAAGGCAGATAGCCGGGGTAAAAAAGTTCTTCATCGCCGACGGCAGCAGCGCGTTGCTGCGCCGCTCAATCCAGCAGCACACCCAGGAGGCGAGGATAATCGGGATAACCGAGGAGCTGTAGTTGATAAAAGTGACGGGGATGCCGAGGAAATACTCCGCCGTGGCACCCGGCATTTGTCCGGCCTCAAAGGCCTGAATCATCAGCGGGTGGGTCAGCGCGCCGCCGATCACCATCGTAATAAACGGGTTACCGCCAAACTTTTTCCCGGCGGTGTAGCCGAGGAACAGCGGGAAAAAGAAGAACAGCGCGTCGCTGGCCGCAAACCAGATTTTGTAGGTCGCCTGTTCGGTGTTCAGCCAGCCGCACACTACTGCCAGCGCCAGCAACCCTTTCAACAGACCGGTGGCCGCCATCACGCCGATAAACGGCGCAAAAATACCGGACACCACGTCGATAATCTGCCCCAGCACTGAAGTTTTTTCGCCTTTGACCGCGACCGGTTCGCTATCGTCGGTAATACCTGCCGCCTCGCGTACCGCCAGCCAGACATCGTGGACGTGGTTGCCGATCACCACCTGAAACTGACCGCCGCTCTCAACCACCATAATCACGCCGGGGTTCGCCTTTAGCGCCTCGGCGTCAGCTTTGCTGCTGTCTTTAAGCTTAAAACGCAGCCGGGTAGCGCAGTGAACCAGACTCACCATATTCTCTTTACCGCCCACGTGGCGGAGAATATCCTGCGCAAGTTCATGATATTTCATACCAAATTCCTTGACCGAGTATAAAAACAAAAAAACCCGAGAACGACGCCAGATGGCACCGCGCTCGGGTTTTGCCTGCGTTATGCAGTAACAATCCCATTGTGGTTTGGGGATTAACGCCCCTCTTTTCTCACCCGTTCAATATGAATGGCGAGAAACATAATCTCTTCCGTCGTCAACGGCCGCTGATAGCTGTTTTGCAGATGCAAACCGACGGTTTCCGCACACTTCCACGCTTTGGCGTAGTTGTCCTTCACCGCGCTATGCAGTTCGGCGTCATCGTCTTCCACCACCGTTCGCGTCAGCATCCGCTGGGCAAAGAATTTCAGGTGGGTCACGAAGCGCTGATAGCTTAACGACTCTTCGTTGTACTCCAGACGCAGTTGGTACTTCACCAACTGCAAAATTTCCTGCATCACACGGGTGACGTGCATCACTTCCGGCATTTCGCTGTTGAGCTGCGCCGTGACCAGATGCAGGGCGATAAATCCGGCTTCATCCTCCGCCAGCGCCACGCCGAGCCGCTTTTCAATCAGCGCTCGCGCCTCCTGCCCCAGCGCAAACTCTTTCGGGTAGAGCCGCTTTATCTCCCACAACAGCACGTTACGCAGCGCTACGCCCTTTTTCTGCCGCTCAATGGCGAAGTGGCAATGGTCGGTCAGGGTGATGTAAACGCTCTCCTGCAGCCTGCCGAGCCGCTCGCGCGCCCGTTCGATAATCCGGTCGCAGGTGGTCATCACCTCAAGCGGGATCTGACTGAGTAATTCACCTAAACGCCCTACCAGCTCATCGCTTTGCAGGGCAAAAATTTTCTCGATTTTCGTCTCATCCAGTGAGTCGCCGACGCGTTTCTGAAAGGCTAGCCCTCGCCCCATCACTACCTGCTCACGCCGGTGTTCATCCAGAACCACCACCACATTATTATTAAGTACTTTGGCGATTTGCATTTATGAACCCCAGAAACAAAAAAACCTGACCTCTGACAGGAGCCAGAGAATCAGGTTTTGCCTGCCGAAGCAGTAACAATCGTTCAGGAGTATTTCACTTTCACGTAGTGAAGCTCAATGAAGCAAAGAGAAAATTGTGATGGAGATCTGATACTTTATGCGCGCCAGTCGGTAATCGCCCGCGCAATCAGCTTCGACTCCTGCAGCGCGCGCACGGCGCTAAACAGTTCACTAGCCTCGTCATACTCTTTACGCAGGTAGCCAAGCCACTGCTTAATACGCGCCACATGATACAGCCCGGTATCCCCCTGTTTTTCCAGGAGAACATATTTTTTCAGTAAATCCACCACCTGCGGCCACGGCAGGCGCGGCTCGTTGTATTTGATCACCCGGCTGAGGTTCGGCACGTTCAGTGCGCCGCGGCCAATCATCACCGCATCGCAGCCGGTGACGGCCATACACGCCTGCGCGCTGTCGTAGTCCCAGATTTCACCGTTGGCGATAACCGGAATGGTGAGCCGCTGGCGAATCTCGGCGATCGCCTGCCAGTTGATGCGCTCGGCCTTGTAGCCATCCTCTTTGGTGCGTCCGTGGACGGCGAGTTCGGTAGCGCCCGCCTGCTGCACCGCATCGGCAATTTCAAACTGTCGCGCCCCGCTGTCCCAGCCCAGACGCACTTTTACCGTCACCGGCAGATGCGCGGACACCGCTTCGCGCATCGCTTTCACCCCCTGGTAGATAAGCTCCGGATCTTTTAGCAACGTCGCCCCACCGCCGCTGCCGTTTACCGTTTTCGACGGGCAGCCGCAGTTGAGATCTACGCCCCAGGAGCCTAGCGCCACCGCACGGGCGGCGTTCTCCGCCAGCCACTCGGGGTATTGCCCTAATAGCTGGATTCGCACGCGGGTCCCGGAAGGTGTGCGGCTTTGGTTATGCAGTTCGGGACATAGCTTGTAGAACGATTTTTCCGGCAATAGCTGGTCCACCACGCGCAGAAATTCGGTGATGCACAGATCGTAATCATTCACTTCGGTCAGCAGCTCGCGCACGAGCGAGTCGAGCACGCCTTCCATCGGTGCCAGTAAAACACGCATATCGTTATCCGGAAAAAAAAGAGGCGCTATGGTAACGTCTTAGTATGCCGCTTTCCACTGCCAGTCAACACACCAGGAGGTGAATGATGAATTCAAGGGATATTACGCTTAAAGCCATCCAGCCACCGTGCGGATTCAGCGACGTACCGCCGGTCACGCTGACCGATGCCACCCTGCTCGAGCGTAAAAATAAACTGCTCGAACGGATGCAGGAAGAACGCTTTGATGCGCTGGTGATTTACGCCGATAAAGAACACGGCGGTAATTTTGAGTACCTGACCGGCTTTATCCCGCGCTTTGAAGAGGGCCTGCTGGTGCTGCATAAATCCGGGCACGCCACCGCCATTCTCGGCAATGAAAACCTGAAGATGGCAGCGCATTCGCGCATTCCGGTGACGTTAAAACACTGCCCGCTGTTCTCGCTGCCTAATCAGCCGATGGATAACGAAAAGCCGCTGGCGCAGCTGTTCAGCGAAACCGGGCTGAGCGCGATGTCTAAAGTGGGGCTGGTCGGCTGGAAGATGTTTACCACCGCTGGGAGCGATAACGCAAAGCTGTTCGACCTGCCGTGGTTTATCGTCGAGGCGATAAAACAGAGCACCCATGCCGATTTGGTCAACGCGGCGCATCTGTTTATTCGCGGTGATAAAGGGGTGAGAACGGTGAATAACGCCAACGAAATTGCCCATTACGAATATGGCGCCAACCTCGCGTCCCGCTGCATGCTGGCGGCGCTGGACGCCGTCGAACCAGGCGTTCGTGAAGTGGATCTGGGCGCGCTGCTCGCCGCCGAGGGGCAGGCACCGTCTGTTGTTACCATCGCCGCAGCCGGGCAACGTTTTGAGAAAGCCAACCTCTATCCTTCGTGGAAAAAGGTCGAGCGCGGCCAGCCGCTGTCGATGACTACCGGGTTTAAAGGCGGGCTCTCCAGCCGCACCGGGTTTGTGATTGCTGAGGAGAGCGAGTTGCCGGAGAACCAGCGTGATTATCTGGACCGCGTGGTGAAGCCCTATTTTGGCGCGGTGGCGACGTGGCTTGAGAATATTAAGGTCGGGATGCCGGGCGGTGAGCTTTATGATTTAGTCGAACGCGTGCTGCCAAAAGCGCAGTACGGCTGGCACCTTAACCCGGGGCACCTGAGCGCGGATGAAGAGTGGATGTCGTCACCGGTCTATTCAGGCTCAAGCGAGACGCTGAAAAGCGGCATGGTGATGCAGATTGATATTATTCCGTCGGTACCGGGATATACCGGCACCAGCGCGGAAGAGAGCATTGCCCTGGCCGATGCCAGGTTACGCCAGCAGATAGCGCAGGCGTATCCGGCGCTGTGGGCGCGCATCGAGGCACGGCGGGCGTATATTCGCGAGACGTTGAATATTGCGTTGAGCGATGACGTGTTGCCGCTGTCTAACGCCGTGGGGTATCTGCGGCCGTTTATGTTAGCCAAAGATAAGGCGCTGGTGGGTTAGTGTGGTGATATTCCCGGCGGCGCTTTGCTTGGCCGGGCTACAAACCCTGCTCCATTCGGTCCCCTCGCCCCTTTGGGGAGAGGGCTAGGGTGAGGGGCATAGGCGCACCGAACCCTCACCCCGACCCTCTCCCTTAAAAAGGGAGAGGGAGCACATGGTGCCAACCGCTATTACCGCGGTTGCAGACAGTTATCTTCTTTCCAGCCGTACAACCACTCGATGCCGCGATAGAACTCTTCCTGGGTTTTGCCTTTCCACAGCAGGTTACGCACCTGACGCTCGACCCCAGCCGCATGATACAGACGCCCCATTTCACGGGTAGACCAGACGATACGCGCGGTGCGCGGAATACGCACCGACTCGTACAGCGCAAACGCGCTGGCGGCATCGCCGTCGCACTGGGTCAGCGCCTTACCGAGCGTCACCGCATCTTCCAGCGCCATACAGGCGCCCTGGGCCATATACTGCGCGACCGGGTGAGCGGAGTCGCCCACCAGCGTAATTCTGTCGTTGCCCCACTTCTCTACCGGCTCGCGGTCAGCGGTGGACCAGCGACGCCAGGAGGTGGGCTTATCCAGCATCTGGCGCGGACGTGGGTGAATGCCTTTAAAATACGACATGACCTCTTCTTTACTGCCATCACGTACGCCCCACTGCTCGGTTTCGCGGCTGTGGAAGGTCACCACCAGGTTGTACTGCTTACCGCCGCGCAGCGGATAGTGCACCAGGTGGCAGTGTGGGCCAGCCCACAGCACCGGCGCGTTGATACGCAGGTCTTCCGGCATATCGTCGCGTTCCACCACGGCGCGATAGACCACGTGGCCGGTCACGCGCGGCGTGTCGCCGAGCAGGCTCTGGCGCACCACCGATTTCACGCCGTCGCAGCCAATCAGAATATCCGCCGTCCAGCTGTTGCCTTTGTCGTCAAACACGGTGACATCGTCGGCGGTCTGGCGAATATCCACTACGTGGGTAGAGGTACGGTATTTCACACCCGGGTGCTGCAATGCCGCTTCCCAGACGGTGGCATGAATATCGACGCGGTGGATAACCGCATAGGGGCCGCCGAAGTGGTCACGGAACGCCTGCCCCGTCTCAATGTGAATCACCTCTTCGCCGTTGACCGCATCCATCATGGTGATGTGGTCGGTAAAGACCGCACGCTGACGGGCGACCTCGCCCACGCCGAGGCTGTCGAGCGCGGAAAACGCGTTCGGCCCGAGCTGAATCCCGGCACCAATCTCGCCAATTTCGTGCGCCTGTTCCAGCAGCATCACCTGGATGCCCTGACGCGCCAGCGACAGCGCGGTGGCCGCGCCACCAATACCGCCGCCGACAATGATTGCACGCGTTACTTTAGCCATGATTCTTCTCCTGTTCTCACTACGCCGGGATCTTGTCCTGCTGGTTTTCAGGGGCCGCCGCAATAAACGCCGGCAGCGCCGTACACGCATCAAACACGGCTTTACAGCGTGGGAAACCGCTTAAATCGCAGCCCATCCGCTCCGCATTCGCCCACTGCGGCACCAGGCAGCAGTCGGCCAGCGTCGGCGTATCGCCGAAGCAAAACGCCCCTGATTGGCCACGGCGCAGCAGTTGTTCTACCGCGCTCAGCCCCTGCTGGATCCAGTGTGCATACCAGCGTTTTTTCTCTTCTTCACTCACCTTCAGCTCGTCGCTGAGGTAGCGCAATACGCGCATGTTGTTGATGGGGTGGATGTCGCAACAGATGGCGTACACCACCTCCAGCACGCGCATGCGCTGGGGATCGTTCGCCGGAAGCAGCGGCGTCTGCGGGAAATGTCTGTCCAGCCAGTCAATAATCGCCAGCGACTGCCCCAGCGATTCACCCTCGTCGGTGACCAGTGCAGGCACTAATCCCACCGGGTTCAGGCGTCGGTACTCCAGCGCATTCTGCTGGCCGATACGGATGTTGACCCCGACGGTCTGGTGGTCAATGCCCTTCAGCGCCATCGCAATACGTACGCGGTAAGAGGCCGAACTATTAAAAAAACTGTACAGCTTCATCATTCACCTCAAATAATTTTGACCGCGATGGGCGTTAATCCTTCCACATTACCGGTGATGGTTTCGCCCTTCACGACCGCACCAACGCCTTCCGGCGTGCCGGTGAAGATCAGGTCGCCCGGCTGCAGTTCGAAGAAGCCTGACAGGTAGCTGATGGTCTCTTTCACGTCCCAGATCAGGTGCTGAATATCGCTGCGCTGGCGGTCTTTGCCGTCAACCTGCAGCCAGATTGGCGCGTTATCGAGGGACGGCGCGTCGGCCACTTTATGCAGCGGCGCAATGGGTGCAGACAGGTCAAAGGCTTTGCCGATTTCCCACGGACGGCCCATCTGACGCATCTCCATCTGACGGTCGCGGCGGGTCATGTCCAGCCCGGTGGCGTAACCCCAGATATACTCTTCAGCTTTCTCCAGCGGGATATCGCTGCCTTTTTTACCAATGGCGACCACCAGCTCGATTTCATAGTGATAGTTGTCGGTCTGCGCCGGGTAGGCGAGGTTCAGGGTTTCGCCAGCAGCAACGGGAACCACGGCATCCGCCGGTTTGCAGAAGAAGAATGGCGGCTCGCGATCCGGGTCAAAGCCCATCTCACGGGCGTGTGCGGCATAGTTACGGCCCACGCAGTACACGCGGCGCACCGGGAATTTCTCATCGCTGCCAACAACCGGTACGGCAACCGGCGCCTGGGGTTCAAATACGTATTTGCTCATCTTTCTTCTCCTGATTAATAGCGCGCTTCGCGGAACAGTCCCAGGGCTTCCTGGACAGGCCTATCCGAGAAACTGAATAGCACGGTCTCTTCTGGCGTGTTAAAGGACACGCTGTGCCAGGTTGGCACGACAAAAATATCTTTCGCTTTAAAGCTGAAGGCCTGCTCGCCGATGGTCACCTCACCGCTGCCTTCCACCACGTGGTAGATGGTGCTGTCGGTGGTGCGCGCCTGACGCGTCTGGAAGCCTTTCGGCAATAGCTGCAGGAAAGCGCCCATCGACGGCATCGGGTAGCCCCCGGTCACCGGGTTGACGTAGCGCATCTTGTAACCATCCCACTCATCGGCATCGCCCATGCGCATCAGCTCATGCAGCGCTTCACGGCTGCGGTCGTAACGGTAGTTGAAAATCGGCGATGAGTTACCCACCTGATGGCGCAGCGGCAGCATGTTGGCGGCGTAGCGCGGCAGGTAGTCGCCTTCTTTACGGGTGACCGGCTGCTGTTCTTCCGGGTAATCTTCCGCGAAGCCGCAGCCGAGGTAGTTCACCAGCGGCAGGTCGAGGCCGTCGAGCCAGATAACCGGTTCGTCGCCCGGGTTACCGTGGTCGTGCCAGCGCCACTGCGGGGTGAGGATAAAGTCTCCGGGGCTCATCTGGGTGCGTTCGCCGTCAACGGCGGTAAACGCGCCGTGGCCTTCTACCACAAAGCGCAGCGCCGACTGGTTATGGCGATGGCTTGGCGCCACCTCACCCGGCATGATCAGCTGCAGGCCCGCGTACAGCGACGAGGTAATCGATGAGTGACCGCGCAGGCCCGGATTTTCCAGCACCAGCACGCGGCGAACCGCCTCTTTTGCGCCAATCAGCGTGCCGCTTTCCAGCAGCAGCGGGCGAATTTCCTGGTAGTTCCAGTAGGCCGGGGCACAGTTGGCGTTCGGCGTTTTTGGCACCAGGTGATGCAACGATTCCCACAGCGGCGTCAGGTTTTGCCCGGAAATATGCTGGTAGAACTGCTGGCGATCGTGTTTTACGTCCGAGGTCATTATTATTCTCCTTAACTTTTCACCGCGCCCATCACAGGCGACGATTCGGGTACTCGGGAAGATTGGCGTACGACCAGCGTCAGGAGCGTCAGCACCACGGCGCTAATGGCGGCCGGTACGGCAATCACAAAGAACAGGGTGTCGAATGAGAAGTTCATCGCCATCATCACGCCGCCGGAAACGGAACCGACAATCGCGCCGCAGCGGCCGATAGCGTTTGACCAGCTCACGCCAGTGGCGCGGCTCTGGGTCGGATAAAGCGTGGCGGTCAGTGCATTCAGCCCAACCTGCGACCCGCTGATGCCGATACCGGTACCGAAAATCGCCAGCGCCATCATCCACAGGCCGTTTTCGCTCAGGCCAATCATCACAATGCACACCGCCCCCAGCGCATAGCTCACCGCCAGCACCCAGAACGGGTTGAATTTATCCATTAACACGCCGAGCATCAGCGCCCCCAGCGTACCGCCTACCTGGAACGCCGCCGTTACCCACGAGGCGTGCTGGAGATCGATACCGCGATGGTTCAGCAGGGTTGGCATCCAGCTGGAGAGTAAATAGATGATCAGCAGGCTCATAAAGAACACCACCCACAGCATCAGCGTGATGGTAAGCTGACGCCCGGCGAACAGCTGGCTGATGCTGCCCTTCTGGGTTGCCGCCGGTTCATCAAGCCAGAACTCGGCGTCGTCATAACGCTCGCCGGTCATGGCGCTCACGGTGCGGCGAATTTCCGCCTGCGGACGCTGACGACGCACCAGCCAGCGCGGGGATTCCGGCAGCACGGCCAGCAGCGCGAAGAACAGCACGATAGGCAAGACGCCGCCCAGCACCAGAATGCCGTGCCAGCCAATCACCGCCACCAGCTGCGCGCTAACGATACCGCCCAGCGCCGAGCCGAGGGTAAAGCCGCAGAACATCAAGGTGACCAGCGCGCCGCGACGGCGGGCCGGCAGGTATTCAGAGGTCATGGTGATGGTATTGGGCATCGCGCCGCCAAGGCCGAGGCCGGTTAAAAAGCGCAGGATGATTAAGGCTTCCAGATTCGGTGAGAACGCCGACAGCAGGCTGAAGAGGCCAAACAGCGCCACGCACCATTCGATAACGCGTTTGCGCCCGAGCCGGTCAGAGAGCGGGCCGCACAGCAAGGCGCCTGCGGTTAACCCCAGCAGACCTGCGCCAAACAGCGGTGCCAGATCGCCTGCGGTTAGCTGCCAGTGGTCGCGAATGGCTGGGGCGATAAAGCCAATCGCGGCGGTATCAAAACCGTCCATCATCACTACCAGGAAACAGCAGATGATGACGCGCCACTGCATCTTGCCGATCGGAGCGACATCGATGAGTGCCTGTAGTTCACGTCGTTGCGTCATAGGGAGGGCCTCGGTATATGCAGGTTATCCACGTCGCCGTTCACGCTTTCGCCAGAACGGCTCAGAGTAAGATGTTTATTTTTTTGCTTTTATGTTGCTATCTTGTGACATGTGAAATGAGTTGTACAATGGCATTTCATGCCTATCCATAACCTGGAGGTTATATCTCATGGCCGATTGGACGCAGAAGCTGAAGCTCCACCATCTGAAGATGCTGGTGGCACTTGGCGAGCAGGGAAACCTGACTCAGGTCGCTAAAATGATGCACATCACCCAGCCCGCGCTCTCAAAATGGTTAACCCAATTTGAAGAAGAGCTGGGCATCACGCTTTTTGAACGTCACAGCAAAGGGCTGCGCGTGTCCGAGGGCGGTAAGCTGCTGCTTCAGCACGCACAGCGGCTGATTAACGACATCGAACGCTCGCAGTTTGAGATGGAGCGTTTTAAACAGGGCGGCCTTGTGGGGAGCCTGAAAATCGGCTGCTCGCCGGTGGCGACCGACTGCGTCTCCCAGGCCATTTTCCCGCTGCTGGCCGAAATGCCAACGCTGCATCTGAATATTGAAGAGAAGGTGATGACGCCGCTGCTGCATGATTTGCAGTCCGGCGTCGTGGACGTGGTGGTTGGGCGTATTGGCGGCCGGGCGCTGGAACTGCCGCTGAATTATGAGGTGCTCTATACCGAACCGGTCTGTTTCGTGGCGCGAACCGACCATCCCCTCGCCCACCGCAGCCGACTGTCGTGGGAGGACCTGGCGTCATGGCGTTGGATAGTCTGGCCTAACGGCACGCCGATTCGCCAAAGCATCGACAACGCCCTGGTGGAAAACGGCGTCATGCTGCCTGAAAATACCATTGAGTCAGCCTCGATGAACGTCAGCGTCAACCTGCTGCAAAGCAGCGATATGATCTCAATTCTGTCACTGCGTCTGGCGGAGCGATACCAGAGCCAGGGCCAGCTCGCCATTCTGGCGCTGCCACGTGTTGAGCAGAAAGGCAGCGTTGGCGTATTCTGGCGCAAATCGAGCACGCCTTCGCTTGCGCTAAGCCGGTTTCTCCACTATTTGTCGCATCCGGTACAAATGGCGGAATAACGCCGGGCAGATGCCTGATGTTCGCGTTATCTATATCAGGTATGCTCAGATTTCATGATGTGATCGGTAGCACATTTCAGGGTTTAATTGTATGATGAATGCATTCCACCAAAGGTGAATCCCATGCTCAAATCGCTGAATTTAATCTGGCAATACCTGCGTGCATTCGTGCTGATTTACGCCTGTCTGTATGCCGGTATTTTTATTTCGTCGCTGCTGCCGATTACCATTCCCGGCAGCATTATCGGCATGCTTATTATGTTTGTGCTGCTGGCGCTGCAAATCCTGCCCGCGAAGTGGGTCAACCCCGGCTGCTACATCCTTATCCGCTATATGGCGCTGCTGTTCGTGCCGATTGGCGTGGGCGTGATGCAGTACTTCTCGCTGCTGAGCGCGCAGTTCGGCCCGGTGGTCGTCTCCTGTACCATCAGTACGTTGGTGGTGCTGGTGGTGGTGAGCTGGAGCTCTCACCTGATTCACGGTGAGCGTAAAGTCGTTGGTCGTGAGGGAGCGGATAAATAATGCTGCACTATATCTGGTGGTCTTTGCCGCTGACCTTAGTCGTCTTTTTCGCCGCCCGTAAGCTTGCCGCGCGCTTTAAGATGCCGCTGCTTAACCCGCTGCTGGTGTCGATGATAGTGATAATTCCGTTCCTGCTGCTGACCGATATTCCGTACGATCACTACTTTAAGGGTAGTGAAGTGCTGAACGATCTGCTGCAGCCTGCGGTGGTCGCCCTGGCCTATCCGCTGTATGAACAGCTGCACCAGATCCGCGCCCGCTGGAAATCCATCATTACTATCTGCTTCGTCGGCAGCGCGGTGGCGATGATCACCGGGACGTCAGTGGCGCTGATGATGGGGGCTTCACCGCAAATCGCCGCTTCTATTCTGCCGAAATCGGTGACCACGCCGATCGCGATGGCGGTCAGCGGCAGCATCGGCGGTATTCCGGCCATTAGCGCCGTGTGCGTGATTTACGTCGGTATTCTCGGGGCAGTATTTGGTCATACCCTGCTGAACCTGATGCGGATTACCACCAAAGCCTCACGCGGGCTGTCAATGGGCACCGCCTCGCACGCCCTCGGCACCGCTCGCTGCGCCGAGATGGACTATCAGGAAGGGGCGTTTAGTTCGCTGGCGTTGGTTATCTGCGGCATCATTACCTCGCTGATTGCGCCATTCCTGTTCCCGATTATTCTGTCGGTAGTGGGATAAAACGAGACAAATCACACATTTTTAATTGATGTTACACACGTTGCATTAACAATGAGATATTGATCACTAATCGGGGCGCTTGCGCCCCGTACACTACGATCCCATTACATTGTTATGAGGCACAACGCCATGCATCCACGTTTTCAATCTGCTTTTTCGCAACTGGCGGCAGATCTGCAGACCGCTATCGCTCCCCTGCTAGCCGATCCGCACTTCCCTGCTCTGCTGAGCGCCGAGCAGGTCTCTTCGCTTAAAACGGCGACGGGGCTGGACGAAGACGCGCTCGCTTTCGCGCTCCTGCCGCTGGCAGCAGCCTGCGCCCGTGCCGACCTGTCTCACTTTAACGTAGGCGCTATCGCCCGCGGCGTGAGCGGTACCTGGTACTTTGGCGGCAACATGGAATTCCTCGGTGCCACCATGCAGCAGACCGTGCACGCAGAACAGAGCGCCATCAGCCATGCCTGGCTGCGCGGCGAAAAATCTCTGCAGGCCATTACCGTTAACTACACGCCGTGCGGCCACTGCCGTCAGTTTATGAATGAACTGAACAGCGGGCTGGCGCTGCGTATCAACCTGCCGGGCCGTCAGCCGCATACGCTGCAAGACTACCTGCCGGACGCGTTCGGGCCAAAAGACCTCGATATCAAAACCCTGCTGATGGACGAGCAGGATCATGGTTATCCGCTCGAGGGCGATGCGCTGGCGCAAGCTGCCATTCAGGCCGCTAACCACAGCCATACCCCATACAGTAAAGCGCCCTCCGGCGTGGCGCTGGAGCTGCGTGACGGTACCATTTTCAGCGGCAGCTATGCGGAAAACGCGGCGTTTAACCCAACGCTGCCACCGCTGCAGGGTGCCCTGAACCTGCTGAGCCTGAACGGTTACGACTACCCGGATATTCAACGCGCCATTCTGGCCGAACGCACCGATGCGCCGCTGATTCAATGGGATGCCACCGCCGCCACGCTGAAAGCGCTGGGCTGCCACAATATCGATCGCGTGCTGTTAGGTTAACGATGTCGCCCGGACGAGGTGTGAACACGCCGACTCCGGGGTGACTCGGTACCCCGTCCCGGCGGCGCTTCGCTTAGCCGGGCGACAACACACCGGTTAATTTCCCCGCAATTAAACGATGGTTTCTTGCTCTTGCCCGGCGGGTAAAGTAGCCTGATGTCTCCCTCGTCCACTATTGAGTCAAGTTCATGTTAAAGCGTGTGTTATACAGCCTGTTAGTCCTATGCGGCCTGCTGCTGTTGACCGTGCTGGGTCTTGACCGTTGGATGAGCTGGAAAACCGCCCCTTATATCTACGATGAACTGCAGGATCTCCCCTACCGCCAGGTTGGCGTGGTGCTCGGCACTGCCAAGTACTACCGCACCGGGGTTATCAACCAGTATTATCGTTACCGCATTCAAGGTGCGCTGAACGCCTACAACAGCGGTAAGGTCAACTACCTGCTGTTGAGCGGCGATAACGCGCTGCAGAGCTATAACGAACCGATGACCATGCGTCGCGATCTGATTAAAGCGGGAGTCGATCCTGCGGATATTGTGCTCGACTACGCCGGTTTCCGTACGCTCGACTCCATCGTGCGTACCCGCAAAGTCTTCGACACCAACGATTTCATCATCATCACCCAGCGCTTCCACTGCGAGCGCGCGCTGTTTATCGCCCTGCATATGGGCATTCAGGCGCAGTGCTACGCCGTGCCGTCACCGAAAGATATGTGGAGCGTTCGCCTGCGTGAGTTCGGCGCCCGCTTCGGCGCGCTGGCCGATCTCTACCTCTTCAAGCGCGAGCCGCGTTTCTTAGGCCCGCTGATCCCTATTCCTGCCCAGCAGGAAGTGCCGGAAGGCGCTCAGGGATACCCGGCGGTGACGCCAGAGCAACTGCTGGAGTTGCAGAGGAAGAAATCCGCCGCTAAAGCTGATGAGTGATATATGTGTCACTAAAAACGTAAAACGTTAATAACGCGTGATATAAGGTACATAACTTGCCTTTATCACGTTTTATGTGTCATATTTTACGCATTAGTGGGAGGGGCATATGGAATCACTGACGCTACAGGCGCTGCTGAACGAAGCATGGGTTGATATCGCTGAAATCTCATTTCCCGAAAGCGATAACGGCAACTGGCGGCTGACTGAATTAGACTACCTGTCAGATTATGCCATCGAGCACCTGGATGCAGATAACCATTGCGCAGCCTCTATCAACCACCCGGTTGCCCTCTACTTTGACGACCATAGATCTCCTGGCTGGCTGCGATTTATTGACGATATTATTCCCAGCGGCGCCAGCCGACGCTATTGGGTCAATCAGCTTGATCTGGACGGTCTGACTCCCCAACAGCAAGATTTTATTTTACTCAAATACGGCACCATCTCTCCGGTCGGTAATCTGCGAATAAAAGAGTCGCTGCCTGATTATCAGCCAGAGGCGGAAAGCATCTATTTTACCGTCCAGGACGTCATCAATCGCGCGGCTGATTTTTTAGATTACGCTCAGCTACGGGGGGCCGCCGCCGGAGGTGCTACGGGCGCAGGCGGCGAAGCGCCTAAGCTACTCTTACGCTGTAGCGCGGATGAGCAGATCTGGATTGATAGCTGGCAAAACAGCCTCGACAATACCGACAGCTATTATCTGGTGAAATATCCCAGAGGTGGAAGAACGGAAATCGACTGCCATATTTTACGTGCTGAATATCATTTCTATCATGAGCTAACGGCGATGGGCTTTAATACCATCCCCACCAAAGGTATGCGTCTGGAAGAAGGAACGCACTACCCTTCATTATGGCTGCCTCGGTTTGATATCCAGAAAGCCGAGACGGGAAAAATGAAGCGCTATGCTATGGAATCTGTTTATTCCATGCTGCAAAAACCACCGGGAACCTTGCTCGATCACGAAACCACCATCCGCCAATTGCTACAGAAAATAGAGAATAGCAATACCGTTCAGGCAAGCGGCGAACGCTTCCATAAAGAGCAGTTTGTGATTGAATGGGTACGACGCGATTTACTTAATATCGTGTTTGGCAATAGCGATAACCACGGACGGAACACCGCATTTATGCGGGATGAAAATCATATTCGACTGGCACCTATTTATGACTTTGCACCAATGAAAGCTGACCCGGAAGGGATCCCCCGCTCGACTAAATGGGCATCTCCGCTCGAAATAGGGGGTCAGTACAACTTTCCAGCGATTGCAGATACGCTAAGCGATCTCGTGCCTGCCCCAGAGTTACTGAGCGCACTGCGTGAAACAGCAGCTTCGCTCGTCGACTTACCGGAAAGGCTCCAGGCACGCGGCGTACCGGAGGCCATTTTATTGATGCCGTCGATTGGCTTTAAATTTATGACAGACAAACTGACACGGTGGGGGCTGCTATGAGTGCGCAAAATAAAAAAGATGAGATTAAAGCCACCGTCGAACGCTTACGTCAGTCTAATAACGACTTAAATCAGGCGACAGGGATTTATAACGCCACTAGACAGACACCGCTGGTGGAAAAAAAGCGCGTCTCCTCAACGACGGATAAAATCACCACTCAGGAACGTAAAACGGTGATGAATAACCTCATCAGACAGCTACTGCTGGGTGAGATTTCACAGGGCGTCGCACTAAAGCAGTTTCGAATCCACATCATGGGATTAAAACAGGACGCCTACGCCGAACTGGTTTCCGTATCACGTAAAACGCTGTCAGATATTGAAAACGACAAAGGAAATTACTCCGTCGAAGTAATCAATCGAATCTATAAACCCCTCGGTCTACAGATAGGTCTGATACCGATCGCAAAAAGCCTGCTGACGACGCTACTTTCATCGGAGTAAACCTCTGCTTCAGATAAATCGCTCTAATGGATTCTCATTGCGGTAATTGTTCCTATTTGCATCTTATGTATTCTTGCGATCCTCAATAAACCATACCAATTATCAGGTTATTTGTGAATACTTTCACAGAACCCTCCCCCTCATCCGCTTAGCCTGCCAGTAGTTGTTTCACTTTATTTGCCTTAATTAAACTAATCATTAAGGGAGCAATTATGTCGCAACACGAATACCAGGATGAGCTGATTCCCGCCTTTACGCCGCTGTTGGCGATCAAAGAAGCCTCCCGCTGCCTGCTGTGCCACGATGCGCCGTGCAGCCAGTCCTGCCCGGCGGAGACCGACCCAGGCAAGTTCATTCGCTCACTCTATTTCCGCAACGTTAAAGGCGCGGCCGAAACCATTCGAGAAAATAATGCATTAGGGGCGGTGTGCGCACGCGTCTGCCCAACGGAAAAACTGTGCCAACAGGGCTGTTCCCGCTCGGGAATCGATACGCCGATTGATATCGGCCGCCTGCAGCGTTTTATTACCGACTTTGAGCAGCAAACGGCGATGCAGATTTACCAGCCGGGCCGCAAGGATAAGGGCAAAGTGGCGATTGTTGGCGCGGGCCCTGCCGGATTACAGGCCAGCGTCACCCTCACCAATCTGGGCTATGACGTGACCCTTTTCGAAAAAGCGGCTCAGCCGGGCGGCTGGCTACGTCACGGTATTCCTGAATTCCGCCTGCCGCAAAAGGTGCTGGATGCAGAGATTGCGCGCATCAGCGAAATGGGCGTGACGATTCGCTGCGGCTGTGAAGTTGGCAAAAACCTGCCCCTCTCCGAGCTAAAAGCCGACTACCGCGCCGTGCTGCTGACCGTTGGGATGTCCAAAGGCTCGACGCTGCCACTGTTTAACGACGCAAGCCCGGTCGAGATTGCCGTCGATTTTCTCCAGCGCGCCCGTACCTCAGGCGGCAACATCACCGTACCGCAAAGCGCCCTGATTGTCGGCGGCGGCGACGTGGCAATGGACGTGGCCAGCACGCTGAAAATTCTCGGCTGCTCGTCCGTCACCTGCGTCGCGCGCGAAGAGTTGGCCGACTTCCCGGCAAGCGATAAAGAGTTCACCACCACCCAGGCGCTGGGCGTGTCGATTATCGATGGCTTTACGCCTGTCAGCGTGACGGGCAACAAAGTCACATTCCAGCACGTTCGCCTGCCCGGCGAGCTGACGCTGACGGCGGAGCGTATTTACCTGGCGGTGGGCCAACGCGCCGAGCTGGACGCCTTTGCGGGCATTCAGGTACAGCGCAACGTCGTGGAAACGCACGACTACCAGACCAGCGATCCTGCGCTGTTCGCCGCAGGCGATATCGTCAAAGGAGATAAAACCGTGGTCTACGCCGTGAAGACCGGGAAAGAAGCCGCTCAGGCCATTCATCACTATTTAGAGGAGGCATGAACATGTTAACCAAGGATCTGTCGGTCACCTTCTGCGGCGTTAAATTCCCTAATCCGTTCTGCCTCTCGTCTTCACCAGTGGGCAACTGTTACGACATGTGCGCCAAGGCCTATGACAGCGGCTGGGGCGGGATCGTGTTTAAAACTATCGGCTTCTTCATTGCCAACGAAGTCTCTCCGCGCTTCGACCATCTGACCAAAGAAGACACCGGGTTTATCGGCTTTAAGAATATGGAGCAGATTGCCGAGCACCCGCTGGCGGAAAACCTGGCGGCAATCCGCCAACTCAAGCAGGATTATCCCGATAAGGTGCTGATCGCCTCGATCATGGGCGAAAATGAACAGCAATGGCAGGATCTGGCAAAGCTCGTCGAAGAAGCCGGGGCCGACATGATTGAGTGTAACTTCTCCTGCCCGCAGATGACCTCCCACGCGATGGGCAGCGACGTCGGGCAAAGCCCGGAGCTGGTAGAGAAATACTGCCGGGCGGTGAAGCGCGGCTCCTCTCTGCCGATGCTCGCTAAAATGACGCCGAACATCGGCGATATGTGCGAAGTGGCGCTGGCGGCCAAACGCGGCGGTGCCGACGGTATCGCGACCATCAACACCGTTAAATCGATTACCAATATCGACCTAAACCGTAAAATCGGCATGCCGGTGGTCAACGGCAAATCCAGCGTCTCCGGGTATTCAGGTAAAGCCGTGAAGCCGATTGCGCTGCGCTTCATTCAACAACTGCGCACGCACCCCGAACTGAAGGATTTTCCCATCAGCGGGATCGGCGGGATTGAAACCTGGGAAGACGCCGCCGAGTTTTTACTGCTGGGCGCGGCGACGCTGCAGGTTACGACCGGCATCATGCAGTACGGCTACCGTATCGTCGAAGATATGATAAGCGGCCTCTCCCACTACCTTAACGATCAGGGCTTCCATTCGCTTGATGAGATGATTGGTCTTGCCAATCACAACATCGTGCCGGCCGAAGACCTCGACCGCAGTTACATCGTCTACCCGCATATTAATCAGGAAAAATGCGTCGGCTGCGGCCGCTGCTATATCTCCTGCTACGACGGCGGGCATCAGGCGATGGAGTGGAATGAAGAGACCCGCACGCCGCACTGCGCTACCGAAAAATGCGTCGGCTGTCTGCTCTGCGGACACGTCTGTCCGGTGGCCTGCATTAGCCTTGGGGAGATAGCCTTTAAGCCGGGTGAAACAGCGCACGCCGTGGCGCTTTAACGCCCTTCAACATACCGGCCCGCCCAATGGGCCGGATGGATAACGCTATGAGCACACTTGTCGCTATCGCGCTAACTACCGGGATTTTATCCGGTATCTGGAGCTGGGTTGCCGTGACATGGGGGTTGCTTAGCTGGGCGGGGTTTCTTGGCTGTACCGCGTATTTTGCCTGTCCTCAGGGCGGGCTAAAAGGGCTGGGCATTTCATTTTGTACGCTGGTCAGCGGCGTATTCTGGGCAGAAGTGATTATTCACGGTAGCGCGCTTTCGCCTGCGCTGACGGTTGTCAGCTATCTGCTCACCGGGGTGGTGGCCTTCGCCATGTGCATTCAGGCCAAAAGCGGCTGGCTCTCTTTTGTCCCCGGCACCTTTATCGGCGCCTGTTCAACCTTTGCCTGCGACGGCAACTGGCGAGTGGTACTGCCTGCGCTGCTGGTAGGGTTGGTTTTTGGTTATGCGATGAAAAACAGCGGGCTGTATATTGCCGCCCGCAGCAAGTAGCCCGGCCAAGCGAAGCGACGCCGGGGCCCTGGAGTCGGTGCTTTGCACCTCGTCCGGGCTACAACGTAAAAGCCCGGCATTTCGCCGGGCTTCTTTTTATTTCTTACGTGCGTACTTGAGGGAGTCCAGCGCCACGGCGAAGATAATAATCCCGCCCTTGATGATGTACTGCCAGTACGGGTTCACGCCGATATAGGTCAGGCCGTAGTTGATAACGGTGAAGATAATCACACCGGTCACCACGCCCAGTACGGTACCGACGCCGCCGCTGAATGACACCCCGCCAACCACGCAGGCGGCAATCGCATCCAGTTCATACATAAAGCCGAGGTTATTGGTTGCCGAGCCGATACGCCCTGCTTCCAGCATCCCGCCGAAAGCATAGAACACGCCGGACAGCGCATAAATCACCAGCAGGTTCAGCGCCACGTTCACGCCGGAAACCTTCGCCGCTTCCGGGTTACCGCCGATAGCGAAGATATTTTTACCAAAGCGAGTCTTGTTCCACAGGATCCAGACAAAGCCAACGGCAATCAGCGCGTAGAAAGTAATGTACGACAGTCGGAAACTGCCCAGCGCGATAAACCCTTGCGTGAACGTCGAGAAGCCGCCGTCGAAGCCAGAAATCGGCGATGCACCGACGAAGTCGTAGTACAGGGAGTTGATACCGTAAACGATGATCATCGTACCCAGCGTGGTGATAAACGGCGTCACGTTCAGGTAAGCGATGATAATCCCGTTAATCAGGCCGATCACCGCGCCAATGGCACAGACAATAATCATCACCACGAAGATTGGCATGGTTGCCATCTCAGGGAAGACCTTGTTGGCGTTCTCCATCGACTGCAACAGCGTCGCTGCAATCACCGCCGCGAGGCCAACCTGGCGGCCCGCCGACAGGTCAGTACCCTGGGTCACAATCAGACCAGCAACGCCGAGGGCGATGATAATACGCACAGAAGACTGAGTCAGGATATTACTAAGGTTCAACAAACTTAAGAAAGTTGGGTCCTGGATAATAATAATGGCCAGCAGAACCAAAAGAACAACGTAAATACCGCCATCTTTCAGATAAGTGAGAAAGCTTTTTTTATTTAACGCACTCATGTCGAGCCCCTGAAATTAAAGGTGCAATGACGCAAGACGGAGAATTTCGTTTTGCGTTGCGGTTTTCGTTTCTACAATCCCGGCAACCAGGCCATTACTCATGACAAGGATGCGGTCAGTAATACCCAGCAGCTCTGGCATTTCTGAAGAAATAATAATGATCCCTTTATCCTTCTTCGCCAGTTCGGCGATTAATTGATAAATTTCAAATTTTGCACCAACGTCGATACCACGGGTTGGTTCATCCAGCATCAGGATTTCAGGCTGGGTTAACAGCCAACGTCCAATAATCACTTTCTGCTGGTTACCACCGGATAACGAACCAATTTGTGTGTGATGCCCTGGCGTTTTCACGCGCATCGAGTCGATAACCCATTGGGTGTCGCTCTTCATGCGGGAGTTATCCAGCAGGCCCACTTTGTTTTTATAGCTCTTGATATTCGAGATTAATGAGTTAAATCCAATATCAAGGTAGGCGTAAATACCGGTTGAGCGGCGCTCTTCAGTGACCAGCGCAAAACCGTTATTTATCGCTTCGTTGGCGCTATGGTTGTTGATTTTCTTCCCGTGCAGCGTAATGGTGCCGCCCGATTTTTCGCGCACGCCGAACAGCGTTTCCACGATATCGGTACGCTTAGCCCCCACCAGCCCGGCAATGCCGAGGATCTCCCCTTTACGCAACTGGAACGACACGTCACGAATCGACGGCTGACGCAGGGACGTCAGGTGCTGCACGTCGAGGATGACTTCGCCCGGCTCGTTCTGCCTGTCCGGGAAGCGCTGGTTCAGCGAACGGCCCACCATCATGGCGATGATCTTGTCCATATCCAGCCCTTCCAGCGGCTGGGTGGCAATCCACTGCCCGTCGCGCAGAACGGTGATCTCATCACACAGCTGGAAGATTTCTTCCATCTTGTGCGAGATATAGACGATGCCGCAGCCACGGTCTTTCAGCTTACGGATGATGGTAAACAGGTGGTTTACCTCTTTTTCCGTCAGCGATGACGTAGGCTCATCCATAATCACGATTTTCGCGTTATAGGAGAAGGCCTTAGCAATTTCAATCATCTGCATCTGCGAAACGGACAGCGTACCGACGCGCGCACGCGGGTCGATATCAATATCCAGCTCATCAAAGATGGCTTTAGTATCGCGATACATTTTATCCTGGTCGACAAACATGCCTTTGGTTGGGTAACGACCTAACCACATGTTGTCCATGACCGAGCGTTGTAATACCAGGTTAAGTTCCTGGTGAACCATCGAAATACCATTCTCCAATGCTTCTTTAGCAGAATGGAAATCAATCTCTTTGCCCTGGAAGAGAATACTGCCGGAATCTTTTTGGTAGATCCCAAATAGACATTTTAATAACGTTGATTTGCCCGCACCGTTCTCGCCCATTAATGCATGGATCGAGTGCGGACGAACTTTCAGGTTAACATTATCGAGTGCTTTTACGCCCGGAAATGACTTGTTGATCTGGCTCATTTCCAACAAGAATTCACCAGACGGCTCTCTATTATTGTTGTCCATATATATACCTGGCTGCGATATTTCTGCGTCAGTATTTATAGGGCGCACAAATGCGCGCCCTATATATTTAAAGATTACTTACCGGTGAATTCGCTAAGGTTGTCTTTATCTACGCCAACGTAAGGAACGCGGACGATTTTGTTCTCGATCTTCCAGTTGGTACCATCAGCAGCACCTTTACCAGCAGCGAGGTTTTTCGCCAGATCGAAGGTCGCCTTCGCCTGGTTGTTCGCATCGTTCAGCACGGTACCGGCCATCGCACCGGATTTCACCAGCGCCAGCGCTTCTGGCAGGGCATCAACGCCGAATACTGGGATGGAAGATTTGTTGTGTGCTTTCAGCGCTTCTACCGCACCCATTGCCATCGCATCGTTGTTGGCGATAACGACTTCAATTTTGTTAGCGTTAGGGCCGGACAGCCACGCGTCCATCTTATCTTTAGCCTGAGCGGTATCCCACATGGCGGTATCTAACGCCAGCTGCTGGGTTTTCAGGCCCTTGTCGTTCAGCTCTTTGATAACGTAGGTGGTACGCGCTTCAGCATCCGGGTGACCCGGTTCGCCTTTCAGCAGCACGAACTGAATCTGGCCATCTTTGTTCAGGTCCCAGTTCGGGTTCGCCGCCCAGTGTTTAGCAATCAGGTCGCCCTGGATAATACCGGACTCTTTAGAGTCAGTACCGACGTAGAACGCTTTGTCATAGCTATCCAGCGCTTTACGAGAAGGTTCTTTGTTGAAGAAGACGATCGGCACGTTCTGGCCGCGCGCTTTTTCAATAACCGTGCCCGCCGCCGCTGGGTCAACCAGGTTAATTGCCAGCGCTTTCACGCCTTTTGCCAGCAGCACGTCAATCTGGTCGTTCTGCTTGGACTGGTCGTTCTGGGAGTCGTTCATCAGCAGCTGAACGTCCGGCGCGGTTTTCGCATCTTTCTCGATAGCTTTACGCACAACGGACATAAAGTTGTCGTCGTATTTATAAATTGTCACACCAATACGCGTATCGGCAGCGTGAGCTGCTGCACCGAAAAACATGCTGGCCATCAGGGCAGACAGGGTTAACACCTTCTTATTCATGGTATCTCCGGTTTTATTATGCAGGGTAGTTCGGGTGAAAATAATCGGCGGGCAGCGTTAACAGGATGTTACTGCTCGACGAAATTCACTGATAAAAATTTGTTCTTCCGTGTTGAGTAACAATCCAGATTACGTTCTAAACTGTTTTTGCAGCTGGAATACGTTATAAAAAGTGATTAATCACCGTTACATCATGTTTCAGCCTGATAAACGCTGCCATCATAGCCATGCCGATGTTAACGATCTGTGAATTTACTCACAGATTGAAAACGGTTACATCGAGCTAACAAATCAGTTCGTGATGGGATGCACAAATTGCCGTTGCGCTACCGAATGGCGGCGAACTAAGGTCGGCATAAAGCAGTGCGTTGCTTCGCCGTCGAGCTTTCCTGCCGCCCCTAACAGCGCCAGTTCCGTGGCCTGTTTTGCCATAGAAACAATCGGGTAGCGGATGGTCGTCAGCTGCGGGTCGGTATAGCGGGCGATGGGAATATCATCAAAGCCAATGACCGACACCTGCTGCGGCACGGCAATGCCGTTATCTTTAAGCGCGCTAAGCGCCCCAGCCGCCATATTGTCGTTATAGGCAAACACTGCCGTCAGCCCGGCATTGCGTCCGAGCAGCTCAACCATCGCCGCTTCCCCGCCTTGCATATCCGGCGAGCCGGTGCCGACCCAGCTATCGGGTGCCACAATCCCCTGCTCCAGCAGCGCACGCGTCCACCCTTCCCGCCGCATATCATCATCTTCAATGCGGTGGCTGGAGGCGAGATAACCAATACGTTGATGACCATGATTGAGCAGCATCCGCGTCCCCATCAGCGCACCGCTGACGTTATCCAGGCAGACGCAACGGTGGGCATAACCGGGGACGATGCGGTTGATGAGCACCATGCCGGGCATCTGCGCCATAAACTCGCTCAGTTCACGATCGCTTAAGGCTTTTGAATGGACGATTAACGCGCTACAGCGCTGACGAATCAGCACCTCAATGGCGTTACGCTCTTTTTCTGCTTCGTGGTAGCTATTGCCGATCAGGACATACTTATGATGCTGCTGGGCGACGGTATCCACCGCTTTGACCAGCGCGCCAAAAAAGGCGTCGGACACGTCCATTACCACGCAGCCAATGGTATCGCTGACCTGCGTAGCCAGCGCCTGCGCGTTGGCGTTCGGGCGATAGCCCAGCGCTGACACCGCTTTCATGACCATGTCGCGCGTCTCATGGCTGACCAGCGCGCTGTTGTTCAGCACCCGCGAAACGGTGGCAACGGAGACGCCCGCCTGGCGGGCGACATCACGAATGGTGACCATACACACCGCCCGGTTGAAAATTGCTGCAGTTCACGATACACCCCCTATGTCCAGCGTGAGCGCTATTCTGGCAGCGAGTTTGCGGCAACTACGTGAGTGAGGTCACAGGGTTGGAAACGGTTACATCCATTTTGTTAATGGTTGTGATCTGGATCGTTATCTAAATGTGCCGCGAAATGACACGCCTGACGCTTTTGCCGTCAATTGCCGCCAGAGCCATTCAACCGGCCCCTGACGGAAATAGCGCAGCCACAGCAGCGAGAATGCGAGGTTGACCAGCCAGATGGGAACGACAAACGCCAGCAGCGTCAGGCGATCGAATTCCATAAACAAGCCGAAGTGATAAAACAGCGTGGTGCAGATAAGCGTTTGCAGAAGATAGTTGGTGAGCGCCATGCGCCCGACGCAGACCACCGCCGCCGCCAGCCGGCTACGGCTGATTTGCGGCCAGTAAGCGTAGGCCAGCGCCGCATAGCCCAGCGTCTGGATAGGTGCGCTGATTTCACGCGGCGCCTGCAGCAGGAACGCACACCAGCGATAGTCCCAGTCGAGATGCCACTGGGCGGCAATCGCCGGCAGGTTAATCAGCATGCCAAGCGAAATGCACACCGCCGCGCAGCGACGATAGTGGCGGTGGCTAAACTGCCCTTTCAACCAACCGCAGCGCATCAGCGCCGCGCCCATCAGCATCATGCCCGCCAGCTGCCAGCCGTACTGCGCACCGAGCGCCAGCAGGTTCGCCGACAGCATATCGCTGCGGTTAGTGATGGCTTCCATTCCGCCATTCAGCTTCCAGTAATGTTCGTAGAGCAGGCTTGAAGCATCCGGCACCCATGAACGGCTTTGTCCGTTATCGGCAATCAGCCCAAGTAACAGCAGTACAGCCACGCCAATGACGTACAGCATCGCGCCGGTGTTGAATAATGCTTTCACTTCACGCGCGTCGCGCACCAGCCGCCAGCAAACCAGCCCCACCAACGAATAGGCCAGCAAAATGTCGCCGTCCCAGAACAGTAGCCCGTGGATAAACCCAAGCAGCGCCAGCAGCGTCAGACGGCTTTGGATCCAGCGTGAACCGCGCGGAAGCAATAGCTGAAGGCCCGCGCCAAACAGCAGCGCAAACAGGGTGAGGAATTTCACCTGCGCAAACAGGTCAAGAATGGCCCACGTCCAGGCATCGCGAGAGGTAATTTCGCCGTACCAGGCAGGGTTAAGATAGGCGGCCTTCGGCAAGCCGAAGGCGCTGATGTTCAGCAGCAGGATACCCAGTATGGCTACGCCACGAATAAAATCCAGCGTGACGTTTCGCTCCATGTACCCTGCTCCGTTGGTCAATTAATTGTGGTGACGTACCGCGCGCAAGAACTCCTGGCGGGTATTCTGGCTGGACTTGAACAGGCCGCCCAGCGAGGTTGTGGTGGTGGCGCTGGTCGCATCACGAATGCCACGCGCTTTCACGCAGTAATGCACCGCGTCAATAGAAACCGCCACGTTGTTGGTACCGAGCAAAGTTTGCAGCGCGGTCAGAATCTGCTGCGTCAGACGCTCCTGCACCTGTGGTCGCTGAGCGAAGAACTGCACGATACGGTTGATTTTCGACAGACCAATCACCGAATCTTTCGGGATATAGGCCACGGTCGCTTTACCGTCGATGGTGACAAAATGGTGTTCGCAGGTGCTGGTTAAGGTGATATCGCGCACCGTTACCATTTCGTCGACCTTCATTTTGTTTTCAATGACGGTAATTTTCGGGAAGTTAGCGTAATCCAGACCGGAGAAAATCTCATCGACATACATTTTTGCAATGCGATGCGGCGTTTCCATCAGACTGTCATCACTCAGATCGAGATTCAGCAGCTGCATGATCTCAGTCATATGCCCGGTGATCAGACGCTTACGGGTTTCATTATCCATTTCGCGCTCCGATGGGCGCAGCGGTGTTTCCAGACCACGGGCGACCAGCGCTTCATGAACCAGGACCGCTTCTTTACTCAGTGATGACATCGTTTATTCTCCTGCAGGTGTGGCGCTTTGCTTTTTCGGTGCAAAGTTTGCACTCATTGTGCGTGAGGCGACGCACAGAATCCAGTATTCGTCGCGATAATTATTGCAATCGTTGTTCTCTTTCAACCCGTGGGCACCAGACCAACGCCCCGCCAATCAGTAATGCCACGGCGGCAATGCCCAGCGCGGGCTCCAGCCGTTGCGTGAGCCAGGTGGATATCGCCGAGGTCATCGGCCCCACTAATTGCCCAACGGCGTAACCGGTGGTCAGCAGTCCGGCCATATAGCGCGCGTGTTTTGGCGCAAGTTCGCGGCCATACAGCAGCGACAGCTGAACCGCCGCTAAGAATCCGCCGCCGACCAGCAGCGCGCCGCACACCAGCCCGCTCATCCCCGGCAGCAGCCAGGCCAGCAGTACACCTAGCCCCTGAAGCCACAGTACGACGGCCAGACGCTGATGCGCGTGACCGACCCCACGCATGGCGATACTCAGGCCAATCCCCGTGACGCTCGCCAGACCGAAAATCGGCCAGATAAACTGCGCAAACAGGCTCTCAGGAAAGCGATGGCTCGCCATCTGCGATAAAAAGGTAGCGGGCAGGATATAGCCGAAGCCTGCCAGACTATAGCTCCACACCAGCCGTTTCAGATTGGTAGTTAAGGTCAGCGGCTCGGGCTTTTCGCCGCTGCGGTGCAGCTCACCCGGACGCGGCAGCCAGCGGCCAATCAACGCCACCAGCAGCAGTGCCAGTACGCCATAAAGCTGCCAGCCCGCCGCCGCGCTCAGCGACTGTGCATGAATAAACACGCCGAGCAAACCGCTTAACGCAATACCGGCGCCCGGACCGGCAAATACCGCCGCGCTTAAGCCAGGCCTCGCATAGTGCGCCAGCCGTTCGTTAACCCACGCCGCCGTCAGTACCATTGCCCAGCCGCTCATGCAGCCAATGACAAAACGCAGCGCGCCGTGCAGCCAGGCGTTATCCGCCAGCGCCGAGAGAAAGGTCAGCGCAACGGCGCCTACAATCCCGGCATAAAGGCGCATTTCCACACCGCGATGGGCGCGCATGGCATCCCACGCGCCAACCAGATACCCCAGATAGTTCAGCGCGGCGACCAGCCCGGCGCTGGTCAGCGTCAGCTCACCTTCGCCGATCATCAGCGGCACCTGCGGGGTAAACGCGAAGCGCCCTATCCCCATCGCCACTACTAGTACCAGAAACCCACTTAGCGCAATACGTACCGGCATGAACGCCCCGGATGTAAATGTAAAGTTATCTTTATGATGCAACATGTGGATGGTATGCGGAAGTGAAAGTTACTCACCGCCGATGAATTATCTGTATGATGGACTGATATATTTTGACCAAAACCGCGAGGAGCCCGCATGGAAATGCTTGAAGAGCACCGCTGTTATGGCGGCTGGCAGCAGCGCTGGCAGCACCATTCTGCCACGCTAAATTGCCCGATGACCTTTAGTCTGTTTTTACCTCCGGAAGGGAAAAAAACGCCGCCACCGGTGTTGTACTGGCTGTCCGGCCTGACCTGTAACGATGAGAACTTCACCACCAAAGCCGGGGCGCAGCGGGTTGCCGCTGAACTGGGCATTGTGCTGGTAATGCCCGATACCAGCCCACGCGGCGACGGCGTTGCCAACGATGCCGGTTACGATCTCGGCCAGGGCGCAGGCTTCTACCTGAACGCCACCGAATCCCCGTGGGCCGCGCACTATAGGATGTATGATTACCTGTGCGATGAGCTCCCGTCGCTAATCCAGGCACAGTTCAACGTGAGCGCACGCAGCGCGATTAGCGGCCATTCCATGGGCGGCCACGGTGCGCTGATGCTGGCGCTCAAAAATCCGGGCAAATATTGCAGCGCGTCGGCCTTCGCGCCTATCGTCAACCCAAGCCGGGTGCCGTGGGGACAGAAAGCCTTTAGCGCCTATCTGGGTGATGACGTTGCTCGCTGGAAAGAGTGGGACAGCACCGAGCTGCTGCTGGCAAGCCAAGCGGAACATGCGATCCCGATGCTGATCGACCAGGGCGATAACGACCAGTTCCTCGCCGACCAGCTCCAGCCCGCGGTGTTCGCCGAGGCAGCGCGGCAGAAAGACTGGCCGCTCACCCTGCGCATTCAGCCGGGTTACGACCATAGCTATTACTTTATTGCCACGTTTATTGAAGATCACCTGCGCTTCCACGCCGAGTATCTGCTGAAATAATAGCAATCCCGGAGTCGGCGCTTACGCGCCTCGTCCGGGCTACCCTCATATGCAGCCCGGCCAAGCGCCAGCGCCGCCGGGGTTCGCACAGGTTTAGAAGCGGTAATCCACCGCCATAAAGTAGCGACGACCGTCTTCGTTATAGCTGTAGTCATCACGATTCAGGTCTTTATCACCCACGTTGAGCACGCCCGCGCGCAGCTTAACGTCTTTGGTCGCCTGCCATGCACCGCCGATATCCCAGGTGGTATAGCCGCCCGGCGTTTTCGAGGTTGCCGTGGTAGCACGCTGCTTACCGGTGTAGCTTCCCGCCAGATAGAACGTCCAGTCCTGAATCGGGCTCCAGTCCACGCGACCATTACCGGTGTGGAACGGCAGCTCCTGCAGCGGCTTGTCACCACCGTTGCTCAGGTCTCGACCGTCGTTATAGGTGTAGTTCAGCGTCACCTTCCAGTCGTCACCAAACGGCACCTTCAGCTCGGACTCCACGCCGCGGATACGCGCTTTGTTGACGTTGTAGTAGGCAAACACCGGCACGCCGTTATCGAAGCCGACAAAGTTCGGATAGCCCGGCGCAGCATTTTTATCGCGCGTACGGCTGATGTTAATCATGTCGTCGATATCGTTCTGGAAGGTGGTCACGTTCGCCTGCACGCCCTCCAGCCAGCCCTCTTCCCCTTGATAGTAGAGGCCGATTTCATAGCTCTCGCTGGTTTCCGGCTTCAGGTCCGGGCTACCGACAATTCGGCAGCCGCCGCGACAGGAGTTGGTGGCCCAGTCCGGGCTCAGCTGCAGCAACGAAGGCGCTTTAAACGCCGTGGCCCAGCCCCCTTTCACCGTCACGGTATCGGTCGCGTTATAGACCAGGTACGCACGCGGGCTCCAGTGGTCACCATAGGTTTGGTGATCGTCCATACGGATACCGGTGGTCAGTGCCAGCGGTTCAAAGATGCGCCATTCGTCTTCAAGGAACAGCGCGTACTGGCTGGCTGAGGTTTCGCTGCTGGTGCCGCGCGTCAGGTTAACCGGGTCACTCAGCTTGTCGTGACGCCATTCGCCACCTAAGGTCACCAGTTGATTAATCGCCCCCAGCGGCAGTACATATTTACCGTCGATGGTGTTGCTTTCAGAGGTGATTTCACTGGCGTTACCCGGGTTCTTATTCACCACCTTCTCGCCGTAATATTTAAGCTCGCTGTTGCCCAACTCCCAGCGGCCATTGTGGCTTAACGAGTAGTTCTGGCGTTCAACGCGGTTACGGTCGAGCGAATCGGAGTCGCGGTCCTGGCGGTCGAAACCATAGCCTGCGGTGATATCGTTGCTCTCGTTTGGCGTCCAGGCGAACTCGACATTGGCATCGCGGCTGGTAAAGCCTTCAATACGCGGGCTCTCACCGGTCGCGCTGGTGCTGGAGGGTTGCTGATCGTCTTTCTCGCGTTTTGCCAGACTACCAAAGGCTTTCATGCCCAGCACGCCGTCCACCAGCGGGCCGGCGGTATAGAACTGGCCGTTCCAGGTGTCGCCACGGTCGCGGTGTTCCTGAATGGTGGTGTCAGCGGTGACGGTGCCGGTCCATTTGGCGCCAATCTTTTTGGTGATGATGTTGACCACCCCGCCCAACGCATCGGAGCCGTACAGCGAAGACATCGGCCCACGCACCACTTCAATGCGCTCGATAGCGTCTACCGGGATCCAGTTGAGGTCGAAATCGTTGTGGCGGAAGACGACGTTACGCGAGTTGACGCGTTTGCCGTCGATAAGAATCAGGGTATAGCTGCTGTCCAGGCCGCGAATACTCACGCCCTGACGGTTATCCCCTTCGTTGGTGAGCTGAACGCCCGGAACCTCTTTCAGCACATCCTTCAGGTTCTGCACCGGCTTGCGCTGCAGGTCTTCCTGGGTGATGACGCTGATACTCGCGGGCGCATCCTTCACGCTTTGTTCGGTGGCAGCCGCCGTCACGACCATCACGTCTTTATCATCTGCAGCGCTGACCGGCAGCGCCAGGGACATTACGGACGCACAAAGCCCGCCCCGAACCAAGGGGTTTAACCTGAACATTTCCTATCTCCATGAGGTGAATACTGAATTAAAACAAAGAGGTCTTACTCACAAATGCTGCTGCAATGCCGTTGACCGACGGCCTGTTGTTTTATGCAGATGTGGCTGGTCCCTCCAGGTTTTATCTATCAGGAGTGGAAATGGCTTCATCTATTTATATGAGGCGTGATAATAAACGTAATGATAATGATTATCAATTAAGTTTATTTAAAGTTATGTCAAGAAGTAACTATTTGCGTCTACTTCATAGACGGCAGGCATAAAAAAACCTCTCCGAAGAGAGGTTTCTCACATTATGCCGAACGGCTGATTATTTCTTGAAGCGTTCCGGGAAGTGCATTTCGCTATAGCTCACGAAGTGCGTACCGCGGGTCAGCTTATAGCCGAACCAGATAACCAGGAACAGCGGAATACCGATATAGGTTGCCGCTACGCCGCCCCAGTCGATGGTATCGGCCAGGAAGGCTTCGTAGTTCTGGCCCAGAGTAATAATCAGGCACAGTACGAAGGCGAAGATTGGCCCCAGCGGGAAGAACCCGGAACGGTACGGCAGATTATTCAGGTCATGACCCTGCATCACATAGCCGCGACGGAAACGATAATGGCTAATCGCAATCCCCAGCCAGGCGATAAAGCCGGTCATCCCGGAGGTGTTCAGCAGCCACAGGTAAACGGTCTGGTTGCCAAACATTGAGGTCAGGAAGCACAGGCCAGCAATCACGGTTGTCGCATACAGCGCGTTACGCGGCACGCCGCCACGGGAGAGCTTCGCGAAGATGCGCGGCGCTTTGCCGTCGCAGGCCAGGGTGTAGAGCATACGGGTAGAAGCGTACATCCCGGAGTTACCCGCCGACAGCACCGCCGTCAGGATAACCGCGTTCATGATCGCCGCCGCAGAGAGCAGACCCGCGTGTTCGAACACCAGCGTGAACGGGCTGACGGAGATATCTTTCACGTCGTTACGCAGCAGGCTTGGGTCGGTGTAAGGGATGATCAGGCTGATAATCAGGATCGCGAACACATAGAACAGCAGGATACGCCAGAACACCTGACGGACCGCGCGCGGAATGTTCTTCTCTGGATCTTCAGATTCGCCCGCCGCAATACCGATAAGTTCGGTACCCTGGAAGGAGAAGCCGACGATCATCGCCACGCCAATCATCGCTGATAACCCACCGGCAAACGGCGCGTCGCCGGTTGTCCAGTTGCTCCAGCCCACCGGCTGCGCACCTTTGAAGATGCCGAGGATCATCATGATGCCGACGATAATAAAGATGATAACGGTCGCCACTTTGATCAGCGAGAACCAGTATTCCGCTTCGCCAAAGCCTTTAACCGAGATGTAGTTCAGCAGGAAGATGACGCACAGGAACAGCGCACTCCAGATCCAGCCTGGGGTATCCGGGAACCACCAGCTCATCACCAGTTGTGCGGCCACCAGGTCAACGGCGATCGTTACCGCCCAGTTGTACCAGTAGTTCCAGCCCAGCGCGAAGCCGAAGCCCTCTTCCACATAGTTCTGGCCATAGGTGGCAAAAGAACCGGATACCGGCATATAGGCTGCCAGCTCGCCAAGACTGGTCATCAGGAAGTACACCATCAGGCCAATCAGAATATAGGAAAACAGCGCGCCGCCCGGGCCCGCCTGAGAAATGGTTGCGCCGGACGCAACAAACAGACCTGTACCAATGGAACCGCCAATAGCGATCATCGTCAGGTGACGCGCCTTGAGTTCGCGACGTAACGCGGGCGCTTGTGTGGTTTTTGTTTCGGAACCCATGTGAAAATGCTATCCATCCAAAAAATGAGGCGCGATTGTAACAGACGATTCCGGCATATCACGGTAGAAATGCGCAGTTATAAGAGAGCTTCATGATCGCTCTCTTATTATAAGTAAAGCATCCGATGGCGATTTTAGATATCGCAGTAGTGCAGAAAGCGCTTGAGCGCGTTGGAGAGGTGCTTTTGCCGATGATGGATGCGCCACAGCGTGCGGCTGAGCGTCGGCAGCGGAATGGTCACTTCCACCAGCGTCCCGGCTTCAAGCTGTTCGGCAATGACCCGCCGCGACAGGCAGCTGATGCCAAGATCATGGCGTACTGCGTGTTTAATGGCTTCCGAGTTGCCAAGCTCCATACCCATCTGGAACTGCGGCAGGTGTGAAAGCAGCAGATAATCGACGATCTCCCGCGTGCCCGACCCCTTCTCACGCAGGATCCACGGCGCCATTGCCAGCTTTTCGAGCGTCACCTCTCCCAACAACCAGGCGCTGTTTGGCGCGGAGAACACCACCAGCTCATCATCGAGCCATGGCTCGGCAATAATGTCCGCCGAGTGGCATGGGCCTTCGATAAGGCCGATATCGACGCGGAAGTCCGCCACCGCGTTAATTACATCCTGACTGTTGCCCACGCTCAGTTCCAGCGGCAGCGCAGGAAAGTCTTTGCGGTAGCGAGCGATAATGCCCGGCAGAATATAGTTGCCGATGGTGCTACTGGCGTAGACACGAATCGCGCCGTTATCTTCGCGAAACAGCTGTTCTATCTCCCCGGCCTGTTCCAGTAGCGCCAGCGCGCGCGGGTAGAGCAGACGACCGTGCTCGTTCACTACCAGCCGTTTACCGACGCGGTCAAAAAGCTGAACGCCGAGTTGACCTTCCAGATCGGTGAGCGCCGCGCTGACCGCCGACTGCGACAGCGCCAGCATCTGCGATGCCTGGGTGGTGGAGCCACTTTTCAGTACCTCTGCAAAAACTTCTAACTGCCGCAGCGTGATATGCATAGCGCTTCAGCCCGCCTGGGCCGCCCTTACCAGTTATTACGATTAATTATAAATATATAATCAATTTTATCTTTAAACCAGCGAGGCGTACTCTTTTAGCCAGACAAAGGAGAAGGCTATGACACAGGTCACCTTAGAAACGCATCATCATCGCGGTATCAAACATTTTATCCCAGGTCTTGCGCTGACCGCCGTGATTACCGGCGCCGCAGTCTGGATCGGCAATATCCCGGCCGTTGCAGGCGTCGGCATGAGCGCACTGACGCTGGCCATCCTGTTTGGGATGGTGATTGGTAACACGATTTACCCGAAACTCTGGCAGTCCTGCGACGGCGGGGTACTGTTCGCCAAGCAGCATTTACTGCGTCTGGGGATCATTCTTTACGGCTTCCGCCTGACCTTTTCCCAGATTGCAGACGTGGGCGTAAGTGGGATTGTTATTGATGCCCTGACGCTTTGCAGCACCTTTATGATGGCCTGCTGGCTCGGGCAGAAAGTCTTTGGTCTGGATAAACACACCAGTTGGCTGATTGGCGCGGGTAGCAGTATCTGCGGCGCGGCAGCGGTACTGGCGACCGAACCCGTCGTAAAAGCTGAAGCAAGCAAAGTGACCGTTGCGGTAGCGACCGTGGTTATCTTCGGTACGTTGGCTATCTTTATCTACCCAGCCATGTACCCGCTGCTGGCGCACTGGTTTAGCCCTGAGGCTTACGGGATCTATATCGGTTCCACCATGCACGAAGTGGCGCAGGTTGTGGCAGCTGGCCATGCGGTAACGCCAGAAACGGAAAACGCAGCGGTCATTGCCAAAATGCTGCGCGTAATGATGCTGGCACCGTTCCTGCTGTTTATGGCCGCTCGCGTTAAACAACTGGCTCCAGCGGGTGCGACCGAGAAAAGCAAAATCACGATCCCATGGTTTGCCATCATGTTTATCGTGGTCACCATCTTTAACTCGTTCCACCTGCTGCCAAACAGCGTGGTGCAAATGCTGATTACGCTGGACACCATTATGCTGGCCATGGCCATGGCGGCACTGGGTGTGACCACGCACGTTAGCGCACTGAAAAAAGCCGGTGCAAAACCGCTGATGATGGCGCTGGTGCTGTTCATCTGGCTGATTGTTGGCGGCGGTGCGATTAACTACGCTATCCATAGCGTGATGGCATAATCGACAACGACTAAGCGCTTTTAACCCGCTATACTCCCCCTTTTGAGTATGGCGGGTTTAACGATATGAAATACATTGGAGCGCACGTCAGCGCCGCGGGCGGCCTGGCAAACGCCGCAATTCGGGCTGCGGAAATCGAAGCGACCGCATTCGCCCTGTTCACCAAAAATCAGCGCCAGTGGCGCGCCGCGCCGTTAACCACCGAGGTTATCGACGACTTCAAAGCCGCCTGTGAAAAATATCACTACACCCCGGCACAAATTCTTCCTCACGACAGCTACCTGATTAACCTCGGCCACCCGGTTGAGGAGGCGCTGGAGAAATCCCGCGAAGCCTTTATCGACGAACTGGCACGCTGCCAGCAGTTGGGGCTGACGTTGCTGAACTTCCACCCGGGCAGCCACCTGTTGCAAATTGATGAAGATAAGTGCCTGGCGCGGATTGCCGAATCCATCAACATCGCACTGGCGCAAACCGAAGGCGTCACGGCGGTGATTGAGAATACGGCCGGTCAGGGCAGCAATCTCGGCTTTAAGTTCGAGCATCTGGCGGCCATCATTGACGGCGTAGAAGATAAGTCTCGCGTCGGCGTCTGCATCGATACCTGTCACGCGTTTGCCGCGGGCTACGACCTGCGTACCACCGAAGCCTGCGCGGAAACCTTTGCTGAATTCGAACGCATTGTCGGCTTCCAGTATCTGCGCGGCATGCACCTCAACGATGCCAAAAGCGAGTTCGGCAGCCGCGTTGACCGCCACCAGAGCCTCGGCCTCGGCAACATCGGGCACGATGCGTTCCGCTTTATCATGCAGGACAACCGCTTTGACGGTATCCCGTTGGTGCTGGAAACCACCAACCCGGATATCTGGGGTGAAGAAATTGCGTGGCTGAAGGCGCAACAGCAGGAAACGGTGGAAGCCTAATCATGAACGACAGGGAAAAGCAGATACTCAAGATCCTGCGTCGCAATCCGCTGATTCAGCAAAACGAGATTGCCGATATTTTGCAAATCAGCCGCTCTCGCGTGGCGGCGCATATTATGGATCTGATGCGCAAAGGAATGATCAAAGGTAAAGGCTATATCCTCACCGAACAGGAGTACTGCGTGGCGGTGGGTGCCATCAATATGGATATTCGCGGTATTGCAGATATTCACTACCCGCAGGCCGCCTCTAACCCAGGTAACATCCGTTGTTCAGCCGGCGGCGTGGGGCGCAATATTGCCCACAACCTGGCGTTACTGGGCCGCGATGTGCATCTTATCTCGGCGGTCGGCAGTGATTTTTACGGCGAAACGCTGCTGGAACAGACCCGCCAGGCCGGAGTGAATATCTCCAGCTGTATTCGCCTGCACGGGCATAGCACCGCCACCTATCTCTCCATTGCCAATCAGCAGGAAGAGACGGTGCTGGCCATTAACGACACCCATATTCTTGAGCAGCTCACGCCACAGCTGTTGAACGGTTCGCGAGAGCTGATTCGCCACGCGGGCGTCGTGCTGGCTGACTGTAACCTGACGCCGGAAGCCATTGAGTGGGTCTTTACCATTGCCGATGATATTCCGGTGTTCGTGGATACCGTATCCGAGTTTAAAGCGGCTAAAATCAAGACCTGGTTCTCACGTATTCATACCCTGAAACCGACGCAGAAAGAGCTGGAGATCCTGTGGGGCCAACCTATTGTTTCCGCAGCCGACCGCGTTCAGGCCGTCAATGCGCTGCATCAGCAGGGTGTTCAGCATATTTTTGTCTGTCTGGAAGATGAGTCGGTTTTCTGCAGTGAGAAAGATGGCGAGCAGTTCGTTCTGACGCCACCTATGCACACCGTTGTCGATAGCTTCGGTGCCGATGACGGCTTTATGGCAGGGCTGATTTACGGTTTTCTGGAAGGGAGCGAGTTTCGCGACCGCGCGAATTTCGCCATGGCCTGCGCTGCGCTGTCGCGCGCCAGCGTCAGCATCAATAACCCTACCCTCTCCGCAGACAACGCCATCTACTTACTGCAAAACGCCCAGGCATAACGCCTGGGCTTTACGGTTCCGTTAATTATGACAATCCGATAAAGAGTCCGGCGATGGTGGCGCTCATCAGGTTAGAGAGCGTTGCCGCGGCCAGCGCCCGCATCCCCAGCTGGGCAATTTCCGGCGCTCGCTGCGGTGCAATGGCTGAAAATGCCCCGACCACCACCCCGATAGAGCCAAAGTTGGCAAAACCGCACAGGGCAAACGAGATAATCGCAATCGTCTTCACGTCCAGCGAACCGCCGGCTTGCAGGTACGGAGAGAAGTTGAGATAGGCGACAAATTCGTTGATCGCCAGCTTCTGTCCGATCAAACTGCCCGCAAGCGTCGCATCGCTCCAGTCGACGCCCATAATCCAGGCAAGCGGCGCCAGCACCCAGCCAAAAATCCCTTCCAGGGTCGCATGACCGAAACCAAACCAGCCACCAATACCGCCGATAATGCCGTTAATCAGCGCGATAATAGCGACAAAAGCCATCACCACCGTCGCTACGCCAGCCGCAATTTTCAGGCCGGTCATCGCCCCGCTCGCCGCGGCTTCGATGATGCTTTTTGGCGGTGTGTCGGTAAATGACAGGTTTTCGAAGGTGACGGTTGATGCCTCGGTTGCCGGGCTCAGCATACGGGCAAACAGGATCCCACCAGGAATAGCCATCAGCGAGGCCGCCAGCAGGAAATCAATCGGCACCCCCATGCCCGCATAGCCAATCATCATCGACCCCGCGATAGACGCCATGCCGCTACAAATTGCGGTAAATAGCTCATTGCGGTTCAGGCGATGAATAAACGGTTTGACGATCGCCGGGATCTCATTTTGCCCGAGGAAAATGGTGGTCACGGCCACGAAGGACTCAATTTTGCTGATGTTCAACGCTTTCTGGAAAATGCCGCCGAGGACGCGAATCAGCAGCCCCATCACGCCAATGTAGTAAAGCAGGCTGATAAGTGCGGTAACAAAGATAATGGCGGGCAGCACGCGGAAGGCGAAGATAAAACCCGCACCGTCAAACAGTACATCCATCTTCGGCCCCACCAGCGAGCCAAAAATAAAGGCGCTGCCCGCATCGCTGTAGGACATCACCTTGTGAACGCCCAGCGCCGCTTGCTCAACCAGCCATTTCCCCGGCGGGAAATAGAGCATAATGCCGCCGATGGCAATTTGCAGCACCAGCGCCGCGCCAACGGTACGCAGGCTAATGCGCTTTTTATTCACTGACAGCAAAAACGCGATGGCCAGTAATACCACCATACCCACAAGACTTCTCATTATATCCATAATGATTTCCCTTCATGCCAGGAAACCCGGCGTAAACGCCAGGTTTTGGTATGTTTGATATTCGCGGGCGACCGCACGCTGCCCGTGAAGTTGGTTTATGCGAGGCGTTGATACTCCTTCGCAATTTCACAAGCCAGCACCGCGTTGTTGAACACCAGTTGAATGTTGGATTTCAGGCTATCGCCACCGGTCAACTCCGCCACGCGAGCCAGCAGGAACGGCGTGCTCTCTTTGCCCACAACGCCCTGCTCTTCCGCTTCCTTCACCGCTCTATCGATAGCGGCATTGATTGCTTCTTCCGCCATCGCAAACTGTTCTGGAATAGGGTTTGCCACCACCAGACCACCGTTCAGACCGGCCTGCCATTTCACCGCCATTGCACGAGCAATTTCTTTCGCGCTATCGAGGCGAATGCTGACCTCAAACGGACTGGTGCGGCAGAAAAATGCGGGCAGCGCCTGGGTTTGATAACCAATCAGCGGCACGCCAAAGGTTTCCAGATATTCAGTAGTTAAGCCGAGGTCGAGAATAGATTTCGCGCCTGCACAAATAACCGTAACGTTGGTATGCGCCAGCTCTTGTAAATCGGCGGAAATATCGAATGAGTGCTCTGCACCACGGTGAACACCGCCAATACCGCCGGTAGCAAAGACTTTAATACCGGCCAGTGCGGCAATAATCATGGTAGAGGCAACGGTGGTCGCACCATTTTTTCCGGCGGCAACCACAAACGGTAAATCACGGCGACTGACTTTCGTTACGCTATGCCCTTCGCGGCCTAATAATTCGATTTCCTCTTTGCTCAGGCCGACTTTCATTACGCCGCCAATAATCGCAATCGTTGCAGGAACAGCACCATGCTTGCGAATGGTTTCTTCAACTTCAATCGCCGTTTGCGCATTCTGCGGGAAAGGCATGCCGTGAGAAATAATGGTCGATTCCAGTGCAACAATCGGCTTTTTGCTGTTTAAGGCGTCCTGGACTTCAGGTGAAATTTGTAATAATTCAGGGGAAAGAGTTAATTCAGACATTCTATGTTCTCCACTAACGATGTAACGTTCGCAATAGAAAGATCAGGGTTATTGGTATATTCACTGGACAGCGCCATTGATGAACAACCCTGCGCAAATCGGACAGACTCAATAAACGGCACGTTATCAACCCAGCAGGAAGCTAGCCCAGCCATCATCGCATCACCGGCCCCGGTAACATTAATAACGTTGGTTTTCAGCGGTCGTGACCAACCGTGTTCGCCGTGAATATCGCTGTAGTAAACGCCGTCGCCGCCCATGCTAAGCACCAGGCGATTCAGGCCATGCTCATGGAACCATGCGGCAACCTTGCCGACATCCTCTCGCCCTGAGAGCGTGATACCGCTTAGGGTTTCAGCTTCCAGACGGTTCGGTTTCAGGGTATGTATTTTGCCCAACCGCTCGCGAATTTTGACGCACTTCCAGGCTGAAACTGGGTCAACAAATACCGGCGTGGAGTCGGCGTTTTCCAGCACCCAGGTCAGCGCCGCTTCGCTGATATTACAGTCAGCAATAATCACCTTTGCCCCACGAATAAAATCTGCATGCTGCGCTAAAAACTCAGCAGAAATATATTCGGTAATACACATATCGTTGATAGCCACCAGCATTTCGCCGGTATTATCCAATAGGGATAAATAACTTGAGGTATTTTCCCCAGAAACGATAAGACATTTATCGACGTGGACGCCAGGCTGACTGGTCTGGGCTAATAATGATTGGCCATAAAAGTCACTGCCGACAGCCGTTAATAGCCATGAGTCCTTTCCCAGCAGTGCCAAATTATGCGAAATGTTGCGCCCGACGCCGCCTGGCGTAAATTTAATTTTTCCCGGATTGGAATCCGCATAGTTTAAAGAAGCATGCGAATATCCAGCCACATCCATATTGGCCGAGCCAATAGTGACAATGTATTCCTTTTTACGCATAGCACGTCCTCTGGCAATAAATTGCCATAAAAATGAGTTCGTTAACGATGTTGATAGCAACCTACTATATTAGAGCATGTGTTCATTACCAAACATGTGTTCATGATAAGCTTGGTTTAGATAAAGTAAACCCGTCCGCAAGCGCGAAAGTGAATAGATATGAGGGGAGTCACAGATTTTTATTGTGGATGACTGAAAGCGAGGGAAAAATTGAAAGGCAGGACACAAATTTGAAAAATAAAAAAGGGCAGAGATCGCTCTGCCCTTTCCGAATAAAGGTAAACTTATGCCTGTTTAGCGACGACTTCCGGGCGTTTCAACACCGCGTAAGAGAGGCCAGCAACCAGCGTACCCACGATAATCGCCACCAGATAACCCAGTACCGGCGTGATAGCGCCAGGGATCAGCAGGACGAACAGACCACCGTGTGGTGCCATCAGTTTCGCGCCAACCGCCATCGAAATAGCACCGGTAACGGCACCGCCGACGATACAGCAAGGCAGGACGCGCATTGGGTCACGAGCCGCGAACGGAATCGCCCCTTCGGAGATAAAGCACAGGCCAAGAACCAGCGCCGCTTTACCACCTTCACGTTGACCCTGATCGAATTTCTTACGCGCAATCAGCGTGGCAATACCCATTGCCAGCGGTGGAACCATACCGGCCGCCATAATCGCTGCCATTGGCGTGTACGGCTGTTCCGCATCATCAAGGTAAGTCCGCCATCCCTGCGCCTCACTCTCCTGCAACAGCCTGAACCCCTCCCACACAAACTCCCTGCGGCTTTGTTCCTTGTACGCATAGCCCGTGTGCCGCGTATACGTCACCTTCCGGGTTCGTCTCCCCAGCGCATCGTAACCGTAGCGCGTCTCCGTGTTGCTGCTGATAACCCGCGTCAGCTGCCCCTGCGCGTTCCACTCCAGTTCCTGCCCCCGCCGTGTGGTCAGTTCGCCCCACTCGTTATAGCCGTAACGGTCGCGGCCATAGCCCGGCAGACGGTTGCTCATCACCGCGCCCTGCCGTTCGTTATCCCGCAGGTTACCCGCTTTATCGTAATAATAATGGTCGTGGTCATACATCTGACCCGAACGCCCCGTCAGGTAACCGCTGCCGTCATAGCTGTACACCAGGCTGCCGCGCAGTCTGTCGTCAATCGTGCCAATCTCGCCGTGGTGGTTCCAGTAATAGTCTCTTGACGTCACACAGTCCTGCCGCGATGGCCGATGACCGGGAGGAGCAAGGTCACTGCCGGTGCCGGATGCCGTTGTCAGACTGCGCTGCCAGCTCAGCAGCCCGTCCTCGTTATAGCCGCTGAAGGTCGCCAGCTGCCCCTGCGTGCGCATCACCTGACGGTGCAGGCTGTCGCGCTCATACTCGCTCACCGTGATACCGTCCAGCACCGTCTGTAGCAGATGCCCGCTCCCGTAGTACAGGTGACTGAGCGTCTGACCGTCCGGCAGCGTCAGGGTTATCGGGTTCCCCAGTGCATCACGCTGATACCGCAGACTGCCGTGTCCTGCATGCTCCGCCGTCAGCCAGCCGCTGCGGTCGTATTCAAAACACACCGTATCCGCCTGCATACCGTGCTGTTGCTCACCCGACTCCGTCGGAGTTTATCAGGTTAAACAGGGGATTAAGGATGTACTCATTTAGTGGATTGAACAATAAAAAGCCGGGAAGATTTGAGGATCTTTCCGGCTTTTGCTATTTATGGCATTAGTTTTTTAATATCTTCAACGGTCAAACTAAAACTATCTATAGTATTTTTATTCAATCCCAAACCAAACTCATTATTTATTTTCTGCAACCAATGATAAAACCCAATAAATACACTCTCATTTTCCTCTGTCAATTCTATAAAACCAGAATCAGTATGTGACAACTCTAATAAGATTATTATAGAGTTAAAAGCACCTGTGTTTTTGGTTAAGTCATTAGATTCAACACTCATTAAAAATTCAATTATCAATAGTTCATCCGATATATCCATTACCGAAGGAAGAGACAAAACTTTATCTTTTATTTCTTGTAATTTCATATTTATACCTCAATAAGATGAGCCATCAAGAGGAATATGGGCACTATTAGGAGCTGATTTAAACGTTCCCCATGTACCATCAGTTCTAAAGACCTCCCCAGTTGAAGTATTTTTCATACTTGCTGTTGGGCCATTTGCAGCATTGGAGTTAGGGAATTTGGCTACTGCTGATGGATTAGCGCCATGACCATGTACAGTATAACTACCTACATCATATTTAAATCCGCCACTAGGAAATTTTGCTGGATCGTGTCCCCATGTGTTAGGAATACCGCCTTGGCTTGCCCAGACATCAATATCAGATTTATTAATTCTACCATTATTGACTAATTCAGAAGGATCGGTTGGTCGTTTAGTAAAACGCCCTGTCTCGCTATCATGCCAGCGATTAGACTTAGAATTGAAAGAACAACTTAATCCCAGCGGATCGATCTAGCTTAATGGATTCGGCGCATAAGCGTAGAGATTAAACCCACCCCTCAGCCCTATCGGGTCCTGACTGACAAACCGCCCACACTCCGGCGCATAATACCTGAACAGATTGTAATGCAGCCCCGTCTCATCGTCAAAATACTGCCCCGCCAGCCGTAGCGGCTGGTGAAAGTACGCTCCGCTGTTGCTGATATCCCCTGCATTCTCGCCAAAACCCTTTATATAACCCGCCCACACCAGACTACCGTCACCCGCTGTCACCTCCTGCGGTGTGCCCGCGACGTCCGTGTGGTAATACCATACCTTCCTGCCCTCTCCTTTTCCCGTCACGCACGCCACCGGCGTGTACGGCTGTTCCGCATCATAAAGGTAAGTCCGCCATCCCTGCGCCTCACTCTCCTGCAACAGCCTGAACCCCTCCCACACAAACTCTCTGCGGCTTTGCTCCTTGTACGCATAGCCCGTGTGCCGCGTATACGTCACCTTACGGGTTCGTCTCCCCAGCGCATCGTAACCGTAGCGCGTCTCCGTGTTGCTGCTGATAACCCGCGTCAGTTGCCCCTGCGCGTTCCACTCCAGTTCCTGCCCCCGCCGTGTGGTCAGTTCACCCCACTCGTTATAGCCGTAACGGTCGCGGCCATAGCCCGGCAGACGGTTGCTCATCACCGCGCCCTGCCGTTCGTTATCCCGCAGGTTACCCGCTTTATCGTAATAATAGTGGTCGTGGTCATACATCTGACCCGAACGCCCCGTCAGGTAACCGCTGCCGTCATAGCTGTACACCAGGCTGCCGCGCAGTCTGTCGTCAATCGTGCCAATCTCGCCGTGGTGGTTCCAGTAATAGTCCCTTGACGTCACGCACCCCTGTCGCGATGGCCGCTGGCCGGGAAGAGAAGGTTTGGCACCGGAGGCCCGGCTGCGCTGCCAGCTCAGCAGACCGTCCTCGTTATAGCCGCTGAAGGTCGCCAGTTGCCCCTGCGTGCGCATCACCTGACGGTGCAGGCTGTCGCGCTCATACTCGCTCACCGTGATACCGTCCAGCACCGTCTGTAACAGATGCCCGCTCCCGTAGTACAGGTGGCTGAGCGTCTGACCGTCCGGCAGCGTCAGGGTTACCGGGTTCCCCAGCGCATCACGCTGATACCGCAGACTGCCGTGTCCTGCATGCTCCGCCGTCAGCCAGCCGCCGCGGTCGTATTCAAAACGCACCGTATCTGCCTGCATACCGTGCTGTTGCTCACCCGACTCCGTCGGCGTCAGCGTGACCTCCGTTATCTGGTCTAGCCGGTTATAGCTGAACGTCCGCTGGCTGTGCTCATTCTCCGTCTGCAGCAGTCGGCCCAGCGCGTCGCGCTGCTGCGTTTCCAGGCGCACCCCGCCCTGCGTCCCCACGGTCTGTATCGCCGCCAGAAAACCGCTGGCGTTCAGGATGAAGCAGCGGCTCAGCCCATCCGGGCGCACTTCCCGCACCAGCCTGCCGTCCGCATCGTGGGCAAAGCGGTACTGCGCCCCGTTACCGTTGGTCAGCCCGACTATCCGCCCTTCCGGCGTGTACTCCCAGCGTGTCTCACGCTTCTCTTCATCGGTGTGCGCCGCCAGCAGCCCCCGCGACGTATACCGCCAGCTCTCCACGCACCCCGTGAGGCGACGGCGACTGCTCATCAGCCCCAGCGCATTCCAGGTGTAACGGTCCTGCTGTTGCCCCGGATGATTCACCGTCTCCGGCAGCCCCTGCCGGTTATAGCTGATGCGTACCGCTTTTCCCTCCGCGTCCGTCACCCGCGTCAGATGGCCGTCCTCATTGTATTGATAGTCGGTGCTGCGCCCTGAGCAGTCGGTATATCGCGTTATCTGCCCCCGGTCGTCGAATGCCGTCACCACCGTGCCGCCCGCCGCATCCATCCGGCTGCGCATCAGACCCCGTTCATCGTAAGCATACTGCGTCACCCGCCCTTCCGGGTCCGTCTCCTGCACCGGCTGGCCGTGGGCGTTATACTGCGTTTTCCAGATAGCGTCATCCAGCGCCGTACGCGTGATTTCATCGAACTCGCCGTTCCACTGCGTCTGCGTCATCCGGCCTTCCGGGTCCGTCGTCTTCACCACCCGGTTCTGGGTATCGTATTCATACGCCACGATACGCCCGCCCGGCAGTTCGATAGTCACCGGGAAATGGTCTTCATTATACGTGAAGCGGTACATCCCGCCCCCCGGCGTCCGGTGCGCGGTGATGTACGTCTCCCTGTCGAACCACCACTGCCATTGTGCACCCTGCCTGCCGGTGACGGTGGCGCAGCCTGCGGCAAAGTCGTAGTCGAAACGGTAATGCTCCCCGTCGCTGGTATCGTGTGCCACCACGCGCGGCACACCCCCGACCGTTTCCCAGCGGTAGCGGCAGGTGAACCCCGCCGCGTTGCTGTGCGACGTCATCAGTCCGTTTTCATAAGCAAACTGCCGCACCGCTGTCCCCGCGCGGTTTATCACACTGCACAGCTGCCCGTTATCATCGTAGCGGTACTCCACCAGGTTACCCCGGGTGCCCCCCTGCACCTGTTCAATACGCGATACTCGTTCCCCGCCGGGGGTCTGCGTGCGGTGCAGCAACAGGTGATGCCCGCTGCTGGACGCCACCCGGACCAGCCGGCCCTCCTCACGCCCGAAGACAATGCGCTGCCGGTGCGGCGTTTCCATAAACAGCAGGTGAGCCATACCGTCGCGGTCGACATCCCCAAACACGTAATAGCTGCGGTCGCTGTAATGCAGCACGTAACGCCCGTCATGCAGGCGGCTGAGGTATAACTGTTCTTCCGGGTCAAATATCTGGTGGCCGGGCGCCAGCATCGTTTTCAGGTAACTCAGCTCCCGCCCCTGAGCCCCAATCAGGGTGATATGTTCATCATCTTCCCGCAGGCTGATTTCCCAGTTCAGCCGCCAGCCCCGCCCCAGCAACCCCGCCGTCTCCAGATGGCTGGCATAAAACCGCGAGCAGGCGATCGGCAGGCGGCCAGGCAGGGTGAAGTCCGTTTCCGGCAGCAGAATTTTCTGCCCGGTGGTCACATCCACCGGATTGCCGAACATCCCGCTGATGGCCTCACTGACGCCTATTCCCACCAGCTCCCCGCCGATGAACCTGGCGGCGCACTTCATGCCGAATGATCCCGCCCTCGCCCACGAGCCCGACAGCCCGCCGAGCAGGCCAGCCACCACAAACAGCACATCCACCACGCTGCGCAGCCAGTCCGGAATTTCAGAACTGATTTCCAGCACCGTCTGTGTGCCGCCGCCAAGAAACACATCCGGCGAGCCATCGTCAATCACCGCATCACATTCGGTATGATCGTCCTTGCGGGCGGCGGGCTGGCTGTTAATGTAGATATTTCCCGATCCCTGGGCGATACGCTTTTCCGCGATGTGGTCATCGCATTTTACCGTACTCAGTACCGCACGCGCCGCCGGGCGACTGTTGATGCTGACATTTTCCGAGCCGGTCAGAATTTTTCCCGCCGTGTGGCGGATTGAGCGCCCGATGGCCTCGCCCAGTTGCAGCACCCCGGAAGCTATCTGGCCGCTCATAAGCCCCAGAAAAAACCCGGCAAAAAAACCGCAGGAAACAGAAGCAAAAGCGATAAACGCGATAATGGCAATGCCAATGAGGGCGCCGATAAGAAACCCAGCGAGCGCACTGGTGTGGTAGATGGGATCATCCACACGGGCAGCTTCATACATGGTCACACCTCCGTGTGGCGGTTAGCGTTTATCCGGCTGAAAACCCGCCAGCCAGACGTTCCAGAGCCGTTCCGTTTTTTCATCAAAAGGGCGGGGACTGGTCAGCGTGAATACCAGCACTCTGCCAGGGGCGACAATAAACCCGGCCTGACGCTGATACGCTTCGGTTTTCCCGGATTTATGCGTGGCGGCAATTTGTTCCCCCGTAAGGGCGTCGTTGCCCGTTCCTGCCTGTACCGGCGTTCGCGACAATAACCGATACTGACCGAGGTTTTTTTTCATCAGTACAATCTGGCGATCAATATAGCTGGCCAGGTCTTCATCGGGTTTGAGCGTATCGCGGGAAATATTCATACCGGGCGATGCCCGTTCATTGCTCTCAGAGACGAAAATATTAACGCTGCGATCGATAAAGCTCTCCGGCAGGGTAAAGTGCCCTTCCTGTATACGGTATGCTCGGGTCATGAGAATTCCTTTTCTTATTCAGCACTTTCCGGCGCGGGGAAAGGCGCAATATCATCGACTGCTATCGCTGTGCCGCCATCCGGGTTCATATCAATGCCTTTACCAATCATCGATGAAGATGGTTTCCTCATAGCGTAACGATAAGTCGATATCTGCAGATTTTTACATCCGGACCACTGGTTTTCCGCTCATGCAAAGCCCTTTTGCTGTTTAAAATCAGAACGGAAGTATTAGAAGAGAAATCGAACCGTAGAAATGTGACAAGTATCCTGTTATGTCATCAACACCAAATAAAAATACCGTAATTTCAATTAGTTAATAACTATTGGTGATACATCTATTCATTTAAATTTAATAAAATAATGGATATCGTCATTACTGAAATAAGGGACAAAAAAAATCCGGAAACGCGCTAGCGTTCCCGGATTATATATCGTTCAGATTTGCACTACGGTTACGCTTTCGCAGCAACCCCACTTTCCGGGCGTTTCAACACCGCGTAAGAGAGGCCAGCAACCAGCGTACCCACGATAATCGCCACCAGATAACCCACTACCGGCGTGATAGCGCCAGGGATCAGCAGGACGAACAGACCACCGTGTGGTGCCATCAGTTTTGCACCAACCGCCATCGAAATAGCACCGGTAACAGCACCGCCGACGATACAGCAAGGCAGGACGCGCATTGGGTCACGAGCTGCGAATGGAATCGCCCCTTCGGAGATAAAGCACAGGCCAAGAACCAGCGCCGCTTTACCACCTTCACGTTGACCCTGATCGAATTTCTTACGCGCAATCAGCGTGGCAATACCCATTGCCAGCGGTGGAACCATACCGGCCGCCATAATCGCCGCCATCGGCGCGTAGGTTTGGGTACTCAGCAGACCAACGCCGAACGCGTATGCCGCTTTGTTCACCGGGCCACCCATGTCGGTACACATCATCGCACCGAGGATCGCACCCAACAGGACGGCGTTCGCGGTACCCATGGTTTGCAGCCAGTGGGTCAGCCAGTTCAGCAGCGCCGCAACTGGAGTGCCGATCAGGTAGATCATCGCCAGGCCAACAATCAGGCTGGAGACCAGCGGGATGATCAGAATGGGCTTCAGCGCTTCCATGCTTGGCGGTAGCTTCAGCTTGGTGCTGATAAGTTTCGCGACGTAACCGGCCAGGAAGCCTGCAATGATACCGCCGATAAACCCAGAACCACCGCTCACCGCCAGCATACCGCCGATAAGACCTGGGGTCAGGCCAGGACGGTCAGCAATGGAGAAGGCGATAAAGCCTGCCAGCACCGGCACCATCAACGCGAAGGCTGAACCGCCGCCGATCTGCATCAGCGCCGCCGCCAGCGTGCCTTTCACTTCAAACGCTTTGATACCGAAGGCAAAGGACAGGGCGATACACAGACCGCCCGCCACGACCATTGGCAGCATATAAGAAACACCGGTCAGCAGGTGACGATACGCCCCGCCGCCGCTCTCTTTCTTCGCAGAATCCGCCGGGGATTTGCTCTGGCCAGCTGGCTGATACGGCTTCGCCTCAACCATTGCTTTGTCCAGTTCCTGCGCGGTTTTCTTCAGCGCCAGGCCGGTGGTGGTACGATACATCGGCTTACCAGCAAATTTCGCCAGATCCACTTCAATATCTGCCGCCACGATAACCAGATCCGCCTGCTCAACTTCTTCTGGCGTAATTGCGTTACCAGCGCCCACGGAGCCACGGGTTTCCACTTTCACCCACAGGCCACGTTTTTTAGCCTCGGTTTCAATGGCTTCAGCCGCCATAAAGGTGTGCGCCACGCCGGTTGGGCACGCGGTGACCGCCACGATGCGTTTTACCGCACCTTTGGCGGTTGGTTCCGCCTGCGCCGGAGCCTCGTAAGGCAGGGCGTGGGATTTGGCTTCGCTCAGGAACAGTTCCGGATGGGAGACTGCACGGTTGATGTCGCCAAGGTAAACCTGTTTGCCAGCCAGCGCGGTATCCGCTGGCAGAGCAGTGCCCAGCACGATCGCCAGGTCGGCGTCGTTCGGGTTATCAATGAACTCCAGGCGCGCTTTCTGCGCCGCCGCACCCAGCAGGGTCTTCGCCATATAAGCGCGAGCCTGTCCGAGTTTGGCATCGATAATCAGCAGCGTTTTCATACGCCTCTCCCGCTGTTAGTTAAAAGGTTTCAGGTCGACGCGCGCCATCATCGCGGCCAACTGGGTACGGTCGGTGATCCCGACGTTGCTCTGGCTTACCGCCAGCGCTGCAACGGCGGTCGCCAGACGCAGGGTATGCTCGCTGGATTCACGCATCAGCAGGCCGTAAATCAGACCGCCGACCATTGAATCCCCTGCCCCTACGGTGCTTACCACTTCCATTGACGGCGGCTTGGCAATCCATTCGCCGGAGGCGTTAACCCAAAGCGCGCCTTCTGCACCCAGCGAAATCACCACGTGAGCAATACCCTGCTCGCGCAGCGCGTGGGCCGCTTCAATCACATCTTTCATTTCAGGCAGCTTGCGACCAGCCCAGATTTCCAGCTCGCGGCGGTTTGGCTTCACCAACCACGGCGCGGCTTTCAGCCCGGCAACCAGCGCTTCACGGCTGCTGTCGAAAATAATGCACGGACACTGGCTACGCAGACGCGTCATCCAGTCGGTGAACGCTTCAGGGCTCACGCCCGCCGGCAGACTGCCGCTCACGCACACCATGTCGAACTGACCCAGCCAGCTCAGGGAATCATTGACGAAACGCTCCCAGTCGGACGGGGTAACTTCAAAACCAGAGAAGTTGAAGTCGGTGACTTCTCCATCTTTTTCCGTCAGCTTAACGTTAATACGGGTACGGCCCTGGACGATCTGGAAACGGTTAGCAATGCCCAGTTCGCTGAACAGCTGCTGAAAACCATCCTGGTTGTCTTTCCCCAGGAAACCACCTACGGTGACGTCGATGCCTAAGTCCTTCAGCACTTTGGCCACGTTAATGCCTTTACCCGCCGCGTGCAGCCCGGTGGTACGCACCAGGTTCACTTCGCCACGCTCAACTTCTGGCGTGAACCCTACCAAATCATAGGCCGGGTTTAAGGTAATTGTGGCTACTCTTCTGCTCATTTATGCGCCCTCCCCGAGGCCTGAAGCAATGGCTTCGCCAATAGCGTCCAGCGCCTGACGAGCATCATCACCCTGTGCGGTAAAGCGCAGGCGATGACCTTTTTTGACACCCAGCGCGACAACCTTCATCAGGCTACGTCCGTTGGCTGGTTTACCGCTGCCGTCAAGGTTGGTGACGGTAATGTCGCTGTTAAACTGTTTGATGGTGTTCACCAGCACGGTGCCCGGACGGGCGTGCAGACCGTGTTCGTTACGCACCACGAATTCTTCATTCAGCACGTCTTCAGCCAACGCTTCATCGCTGGTCAGCAGCGCCAGCAGCGTAGCGGCATCGGCTTTCAGCAGGCGTTCAGCTTTGTTGTCCAGCAGAATATTGACCAGGCGGTTCAGCACTGCGGTCGGCTGAGCATCGGCCATGGCGACGGAGATCAGCAGCGAAGCAGAAGCGTCACCGACGGTAAATGGCGTTGCCGCGCGGCTTACCGCGATAGCGCTGCGCAGGTTGCCTTCCGCGCTGTCGTTCAGCCAGATACCCTGGCCCAGGTTCAGCGGCTGCTCGTTAATCACGCGCGCCACAAAGTTGGCATCTACCGCGCCCGCTTCTTTCAGACGTGCGGCGTTCAGCGCCTGCAGCGTCACCAGGTCACTGGCGACCACATCTAGCGAGAGCGTGTCGTTATCAAGCTTCAGCGCTTCGCTCTGCTTTTCACCCATCAGCAGCGCACGCAGCTCTTCCGCGGTGGTGGCGGTTTTCAGCTGTTCAGCCACCGCGTCATCGCTCAGCACATGCGTCAGCTGACGCAGCAGGCCGAGGTGCTCATCGGAGCTGGCGGCGATACCGATAGCGACGTACGCCGTCTGGCCTTCGCCCCAGGTGACGCCCTGCGGGAATTGATAAACCTGAACACCGGTTTTCAGCACCTGATCGCGGGTATCGGTGGTGCCGTGCGGAATCGCAATGCCGTTGCCAAGGAAAGTGGAGGTTTGTTGCTCACGCGCCAGCATGCCGGCAACGTAACCGTCAGCAACGTTGCCTGCGCTAACGAGCGCCGCAGCAACCTGCCGAATAGCCTCTTCTTTATTCGCGGCCTGCTGGCCGGGATGAATATCCTGAACAGTTAACTGGAACATGGTTCCCCTCGCGCGCTGAATTGAATCGATTCAGCTTTGGTGAGAAAAAATCGTCGTACTTAGCGAGTGAGGTGCTGAAGACGACGCTGAAACGTTTCAATAATATTGTGCCTTTCTTAATCAGCCTGCAAGTTTTGCTGACAATTTGATTGCATAAATTAGATCTACAGCACATTTCATTAGCATTCTCGCCACATCTGCTGACGCGCTGATGGCGACCCAACAACGGCTTCAGCAAGACGTAAGCTGGATTTTGAAATGGCCTTTTAATTTTTCGTGCCGAATTTGATTTAGGTTACTGTTCATTTTCTGAGTCGCGGCGTAAACTCCCCGCCTCTCCTAAAGCGACCGATAAAACAACATGCAAAACAGCACCGCCGCCGCCCCACGGCGATCGTTTGATTTCACCTCGTCATCCTTTCTGATTGTTGCCTTTTTAACCGGTATTGCCGGCGCACTACAGACTCCAACGCTGAGCCTGTTCCTCAGTAATGAAGTACACGTTCGCCCGGCGATGGTGGGCTTCTTTTTCACCGGCAGCGCCGTTATCGGCATTCTGGTCAGCCAATTTCTGGCGGGCTACTCGGATAAACGCGGCGACCGTAAAAATCTGATCGTGGTCTGCTGCCTGCTCGGCGTGCTGGCCTGCGTGCTGTTCGCCTGGAACCGTAACTACTTTATTCTGCTGTTTGTCGGCGTCTTCCTCAGCAGCTTTGGCTCCACGGCCAACCCGCAAATGTTCGCCCTCGCCCGCGAGCACGCCGATAAAACCGGCCGCGAGGCGGTAATGTTCAGCTCGATTATGCGAGCGCAGGTGTCGCTGGCGTGGGTAATTGGCCCGCCGCTGGCCTACGCACTGGCCATGGGCTTTAGCTTTACGGTGATGTATCTGTCGGCTGCGGTGGCGTTTGTGGTCTGCGGCGCGATGGTCTGGCTGTTTTTGCCAACCATGCGCAAGGAGAAAGCGGCGGCCAGCGGTACGATTCAGGCACCGCGCACCAACCGTCGGGATGCGCTGCTGCTGTTTGTTATCTGCACCCTGATGTGGGGCACTAACAGCCTCTATATCATCAATATGCCGCTGTACATCATTAATGAACTGCATCTGCCGGAGAAGCTGGCCGGGGTGATGATGGGCACTGCCGCCGGGCTGGAGATCCCGACGATGCTGATTGCGGGCTACTTCGCCAAGCGCCTGGGTAAGCGCTTCCTGATGCGCCTGGCCGCCGTGGCTGGGCTATTCTTCTATATAGGTATGCTGACCTTCAGCAGCCCAACGCTGTTGCTGGCCATGCAGTTGCTGAACGCGGTGTATATCGGGATTCTCGGCGGGATAGGCATGCTGTACTTCCAGGATTTGATGCCGGGGCAAGCCGGTTCAGCCACCACGCTGTACGCCAATACCTCGCGCGTCGGCTGGATCATCGCCGGTTCGCTGGCGGGCGTCGTGGCGGAAATCTGGAACTACCACACCGTGTTCTGGATTGCGCTGGCGCTGTGCGTCGGCACCCTTTGCTGCCTGGTGCGGATTAAAGACGTTTAGGGCGCGGTCAGCGCTTCGAGGTGAAGCAGATAGGTCATCGCCGCGTCGCGGGTGACGCCGCACATTTCAGGCGCGGGCTGTAACCCTGCGCACACCTTCGGGCGCAGCGGCGAGCCAAAGATTTTACACCGCTGGCGTTCGTCGAGCTGCACGCAGGGCGTGTTAGCCGGTTTGCCGTTGGGCATGCCGGGAATGGGGCTGGAGATTGAAGGTGCAGTGCAGCAAGCCCCGCAGTCCGGACGACATTCCATCGCGGGTTCTCTGTAGTGTGGATAAGGTGGTGGCGCGCACATTACCACCTTTTGAGCAGCCATAGCAAAAGCCTTTAAATCCTCTTGCCTGAAACGCCCGGCACGAGTACTTTTACGCGATATTTTTGACACCCTAGTTCACAGGATAATTGCAATGCCAAGAGCGAACGAAATTAAAAAAGGTATGGTGCTGAATTACAACGGCAAGCTGCTGATTGTAAAAAATATTGATATTCAGTCACCGAGCGCCCGTGGTGCAGCAACGCTGTACAAAATGCGTTTCTCCGATGTCAGCACCGGCCTGAAGGTTGAAGAGCGTTTTAAAGGCGACGACATGGTTGATACCGTGACCCTGAACCGCCGCTTCGTTGACTTCTCCTACATCGATGGCAACGAATACGTGTTCATGGATAAAGAAGATTACACCCCGTACATCTTCACCCACGATCAGATTGCTGAAGAGCTGCAGTTCATTCCTGAAGGCGGTATGCCGGAAATGCAGGTTCTGCTGTGGGATGGCCGGGTTCTGGCGCTGGAACTGCCGCAGACGGTCGATCTGGAAATCGTGGAAACGGCACCGGGCATCAAAGGCGCTTCCGCCAGCTCCCGTACCAAGCCAGCAACCCTGACTACCGGTCTGGTTGTACAGGTTCCTGAATACCTGACCACCGGCGAAAAAATTCGCGTTCATATCGAAGAAAAACGCTATATGTGCCGCGCGGACTAACTGTCTTTGGTAGCCCGGCCGAGCAACGCGACGCCGGGCTACGGAAATAGGCCAACAAAAAGGGCAGCCAAATGGCTACCCTTTTTTATTTTGAGAAAATGACGAATTACAGCAGATCGCGGAACTTGGTCATTTTCAGCGCCAGCTCAACGCCGCGCACTTCCGCCAGACCTTTCAGACGACCAATCGCAGAATAGCCTGGGTTGGTTTTCTTCTTCAGGTCATCCAGCATCTGGTGACCGTGGTCAGGACGCATTGGGATAGGACGCAGATCGCCCGCTTTCTTACGACGCTGCTCTTCGGTCAGAATCGCATCAACCACCGCAACCATGTTCACATCGCCCTGCAGGTGCGCAGCTTCGTGGAAGGTTTTCGGGTTTCCTTCACGGCAGGTAGAACGCAGGTGCGTGAAGTGAATACGGTCACCGAAGGTCTCGATCATTTTCACCAGATCGTTATCTGCACGCACGCCGTAAGAACCGGTGCACATGGTGAAGCCGTTGTTGATGCTATCAACGGTCTCTTTCAGCCACTGCATATCTTCGATGGTAGAAACGATACGCGGCAGGCCGAGGATTGGACGCGGTGGATCGTCCGGGTGAACCGCCAGGCGCACGCCGACTTCTTCCGCTACCGGCACGATAGCACGCAGGAACACCGCCATGTTTTCACGCAGGTTTTCTTTGCTGATGTGGTCGTATTCCGCCAGACGCGCACGGAACTGGTCAAGGGTGTAACCCTCTTCCGCACCCGGCAGGCCAGCAATGATGTTGCGGGTCAGCTTGGTGACTTCCGCTTCGGTCATTGCATTGAAGTATTCCTGCGCCTGACGCTGCTCTTCTGCGGTGTAATCCGCCTGCGCGCCTTCACGCTTCAGGATGTGCAGTTCAAACGCCGCGAAAGCGATCTGGTCAAAGCGCAGCGCTTTAGAGCCATCTTTCAGAGTGTACTCGAGGTCGGTACGCGTCCAGTCAAGGATCGGCATGAAGTTGTAGCAGACGGTGTCAATGCCACATTCAGCCAGGTTGCGGATGCTCTGCTGGTAGTTGGCAATCCAGGTTTTGTACTCACCGGAGCCAGTCTTAATATCTTCGTGAACCGGGATACTCTCAACCACGGACCAGGTCAGACCTTTTTCAGCCAGCATCGCTTTACGCTGTTTAATTTCTTCAACCGGCCATACCTGACCGTTTGGAATGTGGTGCAATGCCGTTACGACGCCCGTCGCGCCAGCCTGACGCACATCATCAAGAGATACCGGATCGTTCGGGCCGTACCAACGCCAGGTTTGTTCCATTGCCTCACCCTCTAAAGTTGTTATACCAATAAAATCACCTTCAATGACGACTACCATACATGTTTATTCAGAACCGTCAATAAATCCGCTGGGATTGATTGATCAAGCTCACATTAACGCGATAAATACGGCACACCAATTCAATTTGTTGTCATATAACTTTACACTGCACACGTTAATTAATCGTTAATCGGATGTGTGAACAATGAATACAATCGCCACAAGTGCCCTTCCCGTCAGCGTCCAGCGCCCTCAATATGATAGACAACAGCTACGTTCGCGGATTGTGCACTTCGGTTTTGGTGCTTTTCACCGCGCCCATCAGGCGCTGTTAACCAACCGGGTATTGAACCAGCACGGCGGCGACTGGGGGATTTGTGAAATCAGCCTGTTTAGCGGCGACGTGCTGATGAGCCAGCTCCGCCAGCAGGATCATCTGTTTACCGTGATGGAGAAGAGCGCTGCGGGCAATCAGCCGATTATTATTGGCGCGGTCCACGAGTGCCTGAACGCAAAGCTTGATTCTCTGGCGGCGATTATCGAAAAATTCTGTGAGCCGCAGGTGGCGATTGTCTCGCTGACGATCACCGAAAAAGGCTATTGCATCGATCCGGCGACCGGTCATCTCGATTTCACCCAACCGCGGATCGCCCACGATCTTGCATCCCCCACGGAGCCCCATTCCGCGCCGGGCATTCTGGTCGAAGCCCTATCTCGCCGTCGCGATCGTGGTCTTCCGGCCTTCACCGTCCTCTCCTGCGATAACATTCCTGATAACGGTCATGTGGTTAAAAATGCGGTGCTGGATATGGCAACCCGTCGGGATCCAGAGTTGGCAAGCTGGATTGCGGAATATGTCAGCTTCCCCGGCACCATGGTTGACCGTATCGTCCCAGCCGCAACCGAAGCGTCGCTGGCAGAAATCACCCAGGAGCTGGGTGTCGAAGATCCGTGTGCCATCAGCTGCGAACCGTTTATCCAATGGGTTATAGAAGATAACTTTGTCGCCGGGCGTCCTGATTGGGGCAGCGTTGGGGCGCAGATGGTCAGCGACGTCCTGCCGTGGGAAGAGATGAAGCTGCGTATGCTTAACGGCAGCCACTCGTTCCTTGCCTATCTCGGCTATCTTGCGGGCTATGCGCACATCAGCGACTGCATGCAGGACGAATCTTACCGCCGGGCGGCGCGTCATCTGATGATGGCCGAGCAGGCCCCCACGCTACGCATTACCGGTGTAGACCTCGGCGCGTATGCCGATAGCCTGATCGACCGCTTCAGTAACCCGGCGCTCCAGCACCGTACCTGGCAAATCGCCATGGACGGCAGCCAGAAGCTGCCGCAGCGTCTGCTGGATGGCATTCGTATTCATCTCCAGAACGGCAGCCGCTGGCCGCTGCTGGCGCTGGCCGTCGCCGGATGGATGCGCTACGTGAGCGGCGTGGATGATGCCGGGCAGCCGATTGATGTTCGTGACCCGCTGGCGGAGAAAATTCGCGGCATCGTGGCGAACAGTAGCGACGAGAAGCGGGTTGCTGCGCTGCTCACGCTGCAGGAAATTTTCGGCAGCGACCTGCCAGCCAACCCGCAGTTTGTTCAGGCTATCGAGCAGGCGTGGCAGCATCTGGTGCAACAAGGCGCACGCCAGGCGGTGCTGACCGCGCTCAATAGTTAACATTTTCTGCTATTTCGCGGGCTATCCTTAGATTAGCCCGCCTTAACACTTCTCTTTTCGACGCCGCTTCGCCAGGATAAAGTGATCCAGATAACACTATCACTATGTCCTGTGCGGAGTTTTCGTGACTAAAACCAATCTGATCACCGGCTTTCTCGGCAGCGGGAAAACCACCTCAATTCTGCACCTGCTGGCCAATAAACCTGCCGACGAAAAATGGGCCGTGCTGGTCAATGAGTTTGGCGAAGTCGGCATCGACGGTGCCCTGTTGGCCGACAGCGGCGCGTTGCTCAAAGAGATCCCCGGCGGCTGCATGTGCTGCGTTAACGGCCTGCCGATGCAGGTCGGCCTGAACACGCTGCTGCGCCAGGGCAAACCGGATCGTCTGCTGATTGAGCCTACTGGCCTCGGTCATCCCAAGCAGATCCTCGACCTGCTTACCGCCCCGGTTTACGAGCCGTGGATCGACCTGCGTGCCACGCTGTGCGTGATCGATCCTCGCCAGTTGCTGGACGACAAGGTCGCCAACAATGAAAACTTCCGCGACCAGCTCGCGGCGGCAGACATTATCGTCAGCAACAAAACGGACCGCGCCACCGCCGAAAGCCAGCAAGCGCTGGCCGCCTGGTGGCAGCAGCACGGCGCTGAACGCCAGCTGGTAGAAGCCACTCAGGGCAGCATCGATAATGCCCTACTGGATACGCCACGCAGCAACACGGCGCCGCTCAAGGCCAGCGCGGCGCACTCGCACTCACATCCGTCAAACAAAGGCCTCGCGGCGTTAAGCCTGCCGGAGCACCAGCGTTGGCGCAGAAGCGTCAACGAGGGTCAGGGCTATTACGCCTGCGGCTGGATTTTTGACGCCGATACCGTGTTTGACACCATCGGCCTGCTGGAGTGGGCGCGTCTCTCTCCGGTGACTCGTTTGAAAGCGGTGATGCGTATTCCTGAAGGGCTGGTGCGTATTAATCGCCAGGGCGCCGATCTGCACATTGAAACGCAGAACGTTGCGCCACCGGATAGCCGTATTGAGCTGATAAACGACGCGCAAACCGACTGGAATTCGTTACAAACGGCGCTGTTGAAACTTCGTTTAGGTTGAAACCGCTAAGGTTTCCGCCGAGACTAATTGCTATGAATACTAAGATGCGTACACGTTATCCCCTGATTATTTTACTCAACGCCGCCGGCGTGGCGTTGTTTCTCTCCTGGTTCCTGCCGGTAAATCACGGATTCTGGTCCGCGGCCGACCTTGGCATTTTTCACTTCTTTAACCGGGGTTTAACCGCAGATAATTTGGGCTACGCCTGGTTCTTAGCCATTATTAATAATCGCGCCTTTGACGGCTGTTCGCTGTTGGCAATGGGCTGTCTGATGCTGAGTTTCTGGCTAAAAGAAACCACCCAGGGCCGTCGCCGAATCGTGGTGATGGGGCTGGTGATGCTGCTGTCGGCGGTCATCATTAACCAGCTGGCGCAGCACCTGATGCCGGTCACCCGTAGCAGCCCGTCGCTCTCCGTGCCGGGCGTACACCGCGTCAGCGACTTTATCGACTTCTCGACCAAAGACGGCTCGCGGGACAGCTTCCCCGGTGACCACGGAATGATGCTGCTGATATTCGCCACCTTCATGTGGCGCTATTTCGGTCAGAAAGCGTTCATTATTTCGCTGATTATTTTTGTGGTTTTCGCCTTCCCGCGCGTGATGATCGGCGCACACTGGTTTACCGATATTGCCGTCGGTTCGTTAACCGCAGTGCTGATTGGCGTACCGTGGGTGCTGATGACGCCATTAAGCGATAATGTGATCGGTCTCTTTGAACGAAATTTGCCCCATTTATCCAAAGCGAAATCGGCGCAATAAATAACCAATTCATCTGATATTCCAGAAAGAGGGTATTCGCCCTCTTTTTCTTTTTTTTATCCCGCCGCGTTATTGTCATCTTCCCGTCACAACATTCATTTTGATAATGAATGAGTTGCCCATTTTTCATTCACCAGCGACGCAATTTTGGCCATTCACAATTTTTAACTTTGTGTATCACGATTTCTTATAAAAAATCGGGCAAAAGCGCTCGCAATGCCGCTTTCGTTAAGGTAATCTCATTCGCGTTTGTCGTTTCAAAGAGCAATTATTTGGTTCGTAAATAAAACTTTGTGCGCTAAGCCACAAAAATGAATTCAAAGAATTGTCTCATTGATTGCGTGTATTTAGTCTCAGACGCGTTTGGCATTTTTTATAACGACTCCATCGTTAAGGACTTCAAGGGAAAACAACGAAAATGGTCAAATCTCAGCCGATTTTGAGATATATCTTGCGAGCGATTCCAGCAGTAGCAGTTGCGGTTCTGCTTTCTGCCTGTAGTAACACCAGCAACACCGCTAAGAACATGCATTCTGAGACGCATGCAGTGGGCACCGAAGATGCCTCGTCACTGCAAGCCTCTCAGGATGAATTTGAAACCATGGTGCGTAACCTCGACGTGAAGTCCCGTCTGATGGATCAATACGCAGGATGGAAAGGTGTCCGTTACCGTCTGGGCGGCGACACCAAGCGCGGTATCGACTGCTCCAGCTTTGTGCAGCGTACCTTCCGCGAACAGTTTGGTTTAGAGCTGCCGCGCTCCACCTGGGAGCAGCAGGAAACGGGCAAATCCGTTAAACGCAATCAGCTTCGAACCGGTGATCTAGTGTTGTTCCGCGCCGGCTCTACCGGTCGCCATGTAGGCATCTACATCGGCAACAACCAGTTTGTTCATGCTTCCACCAGCAGTGGTGTGACGATTTCCAGCATGAATGAACCGTACTGGAATAAACGTTACAACGAAGCACGCCGTGTCCTGAGTCGTTCGTAATGTCGTTTACCGTCAGTTTCCCTTGGCTGACGGTAAGCATAAAAAAAGCACTGCTCCGGCAGTGCTTTTTTTATGCTTCATCATTATTCTTTTCTTTAGAGTTCCGTAGCATAGAGAAGTTGCATGTTCACTCGCCACTCATCGATTAACCGTCGAATCGTCCTCACCAGTATTGTCGCTGGCCTGCTGATTGCGCTCGCGGCCGGGCTGGCACAGTATTCTATTTTCCATCACCGCCGCTCGGTCCAGTTTGATAACACTATCTCCAGCCTGCAAAACTACCTAAATAACTACTTCAGGCAGATCCTGGTGACGATGGATTCCCTGCAGCCGCTGACCATGGATCCATGCCATGCCGTGTCGTCGGAACTCACCGAACGCGCTGCGTTCAGCATGAACGTGCGGGCATTTTTGCTGGTGAAAGATCAGATAGCCTACTGTTCATCGGCCACCGGGGAGATGTCGCTGGGGCTTAAGGATCTGGTGCCGGATCTCGATCTCAGCAAAACGCACGTGATGGGGATCGTCCCCGGCACGCCGATGATGCCAACCACCCCTGCCTTTGTGCTGTGGGTAAAAAGCCCGCTGCTGGAGAACCGCGGCGTTTTCGCCTCGATTAACGCCAACCTGATGCCCTGGGTGCTCTACTCGTCAAAGCAGACCCCGTATAACGGCGTCGCGCTGGTGGTTAACGGTAAGACGGCCATCTCCACCTTTAGCAGCAAGCCCCTTGCGGTCGACGACATTACCGATACCGCCGTTCGCCACGTGAAGATCAACGATGTGCCGCTGGAGGTCTATCTCTACAGCAACGCGCTCAGCAGCGATAACTCGCTCTATTCCATCCTGCTTGGGCTCACCTGTGGCCTGATCGGCGGCCTGCTGTGCCTCTATATTCTGGCCATTCGATCGCGTCCAGGAAAAGAGATCCTCTCTGCCATCAAACACCGTCAGTTCTACGTGGTCTATCAGCCGGTGGTGGATGCGAAGAATCGCCAGATTACCGGCGCAGAGGCGCTGATGCGCTGGTCGCACCCAACCGCCGGGAATATTCCCCCGGATGCGTTTATCAGCTATGCCGAAGCGCAGGATCTCATCGTCCCCCTCACCCACCATCTGTTTGAGCTGATCGCCCGCGATGCGCCGGTGCTAAAAGATCTTCTGCCGCCGGGCGCCAAGCTCGGCATCAATATTGCGCCCGGTCACCTGCATGCCGAGAGCTTCCAGCAGGATATTCGCAACCTGGCGGCCAGCCTACCGCAAAACTACTTCCAGCTGGTGCTGGAGATAACCGAGCGCGACATGCTGCACCAGGAGAAGGCCATGAGCCTGTTTACCTGGCTGCGCGGTGAAGGCATTGAAGTGGCTATCGATGATTTTGGCACCGGGCACAGCGCGCTTATCTACCTTGAACGCTTCACCCTCGACTATCTGAAAATCGACCGCGGTTTTGTCAACGCTATCGGTCGGGAGACCATCACCTCACCGGTGCTGGATGCGGTGCTGACCCTGACGCATCGCCTGAACCTGGTGACGGTTGCCGAAGGGGTGGAAACGGAGGAACAGGCAAGCTGGCTTCGCGATCACGGCGTCGACTATCTTCAGGGTTATCTGATAAGCCGCCCGCTCACGCTGCAGCAGCTGATTGTGGAATATCGTAAGCCAGCAAAGTATTTCACAAGTTAAGCAAGGTCATTTAAGATTCAGGGATAAAAGACGTTTTCAATCAATACTTTTCAATGCGGGGTAGCCCTATCGTGATCGTAGCGCGTGTCTGTTTGACCCTGCTGATGCTGTTCAGCCTGTCCCTGCAGGCGCAGACCATTAAAGAGAGCTACGCGTTTGCGGTGATCGGCGAACCTAAATACGCCGTCGACTTCAACCACTTCGATTACGTTAACCCTGCAGCCCCGAAAGGCGGGAGCGTCACGCTGGCCGCACTTGGCACCTTTGATAACTTCAACCGCTTTGCGCTGCGCGGAAACGCCGCGGTGCGCACCGACTCTCTGTACGACGCGCTGTTCACCACCTCCGACGACGAGCCGGGCAGCTACTATCCGCTGGTCGCCGACCGGGCGCGCTACGCCGATGACTATTCCTGGGTGGAGTTGACCATCAACCCGCGCGCCCGCTTCCACGACGGCAGTCCTATTACCGCTCGCGACGTCGCCTTCACCTTTAACAAGTTCATGACCGAAGGCGTGCCGCAGTTCCGGTTGGTCTACAAAGGCACTACCGTCAAGGCTATCGCTCCGTTGACGGTCCGCATTGAGCTGGCGAAACCGGGCAAGGAAGATATGCTGAGCCTGTTTACCCTGCCGATTCTGCCGGAAAAGTTCTGGAAAGATCATAACCTCAGTGAACCGCTCAGCACGCCGCCGCTGGCAAGCGGCCCTTACCGCATCAGCGACTGGAAGATGGGGCAATATATCGTCTATCAGCGCGAGAAAGATTACTGGGGCGCCGACCTGCCGGTAAACCGTGGCCGCTGGAACTTCGACACCATCCGCTATGACTACTACCTCGATGACAACGTCGCGTTTGAGGCTTTCAAGGCCGGTGCCTATGACGTGCGCACCGAGAGCAGCGCTAAAAACTGGGCGACGCGCTATATCGGCAAAAACTTTGCCAGCGGTTACATCGTTAAGGATGAACAGAAGAACAACGCCGCGCAGGATACCCGCTGGCTGGCTTTTAATATCCAGCGCCCGGTATTCAACGACCGCCGCGTGCGTCAGGCAGTCAGCATGGCGTTTGATTTCGAATGGATGAATAAAGCGCTGTTTTACAACGCCTACAGCCGTGCCGACAGCTATTTCCAGAATACCGAATACGCCGCGCGTGGCTACCCGAATGCCGACGAGCTCACGCTGCTGGCTCCGCTCAAGAATGAGCTACCACCGGAAGTATTCACCTCCATCTACCAGCCCGCCGCGTCAGACGGGCACGGCTTTGACCGCAACAACCTGCTGAAGGCGGGAAATCTGCTGACCGACGCCGGCTGGGTGCTGAAAGGTCAGCAGCGCGTCAATGCAAAAACCGGCCAGCCGCTGCGCTTTGAACTGCTGCTGCCCTCCGGCGGCAACGATCAGTGGGTGATGCCCTTCCAGCGCAATCTACAGCGTCTGGGTGTGACAATGGATATCCGCCAGGTCGATATCTCACAAATCACCAACCGGATGCGTAAGCGCGACTACGACATGATGCCGCGCCTGTGGCGGGCGATGCCGTGGCCTAGTTCAGATCTGCAAATCTCCTGGTCGTCGGAATACATCAACTCCTCCTACAACTCGCCTGGGGTGGCAAGCCCGGCTATCGACAGTCTGATCAACCAAATCATCCGCTGGCAGGGCAATAAGCAGAAGCTGCTGCCGCTCGGGCGCGCCCTCGACCGGGTACTGACCTGGAACTATTACATGCTGCCGATGTGGTATATGTCCGGCAGTCGAACCGCCTACTGGAATAAGTTTTCTTATCCCAGCATCCACCCGCTCTATGCCTCCGGCACGGATGCGCCGGGCTTCGATACCTGGTGGTACGACGTGAATAAAGCGGCGACCTTACCCGCTTCCCGACGTTAAGGAGAGAACATGGGTGCCTATCTGATTCGCCGACTGCTGCTGATTATCCCGACCCTGTGGGCAATCATCACGCTCAACTTTTTTATCGTACAGATAGCGCCCGGCGGCCCGGTTGACCAGGCGATTGCGGCGGTAGAGTTCGGCCATCAGGGTGGGCTACCCGGCGGTGGCGGCGGGCTGGAACGTAGCCAGGCGCGGGCGGGCGTTGGCAATATCGCGGAAAGTCAGTACCGCGGCGGACGCGGCCTTGACCCAGAGGTTATCGCCGAGATAACCCATCGCTACGGCTTCGACAAACCGCTGCACGAACGCTACTTCAAGATGCTCGGCGACTATCTGCGCTTTGATTTCGGCAACAGCCTGTTCCGCAACGCCTCGGTTATGCAACTGATGAAAGAGAGCCTGCCGGTCTCCATCTCGCTCGGGCTCTGGAGCACGCTGATTATCTATCTGGTCTCTATTCCGCTGGGCATTCGTAAGGCGGTGTACAACGGCAGCCGCTTTGATATCTGGAGCAGCACCGGCATTATTATCGGCTACGCTATTCCGGCGTTTCTCTTCGCCATCGTACTGATCGTCTTCTTCGCCGGCGGCAGCTATTACGACATCTTCCCGCTGCGCGGGCTGGTCTCAGCGAACTTTGACACCCTGCCGTGGTATCAGAAAATCACCGACTACCTTTGGCACATTACCCTGCCGGTGCTGGCAACGGTGATCGGCGGCTTTGCCGCACTCACCATGCTGACGAAAAACTCATTTCTCGACGAAATCCGCAAGCAGTACGTGGTCACCGCGCGGGCAAAAGGGGTCGGCGAAAAGCAAATCCTCTGGAAGCATATCTTCCGTAACGCCATGCTGCTGGTTATTGCTGGCTTCCCCGCCACCTTTATCAGCATGTTCTTCACCGGCTCGCTGCTGATCGAGGTGATGTTCTCCCTGAACGGGCTGGGGCTGCTGGGCTACGAAGCGACCGTCTCCCGCGATTATCCGGTGATGTTCGGCACGCTCTACATTTTCACCCTGATAGGGTTGCTGATGAACATCGTCAGCGACATCAGCTACACGCTGGTGGACCCACGCATTGATTTTGAGGGCCGCTAATCATGACCCTGAACGCCGTCAACCAGGCCCGCTGGGCGCGTTTTTGCCACAACCGACGCGGCTACTGGTCGCTGTGGATCTTTCTGGTTATCTTTGTCTGTAGCCTGGGCGCTGAGCTTATCGCCAACGATCGCCCGCTGCTGGTCAGCTATCAGGGCAGCCTGTACGTCCCGGTGGTGAAAAACTACAGCGAAAAAACCTTCGGCGGAGAGTTCGCCACCGCCGCCGATTATCAGGACCCGTGGCTGCAGCAGCGGCTGGAGAAAAATGGCTGGGTGCTGTGGACGCCAATACGCTTCGGCGCCAGCAGCATTAACTTCAGCACCGATATCCCCTTCCCAGCCCCGCCGTCGCGGCAAAACTGGCTGGGTACCGATGCTAACGGCCGTGATGTGCTGGCGCGTATTCTCTACGGTACGCGCATCTCACTGCTGTTCGGCTTGATTCTGACGGTCTGCTCCAGCGTAATGGGGGTGATTGTCGGCGCCGTGCAGGGCTACTACGGCGGGCGTATTGACCTATGGGGGCAGCGTTTTATCGAAGTGTGGTCGGGTATGCCGACGCTGTTTTTGATTATCCTGCTCTCAAGCGTCGTGCAGCCAAACTTCTGGTGGCTGCTGGCGATTACCGTGCTATTCGGCTGGATGTCGCTGGTCGGCGTGGTGCGCGCCGAATTCCTGCGGACCCGCAACTATGATTATATTCGCGCCGCGCAGGCGCTGGGCGTCGGGGATCGCAGCATTATCCTGCGACATATGCTGCCCAATGCGATGGTCGCCACCCTGACCTTTATTCCGTTTATCCTGTGCAGCTCCATCACTACGCTGACCTCGCTCGACTTTCTGGGCTTTGGCCTGCCGCTCGGTTCACCGTCGCTCGGTGAACTGCTGCTTCAGGGCAAAAATAATTTGCAGGCCCCCTGGCTTGGGATCGCCGCGTTTCTCTGCGTTGCCGTACTGCTCTCGCTGCTGATCTTTATCGGCGAGGCGGTGCGCGACGCCTTCGATCCTTCTAAGGCGGTATAAGATGCAGCAACCACTTCTGGAGATCGATAACCTCTCCATCGCCTTCCGCCAGCAGGGCGTAACCACCACCGTGGTTGAACAGCTCTCACTGACGCTCGCCGCCGGAGAGACGCTGGCGCTGGTCGGGGAATCCGGCTCGGGGAAAAGCGTCTCGGCGCTGTCGATTCTGCGCCTGCTGCCAGAGCCGCCGGTCAGCTACCCAACGGGCGATATCCGCTTTGCCGGGGAGTCATTACTGCACGCCAGCCCGCAGACGCTGCGCGGGGTGCGCGGCAACCGTATTGCGATGATTTTTCAGGAACCGATGGTGTCACTGAACCCGCTGCACAATCTGGAAAAGCAGCTTTATGAAGTGCTATCGCTGCACCGGGGCATGCGCAAAGAGGCGGCGCGCGGCGAGATCCTCGACTGCCTTGACCGGGTCGGCATTCGCAACGCCGCAAAACGGTTGAGCGATTTCCCCCACCAGCTTTCCGGTGGTGAGCGCCAGCGAGTGATGATCGCCATGGCACTGCTGACGCGTCCGGAATTATTGATTGCCGATGAACCGACGACCGCGCTGGACGTTTCGGTGCAGGCGCAAATTCTTCAGTTGCTGAGGGAATTGCGCGTCGAGCTGAATATGGGGCTGCTGTTCATCACCCACAACCTGAGCATCGTACGCAAGCTGGCTGACCGCGTGGCGGTGATGCAGCATGGCCGCTGCGTTGAGCAAAACAGCGCGAGCGCGCTTTTTGCCGCGCCGCAGCATCCGTACACCCGTAAGCTGCTGGACAGCGAACCGGCGGGCGATCCGGTGCCTTTACCACCGGAGGCTACCCCGCTGCTGGAGGTAAATAAGCTCAGCGTGGCCTTCCCGATTCGCAAAGGTATCCTGCGCCGTGTGGTTAGTCACAACACAGTGGTCAACAACCTGAGCTTTACGCTGCGCAAAGGGGAGACGCTGGGGCTGGTCGGTGAGTCCGGTTCCGGTAAGAGCACCACCGGGTTGGCGCTGCTACGTTTAATCGCCTCGCAGGGCGATATTCGTTTTGCCGGGGAGGCTATTCAGGGGCGTAACCGTCAGCAAATGCTGCCGCTGCGTCGTCGGATTCAGGTGGTGTTTCAGGACCCTAACTCGTCGCTCAACCCACGGCTCACCGCGCTACAGATTATTGAAGAAGGTCTACGGGTTCATCACCCTGCCCTTACCGCGGCAGAACGCGAGCAGCGGGTGATGGCAGCCATGCAGGAGGTGGGTTTGGAGCCAGAGACCCGGCAGCGCTATCCGTCTGAGTTTTCCGGCGGCCAGCGACAGCGTATCGCCATCGCGCGGGCGCTCATCCTGCAGCCGGAGCTTATCGTGCTGGACGAACCCACGTCCTCGCTCGATCGCACCGTTCAGGCACAAATTCTGGCGCTGCTTAAAGCGTTACAGGAAAAGCATCAGCTGACCTACATCTTCATCAGCCACGATCTGCACGTCGTTCGTTCGCTGTGCCATCAGGTGATGGTACTGCGTCAGGGAGAAGTCGTCGAACAGGGAGAGTGTCGGCGCGTATTTTCAGCACCGCAGCAGGAATATACGCGTCAGCTCATTGCACTGAGCTGACGGTTAAAACGGGTTGTTGCCGGAGAACGGTTCGGCAATTGCCACGCCGAAATTTTTCAGGCGGCAGGTCGCCGCAAACTCATCCTGACGTTTCACGAACAGGCACGGCTCCCCTTCACACTCGAGCACCGAGCAGTCGACGGAGATATCGGTTAACGCCTGGCTCAGGGAATGCATCACCGGCCAGGCGCTATCGCCGTCCGGACTCAACAGTTTAAGGGCCACCAGCGCATTTTCGCCGGATGCGCCGTTTTGCGGAATCGGTTCAACTTTCGAACCTGCAAAACCCGCAGACCAACGATAGTCCTGCGGCAGTCGATGTACGATTGATAGCTGTAATGTCATTACGTTCTTTTCCCCGGAAGCGACAGTGCTTCACAATTATTTCACATCCATATTAACACATTGTTGACAAATCGTCCTGCATCCAGAAAAAAAACGCCAGCATTCAACATTCTTCTTACGACATAGTTCGGTGTAATGATGCGTTTTCGCGCTATATGTACCCGTATCTGTGATCTAACGCAACCTTTTTATCTACAACAATGTGACTTTTTACATTAATGGATTTTACATAAAAGAAACATTACACCCTATCAGGAATGCGATTTCAGTTGATATGTATCAACAAAGGGGCGTATTTCGCCCCTCTAAAGGCTTATTAGTGCGCAGTTTTGCGGGGTCGACTGGCGTAGAGATAGAAGAGGATCGAGCAGGTCGCGCACAGGGCGATGGAAATCAGCATTGGCCAGGCGGTGGTGAAGGTCGCCATCGACAGCAGCGCGCCGATAATGGCCCCAATCCCAAAGCGGAACGTCCCCGCCAGCGATGACGCCGTACCCGCCATATGCGGAAACTCATCGAGGATCACCGCCATGGCGTTCGAGGAGACCATCGACACGCAGCCGACAAACACCGCAATGCCCAGCACCAGCGACCAGAAACCAACATCCAGCAGCGCGCAAACCACCATCCAGATTGCCATAACGAACTGGATTGTCAGCCCGGCGCGGAACATCCACAGCGCCCCAACCCGGCGAACAAAGCGGCTGTTAATGGTGGTCATGACAAAGAGGAACACAATGTTCAGCGCGAAGTAGTAGCCGAAGTGCTGCGGCGACACATGGTTAAGCTCGATATAGACAAACGGCCCGGCGCTTAAGAACGAGAACATCGCCGCAAAGCTAAAGCCGCTCGCCAACATGTACGACAGCACGCGCTTGTGGCGGAACAACGACGCAAAGTTGCCGAGCGTGGTGCTCAAGCGGAACGGCTGCCGTTTATCGGCTGACAGCGTTTCGTCAATAAAGAACCAGATCGCCGCCGAGGCTAGCAATGCGGCAACCGCCAGGATCCAGAAGATAGCATGCCAACTAAACCAGACCAGCACCGCACCACCCACCATCGGCGCCACCAGCGGGGCAATAGTCGTCACCAGCATGACAAACGACATCATGCGCGAGAACTCTTCTTTCGGGTAGATATCGCGCATCAGGGCGTTGATCACGACGCTTGCCGCCGCAGCCGCCAGGCCGTGGAAAAAGCGGGTGACGATCAGGTAATCGATGGTCGGCGCCAGCGCACAGGCTACCGCCGCCGCGGCAAAGATAAGCGTACCGCCCAGAATGACCGGCTTACGCCCGAGGCTGTCCGCCATCGGCCCATACAGCAGTTGACCCAGCGCAAAGCCCAGAATATAGGTGCTCAGGGTCATCTGCGCGCTGCCTGCCGGCACGCCAAACTGTTGCGAAATGACCGGCAGCGCCGGAAGGTACATGTCGATCGATAACGGCATTAACATGGCCAGGAGGCCAAGAATAAACACAATTTTTAACGACGAGCGCGGCCTGGACGTCACAATTTACCTCGGTTGTTGGTTAGCGCTATGGTGCGCCAACGCTGGCAATTTCTGCTGCAGTTAACGGACGGTATTCACCCGGTTCTAAGTCTGAGTCGAGCGCAATCTCACCGATGCGTTCGCGATGCAGACCGACAACGTGGTTACCCACGGCGGCAAACATACGTTTCACCTGGTGATAACGACCTTCACTGATGGTCAGACGTACTTCAGTCGGCGTAATCACTTCCAGCACCGCTGGCTTGGTAAGATCTTTCTCATTGTGCAGCTGAACGCCTTTGGCGAACTGCGCGGCGGTGTCATCGCTGACCGGATTTTCCAGCGTCACCAGGTAGGTTTTCTCGCAATGATGGCGCGGCGAGGTGATGCGATGGGACCACTGACCGTCATCGGTCATCAGCACCAGACCGGTGGTATCAATGTCTAAACGACCTGCGGCATGCAGCTTGTACGCCACCGGGACATCGAGGAAATAGAGCACCGTTGGGTGATCCGGGTCTTCCGTGGAGCACACGTAGCCCTGCGGCTTGTTCAACATGAAATAGCGCGGGCCATTCTGCTGGGTCAGCGGGTTGCCTTCGTAGGCTACGTCGTGTTCTGGTAGCAGTTTAAACGCGGTATCGCGCACCACTTCGTCATCAATGGTCACGTGGTGGCCGCGGATCAAACGCCCGGCAATAGCACGGCTGACGCCGAGTTGCTGAGCGATAAACTTATCAAGTCGCATGAAGTATTTTTAGCCTGTAATAGTGCCGGGTGCCGGACGAAAGGTCCGAAAAATGGGGTAATCGACTCGGAGCCTGCCGCGTAGCGGGACAAAAAGCACCGGCAACGGGAGAGACAGCGAGCATAACAATCCGTAAGTATAACGGGCTTGTTATCCCACTCAAGTGAAAAGATTCATGGCATACTATTTGGCTGTTAAGGACAATCATCACGCCAATGACTTTTACACTTCGCCCCTATCAACAGGAAGCGGTTGACGCCACCCTGGCCTACTTCCGCCGCCACACGCAACCTGCGGTTATCGTATTGCCCACCGGCGCCGGGAAAAGCCTGGTGATCGCCGAACTGGCGCGGCTGGCGCGCGGCCGCGTGCTGGTGCTGGCCCACGTCAAAGAGTTGGTGGCGCAGAACCACGCGAAATACTGCGCCCTGGGGCTGGAGGCCGATATTTATGCGGCCGGGCTGAAACGTAAAGAGAGCCACGGCAAAGTGGTGTTCGGCAGCGTGCAGTCGGTGGCGCGTAATCTCGACCATTTCCAGGGCGAGTTTTCCCTGCTCATTGTCGATGAGTGCCATCGCATTAGCGACAATGATGATAGTCAGTACCAGCAAATTCTCAGCCATCTGGGGAAAGTGAACCCTCACATTCGGCTGCTGGGCCTGACGGCCACACCGTTTCGCCTGGGCAAAGGCTGGATTTATCAGTTCCACTACCACGGCATGGTGCGCGGCGACGAGAAAGCGCTGTTCCGTGACTGCATCTATGAGTTGCCGCTGCGCTATATGATCAAGCACGGCTATCTGACGCCGCCGGAGCGGCTGGATATGCCCGTGGTGCAGTACGATTTCAGCCGCCTTCAGGCCAACAGCAACGGGCTGTTCAGCGAGTCTGACCTCAACCGTGAGCTGAAACAGCAGCAGCGCATTACGCCGCATATCATCAGCCAGATTGAGGAGTTTGCGCAAACGCGCAAAGGGGTGATGATTTTTGCCGCCACCGTCGAGCACGCCCGCGAAATTACCGGGCTGCTGCCCGCCAATGACGCGGCGCTGATCACCGGCGAAACCCCCGGTCCACAGCGCGACGAGCTGATTGAAGCCTTTAAAAATCAGCAGTTCCGCTATCTGGTTAACGTCGCCGTATTGACCACCGGTTTTGACGCCCCGCACGTTGACCTGATTGCGATTCTGCGCCCTACCGAGTCCATCAGCCTGTATCAGCAAATTGTAGGCCGCGGCCTGCGCCTCGCACCGGGGAAAACGGACTGTCTGATCCTCGATTACGCCGGTAACCCACACGACCTCTACACGCCGGAAGTGGGCTCACCGAAAGGTAAGAGCGATAACGTGCCGGTGCAGGTTTTCTGCCCCGGCTGCGGTTTTGCCAACACCTTCTGGGGAAAAACCACCGCCGACGGCACCATTATTGAGCACTTTGGCCGCCGCTGTCAGGGCTGGCTGGAGGATGATGAAGGCCATCGCGAACAGTGCGACTACCGCTTCCGCTTTAAAAACTGCCCGCAATGCAACGCCGAAAACGACATTGCCGCCCGCCGCTGTCGGGAATGCGACACGGTACTGGTCGACCCGGACGACATGTTAAAAGCGGCGCTGAAGCTAAAAGACGCGCTGGTGCTGCGCTGTAGCGGCATGGTGTTACAGGACGGCATGGATGAGAAAGGCGGCTGGCTTAAGATAACCTATTACGACGAGGACGGTGCGGATGTCAGTGAGCGCTTCCGTCTGCACACCCCCGCGCAGAAAACGGCGTTCGAGCAGCTATTTATCCGCCCGCACACCCGCACGCCCGGCGTGCCGCTGCGCTGGATAACGTCTGCCGATATCATCGCCCAGCAGGCGCTGCTACGCGCGCCAGATTTTGTCGTCGCCCGTAAGAAAGGCGTCTACTGGCAGGTGCGCGAAAAAGTGTTCGACTATGAAGGCCGCTATCGCCGGGCTAACGAACTGCGCTAGCCGCGCGTCTGCTTCACCCACAGCAAACTGTCGACCGGGAATCCGAGCCCACGGGCGATAGTCAGGTAGTTTTGCTGTACCTGCGGCGGCAGCGTTGGCGTGCGCGATAAAATCCACAGATAGTCGCGGTTCGGCCCGCTGACCAGCGCGTACTGGTAGTCATCATCCAGCGCGATGACGTTATAGCCGCCGTAGAAGGGGCCAAAGAACGACACCTTCAGTGCGGCAACGCTCGGCTCGCCGGTGAAGTATGCTTTCCCTTCGCTCTCCTTCCACTCGCCTCTCATTGGGTCAAACCCACGGTTCAACACGCTAATGCCACCGTCCTTACGCTTACCGTAGTGAGCGGTCACCTGCTCCAGACCGCGCTCAAAGCGGTTATCCAGACGGGCAATTTCATACCATTTCCCCAGATAGCGGCTAGCATCGAAATGGCGAATCGGCGTCACCCCTTTTGGCGGAGTGGGGGAACGGCAGGCCACCAGCGCGAGCGACAACGCGACTCCGGTGACTACGGGCCATAGCTTCATGCAGTTTCCTCTCTTTACGATCCTCGTTTAAGTGTAGAGGATAAAAAGCCACGCGGCCGGAAGCGGGAGAACCTATGCTTGAGCTATGGCCCACCACAAACAGGACAATAATATGAACGACAAACCGATACTCGGCATCAGCGGTTGCCTGACCGGTGCTGCCGTTCGCTTTGACGGCGGGCATAAGCGGATGGGGTTTATTATGGATGAGCTTGCTGAATGGGTGACGTTTAAACCCGTCTGCCCGGAAATGGGCATTGGCCTGCCCACACCGCGCCCGGCGCTGCGGCTGGTGAAGACCGCAGATGGCGATACCCGCGTGCGCATGAGCCAGGACCTGGATTGCGACCTCACCGATAAAATGCACCGGTTTGCCGAGGGTGTACTGCCGGGTGCCGCGCAATTCTCCGGGTTTATCGTCTGCGCAAAATCCCCCAGTTGCGGAATGGAGCGGGTAAGGCTGTACGATGAACGTGGCAACCGGGGTGCGAAGGAAGGCGTTGGCCTGTTTACCGCGGCGCTGCAGGCGCGCTATCCGTGGCTGCCGGTGGAAGAGGACGGCCGACTGCACGACCCGGTTTTGCGGGAGAATTTCGTGGCGCGAATTTTTGCGCTGCGCGAGCTGAATGCGCTGCGGGAAGAGGGATTAACCCGTCAGGCCCTGCTGGCGTTTCACAGCCGCTATAAGCTGCATCTGCTGGCCCACAACCAGCCGGGCTATCGTGAAATTGGTCCCTTTATCGCTCATCTACATGAGTGGCAGGATCTGGATGCCTTTTTTGTCGCCTATCGCGACAAGCTGATGGCGATTCTGCGCCACCCCGCCTCACGTAAAAACCACACCAACGTGCTGATGCACATTCAGGGTTATTTCCGCAAACAACTCAACGACCGCCAGCGGGCAGAGCTTCGCGACGTTATCGTCAACTACCACGCCGGGCACCTGCCAATCCTCGCGCCGCTGACGCTGCTGAAACACTACCTCGCCGAGCACCCGGATGATTACCTGCTGACGCAGCGCTATTTTTCGCCCTACCCGGACAGTTTACGGCTGCGCTTAACGGCCAACTGAAGGTGAGGTTTTCATTGCCCGTAAGGCAATAGGCGGCTATAATGCCGCCCGCTTTCACATCCGTGAAGCAGATCATTTGCCTGCTGCTGGGTCGCCTGTAGCAGGATTAATTAAGAGAGCTATCAATGTTTACTATTAACGCAGAAGTACGTAAAGAGCAGGGTAAGGGTGCGAGCCGCCGCCTGCGCGCAGCTAACAAGTTCCCAGCTATCATTTATGGTGGCGAAGCAGCTCCTGTTGCTATCGAACTGGATCACGACAAGCTGTGGAACCTGCAGAACAACGCTGAATTCTACAGCGAAGTTCTGACCATCGTTGTTGATGGTAAAGAAGAAAAAGTTAAGGCTCAGGCGGTGCAGCGTCACCCGTTCAAGCCAAAACTGGCTCACATCGACTTCGTTCGCGCTTAATCGCCGACAAGTCTTAGTGACGAAAGAACGGCTCCTTATGGAGCCGTTTTTTTTACTGCTTCGCCGCCTCTCGCACGACCGTCTCCTTCCCTACTGACGTTATCACCTCATTATTCACGCTGTCTGAAAGCGTAATACCGCTTACCTGCGCAACGTTCCAGGCGTGCTCAGTATTATCAAACGTAACGTTGGTAAACTGGCTGTCATGCAGGAAGGTGATTTTGCTCGCCAGAACGTTACGGAACTTCACGTTGCTGAACGCCAGGTTCTGATGATAAGCATCGCGCGGATAGGTAATCCCGTAGGCCGCCGTCATCTCCTGCACCGTCATGCCATCCACCAGGATGCTTTTCTTCGCCGCCGTGCCGTCAACGGTGACGTGCTCAACGGTCACGTTGCGGAACTGCGCGGGCTCGGTTGCTGGCGTGGTGTCATTCACGTCGGCACTGTACTTGATGGTGAAGATAAACGGCTCTTTCGCCAGATCTTTCATCGCGTTATTACGGAATAGTACGTCGCGCGCCCCGCCGCCGTAGTACGGGCGGCTTTTCATTCGCAGGCCGATATCCGTCATATACATAACGTTATCTTCCGCTTTGATCTTCTCGATCCAGGCGCCAGTATGGCTGCCGGTCACTACCGCGCCGTGGCCTTTGCGGAAGTAGTTATTGAAGATCCATGCCCCGCTCTGCGGTTTCTGACCAAAGGTTTCGACGCCTTTGCCGTAGCCCGCGGCAAAATTCATCCCGTCGTCGCCGGTATCAAAGAAGTTATTGAAGACCAGGCTATTTTGGCTATTACCCAGTTCAATGCCGTCGGCGTTATTACCGTCGAAAGTCTTATGGCTGAGCGCATTCAGCGCGATATTTTCCGACTCCAGCACCATAATCCCGTGAAATGCCGGGTTGAGAATCGTCAACCCTTCAATGTAGAGATTGCTGACGCCGCGCAGCGTCATCAGGCTGGAGCGGCGGTTTTTGTAGGCGCTATCGCGGTTCATCCCTTCAGATACCGCCAGCTCGGTCTGATGTTTTGCCAGAATCCCGTCTTCGCCCACCTTATTGGCGTTGCTGGCGCGATACTGCGGCAGCGCATTACCGGCTTCATCAACGATAGACTCCGGCCCGCCGTGCTTCACGCCTCGCGTCCAGCCATTACCATCGATGGTGCCTTTGCCGACAATGCGAATATTGCGGAAAGTGCCCGCGTGAGAGCTTCCTTTATCGTCGGCCTCCAGTGCGTTAATTAACGACGGTGGGCGCTTCGGCAGCGGATTATCAGTATAGGGGTAAAGAAAGTAACCTTTGTTCATTGGGTACTGTGCCGGGTCATCCGAACCCAGTAGCGTCGCGTCTTCGGCAATCTCCAGCGTCATATCGCTGTGTAAGAACAGCGCACCGGTTTTAAACACGCCCCCGCGCACGCTGACTTTGCAGCCTTGCGGATACTGCGCCAGCGTACAGCTATCAATGGCTTTTTGCAGCGCGGCGGTATCAAGCGTTGTTCCGTCGCCGACGGCCCCTGTCGCTTTGGCATCCACCACATGCGGCACCTTCGTGGTACGTAGAGAAATTGGCGCGCTATCGGCGGACTCGTTGCCGTCCGAATAGACCGCGCGAACGGTAAACTGGTAATCGGTATCGGCTTTCAACCCTTCGACGGTGAAGCTTCGCAAATCAACCTTCTGCTGCCAGTGGTCGTTATCCAGCGTCTGATAGAAGTTGTCGATGTAAGGTTTCGCGGGGGAGAATGCGTCCTGATTGTCGCGCGCGCTGCCCAGCAGTTCACCGCCACGATAGACGTGATAGTCCACCACCTTGTCCGCCTCCAGCAGCGGTTTTTCCCACACCAGCACCACGCTGTCATCGTCGACGGAGAGCACCGGCGACTGGACATTTTGTGGCGCCGCTGACGCCTTCGCCTGAGCGGCTTCGCTATCATCGCAGCCGCTTAATACACCCGCGAGCATCATTGTGGTGGCCAGCGCCAGTCGGGAGTGCCTGAAGGTATTGTGCATCTTGTTATTTTTCCTCTCAGTGATTCGCGGCACCCAGCTGCCGCGTCCTTGAGCCCTCCTGAATCAGAGTGGCTCTCCATTTACAAAATCAAAATGTTTTTGCATTTAAAATGAAACGTATTTTTATTTATTTCATTAGGCCTTAACCGAGAGTCAGCTCAAGTTTTAACCTGGATGAAAAAACATCGATACAGAAAATGAGAGGAACATCACTCAATACTGGCGGGAATACGGATAGACAAAGCCCGCTCGGGGATGAGCGGGCTTTAGCGGGAGGACTTAGCTTTTTCCGGAGGTCCGGCGCTGGAGCTGGTCACGCAGGTTTGGCGGCGTGCCTTTAATGGTCAGCGTATCGGTGGCCGGGTCCCAGTAAATTCGCTCACCAAGCAGCATGGCATCGAAGTTAATGGTTAAGCCGCCGCCGCTACCGGCAAATTTGGTCAGCTGGCGCAGGGTGCTACGATCCGCCGGGAAGCTCTCTTCCAGTTCGTAGCCCTTCTCCGCGGTAAATTCGCTGAAGCTCACTTCGCTCACGCCGGAGAGCTCTTTTGACAACGACTCCAGCTCAATCTCTTCACCGGCCTGCAGCTGTTCGTTGCAGTAGGAGTAGACCTGCTGACGCACGTTCTGACGCTCGTTTTTGTCGAGCTGCGCTTCGGCGGCAAAATCATCCAGCGCCTGCAGCAGGCCGCGGTTTTGCACTTTCGCATTCAGCCCTTCGCTCGCGCCGAGGAAGTCCATAAAGAAATCGGCGACTTTGCGCCCGACTCGCCCTTTCAGGAAGGTCAGGTAGCGGGTCGATTCCGGGTTGGTTTCCCACTCGGTTAAGTCGATACGCGCGACGATATCCGCATGGTTGATGTCGAGATAATGTGTCGCGCTGATGTCCAGCTCTTCGTTGACGCGCATGCTGCTGAGATTATTCAGCACCGCCACCAGCAGATACTCCACCGCCAGATAGCGGTAGTGGCAGAACAGCACGATTCCGCCGTCGGCGAACGGATATTTCGCCAGCTCGTCGCGCAGACGACCGGTGGCCGCGCGGCTGAAGGCGAGGAAATCTTCCTCACCCTGACGCTGCAGCTTTAACGCCTGCGCCAGTTCGCTCTCTTCGGTAAACAGGCCGTAGGCTTTATTCTTCGCGCTGTACACCCGATGCAGCTCGGCCATCATCTCTTCAACCGGCGCGGTCGGCTCCAGCAGCGTGTCGCGCAGCACCACGTCCAGGTTTTGCTCATCGCGTTTGATGAGCTGATGCAAAGCAATCTGGTCGATATCCAGACTCATGTTAAACTCTCCTTTAAGATCGGGTGTATTCAATCACCCCCGATGCGACAGTGCAACTCACACATTACCGCCCTCGCGGCAGCATAATGGCGAAAGGATAACGCGTTCCGCTGAAAAAAAGCGGAAAAAATGCTGCTGCTACGGTAATATACTGCCCTTTAATGAATAGACAGATTTCGATTTATGCCACAACAATCCCGCTATAGTGATGAACACGTTGAAAAACTGCTGAGCGAGCTCGCCAACGTGCTGGAAGAACATAAAGCCCCGACCGATCTTTCTCTGATGGTGCTGGGTAATATGGTGACCAACCTGATTAACAGCAGCGTGGCTCCGGCTCAACGCCAGGCTATCGCACGTTCTTTTGCCCAGGCGCTCCAGTCTTCTATTAACAGCGATCCTGCGCACTAAGGGTACAAGCAACAGTTTATGGTGACTCATCGTCAGCCTTACCGAGAAAAAGTCTCCCAGATGGTTAGCTGGGGGCACTGGTTCGCCCTGTTCAACATGCTGTTGGCCATGGTGCTCGGTAGCCGCTATCTTTTTGTCGCCGACTGGCCGACGACGCTGGCTGGACGCATTTTCTCCTACATCAGCCTTGTCGGGCATTTCAGCTTTCTGGTGTTCTCTGCCTATCTGCTGATTCTGTTCCCCCTGACCTTTATCGTCATGTCCCAGCGTTTGATGCGCTTCCTGTCCGCCATTCTGGCGACGGCGGGCATGACGCTGCTGCTTATCGACAGCGAGGTCTTTACCCGCTTCCACCTGCACCTCAACCCGGTGGTGTGGGAGCTGGTTATCAACCCCGATCAAAACGAGACCGCCCGTGACTGGCAGCTGATGTTTATCAGCGTGCCGGTGATTCTGCTGGTCGAGATGCTGTTTGCCACCTGGAGCTGGCAGAAGCTGCGCAGCCTGACGCGTCGCCGTCACTACGCCCGCCCGGTCGCATGGTTCTTCTTTGCATCGTTCATCGCCTCGCACGTGATGTACATCTGGGCCGATGCTAACTTTTATCGTCCGGTCACCATGCAGCGCGCCAACCTGCCGCTGTCGTATCCAATGACCGCGCGCCGCTTCCTTGAGAAGCACGGGCTGCTTGACGCGCAGGATTACCAGCGCCGTCTGGTGGAACAAGGCGATCCGGAAGCGGTAACCGTGCAGTATCCGCTCAGCGATCTGCGCTATCGCGATATGGGTGTTGGCAAGAACGTCCTGCTGATTACCGTCGATGGCCTGAACTATTCGCGCTTCGAACAGCAGATGCCATCGCTGGCCCGTTTTGCGGACAGCAACGTCAACTTTACCCAGCATATGAGCGCGGGCAACAACGCCGATAACGGCATCTTTGGCCTGTTCTACGGTATTTCACCGTCCTACATGGACGGCGTCCTGTCGGCACGTATTCCGGCAGCGCTGATTAGCGCGCTTAACCAACAGGGCTATCAGCTGGGTCTTTTCTCTTCTGACGGCTTCACCAGCCCGATTTATCGCCAGGCGCTGCTGTCTGATTTCTCACTGCCGCCGGGCAAATCGCAGAATGATGCCCAGACGGCAAGCCAGTGGACTAACTGGCTTAAAAACAACGCCCAGGACGAAAACCGCTGGTTCTCGTGGGTGTCGTTTAACGGAACCACCATCAACAACGCTCAGGCCAACGACCGTCAATATGCTCGTGCGGCAGCGGATGTGGATGCACAAATTGCTAAGGTACTGGACGCACTGCGCGACTCCGGCAAGCTCGATGACACCGTGGTGATTATTACCGCCGGTCACGGCGTGCCGCTCAGCGACGAGAACAGCACCTTTAACTGGTCACGCGCCCAGCTTCAGGTGCCGCTGGTCATCCACTGGCCGGGTACCCCTGCTCAGCGCATCGACCTGTTGACCGATCATAAAGATATTATGACCACCCTGATGCAACGCCTGCTGCATGTCAGCACGCCGGCAAACGAATACTCGCAGGGTCAGGATCTGTTCAGCGCCGCGCGCCGCCATAACTGGGTGACGTCGGCAGATAACGATACCCTGGCGATCACCACGCCATCGATGACCGTCGTGCTCAGCCATAATGGTCACTATAAGACCTGGAACGCGGCGGGTGAGAAGGAACGGGATCAAAAAGCCCAGCTCAGTTTGCTGCTGCAGGTGCTGACGGATGAAAAACGCTTTATCGCTAACTGATTGATTAATTTTAAATCAATTGGTGAACCCTGACTTGCAATCAGGGATAAAAGCGGTAGTATTTTTGTCATGCGTCGGCACGTAGCGCAGCCTGGTAGCGCACCGTCATGGGGTGTCGGGGGTCGGAGGTTCAAATCCTCTCGTGCCGACCAAAAAGCTTATATAAACCAGCCTGTTATGGCTGGTTTTTTATGCCCTTACCGCGACTTCCCCAGCGCCCAGCGGCTGTCAAAATGCGCCTGATACTGGCGGATAACCTCCGGCTCATCACGTATAACCAGCACGTTCTCTGAGTTTTCCGTCTCTGCCGATTTAGCGAAGTTAAACGACCCGGTCTCCAGCGTATTGCCGTCCACGATCATCACTTTGTCATGCTGAATGTGGTAGTGGCCGTCAATGCGAACATCAATGCCGTTTTCTGCCGCCCGAGCAATGGCCTTCTGGCTAACCTCCCCCTGATTTCGTCGCTTATCAATCACCGCCCGCACCTTCACACCGCGTTTTTGGGCGCGAATCAGCGCGTCGACAATATCTTTGGCCTGAAACGAGTAGGCCATCATGTCGATCGAGCGCTGTGCGCCATCGATAGTGCTCAGCACCAACTCACGGGCGGAGCCTTCAGGTGAGAACCCAACCTGGATTGTGGCCTGTGCGGCAGGGATAACGCCGAGAAGCGCAGCTATAATAAGAAATCTGGTCATTTTCATCATTATTCAGGATATCCATACGTGATAAGGCGAGCTAAGTAGTCTTAATCGCTATATTTATTCACAAAGGCAATATTTAGAACTAGTCCTAATGCAAAATTCAGTAAAATACGATTACCATTGATGTCAGGAATGATATTCTCCTCTCGTTGCAAACTGATAAAAAGGATGAACAGTGAAAAACACACATAAACTTGCCGCTTCGTTACTGGCCATCGCCTGCGCTTCCAGCTCCGCCTGGGCTGCAGAACAGCCGCTGGAAAAGGTTGCGCCTTTCCCTAAAGCGGAAAAAGGTATGACGCGTCAGGTGATTCAGTTGCCGGAACAGAAAGATGAGTCTGCCTACAAGGTGGAATTATTGATTGGTAAAACGCTGGAAGTCGACTGTAATCATCAGCGCCTTGGCGGCGAGCTGGAAAGTAAAACGCTGGAAGGCTGGGGCTACGACTACTACGTGGTGGAGAAAATCTCCGGACCAGTGTCGACCATGATGGCCTGCCCTGACCAGAAGAAAACGAAAAAATTCGTCACCGCATCACTGGGCGACGATGGCATGCTGCGCTACAACAGCAAGTTGCCGATCGTTATCTACGCGCCTGAGAACGTAGAAGTGAAATACCGTATCTGGGAAGCCCAGGAAACGGTACATAACGCCGTCGCGCGTTAATAAAAAACCCGGGGTCGCTTGCGCTCGCCCGGGCTACCAAATAATAAAATCCCGGTATGACCGGGATTTTTTCTTTCTTAGAGTGCGATATCCGCCATCTCTTTTGCTACAACCGGTTTGGACGATACCTGCACCGCTGGCGTCGGATCCGCTTCACGGGTTGCTTCATGACGTAGTCCCAGCACTTCGCTGGTATAGGCCAACGTTTTTTCAATCAGGTGCGGGTTTTCCGTCAGCGTAGAACCATAGGTCGGTACTACGGCGCGAATTTTTTCCTGCCATTCCGCCGTCTGCATTTTATCCTTAAAGACCTTTTCCATCAGCTCCAGCATGATAGGCGCGGCGGTTGATGCCCCCGGAGATGCCCCCAGTAGCGCGGCAACGGTGCCTTCATCATCGCTGACCACTTCAGTGCCCAGACGCAGTACGCCACCGATACGCGCATCACGTTTGATGATCTGTACGCGCTGACCGGCCTGCCACAAACGCCAGTCCTGCTTTTTCGCCATCGGATAGTAAGCGCGCAGAGCCGCATGGCGGTCTTTATCTTTCTGTAGCACCTGGCTTACCAGGTATTTCACCAGATCGAAGTTATCTAGCCCAACATTCAGCATCGGCAGGATGTTGGATTTATTGGTCGAGGCCAGCAGATCCCACAGCGAACCATTTTTCAGGAAGCGCGTAGAGAAGGTGGCGAACGGCCCAAACAGCACCACGCGTTTGCCGTCGATGATACGGGTGTCGATGTGCGGCACAGACATCGGCGGCGCGCCCACGGAAGCCTGACCGTAGACCTTCGCCAGATGATGGTTAACCACTTCCGGGTTTTCGCACACCAGGAACTGACCGCCAACCGGGAAGCCTGCGTACTCTTTCGCCTGAGGAATTTTGGTTTGCTGTAGCAGCTTCAGCGCCGCACCACCCGCGCCGATGAAAATAAACTTCGCTTTGATGGTACGTTTTTCATGGCTGCCGTTGGCGTCAGAAACCGTCACATTCCAGCTGTTGTCTGGATTACGACGGAAACGGCGCACCACGGTGTTGAGCTGCAGCGTAAAGCGTTCGCGCTTTTTGAGGCCCTGAATGAGCTGGCGGGTAATCTCGCCGTAGTTCACGTCGGTGCCTGCTTCAGTTCGCGTAGCGGCAATCTTCTGCTGCGGATCGCGCCCTTCCATCACCAGAGGTGCCCAGTCTTTAATCTGCTCGTGATCTTCGGAGTAGCGCATGCCGTTGAACAGCGGGCTCTTTTGCAGTGCACGATAGCGCGCACGCAGGAAATTGACGTTGTCATCGCCCCACACAAAGCTCATGTGTGGCACGGTGTTAATAAAGCTCTTCGGCTGCGTCAGCACGCCGCGCGTCACCTGGTGGGCCCAGAATTGACGGGAAATCTGGAAGGCTTCGTTGATATCAATAGCTTTGTCGATGCTGACGGAGCCATCGGCTTTCTGCGGGGTATAGTTGAGTTCCATCAGGGCCGAGTGCCCGGTGCCGGCGTTGTTCCAGCCGTTGGAGCTCTCTTCGGCCACGCTTTCCATCTGCTCAACCATGGTAATCGACCAGTCTGGCTCCAGCTCCTGCAGCCATGTACCCAGCGTAGCGCTCATAATGCCGCCACCGATCAGCAATACATCTGTCTCGTGCACCACACGAGTCTTCGCCTTAGTCGCCACAGAAACCTTCTCGGTACCCGATTTCTGTGCGTTGGGTACAGCTATCTTTTTTTTCATCGTAGGGGGCCTTACTTGACTTGCGATTTGTTACATGCAGGTAAAAACATCCGTACGGTTACGTTACCACCAGCCACGGTAAATTTAAATATTGTTTAAAATTTAAGTTGAGTTTTGAGATCTGTTATTAAAATGTTTAATAAATGTGTACAGAAAATGAGATTTGGTACTGGTAGAGTGTGACGGGAAGCGGTATTATTCTCCCCTTTGTGATGGTACGCACGGACGCTGGGGATTATAGAAAACCCGCCATCGATAACCTGTGAATACCCTATGTCGAACGCTTCTCCCTCCCCTCTTTCTGGTTCTCTGCTTGCCGTCCTGACGTCACCTTCCATGTTGACGCGTGAAGTTCTGGCGGGCGTGATTACCGCGCTGGCGCTGATCCCCGAGGTTATCTCGTTTTCCGTGATTGCGGGCGTTGACCCGAAGGTCAGCCTGATTGCCTCCGTGGTGCTGTGCCTGTCGATGTCGTTTCTCGGCGGCCGCCCGGCGATGGTCACCGCCGCTGCCGGTTCGGTGGCGCTGGTCATCGGCCCGATGGTACACCAGCACGGCGTTACCTACATCCTGCCAGCCGTAGTGATGGCCGGTATCATCCAAATTCTGTTTGCCGCCTGCGGGATGGCAAAGCTGATGCGCTTTATTCCACAGTCGGTGATGACTGGGTTTGTGAATGCGCTGGGTATTCTGATTTTCTTTGCTCAGGTACCCCATTTCTGGAGCCGTAGCCCGCTGATTGTCGCGCTGTTTGCCGCCACAATACTCATCGTGTTGTGGCTTCCGCGCGTGATGAAAAGCATTCCATCGCCGCTTATCGCCGTCGTTCTACTCACCCTCTATACCGCCACCAGCGGGCAGATTTTGCCAACCGTCGGCGATGAAGGTTCGATGAGCGGCGGGCTGCCGGGCCTTACCCAGTGGCTGGTGCCGATGAATCTTGAAACGTTGCAGATTATCTGGCCGTGCGCGCTGAGTATTGCTTTTGTTGGCCTGATGGAGTCGCTGCTGACCGCGAAACTGGTCGATGACCTCACCGTCACACCATCGAACAAAACGCGTGAGAGCGCGGGTCTCGGCATCGCCAATATTCTGGCTGGCTGCTACGGCGGCATCGCCGGCTGCGCCATGATCGGTCAGACCATCGTGAACGTGGAGATGGGCAAAGGCCGCACCCGGATATCAACCATCGCGGCAGCGCTGGTACTGCTGCTGCTGGTCACCGCCTTAAGCGAAGTGATGGCAAAAATCCCGATGTCGGTACTGGCGGGCATTATGGTGATTGTCGCCTTCAAAACCTTTAACTGGCATAGCCTGCAGCCCGGCGCACTTAAGCGCACCCCGTGGCCGGAAACGCTGGTGATGCTGGTCACCGTCGGCGCGACGGTCAGCACGGGGAATCTGGCAATTGGCGTGCTGGCGGGCATCATGATGATGGTTGTCGTCCCTGCCCGCCTGAAGCACCGCGCAAAGCTTAAAGCAGAAACACGGTCGCCAGCCCCAGAAAAATAAAGAAGCCGCCGGTATCGGTGATCGCGGTGATCATCACGCTGGAGCCGACCGCCGGGTCGCGCCCCAGTTTAGCCATGATCATCGGGATCAATACCCCCATTACCGAAGCTACCAGCAAGTTGAGGATCATCGCCAGGGTCATCACGGCACCCAGATGTGGATCGCCGTACAATAGCCAAGTGACGGTGCCCATAATGCCGCCCCAGACGATGCCGTTAATCAGCGCTACGCCCATTTCGCGCAGAATCAAAAACGAGAAGTTGCCCGGCTGGATATGCTGTAACGCCAGCGCGCGCACGATCATCGTGATGGTCTGGTTGCCGGTATTGCCACCTATCCCCGCCACAATTGGCATCAGTGAAGCCAGCGCCACCAATTGAGAGATGGTATGTTCGAAACCGTCGATCACGCGCGAGGCAATAAAAGCGGTACAGAGGTTAATGGCGAGCCACGCCCAGCGGGTTTTCACCGCTTTCATCACCGGCGCAAACACATCTTCTTCGCTGCTCAGGCCGCCCATACGGCGCAGATCGCTGTCGGTCTCTTCGTAGACCACGTCAACGATCTCATCGATGGTCAAACGCCCCATCAGCTTGCCTTCCGAGTCAATCACCGCGGCGCTGATGAGGTTGTCACGCTCGAAGGTACGGGCGACGCTTTCCGATCGCTCCTCCGGATGAAACGCAACCGGATCGGCCTCCATCACTTCATGCACGTAGCGTTCTGCTGCATTCAGCAGGATCGTTTTAAGCTCCAGTTCGCCAATCAGGGTTTGATCGCGCTTTACCACGAACAGTTTGTCGGTGTTCTCCGGCATTTTGCCCAACCGACGCAAAAAGCGTTGCACCGAGGCTAGCGTGACGTCCGGGCGAATGGTGATCACCTCGAACTCCATGATCGAGCCCACCTGCTCGTGGGCATAGTTCATAACCTGGCGAACGCGCGCGCGTTCAGCGGGATCCATAGAGGCCAGCAGGCGCCCGGTCAGGTCACGCGGTAGGTGCTGAACCAGATAGATCTGTTCGTCGATATCCAGCGTTTGCAGTGCATCGAGCAACGCCCGGTCGCTCATATCTTCTATGAGGTCGTCCCAGACGTTCTCCGATGCTTCTAGCAACACTTTCCCGCGCCGGTCATCTTCAACCATGTTCCACAGCGCGTGACGCTCTTCTGACGGCAGCGCTTCCAGGGTATCGGCGAGATCCGGCGGCGGCAGGTGCGCCACCAGCGCGCCCACTTCCGCAAGGTCATCAACCAGCGTGCCCTCATCGTACTGCTCGGCCAGCGTCAGCTTGCCCAGCAGCGCTGAAGTCACCGCTTTATCGGTGGTCAGCAGCCAGATGAGCCGCTGGCGCTCTTCATCGCGCAGGCGGGCACTGTTCTTCTTCAACAGAGACATGAATAATCCTTATTCCTGAAAGTGCGCCCAATCGGATGATTGAGCGCATTAAGCATAGCGCGGGGGAATATAAAAAAGTTAAACAAGCCGCTTAGGCGTTGAAAAATTCAGCAAAGCGGCTAAAAAATCAGGCGGTACGCGCAACGGCATCACGGGAAGCGCGCTCGCGCTCTTCACCCACCAGTTCGCTCAACTGACCGTTACGCATCTCCAGCAGGCGATCTGCATGGGTAAAGTAGTGGTCATCGTGGCTGATGGCGAAAATCGTTTTGCCCATCTGCTGCATCAGCGGCAGCAGTACCTGGTAAAACTCGCGGCGGAAGTGCGGGTCCTGATCGGCCGCCCACTCATCAAGCATAATGATGTCGCGTTCTTCTGCCAGCGCCAGCAGCAGCGCCACGCGTTTTTTCTGCCCTTTTGACAGCTTCAGGTCAAGAATTCGTCCATCCTCAAGCTTCACCTTATGGCTCATTTGCAGTTGCGCCAGCCACTTCTCTACCAGCTCAGGCTTCGCCTGCTTGCCTTCCGGCCCCAGCAGGTGCTCGAACAGCCAGACGTCGGTAAACACCGCGGAGAAGAGCTTGCGATAGTCTTCCGGTTTATCCGCCGCCAGCGGCTGGCCGTCGAGCAGGATCTGGCCTGAAATCGGCTGATACAGCCCGGTCAGCAGCATCGCCAGCGTCGATTTGCCGCTGCCGTTACCGCCAATCAGGAAGACCATTTCGCCGCGCTTTAGCGTCAGGTTCAGCGGGCCGACCGCAAAGGTGTTGTCTTCGTAGTGGAAGGTCACATCGCGCAGTTCCAGCGTCTGCCAGTTCGGGTGCGCCGTTGGCTGCGGGAACGGCTCGCGGAACGGTGCCAGCGAGAATTTATTCAGCTTGTTAAACGCGACCTGGGCACTCAGCAGCGTTGGCAATGCCCCTACCGCCGACAGCAGCGGCGTACGCAGGAACAGCAGCGTCAGAGAGTAGGTTGCCGCCACGTTAGTGTCGGCCCAGCCCAGGCCGTTTGCCATCCAGAACACCAGGCCAATCGCGCCCAGCATCATGATATTCGACCAGTTCACGGCGCTCAGGTGGAAGGTATCGGCGCGGATGATATGGTGGCGATAAGCCTTTGCGTCCGGCGTGAACTGCTGTTCAAACACGTACTGCGCGCGCTCGCGGTTCAGAGTGAGCTCTTTGCGCCCTTCCAGCACCGTCTGGTAGTCGTTATAAAGGCTATCTTCGGTCTCGCGCAGCGTCGCCATGTGCTTATAGACGCGCGCCACCAGCATAAAACCGCCCCAGATGGTCAGCGCCATCCACAGTGCGGTAATCAGCAGCATTTTAGTCGACAACATCGCCAGATAGGCGGCAGAGCCCACGGTGAGGATTATCCCCTGCACCAGTTCAGGCAGACGCACGAAGGCAATGGTGATGGCGCGAATATCGCTGGTCAGCCCCGCGAGCAGCGAGGCGCTGCCGAGCTTCTCCACGCGTTCCACCTGAGTGTCGAGAATACGTTTGATAAATTCGCGACGCAGGCGATAAACAAAATGATGCCCCAGCGTCGTCAGCGCCAGCTGAGAGCCCAGCGTCACGGCCATCAACAGCAGCAGCAGCCCGAGAAACTCCGGCAGCACCGTAAGGTTGGTGTCGACCATTTCAATCAGACGCACGTTAATAAAGGCGATAAGTCCAATACCGAGCGCCGCGCTCAGCAGGCTCAGGGCGATAACGCCAATGAAGGGCCAGCGGTACTGACGCCAGACGAGTAAAAGAAGTTCCATAACAGCAACCAGAGCAAGAAAAACAGCCAGCAGTGTAAACTGCTGAGCAACGACATCAAGAATAATTCTTATTTTTATTCGTCATTGCGCAGCGCGGCGAAACGTCAGGTTATAGCGCCAGGCGCCCACCTGCGGGTGGCTTCCGGGCTTAAGAGGCAAAATGGCGTGGTAGAACAGCCGGGAGGCGCCGCCCCACACCACAACATCGCCATGCTCCAGCCAGACGCGCTGCAGCGGATCGCTGCGTTTTAACCCGCCGAACTGGAAGGTAGCCGGTAATCCCAGCGAAACGGAAACGATCGGCGCATCCAGCCGCGCTTCATCTTTATCCTGATGCAGCGATAGCTTCGCGCCCGGCTGGTAGCGATTGATAAGACAGGCATCGGGGCTGAATTCCGGGTATCCGGCCTGGCTCGCCGCCGTCTTCGCCAGGCGGAGAAAAACATCCGGAATAGCTGGCCACGGCCGCCCGGTCAGCGGGTCGATGGCGGCGTAGCAGTATCCGCAGCTGTCCGTGCTCCAGCCCAGCGCCCCGCAGTTGGTCATCGCCACCGACATGGTATACCCGCCCGGCGTCACCATATGGCGAAACGGCGAGACGGCGGCAACCTGCGCAATAGCGGCGAGCAATGCATCGCTCTGTTCACGCGCCAGTCGGCGCAGAACGACGGCCCCCGGTGCCAGCGGCTCTGACCACGGCGCTTCATCAGCAAACAGATCCAGCATCACCGCTCCTGCTCTTTTTCACGCGCTAACAGCGCCGCTTTACGCGTCACGCCCCAGCGATAGCCGGACAAACTGCCGTCGCCGCGTACCACACGGTGGCACGGTATCAGAATCGCCAGCCGGTTTGCCGCACAGGCCCCAGCCACCGCGCGCACCGCTTTCGGGTTGCCGATGCCGTCGGCTATCTGCTGATAGCTGCGGGTTTCACCAGCAGGGATCACACGCAGCGCCTGCCAGACCTGCTGCTGAAAGGCGGTACCGCGAATATCCAGCGGCAGCGTTAACGGCGTTGAACGCTGATTCAGGCTGGCGATAACGGCTTGAATCTGCGCTTGAGACGCTGCATCCGCTGCCGTCAAGTGGGCAGACGGGAAGCTCTGCTGCAACTCCGTCAGCAGCGTAGCGTCATCATCCCCGAGCAGCACCGCGCAAATGCCGCGTTCGCTCAGCGCCACCAGACAGCGGCCCAGCTCGCAGCGGTCGGTCGCATAATGAATGTCAGCGGTTTTGCCACCCTGACGGTAAGCGCGCGCCGTCATCCCCAGCACATTGTCTGCCTGACGATAGTAGCTGCTGCTTGAGGGGAATCCCGCCGCCAGCACCGCCTGGGTCACCGGTTCGCCGCCGCTGAGTGAATCACGCAGCCGACGCGCCCGCCACGCCTGCTGCCAGGCCTTTGGCGTGACGCCAGTGACGGATTTAAACAGACGGTGAAAATGGTAAGGGCTGACGGCAACCGCCTCGGCCAGCGCCTCAAGCGTGACGGGGCTGTCCTGCTCCAGCAGCCGACAGGCCTCGGCAACTTTGTCGATTTTCTGCTGTTCGGGAGAGAGGCTATCTGGCTGACAGCGCTTGCAGGGACGAAATCCGGCCTCCAGCGCAGCCTGTGCATTGGGATAGAACCGGACGTTCTGGCGCAGCGCATGACGGGCACGGCAGGACGGGCGACAGAAAATACCGGTGGTCTGTACGGCAAAAACAAACTGACCATCGGCGCGGGCGTCGCGATTTATCACCGCCTGCCAGCGGTCATCATCGGTATATAGGGTATGAGATGTCATAACGGGCTCCTCCTTTTAGTGTAACCATCACTGTGACCAAAAGGAGGAATTAAAAAACCCGCAATCTTGCTTTTTAATTTTTCCCGCTGACCAGGAACGCACGGAACTGCGGCGACATCCAGGTGGTGAAGCCGTCACCCTCTTTCATGATCATATAGACCGCCAGCCCCTGCTCACGCACCACCTGCTGGGCTTTTTCCGTGCCGAGCACCATCAGACCAGTATCCCAGCCGTCGGCTTCCAGCGCGGTTGGCGCAATCACGGTGACCGACACCAGCTTATGGGTAATCGGCCGCCCGGTTTGCGGATCGATAACGTGCGAGATCCGCTTCCCATCCAGCTCATAGTAGTTGCGATAACTACCGGAGGTGCTGATCCCGTGGCCGTTAATGTCGACGATCGCCTGCACCGCATTTTCCCGGTCGGTTGGCTTTTGAATCGCCACGCGCCACGGCTGGCCATCGGCATTCATCCCACGGCTCACCAGCGCACCACCCACCGAGACCAGATAGCGGGAGATCCCCTCTTCTATCATCAGCCGCGCCAGATGATCGGCAGCGTAACCTTCGCCAACGGTCGAGAGGTCAACGTACAGATCGGGGATCGCCTTTTGCAGATACTGCTGGCCCGCGCGGTTAATCACCGTCAGATTTTTCAGCCCGGTGCGCGCTTTCGCGGCATCTATTTGCGCCTGAGTCGGCGTTTTCACCGGTTGTTTATCCGGGCCAAAGCCCCAGAGATTGACCAGCGGCCCCACGGTGATGTCCATCGCACCCTGCGTTTTCTGCCCGATGCGCAGCGATTCGGTGACGATATCCGCCATCCCTTCACTTACCGGCCATGGGGTGGTGCTTTGCGACTGGTTAAAACGCATCAGCGCCGAGTCGTTTTTCCAGGTCGACAATAGCTGATCGTCGCCATCGAGCAGCGTCTGCACCTTCTGACGCAGATTCTCCGCCCTGTTTTGATCGAGGCCAACCACGCTCACCCGCCAGAACGTGCCCATGGTTTTACCATCAAGTACGGTCACCTGCGCCTTTGGGGTTGCCGGCGCGCTGGTGTTGTCACAGCCAGCCAATAAAATAACGACGCCAAGCAGCATCGTACGTAAAAAAGTCATTTCCATCGGTTATTACCCTCCTGCAATCGGCGCAAGAGTACACTAATTAGCTGAAATCAGACATTAAAAAAGGGGCCCAAGGGCCCCTTTTGTCTCGGTCGAAACCGAATTAGAACTGGTAAACCATACCCAGAGCTACGATGTTGTCGGTAGAGATACCGGCACGACGAGTGAAGTCGTTGTCATCCAGCAGGTTGATTTTGTAATCAACGTAGGTGGACATGTTTTTGTTGAAGTAGTAAGTCGCGCCTACATCAACGTATTTCAGCAGATCCTGATCGCCGAAGTTGTCTACGCCGTTGTTAATGTCCTTACCTTTAGACTGCAGGTAAGCGATGGATGGACGCAAGCCGAAGTCGAACTGGTACTGTGCAACCACTTCGAAGTTCTGTGCTTTTTCAGCGAAGCCGCTGATAGCATCTGGATTATTGCTACCGCTGAAGCGGGTCGCGTTGTAAGTCTGGGTGTACTGAGCGGCCAGGTAGATGTTGTTCGCATCATATTTAACGCCACCGGAGTAGGTGGTCGCTTTATCGCCTTGGCCATAAGCCATGTTGTTCTGATCGGTAGTACGTTTAGAGCTGGAAATTGCGGTACCTACGCTGAAGCCTTCGCCGATATCGTAAGTCAGGGAGCCACCGAAGCCGTCACCGTTCTGTTCCAGATCGTCACGACCGTTGTTGGTGGAACCTTCGCCAGAAGCGCTGCCGTTCTTACCCTGATACTGCAGAGCAAAGTTCAGGCCATCAACCAGACCGAAGAAGTCAGTGTTACGGTAGGTCGCAACGCCGTTAGCACGCTGCTGCAGGAAGTTGTCTGCACCGTAGGTGTCGCCGCCGAATTCTGGCAGGACGTCGGTCCAGGAAGTCACATCGTAAACTACGCCGTAGTTACGACCGTAGTCGAAAGAACCTACGTCAGCAATGCGGATACCGGCGAAACCTACACGGGTCCATGCCTGGTCAGAAGCGCCTTCGGTGTTGTTAGCCTGGATGTTGTATTCCCACTGGCCGTAACCGGTCAGCTGGTCGTTGATCTGAGTTTCACCTTTGAAGCCCAGACGAACGTAGGACTGGTCGCCATCTTTACTGTCGTCGCTGGAGAAATAGTGCAGACCATCGACTTTACCGTACAGATCTAATTTGTTGCCATCTTTGTTATAAATTTCAGCCGCATTTGCTGCGCCTGCTACCAGCAGTGCTGGTACCAGGAGGGACAGTACTTTAACTTTCATGTTATTAACCCTCTGTTGTTATATATATGCCTTTATATATGCCACTGCTTACTGATTAACCCTCATTAATCAGTCGGCAGATCCATTGTGCTGTAAAAATTAGAATAATCCAATAAGAATATGATACGAAAATCGCTCAAATGTTTCATTTATCCCCATAGATGTTTCAAAATGTAAATTTAAGGGAACTTTTATAAGCACAAAAAGACAGGAAAAATAGCACTAATAATCAAAACTAAAGCAAATAAATTCACTAAATCAATGAGTTAAAAAACACGAAAGGTATAGCACTGAATGGTAAAACAAAACCTTCACCTACAACTAAAATATTCCTCGCTATCATCATTAACTTTATTTATTACCGTCATTCAATTCTGAATGTCTGTTTACCCCTATTTCAACCGGATGCTTCGCATCCGGTTTTTTTTACCTTTCTTTACGTAAACTGAATCAAACTGTGCTACCGCACGTAAATTGTAACGACTATTAACTAATCAAATCTCATACCATTTTTTATGTCTACCAGGCACTCGATTAATAATGTCTTGTTATTTAGTGCTATTTTTAAGTCGTTATTCGTAAATAACTGTACAATAAATGTTACATTGTACAATTAATCCGCAACAAACTATTTCTGCTCACCGCCAATATCTAACGCCCTCCTCCGCATAGCATTGCCGCCAGCTCCGCGCAGTGTAATTTGCCCCGTAGATGCATCTTGCCGACTTTTTTGTATATACTGCCAGCAGTGCAAAAACAGGATCTTCGCGCCTCAATGCCGATTCAGGCTTGAGCTTCTCCTCATTCAGATGCCGTTATGATGGGTTACACACGCCAATGAGTCAGTCCGACAAGATGAACCCGACGAAATTCTCTCTGCTTCCGGGGAGCATCACGCGTTTCTTCCTTCTTATGATCATCGTGTTGCTGGTGACGATGGGCGTGATGATTCAAAGCGCCGTCAACGCCTGGCTTAAAGATAAGAGCTATCAGATTGTCGATATGACGCACGCCGTCCATAAGCGCATCGATACCTGGCGCTACACCACCTGGCAGATCTACGACAACATCGCCGCCGCGAATACCAATGCGCCGCCTGCCGATGGCCTGCAGGAAACCCGCTTAAAGCAGGATGTGTATTACCTTGAGAAGCCACGCCGTAAAACCGAAGCGTTGATCTTCGGTTCGCATGACAGCGCCACGCTCGATATTACCCAACGCATGTCGACCTATCTCGATACCCTGTGGGGCGCGGAAAATGTTCCCTGGTCGATGTACTATCTCAACGGCCAGGATAACAGCCTGATTCTTATCTCTACCCTGCCGTTAAAAGATCTCTCATCCGGCTTTAAAGAGTCGACCGTGGGCAGCATCGTTGATTCCCGCCGGGCTGAAATGCTACAGCAGGCCAACACTCTGGATGAGCGCGAAACCTTCTCGTCGCTGCGCCGTCTCGCCTGGCAGAACGGCCGCTACTTTACCCTGCGTACCACCTTCAACCAGCCGGGGCATCTGGCAACCGTCGTCGCCTTTGATTTACCGATTAACGACCTGGTACCGCCAACCATGTCGCTGGACAGTTTCCGCCTGGAACCCGATCCGGCGCAGAATGCCCAGCGCGCTCAGGAAAAAGACCCGAGCGACAGCGTCTCCATCAACTTTAATAGCTCACGCATTGAGATAACCTCAGCGCTGAACGGCACCGGCATGCGTCTGGTGTGGCAGGTACCGTTTGGCACGCTGCTGCTCGACACCTTCCAGAACATCATGCTGCCGCTGCTGCTGAACATTGGGCTGCTGGCGCTGGCGCTGTTCGGCTACTCGACGTTCCGTAATCTGCCCACTCGCGGCAGCAACAGCAACGTTCCTTCGACGGGGACCAATAATGAGCTGCGCGTGCTGCGCGCCATTAATGAAGAGATTGTCTCATTGCTGCCGCTCGGGCTACTGGTGCACGATCAAGAGTCGAACCGAACCATAATCAGCAACAAAATTGCCGACCATCTGCTACCGCACCTCAACCTGCAAAACATCACCAGCATGGCGGATCAGCATCAGGGAGTGATTCAGGCCACCATTAATAATGAACTGTATGAAATTCGTCAGTTCCGCAGCCAGGTGTCACCGCGCACCCAGATTTTCATTATTCGCGATCAGGACCGGGAAATTCTGGTGAATAAGAAGCTCAAGCAGGCCCAGCGTCTGTATGAGAAGAACCAGCAGGGCCGCGCGGCGTTTATGCAAAACATCAGCGATACGCTGAAGCAACCGATCAAAGCGCTCGCCGCCGAGGCCAGCAGCATTGATACGCCAGATGGACAGAAGCTCGCGAACCATGCCGACCTGCTGGTACGGCTGGTCGATGAAATTCAGCTCGCGAATATGCTGGAAAACGACAGCTGGAAAGGATCGTCCACGCAGTTCTCCTTGCAGGAGCTGATCGACGAAGTGGTGCCTGAAGTGTTGCCGTCGATTAAGCGCAAAGGGCTTCAACTGCTGATCAATAACCCGCTTCCAGCAAAAGAGCAGCGTCACGGCGACCGCGATGCGCTGCGCCGCATTCTGCTGTTGCTGATCCAATATGCGGTGACCACCACGCAAATTGGTAAAATTACCCTTGAGGTCAACGCCGATGAGTCGGTGGAAGAACGTTTAACCTTCCGTATTCTTGATACCGGCAACGGCGTGTCGCACGGTGAAGTCGATAATCTGCACTTCCCATATCTGAACGACACCCAGTCAGACCGCTACGGCAAAGCCAACGCCCTCACCTTCTGGCTGTGCGATCAGCTGGCGCGTAAACTCGGCGGTCATCTTAATATTAAGGCACGAGAGTCGTTGGGCACGCGCTATACGCTACATGTCAAAATGCCGGTGCGTGAAGAGGACGTGGAGCCCGAAGAGCAGCTGCTGGATGATGTGGTGGCGATGGTGGATATCACCTCAAACGAGGTCCGCAACATTGTCACTCGCCAGCTTGAAAGCTGGGGCGCGACCTGTATCAGCCCTGACGAACGAGCAACAAGTCAAGAATTTGACCTTTTTTTAACAGATAATCCGTCTAATCTTACTGCTTCGGGCTTGCTTTTAAGCGATGATGAGGCTGGGATACGCAAAATTGGCCCAAGTCAGCTGCGTGTGAACTTTAACATGAGCAACGCCATGCAGGATGCCGTACTCCAGCTTATTGAAGAGCAACTGGCGCAGGAAGAAGTGACGGAATCGCCGCTGGGCGGAGATGAAAGTGCCGAGCTTCAGGCCAGTGGCTATTATGCTCTGTTTGTGGATACGGTACCGGAAGATGTTAGCAGGCTGTATACTGAGTCCGCGGCGAAGGATTTTGCCGCACTGGCACAGACAGCTCACCGCCTTAAGGGTGTGTTTGCCATGCTAAATCTGGTACCTGGCAAGCAGTTATGTGAATCGCTTGAGCATCTGATTCGTGAAAAAGATGCGTCAGGCATAGAAAAATACATCAGCGACATTGACGCCTACGTCAAGAGCTTGCTGTAGCAAGGTAGCCTTTACATGAACAATATGAACGTAATTATTGCCGATGACCATCCGATTGTGCTGTTCGGGATCCGTAAGTCTCTGGAGCAAATTGAATGGGTTAATGTTGTTGGCGAATTTGAAGACTCCACTGCGCTAATTAACAACTTACCGAAGCTTGACGCACACGTACTGATTACCGACCTCTCCATGCCAGGAGACAAGTACGGTGATGGTATTACGCTTATCAAGTACATCAAACGCCATTTCCCAGGTCTGGCTATTATCGTGCTGACCATGAACAACAACCCGGCGATTCTGAGCGCCGTGCTGGATCTGGATATTGAAGGGATCGTGCTGAAGCAAGGCGCGCCGACTGACCTGCCAAAAGCGCTGGCGGCGCTGCAAAAAGGCAAGAAGTTTACCCCGGAAAGCGTCTCTCGCCTGCTGGAGAAAATCAGCGCGGGTGGTTACGGCGACAAGCGCCTGTCACCAAAAGAGAGCGAAGTGCTGCGTCTCTTTGCTGAAGGCTTCCTGGTAACGGAGATTGCGAAGAAGCTGAACCGCAGCATCAAAACCATCAGTAGCCAGAAGAAATCGGCCATGATGAAGCTGGGCGTGGAAAACGACATCGCGCTGCTGAACTACCTCTCCTCCGTGACGCTTTCGCCGTCAGACAAAGACTAAACAGCGTTGCACATCGGGGCCTGCTTTACATAGGCCCGATGGCGATGCTGCCGTCGTACCATCTGTGATAATCCCGGCGGCGCTTCGCCTGGCCGGGCTACCCATAAAATACTTTATTCCCGTGCTTTACGGACGCGTGCGGCATAGACCGTTAGCGTCTGTTTGAGCACGTCCAGCGTCACCGGTTTCGACAGGCAGCTATCCATCCCCGATTCCAGACAGCGCTGCTTCTCTTCGGCCAGCGCGTTGGCCGTCACTCCAACGACCGGAAGCGTCAGCCCCAGCTGTCGAATACGCTGCGTCAGGCGATAACCGTCCATATTCGGCATGTTGACGTCGCTGAGCACAATATCAATGTGATTCTTGCTCAGCACGTTCAGCGCATCAACGCCGTCGTTGGCAGTTTTACACTGATAGCCCAGCGATCCCAGCTGATCGGCCAGCAATCGGCGGTTGATTGGGTGATCGTCGACGACGAGAATCATCATATCGTCGTTACTGTCTGCCGGTGCTTCATGGGCAGACTGCAGCTCCGCCGCATCGCCCGTTTCCACCTTCACGCGATAGATGCGTCCCAGCAGCGTCATCAATTCATGCGGAGAGACAATGCTGTGCACCCATTGGCCTGGCGCATATTCCTGCGGAATACCAATATGACGGCGGCAGAAAACTACCGCAGCCCTGCCCGCCCACGGCTGCGACAGTTCGTCATCGGCGATCAGCAGATCGTCCGGCCCCGGAACTTCACCGTCGTACAGGCGAACGTCAATACCGTGCCAACTCAGCAGCGAATGAATAAAGTCGGAGAGCGACGCATTACGTATCGCCAGCCAGCAGCGAATCTTCGCCAGCCCGTCAATCGCCAACGGCGTAGCGTCCTGCTCACCGTACAGCGGAATGCGCAGCGTAAACTGGCTCCCCATACCCGGCTCGGTATCTACCGCGATATCGCCGTCCATCATATTGACCAGCTTTTCACAAATCGCCAGCCCCAGCCCGGTCCCCTGGAAGTTACGCTGTACGCCGGTCCCCACCTGGAAGAATGGGTCAAACAGGCGCACCACTTCTTTCGCCGGGATGCCGACACCGGTATCACGAATGCTGATGCTGAGGTAATACCCTTCGCGTTTCAGATGTAAAACGATACAGCCGATATCGGTAAACTTGATGGCGTTGCTTAGCAGGTTAGAGATAACCTGCTGCAGGCGCATCGGGTCGCCCATCAGCTTCATCGGCACATCCGGCTCAATAAAGCAGTACATGCCGAGCTGTTTTCTCACCACCAGCGGCAGGTAGTTGGCGGTAATGTGGTTCATCACCTCTTTTGGCGAAAACTCGCGCGGCTCGATTTTCAGCTGCTCGGACTCAATTTTCGAGAAATCGAGGATATCGCTGATGATCTTCAGCAGCAGCCCGGAAGAGTTGTTCATCGCTGTGACCAGGCGGTCAACGCCCTTCGGCAGCTCTTTGGTTTGCAGCAGGTCGAGGTTACCGATAATCCCGTACAACGGAGTACGCAGCTCGTGGCTGACGGTAGCGAGGAACATCGATTTCGACTGGCTCGCCTGCTCCGCCGCCTGCGCCATCTCCTGCAAGGACTCTTCCATTTTGACGCGCGAACTCACGTCCACCAGCACGCAGATCGCTACGTTTTCGTTGCGGTAGCGCGAGTGAACGAAGCTGATTTGCAGGTTGGTATTGTTGCTGGTCAGCACGTCGACGAAGTTAACCTGCTGGCCGCAGATAATCTGCGTCAGACGCTGACGATCCTCGTGGGTCAGCATATTGAGATAGTTATGCGCCAGTTCGTTACTCAGGATGTTAGTGCCGTCCTGAGTACGCAGAATACAGATCCCCACCGGTGCCGAGGCGACAATTTTGCGGTTGAACTGCTCGTGCTCTTCAAGGCGCAGCGCATCGGATTCAGCCGGTAAAAAGATACGCCGCTCGTACATGCGTGCCATGGTAAACAGCGCAATACCGGTCAGCAGGTTCAGCAACAGCGCATTCAGCACCAGAATACGAATCCGCTCCAGCACCGCATCCAGCGGCACCGAGTAGACAATACTCAGCGAGGACGGCGACAGCGTCTTTTTCAGCACCAGCTCACGGTAGCCGGCGGTATAGCCGAACCACAGTCGCTCCTGCAATCCACGCGCGTTGATATGCATTTTGGTATCCGGCCCCGCCAGATTAATCAGCGTGTTGCCGTTATCATCCAGAATGGATACGCCCATCGGCATACTGCCCGGGGTAAAGAAGTTTTCCGCACGAATGGTTTGCTCAACGCCCAGCAGCGCCTGCAGACGGTTTGCCAGATAGACCGGCGTCAACGCATAGAAGTAGCCGACGCTATGACGCGGCCCTTGCCCGACCCAGAACAGGTTGCCGCCGCGATCGTCCTGCGGAGCATTGCGATAGGCCATAATGCGTTCGTGCAGCGCCTTCAGCGCCTCGCTGCGATCTACCGGCATTTCGCGCAGGCCAAAGTTGGCCATGCACAGGTTGTCACTGCCGATTAAAAAGACGCGGTTGAGATCGTAAGCCGCCGAGAAATTTTCCCGCCAGTAACGCAGGAACCAGGACAGCGATTCCAGCGGACCACGCCAGGTGGTGTCGAGGGTGCCGCAGTCAGAGTCGGGGAACAGCGGTTCAAAATCCGGCACATCGGAATTGTCTTTTACCTGCCCGCCCGGCAGCGCGCCATTCGCCGCGGTGAGACGGTTTTCCGCAATATACTTGAGCTCCTTTATCACATCGGAGGTGCGCTGGAAGTAACGCTGGGCCTGATCGGAGTTAAGGATAAATTCCTGACGGATTTCCGACTCTTTTTGATGCAGGGCATTCACGATATAGAAGACGGAAATCAGCGCGATAAGCAGCCAAAGCAGCAGCGCCAGCGCCCGAAACAGGTAACGTGAAACTTTCAGCGTTGTGCGAAAGGAGACAAGATATTTCAAAGTGGCGAAACTCCGCCGTTGAGGGCTAACAGGATGTGGTTAAGGTAGCGGGAAAAGCCGCTAGCCGCAATCAGAGAGTCACTTAGAACACCCCGGAGTCGGCGCTTTGCACCTCGTCCGGGCTACGTAATATGTAGCCCGGCCGAGCGCAGCGACGCCGGGAATGCCGCACACATAAAAAAAGGGCCAGTTTTCACCGGCCCTTTCTCAACGTTGCTCAACGATTACTCTTCAGCATCGTCCGCGACGTCGTCATCGCTGTCGGTTTCCGGCGCGATATCATCGTCGCCTTCCGCCACGCTACCGTCGATAGCGTCCAGCTCTTCGTCATCAACCGGCTCGGCCACGCGCTGCAGACCCACTACGTTTTCATCTTCCGCAGTACGGATGAGGATAACGCCCTGGGTGTTACGCCCTACCACGCTGACTTCCGACACGCGAGTACGCACCAGCGTACCGGCATCGGTGATCATCATGATCTGGTCGCAGTCGTCGACCTGCACCGCGCCCACCACGGAGCCGTTACGCTCGGTGACTTTGATAGAGATAACGCCCTGCGTCGCACGCGACTTGGTCGGATACTCTTCGGCAGCGGTACGTTTACCGTAGCCGTTCTGGGTCACGGTCAGGATTGCGCCTTCGCCGCGTGGAACAATCAGCGATACCACGCTGTCATTTTCCGCAAGCTTAATACCGCGTACGCCGGTCGCAGTACGACCCATTGCGCGGACGGCATCTTCTTTAAAGCGCACCACTTTGCCGGCGGCAGAGAACAGCATGACTTCATCGGTACCGGAGGTCAGGTCAACGCCAATCAGCTCGTCGCCTTCGTTCAGGTTCACCGCGATAATACCGGCAGAACGCGGACGGCTGAACTCGGTCAGCGCCGTTTTCTTCACGGTACCGCTAGCGGTCGCCATAAAGACGTTCACGCCCTCTTCGTACTCGCGTACCGGCAGGATGGCGGTGATACGTTCGTTCGCTTCCAGCGGCAGCAGGTTGACGATCGGACGGCCACGCGCGCCGCGGCTAGCTTCCGGCAGCTGATAAACCTTCATCCAGTACAGACGACCACGGCTGGAGAAGCAGAGGATAGTGTCATGGGTGTTGGCCACCAGCAGGCGGTCGATAAAGTCTTCTTCTTTAATACGGGCAGCTGACTTGCCTTTACCGCCACGACGCTGAGCTTCGTAATCGGTAAGCGGCTGATATTTGACGTAACCCTGGTGAGACAGCGTGACGACAACATCTTCCTGGCTGATCAGATCTTCGATATTAATATCGGCGCTGTTGGCGGTGATTTCGGTACGACGCGCGTCGCCGAACTGTTCGCGAACCAGTTCCAGCTCTTCGCGGATCACTTCCATCAGACGCTCGGCGCTGCCCAGAATGCGCAGCAGTTCAGCTATCTGTTCCAGCAGCTCTTTGTACTCGTCGAGCAGTTTTTCATGCTCAAGGCCGGTCAGTTTCTGCAGACGCAGATCCAGAATCGCCTGTGCCTGCTGTTCGGTCAGGTAGTATTTACCGTCACGAACGCCAAACTCAGGTTCCAGCCACTCTGGACGCGCCGCGTCATCACCCGCACGTTCCAGCATCGCGGAAACGTTGCCCAGTTCCCACGACTGTGCCACCAGGCCCGCTTTCGCTTCGGCTGGGGTTGGCGCGCGACGGATCAGTTCAATGATCGGGTCAATGTTAGCCAGCGCAACGGCCAGCGCTTCCAGGATGTGCGCGCGATCGCGTGCTTTACGCAGTTCGAAAATGGTACGGCGCGTCACCACTTCACGGCGGTGACGCACGAACGCAGCGATAATCTCTTTCAGGTTCATGATCTTCGGCTGACCATGGTGCAGGGCAACCATGTTAATACCGAAGGAGACCTGCAGCTGGGTCTGGGAATAGAGGTTGTTCAGTACCACTTCCCCGACCGCATCGCGTTTCACTTCAATCACGATGCGCATACCGTCTTTATCAGACTCGTCACGCAGCGCGCTGATGCCTTCAACGCGTTTATCTTTTACCAGCTCGGCGATTTTCTCGATCAGGCGCGCTTTGTTCACCTGATACGGAATTTCGTGCACGATGATGGTTTCACGACCGGTTTTGGCATCGGCTTCGACTTCCGCGCGGGCGCGAATGTACACTTTGCCACGACCAGTACGATAGGCTTCTTCAATCCCGCGGCGGCCATTGATGATGGCGGCAGTCGGGAAATCCGGGCCTGGGATGTGTTCCATCAAACCTTCGATGGTGATGTCTTCGTTGTCGACATATGCCAGACAGCCGTTGATCACTTCCGTCAGGTTGTGCGGTGGAATGTTGGTGGCCATACCTACGGCGATACCAGAGGCACCGTTAACCAGCAGGTTAGGAATTTTGGTCGGCATTACATCTGGAATACGTTCGGTGCCGTCGTAGTTATCGACGAAGTCCACCGTCTCTTTTTCCAGATCGGCCATCAGCTCATGGGCGATTTTCGACATACGGATTTCCGTATAACGCATCGCTGCGGCGGAGTCGCCATCGACAGAACCGAAGTTACCTTGACCATCTACCAGCATGTATCGCAGCGAGAATGGCTGTGCCATACGGACGATAGTGTCATAGACGGCAGTATCACCATGCGGGTGATATTTACCGATCACGTCACCCACGACACGGGCTGATTTTTTGTAGGCTTTGTTCCAGTCATTGCCCAATACGTTCATGGCGTAAAGTACGCGACGGTGTACCGGCTTCAGGCCATCTCGGACATCCGGTAGCGCACGGCCAACAATGACCGACATCGCATAATCCAGATAAGAGTTCTTTAGCTCTTCCTCAATGTTGACCGGTGTAATTTCTCTCGCAAGGTCGCTCATCTAACCGCTATCCCTCTACTGTATTCCCGGATTCAAAGGTCGCAAATTATAACACATTAGCGTAAAGACAGGTAAACCCATTAGCACCCCGCGAACGCTTTATTCACACCGTGGTACTGATATACTCGCTCTCAATAACGAAATAAGGAGCAGGAACAGCCATGAATGCCGAAAAAGCTGCGGTAGCGCACAACGTAGACCACGAAGAGATCGCCAAATTCGAGGCCGTCGCGTCACGCTGGTGGGATCTGGAGGGGGAATTTAAGCCTCTGCACCGCATTAACCCGCTGCGTCTGGGCTACATCGCCGAACGTTCCGGCGGCCTGTTTGGCAAAAAAGTGCTGGATGTCGGCTGCGGCGGCGGCATTCTGGCCGAAAGCATGGCGCGTGAAGGTGCGACGGTCACCGGCCTGGATATGGGCTTTGAGCCGCTGCAGGTGGCAAAGCTGCACTCGCTGGAAACCGGTATTCCGGTCGACTACGTGCAGGAAACCGTCGAAGAGCATGCGGCAAAACACGCCGGGCAGTATGACGTGGTGACCTGCATGGAGATGCTGGAACACGTTCCAGACCCGCAGTCGGTGGTGAAAGCCTGCGCCCAACTGGTGAAACCCGGCGGTCAGGTCTTCTTCTCCACGCTCAACCGCAACGGCAAATCCTGGCTGATGGCAGTAGTTGGCGCGGAGTACATTCTGCGCATGGTGCCCAAAGGCACTCACGACGTGAAGAAATTCATCAAGCCGGCCGAACTGCTGAGCTGGGTTGACCAGACCGTGCTGAAAGAGCGCCATATGATTGGCCTGCACTATAACCCAATCACCAACAGCTTTAAGCTGGCACCGGGCGTAGACGTTAACTATATGCTACACACCACCGCAAAAGCAGAGTAAATCTGCGCTCATGGCCTGATGACGCTTATCAGGCCTACGTGCCCCCTACCAATCATTAGGGTGTATTTACGACAAAATTGCGCTACATCATATTGCGCAATTTCCCCCTTCGACGAAGAAATCAGCACTCGATCAAATTTTCATTTTTTTTTGCAAATTATTGACATTCCCGCCAGCCCTTACGTGCCGTGGACTTAGCGTTTTTTACCCTTTATCAACCTCAAGTTAACGCCAAAATCAACCCTTGTGCTCAAAAGAATCCAGACTAGAATACTCACCATATAGCGTTTAATTAATCAACGAACCCCTACATGTAGTATTTATCCACAGGTTTTGTTACAACGGCAATTGTGGATAAATCAGGGGATATTTTCCTTTTCACGGACAGGTAAAAATCACATGAATCAGAGTCTGCTGGTGACGAAGCGTGACGGCCGCACAGAGCGCATTAACCTCGACAAAATTCATCGCGTGCTGGATTGGGCCGCCGAAGGGCTGCACAACGTTTCGATTTCTCAGGTCGAACTGCGTTCACACATCCAGTTCTACGACGGGATTAAAACGTCCGACATTCATGAAACTATCATCAAAGCAACCGCAGACCTGATCTCCAGCGAAGCACCAGACTACCAGTACCTGGCCGCGCGCCTGGCGGTATTCCACCTGCGCAAAAAAGCCTACGGCCAGTTTGAGCCACCGGCACTGTTCGACCATGTCAAACACATGGTTAACCTGGGTAAATACGACAATCATCTGCTGGAAGACTATACGGAAGAAGAGTTCAAGCAGATGGACTCGTTCATTGTTCATGACCGTGACATGACCTTCTCCTACGCTGCCGTTAAGCAGCTGGAAGGGAAATACCTGGTACAGAACCGCGTGACCGGCGAAATCTACGAGAGCGCCCAGTTCCTCTATATTCTGGTCGCGGCGTGCCTGTTCTCGAACTACCCGCGTGAAACCCGTCTGAGCTACGTGAAGCGCTTCTACGACGCGGTTTCCACGTTCAAAATTTCTCTGCCTACGCCGATTATGTCCGGCGTGCGTACCCCAACTCGTCAGTTCAGCTCTTGCGTACTGATCGAGTGCGGCGACAGCCTGGATTCCATCAACGCCACCTCCAGCGCTATCGTGAAATACGTTTCCCAGCGCGCCGGTATCGGCATCAACGCCGGTCGCATCCGTGCGCTGGGTAGCCCGATTCGCGGCGGTGAAGCGTTCCACACCGGCTGTATTCCATTCTATAAGCACTTCCAGACGGCGGTTAAATCCTGCTCCCAGGGCGGTGTGCGCGGTGGTGCGGCCACCCTGTTCTACCCAATGTGGCACCTGGAAGTCGAAAGCCTGCTGGTGCTGAAAAACAACCGCGGCGTGGAAGGCAACCGCGTGCGTCATATGGACTACGGCGTACAGATCAACAAACTGATGTACACCCGTCTGCTGAAAGGTGGCGACATCACCCTGTTCAGCCCGTCCGACGTCCCAGGCCTGTACGATGCGTTCTTCGCCGACCAGGACGAGTTCGAACGTCTGTACACAAAATATGAGAACGACGACAGCATCCGCAAACAGCGCGTGAAAGCGGTCGAACTGTTCTCCCTGATGATGCAGGAACGTGCCTCTACCGGTCGTATCTACATTCAGAACGTTGACCACTGCAACACCCACAGCCCGTTTGACCCGGTAGTCGCGCCGGTGCGCCAGTCTAACCTGTGCCTGGAAATCGCCCTGCCGACCAAACCGCTGGACGACGTTAACGACGAAAACGGCGAAATCGCCCTGTGTACGCTGTCCGCCTTCAACCTGGGCGCTATCAAAAGCCTGGACGAGCTGGAAGAGCTGGCGGTGCTGGCCGTGCGCGCACTGGATGCCCTGCTGGACTACCAGGACTACCCAATTAAAGCCGCTGAACGTGGCGCAATGGGTCGTCGTACGTTGGGCATTGGCGTTATCAACTATGCCTACTGGCTGGCGAAAAACGGCAAGCGCTACTCCGACGGCAGCGCCAACAACCTGACGCACCAGACCTTCGAAGCGATTCAGTACTACCTGCTGAAAGCCTCCAACGAGCTGGCGAAAGAGCAAGGTGCCTGCCCGTGGTTCAATGAAACCACCTACTCGCAGGGCATTCTGCCGATCGACACCTATAAGAAAGACCTGGATGCGATTGCCAACGAGCCGCTGCATCTGGATTGGGAAACGCTGCGTGAGTCCATTAAGACCCACGGCCTGCGTAACTCCACGCTCTCTGCCCTGATGCCGTCCGAGACCTCTTCGCAGATCTCCAACGCCACCAACGGCATCGAACCGCCGCGCGGCTACGTGAGCATCAAAGCGTCGAAAGACGGTATCCTGCGCCAGGTGGTGCCGGACTACGAACACCTGCACAACGCTTACGAGCTGCTGTGGGAAATGCCGAACAACGACGGCTATCTGCAATTGGTGGGTATCATGCAGAAGTTTATCGACCAGTCGATCTCGGCCAACACCAACTACGATCCGACGCGCTTCCCATCTGGCAAAGTCCCGATGCAACAGCTGCTGAAAGACCTGCTCACCGCCTATAAATTTGGCGTGAAGACCCTGTACTACCAGAACACCCGTGACGGTGCGGAAGATGCGCAGGACGATCTGGCCCCTTCCATTCAGGATGACGGCTGCGAAAGCGGCGCCTGTAAGATCTAATAACGATTGCCGGGCAGCGACACGCTGACCCGGCCTTTGATTTCCGTATCGACCAAAACCTTATTCGGTGTACGGATTTATTTGCGATGATATTGTAAGCAGGTAAGTAACCGCCATCCGGCATTACTCTCCAGACAGGATTGACATCAATGGCATATACCACTTTTTCACAGACGAAAAACGATCAGCTCAAAGAGCCGATGTTCTTTGGCCAGCCGGTCAACGTGGCACGCTACGACCAGCAGAAATATGACATCTTCGAAAAACTGATTGAAAAGCAGCTCTCCTTCTTCTGGCGTCCGGAAGAAGTTGACGTGTCCCGCGACCGTATCGACTACCAGGCACTGCCGGAACACGAAAAGCATATATTCATCAGCAACCTGAAGTATCAAACCCTGCTGGACTCCATCCAGGGCCGTAGCCCGAACGTCGCGCTGCTGCCGCTGATTTCCATTCCGGAACTGGAAACCTGGGTTGAAACGTGGGCGTTCTCTGAAACCATCCACTCGCGCTCTTACACCCACATCATCCGCAACATCGTCAACGATCCGGCGATTGTGTTTGATGACATCGTCACCAACGAGCAGATTCAGAAGCGCGCGGAAGGCATCTCCAGCTATTACGATGAGCTGATCGAGATGACCAGCTACTGGCACCTGCTGGGCGAAGGCACCCATACCGTTAACGGCAAAACCGTGACCGTGAACCTGCGCGAGCTGAAAAAGAAACTCTACATCTGCCTGATGAGCGTAAACGCGCTGGAAGCGATTCGCTTCTACGTCAGCTTCGCCTGCTCCTTTGCCTTCGCCGAGCGCGAACTGATGGAAGGCAACGCCAAAATTATTCGCCTGATCGCCCGCGATGAAGCACTGCACCTGACCGGCACCCAGCACATGCTGAACCTGCTGCGCAGCGGCGCGGATGACCCGGAAATGGCGGAGATTGCGGAAGAGTGCAAGCAGGAGTGCTACGACCTGTTCGTACAGGCGGCGGTGCAGGAAAAAGAGTGGGCGGACTATCTGTTCCGCGACGGCTCAATGATTGGCCTGAACAAAGACATTCTGTGCCAGTACGTTGAGTACATCACCAACATCCGTATGCAGGCGGTTGGCCTGGATCTGCCGTTCCAGACCCGATCCAACCCGATTCCGTGGATCAACACCTGGCTGGTGTCCGATAACGTGCAGGTTGCCCCGCAGGAAGTGGAAGTGAGTTCCTACCTGGTCGGCCAGATTGACTCGGAAGTCAATACTGACGATCTCAGCGACTTCCAGCTCTAATGAGCCGCGTTTTTCTGCGCATCTCTGGCACGCGTTTACAGTGCCAGGATGAACACCCTTCCCTGCTGGCGGCGCTGGAATCTCACAACGTTGAGGTGGAATACCAGTGCCGCGAAGGCTACTGCGGCTCCTGCCGCACGCGGTTGGTGTCGGGCCAGGTTGACTGGCTGACCGAGCCGCTGGCTTTTATCCAGCCGGGTGAAATTTTGCCCTGCTGTTGCAGGGCAAAGGGCGATATAGAAATTGAGATGTAACGGTTAGTGCACCTCGTGTGCGCTAACCAGCGGCATCGCACCACGGCGCTTCATCTGCGAAATATACAGCGCCCCCGCCAGCACCACCAGCAGCGCCCCGACCAGGTAAATGGCGCGATAGCCTACCCCTTCCACCATCATCCCCATCACGAAAGCGCCAATCGCCAGTCCGGCATCCATCGCGTTGAAGAACAGCGAGTTCGCTACGCCAATTTTATGTGGTTCCACCGAACTGATAATTTGCGTCTGGAAGATAGGCGTCACCGAACCGTAGCCAATACCAATTAACGCGCCTGCCAGAATCATCGACGCGCTGCCGTGGGTGTATCCCAGTACCACCAGGCCGATAGTGAACGCCAGCAGGCAAGGATAGACCACATATTTCGGCCCTTTTTTATCGCAAATGTTGCCGGTAAAGGCTCGGCAGATCATCAGGAAAATGGCGTAGCACAGCAGGAAGTTGCTGGCGGCGGCCATCAGATCCAGCTCACGCGCATACAGGGCGAGGAACGCAGAAACGCCAGCGTAGGAGAAGGTCATAAAGAAGGTGACCAGCGCAAACGGCATGGCGGCGCGATCGAACATAGCGGAGAAGCCCAGCTTTGGCTGAGAACCATCGGCATGGCGAATGACCGGCGGCACGCGGACTATCAGCGACAGCACAATGCCGATAGCTGAGACGACGGTACACATCCAGAACGCCTGGGTAAACGCGCTATGCCGCGCCATATTCAGGCCAATCCACGGCCCAACGACCATCGCCAGCCCCATGGCTAAAGAGAAAAAGCTGATGCCCTCCCCACGTCGGGAAGCAGGAATCAGGCGCGCGGAGATCGTACCCTTCACCGTGGTGATCACCCCAAAGGTAATACCGTGCAGCACGCGAATAAAAAGCAGTGCTTCAATGGAATGACAGAACGGATACAGCGCAGTCACCGCTAAAAACGCCAGGGAGGAGAGCATCAGAATCGTTTTGTTCGAATATTTTCCCACCCATTGCCCGGCAAACGGGCGGACGATAATCGCGGCGGCGAGGAAAAAGGTCACCAGCAGCCCGGCTTTATCCGCCGTGGCATGGAGGTTATCGGCGATGTAAATCGGCAGGAGCGTGAGAAGAACATAAAATACGAAGAAGATAATAAAGCTAATAATCGTGATTGCCCAAAAATCTTTAGTCCATAATTTTTCTTTCATTTATATGCAACCTAATTAAACGGCGCGCATTATCACATTCATCACGAATATATAATTCAAGAATGCATTACAAATACAAATAATTGCGTGCGTGATTGTGTGATTCAGTCCGTAGAAAAATTATAAGCAGACGATGTAAATTAGTAAAATTAATCGTCTTAATAGCTTTAATTAGGAAAAACTAATGACACTAACGCAGATCGGCGCGCTGTTAACGGTCCTCGAATGCGGGGGATTCACCGAGGCGGGCAAACGACTGTACATGACCCAGTCCGCCGTCAGCCAGGCCATTTCCGCTCTGGAAGAGGAGTTGGGCGTCGCCATCCTGGTCCGCGAGCGCCGTAAGGCCATCACGCTGACGGTCGCAGGCGTGCGCATCGTGTCCCACCTTCGCCGCCTGATGAGCGAAGTCAGCGCGGTTAAAGAGATTGCCGAGCAGGAGAAAAAAACGCCGCTACGCCAGTTACGCATTGGCTGCTTTCCGAGTATTTGCGCCAGCGTACTGCCCGAGGTGGTGCGATATTTTGAACAGCATCATCCGAATATTAAAATCGTCCCCCACGAAGCCAACAGCGCCGAAATTATCGACGCGATTCGCGACAATAATATTGACGCCGGCTTTGTGCATATTCCGGTTGAAGGCATGTTCGTTGCCCCGGTCTATAAAGACCGCTTTGCCGTCGTGGTGCCAGATAATCATCCCTTTGCGGGGAAAAAAGCCATTTCGCTGAACGCCCTGTTTGACGAGCCGCTGATTGTCAGTAAAGGGCGCTATGAAATGAGCATCATGTCGCTGTTTGCCGGCATGAATATTACCCCCAACATTAAATACGAATTTAACCACCCCAGCACGGCGATGAGCTTTATTCGTCAGGGACTAGGCATCGCACTGCTGCCGGAGCTAACCCTGAAAACGCTGGAGCAACCGCTGCGCTCGGTACCGCTGGAGCCGCCGTTCTATCGCCAGGTGTCGCTTATCGCCAGCGAGCCTCCGGTGAGCGGTAGCCCTTTACAGTTATTACACGACTGCCTGCATCAGCTCGTCGGGGACGGGCACATCTAAGAAAGGCGATACGCAGCACATTTCTCACCATTACCCTTTTCGATTAATGCGCGAATATGTTCGAAATCAAACAAAATAATCCATACACATGACTTAATGTTGTTAAAACGAACATTGAGGACACATTATGGACAGCGCCTCTGTCAATCAATACGATGCCATCATCATCGGCGGCGGAGCCACCGGAGCCGGTATCGCCCGCGACGCCTCCCTTCGCGGGCTGAAGGTTGCGCTGGTTGAACGCTTTGATATTGCCACCGGCGCCACCGGCCGCAACCATGGTCTACTGCACAGCGGCGCACGCTATGCGGTGACCGACAGCGAATCGGCGCGCGAATGCATCAGCGAAAACCAGATCCTGCGACGCATCGCCCGTCACTGCATTGAGCCCACCAGCGGGCTGTTTATCACCCTGCCCGAAGACGACCTCAGCTACCAGCGCACCTTTATGGATGCCTGCCAGGTAGCGGGCATTCAGGCCGAAGCTATCGACCCCACGCTGGCGCGTCGAATGGAGCCTGCGGTAAACCCGGCATTAGTTGGTGCCGTGCGCGTACCCGACGGCACCGTTGACCCCTTCCGTCTCACCGCCGCCAATATGCTCGACGCGCGCGAACACGGCGCGGCGATTTTTACCGCCCACGAAGTCACCGGCCTGATTCGCCATAATGACCGCATCAGTGGCGTTCGCCTGCTCAACCACACCACCGGGCAACCGCGCGAACTGCGTGCGCCAGTGGTGGTTAACGCCGCCGGGATCTGGGGCCAGCGCATCGCCGAATACGCCGACCTGCGCATCCGCATGTTCCCGGCGAAAGGCTCGCTGCTGATTTTTGAAAACCGTATCAACCAGCACGTGATCAACCGCTGCCGCCCGCCTGCCGATGCCGATATTCTGGTGCCCGGCGACACGATTTCGCTGATTGGCACCACCTCAACGCACATTGATTACGATGATATTGACCGCTGCCGCGTCACCGCCGACGAGGTGGATATCCTGCTGCGCGAAGGTGAGAAGCTGTCACCAATCATGGCGAACACCCGCATTCTTCGCGCTTACTGCGGCGTGCGTCCGCTGGTTGCCAGCGACGATGACCCCAGCGGGCGCAACGTTAGCCGGGGCATTGTCCTGCTGGATCACGCCGAGCGCGACGGGCTGGAAGGGTTTATTACCATTACCGGCGGCAAGCTGATGACCTACCGCCTGATGGCGGAATGGGCCACCGATGCTATCTGCCGCAAGCTCAACCACAGCGGCACCTGCACCACCGCCCAAACGCCGCTGCCCGGCTCTCGCGAATCCGCAGAGAAAACGCTCCAGCGCATGATTTCCCTTCCCGCCCCGCTGCGCGGTTCAGCGGTCTATCGCCACGGCGACCGCACGCCGGAGTGGCTCGGCAACAGTCGATTGCAGCGCAGCGTGGTCTGCGAATGCGAAGCCGTGACCGCAGGCGAAGTGGAGTACGCGGTGGAAAATCTGGCGGTCAATAACCTGTTGGATTTACGCCGCCGCACCCGCGTCGGCATGGGAACCTGTCAGGGCGAGCTATGCGCCTGCCGCGCCGCTGGCCTGCTCCAGCGCTATCGCGCCGCCACTTCGGCGCAATCACTCACCCAGCTTTCTGCCTTCCTCAACGAGCGCTGGAAAGGCGTGCAGCCGATCGCCTGGGGCGATGCGCTGCGCGAAAGCGAACTGACCCGCTGGGTGTACCAGGGATTGTGCGGCCTGAAAAAGGAGCCTGAAGATGAAATTTGATAGCGTAATTATCGGCGGCGGGCTCGCCGGGCTGCTGTGCGGCATTCAGCTACAAAAAGCGGGCCTGCGCGCGGTGATTGTTAGCCGGGGCCAGAGCGCGCTGCACTTCTCTTCCGGTTCGCTGGACTTGCTCAGCACTCTGCCCGACGGCCAGCCGGTTACCGACCTCGACAGCGGGCTGGCCGCGCTGCGCGAGCAATCTCCACAACATCCCTATAGCCAGATTGGCGCTGACCTTGTGCAGCGCTACGCGCGACAGACGCAGACCCTGCTGGCAGAGTGTGGGATGAACATGCTCGGCGATATGGCAAAGCCGCATCAGCGCATTACCCCGCTGGGCACCCAGCGCGCCGCCTGGCTCAGCCCGTCGGAAGTACCGATTATTCCGCTCACACACGGGCGCATTCGGGTGGTGGGCATTAGCGGGTTTCTCGATTTTCAGCCGCACCTGGTCGCCGAATCCCTGCAACAGCAGGGATTTAATGCCGATGCTGCGGAAATCGATTTACCGGAGCTGGATGTGCTGCGCGAGAACCCCACCGAGTTCCGCGCGGTGAATATCGCCAGAGTGCTGGATGAAAAAGCACACTGGTCGGTGCTACATCAGGCGCTGCTGCCGCTCAGCGAAGGGCGCGACACGCTGGTGATGCCCGCCTGCTTTGGCCTGCGCGATACCGCGCTGTTCGACTGGCTTAACCATAACCTCCCCTGCACCCTTTCGCTGCTGCCAACGCTGCCGCCTTCGGTGCCAGGCATGCGGCTGCACGCCTCGCTGCAACGGCGGTTTGTTGCGCTGGGCGGCACCTGGATGCCGGGCGATGAAGCGGTGCGCGTCAGCCACGACAACGGCGAGGTTCGCGAAGTCTGGACACGTAACCACGGCGATATCCCACTGCGCCCGCGCTTTGCGGTGCTAGCCAGCGGCAGCTTCTTCAGCAACGGCCTGGCCGCCGGGCGCGACGGTATTCGTGAGTCGATCATGGGGCTGGATATTCAGCAGCCCGCCTCGCGCAGCGCAGGCTATCGCGATGATTTCTTTGACCCACAGCCGTGGCAGCAATCCGGCGCTATCGTCGATGCCGAACTGCATCCCGCGCTCCGGGGCTTACCTATGCGCAACCTGTTTGCCATCGGCTCGGTGCTCGGCGGCTTCGACCCGATTACCCAGGGCTGCGGCGGTGGCGTATGCGCCGTCACCGCGCTGCACGCCGCCGCGCAGATTATCCGTTTGGCGGGAGGTGAAGCATGAGCCAGCAAAGTTTCGAAAACTGCATTAAATGCACCGTTTGCACCACCGTCTGCCCCGTCAGCCGCGTCAATCCGCGCTATCCGGGGCCGAAACAGGCCGGGCCGGACGGCGAACGCCTGCGCCGCAAAGATGCCGGGCTGTATGACGAGGCGCTAAAATACTGCATCAACTGCAAGCGCTGCGAGGTGGCCTGCCCGTCCGATGTAAAAATTGGCGATATTATCCAGCGCGCCCGCGCCGACTATAGCCAGCAAAAGCCGGGCATCCGCGATACGATCCTCAGCCATACCGATCTGATGGGCACGCTCTCTACGCCGTTCGCCCCCATCGTCAACGCCGCCACCGGCCTGAAGCCGGTACGCCAGTTGCTGGATAGCGCCCTCAAGATTGACCACCACCGCGCCCTGCCGAAATACTCTTTCGGTACCTTCCGCCGCCGTTACGCTCGTCTTGCTGCACAGCAGGCGCAGTTTGCCGAGCAGGTGGCGTTCTTCCACGGCTGCTACGTCAATTACAACCACCCACAGCTCGGGCTCGACCTGATTAAGGTGATGAACGCGATGGGGATTGGCGTGCAGCTGCTCAGCAAAGAGAAGTGCTGCGGCGTGCCGCTGATTGCCAACGGGTTCTTTGACAAAGCGCGCCGCCAGGCACAAAGCAACGTTGCCTCACTGCGGGAAGCGATTGGCGGCAAAAAGCTGCCGGTGATTGCCACCTCATCCACCTGCACCTTTACGCTACGCGATGAGTACCCGCACCTGCTGGACGTCGATAACCACGACCTGCGCGACAACATTGAGCTGGCGACCCGCTGGCTGTGGCGCAAACTGGACGATGGCGCTGCATTGCCGTTAAAGCCGCTGCCACTGAAGGTGGTGTATCACACGCCGTGTCATATGGAGAAGATGGGCTGGTCGCTGTACACCCTCGAACTGCTGCGGCGCATACCGGGTATTGAGCTGCAGGTACTGGACTCACAATGCTGCGGGATCGCGGGAACGTATGGATTCAAAACGGAGAACTACCCAACATCACAGGCGATAGGCGCACCGCTCTTCGCACAAATTGAAGCGAGCGGTGCAGACCTGGTGATTACCGACTGCGAAACCTGTAAATGGCAGATTGAGATGTCCACCAGCAAGCGCTGTGAACATCCGATTACGCTGTTGGCGCGGGCGTTAGTTTAAACAACGCCTTCCAAAGGGGGAGAACGCTAGTAGCTCCCCTTTCCTTTTGGTTGTTCGGCCACGGGTTTGAATATCGCCAGACGTTCATCAAGCGCGCGGGTATAGAGATTGGTATCCACCCCTACCGCAACAAAATTAGCCCCCCACGCGAGTACTTTTTGCGCCATTTCTGGGTCAACGGCCAGGAATCCAGCGGCCTTTCCCGCGGCGCGAATGCGTCGTATGCTCTGCTCAATAACCCGCTGAACTTCCGGATGCCCGGCATTATCCGGATAGCCTAACGAGGCGGATAAATCAGCAGGGCCGATAAAGACGCCATCAATACCTTCCACTTCGAGGATCTCATCCAGATTTTCAAGTGCCGTTTTACTCTCCATCTGAATCAGCAAACACAGCTCGTCGTTGGCCTGCGCCATATAGTTCTCCACGCGTCCCCAGCGCGCGGCGCGAGCCACCCCAGCGCCAACGCCGCGGGTACCGACAGGTGGGTAGCGGGTGGCAGAGACAATATCCCTCGCCTGCTCGGCGGTATCGACCATTGGGATCAACAGCGTTCTGGTGCCAATATCCAGCACCTGCTTAATCAGGCTACGATTGCCCTCTACCGGACGAATGACCGGATGGCTGGCGTAGGGAGCAATAGCCTGGAGTTGGTGGTACAGATCCTGGACCGTATTCGGCGCATGCTCGCCGTCAATCAGCAACCAGTCGTAGCCCGAAGTGGCGGCAATTTCCGCCATGTAGGAAGAGGTCGTGCTCAACCACAGACCAATTTGCGCCTCTCCCTGCAAAAGTCCCGCTTTAAATGGATTCGATAAAATGGCGTTCATAGTGCTCCCTTAAATTAATGCTGTAAGGTGCTAGCCTGCGGCACCGTGCGATTAACACGCAGTGAAAAAATAATAACGACCCCAACAATCGCGACGCAGGCGAGCGTCAATAATCCGGCAGAATTGCTGGCGAAGATCGTTTCGGCCTGAACGCGAATAATCGGCGCCAGAAAACCACCGATGGCGCCAAACAGGTTGACGAACCCAATGCCAGCCGCCAGCGCCGTACCGGAAAGCAGCTGCGTCGGCATGGTCCAGAAGACCGGCTGTACGGCAATAACGCCAACGGCGGCTACACACAGCGCGATGATCGCCAGCACCGGTGAAACCAGACCGGAGACCGCAATACCTATTGCTGCCGCCAGCAGAGTGAATGCCGCGATATTACGCCGCTCACCGGTACGGTCGGAGTAGCGTGGAATCAGCCAGGTACCGAACAGCGCCGCAACCCATGGAATCGCAGTCACGACCGAGGCCACAAACCCCACTTTGGTGCCCAGCAGCGCAGCGACCTGAGTCGGCAGGAAGAAAATCAGGCCATAAACCGCAACCTGAATGGTCAGATAGATAATCGCCAGCTGCCAGACGCGGCCATTGCGCAAAGCATCGGACAACCGCGAAGTGACCTTTTTCTGCTCTTCGTTGGCCAGCTCGCTGATTAACGCCTGTTTCTCAGCGGACGTCAGGAAACGCGCATTTTGCGGGGTGTCGTCGAGCCAGAGGAAGGTGAAGAATCCCGCGCCAACGGCAAGCAGCCCTTCAATGATAAACATCCAGAACCAGCCGGGATGCCCCATAAAACCGTGCATTTCCAGCAGCGCGCCGGATAAAGGCGAGCCGAGCGTCAGCGCCAGCGGCGCGCCCATATAAAATAGCCCCATAATGCTGGCGCGGTTTTGCTGCGGGAACCACTGGGAGGTCAGGTAGATCATACCGGGGAAAAAACCCGCTTCAGCGGCGCCGAGCAGCGTGCGCACCAGCAGAAATTTCGCTTCGGTATCCGCCCACGCCATCGCTGCTGACAGAACGCCCCACAGCAGTGTGGTGCAGCCAATCCATTTTCGCGCGCCGAATTTGCGCATCAGCAGATTAGCGGGCACCCCGAGAAAGGCGTACACCACAAAGAAGATCCCCGCCCCCAACGCATAGGCTTCATTACTTAGCCCGGTATCCAGCTGATAGGTCTCTTTGGCAAAGCCAATATTCGAGCGGTCAAGAAATGCCAGCACGTACAGCGCCAGCATAAAGGGGATCAAACGGGCGCGGTTTTTCTTCACCACGCTCTCAAGCAAGGTGTTGCTCATCGTAATATCCTCAAAAAATGGGCCGCACATCAATGCTGTACGGCACGGCTGGATCAGTGGCTATAAGGACGTTTCAGGTTGCAGTCGCGGTTCAGCTCAACGCCGAAGCCCGGTTTATCGAGAACGGTTTTATGAATGCGCCCATTTTGCGGCACCGGTTCACCGACCAGAATCGGGTCAAACTGCGGACGCATTGTTGAGCAGTCCGGGCTGGTCATCAGGAATTCGCTGAACGGTGTGTTGGTAAAGGTAATGACCGCGTGGTGTGAATAGACCGATGATCCGTGCGGGACCACCAGTTGACCGCGCGCTTTAGCAATAGCGGCAATCTCTACCAGCGTGGTCAAACCGCCACACCAGCCCACATCAGGCTGCATAATATCGATGCCGGTTTCTGACAAAGTGCGGAAAGATTGCAGCGTACCGTGGTGCTCACCGCTGGTGACCATCATCCCGGCTGGCGCATTGCGTTTGAGTTCACGATAGCCTTCATACTGCTGCGGTGGCAGGCACTCCTCGATCCACTTAAGGTTGTGAGGTGCGCAGGCGTGAGCCAGCTTAGTGGCGTAATTAACGTCCTGGCTCATCCAGCAGTCAAGCATCAACCAGAAATCCGGGCCGCATTTTTCACGCATATCAGCGACCATCGCGGCGTCTTTGCGGATCCCTGCATCGCCATCGTGTGGCCCCCAGTGGGTCGGCATTTTCCCGCCGATAAAGCCCATCTCTTTCGCCAGGTCTGGGCGTGCGCCGGTGGCATAGAACTGAATTTCATCACGCACCGCGCCGCCCAGCAGTTTATACACCGGCAGGCCAACCACTTTACCGAACAGATCCCACAGTGCGAGATCGATACAGGAGATGGTGTTCATCACCAGGCCGCCGGAGCCGGAATAGTACATCGTGGCGTTGAGCATCTGATCATGGATCAGTTTGATATCGCTGACGCACTTACCTTCGATAAAGCGGTTCAGGTGTTTTTCAACGATAAAGCAGCCCATTTCCCCCGCCGTTGATACCGCAAAACCGGTCTGCCCATTTTCAGCTTCAACTTCAACAATCAGCGTCCCCAGAACGTTGATGCCAAATGACTGGCGAGACTGCTCATACTGTTTGTACTTGCTCATCGGCGTAGCAATGTGATCATCAATCCAGTGGTTTGCACCCTGATCGTGATAATCACCGCCGCCAGCGCCTTTCTCTGCGGTAGCGCCGCCGATAAACCAGGCGCGAACGTGTTTAATTTTCGGTAGGGTCATGATGTTTTTCCTTATTATGAGGCTTGTTGTTCAAAGGGGCTTTTCCACCCCAACAGGCGTGAAATATCTTTCGCGCAGGCAATCGCCTTACCGGCGAGGTAATCACGATTGTCTTCGTTGATTTGCAGGCGCGTGCCCACCACTGAGATAGCAGCGGTCAGCTCGTTATTCGCGTTAAAGACCGGTGCGGCGACGCAGCGAACGTCGGGATAATCTTCGCCATTATCGAAGCTCCAGCCTCTGGCACGAATGCGTTTTAGCTCATCGTGAAGCTGCTGGGCAGTGATGATGGTGGTCGGCGTGGCCCGCTCCCAGCGCAGTTCGCTGATAATCGACTCCTGAACCCGCTCAGGTTGCCAGGCCAGCAGGCATTTACCGATACCGGAACGATACAGCGACAGGCTCTTGCCTTCATGTGAACGCACGCTGATGGTGGCCGGAGATTCGATCTTCAGAATGTAATAGGCGTTGCCGTTATCGATGATCCCCAGGTGGCAGAGCAGTCCGCACTGATCCATCAGCTGCGTCAGGCGCGGGCGCGCCAGTTCGCGCAGGTCCATTTTGCTCAGCGCATGACCGGCCAGTTCAACCAGCTTAGTCCACAGGCAATAGTTATCCTGATTATCCAGGCTGAGGAAGCGCTGTTTTTTTAACTCCCCCAGCAGCAGATAGGCAGTGCTTTTCGGGATACCCAGTTCGTCAATAATGGTCGCCGCGCTACAGGGGCCGATACGGGCGATCAAATTGAGAATATCAATGGCGCGGGTGAGCGCCGGGACTTTGCTTGATTCCAACATACTGGACTCCAATCCTGAATACTGGAATCAGTGTTGCGGTTGTCAGGGCGCTAAATTGTGAGCAACTTCAAACGATGGGGCTATTCCAGCCTGATGGAGGTTTGGAGGGAAAAAGATGAGAGATGGCGCACAGATTATTTCAAAGCAAGTACAACAGGTTGGACTGAAAAAGCGCCGAAGGCCATCTCCGACGCGTTGATGTGTTACAGCACCAGCGAATCCACCACGCTAATCCAGCCGTGTTCACTGGCAACCGGGCGACCGTTCAGCCAGCGGCGCAGCATGTTCAGCGCCATCATTGCGCACACTTCCTGACGCACCGCCAGACCATGACGCGTATTGCTGAACTTCATCTGGAGCGCGTGGGTGGCTTCCGGCGTAGCGAGCGCAAAGTTGATGTGTTCGCTTTCAAGGCCGCTTACCGCCAGCGCCAGCCCGGCGAAATGATTAACCCGGCGCTCAGCGGCCCAGCGGGCGGTCTGCGCTAAGCTCTCATCCTGCGGCGGTACCACTTCGCTGGCGAGCAACGGCGCCTGCGCGCGGGACAGTTGCAGGGCAATCAGCCCGCTGGTGAACTGCTCGCTTAGGGTCAGGCTGAGCTGTTTCTCTTTTAGTACCCGCGCCAGCTGTGCAGGCAGCCCTTCGGTACCTTCGAAAATCAGACTTTCACCCGCCACTTTCTGCACTTCCGGCCACAGCGCCAGCATCGCCTCGCGATGTTCCGCAGGCCCGGTTAGCTTCAGTTCGATAATCGGCATTGAGGAGCGATAGCCCATGCTCACGCCCGGCGGTAGCTCAAGGTGCTGCAGGCTCTGAGCGAGATCGCTTTCTGAGCGGCCAAAGGTGGTCAGACGCAGGCACAGCGGCGGTTCGCCGACCGGATAACGCTGGCGAATGCGCGGCAGAATCTCTTTTTCTACCATCACCTTAAACTCGGACGGCACGCCCGGGGTGAAGAACATCAGGCAGCGGTTGAGCTTGACGGCAAAGCCGCAGGCGGTGCCGACCGGGTTATCGATAAGCTCGGCGCTGGCCGGGATTTCGGCCTGTTTGCGGTTGCTCGGCGCCATGACGCGGCCGCGCTCGCTGAAAAAGCGCTCCATAAACGCCAGCCACTCTTCGTGCAGAATCAGCGATTCGCCTTTGGCCGTTGCCGCGGCAAGCGCGCTGAGGTCATCACTGGTCGGCCCCAGGCCGCCGTTCACAATCAGAATATCCGCCTGGGTACTGCGCTCGCGCAGAATCGCCACCAGGTCTTCCAGGTTATCGCCCACGGTGTTGCGTCGCGTCAGCGGGATTCCCTGCTGAAAGCAAAAGTCGGCAAGCCAGGCAGCGTTTGTATCGACGATCTGCCCCGATAAGACTTCGTCACCGGTGGACAGCATCTCAACCGTTATCATCACTTTCTCCAATAAAAAGAGGACGAGTCACTATAACGCAAGCGGAGGATTTAAGAAGAGAAAAACTGGCGCAGCGGTGCCGCCGCGCCGGGGGGAGATTAGAACGCTGCGCTCACGCCAACGTATGGGCCATCGGCCACGGTGTTGTCGCGATGACCGTCTTTACCCGCGAGGTTCAGGTAACGATAACCCGCTTCGATGCTGATTGGACGCATGATGGTGTAACGCGCGCCCGCGTTCGCTTCGGTGTAGCTGTCGATACCGCTGGAAAGCGAATCTGGAGAGTAGTAGTACTCACCGAACAGACGCAGGCTGTCGCCAATTTTCCACTGCAGGCCGCCGCCGACCGCAGCGGCATAGCCGGAATCGCTGTCGTTCGGATCGGTATAAACGCCTTTACCGCCCACGGTTGCCATGAATGGACCGAGAGGGATATTCAGACCCAGGCCCAGACCTGCGACATCACCGTCGTCGTCGCTGTGCGTCCAGTTACCGGTTAACGCCAGGCCGGATGTCTCAGTGCCGAGACCAAAACCCAGGTTAGTGTAATCTTTACCGGCCTGGCCGCTAAAGCTGACTGCACTCGCTGACGCGGAGACAAACATCAGCCCCGCCAGACCCAATAACACGCTCTTTTTCATCTTCATCCTTTCACGCAAACGCAAAAATAAACGCCCATAACCCGCTGAATTGTACTGCGATACGCAGCGGATTCAATGTACGAAACAGGCAATAATCAGTGGGATTGTAACGAATTACTTCTCATACATCAGCAGGAATAATAATACTTACCAATGCAATCACGCATATCTATTGATCACAATTTTCCCTGTGCGCTTACCCACTGGGTCAACTGATGGCGAGAAACTTTAATTCCCGTCCCTTTCATCGCCTCAGGCAGCAACAGCCAGCGACATGGCTGCTGGAAAACCGCCAGCTTGTCCTTTGCCCACTGCGTTAGCTCGGCCATATTCAGCGTCGGCTCGGCGTCCAGCACCGCCACCGGGCGCTGACCAAATTCGATATCATCAATGGGCACAATAAAGACCTGATTCACCGCCGGATGTTGTACCAATACCCGTTCAACGTCTTCCGGCTGAATGCCCTCACCGCCACTGAAAAACAGATTATCCAGGCGACCAATGACGTGCAGCTTGCCGTCGTGGATTTCTCCGCGATCGCGGGTGGCAAACCAGCCTTCGGCGTTCACCAGCGGCACCAGCTCACCGTTGCGCCAGTAACCTGAGGCCATGCTGCTGGCCCGCAGCCAGATTTCGCCATCGACCAGCCGTAGCTCACGCCCCGGCAGCGGCACGCCAACATCCTCGCCGCCGTTGGCTTCGCGCGCACAGACGGTAGAAGCAAACTCGGTCAGGCCGTAGCCGCAGAAGGTTTGAATCCCCTGCGCCGCAGCTTGTTCAGTCAGCACCGCAGGGATCGCCGCACCGCCCAGCAGCACCGTTTTTAGGGTGAGCGGCTGTTCGTCATTAAGCAGACGCCAGAGCTGCGTCGGCACCAGCGAGGCGTGGGAGCAGCCGTGCAGCGCCTGCGCGAGCGGGCGTTCACTGACCGCCATCTGCGCGCCCATCAGCAGCCAGCGCCAGAAAATCCCCTGGCCGGAGACGTGGAACAACGGCAGCGACAGCAGCCAGCAGTCATCCTGATCAAACGGCATCAGGCTCAGTACGCCGTGCGCGCTCGCCAGATGCGCCGCGCAGGTATGCACCGCCGCTTTCGGCAGGCCGGTTGAACCCGAGGTGAGCGTCATGGAAGCCAGGCGTTCAGCACGCCAGCCGCACGACGATGTCAGCGATGCACAACGCAGCTGCAACGGCGCGAGGCCATAGTGCTCATCGGCTTCCAGATTTAAAAAGTGGCGCAGGCTGAGGCCCGGCAGCAGTTGGTTGACCAGCGTCGTCGGCAGCCGTGGGTTCAGCGGCAGAATACGCGCGCCGCACTGCAACAGCGCCAGCCAGGCCAGCACCGCCTCCGGGCGATTACGCGCGCAGAGCGCCACGCCGTCTTCAGGCTTCACGCCCTGCGCCTGAAACCCGGCGGCCAGCGCGTCGATACGTTCGCACAGCGCCGTCCAGCTTAGGGTTTCATCATCGAAACGCAGGGCAACCGCGTCGCCGCGCACGTCACGCCAGTGCCGCCACGGCCAGGTTGTAAAGGTCACAGCAGTGGCTCCATATCCTCGATCGCGCCGCACGGCAGCAAGCTGCCAGGCCAGCAGCGAATCAGCTGGGTCTGCATCAGATTCAGGGTATCGAGGCCGGGGATGGTTTGCGGCGTTAGCCACGCGGCAATGCGCGCCAGTTGGGTTAAGCCGAGGCTTGATTCCAGCGAGGAGCTGATCACCGCCGTCAGGCCGAGCGCGTGTGCCGCCGCCACCTGGGCTTTGACGCGTTCCAGGCTGCCGGTCAGCGTTGGCTTGATCACCACGGCTTTGAGGCCGGGCTCGGCTTCAAAGCGGAAATCCGCCTCGCGCAGGCTTTCGTCCCAGGCAATCGCAATGCCGGTTTCACGCGCAAAGGCGCGCGAGTCATCGCGGGTTTTGCATGGCTCCTCAAGGAAAGCGATACGCGAGCGGTGATCCGGGTTGACGTATTTGGCGAACTGCTGGGCTTTCAGCGGCGTCCAGGCGCGGTTGGCGTCAAGGCGCAGGGTCAACTCTGGAATGGCTTCGAGCAGCAGGTTCACCACCATGCCGTCGCGGACCGCTTCATACAGGCCGACCTTCACTTTCGCCACCTTCTCGCCGGACATGTCGGCAAGCTTGATAACCAGATCGTCCGGGTCACCGGTACACAGCGGCGCAGCGCGATAATCCGCCGCCTCAGGCAGCGCATCGTTCAGCTCCGCCAGCGCGCAGCTGATGCCGAAGGCTACCGAGGGAACCTCTGGCAACGTGCGATCGTCACCCTGCCGCCAGGCGTTAACCCAGCTCAGCAGCGCCGACTGCGCGTCGTCCAGCGACTCCAGGCTAAAGCCCGGCAGCGGGGAGATTTCTCCCCACCCGTCCCGTTCGCCGTCACGCAGGTAGACGAATAACCCATCACGGGTTTTCAGCCGCCGCTCGCGCAGAACCACACCTGCGTCCATCGGTATCTGCCAGCGGTAAACCTGCGCACTACGCATTACGGATTCCGTTTGAATTTGCTGAAGTCAGGCTGACGTTTCTGGTTGAAAGCGTTACGGCCTTCCTGACCTTCTTCGGTCATGTAGAACAGCATGGTGGCGTTACCCGCCAGCTCCTGCAGACCCGCCTGACCGTCACAGTCAGCGTTCAGCGCGGCTTTCAGGCAGCGCAGCGCCATCGGACTGTTTTGCAGCATTTCGCGGCACCAGCGAACGGTCTCTTTTTCGAGATCGGCCAGCGGTACCACGGTGTTCACCAGGCCCATATCCAGCGCCGCTTTAGCGTCGTACTGGCGGCACAGGAACCAGATTTCACGCGCCTTCTTCTGACCCACGATACGCGCCATGTAGGAAGCACCCCAGCCGCCGTCGAAGGAGCCGACTTTCGGGCCGGTCTGGCCGAAGATGGCGTTATCCGCCGCAATGGTCAGGTCACACATCATGTGCAGCACGTGGCCGCCGCCGATGGAGAAGCCCGCGACCATCGCCACGACCGGTTTCGGGCAGGTACGAATCTGACGCTGGAAGTCCAGCACGTTCAGGTGGTGAACGCCGCTGTCGTCCTGGTATCCGCCGTAGTCGCCGCGCACTTTCTGGTCGCCGCCGGCGCAGAAGGCTTTGTCGCCCGCACCGGTCAGGATGATCACGCCGACGTTGTCGTCATAGCGGGCATCCGCCAGCGCCTGAATCATCTCTTTGACCGTCAGCGGACGAAACGCGTTGCGAACCTGCGGGCGGTTAATGGTGATTTTGGCGATGCCGTCAGCGGATTTTTCGTAGCGAATGTCGGTAAAACCTTCGGAACAATCGTGCCACTCAGCGGGGGCGTACAGCATAGCTTCATCAGGATAGATCATAGCGAGTCCTATAAGTTAACAGGCAGAATCTGAGCCAGGCACGCGGCCACGCCCGCGGGATTTTCCCGGTGCGCGTTGTGCCCGGCATCATGAATAAGGTGGTAAGGGCGCGAGAGTGCCTCGGCAATAGCCCGAAACTTGCGGTCGCGCTCGCCACAGAGATACCAGAATGGAGATGAAAGCGTGTGCAGCGCAGGACGGAGGTCTTCCTGCACGGCTAACGAGGTGGCTAGCAGCATTGCCGCCAGCGCATTGCCGTCGTTGTGCTGACGCAGCGCCACCAGCGAATCGCGCTGCGCGTCGGTGAGGCTGGCAAAGACCGGTTGTTGATACCAGGCGCTGAAAACGTCCGCTAGCGGAAGCTGACGAAAACGCTGCGCCCAGGCTTCGTCATTGCGCCAGCGCGATTCTCGCTCCGCGTCGTCCGTCAGGCCAGGGTGACCGCCTTCGACAATCAGCCCTGCGAGGCCTTCCGGCCGCGAGCAGGCGTAGTGCATGGCAATCCGTCCGCCCAGCGAGTACCCCACCAGCCAGTAATTAAGTATGTTGTAACTAAGCAGCGTAGCCTGGAGTGCGGCGTCCATCTCAGTGAAGTCATTGACCCGGACAGACGCAGAACCACCGTGGCCGGGGAGATCGACATACAGCCGATTCGCCCGCGCAAAGCGCTGCCCCACCGGCTGCCATTCGCGATGGTCGCCGGAAAAACCGTGCAGGAAAACCAGCCACGGCTGCGTGGAGTCGCCCTGCTCGGCCACGGCGTGCAGAATCATAGCTTGCTGACCTGCGCCAGCAGATGCTGCAGCGTTTGCGCACCGTCAGTGTCGTTAACCACCAGCTCAATTACCGTGGTCGCGGGCGTACGCCAGGCGGTGCTCAGCGCGGCTTCCAGCGAGGCCCAATCCTCTGGCTGCTGATAGCGCAGGCCAAACATCTTCGCCGCATGTTCGAAGTGAACATTTTGCGGCATCGCGTAGAAGCGCTCGCGCTCTTCCACCGGCGTCGGCAGCAGAGAGAAAATCTGCCCGCCGTTGTTGTTGACCACAATCAGCACCAGCGGCGCGGAGACCTGACGCAGCAGCGCCAGTGCGTTGAGGTCGTAGAGCGCGGACAGGTCGCCAACGATAGCCAGCGTCGGCCTCGCGCTGGCACGCTGCACACCAGCCGCCGTAGAAATCAGGCCGTCGATGCCACTGGCACCGCGGTTGCTATAAACCGGATAGCCCGCCGGAAGCTGGCCTAAAGCGTCAATTAAGCGCACCACCAGGCTGTTGCCGACGAACAGTTGCCCTTGTTCAGGAAGATAGCGGCGAATACGGTGCGCCAGCTGCGCTTCACCAAAATGTTCACTTTGCGCAGCGACCGCATCCCATGCCTGCTCGGAGAGCGTGGGGATGACCGTGGTCCACGGCGCGCGTTTTTCCGCTGGGTGTTTTTCCAGCCACTGGGCGATATTGCTCACCAGTCGACGACCACGATGGTGCGCCGGATCAAGACGGCCGGAGAGCGGGTCGACCAGCCAGTACTCGTCCGGTTCGCAGGCCAGCTGCCATTGCAGCACGCGTTTGCCGGTAAGGCTGCTGCCGAGCTGCACCACAATTTGGGCCTGCTCAAGCTCGCTGATGGCAGCCGGGTTGCCGAGCCAGAGATCCGCACACGGCAGCGGCTGCCCGGTTTGCGACAGCACGTCGCCAATCAGCGGCCAGCCGAGGGTTTTCGCCCATTCGGCAACCTTCTTGCCCTCTTCCGCGCTCATGCGCCCGGCGACAATCACGCCGCGCTTTTGCCGCCAGAAGAACCAGTCGCGCTGGACGGCACTCTCCTGATGCAGCGCTTCGCGCAGCCAGGGTTTTTCCCCCTGCCACCAGTCGCCTAACGCCTGCTGCCAGGCAAGGCCAGTATCGTCCATATCGCCATACAGCGGTTCAGCAAACGGGCAGTTGATGTGTACGCCGCCGGAATGCAGCGAGCCCAGCGCGTCATCCACCACGGAGACCAGCCAGCGGGCCGGAATATCCTGGCTCGGGCGCGGTAACGAGAGGGTGCTGGACGGGTGTGAGGCAAACATACCGGGCTGGCGGATCGCCTGATTCGCGCCGCAGTCAATCAGTTCAGGCGGGCGGTCGGCGGTCAGCAGAATAATTTTTTCACCGGTCAACCCCGCTTCAATCAGCGCCGGGTAGAGGTTCGCCACCGCCGTGCCGGAAGTGACAATCACCGCCACCGGCTGCTGGCTGACCTTCGCCAGCCCCAGCGCCAGATGCCCAAGCCCGCGTTCATCAAAATGGGTGTGATGAATAAAGGTGCGGTTCTCCGCCGCCGCCAGCGTAAGCGGTGTGGAACGAGACCCCGGCGCAATGCAAACGTGCCGCACGCCGTGACGGGTTAATGCTTCAAGGATCACCGCCGCCCAGCGTCGGTTAAATGCGCTTACTGACATGAAGTTGTCCGGTATCAAATAATCGACTCAGTATAGATTCTACGGCTTAGTAGGATTTTGATATGAATCGGTAATGTTCTATTCAGGGAACAGCAAAGCGCGCAGACCCGCCGCTTTATTTTCGATTTCCTGCCACTCTTGCTCAGGATCCGAGCCGTCGATGATGCCGGCACCGGCATACAGGCGCACCGTGTTGCCTTCCACCTTCGCCGAGCGCAGCGTGACGCAAAATTCGCTCTGGCGACGAGAAAGATAGCCCGCCGACCCGGCGTACCATTCGCGGGTAAACGGCTCGAAACGGTCGATAAAGTCCAGCGCCTGCGCGCGCGGCAGCCCCGCCACCGCCGCCGTCGGCTGCAGTTGCAGCAGGCAGCGCGTGTCGTCCGCCACGTTAAGCTCCGCCTGAATGCAGCGTCGCAGATGCTGCACCTTGCGCAGGCGAACGATTTCCGCGGGCAGAACGTCGAGGGTGTGGGTCAGCCCCTGTAAGCGCTGGCAGATATCTTCCACCACCAGGCTATTTTCCCGCTGGTTCTTATCGTCGTGCATCAGCCAGTCACCCAGCCGCTTTGCGGTTGCCGCATCGTCGTGCGCCGCCACGGTGCCCGCCAGCGCTTCGGTACGCAGCGCCGTGCCGCGCCGCCGCCATAAGCGTTCCGGCGAGGAACCGAGAAACGTCCGCTGCGCGTCGAATGCCATATAGAAATGATAGCAAGAGAAATTGACCCGGCGACTGGCGGCCATCAGCGCACTGGCGTTCGGCGCACTGCTAAAAACCAGATCCGTTGCCCGCGCCAGCACCACTTTGCTAAACGCGCCGTCGCGAATCGCCTGGGTAGCCTGGTCAATCAGCCGACACCAGCCCTCTTTGCCAGGGCGATGGGTTTCACTTTTCTGCTGCACTGCCAGCTCCGCCGAGGCGTGATGAGCAGTGAGTAAGGCCAGCCATGCCCGCGCCTGTTCGGCATCCTGCCGGAGTGAGGTGTCACTCCACAGGTTGATGCGAAGCTGAGCGTGCCCGGCTTCGCGCCGCCATTCCAGACGCGGCAGGAACAGCTGGCCGACGTTGGGATCAAACGCGTTCACGCCGCAGACACGCAGATCGTCGCGCTCAAGCGTGTGCAAAAAGGCATTGGCATTAGCCAGGGAGGAAAAGGTCTGTACGGCACCCAGCGCGGCAATCTCTTCTTTGCCGCTGCGCTGCTGCCAGTAGAACTGCGGCCAGACCGCCTGCCCGCTAAGCCAGGCAAGCGGGTCGAAGGCATCGCTCAGGGGGAAAGAGACTTCGAGGGTTCGCGTGCCGGGCAACGCTGGAAAATCGTCTGTCAGCAGCCCTGACAGGCTCTGCAACGCCGCTAAAATGGATCGCACGCAAACCTCCCTATTATAAAAACCACATAGTATACGGGGTACTTGTTATAAAAAGCAGTACCCACGATTAGGGAGCGGAAACGTAACAAGGCAATATCGCACTGAAAATCAACGCTCTTTGCCTTTCACTATAGACGGGATTTGGGGTTATGCCTGCGCCACTTCGCGCGCCATCCCCACGTGTGGAATACCATCTTCGTCGTAGACGTCGGTGACGGTGATAAACCCGAAATGGCCGTAGAACTCGCGCAGATGCGCCTGCGCGCCAAGATAGAGCGCCCGCTGCGGCCAATGCTGCTGGCAGCTGGCCAGCGCGTGTTCCATCAGCTGATAGCCCAGACGCTCGCCGCGCACCGCTGCGCTGACAATCACCCGGCCAATCACCACCGGTTCAAATTCTTCCTCACTGACCAGAATGCGCGCGTAGGCCACCAGCTTGTCGTCTTTCCAGCCCAGCAGATGGCGGTTTTCGCCGACCAGATCGTCGCCGTCGATATCCAGATACACGCAGGCCTGTTCCACCACGAAGACTTCGCTGCGCAGCTTCAGCAGGTCGTACAGCGTCGGGACGGTTAATTCAGAATGGTGCAAATCTTGCCAGCGAATCATGGTAGGCTCCTTAAACCTTATTTTTTACCGCCAGGGGCGCGGCGCTATGCAATTGACGTTTTTAGGTACATCCGCGGGCGTGCCAACCCGAACTCGCAACGTAACAGCAATGCTGCTGAATCTGCAACACCCGACGCAGCCGGGACTGTGGCTTTTCGACTGCGGCGAAGGCACCCAGCACCAACTGCTGCACACCGCTTTTCATCCGGGCAAAATCGAACGCATCTTTATTAGCCACCTGCACGGCGACCATCTGTTTGGCCTGCCGGGGCTGATTTGCAGCCGTTCAATGTCGGGAAGCGCCCAACCGCTCACCTTGTACGGGCCAAAAGGGTTGAAAGAGTTTGTTGAAACCACCTTGCGCCTGAGCGGTTCGTGGACCGATTTCCCGCTGGAAGTGGTCGAAATCAGCGGCGGGGAGATCCTTGACGACGGCCTGCGCAAAGTCACCGCCTTCCCGCTGAATCACCCGGTCGAGTGCTATGGCTTTCGCGTGGAAGAGCACGATAAGCCGGGTGCGCTGGATGCGCGCAGGCTGGTTGCCGCAGGCGTCGCGCCCGGCCCGCTGTTCCAGCAACTTAAGGCCGGTGAGCAGGTAACGCTGGCGGACGGTCGCGTAATTAGCGGCGCGGATTACCTCTCCCCCGCTACGCCCGGTAAAAAAGTGGCGATTTTTGGCGACACCGCGCCGTGCGACGCCGCACTAGAGATGGCCCGCGACGTTGATGTAATGGTGCATGAAGCGACGCTGGAAGCCGCCATGGCGGAAAAAGCCAACAGCCGTGGGCATTCGTCCACCGAGCAGACCGCCCAGCTGGCGCAGGCCGCCAATGCGAAGCGGCTTATCGTCACTCACGTCAGCTCGCGTTACGACACCGAAGGCTGCCGCCGCCTGCTCAGCGAGTGCCAGGCCTATTTCCCGGCGTGCGAACTGGCCGAGGATTTTGCCACCTTCACGCTGTGATAACGTTTTAGCCGCGCCTGCCGATAACTCAGCTAATAAGAGAACGCTTTTTACGCTGAGGGCACGATGGATAACTTCCAGAAAGAGATCGACGACAGGGCTAACCTGACCCTGTCCAACCGTTTTGAGCTGCTGCTTTTCCGCCTCGGCGCGTCATCGCAGAGCGACGCCTCGGAGCTGTACGGCATTAACGTCTTTAAGCTGCGGGAAATTGTCCCGATGCCGAGCTTCACCCGCCCCGCCGGGATTAAGCCGCCGCTGATGGGCATGGTGAATATTCGCGATCAAATCATTCCGGTTATCGACCTCGCCGCCGTGGCGGGCTGCAAACCTGCCACCGGCCTGAACATTCTGCTGATTACCGAATATGCCCGCAGCGTGCAGGCCTTCGCCGTCGAGTCCGTCGAGAACATTACCCGCCTCGACTGGACGCAGATCCACACCGCCGAGAAAGCGGTGAACGGCAAATACATCACCAGCATCGCCTGCCTCGACGATCATAAGGAGAGCAACAACCTGGCGATGGTTATCGACGTGGAGCAAATTCTTTACGACATCACCCCTTCCAACCACGACCTACACGCCAAAGAGCTGAACCCGCGCAAATTCAATATTAAGCCGGGCGCCACGGCGATTGTCGCCGAGGACTCGAAGGTAGCGCGTGCCATGCTGGAAAAAGGGCTGAAGGCGATGGACATCCCCGCCCAGTTGCATGTGACCGGCAAAGAAGCGTGGGAGAAAATCGAGCTGATCGCCCAGGAAGCGGCGAAAGAAGGCGTGCCGGTGAGCGATAAAATCGCCCTGGTGCTGACCGATCTCGAAATGCCGGAGATGGACGGCTTTACCCTGACCCGCAAAATCAAAACCGACCCACGGCTGCGCAATATTCCGGTGGTGATCCACTCCTCACTCTCCGGGAACGCTAACGAAGACCATATTCGTAAGGTTAACGCCGATGGGTATGTGGCTAAGTTTGAGATTAATGAGCTGGCGGCGGTGATTGAGCGGGTGCTGAATAAGGCGGCTGGGAGGGGGGAGAGTGGGTTGCATGCGGTGAGGTGATTGGGGAACCGCCAGGAAGTGTAGGTGCCTGGCGGGTTTGAGGGCGGCTATGAACGAGAAACGGATGTTTACAATTGTTAACACGGACCAATACTTAGCAGAATAATCTTCATCAACAAAGCACGGCCAGCTTGACCAACAAGGCGGGAAGGTCTGTAAAACAGCTAGAAATGGCGATTCAGACTTGACAACCTAGGTTCGATTGTGAGAGCAAAGATTGCTTAATCGGTAAATTCCTGAGCAGGCATAAAATAAACAGACAGTCCTATCTTGCTAAGTTTCTTCCTGGACAAGGTTTTCAATCGAATGCAGGGAAGGGTTATATGTTAGATGCTAAAGAACTCAATTGCTTCCATAATATTATTCATCATCTGCTTATCACCGCTTGTGACTGCTTGGTGCAAAAGGCCTGAGAGCATGGCATTACGTGTGTTAGCTGGTATGACACAGGGACTGAGTATCCCACGTGACTGCGGATATCCATCCCAGTGAACTCCGAGTTCTTTAGTGCCTCCATTATATTCGTGCTTATGATCATAGTGACCATAAATTAATATCATACCATCATCTTCATGGAATGGTTTAGAGTTTTTCCAGTACGAAATCATGTTCATTTTTATTTCCTCTAATAAAAAACGTTAAGTTAGCTTGCAGCGCCTCAATTAAGATTGGCATTTATTTTCTTAATAGCAGACAAATACATCTCTTTGAAGTTATTATCTACCACATCAATTGAAATAACTTTGACATTAAATGCTTCAAGTAGCCCTTTTTTTTCATCACTAATATCATGTGTGTAAAAATATATTTTGTTATTTATTATTGCTTCTGATAAAAAACGGGCTCTTTTATTTAACAACCACCAAATGTCAGTCTCACTATAGTCTAATGAAAAACCGAGAATATGAACATTGCTTGAGAAAAAAAGATCAACCCAGGATGTGTGGCAAAATGAAGCATCTCGAAGTTTATTTAACATAGACTTAACAGTAACATCCACACCATGAACCTTATGTGAGTATGTACCTTTAACATATGCATCGATTTTACTTACTGAACCACAATAATGGTCTAACCCAAGCATGATAGATTTAGGATTATCTATTTCACCATGAATATTCCAGAGGATTTTTTTATCGTTATTAGACTCATACATTCTCTTCCTTCTCAGACTATAGATATCTTCTGAACTGAGCTTTATTGGCGGAATTTTAAGAGCCTTTTCGAAGGCGTAATCATAATTAGTAGTAATATAATTTCCAACTGATAACAACGCTAACTCTTCAAGAACCTCATTAGTACCTTGTTCTCGTAGTTCGCTGGCTATAATATTTTTTATTTCTAGTTCATCTTTTTTTTCGCATCTATCTGGCGCATGCTTTTCCAGATAGATACGCTCATAAACCATAGTGTTTGGAAGTTGCCCATTTTCAAATTTTTTGATGCCTTTTATACTATCTAACAAATTACTCCAAGTAACATGATTTTCAGAAAGCCTATTTATTCCATTGCCAAAAAAAAGAGTGTTCGCCATTTGTTTCATTTGTTCTTATCCAGTTTAACATGTTAATAAATTGTATGTTTTATAAAATATTCGTGATCTATAATCACTTTTTCTAATAGTAGCGTTAAGAATACAAGCGAGCGCTCGCAATTAATTTAATGTTTTCCTTGTGGTATCGACTTGATGAACATAAGCATATCCCCGGGATAAAACGACTGATTTTTAGGCAGTTTAAGCCTCCTTTCCACCATCCCATCCACTGAATTACTCTGATCACAAACCAGTGTTTCAGAACATCAAGACATTCCTAAACCTATATAACCAGTAAAAAGGGATGGTAAAGACTTTTCGGCAGGTTTCAGTATGGAAAATACTCACCTACCAAAACTATTGCATCCCTATTGGATATACTTGCAGAAAAAGCTTCACTTCCATTTTTCCCCATACTTACTTATGAAGTATGGAATTAATAATTATCACAATCGCAGATAGTTGGCTATAGATCCGAGTCCTTAACTATGTAACTGAGTTGTTCCAACGGATTAATACCGTTTGCATGTTAGCAACATTCACTCATAGCAAAGTAACAGAACTGAATATCCGCTATGAGTGGAAAACGGAAGATATGTCAGTATGAAAATAGGTAGTGTATTAAAACTATCCACTAACGTCTGATTATGCTACATATTACATTGAATCTTGTAAGGTATGCTCTTCTTGTGCTTAAAACGGTTCCCAACACTCGCATAGCTACCAACATTACTACTTTGTGTATGTAAAAAAACGATTCCTCAGCCCATGTTTATTACTAAATACTGACAATACACCCGATAAGATGATTATCATTAATTAATAAGGATAAAATATATTATGAGTGATGAAATAGAAAAGAACACCCCTGCAATCCCTAGGATTATGAAACTGCACATAAAAAACTTTGGATGTTTTGATGAAAAAGGTGTGTCCGTTGACATAAATAAAATCGTGGTCATTGTGGGTGAAAATAATATAGGCAAAAGCACTATTTTGAGAGCGTTTGAGGTCGTCACAACCTCTGGGAAGCTTACATTAGAAGATTTTCATGATAGAAATGACGCGAACAAACCAGAAATAATTATTCACTCATTAGTTGTTAAAGCCAATAAGCCAGGTGATGAATGGTGCATTGCAACAGAAAATAAAAACGAATGGGAAGTACAAGAAAAATGGGTATGGGAAAAAGTAAATATAGCACCAACAAGATATGGGTGGCTAAAAGATCCAGCCTCAAAAGACGGATATAGATGGGCAAATGATAACGATAAAGAAAAATGTCCTTGGGGAGCATCAAACGTAGCAAAATCAAAAAGACCAGATCCTCACAGAATAAATACTTTCGACTCTCCGAGTGAGCAGGAAAAGAAAACCTTAGGTTTACTTGATGCATTGATTGATACATACATAGATCTATTGCTATCAAATGAAAATAATGAAAAGGATGCGATTAAATTCAAAAAAGACATTGAGAAGATTAAAGAATATAAAGGTGCAATAACTGAATCTCAAAAGAAAACAACTGATATGATTGAGGAGGAAGTAAATAAAGTTATATCAAACGTATTCAAAGATCATAAGTTCTACATAAAGAGGAACGATGACTTTATCAGGGCATTATTTAAAAACAACTACCTGATAGAAGTAGGAAGTGATGAATGCAGTTATCCACTATCAAAACAAGGTAGCGGTACACAACGAACTGTACTATGGTCAATTTTAAAAACACTAACAGATAAAAAGGCGCTTCTCGATAAAAAAACAAAACCCGCTAGTAAAAATATTTCAAACATATTGCTCATTGATGAACCAGAACTTAGCCTGCATCCAACAGCAGCAGCTAATGTAAGAGATGTGTTATACAACTTAGCAAATACAGATGGATGGCAAGTTATGATTACAACTCATTCACCTGAATTCATTGACTTGAGCAAGGATCATACAACCATAATTAGGGTAGAGAGAAAAGATGGCGATATCAAAGCCTCAACTCTTTTCTCTCCCGAAAAAGCTAAGCTCGATGGTACAGATAAAGAAAGGTTAAAATTAGAAAACTCTTTTGACTCGCACATATCTAAGGCTTTCTTCGGCGGAGACGTTTTAGTAATCGAGGGGGATACTGAATATAGCATATTTAACTATATAAAGATGAAAGAACTTGAGACTGGAAACAATGAATACTTAAACCTAAATATCATACGAGCTAGGGGTAAAGTTACCGTTGCATCTATGATGAAAGTTCTAAATCACTTCAAGAAGAAATATTATGTTCTACATGATAGTGATACTCAGACATGTTTTTCAAAAAGAAGAGTTGGAGCTAAAACTGATGCTCTAACAATTGAGTATAAGAAAATAGAGCAAGTGAATGGTGCTTGGACAAATAATGAAAAAATAATGAATGAGATGACTGATAGAAGTGATGTTTATGCATCTATAATAAATTTTGAAGATGCTTACCTGTCAGAAATAGTATCATCTGACAAGCCTTCCCACTCAATAGAAATAATAAAATCAGATAATGGATTCTATAAAAAAATGAAGTGTATTTTAGATATAGTACTTGGAAAAAATGAAATAAATGAAGAAAATAAAGACAAGATAATAAAATGGAAAAAAATGGATGATCTAAATTCTGCATATGAAATATGGAAAGGTAAATAGGCAGCAAACTCTGTAACAAATCAAGCGGCTGAAATATTGCCGCTTATATTACTTTCACCTTATACATAAATCCATTATGCTTCCTTTTTCTTCGCCAGTGGTTTGTATTGTGGTAGTGAAAATTATTCTGATGCCAGAAACGTCCTATATTGGCACAAAGCAGAAGTGCGATCCTCAGATTATTCCCGCACAACCCCCGGCCGTCGCTCCGCTCGGCCGGGCTACCATTGTCGCTTGTCGTTAGAATTTCCCGCCCGATTTACTTCGCTTAATCGCCGGAATATCCCCGCTATCGTTCAAGGCACCGGGAAAGGTTTTCAGCCATGCTTTCACTTTGCGCTGGTTGATACTTGCGACGCTCATACCTTCAATGCAGCCCCATAGCTCGCGGGTGTTCTGCGGAGTGATTACGATGCAATCTTTCATTACGCGGACTTTGATGGGCATGCCGTCGATAAATCCGGCTTGGGAGAGCCATTCACCGCCAAGGTGGACGGCGCGGCCTTCAACGAAGGAGTAAAACTCGCAGTGGGTGAAGTCTGGTACGGTAGTCTGAGTGAGGGGTGTCGCCATCGTGGCAGCCTCCAATAAATGATATTTTCTCTCTCATTGGTGGCTAAACCAGACGGGGTTAGAACGACCGACTCATCGATTCAGGTGCATCTTTCAATGCCCCCGCTAGCCCACCATTGAGATGGTGACTGTGCATACGACATAAATATGCGTTAACGCGCTTTATGTCGTCGATGAGGTTAGTTCAGGGTTCCAATCCCGGCACCTGATTTTGCAGGTACAACAACAGGATACTGCGCTTAACGGGCCTGAGCAATACGGGTTGCTGGAAGGACGCTCGCAAAACTGAATGAAAATCCTGGCGCTGTAACATCATTAAAGCCCGATGCACAAAACGTCATCGGGCTTGATTCCGCACTACCAGCAAACAGAGATTACGGGTAAATCCCGCGCTCTTTCCTCGCGGTAAGAATACGCTCGCAGGCAATCGCATACGCCGCCGTACGCAGCGAGATCTTCAGCTGCTGCGATTTATTCCACACATCATCAAAGGCGTTGAGGATGATTTTATCCAGCTTTTGATAAATCTCGTCTTCTGACCAATAGAAGCTGGAGAAATCCTGCACCCACTCAAAGTAGCTCACCGTCACGCCGCCCGCGTTACAGATAACGTCCGGGAGCACGATAATGCCGCGTTCGCGCAAGATGTCATCGGCCTGCGGCACCGTCGGGCCATTCGCGCCTTCCAGCACCAGGCGGCATGAGAGGCCTTCGGCGCGTTGGGCCGTAATCTGGCCCTCCAGCGCGGCGGGGATCACGATGTCATAGTCGTATAGCCAGAACGCATCGGGGCTGACGTCAGCCGCGCCCGGGAAGCCCTTTATCTTGCCGTTCTCGGTTTGCCAGGCGATAAGCGCGTCAATATCAATGCCGGAAGCGTCATACAGCGTGGCGGAGTGATCCTGCACGGAGATGACCTTGGCCCCTTCGCTGGCAAACAGCTGCGCGGCGACGCTGCCGACGTTACCAAAGCCCTGCACGCCAATACGCGCGCCGGTGATGTCGAGGTTAATGTGTTTCGCCGCCGCCATCCCGGTGACAAAGACCCCGCGTCCGGTGGCCTTAACGCGCCCCAGTGAGCCGCCAAGGTGGATAGGTTTTCCGGTGACCACACCGGTGGTGGTAGAGCCGACGTTCATCGAGTAGGTGTCCATCATCCAGGCCATCACCTGCGCATTGGTGCCCACGTCCGGTGCCGGAATGTCCTGCTGTGGCCCAATAATCAGGCCAATTTCGCTGGTGTAGCGGCGGGTCAGCCGTTCCAGTTCCTTCTTGCTGAGCTCGCCTGGGTCAACGCGAATACCACCTTTAGCACCGCCGAAAGGCAGATTCAGCGCTGCGCATTTGATGGTCATCCAGGCGGATAACGCCATCACCTCTTCTAAGGTGACATCCGGGTGGTAGCGCACCCCGCCCTTTCCCGGCCCGCGGGACAGGTTGTGCTGTACGCGATAGCCTTCGAAATGGCGCACGGTGCCATCTTCCATCTCCAGCGGAATGTCGACAATCAGCGCGCGTTTGGGGCGGATCAGGGTGTCGGCCCAGCTCTCCAGCTCGCCTAAATACGGCAGCACGCGCTCAACCTGGGCAATAAAGATATTCCATGCGGAGTCGGGATTGTTATTCAGAAACGACAGCGTTTTCATCGTTTACCTCAACAGTGAAATCGGATTTTTAATAAAAAAACCGACGATACGGATGGCTATCGTCGGTGCTCGGATGAGCAAAGTACCACGGCACTAAAGATGTCCATCTTGTGCAGAAAGCGAGGGTAACGTGGCGGTTCGTCAGTCCTTCAGGGCGTTTTTGATAATCTCCAGCGCCTGGGTGAACTGGAACTCCGGAATGGTTAACGGATAGAGGAAGCGGATCACGTTGCCATACTGGCCGCAGGTGAGCAGCAGTAACCCCTGCTCCAGCGCTTTACGCTGCACGCGCTGAGCCAGTTCGGCAGACGGTTCTCCGCTTGTCGGGTCGGTAAACTCTGCGGCAATCATCGAACCTACACCGCGCACTTCTGCCAGACCCGGCGCGTATTCACGGGCGTCGTTCAGGGTGGCACGCAGGCGTTCGCCTAACGCATCAGCACGCAGGCATAGTTTCTCATCATCAATAATATCCAGCACCGCCAGCGCAGCCGCGACGGAGAGCGGGTTGCCCGCGTAGGTGCCGCCCAGGCCGCCTGGCGCTGGCGCATCCATAATCTCGGCTTTGCCCACCACGCCGGAGAGCGGCATACCGCCCGCAAGGCTTTTGGCGATGGTCATCAGGTCCGGTTTGTCCGCGTAGTGGTCCATGGCGAACAGCTTGCCGGTACGGGCGAAGCCGCTTTGTACTTCGTCGGCAATCATCACGATGCCGTGCTTATCGCAGATGCGGCGAATTGCCGCGACGAAATCTGGCGGCGCGACGACAAAGCCCCCTTCCCCCTGGATAGGTTCGAAGATAATGGCGGCCACCTGCTCAGCATCAATATCGGCCTTAAACAGGCGTTCGATGGCTTTTACCGCATCGTCGGTGGTGATCCCGTGCAGGGCGGAAGGATAAGGCGCGTGGAATACCGAGCCCGGGAAGGGGCCAAAGCCTTTTTTGTAAGGGGCCACTTTGCCCGTCAGGGCCATGGTCATGTAGGTGCGGCCGTGGAAGCCGCCGCCAAAGGCGATAACGCCTGGTCGGCCAGTGTGGGCGCGGGCAATTTTCACCGCGTTCTCTACCGCTTCGGCACCGGTGGTGAAGAAGGCGGTTTTCGCGTCGCTGCCCACCGGGGCCGCGGCGTTAATCTTCTCGGCCAGGGTGACATAGCTTTCGTAAGGGACAATCTGGTAGGCGGTATGGGTAAAGGCCTGCAGCTGCGCTTCAACGGCCTGCACCAGGCGCGGGTGGCGATGACCGGTGTTGAGTACCGCGATGCCGGCAGCAAAATCAATGAACTGGCGACCTTCCACGTCCGTCAGGGTGCTGTTCTCAGCGGACTGCGCGAAGAAATCGCACATCACGCCCACGCCACGTGGGGTGGCGGCCAGGCGACGTTGATGCAGGTTTTTATTACTCATAGTGTTGCCTCATCCTTTTTTTATAAGTCTGTGAATACATCTCACTGCTATTTATTCACCATCTGGTACTCTAATCGAGAGCCAAAACGTTTTATTTTAAGGATCCAAATGCGTTCTCTTGCTGTAGATGTGATCACGCAGGCATTTTCGCAACAGACCGGTGAGAAATTGCATCGTCGTCTTTATGCGGCGATATGCAGTTGCATTCTGGAAGGCAGCCTGAAGCCCGCCACCCGCATCCCTCCTTCCCGGGATCTGGCCGATGAACTGGCGCTGTCGCGTAACACCGTGCTGCGCGTTTATGAACAGCTGCAGGCGGAGGGGTATATCTCGGCCCGCACCAGCAGCGGCACCTTTGTCAGCGAGAGCGTGCTGGACAATCTGGTCCAGCGAAAGATGCCGCCTTCATCCCCGCCGCAGCAGGCGCTCAGCATCCAATTGTCGGAACGCGGCCAGGCGCTGCTGGGCAACGCCAGCGCCAGCCCGCGCCAGTGGGGGGCGTTTGTGCCGGGCGTCCCGGACGTCACCCTCTTCCCGCATCGCGCGCTGAAAAAAATTCAGGATCGCCTCTCCCGCCAGCCGCTACCGCAGTATCTGACCTACGATGCCTACGGCGGCGTGGCTGAACTGAAAGCATCGCTGACCGATTACCTGCGCACGGCGCGCGGGGTGCGCTGCTCCCCGGACCAGATTCTGATAACCGAAGGGATCCACCAGGCGCTGGATTTGGTAACGCGCACCTTATGCAATCCGGGCGATCAGGCCTGGGTGGAGGAACCGGGCTACTGGGGCATCAAAAATATTCTGCGCATGAATGGGGTGAATTTTTCCGCCATCGCGGTGGATGAAGAGGGGCTGGTGCCTGTAGAAGAGAACGCGGTGCCGCCGAGAATGATTTTTGTCACCCCCTCGCATCAGTACCCGCTAGGGTCGGTAATGAGTCTGAGCCGCCGTCAGCAACTGCTGGCGCTGGCGCGTAAAACCCAAAGCTGGATTGTCGAGGACGATTACGACAGCGAGTTCCGCTTTGCCGGGCAGCCGATCCCGTCCCTTCAGGGGCTGGAAGAGTCTAGCCCGGTGATTTACATCGGCACCTTCAGTAAAACCCTCTACCCGGCACTCCGCCTCGGCTATATGGTGCTGCCGGAACCGCTGGCGGCGGCGTTAAAAAAGGTGCATAGCGATCTCTATCGTGGGGGCCACCTGCTGATGCAGGCCGCGCTGGCGGAGTTTATTCGCGAAGGTTACTACGCCGCCCATATCCGCAAGATGCGCCAGCTCTACAGCCGCCGTCGCCTCGCGCTGGTCGCGCTGATTACCCGTCAACTGGGGAAACAGTATCTGGGCGAGTTCAGCAGCAACGCCGGGCTGCATCTGATTTTGCAGCTACCCGATGATGCCGATGACCTCGCCATTACCCAGGAGGCGAACCAGCAAGCGCTGCTGGTGCGCCCCCTGTCACGCTATTTTGCCGACACGCCAACGCGCAAGGGGCTGCTGCTGGGGTTTGCCAGCATTGATGAAGAGGCAATGGCGCTGGCGTTTACCCGGCTGGCGGAGATCATCAAAAAGCACCTCCTTAACCCTGCTTAACTGGCAGCCCATATTAGACATCCCCCTTTACTAACAAAGGGGGTGGCCGATTATTTGTTCTCAGGTTTCAGCTCTTCATCCAGCTTTTTGGAATCGTAATAATCCCCCTGCCAGGTGATTTTTCCGTCCTTCACGCGGATATAGCTCACGCCTTCAAATTTGATGGCGTTGTTGGTAGCCGGGCTACCTGCCCACTCACCGCTGTTTTTACCGACAAACTGCCAGCGAAAGGCAACGGTATCTTTGTCGTAAACCGGCTTATCGGTCATGGTCCATTTCAGGTCGGGCACGGCGTGAATAAAGGCACCGATCACCTCTTTTTCGGCGTTATCCCGGCCCTTCACCGGCTCACCCGCCGCCGCGTCGTAATAGACCACGTCGCTGGACAGCAGGGTCGCCGCCTTGCTGGCATCATGGGCATTCCATGCCGCCATATAGGCTTTTACGACTTCCAGAGAGGAGCTATGGGCCTGCGCCAGCCCGGAGAACAGCACGGCGGAAAAAAGGGCAACTTTAAGGGTTTTCATTTTTTATCCTTGTTATTCAGTGATATCGCACATGATGTGTTTCACTCTGGTGTACTCGTCGAGTGAATAGGAGGAGAGATCTTTGCCATAGCCGGACTTTTTGAAGCCGCCGTGAGGCATTTCGGCACACAGCGGGATATGGTTGTTGACCCATACGGTGCCGAAATCCAGCTCAATGCTGAAACGCTGAGCACGGCCGTGGTTACTGGTCCAGACGCTGGCCGCCAGGCCATACTCCACGTCATTGGCCTTATGCAGCGCTTCTTCTTCGCTGCTGAACGATTGAATGGTCATCACCGGGCCGAAGACTTCGTGCTGGATAGCTTCATCCTGCTGATGCAGGCCGGAGACCAGCGTCGGTTCGAAATAGAAGCCCGGCCCCGGCCCCGCATGGCCGCCCATCTCAATTCTGGCGTGTGACGGCAGGCGTTCAATAAAGCCTTTCACCTGCTCCAGCTGATTTTTGCTGTTCAGCGCGCCGTAAAGCGCAGATTTGTCATCCGGCAGCCCAAAGCGGATGGCTTTGCCTTTCTCGAGCAGTTTTTGCAGGAAAGTGTCATAGACCGACTGCTCAACCAGCAGGCGCGTGGCGGCGGTGCAGTCCTGCCCGGCGTTGAAGAACCCGGCGGTGAGGATGGTATCCACGGCTTTGTCCAGATTGGCGTCAGCAAACACCACTACCGGCGCTTTACCGCCCAGCTCCAGATGTGCTTTGGTCAGGTTGGCTGCCGCCGATGCGGCGACCTGCAGACCGGCACGCACGGAGCCAGTAATCGATACCAGCGAGGCCGTGGGGTTTGAGACCACCAGCGAACCGGTACCGGCCTTACCCAGCACCACGTTAAACGCCCCTGCCGGGAAGAATGGCGCGGCAAGTTCCGCCAGCATCAGGGTGCTGATAGGGGTCGTGTCGCTCGGCTTTAACACCACCGTGTTACCTGCTGCCAGCGCCGGAGCAATTTTCCATACCGCCATCATGAAGGGGTAGTTCCAGGGGGTCACCTGCCCCACAATCCCCAGCGGCTCGCGGCGAATCGTGGAGGTAAAACCTTCGCTGTACTCTCCGCTGGCTTTGCCTTCCAGGCAGCGAGCGGCCCCGGCAAAAAAGCGAATGGCGTCGCAGGACGCGGCAATTTCCTCTTTCTCGATAAAGTGCCGCAGTTGCCCGGTCTCCTGGCTCTGAATTTCCGCCAGGCGCGCGGCGTTGCTTTCAATCGCATCCGCAAGATTCAGCAGCGCCTTCTGACGCTGCGCCGGGGTCGATTTTTTCCATACCGCGAAAGCCGCTTTTGCCGCCGCGTAAGCCTGATCGACCTCCGCTTTGCCGCCGTTCGGGCTCATGGCATAGCATTCGCCGTCGACCGGGCTCACCAGCTCAAACGCCTCTTCCGACGACGACGAGACAAACTGTCCGTTAATAAAATGCTTCAGCGTGTTCATGACCAACTCCTGACATTTAAAACATAAAGAAACTTATGTAATATATTTGTTACCGTCAGGATTCAAACGTGCTGAGCGAACAATATGATACGCTTCGCAAATTTAACTATTTTATTACATTAGAATCACAAAATAGCTAAATCTCAGCGGGGAGGGATTGCTCACCGACGGGATGACGCTATGTTGGCTCAGTGCCAGCAGGCCAGGAGATCGCGAAAACGGGGGTTATCTGCCGTGATTCTCTCCTTTCCTGCCCGGCAGGCTTATGTTAAGAAGGGTGCTCTTTCAGGGAATAAATAATAGAAAAGCTTATGATTACTCATGCAGTTATCTTTGCGCCTATTGGACAGGCCAGTCGCTCCGATCAAATAGTTCAGCGCCTCTCCAACGCGATCATTACCGGGCTGCTGGAACCTCATGAACAGCTGCCCAATGAAACCGACTTAGCGAAAATGATGGGCGTTTCGCACATTACGATCCGCGAGGCGCTTAACACGCTGCGGGCCAATGAATTGATCTACACCGTGCGTGGCAGAAATGGCGGCAGCTTCGTGTGCGAAAGCGTGCGCGATAAAAACAGCAGCCTGCACCCGTTCAAAACCATCAGCACGGATTACCTTTCCGATTTAGGAGAGATGCACTCCGCCATTATCAGCCATAGCGCCAGGCTGGCTTCCCGCCGGGTGACCGCGGCGGATATTGACCGGCTGCGAGGGTTTGTTGACGTGCTGAAGCACGCCGGGACGCCGGAGCAAAGGACCCAGTCTGATATGCGCTGTCTGCTGGCTCTTGCCGCCAGCTCGCATTCAGCCAGGCTGGCAAACCAGGAGCTACAGCTACAGGCTGAGTGGGCCTCACTGGTGGCGGTACTCTACCGTTCCGATGAGATTTTCCCGCAGGTTGTGGCCCTGTACGAGACGCTGACGGAGGCGCTGGCGAACCACGACGAACTGGCCGCCATGGCGATTGCAACCCGACTTATTGATACGTTTATCTACCACCTGATCGACCAAAAGATGAAATATAATCTGAGCGAAGGCTGACCGCAAAATGACCTCTCCCATATCGTTTACCACCCTGATAGATAAAATTGAGGATATTACCGCCTCAACAGTGGCGTCCACCGTCGCGCTGGCAGACCGCATACGTGAAAGCATCACCAGCGGGCAAAAGGCGTCGGCGGAGATGTTATTAGAGCCTGCCGTGAAGGCTACCATTCAGGGGCATATCCAGCACACGTTGCAGCATAACCGCTACTGCTCGGGGGCCGGTTTTGCCAGCCATATTGAGAGCAGCCCAACCGCCAGCGAATACTGGTTGCTGGAGTGGTGGTTTAAAAAGGCCAACGGGATGCAGCAGGTCAATCTCGACCTGGACCAGGCTACCCAGCAGCGGCTGGATTTCAGAACGTTTGAGTGGTTTAAACACACGCCGTCGGTGGGTAAGGCCTGTATTCACGGCCCTTATGTGGATTACGTCTGTAATACCGCGTACACCCTCACCTCTGCGGTGCCGGTTTACAGCAACGGGCAATTTCTTGGCGTGGCGGCTATCGATATGCTGGTAGGCCAGATTGAAGAGGAGCTACTTTCCTGTCGCCCTCCCGCAAAAGTGGTGCTGACTAACCGCGACAGACGCATCATTTTTTCGACTGAACCCCGTTTCCGGGTGGGCAATCTGCTGACCACGCTCCCGGCTACGGTGCTGCATCAAAGCGACTACTTCATTCTGTATCAATGTGACAATTAAGGGCCCGCAGGCCCTTGAGTATTAATAACTTTCTCTTGCTTTCAGCTCATCCGCATAGGCGATGGCATCATTTTCCGGCGCGCTGGAGCGACCAAACGGTCGCGCAATCGCCATATAGAGCAGACCGGTTCCCAGCACAATCGCCAGCCCAATCAGCACCGTCCAGCGATCGAGGAAGGTACTCCCTTCCGCAGGCTGCGCCAGCAACCAGATAGCCGCGACGCCATAGGCCAGCGCCAGTCCATTCACCAGCGTCCCCCAGCCACCGATAGTCCACTCACCGGCCGGTTTCCAGCCGTTCAGGCGTTGACGCATGGCGGCCAGCACTACCATCTGGAAGGAGATATAAATGCCGATCACCGCAAACGCAGTAATGCGCGCCAGGTTGTCAGGCTGGAAGTAGACGCAGACGCAGACAATCACCGGGAGCAGGCAGCTGACGATCATCGCGTTGTCCGGCACGCTGTTTTTGGAGATTTTAGACATCCACTCGCTGCCCGGTAACATTTTGTCGCGGGAGAAGGAGAAGATCAGTCGGCTTAACGCCGCCTGCAGAGAGAGAATGCAGGAGAGCATGGCAATAATCGCGATCACGATAAATACCGTCGCACCGGTTTCGCCCAGCGCTTCATGCAAAATTGCCGGGATAGGATCCGCCACCTTGCCGTTCACGATATTGAGCAGATTCGGTGAGGAGAGCAGATAGCCCAGTACCGAGATAATGGCGGAGATAGCGCCGAAGACGATACTTAAAATCATGGCGACCGGGATCTTCTTGCCTGGGTTTTGCACCTCTTCCGCCACGTTGCCGCAGGCTTCGAAGCCAAAGAACATAAACAGGCCCATCAGCGCGGCGGACATAAAGGCGGTGGTGTAGCTGCCATCATGCGCCATCACGCCCATCGAGTCGAAGATCACCGAGAACGGCTGAGTGCGATGGAAAATCAGTAAGTAGATCCCCAGCGCAATTACGCTGACAATCTCGCACCAGAAGCCGATACGGGCGACGCGCGCCAGGTTTTTGGTACCCGACATATTGATAGCCATCATCATCAGCAGCAGTACCGCTGAGGTTATCAACATCGTCATCGGCGTTTGTCCGTACTTGAACAGCGACTCAACGAAGGTCGCGGTGTATTCCGCAATGGAGGTAACGGTCACGACCAGCGCCCAAAGGTAGATCCAGGCAGCAATCCAGGCGTATTTTTTCCCCCACAGGCGTCTGGCCCAAGGGTATAACCCCCCGGTAATCGGGTATTGCGAAGAGACTTCACCAAAAACCAGCGCCACCAGCAGCTGCCCGCAGGCGACGATCAGAATCCACCATACCGCCGGTGGCCCCGCCAGCGTCACCGCCAGGGCAAACAGCGAGTAGACGGCGGTCAGCGGCGAAAGATAGGTAAAACCCAACGCGAAATTTGAGACCAGGCCAATAGATCTTGTGAATTGCTCTTTGTTATCAGACTGAATATGTTCAGTTTTTTTAGCAGGTGTCTGTTCCATATACGTTTCTCATTTGTAGGTAAAGCGCAGAGTACACCCGCTAATTTATAAAAGATAATAAGTTATATGTATATTGTCATTGTCACATTTTTGTTAAGTTTTTGTGTGGATTTGAGGTACTAAGGAATGGTTTGTCCGAAATCATGCTGCGTTTAGCTCAGCAACCCCGCCCCGACGTTCACCGACAGGCCCAGAATCGCCAGATTGAATACAAAAGAGATAACTGAATGGCAAATGAGGTGGGAAGATCTTTCATTTAGTGCTAATTACAGCGGTATTTAAACCGCTGTTAGCTATCTTTTAGCGCTATATATCAGGCTGGATATATTTATAACGTCTTTATAAATTTAAAAATCTGCCATAACGGCAGATTTCTGTAATCTATAATTAGAGGTTAGCAACGTTGTGATAGACTTTCTGCACATCGTCATCATCTTCAAGAGCATCAACAAGCCCTTCAAAGATGGCTAAATCTTCTGGTGACAGTTCAATTTCTGACTGTGCAATCATTTCTAATTCTGTGGTCGCGAATTCAGTAATACCAGACGCTTTCAGCGCGGCAATACCTTTATGAAGGTCAGTGGCTTCAGTATAAACAATAATGTTGCCTTCTTCTTCAGTCACATCACGAACTTCCACTTCAGCTTCAAGCAGAATTTCAAAAATACTATCAGGGTCTGTTCCCTTAAATACAATCACACCGGTGTTGTCAAACATATAGCTGACCGCACCCGTTGCGCCGATGTTCCCGCCTTTTTTATTGAAAATGTTGCGGACATTAGCAATCGTGCGGTTAACATTAGAGGTCAGCGTTTCAGCGATAAGCATAGAACCGCTTGGCCCAAAGCCTTCATAACGCCCTGCTACGAAGGTTTCATCTCCGCCGCCTTTGGCTTTATCAATGGCTTTATCAATAACGTGCTTTGGAACCTGTGCTTGTTTAGCACGTTCAATAACGAATTTTAACGCGGAGTTTGATTCTGGATCTGGCTCGCCTTGTTTAGCAGCGGCATAGATTTCTACACCGAACTTTGCATATACGTTTGACGTTGCACCGTCTTTAGCCGTTTTTTTAGCAACGATATTGGCCCATTTACGTCCCACTGGAAGAGTCCCCTCAAATATTTATTTACGTTAACGCCAGATTAATAATCTGCACGTTTTTCCTCCGCATTATATCATGATATGTAAATACTCGTCTATGAGAACTAAAAAAAGCAAATTTTCACGACATGTTACTTTAATTATATAAATAATTAACATTGCGGATGAATTATTTTGAAATGAACGCCAGGATATTATATTTCTATTATTAATAACCAAACACCAGCAATAAAATATAATAGAAATAAGGCGGTATTCCTGAAAAATATCGCCGTCATTTTATTATAAAACCACGCACACCTGCCCTACCCTGCCAGCGCCCCAAAGCTCACGATCCGCGAACGCCCTAGCTCTTTCGCCCGGTACAACGCCACGTCCGCCGCACGCAGCAGGCTGTCGCTCTGGGCGTGCTGCGGGTAGCTTGCCACGCCGATGGAGACATCCACATGACCAATCTCCGCACCGCTAAAGCGCAACACCAGTTCGCGTACGCCGTCGAAAATCTCGCTGGCGATGCGGTTAGCGGCCTCATCGTCCATGTCGTACAGCAGCACCAGAAACTCTTCGCCGCCGTAACGGAAAGCTAAGCCTCGGTCCTGCACCACGCGCTGAATGGTGGAGGCGACGCTTTTAATTACGCCGTCGCCCGCCTCATGACCGAAGCGGTCATTGATATTTTTGAAGTGATCGATGTCAATCATCAGACAGCTCATCGGCTCTTCGTTGCGAATCGCCTGGCTCATCTGGGTATTCAGGGTATCGTCCAGATGGTGGCGGTTACGTAGACCAGTGAGCGGGTCGTAGAGCGCTTTTTCCAGCAGCGCATCACGCAGGCGCTGGTTGGCTAACGCCAGGCCCAGCGCTTCCGCCATCAGTTCAAGGTAGGCGCGGGAAGGTGCGGTCTGGTCGTTGAGATTCTGGAATGAGAGCAGGCCGATGGCCTCGCCCTGGGCAATCAGCGGGACGCACAGCGTATGGTCGAGACACGACTCCGGCAGATGGTAGCAGCCGATATCCGGCTCGCCATGTACCGGCGGGTGGCTCTGCCCGCGGCGCACTGCCCAGCACTCATCCGGGTGGAACGGCGTTGGCTCGCCCTCGGGTGATAACCAGGAGGCCACGCAGCGCATCTGCCACGGATCTTTGTCGAGAATATAGAGTCTTCCCGCGACGCCCGGTGCAATATTGGGGGCGAAGAGTTCTGCCACGTTCACCACGTCGTCAAAGCATTCGCAGCCCTGCAGACGCTGGGTCATGCGCGCCAGCAGTTCGCGTATCGCCCAGTCGGCATCGCGCTGCCGTTCAAGCTGTTGCCGCACCAGCCCGTTCTCGCGGAAAATGCGGATCGCCTGCGCCATGTCGCCAATTTCATCAATCTGCTTAAAGTTCGGCGTATCAACGGCGTAGTCCTGAGAAGCCAGGCGATGTACCACGTCGCTCAACCGCACCACCGGGCGCAGCACGCGGCGTTTTAAAATAAAGCCGAGGACGAATAAAAACAGCAGCGCCGTCAGCCCGACCATCACCTCGGATAGCGTACGCAGCATGCGGGAGTCGCGGGTCGCTTCCTGAACCGCACGCAGCGCCCGGCTATCAAGCATCTGGCGGAAATGATCCATGCGCTCCTGCGCCCGATCGAGCTCCTGCTCATAGATTTTGCCATACAGCAACGAGACGGCAATCGGCGCCTCCTCATGCGCTAAGTTGGCGAGCGCAGTTTGTTGTTCATCCTGGAGGTCATACACAATCTGTAGCCCTTCGTGCAGCAGCGCCAGCTCTTCACCCGTCGCCCCGACATCTTCGAGCTTCGACAGATGGTGTTCTATCTCCACCTGCTGCTTTTCCCGTTGATGATATTCGCTCAGCACCTCAGGGTCTTTATTCACCACGTACAGACGCGCCAGGTCAGAGAGCGACCAGGCATTGCTCTCGATTTCATCCGTCAGTCGATCGAACACCAAACGCTGCTGCACCGCCTGCCGCTCGGCGTTATCCGCACTGGAGGCCATCAGCATGACGATACCGGAGACAATCGTCAGACATACCGTCGCGCCGTAGGCCCAGTTGGTTATTGTGGCAATTCTCACCTGTCGGTTCCTTCTACTACCTGAAAACAAGAAGCATGATTGAAATTATAGGAAACGCCTGATTTCTCGTGACAATAAAAAGGCGACCTCAGGCCGCCTTTTGCTATTTCGTGATCGTCATGCCTCGGGCGGACTTTTGCCCTCTTCAATAAACTCTTCATCCAGCCCCTCGACGTTCCCGGCGTGATCTCGCCCGGAGAAGAGGTTCCAGCAGGCGAGGAACAGCGCGGCAATCAGCGGGCCAATCACAAAGCCGTTGATACCGTAGATTTCCATACCGCCAATGGTGGTGATAAGAATCAGGTAGTCCGGCATTTTGGTATCTTTGCCCACCAGCAGCGGGCGCAGAATATTGTCCACCAGCCCGACAATAATCACGAAGAAGCCGACGATAAACAGCCCCTGCCACACCTGCTGGGTGGCGAAGAGGAAGATTGCCGCCGGTACCCAGATAATCGCCGCCCCTACGGCAGGCACCAGCGAGAGAAACGCCATCAGCGCGCCCCACAGCACGCTGCCGTCGATGCCGACAATAGCAAAGGCTATGCCGCCGAGCGTCCCCTGCACCACTGCAACCACCGCCGTGCCTTTGACCGTCGCCCGCGTGACGCCGACAAACTTGGCAAACAGGTGCTGCTTAACGATATCCGTCAGCGGCAAAGAGTCGAGGATCTGGCGCACCAGAAACGGCCCGTCTTTCAGCAGGAAGAACAGCAGATAGAGCATGATGCCGAAGCTGATGGCAAAGCCAAACGTCCCTTTACCAATCAGGAAGGCGCTGCCAGCAAGGTACTGCCCACCCGCCAGTGCGACGTCAGAGAGTTTTTTCTGGATCTGTGCGACGTTATCGAGATTGTGTTCTATCAGGAACCCGCGCGCCCAATGCGGCAGATGCGAGAAGAGGCTGGCTATCACCTGCGGAAAACGGGTGTTGTTCTCCTGCAGCTTGGTGTACACCACGTTTAGCTCAAGCGCCAGCGAGGAGAGGATCACCATCAATGGAATAAAAACGATCAGACAGATAATGCCGATAGTCAGCAGCGAGGCCAATCCGTTACGATCGCCCAGTGCGCTGCGCAGTTTGTTTTTCACCGGGTTAAAGACGACGGTGAGGATCGCAGCCCACAGAATGGCGGAGAAATACGGCGACAGTACATCGAAGAATGCCCAGGTCACGAGCGCGAGAATGAAAATAAAGAAGCCTTTGGTCAATCCGTTAAATCGCATTAGTGAATCCTGTTGCGGGGAAACAGTCTCGACTATAGAAGCGTTTAGCCGGATTTACCAGGCGGCATGTTCATTCTCCCTAACGGACAAGTGACCGCGCCTGGTAACCTACAAAGACCGTTTTCCGGCCCATTGACCGGAAGACACAACGGGAGGAAGCATGTCAGAAGTACTCAACGATAATGAACTTGCACGCATTGCCCAACGTTTACAAGCGCTGGCGCAGACCGGACTCACGTACACCAAAGACGCTTATGACCGGGAGCGTTATGAAGAGCTGATGGGCATCGCCGAACGAATGCTAACCGCGCGCTTTGACCTGCCGGAAGCCACGCTGAAAAATCTGCATAAGGTAGACACCGGCTACGCCACGCCAAAAACCGACGTGCGCGCCATCATTCTGCATGAAGGCAAGCTGCTGATGGTTCAGGAATCTGACGATAAAGGCTGGAGCCTGCCGGGCGGCTGGGCCGATATTGGCGATAGCCCTGCGCAAGCGGTCGAGCGTGAAGTGCGTGAAGAGACCGGGCTTGAGGTGAAAGTAAGCCGCCTTCTCGGCGTCTGGGACCGCAACCAGCACGGGCATCCGCCCTATCCCTGGCATGTCTATAAGCTGATTTTCCTCTGCGAAACGTTGGGCGGCGAGCTTGCCATCAGCCATGAATCGCTGGATATCGCCTACGTTGACCCGAACAATCTGCCGCCGCTCTCCCTGACGCGTATCGTGCCGGAAGAGATCCACGCTAGCATCCGTAGCGTGCGTGAAAACGAACCGGTGTGGTGCGACTAAATATCCGGCAATAAAAAACCCCGCATTGCGGGGTTTTTCACATCGGTGACGATGGATTACATCATCGGCATCGCCAGACGCACAATGCTAATCAGCGGCTGTGGATAGATACCCAGCACCAGTACCAGCAGCGCGGAGATCAGAACCACAATACCGCCTGCGCTGTACTGCCAGTTAGACGGCGCATCGCGGTTTGGTTTTTCCGGCGCGCTCAGGTACAGGCTCACCGCCACACGCAGGTAGTAGTAGAGACCAATCGCGGAACCGACAACCACCGCGCCAACCAGCCACCACAGGTGTGCCTGGACGCCGACGGCCAGCACGTAGAACTTGCCGATAAAGCCGAGGGTCATTGGGATACCGGCCAGAGACAGCATCATCACGGTCATCACCGCCGCCAGAATCGGACGGTGCCAGAACAGACCACGGTAGGCGTACAGAGACTCTGCATCCGGGCCGCGGTACGGGCTGGACATCAGGCTGACGACACCAAACGCACCGAGGCTACTGAACAGGTAACCCGCCAGGTACACGCCAACGGTTTCCATCGACATCTCGCCGCTATGCAGCGCAATCAGCGCCACCAGCAGGTAGCCGAGGTGAGAGATGGAAGAGTAACCGAGCAGACGCTTGATGTTGGTCTGGCTCAGTGCCATCAGGTTACCGAAGATGATGGAGGCAAAGGCGATAAGGCCCAGCACCACGCGTACCGCTTCGCTGTCGCCTACCGGCGCGTACAGGAACAGACGCATCACCACGCCAAAGATAGCAATCTTGCTGGCGGTGGCCAGGAAGGTTGATACCGGCGCAGGGGCACCCTGATAAACGTCCGGCGTCCACAGGTGGAACGGCACCAAAGAGAGCTTGAAGCCGAGGCCAACAATCATCATCCCCAGGCCTGCCAGCAGCAGCGGTTCGTGCAGCATGTTATCGCCGAGGCTCTTACCGAGCGCGACGAAAGACAGGTTGCCGGACTGCGCGTACAGCAGCGCCATACCGAACAGCAGGAATGACGATGCGGCGGCGGACAGAATGGTGTACTTGATGCTCGCTTCCAGAGAACGTTTCTGGCGGAACGCGTAACCAATCAGGCCAAACAGCGGCAGAGAAATCAGCTCAATACCGAGGAACAGCGCCGCCAGGTGGTTGGCGTTCGCCAGCAGAATGCCGCCGAGGGCAGCAATCAGCACCAGCAGGTAGAACTCTTCCTTGTTGTCGGTATAGCCCTCAAGCCACGGGTAAGCAAAGGTACAGGTCGCAAGGCTCGCCAGCAGCACCAGGCCAGTGTAGAACATGGCGTAGGCATCAACGCGCATCAGCGGCGTGACGTCCATCGCCCCCGCCTGACCAACAAACCAGAGCGAGACCAGCGCGGCGTTAAGCCCAAGCACTGACAGCGTGGCATTCAGGAAGTGATTGCGTCGCCACGCAATGGAGAGCATCACAACCACCACCGTCAAGCCGACGATCAGCAGCGGTAATAGCGCGATCAGTTGTTGTGGAGTTATTGTCATGGCGAATTACGGCCTTGTAGTTGAAACAGAATTAACAAACCACTGCTGGATGTTACTCATCGCAGAATGTGACGTGTCCAGAATCGGCTGCGGGTAGAAGCCCAGCAGAACCAGAAGCACGACCAGCAACAGGACGATAAACAGCTCGCGCAGCGACATCCCTGGCAGTTCTTTTGCCGCGATTTCACTCTTCGCTTTGCCAAAGTACGCACGGTGCAGCATCGCCAGCGAGTAAACGGAAGCGAACACCAGACCGAAGGTCGAAATCACCGTAATCGTCGGAACCACATGGTAGCTGCCGAACAGGATCATGAATTCGCCGACGAAGTTACCGGTACCCGGCATCCCCAGCGTACAGACCGCGAAGAACAGTGACAGCGCAGGCAGCCATTTAATTTTGCTCCACAGGCCGCCCATCTGACGCATGTCGCGGGTGTGCAGACGTTCGTAAAGCTGACCACACAGAATGAACAGGCCGGCTGCGGACAGACCGTGCGCAATCATCTGGATAACCGCACCCTGGTACGCCAGCTGGCTGCCGGTGTAGATAGCAATCAGCACGAAGCCCATGTGGGAAACGGAGGTGTAGGCAATCAGACGTTTGATGTCGTACTGCGTGAACGCCATCCATGCGCCGTAGAAGATACCAATCACACCCAGCCACATGGCGATAGGCGCGAATTCTGCGGAAGCGTTCGGGAACAGCGGCAGCGCGAAGCGCAGCAGACCGTAGGCCGCGGTTTTCAGCAAGATACCCGCAAGGTCAACAGAACCGGCGGTTGGTGCCTGTGAGTGTGCGTCTGGCAGCCAGCCGTGCAGCGGAACCACCGGCATTTTCACCGCGAAGGCGATGAAGAAGCCCAGCATCAGCAGGTATTCCACGCCGTGGGACATTGGCGTCTTCAGCAGGTCCTGATAGTTGAAGGTCCATACGCCGGTCGCATCGTGGTGAACGAACACCAGCGCCAGGATGGCAATCAGCATCACCAGACCGCTCGCCTGGGTATAGATGAAGAACTTGGTGGCCGCCGTGATACGCGTTTTACCGTCGGAGGCTTTATGGCCCCACAGCGCGATCAGGAAGTACATCGGCACCAGCATCATCTCCCAGAAGAAGAAGAACAGGAACATGTCGATGGCCAGGAACACGCCGATAACGCCGCCCAGGATCCACATCAGGTTGAGGTGGAAGAAGCCCTGGTATTTCTGGATTTCATTCCAGGAACAGAGCACCGCCAGCACACCCAGCAGACCGGTCAACACCACCATCAGCAGCGACAGGCCGTCGAGCGCGAGGTGAATCGTTATCCCAAAGCGTGGGATCCACGGCAGGATGAATTCAGACTGCCACTGCGGCAGACCGGTGGATTGGGTGAGTGAGTAGCCGCCCTGCAGCCACAGCTGCAGGCCAAGCGCCAGCGTCAGTCCCATGGTTACCAGCGCTATCCAGCGCGGCATCTTCACGCCAAAGCGTTCGGTCTGCCAGCAGAGGAAACCGCCGATAAAGGGAATCAGTATTAGCCAGGGTAATAACATGGCAATTCATTTCCTTATTAATCTATCCGGAGGCGACAAGCCTGCCAGAACAGGAAAACAGCACGACATTTTCATGGGGAGGAAACTCCTCCCCAACGAATTAACGCAATACCATCAACAACGCCAGCACCACCACGGCACCGATGCTCATTGACGCAACATACCAGCGCAGATACCCGTTCTCGCTCAGTACCAGGCCTTTGCCTGCGAAGCGGGAGAGGATAGCCGGAATGTTCATCAAGGCATTGAGCGGGTCGCGCTTCAGCAGCCAGGCGATGCCAAGGAACGGCTTCACGAACACCTTGTCGTACAGCCAGTCGAAGCCCCAGGCGTTATACCACCAGGTCCCCAGCAGGCGGCCAGGTGCGCTGTTGGCGATGGAGGTCACCAGCGTGCGTTTGCCCAGCCACAGCCATGCGGCAATCAGGATCCCGGCAATCGCCACGACACCCGAGGTGATTTCCAGCGTCAGCACGCGGCCGTGTTCCAGTTCGGTCGTTGCCGGCAGTACGCCGTGCAGCGGTGGCACAATCAGCGCGCCGATAAAGGTCGACAGCACCATCAGCACGATCAGCGGCAGGTGGTGAGTAATCCCCTTCCCTGCGTGGGCGTGAATCTGCTCTTTGCCGTGGAAGACGATGAAGATCATACGGAAGGTGTAGAGCGAGGTCATGAATGCACCGACCAGACCCGCTACCATCAGGTTGATATGACCGTTCGCCATCGCACCGGCAAGGATTTCGTCCTTACTGAAGAAGCCTGCGGTAATCAGCGGCAGCGCGGAGAGCGCGGCACCACCGACCAGGAAGCAGGCATACACCAGCGGAATCGACTTACGCAGGCCACCCATCTTGAAGATGTTCTGTTCGTGATGGCAGGCCAGAATGACCGAGCCGGACGCAAGGAACAGCAGCGCTTTGAAGAACGCGTGGGTCATCAGGTGGAAAATCGCCGCATCCCATGCCTGTACGCCAAGCGCCAGGAACATGTAGCCAATCTGGCTCATGGTGGAGTAAGCGAGTACACGTTTGATATCGGTCTGTACCAGCGCGGCAAAGCCTGCCAGCACCAGCGTTACCGCCCCAATAATACCGACCAGATGCAGCACTTCCGGCGTCAGCAGGAACAGGCCGTGGGTACGGGCAATCAGGTAAACACCGGCGGTCACCATGGTCGCCGCGTGGATCAGCGCAGAAACTGGGGTTGGGCCAGCCATCGCATCCGCAAGCCAGGTCTGCAACGGCAGCTGCGCGGATTTACCCACCGCACCGCCCAGCAGCATCAGGGTTGCCCACATCAGCATGTTGTTGCCCGCGGCGAAGTGCGCCGGTGCCAGTTCAACCATTTCGCGGAAGTTCAGCGTGCCCAGCTCGTTGTAGAGAATGAACAGCGCGAACGCCAGGAATACGTCACCGACACGGGTCACCACGAAGGCTTTCATGGCCGCCGCGCCGTTCTTCGGATCGGTGTAGTAGAAACCGATCAGCAGATAGGAGCACAAGCCCACGCCTTCCCAGCCGAGGTACATCAGCAGCAGGTTATCGGCCAGCACCAGAACGACCATGCTGGCGATAAACAGGTTGGTGTAGGCGAAGAAGCGAGAGTAACCCTCTTCCCCACGCATATACCAGGAGGCGAACATGTGGATCAGGAAGCCGACGCCGGTCACCACGGAGAGCATGGTCAGGGATAGGCCATCCAGCACCAGGTTAAAGCCGATGTTGAAGTCGCCGACGGACATCCACGTCCACAGCGGCAGGCTGAAAGCCTGCTTGCCGTTGGCGAAGAAATCCATGCCAGCATACGCCGTGACCAGCGCCGCGAGGCCAATCGACCCGACGCCAACGGTGGCGGAGAGATTCTCCGACCAGCGTCCGCGGGAGAAGGCCAGCAGAACGAAGCCAATGAATGGCAGAATAATGGTTAAGGCAAGCATGTTCATCCGCGCAACTCACTTACTGAATCGATGTTCAGGTTCTGGCGGCGACGATGGAGCTGCAGCAGCAGCGCCAGGCCAATACTCGCTTCCGCAGCCGCGAGGGTAATGGCGAGGATATACATCACCTGACCGTCGGTCTGGCCCCAGTAGCTGCCGGCAACCACGAAGGCCAGCGCGGCGGCGTTAATCATAATTTCCAGCCCAATCAGCATAAACAGCAGGTTGCGGCGGATAACCAGACCGGTTAAACCCAGCACGAATAAAATCGCCGCGAGGATCAGCCCATGTTGTAAAGGAATCATGCGTGTTCCTCCGTTTTCCTTTTCGCGCTATCGCCAGCGCGGTTGCTCAGCACTTCGCCCATGCGGTCTTCACGACCGATATGGAAGGCCACAACCAGGCCTGCCAGCAGCAGCATCGATGCCAGTTCAACCGCCAGTACGTACGGCCCGAACAGGGCAATACCGACTTCTTTGGCGCTGATAGCGTTACCGTCAATACCCTGGTCGTTCAGGCCCATGATGGCGTACACCATCACCGCCAGCAGCACGGCGGACAGAACCGCCGGGCCAATCCAGATTTGCGGCTTCAGCCACTGACGTTCCTGGGCGATTTCAGCGCCGCCCAGGTTCAGCATCATCACCACGAAGACGAACAGCACCATGATGGCGCCCGCATAGACGATGATCTCCAGCGCACCGGCGAAGTAAGCGCCCAGCGAGAAGAACACCCCGGCAATAGCCAGCAGCGAGACAATCAGATACAGCAGCGCGTGTACCGGGTTAGTGTGCGTAATCACTCGCAGGGTCGCGAGGACAGCAATCAGGCCACAGATATAAAAAGCGAATTCCATTGCCCCTCTCCTTACGGTAACAGGCTCTTGACGTCGATAGGCTTAGCTTCGTTCTCTGCTTCGCCCTTATCTTTGCCGTCGATTGCCATACCCGCCATCCGGTAGAAGTTATATTCCGGGTATTTGCCCGGACCGGAAATCAGCAGATCCTCTTTTTCGTACACCAGATCCTGACGCTTGTATTCGCCCAGTTCGAAGTCCGGGGTCAACTGAATCGCCGTGGTCGGGCACGCTTCTTCACACAGGCCGCAGAAGATGCAGCGTGAGAAGTTAATGCGGAAAAACTCCGGATACCAGCGGCCATCTTTGGTCTCTGCTTTCTGCAGAGAGATACAGCCAACCGGGCAGGCTACCGCGCACAGGTTACAGGCAACGCAGCGCTCTTCGCCGTCCGGGTCGCGCGTCAGCACGATACGGCCACGATAGCGCGGCGGCAGGTAGACCGGCTCTTCCGGGTACATCTGCGTTTCGCGTTTGGCGAACGCATGCAGGCCGATCATCCAGATACTGCGTACCTGGGTGCCGAAGCCTACGAGTAATTCTTTTAAGGTCATGGTCTATAGCCCCTTATGGCTGCTGCCAGAGAATGACAGCCGCCGTTACCAGCAAGTTGATGAGCGTCAGCGGCAGGCACACTTTCCAGCCGAAGGACATTACCTGGTCATAACGAGGACGCGGTAACGACGCACGAATCAAAATGAACATCATCATGAAGAACGCGGTTTTCAGCGCGAACCAGATGAATGGCGGTAAGAACGGGCCTTGCCAGCCACCGAAGAACAGCGTCACGATCAGCGCCGACACGGTGACGATACCGATGTATTCCCCCACGAAGAACAGACCGAATTTCATACCGGAATATTCGATGTGGTAACCATCGGCCAGTTCCTGCTCCGCTTCCGGTTGGTCAAACGGGTGACGGTGACATACCGCCACGCCCGCAATCGCAAAGGTAATGAAGCCGAAGAACTGAGGAATGACGTTCCACAGGTGAGCCTGGTTATTGACGATGTCGGTCATGTTGAATGAACCGGCCTGCGCCACCACGCCCATCAGAGACAGACCCAGGAACACTTCGTAGCTCAGGGTCTGCGCAGACGCACGCATCGCACCCAGCAGCGAGTATTTGTTGTTGCTCGACCAGCCGGCGAACAGCACCGCGTAAACCGCGAGACCCGCCATCATCAGGAAGAACAGGATCCCGATGTTGAGGTCGGCGACCACCCAGCTTGGGCTGACCGGCACAATGGCGAAGGCCAGCAGCAGCGAGGTGAAGGCGATAACCGGTGCCAGCGTAAAGATCATGCGGTCCGTAAATTTCGGAACCCAGTCCTCTTTAAAGAACATTTTGATCATGTCGGCAACCAGCTGGAGCGAACCGCCCCAGCCCACGCGGTTTGGCCCGTAGCGGTTCTGGAACAGGCCCAGAAGGCGACGTTCACCGAAGCTCATGAACGCCCCGCAGGTGACGACCACCAGCAGGATGACCACGGCCTTGATGATGCTAAGGAGGATCTCAATCAGATCCGGCGTTAACCAACTCATTGCTGTGCCTCCTGCAGATTCTCAAGACGCGCGCCCGCCAGTGCTGGAGCAATGCCCGGCATGCCCATCGGCAAACCAACCTGCCCTGCCACCAGCCCGCTGGAAATGACCAGCGGCAGCGTGACCGTCTGACCATCAAAGCTGAACGCCATCTTCGCGCCTTCGTTTACGCCAAGCGCCGCGGCATCGGCCGGGTTGAGCTTGAGGTAAGGCTGCGGCATCCGGCTCTGGAACACCGGTGCGCGCTGTGACATCTCGTCGCTACCAAACAGATGGTAGTACGGGGCCACGCGCCATTTCCCGGCTTCAGCCTGGAAGCTTGCCGGTACGGTGGTGAAGTAATCCAGACCGTTAGCAGACGCTTCAATCAGACGTACGCCCGGGTCACCGTGACGCAGTTTGCCGCCCACTTCCGCCTGGAACTTGTTCCATGCCTGCGGGGAGTTCCAGCCTGGAGCCCATGCAAATGGGATCTGCGAGCGCGGCGCGCCCGGCTGGTTGTTCCCTTCCATAGAGAAGGCGAACATGGTGTCTTTATCCTGCGGCTGACGCGGTTCGTGAACGCTGATGTTCGCGCGCATGGCCGTACGACCACTGTAGCGGTGCGGTTCACGCGCCAGCTTCTGACCGCGAATGCGGAAGGTCGCATCCGGCGCAGCATCTTTGATACCTGCCAGCTGCGGCAGCGCCGCGACGGCAGCGTCAATCACGTGGTCCAGCTGAGTCCAGTCAACCTGACGGTTTTCCAGGGTGCTGTGCAGCGAGTGCAGCCAGCGCCAGCTTTCCAGCATGATGGTTTTGCTGTCGTAGTAGCTTGGGTCATACACCTGGAAGAAGCGCTGTGCGCGACCTTCGTTGTTGATGACCGTACCGTCGCTTTCAGCAAAGCTTGCCGCCGAGAGCACCAGGTGTGCATGGTCCATAATCGCCGTACGCTGATGGTCAATGACCATCACCAGCGGAGCTTTATCCAGCGCCGCGTTCACACGGCTGGCAGCCGCATGACGGTGCAGGTCGTTTTCCAGCACGATAACCGCATCGGCAGCGCCGCTTTCCAGCTCGTTCAGGGCGTCATCCAGAGAGCCGCCGCCAATCATGCCGAGGCCAACGCTGTTCACCGCACGAGCAATCATCGTCACGCCAACGTCAGAACCGCGCGCTTTCAGGGCTTTCGCCACGTTCGCTGCAGCCTGAATCACTTCAGCGCTACCGGCGTTGGTGCCGGAGATAATCAGTGGTTTTTTCGCCCCGGCCAGCGCCTGAACGATCACGTCGATCTTGCCCTGTAGATCACGATCGATACCGTCAACGGCCGGCGCGTTGTTGTCCAGCGCATGGGCAATGGCGAAGCCTAAACGCGCCTGATCTTCTACCGGTGCGCGGTAGGTCCACGCGGCGATATCGTCCAGACGGGTGTCGTCCACGTTAGTGACAAACAGCGGGTGTTTTGCACGCTGGCCGATGTTCAGGATTGCTGCAATCTGCCAGTCAGCCACTTTCTGGGCCGCTGCCATTTCACGCGCTTTACCTTTCACCGCCTGGCGTACCGCCAGCGCAACGCGAGCGCCGGTCTGGGTAACGTCTTCGCCCAGCACCAGTACCGCATCGTAAGATTCGATTTCGCGCAGCGCCGGCGTATGAATGCCGCCTTCGCGCAGCACTTTCAGCGCCAGCTGCAGACGTTCCTGCTCGCCTTTGGCGATGCCGGTGTAGAAGTTATCCGCACCCACCAGTTCACGCAGCGCGAAGTTGCTTTCCACGCTCGCACGTGGAGAACCGATACCAATCACTTTCTTCGACTGACGCAGAATATCCGCCGCGCCCTGCATCGCCTGCTCGGCGTTGAGGGTGATGAGGTCATCGCCACGACGCTGAACCGGCTGACGCGGACGGTCTTTCAGGTTCACATAGCCATAGCCGAAACGACCGCGGTCGCAGAGGAAGTAGTGGTTAACGGTACCGTTGTAGCGGTTTTCGATACGACGCAGTTCGCCGTAACGCTCGCCCGGGCTGGTGTTACAGCCGATGGAGCACTGCTGGCAGATGCTTGGCGCAAACTGCATGTCCCACTTACGGTTGTAGCGCTCGGAGTGCGTCTTATCGGTAAATACGCCGGTCGGGCAAATTTCAACCAGGTTACCGGAGAATTCGCTTTCCAGGGTACCGTCTTCTGGACGGCCAAAGTAGACGTTATCGTGCGCGCCGTATACACCGAGATCGGTGCCGTCAGCGTAGTCTTTGTAGTAACGCACGCAGCGGTAGCAGGCGATGCAGCGGTTCATTTCGTGAGAGATGAACGGCCCCAGGTCCTGGTTGCGGTGGGTACGCTTGGTAAAGCGATAGCGACGGAAGCTATGACCGGTCATTACGGTCATATCCTGAAGGTGGCAGTTACCGCCCTCTTCACAGACCGGACAGTCGTGCGGGTGGTTAGTCATCAACCACTCCACCACGCTCTCGCGGAACTGCTTCGCTTCTGCGTCGTCGATAGAAATAAAGGTGCCGTCAGATGCCGGTGTCATACAGGACATCACCAGGCGGCCACGCGTGTCTTCCGCGTTCTGATATTGCTTCACCGCACACTGGCGGCAAGCACCGACGCTCCCAAGCGCCGGGTGCCAGCAAAAGTAGGGAATATCAAGACCCATAGAGAGACATGCCTGTAGCAGGTTGTCCGCTCCGTTGACCTCGTACTCTTTGCCGTCTACATGAATCGTAGCCATTAGCGTGCTTCCAAATTAAAAAAATCGTTACCACTTCCTCATTCAGGCTGCCTCTGCGTTGGCTGCCTTCATTCACCCCAGTCACTTACCAATGTAAGCTCCCGGGGATTCACTCAGTTGCCGCCTTGATGCAACCTGAATGAGTTTGTGGGAATCACCAGCGCGTCTTTAGCAGGTTCGGCTGAATCCCGTTAATTGCATGGGTGTTGCTGAACTGCTGCTTGATGCCTGCTTCGAATTCTTCGCGGAAATATTTAATGGCGCTCTGCAGCGGCTCAACCGCACCAGGCGCGTGCGCGCAGAAGGTTTTACCCGGCCCTAAGAATCGACACAGTTGCTCAAGTGTCTCGATGTCGCCAGGCTGGCCTTCACCGCGCTCAAGGGCGCGCAGAATTTTGACGCTCCACGGCAAGCCGTCGCGGCACGGTGTACACCAGCCGCAGGACTCACGGGCGAAGAACTCTTCCAGGTTACGCACCAGCGGAACCATGCCGATCTCGTGGTCGACGGCCATTGCCAGCGCGGTACCCAGACGGCTACCCGCTTTACCGATGCTTTCAAACTCCATCGGCAGGTCAAGGTGCGATTCGGTCAGGAAGTCAGTCCCTGCGCCGCCCGGCTGCCAGGCCTTAAATTTCAGGCCATCACGCATACCGCCAGCGTAGTCTTCAAGGATTTCACGCGCGGTGGTGCCAAACGGCAGTTCCCAGACGCCTGGGTTTTTCACACGCCCGGAGAACCCCATCAGCTTGGTGCCGGCATCTTTACTGGTGGAGATGTTCTGATACCACTCAACGCCGTTGGCCAGAATCGCCGGAACGTTACAGAGGGTCTCCACGTTGTTGACGCAGGTCGGTTTACCCCACACACCAGAGCTCGCCGGGAACGGCGGCTTAGAACGTGGGTTAGCACGACGGCCTTCAAGGGAGTTAATCAGCGCGGTTTCTTCACCGCAGATGTAGCGCCCTGCCCCGGTGTGCACGAACAGCTCGAAGTCAAAACCGGTGCCGAGAATGTTTTTCCCAAGCAGGCCCGCTTCGGTCGCTTCCGCAATGGCGCGACGCAGGTGCTGTGCGGCTTCAATGTATTCACCACGCAGGAAGATGTAGCCGCGGTACGCCTTCAGGGCGAACGCGGAGATCAGCATGCCTTCCACCAGCAAGTGCGGCAGCTGTTCCATCAACAGGCGGTCTTTATAGGTGCCCGGCTCCATTTCATCGGCGTTACACAGCAGGTAACGGATGTTCATGGATTCGTCTTTCGGCATCAGGCTCCACTTCAGACCGGTGGAAAAGCCCGCGCCGCCGCGCCCTTTCAGGCCAGCGTCTTTGACCTGGTTGACGATCTCGTCCGGGGCCATCCCGGAGAGCGCTTTACGCGCACCGGCATAGCCGTTTTTCGCCTGATACTCTTCCAACCACACCGGCTGTTTGTCGTCGCGAAGACGCCAGGTCAGCGGATGGGTTTCGGGAGTCAGAATAATATTTTTCATTATTTATACTGCTCCAGCAGGTCAGGAATGGCTTCCGGCGTCAGATGGCTGTGAGTGTCCTCATCAATCATCATGGTCGGCCCCTTGTCGCAGTTGCCCAGGCAGCAGGTCGGCAGCAGGGTGAAGCGGCCATCAAAGGTGGTTTGACCCGGTTTGATGTCGAGCTTCTTCTCAATCGCGGCCTGAATGCCCTGATAACCAGTGATGTGACACACCACGCTGTCGCAGTAGCGAATCACGTGACGGCCAACCGGCTGGCGGAAAATCTGGCTGTAGAACGTTGCCACACCTTCTACGTCGCTTGCCGGAATATCCAGAACCTCGGCAATCGCGTAAATCGCACCGTCCGGTACCCAGCCACGCTGTTTCTGAACGATCTTCAGCGCTTCGATGGACGCCGCACGCGGGTCTTCGTAGTGGTGCTTCTCGTGCTCAATAGCTTCACGCTCTGCCGCACTCAGCTCAAAAGCCTCGGTTTGTGGTTGTTGATTCTCGTGCATAATTAGCGGTCCACGTCTGACATAACAAAATCAATACTACCCAGATAGACGATAAGGTCTGATACCAGGCTGCCACGGATCGCCGACGGAATCTGCTGCAGGTGCGCATAGCTCGGCGTACGAATACGGGTGCGGTAGCTCATGGTGCTGCCGTCGCTGGTCAGGTAGTAACTGTTAATACCCTTGGTCGCTTCCACCATCTGGAAGGACTCCTGCGCCGGCATAACCGGGCCCCAGGAAACCTGCAGGAAGTGGGTGATCAGGGTTTCAATGTGCTGCAGCGTGCGCTCTTTCGGTGGCGGCGTGGTCAGCGGGTGATCCGCCTTGAACGGGCCTTCCGGCATGTTGTCGAGGCACTGCTGAAGAATGCGCAGGCTCTGGCGCAGCTCTTCCACTTTCAGCATCACGCGGGTGTAGCAGTCAGAGACGCCACCGCCGGTCGGGATTTCGAAGTCGAAGTTTTCGTAGCCAGAGTATGGACGCCATTTACGTACGTCGAAGCCGATACCGGTCGCACGCAGGCCAGCACCGGTGGTGCCCCACTCCAGCGCTTCTTTTGCGGTATAAGCAGCAACGCCGACGGAGCGGCCTTTCAGAATGGTGTTACGCAGCGCGGCTTTCTCGTAAGAGTCCAGACGCTTCGGCATCCACTCGAGGAATTCACGCAGCAGACGATCCCAGCCGCGAGGCAGGTCGTGAGCGACGCCGCCGATGCGGAACCAGGCCGGGTGCATACGGAAACCGGTAATCGCTTCCACCAGGTCATAGATTTTCTGACGGTCGGTGAAGGCGAAGAAGACCGGCGTCATCGCGCCGACGTCCTGAATAAACGTCGAGATGTACAGCAGGTGGCTGTTGATGCGGAACAGTTCGGAGAGCATCACGCGAATCACGTTCACGCGGTCCGGCGTGGTAATACCCGCCAGTTTCTCTACCGCCAGCACGTACGGCATTTCGTTCACGCAGCCGCCGAGGTATTCGATACGGTCGGTGTACGGAATATAGCTGTGCCAGGATTGACGCTCGCCCATCTTCTCAGCGCCACGGTGGTGGTAGCCGATGTCCGGTACGCAGTCGACAATCTCTTCGCCATCAAGCTGCAGAATAATACGGAATGCACCGTGCGCAGACGGGTGGTTCGGGCCGAGGTTGAGGAACATGAAGTCCTCGTTTTCGGTCCCGCGCTTCATGCCCCACTCTTCCGGTTTGAAGGTCAGCGCTTCCATTTCCAGATCCTGCTTGGCTTTCGTCAGCTCAAACGGGTCGAATTCGGTGGCGCGCGCCGGGTAGTCTTTACGCAGCGGATGGCCTTCCCAGGTCGGCGGCATCATGATGCGGCGCAGGTTCGGGTGGCCGTTAAAGGTAATGCCGAACATTTCCCAGGTTTCACGCTCATACCAGTTGGCGTTCGGGAAAAGTTTGGTGATGGTCGCGACGTTCAGGTCGTTTTCAGACAATGCCACCTTGAGCATGATATCGCGATTGCGGTCTATTGAGATCAGGTGGTAGAAAACGGAAAAGTCCGCGGCAGGTAAACCTTCGCGGTGCGTACGCAGACGTTCGTCCATGCCGTGGAGATCGAAAAGCATGACGTAAGGCTTTGGCAATCTCTTCAGGAAATCGACAATTTCAAGCAGCTGTTCGCGCTTAACCCAAACAACGGGTATCCCGGTGCGGGTGGCCTGAACGGTAAAAGCATCCGGCCCAAAACGGTTGCGCAGTTCGCCGATGACCGGATCATCAAGGTGATCGCGGGTTTGCCATGCGGCTGCGTCTTGCGCGGTTAAATCGGTCATATTGTTCACCATTGCAAAAGGTCCGTGGTGACTGCCGGGGGTGGCCTTCGCGCTGTTGTATATTGGTTTGCGAAGTCAAAAAGTGCCACCGCCCGCAGGCGCAAATTAAATCTCGTCCGGTGTCCGCAGATTCGTCACCGCAATGCGTTCGCCGCGTTTACGCTCGCGCTCCGACTGCATGTTGGCGCGGTAAACGCCCTGATCGCCAACAACCCACGACAGTGGGCGACGTTCTTTACCAATGGATTCCTGCAGCAGCATCAGCGCCTGCATGTAGGCTTCCGGGCGCGGAGGGCAGCCAGGAATATACACGTCGACAGGAATGAATTTATCCACGCCCTGCACCACGGAGTAGATGTCATACATACCACCGGAGTTTGCACAGGCGCCCATTGAGATAACCCATTTCGGTTCCAGCATCTGGTCGTACAGGCGCTGAATAACCGGAGCCATCTTGGTGAAGCAGGTACCGGCAACCACCATCAGGTCAGCCTGACGTGGGGACGCACGCAGTACTTCCGCACCAAAACGCGCAACGTCATGCACCGCAGTGAATGACGTCACCATTTCAACGTAGCAGCAAGAAAGGCCGAAGTTGTAAGGCCAGATTGAGTTCTTACGGCCCCAGTTGACCATGTCGTGAAGCGCGTGTTCGAGTTTCCCCATATACACGCTTTTGTTCACCTCTTGCTCCAGGGGATCGGTAACAATCTCCTGTTTCTGCAGGGGGTAACGGTCGTTCTCACCGTTAGGATCTATGCGGGTGAGCGTATAATCCATCTTATTGCCTCGCTTTTACTGCGTATTACGGTTAGTGACGCTGTCGGTTTCTGGGTTAGCCAGCGTGCGGCGAGAACGCGCAGGCGTCCAATCAAGCGCGCCGATGCGAACGAGGTAAACCAGACCAGCCAGCAGCACAAATATGAAAATGGCGGCTTCGATAAAGCCAACCCAACCGCTCTCGCGAATGGACGTTGACCAGGCGTAGAGGTAGAGCGCTTCAACGTCGAAGATGACGAAGAACATGGCGACCAGATAGAACTTAGCCGACAGACGCAAACGAGCGGAGCCAACGGAGTCGATACCCGATTCAAACGGGGTGTTTTTGCTTCTTGCGCGTGCGCGACCACCAAGGTACCAGCCGCCGATTAACATCAGGCAGCACAGGCCAATGGCAATGATCAGAAAGATAGCGAATGCCCAGTGATGAGCGATGATTTCAGTGGATGTTGACATACGCATTGCTTAACCAAATAAGTAGCATTACCACCTCTGCTCTTACCGGCAGATGGACGCTACATCGATTCATGGGGAGGATTAAAAAACCAACAAACAGCCCAATTCGAAACATAGACCGCAAAATGTGGAGGTTTTTTACTCCTTTCTATAACCTTTTGTCAACTTTAACAAAAGTTTCCTCACATTAATTTACATCAAAAGCATTTCATTAACATTACGTGCCCTTTGATTTGATTCAGCTCAATAGACCCTGCGGTTTATCTGTTGTTGAATCGTGTCCGTTTTGTAGCGACAACAAGAATTACCCTTCTATTTTGACAGGATTTTCTAATGATTCCTCCCCCCAATGAGGAGTATTTTCTTGATCTAAGACACGCTTTTGTTAATTCGACCCGCAAAACGGCAACAATCTATCCGTTTTTTTAACATTAGCAGGTGATATGACTTTGCGTTTAATGGTAGGGCATTTGAAGAGGAAAATAATTCTAATTGCATGATTATTATCACATTATTAGATTTATTTTTTTTCTGGCTACGTAGAAGTACGAAAAAAGAACCGCAAACGGATTTTTCTTCGTCTACGATTCTTTTTTGCATTCACATTTTGTTACTACATTTTGAGCGAGTTGTTAATCAAAGTCCCTCTCATGAATAAGGGAATTATCTCCCCCTTCCGAGGTATAACTGCCAGCATTCGGCCACGGATCGTAACGCTGTTCCTGAGACTGGAAAATCATCTGCGCCAGCTCGTTTTCGCTCTCCACGTTGTAGCTGAGCATATATTCCGTTTCCGGTAGGTCTGGCATCCCCTCTCCTTTGCCGAGGGCGCGGAGATCCGGGCTCATCATCTCGGCCGGCCGACCGGTCACGCCAAGACCCGCTTTAACCGCAGCGCGAACGGCGGAGAGCGTTGAGGCAACGTATGCCAGACGCCACGCGATACCGGCGGCATCCAGCGTTTTGATAATCATATCGCGGAACGGACTTGGATCGTCGAGCAACACCAGCGGTACCGGCTCTTCCGGGCGCAGGGTGAAGTCCGCCGCACAATACCAAAGCGTAGGCGACGTACGTAAAATCGTCGACTCAAAGCCTTCCAACGGATGCGTGGTCAGCGCCAGATCGACCTCTTTGCTTTTCAGCATCTCGGCCATCACGCAGTGACGTTTAACCCGCACATCCAGCGCCAGCTTCGGATAGGCGGAACTAATGCGGTTCAACAGGAACGGGAGAATGGTATCAGAGGACTCATCAGATGAGCCGAGCGTTAGCTGCCCCTGCAGGGAGCTAAACATTAGCGACGTGCATGCTTCATCGTTGAAGCGCAGAATTTTTCGCGCATAGCCCAGCAACTGGATGCCATGCTCGGTGAGGAGCTTATTACGCCCATGGCGGGCAAAGAGCTCTTTCCCCACCAGTTGTTCCAGGCGCTGCATTTGCTGGCTGACGGCGGATTGAGTGCGGCATACTGCCGCCGCCGCCGCCGCGAAGGTGCTCAGGTCGGCAACAGCAACAAAGGTTCTCAGCAGATCGAGATCGAGGTTCAGTATCGGACGATTGGCATTTATCATATTAATCCACTTACAGGTTCGGAGTGCCGACCTGCCTAATTGATGCTGCACTCAAAAGTTCAGGCTAATCCTTTAAATCATCTTTCACCAATCATTGACGAATGACTGCCTGATGAGTGTCAGTATTAAATTTTCTGTTACTACCGTGAGTAACAGTTCCTTTTGCAATATATCCTTTGCCCTGAGGCTAATAATCCATTTCGTTCCGGGTTCACTCTCGCGTAAGAGGCTGTAGGGGTGCCACCGCGATAATGCATCAGAATGAAGATTGTATGTATAAAAGAAGCCAATAAATCCAATGAATAACATCAAGTTATGGAATCAGCCTTGATAATCATCAACAAAAACAGCTAATGAGAGTCTGGTGCTCATCCTCATATTAACCGAAAACCATAAGATTTATAAGCCTTAAATAAGTTCTATCTCAATAAAGAAAAAGGTTTAGATTCAAAACAATTTAAGAAATCTAACAATTCACAGGCATTACTTTTCAAAATATAAGAAAATATTAATTTTCATTATCAGTAGTCCTTAACATCAACTTCACAAAAGTGGGTATCATTGCTAATCCTTATTCGCCATTATTTAATTAAAAATTAAAAATATTGAAGAATGCTTAAAGTATATCGAGCAACCTTAGCACCTAAGCTAAATCATTTTCTTTTTGCCAGGCATAAAACCTACACAACCCATAAACAGTAGTGATTTAAACTATTGAACAATAAATTAACAAAACATCTAATAACGATATTCCTTATCAGGCAGTAAAAAACAATGCACCAACAACGCAAGATGAACAAAATCTTCTACTGTTAACCCTTCAAAACCCCGGGGATGCGGAGTACATTGTTCCGTGCTGACTTCCACGGCAGGGAGTGGCAATAACAGCTAAAAAGGTCAACGATTCATGTCCCCCATTGAAAAATCCAGCAAATTAGACAACGTCTGTTACGACATTCGTGGCCCGGTTCTTAAAGAGGCGAAGCGTCTTGAAGAAGAAGGCAATAAGGTCCTTAAACTTAACATCGGTAACCCGGCACCTTTCGGGTTTGACGCGCCGGATGAGATTCTGGTTGACGTGATCCGTAACCTGCCTACCGCTCAGGGCTACTGTGATTCCAAAGGACTGTACTCCGCCCGTAAAGCCATCATGCAGCACTACCAGGCGCGCGGCATGCGCGACGTGACGGTAGAAGATATTTATATCGGCAACGGCGTATCTGAGCTTATCGTTCAGGCGATGCAGGCACTGTTGAACAGCGGCGATGAGATGCTGGTTCCCGCGCCAGATTATCCGCTGTGGACCGCGGCCGTTTCGCTCTCCAGCGGTAAAGCGGTGCACTACCTGTGCGACGAATCTGCCGACTGGTTCCCGGATTTAGACGATATCCGCGCTAAGATCACGCCGCGCACCCGCGGGATTGTCATCATTAACCCGAACAACCCGACCGGCGCGGTCTATTCCAAAGAGCTGCTGCTGGAGATTGTTGAGATCGCCCGCGAGCACAATCTGATCATCTTCGCCGATGAAATCTACGACAAGATCCTCTATGACGAAGCGCAGCACCATTCGATCGCCGCGCTGGCGCCGGATCTGCTGACCATTACCTTTAACGGTCTGTCCAAAACCTATCGCGTTGCCGGTTTCCGTCAGGGCTGGATGGTGCTGAACGGGCCGAAGAAACACGCCAAAGGCTATATTGAAGGTCTGGAAATGCTGGCCTCCATGCGCCTGTGCGCTAACGTTCCGGCGCAGCACGCTATTCAGACCGCGCTGGGCGGCTATCAGAGCATCAGCGAGTTCATCACACCGGGTGGTCGACTGTACGAACAGCGCAACCGCGCGTGGGAGCTTATCAACGAGATCCCAGGCGTCTCCTGCGTGAAGCCGAAAGGCGCGCTATATATGTTCCCAAAAATTGACGCTAAGCGCTTTAACATCCATGACGATCAGCGCATGGTGCTCGACTTCCTGCTGCAGGAGAAAGTGCTGCTGGTTCAGGGTACCGCCTTTAACTGGCCGTGGCCGGATCACGTGCGTATCGTGACTCTGCCGCGCGAAGATGACCTGGAGATGGCGATTACCCGCTTTGGCCGTTTCCTGTCGGGCTACCACCAGCTCTGATGCTGCTTATGGCCGCTGGTATTTGCATCCAGCGGCCATCTCTGCGCACAATGCCTTTACTGTTGTTAACGCGTAAGGGTCGTTATGAATCAGAGTCATTTTTTTGCCCACCTCTCCCGCCTCAAGTTAATCAACCGCTGGCCGCTGATGCGCAACGTGCGCACCGAAAACGTCTCTGAACACAGTCTGCAGGTCGCGATGGTCGCCCACGCGCTCGCCGCCATTAAAAACCGTAAGTTCAACGGTCAGGTTAACGCCGAGCGTATTGCGCTGCTGGCGATGTATCACGATGCCTCTGAAGTCTTAACCGGAGATTTACCTACGCCGGTGAAGTATTTCAACTCGCAGATTGCGCAGGAATATAAAGCGATTGAGAAAATCGCCCAGCAGAAGCTTATCGATATGGTGCCGGAAGAGCTGCACGATATTTTTGCGCCGCTGATCGACGAACATCAGAGCAGCGATGAAGAAAAAGCGATTGTGAAACAGGCTGACGCCCTGTGCGCATATCTGAAATGCCTGGAGGAACTGTCGGCGGGAAACAATGAATTCCTGCTGGCGAAGGGCCGTCTGGAGAAGACGCTGGCCTCACGCCGCAGCGAAGAGATGGACTATTTTATGGCGGTGTTTGTGCCAAGCTTCCATCTTTCGCTTGATGAAATAAGCCAGGATTCGCCGCTGTAGCTGTCTGTATTCCCGGCGTCGCATTCGCTCGGCCGGGCTACAACATTGAACGTAGCCCGGCCGAGCGAATGCGACGCCGGGTAAAATCAGAACGGGAACAAAATCGGCACCAGCACCACGCAGACAATCATCACCAGAACGGTAAACGGCACGCCGATTTTCACAAAGTCGCTAAAGCTGTACTTCCCTGGCCCCAGCACCAGCGTATTCACCGGTGAAGAGACCGGCGTCATAAACGCAGCGGACGCCGCCATCGCCACCACCATCGCAAACGGATAGGGTGACACACCCATCGTTTTTGCCGTCGCCAACGCAATCGGCGCCATCAGCACCGCCGTCGCGGTATTGGAGATAAACAGACCAATTGCCGCGCACATCACAAACAGGCAGCCCAGCATGAGATATGGCCCCTGCCCGCCACCGATGTCCATCAGCCCTTTAACCACCAGATCGACCCCGCCGGTTTTTTGCAGCGCCAGCGCGAACGGCATCATGCCGACAATCAAAATAATGCTCGGCCAGTGAATAGACTTGTAGGCGCTCTGGGCGTCAATACAGCGGAATTTCCCCATCAGCAGGCAGGCAATAATCGCTGCAATCGGGTTTGGAATTTCATCGGTCAGCATCAGCGCAACCATCAGCACCAGGCAGAAGATGGCGTGAGGGGCCTGGCTGTGCGCCGGTGAGGCATCGCTCACTTCTACCGGCAGATTCAGCACCACGAAGTCGCGGCCGTTTTGCGCCAGTTGGCTAATCAGCTTCCAGTTGCCTACCACCAGCACGATATCGCCCAACTGCAGCGGTTCATCCACCACCGAGCCGTCCAGCGCCTTGCCGTCGCGCTTCATGCCAACCACGTTCAGGCCGTAGCGGGTACGAAAGCCCATTTCACGCACGCTTTTTCCGAGCAGTTCAGATTCCGGGATCAGCGACACCTCAGCCATCCCCACGTCCAGCGCCTGGTCGGAGAAATACTCACCGCGTAGTACCATCGGCTCCAGCATCTGCTCGCTGCAGAACTGGCGCAGGTCAATTTCCGCCGCCGACATATCGATCAGCAACACATCGCGGGCGCGGAATTCCGACACCCCGTTCACGTTTACAATCACCCGACGAAAACGACGCCAGCGCTCAACGCCGATGATGTTCGCGCCGTAACGTTCGCGCAGCTTCATGTCGTCCAGACGCTGACCAATCATCGGCGAGCCGGGGCGAATCGCCAGACGACGGGCGCGCCCGGTAAGGTGATAATCGCGGATAAGGTCACGGAAAGTGCTGCGTTTGCGGCCATCGCGCGACGTATTGCCGTCATCACCTTTCAGCATAAAACGCATCACCAGCATGTAGAAGATGCCGAGCACCAGCACCACAAGGCCAATCGGCGTAACGCTGAAGAAACTAAAACCTTCCAGGCCTTCGCGAATCAGCTCACTGTTAATCACCAGGTTTGGCGGCGTGGCGACCAGCGTCATCATGCCGCTAATAAGCCCGGCGAAGCTGAGCGGCATCATCAGGCGAGAGGGAGAGATATTCATGCGCGCAGAGACGCTGAGCACCACCGGAATGAAGATAGCCACGACCCCGGTGGAGCTCATAAACGCCCCCAGCCCGGCCACCGTCAGCATCAGGAAAACCAGCATTTTGGTTTCACTGCTTCCCGCGGCCTGCACCAGCCAGGAGCCCATATTGGTTGCCACGCCGGTTCGCACCAGGCCATCGCCGATAATAAACAGCGCGGCAATCAGAATAACGTTAGGATCGCTAAAACCGGAAAACGCTTCGCTGAGCGTCAATGTACCGCTGAGAACAAAAGCGACAATAATGCCCAAAGCGATCGCATCCATGCGGACTTTGCCGGTGGCAAAAAGGACAACCGCAATCGCTAACAGACAGAGCACCCAAATCAGTTCACCGTTCACAACATTTCCTTGTCATCAATTAAGCGGTTAGAGAATCAACTAAAAGGCGTTCACCATAGTGACAGAAAAAAGCCCCAACGGTGTGGGGCTAAATCATAAGATCAGGCATTCTGCGTGACGTTGACCGTGCCATCTGGCAATTTCTCAACGCGTAGCGCCGAGAGCGTGGAGAGCACAAAATCAACCTCAAGCAGCTCCGGCGTTTCCGGCGGCACGTTAACAGCAGCCACGTGACAGCCAGCCGCGAGGCCAGACTGCACGCCCGCGGGTGCATCTTCCACCACCAGACATGCCTGCGGTGGTAGCGCCAACTGTTCAGCCCCCAGCAGATAGGCATCCGGCTGCGGTTTACCGCGCTTCACCTGTTCGGCGGTAACAAAGGCGTTCGGCTGCGGAAGCCCGGCGGCGCGGTGGCGCGCATAGGCCACCGGAATCGACCCCGAAGTCACAATTGCCCACGGAATCGCGTTGGCTTCCAGATGCTCCAGCAGTTCAACGGCGCCCGGCAGCGCGCGGATACCGTTAAGATCCCCCGCTTCTATCTGCTCCAGCCGTAAGAACTCCGCCTGAATTTCCGCTTCCGATTTTCCGGGCATAAAGTGGCGCAGCGTGGTGATCGCCTGTTTGCCGTGGATGTAGTCCAGCACCGCTTCCGCGTCAACGCCGTAGCTGTCGGCCCACAGACGCCAGGAGCGTTCAATCACCGCCAGCGAGTCCACCAGCGTGCCGTCTAAATCAAAGAGGAAACCTCGACACTGCACGGTAGCCTCCATCAGGCGTTAATGATTTGGTTAATTTCGTTGCTGCTCAGGTGATACTGGCGCGGGCAGCTATGCCAGACGTTCAGCATGCGCTGGTATTTATCCCACATTGGGGTTTGCGCGTTAAAGCCGTGGGTGCCGGCATCAAAGTGGGTATAGCGGCCTTCAATGTTGACCATAAAGCGAACGTAGCCGAGGAAGCGCGCTTCGGTAGCCGCATCAAAGCCGAGGAAGGTGACGCGGCGTTCGTCGATAGTGCTAGCGTCTTTCAGGTTGGTCCAGGAGACGTGCAGCGCGTGGTACATCTCCATGATGTCGATAACAATACGACAGGTCTCTTCTTTGAGTTCCCCAAATTCCCTATCCAGTTCACGCATCTGTAAACCATAACCACGTTCGATGATGGTCTGCAGGCGGCGGTAGCGCTCAGCGTTGTCGGGATCAAGCATGGTCATCATTTTGTATTGGTTAGACAAAATCAGACGTTGAGCATGGGTCATTTCCATTTTTCGACTCCTGTTGCGCTTTGCAGCATAAAAAAAGACACAATGATTGTGTCTTCTTTTATATGCGTTTTTCGCCCTCAATTACAAATCATCGAGGAAAGTTTTATCCAGTTGTTTGAAGGCGCGCTTAAGCGTGTCAGCCAACGCCTGGTAATCCGGCTTGCCTTCAACCGGCGCCAGCGCCTGCCCTGACTCCTGCAATTTACCGCGCACTTCATAAAACCACTGCAATATAGAAGGGGGCAATGGCGTCACCGAGCGTTTACCCAGCCACCATAGCCCCTGCATTGGCAGGCTCAGCGCAAACAGCGCGGTAGCAACCGCGGGACCAAGCTGGCCGCCAAGCGCGATTTGCCAGCACAGCGTAAAGATGGCCAGCGGCGGCATCAGACGGATGGCGTGGCGCGTTGCACGGATGACGCGGTTTTCAACAAACACCGGCGCGAGCCGTTTTTCCAGCGGCCACGTCTTTGCATAATACTGCCCCCGGCTAAACAAACTGAAGAAACTGACCGGGCGTTGCTCGGGTGTCGACATGGCTTACCTCAACTTCACATATAAAAATTAAAATATTTTTTAAAACAACAACTGACTATGACATCGTTCAAAAAATTTTGGCATAACACCTGCAATCGGGTATTCTGTGCCAGCCTGAGATAACCAGATTCTATCCGCTCCGGCATATCAAATTATCGCATATTCTGCCATCGGCGGAAAATTGTGCAAAATAGCTTAGAATCAATATGTATTTCTTAGATCATGCCTGAAAAGTGTCTCGGGCATGATGTTAATCATAAATGTCGGTGTCATCCTGCGCTACGCTTTATGACTCATTGACGTTTTTTTAGCCACGTATCATAAATAGGTACTTCCATGTCGAGTAAGTTAGTACTGGTTCTGAACTGCGGTAGCTCCTCCCTGAAATTTGCCATCATTGATGCAGTTAACGGTGAAGAATACCTCTCTGGTTTAGCCGAATGTTTCCATCTTCCAGAAGCACGTATCAAGTGGAAAATGGATGGCGGTAAACAAGAGGCCGCTTTAGGTGCAGGCGCCGCTCACAGTGAAGCGCTGAACTTCATCGTTAATACTATTCTGGCACAAAAACCAGAACTGTCCGCTCAGCTGACCGCTATCGGCCACCGTATCGTACACGGCGGCGAGAAGTACACTAGCTCCGTTGTGATCGACGATTCCGTAATCCAGGGCATCAAAGACTCTGCGTCCTTCGCACCGCTGCACAACCCGGCTCACCTGATCGGTATCGCTGAAGCGCTGAAATCCTTCCCTAACCTGAAAGACAAGAACGTTGCTGTGTTCGACACCGCGTTCCATCAGACCATGCCGGAAGAATCTTACCTTTATGCTCTGCCGTACAGCCTGTACAAAGAGCACGGCGTACGTCGCTACGGCGCACACGGCACCAGCCACTTCTATGTGACTCAGGAAGCCGCTAAAGTACTGAACAAGCCGGTTGAAGAAGTGAACATCATCACTTGTCACCTGGGCAACGGTGGTTCTGTTTCTGCTATCCGTAACGGTAAATGTGTTGATACCTCCATGGGTCTGACCCCACTGGAAGGTCTGGTAATGGGTACTCGCTCTGGCGACATCGACCCAGCCATCATTTTCCACCTGCATGACACTCTGGGCATGAGCATCGACCAGATCAACAAGATGCTGACCAAAGAGTCTGGCCTGCTGGGTCTGACCGAAGTGACCAGCGACTGCCGTTATGTAGAAGATAACTACAAAGAAAAAGCTGACGCTAAACGTGCAATGGACGTTTACTGCCACCGTCTGGCGAAATACATCGGTTCTTACACTGCACTGATGGAAGGTCGTCTGGACGCAGTTATCTTCACCGGTGGTATCGGTGAAAACGCGGCAATGGTTCGTGAACTGTCCCTGGGCAAACTGGGCGTTCTGGGCTTCGAAGTTGATCACGAACGTAACCTGGCTGCCCGTTTCGGCAAGTCTGGCTTCATCAACAAAGAAGGCACCCGTCCTGCCATCGTTATCCCGACCAACGAAGAACTGGTCATCGCACAAGACGCGAGCCGTCTGACTGCCTAATATCACACCGCCAGCCTAGCTGGCGGTGCTGTTTTGTATCCCGCCTGAAACTGGCGGTAACGAAAGAGGATAAACCGTGTCCCGTATTATTATGCTGATCCCTACCGGAACCAGCGTCGGCCTGACCAGCGTCAGCCTTGGCGTTATCCGTGCTATGGAACGCAAAGGCGTTCGTCTGAGCGTCTTTAAGCCAATCGCTCAGCCACGCACCGGTGGCGATGCGCCTGACCAGACTACCACTATCGTTCGCGCGAACTCATCTACCACGACGGCAGCTGAACCGCTGAAGATGAGCCACGTAGAAGCCCTGCTCTCCAGCAATCAGAAAGATGTGCTGATGGAAGAGATCATCGCTAACTACCACGCGAACACCAAAGATGCTGAAGTGGTTCTGGTTGAAGGCCTGGTCCCAACCCGTAAACACCAGTTTGCTCAGTCTCTGAACTACGAAATCGCGAAAACGCTGAACGCGGAAATCGTCTTCGTTATGTCTCAGGGCACCGACACCCCAGAACAGCTGAACGAGCGTATTGAACTGACTCGTAACAGCTTCGGCGGCGCGAAAAACACCAACATCACCGGCGTTATTGTTAACAAACTGAACGCACCGGTTGATGAACAGGGCCGTACTCGCCCGGATCTGTCCGAGATCTTCGACGACTCTTCCAAAGCGAAAGTTGTTAAAATCGATGCCGACCAGCTGAAAACCTCCAGCACCCTGCCTGTTCTCGGCGCGGTACCATGGAGCTTCGATCTGATCGCCACTCGTGCTATCGATATGGCGCGCCACCTGAATGCGACCGTGATCAACGAAGGCGACATCAACACTCGTCGCGTGAAATCCGTCACCTTCTGCGCACGCAGCATCCCGCACATGCTGGAGCACTTCCGTGCAGGTTCCCTGCTGGTCACTTCCGCAGACCGTCCTGACGTTCTGGTTGCAGCGTGCCTCGCCGCAATGAACGGCGTGGAAATCGGTGCCCTGCTGCTGACCGGCGGCTACGAAATGGACGCGCGCATCACTAAGCTGTGCGAACGTGCATTCGAAACCGGCCTGCCAGTATTCATGGTGAACACCAACACCTGGCAGACCTCTCTGAGCCTGCAGAGCTTCAACCTGGAAGTTCCGGTTGATGACCGCGAGCGCATCGAGAAAGTTCAGGAATACGTGGCGAACTTTATCAATCCAGAGTGGATCGATTCCCTGACCGCAACGTCCGAACACAGCCGTCGTCTGTCTCCACCAGCGTTCCGCTACCAGCTGACCGAGCTGGCGCGTAAAGCCGGCAAACGCGTTGTTCTGCCAGAAGGCGACGAACCACGTACCGTGAAAGCGGCTGCTATCTGTGCTGAACGCGGTATTGCAACCTGCGTACTGCTGGGTAACCCAGACGAAATCACCCGCGTTGCAGCGTCTCAGGGCGTTGAACTGGGCGCTGGCGTTGAAATCGTTGACCCAGAAGTGGTTCGCGAAAGCTACGTTGCTCGCCTGGTCGAACTGCGTAAGAACAAAGGCATGACCGAAACCGTTGCCCGCGAACAGCTGGAAGACAACGTGGTTCTCGGTACCCTGATGCTGGAACAGGACGACGTTGACGGTCTGGTTTCCGGTGCCGTTCACACCACTGCGAACACCATTCGTCCACCGCTGCAGCTTATTAAAACTGCTCCGGGCAGCTCTCTGGTGTCCTCTGTGTTCTTCATGCTGCTGCCAGAACAGGTTTATGTTTACGGCGACTGCGCGATCAACCCGGACCCAACTGCAGAGCAGCTGGCAGAAATCGCTATTCAGTCCGCTGAATCCGCGATTGCCTTCGGTATCGAACCACGCGTTGCGATGCTCTCCTACTCCACCGGTACCTCTGGTGCAGGTAGCGACGTAGAGAAAGTTCGTGAAGCAACTCGTCTGGCGCAGGAAAAACGTCCTGACCTGATGATCGACGGCCCGCTGCAGTACGATGCTGCGGTAATGGCTGACGTAGCGAAATCCAAAGCGCCGAACTCTCCGGTTGCAGGTCGCGCTACCGTGTTCATCTTCCCGGATCTGAACACCGGTAACACCACCTACAAAGCGGTACAGCGTTCTGCCGACCTGATCTCCATCGGGCCGATGCTGCAGGGTATGCGCAAGCCGGTGAACGACCTGTCTCGTGGCGCGCTGGTAGACGATATCGTCTACACCATCGCTCTGACCGCGATCCAGTCTTCACAGCAGCAGTAATCCTTAGGCCACCCGTTCGCGGGTGGTTTAAAGGTAAAAAAAATCCGGAGACGGGAAACCGCTCCGGATTTTTTGTATCTGGTGTTTAGCCGCGCTTATTCCGCTTCCTCTTCAACGTGGGCTTCGTTGTTGGCATTGCGGGTCATCCACAGCGCCAGCGCCTTCAGCGAGTCGTCGGTAAACTCATCGCAGCGCGCGGTGATCTCTTCCGGCGTCATCCAGCGAACTTCGCTCACTTCTTCTTCCTGTAGCGCGAATGGCCCGTGAGAAACACAACTGAACAGGCTTCCCCAGACGCGACAGTGCTTATCTTCAAAGTAGAACTGCCCGTGATCGGCAAACGGTACGCCAGCAATACCCAACTCTTCTTCCGCTTCGCGGCGAGCAGACTCCAGCAGCGGTTCATCAGCCTGAACAACACCCCCAGCGGTGGCATCCAGCTTACCCGGCTGATAGTCTTTCGTCTCCGTACGGCGCTGCACCAGAATGTTGCCCATACCGTCGTGGACGACGATATAGGTTGCCCGGTGCCGCAGACACTGCGCGCGCATCTGCTCACGGCTCGCTTGCGCGATGACCTCATTGTCTTCGTTGACAATATCGACCCATTCCGTGCTTGCCAAATGATTCTGCTCGACCATCCGTAAACCTTAAATTGAAAGCGCTCTTACGGCGCGTTTTATGATTGATGGGTAACTTACGGGTTAATGGCAACCTCTGCAATAACCTGTTGATCATTGAGTGCGAAAACCTGCAGCCTACCCTCGTCAAGCATCCCATAGCTTGCGGCAAAACCGCCTTTGGGAATGCTAACCGAACCGGGGTTAAATAAGAATATGTCGCCGCGTTTTTCTGCCACCGGCAGGTGGGTATGACCATACGCCAGTACATCTCCAGCCGACAGTGGCGGCAGATTATCAGGATGATAAAGATGGCCGTGGGTCAGAAATAGGCGCTGTGAATCGGTGAGCACCTGTTGCCAGGACGCAGTGATGGGAAACGAAAGCAGCATCTGGTCAACTTCGCTATCGCAGTTGCCACGCACCGCAATAATACGATCGGCAAGCGTGTTCAGTCGCTCTGCCACCTGCGCCGGGGCATAGCCTTCCGGTAGCGCATTGCGCGGCCCGTGGTTAAGCACATCACCCAGAATAATCAGCCAGCGCGCGCCGCTCTCGGCAAACCGTGCCAGCACGCGTTCGGTGGCCGGTAGCGAGCCGTGAATATCCGATGCAAACATCAGTTTCATGAGTCAATTCCCCACAATGATAACCTTGCCATCATAATGGATTTTCACACTTTTTTCAGCCTGTGCGTTTTGCCGAAAGAGCAACATAGCGCTGCACGGAAGCCCGCTGCCACTGGAACGTGGCGTAGTCGGCGAGACGTTCCGGAACATCGTCGCCGTTCAGCACCAGACGATTAATCATTAGCGCCAGGTCAGTATCGGCAATACACCACTCGCCAAACAAATTAGGCCGATCGTCGGCCAGTAATGCACTGGCGGTGTCAAACAGTTTAGCCGCGCTTTTGCGTCCTGCTTCGGTCAAAGGTGCTTTTTTCTCTCCGGCGAAAATCACCGCCGTGGATCGCTCCTCACGAATGGGCATCAGGTCGCTGCGCAGCCACGCCTGAATCTGGCGCGCGCGGGCGCGTTTTTGCAGGTCGTGAGGATACAAACGCTCCCACTCCGGCGGTGCAAAACGTTCATCAAGGTATTCGGTTATGGCGGAAGATTCGCTGAGCTCAAAGCCATCAACATCCAGCAGCGGCACGCGACGGGTAGCAGAGTAACCGCGCCAGCCCGGCTGGAGGTGTTCGCCAAGGCCGAGATTGACGGTTTTGAGGGTAAACGGCAGCCCCTTTTCCTGCAGGGCAACGTAGACAGACATCACGTAGGGCGAGAAAAAATCAGAATCAGACCAAAGCGTTATCACAGGCTGGCTCATAGCGTCCTCAATCACGGGCAGGAGATGCACGAACGATGGACGCAGAACGCGTCCATCTAACATGCTGTCAACATAGCCTGTCTGGCGGGCGATGTCACTTGCCCGCAACATGAGGATTTTGCAATCAGCCAACCACCAGCGTTTTCGGCTCCAGATAAGCCTGCATCCCCCATTTGCCCATCTCACGGCCCAGACCTGACTGCTTCACGCCGCCAAACGGTGCCAATGGTTCATGCTCAAGGGTATTGACCATCACGCGGCCGGATTCAATCCGCAACGCCAGCGCTTCACCACGCTCGCGAGAGCCACTCAGCACCATGGCGTTGAGGCCGTAGTCGGTATCGTTGGCAATCGCCAGCGCTTCCGTTTCGTCGTGATAAGGGATAATCACCAGCACCGGCCCGAAGATCTCTTCGCGGGCGATGCGCATCTGGTTGTTCACATCGGTAAAAATAGTCGGCTTCACGTACCAGCCTTTTTGCTGACCCGCAATGCGCCCCTCTCCGCCTACCAGAATTCGCGCTCCTTCCTGCTGGCCCAGTTGGATATAGCCCTGCACGCGCAGCCACTGTTTCTGGCTAACCATCGGGCCAATCACCGTCTGACTGTCTCGTGGGTCACCGGTAGTGAACCCGCTAACCGCCTCGATAAACGCCTGTTCGAACTCAGCCTGACGAGAAGCGGGAACCAGAATTCGTGTCCCGGCGATGCACGCCTGTCCGCTATTCATAAACCCGGCTTCCAGCGCCAGATGTACCGCCGTCTTCACGTCCGCATCATCGAGGATCACGGTCGGTGATTTGCCGCCCAGCTCCAGCGTGACGCGCTTAAGCGTGCGAGCACCGCTTTCTACAATGTGTTTCCCCACCGCCGTCGAACCGGTAAAGGAGATTTTGGCGATGTCGGGATGGTGATTGATGGTGTCGCCCACCACCTCGCCCCGCCCGGTGACAATGTTAAACACGCCCGCCGGAATCTGCGCGGCGTGCAGCGCTTCAGTGACAATCTGCGTCTGCCAGGCGCTCATTTCGCTCGGTTTGATAACCGCAGTGCAGCCAGATGCCATCGCGGTCGCTAGCTTATTGCAGATAAAACCAGCATCGCTGTTCCACGGGGTAATCAGCCCAGCAACACCGACCGGCATCATCACCACTTTGGCGCGGCCTACCTGCTCTTCAAAGCTAAATTTTTTAAGCGCGTCAATGGCACAGCGAATGGTCTGTGCCGGCCAGGCCGCCATCCAGTTGGCGCGTGCCGACGGTGCGCCGTACTCGGTAATAAGCGCTTCCAGTAGATCCGCTTCCCGCGCCTGTACCGCGAGGTACATTCTCTCCAGCACTGCAATACGTTCTTCACGCGTGGTCTGCGACCAGGCCGGGAACGCGGCTTTCGCAGCGGCAATAGCGCGCAGGGTGTCCTCTTCATCCGCCAGCCGCACCTGGCCAATCACCGCTTCGGTTGCTGGGTTAAACAGGTCAAAACGCTCGCTGCCGTGTGGGGTAACAAACTCGCCGTTGATATAAATCTGGTTGATGTGCAGCATGATTCGGTCCTTTCATCGTGGGATGCCGTGCAGTATAGGAGCCACGCATCGTTACGATAAGAGGGTATAATATGGACGACCTGTCACGAAAATCGGAACAATCATGCACCGCAGCGGCCTTACCGAACTTGAAATCGTCCTTGCCGTCACCCGCCAGCAAAGCTTTCGCGCCGCCGCGCGCGAGTTGGGAATGTCGGCGACAGCCGTCAGCAACGCCGTCGCCGGGCTGGAGTCACGGCTTAACGTCCGGCTTTTTAACCGTACCACCCGCAGCGTCGCGCTAACGGAACAGGGCCAGCGCTATGTGGCGCGCATCGCTCCGGCACTGGCGGAAATACAACGTGCCGCCGAGGAGATTGCCACCGAGCCGGGAAATCCGACCGGGACGCTGCGCATCAACGCCCCGCGCGAGTGCGTGTCGCTGCTGTTCCGGCTGTTTGATACCTATCTGCAGCGCTACCCGCAGATGCGCCTGGATATCACCACTGAGTCACGGCTTATCGACATCGTGGCAGAGGGATTTGACGCGGGTATTCGTCTCGCCGAGTCCGTCCCGCAGGATATGATTGCCGTCGCCCTGACGCCAGACGCGCGAATGCTCATTGTCGGCTCGCCAGACTACTTCGCACGCTACGGCACACCGCGTTCACCTGACGACCTCCAGCAGCATCAGAGCATCGGCATGCGCATGTCGCATGGTGGCGTTTACCACTGGGAACTGGAGCACCATCAGCAAAAATTTACCGTGAATATCCCACCGCGGATCGTTGTCAGCGAGATGCAGGCCATTCATCGCGCGGCGCTGGCTGGACTGGGGCTGGCCTTTATTTCGGAATGGTTTATTCAGGACGAACTCCGCAGCGGCAAACTGGTCAGCGTCCTGGATGAATGGTGCCCAACCTTTGGCGGCCTGCGCCTTTATTATCCGGGGCACCGGCATGTGCTCCCGGCACTGCGCGCGTTTGTTGAACTGGCGCACGAACTGAACGCGCGCCAGACCCTGCCGCGATAAAGATGCTTTAGTGTATGATGCACAGGAAAACAAAAATTACGGAGAACACCTGCAATGTCTCAGTCTGACGCCATCATTCGCATCAAAAATTTACGCCTGCGTACGTTTATCGGCATTAAGGAAGAGGAGATTGCCAACCGCCAGGACGTGGTTATCAATCTTGAAATTCGCTACCCGGCGGAAAAGTCACGCAACAGCGAAGATATTAACGACGCGCTGAACTATCGCACCATTACCAAGAGCATTATTCGTCACGTGGAGAATAACCGCTTCTCTTTGCTGGAAAAATTAACTCAGGATGTGCTCGATATCGCACGCGAACATCACTGGGTCACTTATGCTGAAGTGGAAGTCGATAAAGTTCACGCGCTGCGCTATGCCGATTCGGTATCCATTACCCTGAGCTGGCAACGCTAAGCGCTCCCTTCGGGAGGTGGCATGAAAATTCTGATTACCGGCGGTACCGGGCTGATTGGCCGCCATTTAGTTCCGCGTTTACTGACGCTCGGGCACACGGTCTGCGTGGTGACCCGCTCCCCGGAAAAGGCCCGCCAGACGCTCGACCCGCGCGTTGAGCTGTGGCCTGGGCTACAGAACATGTCATCGCTCGACGGCATTGACGCCGTTATCAATCTTGCCGGTGAACCCATCGCCGACAAGCGCTGGACGGCGCAGCAAAAGCAGAAACTGTGCGACAGCCGCTGGGGCATCACCCAGCGAATCAGCGATTTGATTCAGGCGAGCGCGACGCCCCCTTCGGTGCTGATTTCTGGCTCGGCCACCGGCTATTACGGCGACCTCGGCGAGGTCGTGGTGACGGAAGAGGAGCCACCGCATAACGAGTTTACCCATAAACTGTGCGCGCGCTGGGAGCAGATAGCCTGCACGGCGCAGAGCGAACACACCCGCGTCTGTCTGCTGCGCACCGGCGTGGTTCTGGCGCCGAAAGGCGGCATCCTCGCTAAACTCCTGCCACCTTTCAGACTCGGTCTCGGTGGCCCTATCGGCAACGGCCGACAATACCTGGCATGGATCCATATCGACGATATGGTCAACGGCATTCTCTGGCTGCTGGATAACGATTTGCGCGGGCCTTTCAACATGGTTTCACCCTACCCGGTGCACAACGAGCAGTTTTCCCATGCTCTGGGTCAGGCGCTCAATCGCCCGGCCATTCTTCGCGTTCCCGCCACCGTGATACGTCTGCTGATGGGAGAATCCTCGGTGCTGGTATTAGGCGGACAGCGCGCGCTCCCCAAACGACTTGAAGCCGCCGGATTCGCGTTTCGCTGGTACGATTTAGATGAGGCGTTGGGTGATATTCTCGCCCACTGAGTCATACCACGGTGATGGCGCCTTGCTATCACCGTGCTTCCCTCCACTTCTGGAATTTGCCACGCAATTCGGTCATCGAGCGCATATCCGTCTGAAACAAACGTGAAGCCGATTCCAACGCGTTACCTCCCGCTTTGTCATAACAGCCCAATGCATATTATTTCGCCAGCTTACTGTTGACATTCGTCAACAAAATATCGATACTCTGCGGGAAACATTGATGAAGGAACATCCAGATAAGCATATCAGGGCGGCCATTGATTACGCGCTGCAACGTGGTTGGTTGTTTATCACCAGCGGTAGAAGCGCCCATTGTTTTGGTCGGTTACAGTGCGGCACAGCTGAGCATCGGGATCATATGATGAGCATATGGTCGACACCTGCCGTTCCGCTGCACCACGCCCGGCAAATCATGCGCATGGTCGACCGCTGCCAGCCCAAACATTCGTAGAGCAAGGGAGAAACGGAATGCCATTATTTAACTTCACGCTGACGCTTTCAGGCGTCAGTCGCAGTACGCCAAATCTTGAAGAAGCGCTCTATCATGCGCATTGCGATGACGCGCTGATCTGCTTTTACGGGACGGCGGTCTATCTTGATTTTGACCGGGAAAGCGACTCGCTGGAGCAGGCCATACTCTCCGCCATTCGTGACATTGAATCCGCTTCCTCGCTCAATGCGCGGGTTGAATCTGTCGATTCGACCCTGGTCGGGCTTAGCGATATCGCCGAACTCACCGGCGTCTCTCGCCAGGCAATTTCACTGCTTAAAGATGGCGCCCGCGGCGGCGGTCTGTTTCCCGCGCCCATTCAACGCGTCAAGGGTAACTCCCCGCTCTGGCGCTGGCAGACGGTCGTGCAATGGCTGGTGACGGAGGGTCGCATCGCCGAGACATCACCAATGGTTGCGCATGCCCGCACGCTGGATAGCCTGAATCTGGCACTCCAGCTTCGCGCCTCTCAGGAGAGCAAAATGGTATTGCACTATTTCCAGCGTCTGGAACACACGACTGCCTTCAGTGGCTAATTCCGTGCTATTCCATCACCTCGAGTGCTAAAGTACAGCCTCAGATTTGGCTTAATGGCACAGGAAAATGGCAACCCTCACCACCCGGCGACTACGGCTTTCTCCCTTCAATGACAGCGACTGGCCCTTCTTCCTTCAACTGCGACAAAACCATGAGGTGATGCAGTTTATGGGGGAAGTACTCGACGAGCCGGCGATACGTGCAATTTTTGCCCTACGCTGCAACTCCCCCGCGATCTTTGTTATCCGCGATGAAAACGGTACGCCGCTTGGCGATATTGGGCTGCAGATCAGCAGTAAAAATCCCCACGAAGCGGACGTTGGCTATGCACTACAGCCAGAGGCGCAAGGCAAAGGGTTTGCCAGTGAGGCGCTCTGTGCAATATGCGATTATGGCTTTCAACAGCTTGGTCTATGGGCGATTAATGCCTGGGTACTGGGCGATAATCAAGGTTCGGCAAGGCTGCTGGAAAAGCACGGTTTTATCCGCACGCAGGTGCTGACAAAAGCCTATAGGCTGAACGGCAAGGATTACGATGACTGGGTCTATCGGCGGGAAAACGCCCCCACGCACGCGTGAGGGCGAGTGAAGCTTACTTTAAGGCGCCGCTCAGGAACTGCTGCAGACGCGGGCTCTTCGGATTGCCAAACACCTCTTCCGGATTGCCCTCTTCCTCAATTTTGCCCTGATGCAGGAAAATCACGTGCGATGACACATGGCGAGCAAAGCCCATTTCGTGGGTCACTACCACCATGGTTTTCCCCTCTTCCGCCAGCTTCTGCATAATGCGCAGCACCTCGCCCACCAGCTCAGGGTCAAGCGCTGAAGTGGGTTCATCAAACAGCAGCACTTCCGGCTCCATCGCCAGCGCACGGGCGATGGAAACGCGCTGCTGCTGGCCACCGGACAGGTGCACCGGGTATTTGCCCTGCTGGCGCTCATCAATACCAACTTTCGTCAGGTACTTCACCGCGCGATCGCGTGCTTCCTGCTTGCTCAGACCCAGCACCTGAATCGGCGCTTCCATGACGTTTTCCAGCACCGTCATGTGGCTCCACAGGTTGAAGTGCTGAAACACCATCGTCAGGCGCGTACGCAGCAGGCGAAGCTGGTTTTTATCCGCCACCTTCAGCTGACCGTCGTTATCGCGTACCAGACCGATGTTCTCACCGTTAACGATAATGGTGCCTTCGCTTGGCTTCTCAAGGAAGTTAATGCAGCGCAAAAAGGTACTCTTGCCGGAGCCGGAAGAGCCAATAATGCTTATCACATCCCCGGCGTTCGCCTGCAGCGACACGCCCTTCAGCACCTCGTGCTCGCCATAGCGTTTGTGCAGGTCGATTACGTTTAGTTTTTTATCAGACATCATATTCTCAGTGCGTAGAAGACGGTTTCATATGCTGTAGCCAGCGCTTTTCCGCTTTGCGGAACAGACTAATCAGTACATAAGAGATGACCAGATAGAGCACCGCCGCAATGCCGAAGGCGGTAAAGGGTTGATAGGTTGCCGAGTTAATATCGCGCGCAATCTTCAGTAAGTCAGGCACGGTGGCGGTAAACGCCAGCGCCGTCGAGTGCAGCATCAGGATAACTTCATTGCTGTAAGCCGGCAGCGCAATGCGCAGCGCCGATGGCAGAATGATGCAGCGATAAAGCTTAAACGACGAGAAACCATAGGCGCGCGCGGCTTCCACTTCTCCCGCCGGAACCGAGCGAATTGCCCCGGCAAAAATTTCGGTGGTGTAGGCGCAGGTATTTAACGTTAAGGCCAGCACCGTACAGTTCAGGCCGCTGCGGAAGAAGGCGTTTAACAGCTCCGTGCCTTTGACGATTTCCAGCGTATACATACCGGAATAGAACACCAGTAGCTGCACGTAGAGCGGCGTACCGCGGAAAATATAGGTAAACAGCCAGACCGGGAATTTGATGTATTTATTGCTGGAGACGCGAGCAATAGCCAGAAACAGCGCTAACACGCCGCCCATCACCACCGACAGCACCAGCAGCCATAGGGTAATCGCCACGCCGGTAAAGCGATAGCCATCCGTCCACAGCAGCGATTTCCAATACTCCTGAATGATCTCAATCACAGGTCAGCCCTCTTCACGCCCACGGAGTAGCGGCGTTCGAGCAGCAACAACACGCCATTGGAAACGGTAGTAAACAGCAGATAAATCAAGCCACAGACAATGGCGAAATAGAACGGCTCCCAGGTGCTTTTACCGGCAAGCTGGGTCGCTTTAACGACATCTTCCAGACCCAACAGCGAGACCAGCGCGGTCGCTTTGAGGATGACCTGCCAGTTATTGCCAATGCCCGGCAGCGCATAGCGCATCATCGCGGGAAACAGAATACGACGGAAGGTTTGTGAACCGGTGAAACCAAAAGCCGTCGCGGCTTCAATATGACCTTTTGGCACCGCCATAAACGCGCCGCGGAAGGTTTCGGTGAAATAGGCCCCGTAGATAAAACCGAGGGTGATGATACCGGCGATCATCGGGTCGATATCAAACTGCGCCAGCCCGAGCGCATCGGTCAGCACGTTGAGCGCCATCTGCAGCCCGTAGAAAATCAGCAGCATCAGCACCAAGTCTGGCACGCCACGAATCAGCGTGGTGTAGCCCTCAAAAATTAACGCCAGTACGCGATTTCGGGAGAGCTTCGCTCCCGCGCCTACCAGACCTATAAGCACGGCAAGAACCACTGAGCTGATAGCCAGCTCAAGGGTGACAAGAGCGCCCTGAAAAATTACCTGTGAAAACCCGTACAGCATGCTGCCAGTCCTGTCTTTACGCCCACCGTTTTGTGCGTGCAAAACGGTGGGTTACTCGTGATGATTACTCGCCGTAAACGTTAAAATCGAAGTACTTCTTCGCCAGCTTGTCGTAGGTGCCGTCGGCACGCATGTCAGCAAACGCTTTGTTCAGCGCGTTCAGCAGCTCGGTATCGTCTTTACGCAGACCCATACCGGTACCTACACCGAACAGCTTCACGTCTTTAATGGACGGGCCGCCGAACTGGTAGTCTTTACCGATAGGCTGTTTCAGGAAACCTTCACTCGCCGCCACTTCGTCCTGGAACGCGGCATCAATACGGCCAGCGGTCAGGTCAGAGTAGATATTGTCCTGTCCCTGGTAGGAGACAATTTCAATACCTTTCGGCGCCCAGTGTTCGTTACCGTACGTCTCCTGAGTGGTACCCTGCAGTACGCCCACGCGCTTGCCTTTCAGCGTGGCGAGGTCTGGCGTAATTGGAGAACCTTTTTTCACCACCAGACGGGAGTCAGCGGCATAGAGTTTGTCGGTAAAGGCGATTTCCTGCTGACGTTTTTCGGTGATCGACAGCGAGGACATGATGGCATCGATTTTCTTCGCTTTCAGCGAGGGGATCAGGGCGTCCAGCGGGTTTTCCACGAAGGTACATTGTGCCTGGATGCGCTTACACAGCTCTTTTGCCAGATCAATGTCGAAACCCACTAATTCACCCTGCGCATTCTTTGATTCGAACGGTGCATACGTTGGGTCAGTACCGATACGCACTTTTTGCGGGATTGCTGCAAATGCGCTTGATGCAGAAGCAAGCGCTAATACCAGAGAAAAAGACAACGCCAGTTTTTTCATATCATCCTCTACAAGCTGTGATTCTTGTGTGTTTTTTAGAAATAATCTGAGCAGTTATCGTGCCATCTTTCGGCCCTTCAAGGCAAAGCATTCTGCCCTTTAGGCTGGCTTTTTTCTCATTTAAAATGCTTAATTATGCAACCTCGCGCAACTTTCGAACAAAAAACGCACCATCGTGGTGCAAGGGCAAATATATGCACCACGATGATACATGCGACCGGTTAGTCGCCGTAGACGTTGAAGTTAAAATACTTCTTCGCCATCTTGTCGTAGGTGCCGTCCGCGCGCAGTTCCGCTAACGCTTTATCAAACGCCGCTTTCAGCTCGACGTCATCTTTACGCAGCCCAACGCCGGTGCCGTCACCAAAGTACTTTTTGTCTTTAACTGACGGGCCAGCAAACTCAAAATCTTTACCGGCAGGCTGTTTCAGGAAGCCTTCGCTCGCGGCGACTTCATCCTGCAATGCCGCGTCCAGACGGCCTGCGGCCAGGTCTGCATAGATCAGATCCTGGTTTTGATAGGCCACCACGTCCACGCCTTTGCTGCGCCAGTTTTCATTGGCGTAAGCTTCCTGGGTAGAACCCTGAAGCACGCCGATGTGCTTGCCTTTCAGCCCGTCCAACGTCGGTTTAACCGAGGAGCCTTTAGCGGCAATCAGGCGGGAGTCTGCCGCGTACAGCTTGTTGGAGAAGGCAATCTCCTGCTGGCGCTTTTCGGTTATCGACAGCGAAGAGATAATCGCGTCAATTTTCTTCGCCTTCAGTGAAGGGATCAGCGCGTCAAAATCGCTGCCAACCCAGGTACACTTGATGCTGGCGCGTTTACACATTTCGTTGCCCAGATCGATATCAAAGCCAATAAAATCGCCTTTGGCATCTTTCGATGAGAACGGTGCGTAGGTGGTATCGGTACCGATGCGGATGCTCTGTGGCAGTGCGGCAAATACGCTGGAGGCGCTGCTGAGACCCAGCAGCAAAGAGAGAGCCAGAACCGTCTTTTTCATACTTTCCCCTATTAAACCGTGATGTCGTTAACTGCTAATAGTTATGTTGTGTTGTGTTTGCAAAACCTACTCTGCATCTTCCGTGCCATTTTTAACGTTGCGAAACCCCACAATGTTAAAAATGTTAACAAAAAGATAACGAGAGGTGATCATCAGGAAAGATATCAGCCACAGCGTATAAATCGAGCACAAAAGTGCAAACGGGATGATTAAATATCGAGGATTTGATCGGTGTTACACAATTGCCCTGAAACAGGGCAAAAGCGACATCATGCACAAGGGTGGCGCAGCGCTATGCGCCGGTCCAGCGGGTAAAGAGATCTTCAGGCAGGGTGATATCAAACAGATCGAGTACGCGGTTAACGGTCTGGTTAATCACGTCGTCCAGCGTTTGTGGGCGATGATAAAACGCTGGCACCGGCGGCATGATCACCGCGCCGATTTCCGCTGCCTGAGTCATCAGGCGAAGATGGCCTAAATGCAGCGGCGTTTCGCGCACGCACAGCACCAGCGGGCGGCGCTCTTTGAGCACCACGTCAGCGGCGCGGGTCAGCAGGCCATCGGTATAGCTGTTCACAATGCCGGAGAGCGTTTTTATCGAGCACGGCAGGATAACCATACCGGCAGTTTTGAACGAACCGGAAGAGATGCTAGCGGCAATATCGCGCGCATCGTGCACCACGTCCGCCAGCGCCTGAACCTCACGCACAGAGAAGTCCGTCTCCAGCGCCAGCGTCTGTCTTGCCGCCTGACTCATCACCAGATGCGTTTCGACGTCCGCCACGGTTTGCAGCACCTGCAACAGGCGCACGCCGTAAATAGCGCCGCTTGCGCCGGAAATACCAATGATGAGTCGTTTCACACGGACCGTCCTGTAGCCTTAATGGGGCAAACTTTGCCGGATTACGGCGCCAGACGCAACCGCAACGCGTCGCTATCCGTCACCGAACTGCCGCGCGCCACCAGCCTAACCGGTAGCAGCAGGTTACGTTCACTTTCATCGTTCATCAGCAACTGGAAGGCATCGCGCCCCAGTTCACGTTTATCGACCGCTACCGTGGTCAGCGGCGGGTGAGCCCAGGCCGCAGCGTCGATGTCATCGAAACCGACGATGGCCACCTCTTCCGGTACGCGGATCCCCCGACGGGCGCATTCGCGCATCGCTACCAGCGCGGCTACGTCGTTGTAGGCAAAAATCGCATCCGGTGGCTGCGGTAGCGCCAGCAATCGAGACATTCCTTCGACCAGTGCCTGCTCAATCTCTTTTATCGGCGGCACCTCCACGCAGTATTCTGGCGCAAGCGTCAGCCCGGCATCAAACAGCGCCTGCTGATAGCCCTCGACGCGCTGACGAATACTGTAGTGGCGCTGTGACGTTCCCAGAAACGCAATGCGGGTTCTTCCCTGCTCCAGCAGATGACGCGTGGCAATAAAGCCACCGTGGAAATTATCCGGGTTAACACAGGGAAAATCCGCCGCCCATAAATCGACCAGCGCCACCGGCAGCGCGGTCTGCCGAAGTTCGGCCAGCACTTCCGGCTCAAGATAGCCGGCGCACACCAGCGCATCCGGCTGGTGCAGTTGAATCAGTTCAGATACGGAATCCTGCGGGCCAATTGGCTGAAAGCTCATGGCGATGTCATTTTCCCGACAGGCATCCGCCACGCCCAGCATCACCGTTGAGTAGAACGGCAGCGCGCTGGCGATATTGTGCTCCCGGTGAAGTAAAAACATCAGCCGCTTGATACGCCCGGTGCGCAAGCGGCTAAAGTCATAACCTTCCGCCTGGGCAATCGACAAGATACGTTGCCGCGTTTCATCGCTCAGCCCCGGCTGCCCTTTCAGAGCGCGGGAGACCGCCGCAATGGAAACGCCGCACGCCGTGGCAATATCTTTGATTCTAATTTTCTTCGCCATTCCGTTCGCTTCCGACTGTTAGCTATCACGCCCGACAGAGGATACCACGCGACTCTTTCGGCCCGTAGAGTAAGTTTTCCATTTACTAAACAAACTTACGAAAAAATCGCCAATAACCACCACAAATGACTTTTAAATCGCCAACACCATTTAAATTTGTGACAAAAATCACTAATTACCATTTATTTATAGTAAAAATAAGATCGAATTCACCCTTTAAAACGTACGCTATATACCCGAACTTCGCTCAGGATCTATGCTCAGCGCCGTTAGTTATTTACTAAAAATCGTCAGAGATACGCCGTAATGACTTTTTGAATCATCACACCCTGTTCGAGGATTGGTTATGACCATTGCTGATAACCTGGATACTGATGTACAGACCGTTGATGCGGGAGAGACGCTCTCTACCCGCGAAAAGATAGGCTATGGATTAGGCGATGCCGGTGGGCATTGCATCTCAGATTTGATTAGCGGCTTTTTACTCTTTTTCTACACCGACGTTTTTGGGTTAAGCCCGGCCATCGTCGGCGCCATGTTCTTTACCCTGCGTATCTTTGATGCCGTTTCCGATCCCGTAATGGGGGTGATTGCCGACCGTACCCGCAGCCGCTGGGGGCGCTTTCGTCCGTGGCAGCTGTGGACTGCCGTACCGCTTGGCGTGATCGGTATCCTGACCTTTACCGTTCCGGACATGAGCGCGAACATGAAAATCGCGTGGGCGTTCGGCACCTACTTCCTGCTCTCCATCGGCTATACCGCCAACAACGTGCCTTACTGCGCCCTGATTAATGCCATCACTAACCGCCACGATCAGGTGATGTCCTGCCAGTCCTGGCGCTTCGTGTTAAGCGGCATTGCCGGTTTCCTCGTCTCCGTCGGCCTGCCGTGGATGGTGGAGTTCTTTGGTCAGGGCAACCTGGCGAAGGGTTATCAGTATGGCGTCACCGTACTGTGCACCATCGGCATGGTGCTGTTCCTGCTGTGCTTCTTCTGGGTGAAAGAGCGTGTGCCGCTATCGCTGGCGGGTAACTTCACCCTGCGCGAACACCTGGCTGGGCTGCGCAAAAATGACCAGTTGCTGATGATGCTGATCATGTCTTTCCTGCTGGTGAATATTCTCTGTATTCGCGGCGGCGGCTACATGTACTTCATCTCCTACGCGCTTGAGGGCGGTGCCGGGTACATGTCGATGTTCTTCGGTATCCTCACGATCTCCGGGATTGCCGGGGCGATCGTCGTCAACCCGCTCTCTCGCCGCGTTGATATGGTGCGACTCTACTACTGGACTAACCTGGTGCTGGTCGCGTTCGGGATTGGCATGTACTTCCTCCCGGTTGGCCCGCAGTATCAGGTGCTGTGGCTGGTCTGCATTGCGGTTAACAGCGTGATTCAAGGCTTCACCCTGCCGCTGCATTTCTCGATTATGGCCTTCGCCGACGACTACGGCGAATGGAAAACCGGCGTGCGATCTTCCGGGATGAACTTCGCCTTTAACCTCTTTTTCATCAAGCTCTCCTGGGCCTCTTCCGGCGGCATTATCAGCCTGATCCTGATTATGGTGGCCTATCAGCCGGGGCTTGGGAACCAGACGCCAGCGTCTATCCATGGCATCACCCTGCTGCAAAGCCTGGTGCCAGCCGCATTCCACTTCGTGCTCGCCATGTGCCTGCTGAAGTGCCGTCTTAACGGCCCAATGATGAACCGTATTTCTACCGACCTTCACCAACGCCATTCACACATTTCCTGAGGTAAACATGATGCAGTCTGATGTGATTGAAGCCGATCTGAACCGAATCACCATTACCGACCCGTTTTTAGGGGAATATCAGCGCCTCATCCGCGACGTGGTTATCCCTTATCAATGGGAAGCGCTTAATGACAATCTTCCGGAGGCGGAACCGAGCCACGCGCTGGCAAACTACCGCATTGCCGCCGGTCTTGAACAGGGTGATTTTTATGGCATGGTCTTTCAGGACAGCGACGTCACCAAATGGCTGGAAGCGGTCGCCTGGTCACTCAGCCAGAAGCCTGACGCCCAGCTGGAAAAGACCGCCGATGAGGTGATTGAACTGCTGGCGCAGGCGCAGTGTGAAGATGGTTATCTGAATACCTGGTATACCGTAAAAGAGCCGGGCTTACGTTGGACCAACGTGGCAGAGTGCCATGAGCTTTACTGCGCCGGGCACCTGTTCGAAGCGGCGGTGGCGTTTTACCACGCCACCGGCAAGCGTCGCCTGCTCGACATTTCCTGTCGCTTTGCCGATCACATCGACACGGTTTTCGGCCCCAACCCCAACCAGCTGCGCGGTTATCCGGGGCATCCGGAAATTGAACTGGCGCTGATGCGTCTGTATGAAGTTACAAAAGAACCGCGCTATCAGGCGCTGGCCCGCTTCTTCGTTGAAGAGCGCGGTCAGCAGCCGTACTACTACGATATTGAGTTTGAAAAACGCGGCGGCACTCGCCACTGGGTGGGCTGGGGCGATGCCTGGCCGGGCATGATCAAAGACAAATCGTACACCCATGCGCACAAGCCGCTATCCGAACAGCACGAAGCAGTCGGCCACGCCGTCCGCTCGGTCTATCTGATGACCGGGCTGGCGCATATCGCCCGCATGACCCACGACGAAGATAAGCGCCAGACCTGTCTGCGCATCTGGGACAACATGGTGCAGCGCCGCATGTATATCACCGGCGGCATCGGTTCGCAGGGAATTGGCGAAGCCTTTACCAGCGATTACGACCTGCCGAACGACACCGCCTATGGTGAAAGCTGCGCCTCGATTGGCCTGATGATGTTCGCCCGCCGGATGCTGGAAATGGAGGGAGACGCCCATTACGCCGACGTGATGGAACGGGCGTTCTACAATACGGTGCTCGGCGGGATGGCGCTGGACGGTAAGCACTTCTTCTACGTCAACCCATTGGAGACGCACCCGAAAAGCATTCCCCATAATCATATCTACGATCACATTAAACCGGTTCGCCAGCGCTGGTTCGGCTGCGCCTGCTGCCCGCCGAATATTGCGCGCACGCTGGTCGCCATCGGTCACTACATTTTCACTCCGCGCCCGGATGCGCTGTTCATCAACTTCTACGCCGGTAGCGAAGCGCAGTTCACGGTGAACGAGCAGACGCTGGCGCTCAAAATCGAAGGCAACTACCCGTGGGATGAAGAGGTGAACATTCGTTTCGCGCATCCGCAAGCGGTTGAACACACCCTGGCGCTGCGTCTGCCGGAGTGGTGTGAAGCGCCGAAGGTGCTGGTCAACGGTCAGCCGGCGGTGGGTAACACGATCAACGGTTACCTGCATCTGCACCGTGAGTGGCAGGAAGGTGACGTGATTACGCTGCACCTGCCGATGACCATCCGCCGCGTCTACGCCAACCCGCTGGTACGCCATGCAGCCGGCAAAGTGGCCATTCAGCGCGGGCCGCTAGTCTACTGCCTGGAAGAAGCGGATAACGGCAGCGAACTGCATAACCTGTCGCTGCCAAAAGAGAGTGCCTTCCGTGAAATTCAGGGCGCGGGGGTATTGAAGGGTAAAATTCTGCTGCAGGCGGAAGGGTTACGCGTGCTGACCGCGCAGGAGGACAAGCCGCTCTACAGCTTTGATAATCGGCAGACGGCGGTGGAAAAGCAGACGTTAACCTTTATCCCGTGGTTTAGCTGGGCCAACCGTGGCGAAGGCGAAATGCGGATTTGGGTGGACGAGGCGTAAAACGCCTCGGCCGGGCTACGTGGGGTGCGTAGCCCGGCCGAGCGAAAGCGACGCCGGGAAAATACCGTCGTACTTACCCTTCGTTATGCATCTCTAAATTTTCCACTTCATTCTGCAGCTGTACCGCTTTCGCGTCGTCATTGCGCAGAGAGTCGAGGAAATCGAGATAGGTCTGGTCAACATCTTTGGTCACGTACACACCGTTGAATACCGAGCATTCAAACTGCTGAATATCCGGGTTCTCCGCGCGAACCGCGTCAATCAGATCGTCCAGATCCTGGAAGATAAGACCGTCGGCGCCGATGATCTGGCGAATCTCATCCACTTCACGCCCGTGAGCAATCAGTTCGGTGGCGGTTGGCATATCGATACCGTAGACGTTCGGGAAACGAATTTCCGGTGCCGCAGAGGCCAGATAAACCTTCTTCGCCCCGGCTTCACGCGCCATCTCAATAATCTGCTCAGAAGTGGTACCACGCACGATGGAATCATCCACCAGCAGCACGTTCTTATCGCGGAATTCAGCGCGGTTAGCGTTGAGCTTGCGACGCACGGACTTACGGCGCAGCTGCTGGCCCGGCATGATAAAGGTACGGCCCACGTAGCGGTTTTTCACAAAGCCCTGACGGTATGGTTTACCGAGAATACGAGCAATTTCCAGCGCGATATCGCAGGAGGTTTCCGGAATTGGAATCACCACGTCGATATCCAGATCTTCCCATTCACGCGCAATCTTCTCGCCGAGCTTAGTACCCATGTTCACACGGGCGCTGTAGACGGAAATTTTGTCGATAAAGGAGTCTGGACGCGCGAAGTAGACGTATTCGAACAGGCACGGGTTGCTCACTGGGTTGTCTGCACACTGACGGGTGAACAGCTGGCCGTTTTCGGTGATGTAGACCGCCTCGCCCGGCGCAACGTCGCGCAGGAATTCAAAGCCGAGGGTGTCCAGCGCCACGCTTTCGGAGGCCACCATATATTCGGTGCGACCGTCGCCGATATCACGCTTGCCCAGCACCAGCGGACGAATACCGTTCGGGTCGCGGAAGGCCACCATGCCGTGGCCGATAATCATCGCGACGCAGGCATACGCACCGCGAATCTGGCGGTTGGTTGCGGCGATAGCAGCGAAGATATTGTCGGCTTCCAGCGGGTAATGACGGAAGTTATCCAGCTCGCTCGCGAAGATATTGAGCAGGATTTCAGAATCGGAGGTGGTGTTGATGTGGCGGCGTTTTTCTTCAAACAGCTTTTGACGTAACTCGTGCGCATTGGTCAGGTTACCGTTATGCGCCAGCGTAATGCCGTACGGGGAGTTGACGTAAAAAGGCTGGGCCTCAGAGGCGCTGGAGCTGCCCGCCGTTGGGTAACGCACGTGGCCAATACCCATGTTGCCCTGCATACGCTGCATGTGGCGGGCTTCAAAGACATCGCTCACCAGACCGTTCGCTTTACGCAAGCGGAAGCAGTTGTTGGCATCAATGGTGATGATGCCAGCGGCATCCTGTCCACGGTGCTGCAGCACCGTTAGCGCATCATAAATCGACTGGTTTACCGGCATGACACCGGCGATACCGACAATACCGCACATACGTCTTTTCCTCGTTAAGCAACGACCCAAAGCTTATACTTTGGGCAAGAAACTTGACGAGCTTTGAAGGTATTCAAAAAACCATCTGATAACCGGCGAGAAATAGGGAATAAACTGCGAGTGCTGCCAGTCATCGCTTTTGGACATTCCGGTAAAGGTGTCAAGGAAGAACAAGATAGCGGCGATAATCAGCACCCCACGTAGCGCGCCGAAGCAGATCCCCAATACCCTGTCTGTACCCGACAGACCGGTCTTCTCCACCAGCTGACCTATCACAAAGTTGACGATAGCGCCGACGATGAGCGTCGCGATGAACAGCGCCGCAATAGCAATCCCATTTCGAACCCGTTCGTCCTCAAAGCCCGTAAACCAGACTGACAGGTCAGTGTAGTAATGGCTGGCAACGTAGAAGGCACAGCCCCATGTTACCAACGATAATGCTTCACGAACAAAGCCGCGGATGAGGCTCACCAAGCAAGATAAGCCCAGCACCGCGATAATGGCGTAATCAATCCAGACCATATATGTCCCACGATTTTACGCCCTGTCATCCAGTTCGGGCGCATTCTAACAGAAAAAGAAAACGTTTGCGTAGGGATTTCCTTCCCCGGCGTAAATAAAAAATGGCGCTGAAAAAATATTCAACGCCATCGTTTTTTGGTCGTTTTCGGCGTTGTTCAGCCCCCCTCCCCCTAACCCTCTCCCCTGAGGGGAGAGGGGACCGTTGGGAGACGGCGACAAGCCCGGCACCGACTTTCTCCCTCGCCCTCTGGGGAGAGGGCCGGGGTGAGGGGAAAAAACCTACGCCTTAGTTCGGCGTATATCCCATCACCACGCCGCTGAGCCCCGACAACCGATTCAGTTCACCAAGTGAACCTTTCAGCTTATCTTTCGAGGCATCCGGGCCGACCAGAATACGGGTGATTTTACCCTGAACGGGCGTCGAAGGCGACGTGTAGGCGTGATATCCCGCACCACGCAGACTCGCCACAATTTCGTTCACCTTATCCGCATTCTTCAATGCTCCAAGCTGCACCACGTACGCTTTACCTACCGGTGCCGGTTTCTCTTCCGGCGCGGCTTTCGGCGGTGGCGTCGTTGCCGCGACCTGTTCAGCAACAGGCTGCGGTTTTGGTTTCGGTTTTTCTACTGGTTTTGGCTTCGGCAGTTCGGCGGCCGGCGGGATCTGTTCAAGATCGCCGTTGCCGTTAACGGCCAGACGGCTGGAGTCCAGCGACGGCGCTGCCGCGTCGCCTGCCCTCACCTCTTCCGCCGCCCCTTCAGGCGGCTGAGCAGGCAGCGCCTGCGTTGCCGTCGGCAGCATATCAGGTTCATCACGGTCCCCCGGTTTTGGCACCAGCGGAATCGCCGCGAACTCATCCTGATAATGCTTTTTTTGCCCGTCAAGCAGCCCTGGCAGCACAATGACCCCCAGCGCAACTAATACTATCGTCCCGACGAGACGGTTTTGAAACTTACTTGCCACCGGCACTCCCCGCGTCCAACGCTTCCATCACATGCGCTACCGTGTGGAACGAACCACACACCAGCACCGTATCTTCAGGCGCTGCGTCAGCCATGGCGGCATGCCACGCCTGCACGACGCTGGTAAAAACGGTCCCTGCGCGCAGATGCTCGCGCAGCTGTTCCGCCGTGGCGCCGCGAGGTCCTTCGAGCGGCGCACAGTACCAGCTATCCACAACGTCCTCCAGACACGCCAGCGTACCGGCGATGTCCTTATCATGCAGCATACCAATAACCGCCAGCACTCGCCCAGTTTTCGGCAACGATTTGAGACGCCCGGCAAGATAGGCCGCGGCGTGCGGGTTATGTGCAACATCAAGAATCACGCGTGGCTCAAGCTGGAGGGTCTGGAAACGGCCCGGCAGAATAGCGCTGGCGATGCCTTCACGAATCACCGCTTCACTCACCTCAAGCCCGCTGGCGCGCAGCGCGGCAAGCGCCGTGGCGGCGTTAGGCTGCGGCACGTTTGGCAACGGCAGGTTACGCAGTTCGCCCTGGGCGTCACTGAAGGTCCAGCTATCGCCTTCGACGGTATAGCGCCAGTCAACGTTACGCTGCTGCAGCAGTGCGCCCTTTTCATGGGCCACATCGGCAATGGTGTGCGGCATATCCGGCTCACCAACCACCGCAGGGCGATTAGCGCGGAACACGCCCGCTTTCTCGCGGCCAATGCTTTCACGGTCTGGCCCCAGCCAGTCGGTATGGTCCAGCGCAATGCTGGTTACCACGGCGACGTTAGCATCAACGATGTTAGTGGCATCAAGACGACCGCCTAAGCCTACTTCCAGGATAACAACGTCAAGCTTTGCCTGCTTAAACAACCACAGCGCCGACAGCGTGCCGTATTCGAAATAGGTCAGTGAGGTATCACCACGCCCGGCTTCAATCGCCGCAAATGACGCGGTATGTGCGCTTTCGGCAAGCTCTGCGCCCTGAACGCGTACGCGTTCGGTGTAGCGCACCAGATGCGGGGAACTGTAAACGCCAACCTTATAGCCTGCGGCCATCAGGATGGTTTCCAGCGTGCGACAAGTGGTGCCTTTGCCGTTGGTTCCGGCGACGGTAAAGACGAACGGCGCAGGCTGCAGCACGTCTAACTGACCGGCAACGCGGCTAACACGTTCAAGGCCGAGGTCGATGGTTTTTGAGTGGAGGTTTTCCAGATAAGAAAGCCACGTAGCCAGGGGCGACGTGGCCTGAGGAATAAGATTTTTGTCCATAGTGCCCGCAACATCCAACAACGGTGAATAAAAGCAAAAAGGGCAGAGCCACCCGGCCCTGCCCTTTGGATTATCAGGCCTCTGGTTCCTGATCCGGTACCGGTGGCACCACCACGCTTTCGCGCGGCGCGTCCGGGTTCGGTGCCGGGAGATTCATCAGCTTCGCCAGAATGCTAGCAAGCTTCAGACGCATTTCCGGGCGGCGCACGATCATGTCGATAGCGCCCTTCTCGATGAGGAACTCACTGCGCTGGAAGCCCGGTGGCAGTTTCTCACGAACGGTCTGTTCGATTACGCGCGGGCCAGCAAAGCCAATCAGCGCTTTTGGCTCAGCGATGTTCAGGTCGCCCAGCATCGCGAAGCTCGCGGAGACGCCACCCATGGTTGGGTCGGTCAACACGGAGATATACGGTAAACCGCGTTCCTGCATTTTCGCCAGCGCCGCAGAGGTTTTCGCCATCTGCATCAGAGACATCAGCGCTTCCTGCATACGCGCCCCGCCGGAAGCGGAGAAGCAGATCAGCGGGCAGTTGTCTTCCAGCGCCTGTTCAACGGCACGGACAAAACGCGCACCGACAACAGAACCCATTGAGCCGCCCATAAAGGAGAACTCAAAGGCCGCACCGACAACCGGCATCCCGTGCAGGGTGCCTTTCATCACGATCAGCGCATCTTTTTCACCCGTCTCTTTCTGAGCGGATGCCAGACGATCTTTGTATTTTTTAGAGTCACGGAACTTCAGCACGTCTTTTGGCTCAAGCTCACTTCCCAGTTCTACCAGGGACCCTTCATCTAACAGGCTATGCAGGCGATTACGCGCTGACATACGCATGTGATGATCGCACTTCGGGCAAACCTCGAGGTTACGCTCCAGCTCGGCGCGATACAGAACCTGACCACAGCTATCGCACTTGGTCCATACCCCTTCCGGGATGCTCGCCTTGCGGGTAGGTGTGATATTGCTTTTAATTCGTTCAATCCAGCTCATTGATAACCTTTCTGCCTGAACCTGGTCGATGCCAGTTTTGCCATAAGGGGGCGCGCATAATGCCACTTTTGCCCCTCATAGACCATGAATGTTGCACATTAAAACATAACAGCCCGAAACTTGGCATAAAAAAGTGGTCGAACCGCGAAACATGTCGTAACAGGGCACGGCTGAATCGTGCCCCGCGTGCAGGGTTTATTTTGCCGCTTTTGCCGCCTTACGACGGTGGCGAATCACTTCAATCACGCCCGGCAATATCGACAGCACAATGATAGCGACAATCAGCAGCTTCAGGTTTTCCTGAACCACCGGCAGATCGCCAAACAGATAGCCCGCGTAGGTGAACAACAGTACCCACAGCAGCCCACCGGTCACGTTGTAGATAGCAAAATGACGATAGGACATATGGCCCATTCCCGCCACAAATGGCGCAAATGTTCTGACGATAGGCACAAATCGCGCCAGAATAATGGTTTTTCCGCCGTGTTTATCGTAGAACGCATGGGTCTTATCGAGGTAGCTGCGACGGAAGATCTTCGAGTTCGGATTGCTAAACAGCTTCTCACCGAACAGCCGCCCAATGGTGTAGTTCACCGCATCCCCGACAATCGCCGCGATCACCATCAGCACCACCATCAGGTGGACGTTGAGATCGTTGGTTGGCAGCGCCGACAGCGCACCGGCAACAAACAGCAGCGAGTCGCCCGGCAGGAACGGCGTGACCACCAGCCCCGTTTCGCAGAACAAGATCAGGAACAGAATGGCGTAGACCCAGATGCCGTACTGCGCAACCAGCTCCGCCAGGTGCACATCAATGTGCAGGATGAAATCAATCAAAAAACGGATGAGATCCATATTGTCTTAGCCCTAAATGACTTCGTTAGTCCGCCAGGAAAAGCGGGCCCATCGGCGCGGCGGGCAGTGCAAAGTGAGCGGGATAATCTACCGCCACCAGGTACAGCCCTTCCGCTTTTGCCGTTGCGGCGGCAAGCGTCCTGTCTTTTGCCGCCAACAGTTCTGCAATCCAGCTCTCCGGCTGGTTTCCTGCGCCAACTTCCATCAGGCTGCCAACAATATTCCTTACCATGTGGTGCACAAAGGCGTTCGCTTTGATGTCCACCACAATATAGTTGCCATAGCGCGTCACGTTGATATGCATAACGTTACGCCACGGCGTACGCGACTGGCACTGCACCGCACGAAACGAGGTGAAGTCATTCTCGCCCAGCAGGCTTTGCGCGGCGCGGTGCATCCGCTCCGCGTCCAGCGGCTGGTGATAATGGGTCACCCCCTGGCTCAACACCGCCGGACGCAGCCGGTGGTTGTAGATAACGTAGCGATAGCGGCGCGCCGTCGCGCTAAAGCGCGCGTGAAAATCGTCGGGAACAGCTTTCACCCAACGTACCGCGATGTCACCAGGTAAATTCGCATTTACACCCAGCGTCCATGCGGCGTCTTTACGCAGCGCGCGCGTTTCAAAGTGCACCACCTGACCCGTGCCGTGAACGCCAGCGTCGGTACGCCCGGCGCAGTACACGTTGATAGGCTCGTTTGCCACCTGCGAGAGCGCTTTTTCAAGCTTCTCCTGCACGCTGCGCACTTCGTTTTGCCGCTGCCAGCCGTAGTATTTGCTGCCGTCGTACTCAATGCCCAGCGCAATTCGATAAACCGGCAGCAGCTCTTTGTCAGACATTAGTACAAATACTCCTGCACCAGTTTCTCAGCGGTTTTGACCGCCATCAGCGCGCCGCCGAAGCGAACGTTGTCGGCGACGGACCAGAACTGAACCTGCTCCGGCATGCCGTAATCGTTACGGACGCAGCCGATGGAGAGATGCGCGCTGCCGGTGGCATCGCCAACCTGAGTCGGGAATTCACCCTCCTCAGACAGCACGATGTCTTCGCCGCGAGAGAAAGCATCACGCGCTTCTTCCGCAGACAATGGACGCATGGCTTCAAAGCTCACCATCTGCGCATGGCCGTAGAATACCGGCGACTGCACGCAGCTTGCAGAAATCATCAGGCCTTCGTCCTGCAGGATTTTGCGAACCTGGTCGACGATACGACGCTCTTCACGCACGCTACCTTCGCGGTCTGGCAGCAGCGGCAGCATGTTGAACGCCAGCTGGCGGCCAAAGAAATCATCTTCATCAATCGGAATACCGTTCAGCAGCTTGGCGCTCTGGCCTGCCAGCGCATCAACGGCTTTCTTACCGTGCGCGGAGGCGGAGATCAGGCTGGTCACGTTGATACGCGACAGGCCGCCGTCATCAATCAGCGGCTTCAGCGCAGCCAGCAGTTGGCTGGTCTGGCTATCGGCGACGGCAATCAGGTTACGGTTGCGGTAGTCCGCCATCACGAATGGGTTAACGTCAGGCACCACCAGCGGTACGTCCGGCTCCAGCGCGAACAGACCGCTGAGGTCGATGACCAGGCAGCCCGCGTTGGTGGCTTCTTCCGCGTAGCTCGCTGAGGCTTCCTGACCGGCGGCAAAGAACGCCAGCTGGGCCTGAGTCCAGTCGAACTCTGCGGCGTCTTGTACCCTGACCGATTTACCGTTAAAACGCAGATGTTCGCCCGCGCTGTCGGTGCGCGCCAGCGCATAGATATCACCCACCGGGAACTGACGTTCAGCAAGGGTTTCAAGCAGGGCTTCGCCTACGGCGCCGGTTGCGCCCAGGATGGCAATATTCCAGCCTTCAGACATGGTGATTTACTCCAGAAAAAATGCGACTCTGCCGGAGTATCCAGCAGAGTGATTAAGAAGACATTAACAGTGTACGGCGTTAAACCCGAGTTTTTGCAGCAGCTCGGCCGCATCGGCATCATCACACTCAACGGTCAATGATGACCATTCGCGACGCTCGAGATAGTTCTTGCGCAGTTTGTCGAATTCGCCGGGGATACCCGCCACTTTTCGCAGCGGCGCGTCATCGCGGCGCACATCATACACTAAATGGACCAGTCTTTTCAGCGTAGGCTGATCGAGCGAGCCATGCAGGCTAATACGGCCAAATTCCGGCGCCGGCAGCAGCGTCGAAAGCGCCACTTCCTGTGGTTGGCCAATAAACTGGCTATAGGCTTCAAACACCTGGGTAGTGCCGCGCGCTTTACCTTCCAGCGTGTAGCCGGCGATGTGCGAGGTGCCCAGATCGACTTTATCGAGCAGCGCCAGGTTGAGATCCGGCTCGGGCTCCCAGACGTCCAGCACCACGCTCAGCGCCTGCCCCGCTTCCAGACATTTCAGCAGCGCGGCGTTATCCACCACCGGGCCGCGACAGGCGTTGATCAGAATCGTCCCCGGCTTCAGGCGACGAATCAGGGCCTCGTCGGCAAGATGCAGCGACTTATACTGCCCATCTTTATATAACGGCGTGTGGAAGGTGATAACGTCAGCTTCAGCGACCAGGTCGTCGAGCGAGCGGAAATCGCCTTCGTCGCCGTTGTCCGCACGTGGCGGATCGCAGAGCAGCGTTTTAATACCCAGCGCTTCAAGACGTTTTTGCAGACGGCCGCCGACGTTACCCACGCCGACGATGCCGACGGTGCGGTCAGCCAGCGCAAAACCGTCGCGCTCGGCCAGCATCAGCAGCGCTGAGAAGACATATTCCACCACCGCAATGGCATTACAGCCCGGCGCGGCAGAAAAACCGATGCCCGCCTGCGCCAGCCACGACTGGTCGACGTGATCGGTGCCCGCGGTGGCGGTACCGACAAACTTAATCGCCTTGTCGCCAAGCAGCGCTTCATTCACCTTCGTTACCGAGCGCACCATCAGCGCATCGGCATCGGTCAACGCATCGGTCGGGATCGGGCGGCCAGGAACAGCCCTCACTTCGCCCAGACGACTAAAAAGCTCACGGGCGTAGGGCATATTTTCATCAACAAGGATTTTCACGGTTCAGTACCTGTCTGAGAACGAGAGTAAACCGGGGAAGTGTGCCATAATCTTGCCGCCAGGAATACTCGCGCCTGGCATCAGTACTGCTTTACAGAAAGGATGAATCATGACGCAACCCATCTCAGGTATGCCTGCGCGCCCTCCGGGGGCCGGTCCCACTCCGCTTTCCAGTGCCGGAGAGCAGCCGCTTAACCTTCAGCAACGCACCGTGCTGGAGCGTTTGATCACGCGCCTTATCACCATGACGTCGCAGCAAAATGCCGAAGTGTGGGCGGGCGTAAAACACGATCTGGGACTGAAAGGTGATACGCCGCTGCTGGCGCGTCATTTTCCGGCGGCGGAACAGAATCTGAACCAACGCATCGGCACCGCCGAGCAGAACCTGAGCATGAGGCAGACGCTCTCACAGCTCACCGAACTGCTGGGCCAGGGCAATAATCGCCAGGCCGTCAGTGATTTTATCCGTCAACAGTACGGGCACACCGCCCTGAACCAGCTTACCCAGCCGCAGCTTAATAATGTGCTGCAGCTGCTCCAGCGCGGCCAGCTGTCAATTCCTCAGCCGCAGCAGCGCCCAGCGACCGACCGTCCGCTACTGCCGGCGGAGTACACCACGCTTAACCAACTGGTCAGCAAGCTGTCGGCGGCGACCGGCGAGTCGAGCAAGCAAATCTGGCAGTCGCTGATTGAGCTCGCCAGCGTGAAGCCCGACGCGCTCTACTCCGATAAAGCACCATCGTCGTCCAGTGACGCCAATAAACCGCTATGGCAGTCGCTACAGGAATTTTCGCCGGTGAAGACCAGCGAGCTGATCCCCGCGAAATATTTCACCTCGCTGGTGACGTTATTGCAGGCGCGGCTGACGCTGAGCACGCATCCGGCTCCTACGTTTAACGTGCTTCAGGCCGCACTTAAGCAGCCGTTGGGCGATCAGGAGCTTCAGGTGCTGCGGGATTATGGGCAACAAAACTGGAATATGACGCCGCAGACGGTGCTCACCACCGTTCAGGTTCAGGAGTTGCTCAACCTCCTGTTTCTCAAGCGTATTGAGCGTGAGCGCGTAGCGCATGCCGAGGCGCTGGAGGCGCGGAACATTCAGCCGATTTATGCGCCGTTCGCACCGATGATTACCTCAATTAAGTCACTGTCGGCACGCCCTGGGCTGGCCTTTGTGGTGCTGATTGTGGTGGCGGTGCTACTTTGGGTGCTGCTGTAAACTCAGCACCTGGGCAATGGTCGTCATAACCGCATCGTCATCATTGGTGCCGGTAATAAACCGCGCGGCCTGCTTGGTTTCGTCAAACGCATTGCGCATGGCGAAGCTCCAGGTGGCGCGGGTCATCAGTTCGATATCGTTCAGCCCATCGCCAAAGACCATCGTTTCGTCTTTGTTGACGCCCAGCCTCTCCTGCAGGATTTCCACCGTATGGCCTTTGTGTACGCCCACGTCGGCGATATCAATCCACGCGTCTTCTGAGACCACGATATAAGCTTTATCAACGTAATCTGCGAGATGCGGCTTAATCTGCGGGCAGCGACCTTTGATGTCGAAGAGGGAAATTTTAACGAAGTCGTGCCCGACCTCATCGAACGCCGCAACCTGCACCACATTGGCGTAGGACATCTTCACTTTCTGCAGCATCTCTGGGGCAATAGTATTTTTGACATACGCGCCAAACGGCGTGCAGGCGATGATCACCGGCTCGCTGTTGACCTCCTCAAGCGTGTGGATGATTTCTCGCCCCAGCGCGTTTTTGATCAGCGACTGATAGACATAGTTTCCGTCATGTTTAATCCGCGTGGCGCTGTCGCCCAGGATCCAGAAGTCACGCACCTGCTCGCCAAACAACTCCTCAACGCGCTCGCACTGCTTGCCAGTGCACAGCGCAAAGGCGACGCCCTGCTGCTGCATCAATGCCTTAATCTGCGGGAACAACTCGCGGTTGTAATCACCATGGCGGTTTAAGAAAGTGCCGTCGAGGTCGGTAATAATCAGCTTAATCATCTTTATCTCCCGAAAAATGGTGCGCGTATGCCCCCTGCCCCCTCCCCAGTGGGGCGAGGGGACCGTTTTGTGCCGTGACCTTCGTTAAGCATTCTGTTCCGCTGCGGCCGACATATTGACTTTGTTGGCGGCAATCACGAACGGCAGGTAGATAAGCGTGGCGACGACCAGGCATAGTATGCCGACAAAGAGCGCCATCCAGTTCCCCCCCGTGCCGAAGAAGGCAATCAGTGGCCCAGGCGTGGTCCACGGCACCGCGTAGGCAATCGGCGGAATGATTTCCAGGGTAATAAAGAAGTAACCAATCAGCGAGTTAACAAACGGCACCAGAATAAATGGAATCACCAGAATCGGGTTCAGTACGATAGGCAGACCGAACATCACCGGTTCGTTGATGTTAAACAATCCAGGCACAAAGGCCATTTTAGCGAGATCGCGGTAGTCCTTGCGGCGAGAGGCAATAAAAATAGCCAGCAGCAGGCCCAGCGTCATCCCGGAGCCGCCACAGTTGGCGAAGGCGTCGTTAATACCGGTCCAGGTAATCGGGTACGGCGCGCCCCAGGTGGAACCGTGGGAGGCCGCATAGGAGAGGTTCTCCAGATTCGCTTCTGAGAAGATGGTTTCACGAATCGCTGCCACGGTGTTCGGCCCATGAATGCCGAGGATCCACAGGAAGTTTGCCACCAGCCCCAGAATCAACACGGTCACGATGTTGGTGCCCATATCCTTCAGCGGCGCCTGAATCAGCGTGTAGATCAGGTCGTTCAGGCCGTTTGGCGAGATTTTTAACAGCAGGTAGTTCAGTACCGAGAAGAAGATCATCACGAAGAAGATCGGCAGCAGCACCTTGAAGGAGCGTGCTACAGCAGGCGGTACTGCGGCTGGCATATTGATGGTCACCTTCGGATTACGCGCCAGGCGACAGAATATTTCACTCGCCAGCAGCGCGACAATAACCGCCACAAACAACCCCTGCGGCCCCAGATATTTGGTGCTCAGGTAAGCCTGCCCGTCGATAATCGTATACGGCGTATAAACCACAAAGAACGCGCCAATAGCGGTCAGGCCACACAGCAGATCATCCTGCTGGTAGCTTATCGCCATATTACGCGCCACGAGGAAGGTAATGAGCACCGCCATAATATTGACCGAGCCGTTCATCACCGGGGTAAATATTTGCTGCGCATCAGCCAGGTTCGGGAATATCGTCCCCAGATGCAGGATGCTGGCGATAAAGCCGTCCGGAGAGAGGATGGCGAAGTTAATCAGAATAATCAGCGAACTGGCCATGACGATGGGAAAGGACAGAATAAAGGCGTCGCGAATGGCCGAAACGTGGATCTGCGAGTTTAATTTTATGGCTATCGGAACGAGGATTTTTTCCATCCCGCGTTCAAATGAATTCATTAACCCCATAATGGTCCCTTAATTATATAAAAAATAGAAAAACAATTATTAATCCAATAATTGGAAAACAAATTAAAATACTGTCTTGCTATCCTGGCACTCCTGAACTTTTATTCTTTCGATATTCTAATCGCGCAATCTAATAATATATTTCGCATCCCATTTCCTTTATAAGTGAAATATGTATTCATTGACGTTCACTTTAATAATTGTTAATTTTCTTAACCTGCATTGCGATCACAGTTAACGGTGCCAAAGTTGTTCAATAATTGACTTGTAGTTGAACGTGTTGGCGCATCCTTACGGGAATGGATTCATAACCTTTTGTTTAAAAAGGACTTAAGGAGGTTCAAAAGTGGTTTATCAGAACATCATTAATCTGCTTAAAAACAGATTAAACAGCTCAATCTACAATATCGGCGATCTTCTGCCATCGGAAAAAGAGTTGGCAGAGCATTATGATGTTTCGCGTAATACTTTACGCAAAGCGCTAAAAACGCTGGAAGAGGAAGGGATGATTGAACGGCGGCATGGTTCTGGCACCTATCTGCGTAATAAACATTTCCAGGCCTCCGTGACCCACCTCGATAGCTTTACCGAAATCGCCCGCAACGAGGGCAAAACCCCCACCAGCCAGATCCTGAAGTTTGAGCTACAGACCGCCTCTGAAGAGATTGCCAATAACCTGCGGGTGATGCTCGGCGAACCGGTGTACTACGCTAAACGTCTGCGTTTAATCGACAATATTGCCATGCAGATTGAGGAGACGTGGCTTTCCGCCAGTCGGTTCCCGGACCTGACGCTCGCCCATATGAAGAAGTCGAAATTTGCCTATATTGAGAATGAGTGCGGCGTGAAAATTCTTGGCTGCTACGAGTCGATTCAACCCATTCTACCGTCGCCGGACGTGGCCAACCTGCTGCACATCAGCGCATTAGACCCGATTATTCGGATGCAGACACAGGCCATTGATGAACAGTCTAACCCTATCGATTACTCGATTCTGTACACCAACATGTTTGAATTCCAGGTGAAATATTTCCTGCCGCGCAAAGCGGTTGCCGGCCCCCAGACGCGCGGAGCCGGGCAATAACGATTACTTACGGAATGACCAGAGGGTGACCACAATCCCCAGCACGGCAGAAATCGCTCCGCCCAAAAAGACGGACGGATAGCCGAATGAGGTCGCCAGCATGCCAGCCAGCGGCCCGGATACGCCCAGCGCAATATCCTGGAACGCGGCGTAGCCGCCCAGCGCCGTCCCGCGAACCTGCTGCGGCACGCGTTTTACTACTTCCACACCCAGTGCCGGGAAAATCAGCGAGCAGCCGGCTCCGGTCAGCGCCGCGCCGGAAAGCGCCACCCATGCACTCGGCGCCTGCCACAGCAGCAATAGACCCACGGTTTCCACCAATAACGAGACCACGGCCACCTTCACGCCACCAAAGCGATCCGGCATCCAGCCAAACAGAATACGCACCAGCACGAAGGTGCCACCGAATGCCGTCAGCGTGAAGCCCGCCATCGACCAACCTTTGCTCATAAAGTAGAGCGATACGAAGGTGCCAATCACTGCGAAACCCACGCCCTGGAGCGCCAGCCCCATGCCCGGTTTCCAGATAAGGCCAATCACGCTAAACAGCGACGGACGTTCCCCGGCCATCGCGGCGACCTTACGTACCGAGCCGTTGAAGGCCCATGCCAGCAGCGGCAGCGCCATCGTGACCCCAGCCAGCACGGCAAAACCGTAGCGCGCATTGATAAACAGCCCCAGCGGCGCCCCTGCGGCCAGTGCGCCAAATATCGCCATGCCGTTCCAGGACATCACCTTGCCGGACTGCTTCGGCCCCACCAGTCCCATCCCCCAGGTCAGGGTACCGGTTAACAGCTGACTTTCACCAAAGCCGAGAATTAAGCGTCCGACGATAAGCAGGCCAAATTTAACCATCGCATCCACCGGCAGCAGCGCCGCACCAAGCCAGGCTGCCCCGGCAAACGCACAGGCGGCCATGCCCTGCAATGCTGAGCGCTTACCGCCATACTGATCCGCCAGACGCCCAGCATAGCCGCGCGTCAGAACGGTAGCAAAGAACTGAATACCGACGGCAATGCCCACCATGGTGTTGCCGTAGCCCAGTTCCTGGTGCACAAAGAGTGGGATGACCGGCAGCGGAATACCGACGGTGAGATAGGTCAGAAACACCGCAAACGCGATGCGGAATAACGACCCGTTCGAAGAAGATGTTGGTTCAGTTTGAGTGACTGCTGTCATGCTTTACTCCAGAATGCTGAGTAAGGCGAGGTACTGTGGCCACGCCCCCTCTACCTGTGAATCAGGATTAAGGTGCGTTGGTTGACGTTGAACGCTTACGCATTATCGTGATGATAATGTTGAGCCAGGAGTTTGCCTGTTATTTCAGGCGATTGTCAACGCATAAAAAAAGGAGCCTGGAGGCTCCCTTTTCTCACCAACTGTAAAAATTACAGCTTGCGCATGACCAGCGTGGCGTTAGTGCCACCGAAGCCGAAGCTGTTGGACATGACGGTAGTCAGTTCGCGGTCGGTTGGTTCCGTCACGATGTTCAGACCCGCAGCCTGCTCGTCCATCTCGTCGATGTTGATGCTTGGGGCGATAAAGCCGTGTTCCAGCATCAGCAGAGAGTAGATAGCTTCCTGCACGCCAGCGGCGCCCAGAGAGTGACCGGTCATCGCTTTAGTTGCAGAAATTGCTGGGCTGTTGTCGCCGAACACTTCCTGAATCGCACCCAGTTCTTTCACGTCGCCTACCGGAGTAGAGGTACCGTGGGAGTTCAGGTAGTCGATTGGGGTGTCAACGCCGTGCATCGCCATCTTCATGCAGCGCACTGCGCCTTCACCGGATGGAGCAACCATATCTGCGCCATCGGACGTTGCGCCGTAACCAACGATTTCTGCATAAATATGCGCACCACGAGCCAGTGCGTGTTCCAGTTCTTCAACCACAACCATACCGCCGCCGCCTGCGATGATGAAACCATCACGGTGCGCGTCATAGGTACGGGATGCTTTCTCTGGAGTTTCATTGTATTTGGTAGACAGTGCGCCCATCGCGTCGAACTCACAGGCCATTTCCCAGCCCAGCTCTTCGCCGCCGCCGGCAAAGACGATGTCCTGTTTGCCCAGCTGAATCTGCTCTACTGCGTTACCGATGCAGTGTGCGGAGGTAGCACATGCGGAGCTGATGGAGTAGTTCACACCGTGAATTTTGAACGGCGTAGCGAGGCACGCGGAAACCGCAGAACCCATCGCCTTGGTCACAACGTATGGACCCACCGCTTTCAGGCCACGCGGGCTACGCATTGCGTCAGCACCGAATACCTGCGCTTTAGAAGAACCACCGGAGCCGGCAATCAGGCCTACGCGCGGGTTGTTCTGATAATCTTCTGCTTTCAGGCCAGAGTCTTCAACCGCCTGCTGCATGGAGAGATAAGCATAGATAGAGGCATCGTTCATGAAACGGACCACTTTGCGGTCGATAAGACCGGTGGTGTCCAGTTTGACGTTACCCCATACGTGGCTACGCATACCAGAATCTTTGAACTCTTGAGAGAAAGTGATCCCCGAGCGTCCTTCACGCAGAGATGCCAGGACTTCCTGCTGGTTGCTACCGATGCTGGAAACGATACCCAGGCCAGTAATCACTGCACGTTTCATTCAATACCTCTGTAAGTCATCACTATTTTAAAGTTTCGAGTCGCAAGATAGCGTACACTTGTACGCCGAACAAGTCCGATCAGCAATTTTATGCAGAAATTTGCGCCATCGAGCCCGCATCGTTAAGATCCGCAGACTCCTTGCCGCACGAGTAACTTACGTGAAACATAACGCCATACAATCTGCCAACCTCGAATTTAACAGTGAGGGTACACCTGTTTCCCGAGATTTTGATGATGTCTACTTCTCCAATGACAACGGCCTGGAAGAGACGCGCTACGTCTTTCTCGGCGGTAATCAACTCGAGGAACGCTTCCCAAACCACCCTCGCCCGCTGTTTGTGGTGGCAGAAAGTGGTTTTGGTACCGGCCTCAATTTCCTGACGCTGTGGCAGGCATTCGACGCCTTTTGCCGCCAGCATCCTGACGCTACGCTACAAAGATTACATTTCGTCAGTTTTGAAAAATTCCCGCTGAAGGCCGAAGATTTGCGTCTGGCGCATCAGCATTGGCCGGAACTGACACCGTGGGCTGAACAGCTCCAGGCGCAGTGGCCGCTGCCGCTGGCAGGCTGTCATCGCCTGTTGCTCGACAAGGGTCGCGTCACGCTGGATTTATGGTTTGGCGATATCAACGAGCTCACCGATAAACTCGATGATAGCGTTAATCAGCAGGTCGATGCCTGGTTTCTTGATGGCTTCGCTCCCGCTAAAAACCCGGATATGTGGACCCCGACGCTGTTTGCCGCGATGGCGCGAACCGCCAGAGTGGGCGGCACGCTTGCCACTTTCACCTCGGCAGGATTTGTTCGCCGTGGCCTGCAGGAAGCTGGGTTCACCATGCGCAAGACCAAGGGCTTTGGGCGTAAGCGCGACATGCTCTGCGGGACGATGGAGCAGGATTTAGCGCCACCATCAAAAACCCCGTGGTTTGCACGCAAAGGGACAGACAAGCGAGAAGTCGCCATCATTGGCGGGGGGATTGCCAGCGCTGCGCTTTCGCTCGCGCTGCTTCGTCGCGGCTGGCAGGTGACCCTCTACTGCGCGGATGATAAACCCGCCCAGGGGGCTTCGGGCAACCGTCAGGGAGCGCTATACCCGTTGTTGAGTAAACAGGATGGCAGCATCAACCGCTTCTTCCCGGCAGCCTTTACCTTTGCTCGCCGTCTGTATGATGCGCTGCCAATCCCTTTCTCGCACAGTTGGTGTGGCGTCACTCAGTTAGCATGGGATGAGAAGAGCCAGCAAAAGATAGCGCAACTGCTGTCATTAGATCTTCCATCGGCGCTGGCGACAGCGGTGGAAGCTGATGAGGTTGAGCAGATAGCCGGCGTGGCAACGGACTGTGGGGGAATAACCTACCCGCAAGGCGGATGGCTGTGCCCTGCCGAATTGACAGCAGGAATTCTGACGCTGGCCGAGCAGCAAGGATTGCATACCGTCTACCGACATACCGTCTCGTCATTAACAGAACAGGAAGACAACTGGCAGGTGGCCTTTGCGCATAACAAAACAGCGCATCATCAAACGGTGGTTTTAGCCAATGGGCACCGGATCAATACCTTTGTTCAAACGGAGGCGTTACCGGTCTATTCCGTCAGCGGGCAGGTCAGCCATATTGAGACCACGCCGTCACTTGAAGCCCTTAAGCAGGTATTATGCTACGACGGCTATCTCACGCCATACGCTCCGCAAACACAGCAACACTGTATCGGCGCCAGCTATCGTCGTGGTAGTGAAGAGATTGACTACCGCGATAGCGAGCAACAGCAGAATCGACAACGACTGATTGACTGCTTCCCACAGGCTGAGTGGGCGAAGACGATTGATGTGAGCGCAAAGAATGCGCGCTGCGGCGTGCGCTGCGCCTCACGCGATCATATGCCGATGATCGGCAATGCTCCGGACTACGACGCAACATTAAGCGTCTATGCACAGCTTGCAAACCATAAAGAAGCAGCAATTCCGGCCCCTTACTATCGCGGTTTATTCCTCATCGGCGCTCTCGGGTCGCGCGGGCTATGCTCTGCCCCGCTTTGTGCAGAAATTCTGGCAGCGCAAATGAGCGAAGAACCGATCCCAATGGATGCGGAAACATTGTCAGCGCTGAACCCAAACCGTCTTTGGGTCCGCAAGTTGCTGAAAGGCAAAGAAGTGAAGAAAAAGGCGTAGAGAGTAGAGATAAGAGAGGGCTAGTTCACAGCCCTCTCTGTACTATTGACCTTTATTAAAGATAAGCTTCACGCCAATGGCCTGGTCCGCCGGGCCATGATCTTCATACACCATGCTGGCGTCTTTGTCCCAGATCGCAATATAGCTCTCTCCTGATTTTAGACGCTGGACCAGCGGGGCGGATAAATGTTCAGGCAGATGCTCAGCATAACCGCGAGTTTCTTCATCGACATTGCCTGCCAGTATATAGAACAGGGGTGTCCATTCACTCTCAGCGATTTCTTTGCCGGCTATCGTTGTGGCAGGCGATTTTTCTTTAGTAGCAAGAGACCGGGAAGATGCTTTCGCCAGGTTTTCAGTATGGAAAAAGACCCCTTTTTTTAAATCGACTTTATAGGATACGCGGGAAAGGTTTAAACCGGGGTTGGGAAAATCATCGCCAATGATATTTGAGTGCTGCAAAAGGGACTGCTCGCCAACGGCAATAACGCCCGTTCGCGGTAGGTTTAATGTTTCGGCTGTATTCCATTTTAAAACACCCCACTGAATAATATTTTTCTCTTTCAGTTCCTTGCGTCGGGTCTCCACCTGAGTTCTGGAATAGGATAGCCCCTCATTGCGGCTCACATTTATCGTGTGAGTGTTTTGTGAAACCACACCAGTAGAGTAGGTCGAAGCCAAAGACCCATTATAGTAGCAATAGTCATTGCCATATTTTTTCACAGAAGGGGCTAACGTCGAAATTTCTATACAGCGATCAACCCAGAGAAATGGTTGGCTATTACCAAAATCATTGGCTAAATAAGATGCAGGAAGTAAACTATTATCACCATAGGCAACTAAATCATCGTAACGAAAGTAAACATTTTCAACTTTTCCAGATTCAGCATAGCCGATGAGCAAGGGGAAATTATAAGATTGTCCGCCAAATGAAATCTGATGGCCAGTTTGGTCGATAGCAACGACCTTTTCTAAAGAGGGGTACCCCCAGAACTTGGAGTCGATTATCTTTCGCCAGGAAAACATTTTTAAATCGATCACTTTCTCACTCAGAAAACGTTCTGGAAGTGTCGGTAACGTGCCATTTAAATCACGGCCAAAAGCAATGGGATGAGAACCATAGTTTAAAAAACGTAATAATGTTGAAGAAATATCAAGAGTGGTACCCGGACGCGCATTTTTTGAAGGCCTAATGCCGGCACCTGTGATCATAAATAGATTATGCCGTTCTTTTTTTTGCAGCGTCTGGTATGGGCGAACCATCGCAGGTGCAAGATGATCTGAAGACAAAACGATCATCGTATTCTCCAATATACCAGCCTTTTTCAATGACAGATACAACTTACCAATGAGCATATCAGTACAGTGCACTGCATTTAATAGTTTATCTTTGCCATCTGCATATTTCACATCCAGACATGAATGAGCAAGATAGCCATCAGGTTGATGAGTACCAATATTAATTGAGAACATTCCCCAAGGCGTGGTCTGGTCGTTTAATTTTTTAACTTGTGAAAGCAATAACTCGTATAGTTTATCATCAGATATACCCCAGTTATTAATAAATTTATCATCGGTAATATCTTTAGTAAATTCACTTTTCCCCTTCACAATGGGAAAGCCATGGTTTTTATAGAACAGACCTTTTCCGGCAAAAGCGCTGTCCGCACCACCAAAATATTCAAGGTGATACCCTTTAGATTTCAAAATATCACCCAAGCAAACTGCATTTGGCATGAAATTGCTAATACTAAAGTGGTCGTTAGCGAACGTCGTCAATAATGGTAGACCACATTGACTAGAGACCATACCAGCCATCGTCCAGCTAGCGCCAACCGTTTGCCCTATATTAGTAAATGATACACTTTCTTTTTCTATCTTGTGCAGCTCGGGGGTCAAGCCAGGAAAAATGGATTCATCCATATAGCTATACTCAAGGCTTTCAAGATATAGGTATATTATATTTTTTGGCTTTTCAACTGTAGCATCAACCTGAGGAGGAATAAAATATTCAATAAAATCATCAGAATACTGCGTGTTAAACAGATACCACAGTAAGTTAGATGATGCGGGATGAACCGTGAAGGCACAAAATATCATTATTGCGCCTTTGACTATCTGAGAAACAGAATTTTTGAAGCATCGATATTTATGCAGGAAGGTTCTCAGATAGAAAACAAGTGCGGCCGCAAAAATCAATTGCAGTACAACAAACAGGATGATTAAGAAGTAGAAATCAGCATATCCCGCACCCTCGACGCCAAATTTAAGATGGTACAATATCGAATCATCAAATCCAATGCCGGTAAACCAGTTTGCAACAAAATAACTACCGGTAAATATACTGAATATCACTGTAGATACAGCGACCAGTAAAACAATGACACTTCCTACTCTTCCTCTACTGGTTCCCTTACAAAAAAAGAATATTGCTGACAAATAAAAAAAGAAAGATAAAAGAGAAAAAAGATCAAACCCCATATTCATAACGTAAAACCTTATAAATAGAAATAGGTATACAGCGATATACACGTATCTGAGATTAGCAGGAGTGAAATGGTCAAAGACCATATTTTATACTGCAGAAAGAGGTAAAGCGGGGATACTAAAAAAAATAACCCCTGCAGGAAAGACCTACAGGGGAAAATATTTTACACAACTAACTGATGTTGAATTTCCTGAACATGATGGCGAGCAAGAGCTAAGTTAGCTTTTGATTTATCCAAAACAAAATAAATAAACAGACCCGGAGTTTTATCGATAGGGTGGATAATATGATACTGTTTTCCTAATGTAATCAGGATATCTTCGATTTGATCGTTAGATTTCAATGTTTCCATCGTTCTCAGTTTAGCGCGAACCACCTCAGTATTACCTGCAGATGCTAACTCCAGATCAACGCCAGAACCAATTTGCCCTAACATCATACCGCTATTCGAATCAACAACTGACGCAGCAATTGCACCAGAAACTTCCATCAGTGAGTTCAAAGACTCAGTAATATTACTCATTTATTAATCCCTTATAAGATATAAAAATCCAACCGATTTACTTGACAAGCATAGCAAGCAACTTCAGTACATCTTCCTTATCCCTGATATCTACAGCAATAACAGGAACAGAAATATTTATAGCATCCATGAAATTTAAGAATTCAGCAACACGAGACTCATAACAATCGCTATATTTACTAATACCTATGATGCATTTCTCTGTGAGCAATGCGTCCTTAAATCTGTTAATAAAAAATTCCATTTCTGATATATAAGTATTACTAGATATATCAAAAAGAATTATTGTTCCATGACTACCTTTATGGATCAGGTCCCATAGAAACTCAAACCGACTTTGCCCTGGGACACCGTAAAGACGAACTCTTTTGCCATCTTCAAAACTAAACTCACCATAATCGATACCAATCGTGACCATATTTTTGGGTATCAGTTGACTCTTTTCCGACTCGGTATCCAGTGAAGAACGAAGTGCCTCAGTACTCACGACGGTAATTTCACTGACAGCTGCTATAGCCGTTGTTTTACCCGCACCGGTTGGTCCGACAAACAATATTTTAAATTCATCCATAAATAAAAGCACCAAATATTATAAAGGCACCTTCTCGTCTATCCGCTTTCGGTATAACACGAAGGAAATTATAGTCATAAAAAAAACCAATGACCAGTAAAAAAAACGAATATCATAATTAAATACGCTTTCAAAAGACGTAAAAATATATCAGCGCAATATCATATTAAAAATCATTAATATTGAGAAAATATATAGCATACGATGTTAACAAATTTTAAAATGATAAAAATCATCTCATATTTTATTAAAAAAAAGACGAGGATTTCAATCGCCTCTCAATTGTTTAATCCCCCCATTATAAGATCGAGGTGAAGCATTTACCTTTTGAATGCGTCCTTCAGATTTAGTATGAACGCCTGAGAGTCTTTGCTTTCGGTTATCCACACGCTGCGCTTCTGGTCTCTTTGTGTTGGATATGACGGGTATTGGCATTATAGGTGCCGTAACAGTCTGTCCAATATCAACATTAGCAATCCGTTGCACATAACTACTTTTCCCTCCAGCATCAGCAATAAAACCGCGATGAAAGTTTCCGCTATAGTAACAGGAAAATGCTTTTAGCCTGGCATCGTTATAGTCTGAGGTCTTCAACGCTCTGGTAAAACACTCCTGATAGATAGACGCAGCGGCACGAAGATTCGCACAGGGTTCAAAAACTGAATGATAGTTCAAACCATATTTAGCCAAATTATATCGATTGACTTGCGCAAGGCCCATCGAGAAGTTCCAGCCATTATCAGCCAGGAATTTAGCCGTCACGACAGCTTCATCCTTCGTTTTCGGTTGCCGTTGAAGACGCCCTCCAACAACTCCGATGGCATAAGGATTAAAGGAAGATTCTACACTGACGATACGGTGGATGACTTCAGTAGCGACATCAGGCCCACACTGATCGATAACTGGTGGAAGATCCATATCCACACCTCTATTTAATCCTTATCGGAATAATTCTCTTCGGAAGAACTTTCATCAGAAACTTCTGCAGGGTTAATATACTCAATGGTATTTTTGAACATTATACTACTGAGGACTTCAATTAATACATCAAGCTTTGTGGCTACAAAAGAATTATCGGTCCCTACACACTCATCACCCCATTGCTTTACAGTATAATTGTTAACGAGAGAGATATAAAAAATATCCGACTCCGTTGCCTTTCTATCTTCAGGGTATTTCTTTAAGCCATCTTTAATAACACCACATAGGTTGTAGCTTTTCATGAGAGTTCTTCTAAAACCTTCATGGCTATCTTCACCATCGGAGATAACAAATATATATTTTCTTGGATTTTTACCCTTAGCTAACAAAGGAACAGATCTTAATAAGCCCGAAAGACTTTCCGTATAGCCTTGTGGATACATAGAGTCAAACTCATCAAACACGCTTGAATCTTCAGTAAGGTTAAGCAGATAATAGGCTGGTTTCTCTATTTCTTTAATTTTTTTATACATCGCAGTTTTATGGGCATATGCATCGTCATAGGCATCAGCACAGGTCCAATAAAAAGGAATATCAGTTAATGGGTTTTGAAAGTTAACCAATGTCTTGATATTATCTTCATTGAATAAATAATCACCAGACAGTGTTCCTTCGATATCCATTGTGTTTTCATTCATTATCCCGTATTTAATATATTCGTAGTAACTCACATCCAGAAAATTTTTTAGATTTTTCTCAAGCTCCACCTGATTTCTGTCATTATGTATAGATGAATTATCGTCAGCATCACATATTAATTCACCTTTAGCATTGGCGTAACAATATCCTTTATCAATAAGCCAATTATCAGCCGCAGGATTCTTTGTCGAATTAACATATCCATTAGCTTTAGCAATTATATTAATATAATAACTTCTGAGATCTTTATCATTTCTGGTAATAAAATTATTTAACGTTATGGTCCTCCCAGTATTTGCACCCGTAGGTTTATTGTACCAAAATGACCAGTCAAGGCTTTCATAGCCATCTTTCATTTTACCGGCATAGGTACAACCAATTTCCTTACTCGATGCACTCGCATAGTTTGTTTTATCAAGACGAGCAGGAACACCTATAGAATAGGGGACAATACCTATTGTACTACCATTGTTAAGTTCAAAAACTTGTTCACCTAAGCGTCTAACAACGCTTTTAAGCAGTTCTTCTCTTGTATACCCTGGTTGTGCCGAGGTGTATGTCATAGAGGTCGAAAAATCAACGACAAAAACATAATCTGTAGCTCCTGCTTTAGGCACAGCCGTCGTACGCCTGGCCGTTCCCGAAATACCATTGCCACTGATGGTAACATTTTTATCAAATCCTATATTAGTATCTGTCTTATTAAATTCAAATATTGGATGGCTTATTTTGTTTGCAACAACCTGATAATCAACGGCAATTGGCTCATTGTTCTCATCAAAAACAGTAGTCGCATTGACAGTAACATTATCAGAATTGATTGTTTCTGTGGGAAAATAATATGAAATATAATTATTGGCGAGTTGATTATTCGCAGTTTTAGCTTCAGGTGTTTCGTTACGATTATCTACTACAGCAAGTGCATAGACGCTATTATTAATTGCATCATTTAGCCTTGCACGGTCAGAGTTAAAGCGAGAACCATCAATTGCAATTGAATAAAATCCAAGTAATGAAGGAAACATTATCGCGGTTGCTACCGCAATCGTACCTTTATTCATTATTAAAAATGTTTTGCATAGAGAGATAATATTTTTCATGATAATTACCAGAGATATAACCGCAGATAGCGTTACAAACGTGGTAGTCCCGCATCCCGAATATAAAGACTATCTAAGTCTTTGTTAAATAACCCTATTGCCCGATGAAAATAACTGATAGCACCAGGGATACATAAAGTAACCTCATACACCGGGTACCAGGATGGGGTCGCGATATTCAATGTTGTAGGAGGTAGGCCCCAAACCGATAACGCACTTAAATTAGCGATAGGCAATAAGTTATTGTCAATGGCGCATCCTCTTATATTATCCGTTTTAAAACTAGTAGCGGTGGCCCTTTGAATAGCGGCTGTAGAATTCGCAGCAAAAGTGATCTGTCTAATATTGAGTTGATATGGTTCAACGCTACCATCGCTTTTCATCAAAAACCGGTCGGCGACACTTTTCAACGTGGTAAGGTCATTTCTAGAAAGATTAGCAGCACCATCGAAAAAAGTACTACGCTCACGCAAAATTGAGAATAATGAATTATTCAGTCTTTCCAGATTATTTTTTTTTACAATGGAAAAACTCATGTCCATGATAAAACCACACAGCATGGTAAAAACAAAGATATACATAGCGAACTCAATAGCTGAAGCTCCCTTTTCAGAGGATATAAAATTTTTCATACTAATCACTTCTCCATATCAACGCTATCGAGATAAATTGTGTTCCTGTACAAAAACGACGCTACGAACCATTTCACCTTGTACAAATGAAGTAGGAAATGCAAAAAAAACTGGTTCGTAGGGGACTGAAATTTTATAAACCCCTAATAGCGCATCAGATGCAGAGGATGACGAGCATTGGTTATTTGCTAGTTGAGTAATGGAATCGCAATACTGGATGCTCGTTTGCACTTTGACATCCTTACCGTACAGCAAGAATGGCCAATTACTGGCCATCTCATTAATCATTTTATCAAAATAAGTGTCCGCTTTCGATGAATTGGTTAGCGTTACCGATGCAGTCCCAGCTTCTGAAAGAATAAGGTCAATTGAAGACATTACATAAACGACACGACATAATTCCATAATAAATAATATAGATATAATAAAAGGAATTACCACAAATGCAAACTCTACTGCTACAGCCCCATCATTCCTGAGGAATAAATTTCTTTGTCGTCTCATATCAATCCCCCATGCCATATTGTAATGATATACCCAACGGATATAGCAATACCAAACGGTACGGTTTTATATTTTTTCTTTAACAACAAATTAAACAACACTAGTGCCATAATTGAGACTGGTGCACCTATACAACAAACTGCAAAGAAGAGATCTGATAGCAAACTCTGCGGTACACTAATAACCAGTACCACTATTAATTTTATATCACCAGCGCCTATCATCCCCGTTATCGCCAATATAAAACCAATAATCAGAACGAAACAAGGAATTAAAATATTTATATGACCAGACATGATAGCTATACCAATAGAAGATAAAAGGATAGCCACCACACATAGGTTTTCTATTTTCCTGTACAAAATATCCGTAATACAAGAATACAGCAGCAGAATCACTATAACCAATTGTAATAGATGATAGAACAGTTCATACATTTTTAGGTTCAACCAGTTCATTCCGCATATAGAATATGCGGAAACACAGAAATTTAACTACCTCTATCTTTTGCCTTTTTTTATTTTCGCTTTTTTCATTTTTTGATATACCGGAATCACTATGGTGCGACTTCCAGGAATCGACGACGCCATTGGAACCTCATTTACAGGAGGAGCGACTTTATCGCTTGCAACTTCTATTGATAACATGTTGCGCATGTTATTAACCATTATGAAATAGCATTTTATCGTATCAAAGATCTTTTGATCACGATCGTAGAGAACCGGCTCAACCGCAATAGCACCACATGAAATATCTGAACTGGTTAGTTGAATTGCTTTATCAAAAAGATATTCAATTTCATTATTGGTACTACCAAGGTATTCATTTTTAATTTCAACGCTGACGTTATAAATTAAATCATACAGAAAATTCAACCGCTGCTCCGTTAGTTTATCTCGACTATCTATCACTGGGTTAATTGATATATAGCCACTAACATGATCGGCGGAGCAGATCTTAACTGCACAATTTAAAATGAACGATTTTTTCATCATTATTTCCCAATAATTATTAAATAACTTTTTTGCACACTTCAATAATGCTTTCAGATAAATTTTTCATACGCCAGAATATCTGACCAATAGGCTCATCTTTTTCGGTTATCGCCATTACACACAGTATGTGTTGGGCAACAGTAATCCGATTAAACAGAATCATATTATCGTCGCTTTCCATAAAGACTGTGTTTTGCTCACCAGTACCAACCTCTTTCAACATCGCAGAACTAATTCCGAGTAATGAACTGGCCAAGGCGGATACTTTTCTGACATGAACCTCATTGCCTGTGGTGAGCAACGATGCAACTTCGAATCCATCCTCCGTCGACACGATGATATTCTTCAGAACAGAATTATTTTCACAAAATTCTTTTAACTCGCGATTTAACGCCCCGACTAACTCTTCTGAAATATTGCGTATCTTTGTATCACTGGAGACAATCACGGGTTCATTATTAACCACAGTCTCTTTCAAAGATTCATCTTCGTCTGACTTTGTCGCATATATATCAAAAGGTAACTTATGTAGACCCATCACAACTCTCCAAAATAAGTTAGTTGATATTAATTATCTATTCTTAAAGATCATTTCTCATTCAGTTGTATATTTTATATAACTGAGATATTCAGATAAACAGACAAGCACTCATTCAGTTTCAGCCTAGTTAGCGCTATATTTGAACTTTTTACTATATTAATATAAATAAAATGATTATTTGTATGTGAAAAGGCTGTCAATAAGTGGATATCATTACTATACGTAATCAATATATCTTCGAAGCATTTTTTTGATGACAGTCGAGTATACTTTATGTTAGTTCTAACGATATCGATCATTGCCTGAATTAAAGGCCCATTGTTTTCATCAAGATTAATGCCACACGCAACCTTTTTTTTTATACTATCAATTAACGCTACCTTGGTTACTCCATTTATCCTTGACAACTCAAGTAATAAATCCTCAAAGTTAATTTCCATTAACAACTCCCAAATACAATCCTATATTAATAAATTTAAACACGTTAGATATAATACCCTCCTAAGAAAATGGTCATTGGTTTAATTATATATGCTGGTACGAATGTTTTGATGACCAATCAATCATATGTGAAATCTATCAATATTTTTTCTTTAATCTTACCCGTTGAAGTTGTTCTCTTAATCACATTCGATTTGATACAGCGTGCAGCAACAACTCGTAATATGGTATTTCCATCACCTTTATTGATAAACTCAATTTTTCTGATGCCTGGATGTTTTTTCATTATTGACAATTGTGAACTAAATACCGACTTTACTGGTTGAACGCTAAATAATTCTATTTCTATCTGGTTATCATACAACTTAGGTAATAGCATATAGTTAATCGGATATAATGAATACAACGCTAATCGGTCACCATTTGTGATTGGTGCGGATGTCAACATCCCTATGGTTTTGGCTTTAGCAATACTCCCCTTAAACGGCAAAACCTTGTCATTCTGACTGTCTACAAAGTCACATTTGTTCGATATAACATTGGTTGAAGACTCTGAATGTTCATTAACAGATACCGTCTGTATAGGTTCAAGCGTTGGCTTGCTAAGCTTAACTGGCAGTGCTTCATTATTTTTTGACTCAGGTTTATTATTTACACGGTCAATATTTTTAGCCAGAATAGTATTAGGCTTTATAGCGATCTGAACCTGTTCCCGCGGCGACAACTTCGCTAATGAGGTGATAAGATCCTCCGTATCAGTTGAGGTGAGTTTTTCACTTGCAATTATCTTTCTTGCGCTTTCATAATCTCCCATTTTCACAAGAGAATAGACAAGATTATACACCGTCTGTGGTCGATATTTTTTCCTGACGTATAAGGACAACAGGTGGTCACGAGCTTTGGCATAGTCTTGCTGCAAAATCTCCATCATGGCGATATTATTAACCACTATCTCTTCGTTATAGAAGAGGCCTCTGGCCTTCTCAAAAGATCGTAATGCATCGGAATAACGTCCTTGCTGTGCTAATATAATACCTTGCAGGTTCCATAACTCACCATTTGCTCCATCTTTTGATATAAGGCTGTCTAAAATGACTCTGGCAGCGTTCTCATCTCCCAGTTCAATGAGGTTCTTAGCCTGGAGCAAGGAATATTTGGTATCTCCCTTACTCTCTACTAATGGCTTAAGGTATATATTAGATGAGCTATAATCCCCAATTTTATTATAGAGCAGAGATAGATGATAACGGTCGTCCGCACTATCTTTAAGGCTTAGTTTCTTTCTATATATTTCTATCAAACCCTGATAATCATTCAACTGCGTTAGTATATATTCCTTCTGATCATCTTCTGATGCATTTGATAACCCATCTGAACATCCACTAAGTACAACAAGCATTAATATAGGTAATAATTTTTTTACCATGATGAGCTCATCTTAATCAGGCCCGGACCGGCAACCAGTGCTATTAGGGGAAAGAGAATAAACATAATCATTGGAAACGTCATTTTTGCTGACAACGCGGCAACTTTCTCCTCCATACTCAATAACTGCATTTGTCTGATGTCCTTCGACAAATCTATTAGTACGTTATAAATTGATGAACCAAACTTAGTACTTTGTAATAACGTTGAACAAAGCATTCGTACTTCTTCATTGTTTACTTCATTGGTCAGTTGCTCAAGCGCAGTGTTGATGCCGCTGACCTCAGATCTCAGCACGGTACGGACAAGTAGTGCCGATAAATCTTTATTAATACTATCGATCTTATATGCTATATATGTTAAAGCCGCTTCAACCGTCATTCCTGATTGAATACAAACAGCCAAAAGATCAATCAAATAAGGTATATCATTAGAAATTCGACTGAATCTTCTCTGCGTCACAGATTTTTGGATGCGTGAAGGGACAATGACAATAAAAGACAGAATAGCGAGAATTACAATCATAAACGTCTGCGGACCTAACTCTAGCCAACCGCTATACTTCAGAACCGTAACAGGCAGTGCCATAAATAAAAAAAGTGCGGCTTTCACCTTCACGTTTTGGTCCAACGCTGATGATACAGAGATAATTTTGCTATTCTTTTTAAATGTTTTATCTAATTGCGATTCAATTAAGCTGCTACCATAGGTAAGTACATTTTTAGAATTTTCATTTCGGGATGAGAAATTAATTAATTTTTCGACCTTCTTCATTCTTCGTTGTCGATAAATAAGCAATAATATACTTCGCATACCAATTGCAAACAAAATGCAGAAAAATGCATATATCATTTTATCCAACCTTATTCATCATCATCCAAACCAACCATATCCCTGTTAATATGCTGCCTATTGCATAATAGAGTATAGCTCGTCCAGAATCCGTCCCTATCAATATATCAAAGTTATCTGGCGAAACAAATTTAATAAAGAAGAAAAAAAACACAGGTATAATTACAAGAACTTTCACTGACATTCTGGCCTCAGCCGTCATGGCAATTTTTTTCCTGTCTAACGCTTTGCTTGCTGAGATCAGCATAGTCAATCGAGTCATTACTTCGCTAACTTGTCCTCCACCTTTCAAGTTTATTAAGACCGTAATTACAAATGAAAAATATTCACTATAGGGATAGCGATAATAGGAATCCATAAAAACGCGTTCGGGCTCATCGCCGATATCAAGCCTCATTAATATTCGCTTGAACTCCTGGCCAAAATCACTATTGATCATTTTTGCACATTCTTCAAAACCTTGTAATACCGGTCGACCAACTCTGACTGCACTATTAATAATATTCAATGCTTCTGAAAAATCACGTTCAAACTCAGATCTACTTTTCTTTATCTGTTGAATATAGAGAATATAAGGTATGATTATCATCACGATTACGGCAATAGTGAAATGATCAAACTGCAGGAACTCAGTATTGACGTATAATGCAGCAGCTACGCCAACCGCTGTGATGGCTATATTCCTAATAAGTAACTCACTATTCTTGCCAATGAGATTTCGGCGTATTTTTTCTATAACCGCTTTGACATAGTTAACTAAATTAGTGATTATTAATTTTTTTTGCGTATGTTCATGTCTGGCAATGATGTTTGTTGATAATATTTTACTTTGTATTTTCTTTGTATTTTTAACTGAAAGATAGATTTGAAAAATGCCTATCAATAAAAAAACAATTGAAACAAACACGATCATCATGACTCTTTACTCCCGAATAGTTGACGTAAAGGTTCAAGATAGCCATGTACTAACGCCTGCCGATATACTGCAGAACGCTGGAGCAGACCATTACAGGCAAACGTACCGGTAATCATCCCGTTGCTATCTCTTTCAGGGTTGGCAGTAAAATTAAAGATATCCTGCAAAATGATATTTTCGCCCTCCATCCCCATGATTTCAGAAATATTCGTTACCTTTCTTGAACCATCAGGTAAACGTGAGGCCTGCACAACAATATTTACCGCCGTTGAAATATTACGACGAATTGCAATTAGCGGCAGTGCCGCATTAGCCATCATCACCATACTCTCTAATCGGGCTAACGCATCCCTGGGGTTGTTCGCGTGCAGTGTTGACATGGAACCATCGTGCCCGGTATTCATCGCCTGCAGCATTTCAAACGCTTCAGCACCGCGACACTCACCGATGATGATGCGGTCGGGTCGCATACGCAGGGAGTTAATCACCAGGTTTCTCATATTGATCTGCCCCTGATTTTCTGACCCTGCAAGCCTTGTTTCCAGTCTCAGTACGTGCGTTTGTTGCAGTCTGAGTTCGGCGGCGTCTTCGAGGGTTAACACGCGTTCACTTTCTTCAATATACTGCGACATTGCATTCAATAATGTTGTCTTACCTGAACCAGTCCCTCCTGATACAATAATATTCACCCGGCAGCGACTGGCAATAACCAAAAAATTAGCCATTATCTCATTCATGCTGCCGAACTTTATCAACTCTCCCAGAGTTATGTTTCCTTTGCCGAATTTACGTATCGACATTGACGTTCCGTCAATGGATATTGGTGAGATGACAACGTTTAAGCGACTGCCATCAGGCATACGCGCATCAACCAGAGGTTGTGAATCATCGATGCGCCGGCCAACCTTACCCACAAGCCTTCTGGCGATATCTGTTAATTGTTCATTATTGATGAATTGTTTCTCAGATAACTCCAGACGCCCTTTCCTTTCAACGAAAATACGGTTGGGACCATTAACGAGAATATCGCTGATCGAATCATCCTCCATCAATTCTCGTAAAGGTCCATATCCCGTTATTTCATCAACAACAAGCTCACACAACTCTTGTCGCTCTGGGGCAGAGAGATAATTTTCCGTACGGTTGTCATTAACCACCGAGCGAATAACAGAATTCACTTCATTAAGAAGTTCTGATCTATTTTCTTTTATACTGTCAATCTGCTCAAGATCAATACTTTTAAGAACTTCTTGCCTGAAATAGACAAATGAACTCGATTTATTCATAGGAAATAATCCATGAGTGATAGATAAATTATTGCTAAATTAAAATAATTTATTTCTTTTTAAATATTGATGAGAGTCGCAACCCATTCTTTTTATTACTAGCTTTAGCATTATCATTTTTACCGAGCATTTTCATCACAAAGTTATGAATCGCGGTATTTTTATTTTTTTGCTTCATATCCTTTAAATAGGTATGGACAATATCTATTTTCTTACCGAGGTAGTTTTCAATATCTTCATTCGATAATTCATCAGGCCTCGCAAGATGATTCTCATTTAATATGATGATATTCTTTGATAACTCTTTCGCAGTCTCCGAAGAAGGTGAGATACGCTCAAATTCATCAATGATCAGGCGTGCATTGCGCACCGAGGCTAACTCTCTGGTAACCACGATAAACATAAAATCCGATCCCGGAACTATCAATGTTAACTTATCCCTGACCTGCGTTGTAACATTATGATCAAAAATAACGATATTATAATTTCGGTAATCAGGGGCATCGAACTGCCATAACTCTTCTTCTGTCGCTATTTTAATACCCTGATGGTCATTAAGATGGGTGATGACCCCATCACGCGCTAACGTGGCGTCAGCAATAAGATCCAGATCAGGAGTGCCCGTATGGCCCTGAATCAAAAGTATAGGGAAGTTGCTAAACTCACTAAAAGCATTAAATAGCTTCCAGGCTATTAATGATGTGCCACTTCCCCCTTTGCTGCCAATGACGCTAATTTTTTGTGTATGACTTGAAGTATCGGCAACCTCATTGACTTTTTTCAATGCATTTCCAATCATCAGCATTTGTGATTCAAAATGTAAATAAACTGCTCCTATTCTGCTCATTTCATCACAAAAACGAATCGAATCGGTATCGCCAACAAATATTTTTTTTGTTGTTATTGGTAGTAGAAACTTAATCTTTTGTTCAATTATTGAGATATCGTTAAAGTTTTCAAGGTCGATAATAACGTAATTACTTGATGGTATCATTTTTCCATCAACCATTTCGTAAAAACATGCATCAGTACGTGTGACCTCTATCCCTACATTCATTCTTATCTGTGTTGCTAAACCTGATGCTATATTTTCTCTTGCAGTAATAATAGTGATTGAACCCGATGAGGAAGTATCGTTTTTACTCTCTATATTCTTTTTATTAATTTTAGTTAAGTCTAACATAGTTATTCTCTACCTAGCGGATAAAGCCACCACGTGAAATAAACCCACGCGCATCGTTATCTTCAAGTCTATTGATATGTTCGTCTTCGACACCTACATTAAAGAATAATTTATCAACAGAGGTTTTATGGAATTTGGGTACAGGTAATTTATAACTTTCAGCGGCAGACACGGGTTTGACTAATTTAACAGTGGCAAACACCACTAATTCGCTTTTTTCCCGTTCAGATTGACTGCTACGGGCAAATGCGCCAAGGATAGGTATATCACCAACGTACGGTACCTTGGATAAGGATTCACGGTCTGACTCGCTTAGCAACCCACCAATAACAAAACTATCGCCATCGGCAAGTTCTATCGTTGACTGCGTCCTGCGCGTATTCATCGTTGGAATGGAGTACGAATTATAGGTATAACTCCCCGTCACGTTACTAAGTTCATTAGCAATAAATAAACGGATTTTATCACTACGATTAACTTTCGCACCAATATTAAGTCTGATCCCATATTCTTTATATTGTACAGAGGTAGAACTGTCTCCACCGCTATCGATTACAATTGGGATTTCGCCACCAACCAGGAAACTTGCAAATTCTCCAGAGAGCACGGTTAAATTTGGCTGTGCCAGCACTCTGGCAATACTATCATTTTTAACGGCATTGATTACTGTACTAATATTTCCCGCATCAAAGCCGCCTTTAAAGCCGATCAGGCTGAATACACCCGCAGCATTCGTACTGCTGCCGCCATTAATAATACTATCCAGCGTTAAACTACTCCACTCAATGCCCAAGGCATCGGTGAACGTCTTTGTGACCTCAACGACCGTCAACTTTACGTTAACCTGCTGTGGTGTTGAAAGCACAGTCATGCGGTCAATCACGTTGCCCCACTGTTGTTTAGTCAGATGGTCAATATTATTACCACCGCCGTCCTGTGAACTCCAATTGATCGCTCTTTCCTTTTTATCATCGCCAACCAGACTACCGACCGTGTAATATATTTCGTCTCTGATTTCTTCAGTCGCAACATCACCTTTTATTATATATGTTAGCTTATCACCACTCATATACCTTTCAATTTTTATATTTGTCCCAGGATACTGTTTATTTATCCTTGCAGTCAGCGTTCCCCCAACGGAGTCCACAGTGACCGTAATTGTTCTTAAAATTTTTCCTTTAGCCCCATAAATAGTGAGATCGGTAGTACCTGGTTTTTTGGCATACAGCACAACTTTCTTATTATCGATAACTTTATAGTCAGCAACATCCGGGTTGGATATGAAAACAGTATCTATTTTTTGCCCTGATGATATATTTTTTGCCTGGCCTTCTTTTAATACCATATCTTCGGCAAATGATGACTGAATCGCGAAGGGTAATAACAGCAAAAGTATAAATACTTTAAGTATTTTGAACATACTACATCCTCTCGTTATTGTATGGGTTTCAAGTCCATTTCGATATGGTATCAATCCGTTCCACAATAAGGGACCGGTAGCTATCTATAGATTAAATAGTCTTATTTTTTTGGATTTTCGATCGTAGTGCTCGTACTGGAACTCCCTCGATATTCCTTTATCGAATCCATTAAATCCATATTTTCTGGTATAACCTGTTCCACGACTATAGGCGCTGGGGATGATGTATTGGTAAACAGGATATTCCGATTATCTATCGGCCACTGCCCTTCATTACCAACCAGCACTGAATGTTCAAGACTCATATCGCCGTCGTTACGGTTCGTCGGGAATAGATAAATAGATTTATTATCCAACCCTTTTAGCGTCAACACTTCAGCGGGTGAGAGCTCAACCAATATATAGCCCTCATTATCCAGCGGATTGCTTTGTTCCACTATTTTCTGCATCTTGGAGGTCTGCGACCTGATCGATAGGATCTTCTTGTTCTTCATTATTAATTTAAAATGTCTATTATTTATGTTATCGGTCAAATCGGCTGTTGGTATCGATTCCTTCAGGCCATCATCTTCTCTCCTCTCCCTCAGCATATAAGCCAGATAGATATCAATGCCTTCTCCAGCACGAAGATTGGTGAAAAGATAACTGTCTGACTTCTGTATGGAAAAGCCATAAACGATGCTTCCTGATTTTGTCGACATCTGAATATATTCATCGCTCCCTGGTTCGACCAATACCGTAGTCGGTATTTTTCCGCCCATCGCGACATCGCTCTTGACCATCCAGTTATCAATATCGCCGACTGAGAACTGTTTCGCTTCCCCGCTATCCTTCTCGACCAGAGCGGTCTCTAACCTGAAATCCTCAGAAGTTAAACGGACCCCTTTTTTAAGCTCTTTCCTGGCGATGGCGACCGTTATACTTTCCTTTGGCGTTTCAGGCGCCTTAGTCTGCAACACCTGCTCAACCTGAGGCATACTCTTATTGTTGTTTGCCGTATAATAAATCACCATTCCAATAATGCCGATGATGACCATGGCAATATTAATTATTAGTTTATATTTTTTGCTCATCGATATCCTCAGAATTAACACTCGTAATAATTCATTTTACACGCAACTGACTCAAAGTCATTCATAATGACTGGGTATGAATTTCAGAACGTAAGAAGAAGCAGGTATATTGATAGTTTGGATTTTTGATATTCACACGATAAATAATAAAACTAAATATGCATAGCTACCGCATGAACTGAATAGCAATTCAGCCCTATTTTTTTAATTTTCACATACCCACCACACATTAATATTGTGAATGATAACTTTACTGTAAAAATACAGACGGCATATAATGCCGCCTGTAGTTTTACTTGCAATACTTATATTAACTTCCAGAACCACCGCTGATGAGATTGCTGTTCACTACTGCTGAAGCTTTGTTGAACAGGTTAGTGATCATCTTGTCAACCTGGCCATCGTTACCAAATACAACGGCAACCACTGCAGCTACACCTGCCAGCACGATGGCATATTCAACCGCGGTAACACCATTTTGGTCTTTGCAAAAATCACGCATTTTCTGCAGGCCAACGCTTCCCAGAACGTATGTTTTGAGTATTAAATCATTCATTTCATGTATTCCTTTATTAAACATCCCAATAATATTTATTAATTCTATTGTTCAATCCGAATATATAAGACATAGCTTGAACGATAAATATTATATTCCGCTGAGACGAGAAAAACCTGGCACAGGTATTTTTTTCGGATATTATTTATATAGGAATAATGAATTAATTATTGTGCCGCTACCATCAGCCCCGGAAATATATTAGTTACCTAACCTATTGATAAGCAATGCATGTTTTTATCTATTTGAAATAAAGATAAGATGAAATTATAGATTATGATATTATATTTTGACGTTCATGCTATTAATCTTATATTTACAACAAGAGAATTTCTCACTAGCCGATTTATTATCTTCAGCATTAACCCTATCATCGAGCAAAAAAAGCCCCGCAAACATTCATTACTTGCGGGGCTTTTCCGTATTTCATCTATAACCCGTACGGTTATCTCAAAGACATTACCGTGTACCTTTCTGGAACAGTGAGTCCCACATTGACTTAACCAGCGCCTGGTCTCGAGGCGTGAGTTCACCCGCCCCAATAGCCTTTTCCAGACTCCCTGCTACGGTGCGATAGACGGCCTCTGCGGAGCGATCGTCGCCCTCTTCTAACTCAGCTACCGCGAGCGTTAAATGGCCGCGCAGATAACCGCTGGCAAACAGCTCATCATCACTGGCGTGCTCCACCATGTCATCAATTAACGCCAGAATGCGTGCTTCAAACTCCGCGATCATCTTCTTTCCTCTTTCGGTAACATGGCTTTAGAGATCTTCCGGCCATGGGAATTGTTCCGCCGTTAGGGTCGGCGTATGGTAATAATCCTGTAGTGCTTTGATAAACGTCGCCGGGCGCGACGGGATGCCTTGCGTCAGATAGGTCATCACCTGCGCGTGTACACGCCGCTGGAAGACGATACGGTCCGGTTCAAAGTCACCTTCCAGGTTGTCGCAGCTAACGTTGAACGGGAAGCCCGCCGCCACGCAGAACAGCCAGTCAAACGCCTGCGGCTTCACCTCAACGTCTTCAAACTGCCCCTGGGTTTTGGCATCGCGCCCGTCCGGGCAGTACCAGTAACCAAAATCAACCAGTTCACGTCTTGCTTTACCGGCAATACACCAGTGTGAGATTTCATGCAGCGCGCTGGCGAAAAAGCCGTGCGCGAAGACGATACGGTTATAGGGCACCTCGGCGTCCGCCGGAAGATAAATAGGTTCGTCGTCGCCTTTAATCAGACGAGTATTAAACTCATCGGCAAAGCAGCCATCGAAAATCGTCACCAGCTGCTGGTAATCGTGTGTGTTCGTCATTAATTCATCCCTAACCAATGCATAATCTGCTGTCCATGGCTGTCATACAGCAGCTTCGCGCTCATCACTGCGGAAACCACCACGATCATCGGGCGAATCAGCGTCTGCCCTTTACTTAGCACCAGACGGGAACCCATACGAGCGCCGAAAAACTGCCCAAGCATCATCACAAAGCCGGTTGCCCAGATCACCTTGCCACCAATAATGAATAGCAGCAGCCCTCCCACGTTAGAGGTAGCGTTAAGAACCTTGGCGTGTGCGGTAGATTTAGCGAGGTTGAAACCCATCAGCGTGACGAATGCTAACGCGTAGAAAGACCCTGCGCCGGGGCCAAAAAAGCCGTCGTAGAAACCGACGCAGCCGCCGGCCACTAGCGCGAACGGCAGACCATAGAGGCGCTGTTGGCGGTCAGCTTCGCCAAGCTTCGGCATCAGCAGGAAATAAAGACCGATACCTATCACCAGCAGCGGCAGAATTTGGCGCAAGATTTCCGACTGCACGTATTGCACCAGCAGCGCACCGGTCATCGAGCCGATAAAGGTCATCAGGATATTGAGCTTTTGGTCCGCAAGATTGACCACTTTGCGGCGAACAAAATAGAGTGAGGCAGATAGCGAACCGCCACAGGCCTGCAGCTTGTTGGTTGCCAATGCCTGTGCTGGCGGCATGCCGGCGGCCATCAGTGCCGGTACGGTCAGTAAACCACCGCCGCCCGCCAGTGAATCAATAAAACCCGCCAGAATCGCAGTAAAGAAAAGGACCACCAGCATCAGTGGTTCAACCATAAATAGTGCGGAGAAGCTGTCCATTAGAGTACGTGTTCGTCCAGTAGCGCCTGGCAGGAAGGCGGCAACGGAGGAGGCGTCTTCTTCACAGGCTTAGTGGCGCCAGGTTTTGGCGGTTCAAACCAGCTTTGCAGTTCAGCGCCGCAGCCGTCTCCAGCCGGGGGCAGTGCCTGCTCTTCACACTCAAGGCTGTTCGCCGGGCACTTCAGGCGGACGTGCATATGCGCACGATGCTGGAACCACGGGCGAACTTTACGCAGCCAGTCGCGGTCGTTACCCGCGTCGAGGCAAAGCTGTTGTTTAATAGCTGGGTTAACAAAAATGCGTGTCACTTCACGGTCTTCGGCAGCGAGCTTAATGAGTTGGCCGATTTCCGGTTTCCACAGCGTCGGGACAACGTGTTTACCATCCGCACTGACTAAATCCAGCGCCTGGGGTTTCAGCAGTTGGGCTGAACTCCAGCGCGCCTTCGGTAGCTGCAGGAAAATATCGACATCCAGCCCGCTCTGGTGGCTGGCGTGTCCGCCGTTAAAGCGCCCACCGGCAGGCATCCCCATATCACCAATCAGCATCGTGCCCATCCCATGCTGCTGTACCTGGTTGCCCAGACGCTGGATAAACTGCACCAGATCCGGGTGACCAAAGTAGCGGCGCTGGTCGGTACGCATCACCTGATAGGTGTCTGATTGCAGCGGTAGCGCCTGTGCACCCACGATACAACCGTTGGCAAACGCGCCAATAGACTGAGCGCTGCCGCTGATAGGCTGGGTGATTTTCTGCCACGGCGTTGCCGCCAGCGCCGTGCCGCTGGCCACCAGAGCCAGCAGCGCAATAACGGTTTTTTTCATGTTTACCAGCGTGGAATCGACGTTGTCACATCGGCGTTCTGCGCGCGTTGGCGCATAAAGTGATCCATCAACACAATTGCCAGCATCGCTTCAGCAATGGGCACCGCACGGATGCCCACGCAAGGGTCGTGACGACCTTTGGTGATCATCTCCACTTCTTCGCCAAAGCGGTTCAGCGTTTTGCCCGGTACAGTAATGCTGGAAGTCGGCTTCAGCGCAATATTCGCCACGATCTGCTGACCGCTGCTGATACCGCCCAGAATGCCGCCCGCGTGGTTGCTCTGGAAACCGGCTTTGGTGATTTCGTCGCGGTTTTCGCTGCCGCGCAGTTTCACCACCTCAAAGCCATCGCCAATCTCCACGCCTTTCACCGCGTTGATGCTCATCATCGCGTGGGCGATGTCCGCATCCAGACGGTCAAACACCGGTTCGCCAAGGCCTGCAGGCACGCCATCCGCCACTACGGTCACCTTAGCACCAATAGAGTCGCCCTCTTTTTTGAGGCCGCGCATCAGTTCGTCCAGCGCTTCGATCTTGTCTGGATCCGGGCAGAAGAACGGGTTCTGTTCTACCTGATCCCAATCTTTGATCGCCAGCGGAATGTCGCCCATCTGGGTTAAACAGCCGCGAATAACGATACCGAATTTCGCCGCGAGGAATTTCTTGGCAATCGCCCCTGCCGCCACGCGCATCGCCGTTTCACGGGCAGAAGATCGGCCGCCGCCGCGATAGTCGCGCAGGCCATATTTCTGTTCGTAGGTGTAGTCTGCATGCCCCGGACGGAAGACGTCTTTAATGGCGCCGTAGTCCTGAGAGCGCTGATCGGTATTTTCAATCAGCAGACCGATGCTAGTACCGGTGGTCACCCCTTCAAACACGCCGGAGAGGATTTTCACCTGATCCGGTTCGCGACGCTGGGTGGTGTAACGCGACGTGCCCGGGCGGCGACGGTCAAGGTCGTGCTGCAGGTCAGCTTCGGTTAACGGGATGCCCGGTGGCACACCGTCAACGATGCAGCCCAGCGCGATGCCGTGCGACTCGCCAAAGGTCGTTACGCGAAAGAGTTGTCCAATTGTATTTCCTGCCATCACGACTCCGTTATCGTTGTTCTGTTGTTGCGTGCTGGATTAATCAGTCTTTGTACTGGGCGAAATGATCCTGCGCGGCAATCAGCTGCGCTTTGGTCAGCATAAAGACGCCGTCACCGCCGTTATCAAACTCGAGCCAGGTGAACGGAACATCCGGGTATTGGTCCATCAGATGTACCATGCTGTTACCCACTTCACAAATCAGAATACCGTCGTCGGTGAGGTAATCCGGCGCGCAGCCGAGAATACGACGGGTCAGGTGCAGGCCATCTGCGCCGGAAGCCAGACCCAGCTCCGGTTCGTGGCGATATTCTGACGGCAGGTCAGACATATCTTCTTCATCCACGTACGGTGGGTTGGTGACGATCAAATCGTATTGCAGCTGCGGCGCATCACGGAACAGATCGGAACGGATCGGCGTGACGTTATGGATCATGCCGTGTTCTTCAATGTTGAATTCGGTGACGGCCAGGGCTTCAGGGGAGACGTCAATGGCGTCCACTTCCGCTTCCGGGAAAGCGTAGGCGCAGGCAATCGCGATGCAGCCGCTGCCGGTACACATATCAAGAATATGATCAGGACGATGGTTAATCAGGCCCGCAAAGCGGTTGTTAATCAGCTCACCAATGGGAGAGCGCGGCACCAGCACGCGATCGTCAACGTAAAATTCGTGGCCGCAGAACCAGGCTTTGTTGGTCAGGTATGCCACCGGAATACGCTCGTTCACGCGACGGATCACGCGTTCAACGATCAGCTGTTTTTCCGTAGTGGTCAGGCGCGCGCTGCGCATATCTTCTGGAATATCCAGCGGCAGGTAGAGCGTCGGCAGCACCAGTTGCACCGCTTCATCCCACGGGTTATCGGTGCCGTGACCGTACCAGATCTCGGCCGCGCTGAAGCGGCTTACCGCCCAGCGGAGCATGTCCTGAATGGTATGCAGCTCATTGACTGCTTCATCAACAAAAATCTTATCCACATTGTCCTCCAGGGGCATGCGTCGGGGTAAATTCGGCGGCTAGTTTGCCATGAAGGCGGCGATAAATCAGCATTCTTGCGTAGGGTGCGGGGAAAAAAGCGTTTTCGCTGCAGGGAGCAGCGTGAAAAGGTAAACTAAGGGAAAAGGCGAATTGAGAAGAATCAATAATGAAGAACAAAAATTCACTGAGCGAGGAGGATCAGGCACTCTTCCAGCAGCTAATGACGGGCACCCGCAAAATTAAGCAGGACACCATCGTGCATCGCCCGATACGTAAAAAGATAAGCGAAGTGCCGCCAAAGCGCCTGTTACAAGAGCAAGCAGACAACAGCCACTACTTTTCCGACGAATTCCAGCCGCTGCTCAATACCAACGGCCCGGTCAAATACGTGCGCGAAGATGTCAGCCACTTTGAGTTGAAAAAGCTGCGCCGAGGTGACTATTCACCGGAGCTGTTTCTCGACCTGCACGGGTTAACGCAGATGCAGGCCAAGCAGGAGCTGGGCGCGCTGATTGCCGCCTGTCGCCGGGAACATGTGTTCTGCGCCTGCGTGATGCACGGCCACGGCAAGCATATTCTGAAGCAGCAAACGCCGCTGTGGTTGGCTCAGCATCCGCACGTGATGGCGTTTCATCAGGCGTCGAAAGAGTACGGTGGAGATGCCGCGCTGCTGGTGCTGATTGAAGTGGAAGAGTGGCTGCCGCCAGAACTCCCCTGACAGATTCCCGGAGTCGGCGTAAACGCCTCGTCCGGGCTACAGGGAAAATTGACATTACCCAGCCATCAAGCTGGGTAAAAAACGATTAAATCGCTTTCGCCATTTTCAGATTGCACGGGCTCATTTGCCAGTTCAGGACACCTTGTCCGTTAGCGTCAAGGGTGACGCTGGCAATGGCGGAGGTGGTAAACATCGGCGGAACTTCGCCTGGGCACAGTTCAGCAACCAGATAACCCACCAGCGGCAGGTGAGAAATCACCAGCACCGATGAGGTCCCTTCATTGGCTAACGCCTGAAGATAGGCGCTGACCAGGCCGATATCGCCGCATGGCGTGAGCTCAGGCAGAACATCCACCTCTTTTGGCAGGTTAACGCACTCCCCTACCACTTCGAGCGTCTGCTCCGCACGCAGGAACGGGCTTACCAGAACACGATCGATATTCACATTTTGGTCTTTCAACCAGGTTGCCATCTGACGAGATTCATCACAACCACAACCGGTGAGAGGACGAACCGAGTCACTGGCTGCATCGAGGGCAGCGTCGCCGTGACGCATAATAAAAACTTGCATATTGCACCGCTTTTGTTGACCAGAAGCACCAACGTCACCATAACGGTGACGCGGTAGCCGGGCATTGTGCCTTATCCATTCACTGAATGAAACGCTGATTTTTACCTTACTGGTGTAAGTATAGTCAACATCCGTTTACAAAATAGCCAAAAACCATGCATTTCATCTGGGTTCAATACCTTTGACCTCAGCTCAGTGAATCTGTTTCATCACCTGGCCAAAAGGTATCGCCGCGCTCCGCCCGCTGCACGAGTGCCTCGCATGGGGTAAATCGCGAACCATACTGTGTAGCCAATCGTTGCAACCGGGCAACTACCTCACCCGCGCCTAATGAATCCATATAGCGCAGCGGGCCACCGAGGAACGGTGGAAAACCAATGCCAAAGACCGCGCCGATATCGCCGTCACGGGCGCTACGGATCACGCCTTCATCACGACAACGCGCCGCTTCATTCAGCATCAGCATCACGCAGCGTTCAGCCACTTGCTCAGCCGAACACTGACTACGCCGAGCCGACATTCCCGGGAGGGAATAGACCGCGCTATCGACCTGTTTCTTGCTTTTACGCCCTTTCGCACCATAAAGATAGAAACCGCGACCATTTTTTCTACCTTTGCGATCGTCATTCAAAATTGCCTGAATCAACGTTGCAGGCGCGCTAAAACGCTCGCCGTAGGCGGCTTCAAGAATAGGCAGAATTTTGGTGCCGGTGTCGATACCCACTTCGTCGAGCAACTGAATAGGTCCAACCGGGAAACCAAATTTAACCAGTGCATTATCAATATGTTCGATACTTTCGCCGTCCACCAACATGCGCATGGCCTCGGCGATATAGGGCGCAAGAATGCGGTTAACGTAGAATCCCGCTTTATCTGCGACCACAATCGGCGTTTTGCCCTGTTTCTTGGCAAGCTTCACGGTGGTCGCAATTGTCTGCTCTGAGGTTCCAGCATGGGGAATTACCTCGACCAACGGCATTTTTTCAACCGGGCTGAAAAAATGCAGGCCGATAACCTGTTCAGGCCGTTGGGCCAAGGCTGCAATATCGCCAATCGGTAAAGATGAGGTATTCGAAGCAAAAATAGTGTGTGGTGCGCAATACTGTTCAATCTCACCCACCATCTTCTGCTTGAGCGCTAAATCTTCAAATACCGCCTCAATCACCAGATCGCGATGGGCAAAACCACGATAGTCGGTGCTGCCGGAGATCAGCGCCAGCTGTGCGTCACGCTCCGCTGCTTTCATATGGCGACGGCGCACTTTTTGTTCAAGCTGATCCCAACTGTACTTCAACGCATGGTTAATTCCGTTGGCGTTAATATCTTTAATGCGTACTGGCAATTTGCCTTTTACCGCTGTGACATAGGCTATGCCGCCACCCATTAATCCACCGCCCAGCACGCCTACCGAACGCAGCGGGCCAGGGGCAACAACGGCACCGGGATCTTTTTTGATATCGGTACTGGCAAAGAAAATGCTACGCAGCGCTTTAGACTGCGGCGTCATTGCCAGCTCACCAAACGCGCGCGCTTCCGCCTCGTAGCCGCTGTTCACGCCGTGCGCCAGGCCGGTTTCAATAACCTGCAGAATTTTATCGGTCGCCGGGTAGTTACCCTGGGTTTTTTGTGCCGTCTTTTTGGCGGCCATGCTAAACAGCAGATTGCGCCCCAGCGGCCCCGCCAGAATGCGCTCGCGTACCGGCAAACGACGATGTTCGTGGTGCGGTTTACGGGCGTACTCCGCTGCAGCCTCCAGCAGAATTGAGTGCGGCACCACTTCATCCACCAACCCGGCTTTCAGCGCCTGACGAGCACGAAGGTGCTTGCCAGTGAGAATCATATCCAGCGCCGTGCTGACGCCAATCAAACGCGGTAAACGCTGGGTGCCGCCGGATCCCGGCAGCAGACCAAGCTGTACTTCCGGCAATCCCAAAACGGTTCGCCCATCGTCTGAGCAAATACGCGCATGGCAGGCTAACGCCAGCTCCAGCCCGCCACCAAGACAAGCTCCGTGTATCGCCGCGACCACAGGGATCGACAGGCTGTGAATTTCAGCCATCACCTGCTGCCCCTGACGGGCGAGGGATTCCGCTTCCTGTGCGCTTTTGCAGCGGCCAATCATATTAATATCCGCTCCGGCGATAAAGTTATCTGCCTTCGCGGAGATCAGCACCACGCCCTGAAGCGCTTTGTTTTCTCTGATTTGCTTGAGGATCGCGCGCACCTGGCCGCCAAACTCGGCCTTCAGGGTGTTCATCTTTTCGTCAGGCACGTCAATCGTCACTACCGCCACGTTGTCTGGGCGCACGGTGAGCGTAAATGCGGATTTCATTTCCATTATTCAGCCTCCAGAACCATTGCCGCACCTAACCCGCCCGCCGCACACGCCGTCACCAGCCCGAACCCACCGCCACGGCGGCGCAGTTCGTTCAGGGTTTGGGTGATCATACGTGCGCCGGTCGCCGCAAACGGGTGACCGTAGGCAATTGAACCGCCCAGGACGTTGAATTTACTTTCATCAACCTCACCGGTAGCGTGGCTGCGCCCGAGCACTTCGCGGGCAAATTTTTCGCTCGCCAGGCACTGAATATTCGCCAGCGTCTGAGCGGCAAAGGCTTCATGCATATCGATAAGCGTGAGGTCGGCAAAGGTCAGCCCTGCGCGATCCAGAGCCAGCGGCGTGGACCACGCCGGCCCCAGCAGCATATCCTGCCAGACATCGATCGCCGTAAAAGCGTAGCTACGCAGATAACCCAACGGCACCAGACCCAACTCTTTGGCACGGGATTCGGTCATCAGGATAACCGCAGCCGCACCGTCGGTTAACGGCGTACTGTTGGCCGCCGTCACCGTACCGTGTTGACGGTCAAATGCTGGACGCAGCTTGGCGTAATCGGCAAGCGTAGAGTTTGCACGGATGTTGTTATCCTGCTCCAGCGGGTTGCGGTACGGCGGCGAGTAGGCCGTCATGACTTCATCAGTCAATTTTCCTGCCGCCCAGGCCTGCGCCGCCAGTTGATGCGAGCGGTTAGCCAGCGCATCCTGCTGCTCACGGGTGATGCCGTAGGTTTTCGCCATTTGCTCCGCGGTGTCGCCCATCCGCAGGCCGGTCGAGTATTCTGCCACCGCCGGAGGCACCGGCATCAGGTCACGCAGGCGCAGTCGAGAGAAGAGTTTGAGTTTCTGGCCCAGGGTACGGGCTTTGTTGGCATCCACCAGCGTACGCGCCAGCTTTTTGCTCACGCCGATAGGCAGCACCGAGGAAGAGTCGGCCCCGCCCGCAATACCGGCGCGGATGGTGCCTGCCATCAGGCTTTCCGCAACGTTTGCCACCGCCTGGAAGCTGGTGGCGCAGGCACGGCTGACGCTGTAGGCATCGGTATGCACGTTCATTCCGGTACCCAGCACAATTTCGCGGGCGATATTCGGCGCGGCGGGCATCTGCACCACCTGGCCAAAGACTAACTGTTCGATAACTTCAGGGGAGATTTCGCTACGGGCCAGCATTTCACCCACGACCATTTTACCGAGGTCGACGGCGGGAACGCCGTGAAAAGCGGTCGCCTGTCGGGCAAACGGGGTACGTAATCCACTGACTATAGCAATGCGATCGCCCTGACGGGTGATAAGCGGTAACGCCTGACTCATAACTCTCCCCTGTTAACGGAATAAAACCAAGTGGTCTGACCTGATAACAGTTTTAACTAATTTATTACACTTAGCCAATCGGGGAGAGAAAAAATTGGGAGCTAAAACACACTGAGAACAAAAGAAAACGCCCCTGTTACCAGCGTAACAGGGGCGTTATTTAACGTCGTTGTGCGGGAGGCGCGATTAACGCAGGCCCAGCTGGAAGATCAGCGTTTCAGCTTCGCAGGCGAAGACAAAATCGATATCCAGCTGCACGCCGCCTTCGACTTCTTTGAAGTCAGCGGTAATTTTGCAGGGTTCAGATTCTACGCTACGGGCTTTTTCTGACAGCGCGGCCAGCGTTGCTTCTGCGTCGGCACGGTTGGCGAATACACGGCTATAGGAAGCGGTGCAGTCGGAGTTGTCCATAATGGTACCCACGTCCATGCAGCAGCAAACCGGGGTTTCATCAGCACTACATTTGCTCATTGTAGATTTCCTCTGTTTTGTGCACTCAAGGTGCCAGATAAACGATGAGCATATTTTACGTCCACCCGCTTTTCGCCTCCAGTCGAGAATGTGATCTCTGACGTTAAGTGACCGAAATCACAATTAAAAATGATCTAAAACAAATTTAGTGTTTCTCCCCCTATGACAAGACCCGCAATTTTGCCAACCAGATCCCGTTTCAAACAACATCTCAGAAAAAATTAATAAACAATATTGCAACATACCAGCTGGTCAGACCTATACTCTCGTCACTGGTCTGATTTCTCTGTCGTAGTCCAGCCCCTACACTTCGCGCTTCTGTTACTACATGTAACATTGTTTGTATAAAAATAACTCAATGAGGTTATGGTCATGAGCCAGAAAACCCGTTATACGAAGTCTGCTCTTGCTGTCGCAGTGGCACTTGTTTCGACTCAAGCCTGGTCCGCAGGCTTCCAGCTTAATGAATTTTCATCCTCTGGTCTGGGCCGTGCCTATTCCGGCGAAGGTGCTATCGCAGATGATGCGGGTAATGCCAGCCGTAACCCGGCGCTGATAATGATGTTCGACCGTCCAACATTTTCTGCTGGTGCGGTGTTTATCGATCCGGATGTGAATATTTCGGGCAAGTCGCCACTACCTTTCGGTAACCGCACTGATGCCGATAACATTGCGCCAACCGCATGGGTACCTAACTTGCACTATGTTGCGCCAATTAACGATCAATTCGGTTGGGGAGCGTCCGTCACCTCTAACTATGGCCTCGCTACCGAATTCAATAATAACTATGCTGCAGGTATATTCGGCGGTAAAACCGATCTACAAACGCTGAACCTGAACCTCAGCGGCGCATATCGTCTGAACAACAACTGGAGTTTCGGTTTAGGCTTTGACGCAGTTTATGCTAAAGCGAAGATCGAGCGTTATGCAGGTGAGGTCGGTCAAGTTATTGGGCAGCAACCAAACTCCCAGATTGCCTACCTTAAGGGTGATGAGTGGGGTTATGGCTGGAATGCTGGCATCCTGTACGAACTGGATAAAGACAACCGTTGGGGCTTCACCTATCGTTCTGAAGTGAAGGTTGATTTTGACGGCGACTACCGTAGCTCAATCCCAAGCCAACTTAATGGTGCTCTCCCTCCTGGTATACCTTTTGGCACCAACGGCAATACTATCGGCGGTTCCTTATCGCTGCATTTGCCTGAGATGTGGGAACTCTCTGGTTATAACCGCGTAGCGCCACAGTGGGCTATCCACTATAGCATTGCGTATACCAGTTGGAGTCAGTTCCAGGAGCTGAAAGCAACCGGTTCAAGCGGGCAAACGCTGTTCTATAAAGAAGAAGGCTTCAAAGATGCTTACCGCATCGCGCTGGGTACCACCTACTATTACGATAAAAACTGGACCTTCCGTACCGGTATCGCATTTGACGATAGCCCAGTTCCAGCAGATAACCGTTCAATCTCTATCCCAGACCAGGATCGTTTCTGGATCAGTGCCGGTACGACCTATGCATTTAATGATGATGCTTCCGTCGACCTGGGTGTTTCCTATATGCATGGACAGGATGTCACCATCAACGAAGGCAACGCTCCACTTAACTACACCTTCAAATCCGAAGGTAAAGCCTGGCTGTTCGGTACCAACTTTAACTATCGCTTCTGATAGCCTGCCGACATAAAAAAAGGGTGAACATCATGTTCACCCTTTTTTATTGCCGCTAATTCACTATTCGGAATCGATATCTTTCAGGTCACCCTGAATTGCCTGCGCGTTCGGGTTCTCTTCCGGCTTCAGCTTACCGCCGCTGGCGATAAAGTCATGCTGCTGGAAGTAGGCTTCACGCACCATAATGTACGGATCGGAAGACTGGCGCAGCAGACCGTCGGAGTCGAGCAGCTGTGCACGCGTTTCTACCCCTTCAACCATCCACTTACCGATAGACATCGGCCAGGTCAGCCAGGAGAGCACTGGATAGGTGGTATCCGCGAAATCACCGCCGTCTTCACGCAGCGTGAAGCTGCCGTAGAACGGCAGTTGCAGATACGGACCATAGCCTACGCCGTAATGGCCCAGCGTGCTGCCAAAGCGGTGCGGCTGGACGCGCTGCAGTTTCGGGTTAGCCATACCCGCCACGTCGATAAAGCCGCCCATCCCCAGAATGGTGTTGAGGAAGAAGCGGGTAAAGTGCACCATCCCCTGGTACGGGTCGCCCTGTAAGAAGTAGTTCACCATCGTCGCTGGCTCTTCCAGGTTGCTGGTGAAGTTACTGAGGCCATTACGCGCAGGTTGCGGAACATAGTCACGCCAGGCGACGGCGACTGGACGAACGACATACGGGTCCAGCACGTTGAAGTTGAAGCTGTACATCGTGCGGTTAAAACCTTCGAAGGGGTCTGAACGCCCCTGCTGTTCTGTACCGGAACTCGCACAGCCCACCAGCAGTGTCGTCCCGAGCGCAAGCGCCGACAGGCGAAGCTTCATAAATGTCTCCCTGTTGATTATGGCTATCGCTGATTGCCATCCATGCGGCACGTTTACGTATCCGCCTGTTTAGATGTGAGCGATTGTAACAGCCCATCGGACGATGTCTATATAGCCAAGTTTTGTTGATTTTATCATAGCCTGGTAAAGCCGGGGCTGCGGCACGCCATGCCTGCCTGGCGCAATTAAATCTTTGCAATAACGTCAGTATTTCAGAATAGCGCCAAACCTGCATTGTCTGTAACCCGCTACGCTTAGGCTATATGTGCTTATTTCAGGGCCACCGCGATGGATGAACTCAAAAGAGAGACCATAGACCGCCACCATGACGAAATAGCCGTTGAAAGCGAAGAAAAACAGCAAGGGAAAAGCATTGAAGTGAATGAAGACCGGCTCCCCTCTCGCGCCATGGCGATTCATGAGCATATTCGCCAGGAGGGCGAAAAGGAGATGGAGCGTGATGCAATGGCGAGTGTTTGAGCAGTCGAGCGGCCGAGCACTTACTCAGGCGCACAAAAAACGCTATACTCGGCCCGCTCTGTCCCCTTAGTTAAATGGTCAAAGAGATTAAAAAACATAACTACATGTATAACAAAGAAATAATTTAGAAATAAAAAACAAAAATGTACACATATATGTACTCATAAAAAGCCACTTTTCATACATCATCAACTGGTTACATCACCGGGCAATCGTCAAACTCTCCAGTTCTTGCATCGTTGATGATGTACGTAATCACCCCGAAAACAGGGAGTGACCCCGTATATCCGCCTTCATCTTCCGGTAGCTCTTCTCTTCGGCCATTTTCCAGATTGATCAGATGTGGGGTCGGGTACATGCGATAACGCTTTATCCTGAACTCTCCCTCGATAGCACACACAAGAAGTGAGCCATCGAACGGAGAGAGCGAAGAGTCGACCACCAGCAAGGCCCCCTGCAAAACTCCTTCACGAAAATGAGAGCACGCGGCGCGCATAAAGTAAGTCGCAGCTGGCTTACTGATAAGTAGCTGATCAAGGGAAATTCTTGTTTCAGCGAAATCAGCAGCTGGAGATGGAAATCCCATGTTAACGCCCTCTTTGAACCGGATAAAAACACAGTATAAATACTGTATATACATCCAGTAAAGAGGGAATTAACCACGCTTATGGAACTCGTTTACAGCAAAGGGAATTTTGATGTTTTGGCAGGTGCGAAGGACTTCGAGATCGAAGTACCCTTCTAGTACACGCCTGAAAATGAATTATCAGTATGTTTTTAAATGAAAAACAACCTTTTCGCGTGGCGAAAATCACATAAAAAAGCGGTGTGTTAACTAACTGATATCAATGAACTAAAAAATAGTTTGCAGAAGAGGTTATAAGCTATCATCCTCTTTTACTCCCCCGGTTTTTAGTGCCTTTATCTCATTCCTCAGCGCATCAATCTCTTTTCTCAAGTCCTTAACATACCCCAGCAAATCCATAATGATAGGGTTATTATCCACGCTCGGGCGGTCGCGGTACTTAGCCCCCACCTTCTCGCCGTTCTCATCCAGGATATCTTCATATTGTTCCTGATTGTGTTTGATGTACTGCGGCGCGGTTAACTCCACTTCTTCTGCAATAACCCCAAAGCGCACCCGGTTCTGTTCGTCGTCGTTATAGACAAAATTAACCATGCGCAAACTGTCGATTCGCGCGATGGCTTCGGAGTAATTAGCATCCGTCACATCGTGCTTATAGTCGATACCGGATGTTCCCTGGAGAGCTATTACACCGGCGGTGTTGGGGAATGCAATCGCAATTTGTCCCATTGTACCGCCGGTTTTTGACCGACGAACTAACGATACCCCGGAGGTGGGTTCGGTTTTACTGTATAGCGTCTCAAAAAATGTAAAACCGCCAACAACGGTGTCAGGGATTACCGCACCGTCTGTATACAACGGATAAAACCTAACATTAGGGTATGAACTCCCCGAAGCGGACAAGTTACCGGCAGTGACAATACTCGTTGTAGTGATAGGTTTTGTGGTCGATATCTCACCCGTTGCGTTACTGATGTTTAAATACGTACCTAAACTGGTTCCCGCACTGTTAAACGCGATAAACTGAAAATCAGCATTCGCCCCTTCACGTCCAACCCGCCATCGCGCTGTCACGGACGAGTCTCTGAAAACTATCCACGCCGGATTTGATCCAGTTGGCTGCAATCTTATCAGGTCGTTCTGATCTGATTTCGCCTCTATCGTGCCGTCAGTTCGACCAGTACCACCAGCGGACAATGGGACCACACTCCCGGAGTTGTAATACTCAACCCACGGAGTCCAGTTAACGCCGTTAAAGATACGCGAAAACATGCGGCTAGAGCTATAAACCCGATACTCTTGGACGCATCCAGTGTTATTCGATGCGCTCGTCCAGTAGACCTTTAAACTACCCGCAGAACTTACCGGATAGTTATTTTCCGGTTTCGCGTTGACGTTCTGTGAGTTGAAATATTCGCCCGCCTTCAAGCCGTTGAAGTCGTTTAGATTGTCCGTCGCGGTTAGTGTTGTGGGGGACCGATAAACAACTTGCAGGTTAGTACGCGCTGCGGCCTTGTCGGCTACGTCGCTAAGGTTATTCGCCTTCTTAAGTTGGTTATCCGGGTTAGCGGATTGCGCCCGGTCTGCTTCGGTCTTCGCGCGGTCAGCTTGCGTCGTTGCAGTGGTGGCACTGGCGGCGGCCGCAGTGGCGGACCCGGCTGCCGCCGTTTGAGAACCGGCGGCGGCGTTCTTCGCGGCGATGGCATCGGTCTTGGCCTGCACGATGACCGGCTTATCTGCTGCGACCTGGGCTGCGTCGGTGTGGATCTGGGCCGCCAGCGGTTTAATCGCGTCGATATCCATATCGGTCATGATCTCGCTTAGCTTCTTCCAGGACAGCCCCGTTAACGTCGTACCATCCGGCAGCACCACAGTAGCGGTATCATCGGCAGACAGCACGGCCTGCCAGTTGATGGCGTTCTCGTTACCCAGGCGCAGCGCTTCGTTTACCTGCCTGTTCAGTTCGGCGGTGACGCGGAGCATCGCTTTACGCGGCACTGCCTGCCATGCCACGCTCGCTGTTGTCGGGCCGGTAAATGGAGCAGACAGCACCAGCGCTGTCGCGTTCGTCACAGAGTCAACGGCAAGTGAATGCGTCGTACCTCCGACAGTGACGACAACAAAATCGGCGGTGGTGAGGTCAGTGGTGAAACTGGTGCCGGTGCCAGTCACGGCAGTACTGCCATTAGTGAGCTTTAAAGTGCCTGCTGACATAAAAGCCTCTTGTCAATTTTTGGATATGCGGAATCCTGCGCGGAACACGCAAAAATTAATGATATGAAGTAAGGGGATATAACAGTTAAATGTTAATCGTAATCACCAACACGTAACGCGATGGCGTTAGTGTGTCCGTTTATATAGGATACCCCGGATACTCCACCTGTCGGCGCGCCGCCGTCACCGTAACCATAAATCCTGGTATTATTGCCACTGGCAACTGCAATAGCTCGTACATTTGACTGGAACGGTCTTGGGTATGGGTCGTTTATAACCCCAACCACCATCCCAAGAAATTCAGGCACAACCCCCCATTTACCAGTAAGCGTAACATTGGTATTGATCCCGTTATCTCCGGCAGACCCGGTGCCGCCGATTTTTAATACATCCGTTAAAGTCTTTGTCTCATGTGTTAATATTAAATTGCTATTAGCATCCCATATGGCGATACCGTATTTAGATGCGGGCATTGGTTGCGGGAATATTGAAAAGAAGTACGCCTCAACCACGGCACGTTGCGAAGCGTTCCATATTGTGACGGTACAGACCCCATTATTGGTCTCATACCATAAGGCCCCCGTCCCATTAACCCGTACAAATGGGATTATCGGATTATTAACATCGTAGGCTTGCGTTATCGTAGTGTATGCCTGCGGGTTAGATACCGTGACACTTTTTTTAGAAAGTAATGCTAAAGGTGTACTTTCCGGAGAGACCCATACTTCCCCCGATGTGGTTTTAAGAAGCACGCCGTAGGACATTTATGCCTCCAGTGTAATGATTAAGAAAGCCCGTCCAGCGGGAAACGTATTAGCCAGGTACTCGGCATTTCCAGCTGACGAAACCGTTATCGTGTTCCCTGCTATCACGACTTTTCTCCGTCCTGAATTTAGCCCCCCTGCGTCACCGTTGCCGTTTTGCACATGATAATAATTGAGTTTTAACCCGGCTGGCACGGTAAATGACCATGACCCAGATTTCTGACCATTAGTTAGTAATATCGATGATAATACCGAAACGGGCTTTATTCCGTAGTTATTGGGGGTGCCATCTACACCCCACGTTTGCACCCCATAATCCGCCATCACCACACCCCCGTTATTAATCCTAACTGCACCCTGACGGTATTATTTTCATCCCGGACGGTTATATTGTTTTGCGTAGTTTTCATGCCCCCCTGCCCAGAAGTAGACCCTAAGTTAATAAATGTTCCATCTTTACCCAAGTGCCACCCCTGAGTGATGCCGTCATACGCCGTTGATTGAATGAAATCTCCGATTTTAGCACTGGTGATCGTGCCGTCCTGGATAAACGCATCATTGATAAACGTCTGTCCGCCTTTCACGGCGAAAGGAGAAAACAGCGTGTTACCGCTGCCGGAGAGTAGCGCAAATTCCTCCGCGTTGAACGCAACGCGTGCCGTCGGAGGTTTGCCAGGCTGAGCAATTGCCGCAATCGACATACCCGCGAGGACTTCCTGCCCGTTGTACTTCACGCCGACTTTCAGCGTATAGATCGAGCTGGACCCATCCGAGTCAACCATTGCGGTTAACTTCTCGGATATTGCTGCCGTGTTATTGCCGATTTGCGCTCGCAGGTCGGTGCCCAGGTCGGCTACCGACTGGTCGACTTTAGCTACGGCGGTTGATACGATCTGAATATCCGCCGTGTTTTTTGCAATGGCTGTTTTGTTCGTCTCAATTTCTGCGTGCAGACCCTGGCCCATCTGCGCCATCGCCTTATCTACTTCCGTTACGGAGGTTGATACCTGGGTGATCTTCGCGGTGTTCTCGTCGATCTGCGTGGTCAGCTCTGTACGCATCTGCGCCATCGCATGGTCTACTTCGGCAACGGTAGTCGCGACCTGCATAATCTCAGCGCGCACTGTACCCAGTGCAGCGTACTGCGCGTTCAGGATATTCCCGCCCGCCAGCGCATTCTGCCAGCTTGCGTCTAATGCCTGCTCAATGCTTTCCGTCAGGCGTTGCCCGTCCTCAGACGTGAGAAGGTCATCTGCAATGCCGGCCAGGTAGTCGTCGGCGTTATTGTTAGCCATGCCCCGGATCCAGCCTGTCCACCCGGACTCATTCCCGCTTTTATCTACCAGTTGCGCGCGGAACCAGAACTCCTGGCCAGCTTTAAGACCAAGCTGGCTATATTCAGATGAAGGATATGGAACATCACTGAGCAAAAGCGGGTCCGACTGGTCCCCGTTCGGGGTGTACTGGATTTCCGTTTTCAGGGTGTCCGATGTGTTCGCCGGGAATCCCCAGTTCAAACGGATACCCCAGTTTATCGGCGTGGCCGCAAACCCAACCGGCTTCGGCGGATTTCCCACTTTCCCGGTCAGCGTTGCCTCTGCCGAGTATCCCCACCCGGACGATATTTCCGCCGCGTTGATGGCGCGAACGCGGACCAGGTACCGGCCAGCATAGATGGATTCAACCTCGAAACTGGTCGTCGAGCTGCGCGGCACGTTTACCCAGTTGCCGTCGTCGCGGCGCCATTGCGCCTCATAGGCGATAGCGTTATCAACGACGGACCAGGTCGCGCGCAACGTTTCCACGCTGATACCCTGCTGCACAACGGAATAACTCTCAATGCCAATGTCATCAGGCGCTGACTGGTTGCCCGGCGGAATGACACTGACAGGGCGCTGATCAATGATGGCACCATTATCGATACGGGAATATTTATCCGGATCGTGCCATGCGCCGGTAATCGAGAAAGTGCCATCATCGTTATCGGAAACGCTGACAACTCGATACTGCTGCGCGTAAAGCTCGTCAGATTCAACCACCCAAACAGCTTCGGCCTGTGGCATCTCACTGTATGCCGTGGTGACGGTTACTGATTCACCGTTCACGGCCTGAATGGTCCTGCTCTGCGATGCTCCGGAAGGTAGGTTGAGAATAAGGCGACCACCTGCTGCCGCATCTGCCACGCGGTCAAGTTTTATAACGCGACCGTTAACGGCGCTGATGCGTCCGCCCATCACCTTTCCGGATAGCAGCTCGTCAGCCACGGCGATGATGTACCCCGGCTGCGGAATGTTTCCGTCCAGCCCGACATCAAACGAAACAACACGATCCTTGTTGTTGGTGAGAATACCCCAGCGCCCCTTTCGGTTAGCCTCTGACTGCCTGGTGCAACCGATGGCTGTCATTTCCAGCTGATTGAATCCGTAACGCGCCACCAGCGCCTGCTCAAATACCGGTTCCATCGCGTCTGCATAGGCGTTACCGGGATCGGACCATGACACCAGCGCGGTGGTGTAGCGACTTTTCGTGGTGCTGCTCGAATAGGTAAAGCGACCGCCAACAACGTTGGCGCGGGTATAGCTGTAATCCACATCGCGCGGCATATCAGCCAGTGCCACGATCTGATCACCGCCCCAGTAGGTCATGCCACGGAAAATAGCAGCAAAATCCCGCAGGACAGTGTAAGCGTCATTCCGGTCCTGAATGTACACGTTGCAGGTATAGCGTGGTTCGGTACCGTTGCCCCCTTTACCGTCTGGCACCATCTGATCGCAATACTGAGCAACCTGATAAAGTGTCCATTTATCAATGTTTGCAGCAGTCAAACGGTGCCCAAGACCGAACCGGTCAGAAACAACCAAGTCGTAAAAAATCCACGCTGGGTTATCTGTCCACGCCCACTTAAATGCGCCGGTCCATGTCCCGCTATAGATACGGTTTTCAGGGTCGTAGGTATCAGGAACGCGAATTACACGCCCGCGCGGTTCGCAGGAAATCTGCGGAATAGAACCATTAAACTGGCTGGAGTCAAATTCGATGTAGAGTAGCGCTGTGTTGGGATAGCGTAACTTGGCGTCAATCACCTCAGTAAAACTCTGCAACGTCATCGTATCGCCAATCTTCGCGCTGTTGGCGTCAGAAGTAATCTTACGCAGCCTGATTGTCCAGGTGCTGCCCTCCTGCGGCAAATCAATACGATGACTCCGTTCATAGCCCGTGGTGGTTTTCCCTGATACACGAGTACTTAGAACTGTTTTCCATGTGCCGCCGTCCGTCTGCAGGTCGATGGCGTAATTTATCGTGTATCCCACCAGGTCGCCGTTGTCCTCCTGTTTGAAAAGCGAGGGCCATTTCAGACGCAGACGAACTGCTGAAAGTTGCGTATTGGTAAACGTGCGCGTCCAGGCTGTAGCGCTTGAAACCTCAGTTCCCACGCTGATCTCGTTTTCTGTACCGGGAATACCCTGAATATATTTTTGCGCCTGTGTTCCCGCGCGAAACTCCCACGTCACGCCGCTGAAGTTTTGGGAGCCGTCGGCATTCTCCAGGGCCGTTCCGTCCAGGTAGATATCTTTGCCGGTTAGCTGCCCTGCAAACTCCCCTTCCCCAAGCGCAACGAGGATTTTTGCCTTCGCTACAGATTGCAGATCATCAGGCTGTTCGGTTGGGGTTCGGGAACTTGAGCTGCCGCCCTTGCGGCCCTTTAACACTTTTTCTGTAGCCATATTGCGCCCATAAAAAAGCCACCCGAAGGTGGCTACTGTTTGAATATCAGGATGTTGCTTCATTACATACCTAGGTATGTTGGTGTTTTGCTGTAGTTACTTCTCTCAAATATGAGCATTCATCTGGAACAAATAGGTTAAGGAAAATGTAATGATTGTCGTGTCATCCTTTGAAATAACTGAATCAGGAAGACGTTCCCAGCCATGGGGTGCAACCGAAGGGCATGAGTATAAAGCAGGAAAATACTATAATTTTAGAGAGCAACCCGAACTTATCACTACACATTTAGAAGACTTTGTGGATCACGCAGACCAAATGTCTGTACAAAATTTCTACGAGTTTATTAGATGGATAAATGGTCCAGAAAGTGCGCTGGAAAGCACTGATTGTATGCTATCCGGGGAACCTAAGGATGTTCCATCAGCAGCCCTGTTCAGGTGTACACATGGAATCACAGGCCGTTTCGAGTTTTTCATTCGCCAGATAGAAATGAATGCAAACAAAGAAGCAATCAGATGGGTTTACGATAAATTATCGATATACCTTCAGATAGAAAGGCCCGATTTTAGAAAAGGATCCTTCCGCATCAGCCCCCTCATAACGGACTACATCACTCCCGACGGGAACAAGCTGACTGGGCACAGATTCTGCATTTATTTCCAAGCTTACGGGAATGGCATTCATGATACCTGGCTCTCGCTCGAAACAATGTTTGATAGTCTCGCGAAAACCACAAAACGGCTGAACACTGAAATCATCAGCGGCCAAGCTGTACCGCTGTAAAAAAAGATTCTTATCCATAATATCCCTCCGGCCTCAATAGTGAGGCCTATTGCTGATCTTCGACATAAATACCGGCAGAAATGATTGCGCCACCGATTCGACGGCGACCGTAGAGAAGCGGTACCGGGTAGCCTTGCGCCGCGGTATTTGTCACCCCGCCGAACGCATACGATGCACGGTTATCTGCGCTTTGTTTGCTGGCTATGCCTGATGGCTGCGGTGATAGAAGCTGAATAACCCCACCGAGTACCAACGAAGCGCCAGTGGCTGCAGCAAACCCAGTCAACCCACCAGCAGAGAATGCAGCGCCAATACCGCCGGGGCCAGTCAATACAGCAGCTGTAATAAGCACGGCCCCCAATATCGTCTGTAAAAGGCCAGCTTTTTTACTTCCTATCACAACAGGTACAATCCGGATCACTTCGCCGGTGACGGGAAATCCGAAATCATCAACGCCAATATTCTTTTTATCTCTATAAACAGCATATGTCAGCCCTCGGGCTTTGCTAGTGTTTAAGAATTTCTCGAAACCATTGATTGTTTTTGCAAGTGCATTAATGGCTTCAGCAGTGGTGCGAACCAGGCGGTGATGAACCTTCCCATATGTTTTACCCAGTATTCCGCTAAGTTCAATACGTGTCATTACCTCATGCATAGCACCTCCAAATAAAAAAACCGCCTAAGCGGTTTGATATTATTAATGTTCAGGGCCTCATGTATTGAGAGTTGAGTTTGGGTATACCTTTTTCAGCCCTGTTTTTATTAACATCCTTGAAAAACATTTTTTTGACGGGGATATCATAGCCGGCACTTGCACAGAGAGTGGAAATAACGGACTGGTCTACGGGCTCCCCGGTTTGTGAGTTAACATCGAAGGATGCCGCGATAAGCTTTCCATCTGCATTTTTACCTAAGAATGTCGCAAATAGTTGTTTTCCTGAATACGCTCCATATGAATTTTTACCGTTAACATATCCACAATAGGTGAAAGTATTGTCAGGATATGGGAAATCCATATGGTAAAACTTTGCAGCTTCAGGGTCTTTCATCTCTTCCCTGATAACATCTTCTACTGCAGCTCTCTCATCTGCAGTAATTGGTCTAGCTTCAACGTGCATTCCAACAAATGCCAACATCAAAAGTGCTAAGCGTTTCATTTTTCCCCCTTTACGTTTGAAGGTTAAATGATAACAGGCCAATCCCCTTTCAGAAATATGCCGACATAACGGATTCATAATAGCGTTTTAAAACGTAGAATCTTCATTGTCCTTTCTTGCCAGTAACCACCATACGGCACGCGCTGACTTAGGTGACCGTACAGGTGGTGCAGCAGCATATTCCCCTCTAACAAAATTCCCGCATGATTCCACTTATTGGCCTGCACTTGCATTATAACCATGTCGCCGGCACGCGGCGGCCCGGAAAATTCACGGAACCCACATTCATACCAGCAATCACGGTAAAAATTCCCCGGGTACTGGTCCTCCCACCAGGGATAATCCACCCGGTAATCGTGGACCTCGATACCATGCGTTTGCCGGAAATAGCTCATTACCAGCCCCCAGCAGTCGAAGTGTCCAAGCACAAACGGACGCTCCAGCAGCGGCAGTTCTCCGCGCGGCTGGATGGTGCGTAAATCCCCCTCCGGCCAGCTCACAATATGCCAGGGTAAAAGCGTTGCGTCGCATTGCGCTTTATCCAGTTCGCTCGGTTGCGTTGTGGCGTCAGGGTGACTGTGAACGATGGCGATCACCGTTCCCCAGTCCTCAGCAGCTGCGTAGTCTTCGGGGCAAAGGACAAAATTGTCATCTGGCGCCGCGGCAAGATTCCGGCACGGGAAATAACGTTCAACACGGCTTTTTTGCGCCACCACGCCGCAGCATTCACGCGGATATTCCTCTTCTGCGTGCGCCATGATGGCATCAATGATTTTCTGACGCATATCAGCTCCTGATTAGTGACGTTCCAACGAATCCGCCATGTGATAGTTCGTTATTTTCACCGAACCGGAGTTTGCAGGCCTTCAGCGTGCCGTTGCATTCATCCAAAGAGGGATCATCGACGGGATTGTTGTGCTTATCGAAATAGCGCGTGCCAGCATAATCACAACCGTCGCCGGAGCGATACTTATTGCGGATGCACCAGGTACACAGGGAATGCAATTGACGAGTGGGAATCATCAGGCCCTGCAGGTCCATCGGGCTTGAAAGCGTAAACTCCACAGCTTCATTCGTCTCGCTGCTTTTAGCATCGATATAAAAGACCTTTAGCTTTTCCTGCGTAGGGTCTGCCGTAGCATTCCCATCAGGAAAATTCTGCGTATCAAGGTATTTAGCTAGCGTGTCATGGATCGTAACCTTCGCCTGCAGCATGTCGTCGTAAGCAAGACATAACGCTGTGATCGAGCTATCCAGATTCGCCACTGACAGCTTCGGCTGGGCTGAGCTGCCATCAGTGGAGGTCTCTATGCCTTCAATCTGGCAGGGCCAGGCTGAATACTCTTCTCCCTGCCACCAGATACTTTTTGCTGGCAGTTTGGTTTCATCGCCACCTGCAGCAAGGATTTCCTCTTCCGTATGAGGGATGTTATAGGCGTGGAATCGTAATACCTCACCCACGCCGAAATCGCTCCCGTCGACTTCAAAGAGCCTGACTTCGCTACCGGGTTCTAACTTCTGATAATCTGCGTTTAAGCTCATGGTGCAAACGCCTGTTCAAACGTGGCCGAAACGGTTTCCACCGTTTTACCTTTGGTGACGCGCTGCAGGCTGTCGGCCTCAACACGCCACAATGCCAGGTCACCGCCCGGCGGTGTAAACGAAAATGACTTCGTCTTATGGCGCCGCAGGAAGGCATAGATATCCCTGACAGTCCCCGGTTCACCGGTGAATGAAAACTCATAGCTGAGCGTTTCATCATTGAGCCCAGAGCCAGTCACCTGTTTATAACCGTCACCAAACTGTGCCGTGCGGACGCTATCCTTGCTCTTCAGCGTTGGCTGGCTGGATGCTTTGATCCGCCATCCAAAATGTTCAATCGCCATCGTTACCTCTGTTTATTAGCGTTCCAGATCATGCCGCCCGGCTGTATGGCCTTCGCAATCCCTGCGCGGACGGAGCTATCAATGACCTGCTGATAGGCTTTTCCGACTGCATCACCGCTCCCTTTCTGCTGGCCGGAATCCCCTTGCCCCGTGGTGATGGATACCGGCGCATAGACGCTGACACCGAAAGGAGACGCAACACCGCCCCCACTCCCGCCAACCAGGCCACCCGTCGCGTAACCGCGCATCATGCGGTACAGATTGCCGACGCCGATCCGGTTTGTGGCCTCCTGGGTAAAGACAAACTCGCCGCGGTGAACCACACCCGCCGGCTCATACTTACCGCCGGTACCGGTGTAACCCCCACCCGCAAAACCGAGCGCAGATGTGGCTGAGTTAACCAGCCCCACCATGGCCTGCTTCATCAGGATTTGCGTCAGCATCGACAACGTCGAGCGGGTAAAATCAGCCCAGTTAGCTTTACCTGTCGTCAGCATATCCGCCATGTTCTGGCTGATACCGTCGAACGTGGCGGAAGCTGCTGATTTCATGGAACCATACGCGTCATTGGCAGAGTCCGCGTAGTCAGCCCAGGCTGACTTTGCCCCCGCCTTCCAGTCTCCACGCAGCTCATCCTGAGCAGCGTAGTAATCTTTCAGCGCTGACAGCTCATTCTGATAACCCTGATCCGCATCCGTACCACCGGCATTTATCCAGCCCTGCCGCAGTTGTGCCTCTTCATTCTGCCGCTGCGCACCGCGGCTGCTCATGCTGCCGCCGGCTACCAGCGCTTTGGTTTTCTCACCAATCTGGGTAACGTATTTCTGCGAGCTATCCTGTAGGCGGTTTAAACGTTCCTGGGCAACAATCTGATCGCCAAGCCGGGCATTAACCTCCGCCCGCGCCAGTACCTCATCTTTGTTCGCCAGCACCGATTTTTCATCAGCTGTCAGCGCGCGCTTTTTAGCGGCCTCTTCCAGTACAGAAAAACGGGATTGTTGTTTCCACAGTTCCTGCCGCTGCTGGCTGATGGTATCCGTGATGCTCTTATGCTCTTCCAGCGTGCGTAGCTGCGCTTCCAGCTCCAGCGTCTGCGCACTGGCTGTATCGATACTTTTCACGCCTGCCGGCGTTTTCACCGCTGACGGCTTTTTAGGTTTCTTCAGCGAGTCGTCGTATTCTTTTTTGGCGGCTTCAAGGTTGATGTTGTAGTCCGCCTGGAGGATCCGCCCATCCTTCAGCGCCTTATTCAGTTCGTTCTGGCGAGCAGTGTATTTCTCCAGCGCACTTTGCGTCTTCGCATAGTTTGACTGGGCCTGCGCGGCATACTTCTGGCGATCGGATTCCACCACCGCCTCTCTCGCGGCGTTGTCCTCGGTCGCTTTCGCCACATTGGCCTGCTGCTGCGCCATTTCCAGCGCCAGCCGTGCCGACTCCCGGTCGTTCCAGTAGCGGGCGCGCGCATCGTCATTCACGTAGCGGTCGCCTTTGCGCAGATTCCAGACTTCATCCGCGCGCTTAAACGCCGCCTCGGCTTTAGAGACAATTTCCTGCGACGTGTCCGGCCGTCCGATATCCAGCGCCGCATCCCACATAGATTTAAACGCACGCTTCAGGCTATCCGCTGCTGACTCAATCGAGCCCATATTGTCACGCAGGCTCTTTGTCTGATCGCGAAAACCATTCGTCGCTGCATCGTTAGCCGCCTGCAGCGCCGCGGCCTCATCCCCGGATCGTTGCAGTTGCGCCACATAGGCAATCTGTTCGGCGGTGACGTTGTGGAACTGCTGCGCCATGGCAATCAGGCCAGAAGTCGGATCGTTCGTCAGTTTCCCGAACGCGGCCGCCACTTTATCGACAGGTACACCCGATACCTCGGTGAATTTCGCCACCGCCTGGCTCATATCATCGAACCGGGCACCGGCGCGCACACCGGCGTTTAGCAGTTCGGTGAGTGCGCTGCTGGTCTGGTTAAACGTCAGTCCTGCCTGCTCGCCAGACTTCGCCAGCACCAGCATGCGGTTTGAAGTCAGCCCGGCACTGTTACCGGAAAGGACCAGCGTTTTATTGAAGTCGGACAACGTGGACGAGCCCTGATACCAGGCATAAACCATTGCCCCGGTAGCGGTTGCCAGCGCACCAACACCCACCATAACCGGCGATATTGAGCCCAGCAGCGCGCGGAAGGTCGGAATAATGCCGCCGAACGAGTCTTTCACCTGACCGCCCTGCTGTAGCAGAATGAGCCATGGGCTCTGACCGCCGGCCAGCTGGGTGGCAATATCCGTAAACTGCGCGGGCAGCATTCGCATTGCGGCGTTGTACTGCCCCACAGAAATACCGGCCTTTTTCGCCGCGCTCTCCTGCCGGGTAAACGACTGCTGCACCTTTAGCGCGGAATCATTCGCCGCATCGCCGGTCTGCTTAAACTGCCGTTTAACGTATTCCATCTGTTCGTTGAACTTCGACGAGTCAACGTCAAGGTTAACGACCAGGTCACCCACTGCCGTCTGGGCCATAGCGAACGCCTCCTGAAATGCCCTCGGCCTTTGCCATCAACACGGCATCACCGGGTTCATCGTCGGTAATATCCTCCGCTGAAGGTGAAAGCAGGCTGAAGCTGGCAGGGGTTGATGTGGTTTTGGGGTCAAGTGCGGTGATGACGATATGCATCAGCGAGGAAAAATGTGCATCCATCTGCACATCATTAAAAAAGTTGTCCTGGTAGAACGTTCGCCAGTCGGCGTATTCCGTTGACGACATACCAGCAAGCATGGCGCGCCAGTCCGGCCGGCGAAATTCACGCGCCAGTTTCAGGACGAATGTCAGCTCACTGGCGAGGACTTTTCCAGACTGACCGGTTCGGTTACCGCATCATCCTGTGGCACAATGGATTCCGATGGCGGAACCATGCCGGACAGCAACTTCACGCTGTACTCTGCTGCGGAGATAATCTCCAGCGGCCAGGTCGTCAGCACCTCATTCTGGATCTGCTCAACATCCTCTTTGGGCGTTTTATGCGTCCCTTTCAGAGGATGTTCATGCCATAACGACATGGCCACAAGCAATGCACCTGCCGTAATCGTCATTTTCATCGCCGCCTGCATGTCTGCATCGACAACAGTTTCCAGTGTTTTCAGGTGTTCAAGATGCTCAATGCGCTGCAGTGCCGACAGTTCGTAGAGCGTGACAGTTTTGCCGTTGCGCTCGAACGGCTCACTTTTTAAAAACATGGGTAGACTCCAGGAAGTGGGGCCGAAGCCCCGTTGTTCAGGAAACGGTGACGCTGCAGGTAGCAACGAACAGCCCGTCGTTGGTCATCACGATAATCTCGGCAGTACCTGCCGCAATACCGGTTACCGTCAGAGCCGTATCAACAACAGACACCGTGGCAATACCCGCTGCCGTCGTGGTAGCACGGAACGATTTGTCGCTGGCGCTGGCTGGCGCCACGGTGACATGCAGCGTCGTGGTTGCCGCTACAGCAACAGTGGCCGTCGATTTATCCAGGCTGACGCCGGTCACCGCAATCGCAGCCGCGGCACTTTCTTCTGCCAGTCCAGGCTTACCGTTGTTGCTGATTTTGACTGAACGCGTGATGGTGTCTTTTGCGGTCACTGTTTTACCGAGGCTACTCACCCACCCGCGGAAAACATCGACAGCGCCATTCGGGTATTTGATTTTGTAAGCCAGCACAGTACCGTCGTCGAACCAGCGAACCAGATCCTGCTGACCAGGCTCGGCAGGCTTCCAGGCCAGCGTAAAACTGGCCTCCCCTGCTGATTTCTGCCCCTGGGAGGTAGCAGTCCAGTCCGCATCCGCATCATCCAGGTACGTATCATCGTTTGATTCAGCGGTCAGTTCGCCAGGCTGCAGGTCTTTAATTTTCGCCAGACGCGTCCAGTCGACATCCGATAACGGATTTGCAAACGGGTTACCTGTTCCGGAATAAGTCCAGAGCGTGGTGGTGGCACCCTTAACCGGCGCCAGTGGGTTTGGTGTAGTCATTACGTCCTCACATTTCGTAAGTAATGGAATATTTCAAATCAGCCGAACTCCACAGCCCAAGATCGTCATCGCGCTGGTAGTCATAACCCTGCTGCACAATGTTGGTAATAAGCCCGGCGAGCCCTGGCACATCGCTCAGCACCGGATAAATTCGGGACTCCATCCAGTTATCCAGATCTGAATCCGGCACCTGCGCCGGTAAAAAGATTTCGACATGCAGCGTCGCCTGCCAGGTATCCGCATCAAGCTCTTCACCGGTATATTCGGCATCCGTCAGATAGATAGCGATAGCCGGAAAGTCGCCATCCTCGAGTACTGCCGGACGCCCATCAAAATAGAGAGCCTCTTCACCAATATTGCTCTCCAGCGCATTGATGATGGCCCTTCGGATATCACTGTGTTTCATTGTTTCAGAATCAGCCTGAGTTGGTTTTTAAGGGATGCCCGCAGTTCTTTGGGCATATCCGATTCAATGAGCTTTGGCAGCTCATCTTTAAATGCGGTCGTCAGGGGAGCCGCCAGGGGAATACTGACCACCTCTATCGGGTAGCGGGGTTTTGACGTCCGACGCATGACGTGCCAGCGACCATTCTTCAGTTGCTGAATAAAGCCACCCGGGAAACGAAAAGGGCCAATTCGCAATTCGCTATTGGCCCCTTTTTTATCCCGTTTTCGACGGGATAATCGCACGCTGGCGGTTCCCAGTTTTATCGCCGGCAGATTGCCCCGGTTAACCCGGATGAGCGCTCTTGGCTTTTTCGTCGTGGCGCGCCTTATCCTGGCGCGCTGCTTCACCAGCTTTCGGGGAACCCGGGTTTCTTTCGATACCACTGCAACGCTTCGGCTAACAGCCCGGGTGGCCACACGGTTGACCGCCTGCGCTGAGGCACGAGGAACCGCCGTGTTACTGATGCTGTTAAGGTTCGCTATTGCCTGTTCAAGCCCTTTTATCGACATCACATCTCCTTAACGGCGACGGGTTGATGCGGGAGGAGAACCCGCCCCTAACCAGATATGACAGGAGCCACAATCATCCGAGCCAATACGTTCAACCCAGAAAGACTTGCCGTTAATATCCAGCGTATCCAGCCGTGCCAGCTGCTCAATCACTGCTGATTTCACAAACAGCGACGGGCTGGTCCCCTCGACACGGATGCCGGGTGTGGCGTAACCGATATTTTCCGGATCATCGAAAACACCACTCAACGTGACACCAGAAATCGCGCCGGACGTTACCGTTGCCGAAGTCCCCATAATCTGCCGAATAGTGTCATCGGCCTGTGTGATTGCAGCATCAAAAAGGTTATCGAAATCAGTCACACAGCCCCCTGTTAGTGTTCGCGCACCAGTCCGAGCGCAACCAGGCTGTCCGCATCCGTTTCTGTCACACGAATCACGGTCCCCGCTTCCACAATAGAGACCGGCTCATCTAGGGTCGCATGCAGCGCCTCAATGTGCAGAGTGGCTAGCGTTTCGACGGCCACCAGTGCGTCATCGGTACTGCCGCTTAACACAGTATTCGCTGGCGGTGCGAGTTTTACGGAGCCGGTTGATTCCCCGCCACCACCCACGCCACCATTTTCAACACCATCGGTATCCGTGTCGTCACCCAGCTCTTCCTCCAGCTCTGCAATGCGCATTGAGAGCTCCTGAATGGTGCCACCGGTGTTCACTTCCCGACCGAGCTGCACGCCGAGCTCATTAAGGCGTGCGATCAACTTTTCTTTTTCTGTCATGAGAACAGCTCCGAAACAGGGCCCCGAAGGGCCACAGAATAAAATCAGGCGAGTTTGACTGACACAAACGCATCCGGATCGGCCAGCAGCATCAGCGGTGCGGACTGGATCATGGTGAACTCGCGCGCCGGGTCACCGGTCTGCACCCAGTTTTTCGGGTAACGCGCAGAGGCGTTAATACCTTCACGCTGGGCATCCACATCCTGAATGCAGCCGTAAGTGCGCAGCCCGCGCGCCTGGGTATTACCCAGCACCATGCTCAAATCCGGCAGGTAGTTCTTTTTGGTGTCGTTTTCAATGTACTGACCGGAGTAGACGACAATGGCCACATCGCCATACATCCCCTTATAGGAGACGGCTTCGCCCAGATCCTTCAGCGCCGTTTCCAGTTCAGAGTTAGAACCACGACGGGTATCGAGCTTCTCTTTTACCGCTTTGAACGAACGGAACAATGCCCAGCCTTTCGGATCAAAGACGATGATATTGACCACACCGCTGGCGTTCAGCGCGTAGGTTTCGATATCGTCTGTCGGGTCATAGGTTTCTTTGTCGCGACCGCTCCATGCCGCGGCACCGACCTGAGTGATGTTGTTGCCGACGCTGCGCCCCATATCTACTTCAACCGGTTCAAACGCATCACCGGTCATGGTGTACTTACCGTTGAGGACGGCAGCAACGGCCTGCTTCTCCTCCACCTGGGCAATTGCCAGTTCTTCATCCTTCATGTTCTGCAGGATAATGCGACGGCGACGGTAAGCCGGGTCAGCCAGGTTTTGTGGATCTTCATCTGGCAGGCGACGCAGCGTCATCTGCGGGTTTACTTCATGCTTCGGCTTGACGTAGCCCGGCGTAAACTCAGACGTTGCACCGCCGCGGGAACGGATGACCTTGCCGGAAACAACAGGCGAAACGTACAGCGCCATGTTGACCATGCCCGGGATCTGCGACAGATAGACCTTCTCAGTGCTGAAGGGGTAGCTTTCACGGAAGAAGATGCGCAGGAAAAGCGGGTCAAACTTGAATTTCTTCTCATTGACCGCCAGAAGTTGGGCTGTAGTGTAAATTGACATAGATTTTTCCCGTAAAAAAAGCCGCGATGGCGGCTTCTATGGATGATGGTTGCAGTTCAGAAAAGGGTCAGACAATGCTGATGGCGGTACCCGTAAATGCGTTGCGCTTGATGTGTTCATCCGTCACAGTCACTGGCCAGAGCACATCTTCAATGCGGAAAGAGCCGGACTTATAGAATGCCAGCTCGGCGTTGCTCTGATCAGATGTCACCGCCAGAACGCCGCAAGCGGCCCCCGCATGCTGGCCATCCCAAACGGTTAGCTTACCGGAAGTAGCATCCAGCATCAGCGGCGTCATCGCCGGCACTGATTTCGTCAGTTCACCAGGTGCATACGCGGTATGCGCCGGATCACTGTTCCCGAGGGGCTGGAGGTGAGTAAATTGCTCAATGTTAGACATGTTGACCTCTTAAACAGGCGTATTTAACAAATCGTCACCCGCATCAGCAGATGAACTCCCTGCCGCTACGGTGCCGGGTGCGGTTTCCATCAGACGATCCAGCGCGGTATCCGTGCGGGCCTGAGCACTCTGAGGCGCGGCGGCAAGAATGCGCTGTGCACTTTCCACCGTCATGCCGGGCGTTTCAGCCAGTGCGCGCGCCTGTGATTCGCGCCCTTTTGCCTCTTCACAGTTCAGGATCCCCATAATGCGACCATTTTCAGCGGCGACCGCCGCCGCGACCTGGCTGCTCACATCAACAGATGCAGTAGTTGCAGGGTCAACGACCACAGCGGGTGCGTCAGCAGTGGCCACGGGCTGGTTAACAGCAGCGGTTGCTGCTGGTTGAGCGGTATCTGCGGATGCAGTAGTACCTTTCATACTTCCTCCTCGGGAAATCATCGTTCGTTTGTTAATTGCATCGCGCATAACGTTCAGCGCATCCATGTTGTTGACCAGTTGCTCCGCCAGTCCGTTGTCTACTGATTCCTGGCCTGAAAAAACAGCCGCTTCAGTGTCCAGAACGGCCTGGACCGACATGCCGGTGTAACCCGCCACCTTTTCAGCGAACATCTGCCGGGTCGCGTCAATACGCGCCTGAAAATCTGCGCGTACTTCTTTGGGTAATTTCTCGTAGGGGTTCCCGTCCACCTTGTGCTCGCCGCTGTAAATGAGCGTGACCTCAACGCCGCTGGTTTTCAGGGCGGCACCGTAATTGCTATGAGCCATCATGACGCCAATGGATCCCGTTCTGGCCGTCTGCGTCACAAGCCGGCGCGAGGCAGCACTGGCAATCAGCTGACCTGCGCTGCAGTTCATATCGTTTGCCAGCGCCCAGATGGGTTTGATATCGCGCATACGGGCAATAATGTCCGCACAATCAAAAGCCCCCGCCACCATTCCGCCTGGGGTGTCCATATCCAGAAGGATGCCGTCAACACCCGGATCGCTGATGGCCTGCTGAAGACGGGCGATAATGCCGTTGTAACCCGTCATCCCCGAATATGGCTGGAGTGCACGGGTTTTACTGACCAGGGTCCCGGATACCGGCAGCACTGCGATCCCGTTAGTGACCTGATAGCTTCGTGACGGTTTTGGCTCCATATCCTCATCATCGCCAAAGAGCACCAGCGGTTCAGCCATTTGCTCTGCACCAAGGGTCACGCCAGATACAGTGTCGGTCAGACGGGTAATGCCAAGCTGGCCAGCAAGCGCGCAAAAGAAAACCCGCGCATAGGCGGGTTCAAGTAATAGCGGCTCATTGAAAGCCATACTGGCAATGTGCGGGAGATTACGCAGCTCGGGCGTCATCGTTCCCCTCCTCATTTGATTTTTTCAGTCCAGACTCAAAGGCAGAAGCCGCCCAGGCTGGAGGTTTAAGGCCTGCCGCGCGACGCTCCATCGTTTCACGTACCTGCTGCGAAAATATTTCCTGATAATCGTCCCCGCGCTTGGCGCACTCCTTCTCATAAGTGCTCAGGCCTGCCTCAATAAGCATGACGGCCTCCTGCACTTCCTTCAGCCCATCTATCGCCATACGGCCAGAGCCTATCCAGTTGGCATTGCCCCAGGCTGTTCTCGCTTCCTGAAAACTGAATCGTGCTCTGGATGGCAACGTCACCACCCGGCGGACAATAGCCTCCTCCAGCCAGCATACAAACATCTGGCAGGCCTGTCGGGCTGCCACGAACTTGCGGCGGCCCATAAAGAACGCCCAGGACTCGTTCGCGCTGGCGCGTGCAGTGGAGTAGCTCATCTGCGAATAGTTGCGCGAAAGTTGCTCATAAGACACACCCAGACCAGCAGAGATATAACGCAGCAGTGATTGCTCGAACGTCGAAAAACCGTTGTCCGTATCCTGCGCTGACTGAAGATTCAGGGAGTCACCCGGCATCAGATGGGGAACCTTCGCACCGCCGAGCCGAACCGGTGCCGCGGTATAATACGAGGCCATTTCACCCAGCCAGCCCGTCATCTTGCTCTGCTGGTCTTTGCTGTCAGAGCCGAGAATAAAGTCCATCGCGGTTTGCGTATCCAGCTCACTTTCTATCGTGGCCGCATACATCGCCTTAACGATAGCGCTCTGGAGCTGGGTATTTTGCAACGTATCGAGCATCTTCATTTGCTCCATGACGCTGTAAAACACGTTGGCGCCGCGGGTCTGTCCATCCTCCAGCGGTTCAAATACATGGATAAAGGACGGCCGCCCGCCGGGCAGCTCGCGCGGAATGTAAGACCATTTCTGTGCCATCCATCCCGGATATCCGTCTTCGCTGACGTAATATCCCAGCGCAGCGCCACCGTCGTTTATTCTGACACCTGACCGGCAGTTTCGCGTGTCTCCGCCATTATTAGGGTTGCTGATGCGCTTCGGACTCACCATCTTGAACTGTGTCCGGAAGAGCCGCGTTGAATCACTGTCCCAGGTGGGCTGGACACACAGCTCGCCGTTAAATGCATGAGTCGCGACACCTTCGCGGATCATCATCGTAAACGTCCGCTTGCGCTCAGCATCGATCCCGCAAAAATCATCTTCAGCATACTCATACCAGGCGGCCTCCACCTCCCTGGCAAATGCGCGGCTTTCTTCTTCTTTGATACCGAGATAACGCCAGCTCGGGCAGTAACTCAGTCGGAAGAAGGAACCGACAATGTGATCCTGATGAAGCTGCACGGCGTTTGCCGCATAACCATTATTTCGAACCAGATCGTCTGCTCGCGCATTACCACGGGATAAATTAGGCAATAACGCAGCATCCGCGCTTTCGCTCGGTGGGTTCCAGGCGCGTAACTGGCCGCCAAAGCCACCAGCACCACCGTGATACCCGGCGTAGTCCCGCAATGCGGTTTTACCGTCCGGCCCTAACAAAGCAGGTGTTTTCATGCGTAAAATCCTGCCGGTCCCCGGCGTCGTTGAGTAATGCCAATCTGTGATTCAAGTTCGGCAATGTATTTTTTCAGGTCGGCTACTGAGGTAGCGGTGAACTCAACCCGCCGGCCGTCCTTTTGCACCGTTGCCACCCGCTTTCCCATCATGAGGTCATGCAACGCAGCGCGGGCGGCATCCAGATCGGTCTGTGTCGCCATTATTCGTCTCCAGATAATGCCCGGGCATAATCCGCCAGGGTCTTGTTATGGGTTCGCCCCCCTTCTTCCTCCAGCAAACTGGCCAGAAGAGAATCGAGATTTAACTGCCAGCGCGAAATACTGATCCGAAGCGCAGCCAGCGCATAAACGAAGCAGTCCAGCGCCTCGTTTCGTCGCTTTTTGCTGTCCCAGAGGATCTTCTTCTTACCGTCCACCCATTTTTCAACCTGCTCCTCAGCGGTGAGCTGCTGTGCTTCAGCCAGGTCGTAAACGTCGGGGTTGTTTGGGAAATGCACAGCGCCGGCGAGGGGTTCATCACCTTCGGGCTGCAGGGTAAAGCGGTTGTAGATCTGCTCTTTCGCTGTGTCCGTCCCGACTTCCGTCAGATACACGCCGTTCTTGTTCCGTTTGCGCGGCATGCTGGCAACAGGTTTGCCATAAACAGAGGCCCCTTTGATGGGGATAAGACGAAACAGGCCGTGCTTTTTCGAGCGGTTGTATACGATGGTTGGATCGATACCGCCGATATCCCAGCAAATACGGGATATCGACATTTCAACGCCATTTTTCCGGGTGTATGCCCTGTTTATGGCCTCATCCACCCTGATGAGGGTCGCTTCATCATCATGTCGTCCCATGATGATCTGCCGGTCAATCAGCCAGCTTTCTTCACCCGGTCCCCATCCCCAGACGCGCATCTCATAGCGGTCAAGCTGTGAGTCAATGCCAGCGGTCAGGTAGGCCACCCGGTCAGGTACTGAGGCAGAAAAGTGTTCTTTCCTTTCCGCCATCACGTCCGCATCCGGGCGTTCGCCAATCTTCGGCTCCCATGTCTCACCCAGCGTGGTATTCACGAAGGTTTTACGCTTACCGGTATCCCCTTTCGTCTTGATCCAGTCTTTTACTATCTGCACCCAGGTGGTAAACGGGCTGTATGCGGTCCATATGTGGAAAGTGACGCTGTCTGGCGGTTCAATGTCGGTGCCAGAGGACGCAAACCAGTTCAGGCCATCGCGTGTCCAGATCCCCGTCTCGTCGCAGATATAGCGCGCCTGCGAGAAATCCAGCTCCTGCTGATTAATGACGCAGGCGTTATGCTCGCAGAGGTAAAAAACGCTGGCCGGTTCGCCAGGCATCCACTTAAACCCGAATGGCGTTTCCTTATCGCCAAACTTCAGATATTGCTCTTCCCCACAATGAGGGCAGGCAACGTGAAAACGCATAAAATGCCCGGACTCACTCGCGGCACGCTCAATCTGGCAGGTTCCCTTTAGCTTTGGCGTGGAGCCACGGATTGACTTCGGCCAGACGGAGCCCTCAATACGTTTATCACCGAGGAAGGTGGGCGAGCCCTCTTTCTCAATATCTTCATCAAATGCTGCCAGCTCATCGTAGCCGGCGACATCAACCGATTTCTCACGGTAGTTTTTCGCCGCCTTACCGCCCAGACACCAGAAGCCGCGACCGTTGGAAAAGCGCTTCATGCTGAGCGTATTGTCGCGGTTCTTTTTGCCGTACCACGGCGCGAGCGACAAAAGCGAGGGGATATCACGGATAGTGGGCTCAACATGAGACTTCATGAAGTTCTCAGCATCGCCATCGGTTGGCAGCCAGATCAGCGAATTTCGCTGCTTGTGTTCGATAAAGTATGCATACACGCCGAGCAGCATTTTCGAGTAGCCAACACGGGCAGATTTAACGACATTCACCTCTCGGATATAGTCGTTACCCATGGCATTCATAATGGCTATCTGGAAAGGAAGCGTAACCCAGCGCCCTTCCTGATACGCTGACTCTTTAGGGAGATAATAATGCGCATCAGCCCATTCAACAGCTGTCAGTGGTTCAGGCCGAAATAGCGAACGGAGCCCTGCCTGAGCAGAGTACCGCAGCCCTTTAATCTGACTGTTCGATATATTCACTCAGCAACTCCGGTATTATTTCATCCAGTGCAGCTGCCTTGTTCATGGCTTTAATGATGTCCTTTTTCAGGAAATCAATGTGCCGGTTTTCCAGTTCGGGGAAACGCCGCTGAACGGATAGAGGAACGCCATCGAGGATACTGGCTATTTCTCCGGCCACCCGCGATAACACGAACGTGCAGAATGCGGTTTCCACCACCTCAGCGGTGTCTTTTGCATTTTTCAATTCCTGCGTGTCGGCCTGCGCCCTGATGAGTCGGTGGCGCTCATAATCTATCGTGCCGGGTTGAAGATCCGACTCCGAAGCGATTCGCAGATCTTCGACTTCTTTCCGCAATTTCTCATTTTCAATTGCGGCATCACGGGCGGAATACCACTCAATAACCGCCGCGGAATCATAGAGCACCTCATTACCTTTTCCGCCACCACGGGCAACTGGCATCCCCTGATCCTGCCAGTTCTGAATGGTGCGAACACTGACGCCAAAAATCTCAGAGAGGCGTTTTTTGTTTACCTCCATGGCTCACTCCATGCGCAAAACAGAGAAAGGAAACGACATCGAGTAATTTGCCTGTTATCGGACTCTGCCGCTTCCTTTCTTTTCAGGGGGTGTTTTCAGTAAAAACAGGCAATTAGCTAGAAGAAGAACGGAAACGACTAAAACCGAAAAAATCTCATAAATAGCGAGAATCTGCGCGGACGCCGCCCCGTAGCGCATCGATATGCCGGAAAGGACCCGTAAGTGATAATAATTACCATTTGCAAGTGGAGGTTAACGCTTCAGAGAATTCCAGATCGGACCTCCAGGCGCCAGAGAGTTGCGGATAGCATCGCCCACTGCGTCATTAACTGCCTGTTGCAGATTAACGGTTGATGCTGCCTGAGCAGCTATCGCAGCCTGAAGGGATGTGAACAAATCGCTTTCGCGTACGGCATCAATTACGGCCTGTTTCATTTCATCAGTAAGCACTGGGATAGTGGTTACATTCACCGGCGTAAAGAGACCTGCCTTAAACACGATCTTGCGCGAATCACCTTCATTGCTTGAAGTTTCACCAAGGTAACCACCAACAGGCATACCAAAGCGTGTGTTGACCAAATGCTTAATGGCAAACTCCTGCCCTTCAGCGGTCAGGAAGGTGAAATAATTTTCCTTTTGATACTCCGTCGCGGTATGGCGTGTCTCAGCGAATCCCAGCTCCCGAAGCTCAGCAGCACCAGATTTAGCTGGCAGGTCACCAGACTGAAGCGCGCCACGGAAAAACAGCGCATACAGAACATCCGTCGCCGCGCCGGACAACGTAATAATTTTCTGACCCATGATTTATTTCCTTTTAGGCGTGAGCCTGTCGCACGGCAAAGCCGCCGAAAGTTAACGGTTTGCCCAGGCTCACAGCTGAAAGACTTTCTTTGATGTGCGCGTGCGATGCGCATAAAAAAAGCCACCGGCGAATACCAGTGGCTACTTAATTTTTAAACGGATTACTTAGCAAGAATTACATAATCAGAAATTAACTCTGCTTTTTGCGAATACTCTTTTGCCAAGCGCTCAAGCTCACTCGCTTCGAGTTTCCCGGACTGTGAGCTTTTGATGTAAGCGGCAATCTCGGATTCGTGAAGTAGGACATTTGGGTTTTGGGAAATAATTTCTTTTACAGCACTATAAAATATTCCCATATCGATAGGATGCCCTGTATGCCATGTGGAGCGAGCAAGCCATTTATCTAAAGCACTAATACCTTTCAACATAAAACCTCCTGTTTGTGTGGAATGCTATCCTCCCACCAAATGAGTTATGTCAAAAATGTTTTTTCCATTATCGCAGGCACTCCGTGAATGCCTGCTGTAATGCCGTTAGTCGTCCAGCTGCAACACGCCGTGCTCCAGTGAATCAGAATACGCGATCAGCCCAGTGTATCCTGGGATAATCTCACCATTCTCAGCTTCGAACTCAGGGATGGCCCCGGTAGTGATGGTGTATTGTGGCTGTCCATCTTCTTTCGCGAAGGTTGCCAGTTCTTCAATCTGTTTTGCCGTAAGAACTACAGTCATGCTCATTCCTCTGTTGTTAAAAAGCCCCGCTATTGCGAGGCTGTAGGGTTATTGTTTGACTCTCTCACCGAGTTATAGATACGCTCACACGTCATTCCTGCCCGGTAGCTTTCGTCAGCTCGTCCAGCATAATATCGAGCTTCTTCTGCAAGACTTCCGAGCATGTCGGCGAGCATTGCGGTATCTGCTCCGACTGTTTTGCTTCTGACGGCAGCGGCAAGATCTGCGGTGTGCTTTGCGGCGTCCAGGCGGGTAGCGAGCTTCCTTGCTTGCTGTTGCAGCTGGTTAACAGTGGTAGCCAGGCCAGCAGAAGTAACGGCAGCGCTCGCTGCTTTAGCTTGAGCATCTTTAACAGCCTCATCACGGGCTATTGTTCGCCCTTGTTCAATCATGCGAGCAGCGGTCTGTGCGTTCGCTTCCTGTGAAGATTCCGCGCTATCCCGGTCAGCCCACTTTATTTTCCAGCTGCGGTTCGCCCACTCACTGCCAGCGAGAAATGCGCAAGCCACCAGCAACATAGAGATAATAAGCTGAGTTCGCAGGCTCATCAGAACACCCCTAGACTTTGTGGCTTCTGACCCCACTGGCAAACTTCGCGCTCAATCTCTCTACGGGTAATTAGCCCTTTCCATTGCTTGCCGCCTGCATAAGTCCAGCGCCGCAACTGCTCGCATGCGCCTTTAATGTCACCCTGATTGATTGTTCTCAGCAGCGTGGAGGTTTTGAAGTTACCGGCCCCGACGTTGTAAACGAACGAATAAAGCGCACCGCGTGTGGTTTCTGGGATAGGAACCTTAATATACGGGTTAATCTGACTTGCTACGGTGGCAAGGTCTTTGTTGAGCAATGCCCGACACTCCGCCTCGGAGTATGTCTTTCCGAGCATGATGTCATTGCCGGTGTGTCCGTAACAGATAGTCCATTTATTGACCACGTCCTGATAAGGAACGTATCGGACACCTTCAAGACCGTCATTCCCAGTCGGTCCGGTGATTAGCGCGGAAGCAATGGCGATAGCGCCAACCGGCACCGCCGCGATAACGCTATTCCTCAGCTTTGGTGACATAGCCATTGAGCCTGTCCTCCCGCTCTTTACGACGGTAATACCAGTTCACGCCGCAGGTGATAACGGTGCATGCGATACCGACAATAATTGCCCAGTCACTTAAACCGAGTCCTGCCACTTTGTCGGCCAGCATCCACGATACCTCTTTAGTTATTTCGGCATGGGCCTTTGCAGAGACACCGCAGCCAGTCAACGCGGTTCCCGTCCCATATGAAAGTCTGCTGTAAATTGTGCTCATTCTGGTCATAGCCTCACCTCCGGATAATTCGGATGGTGCTGTGTGTTTTGAAGGGGACTCAGGCTCTCGGGCTGATTTAACAACAACACACGTCGAGGAGTTTTCCCGGAGCCTGAAAAAGAAAAGGCCCGCCGAAGCGAGCCTGAAGAATGAAAATATCAAGAATTAGAGGCGCTCCATCTGACAAACCACCCACGGTTATTCAGACTTTAATGGAGCGCTTTTGAATGGACGCTGGTTAGGTAACACATCGCAGTGGCATGCCGCAGTATTATCACAACAGCGCCCATTCAAAACTGGAGCGGTCAGCGGGAATCGAACCCGCATCATCAGCTTGGAAGGCTGAGGTAATAGCCATTATACGATGGCCGCAATCTGGTATGCAGTGCCGGGTGCCTCCCGGTGAGTCAGCCAGTCGAACTGCCTCGCGCGAGCATTTGAACATTATCAGTTTTGACTGAGCGCCCCGCCGCATAGGGGGATTCACTGCATCAATAACGTAAAACATTTTCATAAATTACGTCAATGCATTATCCATTACGGCTGACGGTGTTTGCCGTTGCAATGATTTTGCCACTATCCGAAGTGGCCACGCTCATGCCCTTGAGGTGCTGTCGCTCTATCGCCGCTGATAACCGGTGCGCGTCTGGCGTTCGCGCTGCTCTACCGGAGCTATTTTTAATACATGAACCTTAACCCATCACTACACAGGCTCGCTCAGTGGCGACTCAGGGCAGCATCATGACTGCTGCTTTGCCTTTCGGCTGCGGTCTATCCGTTTACTGGTGCATTTTCTTCCCCTTCTGAAAAGCAAAAACCCCGCCGAGGCGAGGTTATGAATTCTTTTAAGTTCGTGTCTAAGTGACCACTCTTAACACAGTAATACATAAAATGCGGACCGCGTGAACAAAATCTATGGTATTTTTGAAGTGATTGGGTACAATCGGCAGCCATTTTATGCACATTTTATACCCAACACCCAAAAACAGCTTAACTTATGTGCGTATTATGCCGATAGTGACTAGGCATTATGGTGATAGCTAGCATTCCTTCTTGATTTGATAATTTTTGAACATAAGGACAATGATATGTTTGAGCAGCGTAAAGCTCTCTATACACAGCTGGAAAAAGCCCGCAATTCGAAAGTTCTATGCTATGTAACCGGTGATAGGCCCAATCAAGAAGCGCAAATAAGTGCAGATGTATTTGATTTATTTGTTAATCATCTTGATGTAATCGGAGATGTCCAGAAGATTAGTTTGATACTTTACACTCGTGGAGGCGATACCTTAACCGCATGGAGTTTGGTCAACCTTCTTCGACAGTTTTGTAAAGAACTAGAGATTATTATCCCATCCAAATGCCATAGTTCAGGGACTATAATGTGTCTCGGCGCAAACAATTTGGTTATGACGAAACAGGCAACCTTGGGGCCAATCGATCCTAGTGTGAATACTCCACTTAACCCAACAGCCATTATCAATGGTCAACAAATTCAACTACCTGTGAGTGTTGAAGAGATCAATGGTTATCTTGAAGTTGTTAAGCATGACCTAAGCATCAAAGATGATGCCTCACTTGCTAGTATTCTTCTGGCCTTAAGTGAAAAGGTTCATCCTTTAGTTCTTGGTAAGATTTACAGGGCTAAAAGTCAGATTCAAATGCTCGCGAGAAAGCTTTTGGCTCATCAGCTCACAGACAGCGAAAACATAGAAAAAATTGTGAGCTTTCTCTGCAGTGATTCCGGTAGCCATGACTACACTATAAATAGAATCGAAGCTGTTCATGACCTAGGCCTCACTGTTGAGAAGCCTGACGAACAGCTTTACGCGCTTATTAAAGAAATTTATGAAGATTTCAAAACTGAGATGCGCCTTGGGGAACCTTTCGATCCAAATGCTATCTTAGGAGCAGTTAACCAAGCAACCTATGTATCTGTCAGAAGCATACTAGAAGCTCCTGATACTTTTTCATATCAATTCCGTACTGAGGGAGTCTTGCAGCGTTTTCAAGCTGCACCAGGCCAGTTCGGTGTAAATCATAATTTAACTTCAGAAGGGTGGGCTCAACATGGATAACAAATCATCAACAGGAAACTTTGTTGTCTACACGAACAGAAACGCAAATACGGCGGCACCTAAACCAGCCACTACGCCGACTACGGCACAAAAAGTAAGTTACAATACAGTCAATGGATACAGTAACTTTCTAAGCTGTACAACGGGTTCCGTTACTAAAAAAACCTTCTAAAATCACAACGGCTCCAAAAGAGCCGTTGTTGTATTTATTCGCTTTCTAGTTTCACATCCAACATACATAAACACCCGTCGATAAAACCCTCGGCCATTTGTATCTCAATGCGTATGAGCCTCTCATCTTTTTTTCGTGCCTTGGCAATCTTACGCTTAGATACACCATATAGATAATGAGCAACGATAAGTGAGTGCTCATATGGTTTGCGGCTCTTCAGTCGTGCCAGACATCCTTCAATGATGAGGGCATCATTATCAGTACAAGACAGACGATTTTTGCTTGTTTGAGGTAATAATCCCTTGAATCCTGCAGCAATCGGCGAGTAATCAACACCAGAGCTATCTCCTGATGCCCATCCGCCCCATCGTTCTAACACCATCTGAATATCGCGCATGTTATCTCCACAATTCATGCCAGTACGCCGATTGCCAGCGCACGATCTAAAAACCGAAACAGCAGCACCAGCTGGTCACCGTATTTCGCTTCAAATGCCACAGGGCTGGCATGCAACTCGTCGTGATGCTCTCTGCACAGAGGAATCACAAACAGGTCGTGTGCCTTGGTACCCATTCCACCCTGCCCGTGGCCGATAAGGTGATGGGGGTCGTCTGCCGGATTGCTACAGCACATGCACTGCTGCGTTTTAACCCAGCGGGTATAATTCTCTTTCTCCCAGCGACGGCGTTTTGGCTTTCTCATCGCCGCCTCTGGCGTGTCAGGGTCTACTTTCAGCGCAACGATGAGTTTTGCTTTCTCCTGCACCAGCTGCGTGGCAGCAATCGCCGGGACAATCTCGCTCTCACGCATTACTGACTGGTGTGTTTCCTGCGGCATCCTGAGTGCCTTTCTCGCTATGCTCTCAGGGATGACATCAGCCGCATCTTTAGTGACGAGCCACCAGCAGAACTCCGGTAATGTCAGTTCATGTTCCGGGGGAAAAGCCAGTTCCCGGCATGCAACCGATAAAATCCAGGATACCAGGTTTGCTCTGGCAATTCCTGCCTGACGTTCAGTTGTTTGCTCTCGCTGCTGGTTATCGCAATGCCAGCATAAACGGATTGAGCCGGGGTGGCGGCGAAGGGTTGTGAAGTTGTGGCTATGGTAGTCACTCAGAGCCCACTGGCAGGCAAGCTGTTGCTCAAGCCAGTAATCAAGGCCAGGCAGCCCACCAGCAGCATTGATGACCTTTTCGTTCTCAAATACAGAGGACATCGCCGGCTCAGCTGCCAGCGGCTGGACTGCAGGTGGAATAGCTCCAGTAGCAAAATTCACGTATCCCTGCGGCTCTGTCTCCAGCAGAACTCGCCCTCTGGTAAACAGTGGCATCAGGTCAGCACCAGGACGGAACAGCACAATGCCCATGCGATGGGCCACTTCAGGTGTTAACAGTGCTCTCACGCCGCATGCCCCTTAGCAATATGCGCGGTCCAGAGCCCGCCTATCCACTTAACACCCTTAGCCGTAAAGCGCGCCTGGCTGAATGCATAGTTTGAAGCACTTGTTGTGCCGGTCTTCACTTCGAACCGCCCTGCTTCAATATGCTGGTGATAAGGTGTCAGCACGTTACTCAGGCGGTACATGATGTGGTTATCCAGCAGGAACAGTCGGAACTCCGGCTCTTTGGCATTAAGCAACTTTGCTACCTGCCGGAATGTCATCGAGCCAGTGGCGGTGACGTAGCGATCCACAAACTCAGCTTTAGGCGCGGCAACCGCCAGTTCATCCTTTAGCTGTTGCTTCTGTTCTTCCAGTTCGGCGGCCAGGCGCAATGCCTCCGAGAAAGACTGAGGGACTTTCGGCTGATTAAGCTGCTCCAGTTCAAGCCAGCGATCTATGATCCGTTTACGCAGAATAACGCTGTAGCCAGAAACCAGCGTGAGGCATAAATCCTTCGGCAAATGAAAGCAGGGATAGCTTCGACCTTTATCGTCCCGGTAATCTCCTAAGAACTCAGGAGATTGAATATTGAGCAAAGTGAGCATATTACGAATATCGGACATCACATTATCGTGTCGTTTTTCACACAGCCCGGCAATTTCCAGGCTGGTCATTGCCGGGAAGCCAGGATCGTTCTTAACGTTAATTAACTGATTCATGCCTTTCTCCACTTATCAGGCGGCTGCACCCGCCGGTTGGTATCTGTTGATCGTTATCTCAACCTTCCCTTTCGGTACCACTGGCCCCCACTCCACCAGCATGCGTTTCACCTGGCTGTCGTCCTCCCACACGCCAGCATGTGTTAGCGCGTCAAACAGCGCTTTGTTGTAGTTGTCGATATCCCGGCGGCGCTGATCCGGTGGGTACAATGTGATTTCCACCGCAGCAGCTTCTGATGATGGTTTCGGGAGTTTGCGGAGTTGTTCGATAATGGCCGCACAAGCAGCGCTCTGGAATTCTCGCCCCTTCTGACTAATCAGATGTCGTCCCTTCAGTGGGCCGCTATTCGGTGCGCGCCAGTAAGTGTTAACGCTAGGTGGGAACGGTAGAATCAGCTTCATGATGCAGACTCCTGTACTTCCAGCCAGGCAATGGCATCTTCGCGAGCACGGTCTCTACCCTCCAGCAGGGACCGAATGATCCAAACAGCATCGTGATCCACTGCATCACCAATAATCGTTATCCCACGGGCTACGCCTGGCGCTACGGTGATATAGCCCTTTTTCTTCAACGCGGTCACATGCGCGGCGGCAGCGTTCGGTGATGAGCAGCCAATCAGGCCAGCCAGCTCAAATATCGTCGGCGGGAAGCCAATACGAGCCTTATAGTCCTTGATAGCTTTCAGAACCTCTCCCTGACGCGGTGTTAACTCGTTCATAGCTCCTCCCCGAAGCGTCCATTCATGCGGCCAATAACGCTATTGAATTCAATCAGGCTGATACCCAGTGGCGCTACCTGTTGATGGTGCTTACGCAGGATCGGCGGACATACCTGGTTCCAGGCTGGTCTAGGCTTAACCCGCATCGCTGCACGCAGCTCGTCGGCACACCGTCGCGCTGCTGCGCGAACTGCATTCTCATGCTCTGGCTTCACTCGACCACCTCCAGTACAGCAACCAGATCCTTTGCCACTTTACGTGTGCTGCCTTTGCAGGAGATGGAGCGGCGCGCTGGAATGGTGTGCAGGCGGAAACCATGCTGTTCATACAGTTCCACGACATGAGGTGCCACTGAGTTCGAGATGACGACGCTTGCGCCACGACGGTGAGCGGCAACGCAGCATTCCACCAACTCAATCTGGTTATCCCAGGTGAAGCCACCAGCGGAGTACGCAGTAAAGCCACTGGTACCCGGCAGCGGTTCGTAAGGCGGATCGCAGTAAACAACATCTCCCTTCCCGGCCAGGCCAATCGTCCGGCGGAAACCGGCAGTCATGAACACACAGTTGTGCGCCATATCGGTGAATGATTTGAGTTCCTTCTCAGGGAAGTACGGCGCTTTGTACTTGCCCCAGCCCACATTGAACTGGTGAGACAGGTTGTAACGCATCAGGCCATTGAAGCAGTGGCGGTTCAGGTACAGGAACGCTGCTGCACGTTCGGCGGCATCCAGAGTCTGCCCGTTAAACTCCTGGCGGATCAGCTCGTAGTTTTCCGGCGTTCCCATCCGCTCAAACATCCAGCGCGCACTGCTCTCAACGGTATCTGGTACCACCGCCAGCATCTGGTACAGGTTGATCAGGTCAGGATTCACATCGGCCAGCAGGAAATTGGCGTGTTTATCGCTGTTGAGAAACACTGAGCCACCGCCTACGAACGGTTCAATCAGGCGCAGGCCACTCGGGATGTGCTGGAACAGGTCGCTCAGCTGGGTGAACTTACCACCCGCCCACTTCAGGAATGGTTTGCTCATGAGCGGAACCCCGTGTTTTCAGGCAGTGAGTAATCCACACCCTGGTAGCTGGCGCGGTTAATCGCTGACCCAGGAACGGATGCACCGGAGGAAGCCGCCAGCTTGAGGCTCAGTTCATCCCACTTCTCACGCAGCTTGGATGGGCTCAGGATGTTCTTGCACCAGAACGAGTCCCGGTTCACCCGGCCATACAGCTCGCAGATCTGGCGGTGAGTGCGACCATCCTGAGAACACATCAGGCGAACTTCGTTTGCCCAGGCAGTCCAGTTTGGTTCTTTCGGGCGAACCACTTCACCGTCAGTTTCGGCAGCCTGTTCGTACAGCTTGATGATTCGACCCCACAGCCATTCGGCGCAGGTTAAGTCTTCCTGGCTACCCCACTGACGTTTTGCAGCGCTGTACACCACCGCCGTAGGGTTACGAGTCAGAAAATCATCTGGCTTGCCAGCGTCGTCCGGTTGCGAAGCTTCCGGACAAGAAGGGGTTTTATTCTCTGTAGTACTCTCTGTTGTAATCTCTGTAGGATCATCAGTGCAATTTGACCCGATGACAGCAGTTCGTTTTGACCTGATGGAGCGTGTCACTTTGACTTCTTTCATCGTGTCATTTTGACCTGATGGAAAAGCGCATTTTGACCTCTTCGATTCGGTCACTTTGACTTCATCTAAAAGCTCGCTTTCATAGTTGATTGTGTAGAAGTTGGTCATGTCGCGTTGAGACTTGTTCAGTTGCTCAATTTTGAGCACACCGAGTGTCTTCAGGCGGGTGAAGGTACGCTTCAGAGTTGACTCAGACCAGAACGGGAACTGCTCAAGCCACTGTTCTGTCGTGTTGTAGATCCAGCGTACACCATCACTTTCCATGCCTGATTTGGTTTCTTGCAGCCAGTAATTAATCTGCTGCAATGCAATCGCCTCATTCAGGCCAATGCTGTATGCAAGGTCAGGATTTATTACTATTGGCCGGGATGTCATTAACAGGCTCATTCTGTCCCTCTATTTCCCTGAATTTACGCTGAAACTGTTCGAGAGGACTGAAGCACTCATGCTCGTATCCGTCGCGCAGGTATATAACCCGTTGAGTTTCTGGCTCCCACCGGATAACCCTGACTGGGACGCCGTAGCTGTCTTTAAACCGTCTGTTGAGTGCTCGCATTCGACCTTTTCCGCCTGGCCGTTGAAATCACCTACAACCCAATCGGCAAACTGGTAGCAGACAGGCTCAAAGCATCCGGATACCATTACCCCATACACGAACTGCGCCGGACCTTTTCCACCCGGCATAGGTCGAGCAATAAGTTGCGACCTGCGGTACTGTGTTGTTACACTGTTCATGCGTTAGTTTCTCCACTGATACGACACGCCACGACGCCCGGAGCTGCACACTCGCGGGCGTCACTTATTTCGGCGGCTGAATAACGAGATAATCGCCGTGATCTCTTCTTCGCGTGCTGCCAGGTGACGGCGGTGATACTCACGAATTTCTTCTGCTTCATGCTTTTCAATCACTCCATCTTCCAGAGCCTTTTCGATAATCTGATCGACGTGTCCACGTGCTGCAGATGTGCGCATTGCACGGGTAAAAAGGTCGGTGCGATCGAGGTCTTCAAACTGGGGAATGTCCACCAGCAATGCACCGCGACGCTTGGCGAAGTAGTCAGCCAGAAGAGACGTGTTGCTGATGTCTTCCATCGCTTCCAGCTCGCTCACTTCGAAGAAGCGACAGCCGTTCTTCTCGTACAGGTTGTTGTTGAACTGGGTTAAGGTCATTCCCAAAGCACCGGCCATAGCCTCACGACCACCGTGTAAGGCTTTGCACATCGCCCTTACCACGTCTTTTAAACTTTGCTTTTGCTCTACCATGTTGTTTTTCCTTTGGTAGTTACTGTTATGCAGCCGTTTCGCTAGGCTTCTGATAAAGGGATGCGTCGTATTTCAAAGCACCGTCTGTAATTCGCTCAATAACGAATGCCTGCTTCTCGGGAATGATGACTCCCCAACGGCAAACTGCTGGGTGGGAAATACCAAGGGCATTAGCCGTTTTTTGAATGCCGCCAAAGTGCTTAACAACTTCAGATTTACGCATGTTTCCTCCTAAGTGATGACGCCTTAAAGGTAACAAAAGGTACATTAAATAGCAAACAACAGTTACCTTGAAATTAGGTAACATTAGTTACATGAAAACAGAGATGAAAGACCGAATCCGATCGCGACGCTTACAGCTCGATATCACCCAACTGTCACTAGCTAAACGGCTCGGTGTAAGTAGGGTTTCCGTGACCAAGTGGGAAAACGGGACAACCAAACCTGATGGGGAAAATCTCCACCAGTTGGCACAATCCCTTTCAACAACTCCAGAGTGGCTACTCTATGGTCAAGGTGATGATGTCAGTGATGATACGAAGGTAGTTCCATTTATCAGGCCGCCTAAGGCTGTACCTATTATTTCTGCTGTTCAGGCTGGGCACTGGACTGAGAGCTACACTGCGGCGAGGCTTACTGATGTGATTTCATGGACGCAAACTACAGCTGATGTATCCGAAGAGGTTTTTGGTTTAGTTGTACGTGGTGAGTCCATGACAAACCCGAACGGATTGCCATCAATTCCCGAGGGATCTATTGTTATCGTCGAACCTCATTACGGGCAAATGGATGATTTGTATGGAAAAATCATTGTAGCAATCCTTGACGGTTCGTCTGAAGCAACAGTTAAAAAACTGGTTTGGGATAGCCCCTACAGTTATTTAATGCCCCTCAACCCTGCTTTCAAACCTATCCCAATTGACGGTAACTGCCGCATCGTAGGCAGGGTCGTTCAAATCACACAAAACCTTTAATGGTTTTCCCTAGCCAGGTACCTCCTGGCTATTTTTTTATTCTTGATGGTAACTTTTGGAACATTGTCACTTGACCATTTAGGTAACTAAAGGTACATTTATTTCATCAACAGCGAACAGGCAGGACGCCCACGAAGTAGCCGCCCCAGGCGTATGAAGATGGGGATGATTCGCGATTAACAGTGGAGACTGGCAATGGACTTACCCGAACAAAGCAGCGATAGCAAAAAGCCTTTACGCATCTACGCAATGGCTTTTGTGGAAAAGGCTATGACAATTTCAACCGATGATCGCGATGATTTTTGGCTGGAAATAGCAAGCAACTCTGGCTGGATTAAATTCAAAAGACTCCGCTCAGACGCTGAATTTACAAGTGATGGAGCGTTGTTTGTAGCCACTGAACTGCGTTCGGGATCTGACCAAGCCCCTTCCCCAGCAGTTCAAGCACGATGTGTTTTGTGGCGTCAGCGGGAAGCTCTTTTAAGCGCTGCAAATACGCTTTCTTTTCTTCTGGGTCAGGGACGTTCTGATTTATGAACTCCCTGATCGATGAAAGCGTTTCATCATGCAGCTTTACAGTCACGATTTTGAGGGATGCAGAAATACTACCTTCTTCACTCAGTAAGTTTACAGCATGGTTAGTGGCAGTGATCAGGTCAATAGCAGGTTCCATTCCATCGAATGAATCCTCTATCCCACCGATTATTAGCCCCTCCTGTTGAAGATAGGCGATGTTCTGTAGAAGTGTTTTTTCGTCAATCGATGACAGTTTTATAGGGATGTTATTGATTTGCTCTGGATAAGATTCAATAGCGAGTTCAAGTATTTGCAGTTGAAGTTTTCGGTCGAAAGAAGCCATGTTTTTCCATTCTTGGTTGTGTGAGAAGCACCAAGATACCACTGAGCCTGATGTGGTGAAAAGACAGGCACACAACAGATGAGGACATTGAGTATCCATGAGAGAACTCCTTCAGCGAATCTCATGGTTAACCAGAGGACCAGTGTCCTCATCGTTGTGGTAATGCGGCTGTGCGCACGTGACGAGGCCACCAGCTTATTCAACTTAAAAATGAATATGTGTCTTGGTTAGTGTACGTCGCCGGGAATGGTCGCCCCGGCAGGTGGAGGCACCACCACCACAACCCTAGTTACCAGGAAGTAAGATAGCTGTAGGCAGTATTGGCGGTACCAGTACCATCCTTGAAGTTCTCTGGTACCGCCCTTTTTACTCAACTGAAAGCGCGCTCTGTCCATTTCGTTAAGTGTGTCAGTCGTTAAATCAGCCAACCGGAGCGCGCTTCCAGTTGAGTGGAGAAGCTAACAGGCGATTGCAGTCGCCCGTTTCACTAAGTGCCCTACCCTGGGTGCTTACTGAAACGAAACCCAAAACTTTTATTCACCTTCGGGTGAGGGATTCGTGCAACCAAAATTCAGCGCCGTGCAGGGCGCATATAACACGGAGAAACTAACAATGGGTAACTTAGTAGTCGTTTCAGAGCAGAAACCACGCATGACCAGAGAGCAGTTGATTGATGCTGCCCGTAAAGCCGCCCCTCTCCTTCCAGCTGCTTCCCAGTGGCTGATGAACGAGCTGGCGAACCGCTACGATGTAGCCTGCGTGGCGCTGTGCGAATCCATGGAACAGCGCAAAGCACTTCAAAGTGATGTCATCAATTGGGCCCGAGAATGTGATCGGGTCACTGAACGTCATACCAAGTCACCGTGCAACCTTCACGTCCTGTCAGCTCAAAGAGAACTGCGTGAGCTGGACCCAACAACTGCTGTTGTGATTAACGAAGGGACTCTGTGATGGCCGCTAACTCATTCAAGCTGATGACTCGTTCCGGGGTTATTAAGCGTACCGATACAGGCATGTTTATCAGCCTGGACGATATCCACGTTCGTGACGGTTTCAACAAGCGTGAAGACGATGGACGTACCCGCCAGGCAGATGACGATCTGTTCAACTACCTGATGAACGGTGGTTCAGTTCCGCCGCTGGAAGTTATCGCGCGTGATGAAGGTGGTGTGTGGGTTGTTGAAGGCCACCGCCGTCGCCGCTGCTATGCGCGCTGCCGTGATGCTGGTAAGCCAGTAGACCGAATCCACATCATGCCGTTCAGCGGTAACGATGTGCAGCGCCTGGCTCGCATCATGACCAGTAACAATCAGCTGCCCCTCTCAGCTATTGAACAAGCTGCTGTAATCCAGGAGCTGCATAACGCTTTTAACCAGTCCGCCAGCGAGATAGCAAAGCTGGTGAACAAATCAGTTCCTACCGTTGAGAAGTTGCTGGCGCTAAGTATGGCGAACCATGATGTTCAGCAGGTTGTAAAAGCTGGTGAGGTTTCTGTTGAAGTCGCTGTTGAGAGAGTAAAGGAACATGGCGAACGTGCTGGAGAAGTGCTGGCGCAGGACAAAGCCAAAGCAGCTGCTGCCGGAAAGAAAAAGGTCACCAAATCATTTATCGCTCCTGAAATCAGCGTGAAGAAAGCGCGTCGCGCTATCGAGTTGCTAGCACTGGCTCAGATAAGTGACGAAGGCGTTATCACCTTAGAAGGCCTCGCTCTTGCCGAAGTGCTGGACATTATCGACGAACAGAAACGTATCACTGCGGATCGCAGTAAGGCGGCAGCATGAACAGAGAAAAATTTGAAGTGTGGCTTAATCCTTTATGGCATCTGGAAACCTTCAAAGGTAGCGATGATAGCTTGCAGTACAGGGATGAAGTAATCCAGGGGAAATGGGAAACCTGGCAAGCAGCATCCAAAGCATCAGAGCAGCGGCTTGCTGCGGTGGTGGCGGAGCTTAGTGCGATTGAAGCTATCCACAACGACGCGGTATTTATCACCGATGAGCATTACGAGCAATGTCCGCCAGAAGCACAGAAAATTATTGGTGCGCTGGCCGTGCTCAAGATTCCTGCCTACGACGCGTACCTGGCTGAAGTGCGTACTAATGCTCGTGAAGAGGGCATCAACTATGCAGCCAGCCGACTCGCTGCCGCCTATAACCATGGGTTTGTAGATAAGCCACTGGCAGAGGTATATGACGTGGTGCGCATGATTCTTACAGCGAAAGAAGACCTAACAAATGACCCGGCCTCTGGAGAGTATGCCGAGAAGTCTCTGGTCGAGTTCGCCGCCCAGTTACGCCAAGGAGGCGAGCATGAGTAACCGATTCTACATGCTCTGTACGCGAGAAACCGTAGGGAGTAACGCCTCGTTCCACTGCCAAAATGGAAATGGGTATAGCTCCAACATCAACCGCGCGCACGAATACACACTGGAAGAGGCGCAACGCAGCTGGGAGTTGGGTAGAGAGATTGACCAGCCTGTATGCGCTGACAGCGTAGATGCCCTCGCCAAATGGCACGTTGATTGCCAGTACATTCCATCCGAAAGCGTTACCGAGGCTGGCTGTGATGCGTACGTTGCTTACCAGAAAGGAAGCTGGAACGGGAACGATGTTTACTGGCTCCAGAGTGGTGGCCTGCCCACTGATGACTTCTCTAAGGCGTTTGTATTTGTCTCTGCGAATACCCAAGAGCCAGGCGTTGTCTGGTTGCCGTTTTCAATAGCCGATAGGGTGAAACGCCGCACATTCAACATCCAGGATTTCAACCGTCACATTATGGTTCAGGGTGCTGGGTTGGTTATGCCCGACTGGTTGAAAAAACATAACCGTCGGCAAAAGGCGCGAAGTGGCAAGGTTCGCTGGAATTGCCCTTGCTGCGGGAAAATCAGCTGGCAGTACAACCCATATGATTTTGACGGGTGCCGCGACTATAAATGCGAAGAATGGAGACCCCAATGAACGATATCACCGCACTGATGGCGACCATGAAAGCGGCAGCAGAGAAAGCGACTCCGGGTGAATGGTGGTCTGATGTTGTCGAGACTGACGGCGAATATGGCGAGGGCGAGGACAGATTCTCAGGTTACCACTCATACGCGGTCTATGTCGGCAGCGAGTCATTGCTAGATATGACCAACTCTACCGCCGCGTGCATTCACGAAGAGTGGGATCACGATTACCACATGGCCTGGGATGAGACAGCTAAGCGCAATGCTGAATTCATCGCCGTCGCATCTCCCGACAACGTCAAGACGCTGGTAGAGGCGCTGGAGAAGGCGCAGCGGCATGAGCAAGAGTGGAAGTCCTTGTGTGAAGCGGCGGCGGTTGACCTCGATGACTGGCGGGAGATTGACGACAAGTCGCGTGGGTTGGTCTGCAAAATGGCTGATTCAATCATCGCACTTAACGAGCGCATCGCCGAGCTGGAGTCCCGCACCGTCACCGTGAAGTTGCCGGGCCCGTTGATGCCAGCTCAGCACAATAGCGGCGAGCTATTCATGACACCAGACAACGTTATCCACGGCGGATACCTGAATCGTGATGATGTGCTGCGCAACCTCCGCGCCGCTGGCATCCAGGTTATCGAAGGAGAGCAGAGGAATGGCTAAATCAACAGATGTACATGACCTGTTAACTGCTTACCAGCAACAGGCGCGAAAAATACCAGCGAAGGGTGTTTACGCCTCAAGGCATCGTCAGGTTGAAGTGAATGCGGCACGCGTGCGCAAGTTAATGCGCAAGCGTCGGCGCTCAGCTGGCAAGTCAAATAAGCTCGGCTATCGCTTTACTGCCGAAATGCGCGTCGCACTGATTTGCGATATGAACTTCTGGGCGCTGGTATGTCGCTCTAACCGCCAGAACTCCAATTTGACTGATGGAGTTGTCGTCGCTGCGGGAATTCCGGTTATCGAAGGAGAAGCATGATGATTCACTATCACGGTGGTCCCATTACGCCGGATACGTGCGCCATAAGGGCATGGAAAGGACGCCACGCGTTTATCAGTTTCGCGCACTCCGGACAAATTAACCTTGCAGCTGAATACTGCCAATCCTTCGCTTTAGATAACGGCGCGTTCACTGCATGGAAAGCAGCTGGCAAAAACAAAATCGACTGGAGCGATTACTACGAGTTTGTAGCTCGATGGAAAAATCATCCTGGTTTTGATTTCGCAATAATCCCGGATGTTATCGACGGCGGGGAAACGGAGAACGACGCGCTTCTTGATGAGTGGCCGCATGGTGAGTTCTTCGGCGTTCCGGTCTGGCATATGAACGAAAGCGACGAACGGTTTATCAGGTTGTGCAATGAGTATCCACGCGTGGCTATCGGCAGTTGTGGAGATTACGACGTTAAGCGTCCGAATCTAGCCGTGGCACGGATGAAAGACTTGCTTCGCCATATTACCGACACCCACGGCCAGCCAGTCACGAAGTTGCACGGATTGCGAATGCTTAACCCGCTTATCTTCACAAAGTTGCCGTTAGCCAGCGCCGACAGTACGAACGTCGCCCGTAATATAGGCATCGATAAAGCCTGGTCTGGTGCTTATGCGCCAGCCTCAAAGGAAACGCGCGCCACTTTGATGGTTGAGCGTATTGAGTCGCACAATAGCCCCGGCTCTCTCGCGTACTGCGAACAACGTGACCGGTTCGACATGCAATTGCAATTAGCGGTGTGAGGACTAACCGATGACAATCAACTTAACAGACCCAGCTAACCACCCGGCAAACGGAAGGCTCACAGGTGAGCGCATTGAACGTGTTATCGAAGCGCTGCAGCGTTCCATTCAGTACCAGAACGGCGGTGATATGGCATACGTCATCGCTGATGCGATTAAAGGGCTGGAAGAGTTGAATGTGATACGCAAAGCATCACCAGTACCGATAGTACCAGATGGCTGGAAATTGGTGCCGGTTGAGCCGACAGAGGCCATGATTGTTGATGGCTTCGAGTCTGAGCCAGATGAAGATTTTAGTGACCCGAAAGTATGGGCAGAATATGAAGGTATGAGTGGATGCCAACAGGCAGCTCACCGCGCAAAACTTTGCTGGGCAGCAATGCTTTCAGCTGCGCCAACAGCACCAGAGCAGGAGAATATTTAGCGTGAACCATTTAATGATCGACCTTGAAACCATGGGCACAAAACCAAATGCCCCCATTGTCTCCATCGGTGCTGTTTTCTTTGATCCTGCTAACGGTGAGCTGGGAAATGAGTTCTACCAGGTTATCACTCTTAAAAGCTCAGTAGATGGCGGTGCTGTTCCCGACCCAGAAACGATTATGTGGTGGATGCAGCAAAGCGAAGAGGCCAGACTGGCTATCTGCGATAAAGAATCAGCCGTAAGCATCGCTACAGCTCTCAGCAGTCTCGCTTGCTTCATCCGTGATAATACCAATCCTGATAAGGTTCAGGTGTGGGGCAACGGCGCAACGTTTGATAACGTCATTCTACGAGCCAGCTATGAACGTGAATGGATTCCTTGCCCATGGATATTCCCGAATGACCGTGATGTTCGAACCATCGTCGAGCTGGGGCGGCAAATAGGAATCAACCCGCGACGGGACATGCCGTTTGAAGGGGATATGCATAATGCCCTAGCAGATGCCAAACATCAGGCTAAGTACGTGTCTGCCATCTGGCAGCGTCTCATTCCGAACCAGATTGATAAGTAGAGAGGTTGTTATGACTACTAATGATTTTATGGAAGAGCAGGAAGTGTTCAACTTGCTTGGAAAGAAGAAGACTGCTGTTTGGCGCTTACGTAAAGATCATGGTTTCCCTATGCCTGTTTTGACCTATCCAACACGGTACAGCCGCAAAGCAGTAACGCGCTGGATAGAAGAAGGGGGTGTTAATCGAGCCGGTTAACATGCCACATTATTTTTTCTGCATACAACTCATACGCTTCTTTCTGCTCATCAAGCCAGTCGTGTTTGTTATACACGGCCATCACACCTGTAAGTTCGTGCCCCAGCATTTTCTCTGTAACATGGGGCGCGACTCCCTCCCCTGACAAATTTGTCACCAGTGAACGCCTGAAATCATGGGTCGTCCAGTGCGGTATATCAATTCCATTTTTTAAATTTCGGATGTACAAATTAGCGGTGCTTGCGTCAAGAGGCCGATCCAGGTACTTGCCAGGGAACAAAACCTCATTCCCCGCATTCAGCAATCGCTCAACGAACGGCTCCATTTGTTTGAAGATGGGTCTGCGGATAAGGTTCCCCATCTTCGAGTGCTCTTCTGGTGTTGTCCAGATCATGTCGTCCATATTGAACTCTGCCGGAGTCGCTAAACGCATTTCAGAAATGCGCGGCCCCCAAAGCATAGTCATTTGGTGCAGTACACGATTGGAGGTAACAAGCCTGGAATCCTCCATCGCTTTCCAAATTTTCGCCAGTTCTGTCCATGTCAGTACCCGTTTTCCCACATCCGGCTTTTTACCAATTGTCTTCACGCTCAGCTTTAACAGCTCACAAGATGGAACCAGCTGGCGGCTGATGCACCAGTTAATCACCGATCTTAGCTGAAGCATCAGAACGCGAGCTTTTTTGATATTTTTCTTTTCCTGCCGGGTAAAGAATTGCACCCAGTTTGACACTGGAATGTGTGCTACAGGCATATCTTCAAATTCTGTGTACATGGTGTTGTACACAACCGACCTATAGAGGGTCTGGGTATTTGGTTTTAGTGTTGTGGCGTAGTTATCCCACCACTGATCGAGACACTCTTTAAGAGTCAGTTCACCACCAGCTCGGGTAAAATAATTTTTTGGCGGGATACCCTTGGTGTACAATTCGCGCATCTCACCGACTATCACCCTGGCATCTTTAAGTGTGACTGCTGGATAACGGCCTACGGTCAAACGAACCGGCTTACCATTCCAGCGATATCGGTATTGAAATGTAATCGTTCCGACTGGCGTTATGCGTACACTCAGCCCATCACCATCTGTCAGCTCAGGCGCTCCAGAGTAGGGCTTACCGTGTATGCTTCGTAGCTTTGTATCGCTGAGTGCCATCTTGTAACCTGTACACAATGATTTTTCTCATTCTGTACTCAATGTGTACTCAATGGCAAGTGAACGACACAGATTTATAACGGAACAGATAGAGATAAACGGAACACAAAAGAAATGAATTGCTTGCCGCAGCAAGGGTTTTTGCGATAACATCACAAACAAGCAAAACGCTTAAGATTCAAGCCGTTCTATGTCCCCTTAGTTAAATGGATATAACGAGCCCCTCCTAAGGGCTAGTTGCAGGTTCGATTCCTGCAGGGGACAATCCTGCCGCTTTTCACTTCCTGTCATAAAGCCTAAAAAATCCTTATAAAACAATCAGAAACATTCTATAGCAGCCTTAACTAAAATCATTGTTTGTTAGCTAATATAAACTTAACGCGGGTATAAAAACGGGTATACCCGGTTCGATGGGAATTTATACCCGTCCGCGATGAGGCCTGACGGATACTAAAATACGCAAAACAAAACCAGATACTGAGAACGGGAAGATATCAAGCTAAGTGAAGGTAACGGCCTGTATTGCTGGATAGATCCGAACGGTTCCCGGTACTGGCGTTTCAGGTGACCGACGCACGCGCCGCCCGTGATGCTTATCTGTCCGATCTTGCTAACGGCATTGATCCCCGTCGTGTCATCCCGGAAAAAACAATCACGTTTGAAGAAACCGCCCGAACCTGGCATGAAAGAAAAAAGAAAGGCTGTGACGAAGACCACGCCGCCAGCGTTCTTCGCGGCCTGGAAAAGCATATATTCCCTGTTATCGGTAATGCCTCAATAAAAAACCTGCCCCCCCCGATCTGTTAGTACCATTAAGAATAATGGAAGAACAAGGCATTCTAGAAACAACTGCACGCCAAAAATGAAAGATGGGGATCGGCTCTATAAAGATTACGTCAACCATGCCCGATCAGCTGGTGACGACCCAACAAAAATTATTTCAGATGCCAAGCGTTCTCAAATTTCATGTAAAACCCCGTTTAATGCCTATTCTGGCGCTTCTTTCCTGCAATTTTCGAAACTGAAAAAATTCTCACCACGTAAACGCCGCGGGCGTGCGGATGAGCGCAGTTTTCGTCCTGCTGGCGTTTGCGTCGCAACAAATCAGTAACACACAACCACATGTACAACTAGCTGTACGTGTGGCATACTTACGCCGTAAGAACTTTGGCGGAGCAAACAAATGCAACATGTAAACTACACCGATGCTCGACAGCATTTAGCTGACCTGATGCAGCAGGCTAATGATGATCGTGCGCCAATCCTGGTTACGCGTAAGGGTGCTAAAAGCGTGGTAATGATCGACGCGGAAGAGTTCGCATCGATTCAGGAAACGTTACACCTGTTCAGTAACCCGGCGAACGCCGCACACATTGAAGCCAGCCTTGCATCGCTCGAACGCGGCGATTATGAGGAACTGGACGTTTAATGAAAGTCAGGATATCCCCGCAGGCAAAAAGCGATCTTCAGTACTGGGCCGAGAATGACCCAAAGACGCATACGAAGGTAATGGAGTTAATCAAATCGGCTAAGGAAAGCCCCTTCAAGGGGATAGGGAAGCCGGAGGCGCTAAAGCACCGTAAGCCCCTCTGGTCACGTCGCATCACGAAAGAACATCGCCTGGTGTACTACGTTGAGCAAGGCGATCTGTATATCGTCGCGTGTCGTTATCACTACACCACGATCTAACAACTTTTCCCTGGCTGGCGGGTTTGCCTTAAACTTTGCCAGCTAATCTTGCCCTCCCCTTTCTGTATGTGATTCTCAAAAAGGGAATCTCATGAAACGGGTATAAATACGGGTACAAACAAAACCATCATCATAAAAACAAATTTAACATCAATCAGTTATCATTAAAGGCGTTTCCTGCAGGGGACAAATCCCTCCCTCTCCAGCCGTAAACGTCCCAACAACTGCAATTACACAGCCCTACGACTTTTATATTATTACTCACAATATAAATAGCCACCTAACATACAAAAAACAAATCCAAGTTTATCAACCTGCCAATAAGTCGATCCCACAAACACTTTTGAAACATTGTTCCAAATCCACACTTTCGACATCATTTTTTGTGAACATCGTCAGCGAAATAATTGGTTACATTCATTAACCTGCACAACGAGCAGCATTAAGACCCTTTTTCGCTGCCCCTTCCCAGGGGCGGTTCTTACTCTGTTTTTCTCTATTAATGGATATTAATACGTGTCTGGAGAAGGAAAATGAAATTGACAAAAACACTGTTAAGCTTGTGCATTGGTTCGACCTTAATATTGACTGCCCACACGACTCTCGCGCAGATATTACGCGCCGCTGACGTCCATCCCGCCGATTATCCGAACGTCGTTGCCGTAAAACATATGGGTGAAAAACTCAGCACCGCAACCCAGGGCCGCCTTGATATTAAAACCTTCCCTGGCGGCGTTCTCGGCGATGAAAAGCAGATGATTGAGCAGGCGCAATTAGGTGCGATTGATATTATCCGTGTATCCATGGCCCCGGTTGCAGCGATTCTGCCTGAGATAAACGTCTTTACCCTGCCCTATATTTTCCGTGACGAAAACCATATGCATCAGGTACTTGATGGTATGATTGGCCAGGAAATTGGCGATCGTCTGACCGGTAATAGCAAGTCTCGACTGGTGTTCCTCGGTTGGATGGATGCCGGTACTCGTAACCTCATCACCAAAGAACCGGTCGCCAAACCGGAAGATCTTAAAGGGATGAAAATTCGCGTACAGACCAGCCCGGTAGCGCTGGATACCTTAAAAGCGATGGGCGCTAACGCCGTTGCTATGGGAACCAGCGAAGTGTTCAGCGGCATGCAAACCGGCGTCATTGACGGCACGGAAAATAACCCGCCAACCTTTGTAGCCCATAACTATTTACCGGTAGCGAAAAACTATACCTGGAGTAAACACTTTATTATTCCTGAACTGTTCCTGTTTTCAAAACCAAAATGGGATAAGTTGAAAAAAGAGGACCAGCAGTTAATTCTCAATCTGGCGAAAGAGGCGCAGATGGAACAGCGTCAACTTTGGCAAGTCTATAACGAAAAATCCCTCGAAACGATGAAGGCCAACGGCGTTCAATTCCATAATATCGACACCGAATACTTTTATAACGCTACTCAATCCGTGCGCGATAAATACGGTAAAGACCATCAGGATTTAATTAAGAAAATTCAGGACGTGAAGTAATCGTTCGGGCGGGTGAACCTGTTCATCCGCCTCAGTTCCATTATGTCTTCGAGGTTATGATTATGGACGAACGCTATTCGTCATTGATGGATATTATCTATCGTATCTCCATGTGGATTGCCGGGCTTGCGCTGCTGGTCATGGTTGCCGTTATTCCCGTGGGTATTTTTGCCCGCTACGTGATGAACAGCGCCCTCTCCTGGCCTGAACCGGTTGCCATTTTATGTATGGTGACTTTTACCTTTATCGGCGCCGCCGTCAGCTATCGCGCAGGCTCCCATATTGCCGTCAGCATGGTCACCGATCGTCTGAGCGAAGGCGCGCGTCGCGCCTGCCTGATCCTGGCCGACCTGATGCTGATGGCCATCAGTCTGTTTATCCTCTGGTACGGCACCCTGCTGTGCTACGAACTGTGGGAGCAGCCGGTGGCGGAGTTTCCGCTGCTCACCGCCGGAGAAAACTACCTGCCGCTACCAATTGGTTCCGCTATCACCCTGCTTTTCATCATCGAAAAGCTCTGGCGCGGGCCGCAGTATCAGCGCCCTGTCGTGATGCTGGGTTCCACCAGTTAAGCCCCGGTTATTGAGAAAAGGAATACAGATGGACGCATTTATTCTCGTCTTTACGCTCGGCATTATGCTGGCAATTGGGGTACCGGTGGCTTTCGCCGTGGGCATCAGCGCCATTATTGGCGCCTGGTATATTGATATCCCGCTGGAAGCGGTGATGATTCAGTTAACCAACGGGGTCAACAAATTCTCCCTGCTGGCGATTCCGTTCTTTATCCTCGCCGGGGCGATTATGGCCGAGGGCGGCATTGCCCGCCGACTGGTGAACTTCGCCTATATTTTCGTGGGCTTTATCCGCGGCGGCCTGTCGCTGGTGAATATCGTCGCCTCAACCTTCTTTGGCGCCATCTCCGGCTCGTCCGTGGCGGACACGGCATCGATTGGTTCGGTGATGATCCCGGAAATGGATAAAAAGGGCTATCCGCGCGATTTCGCCGCAGCGGTCACCGCCAGCGGTTCGGTGCAGGCCATCCTGACGCCACCAAGCCATAACTCGGTGATCTACTCGCTGGCGACCGGCGGCACGGTCTCCATTGCTGCACTGTTTATTGCCGGTATTTTACCGGGGCTGCTGCTGAGTTTAAGTCTGATGGTGATGTGCGTATGCTTCGCCCGCAAGCGCGGCTATCCGAAAGGTGAACGTGTGCCGTTCCGCCAGGCGCTGAAGATTTTCGTCGATACCCTCTGGGGACTGATGACCGTAGTCATCATTATGGGCGGGATCCTCTCCGGCATCTTTACCGCAACGGAATCCGCGGCCATCGCCTGTCTGTGGTCGTTCTTTGTGACGATGTTTATCTACCGCGACTACAAATGGTCCGAGCTGCCAAAACTGATGTACCGCACGGTAAAAACCGTCACTATCGTCATGATCCTGATTGGTTTTGCCGCCGCTTTTGGCGCCATCATGACCTATATGCAGCTGCCAATGCGTATCACCGAAGCCTTCACCAGCATCTCCGATAACAAGTATGTAATTCTGATGTGCATTAACATCATGCTGCTGCTGATCGGTACGCTGATGGATATGGCGCCGCTGATTCTGATCCTGACGCCGGTGCTGCTGCCGGTAACCAATGCGCTGGGCATCGACCCGGTTCACTTCGGGATGATTATGCTGGTTAACCTGGGGATTGGTCTGATTACGCCGCCGGTCGGTTCGGTGCTGTTCGTTGCCAGCGCGGTCAGTAAGCAGAAAATCGAGCAGGTGGTAAAAGCCATGCTGCCGTTCTACGGCGTCCTGTTCCTGATTCTGATGCTGGTCACCTATATCCCAGAGATCTCGCTGTTCCTGCCTAAACTCTTCGGGGTGATGTAAAAAACAGAGAGGCGACGTTTTCGTCGCCTCTATCCCAATGCTATTTGGCCCCCTACCTGCCTACTGAACGGCCTTCCACATCTCAACGCAGTTTCTTCCACGCTTTTTGGCAATGTAAAGCGCTTCATCCGCCAGTTGGATCAGCCGTTCATAGTCCGGGTGACCGTTAAACATCGCCGCTCCGATCGACAGCGACAGCGGGATATCATTACCGTCCGGTGCCTTCACTTTGGTTTTCTCAACCCGACTGCGGATACGTTCGGCGGTGCGCAGTGTATCAACCGGGGAAGCTTCGGTGAGGACGATAATAAATTCATCACCGCCGTAGCGGAACACGTAATCGCTGCTGCGCACGTTGTCATAAAAGACCTGAGACACCCGACGCAAAATATCATCGCCGGTGTTATGACCCCAGGTATCATTAATTTTCTTAAACTTATCGACATCAATCACCAGAATAGACAGCGGCGTGCCAACCCGGTTAGCGTGGGCGATTTCACGTTTAAAAATGGTTGGCAGAAAACGGCGGTTGAGCAGTTTCGTCAGCACGTCCATCCCTACCTCATGGCGAGAAACCTCTTCAAACAGCTCACGGAGCAGAGTCAGGATCTGCGATACCGTACTTCTAAGCAGGATCAGAAACTTATTACGCTGGGCTTTGTTGCCGAGCGATTTATCTCCCGCGCTCTGGACGTGGATAACACCATCGAAATCCTGCATCAGTCGGGAAATATGGCCCACTTCGGCAATACCGCTGAAGTAATGACGTCCCTTATGGTTAAACCACAGGCCAAAGTCCGACTGACTGAGCGGCATGCTGTTGCCGAGATCCGAATCCAGCACGACTTTATAGATAATATCGAGCTCCCAGGTCAGTAACGTGGCGATTTGCCGCTCTTTCTCCTCTTCGGCATTCTCCAGCAGCGAGAAGATTCGGTAGTTCTCATCCTCTTTCGATAGGCTGCTTTCACTGAAGGAAAATGCCCGCGACATAACCTCCATCGCCAGGTCAATACTGTTGATAGCGAAGTGGTAGATCTGCAGCTTATCGGCCGCCTCCTGCGAGCTGTAAATAATGGCGGGATAGAGGATTTTCTTCAGTACCCGGAATCCCATCTCCACCAGTTCAACCGGAATACCGATCCGCGCGTGCACTTCCGCAACGGTATGCTGGGCTTCAATCAGGCGGTCGATGTCCTCCTCTTTGCAGGAGAGAATATCGATAATCCACTTCTCCAGCGCGCTCTTGAGCTGTTTTTCCACCTGCTCATTGCTAAGGAACTCTTCAGCGTGAGGGTCGACCAGCACCACTTTATAAAATTCAGCGCACAGCGCATGCGCATTTGCGGCGGCAATCTCTGCGGCCAGCGTCCGTATGTGAGGTTCGGTCTGCTTAAGCAGCAACAGCCACTCGCCTTTCATCTTCTTCAGGTATGTCTCCATGGGCGACTCTCTCACATAACAATCATTCATAAATTAAATAACAACTATGCAACTATGACCTTTAGCGGCATAAGACACAAGCCACAGGCTTCACTTGCCCGGTAAGTTCTGGCAATCTGGCGACCACATTTTCCCGTATAAACAAGGCCGTCAGGATGAAACAGATCACCTGTAACGATATGCAACAGCAGAGCGCCGCTGCCGCTCAATCTCCACGACTGCGCGCGCACCGTAATTTCCATCCTGAGCTAAGCGATCCGGTTCAGCGTCTGGCGATTGCGATGGAGCCAGGTACCTACGTGCGCCCACACCGCCATCCGCATACCTTTGAGCTGCTGCTGCCGCTCAGCGGACGTTTTGTGGTGCTGAATTTTGACGAACAGGGAACGGTAACTCACCGGGCGGTACTGGGAGAAAGCTGCACCGTACTGGAAATGGCGGCGGGCACCTGGCATGCCGTGCTGTCGCTGGACAACGGCGGCGTGATTTTTGAAGTGAAACAGGGCGCGTATCAGCCTGTCGCTGAACAAGACTACGCGCCGTGGTCTCCGGCTGAAGGGGAAGCGGGAACCGCTGAATTGATGGCATGGTATGCCATGGCTCAGGTTGGTGACAGCACGCCAGCCCGCTGAGTGTCCTCAATGCCCCGCCATCCTGCGCGGGGCGTTTTTAACCACTGACGCTAAAGCCCTTCGGTAACGATTTTTGCCGCAGCGGCCAGTACATCGCGGCGACTTTCCGCCTTCTGCTCCGGCTGGGTAAAGTAGGTCACCAGAATCAGCGGCGCATGGTCTTCCGGCCAGATAACGGCGATATCGTTGGTCGTACCATAATCCCCGCTGCCGGTTTTATCTCCCACCACCCATGATGTTGGCAGGCCCGCCTGAATGCTCGCGCTGCCGGTGGTATTGCCCTTAAGCCACGTCACCAGTTGCGCCCGCTGGGTTTCCGCCAGCGCTTTACCCAGCGTCAGATTACGCAGCGTCTGCGCCATCGCCAACGGCGTGGTGGTGTCGCGCGGGTCGCCGGGGATAGCAGTATTGAGCGTTGGTTCGGTTCGGTCGAGACGGAAGGTTTCATCCCCCAGCGAACGGGCAAAGGCTGTGACTTTATCCGGGCCGCCAAGATGCGCAATCAGCTTATTCATGGCGGTATTGTCGCTGTACTGCAGCGCCGCCGCGCTAAGTTCCGCCAGCGTCATGGTGCCGTTAACGTGCTTTTCGGCTATCGGATTGTAGTTAATCAGATCGCTCTTCTTAATTTCAACACGCTGGTTTAAAAGCGTCTTATCACTTTCGCTCTGCTTGAGCACCGCCGCTGCCGCCATCACCTTACTGGTGCTGCACATCGCAAAGCGCTCGTCTGCGCGATAGACAATTTGCGAATCATCAGCGGTGTTAATCAGCGCCACACCCAGCCGTCCGCCCGTGCTTTTCTCCAACGCTTCCAGCTTTTGCTGCACGCTGCTGGTCCCGGCGTACAGTGCCGTACTGCCAAGCAGTAGCGGAAGAGTGGCCATCATCATTAACATTGTCCGGCGAACGCCCAGGGTCATCATAGAAAATCCTCTGTCAGTATTATCCCTCGTCCATTCAGTATTCATTGAAAAAACAAAAAGTAAAAACAAAACGGCCCGTTTTTTGCCGATCCGTAGCCGCATGTTCAATATCCGCGTCAGAGGGCACATTCTATTTCGCCATCCTGCCAATAAAGGGCTCAGGCGAAGAACGATGATTATCCGACATTCGTCACAAAATTAGCCTTTAAATCAATGGGGTTTAAGCGAGCAGAAAGCGGTAAACGAAACGTCGCCAGAATGGAATTTATTACCGTATGAAATTAAAGTGTCGCCGAATCACGACACTCGTAAGTAACTAAAAATTAATAAAAAAATCCCTCTTGTTTCCCCTCATCTTTAGGCGTACATTAGCGCCATCTGGAGCACAAATGCACAGAATTCTGAGGTGATGCCAGTCGCGAAAAGTCAGTCAGATTTTTCTGTCGGTTGATATCAACTCGCAGTACCACCCGGTCATAAGTGCGTAGAAAAAATTACGCGGAGAGATGAGTCGTGAAATATTTCTTTATGGGCATTTCCTTTATGGTCATCGTTTTTGCCGGCACGTTCGCCCTGATGATCTAGCCAATAAAAAGCAAAAAAAACAGGAGCCAATTGGCTCCTGTTTGCTTTTCTGGGGATGAAGCGATCAGCCCGCTGATTTACCCTCTGACGGCAGCAGGCCGTCGGCGCGGAACATCGCTTTGATGCCGCGAATGGCCTGGCGAATACGGTCACGGTTTTCAATCAGCGCAAAGCGCACATGGGTATCGCCATAGTCACCAAAGCCGATGCCCGGCGACACGCAAACCTTCGCATCCTGCAGCATCTTCTTGGCGAACTCCAGCGAGCCCATATGGGCGTACTGCTCGGGTATTTTAGCCCACACGTACATCGATGCTTTCGGCATGTCGACCATCCAGCCCGCCTCATGCAACCCTTTCACCAGCACGTCGCGGCGGCGCTTGTACTGCGCGGCGATATCGTGCACGCACTGTTGATCCCCTTCGAGCGCGGCAATCGCTGCAACCTGTAGCGGAGTGAAGGTACCGTAGTCGTGGTAGCTCTTAATACGCGCCAGGGCATTGACCAGGGTTTTATTACCCACCATAAAGCCAATACGCCAGCCCGCCATGTTGTAGCTTTTCGACAGCGTGAAGAACTCGACCGCCACGTCGCGAGCACCGGGAACTTCCATAATCGACGGCGCTTTCCAACCATCGTAGACGATATCGGCATAGGCCAGGTCATGCACCACCAGCACGTCGTAACGTTTAGCCAGCGCGACCACTTTTTCAAAGAATTCCAGCTCGACGCACTGCGCGGTCGGGTTCGACGGGAAACCTAAGATCATCATCTTCGGCTTCGGATAGCTTTCACGAATCGCGCGCTCCAGTTCGTTAAAGAAATCGACCCCTTCCACCAGCGGTACGGAACGTACCTGGGCTCCGGCAATTACCGCGCCGTAAATGTGGATCGGATAACTCGGGTTCGGCACCAGTACGGTATCGCCGTGATCGAGCGTCGCCAGCATCAGGTGCGCCAGCCCCTCTTTTGAACCAATGGTCACAATCGCTTCGCTTTCCGGGTCAATCTCAACGTTGTAGCGTTCCTGATACCAGCGAGAAATCGCCCGGCGCAGGCGCGGAATACCGCGTGAGGTAGAGTAGCCGTGAGTGTCCGGGCGTTGAGCCACGGTACAGAGCTTTTCGACGATGTGCGGCGGCGTCGCGCCGTCCGGGTTCCCCATGCTGAAATCGATAATATCTTCGCCGCGCCGACGCGCAGCCATTTTCAGTTCAGCGGTAATGTTAAAAACATACGGGGGTAAGCGATCGATACGCGTAAAACGGCGTTCAGGACTGGAGTCAGCCATAGGTTCCTCAGATTTACGTTAGCGCCCGAACCGTTCGAGCGACGCTGCCACCGATGTGGCATGACTAGAAAATAACCTGAAAAAATTGGCGCTGTCGAGGGGGCAGGTAAAAAAATATTTCCGCAGCGAAAAGGGGAAGGCCTACGAATGGGAATTAATCACTAGCGGTCAAAATCAGTAAAATTAAAACACAGATATAACAATATATTATCTAGTGATTTTCATTGGAGTTGTACTGAACGGTCGAAAATTTATGATCTCACCTCGGTGATTCGTTTTTTCTATCAATCCCCTTTTAAAAACAGGGTTTATCCCTATTCATGCGTACCGCTGGTCATCCGCCGCCGGGTTTCTTATCATAAGCGCTTTCCTGAAAACATTCGGCGCTCCCCCATGCACGAAATACTCAATATGCTGCTCGCGGTCTATGACCGGGCCGCATTAATGCTGATCTGTCTTTTTTTCCTGATTCGCATCCGTCTGTTCCGCGAACTGCTGCATAAATCAGCGCATACCCCGAAAGAGTTGCTGGCGGTCACGGTCATTTTCTCGATGTTCGCTATCTTCAGTACCTGGTCCGGCGTGCCGGTGGAAGGGTCGCTGGTGAACGTGCGGATCATCGCAGTGATGTCTGGCGGGATCCTGTTTGGCCCTTGGGTAGGCGGTATTGTGGGGATTATCGCCGGGATCCACCGCTACCTGATTGATGCCGGTGGCGTCACCGCGGTGCCATGTTTTATTACCAGCATTATTGCCGGGATCCTCTCCGGCTTGATTAACCGCCGGGTGCCAAAAGAGCTGCACTGGAAAATCGGTATTCTTGGCGGGATGCTGTGCGAAACGCTGACCATGATTCTGGTGATCGTCTGGGCGCCAAACATCGCACTGGGCGTGGATATTGTGTCAAAAATCGGTATCCCAATGATTGCCGGCAGCGTCTGCATCGGCTTTATCGTCCTGCTGGTACAGAGCGTTGAGGGGGAAAAAGAGGCCAGCGCCGCGCGCCAGGCCAAGCTGGCGCTGGATATCGCCAACAAAACGCTGCCGCTGTTTCGCCAGATAAACAGCGACACGCTGCGCCAGATTTGCGACATCATTCGTCAGGATATTCACGCCGATGCGGTAGCGATCACCAATACCGACCGGGTACTGGCCTACGTCGGCGTGGGGGAAGATAACTACCACAATAACGATGACGCCATCAGCCCCACCACCAAACAGGCGATCAACAATAACGAAATCATCATTAAAAACAATGATGAAGCCTATCGCACCCCGGAAATTCACTCGATGCTGGTGATCCCACTTTCCGAGAAAGGGGTCGTCACCGGTACGCTAAAAATTTACTACTGCCACGCGCACCAGATTACCTCCTCGCTGCAGGAGATGGCGATAGGGTTATCGCAAATCATCTCTACCCAACTGGAAGTTTCTCGCGCCGAACAGCTGCGGGAAATGGCAAATAAGGCAGAGCTGCGCGCGTTGCAAAGTAAGATCAATCCCCATTTCCTGTTTAACGCCCTGAATGCGATTTCGTCATCGATTCGCATGAACCCGGACACCGCCCGGCAGCTGATTTTCAATCTCTCGCGCTACCTGCGCTATAACATTGAATTAAAAGATGATGAGCAGATTGATATTCGTAAAGAGCTGTACCAGATTAAAGACTATATCGCCATCGAACAGGCACGTTTCGGCGATAAGCTCACGGTCATTTATGATATTGACGATGAGGTGAACTGTCTGATCCCTAGCCTGCTGATCCAGCCGTTGGTGGAAAACGCCATCGTGCACGGCATTCAGCGCAGCAAGGGGAAAGGCGTGGTTACCATCAGCGTAACGGAGTCTGGTAACCGCGTGCGCATTGGCGTGCGCGATACCGGGCCGGGTATCGACCCGCAGGTCATTGCGCGGGTTGAAGCCAACGAAATGCCGGGGAATAAGATAGGCCTGCTCAACGTGCACCACCGCGTCAAACTGCTGTACGGCGAAGGGTTGCATATTCGCCGTCTGGAGCCGGGCACGGAAATGTCGTTCTATATTCCTAACCAGCGTACGCCCGTGCCGGTCGCCGCCACGTTATTGCCCTAACCCGGAGCTTACATGAAAGTCATCATTGTCGAAGATGAATTCCTGGCGCAGCAGGAGCTGACCTGGCTGATTCAGCAGCATAGCCAGATGGAGATTGTCGGGACGTTTGACGACGGGCTCGACGTGCTGAAATTTTTGCAGCACAACAAAGTGGATGCCATTTTCCTCGACATCAACATTCCGTCGCTGGACGGCGTCCTGCTGGCGCAGAACATCAGCCAGTTTGCTCATAAGCCGTTTATCGTCTTTATCACCGCGTGGAAAGAGCATGCGGTGGAAGCCTTTGAGCTGGAAGCATTCGACTACATTCTGAAGCCGTATCAGGAATCACGCATCGTCACCATGCTGCAAAAGCTGGAAGCCAGTTGGCAACAGCAGCAGGCGGGTAGCGTCAGCGTGGCCAGCAGCGCGCCGCGTGAAAATGACACCATCAACCTGATTAAAGACGAGCGCATCATCGTGACGCCGGTAAACGACATCTACTACGCCGAAGCGCATGAGAAGATGACGTTTGTCTACACCCGCCGCGAGTCATACGTAATGCCGATGAACATCACCGAGTTTTGCGCCAGGCTGCCGGCCAGCCAGTTTTTCCGCTGCCACCGCTCCTTTTGCGTCAACCTGAATAAAATTCGCGAGATAGAGCCATGGTTTAATAACACCTACATTCTGCGCCTGCGCGACCTGGAGTTTCAGGTGCCGGTGAGCCGCAGCAAGGTGAAAGAGTTTCGCCAGATCATGCACCTCTAGTTCGGGAACAGGGAATGAAAGCGCCAGGATTACCCGCGGACCAACAATATTTTGCCGACCTCTTCAGCGGCCTGGTGCTTAATCCGCAAAGGCTGGGGCGCGTCTGGTTCGCGACCCAACCCGCCAGCCTGCCGAACGGCAGTCTGTGTCTCGACCTTCCACGGCTCGACGTAGTGCTACGCGGTGAATACGGTAATCAGCTGCATCAGGATCAGCAGCGCATGACCGAGGGCGAGATGCTGTTTATTCCCGCCCGCGCCGCGAACCTTCCTGTGAGCGACAAGCCGGTCATGCTGTTGAGCCTGGTCTTTGCTCCCGCCTGGCTGGGGCTGTCCTTTTACGATAATCGCACCGCCTCCCTGCTTCGCCCGGTACGCCGCATTGAACTGCCGCACCTACAGCGTGGCGAAGGCGAAGCCATTCTGACCGCCCTCACCCATCTGAGCCGTTCGCCGCAGATGCAGGACGTTATTCAGCCGCTGATGCTCAGCCTGCTGCACCTGTGCCGAAACGTGGTCAACACTCGCCCGGAGGCGCTGCGCCCTCGGTCAGAATTTCTCTACCAGAGCATGTGCAACTGGGTGCAGGACAACTATGCCCAGCCGCTAACGCGCGACAGCGTGGCACAGTTTTTTAATATCACGCCCAACCATCTCTCGAAGCTATTTACCCAGCACGGCACCATGAGCTTTGTGGAGTACGTGCGCTGGGTGCGTATGGCGAAAGCGCGAATGATCCTGCAGAAATATCATCTGTCGGTTGCCGAGGTCGCCAGACGCTGCGGGTATCAGGACAGCGACTATTTTTGCCGCGTGTTCCACCGGGAGTTTGGGCTAACGCCAGGGGAGTACGGGGCAAGGTTTAAGGGATAAGTCTTCTATTGGGCGAGCGGATGATATTGTTTCCCACCACAAGCAATTTTTGATTCCGTTTAAGCCTCCTGCAAACGCGCCAGCATATTTTTCCTGCTGACGTAAATAATCGCGCACAGCAATAGGCTCAGCAACGCGGTACCAATAAACACCCCCGCTCCGGTCATCGCTAGCAGCACGCCGCCAATTAACGGCCCGGCAGCGACGCCCAGCGTCGACAGGGTTGAGGCACCAAGATAGGCACCGCGATGCTCAGCCGGGGCCAGTTGATCGAGCAGAATATTCAGGTTCGGCATCAAAATCGCCTCTCCCATACTGAACAGGCAGGTAACCGCAAGCCAGATACTCATCTCCGTTGAACGTACGGAGAAAAAACACAACTGCGAGAGAAAGAAGATGGCACCGCCAATAAGAATACGTTTCGGCAGCGCAATGTGAGCCATAAAGCGCACGATAAACGTCTGAAATATCAGTACGGTACAGGCATTGGTAACCAGTATCAGGGTGATCAGCTTAATCGCGGCTTGACCATCGAGCGATAAAAGATACTGCGGCAGCACGGCCTCGTAGTGGATAAACACCACGCTGCACAAGATGCTGCACAGCAGGGCCGCCACATAGATGCTATCTCTGGCAATAATGCCTATCACCTGATGCAGTTTCACCACCGGGCCGCTGCCAGCGACCTCTTCGCCCAGCAGTTTACCCTTAGGGATAAACAACAAAACGTAGACGAAAAACGGCAGATAGCTCAGCCCAGTTATCAGGAATGTCCCTTTCTGCGACGTCAGGCCGAAAACGATGCCAACCAGAGGGCCGAACACCGCCGCGACGTTGATCAGGTAATAACGCATCTGTAGGGCAAGCGCACGGCGACGACGATCGCCGAGCAAGTCGCTCATCAGTGCGCGCACCGGCGGGTCAACCCAGGCAAAACAGACGCCGATAATCATCAGGCCGCAGATAAACAACGCCATGCTGGTCGCCTGCGCCAGGATGATATAACCCACGGCAGAAAACCCGCAGCCCAGCAGAAGAATGACCCGTCTCCCCAGTCGGTCAGAAATCTGCCCGCCATACATCCCCAGCACCACCGAGATCAGCGCGCTGCTGGTCATTGCCATGCCAATGGCAATCGGCGACATATGGTAATTCTGCGTCATGATCACCGCGATAAACGGCCACGCCATAAAATAGCTAAAGCGAATGACCAGGGTGAAAAACAGCAGCGCATGGACGGTAGCAGGGAACGTTTTGAGCGTCTGGAATAGTCCCGGAGCCGCGCAAACCTCAGCGGCGGGTTTTGTTGTCATAGTTCAGCTCGTTGGTAATAATTTTGTTGTAAGCGATTAAATATTAATAAGATTATTCAACCAGCACCGCAAGATAAATGTTAATGAAATGTTTAATTCACCTGTTTGTGATGTACAACCTCTTTGCGACAGCGAAATATAAGGGAAAGCGTGAAGCAGATGATAAAAGGCGGGAGTTAATACTAAAGACCCGGTTAGCGGACCAAAGAGGTAAATGACGCTACCAGATAAAGGTTCTTTTCACCCACAGTGAGCAGTTACCCCCCTAAAAATGAGGCGTCGGGCACCTGTCAGGTTGGTGTCGCCTCCCTGTCGTGCCACTGCTGGGAAAGATGTGCAAGACTCTTGCTATCACATATCTACGAGGCAGCAGCAATGAGTACAAGTGAGAAAATTAAAGCCTACCGGCTCAAAAATGCATGGTCACAGGAACAGTTGGCGCAACTGGCCTCCCTGTCGGTGAGAACGGTACAGCGTATTGAAAGCGGACACACTCCGGGGCTGGAAACCATCAGCGCGCTGGCCTCGGTATTTAATGTTACGGTATCAGAACTGTCGGAGGAGACAGATCCCACAAGCGAAGCCCTGGATACCCGGATCCACGACGCCAGACATCGCGTACAGGAGGAAGCGCGTTTCTACCGCGCTCTGACCATGGCCACGCTGGTTTGTGCCGGGCTGATGGCGGTGAACTACTTTTACTCGCCTGGCAGCTATTGGTCGCTGATAGTGACCCTTATCTGGGGTTCACTTATCGCCTTTCGCGGACTGAGAACCTTTGTCCTCCGGGAGCATATTGCCCAATGGCAGCACAACCGGATGCTGCGGCTTTTGCGTGAAAAAAAGGCCACATCGACGCCGGATAAACCACATACCGATAGCGACGCTAATTCATGATGTCATGAGCGATGGCCGGATAAAGTGTTTACGCAACCGTCCGGCAATTCGCCTCAGAAGCGCTATGCCAATTGATAGGGAAAGAGATGAACAACATTACTGGCTAGCGGGAAGAGCCCCAGGCTTTCGGTTCGTTTTCGAGCCTCTTCCCGCGGCAGCCCGGCAATCGGTTCGCGCCCACCCCAGATAAGCAGGCCTTTGTTGGCATAGTCAGCCATGACTTCCACCGTTTTGCCGTTGTTAAGCGCGATCAGCAACTTGTTCTCTTTCACCTGGTGCAGGGCACCATCAGCATTTGCAATAAACAGCGCAATACCGCCGCCCGAAGTGGAATTATTTTCATGATGCGGGGAGATAATCACGCCATTTGATGCCACCGGCATGATGTTCAGCGTCGAAAACGCGGTATCAGCCGAGGAGGCAGAGGGCATCCGCCCGCCCCAGATATGAATACCGTCGGGAATTTCCGCCGGTAACGGCTGCTGGCTTTCCGCCAGTTCTAGCGTCTTGCCGTTATCAAACTCAACCACAACGCTGCCGCCTTGCTGCAACGCTAAGCCGCCCTTCTGGTCGATGAGATAGAGGTTCATACCCTCCCCTTATTCAGCAGCAGATACACCGCGATCATCGCCACGATGTTCACTATCACGCTGATAATAAAATAGGTTTTAAACGGCTGTTTTTGCGTTTTATGGCGAAATACCTGCTGCCCCACCAGCGCGCCGGGCCAGCCGCCCACCACGCCAAACGCCAGAAGCGTCGCCTCTGGCACCCTGCGCCAGCCCTGACGAGCCGCCAGTTTATCGGCACCGTAAATCACCAGCGTCAGAACATTAGCCAGCAGGAACCACGCCACAACCGGATAGGGTGTAAAAACGCTGGCAAGAGCCGCCAGCGCCAGCAGCAAATAACAAAAGCGATTGAGATTCATCGTCGTCAGTACAAGGTTGTTGAGCGAATCGAAAGCGCATTATACGCAAAATGAATGTTTTTCACCTTCCCGGTGACCACCACCATGAACTTCTCTCATGTTGCAATGAAATTAAGTCGCTTTCCCTCTTCCACCGCCTCTGGCATAAATTATCAACATTAACTTATCGGCAACATTAAGACTGCTGAATGAGCAAACCAGAGCACAAACTCTGGGTACCAGGACGTGATTTTAATTTTCATTTCAGCACTCGGGATGCAAGACGCGATGAACAAAGACTTTACCTTTACGATTAAAAGCAGCCGTTTCGACGAGAACTATAACCCGGCGGAAAATACACGTATTACCACCAACTTCGCGAACCTGGCCCGTGGGGAAAATCGTCAGGAAAACCTGCGCAATACGCTGAAGATGATTGATAACCGTTTCAATACCTTAGCGCATTGGGATAACCCGAAAGGCGATCGCTATGCCGTTGAACTGGAGATTATTTCCGTCGAAATGAATATCGATGCGGAAGGGAAAACAAATGCCTTCCCGGCCATCGAAATTTTGAAAACGCATATTGTTGATAAGCAAACCAACGAGCGTATCGAAGGGATTGTCGGCAATAACTTCTCGTCCTACGTGCGGGATTATGACTTCAGCGTCCTGCTGTTAGAACATAATAAAAACCGTACAGAATTTAACATCCCGGATACCTTCGGCGACCTGCACGGCAATATCTTTAAGCGCTTCGCTCACTCCGCAGAGTACAAAGCGAACTTTAAAAAATCGCCGGTTATCTGCCTGAGCGTGTCCAGCAAAGACGTCTACCGCCGTACCGGTAACGAACATCCGGTGCTGGGGATTGAATATCAGCCGAGCAGCGCGTCGCTGACCGAGCAGTACTTCGGCAAGATGGGCCTGAAGGTGCGCTATTTCATGCCGAAAAACAGCGTCGCACCGCTGGCCTTCTTCTTCTCCGGTGACCTGCTGGCGGATTACACCAGCCTGGAGCTTATCAGCACCATCAGCACCATGGAGACGTTCCAGAAGATTTATCGCCCGGAAATTTACAATGCCAACTCAGCGGCAGGCCTGTGCTATCAGCCAGATCTGAACCAGCAGGATCACTCATTAACCAAAATTGTTTACGACCGCGAAGAGCGTAGCCGGTTAGCGATTGAGCAGGGCAAATTTACCGAAGAGCACTTTATTAAGCCTTACCAGAACATTCTTGAGCAATGGTCCGCAAGCTACGCTCTTTGATTAACGAAAAATACCAGGTTATCGACTATGAAAACATTGCTCCCTACCTCCACCGCCGGCAGCCTGCCGAAACCTTCCTGGCTGGCACAGCCCGAGACGCTATGGTCTCCGTGGAAACTGCAGAACGACGAGTTAATTGAAGGGAAGAAGGATGCGCTGCGTCTCTCCCTGCAGGAACAGCTGCTGGCCGGTATCGATATCGTCAGCGACGGCGAGCAGACCCGTCAGCACTTTGTTACTACCTTTATTGAGCACCTGAGCGGCGTCGATTTTGAAAAACGTGAGATCGTGAAAATTCGCAATCGCTACGATGCCAGCGTACCGACGGTGGTGGGTGAAGTGGCGCGTCAGAAACCGGTCTTTGTTGAAGACGCACGCTACCTGCGTCAGCTCACTAAGCAGCCTATCAAGTGGGCGCTGCCGGGGCCAATGACCATGATTGATACGCTGTATGACAACCACTATAAAAGCCGCGAAAAGCTGGCGTGGGAATTTGCCAAAATCTTAAACCAGGAAGCCCGTGAATTAGAAGCCGCTGGTGTGGATATCATTCAGTTCGATGAACCGGCATTTAACGTCTTCTTTGATGAGGTCAACGACTGGGGCATCGCCGCCTTAGAGCGCGCCGTTGAAGGGCTGAAATGCGAAACTGCGGTACATATCTGCTACGGCTACGGCATTAAAGCCAACACCGACTGGAAAAAGACGCTGGGTTCAGAGTGGCGTCAGTACGAAGAAGCGTTCCCGAAACTGCAGTCGTCGAATATCGATATTATCTCGCTGGAGTGCCACAACTCTCGTGTACCGATGGATCTGCTGGAGCTGATTCGCGGTAAAAAGGTGATGGTTGGGGCTATTGACGTGGCAAACCATGCGATTGAAACGCCTGAAGAAGTAGCCAACACGCTGCGAAAAGCCCTGCAGTTTGTCGATGCAGAGAACCTCTACCCGTCAACCAACTGCGGCATGGCACCGTTGCCTCGCCAGGTCGCGCGCGGCAAGCTTAATGCGTTAAGCGCCGGGGCCGAGATCATCCGCAAAGAGATCCTGAGCCGATAATCTCGTCTGTGCCCAGGCCGGATAAGCGCAACGCTATCCGGCCTACAACCTTATTCAGAACACCAGTTCCGACTCCAGCAGCGTCAAAATACCGTCGGCATCTTCCGCCGCAAACAGCGACTGACGGAACTGCTTATTCACCAGCTTACGCGCCAGCTGTGAAAAGACCTTCACGTGGTTCATGCCTTCATCGGCGCCCAGCGTTAGCATAATCACCAGCTCAACCTCACCCATCTCAGACTGCCAATCCACCGGCTTCGCCAGGCGGGCAATGCTGATACTGGAGTGGCGTATCCACTGCGATTTGGTGTGCGGAATCGCCACGCCAAAGCCAACGCCGGTCGTCACAATCTCCTCACGCTGCCACACGTCCTCTTCCAGTTCGAACGGATAGTCGGTGCGGCCGTTTACGCCGAGGTTGCCGCAGAGGAACTGAATCGCCTGCTCTTTATTGGCGAACGATTCGCCGACAAAGATATTTTCCAGCGCCAGCAGCGGACGAACGTCTTTTTCCGGTGCGAACTGATTTAACAGCGTTTCAATCTCCTCCGCGCTGCGGCATTCACAGGCCTGAAGCGCCAGTTCACGGCAGGCCTGGCTATCAAGCTGGCGAATCTGGCTTTTCACCGCCGGAATGCGCGGACTACTCATGCTCAGCTCGTCCAGACCTAATCCCAACAACAGCGGTAAATAGCGGCTCTCACCGCCCAGCTCACCGCAGATGCCGACCCATTTTCCACGTTCATGCGCCACCCGGACAATTTGCTGCAGCATACGCAGAAACGACGGCGTAATCGGATTATACAGCGGCGAAACGCGCGGGTTATTACGGTCAACCGCGTACAGATACTGCGTCATATCGTTGGAGCCAATGCTGAAGAAATCAACCTCGTCGCAGAAATGGTCGATGATGTAACAGACCGAAGGCACCTCCACCATAATGCCCAGTGAGAGGTGCTCGGCATGGCGCAGGCCGTCCCGCTTGAGCTCCGCTACGGCTTTTTGCAGTTCGCTTTTCACCCACAGGATCTGATCGAGGCTATGCACCATTGGGATCATCAGCCGGGCGTCGCCAAAGATTGCCGCTCGCAGGATGGCACGAAGCTGGCTGCGAAAGAGCCCGGCAAATTCAGGGTAGATACGTACCGCGCGGTAACCGAGGAACGGGTTCTCTTCCTGTGGGATATTGAGATAGGGAATATTTTTATCGCCGCCAATGTCCATGGTGCGGAAGATAACCGGCTTGCCTTCCGCTGCCAGCAGCACCTGCTGATAGGCTTCAAACTGCTCCTGCTCGTCGGGGGCGCTGTCTCTGTCCATAAACAGCATTTCGGTGCGGAACAGCCCAACCCCTTCGGCGCCGTTGGCAAACGCGCCGGGCGCTTCCAGCGCGGTACCGATATTGGCGGCTATATCTATGCGCTGGTTATCTTTGGTCAGCGCAATCTGTTCGGCGTCTCGCGTCTGCTGCTGCTGACGCTTATCCGCCAGTCGTTGCGCAATGGCGTAATAGCCGCTCACCGCTTCATTCGGGTTAATTGCCAGTACACCGCACTGGGCATCCAGCACCGCAGGCTGGCCTGCGTAGCGCACAATGGCGTCCAGCGGCAGCTCACTCAGCACCGGAATGGCCGACGCACGCGCCAGAATCAGCGTGTGGGAGGTGCGCCCGGTCTTCTCCAGAATCATCCCGGAGAGATGCTGTAGATCGAGGCTTAAAAACTGGCTGGGCGTCAGGTCTTCGGCCACCAGAATCGTGGGTTTATCCAGCACCAGCGCATTGCGCGGGCGGCGATCGGGCCAGGTGATGTGCAGCAGCTGTTCGCTGATATCGCGGATATCGCTCACCCGTTCACGCAGATAATCACTAGTGGAAGCCAGCAGCTTGTCGCACACCTGCTCCATGTTGGTGATGATCGCATCGCCAAGCCCTTTTTGCCGTCCGGCCATCAGGCGACGGATATTCCCGGCAAACTCGTCGTCCTGAATCAGCGACAGATGCGCGCTGAGGATCGTTTTGCTTTCGCCATCGCGCTCGCGCAGCTGTTGGTTCAGCCGTTCGGCAAGCGTCGCCAGACTATGTTCCAGCCGGGTCGCATCTTCGGCATTAGCGGGGATCGCACGATAAATGTCCAGGCTATCGCTTTGCCAGAGGGTCAGTTCCCCTGCTCCGACGCCCCCCGCCAACACGTTGCCGTAGAGCAGATCGGGGTTCAGACGAATCAGCGAGCGGGGCAATGGATGCGCCGCCAACTCCGCGGCCGTAGGCTGGACGCTGTCGCTGTCTATAAAGCGAGTCTGAATGTACTCCTCCAGCACGCGTCTCGCCTGCTCGGCGTCGCTGCCGGTAATGTTCAGGCTGCAACTATCGTTGAACAGCGTGCCGGTGCCAATCAGCGCCAGCGAGCTTTTCGCATCTGCCTGGGCATTCTGGCGATGATTGATAAAAATGATGTCGCTTTGCCACTGGCTGCACTGCTCTTTGAGTTCCCATGCTGGGCGCGCGTGCAGGCCGTTCGGTAGCGGGCAAAGAAATTGAATCGTTAACATAACCACTCCTGTTAGCGCGAGATCAGCACCTGAAGTCCGTCAGGTGAGCCACGGTCTCACGCGTAAAACCGGTAATCAACGCCGAAAGCAGCGCCTGGGTTTGCAGAATGTCGCGGCAGTCGGCAATCGAGGCAGCGCAGTGCCCATGGCGGGTCGCTGGGCCGATAACGACAGTCGGAACGCCCGTCCCGCTGAGGTGAACGGCGCCGCCGTCGGTACCGCCGTTGCTGAACATGTCGAGCTGCAGCGGGATATCCATCCCAGCGGCAATCCGTTCGATAAATGCCGTCAGTTTCGGGGGCGCAATCAGCGATTTGTCGCTGAGCACCAGCATTGGCCCTTTTCCTATCTGCCGATGATTCGCCGCGCCATAGTCGAAGTTTTTTGCCCAGCAGGCGGTATCCAGCACAATGGCCACATCCGGCGACACCGCGCGGGTGGCCGTCTGCCCCCCACGTAGTCCCACCTCTTCGCTGGAACTCGCCACCAGCCAGACCTCAGCGGGCAACTCGGTCGCGTGCAGTTCACGCAGGAGCGCCACCAGCAGGTAGCAGCCAAGCCGATCGTCGAAGGCCTTGCCCATGACCCGCTGGTGCGGCAGCGCCTGGAAAGGGGTATCAAAGGTGACGCGATCGCCCGGGCGAACCCCCGCCGCTATCACCTCATCGTAAGATCGTGCGCCAATATCGACCCGCAGCGCGCTCACCTCATTGCCGCTTCGCTCGCCGTCGAGCAGGCCGGGAATTTTGCTCGCCTCTCGGGTAGTGATCCGCACCGGCTGGAGCTGACGGGCGGCCATGCGCACGTTGCCGACCGGCAGCACATCAATCGCCCCTTCCGAGGAGATGCTGCGCACAATAAAGCCCACTTCATCCATATGCGCGCAGATCATCACCTTCGGGCCGTCGGATTCATTTAATCGGATCAGTACCGATCCTAGTCCGTCAAAGCGCACCTCTTTGCGCAGACGATCCGCCTCTTCCAGCAGGATCTGGCGAACCTCATGTTCTGAGGAGGCGATCGCATCTGCCTCGCTCAGCGCTTTTAACAGCGATAAATCCATCATGCCTCTCCCGTGCATAACAATGTTTTCGGCATACCGTAGAGCACCTCGGCACCGGTTGGCGTCACCAGCACGACGTCTTCAATGCGCACACCGCCCTGCCCCGGTAAATAAATGCCGGGCTCCACGGTCAGCAACATGCCCGGTGCAAGCAGCGTGGTATCGGTTGGCGAGAAGCGCGGATCTTCATGGACATCAATGCCAATCGCATGACCGGTGTTATGACCGAAGTATTCACCGTAGCCCGCCTCGGCGATGGTGTGCCGGGCGGCTGTGTCCACCTCCTGGCAGCGTACGCCGGGGCGAATTGCTGCGATGCCAGCAAGCTGCGCCTGTAGCACCACCTGATAAACCGAATAAAGCGGGTGCGCCTGCGGCGAAACGCCGCCGGAGACCAAAAAAGTGCGTGTCATATCAGAGCAGTAGCCTTGATACTGCGCGCCGAAGTCGAGGGTGATTAACTCTCCGGCCTCAACAAGCTTGTTACTCGCCTTGCCGTGCGGCAGCGCGCCGCGCCAGCCGCTGGCGACAATGGTGTCGAAAGAGGCTGTTTCCGCACCCTGCGAGCGCATAAACCACTCCAGTTCGGCAGCAATGTCGCGCTCGCGCATCCCCGGTTGGATAAAGCGGCGAATATGCTCCGCGCTCTGGTCAGCAATCCGGCAAGCCTGGCGAATCAGGTCAATCTCCTGCGGCGTTTTGATACGCCGTAAAGCATCGAGGGAAGTGCCGACCAGCGCGGCGTTGATCGACGCTTGCCAGCGCTGTGCGGTCTGCCAGCTCACCTGTCCGCCCTCAAAACCGAGGGTGTGCAGATGCTCGTCGGCCACAATCTGATTCACGATGGCCGTCAGCGTCCGCTCGGCGTCCAGCAGGTGCATCTGGTAGCCATCGGCACGAGACTGGATATCGGCGTAGTAACGCGCATCGGCCAGGATATGCGCACTGTCACGGGTAATCAGCACATAGCCGGAGCCGGTGGAAATCCCCAGATGTGGCTGCTTATTCTGGCGCGATGAAATCAGTACCGCGTCCAGCTTCTGCTCTGCCAGCCACTGTCGCAGCGATGCCAATAACGTCATGATCTTCGTCCTTATCCTTAGAGGCTTTCAATCAGCAGTTTGCCTCTGCGGTACTGCAGGTTACGCAGGAACACCACCATCAGCGCGGTAATAATCGCCCCCAGCGCAATCCCTGCCATATAGACGCCAAGGTTACTCACCAGCGGCCACGCCCAGATAGCTGACTCTGGGAACCACTGAACCGCGCCCAGCCAGACGGCGGCGGTCGAACCCACAATGGCCCCTACCATATAGGACGGAATAGCGGTAACCGGGCTCTCCAATGCAAACGGAATCGCCCCTTCGCTGATCCCCATAAACGCCAGGAACATCGCCGTTTTCCCCTGCGGATAAAGCTGAGCGCTGAACAGCCGTTTGCCGGTTAAGCGACGGTCAAGGATGGTGGCCAGCCCCAGACCAATCGGTGGAATGACGATCGCTATCGAACGGGCCGTAATCGGCAGAACGTGGTCGGTGGTAAAGCTAAAGGCCACAAAGCCTGCCGCTTTGTTGATAGGCCCACCGAGGTCGATTGCCGTTGCCGCCGCGATCCCCATCGCGTACATCAGCGTGCCCTTTTCGCCCGCGGTAGTCAGCAGCGTACGAATACCGCCGTTGATCCAGCCGCCGAAAGGTGTGATGACGTAATACATCGCCAGCATGACGAAAATCGCAGAGAGGATCGGCAGTAAGAAGGTGGTTTTAAACGCCAACAGGAAATCAGGCAGCTGGATTTTCTGGTTCATCCACTTCACCAGATAACCGGCGACGATGGAGATAATCAGCGCGCCAATAAAGGTGGAAGGAACCGGCGCGGTGGTCACCCAGTGCAGCGTGTTCGAGTCAAAGTTAAGCATCTGGGTTGGCTGAGTGGACATCAACCCGCCGATAAACCCGGCCGGAAACGCCAGCTTGCCGCCGATGGAGTTCGCCACGAAGGCGGCAAACATCGGGATCGCAAAGCCAAACAGCACGCCGCCAAAGGACTGCGACAGCCAGGCAAATTTCAGTAGCGAAAGATTAAAGCCCGTAAATTGTCCGCTGTTAAGCGCATCCATGATGCCGGTATCGGCGGGGATCTTGAGCCAGCTGTAGGCGATAAGCTGGCTGAACGCGAGGATCACCCCGCCCATGATAAGCGTCGGTACCATGCGCGAAATCCCTGACATCACGTGCTGCGGGAGTTCGCCCCAAAAGCTGTTTCGAGCGGCTGGCGGCGTTTTTATCGCGGCAGCACCGGATGCGCCAGGCACAACGGTTGCACTGCGTTTCTTTATGGCCATAGTGGTATCCCTGTCGACAATTATTGTTGTTCGGCTGCAACCATCTCTTCGATTTCTTTAATAATGCCAGCGGCATTTTTGATGGCGTCCTGTAACGTAATTTCGTACACGTCACGGGTTTCAAAGCGCTCGTTATCCTCCGGCGTGACGGCAACGGAGTGGATGATTAGCGTCGCTTCGGCGATGTCCTGCGCCGTCAGGCGGTTTTGGATACCGTCTGCGCCCTGCGTTTCAATTTTCACTTCGTATCCCGCTTCAACCGCCGCTTCTTCCAGCGCCTGAGCTGCCATAAAGGTATGTGCCAGACCCATCGGGCATGCGCAGACTGCAATCAGTTTTTTAGTCATCACAAACTCCTTCAGATAGTTAACGAGGGGAATTATGGCTAACACTTCGCAACCATTGTTAGCAGACGAACAATGCTTTTACTGGACAAATAATCCCGCCTGACGGAAATGTGACGAACGTCGGAATGATGAATAACGGGCGAAAAAAAACCGCGTCATGAACGCGGTTTGGCGATGTGGTTCCCGGCGTCGCAACGCTCGGCCGGGCTACATGGGTTTTCCGACAGTTTACAGAATTTGGCCCAACGTTTGACGCAGGTGCGCACCGGAACCCAGCAGCCCCGGATTGTCGTGGACAATCAGGTAGACCGGGATTGGGTGTACGTAATCTTTAAAGCGGCCCTTATCTTCAAACCCGCCACGGAAGCCGGAGGCTTTGAAGAACTCAAGGAAGCGCGGCACGATGCCACCGGCGATATAGACGCCGCCAAAGGTGCCAAGGGTTAACGCCAGGTCGCCGCCAAAGCGGCCCATGATGACGCAGAACAGGGACAGCGCGCGGCGGCAGTCGGTGCAGGTATCAGCCAGCGCGCGTTCGGTAATATCCTTCGGCTTGTAGTTTTCCGGCACGCGGTTGTCGGACTTCACAATGGCCCGATAGAGGTTGATAAGGCCAGGACCGGAGAGCACGCGCTCGGCGGAAACGTGGCCAATTTCTTCGCGCAACACTTCAAGGATAATCCCCTCTTCTTCGCTGTTCGGCGCGAAGTCAACGTGGCCACCTTCGCCCGGCAGGCTGACCCAGCGCTTGTCGACGTGAACCAGATGCGCCACGCCAAGGCCGGTGCCCGCGCCGTAAACGGCGATCGGTTTGCCTTCCACCGGCTCGGTGCCGCCGAACTGGATCAGATGCTCTTTTTTCAGCATCGGAATCGCCATGGAGACCGCGGTGAAGTCGTTGATAATTTCCAGATGCGAGAAACCGAGGTTTTTCTTCATTTCCGCAATCGAGAACTGCCAGGTGTGGTTGGTCATCGCCACCCAGTCACCGGTAATCGGGCAGGCAATCGCGATACAGCCGTCTTCGACCGACACGTTATGCTCGTCGAGATAGACGCGGACAACGGCTTCCAGGCTTGGATAATCCAGGCCGGAATAGGTTTTCGCCTGCGAAATTTCACCGCTGGCTAAATCGCACAATGCCAGACGCGCATTGGTGCCCCCAACATCACCCACTAAAGCAAACTTTGTCATTCCGTTACGGCTCCGCTAAAGTCAGAATAAATCTTTGTCACACTGTAAATTCAAGGCGCTTTCACGACAATGACGTTTGTGTGAGCACCCCAGGATTATCGATCCCGGTCACATTTTTTGCCTCATTCTTATCAGATGCAAAGGCCGGATGCGCTATCGCGCCGTATCGTTTCAGCATCATTTGCGCTGAACGTAAACGCCGGAAAATGCAAAGTAACCTCAGCATTCAGTCAAAAGGATAAAAACATGCTCCACCCGCGAGCCAGAACGATGTTGTTGCTCTCTATTCCCGCGGTGCTGATCGGTATCGCCTCGAGCCTGCTTTTAATTGTGGTGATGAAAATTGCCGCCGTGCTGCAACATCTGCTGTGGCGCAATCTGCCCGCGACGTTCGGCGTGGCCTTTGACTCCCCTTTTTGGATAATCCTGATGCTGACCCTGACCGGCATCGCCGTCGGTCTGGTCATTCGCTATAGCCCCGGTCATGCCGGGCCGGATCCGGCCAGCGAACCGTTAATCGGCGCGGCAGTTCCCCCTTCACATCTACCGGGACTGGTACTTGCGTTAATTATCGGCCTGGCGGGCGGGGTTAGCCTCGGCCCTGAGCACCCGATTATGTCGGTGAACATCGCGCTGGCGGTTGCGCTGGGCGCACGCTTCTTCCCGCGTGTCAGCTCGCTGGACTGGACCATTCTCGCCGCAGCGGGCACCATCGGCGCACTGTTTGGCACTCCGGTTGCCGCCGCGCTGATTTTCACCCAGACGCTAACCAGCAATAACGAATCACCGCTGTGGGACCGCCTGTTTGCGCCGCTGCTGGCCGCCGCCGCCGGGGCATTAACCACCGGCGTATTCTTTCATCCGCAGTTTTCACTGCCGATTGAGCATTATCAGACGCTGCGCATCGTCGATATTTTCAGCGGGGCGATTGTCGCCGTCTTTGCTATCGCCGTCGGTATGGTCGCCGTCTGGTGCCTGCCGCATCTGCACGCGCTGATGCACCGATTGAAACATCCGGTCTTAATCCTCGGCGTCGGCGGTTTTGTGCTGGGGATTATTGGCACCGTTGGCGGGCCAATCACCCTGTTTAAAGGGCTGGATGAGATGCAGCGGCTAACAGCCGGGCAGAGCTTCGGCGCAGGCGACTATATGCTGTTTGCGCTCAGCAAGCTGGCGGCGCTGGTCGTGGCTGCCGCCTGCGGGTTCCGTGGTGGGCGCATCTTCCCGGCGGTATTTGTCGCAGTGGCGCTAGGCCTGATGCTGCATGCGCATGTGGATGCCGTTCCGGCGGCGATTACCGTCTCCTGCGCTATTCTGGGGCTGGTTTTAGTGGTCACTCGCGATGCCTGGCTGAGCCTGTTTATGGCCGCCGTGGTGGTGCCTGATACCACGCTGCTGCCGCTGCTGTGCATCGTGATGCTCCCCGCCTGGCTCCTGCTGGCGGGGAAACCCACAATGATGGTGCCGCGCAAACGTAAGGATTAATGGCTGTTGTTACGCGCCTCTAGCGCCTGGGTGACCGCTTTTAACAGCGGCGGAATATCCATTTTCGGCAGCATCACCTCAAGCAGGGTCAGCCTGTCCCGGTGGGCGGCGCGCGCCAGCGCGTCGCTAAGCTGCGAGACGTTGCTCACTTTCCAGCATTCGGCCTGGCAATCCAGGTTGAGTGCCTGCGGCAGCTGGGTCCAGTTCCATAGGCTGATATCGTTATAGCGCTCTTCCGGGCCATGAATCGCCCGTTCGACCGTGTAGCCTTCATTATTCAGCAGCAGAATCAGCGGCTTCAGCCCATCGCGCAGCATTGAGCTGAGCTCCTGAATCGTCAGCTGCGCGGCCCCGTCTCCCACCACCAGCACTACGCGCCGCTCCGGCTGCGAGGTCTGCGCGCCAAATGCGGCCGGCAGCGTGTAGCCAATCGATCCCCACAGCGGCTGCACGATCAGGCTGGCCCCCTGCGGGAGCGTCAGGTCAGCAAGCCCGAACGCCGCCGTCCCCTGATCGCCCAGTATAATGTCGTGCGGCATCAGATATTTATCCAGAGTTTGCCAGAAGTGGCGCTGGGTTAGCTGCCCGGTATCCGCCGTCGCCGTTTTCTGCGCCCGAGGGGGCTGAATTTGCCACTGCGCGGAAAAGTCACGGCTCAGCGCGATAAGCGCATTCACCGCCTCCTGCATGCCTATCCCGCTAAACCAGCGTTTCCCTACCCGCGCGGCAAAAGGCTGGATTTCAATCGATTTTTCTACCGGAATCTGGTGGGTAAAGCCCGCCGTGATCGTGTCGGTAAAACAGGTGCCGATGCAAAAAATAACCTCCGCATCTTCTATTGCGGCTCGCGTTTCCGGCTGGCTGGCACCACCGCTGTAAGTGCCCACAAACCCAGCATGCGTCTCATTAAATAGCCCTTTGCCCATCAGCATGGTCGCGTGAGGGATCGGTAGCGCATCCATCCATTTGTTTAGCGTCGATTGCAGACCAAAGCGTAGGGCAAGCACATCGGCCAGCAGCGAGACACGGCTGCGGTCATTCAACAACGCGCGGGCGTGCGAAACAAAATCGGTCAGTTCAGTCGAGTCAACCGGCGTAGGTTTTGCCGTGAGAGCGTTTACAGGAGGAGAGGTTGGCAGCGCGGCGATATCCGCAGGCAACAGCAGATAGCCAGGGCGGCAGTAGTGCAGAATATCGCGCAGCACGCGGTCAATTTCATCGCGGGCGTTAGCAGCATCCAGCACGCCCTGCGCTACCGAGATAGGCGCGCTCATCTGGCGAAAGCGATCGAAATTGCCATCACCCAACGTGTGGTGTAAACACTCACGTCGCTGCTGAGCACCGGTACAGGGGGCACCGACAATATGCAGAACAGGAACGTGTTCAGCAAAGCTCCCCGCTACCCCGTTCAGCGCACTCAGTTCACCGACGCCGAAGGTGGTGAGCAGCGCGCCGCAGCCCTGCATCCGCGCGTAACCATCGGCGGCGTAGGCGGCGTTGAGTTCGTTCGCGCAGCCGACCCAGCGAATCTGTCGGTGCGCGATAACATGGTCGAGAAACTGGAGGTTGTAGTCTCCGGGGACGCCAAACAGGTGGTCAACGCCACAGTCGGCGAGGCGGTCAAGCAGATAATCTGCCACGGTATAGGACGTTGTCATCATGCACCTCCTCCAGTCAGTATTCTTTGAGTATTGAGGAAGTGTTAAGGCTGTCCAGATTTCGTCAAAAAGTCCCCTGGAAAGCAATTTTTACAGATTTCAGGAGTGTACGAGTCGGTGGACATTCGCTAGTGTAAGCGTATACACAACCGGATAATCTGGAGGACACAATGGTTTACAAGGCAAGCCCGACGCGTTACGAGACCATGACGTTTCAGCGCTGCGGCAATAGCGGCCTCAAGCTGCCGGCCGTTTCGCTGGGGCTGTGGCACAACTTTGGCGATGAAACGCGAGTAGAAAACAGCCGCCAACTGCTGCAACACGCGTTCGACCTTGGGATCACCCATTTCGACTTAGCGAACAACTACGGGCCGCCTCCAGGCTCTGCTGAAAGCAACTTTGGCCGCATCCTGCGGGAAGATTTCCTGCCCTACCGCGATGAGCTGATTATCTCCAGCAAAGCCGGTTATACCATGTGGGACGGGCCGTATGGCGACTGGGGTTCACGTAAATATCTGATTTCAAGCCTCGATCAGAGCCTGAAGCGGATGGGGCTTGAGTACGTCGATATTTTCTATCACCACCGCCCGGACCCGGAAACGCCGCTGCAGGAAACCATGCGTGCGTTGGATCATATCGTGCGTCAGGGCAAGGCCCTGTACATCGGGCTTTCCAACTACCCGGCCGAACTGGCAAGTCAGGCTATTGCGATGCTGAACGACCTCGGTACACCGTGTCTTATTCACCAGCCGAAGTATTCAATGCTTGAGCGAAGCCCTGAAAATGGCCTGCTTCAGGTACTCCAGCAGGAAGGCGTCGGCTGTATCGCCTTCTCACCGTTAGCGGGCGGGCAACTGACCGATCGTTACCTGCACGGCATTCCGGCAGACTCCCGTGCCGCTAGCGGCAGCATCTTCCTGAAGCCAGAGCAGTTGACCGACGGCAAGCTGGAAGCCGTACGCCAGCTTAACGCTATCGCAGAGCAGCGTGGTCAGAAGCTATCGCAGATGGCGCTGGCGTGGGTTTTACGCCAACAGGCGGTGACGTCGGTATTGATTGGTGCCAGCAAAACCGCGCAGCTTGATGATGCAGTGGGCATGCTGAGCAATCGGCATTTCAGCGCTGAGGAAAGCGAAACCATCGATAGTATTCTGCGCAGTATAAAATAACGGCGACTTTAGCAAAAAGTGCTCTCTCCTGACGATTTAAGAGTTACCCCAATAATCGCGGTATTTACCGAATTGTAATATTGCGTTAACAGGCCTTACAGGCCACGATCGTATAGGAGAGAAGTATGTTCAGGTCACTGATTCTGGCGGCAGTGTTGATGGCATCGGCCCCGATGTTCGCGAATGCTGGTGAAATCACCCTGCTGCCGTCCGTAAAATTACAAATTGGCGATCGCGATAATTACGGTAATTACTGGGACGGCGGTCGCTGGCGCGATCGTGATTACTGGCATCGTAACTGGTATCACCGCGATAACGGCTGGCACCGCGGTTGGGATAACCGCAAAGCCTATGAGCGCGGCTATCGTGAAGGCTGGAGCGACCGCGACGATCATCGCGGACGCGGGCGCGGTCATGGACACGGGCATCATCACTGATATTTTCCCGGAGTTGCTGCTCTTGTCCGGGCTACACATCAAAAGTAGCCCGGACAAGCGGGTTTATTACATCAACGTTCCCAGCAGCAACCACCCATTCAACGCCACCACAATCGCCACAATCACCCAGCCAATCCGTTTAATCCACAGCGTGTTGACCAGTTCGCCCATCAACTGACGATTGCTGGTGAAAATCAGCAGCGGCACCAGCGCCAGCGCGATGCCGAAGCTTAGCAACACCTGGCTCATCACCAGAATACGCGTTGGGTCGAGCCCCATCAGAATCACAATAAATGACGGCAGCATCGTCACCGCACGACGGAACCACAGCGGAATGTGGAAGCGAATAAAGCCCTGCATTACCACCTGACCTGCCAGCGTCCCAACCACCGTGGAGGAGAGTCCCGCCGCCACCAGACTCAGGCCGAAGATGGTTGCTGCCGCATGGCTCAGCAACGGTTCGAGGGTGAGATACGCTTCATCAAGGTCGGCAATGCCGGTGTGACCGTGGAAGTGGAACGCCGCGGCCGCCGTCGCCATCATCGCCAGGTTCACAAAACCGGCAATGGTCATGGCGATCGCCACATCCCAGCGCGTGGCGTGATAGCGCTCTTTGGCGCTGCCGCCATGCAGATGCTGAGTCAGAGATGAGTGCAGATAAATAACGTGCGGCATGATAGTCGCACCCAGCACGCCCGCCGCGAGGAACACCGCTTCGGAGTTAGGCAGCGACGGAATAATCATCCCTTTCGCGAGCGGTGCCATCTGTGGCTGGGAAAAAACCAGCTCAACGATATAGGCCGCTGCCACAAATAGCAGCAGGCCGCCAATCACTTTTTCCAGCGGCTTTTGCCCACGGCGCTGCAACATCAGAATCAGGTAGGTGGCAACCCCCGTCAGCACCGCCCCTTGCAGCAGCGAAACGCCGAGGATCAGCTTAAAGCCGATTGCCGCCCCGATAAATTCTGCCAGATCGGTTGCCATAGCGATAATTTCCGCCTGCACCCAGTAAAACCAGACCACCGGGCGCGGATAATGGTCGCGAATCTGCTCCGCCAGGTTTTTTCCCGTGGCGATACCGAGCTTCGCGGACAGCACCTGAATCAGCATCGCCATCAGGTTCGCCCAGACGACAACCCACAGCAACTGATAGCCGAAGCTCGCCCCTGCCTGAATGTTGGTGGCAAAGTTGCCGGGATCGATATAGCCGATGGCGGCAATAAATGCGGGCCCCATCAGCGCTAGCCGCATACGGCGCGCTGCACGACCGGTGTTACTCTCAACGCGACTGTTTGTCATGGTCTGCCTCAAAAACATAGCCTTTGCTATGTTTCAGGCTAACAGAATGCGAATGATTATCAAGTTCATTTGTAAAAGATGATAATGATTGCTCTGATAGCCGGAATCAATCGCCAGACTGGAGGTTGCGGGGGTTTGGTGTACGCTTAAGATGAGAGTAGTACAACAAAGGAACTTTTCATACATTTACTTAACATCACAAAAATGTATCTTTGATCACTAATTTTGAGTTTGCTCACAGGAACTAAATATAGTGGGATGGAGATCTCGTTTTATTTAATGATGTTACATAGAATGTGCAAGAAAATTTAACCCGTCTCATGTTTGGAGCAAATATGGACCGCGTCTTGCATTTTGTTCTCGCGCTCGTTGTGGTAGGGATCCTGGCCTTGCTGGTCAGCACCAACCGCAAACAGATTCGCATTCGTTATGTTATTCAATTACTTGTCATTGAAGTTTTACTGGCATGGTTCTTCCTGAACTCTGACATTGGTCTGGGCTTCGTACGCGGCTTTGCCGAAATGTTCGAAAAACTGCTTGGTTTTGCGAACAACGGGACCGACTTCGTCTTCGGCAGCATGAACGATAAAGGTCTGGCCTTCTTCTTCCTGAAGGTGCTCTGCCCTATCGTCTTCATCTCCGCGCTGATCGGTATTCTGCAGCATATCCGTATTCTGCCGATTATCATTCGTGCGATTGGTACCGTGCTGTCTAAAATCAACGGCATGGGTAAACTGGAATCTTTCAACGCCGTCAGCTCCCTGATTCTGGGCCAGTCTGAAAACTTCATCGCTTATAAAGATATCCTCGGCAAAATGTCCCGTAACCGCATGTACACCATGTCGGCCACGGCGATGTCTACCGTTTCCATGTCTATCGTGGGCGCCTACATGACCATGCTGGAGCCGAAGTTCGTTGTTGCGGCGCTGGTACTGAACATGTTCAGCACCTTTATCGTTCTGTCGCTGATCAACCCGTACCGCGTGGATGCTAGCGAAGAGAACATTCAAATGTCTAACCTGCACGAAGGACAGAGCTTCTTCGAAATGCTGGGTGAATACATTCTGGCAGGCTTCAAAGTTGCGATTATCGTTGCGGCAATGCTGATCGGCTTTATCGCCCTGATCGCCGCGCTGAACGCCCTGTTCGCGACCGTTACCGGTTGGTTCGGCTACAGCATCTCCTTCCAGGGCATTCTGGGTTATATCTTCTATCCTGTTGCATGGGTTATGGGTGTACCGGCAAGCGAATCCCTGCAGGTGGGTAGTATCATGGCGACCAAACTGGTTTCTAACGAATTCGTTGCCATGATGGATCTGCAGAAAGTCGCCGCTGAACTCTCCCCTCGCGCAGTTGGTATCATCTCCGTATTCCTGGTTTCCTTCGCTAACTTCTCTTCTATCGGTATCATCGCTGGCGCGATTAAAGGCCTGAACGAAGAGCAGGGTAACGTGGTTTCCCGCTTCGGTCTGAAGCTGGTGTACGGTTCTACGCTGGTGAGCGTTCTGTCTGCTTCTATCGCGGCACTGGTTCTGTAATCTACCCGCATTAAAAAAGGGCCTGTAACGTTGTTACAGGCCCTTTTTATTTATGACTCGGTCTGGTAGCCAATATCGCAAAGCGGTCTTGGCTTATCAATGAGATACCCCTGCATATAGTCCACACCTAGCTCCATTAGCAGCGCCTGCTGCGCCTCGGTCTCGACATATTCCGCCACAACCTCCAGATCCTGCATCTCCGCCAGTTCGCAGATGGAACGAATGATCATCGCATCCATTGGGTTAGTGAGCACGTCACGCACAAACGCGCCGTCAATCTTGATGATATCGGCCTCAAGACGCTTCAGGCGCTCATAGTTGGCGTAGCCAGTACCGAAGTCATCAATCGCAATCTGGCAACCGAATTCCCGCAGTCTATTGAGGTTCTGAATGCTGATATCCGAGTTCGAAAACGCCTGTTCTTCGGTAATTTCAATAATGATGCGCTGAACCTTAACCCGATAGCGTCGGAACAGCGCGATGATTTCGGCAGCACTCTCTTTGTGCATCAACGTGTAGGGCATCAGGTTGACGGAAAAACGCTGTCCTGGAAACGCCGGCAGCGAGCGGAACAGGTTTTCCAACACCTGCATGTCGAAGCGTTTGCTCAGGTTGAACTGCGTCAGGATGGGGATAAATTTATCCGGCATCACCATGCCGTTGGCATCCACCAGTCGGCTAAGGATTTCATAGTAGCCTTCGCCCGATGGCTTTCTGATAGGCTGCGCGTAGAGGACAAAGTTGTCCCACTCCAGCGCGCTTTTAATACGGTTGAGGAGCACAACGCGGTCGCCGGTTTCGTCATAGGCTTCCACCTGGCCGTTATCCAGTTGCAGTATCTGGCTCTCTTCACCGGCCTGTTCTGCCAGCCAGCTAAGCTGCCCAAGCGTATGGTAGAGATTGTCGTCCTGCGTACACACCCTGCCCCACGAAATACCGTATTCCAGCGTCAACAACGTGTTATTCCAGCGAATATCCTGACGGCGCAGAAAATCCACCAGATGGTTAAGCCTCGCTTCCGTTTCCGGGCCGTTCAGCACCAGCAGTAGTTCGTTGCCCGGCAACTGGAAGAGTTTCTCATTGTTATCGAGCTTAGGCTGCAGCACCTGAGTGATACTGCGCTTGCACTGAATACGCATCATCATGCCGTAGTGGCGGCTGAGGAAGTCCAGGTTTTTGATGTGCAGGCAGCAGACGCTAGTGACGCCCGGCGCCTTCATATAATCCTCCAGCGCACGCAGGTTAGGCAGCCCGGTCAACGGATCAATCATGGCCTGCTCGTGCCATTTCTGCTTCAGATGCTTGCTGCGATGGTAGATTTGCAGCATGTACTGCAGACAGACGGTAAACGAGATCAGCGCCGATAGGATAAATGAGAGCGAGTACTGAGTTTGAATGCCGTGTAGGAAATTTTTGTTGTACATCACCAGCACAAAGGCGGACAGCGTCCAACTTATCATGATCAACGGATACGACAGCTGGCTGATACCGAAGGCGAAAAAGATAAAGATGATGGGGACGAGATAACCGGCAAAGTAGCTGTCGCCGAACGGCGCACAGAGGAAAAACAGCATGCAAACCAACGCGAAGATCCAGGCGATAACGAAGCATTTGCCCCTTAACCCCGTATAGCCCGCAATGTTTTTACGCCAGAATACTCTGGCATAGCGGGTGTTCAGGCACATCCGCAATGGATAATAAAACAGTTTAGTAAATATTAAGGATGCGCAAACCAGTCCTTGAATATCAACAATCGCATAAATAACGGATGTTACATTAAAATAGCTAAACATTTCGACGGGAACAATGGTCAATTCTCCCGCGATATACATCATAATCTTAGCTAATATTGGCGCGATGAACCCGAGCCAAAAAATACGTAAGCCAATATGATGAATATCCAAACCATGTCGCCAACGTCGACCCAGCATGGAATATAAAATAAAGCTGGAAATGCAGACGGCGGTCAACTGACAGAACAGTAATATTAATGAATCAAAAGGCGAAAGGTGCAGCTGCCAGTAGTTAGTGGCGATAAAGCCCAGCGCCAGAGGCAGCACGGCATGGCGGCCAAACAGCATCATCAGCGCAATCATTACGCTCAGCGGTAACCATGCCAGATATACAGAATGACCATCATAAAACGCGGTCGGAGAGATATATCGAGAAACAGGAATCATCGTCAGGCTAATAATCAATGCCAGGACGAATTTCCTTATTGGGGTGCTCCGTTGCACAGTCATGCGTATCTGCCGATATCCTTTATCGTACGTAGAGTGACTGCTTAAATATTATTGATAGTTATTATTCGAAGCAAACCGAGTTGAGTAAATCCTGATCTACGCATGCTTTTTATAATATAAATGCTGTTTTTTTGTTCATACGCATAAAACAAAAAACCCCCGCCATAGGCGAGGGTTTCGAATTTTGGTGGAGCTAAGCGGGATCGAACCGCTGACCTCTTGCATGCCATGCAAGCGCTCTCCCAGCTGAGCTATAGCCCCACATTTTCTTTACGTTCCAAACCTGATGGGAGCAGGATTTGGTGGAGCTAAGCGGGATCGAACCGCTGACCTCTTGCATGCCATGCAAGCGCTCTCCCAGCTGAGCTATAGCCCCAACGTAAAGCTGTCGTGTTGACGGGCGGCATAATATGAATTCCCTAACACAGTGTCAACGGCAAAATAGGCGAAATAGTTCTAATCGCTGAAAAAGCAGGCAAACGCGCCATATTGCTCGCCTCCTCGCAGGTTGGAGTTAAACCTGTCACGTTTTCTCATAAAACGATGCTATAACATGGACATGTAATTCCCACACTGCGACTCAGGAAATTGTATGCTCAAGGAACGAATGACGCCGGAGGAGATTGCTCATCTGACGGGATACAGCCGACAAACCATCAACAAATGGGTGCGTAAAGAGGGCTGGAAAACGTCACCCCGTCCCGGCGTTCAGGGAGGAAAAGCCCGTCTGGTACACGTTAACGACGAAGTCATGGAATTCATCCATAGCGCCCAGCGCGCCTCTGAGTCTTCGGCTCCCTATGCGGTGAACGGTAGCGACAATCCTTTCCACACGCTGCTGCTGACGCTGGTTGATGAAATGACCGAGGCCGAGCAGAAACAGCTCACGTCACTGCTGCTACGGGAAGGGATTAGCGGTTTATTGCAACGTTTAGGAATTCGCGGTTAAACACTGTCTATGAAAAAACTTCCCGCAAAAATGTCCACGGAAGAGCTGGCTGAGATGCTGGGGATGACCCGGCAGACTATCAACCGTTGGATTCGTGAAAAAGAGTGGCATACCGAACCGATGCCCGGCATTAAAGGCGGCCGCGCACGGCTTATCTTTATTACCGATGAGGTGATGGATTTTCTGGTGAATACGCCGGCTTTCCGCCAGTTGCCAAACGACAATCAAATTGATGAACCCGCAGGCAGCTACACCGCACATGCTTCAGATGCGGTCTGGCGGCAAATTAGCGACGTATTGCAGAACAACATGACGCCGCTGGAACAAGAGCGCTTATGTCGGCTTTTGGCCCGTGAAGGTATTTGCGGTTTTCTGGCGCGACTTGGGCTGGGCGACCAGAACGATAAGGTATAAAAAAAGCGGGTTCCCCCGCTTTTTTCACATCTGAACGCCGATTACTGCTGACTTTCACGCTCAGCGATAAACGCCAGCGCTTTGTTGATGCGCTCGATGCTACGGGATTTACCGATCGCATGAACGGTCACGTCCAGGCCAGGTGACTGCCCTGCTCCGGTCACCGCAACGCGCAGCGGCATACCCACTTTGCCCATGCCCACTTCCAGCTCATCGGCGGTTGCCTGAATCGCGTGGTGAACATTTTCAGCGGTCCAGTCGGTGATGGCGGAGATTTTGTCACGTACCACTTCCAGCGGCTGACGCGCAACCGGACGCAGGTGTTTCTTCGCAGCGTCCGCATCGAATTCAGCGAAATCTTCGTAGAAGTAACGGCAGCTCTGCGCCATCTCTTTCAGCGTTTTGCAGCGCTCGCCCAGCAGTTTCACCAGCTCGCTCAATTGTGGACCCACGCGAGTATCAATATTTTCCTGCTCAATGTGCCACTGCAGGTGCGTCGCCACGTATTCCGGCGCCATCGTATTGATATAGTGGTGGTTCAGCCACTGCAGTTTGTCAGTGTTGAACGCACTGGCGGACTTGCTGACCGCGCCCAGAGAGAAGAATTCGATCATCTCTTCACGGGTGAAGATCTCCTGGTCGCCGTGGGACCAGCCCAGACGCACCAGATAGTTCAGCAGCGCTTCCGGCAGGTAGCCGTCATCGCGATACTGCATGACGCTGACCGCACCGTGACGTTTGGACAGCTTTTTGCCGTCGTCGCCGTTGATCATCGACACGTGCGCGTAAACCGGCACCGGCGCGTTCAGCGCTTTCAGGATGTTAATCTGACGCGGGGTGTTGTTGATATGGTCTTCACCGCGAACAACGTGGGTGATTTCCATATCCCAGTCATCAACAACCACGCAGAAGTTGTAGGTTGGGGAACCGTCGGTACGACGGATGATCAGATCGTCCAGTTCCTGGTTGCTGAATTCAATTGGCCCACGGATCTGGTCGTCAAAAATAACGGAACCTTCCTGCGGGTTAGCAAAACGCACTACGCACGGCTCATCGTCAGCATGATGTTCGTGACCGTGGCGGCAGCGACCGTCGTAACGCGGCTTCTCGCCGTTGGCCATCTGCTCTTCGCGCAGTGCTTCCAGACGCTCTTTGGAGCAGTAGCATTTATACGCCGTGCCGGCTTCCAGCATTTCATCAATTACCGCGTTGTAGCGATCGAAACGTTTGGTCTGATAGTACGGGCCTTCATCCCACTCCAGATTCAGCCAGTTCATACCATCCATGATGGCTTCAATGGCTTCCGGCGTTGAGCGCTCGAGATCGGTGTCTTCAATACGCAGCACAAACTCACCTTTATGGTGACGTGCGAAAAGCCAGGAATAAAGAGCAGTACGAGCACCGCCGACGTGCAGATAGCCAGTCGGGCTAGGCGCGAAGCGAGTTTTGATTTTCATGAAATGGCCTTACGTTTATAAACATGCCGACAACCGGCAAATCCTGGAAATAGAAGTGGGCAATATTCTATCACTCCCACTCGGTTGTTCCCACCGCAAGCGTGTGGTTTGCATTTTTTGCATAGAATTCATACACCATAGCGTGTTTTGCGATCACATCGTCTAATTTTACGACGAACAGATAAATTATTTATAAAAGGCGTTGACTCATTTTCAACTCTCCCTATAATGCGACTCCACACAGCGGGGGTGATTAGCTCAGCTGGGAGAGCACCTCCCTTACAAGGAGGGGGTCGGCGGTTCGATCCCGTCATCACCCACCAACTACTTTATGTAGTCTCCGCCGTGTAGAGTAAGAAATTGAGAAGTGGGTGATTAGCTCAGCTGGGAGAGCACCTCCCTTACAAGGAGGGGGTCGGCGGTTCGATCCCGTCATCACCCACCACTTTCTCGCCAGCTGGATTTCTTACTAAAAATTGAAGTACCGAAGTGGGTGATTAGCTCAGCTGGGAGAGCACCTCCCTTACAAGGAGGGGGTCGGCGGTTCGATCCCGTCATCACCCACCACTTCGGGTCGTTAGCTCAGTTGGTAGAGCAGTTGACTTTTAATCAATTGGTCGCAGGTTCGAATCCTGCACGACCCACCAATGTAAAAAGGCGCCCTAAAGGCGCCTTTTTGCTATCTGCGTTCTGAGAAGTTTTCCAACGTAGCCCGGCCAAGCGCAGCGCCGCCGGGAAAAGCTCAAGTCTCCTCCCATTCTGCCGATACTCCTTATATTTCTCCCAATAAGGCGTTCACCATGACCACCATCAGCGCTCCCTCTATCGCTTCACTAAAAACCACCACCAGCACTGCCGCGCCGAGCGGTAACGATACGGCATCACAAATGGCACGTATCACCCAGCAGATCGTTAAGCTAACCCAGCAGCTTAAAGAGATTGCGGACGGCAGCGGCAGCACAGAAGAAAAGCAAAAGCAGGCCGAGATGATTCAGGAGCAGATTGCCATGCTGGAAGCACAGCTGGCGCAGCTCCAGAATCAGCAGGCAGAAAAAGCGCAGGAAAAACAGGAAGCCTCTTCTGCCGCGATCACCGGCGTGAACAAGCCCAGCGACGATCACCAGATCGATATTTACGTCTGATACAGCGGGTCCTGTAGCCGTTCATCCATGAGTTGCTGGCTTTGCTCCCGCACCACGTCCCACAGCGCCTGAGCCGCGGTGGAGAGCGAACGATTTTTCCGTCTCGCCAGCATCAGCTGGCGCTCTACGCCCGGCGACATCCGCTTCACTACCAGCGGGCTCCCCTCCGGTAATGGTAGCGCCAACGCCGGAATAATGCTGATACCAATGCCCGCCGTCACCATAGGGAACAGCGTCGCCGGGTGACCAATCTCCTGAACGATATTCGCCTCAATCTGATGCAACTGGAGCGCCGCATCAATCAACATCCGGCTGCCGGAAGCGTAGTCCTGCAGCACCAGTTTCGCGCCCTGCAACGCCTGCCAGTCGACCTCCGGCATAACGGCAAACGGGTGATCGCTGCGACACAGCAGGAAGAATGGCTCAGAGAGCACCGTTTCGCACTGCAAATCCCCCACAACGCCAGGATCGATAACGATACCGAAATCAACGTCCCCCTGACGAATACTCTCCAGCACCCACTGCTGCGGCCGGTCGTGCAGCACAAAGCGAATGTCCGGGTACCGGCGGTTGCTTTGGGCAATGCACTGCGGAATCAGATGCGCTGAAATCGTCTGGCTGGCCGCCACCCTGACCGTTCCACTTAGCTGCTGCCCGGTGCGCCCGGCTTCCCGTAGCGTGCCCTGTAGCTCATCCAGTAACCGTTCCAGGCGAGCGGCAAGCTGCTGCCCCGCTTCCGTCAGCACCACTTCACGCGTGGTGCGGTCGAGCAACCGGACGCCGGTCTGGCTCTCCAGCTCCTTTACGCTGTGGCTGACCGCCGACTGGCTCAGGCCGATTATTTCCCCTGCCCGGCTAAAACTCTTCGCCTGGGCCACCGTTACAAACACCTTCAACTGTCGCAGCGAGTAATTCATCTGTTTTATTCATGAATGGATGCAATAAATCAATTTTATTTCTCAAAAATAAAAAAGCAAAATGTGTGCATCGATCTTCAGGAGTCTTTATGAAACTTTTCCGCATTTTAGATCCGTTTACGCTGACGCTTATTGCGGTTGTCCTGCTCGCCACCTTCTTTCCGGCGCGCGGCGACTTCGTTCCCTTTTTTGAAAATCTGACCACCGCCGCTATCGCGCTGCTGTTCTTTATGCACGGCGCCAAGCTGTCGCGTGAGTCGATTATTGCCGGCGGCAGCCACTGGCGACTGCATCTGTGGGTAATGTGCAGCACCTTTGTGGTCTTCCCGGTGCTGGGCGTGCTGTTCGCCTGGTGGGCACCGATTAACGTCGACCCCCAGCTTTACGCTGGTTTCCTGTATCTGTGCATTCTGCCTGCTACCGTACAGTCGGCCATCGCTTTTACTTCGCTGGCGGGCGGTAATGTTGCCGCCGCAGTGTGCTCTGCGTCGGCATCCAGCCTGCTGGGGATCTTCCTGTCGCCGCTGCTGGTTGGCTTGGTGATGAACGTACACGGCGCGGGCGGTAGTCTCGAGCAGGTGGGCAAAATCATGCTGCAACTGCTGCTGCCGTTTGTGCTGGGGCACCTTTCCCGCCCGTGGACTGCGGCGTTTGTGACCAAACACAAAAAATGGATTGCCAAAACCGACCAGACCTCGATTCTACTGGTGGTCTACTCCGCCTTCAGCGAAGCGGTGGTCAACGGTATCTGGCATAAGGTTGGCGTGGGGTCACTGCTGTTTATCGTGGTGGTGAGCATCGTGCTGCTGGCGCTGGTGATTCTGATTAACACCGTAGTTGCCCGTCGGCTGGGCTTCAATAAGGCGGATGAGATTACCATTGTCTTCTGTGGGTCGAAAAAGAGTCTGGCCAACGGTATTCCGATGGCCAATATTCTCTTCCCAACCTCAGTGTTGGGGATGATGGTGCTGCCGCTGATGATCTTCCACCAGATTCAGCTGATGACCTGCGCGGTGCTGGCCCGTCGCTACAAAGCGCAGGCCGAAAAACTGCAGGCCAAAGAGCAGGCCCGCGTAGGCAGCTAGCGCTTAAGGGGCTGAACCAGCTGGCTCAGCCCTTCTGTTTTGATGAGCAGCGTCAGTTGCATCAGCTCGCCAAGATGCCCGGCAGGAAACTGATCCTTCCGGGCAAACCACAGCAGATACTCTTCCGGCACGTCAATAAGCCGCCGTCCTTTGTACTTACCAAACGGCATTTCGGTGTTGGCAATCTCAATCAGCTGTGCTTTATCCACCTCAGACTCCTAACAGACGCAGCATTTCGGCTTCGTCGATCACCGCAATGCCAAGCTCCTGCGCCTTCACCAGCTTCGAGCCTGCGGCTTCACCGGCAATCACCAGATCGGTCTTCTTCGACACGCTACCGGCAACTTTCGCCCCCAGCTCGACCAGGCGTGCTTTGGCATCGTCACGGGACATCTGGCTCAGGCTGCCGGTCAGCACCACGGTTTTACCAGCAAACGGGCTATCTATCTCTTCGGCGTTGATCACCACCGGAGCAGGCCAGTTCACGCCCTCTTTCAGCAGTTGTTGAATCACGTTACGGTTGCTCTCTTCGGCAAAGAAGTTGAACACGTGATTCGCCACCACCACGCCGACGTCCGGCACCTTTTGCAGCTCTTCAATGGAAGCCGCTTCCAGCGCGTCAAGCGTACCAAAGTAGGCCGCCAGACCGGCTGCCGTTGCCTCGCCCACTTCACGAATACCTAACGCGTAGAGGAAGCGAGCGAAGGTGGTCTGTTTGGCTTTTTCCAGCGCGCTGACGACGTTTTGCGCCGATTTCGGCCCCATACGGTCAAGCCCGGTCAGCTTGCCGGCGGTCAGGGTGAAAAGATCGGCCGGAGTATGGACATACTCCTTCTCCACCAACTGGTCGATAATTTTGTCACCCATGCCGTCGACATCAAGGGCACGACGGGAGACGAAGTGCTTGAGCGCCTCTTTACGCTGCGCACCGCAGATAAGGCCACCGGTGCAGCGGGCTACGGCTTCACCTTCCACGCGCTCTACGTCAGAGTTACATACCGGGCAATGAGTCGGGAAGACGATTTCCTGCGTGTCGTCCGGGCGCTCAGAAAGCACCACGTTGACCACCTGCGGAATCACATCGCCCGCGCGGCGAATCACCACTTTGTCACCAATACGCAGGCCAAGACGCTCGATTTCATCGGCGTTATGCAGCGTCGCGTTGCTGACCAGCACACCGGCTACCTGCACCGGCTCCAGGCGCGCCACTGGCGTAATCGCCCCGGTACGCCCTACCTGGAACTCCACGTCGCGCACAAAGGTCATCTGCTCCTGCGCCGGGAACTTAAACGCCACCGCCCAGCGCGGCGCGCGGGCTACGAAGCCCAGCTGTTCCTGCAACGCCAGCGAGTTCACCTTGATCACCACGCCATCGATATCAAAACCGAGCGTAGGACGATCGGTTTCAACCTTATGATAGTAAGCGAGCACTTCCTCCGGGGAGTCACAGAGCGTGACCCGGTCGCTCACCGGCAGCCCCCATTCTTTAAACTGCAGCAAACGCCCCAGATGGGTATCCGGTAGTTCGCCCCCTTCCAGCACACCCACGCCGTAGCAGAAGAAAGTGAGCGGTCGCTTCGCGGTAATCCGCGGGTCAAGCTGACGCAGCGAGCCAGCGGCGGCGTTACGCGGGTTAGCGAACACTTTGTTACCGGTGCGACGGGCTTCGTCGTTGATTTTTTCAAACCCGGCCTGCGGCATAAACACTTCACCGCGCACTTCCAGACGGGCCGGAATGTTCTCTCCGCGCAGCTTCAGCGGAATAGCGCGAATAGTACGGACATTCGAGGTGATATCTTCGCCGGTGGTGCCGTCACCGCGCGTCGCCGCGCTGACGAACACGCCGTTTTCATAGAGGATGCTGACCGCCAGGCCGTCCAGCTTTAGCTCACAGCACCAGGTCAGTTTATCCGTACTCTTGAGACGGTCCTGGACGCGCTTGTTAAAGGCAAGGAAGCTCTCTTCGTCAAAGACGTTGTCCAGCGACAGCATCGGCACTTCATGGCGAATCTGGCTGAACGCCGCCAGCGGCTCGGCGCCGACCCGCTGCGTGGGCGAGTCGGAGGTAATCAGCTCCGGGTGCTGCGCTTCCAGCTCGCGCAGTTCGCGCATCAGACGGTCATACTCCGCGTCCGGCAGTTCCGGGGTATCTAAAACATGATACAGATATTCATGATGGCGAAGCGTCGCTCGCAGTTCATTCAGTTGTTGTTCTATAGGTTGCATATCACACCATCAATGATAAAAAACCCCCGACAGGCGGGGGTTCAGGAAAGATTGGAAACGCGCGAGCCTATCAGGCGTTGGCGTCTTTAACTTCGCGGATGCGGTCCTGATACTCACGCAGTTTTTGCGGGGTCATCATGCGGCGCTGGTCGTCCAGCACTACACCACCCACTTCGTCGGCAATGTACTGCGCCGACTGCAGCATCAGCTTGAAGTTTTGCAGCTCATCGCCGTAGGACGGCACCTGCATGAAAATGGTCACGCCAGTGGTTTCCATCTCGCCCATCGTTTCCGGTTCAAAGGTGCCTGGCTTGAGCATATTGGCCAGGCTAAACAACGCCGGTCCACTGCCGTCCGGGCTAAGATGACGATGGAAAATATTCATATCACCAAATTTAAACCCGGCCTGCTGAATGCTATTCAACAACAGTTCGCCGTTAATCTGCGTACCCTGATGCGCGGAGACGTTCATGACGATAACCGTCTCTTTACGCTCTTTTTTCTCAGGCTGAGGAGGTTCAGGCGCTGGCTGTGCGGCAACCGGTTCTGGCTGCACCGGCTGAGCGACTGGCGCTTCTACCGGCTGCGGAGCCTGAGGCGCTACAGGCTGCTGAGCAACATGCTGCGGCGCTTGAGGTACCGGCTGAGGTTCGACAACCGGCGGACGCGGAGGCTGCTGAACAGGCTGCGGCGGCGGTACCGGCGCGGGCTGTGCAGGCTGATAAGGCTGTTGCACATGCGGTTGCTGTACCGGCTCTGGCGCACGCGCAGGCTGAGGCGCCTGACGCTCATAAGGCGGCTGGTACTGGTGTTGAGGCGCGTGACGAGGGGCTTCATGCTCCCCAGTTGCCCCAGGGGCGTGATTGACCTTGTGGACCCGAACTTCACCCACGCCTTCAACATTGTCATCAGCATCGTCTTCCGACTCATCATCGGCATCACGAGACTTCATTCGCTTCATTGGTCGATCGCGGAACATCGATGAACGCTCTTTACGGCTCGTCCAGAAACCATGAACCAGTAAAGCAAGTATGGCGATCGCGCCAACAATGATTAATATCAGACGCAAATCCTGCATCATTATATTCTCTGTTGTTCTAACACCTTGCCACCACGGCAAACATTTACTCACTAAGAGTATTTGCCCATCACGTCAAGTGCAAGTGTGCACATGACATTCACCGCATAAAGATGCGTTAAATCGTACTTTTTGCTGTTTTTTCGAACATTTCCTAACTGGTCATTGTCCAACAACCCGATAATATATAGTCGTCTTTTCAATGTAGTCCGTAAAAGGAGCTTCACCTGACCATGGTTTCATCGTCCACCCCTGCCGCACGTAGCGGCGTCTACTATTTTTCTCAGGGCTGGAAACTGATCGGCTTGCCGGGCATCCGCCGATTCGTCATCTTACCGCTGTTGGTCAATATCATCCTGATGGGCGGCGCCTTCTGGTGGCTGTTCAGCAAGCTGGAAAGCTGGATCCCATCCTTAATGAACCGTATCCCCGACTGGCTGCAGTGGCTGAGCTATCTACTGTGGCCGGTGGTGGTGATTTCAATTCTGCTGGTGTTTGGCTACTTCTTCTCGACCATTGCCAACTGGATTGCCGCGCCGTTCAACGGCCTGCTGGCAGAACAGCTGGAAGCGCGCTTAACCGGCGCGACGCCGCCGGATACTGGAGTGGTTGGCATCATGAAAGATCTGCCGCGCATCATGAAGCGTGAATGGCAGAAGCTGGCATGGTATCTGCCGCGCGCGATTGTACTGCTCCTGCTGTACTTTATTCCGGGCGTTGGTCAGACGGTCGCGCCGGTGCTGTGGTTCCTGTTCAGCGCGTGGATGCTGGCTATCCAGTACTGCGACTACCCGTTCGACAACCATAAAGTACCGTTTAAAACCATGCGCCAGGCCCTGCGAACTCGCAAAGTCACCAATATGCAGTTCGGGTCGCTAGTGAGTCTGTTTACCCTGATTCCGGTGCTGAATCTGGTGATTATTCCGGTCGCCATCTGCGGCGCAACGGCGATGTGGGTTGACTGCTATCGCGACAAACACGCCATGTGGAAGTAATCACCTCTCCAGGCGGGGCTTATGCCCTGCCTTATTCCATCCCGCTTGCCATTATTTCCCTTCAGTATATAGATATGCGAAATCCTTACTTCCGCAGAATCTTTAAGCAGGTATGCTGGACCAGTACCCCAAATTTCATACAGTTAAGGATAGGCCATGAGTAAGATTTTTGAAGATAACTCCCTGACTATCGGTCATACACCACTGGTACGACTGAACCGCATCGGTAACGGGCGCATTCTGGCGAAGGTTGAGTCACGTAACCCAAGCTTCAGCGTCAAATGCCGTATCGGTGCCAATATGATTTGGGATGCCGAAAAACGCGGCGTGCTGAAGCCTGGCATCGAACTGGTTGAGCCAACCAGCGGTAACACCGGTATCGCTCTGGCCTATGTCGCTGCCGCCCGTGGTTATAAGCTGACGCTGACCATGCCGGAAACCATGAGCGTTGAACGCCGTAAGCTGCTGAAAGCACTTGGCGCGAACCTGGTGCTGACCGAAGGCGCGAAAGGCATGAAAGGCGCGATTCAGAAAGCCGAAGAGATTGTTGCCAGCAACCCGGAAAAATTCCTGCTGCTGCAGCAGTTCAGCAACCCGGCTAACCCGGAAATTCACGAAAAGACCACCGGCCCGGAAATCTGGGAAGATACCGACGGTCAGGTTGACGTATTCATTGCGGGCGTCGGCACCGGCGGTACGCTGACCGGCGTAACGCGCTACATTAAAAATACCAAAGGCAAAACGGATCTGATCTCGGTCGCCGTTGAGCCAACTGATTCTCCGGTTATCGCTCAGGCGCTGGCGGGTGAAGAACTGAAGCCAGGCCCACATAAGATTCAGGGGATCGGCGCAGGTTTCATCCCTGGCAACCTTGATCTGAAGCTGATCGATAAAGTCGTCGCCATCACCAACGAAGAAGCTATCTCCACGGCGCGTCGCCTGATGGAAGAAGAAGGCATTCTGGCGGGTATCTCTTCCGGTGCAGCGGTTGCCGCAGCATTGAAACTCCAGGAAGATGAAACCTTTACCAATAAGAATATTGTGGTTATCCTACCGTCTTCGGGTGAGCGTTATTTAAGCACGGCGCTGTTCGCAGATCTCTTCACCGAGAAAGAACTGCAACAGTAATGCCAGTTGGTTAAAATCGTGTAAAAAAGCACCCAAATGGGTGCTTTTTTGTGGCATGCATCAAACTTTTACCCCCCCTGGCATTGATTCACCTCCGTAGGTCTGGTATTTAACCTCTCATATTTATTTTGAGCCGCGAAATTATTCTTAACAGGTTTTCCATAAGCTGAATCGATTTTATGATTTGGTTCAAATCCTGCTTTCACGGCATAATGTTTAATGATAAGCGAAACGTCAAAGGCCAGAAGCGTCTGCGTCGGATGGTTTGTCGCCGATGGTAGTGCTGATTTTGTGGGCGTCGCTTGATTTGTAATACAGGCTAAAGTCTATCCACCAGGCTAGACTTTAGTTCCACAACACTAAACCTATAAGTTGGGGAAATATAATGTTCCAGCAAGAAGTTACCATTACCGCTCCGAACGGTCTGCATACCCGCCCTGCTGCTCAGTTTGTTAAAGAAGCGAAAGGCTTCACTTCCGAGATCACTGTGACCTCCAACGGCAAAAGCGCTAGCGCAAAAAGCCTGTTCAAACTGCAAACTCTGGGTCTGACCCAGGGCACCGTTGTTACCCTGTCCGCAGAAGGTGAAGACGAGCAGAAAGCAGTTGAACATCTGGTTAAACTGATGGCTGAACTCGAGTAAGTTCAACGAGTTCTTTTAAATATCAGTCACAAGTAAGGTAGGGTTATGATTTCAGGCATTTTAGCATCCCCGGGTATCGCTTTCGGCAAAGCACTGCTGCTGAAAGAAGATGAAATTGTCATCGACCGGAAGAAAATTTCTGCCGATAAAGTTGAGCAGGAAGTTGAACGTTTTCTGAGCGGCCGTTCTAAAGCGTCAGCTCAGCTGGAAGCTATCAAGACTAAAGCTGGCGAAACTTTCGGTGAAGAAAAAGAAGCCATCTTCGAAGGGCACATCATGCTGCTCGAAGATGAGGAGCTGGAGCAGGAAATCATAGCCCTGATTAAAGATAAGAACATGACGGCTGACGCAGCTGCGCATGAAGTTATCGAAGGTCAGGCAACTGCCCTGGAAGAACTGGATGATGAATACCTGAAAGAACGTGCGGCTGACGTACGTGACATCGGTAAGCGCCTGCTGCGCAACATCCTGGGTCTGGCCATTATTGACCTGAGCGCCATTCAGGATGAAGTTATCCTGGTTGCCGCGGACCTGACGCCGTCCGAAACCGCACAGCTGAACCTGAAGAAGGTGCTGGGCTTCATCACTGACGTCGGTGGCCGTACTTCCCACACCTCCATCATGGCGCGTTCCCTGGAACTGCCAGCGATCGTGGGTACCGGTAGCGTCACCACTCAGGTGAAAAATGGCGACTATCTGATTCTGGATGCCGTAAACAACCAGGTTTACGTCAACCCAACTAATGAAGAAATTGAGCAACTGCGTGCCATTCAGGAGCAGGTTGCCAATGAGAAAGCCGAACTGGCTAAACTGAAAGACCTGCCGGCAATCACCCTTGATGGCCACCAGGTTGAAGTTTGCGCCAACATCGGTACCGTTCGTGATATCGACGGTGCTGAGCGTAACGGCGCTGAAGGTGTTGGTCTGTACCGCACCGAATTCCTGTTCATGGACCGCGACGCGCTGCCAACTGAAGAAGAGCAGTTTGCGGCGTACAAAGCTGTGGCTGAAGCGTGTGGCTCTCAGGCAGTTATCGTCCGTACCATGGACATCGGTGGCGACAAAGAGCTGCCGTACATGAACTTCCCGAAAGAAGAGAACCCGTTCCTGGGCTGGCGTGCCGTGCGTATCGCAATGGATCGTAAAGAGATCCTGCGTGACCAGGTTCGCGCTATCCTGCGTGCCTCTGCTTTCGGCAAACTGCGCATCATGTTCCCAATGATCATCTCTGTTGAAGAAGTGCGTGCACTGAAGAAAGAGATCGAAATCTACAAACAGGAACTGCGCGACGAAGGTAAAGCGTTTGACGAAACGATTGAGATTGGCGTGATGGTAGAAACCCCTGCCGCTGCGACTATCGCTCGTCATTTAGCCAAAGAAGTTGATTTCTTTAGTATCGGTACCAATGATTTAACGCAGTATACTCTGGCAGTTGACCGTGGTAATGATATGATTTCACATCTTTACCAGCCAATGTCACCGTCTGTCCTCACCTTGATCAAGCAAGTTATTGATGCTTCTCATGCTGAAGGCAAATGGACTGGCATGTGTGGTGAGCTTGCAGGCGACGAACGTGCTACACTTCTGTTGCTGGGTATGGGTCTGGACGAATTCTCTATGAGCGCCATTTCTATCCCACGCATTAAGAAGATTATCCGTAACACGAACTTCGAAGATGCAAAGGTTTTAGCAGAGCAAGCACTTGCTCAACCAACTACAGACGAACTGCTGGCGTTGGTGAACAAGTTCATTGAAGAAAAAACAATCTGCTAATCCACGAGATGCGGCCCAAATTACTGCTTAGGAGAAGATCATGGGTTTGTTCGATAAACTGAAATCTCTGGTTTCTGATGATAAAAAAGACACCGGAACCATTGAGATCATTGCACCGCTCTCTGGCGAAATCGTCAACATCGAAGACGTGCCGGACGTAGTGTTTGCTGAGAAAATCGTTGGCGATGGCATTGCTATCAAACCGACCGGCAACAAAATGGTTGCGCCGGTTGACGGCACCATCGGTAAAATCTTTGAAACCAACCACGCTTTCTCTATCGAATCCGATAGCGGCATCGAGCTGTTCGTTCACTTCGGTATCGATACCGTTGAACTGAAAGGCGAAGGTTTCACTCGTATCGCGGAAGAAGGCCAGCGCGTTAAAGTTGGCGATACCGTGATTGAGTTCGATCTGGCTCTGCTGGAAGAAAAAGCCAAGTCTACCCTGACTCCGGTTGTTATCTCCAACATGGACGAGATCAAAGAACTGATCAAACTGTCCGGTAGCGTAACTGTGGGTGAAACCCCAGTCATCCGCATTAAGAAGTAATGCTTAATTGCATATAGAAATGGCGCCGATTGGCGCCATTTTTTTTGCCTGTAGGCCAGGTCACAGCTGCGACGTCACCGGGCGGAAACACGGCTCGCGCATCAGAACTTTCATCCCTTCCGGCCCGCTTTCCAGCATCCGACGTTCAGAATCAGACACCAGCAGTTCACACTGATAGCCACCGGTCACGCCAAACATCGCCCGCGCGACGCAGGCATCCTCAAGGGCATCCTGCCCGCTGGTATCAAAATGCCCTACCAGACGGCCATTATGCCGAATAACCAGACGATAACACTTCATCGCACCTCCCCTGCCGGTGGCAGTATTAACTCATCACAACCGCATTGCTGCGTCCAACTCATCACTGCCAGCACCCTTTCTGCCGCCGCATGCGCGGCTGCAGCCAACGGCTGCTGCTGCACAATGCCGCTAATGAGCTCAGCACAGAACAGATCGCCCGTCCCTTTCAGGTCCGTTTCCAGACGTGGATGCTCAATCACCTCTGTCGATTCCGGCGTCACCACGGCAACCGTAATATTGTTTTCCGTCTGCCCCGGAGCGCTGGTGATCACCACCCACTTCAGCGTATCGCTGAGCAGTGATTTCGCCGCCAGAATCGCTTCATCCAGCGTACGGCATGGCTTGCCGCTGAGCATTTCCAGCTCGAACACGTTCGGCGTCAGTCCCTGCGCCAGCGGCAGCAGATGAGTACGGTAGGCCTCCGGAATTTCCGCCTTCACGTAGATCCCACTGTCGACATCGCCAATCACCGGGTCGACCAGGATGCAGATATCCGGATGCGACACCTGTACCGTTTTCAGCCACTCAGCCAGCAACGCAATCTGCTCCGCGCTGCCCATATAGCCGGTGGTGACCGCTTTCAACTCACGCAGCGCATCGCGCTCGTTCAGTGCTTTCAGGTAGCCGCCGAACCACTCACCGGGAATAACGCCGCCGTAGAACGTCTCGTAGTGCGGCGTGTTGCTGAACAGCACCGTCGGCACAGCGGTCACCCGCAGACCGTGGGATTTAATCGCCGGTACCGCGATGCTGTTGCCTACGCTGCCGTAGACCACCAGCGACTGAACGGCCACGATGTCCGTCTGTAATGCCCGGTGCGTATCGTTGAAGAGCACCGACTGTATTTCACTATCCTGCCCCATCACCTTCTCCTCTGACTCTGGACAGCGGGCTAACGCCTCACTATTATCGTCATATGCTAAAATTCATTTTGTCATAGGTCAATAATGATCGACGGAAAAAGCGCCAACGAAATCTTTGACAGTATTCGTCAGCATATCACCAGCGGAGCCTTAGCGAAGGGAGAAACGCTGCCGCCGGTACGTGAACTGGCCGCCCAGCTTGGCGTTAACCGCAATACGGTGGCGTCCGCCTATAAGCGGCTGGTCACCTCCGGGCTGGCGCTGAGCCTGGGTCGTAACGGTACCGTGGTTAAAGAGACCGTCGCTCCGGTGGCGCTGGAGGGCGGTAACCCGCATACCCCGCTTACCGATCTCTCCAGCGGCAATCCCGCCACGGCACAGCTGCCAAACCTGGCTCAGTATCTCTCCCACATTAGCTGCTCACCGCGCCTGTATGGCGATACGCCGGTGTTGCCAGCGCTGGCTGACTGGGCGGCGAAGTGGATGCAGGACGCCATGCCCGCAGCGGGAGAAATCGACCTCACCAGCGGTGCAATTGATGCCATTGAGCGCCTCCTGAGCGCCCATCTGCTGCCCGGTGATAGCGTTGCCGTTGAAGACCCCTGCTTTCTGAGCAGCATCAGCATGCTGCGCTACAGCGGCTTTAGCGCCAGCCCGGTTCCCATCGACCAGGAAGGTATGCTGCCGGAAAAGCTGGAGCAGGCGCTGAGCAAAGGCGCTCGTGCGGTGATTCTGACACCGCGCGCCCATAATCCTACTGGATACAGCCTTAGCGTCGCCCGCGCCGCCGCCTTACAGCAGGTACTGAACCGCTATCCGCAAACGCTGGTGATTATCGACGACCACTTTGCTCTGCTCGCCAAAGCGCCATGGCATCCGGTCATTACGCCGCAGACGCAGCACTGGGCGGTGGTGCGCTCGATGTCAAAAACGCTGGGTCCGGATCTGCGGCTGGCCTTTGTCGCCAGCGATAAAACCACTTCTGCGAAGCTGAGACTGCGCCTGAACGCCGGCAGCCAATGGGTCAGCCACCTGTTGCAGGATCTGGTCTACGCCTGCTTAAGCGACCCTGACTTCCAGCAATCCCTTGAGCAGACTCGCCAGTTTTACGCCGGGCAGCAACAAAAAATGGCCGAGGCGCTTCAGGCGCAAGGCGTCGCAAATATTGCCCCCGGCGACGGCCTGAACTTCTGGCTGCCGCTCGCTGATTCCAGCCATGAAACGGCCTTTGCGCTCGCCAAATCCGGCTGGCTGGTGCGCGAGGGGGACGCTTTTGGCGTGCAGGCGCCAGCACAGGGCCTGCGCATTACGCTTTCAACACTCAACGACAACGACATCAACCGACTGGCTGGCGATATTCGTCAGGCGCTGAGCCACTAACAGGAGAACATCCGTGCGAGTCCATTTTGTTATTCATGAATCATTTGAGTCTGCGGGTGCCTACCTGCCCTGGGCTGCGACGCGCGGCCACATCGTGAGCGAGACCCATGTGTATACCGGGGAGGCGGTGCCAAAGAGCGCCGATGGTTTTGATATGCTGGTGGTCTTTGGCGGCCCGCAGTCGCCGCGCACCACGCTTGCCGAGTGCCCTTATTTTGACTCGAAAGCCGAGCAACGGCTGATTCGTCAGGCGATTGAAGCCGGGCGTATCGTGGTAGGGATCTGCCTCGGCTCGCAGCTGATTGGCGAAGCGCTAGGTGCAGAAGTGCAGCAGAGCCCGGATAAAGAGATTGGTCACTACCCGATTACGCTCACCTCAGCAGGGCTTGAACATCCGCTGTTCAGCCATTTCGGCTCACCGCTGACCGTAGGCCACTGGCATAACGATATGCCGGGCCTGACCGCAGAGACAGTGATTCTGGCCGAAAGTGCAGGCTGCCCGCGCCAAATCGTTCAGTATCGCGATAAGGTTTATGGTTTCCAGTGCCATATGGAATTTACCGCTGATGCCGTAGAAGGGTTAATTCAGCACTCCGAGCAGGAACTGGCAGAGGCCAAAGGCAAACCGTTTATCCGTTCGGTGGAGGAGATGCGCGCGCACGATTATCGCGAAATGAACCAGAAGTTATGGGAATTCCTTGATAAGCTGACCCAGTAAGGTTGAAGCATTCCCGGCGGCGCTACGCTTGGCCGGGCTACAAAAAACCAAACCGTAGCCCGGACGAGGCGAAGCCGACTCCGGGGATGAGGAGAACCCATGCCAGCAACATCGCTAAAAGCCGTTATCGAAGCCTGCGACCGCGCTATCTCGCAGGAAGACTACGCCACGCTAATGGAATACTACGCCGACGACGCCACTCTGGTGGTCAAGCCGGGTATGGTCGTCAGCGGCAAAGAGAATATCCGCAAAGCGTTTATTGCCATTGCCGACTACTTTGGGCACCGGCTGGTGGTGACGCAGGGGCGAATGGAAATAATTGAAGGCGGTGATAACGCGCTGGTGATCATGGAAACCCGGCTGGATATTCCGTTGCCAGAAGGCGGTTCAACGCAGGTCACGCGCCGCGCCACCTACGTTTTTCAACAGTTTGCGGGCCGCTGGCTTTGTACCGTAGATAACTCCTACGGTACAGACCTCCTGGATAATCCCGAGATTTAAATCCCTGCGCCCTGGCTGAAGTGCTCTTCACCAAACACGCCGGTTGAGAGGTAGCGATCGCCACGATCGCAGATGATCGCTACCACTACCGCTCCCGGGTTTTGCTCGGCCACGCGAATGGCGCCCGCCACCGCACCGCCGGAGCTCACACCGCAAAACACGCCTTCTTTCACCGCCAGCGCGCGCATGGTGTTTTCCGCGTCGTTCTGGTGGATATCCAACACCTGATCGACAAGACTGGCGTTGAAAATACCCGGCATATACTCTGCTGGCCAGCGGCGAATACCCGGAATACTGCTGCCCTCTTCCGGTTGCAGGCCAACAATAGTGACCGCTTTGTCCTGCTCGCGTAAAAAGCGCGACACGCCGGTAATGGTGCCGGTGGTACCCATGCTGGAGACGAAATGGGTAATGCGCCCCGCCGTCTGCTGCCAGATTTCCGGGCCGGTGGTGGTGTAGTGCGCGTACGGGTTATCCGGGTTGTTGAACTGATCCAGCAGCTTGCCTTCGCCACGCTGAGCCATTTCAAGCGCTAAATCGCGCGCCCCTTCCATCCCCTGCTCTTTGGTGACCAGAATCAGCTCGGCACCGTAGGCACGCATCGCCGCACGACGTTCCTGGCTCATGTTGTCGGGCATCAACAGCTTCATCTGGTAGCCCTTGAGCGCGGCAATCATCGCCAACGCAATGCCGGTATTACCGCTGGTCGCTTCAATCAGCACGTCACCCGGCTTAATTTCGCCGCGCTTTTCCGCTTCGACAATCATCGACAGCGCCGCGCGGTCTTTGACCGACCCCGCCGGGTTGTTGCCTTCTAGCTTGATCCAGATTTCGCTGCCGTTATCCGGCCCCAGACGTTGTAATTTGACCAGCGGCGTGTTGCCGATCGTTTGTTCTAATGTATTCACTTCTGCTGTCCAATAAAAAGCCCGGCTGCGTTTCGCTTACCGGGCCTGTCAATATTGTCTTGTAGGCCGGGTAAGCGTAGCGCCACCCGGCAAAACCACGTGCGATTAAGCTATCAGGCCGTTTCTGCCAGAGCAAGCGTCTCATGGGACTCAATACGCTGGTCGCCGTGGTACAGGCGCGCATTCTGCAGGCCGACAAACAGGCGATCGCCACGCAGCGGCGCGTCGTCACCGCGCATTACCACCGTTAACGGCTCCTGATACCACCCCAGAGGCTGGACAACTAATTGGGTGTAGTGACCTTTAGGGCTGGCTTCCAGCACCTGCACCGGCAGCGGAGAATCCAGGCTAGTACGACGGCTCACGTCCACTTCCCACGGGCGCAGGAACAGATCCACCGGCCCCTGATAGGACGGCGTATAGCCCAGCGGCCAGCGGTGCGCGCCAACGTGGAACTGCCCACCGCGAATGGTGCCCTGCAGGCGGTTCACTTCGCCCATAAACTCCAATACGAAACGGGTGGCTGGCTCGCGCCATACCTGATCCGGCTCATCGGCTTGTTCGATATTGCCCTGGCTCATCACCACCACGCGGTTGGCAACTTCCATCGCCTCTTCCTGGTCGTGGGTAACGAAGACGCTGGTGAATTTCAGCTCTTCGTGCAACTGACGCAGCCAGCGACGCAGTTCTTTACGCACCTGCGCATCCAGCGCGCCGAACGGTTCGTCGAGCAGTAAAATCTGCGGTTCAACCGCCAGCGCACGGGCCAGCGCCACGCGCTGTTTCTGCCCGCCGGACAGCTGTGCCGGGTAGCGGTCTGCCAGATGGGCAAGCTGCACCATCTCCAGCAGTTTGGTGACTTTTGCTTTAATGGTCGCGGCGTTTGGACGCTCGCGGCGCGGCAGCACGGTCAGGCCAAAGGCGATGTTGTCGAACACCGTCATATGGCGGAACAGCGCGTAGTGCTGGAAAACAAAACCTACCTTGCGATCACGGGCGTGCAGACGACTCACGTCGGTACCGTGGAAGCGAATATGCCCACTGGTCTGGTGTTCCAGCCCGGCGATAATGCGCAGCAGCGTGGTTTTCCCGGAACCGGACGGCCCCAGCAGCGCGACCATCTGGCCGGAAGGGATATCCAGAGAGATATCATTCAGCACCTGGGTGCGACCAAAAGACTTCTTAATATTGGCAATCTCAATGCTCATGATTTCCCTCCTGTTGCGCGCGTTTTTCTTGATTATGCAAACGCCACTGCAACGCACTCTTTAAGAACAAGGTCAAAATAGCCATCAGGGTCAGCAACGCCGCGGCGGTAAAGGAACCGACGGTGTTGTAGTCCTGCTCCAGCAGTTCAATCTGTAATGGTAACGACAGGGTCTCGCCGCGAATCGAGCCAGAGACCACCGACACGGCGCCAAACTCGCCGATAGCGCGGGCGTTGGTCAGCACCACGCCGTACAGCAGCGCCCAGCGAATGTTCGGCAACGTGACGCGTTTAAACATCTGCCAGCCGGAAGCGCCAAGCAGCACCGCCGCTTCGTCTTCCTGGCTGCCCTGGCTCAACATCACCGGCACCAGTTCACGAACCACGAACGGGCAGGTGACGAAGATGGTGACCAGCACCATGCCCGGCCAGGCAAACATAATCTGCAGGTTATGCGCTTCCAGCCAGCCGCCAAGCGGGCCGTTGGAACCGTAGAACAACAGATAAACCAGACCCGCCACCACCGGCGAGACGGCAAACGGGATATCCAGCAGCGTCAGCAGCAGCTGGCGGCCTGGGAAGTTAAAGCGCGTCACCAGCCAGGCGAGCAGCACGCCGAATACCAGGTTCACCGGCACGGTAATCAGCGCAATCATCACCGTTAGCCAGATGGCGTGCAGCATGTCCGGGTCGGCCAGGTTATGCAGCACCGGCATCAGCCCTTTGCTGAACGCCTGGACGAAGATATAGATCATCGGCACCAGCAGAATAAAGGCCGACACCACCATCCCGATGCCAATCAGCACCCATTTCCCCCAGTTGATGCGGGGGGCGTCATAGCGTTTCAATTGAGTAACTTCCGCCATTAGTGACCTACCACACGTCGACCAAAGCGACTTTGCAAGGTATTGATGGAGAACAGCAGCAGCAGAGAGGCCGCGAGGATCACCGACGCAATCGCGCTCGCCGCCGGATAATCAAACTCCTGCAGGCGAATAAAGATCATCAGCGAGGTCACTTCCGTTTTCCAGGCGATGTTACCGGCGATGAAAATCACCGCGCCGAACTCGCCGAGGCTGCGGGTAAACGACAGCGCCACGCCCGCCACCAGCGCCGGAGACAGCTCCGGCAGCACCACTTTACGGAAGCTCTGCCAGCGCGTTGCGCCCAGAGTTTCCGCCGCTTCTTCATACTCGGGACCTAACTCTTCCAGCACCGGTTGTACGGTACGCACCACAAATGGGATGCTGGTAAACGCCATCGCCACCGCAATGCCGAGCCAGGTATAGGTCACCTTGATATCAAACTTCGCCAGCCACTCGCCGTAGAAGCCGTTCACCGAGAACAGCGACGCCAGCGTCAAGCCCGCTACCGCCGTTGGCAGCGCAAACGGCAGATCCATCAGTGCGTCCAGCAGCGTGCGGCCCGGGAAACGGTAGCGGGTTAAAATCCACGCCATCAGCAGGCCAAACACGCCGTTAAAAATCGAGGCCACAAACGCCGACAGCAGCGTCACTTTATAGGCCGCCACCACCTGCGGGTTGGTGATCACTTCCCAGTACTGCGACCAGCTCATCTGCGCCAGTTGCATAACCAGTGCGCTCAGCGGCAGCAGCAGAATTAAACATACAAACAGCAGACTGGTGCCGAGGCTCAGGGTAAAGCCCGGCAGCACGCGTCTGGAGGAGACTGCAAACATTACTTACGCCCCGCCGCTAACAACTTGTCTAACTCGCCACCGCTGGCGAAATGGGTTTTCATCACTTCTGGCCAGGCACCGAACTTGTCTTCCACGCGGAACAGTTCGGTCTGCGGGAATTTGTCTTTCAGCTTGTCCATCACCTGCGGGTTGTTCACGCGATAGTAGTAGTCGGTGATGATGGTTTGCGCCTGCGGGCTATACAGGTAATTCAGGTAGGCTTTCGCCGCCTTCTCGGTACCGTTAGCTTTGACGTTTTTGTCTACCCACGCGACCGGGAACTCCGCCAGAATGTTGACCTTCGGCACCACGACTTCGAAGCCCTGATCTTCATACTGCTTACGAATGTTGTTCACTTCAGACTCAAAGGTGATCAGCACGTCGCCGAGACCACGCTCCACGAAGGTGGTGGTTGCCCCACGGCCGCCGGTATCAAACACTTCGACGTTTTTCAGGAACTGGGTCATAAACTGCTGGGTTTTGGCTTTATCGCCGCCGTCAGCCTGATCCGCCGCGCCCCACGCTGCCAGATAGGTGTAGCGCGCGTTACCGGAGGTTTTCGGGTTCGGGAAAATCAGCTTCACGTCCGGACGCACCAGGTCATTCCAGCTTTCGATGTGCTTCGGGTTGCCCTTGCGCACCAGGAACGCCATGGTCGAGTAGAACGGTGAGCTGTTGTTCGGTAAACGAGACTGCCAGTCGGCCGGGATCAGGTTGCCTTTATCGTGCAGGATCTGCACATCGGTCACCTGGTTATAAGTTACAACGTCAGCTTTTAAGCCCTGCAAAATCGCCAGCGCCTGCTTGGAAGAACCGGCGTGCGACTGCTTAATAGTCAGCTTGTCACCTGCGTTATCCTTAGCCCATTGCTGCTCAAACGGCGTATTCAGGGCGGCAAACAGCTCACGGGAGACGTCATAAGAACTATTTAACAGCTCTGTCGCCTGTGCTTGTGCCACCAGCAGCATTGAAGCAGCCAGCGCCAGGTATCTTTTTTTCAGTAACGTCATAGCCATTGCGCACCCTATCGTTTGAGGACTCTCTGAGCATCAGTGTATTTATAACGGGGACGAAAGGAGTAACGGTTTTATATACCGTTTGGTGATTTGGAAGTTGAAAAGAGAATAAGGCACCAGGAAAGATTATCTGAAGCAGGATTCCACAATGGTAACTCCATTCTGACAACGCTGCTTATCACGAGCAGAGTGTGCAAATGGATACTAAACCTGGTTTCGCCCGCCAGTTACGACGCCAACTAACTCCTCAGGAGCGTCGGTTATGGTATTTACTCCGTGACCGCCGCTTTGCGCGGTTTAAGTTTCGCCGCCAGCATCCGGTTGGGCCGTATATTCTTGATTTTGCCTGCTGCGCGGTTCGTCTGGCGGTGGAGCTGGATGGTGGGCAGCATAATGAGAGGGCCGGATATGATGCAAGGAGAACAGCATGGCTAGAGTTACAAAGGTGGCGGGTGTTGCGGTTCTGGAATAATGAGTTGATGGGGAATGAGGAGGCGGTGTTGGCGCAAATTCTGGAGGCATTGGTATCGCAATTACCCTCACCCCGGCCCTCTCCCTGAAAGGGAGAGGGGGAATAGCAAACCTCACCTTTGGCTCAAACTCGCCAGACCGCACCGAACGGTCCCCTCTCCCCCACGGGGAGAAGGTTAGGGTGAGGGGGCTACGCCGAACTACAACGCCACCAGCTTATCCAGCGAAGGCGCAAAGTAATACCCACCGGTCACCGGCTTGGTGAAACGCAGCATCGCATCACGCTTACCGTCGGTGTCGCCAAACATGCTCAGCAACTGCTGCTCAATGTTGTGCAGACGCGCGCAGTAGGCGCAGAAATAGAGACCATGGGTACCGCTCGCGGTGCCGTAAGGCAGGCTCTGGCGCACAATTTTCAGCCCTTTGCCGTCTTCTTTCAGGTCAACGCGGGTCAGGTGAGAGGTTTCCGGGCGCTCATCGCCGTCAATCTCTTCGTTGGCTTCTTTAGTACGGCCAAACATCATTTCCTGATCCGGCACGCTCATGCGATTAAGCTGCTTGAGGTTGTGCTCCCAGCGCTGAACGAAAACATAGCTGCCGCCCGCATCAACGCCGTCTTTAATGACCGCAACTTCGCGGCGCGTCTCTTCACCCGCCGGGTTTTCGGTGCCATCAACGAAGCCGCTCAGGTCACGCTCTTCAACCCAGCGGAAACCGTGCACTTCTTCCTGCACGTCCAGGGAATCACCGAACGCCGCCAGCGCCGCCTGGGCAACGGAGAAGTTAACGTCGTGGCGCAGTGACAGAATGTGGATCAGCACATCAAACTGCGTGGAGGGTGCAAGTCCTTTACCGTACGGAGGGAAGTCTTTCAGCTCTTCTGCACCTACGCCGCCGCTCAGCTCACGCCAGGTGTTGTGACCAAACGCCACCACCGCGCCTAAATGCGCGTCCGGGAATTTATCCTGAAACGCCGCCAGCTTTTCGGCAAAAATTTTGCTGCCAGCGCGCAGGGCGTTTACGTCCCCTTTGAGATTGGCTTCAATCCAAATCGCCGCACGGCAATGTTCCGGCAAAATGCCGCTCTGAACCTGAGACATCGCTCCTCCTGAAATAAAATGCCACGACATCGTGGCATATAAAAACCTCACATATTGTACCCGCTTTTGACATCTGCGGGCTATCTGGCGTCAAATTTAGCGACGCCAGATAATTTTCTTCAGCGTCCAGTTCTTCAGCGTATCGTCCGGCGGCATCAGACCCTGCGGCCCCTGCCAGTCGCCCGAGAACTGATAGCTGATGTGCTCGCTGCCTTTGGCCTTACACTCAACGACGTTGCTGTCGTCCCCCGTGGTCGCCTGACAGTTGCCGAAGGCTTTATCGTAAACTTTATTGAACGGGGTGCCGACCTTCACGTCATCAGCGGCTTCAATACTGTCATCAAGAACATCAATACGACTGACGGTGCCGCTATCGCCGTTAATCACCAGCGCCAGCGTGTCGCCGCGCAGTGCTTCAAAGTAGTGAACGATATTACCGTCGTGCGCTTTCATCCCGCTACGCAGGCGGTAGCTGCTGCCGAGCGCATCGCTAATCGCCTGCTCGTTCAGCGCCGTTGAGCCGCTAAGCCCGCCCACGCCCTGCTCCGTCACGCCGGCAGAGGAACCAAACCAGTTCCACGGATAGGCGGCGGACCAGTTCACCGACGACAGCGTAGAGCAGCCGGTCAGCGCCAGCGGGAGGGCACACAAGAGTAAACGCAGCGATTTCATTGATACTTCCTATATATTCAAGTCAGGCCTATTGGAGTCCAGTAAACACAAAAAGTGCCGTCTATTCTGCGACATCCGTAAAACAGGCGTGTAAACGCCGGTTGGTGATAAGCCACCATAAGGCAAAAATATCGAGTAAAAACAGGCTTAAGCCTATGCCAGAGAGCGTTTCGCCGCTCAGCCAAAGACAGGGCTGCCAGAGCAGTAAAATCAGTTGGGCGAAGATCAGCACCGGGCGCAGCCATTGCCATAGGCGTGGATACAGATGCCGCCGCCCGCTCAGCAAAAAAGCCAGTACCGCCGGTATGCCGGGGATCAGACCTATCCAGAAAAGGCTATGGTCGGGATAAAACAGATTCAGCAGCGCATCGCCCTGGTCGCGCGAAGCGCCCGCCATCAGGAACAGTACCCACGTCCGCGCCTGCAATAGCAGCAAGCACCAGAACAGGAAAGGCAGGCGCAGACGGCCCTGCGGGTCGTAATCAGCGGGCGAAAACTCAGTACTCTTCATCTTCTATCAGGCGCTTACCTAAACTTTGTGCGTCGGCGTGTTCATAGCCTAAACGCTCGTACATCCCCAGCACCACGTCGTTTTCTTCGCGCACCATAATCTGGATCTTCGGGCAACCGCGGGCAATCAACTTCTTCTCAAGGCGATTAAGCAGCGCATTGGCGATGCCGCGCCCCCGGTATTCCGGGTGTACGCCGAGATAATATGCGGAGCCACGATGACCGTCGTAGCCGCCCATAATGGTGCCGACAACTTCACCGTTCACTTCGGCGACCAGGAACAGGCTGACGTCGTGGTTGACCTTGCGCTCGATGTCCATCTCCGGGTCGTTCCACGGCCGCAGCAGATCGCATCGCTCCCACAGGGTGATGACCTCTTCAAAGTCTGACTGGCGAAAAACGCGTATCTCCATGGTATTACCCGCCTTTTCAGGTTTAAAAACAGTGATTATGGCGTGAACGGGCAATTTAGCCAATATCTGACGCGGCACAGTGAAAAAAATGGCATAATACGGTACAGACACGTATTGAAATGAAAAGTAAAACAATTCTCATCACGAACAGTCGTAACCGAAATCGCGATACGATATAACATATAGATTCTTGTTTTTACAACTCAGGCCGGAATGAGCACTTTTAAACCCTTAAAAATACTGACTTCGCGCCGCCAGGTGCTAAAAGCCGGATTGGCTGCACTCACGCTGTCGGGGATCGCCTCCCAGGCAGTCGCTAAAGAGACCAATTTAAAAACCAGCAACGGTCACAGCAAACCGGCAAAAAAATCGTCGGGCAGACGCTTAGTGATGCTGGACCCAGGCCACGGCGGTATTGATACCGGGGCCATTGGGCATAACGGTTCGAAAGAGAAACACGTGGTGCTGGCGATTGCCAAAAACGTCCGCGCTATTTTGCAAAAGAACGGTATCGATGCCAAATTGACCCGCTCTGGTGACACCTTTATTCCGCTGTACGACAGGGTCGAAATTGCCCATCAGCACGGCGCGGATCTGTTTATGTCGATCCACGCGGACGGCTTTACCAACCCTTCTGCCGCGGGCGCCTCGGTATTTGCCCTCTCGAACCGTGGGGCCAGTAGCGCCATGGCAAAATATCTGTCGGATAAAGAGAACGCCGCCGATGAACTCGCCGGTAAGAAGGCCAAGGATAAAGACCATCTGCTCCAGCAGGTGCTGTTTGACCTCGTCCAGACCGACACCATTAAAAACAGCCTGACGCTCGGCTCACACGTACTGAAGAAAATTAAGCCGGTGCACAAACTGCACAGCCGCAGCACGGAACAGGCCGCATTTGTGGTACTGAAGTCGCCGTCCATTCCGTCGGTGCTGGTGGAAACCTCATTTATTACCAACCCAGGTGAAGAAAAGCTGCTGGGTACCACCGCGTTCAGGCAGAAAATTGCCGATGCGATTGCCTCCGGCATCATCAGCTATTTCCACTGGTTTGATAACCAGAAAGCCCACGCGAAGAGACGTTAATGACCATCAACGTACAACAGGTGAAAGCCTTTCTGCTCAAGCTGCAGGACGATATCTGCCAGCAGCTTGAGCGCGTAGACGGCAGCGCCTTTATTGAGGATAGCTGGCAGCGTGAAGCTGGCGGCGGCGGTCGCAGCCGGGTGCTGCGCGACGGCAGCGTCTTTGAACAGGCCGGAGTGAACTTCTCCCACGTCCACGGCGACGCCATGCCCGCCTCCGCCACCGCACATCGCCCCGAGCTTGCCGGGCGCAGCTTTGAAGCAATGGGCGTTTCTCTGGTCGTTCACCCGCGTAATCCGTACGTGCCGACAAGCCACGCCAACGTGCGCTTCTTTATTGCTGAAAAGCCGGGCGCTGAGCCGGTGTGGTGGTTCGGCGGGGGCTTCGATTTAACGCCCTATTACGGTTTTCAGGAAGATGCGGTGCACTGGCATACCGTCGCTCGCGACCTGTGTCAGCCGTTTGGCGAGGATGTCTATCCGCGCTATAAAAAGTGGTGCGACGACTATTTCCATCTCAAGCACCGCAACGAGCAGCGCGGCATTGGCGGCCTGTTCTTTGATGACCTGAATACGCCTGACTTCGACCACTGCTTTAGCTTTATGCAGGCCGTGGGGAAAGGCTTCACCGACGCCTACCTGCCGATTGTTGAGCGTCGCAACGCGATGCCATACGGCGAGCGCGAACGTGATTTCCAGCTCTACCGCCGCGGACGCTACGTGGAGTTCAATCTGGTGTGGGACCGCGGCACGCTGTTCGGTCTGCAGACCGGGGGCCGTACGGAGTCGATTCTGATGTCGATGCCGCCGCTGGTGCGCTGGGAGTACAACTACCAGCCGGAAGAAGGCAGCCCGGAAGCCGCCTTGAGCGAATTCATTAAAGTGAAAGACTGGCTCCTGTAGACCGGCCAGGCGAAGCACCGCCGGGATTACCTCGGAGCCACCCCGGGGTCGGCGTAAACGCCTCGCCCGGGCTGCATTGTTACAGCGGCTGGGTTTGCGCTTCGACTACCGCCAGCGCCACCATGTTGACGATACGGCGAACGGAAGCGATTGGCGTCAGGATATGTACCGGCTTCGATACCCCCATCAGCACTGGCCCCACGGTTACCCCTTCAGAGCTGGATACGCGCAGCAGGTTGTAGCTGATACGCGCCGCTTCCATATTTGGCATCACCAGAATATTCGCGGAGCCTTTCAGCGGGCTGTCCGGCATACGATCATTACGGATGCTTTCCACCAGCGCGGCATCGCCGTGCATCTCACCGTCAATCATCAACTCAGGATCACGCGCCTTCACCAGCGCCAGCGCATCACGCATTTTGCTGGCTGACGGGCAATCGGACGAGCCAAAGTTAGAGTGTGACAGCAGCGCCACGCGCGGTTCGATACCGAAACGACGTACGCTTTCCGCCGCCATCAGGGTGATTTCCGCAATCTGCTCCGGCGTCGGATCGTTGTTGACGTAGGTATCGGCAATAAAGGTGTTGCCGCTTGGCAGCAGCAGTGCGTTCATTGCACCAGCGGTATGAACGCCTTCACGGTAGCCAAACAGCGGCTGTACGGCGCTAAAGTGCTCGTGGTAGTCGCCAATGGTGCCGCAGATCATGCCGTCAGCTTCGCCGCGCAGCACCATAATGGAGCCAATCGCGGTGGTGTTGCTGCGCATTTCACGCTGCGCTTGCTCCTGAGTGATGCCGCGGCGCTTCATCAGGTTGTAGTATTCCTGCCAGTACTCTTTAAAGCGCGGGTCCGATTCGTTGTTAACGATTTCGAAGTCTACGCCCGCTTTGATTTGCAGCCCCAGCTTCTGCAGGCGCATTTCAATGACGCTTGGGCGACCAATCAGAATCGGCTTCGCCAGACCCAGCGTGATCAGCTCCTGCGTGGCGTGCAGTACGCGGTTATCTTCCCCTTCTGCCAGCACGATACGCTTCGGCTCTTTACGCGCCTGAGAGAAAATCGGCTTCATGAACAGGTTGGTTTTATAGACGAACTCGCTCAGTTTTTCGATGTAGGCATCAAAATCGGCAATCGGACGATTCGCCACGCCGGAGTCCATCGCCGCTTTCGCTACCGCAGGGGCGATCTTGACGATCAGACGCGGATCGAACGGCTTAGGAATAATATATTCCGGACCAAAGCTCAGGTCCTGGTCACCGTAGGCGGAGGCCACCACTTCGCTCTGCTCGGCGTGCGCCAGTTCAGCAATCGCGTGGACTGCCGCCAGTTTCATCTCTTCGTTAATCGCCGTTGCGCCAACGTCCAGCGCGCCGCGGAAGATGAACGGGAAGCACAGCACGTTGTTCACCTGGTTCGGGTAGTCTGAACGGCCGGTACAGATAATCGCATCCGGACGCACTTCTTTTGCCAGCGGCGGCAGAATTTCCGGCTCGGGGTTGGCCAGCGCCAGAATCATCGGCGCACGCGCCATCTTCTTGACCATCTCCTGGGTCAGCACTTTCGGGCCGGAGCAGCCAAGGAAGATATCGGCATCGGCAATCACGTCGTCGAGGCTGCGTTTACCGTCATCTTTTACCGCATAGGCGGCTTTGGTTTCCGCCATATTCGGCTCGCGGCCTTCGTAAATCACGCCCTTCGAGTCGCAGACCACGATGTTGTGTTTCTGCATCCCCAGCGCCACCAGCAGGTTCATACAGGCGATTGCCGCCGCGCCCGCGCCGGAAACCACCATGCGAACGTCGGAGATATTTTTCTCGACGACGCGCAGGCCGTTGAGGATAGCCGCGGTGCTGATGATAGCCGTACCGTGCTGATCGTCATGGAACACAGGAATGTTCATACGTTCACGCAGTTTCTGCTCAATGTAGAAACATTCCGGTGCTTTGATATCTTCCAGGTTGATGCCGCCAAAGGTTGGCTCCAGTGCGGCAACCACGTCGATAAATTTGTCAGGGTTGGTTTCGTCCACCTCGATGTCGAAAACATCAATACCGGCGAACTTCTTGAACAAAACGCCCTTGCCTTCCATTACTGGTTTACCGGCAAGCGCGCCGATATTCCCCAACCCGAGCACCGCGGTACCGTTTGATACCACTGCCACCAGGTTGCCGCGCGCCGTATATTTGTACGCCGCCAGCGGGTCTTTTTCGATTTCCAGACACGGCGCCGCTACGCCCGGAGAGTAGGCCAGCGCAAGGTCGCGCTGCGTTGCCAGCGGCTTGGTCGGGGAGACTTGAATTTTTCCTGGGATAGGGAATTCATGGAAATCGAGGGCACTTTGTTTTAATTGGTCGTCCATTTAGGGTTCCTTTCACGTATCGAACTAAAAAGGTGAAGCGCAATTACGTTCCTGATGCACTCCCGAAGGAAGCGCCTAGTATCGCCTTTGGCAGCCCGGTAAACTTTGAAGGCCGCCATACTCTTGCGAACACGCTTTGCTTTGTTATTGATTTATTGCTCGCATGTTATCAACTATAGGTAGCAAGATCATGATTTCCATCTATGCTTTTTCGTTATGTTCGCCATAACCAAATCGTTATGGGCTTAATCCAACCGCCCCTCCTGACCCGCCCGCGTCCACTGAATTAAGTCCCCTCAAGCTGTAACGCATTGGAGAATTTATATCTACAAAGAAGCGACCAAACCCCCATTTATCGCCAGAATAAAATCAATCATAGTATTCAGCGTGATGACGAATCGCCATCATGCGGCAAAGCAGGCCTGTTAAGCCATCATCCTGAATCGTTAAATTAATCATTACGTTGATAAGCTGGAGAACATTATGACGACGGTAAACGGTTTTAAACACGTCGGGCTGCTGACGAAAAAAGAGACGCAGAATTTTGAAGAATTTGTTGCCCACTGGCAGGCCGTGCACAGCAAGATTGCCCTGGCGCTGCCGGGTCTGCGCGGATATGTGCTGAATCCTATCGATCGCCGCGTCTACCCTGACTCACCGATCGACGGTTTTTCCGAGCTGTGGTTTGATTCACTGGAGGATGCAATGGCGGCCTTTGCTTCCCCGGTGGGTCAGGAGGCGTTCGACGACGTGCCGAACTTTGCCGCCAACGTAGCCGTTACCTATATTACGGAAATCAGAAAGCGTTAACCGGAGACCCACTGCGTCGCCCACGCATCCGCGCTCTGCCAGCTGTCGCATTCCGGCTGCGCGGCATAGCGCACCAGACGGAAGCGTTGGCCGTCGTAGCGCCAGCGCGTTTGCACGCCACAGTCGCCCAGGCCACGGCCTTTATCCAGCGTCACCAGCTCCCGGGAATTTTCATTGAAGGTCAAATTGACCAGCTCAACGTCGCGGCTGTCGCTGCCAGCAGGCAGGAACGGCAGGCGCAGACGTATTGGCGTAGTGATGAACGGCTTCTGACGCGATACCAGCCAGGCAAGATAGATGGTGTTGTAGGCGCCGGATTCGCAGCTGGTCATGATCAGCGCTTTATCATCGCTTAAGGCGGTGACCCACACTTCGCGGCGGATAGGGTCCAGAGAGCACTGGTTGTTGTTCATGCGCCAGGTGGCGAAGTCGAGCAGATCGTTGTACTCATCGTGGTTCAGCGGCACGGGCGCGGGGATCGCTTTCACCGCTGATTTCAGCGCCGGTGCGGGCGGCACGCTCATTGGCGGCTCGTCACCTTTGCGAACCCATGCGGTTTCATTACCCACACGCTTTTGCTGAGCGTCGATAAACAGCAGTGCGGCCTTCAGCCCTTTCAGCGACATCACCTGCACGCCTTTATCCAGCGTAATCGCATCGGCATCCTGAACCTGCTGGAGAAACGCATCAATGGTGACGCTATCGCCGGTGGTGAGCAGTTTAGGCTGCACCTTCCAGTGTTCGCCGGAGAGCTTCAGCGGTTTGCCGTCCAGCAGCAGCCGCGGCTCAATCGCCGGAACGGCGGCAACCGGGTTCACCAGACCGCCCAGCTCAATACGCAGCTGCGCATCGGTGTGCGCTCCGGCGCTACGGCTTAACGTCATCACCAGACCGTGGTGCAGACCCACGTTGCGGGTGACGCAGAAATTCTGGTTATTACAGGTCACTAACCAGTCGGAAAACAGCTGCTGCGCTGGCGCGGCCCACGTCACCGACGTCGGGAGCCACCCGATGCAGAAGAAAAACAGGAGAACGTGGTAACGCATGGACGGTACAACCCCAGAAGAAAAAAGCATCAGCATACTGGGGGTATCTTCACTATCGAAGCGGCAAGGCTCAATCAGATTTATCGGATTGAGCCTTGTCCCTTATTGCGCCATAAGGCCGGAATTTTGCAGATACTGGAGCAAAATCACCGTCTTACCGTCGCAAATTTCGCCACGACGAATCATCTCAATTGCCTGAGTAAACGGCAACTCCAGCACGTCAATATCTTCATCTTCCACCCCACCGCCGTCATTCTGCCGCAGACATTCGTCATACTCAGCGATAAAGAAGTGGACGATTTCAGTGACGCCGCCGGGTGACATATACAGCTGGAACACTTTACGCACGTTGCTGACCTGGTAGCCGGTCTCCTCAATCGCCTCTTTACGGATGCAGGCTTCCGGCTCGTCATCGTCCAGCAGGCCCGCGCAGGTTTCAATCAACATACCGTCGATATTACCGTTAACCCAGGTGGCGACGCGAAACTGGCGCACCAGCACCACGCTCTGTTTCTGGCGGTTATACAGCAGTACCGTCGCGCCGTTGCCGCGATCGTACACTTCGCGCTTATGCTGGACGACCTCACCGTTTCGCTGGGTTAAGTTGTAGGTGATATTGCGCAGGATAAAGTAGTTTTCGGAGAGGATTTTATCTTTGATAACGGTGATATTCAGGGACATGCGGGCTCCACGGCGGAATACGAATAGCACATATTACGCCGCCGAGCCCAGCTATCGTCAATGCGCAGGGATGCTTTTTACCCCCAGCCAGTCGAGAATGCCCTGTGCGGCGTGCCGCCCTTCGGCCATCGCGGTGACCACCAGATCGGCCCCGCGCACCGCATCGCCACCGGCAAAAATCTGCGGGTTGCTGGTCTGATAGCGGTAAGGCGAATTGACGTTAGCGCGAATACGCCCCCAGTCGTCGACATCCACACCTTTAGCATTAAGCCACGGCATGCTGTGCGGATGGAAACCAAAGGCCATAATCACCGCATCGGCGGGCATCACAAACTCGCTGCCGGGGATAGGCATCGGCCGACGACGGCCCTGCGCATCCGGCTCACCAAGCTGAGTGCGCAGCAGGCGAATGCCGCAAACGTGACCTTTCTCATCCAGTTCGAGGGTTACCGGCTGAACGTTAAACTCAAACTCGGCCCCCTCTTCTTTGGCATTCTTCACCTCTTTTTTCGACCCCGGCATGTTGGCTTCGTCGCGACGATAGGCGCAGGTCACCTTCTGTGCACCGTGACGCAGCGCGGTACGCACGCAGTCCATCGCCGTATCACCGCCGCCGAGCACCACCACGTTCAGCCCTTTGGTATTGATGTAAGGCTCGTCAGGTAGCTCACCGATACCCATCACGTTTTTGGTGTTAGCAATCAGGAACGGCAGTGCGTCGTAAACCCCTGGCGCATCTTCATTCGGCAAATCGGCCTTCATCGAGCGATAGGTTCCGACGCCGACAAACACCGCGTCGTAATCCGCCAGCAGCGTCTCCAGCGCGATATCTTTACCAATCTCGCAGTTCAGCTCAAAGCGAATGCCCATCTCGGTAAAGATCTCACGGCGGCGCGCCATCAGCGATTTATCCAGCTTGAAGGAGGGAATGCCGAAGGTCAGCAGACCACCAATTTCCGGGTGACGGTCAAACACCACCGGCTCTACGCCCTGACGCACCAGGATATCGGCGCACGCCAGCCCTGCCGGACCAGCGCCGATAATGGCGACCCGCTTACCGCTGCTGGCAACGTTACCAACCGTAGGCCGCCAGCCTTTGGCCAGTGCACGGTCAGAAATATAGCGTTCGATATTGCCAATGGTTACCGCGCCGTGTTCGTCACGAATGGTGCAGGCCCCTTCGCACAGCCGGTCCTGCGGACAGACGCGGCCAGTAATTTCCGGAAGCGGGTTGGTTTGGTGCGACAGTTCTACTGCGGCGTCGATATCCCCGGCGTTCACGCGTTCAATCCACTGCGGAATATGATTGTGCAGCGGGCAGGTCCATTCACAAATGCTGTGTTCACCGCAGGTCAGGCAGCGTGAAGCCGCCTGCTGCGCCTGCGCTTCTTTTAGCGGCAGATAGATTTCAGCAAAGCCAGTTTTGCGGGCGTCGATATTCAGCTTATCCGCCTCACCGCGTGCGGGCGTCTGCGCCATCTGCTCAACTTTGCTGCGCTGCACCTCAGGGGCAACGGCACGGCTGTCGCTGTGCCATGGCTGCGCTTCCCGGCAGGCAGTTTGCAGGCGGCGGTTTTTAGCGATATCGGTAAGCTGCTGGCTGGTCATCAATTGCAGCGCATCTGCCGGGCAGTTCTCCACGCACGCCGGACCCGCCGCGCGGTCATGGCACAGATCGCATTTATGAGCGCTGGCTTTGACGCGACCCTCTTTGGTTGGCGTCAGCACCATCTGCATGGTGCCGAACGGGCAGGCCACCACGCAGGATTTGCAGCCGATACATTTTGCCTGATCGACCAGAATAGCGTCATCGCTCTGACGTATCGCGCCGTTCGGACAGCTACGGGCGCAGGGGGCATCTTCACAGTGGTGACAGGTTGCCGCCCCTCGTTGGTTGTTCATCTTCACGGTCGTAATGCGCGGAATAAACTGCGCTGAAGTCAGCACATGTTGCTCATCGTTATGCGACATTACACAGGCTACTTCACACGCCTTGCATCCAATGCATTTTTGGCTATCTACCCTAATAAAACGGTTCATACATTCTCAGCCTATGGTTCAAATTAACCTTATATTTATAAGTCCTATTTATTAGCCGAGTATTCCTCACCCAGGCAATGTCCATTTGCCCAGAAACGGTGACTATTTATCAGTATGATGTGGCAGATCAAAAAATTTCAGCTTAAATGAAATTACGTTTCAGGGGCCAAGGCCGATAGCGTAAGGATGTGCAAACCGTTTCTGAAAAGCGGAATGATAATTTACATTATCTCCTTTTTTTCTCCACGATTGTTGAGGGCCTTACCGCTACAGTGTTTGACGCAATTCAGTACGTAAAAAAATGAACAACACGAGGTTCGGATCCTGATGGCGAATTTCTTTATTGATCGCCCCATTTTTGCCTGGGTGCTGGCAATCCTTTTGTGCCTCACAGGGGCCCTGGCGATATTTTCTTTACCCGTTGAGCAATACCCTGACCTCGCGCCACCGAACGTGCGCGTCACGGCAAACTATCCAGGTGCTTCCGCGCAAACGCTGGAGAACACCGTCACGCAGGTTATCGAGCAGAATATGACCGGTATCGATAACCTGATGTATATGTCCTCACAAAGCAGCGCCACCGGGCAGGCAACAATTACCTTAAGCTTTGTAGCAGGCACTGACCCTGACGAAGCGGTGCAGCAGGTACAAAACCAACTACAAACCGCCATGAACAAGCTGCCTCAGGCGGTACAAACTCAGGGCGTCACGGTGCGTAAAACCGGGGATACCAACATTCTGACCATCGCCTTCGTCTCTACCGACGGCAGCATGGATAAGCAGGATATTTCCGACTACGTCGCCAGTAACATTCAGGACCCCATCAGCCGCGTGGACGGCGTGGGCGATATCGATGCCTATGGCTCACAGTATTCGATGCGCATCTGGCTGGACCCGGCCAAGCTTAACAGCTACCAAATGACCACGGCCGACGTGACAAATGCGATTAAATCCCAGAACGCCCAGATTGCGGTCGGCCAACTTGGCGGCACGCCGTCCATCGACAAGCAGGCGCTGAACGCCACGATTAACGCCCAATCGCTGCTGCAAACGCCGCAGCAGTTCCGCGACATTACGCTACGCGTCAACCAGGACGGCTCAGAAGTGACCCTGGGCGATGTGGCGACCGTCGAAATGGGTGCAGAAAAATACGACTACCTCAGCCGCTACAACCGTAATCCAGCCTCTGGCCTGGGGATTAAGCTCGCCTCTGGCGCCAACGAAATGGCGACCGCCGAGCGCGTGATCCAACGTCTGGATGAACTCAAGCAGTACTTCCCGCATGGGCTGGAATATAAAGTGGCCTACGAGACCACCTCGTTCGTCAAAGCCTCAATTAAGGATGTGGTAAAAACGCTGCTGGAAGCCATTTTGCTGGTGTTCCTGGTGATGTACCTGTTCCTGCAGAACTTCCGCGCAACGCTGATTCCGACCATTGCCGTTCCGGTGGTATTGATGGGTACCTTCGCCATTCTTTACGCCTGCGGATACAGTATCAACACCCTGACGATGTTTGCGATGGTGCTCGCCATCGGCCTGCTGGTGGATGACGCCATCGTGGTGGTCGAAAACGTTGAGCGAATAATGAGTACCGAAGGGCTCACACCGCGGCAGGCGACGCGTAAATCAATGGGGCAGATTCAAGGGGCGCTGGTGGGTATCGCCATGGTGCTGTCGGCGGTCTTTATCCCGATGGCCTTCTTCGGCGGCACCACCGGGGCTATCTATCGTCAGTTCTCTATTACCATTGTTTCAGCAATGGTGCTGTCGGTGCTGGTGGCGATGATCCTCACCCCGGCGCTGTGCGCCACCCTTCTCAAGCCGATTCATAAAGGCGAAGTGCACGGCACCAAAGGCTTCTTCGGCTGGTTTAACCGTCATTTCGATGCCAGCGCGCGTCGCTACGAATCCGGCGTGGCCAGAATTCTCCATCGCAGTATCCGCTGGATGCTGATTTACGTGCTGTTGCTGGGTGGTATGGTGTTCCTGTTCCTGCGCCTGCCCTCCTCCTTCCTGCCGTTGGAAGACCGCGGCATGTTCACCACGTCCGTTCAGTTGCCGAGTGGTTCGACCCAGCAGCAGACGCTGAAGGTGGTAGAACAGGTTGAAGACTATTTCTTCAAAAATGAGAAGGACAACGTAACCTCGATTTTTGCCACCATCGGCTCCGGCCCTGGTGGTAACGGCCAGAACGTAGCGCGCATGTTCGTGCGCCTGAAAGACTGGGACGAGCGTGACAGTAAAACCGGCTCCTCGTTCGCCATTATCGAACGTGCCACCAAAGCGCTGAACAAAATTAAAGAGGCCCGCGTTTACGCCAGCAGCCCGCCGGCCATCAGCGGCTTGGGCAGCTCTGCTGGTTTCGATATGGAGCTGCAGGATCACGCCGGTGCCGGGCACGACGCGTTGATGGCCGCCCGCGATAAGCTGCTGGAGCTGGCGGGTAACGATCCACAGCTGACGCGCGTACGCCACAACGGTCTGGACGATAGCCCGCAGTTGCAGGTTGATATCGACCAGCGTAAAGCGCAGGCGCTGGGTGTGTCTATCGATGATATCAACGACACGCTGCAAACCGCGTGGGGTTCAAGCTACGTGAACGACTTTATGGATCGCGGACGCGTGAAGAAAGTCTACGTTCAGGCGGCGGCGAAGTATCGCATGCTGCCGGAAGACATGAACCTATGGTACGTACGCAATAATTCCGGGCAGATGGTGCCATTCTCCGCCTTCGCTACTTCACGCTGGGAGACAGGTTCACCACGTCTGGAGCGCTATAACGGCTACTCGGCGGTTGAGATTATCGGTGAAGCCGCACCGGGCGTCAGTACCGGTACTGCCATGGACGTGATGCAAAACCTGGTGCAGCAATTACCAACCGGCTTCGGCCTCGAATGGACGGCGATGTCCTATCAGGAGCGGCTGTCAGGGGCGCAAGCACCGGCACTTTATGCCATCTCACTGCTGGTCGTCTTCCTCTGTCTGGCGGCGCTGTATGAGAGCTGGTCGGTACCGTTCTCAGTCATGCTGGTGGTACCGCTAGGGGTTATCGGCGCGCTGCTGGCGACCTGGATGCGCGGGCTGGAAAACGACGTTTACTTCCAGGTAGGGCTGCTGACGGTTATCGGCCTATCCGCCAAAAACGCCATTCTGATCGTCGAATTTGCCAACGATCTGAATCAGAAAGGGGAAGATCTGATGACGGCGACGCTGGAAGCCTGTCGCCAACGTCTGCGTCCTATCCTGATGACCTCGCTGGCGTTTATCTTCGGCGTACTTCCGATGGCGCTCACCACCGGTGCAGGTTCCGGCGGGCAGCACGCGGTGGGTACCGGCGTGGTCGGGGGGATGGTTTCCGCAACCATTCTGGCTATCTTCTTTGTACCGCTGTTCTTTGTGCTGGTGCGCCGCCGCTTCCCGCTAAAAGAGAAGCCGGAATAACGGGTAAACGCTAAAAACAGAAAAGGCGACATGATGAATGTCGCCTTTTGACCTTTATGTGATGCAACGACTCTGTACTGCAAACAACACCATCATGGTTATTGAAAGAACACAGCGCTTTTAAATCACATTGCTGAAAATTATTTACGAAGCATCACTTCAATAAAATCTTTCCAGTTCCCCAGTTCACGTTCGATCATAACTACCTCTCTTATTATTATGCGTATTTTACGTACAAATGTATGACCTGTGAATACGGTTAATCCGATTACTTTGATTGACGCTGCCAACCTTTGTTTACTGCTTGAGGTCACTATGGGCCGGAATTTTGACATTTAATGTGACCAACAGCAACATTCTGAAATAGTTATCAGAATGTGAATCATATGATACATATTTAACCTATGACAACGCAAACCCGCTACGCCAAAGCGCGTAGATAGCATGATAAACTGTACGCTTTTCAGCCACTTTAGCCGGATAAAATTAAAACAGGCAGCCGCGGGAATTACGTGTATATTCGAGTCCCCTAAAACCTGCAGATATAAAGGTGCAACATGACCATCCTCTACGGAATAAAGAATTGCGACACCATCAAGAAAGCCCGCCGCTGGCTGGATGAGCATCAGGTTGAATATCGCTTTCACGACTATCGCGTCGATGGCCTGACGCCAGAGCTGCTGGCAACCTTTATTGGCGAGCTAGGCTGGGAAGCGCTGTTGAATACCCGTGGCACCACCTGGCGCAAGCTGGATGAACAGGTGCGCGCCGGAATCAACAACGCCGATGCCGCTGCGACGCTGATGCTGGAAATGCCGGCAATCATCAAACGCCCATTGCTCTGCGCGCCCGCACAGCCTATGCTGCTGGGTTTCAGTGATGCCAGTTATAGCCAATGGGTCGCCCAGACGCGCTAATGCCGTTGGCCCTGTTTTACAGTTTCAGATAACGAAAATAACGAGGTCTAGTTTATGTCTTGCCCAGTCATTGAGCTGGCTCAGCAGCTTATTCGCCGCCCTTCTCTTAGCCCAGATGATGCGGGCTGTCAGGCGTTAATGATTGAACGCCTACGCGCAGCAGGTTTTACCATTGAGCCGATGGATTTTGGCGATACCCAGAACTTCTGGGCCTGGCGCGGCAAAGGAGAAACCCTGGCATTTGCAGGCCACACCGATGTGGTACCTGCGGGTGATGCTGACCGCTGGATTAACCCACCGTTTGAACCCACAATTCGCGACGGCATGCTGTTTGGCCGTGGTGCTGCCGATATGAAAGGCTCGCTGGCGGCAATGGTCGTGGCGGCAGAGCGCTTCGTCGCTCAGCATCCGAACCATAAAGGCCGCCTGGCGTTCCTGATCACCTCCGATGAAGAAGCGAGCGCCACGCACGGGACGGTGAAAGTGGTCGAAGCCCTGATGGCCCGTAACGAGCGTCTGGACTACTGCCTGGTGGGCGAACCGTCCAGCACCGAAGTGGTTGGCGACGTCGTGAAAAACGGCCGTCGTGGCTCAATGACCTGCAACCTGACCATTCATGGCGTACAGGGACACGTAGCCTATCCGCACCTCGCCGATAACCCGGTTCACCGCGCCGCGCCGTGGATGAACGAACTGGTGTCGATTGAGTGGGATCAGGGCAACGAATTCTTCCCGCCGACCAGCATGCAGATCGCCAACATTCAGGCCGGCACCGGCAGCAACAACGTGATCCCGGGCGATCTGTTCGTGCAGTTCAACTTCCGTTTCAGCACCGAGCTGACGGATGAGATGATCAAAGCACGCGTTATTGCCCTGCTGGATAAATATCAGCTGCGCTATAGCATTGACTGGTGGATTTCCGGCCAGCCGTTCCTGACCGCACGCGGTAAACTGGTCGACGCGGTGGTGAACGCTATCGCGCACTATAATGAAATAGAACCGCAGTTGCTGACCACCGGCGGCACGTCAGATGGTCGCTTTATCGCCCAGATGGGTGCGCAGGTTGTTGAACTGGGTCCGGTGAATGCCACCATTCATAAAATTAATGAGTGTGTGAACGCGGCAGACCTGCAGATGCTGGCGCGGATGTATCAGCGCATCATGGAACAACTTGTCGCCTGACGGCACAACATAAGGGGTAATGCACATGGATTGGCTGTCAAAATACTGGTGGATTCTGGTGCTGGTGTTTCTGGTGGGGGTGATTATCAACGTGATCAAAGATCTCAATCGCGTCGATCACAAAAAATTCCTTGCCAATAAACCGGACCTTCCGCCACACCGCGACTTTAACGACAAGTGGGACGATGACGACGACTGGCCGAAGAAGGACCAGCCGAAGAAATAGTTCGGTGTCGATCCCGGCGTCGCGTTGCTCGGCTGGGCTACCAGATAGTAGCCCGGCCGAACGCAGTGACGCCGGGGAACACACCAGATTTACATCATCTCAATAAGATCGTCATTTTTCGGCGTACTGCCGCTCAACGCTTCATCGAAATAGTGCTTCGGCACGGTATAACGCAGGTGATCCAGCGCGAACTGCATACTGCGATCGTCTATCGCGTGGCCTAAATCCTCAACGATATCCAGCGTCACATCGCCGCCTGCGGCCTGTAGTGCTTCCTGGCCTTTCACCGCCCAGGCAAGATCGATAACCCGGTCTTCCCCGCCGTGAATCAGGTGGATGGTCGTCGCGGTATCCGCTTTTTCCGGCATCGTCGCGTAGCGGCCGTTAAAGGCAATCACCCGTGATGCCAGCCCCGGCTGCGCTTTAATCCCCTCGAGCGACATAATTGCCCCCTGCGAGAAGCCAATTAATGCCGTCGCCTGTGGACTCACACCGCTCTGTTTCTGCCAGTAGCGCACGGTTTCAATAAAGGTCGGCATAATGGCATCAATACGCGCCTGACGGTTTTCTTCCGTCACGCCCGCCACCGAGAACCACTGGCGGCCCGGTGCCGGGCCACAAGGCTCTGCACCACCTACGCTAACGATGAGCGCATCCGGAAACAGCGGCGCAAACCAGCTGCCGATCTGGCCCATTGCCACCGGATTATCGCCCACGCCATGAAACAACAGCAGCAGCTGTTGAGCGGGCTTCGCGGGGCTTTGAACAACAAAATGATCGTGTGTCATGGCTGTCTCCTTGGTTTTGACGGTCAGTTTACGCCGCGCCAAAATAATGACCATGCCATTTAACTGAATGAGTCAGTTAAAAAAATTGCAGTTGTTGAACCTGTTTCATGAGCTGATTTGTCCGAACCTCATCGAGGTTCAGCATCGCCTGCGCCGCGTCTTCACGCAGCCTGACCAGCAGCGCTTTCCGCCCGTGCAGGCCAAGGCGGGCGCAGAGCGCCTGCTCATTCTCGCCGGATAAACGTCCACGCAGCGCCGGAAGCGCCAATTCGCTAGTGCCACAAAGTAGGTGCAGGCTACCCAGCGCCGCCAGCATCGGGCGATGAGCAAAGGCAAACCCGGCCAGATCCAACCAGTCATCTTCAGTAAGGATAGCCTCTGGCACATCGGCTAGCGGCACTTTTTCATCGACCCACTGCGAGAGCCAGCGCCACTCACGACACAGCCGATGGTGCTCACGCAGCATCAGCGCTTCTCCCGCCGCCGTGAGTGGACGCAGTGCCATCGCTGCATAGCAGCCGCTGCTCGCCTCCCGCTGGGTGCCAATGCGCACCAGCGTAAAGCCGCAGCGCTGCCAGAAGCGCCAGAGTTCCTCGGTGTAGCCAAAACTCACCGACAGATAATCATATTCCGCCGCCGTTGCCCACGCCTGCGCAATCAGCCGCTGACCTATCCCCTCACGCTGACGCTGCGGATGAACCGCAATTCGGCTAATACGCCGCCCGATAAGCGTCGCCGCCAGCGGACTGCCGCCGTGCGCCGCCATCGACTGCGCCACCAGGTTCCCGCGGGGGCGACGGTAGCCCGCCCACACGGCCTGGCTCAGCTCAGGCGACAATCCCCCTTCATCCACCAGCCATAGCGCACCGGCTGGCCCCTGCGGCGTTTGTGCACTGATAAAATGCTGCCCCGGCGCATCCATCATCCGCCGCAGATCGAGCGGCGAGGTGCGGTAATGCGCGCCAGAAAGCAGTTGATACAACGCGGTTGGCTGCTCAGGGCTGGACTGCCAGGCCGATTGGGGAACGGGAAGCAGCGTCACCTCACCGGCTGGCGACGTGGTAAAGGCTTCATCGTGGAAAATCAGCGCATCGTTAACCAGCGCTTCCAGCGGGCATCCTGCCGCCCAGCGGATAGGCTGGTTGAGGGTGAAAACGTGCCGTTCGGGAAATGCAGCGCAGAGTTTAAGTAAAAAACCGCGCCCGGTGCCCTCGTAGCCCTGCACGGTGGTGGTCAGCAGCGTACGGGGGAAGCGAGCGATAAGCTTCTGGAGGAGAGGTGCAGGGATAGCGGCGGCTTCATCCACCACCAGCCAGTCAGCGCATTCGTCTGAGTCCAGCAGCGCATCAGGGGCCATAAAGCGAAAACGCTCACCGGCAAAGGTGGCAATCACCTCCGCCGACGCCCGGGAAGGTGCGGTGACAACAGCCTCGCCGTGCAGGCGCTGGATATGCATCCCCGCCAGCGCTGACTTTCCTCGCCCGCGCTCTGCCGTCACCACCGATACGGGTGCGGTCGTCTCCTCCAGCGCCGCCAGAATCGCCTGCTGCTCACGCGCGGGCTCACCGCTGGCGCGTTGCCAGTCCGGTCGTTCAATTGTCGTGAGCGGTGGCAGCGGTGTGCCCTGCAGCCAGAGTAGCGTCTCTGGATGGCGGGAGAGCGCCCGGCAGAAATGGTCAACAAAGTTCGGCGTGACGATGGGTTCCGGCGTATCGCTCCAGCGCAGTGAATCCGCATCGGCATGGTGGGGCCACTGCGCCCATTCCGGCACCAGCAGTATCAGCCAGCTTCCAGCCCGGAGCGTGCCCGCCAGCGCGGCAAAGGCCGAGACATCAAAGCCATCGCGGGCGTCGAAGATAGCGTGCTGGAACTCACGCCCCAGCAGCGTGACCAGCTTAGAGGACGGGCAGAACGGCGCGGTGGCCGGGTTCAGGCCGACCCAGAGCACCTCTTCCCCCGCCGCTGCGCGAAACGCCGTGGCCTGCTGTTCGCTCCACGTGCGTTCACCGCTTATCACCAGCAGGCGGCGAATGCCTTCCTGCGCCATGCGCTCAGCCTGCGCCAGCAGTTCATCCATGACTCAGGACCCGCCGTCAGAGTGATTTGCTAAAGGTATTACACTGCGCCGGGTCGCCGCTATCAAAGCCGCGCTTCAGCCAGGTATAGCGCTGCTGTGAGGTACCGTGCGTAAAGCTATCCGGCACCACGCGCCCTTGTCCCTGCTGTTGCAGGCGGTCATCGCCAATGGCTTCGGCAGCATTCAGCGCCTCTTCCAGGTCACCGGCTTCCAGAATGCCCTGTTTCTGCATGCTATGCCCCCAGACGCCCGCAAAGCAGTCCGCCTGAAGCTCCATACGTACGGAGAGACGATTCACCTCCGCCTGCGAGGCGCCCTGCTGCATCTGGCGCACTTTCGGTTCAATACCCAGCAGTTTTTGTACGTGGTGGCCGACTTCATGCGCAATCACGTAGCCCTGAGCGAAGTCGCCGCCCGCGCCAAGCTTGTTTTTCATGTCATCGTAGAATGAGAGGTCGATATAGACCGTGCTGTCGGTTGGGCAGTAAAACGGCCCCATCACCGATTGCCCGGTACCGCATCCGGTGCGCGTCGCGCCGCGGTACATCACCAGACGCGGCGGCTGATAGGTTTTGCCCATCGCCTTAAATTCCTGCGCCCAGGTGTCTTCCGTCGTCGCGAGGATCACCGAGGTGAACTTCGCGGCTTCGTCATCTTTCGGGCCGCTCACCCGCGGGGAAGTTTGCTGCTGGCCGATGGGTTCGCCGGTCATCAGGCCGGTCAGATCCACGCCGTAGTAGCCCGCCACCAGCACGATAATCAGCAGGACAATGCCGCCCTTGCCGCTTGGGATGCGAAAACCCGGGCCGCGCCCGCCCATCATCGGGGATTCAGAATTATTCCGCCGGTCTTCTACATTGTCGCTTTCACGACGACCTTGCCAACGCATAACTACCTCAGTCTTATTCTCAGAAATACTGAGATGATCGTAGGCGGTTACGGGGGGGATTACCACTGGAAATGTTGTGCGGGGATTTCCCGGCGTCGCTTTGCTCGGCCGGGCTACGAATCAGGTAGCCCGGCCGAGGAATGCGTAGAAGCTTAGTCGAGCTTCACGCCTAAACGATGCGCCACTTCTTCGTACGCTTCAATCAGGCCGCCCAGGCTCTGACGGAAACGGTCTTTGTCCATTTTGTCCATGGTCTTTTTGTCCCACAGACGGCTTCCGTCCGGGGAGAACTCATCGCCCAGTACCACTTCGCCTTTAAACAGACCGAACTCCAGCTTGAAGTCGACCAGGATCAGGCCCGCATCGTCAAACAGCTTTTTCAGCACGTCGTTCGCTTTGAAGGTCAGTTCCTGCATACGCGCCAGGTTCTCTTTGCTCACCCAGCCGAAGGTTTCGCAGTAGGATTCGTTAACCATCGGGTCGTGCATCGCGTCGTTTTTCAGGAACAGGTCAAACAGCGGCGGATTCAGCTCGATACCTTCTTCAATCCCTAAGCGTTTTACCAGCGAGCCTGCCGCACGGTTACGCACCACGCATTCCACCGGCACCATATCCAGCTTTTTCACCAGACATTCGGTATCGGACAACAGCGCTTCCATCTGGGTTGGAATACCAGCTTCTGCCAGTTTGCTCATAATGAAATGGTTGAACTTGTTATTCACCATGCCTTTACGATCGAACTGCTCAATGCGGGCACCATCCCCTGCTGACGTATCGTTACGGAATTCGAGTACCAACAGATCCGGGTTTTCGGTGCTGTATACGGTTTTCGCTTTACCACGATACAACTCAGCTAGCTTTTGCATCTTTGTCACTCCAGTGATGATTACGATAAATATTTGTGCATTTTCCGGCGACGCACACGATTGCGTCACTATACAGAAAAAAGGGCCGGATTGCTCCAGCCCTGTTTAATTACTTGCTAAATGCGGCCTGGAATGCGGCTACCAGGGCGTCATTCTGCGACTGCGTCAGCGTATGACCTTTCGGATCGATGAACTGCAGGCTACTACGGTTGTCCAGGTCGCCGACCTGAAGTTTGTAGTCACCGGAAACCAGTCCCGGATCGCTCGCGCCCAGATCTTTCCAGCTGCTGTCAGACAGTGGCTTGTAGGTCACCGCGATGCTGCCCTGAGAACGGGTGCTGTCGGTCACTTTCATGCCCACTTTTTCCAGCGCGCCAGGCAGACGTTGCCATACCTGGTTAAACGGACCGCGTACCACCAGCATTGGCAGGCCGGTATCGTCAGAAGCGCTCTGCACGTCGAAGGTTGCGCCAGCAGTGCCTCTGGAACTGTTCGCGGCATCCGTCGCGTTCTTATCCAGGCCTGCGGAAATCACGTTCAGCATTTCAGCGCTATAGCGCTGCAGAGAAGCACGGTCAGCAACAGGCTTGCCAGCCTGTTCCAGGTTCACCAGCTTCACCGTGACGGCCTGCTGGTAGCCCTGCGGCTGTACGGAGACCTGATAGCGACCACGGTACTGCTGGTCTTCATCAAGACGGTTCCACTCAACCCAGTCTGTGGTCAGCGTCTGGCTAGCATCATCACGTTTGGTGATGGTGTAGTTTTTCGCCTGAACGATGCTGACAACCTGCGGCCACAGAGAACCGCTACGGCCATTTTCAACCAGCAGCATAGCGGTATCACCCGTGAACTGGGTACGCGCACCAGAAACCAGCGCCAGCGGCTGAGCCGGCGGGCGGATATCCAGTGCTTTACCGACGGCACCGCTGCCGTTAGCGACCGGAATGTTATAGTCGCCATTTTCAACCGGCAGAATCATGCCCGCAGGGGCGTGAAGTTCACTCAACGGAGTGGCTTGCAGGTAGGATTCATCACCGCTGACCTGGCGCTTATAGCGCGAGTCGGAACTACAGGCCGCAAGCAGTAAAACCAGCGATACCCCCGCAACCTTCGCCAGGCGCGACTTCTGTACTGAGTAAGCCATCAAATCTCCCTAAACTTTACAGCAAACCGGCATGCTTTAATGCAGATGCCACAACATCACGACCGTGGTCGGTGATAGGGGTCATCGGCAGACGCATGGTGTCGGTCGCCACAAGTCCCAATTCCTTACATGCCCATTTCACTGGGATTGGATTGGGTTCGACAAATAATTTATTGTGCAGCGGCATCAAACGCTGGTTAATGATACGCGCCTGGTCAAACTGGCCATCAGCTGCCAGTCTGCACATTTCCGCCATATCACGCGCCGCAACGTTTGCCGTTACTGAAATAACGCCATGACCGCCGAGCTGCATGAAGTCCAGACCGGTTGCATCATCACCGCTCAGCAGGATGAAGTCATCTGAAACCAGCTCTTTGATCTGATGAACACGGCTTAAGTTCCCCGTGGCTTCCTTAATCGCGATAATATTTTTAATTTTCGCCAGGCGACCTACGGTTTCCGGCAGCATATCGCAACCGGTACGGGACGGCACATTATACAGAATTTGCGGCAGGTCAGTATGCTCAGCGATCGTTTTGAAGTGCTGGAACAGACCTTCCTGGGTTGGGCGGTTGTAATACGGGGTGACGGTCAGGCAACCCACCACGCCGGTATTATTAAAACGTTGGGTCAGGCTAATCGCCTCTGCGGTTGCATTTGCCCCCGTTCCTGCGATCACCGGAATGCGGCCGTCGGCCAGCTCCAGCGTCGTCATCACGACATCGCCATGCTCTTCGTGGCTGAGCGTTGCCGATTCGCCGGTCGTTCCTACCGAGACAATCGCCGAGGTTCCGCTGGCGACATGGTAATCAATCAGTTTTTTCAGGCTTGAACGGTCGACATTACCTTTTTCATCCATCGGCGTGACAAGCGCTACAATACTTCCCGTAAACATGGGCCATCCTCTGTGCTGACGTGCGGACATGAATCTCAATGGTACGTTTGGTCTTGTAATAAAAGCAAGAGACTGAGGGCCTTCAGAATGTTGTATGCCGGTTTTTTTTATGCTTTCCTAAGGAATACCGCACCTTTTTAAAGGAAGAACAGGTTTGACAGCCTCATTACAACACTATCTGGTCATTACAGCCCTGGGCGCGGATCGCCCTGGCATCGTCAATACGATTACCCGTCACGTGAGCAGCTGCGGCTGTAACATCGAAGACAGTCGCTTGGCCATGCTGGGGGATGAGTTCACTTTTATTATGCTGCTTTCCGGTTCATGGAATGCGATTACGCTGATTGAATCCACCCTGCCGCTCAAAGGTGCAGAGCTGGATCTGCTGATCGTGATGAAGCGCACCACCGCGCGTCCGCGTCCGGCGATGCCTGCCACCGTCTGGGTGCAGGTCGAGGTTCCTGATTCGCCGCATATTATTGAGCGCTTTACCGCGCTGTTTGATAGCTGGGAAATGAACATTGCCGAACTGGTGTCGCGCACGCAGCCTGGCGATAACGAAGGCGTTGCGCAGCTGTTTATTCAGATAACCGCCCACAGCCCCGCTACGAAAAATGCATCAAATATTGAGCAAGCGTTCAAAGCCCTATGTACAGAACTGAACGCACAAGGCAGTATAAACGTGATCAATTATTCACAGCATGATGAACAGGATGGAGCTGAGTAATGAACCCACTGAAAGCCGGTGATATCGCACCGAAATTTAGTTTGCCCGATCAAGACGGCGAGCAGGTAAATTTAACCGACTTCCAGGGACAACGTGTTCTGGTCTATTTCTACCCGAAAGCAATGACCCCTGGCTGCACCGTGCAGGCCTGCGGCCTTCGCGACAATATGGATGAGCTGAAAAAGGTTGGCGTTGAAGTGCTGGGCATCAGCACCGATAAGCCAGAGAAGCTCTCCCGCTTTGCGGAAAAAGAGCTGCTGAACTTCACGCTGCTCTCCGATGAAGATCACCAGGTTTGCGATCAGTTTGGCATCTGGGGTGAAAAAACCTTTATGGGCAAAACCTATGACGGCATTCACCGCACCAGCTTCCTGATTGACGCCGACGGTAAAGTCGAGCACGTCTTCGACGACTTCAAAACCACCAACCACCACGACATCGTGCTGGGCTGGCTGCAGGCAAACGCCTAACCCAATAACGTAGCCCGGCCGAGCGCAGCGACGCCGGGGTTCCCCCAGGGTCGGCGTAACCGCCTCGCCCGGGCTACACGTTAGTTTGATATTTCTTCTTCCACCACCAGCCCATCCGGCCAGGCGTGAACTACCGCTTTAATCAACGTCGCCAGTGGAATGGCAAAGAACACGCCCCAGAAGCCCCACAGCCCACCGAAAATCACCACCGACAGAATAATCACCAGCGGGTGCAGGTTCACGGCTTCGGAGAACAGCACCGGCACCAGCAGGTTACCGTCCAGCCCCTGAATAATCAGATAGACCGCAAACAGGCTCCAGAACTCGGTACCAAGGCCAAACTGGAACAGCGCCACGCAGACCACCGGAATCGTCACCACGAACGCGCCGATGTAAGGAATAAGAACCGATAAACCCACCAGCACCGCCAGCAGCAGCGAGTAGTTAAGGCCAAACATCAGGAAGCCAAGCCAGGTGGCAATGCCAACGACGATCATCTCCAGCACCTTACCGCGAATGTAGTTGGTAATTTGCTGGTTCATCTCTTTCCACACCTGCCCTGCCAGACCGCGGTTGCGCGGCAGCACGCGACGCACCGCGTTCAGCATCTGCTCTTTATCCTTCACCAGGAAAAAGACCATCAGCGGCACCAGCACCAGATAGACTGCCAGCGTCAGCAGTCCCATCAGCGAGGCCACCGAATATTTCACCACCGAGTCACCGAGCGTTAGCATTCGGGTGCGCATATTTTCGGCCATCGCATCAATGATCCCGGCATCCATCAGCGCAGGATAGCGGCGCGGCAGCGTGGCGGCATAATCAGAAAGCTTGTTCAGCATGCCCGGCATGTCGTGGATAAGGTTAATCCCCTGCTGCCAGGCAATCGGCATCACCACGAAGGACATCAGCAGCAGAATGCCGATAAACAGCACCATCACGGCGGTAGTGGCCCAGGTACGCGACCAGCCCAGCCGCTCCAGGCGGACGGTCGGCCACTCCAGCAGATAGGCCAGCACCAGTGCAACCAGCAGCGGCGCCAACAGGCCACTGAAGAAGAACAGAATGCAAAAACCTGCCACCAGAATGACCAGCAGCGCGATCGCCTCCGGGTCACTAAATCGGCGGCGGTACCACTGCATCAACATCTCGAGCATAAATCGATTCCCTGAACGCTTTGCTTTCACACGGAGATGAATTGTATCGAAGTGTCACAAAAAAGACTCCGCTTTTTATATTTATCCCAACAATCTCGCGATTATCATTTTCATCCCGTGAGCAGATAGATACACTCCCAGAGCAGCGTAAAATGGAACGTAAGATTATGCTGTTGGTCAAAACAGGCACATCCCCACATTACAGGACAGAGGTTATGTTCAGGCAGTTGAAAAAAACGCTGTTGGCATCCCTTATTGCGACGCTTACGCTTGGGCAAATCGCTCCGGCCTTTGCGGATTCGGCTGATACTCTCCCGGATATGGGCACCTCAGCAGGAAGCACGCTCTCCATCGGTCAGGAGATGCAGATGGGGGATTACTATGTCCGTCAGTTGCGCGGAAGCGCCCCGCTGATTAATGACCCGCTGCTGGTTCAGTACATCAATTCACTGGGCATGCGTCTGGTTTCGCACGCCTTTTCCGTCCGTACGCCGTTCCATTTCTATCTGATTAACAACGACGATATCAACGCCTTTGCCTTCTTCGGCGGCAACGTGGTGCTGCACTCGGCGCTGTTCCGTTACTCTGATACCGAGAGCCAGCTGGCGTCGGTGATGGCGCACGAAATCTCCCACGTCACCCAGCGCCACCTGGCGCGCGCGATGGAAGACCAGAAGCGTAACGCTCCGCTGACCTGGGTTGGCGCTCTCGGTTCAATTTTACTGGCGATGGCCAGCCCGCAGGCCGGTATGGCGGCGCTAAGCGGCACGCTGGCCGGTACCCAGCAGGGCATGATCAGCTTTACTCGCCAGAATGAAGAAGAGGCTGACCGCATCGGTATCCAGGTACTGCAGCGTTCAGGCTTTGATCCCCAGGCCATGCCGGCCTTTATGGAAAAGCTCCTCGACCAGTCGCGCTACTCATCGCGGCCACCGGAAATGCTGCTGACTCACCCCCTGCCCGAAAGCCGTCTGTCCGACGCGCGTAACCGCGCCAACCAGATGCGTCCGGTGGTGGTGCAATCTTCCGCCGATTTCTATTTCGCTAAAGCGCGTACCCTCGGCATGTATAACTCCGGTAAGAACCAGCTCGGCAGCGACCTGCTGGATAACTGGTCGAAGGGCAATATTCGCGAGCAGCACGCCGCACAGTACGGCCGTGCGCTGCTGGCCATGGAAGCGAAAAACTACGCCGAGGCGAGCAAACAGCTGCAGCCGCTGCTGAGCGCCGAGCCGCAAAACGCCTGGTATCTTGACCTGGCAACGGATATCGACCTCGGGCAGAAGAAAACCGCCGAGGCCATCAGCCGACTGAAAAATGCCCGTGAACTGCGTACCAACCCTGTGCTGCAGCTCAACCTGGCAAACGCCCTGCTTGAGGGCGGGCAGCCTGCGGAAGCGGCAACTATTCTGAACCGCTACACCTTTAACAATAAAGACGATACCAACGGCTGGGATTTGCTAGCCCAGGCGGAAGCCGCGCTGGGTAATCGTGATCAGGAGCTGGCGGCTCGCGCCGAGAATATGGCGCTGGTAGGCAGACTCGATCAGGCGATTTCCATGCTCAGCTCGGCCAGCGGTCAGGTGAAACTGCGTAGCCTCCAGCAGGCGCGCTACGATGCCCGTATCGATCAGCTACGCGAGCTGCAGGAACGCTTCCGCCCTTATCAGAAAATGTAAACAGGAGAGACGATGACGGATTCGGTCACGATTTATCACAACCCGCGCTGCTCAAAGAGCCGCGAGACCTTAACCCTGCTGAAGGATAATGGCATCGACCCTGAGGTGGTGCTGTATCTCGACACGCCGCCGGATACCGCGACGCTGCGCAAACTGATTGACATGCTCGGCTTCAGCAGCGCGCGCGAGCTGATGCGTCAGAAAGAAGATCTCTACAAATCGCTGAACCTCGCCGACAGCCAACTTAGCGAAGAACAACTTATCCAGGCGATGATTGAGAATCCAAAACTGATTGAGCGCCCTATCGTTGTTCACAACGGGCAGGCGCGCATTGGTCGTCCGCCGGAGCAGGTGCTGGAAATCGTTCGCTAATCCCTTCTACCCGCCGCGGTTGATATTGTTCGGCTGCGGCACGCTCTCCCCCTTCCAGATGCGAACGTAATTCCAGCGTTTTGTACCGCTTGCATACATTGATAAACACTTTGCGTTGTACCATCTGTAGTTTGATTTTCCCTGCCTCTCCATGATGTCAAACTTGTTAGAGTCCCGCCATCCACTGGTCTTCACGGAGAGAAGCGATGAGCGAGAACGCCACATCGATGCCGCATGATGCGATTTTGAAGCAGTTCTTGCAGGATCCTGCCACCGCTCGCGATTTTCTACAGATTCATCTTCCTGGTTCGCTGCAGCGTCTTTGCGATCTCGATACGCTCAAGCTCGAGTCCGGTAGCTTTATTGAAGAGAGTCTACAGGCAAGCTATTCTGATATGCTTTACTCGCTTAAAACGACAGCTGGAGACGGCTATATTTATGCCCTGATCGAGCATCAGAGTAAGCCAGACCGTCATATGGGATTTCGCCTGATGCGCTATGCTATTGCCGCCATGCAGCGTCATCTCAATGCGGGGCACCGACGGCTTCCTTTGGTTATCCCCATTCTTTTTTATCATGGACTCGTGAGTCCCTACCCTCATTCACTAAACTGGACAGATGAATTTGCTGCACCGGAAATGGCACGAGCGTTCTATAGTCAACCCTTTCCGCTGGCCGATATCACCGTTATCCCCGACAGCTAAATTATGCATCACCGACGTATTGCCTCGCTAGAATTGCTGCAAAAGCATATTCGGCTACGGGATCTAGCCGAGCTTATCGCTCCTCTAGCTCAGCTATTAGTGATGGGATACACTGATCGCGACAGACTAATCGCAATCCTGAACTATATGTTGTTAAACGGCACCGCCGACCAGCCAGAAAAACTGATTCAGGAACTGGCACAACGCACAGCACATCATGAGGGAACACTGATGACGGTCGCAGAGTATCTGGAACAAAAAGGTTGGAAAAAGGGCCTGGAAAAAGGCATGGAAAAAGGGTTAGCAGAAGGCAGAAACGAAGCCGCCACCCGTATAGCCAAAGCCCTACTTCAGGACGGTATGGAACGGCAACGGGTTATCGCACTTACCGGTGTCCTGGCAGATGATCTTAACGCCATCGCACAGGAAAAAGCGGAATAACCTACAGCTTCAGAATCTCTTTCACAAACGGAATGGTCAGCTTGCGCTGGGCGGTGATAGAGGCGTGATCGAGCTGATCCAGCGTCTGGAACAGCGTGCGCATTTCGCGATCCAGCCGTTTGAGCATAAAGCGGCACACATCGTCCGGCATTTCAAAGCCGCGCAGGCGAGCACGCAGCTGCAATGCCTGTAATTTATCTTCGTCGGAGAGCGGCTGCAGCTTGTAGATTTGCCCCCAGTCGAGGCGAGAAGCGAGATCCGGCAAGCCGAGATTCAGCTGACGCGGTGGGCGATCGCCGGTGATCAGCAGGCGGGTGTTGCCCGACTCGAGGATCCGGTTGTAGAGATTAAAAATCGCCATCTCCCACAGTTCGTCTCCCGCTACGCACTCGATATTATCGATGCACACCAGCGAAAGCTGCTCCATCCCTTCCAGCACTTCCGGAACAAACCAGGTGCGTTTATCCAGCGGAACGTAGCCCACGGCATCGCCGCGCTGCGAGAGTTCGGCGCAGGCTGCATGCAGCAAATGGCTGCGTCCGGCACCTTCACGTGCCCAGATATAGATGTATCCGCTATGCTCCTGCCGCAGCACGTTTTGCAGTGCAGCAAGTAAAGAAGGGTTATCACCTGGGAAGAAACTCGCAAAGGTTTCATCATCAGGAAGATAAAGTGGCAAAGAGAGCTGTGCCGGTGCGTTCAGAGAGACCTCAACATGGGCTTACGAAAAAACGAGAAGAGTTTACCACAGAAAATAGCGGGGAGAGAACCGGGCGGCGATCCGCCCGGCTTGAGGATCACGACTTAGAGGTTTCACTCTCGTCCGCGTCCAGCACCACTTCTTCCGGACGCAGGACGCTGATCAGCTTGAAGACCAGGCTCAGACAGATACCCACGATCGTCGCCAGCGCCATGCCTTTCAGCTCAGCCGCGCCGATGTGCACTTTCGCGCCGCTGACGCCGATGATCAGGATGACGGAGGTCAGGATCAGGTTCTGCGCTTTGCTGTAATCCACTTTGGATTCGATCAGCACGCGGATACCGGAGGCACCGATTACGCCGTACAGCAGCAGAGAAACGCCGCCCATGACCGGCAGTGGGATAATCTGAATCGCCGCCGCCAGCTTACCAACGCAGGAGAGCAGAATCGCAATGATTGCCGCGCCGCCGATAACCCAGGTGCTGTACACGCGGGTAATCGCCATCACGCCGATGTTTTCACCGTAGGTAGTGTTCGGCGTGGAGCCAAAGAAACCGGAGATCACGGTGGAAAGGCCGTTGGCAAACATAGAACGGTGCAGACCCGGATCGCGAATCAGGTCTTTCTTGACGATGTTCGCCGTCACCACCAGGTGGCCTACGTGCTCGGCAATCACCACCAGCGCCGCTGGCAGGATAGTGAAGATAGCAAACCACTCAAAGCGCGGCGTATAGAAGGTTGGCAGCGCGAACCAGTGCGCATTCGCAATCGGCGAAGTGTCCACAACGCCCATCACGAAGGAGAGCGCGTAGCCCACCAGCACGCCGATAAGAATCGGGATAATCGCCAGGAAGCCGCGGAACAGCACCGAGCCAAACACGGTGACGCCCAGGGTTACCAGCGAAATAATAATGGTTTTGGTATCCGCAGACTGACCGTCCGGCGGCAGCAGGCCCGCCATGTTCGCCGCCACGCCCGCCAGTTCCAGACCGATAACGGCAACGATTGCGCCCATCGCCGCAGGAGGGAACATCACGTCAAGCCAGCCGGTCCCCGCTTTCTTCACAATGAAGGAGACCAGGCAGAACAGTACGCCGCACATAATAAAGCCGCCCAGCGCCACTTCGTAGCCTAACGGCAGCAGCAGCAGTACCGGAGAGATAAAGGCAAAGCTGGAGCCCAGATAGGCCGGGATTTTGCCTTTACAGATGAAGAGGTACAGCAGCGTCCCAAGACCGTTGAACAGCAGAACGGTGGCCGGGTTGATGTGAAACAGGACTGGCACCAGCACGGTTGCGCCAAACATGGCGAATAAATGCTGCAAGCTAAGCGGGATGGTCTGTAAAAGCGGCGGTCTTTCACTTACCCCAATGGCACGGCGTGTCATGATGTTTTCCTCGAGGGTGTTATTAGCTTCGGTTTTTTTATTCAAAAAAAAGCCGACTCTAAAAGTCGGCTCTTTTTATTTTTTCGTTTACTTGGTACCAAAAATCTTATCGCCGGCATCGCCGAGGCCCGGAATAATGTATCCGTGCTCGTTCAGGCCCTGGTCAATCGACGCGGTGTACAGTTCGATGTCCGGGTGCGCTTTTTCCAGCGCGGCAATACCTTCCGGCGCAGCAACCAGCACCAGCACCTTAATGCTGGAGCAGCCCGCTTTTTTCAGCAGGTCGATGGTGGCGATAACGGAACCGCCGGTAGCCAGCATTGGGTCAACGATCAGCGCCATACGCTCATCGATGTTGGAGACCAGCTTCTGGAAGTAAGGTACCGGCTCCAGCGTCTCTTCGTCACGGTACATACCGACAACGCTGATACGCGCGCTTGGTACGTTTTCCAGTACGCCGTCCATCATGCCCAGGCCTGCACGCAGGATTGGCACAACGGTAATTTTCTTACCTTTGATCTGGTCGATTTCTACCGGGCCGTTCCAGCCTTCGATAGTCACTTTTTCGGTTTCCAGACCGGCGGTAGCTTCATAAGTCAGCAGGCTGCCGACTTCGGAGGCGAGTTCACGGAAGCGTTTGGTGCTGATGTCGTTCTCGCGCATCAGGCCCAGCTTGTGTTTGACGAGTGGGTGTTTAACTTCCACAATCTTCATTCTCTTTCTCCTTTAGATGGGGCAGCCACAAAAAAAATCGCGGGATTATACCGCTTTTTTACGATTGCGCCATACCTGTGATGATTGACCAGGATCAAGCAAAGCGGTGAATGGGTCCCCAGAGAGTATAAGACAGGATAAAAATAAACCCCGACTCGCGGGGTTTTATTTTACGTATTCAGCGGGTTAGAGCTCTTCGCCGTTGGTCGCAATCACCTTCTGATACCAGGCAAAAGATTTTTTACGGCTGCGCGCCAGCGTACCGTTACCTTCGTTGTCTTTATCGACATAAATAAAGCCGTAGCGTTTCTTCATTTCGCCGGTGCCAGCGGAAACCAGGTCGATACAGCCCCACGGGGTGTAGCCCATCAGATCCACACCGTCTTCCACAACCGCTTTTTTCATTTCGGCAATATGCGCTGAGAGATAGTCGATACGGTACTGGTCGTTCACCGTGCCGTCGCTTTCCAGCACGTCAATCGCCCCGAAACCGTTCTCCACGATAAACAGCGGCAGCTGATAGTGGTCATAGAACCAGTTCAGCGAATAGCGCAGGCCCACCGGGTCAATCTGCCAGCCCCAGTCGGACTTTTGTACATATGGGTTGGAGACCAGGCTGGTGGTTTCGTCGTAGTCGAGCTGCGGGTTATCGTCGGTGGCCTTGGTGGCAAACGACATATAGTAGCTAAAGCCGATGTAATCGACGCAGCCCTGGGTCAGCGCCTGACGGTCTTCGTCGGTAATATCCAGCTCAAAACCGCGACGCTCGAAGTAGTTCAGCAGATGCTGCGGGTACTTGCCGCGCACGTGCACGTCGGTGAACCAGTAGCGACGGTGCATGGCGTTCATCGCCATCATCATATCGTTTGGCGCACAGCTCAGCGGGTAGATTGGGCACATGGCAATCATGCAGCCAACCTGCAGCGCTGGGTTAATCTCACGCGCGGCTTTTACGGCCAGCGCGCTCGCCACCAGCTCATAGTGCGCAGCCTGATACATCACCGGTTCGCGGTCTTCACCCGGCTGGTACTTCAGCCCCGAGTTGGTAAACGGTGCAAAATCTTCGTGGAAGTTTGCCTGGTTATTGATTTCGTTGAACGTCATCCAGTACTTCACTTTGTGCTGGTAACGGGTAAATACTACTTTGGCGAAGCGGACAAAGAATTCAATCAGTTTACGGTTGCGCCAGCCGCCGTATTCGGTGACCAGATGGTATGGCATCTCGAAGTGCGACAAGGTAATCACCGGCTCAATGCCAAGCTTGAGACACTCGTCGAACAAATCATCATAGAATTGCAGGCCCGCTTCGTTCGGGGTCAGCTCATCGCCGTTCGGGAAAATACGCGTCCAGGCAATAGAGGTACGGAAGCATTTGTAGCCCATCTCTGCGAACAGTTTCAGATCGTCTTTATAGCGATGATAGAAGTCGATGGCTTCGTGGTTCGGATAGTTTTTTCCTGGCAGTACGCCGTTGGTAATTTCGCGCGGCACGCCATGCGCCCCGGCGGTCATCACATCCGCCACGCTCACGCCCTTCCCGCCTTCCTGCCAACCGCCTTCAAGTTGGTGTGCGGCTACCGCGCCGCCCCAGAGAAACCCAGCTTTAAATCCAGACATATCTTTCCCTCGTTAAACAGTAAGTTGTCGCTGCGAATAGTGCTGATTGAAATGGTAAACCGCGCCGATAAGCCCGGCGTCGTTGCCGTGGCTAACGGTATCGATATAGTCGGCAATGCCGAACCAGGCCAGATGCTCGCGCATCAGCGCCAGAAAACCAGGGCGCTCGACAATGCCACCGCCGATAAAAATAGTCTGCGGGTCAAACAGGTTTACCAGGTTGTAAAGGCCGGTGCCGATATCGTTGAGAAACTCTGATACCAGTCGCTGACAGATGGCGTCACCCGCGTCAAAGCGGTCAAAAATTTCCTCGCCCGTCACCTCTTCCAACGCTTTGCCGATATGCTGCGCGTAGCGATGGCGCAGTACGCGCAGGGTGCAGTTTTCATTCATGGAGTAGCGACGGACGTCGCGTGAACCGGGACGCATGGTTTGCATATAGCCAAACTCACCGGCGCGAAAACGGGCGCCGTGCACCAGTTGGTTGTTGCAGAAGATAGCGCCGCCGATGCCGGTGCCGATGGTCATCACCAGGCAGTTGGCCATATCGCGAGCTTTGCCCTGCCAGCGTTCGGCCAGCAGCACGCAATTCGCGTCGTTCTCAATCGCCACCGGAAGGCCGGTACGTTCTTCCAGCCACGCTTTAATGGCAAAGTTGTCGAACCGACGAATGGCGCCGCCCATTTCGATAAAGCCGGTATGCGGGTTAACGTAGCCCGGTGCGCTGATGGCAATCCCGGTGCACTCTGGGTGGGCCGTAATCCAGCGCTCAATCGCCGCCAGAATCTGGTCACCATCGCTGTTGCTGATTGGCTCTTTTCCCTTATCGAGCAGTTCACCGCTTGTGGCAACAACGCCCATCTTTAACGCCGTACCCCCAATATCAAAGGCAGCAATCTTCATTCCATTCATCCCTTGTAGCCGTTTTTACATCGGTGATTGGCTTCGCTGAAACAAAAACAGAAACCGGTTTCATTGATATGATGTGGATTGTGCTCAGTGGATGCAAGGACAAGGGTGTACCCGGTTTCATTTTCGTGAGCAGTATCATATTTGACCGATATATAGATGGAAACAATGGAAAAACCAGGAGGTAAAAATTGGGATCAGAATAGGCTCGCAAACGTTTGCCTGGACTGATAGAATTGCGCCGATTTTTCTTGCTATCGCAAACGCGTGGAGACTTAGCAGTGACCGACAAAACCTCTCTCAGCTATAAAGATGCCGGTGTTGATATTGACGCAGGAAACGCTCTGGTTGACCGTATCAAAGGGGTGGTGAAGAAAACTCGCCGTCCGGAAGTGATGGGTGGATTAGGCGGTTTTGGCGCACTGTGCGCGCTGCCGCAAAAATATCGCGAACCGGTGCTGGTTTCCGGCACTGACGGCGTTGGCACCAAATTGCGTTTAGCGATGGATTTAAAACGTCACGACACTATCGGCATCGATCTGGTGGCCATGTGCGTGAACGACCTGGTGGTACAAGGCGCCGAGCCGCTGTTCTTCCTCGACTACTATGCGACCGGTAAGCTGGACGTCGATACCGCAGCAAGCGTTATCAGCGGCATCGCCGAAGGCTGCCTGCAGTCTGGCTGCGCGCTGGTTGGCGGCGAAACCGCCGAAATGCCGGGCATGTACCACGGTGAAGATTACGACGTCGCCGGTTTCTGTGTGGGTGTGGTCGAGAAGTCAGAAATCATCGACGGCAGCAAAGTGACCGACGGCGACGTGCTGATTGCCCTCGGTTCCAGCGGCCCGCACTCCAACGGCTACTCGCTGGTGCGCAAAGTTATTGAAGTGAGCGGCTGCAACCCGGATACCACTCAGCTGGAAGGCAAAACCCTGGCCGACCACCTGCTGGCACCGACCCGCATCTACGTGAAGTCCATTCTGGAACTGATTGCCAGCGTCGACGTTCACGCTATCGCCCACCTGACCGGCGGCGGCTTCTGGGAAAACATCCCGCGCGTTCTGCCGGACAACACCCAGGCCGTTATCGATGAATCCTCCTGGCAGTGGCCGGCGGTATTCAACTGGCTGCAGGATGCCGGTAACGTGAGCCAGCATGAAATGTACCGCACCTTTAACTGCGGCGTGGGCATGGTTATTGCGCTGGCGGCCGATCAGGCTGACAAAGCGATTGCGCTGATGAACGAAAAAGGTGAAAACGCGTGGAAAATCGGCTATATCAAAGCCTCTGATTCCGAACAGCGTGTGGTCATCGAATAAATGAAAAATATCGTGGTGCTGATTTCCGGCAGCGGCAGCAACTTACAGGCGATTATCGATGCCTGTGAGCAGAAAAGGATTCCAGGCACCATCAGGGCGGTATTTAGCAACAAGGCCGACGCGTTCGGCCTTGAGCGGGCGCGTGAGGCCGGTATTCCCCAGCACGCGCTGGCTGCCAGCCAATTTGCCAGCCGCGAAGCCTTTGACCGCGAGCTGATGCATGAAATTGACGCCTATGCGCCCGATGTCGTGGTGCTGGCAGGCTACATGCGCATTCTGAGCGCTGAGTTTGTTCAGCACTATCAGGGCAAGCTGCTCAACATCCACCCTTCCCTGCTGCCAAAATATCCTGGCCTGAACACCCATCGTCAGGCGCTGGATAACGGCGATACGGAACACGGCACCTCGGTGCATTTCGTGACCGAAGAGCTGGACGGCGGGCCGGTGATTTTGCAGGCTAAGGTGCCGGTTTTCGCCGGTGACGACGAAGCGGAAATCACCTCACGCGTTCAGGCGCAGGAACACGCTATCTATCCTCTGGTGGTGAGCTGGTTCCTTAATGGCCGTCTGAAGATGCAGGATAATCACGCCTGGCTTGACGACATTAAGCTGCCGCCGGAAGGCTATGCAGCAGAATAAATCCAGTAGCCCGGACGAAGCGTGTCAACGCCGACTCCAGGGCAACTCCCCGGCGTTACTTCGTTCGGCCGGGCTACCTGACTAAGAGGGCCTTATGGCCCTCTTTTTTATGCAAATCAGGATAACTGTCATACTAAGATGACACAGTTGGACATAGCCCGGCAAAGCTAGCAATATAATCAGTAGACGACGTTGCCGCGTCCCGTGAATAAACCGGAGTGTGAGTAGTAATGGGTCAGGAAAAACTGTACATCGAAAAAGAACTGAGCTGGTTGTCATTCAACGAGCGCGTCCTCCAGGAAGCGGCTGACAAAAGTAACCCGCTTATTGAACGTATGCGTTTCCTGGGGATCTACTCCAACAACCTCGACGAATTCTACAAGGTCCGCTTTGCGGAGCTAAAGCGCCGCATCATCATTAGCGAAGAACAGGGCGTCACCACGCATTCTCGTCACCTGCTGAGCCGTATTCAGGCTCGGGTGCTGAAAGCCGATCAAGAGTTCGATGGCCTCTACAACGAACTCTTGCTGGAGATGGCCCGTAACCAAATCTTCCTGATTAACGAACGCCAGCTTTCCGTCAACCAACAGGGCTGGCTGCGTCACTACTTTAAACAGCATCTGCGCCAGCACATCACCCCGATCCTGCTGAATCGGGAGACCGATCTGGTCCAGTTCCTGAAAGACGATTACACCTACCTGGCGGTCGAAATTATCCGCGGCGACGAGATCAACTATGCGCTGCTGGAGATCCCGTCAGATAAAGTGCCGCGCTTCGTCAACCTGCCGCCAGAGACGCCGCGCCGCCGCAAGCCAATGATCCTGCTGGATAACATTCTGCGCTACTGCCTGGATGATATCTTCAAAGGCTTCTTCGACTACGACGCCCTCAACGCCTACTCCATGAAAATGACCCGTGATGCCGAGTACGATCTGGTGCACGAAATGGAATCGAGCCTGATGGAGCTGATGTCCTCGAGCCTGAAGCAGCGTCTGACCGCCGAGCCGGTGCGTTTTGTGTACCAGCGTGATATGCCGGATGCGATGGTAGAAATGCTGCGTAAAAAGCTGACCATTTCCCGCTATGATTCCATCGTGCCGGGTGGTCGCTACCACAACTTTAAAGACTTTATTGGCTTCCCGAACGTCGGCAAAGCCAACCTGGTCAACAAGCCAATGCCGCGCCTGCGCCATCTATGGTTCGATAAGTTCCGCAACGGCTTCGATGCTATTCGCGAACGCGACGTGCTGCTCTACTACCCGTACCACACCTTTGAGCACGTGCTGGAGCTGCTGCGTCAGGCCTCGTTCGACCCGAGCGTACTGGCGATTAAGATCAACATCTACCGCGTGGCGAAAGACTCGCGCATCATTGATGCGATGATCCACGCCGCCCACAACGGCAAAAAAGTCACCGTGGTCGTTGAGCTGCAGGCACGCTTCGACGAAGAGGCCAACATCCATTGGGCGAAACGCCTGACCGAAGCGGGCGTTCACGTGATCTTCTCCGCGCCGGGACTGAAAATTCACGCCAAGCTGTTCCTGGTGTCGCGTAAAGAAGGCGATGACGTGGTGCGCTATGCGCACATCGGCACCGGTAACTTTAACGAGAAAACGGCACGTATCTACACCGACTACTCGCTGCTGACCGCCGATGCACGCATCACCAACGAAGTACGCCGGGTGTTTAACTTTATCGAGAACCCGTATCGTCCGGTGAACTTCGACTATCTGCTGGTCTCGCCGCAGAACTCTCGTCGTCTGCTCTACGAGATGATCGACCGTGAAATCGCCAACGCGCAAAACGGCCAGGCCGCAGGAATTACCCTCAAACTCAACAACCTGGTGGATAAAGGGCTGGTCGATCGTCTCTACGCGGCCTCCAGTTCCGGCGTGCAGGTCAATCTTCTGATCCGCGGCATGTGTTCTCTGATTCCAGAATTAGAAGGGATCAGCGATAATATTCGTGTGATCAGCATCGTTGACCGTTTCCTTGAGCACGATCGCATCTATATTTTTGAGAACGGCGGCGATAAACGCGTTTATCTCTCCTCCGCTGACTGGATGACCCGAAATATCGACTACCGTATCGAAGTGGCGACCCCGCTGCTCGACCCGCGCCTTAAACAGCGGATCCTCGATATTATCGATATTCTGTTCAGCGACACGGTGAAAGCCCGCTTTATTGATAAAGAACTGAGTAATCGCTATGTGCCACGCGGCAACCGACGCAAGGTCCGCGCGCAGCAGGCGATTTACGATTACCTCAAATCACTTGAACAACCTGACTAACCTATGCCAATAAAAAGCAAAGCACCCCGGCCGCAGGAGTTTGCGGCGGTTGATCTTGGTTCGAACAGTTTCCATATGGTTATCGCGCGCGTCGTCGACGGCGCGATGCAGATTATTGGCCGTCTGAAGCAACGTGTTCATCTGGCCGACGGGCTGGATGAAAACAATATGCTGAGCGAAGAGGCAATGGAGCGCGGTCTTAGCTGCCTGTCGCTGTTTGCCGAACGCCTGCAGGGCTTCGCTCCGTCCAGCGTCTGTATCGTCGGTACCCATACGCTGCGTCAGGCAGCGAACGCCACCGAGTTTCTGACGCGAGCGGAAAAGGTGATCCCTTACCCTATTGAAATCATCTCCGGGAACGAAGAAGCCCGTCTGATTTTTATGGGCGTAGAGCACACTCAGCCTGAAAAAGGCCGCAAGCTGGTGATTGATATCGGCGGCGGCTCCACCGAGCTGGTGATTGGCGAAGACTTCGAGCCGAAGCTGGTCGAAAGCCGTCGTATGGGCTGCGTTAGCTTTGCCCAGCAATTCTTCCTCGCCGGCACCATCAACCGCGAAAACTTCCAGCGCGCACGCCTGGCGGCAGTGCAGAAGCTGGAAACGCTGGCGTGGCAGTACCGCATTCAGGGCTGGAATTTTGCCATGGGCGCGTCGGGCACCATCAAAGCGGCCCACGAAGTGCTGGTTGAGATGGGCGAAAAGGACGGTTTTATCACCCCTGAACGTCTCGAGATGCTGGTAGAAGAGGTGCTGAAGTATAAAAACTTCAATAGTCTGAGCCTGCCGGGCCTGTCGGAAGAGCGTAAAGGCGTGTTCGTGCCGGGGCTGGCTATTCTCTGCGGCGTATTCGATGCGTTGGCGATTAAAGAGCTTCGTCTTTCCGACGGCGCGCTGCGTGAAGGCGTGCTGTATGAAATGGAAGGCCGTTTCCGCCACCAGGACGTGCGCAGCCGCACCGCGCAAAGTCTGGCAAACCAGTACAACATTGACCGTGAACAGGCGCAGCGCGTGCTGGAAACGACCATGCAGATGTACGATCAGTGGCTGGAGCAGAACCCGAAACTGGGCAATCCACAGCTGACTGCGCTGCTGAAATGGGCTTCGATGCTGCATGAAGTCGGGCTGAATATTAACCACAGCGGCATGCACCGCCATTCGGCCTATATTCTGCAAAACAGCGATTTGCCGGGCTTCAACCAGGAGCAGCAATATCTGATGTCGACGCTGGTGCGCTTCCACCGTAAGGCGATTAAGCTCGACGAGCTGCCTCGCTTTACGCTGTTCAAGAAGAAGCAGTTCCTGCCGATGATCCAGCTACTGCGCCTTGGCGTGCTGCTGAACAACCAGCGTCAGGCGACGACCACGCCTCCGACGCTGAAGCTGACCACCGAGGCTAACCACTGGACGCTCTGCTTCCCGCACGACTGGTTTACCCAGAACGCGCTGGTGCTGCTCGATCTGGAGAAAGAGCAGCAGTACTGGGAGAGCGTCACCGGCTGGCTGTTAAAAATCACTGAGGAGCGTGCGCCCGACGAAGTGGTCGCCGCCTGATTCACACGTCGCCGTTTCCGCTACCGCCAGCTCCTCCAGGGGAGCTGGCTTGCCGATGCCGTACCCCTGCAGATAATCAATCCCCAGCGCAATCGCCGCCGTGCGGATCTCCTCGTTTTCGACGTACTCCGCCACCACCCGCATCCTCTTCATGCGCGCCAGATGGCAGATAGACGAGACAATCTGGTAATCCAGGCTGCTGGTCGCAATATTGCGGATAAAACTGCCGTCGATTTTCAGAATATCGGCGCTGATATGCTTGAGACGCGCGTAGCTGGCATAGCCGGTACCAAAATCGTCAATCGCCACCCGACAGCCCAACTCCTGAAGCTCACGCAGCGTCCGCCGCGCCTGCTCGGCGTTCACCAGCGAGTGGCTCTCGGTGATCTCAAAGACCAGCTGCCAGGCCTCAATACCGTACTCTTCCAGCAGTTCCTTCACCTGGTGCGCAAAGCCGGTCCCGCTCGCCGTGGAAGGCGAGAGGTTAAGCGCCAGACGCATACCTGGATTACTTTCCCGACGGCTCGCCATAAAGACCAGCGTATTTTCCAGCACCCAGAGATCGATGCGCGAGGCCATGCCAAACTCATAGGCGACCGGTAAGAACAACAGCGGCGAGATAAGTTCGCCATCATCACCAAGCATACGCAGCAGGACTTCGTGATAATCATCACCGCGAATACCGACAATCGGCTGCGCCATCAGTCGGAAGCGGTTGTTTTCCAGCGCCTGCTGCACCCGCACCATCATGGCGATCTTATCTTTCAGCTCTTGCTGCAGGTACTGCGCGCCGCGGCGCTGTAAGTTTTCCGGGCGATTCGTAGCAAGCGAAAGCTCCGCCACCGTATTCAGCTCCCCCAGCATCAGCGAGAGATGGGCCACCGGCGAATGGATATAGCAATAGCTAATGCCAATCTGCGGCTGCAGCGGCATCCCGTTCCAGCAGTAGCGGAACTGCTTCAGACGGTCGTAGAGCTCTTCCACTCGCTCTTTATAGGATTCAGTATGCAGCAGCACCGCCAGGTCACTACCAGTAAGCTGGTAGACGTTCTCGCCGGGGCGGAGCATTTCGCTAAGATACTTCGCCAGATTCTGCTTGTAGTTGATACGCAACATAATGCCGTAGTGGCGCGTCAGCACTTCAAGATCCGGCATGCGTAAAAAGCACAGTACCGACCACGGCGTATTGTTCACCGCCCGACTCAGCGCGCGCATGTTAGGCAGGCTGACCACCGGGTCGATGAAGGCAATGCGGCGCACACGTTCATGAATGGCGCGCTGGCGGCTGGAGAGCATCGCCATATACGCAATAATAAACGAGAAGATCAGGTAACTCGATGAGGTTATCGCCAGCTGGACGCTATAGCCTGCGCTTTTAGGTACATAGTGATAGTGATAGTGGATGGCCACAATCAGCATCAGCGTCCAGATAACCGAGATAAAGCGGTAGCCAAAGCGCATCGAACCCCAGAGCATAATCGGCAGCAGCAGCGACAGCGTATAGTTGGTGCTGAATATCGTGCTGCCTTTGGTCATCGGCACCATCAGCATCGAGAAAACGCCAATCACCAGAGTGCTCCAGGCCAGCATTTCCGGCCATTTCACCTTAGGATCAAAATCACGGCGCACCTGCGACAAGAAGCTGCGAAGATAGTTGGGGTTACGGATTAAACGCACCATCAGATAGCATAGCGGCACGCCGGTCAGATAGCCCATCAGCAACGACTGGTAGTTAATCAGATTGCGCTGGGTGAGCGGAGAGGCCCACTCGGTATCCCCCAGGCTCGGATACAGCCCAAGATACAGCGCAAACTGTATCAGCAGCATGAAAACCGTCGATGGGACAAACATCTGCCAGAACAGCCGATGCGCCATCAGCCGCGTATCGCCGTGTGAAATCATCTTGCGTTGCTGGTTAAAAAACTGATACCCGCCCCATGCCACAATCGTCGGAATGAGGAACTGCAACGCAATGCCCACCCTTTCCACAAAATGGAGATCGTCAGTAAGATAACAGCTAATACCTGCAACAAGGCCAGGCAGCGCTTTCCAGTTGAAGAACAACATCATACAAAGCATAAACGGCAGCGGTAGGTAATAAAGGTAGGTTTTGCCGCCGCCAATATAGGTGTATGTATTAGCAAATTTGATTATTGGTAACACAAGAAGAGGCAATATCAGGGGCAGTCCCCACCACTCATCTCGATATTGCTTATATATTTTACTGAAATTCATAGATGCTCTAAGGATACCCCAAATCCAGCTGGGTATTTTCAGACAGGCATCCAACCTGGCTTAAAAAAGGCCGCGAGAGAAGATATTACGCGGGTCAGGTGGAGATTTTAGTTATCGCTTACGAATGAAGTTTGATATGAGTCAAAAAATAACGCACATAAAAACACTAATTTTCTTTTCTTTGGTCTACCCCTCGTAATCAAGGCCTGCTTGTGAATACGAATAATATCTTATATAACATTAATTAATGTTTTATCTGACGGTTTTTTACATTCATCGCAATTGACCCACGCCCCGCTCTGTGCCTTAATGTACGTACCGCCCGTCTATGGGTATAACGTAAGGACCCCTTTGTGAGCCAGGTTACCAGCCTACGAAAACGACACCGATTTAATGGTCGAATGACCCGTATCGTACTGCTTATCAGCTTTATCTTCTTCTTCGGACGCTTCGTCTACTCCTCCATCGGCGCGTGGCATCACCACCAGGACAAAAAAGAGTCCCAGCAGAGCAGCCTGTCGCAAAAGACCTCCCCCGCGCAAACCGACGACCGTTAACGCCCCTTTTTTTCCGACACCGAGATTCCTTACCGAATGGCTAAAAGATTGATTTTTAACCATCCGGTAAGGAATTTAGTCGTGTTTCATCCCCATGATGCCACATTAGTTTCAATTCGTACTTTATTAGCCAAAAAATAATTTCCCGCACAATTACACAAACTTTTCCTTTTCTGCTGCCGCAACATGCCGCGCTGATTTTTTGATGCATCAATCATTCGTCTAAAAAAACGGCGATCAAAGCGCAAATAGTCGCTAATACATAACTCCAAAAGCACCCTACTTATAAATATATAAATTTTTTGTATATATATTGAATATTTAATTGAATCTTCCACCATTAATTTTAAAGCGGCAGGATTTTTACCATGAAAGGTTTTACGTTATTTCCCAAAATAAGAAGTGGATTGGAGTGGATGTCAGGTCACAGCGATGCGGTTATCCAGTTTGGCTGGAACATCGTTGCGGCGATTATTCTGTTATTTATTGGTAAATTTATCGCCCGCCTGCTCTCCCGTGGGCTGGAAAAATTGCTGCTAAAACGCAAGGTGGATATCACCATCGTGCAATTCTTTACTGCACTGGTTCGCTACATCACGCTTGCGTTTTCGGTGGTCGCCGCGCTGGGGCGTTTGGGCATTGAGACGTCATCCATTATCGCCGTGATTGGTGCCGCAGGCCTGGCTATCGGCCTGGCGCTGCAAAGCTCGCTGTCAAACTTCGCGGCGGGCGTGATGCTGGTCTCCCTGCGCCCCTTCCGCGCGGGCGAAGTGGTGCAAATTGGCACCATGACCGGCACCGTTGAGAAGGTACATATCTTTTCAACGACACTGCTAACCGGTGACAGCAAAGAGGTGGTTATCCCCAACGGCAAGATTATTGCCGACAATATCATTAACTACTCACGACACCCGTTCCGCCGCATCGATTTGGTGATTGGCGTAGGCTACCAGAGCCGAATTGCCGATGTGAAAAGGGTCATCACCCAGCTCATCGAGCAGGATAAGCGTATCGACCTGAAGCGCGGTTTCACCGTGCGTTTAGGTGAGCTGGGCGCGTCATCGCTGAACTTCTATGTGCGCGTATGGGTGCGCAACGCCGAGTACTGGAACACCTATTACGATCTGCTAGAAAACATCAAAGAGGCGATGGATGCTAATCACATTGACCTACCGTACCCGCAGATGGATATCCGCGTAGAGAACGTTGCCAACCGGCCTCAGCAGCAACTGCAGTTGGTCGACTAAACCCGGCGCTCCCCTTTTATCTTAGAGGGGAGCGTGCTGCTGCAACAGCCGGATAATTTCCGTCATTCCTTTGCTCAAAATTTTATCCTGCCGCATCACGATACCTAACTGACGATAGAGAGGCGGCGCCAGCGATCCTACCCGTAGCCCTTCCGCGTCACGATGATGCTCCACCGCCATCCGCGGAATAATGCTGTACCCCAACCCCGCCGCCACCATACGTTTAATCGCCTCTATGCTGCCCAGTTGCATCACCGGTGTCACCTGAAGCCCAGCCTGCTGGAACCAGCTATCAATCAGGTCGCGCGTTCCGCTTCCCGCTTCAAACGCAATCAGCGGCAGCGTCTTTAGCATTTCCAGGTTGAGTTCACCCTGTGATTCGGCGCTGATAACGACAAATTCTTCACGTAAAACCGGCATGATATCGAGGCTGCGCCCGCTGGCAGGTAGCGTGACCAGCCCTAAATCGAGGCGGTTTTCTTCTACTGCACGAGTGATATCCAGCGTATTACCGGTCGTTACCCCCACCGCGAGCATCGGGTGCTGCTCGCGCAGGTGCTGTAGTAAAGGCGGCAAAAGGTGGATACAGGCCGTGGCGCCGGTGCCAAGCGTAATCGTGCCGCTTACGGTCTGCTGGCAGTCGTTCACCGACTGCACTGCCTCACTGACCGCTTGTTCGATACGTTCACCGTGAAGCAGAAGCGCCAGGCCGGCCGCGGTGGCCTTTACCCCGCGTCCGGTGCGTTCGATAAGCCTCGCTTGCAGAAACTGCTCAAGCTGACGCACCTGCAGGCTGACGGCGGGTTGTGAAATCCCCAGCACGTCCGCCGCCGCCGAAAAGCTGCCGCGCTGAACCACTAAACGAAACGTTGCCAGGTATCCCAGATTCAGCGTTGTCATTCAAAGTTTCTCTTATCAGGGTCATAAAGGGAGGGCTCTGCCTGCACAATAGCGCGCAGGTTATGCTGCCAGCAACTGCATAACCTACGAGAAGATAATGAAAACACCTGCCGCATCGCTCCCCGTCACTCTCGCTGCCGGAGGCAATCAGCTGATCAACTGGGGGATTTCGTTTTATATGCCGGGCACTTTTGCCCGCGCGATTGCGCAGGACACTGGATGGTCATCAGCGCATATCTACCTGGGCCTGACGCTAGCGATGCTGATGATGGCGCTGCTCTCCCCCTGGGTTGCCCGCCTGCTGGCGCATTTTGGCGGCCAGCGTGTGGTGGTCTGCGGAACGCTGCTTATTGCCGTAGGCTGCCTGCTGATGTCGGTAATTCACACGCTTTTTGGTTGGTACATCGCCTGGCTGATAACCGGCATCGGTATGCGGCTAGCGCTCTACGACGGGCTTTTCGCCGCGCTGGTTAATCTGTACGGACAGCGCGCACGCGTGACTATCTCCCGCGTGACGCTTGCCGGGGGCCTTGCTTCCGCGCTGTTCTGGCCGCTGGGTGCGGCGCTGCTGACGGTCACCGACTGGCGGGGAGCATTGCTGGTTTATGGCCTGCTGGGGATCGTGAGTGCACTGCTGCTGATGCGCTTGCCTAACCAGAAGCTGCCGCCGGTTCCTGCTCGCCGTGCTGCACCTGTGTCTGTGCACGATCGCCGTACTGGTTTACTGTACGCCGCGCTGATAGCGCTGGTGACCTTTATCTCCAACGGCACCTCAACACACCTGCCGGAGTTCATCGCCGCACACGGACTGCCCGTTGCCGTCGGTATGCTCTGGGGCGTCGGGCAGACCGGCGCGCGCTTTCTCGAAGTTGCCTCCGGTTCAGCGCTCACGCCGATAAAACTCACCCTGCTCACCACCTTTTTCATCCCGCTTTGCTTCGTCCTCGGCATGAGTAGCACGCATATCACCTGGGCCGCCGGGGGTTTTGTCCTGGGCTATGGCGCGATAAACGGCTTAACCACGGTCTTCAAAGCGACCCTACCGCTTCAGCTGTTCGCCGCCGAAGAGTACGCCCGCCGCACCGGCGTGTTGTTGATTCCGGCGCAGGTGCTCGCCGCTGCCTCACCGTTTGCCTACGCGTGGCTGAATCATCGTCTGGGGATCAATGGCAGCCTGATGCTCTCCGCTGCGCTGGCGCTGATCGTCGCCGGGCTGGCGGTGTCGATTGCGCTGTGCCAGGCTAGTCGCACAATAAAAACGCACGATGAACAACCTTTTCGACAAGGATAAACCCATGCACCTGCAATCAGAACATCTCACCCTGCGTCCAGCGACAGCAGACGATCTCGACGATCTTTATCGCATTTACGGTGACCCTGCGACCAACACTTTTAACCCAGCAGGCCCGCATGCGGATCTCGCACACTCTTGCCGGGTGCTGGCGGGCTGGCTCGAGCATCTCAACGTTTATGGTTTTGGTAACTGGGCCATCAGCCTGCGGGAAAACCCGCAGCGGGTGATTGGTTTTGGCGGGCTGCGTATCGTGGAATATCCCGACTGCACGGTAAACAACCTGGGGTATCGCTTTGCGCCAGAGGCCTGGGGTAAAGGGTTGGCCACGGAGTTCTCACTGACAGCGATTGATTATGCGTTCAACGTGCTGAATTTTGAGGAGGTGGTAGGCATCGTGCGCAAGAACCATCTTGCCTCGCAGAAGGTGCTGCTGAAATGCGGAATGACGCTGGTACGGGAAATTGATGATGTGCCGGGGAAGGAGCCTAGCCTGATGTTCAGACGGCTACGTGGCTAGCTATCGCTCCAGTCTTCGAGACGCAGCCCACAGATTCGCTCAAATTGGCGGGTATTAATAGGGTGGCCTGCTTTTGCAGGCTCAACCCCTATTTTCGTGGTCTGAGGCATCATGGGCTTTCTATGTGACATGTCACGCTCTCTTTCTAAATGATAGCCATTCAAAAAATGATGACATCCCCCCTAGTGCAATTGCGAACACGAGCCCGCCAAAGAATAACAGACAAGCCTGCCACCACTCCCAGCGCCAAACATCCATTGCCCCGACGACACCAACAATGGAACCGACTAAAGGGATATAACTTATGATGAATGCCACTGGGCCAGCAATTATCCAGTGAACGCCCCACCATGACTCAAGACCAGCCATGATCGCAGCTAATTGAAAAAGCCCAACGACGATGTAAACAATGAATCCGATAGCTTGCATATACCCACCAATTGAATTGTTATCTGGAAAAAATCATGCAGCTTGCTCTAAAAACTTTCTTAATTTTTTAGAAAAGAAGATTTAAACGATAGTCAGAATGTAGGCTAGCTATGCGCCAATGATTCCTTATGTTGTCTCCAATAATAGAGCGTGGTTATTTAGCAATATGTAGATAACAGGCCCATCCAATACCATCACTACAACCAAACAGATAATCTGTGTAAATGACGACGACTATCCGCCAGCTCTGGTATTCAAAGTGTATGCTACAAAAGTTATCAGTATCATTTGCAGTACAACGATTGGCCCAATCACACCGGTCAGCAGAGAAATGACACCGAATGCATAGAAAAATTTCAGAAACAGCATTGACCAGGAAATGCAACGATAACGGTCTCTCTGTCTTGAATAAATTCATTTATTTTCCGATAGCCTTCCCAGTATCAGGTGAACGTCGTGAAACCTGGTAGGGCCAACAAGCCAACATCAGCGGTAGCCATCTATAAAGGCTATCCGACGTCAACTCGGTAACGTATAACCCGTCACGTTCAGAAACCTTATAAAGTTTATCCTGTGGATTAATATTTTTTAGCTTTGTATCGGTAGGCACTTTTCAGCTGTATGGCATCCCTGATTCGACGGTATGCGAATATGCCCGGCAGATAATACCAGTCACACATACCGGCAAAAAAGTGAAGCAGAGTGAATAGATTTGAAGTGATATAAAGAAAAACCCTCTGATTTACAGAGGGTTAAAAGCTAAATCAAGTAAATATGATGAACTAGTGAATAGCAGTGCATCATTCCCACTCAATCGTAGCCGGTGGCTTACCGCTGATGTCATACACCACGCGGGAGATACCGTTGACTTCGTTGATGATGCGGTTGGATACGCGGCCGAGGAAATCGTACGGCAGGTGCGCCCAGTGTGCGGTCATAAAGTCGATGGTTTCCACAGCACGCAGGGAGACAACCCAGTCGTACTTACGGCCATCGCCCATCACGCCAACGGAACGAACCGGCAGGAACACGGTGAACGCCTGGCTCACTTTGTTGTACAGGTCGGCTTTGTGCAACTCTTCGATGAAGATAGCGTCCGCGCGACGCAGCAGGTCGCAGTACTCTTTCTTCACTTCGCCCAGCACGCGAACGCCGAGGCCTGGGCCTGGGAACGGGTGACGGAACAGCATGTCGTACGGCAGGCCCAGCTCCAGACCAATTTTACGCACTTCGTCTTTGAACAGCTCACGCAGCGGTTCAACCAGACCCATCTTCATCTCTTTCGGCAGGCCGCCCACGTTGTGGTGAGATTTGATGACGTGCGCTTTACCGGTTGCGGAGGCCGCAGATTCGATAACGTCAGGATAGATAGTGCCCTGCGCCAGCCACTTCACGTCTTCCAGCTTCAGCGCTTCTTCGTCGAACACTTCAACGAACACGCGACCGATGATCTTACGTTTGGCTTCTGGGTCGTTTTCGCCTTTCAGCGCGTCGAGGAAGCGCTGCTCGCCTTCGACGTGAACAATGTTCAGACCGAAGTGGTCACCGAACATGTCCATCACCTGCTGGGCTTCATTCAGACGCAGCAGACCGTTGTCAACGAACACGCAGGTCAGGTTTTTACCGATGGCGCGGTGCAGCAACATCGCGGTAACGGAGGAGTCTACGCCGCCGGACAGGCCGAGGATCACTTTATCGTTGCCAACCTGCTCGCGGATGCGGGCAACGGCGTCGTCGATGATTTTCTCTGGGGTCCACAACGCTTCACACTGGCAGATGTCGCGTACAAAACGCTCCAGCATACGCAGGCCCTGACGGGTATGGGTCACTTCTGGGTGGAACTGCACGCCGTAGAAGCGTTTTTCTTCGTGCGCCATAATGGCGAACGGACAAGTCTCGGTGCTGGCTACGGTGACGAAGCCTTCCGGGATGGCGGTAACTTTGTCGCCGTGGCTCATCCACACGTCCAGCAGTGGTTTGCCTTCAGCGGTCAGGGCGTCTTCGATGCCGCGGATCAGCGCGCTGTCGGTCTGTACTTCAACCTGAGCGTAGCCGAACTCACGCTCGGTGGAGCTTTCAACGTGGCCGCCCAGCTGCATTGCCATGGTCTGCATGCCGTAGCATACGCCGAATACCGGCACACCCGCGTTGAACACGTACTCTGGCGCACGTGGGCTATTTGCTTCGGTGGTGCTTTCCGGGCCGCCGGAGAGGATGATACCGCTCGGATTGAACTCACGGATTTGCGCTTCAGTAACATCCCATGCCCACAGCTCACAATAGACGCCCAGTTCACGTACGCGACGTGCAACCAGTTGGGTGTACTGGGAACCGAAATCAAGGATGAGAATGCGATGTTTATGAATATTGTCTGTCATTTGACGTTAATTCCGAGGCAAGTGAAACAATAACAAAGCGCCCGGTGAAAACCGGGCGCGGAAACTTATCAGGAGCCCATACGGTAGTTCGGGGACTCTTTGGTGATGGTCACGTCGTGAACGTGGCTTTCCTGGATACCCGCACCGCTGATACGCACGAATTCAGCCTTCGTACGCAGCAGGTCGATGGTACCACAGCCGGTCAGACCCATACAGGAACGCAGGCCGCCCATCTGCTGGTGAATGATCTCTTTCAGGCGACCTTTATAGGCTACGCGACCTTCGATACCTTCTGGTACCAGTTTGTCGGCAGCGTTATCGCTCTGGAAGTAACGGTCGGAAGAACCTTTGGACATCGCGCCCAGGGAGCCCATACCACGGTAAGATTTGTAAGAACGGCCCTGGTAGAGTTCGATTTCACCCGGGGATTCTTCGGTACCTGCCAGCATGGAGCCGACCATCACGGCAGCAGCGCCTGCTGCGATCGCTTTGGCGATATCGCCGGAGAAACGGATACCACCGTCGGCGATAACCGGAATACCGGTACCTTCCAGCGCTTCAACCGCGTCGGAAACGGCGGTGATCTGCGGTACACCGACGCCGGTGACGATACGGGTAGTACAGATGGAGCCAGGGCCGATACCGACTTTAACCGCGCTGCAGCCAGCGTCTGCCAGCGCACGAGCGCCCGCACCAGTAGCAACGTTGCCGCCGATGATCTGCAGGTCTGGGTATTTTGCACGTGTTTCACGAATACGCTGCAGAACGCCTTCAGAGTGGCCGTGGGAGGAGTCGATCAGCAGGACGTCAACGCCCGCGGCAACCAGCGCATCAACGCGGTCTTCGTTGCCCGCACCCGCACCAACCGCTGCGCCTACGCGCAGACGACCTTTCTCGTCTTTACAGGCGTTTGGTTTACGTTCCGCTTTTTTGAAGTCTTTAACGGTGATCATGCCCAGCAGGTGGAAGCTATCGTCAACCACCAGCGCTTTCTCTACGCGGCGTTCGTGCATCTTAGCGAAGACCACTTCACGCGATTCGCCTTCGCGAACGGTAACCAGACGATCTTTCGGGGTCATGTAGACGCTCACCGGCTGGCTCAGGTCGGTCACGAAGCGCACGTCACGACCGGTAATGATACCGACCAGTTCGTTGTCTTCGGTCACAACCGGATAGCCTGCAAAGCCGTTACGCTCGGTCAGCTCTTTCACTTCGGCAAGCGTAGTGGTTGGCAGGACGGTCTGCGGGTCGGTAACCACGCCAGATTCGTGTTTCTTCACGCGGCGAACTTCTTCCGCCTGGCGCTCGATGGACATGTTTTTGTGGATAAAACCAATGCCGCCTTCCTGTGCCAGGGCAATTGCCAGGCGCGCTTCAGTCACGGTGTCCATTGCCGCAGAGAGCATAGGAATGTTCAGGCGAATTGTTTTGGTCAGCTGGGTGCTGAGGTCAGCAGTGTTCGGCAGAACGGTAGAATGAGCGGGAACGAGGAGGACGTCGTCAAACGTCAGGGCTTCTTTTGCGATACGTAGCATGGGCAATATCTCACCTGGGAGGTTATTAAATATTGCCGCGGCATTATACAGAGCGTAAGCGATTGCATCCACACTTTTTTGCACAAAATGCTTGCACTCACCTGTTAGCAGGTTACTATCGACTGAATAACCTGCTGATTTAGAATTTGATCCCGCTCACATGTTATCCTCACAAAGCCCCTCAATTTTTACCGTTAGCCGCCTTAACCAGACGGTGCGTCTACTGCTTGAGCAGGAGATGGGCCAGGTGTGGATTAGCGGCGAGATTTCAAACTTCACCCAGCCCGCTTCCGGCCACTGGTACTTCACCTTAAAAGACGATAACGCCCAGGTGCGCTGCGCGATGTTCCGCAACAGCAACCGCCGCGTGACGTTCCGTCCGCAGCATGGGCAGCAGGTGTTAGTCCGCGCCAATATTACGCTGTACGAGCCGCGCGGCGATTATCAAATCATCGTTGAAAGCATGCAGCCAGCGGGCGAAGGGTTGTTGCAGCAGAAGTATGAGCAACTGAAAGCGAAGCTCCAGGCCGAAGGCCTCTTCGACCAGCAATTTAAGCAACCGCTCCCCTCTCCGGCGCACTGTGTTGGGGTCATCACCTCGAAAACCGGGGCGGCGCTGCACGATATTCTGCACGTCCTGAAACGCCGCGATCCGTCGCTGCCGGTGGTGATTTACCCGACCGCCGTGCAGGGCGAAGATGCGCCGGGGCAAATCGTTCGCGCTATTGAGCTGGCCAACGCCCGCGGCGAGTGCGACGTGCTGATCGTCGGTCGCGGTGGCGGTTCGCTGGAAGATTTGTGGAGCTTTAATGATGAGCGCGTGGCGCGGGCTATTTTTGCCAGCCGCATTCCAGTCGTGAGCGCCGTCGGCCATGAAACCGACGTCACTATTGCCGATTTCGTCGGCGACCTGCGCGCGCCAACGCCGTCCGCCGCAGCAGAAATGGTCAGCCGTAATCAACAAGAGTTAGTCCGCCAGATCCAATCCGCCCAGCAGCGTCTCGGTATGGCGATGGACTACTACCTGGCTAACCGCAGCCGCCGCTTTACCCAGATGTTCCATCGCCTTCAGCAGCAGCACCCACAGCTACGGCTGGCACGCCAGCAAACGACGCTTGAGCGTCTCCGCCAGCGCATGAGCACGGCGCTGGAAAACCAGATAAAGCAGGCCAATCAACGCCAGCAGCGCATGATGCAGCGCCTCAATCAGCAGAATCCGCAGCCGCGCATTCATCGCGCCCAGTCGCGTATTCAGCAACTGGAATATCGTCTGGCCGAGAATATTCGCGCCCGCCTGAGCGAGCAGCGTGAACGCTTTGGCAATGCGGTGACGCATCTGGAAGCCGTCAGCCCGCTGGCAACGCTCGCGCGCGGCTACAGCGTCACGACTGCCAGCGATGGCAAAGTGCTGAAGCAAACGAAGCAGGCAAAAGCGGGAGAGATGCTGACGACGCGTCTGGCAGACGGCTGGGTGGAGAGTGAAATCCGCACGGTCACCGCGCAGAAGAAAACGCGAGCGCGTAAAAAAGCCGACTAAGCGCTGAGAATGACCGGGCATTTATGCCCGGTCTGAGACGTCCATTACTCACCGACAGGCGCCCACTCCACCCGTTTTTTCGATATCAATCCGTGGCCGTTCTGGCAGAAGTAGTCCACCGCGCCGCAGGCTTTCAACACTTCCAGCGGCTTCAGACACTCCGGGCAGCGCGCCTCCAGCGTAAAATCTTGCTCGCAGCGATCGCAGTGGGCCTGGTTACCCTGCACCTCCAGCGAGGCCTGACAGGTTGGGCAGATGAATTCCATGACGACTCCTTAACTCGGTTCTTGTGCCGCTATTTTACCACGACTCACCGCTCAATGTTCCCCACGCAGCTGCTGCTGGATACGCAAAAGCGTCTCCACTTCCGCCATCCGGCGCTGCGTCAGTTTCGCCACTTCGTCCGGGGCGCGGAAAAACAGGCTACGCTTACCGAGAATGTGCTCCGCGAGGCAGTGCGCGTAAATGGCGCCCGGCCGCGTCCAGCGCATCACGCTATCGCCATCAATCAGCTCCACGCTTTCACCGCCAGGAGCACGAGTCTGGCTGATAATCCTGCCGTCGTGCAGATAAATGCGGATCCCTTTGCGCTCTACGCCCGGCCCAGCGTATTTGTTCAGCCACAGATTCACCGGAATATGGCCTAGCGTACCTTTGAGATGCGCCTCCCCTTCCGCCGTTTCGATATCGCCGCGTGCAATAGGCCGTCCCAGCCGGTCCTTAACCTGCTCCGCCACCAGCTGAATATCATCGCTACCGCCGAGATAGCGCACCGTTTCACGCATCATGGCCAGCACGTGGGTGCCGATATCGACAATCACGCCGTCAGGATGGCGAAATTCACGGGTATCCGGCTCGCCGGTAGTAAAGTTCAGGGCGATAGGCTCCCCGGCGGCGTTAAAGCCGCTTGGCTCCAGCAGAAAGCCGTCGATGCCGGCAATATCATCCAGCGAAGTGACCAGCGGTGCAGTCACGCTCGCTGAATCCTCCGGCTGCCAGCGCTCATCCATTTTCCCCTGCGCCAGACACCACGCGCCATCGCGCGCCATCCAGTGGTCCAGCGCCAGCACGCGCTGGGCATTATCTTCATGGGCAAGCAGTTGACGCAGGCTATCAATCTGCTCCAGGGTGGCGGCGACCGGTTTTTCCACCACGATACGGGGGATGTTAGAACGCAGCGCCTGCTCGAGCGCAGGCAGATGCTGCAATGAAACGGTGGTGATAAACAGCACGTCGAGCGGCTTTTCCAGCAGCTCCGCCAGTGACGCACAGGCGCTGACGCCCGGCAGCGTGCGCTGTGGATTCAGATCGTATCCCCAAAGCGAAGAGATTGGGAACGACAGTCGCGCTAGCGCAGGAAGATAGGCGGTTTCCACCACCGCTCCCAGGCCGATAAATCCAATATTCATAATTTCCGACTCACGTATAAGTAAACGACATTTAGCGCCATTATGCGTGAAGCGCCATCGTGAATTATTGTTCACGATGGGCTATCGGGTTACAGAACCGCGCGCAATCGCGCAAAACCTTCTGCCAGATCGGTCTTCAGATCTTCCATATCTTCAAGGCCAATCTGGATACGCAGCGTCAGGCCACCCGGCTGCCAGGTGGTGGCGGTACGATAATCAGCGCAGTTAAACGGAATCATCAGGCTTTCGAACCCGCCCCAGGAATACCCCATGCCAAAAATGCCCATATGATCCAGCATGTTTGCCACACCCGCTTTGGTAAATTCCGGCTTAAGCACGAAAGAGAACAGCCCGGATGAACCGGTAAAATCACGCTTCCACAGCTCATGCCCCGGGCATTCCGGCAGCGCCGGGTGCAGCACTCTCATCACTTCAGGGCGTTCGCTCAGCCAGTGCGCCATCTCCAGGCCGCGTTTTTCCGCCTCTTTCAGGCGTAGATGCATGGTGCGCAAGCCGCGCAGCGCCAGGAAACAGTCTTCGGCACCGGGCAGCATCGCCATCAAATCGTAGGTCTGACGAAGCTGGGGCCACCAGTTTTCATTAGCCGACACCACGCCCATCAGCAGGTCTGAATGGCCACCGAGATATTTGGTCCCCGCCTCCAGCGACAGATCGCAGCCGTGCTCGTGGGCGCGGAAGAAAATCGGCGTCGCCCAGGTGTTATCGATGATGGTGGCAATATTGTGTTTTTTCGCCGCCCGGGTCATCGCCGGAACATCCTGAATCTCAAAGCTTTGTGACCCCGGTGACTCGAGGAACAGCGTAGTGGTATTGGGCCGGAACAGGCTCTCAATGTCCGCACCAATCAGCGGGTCGTAGTAGGTGGTTTCGATGCCCATTTTGGTCAGCATCCCGGCGCAGAAGTTACGGGTTGGCCGGTAAACGCTGTCGGGCATCAGCAGGTGATCGCCCGCTTTCAGCGTGGTCAAAAGCGACAGCGCAATCGCCCCCAGGCCAGACGGCGACAGCACCGTACCGGCAGCACCCGCCAGCGCGCTCCACGCATTCTCCAGGCTGGCAATCGTCGGCGTGCCCATGGTGCCGTAGTTAAACTCCGCGCGGTTATGTTCAAGGTCACTCACCGTCGGGAAAATCACCGTCGAGCCGCGATAGACCGGTACGTTCACAAATCCCGCCTGTTTACTGGCATCCCGGCCAAGCTGGGTGATTTGCGTGCTGATGTTAAAGTCGGATGTGGATCGATTACTCATGGATTACCTCATAAATTTCCCTGGTCGCGAAAACATCGTAACCACCGAACGTTACTCAAAGAACTTAAAGAAGGGCGATAGACACAGCAAGATGCCGAAGAAAATGATGAACCAGACCCCCGGGCCTTTAAACTGATGCAGCACCTTCACCTTATAAACCAGATAGCAAGGGATCAGGCAGGACACCAGGCCAAACAGCGGACTGCCAAGCTGCATAAAGAACAGGATCGAGAAACGCGTCGAGATCCAGACCCACAGCGCGAGGATCACACCAATGCTAATTGCCACGTGCAGCACCTTCTGGTTGATCTTCTCTTCAGGCATAAAGCGGGTGATAACGTTCACCACGATGCCCTTAATCGCCTCCTGAAAACCGAGGTAGATACCGAGAAACGCGGTGAGGATGGCAAAAATATTGAGCAGCGCGCTCATCACTTTAACCACTGAACCAGGAATGACCTGGGCGGCAATGGCAAGCGCCGAAATATTCTGTTCAAAAGCCGATACTGCCTGCTCGTGGCTAATGGCAAAGGTGAACGAAAAAGCAAAAAACAGCACCGCAACGGCCAGAATAATATAGGCCACCCGGTTGGCGCGAATCGCCCGGTAAGTTGCGATACGTTTATCGGTTTCTATCTTGCGATAGGCGATATTCATTGGGCTTAATATCTGCACAAACAAAATAGAAAACAATGTAAACGGCAGCGTCAGGAACACATCGCGCATAAACGTCAATATAGGTGGAAATGCGCTAATATTGCTGAAGTTCCAGTACGGCACCATCACCAGACCCAGCACCACGATAATGCCAAACTTCACGCACACCATGGGTCCTGAAACCTTAAACAGCAGCTTTTCACCCTGCGAGGCAATACAAACCAGGACCGTCAGGATAATCAACCCGTACCAGATAGAATCAGATAGCAGGCCTTTCGTCAGGCCAAAGGTTTGAATATAGGATGCGCTATCAAAGGTCACGGCCAGCGAGTAAGAAAACATACCGTGCAGCAGCATCAGGAAGTAGGCAATGCCTAAACCCATCCCCCAGTTTTTCCCCAGATATTGAGTGATGACGCTGGCGTAATCCTGACAATCATCTGTTTCTGACAGCGTCTTCAGATAGAGGCTTTGCAGAATATAAATCGCTGGATACGAAATTGCCACCGAAGCGATAAAGACCCAAATACCTTTAATACCCACCTGTACTGGCATAAAAACGATGCCTGAACCAATGGCCATACCAATGCAGAGAATCACCCAACCAACATCATATTTCGTGAAGGGCACGGATTTATATAAATTATTAGCTTTATTTTCGAGTATCTCAGCCATTAAATGCCTTCCTATTTATAAGTGTTATTTAGAATAGAAACTCAAAAAACTGGATTGAGGTGTCTGTCAGCACAAATGTTAGGGGATATGGCAGGGATAAAGAAAGGTCTGAACGGTGTTAATCACTAACAATACCTTTGCGTTTAACGCAAAAGTTGATAGCCATCTCAATTTTTAAGGAATACAATAAAAGCCTTTTAAAAACAAATAACTATACCATAAAAAGATTCTATTTTTCTTTCTGAGTCGGTTCGGGTAAGGTGACAGCAGGCGGCGTACTTTATTGCGCATAGCGAACAGGTCAGTGAGCGGTTCACCATTTCCGTGATGGTGTTCAAACTTCGAAATTTTTACGGCTATTGTTCAGCTAAAAAAAAAGGGGTAGCGATGTCATTAAATAAAAATGCGGCACTCGCAAAATTAAAAATTGATAACTATTCCATCTTTCATCATCTGAAAACGTTTATCAAAGTGGTGGAGTGCAATAGCTTTTCTGCCGCTGCGCAAAAGCTGAATCTGACGCCCTCTTCCGTGAGTCGCAGTATTGCCCAGCTTGAGGATCAGCTAGGGGTCGTTCTATTAAAGCGCACCACTCGCACCTTAATTCTGACCGAACCAGGTCAATATCTACTGTCCCGCGCACAGCGCCTATTAGAAGAGCTGGACGAGTCGCTGGCCAATATCGCCAGCTTTAACCATCACCCTCAGGGCAAGCTGCGCGTCACCTGCTCTATTGCTTTCGGCGTAGGCCATCTGATGCGTATTTATAGCGACTATCGTCAGGACAACCCGGACGTCACGCTTTCCGTCGATTTAAACGACCAGAACGTCAATCTTAACGAAGAGAATTTTGATATTGCCCTCAGAATTACCGCACACCCGCCTACCAATTTTGCGCTGCGCAAAATCTGCAAAATTAACTGGGTGTACTGCGCCAGCCGGGACTATTTCGCACGGCGCGGCGTGCCGCAACGGCTTGAGGATCTTGAGCAGCACGACTGTCTGATAAATCCTAACGTTTCCGATAACTGGCGCTATCAGAACGTCAACGGCAGCTTTAGCGCGCTAAAGGTGAACAGCATCATCGAAGTGAACAGCACGCTCGGGCTACTTCAGGCTGCGCTGCATCATCAGGGAATCGTCAGCCTGCCGACCTATATGCTGGGCGATTCGATTGCCCGGGGTGAGCTGGTGCCGGTACTGACGGAATATAGCACGAGGGAAAATGATTACAGCCTGTACGCGCTGTATCATCCGGGGCATTACCAGGATCCCAAGGTCAGAAGTTTTATCGATTTTCTGGTCGAGAGCATCGGGGAAAACCCCGACTGGGATCGCTGGATGCAACGCCCCGCAGAGGCGTAGCGCGTTACTCGTTGCCCCACTCGTTGAGGAAGTTGGCAATCTCATCAATACGCTGCGCACTGATACCGGCTTCGGTCGCCATCTCCTGCTGGGCTTCTTCGCTGATCTCTTCGTTATTCATTAAACGGGTCAGCAGCAGCTGGAAGTAGTGCGCCAGCGCATCCAGTTCGCTCTCGCCGACGGGCTTCGCCGATTCAGAGGCGTACTCTTCGGCAATATCATAATACTTCAGTGGAATGTCATTATTCATACATCGCTCCTGGGTTAATCTCATTCTTCGCGGTTGAGCTGGTCTCAGACCTTGAGCATTTTTACCGTGGCTTCAATATCAATCTCATCTTCCGAGAAAATGAGCGTCGTGCCCTGGAAAGTGGTGATTGCCAGCTTCTTCAGCGTGCGCATTTCACCCGCTTTCTCCGCTGATTTCGGCTTGATGCTGTTCATCAGAAGCCCAACGGACAGCACCGCATTCTCTTTATCAATACGGCTATCGGCAGGCACTTCCTCGCTGTACACCAGGAAGGATTTGATCGACGTAAGCTTGATGCGCTCGCCCGCGATATAGATATGTTTGCTTTCCGGGATAACTTTCACCGCGTAAGCAGACAGCCCTTTGTTGTTGGTGGTGGGTTCGAAGGTCACCGCGGCGTCTTTTTTAATCAGATCGGGGTTGGCAACCTTAATCACATGAAAATAGCGGTTATCGCCGTTTTCATCTTTGATAAACCCAAAACCTTTATCTTTAAACCAGGTTGTGATTGTTCCGTTCATCGACCTTACCGCCTACTTTAATCGTTTGTTGACTCAATTTTTGCAGCGCGCAGTGTAAAGCACAATGCCTGTACAGACTACGTCTTTGGCTTAAGTCTGGATGATAATTTTCGCCTACGCGAGAACAACCTGCCATAAGCGGCGTCATAAAGCGGTTACGTTCGCTGCTCACTCCGGCAATTGTGCCCACGGTCGGGCCACATTCAGCCGTCGGTACATCGACGGCGTGATACCGACGCGCTTAATAAACGCCCTGCGCAGCACGTCGCTGCTGGAGTACCCACACTGGCTGGCAATGGTTTTCAGCGGCAGCGTGCCGCTTTCCAGCAGCATTTTAGCCCGATCGATACGCCCAGCCTCCAGCCACTCTCCAGCGGCCATATTCATCTCCTGACGAAACAGCCTGCCCAGATGGCGGGCGCTAAGACCAATATGGTCAGCCATATCCTGCAGGCTCAGCACCGTCGACAGGTTGGCAAGCGTCCAGCGCTGCAAGTCCTGAAAGGCATTGCGACCGGTCGTAGAGACCGCGCTGTGGCGTATAAAGTGCCCCTGATTCACCGGGCGACGGAAAAACATCACCAGATTACAGGCTATCTCCTGCGCTACCTCGCGCCCCAGATCTTCTTCCACCAATCGAATGGCTAAATCCATACCCGAGGTCACCCCTGCCGCCGTTCTGACCGGGCCGTCCGCCACATACAACGCATCGGCATCGACCTCAACGTCTGAGAACGTCGCCATAAAGCGGGACGTCATGGCCCAATGGGTGGTGATTTTACGCTGGGTCAGCAGCCCCGTTTGCGCTAATAGAAACGCACCGGTACAGACGGAGCCGTAGCGGCGGCTACTGTCACAAAGCCTGCGGATTTGCGCGATTTGCTCATCGTTCAGCGTCTGTTGCCAGACTTCCGGCGCACCGGCTAGTAAAAACGTATCCGGCTGTAGCGCCGTGGTTTCCGCCAGTCGCGTATTCGCCACCAACTTCACGCCGGACGAGGCGCTCACCGTCATCTCTTCCAGTGCAATAACGGCAAACTCATACACCTCGCGATGCAGGATCCGGTTAGCCTCGGCAAAGACATCCAGCGGGCCGGAAACGTCCAGTAGCTGAACGCCGGGCACGGCAAGTAGAGCAATAACGCGTTTCATGAGCGGGGTGTCCTGATTCGATGCAATGTCTTAAATCGTCGCAATACGTCAATTCATGACATATAGAATGCCCTGTAAACTCCCCTTCAACAACCCATGAGGAGAAAAGATATGACCATCAACGTGCAAGGCATCCGTATTCCCGACAGCAAACTGGCTCGCGAAACCACCGAGTTTATTCGCGATACCGAAAGTGACCTGCTGTTCCACCACTCTAGCCGCGTCTACTACTGGGGGGCGCTGGCCGGAGCACGCCGGGAGCTGAAAGTGGACCACGAACTGCTGTACGTCGGCTGTATGTTCCATGATATTGGCCTGACGCATGGGCATTGCAGCTGCGATAAGCGATTTGAAGTCGACGGCGCCAACGCCGCCCGCGCTTTCCTGGAAGGCCACGGAATCCCGCCTGCCGATATTGATAAAGTGTGGACGGCGATAGCCCTGCACACCACGCCCGGTATTCCGGAATTTATGGCCCCGGAGATAGCGCTGTTAACCGCAGGTGTGGAAATGGACGTGCTGGGAATTGGCTATGACGAGGTTAGCGATGCGAGTCGTGAAACGGTCGTTCAGCAGCACCCGCGCCTGGATAACTTTAAAGAGAATATCATTAGTGCATTTTATGATGGGATTAAAGGTAAAACCCAGACCACCTTCGGCAACGTGAAGGCTGATGTTATCTGCGATAAAGACCCTGGCTTTGTGCCCGGCAATTTCTGCAGCGTGATTCGTCAGTCGCGCTGGAAATCATAATAGCGCCGGATGGCGCTTTGCTTATCCGGCCGACAACGGCCATAAAAAAACCCGCTCTCGCGGGTTTTTTGCTATTCGGCGCTTAAAGCATCACTTATTTGCTTTTCTTAATGTGTCGAATCAGACGCTGACGCTTACGCATCTGGGTTGGCGTCAGCGTATTACGTTTGTTCGCATACGGGTTCTCGCCTTCCTTGAACTGAATGCGGATAGGCGTACCCATCACATCCAGCGATTTGCGGAAGTAGTTCATCAGATAGCGCTTGTAGGAATCCGGCAGGTCTTTCACCTGGTTACCGTGGATAACCACAATCGGTGGGTTATAACCACCGGCGTGCGCATATTTCAGCTTCACGCGACGACCGCGAACCAACGGCGGCTGGTGATCTTCCGTCGCCATGGTCATGATGCGGGTCAGCATCGCGGTACCCACGCGGCGGGTCGAGCTGTCATACGCTTCACGGATAGATTCGAACAGGTTACCTACGCCGCTGCCGTGCAGTGCGGAGATAAAGTGCACGCGAGCAAAGTCGATAAAGCCCAGACGGTAGTCCAGGGTCTCTTTCACCTGCTCTTTCACTTCCATGCTCAGGCCGTCCCACTTGTTGACGACAATAACAAGTGAGCGCCCACTATTGAGGATAAAGCCCAGCAGCGACAGGTCCTGGTCAGAGATACCTTCACGGGCATCAATCACCAGCAGACAAACGTTCGCATCTTCAATAGCCTGCAGGGTTTTGATTACGGAGAACTTCTCAACCGTATCCGTTACCTTACCGCGCTTACGCACGCCTGCGGTGTCGATGAGGACGTATTCGCGCTCATCGCGTTCCATTGGGATATAGATACTGTCGCGGGTGGTACCCGGCATATCGTATACCACTACGCGGTCTTCGCCGAGGATACGGTTAGTAAGCGTAGACTTACCTACGTTCGGACGGCCCACGATAGCGATTTTGATTGGCAGGTCCTGCGGGTTGAAGTCGTCTTCCGGCTCTTCAACCGCTTCGCCATTCTCGGCTTCAAACTTCGCCCAGTACTCGGCATCTTCGTCCACTTCTTCCGGCGGGTTGACGTCGTCAACAAACGGCAGCAGAACGGTTTCCAGCAGCGTGGTTACGCCACGACCGTGGGAGGCCGCAATCGCGTGAATTTCACCGAGGCCCAGCGACCAGAAATCGGCAATCGCCTGATCCGGGTCAATCCCGTCGGTTTTGTTCGCCACCAGGAAGGTTGGCTTTTGACGAGAACGCAGATGTTTGGCGATACCTTCGTCCGCAGGCATCAGCCCCGCACGCGCATCCACCATAAACAGCACGACGTCAGCTTCTTCAATCGCCATCAGCGACTGTTCCGCCATGCGGGTTTCCACGCCCTCTTCCGTGCCATCGATACCGCCGGTATCGATACAGATAAACTCACGCCCTTCAACTTCAGCACGACCGTACTTACGGTCACGAGTCAGACCCGGGAAATCCGCAACCAGCGCATCACGAGTGCGCGTCAGGCGGTTAAAAAGCGTGGATTTTCCAACATTAGGGCGCCCGACAAGCGCGACCACAGGTACCATGTTAAAGCCTCATATACTCAAAATTTTGACAAAATCTATAAATAGCAAACGGCCCCTGAGCATTCAGGAGCCGTCCATTGCTGAATCAACGCCGCCGTTAACGCGTAATCGCGTAAACCGTACCGTCTTTCGCCTGAATCAGCAGTTTACCGTCAGCCACCACCGGCTCCGTCAGGAAGCCCGCGCTGTCAACCTTCTGCTGAGCGACGAAACGCCCATCTTCCGGGTTAATCCAGTGCATGTAACCTTCCGCGTCACCCACCACCAGGCTGCCATTATACAGCGCCGGAGAGGTCAGCAGACGGTGCAGCAGATCGCTCTGCGTCCACAGGGTCACGCCACCGTCGGTGGTCAGCGCCAGCAGACGGTCGTTCTGGTCAACGATGTAGATACGGTTGCCGTCAACGATGAAGTCATTCACCGAGCCCAGCTCACGCTTCCACATGATCTGACCGCTGCGCAGATCCAGCGCCGTCAGGTTACCATTGTAGGCTAACGCGTAGACAACGCCATTCACGATAACCGGCGTAGTATCTACATCGCTCAGACGATCGATTTCGGTTGAGCCAGTCGCCTGAGAAATACGCTGCTGCCAAATCATCTGGCCCTGCTGCATCAGTACCGCGCTCACGCGACCGTTATCGCCGCCAACAATCGCCGCGCCGAAGGCCACAGCCGGTGCAGATTCACCGCGCAGAGAGAGCGCAGGCATATCCAGGTTCACCGTCCATTTCACGACGCCGCTGTTTTCATCCAGTGCCTGCAGCTGACCGTTGCTGGTATGCACCAGCACCAGGCCATCGCTGACGGTTGGACGAGACAGCACTTCGCCTGCTGCCGTGGTTTTCCAGACAACGGAACCATCACCCGCATCCAGCGCATAAACCTGCGCTTTTTCGCTGCCCACATAAACGTGGCCGCCGGCAACGGTCAGGCCGCCGGAGAGCAGCGCTGGCTTACGAGAGAACCAGCCATCTTTTTCCGCCAGGTTGACGGACCACACTTCTTTGCCGTCATCCGCGTTCAGCGCTTTCACGGTACCTTTACGGTCTGCCGCGTAAACCACGCTGTCCGCATAAGCCGGATGCAGGTTAGAGTAGAAGTCACCGATACCGCTGCCGACGGAAACATCCCATGCGGTAGACGGCGTAAACTGGTTTTCTACGGTTGGCAGAGGAGACATTTTAACCACATCTTCTTCGCCGCTAAACAGTGAACAACCACTCAACAGAGTGACAGAAAGCAGTCCTGGCAAAAGTAATTTACGCAATTGCATCGGGTCCCTCTCAGACGGACAAATTATTAATTTTCATGCGCATCATTTCGCTCAGCGCGGGCGATGCATCGCTCTTAGCGCCAGCTTCCCACGCCGCACGTGCACCCTGCTTGTCACCTTTACTGAGCAGGATTTCCCCGCGTAAATCAGCAACAATCGCCGTCCAGCCTTCGCCCTTCACGCCTTCCAGCGTTTTCAGAGCAACGTCAGGCTGCTTCAGCTGTAGCTGAACGCGCGCCAGACGCAGGCTGATGACGGATTTCAGATTATCATCAGATGCGGCAGCCAGGCCCTGCTGCAGCTGTTTTTCAGCCTGAGCAAGGTCGCTTTTATCGACGAAGACCTGAGCCAGTTCCAGAGAAGCAAACGCACCATAGGTGTTTTTACTGTCGGCGGCAAATTTCTCCGCGGCGGCCAGCGCTTCCGGTTTCCCTGAACTCAGAGAAGAGACGGCGTTTTCATAAGCCGCAGAGGACTCACGGGCCGAATCTAACTGATGCGAGTTCCAGTAACGCCAGCCAACCAGCGCACCAATCCCAAGAATGACCCCAACGGCCAGCGCTTTACCATTTTCGGCAAAGAAGCTTTTAATCGCCTCAACCTGATCGTTTTCGTTATTAATTTCCACGCAGCCCTTCTCCTGATAATAATGTCCTGGAGATTAACCCAGAATAGTGCGCAAATGCGCGGCAACGCCTTCCTGCGTTACGGTTGTCTGCTCACCAGAGCGCAAATCCTTCACGACAACAGTGGCTTGCTCAACCTCAGACTCACCCAGAACCAGGGCAATACGGGCGCCCCATTTATCAGCGCGGGCAAACTGCTTCTTAAAGTTGCCGCCGCCGTGGTTGGTCATCAGCTTCACGCCCGGTAACGCATCACGCACCTGCTCTGCCAGACGCATGGCGGCTGACTGAGTATCGGTGCCTGAAGCGACCAGGTATATATCGACAACAGGATCGGCTTTAAATTCCGGATTAACTGCCTGAACTAATAAAACAAGACGTTCCAGACCCATCGCGAAGCCTACCGCAGGGGTAGCACGGCCGCCCAGTTGCTCAACCAGACCATCATAACGGCCGCCTGCACAAACGGTACCCTGCGAGCCGAGGCTGTTGGTCACCCATTCGAAAACGGTGCGGTTGTAGTAGTCCAGACCGCGAACCAGACGCTGGTTAACGGTGTAGGCAATTCCAGCGGCATCCAGCTGCGCGCACAGGCCAGCAAAGTGCTCACGGGACTCTTCGTCCAGATAGTCGCCCAGCGCAGGAGCGTTGTTCAGCAGCGCCTGTACGTCTGGGTTTTTGGAATCCAGCACGCGCAGTGGGTTGCTGTACATACGACGTTTGCAGTCTTCGTCCAGCACTTCTACGTGCTGTTCAAGGAAGGCCACCAGCGCGTCACGATAGTTGGCGCGGGCTTCCAGAGAACCGATGGAGTTCAGCTCCAGATTCACATGTTCTGCCATGCCCAGCGCACGCCACCAGCGCGCGGTTAGCATGATAAGCTCGGCGTCGATATCCGGCCCCTGCAGGCCAAACACTTCGACACCCAGCTGATGGAACTGGCGGTAACGTCCTTTTTGAGGGCGTTCGTGGCGGAACATCGGCCCGATGTACCACAGACGCTGCTCCTGATTGTACAGAAGACCATGTTCGATGCCGGCGCGTACGCAGCCCGCAGTACCTTCCGGACGCAGCGTCAGGCTATCGCCATTGCGGTCTTCGAAGGTATACATCTCTTTTTCAACCACGTCGGTCACTTCACCGATAGCGCGTTTGAACAACGGGGTCTGCTCTACAATCGGCAAACGGATTTCGCTATAACCGTAGCTGCCGAGCACCTGCTTGAGTGTGCCTTCAATGCGCTGCCAGATGGCGGTCTCGCCAGGCAGATAATCGTTCATGCCGCGAATGGCTTGAATGTTTTTTGCCACGTTAATTCTCTTTATATATAAAAATGAACCCTCGGCGCGTTCGGCACCTGGGGTTCAATCATACACAGGAAGCAAGCCGCTTCCCATCTCGTTATTTTTCAACCTGCTGAACGTCGATACGGCGCGCTTCATCAAGCACCGACGCTTTCGCGCGGATCCTTGCTTCAAGCTGGCTAATCATATCGTCGTTATCGACGCGATCTTTACGCACGCCGTCTTCATACAGGCCGCTTTTTTTGTTGCCGCCGGTCACGCCGAGCGTCGACACCAGCGCTTCGCCAGGGCCGTTTACCACGCAGCCGATGATCGATACGTCCATCGGGGTGATGATATCTTCCAGACGCTGCTCCAGCGCGTTGACCGTCCCGATAACGTCAAACTCCTGACGTGAACAGGTTGGGCAGGCGATGAAGTTGATCCCACGTGCGCGGATGCGCAGTGATTTCAGAATATCGAAACCGACTTTGATCTCTTCAACCGGATCCGCCGCCAGCGAAACGCGCAGCGTATCGCCGATCCCTTCAGAGAGCAGCAGGCCCAGGCCAATGGCAGACTTCACGGAACCGCTACGCAGACCGCCCGCTTCGGTGATCCCGAGGTGCAGCGGCTGATCGATCTGTTTAGCCAGCAGGCGATAAGATTCCACCGCCAGGAAAACGTCGGACGCTTTCACGCTGACTTTAAACTTGTCGAAGTTCAGACGATCGAGGTGATCCACATGACGCATTGCTGATTCCAGTAGCGCCTGCGGCGTAGGTTCGCCGTATTTTTCCTGCAGATCTTTTTCCAGCGACCCGGCGTTCACGCCGATACGGATAGGGATATTTTTGTCGCGAGCGCAGTCAACGACCATGCGAATACGCTCTTCGTTGCCGATGTTGCCCGGGTTAATACGCAGGCAGTCAACGCCATACTCCGCCACTTTCAGAGCGATACGGTAGTCGAAATGGATATCAGCAACCAGCGGGACGTTAACCTGCTGTTTGATAAGTTTGAAGGCTTCTGCGGCGTCCATCGTCGGCACGGATACACGAACGATATCCGCCCCCACGCGTTCCAACGCCTTAATTTGATTAACCGTCGCTTCAACGTCTGTTGTGCGCGTATTGGTCATCGACTGTACGGCGATAGGAGCCCCATCGCCGATCGGCACGTTCCCAACGTAAATGCGTGTGGATTTTCTACGTTGAATTGGAGCCTGGTTGTGCATGAAAAATCTCCCGCATTACGCGTCTGTTATTGTGCTGGTGATTGTTCAGCACTCACGGTCAGGCGCGCAACCTGGTTAGTTCTGATAAAGCGGCTCAGATCGACCGGTTTACCCTGGTAGGCGATCTGTACTGCGGCCGGTGCACCAATTTTCAGTTTGTAAGGCGCCTGGCCGCTCAGGTTCAGGTTACCACCTTTACGCTGCAGGCCGCTGAACAGCTTTTTACCGGTAGCGTCGGTCACTTCCAGCCAGCAGTCGGCGGAGAAGTTCATCACCAGCGCGTTAGCATCAGCAACCGGTGCGGCGGTTTGCGCCGGGTCGGTTGGCAGTGCACCCGGCGTTGCGGTCTGCGGTGCAGGGGTGGTGGTTTGCGCTGCGGTACCGTCGACGTTAGCCTGAGACGGTGCCACAACGGCGTTATTCTGTGCGGTCGCTACAGGTGCATCTGGAGCCGGGGTGGCATCCGCTGGTGCGGCAGTAGCGCTATCTGGGGTTGCTGCAGTATCGGTCGTAGCAGGAGTCTGCGCGGTATCCGCGCCGGTATTCAGCGGGATATCCTGCGAGTCGTTGCCGCTCGCTTTCAGCTCAACGGAAGATTGATCGGCCATGGTGGTGATCTCTTCCTGCTGCGCTTTATGGTTCTGCCACCACCAGGCGACGGTTAACCCGACAACCACGAAGAGGACAAGCCAGGTAAAGCTCATCAGCCAGCCATCACGTTTTTTGCGACGCTTGCCCAGGGAGAAGGTCTGCATCGGAGCGACTTTCGCCGCGCGTACCGGTGCTTGCTTTTCCATCATCGGCAGCAGCTCTTCCTCGGGGATATGCACAAGGCGAGCGTAGGAGCGGATATAACCACGCAAGAATGTTGAAGCGAGTTCAGCAGGCGCCTTATCTTCTTCAATATCACGAACGGTGGAAACCTTCAGGCACAAGCGTTCTGCAACGGCTTGCTGGCTGAGTCCGAGTTGTTCACGGGCAGTACGCAGACGGACACCCGTGGTTTGTGCTTCTTGTTGGTCGTGGTTGGTTTCAGTATTCATTCGCTACAACTGCTGATTCGTGAAATTTAAGGTTCTGATGCGGAACCGTACCCGCACCGCGAAACATCCGATCGTTGCTATCGGACAGACCGACAAACTGCCCGGTATACCCAACTTCAAAACAGCGTCAAAGGCCGTCGCTACGCTGTTGTTGCAACGCTACATACTGCCTCAATACTCATCGAAACGCACCGTAATTATTATCCAAATCAGTACGTTTCGCCTAATCCTTAAGCACTTGGCTTTACGTGCGCCTTTTCAGGCGCACGCCACGCTGAATTACAGCGCTTTCACGTCGATCGCTTCACCCTGCATACGCTTACGCATTGTACGCTTGGTGCGGTCGATAACGTCACCGGCCAGTTGGCCGCAGGCGGCGTCAATATCATCACCGCGCGTTTTACGCACAATGGTGGTAAAGCCATAGCCCATCAGCACTTTACAGAAACGGTCGATACGGCTGTTCGAGCTGCGGCCATACGGCGCGCCCGGGAACGGGTTCCATGGGATCAGGTTGATCTTACATGGCGTATCTTTCAGCAATGCCGCCAGTTCATGCGCATGCTCGGTACCATCGTTGATATGGTCCAGCATCACGTACTCGATAGTCACACGGCCCTGGTTGGCGTTGGATTTCGAGATATAGCCGCGAACAGATTCCAGGAAGGTGGCAATATTGTACTTTTTGTTGATAGGTACAATTTCATCACGGATGGTGTCGTTCGGAGCGTGCAGGGAAATCGCCAGCGCCACGTCAATCATATCACCCAACTTATCCAGCGCAGGCACAACGCCTGAGGTAGACAGGGTTACACGACGTTTGGAGAGACCAAAACCGAAATCGTCCAGCATGATTTCCATCGCTGGAACCACGTTGGTCAGGTTCAGCAGAGGCTCGCCCATGCCCATCATCACCACGTTGGTGATAGGACGTACGCCGGTCGCTTTGACGGCACCGACGATTTTCGCCGCGCGCCAGACCTGGCCGATGATTTCCGATACCCGCAGGTTACGGTTGAAGCCCTGCTGAGCCGTAGAGCAGAATTTACACTCTAACGCGCAGCCGACCTGTGAAGAGACGCACAGGGTCGCGCGGTCGTCTTCCGGGATGTAGACAGTTTCAACGCGCTGATCGCCAACGGCAATCGCCCATTTGATGGTGCCGTCAGATGAACGCTGCTCTTCCACCACTTCAGGGGCGCGAATTTCAGCGACTTCTTTGAGCTTGCCACGCAGCACTTTGTTGATGTCAGTCATCTCATCAAAGTCGTCGCAGCAGTAGTGATACATCCACTTCATCACCTGATCGGCGCGGAAGGGTTTTTCGCCTAAGTCTTTAAAAAACTCGCGCATCTGCGGACGGCTAAGATCCAGCAGGTTAATTTTTCCATCTTTGTTGGGAACCGCCGGGATGGCGCTCTCAGGCGTGACAATTTGTTCAGACATTTTCTATTCCGGCCTCGTTGTTACACGTTATGGCCCCTGGAGGGTTGATAAAAAGAAGCGCCCCAGGAAAGCGGTCTGCTCGTCCGGGGGCGCTGCATTGTACAAATTCTGGCGCATGGATGCCACGTCTGCACGCGGCATTCGCTAAATAAAGTGTAAACGTGCCCTTAGCGGGTACGTGGGCACACTTCGCCTTCTGCGAAGAAGAACGCGATTTCGCGCGCGGCGGATTCTACGGAGTCAGAACCGTGGGTGCCGTTTTCGGTGAAGCTGTCCGCGTAGTCAGCACGCAGAGTGCCAGCCAGCGCGTTATCTGGGTTGGTTGCGCCCAGCAGGTCACGGTGACGCTGAACGGCGTTTTCGCCTTCCAGTACGGAAACCACGATTGGGCCGGAGGTCATGAACTCAACCAGACCGTCGAAGAATGGACGACCATCGTGCTCAGCGTAGAAGCCACGAGCCTGCTCAACGGTCAGGTGCAGCATTTTGGTGCCAACAATCTTAAACCCTGCTGATTCAAAGCGAGCGAAGATGCTGCCAATAACGTTTTTTGCCACCGCGTTTGGCTTGATGATGGAAAAAGTACGTTCAATAGCCATGATTACCTCTAATTTTATGTTGTCGTGCATACAGCTGTTGTATGACCTGGCGCGGATTATAAAGACCAGATGCGTCGTTGCCTATGGATGAAGGTAACATTTTTTTAAAATAAAACACTTTTAAGCAACACATTTTGTAACAAGCCCGGTTTGGCTATTGTGCGCCGGTTTTGCCCGATGGCGCTACGCTTATCAGGCCTACAACACGGTATCTCACTGCAGCGTAAAGTTCGCCACCGACGTCTGCCCGGTTTCATCCATCACCACCAATTGATAGCGCGCTGGGTCCGTCAGCGTTAAGGTCAGGCTATCCCCTGCGCTCGTCTGCGGTTCACCGTTGAGAAACCACCAGCGTCGCCCTTCTCCACCGCTCGCCTGTAACACCACTTTTGCGTTCGGCTCCCCGGGCAAGCGCCGGATTACCGCGTCTTCACGAATACCGGAAAGCATCAGCGGGGCGGCATTCTGCAATTGACGCGGTGGGCAACTACTCGAGATCGGCGGCAACCGTGCGGCGCGTCGCTCACCGACGGGCAGCCACGGCTCCAGCGGCAGCGGCCAGACGTCGAGCGTGATTTCACGAGCATCAGGACAATCCGCGGCGACGCGCTTACCTTCGCTATCCAGCCACAACGGGAAACGAATCCCCTGCATCCCTTCCTGCTCTGGCAGCAGCAGCGTCGGCGGCAGGCTGTTATCCAGTACCCAGGTGGACAGACGTCGACGGCAGTTGCTGTCTCCGGCAGGTAACGGCTGCCCGCCCGGCCAGCAAATTTCCGCTGAACTGACCGAGGCAGGACGCGGATCGCGACCTTCCTGCTGGCGCGCACTATTCGCAAGCAGCAGGTTACTCACCTGATTGAGCAGCGGGATCGCGCTGGCAAACCCGAACTGCCCGGCAACCGGCGTGCCGTCTGGTCTGCCCGTCCAGATCCCGATGCTGTAGCGAGCATTTACGCCAATAGCCCATGCGTCGCGATAGCCATAGCTGGTGCCGGTTTTCCACGCCAGCGGCACCACCTGAGGCAACGACGCGTCCGGCACCGGCTGGGCTTCGCCCGCGAGGATGCGGCGAATGATCCACGCCGCGCCGGGCGAAAGCAGCGGGCGTTCCACCAGCGGGTCACTCGCCAGCATACGTAATTTTCCGACCTTGCCGTGGCGAGCCAGAGCGCTATAGGCCGCGGTGATATCCGCCAATCGCGCGCCCGCACCGCCGAGGATCAGCGACAGATTCGGCTCCGCGCCCGCAGGCAACATCAGCGGCAGCCCGGCATTACGCAAACGCGCGGCAAACTGCTTTGGCCCGTAGGCGTCCAGCACCTGTACCGCCGGGAGATTCAGCGAGCGCACCAGCGCCTCGCTCATGCTGACCGGACCGTGGAAACCGCTATCAAAGTTGCCGGGACGATAGTCGCCCACACGCCGGGGGACATCCTGTAGCAGCGATTCAGGGTGAATCAGCGCGCTGTCGAGCGCCAGACCGTACAAAAACGGTTTCAGCACCGAGCCCGGCGAGCGCACCGCCGTCACCATATCGACATGGCCAAAACGACTGTCGTCAGTGATATCCGCCGACCCCACCCAGCCACGCACTTTCATATTGCGGTTATCCACCACCACCATCGCCAGCGAGCTGCGCGGCGGCAGGCGCGATTTCCAGTTCAGCGCCATCTCTTCCAGTTGACGCTGCAGCCCGGCATCCAGCGTGGTGACGACTTTCTCATCCCGGCTCTGCGCCAGCATGTGACGAGCAAACAGCGGCGCAAGCTGCGGCATCTGCCGAGGAAACAGCCACACCGGCTCCTCTTTGGCCTCTTTCACCAGCGCGGCGGACCAGACCTGTTGGGCCTGCATGCGGTCCAGCACTTTGTTACGTGCGGCCTGAGCCCGTTCGGGCCAACGGTCCGGGCGCAATCGGCTCGGCGCCTGCGGCAACACGGCCAGCAGTGCAGCATCGGCGTAGCTTAGCTGGGCTGGCGGTTTACCGAGATAGGCCCAGCTTGCCGCCCCGATGCCCTGCAGCGTGCCGCCAAACGGGGCGCGATTAAGATAGAGGGTGAGAATGTCACGCTTAGAGAGGTGCCACTCCAGCTGCATCGCGCGCCAGAGTTGGCGAAATTTACCGCCGAAGGTTCGTGGGTGCGGGTCGAGCAGCCGCGCGACCTGCATGGTCAGGGTGCTGCCGCCGGACACGACGCGGCCAGAAGTCACATCCTGCCAGGCCGCGCGGGCAATAGAAAATGGATTCACGCCGGGATGATCCCAGAACCAGCGGTCTTCATACTGAATCAGGGCATCAAGATAGCGCGGCGACACCTCTTCGATGGTCACCGGGTAGCGCCAGATCCCCTGCGCATCGGCAAAACGCCACAGCGGGCTGCCATCTTCCGCTACCACCACCCTAGCGGGGGTGACTTCATGGAGCGGCAGCGGCCAGAGTTTATCCGCCAGCAAAATGCTGGCGGATAATAATACGACCGCCCCGACAAGCCATCGCCAGACGCGGCGTATATTCCAGGCAAGACGCATCCTACGGCACAACGATCAGCATATCGTCAGCCGCCCCAACGGCGCGCCAGCCTGGTACATACATAGACTCAACCTGCGACGGCGGCACGCGGTAGGTTCCCGGCATCACCGCTCGAGCCAGATAGACCAGCGTGACCGGCTGATTCGCGCTGACGGCAACCGCCGCCACAAAGCGATCGTCACGGAACTCCATATGCTGGATATCTGCCTGCTGCATCTGGTTGAGCCACTCCTGCACTGCGGTGCCGTTGTCCTGCAGATTAGCGCTGCTGTTCGCCAGATTCTGGTTTTCCAGCTCTAGCCCCGCTGGCAGCATATCGACGACCAACGCGTCTGGTACGTTTTGACTGGCGTTAACGTCCAGCTTCACCAGCACCAGCTCGCCGCTGCGCAGGGAAGAGAGCGATTTACGCTGCCCGTCGGTACCGTAAAACTGACGCTCGATGTGCAGCACATTGCTGGACGCCGCAGGCGCATTTTCCGGGTATCCGTTGCTATCCAGGCGTAGCCACAGCGGCTGTTCGCCTTTGTTGGTCACCGTCAATGTAGAAAGCTGATCGCCGTCAAGATTCCGCGTCAGGGCCTTTTCTCCTTGCAGCGGCTGGCTTTCAAACGAGGTCTGCGCCTGCCAGTTGCCGGGGAGATCCAACACGCCTTTCGCCGCCAGGAACAGCGCATTGTTCTCCTGGGTTGACAGCCAGCGCTCGCTGAACGCCTGTTCAGAGAGCGTCTGCAGCAGCGTGTTTTGTGCATTCGGCAGCAGCTTGTTCTCTTCCAGCAGCGAAAGCATCAGTGCGTTATCGCGAAGCGCGCTGCCGTAGTCCGCCAGCCAGCGTCGCTGATCCTCACGTTTGGTGGTGAGCGAAAGCTGGATAGCCTGTTCGCTACGTGGCGCATCACCCATTGCTTTTAGCGCAATGCCTAGCTGCATTAACGGCAGGCCGGAACCCACCTGAGCGCGACGTTCCCACAATTCGCGCAGCGCGCCAAGCGGCGCTTTTTGCTGTCGCGCCAGCACCAGGCCGGCATAGGCCTGAATGGCGAAGCGGCTTGCCGCGTTATCATCGGTATAGCGTACGCTCATCAGCCCCGGCTCCTGCAAGTAGCGCAGCAGACGATTGTTACCGTTGTTAATCGCCTCTGCCGGTACGCTATAGCCCTGCTCGCCCGCGCGCACCAGGAAGTCCATCACGTAGGCGGTCAACCAATACTCTTCCGACCCGTTTTTATCCCACAGCGCAAAGCCGCCGTTATCTTTCTGCATTTGCAGCAGGCGCGAGATACCGATATCGACCGCTGCACGGCGTTTATCGTCACTATCACCCACGATACCCAGCGTTTTCAGCTGCGCGGCGTTGGTATAAAGCTGTGGGAAGAGGCCGCTGGCAGTCTGCTCCAGGCACCCGTACGGATAGGCTTTGAGTTCACGAATATAGCGCGCCAGATTCAGCGGCGGTTTGCCGCTCAGCAGCAGTTGCCCCTGTAGCGTCACCGGAGAGAAATTCAGATGCTGATTTTCCGCAATGTTCCAGCTTTCACCCGGTTGCAGCACCGCACCGCTATTGACGGTTTGCGCCGGATAGGCCGGACGCACGCCGATTTTCCACTGTTTGTGGAGATCGGCCAGGGTTTCGCCTGGCAACGTCATGCCCGATACGCTTACGCTGATCTCGCCGTCACCAAAGCCTTCACCTGCGCTAACCGGGACAAAAAGCGTGTGACGCACGCCCGGCTCTAACGTGACCGGTTCCGGTGGTGTACTTTTCAGCTGCAGCAGGCCATTAGCCACTATCTGCACGTTGAGCGTCTGCGGTTTGTCCGTCAGGTTAGTGACGTCCAGCGTCAGGCGCGCGCTGTCGCCGCCGGCCATAAAGCGCGGCGTATTCAGTTCAACCACCACCGGCGCAGCGACCACGACCTTCGACTCGCTGCGGCCAAAATCTTCCGCCGTCCACGCCTGCGCCATCACTCTCAGCTCGCCGTTAAAATCGCCGATAGGCAGCGTAATGGTGCCCTCGCCGTTCTCATCAAGCGTTACCGGCTGCGCCTGTTCGGCAATAATGGTGACGTGGTTCACCGGCGGTTTGCCGCCACGATTAAGCTCATCACCATCGCCGCCAAAGCGCAGGCTCGCCAGTCTCCCCTGGCCTTCAATTACCTGACCGTAGATGTCGTAGATATCCGCACCGTAGCGTTTCTGACCAAAGAACGCCTGCCATGGATCGGGGGTGGTGTAGTCGGTAATACTCAGCACGCCGCTATCGACCGCTGAGAGCAGCACGTTTACTTGCTTCGGCGTATCACCCTCTTTGCGATTCACTTTAACCTTGACGGTCAACGGCTGGTTTGGACGCATTTTCTGCGGCCCCTCCAGCGTTACATCCAGACGACGCTGTTCATCGCCTAGCGGCAAATGCAATACGCCCACCGCCCGCTTCGGCGTAGCAGAGCGGGATTTATCCCCCGGACGCACCACCAACGTGCTGAGATAGAGGTCGTGACGATTCCAGCTTTTATCCACCGGAATGGTGAGATCCAGCCCTTCGGCCGGAACGTTAATTTCCTGCCACCATAGCGGACCGTCGCTGGACTCCACCATCGCATAGCCTTTACCTGCTGCCGGAGCAGCAACGTGCAGCTTGATGGTATCGCCAGGACGGTAGCTCGGTTTATCGAGTTTCAGCGTCACGCGATCCGGGCGCGCCGCGCCGCTACCGTCGCTGTTGTCCTGCCAGCTATAGCCTGCCCAGAAACGCACGCTGCTCACCGCATCGTTCGGTGCCTTCACTTCTAATCGATAAGCGCCCCACTCCACCGGGAAGCTGACTTTGCCGGTTTCGTCGGTTTTCAACGCCAGCGTCTCTTCACCTTCGACCAGATCTTTTTGATCAAAGCGGGACTGCCAGCCGTCGCTTTCCGACCAGTTCCAGTAGTAATCGCGGCGTTCGCGAATCAGCCGAACCTGGAGATCGGAAACGGCCTTTTTTTCACCCCTGGCATCGGTGTAGACGATATCAAACGCCGCCTGGCTGTTTTCTTCAACGATCGGCTGATTCACCGTAGTGTCAGTGCGGTAGTCATAGACCGCCTTACTGGCGAACTGCGGGCGAATACCCGGCAATTCAGAGGCTGGCCAGATGGCCTGCGTGGCGCGGCGAGTGACTGGACGACCGCCGGACTCAAGCAGGCTGGCCTGCAGAATCACCTGCAGCGGCGAATGCGTTTCCTGCCACTGGCTAGCGGTGGTCACTTCGCCGTGACCTTTGGCATCCAGCGTCAGATTCATTTCATCAAGACTGCGGGTGGTGTTTTGTTCGGCAATATCGCCAAACTGAAAGCCCGGCAGCGCGGCAACGGCCTCGCGCAGCGGGCGTAAAAACAGTTTCCCCTGCAGGCTATTGCCGTTAGCCGGCGCGCCGTAAAGATAGTAGCCCGACACGTCAAACGTCACGTCATCACCTGGTGCAAGCGGCGTCGGCTGCGGCGTCAGGTTGAGCGCCATACGTTCAGGCATAAAGTCTTCGACGTGGAAATCCCATTCGCGCGGCTGGTTATCGCCGGTGTTGGCGCGAATATGCCACATGCCGGTTGCCGCACTGCTATCCAGCGGATAGGTAAACTGATAGAGACCGTTCACCGGCTGGCTGACGACGCTGCGGATCACCTGCCCGTCAGGTTTCACCACCTCAAGTTTTACCGGCTGTTCCGGTAACGCTTTGCCATCGCCATCGCGCAGCAGGCCGTTGAGGATCACCGTTTCGCCAGGACGATAAAGATCGCGCGGGCCAAACATAAAGAACTGCTTGCTGAAGCCAGGGTCACCTGCAACGTTAAACTCCGCCAGGTCGAGCGCCGGCAGTTTGAGATCAAGTAAGGTGGTTTGCCCCTCTTTGCGCGCCAGCAGCAGCGCAGCCTCTTTGTCGGTTTTCAGGACCGCATGTCCCTGAGCATCGCTGGTCGCCTGCGCCAGGGTTTGCCCTTTGTCGTTGAGCAGCGTGAGCTCAACCGCCGACTGGGCCCCGCCGTTTTCCAGGCTTTGCGTGAATACATCAAGCTGGTTGTGGTAACGGTGTAACGACACGCCAACGTCGCTGAGAGTAAAGAGCGTGGCGGCATTACTGTAGCTGTACTGCCCCGCTGGGTTCATCACCGCAATGTAGACACCGGACTGCTGTAGCGGCGCAATATCTTTCAGCGGCAGCAGCAGTTTTTCCCGCGTGTTGCGTGCCGGGTTAAGGTCGAAACGTCCGGTGTAAACCAGATCCGCCATTTTCAGCAGTTCGTCAGACTCCCAGTTACTGAGCGAACTGCGGTACTCCCACTGGCTGACAAACGCCGCCAGCGACTCCGGCTTCACGCGGAAGAAGTTAACGTCTACATGCGGCACGTTAAGCACCATTACCGGCAGCCCGTCCACCACTTTGCCCGGCAGCAGCGAGCCACGACTGGCGAAGCCAACGCTTGGGGCAATATCGCGGGTGGTCAGCGTTTTCTCCACGCTGGTGCCGAAGGTGGCCTTATTCAGCGCAGCAAGCTCTGGGTCAACGGTGACAATCAGATCGCGCTTCGGCTCCAGATGACGCAGACGCAGCTCTTTCAGATTCGGCGCCAGCTCCCAGGCTCCGTCCACCTTGCCGCTTTTCTTATCCACCACGTGGACGGTCTTGCTGAAATCCTGCTCGGGATTGAGCGCAATAGAGAACGTCAGCACCAGCGTTGCCGCGCCGTCGAGCTGAACCTCTGAGGCATCCAGCAGCGTGAGCGCTTTACCCTCGCTCTGCTGGGCAAGTTTCGCCAGCTGTGCGGCATCCGGTTTAACCGGCGCAACGTTTTGCGACGCCGTCGAGGACGCGACGGGTTTGACATCCTGCGCTTTGTCGCTGTTATCGCACCCGGACAGGAGCGAGGCGGCCAGCATAGCAAGCACGGCTAAACGGAACGGTTTCATCCTTATAACCTCTGACGTTAAGTCTCTATTTCGTTAATTGACATAGTATTATGTGCAAACGTGACTTTTACCAATAGCACGCTCATTACAGAGCCGATTTTCAGATTTCATATATAGCCTTAATCACAACCGCAGCGTTGCTAACTTGTCAGCTCTCCGGAAAACATCGACAATTCCTCTACGATTGCAAATGGAGGCACTCAATGACCACCTCTTTCTTTGTCGCCGCCGATTGGCTGGCTGAACACATAAACGATCCGGCAATTCAAATTATCGATGCGCGAATGGCGCCTCCCGGACAGGAACACCGGGATATGGCGGGTGAGTACCGTGCAGGCCATCTGCCCGGCGCGCTGTTCTTTGATATTGAAGCGCTGTCCGACCACACCTCGACGCTGCCGCATATGATGCCGCGCCCGGAAGCTTTTGCCGTCGCCATGCGCGAACTGGGCGTGAGCAGCGACCGCCATTTAGTGGTGTATGACGAGGGTAATCTGTTCTCCGCGCCGCGCGCGTGGTGGATGCTGAAAACCTTCGGCGTGGAAAACGTCTCTATTCTGGCGGGCGGCCTTGCAGGCTGGCAGCGCGATGAACTGCTGCTCGAGGAGGGCGATGTTGATGCCGGTGAAGGCGAGTTTGAGGTTAAGTTTAACGCCCACGCCGTTGCACGTCTGACCGATGTACTGCTGGCAAGTCATGAACGTTCGCAGCAGATTATCGATGCGCGCCCAGCCGGTCGCTTTAATGCCGAAGTGGATGAACCACGCCCTGGCCTGCGTCGCGGCCATATTCCCGGCGCGCTGAACGTGCCGTGGAGCGAACTGACTTTCAACGGCGAGCTGAAGACCACCGACGAGCTGGAAATGATTTTTGCTCGCCAGGGCGTAGACCTTAATCAGCCGATTATCACCAGCTGTGGCTCAGGCGTGACGGCAGCGGTGGTTCTGCTGGCGCTGGAGACGTTGGGGGCAAAAGAGGTCGTGCTGTATGACGGTGCCTGGAGTGAATGGGGCGCGCGCGACGATTTGCCGATTGAGCCTCAAAAGTAACGACGGGGCCGTGCCATCCCGGGGTCGGCGTGAACGCCTCGCCCGGGCTTGTATGATTACCTCGTCAGAAAGAACCGGCCAGTTCTCTCTGATGGCGGTCCGGATGCCGTGCCCGGGCTTAGGCTTTCACGCCTGTACCGTAGATATTCTGCACCGGTCCGCCGTTCTTTCTCATGTGACAAACCGGACAGTATCATGGACCGGTTTTTACCGGTAATCCGCATTCGCAAGGTGGGTTTCACTATGGAATATGAACTGTACTTCATCGGCATTGATGTCGCTAAAACTAAACTTGATGTTGATATCCTTCGCCCTGATGGCCGCCATCTCTGTAAAAAGTTTGCCAATACTCCCCCGGGCTATGAGGACCTGGTCCGCTGGCTTCGTAGCCATGAGGTGAGCCATGCTCATGTCTGCATGGAGTCTACCAGCACCTACATGGAAGACGCTGCCGCCCATCTGAGCGATGCCGGGTATACCGTCTCCATCATCAACCCTTCCCTGAGCGCTGCCTTTGCCCGCAGTGAAGGGCTGCGCAACAAAACCGACAAAGTGGACGCTCGTATGCTGGCTCACTTCTGCCGGGAGAAAAAGCCGCCAGCATGGGAAGCGCCGCACCCGACAGAGCGGGCCCTGAAAGCGCTGGTGCTACGACATCAGTCGCTGACAGAGATGCAGACTCAGGAGAAAAACCGCCAGGAAACTGCACCGGAAGTACAGCTGGAGAGCATTGATGTTCTCCTGCAGTGTCTGGGAGCAGAGCTGAGGCGCATTGAAAAACAGATAAAAGACCTGACGGACAACGACCCCGATATGAAACAACGGCGGAAGCTGCTGAGCAGTATCCCGGGGATAGGAGAGAAAACCGCCGCGGTGCTGCTGGCGTACACGGGACTGAAGCTGAGGTTCGCCACTGCGCGGCAGTTCGCAGCGTATGCAGGACTGACGCCGAAGCAGCATGAGTCGGGGAGCAGCGTGATGCGAACAAGCAGGATGAGCAAAGCAGGACCGGTTCATCTGCGCGGAGCATTATATATGCCGGCGATGTCAGCGTTGTATCACACGGCATGGGGAAAAGCGTTCAGGGAAAGGCTGGAAGGTAACGGGAAGCGACCGAAAGTGATAATAGGTGCAATGATGCGTAAGCTGGCGCAGGTGGCCTATGGGGTATTAAAGTCAGGAAAAACGTTCGATGCGTTGCAGCATGGGATGCCTGTAGTATAAAGGCGGACGGGGAAGTGATAACAGCGCCAGAAGGCGCTGTTAAAGTTATGCCTGCAATCCGGGAAGCAACGGTGAAAAGGAGTTGCTGCCGCTCACAGTATCTACCATAGAACCGGATCGGCTCAAATGATTCGGTTCTGCTTAAAATCACGCAGGAAGCTGCCCCAGCGTTTTTCATAGAACGGCGTGATATGGGCGAGCATAAAGTGGCTGATGCCCTTCTCGCCTTCCACCACCTGACAGATATCAATCGGTTCATCACCCGGTAAGGTGTCGGTCGCTACGCTGCCCGCGGCGTGAATAATCTCTTCGATATCCCCTTCCGCTTCAATGCCAATCAGCAGGTTCGGCTGCTCGTCCGCACGCTCTTTAATGGAGCAGATAAACGCACGCTTCACCGTTTTCAGGGTTTTGAACAGCGTGGTCAGCGATTCCACCATCTGGGCCGGTGGCTCTGCAACTTCAGAGAGCAGCAGCGCGCTGCCACCTTCCAGCACTTCCTGCGTACTCAGCGGGTTGCCCTCTTCACCAATCAGGTGGCTGATTTCTCGCGGGGTAAACTCTTTGCCGGTCGGCAGCTTCGCGTTGAGGAACAAGGTTTCGCCAAGCGTCATTTCAAACAGCGTGCGCACCGGCATAACCACAAACGCCTGCTCGGTGGTGACCGCTTCTTTCAGGGCTTCCAGCGAGGTGAAGAACGGGATGACGGAGGTGCCGTCGTCTTTTTCCCAGTGCTGTAATTCTAAGGCGCTGTCATCAACGACCTGCTGGTCATCAGCTGCGCTGCCGGGCACCCAGACGGTGGACTCCAGTAAGGTGCGGAAAAAGGCCGGGCGATGAGCAGGTTCGGTTGCCGCCTGTTCCAGCAGCGTTTCGAGTTCGTTTTTGCTTTCAGACATAGTGCTTCCAGAAGGTGTGAATACCCCTCACCCCGGCCCTCTCCCCAAAGGGGCGAGGGCGAAAATCGGACGGTCCCCTCTCCCTTTTGGGGAGAGGGTTAGGGTGAGGGGAAAAGATTACTCGGCGGTCAACAGATTCGCGATAGTCCGCACACCCAGCCCGGTGGCACCCGCCGACCACTGCTCAACGGCAGATTTGCGGTAGGTGGCAGAGCAGTCGATGTGCAGCCAACCCTGGTGGTAGTTTTCCACGAAGTGGGACAGGAAGCCCGCCGCGGTGCTTGCGCCTGCCGGGTAGGCCGCGCTGCCGGTGTTGTTCAGCTCAGCAAAGTTAGACGGCAGCTGGTTGCGGTGGAACTCGGCCAGCGGCAGACGCCAGAAGGCTTCGTTTTCCGCACTGGCGCTTGCCAGCAGACGGTTCGCCAGCTGGTCATCAAAGCTAAACAGCGCGTGGTAATCGTTGCCCAGCGCGGTTTTGGCCGCCCCGGTCAGGGTTGCCGCATCGATGATAAGCTCTGGCTTCTGCGCGCTGGCATCAATCAGGCCATCGGCCAGCACCAGGCGACCTTCTGCATCGGTGTTCATCACTTCCACATTTTTACCGTTACGGTAGTGGATGATATCGCCAAGCTTGAAGGCGTTGCCGCTGATCAGGTTATCCGCACAGCACAGGTACAGTTTGACGCGCTTGTTCAGGCCGCGGGTAATCGCCAGCGCCAGCGCACCGGTCACGGTTGCGGCACCGCCCATATCGGACTTCATGGAGTCCATGAACGCGCTCTGTTTGATGCTGTAGCCGCCGGAGTCGAAGGTGATACCTTTACCGACCAGACAGGCGTAAACCGGCGCTTCTTTATCGCCCGTTGGGTTGTAGTCCAGCGCCAGCAGAACCGGTGGACGTTCGGAACCACGGCCCACGGTGTGCAGGCCCGCGTAACCCTGCTCACGCAGATCTTCGCCTTTGGTGATGCGATATGAGACATTGTCGCATGCCACGCCGCACAGCAGGTCAACCGCGCGCTGCGCAAGCTGCTCTGGGCCCAACTCTTCCGCTGGGGCGTTGATGGTGTCACGTACCCAGTCAATGTAGGTAAGACGGTTGTCCAGTTCCTGGCGCTGTGCATCGTCCAGCTCAGGCCATTCAACCTGACGAGTGCCTTTCGGCCCTTTGTAGCCCGCCCAGAAAGCCCAGGCGAGGTCGACGTTCCAGCCTTCGCCAGACAGGTCAACGTGCTTGATGCCCATGCCGTCAATTTTACGCGCCGCGCGCTGGATAAGGCCCGCGTCGTCGCGGCCGGTCAGGTGCAGGACAATACCTTCATCATTAATGCTATAGGCCGCTTTTTCACCCCAGCGCGCATCGGCTGGCTGAGTAGAAAGGGTAATTTTCATGGCTTGTGTCATTTTTTTATCCTTATTAGCAAACGGGCCGCCGAATGGCAGCCCGTTATGTGACTTATTCTGCTTCATCCAACCAGACTAGCAGAATTGCCTCAAGGATTTTTTCATTTGATGCCTGAGGGTCATCATCAAAATCTTCGAGGTCGCAAATCCACTGGTGCATGTCGGTGAAGCGCACCGTTTTCGGATCGGTATCCGGGTAAGCATCGTACAGCGCTTCGCCGATTTCGCGGCTGTCAGTCCACTTAAGTCCCATACTATCCTCTTAGTGCTCGCGCGCGTGGTTAATTGTGTAACGCGGAATTTCGACCACCAGGTCTTCATCCGTGACGCGGGCCTGGCAGCTCAGGCGGCTATCTGGTTCCAGCCCCCAGGCTTTATCCAGCATATCGTCTTCGTCTTCGGTGCTTTCTGGCAGCGAGTCGAAACCTTCACGCACGATGCAGTGGCAGGTGGTGCAGGCACAGGATTTTTCGCAGGCGTGTTCAATCTCGATACCGCTACGCAGCGCAGCATCCAGAATGGTTTCACCGGTCTCAGCTTCCACAACGATGCCATCCGGACACAGGTCCTGATGTGGCAAAAAAACAATCTTTGGCATATTAAACCTCGTCCACGGATTGGCCTTTCAGCGCGACACGGACGGATTGGTCCATGCGGCGAGCGGCGAATTCCTGGGTTTGTTTATCAACGTTTTTAATGGCTTGTTCTATGGCGTCAGTGTCATTACCCTCGGCAACCGCACTCAGCACGGCGGCAGCCTCGTCAATCTCCTGACGCTCTGCGGCGCTTAACAGCGCGGCATCAGCGGCCAGCGCGCTGTGCAGGCTTTCCAGCACGCGAGCGGCTTCCACTTTCTGCTCTGCCAGCATACGTGCTTTCACGTCCTGCTCGGCATAGCTCATGGAATCCTGAATCATGGTGGCGATTTCGCCATCGGTCAGACCGTAGGACGGCTTCACCTGAATAGAGGACTCAACGCCGGTGGATTTCTCCATGGCGGTGACGCTCAGCAGGCCATCGGCGTCCACCTGGAAGGTTACGCGAATGTGCGCGCCGCCAGCCGGCAGCGCCGGAATCCCGCGCAGCGCAAAACGCGCCAGTGAACGGCAGTCCTGCACCAGTTCACGCTCGCCCTGCATCACGTGGATGGACATCGCGGTCTGGCCGTCTTTGAAGGTGGTGAACTCCTGCGCGCGAGCCACTGGAATGGTGGTATTACGCGGGATAACCTTCTCGACCAGGCCGCCCATGGTTTCGAGGCCAAGAGAGAGCGGGATCACGTCGAGCAGCAGCATTTCGCTGTCCGGCTTGTTACCGACCAGAATATCCGCCTGCACGGCAGCGCCAATAGCGACCACTTTATCCGGGTCGATAGAGGTCAGCGGCGTACGGCCAAAGAATTCACCTACGCGCTCACGCACCAGCGGTACACGGGTAGAACCGCCGACCATCACCACTTCCAGCACCTCTTCGGCTTCCACGCCCGCATCTTTCAGCGCGCGACGGCAGGCCAGCAGCGTGCGCTTCACCAGCGCGGAAATCAGGTCGTTAAACTGTTCGCGGGTTACCTCGCCTTTCCAGCCAGCGACCTCAACGGTCACGCTATCGGCATCGCTCAGGGCGATTTTGGCGGCGATGGCGGCGTCAAGCAGTTCGCGCTGTACGCGGTTGTCGCTGCGATCGGCAATGCCCGCCTGTTCGCGGATATGGTCGGCCAGCAGGTGGTCGAAGTCGTCGCCGCCCAGCGCAGAATCCCCGCCGGTAGCCAGCACTTCAAACACGCCGCGGCTCAGGCGCAGAATCGAGATATCGAAGGTACCGCCGCCCAGATCGTAGACGGCAATCACCCCTTCCTGACCGGAGTCGAGGCCGTAAGCGATAGCCGCGGCGGTCGGTTCGTTCAGCAGACGTAGTACGTGCAGGCCCGCCAGACGCGCAGCGTCTTTGGTGCCCTGACGCTGTGCATCATCAAAATAAGCGGGAACGGTAATCACCACGCCATCCAGCTCGCCTTCAAGCGTTTCGGTGGCGCGAGCCGCCAGCGCTTTGAGGATATCGGCCGAAACGCGGATTGGGTTCAGTACACCGGCCTTGGTCACCAGCATCGGCAGGCCGTTTTCGCTTGCCTGGAACTGGTACGGCAGATGTGGGTAGCGCGTCTGGATGTCCGCCAGCGAGCGGCCCATCATGCGTTTTACGGAGCTAATGGTGTTAGCGGGGTCCAGCGCGGCATTGGTGCGCGCATCGTAGCCGACCACGTGGCCCTGCACCTGATAGTGCACAACGGAAGGCAGCAGGTGACGCCCCTGATTGTCGGCCAGCGTTTCCGCCTGGCCGCTACGCACGGTAGCCACCAGGGAATTGGTGGTGCCTAAGTCAATGCCCACCGCCAGACGACGCTGGTGCGGCGCGGCGCTTAGACCCGGCTCACTAATTTGTAATAAGGCCATGTTAAGCTTCCAGAATCAGAAATCGAGCAGCTTTTCTTCGAGTAATTCAGCGCTGCTTTGGAGTTTATCGAGAAAACGCAGTTTACGGACGGTATCCGCCGCCGCTTCCCACGTTTGCGAATCGAGTTCCGCCACCATCTGCTGCTGGCGTTGGCTATACATTGCTTTGATGCGTTTGATAAGCCCTTCCAGGCGGTCGGTATCTTTTGCCTGTTCAATCTCGTCCAGCTCTTCACGCAGTTCCAGCTGTTCCATCAGGAACGCGGTATCACGTACGGTGTGCTGTTCCGAGGCGAGATCAAAGCCGTGCAGGGAGAGCAGGTATTCGGCGCGCATCAGCGGGTGACGCAACGTTTGCCAGGCCTGGTTGATGTTCGCAGAACGCTGAACCGCTGCGAGCTGTTCAGCGTCGCTGCCGCTAGCAAATCGGTCGGGGTGGTTCTGACGCTGCAGGTCCTGGAAGCGTGCCGCGAGGGCCTGAGTGTCTACATGATAACCGGCTGGCAATCCAAAGAGAGTGAAGTAATCCATGACGATCTCAGGGTTAACTATTTAAAACAAACCCCACGCACAGCGATGAAACCATGGGTGGGGTTGGCAGGACTCAAAATCAGACGTTAAAGCTTTCGCCGCAACCGCACTCGTCTTTTACGTTCGGGTTAGTGAATTTAAACCCTTCGTTCAGACCTTCTTTCACGAAGTCGAGTTGCGTGCCATCAAGAAATTGCAGGCTCTTACCGTCGATGACAACCTTCACGCCTTTGTCTTCGAAAACGGTATCTTCTGCCGCCGGCTCGTCAACAAATTCCAGTACATAGGCCATACCTGAACAACCGGACGTTCTCACGCCAAGACGCAGACCAAACCCTTTACCGCGGTTTGACAAGAAGGTATTGACTCGCGCTGCTGCACTGTCGCTTAAGGTAATCGACATAAAAACCTCAACTCTTAATTATTTTGCTTCACGTTTGCTTTTGTAATCCGCAATAGCGGCTTTAATCGCGTCTTCTGCCAGGATAGAACAGTGAATTTTCACTGGTGGCAGTTCAAGCTCGTCTGCGATATCGGTATTTTTAATGGCCTGTGCTTCGTCCAGGGATTTCCCTTTTACCCACTCGGTAACGAGGGAGCTGGAAGCAATGGCGGAACCGCAGCCGTAGGTCTTGAAACGCGCGTCTTCAATGATACCTTCATTGTTGACTTTAATCTGCAACTTCATCACGTCGCCGCAGGCCGGAGCACCGACCATGCCGCTGCCGACGCTGTCGTCGCTGTTGTCGAAGGAACCTACGTTACGTGGGTTCTCGTAGTGATCGATTACTTTTTCGCTGTAAGCCATGATGAATTCTCCTTATCGGTACCGATTAATGATGCGACCATTCAATGCTGTTCAGATCCACGCCCTGTTTGAACATTTCCCACAGTGGAGAAAGGTCGCGCAGACGGCCAATGGAGTTGCGAACCAGATTGATGGTGTAGTCAATCTCTTCTTCGGTAGTGAAACGACCTAAAGAGAAACGAATGGAGCTATGCGCCAGCTCATCAGTCATGCCCAGTGCGCGCAGCACGTAGGATGGCTCAAGGCTTGCGGAAGTACAGGCAGAACCGGAGGAAACCGCCAGGTCTTTCAGCGCCATAATCAGGGATTCACCTTCAACGTAGTTAAAGCTCACGTTGAGGATGTTTGGTGCGCCCTGCTCAAGATCACCGTTCAGGTAGACTTCTTCCATATCCTTCACGCCGTTCCACAGACGGTTACGCAGACCGCGCAGACGGGCCATTTCGGTCTCCATCTCTTCTTTCGCGATACGGTAAGCTTCGCCCATGCCGACGATCTGGTGAACAGGCAGGGTACCGGAACGCATGCCGCGCTCGTGACCGCCGCCGTGCATCTGCGCTTCGATACGGATACGTGGTTTACGACGAACGTACAGCGCGCCGATACCTTTTGGACCGTAAATTTTGTGACCGGAGAAGGACATCAGGTCAACTTTCAGCTGGCTCAGGTCGATAGGCAGTTTGCCCACGCTCTGGGTCGCATCAACGTGATAGATGATGCCGCGCGCACGGCACATTTCGCCGATGGTCGCGATATCCTGCACCACGCCGATTTCGTTGTTCACGTGCATGATGGAGACGAGGATGGTGTCGTCACGCATGGCTGCTTCGAGCTCTTTGAGATCGATAATGCCGTTGCGCTGTGGCGCCAGATAGGTGATTTCGAAACCTTCGCGCTCGAGCTGACGACAGGTGTCCAGCACGGCTTTATGCTCGGTTTTGCTGGTGATGATGTGCTTGCCTTTTTTCTGATAAAAGTTGGCTGCACCTTTAATCGCCAGGTTGTCGGATTCAGTCGCACCGGAGGTAAAGACGATTTCACGCGGGTCTGCACCCACGAGGTCGGCAATCTGGTTACGGGCGATATCTACCGCCTCTTCAGCCTGCCAGCCGAAACGGTGTGAACGAGAGGCCGGGTTACCAAAGGTCCCGTCCAGGGTCAGAAACTGCATCATTTTCTCGGCAACACGCGGGTCCACCGGCGTGGTTGCGGAGTAGTCGAGATAAATCGGTAATTTCATTGCTCTTTAACTCCGTACATCACTCAATGCAAGGAGTCAGGCAACCGGCTGGATGTACGACCGTGTTGACGGGACGCTGTCCCGGCCTGACTCTGAAATCTCATTTTTATCTATAACCAGCCTGCTACGTGCGCCCGATAAGGCACACGGCAGAGCGGGTGGATTATGCACGTAACTTAACGTCGATAGCGTCTTGTACGCGGGTATTGCGGGAGGTGTCGTGCGAATGCTGGCGACCAGACACGTCCAGAACTTCCTGGTTATTGACCAGTTCACCGAGGGTGATGTTGTTCAGGAAGCCGGTCAGACGGTCGCTCAGATCGCGCCAGAGTGCGTGGGTCAAACATTTATCGCCGCCCTGGCAGCCACCTTTCCCCTGACAGCGGGTAGCGTCAACGGACTCGTCCACTGCGCTAATCACTTCACCCACTGCGATGTGGTTTGCTTCTTTACCCAGCAGATAACCACCGCCTGGTCCGCGTACGCTGGATACTAAGCCATTTTTACGCAGACGGGAGAACAGCTGCTCCAGATAGGAGAGTGAAATTCCCTGACGTTCAGAAATATCAGCCAACGGCACCGGGCCCGCTTCGGAGTTGAGTGCAACGTCCAGCATCGCGGTTACGGCATAACGCCCTTTAGATGTCAGTCTCATGTCTTACTTAACCTCAAACTCGCCCCTGCCCGGGGTTTTTAATAATATTGTGGGTATTGCATAGCAGGGCCAAGTCTGACATTCCCGACTAAAACAGTCAACTATTTACTTGAGTAATTTAGTCAGGTATTTGGCGTTCCGTGCGGTATTGATTTTGAGCCGTTTCCGGGGTCGGCCAGAGGCCTCGCCCCGGTTACAAAAGGGGTGTAGCCCGGCCAAACGGAGCGCCGCCGGGAATGCACCTTACTCTTTGTTTTTCTGCTCAATAGACGCCAGAATTCCACGCAGGATGTTCAGCTCCTGGCTTTCCGGGCGCGCACGGGTAAACAGACGACGTAAACGGCTCATCACCTGCCCCGGATGGTTTTCGCGGATGAAACCGGTAGCGAGCAGCGTCTGCTCCAGGTGGCCATAGAAACGCTCAAGATCGTCCACCAACGGGTACGGCGTCTCTTCGTGCTCAACCTTCGGTTCGTTGCTTTCCTGCGTCGCCAGCCAGGCCATGCGCACTTCATAAGAGATAACCTGCACGGCCATCGCCAGATTCAGCGAGCTGTATTCCGGGTTAGCGGCAATCGCCACGTGGTAATGACATTTTTGCAGTTCATCGTTGGTCAGGCCAACGCGTTCACGACCGAACACTAGCGCCACCGGCGCATGTTCACCTTCTGAGACGCTTTTCAGACCGCACTCACGCGGGTCGAGCATCGGCCACGGCAGCGTACGGGAACGCGCGCTGGTGCCAACCACCAGGCTGCAACCGGCCAGCGCTTCATCCAGGGTATCGACGATCTGCGCGTTGCCAATCACATCGCTGGCACCGGCTGCCAGGGCGATGGCCTGGGAGTCTGGTTTCACCAGCGGGTTGACCAGCCACAGGTTGGTTAAGCCCATGGTTTTCATAGCGCGGGCCACGGAGCCCATGTTGCCGGTGTGAGAGGTTTCGACCAGCACGATTCGGATATTTTGCAGCATTGTCATTCTTCGTCTAAAGATTATTCGACCATATTACCATAAACCTGAGACAGAATCCGAATTCGCTGCTATGATATGTGCCGTTTTCCCCGTTCTTTAACATCCAGTGAGAGTAACCTGATGCATCCGATGCTGAACATCGCCGTGCGCGCAGCGCGCAAGGCGGGTAACCTGATTGCCAAAAACTACGAAACACCAGAAGCTGTTGAAGCGAGCCAGAAAGGCAGCAACGATTTCGTGACTAACGTTGATAAAGCCGCTGAAGCGATGATTATCGACACCATTCGCAAATCTTACCCGCAACACACCATTATCACCGAAGAAAGCGGTGAGCATGTTGGCGAAGATCTGGATGTTCAATGGGTTATCGATCCACTGGATGGCACCACCAACTTTATCAAACGTCTTCCACACTTCTCCGTCTCCATCGCCGTACGCATCAAAGGCCGTACTGAAGTGGCTGTGGTTTACGATCCAATGCGCAACGAACTGTTCACCGCTACCCGTGGTCAGGGCGCACAGCTGAACGGTTACCGTCTGCGCGGCAGCACTGGCCGTGACCTGGATGGCACCATCATCGCGACCGGTTTCCCGTTCAAAGCGAAACAGCACGCTACCGCCTACATGAACATCCTCGGTAAAATGTTTACCGAATGCGCTGACTTCCGTCGCACCGGTTCCGCTGCGCTGGATCTGGCCTATGTTGCCGCTGCGCGCGTTGACGGTTACTTCGAAATCGGCCTGAAGCCATGGGACTTCGCCGCTGGCGAACTGATCGCTCGTGAAGCAGGCGCTATCGTTTGTGACTTCACCGGTGGCCATAACTACATGATGACCGGCAACGTCGTTGCAGGTAACCCACGTATCGTGAAAGCCATGCTGGCGAACATGCGTGACGAGCTGAGCGAAGCGTTGAAGCGCTAAGTTCACTCCGGCGGATGACGCTGCTCATCCGCCGAGCCCTCTCCGGGCGTTTTTCCTAAAAACTCCCTCACAGCTTTACTTTCCCTGCGCGTTTTAACACGATGCCTTCACTTAAGGGCACCACCGTCGTTCGCTCACTGCGGCAAGGAAGCATGGACATGGCACCTCCCCGGCACATCATCAAAACACTTTCCATTCTGTTTATCATTGCAGTCTGCATTTATTTTCTGCCTCGCGTGGCGATCAATGCTTTTTATTACCCCAACAATGAGTTCTACGGCCCTGAGCCCCACTTCGCGGAATCCATCACCTTCACCGCCAAAGATGGCACCCGTTTACATGGCTGGTTTATCCCTTCATCCGCAGGACCAGCGGAACAAGCCATCGCGACGGTAGTGCACGTTCATGGCAACGCGGGAAATATGTCGGGACACTGGTCGTTCGTCAGTTGGCTACCAGAACGCAACGTTAATGTATTTATGTTTGACTATCGTGGTTTCGGTAAATCAGAGGGCAAGCCGTCACCGCAAGGGCTACTGGATGATACGCAAAGCGCAATGAACTACGTGCGGCATCGCCCCGACGTCAATCCTGAACGACTGGTACTACTGGGACAGAGTCTGGGAGGTAATAACGTACTGGCAGCCGTGGGCAGCTGTATGTCCTGTGCTAATCAGCGACACGGCGATCGCGCGGGCGTACGTGCGATAATTCTCGATTCAACCTTTCTGTCCTACTCCGCCATTGCCAACCATATGCTGCCAGGCAGCGGATATTTGCTTGATGATAGCTATAGCGCAGACCGCAATATCGCAAGCGTCGCCCCCATTCCGCTCCTGATCCTGCATGGCACAGCGGACGGCGTCATTCCCTGGCAGCAGAGCGAAACGCTTTTTGCCCTGGCACGCGAACCGAAACAAAAAATCATCATCCCGGATGGAGAACATATTGACGCCTTCACCGAGCGACATGGCGATCGGTATCGCGACGCCGCAATGGCCTTTATCCGCGACGCGCTGCAATAAGCAATGCTGCGTTTAAAACGGCCTTAGCCCACGCCCAACCGGCACTGCGCTAACCCACATCACCACCGCCGCAGCGACCAGAACCGCGCCACCGGCCAGCGCCAAAGTTGTCCAGCCCACCTGCCGCCAGAGTATCGGCGTTTTATTGCCGCTGAGCTTCACCGCCAGGGTACGAAAACCATGAACCAGCAGCGCTAAAGAAGAGATGGTGAGCGACGTTCCTGCTGCCATCGCCAGCGCAGAGGCGACGCCCCAGCCAAACACGCCAATCACTTTGCTGAACAGCAGCACCATAATGGCACCGGAACAGGGGCGCATGCCCATCGACAGTATAATCATCAGCCTCGCCCGCCAGTCTTCATCCCGCTCAAGCCGTTTAGGGTCTGGCATGTGCTGATGACCACAGCCGCAGTGCTGGTCATGGACGTGGTGTGGTGTAAAAGCGGTAAACGTCGGTTTGCGCAGCAGCATGCGCAGCTTTTTCAGCGCCCGCCAGCACAGTAATAATCCCAGCACGCCCACCAGCGCATAGCTGCCCTTCTCCAGCCAGAAACTGCTGAGGTGCAGTTGGCGCGCCGGAAGTCGTAGCAGCGTCAGCACGACGACCACCAGGCCAATGGCTACCAGCCCCTGTAATAAAGAAGCCGCGAGCGTCAAACCAATACTGGATTTTAATTTTGACGGATGGGTGGCCAGCCACGTGGTGATGACGACCTTACCGTGCCCCGGCCCCAGCGCGTGCAGCACGCCGTAGACAAAGCTGAACAGCAGCAGCGCCCCACCCGCCTGAGTCGGGTTTTCCGCCACGGCCTGGAGCAAACCACTCATCTGCTGGTTCACATCGCGCTGCCAGACCACGCTTTGCAGCATGACCTGTGGCCAGGCCTGCCAGAGCCATAGCAAGCCAATAACCGCAACCGCAAAAAACAGCAACAGCGGCCAGAGCGACAGCCAGCGGCGAGAGGTGCGACGATTAACGGAGATTACTGACATGCGATGGTGACCTTCTGCGCAAACTGTTTTCCAAGATCCATATCTTCCGGAGGCGCATCCGCTTTATCGAGCGATTGCGCGTAGGAGAGCATCTCATCGTTAGGATGCGGAGTGTGGACGCTGACTTTGCATGCACCTTTAAAATCTGGCGCAAACGCCACGTCACCGTCCTTCTCGTAGCTCATATCGACATAATAGGTCGGGTCGAAGGTGGAAAAGGTGTAAGTCTGTCCCACCAGCGTTTGCGGCGTCGCCAGCGGTAAGGTAAAGGTCAGCACCGCCTGATGCCCCTGTCGCGCCAGGCCGTAGGCGGTAGGCAGGTTTTCGAACTTCACCTTTTTGCCGTCGTGCCAGAACTCGGTAAAGTAGTGCTGCCCCAGCACGTTCGCCATCACCTCAGCGGCCAGCTTTTTCCAGACCTCATCGCCCGGTTTTGCGTTACCCGCGTCGTAGAGCAGATCCGCCGAGGTGAGTTCATCCATTACCCAGCGCATTTTCATGCCCGTCAGCTTGCCGTCAGCCACCACCAGCTGGTTAGTGATGGTAATAAAGCTGTGCGGATGTGCGCTGACGTTTAACGATAAAACCGTAAGAAATATCAGAACCGCGCATTGTTTCACTCTCTTCATCGGTTCCTCAGTGAAAAATTCTGTGACCGTCACCCGCATTCCTTAGCTAAAGCTCATTAGCTGCCGTTATCTTTTGTCTATTCTTATGCTCATAACCTGCTGCTGGATCCCAACAGATGATGACCGTACTCGAACCGCCATCTGTGCTTTCCAGTCCGCAGCGCCGCTGCCAGGCGCTGCTGATGCTCTATCTCCCTGGTCATTCCATCACGGCGGAATACATTGGCATGGTGAATAATGTCGATGTTTCCACCGCCCGGCAAGATGTCATTGAAGCCGGAGAGGAGGTTGAGCGTTACCATCGTCTGGCGATCGCCACTCAGGCGGATGGCTGCTATCGGATTGAAGGCACAACCCTCGACCTGCGCCTGTGCTTACTGCACTGGCTTCGCCGCGCATTGCGTCTGTGTCCGCACTTTGTGACGCACCATTTTACACCAGCGCTGAAAACGCAGCTCAGGCAGTTGAAGATCCCGCGTACGCTATACGATGAAACCAACCTGCAGGCGCTGGTGAACCGCTGCGCCCGAAGCCTGCAGCGCGATTTTGAATGTCGCGACGTGCAGTTTTTACGCCTCTATCTCCAGTACTGTTTATTACAGCATCATCAGGGAGAAAGCCCGATTTTTAGCACGCTGCAAAGCGCCTGGACGCAGTCCACGCTGGAATATCAGATGGCGGCGGATATTGTCCACCACTGGCAGAGGCGGGTAATGCAAACGCCAAACCGCAACGAGCAGCACTTCCTGGCGCTGCTGTTTATGCTGCTGAAGGTGCCAAATCCCCAGTTTGATGGACGCGAGCAGGACCAGCAGCTACATCTGGCGATTGCCCGGCTGGTCGACCGTTTTCAGCATGAGGCGCACTGCCATTTCACCAATGAACGCAGCCTGCACGATCAGCTCTACGTTCACGTAGCGCAGGCGCTGAACCGCTGCGTGTTTGAGATCGGCATCGATCATCACCTGCCGGAAGAGATCCACCGACTCTATCCGCGATTGATCCGCACCACTCGTGCGGCGCTGAGTGATTTTGAAACCCGCTATACCCTGCACTTCAGCGACGATGAAGCAGCGCTGATTGCGGTGATTTTTGGCGCCGGATTAATGCAGGAGAGCGAGCTGCACGAGAAACAGGTGGTGCTGTTAACCGGCGATAACCCGGCGCTGGAGCAGGAGATTGAACAGCAACTGCGCGAACTGACGCTGCTGCCGCTCACCGTGAAGTACCTGACGGTCAACGTCTTCCAGAAAGAGGGCGCGCCGAAAAACAGCACGCTCGTGATTTCACCTTACGCGATTGCCCTGCCCCTATTTTCACCGCCGCTGATCCACGCCGAGCAACCGCTCAGCGAGCATCAGCAGCAGCATATCTGCAAGATACTGGAAACCTAGCGGGCGACCGTTTTTGGTCGCAGCACCAGCGCAGGCAGCGCCACCAGCGCCATCACCCAGAACAGCCCCTGATGAAGATGCTGATAAAGGAAGCCTGAGAACATGGTCATCACCGCAATGCTGCCGCCCATCGCCACCGCCGAGTAGACCGCCTGCAGGCGGATAACTTCGCTCCCCTGACGGGCAGCAATGTAGCGCATCGCCGCCAGATGGCAGACGGTGAAGGTGCCGCAGTGCAGGATCTGAATCAGAATCAGCCACGGCAGACTCGTCGTCCAGCCCATCAGCCCCCAGCGGATAACGCCGCAAATGGCCGACAGCAGCAGCAGATCCCGGGCGCTAAAGCGACGGAATACCTTTTTACTCAGCGCAAAGGTGACCACTTCGGCCACTACGCCCAACGACCACAGATAGCCAATAGCCGACGCTGAGTACCCCGCCCCTTCCCAGAAGATAGCGCTGAAACCGTAATAGGCGGCATGTGCCCCCTGAAGCAGGCTCACACAGGCAAGAAAGCGCCAGTTTTGCGTCATTAAGGAACGCCAGGCCGGCCAGCCAACGCTCTCCTGATGGCGGGATTCACCGAGCGGCATCACCGACGGTTTCAGCAACATCCCCAGCAGCATTGACGCGACGCCAAGACTCAGCATCACCAGGATGACGTGGTAATCGAACAGGCTCACCAGCTTACCGGTCAGCGCGGAACCAATCACGAAAGCAATGGAGCCCCACAGGCGCACCCGGCCGTAGTCCATGGTTATCTGTTTTTGCCAGGTGTTCGCCAGTGCATCGGTTAGCGGCACCAGCGGCGAGAAGAACAGGTTGAAACCGATCATCACCACCATCAACCAGGCAACCTGCGTACCCGCCCAGAACGCGGCGGCGAACAGCAGCGTCATCAGCGCCAGAATGCGCAGCACGCTTATCAAGCGCGAAGGATCGCTCACCCGCGGCGCTATCAGCAGGCTGCCGAGAAAACGGGCGACCAGCCCCGCCCCTAACAGTAGACCGATAGTTTCGGGCGACAGCCCAGCGCCTTTGAGCCAGACGCTCCAGAAGGGAAGAAAAATGCCGTAGCTAAAGAAATAGGTGAAGTAACTGAGCGCCAGCCAGCGCGTGGAGTGCAAAACCATGGGTCCTCCCGTTTTGGAGCCCCTAGTCTAATGACTCAACCCACATTCTGAAGAGCACTACTCCTCACATTAACGAGATAATTGTGATGGACATCACCTTTAGCTGTTTTTACGTCAGTCATCCGTCCGCACAAACGGTTACCGCGCTCGCTTCTCGCAGCCCCCCCAACAAGAGCGCACAGAAAAGCGACGAACTTCGTATTAGAAATATTCATATAACCGGGCATCAAAGCGGGGTTATCGTCCTGCCATGGTGCGGTACGTACGTTACAGCCATAAGACTGATTTATGTGCGCGCGGTGGCAGGGAGCAACATTGTGTATTACGTTTAAATCACACGTACTTACACCATGGAATGACCATGAACGCTCTCCGTTATCTCGACTTTGGCGCATCGCGCGACCTGCTGTTGCTGATTGCGCGTATCGCTATCGTGCTGCTGTTTATTCTCTCCGGCTATCCCAAAATGCTTCACTACGATGGAACGGTGCAGTACATGGCATCCATCGGCACGCCAATGCCTGCGCTGGCGGCCATCATTGCCATTCTGATGGAAGTGCCGGCCGTTATTCTGGTGATTCTGGGCTTCTTTACCCGTCCACTGGCGGTGATTTTTATTTTCTACACTCTGGGGACGGCGGTGATTGGTCACCACTTCTGGAACATGACCGGCGATGCGGTGATGCCTAACATGATTAACTTCTACAAGAACATCAGCATTTCAGGCGCATTCCTGCTGTTGGCGATTGTCGGGCCGGGGAAAATTTCTCTGGATCGGCGCTAAGTATTGCCCGATGGCGCGACGCTTATCGGGCATAAAAAAAGGCCGCTTGCGCGGCCTTTTTTGCATCTTACGGTTAGCGATTACGCGTAAACCGGGAAGCGAGCGCAGATATCCAGTACTTTCGCTTTGACGCTTTCGATAACGGACTCATCGTTGATGTTGTCCAGCACGTCACACATCCAGCCAGCCAGCTCCTTCACTTCCGCTTCTTTGAAGCCGCGACGAGTGACAGCCGGGGAACCGATACGGATACCGGAAGTCACGAACGGGCTCTTCGGATCGTTTGGCACGCTGTTTTTGTTCACGGTGATGTTCGCACGACCCAGAGCGGCGTCTGCTTCTTTACCGGTCAGGTTTTTATCAACCAGATCCAGCAGGAACAGGTGGTTTTCAGTACCGCCGGAAACCACTTTGTAGCCACGGTTCAGGAACACTTCCACCATCGCTTTGGCGTTTTTAGCAACCTGCTGCTGGTAAACCTTGAACTCTGGCTCCATCGCTTCTTTCAGCGCAACCGCTTTACCAGCGATAACGTGCATCAGAGGGCCACCCTGCGCGCTTGGGAACACCGCGGAGTTCAGTTTTTTGTACAGCTCTTCACTACCGTCTTTCGCCAGGATCAGGCCACCGCGTGGACCCGCCAGGGTTTTGTGAGTGGTGGTGGTCACAACGTGAGCGTGTGGAACCGGGTTCGGATAAACGCCTGCGGCAATCAGACCGGCAACGTGCGCCATGTCGACGAACAGGTAAGCACCGATGCTGTCTGCGATTTCACGCATTTTTGCCCAGTCTACAACGCCGGAGTATGCGGAGAAGCCACCGATGATCATTTTCGGTTTGTGGGTCTGAGCCAGCTTAGCCATCTCGTCGTAGTCAATTTTACCGGACTCATCAATGCCGTAAGGGATGATGTTGTACAGTTTACCGGAGAAGTTAACCGGGGAGCCGTGAGTCAGGTGGCCGCCCTGCGCCAGGTTCATACCCAGAACGGTATCGCCCGGCTGCAGCAGCGCGGTGTAGACCGCGAAGTTAGCCTGAGAGCCAGAGTGCGGCTGTACGTTAGCGTAGTCTGCGCCGAACAGTTCTTTCGCGCGGTCAATCGCCAGTTGTTCAACGATATCAACGTATTCGCAACCGCCGTAGTAGCGTTTGCCTGGGTAACCTTCAGCGTATTTGTTGGTCAGCTGAGAACCCTGCGCCTGCATCACGCGAGGGCTGGTGTAGTTTTCGGAGGCGATCAGTTCGATGTGCTCTTCCTGACGTACTTTTTCCTGCTCCATAGCCTGCCACAGTTCGGCATCATAATCGGCAATGTTCATTTCACGCTTTAACATCCGCATCTCCTGACTCAGCTAACAATTAAATTTTGGCCTGAAAAGGCAGTCCAATTGGACAACGGCCAACAGTATAACTGATTAGTTCTGCGATAACAGGTCTTGACAAACGAAATTACGCAAACGTTTCCCTCCGCGCCGCACAAGGGATTGAGGAATAAAGGGCTGAGGCAGGGAAACGGATTTCTTTTCAGGATTGTGATGTGAATAATTCATGTTGTAACCGCAATGGTGCATTCTTTCAAAGAACCATTTACAAAACAGGGGTATTTTTATAAGATGCATTTAACATGCAACATTAGATAACATTGATTGAAAGGAAGACCTGCCATGCTTGACGCTCAAACCATCGCCACCGTAAAAGCCACTATCCCCCTGCTGGTTGAAACCGGCCCGAAGCTCACCGCCCACTTTTATGATCGGATGTTCACCCACAATCCGGAGCTGAAAGAGATTTTCAATATGAGCAACCAGCGTAACGGCGACCAGCGTGAAGCGCTGTTTAACGCCATTGCCGCTTACGCCAGCAATATTGAAAACCTGCCCGCGCTGCTGCCAGCGGTAGAGAAAATCGCCCAGAAGCACACCAGCTTCCAGATCAAACCAGAGCAGTACAACATTGTGGGCTCGCACCTGCTGGCGACGCTGGATGAGATGTTTAGTCCAGGCCAGGAAGTGCTGGATGCCTGGGGCAAGGCCTATGGTGTGCTGGCGGGCGTGTTTATTAACCGTGAAGCTGAGATTTATCAGGATAACGCCAATAAAACCGGCGGCTGGGAAGGCACCCGTGCGTTCCGCATCGTCAAAAAGACCCCGCGTAGCGATCTGATTACCAGCTTCGAGATGGAGCCGGTAGATGGTCAGCCGGTGGCCGATTATCAGCCGGGCCAGTATCTGGCGGTGTGGCTGAAGCCTGAAGACTTCGAGTATCAGGAGATTCGTCAATACTCGCTGACCCGCAAGCCGGACGGTAAAGGCTATCGCATTGCCGTGAAACGTGAAAACGGCGGCCAGGTCTCCAGTTGGCTGCATAACGCGGCAAAAGAAGGCGATGTGGTCTATCTGGCCGCGCCTGCCGGTGATTTCTTCCTTAACGTCACCCCGCAAACCCCGGTTACGCTGATCTCCGGTGGCGTGGGGCAAACGCCGATGCTGGCCATGCTGGATACGCTGTCAAAAAACCGCCATCCGGCACAGGTGAACTGGTTCCACGCGGCGGAAAATGGCAGCGTTCACGCCTTTGCAGATGAGGTGAAAACGCTGGGTAGCGCGCTGCCGAACTTCACCTCACACCTGTGGTATCGCACCCCGACCGACGCAGACCGCCAGTCCGGCGCGTTCGACAGCGAAGGGCTGATGGCGCTTTCAGCGCTTGCCGATAAGCTGCAGGATCCGCAGATGCAGTTCTACCTGTGCGGCCCGGTGGCCTTTATGCAGCATGCGGCAAAACAACTCGTTGAGCTTGGCGTCAACACCGACAGCATCCACTACGAATGCTTCGGCCCACATAAAGTCCTGTAATCTTTTCTTTCCAGGCGGGTAGGAAACTCCCCGCCTTCCCGCCTTTCTTCGCTCGTCCCGGTCAAAAAATAGGATAGTGAGCTGTGTTATCATTACTCACTTATCTATTTCTTTTCCTTTGGTGATTCATTTTTATGCAACAACCGTTTGTGCGCGTTGGGGAATGGCTCGTCACGCCTTCAGTGAATCAAATAAGCCGCCCTGGACGCCAGCTCACTCTGGAACCTCGATTAATCGATCTGCTGATGTATTTTGCCCACCACCCAGGGGAAGTGCTCAGCCGCGACGAGCTTATTGATAACATCTGGATGCGGAATATTGTGACCAGCCATGTGGTCACGCAAAGTATTTCTGAACTGCGTAAATCGCTGCGCGACGGTGGTGATAGTCACGCCGAATACATTATTACCGTGCCCAAACGCGGCTACCAGCTTACGGCCCCGGTCACCTGGCTTAGCGAATCTGAAATAGGCGATGAAGCCGATGAGATAAAGCCTACCACCGCCCTTAATAGCACGCCGGTCACGCCCGCGCGTGTCGCCGCTGTAGAGCCCAAACCACGCCGCTGGTTCGCCAACTTCTGGACCCAATGCGCCTTTTTACTCTCGCTTGGCGTGCTGATTGCCATGGTCCTGTTGAGCGTGGTGCGCCCGCATCCGCAGGTCACGCGTGCACATCTGCTGCTGAACCCGCGCGATATTGACGTTCGCTTTGAACCGGGATCCTCCTGTAATAACTGGGCCTCGCAGCAGTCTTATGCCATCGGCCTCGGCACGCTGATTACCACCTCGCTGAACACCTATTCCACCTTTATGGTTCACGACAAAACCAACTATAACGTCAATGAACCGAGCAGCTCCGGGAAGACGCTGACCATCAGCTTTGTGAATCAGCGCCACTACCGCGCCCAGCAGTGCTTTATGTCGGTGCTGCTTATCGACAACGCCGACGGCTCAACCATGCTCGATAAGCGCTATTTTGTCACTGATAGCAACCTGGTCTCTATCCAGGGCGATCTGTTCGATAGCCTCTCCAGCGCACTGGCCCAGCCGTGGCCAGAGGGGATGCAAAAGGAACTGACCCGGCTGAAGCTGCCGGAAACGCAGTCACTGGCGCAGTTTTACCAGGCACTGCAGCTGGTTTCTGTCGGCGATGCGCCGTCGTTAAATAAGGCCAGCACGCTACTGACAAACATTACTAAATCCTCACCTCATTTTGCCTATGCCTATGCGCAAAAGGCGATGGTGGATGTTTTACGCCAGTCGCAGCAGCCTTTTGATAACCAGCAACTGGCCGCGCTGAATGAAGAATTAACGCGCGTAGAACAAATGCCGGATATTCAGAACAGCGCCATACTGTATCGAATTAAAGCTATCGACTATTTAAGCCACGGTAGTATCGATAACGCCTTCGAGGCGGTGAATAAAAGCATTGAAATTGAGATGTCATGGCTTAACTACGTGCTGCTGGGTAAAGTTTACGAAATGAAAGGCGAGAGTCGTCTGGCGGCTGATGCCTATATTACGGCCTTTAATTTACGTCCGGGTGAGAACACGCTGTACTGGATTCAAAACGGTGTATTCCAGACCTCGATTGAAAAAATAGTCCCGTATTTGCAGTCTTTTTTAGCTAAAGAGTAATCGTTAGCCTAATAACCCGATTATCATGGTTAAATAATCGCCCTCAAAATGTAATATTGATGTTGTCGCAAGGTGTTATTTGTTACTTTGTGACAACATCAACCCTCTTAAAATACCACCACCTAACCAATTGTAATTAGTCACTATTTATCTTTTCCTGATATAAAGTTTTTATCCTGACGTGTTACGTTAAAAAGGTAAAGACCTCATTTTTTCTATGTTTGTTTTTACTTCACCTTTACTTTAGGACTTCTCTTAGCCTGCTCAGTAATAATTGCCGTCAGTTGGTCGGGTCATTCGTCATTTCTCATCTCGCGATCCGGTCCTAAAAATACTGTTCAGGAGAAACGAACATGAGTTCTGCCAAAAAGATCGGGCTATTTGCCTGTACCGGCGTTGTTGCCGGGAATATGATGGGGAGCGGTATCGCATTATTACCCGCGAACCTCGCCAGCATCGGTGGTATTGCCATTTGGGGCTGGGTTATTTCTATTATTGGTGCCATGTCACTGGCTTACGTTTACGCTCGACTGGCAACCAAGAACCCACAGCAGGGTGGCCCCATTGCGTACGCTGGTGAATTATCTCCCGCTTTCGGCTTCCAGACCGGCGTCCTTTATTACCATGCCAACTGGATCGGTAACCTGGCCATCGGTATTACCGCCGTCTCTTATTTATCCACCTACTTCCCGGTATTAAACGACCCGATTCCTGCCGGTATCGCGTGTATCGCCATCGTGTGGCTGTTCACCTTTATCAACATGCTGGGCGGTACCTGGGTGAGCCGTCTGACCACTATCGGCCTGTTCCTGGTGCTGATCCCGGTTGTACTGACCGCCGTGGTGGGCTGGCACTGGTTTGACATGGCGACCTACCACGCCAACTGGAACACCTCTACCACGACCGATCCACACGCGGTGATTAAAAGTATTCTGCTGTGCCTGTGGGCGTTCGTCGGCGTGGAATCTGCCGCAGTGAGCACCGGCATGGTGAAAAACCCGAAACGTACCGTACCCATGGCAACCATGCTCGGTACCGCGCTGGCCGGTATCGTTTATATCGCTGCCACTCAGGTTATCTCCGGGATGTATCCCGCTTCCGTGATGGCCTCTTCCGGTGCGCCGTTTGCCGTCAGCGCCTCAACCATTCTGGGTAGCTGGGCCGCACCGCTGGTTTCCGCCTTCACCGCCTTTGCGTGCCTGACTTCTCTGGGCTCCTGGATGATGCTGGTAGGTCAGGCGGGTGTGCGTGCCGCCAACGACGGTAACTTCCCGAAAGTGTATGGCGAACTCGATAAAAACGGCATTCCTAAAAAAGGTCTGCTGTTAGCTGGCCTGAAAATGACCGGTCTGATGATCATCATCACCGTGATGAACTCCAACGGCGGTAAAGCTTCTGACCTGTTCGGTGAACTGACCGGTATCGCCGTGCTGCTGACCATGCTGCCTTACTTCTACTCCTGCGTTGACCTGATTCGCTTCGAAGGCATCAACGTTCGTAACTTCGTCAGCCTTATCTGCTCCGTGCTGGGCTGTGCGTTCTGCTTCATCGCGTTGATGGGTGCAAGCTCCTTCGAACTGTCCGGTACCTTCATCGTCAGCCTCGTTATCCTGATGTTCTACGGTCGCAAAATGCACCAGCGTCAGCATAACGACGACGAAAACAACACGGCTCAAGCGCTGTAATCATCCCCTAATTTCTCTAAAGGCTCCTCCTTCACCTGCCACATCGTGGCGGGAGGGGCCTTCTTTATCCGGAAACATGACTATGACTATGAACGTTATTGCTATCATGAACCACATGGGCGTCTATTTTAAAGAAGAGCCTATTCGTGAGCTTCACCGCGCGCTGGAAGGCCTGAACTTCCGCATCGTTTACCCGAATGACCGTGAAGACCTGCTGAAGCTGATTGAAAATAATGCCAATCTCTGCGGCGTGATCTTTGACTGGGATAAGTACAACCTTGAGCTGTGCGAAGAGATCAGCGCGCTGAACGAGTACATGCCGGTTTACGCTTTTGCCAACAGCTACTCCACGCTGGACGTCAGCCTGAATGACCTGCGCATGCAGGTTCGCTTCTTCGAATACGCCCTGGGCGCTGCGGCTGACATTGCGGCGAAAATCCGCCAGAGCACCGACGAATACATCGACGCCATTCTGCCACCGCTGACCAAAGCGCTGTTCAAATACGTGCGTGAAGGCAAATACACCTTCTGTACTCCAGGCCACATGGGCGGCACCGCCTTCCAGAAAAGTCCGGTCGGCAGCATTTTCCATGATTTCTTCGGCCCTAACGCCATGAAGTCAGACATCTCCATCTCCGTTTCCGAGCTGGGCTCTCTGCTGGACCACTCCGGCCCGCACAAAGAAGCTGAAGAGTATATCGCCCGCGTCTTTAACGCCGAGCGCAGCTACATGGTGACCAACGGTACCTCTACGGCGAACAAAATCGTTGGCATGTATTCCGCACCGGCGGGCAGCACCGTGCTTATCGACCGTAACTGCCATAAATCACTGACGCATCTGATGATGATGAGCAATATTACGCCGATCTACTTCCGCCCAACCCGTAACGCTTACGGTATTCTCGGCGGTATTCCGCAGAGCGAATTCCAGCGCGCGACCATTGAAAAGCGCGTGAAAGCCACGCCTAACGCCACCTGGCCGGTGCATGCGGTGATCACCAACTCCACCTATGATGGTCTGCTGTACAACACCGACTACATCAAGAAGACGCTGGATGTGAAATCCATCCACTTCGACTCTGCCTGGGTGCCTTACACCAACTTCTCGCCAATCTATGCGGGTAAATGTGGGATGAGCGGCGACCGCGTTGAAGGCAAAGTGATTTATGAAACCCAGTCCACGCACAAACTGCTGGCGGCGTTCTCTCAGGCATCAATGATCCACGTGAAGGGCGACATCAACGAAGAGACCTTCAACGAAGCCTACATGATGCACACCACCACCTCTCCGCACTACGGCATCGTCGCCTCCACTGAAACCGCCGCGGCGATGATGAAAGGCAATGCCGGTAAGCGTCTGATTAACGGCTCTATCGAGCGGGCAATCAAGTTCCGTAAAGAGATCAAACGACTGAAAGGCGAATCCGAAGGCTGGTTCTTTGACGTCTGGCAGCCGGAGCACATCGACGGCCCTGACTGCTGGCCGCTGCGTTCTGACAGCGCATGGCACGGTTTCAAAAATATCGACAACGAACATATGTACCTCGACCCGATCAAAGTCACCATCCTGACTCCGGGCATGAAAAAAGACGGTACCATGGACGACTTCGGTATTCCGGCGAGCCTGGTTGCCAAATACCTCGACGAGCGCGGCATTATTGTTGAGAAAACCGGTCCTTATAACCTGCTGTTCCTTTTCAGCATCGGTATTGATAAAACCAAAGCGCTGAGCCTGCTGCGCGCGCTGACCGAGTTCAAACGCGCCTTTGACCTGAACCTGCGGGTGAAAAATATTCTGCCTTCGTTGTACCAGGAAGCGCCTGAATTCTATGAAAACATGCGTATTCAGGAGCTGGCGCAGAGCATCCATAAATTGGTTGAGCACCACAACCTGCCGGACCTGATGTTCCGCGCGTTTGAAGTGCTGCCAGCTATGGAAATCACCCCGTACGAAGCGTTCCAGAAAGAGCTGCACGGCGAAACGGAAGAGGTCTATCTGGATGATGTGGTTGGTCGCATCAACGCCAACATGATCCTGCCGTACCCTCCTGGTGTGCCGCTGGTTATGCCGGGCGAGATGATCACCGAAGAGAGCCGTCCGGTGCTGGAGTTCCTGCAGATGCTGTGTGAAATCGGCGCGCATTACCCAGGCTTCGAAACCGACATCCACGGCGCCTACCGTCAGGCGGATGGTCGCTACACGGTTAAAGTGCTGAAAGACGCTAAAAAATAATTAAAACAACAGAGGGAAGCGGCTTGTCGCTTCCCTTTTTCGTGCATCCACACAGCAAGGAATCGACATGAAAACACCCTCACAACCGCGCGCGATCTACTACATCGTGGCGATTCAAATCTGGGAATATTTCAGCTTCTATGGCATGCGTGCCCTGCTCATCCTTTACCTTACCCACCAGCTTGGTTTCAACGACAGCCACGCTATCGACCTGTTCAGCGCCTACGCGTCGCTGGTCTATGTCACCCCTATTCTGGGCGGCTGGCTCGCCGACCGCTTGCTCGGTAACCGAACCGCCGTCATATCCGGCGCACTGCTGATGACGCTTGGGCATATCGTGCTCGGCGTGGAATCGGATTCCACGTGGAGCCTGTACCTCGCATTGGGGATTATCATCTGCGGCTACGGCCTGTTTAAATCCAATATCAGCTGTCTGTTGGGCGAGATGTACGCCCCTGATGACAATCGTCGCGACGGCGGTTTTTCGCTGCTGTACGCGGCGGGTAACATCGGCTCCATCGCAGCGCCTATCGCCTGCGGGCTGGCGGCGCAGTGGTACGGCTGGCACGTTGGCTTCGCGCTGGCGGGCATCGGCATGTTCATTGGCCTGATCGTCTTCTTAAGCGGCCATCGCCATTTCCGCCATACGCAAGGGGTGAACAAACCGGCGCTGCGGGCGGTGAAGTTTGTCCTGCCGACCTGGGGCTGGCTGGCGCTGACGCTGTGCGTCGCGCCACTGTTCTTCACCCTGCTGCTGCAAAACGACTGGTCAGGCTATCTGCTGGCGATCGTCTGCGCCGCCGCCGCCGTTATCGTGGCGCGCATTATGCTGCGCTTCCCGGCGCAGCGCCGCGCCCTATGGCAAATCATTTTGCTGATGCTGACCGGCACGCTGTTCTGGGTACTGGCTCAACAGGGCGGCAGCTCTATCAGCCTGTTTATTGATCACTTCGTGAACCGTCGCTGGCTGAACATTGAAGTGCCAACCGCCCTCTTCCAGTCAGTTAACGCGATTGCCGTGATGACGGCAGGCGTGGTGCTGGCCTGGCTGGCGCGTCCGGAAAGCAGCGTTAGCTCTGCTCTGCGGGTATGGCTGAAGTTCGCATTCGGGCTGGTGCTGATGGGTGCAGGCTTTATGCTACTGGCGCTGAACGCACGCGGCGCACAGCTGCACGGTCAGGCTTCGATGGGCATGATGATCGCCGGGCTGGCGCTGATGGGCTTCGCCGAGCTGTTTATTGACCCGGTGGCGATGGCGCAGATTACCCGTTTGAATCTGCCTGGAGTGACCGGCGTATTGACCGGTATCTACATGCTGGCAACGGGCTCGGTCGCTAACTGGCTGGCAGGCGTGGTAGCGCAGAAAACCACCGAATCACAAATTAGCGATACGGCTATCGATGCCTATAGGCACTTTTTCTCGCAAATGGGGGAATGGACGCTGGGCGTGGTGGCGCTGATTGTGGTGCTGGTCGCGTTGAAACGTCTGCTGGGCTCGTCCAGCGTAACGCTGGCACAGGCCGACGAGTAATGAAAAGGCGGCCGATGGCCGCCTTTTACTGATTAGATTGCTGCGTCGTCTTCTTCGCCGGTACGGATACGAATCACGCGCGCCACGTCGAAGACAAAGATTTTGCCGTCGCCGATTTTACCGGTCTGCGCGGTACGGATAATGGTATCCACACAGGTATCGACGATATCGTCGGTCACCACGATCTCAATTTTCACCTTCGGCAGAAAGTCCACCATGTACTCCGCACCGCGGTACAGTTCGGTGTGGCCTTTCTGACGGCCAAAGCCTTTCACTTCCGTTACCGTCATCCCGGTGATGCCAACTTCCGCCAGCGCCTCACGTACGTCATCCAGTTTGAAGGGTTTAATAATCGCATCAATCTTTTTCATGGTGTTCCTGTCGTTTTTATCGCGTAACCGGTTGCTCACCGTATCATAAATCAGACGTATTTCGGGTGCTACTCTTTAAAATCGTTCGCATCCAGTTCATGGCGGGAGAGCAATTTGTAGAACTCGGTGCGGTTGCGCCCGGCCATACGCGCAGCATGGGTGACGTTGCCTTTGGTGATTTGCAGCAGCTTGCGCAGGTAGTTGAGCTCAAACTGATTGCGTGCTTCCACGAAGGTCGGCAGCGCAGTGTTCTCACCTTCCAGCGCCTGCTCAACCAGCGCATCGCTGATGACCGGCGATGAGGTCAGCGCCACGCACTGCTCAATCACGTTAACCAACTGGCGCACGTTACCCGGCCAGTTAGCCGCCATCAAGCGCTTCATGGCGTCGGTGGAAAAGGCGCGCACGAACGGCTTATGCCGATCCGCCGACTGACGCAGCAGGTAGTTTGCCAGCAGCGGAATATCCTCGGTGCGTTCGGCAAGCGTTGGGATCTTGAGGTTCACCACGTTCAGGCGGTAGAAGAGATCTTCACGAAACTCGCCGCGGGCCATCGCTTTCGGTAGATCCCGGTGGGTCGCCGAGATGATACGCACATTGATGTCGAGATCGCGGTTGCTGCCAAGCGGGCGCACTTTGCGCTCCTGCAACACACGCAGCAGTTTCACCTGCAGCGGTGTGGGCATATCGCCTATTTCATCAAGAAACAGCGTACCGCCTTCCGCCGCCTGGAACAGCCCTTCCCGGTGGCTGACCGCGCCGGTAAACGCACCGCGCGCGTGGCCGAACAGTTCAGATTCCAGCAGTTGCTCCGGCAGCGCCCCGCAGTTAATGGCTACAAACGGCTTCGCGTGGCGCGGGCTGGCATTGTGAATGGCCTGCGCCAGGATCTCTTTCCCGGTGCCGCTCTGGCCGTTAATCAGCACGCTGACGTCCGACTGTGCCACCATCTGCGCCTGTTCCAGCAGACGCAGCATCAATGGGCTGCGGGTGACAATCGCTTCCCGCCACCGTTCATCGTTAGCCGGTGACGTGCGCTCCAGCGCTTCGTCGATGGCTTTATACAGCGCGTCTTTATCCACTGGTTTGGTTAAGAAGCTGAACACGCCCTGCTGAGTCGCCGAGACCGCTTCCGGGATAGAGCCGTGGGCGGTCAGAATAATCACCGGCATCCCCGGCTGCACTTTCTGAATTTCGCTGAACAGCTGCAGGCCGTCCATCTCATCCATGCGCAGGTCGCTAATCACCAGGTCGATACGCTCTTTCGCCAGCACGCGGAGGCCCTGCGGGCCGCTTTCTGCCGTAACGACCCGATAGCCTTCGCTGGTCAGACGCATCCCGAGAAGCTTCAACAGGCCGGGGTCGTCATCCACCAGCAGCAGATGCGCAGGTTTACGGTTAGTCATGCTTATCCTCATCAGATGCCGCGCCGTGAGACATATCGGCGCCCGGTTTGCGGGTAGAGAGTTGGCGTTCGATATCCGTCAGGTTTTGCAACTTGCGGGTGGTTAAGTCCAGCTCACCCTGTAGTTGTTGCTGCTGCAGGCGCAGCGCGTCCAGTTGGCCGTCGCTGGCCTCCTGCAGTTTGCTGTAACGTTGACGCTCTTCGGACAACGACAGCTGCAATACCTGCCCATCGCGCCAGAGTTGGTACAGCGGGCGAATGCGGACCGGAATTTGCGGGCTGAGGGTATCAATCGCTGTGACCACCTGCCGACGCTCGGTCGGGGTGATTTTGGCATTAGCCAGCAGGATGCCGCGCTTAAACGCGCCCTGCCAGGTATCCGCCGTCAGCGGGCTGGCTTCCGCGCGTGCGCGAGCTGCAGACAGACGATTGGCGCAGTCCACGCTGCGCAGCCAGTAAAGGGGATTGTTCTCTGCGGTATCGCCATCCAGTGACCAGATATCGTCGCAGTTAGTCGACAGATAATCCGCTACCTGCTGGCGCGGTTCGCTGCCTTCAGCGCTGCTGCCGAGACTGTGCGGCGTCAGTGCGCTATTACATCCGGAGAGCATCAGGCAGGTGAGCCCAAATAGCCCGCCGCACCACCGCCGTGGTATCCGACTCGTCCGTGCTAAGAATTGGGGCATAGTGACTCGATTTCGATTCATGTGGTTGTTTTTTCCAGCCCTGGTACCGGGAGTTCGATGCGAAAACAGACGTTGCCGTCCTGGGTGTCGAGAAGCTGTAGTTCGCCGTGCATTTTCCGAACGGAGTCGCGTGCAAGGCTCAATCCCAGGCCGCTTCCCTTCACCGCACCTTTGCGCTGATGGCTCCCCTGAAAGAAAGGCTCGAAAATCATTAATTTTTCGCTATCCGGGATCGGCGTTCCGGTATTGATAACGTCTATGGCTATCCGCGAACCGTCCCGATGGCTGCGGAGATAAATGTTACCGGATTCAGTGCCATAGTGCACCGCATTCGAGTAGAGATTATCCAGCGCATTCAGCAGAAGAGTCGGTTCCGCCAGGCAAGCCGGTGCCTGCAGGTCGACCAGCGTGTGCATCAGTTTAGCCCTTGCCGGCAAACTGTGCGCAGAAACCACCAGCTCTACTAGCGGTGCCAGCGCGACGTACTCCATGCGCACGGCGGTTTCACTGAGTTTACGGTTGTAGTCCAGCAGCTGTTCAATCAGGGTTTGTAGATTGCGGCTACTGCTGTCGAGAATATCCACCACCTCTTTTTGCTCCGCCGTCAGCGACCCCACCACCTGGTCGGCTAACAGTTCGGTACCCTCACGCATGCTGGCGAGCGGCGTTTTCAGTTCATGGGAAAGATGGCGCAGGAATTGGTGACGCTGCGACTCCAGCCAGGAAAGCCGGTCGCTAAGCCAGATAATTCGCTGCCCGACGGAGCGCAGCTCGCGGGGGCCACGGAACATCACCTCACCGTCCAGCGTCTGCCCTTCGCCCAGCCGGTTAATCATGCTCTCGATGCCCTTCACCGGGCCGATAATCATACGGGTAAACAGCAGCACCATCGCCAGGCTGACCAGGAATAGCACCAATGCCTGCCAGCCAAAGAACTGGCCGCGTTCGGCAATCGCCTGCTGGAGCTGCTGCCCACGGGAGAAGACCACGGTACGGGTAGCTTGTACCAGCTCACCGTTAGCGGTGGAGAAGGCTTCAAGCTTCGCCACTGCCTGCTTTTCCGGGCCGCTGTTGGTGCACTGTAGAGCCGTCAGGTCGTGGAGATTCTGCCGCAGCCGCTGGTAAAGCGTGTCGTCCGGCAGCACGCCCGCGTGCGCCTCCAGCATATCGCTGTAGCGCTTACGTTGGCTCTGGTAAACCTTCGCCAGCGTCGGGTCATCCAACACGCAGTACTGGCGGTAGCTGCGCTCCATATCCAGCGCAACGTTCGCCATCGCTTCGCTACGTCGGGCATCCATCAGCGTGGTGCGGTTGGTCTGTTCGGCCTGCGCGCTGAGCATGTTGAGGCTCTGCCATGCCTGCCAGGCAAGCACCAGCAGCGGCAGCAGAATCAGCAGGAAAGCCAGCGTCACCAGTTGGCGAAGCGATCGTGGAGAGAGCGAGGGGCGTTTCAAAAGAGGTATCTCAGTAAATCAACGTACTGGAATGCTAACTGAGGATATCGATGAGGGAAAGGCCAGAAACAACAAAGCCGGGCAGAAGCCCGGCTTTGTTATGGAATAAGGCGGTGCCTAACTCAACGTTTCGCCCGATGGTTGATAAAGCTACGCTATTATCAGTTGCTGGACGGCAGGCACCTTGTTGTGCGTCATTCGAAGTTTATGTAGCACGTCCCGAAGGGGCTGACATAAGAAGGTGAATGAGCCACTGGTTAATATTATGCATGATGCGTGCCATAATACAAAACGATAAATTAACACAATGATAAATATAGAAAATATATTAAACAGGTCAGAAGAGTGGTGAAGGCCGCTTTTGGGCATTGTGTCGCTAATTAGCAACACCTATTGGTGCATAATAAAAATATCTTATAAATCATTAAATTAAATGTCTCCATTTAGCGACAGCGCAATACCACCAATGTCGGGGTTTCCCGACACACCTTCGCCGTACCGAATGTAGCCCAGCCGAGCAACGCGGCATTGGGGATGTGCAGAAACAAAAAAGCCCCTCACAAAGAGGGGCTTGATGCATTAAGCGTCTAACTTAACCAAGCTGCTTACGCGCATTGCGGAAAATACGCATCCACGGGCTGTCCTCGCCCCAGTTTTCCGGGTGCCAGGAGTTGGAAACCGTACGGAACACACGCTCCGGGTGCGGCATCATAATGGTGACGCGACCGCTTTCGTTGGTTACCGCGGTGATCCCATTAGGAGAACCGTTCGGGTTCGCCGGATAGGCTTCGGTGACTTTACCGAAGTTATCCACGAAGCGCAGCGCCACCAGCCCTTTGCTTTCCAGCTGAGCCAGATGCGCACCGTCGCGAACTTCCACATGACCTTCACCGTGAGAGACGGCGATTGGCATACGTGAACCTTCCATACCGGCAAGCAACAGCGATGGGCTGCTGGCGACTTCGACCAGGCTGAAGCGCGCTTCAAAACGGTCGGAGTGGTTACGCACAAAGCGCGGCCACAGGTCGCTGCCTGGGATCAGTTCATGCAGGTTAGACATCATCTGGCAGCCGTTACAGACGCCCAGTGCCAGGGTCTGTGGACGGTGGAAGAAGGTCGCAAACTCATCGCGAACGCGGTTGTTGAACAGAATGGATTTCGCCCAGCCTTCACCCGCGCCCAGCACGTCACCGTAGGAGAACCCGCCGCAGGCCACCAGCGCCTGGAAGTCCGCCAGACCGGTGCGCCCTGCCAGCAGGTCGCTCATGTGCACGTCGATGGCATCAAAGCCCGCACGGTGGAAGGCCGCCGCCATCTCAACGTGGGAGTTCACGCCCTGCTCGCGCAGTACCGCTACTTTCGGGCGCGCACCGGTAGAGATGTAAGGTGCTGCGACGTCGGCGGCGATATCAAAGGTGAGCTTCACATTGAGGCCCGGGTCGTTATCGTTGGCTTTCGCGTCGTGTTCCTGATCGGCACACTCTGGGTTATCGCGCAGGCGCTGCATCTGCCAGGTGGTTTCTGCCCACCACATACGCAGCGTAGTGCGGCTTTCACTGAATACCGGCTGGCCGTTGGCGGTCAGGGTGAAACGGTCACCTTCAACGGCTTTACCGAGGGAGTGCACGCAATCAGCCAGGCCGTTGGCCGCCAGAATCGCCTCTACCGCTTCACGGTCTGCAGCACGAATCTGAATCACCGCGCCCAACTCTTCGTTGAATAGCGCCGCCAGACGATCGTCGCCGAGGGTTGCCACGTCAGCTTCCACGCCGCAGTGACCGGCAAAGGCCATTTCAGCCAGGGTAACCAGCAGGCCACCGTCGGAACGGTCGTGATAGGCCAGCAGCTTACGCTGTGCAACCAGTGCCTGAATCGCCTCGTAGAAGCCTTTCAGCTGTTCCACGTCACGGACGTCGGCTGGCTTATCGCCCAATTGACGGTAAACCTGCGCCAGTGCGGTGGCGCCCAGCGCGTTATGACCCTTACCGAGGTCAATCAGCAGCAGAGCGTTATCTTCGGTTACCAGCTGCGGCGTGATGGTGTGGCGCACGTCTTCAACGCGAGCAAAGGCGGAAATCACCAGCGACAGCGGCGAGGTCATCTCGCGCTGCTCGTTGCCTTCCTGCCAGCGGGTTTTCATCGACATGGAGTCTTTACCCACCGGAATAGTCAGGCCCAGCTGCGGGCACATCTCTTCGCCGATCGCTTTCACCGCTTCGTACAGACCAGCATCTTCGCCAGGGTGACCTGCAGCTGACATCCAGTTTGCCGAGAGCTTAATGTGTTTGATGTTACCAATCTGGGTTGCGGCAATGTTGGTCAGTGCTTCGCCTACTGCCAGACGGGCGGAGGCAGCAAAGTCCAGCAGCGCAACCGGCGCTCGTTCGCCGATAGACATCGCTTCGCCGTAGTAGCTGTCGAGGCTAGCGGTGGTCACCGCGCAGTTCGCTACCGGGATCTGCCATGGGCCAACCATCTGGTCGCGCGCGACCATACCGGTCACCGTACGGTCACCGATGGTCACGAGGAAGGTTTTCTCCGCCACGGTTGGCAGATGCAGTACACGGTTCACCGCGTCGGCCAGCGTGATGTGTTCACGGGCAAGCGCTTCACCTTTCGCTTTCAGCGTCTGCACGTCACGAGTCATCTTCGGCGTTTTGCCAAGCAGCACGTCCAGCGGCATGTCGATTGGCTGGTTGTCGAAGTGGCTGTCACTCAAGGTCAGATGCTTCTCTTCGGTGGCTTCGCCGATCACCGCGTACGGCGCACGTTCACGTTTGCACAGTTCGTCGAACAGCGGCAGCTGATCGGCGGCGACCGCCAGTACGTAGCGTTCCTGAGATTCGTTACACCAGATTTCCAGCGGGCTCATGCCCGGCTCATCGCTGAGGATGTCGCGCAGCTGGAATTTACCACCGCGCCCACCGTCGCTGACCAGTTCCGGCATGGCGTTAGACAGACCGCCCGCGCCCACGTCGTGGATAAACAGAATCGGGTTGGCATCGCCCAGCTGCCAGCAGCGGTCGATAACTTCCTGGCAGCGACGTTCCATTTCCGGGTTGTCGCGCTGTACGGAAGCGAAGTCGAGATCAGCATCGGACTGACCGGAAGCCATTGAAGAGGCAGCACCACCGCCCAGGCCAATGTTCATCGCCGGGCCGCCGAGGACGATCAGCTTCGCCCCTACCACGATCTCACCTTTCTGTACGTGATCGGCTCGGATGTTGCCGATCCCGCCTGCCAGCATGATCGGTTTGTGGTAACCGCGCAGCTCTTCGCCGTTGTGGCTGTTCACTTTTTCTTCGTAAGTACGGAAGTAGCCGGTCAGCGCCGGACGTCCAAATTCGTTGTTGAACGCCGCGCCGCCCAGCGGGCCATCGGTCATGATGTCCAGTGCGGTAACGATACGATCCGGCTTACCGAAATCTTCTTCCCACGGCTGTTCAAAGCCAGGAATACGCAGGTTAGACACGGAGAAGCCCACCAGCCCCGCTTTTGGTTTGGCACCGCGACCGGTTGCCCCTTCGTCGCGGATTTCACCGCCGGAGCCGGTTGCAGCGCCCGGCCATGGAGAAATTGCCGTCGGGTGGTTATGGGTTTCCACCTTCATCAGGATATGCGCAGGCTCCTGATGGAAATCGTAACGACCGGTTTTATGGTCGGCGAAGTAACGGCCCACTTCAGAGCCTTCCATCACCGCGGCGTTGTCTTTATAGGCAGACAGCACGTGATCCGGCGTGGTTTCGAAGGTGTTTTTGATCATCTTAAACAGCGACTTCGGCTGCTGTTTACCGTCGATAATCCAATCGGCGTTAAAAATCTTGTGACGGCAGTGCTCAGAGTTCGCTTGCGCGAACATGTAGAGCTCGATGTCGTTCGGGTTGCGGCCCAATTTAGTGAACGCATCCTGCAGGTAGTCAATTTCGTCGTCCGCCAGCGCCAGGCCAAGACGGATGTTGGCGTCGATCAGCGCCTGACGGCCCTGCCCCAGCAGATCCACGCTGGCAACCGGTGCCGGTTGATGATGGGCAAACAGTTTTTCGGCATCCTGCAGCGAGTCAAATACGCTCTCCATCATGCGGTCGTGCAGTTCGGCCGCCACGGCGCTTAGCTGTTCGGCGGTCAGGCTAGCGGCATCAACGTAGTACGCTACGCCGCGCTCAAGGCGCAGAACCTGCGAGAGGCCGCAGTTGTGGGCGATGTCGGTAGCTTTTGAAGACCAGGGGGAGATGGTGCCAGGGCGAGGGGTGACGAGCAGCAGTTTACCGGTAGGGTTATGGCTATTGAGGCTTGGACCATACTGCAACAGTCGCTCAAGTCGGGCTCGCTCTTCTTTATTAAGCGGCGCGTCCAGGTCGGCAAAATGGACATACTCGGCGTAAATGTTGCTTACCGGGAGGTTGGCTGCCTGAAACCGCGTCAGCAGTTTGTTAATACGAAATGCAGACAGTGCAGGCGAACCACGCAGAATTTCCATCATAAGTCTCTCGTCTTCTCAGCTTTCAGTGTGCGCAATGGGGGAGAACGGGCGCTATTATAGAGAATCCTGCGCCCCGACGAAACCGTTTGCGTCGAAATAAACACATCTCTTTTCTTTATCAATAGATGTGACACATATCTCGAATAAGTTGCCAACTGGCGCAATGTTAAGCAAAATGCCGCTCATTCTGTAACAAGGCTTTAGATTATCTGGAACAACTTCTAACAGCGCAGTGAATTAACCATTTGAAAAAACTAAAGATTAATTACCTGCTTATCGGCTTTGTGACGTTGCTGCTCGCAGCGGCGCTCTGGCCCTCTCTTCCCTGGTTTGGAAAACCAGAGAATCGCATCGCCGCTATCAAAGAGCGGGGGGAACTGCGCATCAGTACCGTGCAATCTCCGCTGACCTACACCGTCGTCAATAATAAGGACTACGGGCTCGATTATGAGCTCGCCCAGCAGTTCGCCGACTATCTGGGCGTAAAGCTGAAAGTGACGGTGCGACAGAACATCAGCCAGCTGTTTGACGATCTCGATAACGGCAGCGCCGACATGCTGGCCGCCGGTCTGGTCTATAACAGCGAGCGCGTAAAAAGCTACCAGGCGGGGCCGACTTACTATTCGGTATCACAACAGTTGGTGTATCGCGTTGGTAATACGCGTCCACGCAGCCTCAGCAGCGTCTCCGCAGACCAGCTCACCATTGCCCCAGGCCAGGTGGTCATCAGCGATCTGCAAAACCTGCAGGCAAACAAATACCCGGACCTCGGCTGGACCGTCGATGAGAAACGCAGCTCCGCCGACCTGATGCAGGCGGTGATCGACGGCAAGCTTGATTACACCATCGCCGATTCGGTGGCGATTGGTCTGTTTCAGCGCGTACACCCGGAGCTGGCGGTTGCCCTCGACGTGACCGACGAACAGCCGGTAACCTGGTTTAGCCTGCAGGACGACGACAATACGCTTTCCGCTGCAATGCTTGATTTCTTCGACAACATTAATGAAGACGGCACCCTTGCCCGCCTTGAAGAGAAGTATCTCGGCCACGGTGACGACTTCGACTATGTTGATACTCGCACCTTCCTGCGCGCGGTAGATAGCGTGCTGCCTGACCTGCAGCCGCTGTTTGAGAAGTACGCCAGCGAAATCGACTGGAAGCTGCTGGCGGCTATCTCTTATCAGGAGTCCCACTGGGATCCGCTTGCCACCTCGCCAACCGGGGTGCGTGGCCTGATGATGCTGACCAAAAACACCGCCCAGAGCCTGGGATTGAGCGACCGTACCGATGCCGAGCAGAGCATCAGCGGCGGGATGCGCTACCTGCAGGATATGATGAGTAAGGTACCGGACAGCGTGCCGCAAGAGGAGCGAATCTGGTTTGCGCTGGCGGCCTATAACATGGGCTACGCCCATATGCTGGATGCCCGCGCCCTCACCGCTAAACAGAAGGGTAACCCGGACAGCTGGGCCGACGTGAAGCAGCGACTGCCGTTACTCAGCCAGAAACAGTGGTACAGCAAACTCACCTACGGCTATGCCCGCGGGCATGAAGCCTATGCCTACGTCGAAAATATCCGTAAGTATCAGATAAGCCTGGTGGGGTATTTGCAGGAAAAAGAGAAAAAAGCAGAGGAAGAGATGGCGATAGCGCAAGCCTATCCTACCGTTTCGCCAAATGAGCTACAGCATAGTGAAAATGATACGGGGATATTTTCATTCCTGCGTCGAGGCGATCGCGATAACAGCGATACGCCGCTGCTGCGCTTCACCTCGAAAAACTAGCAGCCCTTTTCTGCCTGCCTTAACGCTTTTTTCTGCTGCCGCCGTTCGCGGAAGAAATCACTGAGCATCCCCGCGCACGTCTCAGCCAATACACCTTCGGTGATCTCAACGCGGTGGTTCATTCCTGGATGATGTAGCACGTCAATCAGCGACCCCGCCGCACCGGTTTTGGCATCACGAGCGCCGAAGACCAGATTGCCGATACGACTATGCACCATCGCCCCCGCGCACATCACGCAAGGCTCCAGGGTCACATACAGCGTGGTATCTATCAGCCGGTAGTTTTGCAGCACCAGGCCGCCCTGACGCAGCGCCATGATCTCCGCGTGCGCGGTGGGATCGTGACGGCCAATCGGACGATTCCAGCCCTCGCCTATCACCTGATTATTGTGAACCAGTACGGCGCCTACCGGCACTTCGCCTTCATCCCAGGCTCGGCGGGCAAGTACAAGCGCGTGGCGCATCCAGTATTCGTGGTTCAGTTCAGTGTCGGACAACGTGGGGACTCCAGATGATAAAACGCCGCGCATTATACACAATATCCATCAAAGCGCAGCGCCGACTATTCCAGTTGTTCCAGTTCGCCGCGCGCGGTGACCCGCCAGCGATGCTCACAAAAAAAGAGGAGCGGGTTATCCTGCTTGCTGTCGCTATAGCCGCTGTACAAGCGTAGCGGCGCGCCGAGGCGCTGTTCAAGCTGGGCCACTTTTTCATGGCCCAGGCAGCGAACTGACAGCACTCGCCCGCCAAACCCCCGCTGCATCTGGCTGCCAATCAAGTTGACGTGCTGCATCCAGGGTGCATCGGCATAGGCGCGTTCCACCAGCGTCTGCGGCGACCCGGTGATAAGCCAGACATCGGCATCCTGATGCTGGAGATAGCTATCCAACCGCTGCTGCACGGTGGGAAATGGCGTGACGGTTGCACGAAACCAGAGGATGAAGCTCGCTTCCAGCGCCTTTAGCGTTGCCTCGCGTCGGCCAAAGGTGCTTCCCCACAGCAGCACGCTTACCGGCCAGCGTGCCGCGCGCCCCTTCACCAGCATCGCCGCGCCAACGATCGGCAGCAGGGGCAAAACCAGTAAGGCGTTAAGCGGCAATCGGCGTAACAGATAGCGTAAAAAAGCACCAAAGAGATCCTGCTGATGCAGCGTACCGTCGAGGTCGAAAAACACCACGCGGCGACAGTGACTGACCAAATGCGGCTCCCGTTATCGTTAATCCATACAGTGACCAGACTACCAGATAGCCCCTCAGGTTTCGCCTGATAGCGATACCCCCCGAGAATTGCTGCTATTTTACAATCACATAGCACATTTAATTCGATATATTCCGTTATAATAGAATACAAAATTCTTGCAAACGAGCAGAATGGTGGCCTGGCACATCGTGGTCATTGTGCCCGTGAGGTTATTATGAATTGTTTACTGAGTATTCGTCAGCGTTATCCGCAGCTGGCGCAAAGCGACAGAAAGCTGGCTGATTTCATTCTGGCACAGCCGGATTTAGCCCGCCATTTAAGCTCCCAGCAGCTCGCCAGCCAGGCGGGTGTGAGCCAATCCAGCGTGGTGAAGTTCGCCCAGAAGCTTGGCTTTAAAGGCTTCCCGGCGCTTAAACTGGCGCTGAGTGATGCACTCGCCAGCAACGTCAACCCGCACTCCGTCCCGGTACATAACCAGATTTGCGGCGACGACCCGCTTCGCCTGGTCGGCGAAAAGCTGATTAAAGATAACGTCGCGGCGATGCATGCCTCGCTCGACGTGAACACCGAAGACAAGCTGCTGGAGACGGTCAACATGCTGCGCGGCGCGCGTCGTATCGTGCTGACAGGCATCGGCGCATCAGGTTTGGTTGCCCGTAACTTTAGCTGGAAGCTGATGAAAATCGGCCTGAACGCCGTTTCCGAGCAGGACATGCACGCCCTGTTGGCTACCGTGCAGGCGATGACCCAGGATGATGTGATGCTGGCGATTTCTTACTCCGGGGCGCGCCGGGAGATTAATCTCGCTGCCGATGAGATGTTGCGCGTAGGCGGTAAAGTGGTGGCGATCACCGGCTTTTCCCCCAATGCCCTTCAGCAGCGGGCGACGCACTGCCTGTACACCATTGCCGAAGAGCAGGCGACGCGCAGCGCGGCTATCTCTTCAACCAGCGCGCAGATGATGCTGACGGATCTGTTGTTTATGGGGCTGGTGCAGCAGGATCTGGAAAACGCACCGGAACGCATTCGTCATAGCGAAGCGCTGGTGAAAAAGCTGGTTTGATCGGCGGTGCTATTACCACAGAAAAGGTATGGCCTGGCGGTAAAATGAGCGTATAATGCGCGCCCTGTTTATTTCGTTTCTGAGAATGTCCTGATGGCGCTGTTAATCACCAAAAAATGTATCAACTGCGATATGTGCGAGCCGGAATGCCCGAACGAGGCGATTTCGATGGGTGATAGCATCTACGAGATCAACAGCGATCGCTGCACCGAGTGCATTGGCCATTACGACACGCCAACCTGTCAGAAAGTGTGCCCGATCCCGAATACCATTCTTAAGGATCCGGCACATTCAGAGAGCGAAGAGCAGCTGTGGGATAAATTCGTCCAGATGCATCACGCGGACAAAATCTAGCTTTCGATAATCACCGTTGCACAGGCGTAGTGGCGTTCATCGGCGAGCGTCACATGCATATGTGCCACGCCCATTCTCTCCGCTAACCGCTTCGCTTCACCCCAGAGTCTCAGCTTCGGTTTACCCAACTCATCGTTGTAGACTTCGAACTGGTTGAACGCCAGGCCGTTGCGAATGCCGGTGCCTAACGCTTTTGAAGCGGCCTCTTTCACCGCAAAGCGCTTGGCCAGAAAACGCACCGGCTGCTGGTGCGTCTCCCAGATAGCCCATTCGTTGTCGCTGAGCACGCGTCGCGCGAGACGATCGCCGCTACGGGCGATCACCCCTTCAATGCGGGCGATCTCGACGATGTCGGTCCCAAGCCCCAGAATCGCCATTACCCGCGCGCTTCCAGCATCAGACGTTTCATCTCGGCCACCGCCTCTTTCAGACCGGTCATTACCGCGCGGCCAATAATCGCGTGGCCAATATTCAGCTCATGCATTTCCGGCAGCGCCGCGATGGCTTTGACGTTGTGGTAGGTCAGACCGTGACCGGCATTCACCTTCAGCCCCAGGCTGGCGGCATAGGTTGCCGCTTTCGCGATGCGCTCAAGCTCTTTCGCCTGTTCAGCATCGGTAGTGGCATCAGCATAGCAGCCGGTGTGGATTTCGATATACGGCGCGCCAACGTCGGCTGCGGCCTTAATCTGCGCGTTATCAGCATCAATAAACAGCGACACCAGAATGCCCGCATCGGCCAGACGTTTGCAGGCATCACGCATTTTGTCGAGCTGGCCGGCGACGTCCAGACCGCCTTCGGTGGTCACTTCCTGGCGCTTTTCCGGTACCAGGCAGCAGAAATGCGGCTTGGTTTCGCAGGCGATGGTCAGCATCTCTTCGGTGACGGCCATCTCCAGGTTCATGCGAGTGTCCAGCGTCTGACGCAGAATGCGCACGTCGCGGTCGGTGATGTGGCGACGGTCTTCGCGTAAATGCACGGTGATGCCATCTGCACCGGCCTGTTCGGCGATAAATGCCGCCTGAACCGGATCGGGGTAAGCGGTGCCGCGCGCGTTACGCAGGGTGGCAATGTGGTCAATATTGACGCCTAACAGTAATTCAGCCATGACAATCCTCGTGTCTTTATTTTTAACTTTCGTTTCCCCTCACCCCGGCCCTCTCCCCTAAGTGGCGAGCAGGAAAAGCGGGATAAGTGCAATAGGAGTTACCGCTTTGGTACAAACTGGCGAAACAACTCGCGGCTCTTTAACGGCTTGCCACCAAGATACGGCTTCAGCGCCATGCGGGTAAAGCGTTTCGCGGCGCGCAGCGAATCCACATCAGGAAATTCCCGGTTTGCCAGCGCTTTCAGGTGGTGCCCAGTAAAGGTGTTGTTATCAATCACGACGCTTGCGATAAACCCTTTCTCTTCACGGTAGCGATAGGTCATGGTGTCATCCACCTCGTCGCCGCTACCCGCGCAGTGGAGAAAATCCACGCCGTAGCCAAGATGCCCCAGCAGCGCCAGCTCAAAGCGACGCAGCGCTGGCTCAGGGGAGCCCGTGGCACCGGCCAGCGCCTGAATGCAGTGCAGGTAATCGAAGAACAGTTCAGAGAAGCGGGTTTCGTGCTCGAGTACGCGAGAGAGCAACTCGTTAACGTACAGGCCGCTATAGAGCGTAATACCGCTTAAAGGGAGTGCCAGCGAGACAGCTTCCGCGCTGCGCAGCGTTTTGACTTCGCCACGCCCGCCAAAGCGAACTAATAAAGGGGTAAAGGGCTGAAGCGCACCTTTGAGGTTGGAGCGTTTGGAACGTGCGCCTTTAGCAACAAGGCGCACGCGACCCGACTCTTCCGTGAAGACGTCCAGTATTAAACTGGTTTCGCTCCAGGGACGACTATGCAGGACGAAAGCGCGCTGCCAGCCTTCCATCGGGGGTTATTCTCAGAGATCGTCGGTATAACCGAGACTACGCAGTGCGCGCTCGTCATCGGCCCAGCCAGATTTCACTTTCACCCACAGTTCCAGGTGAACAGGCGCCTCGAACATCTCCTGCATGTCTTTACGGGCTTCAATACCGATGGTTTTAATCTTGGAACCTTTGTTACCAATCACCATCTTCTTCTGCCCTTCACGCTCAACCAGAATCAGGCCGTTGACGTCATAACCGCCGCGTTCGTTAGAGACGAAGCGTTCGATTTCAACGGTGACCGAGTACGGCAGCTCCGCGCCCAGGAAACGCATCAGTTTTTCACGGATGATTTCAGAGGCCATAAAGCGCTGTGAACGGTCGGTGATGTAGTCTTCCGGGAAGTGGTGAATCGCCTCAGGCAGGTGCTTACGCACGATGCTCGCGATGGTATCCACGTTCAGACCGGTCTCTGCAGACATCGGTACGATATCGAGGAAGTCCATCTGGCTGCCGAGGAACTGCAGGTGTGGCAGCAGATCCGCCTTTTCCTGAACGTTATCCACTTTGTTCACGGCCAGAATCACCGGCGCTTTACCGCCGCGCAGTTTGTTCAGCACCATCTCGTCGTCAGGCGTCCAGCGGGTGCCTTCAACCACGAAAATGATCAGCTCAACGTCACCGATGGAACTGCTCGCCGCTTTGTTCATCAGGCGGTTGATCGCACGCTTCTCTTCCATGTGCAGACCCGGGGTATCAACGTAGATAGCCTGGTACGCGCCTTCGGTATGAATACCGACGATACGGTGACGCGTAGTCTGCGCTTTACGGGAAGTGATGGAGATCTTCTGCCCCAGCAGTTCGTTCAGCAGCGTGGATTTGCCGACGTTCGGACGACCGACGATGGCAACAAATCCGCAGTAAGTTTTTTCTTCGCTCATTCCAGCTCCAGCTTTTTCAACGCCTGTTCGGCGGCAGCCTGTTCCGCCTTGCGACGACTGGAACCTGTGCCGACCACCGGTTCACTCAGGCCGCTAACCTGGCAGTGGATAGTAAATTCTTGATCGTGTGCTTCACCGCGCACCTGAACCACCAGATAAGACGGCAGCGGCAGGTGACGACCCTGCAGATATTCCTGCAGACGCGTTTTCGGATCTTTTTGCTTATCGCCTGGGCTGATTTCATCCAGACGCGTCTGGTACCAGGAGAGGATCAGCTTCTCAACGTTCTGAATATCGCTGTCGAGGAACACCCCGCCAATCAGCGCTTCAACCGTATCAGCGAGAATAGATTCCCGACGGAAGCCGCCGCTCTTCAGTTCACCCGGCCCTAAGCGCAGGCATTCACCCAGCTCAAATTCACGGGCGATTTCCGCCAGCGTATTGCCGCGAACCAGCGTCGCACGCATACGGCTCATATCGCCTTCATCCACGCGTGGGAAGCGGTGATAGAGCGCATTCGCGATCACATAGCTTAAAATTGAATCGCCCAGAAATTCTAAGCGCTCGTTGTGCTTGCTGCTGGCACTGCGGTGCGTTAATGCCTGTTGCAACAGTTCCTGATGAACAAAAGTGTAGCCCAGCTTCCGTTGAAGCCGATTAATTACGATGGGGTTCATGCGATACCAAATAAATAAATGCGTCAAAAATGCAGCACACGAAACAGACCTGAAGGAAACCAATGCGGTTTCGTGTGCCGTGTCCCAGATAAGAGACATCCGAAACTTCGGGGGGATATTCTATACGCAACGACAAGGGATGTCGTTAGTTTGAATGGATTAAAACACGAAATAATTCACGTGGCGGCTATTCAGCCGCCACGTGAAGTCAGACTAAGAATTAATGGATCCCACCGATGCGGCTTAAGCGCACGCCGGTTGGCCATTGACCCTCTTGTTTTTCGAAGCTCATCCAGATAGCGGTAGCTTTACCGACCAGGTTCGCTTCCGGCACAAAGCCCCAGTAACGGCTGTCCGCGCTGTTGTCGCGGTTGTCACCCATCATGAAGTAGTGGCCCGGTGGGACGATCCAGGTTGCCAGCGGCAAACCTGACTGGTGGTAATACATGCCGACCTGATCCTGCGCGATGGGTACGGTCAGGATACGGTGATTAACATCACCCAGCGTCTCCTGGCGCTGCGTCAGGCGTACGCCGTCGGCTTTGCTTTCACCCTGCGGCATCTCAAAGAAACCACTGGTCGCTTCACCGCCGTTGCTGCGGGAGAAGGTCTGGACGAAATCGCTCGGTTCAACGTTGGAGTAAGTGACCGGCAGCGCGCTACCGCACGCCTGACCAGAGCTGCATCCTGGCTGAATGGTCACCTGTTTGGCAATCGGATCGTAAGTAACTTTATCCCCTGGCAGACCCACAGCACGCTTAATGTAATCAAGACGCGGGTCTTCCGGGTATTTAAACACCACGATGTCGCCACGTTTCGGATGGCCGGTTTCAATTAACGTTTTCTGGTAAATCGGATCTTTAATCCCGTAGGCGAATTTTTCCACCAGGATAAAGTCGCCGATCAGCAGCGTTGGCATCATCGAACCAGACGGGATCTGGAACGGTTCATAGATAAATGAACGTACGATCAGCACGATGGCGAGCACCGGGAAGACCGACGCGCCGGTTTCCAGCCAGCCCGGTTTCGGGCCCACTTTCTTCAGCGTCTTTTTATCCAGCGCTTCGCCGGTGGCAACCTGCGCTGCCGCCTGGCGTTCCCGCCGCTTGGGCGCGAAGATAAACTTATCAACGCACCACAACAGGCCCGTGACCAGTGTGGCAATCACCAGAATCAGGGCAAACATGTTCGCCATGCCAACTCCTTAGAGATTATTTATTGTCTTTACCGACATGCAGAATGGCGAGGAAGGCTTCCTGCGGCAGCTCGACGTTACCGATCTGCTTCATTCGCTTTTTACCCTCTTTCTGTTTTTGCAGCAGCTTTTTCTTACGGCTGATATCGCCGCCGTAGCATTTTGCCAGAACGTTTTTACGCAGCTGCTTGACGGTTGAACGCGCGATAATGTGCGTGCCGATAGCCGCCTGAATCGCAATATCAAACTGCTGACGAGGGATCAGATCTTTCATCTTCTCAACCAGGTCACGGCCGCGGCTCTGCGAGTTATCGCGGTGGGTGATCAGCGCCAGAGCGTCAACGCGTTCGTTGTTGATAAGGACATCAACGCGAACCATGTCAGAGGCCTGGAAGCGTTTGAAGTTGTAGTCCAGCGACGCATAGCCGCGGGAGGTGGACTTCAGACGGTCGAAGAAGTCGAGCACCACTTCCGCCATTGGGATTTCATAGGTCAATGCCACCTGGTTACCGTGGTAAACCATGTTGGTCTGTACGCCACGCTTCTCGATACACAGGGTGATCACGTTGCCGAGATAAGCCTGCGGCAGCAGCATGTGACATTCCGCGATTGGCTCACGCAGTTCGTAGATGTTGTTCAGCGGCGGCAGCTTGGACGGGCTATCAACGTAGATAGTCTCTTTTGCCGTGGTTTCCACTTCATACACTACGGTTGGCGCGGTGGTGATCAGATCCAGATCGTATTCACGTTCCAGACGCTCCTGAATGATCTCCATGTGCAGCAGGCCGAGGAAGCCGCAGCGGAAGCCGAAGCCCAGCGCCGTAGAGCTTTCTGGCTCATAGAACAGGGAAGCATCGTTCAGGCTCAGCTTGCCGAGCGCATCACGGAAGTTTTCGTAGTCATCAGAGCTTACCGGGAACAGACCCGCATAAACCTGAGGTTTTACCTTTTTAAAGCCTGGCAGCGGTTTGTCAGCCGGGTTACGGGACTGGGTCAGGGTATCGCCCACCGGTGCGCCGAGGATGTCTTTAATGGCGCAAACCAGCCAGCCTACCTCGCCGCATTTCAGCTCGGTACGGTCAACCTGTTTCGGCGTGAAGATGCCCAGACGGTCGGCGTTGTAGACCTGACCGGTACTCATCACCTTAATTTTGTCGCCCTTACGCATGGTGCCGTTTTTAATACGCACCAGCGAGACCACGCCCAGGTAGTTATCGAACCAGGAGTCGATAATCAGCGCCTGCAGCGGGCCTTCCGGATCGCCTTCCGGCGGCGGAATGTCGCGCACCAGACGTTCCAGCACGTCGGTCACGCCCACGCCGGTTTTCGCCGAGCAGCGTACCGCGTCGGTGGCATCGATGCCGACGATATCTTCAATCTCTTCCGCTACGCGCTCTGGATCGGCAGCTGGCAGGTCGATTTTATTCAGAACCGGCACCACTTCCAGATCCATTTCCATGGCGGTATAGCAGTTCGCCAGCGTCTGCGCTTCTACGCCCTGTCCGGCGTCAACCACCAGCAGTGCGCCTTCACAGGCGGCGAGTGAACGGGAAACTTCATAAGAAAAGTCGACGTGGCCTGGGGTGTCGATAAAGTTCAGCTGATAGGTTTCCCCGTTGGCTGATTTAAAGTCCAGCGTCACGCTCTGCGCTTTGATGGTAATACCACGTTCGCGTTCCAGATCCATTGAATCCAGAACCTGGGCTTCCATTTCGCGGTCGGAAAGGCCACCACAAATCTGAATAATGCGGTCAGACAGCGTCGATTTACCGTGGTCGATATGTGCAATGATGGAGAAGTTACGTATATTCTTCATATATTAAAATATTTATGCCTTACGGATACTTTGAGGCCGCGGTACGGAGCCTGACATTATTGTCGTTCGAAAACGCCGCATTCTACACTACAACCGCGTAACCAGGAAATGCTCTTCCCGCAAGCATAGCGCTTCCTGCGAGAAGCGTTCCAAAAATAATAAAGCCAGCGTAATCACTGGCTCATTTCGGTTGAGGATGCGGTGCGAATCAGGTCGGGTGGAAGCCCCACGCTGATGATGATGGGCTGCCAGGTTTCTTTCGCGGCGAGCCGAGGCGAGAGGCCTTTGGCAATCAAGAACCCGCCCACGCCGCCGAGCACTGCGCCGCACAGCGCCGCAATGTCGGTGCCGAACAGCACCTGAAACAGCGCCGCGACCACAAACAACCCCAGCAGCGGTGACATGTAGACCAGCATCGCAGAACCGAGCAGACTGCCTTCGGTGATCCCCAGTTCGACCTTTTGCCCGGCCACCAGCGGCTCAGCACTAGGCACGGAAATCGTGTGGGTCGTCTGCGGCCCTAGCTTGTTCAGTACGCGGCTACCACAGCCCGCACGTGATGCGCAGCTATTGCAGGAGGCTTTTACGTCGCAGCTAACCTGCGCAATACCGTTATGCCAGCCGACAACGGTGGCCCACTCTTTAATCATTGCGCACCCTTGAATTGAATACCGTCAGCAACCCGCTTCGCCGTCGGAGGCGGAAGCTCGCCAACAATCGTGATGTCGGCCTGGTTACGGATGGTCGTGGTGACCGTACGGCGACCGGTACGCAGCATCTGCTCGCTGCTGTTGGCCGTCGCGCGGCTGATGTTCACGGAGAAGCTAAACAGGCCGTCGGAATAGAGACGGGATTCAACCGGACTATCGACGCTTGGCAGCGTACGGCGGCTGCTGGAGACCTCTTTAAACCCCTGCGGCAACCAGCTTGCTGACCAGTTAAAGGTAGCGCTGGTGCCCGTTGGCAAGGAGAGCTGCGGCGGCAGGTTGGCTTTCGCCAGCCCCTGCATGCTGGTGCTGACCTGGTCGCCCGTAGAGAACGAGACCACCCGGAATTGCTCGAGGGTTTCACCGTCACGGTCGAGGAGGTCTACGCGCATTGGCAGCTTGCTTTCAGAATCCATCCACACGATATAGCTATAGCGCGTACCGTCACGCGCCACGACGCGAATCACATCGCACATGCGGTCGGCAATACGCGTACGGCCTACGGAGATAAAGTCATAGTAAGGCGCAAGGCGTTTAAAATCGGTATAAACCAGGGAAGGCAGCGAGTCGACGATGTAGTCGCCGTTCAGCGTGAAGGGATCGAGCCCCGGCTCAAAGTAGCTGATTTCACTGCCGCGCTGGACCACTTCGCGGCGCGGGCCGTCCATCTGCAGCAGTTCCGCCAGCGGTTGCCCGTTAAGGCGCACGTGACGATAGCGCAGTGATTCGACGCCTGATTTATTAATGCTGACGAACGACAGCTCGTAGTTGAGTGACTGGCTGGCCAGATTCATCTCCTGCAACAACGCCCCGGACGATACATCAGCCGAGGCGTTGGCGGTGAAGAACAGGCTACCAGCCACAAGGGACATGGCACACCAAAGTTGCTTCATTACTGCGATTGCGTTCCTAGAGTTTGATAGCCTGGCACTTGAACAGCCGCTTGCTGGGTTTGTGCCTGCTCAAACTGAAGCTGTTCTGAATGCAAGCGACGCTGCAATTCGTAGTCCTGCAGCATAGCGTTAATGCGACGGCGCTGTTCCTGAACCTGTTGCGGCCCGGTGCTGCCTGCCGACGCGTCCGAAGGAACCCCCAGACTAACCGGACTGGCTTTACCCATCATCGGCAGCGTGTTGAATACCGGTGATTCAGGTTGGGAGGATTCCGGTTGCCCATTATAGTGCTGAACGCCGACAATAACAGCAAGCGATACGCAAGCTGCGACGCCCATCTGGGTAAGCGAACTGGCCCATGGACGAACCTTGCTCCAGAATGGCATCTTCTGCCATTGATGCGGTGCTGGCTGGGCTTCAGGAATAAGCGGCGCTGTCTTAAGACGAACCGGCTCATTTTCGATGGCGGCCATTACGCGAGAGGAAATATCGAAGTGAAGCACGTCACCGGTATCGCCGCGAAGCGAATCGCGGATCAGGTGATAGCTTGACCAGGTTTCCTGTAACTCTGCCGAGCGCGTCAACTCTGTCAGCAGCTCGTTATCCAGCGTTTCACCATCCATTAAGGCGGAAAGTTGTTCTTTCTGCATGCCTAATACCTTTTCCAGTATCCCGCTTCCATCAACGCCTGATAAGCGGTTGAACTTTATTATCGATAGCTTCTCGCGCACGGAAGATACGTGAACGAACCGTACCAACCGGACAATCCATGATGGCCGCTATCTCTTCATAGCTTAGGCCATCGAGCTCCCGCAAGGTAATTGCCATGCGTAAATCTTCCGGAAGCGCATCAATGGTACGAAAAACTATCTGTCTCAGTTCTTCTGACAACATTAAGTTCTCAGGGTTCGAAATTTCTTTCAAAGCGCCACCGCTTTCAAAGTTTTCGGCATCGTTCGCGTCAACATCACTGGACGGCGGGCGACGACCCTGAGCAACCAGATAATTTTTAGCCGTGTTGACCGCAATGCGGTACAGCCACGTATAGAAAGCACTATCTCCCCGGAAAGAATCCAGCGCGCGATAGGCCTTAATAAAAGACTCTTGCACCACATCCGGCACGTCGCCAGAGGGCACATAGCGGGAAACCAGGCTCGCAACCTTATGCTGATAGCGCACTACCAGTAGGTTAAAAGCTTTCTGATCTCCTTTCTGGACCCGTTCAACCAGGACCTGGTCCGTTAACTGCTCGCTCATCCGAGGTAATGTCTCCCCAAACCTTATTCCCATGCGTAATCAGAATGCCACTCCACCACTGCATTATGAGCAAGCAGAGACTTAGAGTGTTCGAATTTCGTAAAGTTCCGTTACGCTTTGTTTTTTGTTTAGCTCAGACCGTTCATTGTCTATCATTATAAGTCTGCTGATGCCTACCAATACGTAAGTTGCGAAATAAAAACGCAAATCCCGAGCAGAGTAACGTAACCCGGCTTTTATTTCATCATAAATACGTCTTAAAACTCATAGCGTTCCTCTTATTTTTCATTCTCCCACCCCCTCCTTTTCCCCATCAAATGTTTAGTCATTACAACCATAGCGCAAAAAAACCCTGCCCATGTCGCTTTTATAGTGCTACTCTCCGCTTACCGTGTTTAGTAAATTAAACAAAGATGATGAACTCACTTCCAGAACTTTCTTGTGATGTACTGATTATCGGTAGCGGCGCAGCGGGTCTGTCGTTGGCGCTCCGTCTGGCAGAGCACAGTTCGGTTATCGTGCTGAGCAAAGGGCCGATTAGCGAAGGTTCTACCTTCTATGCCCAGGGTGGTATTGCCGCCGTCTTCGATGAGACCGACAGCATTGAATCGCATATCGATGATACGTTGATTGCCGGTGCCGGAATTTGCGATCGCCAGGCCGTGTCGTTTGTTGCCAGCAATGCCAAACACTGCGTGCAGTGGCTTATCGATCAGGGCGTGCTGTTTGACACCCAGGTACAGGCAAACGGGGAAGAAAGTTATCATCTGACACGCGAAGGTGGGCACAGCCATCGCCGTATTCTGCATGCTGCCGATGCTACCGGGCGCGAAGTCGAAAACACCCTGGTCAGCAAAGCCATTAACCACCCCAACATCCGCATTCTGGAGCGCAGCAACGCCGTTGACTTAATCATCTCAGATAAAGTTGGCCTGCCCGGCACCCGCCGTGTGGTTGGCGCCTGGATTTGGGATCGTAATAAAGAGAAGGTTGAAACCTGTGCGGCAAAATCCGTCGTGCTGGCCACCGGCGGTGCTTCAAAGGTCTATCAGTACACCACTAACCCGGATATCTCCTCCGGTGACGGTATCGCCATGGCCTGGCGTGCGGGCTGCCGCGTGGCAAACCTCGAGTTCAATCAGTTCCACCCTACCGCGCTGTACCACCCTCAGGCGCGTAACTTCCTGCTGACCGAAGCGTTACGCGGTGAAGGCGCACACCTGAAGCGCCCGGACGGCAGCCGCTTTATGCTGGACTTTGACGAACGTGCCGAGCTGGCACCGCGTGATATCGTCGCACGCGCCATCGACCATGAGATGAAACGCCTTGGCGTTGACTGCATGTATCTCGACATCAGCCATAAACCGGAAGATTTTGTGCGTCAGCACTTCCCGATGATTTATGACAAGTTACTGGGCCTGGGGATAGACCTGACCAAAGAGCCAGTACCGATTGTACCAGCTGCGCACTATACCTGCGGCGGCGTGATGGTTGACGACTACGGTCGTACCGACGTTGATGGGCTCTATGCCATCGGCGAAGTGAGCTATACCGGGCTGCACGGTGCCAACCGCATGGCATCCAACTCGCTGCTGGAGTGCCTGGTATACGGCTGGTCAGCGGCGGAAGATATTCATAAGCGCATGCCGTATGCGCGTCAGGCCGAAAAACTGCCCGCGTGGGATGAGAGCCGCGTGGAAAACTCCGACGAACTGGTGGTGATTCAGCATAACTGGCACGAACTGCGCCTCTTTATGTGGGACTACGTCGGCATTGTGCGCACCACCAAACGGCTGGAGCGCGCGCTGCGCCGTATCACCATGCTGCAGCAGGAATTGGACGAGTACTATTCCCGCTTCCGCGTGTCGAACAACCTGCTGGAGCTGCGTAACCTGGTGCAGGTAGCCGAGCTTATCGTGCGCTGCGCGATGATGCGCAAAGAGAGCCGTGGCCTGCACTACACGCTGGACTACCCGGAGCTGTTAGCCGAATCGGGCCCATCGGTACTCTCTCCGCTGGTTCACATAAATAGATAGAACGCCTGGGTCAGCGCAGTGTAGCCTTCCGAGTACTGCTGCTCTGGCCCACGGATCACCAGCCTGTCGCTAAAGCACTCGCCGCCCTTCGGTGAAAACGCCAATAATACTCGATGCGGCAAGCGCATCTCCGTTTCCGCCACATCGGTGCGCAGGCGCAAATGCCAGCCCATCGATAACGCCTGCTGGGTAAACGTCTGGCCGATATTTTCCGGCAGCACTACGCAGAAGAAACCATCTTCGGTAATCGCGTTCGCCGCGCAGGCCAACAGCGCTTCATGGTCGAGTGAGGTGGTGTAACGCGCCTGCTCACGCTGCGGCGTTGCGCACTCCACCCCCTGCTCATAGTAAGGCGGGTTGCTGACAATCAGGTTATAGCGCGTGGTCAGCCCGGCAACCCACTGCTGAATATCTGCCGTATGTACCTGAATACGTTCCGCCCATGGGGATTCAGCCACGTTTTCACGCGCCTGCTCCGCGGCGTCTTCATCCAGCTCAACGGCGTCGATCGCCACGCTATCATCGGTACGCTGCGCCAGCATCAGCGCGAGTAAACCGCTGCCAGCGCCAATATCGAGGATCCGGGTAACTCTCGCTATGGGTGACCAGGCACCCAGCAAAATACCGTCCGTACCGACCTTCATGGCACAACGATCGTGAGCGACAAAAAACTGCTTAAAGGTAAATCCGTTGCGGCGCAGCGCGGATTTAGAATCAGAGATCATGGTCAACCTTGCCAGGGGAACTGCATAAGCTTTTATTGATATGCACAATACCCGAGAACAGATAGCCATACAAACAGATGAAGATTAGAGCCGTAACGTCTATAATCAGCGCCTCACACAGAGGTAATCATGACTGTAACGACTTTTTCCGAACTTGAACTTGACGAAAGCCTTCTGGAAGCCCTCCAGGATAAAGGCTTTACACGCCCGACTGCCATTCAGGCTGCCGCCATTCCGCCTGCGCTCGATGGACGTGATGTTCTCGGTTCTGCGCCAACCGGCACCGGTAAAACAGCGGCGTATTTGCTGCCTGCGTTGCAGCACCTGCTCGACTTTCCGCGCAAAAAATCTGGCCCGCCGCGCATCCTGATCCTCACGCCTACGCGTGAACTGGCGATGCAGGTCGCCGATCATGCTCGCGAGCTGGCAAAAAACACGCACCTGGATATCGCGACCATCACCGGTGGCGTTGCGTATATGAACCACGCCGAAGTGTTCAGCGAAAACCAGGATATCGTGGTGGCGACGACCGGTCGTCTGCTGCAGTACATTAAAGAAGAAAACTTCGACTGCCGCGCCGTTGAGACGCTGATCCTCGACGAAGCAGACCGTATGCTGGACATGGGCTTCGCCCAGGATATCGAGCATATCGCCGGTGAAACCCGCTGGCGTAAACAGACGCTGCTGTTCTCCGCAACCCTCGAAGGTGAAGCGATTAAAGACTTTGCCGAGCGTCTGCTGGAAGATCCGGTAGAAGTGTCTGCAACACCGTCGACCCGCGAGCGTAAGAAAATTCATCAGTGGTACTATCGCGCCGATAACTTCGAGCACAAGGTTGAGCTGCTGAAACACCTGCTGAAGCAGGAAGATGCCACCCGTACCATCGTGTTTGTGCGTAAGCGCGAGCGTGTGCACGAGCTGGCGGAAATCCTGCGTCAGGCTGGGATCAACAACTGCTATCTCGAAGGCGAGATGCCGCAGATTAAGCGTACCGAAGGCATTAAGCGTCTGACCGACGGCCGCGTCAACGTGCTGGTTGCAACCGACGTTGCTGCGCGCGGGATCGATATTCCCGACGTCAGCCACGTCATCAACTTCGACATGCCGCGCGGCGCAGATACCTACCTGCACCGTATCGGCCGTACCGGCCGTGCCGGTCGTAAAGGGACGGCGATTTCTCTGGTGGAAACGCACGATCACCTGCTGCTGCTGAAAATCGGCCGCTATGTCGAAGAGCCGCTGAAATCTCGCGTCATTGACGAACTGCGTCCGACGACGCGCGCACCTAGCGAAAAAATGACCGGCAAACCGTCGAAGAAAGTGCTCGCTAAACGCGCCGAGAAGAAGAAAGAGAAAGACAAAGAAAAACCGCGTGTGAAGGTCCGTCACCGCGATGCCAAGAACGTTGGCAAACGCCGTAAACCAAGCGGCAGCGCTGCGCCAGAGCAGACTAACGAAGAGTAAAGCAAACGCCGGGATAACCTCCCGGCGTTTTCATATTGGAAGGTAACGAAAGCTGACCATGAAGAAAAAAGAGTTTGTGACTCAGGATCTCCTCAGCAAAACCTACCGGCAGTCGCAGGGCTGATTTATGGCTCTGCGCCCACTCGTGCCGACGGTACATTGCCGGGTGCTGCAGCGCCAGCGCTTCATCTATCACTAGCGCTCTTGCTTCCGTGTTTATGACCTTCTTTGGCGTGGCCATCGCGCTGATCCTCTCCTTGACGCTCACCACCGTTCTGGTAGGTCGTGAAGAAGCAAAATAAAAAAATCCCCCCGCAGGCACCCTGCGGGGGGATTCATCTACTGATATCGGGCTAGCCCGACACGCCACTTTCCCACCCCTGAGAAATTACAGGCTCTCAGTAAAAGTACGCGCAATAACGTCGCGCTGCTGTTCTGGGGTCAGAGAGTTAAAGCGCACGGCATAACCAGACACACGAATGGTCAGCTGTGGGTATTTTTCTGGATGCTCAACTGCGTCCATCAGGGTTTCACGACGCAGCACGTTCACGTTCAGGTGCTGACCGCCTTCAACGCGGACTTCTGGTTTCGCTTCAACCGGGATTTCACGATATTCGATGTCGCCCAGCGCGCTAACGGCAACAACGTCATCTTCTGCGTAACCGCCTTTTGCACACAGGCAGCGTGCTTCGCCTTTCTCGCTGTCGAGCAGCCAGAATGAGTTCAGCAGGTCGTTGTTTGCAGCTTTAGTGATTTGGATACCTGTAATCATTTGATGCCTCCCTAAGGCTCTTTATATTCGTTTTTAACCGGCCTGACCGCGGCCAATTGGTAAAACCATTGTTGCTTGAGTGTATATATACCCCTCAAACACCCCTGATTCTTTGATTTAAATCAACAAAAACCACACCATAAAAAAGGTCATACGGGAAAATACTTGTTTTGCATCAAGTTACGCCCTACGGCACACGCAAAAATCTTTGTAAATATTCAACTTTTTTTAGCCCACCAGCAGCGAGCGCTGCCTTCCGATTTTGTGATGTCGAAAGAAGCAGTTAAGCTATACCGATAGCAATTCGCAGGAGAGCGAGATGACCCCCCCTTTAACCTGGCACGACGTGCTGGCCGCTGAAAAAGAGCAGCCTTATTTTGTGAACACCCTTGCCACCGTCGCCAGCGAGCGTCAGTCCGGCCAGACTATCTATCCGCCGCAAAAAGATGTCTTTAACGCCTTTCGCTTTACCGAGCTAAACGATGTGAAGGTGGTGATCCTCGGGCAGGACCCGTATCACGGCCCTAATCAGGCGCACGGTCTGGCCTTCTCCGTGCAACCAGGAATCGCAACGCCGCCTTCCCTATTGAATATGTACAAAGAGCTTGAAGGAACCATCCCCGGTTTTACCCGCCCGAATCACGGCTATCTTGAGAGCTGGGCGCGCCAGGGCGTGCTGCTGCTCAACACCGTGCTGACCGTTCGCGCAGGACAGGCGCACTCGCACGCCAGCCTCGGCTGGGAAACCTTTACCGATAAAGTGATCGCGCTGATTAATGAGCATCGCGAAGGCGTGGTGTTCTTATTATGGGGATCGCACGCGCAGAAAAAAGGCGCCATTATCGATACTCAGCGCCACTGCGTGCTGAAAGCACCGCACCCTTCGCCGCTCTCCGCGCATCGCGGGTTCTTTGGCAGCAACCATTTTGTGAAGGCGAATGAGTGGTTGCAGCAGCGCGGTGAAGCGCCGATTGACTGGATGCCGGTGCTGCCGGAATAGTTCGGAGGTTTTCCCGGCGTCGCGTTGCTCGGCCGGGCTACCGTTCACATGTAGCCCGGCTGAACCCAGTGACGCCGGGGAACTGTGTAGATATAAAAAAACCGGTCGAGTCGCCTCTTCCGGTTTTTTTTCAACATCGCATTTGCTTACGCTTTATGCTGACGCCACCATTCGGCTAACAGCACACCCGTCGCCACGGAGACGTTCAGGCCTTCAACGGCACGCGTCCCGTCGATAGAAACGCTCATGTCAGCGATAGAGGCAGCCGCTTCGGAAACGCCATCGCGATCCTGGCCCAGCGCCAGAACCATCTTCTTAGGCAGCTCGGATTGGAACAGTGGCATGCCACGGCCATTGCCGCTGGTCGTTACGATGGTGTAGCCCGCATCGCGGAACTGCTCCAGCGCGTCGATGAAGCCGTCGCCGGTAATTGGCTCAACGTGTTCAGCACCACCTTCTGCGGTACGGATAGCGGCACCGGATTCCAGCAACGCGGCGTCCTGCAGTACCACGCCTTTCACACCGAAGTGCGCACAGCTGCGGATCATCGCGCCGAGGTTGTGTGGGTTACCTGCATCTTCCAGCGCCAGTACGCAATCTTCTTCACCGCTTTTCGCAACCCACTGCTGTACGGACGTCCCGTTACGCTTTTTGATCAGGAAGCACACGCCGCCGTGGTGCTCAGTGCCGGACGCTTTCGCCAGCTCTTCTTCATCAACCACGTGATAGGCTTTACGGTTCGCCGCCATCCAGCGCAGCGCTTCTTTAAAGCGTGGGGTGACACTCTGTACGAACCATGCGCGAACGATAGCGTCCGGGCGGCTCTGGAACAGCGCCTGACAGGCGTTTTCACCGTAAACACGGGTCTCTTCTGCGCGCTGACGACGCAGAACTTCTGGATCGATAAAGCTTTTACCGCTGATCCCGCCGTGATCGGCTTTCGCCGGTGCGTTGTCACCAGGGGCACGGGAAACCGTACGCCATGGGGAGCCTTCACCACGATCGCGATCGCGTTCTACATCGCGGTCACGACCACGTTCACGGCCGCGTTCGCTGTTAGGACCCTTTCTCTCATCACGGGCAGGGCGACGACCGCCTTCGGCACGGGAAGCACCAGCACGGGATGTGCCAGGACGGCCTCCGCCTTTACCAGTACGAGGATTTTGGGTGCGTTTGTCCGAGTCATCGTCACTGCGGACGTACATCACTTTGACCTTGCCGTTTTTGTTTTTCAGTTCGTCGCTCATGTTTTTCTCCACCTGCGCTGCGCGAAGCGCGCAGATTACCTGATGTCTTAGCGCTTAGCCATTACTTCATAAAAAAGACCACGACTATTATATCCATCGGATAAAACGCCTTGTTGATGAATACAGTCTTGTTGATAATGTGTAACATTATAGAAACATCCGGCAACATTGCCGTTCTGCAACACGATGACCCAGAGGTGAGTTATGAATACCGTTTGTGCCCACTGCCAGGCGCTTAATCGCATTCCAGAAGCGCGTATTAACGAAGCGGCAAAATGTGGACGCTGTGGTGAAGACCTGTTCGATGGCGAAGTAATTAACGCTACGGACAGCACACTGGATAAACTGCTGAAGGACGATCTCCCCGTTGTTGTTGATTTCTGGGCGCCGTGGTGCGGCCCATGCCGTAACTTTGCGCCAATCTTCGAAGATGTCGCCGAAGAGCAAAACGGTAAGATTCGCTTTGTAAAAGTAAACACCGAAGCAGAACGCGAGCTCAGTGCCCGCTTCCGCATCCGTAGCATCCCGACCATTATGATTTTCAAAAATGGTGAAGTTGTCGATATGCTCAACGGCGCGGTACCGAAAGCGCCGTTTGAAAGCTGGCTGAACGAAGCGCTGCAGGCATAATCCCACCGGGGCACATCTTGTGCCCCGTATTCACCTCTGCGACAATAGCGTTTTTGCCGTACGATTCCCATGATTGATAACGCCGTACTTCGGTTGCGCGCCGAGCGACTTGCCCGCGCGACTCGCCCTTTTCTTGCCCGTGGTAATCGGGTTCGCCGCTGCCAGCGCTGTCTGCTGGTGCAACGCTATTGTCTGTGCGACACCATCGCCCCACATCCGGCAAAGAGCCGTTTTTGCCTGGTGATGTTCGATACCGAACCGATGAAACCCAGCAATACCGGTCGCTTGATTGCCGACATTTTGCCGCAAACCGAGGCTTTTCAATGGTCGCGTACCGAGCCGCCGCAGGCGCTGCTCGAGCTGGTTAAAAACCCTGACTACCAGCCGATGGTGGTTTTCCCATCGTCCTACGCAGACCCAGACCGTCAGGTGCTCACTACGCCACCCGCCGGAAAACCGCCGCTGTTTATTATGTTAGACGGAACCTGGCCAGAAGCGCGAAAAATGTTCCGTAAAAGCCCGTGGCTGGACAATCTGCCGATTATCTCCGTCGACCTGTCGCGCGTATCGGCCTACAGCCTGCGCGAAGCCCATGTCGAAGGTCAGTACTGCACCGCCGAAGTCGCCATTGCGCTACTGGATTTAGCCAACGACACTGGAGCTGCTTCTGCGCTCAGCGGACACTTTACCCGCTTTCGTGAGCACTACCTTGCAGGAAAAGCTCATCATCAGGGGAACATCACAACAGCCGAAGCGGAAAACGGTTAAACTCATCAGATTACTGTCGCGTAAGGAAGACGGCTATGAGTCAACGTGGGCTGGAAGCACTTCTGAGGCCAAAATCCATTGCGGTGATTGGTGCCTCAATGAAACCACAGCGGGCCGGTTTTTTGATGATGCAGAATCTACTGGCCGGCGGCTTTGCTGGCCCCGTTCTGCCCGTTACCCCGGCCTGGAAAGCGGTGCTTGGCGTTCTTGCCTGGCCGACGATTGACAGCCTCCCCTTTTCACCGGATCTCGCGGTGCTATGTACTCACGCTCGTCGCAACCTTGAGTTGCTGGAAGCGCTGGGGGAGAAGGGCTGCAAAACCTGCATTATTCTCTCTTCTACTCCCGATCAGTTCAGTGCGCTAAAAGCCTGCGCCGCCCGCTATCAGATGCGTCTGCTGGGGCCAAACAGCCTCGGGCTACTGGCGCCCTGGCAGGGCCTGAACGCCAGCTTTTCCCCGGTACCCATTCGCAAAGGCAAGCTGGCCTTTATTTCTCAATCGGCCGCCGTTTCCAATACCATCCTCGACTGGGCGCAGCAGCGGGAAATGGGGTTTTCTTACTTTATCGCGCTGGGCGACAGTCTGGATATTGATGTCGACGACCTGCTCGACTATCTGGCGCGAGACAGCAAAACCAGCGCTATTCTGCTCTATCTGGAGCAGCTCAGCGATGCACGGCGCTTCGTATCCGCCGCCCGTAGTGCTTCACGTAATAAGCCGATTCTGGTGATTAAAAGCGGGCGCAGCCCGGCCGCTCAGCGTCTGCTGCACGTGAACTCCGGGATGGATCCGGCCTGGGATGCGGCCATTCAGCGCGCAGGTCTGCTGCGCGTGCAGGATACCCACGAGCTTTTCTCCGCCGTTGAAACCCTCAGCCATATGCGCCCGCTACGCGGCGAGCGGCTGATGATTATCAGCAACGGTGCGGCTCCGGCCGCGCTGGCGCTGGACGAGCACTGGGCGCGCAACGGGAAGCTTGCCACCCTCAGTGACGATACGCGCCAACAATTACAGCAACTCTTGCCGGACACCGTTGAGGCCAATAACCCGCTGGATCTGCGCGATGATGCCAGCATCGAACACTATTTAGCGGCGGTGAATATACTGCTCAATAGCCCGGACCTGGATGCCCTGATGGTGATCCACTCTCCTAGCGCTACGGCGCCGGGCAGCGAAAGTGCCACCGCGCTGATTGACCTCATCAAGAAGCACCCGCGCGGGAACTACATTAGCGTGTTGACCAACTGGTGCGGGGAATATTCCTCACGGGAAGCGCGCCGTATGTTCAGCGATGCGGGCATTCCAACCTACCGTACCCCGGAAGGGACGATTACCGCCTTTATGCATATGGTGGAATACCGACGTAACCAGAAGCAACTGCGGGAAACACCGGCGCTGCCACATAGCCTGACGGCCAATACCAGCCAGGCGCACGAGCTATTACAGCAGGCAATAGACAGCGGCATCAGCGCGCTGGACACCCACGAAGTGCGTCCGATTCTGGAAGCCTACGGGCTGAATACGCTGCCAACCTGGATTGCCTCAGACAGCGCCGAGGCGGTGCATATCGCCGAGCAAATTGGTTATCCGGTGGCGTTGAAACTACGTTCGCCAGACATTCCGCACAAATCGGAAGTTCAGGGCGTCATGCTCTACCTACGTACCGCCACCGAGGTGCAGCAGGCCGCTGATGCGATCCTCGACCGCGTAAAAATGGCCTGGCCGCAGGCGCGCATTCACGGCCTGCTGGTGCAGAGTATGGCTAACCGTGCTGGCGCACAGGAGTTGCGCGTGGTGGTCGAGCACGACCCGGTTTTTGGCCCGCTGATTATGCTGGGCGAAGGTGGCGTAGAGTGGCGCGCGGAAGATCAGGCCGCCGTAGCGCTGCCACCGCTGAATATGACGCTAGCGCGCTATCTGGTTATTCAGGCCATTAAGAGTAAGAAAATCCGCGGCCGCAGCGCGCTCCGCCCGTTAGACATTCCGGGCTTAAGTCAGCTCCTGGTGCAGGTTTCGAACCTGATTGTTGACTGCCCGGAGATCCAGCGTCTGGATATTCATCCGTTGCTGGTCTCCGGTAACGAATTTACCGCGCTGGATGTGACGCTGGATATCGCCCCGTTTAGTGGTTCGAGCGAAAGCCGGCTCGCCATTCGTCCGTATCCTCAGCATCTGGAAGAGTGGGTCACCATGAAAAACGGTGAACGCTGCTTGTTTCGTCCTATCCTGCCGGAAGATGAGCCGCTATTGCAGCAGTTTATCGCCCGGGTCACAAAAGAGGATCTCTACTACCGCTACTTTAGCGAGATTAACGAATTTACCCATGACGATTTAGCCAACATGACGCAGATCGACTACGATCGAGAAATGGCCTTTGTGGCGGTTCACGGCTCTGGCGACGATACCGAGATCCTCGGCGTGACCCGCGCGATTTCCGATCCGGATAATATCGACGCGGAATTTGCCGTACTGGTTCGTTCCGATCTAAAAGGCCTTGGGCTCGGCGGGAGGTTGCTGAATAAGCTTATCGGCTACACTCGCGCTCATGGTTTACTGCGCCTGAACGGCATTACCATGCCCAATAATCGCGGGATGATAGCGCTCGCGAGAAAGCTCGGTTTTGACGTTGATATTCAGCTGGAAGATGGCATCGTCGGTCTATCCCTAAGGCTGAGTGATGACTAAGTTGCTGGAAATGCTGCCCTTACCCGACAGAGATGGTATCATTGACCGCTTACGTCGTCTGCCAGGTACAGAGGACCCTTCACTAAACCAGAGAAGAAACGCACTGTGATGTTGTCAAAATTTAAGCGTAATAAACATCAACAACACCTTGCCCAACTACCCAAGCTTTCACAGTCTGTTGATGATATTGAGTTTTTCTATGCTCCAGCAGATTTCCGTGAAGCTCTGCTCGCAAAAATCGCCAGCGCCACGCGCCGAATTTGCATCGTCGCGTTGTACCTCGAACAGGACGACGCCGGAAAGACGATTCTGCAAGCCTTGTACGAAGCCAAGCGTCAACGCCCGGAGCTTGAAGTCCGCGTGCTGGTTGACTGGCATCGCGCACAGCGTGGGCGTATTGGTGCTGCCGCGTCTAATACCAATGCGGACTGGTACTGCCGTACTGCGAAAGAGAACCCGGGCGTAGAGGTTCCCGTTTACGGCGTGCCTATCAACACCCGTGAAGCGCTCGGCGTGCTGCACTTTAAGGGCTTCATTATTGATGACTGCGTGCTTTACAGCGGCGCGAGCATCAACGATGTCTATCTGCATCAGCACGATAAATATCGCTATGACCGCTATCAGTGCATCCGTAACCCGCAGATGGCCGACATCATGTTTAATTGGGTGTCGGAGAATCTGGTTGAAGGTCGCGGCGTCAACCGCCTCGATAATACCGAGCGTCCGAAAAGCCCGGAAATCAAAAACGATATTCGTCTTTATCGTCAGGAGCTGCGCGATACCAGTTACCATTTTGAGGGTAACGCCAGCGATGACGAGCTCACCGTCACGCCGCTGGTTGGTCTGGGCAAAACCAGCGTACTGAACAAAACGATTTTCCACCTGATGCCGTGCACTGAGGAAAAGCTCACCATCTGCACGCCATACTTCAACCTGCCTGCACTGCTGGTGCGGAATATTATCCGCCTGCTGCGGGATGGGAAAAAGGTCGAGATCATCGTCGGCGATAAGACGGCAAACGACTTTTACATTCCAGAAAACGAGCCGTTTAAGATTATCGGTGCGCTGCCTTATCTGTATGAGATTAACCTGCGCCGCTTCCTGAGCCGCCTGCAGTATTACATCAATACCGATCAGCTGACCGTGCGCCTGTGGAAAGACGAGGATAATACCTATCACCTGAAAGGGATGTGGGTGGATAACGAGTGGATCCTGCTGACCGGCAACAACCTTAACCCGCGCGCCTGGCGCCTGGATCTGGAAAACGCCGTGCTGATCCACGATCCGAAAAAGCAGCTGGCCTCTATGCGCCAGAAAGAGCTGGATCTGATCCGCAAACACACGACGGTGGTAAATGACTTCCGCGATCTGCAAAGCATCGCCGAATACCCCGTTAAGGTGCGTAAGCTGATTCGCCGTCTGCGACGTATTCGTATCGACCGACTGATCAGCCGTATCCTTTAAATTGTAGCCCCGTTTCGACGGGGCTTTTTTTCAAGGAGCCATAATGACCCGCATCCTCGTCCTTTGTAGCGTGCTCGTATTAAGCGGCTGTAGCCATATGGCAAACGATAGCTGGAGCGGGCAGGATAAAGCCCAGCACTTTATTGCCTCCGCCATGCTCTCTGCCGCCGGTAACGAATATGCGCAGCACCAGGGCATCAGCCGTGACCGCAGCGCCGCCATTGGCTTTATGTTTTCCGTCAGTCTGGGGGCATCCAAGGAGCTGTGGGATAGCCGCCCGGCGGGGAGCGGCTGGAGTTGGAAAGATTTTGCGTGGGATGTCGCCGGCGCCACAACCGGCTATGCAGTGTGGCAGTTGGCGCAGCATTAGCGTGCTACAGGCGTAACCCCTTCCCTTTGCGGTGCAGCTTCAGCGATACCAGAAACGCCAGCGCCGCCATCACCGTGACGTACCAGAAGAAGGCCGTCTCAATCCCGGACGACTTCAGCGACAGCGCAACGTACTCAGCCGAACCACCAAACAGCGCATTCGCGACCGCATAAGAGAGCCCGACTCCCAGAGCGCGAACCTGTGCCGGGAACATTTCAGCTTTCAGAATGCCGCTGATAGAGGTATAGAAGCTGGTAATCAACAGTGCGCACATCACCAAACCAAACGCGGCGTAAGGCGAAGTGACGTTTTGCAAAGCTGAGAGAATGGGCACGGTAAACAGCGTTGCCAGCGCACCGAAGCAGAGCATTGAAGTACGGCGACCGACTCTGTCCGACAGCAGGCCAAAGAACGGCTGTACCAACATGTAGACAAATAGCGCCGCCGTCATAATCACGCTAGCGAGGTTTGCGCTCATGCCTGCGGTATTCACCAGATACTTCTGCATATAGGTGGTGAAGGTATAGAAGCTTAGCGACCCTGCCGCGGTAAAGCCTAACACCATCACAAAGGCTCGACGATTACGCCATAATCCTTTGAAGGAGCCCGCCTCTTTTAGCGTACGCGTCTCTTTCTGCGATGTTTCATCCAGTTGACGGCGCAACCACAGCGCAACAATCGCCAGCACTGCGCCCATAGCGAACGGAATACGCCATCCCCAGGCGTGGAGGCTTTCGCTGTCCATCACGTTTTGCAGAATAACAACAACCAGTACCGCCAGCAGTTGGCCACCGATTAAGGTGACGTACTGGAATGACGCATAGAAGCCTTTGCGCCCTTCAACCGCGACTTCACTCATATAGGTTGCACTTGTGCCGTATTCCCCACCGACGGAGAGTCCCTGGAACAGACGCGCCAGCAGCAGCAACGCCGGAGCCCAGGTACCAATCACGCTGTAGCCCGGCAGGCAGGCGATCACCAGCGAGCCAAAGCACATCATACAGACGGAGATAAGCATTGAAACTTTGCGTCCGCGACGGTCGGCGATGCGGCCAAACAGCCATCCGCCGATAGGGCGCATCAGAAAACCGGCGGCAAAGACGCCTGCGGTTTGCAGGAGTTGGGTGGTGGTATTTCCGGATGGAAAGAAGATGTGGGCAAAATACAGAGAACAGAACGAGTAGACATAAAAGTCAAACCATTCAACGAGATTCCCCGATGATGCCCCGACAATTGCCATGATACGACGGCGAGTATCGCTGCCGGTAAGCGTCCCTTCTGGGGTCACACTGGTTACAGCCATTTGTTAACTCCTGCCAAAAGCGATCTCCTGCCTTAACCGGGCGTAACACGTCACGCAGGCAGATATTTTAGTAAATGAAATGTTATATAATTGTTATATGTAAATTAGTGACCAACATCACGTTTTTCATTAGCAAGATCACGATTTAGGAGTAACTTCAGTGGTGAGGGTCGTTTGAAGGGCGAAACGAGAGGAGTCGGTATGCATCCGGCAGTGTGCCTGGCCCCGGAGTCGGCGTAAAACGCCTCGTCCGGGCTACGGTTTGTACGTTATACGTACACATTATCACCACCTGTAGCCCGGGCGAACGCAGTGACCCCGGGATTTTCACCGCATTTTCATTTCCCGCACACGCAAAAAAGCCCATCCGTCAGGATGGGCTTCTTCACTAAATTGATGCCTGGCAGTTCCCTACTCTCGCATGGGGAGACCCCACACTACCATCGGCGCTACGGCGTTTCACTTCTGAGTTCGGCATGGGGTCAGGTGGGACCACCGCGCTACAGCCGCCAGGCAAATTCTGTTATCAGACCGCTTTTCGCGTTCTGATGTAATCTGTAATCAAGCTGAATATCGATGTCTCTTCGCCAAAACATCTTCGGCGTTGTAAGGTTAAGCCTCACGGTTCATTAGTACTGGTTAGCTCAACGTATCGCTACGCTTACACACCCAGCCTATCAACGTCGTCGTCTTCAACGTTCCTTCAGGACTCTCAAGGAGTCAGGGAGAACTCATCTTGGGGCAAGTTTCGTGCTTAGATGCTTTCAGCACTTATCTTTTCCGCATTTAGCTACCGGGCAATGCCATTGGCATGACAACCCGAACACCAGTGATGCGTCCACTCCGGTCCTCTCGTACTAGGAGCAGCCCCCCTCAATTCTCCAGCGCCCACGGCAGATAGGGACCGAACTGTCTCACGACGTTCTAAACCCAGCTCGCGTACCACTTTAAATGGCGAACAGCCATACCCTTGGGACCTACTTCAGCCCCAGGATGTGATGAGCCGACATCGAGGTGCCAAACACCGCCGTCGATATGAACTCTTGGGCGGTATCAGCCTGTTATCCCCGGAGTACCTTTTATCCGTTGAGCGATGGCCCTTCCATACAGAACCACCGGATCACTAAGACCTGCTTTCGCACCTGCTCGAGCCGTCACTCTCGCAGTCAAGCTAGCTTATGCCTTTGCACTAACCTCCTGATGTCCGACCAGGATTAGCTAACCTTCGTGCTCCTCCGTTACTCTTTAGGAGGAGACCGCCCCAGTCAAACTACCCACCAGACACTGTCCGCAACCCGGATTACGGGTCTACGTTAGAACACCAGCCATTAAAGGGTGGTATTTCAAGGTTGGCTCCATGCGAACTGGCGTCCACACTTCAAAGCCTCCCACCTATCCTACACATCAAGGACCAGTGTTCAGTGTCAAGCTATAGTAAAGGTTCACGGGGTCTTTCCGTCTTGCCGCGGGTACACTGCATCTTCACAGCGAGTTCAATTTCACTGAGTCTCGGGTGGAGACAGCCTGGCCATCATTACGCCATTCGTGCAGGTCGGAACTTACCCGACAAGGAATTTCGCTACCTTAGGACCGTTATAGTTACGGCCGCCGTTTACCGGGGCTTCGATCAAGAGCTTCGCGTTGCCGCTAACCCCATCAATTAACCTTCCGGCACCGGGCAGGCGTCACACCGTATACGTCCACTTTCGTGTTTGCACAGTGCTGTGTTTTTAATAAACAGTTGCAGCCAGCTGGTATCTTCGACTGATTTCAGCTCCATGAGTAAATCACTTCACCTACATATCAGCGTGCCTTCTCCCGAAGTTACGGCACCATTTTGCCTAGTTCCTTCACCCGAGTTCTCTCAAGCGCCTTGGTATTCTCTACCTGACCACCTGTGTCGGTTTGGGGTACGATTTGATGTTACCTGATGCTTAGAGGCTTTTCCTGGAAGCAGGGCATTTGTTACTTCAGCACCGTAGTGCCTCGTCATCACACCTCAGCGTTAATAGCGTTCCGGATTTACCTAAAACGCCCGCCTACATGCTTAAACCGGGACAACCGTCGCCCGGCTAACATAGCCTTCTCCGTCCCCCCTTCGCAGTAACACCAAGTACAGGAATATTAACCTGTTTCCCATCGACTACGCCTTTCGGCCTCGCCTTAGGGGTCGACTCACCCTGCCCCGATTAACGTTGGACAGGAACCCTTGGTCTTCCGGCGTGCGGGTTTTTCACCCGCATTATCGTTACTTATGTCAGCATTCGCACTTCTGATACCTCCAGCATCCCTCACAGGACACCTTCGCAGGCTTACAGAACGCTCCCCTACCCAACAACACATAGTGTCGCTGCCGCAGCTTCGGTGCACAGTTTAGCCCCGTTACATCTTCCGCGCAGGCCGACTCGACCAGTGAGCTATTACGCTTTCTTTAAATGATGGCTGCTTCTAAGCCAACATCCTGGCTGTCTGAGCCTTCCCACATCGTTTCCCACTTAACTGTGACTTTGGGACCTTAGCTGGCGGTCTGGGTTGTTTCCCTCTTCACGACGGACGTTAGCACCCGCCGTGTGTCTCCCGTGATAACATTCTTCGGTATTCGTAGTTTGCATCGGGTTGGTAAGTCGGGATGACCCCCTAGCCGAAACAGTGCTCTACCCCCGAAGATGAATTCACGAGGCGCTACCTAAATAGCTTTCGGGGAGAACCAGCTATCTCCCGGTTTGATTGGCCTTTCACCCCCAGCCACAAGTCATCCGCTAATTTTTCAACATTAGTCGGTTCGGTCCTCCAGTTAGTGTTACCCAACCTTCAACCTGCCCATGGCTAGATCACCGGGTTTCGGGTCTATACCCTGCAACTTAACGCCCAGTTAAGACTCGGTTTCCCTGCGGCTCCCCTATTCGGTTAACCTTGCTACAGAATATAAGTCGCTGACCCATTATACAAAAGGTACGCAGTCACACCCCGAAGGATGCTCCCACTGCTTGTACGTACACGGTTTCAGGTTCTTTTTCACTCCCCTCGCCGGGGTTCTTTTCGCCTTTCCCTCACGGTACTGGTTCACTATCGGTCAGTCAGGAGTATTTAGCCTTGGAGGATGGTCCCCCCATATTCAGACAGGATACCACGTGTCCCGCCCTACTCATCGAGCTCACAACACATGCAATTTTGTGTACGGGGCTATCACCCTGTATCGCCGGCCTTTCCATACCGTTCCACTATCACACATGCTGATTCAGGCTCTGGGCTGCTCCCCGTTCGCTCGCCGCTACTGGGGGAATCTCGGTTGATTTCTTTTCCTCGGGGTACTTAGATGTTTCAGTTCCCCCGGTTCGCTTCATTACGCTATGTATTCACGTAATGATAGTGTGTCGAAACACACTGGGTTTCCCCATTCGGAAATCGTCGGTTATAACGGTTCATATCACCTTACCGACGCTTATCGCAGATTAGCACGTCCTTCATCGCCTCTGACTGCCAGGGCATCCACCGTGTACGCTTAGTCGCTTAACCTCACAACCCGAAGATGTTTCTTTCGATTCATCATCGTGCTGCAAAAATTTGAGAGACTCAAACACACCTCAGTCTGTTCTTATTACGGAGAACAGAGTTCAGTGTGCTGTTTCAATTTTCAGCTTGATCCAGATTTTTAAAGAGCAAATATTTCAAACGTCACCCGAAGGTAAGTTTTGAGATATTGAGGTCGGCGACTTTCACTCACACAAACCAGCAAGTGGCGTCCCCTAGGGGATTCGAACCCCTGTTACCGCCGTGAAAGGGCGGTGTCCTGGGCCTCTAGACGAAGGGGACACTGAAGTCTCAATCGCAAGACGCCTTGCTATTTACTTTTCATCAGACAATCTGTGTGAGCACTTCAAAGAACGCTTCTTTAAGGTAAGGAGGTGATCCAACCGCAGGTTCCCCTACGGTTACCTTGTTACGACTTCACCCCAGTCATGAATCACAAAGTGGTAAGCGCCCTCCCGAAGGTTAAGCTACCTACTTCTTTTGCAACCCACTCCCATGGTGTGACGGGCGGTGTGTACAAGGCCCGGGAACGTATTCACCGTAGCATTCTGATCTACGATTACTAGCGATTCCGACTTCATGGAGTCGAGTTGCAGACTCCAATCCGGACTACGACATACTTTATGAGGTCCGCTTGCTCTCGCGAGGTCGCTTCTCTTTGTATATGCCATTGTAGCACGTGTGTAGCCCTACTCGTAAGGGCCATGATGACTTGACGTCATCCCCACCTTCCTCCAGTTTATCACTGGCAGTCTCCTTTGAGTTCCCGGCCGAACCGCTGGCAACAAAGGATAAGGGTTGCGCTCGTTGCGGGACTTAACCCAACATTTCACAACACGAGCTGACGACAGCCATGCAGCACCTGTCTCAGAGTTCCCGAAGGCACCAAAGCATCTCTGCTAAGTTCTCTGGATGTCAAGAGTAGGTAAGGTTCTTCGCGTTGCATCGAATTAAACCACATGCTCCACCGCTTGTGCGGGCCCCCGTCAATTCATTTGAGTTTTAACCTTGCGGCCGTACTCCCCAGGCGGTCTATTTAACGCGTTAGCTCCGAAAGCCACTCCTCAAGGGAACAACCTTCAAATAGACATCGTTTACGGCGTGGACTACCAGGGTATCTAATCCTGTTTGCTCCCCACGCTTTCGCACCTGAGCGTCAGTCTTTGTCCAGGGGGCCGCCTTCGCCACCGGTATTCCTCCAGATCTCTACGCATTTCACCGCTACACCTGGAATTCTACCCCCCTCTACAAGACTCTAGCCTGCCAGTTTCGAATGCAGTTCCCAGGTTGAGCCCGGGGATTTCACATCCGACTTGACAGACCGCCTGCGTGCGCTTTACGCCCAGTAATTCCGATTAACGCTTGCACCCTCCGTATTACCGCGGCTGCTGGCACGGAGTTAGCCGGTGCTTCTTCTGCGAGTAACGTCAATCACTGCGGTTATTAACCACAATGCCTTCCTCCTCGCTGAAAGTACTTTACAACCCGAAGGCCTTCTTCATACACGCGGCATGGCTGCATCAGGCTTGCGCCCATTGTGCAATATTCCCCACTGCTGCCTCCCGTAGGAGTCTGGACCGTGTCTCAGTTCCAGTGTGGCTGGTCATCCTCTCAGACCAGCTAGGGATCGTCGCCTTGGTGAGCCATTACCTCACCAACTAGCTAATCCCATCTGGGCACATCCGATGGTGTGAGGCCCGAAGGTCCCCCACTTTGGTCTTGCGACGTTATGCGGTATTAGCTACCGTTTCCAGTAGTTATCCCCCTCCATCGGGCAGTTTCCCAGACATTACTCACCCGTCCGCCACTCGTCACCCAAGAGCAAGCTCTCTGTGCTACCGTTCGACTTGCATGTGTTAGGCCTGCCGCCAGCGTTCAATCTGAGCCATGATCAAACTCTTCAATTTAAGTTTGATGCTCGTGAATTAAACTTCGTAATGAATTACGTGTTCACTCAGAGACTTGGTATTCATTTATCGTCTTGCGACGTTAAGAATCCGTATCTTCGAGTGCCCACACAGATTGTCTGATAAATTGTTAAAGAGCAGTGCCGCTTCGCTTTGTCAGCGGCGCGGGATGTGCATAATACGCTTTCCCGCTTCAGAGTCAAGCGTTTAATTTCGCTTTCTCTGTCGAGATTCTCAGGAGAACCTCGCTGACCCGGCGGCTTGTTTGCCGTTGTTCCGTGTCAGTGGAGGCGCATTATAGGGAGATACTGAGAAGTCGCAAGCATAAATTATAAAAAACTTATCGTTCGCTCACTTTTCATTCAACCCTCTTATTTTTGCCTGGTTTTTAAACAAAAACGAGCCCCAAAGGGCTCGTTTTCTTCTTTTTGTGACTTACTGCACTGCCACAATCTGGTCGTCTTTGACTTCCAGGCGGATAACTTTACCAGGAATCAGCTCGCCGGACAGAATCTGCTGGGCCAGCGGGTTTTCGATCTGCTGCTGGATAGCACGTTTCAACGGACGTGCACCATATACCGGATCGTAACCATTCTGACTCAGCAACTGCAGCGCTTCATCAGACATCTGCGTTTCGTAGCCACGCTCTTCCAGACGCTGGTAGAGTCGTTGCAGCTGAATCTGGGCAATCGACGCAATATGTTTTTCACCCAACGGATGGAAGACAACCACTTCATCTATACGGTTGATGAACTCTGGACGGAAGCTGTGGCTGACCACGCCCAGTACCAGATCTTTCATATGCCCGTAGTCCAGTTCGCCGAAACGTTCCTGAATCAGGTCAGAGCCGAGGTTAGAGGTCATGATGACCACCGTGTTACGGAAGTCGACCGTTCTCCCCTGCCCGTCGGTCAGACGACCGTCGTCCAGAACCTGCAGCAGAATGTTGAACACATCCGGATGCGCCTTCTCGACTTCATCCAGCAGGATGACAGAATAAGGACGACGACGAACCGCTTCCGTCAGATAACCGCCCTCTTCATAACCAACATATCCCGGAGGCGCACCGACCAGACGAGACACGGAGTGTTTCTCCATAAACTCGGACATGTCGATACGCACCATGGCGTCGTCGCTGTCGAACATAAAGTTAGCCAGCGCTTTACACAGTTCGGTTTTACCTACCCCGGTTGGCCCCAGGAACAGGAATGAACCAATCGGACGGTTAGGATCGGACAGCCCGGCACGGCTACGGCGAATCGCATTCGATACCGCTTCAACCGCTTCGTTCTGCCCAATCACGCGGCTGTGCAGATCCTGCTCCATACGCAGCAGTTTCTCACGCTCGCCTTCCAGCATGCGGGCAACCGGAATACCGGTCCAGCGCGCCAGCACTTCGGCAATCTCAGCATCCGTCACTTTATTACGTAACAGGCGCATGGTTTTACCTTCAGACTGCGTTGCCGCTTCCAGCTGTTTTTCCAGCTCTGGAATTTTGCCATACTGCAACTCGGACATCCGCGCCAGGTCGCCGACGCGACGCGCCTGCTCGATGGCGATTTTCGCCTGCTCCAGTTCTGCCTTAATCGTTTGCGTGCCGGAAAGGGAGGCTTTTTCCGCTTTCCACTCTTCTTCTAACTCAGAGTACTGACGCTCTTTATCGCTCAGCTCATCGTTCAGCATGTCGAGACGTTTCTTACTCGCCTCATCAGACTCTTTCATTAATGCCTGCTGTTCCAGCTTCAGCTGAATGATACGGCGGTCGAGTCGGTCGAGCTCTTCCGGCTTCGAGTCAATCTGCATACGAATACTGGACGCTGCTTCATCGATAAGGTCGATGGCTTTATCCGGCAACTGACGGTCGGCAATATAGCGGTGAGACAGCGTTGCTGCCGCCACGATTGCCGGGTCAGTAATCTGCACGTGGTGGTGCAGTTCATAACGTTCTTTCAAACCACGCAGAATCGCGATGGTGTCTTCTACCGTTGGCTCAGCGACAAACACTTTCTGGAATCGACGTTCCAGCGCCGCATCTTTTTCGATGTACTGACGGTATTCATCCAGCGTCGTCGCGCCTACGCAGTGGAGTTCCCCACGCGCCAGCGCCGGTTTCAGCATGTTGCCAGCATCCATCGCGCCGTCGGCTTTACCCGCCCCGACCATGGTATGCAGCTCATCGATAAACAGGATGACATTGCCTTCCTGTTTCGCCAGGTCGTTCAGTACGCCTTTCAGACGCTCTTCAAACTCACCGCGGTATTTCGCCCCGGCCACCAGCGCGCCCATATCCAGCGCCAGTACACGGCGGCCTTTTAAGCCTTCCGGAACTTCACCGTTAATAATGCGCTGCGCCAGCCCTTCAACAATGGCCGTTTTACCGACGCCCGGTTCACCGATTAACACCGGGTTGTTTTTCGTACGACGCTGCAGTACCTGAATGGTACGGCGAATTTCTTCATCACGGCCGATAACCGGGTCAAGTTTGCCCTGCTCGGCGCGCTCGGTCAGATCGACCGTGTATTTTTTCAATGCCTGACGTTGGTCTTCGGCACCCTGGTCATTCACGCTTTCACCCCCGCGCATCTGTTCAATAGCCTGAGTAATATTGGCCGTTGTCGCCCCCGCTGATTTCAGCAGGTCAGTCAGAGTGCCACGTGACTCAAGCGCCGCCAGAACGAACAGCTCTGACGAAATAAAGTTATCGTTGCGTTTTTGCGCCAGCTTGTCGCAAAGATTCAACACGCGCATCAGATCCTGAGACGGCTGCACGTCTCCACCGGTGCCTTCCACCTGAGGTAAACGGCTCAACGCCTGATCGATAGCGGTACGCAACTGGCCAGCATTAATGCCAGCAGAGGTTAATAAAGGACGTACCGAGCCCCCTTCCTGATTCAGCAAGGCGCTCATTAAGTGAAGAGGTTCGATAAATTGGTTGTCGTGCCCCAGTGCGAGCGACTGGGCATCGGCAAGAGCAAGCTGGAATTTATTGGTAAGACGATCCAGACGCATGACTCCTCCCATACTAGGTCAAATTTGCTACAGGAGATTAAATGAGGTCATCCCTCAATTATTCAAGGTTAAATGACCTGGTCAATGAGAAAAAAATGTCTGCCTTCTGGATCGTCTTGATTCTATAGGTTATATCAGCCAGATGAAACTTGCCATACGACCCGTAGTACGGTCACGGCGGTAAGAGAAGAAATCATCTTTTTCGCTGAAGGTACAGCGGTCACCACCAAAGAGTGCGGTTACGCCGATATTCCCCAAACGCTGACGCGCCAGCTGGTAGATATCAGCATAGTATTTTTCGCCGGCAGGACGGAAGGCGCTAACCGCATTGGCATCTTTCGCCATAAACGCTTCACGCACTTCCGGGCCGACTTCGAAAGCCAGCGGCCCAATCGCCGGGCCAAGCCAGGCAATAATGTTCTCTGGGCTATCTTTGAAGCAGGCAACGGTCTCTTCCAGCACGCCGTCGCACAGCCCGCGCCATCCGGCATGCGCTGCGGCGACTTCGGTTCCGGCTTTATTACAGAAAAGCACCGGCAGACAATCGGCTGTCATCACCGCACACACGGTCCCGGGCGTATTGCTATAGGAAGCATCGGCGCGCTTAGAGGCATAAGGTTCACCGGTCAGATGCAGAACCTCTTTACCGTGTACCTGCTCAAGCCACACCGGTTTCGACGGCAGTTTACCTGCCGCAAACATACGCTTACGGTTCTCTTCTACGTGATCAAGATTATCGCCACAGTGGGCACCGAGATTCAGAGAATCCCACGCCCCTTCGCTAACCCCGCCCACGCGCGTTGAACTGCAGGCCGCTACGCTTGCTGGCAGCGGCCACTCCGGGACAATGATTTTGGTCATAGCCAGTCTACGTCATCCTTATGTTCTTCAAAGTCGTCGCGCATCACTTCGATCAGATCAACCATATCCTGCGGGATTGGCGCATGCCATTCCATTTCAATCCCCGAAATCGGGTGATAGAGACGCAGCATGGTCGCGTGAAGCGCCTGACGGTCAAACTTACGCAGTACGGAAATGAACTCATCCGATGCGCCTTTCGGCGGACGCGGGCGGCCACCATAGACCTGATCGCCCACCAGTGAATGGGTGATATGCGCCATGTGCACGCGGATCTGGTGCGTACGTCCGGTTTCCAGACGCAGCCGCAGACGCGTGTGCACACGGAAGTGTTCCATAATGCGATAGTGCGTTACCGCCGGTTTACCCATCGGGTGTACCGCCATGTGCGTACGCTTGGTCGGGTGACGGCTGATCGGTTCTTCAACGCTACCGCCTGCGGTCATGTGACCAATCGCGACCGCTTCGTACTCGCGGGTGATCTCACGCAGCTGCAGCGATTCCACCAGACGCGTTTGCGCCGGAACGGTTTTCGCCACCACCATCAAACCGGTCGTGTCTTTATCCAGACGGTGTACGATGCCCGCACGCGGTACATCGGCAATCGGCGGATAGTAGTGCAGCAGCGCGTTCAGTACCGTGCCGTCCGGGTTACCAGCGCCAGGGTGCACCACGAGGTCACGTGGTTTGTTGATGACCATGATGTCGTCATCTTCATAAACGATATCGAGTGGGATATCCTGCGCTTCAAAGCGGATCTCTTCGTCAATTTCGGCGTCAATAGAGACGGTTTCGCCGCCCATGACTTTCTCTTTTGGCTTGTCTGAAACTTTGCCATTTACCTGTACGCGTTGGTCGAGGATCCATTCTTTTATGCGCGAACGCGAATAATCAGGGAACATTTCGGCCAAAGCCTGATCTAAGCGTTGTCCAAGTTGTGACTCGGACACCGTTGCGGTGAGTTGTACTCGTTGTGCCATATACAGCTTCTTCGTTAACGTTGGGTTTTTACGGCTTCGCCGTTTAATATAGTGTGCTATTGTAGCTGGTCTTAATCGGGAACAGGAACTATGAATATCCCGTATAAACATTTTGAGGAAAGTCAAAACGTCATGACGCGCATGAAATATCTGGTGGCAGCGGCCACGTTGAGCCTGGCTTTGGCGGGGTGCTCTGGTTCAAAGGACGAAGTTCCTGATAATCCGCCTAATGAAATCTACGCAACTGCTCAGCAAAAGCTGCAGGACGGTAACTGGAAACAGGCAATAACGCAACTGGAAGCGTTGGATAACCGCTATCCGTTTGGACCATATTCTCAGCAGGTTCAGCTGGATCTGATCTACGCATACTATAAAAATGCCGATCTGCCGCTGGCCCAGGCCGCAATTGACCGTTTCATCCGTCTGAATCCAACCCATCCGAACATCGACTACGTGATGTACATGCGTGGTCTGACGAATATGGCGCTGGATGATAGCGCGCTGCAGGGCTTCTTCGGCGTCGATCGTTCCGACCGCGATCCGCAGCACGCGCGTGACGCATTCAATGACTTCTCGAAGCTGGTGCGCGGCTACCCGAACAGTCAGTACGTCACCGATGCCAACAAGCGTCTGGTCTTCCTGAAAGATCGTCTGGCGAAATATGAACTTTCCGTTGTTGATTACTACACTGCACGTGGTGCATGGGTAGCCGTGGTTAACCGCACTGAAAACATGATGCGTAACTACCCGGACACTCAGGCCACCCGCGACGCGCTTCCTAAGATGGAAAACGCCTATCGTGAAATGCAGATGACCGCGCAGGCTGACAAAGTCGCAAAAATCATTGCGGCCAACAGCAAAAACACTCAGTCCTGATTCGGACAATCCTATCAAGCAAAACGGCAGCCCTGAGGCTGCCGTTTTTTTATTCGTTTTACGTCATTGCTGAAGCGGTTTAGCTCCAGGTCATCCTATCAAATATGGCTGCATTTTCCCGAACCGACAAGTAAAAAATCACTTCTTCCTGTCCTGACTCACAAAATGAATGCACTGACAAAAAGTGACAAAATAATGTGATCTTTATCACACATTTTAACCAAATCCGAGGTATGCTGGAATCACCAAGACGGAAAGACAAGAGGTAAAATTTATGACAATGAACATTACCAGTAAACAAATGGAAATTACTCCGGCTATTCGCCAGCATGTCGCAGACCGTCTCTCAAAATTGGAAAAATGGCAAACCCACTTAATCAACCCGCATATCATCCTGTCCAAAGAGCCACAGGGATTTGTAGCGGACGCCACGATGAATACCCCGAACGGGCATCTGGTCGCCAGCGCTAAACATGAAGATATGTACACCGCCATTAACGAATTGATCAACAAGCTGGAACGGCAGCTCAATAAGGTGCAACACAAAGGGGAAGCCCGTCGCGCCACCACATCGGTGAAAGACGCAAGCTTCGTAGAAGAAGTTGAAGAAGAGTAAACTGAACTTTGTACTTTAATGTGTATCGCCAACGCGCCTTCGGGCGCGTTTTTTATTGACAGAACGAAAACAGAGCGGGTACTGTAAAACCTCACCACACTAAGGAATTAACCTGCTGTGATACGACTACCGTTTTTCTTCGCATTCTTTTTTACCTTCCCCTGATTGGGAGGCGTTTCGTCGTGAGATAAAGAATGCGAAGACGAACAATAAGGCCTCCCACCCGGGAGGCCTTTTTTATTGATAACAAGAAAGGCAAACATGATGACTTCGGAAAACCCGTTATTGGCAATACGCGATAAGATAAGCGCCCTAGATGAAAAACTGGTCAGCCTGCTGGCAGAACGCCGCGGCCTCGCCGTGGAAGTTGGCAAAGCCAAGCTGGCCTCCCATCGCCCGGTGCGCGACATCGACCGCGAGCGTGACCTGCTGGAGCGTCTTATCACCATCGGCAAAACCCACCAGCTTGATGCGCACTACATCACGCGGCTGTTCCAGCTCATCATTGAAGATTCGGTACTCACCCAGCAAACCCTGCTGCAACAGCATTTAAACCAGATTAACCCGCACTCAGCGCGCATCGCGTTTCTGGGACCAAAAGGGTCGTACTCCCATCTGGCGGCACGCCAGTACGCAGCTCGCCACTTTGAACAGTTCATCGAAAGCGGCTGCCTGAAGTTCGCCGATATCTTTAATCAGGTCGAGACCGGTCAGGCCGACTACGCCGTCGTGCCGATTGAAAATACCAGCTCCGGCGGGATTAACGATGTCTACGATCTGTTGCAGCACACCAGCCTGTCGATTGTGGGCGAGATGACGGTGCCTATCGACCACTGCGTGCTGGTGAACGGTACAACGACGCTTGAAACCATCGAGACGGTCTACAGCCACCCGCAGCCGTTCCAGCAGTGCAGCCAGTTCCTGAGCCACTACCCGCAGTGGAAAATTGAGTACACCGAGAGCACCTCGGCGGCGATGGAAAAAGTGGCGCAGGCCAACTCCCCGACCGTTGCCGCGCTGGGCAGTGAAGCCGGTGGCAAGCTGTACGGCCTGCAGGTACTGGAGCATTGCCAGGCTAACCAGACGCAGAACATTACCCGCTTCCTGGTGCTGGCACGCAAATCGGTGAACGTCTCCGATCAGGTTCCAGCGAAAACGACCCTGCTTATCGCGACCGGACAACAGGCCGGTGCGCTGGTTGAAGCGCTGCTGGTCCTGCGCAACCACAACCTGATCATGACCAAGCTCGAATCACGTCCTATTCATGGCAACCCGTGGGAAGAGATGTTTTATCTCGACATCCAGGCCAACCTGGAATCCCTGCCGATGCAAAAGGCGCTGAAAGAGCTCTCCGGGATCACCCGTTCCATGAAAGTGCTGGGCTGCTACCCAAGCGAAAACGTGGTCCCCGTCGACCCGGTTTAACGTTCAATAAACGGCAGCTTCTTCATCCCTGCTACCTCTACCGGCAGGGTGAAGATGGCGCCGGAAAGCGGATACTGCGCCACCTCCTCCGCCGACATATTCTCGCGGGTGGTGGTGATAAACAGCGTGCGCCTATCCGCGCCACCAAAGCACACCATCGTCGGGCAGCGCACCGGCAAGCGATACTCGGCGAGCTGTTCACCCGTTGGTGAGAAGCGTGCAATCCGCCAACCATCAAACATCGCGCTCCAGTAGCATCCTTCTTCGTCGATAGCCGCCCCGTCAGGAATGCCTTCTCCCGTTTTAAACTGACGAAACACCTCACGCTTTTGCGGCTCGCCATGCTCATCCAACGGCGTACGGTAAATCACGCCGTTTGGCGTATCGGAGGTATACATCCAGCGTTTATCTTCGCTAAAGGCCAGCCCGTTGGCGCCGTGAATATCGCACTGCACCACTTTCGGCGTCAGCTGATTATCAATCCGCACCAGCAGCGCGCCGTTATAGTCACCCGGTCCCCAGAAGGTGCCGGCGTAAAAGCGCCCATCACGGTCAGTACCGCCGTCGTTAAATCGCGCCAGCTGCGGGTTACTCGGGTTATCGCAAACTTTATGCTGCAGCAGTCCACGGCTGTCGGCAAGCCAGATGGCGCTGCGTAGAGCGACAATAAAGCCACCGTTCTCCCGCAGGGAAAAACAGCCCACCTCTTCCGGGAACTGTAAAACCCGGTGCTCACCGGTCGCCAGCGCATAGCGGTGAATTTCACACTCCATGATATCGGCCCAGTAAAGCGCTTGTTCCGCTTCGCTCCAGGTCGGGCATTCCGGCAGGTGGCCGGTGTAATCAAACAGCAGGTTTGCGTCAGCCATTCTGTTCATCCCATAAAAAAAGCCAGAGGATTTCCCCTGGCTTTCAAGTATATACAGTTTCGTTATTGCCGACTGTCGTTCGCCTGCCGTAACAGGACGCGGCTCTCACTCTGGAAGCGCTGCGCGTAGTCACCGAACCAGTGTTCAACTTTGCGGAAGCTGTCGATAAACGCCTGCTTGTTCCCCTGCTCCAGCAGGCCGATAGCCTCTCCGAAACGCTGGTAGTAGCGTTTAATCAGCGCCAGGTTGTTACCGGACGACATAATGATGTCAGCATACAGCTGCGGGTCCTGAGCGAACAGTCGCCCGACCATCGCCAGTTCGAGGCGGTAAATCGGTGACGAGAGCGCCAGCAGTTGCTCTAGCTGGACGTTCTCTTCCGCCAGATGCAGGCCGTAAGCGAAGGTCGCAAAGTGGCGCAGCGCCTGGATAAAGGCCATGTTCTGGTCGTGCTCTACTGCGCTGATGCGATGCAGACGCGCGCCCCAGACCTGAATCTGTTCGAGGAACCACTGGTACGCTTCCGGCTGACGGCCATCGCAGTACACCACCACCTGTTTTGCCAGGCTGCCGCTGTCCGGGCCAAACATCGGGTGCAGCCCTAAAACGGGGCCCTGGTGCGCGGAAAGCATGGCCTGTAACGGGCCCGCTTTCACCGACGCCAGATCGACAAGAATACAATCCGCTGGCAGCGGCGGCAGCTTCTCAATGATTTGCTCGGTCACGTGAATAGGGACGCTGACAATCACCATTCCGGCGTCAGCGACCAACTCTGGCGCGCGTGCCCAGTCATCTTTCTCCAGCGTCCGTACCTGATAGCCTGACAGCGTCAGCATCTTTTCAAACAGCCGCCCCATCTGGCCACCGCCACCCACGATCACCACCGGGCGCAGCGACGGACACAGGGTTTTAAAGCCTTTGTCGTTTTCGCTGGAGTAAGATTCACGCATTACGCGACGCAGCACATCTTCAATCAAATCGGGCGGCACGCCCAACGCGGCCGCCTCTTTGCGGCGTGAAGCCAGCATCGACGCTTCACGCTCCGGGACGTAAATCGGTAAGCCATATTTGCTTTTGACTTCCCCGACTTCCGCCACCAGTTCCAGGCGCTTAGCCAGCAGGCTCAGCAGCGCTTTATCTACTTCATCAATTTGATCGCGCAGCGCGGTCAGTTCAGCAACCATACAATCCTCTTACGCCAGACGAGCCGCCAGATGGCCGCGCAAATCCTTGTCGAGCTCACGCAGCAGCGCATCCGTCGCTTCCCAGCTAATACAGGCATCGGTAACCGATACACCGTATTTCATCTCACAGCGCGGCTGCTCGGAAGACTGGTTACCTTCGTGAATATTGCTCTCAATCATCAAACCAATAATGGAACGGTTACCATCCTTGATCTGTGCGACAACGGATTCCGCCACCGCAGGCTGACGGCGGTAGTCTTTATTGGAATTACCATGACTGCAATCTACCATCAGCGATGCGCGCAGTCCTGCTTGTTCCATCTCTTTTTCACACTGCGCCACATCTTCCGGGCCGTAGTTCGGTTTTTTACCGCCGCGCAGGATCACATGACCATCCGGGTTACCCTGAGTACGCAGCAGGCAGACCTGACCGGCCTGGTTGATACCGACAAAGCGGTGTGGCATCGCCGCCGCACGCATAGCGTTGATAGCGGTCGCCAGTGAACCATCGGTACCGTTTTTGAAACCAACCGGCATCGACAGACCAGACGCCATTTCACGGTGGGTCTGAGATTCGGTAGTACGCGCACCAATCGCGGACCAGCTAAACAGGTCGCCCAGGTACTGCGGGCTGTTCGGGTCCAGCGCTTCGGTTGCCAGCGGCAGCCCCATGCTGACCAGTTCTACCAACAGATTACGCGCAATTTTCAGACCACCTTCCACATCAAACGAGCCATCCATGTGCGGATCGTTGATAAGCCCTTTCCAGCCAACGGTAGTACGAGGCTTTTCAAAATAGACGCGCATAACCAGGTAGAGGCTATCGCTGACCTCTTCCGCAAGGGTTTTAAATCGACGCGCGTATTCGATGGCAGCTTCAGGATCGTGAATAGAGCAAGGCCCACACACTACCAGCAGGCGCGGATCGCGGCCGGCGATAATGTCAGAAATCGTTTTACGTGACTGGGCGATTTGCGCTTCCTGCTCAACGGTGAGCGGGAATTCAGCTTTCAACTGATCCGGGGTGATCAGAATCTGTTCATCGGCGATATTTACGTTATTCAGCGCGTCTTTTTGCATGTTGGCATTACCTGTTATGGCTCGTTTGCGATAGTGGTTTCCTCAATGAGGTGCAGCCACAATATCATAATGAGTAAAGATTTCAATCCAAAATGCGTAAATTATTATTTACAGACACCATTTAATAGCAAAATAATCGCCCAATAAGTGTAAATTAAAAATTACACACATAAAAAAGGCGAGCACCTGCGTACTCGCCCTACGATCCACAACGGCACTGAGGCCGCTACTCAGCCGTCTGCGACACCCGCTGAACCATCGTATTACGCCAGCGTAACCAGTCGATAATCACAAACAGTAGCAGGCTCGCCCCCATCACCGGCAACGCCAGGCCGAACGCTATCGCCAGCAGCAGTGTGAGAACCCTGCCAGGAAGAGCCAGCGCCAGCCAGCTTTGCGCCAACGTCTGGACAGCGCTCACCGATGACTGCGCCGGGCGTTTGATCCACCAGAGGCGATAGCCCATGACGATCGCGACACAGAGCGCCAGGCCAAACGCCATCAGCAGCAGCTGGTTAGGCAGGCCGAACAGCACGCCCATGTGAAAATCCACGCCCCAACGGGTGAGTTTTGCCATCAGCGGGAAATCGGCGAACTGGGTATAGTCGAGAATAGCCAGCGAGCCGGGATCGATAGCCACCGCATCAACCTGCGTCGGCCAGCGACGATCGATTTCCGTCACCGTCCAGGCGCGATCCACACTGCGCGGTGGCCGGATTTCGAGATGTATTGCATCAATACCACCTCGTTGTGCCGCCTGGAGGATCGCATCAATCCGATCTACGGCGATCGGCGGCTCGCTCATCACCATTCCCTGATGATGAGAATGGTGCTCCGCATGCGGGTCCATCAGCATCGCCTCACGACCGTGTAGCTGGGTATTCACCTGTGGCGTCAACCAGCCAAAGGTGGCACGAAGCTTATCAACGTTGCCGCCCGCCCATTGGGACCAGGTTAAGCCGGTCGCCGAAAACAGCAGCATGCCGGCAAGCAGACACCAACCAAGGGTGACGTGAACGCGGCGGGTATTCTGCAGACGGTTTTTGATGCGGCGTTTTGGCCGGGTAAAGGCCCACAGTGCAACCCCACCCAGCGCAGCAACCCACATCCATGATGCCGCCAGCTCACTGTACAAACGTCCGATATCCCCCAACAGTAGCGAGCGATGGGCATAATCAATCCACTGGCGCAGCGGTAAGATGCCGCTGGTGCCGTAGACCGTCATATCGCCTTTCACCGCGAGGGTTATCGGGTCGATAAAGATCGCGCGGTTCTCAGAGGGCGCAAGCGCGGGGTCGTCAAACATCACCCGCGTCGTCTCCCCCGCCTCCAGCGCAGGCCGTACCGCGCTCAGACGCAGCGGTGTACCCAACGCACGTTCCGCCACGGCGATTTGTTCAGCGAGCGAATGTCGTTCACCGCTCATCTCCCCCTGTAGCGCCTGACGATACATCAGGTTCTCCAGCTGAGGCGTGGCGACATACAGCGTGCCGGTCAGGGCTGCGACGAAAATAAAGGGCCCGACAAACAGGCCGATAAAAAAATGCAGGCGGCGCAGCAGGTGCACCCATGCCGCCCGCGAGGTGCAGGTTGTCATACTCTTCCTTTATGCAAACGAGAGCGATGAGACGCTAAAGCGTCAGTTATCGTTATTAAGCAGGTAAAGCAGACGGCACCGGTGGCGCACGGGTATCGGGGAAGAGCCAGGGGAAGTCACGCCAGTGAAAAACCAACGACGGGAGAGGCGCGGTCGTCACCCGAAGCATCAGTGCGCTTAGCAAAACGCACAGGGCCAGAATCAGGCCCGGGACATGGGTGAGAAGCACGCAGTAGCCGCAGGCCTCACCGTGATCGATAGGCATGCTTTCAGGGGCAGAATGGTGAGCTGGCATTGGCATCGACATGCTCATGTCATGATGCATGCCCGGCATGGCGCTCATGGGCGATTGCTGCAACGAAATCGAGATGAGCGGGGCAACAATAATCAGCGCCATAGCAAACAGCGCCAGCCAGGCGGCTCGCTGTTTTAGTGCTGATAGATTGAAGGCTTTTCTGCTCACTCGACTCTCCTGATGCGAGCGGGCATTGTAAATGATTTAGCTAATAACTGTTAACGAGAGGTGCCATTTTTTATGGGGGATTTTTAAACCGTTAGCGTTACACAGTGCCATAGCTGACCACATATATAAAAAAGGGCCAGCCTTTCGGCCAGCCCTTTTTAACAGGATGTCGCTTGCGCGAATCTTAGTTAAGACGCTCTTTGATACGAGCAGACTTACCAGTGCGCTCACGCAGGTAGTACAGTTTAGCTTTACGTACAGCACCACGACGTTTAACAGCAATGCTGTCAACAACTGGAGAGTGAGTCTGGAAGACACGCTCAACGCCTTCGCCGTTGGAAATTTTACGAACAGTGAATGCAGAGTGCAGACCGCGGCTACGAATAGCGATAACCACGCCCTCAAATGCCTGCAGACGTTTTTTGGAACCTTCAACAACCCATACTTTCACTTCCACGGTATCACCCGGACGGAAGGAAGGTACGTCCTGCTTCATCTGTTCTTGTTCAAGTTGCTTAATAATGTTGCTCATAATTTAATCTCTTATCCTGGGTAAACTGATATTTGGGGGTCTCAGACCAGCCCATCATGTTTATGTTGCTGTTGTGCGTGTTCCTGTTTGAACTCCGCCAGCAACCTTGCTTGCTCTTCAGTCAGAGCCAGGTTTTCCAGAAGTTCAGGTCTTCTAAGCCAGGAGCGGCCCAGCGACTGCTTCAAACGCCAGCGACGTATCTCAGCATGGTTTCCCGACAGCAGAACCGGCGGTACCTCCATCCCTTCCAACACTTCAGGGCGAGTATAGTGTGGACAGTCCAGCAATCCATCAGCAAACGAATCTTCGAATGCTGAAGCTTCATGACCCAGTACGCCCGGAATAAACCGGGACACGGAGTCGATCAGCGTCATTGCCGGTAACTCACCACCGCTGAGAACGTAATCGCCGATAGACCATTCTTCGTCAATCTCGGTCTGAATCACGCGCTCATCTATGCCTTCGTAGCGACCACATACCAGAATCAGCTTTTGATTCGTGGCCAGTTCGCTGACGCCCGCTTGATCAAGCTTGCGTCCCTGAGGTGACAGATAAATCACCTTCGCGCCTTCACCTGCCGCGGCTTTTGCTGCATGAATGGCGTCCCGTAAAGGTTGCACCATCATTAACATCCCCGGTCCGCCGCCGTAAGGACGATCGTCCACGGTACGGTGCCGGTCATGCGTGAAGTCACGAGGACTCCAGCTCTGGATGTTCAGCAGGCCATTTTTAACTGCCCGGCCAGTTACCCCGTAATCGGTAATTGCGCGGAACATTTCAGGAAACAGGCTAATTATGCCAATCCACATAGCGCCGTCTTTTACCGTTTATCCGGTGGTTTAAAAACCAGGATCCCAATCTACTTCGATAGTACGAGTAGCGAGATCGACTTTCTTGATAACCTGCCCATCGAGGAACGGAACCAACCGCTCCTTGATGCCAAATGCATCTTTCAGGTTTGCCTTAATGACGAGAACGTCATTTGACCCGGTTTCCATCATATCGATGACTTTACCGAGACCGTAGCCTTCAGTGGTTACTACCTGGCAGCCCATCAGGTCTTTCCAGTAATAGCTTCCATCTTCCAGCGCCGGCAGCTGCGAGGAATCTACGATAATTTCGCAGTTCGTCAGCAGATTCGCGGCATCGCGATCGTCAACGCCTTTCAGCTTAATGACGATATCCTGATTGTGGTAGCGCCAGCTTTCCAGCTCAACGGTCTGCCACTGACCCGCCTTCTGGATTAACCAGGGCTGATAGTCAAAAATGCTTTCGGCGTCTTCGGTGGAGGAAAACACTCTGAGCCAACCACGGATACCGTAGGAAGAACCCATTTTCCCCAATACGATCGGATCAACAGGTGCTTGTGCGGTGTGTTGCTTGCTCATCATGACCACCGTGACAGATTAAGCTGCTTTCTTAGCTTCTTTGATCAGCGCAGATACGCGATCAGAGATAGTTGCGCCCTGGCCAACCCAGTGTGCGATACGATCCAGGTCCAGACGGGTGCCTTCTTCAGTCGCAGAAGCGATTGGGTTGAAGAAGCCAACGCGCTCGATGAAGCGACCGTTGCGTGCGTTACGGCTGTCAGTAACAACAACCTGGTAGAACGGACGCTTTTTAGCGCCGTGACGAGCTAAACGAATAGTTACCATAACATCCTCTTGTGTGAATAGAACAACCGGGCCCCATCGAGGGAAGGGGCCCGGTGTCATATTAAAAGCCCGAAAATTTTACTCATTTCTGGGGGAATTGCAATCAACATCTGCCTTTTACCGCACGATAACCAGGGCGTTATCGTCATAGGCAGAGCAAAGTCGGCGTGTTTGTCATTGTCGAAGTGCGCTAACCGAAGCCAGCACACTTCAACGGAGGGATTAACGGCCAGGGAATCCTGGTGGCATCATCCCTTTCATTCCGCGCATCATTTTCATCATGCCGCCCTTCGACTTCATCTTCTTCATCATGCGCTGCATGTCGTCGAACTGCTTCAGCAGACGGTTCACGTCCTGCACCTGCAGGCCGCAGCCCTGGGCGATACGACGTTTGCGGGAGCCTTTGATGATTTCCGGCTTCGCGCGCTCTTTCAGCGTCATCGAGTTGATGATCGCTTCCATACGCACCAGCACTTTGTCATCCATCTGGGATTTGACGTTGTCCGGGAGCTGGCCCATGCCCGGCAGTTTGCCCATCAGGCTTGCCATGCCGCCCATGTTTTTCATCTGCTTAAGCTGGTCTAAGAAGTCGTTCAGGTCGAAACCGTCGCCCTTCTTAAGCTTAGTCGCCAGCTTCTCAGCCTGCGCGCGGTCAACCTTGCTTTCGATATCTTCGATAAGCGACAGCACGTCGCCCATGCCGAGGATACGGGAGGCGATACGATCCGGGTGGAACGGCTCCAGCGCTTCGGTTTTCTCGCCGACGCCGAGGAACTTGATTGGCTTACCGGTAATGTGGCGAATAGAGAGCGCCGCACCGCCGCGCGCATCACCGTCAACCTTGGTCAACACCACGCCGGTCAGCGGCAGCGCTTCGTTGAAGGCCTTGGCGGTATTCGCCGCATCCTGACCGGTCATTGCGTCGACGACAAACAGGGTTTCAACCGGCTTGATCGCCGCGTGAACCTGCTTGATTTCGTCCATCATCGCTTCATCAACGTGCAGACGACCGGCGGTATCCACCAGCAGCACGTCGTAGAATTTCAGCTTCGCTTCTTTCAGCGCCGCGTTAACGATGTCGATAGGCTTCTGGCCCACGTCGGACGGGAAGAAGTCTACGCCAACCTGTTCAGCCAGGGTTTCCAGCTGTTTGATCGCCGCCGGGCGATAAACGTCGGCAGAGACGACCAGCACTTTCTTCTTGTGCTTCTCGCGCAGAAACTTACCGAGCTTACCAACGCTCGTGGTTTTACCCGCACCCTGCAGGCCCGCCATCAGCACTACGGCCGGTGGTTGCGCCGCCAGGTTTAGCGTCTCGTTCTCTTCGCCCATCGCCGAAACCAGTTCGCTACGAACGATTTTGACGAACTCCTGACCCGGGGTCAGGCTCTTGTTAACTTCGTGACCAACCGCTTTTTCTTTTACGCGATTGATAAAATCACGCACTACCGGCAGCGCAACGTCAGCCTCCAGCAGCGCCATGCGCACTTCGCGCAGCGTCTCTTTTACGTTGTCTTCAGTAAGGCGTCCACGGCCACTGATATTGCGCAGCGTGCGCGACAAACGATCGGTTAAATTATCAAACATTGTCTCTCGCCTGGGGTGGAAACGTGAGTCGCTAGCGCGACCAAAAATACGGAAATTTGCCGGAGTATAACACGACAGCGGAGGAGTTGTGATGCTGCGGTTAGCGCTGCATCACGTTACGCCATTCACATCATCCTTCACGCAGGCTATGCGCCTTGATACAACTCGAATGATTTTGCGTATATACTGCTTCTCTTTCTTCTATTTGACGACTGCCGACACTTTATGCCTGTTTTTGCCCTGCTCGCGCTTGTTGCCTACTCCATCAGCCTGGCGCTGATCATTCCCGGTCTGCTGCAAAAAAACAGCGGCTGGCGGCGTATGGCGATTCTTTCTGCCACCGTTGCGCTGGTGTGCCACGCGTTTGCGCTGGAAGCCCGTATTCTGCCGGGCGGTGAAAGCGGGCAGAACCTCAGCCTATTGAACGTCGGCTCGCTGGTGAGCCTGATGATCTGTACGGTGATGACCATCGTCGCCTCGCGAAACCGCGGCTGGCTGCTGTTGCCCATCGTCTACGCTTTTGCGCTGATCAACCTCGCCTTCGCCACCTTTATGCCCAACGAGTTTATTACTCACCTGGAAGCCACCCCGGGAATGATGGTGCATATCGGTCTGTCGCTGTTCTCCTACGCCACGCTGATTATTGCCGCGCTGTATGCGCTGCAACTGGCGTGGATTGACTATCAGCTTAAGAACAAGAAGCTGGCGTTCAGCCATGAAATGCCGCCGCTGATGGTCATTGAACGTAAAATGTTTCACATCACCCAGGTTGGCGTCGTGCTGCTCACACTGACGCTCTGTACCGGCCTGTTTTACATGCATAACCTCTTTAGCATGGAAAATATCGACAAGGCCGTCCTTTCCATCATCGCCTGGTTCGTCTATATCGTCTTGTTATGGGGCCACTATCATGAAGGGTGGCGCGGACGCCGAGTTGTCTGGTTTAACGTTGCCGGCGCTGGCATCCTGACGCTCGCCTACTTCGGTAGCCGTGTCATTCAACAATTCGTGGGCTAAGTACTAAGGAATCCACTTGGAACATATCTCAACCACCACGCTGATCGTTACGCTGATCATCATGGTGGTCATCTCTGCCTATTTCTCAGGTTCCGAAACCGGCATGATGACGCTGAACCGCTATCGGCTCCGTCATCTGGCAAAACAGGGCAATAAACCGGCGCGTCGCGTCGAAAAGCTGCTGCAAAAGCCTGACCGTCTTATCAGCCTGGTGCTGATTGGCAACAACCTCGTCAACATTCTGGCCTCTGCGCTGGGCACCATCGTCGGCATGCGCCTGTATGGCGACCTGGGCGTCGCTATCGCCACCGGGGTGCTGACCTTCGTAGTTCTGGTATTCGCAGAAGTACTGCCAAAAACCATCGCCGCCCTCTACCCGGAAAAAGTGGCCTATCCAAGCAGCTTCCTGCTGGCACCGCTGCAAATTCTGATGATGCCGCTGGTCTGGTTCCTGAACCTGATTACCCGCATTCTGATGCGCATGATGGGCATAAAAACCGACATCACCATCAGCAGTGCGCTCAGCAAAGACGAACTGCGCACCATCGTGAACGAGTCCCGCTCGCAAATCTCGCGTCGTAACCAGGACATGCTGCTGTCGGTGCTGGATCTCGAAAAAGTCAGCGTTGATGACATCATGGTGCCGCGCAACGAAATCGTCGGCATCAACATCAATGACGACTGGAAATCGATTGTTCGCCAGCTCACCCACTCGCCGCACGGCCGCATCGTGCTGTACCGCGACTCGCTGGACGATGCCATCAGCATGCTGCGCGTACGCGAAGCCTATCGCCTGATGACCGAGAAAAAAGAGTTCACCAAAGAGGTGATGCTGCGCGCCGCCGATGAAATCTACTTCGTTCCGGAAGGCACACCGCTCAGCACGCAGTTGGTGAAGTTCCAGCGCAACAAGAAGAAAGTGGGCCTGGTGGTCGACGAGTACGGTGATATTCAGGGGCTGGTGACGGTTGAAGATATTCTGGAAGAGATCGTCGGCGACTTCACCACGTCGATGTCGCCATCGCTGGCCGAAGAGGTCAACCCGCAGAACGACGGCTCGGTGATTATCGACGGTGGCGCCAACGTGCGCGAGCTGAATAAGGCCTTCAACTGGCATCTGCCGGAAGACGAAGCGCGCACCATTAACGGCATCATTGTGGAAGCGTTAGAAGAGATCCCGGCTGCGGGTACGCGCGTGCGCATTGCCCAGTACGATATCGATATTCTCGACGTACAGGATAACGTGATTAAGCAGGTGCAGGTAAATCCGGTGAAGCCGCTTCGGGAAAGCGTGAAGGATTAAAGAATAGCCCCTCTCCCCGCCAGGGGAGAGGGTTAAGCGAAGATTACGCCTTCGCTTTCGCGACGGAGACCATCGCCGCGCGAATGGTACGACCGTTCAGGGTGTAACCCTTCTGCATCACCATCAGCACGTTGCCAGCTGCGACCTCTTCGGACTCAACCATCGCAATGGCCTGGTGTACGTTCGGGTCCATTGGGACGTTGATGTCCGCCACGACCTGTACGCCAAACTTCGCCACCACGTCCAGCATCGACTTACGGGTCAGCTCGATACCTTCGATCATCGGTGCCATATCTTCGTTATCTTTGTTCGCCACTTCCAGCGCGCGGTCCAGACTATCCAGCACCGGCAGCAGTTCGTTGACGAATTTTTCCAGCGCGAACTTGTGCGCCTTCTCAACGTCGATTTCGGTACGGCGACGCAGGTTTTCCATTTCTGCCTTCACGCGCAGGACGCTTTCGCGTTCGCGGGTTTCAGCTTCCGCTAACTGCGATTCGAGGTTCGCAATTTTTTCGTCGCGCGGATCCACCTGGTCAGCAGAAGCGTTTGGTTCAACCGCCTCAACTTCTTCGTGCTGTTCCATGATAATTTCTTCCGGGGATTGCCCCTCAGGCGTTTTCTGTTCTTTACTACTCATGAATTTCTCCGCGTTTTTTCGCAATCATCTCGCTAACTTCGCTTATTATGGGGATCAGATTCCGGGTTTCAAGGGAAGCCATCACATTGTCACCCATCTTCGGCACAAGGACATTCAGAAAATGAACAATCATTTCAAGTGTATCGGTATTGTAGGACACCCACGTCACCCAACGGCGCTGACGACACATGAAATGCTCTATCGTTGGCTGTGCACCAAAGGCTACGAGGTGATTGTTGAACGCCAGATAGCCAAAGAACTCAAGCTGGATAACGTCCAGACCGGCACGCTGGCGGAAATTGGCCAGAAAGCGGATCTGGCGGTGGTGGTCGGCGGCGACGGCAATATGCTTGGCGCGGCCCGCACCCTAGCCCGCTACGACATCAGCGTGATTGGCATTAACCGCGGCAACCTCGGCTTTCTCACCGACCTTGACCCGGACAACGCCCATCAGCAATTAGCCGACGTGCTGGACGGTAACTTTATTGCCGAAAAACGCTTCCTGCTGGAAGCGCAGGTGTGCCAGCAAAACTGCCAGAAGCGCATCAGCACCGCCATCAACGAAGTGGTGCTGCACCCCGGCAAAGTCGCCCATATGATTGAGTTTGAAGTCTATATCGACGAAACCTTCGCCTTCTCCCAGCGCTCCGACGGCTTGATTATCTCTACGCCAACCGGCTCCACGGCCTACTCGCTCTCGGCGGGCGGCCCAATTCTGACGCCTTCTCTGGATGCCATCACCCTGGTGCCAATGTTCCCGCACACGCTATCGGCGCGTCCGTTGGTAATTAACAGCAACAGCACCATTCGTCTGCGCTTCTCGCACCGCCGCAGTGACCTTGAGATCAGCTGCGACAGCCAGATAGCTCTGCCGATTCAGGAAGGGGAAGATGTGCTCATTCGCCGCAGCGATTATCACCTCAACCTGATCCATCCGAAAGACTACAGCTATTTCAACACATTAAGCACCAAGCTTGGCTGGTCAAAAAAATTGTTTTAATTTTATCGCCGCCTCTTTACTGGATAAAAAACCAGTTTATACTGTATGAAAACACAGTTATGGGTTTTCATACAGGAAGCGGCTATGTTAGCACAACTGACCATCAGCAATTTTGCCATCGTTCGTGAACTTGAAATCGACTTCAACAGCGGCATGACGGCCATCACTGGCGAAACCGGGGCCGGTAAATCAATTGCAATCGATGCCCTCGGCTTATGCCTGGGTGGCCGCGCCGAAGCTGACATGGTTCGTGCTGGCGCCAGCCGCGCCGACCTCTGCGCCCGCTTCGCGCTCAAAGACACTCCTGCCGCCCTGCGCTGGCTTGAAGATAACCAGCTGGAAGATGGCCGCGAGTGCCTGCTGCGCCGCGTCATCAGCAGCGACGGCCGCTCACGCGGCTTTATCAACGGCACCGCCGTGCCGCTGTCGCAGTTGCGTGAGCTGGGTCAACTGCTTATCCAGATCCACGGTCAGCACGCGCACCAGCAGCTGGTGAAGCCTGAACATCAGAAAACCCTGCTTGATGCCTACGTCGGTGAGTCAGCGCTCGCACAACAAATGGCCGAACATTACCGTCTGTGGAACCAAAGCTGTCGCGATCTGGCGACTCATCAACAGCAAAGTCAGGAACGCGCCGCCCGCGCAGAGCTGCTGCAGTATCAGCTGAAAGAGCTTATCGAGTTCCACCCGCTGCCGGGCGAATACGAACAAATTGACGAAGAGTACAAGCGTCTCGCCAACAGCGGGCAGCTTATCGCCACCAGCCAGCATGCGCTGGCAATCCTCGCCGACGGCGAGGACGTCAACCTGCAAAGCCAGCTCTACACCGCCCGCCAGCTGGCAGGTGAACTGGCGAGCATGGACAGCAAACTCGCTGGCGTGCTGGATATGCTGGAGGAAGCGGCCATTCAGCTAAGCGAAGCCAGCGACGAACTGCGTCACTACTGCGACCGTCTGGATCTCGACCCAAACCGCCTGTACGAGCTGGAACAGCGTCTGTCAAAACAGATTTCACTGGCACGTAAGCACCAGATTTCGCCGGAAGCGCTGCCGGAGTACTACCAATCCCTGCTGGACGAACAGCAACTGCTCGACGACCAGAGCGACTCGCTGGAGACGCTGAAACACGCGGTGTCTCGTCATCATCAGCTGGCAATGGAAACGGCCCACCAGCTGCATGCGCAGCGTCAGGCAAGCGCTCAGGAGCTTTCACAGCTGATTACCGACAGCATGCACATGCTCTCCATGCCGCACGGCCTGTTCGATATCGACGTCCGCTTTGAAGAGCAGCACCTGACCGCTGAAGGCGCAGACCGCATTGAATTCCGCGTGACCACCAACCCCGGCCAGCCGCTGCAGGCGATTGCCAAAGTAGCGTCCGGCGGTGAGCTGTCGCGTATTGCGCTAGCCATTCAGGTGATTACCGCGCGCAAAATGGAAACCCCGGCGCTGATCTTCGATGAAGTAGACGTAGGTATCAGCGGCCCGACGGCGGCAGTCGTTGGCAAGCTGCTGCGCCAGCTGGGGGAATCCACTCAGGTGATGTGCGTAACGCACCTGCCGCAGGTTGCAGGCTGTGGCCACCACCACTTCTACGTCAGCAAAGAGACCGACGGCGCGATGACCGAAACACACATGCAGCCGCTGGACAAACGTGCTCGTCTGCAGGAGCTGGCGCGCCTTCTCGGCGGTAGCGAAGTCACACGGAATACGTTGGCGAACGCGAAAGAGTTGCTGGCCGCATAAACTTTTTTGGTTTCTTAGAGTCTGAGTTCACAATAAAAACGCCGTAAGACCTGATATCAAAGGTTTCCAACTTACCTCAGGTCTATTATCATCGGCACATTACATATGAGCCGCGTACTGCTCGGGCCCGAAAAGGAATCAAATCACTATGCGCTGTAAAACGCTGACTGCTGCCGCAGCGGTTCTTCTGATGATGACTGCAGGCTGTTCCACTCTGGAGCGAGTGGTTTACCGTCCTGATATTAGTCAGGGGAACTATCTGGTACCTAATGATGTTGCCAAAATCCGTGTTGGCATGACGCAACAACAGGTCGCCTATACCTTAGGTACCCCGATGATGACCGACCCGTTCGGCACCAACACCTGGTTCTACGTTTTCCGCCAGCAGCCGGGCCATGAATCCGTCACTCAGCAGACGCTGACCCTGACCTTCAACAGCAGCGGCGTACTGACGAACATCGACAACAAACCAGCGCTGACCAAATAAATCAGCGGCGGTGTGTAACAGATGCAAAAAAAGCGCTCAATGAGCGCTTTTTTTATGTCTGCAATCGGCGTAGCCCGGCCGAACGTAGCGACGCCGGGGAAACCCCGGAGTCGCTGCTCTCGCACCTCGTCCGGGCTACAGAGTGGTCAGTTTTTTTGCTGAGCGCGCTGGCGACGCAGTTCTTTCGGGTCGGCAATCAGCGGGCGATAAATCTCGACCCTGTCACCGTCATGAACCACATCGTCAAGCTTTACTGGGCGACTATAAATACCGACTTTATTTTTTGTCAGGTCAATATCATCACGCAGGGTCAGCAGGCCGCTAGCCTGAATGGCCTGCTCCACCGTCGCGCCTTCATCCAGCGTCACCCGCTGCAGATACTGCTTTTGCGGCAACGCATATGCGACTTCGACGGCAATTTTACCCGGCACTGTAAACCTCGCGAGCGCGCATCGTGAACGCCTGCACCATATTCAGCGCCAGCTCTTTAAAGATGCGACCAAACGCCAGCTCAATAAGCTTGTTGGTAAACTCAAAATCAAGCTGGAACTCAATCTTGCAGGCGTCCTGGCTCAGTGGCGTAAACTTCCAGCCACCAATCAATTTCTTAAACGGCCCATCGACCAGATGCATCAGGATGCTCTGGTTGCTGGTTAACGTATTGCGCGTGGTAAAGGTCTTACTGATGCCTGCCTTAGAGACATCCACCGCCGCCGTCATTTGCGTCGGGCCGGACTCCAGAACACGGCTGCCTGTACAACCGGGGATAAAATCTGGGTAGGCATTCACATCGTTCACCAGTTGATACATTTGCTCCGCGCTGTAGGGAACCAGCGCAGTACGGCTAATCTGAGGCATAGCAATTTCCATTCACAAACACGGCGTAAATAGTATCATTTATCTACTGCTAAAAAAAACGGAGGCGGGCTATATCGTGCTAAGATAACCCATTGCGCCTCGCGGGAGCTTGAGGCAGTGTTATTGAGATAAGCGATAAGTTCAGGACATTATGACAAAGAAAAAAGCACACAAACCTGGATCAGCCACGATTGCGCTGAATAAACGCGCCCGCCACGAATACTTTATCGAAGAAGAATTTGAAGCGGGCCTTGCCCTCCAGGGTTGGGAAGTGAAATCCCTGCGCGCAGGTAAAGCCAACATTGGCGACAGCTACGTCATCCTGAAAGACGGCGAAGCCTTCCTGTTTGGCGCGAACTTTACCCCGATGGCCGTAGCATCAACGCACTACGTTTGCGATCCTACCCGTACCCGTAAACTGCTGCTTAACCAGCGCGAACTGGACTCTCTGTTCGGGCGTATCAACCGCGAAGGTTACACCGTGGTGGCGCTGTCGCTGTACTGGAAAAACGCCTGGTGTAAGGTAAAAATCGGCGTGGCGAAAGGGAAGAAACAGCACGACAAACGTTCCGATCTGAAAGATCGCGAATGGCAGCTCGATAAAGCCCGCATTATGAAACATGCTGGCCGCTAGTTCTGGCAACGCTTGCCTGCACCCGCAGGCAAGCGTCGTTTCCATCACCGTTCCCTCAGCGCTTCCTTCATCTTGTTCAGCGGCTTAATCAGGTAATCCAGCACCGATTTCTGCCCGGTCTTAATTTCCACGTTAGCAATCATCCCCGGCATGATCGGGAAACGCTTACCCTGTTTATTCACCAGTTCCGCCTGTTGCGTGCGTACGTAAACCCGATAGTAAAATTGATCGCGGCGCACCTCATCCTGCAAGGTGTCAGGCGAAACCACCTCGACGGTGCCTTTTAAATCGCCATAGATAGAGGTGTCATAGGCGGTAATTTTGACGGTCGCCGGTAAGCCAGGGCGGATATAGGCAATATCGCGAGGGTTAATCCGAGACTCGATAAGCAGCTGATCTTCCAGCGGGACAATCTCCATCAGCTTGCCGCCGGGCTGCAGCACGCCCCCGACGGTATTCACCTGAATATCTTTCACCACCCCACGCACCGGTGAAAAAAGCGATGCTCGCTGAACCTGGTCAGCTTTACCCGCCATCACCTGCAACTGCGCATCCAGGTCGGCATCATTCTTCACCTGCTCTTCCCGCGCCCGCACTGCATACTGGTTACGCGCTTCATCCATCTTACCGCGCAGCTCAGCGGCCTGACGTTCAAGGCGGATGACCTCGACCTCACCGGCTGCCCCTCGGGCAATCAGCGGCTTCGTCATTCGGATTTCCGCATCCACCAGCTGCAGCGTTTTTTGCAGATTGCTGAGGGTTTCATTCAGCGTTCTGCGCCGGGACTCGTACAGCTGCTTCTCACGGGCAACCAGCGCGGACTCCTGGAGTGATTCGGCGCCAAACTTCAGCGGCAGCCCGCTCAGCTCCGCGCTTAAACGCTCGCTCGATGCCCGAAGTGAACGGACGCGTACCGCCGCTTCGCCGAAGTTCGATTGAAAGCGCGTCTGGTCGAGGCGCGCCAGCATCTGCCCACGATTAACAATATCGCCCTCTTTCACCAGCAGCTGGCTGACGATACCGCCGTCCAGGCTCTCAATCACCTGCGCATGGGTAGAGGGCGTGACCTTGCCGGTCCCCACGGTCACCTCATCAAGAATCGCCCAACGGGCCCACAGCACAAAGATGACAAGACCCAGAAAGCTTAACCACACCACCGACGACGAGAGACGACTCTGGCGATTCAGCTCATCCTGCATTTTCGCTTCAATCATTGCGCACCTCCGGGAACAATCGAGGCGACGTTGCTGTTCTTCCTCGCCTGATTCAGTAACGTATCGCGCGGGCCGTCGGCCACCACCTTCCCGTTTTCCAGTACCACAATGCGGTCGACCAGCTTGAGCAGAGCCGGGCGATGGGTAACCAGCACCAGCGTGCGCCCGGTTAGCCACTGTTGAAGCTGGCGAATCACCCACTCTTCCAGCTGTTCGTCCATCGACGCGGTCGGTTCATCCAGCAGCACAATTTGCGGGTTACGTACGATCAGGCGGCTCAGCAGCACCATCTGCCGCTGCCCGCCCGATAAACCGCGCCCGCCTTCATTGATCATGCGGTCGAGGCTCGCGGCATCCTGCTGCACCAGCGTAATCGCCCCGCTAATCCGCAGCGCCTGAATCAGCTCCGCTTCGGTCGCATGGGGATGACCCAGCATCAGGTTCTGCCGCAGCGTGCCGAAAAAGAGCCTGGAGTCCTGCGAGAGATACCCAACCTGCCGCCGGACATCGGTTGGGTCGATATGCGCCATATCAACGCCATCGATAATCGTTTTGCCTTTGGTGGCCTGAACCTGCCCTGAAAAAAGCCGCAGCAGCGTGGATTTCCCGGCCCCGGTTTTTCCCAGAATGGCGACCCGTTCGCCGGGCATAATCTCCAGCCCGTCAATACTCAGCGCCTGCTCGCCCTTTTCCACGTCATAGCTGTACTGCATCTGCTGCATCTGATAGTGCCCCGCCAGCACCGGGCAGTGCGCCATCTTCTTATCCGACTCTTTATCCAGCGGTTTTTTCAGCAGTTCGTTCAGCCCGGTCATCGCCGATTTCGCGTGTTGCCAGCGCGAGAAGACCATCGTCAGTTGCATCAGCGGCGCAATGGTGCGCGACGACAACATACTGCACGCCACCAGCGTACCGGTGGTGATACTGCCATCAATCACCAGAAAACAACCAAACACTAACATGCCGGCGTAGGTGATCTGCTGAACGGTGGATGCCCAGCCGCTTAGCCGCGCTCCCCAGATTCGCTGCTTCATGCCGATGCTGGCCCCGACGGCGTGCGTCGTTTCCCACTGACGCTGGAAGTAAGGCTCCGCCTGCAGCGCCTTAATGTCCTCTACCCCTTCAATCGATTCCACCAGCACGGCGTTACGAATGGCGCTCTCACGCATCCCCTCTTTAGCAAGCTTAGCCATCGGCCACTGCACTAAAATACCGGGGATCACAATCAACGGGATCGCGATCAGCGGGATCACCACCAGCGGGCCGCCAACCATCGCGATGATCACGATAAACAGCAGCACGAAGGGCATATCCATCGCCGCACCCACCGTCGTGGAGGTCAGCAGTTCACGCACCTGATCCAGCTCGCGCAGCTGCGAGATAAACGATCCGGTGGACTTCGGCCTGGCATCGTTTTTAATCGACATCGCCCTGGCAAAAAACATCGACGATAAATTCAGGTCGATATGTTTGCCCATGATGTCCGAGATGTAGGTGCGCGCCAGGCGGATAAAGAACTCCAGCGCCGCCGCCAGCAGCACGCCAAAAAACAGTACCCACAGCGTAGGGAACGACTGAGCAGGAATAACCCGGTCATAGACCTGCATCGAAAACAGAATCCCCCCCAGCGCCATCACGTTGCCGACGATAGAGGCCAGCGCGATTTCAGAGAGCTTGCGCCCGGTATGGCGGAAATGACGCCAGAACCAGTGCGCCTCCCACGGGCGAGTAAAGTCATCGATACGCGAGTCGCGCCCGCGTACCGCAATACCCAACATGACCACATCGGAAGTGATGCGCTCAAGCAGCGTCTCCAGCGCCTCTTCCCGCACCAGATCGCCGCCGTTGCTGAGCCAGTAGGTCACCAGTCCCTCGGCGTTGAGCGACTCCAGCAGCATGATTTCGCCACTTTCCATCTGCACGATGGCGGGCAGGTTCTGCGCGCTCCAGCGCATTTTCGCCACCGGGACACGGTGCACCTGTAGCCCCATCAGCCCGCTCAGCCTTTGCAGGCGTACGTCTATTGGTAAATTTTCAAACCAGCGCATCTGTTGACGCACGGCAGGCGCATCCGCTGGCAGGCCAAAGCGGCCTGCCGCGCGCACCATCACATTGATCCAGCTTTCGGTATCCGGCTGTTGCATAACCACTCCTGCATCCGTGTTGTCTATAGTGCGGGTAAGTCATCACCAACGGTGCGGCTGCGCTCGATGCCTAACATATCAAGTAGGTTATCGGCGGCCCCCGCGTAGCGTACGGCAGCATCCCACGCGTCATAGCGTGCGGTTATGGTGGCGCTATCGGCCTGAAAAACGTCCTGTTCAATACTCAGCAAATCGTTCAGGCTGCGCTTGCTGAGGCGATATTCATCGCGATAAACCCGACGGGCCAGTTCGGCGGTGGCCGACTGCGCTTCCCCTGCCTGCTGGCGAATCTGGGCACCGGTGAGATCGGCCCAGGCGGTCGCGGCGCGCTGGTTCATGTCCAGCTTGCTCGCTTCAACCTGAGCCTGAGCGCTTGCCCGATCCCCTTCGGCCGCATCCACGCGAGCGCTGACCGCGCCGCCCTGGTAGAGTGGCGCATCAACCACCAGCTGCACCTGATCGTCCCAGTAGTTGCTCTGATCGTTTTCATAGCGCGTCCGCCCGGCCTGCACCGAGATGGTCGGCCAGTGCTGGGCCTGCGCCTGACGAATACGCTGCTCCGCCGCCAGTTGCTTAGACTGGGCGCTGCGCACCGCATTGCTGCGTTCATACGGAAGGGAGTTAACGGAGAATTTTTGCTTCATCAGATCTTCAGGAAGATCTGGCAGGTTGTCAGACACCACCCCCGTCAGCACGCTTAGCGCCGCCTGCGCGGTGCGTTTCTGCGCCTCAAACTGGGCAACCGTGGCGTTCATGCCAGCGATACGCGACTCCGCCTGTAGCACGTCGGACTGCGAGCTCAGGCCCGCCTGGGCCCGCAGTTTCGCCATCTCCTGAATCGCCTGAAGCGACTGGATATTATTGCGTGCGACCTGCGCCAGCGCCTGATAGCGCTTGACCTGCAGATAGGTTTGCAGCGTTTGTGTGCCAACCTCATTGAGGGCGCTGTACAGCTCAAAGCGCCATGCGTCGGAGAGGTTGTACTGCTCATCAATGCTGCCGCCGGTTTTACCAAAATCGTACAGCAGCTGTTTTAGCGAAACGCCGCCAGAACCGTTGTTATTCAACGATCCGGCGGAGTCAGTACGGTGCGATCGCCCCATGTTGCCCTGCAGGGAGATCTGCGGGAACCAGCCGCTTTTCGCTTCATCAAGATTCGCCCGGCCGACGCGGATCTGCGCGGAGGCCTGGGCGATTTTTGGGTTGCGGGCAAACGCCCGCAGTATCGCTTCCTTAATGGTCAGCTGAGCCTGAAGCTGTTCGCTTGGGGCCGATTGCCACCGATATTGTCCTTCGTTACCGGGAGCCGCCAACAGATTAGCCATCGGTAACATCATTAACAGTAGAGATACGGCACGTTTCATTTTTCCACCTTAGGATTGCCCGTGGTGATATTGTTGATTGCCCGCCTCGTCCCTGAGGTGTTAATTCCCGTTAGACCATGTTGACATGCAGTCCATGCTGAATGAGGACGTCGCTAAGCGTATTGGATTGCGAACTGTTGTGATAAACGTCGAACATCACGCCGTTCACTTCACGCTGTTCGGTAATCGCCCAGGTATCCGTCGCGCCGTGTTTCAGGTTGATCTGGTCGCCGTCGCTGCCTTTGATCAGCAGGTCGTCTTCCGGTTTATCGGTGATCGTCAGCGCTTCGTTAACGTCCAGCGTGATGCTGTTATTCCCGGATTTGCCCAGATCGATAACTTCAATGTTGTGAACTTTTCCCGCCAGTTCGATGAGATTCAGGATGATATTGGAGCCATCCAGCACTAGGGTGTCCGTCCCCGCGCCGCCGTCGATTTCGGTAAAGCCCAGCGATGAGAGATGGATGGTGTCGTTACCTGTGCCGCCATGTACCGTGTCGCCGGTCTGCGTGGTGCCGTCGACAAGGTCGACGCTCAGGCCGCCAATGGTGTAGGTGGTCTCCGTGGTAGTGGCCGTCTCATGAGTGGCGGCGGTGGTGGTCGTGGTGTTCGAACTGTCCGAACTTGTCTGCGAGCTGTTGTCCGAACCTTCGTTGGCACTGGCGGCAAGGATGGAGAAGCTGGCCGCTTCCGCCATCATCGTCGAAGCCCCCGATGGTGGTGTGGTGGTTGCGTTCCCACCGCCAAGCCCAACGTTCAGGTAGGCCATATTGCCCGCCGAATCTGCCGCAGAAAGGTAAACAATCGTGCTCAGCGAGAGGATTTTCACCAGATCCAAACTGAGATTAAGATCCGTACTCCATGTTCCGTCTGCTTTAACCGTCGCGCTTCCGAATGCCAAATTCGCCAGGTTAATGTTAACGAGCGATCCTGCCTCAAGGTTATGCGATGTGCCGCTGAGGGTCAGAATGGCCGGTTTGGTTAACCCTAACGCACCCAGTAGTCCACCGACTAGCCCAAGAAGGCCATTGATTACCCCCGATAGCACTGGCGTCAGGCCCAGATCTGGCTGGGTCAACTTCACGGCAACGTCGGTTGATTTCGTGTCGGTATTGCCTACCCGGTCGGTGACAGAGTAGCTAATCGTGGTGGTGTTACCCTGTAGCGCTTTTAACACGGTACTGCTGATATTGGCCGTCCATGTGCCATCGCCGTTTACCGTTCCGTTAAACGAAACGCCGCCCACGGTGACCTTCACCACCGAACCACTCGTGGCATTCGTGATCGTTCCGCTAATGATCTGACCGGATGCCGCTTCGTTAATATTGAGTTTGCCATCACCAAACAGCGTGTTCAGCGTCACCGTCGGCAGGTTGTGGGTAATGACATCCAAGATGCCGGAGGTGCTCGCCGTGTTGCCCGCACTGTTTTTCACCGACACGCTCACCGTAGGGCTACCATCCGCTAACAGACTAAGATCGGCTTTTGGTACCGTCACCGCCCAACTGCCGTCGGTCGCGACAGTGGCCGTATAACTCTTCGTGCCAAGCGTCACGGTCAGCACTGAACCAATCGCGTTCGCACTGCTCCCGGAGATGACCTGGTCGAGACTCAGGTCCGCCAGGCTCAGGCCGCCATCACCAAACAGCGACGTAATCGAGACCGTCGGCGTCGCCTGAATAGACACGCTAGCCGATTTGCTCGCCGTTGCCACGTTGCCCGCAACGTCTGTTGCCGTCACGCTTACCTGCAAGTTATTGGTACCGTCGGTTAATCCTTGTAGAGAGACGGAGGAGATAGGGATCTGCCAGGCTCCGCCCGCACCAACGGTGGCGGTGAGCGACAAGCCTCCTACCGTCACGTTGATTTGTGTACCGACAGCCAGGTTGCTGCTCGTGCCGGAGAGGATCGGGTTCGTGAGCAAATCAAGCAAATCCAGCACGCCATTGCCGAACAAGGTTCCCAGGGTAATGGACGGTACCGCCTGTACAATAGTGCCAACCACCTGGCTGCTGCTGATGATATTGTCCACCGCATCCGTCACGCTGGCCGTCACTTTCAATGAGCCATCAGCGATAGATGCCAGCGTACCGGCAGCCAGTTGCAGCGCCCAGGTACCATTGATTACCGGCACCTGATACGGCGTTGAACCAATGGTTACCGTGACGGTACCCGTCGTCGTGCCCGTTACCGTACCGGAGATGGTTTGCGCTAACGTCGTTTCGTTATGATTGAGCCAGCCATCATTACCAAACAGCGAAGTAATGGCGACCGACGGCAAGTTTGTCACGCCAATAGTGACATTCGCCCCCACGCCCGTCCCAACGTTACCATCCGGCGTCGTCACTTTGATCTGCGGCGCAAAGATCCCATCCAGCAGACCACTCAGGTTTGCGGGGGTCAGGTTGATGGTAAAGGTGCCGTTTGCCGCCACGGTACCGGTAAAGGTTTTCGCCCCAATCACCACCTCGACGGTCGACCCCAGCGGCGCGTTGCTCACTACGCCGGTAATGGTCTGATTGAGGAGCGAATCCGCCACGTTCAGCAGGCCATCACCAAAGGCCACCACGTTACTGATAACCGGCGCGACGAGGTCGAGTTTGAACTGACCCGTTTGCGATGCCGGGTTACCGTACTGGTCGTTGGCGGTGACCGTCACTGAAACGTTACCGGTTCCCAGCGTCTGCAACGCAGATACCACCGTGCTTAAATCGACTGACCAGCGCCCGCTCCCATCAGCATTGGTGGTGAAGGTCTGGCCACTCCCCAGCGTGACGGTAATCACGCCGTTGGCAAGCCCCGTAGAGGTACCACTCAGCAAGGCGTTCGTCAGCTCCTTGATGCTCAACGTACCGTCGCCAAAAAGCGGATCCAGGGTGATTGTCGGCAGGTTGTGGGTTGCAATGGTGATCGTTGATGTCGAGTTCACGACGTTGCCGTATTTATCCGTGACTGCAATACCTACCGTCGCCAGGCCGTCAGGCAGGAGACTCAGGATGGATGTTGGCAACGTGGCGACCCATTTCCCGGTGCCATCGCCTAAGGCGGTCAGCGTGGCATTGACCACCCGCCCACCAAAGGTAATGGCGACGTTGGTGACATTCGCCAGCGTACTCACCGTACCGGAAATCGTCTGATCGACCTTACTTTCCGCCACGTTAATGACGTTATCGACTGCCGTCAGCACATTGCTGACCACCGGGAGGTTGGTCAGCGCGAGGTTGAAGTCGATAGTCTGATAAGTGGTGTTTTGGTTGGCATCCACCACATCCACGCGCGCGGTCAGCGTCTGGTTTATCAACCCCTGCCAGATAGACGGCGGCAGTTGGAAGGAGTAAGAACCGTCGCTACCCACAGCCAGATTGTTAATCGTGAAGTTGGCCCCGGCAATCGTCAGCGAGACTTTTGCGCCGCGATAATCACCGCTGATCCGCCCGGTCAGGGTTTGGGTAACCAGTGATTCAGCAACGTTCAGAATGCCATCGTTAAAGACCTGATCGATAACGACACCCAGCGTTTTGTTGAGCGCGACGTTCAGCGACACGGTATTGGAACTCACGTTACCTGCGCTATCCGTTGAGGTGATGCTGATCACCTGCGGCCCATCGGTCAGCTTATTCAGATCAAGCTGAGGGAAGCTGTAGCTCCAGTTACCATCGTTATCACTGTGCGCCGTCACGGTCAGCGGGCCGACGACAATTTTCACATCCGTATTGGGGTCTGCTAGCCCTTTAACCACAAGGCCTGCGAGGGCAGCCCCCGTGTTAAGCACGGCAGGGATACTGGCCGCATCGACCTTCAACAGCGGTGCAGTGGTATCGATGGTGAACGTCTGCGACCCCTGAGCCTGGTTACCCGCTGCATCGCTCACTTTCGCGATGATGGTCGCGCTGTTCCCACTCAGTGCCGCCATGTCCGCCTGCGACACCAGTACAGACCAGCTGCCGTTGGCTACCACCGCGTAATAGGTATTCCCATTGAGAGTGACCACGACCTGGCTACCGTTGGCATCGGATGTCCCGGTAATCGTCTGCGCGGCGGCTTTCTCATTAATGTTGACCACGTTGTCACCGGTAAACTGATTAACGGTGAGCGTGGGAGGAATGGTATCAACCGTAAAGGTCTGCGAGGCAACGGGCGTCAGTGGCTCACTCGCGCTCGTGGCAGTAATAGTATAGGTACCGTCCGGTATCAGCCCTTGCGGTAGAGGATAAGACCAGGAGCCATCCGCCTGAACCGTCACCCTTGCCACCTCAACGGCGGAGCCGCCGCTGGGCTGCAAGGAGATAATAATCTGCTCAGCCACCAGATTCAGTGCGTGCCCGGTAATCGTTACCAAACCGTTGACTACCTCGTATGCAGCAACAAGGTTATTCCCGGTCACCGGGTCCATCAGCACCGCGTAAGACGGCGGAGTGAGATCGATAGTCAGATCCGGAACCCCTGTCGCGCTACCGGTGTTACCGGCTTTGTCGATCCCCTGAACTGTTACCTCACCCGGCTGCAACAGCTTCATATCGTCAGTCGAAATCTGCAGAGACCAGCTGCCGTCTGCCTTCACCAGCGCATCGAAGCTGTGGGCAATGCCGCCTACCACGTTGTTCCCGGTGAAGGTCACGCGAACCGTATCACCCACCTGCAAGTTGGTGGAGTTCCCGGCGATGGTCTGCGCGGTTTGGCTCTCGAGATAGCTCAATTTGCCATCGCCAGCAAATAAGGTGGTGACGCTCACCGTCGGCTCAGTAATCTGGATAATCACCGGCGCACTCGTGGTGCCGCTGTTTTTTCCGCCATCCGTCACGGTGACAAGAATGTTCGTTTGACCTCGCTCGGTGATGGTTTGCCAATCGCTAGCCGAGACATTCAGTACCCAGCTATTACCAGTGATATCAGCGTCAAAACTTTGACTGCCAATAGTGACCGTCACTTTTGCGCCCGTTAGGTATAACGGTGACGTGGTAAACGTCCCGCTCAGCTGGGTCCCTGTCGCGCCTGGATCGACATATTCCTCATGGTTCACATAACCATCGCCAAAGATAGACGAGGTGATTTGTACGGTTGGTACCGTGAAGTCAACGTTAAAGCCAACCGATTCAGAGGTTTTATTTCCGTACTGATCCTCGGCGGTGACGATGATCGCGTGAGAGTTGGACGGATCGAGCGACTGCAATGCCCCGGCAGGCAAGTTCACCGTCCATATGCTGTTATTCACACTGGCGGTGTAAGTGACGCCGCCGATATCAATCTGCACGGTGACGTACTGGTTGCTGCCGTTACTGATACCCGTGCTACCGCTCAGCGTCAGCGGCCCGGCCGCCTCAACAATATTCAGGATAGCGTCGCCGCCAAAGAGACCATTCACTGTTGGCGCCGGCACATTAGTATGCACCCCGATATCTACGCTGACCGGAGCACTGATGTTGCCCGCCCGGTCAGTCGCGGTAACCGTCAGGGTCGACGTGTCACCATCCTTAAGACCCACCATATCTGCCGGTGTCAGGGTATACGACCATTCACCGTTAGTACCCACCGTCACGTTACTATAGATATGGCCGTTAAAGCTCAGCTTAATCGTCTGACCGGTCCCCGTTACCCCCGTATTTCCGGTAATGATCTGATTGGCGCTGATTTCATTGAAATTAATGGCGCCATCACCAAATGGCGTGTTAAATGCGGCGACAGGCAGGCTATGGGTTAGCACATCAAAGTTACCCTGACCCGTGACAACGTTACCGGCTTTGTCCGTCACGGTGACAACCACCGTCGTGGTGCCATCCGGCAGTGCGCCCAGCACCGTAGGTGACAGATCCAACGACCAGGTACCATCACTATTAATCGTCGCGGTAACAGGCGTGCCGTTATTCAGACTCACCGTTACGCTGGCAACATTGGACACGCTGGTATTGATCTGACCAGAGATGGTCTGCTGACCCGTTGACTCCGTTTTATTCAGCAGTCCATCGGTGAACACCGTTCCTAGCTGCGGTGGAAGCAACGAATCGGTCAATACGTTGAATGAATTAACAGGCGTGGAGGTGGTGCTGTTACCTGCGCGGTCAGTGACCGTAACGGTTACAGTATGCGAGCCGTCATTCAGGCTATTAAGCAGCGCTGGCGACAATACTACCGACCAGTTGCCGTTAACATCGACAACACCTGGAATGCCCGCCGCGCCGTCAATGGAGATACTCACTTTCTGGCCTGCACCCAACTGCCCCGTAGAGCCCGACAGCTGAGAACCCGCATTCGCTTCCAACTGGTTGATATAGTTGTCACCAAAGAGTATCGCTGGCAACGTCGCCGTCGGCGGCGTCAGTATCACCGACAACGCACCGCTCGCGGTTGCCGGGTTTTTCCAGGCATCCATTGCCGACACGGTAGCGGTCAACTCACCGCTGGTTTTGAGCGCCCCCGCGCCAATATCGACACTCCAGATACCGCCAGAGACGCTGCCAGAGAATGTCTGCGAACCAATGGTGAGCGTCACCGGCGTACCATCAGCCAGCCCGGTAGCCGCGCCGGTCAGCGTCGTTTTCACTGCAGCTTCGGCAATACTGACAATGTTATCGGTGTACAGCATGCCCAACGCTATCGTCGGTGCCGTCACGGTATTCGTGTCGACGATAACCGATACAGGCTTGGTGTTGCCCTGAGCATCAGTGGAAGTGAACAGCAGATTGGTCGTACTTTGTCCCAGGCTTTGCAACACACTCGACGGGATAGTCATACTCCAGCTACCCGTGCTGCCCACCGAGGCGACCAGGGTCGTGCCGTTGATATCCAGTTTCACCATCAGCCCCGGCGTACCGGTCCCGGTGATGATCTGGTCTACGCTGGCTTCAACAATATTAATCAACCCGTCAGCCAAAATTGAGCCTGGTAGCGTCACCGTCAACTCTGGGCCGCTGGTATCGACAGCAACATTATGCGTCGCCGATGCCGGGTTATGTGCCGCATCCTGAGCGTTGGCGGAGATCGTGTAGTAAGGAGTGCCCGGGGTGGACTCAGGCAGGTTACCCACATCGGCTTGAGGAACGGTAATTTTCCAGTTCCCGGCGCTATCCACCGTGCCGGTATAGGTTTTGTTATTTAACGTCACGGTGACAACCGTACCCGAGGCAAGATGGGTAGACGTCCCGGTGATATCCAAAGGCCTGTCATGTTCCTGGGCGTTAATCACATCGTCTTGCGCGACGGTATTGATGATTAACGTTGGCTGCGAAGCCTCGTGCGTCACAAAGGTCACGCTATGGCCAGCCGAGGCAACGTTACCCGCGACATCGCTAACCGACACTGAAATGACCTGAGAACCGTCCGGTACCGCAGCCACATCCCCTTTAGGAATGTCCAGCGACCAGACACCGCCAGAGACCGTAGTGGTGTATTTCTGCCCGTTAAGCGTGACGGTGACCGTTCTCCCATCCTCCACCCTCGTCGTCGTCCCACTCACGGTCAGATCGCTTTGTGACTCCATCTTACTGACAAAATCATCGCCGGAGACTTTATTCACCTGCACCAATGGGGCGTTAGCCGCTGAGGCATCCAGCATAAAGCTAGAGGAGGTGGTCGTGGTATTGCCTGCGTAGTCGGTAATGGTCGCTTTAACCGTGACCGGCCCATCCGGCACATTTGCCAATGCGCCAGCAGACAGTGTGATAGTCCATGTTCCGTTCGGCTGCAGGATGGCATCGTAGTTCTGCCCATTCACCAGCACTTTGACCGCCTGCGCATGCAGAGGATCGTACGACCCGGTACCGGTAATATTCAGCGCGCCGCCCGCTTCCACCGTGTTGACGATGTTATCGCTGGTGACGCTATTAATTCCCAGCGTCGGAGGCGTCGTATCAACCATCAGCCCGGTAGTGGTGCTGCTCTGGTTGCCCACCGCGTCGCTTGCCGTCACGGTAATGGTATGGTTACCCTGGCCGAGCGCCCCCAACTGCGTAGGCGTCAGCGGTAATGTCCAGTTGCCGTTCGCGTCCACGATTGCCGTCATCGGTGTGCCTGAATCCAGCGTAACGGTGACCGTTTGTCCCCCGCCTTTGTTCCCCGTGGTGCCGTTCAGCGAGCCACCGGCAGCGGCTTCAGCCGCATTCACCACGCCGTCGGTGAAGGGAACGCTAATCGCTGGCTGCGGAAGTTGATGCGTAATAATGGTGAACTGCCGTTCGCCGCTGACAGGAAGATTATCAACATCGCTCGTGGCCACGGTGACCGTCGCGGTGCCATCGGCAACGGCGGCAGCATCCGCCTTCGAGATGGTGAGCTGCCAGTTACCGCTACCGTTAACCTGCGTGGTGTACTGCTTACCGTTGAGGGTGATGGTGACCGTGGTGCCTTCGGCAACCCGCGCCGTGCTCCCGGCGATGGTTAAACCATCGCTGATATCCGCAGCGCTGATTTTATCGTCAGATTCAACGGGGCTCACCATAATGGCGCTCTTGGTGGTATCCACCTTAAAGCTCACATTCTGCGCCGTTGAGGTGTTACCCGCCGGGTCTGACGCCGTCACTGACATCAGATACGTGCCGTTGACCATCCCGGTGAGCACATTGGCGCTGACCGGGATAGACCAGCTTCCATCGGCTGCAACCGTGCCCGAGACGGTCGCGCCATTAATGTTGATGATAACAACGCTCCCCGGATCCGCCGGCACGGTTTTCCCGGTCAGGATAATGCCGCTGTTCAGTTCAGCAATATCAATGAGGTTATCGCGAGTGACCGGATCGATAATCACATTCGGCGCCAGGGTATCCAGGGTGACGGTGCGGGTTACGGTGGTGGTATTGCCAGCATTATCGGTCGCCGTCACCGTATAGGACGTTACGCCATTTGGCAGCGCACCCAGTTCGGTCGCGGATAACTGCACCTGCCAGACGCCTCCGGTCAGGGTCGCGGCATGCGGTACGCCATTAAGCGTAACCACCACGCTCGCCGTATCCCCCGATGCGTTGATATTGACCGTCTGTCCACTCTGCACGTTCGCGGCATTCAGCACGTCGTTGCCATTGAGCGGCGAGACCGTCACGGTTGGCGGCGTTTTATCCACGTTAAAAGCAATCGTTCCGGAGCTGGTATTACCCGCGGCATCTTTAACATCGACCGTAATGGTACCCGGTGCCGACGGTAAGCTTTCCATCGCCCCGGCAGGCAGCGTGACTGACCATGAGCCGTCATTCTGAACCACGCCGATATACTGCTGACCGTTAAGCGTGGCCACTACGGTTTGACCTGCGCCCGTTACGTTGGTGTGGCCGGTCAGTAGCTGGTTCTGGGTGGATTCCGCCAGGTTGACCGTACCATCAACAAACGGTAGATCCACCTGAAGCTGTGGCAAATTATGGATAATCACAGTGAAGCTGTGATTATCGCTTGCCGTGCCATCCGGCGTCGTAGCTTGCGCAGTGATGGTGTTCAGACCGTCGTTCAGCAGAGCCAGGTCGGCAGCCGAAATCGTCGTTTGCCAACTGCCATTCGCCGTGACTGCCGCTGTATAAACTTTGCCATTGAGCGTCACCACAATAATGGTGCCTTCCGGCAGACCCGCGCTATTGCCCTTCACAACCAGCGGACTCCCCGACTCAGAGAGATTCAGATAGTCATCATTGGCGACGATGCTAATCGCAATCGCCTTGGTTGTGGTATCCACGCCAAAACTGGCATTGATGGTTTTCGTCTGCCCGTAGGCGTCGATAACGCTGACGGAATAGCTCTGCGTGCCATCAGTGAATTTTTGTAATTCAACAGCCGGTAAAACAATCTGCCAATTACCCAGCGCATCTACCACGCCGGTATAGCTTTTTCCACCCAGGTTCAACGTCACCACGCTGCCGGTTTCGGCGTTGCTTGAGCCGCGCAAGGTTTGATCGACCTTCACTTCCGCGGCATTCAGGGAGTTGTCGTCAGTGAGGTCTTGTACGCTGAGGGTCGGAACGGTCGTTTTGACCGCCACGTTATGCGTGATGGTGGTTTTGTTACCCGCCGCATCAGTGAGCGATGCGGTGAGGGTGTACGTGCCGTTGCTGAGCTGTCCCAGATCCGCCGCAGGGAGCTTCACCTGCCAGTTACCATCCCCGCCCACCACCGTGGTATAGGTTTTCCCATTCAGCGTTACCGTGACCGTTCGACCACTTTCACTGGTCGCGCTGACGCCATTGAGCACCTGATCTTTGCTCAGCTCACCCGCGTTCAGTTTGTCATCACTCGTTAACGGTGACACCGACAATGCAGGCGCAATGGTATCCACCTGCACAATCTCCGCAAGGGATCCCGCATTGCCCGATGCGTCGGTCACGCTGACGGCAATCGCCAGTGGGCCATCAGGGAAGGTTTGCAGATCGGCGACGGGCACGGTGATTTTCCAGTTACCATCGCCATCTACCGTTGCCTGGTAGATTTTCCCGCCAACGGTCACCGTGACATGCTGACCGGTACCGGACACCCCGGTGCTCCCGGACAGGATTTGATCTGTGGTTTTTTCGGCGCTGTTCAGATAGCCATCAACAAAAGGCGCATTGATTGTCGGCTGCGGCAGATGGTGAATCTGAACGTTTAAGGTGTGTTCATCCTGGGCGGTATTGGTCCCTTGCGTCACGACAGCCTTGATGACATTCGCGCCATCTTTCAGTTGCTGCAGATCCGCAGACGGGATACTCACGCTCCAGTAACCCGCGCTATCGATGTTAGTGACCGTATAATTTTTACCGTTCACGGTAACGACAATCGCAGCACCAGGGCCGGTTACCGTGGTGATACCACGAACCTCCAGCGATTGCTGCGCTTCAGCAGCATTCAAGTAATCATCCGTAGAGAGAATCGCAATGGCGATCCCCGGCTGGGTGGTACTCATCGTGACGTTAGTCGTTCTGTTGATGGGATCACCGTTAATGTCGGTGACAACAGCGCTAATCACATTTGCGCCTTGCGCAAGCGCCGCTAAATCCCCAGACGGGATAGTGACCTTCCAGCTTCCATCACCGCCAACTTCCGCATAATACTTTTTCGTCCCCAGCGTAAGAGTAATAATCTGCCCGGCGGCAACGTTGACCGTATGACCAGAAAGAATCTGATTCAACTGCACTTCCGCCGAGTTAACCACGTTATCGCTAGCAAACAGATCGAAAGTGAGGTCAGGGGTGGAGAAGTTGGTGGTTACGGTGACCTGCTGCTGGGTCTCGTTACCCGCGTGATCTTTAACGCTGTAGGTCACCGTGTAAGTGTGCCCATCCTGCAAAAGCGCCATATCGGCCTGAGGGATCGTCAGCTGCCACTGACCTTTTGCATCGGCCACCGCGTAATATGGCTTCCCGTTAAACGTGACAACGATTGTTGCCCCCGCATCTTTCTCATCAATATAGCCGCGGACAATCTTATCGGCGTTTTGCTGCGCCTGCGTCACCCTATTATTGGTCGCAAAGGAGGTTAACGTCAGGTCAGGTGGCGTGGTATCAACCGTGATGACGCTCTCTTTGCTGAACGTCGAACCACCCGGCGTGGTGATGCTCACTTTCAGAGAATAGGTTCCATCAGCCAGCGTCTGCAGCAGTGACAGCGGCAGCTGGGTGCTCCAGCTACCGTCAGAATGAATCGTGGTGCTCCAGGTCTGCCCATTTACACTAATCGTCAGCGTACTGCCCGCAAATTGCGCCTGGATGCTGCCGCTAACGGTCTGCGCCGACCCAATTTCTTGTTTATTAATGATGTTATCGGTCGCAACAGGAGATATCGTGATGACCGGCGTCGTTGGCTGCGGAGGATTGGTACCATTATCCCCACCGCCATTATTACCGCTATGACCACCACCGCTATTACTCGCCGCTGCCGCCACACCGATCACGCCGCCAACGGCAGCAATGCCGCCCAATATGGCAAGCGCTGACAAACCGCCTGCACCAATAAGCGAACCGAGTGCCACATCAGCGTATACCGGCACAATGGCTTCTGCCGCAACGGGGCTAGCCTCCGTCACCGCCGGGAATACAGCATGATGCACGCCATTCTGATCTTCAAAGACAAGCTCGCTATGTAACCCCTCTTCATCCAGCAGGAAGAAGTTCTGGTAGCGTACCGTCGTGCCGTCCTTCATATGGATAATCAGGTCATTTCCCTGACGATCATAAGACCCCACCACATCCGGAGATGAATGAATGCGAACAATGCTCGACTGCGTCAGATTAACAACCCGATCGCTTTCTTTGGTATATTCCATCACAAGATTACCGGTTTTCCGGTTTAATACATCGACGCTGCCTGGCAGGCTATTTGACGGGGGCATAGATTCACCTCGAAAAAAATATCGAATATGATCGACAGCTCTCGTTTACACGAGAGCTAACGCACAGTATTAGATTTGCGAAAATCATCACTTCTGCTACGCACATCGCGATAAAATGCATGTGATTGTTTTTTAAGTAAAATTCAATAAAACCTCATTAGTACTAAAGAACTACAATATAAAAACATATATACAACTTTCTATGTATAGGCAAATGCAAAGGTAACAAAATATTGTTGTTTTTCGCGATGTACAATATATCTCTCAATTACCTAAAATAAGTTAAGCAGTGCTAAATAAGTAATAGAAGGAAATTAATTAAAATTTAAACAATCAACATGTTAAAAAGAGTTTTTCGATATACATGATATATCCTATTTTTTCGTTTTTATATTTCCTCAGCGATACGTTTCTATCGCCGTAAGTGCAAAAAATGGACCACATTCGACACGTTTTAGCCGTTTAGATTTTAGCCACATCTTCCATATCGCCCCTCGCCACAATCAGGGCTGGCACGCCACATAACAAATCTGTTATACTTGTCGCCACACTATTGGGGCTGATTCTGGATTCGACGGGATTTGCGAAACCCAAGGTGCATGCCGAGGGGCGGTTGGCCTCGTAAAAAGCCGCAAAAAATAGTCGCAAACGACGAAAACTACGCTTTAGCAGCTTAATAACCTGCTCTGAGCCCTCTCTCCCTAGCTTCCGCTCTTAAGACGGGGATCAAAGAGAGGTCAAACCCAAAAGAGATCGCGTGGAAGCCCTGCCTGGGGTTGAAGCGTTAAAACTAATCAGGCTAGTCTGGTAGTGGCGTGTCTGTCCGCAGGTGCCAGGCGAATGTAAAGACTGACTAAGCATGTAGTGCCGAGGATGTAGGAATTTCGGACGCGGGTTCAACTCCCGCCAGCTCCACCAAAATTCTTTGTCGATGGTCACCAGAGCCTGAGATGAAGTCCTGAAAGCCCGCATGGCGTAAGCCCTGCGGGCTTTTTTGTGTCTGTGATTTAACTCGAGAAGCCTGAAGCCTGCAGTGGGCACATTGGCAGGTACCTCATAAGCAGAAGTTCGCGCAGCAGCAAGCATTGCCACCCGCTAGAGGTAAGGTGTTGAGGACTCACCCAGATGAGAGCCAAAGCCTTGCATCATCAGATGTCTTATCCTCAACAAGTAGACATTTACGCCCCCATCAATTTCGCAAACCAGAACTTACACACCCCACTACGCACGTTCCAGTGCTTAGCCGGTTTATCTTTATATTGCTCATAAATTTTATCTAAGTTGTCGCTACCCGATAACTTCAGATCCAGCGGCACTTCCACTACGCCCTGGTAAGGGATGGCAACATAATGCTTTCCAGCCTCAGGAATAAACGCGGTTTGCGTGACAATCTGACGGCCGCTTGAGTTATCCATCACATAGAGAGTCCAGTACTGTTCCGGGCGGAGTCGGCTTTCGTAAAAACGGTGAACTTTGCCGGCCATAAGGTTATTGCTGATATAAATAAGTTCCTGATCTTTATAGCAATCACCTTCTTTGGCAAAACGCTGAAAATAAACCAGCCCTTGATGTTGATCGTTGAGCTGAGTGTACACGACAGCCGCATCCTGCCCGGTATAGGGCTCGTAGCGTTTTGTGCCTAAGGGCCCCGGAGCACAAGCCGTTACCAGAAATGCCAAACCAATTACTATCCCAGAATATAAATGACGCACCATAACCTCGTTAAAGTCGTATTTTCTAATTTGCGGTTTAGGATATCGACAACGAAAAATGTTGCCTAATCATTTGTAACGTTAGCTCCAAACAATAGGGGGTAAATAGTGTGGGTTCAGAAAGTGCTTAAGGAGGGACAGCAGCAGATAACCCTGGAAACCTCTTCAGGGTACCTGCTAGCAGTAAAGCAAGACTCAGTAAGGAACGATTGTACTACCAGCCGCAGACGTTAGTCTCTTCATCCGACTCATACCCGCGAACGATGTTCACCAGGTCTTTCACCGCATCAGCGGCCACGGTCGGGTCCTGCAACTCACTCAGCTGGGCAAACTCTTTATCCACCGACACACCGTTATTATTATTGGTGACGGTCAGCAAGAAACCTTTACCCTGCGCATTATCAGAAGAGAGCGGAGAAATAAGCTCGGCGACGGCCTGTACGGCAATATCAGGAACATAAAGCGCCATCGGTTTCAGATAGACTTTTTCCTGTTTCTCTTTGTTATTGCCATTAATAACCGCTAAGGAATACCCTTTATTTTCACTGTTCATCAGTTCAGTTTCATCCTTCTATCAAAATCTTAGGATCGACATAGAAATCAACGTTAAATACGGTGTCGTCGCTTAATGCTTCAATACGGTGCCATTTCTCAGCCGGGAAAACGCCAAACTGCCCGGCTTCGATGGTCATCGTCTCAACGGGTTCCGGGCTGGTCTCATCGGCATAACCATAATAGCGTATCGCCCCCTGCATTACCGCCAGACGTGGGAACACGCCCTGTCGCGTACCGGCATCAAGATGGCGCTTCCAGATGGATGCGGGCGCAGTTTCTTTGGTCCACAGCGGCGTGGTACGGGTATGAACGTAATGGGTGGGGATGATAATTCGCTGCATGATTCTGCCTCTCTTTCCACGCGTTCAGGCGCGGTCTGGAATGGGAAAATATGTTGCATATCTTATACCCCTTTTAATCACTGAGGGTATTATTTTTTAATTTCAGCAGGCTATACCCCTATTTATACTCAATAAGGATTAGATTAATTTAAATAAATATATTCACCTCAGATAGTGCCTATTCAACAATGTAATAAACCATCTGATTCCTTTTTTAACCCGCTAGCGTTCACTACGACCGTCGACACCCAAAACATTCCTGCAATCTATTAATCGCACCCTCGCCTTCCAGCACCGCGCCACCGCCAAACAACCTCTCCTATCGCAAATCAACAACATTAACCGCTTAATTATGCTCAATATTGTGGTGATCAAAGTCACATTTCACTGCCCTATCGCCGGCATAAATTGACGCAAATCAAAGATGCATTTTATTTATACCTTCCACGCTGGACCTGTTTCTGCTGATGTGTAAATGTAATTGATAGTTATTATCATTATCATATTCGTTTGTAGGGATACCGATGCTGCATTCCATTACCCGAGGGTCCTTCGTACTCTCCGCGCTGGCGCTCTGCGTCTCCAGCGCGGCCTCTGCCGCCACATCTTCTGAAACACCACACAAAACCAGCAAGGAAGAGACGCTGGTGGTGACCGCCAATCGTTCAGAAAGCTCGCTCTGGAACAGTCCGGCAACCATTCAGGTTATCGACCATCAGACGCTGCAAAACTCCACCAGCACCTCAATTGCCGACGATCTGCAGGATATTCCCGGCGTAGAGATTACCGATAACGCGCTCGCCGGGCGCAAGCAGATCCGCATTCGCGGTGAAGCCTCTTCCCGCGTACTGATCCTGATAGACGGTCAGGAGGTCACCTACCAGCGCGCCGGGCAAAACTACGGCGCCGGGCTGCTGATTGATGAATCGGCGCTGGAGCGCATCGAAGTGGTCAAAGGCCCCTACTCGGTGCTGTACGGCTCGCAGGCCATCGGCGGCGTGGTGAACTTTATCACCAAAAAAGGCGGCGATAAGCCGATCGCCGGGACGGTGAAAGCGGTCTATAACTCCGCCACGGCAGGCTGGGAAGAGTCGGCGGCGGCCTGGGGCAGCATTGGTCAGTTTGATTATCGTATTAACGGCAGCTATTCCGATCAGGGCGATCGCGATACGCCGGACGGCCGTCTGCCGAATACCCATTTCCGCAATAACAGCCAGGGAATCTGGCTCGGCTACAACCTGGATAACCAGCATTTCGGCCTGTCGCTCGACCGCTACAAGCTCTCGACCCAAACCTATTACGAAGACCCGGACGGCGAATACGATGCCTTTAGCGTCAAGCTACCGAAGCTGGAGCGGGAAAAGGTTGGTCTGTTCTACGACGTAGATGTCGACGGTGATTATCTGAAGAAAATTCATCTCGATGCCTACGAGCAAACCATCGCCCGTCAGTTTGAAAACGAGGTGCTGACGTCGGCTATTCATAACCAGACCAAAACCAACGATAAGCAGTACACCCAGGGCGTAACGCTACAGAGCAACTTCTCGCTGCCTGCCAATAATGAGTTGGTCGTCGGCACGCAGTACCAGCGCGATCGCGTATCTCAGACCACCAACGGTTCAACCACCCCGCAGTCGATGCCGATGGAGATCCGAACTCGCGCCTATAACGAGTCAGAGCAGAGCAATACCTCGCTGTTCGCCCAGAACGACTGGCATTTTGCCGATAACTGGACCTGGACGTTTGGTGCGCGCCAGTACTGGCTGTCGTCAAAACTCACCCGCGGTGACTCAAACACCACCATGAACGGCGTCACCAAAGACACCTCTATCGGCGCGCAGTCAACGAGTGACAATGCGTTGGTCAGCGCCACCAGCCTGCGCTACTCGGGCTTCGACAATATCGAACTGCGGGCCGCGTTCGCCCAGGGCTACGTCTTCCCGACGCTAACGCAGCTGTTTTCACAAACCGCCGCGGGCGGTGGGACAACCTACGGCAACGCCAACCTGGAAGCGGAACACTCTAACAACTATGAACTGGGTGCCCGCTACAACGGCAATCTCTGGCTGGTCGATGGCGCTGTCTACTACTCGCAGGCGAAGGACTATATCGCCACCGTCGCCTGCTCCGGCCAGGCTATCTGCAACGGTGTGACCAACTCATCGCGCAGTAGCTACTACTACGACAACATTGACCGCGCCAAAACCTGGGGCATGGAGTTGAGCGCTGAATATAACGGCTGGGTTGTTTCACCGTACGTCAGCGGCAACCTGATCCACCGCGAATATGAAACCCCGGCGGGGAAAACCACCAATACCGGCGAGCCCGCCATTAACGGCCGCGTCGGGGTGAAACACACGCTCATGCTCAATGCGGCAAACGTCACTTCCGATCTCTTTATCCGCGCGGCCTCCAGCGCCAAAGACGATACCGGTACGGAAGAGACCCGCACGCCTGGCTGGGCCACGCTGAACCTGGCGGTGAACACCGAATTCGGTGCCAACGATCAGTATCAGGTCAACCTGGCGCTCAACAACCTGACCGATAAACGCTACCGCACGGCGCATGAATCCATTCCGGCGGCGGGCTTTAACGCGGCGCTCGGCTTTGCATGGAACTTCTGATGATGAAAAAACTGGCTATCGGATTACTGGCGCTGGTCACCGTGTTCAGCGCTCAGGCGGCTGACCGCATCGTGGTGGCCGGCGGTTCGCTCAGCGAGCTGATTTACGCACTAGGCGCGGGCAGCCAGGTGGTCGGGGTGGATGAAACCACCTCGTACCCGCCGGAAACCGCCGCGCTGCCGCACATCGGTTACTGGAAGCAGCTCAGCAGCGAAGGCATTTTATCGCTGCACCCAAACCGCTTTATCACCTGGCAGGACGCGGGTCCGCAGCTGGTGTTTGACCAGCTGCGCAGCCAGCACATCGACGTGCTCACCCTGCCGCGAGTCCCCGCCACCGTCGAGCAGATGTACGCCAATATCCACACGCTTGCCAGCGCTCTGGGGCGTGAGGACAGCGGCACCGCCCTGGTGGGTAACATTCGCCAGCGGCTGGAAAAGGTCGCGCAGAGCAGCGCCAGTAAACCGGCGCCGGTGAACGCGCTGTTTATTCTCAGCGCGGGCGGCAGCGCCCCTCAGGTAGCAGGGAAAGGCAGCGTTGCCGATGCCATCATGACGCTCGCCGGTGCCCGCAACGCGGCTCAGCACCCGCAGTACCGTAGCTACAGCGCGGAAGCGCTGATTGCCGCCAACCCGGAGGTGATTATCGTCACCGCGCAAATGGTCAACGGTGATCTTAACCGCCTGAGCGCGATCGCCGGGATCACCCGCACCAACGCGTGGAAAAACCAGCGCATCGTCGTTATCGATCAGGCCCTGATCCTCGGCATGGGCCCGCGCGTCGCCGACGCGGTTGAAACGCTGCACCGCCAGTTCTGGCCACACTAAAGGATGTTGAAAGACCGATGATGTTGAATACCCCTATCGACCTGGATTTAACCCCGCACTTTGCGCTGGAGGGCGGCCAGCCCTTTAAAGACCGCCGGGCGACGATGCCCTGGCGCGGCGCGGTGCCTATCGCCAAAGAACAGCTTGAGCAAACCTGGCTGGAGGTGCTGAACCACGCCGCGCCGCCGCGCAAGCGCCTGCTGTATCTGCACATTCCGTTTTGCGCCACCCACTGCACCTTCTGCGGCTTTTACCAGAACCGCTATGAAGAGGATCACTGCGCGCGTTACACCGACGCGCTGCTGCGTGAGATCGAAATGGAGGCCGACAGCGTACTGCACCAGTCCGCGCCTATTCACGCGGTCTATTTCGGCGGCGGCACGCCGTCGGCACTGTCAGCCCGCGATCTGGCACGCATTATCACCACGCTACGCGAGCGCCTGCCGCTGGCACCGGACTGTGAAATCACCATTGAAGGCCGGGTGCTTAACTTCGACGATGCGCGAATCGACGCCTGTCTGGACGCTGGCGCGAACCGCTTCTCCATCGGCATTCAGTCATTTAACAGCAAAATTCGTAAGAAGATGGCCCGCACCTCCGATGGCCCTACCGCTATCGCCTTCATGGAAGGAATGGTCAAGCGCGACCGCGCGGCGGTGGTCTGCGATCTGTTGTTTGGTCTGCCCGGCCAGAACGCCGCACTGTGGGGCGAAGATCTGGCGATCGCCCGCGATATCGGCCTCGACGGCGTCGATCTTTACGCCCTCAACCTGCTGCCCAACACGCCGCTCGGCAAAGCGGTTGAGAACGGGCGTACCAGCGTGCCACAGCCCGCCGAACGCCGTGATCTCTACCTTCAGGGCTGCGACTTTATGGACCAGGCCGGCTGGCGTTGCATTAGCAACAGCCACTGGGCGCGCACCACCCGCGAGCGCAATCTCTACAATTTACTGATTAAACAGGGCGCAGACTGCCTGGCGCTGGGCTCCGGTGCTGGCGGCTCCGTCAACGGCTATTCGTGGATGGTCGAGCGCAACCTCGAGACCTGGCACGACGCCATCGCCGCGGGTAAAAAGCCGCTGATGATGATGATGCGTACCGCCGAGCGCGGCTTCCAGTGGCGGCACCTGCTGCAGTCTGGCGTAGAAACCGCTCGCGTGCCGCTGGATGCGCTGACTCCACACGCCGCGAAACTCGCCCCGCTGCTGGCGCAATGGCACCGCGCCGGGCTGACGCGCGACGACTCAACCTGCCTGCGTCTGACCAACGAAGGACGCTTCTGGGCAAGCAACATTTTGCAGTCTCTTGATGAACTTATTCAGGCACTTAACGCACCGCGCATTGCGGTTGAAACCCAATAACAGGAGTTAACGATGAGCAACGTATCCCTACAGGACTTTTTAAAAACCGAGCCTGACGGCACGCTGGAAGCGATCGCCAGCCAGTACCACACCACGCTGCTGGAGGTGGTAAAAAACCTGCCATCCCACACGCTGGTGACGGGCGACAAGTTTGACACCGTGTGGGACACCGTCGCGGAATGGGGCAAAGTCACAACGCTCGTGCACACCGCCGATGTGATTCTGGAATTCACCGGCGAACTGCCATCCGGCTTCCACCGCCACGGCTACTTCAACCTGCGCGGCAAAAAAGGCATGACCGGCCACATCAAGGCGGAAAACTGCACCCACATTGCCCTGGTAGAACGCAAATTTATGGCGATGGATACCGCCTCGATCCTGTTCTTTAACGCCGCAGGCAGCGCGATGTTTAAAATTTTCCTCGGCCGCGACGACCATCGTCAGCTGCTGAGCGAGCAGGTTGACGCCTTCCGTACCCTCGCCGCCGTGCTGAAGGGAGAGGCATGATGACCCCGTGGTTAATGTTTGGCGCGGGCGGTAAAGGCGTCGGTGCGCTCACGGCCGAACTGGCACTGGCAGAAAAACGCCCGGTGGTGGCGCTGGTGCGCAACCCAGAGGCCGCCGCACGGCTGGAAGCACTAGGCGCACAGGTTTTTATTGGCGATGCCTGCGACGCTGACATGGTCGCCAGGGCCTGTCAGGCCGCCGGTGAAACGGCAACGGTTATCTCCACCATGGGCGGCGCGCAGGATTATCTCGCCCACCGCACGGTGATTGATGAAGCCGAAAAAGCGGGCATTCGCCGGATGATTCTGGTGACTTCACTCGGCTGCGGCGACAGCTGGCCGTTCCTCTCACCGCGTGCCAAAGCGGCGTTTGGTCAAGCCGTGCGTGAAAAAAGCCTGGCGGAAAGCTGGCTGCAAACCAGCACGCTGGACTACGCCATTCTGCGCCCTGCCGGGCTGCTTAGCGGTGAGGCGACCGGTAACGCACTACGCTTGCAGCAACAGGAAGTCCACGGATTTGTGCAGCGCGCGGACGTCGCGGCGCATATTCAGGCGTTAGCCAGCGCCCCGGCGCTCGACCAGCAGGTTTACAGCCTGGTTGAGCCGGGCCTCAAACCGGCGTAATTCCCCTGCGGCGCGGTACATCGCGCCGCATCGATGTAACGGAGCTTTGCGTGTTCAAGGATTCACTCTCTTCTTTCAGCGTTTTTATCGGCCTGCTGCTGATGCTGGCGACGCTCGTGCTGGTCGGTGCCAGCCAGGGGGCGCTAAAAATCACCTTTGCCTCGTTGCAGGATGCGCACTACCGCGACATCTGGCTCAACATTCGTCTTCCGCGCGTGCTGCTGGCGGTGCTGGTTGGCGGCGCGCTGGCTACCGCCGGGGTGATCATGCAGGGGCTATTTCGTAACCCGATGGCCGACCCCGGTCTGTTAGGGGTGAGCAGCGGCTCGGCGTTGATGGTTGGCGTCGCCATTATCTTCCCCGTTTCGCTCCCCGCGGCTTTTCTGCTGTACGAACAGATGATTTTCGCCGTCGTCGGCAGCCTGGTGGTGTGCGCCGTGATCTTCCTGATTAGCCTGCGCCACCAGCACGGCGGTATGATCCAGCTGCTGCTGGCGGGGATCGCCATCAACGCGCTCTGCGGCGCGGCGATCGGCATCCTGAGCTACGTCGGCGATGAACAGCAGCTGCGTCAGCTGACCCTATGGATGATGGGCAGCCTGGGGCAGGCGCAGTGGCCTACGCTGCTGGTTGCCGCCTCGTTTGCACTGCCAGCGATGATCGCCACCGCCTGGCTTGCCACCACGCTGAATCTGCTGCAACTGGGCGATGAAGAGGCGCACTACCTCGGCGTGAACGTCAAGCGAAAACGCCAACTGCTGCTGTTGCTCAGCTCCCTGCTGGTGGGTGCTGCGGTGTCGGTAAGCGGCGTGATTGGCTTTATCGGCCTGGTCATTCCGCATCTTATCCGTATGACCATTGGTGCCGACCACCGCTGGCTGCTGCCCTGCTCAACGCTGGCCGGAGCCTGCCTGCTGCTGGTTGCGGATACCCTGGCGCGCACGCTGGTGCAGCCTGCTGAAATGCCGGTCGGCCTGCTCACCAGCCTGATTGGCGGCCCCTATTTTCTTTGGCTGATCCTGCGGACACGGAGAGCACTATGATTGAAGCCCGGAATCTCACCTACAGCATCAACGGCCGTCGCCTGACCCATAACGTTTCGCTAACGCTTCCCGGCGCAGAGATAGTCGCTATTCTTGGCCCCAACGGCGCGGGAAAATCCACGCTGTTGCGCCAACTGACCGGTTACCTGAAACCCGATAGCGGCACCTGTTCGATGTTTGGCAAAGCGCTGGAGGAGTGGCCAACGGAGACGCTAGCCCGCACTCGCGCGGTGATGCGCCAGAACCAGGATATGGCGTTTCCCTTTAGCGTGATGGAGGTGATCCGCATGGGCCGCCACCCGCATCGCAGCAGCAACCCGCGCGACGAGACGGAGCACATCATGGCGCTGTGCGGCTGCCGTGAACTGGCCGCCCGGGATTATCGCCATCTCTCCGGCGGCGAACAGCAGCGGGTACAGTTGGCGCGCCTGCTGGTGCAGCTTTGGGAGCCGGAACCCACGCCAAAGTGGCTGTTTCTCGACGAGCCCACCTCGGCGCTGGATATTCACCACCAGCAGCAGTTGTTCCGCCTGCTGCGCGAGCTGGTGCAGCTGCGGCAGTTTAACGTCTGCTGCGTACTGCACGACCTCAACCTTGCCGCACGCTACGCCGACCGTATCGTGCTGCTGGAAAAAGGCCAGGTTGTCGATAACGGCACGCCACAGGAAGTGCTGACAGAGTCCGCGCTGCGTAACCTCTATCAAGCGGAAGTCGCCGTGACCCGAACCCGCGATGACGCCCCACTGATCGTACTGGAAAGATGATGATTCACAGGCGGTTTAGCGCACTAGCCAAAACCGCCTGTTGGAACACGATGATTCAATTACAGTTTATTCCTAAAGCCTCATCCAAACGTCTGTGCCATCCTTTCTAACGCTCACAAACTGATGAGGATTTGTTATGAAAAAAACAACAATTGCACTTTCAGCGCTTCTGCTGGCTTCCCCTGTTTTCGCAGCGACCACACACGCCACCGACGACGCGGTTGCCCAGGCGCAGGCAAACGCGAATACCGCGAAAGAAAAGCTGCATCAGACACAAAACCAGGGTGAAGAGCTTAAGCTGAAGTCTAAGCACGCCACCGAAGGTAAGAGCGACAGCGTAGGTAGTCAGGTGAGCGAAGGCGCTCAGAAAACCTGGCATAAAACCAAAGAAGGGGCCGAAAAAGGGTGGGATGCCACCAAAGAAGGTGCCCAGAAAGGCTGGAATAAAACCAAAGATGCCTCCCAAAAAGGGTGGGACGCGACCAAAGATGGGGCGCAGAAAGGTTGGGATAAAACCAAAGACGGTGCCGCTGAACTGGAGAAAAAAGTCAGCGAATAACACTAACTTACCGAGTCAAAAAAAGCCGCTGATGCGGCTTTTTTTATAGTGGTTAGAACCATTTTTTAAACGACAATCCCACTGATTGATTGGAGTAACGCGAGGCAGCGCTAATGTCATAGTAGGCCGTTAACTCGGTATCACGAGTACGGACTAATGACATCCCGACGTTAATGTTCGCTACGTCTTTTGCTGGCGTACTGCCGCGTGAAGTGAACCCAGTTTCATCACTGGCCGCCGCAAACCCAGCAGAGGTGCGCGCAGGCTTACTGTCATACTGGTGATACCACATCACCTGGAGATAGGGATTCAGATCGCCTAAACGTGTCGCAATGACCCCGTCCAGTTTCGCCCCAAGGCCGGAAATGGTCGCGTCGTTATGGCTATCATCCACTTTCAACGCCGCGCCGTTGCCGCCGCTTTCAGTATAGCCATCCTGCGACTGGTAACTGTAGCTCATACTCACCATCGGCGTGAAGACTAACGCTGGCGTGACGGCAATCGGGTAGCCCGCTTCCACGGTGGCAATATACTGCTCACCGCTGAATCGCCCGGAGGCGTCGCCGCTAAAGCCGGTAAACGCGATGTGACGCTGGGTGTGGTAGCGCTGGCTTGCCGCGCCCAGGTAGAAGTTAGAGTACCAGGTCGGTGCGGTATAACCTGCGTAGAACGTCAGGCCGTAGGAGTCGATGTCTGAGCTGGAGCCGTTAGTGTAGCCATCGCCGTGCACCGACGTGCCGGTATAGCTGAGCGCCGCCCCGCCCCGCCAGTTCTCGGTAATATTGGTATCCGCCCCGATGACAATACCGGCATAGTTGGCATGATAGCCCGAAACTTCGCGGGTGTTGCCCTGGTTAATGCGGCCACCAAAGGTCTGCCCCCAGACGGCCTGCTCAGCGGGATCGTCCCCGCCAGAGAAACCGCTCATCGGCATTGGGACATTAAGCGACTTGAGCATCGACTGCATGCGAGTCATGACCTGATTTAACTGCGAAACCATCGCCTGCGAGCTGGCCATCACGGCATTCATCTGAGTCGTGGCAGAGAGTTGCATTCCTGCAATGTTTGCATCCCGAAGCGAATTAATCGCCTGTACGCTATTTTGCAGTGCCAGTAGCGTCGAGCTCGATATTCCCTGGTATTGCATGAGCCCTGAGATGACAGATGCCGCTGCCGGCATGCTGGGCATGATCATCGAGGATGCACCGGTCAAAGTGACTACCAGTGATTTATGGCCTTCGGCACCAGGCACGGCGAGCCCGGAGAGGCTGCCAGAGTAGTTATCCGCCGAGTAGTTTAGCGTATTCTCATTATAGGTAGTCGCCGCGCCATTAGCGGAGTCAATTACCACATAGCGCTGCCCCGGAGCGAATGCATATCCACGGCTGACCAGATTAATCGAAGAGCCGGAGTCTATCTGTGTCGCTCCCGAGACATATAGCGTACCTGAGCGAGAAGTCAGCGTGCCAATCCCTCTTTGCACATCGTTGGGGCTCACTTCAATATTCAGCGAGGCGAGCGCCGACTGATAATAGTCCCCCTGCACATTGATGCTATTGGCAATATAGAGATTTGCCCCCGTATTCGACATCGTCTCATAGCCACCTGCCAGATTGACATTATCATTCAGCCGCGTATTCCCCGCGCTAAAGATCAGGCCACCGTCTCCAACCCTCAGTTCTCCTACCGTATATGAATTACCTGAGGCATAACCGGTTATCTGGCCGATAGTACTTCCCTCACCGCCCACAATATTCAAACCATAGGTCGAATAGATATCGCCAGAAATGATTCCTGTATTGGTTAAATAACCAAGATAGCCATTATTTAAAATAACATAAGAATCCATATCACGCGTTGCCATTGTGCCATTATTGATAAGAGAATAAATCGATGCGGAAAAAGAATTATAAATAAGGTTATCAGACACCGAGGTCATCACCCCATTATTGATAAATGCTCTGATAATTCCTTCATTAACTACCCCTTGTCCATTGACATTGAAAACTGCATTATTTGTTAGTATATCCACAATACCAGCGTTATCAATTCCCTTATCTACCGTCACTGGTGAAAGAGTGTCTGAAATATCCACAGCGTCAAAATGATCATTTAAATAAATACCAGAGCCCGCTGGAATATATGATATATAAAGCCTACTAAAATCTGCCTCACTTTGCCCTGAAACGCCAAAAATCAGAGCTCCCGCCAACGCCGAATATCGAAAATACTGTGTATTTTGCTTTGCCGTCATAATCATATACCTACTCGTCATTATTCAGAGAATGAGCCAAAGGCTGCCCGGTGCAGGCTGGCGGAATTGTCAAGAGTTGCGACCACCGAGTTTCCCAGGGGCCGCGGTGGGTCATCCCGGCAACGGTTATTTGCCGCGCACAGCGTTCGCCGACGCGGGCAACAAAACGCTGAGCAACAACAGGTGGGATCGCCGTATCATTACCGCCGCTAAAATGGATTTGTGCTAGCGCGGCGAGCCCTGACGTATAATCAATGGGATTAAGCGAATCGGGCATCGGAGAGACGTGGTGCAATGTATTGGCATATTCCACATCGAGATATCCAGCAACAGTTCGCAAAGAGATAATATCGTCACGACGCTCTGCAAGTAGCGCGGCAAGCGCCCCACCGCCTGAATACCCCACCAGCACAATATGCTCAATATGAGTCCGCTGTTTTATTTGCGTTATCGCCTCTGACATAGCCTGAATCACCTCGGGGGAGAAGCGTTTCCCCGTCCAGTAGGAAGAATGACACTGCGGGTTTTCCGCCATGGGAATAAACTGGCAGGGGCGCGCCAGATAAACGACGTTAGCTGCCGGGTCGAGCGCAGCAAGACGCAGCGCAGTGGGCTCATTTGGAGTGGGATCCGTTGATGGTTGGGTACGTGATAACCAGGCTTTACCGTCGCCCTCAATATAAATATGCAGCGACTGAACCGGGTTATGAATACGCTGGTAGGATGCCAACGTAAATAAAGATGTGGATATTTTTATAAAATCCATCCGGCCATCCTTCGCTATATTATTTGATTTTTCAAGAGCAGAAGAAACACATCCACTTAGCGCGATAGCCACCCCAATGGAAAATAGGAGAGCCCTCCACCTGAAAGAAAGATATGCTGTAATATTTTCTTTAGCCATCGTACCCAGAGGATCCTATAGGATATATTCATACATTGCTATTAACCCACTCAAGTCGAAAAAACAAAAGCAATAGACCACTAGAATTGTAGCCCGAAAAATAAAATAGAAATAACCAGTAACACAAATAACGACATTCCCCCCGTCATCAGGTTTCGATACAGAAAAATTTAAAGCTTAAAGATAAATTCAGCGCAGAAACCATCACCCTACGAAAGCAGTTGCTCGCGCGATACGCTGTCATTTTACCCGCGTCACCTACCACTCGTTGTGTATTGACATATATAGCGACAATCCTCATGATATTCGTCATACAAATAATAATAGCTGTTCCCCTCATGCGTAGATGGTAACCCGGTTACCACCAGTCTTTCCGCTAACACACTGAATTTAAAAATGTTTGATAATAAAACAATACCGCTCGCTTCGGGGCTCCTGGCATTCTCGTGCCTGGCGATGTCGCAATCTGGCTATGCGGAGGACACCATGGTGGTCTCTGCCAGCGCCGCCGCTGCCGATAACAGCAGCGCGCAGGAGGCACCGGCTTCAGAGAAGCAGGCCACTTTAGGTAGTCTGGGAAAACGGACGGTGATGGATGTTCCCTGGTCAGTTCAGACCATGTCTTCGCCGCTTATCAACGAGCAGCAGCTCAAAAGCGTCAAAGATGTCTACCGCTATATGCCTTCTGTGCAAGGGGACGGGGTTCGCCCACAAACCCGCGGCATGCAGGGCAGCGTGGTGCAGAACCATATGATTGATGGCCTGAACGCCGTCTCCACCACCGAATACCCGGCTGAGCAGTTCCAGAGCGTCGAAGTGCTGAGCGGCCTGGCGGGCTCGCTGTACGGCCCGGCAAACCCGGCGGGGATGTTTAACCTGGTCTCCAAACGCCCAACGGATACCCCGCTGCACCGCGTGACCGTCGGCGGCAGCACCGGTAACGGCACGCTGACCTCAATGGACTTTAGCGGCCCGATCGATGACGGCGACCGCGTGAAATACCGCCTCAACCTGCTCAACGACGAAGGCCACGGCTACACCAGCGGCAGCCACAAGCGTCGTCAATATGCCGGTCTTGGCCTCGACTTCCAGCTCACCGATAAAACGGTACTGGAGAGCAACTTCAGCTACTACCATTACTATGACAAAGGCATGCCGGGCTCCTTCGCGCTGGCAAAAGGGGTGCATTTCCCTTCCCCGCTCGACCCGACCAAAGCGCAGTACGGCCAGAGCTATGCCGGTAACGATGATGAAACCAGCACCGCCAGCCTGCACCTGAAACATGACTTTGACGGCAACTGGTTGCTGGACGTCGGCGTGCTGCGTCAGATTGCCGACCGCGAATCCACCACCGTCACCAACACCCTGACCGATAATCACGGCAGCTACACCACCACCACCGCAAACTCCGCCGCCAGCCGCTTTACCATCAACAGCTATATGGCAAACCTGACCGGCAGCGTAGACACCGGTTGGCTGACTCACGACATCAGCACCGGGGTGCGCGGCTTTGTGTGGAAAAACTATAACCCGGCCGACGGCGGCACCTTTACGCTCGGAAGCTCCTCGCTGGATCAGCACCCTGTCTATCCGCGTCCGCCGTATCCTGATTTTAATAATCGCTACCATTCGGCCACTACTACGCAGCATGCTTTCCTGCTGAGCGACACCCTGCACTTCAGCCCGCAGTGGAGCCTGCTGCTTTCGGGTAGCGAAAACCTGTTTACGGTCAGCAACTACAACAAGACCGGCAAGCAAACCAGCGACAAAAAAGACAGCGGCGCCAGCGGTTCGGCCAGCCTGATGTACAAACCTATCGACAACATCACGCTCTACACCACGTGGGCTGACAGCATGCAGCAGGGCGACACTGCCCCAAGCGGCGCAAACAACGCCGGGCAGATCCTCGACCCGTACCGCAGCCATCAGGTAGAAGTGGGCGCGAAATATGCCCCATTGCGCGACCTGATGCTCTCCGCGGCGCTGTTCCAGGCGAAACGTCCTTTCGCGTATACCAATGACAACGGTGATTTCGCCCAGGACGGCACGCAGAAAAACCGCGGGCTGGAACTGATGGCCGATGGCCACGTCACCCACAACCTACGCCTGTTCGGCGGCGCGACCTGGCTTGACCCGCGTCTGCACGACACTGCCAGCGCCAGCGCTGACGGCAAACAGGTGGTCGGCGTACCGCGCTTCACCGCCAGCATGCTGGCGGTTTACAGCATTGAGCAGCTACCGGGCGTCGATGTGGATACCAACGTGCGCTACGTTGGCCGCCGCGCGACCGATAACGCCAATGACAGTTGGGTGGGCAGCTACACCACGGTAGATGCCGGGGCAAGCTACGCCACCCGAATGTACAACACCCCCGTGACCTTCCGTCTGGATGTCACCAACCTGACTAACCGCCGCTACTGGACCAACGTGGTTCCGGGCGCATTAACCGGTTATACCGGCGCAGGCAACGCCAGCGCTCAGCTTGGGGCACCGCGAGAGGCTCAACTCTCTATGCAGATTGATTTTTAAGGAGTAAGTAGATGAAACGTCGCCAAGCGTGGTTACTCTGCGCCTGGCTGGCTTTCCCCGCCCTGGCTTCCCGCCAGGTCGTGGATGATGCCGGTCATACCGTTACCGTTCCCGACCAGGTGAACACCATCGCCGACGGCTGGTTTGCGCACCACTCGGTACTGATGACCCTGGGAGCGGGCAGTAAAATCGTCGCCACCGTCAACCATCCGGAAAGCCAGCCGTGGATGTTCAAAATCGCGCCGACGTTGAATCAGGCTCTGCAGGTGCGCGGCACCGCATTTAATCCCGAAAGCCTATTGGCTAAAAAGGTGGACGTGGTGTTCACCTCTGCGGGCAATGATAAAGCGGAGAGCTACCGCCAGGCAGGGCTGCCTACGCTACAAATGGCCTTTACCGACTATCCGTCGCTGATGAAATCGGTCACCACCACCGCCGAGGTGCTGGGTACCGACGACGCGCGGGCGCGGGCAAAGGCCTATAACCAGTATCTGCAAACCACCATTGATACCGTACAAAGCAAAATGCGCGGGCTGACCGCCGAGCAGCGGCCCAGCGTGCTGCATATTCAGTCGCTGAAACCGCTGAAGGTGGACGGCAGCCAGACGCTGATTGACACGTGGATTCACCTCGCCGGGGGTAAAAACGCGGCGGCGGAGATTCAGGGCAATATGAAAGAGGTGTCGCCGGAGCGGGTGCTTGCCTGGCAACCGGACGTGATTATTCTCGGGGCAAACAGCGGGCAGATTGCCGACTCACCGTACGCGGCGCTGTTCTCGGAACTCAAGGCGGTGAAAAACGGCAAAGTGCTGCAAAACCCGGCGGGAGTATTCCCGTGGGATCGTTACGGCACCGAAAGCGCGCTGCAGATCCAGTGGGCGGCGCTGATGCTGCATCCTGCCAGTTTCCCTGGGGTGGATATGGCGAAGGTGACGCAGGATTTCTATCAGCGCTTCTTTGATTACACACTCAGTGGCGATGAGACGCAGCGGATTTTGCATGCGCAGAAGCCTGCGCAGTAGTGATGTCTTTTCCCCCTCACCCTAACCCTCTCCCCAAAGGGGCGAGGGGATCGTTCGGTGCGGTTTTCTCCCTCTCCCTTTTTAAGGGAGAGGGTCGGGGTGAGGGTTCCAGCACCCTCTTTCCCCATCCTCAGTTATAAATAAGCGTAAACGTCGCCATACTGTTCGCCATCCCCGCACTCACCACGCTGCCGGTCTGCACATACTGGGCGGTATAGTTAATGCGCTCGGCGTTGGCGGCCTGGCTTGCCTTCACGGTTCTCAGCAGCGGCAGATTAGCCGCTTCGTTGATACGCACCGCCGTCCCCGCAGCCGGGGCGGGTGCGCCGTTGTTGCCGTAGCTCAGCTTCACGCCGACGCCGCCAGCCGCGCCGCTCATCTGAGTAATCGCCAGCGTATCCGGGAATGCCGGGTCGGCTTCCTGACCAAAGAAGCCAATGCGTATATCGGTAGGTTGGGAACAGTAAACCGGGATCGCAAAGTTTTGCGCGGTGCCACCGGTGGTATTCACCCCCTTAAACTCCGTTTTATTCACCGCACCCAGCTTCACGTTGATGGTCGGCGTGGTCACCTGACAACTGCCGCTGGCACCGATATCCACGTTCAGCGCCGACAGCCCCAGAAAGGTCGGCGATGTACTGGTCGTGCCGTTGACCGCCGAGGATCGCTGCTCCACAAACAGTTTGCCGACCTGCGGCTGGGCGTTCACGTTGGTGTGGTTGCCACCGGACAGATTCACATCGCCGGTTTTGTAGAAGGTGACGTAGGCTTTAATCACGATCTCTTTTTGCGTCAGCAGCGCCGGCAGATCATCGCTGTCGCAAATCGTCGCCGAGTGACTCCCTGCCGGAGAACTGCTGCCGTCGATATAGTGCACCGCACCGCCGTTGCACTGAAAGCCCAGCGAATAGCCAAGCCCCGAAAGCTGAGTGGCGAAAATATGCACCCCGTTGACGGCCAACGCCGAGCCCGAGGTATCCATCTGCTGATAAACCACCCGCTTCCAGTCCGCGGCGGGCAACTGGAGATCGCAGGTAAATCGCACCCCGCTGCCGTTGTCGGCCATTGAATGTGACATCTGTGAGTTCACCGGCAGCGTGGGCAGATACTGTATGTTCTGGGTATTGATCGTCATATCGCCGATGGTATTACTGCAGCTTTCCGCCCACACGCGCGGGCAGCCGCAGGCAACAACCAGCAGAATAAACAGGCGGATAACGACGTGGCTTCTGCACATAGGTACACCTTTTAGAGACACTGCGCGCTAACCGTTTTCACCGGTTTAGCCTGCATAGTAGTGGGAAGATGGTAACGGGCACGGCAGGTCTTCGCGACGCGACTGTCCATCCAGCTGACTTCAACGGTGCCCTCGTCCGGCATCCCGCTGAGATAAACCTGCCCCTGCTCCGCCACAATGCCGGATGCCGCCTCGTCGTCCCCAACCAGACGCGCGCTGGCGCCGAACGGTAATGGGCCCTGCGCGCCGCGCAGCGTAAAGAGCACGCGGCTACCGATATGGGTGTGGTAGTCGGCTTCAACAATGGCACCACCGTCGGGGATCACGGTCTGCGCTTGTAGCTCCACGTCGGCGTCGTCAGGCAACGATTCGGTATCAAGGCTGATATCATTTTTCCGATAGGCGGTGAGCGTCGGCACAATGGCGTAGCCGCGCCAGTCGGTGTGCAGATCGGTGCCGTTCTGAATATCGACGTTGCTGGCGCCCGGTGCCCGCACGACAGCAAAGCTATCGCCGGTATACTGACCGAAGGTAACGCCGTGCGGATGCGCCACAATCGACCCTGACGCCCCCCAGGTCACCTGGCTATTCACGTTATCGTGCTGATAACCCAGCTGCGTTTCACCATAGCCGCCGCGATAATCCAACGACACGCCGCTGTTGCTCCCCTGCCCCTTGTTGCCGTACCCCTGCTGAACGGTGTAGTAGAGGTTATTTTTCTCCAGCGCCGAACCGTACAGTGAGGCCTGCTGTGAGGTATAGCCGTTATTATCGGAGGTGGTGCTGTAGCTGACGGAGCTGTCCGCCAGTTGGCTGCCCAGCGGGATATTCAGGTTAAAGGAGAACGAACGATCGCTCTTATTGTTCTGGGTCGACTGCGTAAAGTAGTAGCCCACGCCCCAGGAGATACCTTTCCAGGCGCTATAAAAACCGACGTGCACGGTCTCATCCTGTCCTTGTGAATGCCAGTAAGTCTGAGTCCAGGCCGACGCGGACAGGCTGCCCATATCGCCAAGCGACTGTGACAGCGACAGCTCCTCTCGGCTACGCTTGTTATCGGAGACGCCGTAGCGCCCCTCCAGCGCATTCGCTTCGCCAAAATCGTAATAGCGGCTGGAGGAGTAGCGATAGCTCGCCAGGCTCAGCGTCGTGCCGGTAGAGGAGAAGCTCTTTTGGTACTGCAACCGCGCGGAGTTACCGCGAAAGCGTTGCCCGGAAGGCGTTCGGGTGGCGGCGCTGGTGTAATCAGCCCCCAGCGACCCCAGTTCGCCAAAGCCGTGGCCCAGGCCAACCGACCACGCCTGATAGTCATCCGCCAACTGCGCTCCGCCGTAGAAAGTGATATCGGCGGGCAGGCCGTAAAATAGCGTCGACTGCATAAACTGCGGCTGACGGGTCTGCGGTTGGGTTGAGTAATAGCGTCCGATGCTGGCGCTGTACTTTATGCGCCCCTGGCGCAGCATAAACGGTACGGCGGAAAACGGCTGGGTGAAATGGCGTTCTGAACCGTCGCTCTCGGTCACCGTCACTTCCAAATCACCGCTTTGCGCGGTGGGATAGAGATCATTGATCGCGAATGCACCAGGGGCCACGAAGGTTTCATAAATCACGTAGCCGTGCTGGGATACGGTCACTTTAGCGTTACTGTGCGCCATTCCGCGAATTACCGGGGCAAAACCGCGCTGGCTATCCGGCAGCATCTCCTCCTGCGACATCAGCTGCACACCGCGAAACTGCACGCTGTCAAAAACATCGCCGTTGGTATAGGTATCCCCCATTCGCAGCTGACTTTTCAGCGCCCGAATATCGCGCTGCAGATAGGTGCTTTGCGAGCGCCAACGGCGGGTTTTGTCGTACTGCATCGCGGCGATATTGCGTAGCCGCCAGCTACCGAGGTTAACGCCGCTGCGCAGGTTCAGGTAGCTGGTACGGCTGTCGCCGCCGTCCTGTCGCGCCTGCGCCCCGGTCAGGTTGTAGTCGACAAAGGCCGCCGGAATACCGTCATCCCAGCGTGCCGGATCCACGTACCCCTGGCTTTGCTGGTTCATCGCCGCCTGCGGAATGCTCAGATTCAGCCGTTGCGCGGTGAAGTCAAACTTGCTGCTGGCGTTGGGAATAAATCGCTCGATGCGAGTCAGCGGTTCGCCGTCGTGCAGTTGATTGAACGTGGCAAAGGCGCTGACATTGACGCCGTATTCGGCAAGCTGAGCCGTGGTCAGGCGCGGCAGCAGCTGGCCATCGTCTTCCACAAATTCAATCGTTTCCTGGCTTACCTGCTGGTTGTTAACCCACACCGACACCGGATAGCGCCCCGGCTGCTGGCCGCCGGATTTGGCGAAATAGTGCAGGTCAGCGGTTTTCTGCTGCGGGTCGCTTAGCTCCACCGCTGCCGGGTCAAAATAGTCATCAGCCCTGGCGGGAGCGTGGTAGCACAACAGCAGTAGCGCCGTCGGCACGCAGGCCAGCAGGGTGCTAGCAGCAACCGTCGCCTCGTCGGACGGCATATCTGGAGTATATTTTTTCACAAGAGAAGCCGACAAAACGGTTACCGTTGCGCGAAGTCAGTCGCGCCGCCAAAGTCGTTGATCGCCCGCCACTTCACCACACCGGTGCGGCTGATGGACCAGGTTCTATCGCCAAACGGCGCAATCATCCCCGGTGATTCCAAATCAACGCCGCCGACAGATAATGAGAAGAAAGAGACAAAGTACGGCGTAGGATTATGCGCGACCAGGCTGGCACCGCGCGTTTCAAACGTCAGCTGTTGAAACGCGTCGTTGGCCTCACCGGCAAGATTATTCGGGCGATAGAAAATCTTAAACTTGGATTTAATATTGACCTGTAATTTGTTCACATCATTCTTATTCGATGGCGCAATACTTTTCACATTCAGCCAGAAAACAGACTCACGGTCGGCAGGAAGTTTCGCACCGGTAAAATTAATACGGAGAACGTTTTTTTGTTCCGGGTCGAGGCGAAAAAGCGGCGGCGTAACAATAAACGGCGGCTGGCTTTTATCGCTGGCGGAGTAATTTTCAACCCACGACTGCACTAAATAGGGAACGGTTTCATCGGCATTTGTTACCGATATAGACGCTTCACGCTTACCTTCTTCATATATAACTCGAGTACCGCCCATGACAATACCGGCCTGTGCCGTCACCGAGACGACAAATAAAGAAAGAGCAATGCTCATAATCCAACGATTCATGGGAGTACCCAACTATCCAGAATGAAAAAAAGAGAGCAGAAGTCGCCTTCTGCTCTCGGATTCATTAGTTGTAGATCATATTAAAATCAGCTACACCATCGGCTGCACCGGTAGTGACGGTTGCGCTGGTGGCTTGGTAGTCTGCGTAGAAGGTCAGGTCGGCAGTACTGGTTGCCCCCTGAGCACCCGCAATAACGGCGTGTTTTTTCGTCACGGAGCCAGGAATAATCTGCTGACTCTGATCATCTTCGTACAGTTTGATGCCCACCCCAGTTGCACCGGCAGTCACTGCAAACAACGAGGTATCAACCTTATCCTTATTGCCATCAAACAGGACGGCCACCTGCTTAACGGAACTTGGGCAATCTTTGACTTTGATATGGAAAGCCGTCTTGGTGGTTTCGACACCGGTACTGGTGAAATAGGATTTCGCCCATTTGCCAAGGTCAACGGTCTGGTTTGCGCTGCTACTGTCGACGTTGCAGGAGGCGTCCATGATTTCACCGGTAAATTTAACCTGGCCACCCGTCCCCTGTGTTCCTGCTCCTGAACCAGGATTAGTGGAAACAGCAGCTGCGGCCGCGCCGGAAACTAATACGGCAACGACACAGGCCATGATGCGGAATTGTGTTTTCATTTTCGATCTCTGGTTAACTTATACTTATGCAGCCACCCTGCAGGCCAATATGACCTACCCGGCCCTCTGCCGTCATATCCTCCATGTTTATTAAATCTTTATTCCATCAGTAGGGTATTAAATGCGTAACCGTATCGCTCTAATTAATGTATACAATCAAAAGGCGATTTAATATTTTTTCACTTCACCAACGGCGAGTGACAATTCAATTATTAGAAATACGATGAAGATCATATTCGTATTAAAAATCGATGCAATGCATTATTTGGTAAAATAGCCGTAAAGACATTTAAACCATATATATAAAAATAAAATATTATCAGTTCATGTTATTTTAAGATGAACATTAGCGCACAACACATTACCCATACGAAGGGGTTATTTTAACATTCCCTGGGCAAACTTAACGAAATTAACCCGCCAGCGCACATTTCGCACCGTGATTTATGACAAAAAATGCGGTCTACTCGCCAAACTAAGATGATTCCTACGCGCATTTTTATGCACAAACGTCGACTTTTAAACCACCAACAGAAGAAATAACATTTTCATTAACAAGTTGATCTTTTATCTCGCCAGCGTTCTCCCTTTAGTTTAGCATTACCTTAATTAAGAAAAGGCTAAATTAACATGAACGATAGCGAACGCCTGCGAGCTAGCGCCGGTGAAGCGGCAGCGCTGCTAAAAGCGATGAGCAACCCCAACCGGTTGCTGATCCTCTGCATGCTGTGCGATGCCCCCGGCACCAGCGCCGGTGAACTGGCGAAGGCCAGCGGGCTCAGCCCATCGGCTACCTCTCAGCACCTTGCCCGCATGCGAGAAGAGGGGCTGATTGACCGCCAGCGCGATGCCCAGCGGATTTACTATTCCATCCGTAACGAGGCGGTACAGCAAATTGTTGCCACCTTGAAAACGCTCTACTGTCCCTAAGAGAGAAGCTAAATGACCGTTGAAGAGATCTCCCCACAGGCAGCCCTTGCGCTGATTGAGCAAGGTGCAACCCTCGTTGATATCCGCGATGCGGACGAATATGCCCGTGAACACATCCCCGCCGCTCGCCTGCTGCCGCTCGGCAGCATAGAACAAGGCGCAACGTTTGCAGCCAGCGCCGATACCGTCGTTATCTTTCACTGCCAGTCCGGCAACCGCACGCGCAACAACCAGAGTCGCTTAATCGCTGCCGCGGCCCCGGCGCAGGTTAAACTGCTGGCTGGCGGCATTGAAGCCTGGCGTCAGGCCGGCCTCGCCACCGCGGTGGACAAATCGCAGCCCCTACCCCTAATGCGCCAGGTACAGATTGCCGCTGGCGTGCTAATTTTACTGGGCGTCGTACTCGGCTATAGCCTCTCCAGCGCGTTCTTCCTGCTCAGCGCCTTTGTGGGGGCAGGGTTAACCTTTGCCGGAGTGACGGGGTTTTGCGGCATGGCGCGACTGCTGGCGATGATGCCGTGGAATCGGCGCTCATCCACCACCGGCGTATAAGCACTCAATAACAAAGGAGCACCTGAGATGTTTGCACCTGGCGATCTGGTTCAACCGAAAATGGGCGGACCAAAGTTAAAAGTGATTGAAGCACATGAAGACAGCATCGTGGCGGTACAGGCCAGCGATGAAAACGGCAAGCAGTACACGTTAAAGGCGGCGGACGTGGCGCCGTATAGTGAAGAAGGCGACTTTGGCGTTTGCTGATGTTGCGCTGCGGTGAGCGTCGCTCACCGCCTCATTTCAACGTTTATGAATAGTTACCCACAAATCACGCATATCCTCCAAACACCTCTCACAGAACTAAACGCCAAAACACCCGCTTATTTACGGATAAAAACGCTGAACGTGACCTTATTCACATAAAAATCAGCATTGCCGTGCTTTGGCGCTGACACACACGATCTCTCATCCTTTTTTACCATTTCGAAACAGAGATTAACTAAATGATTTTTATATAAAAAATAGACAACAAAAACAAAAATAGCGCAGCGAACATAAAACAATCAAAAACAGAGCATTTTATTGACAAAACCGCATTAAATAAAAATATTTCACTAGTTGTTTGTTCCAATCCAGATGGATAATCTATACACGTCAATTAAACCAACCCAAAACGCCATAAAACAGACCGTTTTCTGTATTAACCGTTCATTTTCGAGGAGCATACCGATGTTCTCTGCGCAGTCACGCCTGCGTCATGCGGCAGCAGACACTTTCGCCATGGTTGTCTACTGTTCCGTCGTGAACATGATGATTGAAATATTTCTCTCAGGAATGACCTTTGAGCAGTCACTTTCATCGCGTCTGGTTGCTATCCCGGTCAACATTATTATTGCGTGGCCGTACGGTATTTATCGCGACTTTATTATGCGACAGGCGGCTCGCATTAGCCCGGCGGGTTGGGTAAAACGCGTGGCGGATCCGCTGGCCTATGTCACCTTCCAGTCGCCGGTATATGTACTTATTCTGCTGAGCGTCGGTGCCGACTGGCACCAGATCCTGGCGGCGGTAAGCTCTAACGCCGTGGTATCGCTGGTGATGGGGGCCGCATACGGCTACTTCCTCGATTTCTGCCGTCGCCTGTTCCGCGTGGAACAGTACACCCAGGCAAAAGCGTAATCATATTGGTATAGGTGACTGGCTAAGCCAGCCAGTCACTTACTTACAACTTCTCGCCAAATAGCCCATCAATAAAGCGCTCTAACGCCATTCGTGAACTAAAACCGTGCGGGATGCCGTAATGCTGCTCAACTTCGCCGCCTAAATAGAGCGGAAACTCTGCGTAGTGATCGCAGGCCTTAATATCAGAAGCCGGTTCGGCAAATTTGTTACTGCGATCTTTAAGCGCCGGATGAATGATCAGCGCCGTGCGCCCCATTCGCGCTTCGCGGTTGACGTACACATAATTCTCACCACGACGGTAACCGTAGGCTTTCGAGGTTACCGCATCCATGGTAAAGCCCGCCTTTTCAAGAACGCGCGCCACCTCATCAGGTCGTAAATACATATATTATCCTCTTTATCTTTTACTGCATCGCCACCTTACCGTAATCAGTATTCGCCTCGCTTTCAGATAATTCCAGAAACCAGCCAATCTCCGGCAAATTATGTCGGGTGACCTACACTTATTGCTCCAACAAAATTTGTGGAGAACCTCATGTTTAAATCACTTAATCGCCACGATGCTGATGATGAAGTCCAGGATATTCATAATGACGTCAGCCAATTAGCCGACAGCCTTGAGAGCATCCTGAAGAGCTGGGCCAGTGAAGACAAAGACGAAATTGAGGCCGTCCGCCACAATGCGAAGAAATTGCTGAGCGAAACCCGTGCGCGCATTAATGGTCGTACCCGCATACAGCAAAGCGTATGTGACGTTGCGGGCTGTGCCGATGACTATATTCGCGATAAACCGTGGCAAAGTGTGAGCGCTGCCGCGGCAGTGGGGATTTTTATTGGCGTATTATTAGGCAGTCGTCGATAATATCATCACAACGATGTTGATAATAAAAACGCGTCTCCCCCCGGAGTATCTTTGATACCCGGGGGTTTTTATTTTATGGCGGCCTTCAACGCCGCGACCTGAGCATCGGCCATCTGCTGCGACACGATATTGGTAAAGCTCATGATAAGCCCGGCCTGGCCTCGCTGGCCGATTCGCCAGTCGTTTACCGCCTGCACCGCCAGCCCCGCTTGTCTGGCCCGCTGCGCCATGAGTCGGTCGTCACCGTCGACCGTCACCACCAGTTGAATCCCCCCGAACTGCTCCTGCACCTGAAAGCCGTTAGCCCGTAGCGATGTTTCCAGCCAGCGCCGACGCTCGGCATAGTGAACGCGCATCTTCTTCAGATGCCGCCAGAAGTGCCCTTCGCGCAGAAAATCCGCCAGCGTCTGCTGGCAGAGCACCGGAACCGGGCAGGCCAGGCGCTGTGCCTGCCGACGAAATGCCGCCACCAACGGTAATGGCACCACCAGCCAGGCAGTACGCAGCGCCGGGAACAGCGACTTACTGAAGGTACCGGCATAGATAACCCGCTGCGGCGCATCCAGGCTTTTGAGCGGCGGCAGCGGTTTCCCCTGATAGCGGAACTCGCTGTCGTAATCATCTTCAATAATCCACGCGTCATGATGTGCAGCCCAATCCAGCAGCTGTCGACGTCGTGGCAGCGATAGCGCCACGCCGGTAGGGCTTTGATGGGCCGGGGTGAGCAGCGCAAAGCGCGCGGTCGTGGGGCGCTGGGTTATCCATTCTACGTCCATGCCATCCTCATCTACCGCCACCGGATGTAGCGTCACGCCCGCCTGTTCAATGACCGGGCGAATCAATGGAAACCCGGGGTCTTCCATCCACATTCCCTCCCCACGCGCCTCCAGCGCCTGCAGGATAAGCCCCATAGAAGCCGCGTAGCCGGAGGTGATAAACACCTGTTCGGCCTCGCATTCAATGCTGCGGGAGAGACGAAGATACTCGACGATGGCCTGACGCAGTGACAGTTCGCCGCACACGTCGCCCAGCGCAAGGTCAAAGCGGGTTTGTATGCGCAGCCGATGCCCCATCACCCGCGCCCACTGGCCGCGGGGAAAGAGATCCAGCGCGGGAAGGCCAAGCTGGAAAGGCTGCGGCTGGAAGTGCTCCCCGCCAAAACCGAGAGGCTCGGCAGCAACTGGCTCAAGGGTTAAGTGATCGCTTACAAACGTGCCCGCCTGCCCGCGACGCTCCAGCCAGCCTTGCGCCACCAGCTCGCCGTAGGCGTTTTCCACCGTCACCCTTGAAACGCCAAGCTCCTGCGCATAAACCCGGCTGGAGGGTAAGCGCCTGCCCGCCTTCAGTTCGCCCTGTTCCATCGCCGCTTTCAGTTCCCTGGCAATCTGCTGATAGCGTGGTACGCCGCCCGGTTTCATGGTCTTATTTTTTACTCCAAATATGGCTATCTTTTTAAGACCATTATAGTGCTATTTTTGTCCCATCTTGAACGAGGAGTGACAATATGACTGCATTACGCCAACCCTATAGTGAACTAAGCCCGAACGTCTATGCCGGGCTGGTTCAGGCCAGCATCGCCCTGGAAAAAAGCTCGCTGGAGCGCCCTCTGCTGGAGTTGCTTTACCTGCGCGTGTCGCAGATTAACGGCTGCGCCTTCTGCCTGGAGATGCACAGCAAAGCGCTGCGTAAGTCTGGCGTGGACCAGGTGAAGTTGGATGCGCTGGCGGGATGGCGAGTGAGCAATCACTTCAGCGATGCCGAGCGTGCAGCGCTGGCCTGGGCTGAAGATCTGACCCACATCGCGGAAAACCGCGCGGAGGACAGCGTGTACCAACCGCTGCTGGTTCATTTCAGCGCCGAGCAGATTAGCGATATGACCTTCGCCATCAGCCTGATGAACGCCTTTAACCGCCTTGCCGTCAGCATGCGGATGTAATGAAAAAACGCCCGCAAATAATCGCAATTTGCGGGCGTTAATTTCCCACCCTTATTCTCCATTTTCCTGCCAAATATCCCCCTGATGATTACCCGGATATTTCTCAAAAAATCGCCATCATCATACAAATATCGTGCGAAATTCAGCCGTGAATTTTCAGACAATATTCATGCCGTTTTTTAGATCTCAACCAAATTTCGCATCGAAATTCATAAAAAAATCAATCAGCGTCAAGTCGCCCTCAGCCCTTATATCATGGGAAATGACGGCAATATCACCCTATTGGCTATTTCGATTGAAAACGGATTGAGGGTTGTCACATCGTCTCAGTATGCTAGGGTATAAACAGGTCATTATTTTCATCAGGTAGCATATCGACATAAACTAAAAACAGGAAATCGCATATTGCATGGCAGTTAAATTAGAAGTTAAGAATCTTTATAAAATATTCGGCGAGCACCCACAGCGAGCATTTAAATATATCGAGAAAGGTTTTACCAAAGAGCAAATTCTCGATAAAACTGGATTATCACTTGGCGTTAAAGACGCCAGTCTGGCCATTGAAGAAGGCGAGATATTTGTCATCATGGGGTTATCTGGCTCCGGCAAATCCACCATGGTACGCCTTCTCAATCGTCTGATAGAACCGACTCGCGGTCAGGTGCTGATAGACGGTATGGATATTGCCAAAATATCCGATGCCGAGCTGCGGGAAGTTCGCCGTAAAAAAATCGCGATGGTATTCCAGTCATTTGCGCTCATGCCGCATATGAGCGTGCTGGAGAATACCGCCTTCGGCATGGATCTCGCCGGCGTTCCCGCCCAGGAACGTCAGGAGAAAGCGCTGGACGCGCTGCGTCAGGTTGGCCTTGAGAACTACGCTCATGGTTACCCGGACGAACTCTCCGGCGGCATGCGTCAGCGCGTCGGTTTAGCCCGCGCGCTCGCCATCAACCCCGACATTCTATTAATGGATGAGGCCTTCTCGGCGCTCGACCCATTAATCCGCACCGAGATGCAGGATGAGTTGGTAAAATTACAGGCGAAGCATCAGCGCACCGTAGTCTTTATTTCCCATGACCTCGATGAAGCGATGCGAATTGGCGACCGTATTGCCATTATGCAAAATGGCGAAGTGGTACAGGTCGGCACGCCTGATGAAATTCTGAATAACCCGGCCAATGATTATGTCCGCACCTTCTTCCGCGGCGTGGATATTAGCCAGGTCTTTAGCGCTAAAGATATTGCCCGCCGTAATCCGGATGGCCTTATCCGTAAAACGCCAGGTTTCGGCCCTCGTTCGGCATTGAAATTATTACAGGATGATGACCGTGAATATGGTTACGTCATCGAACGCGGTAATAAGTTTGTTGGCATTGTCTCCATCGACTCATTGAAGGAAGCCCTAAAGGCGAATCAGGGAATCGAGGCGGCATTAATTGACGAGCCGCTGGCCGTTGATGCCCAGACGCCGCTCAGCGAATTGCTCTCTCACGTGGGTCATGCACCCTGCGCCGTACCGGTTGTTGGAGAAGAACAGCAGTACGTCGGCGTTATTTCAAAAAGAATGCTGCTACAGGCATTAGATCGCGAGGGGGCAACAAACAATGGCTGATCAATCAAATCCGTGGGATACCACACCGGCTGCCGATAGCGCAGCTAACTCCGCCGATGCCTGGGGTTCACCGGCATCAGCACCGTCCGGCGGCGGTGCCGAATGGCTGCATAACGCGCCCGCACCGCAGCCGGAGCACTTCAATATTATGGACCCGTTCCATAAAACGCTGATCCCGCTTGATAGCTGGGTGACGCAGGGGATCGACTGGGTGGTCACGCACTTCCGCCCGGTGTTCCAGGGCATTCGCGTGCCCGTCGATTACATCCTGAGCGCCTTCCAGCAGCTGCTGCTGGGGATGCCTGCACCGGTGGCGATTATTATTTTCGCCCTGATCGCCTGGCAGATTTCCAGCGTCGGTATGGGCATTGCGACCCTGATTTCGCTGATTGCTATCGGCGCTATCGGCGCGTGGTCGCAGGCGATGATTACCCTTGCCCTGGTGCTGACCGCCCTGCTGTTCTGCGTGGTGATAGGCCTGCCGCTCGGCATATGGCTGGCGCGCAGCCCACGGGCGTCAAAGATTATCCGGCCGCTGCTCGATGCGATGCAGACCACGCCAGCGTTCGTTTATCTGGTGCCGATCGTCATGCTGTTCGGTATCGGTAACGTACCGGGCGTGGTGGTGACCATTATCTTTGCCCTGCCGCCGATTGTGCGTCTGACCATTCTCGGGATTAACCAGGTACCGGCCGACCTTATCGAAGCGTCGCGCTCCTTTGGTGCCAGCCCGCGCCAGATGCTGTTCAAAGTGCAGTTGCCGCTGGCGATGCCGACCATTATGGCCGGTGTGAACCAGACGCTGATGCTGGCGCTGTCGATGGTGGTTATCGCCTCGATGATCGCCGTTGGCGGTCTGGGCCAGATGGTACTGCGCGGTATCGGTCGTCTGGATATGGGCCTTGCCACCGTGGGCGGCGTCGGGATCGTGATCCTCGCGATTATTCTCGACCGCCTGACCCAGGCCGTAGGCCGCGATTCTCGCAGCAAAGGCAACCGTCGCTGGTTCAATACCGGCCCGGTTGGCCTCCTGATGCGCCCCTTCTCTAAGTAACCATCGTATTGGCCCGGCAGCCGTCGGGCCAATGCTCCGCAACAATCACTATTAAAGGAACAACGATGCGACACTCATTCGTCTTAGCTACCGCTTTCACTACGCTGGTTTCAGCCAGCACCTTCGCCGCCGACCTCCCAGGGAAAGGCATTACCGTTCAGCCGGTACAGAGTACCCTCTCCGAAGAGACCTTCCAGACGCTGCTGGTCAGCCGCGCGCTGGAAAAACTGGGCTACACCGTCGATAAGCCAAACGAAGTCGACTACAACGTGGCTTACACCTCACTGGCTGCGGGTGATGCCACCTTCACCGCCGTCAACTGGATCCCATTGCATGATGATATGTACGCTGCCGCCGGTGGTGACAAGAAATTCTATCGTGAAGGCACGCTGGTTAACGGCGCGGCGCAGGGTTATCTGATTGATAAAAAAACCGCCGACCAATACCACATCACCAATATTGAGCAGCTGAAAGATCCTAAGATTGCCAAGCTGTTTGACACCAACGGTAACGGCAAAGCCGACCTCACCGGCTGTAACCCTGGCTGGGGCTGTGAAGCGGTGATTAACCACCAGATGGACGCCTATGAGCTGACGAAAACCGTCGAGCACAACCAGGGTAACTATGCGGCAATGATGGCCGATACCATTACCCGCTTCAAAGAAGGTAAGCCGATTCTGTACTACACCTGGACGCCTTACTGGGTAAGCGATGTGCTGAAACCGGGTAAAGATGTCGTCTGGCTGCAGGTGCCGTTCTCTTCCCTGCCGGGCGTGCAGAAAAATATCGATACTAAGCTCGCGAACGGCGCAAACTACGGCTTCCCGGTCAGCACCATGCACATTGTGGCCAACAAAGCCTGGGCCGAGAAAAACCCGGCGGCGGCGAAGTTGTTTGCCATCATGAAGCTGCCGCTGTCCGACATCAACGCACAGAACGCCATGATGCATGACGGCAAAGCATCAGAAGCCGACGTGCAGGGTCAGGTCGACGGTTGGATCAAAGCCCACCAGCAGGTATTTGATGGTTGGGTGAAAGAGGCGCTGGCCGCGCAGAAATAAATAAATCGTTGCACCGACGCCGGGCTACATCATATTAGTAGCCCGGCCGAGCAACGCGACGCCGGGAAGGCTCGGCGTCCACCAAAAAGCACAATCCGCTACGCATCATTTCCCCCCTCCCCCGCACCTTTCGTTATTATCGACCCTATCTTTCCTTACTTTCTCAATACCATGACTAAACCTGCTCACGGGCTTAGCCCGGCTTTGATCGTTTTAATGTCGGTCGCCACCGGCCTTGCCGTAGCCAGTAACTACTACGCGCAGCCGCTGCTGGAGACCATCGCCCGCCACTTCTCGCTTAGCGCTGGACAGGCCGGTTTTATCGTCACCGCCGCCCAGCTCGGTTATGCCGCCGGGCTGCTGTTCCTGGTACCGCTTGGCGATATGTTCGAGCGCCGTTCGCTTATCGTTTTCATGACCCTGCTGGCCGCAGGCGGCATGCTGATCACCGCCAGCAGCAGCTCGCTCGGCATGATGATCCTCGGCACCGCGCTGACCGGGCTGTTCTCCGTTGTCGCCCAGTTGCTGGTGCCGATGGCTGCCACTCTCGCCGCGCCGGAAAAACGCGGCAAAGTCGTCGGCACAGTGATGAGCGGGTTGCTGCTGGGGATACTGCTGGCGCGCACCGTTGCCGGGCTGCTGGCAAGCCTCGGCGGCTGGCGCACCGTTTACTGGGTGGCCTCCGCGCTGATGGTACTGCTGGCCTTCGCGCTGTGGCGCGGGCTGCCGAAGCTCAAGCAGGAGACGCATCTTAACTATCCACAGCTGCTCGGTTCTATCTTTAGCCTCTTCGCCAATGACAAGCTGCTGCGCACCCGCGCGCTACTCGGCTGCCTGACCTTTGCCAACTTCAGCATTCTGTGGACGTCGATGGCATTTCTGCTCTCCGGCGCGCCGTTTAACTATTCTGAAGGTACTATCGGCCTGTTTGGCCTTGCAGGTGCCGCTGGTGCGCTGGGCGCACGTCCGGTCGGCGGGCTGGCGGATAAAGGTAAAGCGCATCTGACCACCACCTGGGGTCTGGTGTTGCTGCTGCTATCCTGGGTGGCTATCTGGTACGGACATACGTCCGCTATTGCGCTGATAATCGGGATTCTGGTGCTCGACCTGATGGTGCAAGGCGTGCATATCACCAACCAGACGGTGATTTACCGCGTACAGCCGGATGCCCGTAATCGCCTCACCGCAGGCTATATGACCAGCTACTTTATCGGCGGCGCGGCGGGCTCGCTGCTCTCGGCCTCCGCCTGGCAGCATGCAGGATGGCTGGGCGTGTGCCTCGCAGGCAGCCTGATGGCCGTCGCTAACCTGTTAGTCTGGTGGCAGGGTTATCATCGTCAGGAAGCGGAATAGCGGCGCTGCTGCCGGGTATACGTATCCGGCAGCGTTATGTCATAGACTAACCACATAAATTACGGACAATAATTCATTTACTTTATTTGTCACTATCGTTACTATATCGACTGTAACTAATGAGGTAATGCCCAGATGGATAGTTCGTTTACGCCCATTGAACAAATGCTGAAATTCCGCGCCAGCCGCAGTGAAGAGTTCCCTTTCCAGGAGATCCTTCTCACCCGCCTTTGCATGCACATGCAGGGCAAGCTGCTGGACAATCGTAATAAAATGCTGAAGGCTCAGGGGATTAACGAGACGTTGTTTATGGCGCTAATCACGCTGGAGTCTCAAGAAAATCACAGTATTCAGCCTTCCGAGCTCAGCTGTGCGCTGGGTTCATCACGCACCAACGCCACACGTATTGCCGATGAACTGGAAAAACGCGGCTGGATTGAACGTCGTGAAAGCGACAATGACCGCCGTTGTCTGCACCTGCAGTTGACCGAAAAAGGTCATGAGTTCCTGCGCGAGGTGCTGCCTCCTCAGCATCACTGTCTGCATCAGCTTTGGTCTTCACTGAGCCTGGCTGAAAAAGACCAGCTCGAACATATCACCCGCAAGCTTCTCACCCGTCTGGATCAGATGGAAGAAGACGGTTCCGTACTGGATGCCCTGCGCTGATACCACCGCGTTAAAAAAGTAGATGAAAGGCCAGCAGATAACTTCTGCTGGCCTTTCTGGTAGGAAAAACAGGTCGGCTAAGCCGAAACAAATAATAAGAATGTGGAGAATCACATGAGCGCAAATGCGGAGACTCAAGCCCCGCAGCAAACCGCCAACAAGAAAGGCAAACGTAAACGCGCCCTCATCTTGTTGACCTTGCTCTTTGTTATTATTGCCGTAGCCTATGGGAGCTACTGGTTTTTGGTGTTGCGTCATTATGAAGAAACCGATGACGCTTACGTGGCAGGTAACCAGGTTCAAATCATGGCGCAGGTATCTGGCAGCGTGACCAAAGTCTGGGCTGATAACACCGACTATATTAAGCAGGGCGACGTGCTAGTCACCCTCGATCAGACCGATGCTCAACAGGCCTTTGAGAAAGCGCAGACTCAGCTTGCCTCAAGCGTCCGTCAGATGCGTCAGCTGATGATCAACAACAAGCAGCTGCAGGCGAATATCGATATTCGCAAAACCACGCTGGCTCAGGCGCAAACCGACCTTAACCGTCGAATTCCGCTGGGCAACGCCAACCTGATTGGCCGCGAAGAGCTGCAGCACGCCAAAGATGCCGTCACCAGCGCACAGGCCGCTCTGGACGTGGCGATTCAACAGTACAACGCTAACCAGGCGATGATCCTCGGCACTAAGCTTGAAGATCAGCCTACGGTTCGTCAGGCGGCGACCGAAGTCCGTAACGCATGGCTTGCCCTGCAGCGTACCAAAATCGTCAGCCCGATGAGCGGCTACGTTTCTCGTCGTTCCGTACAGCCGGGCGCGCAGATTAGCCCAACCACACCGCTGATGGCCGTTGTGCCTGCCAGCAACCTGTGGGTAGACGCGAACTTCAAAGAGACCCAGCTTGCGCATATGCGTATTGGCCAGCCGGTCACCGTCGTCAGCGATATTTACGGCGATGATGTGAAATACACCGGTAAAGTGGTCGGTCTGGATATGGGTACCGGTAGCGCCTTCTCCCTGCTGCCGGCACAGAACGCCACCGGCAACTGGATCAAAGTGGTACAGCGTCTGCCGGTGCGTATCGAACTGGATGAGAAACAGCTGGAACAACACCCGCTGCGTATTGGTCTGTCTACGCTGGTGAAAGTGGACACCTCCAACCGCGACGGTCAGATGCTGGCTAACCAGATCCGCACCAGCCCGGTTTACGAGAGTAACGCGCGTGAAATCAGCCTCGACCCGGTTAACAAGCTGATCAACGATATCGTCCAGGCCAACGCCAACTAATGCTGGGGTGCGCGTAATGCAACAGCAAAAACCGCTGGAAGGCGCGCAGCTGGTCATTATGACCATTGCGCTGTCGCTAGCCACCTTCATGCAGGTGCTGGACTCCACCATCGCCAACGTGGCGATTCCGACCATCGCCGGTAACCTTGGCTCATCGCTGAGCCAGGGGACATGGGTCATCACCTCGTTTGGGGTGGCGAACGCCATCTCCATTCCGATTACCGGCTGGCTGGCAAAACGCGTCGGCGAGGTGAAGCTGTTCCTGTGGTCAACCGTCGCCTTCGTCATTGCGTCGTGGGCGTGCGGGGTATCCAACAGCCTGGGCATGCTGATTTTCTTCCGCGTGATTCAGGGGGTGGTTGCCGGGCCGCTGATTCCACTGTCGCAAAGCCTGTTGCTTAACAACTACCCACCGGCCAAGCGCGCCGTTGCGCTGGCGCTGTGGTCAATGACGGTGATTGTGGCGCCAATTTGCGGGCCAATTCTGGGCGGCTATATCAGCGATAACTATCACTGGGGCTGGATCTTCTTCATCAACGTGCCCATCGGTGCCCTGGTCGTGCTGTTAAGCCTCCAGAGCCTGCGCGGTCGTGAGACGAAAACCGAGCAGCGGCGTATCGATGGTATTGGCCTGGCGCTTCTGGTGCTGGGTATTGGTAGCCTGCAGGTCATGCTCGACCAGGGTAAAGAGCTCGACTGGTTTAACTCAACGGAGATAGTCGTACTGACGGTGGTGGCGGTGGTATCGCTAAGCTTCCTGATTGTCTGGGAGTTAACCGACGATAACCCGATAGTCGATCTGTCGTTGTTTAAGTCGCGAAACTTTACCATCGGCTGTCTGTGTATCAGCCTTGCCTATATGCTCTACTTCGGCGCCATTGTTCTGTTGCCGCAGCTATTGCAGGAGGTCTACGGGTACACCGCAACCTGGGCAGGTCTGGCGTCCGCGCCGGTCGGGGTGATTCCGGTGCTGCTGTCGCCGATTATCGGTCGCTTTGCCCACAAGCTGGATATGCGCCGTCTGGTCACCTTCAGCTTTATTATGTATGCCGTCTGTTTCTACTGGCGTGCCTATACCTTCGAACCGGGGATGGACTTCGGCGCGTCGGCATGGCCGCAGTTTATTCAGGGCTTCGCCGTGGCGTGCTTCTTCATGCCGTTGACCACCATCACGCTCTCCGGGCTACCGCCTGAGCGTCTGGCGGCTGCCTCGAGCTTGTCGAACTTTACCCGTACGCTAGCCGGTTCTATCGGCACCTCGATAACCACCACGCTGTGGACCAACCGCGAGGCGTTGCACCATGCTCAGCTAACGGAGTCCGTGACGCCGTTCAACCCGAACGCCCAGCAGATGTACGATCAGCTGCAGGGTATGGGCATGACGCAGCAGCAGGCTTCCGGCTGGATAGCCCAGCAGATCACCAACCAGGGGCTGATTGTCTCCGCCAACGAAATCTTCTGGGTTTCGGCCGGGATATTCCTCGTCCTGTTGGGTCTGGTATGGTTCGCCAGACCGCCGTTTGGCGCGGGTGGCGGAGGCGGAGGCGCCCACTAATGAAAAGCCAGCTCGGTTGAGCTGGCTTTTTTTTGGCCTGAATGACCGTCTTATCTGGCCTACGAGTAGCCCGGACGAGGCGTTTACGCCGACTCCGGGGAAGCAACTCGGCGAAACTCCAGCCAGTCAATCGCCAGCCCAGGTTTAATCTCCTCGGTCTGCACCTGGTAATATCCCGGCAGCAACTGTACACGGCACAGCTTCTGAGTCACCGTCTTCCCCATCGTGCCACGGGTCTGTACGGTGGCGACAAACTTACCGTTGAACAACAAATTAGTCGCCGTCTGCGCCAGCGGCATTGCCGGGGAGTTAACGCTTACTAACAGGTCATAAACCCCTTCACGCTCGATATGGATAGCCAGCGTGTCGCTATAGCGTAGCCGCGATTCCGGCGCGATGTTGATGGCATCCTCGATGTACAGCGAGGCATCGGCCGCCATCGTTGGCACGTTCACCTTCGGCACCTCGCCGCGTTTCACCACCTGGGTATGCAGCATAAACGACAGAATATTACGCGCGCAGCGCTGCAGTTCGCCCAACGTTAGCGATCCCTCAGCCAGCGCGGACAGAGTGTTATCGTTCCCGGCGTTAATTTCCGCGCCGTTGTTGTTGATGACCATATAGAGATCGTTCTGCGCGCGGATCATCGCCGCCGTATTGTTGACCGTCGCTTCACCGCCGCCGATCGCATCGTTCATTTTGGCCCACCAGTCGGTCATCACGATGCCGTTAAAGCCCCAGTCATCGCGCAGTATCGTGGTGTTCAGGCAGTAGTTTGATGCCGACCAATGGCCGTTAACCGGGTTATAGGCCGTCATCACCGCCATCGCACCGCCCTGCTTCACCGCGTACTCAAACCCCTTGAGATAGATTTCACGCAGTGCACGCGCGGACACCACTGCATCGGCCTGAGCCCGCGCATGCTCCTGGCTATTGCAGGCAAAATGCTTCAGCGTAGCGATCCCGCCGCCGCTGCGTATTCCTCTGACCATCGCCGCAGCCATCATGCCGGTCAGCAGCGGGTCTTCGGAGAAGTACTCAAAGTTACGCCCGTTGAGCGGGTGACGATGAATATTCATCCCCGGCCCCAGCAGCAGGTCTATCTGGTTTTGCTGTAGCTCCTTGCCTTCCATCACATACAGACGCTCTACCAACACCGGGTCCCAGGTGGAAGCCAGCAGCGTACCGCTGGGCATCAGCGTGGCGTGGGCGCCGTTATCCATGCGGATCCCCGACGGGCCATCCGCCGTGGCCGCCAGCGGAATCCCCTTTTCCAGCAGGCTATCGCCGGTACCGCCAAACGCGGAAGCGACGCCCGGCGTCACCTTATGGCTGCACATCCCCTCGCCGCGCACCAGGCACGCCAGCTCCTCTGCGCTTAGCTGAGCGATAAACGCCTCCATGCTGACGCGACCATCAACCACATCAACCAGCTTAAAGCCTTTATCGCCGGTGATGGCGAGCGCTGGCGGAAGGCGATCGTGAATACGCTCGCGCAGAGAGATTTTACGCCGGGGCACCTCTTCCCACTCCGCCTGCCAGACACCGGGCTGCGCGCGTTTACCCGGACGCAGTCGCGAAAAGGAGACCGTCGGTGCCAGCGCCTGTTCGTGACAGGAGAGTACCCGTAGCAGCGGCTGGGTATAGCCCTCTTCCCCCTGCACGCGAACCGCCTGTAGTTGATTCACACAGTTGCCTCCCCAGAACCGATACAACCCTGGCTCCAGCACCCAGCAGTGAGGATTGCCGGTCACACCGCTGTCGTCCCAGGATGCCAACCGCTCCAGCGGCACGGTCAGGGTCAACGTTTCGCTCTCTCCTGGCTGCAAGATCCGGGTTTTGGCAAACGCCACCAACGCACGCGTCGGCTTGCCCAGCGCCCCCTGCGGCGCTTCGAGATAGATTTGCACCACTTCACTGCCCGCAAATCGTTCGCCAACGTTATCAACCTTCGCCGTTATCTGGAAAAACAGTGGGTTATCTACCATGCGCTCGGCATGCAGCGAATGAATAGCAAATCGGGTATAGGAGAGCCCAAAACCAAAGGGATAAAGCACCTGCTGCGGGCAAAAGGTTTCAAAGTAGCGATAGCCAACGTAGATATCTTCCTGATAGATATTCTGCTCGCTATTGCCCCAGCAGGCCGAAGAAGGATAGTCATCCAGCGAACGGGCGATCGTATCCGTCAGCTTACCGGAGGGCGTCACCTCGCCGCAGAGCAAAGCAGCAACGGCCCGACCGCCATCCGGTCCGCCGTGCCAGGCGTACAGAATTGCGCCGAGATGCGGGCGCAGCAGCGGGTCTTCCGCCCACGACATATCCATGATGGAGGAGACGTTCAGCACCACGATAACGTTGCTGAAGTAGCGGCATACCGTGCGCAGCATGGCATACTCCAGCTCGGTTAAGCGATAGCCCCCCGGTACGTCGGCGTTGTCTTTATCTTCACCTGCGGTACGCCCAATCACCACCATTGCTTTATTCGAGACCCGCTTCGCCTGGGCCACGACATCATCATCAAGCGGCATCTCCTGTTGATGCCAGGGCTCCTGTGCCCACCCGCCGCCGCCGTTATCAAACGGATGCGTCATCACCCATTGTTCATAGCGCTGTGCCAGCAGGCCATTGACTCGCGCGCCGCAGCGCTCGCGCATCGCCTCCAGCAGGTTGCAGGTGGCGATCACATTGACCGCGCCCCCCGATCCGGTACCGCTGCGGTAGTAGTTGATTTGCGTGCGGCCAAAAATGGCGACACGGTCCAGGTCCTCCAGAGGCAAGGTCTCCGGCCTGTTTTTGAGCAGCACGGCACCCTGTGCCGCCACGTTCATTGAGAATTCGGCAAACCCCTCCAGGGGCTTGCCTGGCAGACGCTGATGCATACGGGTGGATTCCTTGATTGCCATTACGCTTCTGAATGCGCGAAGGTGCCGTTTTTCAGATCATCAACAACATGGTTCATCCGGTCTTCATTTAAGCGGTAGAACTTAATTGAGAATGCCGTTAGCACATAAAACAGTGCCGGAACCAGCGTGAATAACAACATGACACCCTGCGCCGCCGAATCTGATTGTGAGGTCACGCCTGATTCGTAATGGAAATAAGCCAATACCCAGCCAAGAATCGCGCCCCCCACGGCAACGCCCAGCTTAATTACAAATATATTAGCGGCCACATTCATACCGGTAATTCTACGACGCGTTTTCCATTCGCCGTAATTATTGGAATCGGTAATCATTGACCATTGCAGCGCACCGTTGCCACCCTGAATAATAGAAATAATGATATGAATGGCGAATATAGCGATCCACATTTGCGGTGGCACGAAGAAACAGATAACGCCAAATCCAGCGGTGATTAAATTCACCCAGAATGAGAGTTTCACTTTACAAAAACGGGTGCCAAACGGTTTAGCCAGCACCGAACCCGCCATCGAGGCAAACATCCCGCCCAGCATAAACAGCGTGATGATATCAGCCCCTTTATTGAGCACGGTATTGATGTAGTAAACCACCGCGCCGCCGCGCAGCACCACGGCAACCAGCATCATAAAGTTGTACACCGAGAGGACCAGCCACTGATCGTTTTTGAACAGGATCTTCACATCGCGGGCAATATTGAGGTTCTCTTCTTTAATCGGCTGGACGCGTTCTTTGGTGGTAAAGAAGCAGACAATAAACATCAGGCAGCCAATCACGCCAAACAGCGCCATTGATACCTGAATGCCGGTAGCCCGGTCGCCAGGATAGAGGAAATCCGCCAGCGGCAGGATAAACGCCGTTCCCAGCGCACCGCCGATAGGGGTGATGGCAAAACGCCAGGACTGCAGCGACAGGCTCTCACGCGGGTCGGAGGTTAGCGCTGCCCCCAATGAGCAATACGGGATGTTAATCGCGGTGTACATCAGTGTCATAAATATATAGGCCACAACCGCGTAAACGACTTTACCGCTATCAGAGAACGAAGGGATGGAATAAACCAGCACGCAGCTCACCGCGAACGGAACGCAAATCGCCAGTAGCCACGGACGAAAGCGCCCCCAGCGCGTTGCGGTGGCGTCAGCAATCGCCCCCATAATCGGGTCAGTAATAGCGTCCAACAGTCGAACCAGCAGGAACATCGTCCCCATGACCGCCGGCGGCAGACCATAAATATCGGTATAAAAATAAGCAAGAATGGCAACCGAAGAGTCGAACACAATATGGCTGGCGGCATCCCCAAGGCTATAGCCAATCTTCTCTTTGATAGAAATCCTATCCCCTGTAGACATATAAACTCCCGTTTTTGGTTTTACGTTATGAAACCGGTTTCTGCGGGAGCTATTTTTTACAGTTCTCAGGTTGGGATCTATTATGTTTTTCAGCTATCTCATTATGTTTTTCGCTTTATGTGATCGCGAAACGGATCTAATAAATAGGGAAAAGGTTTTTTGTTTTATGGCTCACAAATTAAAAATCGTCACACTTATTTTAATTATGAATTACTTTGTTGCAGAGAAACCACAAATATAACAATGGTGGGGAATAAAAAACCCGGAGCGTTCCGGGTTTTATCAGTCTGCTGAATACACAAACGACACAAACTAGATGTGCAGTTCTTTCAGCGTCTCTTTTGGCAGCGCCAGTTCATCATTGCTATTGATGCGTACACCACGGTCGATAATGTGGCGCGCAATCTCCTGCGCTTCGCTGAGGGAGTGCATCTCATAAGTCCCGCACTGGTATACGTTCAGCTCAGGGATCTGATTTTGATCCTGCACTTTCAGCACGTCTGCCATTGCCGCTTTCCAGGCATCGGCTACGCGCTGCTCGTCCGGCGTACCAATCAGGCTCATGTAGAAACCAGTACGGCAGCCCATTGGCGAGATATCGATAATCTCAACGCCGTTACCGTTCAGATGGTCACGCATAAAGCCAGCAAACAGGTGCTCCAGGGTGTGGATCCCTCTTTCTGGCATCACTTCCTTGTTCGGAATGCAAAAACGCAGGTCAAAAACCGTGATCGCGTCGCCGTGCGGGGTGTTCATTTTCTTCGCCACGCGAACGGCAGGGGCTTCCATACGGGTATGATCGACTGTGAAGCTATCTAACAACGGCATTTCGTAACCTCCGATATCACCTTCATGCTCACGCGTGCTGCACTTTTTTTCTATCCACCAAATAACCTAACCACTTGAATAGATACAACTTTATGCAATTCACCGCGCTCCGCTTCAGGATAATGTGATTTTTTTAAAAATAAACTGAACTCTTTGTTCCCATGCCAGTCTTAGTATATGAAAGACGCGCATTTGTTATCATCATCCCTGATTCAGAGATGTATATTTTGGCCACAGTGATGTGGCCTTTTTCTTTTGTATCAGGCGTGTCTCGCCAGCAGTGCTTCAAACGGTTCGTTATCCGCCTCTTCAATCTGCTGCTGACGTGCTCGGGAGGCATCGCGCTCCTTCGCAAAATCCTCTTCGCTCAGAATCTCCAGCGGCTCCTCACGCAGCATCGTACGATACTGTTCGGCCAGCGCCTTGCCCGTACCGCCAATGCCCTCATCAAGCATAGAACGCAGAATACGCGCCGAGAAGGTTAAATCTGGATTATCAAAGCAGGCGACCAGCTCATCACATACCTTCTGGTATGCCGTTCCGCCGTTGATGCCGTCCAGCGTCTGCGCCACGCGCTTAAGATCGTGGAACAGATCTTTACCCACTTTCGTCAGCGGGAACTGCGCCGTTTCACAGCCAATGCCCAGCGTCAGGCCAGGCTTACGCCCTTCCAGAATCACGCGATTCCAGTTCGTGCGCGTACACAGCAGCTCATCGCTGCTCATCTCTGGCGCATCCGCCAGCACGCACCAGACCATAAACAGGTCAAGGAAGCGAATCTGCTGCTCGTCGACGCCAACTGGCGAGAACGGGTTGATATCGAGTGAGCGAACTTCAATGTACTCGATACCACCGCGCAGCAGCGCATCGGAAGGCGTTTCGCCGTCGCGCGTAACGCGCTTAGGACGAATTGGCGCGTACAGCTCGTTTTCAATCTGCAGAATGTTGCTGTTGATCTGCAGGTGCTTACCGTCCTTCTCAAGGCCGATACGGGCATACTCTTCCGACGGGGTTTTAATCGCGCGCTTTAATCCTGCCACATATTCGTGCAGTTCGTTAAACGTAATTCCGAGATTGCTTTGCGATTTATTGGTATAGCCAAGGTCGCTAAGGCGCAGAGAGGTGGCGTACGGCAGGTAGTACATGCCGCATTCCGTTTTCTCAAACGGCAGCGTGGTCGGTTTGCCCTGCAGGAACGAAGAGCAAATTGCCGGTGACGCCCCGAACAGATACGGGATCACCCAGCCAAAGCGGTAGTAGTTGCGAATCAGACGGAAATAGCCGGCTGAAATCGCCTCTTTATCGTCTGTGCCACACTTCGCCTGCCAGAATGCCATTGGCAGCGAGAAGTTGTAGTGTACGCCAGAGATGGTCTGCATCAACGCGCCGTAGCGGTTCTTCAGACCTTCACGATACAGCGTTTTCAAGCGGCCGATATTCGACGTGCCGTACTGCGCCAGCTCAATCTCCTGACCCGGTGCAATGTAGCAAGGCATGCTCAGCGGCCACATGCGTTCGTCGCCCAGCTGACGTGCGGTGTAGCGATGCACGTCACGCAGCAGCGTCAGCATATGGTCGATGTCGCCGTCGACCGGAGTAATAAACTCCAGCAAGGCTTCTGCAAAGTCCGTGGTGATCCATTTGTGGGTCAGGGTTGCGCCAAGCGCTTCCGGGTGACCGGTTGTTGCCAGAGAACCATCTGCATTAACACGCAGCGTTTCGCGCTCAAGTCCGCGGTGGATCCCCTGAAGAGCCTGAGGATGTTTTTCCAGCCAGGACAGCGCCTGTGATACGTCCGGGATCAAATTGACCTCCCGCCTGTCGAATTCATTTTATTAAGCATAATTGTCATCGTGGAGATGCGATATTCCACCTGCCATCCAATTAGTGCCACCACGTCATGCCCTGAAGCGTCAGCGCCGCGACTGCGACGTAACGTAACGCTTTCCCCAGGCATAAAAAAAAGAGTACTGGTCCCCAGGAAATACGCATCCACCCTGCCAACAGGCACAGCAAATCGCCGATAACCGGCATCCAGCTCAGCAGTAGCGTCGCCGCGCCGTAGCGTCGGAGCCAACCCACTGCCTTTTCCTGCCATCGCGATGTTTTGCGTAATGGAAAAAAACGACCAAGAATAACGTTAGTAGCCCCGCCAAGGCTATTACCCATTGTTGCTATTACTACCAGAAGCCAGGGCTTACTCGCGCCAGAAAGCAGCAGCGCGACCAGCACGGCTTCGGAGTTACCCGGCAGCAGCGTTGCACTGAGGAAGCTGCTTGCAAACAGCGACCCCAGCGCCAGAAATTCACTCACAGCAGACGTACGTCAACGGCGTCCATTCCTGCCGCCGCAGCGGCCTGAAGCCCAAAATCGGCATCTTCAAACACCACGCAACGCTCAGGCGGCACGCCGATCAACTCGGCGCACAATAAGAACGTATCCGGCGCGGGCTTATGCTGTTTAACATGATCGGCGGCGACAACGGCCGCAAAATAGTGACGCAGTCCCAGATGCGCAAGCAGCGCTTCAGCCACGGCGCTTTCGCTACCGGTGCCGACCGCCATAGGACGACGGCCATGCCACTCCTTCACCACCTCAATAAGCGGTAATGGCGTGACCGAATCCAGCAGCATCGATTTTACCGCCGCGGTTTTTTCACGTGCGAGAAGATGGGGATCTAAATCGGCCTCATGGCTTTCAATAATCGCCTGGGCAATGCGCCAGGTCGGAGAGCCATTCAGGGCAACCATCGCCTGTTCGTCGAACTGCATTCCATATCGTCCCAGCACGTCACGCCACGCTTTACGATGCGTAGGTTCCGTATCAAGAATGGTGCCATCCATATCAAAAATCAATCCAGCATAGCGTTCGTACATTGTCTTCTCACCCTTCGCCAACGTAGTGTTACTTTATCGTAAAAGGGGCTGATTGTCGCTGCCCGCCGCAGAGACGACAAAGGCACCGATAGGGTGCCTTTTTGCATGTTACTAGCTGAGGGGTTATTTAATCTGCATATCGTTTTCAACAACCCGCACGCCCTGTACCTGGCGCGTTACTTCTACCGCACGTTTTGCATCAGCTGCCGACGACACAAAGCCGCTCAGCTGCACGCGACCTTTAAAGGTCTGTACGTTTATTTCGCTGGATTTTATCTGCTTATCGCTGAACAGCGCGGTTTTCACCTTAGTGGTTACGACCGTATCATCGATATAACCACCGGTACTTTCCTTGGTTGAAGAACCCGCACAACCAGACAGCGAGATAGCTACCAGAAGCGCTGCACAAGACGCAGCCATTGCTTTGAACCATTTCATGGATTTCTCTCCTTGCACTCAGGTCACCAGAATAAGGGTGTCACAGAGATAAATTATAGTGGAAAGAATGAGTTGCCAATCAGAAAAGTGTGAAGAAGATTTTTTTGAGTAAAAAGAGAAAGATTAACTGGGGGAGAAATTTGAGAGAATGGATATTTCGAGATAATGGTGCATCCGGGAGGATTCGAACCTCCGACCGCTCGGTTCGTAGCCGAGTACTCTATCCAGCTGAGCTACGGATGCATCGGGAAACTTACTTTACTGCAGATTTGATATCGCTGCTAAGGCGCTATCGATTTTCTGTAACAACGCTAATGCGTTATCTCAGAGAAGATGGTGCATCCGGGAGGATTCGAACCTCCGACCGCTCGGTTCGTAGCCGAGTACTCTATCCAGCTGAGCTACGGATGCATCGGGAAATTTGCTTTACTGCCGATATTGATACCGCTATAAAAACGATATCAAGTAAGAGATGGTGCATCCGGGAGGATTCGAACCTCCGACCGCTCGGTTCGTAGCCGAGTACTCTATCCAGCTGAGCTACGGATGCATCGGGAAACTTACTTTACTGCAGATTTGATATCGCTGCTAAAGCAATATCGATTTTCTGTAACAACGCTAATGCGTTATCTCAGAGAAGATGGTGCATCCGGGAGGATTCGAACCTCCGACCGCTCGGTTCGTAGCCGAGTACTCTATCCAGCTGAGCTACGGATGCAAATGGCGGTGAGGCGGGGATTCGAACCCCGGATGCAGCTTTTGACCGCATACTCCCTTAGCAGGGGAGCGCCTTCAGCCTCTCGGCCACCTCACCAACAACACCTCTTGCGAGTGCTTCGAAGAACTTGTTTCTGCTCATCGTCGCTGTGTGGCGCACATATTACTTTCTGGGACTTATAAGTCAAACAATTTTCCGCAGATTTTTTTCGTTTGCACATTTCACACGCAATAAGCTGTTAAAAAAGACAGAATGCACGTTTTATCAACAGATAAATTGCGTTTTTGCCGGTATAGCAGCAAAAAAGAAAATGGGCGCAGAAGAGCTGGGTTGAGGAAAAAAGGAAGAAAAACGAGAGTAAAACGAAGAAAACTGCGAGAGGTGCGTCTCACCCGCGGGGTGAGACGCGAGAACTTAGTAACTGGACTGCTGGGATTTTTCAGCCTGGATACGCTGGTAGATCTCTTCACGGTGAACAGAGACTTCTTTAGGGGCATTTACGCCGATGCGCACCTGGTTACCCTTCACCCCTAAAACTGTCACAGTGACCTCATCTCCAATCATGAGGGTCTCACCAACTCGACGAGTCAGAATCAGCATTCTTTGCTCCTTGAAAGATTAAAAGAGTCGGGTCTCTCTGTATCCCGGCATTCTCCATCATATAACGCCAAAAGGTCAGCTATGACAAACACCTTCGTGTAAGCGGTCACGGCATCACACTCTGTTAAATGTAAGTTTAGCCGATCTACATGACTTCAACCTGACTTTATCGTTATCAGTACCGCATATGCAAGGTGCCTTAACATTTAACGTTAAGGCACCCGCATGCGTTTATTGTTATTACAGTTTAGCGCTGACCCAGCCTTTCACACTGGACAGTGCAGCAGGGAGCGCAGCCGCGTCGGTACCACCAGCTTGCGCCATATCCGGACGACCGCCCCCTTTGCCGCCCACCTGCTGAGCGACCATGCCAACCAGCTCCCCTGCTTTCACACGGTCGGTCACATCCTTAGACACGCCTGCAATCAGAGAAACCTTACCTTCTGCGACCGTCGCCAGTACGATAACCGCAGAACCTAGCTGGTTCTTCAGATCGTCGACCATAGTACGCAGCATCTTCGGCTCAACGCCGGCAAGCTCGCTCACCAGAAGGTTAACGCCGTTAATATTCTCAGCTTTACTGGAAAGGTTTGCGCTTTCCTGTGCCGCGGCCTGCTCTTTCAGCTGCTGCAGCTCTTTTTCCAGCTGACGCGTACGTTCAATAACGGTACGCACTTTTTCGGTGACGTTGTGGCTGTCGCCTTTCAGCAGCTGCGCAATATCGCTCAGGCGATCGCTTTCAGCGTGCAGCGTGGCAATTGCACCTTCACCAGTGACAGCTTCGATACGACGAACGCCTGCCGCAGTGCCGGATTCAGACACAATGCGGAACAGACCGATATCACCGGTACGAGAAGCGTGAGTACCACCGCACAGCTCGGTAGAGAAGTCGCCCATGCTCAGAACGCGAACGTGGTCGTCATATTTCTCACCGAACAGCGCCATCGCGCCCTTCGCTTTCGCCGCTTCGAGATCCATGATGTTGGTTTCGATTGGCAGGTTGCGACGAATCTGGGCGTTGACCAGATCTTCAACCGCACGAATCTCTTCCGGCTTCATGGCTTCGAAATGAGAGAAGTCGAAGCGCAGAACCTTATCGTTCACCAGCGAGCCTTTCTGCGCAACGTGCGTGCCCAGAACCTGGCGCAGCGCCGCGTGCATCAAGTGCGTTGCAGAGTGGTTCAGACGGATGCGTGCACGGCGTGCAACATCAACGTCAGCCTGCACACCATCGCCCACTTTCAACGCGCCGGTAGCCAGCTTGCCGAGGTGACCAATTGCCTGGCCGTATTTCTGGGTGTCGCTGACCGCAAAGCTAAAGCCCGCGCCTTTCAGTTCGCCCTTATCGCCAACCTGACCGCCGGACTCTGCATAGAACGGAGTCTGATCAAGCACCACAACCGCTTCCTGGCCAGCAGCAATAGCGTCTACCGCTTTGCCGTCAACGAACAGCGCAGTCACTTTGCCGTTCAGTTCCAGGTGGTCATAGCCTTTAAATTCTGAAGCACCATCAACGCGAATCATCGCGTTGTAGTCTGCGCCAAAACCGCTGGACTCACGCGCACGACGGCGCTGCTCTTCCATCGCGGCTTCGAAGCCAGCTTCGTCAACCTTGATGTTGCGCTCACGGCAAACGTCTGCCGTCAGGTCAACCGGGAAGCCGTAGGTATCGTACAGACGGAAAGCGGTTTCGCCGTCCAGCGTATCGCCGGTCAGTTTTGCCAGCTCTTCGTCGAGCAGCGCCAGACCGCGCTCCAGCGTACGAGCAAACTGCTCTTCTTCGGTTTTCAGTACCTGCTCAACCTGCGCCTGCTGACGTTTCAGCTCTTCGCCTGCTGCACCCATCACTTCTACCAGCGGGCCAACCAGCTTGTAGAAGAAGGTGTCTTTCGCGCCCAGCATGTTGCCATGGCGGACGGCGCGACGAATGATGCGACGCAGCACGTAGCCGCGGCTTTCGTTAGACGGCATCACGCCATCGGCAATCAGGAACGCACAAGAACGAATGTGGTCCGCAATCACGCGCAGAGACTTGTTGCTCAGATCGGTCGCGCCGGTCGCTTTCGCCACCGCGTCGATCAGTTTACGGAACAGGTCGATGTCATAGTTGGAGTTCACGTGCTGCAGCACAGCGGTGATACGCTCCAGACCCATACCGGTGTCCACGGACGGCTTCGGCAGCGGTTCCATGGTGCCGTCAGCCTGACGGTTGAACTGCATGAAGACGATGTTCCAGATCTCAATGTAACGGTCACCGTCTTCTTCTGCGGAACCCGGAGGGCCACCCCAGATGTGGTCGCCGTGGTCATAGAAGATTTCGGTGCACGGGCCGCAAGGACCGGTATCGCCCATCTGCCAGAAGTTATCCGAAGCGTACGGCGCGCCTTTGTTGTCGCCGATACGGATGATGCGCTCACGCGGGATACCGACTTCTTTTTCCCAGATTTCGTAAGCTTCGTCATCGCTCTCATAGACGGTGACCCACAGACGCTCTTTCGGCAGGGCAAACCAGTTCTCACCGGTCAGCAGTTCCCACGCGTACTGAATAGCGTCGTGTTTAAAATAGTCGCCGAAGCTGAAGTTACCCAGCATTTCGAAGAAGGTGTGGTGACGTGCGGTGTAACCGACGTTTTCCAGGTCATTGTGTTTACCGCCCGCACGCACGCAACGCTGCGCGGTGGTCGCGCGAGAATAATTACGCTTGTCGAGACCGAGGAACACATCTTTGAACTGGTTCATCCCGGCATTGGTAAACAGCAACGTAGGGTCGTTATTCGGCACCAGGGAGCTGCTGGCAACTATCTGATGGCCTTTACTATGGAAAAAGTCGAGAAACGCCTGACGGATCTCAGCGGTGCTCTTGCTCATAATTATCCTGACATCAAGCTACACTTCATCCTTCAAACCGCGAGGCAACGGCTGTTTTCACCTCCGAACACGTACTGAAGTACCTGCCTGGAGCTTCTCTCGCCCATCGTTCTGATGCGGCTTGAATGATTTTGTGTATTAAGGAATATTCGTCACCGACGCGGATTGCTTTAAAAACAACCCGCCTCCGGACGGAAAAAGTGGGAATAAGATAAGTTTTCTTTAAAGGGAAGTAAAATCCCCAGTGCGGTCAATCAGCAAAATTTCGCCATATTTCCTGGATATCTTCCATCAGGTAGCCGCGATAGAGCAAAAAACGCTGGATTTTGACCTTTTCCGCAAAAGTGGTCGGCAACGGTTCACCGTATTTTCTTACCGCCTGATCGCGCGCCAGTAAAGCCCAATCAATGTCGCACTCGCGCATGGCCTGCTCGATGGCTTCGCGGGCAATGCCCTTCTGCCCCAGCTCCTGACGGATCCGCGCCGGGCCATATCCTTTGCGGCTGCGCCCGGCCATAAACTGCTGCACAAAGCGGCTATCGTCGAGGTAGCGGTTTTCAAAGCACCAGGCCACCACCTTTTCAACCTCTTCCGGCGGCGCGTCGATAGGCTCAGGACCATTTTTGCCCATCACTGGGGCGGTAAGTTTACGTCGCAGCTCCTGTTCGCTGTGATCACGCATTGCCAGAATGCGAATGGCGCGATCCAGCAGGCGAGCATAGGCGGAACGACGCGGTGAGTTTTCGGTCATGATGTTTTACCGTCGTAATAAATGCAAAAAGGGCTGCATAAGCAGCCCTTCGTCTCAGTTCAGAGATTATCAGAAGTCTTCGTTGGTTTCTTCGACGCTGTTGTTATCAACGGCGAAGTCCGGCGTAGAGTCCTGGTTGTTGAGCAGCAGCTCACGCACTTTCTTCTCAATTTCTTTCGCCGCAGCCGGGTTCTCTTTCAGCCAGGAGATAGCGTTCGCTTTACCCTGACCAATTTTGTCGCCGTTGTAGCTGTACCAGGCACCCGCTTTTTCGATCAGCTTCTCTTTCACGCCGAGGTCGACCAGCTCGCCGAAGAAGTTGATGCCTTCACCGTAAAGGATCTGGAATTCAGCCTGTTTAAACGGTGCAGCAATTTTGTTCTTCACGACCTTCACGCGGGTTTCGCTACCCACCACGTTGTCGCCCTCTTTTACCGCGCCGATACGGCGGATATCAAGACGTACGGAAGCGTAGAACTTCAGCGCGTTACCACCGGTAGTGGTTTCCGGGTTACCGAACATCACGCCGATTTTCATACGGATCTGGTTGATGAAGATCAGCAGGGTGTTGGACTGCTTCAGGTTACCGGCCAGTTTACGCATCGCCTGGCTCATCATACGTGCCGCGAGGCCCATGTGAGAGTCACCGATTTCGCCTTCGATTTCCGCTTTCGGCGTCAGCGCCGCAACGGAGTCAACGACGATAACGTCTACGGCACCGGAACGCGCCAGCGCGTCACAGATTTCCAGAGCCTGTTCGCCGGTGTCCGGCTGGGAGCACAGCAGGTTGTCGATATCAACGCCCAGCTTGCGAGCATAAACCGGGTCCAGCGCGTGTTCAGCATCGATAAACGCACAGGTTTTGCCTTCACGCTGTGCTGCGGCAATAACCTGCAGCGTCAGGGTAGTTTTACCGGAGGATTCTGGCCCGTAAATTTCGACGATACGGCCCATTGGCAGGCCGCCAGCGCCCAGCGCGATATCCAGTGAAAGCGAACCGGTAGAGATAGTTTCCACGTCCATGGAGCGGTCTTCACCCAGACGCATGATGGAGCCTTTACCGAATTGCTTTTCGATCTGGCCCAGCGCTGCAGCCAACGCTTTCTGTTTGTTTTCGTCGATAGCCATTATTACTCCTGTCATACCGGGTGTTACCGGATAGTGAATTCTGTTCTGTTGAGGCAATTATACTGTATGGTCATACAGTATCAAGTATTTTGTAGAAATTGTTGCCAGAGGAGATTGAGCGCATAAGCGGTCGCCTGTCGACGCACCGATTCACGGTCGCCGTCAAAGCATTCACGCTGGGTAACGCCTTGCCCGGTGGCGCTTGCTACGCCGAACCAGACCGTGCCAACCGGCTTTTCCACGCTGCCGCCGTCCGGCCCGGCAATGCCGCTAACCGAGACTGCAAAGTCAGCCCGCGCCGCGCGCAGTGCGCCAATAGCCATCTCAACGACCACCGGTTCACTCACCGCACCATGCTGTTCGAGCGTCACTTCACGCACGCCGATCATCTGCGATTTGGCCTCGTTGCTGTAGGTTACAAACCCACGCTCAAACCAGGCAGAACTGCCAGCGATATCGGTAATGGTTTTGGCTATCCAGCCGCCGGTACAGGACTCTGCGGTGGTCATCGTCGCCCCACGCGCTTTCAGCGCCAGGCCAACCTTTTCACTCAGCTGCATTAATTCTGAATCTGTCATCATCGCTCCGCTTCAGCCCGATAAAGAGGCCATCAAAGATAGCACTTTCAGAACAGATGTGGGGACGGGATGGTGATTTTACGAGGGGGATTCCGAAATTGAACGCCCCGGAAGAACCGGGGCGAGGAAGTGCCGGGTTTAGCGCATGCTGGCGGCGATAAGCTCCACGTTATGACGCAGCATTTTGACGTAGCTGTCCGCCACGCCGCCCGATTTCGACAGCGCTTCCGGATACAGTTCGCCGCCCGGCTGCGAGCCGGTAGCCGCGGCAATCTGTTTCACCAGGCGCGGATCGAGCTGGTTTTCCATAAACCAGGTGTGTACGCCATCGGCCTTAATTTGCTTAATCAACGCTGCCACCTGCGCCGCGCTGGCCTCGCTTTCTGAAGAGAGCCCTTGAGGTGCCAGGAAGGTGACGCCGTAGGCGCGAGAGAAGTAGCCAAAGGCATCGTGGCTGGTCAGCACCTTACGCTTCGCCTGCGGAATGGCGCTGAACTGCTGCTTCGTCCAGCGATGAATATCGTTAAGCTCGCCAATGTAGCGTTTGCCGGAAGCATTGAGCGCCGCGCTATCTTCCGGGTCAGCCTTCACCAGGCCAGTCAGGATATTCTGCGCGTACAGTGCGCCGTTTGCCGCGCTGTTCCAGGCGTGCGGGTCGGTCACCGTTTTGCCATCTTCATCTAGAGTGTGGGTTTTTACGCCCGTTGAAGCCACCACCAGTTCACCTTTAAAGCCCGATGCTTTGATAAGGCGGTCCATCCAACCTTCCAGCCCCAGACCGTTGACCACCACGACATCCGCTTTGCTGAGCAGCGCGCTGTCTTTCGGCGACGGTTCAAAAGTATGCGGGTCGCCGTCCGGGCCAACCAGCGTGTCGACGTGAACATGATCGCCACCCACCTGCTTCACCATATCGCCCAGCACTGAAAAGCTGCTGACCACGTTGAGCGTCTTTGCCATCGCCCCCTGCGCCGCCAGCCCTAACGCCAGCGCCATAATCACCCCAATACGTTTCATCTTGTCCCCTTTCCTCTTCATTTTAACCAGCTCACGGTCAGCCGGCTTCGCTTGCCAAACAACACAGAAATCAAAAAGATACCGCTCGCGGTTAGCACAATCGACGGTCCGGCGGGCAGATTCGCGGCCCACGACAGACTGAGCCCCATCCAGGCACATACGCCGCCTATCAGCGCCGCCAGCAGCAGAATTGACGGTAAGGTTTTCGCCCAGCAGCGCGCCGCAACGGCGGGCAGCATCATGACCCCCACCGCCATCAGCGTGCCCAGCACCTGAAAACCGGCCACCAGGTTGAGCACCAGCAGCGCCAGAAACAGCCCGTGCAGCAACACAGGCAGCCAGCGCGCATTCACCTGTAGCCAACTGCTATCAAACGCTTCGCTCACCAGTCCCCGGTAGAAAAGCGCAATGCAGAGCAGCGTCAGGCTGGCGACCCCCGCCACAAACAGTGCGGCATCGTTATCCACCGCCAGAATCGAGCCGAACAGCAGATGCAGCAGGTCAACGTTGGAGCCGCGCAGCGAGACCAACGTGACCCCCAGCGCCAACGACCCTAAGTAGAATCCGGCGAAGCTGGCATCCTCTTTCAGCGGCGTGCGTCGGCTAACCCAACCGGCCACCAGCGCCACCGTAATGCCAGCAATAAAGCCGCCTACGGTCATCGCCAGCAGTGACATGCCGTTGACCAGATAACCCACCGCCACGCCGGGAAGAATGGCGTGCGACAGCGCGTCCCCCATCAGGCTCATCCGCCGCAGCAGTAAAAAGACGCCAAGGATGGTGGTACTGAGCGACAGCGCGAGGCACACCACCAGCGCCCGGCGCATAAAGCCAAACTCGATAAAGGGTTGGAAGAAGGTGTGCCAGATCATGCGTGCCTCGCGGATTTGAATGCAGAAAGCACGTCGCGGGTATGCCCCCAGCAGGCGTTCTGCGGTGCCAGCAGCAGCGTTTCCGGGAAGTACTCCGCCACGCGTTGATTGTCATGCAGCACCGCCAGCACGGTTTGCCCCTGCTGGTGCATCTCCTGAATTACCCCCATCAGGTCATGACTGGTGGCTTCATCAATACCGGTAAAGGGCTCATCGAGCATCACCAGCGGCGCGCGTTGTACCAGCACGCGGGCAAAGAGCATGCGCTGGAACTGGCCGCCGGAAAGCGCGTCAATGGGTGTTTTCGCCATGCTTTCCAGACCGACTCGCGCCAGTGCAGCGGCAATGCGCTGGCGCGTGTCGCTACGCAGGCCACGCAGCAATGAAATTCGCGGCCACGCCCCCTGGCTCACCACGTCCAGCACGGTTAACGGAAACTGCGACTCCAGCGCATGACGCTGGGCCAGCCAACCGATCACCGGGCGTGAAGGTGCCCAGCGAATGACGCCGCTTACCGGCGGAATAAATCCCGCCAGCGTTTTCAGTAAAGTGGATTTTCCGCAGCCGTTCAGGCCGACAATCGCCGTCATGCTGCCTTTGTGAATGACGCCGCTCAGCGATGGCGTAATCGCCACGCCTTCATAGCCTGCCACCAGGTTGTCCAGTTCAATCATGGCAGCGACACCGCCCACCAGACCATCAGCCACAGCACGCTCAATAGCGCGCAGGCCAGCAAAACCCGCGTAACGCTGCTGGCCATAAAAACAGGAGTGAACATCTTCGCCTCATCATTTAATGTTATAACGTAACAATATTGAATTAACAGTAAGATGTAAACGGCAGAAAATGATGCGAAATGTAACAAGCCCCCCTCTGAACCGAGGGGAGCCAGAAGGAAGGATTACTGACCGCGCGCCTGAGAGACCGCCAGACCCAGCTGCCAGACGGCCATCGCATAGTGGGTGCTGTGGTTATAGCGGGTGATGGTGTAGAAGTTCGGCAGACCGTACCAATACTGATAGCCCGTGCCGATATCCAACCGCAGCAGGCTGGCCTGCTGATGATTACCCAGCGGCTGCATCGGCGTTAAGCCTGCCGCTGCCAGCTGCGAAACGCTGTATTTGGTTTTGAAGCCATTCTCCAGCCCCGGAGCCTGACCCATCGCCTGCACCGCCACCGCATCGCCGCTCACCCAACCGTGTTGTTTGAAGTAGTTCGCCACGCTGCCGATGGCATCTTCCGGATCCCACAGGTTGATATGACCATCACCATTGAAATCAACCGCATACTCTTTGTAGGAAGACGGCATAAACTGCCCGTAGCCCATCGCCCCGGCAAATGAGCCTTTCAGATCCAGCGGGTCATCCTGCTCATCACGCGCCATCAGCAGGAAGGTTTCCAGCTCGCCGGAGAAGTACGCCGCGCGGCGCGGATAGTTGAAGGAGAGCGTCGCCAGCGCATCGAGAATGCGCGTTTTACCCATCACGCGGCCCCAGCGAGTTTCCACACCGATAATCCCGACGATAATTTCCGGCGGCACGCCGTATACCTGCGAAGCGCGCTGCAGCGCGTCCTGATGCTGGTTCCAGAACACCACGCCATTCTGGACGTTATCCGGCGTAATGAACTGATTGCGATAGCGCAGCCACGCCCCGTTCGGGCCGGTTGGCGGCAGGCCGGTCGGTGCCTGCCTGTCCATCAGGCGCAGCACGTAGTCCAGGCGCTTGGCCTGAGAGAGGATTTCATGCAGCTGCTGTCGGTCAAAACCGTGCTTGCTCACCATCTTGTCAATGAACTGCTCTGCCGCCGGGTTGTTAGCAAAATCACCGGTCGGAATTAGCGCATTGTGCTGAGGTTCAAGGAGAAAACCGCCGGAAGTGGTTGCCGGAGATTCAGCCGTTTTAGGTTTGCTACTACAGGCAGCGAGCAGGACACACAGGGGGAGTAAAGCCAGAACACGACGCTTCAACATGGGACATCCGTTTAACAATATCAGCAAGAGTTAAATATGGTAAAGCATCCGCCACGCTGCAAGGAAGCGGTTGTCGCGCTCGCTCGCAGAATTTCTCATTCCGGCACTTCGTTTTCTCTTTTTCCTGCGGCCACCCTCGCAGTAACTTTCACAATAAAATATTTATCTTTCATTTTGCGATCAAAATAACACCTCAAAAGCTTTCGATCTGATTAAAATCACCCACCTTTTGGTCGTATACCCTAAATAATTCGAGTTGCAGGAAGGCGGCAAGGGAGTGAATCCCCAGGAGCTTACTCTAGTAAGTGACTGGGGTGAGCGAACGCAGCCAACGCACCTGCAACTTGAAGTATGACGGGTATAAAACGATAAATACCTACAGGAGATAACGATGGTCGACACCATTACCCTTGGTGCTGAATGGTTCATCGGGCTGTTTCAGAAAGGCGGAGAGGTCTTCACCGGCATGGTGACCGGCATTCTTCCGCTGCTGATTAGCCTGCTGGTTATCATGAATGCGCTCATTAACTTCATCGGTCAGCATCGCATTGAGCGGTTTGCTCAACGCTGTGCCGACAACCCCGTCTCTCGCTACCTGCTGCTGCCCTGCATTGGCACATTTGTGTTTTGTAACCCCATGACGCTGAGCCTCGGGCGCTTTATGCCCGAAAAGTACAAGCCCAGCTACTACGCCGCCGCTTCCTATAGCTGCCACTCGATGAACGGACTCTTCCCCCACATCAACCCCGGTGAACTGTTTGTCTATCTGGGCATAGCCAACGGCCTGACCACGCTCGGTCTGCCGCTCGGGCCGCTGGCGGTGAGCTACCTGATGCTCGGTCTGGTGACTAACTTCTTCCGCGGCTGGATTACAGACTTCACCACCGCCGTCTTTGAGAAAAAAATGGGCATCCAATTGGAACAGAACGTTCAACTGTCGGGAGCGGCATCATGACGCGTATTCGTATTGAAAGAGGAACCGGCGGCTGGGGTGGCCCGCTTGAACTGGACGCCGAACCCGGTAAGAAAATCGTCTACATCACGGCCGGAACCCGCCCGGCCATCGTTGACAAACTCGCCGAGCTCACCGGCTGGCAGGCCGTCGATGGATTTAAAGAGGGTGAACCGCCTGAGCAGGAGATTGGCGTGGCGATCATCGACTGTGGCGGTACGCTGCGCTGCGGTATCTACCCGAAGCGCCGGATTCCCACCATCAATATCCATGCCACCGGCAAATCTGGCCCGCTGGCGCAGTTTATTCTGGAGGATATTTACGTCTCCGGCGTCAGGGAAGAGCACATTCGCCTGGTTGGTAACGCGAGCGAAACCGCTGACGTCGCACCGTCCGCAAAGCCTAAGGCCGCCAGCGGGCGCGATTACGACACCAGCAAAAAGATCACCGAACAGAGCGACGGCCTGCTGGCCAAAGTCGGCATGGGAATGGGATCGGCAGTGGCGGTGCTGTTCCAGGCAGGTCGCGACACCATCGATACGGTGCTCAAGACCATTCTGCCGTTTATGGCGTTCGTGTCGGCGCTTATTGGCATCATCATGGCATCAGGCCTCGGCGACTGGATAGCCCACGGCCTGGCACCGCTTGCCAGCCACCCGCTTGGGCTGGTCACGCTGGCGCTGATCTGCTCCTTCCCGCTGCTATCCCCTTTCCTTGGGCCAGGCGCCGTTATCGCTCAGGTGATTGGCGTCCTGATAGGCGTGCAAATTGGGCTTGGCAATATCCCGCCGCACCTGGCGCTGCCCGCCCTGTTCGCGATTAACGCCCAGGCCGCCTGCGATTTTATTCCGGTGGGGCTCTCGCTCGCCGAGGCCCGGCAGAACACCGTGCGCGTCGGCGTGCCTTCCGTACTGGTGAGCCGCTTTTTGACCGGCGCCCCAACCGTGCTGATTGCCTGGTTTGTATCCGGCTTTATCTATCAATAGGAAAAACACGATGGCCGTGATTTATCAGACCACCATTACCCGTATCGGCCAGAGCGCCGCAGAAGCGCTGGGCGAACAAATGCTGATCACCTTCCGGGAAGGCGCTCCGGCAGATATTGAAGAATTTTGCTACATCCACCGTCCCTCAGAACTGAGCGGCCCACTTCTGAGGGGCATGCAGTTTGAGATTGGCCCCCAGCGCTATCAGGTCACCGCGGTGGGCAGCGTCGCCGAACAAAACCTGCGCGAACTGGGACATATCACCCTGTGCTTCGACGGGCAAAACGAAGCGAAGTTTCCCGGCACGGTACACCTCGCCGGGCCTACGCCGGACGATATTGCACCGGGTACTATTTTGCAGTTTATCGATTGAGATTTAAGGAGAAAATCATGAAACAGGTTGCCATTGTTATTGGCGGAGGCCAGACCTTAGGGGCCTTCCTCTGCCGCGGGCTTGCCGCAGAGGGATACCGCATCGCCGTAGTCGATATTCAAAGCGATAAAGCCGCCAGCGTCGCGCAGGAGATTAACGCCGAATTTGGCGAGGGGATGGCCTGTGGCTTTGGAGCCGATGCCACCAGCGAACAGAGCGTGCTGGCGCTATCGCGCGGCGTGGATGACATTTTTGGCCGCGCGGATCTACTGGTCTACAGCGCCGGTATCGCGAAAGCTGCATTTATCAGCGACTTTGCGCTTGGCGATTTTGACCGCTCGCTCCAGGTCAACCTGGTGGGCTATTTCCTCTGCGCCCGCGAATTCTCCCGGCTGATGATCCGTGACGGCATTGCCGGGCGCATCATTCAAATTAACTCAAAATCCGGCAAGGTGGGCAGCAAGCACAACTCCGGCTACAGCGCGGCAAAGTTTGGCGGCGTAGGCTTAACGCAGTCGCTGGCGTTGGATTTGGCCGAGTACGGCATCACCGTGCACTCACTGATGCTTGGCAACCTGCTGAAATCTCCGATGTTTCAGTCACTGCTGCCGCAGTACGCCACCAAGCTTGGTATCGAACCGGGCGAGGTGGAGCAGTACTACATTGATAAAGTGCCGCTAAAACGTGGCTGCGACTACCAGGATGTGCTGAACATGCTGCTGTTCTATGCCAGCCAGAAAGCCTCCTACTGTACCGGCCAGTCAATCAACGTCACCGGCGGGCAGGTGATGTTCTAAACGTTTTGCCCGGTGGCGCTGCGCTTACCGGGCAACCAAGGAGCACGTCATGGTCTCAGCCCTGATTACCGTTGCCGTTATTGCCTGGTGCGCACAGCTTGCGCTGGGTGGCTGGCAAATCCACCGCTTCAACCGGGCGTTCGATAAGCTCTGCCAGCAGGGTCGAGTTGGCGTAGGGCGCTCCGGCGGGCGCTTTAAGCCGCGCGTGGTGGTCGCTATCGCGCTGGATGAACGCCTTCACGTTGTCGATTCGCTGTTTATGAAAGGGGTCACCGTATTCGCCAGGCCGGGGAAAATTGACGGGCTGAAAGGAAAACATCGTGATGAATTACAGCCTGATGTGATCTTTCCCCATGATCCCCTATCGCAGAATGCACTATCATTGGCGCTTAAACTGAAACATGGGTAATTTCGTTGTGAATGCTAATAGCTTGCGAAATTATCATTTCGCAAATTTATGTCAGGGTAATCACGCCTATGAAACCTCGTCAGCGTCAGGCCGCTATTCTTGAGCACCTGCAAAAGCAGGGAAAATGCTCGGTTGAAGAGTTGGCCCAGTACTTTGACACCACGGGAACCACCATTCGCAAGGATCTGGTCATTCTGGAAAACGCGGGAACCGTCATTCGAACCTACGGCGGAGTAGTGTTAAACAAGGACGAATCCGACCCGCCTATCGATCACAAAACGCTCATCAACACCCACCAAAAAGAGCGCATCGCAGAGGCCGCGGTTGCCTTTATCCACGACGGTGATTCCATCATTCTGGATGCGGGAAGCACCGTGTTACAGATGGTTCCCATGCTCGCCCGCTTTCGCAACATCACCGTGATGACCAACAGCCTGCACATCGTTAACGCGCTGTCGGAACTGGACAACGAGCAGACTATCCTGATGCCCGGCGGCACCTTCCGCAAAAAATCCGCCTCGTTCCACGGGCAACTGGCGGAAAATGCCTTTGAGCATTTCAGCTTTGATAAACTCTTTATGGGCACCGACGGCATCGATCTGAACGCCGGGGTGACCACCTTTAACGAGGTCTATACCGTCAGTAAAGCGATGTGCAACGCCGCACGCGAAGTGATTCTGATGGCAGACTCCTCAAAATTCGGACGAAAAAGCCCTAACGTGGTGTGCAGTCTGGAGAGCGTCGACAAGCTGATTACCGACGCGGGAATCGACCCGGCGTTTCGTCAAGCGCTGGAAGACAAAGGGATTGAAGTGATCATAACCGGAGAGAGCAATGAGTGATTTTTTGTTAGAGGCCGGGCGTAAGGCCCTGTTACTGGAACTGCAGGAAGCAAGCCGCCTACCCGACCGTCTTGACGAGACCTTTGTTCAGGCCGCCAACGCCATCCTGAACTGCAAAGGAAAACTGATTGTTTCCGGGATGGGCAAATCCGGCCATATCGGCAAAAAGCTGGCCGCCACCTTCGCCAGCACCGGCACCCCGGCGTTCTTCGTCCATCCGGCGGAAGCGCTGCACGGCGATTTGGGTATGGTGGAAAGCCGCGACGTGATGCTGTTTATCTCCTACTCCGGCAGCGCCAAAGAGCTCGACTACATTATTCCGCGTTTGAAAGAAAAATCCGTGGTGCTGCTGGCAATGACCGGCAAAGCCAACTCCGCGCTGGCGCAGGCAGCCGACGCCGTTATCGATATTTCCGTTGAACGTGAAGCCTGCCCGATGCACCTGGCGCCAACCTCCAGCACCGTCAACACGCTGATGATGGGCGACGCGCTGGCGATTGCCGTGATGCAGGCGCGCGGCTTTAATGAAGAAGATTTTGCGCGCTCTCACCCAGCAGGTGCGCTGGGCGCGCGCCTGCTCAACCGCGTTCACCACCTGATGCGTCAAGAGAGCGATGTCCCGCAGGTCACCGTTCACACAAGCGTAATGGATGCGATGCTGGAACTCAGCCGCACCGGCATGGGGATGGTGGCGGTCTGCAACGATCAATCACAGGTTCAGGGCGTGTTCACCGACGGCGATCTGCGTCGCTGGCTGGTGAGCGGCGGTTCGCTGGCGGATTGCGTTAACGACGCGATGACCAAGGGCGGCGTGACCCTGCACGATCAGGCCCGCGCCGTGGATGCTAAAGAACAGCTGATGAAGCAGAAAATCAGCGCCGCGCCGGTGGTAGATGACAACCATCGGCTGGTCGGTGCAATTAACCTGCAAAACTTCTACCAGGCCGGGATCCTTTAATCCTTCAGCCCCAGACGTTTCGCCAACCGGTGCAGGTTGGCGACGTCTGTCTCCAGCGCCCGGGCGCTTGCCGCCCAGTTATGTTGATGCGTCTCCAGCGCCTGACGAATCATCTGCCGCTGAAAATGCTCGGTGGCGTCGCGCAGGTTATTCACCGTAGCCAACGGGGCCGCAACCTCAGCAACCGCCGCCGTCGGCGTACTTTCCTGGAACGCAAAGTGCTGCGCTTCCAGTACCACCTCGCCGTTGCTGCGCGTGGTTGCCCGCGCCAGCACCACCGCACGGTGCACCGCATGTTCCAGTTCACGCACGTTACCCGGCCAGCCGTAGTTTTGCAGATGCGCCCGTGCGCCGCTGCTTAATACTACTCGAGACAATCCAAGCCGCAGCCGGCACTGCTCGCAGAAGTAGCCCGCCAGCAGCACCACGTCGTCACCCCGTTCCCGCAGCGGCGGCACGAACAGCGGAAATACGCTCAGGCGATGGAACAGGTCTGCACGAAAGTTGCCCGCCAGCACCTCTTCGCGCAGGTCGCGGTTGGTCGCAGCCAACACCCGCACATCAACACGCAGGCTGCGGTCATCACCGACGCGCTGAATATCGCCATACTGCAGCACGCGCAGCAGTTTGGCCTGCAGCGCCAGCGACAGCTCGCCAATTTCATCTAAGAACAGCGTGCCGTTGTCGGCCATCTCAAACTTGCCGCTGCGGTTGCTGATAGCCCCAGTAAACGCCCCTTTGACGTGGCCAAACAGCTCGCTCTCGGCCACGCTCTCCGGCAGCGCGGCGCAGTTCAGATACACCAGCGGGCTGACCGCGCGCGGCGAGCCCTCATGAATCGCCTTTGCCACCAGCTCTTTCCCGGTGCCGGTTTCGCCGCTTATCAGTACGTTCAGGTCAGAGGCGGCGACAATCTCAATCTCTTTTTTCAGCTGCGTCATGCCCGGCGACAGACCAATCATCTGCGTCTCTTTCACCTGCTCGAAATCGGTCGGCGCGCCCGGCAGCATGTTCTGGCTTTCAAGCTGCTCAATCAGCAGCGCGTTGCTGAGCGCCCCCGCCGCCAGCGCGGCAATCAGTCGCAGCTCTTCATCGCTGAAGACATCAAACTGGTCCGGCGACATACCGTCGAGAGTCAGTGCGCCAATCAGGTTTTGCCCGGCAAACAGCGGCAGCCCAATGCAGGCGTGGACCTTCAGGCTCTCCTGGCCAGGGATCAGGCCGTCGTACGGGTCCGGCAAATCGCTGTCGGCCGGGAAACGCACCACGTCGCCTGCGCGGGCAATCGCCTCCAGCCGCGGATGCCCTTCGAGGGTAAAACGCCTGCCGAGCACGTCTTTCGCCAGCCCATCAATCGCCAGCGGAATAAACTGCCGCGCGTCGTAGCGCAGCAGCGCGGAGGCATCACACTCCAGCACCTGGCGCAGCGTGGTGATCAGACGCTGAAATCGGTCCTGATGGCCGACGCCGCGCTGGAGTTCGATAGCAATACCAGCCAGCACATCAACGGAAAAGCTCATGGCGTACCTCTTACAGTCATTTTGACAATGCATAATGTCATATTGACAATATTAAGCATAGTCATTTTGACTAACAATAAAGAGGTATAAATTAATTAAACCAATAAAATCAATCAATTAAAAAGTTGGCACGCAACCTGCAATTAGCAATACATCTTTTTTGAAAAAACGCTGAATTAATTGAGGTTGCTATGTCTATTCTGGTTAAAAATAACATTCATTGGGTTGGTCAACGCGATTGGGAAGTACGTGATTTCCACGGTACCGAATACAAAACGCTGCGCGGCAGCAGCTACAACAGCTACCTTATCCGTGAAGAGAAAAACGTCCTGATTGATACCGTCGACCATAAATTCAGCCGTGAATTCGTACAGAACCTGCGCGGCGAAATCGACCTGGCCGACATCGACTACATCATCATTAACCACGCTGAAGAAGACCACGCCGGTGCGCTGACCGAGCTGATGTCGCAGATCCCGGACACCCCAATCTACTGCACCGCCAACGCCATTGACTCCATCAACGGCCACCACCATCACCCAGAGTGGAACTTCCACGTGGTGAAAACCGGCGACAGCCTGGACATCGGTAACGGCAAACAGCTGATCTTCGTTGAAACCCCGATGCTGCACTGGCCTGACAGCATGATGACCTACATGACCGGCGACGCGGTGCTGTTCAGTAACGATGCCTTCGGCCAGCACTACTGTGACGAACGCCTGTTCAACGACGAAGTTGACCAGACCGAACTGTTCGAACAGTGCCAGCGCTACTACGCCAACATCCTGACCCCGTTCAGCCGTCTGGTGACGCCAAAAATCACCGAGATCCTCGGCTTCAACCTGCCGGTCGATATGATTGCCACCTCCCACGGTGTGGTATGGCGCGAAAACCCAACCCAGATTGTGGAACTGTATCTGAAATGGGCGGCGGACTATCAGGAAGACCGTATCACTATCTTCTACGACACCATGTCCAACAACACCCGCATGATGGCGGATGCGATTGCCCAGGGGATCAACGAAGTTGACCCGAACGTGGCGGTGAAAATCTTCAACGTCGCCCGCAGCGATAAAAACGAAATTCTGACCAACGTCTTCCGTTCTAAAGGCGTGCTGGTGGGGACTTCAACCATGAACAACGTGATGATGCCGAAAATTGCTGGCCTGGTGGAAGAGATGACCGGCCTGCGCTTCCGTAACAAACGCGCCAGCGCCTTCGGTTCTCACGGCTGGAGCGGCGGCGCGGTTGACCGTCTGTCTACTCGTTTGCAGGATGCGGGCTTTGAAATGTCTCTGAGCCTGAAGGCGAAATGGCGCCCGGATATCGACGCGCTGGAAATCTGCCGTCAGCACGGCCGTGAAATTGCCCGTCAGTGGGCACTGGCTCCACTGCCAGAAGCCACGGCAAAACCAGACGCCGCGAAAGAGGCCTGCGCCTGTGCCGCCGCTGCCGCAGCCGACCTCGGCCCAAGCATGCAATGCAGCGTGTGTCAGTGGGTTTACGACCCGGCAAAAGGCGAACCAAACCAGGACGTCCAGCCAGGTACACCGTGGAGCGAAGTCCCGGATAACTTCCTGTGCCCGGAATGTTCATTAGGGAAAGATGTCTTTGACGTGATGGCGACGGAGGCAAAATGAATCATGGCATCGTGATCATCGGCTCGGGCTTCGCGGCCCGCCAGCTGGTGAAGAATATTCGTAAGCTCGACGCGAGCGTCAAACTGACGCTCATCGCCGCCGACAGCATCGACGAGTACAACAAACCGGACTTAAGCCACGTGGTGAGCCGGGGGCAAACCGCCGCCGACCTCACCCTGCAAACCGCAGGCGAGTTTGCCGAGCAGTACAACCTGAACCTGTTCCCGCAGACCTGGGTGACCGGCATTGACGCCAATACGCATGTGGTGAAAAGCCAGAATCATGAATGGCAGTACGACAAGTTGGTGCTGGCAACGGGCGCGTCAACCATCGTGCCGCCGGTGCCGGGCAAAGAGTTGATGCTGACCCTCAACAGTCAGCAGGAGTTCGGCGCCGCGCAAAGTACGCTGCGCGATGCCCAACGCGTGCTGATTATCGGCGGCGGCCTGATTGGCAGCGAGTTGGCGATGGACTTTAGCCGCGCCGGTAAAGCGGTCACCGTGGTCGATAACTCCGCCAGCGTGCTGGCCTCGCTGATGCCGCCGGAAGTGAGCAGCCGGTTGCAGCATCGTCTGACCGACATGGGTATTCATCTGCTGCTGAAATCCCAGCTGCAGTCGCTGGAGCAGACCGCCACCGGCATTCGCGCCACCTTTGACCGCGACCGCCACGTGGAAGTTGATGCGGTGGTGGCCGCCACCGGCCTGCGTCCGGAAACGGCGCTGGCACGCATGGCGGGCCTTGAAATTAACCGCGGCGTGAAGGTCGATAGCACCCTGCGTACCAGCAACCCGGATATCTATGCGCTGGGCGACTGCGCGGAGATCAACGGTACCGTGCTGCCGTTCCTGCAGCCGATTCTGATGAGCGCGATGTGTCTGGCGAAGAATATTCTCGGCCAGTCCGGCGAGCTGAAGCTGCCAAACATGCTGGTGAAGGTGAAAACGCCGGATCTGCCGCTGCATCTGGCCGGTGAAACCCGCCGTCAGGATTTGAACTGGAAGATTGAAACCCGCGCCGACGGTATGCTGGCGCAAGGCTACGACGAAGGCCAGCAGCTGCGGGCATTCGTGGTTAGCGAGGAGCGAATGAAAGAGGCCTTTGGTCTGTTGAAGTCGCTCGCGAGTTAAGAAGTCAACGCACTGTCCGCTGTATCACTTAACCTCAAGCGCAAGGACGCGCGAATGTCTGATTTTAGCCCCGCTGCCCCGGGGCTTTTTTTGTTTTTGCGCCCGGCGTTTCCCCGGCGGCGCTACGCTTGGCCGGGCTACAGATCGAATGTAGCCCGGCCAAGCGTAGCGCCGCCAGGAACGGCTCAAATCTTAACGCACCACCAGCGCGTCATAGTTGCGCCAGCGGTAGTTGACCATCGACACCAGCCAGCACAGCGCGAACAGGCCAATCACCACAAAGCCCGCGTTGCCGAGGTTGTCGCTGAGCATCGACACCCCGCTCCAGATGCCGCCGGTCAGGTCGAACTTATCGATAATCAGCCCCAGCGCTTCCAGCCCACCAATAAACAGCGCGACCACCACGGAGGCACCGGTAATGGTCATGTTGTAGTAAAGCTTACGCTGCGGCTTGTTGAAGGCCCAACCGTACGCGCCCACCATCAGAATGTTATCCAGGGTGTCAACCAGCGCCATGCCGCTCGCGAACAGCGCCGGGAAGACCATAATCGACCACATCGACATCCCGCTGGATGCGCTGGCGGCAGAGATGCCCAGCACGCCAATTTCGGTGGCAGTATCAAAACCAAGGCCAAACAGGAAGCCGACCAGATACATATGCCAGCTCTTGCCAATCAGGCGGAAAGTACGGCTGAACAGCGCGCTCATCATGCCGCCGGTCACCGGCAGGTCGGCCGAGACCGACTCGCCTTTTTTCAGCGCCTGGAAGCTGCGCCACACGCCGCGCAGAATAATCAGGTTGACCAGCGCCATCGCCAGCAGGAACACCGCCGACACGGTGGTGCCGATGATGCTGCCGGTGTCGTGGAACCAGCTCATCTTATGCTGGAACGCGGTCGCCGTGGCGGCAATCGCCACCGATGCCAGCACCACGATGGAGGAGTGGCCGAGTGAGAACCAGGCACCGACGCCGAACGGGCGCTTACCCTGCTGCATCATTTTACGGGTGACGTTATCAATCGCCGCAATGTGGTCAGCATCCACCGCATGACGCAGGCCGTAGCCCCACGCCAGCAGACTGGCGGCCATCAGCGCACCGTTATGACCAAATGCCTGCCATGCCCAACCCCAGGCCAGTAAATTCGCCAACACGAGAACCATAACCAGCAGCGTTGCGCGCGGCTGTTGACGAAGAACATTCCACAACATGAGTAACTCCTTAAACCAGATGGCGAGCTGCAGCAATCACAGACTGCCCGTATGAAATTGCCCCATCCCCCGCGGGTAAACGCTTTGGAAAGAGCAAAGTGAAATCGTGTAGATAGTGCGTAAGGCGACTGCGCAGCAGCGCGTTGTGCAGCACGCCGCCGCCGAAAGCCAGCGTCGAGAGCGACAGACGCTCTGCATGCTGACGCATTAAGGCAGCAATGCCCTGCGCCAGCGCATCGTGAAACGCCCACGCTTTTTGCGCTGGCGTTGCCTGCCAGCTCAGCCATGCCTGCCAGAAGGTGGCGAGATCCAGCTGATCATCAACAACCGGCATCGTCACTGGATGTCTCACGCCCGCACAGCCCGACGCCAGCGCTTCCAGCCGACAGGCGGCCTCGCCTTCGTAGCTCAGCGCCAGCGGCGCGCAGCCGACCGCACAGGCCACCGCGTCAAACAGGCGGCCGCAGGAAGACGCCACCGGGCTGTTGATCCCGCGCTGAATCGCCTGCGCCAGCAGCGGCCAATTCTGCTGCTGCACGGTCTGCGTAGCATCAAACGTTTCCCAGCCGGGCACGAACGCCAGGCAGTGCGCTAGCAGGTTACGCCACGGCTGACGCGCCGCCAGGTCACCGCCCGGCAGCGCCACGGCGGGTAGGCCGCCAAGATGTTCACACTTGCGGTAGCTCACGCGCAGACACTCACCGCCCCACAGCGCGCCGTGTTCGCCCATGCCGATACCGTCGAGCGCCATCGCAATCACCTCACCGCCGTCAAGCGGCCAGTCGTGCTCGGCAAGGCAGGCGGCAATGTGCGCGTGATGATGCAGCACCTGATGCTGCGGCAGCGCCAGTTCAGCCGCCCACTGGGACGAACGATAGGCCGCATGGTAATCCGCCACCACCGCCTGCGGCGCAAAGTCATAAATGGACTGCATCAGCGCCAGCGCCTGCCGCCACTGGGCTTCCACGCCGTCGTCGGTCAGGTCGCCAAAGTGCTGGCTGAGTACCGCCCGGTCGCCGCGCACCAGGCAGAAGGTATTTTTCATGTCCGCGCCGAGGCAGAGCATCGGCGGCACATCGCGAAAGCCCGGCGGCAGGGTCAATGCATCCGGCACATAGCCGCGCGAACGGCGCAGCATCTCACCGCTCTGACGCACCACCGAATCGTCCATACGCTGCACGATATCGCGGTTGTGCAGCAGGAAGCCGTCGGCAATATCGGCCAGATCGGTCAGTGCATCATCGTTGGTCAGCGCCGGTGGCTTACCGCTCAGATTACCGGAGGTCATCACCAGCGGGCGCGCCAGCGCCTGCATTAGCAGATGCTGTAGCGGGTTGGCGGGCAGCATCACGCCAACCTCCGCAAGATCCGGCGCAATCTCCGGGCAGACCCCAGGAATCAGATATTTATCCACCAGCACAATCGGTGCGGCGGGGGTTTTCAGCAGCGAGCGCGCGTCAATTGACAGCGCGTCGGCGTTTGCCACCATCACCGCTAGCGGTTTTGCCGGGCGATGTTTGCGCGCACGAAGCGTCGCCACCGCCGCAGAATTTCCGGCATCGCAGGCCAGATGGAAGCCGCCAATGCCCTTCACTGCCACAATGCCACCGGCATCAATCATGGCGATAGCGGCGGCAAGCGCCGCCTCTTTTTCCGCGCGTTGTTCGCCGCTTTGCCACATCAACCACGGCCCGCACTCGGCGCAGGCCACCGGCTGGGCGTGAAAACGGCGGTCATAAGGATTACGGTACTCCGCCTCGCACTGCGGGCAGAGCGGAAACGCCGCCATCACCGTCAGCGGGCGGTCATAGGGCATGGCGTGAATAATGGTAAAGCGCGGCCCACAGTGGGTGCAGTTGATAAACGGGTAGCGATAGCGCCGCTCCTGCGGGTCGTTCATTTCTGCCAGGCACGCCGGGCAGGTTGCCGCATCCGGGACAATCTGGGTGCTCATCGCCCCGGCACCGCTCTGGCGGATGGTGAAATCGGTTGGCAGCGTCGGCCACTCAAAGGGCTCGACGTGGGTACTATCAATGCGCGCAAGCGGCGGGCAGTACTGGTACAGCGCGGCGATAAAGTCCGCTTCGTCACCGTACAGGCGCAGCAGTACCCCGGCGCTGTCGTTGCAGACATCACCGAGGCAGCCGCGCTGTTTGGCGAGCTGCCAGACGAAAGGACGGAAGCCCACCCCCTGTACTTTTCCGCAGATGCGGATCTGCACGCCGTTTGCGTTCATCTGATTACCCGTTAAGCGCCGCGTTGAGGCGCGTTTTCATCGACTGATAGCTGTCCAGCGCGAAGATTTCGGCCCAGTTCTGATCCTCAATCGCCTCGATTTTCACCGCGCAATACTTGGTTTCCGGCGTTTTCGAGATAGGGTCGAGGTTGTCCTGGGTCAGTTCGTTGCAGGCACCCACCCACCATTGATAGGTCATGTAGACGCTACCGTGGTTGATGCGTTCGCTGACGCTGGCGCGGCTAATCACTTTGCCGCGGCGGGAGGAGACCCACACCAGCTGCTTATCATGCACGCCAAGCAGGTTGGCATCCTGCGGGTTCATCTGCACAAAGCCTGGCTCATCAGCGAGCGATTGCAGCGCCGCGCAGTTGCCGGTCATCGAGCGACAGGAGTAGTGCCCGACCTCGCGTACGGTGCAGAGCACCAGCGGGAAGTCGGCGTCCGGCGTTTCGGCTGGTGCACGCCACGGTGCCGCAAACAGGTGGCCTTTACCATCAGGCGTGGCAAACTGATTGCCTTCGTACAAATACGGCGTCCCCGGATGGTCAAGGGTCGGGCACGGCCACTGTACGTGCCCCATCTCACCCATTTTCTCGTAGGTGACGCCGTAGAACAGCGGGCACAGCTCGCGCATTTCGTCCCAGATTTGCTGGTTATCGTCGTAATGCATCGGGTAGCCCATTTCGCTTGCCAGCAGGCTGATAATTTCCCAGTCGCGCTTGACGTTATAGGTCGGTTCGATGGCTTTTTCGAAGCGCTGAAAGCCGCGGTCGGCGCAGGTGAAGACGCCGCCGTGTTCGCCCCATGAGGTCGCGGGCAGCAGCACGTCCGCCTGCTCGGCGGTCTTGGTCATAAAGATGTCCTGCACCACCACAAAGTCGAGCGCTTCAAACCCTTTGCGCACCAGACCTAAATCCGCCTCGGTTTGCAGCGGGTCTTCGCCCATGATGTAGTAGGCTTTCACCTTCCCTTCGATGGCCAGATGCGGCACTTCGGTAATGCGCACGCCCACTTTGTCGTCCATCAGGCTGGCATCGATGCCCCAGGCTTTGGCGAACTTCTCGCGCACGGCGGCGTCCACCACATCCTGATAGCCAGGGAACTGGTTTGGCAGCACGCCCATGTCGCACGCGCCCTGCACGTTGTTCTGCCCACGCACCGGGCCAACACCGACCGCTTCTCGCCCGAGGTTACCGGTCAGCAGCGCCAGGCTTGCCAACCCTTTCACCACGTCAACCGCCTGGCCAAACTGGGTGACACCCATGCCCCACATAATGGTCGCCGACGGCGCGGCCGCATAGGTACGCATCGCCTGGCGCACCTGCATGGCCGGAATACCGGTCAGGGACTCTACCGCTTCCGGCGCGTAGTCTTTGACCACTTCACGCAATTCATCAAGCCCGGTGGTATAGCGAGAAACGTACTCGTGGTCGTACAGGTCTTCTTCCAGCAGCACGTGGGCGAAAGCGTTCACCAGCGCCATATTGCTGCCGTTACGCATCTGCAGATGCTAGTCGGCGATGCGCGCGGTTTCAATACGACGCGGATCGCAGACGATAATTTTGGCCCCTTTGTCTTTCGCCTTAATCACGCGACGCGCCACAATCGGGTGCGAGTCCGCGCAGTTGTAGCCAAAAACCAGCAGGCAGCGGGAGTTTTCGATATCGCCGATGCTGTTGCTCATCGCGCCGTTGCCCAGCACGTCCTGAAGCCCGGCCACTGAAGGGCCGTGACAGACGCGCGCGCAGCAGTCGACGTTATTGGTGTACAGCACGCCGCGGGCGAATTTCTGCATCACATAGTTGGTTTCATTGCCGGTGCCGCGCGATGACCCAGTGGTCATAATGGCGCGCGGCCCGAATTTGGCTTTGATATCGCCAAGACGCTTCGCGGTATAGCGAATTGCCTCATCCCAGCTCACGGGAGTGAACTTGCCGCCTTTTTCATAGCGGATCATCGGCTGCGTTAATCGGGGGGTCAGCAGCTTGGTGTCGTTCAGAAAATCCCAGCCGTAATAGCCCTTCAGGCACAGCTCATTCTGGTTGGTTTTACCGTCGGCGGCCTCGGCGCGGATAATTTTACCGTTGTCGACAACCAGCTTCAGTTTGCAACCAGCCCCACAGTAAGGGCACACACTCGTGATTTTTTTCATCAGTAACAGACCTGTTAAAAGAGAAATAAGGATGATTAAAGAGAGATAGACGCGGCGCTATCGAGCGCGGCGCGACGACGTTTTTCCGCGCTCAGCTGTTCAAGCTTGCTGCGGTCGACGCAAAACAGCGCGTGAGTCGGGCAGGCTTCCATACAGGCTGGGCCAGCTTCACGGTGGTAGCAGAGGTCACACTTGTTGGCTTCCGCTTTCTCCGCACGCACCTTCAGGCCCGCGCCGCTGTTACGAACCACCGGACGCACCACCACTTCCATCGCACCGTATGGGCACGCCACCACGCAGGTTTTGCAGCCGATGCAGCGTTCCTGCATCACATGGATAAAACCTTTATCGCGGCTGATTGCGCCGTTCGGGCAGACGTTAGCGCACGGCGCGTCTTCGCACTGGCGGCAGGCGGTGGCGGTAGAGACATCTACGCCTTTAATAACGTGAATACGGGGCAGGAAAGATTGCGGCGTCAGCGCGGCGCAGTCCTGATCTTCCTGGTGGGAAACCACGCATGCGACTTCGCATGTCCGGCAGCCAATACATTTACTCGCATCAGCAATGATGAAACGGTTCATCAACTTCTCCAGCAATGACAGTGAATTCGCGGGAGAATGCATTATTCGAGCCAACTTTTAGTTAGCTGTTTTTTAAGGAGATTTTATTGCTGATGATGAGAGATAAGCTGTCATCGTCACTTATGACGATGACAGATGACGACGCTAAGCGTGCGGACCGGGGACGATGGATTCACGCTCAATCAGTTCACCAGGGAAGGTTTGCTGATATTTAAAATCCCCGCCGTCGAGCATGAAAATAAGGCGGTGGATGGTCTCTTTGATCATTTCCGTGACCGGAATTCGCACGCTGGAGAGCGACGGCACCATATACGGTGCGAGAGTAATATCATCAAAGCCCAGCACCGAAACCTGCCGCGGTACGTTTATTCCGCGCGCATGCAGACGTTTAATCGCCCCGACCGCCATATCGTCATTACTGGCGACCAGCGCGCTAAAGTTCACCTTACTGTCCAGCAGCGCATCCACTCCGGCGGCACCGGTCGCGGGCGTCCACTTTCCTTGTACAATCAGCTCCTTACGCACGGCAATGCCGTGCTTCGTCAGCGCGTCTTTATAGCCGGACAGGCGTTCAATACCGGTAGGAGAATCCAGCGAGCCGGTAATAAACGCAATATCGCGATGGCCAAGGAGAATTAACCGCTCCACCGCATTCTGACTGGCGGATTTTTGATCGCAATACACGCAGTGGCTGCTATTTCGCCGCAGCCGACGGTTAATCACTAATATCGGCTGCTGTTGCTGCTGAATAATCTCGTCAATATCGTCGACGCTCAGAAAACGGGGATAAATAATAATGCCGTCACAGCGCAGGTCGAGCAGGTACTGAATGGCATCTCGCTCCTCCTCGGCGCTGTGCTTACCGTCCGCCAGAATCAGCCGCCGCCCGTGATCTTCGGTCATGCTCGCCGCGTGGAACAGCAGCTCGCTGAAATAGACCCCGTGATAGAGCGTATTGGTGACCACCAGCCCCAGCGTCTGCGTCTTTTTGGTCGCCAGGTTACGTGCCAGAAGATTAGGCCGATAGCCACTCTCTTCAATGGCCAGAAACACCCGGTCTTTCGTCTCCTGACTGACATAACCGTTGCCCGATAGCACCCGGGATACGGTGGCTTTCGACACGCCCGCCCGTCGCGCCACCTCCAGCATTGTCGTCATAATCATACCTTTGAGAAATCATTTGCCAGCAGTGTACTTCACCGTTTCGCTATTTTCAGCATCCACCGATCTGCGCGCTTTTTGCCCAACGCTGGTTCATGTGATCGGTTTCACGAATTAATCAAAAACAAAAATTAGATCTTGATGTAACAAAAATAACACATGAATATTATGTGGAACCGGTTTCCTATGCAACGTTTCATCACCCCGCCACACCGGGCGATGAGCGATAAGTACCCTACTGATAAAACAGGATTTTCCGATGTCTAAAAACTATGCGGCTCTGGCGCAATCCGTGGTGGGCGCGCTTGGCGGCGTGGAGAACATCTCCGCCGTCACGCACTGCATGACTCGCCTGCGCTTTGTACTGAAAGATGAAACGCAGGTCGACAGCGCCAGCCTCAAGGGCATCAGCGGCGTGCTGGGCGTGGTGCGTAATGACAACCAGTGCCAGGTGATTATCGGCAACACCGTCTCCCAGGCCTACCGTGAGGTGGTGAACCTGCTGCCGAGCAACCTGCAGCCTGCCGCCCCGGTCGGAAAACCGAAACTCACCTTACGCCGTATCGGCGCGGGGATCCTCGACGCGCTGATCGGCACCATGTCGCCGCTGATCCCGGCAATTATCGGCGGATCGATGGTTAAGCTGCTGGCGATGATCCTCGAGATGACCAGCGTGCTGCCAAAAGGCGCACCGACGCTCACTATTCTGACGGTGATCGGCGACGGCGCGTTCTTCTTCCTACCGCTGATGGTCGCCGCCTCTGCGGCGGTGAAGTTCAAAACCAATATGTCACTGGCGATTGCTATTGCCGGGGTGCTGGTGCATCCGAGCTTTATTGAGCTGATGGCGAAAGCGGCTCAGGGCGAGCACGTCGAATTCGCCTTTATCCCGGTAACGGCGGTGAAGTACACCTATACCGTGATCCCGGCGCTGGTGATGACCTGGTGCCTCTCCTACATTGAACGCTGGGTCGATAAGATCACCCCGGCGGTCACTAAAAACTTCCTTAAACCGATGCTGATCGTGTTGATCGCCGCACCGCTGGCGATCCTGCTGATTGGCCCGATTGGCATCTGGATCGGTAGCGCCATCTCCGCATTGGTGTACACCATTCACGGCTACCTCGGCTGGCTGTCGGTCGCCATTATGGGCGCACTGTGGCCGCTGCTGGTGATGACCGGGATGCACCGCGTCTTTACGCCCACCATCATTCAGACCATCGCCGAGACCGGCAAAGAGGGCATGGTGATGCCGTCGGAAATTGGCGCCAACCTGTCGCTCGGCGGTTCGTCGCTGGCGGTGGCATGGAAAACCAAAAACCCGGAGTTGCGTCAGACCGCGCTGGCGGCGGCCGCTTCCGCCATTCTGGCCGGCATTTCCGAGCCCGCGCTGTACGGCGTCGCCATCCGTCTGAAACGCCCGCTGATCGCCAGCCTGATAAGCGGCTTTATCTGCGGCGGCATTGCCGGTGCCGTCGGGCTTGCCAGCCACTCCATGGCCGCGCCAGGCCTGTTCACCAGCGTGCAGTTCTTCGACCCGGCTAACCCGATGACGATCGTCTGGGTATTTGGGGTGATGGCGCTGGCGGTGGTGCTCTCCTTTGTGCTGACGTTGATTCTTGGTTTTGAAGATATTCCCGTCGAAGAGGCCGCCGCTGAGGCGCGCAAGCGTCAGGCCAACGCGCCTGCCGGTGCGGCGGCGGCACGAATTTCATAATTTTTTAGCGAGGTAACGCATGTCGACATTTCCGCAAGGGTTTCTCTGGGGCGGCGCCATTGCCGCCAACCAGGCCGAAGGGGCTTATCTTGAGGGCGGCAAAGGGCTGACCACCGTGGATATGATCCCGCACGGCGTAAACCGCCTGCCGGTGAAGCTGGGGCAAGAGAAGCGCTTTACGCTGCGCGACGATGAGTTCTACCCGAGCCATCAGGCGATCGATTTTTATCATCGCTACAAAGAAGATATCGCGCTGATGGCGGAGATGGGCTTTACCGTGTTCCGTACCTCGATTGCCTGGAGCCGTCTCTATCCAAATGGTGACGAGCTGGAACCTAACGAAGCGGGCATCGCCTTCTACCGCGACCTGTTCCGCGAGTGCCAGAAGTACGGCATTGAGCCGCTGGTCACCCTGTGCCACTTCGACGTGCCGATGCATCTGGTCACCGAGTATGGTTCATGGCGCAACCGCAAAATGGTCGATTTTTTCGCCCGCTATGCCCGCACCTGCTTTGAGGCGTTCGACGGGCTGGTGAAGTACTGGCTAACCTTCAACGAAATCAACATTATGTTGCACAGCCCGTTCTCCGGCGCGGGGCTGGTGTTTGAAGAGGGTGAAAATCAGGATCAGGTGAAATACCAGGCCGCGCACCACGAGCTGGTCGCCAGCGCACTGGCCACCAAAATCGCCCATGAGGTGAACCCGCAAAACCAGGTCGGCTGCATGCTGGCGGGCGGTAATTTCTACCCTTACTCCTGCAAGCCGGAAGACGTGTGGACGGCGCTGGAGAAAGACCGCGAGAACCTGTTCTTTATCGACGTGCAGGCGCGCGGCCGCTATCCAGCCTACTCGGCGCGGGTGTTCCGCGAGAAAGGCGTGACGATCGCTAAAGAAGCGGGCGATGACGAGATCCTCAAGCACACCGTCGATTTTGTTTCGTTCAGCTACTACGCCTCGCGCTGCGCGTCGGCGGAGATGAATGCCAACAATACCAACGCGGCGAACATCGTGAAGTCGCTGAAAAACCCGTATATCGAAGCCAGCGAATGGGGCTGGGGCATCGACCCGCTCGGTCTGCGCATCACCATGAACATGATGTACGACCGCTACCAGAAGCCGCTGTTCCTGGTGGAAAACGGCCTCGGCGCGAAAGACGTGGTTAACGCTGACGGGCAGATTGATGACGATTACCGCATCAGCTATCTGCGTGAACATATTCGGGCGATGGGGGAAGCGATTGAGGACGGGATTCCGGTGATGGGTTACACCACCTGGGGCTGTATTGATCTCGTGGCAGCCTCCACCGGTGAAATGAGCAAGCGCTATGGGTTTGTCTACGTTGACCGTGATGATGCGGGGAATGGGACGCTGGCGCGGACGCGTAAGAAGTCGTTCTGGTGGTATAAGAAGGTGATTGCCAGCAACGGGGAAGATTTGGCGTAGGTGCCAGGTTTCCCCTCACCCTAACCCTCTCCCCAAAGGGGCGAGGGGACCGTCAGGTGCGGTTTGGGGATATGAACTCATTGCGTTAAAGCGGCACGGGTTTTCTCCCTCTCCCTTCCAGGGAGAGGGCCGGGGTGAGGGTACAAACGACGACTACTCTTCGTCCTCAGCTTCCAACTGCGCAAACCCGCCGTTCCCCTGCCACCCTTCAAGACGCTGATAAACCACTTCAACCGCGTCTTTGATCGCCTGGGTCATTGGATAGTAAAACCCAACGATATCCGGCTGAATACCGAGGAAAATCACCTCACCCACGTCGTCTTTCAGCTGATCCACCAGGTAGTTCAGCGGCATATTGTGGGTAGTCATCATAAACATCTCGGCGATGTCGTCCGGGTCGATAATGCGAATCTCGCCCGGGTTCAGCCCCATATCGGTGGCATCAACAATCAGCAGGCGAGCCGGGTTCAACTCGCGGATCGCCACAATATCGTTTTCCGGCGCGCTGCCGCCGTCAATCACAACCCACGCCCCTTTCGGCTGGGCTGCGCACATTTCTGCCAGCAGAGGGCCAGCGCCATCGTCGCCCATCATGCTATTGCCGACACAGAGTAAAACGTCAGTCATGGTCACTCCTCAATCGTAAAATCAGTCGCGCAGGCGACGCACCATCAGATAGATGGCGCTCTCCTGATGAATGGCGTGCAGCATATTGAGCATCGCCTGGCTCCACTCTTTTTGCTGCGGGGTTTGTGACGCCCGCGCCTTATCAAACGCGTTCGCCAGCATCGACACGTGGTTGCTGTCGATGACAATCTCGCCGTACTTCGGCACGCCTTCCATCTTGCGCCGCGCCGTGCTGTCCGCTTCAAGCGTAGCAATCCACGCCAGATATTCATCCCACGGGCAGGTCAGCGCGGCTTCGAGGCAGTCGATGACCCCGAGGTGGTGGCCAATCGCCAGGCTGTAATAGACAACCTGCTGCGCCTCGGAAGGCGTGGCATCGTTCTCATCAATAAATTTACGGCTCAGTTGACTGAACACCACCTGTTCGCTCATCGAATACGTGCCTCTTCTACTACGTGGTTAAGCTGTGTGACGATTTCCGTCAGACGCGGATCGTTTTCTGTGGCCAGCCACTGCTGAACCTGAGTGTCACCCTGGCCCAGATGCAGCATATAGTCGTCGGCAATCTGGCGACCATAACGATAGCCCGCCAGACGGCGCGCGGCACGGTCAACCTGCACGCGCAGCGGCTGGACCATGTCCGGATGCAGAATTTCGGCCGGCTGTGCGTCCAGTTCACTTGGCGCACGCGCGTGGATTTTCTGCTCCAGCAGACCCAGCGCCATGGCAAAGCCGTACAGCGTTGCCGCAGGCGTTGGCGGGCAGCCAGGAATGTACACGTCTACAGGTACAATTTTATCGGTGCCGCCCCAGACGCAGTACAGGTCGTGGAAGATACCGCCGCTGTTGCCGCAAGCGCCGTAGGAGATACAGATTTTCGGGTCCGGCGCGGACTGCCAGGCGCGCAGCGCCGGCGAACGCATGGCGCGGGTGACCGCACCGGTAAACAGCAGAATGTCGGCATGACGCGGTGACGGCACCACTTTAATACCAAAACGTTCGGCATCGAACAGCGGTGAAAGCGTGGCAAAGATTTCGATTTCGCAGCCGTTACAGCCGCCGCAGTCCACGCGGTACACGTAGGCGGAACGCTTGATGTTTTTCAGCAGCGACGCTTTCATGCTGGCGATAGATTCTTCTACCGTCATCGGCACCGGCATGCCGTTGTCGTCGCGTGGCCCTATTAAGTTGCTCATCAGATGGCCTCTTTCATGTGGCGAGTCAGGTCAATACGGTCGGAAGGCACCAAACATTTCTGACGCTTACATTCCGGGCAGGTCTCAAAGCTTTCGCGGTGATTTTCCGCGCGGCTGTCGCCGTTGTGCTTGAGCAGCGCAATGGCGTAATCAATCTCTTTTTGCACTGCAAACGGACGGTTGCAGACGCGGCAGTTGCAGATATCAAAACGGGACTGCTGCAAGAAATCTTCTTTCTTCCACACCGCCAGTTCGTACTCCTGCGACAGCTTGATCGCCGCCGTCGGGCACACTTCTTCGCAGCGACCGCAGAAGATGCAGCGGCCGAGGTTGAACTGCCACGCCAGTTGATTGCTGACGCGGTCGGTTTCCACCGTCAGGGCGTTCGACGGGCAGGCGTTCACGCACGCCGCGCAGCCGATACACTGCTGCGGATTGTGTTCCGGCTTGCCGCGGAAGTTTTTATCAACCGGCATCGGTTCCAGCGGATAGGACGATGTCGTAGTGCCGGTTTTGATGACTTTTTTGATAAAGGTAAACATGACGATTCCTTATTTCAGCGGCGAGTTCTTACGCTCGATGCTGTAGCGCTCAAGCTCTTTGTACGGCACGACCTTGCTCTTCTTCTTACGCACGTCAACCACGGTCATACGGTCGGTACAGGAGTAGCAAGGATCGAGGCTACCGATAATCAGCGGCGCATCGGAAACGGTGTTGCCGCGCAGCATGTAGCGCAGGGTTGGCCAGTTGGCGTAGGTCGCCGCGCGGCAGCGCCAGCGGTACAGCTTCTGGTTGTCGCCGGTCATGCTCCAGTGAATATCATCGCCACGAGGCGCTTCTGAGAAGCCCAGCGCGAAACGGTTAGGAATGTAGGTGAACCCTTCCACCGCCAGCGGGCCGCCTGGCAGGTTATCGAGGCCGTAATCAATCATGTTCAGCGCGGTGAACACTTCGTTGATACGCACTTTCAGACGGGAGATAACGTCACAACCCTGCTCGCTGTGCACTTCCATCGGCAGCAGACCGTAGCCCACGAACGGGTGATCGGCACGAGTATCACGGGCATGGCCGCTGGCGCGAACCATCGGGCCAACGTTACTGAAGTCACGGGCGATTTCCGGATCCAGGCGGCCGATACCGACGGTGCGCTGTTCCATGTTCGGGGTGCTCAGCAGAATATCCACCAGATCCTGCACGTCGCGACGCATCTGCTGCGCCAGCTGACGGGTCTGGATCATGTCGTCTTTCAGGAAGTCACGACGGATGCCGCCAATCAGGTTCAGACCGTAGGTTTTACGCGCGCCGGTGAGGATTTCCGCCATTTTCATGGAGGCTTCACGAACGCGGAAGAACTGCATAAAGCCGGAGTCAAAGCCGGTGAAGTGGCACGCCAGGCCGAGGTTCAGCAGGTGCGAGTGCAGACGCTCAACTTCCAGCAGAATGGCGCGGATCATCTGCGCACGTTCCGGCACCACGATGCCCATCGCATTTTCGACGGAGGTGGTGTAGGCGGTGCTGTGGGCAAAGCCGCAGATGCCGCACACGCGGTCAGACAAGAAGGTGACTTCGTTGTAACCCATGCGGGTTTCCGCCAGTTTTTCCATGCCACGGTGGACATAGAACAGACGGTAATCGGCGTCGATAATGTTCTCGCCGTCAACGAACAGGCGGAAGTGGCCCGGTTCATCGGAGGTCACGTGCAGCGGGCCAATGGGCACCACGTTGTTTTTCTTGCTGCCCAGCTCGTTGATGAACTCGTAGGTTTCGGCATCGGTGGTCGGTGCCGGGCGCTGACGGTAGTCCATGCTGTCTTTACGCAGCGGGTACAGCTCGTCTGGCCAATCATCCGGCAGCACCAGACGACGTTCGTCAGGCAGGCCCACCGGGCGCAGGCCGTACATGTCGCGCACTTCGCGCTCGCCCCAGACTGCCGCCGGAACGCGTGGCGTGACGGACGGGTATTCGAGGGTGTTCGGATCGACTTCGACGCGCACGGTAATCCAGCACTTGGTGCCTTTTTCCATCGACAGCACGTAGTAGACCGCATAGTGTCCGTTCAGTTTACGTTCGTCGTTGCCGAACAGCACCGACAGCCAGCCGCCCTGCTGGTAGTAAAGAAACTCGACGACTTCCGGCAGGTAGTTCACCTTCACGGTAATCGTTAACTGGTCTTTGGTCTGCCAGGCTTCGTCCAGCACCACGCCCGGGAAGGACTGGTGCAGCGCAGCGAGGTAGTGTTGACCCACTTTTTCTTCAGACATGCTCAAAACTCTCTTATCACGCCACCAGCAAGGAGACGAAGGCTAAAAAGGCTAAACCGAACCCGGTCCAGGTGATACGACCGGTAATATCCAGACGCAGACGCGCCATGCTGTTTTCGAACAGCGCGATAATCAGCACGCCAACCACCAGCTTGACGATGGCGGCAATCACGGCAACCACCAGACCACCAACGCTAAAGCTGGTCATCTGTCCCCACGGGATGAAGACGCCAACGAACATCTGCAGCACCACCAGCTGTTTCAGGCTGATGCCCCACTTCAGCACGCCGAAGCCGCTGCCACTGTATTCAGACAGTGGGCCTTCCTGCAGCTCCTGCTCCGCTTCCGCTAAGTCGAACGGCAGTTTGCCCATTTCGATAAAGGTGGCGAAGGCGCAGGCGCAGAAGGCCAGCGCCAGCGGAAGGCTGCGGCTGACCGGCCAGTGGTAAACCGTGGCAGTGATGTTACTGATATGGGTAGAGCCTGCGACCAGCGCAGCGACCCACAGACCCAGCAGCAGAATCGGCTCCACCAGCACGCCGAGCATCGCTTCACGGCTTGCGCCGATGGCGGTGAACGGGCTACCGGTGTCGAGACCGGCAATGGCGAAGAAGAAACGCGCGACGGCAAACAGGTAGATAAGGGTAATCAAGTCGCCCAGACCCGGCAGCGGGGATGCGACGGTCACCACCGGCAGCGCGGTCGCAATCGTCAGCATCACGCCAACCATCACAAACGGCGTCAGGCGGAACACCCAGCCGGAAGCGTCCGGGCCAATGCTCTGACGGCCCAGCAGTTTGATGATGTCGCGATACTCCTGCATCACGCCCGGCCCGCGACGGTTATGCAACCGTGCGCGCAGCACGCGGGTGATACCAGACAGCAGCGGCGCGACGGCAAACAGCACCAGCGCCTGCAGTACAGCAAATAGGAACGTCATGTTCAGGCTCCTCGAGAGATGACAATCACGACCAGCACCGCCAGTTCAACCAGCGCCAGGCGTTGCAGCAGCAGCGGCGCCGCCGCGTTCTGCCAGCCCGGAACCAGAGAGACCGGGTTAAGCCATTTGCGCAGTTTCAGTACCGGGGCAAAGGCCTGTTTCACCGGCATCGCAAAACCGTGCGCGGTGATCACCATGGATTGTTCGTGGTCGTAACCACAGACCCACGCCGCGCCGCGAGAACGGCTTGGCAGGCGGTTGCCTTTGAGCAGCGCCAGAATGATGAACGGCAGCAGCGGACAGGCAATCAGCAGCAGGGTAATCATCGGCTGGGAGACCACGGTGTGCGCGGTAGCCATCGGCAGCGGCACGGCGGCGCTCAGCATTGGCAGCAGCCACGGCGCGGCAACGCCGCCAACGATGCACAGCAGCGCCATCACCACGGTGCTGATCGCCATCAGCAGCGGTGCGCAGCAGGCGTTTTCCGCCTCTTTAGTGCGCGGTGCGCCAAGGAAGGTAACGCCGTAGACTTTCGCCATACACATCACCGCCAGTGCGCCGGTGATCGCCAGGCCAACGGCCAGCAACGGCCCCAGCAGACGACCAATAAACGCTCCGCTGGTGCTCAGCTTGAAGAAGGACTGGTAGATAACCCATTCGCCAGCAAAGCCGTTCAGCGGCGGCAGCGCAGCCATCGCCATCAGGCCGACCAGCATCGCCAGGGAGATCATCGGCATACGTTTACCGATACCGCCCAGCTTCTCGATGTCGCGGTGGCCGGTACGGAACCAAACCGAGCCCGCGCCGAGGAACAGCGTGGTTTTGAACAGGCTATGGTTAAGCAGATGGTACAGACCACCGGTCAGACCCAGCGCCACCATCACCGGCTCCTGCAGTGCCAGGCCGGTCACGCCGACGCCTAAACCGAGCAGGATGATGCCGATGTTTTCCAGCGTGTGGTACGCCAACAGACGCTGAATATTATGTTCCATCAGCGCGTACAGACCGCCGACAAACGCGGTGATCATGCCCAGCACCAGCAGCGCAATGCCCCACCACAGCGGCTGAACGTCACCCAGCAGCGACACGGTGAGAATGCCGAGCAGACCCACTTTCATCACCACGGTAGAGAACAGCGCGGCGGCCGGTGCGCTCGCGTTGGCGTGCGCCTGCGGCACCCAACCGTGCAGCGGGATAATCCCTGCCAGCAGGCCGAAGCCCATCACGCAAAGTACCCAGATGTCAGAACCGATTGGCAGCATCTGCGCACGTTCGTTCAGCAGCACCAGATCCAGCGTGCCGTAGCGCTGCCACAGCAGCAGGCAGGCAATCGCCAGCAGAATAGTGCCCAGACGGCCCAGCGCAAACCACAGCTTGCCGGAGGAGGCGCAGCCGGTGAGGAACGCGCCGCACAGCGCCATGATTTCCGCCATCACCACCAGCGAACCGAAGCTGCTCGCCACGATCGCGAAGACGGCAGCCGCCAGCAGGATGTTAATCAGCAGGCCGTTGCTTTTGACGTTCGGATGACGATGCCAGTCAATGTTGTAGAGGCTGACAAACAGGCCGCACAGGCCGAGCGCAATCAGCCATACCGCGTTCAGCGGGGAGACCAGCACGCTGTAGTGCACCAGCGACAGGCTGCCCATCACCGGGTAACCGTGAACCAGCACCTGAACGCCCGCCAGGCCCGCGCACAGGCTGCCCAGCGCGCCGCCGATACCGGCAACAAAACCGCTCAGGGATTTATTAAACGACAGCACAAAGGACAGCACGGCGGCGGCGGCAAACCAGGCCACTGCGCTATTAATCAACGTCATGACGCTCATTTCGCCTCTCCTTGTTGCGCCTGGAACAGCGTCAAATCGCCTAAGTCGGTATGGAAGGTCAGCTCACGTTTGCGTTTGCTGACGCGGGCGATGTCCATGTTGTTCACCAGATGCAGCGCTTTGGTCGGGCAGGTACGCACGCAGGCCGGGCCTTCTTCGTCGAAGTGGCACAGGTCGCATTTCACCGCGATAGCACGGATACCAGGCACCCAGTCCAGCAGCGTACTGACGCGAGCCGGAGCCGGCGGCGCAGGCAGCGCTTTCGGCGAGTTAGCGTTGGCCGGGATATCCAGCGGACGGCTACCGGAAAATTCAATCGCCCCAAACGGGCAGGCAATGCCGCACAGTTTGCAGCTCACGCACAGGCTTTCGTTCAGCTGTACGGCGCCATCGACGCGGGTAATCGCATTTACCGGGCAAACCCCGGCGCACGGCGCGTCTTCACAGTGGTGACACATCTGTGGCGCGGATTCTTTTTCATTAAGCATTACTCTAAGCCGCGGCATAGATTGCAGGCCGTGGTGGCGATGCGTTTCCGCACAGGCCGCTTCACAGGTACGGCAACCGATACAAACGGTAGAGTCAGCAATTACAAAACGATTCACCAGGTCTTCCTCAGGTGACAGTCATTTTTGACGAAATCATGCAGAGCAAGTGTCATTTCGACACCCGTCGACACACCGATAATCAAGCGTGAGAAGCCCGTTGAGGCTCTTGTGCCAGCTGGCTGAAACTCACCGGGCTGTCGCTTTCAAGCGCCGCATACAGGGTGTCGTATACCGGCGAAATTTTTTCCAGGTAATGCTCCAGCACCTGCTCGCGGTCGCGGATATTGACGGTGCCGTCAATAAAGCCGTTCATGCTCATCTCGGCGCTGCCCACGCACTGTTTATTCAGGCCGTCGCGGGTTTCAACAACGTACTCAACGGTGTGGCTGTTAAAGCCGCTGGCCAGGCTCACGGAAACCACGAAGTGTTCGAACAGCACGAAGCTCAGCTCTTTCTCTGGGGCGCAGTTCATGGCGTGATGCAGACGCGCTTTGGACAACGTAATCCCTTGAACCAGAGAGTTGCAGTAGACACGCCATTGATCCTGATGGCGGCGGTGACGATCGGCGATATAGTCGGCCTTCTCGCTAATTTCCCAAATAGTCATGTCGGTTACCCGGTTAATAGAAACAAGCCTCCTAAGCACTTTTCATGCCATGTTTTTAACATACTGATTTAATTTAATTTTAGTGAAATGACACTACCGGAGTGACATGTCATTTCGTCAGTGCGACATCGTCATCGACAGTCTTTACGCCCCATATTTCATCTCTGGCATCGTTATTGCATTACTCCTGCGAGTGATGTACCAGGAGGCGTTATGCACGAAATCACGCTCTGCCAGCGAGCGCTGGAAATTGTCGAACAACAGGCGATACAAAACGGCGCGAAACGCGTCACCGGCGTCTGGATGAAGGTCGGCGCTTTTTCTTGTGTAGAGACGAGCGCAATGACCTTTTGTTTTGATCTGGTGTGCCGCGGCACGCTGGCTGAAGGCTGTACACTGCACGTCGAAGAACAGGAGGCGGAATGCTGGTGTGAATCCTGCCAGCAGTATGTTCAGCTCGTGTCAGTTCACGTGCGCCGTTGTCCGCAATGCCATAGCGACAACCTGCGCATCGTCGCCGACGACGGTTTACAGATTCAGCGAATTGAAATTGATCAGGAGTAAAGTATGTGTACCACCTGTGGTTGTGCCGATGGCAACCTCTATATAGAGGGCGATGAACGTAACCCGCACTCGCTGTTCCGCAGCGCGCCTTTCGCCCCGGCAGGCCGTCCGGCAATCTCCATTACCGGCGTCAGAACCCGAGAATTTGAACCGCAGGCCGCGGATAACGGCGACCTGCACTACGGCCACGGCGAAGCGGGCACTCACGCGCCGGGCATGAGCCAGCGCCGGATGCTGGAAGTCGAAATAGATGTGCTGGATAAAAACAACCAGATTGCCGCCCGCAACCGCGCACGCTTTGCCGCCCGCGAACAGCTGGTGCTGAATCTGGTCTCCAGCCCTGGCTCCGGTAAAACTACCCTGCTCACCGAAACCCTGATGCGTCTGAAAGACCGCGTCTCCTGCGCCGTTATCGAAGGCGACCAGCAGACGGTGAACGACGCCGCGCGTATCCGCGCCACCGGCACCCCGGCGATTCAGGTCAACACCGGTAAGGGCTGCCACCTTGATGCGCAGATGATTGCCGACGCCGCCCCGCGCCTGCCGCTTGAGAGCAACGGGATCCTGTTTATTGAGAACGTCGGCAACCTGGTCTGCCCGGCGAGCTTTGATCTGGGCGAACGCCACAAAGTTGCCGTGCTGTCGGTCACCGAAGGTGAAGACAAGCCGCTGAAGTACCCGCATATGTTTGCCGCCGCGTCGGTCATGCTGCTCAACAAAGTTGACCTGCTGCCGTACCTCAACTTCGACGTTGAGAAGTGCCTTGCCTGCGCGCGCGAAGTGAACCCGAATATTGAAATCATCCTGCTCTCCGCCACCAGCGGCGAAGGCATGGATAGCTGGCTGAACTGGCTGGAGACGCAGCGATGTGCATAGGCATTCCGGGACAAATTTCTGCCATTGATGGCGTACAGGCGAAGGTGGATGTTTGTGGGATTAAGCGCGACGTCGACCTGACGCTGGTCGGCGCGGTGGACGAAAACGGTCAGTCGCGCATCGGCCAGTGGGTGCTGGTGCACGTGGGTTTTGCCATGAGCATCATCAACGAAGAAGAGGCGCGCGATACCCTCGCGGCGCTGGAAAATATGTTTGAAGTCGAGCCGGACGTTGGCGCGCTGCTTTTTGGCGAGGAACGGTAATGCGTTTTGTTGATGAGTACCGCGCGCCCGAGCAGGTGATGCAGCTGATTGCCCACCTGAAAAGCCGGGCGCAGCATCTGGCCTATACAGCTGAACGCCCACTGCGCATCATGGAAGTGTGCGGCGGCCACACGCACGCGATTTTCAAATTCGGTCTCGACCAGCTGCTGCCGGAGAACATCGAATTTATCCACGGGCCGGGCTGCCCGGTGTGCGTACTACCGATGGGGCGCATCGACACCTGTATTGAAATCGCCAGCCATAAAGAGGTGATTTTCTGCACCTTCGGCGACGCCATGCGCGTGCCGGGGAAAAACGGCTCGCTGATGCAGGCGAAATCGCGCGGGGCGGATATCCGCATTGTCTATTCGCCGATGGATGCCCTGAAGCTGGCGCAGCAGAATCCGGATCGTAAAGTGGTGTTCTTCGGCTTAGGCTTTGAAACCACCATGCCGACCACCGCGATTACCCTGCAGCAGGCGAAGGCGCAGAAGGTCAGTAACTTCTTCTTTTTCTGTCAGCACATTACGCTTATTCCCACGCTGCGCAGTCTGCTCGACCAGCCGGACAACGGTATCGATGCGTTTCTGGCGCCGGGCCACGTCAGCATGGTCATTGGCACCCACGCCTACGGCTTTATCGCCAGCGACTATCAGCGTCCGCTGGTGGTGGCAGGTTTTGAGCCGGTTGACCTGCTGCAGGGCGTGAACATGCTGGTGGAGCAGAAAATTGCCGCCTCGCCTTGCGTCGAAAACCAGTACCGCCGCGTGGTGCCGGACGATGGCAACCTGCTTGCGCAAAACGCCATTGCCGAGGTGTTTGCGGTCAAGGGCGACAGCGAATGGCGCGGCCTGGGGCTAATCAACGACTCCGGTGTACAACTGACGCCAGACTATCAAGCATTCGACGCGGAAGCGCACTTCAAACCGCAGCCACAGCGCGTCTGTGACGATCCGCGCGCCCGCTGCGGCGACGTGCTGACCGGCCGCTGCAAACCGCATCAGTGCCCGCTGTTTGGCGCCACCTGCAACCCGCAGAGCGCGTTTGGCGCGCTGATGGTGTCTTCAGAAGGCGCCTGCGCCGCCTGGTATCAATATCGTAGTCAGGAGGCAGAAGCATGAAAAGTATTCAGTTAGCGCACGGGAGCGGCGGTCTGGCGATGCAGCAGCTGATCGACAGCCTGTTTATGAAAGCCTTTGCCAACCCCTGGCTGGCAGAGCAGGAAGATCAGGCGCGTCTGTCGCTGGCCTCGCTGACCGCCCACGGCGATCGCCTCGCCTTCTCCACCGACAGCTACGTGATTGACCCGCTGTTCTTCCCCGGCGGCAATATCGGCAAGCTGGCGATTTGCGGCACCGCCAACGATGTGGCGGTAAGCGGCGCGGTGCCACGCTACCTCTCCTGCGGCTTTATTATTGAAGAAGGGCTGCCGATGGAGACGCTGGAGGCGGTAGTCAACAGCATGGCGGAGACGGCCAAAGCAGCGGATATCGCCATCGTCACCGGCGACACCAAGGTCGTGGGTCGTGGCGCGGCGGATAAGCTATTTATCAATACCGCCGGAATGGGCGCTATCCCGTCCGATATTCACTGGGGCGCGGCAACGCTCACCCCGGGGGATCTGCTGATGGTCAGCGGCACGCTCGGCGACCACGGCGCGACCATCCTCAACCTACGCGAACAGCTCGGTCTTGACGGCGAACTGCAAAGCGACTGCGCGGTGCTGACGCCGCTTATCCAGAGCCTGCGCCCGATTGCCGGGGTGAAAGCGTTGCGTGATGCCACTCGCGGCGGCGTCAACGCGGTGGCCCATGAGTTTGCCGCCACCAGCGGCCACGGTGTTGAAATTCATGAACAACATATTCCGCTGAAAGACGCGGTGCGCGGCGTGTGCGAATTATTAGGGCTTGACGCGCTTAACTTCGCAAATGAAGGTAAACTGGTGATCGGCGTGACCCGCGAAGCAGCCGATGAGGTGCTCGCCGCACTGCGCGCCCATCCGCTGGGGCGTGATGCCGCTATCATTGGCGAAGTCACGGAACGCCGCGGGGTTCGCGTTGCCGGGCTGTACGGCGTGAAACGCACGCTGGATCTTCCTCACGCCGAACCGCTGCCACGAATCTGTTAACAGGCCGCTCAAGGTCTGAAATTTATTATTATTATTAGAGCTTATCCCCGTCAGTATGGTGACGGGATAGGCTTTTGGCGATCGCACCCACCGCGGTGCATTTATGGGCAAGCTACATGTCGTATACACCGATGGGCGATCTCGGCCAGCAAGGGCTGTTTGATATCACCCGGACTCTTCTCCAACAACCCGATCTGGCCGCACTCAGCGAAACGCTGGCGCAGCTGGCAAAACAATCTGCGCTAGCGGACAGCGCGGCGATCATCCTGCTGCAGCCGGGAAACCACCGCGCGGGCTACCACGCCACGCATGAAGCGGGTAAACCCATCGCCTATGAAGACGATAGCGTGTTGGCAAACGGCCCGGTCAGACGACTGCTGTCACGCCCCGACGCCCTGCACTGCAGCTACAGTGAATTTCACGAAGCCTGGCCGCAGCTGGCCCACAGCGGGCTTTACTCGCCGTTCGGCCACTACTGCCTGCTGCCGCTGGCGGCGGAGGGACGCATCTTCGGCGGCTGCGAGTTTATCCGCCAGAACGACCAGCCGTGGAGCGAAAAAGAGTACCAGCGCCTGCACACCTTTACCCAGATTGTTGCCGTCGTCACCGAACAGATCCAAAGCCGGGTGACTAACAACGTCGATTACGATCTGCTGTGCCGCGAGCGCGATAATTTCCGTATTCTGGTGGCGATCACCAACGCCGTGCTGTCGCGCCTCGACATGGACGATCTGGTCGGCGCGGTAGCCAAAGAGATCCACTACTACTTCAATATCGACGCCATCAGCGTGGTGCTGCGCGGCAACCGCAAAGGCAAGCTGAACATCTACTCGACGCACTATATTGACGTCAACGATCCGGTGCACGATCAGAGCGAAGTGAACGAATCCGGCACGCTGACCGAACGCGTGTTTAAGAGCCAGGAGATGCTCAAGCTCAATCTCCACGAACAGGACAAACTGGCCCCGTACGAGCGCCAGCTGTTTGAAATGTGGGACGATAAAATTCAGACGCTGTGCCTGCTGCCGCTGATGTCGGGCGACAAGATGCTCGGCGTGCTTAAGCTTGCCCAGTGCGACGAAAAAGTGTTCTGCGCCGCCAACCTGAAGCTGCTCAAGCAAATTGCCGAGCGCGTCTCCATTGCCGTCGATAACGCCCTCGCCTATCAGGAAATACACCGTCTGAAAGAGCGTCTGGTGGACGAGAATCTCGCGCTGACCGAACAGCTGAACAACGTTGACGGCGAGTTTGGCGAGATAATCGGCCGCAGCGAAGCGATGTTCAACGTGCTCAAGCAGGTTGAGATGGTGGCGCCAAGCGACAGCACCGTGCTGATCCTCGGCGAAACCGGCACCGGTAAAGAGCTGATTGCCCGCGCCATCCACAATCTGAGCGGCCGTAACAGCCGCCGGATGGTGAAGATGAACTGCGCGGCAATGCCGGCTGGCCTGCTGGAAAGCGACCTCTTCGGCCACGAGCGCGGCGCATTTACCGGTGCCAGCGCCCAGCGCATTGGCCGCTTTGAACTGGCGGATAAAAGCTCCATGTTCCTCGATGAAGTGGGCGATATGCCGCTAGAGCTGCAGCCGAAGCTGCTGCGCGTGTTGCAGGAGCAGGAGTTCGAACGCCTCGGCAGCAATAAGCTGATCCAGACCGACGTACGCCTGATCGCCGCCACTAACCGCGATCTCAAGCAGATGGTGCTGGATCGCGAATTCCGTAGCGATCTTTACTATCGCCTGAATGTCTTCCCGATCCACCTGCCGCCGCTGCGCGAGCGCCCGGAAGATATTCCGCTGCTGGTCAAAGCCTTCACCTTTAAAATCGCCCGCCGTCTGGGGCGCAACATCGACAGCATTCCGGCGGAAACGCTACGTACCCTGAGCCAGATGGAGTGGCCGGGTAACGTGCGCGAGCTGGAGAACGTGATTGAGCGTGCGGTGCTGCTGACCCGCGGCAGCGTGCTGCAGCTTTCTCTGCCGGAGCTGACCTTTGCCCACGAAGAGCCGGAGCCGATGCCGATGGCGGAAGCACCGAAAGAGGGAGAGGACGAATATCAGCTGATTGTTCGGGTGCTGAGAGAGACCAACGGCGTAGTGGCCGGGGCGAAAGGCGCAGCGCAGCGTCTGGGGCTTAAGCGCACCACATTGCTCTCAAGAATGAAACGCCTGGGCATTGATAAAGATACGTTAATGTAAAAACTGTGGCTATACTGACCTCTGATTCAATAACGAGTGAATGGAGGCAGTATCGTATGGCAGTTTCAGCACGTAACCAATTAACAGGCACCATCAGCGCAGTCTCAACCGGCGCGGTCAACAACGAAATCGAACTGACCCTGCCGGGCGGCGCAAAGCTGGTAGCTATCGTCACTCACAGCAGTAAAGAAGCGCTGGGCCTGGTCAATGGTAAGGAAGCCATTGCGCTGATTAAAGCCCCGTGGGTCACGCTGGCAACCGAAGACTGCGGTCTGAAGTTCTCCGCCCGCAACCAGTTTGCCGGTGAAGTCACTCAGGTGACCGAAGGCGCGGTGAACGCTACCGTACATATCAAAACCGATGCTGGCTTTGAGATTGTTGCCGTGGTCACCAACGAAAGCCAGAGCGAGATGAAGCTGGCGAAAGGCAGCCGCGCGATTGCGCTGATCAAAGCGTCCGCGATTCTGATCGCCACCCGCGCGTAAGTTGTCCCCGGCGTCGCGTTGCTCGGCCGGGCTACATTCGGTTCGTAGCCCGGCCGAGCAACGCGACGCCGGGAATAGCACCCACCTCACACCTTCTCGTTTCTCTATTTATGAAACATCGTTTTGTGAATTCATTCCCGTTCTCACGATGTCATGGATGATAAATAAGCGTTTTCCCCGTGGAGACGTCTATGATTCGCTTACCTCTGTCCGCCGCTCTTGCCCTGGCATTTTCCGTACAGACGGCTGTTGCCGCCCTGCCCGTTTTTTCCATCTGGCCTGGTGGCGAAGCGCCCGGCGCTAAAAACAGCCCGGTGAGCTACGCGCTGGTTGAACGCAGCAAAGACCCAAGCCTACCGGACCGTGCCGTTACCGGCATCCGCGCCCCGGAAATCACCGTCTACGCCCCTGCGCATCCGAACGGCGTCGCGCTACTGGTCACCCCCGGTGGCTCTTATCAGCGGGTGGTGCTGGATAAAGAAGGCAGCGATTTAGCCGCACCGTTTAACGCCAAAGGCTACACCCTGTTCGTGATGACCTACCGTATGCCCGCCGATGGTCATGCCGAAGGGGCCAATGCGCCATTAGCTGACGCCCAGCGGGCGCTGCGCACGTTACGCGCTAACGCCACGAAGTGGCATATTGATCCGCAAAAAATTGGCGTGATGGGCTTCTCGGCGGGTGGGCACGTGGCCGCAAGCCTGGAGACGCGCTACGACGAGGCGGTTTATTCCCCACTTGATGCCGTCGATAAACAGAGCGCGCGCCCCGACTTCGTGGTGCTCGGCTACCCGGTTATCTCGATGGATAAAACCATAGCTCACCCCGGCTCGCGCACGGCGCTGATTGGCGACACGCCAACGGCCGAGCAGATTAAGCACTACTCTCCCGAGCGGAACGTCACCGCGCAAACACCACCAACCTTCCTGATGCACGCAGTGGATGACCCGTCGGTACCGGTCGATAACTCGCTGGTGATGTTCAACGCCCTGCGCGCGCACAACGTGCCGACCGAGCTGCATCTGTTCGCCGAAGGGAAGCATGGATTTGGTATTCGCGGTGCCAAAGGCCTGCCTGCCGCCGCATGGACGGATCTGGCAATGAACTGGATTGCTTCGCTGCCGTAAAACTCCCCCGGCGTCGCTGCGCTCGGCCGGGCTACATTCGTTTCGTAGCCCGGCCGAGCAACGCGACGCCGGGTATTGCACCCAGACAAAATTGAGATCTCATTTTTCCCTTTTGATCACAATAATCCAGTAAATCACCTCATTCTCTTCTGTCTCCCCGCCCCGCATTTGCCTAACGTAGATCCCATAACAAACGTCAGGTTAATCCTCCGAGGAGCCCGCAAAATGACTAATCGTATTCAGCGCCTGAAAGACGCCCTCTTCGCCAACCCGCGCGAAATCTCCCTTGAACGCGCCGTCCTCTACACCGAAAGCCATCGTCAGACCGACGGCGAGCCGGTGCTCATTCGCCGCGCCAAAGCCACCGCCCATATTCTCGATAACGTCGCCATCAGCATTCGTGAAGATGAGCTGATTGCCGGCAACCGCACCATCAAACCGCGCGCCGGGATTATGTCGCCGGAGATGGACCCGTACTGGCTGTTAAAAGAGCTGGACCAGTTCCCGACTCGCCCGCAGGACCGCTTCAACATTAGCGATGACGATAAGCGCCTGTACCGCGACGAACTGTTCCCGTACTGGGAAAAGCGCTCGATGAAGGATTTCATCAACGCCCAGATGACCGACGAAGTAAAAGCCGCCGTCAGCACGCAGATTTTCAGCGTCAACCAGACCGACAAAGGCCAGGGCCATATCATTATCGACTACCCGCGACTGCTGAATAACGGCCTGGACGCGCTGGTTAATGAGATGCACGCCCATCTGCGCGAGCAACCTGATAACGTCTTTTATCAGGCGGTGCTGATTCTGCTGGAAGCCTCCCAGCGCCACATCCTGCGCTACGCCGCGCTGGCCGACGAGATGGCAAGCGGCTGCAATGACCCGCAGCGTCGTCAGGAGCTGGAAACCATCGCTAGCATCTCGCGCCATAACGCCGCGCAGAAGCCGGAAAACTTCTGGCAGGCCAGCCAGCTGTTCTGGTACATGAACATCATTTTGCAGTATGAGTCGAACGCCAGTTCCATTTCGCTCGGCCGCTTTGACCAGTACATGCTGCCGTTCTGGCAGGCGTCGCTGAACCACGGCGAAGACCCGGCGTTTATGCAGGAATTGCTCGAGTCCTTGTGGGTGAAGTGCAACGATATCGTGCTGCTGCGTTCCACCAGCAGCGCCCGCTACTTCGCGGGCTTCCCGACCGGCTACACCGCCCTGCTCGGCGGCCTGACCGAGAACGGCCGCAGCGCGGTGAACATCCTCTCCTTTACCTGTCTGGATGCCTACCAGAACGTGCGCCTGCCGCAGCCGAACCTCGGCGTGCGGGTCAACGAACTGATTGACCGCCCGTTCCTGCGCAAAACTGCCGAAACCGTGCGCCTCGGCACCGGTATTCCGCAGATCTTCAACGATGAAGTGGTGGTGCCCGCATTCCTCAACCGCGGCGTGTCGCTGGAAGATGCGCGCGACTACGCGGTGGTCGGCTGCGTCGAACTGTCGATTCCAGGGCGCACCTACGGGTTGCACGATATCGCCATGTTCAACCTGTTGAAGGTGATGGAAATCGTCATGCTTGAGCACGAAGGCAATGCGCAACTCACCTACGACGGCCTGCTGACGAGCATTCGCGACAAGATTCGCCACTACATCAAGCTGATGGTGGAAGGCAGCAATATCTGCGATATCGGCCATCGCGATTGGGCGCCGGTACCGCTGCTCTCCTCGTTTGTTGAAGACTGTATCGCCAACGGCAAAGACATTACCGACGGCGGCGCACGCTACAATTTCTCCGGGGTACAGGGTATCGGTATCGCCAACCTGAGCGATTCGCTGCATGCGCTGAAAGGGATGGTGTTCGACCAGCAGCGCATGAGCTTCGACGAACTGCTGGCGGTGCTGAAGGCCAACTTCGCCACGCCGGAGGGCGAGAAGGTTCGCGCACGGCTGATTAACCGCTTTGAAAAATACGGTAACGACATTGACGATGTTGATAATATCAGCGCCGATCTGCTGCGTTTTTACTGCAAAGAGGTGGAGAAATACCGTAACCCGCGCGGCGGCCAGTTTACGCCGGGCTCCTATACCGTCTCTGCCCACGTGCCGCTGGGGTCGGTAGTTGGCGCGACGCCGGACGGACGTTTTGCCGGTGAACAGCTGGCGGACGGCGGGCTGTCGCCGATGGTCGGCCAGGACGGTCAGGGGCCAACGGCGGTGCTGAAGTCAGTGAGCAAGCTCGATAACTATCTGCTCTCTAACGGCACGCTGCTGAACGTCAAGTTCACCCCGGCGACGCTGGAGGGGGAAAGCGGTCTCAACAAGCTGGCGGATTTCCTGCACGCCTTTACCAAACTCAAGCTCCAGCATATTCAGTTCAACGTGGTGAACGCCGAAACCCTGCGCGAAGCCCAGCAGCGCCCGCAGGATTTTGCCGGGCTGGTGGTGCGCGTAGCGGGCTACAGCGCCTTCTTTGTCGAACTGTCGAAGGAGATTCAGGATGACATTATCCGCCGCACCGCGCATCAGCTGTGAGGTGATTGAGGCGCGCGCCGACACGGCGCGCATTTTCAATATCCAGCGCTATTCGCTTAACGACGGTCAGGGCATCCGCACGGTGGTGTTCTTTAAAGGCTGCCCGCATACCTGCCCGTGGTGCGCCAACCCGGAGTCGATGTCGCCGAAAATCGAGACCGTCCGCCGGGAGAGCAAGTGCCTGCACTGCGCCACCTGTTTGCAGGATGCCGAGGAGTGTCCGTCCGGGGCGTGGGAACATATTGGCCGTGACGTGACGCTGGAATCGCTCGAACGGGAAGTGCTCAAAGACGACGTGTTCTTCCGCGCGTCGGGCGGCGGCGTAACGCTTTCCGGCGGCGAAGTGCTGATGCAGGCCGAGTTCGCCACCCGCTTTTTACAGCGTCTCAAGCAGTGGGGCATTCGCACCGCCATTGAAACCGCGGGCGATACCTCCCCTCGCCGCCTGCTGCCGCTGGCGCAGGCGTGTGATGAGGTGCTGTTTGATCTGAAAATCATGGACTGCGCGCAGGCTCGTCAGGTGCTCAGCATGAACCAGCCGCGGGTGCTGGAGAACTTTCGCCTGCTGGTAACGGAGGGCATCAAGGTGATTCCACGGCTGCCGCTGATCCCCGGTTATACCCTTAACCCCGAGAACGTCGCGCGGATTCTGGCGTTTCTGGCGCCGCTGCCTATTGAGGAAATACATCTGCTGCCTTTCCATCAGTACGGCGAGCCGAAGTATTCCCTGCTGGATCGCGAGTGGGCAATGGCGGGGATAAAAGCGCCGGAGCCCGAGGAGATTGCGCCGATTCAGGCGATGGTGGAACAAGCGGGATATCGGGTGGTGATGGGGGGTTAACGATACCAGACCGCACCGTACAAGTCCCCTCGCCCCTTTGGGGAGAGGGTTAGGGTGAGGGGAACAGGCCAGCACGGTGATAAACCCTCACCCCAGCCCTCTCCCTTAGAAAGGGAGAGGGGGCCGTCCGTGCCAATGCGTTAAACTCTCATTCCACATCCAACAGCCACTTCTGCGCCGGGGTCAACCGGCTCGCCGTTTCCGGCGTTAACCAGCGGCGCTGATCCTGCTGCGCGGTATCCGCACGGTCGATATACAACCCGTGAAGTACCCGGCGGCGCGAGCCTTCGCGGTTGGTGGTGCCGCCGTGCCAGGCGTGGGCGTTGTAGATCATCACGCTGCCTGCCGGCGCCTCAAAAATCACCTCATCCGGGTGCGGTAATCCCACATCCTCCAGCACCTCTTCCGGCAGTTCCGGGCGCAGATGGGTTGCCGGAATAATCCGCGGCGCGCCGTTGGCGGCGTAGAGATCGTCAATCGCCCAGATGGTGTTGACCAGGTGAACCTTCGGGAAATCCGGACGCGGCTTTTTCCAGTCAGCGTGTAGCGGCTGATGGCCGCCGTTGTACAGCGCCTCGCGGGCGTTGAGGCTGGAAATTTTAAACTCGCCCTCAAAGATATAGCGGCAGGCCGACAAAATCAGCGGATGCGACCACACCTTCTCCCACACCACGCCCTTGTTGACGAGGTTCGCCACGCGCGTCGCCGTCTCTTCCTGATGGTGCTCCACCGCCAGGTTCTCCCCTTCTTTCTCCACCAGATAGTCAATGCGCTCGCGCATCGCCGCCAGCCAGTCGGCATCCGCCACGCCGTGGACGATGGTGTAGCCCTGAGTATCCAGTTCATGTTTCATTGTCGCTGACAGTTCGCCACTCGCGCCCAGCGCCTCCAGCCAGAATGCCGCTTGCTTGTCCATACCGCCCTCTCTTTTGTTAACCATTTCACAACATGTATGAAAAGTTACTGCACGAGCGGCTGGCATTCTGTATGAGATAGCTACACAACACTGGATTTTTGTGTACAGCAAAATAAAGTGTGATGAGATTCAAAATCCAGAATAATAACCAGGACATGAGCATGTCAGAACAATCCCTCGTCCCCGTGCTGGAGCAGCTGCTTGCCCGGCAAAGCGACCTTGTCGTGCGGTTTCCGCAAACCTCGCAGCCCACGCCGGAGCTGGCGATGAGCGTGTCGTTTCCCCGTCTGGAGATCGTGCTGGAAGGCGAGCTTGCCGACGGTTGCCTGAGCGCGCCGCTGGGCCCGCTGCAGGCGCTCTATCTGCCCGGTGGACGCTGGAATGCCCCGCAGTGGCAAGGCCCGGCCACCACGCTGAGCATTCTGTTCAGCAAACAGAAGCTCGGCTTCAGCCTGCAGCGGTACGACGGCAAAAAATTCGTGGAAATTCGTAAGCAGCACGTGGCGCGGCTGGGCCCGCGGGTAGGATCGTATCTGCTGCTGGCGATGAACGAACTGGCTATTCGCCCGGTGATGCCCACGGCGCAGATCGTGCTAAGCGGGCTGCTGAGCCACTGTATCGATCAGCTTACCCATCTGGCGGATACGGTGAGCAAGAGCAAAGAGCTGTTTCTCGCCGTTCAGGAGTATATCGACGAGCACGCCGCTGAGGCGCTCAGCCGGGAGACGGTGGCGAAGAAGTTCCATATTACGCCGAACTACCTGTCGCATCTGTTTCAGAAGTCCGGCTCGGTGGGATTCAATGAGTATCTGACCGCCGTGCGGCTTGAGCTGGCGAAGAAATTACTGCGTGGGTATGAGATGAAAATCAAAGAGATAGCCCATCACTGCGGCTTTGAAGACAGCAACTACTTCTGCCGAATCTTCCGCAAGCACACGGCGCGTTCGCCGTCAGAGTACCGCCGTCACTGCCGCACGATGTAGCTATTTTTTCGGGCGATATTTTTCCGGTAGCTCCGGCACCGGGCGACGGTCGTCAATCAGATGACGGATGGTCAGGATCGGGTGACGCCACAGCATACGCGGGCCAGCCCAGCGCATAATCTGCTTCATTTCTTCGCGTTTGGCGGGCTGATAGCAGTGCACCGGGCACTGCTTGCAGGCTGGTTTTTCCTCGCCAAACACGCATTTATCCAGCCGTTTATCGGCATAGGTATTCAGCGCCTGGTAGTGCTCTGCATCGTCCTGCGCCTGCGGGCAGCGTCGCTGATAAAGCGCAATCATGCTGCGGATGGTCCGTTTTTCACGGTCGATGCGTTTGCCTGCCATAGCCTGTTCCTCACCAATAAAGATGCATTAATAATACACGTTTAATGGTGCTTTCGCAGCCGCTTTATGCCTCGTGCTTGTCCACGTGGCCCAGCGGTTTTTCCGGGAAGCAGACGTCGCGCACCCGGCGTTTCAGCTCGGCGGCATCCGGGAAACCCTCGTCGCGCTTGCGATCCCAGATAAGCTCCTCGCCCACGGTAATGGTAAAAATTCCACCGGTACCGGGCACCAGGGTCACCGAGGCGATATCGGTGCTGAAGGTATGCAACAGCTCCTGCGCCATCCAGCTGGCGCGCAGCATCCAGTTGCACTGGGAGCAGTAGGTGACCGTAATAGCGGCTTTCTGCGTCATAACATTCTCACAATGAATTAAAGGACTAATTGTAATCAAATTGTTGCATGCATAGAGATTTATTTGCAAACTTTATTGCAAATGATAATTCCTATCATTACTATTCGCATCACATTAAACGGAGTCGTTCGAAGCGCTTATGGAAAAGCCGACTTCTGGAAGTAGCGAGTGAGCCAATACTAATAACGATGAAAGGCATGGCAACTATGTACAAATCCATTCAATCAGAGGCGTGGTGCAAGAAAAGCCTACTGGTAACCTCTTTGCTTGCAGCGATTTACCAGACTTCCGCCGTTGCGGCTGACACACAGGACAAAACCGCGGCGGTAGACACCGCCGAGCAGATGACCGTCACAGCGCCAGCTCCGGTACTGAAGTCGGGCAATCAGCACGCCATTAGCGCGCAGGAATTGCAGGACAAAGGGGCCAACGACTTTGGTTCCATCATGCGTTATGAACCTCTGATTGGCGCGACCGGCTCCAGCGGCGGCTCCGGCAACGGCAAAAGCGGCTTCGACCGGGGCGGCTACACCGGCTACAACATTCGCGGGCTCGAGAGTAACCGCGTCGGTATCGACGTGGACGGTATCGCCCAGCCAAACGCCACCGGCCGTAGCTACGTTAGCCGCGCTGGCCAGAACACCTTCGGCATTGGCCGCGACTACATTGACCCGTACATGTACGGTAGCGTCGATATTCAGTCCGGTGCCACCGACACCGAAACCGCCAACTCTTCTATCGGCGGCAACGTCTCCTTCCAGCCGAAATCGGCGGACGACTATCTGCACCCGGGCAAAACCAGCGCCTTTAGCTACCGCAGCGGTTATGACTCCGCTGACCGCAGCTGGCACAACGGCCTGACGGCGGCGGGCGGTGATGAAACCCTGCGCGGGATTTTCGTCTACAGCCGTCGTGATGGTCAGGAGACCACTACCAATAGCTCAAGCGTCGACGCTTTCCCGGCAAACTGGCACTCTGACGCATTTATGACCTCGGGGATCTGGCAACCAAACGATCAGCATAAACTGACCAGCACCCTCGATTACTACCATAAAACCAACCATACCCATTACGACGTCTGGAACGACAGCGGCAGCAAGACCATTGGTAACGCGCAGCAGACCAGCCAGACCCGTCGCTGGGGGCTGAGCCTGAAAGATGACTGGACGCCGATGAACGACTTCATCGACAGCATGTCCACCAAGGTGTACTACCAGCACACCGAAGCGCACGACCAGACCTACATGCCGGACAGCTTCACCAGTACCATGGAAACGGTCTACTCGAACTACGATACCGATACCTGGGGTATGCAGACGGCATTGGCAAAAACGCTTGGCCGCCACGATCTGAGCGCTGGCTTCAACGCTAGCACCACCAAAACCCAGCGTCCGTTCAGCCAGTCGCCGATCCCGAGCGTCTTCAGCGAGATCATGCAGCCGGAAGCAGACAGCCGTGAATACACGGTAGCCGGCTTCCTGCAGGATCAGATCAACTTCGATCTCGACGGCCATAACGCGGCGGTGATCCCAGGCGTCCGCGTGGTGCATCAGTCCACCAAGCCAGAGAACCTTAGCAGCCTGACCACTAACAGCACGGTGCTGACGGAGTCATCGGTTTCTAATCTGTATGGCAAAAATTCAGATACTCAGGCGCTGCCGTCGCTGACCTTCCAGTACGACATCACGCCGCGCATGATGACCTATCTGCAGTACAAACGCGGCGCGGAGTTCCCGAACACCAGCCAGCTGTACGGTTCATGGAACCTCGGTTCCAGCTACGCGGGCCGCGGCCAATACGCACTGATCGGCAATACCGATCTGAAAACCGAGACCAGCGACAACTTCGAATGGGGCATGAAGGGCGAGGTGACCGAAGGGATCACCATGCGTACCGCGCTGTTCTACAACAGCTATAAAAACTTTATCGCTTACACCCGTTACACCCGCGCGAACAACCCGGGTCAGTTCACTAACGTACCGTCAAACATCTACACCATTTACCAGGCGGAAAACCGCGATAAAGCCTATATCTACGGCGGTGAGATCAGCGCGAAGTTCAACTTCGGAACCTGGTTTGAACAGGTTGATGGCCTGAGCGCCACCCTGGCTTACGGCTACAGTGAAGGGCAGTCAAAATCCAGCTACAACGGCGACAAATATGTCGACCTCGATAGCGTTGCGCCAATGAAAGCCATCGTCGGCGTGGCGTGGGATGACCCGTCCAAAGTCTACGGTACCGCGCTGACCGCCACCTTCGTGAAAGGCAAACGCGCTACCACCACCAACCGCGAAAGCTACACCAACACCGGCAACACGCTGACGGATTCCACCAAAGAATATATGCGCGTACCTGGCTACGGCATGCTCGACTGGACGGCTTACTGGCGCGTGGCGAAGAACGTCCGTATCAACGGCGGGGTGTATAACCTGACCGACCGTAAATACTGGGACTACCTGAGCAGCCGCAACATTGAAACGTCCACCAACCAGGACGCCAATGATAAATCGCTGGCGGTCATGCCGGGCCGTACCTGGCAGCTGGGCGTTAACGTCGATTTCTGATAACAACATCAATGAAACCTGCCCCCGGCTACTGGCCGGGGTAATTATAAGGAAGAGAGCTATGCAAAACGCACCAACCGAACTGTGGCAGCGCTATCAGGACGTTAAAGCCAACGGCACTGCCAAATACGCTCGCGACATCGCTGCCGTGATGGGTATCAGCGAAGCGGAACTCACCGAAGCGCGCGTCGGCCACGATGCCGTTCGCCTGCAGGATAATGCCCGCGCGATCCTCGCCGCGCTTGAAAGCGTGGGCGAAACCAAATGCATCTGCCGCAACGAATATGCGGTTCACGAGCAGGTTGGCGCTTTCACCCACCAGCACCTTGACGGCCATGCAGGCCTGGTGCTGAACCCACGCGCGCTGGATCTGCGTCTGTTCCTGAGCCAATGGGCCAGCGCGTTTCACGTCAACGATCAGGGTCGCGAAAGCATTCAGTTCTTTGACCCGCACGGCGACGCGGTGCTGAAGGTTTATACCACCGACGCTACGGACAGCGCGGCCTGGCAGGCGCTGATTGCTGAACAGACGCAATCAACCCCAACGCCGCTGGCCCTTCGCCCGGTAGAAAATGCCCGCTACGCCGAGACGGCAGACGGTGCGGCGCTGGAAAAAGAGTGGCGCGCAATGACCGACGTGCATCAGTTCTTCGTGCTGCTGCGCAAATACAACCTCTCACGCCAGCAGGCTTTCCGTCTGGTGAGCGATGACCTGGCCTGCCGTATTGACACCGAAGCGCTGCCTCGCCTGCTGGAAACCATCCAACAGGACGGCAACGAATTTATGATTTTCGTCGGCAACCGCGGCTGCGTGCAGATCTTCACCGGCACGCTGGAGAAGCTGACGCCAATGCGCGGCTGGATCAACATCTTCAACAGTACCTTCACCCTGCACCTGCGCGAAGAAACCATCGACGAAGTGTGGGTCACGCGCAAACCGACCGTGGACGGCCACGTGACCAGCGTGGAACTGTTTGCCAAAGACGGCACCCAGATTGCGCAGCTGTACGGCCAGCGTAGCGAAGGTCACCCGGAGCAGACGCAGTGGCGCAACCAGGTAGATAGCCTGACGGCGGAAGGCCAGACCGTATGAAACGCCTGCTGATACTGTTAGCTGCGCTGCCGCTGTTCTCCAGCGCCGCCGAGCGCATTATCACCCTTGGCGGCGACGTCACCGAAATCGTCTACGCACTGGACGCGCAGTCTCAGTTAGTGGCGCGCGATAGCACCAGCACCTGGCCTGCGGCAACCCGGTCGCTGCCGGATGTCGGCTACCTTCGCCAGTTGAGCACCGAAGGCATCCTCTCGCTGCGCCCGACGCTGGTTCTTGCCAGCAGCCAGGCGCAACCGTCGCTGGTGCTGCAAAAGGTGGAAGGCAGCAAGGTTAAGGTGGTGAACGTGCCGGGCGGCTACGACGCCACGGCAATGGATAACAAAGTTCAGGTCATTGCCGACGCGCTGGGCAAGCAGACGCAGGGCGATGCGCTGCGTAAAACGCTGCACGACGATATGGCAAAAATCCCGGCGCAACCGCTGAACAAGCGCGTGCTGTTTATTCTCAGCCACGGCGGTTCCGGCGCGCTGGTGGCCGGTCAGCAAACGGCGGCAGACGGCGCCATCAAGCTGGCTGGCTTACAGAACGCCATGCAGGGTTTCTACCACTACCGCACCATGTCGCAGGAAGGGGTCATTGCCAGCCTGCCGGATCTGGTGGTGATCTCCGCTGATGGCCTGAAAGGTATGGGCGGCGAAGCCGCGCTGTGGAAGCTGCCGGGGCTGGCGCAGAGGCCTGCCGGGCGCAACAAGCAGGTGCTGGTGATTGACGATATGGCGCTGCTGGGCTTCGGCCCGCGCACGCCGCAGGCGCTGCAACAGCTGCGCCAGAAAGCGGAGCAGTTGCACTGATGAACGTCACCGCCTCACGCCAGCTGTGGCTGATGGTGCTGCTGCTCGTTGCCCTGACGCTGTTTGCCACCACGCTCGGCGCGATGCGCCTGCCGCTGGCAAGCATCTGGCCGTCGGGCGATGAGGTACTGCGCCATATCTGGCTCACCATCCGCCTGCCCCGCGTTCTGCTGGCGCTGCTGGTTGGCAGCGCGCTGGCGCTCTCCGGCTGCGTGATGCAGGGGCTGTTTCGCAACCCGCTGGCGGACCCGGGTCTGCTCGGGATCAGCAGCGGCGCAGCGCTGGCGGTTTCATTCTGGGTGGTGCTGCCGATTTCGGTGCCGGTGCTGGTGGCGCTCTACGCGCCGATGCTGGCGGCGTTTATCGGCAGCCTGGCGGTGATGGCGGTGATTTTTGTCCTCAGCAAAGCGGGAGACGGTTCGCTCTCCCGCCTGCTGCTGGTCGGGATTGCGATCAACGCCCTGTGCGGCGCGCTGGTGGGCATGCTGTCGTGGATTAGCAACGACACGCAGCTTCGCCAGATGTCGCTCTGGGGCATGGGCAGCCTGGGGCAGGCCGAGTGGCCAACGCTGCTGGTCGCCGCCACGCTGATTATCCCTGCGTCGCTGGTAGTCTGGTGGACGGCAGCGCGTCTGAATTTACTTCAGTTGGGTGATGAAGAGGCGCACTACCTCGGCGTTAACGTGCGGGTACTGCAACGGCTGTTGCTATTGTGCAGCGCGGTGCTGGTAGCCGCTTCGGTGGCGATCAGCGGCGTCATTGGTTTTATCGGGCTGGTGGTGCCGCACCTGATGCGAATGTGGCTAGGGCCGGATCACCGGGGGCTTATCCCCGGTTCTTTGCTGGCAGGCGCGATTTTACTGCTGATTGCCGACACCCTCGCCCGCACCATCGCCGCGCCTGCCGAAATGCCGGTTGGCCTGCTAACCAGTCTGCTCGGTGCGCCGTGGTTCCTGTGGCTTATTTTCCGTCAGGAGAGGGGGATGCGTGGATAACCAGTACATTGCACGTTCGCTATCGCTGAAGCTCGGTAAACGCCGGGTGATTGATAACGTCTCGCTGGCGCTACAGTCTGGTGAAGTCACGGCGCTGATTGGCCCTAACGGCGCAGGGAAATCGACCCTGCTGCGGCTGTTGACCGGGTTTTTAACCGCCGACAGCGGCGAGCAACATATCGAAGGTAAAGCGCTTAGCGCGTGGTCCGCCCCCGCCCTCTCCCGCCGCCGCGCGGTGATGCTGCAACGTACGCAGCTCAATGCCAACTGGCCGGTTGAAACGGTAATTGCCATGGGGCGTGCGCCGTGGGGAACGCAGGTTGACCCGGCGCTGATTGCGCGGGTGATGGCCGAAACCGGCTGTACGCACCTGGCAGGCCGCCTCTATCCGGCGCTCTCCGGTGGCGAACAGCAGCGCGTGCAGTTGGCGCGAAGCCTGGCGCAGCTGTGGGGTGAAGATGGCCCGCAGGGCTGGCTGTTTCTGGATGAACCCACTTCGGCGCTGGATCTTTACTATCAGCAGCATCTGCTGCGCCTGCTGAAAAAGCTGACTCGTCGCGGCAAGCTGCACGTCTGTATCGTGCTGCACGACCTCAACCTCGCCGCGCTGTGGGCCGACTCAATACTGCTACTCCATCAGGGAAAGCTGGTGGCGCAGGGCACACCGCAGGAGGTAATTCAGCAATCGGTGATCCACCGTTGGTATGGCGCGGATATCAGCCTGAGCCAACATCCGGATGCCGATGTACCCCAGGTTTATCTGGCGCCATAACGCGCGACACCACTGCGGATTTCCTGAGATAAAGCGGGTGACCGATGCCACCCGCTCACCTCGGTTACTTCACGGAAATGACAATTCGGCGGTAGGAGGTCAGCGACGGTTTACCGTCATCGGTCACCGCCAGAATCAGATGCTCAGTCCCCGCTCGTTTTGCCGTTACCTCAACCGTCGGATGCCCGTTTTCCCCCATCGTTAACACTGCGGGAGCGTTGAGATTATCTTCCCCACGACGTCCCTGTACATCAGCCACCGCCACCGGCTGAGAACTGGCAGAACCCGCTTCAGGATAAAGGAACCAGTTGTAGCCTAACGCGTTGCCATCCGGGTCTTTGGTACCGTCCGCGCTTACCGTCACCACATCACCTACCCTGGCTGTCAGGTAAACCACATCCTGCCCGCCCTGACCGTTCACCACCACCTGCGGATTATGGTTGGCAGATGCAAAGTTCTTCACGCTCCAGTCCATTCTGGCCGCAAAGTCGTGCTGGAAGGCTTCACGCCAGCGCCAGATAGTGGCCTGATTCGAGGTGTACTGCTTACCGTCAACGCCGGTTACCGTATCCGCCGCATTAGGGTTGCCTGGATAAAAATCACCGCCGCTGGTCCAGATAGGCCTCGTTTCATGCTGCGGTTGGCGCACGATATAGCGCCCGCCCCATCCGCCCCAGCCCGGGTTCATGTCGCCGTTAAGGCCGTTGCGAATCAGGTTGAGGAAAGCCGGGGTATCGCCTTCCATAATAAAGAGGTAATGCAGATAGCCTTTCCCCATTGGCCCTTTCGCGCGGATATTTTCATCCAGCCAATGCTGAGACACCGTAGTGAAATCAGCGCCCGGCGCATTACGGTAATACATATCGCCGCTGATACCGGTCCAGGTCGCGCGAGCATAGTCTTCCCCGTTCTGGCTCGATGGATCGACAATATAGGTGATGTCTGGGTAATGTTCACGAACCCAGCTCCCGGCATCATCCTGATCGGAAATGGAGTACACCACCAGATTACGGGTCAGCGCTTGTACCTTTTGCGCTGGCTGCTGGCGAGAGAGATCCTGCAACGCTTGCGCCAGAGTATTCGCACCGCCCCAGAGGTTAATAAACAGCGGGTGCTGCGCGTCTGTACTGCGTTCAATGGCTTTGAGTAACAGGTCGGAACCCGCCGTATTTTTCCCCTCCCCCGTTGCCGCCATGCCATAGCTGGCAAGGCCTGGTGCGACGACTGATTTTAACTGCGCTGACGTCGGGAAACCGGCTGCATGTTTCAACAGGTTAGGTTGCACCTCTGCATAGTGCCCCACCACCAGGTCAATCATATCGGTATGCACTTTTTCACGCTGCCAGGTGGAAGTCGTTGCCACCAGTCCCTCGACGTTCATCTCATTGGAATAGAGTAAAAAACGGGTGAGCGACATCTGGTCATCGGGTTCGTTGCCGATATCCGACAACACGAAAACGCGCGGTTTTGCCTGATACGGCAGCACCTTACCGGCGATCTGCTGGATAGTGGTGTCGGCATGGGTCAGCAGCGGCGTGGCTAACGCCATCATGCCGCTCATTGCCAGTAATACACCTTTCGTTAGCTTGCTCATTCGTTGGTTAATCACGTAAACCTCAATGCGGTGTGTCGGATAGAAAGTACAAACAACATAGTAAACTAAGGAAACAAAGTAAACTGCGCAGGCCGGTTCTGTGATCAAACACACATTGGGATTTTATGATTAAAGGGAAATACGCCCTCGCCGGACGGCGAGGGCGACAGGTTACTTCTGGATTAAATAGCGGATGGTTGGCCCATCCTGCTGGATGTCGAGCACGGTATAGCCGTGATTGCGTGCATCCACCGGGATGTTATTAATCGACTGCGGACAGTCGCTCACCACTTCCAGTATTTCGCCTTTCTTTAACTGCGGCATCGCTTCAAGCGTCGCGACGGCCGGGTACGGACAAGGTTCGCCCACCATATCCAGACGATAGTCCGGGACGATCGTTTTCATACACTCTCCTTCGTAGGAATACTGGCGGAAGCCTGACGGCGGAAGAACCGTTTTTCCCAGCCAAGAATTAACAACAACGCAATCAGCAACAGGCCATAGGTGACCAGCAGGCCGCCGAGCGGGCCAAACGTGGTCAGCAGGTTAACTTTGTCCCAGCTCGTGGCGAGCGACGGGGAAATGTCGTCCCAGTAGTAGGCCAGAATGGTCGAGCCAATCACGTTGCCGAGCCCTACCCACCAGTAGTGCACCTGTCCTTCAACGGCACGGTACATCCAGCCGGTTTCGCAGCCGCCAGCCAGCACAATGCCGAAGCCAAACAGCAGGCCGCCAATTACCGCATTCGGGCCAGCCCACATAATTTTTGGCGCCACGCCCAGCTGCACGTAGCTGAAGATACCGATGGCGCTTACCGCCATGCCGAAGATAATGGCCTTCGCCATTTGTGTGCGGCCGGTGATCCACAGGTCGCGGAACGCCGAGGTAAAGCAGATTTGCGCCCGTTCAATCAGCAGGCCAAAGCCCACGCCGAACAGCATCGCCAGCCCCAGTTTCGGGCTGCCCGCCGCCGTCAGCAGCGCCCAGCCAACCATGCCGATAAACACCAGCATGCCCAAACGGAAGCGGCGGCGCGCCTGCTCAGGACGCTGTGTCAACGGCGATGCCGCCGAGACTTTGACCATTTTGACCGGAATACGGAAGATAGGCAGCAGCGTGAAGCGTGCGCCAAACCATGAGCCGAGGGCCGTCGCCAGCGCGAAGAACCAGGCGTGCAGCGAGAACTGCGGAATGCCCGTAAAGAAGGCGGCGAGGTTACAGCCCATCGCCAGACGTGCGCCAAAACCGGCAATCATGCCGCCGACAATCGCCTGCACAATACGGATGCGGCTTTTCGGCAGACGCAGCTTAACGTTATTGGCCCACAGCGCCGCGGCAAAGCAGCCGCCGAACATGCCGATAATCATCATGCCGTCGATACGCGTCAGCGGCGTGCCGTCGAGGCCAATCAGCTTGTAATAGCCCCAGGTCTCAGTATGTACGCCCGCCAGTTGCAGCAGTTGCCCGCCCCAGCGCGTGAACTCGCCCGTCACCGCCCAGAAGGTGCCGGTGATGCCGAAGTAATAGGTGGAGAGAATACCGGCCGCGATTACCGCGGGAACCGGAGACCAGAATTTGATCAGGAAGGTGTGTTTAAATTGTTGCCATGTCATCGATGTTAGCCTCTGAACTCAGAAGGAGCCTTGTACGAAGAACCGCACAAGAGCCGGGGATTATAGCGGCTAACGCTTTCAGGAGAATGACAACCGTCGCAAAAGGTCGGTGAGATCAATTTGCCGACGAGGCCATTTCAGGACGAGGCCCCCTCTTCTGTTTTCCTGTCCTTCAGACTCCGTTATCATGCAAGTGAAATTCAAAAAATGGACATCACAAACCAATAACTCCCCATCAGCGCAGGATGTTTCTATGAGCCGATACCGTGCCTCAGGCAGTGAAGGAGAGTATGAGAAAAACTCTGATGACCAAGTCCTGACAAATAAGCTGGGGATTACTGATTCTGGCGAGATGGACGAAGCGGAGCTTGTGCTGTTAGAGAAGCTCTATCATTGTATTTTTGAAGAACAGTTTCCAACGGGACAGATGACCGTTGCGTTGTTGAGAAACTGGCATCGCCGCTGGCTGGGAAACATCTATAAGTGGGCTGGGCAAGAAAGGACGGTCAATATCAGCAAAGGGGGCTTTATGTTCGCGCCTTCTGTACAGTTACCAAAACTACTGCACGAATTCGACGTTAAATATCTCGCCCGATATACGCCATGCTCCAACATGAGTGAAGAACAGCTCATAGAGGCTATTGCTGTAACGCATGTAGAGCTGATACTCATCCACCCCTTCCGGGAAGGCAATGGGCGTTTATCACGACTTTTAGCTGATGTGATGGCGGTTCAAGGAGGACACAGGCCGCTTGATTATCAACGCTGGGAGCAAAATAAAACCGAATACATTTCAGCTATCCACGCAGGGATATCAATGGACTACGGCCCGATGCGCTATTGGGTTGGCGCTGCGTTGAGACGAGATTAAACAGCAAGCCGAAGATGGGCGAACTTTTTACGCATCGCTTCAAGCGATGCTTCAATCTTCTCAGAAGACTGCCCCGTCTCAACGGCGGTTGACGTCGCTACCGAACGAACAATGTCGGCGCGAGACGGTTTAACGTAATACACCGGCGTTTTCTTGTCATTGCTCATCACGATTCCTCAGCGACCAAATATGTAATCAGTACTTATTATATCAAGGTTTCGACACGACTTCACACCATCTATAGCCCCAGGCCTCAAGGAGCCATTGCGCCATCAGAAGGCCGTCCTCCGCTTCTGCATCTATAAATGCCGTTACACAAGATCGGTGGCGACGAGGCCATTTCAGGACGAGGCCCCCTCTTCTGTTTTCCTGTCCTTCAGACTCCGTTATCATGCAGCCTACGTACTCATGAAAAAAGAGGCCGGATTTCATGAGATCCACGGCACCAGATGAGTCCGAACACATTACGCACTCAGTAAAATTCAAGAAAATGGACATCACAAACGGATGAGTACAATCGACAATTTCGACGCACACACGCCGATGATGCAGCAGTATCTGAAGCTGAAAGCGCAGCATCCCGAGATCCTGCTGTTCTACCGCATGGGTGACTTTTACGAGATGTTTTATGACGATGCGAAACGCGCATCGCAGCTGCTCGACATCTCGCTGACCAAACGCGGGGCTTCTGCCGGTGAACCTATCCCGATGGCGGGTATCCCGCACCACGCGGTAGAAAACTACCTCGCCAAGCTGGTGAATCAGGGCGAATCCGTCGCCATTTGCGAACAGGTTGGCGACCCGGCCACCAGCAAAGGTCCGGTCGAGCGCAAAGTCGTGCGTATCGTCACGCCGGGTACCATCAGCGATGAAGCGCTGCTGCAGGAGCGCCAGGACAACCTCCTCGCCGCCGTCTGGCAAGACAGCAAAGGCTATGGCTACGCCACGCTGGATATCAGCTCCGGGCGTTTTCGCATCAGCGAACCGGCCGACCGTGAAACCATGGCCGCTGAACTGCAGCGCACGAACCCTGCCGAGCTGCTGTACGCCGAAGATTTTGCCGAGATGGCGCTGATTGAAGGTCGCCGCGGCCTGCGCCGTCGCCCGCTGTGGGAGTTCGAAATCGACACCGCGCGTCAGCAGCTGAATCTGCAATTTGGCACGCGTGACCTGGTTGGCTTTGGCGTTGAAGGCGCACCACGTGGGCTTTGCGCCGCGGGCTGTCTGCTGCAATACGTGAAGGACACCCAGCGTACCTCGCTGCCGCACATCCGTTCCATCACCATGGATCGCCAGCAGGACAGCATCATTATGGATGCCGCCACGCGCCGTAACCTGGAGATAACCCAGAACATGGCGGGCGGGCTGGAAAACACCCTTGCCTCCGTGCTCGACTGCACCGTCACGCCGATGGGCAGCCGTATGCTTAAGCGCTGGCTGCATATGCCGGTGCGCGATATCAAAACCCTGACTGAACGTCAGCAGACCATCGGCGCACTACAGGATGTCACCGCCGATCTGCAACCGGTGCTGCGCCAGGTCGGCGACCTGGAACGTATCCTTGCTCGTCTGGCGCTGCGTACCGCCCGCCCGCGCGACCTCGCCCGTATGCGTCACGCCTTCCAGCAGTTGCCGGAACTGCGTGCGCAACTGGAAAGCGTCGACAGCGCGCCGGTGCAGATGCTGCGCGAGAAAATGGGCGAGTTCACCGAACTACGCGAGCTACTGGAACGGGCGATTATTGATGCGCCACCGGTGCTGGTGCGCGATGGCGGCGTGATTGCCCCAGGTTACCATGAAGAGCTCGACGAGTGGCGCGCGCTGGCCGATGGCGCGACCGACTACCTCGACCGTCTGGAAATTCGCGAACGCGAGCGCACCGGGCTGGATACGCTGAAGGTAGGGTATAACGCCGTCCACGGTTATTACATTCAGATCAGCCGCGGTCAGAGCCATATGGCGCCAATCAACTACGTGCGCCGCCAGACGTTGAAAAACGCCGAACGCTATATCATCCCTGAGCTGAAAGAGTACGAAGACAAAGTTCTGACCTCGAAAGGCAAGGCGCTGGCGCTGGAAAAACAGCTTTATGACGAACTGTTCGACCTGCTGCTGCCGCATCTGGGAGACCTTCAGCAGAGCGCCAGCGCGCTGGCGGAGCTGGACGTGCTGGTGAACCTCGCAGAGCGCGCCTATGCGCTCAACTACACCTGCCCAACGTTTATCGATAAGCCCGGCATCCGGATTATCGAAGGCCGCCATCCGGTGGTGGAACAGGTACTGAACGAGCCGTTTATTGCCAACCCGCTAACCCTGTCGCCGCAGCGTCGAATGCTGATCATTACCGGTCCAAACATGGGCGGTAAAAGCACCTATATGCGGCAAACGGCGCTGATTGCGCTGCTGGCCTATATCGGTAGCTATGTTCCGGCGCAGAGCGTGGAGATTGGCCCTATCGACCGTATCTTCACCCGCGTGGGCGCGGCGGATGACCTGGCTTCAGGCCGCTCAACCTTTATGGTGGAGATGACCGAAACCGCCAATATTCTGCATAACGCCACCGAAAACAGCCTGGTGCTGATGGATGAGATTGGTCGCGGTACGTCAACCTATGACGGTCTGTCGTTGGCCTGGGCCTGTGCGGAGAATCTGGCGAATAAGATCAAGGCGTTAACGTTGTTTGCGACCCACTACTTCGAGCTGACACAGTTGCCGGAGAAAATGGAAGGCGTGGCGAACGTCCATCTGGACGCGCTGGAGCACGGCGATACCATCGCCTTTATGCACAGCGTGCAGGACGGCGCGGCCAGCAAGAGCTATGGTCTGGCGGTAGCGCAACTGGCGGGCGTGCCGAAAGAGGTTATCAAGCGTGCGCGTCAGAAGCTGCGCGAGCTGGAAAGCATCTCACCAAACGCAGCAGCGACGCAGGTCGATGGTACGCAGATGTCGCTATTGTCGGCTCCGGAAGAGGTCTCCCCGGCGGTAGAAGCGCTGGAAGGTCTGGATCCTGACTCGCTGAGCCCACGCCAGGCGCTGGAGTGGATTTATCGTCTGAAGGGAATGGTGTAATTATCCGCGCCGCTTCGCTTATGCTGAAGTGGCGCCTTTATCGCGGTTGAATTTATCGAAAAATAAAAATGTACGCATACGTCAAATGAAAAAAAGCCCTCACCAGTACGGCAAGGGCTTTTAGAATACTACAAACTTCAGGTTTAACATTAATTAACTTACTGAATTATTAATACAATTTATGCTGCTTTCAAATGCACCCGTTTACTACAGATAATATTGGGCATTAAAACTTAAAAACCTCCCTCCATTTATCCTGTTGCACATACCGCCAGCCTTATCACGAACTTAAGCATGGCGCCTTAAACAAGTACATTCCCCCAGCGCGACATATACTCTTTGATGCGTTGCCTTATTACCGTTGCGTTTACCATGGTACGATAATCGCAGCAAATCAATTTAAAACAAGACCTTACATCGTCGCGCATACTCTACCATTTTGCGTTCCAGCACAATCACTACGAGGCCTTAAAACATATTGCATCCCAAACTACAAACTTCGTGGCCTTATTTACAAAATGGTTAACCCCAGTACTTCTGAATAAACACTTACTTTTATTGTGCTGTTAATACTTAATCTACGCATTTATCGCACGGTGTCAACACTGTTTTTAAAACCATGGCTATATTTACATATCCTGGAATATTGAGCGTCTCAGAAATAAGAAAAAAACCAGAATATGAGCAGCGATCCTCGTATAAAAAAACTACAGCGACGAGGCGAAACCCCATCGCTGTTGAGTGCATTAGCGCTTATCTTCCGCCAGCAGCGGTGGAATGCTTGGCACCATTGGCGCGTCATCAATATCTTTCTGCGTCATGCGGAACGCTTCCGGATAATGTTCGCGGCTGGTGCGGCGTAGCGGTTCGGTATCGCGCCAGGTGTACAGGCAATGCTGGCACTGGTATACGGTCCAGACATCTTTTACCGGCGATTTCGCCATCACTTCAATATGTTCATCGGCGCAACGTGGACAAATCATCTTTTCCTCCTTACTTACGGTTAGCCAGCATAGCGGTCAGTTTTTCAGCCCAGGCCTTGGTTTCAGGTAAATCCTGTACCGGCTGGCTGTAGTGACCACGGTTGTCCGGCGCAACCGGCGTGGTAGCGTCGATAATCAGTTTGTCGGTAATCCCCGCCGGGCTTGAGCCGGGGTCGAGCTCCAGCACCGACATATTCGGCAACTGCACCAGATCGCCCGCCGGGTTCACCTTCGACGACAGCGCCCACATCACCTGCGGCAGGTTGAACGGGTCGACGTCTTCATCGACCATAATCACCATCTTCACGTAACCCAGACCATGCGGCGTGGTCATGGCACGCAGGCCAACCGCGCGGGCAAAGCCGCCGTAGCGTTTTTTGGTGGAGATGATCGCCAGCAGGCCGTGGGTGTACATGGCGTTGACCGCCTGCACTTCCGGGAACTCGGCTTTTAGCTGCTGATACAGCGGTACGCAGGTGGCCGGGCCCATCAGGTAGTCAATTTCAGTCCACGGCATGCCGAGGTAGAGGGATTCAAAAATCGGCTTGGTGCGATAAGAGACCTTATCAATTCGCACTACCGTCATGTTGCGGCCGCCGGAATAGTGGCCGGTAAACTCACCGAACGGGCCTTCAATTTCACGCTTACGCCCTTCGATAACCCCTTCGATGATCACCTCAGAGCCCCACGGCACGTCAAAGCCGGTTAGCGGTGCGGTGGCAATCGGGTACGGGCTTTCGCGCAGCGCACCGGCCATCTCATATTCGGACTGATCGTATTTCAGCGGCGTGGCGCCCATCAGGGTAATAATCGGGTCGTTACCAAGGGTGATAGCAATCGGCAGGTCTTCACCGCGCTCTTCCGCTTTATGCAGGTGCAGTGCGATATCGTGCATCGGCACCGGTTGCAGGCCGAGCTTACGCTTGCCCTTCACTTCCATACGGTAGATGCCGACGTTCTGCTTGCCGAAGTTGTCCGGGTCCAGCGGGTCGCGAGAAACGACGCATGCTTTGTCGAGGTAGAAACCGCCGTCACCATCGTTCAGGCGGAACAGCGGCAGGATATCGAACAGGTTAATATCGTCACCATCAACGGTATTTTCCGCCCACGCCGGGTTAGCACGACGCTCCGGTGTAATCGGGAACTTGTCCCAGCGGCGAATAAACTCATCAATCTGTTTTTTCACCGGCGTATTCATCGGCAGACCCAGCGAAATCGCATGGTTCTGCCAGGAGCCGATGGTGTTCATCACCACGCGGGCATCCGTAAAGCCGCGGATATTGTCAAACCATACGGCTGGCGCACCGTCGCCAATACGTCCTGTCGCATTGGCCGCGGCCGCCAGATCCGGTTCGGCGTTTACCTCTTCACTGATTTTGAGCAGCTGCCCCTGGTCTTCCAGCGCCTGCAAAAAACCGCGTAAGTAATCAAAAGCCATTATGCATTCTCCTGTGAAAGTTGTTTCGTCGCCGGTAACCCCTGCCAGCGGCGCGCTTTATCGTGTTTGAGTCCGAACTGATCGAGCACTCGCGTCACCACATGCTGAACAATGTCGTCTACCGTTTCCGGGTGGTTATAAAAAGCCGGCATCGGGGGCACCATCGCCACGCCCATGCGGGAAAGCGCCAGCATATTTTCCAGATGAATAGTGCTGAGCGGCATTTCGCGCGGCACCAGCACCAGCTTGCGCCCCTCTTTCATCACCACGTCGGCAGCGCGCCCAACCAGCCCTTCGGCATAGCCTGCCCGGATACCGGCCAGCGTTTTCATACTGCACGGGATAATAATCATGCCGTCGGTCTGGAAAGATCCGGAGGAGATAGTGGCCGCCTGATCCGCCGGGCTGTGGTTGAAGTCGGCCATGGCCGCGACGTCGCGCGCGCTCCACGGGGTCTCCAGTTCAATGGTAGTTTTCGCCCATTTCGACATGACCAGGTGAGTCTCCACCTCCGGCATCTCGCGCAGCGCCTGGAGAAGCGCAACGCCCAGCGGTGCGCCGGTCGCGCCCGTCATGCCAATAATCAGTCTCATTACTCACCCCAATTTCGTTCGTGTACGAACAATATATTTCAACTTACTCCTGTCGAATGAGGCTGACAAGACGGTTCGTCTTTGCTCGCATTTTTTGTTCAAATTGCCGGGAACGGCTATCATAGGCACCCGCCCCTGTAGGAGAGCCATCATGAAAATCAAAAACGAAGCGTTCCACCTACTTCGCCATCTTTTTCAGCAGCATACTTCACGCTGGCAGCAGGAATTACCCGAACTGACCAAGCCGCAGTATGCGGTGATGCGCTCGATTGCTGAAAGCCCAGGCATTGAACAGGTGGCGTTAACCAGCGTGGCGGTCAGCACCAAGGCCACGCTCGCCGAGATGCTCAGCCGGATGGAGCTCAAAGGGCTGGTGAGACGCGAGCACGACCCTGACGATAAACGTCGCCGGTTTGTCTTTCTGACAGAAGAAGGTGAAGCGCTGCTGGCAGCTAGCCAGCCGGTGGGAAATCGCGTCGATAACGAATTTTTGCAGCGTTTAACGCCCGAAGAACGCGAGCAATTTACGCACCTGGTGCGTAAGATGATGGAATAGCACGGAAAAAAGGCAAAGAAAAAGGCCAGCATTGCTGCTGACCTCTTTGAACAAAACTTTATTACTCGCGGAACAGCGCTTCGATATTCAGCCCCTGAGTCTGCAGGATTTCACGCAGACGACGCAGACCTTCAACCTGAATCTGACGCACGCGCTCGCGGGTCAGGCCAATCTCGCGACCGACATCTTCCAGCGTAGCTGCTTCATACCCCAACAGACCAAAACGACGCGCCAGCACTTCTCGTTGTTTGGCGTTCAACTCGAACAGCCATTTCACGATGCTTTGCTTCATGTCATCGTCCTGCGTGGTGTCTTCCGGACCGTTTTCATTTTCATCGGCCAGGATATCCAGCAGCGCTTTCTCAGAATCCCCGCCCAGCGGCGTATCAACTGAGGTGATGCGTTCATTGAGACGCAGCATACGGCTTACGTCATCAACCGGTTTATCCAGCTGTTCGGCAATCTCTTCCGCACTCGGTTCGTGATCCAGCTTGTGCGACAGTTCACGCGCGGTACGCAGATAAACGTTCAGCTCTTTAACAATATGGATTGGCAGACGAATGGTACGGGTTTGGTTCATGATAGCCCGTTCAATGGTCTGACGGATCCACCAGGTGGCGTAGGTTGAAAAACGGAACCCACGTTCTGGGTCGAACTTCTCTACGGCACGAATCAGCCCCAGATTGCCCTCTTCGATAAGATCCAGCAGCGCCAGACCACGATTGCCGTAACGGCGGGCAATTTTCACCACCAGACGGAGGTTGCTTTCAATCATCCGACGGCGTGAGGCTACATCGCCACGCAGAGCACGACGAGCAAAATAGACTTCTTCTTCAGCGGTCAATAACGGAGAATAGCCGATCTCGCCTAAGTAAAGCTGAGTCGCATCGAGTACACGTTGAGTAGCACCCTGCGATAAGAGCTCTTCTTCCGCGAGTTCGTTGTCACTGGGTTCCTCTTCACTCAAGGCTTTCTCATCGAAAACCTCTACTCCATTCTCATCAAATTCCGCGTCTTCATTTAAATCATGAACTTTCAGCGTATTCTGACTCATTAAGGTGACTCCTACCCGTGATCCCCAGGCAATGCACCTTAGCATGTCACTTTTCAGGCGGCTCCAGCATCGGCCAGCGTCGCCTGAAAGCGTTCATGTGAAGGACTTTGCCGAATTATCGCTGCGGTAAATACTGCAGCGGGTTGACGGATTTCCCCTTGTAACGAATTTCAAAATGCAAACGTGTTGAACTGGTTCCGGTGCTACCCATGGTAGCGATTTTCTGCCCCGCTTTGACGTCCTGTTGTTCCCGGACCAGCATCGTATCGTTATGAGCGTAGGCACTCAGGTAATCATCGTTGTGTTTGATGATAATAAGATTACCGTAACCGCGCAGTGCGTTACCGGCATAGACGACGCGCCCATCGGCGGTTGCGACGATTGCCTGTCCTTTACTGCCCGCAATATCGATGCCTTTGTTGCCACCGTCGGTGCCGCTAAAGTTTTCGATAATCTTGCCGTCAGTTGGCCAGCGCCATGATGAGATTGGCGAACTGGTTGAAGTACTGCTGGCAGTCGGTACGGTTGTGCTCGCAGTTGGTGCCGTTACAGGCGCTGTGACGGTGCTCGTCGCAGGCTTGTTATTAGGCAACATTTTGTTAGCACTTTGTTCACCTGAATCCTCAGAATACGTAATTGTCGTGGTCGACGCAACAGGTGCGGTTGATTTTTGTGCAGGTTTTGAGACTAATCCGGAACTTCCGCTGCTGGCCTGTGAGCTGGCTATCGCCACCGGGTTATTGCCGGTGATCGGCTGCCCGGAAGCGTTACCCACCTGCAGCACCTGACCAACGTTCAACGCGTAAGGCGCGGCCACGTTGTTGCGCTGGGCAAGGTCACGGAAATCATTGCCGGTGACCCAGGCAATGTAAAACAGCGTATCGCCGTGCTTCACCGTATAGGTGCTGCCGCCCGCATAGCTGCCTTTTGGAATATTACCGTATTTACGGTTGTAAACGATGTGGCCGTTCTCCATCTGTACCGGCTGCTCAGCAACGGGCTGAGCAATGCGCGGCTGGGTTTGAACGGGCTGCGTCTGAACCGGCTGTACCGGTTGAATCTGAGGAGTCGACTGCGCCGTGCTGCCCATTTTCGGCGGCGGCGTAATTAACATGCCGGAACTCGTGCTGCTGGAACCGTTACTGTTCACGGAGCTGACTGGCGCTGGGGCATTATTCGATGATGTACAACCGGCCAGCCAAAGTGAAGCCAGTGATAATGCCACAATACGATTAACGGTAAATTTAGGGCTTCCCGCGCTCATTTATCCCCCAGGAATAGGTTAACTGCCAGTGACTGAATACCGCGCAACGCACGTGCTGAACACTGGAAAACGTGTCCACCATACGCTGAATTGGGCCAAAAAACCTCAGAATAATCCGGGTCTCAGGCCAGTTCCCCTTTCACCAGGGGAACAAAACGGACGGCCTCTACGGTATCGATAATGAATTCGCCTCCCCGCCGATGAACGCGCTTCAGATATTGCTGATCATCGCCCACGGGCAAAACGAGAATACCGCCTTCGTCGAGCTGCGACATCAGCGCAACCGGAATCTCCAACGGCGCCGCCGTGACGATAATGGCATCAAACGGGGCGCGCGCCTGCCACCCCTGCCAGCCATCGCCGTGGCGGGTAGATACATTGTGTAAATCAAGCTGCTTCAGGCGACGACGCGCGTGCCATTGCAGGCTTTTAATCCGCTCAACGGAACAGACGTGATGCACCAGATGGGCGAGAATTGCGGTTTGGTACCCCGAACCGGTGCCGATCTCCAGCACCCTTGAATCGGGGGTTAACTCCAGCAGCTCCGTCATTCGCGCTACCATATACGGCTGCGAAATGGTCTGGCCCTGCCCTATCGGCAGCGCAACGTTATCCCACGCGCTGTGTTCAAACGCTTCATCAATAAATATTTCACGCGGCACCTGCGCCATCGCGTCCAGCACCCGTTCGTCATGAATGCCGAGCTGGCGCAGCTGATTAAGCAGGCTCTGGATGCGTCTACTGACTACCATTGCACGTCAACCCTCGCCTGCTCCAGCCAATCGGAAACCACCTCATGCGCGCTATGGGCAGTGAGGTCAACGTGCAGCGGCGTGACGGAGACGTATCCTGCATCAACGGCAGCGAAATCGGTGTCCGGGCCAGCATCGCATTTGTCGCCAGGCGGGCCAATCCAGTAGAGCGTGTTACCGCGCGGATCCTGCTGCGGGATCACTTTATCCGCCGGATGGCGGCTGCCGCAGCGCGTGACGCGAATACCTTTGATTTGATCGAGCGGCAGATCCGGAACGTTAACGTTCAGAATGCGCCCGGTACGTAACGGCTCGCGCGCTAAAGCGCGCAGCAGCGAGCAGGTGATGGCGGCGGCGGTGTCGTAATGCTGATGGCCATTTAGCGAGACCGCCAGCGCGGGAAAGCCAAGGTGGCGGCCTTCCATCGCGGCCGCTACCGTGCCGGAATAGATAACGTCATCGCCCAGATTCGGCCCGGCGTTAATGCCAGAAACCACGATATCCGGGCGCGGACGCATCAGCGCATTCACGCCCAGATAGACACAGTCCGTTGGGGTGCCCATCTGGACGGCGATGTCGCCGTTTTCGAAAGTGAAGGTACGAAGCGAGGACTCAAGCGTCAGCGAATTCGACGCACCGCTGCGGTTACGATCGGGTGCAACTACCTGAACCTCGGCAAACTCCCGTAAGGCTCTGGCCAGCGTCTGAATACCTGGCGCATGGATCCCGTCATCGTTACTCAGCAATATTCGCATAATCACCTGTTGTATTGATAAGTTCCCTTACCACGCTGGTCGCAAAGCTTCCTGCCGGCAGCCAGAAACGCAGTTCGACGGTGACGTCATCCCACCAGTTCCAGCTAAGCTGCTGCGGATAAAGCAGCTGGGCGCGGCGTGCGGCCTCGACCTTTTCCCGCTGCAGCAATGACTGCAGCGCGGTCTCTTCAGCCAGCGTATTTTGTTCAAATTCCAGCGCGGTCCGCTGGGTGCCCCAATCGCCGCTACCGGGCAGCGCGGCGGTAATCATCAGTTCACGCGCGTCCACGCGAGCCTGCAGCACCGCAAGCTCGTCGTCGGTGGCCACAAACCAGCTGCCACGCCCCGCTAATTGTAGCGCATCGCCGTCAACAACTTGATTAAAGTCCGGTTTTTTTAGGCGTTCACTCACAATCTGATTAAACAACGCACTGCGGGCCGCCGACAACCAAAAACTGCGTTTATTACGATCGCGAACCGGCGCGCCGCTCTCGGCCCAGCGCAGCGCGCCAAGCAGGTTGCTGCCGCCAATGCCAAAGCGCTGAGCGCCAAAGTAGTTCGGCACGCCGCGTTCGGCAATCGCCTGCAGCCTGGCTTCGACATCGTCGCGGCCGCTCACTTCGCGCAGTACCAGCGTGAACTGGTTACCTTTCAGCGCGCCTAAACGTAATTTACGCTTATGGCGGGCATATTCCAGTACCTGACACCCTTCCAGCTGGAATTGACTTAGGTCCGGCATCACATTGCCCGGTACGCGGGCGCACAGCCACTGTTCGGTGACCGCATGCTTATCTTTTTGCCCGGCAAAGCTCACTTCCCGGGCATGTATTTTAAGGAATTTTGCCAGCGCGTCGGCAACAAACCGGGTGTTGCAGCCATTTTTCAGAATGCGCACCAGTATATGTTCGCCTTCGCCGTCCGGCTCAAAGCCTAAATCTTCGACCACCAGAAAATCTTCCGGGTTGGCCTTCAGCAGCCCGGTTCCCTGCGGTTTACCGTGCAGGTAGGTGAGTGCGTCAAACGGAATCATGGTTTCGCCTTATGCAGCAGCGCGACCGCTTCACAGGCAATGCCTTCACCGCGCCCGGTAAAGCCGAGCTTTTCGGTAGTGGTCGCTTTTACGTTAACGTCGTCCATATGACAGCCGAGGTCTTCGGCAATAAACACGCGCATTTGTGGGATATGCGGCAGCATCTTTGGTGCCTGAGCAATAATGGTGACATCGACGTTGCCCAGCGTGTAGCCCTTGGCCTGCACGCGTTTCCACGCTTCGCGCAGCAAGGCGCGGCTGTCAGCCCCTTTAAAGGCCGGGTCGGTATCGGGGAACAGTTTACCGATGTCGCCCAACGCCGCCGCGCCCAGCAGGGCATCGGTCAGCGCGTGCAGCGCGACGTCGCCGTCGGAGTGCGCCAGCAGCCCTTTTTCATAAGGGATACGCACGCCGCCGATGATAATCGGGCCTTCTCCGCCAAACGCGTGTACGTCAAAACCGTGTCCAATGCGCATTATGTCTTCTCCAGGTCAACCCAAGCGGGTGAGGTAAAATTCGGCAAGCGCCAGATCTTCCGGGCGAGTAACCTTAATATTATCAGCACGTCCGGCAATCAACTCGGGATGATAGCCGCAATATTCTAATGCCGATGCTTCGTCGGTAATCGACGCCCCTTCATTCAGCGCGCGGGTTAAACACGCCAGCAGCAGTTCACGAGGGAAAAATTGTGGGGTCAGGGCGTGCCACAAATCGTTACGATCGACTGTGTGTGCAATCTCGGCTTTACCGGGTTCGGCACGCTTCATGGTATCGCGTACCGGTGCTGCCAGAATGCCGCCAACGCGGCTGGTGTCGCTTAAGCGGAGTAGTCGCGCAAGGTCATCCTGATGCAGGCACGGGCGCGCCGCATCGTGCACCAGCACCCATTCGGCGTCATCAATCACCTTCAGACCGGCCAGCACGGAATCGGCACGTTCGCTGCCGCCTTCAACGACGGTAATCTGCGGGTGTTGCGCAAGCGGAAGCTGCTGGAAGCGTTCGTCTCCGGCGGAGACGGCGATGATCACCCGCTGGACGCGGGCATTAGCCAGCAGCGCATCCACCGAATGTTCGAGAATCGTTTTGTTACCGATTGAGAGATATTGTTTTGGGCAGTCCGTTTGCATGCGGCGGCCAAATCCGGCTGCCGGCACCACGGCGCATACGCCCGGAAAAGTTACGGCCATGTCGTCATCCTGGGACTGTTTATCGATTAGTTTGCGTTTGCCCCGCACCCTGGCTGCGCTTAGACGCATCCGGAACCAGACGATAGAAAGTTTCGCCCGGACGGGTCATGCTGAGTTCGTTACGTGCGCGTTCCTCGATCGCCTCCTGGCCACCGTTGAGGTCATCAATTTCAGCAAAGAGCTGATCGTTGCGCGCTTTTAATTTCGCGTTGGTTGACTGTTGTACGGTCACATCATCACGGACCTTGCTGAAGTCATGAAGACCATTTTTTCCAAACCACAACGAATATTGTAGCCAGACCAGCAAAGCCAGTAATAGCAGCGTTAATTTACCCATCCTGCCCCCTGAAAAACGGCACTATCATCCCATAACTTGCCGTCATACTCCACTCCAGCCACAGGCGATACCGCATATCGCTGGAAATGTATCATATTTCAAGCGCAGAAAGGCACGTCTGGTCATCGCTCACGTCACGGGTAAGCGCTAATGCAGACGCATTAACTCATAAGCCACATGAATAGCAAACCACACAGAATAGCGACCGTTACCAGGGTTGCAACAATGGTGTAGCCGAGTTTGCCTTTCACTAATGAGTGAAACGCAACGCCGATTACGACCGCGACAGGCATCAGGGCGAGGAAGAAAGGCCAGGTGTACAAAAAGAAGAACAGCGTATTATTGCCGTAATGCAGATAGGGAATACCCAGCGCCATCAACCACGCGACAAAGCCGACAAAAGCCCCTGACAAAGACCATGTGGTCTCATCATAGGTAGGGGCGAGTGACTCGGATTCGGCCACGTTGATGTTCTGAGTATTGCGCATAAATAATCCTGTTAGGCCGGAGCCAAAAAACTCCGGCACGTTTTCAGGATCTGATAATATCGCTCTGCTTGAGTAGATCTAATAATTGCGCAACCAAATTTGTTACTAATTGTTCACCATCAAGGCGGATGGCAGGCCGCTCGGGAGATTCATATGATGAATCAATTCCGGTAAAATTACGCAGTTCACCGGCACGCGCTTTTTTGTAGAGCCCTTTCGGATCGCGCGCTTCACAGGTCGCCAGTGACGTATCGACAAACACTTCAAAGAAGCGGTCATCGCCGACGCGCTCGCGAACCATCTGACGCTCCGCCCGGTGCGGTGAAATAAACGCGGTCAATACAACCAGCCCGGCATCCACCATCAGCTTTGCCACTTCACCCACGCGACGAATGTTTTCCTTACGGTCCGCGTCGGTAAAACCTAAATCGTTACACAAACCGTGGCGCACGTTATCGCCATCCAGCAGATAGGTGCTGACGCCGATTTGATGCAGCGCCTCTTCCAGCGCTCCAGCCACGGTAGATTTCCCCGAGCCCGAAAGCCCGGTGAACCACAGCACAACCCCACGGTGACCATGGAGCTGTTCGCGCTGCTGTGCGGTGACAGGATGAGCGTGCCAGACGACGTTTTCGTCATGCTGAGCCATTACTTGCCTCCCAGCAGATCGCGCGCACCCCAGTGTGGGAAGTGTTTACGCACCAGCGCATTCAGCTCCAGCTCGAAGGCGCTGAATTCAGAGGTGGTCACGGTATCCTGGGTATTTGGCTCGTGCACCATACCGGCACCAACGGTGACGTTGGTTAACCGGTCGATAAAGATAAGGCCGCCGGTCACCGGGTTTTCCTGATATTTGTCGAGCACCAGCGGTTCGTCAAAGGTCAGGTCTACAAGACCGATGCCGTTCAGCGGCAGCGCATCCACTTCACGCTGGGTCAGGTTGTTGATATCCACCTGGTACTGAATGCCGTCCACGCGGGCACGGGTTTTCTTGCCAGCGACTTTGATGTCGTAGCTCTGCCCCGCCGCCAGCGGCTGTTCAGCCATCCATACCACGTCAACGGCGGCACGCTGTACCGACGGCAGCGCATCCTGTGCGTCCAGCAGCAGATCGCCGCGGCTGATGTCGATTTCATCTTTCAGCACCAGCGTTACCGCTTCACCGGCATAGGCTTCCGGTAGGTCGCCATCGAAGGTGACGATACGGGCAACCGTGGACTCCACGCCTGATGGCAGCACTTTAATGCGCTGGCCGACCTTCACGCTGCCCGAGGCAACGGTGCCGGAGAAGCCGCGGAAGTCGAGGTTAGGACGGTTAACGTACTGCACCGGGAAGCGCATTGGCTGGGTGTCCACCGTACGGCGGATCTCCACGGTTTCCAGTACTTCCAGCAGCGTCGGGCCGCTGTACCATGCAATCTTGTCGCTGCTGCTGGCCACGTTATCACCTTCCAGCGCAGAGAGCGGTACGAAGCGAATATCGAGGTTGCCAGGCAGCTGTTCGGCGAAGGTCAGGTACTCTTCGCGAATGCGGTTAAAGGTCTCTTCGCTGTAGTCGACGAGATCCATTTTGTTGATCGCCACCACCAGGTGTTTGATCCCCAGCAGCGTCGAGATAAAGCTGTGACGGCGGGTTTGGTCGAGCACGCCTTTACGGGCATCAATCAGCAGGATCGCCAGGTCACAGGTGGACGCACCGGTCGCCATGTTGCGAGTGTACTGCTCGTGCCCCGGGGTGTCGGCAATAATAAATTTGCGCTTCTCGGTGGAGAAGTAACGGTATGCCACGTCGATGGTAATACCCTGCTCGCGCTCGGCCTGCAGGCCATCCACCAGCAGCGCCAGATCGAGTTTTTCGCCCTGGGTACCGTGACGTTTGCTGTCGTTATGCAGCGAGGAGAGCTGGTCTTCATAAATCTGACGAGTGTCGTGCAGCAGGCGGCCAATCAGCGTACTTTTGCCGTCATCCACGCTGCCGCAGGTCAGGAAGCGCAGCAGGCTTTTATGCTGCTGGGCGTGCAGATACGCTTCCACGCCGCCTTCATCAGCGATTTGTTGTGCAATAGTGGTGTTCATGGCGGCTCCTTAGAAATAACCCTGACGTTTTTTAAGCTCCATGGAGCCAGCCTGGTCGCGGTCAATCACGCGGCCCTGACGTTCACTGGTGGTTGAGACCAGCATCTCTTCGATAATTTCCGGCAGCGTCTGCGCGTCGGACTCTACCGCGCCGGTCAGCGGCCAGCATCCCAGGGTACGGAAGCGCACCATCCGTTTTTTAATCACTTCACCCGGCAGCAAGTCGATACGGTCGTCATCGATCATCATCAGCATGCCATCGCGTTCCAGCACCGGACGCTCAGCGGCCAGATACAGTGGAACAATATCGATGTTTTCCAGGTAGATGTACTGCCAGATATCCAGCTCGGTCCAGTTGGAGAGCGGGAAGACGCGGATGCTTTCGCCTTTGTTAATCTGGCCGTTGTAGTTGTGCCATAACTCCGGGCGCTGGTTTTTCGGGTCCCAGCGGTGGAAGCGGTCGCGGAAGGAGTAGATACGCTCTTTGGCGCGTGACTTCTCTTCATCACGGCGCGCGCCGCCGAATGCAGCATCAAAGCCGTATTTGTTCAGCGCCTGCTTCAGCCCTTCGGTTTTCATGATGTCGGTGTGCTTGGCGCTGCCGTGCACGAACGGGTTAATCCCCATCGCCACCCCTTCCGGGTTTTTATGCACCAGCAGTTCGCAGCCGTAGGCCTTCGCGGTACGGTCACGGAATTCGTACATTTCGCGGAATTTCCAGCCGGTATCAACGTGCAGCAGCGGGAACGGCAGCGTACCAGGATAAAACGCTTTACGCGCCAGGTGCAGCATTACGCTGGAATCTTTACCGATGGAGTACATCATCACCGGATTAGCGAATTCGGCGGCCACCTCACGGATGATATGGATGCTTTCCGCCTCCAGTTGCCGCAGGTGAGTAAGTCGTTTTTGGTCCATAACCGTTCCTTAAGCCTGATTCATTGCACGTCTGTTGTGTTGATGCCGGATTGTGTCGTGTCGTCGGGCGCTTTTTTTTGTTGTTGCGGGTGTCGTGCTACAACTCGCTAACAATCAGCAATAGAGGGACTATAGGGGGTGGTTTAGACCAAATGAAATTACGAAAAGGAATGAGTTGTTACTCAAAGGAATAACGAGCTGAAAAAGCAAATATCAAAAAGTGCTTAACGCCCGCTATTTCCGGCATTTAGGAGGTTTTGAAATTGTGTAATCCCCTTCACGGTTTCATACTACTCACGACTATTTTTTTGCATCGTTGTAAGGACTTCCTATGTTCTCCGCACTGCGCCACTGTCTGACAGCCATGGCGCTCGGCGTCTGCACTCTTCTTCCAGCACAGGCGGCCACCACGCCTCTGGGAACCATCGCTAATACGCAAGCTCGCTATATCGCCACCTATTTCCCTGGCCGCATTACCGGTACGCCAGCCGAAATGCTCTCCGCTGACTACATTCGCCAGCAGTTTGCGCAAATGGGCTACCAGAGCGATATCCGCACCTTTAACAGCCGCTATATCTACACCACCAAAGATAACCGTAAGAACTGGCATAACGTGGTTGGCAGCACGGTGATCGCCGCTCATGAAGGGAAATCACCGCAGCAAATTATTGTGATGGCGCATCTGGATACCTACGCGCCGCATAACGACAGCGACGTGGAGAAAAACCTTGGCGGCCTGACGCTTCAGGGGATTGACGATAATGCGCTCGGCCTGGGCGTTATGCTGGAGCTGGCTGAGCGTTTTAAAAGCATTCCGACGCAGTACGGCATTCGCTTTATCGCCACCAGCGGCGAAGAAGAAGGCAAGCTCGGCGCAGAGAATCTTCTCAAACGTATGAGCAGCGCGGAGAAGAAAAACACCCTGCTGGTTATCAACCTCGATAACCTGGTGGTCGGCGATAAAATCTATTTTAACAGCGGCGTGAAAACGCCCGCCTCGGTGCGCAAACTGACCCGCGACCGCGCGCTGACCCTTGCGCATAGCCGCGGTATTGCGGCGGCAACCAATCCCGGCCTGAATGCGCGATACCCACAGGGAACCGGCTGCTGCAACGACGCGGAAATTTTCGATAAAGCTGGGATTCCGGTGCTCTCCGTTGAGGCAACGAACTGGTCGCTCGGTAAAAAAGATGGCTACCAGCAACGGGCAAAAAGCGCGAGCTTCCCCGACGGCACCAGCTGGCACAACGCCCATATCGACAATCAGCAGTATCTCGATAAAGCGCTGCCGGGGCGTATTGAACGCCGCAGCCGTGAAGTGGTACGGGTGATGATGCCACTGATGCGTGAGCTGGCAAAGGCGAAAACGCGCAGTTGATACCATCAAGGTCAGGCGCCCTGCCTGACCTTTTTTCGCATTACACCGTCGGGATCGTGCCACCATCAATGACGTATTCGCTGCCGGTAATCGAACCAGCCCGCTCAGAGGCCAGGAAGGCAATCAGGTTCGCCACCTCATCCGGCGTCGACGGCCGGCCGAGCGCAATCCCGCCCAGTGAATCCATAATGATCTTTTTGCTGCCTTCGTAGTCAATCCCCTTCTCAACGGCAAGCCGCTCGGCAAAACGAACCGCGGCCTCGGTTTCAATCCATCCCGGCGACACCGTTAAAACGCGCACGCCTTTTGGCGACACTTCTTTGGACAGGCTTTTACTGTAGGTGGATAACGCCGCTTTCGCCGCCGCGTAGGCCGTGGTGGACTCCGGCAACGGCAGCGTGCGCTGGATAGACGAGACGTGAACCACTACACCCTTCCCATTAGCGACCATTGCAGGCAGCAGCAGGCGATCCAGACGGACGGCGGGATAGAGGTTCAACGCCAGCTCCTGCTGCCAGATATCGTCGCTGAGCACCGCGTAGCCCCCAGCTGGCGATGACGACCCGCCCAGCATATGGACGACAATATCAACGCCGCCAAGCTGCGTCTGTACCGCATCGGCCAGCGTCGCGCAGCCTTCTGCAGTGGTGAGGTCAGCGGCAACAAATAGCGCCCCACTGTTGGACGTCGGCTGATGTCTGGCACTGATCATCACCCGTGCCCCCTGCGCTAAAAACAGCGCCGCCGTCGCCGCCCCGGCACCTTTGGTCCCTGACGTGACCAGCACTCGTTTCCCCTCAAGCCCCAGGAAGCTCGGCATAGCCAATCTCCAGTTCAACAATACGGTTCATCATGAGACGGAAATCGTAGTCCAGCACCACCGGGCTCCCCGGAAAGTTACCGCTGACGTTGGCGCGAATCGTGACGATATCGCCACGTGAAAACATGTCGAACGGCTCGGAGACAAAATCATATTGTTCCCTTGAGGCAACCCGCCATGCGCGGATAGCCGTGCGGCCGGTGTAAGTATTCCCCTCGTCTTTGACCACCGCATATTCGGCAAAAGCGCTCATTGCCGTATCGAGACTCTCTTCATTAAAGAAATGTTGTATTGCCATTGGCATGTTCATGCTGCCGCTCCTCTTAAATAAACGTTACGGGTTTACTTTAAGGAGCCGCTATAATTTAAACAATCAGGACAAACATTGATGAAGTAATGAAGGAAACGGGATAATGTCGCGCGTTACGCTCACCGATTTAGAAGCCGTCATGGCCATTGCGCGTCGGGGTACTTTCCGCGCGGCGGCGGTCGATTTAGGCGTCTCCACCACGGCGCTAAGCCACACCATTGCCAAATTTGAGTCCGGGCTTGGCGTCCGACTGTTTAACCGCACCACACGTAGCGTCAGCCTTACCGATGCAGGCCGCCTGTTTATTGATAACGTCGGCCCGTCGCTCCAGGGGGTTTATGACGCCCTGGAGGTCGTCCGTGCCCGTCGCGAAACGCCATCGGGGCTGCTGCGGATTAATACGCCGCCCTTTGCGGCACGCACGATCCTCTCTTCGCTGGTGCTGAAATTTCTGCAGCGCTATCCCGAAATGCAGGTGGATATTGTCACCGATGGCCGCCTGATTGATATCGTGGCGGAGGGCTTTGATATGGGCGTCCGCGTGGCGAAGCTTATCCCCAATGACATGATTGCCATTTCATTAGGCCAGCCCCAGCGCCACGCAATTGTTGCCTCGCCGCAGTATCTGGCACAGCACGGCAGCCCAGAAACGCCCCTCGACCTTCTTCAACACGCCTGCATCCGGGTCAGGCTACCCGACGGCACGATTTATCGCTGGCATCTGGAGAACGCCGGAGAGGTGGTTCAGGTGGATGTTCGCGGGCAGCTCACGCTTGATGAAGCCTCTTTAGCGAGGATTGCCGTGCTGGAAGGTTCAGGTATTGGCTGTTTTCTGGAGCAGGATGTGGTGGAAGATATTGCCGCAGGCCGCTTGATTCGCCTGCTCAGCGACTGGACGCCGCCTTTCCCCGGATTGTGTATCTACTACCCCGGACGTCGCAACCCTTCCGCGGGGCTTGCCGCGTTTCTGGCGATGGCGAGGGAGTCAGCTAGCCAGCAGGGTTGATATCACGCAGCGGAAAAGCCGCTGCGCAATAATGTGATTACCCTTCGTGCAGCCCGCACTCGCGCTTAAGCCCGAAGAAGCGCGTCTCTTCTTCCGCCATGCCCGGTTCCCATTTGCGAGTGGTGTGGGTATCGCCCACTGACAGATAGCCTTGATCCCACAGCGGATGGTACTTCAGGCCATGTTTTTGCAGGTACTGGTAAACCGTACGGTTGTCCCAGTCGATGATCGGCAGCACTTTAAAGACCCCGCGCTGAATGGCCAGCACCGGCAACGTAGCGCGGCTGCCTGACTGCTCGCGGCGCAGGCCGGCAAACCAGGTTTGTGCGTTAAGGTCGCTAAGCGCACGGTTCATCGGCTCAACCTTGTTGATGTCATTGTATTTCTCAATGCCCTCAACGCCCTGCTCCCACAGCTTGCCGTAGCGCGCTTCCTGCCAGGCCGCGCTCTCTTTCGCGCGATAGACCTGCAGGTTGAGTTTGAGTTTGTCCGTTAACTCGTCGATAAACTGATAGGTTTCCGGGAACAGATAGCCGGTATCGGTGAGGATCACCGGGATATCCGGGCGAATCTGATTCACCAGATGCAGGCTTACCGCCGCCTGGATGCCAAAGCTTGAGGAGAGGACATATTCGCCGGGCAGGTTTTCCAGCGCCCAGGCTACGCGCTCCTCGGCGCTCAGTTTTTCCAGCTGGGCGTTGGTTTCGGCCAGTGCTAATACGCGATCGACTTTCGGCAGTTCGTTCAGCGCACTTAAAGACAGTACGGACATAGCAACCTCGTTTGTGTGTTTTCCCCTCACCCCGGCCCTCTCCCCAAAGGGGCGAGGGAGAAAACCAAGCAGCCCCTCTCCTCATGGTACGAGGGAGAAAACTGAACGGTCCCCTCTCCCCTATGGGGAGAGGGTTAGGGTGAGGGGGAAACGGAGTTATTCCCAGAAATCACGCGCTGGATCGAGCACCGGGCGAATGATGCCCGCACGCACCGTAAAGTCGCCGAAGCCTTCACCCGCTTCGCGCTCTTTCGCCCAGCGCCCAACCAGTTCGTCTACGGAAGCGAGAATTTCCGTTTCCGTAATGTTTTCACGATACATACGCGGTATGCGCGTCCCCATGCGGTTGCCGCCCAAATGCACGTTGTAGCGGCCCGGCGCTTTACCTACCAGCCCCAACTCGGCGAGCATGGCACGGCCACAGCCGTTCGGGCAGCCGGTCACGCGCATCACAATGTGCTCTTCAGGAATACCGTGTTTTTCCAGAATATCTTCCACTTTGTCAGTGAACGACGGCAGGAAACGCTCGGCTTCCGCCATCGCCAGCGGACAGGTCGGGAAAGACACGCAGGCCATGGAGTTTTCACGCTGCGGCTTCACCGCATTCATCAGCCCATGGTCACGCGCCAGCTTCTCGATCTTCGCCTTCTGGCTTTCCGGTACGCCAGCGATGATCAGGTTCTGGTTCGCAGTGATGCGGAAATCGCCTTTGTGGATCTTCGCGATCTCCAGCAGTCCGGTTTTCAGCGGACGGCCCGGGTAATCGAGAATACGACCGTTTTCGATAAACAGCGTCAGGTGCCAGTTATCGTCGATCCCTTTTACCCAACCAATGCGATCGCCGCGACCGGTGAACTCGTAAGGGCGGATTGGCTCAAATTTGATCCCTGCACGACGCTCAACCTCTTCCTTGAAGGTGTCGACGCCGACGCGCTCAAGGGTGTATTTGGTTTTGGCATTTTTACGGTCGGTACGGTTACCCCAGTCGCGCTGAGTCGTCACCACCGCTTCCGCTACCGCCAGCGTATGCTCAAGCGGCAGATAGCCGAACTCGCTTGCCGTACGGGCGTAGGTTTTCTTGTTGCCGTGCTCAATGGACAAACCACCGCCGACCAGCAGGTTGAAGCCCACCAGCTTGCCATTTTCGGCAATCGCCACGAAGTTCATGTCGTTAGCGTGCAGATCGATATCGTTCTGCGGCGGGATCACCACGGTCGTTTTAAATTTACGCGGCAGATAAGTTGAACCGAGGATCGGCTCTTCGTCCGTCGTCGCCACTTTCTCCTGATCGAGCCAGATCTCAGCATAGGCGCGGGTGCGCGGCAGCAGATGCTCAGAAATTTTCTTCGCCCACTCGTAGGCCTCGGCGTGCAGCTCTGACTCATACGGGTTGGAGGTACACAGCACGTTACGGTTCATGTCGTTGGCGGTGGCCAGCGCATCAAGCCCGACGGAGTGCAGCATCTGGTGAACCGGCTTCACGTTCTTCTTCAGAATGCCGTGGAACTGGAAGGTCTGACGGTTGGTCAGACGGATGCTGCCGTAAATGGTGTTGTCAGCGGCGAATTTATCGATGGCCTTCCACTGCGTGGTGGTGATCACCCCGCCCGGCAGACGGCAGCGCAGCAGCATCGCATGACGCGGCTCCAGCTTCTGCTCGGCGCGTTCGGCGCGAATGTCACGGTCATCCTGCTGATACATGCCGTGGAAGCGGATCAGCAGGAAGTTATCGCCGTGGAAGCCGCCGGTCAGACCGTCGTTCAGGTCTTCCGCGATGGTGCCGCGCAGGAAATTACTTTCACGCTTCATGCGCTCGGCGTCAGTCAGTTTGCCTTCGACCACTAAAGGCCCTGGGTATTTTTCGCTCATTAGTAGACATCTCGCTGATAACGGCGCTCAACGCGCAGCTCACTTAAAAATTCATCCGCCGATTCGATGTCCATTGCACCAAATTCAGCAATCACTTCCAGCAATGCCTGCTCAACGTCTTTCGCCATGCGATTAGCGTCGCCGCAGACATAAATGTGGGCACCGTCATTGATCCAGCGCCACAGTTCCGCGCCCTGTTCGCGCAGTTTGTCTTGTACGTAGATTTTTTCTTTTTGGTCACGTGACCAGGCCATATCGATACGGCTCAGCACGCCTTCTTTTACGTAACGCTGCCACTCCACCTGGTAGAGGAAATCCTCGGTGAAATGTGGGTTACCAAAGAACAGCCAGTTTTTGCCTTCAGCGCCATCGGCCGCGCGCTGCTGCATAAAGGCGCGGAACGGTGCAATACCGGTGCCCGGGCCAATCATAATAACCGGCGTCTGCGGGTTAGCCGGCAGGCGGAAGTTATCGTTATGTTCGATGAATACGCGGACTTCGCCCTCTTCTTCCACGCGGTCGGCGAGGAAACTTGAGGCGCCACCGGCGCGTGCCCGGCCTTCAATCTCGTAGCGCACAACGCCAAGGGTCACGTGCACTTCGCTCTCGACTTCCGCCTGCGAAGAGGCAATGGAGTAGAGGCGCGGCGTTAACGGACGCAGCAGGCCAATCAGCGCATCGGCATCCAGCTGAGCCGGAGAGAAACGCACCATGTCGACAATCGGCGTAGTCGCGGCATACTGCTGCAGCTGCGCTTTATCGCCCACCAGCGGCAGCAGAGATTCACTGCGGGTCAGCGTGGCGTAGTTTTCCACGATATTGGCGGTGTTGACCGTCAGCTCGAAGTGCCACTGCAGCGCATCGGCGAGCGGCAGCGTTTTGCCCTCAACCGTGACCGACTCGTCGCCCTTGAGCCACAGCAGTTCAACCAGTTCTTTGACCAGCTCTGGGTCGTTCTGATACCAGACGCCCAGCGCATCGCCCGGCTGGTAGCGCAGGCCGGAGTCGCCGAGATCGATTTCGATATGGCGAACATCTTTTTCTGAATCACGGCCGGTGATTTTCTGGTTCACCGACAGCGACGCCGTGAGCGGGGCTTCCTTGGTGTACGGGCTAGAGTGGATGTCGTTAACCGCTCCGCTCGCCGCCGCCTGAACGGAAGGTGCCGCCGGCGCACGCGCTTTCAGCACCTCAACCAGACGCGCACGCCATTCGGCGGCCGCGGCCTGATATTCCACGTCGGCATCCACGCGGTCGAGCAGACGTTCACCGCCAAGCTCAGCCAGCTTGCTGTCGAAATCTTTACCGGCCTGGCAGAAGAACTCATAGGACGTGTCGCCCAGCCCCAGCACCGCAAAGGCGGTATCAGTGAGCTTCGGCGCTTTCTTCGAGAACAGGAACTTATGCAGCGCCACGGCTTCTTCCGGCGCTTCCCCTTCACCCTGTGTAGACGCTACAACAACCAACAGCTTTTCTGACGCGATTTGTTTGAATTTATAATCCCCGGCGTTCACCAGGTTCACGTTCAGTTTGGCAGCCAGCAGATCGTCACGCAGCGCTTCCGCCACGCGGCGGGCGTTGCCCGTTTGCGACGCAGAGATAAGCGTAATGCTTGGGACTTCAGCGGCGACCGGTGCGGCAGCGACTGCGCCCGCACCAGGCTGCTGATTAAGCACGCCCCAAAAATAGCCGGAAACCCAGGCAAGCTGGGTTGGTGATAAATCGGTTGTGGCCGCCTGAAGGCGTGCCATCTGCTCCGGGTTTAGCGGGAGCAACGCTGAAGGGGGGGACTGTGTTGTCATGCGTCGTTATGTTCCAGTAGCAAAGCTGTTTCTAATCAGGAAAAACAGAACTGAATGTAAGGTTAACGACGTCGATAATAACAATTAAAGAAGTGATAGAAATATCAAATAACCAAATGGACTAACCTGTTTTCCTGGTAGTTATTAGCGATAAAACAGGTTGAATAACACATTGATATAATTAGAAAATAATCATCATTAAGATTAATACTTGTACTCATTGTCTATTTGCCCGTTTTAGTTAATGCAGAAAAATGTGCATTCGGGTACTATGCGGCGTTTTTTTCCGCAAGACTGAGAGTTCATGATGTCCACCACACTGTTTAAAGATTTCACCTTCGAAGCCGCCCACCATCTGCCGCACGTGCCGGAAGGACACAAATGCGGTCGCCTGCACGGCCACTCGTTTATGGTGCGTCTTGAGATCACCGGTGAAGTCGATCCTCATACCGGTTGGATCATGGATTTTGCCGAACTGAAAGCGGCATTCAAGCCAACCTACGATCGTCTGGATCACTACTACCTGAACGATATTCCGGGCCTCGAAAACCCAACCAGCGAAGTGTTGTCCCGCTGGATCTGGGAACAGGTAAAACCGGTCGTTCCGCTGCTTAGCGCAGTAATGGTTAAAGAAACCTGCACGGCCGGCTGCGTTTATCGCGGCGAGTAAGTCAGCCTGCACGCGGGGAGTCGGTTCACGCCTCCCCCGTTTTCCCTTCAGTAGCGTCCTATCACATTCATTTCCCTAATCTTTCAGAATGCGGCCTCCGCCCAGGAAAAATGACGAAGTTCTGTCACACTCATTGGGTTGGTTAATACATTGTGAGGAATAAGGGATGAAGAAAACGCTTCTCGCCGCAGCGATGCCGGCACTGTTATTGTTCTCAGGACTGAGTCAGGCGCAAACCCCACCCGAAGGCTATCAGCTTCAGCAGGTGCTGATGATGAGCCGTCACAACCTGCGCGCGCCGCTGGCGACCAACGGCAGCGTGCTGGAGCAGTCAACGCCGAACGCCTGGCCTGAGTGGGATGTCCCCGGCGGCCAGTTGACCACCAAAGGCGGTGTACTCGAAGTCTATATGGGCCACTATATGCGTGAGTGGCTGGCGCAGCAGGGTATAGTCACCAGCGGCGAATGCCCGGCACCCGACACGGTATACGCCTACGCCAACAGCCTGCAACGCACCGTCGCTACCGCGCAGTTCTTTATTAACGGCGCCTTCCCTGGCTGCGACGTCGTGGTTCATCACCAGGAAAAAATGGGCACCATGGACCCCACGTTCAACCCGGTGATCACCGACGACTCTGCCCAATTCCGCGAGCAAGCGGTACAGGCAATGGAGAAGGCGCGCCAGGCCAAACAGCTCGACGAGAGCTACAAGCTGCTGTCACAGATTGCCCGCTATCAGGATTCTCCATCCTGCAAAGAAAAACAGCAGTGCTCACTGACCGAAGCGAAAGACAGCTTTAGCGCCAATTACCAGAAAGAGCCTGGCGTTAAGGGGCCGCTGGCGATAGGTAACTCACTGGTTGATGCGTTCACGCTGCAATATTACGAAGGGTTCCCGCTAGACCAGGTGGCCTGGGGGGAGATCAAAACCGACCAGCAGTGGCGTCTGCTTTCACAGCTGAAAAACGGCTATCAGGACAGCCTGTTCACCTCGCCGGAAGTGGCGCGCAACGTGGCGAAACCGCTGGTGAAATATATCGATAACGCGCTGGTGACCGAAGCGGCGAAAACGCCAAAAATCACCGTGCTGGTAGGGCACGACTCGAATATTGCCTCGCTGCTGACGGCGCTAGATTTCGACGCCTACACGCTGCCGGGACAGTACGAGCGCACGCCGATTGGCGGGAAAATTGTCTTCCAGCGCTGGCATGATACGAAAGCGAATCGGGAATTGATGAAAATTGAGTATGTTTATCAGAGCGCCGATCAGCTGCGTAACGCCGATACGCTGACGTTGAAGACGCCACCGCAGCGCGTCACGCTGTCGCTGAAAGGCTGCCCGGTAGATGCCAACGGTTTCTGCCCGATGGATACCTTCTCGAAGGTGATGAACGACGCGGCGAAATAACGCTTAACGTAGCCCGGCCGAGCAACGCGACGCCGGGAATTCCCCGGAGTCGGCGCAATGCGCCTCGTCCGGGCTACGAATCTAATCAGGCAATATTCAGATATTTGTGCGTCTGCATCGACAAGCGCCAGTTGCGCGCAATGCAGGTTTCAATGCACAGACGGGTGGCATCATCTTTCTGGCTGATTGGCTGCAGCGCAATAATACGCGGTTTGTCATCGCTCAGCGTATCCAGCAGTTCATCCAGCGCTTCAATATCACGCACGCGGCCTACCGGATGTTTGATTTCATCGGCTCGTTCCAGCGCCTGCGACAGCACGTCATAGCCGCCGCGCATATTCACCTTCGGCGATACGGTCACCCAGGTATCCGGCGTGCAGCGCACTTCATGGGTACCGCTGGTTTCAATCTGGCAGCTGTAGCCGTTTTGCTCGAGCAGCGCCGTGAGCGACGTTAAATCATGGATGCAGGGTTCACCACCGGTAATCACCACGTGACGCGCAGTCCACCCCTGGCGACCAATAATCGCCAGCAGGTCTTCGCTACTCGCCGCCCCCCATTTGTCGCTCTCTTTGGTTTTTGCCAGGATACTGAACAGCGATACTTCCCGATCGCTAAGCTTTTCCCAAGTATGCTTAGTATCACACCAGGCACAGCCTACCGGGCATCCCTGTAAACGAATAAAAATGGCGGGGACGCCAGTAAAATAACCTTCACCCTGCAGGGTCTGGAACATCTCGTTAATCGGGTACTGCATCATCAACTCTTCAGTAGTGGTAAACCGTTATTATTGCATACTTCGCGCCAACGATCCCTCGCACTTCTTGCGCAACCGCATGCGAAGATAAGGGGAAGTGCCGCCTTCCTGCGTTTCGTACTCATTATCGGGCAATACCTTTAAATACCACACCTTGCCTATGGCTTTTAAAATTAACTTACTCCGTTGTCGATTCGTTAATTGTATTACGGAGCAAATTAATCATCTTCAATCATTTTAAAAACCTTCATAAATAACACGCACCTTTCCGTACGAGAATTTATTTTACCGCGACAAAACCAGCCATTTATCATGTAACAAGAGATGTTCATTTTTACAGTTATGAAATAACCATTAAATTAATAAACACCAATAAAAACAATGAATTGATTTTTAAATTGAAAATAATTGAATCTTTTTAAATAGTATATTGTCAAATTTAACCCGCTTCACTCCATAAGCTTAAAATAAGCTTAAGCCCTCCCTTTATTGCTCCATTCTTTATTTAACTGCCGTTTACTTTCCCGATCCTAGAATCCGCAAACCAACCATGACGAGACAGTATTCATGAATACACTATTAATCACAGGCGTTACCGGTTTTCTGGGCGGCGCGGCACTGGAAGCAATCCTCAATAGCCACAGCGGCGTTAATTTACTGCTTTTAGTCCGTGCGGATAACGGTGAAGCCGCTGTCGCAAGGGTTAAGGAGAACTTACGTAAATTCAATATCGATGAAGAGAAGTTGGCGAAGATCACCCCACGCAATATCTTGCTCGGTGACCTGGCCTCCCCGGAGAATTTCCTCAACGATACACGCCTGGACAGCGTGACCCACGTGCTGAACTGCGCCGCCGTCGCGTCATTCGGTAGCAACCCGCTGATCTGGAAAGTAAACGTAGAAGGCACGCTGCAGTTTGCTCATCGTATGGCGAAGGTCGAGGGGTTACAGCGCTTCCTGCACGTTGGTACGGCAATGTCCTGCTCGCCTGAGCCGGATTCTCTGGTCGCTGAAAGCGCAGAGTTCCGTGAGCGCGCCGAGCATCTGGTGGAGTATACGCACTCCAAATCCACCATCGAACAGCTGATGCAGCAACAATTACCCGCGCTGCCGCTGGTGATTGCCCGCCCTTCTATCGTCGTGGGCCACACCCATCACGGCTGCCAGCCTTCCAGCAGCATTTTCTGGGTCTTCAGCATGGGGTTGATGCTGCAAAAATTCATGTGCTCTATGGAAGACCGCATCGATGTGATCCCGGTAGACTACTGCGCCAGCGCGCTGCTTATGCTGCTGACGGCAACGGTCGCTCAGGGAGAGGTGGTGCATATTTCGGCCGGTGAAGAGAACAGCGTCCGCTTTGCCGATATCGACAACGCCATGGCTTCCGCGCTGGAGCAAGCGCCGGTGGGCGATAAGTATGCTCAGGTCAGCTATGAAACGCTGGTCAAAATGCGCCGCGAGCTGAAAACCATTTTCGGCCCGTGCAACGAACGGTTGATGCTGAAGGCAATGCGCCTGTACGGGGCTTTCGCCACGCTGAACGTGCGCTTTAGCAACGACAAATTGCTGAGTATGGGGATGCCAAAACCCCCTCGCTTTACTGACTATATTGACCGCTGCGTGCAGACCACCCGCGGGCTGACCATCCCGCAGCAGATGGCGGTCGATTTTAAGTAAAAAAAATGCCAGCCCGAGGGCTGGCATTTTTATATCAGAGAAAGTCGGGCTTATGCCTGACCTTTGATCTCTTTACGACCGTTGTACGGCGCTTGTTCACCCAGAGCTTCTTCGATACGAATCAGCTGGTTGTACTTAGCAACGCGGTCAGAACGGCTCATAGAACCAGTTTTGATCTGGCCAGCAGCGGTACCAACAGCCAGGTCAGCGATGGTAGCGTCTTCAGTTTCGCCAGAACGGTGAGAGATGACAGCGGTGTAGCCAGCGTCTTTCGCCATTTTGATCGCAGCCAGAGTTTCGGTCAGGGAACCGATCTGGTTGAATTTGATCAGGATGGAGTTAACGATGCCTTTTTCGATGCCTTCTTTCAGGATCTTGGTGTTGGTTACGAACAGATCGTCACCAACCAGCTGGATTTTGTCGCCCAGTACTTTGGTCTGGTATGCGAAACCAGCCCAGTCAGATTCGTCCAGGCCATCTTCGATGGAGACGATTGGGTACTGTTTGGTCAGTTCTTCCAGGAAGTGAGTGAATTCTTCGGAGGTGAATGCTTTGTTGCCTTCGCCAGCCAGAACGTATTTACCGTCTTTGTAGAATTCAGAAGCTGCACAGTCCATCGCCAGAGTGATGTCTTTGCCCAGCTCGTAGCCAGCTGCTTTAACCGCTTCAGCGATAACAGCCAGAGCTTCAGCGTTGGAACCCAGGTTAGGAGCGTAGCCGCCTTCGTCACCAACTGCAGTGTTCATACCTTTAGCTTTCAGAACTTTAGCCAGGTTATGGAACACTTCGGAACCCATACGTACGGCTTCTTTCAGGGATTTCGCGCCAACTGGCTGAATCATGAATTCCTGAATGTCGACGTTGTTGTCAGCGTGCTCGCCGCCGTTGATGATGTTCATCATCGGAACTGGCATGGAGTATTTGCCTGGGGTACCGTTCAGTTCAGCGATGTGAGCGTACAGTGGCAGACCTTTAGCAGCTGCTGCTGCTTTGGCGTTTGCCAGAGATACGGCCAGGATTGCGTTCGCGCCGAAGTTGGATTTGTTCTCAGTACCGTCCAGATCGATCATGATCTTGTCGATGCCAGCCTGATCTTTAGCATCTTTACCCAGCAGAGCCTGAGCGATTGGGCCGTTTACAGCGCCAACAGCTTTCAGTACGCCTTTACCCATGAAGCGAGATTTGTCGCCATCGCGCAGTTCCAGCGCTTCGCGGGAACCAGTAGAAGCACCTGACGGGGCTGCTGCCATACCAACGAAACCACCTTCCAGGTGAACTTCTGCTTCAACAGTCGGGTTACCACGGGAGTCGATGATTTCACGACCGATGATTTTAACGATTTTGGACATTAGGTTTTCCTCAGTACAAGTTAAACTAAAACTCCAGACAAACAACGCCCCTCGTGGGGCGTTGCCGTTCTAACTTTTCTTACTTCTGACGCTTCTGGTACTCGCTCGCGGCTTTCACGAAGCCAGCAAACAGCGGGTGCCCATCACGCGGCGTGGAAGTAAACTCCGGATGGAACTGACAAGCAACGAACCACGGGTGGTTCGGAACTTCGATGATCTCGACCAACTGATCATCCCCGGAACGGCCCGCAACGCGCAGACCTGCAGCTTCAATCGGTTTCAACAACATGTTGTTGACTTCATAGCGGTGACGGTGACGCTCAACGATAGTTGGCTCGCCGTACATCTGGCGGACCAGGCTGTCATCGCTAAGCTGGCACTGCTGTGCGCCAAGGCGCATTGTGCCGCCGAGATCGCTCTTTTCAGTACGAACTTCGACATTGCCATCTTCATCACGCCATTCGGTAATGAGCGCCACAACCGGGTACTTACAGTCTGGCACAAATTCCGTAGAGTTGGCGTTTTCCATGCCTGCAACGTTACGCGCGAATTCGATCAGCGCAACCTGCATACCCAGGCAGATGCCCAGATAAGGAATTTTGTTTTCACGCGCATAGCGTGCGGTAGCGATCTTACCTTCAACACCACGGTAGCCGAAGCCGCCAGGGATCAGGATAGCATCCAAATCTTTCAGAATTTCGACGCCGCGCGTTTCCACATCCTGCGAATCAATCAGCTTGATGTTGACGGTTACGCGGTTTTTCAGGCCACCGTGTTTCAGCGCTTCAATCACCGATTTATAAGCATCTGGCAGTTCAATGTACTTGCCGACCATACCAATCGTGACTTCGCCTGCCGGGTTCGCTTCTTCGAAGATAACCTGTTCCCATTCGGCCAGGTTTGCTTCCGGGCAGTTCAAGCTGAATCGTTTACAAATATAATCGTCCAGCCCCTGAGATTTCAACAGGCCTGGAATTTTATAAATGGAATCGACGTCTTTCATTGAAATAACGGCTTTTTCTGGCACGTTACAGAACAATGCAATTTTTGCACGTTCGTTGGCCGGAACCGCACGATCGGAACGACAGATCAGAATATCTGGCTGAATACCGATGGACAGCAGCTCTTTCACGGAGTGCTGAGTCGGTTTGGTTTTGACTTCGCCCGCGGCTGCCATATATGGCACCAGAGTCAGGTGCATGAACAGCGCGTTTTCACGACCGATATCCACGGCCAGCTGACGAATCGCTTCCAGGAATGGCAGGGATTCGATATCACCGACGGTACCGCCGATTTCAACCAGCACCACATCATGACCTTCGCCACCGGCGAGGACGCGTTCTTTGATCGCGTTAGTGATGTGTGGGATAACCTGCACGGTTGCGCCCAGATAGTCGCCACGACGCTCTTTGCGCAGGACATCTGAGTAGATACGACCGGTAGTGAAGTTATTGCGGCGAGTCATTTTGGTACGAATGAAGCGCTCATAGTGACCCAGGTCCAGGTCGGTTTCAGCGCCGTCTTCGGTAACGAACACTTCCCCGTGTTGGATCGGGCTCATGGTGCCAGGATCGACGTTAATATACGGATCCAGTTTCATCATGGTCACGTTGAGGCCACGGGCTTCAAGAATGGCTGCCAGGGATGCTGCGGCAATGCCTTTACCCAGAGAGGATACGACCCCGCCGGTCACAAAAATATAGTTCGTTGTCATGCTGGACCTGAGAAGTTAGGGTGAAACGATGGAATAACCAAGACGGGAAAGTAGTATACCCGAACATGGCGAGCGCCACAAACTTTCATTCTCGCTCCTCAATCGCCGCAGAAACAAACATGGGGAGTGAGAAAATAGCCCCTTTGGGGTAAAAGTTTTTGACGCAAATCAAGCGCTTGTCATTTAAGATTTCGCACTTTTCGCCCTTTCCCACAAAAATTCTTTAGAGATCAGATTCCTGCCGTTTTACCTGCTGCCAAACTTCTTCCATCACATCCAGATCCACACCGGTCATTTCCAGGCCACGTGCGGCGACAATCCGCTCAACTTCGCGGAAACGGCGCTCAAATTTTTCGTTCGCCTTCTGCAATGCGGTCTCTGCTTTTACCCCTAAATGGCGAGACAGGTTAACGGTGGCAAACAACAGGTCGCCCACCTCTTCTTCCAGTTTAGCCTCGTCGACCACCGCCTGCCTGGCTTCGTCCATCACTTCGTCGATCTCTTCGTAAACTTTATCGAGCACCGGGCCAAGCGTGGTCCAGTCAAAGCCAACCGCCGAGCAGCGCTTCTGGATTTTGTGCGCCCGCATCAGCGCCGGGAAGGCGCGCGGAATATCGTCCAGCGCGGAGTGCTGCGCTTTCTCTGCCCGTTCAGCGGTTTTGATTTTCTCCCAGCGGGTCAACACTTCCTGGCTGTTTTCGGCGCTGGCGTCGCCAAAGATGTGCGGGTGACGACGCTCCAGCTTATCGCTGATAGCGGCGCAAATATCGTTGAAATCAAAGCGCCCCTCTTCCTGGGCCATCTGCGCGTAAAACACCACCTGGAACAGCAGGTCGCCCAGTTCGCCGCGCAGGTCGTCAAAGTCTTCGCGCGCAATGGCGTCGAGCACTTCGTATGTCTCTTCCAGCGTGTAAGGGGCGATGGTGCTGAACGTCTGCTCTTTATCCCACGGGCAGCCGTTTTCCGGGTCACGCAGGCGCTGCATGATGCCGAGCAGTCGGTCGATTTGAGTCATGATGATTCCTTGCAAAAAGAGAGAGTTACCCTCCCCCATTGGGAGAGGGTAAAAAGAACATTAACCGCCGTGCAGTCGACGGGCGTCGATCACGTCCGGCACCTGGTTCAGCTTGCCGAGCACACGGCCCAGCACCTGCAGGTTGTAGATTTCGATGGTCATGTCGATAGTCGCCATCTGTTGCTTGGTGTCGCTACGGCTGGCCACGCCCAGCACGTTCACCTTCTCGTTGGCGAGAATGGTGGTGATATCGCGCAGCAGGCCGCTGCGATCGTTGGCCTGAACGCGCACCACCAGCGAGTAGCCCGCCGAGTAGCTTTCACCCCACACGGCATCAACGATGCGCTCCGGCGCGTGCGACTGCAGCTCCGCCAGCTGTTCGCAGTCCGCCCGGTGCACGGAAATCCCGCGCCCCTGGGTGATAAAGCCGACAATCTCGTCACCGGGAATAGGCTGACAGCAGCGCGCGATATGGTGCATCAGGTTACCGACACCTTCCACCACGACGCGACCGTTATCTTTGCTGCGGTTCTGCGGCGTATAGGTCTTCTGCTGAAGCTGTTTCAGCGCGGCGGCGTCCTGCTCGGCGGCGCTCGGCTTATTGAACTGCGCCTGCAGGAAGTTCACCATCTGGTTGAGGCGAATGTCACCGCCGCCGATGGCCGCCAGCAGCTCTTCCACGTCGTTAAAGTTGTAACGCGGCAGCAGGTGCTTCTCGGCCTCCTTGAGGCTGATGCCCAGATGCTCCAGCTCGTCGTCGAGGATCTGCCGCCCGGCTAGCACGTTCTTGTCTTTGTCCTGTTTACGGAACCAGGCGTGGATTTTCGAACGTCCACGGCTGGTCGTTACGTAACCGAGGTTCGGGTTCAGCCAGTCACGGCTCGGGTTTGGCTGCTTCTGGGTGATGATTTCTATCTGGTCGCCCATCTGCAACTGATAGGTGAACGGCACGATGCGCCCGCCAATCTTGGCGCCGATGCAGCGGTGACCGACGTCGCTATGAATGTGGTAGGCGAAGTCCAGCGGCGTGGAGCCTGCCGGAAGGTCCACCACGTCGCCTTTTGGCGTAAACACATACACGCGGTCGTCGAAGACCTGGCTGCGCACTTCGTCGAGCATTTCGCCGGAGTCGGCCATCTCTTCCTGCCACGCAATCAGTTTACGCAGCCAGGCGATACGATCTTCGTGGCCGGAACGCGGCCCGCTTGCTGTGCCAGTACCCTCTTTGTATTTCCAGTGCGCGGCAACGCCCAGCTCGGCGTCTTCGTGCATCTGTTTGGTACGAATCTGGATTTCAACCGTTTTGCCGCCCGGCCCTAATACCACCGTATGGATGGACTGGTAGCCGTTGGGTTTCGGGTTTGCGACGTAGTCATCAAACTCATCTGGCAGGTGGCGATAGTGAGTGTGCACTATCCCCAACGCGGCGTAGCAGTCCTGCAAACGTTCCGCGACGATACGCACCGCGCGCACGTCAAACAGCTCGTCAAAAGCGAGGTGCTTTTTCTGCATTTTGCGCCAGATGCTGTAGATGTGTTTCGGGCGACCGTACACTTCGGCCTTCACGCCTTCGGTCTTCATTTCGCTGCGCAGGTGGCCGACGAAATCGGAAATATAGTGCTCGCGGTCAATACGGCGCTCGTGCAGCAGCTTCGCGATGCGCTTGTACTCTGCTGGGTGCAGATAACGGAAGCAGTAATCTTCCAGCTCCCATTTGAGCTGGCCGATGCCTAAGCGGTTAGCCAGCGGCGCATAGATGTTGGTACATTCTTTAGCCGCCAGCACGCGTTCATCTTCCGGCGCATCCTTCACTTCGCGCAGGTGGGCAATACGTTCGGCAAGCTTGATAACCACGCAGCGGAAATCATCCACCATCGCCAGCAGCATGCGGCGGACGTTATCCACCTGCTCGGAGGAGACCGCATCGGTATGGGTAGCTTTCAGTTGGCGAATAGCCGCCATGTCGCGCACGCCGTGAATCAGAGTCACGACGGATTGACCGGCGCTTTCGCTCAGCACTTCTTCACTGACAACGTTAGCGTCTACTAACGGAAACAGCAGCGCGGCTCTTAACGTGTCGTTATCCATACTCAGCGTAGAGAGGATTTCAACCATCTCCACGCCGCGCCACAGCATCAGTTCGGCGTCATCATGTCCTACGGTCTGGCGGCGACAATAATCCCAGGTCTCGGCTAAGCGTTCACACGACTGCTGGCTGGAAATTCCCAGACTTGCGATCCATTTTTGTGGGTCAAATTCACCAGCTTTATTGAGATGTGCACTTCTTACCGCAACCATTGTCCTCTCCTTTCAGGGACCGGCCTGTCGAAGTCGACAAGCCACCGTTATTACCTACGCTCAAACAGCACCATAGATTCCTGGTGCCCAGTGTGCGGGAACATATCAAGCATTGCCATACGCTGAATTTGGTACCCCGCATTCAACAACGCCTCGCTATCGCGCGCCAGCGTTGCCGGATTGCAGGAAACGTATACCACCCGCGTTGGCGCTAATTTTATAACATGCTGCATCACGCCCGGTGCGCCAGCACGGGCGGGATCGAGTAAAACCTTGTCAAAACCATGCTTCGCCCACGCCTGAAGCGTGACATCCTCTTCCAGATTCTCGTGGAAGAAGGTGACATTCTCCAGGTGGTTCAGCGCGGCATTTTCTCGCCCTTTCGCCACCAGCGCCGGGACGCCTTCAACGCCGACGACGCTTTGCGCGCGGGTGGCCAGCGGCAGGGTAAAGTTCCCCATTCCGCAGAACAGATCGAGTACACGGTCAGTTGACTGTACATCGAGCCACGACAACGCCGTTGCAACCATCTGCTGATTCACGCCGTCGTTTACCTGAATAAAATCGCGCGGGCTGAAGGTTAAGCGTAGCCCGTCTGACGAATACCAGGGCTCCTCGCCGGTCACGCATTCAAGTATCTCGCTTTCCGGCGCCAGATAAAGGGCAACGCCGGAAGAATGCGAAAAGCGTTCCAGTTTTTCTTTATCTTCATCCGAGAGCGCCGCCGTATGACGCAGTACCATCAGCGGACCGTTGTCGGCACTGACCAGTTCAACGTGTCCGAGCTGACGTTTTCCCTTCAGGCTCTCCAGACATTCCCGCACGGTGGGCAGCAACGCCTCAAGATTGGGCACCAAAACGGGGCACTGCACCACTTCGACAATGTCGTTCGAATTCGCTTTGCGAAAACCCATCTGCAATTTTTGCGTTTTAGGCTGATAATTCACGCTCAGCCGCGCCCGACGGCGGTATCCCCAGGGTTCGCCCGAGATAACGTCATCGACGTCATGTTTCATTAACCGGTTCAACGCCTCGCGTTTGCTGCGCTGTTGTAGTGCAACGGCAGCATGCTGCTGCTGGCAACCGCCGCAGACGCCAAAATGCGGGCAACGCGGGGTTTCACGCTCGGAACTGGTGGTCAGGCGGCGTTTTACCTGCCCGCGCGCGTACTGTTTTTTATCTTCCGTCAGGGTCACTTCCGCGCTTTCATCTGGCAATAAGCCATTGATGAATAATGCTTTACCGTTGTGGCGCGCCACACCTTGCCCGAAGGGATCAAGACTGCTGACTGTCACGGTTATGATCTGGCGCGTCGTCACGCGCCGTTTTGCAGAGTAGAATTGCGCCATCGTAGAGATTGTTCTCAATCAAAAATATTGCCCTGATTCTCCCACAACGGACCTCCATGACCAACTACAGCCTGCGTGCAAGAATGATGATTTTGATCCTGGCGCCGACCGTACTTATCGGTTTACTGCTCAGTATCTTCTTCGTCGTACACCGCTATAACGACCTGCAGCGTCAGCTGGAAGACGCCGGTGCCAGCATTATTGAACCGCTCGCCGTCTCCAGTGAATATGGTATGAATTTGCAAAATCGCGAGTCGATCGGCCAATTGATCAGCGTGCTGCATCGTCGCCATTCCGATATTGTGCGCGCCATTTCCGTATACGATGAACACAACAAGCTGTTCGTCACCTCTAACTATCAGCTGGATCCCAGCGAGCTGCAGCTGCCGCGCGGCACGGCGTTTCCCCGAAGGCTAAGCGTCACGCGGCTTGGCGATATCATGATTCTACGTACGCCGATTATCTCCGAGCACTACTCACCGGACGAGTCGCCGCAGTCGGATGCCAAAACGCCGATCAACATGCTGGGCTATGTGGCGCTAGAGCTGGACCTTAAATCGGTGCGGCTCCAGCAGTACAAAGAGATTTTCATCTCCAGCGTGATGATGCTGTTCTGTATCGGTATTGCGCTGATCTTCGGCTGGCGGCTGATGCAGGACGTCACGGGGCCAATTCGCAACATGGTGAATACCGTTGACCGCATCCGACGAGGGCAGCTCGATAGCCGCGTTGAAGGCTTTATGCTCGGCGAGTTGGATATGTTGAAAAACGGTATCAACTCGATGGCCATGTCGCTGGCTGCCTATCATGAGGAGATGCAGCATAACGTCGACCAGGCCACTTCGGATCTGCGGGAAACGCTTGAGCAGATGGAGATCCAGAACGTGGAGCTGGATCTGGCGAAAAAGCGCGCGCAGGAAGCCGCGCGCATCAAGTCCGAGTTCCTGGCCAACATGTCGCACGAGCTGCGTACGCCGCTTAACGGGGTGATCGGCTTTACCCGCCTGACGCTCAAAACCGAGCTAAATCCTACCCAGCGCGACCACCTCAACACCATCGAGCGTTCGGCCAACAACCTGCTGGCGATCATCAACGACGTGCTCGACTTCTCGAAGCTGGAAGCCGGTAAGCTGCTGCTGGAAAGTATTCCCTTCCCGCTGCGGAACTCTCTTGATGAAGTGGTCACCCTGCTGGCGCACTCGGCCCACGATAAAGGGCTGGAGCTGACGCTCAATATTAAGAACGACGTGCCGGATAACGTCATCGGCGACCCGCTGCGTCTGCAACAGGTGATCACCAACCTGGTGGGTAACGCCATCAAGTTTACCGAAAACGGTAACATTGATGTGCTGGTTGAGCAGCGCGCCGTCAGCAATAACAAGGTGCAGATTGAAGTGCAGATCCGCGATACCGGGATTGGTATTCCAGAGCGCGATCAGTCTCGTCTGTTCCAGGCCTTCCGTCAGGCGGATGCCAGTATCTCCCGACGCCACGGCGGCACCGGGCTGGGGCTGGTTATCACCCAGAAACTGGTGCGCGAGATGGGCGGTGATATCTCCTTCCACAGCCAGCCAAACCGCGGTTCGACCTTCTGGTTTAACATCAACCTCGATCTGAACCCGAACGTCATCTCCGATGGCCCGGATACCAGCAGCCTGAAGGGCAAACGCATTGCCTACGTGGAGGCTAACGCCGCCGCGGCGCAGGCCACGCTGGATATGCTCGCCTCTACGCCGCTAGAGGTGGTCTACGCCGTCAGCATCGCTGCGCTCCCGGCAGAGTTTTACGACATTCTGCTGGTTGCCGTGCCGGTCTCCGTTCGCGACCTGACTATTCACCGCGAGAAGCTGAGCATGGCGCTGAATATGACCGATCACCTGGTGCTGGCGCTGCCGTGCCACGCGCAGGTCGATGCAGAAGCGCTGAAGAAGGACGGGGCATCAGCCTGTCTGTTGAAACCGCTGACCATTACCCGGCTGATGCCGGTGCTGCTGGAGTTTAGCCTCAGCACATCTTCTCAGATTGCCGTTCCGCATACCGAACATCGCCTGCCGATGACGGTCATGGCGGTGGACGATAACCCGGCCAACCTGAAGCTGATTGGCGCACTGTTAGACGATCAGGTGCAGCACGTGGAGCTTTGCGAAAGCGGCCACCAGGCCGTTGAGTGCGCCAAACAGATGAAGTTCGATCTGATTCTGATGGATATTCAGATGCCAGACATCGACGGCATTCGCGCCTGCGAGCTGATACGCCAGCTTCCGCACCAGCAGCAAACGCCGGTGATTGCCGTCACCGCTCACGCCCTGGCCGGGCAGCGCGAAAAGCTGCTGACCGCCGGTATGAACGACTATCTGGCGAAGCCGATTGAAGAGAACCGGCTGCACGATTTACTGCTGCGCTATAAGCCCGGCGTGAATGTGGTGCCTCGCCCGATGCACGCCGACCCGATTGAACCACCGGTCGACCTCAACGCGACGCTGGACTGGCAGCTGGCGCTGCGCCAGGCCGCCTATAAGCCTGACCTGGCGCGCGAGATGTTGCAGATGCTGATCGCCTTCCTGCCGGAAGTGCGTAACAAAGTGGAAGAGCAGCTCGTGGGCGAGCAGCCGGAAAATCTGGTCGATGCCATTCATAAACTGCACGGTAGCTGCGGCTACAGCGGCGTTCCGCGTCTCAAGCATTTGTGCCATCTGATTGAGAGCCAGCTGCGTAGCGGCACGGCGGCGGAAGAGCTGGAGCCGGAACTGCTGGAGCTGTTGGATGAGATGGACAATGTGACTCGGGAAACCCGGAAGATATTGGGATAGGTGCCGATCCCGGCGGCGCTTCGCTTGGCCGGGCTACATTTGATTGGTAGCCCGGGCGAGCGCAAGCGACCCCGGGGAAACCTACAGCGCCTGCCCTAGCTTAATGACCCCCGCAATATTCCGCGCTGCCATTCTCACATTCTCACCCGCCTCCGACAGTGCCTCCTCCAGCGTGCAAATGCGATACATCACGCTGAACACCGCATCAATCCCGTGCTGATGCACCACGCCGACGTCCGGTGTCAGGCTGCCAGCAATGCCAATCACCGGGATACCGTAGCGCTTAGCCACCTTCGCCACGCCCACCGGCACTTTGCCGTGAATAGTCTGGCTATCCATCCGCCCTTCACCGGTAATCACCAGACTGGCATCCGCCACCAGCGCATCAAGATGCAGCGCCTCGGTGACAATCTCAATGCCGGGCCGCAGCGTTGCGCCACAAAATGCGTACAACGCCGCCCCCATTCCCCCCGCCGCGCCGCCGCCCTCAAGCGTCAGCACATCGCGGCCTAAATCCCGCTGGATACACGTCGCATAGTGCGCCAGAGCCCGATCCAGGAACGCCACCATCTCCGGCGTCGCCCCCTTTTGCGGCCCAAACACCGCTGATGCCCCCTCTGCGCCGGTCAATGGGTTGGTAACATCGCAGGCAACATCAATCTGACAGCCCGACAGCCGGCTGTCCAGCCCGCTGATATCAATACCAGCCAGCGCCTCCAGCCCGGCGCCTCCCGGAGGAATCGGCTGTCCGTCCGCTGCCAACAGCGTTGCCCCTAGCGCCTGCACCATTCCTGCGCCGCCGTCATTAGTGGCACTGCCGCCAAGGCCAATAATAATCCGGCTCACGCCATGGTCCAGCGCGTGGCGAATGAGTTCTCCCGTTCCCCAGGAGGTGGTTTTTAGCGGATTACGCTTTGCGATAGGCACGCTTTCCAGGCCGCTTGCCGCAGCCATTTCAATAAACGCACATTGCCCATCGCCGGAAATACCGAAGAAGCCTGGCACGGGAGAACCCAACGGGCCGGTCACCTCAACCTCAAGCACTCGCCCCTGCGTTGCTGCCACCATCGCTTCTACCGTCCCCTCGCCGCCGTCGGCAACGGGCAGCTTGCAGTATTCAGCATCGGGAAACACTTCACGAAACCCATCCTCTATCGCACAGGCAACATCGAGCGCACTCAGGCTTTCTTTGTAGGAGTCAGGGGCAATCACAATCTTCATGGGCTGTCCTTATGCGAATTTGTGGCTGGGTTCTGCATACTCCAGCAGAGTCGGCGGTAAGCTTAGCGCACCATGCACGGGCGTTTGTTATCAAATGTCCAGTTTGGGATCAGGTACTGCATTCCCATTGCATCATCACGCGCGCCAAGGCCATGCTTTTTGTACAGCGCGTTAGCCTTCATCACCTGGTCCATATCCAGCTCAACGCCCAGACCCGGTTTGTTCGGTACCTGCACCATACCGCCTTTGATTTCAAACGGTTCTTTGGTCAGGCGCTGATTACCTTCCTGCCAGATCCAGTGGGTGTCAATCGCCGTAATTTTCCCTGGTGCGGCGGCCGCCACGTGGGTGAACATCGCCAGCGAAATATCGAAGTGGTTATTGGAGTGCGAGCCCCAGGTCAGGCCGAACTCATGGCACATCTGCGCCACACGCACCGAGCCCTGCATGGTCCAGAAATGCGGATCCGCCAGCGGAATATCCACCGATTGCAACGCCAGCGTATGGCCCATCTGACGCCAGTCGGTGGCAATCATGTTGGTCGCCGTCGGCAGCCCCGTCGCACGGCGGAATTCGGCCATTATTTCGCGCCCGGAGAAGCCCTGCTCCGCCCCGCACGGATCTTCGGCGTAGGCGAGCGTTCCCTTAAGGTATTTGCCAATCTTAATCGCTTCGTCCAGCGACCATGCCCCGTTCGGGTCGAGGGTCACGCGCGCCTGCGGGAAACGTTTTGCCAGCGCGACAATAGACTCCGCTTCCTCTTCGCCTGCCAGCACGCCGCCTTTCAGTTTAAAGTCGTTGAAGCCGTACTTTTCATACGCCGCTTCCGCCAGACGCACCACCGCATCCGGAGTCATCGCTTCGTCATGACGTAGCCGATACCAGTCACATTTCTCGTCCGGCTGGCTTTGATACGGCAGCGGAGTTGCATGGCGGTTCCCGATAAAGAACAGGTAGCCCAACATTTCGACTTCACTACGCTGCTGCCCTTCCCCCAGCAGTGATGCCACGTTCACGCCCAAATATTGGCCTAACAGATCCAGCATCGCCGCTTCGATACCGGTCACCACGTGAATAGTGGTGCGCAGATCGAAGGTTTGCAGGCCGCGGCCGGTCGCATCACGGTCGGCGAAGGTGTTGCGCACGGCGTTCAGTACATTTTTGTACTCGCCCAACGTTTTCCCCACCACCAGCGGAATGGCGTCTTCAAGCGTCAGGCGAATCTTCTCACCGCCGGGGATCTCTCCTACGCCCGTATGACCCGCGTTATCTTTGATAACCACAATATTGCGAGTAAAGAACGGCGCATGAGCGCCGCTCAGGTTCATTAGCATACTGTCGTGCCCGGCAACCGGGATAACCTGCATAGACGTCACTACGGGCGTGGAAGCGTGAATCGACATGGTTCAATCCTTGTTAACAATAGCGATAGCGAGAAAGGCGCATAGCATTGGGAATCTCGCTATCCATAAGATGGGATGACTTAACGCAGTATAGGAAGCGGCGAGCCGCAGCTCATCGTGCATATGCACAATTTTATTAGGGGATATTATGAGATGATGTGGCTAATGTACAAATAGCAGCCGGTACGACAGTCTCGTACCGGTGCCAGAAGAAAAACGTTTATTTCAGCAGCGTTGCCCACTGCTCAACCCACGGATTGGAGATGCTCTCCGGCTCCGGGTCTTCAGACGCATCAATCATCAGCATGTCGCCGATGCGCTGTGCGCCCTGCTCCTGCAATAGTGCGTCGAACCGCTTACCGCCGCCGCAGAAATTAGCGTAGGTGCTATCACCCAGCGCAATAATGCCGTAGCGCAGATGGGGCTGATACATATCCTGCAGATCGTTAAACAGCGGCACGATGCTATCCGGCAAATCACCCTGACCGGTGGTGGACGTCACCACCAGCACGTACTTTCCGGTATAGCTTTCCCAGTCGGAGACCATCGGGTCTTCAAATACCTTCGCCTGATGGCCAAGTCCGCTCAGAATGGTTTCCGCTTCTTCGGCCACCAACAGCGAATTGCCGTACATGGTGCCGACAAAAATCCCTACTTCAGCCATGATTTAACTCCCTGTTTACTTCTCGATAGCTTCATCCTGACCGGAGTCGGCCACAAACTCAACCCTTTCATTCTCGGGGAGAAGCCCGCGCCAGCCGAAATGTGATAGCGCCTGCATCCAGACGTCATCCAGCCCGGCGCGAATGGTCAGCGGCTCGCCGGTAAAGGGATGAGTTAATGAGAGCTGGCTGGCGTGTAGCATCAGGCGATGGCAGCCAAAATGCTGTGCGGCGCTGCGGTTCTGGCGCAGGTCGCCGTGCTTACTGTCGCCAAGAATCGGGTGACGAAGATGCGCCAGATGGCGACGCAGTTGATGCTTACGACCGGTTTTCGGCTCCAGCTCCACCAGCCCGTAGCGGGTGGTCGGGTAGCGCCCGGTGGCGACCGGCATTTCCACCGTCGCCAGGCCGCGATAGTGGGTTACCGCTGGCTGCGGGTCTTTATTTTCGCGGGCGAACTTATCGGCGATTTTATCGAGCTCTTCCACCAGCGGGTAGTCGAGCACCGCGTCGTCGGTCAGCCAGCCGCGCACGATGGCGTGATAGCGCTTCTGCATCTGGTGCTGCTCGAACTGCTGCGACAGCAGGCGGCCTGCTTCGCTGGAGAGACCCATCAGCAGTACGCCGGAGGTTGGGCGGTCAAGGCGATGGGCAGTGAAGACGTGCTGACCAATCTGGTCACGCACCGTTTGCATCACCACCACTTTTTCATCGCGATCGAGCCAGCTACGGTGAACCAGCCAACCGGAGGGCTTATTCACCGCCACCAGCCACTCATCCTGGTAAATAATTTCCAGCATCAGTGCGCATCGCTCACGAAGAAGGCGTCCAGCTGTTCCAGCGGCGGCAGAATGATCGCGCGCAGCGGATGGGCGGCATCCAGCGCCATTTCATAATAGGGAGCGATAGCAAACCCGGTTGGCAGCGGCATGCCGCCATCGAGAAGTTGGTGCATGCGCGGAATCAGCACCCATTGCAGCCACTCTAGCGGCTCCAGCGTATCCATACAGAACGGCTGGTCGCTGGCAAATGCGCTCTCATGCGGTGCCGTCTCCTGCCAGTGTTCATGCTGACGCAGCAGGTTTTCAATAAGCAGTAGTTGGTCGCGTAGGTTGTCGTGGCGTGTCATGGGAACCTCAGAGGAAACAAAATCGGGCGCAGGATATCACTAGTTGGCGGGAAACAAAAAAAGGGAGCACTGTAAAAACAGTGCTCCCGGTTCGTTTCGCAGCAATCCAGCTACTTTTGGTGCTCCCTGCTCGTCCGTGACAACTTTTCCTGTGGTCTCCTGACCATGTTCATCCCTAAACGGTTGCATCCTGCATCACACCACCCCGATGTGATTTCACCCAATCCGTGAGTGTATCCTGATCTTCCTGATCCACCAGATATCCTGTCTGGCTCTCATTCTCCGTCCTGGAGGTGTCCTTTAACGCGTACCTGCGTTATCCTCTTGCTTCATCCTGAAGCCTTTCCTTGAATCACCTTCCCGGTGTGTCCTATGAAGCGTCATCATCCTGATGTTCACTTCATTGTGCGACTCCCTGTCGACGTAGATAGAATCCGCTATTCCGCCCCGTCTTACAAGTGCCTCTCAGGCAAACACTTAAGGCTTACATCAGAGATTAAGCCTGTAGGATTCATTTATCTTATTGATATACAACGAAATGACTAAACAAATGGGATGAGTGTCTTACTTATGTTCTGGCGATCTCTCACAGGGCGTGTAAGAGATCTCTCACAAGGTGATGGGCGAATTGTCTTACAGGAGAGGCTCGAGTTGAGTCAGGAAACTCGCAAGGGAGGAGGCAAGAGGCAGACGATTACGGGTTCCGAGCGTCTCTTTGACCACTTCACCGGTCACGTTGCACACGGAAATCACGTCCAGTTCGCTGTCCAGGGTGGCGATAAAAAGCGTCGGTGAAAGCTTCAGGCGCTTTTGCGTGACCAGGTGACCAATCAGATTTTCCTGCACGCGACGGAAATCGTCGGGACTCCACACCTGCAGCAGCGTCAGGGTTTCGCCCATGAACATCGCGTGCATATCACCCGCATACTGAGTGGTATAATAGGTGTGAATGGGCTGTTGTACCACAATCTCCATTGCGCGTTCAACGCCATTTACATTCTGCTCGCCGTCAAACGGCTGAGGCTGCCAGAGCACCTCATCATCGGTCGTTGAGACCTGGCACGGGGACGGAATGCCGTAAAGTTCCTCGCTGCGCGGCAGGCTGTTGTGCTCACGCTGCCAGGCATCGCAATAGCGTTGGGTGAAAGCGTGTAATGCGTCTGCGGTCTGCTGATCCACGAATTTCTCTCTTCTGGTTAGCTAAGATACACTAGAAACAATAGTGTACCTGCTTTGTAACGGTGAAACATGTCTTCTTATGAGAACCATCAGGCGCTGTCTGGTCTGACCCTGGGTAAAACCACAGATTATCGCGATACCTACGATGCCTCTCTGCTTCAGGGCGTACCGCGCAGCTTAAACCGCGACCCGCTGGGGCTGCACGCTGATACCCTGCCATTCCACGGCGCGGATATCTGGACGCTGTATGAACTCTCCTGGCTTAACGCCAAAGGGCTGCCGCAGGTCGCAGTGGGCCACGTCGAACTGAGCCACGCGACGGTCAATCTGGTGGAGTCCAAAAGCTTCAAACTGTACCTCAATAGCTTCAACCAGACGCGCTTTGATAGCTGGGAAGCGGTACAGCAGACGCTGGAGCGCGATCTGAGCGCCTGCGCACAGGGTGTGGTGACCGTCGCGCTGTATCGTATCGATGAGCTGGAGGGCCAGCCTATTGCCCACTTCCACGGTAGCTGCATCGACAATCAGGATATCGAGATTGAGAGCTACGAATTCAACGCCGACTATCTCGACGGCGCGGCAGGAGACAAAGTGGTACAGGAGACGCTGGTCAGCCATTTGCTGAAGTCCAACTGCCTGATCACCCATCAGCCAGACTGGGGCTCCGTACAGATCCAATACCGCGGCCGGCAAATCGACCGCGAGAAGCTGCTGCGTTACCTGGTATCGTTCCGTCATCACAACGAATTCCACGAGCAGTGCGTTGAACGTATCTTCAATGACATTCTGCGTTTCTGCGCGCCGGAAAGCCTGAGCGTATACGCCCGCTACACCCGTCGCGGCGGTCTGGATATCAACCCATGGCGCTCAAACGGCGAGTTTGTCCCGGCTATTGGACGACTGGTACGTCAGTAAGCTTAACAAAATCTCAATTTTGCGCGCTTTGTTCCGCGCTGAGGTTGTAGTAAACGGGCCAGCGAGGCTATTGTAATCATCAAGGAAGACGATTTTCGTCCCGTAAGGAGTTCACTTGATTACACATATTAGCCCGCTTGGCTCAATGGATATGTTGTCGCAGCTGGAAGTTGACATGCTTAAACGCACGGCCAGCAGCGACCTGTATCAATTGTTCCGCAACTGTTCCCTGGCCGTACTGAACTCAGGTAGCCTGACCGATAACAGCAAAGAGCTGCTATCCCGTTTTGAAAGCTTCGACATTAACGTGCTGCGCCGCGAGCGCGGCGTGAAGCTTGAACTGATTAATCCCCCGGAAGATGCCTTCGTTGATGGGCGGATCATACGCTCGCTGCAGGCTAACCTGTTTGCCGTCCTGCGCGATATTCTGTTTGTCTACGGGCAAATCCATAACACCGTCCGCTTCCCGAATCTCGATCTGGAAAGCTCGACCCACATTACCAACCTGGTCTTCTCTATTCTGCGTAACGCCCGCGCGCTGCACGTCGGGGAAGCACCTAGCATGGTGGTGTGCTGGGGCGGTCACTCCATTAATGAAAACGAATACCTGTACGCTCGTCGCGTCGGTAACCAGCTTGGTCTGCGTGAACTAAACATCTGCACCGGCTGCGGCCCAGGCGCGATGGAAGCACCAATGAAAGGCGCCGCGGTAGGCCACGCGCAGCAACGCTATAAAGAAGGCCGTTTTATCGGCATGACCGAACCGTCGATTATTGCCGCTGAGCCGCCTAACCCGCTGGTGAACGAACTGATCATCATGCCGGATATCGAAAAGCGTCTGGAAGCCTTTGTCCGTATCGCCCACGGCATCATTATCTTCCCTGGCGGCGTTGGTACGGCGGAAGAGCTGCTGTACCTGCTGGGCATTCTGATGAACCCAGCGAACAAAGACCAGGTGCTGCCGCTTATCCTCACCGGCCCGAAAGAGAGCGCCGACTACTTCCGCGTGCTGGACGATTTTGTCGTGCATACGCTGGGTGAAGGTGCCCGCCGTCATTACAAAATCATCATTGATGATGAAGTGGAAGTGGCGCGTCAGATGAAGAAAGCGATGCCGCTGGTGAAAGAGAACCGCCGTGATACCGGCGATGCTTACAGCTTCAACTGGTCGATTCGCATTGCACCAGACCTGCAAATGCCGTTCGAGCCGTCGCACGAAAACATGGCGAGCCTGAAGCTCTATCCCGATCAGCCGGTTGAAGTGCTGGCCGCCGACCTGCGCCGCGCCTTCTCCGGCATCGTGGCAGGTAACGTGAAGGAAGTGGGCATTCGCGCTATCGAAGAGTTTGGGCCGTACAAGATCCACGGTGATAAAGAGATGATGCGCCGCATGGATGAACTGCTGCAGGGCTTCGTGGCCCAGCACCGCATGAAACTGCCAGGCTCTGCCTATATTCCGTGCTACGAAATCTGCGCCTGAGTCTGACCTCAGCGTAATTCACTCCCCCTTCCGGCGGTCTTTTCCGCCGGAATCTCCCTCAGAACCGTCCGTCTGACACGCCTATTCATTCACAGCCAATCGTTTGCGTTCGTTAATCAACCGCACATTATTAGCCATAGTTATGATTAAGCGCTAATAAACGCCATTTTCACCATTTTTATCAGCAAAAACATCGTATTTACCCCCTCAACCATTTACCACACATACTGCGAATGGTAGCCTTCGCGACCATTAATTTCTGTATATATTGCAATTACAGTAAAAACACCTGCAATACCCCACACGAAAAGTGGATTATTACATTTGCGATCATGATCACTGATACATTTACCAGTTAAATGTACATTTGCGCTCGTCTAAAACGGTATCGGGTAAAAATCACAAAAAAGCCGATACTTATAAAATTTAATCTTGGTTTTAACGTTATTTTTATTTTATTTGACTAAAAAATTAGCATTTTCCTTCCTCCAGGAGATACAGATGGAAAACACTCAAACCAGCACTATCGTCACAGCAGAATCTGCTAGCGGATGGCGCAAAACAGATACAATGTGGATGCTGGGTCTTTACGGCACCGCAATCGGTGCAGGCGTACTGTTCCTGCCAATCAACGCCGGCGTTGGTGGCATGATCCCGCTGATCATCATGGCTATCCTTGCTTTCCCGATGACCTTCTTCGCACACCGCGGTCTGACTCGCTTCGTGCTGTCCGGTAAAAACCCGGGCGAAGACATCACTGAAGTGGTTGAAGAGCACTTTGGTATCGGCGCAGGTAAACTGATTACCCTGCTCTACTTCTTCGCTATCTACCCAATCCTGCTGGTTTACAGCGTGGCAATCACCAACACCGTCGAGAGCTTCCTGGCTCACCAGCTACACATCACGCCGCCGCCGCGCGCGCTGCTGTCGCTGATTCTGATCGTCGGTATGATGACCATCGTTCGCTTCGGTGAGCAGATGATTGTTAAAGCGATGAGCATCCTGGTGTTCCCGTTTGTCGCCGCCCTGATGGTGCTGGCTCTGTACCTGATCCCACAGTGGAGCGGTGCAGCGCTGGAAACCCTGTCCTTCAGCAGCGCAGCCTCTACCGGCAACGGCCTGTGGATGACCCTGTGGCTGGCAATCCCGGTAATGGTGTTCTCCTTCAACCACTCACCAATCATCTCCTCCTTCGCGGTCGCGAAGCGTGAAGAATACGGCCAGGGTGCAGAGAAAAAATGCTCCTCTATTCTGGCTCGTGCCCACGTGATGATGGTACTGACCGTGATGTTCTTCGTCTTCAGCTGCGTACTGAGCCTGTCCCCAGCGGACCTGGCGGCGGCAAAAGAGCAGAACATCTCCATCCTGTCTTACCTGGCGAACCACTTTAACGCGCCGGTTATCGCCTGGATGGCACCGATTATCGCGATTATCGCTATCACCAAATCCTTCCTGGGCCACTACCTGGGCGCACGTGAAGGCTTTAACGGTATGGTTATTAAGTCTCTGCGTAGCAAAGGCAAAACCATCGAAATCAACAAACTGAACAAAATCACTGCGCTGTTCATGCTGATTACCACCTGGATCGTGGCAACCATGAACCCAAGCATCCTGGGGATGATTGAAACCCTGGGCGGCCCAATCATCGCGATGATTCTGTTCCTGATGCCGATGTATGCTATCCAGAAAGTACCGGCAATGCGTAAGTACAGCGGTCACATCAGCAACGTCTTCGTTGTCCTGATGGGTCTCATCGCTATCTCCGCTATCTCCTACTCTCTGTTTAGTTAATCACCCTGCGCCGCCCCCAGGGGCGGCGCTCTTCAATACCATAGGGACGCCTCATGATTAGCGTATTCGATATTTTCAAAATCGGCATTGGTCCTTCCAGCTCACACACCGTTGGGCCAATGAAAGCAGGCAAACAGTTCACGGACGACTTGATTGCGCGTGGGATCCTCAATGATATTACTCGCGTAGTCGTCGATGTTTACGGCTCACTCTCTCTGACCGGTAAAGGTCACCATACGGATATCGCCATCATTATGGGTCTGGCAGGAAATCTGCCTGATACGGTCGATATCGAGTCTATCCCGGCGTTTATCCAGGATGTGAACACCCACGGTCGCCTGATGCTTGCTAACGGTCAGCACGAAGTGGAATTCCCGGTTGACCAGTGCATGAACTTCCATGCCGACAACCTCTCCCTGCATGAAAACGGCATGCGTATCACCGCACTGGCGGGCGATAACGCCGTTTACAGCAAAACCTATTATTCCATCGGCGGTGGTTTTATCGTCGATGAAGAGCACTTCGGTCAGCAGACTGAAGCGCCGGTGGCCGTACCTTACCCGTACAAAAACGCCACCGACCTGCAGCGTCACTGCAACGAAACCGGGCTGTCACTCTCTGGCCTGATGATGAAAAACGAACTCGCGCTGCACAGCAAAGAAGAGCTGGAAAAGCACTTCGCTGACGTCTGGGCAGTGATGAAGGGCGGTATCGAACACGGCACCACCACTGAAGGCGTCCTGCCGGGCAAACTGCGCGTTCCGCGCCGTGCCGCAGCGCTGCGCCGCATGCTGGTAAGCCAGGATAAAATCAGCAGCGACCCAATGGCGGTGGTGGACTGGATCAACATGTTCGCGCTGGCCGTTAACGAAGAAAACGCCGCCGGTGGCCGCGTCGTGACGGCGCCAACCAACGGCGCTTGCGGGATTGTTCCTGCAGTGCTGGCGTACTACGACAAGTTTATCCGTGAAGTGAACGCCAACTCGCTGGCACGCTACATGCTGGTCGCGAGCGCAATTGGCTCACTGTACAAGATGAACGCCTCTATCTCCGGCGCTGAAGTGGGCTGCCAGGGTGAAGTGGGCGTGGCCTGCTCAATGGCGGCTGCCGGTCTGGCAGAGCTGCTGGGCGCAAGCCCGGCGCAGGTGTGCATCGCCGCGGAAATCGGCATGGAGCATAACCTCGGACTGACCTGTGACCCGGTCGCAGGCCAGGTTCAGGTACCGTGCATCGAGCGTAACGCCATTGCCTCAGTGAAAGCGGTAAACGCCGCGCGTATGGCGCTGCGCCGTACCAGCGAGCCGCGCGTGTGCCTCGATAAGGTTATCGAGACCATGTACGAAACCGGTAAAGACATGAACGCCAAGTACCGCGAAACCTCACGCGGTGGCCTGGCGATGAAAGTGGTTGCCTGCGACTAACATCATCCCCCCAGAGGCCTCGTGCAGTTTTGCGAGGCCTCTTCCCGTTTTATCCCTCGCCAATAGCCTCACTGTGCCGTGAATGTTACCCTTACCGCTCGAATCGTTAGGGAGAACACCTGTGGCCGTCCATTTGCTGATTGTTGATGCACTCAACCTGATACGCCGTATTCATGCCGTTCAGGGTTCCCCCTGTGTGGAAACCTGCCAGCATGCGTTGGATCTGCTGATTGCCCATAGCCAGCCAACTCATGCGGTGGCGGTGTTTGACGATGAGGCGCGCAATAGCGGCTGGCGGCACCAACGTCTTCCTGACTACAAGGCGGGCCGCCCGCCGATGCCAGACGATCTGCATGCCGAGATGCCTGCGCTGCGCGCCGCCTTCGAGCTACGCGGGGTTCGCTGCTGGGTCTCCAGCGGTAACGAAGCCGACGATTTAGCGGCGACGCTAGCGGTAAAAGTCGCTGGCGCAGGCCATCAGGCCACCATCGTCTCCACCGATAAAGGCTACTGCCAGCTGCTCTCGCCAAACCTGCGCATTCGCGACTATTTTCAGAAGCGCTGGCTCGACGTGCCGTTTATCGAAAAAGAGTTCGGCGTTCAGCCGCATCAGTTGCCGGACTATTGGGGGCTGGCGGGTATCAGCAGCTCGAAAGTGCCGGGTGTGGTGGGCATTGGCCCGAAGAGCGCCACCCAACTGTTAACGCAGTTTCCCACGCTGGAAGCGTTGTATGAGCATCTGGATGAGGTGCCGGAGAAGTGGCGCAAGAAGCTGGTAGAACATCAGGAGATGGCGTTTTTATGCCGCGATATCGCACGGCTGCAGACGGATTTGCATATTGATGGGAATTTGCAGCAGCTAAGGCTGAATAGATAACACCGCCCTGAAGGCGGTGCTGAACCCGGCGTCGCTGCGCTCGGCCGGGCTACAATCCTTAACGCTCGTCGCGACGGCCACCGACAGCGGCCCACAGACGACGCACGTGAACGGTTACCTCTTCGCGGTCATGGTACAGCTGACGCGCCTGAATCTGGGCGTTAATCCCGTTCTCATCAAGCCTTGCCTGGATGTGCGCCAGGTTCTGCGACAGCTCTTCATAGCGCTTTTTCATCGGCAGCTTGAGGTTGAAGATGGTCTCACGGCACCAGCCATTTACCAGCCAATCGGCCATCAGTGAGGCCACTTTCGCGGGCTTCTCAACCATGTCGCACACCATCCACGAGATATTGCTGCGGGTTGGGCGGTAACGGAAACCATCTTCACGCAGCCAGGTGACCTGTCCGGTATCCATCAGGCTCTGCGCCATTGGGCCGTTATCCACGGAGGAGACCCACATGTTGCGCTTCACCAGCTGATAGGTCCAGCCACCTGGGCAAGCCCCGAGATCGACCGCGTACATGCCGTTCGCCAGACGCTCGTCCCACTCGTCGGCAGGGATAAAGACGTGGAACGCCTCTTCCAGCTTCAGGGTTGAGCGGCTTGGAGCATCGGCCGGGAACTTCAGGCGCGGAATACCCATGTAGAACGGCGAGTTGTTGTTGCTATAGGAGTACCCGGTATAGCAGCAGCCTGGCGCGATAAAGAACACGTGCACCACCGGACGCTTGGCGGTCTCGTACGGCGCCAACACGTTGGTTTCGCGCAGCGCAGCGCGCAGCGGCACGGTGAATTTGCGGCAGAACTTCATCAGCTCTTTGCTTTCGTTGGTGTCTGCCACTTCAACGCGCAGATCGCCACCTTTCTCCACCACACCCTGCAGCATGCCGACAACCGGGGTCACGCGGTCTTCAGCCGGTAAATCTTTCAGCAGTTCGCCCACCACAATCATCTGACGCGCAAACACCAGCGAGCTAAACGGCAGCTCGCGCGCCAGTTTGTCGGCATCCCCTTCCTGATAGCATTCGAAAATCACATAGCCGGAGTTATCTTTAACGCGCGCAAAGCCAAACACTTCGCGGCGACCGGCTTTATCGGTAATTTCCGCAGCACACTCTTTCTCAAACCCAGGGCGGCAATACAGCACAACCTTATTCATGAACAACACCCTTACGCTTAAGTCGAATCGCACCAATCAACATCAAAACCCAACCGGCGAGGAAGCTGACGCCGCCCACCGGGGTAACATACGCCCACAGGCGTAAATGGGAGAGCGCGAGGCAGTACAGGCTACCGCTGAACATCACGGTGCCCAGCGCCAGAAACACGCTGCTCCAGTAGAACCAGATACTAATGCGGCGCTGCATCGCCACCGCGAGTCCGAAAATCGCCAGAGTGTGGAACGCCTGATACTCCAGGCCGGTCTGGATCCAGCCCATTTCCACAACGCCCAACGATTTACTCAGCACATGCGCGCCAAACGCGCCCAGTGCGACAAAGATAAAGCCGCTGATAGCGGCAAAAATCAGCATAAAACGGCTGGTCATGGTATTACCCTAAATTCATTTATTGTTCGTAACGGAAACGGAACGTTTCTTGTTCATGGGCCGCTTTCGCCAGTATCCACTGTCGAAAGGCCGCTATTTTACCCAGTTCAGCCTGACTGTCATGACAAACCAGATAAAACGCATTCTTACTGACCAGAACATCATTAAACGGGCACACCAGACGGCCTGCCTCAATTTCAGACTGCGCCATCACGTTGTTCGCGAGCGCAACCCCCTGTCCGTGGATGGCAGCCTGTAGCACCATGGCGCTATGGCTGAAGATCGGTCCCTGTTGTACGTTGATATGGGTGAGCCCCAGCTGGCGCGTATACGTTTGCCAGTCGCGGCGGGAAGCATCATGCAGCAGCGTGTGTTTAGCGAGATCGGCAGGCGTCTTTAACGCTTTCTCGCCGGTCAGCAGCAGTGGGGAACAGACGGGGAGCAGATACTCAGCGTACAGTTTTTCCACGCGTAGCCCCGGCCAGTTGCCGCGACCATAAAAAATCGCCACATCTACGTCGTCCGCAAGCTTATCTTCCTGGCGGTCTACAGCCTGGATTCTGACATCAATTCCCGGATAAGCTGAGTTAAAGCTTGAGAGACGCGGCACCAGCCACTGAATCGCAAAACTGGGCAATAAACTGACGGTTAACGCCCCTTTCGCGCTTCGTGCCTGTAGTTTACGCGTTGCCTCTGTTAATTGCGAAAAGATCTCTTTGATATCCTGAAAATAGCTCTGCCCTTCTTCGGTCAGAAGCAGAGAACGATTGCGCCGCCGGAACAGCTTCAGCCCCAGAAAATCCTCAAGAGACTTGATTTGGTGGCTTACTGCGGCCTGCGTCACAAAAAGCTCATCGGCCGCGCGCGTGAAGCTTAAATGGCGTGCGGCTGCATCAAATACACGTAATGCATTAAGAGGTGGCAAACGCTTTGACATGGTCCCAGAACTCAATTGTTAACTGAATTTAACAAATAGGAAACAACGATTAACCTATTAGTTTTTTTTATCTGAGCCATTATAATTTGTCCGTTGAGCTTCTACCAGCAAATACCTATCATGGCGGCACTTCCTGAGCCGGAACGAGAAGCTTTTTTTGGAATGCGTGTTCTGAAGGGCTTTTGGCTTACGGTTGTGATGTTGTGTTGTTGTGTTTGCAATTGGTCTGCAATTCAGATCACGGTAGCAAGGCTACCCTTTTTCACTTCCTGTACATTTACCCTGTCTGTCCATAGTGATTAATGTAGCACCGCCTATTTGCGGTGCTTTTTTTTGCCTCAAATTCCCCCGAACCGCTCGTCAAAGTTGAAAGCCGGGCAAAATTGCGCGACGATCTCCTTATTGATATGAGGAATTTCATGAACGCCTTCTCCCCCGCGCACTTTCGCGCCCAGTTTCCCGCCCTGCACGATGCCGGGGTGTACCTTGATAGCGCCGCCACCGCGTTAAAACCGCAGGCGGTTATCGAGGCGACAACAAATTTCTACTCGCTGAGCGCGGGTAACGTTCATCGCAGCCAGTTTGCTGAAGCACAGCGCCTGACCGCGCGCTATGAGGCCGCCCGCGACCAGGTCGCCGGTTGGCTCAACGCGCCAAGCGGCAAGGATATCGTCTGGACGCGTGGAACCACCGAAGCCATCAATATGGTGGCCCAGTGCTACGCGCGCCCTCGCCTGCAACCGGGCGATGAGATCATCGTCAGCGTCGCCGAGCACCACGCCAACCTGGTGCCGTGGCTGATGGTCGCCCAACAGACCGGCGCGAACATCGTCCAGCTACCGCTAGGCGCCGATCGCCTGCCCGACGTTGAACGGCTAACTGCGCTGATTACCCCACGCAGCCGTATTCTGGCGCTGGGGCAGATGTCCAACGTCACCGGAGGCTGCCCGAATCTGGCCCGTGCCATCACCCTCGCCCATCAGGCGAATATGATAGTGATGGTCGACGGCGCACAGGGTGCCGTCCACTTCCCGGCGGACGTGCAGGCGCTGGATATCGACTTCTACGCCTTCTCCGGTCATAAGCTTTACGGGCCAACCGGCATCGGTGCGCTGTATGGTAAAAGCGAACTGCTTGATGCCATGACCCCATGGCTCGGCGGCGGCAAGATGATAAGCGAGGTGACGTTCGATGGCTTCACCACGCAGCCGGTGCCCTATCGCCTGGAAGCGGGTACGCCAAACGTCGCCGGGGTGATTGGCCTGAGCGCGGCGCTGGAGTGGCTGTCCGACATTGACATGGCACAGGCTGAATCCTGGAGCCGGGGTCTGGCGACGCTTGCGGAAGAGGAACTGGCAAAACGACCGGGCTTTCGCTCCTTCCGCTGCCAGGACTCCAGCCTGCTGGCCTTTGATTTTGCTGGCGTTCACCACAGCGATATGGTGACGCTGCTGGCGGAATACGGCATTGCGCTGCGCGCCGGTCAGCACTGCGCTCAGCCGCTGCTCGCGGCGATGGGCGTGAGCGGTACGCTGCGCGCCTCGTTTGCCCCTTACAATACGCAGGACGACGTACAGGCGCTGGTCAGCGCCGTCGATCGTGCGCTCGAACTTCTGGTGGATTAATGACGATGCCTTTACTCGCTGAACATCCGTTCGGCACCAGCGTAACGCCTGAGACGTTGCGCCAGCAGTTTGCGGCGCTATCGCAGTGGGAAGAGAAATATCGCCAGCTGATCCTGTTAGGGAAAAAGCTTCCAGCGCTGTCGGACGAACTTAAAGCGCAGGCGCGCGAGATCCCCGGCTGCGAAAACCGCGTCTGGCTGGGCTACACTCAGACGCCAGACGGTGCGCTGCACTTCTTTGGCGATAGCGAAGGTAGGATTGTACGCGGCCTGCTGGCCGTGCTGCTGACGGCGGCGGAAGGCAAACAGCCGGCAGAGATTCTGGCAGACGATCCGCTCAACCTGTTCGATGAACTGGGGCTGCGCGGTCAACTCAGCGCCTCACGCACTCAGGGCCTGACGGCCCTAAGTGAGGCGATGATGGAAGCCGCGCGTCAGGCGCTGGCCTGACGCTCCGCCTTCGCGAGCATTTTCTTCAGCGCATGGGAAACCGCTACGAAGCCAAAGGTGGCGGTGACCATGGTCGCTGCGCCAAACCCGGCGGCGCAGTCCATGCGCTTCGGCCCTTCCGCCGTGCTTTTCATCGCACAGACTGAACCGTCCGCCTGCGGGTACACCAGCGCTTCGGTTGAGAAGACACAGTCTACGCCGAGCTTGCCTTTGCTGTTCTTCACCACGCCAAAATCGCTTTTCAGCCGCTCGCGCAGCTTCGCCGCCAGCGGGTCCTGAATGGTTTTCGCGAGGTCACTCACCTGAATCTGCGTCGGGTCAATCTGCCCGCCCGCGCCGCCGGTGGTAATCAGCGGTACCTTATAACGACGACAGTAGGCAATCAGCGCCGCTTTCGGGCGAATGCTGTCGATAGCATCCACCACGTAGCTGTAGCCCGCTCCCATGTACTCAGCGACGTTATCCGGCGTGACGAAATCGTCCACCACGGTGACGCAACACTCGGGGTTAATCTGCCGGATACGCTCGGCCATCACTTCCGCTTTCGCCAGCCCGACGTTACCGCCAAGGGCGTGAATCTGACGGTTGGTGTTGGTGACGCAGACGTCATCCATATCGATAAGCGTGATCGCACCAATGCCGGTACGCGCCAGCGCTTCCGCCGCCCAGCTACCCACGCCGCCGATACCGACCACGCACACGTGCGCATCAGCAAAAACCTGCAGCGCTTTTTCACCGTACAAACGTGCCGTGCCGCCAAAACGCTGGCGCCAGGCGTCACTGATAACCACAGACATAAAACCTCAAATTCATTGATATCGAGCATTCCCGGCGTCGCGTTGCTCGGCCGGGCTACAAGACTTAACCGCTAAACACATTCCCGCCGTTGGACGCTGTTTTCAGCACCCATACGCGGCCGTAGTGATTATACCAGCCTGCGCGATGCCCGGCATCCGGGCCGATGCCCTGGTAGATGTCGAAGTGCTGGCCCTTAATCGCGCCGCCAACATCCAGCGCCACCATCAGGCGCAGCTCGTACTGACCGTTAAACTTACCGTTATTGTCGAGCTGCGGCACTTCAGCCAGCAGCGTCGTGCCCGGCGGAATAATGCTGCGGTCAGACGCGACGGAGGCGCGGCCAATCAACGGTACGGCGCTAGCGCCTTTCACCGGGGCAAACGACTGCGGTTTAAAGAAGACGAATGAGGGGTTTTGCTCGAGCAGTTCGCGGACTTCCGCTTCGCTGTGGGTTTCACCCCAGTGGCGGATCGCCTGCATCGACATATCTTCACGCTTAACTTCACCACGGTCGATCAGCACCTTACCGATGCTTTTATACGCCCAGCCGTTTTTGCCCGCGTAGCTAAAGAAGTTCAGCGGAGAACCATCACCGAAATCAATATAACCGCTGCCCTGCACATCCATGATGAAGTTATCCATCAGCGAATTACTGTAGGCCAGTATGTAGTCATCGCTCAGCCCACCGGCATAAATGCTGGCACGGGACGGCAGCTTGCCGCGTTTAGGTGGCATGCGGTAGATCGGGTACTGGAATTCGCCCTGACGCGTATGGCGCGCCTGGACAACCGGGGTGTAGTAACCGGTAAACTGTACGTTGCCGTAGTTGTCGGTCCCTTCCATCTGCCAGGCATCAATGCCGTACTGGCGCATGGTGCGGGTATCGCCACCGGCCAGCAGCCACTGCTGCACGGCGCTATAAAGGTTGCTCTGGTTGCCGTAAAGGCGCGGAGAGGCGTTACGAATCTCATTTAACTGCTGCGCAAAGTCACCCGCGTTAATTGGCGCGCCGACGGCATCAGGTTGATTCACGAGTGAGAAAGGCTGGGTGAGTTTCCCGTCTTTATACTGTTGACCGCGATCGGTCGGTTTTGACGAACAGGCGGCTAGCATTGCCAGCAGTGCGCCCGTTGCCACATATTTGGCCCAACGTCCTTTCATGGTATTTTGTGTTCCGCATAGTCGAAAGTGCCCGGTGAAGATAACAAACCCCCAGGGGTATTGAAATGCGAACGCGACCCACGGTAACCAATTCGCACAAAAAAAGCGCAAATTGCGTCGTATCCGTACAACTTATAAAAAAATGAGTGATTTGCCGCAAAAATGGTTGCAACAAATGCTGAGCAGAGTATAGTGCGCATCCACGGACGCGGGGTGGAGCAGCCTGGTAGCTCGTCGGGCTCATAACCCGAAGGTCGTCAGTTCAAATCTGGCCCCCGCAACCAATTAAAATCAGAAGCAGTAACGTTACTCGATGGAAGAGTAATGACGGACGCGGGGTGGAGCAGCCTGGTAGCTCGTCGGGCTCATAACCCGAAGGTCGTCGGTTCAAATCCGGCCCCCGCAACCAATTAAAATCTGATGCAAGTTTACTCGATGAAGAGTAAAGACGGACGCGGGGTGGAGCAGCCTGGTAGCTCGTCGGGCTCATAACCCGAAGGTCGTCGGTTCAAATCCGGCCCCCGCAACCAATTAAAATGACACCCATATGGGTGTTTTTTTTTGCCTGTCATTCAGCCTTCCGGCTACTCTGCGCCACCCTTTCGAATGGCGCATTCCCGCACACTACGCTTCTTGATGCTCGCGCATAATCGTATAAATCTTTTCGATATCAATATGCTGACGCATTGATGCTGCCAGAATATCAAACTGCTGCGTCTTATAACGCGCATAGTGAAAATCATTATCCAGCGCCGCCAGCCCTTTACGCCCACGCAGGCCGTTGACCAGCGTACGGGTAAATTCGTCGCTATCAAACAGGCCGTGAAGATACGTACCGAAAACCAATCCGTCCTCACTGACCGCGCCGTCAGCGCTGTACTGGCCGTTTTTGCAGAGCTGCATCAACGCACAGCCCGTGCCTGACGGCGTAGTCTCACCCATATGAATCTCATAGCCACGCAGCGTCAAACCCGACACCGGCGCCAGCCAGCCCGGCAGCGCATCGCTAAGCGTCGCCGTCGCCTGAGTGGTGGTTTTCGTCGGCGCAAAACGCGTCACCACGTTCAGCAGTCCCAGGCCGGGCAAGGTCCCCAACCCCGATTCGACGTCATCGGTAAGCGTATCGCCAAGCATTTGATAGCCGCCGCAGATCCCCAGCACCGGCACGCCCTGACGCTGCGCCAGTAAAATCCCGTGCGCCAGACCGCTATCCTGAAGCCAAAGCAGGTCACCAAGGGTATTTTTACTGCCAGGCAGGATAATCAGGTCTGCGCCGGACAAATCTTCCGCATGCCGCACGTAGCGCACCCGCACGTCCGGCTGGGCCGCCAGCGCGTTGAAGTCGGTAAAGTTGGAGATATGCGGCAGCTGTACCACCGCCACGTCAATCTCATAGGCTCCGGTATGACGGTATTTGCCCTTTTGCAGCGCCACGCCGTCCTCGTCTTCCAGGTCAACGTCCAGCCACGGCATCACGCCCAATACCGGCACGTTAGTCAGCGCTTCAATCTGTTCAATGCCGGAGTGCAGCAGCGAAACATCACCGCGAAACTTATTGATAATCACCCCTTTCACCCGCGCCCTTTCGTGCTCATGCAGCAGCGCCAGGGTGCCGTAGATAGAGGCAAACACGCCGCCGCGATCGATGTCGGCTATCAGAATCACCGGGCACTGCGCCATCTCGGCCATGCCCATATTGACGATATCGCGGTCGCGCAGGTTAATTTCTGCCGGGCTGCCCGCCCCTTCCAGAACCAGCACGTCAAACTCGCTCGCCAGACTCTGGTAAACCGCCATGATCTGCTCACGCAACCGCGGCTTGTAATCGTGATAGCTGACGGCATCCATGCTGGTTGCCACCTCGCCCATCAGCACAATCTGCGCTTTGCGGTCGCTGGTTGGCTTGAGCAGAATCGGGTTCATCCGCACGTCTGGCGCGATGCCCGCCGCTTCGGCCTGAAAAATCTGCGCGCGCCCCATCTCTTTGCCGTCCGGCGTAATACCGGAGTTGAGCGCCATATTCTGCGACTTAAACGGCGCGGTGTGCAGGCCATCCTGATAGAAGATCCGGCACAGCCCCGCCACCAGCATACTTTTGCCAACATCAGAGGCGGTACCTTGCAGCATTATGGCCTGGGTCATCGATTTCCTCGTTCACGCATTTGACGGAAAAACTCCGCCTCAGTTTTACACAGCGGCAGCCCCAGCTCCGCATGCAGCTTCACCAGCCACGGCTGGCTCAGCCCCGCCTGTTCAATCAGCGCGGTACGGGCAAACACCTCGCCCGGCTCCCCCTCGGCCAGCACTTCGCCGTGGCGCAGCACGTACACCGCGTCGCTGACTTCATAAATTAAATCAATATCGTGGCTGGAAATCACCACATGATTGCCCTGTGCCACGATGCGCTTGATGATTTCAATCATCTGCGCGCGCCCGGAGGGGTCCAGCCCGGCGGTCGGTTCGTCCAGCAGCAAGTAGCGCGCCTGCAATACCAGCGCGCTGGCAATCGCCACCCGCTTTTTCTGCCCATGGCTCAGACACTGAATCGGCTGCTGACGGAAGTGCTGGGCATCGACCAGCGTCAGCGCATCGTCTACCCGGCGAGCAATCTCATCCTCCGCCACGCCGAGATTACGCAAGCTGAAAGCGATATCGCTATCAATATCGGTGTAGAAAATCTGCTGGTCCGGGTCCTGAAATACGGTCGCTACCTGCTGGCGCAGCGCCAGCAGCCCGCGCTTGCTGTAGTCCAGCGGCTTGCCTTGCCACAGCACCGCGCCCTGCTGCGGGCGCAAAAGCCCGCTGAGATTCATAAACAGCGTCGATTTCCCGCAGCCGTTGGCCCCAACGAGGCCGGTGACGGCCTGGCGCGAGAAGTCCAGCGTCAGCCCTTTAAGCGTCGGTTCCTGCTGGTAGCGAAACCAGAGGTCAGTGGTAGCCAGCATGGCGTTCCTTAGAGGTGAAAATCACCCTGATACAGTTTGATATCCAGCACGGTACTCATCTGCTGATAGCGGATTAACACACGCGTAAACAGCAGGCTCACCAGCATCGCCAGCGAGCGATAGCCCAGACGGACGTTACGATAACCAAAGCGCAGCGTCTGCGCCCGGTGAATCGCCATCGCCTCGTCCAGCAGGATAAAGATAAAGCGCCAGGTCAGCAGGATCTGCTCGATCAGCAGGCGCGGCACACGGCCGCGCTTGAGCAGCACGATAAGCTGCGGGAACGGCAGGTTCAGCACCAGCCAGAAGGTCGCGGACAATGCCGCCAGGCTGCGCCAGAAGGTCTCGTTGGCGGTCGCAAACCCGGCGGCGGTAATGCCGAGCGAGAACGACCCCAGCGGCACGCTGACCAGCAGCGCGTGCGGGTCGCGGCTGACGCTAAAGATAATCGTCACCACCCCCACCAGCAGAAAACCCAGCGGCAGCGCCATCCAGCGGAGCCAGCGCCACAGCGAGATGCGCAGCAGCCAGCAGGTAAAGCCCGCCGTCAGCGCCATCAGCAGCGCCTGCCCCAGCGGCGGCAGGCTAAAGGCCAGCACCATCATCAGCAGCCAGAGCAGAAACTTACGCTCTGGGGCGACGTGAAACCAGCGGCTCTGATAGCTCAGCCGATCAAGCCCGGTCATCATGGCGCTGGCGGCCCTTGTAGTAGCCAAGAATATAGAAGATCACCGCCGCGCCGAGGGAGCCTTGCAGGGTAAACAGCAGGCTCTCAATTTCGCCGCTCGCCGGTTCATACAGCGGGTGGAACCACGGCTCATAGCCAGGATCGACGGCGGTAATCACCCCTTCAGCCTGATCGTCAGAGCCGCCGTATTCGCCACCGTGGTTGATAAAGAACGGCAGGATAACCAGCGCAATCACCATCGCCAGCAGGATTAATGTCTTTTTCATCTTAGCGTCCCTCAGTGGCGATCAGCTGTCGCTTGGTTAACTGGTCGTAGATCATCACCGTCAGCAGACCTTCGGCAATGGCGATTGGAACCTGAGTCAGGCAGAAGATCCCCATAAATTTCAGGCTCGATCCCACAAAGCCCGTCTGCGGATCCGGGAAGGCCACGCCAAGCTGGAGTGAGGTGACAAAATAGGTCGCCAGATCCGCCAGCATCGCGCACAGGAACACCGAAACATCGCGGCGAAACCCGGCCTTGCAGGCCATTTTCCACACCAGATAGCCGACGATTGGCCCAATTACCGCCATCGACATACCATTAGCGCCGAGCGTCGTCAGGCCACCGTGCGCCAGCAGCAGCGCCTGGAACAGCAGCACGATAGCGCCGAGAATGGCCACCACGCCCGGCCCGAATAGGATAACCGCCAGCCCCACGCCGGTTGGGTGCGAGCAGCTGCCGGTAACCGAGGGGATTTTCAGCGCCGAGAGTACGAAGATAAACGCCCCGCACAGCGCCAGCAGCACCTTCTGGTTGCTGTCCTCCTGCACGATGCGACGCAGGCGCACCAGCCCGTACCACAGGCACGGTAAAAACAGCAGCCACCAGGCCAGCGCCCACATCGGCGGCAGGAACCCTTCCATGATGTGCATCGCAAAGGCTTCTTGTGGCACCACCAGCAGCAGTACCGCCGCCGCGAATCCGCTGAGCGACAGTCGCTTCAGCTGTTGTTCCAGTTTCATTGTCCTTGCTCCCACTGTTTATTCACCAGAATGGTGGAGAAATACGGCAGCGGCAGGTCGTCAGCGACCTCGCCTAACTGCCGCCAGCACTGCTCGCCGGGCAGCGTCGCCTCGGCCATCAACAGCGCGTTATCCAATAAACCTGCTTTTGCCAGCAGCGCTTTGATGCGCGGGAAGCGGCCGTAGACTTTCATCAGCACCAGACTGTCGTGCTGTGCCAGCGCGCGTTCAATCTCGTCTTCCGGCGCGGTACAGGCCACCACCGCCAGCGACTGCTGCTCCATCGCCAGCGGCGTTTTGCTGCGGGCGGCAATGGCGGCAAACGAGGTCACGCCGGGGACAATCTCCAGCCACTCCGGGCTGCCGATGCGCTGGAGTAAAAACACCCAGGTGCTGAACAGCATGGCATCGCCGAGGGTGATAAAGCCGACGTTTTTCCCGGCTTCCACTTCACGCACCAGCGCCGCCGAAACGTCGTCCCACACCGCCTCTTTTTCGGCGCTGTCGGCGCTCATCGGGAAGTGGCAGCAGCGTACCTCGGTCTGTTCACCGAGGTATTCACGCACGATGGAGAGCGCCAGGCTGTCGCCCCCCTTGCGCCCTGCCGGGGCGTAAAGAATATCCAGCGAGCCCAGAATGCGCGCCGCGCGAACGGTAATCAGGTCCGACGCACCCGGACCGGTGCTTAGGGCGTACAGTTTGCCGCTCATGCTGCCTCCAGAGACTGCTGCAGATGTTCAACGAACATGGCGCGCACCACCGGGTTTTCGCCCAGCCCGCACAGCCACGGCGTGGCCGGAATGCCCGCGGCGTTAAACAGCGTTTTCCACGAGTCCTCTTCGTCGGAAGCCATGTCGTTGATGGCGTGATCGCCCGCGACCAGCATCAGCGGCATCAGGTGGACGGCGCTGACGCCCTCTTTGCTCATGCTCTCAATCAGCACCTCCACTTCCGGGTAACTCTCCACCGCGCCGACTCGCGCCGGGAAGCGCTGGGCGGTCATCATATGGTCAAGGCAGGCGTAGGCGGCAAAGGCATGGTGGCTGGCACCGTGGCCCATAAACACCACCTTTTCGTTGGCGTTCAGCGCGGGCATTTGTTGAGTCAGCGCGCCCATCAGACGCACATAGTCGTCGTGGCCGCTCAGCAGCGGCGTGCCAAGCGTCAGGCGTTTAAACCGCGGGCGCAGGCTCTGCACTTCGCGGGCAATTTTTTCATATTCGTCGCCGTTGATGATGTGCAGCGACTGCACCGCTACGTCTTCGTATCCGAGATCCGCGAGCTTTTGCAGTGCTTCCAGCGGCGTATCGGTTTCAATGCCGTCGCGCGTTTTCAGCTTGCGGATGATCATGCCAGAGGTAAAGGCGCGGAACAGGTCGCGGTCGGGGCAACTGGCCGCCAGCTCGCGTTCGCAGGCAACAATATTCTTCTCGCAGGTATCGTGGTAGCTGGTGCCGAAGCTCACCACCAATAGGGCTTTTTTCATGCTTGATTCCTTTTGTCGTCGGCCTGCCAGCGCGCTAAGCGCTCGGCGAAGGCGGACTGACTTTCCAGTAGTTCATCGCCGGACACTAGCGGTGCCGGGCGGGTAATCACGATACAGGGAAGCCCCGCATCCAGGCAGGGCTGCACCTTTTCCAGATAGCCGCCTTCCGCGCCGGAGGCTTTGGTCACCACCACATCGGCGCGGCAATGGCGGTAAAACGCGGCGTTAAACTCGGCGCTGAACGGCGCGCAGATGGCAAAAATTTCGCCCACACCAAAGCCGAGGTCGGTGCACTGCTGCACCACGTTCGGCACCGGCAGCACGCGGGCCAGCAGCGTTTTCTCCGGCAGCCCAGCGCGCCACAGCGCCAGATCTTTGCTGCCGGTGGTCAGCAGCACCCGCTGGCCCAGCGGTTTAATCCGCTCACAGGCTTCATCAATGCTGGTGACGTAGTGCAGCAGCGGGTGCGTCAGTGCGCCCTGCTGATCCGGGCGCTGGTAGCGGCTCAGCAGTACGCCCGCCTCGGTGCACGCATCCAGCACGTTGCGGCTGACCGCTTCGGCGTAAGGATGAGAAGCGTCAATCACCCAGCGCGTACCGTGCTCGTGAAGCCAGGCCACCATTTCCGACCTTTCCAGACGCCCGCAGCGCACTTGCCCCTGAATATCGCCCGCCAGGGCCTCACCCGTGGGTGTGGCCACCGATACGGTATAGCGCACCTGCGCGGCATCCAGCTGCAGGCAAAGCGCGCGTGCATCGCTGGTGCCGCCGACCACCAGCACGTCGCCAAAACTCACAGCACGTAGCCTCGCGGTGTGATCATCAGGTCATCCTGCACGTAGGTGGTTTTGTTGCCGACGATAACCAGGCTGGTCATATCCACCGGTTCAAAATCCATCGCGCCGAGGGTCGTCAGCCATTTTTCCTGCTTTTTACGCCCGGCGGACTTCACCACGCCCACTGGCGTATCGGCGCTTTTGACGGCGGAGAGCAGTTCAAAAGCGCGCGCCAGATGCCCTTCACGGCCCCGGCTGCGCGGGTTATAGAAGCAGATAACAAAGTCGGCTTCCCCGGCGGCGATAATGCGTTTCTCAATTACCGGCCACGGGGTGAGCAGGTCGCTCAGGCTGATATGGCAGAAGTCGTGCATCAGCGGCGCGCCCAGCAGCGAGGCTGCGGCAATGCTGGCGGTCATGCCTGGGATCAGGCGCACTTCCACGTCCAGCTTCTGTTTGCTCACCAGCTCCAGCACCAGCCCCGCCATGCCGTAGATGCCCGCGTCACCGCTGCTGATCAGCGCCACATTGTGCCCCGCCTGCGCCAGCTCAATCGCCGCCTGGCAGCGTTCGATCTCTTTGCACATGCCGGTTTTGATCACCTGCTTGTCGCCGGTAAAAGCCTTCACCAGATGGGTATAGGTTTTGTAGCCCACGACGATTTCCGCCGCTTGCAGCGCCTCGACGGCTTCCATGGTCATCATGGCCTGCGAGCCAGGGCCGATTCCGATTACGCTTAACATCTGTCTGTTACTCCCAAGGTAATGGTGATGCCCTGTTCACGCAGGGTCTCGCCTAATAGATTTCCGTTACTCATCCGCCACGCTGACGGACCAGAAACGCTGCCCACCCCGACCGTCTGCTTCACAAACAGCGAGGAGGGAAAACGGTGTTCGTGTTCGCACAGGGCGGCCACGCTAAAAATGTCGAACGGCACATCGAGGTTGCTCGCCAGCTGTATCAGCCCCAGTTCATCCTGCTTCACGACGATGCTGCCGATGGCTTTCAGCGCCAACGGGTCGAGGTGATGCGCGGCAAGCTGGCGATGGAGCAGTTCGCTTATCAACGCGCAGGGCGTTCCACGGCGACAGCCAATGCCCGCCACGATGCGCCGTGGCACCAGCTTCCAGTGCGGCAATGGCAGCGCCGGCAGCGTATCGCGCAAAGTGATGCACACCAGCGCGTCCAACGGCGGGAGCGCGTTAAGGTCGGTCACGGTGATAAACCCGCGACGGTCGCAGCGGCTCACCGCCTCCGTCAGCGGCTCGTCCCACCACAGGCCAACGCGCTGCTGGCTGACCAGCATCTGGTTGACGGTTTTCACCGCCGAGCGGAAATCGTGCATCCGCGCATTGAGCTGGCAGGCCAGCGTATCCAGCGCCGCCACGTCGTTGACGTCGGTCGCGGTGGTGATAACCGGGTCAACGCCGAGAATGCCCGCCAGATGCCGGGCGAGGTTATTCGCCCCGCCGATATGCCCGGAGAGCAGGCTGATAACGTGCTGGCCGCGCTCATCAATCACCACCACCGCCGGGTCGTGGAATTTATCCACCAGCAGCGGCGCAAGCGTGCGCACCGCAATCCCGGTTGCGCCGATAAAAATCAGCGCCGTATCGCGATGAAACGCCTGACCAACGCTGGCAGCAAAGCTACCGTCAAACGGCAGAAATCCCGGCTCTACCAGCCCTTCGCGGGTGTAGCAGGCCATCGGCAGCACTGCGCTAAGCCGTTTTGCCAGCGCCACGCCGCCGGGGGTCAGGCAGAACAGCGCAATGCGCTCAGGCTTTGCGGTATTCATGGCTAAAATCAGCGTCGTAGAGGCGCGAGTAGTGGTACTCCTCGCCGAGGAAGTCGCCGACCAGAATCAGCGCCGTTTTGCGGATGTCGGCGTCGCGCACTTTGTCGGCGATATCCGTCAGCGTGCCGCGTACGGTCTGGCTCTCGGGCCAGGTGGCCTTGTAAATCACTGCCACCGGCGTGGTTGCCGGGTAGCCGCCGTCAATCAGCCGCTCGGCGACTTTGTTGATGCGCTGCACGGAGAGGTAAATCGCCATCGAGGTACGATGCTGGGCAAAGGACTCCAGTTGCTCGCGCTCCGGCACCGGGGTGCGCCCTTCGAGACGAGTGATAATGAGGCTCTGCGACACTTCCGGCACCGTATACTCGACGCCCAGTTCCGCCGCCGCGCCGAGAAACGCGCTCACGCCCGGCACCACCTGCCAGTCAATGCCGCGACGGGTCAGCTCTTCGCCCTGCTCACGCACCGATCCGTACAGCGACACGTCGCCGGTTTGCAGGCGCACCACCGTTTTCCCAGCCTTCACGCCCGCTTCCATCAGGTCGAGGATTTGCTCAAGGTGCAGCTCGGCGCTGTCGTGGCACTCGGCCTCTGCCGGGCAGTAGCTCAGCAGCTCGGGGTTAATCAGCGAACCGGCGTAAATCACCACCTGCGCCTGTTGCAGCAGGCGATAGCCTTTCAGGGTGATCAGCTCCCGGTCACCGGGGCCAGCGCCCACAAACCAGACGCTACGGGGGTCAAAGGCTTCAGCCATGATGTTCTTCCTTCTGACAGGCGATAACAAAAACGGGATTATTCGGTTTGAAGTAGTGGCCGCTGCCAAGCGCGGTCATGGCGGAAACGCTCAGCTGCTGACAGTCCAGCGCCGCGACCTTTGCCTGGCGCAGGTGGTCCAGCGCCTCATGCAGGTTCTCCTGCAAAATAAAGGTCATCACCAGCCGTCCACCGGGGCGAAGATGATGCAGCGACCAGTCAATCAGCGCCCGCAGATGGCCGCCGCTGCCGCCCATAAAAATGGCGTCGGCAGGCTCGACGATAACGTCAGGCGCTTCACCCGCCACCACGTTGATATTGCCGCAGGCAAAGCGTTCGCAGTTTTCCGCCAACAGGCGCAGCGCGGCCGGGTTGCGCTCAACGGCGGTGACGGCAAGCGTGGGATTTTGCAGCGCCGCCTCAATCGAGACGCTGCCGGTGCCGGCCCCGATATCAATCAGGTGGCTGGCCCGGTGCAGCTCCAGTTTGGCCAGCGCCAGCGCGCGTACCGCCTCTTTGGTCATCGGCACCTTTTCGCCGCGTAAAAACAGCTCATCTTTCATCGAGGATCACCACCGTGTTCATCTCATAGTCGCTCTCCACGGCGCTGACCGGCAGCCAGTGGATACGTTCATTGTCCTGCGCCAGGTTCTCGCCAATCACCATCCAGCGATGCCCTTTGCCGCGTGCCATCAGCGCCTCGGCGATGGCTTTCGGGCCGCAGCGTTTATCGGTGACCATCGCCACTTTGCGATGGCTCGCCAGCATGTCGAAGTCCACCTCACGCCCGTGGCTGCTGGTCAGCCACATGTCGTTCATATCAATGCCCGCCTGCGCGCACAGGTACTGCACGGCGCTGACACCGGGGATCACCCGCACGTTTTCACGGCCAAAGTGGGCGATAAGCCGGGTACCGATGCCGTAAAACAGCGGGTCGCCGGAGGCCAGCACCACCACGTTTTGCGCCTGCCGTTCCTCAATCCACGCCAGCACCTGGGCAATGTTGGCCCCCAGCGGGCAGCGTTCGCCGCCAAACGCAGGAAACTGCGCCAGATGACGTACGCCGCCGACCAGCGCATCGGCATGTTTCACCGCATCTGCGGCCAGCGGTGTCATCAGCTGCACGCCCGCTGGGCCCATTCCGACGACGGTTAACATTGCATGTCCTTGATGATCTCGTTGATCGGGCGGTTGCTGCCGAGGATCTGGTTATCAAAGGCAAACATGATGGCATCGCAGATGGGTGGGTTTTGCGTGAAGCGCAGCCGCTCCAGCACGCGCTGGCAGATGCGTTCGGCAAGGTGGTTGTAAATTTTCTGGAAGCCGTAAGCATCGATATGCTCCATAGCGGCTTCAGTGGTGTCGCACTCGCTCACCAGCGTGAGCAGCTCAAGCGGCGCGCCGAGCAGCGCCAGATGGGCTACCAGCGTCTCCATGCGTCCGTCGGCGATATGGCTGTGGGTGTGGAAAATTCCGGCAGCGATTTTAACCAGCTTGCCGGGGTGGCCAATCAGCACAATCTGGCGGAAGCCAAGGCGCACCGACTCTTCAATCATGTAGCCGACGAAGTTGCTCATGGTGACCACCACCTGCGAGTCAATGCCCATCTGCTCGCGTACGAAACGCTCCCCGTGGTTGCCCGGCACCAGCACCACGCGTTCCAGCCCAGCGGCGCGCTTCATCTCCAGCTCCAGCGCCAGCGATCGTTTCCAGCTCTCTTCCGACATCGGCGTCACGATGCCGGTGGTGCCGATAATCGAGATGCCGCCCAGAATGCCCAGCCGCGCGTTATAGGTTTTCTTCGCCCGCTCTTCCCCTTCCGGGGCAAAAATCTCCACCTCGGCGCCGCGCGCCGGGCCAATCGCCTCACGGACGGCGGTTTCAATGGTGTGTCGCGGGGTGCGATTAATCGCTGCGCTGCCGATGGGCAGCCCGATGCCTTTACGGGTGACGGTGCCCACACCCTCGCCGCCGCGCAGGGTAATTTCACCGCTGTCGTTGACGGTCACGCGGGCGAAAATCAGCATCCCGTGGGTGGCGTCGATATCATCGCCGCCGTCTTTGCGGATGGCGGCAATACCCTGTTGGCCTTCGACGTGCGGTGATTCAACGTTCAGGTTCAGCGTCACGCCCGACGGCGTGACAATCGAAACCTGGTGAATCAGGTGCTGGCGCATCACCATCAGCGCGGCCACTTTCGCCGCCGCCGTAGCGCTGGAGCCGGTGGTGTAGCCTTTGCGCAGCGCTTTGCCGTTATGCCACACCGGGGCGTCGAAGGCGGGTTCGCTCATCGCGCCCCCTGCAGGTGGTAGAGAATGGCGTTGACGATCGCCGCCGCGACGTTGCTGCCGCCTTTACGCCCCAGCGCGGCAATGCCCGGCAGGCTGCTTTTGCTCAGCGCCTCTTTGGATTCCGCCGCGCCGACGAAGCCAACCGGCACGCCAATCACTCCGCCAACGTCCAGCTCTTGATGCTCCATCAGACGGAACAGTGCGGTCGGCGCGTTGCCAAAGACAAACACTTTGTCGCCCTCTTCTTTCGCCGCAATATCCACCGCCGCCATCGAGCGGGTAATGCCCTGTGCTTTGGCCTCGCGCACTACGCGCGGGTCGCTGATATAGCAACGGCATTCGCCGCCGAAGGTCGCCAGCAGATTTTTATTAATGCCGGAGAGCGCCATGGTGGTGTCGGTGTAAAGCGTGCACGGGCGGCTCAGCGCGTCGCACAGGCGGGTTAATGCATCCGGCGAGAACCACAGAATATCCAGCCACTCGAAGTCGGCGGTGGTGTGGATCACCCGTTTGATAATCGCTTCGTGCAGCGGACTGGCAAAACGATACTCCGGGCGCGTGTCGGCGATAATCTCGCTGATTATCTCGAAGCTCTTGCTCTCAATCGCTTGCGGTTGCTGGATATAGTTCATGCAGTACTCCTCAGGCCGCGCCGACAAGCCAGAACCTGACTGCCATAAACAGCAGCAGGGCAAGCGTTGACGCTACCCACATCAGTCGAATCGTTCGGAAAATATCATCAATGGCAATCGGGCGATGTTCGTCGCCAATCCACGGCTTATTCACCCGCTCGCCAAAATAGTCGTTCGGGCCGCCAAGGCGAATGCCCAGTGCCCCGGCGACGGCCGCTTCCGACCAGGCGCAGTTGGGGCTGCTGTGATTTTTACGGTCGCGCCAGCCGATACGCAGCGCACGCGCGCCGTTATCGCGACAGAGAAAGGCGGCCAGGCCAATCAGCAGCCAGCTCAGGCGAGCGGGAATAAAGTTCGCCACATCGTCGAGGCGTGCGCTCACCATGCCAATGGCCCGGTATTTTTCGTGCTTGTAGCCCACCATTGAGTCGAGGGTGTTGACCGCTTTGTAGGCCATCGCCAGCGGCGCACCGCCGAGCAGCAGGAAGAAGAGCGGCGCGATAATGCCGTCGACGGTGTTTTCCGCCACCGTCTCCACCACCGCGCGGTTGATCTGTTCCGGCTGTAGCTGCGATGTATCGCGCCCGACAATCCACGACAACTTAATGCGGCTCTCAGAGAGATCGCCAGCCCGCAGCGGGCGTTCGACCGCCTGCGCCGACTGCGCGAGGCAGCGCCCGGCCAGCACGGTGAAAATCATCCATACCTCAACGCCCCAGCCCAGCCACGGATGCACGCGCGCGGCGAGGTGCAGCACGCCCCAGGAAACGGCGTAGGTCAGCCCTACCACCACCAGCCACATCACCCCACCGCCAATGCGCAGCGCAAGGTCGGAATGACAAACCCGACGCACCGCGCGTTGCACGGCGTTAATCAGGTTGCCTATCCAGCGCACCGGATGCGGCCAGCGTTGTGGGTCGCCAATAATGAAATCAAGCACCCATGCCAGACACCAGGCCAGCAGCGTCATTGGGCGCTCCTTGCGGCGGCAAACCAGTGGTTAAGCATCGACGGGTTCTGGGCGAAATGCAGGTGCAGATAGCTGGCAAAGGTATTCCCGCGCTGCCAGCCGCCGGACCACTGCTGGAGCACCGCGCCATCGCGGGTTTTGTGGCACGCCATCACCGCCGGCGTGTGCGCGGTGAAATCGGAATAGTGGAATTCGTGGCCGCGCAGTACATCGCCGGGAGCAGCAAGCAGCGTCTGCTGCAGCGCCTGCGCTTCGCAGTAGCCAAAGCGGGTCAGTCGGGTACCCATTTTGCTGTGGCCGGGCAGAATATCGGCCATCGCGTGGATATCACCGTTTTTATCTTCCAGCGTAGTGCCAAGGTACATCAGGCCGCCGCATTCGGCGTAAATCGCCACGCCGCGCGCGTGCGCGGCGCGCAGTTGCGCCAGCATCGGCCTGTTGCCTGCGAGCGCCTGGGCGTGCAGTTCCGGGTAGCCGCCGCCGAGCCAGATCATCTGGCATTCGGGCAGAGCCGCATCATGCAACGGGCTAAAACGCACAATCTTCACGCCAGCGCGCGCCAGCAGTGCCAGATTGTCGGGGTAGTAAAAGTTGAAGGCTTCATCGTCGGCAAGCGCAAGGGTCAGCCCCTCACCGCAAAGCGGCTCCGGCGGCCACTGACCAGCGGGCAGCGCGCTCAGTTCAGTGAGAGCCAGCAGCCTGTCGATATCCAGCGTACGCGATAGTGTTGCGGCAAAATCCTGCCATGGTTGCTTATCAATCGCAGATTCACGGGCGGTCACCAGCCCCAGATGACGTTCGGGCAGCGCCACGCCTTCTGCACGCGGCACGTAGCCCAGCACCGGCAGCGCGCAGTAGCGTTCGATGGCGCTTTTCAACAGCTGGAAATGACTCTCGCTGTTGACGCGATTAACGATAACGCCCGCAATATTGAGGCTCGGGTCGAAGTGCTGGAAGCCCATCACCGTGGCGGCAATGGAGGTGGAGACCGCTTTGCCATCGACCAGCAAAATCACCGGGCAGCCTAGCTGCTTGGCCATCGCCGCGCTGCTGCAGTAGTTGGGGTCGGTGCCGTAGCCGTCGTACAGCCCCATAACGCCTTCAATCACGGCGATATCGGCCTGCTGCATATGTTCGCTGAACAGCGCATTAAGGATGGAGGGGGGCAACATGAAAGCGTCAAGGTTGCGGGAGGCAACGCCACACAGCGCGGTGTGCCAGCCGGTATCGAGGTAGTCCGGCCCTACTTTATAGGGCTGAACCCGCAGGCCACGCTGCTCAAGCAGCGTCAGCAGGCCGAGCGTCACCGTGGTTTTCCCACAGCCGCTACCGGTGCCGGCGAGAATGAATGCATGCTGTCTGGCTGCCATACCCTAACCCTGTTCAGGGTGGATTTTGGGTATAGCCGCGCGCTCGCCCGGCCTGACGACCGTGCGACGCAAAGCAACCCGCTTCCCACCGAAGCTGTTGAAATAAATCAACAGGCAGGTCTTCTGGCTTAGCGTCATCCTCACCCGGCCTTCCCGATCGGTCGATCAGTGGTCATTACGGGGTCGTCAGCATCACAGCAGCGGGGGCTGCGGAGGGTTTACACCTCCTTCCCTGGCACATAACATGCCAAACCTGTTGATTGCAGATTTATGCCGACACGATGGCCCGCATAAAATAAAAGCAGGTTACTCTAGCGCCCCGGTAAAATGATTTCGTTGCGCTGCGACAATACCGGTATATTTATTTACGGTAGTTATATTTGGAACCACAAGGCAAGGGAAATCATGAGCGTTGCGCGCTGTCCGGGCTCCTGCGGAGAGCTGATTCAGGGCTGGATTCTGGGCAGTGAAAAGCTGGTCTCCTGCCCAATTGACTGGTTCAGCACGGTGGAAGTGCGCCGGGGAACGCCGCGCCCTGATGAACGCCCGCTGACGCGCCGCATGGTCAATACCCTGCTTGCCCACTGGAATTATCCCCTCGCCCTGAGCCAGACGCTGCGCATTGAAGTGGACTCGACGCTGCCGATTGCCAAAGGGATGGCGAGCAGCACCGCCGACATTGCCGCGACCGCCGTAGCCACCGCGATGCATCTGGGCCATTCACTCAGCGAATCCGAACTCGCTTCGCTCTGCGTCTCGCTTGAGCCAACGGACAGCACCCTGTTCCGCGCGCTGACGCTGTTCGACCACCATCATGCCCGCACGCAGATTGCCTGCGCGCCTGCGCCTGATTTCGATCTGCTGATCCTGGAAAGCCCGCTAATGCTGCGTACCGCCGACTATCACCGTCTGCCGCGCGAGGCCGCGCTCACGGCCAGCGCCAGCACGCTGCAGTGGGCCTGGGAAAAGGTGCAGGCCGCCTGCGACAGCAACAGCGCCAGCCTGATGGGAGAAGCCGCGACGCTCAGCGCCATCGCCAGCCAGACGCTGTTACCTAAGCCGGGCTTTGACGTGCTTTTAGAGATTGTAGAGTCCTGCGGATTATACGGCCTGAACGTGGCCCATAGCGGCAGCGTGGTCGGGCTGATGCTCGACCGCTGTCGTCACGATGTGGAGTATGTGAAATGGTCGCTGGTGCAAAGCGGGCTCGCTGAAATCTGGCCGCAGCAGCACCTGCTAAAAGCGGTGGCGGGCGGGGTTCAGCCCAGCACCTGATGCAGCGCGTCCAGCAGCTGCTGGTTTTCCGCCTCGCTGCGAATCGCCACGCGGAAATAGCGCCCGTCCAACCCCGGATAGTTGGCGCAGCTGCGGATTAAAATCCTACGCTGCAGCAGCGCATACTGCAGTTCAATCTCCGTGCGTTCACAGCGCAGGAACAGATAGTTGGCCCTGCCCGGATAAGCCTTCAGCCCCGGAATACTCTCCAGCGCCCGATAAAATCGCGCCCCTTCCGTATCAAGCCAACGCCATGTGGTCTGTTGATACTCATGGTCGTTCAGCACGATTTCTCCGGCAAGCGCCGCAAAAGCGTTGATCGACCACGGCATCTGATGTTGACGCAGCCGCGCCACCGCCCGTTCGTCGCTGTTAAGCAAATAGCCCAAACGCAGGCCGGGGATGGCGTAAAACTTGGTCAGCGAGCGCAGCACCCAGATATGCGGGTTTTGCGCGAGCAGCGGAATAAATCCCTGCTCGCCGGGAATAAAATCGATAAAGGCTTCGTCGAGAATCAGCGCAATATTCAGCGCCCGACAGCGTTCGGCCACCGTCAGCAGCAGCGCACGTTCCGGCAGCAACCCGGTCGGGTTATTCGGCGTGCAGAGAAACAGGCAGTCCACCTCGGGGGTGAGTGCATCAAGCAAACGTGAGGTTAGCTGCCAGCCGTCCTCTTCGCGAAGCGCAAAAGTGTCAATAGCGCAGTCGATGGTTTCCAGCGCCCGGCGGTACTCAGCAAAGCCCGGAGCAACCACCATCGCCCGCTTAGGCTTCAGACCATGCACGAGGGTGAAAATAGATTCAGTTTCGCCGTTGCCCGCCAGACACCACGCCGCAGGCACGCCGTGGTGCGACGCCAACGCCTGATGCAACTGCTGGTAGTCAACGTCCGGGTAGCGCTCGGCGCAGGAAAGCTGGGCAACGATCGCCTGCTTCAGGCTTTCGGGCATGCCCAGCGGATTGATATTGGCGCTGAAGTCCAGCAACTGGTCGGCGCGCAGGCCCATCAGCGCCGCCGCCTCGCGCGTGTTGCCGCCGTGGGCGCTTTTCAGCCGTGACATCGCCGGTTACCCGCGCCGCGCCAGCGTTGCGCCGTCGGCAAAGTAGGCTTTGATCCCGGCGAGAATAGATTCAGCGACTTCCTGCTGGAAAGTGGCGGTCTTGAGCTTGCGCTCCTCTTCAACGTTACTGATAAACGCCGTTTCGACGAGGATCGATGGAATATCCGGCGCTTTCAGTACCGCGAAGCCAGCCTGCTCCACCTGATTTTTATGCAGGTCGTTCACCTGCCCCAGCTTTTTGAGCACCGCTTTACCAAACTTCAGGCTGTCGGCGATGGTTAGCGACTGCACCATATCGAACATAGTGTGGTCGACGTAGCGGTCGCCGCTCTTGCTCACACCACCGATTAAGTCCGAGGCGTTCTGGGTCTGGGCGAGGTATTTCGCCGCGGTACTGGTGGCCCCTTTGGTCGACAGGGCAAAGACCGATGAGCCGCTCGGCTGGCGGCTGGTGAACGCATCCGCGTGAATAGAGACGAACAGGTCGGCACGCTGTTTCTGCGCTTTCGCCACCCGCACCTTCAACGGAATAAAAATATCTTCGTTGCGCGTCATGTAGGCTTTCATGTTGCCTTCTTTTTCAATCAGCGCACGCAGGCGACGGGCGATTTGTAGCACCACGTCTTTTTCCCGCGTTTTGTATTTACCCACTGCGCCGGAGTCTTCGCCGCCGTGGCCGGGGTCAAGCATGATAACAATCGGACGGTCGCGCCCAGCCTTGCCCGGCTGCGGGCCACTTTGCGACGGCGGCACCTGCTTTTCGAGGTCGCCCTTGTTATAGTCCTCGAGCAGCGCCAGCAGCGGATCCTGCTGTTCGGTGCTGCTGGCTGGGTAGAGATCCATCACCAGGCGTTCTTTAAACTCTGCCACTGGCGCAAGGGCGAACAACTGCGGCTTCACGTCCTGCTTCAGCTCAAACACCATGCGCACCGTTTGCGGATCGAACTGCCCTACGCGTGCGGATTTAATGAACGGGTCATCGCTGCGGATCTGCGCCCCCATGCCTTTCAGCACCGAGTTCAGGTTCACCCCTTCGAGGTCGACCACCAGACGGTCAGGATTGCTCAACGCAAACTGTCGATACTTGAGCTCACGGCTGGACTCCACCGTTACGCGCGTGTAGCTGGACGCAGGCCATATGCGCACCGCCACCACCTGACTGACGGCAGCTAACCCGACCTGACTCACGCTTAACAACCACATGGCACCGGCACCTTGTAGCAGGCGACGACGGCTCAAAGACTGACTTCCCGACATGCTCCATCCCAGGTAAAAAAAGAGAAACAAAGAATTCGCATAATACGATTGACCGAAAACTTTAACCAAAGCCGCATAAACTGTCATCTATAAAAGGGTAAACATTCGTTGGATCAGCGAAATTTGGCCGGAGGTTTTCCAATGTTTAAGCAAATTCTGGCTTGCGTTTCCGCCGAAAACAGAATAAAAATACAGTAATTACGAATAATCATGCATTGAGGGTTGTGCCGTGGTGAAGGAACGTAGAACCGAACTGGTAGAGGGGTTTCGTCATACCGTCCCCTATATTAACGCCCACCGGGGGAAGACGTTTGTCATCATGCTTGGCGGCGAAGCCATTGAGCATGAAAACTTTTCCAGCATCGTCAACGATATTGGCCTGCTGCACAGTTTAGGCATTCGTCTGGTGCTGGTCTATGGCGCGCGCCCACAGATCGATGCGAATCTGGCCGAGCATCACCATGAGCCAACCTATCACAAACATATCCGCGTCACGGATACGAAAACCCTTGAGCTGGTGAAACAGGCCGCGGGCCTGCTGCAGTTGGATATTACCGCCCGCCTGTCGATGAGCCTGAACAACACCCCGTTACAGGGTGCGCATATCAACGTGGTCAGCGGTAACTTTATCATCGCTCAGCCGCTGGGCGTCGATGACGGCATCGACTACTGCCACAGCGGACGCATTCGTCGTATCGATGAAGAAGCGATTCATCGCCAGCTCGACAGCGGCGCTATCGTGCTGATGGGACCGGTGGCCGTTTCAGTTACCGGCGAAAGCTTTAACCTGACGTCGGAAGAGATTGCCACCCAACTGGCGATTAAGCTGAAGGCCGAGAAGATGATCGGCTTCTGCTCCTCTCAGGGCGTATTTAACGAAGCGGGCGACATTATCTCTGAGCTGTTCCCGAACGAAGCTCAGGCGCGTATTGAAGAGCTGGAAAAAGAGGGCGACTACCTTTCCGGCACCGCCCGTTTCCTGCGCGGTGCGGTCAAAGCCTGCCGTAGCGGCGTGCGCCGCAGCCACCTTATTAGCTATCAGGAAGACGGCACGCTGTTGCAGGAGCTGTTCTCCCGCGACGGTATCGGTACGCAGATTGTGATGGAGAGCTCCGAGCAAATTCGCCGGGCGACCATCAACGATATTGGCGGTATTCTTGACCTGATTGCGCCGCTCGAGCAGCAGGGTATTCTGGTGCGCCGCTCCCGCGAACAGCTGGAGATGGAGATCGACAAATTCACGATTATTCAGCGTGATAACACCACCATTGCCTGCGCCGCGCTCTATCCTTTCCCGGAAGAGAAAATTGGCGAAATGGCCTGCGTGGCGGTGCATCCGGATTACCGCAGCTCCTCACGTGGTGAAGTGTTACTGCAGCGGATTGCCACCCAGGCGAAGCAGATGGGGCTTAACCACCTGTTTGTGCTGACGACGCGCAGTATTCACTGGTTCCAGGAACGCGGCTTTAAGCCGGTGGACGTGGAACTGCTGCCGGAGAGTAAGAAGCTGCTGTATAACTATCAGCGCCGGTCGAAGGTGTTGATGACGGATTTGGTGTAAGCCAGTACGCCGATCGGTTCCCTCGCCCCTCTGGGGAGAGGGTTAGGGTGAGGGGATTGCGGGCTCGGCGTTAAACCCTCACCCCAGCCCTCTCCCTTAAAAAGGGAGAGGGGGCAGTCCGAGCAAATCTTAAGACCCTATTCCATCTCTGCAAAAATCGCCGACAGGCCGCTGCGCCGTTCGGTACGCGTGGCGATTGCCTGCATAAGCAGATTTTTATCGGCGTACATCGACAGCCGCGCTTTCGCGCGGGTAATCGCCGTATACACCAGCTCACGACTCACTACCGGGACAATCTGCGTCGGCAGCACCAGCGCGGCGTGGGTGAACTCGGAACCCTGCGATTTATGCACCGTCATCGCCCAGGCGGTGTCGTGCTCCGGCAAGCGGCTTGGCTGCACCGATTTAATGGTGCCATCCGGCATCGGGAACCAGACGCGCATACCGTCACCGCGATCCAGCGCCACGCCAATATCACCGTTAAACAGCCCCAGCGCGCTGTCGTTACGCGTAATCATCACCGGACGGCCTTCATACCAGCGAGAATGACGCTGCGGCACTATCTGCCGGTGGCGCGTCAGCAGCTGTTCAAACTGTTGGTTAAGCCCGCTCACGCCCCACGGCCCTTCGCGCAGCGCGCACAACAACTGGTATTCGCCAAACGCCGCCAGCACGACCTCAGGGGCGGCTTGCTCGCGTAGCAGTTGAAGATAGTGGCCGTAACCCGCTCGCGCATCGTCGAGCATTGCGGCGTAGTCGTCAGTCGAGTGCTGCGGTTTCAGTTCAATATCGCTAAAGCGCCGGGCAAACACGGCATCGATCTCTTTCTTATCGCCCCGGTTCACCGCGCTGGCAAGCTGGCCAATACCTGAGTCGCTGCCAAAGCGATAGCTGGTTCGCAGCAGGCAAAGACTGTCGCGTAACGCCCCTGCCATCTGGCCGTCACCGGCGGGAACCGTGGCCCCGACCAGGCGGCTAAGCTGCGCGGCGCGCTCTACCGTATAGCCCGCGTTCACCCAGCTACAGATATCGCCGAGCACCGCTCCGGCCTCCACCGACGCCAGCTGGTCGCGGTCGCCGAGGAAGATGACCCGCCCGTGCGGCGGCAGCGCGTCAATCAGCCGCGCCATCATCGGCAGGTCAATCATTGAGGCTTCATCCACCACCAGCACGTCCAGATGCAGCGGGTTTCCGGCGTGGTAGCGCATCTTCTGGCTACCGGGCTGCGCGCCCAGCAGACGGTGCAGCGTGCTGGCATCGGTTGGCAGCACCGCTTTTTGCGCGTCGGTTAAATCAAGTTTTCGCAGCGCCGCGCCCAGCGATTCCGTCAGGCGCGCCGCGGCTTTACCGGTTGGCGCGGCGAGGCGAATACGACACTTCTCCGTTCCCGCCATCTGTACCAGCGCCGCCAGCAGTTTAGCAACGGTGGTGGTTTTCCCGGTGCCGGGGCCGCCGGAGATAACCGAGATACGGCGCGTCAACGCCACGGCAGCAGCCACTTTTTGCCAGTCGATCGTATCGCTTACCGGGAACAGCGCGTTGAGCGTTGCCGCAAGCTGGGCTTCATCGACGGCAAACGGCGCGTTGGTTTCGCTAAAGAAGCGCGCCACGGTGAGTTCGTTGCGCCACATGCGGTTGAGATAAAGCCTGCCACGGCTCAGGATCAGCGGCGACGGCCGTTCCCCACCGCTAACGGCCTCAGAGCTCAGCAATAGAGTCTCCCAATCCTGCGGCACGTTCACTTCGGCAAACAGCTGCTGCCAGAGTTCGCGGACGCGACCTTTCGGCTGCATAGAGGGGCTGAGATGGGAGAGCGGCAAACAGACGTGCCCTTCCCCGGCGTCGCGGCTCAGCATCGCAGCGGCGAGCATCACCGCCGGATGCTCATCTTTTGCCACCATCAGCGCAAACTGCACGTCGAGCGGGCGCAGCAGCTTCTGCTCGGCGGCTTCCAGTAAACGTTGTTCGAGCGTCATACGTTGCTCTCCTCTCCGGCAAACAGCGCGTCCATTGCCGTTATCAGCGCCGGGTCGGGCCGGGTGGTAAAGATTCCCTGCTGCCCCGCCTCGCCGTCCACGCCGCGCAGGAACAGATAAATCACGCCGCCGAAATGACGCTCATAGTCATAGTCGGCCATGCGATGACGCAGGTAGCGGTGCAGCGCCAGGCTGTAGAGCTGATACTGCAAGTCATAGCGGTGAGACTGCATTGCTTGCGCCATCGCCTCTTGGGTATAGGCTTCGCCGTTTTCGCCAAGCCAGTTGGACTTGTAATCCAGCAGGTAGTAGCGGCCATCGTGGCGGAACACAAGGTCGATAAAGCCCTTCAGCATGCCGCGCACCTGGCGGAAATCCAGCTCCGGGCAACCTGCCGACAACGGGTCATAGCGGCGGGTCACCGCGTCCAGCGCACGCGCGTCCAGCGTTTGGCTGATGGGCAGATAAAACTCCATCTCCACCTGTTTTTGCCGCTCGCTAAGCTGGTTAAGCGCAATGCCGATATCCGCCAGCGGCGCAGCCAGCACCTGGGTTATCCAGCGGGTCAGCACCGGCTCCCACGCTTCATCAAAGCCGTTGTTTTGTAGCTTTTCACGCATCCATTCCGGCGACACCGGCTGGGTAAAGTCGAGGTCTTCAAACAGGCTATGCAGGAAGGTTCCCGGTGAGGCGCCGCGCGGGAAGTGATGCGGCGTCATTGCCAGCTCGCTTTGCGCTTCGGCAGCGCCCGAGGCGTCAATATCGATACGCGGCAGCAGGTCCTGCGCCACGCTATGCCCGCGCTGCTGTAAGCCGGAGTAACTGGTAACACGCCAGTCATCAACCACGCGGCATAGCACCTGACGCGCCGCCAGATCAGGCATCTCTGATTGGGTCGCCTGCCAGCGAGCGTCGTCCGGCGCGGTCGCCAGCGTCAGGGAGATGTGTTCGTCGCACACGGCCTGCAGGCAGGCGTGTAGCCCGGAGGCATCAAGCACTTCGCCTTTTTGCAGCAGCCTTCCCGGCGCGCTGTGGTGTAATTCCGTGTCGGTCGGTTTATCGCTGCGCCGGGCAGTTAGCGGGGCGATACCCAGACTGCAATGCCAGATGGCGCGCGTTAAGGCCACATACAGCAGGCGCAGGTCTTCCGCCAGACGCTCAGCCTCCGCTAGCTCCAGGCTCTCGTCGCTTTCGTTAAGATCCAGCACCGCTTTGAAGGATTCGCGGTCGTGGTAAAACGCCTGTTTCTCTTTGCGGAAACGGGCGATAAACGGCAGCCAGACCAGCGGGTACTCCAGCCCTTTTGACTTGTGAATGGTGACTATCTGCACCAGGTGTTTATCGCTCTCCAGACGCATCTGCTGACTGGAGGCATTGGTGTCCGGTTCGGCAACCTGCTGGTTCAGCCAGCGCACCAGCGCATGCTCGCTTTCAAGCTGGGTGGCCGCTTCCTGTAGCAGCTCGCTCAAGTGCAGAATATCGGTTAAGCGCCGCTCGCCGCCGTGGGTCGCCAGCAGGTTTTCTGCCATTGACCGCGCGCTCATCAGGGCGCGAATCATCGGCATCACGCCGCGCCGCTGCCAGATAAGACGGTAGTCGCTAAACTCTTCCACCAGCGCATCCCAGGCGTTTTCGTCCTGATTCAGTCGTTCAATATCCTGTGCGTTCAGGCCAAACATCGCCGTTGCCAGCGCGCTGCGCAGCGTGTTTTCCCGTTCAGGCGTCAGCACCGCCTGAAGTACCCACAGCAGTTCCTGCGCTTCCGGGGTTTCAAACACGCTGTCGCGGTTGGAGAGGTAGACCGACGGGATCGACAGCGCGTTCAGGGCATCACGGATTAGCGACGCTTCCTGGCGGTTACGCACCAGCACGGTGATATCCGACGCCTGTACCGGGCGAGCGTTATCGCCTCGCCACAGCAGCGCGCTCCCCTGCTGGCCGCCGGTCAGCCAGTCGCGAATTTGCGCCGCGCACTGCTGAGCCATAAAGTTCTGATAATCCCCCGCGCTGATGCCTTCGCCGGGCATCAGCCATAGGTTCATCGCCGGCTGGTTTTCGCCGTCAACTTCGAAGCGTAGTGAGGCGTTTTTGGGTGCGGATTTTACCGGCAGGAACGGAATATCACGAAACATAAAGGGGTTATCAACCAGCCCAAACAGGCGGTTGACGCTTTCGACCATCCCCGGCGCGGAGCGCCAGTTGGTGTCGAGGGTATAGTGAGCCGCTACATCGCTGCGCGCGCGCATATAAGTAAATATATCCGCGCCGCGGAAGGCGTAAATCGCCTGCTTCGGGTCACCGATAAGCAGTAGTGCGGTGTCCGGTTGCTGCCGCCAGATACGGCGGAAGATGCGGTACTGCTGCGGGTCGGTGTCCTGGAATTCATCGATCATCGCCACCGGGAATCGCTGACGAATGGCGGCAGCCAGCGCGTCGCCACTGTCACTCTCCAGCGCTTCATCAAGGCGGCTGAGCATATCGTCAAAGCCCAGCTCGCCGCGTCGACGTTTTTCGCGAGCAACCGCTTCGCGGATCTCTTTCATCGCCTGGGCGATCACCAGATCGTTAAGCGTCAGCGGCGTAGACAATAAATTCTCGATGGCGCTGAACAGCGGATGAGTAGGGACTTCACCGCCCGCTTTGGTGCGCTCGGCGAGGAACGTCTGACTGAATTTTTCCAGTGCGTCGGGCAACTGGTAGTTTTTGCTCTCTTCCTGCGCCCAGGTGCTGATCTTGTCGATCCACTTACCCTGATTGCCGCGGTTGAACTTGCGCCGGTCGATGCCGGAATTTTCCAGCAGCGCATCCAGCTCGCCCACGCTCGCCAGCCAGTGACGTTTGATCTCGGCGATGTGCGCGAGGATCTTCTGGTGACGTGACGCTAGCGTTTCGGCGTCGCCGAGCGGTATTTTAAGCTCTGGCGCTTCACCCTGCAGATAGCGGTCGATAGATTTAAGCAAGTCCTGCGGCCCTTTCCACGACTCGACAATCACCTGTGCAATTTCGCGATTGAGCGGGTAACAGTGGCGTCGCCAGAAGTCGGCGCAGGCCTGGTAGCGGAGCTGGGATTCGTCTTCAATCAGCTGCTGCTCAAACAGCATGCCGGACTCAAAGGCATTCAGGCTCAGCATGCGCTGACAGAAGCCGTGGATGGTAAAGACGGCGGCATCGTCCATCTGGCGCTCCGCCAGCAGCAGAACGTTGGCCGCCTGCTGGAGGTCGTCAATTTCCGCCAGCAGGCTGGCATAGAGTGGATTATCGGTAGCGTTACGCAGACAGGCAACGCGCAGCTCGTGGATATTGCTACGAATACGCCCGCGCAGCTCTTCGGTGGCAGCCTCGGTGAAGGTCACCACCAGCAGTTCTTCGACGTTGACGGGCCGAGGAAAGGCGGCTTCGCCGCCCAGCCCCAGCAAAAGCCGCAGGTAGAGTGCGGCAATGGTGAAGGTTTTTCCGGTGCCCGCAGAGGCTTCAATCAGGCGCTCGCCGATAAGGGGTAAGCGCAGGGGATCAAGGGACTCGGCGGTTTCGGTCATTCGTCTTCTCGTCGTAAGGGTAAGGTTTGCTGCAACTCAGTAATGCTCTGCCACACTTTCCAGCCTTCAGGGTGCGCGTAGTCGGTTTTACCATTCTGGCTACCGGAGACCTGCGACAGCACCGTCATGCCCTGTGGAGCAACCACGGTCTGGTGGAAAAAGTCGGCCAGTTTTTGCGGCGTTAACAGCTTAATCTGGGCCACTACTTTAGCACGTGAATCAAAGGCCATATTACCGCGATCGAAATCTTTGCTCAGCTGCGAGGCTTCATCGCTCAGGGTTTGCGGTGCCTGCAGCATGTCTGCCACCACCGACTGCTGGATCTGAGCAAACTCTTCCGGTTTCATCGCGCGCAGTTTCTGCTCGGCGGTCGGGAAGAAGGCTTTGAAGCGCTGCCACAGGAACGACGGCTGCTTGTCGTTACTTTGCAGCAGGAACCCCATCCCCCACTGGCGGCCGACGTTCATCGAGAAGGCAAAGACGGCGTAGCCTAACTGTTCTTCGGTGCGCAGCTGCGTGTAGAACCACGGCTGGACGATTTGCGCCAGCATGGCGCTCGCCGCCGAGCTTGAGAATTCATCAACGTTTGGTGGCACAAACACCGCGGCCAGCGCCGAGTCGGTGCTGGCACCGGCTTTCTCAAAGATGACGTTTTGCTGTTTATCGACCAGCACATCTTTGTTGCGACACCATTCGCTGCCGTTAGCGCCAAGCTGGGTCTGGATGCTGCGCGCAAGGGTCGTGGACTGGTCAGCGCTCAGGTTGCCAATCACCATAAATTCTGGACGCGCCCCGGCTTTCAGCCGATCGCGGTAGTCCATCACCTCTTTGAGCGTAATTGACGGCAGCAGCGCTTTGCGGTCTTCGCGCTGGAAATAAGGCACCTGCGACACCATCTGCACCGGCATAATCGCTTGTTCGTAGGCTTTGCCTTTATCGGCAGAGTCCATCATCTGCAGGTACCAGGATTTCGCCTGTTCCAGTTGCTCTTCGGTTGGCGTGTAGCTGAAATAGCCCTGCAGCAGGGCGTCAAACAGCTGCGGCAGACGCTGGGTGTAGCCGTTAGCGTTGAGCATCAAGCCGTTATTAGCGCCGGTTGAGAAGCTGATCCCGCCGACGGCAGCCTGGTTGCTCAACTGATCGAGTGCAATACCGGCCAGGTAGTCATTCAGCGCAAACATCACCTGGTTACGGGCGCTGTCCATCGCTTTCGGGTTACGCAGAATCAGCGTGATATCAGCCTTCGGTTCGCTGGCAAAATAGCGGCTCGGCATATAGACCAGACGCAGGTTTTGCTCATCAACAATCAGCTCCGGATGCGTGTACTTTTTCTCGCTTTTAATCAGCGTGAAGTCGTCAGGAATATACGGGTTGAGCTGCGGCAGATTGAGCGTAATACCGCTGGCAGCTTTCTGCCATTTGGCGAAGGTGTCCGCGCTGATTTTATCCACCTGATACGGCGCCTCAACAAAGTAGGCCGTCTTGTTATGCGGTTCGTTCGGGCTGATATACCAGATGCGCGCGTTCTGTGGCGTCATCATTGCCAGACGGTCTTTTACTGCCTGCGGGTCGTACTGGTCGGCAATGTTCACCGCATCGAGGGTATGTGCGACCGGCACGCGAATCATGGTGTCGGCCAGCCATTCGACATAGCCCATATCACGGGTGATGGACGGGTAGCGGAAATCGAGGTTCAGCACGTGCGCCAGCTCGTCAAAGTCGCTTTTGTCGATGCCTTTCTGGCGCAGCGTATCAAGATAGCTAAAGATAGCGGCGACCACTTCATCGCGGTGCGCTAGCCCTTTGTCGGTTAAGGTGGCGGAAATCGCCAGCACACCGCTGTTGCCGTTCACCACCGGATCGGAGTCTGCGCGAATGCCCTCTACCAGCCCCTGCTTTTGCAGCCAGTCGGACAAGGTGCCCGGCGTGCGGTTGCCGATAAGATAGGTGATCAGCTCGTCGGTTTTGCTGCGGAACTGCGCGGAGTTGTTATCGATGCGAAATTCCACGCGCAGCACTTTACGCGGCAGCGCTGGCACGTAGTGAATGATAATGCCTTTCTGCGCATCGGTGACCACCGGGACGGTGATTTCCGGGCGTTCGATAGATTTGTTCGGCACACGGCCGTAGGTTTGCGCCGCAATCTGCGCCAGCTCAGGCAGCGGTTTGTTGCTGTAAATGACCGCCTTCATCAGGTTCGCGGAGTAGTACTTATTGCGAAACGCCAGCAGCGCTTCATACACCGGGCTGTCAGGCTTGTCGCTCAGCGTTTCGAGGTTACCGCCAGAGAAGCGCGCGCCGGGGTGAGCCGGGTTGATGGTTTCAGCACTCACCTGCGCCATGCGCATACCGTCGCGAGTACGCGCCATAGTCAACTCAGCATTGACAGCGTTACGCTCGCGGTCGGCGTATTTCTTTTCCAGCAGTGGTGCAGCAATGGCGTCCGCCAGGCGGTCTACCGCCCCCTGCAGCGCATCGTTTTCCACTTCCAGATAGAACGCGGTGCGATACGGCGCGGTACTGGCGTTGTGGCTGCCGCCGTGCATTTTTAAGAATTCAGCGAGGTTGTCAGGCTGCGGGTAGTTTTTCGAGCCCATCAGCGTCATGTGTTCGAGGAAATGTGCAAGGCCCGGATGCGAGTCAGGATCTTCCAGCGAGCCGACGGGCACCACCAGCGCCGACAGCGATTTCACCGCCTGCGGATCGGAAACCAGCAGGACGACCATCTTGTTGTCGAGCGTAATCGCTTGATACTGACGGGTGTCTTTTTCGCTTTTGCGGATGGTTTCCTGAATCGGTTGCCATCCGGTTTCTGCCTGACCTACGGTCGCCCAAAAGGCGGTGACGAAAACAACAATACTCAACCAGATACTGCGGGGCATTCACGGACCTCACCATTAACAGATACTTCAAAAATCAGCATGCTCTTGTGGGCAGTTTCAGCCTCAGCTTACCGCTTCGTCTGCTGCCACTCATCAGTCCGTGACTTGTGCGCATAGTAAATGAACCGATTAACTTGCGCAATTTTTATACAGTCAGGATGACTGGTTAAACCTAAATACGGGCAGCAGATACGGCGTCGTCTGCGCGATAATCGCTTCATACTGCGCAGGTTCCAGGGTGCGCCATAAACGCTGATACCAGACGTCGGCCCCTTCGCCGCTCACCACCATATTGCCTTCGTAAGCCTGTAAAAACTTGCTGCGCGCTTTCTGCAGCGAGTCTTCGTCTTCTAAGATGGCATCATTTTCGGCATCGTAACAGGCTTTTATCCATGCGCCGCCGCTCTCCGGCAGGAACAGCAACGGCTGACACATCCCCTCACGATAACCTGCAACCAGCTGTGACAGATAGGCTTTGGCCTCCTCGGCCGCCAGCGGCGGGAAGCACCACTCCCCGTCTTTGCGCAGCAGCAGACGGCTTTCACCTGCTCCACCGCTAGCACAGTAGACAAGGTGTTCCAGCCAAAGTTGCATTCCCTGTGAAACGCTAAGCAGCGAAGGCCGCCAGCGCAGCAGGCCATTTTCCTGAACCTGCGGCAGCCAGCCGGTGATATTCACCCCGTCGCAGTCGAGGTCAATTTCCATGCTTTGCCCGCTACGACGATACTCAATCACCCGGCTCGCCAGCGCGCTCATCTCCTGATGCTGAGCCTCCCAGGCTATCTCGCCAAACGGGCCGTAGGGCAGTTCACCAGCGGCACGATAGCGGCGGTACATCAGGCTGGCATCCTGTTGATCTATCAGAGAATTCAGCAGCTGCTGGTTGAGCTGGTAGCGCGTCAGCCCTTCCAGGGTGAAGGGCTCGGTATCGGGAATATCGCTCTCTTCGTTACGGAAATTAACCTGCAGGCGCATCTGGAAAAAGGCGCGCACCGGGTGCGCCCAGAAGCGCTGAAGCTGTTCGAGCGGCAGCGTGGTTAATGCGAGTGGTTCCAGCGGCTGGATAAAGTCGGAATGCGCTTCGCCCTGCTGGCTTGCCGCCGCCAGCCACTCCTGGGCATAGCTTTGCTGCTCACCGGCTTTGTAGTTGTCGGCATCAAACGGCATGCGCGGGTGCAGATGCATCACGTGACGCTTCACGCGCTGCTCGCTTTCGTCACAGTTGAGCGCTTCATCGCCCTCCAGGCAGTGGCTCTGGCCGATATAGTCCATCAGTTCCTGTACCAGCACCGACGGGTAGCGTTCGCTGTTATCCTGAATGGAACGGCCGATATAGCTGATATAGAGCGCTTTCTCCGCCGACATCATTGCTTCAAGGAACAGATAGCGGTCATCGTCGCGACGGCTTCGGTCGCCGCGTACCGGTTTCTGGCTCATCAGGTCAAAGCCGAGCGGCGCCAATGCGCGTGGGTAAATACCGTCGTTCATGCCCAGCAGGCACACCACTTTGAACGGGATGGAGCGCATTGGCATCAGGGTACAAATGTTAATTGGGCCAGCCAGGAAGCGCTGGCTGATGCGTTCCTGATCGAGGCGCTGCGCCAGTTCGTCACGCAGCAGCGTCAGCGGCACCTCACCGGCGTACTGCGACTGCACGCCCTGGGCGATAATCGCCTGCCACTGCTGCTCAATCAGCGCCAGAGCGGCTTCGGTGTCCTGATCCGGCAGGAAGAAGTCGTTCAGCATCTCACGGCATACCGGCAGCCATTCCTCCAGCGAACGCGCCTGCGTTAGCACCTGCCGCCAACGATTAAGCTGCATCAGCAGCGAGGCCAGATGCCCCACCAGTTCGGCAATCAGGCCGCTGGACTCGTCATACGGCAGCACCTCCTGCCATTCGCCCTGCTCGCTTTCCATCGCGTAGCCCAGCAGCATACGCGTGAGGCCAAAGCGCCAGGTATGCTGCCCGGTAGCCGGCAGGTCCATTTCGCGGACGTTATCGTCGTCCATACCCCAGCGTACGCCGGATTCGCTAACCCACTGACGCAGATGAAGCAGGCCCGCCTCATCAATGTTGAACCGCGCCGCCAGTACAGGCACATCCAGCAGCGCCAGCACGTCTTCGCAGGTATTGCGGCTATCAGGGAGTGACAACAGAGTGATAAACGCCTGCATCGCCGGGTGAGCCTGACGGGCGCGACGGTCCGAAATAGCGTACGGCAGATAGCGTTCACCGGTGGCGCTGCCAAACACGGCCTGAATGAACGGACTGTAGCTGTCGATATCCGCCACCATGACGATAATGTCGCGCGGCGTCAGCGTCGGGTCGGCCTCCAGCATCGCCAACAGGCGGTCGTGCAACACTTCAACTTCACGCTGCGGGCTGTGGCAAACGTGGACGGTGAGGCTGCGGTCATCTCGCGCCAGCGAGCGCTTGTTGCCGCTGTGGGCAAACTCTTCGGCGGTGCGCCCGGCAACGGCGGAGTTTTTCAGCTCCAGTACGTCGTACTGGAGGTTGTGTAATAGGTTGTCGGGTTCGATATCGACAAACGCATCCAGTTCCTGATAGCGCTCAAGCCCCGCCAGCAGGTAGATATAGTCGCGCCCCAACTTGCCCCAGGAGGCTAGCATCGGGTTGCCGACGTCTTGCTCACCGTCGTCGTTAAACAGCCCCGGCGCGTGGCTGGCATCCTGGAACAGGGGTAGTTCACGCTGTTCACGGTAGTGGCGACGCTGGCGCGCCATCAAGCGGGCCAGAAACGCCGGGTCTTTAATATCGCCCCAGTAGTAGCGGCACGGGTTGGTGAACAGCACGTAGATATCGACGTGTTTGCCCAGCGCCTGTAGCGCGTGCAGGTAAACTGGCGGCAACGCGGAGATACCACAGATAAAGACGCGCGCCGGCAGGCCTGCGGGCGGCTCGTTGCTTTTTTCCAGGGTGTCGATAAAACGCTGATAGAGGTTGGCACGATGCCACAGCGGCTGGTCCAGGGCGGCGGTGTGCTCAACCAACGCTTTCCACAGCGGTGCTTGCCACACCTGCGCCTCGCCCACGCCGTCGACTAACCTTCCCGCTTCCCACTCCGTCAGCCATTGAGGGCGGTAAACCAGATACTGGTCATAGAGGTCAGCGACGCGGGAGGCTAGCTGGAACAGCTTGCGCTTGTCGGCATCGTCAGTCAGATAGTGGCGCAGCGGCGTAAAGGCTTCATCATCCAGCATGCCCGGCAGCAGGGTCATCAGCTTCCAGCTCATGCTCTGTTTGTTAAAGGCGCTCTCGCCGGGGATTTCGGGCAGCACGCGGGTGAACATGTCCCAGATAAAGCTCGCGGGCAGCGGGAAGTCGATATTCGCGGCAATGCCAAAGCGCTGGGACAGCGTCATCTGCAGCCACTGCGCCATCCCGGTACTTTGTACGAGGATCATTTCAGGCTCGAAAGGGTCCGCCAGGCGGTCCTGCTCAACGATGAACTCCATCAATGCTTCCAGCACGTCCAGACGGTTGGAGTGGTAGACCCTTAACATATTCGCTCCTGACTACTGACTGACCGGGCAATGCAGGCGGGACATGCGCCCCTGCTTACCCATTGGGGTGGTAATAGTAGCATTGATGCTGACACAACGTTGTGACGATGTCTGTCCCCGCTGACTCGCCCAGCCCACAGGCAGTGCCAGTGCCTGCTGCTGCGTTTGCCCCCAGGCATAGCGCCACATCTGCCGGTACTGATTAAGCTCAAGGCTGCTGGTTGCCAGCACGCGATAATAACCGCCGAGCGCCGTGACAACGCTGACCATCAGGAACATCGCCAGCACCACTTCCGGCAAGCTAAAGCCTCGCATTTTCAGGGTGTCTGGCATCGCGTCGCCTCCTTTAACGGGCAAAAATCGCTCCAGCCATGCGCGGAAAACCGAATATTTCCCGCCGCCCAACTTCCCGATTGCCAGAGCATGAACGCCTCGTTTTTGGCCACCAGAAGCAGCGTGCCGTCATCAAAGAGCCGCAGGCAAACCCGCGTTATGCCTCCATACACCAGGCATTGCGCTCCGGCCTCTGCCATCCAGTTCTGGCCTTTTCCCCACTGCAACGCCGTATGTACCTCCGCGGTACGCTGAAGCGCCCGACTTTCTGCACTGACGCTCGCAGTCTGCTGCCGCAGTGCCTGGTTCAGCCCTTGCAGCATCAGGCTGCCGGTAACCAGCAGCATCAGCACCATCGCCAGCGACGACACCCCGCGCTGGCGATTCACAGGTTGTACCCCGTCACCCCATACTGCGCGCTGGCGGCAACTCCGCCCGTCGCCGTGGCCGATAAGCTAATCAACAGTTCCGGCGGAAACCCGCTGATGGTCTGACGCGATACCTGAAAAGCTGTAACGGTCGCCGTCGCCGGGTCGGTCATCTTATCCCAGCCGCTGCCGCTACAGGCTTTCACCCCACGCAGCGTCTCCAGCACGCCGGAATTCAGGCGAAAGCCAATGCTATCGGCGTTCTCCGTCGGCGACGTTTCCCAGATACCGTTGCTGTTGCCATCCCAGCGGGCGATAACACACTGCCCCTGCTCCGCGATGTGCAGCGCTTCTCCCTGGCAGCTTTCGCCACCACAGTAACCCGCACGTTGAAGATGCTTTGCCACCGTATAGACGCTCTGCCAGAGATCATCCTCCAGCGTTTGCTGGCGTATTTGCAGGAATATTCCCCGCTGCAGCGCGGGCTGGAAGCGAGAAGCCCCCAGCAGCAACACGCTGCTAATCGCCATCGCAATGAGCACTTCCAGTAGCGAAAACCCGCGCATCAGCATGTTCCCCCTTCGCATAGCCGCACTCGCCCCCCGTTTGAGATAACTACCGTCCAGCGACCCACGTCGCTAACCAGCGTTACGTTGCCCGCCCATGCGGTATTCCGCAGGCCAAAAAAGGCCAGGTTAGGCGTGATATGGCTGACGCTCACCTCCTCCCACATCGGGCGAAATACGGCGGGATTACCCGTTGGGCAGCCTGCCAGAACCGCCTCATCGGCCACCACGCACCAGCCGCTTTCGTGGCGGTGTAGTCGGAAGAGACGATCGCGGTTATGCCAGTTGGCATCGCTGCGCATCGCCATCAGGTAGCCGCGCAGTTCGCTGGCGGTTTGCCATAGCCGCTGCGACTGCTGCCAGCGGTGCCAGCCGTACAGGCCCGTTGCGCTGAGGATAAGTACCAGCGTCAGTGCTACCAGGGTTTCAATGAGGGTATAGCCCCGTTCTCTGTTCATGGCGGGCAGTATGCCGCGCGGGAAATCAGGTCACGAGAGCGATATTTGGATTTTACGAGCCTCCTTCAGCGGAATTTTCACGCTTACTAACATGCCCCTCGAAAAATGGATATCGCCGCGCAAAACGGCGACTGATACGCAAAATACGTTCCTTTCGCTTATCCATACATGCCGCGAATGGTCAATCTGCTTAATGCAAAAGCTGTGATAACTCGCACACAAATCCCAGCTATCGCCCAATTCTTGGCGAAATTTCACGCAAATCTATTGGCATCTGCATAAAACACATTAACGCCGTTTACGTGATAATAATTTTGCTAAGTCTTACCTCTACGAAAACACCCGGAATAAAAATGAAAATAGAAAAAATTGAAATCATCCGGCTCGCCATTCCTTTCGATTCCGGCAGGGAAAAGAATGGCCCGGAGCAACAGGATTATAATGCGGCCTCATCAAGGGTGACGAAGATGGAAACCCTGCTCGTTGCCGTCTATAGCGATACGGGGCTCTGCGGCTGGGGTGAAGCGTTCGGCCATCTGATTAACCCCGTCACCTTTACCGCGCTGGAAAGCGCCGTTGCCCCCTTCTTCATCAACCGGCACGTTGATTCCATTACGGGAATTGCAGCGCTAATGAAAGAAGCTGAGCAGGCCTTCCACGGTTTCGGACGCACTGGCCCCGTGCGCTATGCGCTGTCGGCTATCGATATTGCGCTGTGGGATCTGTTCGGCAAGCAGGAACAAAAACCGCTGTGGCAGATACTTGGCGGCAGCCGCAACCACATTGGGCTTTACCCTAGTCTGGTGAGCTATGACAACAAACCGGAGGCAGTCGCCCGTCAGGTCTCTCAGGTTTTCGCCCGGGGCTATCGCGAAATTAAGCTCCATGAAACAACTCGTGAAGCGGTTGCCGCCGCGCGTGAAGCGGTAGGAAACCAGGCTGAGATCATGGTTGATGTGAACTGTCCGTGGAGCGCCGAAGAGGCTTTCCGCCAGGCAGAATCATGGGCAGGGCTGAACCTGAAATGGCTGGAAGAACCTGTCTGGCCGCCGGAAGATACCGATGCGCTGACGTATGTCCGCACGGCGGGCATCCCGCTTTCTGCCGGGGAAAACGCCGCCGGAGATGGCGACCTTTATCATCTGATGGCTTCCGGCGCCGTCGATATTATCCAGCCAAGCGTCACCAAAGTGGGCGGTATTACCGCCATGCTGCGAGTGTTTGAACAGGCGAAACGCTACCCGGTAACGGTGATTCCACACTGCTTCTACTACGGCGCGGGCATGATGGCGGCCGCGCAGCTTGTGGCGCTGCTGCCCGAAACGACCCGTCTGGAGGTGCCCTGGTTACAGTGGACGCCACAGCTTCATCCCTTCCTGAATTTCCAGCCTGAGATGGTGCTGCCGGATGCGCCGGGTATTGGTTTTACGCCGGATGCCCAGGTGCTGAAAGATTACCGTATTGGCTTCGCCGTTTGCTCCACCGCGAAAGGAGAACATCATGTTTAAAAATCGCTATCGCGTGATTGTCGCCCTGCTGCTGTTCTTTGCCGGTATGCTGAACTATATGGACCGGGCCGCACTGTCGGTCATGGCGCCGCTGGTCAAAGCAGACCTGCATATTAACGATGCACAGCTTGGTTTTTTATTCAGCTGCTTCTTCGTCGGCTACTGCCTGTTCTGCTTTATCGGCGGCTGGGGGGCTGATAAATTTGGTCCGCGTAAGGTTTACGCCTGGGCGGCCACCATCTGGTCTATTTTCTGCGGTATCACTGCGCTGGTCACTGGTTTCTGGCAGCTGCTGATTGCCCGTGTGCTGTTCGGTATTGGCGAAGGGCCAATGGGCACCACCACCAATAAATCGATTTCTAACTGGTTCCCACGTAAAGAAATTGGCCGGGCAGTTGGTTTCACTAATGCCGGACAACCGCTGGGAGCCGCCATTGCTGCACCGGTAGTTGGATTAGTCGGGTTAGCATTTGGCTGGCGGGTGGCGTTTGTGGTCATCGCCCTGATGGGTATTCTGTGGGTTTGCGCCTGGCTGTGGCTGTTCCGCGATAAGCCTGAAATGCACCCTTCAGTCAGCCCGGAAGAGGCGCTGCTTATTAGCAGTCAGCGTCCTGCTACCACCGTGGTAACTGGAACCAACGTACAGTCGGAACACACCTTCTGGCATTATATCCTCTCGCCTGCGGTACTGGGTGTGGCGGCGGCGTTCTTCTGCTTTAACTACATTCAGTACTTTTTCCTCTCCTGGCTGCCGAGCTACCTGACCGACTTCCAGCATCTTGATATTAAGAGCATGAGCATCATCGGTATTCTGCCGTGGCTCGGCGCGACGCTTGGCTTCCTCGGCGGCGGGATGGTCTGCGATGCGCTGTATCGTAAGAGCGGGAATTTCCTGCTCTCTCGTAAGCTGGTGATTTTTATCGGGCTGGCCGTGGCTGCGGTTGCCGTGCTGGCCACCGCATATACCCAGAGTCTGTTTAGCGCGGTGGCCTGCATTACCGTTGCCACTGTTTTCGCCTATATGACACCGCAGGCCTGTTGGTCTCTGCTGCAGGATATTGTTCCAGCCGACCGCATTGGCACTACAGGTGGCTTCGTGCACTTACTGGCAAACCTGGCGGGGATTATGTCTCCGGCGATTACCGGTCTGCTGATTCAGTACGGCGGGGGGTATCATTCGGCCTTTATTCTGGCGAGTGTGCTGGCGGTGGTGGGGATTGTGGCACTGGTTGCGCTGGTGCGTCCGCCGCGACGTGAAGCGTTAACAACAGCCTAATCCGTCACGTTAACGTAAAAAAAAACGGCGCAGAGTGCGCCGTTTTTTATTGGGGCGCGATTAAATCGCCACTGGCGCTTTGATACCCGGGTGCGGGTCGTAGCCTTCGATTTCGAAGTCATCAAAGCGGTAGTCGAAGATAGACTCCGGCTTACGTTTAATCACCAGCTTTGGCAGCGCGCGCGGTTCGCGGGTCAGTTGCAGGGCGGTCTGTTCCATGTGGTTGCTGTACAGGTGGGTATCCCCGCCGGTCCAGACAAAGTCACCCACTTCCAGGTCGCACTGCTGCGCCATCATATGCACCAGCAGCGCATAGCTGGCGATGTTGAACGGCAGGCCGAGGAACACGTCGCAGGAGCGCTGATAGAGCTGGCAAGAGAGCTTGCCGTCAGCCACGTAGAACTGGAAGAACGCATGGCACGGCGCCAGCGCCATCTTGTCCAGTTCACCGACGTTCCACGCGGAAACGATAATACGGCGCGAGTCCGGATCGTTTTTCAGTTGGTTCATCACGGTGGTGATCTGGTCAATATGGCGGCCGTCAGGCGTAGGCCAGGCGCGCCACTGTTTGCCGTAAACCGGGCCCAGGTTGCCGTTCTCATCGGCCCATTCATCCCAGATGCTGACGTTGTTTTCGTGCAGATAGGCAACGTTGGTGTCGCCCTGCAGGAACCACAGCAGTTCGTGGATAATGGAGCGCAAATGGCAGCGCTTGGTCGTCACCAGTGGGAAACCTTCTTGCAGGTTAAAGCGCATCTGGTGGCCGAAAATGGAGACGGTGCCGGTACCGGTACGGTCGTTTTTCTGGGTGCCCTCATCGAGCACCTTCTGCATCAGTTCAAGATACTGTTTCATGCTTCCTCAGGAGATCTGTTGCTGCGGACGGCGAAACGCCCAGACCATCATAATGATACCCGCAAGCACCATCGGAATCGAAAGAATCTGCCCCATGCTGATGTACTGCACCCACTCGCCGGTGAACTGCGCGTCCGGCTGGCGGAAGAATTCAGAGATAATGCGGAACAGACCGTAGCCAATCAGGAACAGACCGGAGACCGAGCCCGCCGGGCGTGGTTTACGGATAAAGAAGTTCAGGATCAGGAACAGCACCACGCCTTCCAGCGCCAGTTCATACAGCTGGGACGCATGGCGCGGCAGCGAGCCGTAGGTATCAAACAGCGTTTGCCATTCCGGGTGAGACGGCAGCAGCGCCAGGTCTTCCGCACGGGAACCTGGGAACAACATGGTGTAGTGGAAGCTCGGGTCGACGCGGCCCCACAGTTCGCCGTTGATAAAGTTCCCCAGACGACCGCAGCCCAGACCGAACGGGATCAGCGGCGCGATGAAGTCAGAGACCTGGAAGAAGGTACGCTTGGTGCGTTTGGCGAAGATAATCATCACCACGATCACGCCAATCAGGCCACCGTGGAAGGACATCCCACCGTCCCAGACGCGGAACAGATAGAGCGGATCCTGCAGGAAGGAGTCGAAGTTGTAGAACATCACGTAGCCGATGCGCCCGCCGAGGAATACCCCGAGGAAGCCCGCATACAGCAGGTTTTCCACTTCGTTTTTGGTCCAGCCGCTGTTTGGGCGGTTCGCGCGACGCGTCGCCAGCCACATAGCAAAGATAAAGCCCACAAGGTACATCATGCCGTACCAATGCAGGGAAACCGGTCCGATGGAGAAAATTACCGGATCAAAGTCCGGGAAACGCAGATAACCACTATTCATCTGTCACCACAAATGCTTGTTATTCCGCCGAAAGTGGACAGCGGTAGAGACGCGCGCCGGAAGCTTCAGGCGCTCCAAAGGAGCGAATGATAGCACAGGGGAGATGAGAGATGATGCGGAGAAGATGTAAAAGATATGTATAAGCTGGCGTAGCCCGGGCGAGGCGTTAAGCCGACCCCGGGGCAGCATGGTGCCAATCCCGGCGTCGCATACGCTCGGCCGGGCTACCAGGAAGAAGGCCTACAGGCCGCCGCGAATCAGGCCGCCAAGGCCGCGACGTTCCATAAAGGCCGCCACCTGATGGCGCACTTCAGTCGCCATCTGCGCCTCAAGACTGCGGCGCGCCAGAGTTTCGGCATCTTCGAGATCGATATTGCGCAGCAGATACTTCACGCGCGGCACCGAGCGGCCGTTCATCGACAGATGACGGAAGCCGAGGCCCACCAGAATGGTGACGCACATTGGGTCGCCCGCCATTTCGCCGCACAGGCGTAAATCAATGCCGTAGCGCTCCGCTTCCTGGACAATCATCGACAGCACCCGAATCATGCCAGGGTGCAGGCTGTCATACATGCTGGCAACGCGCGTGTTGTTGCGGTCAACCGCCAGCACGTACTGAGTCAGGTCGTTGGTGCCCACCGAGATGAAATCGACGCGGTTTGCCAGATTCGGCAGCATAAAGATCATCGACGGCACTTCCAGCATGATCCCGATACGCGGTTTGGGGATCGCATAGCCGATCATCTCTTCCACTTCGCGTCCGGCACGGTCGATCAGGCGGCGGGCTTCGTCCACTTCTTCAAGATTGGTGATCATCGGCAGCAGAATGCTTAGATTGCCGGTTGCCGCATTGGCGCGCAGCATCGCACGAACCTGGATCAGGAAGATCTCTGGCTGATCGAGCGTGATGCGGATCCCACGCCAGCCAAGGCATGGGTTCTCTTCGCTGATCGGCATGTACGGCAGCTGTTTATCCGCGCCAACGTCAAGCGTACGCAGCGTCACCGGCTTGTCGTTGAACATCTGCAACATGCCCTGATACTGCGCCACCTGCTCTTCCTCCGACGGGAAGCCGCTTTGCAGCATAAACGGAATTTCGGTGCGATAGAGGCCAATGCCGTCGATGCGACGCCCCAGCTTCTGCTCATGTTCCGGGCTAAGGCCAGCATTGAGCATCACCTTCACGCGCTCGCCGCTTTTCAGCTCTGCCGGCCGTTCAACGTCCCCTTCCGCCAGGCGGCTAAGTTCGTTCTCTTCGCTAATAAGGCGCTGGTATTCCTGCACCAGGATCGGTTCGGGATCGACCAGCAGTTCGCCGCGATAGCCATCCACCACCAGCGTGCGCCCATGAAGGATCGCCGGCTGAATGTCTGCCCCCATCACCGTTGGAATGCCCAGCGCGCGTACCATGATTGCCGCGTGGGAGTTGGCCGCACCGTCGCGAACGACCACGCCCGCTAAACGATCCTGCGGCACTTCCGCAAGCGTCGCGGCAGAAAGTTCGTCAGCCACCAGCACAAACCGCGCGGGCCAGCCGTTTGCGCCCTGCGTGGTGTCATCGAGGTGGAACAGCAGACGCTGCCCGAGCGTACGCAGATCGCCCGCCCGTTCTTTCAGATAGCCGTCGCTCAGGGCGGCAAACTGTTCGGCGAACTTCTCGATAATTTTTTTCACCGCCCATTCGGCGACCGAGCCTTTATCGACTTCCGCGAACAGTTCGCGGCGCAGGCTGGCGTCAGAAAGCAGGTGTGAATAGAGGTCGAAAATCGCTGCCGTCTCTTTTTGCGCCCCGGCGGCATAGCGTTTGCTGTAGCGACGAAACTCATTCGCCGCCTCTTCAAGCGCCGCAGTTAAGCGCTCGCGCTCAAGCGCGGTATCCAGCGATGAGGCTTCGTAAACCTGCTCCATCAGCGGCAGGGTGGCGTCCATCCAGCCTTCGGCAATCGCCACGCCCGGCGAAGCGGGCAGCGCGCGGATGCGCGTCTGGCGGTACTGACCAAACAGCGCCGTCAGCTGAGATTGAGAGAGGATCGCCGCCATCTGGGTAGCGAGCGTCACCAGGAATGACTCTTCGCTTTCGTCGAACTGACGCAGCTCGCGCTGCTGCACCACCAGCACGCCTAGCAGCTGGCGGCGCTGAATAATCGGCACGCCGAGAAAAGCGCGGAAGCGCTCTTCTTTTACAGAGGGGATGTATTTGTAGCTGGGGTGTTTTTGCGCGTCGGCAAGGTTGATGGGTTCAGCCAGTCGGCCAACCAGGCCAACGATGCCTTCATCAAAGGCGAGCGTGATGGTACGACCGCGTGGCTTCTTCAGCCCGCGGGTCGCCATCAGGTAAAAGCAGCGTCGATCGTTGTCGGCGAGATAGACCGAGCAAACCTCTGTCTCCATCGCCTGGCAGACATCGGTAACCAGAATATCCAGCGCCTCGTTCAGACGAGGCGCACTCGCGACCTTCTCAACAATTTCGCGTAGGCGCGTGAGCATAATGTGCGTGGCTTAACCTCTTTTGCGTCGATAAGCAGGCGCGCTTTGTGGCTTTGGCGCGCTCTCCGCAAGCGCCATCACTACACTGGCGAACTCTTTCATTACCCGGCGGTAGACGTCGCGTTTAAACGAGACGACCTGACGCACCGGATACCAGTAACTCACCCAGCGCCAGCCATCGAACTCCGGCGTGCTGCTGGTCTGCATATTGATATCCGCGTCATTGCCGATCAACTGCAAGAGAAACCACTTTTGTTTCTGGCCGATACACACCGGCTTAGTGTCCCAACGCACCAAACGTTTTGGCAACTTGTAACGCAACCAGTTTCGGGTCGAAGCGAGGATCCGCACATCCTTGCGGCTTAATCCAACTTCTTCGAACAATTCCCGATACATCGCCTGTTCTGCTGTCTCACCGGGGTTTATGCCCCCTTGGGGAAATTGCCAGGAGTGCTGACCATAGCGTCGGGCCCACATTACCTGACCCTGACGATTGCAAATTACAATACCAACGTTCGGGCGGTAGCCATCGTCATCAATCACCGGACTACCTCAAAATAAGCTTCAATGTGAACGATTGTTTCACACTCGCTGGAAACGGTAAACCACTCTATTACGCCTCTACCAACGAATAACATTTGAATAACTCACAGTAATCATCAGAGTTATAAACAGAGAACCGCTCGGGTCAGCGATTTTATTCACTTTTTCTGTGGATAGAGTTGTGAAGAAGTACGGAATTACCCAGGGAAAACCCAGAGTACTCTGAATAATCGCATGCCGACCACGCTCAGTAAAATGATATTTTTCATTATGTTATTATAGTTAATCTTGATGTATTAGCGCATAACGTGACGATCATCACATGGGCGATCCTTCAATTGATGAAAGATCGAACAACGTTGGTTTTATCCACAGATTGTGCAAACATCTTAGGCATCTTTTGTGCGAAAATTCGATTTTCGTCGCACGTCAAGGCTGTAAATTGAAACAGTAGTCAGGCTTTTCCCCAGTTATCCCACTTTTCTGTGGATAACATGGTGTAAGATCCTGTTCATTGTCAGTGACCAGATTTGGAAAACCTTTTTTCAGCGGATTTTTTTATGTAATTTCTGCGTAAAAAAACGATGATAATCATCACCTTGGTTTATTTACTCAGAAAAAGTTAAACTCTATCCACACCCGGTAAAACTGTCGTTCATTTTTTCACCAAAAGGCGCATTGTTATGTCCACCCTCGCACCGCTTCCCGAATCGCCTAAAACCCAGGCTGAGCTGCTTGCTCAGGCGCAGCGTCTGGCGGGCTATTCGTTGGGAGAGCTGGCGGCGATGGCCGGTATCGTGGCGCCGAAGGATTTAAAGCGTGATAAAGGCTGGATTGGCGTACTGCTGGAGATCTGGCTAGGAGCCAGCGCCGGCAGCAAGCCCGAGCAGGATTTTGCTGCGTTGGGGGTGGAGCTGAAAACCATTCCTATCGATGCGCAGGGCCGCCCGCTGGAGACCACCTTCGTCTGCGTCGCGCCGCTGACCGGCAATTCAGGCGTCACCTGGGAGAACAGCCACGTGCGCCACAAGCTCAAACGCGTGCTGTGGATCCCAGTCGAAGGCGATCGCGCTATTCCGCTGGCCGAACGTCGGGTAGGCGCACCGCTGCTATGGACGCCAAGCGCCGAAGAAGAGCATCAGCTGCAGATGGACTGGGAAGAGCTGATGGATCTGATCGTACTCGGCCAGGTGGAGCGAATTACCGCCCGCCACGGCGAGGTGCTCCAGCTCAGGCCGAAGGCGGCCAACAGTAAAGCGCTGACCGAAGCTATCGGCGCGCAGGGGGAGCCCATCATGACGCTGCCGCGCGGTTTTTATCTCAAAAAGAACTTCACCGCCGCCCTGCTGGCCCGCCATTTTATGTTACGTACTGATTAATTTTTTTGTCCTGCCGCGCTGCGGGCTTATACTCCTCCCTGCTGCACGCAACGTGCTCGCAGGTACGCCTTTGCTCCTTCTCTGAGCGATAGCATTCGTTTCAAAGGATGAGCCGGTGCCAGCGGCGGTTGCGGGGAAGCACATCAACGTACATCGATTAACGCTTTTGTTCTATTTGGCAGGACTTATCTAATGTTATTTGCATGGATCACCGATCCCAATGCCTGGCTTGCGCTCGGCACGCTGACGATTCTGGAAATCGTCCTGGGCATCGACAATATTATTTTCCTCTCTCTGGTTGTGGCTAAGCTTCCTACTGCTCAACGTGCTCATGCCCGTCGTCTGGGGTTGATGGGGGCGATGGTAATGCGTCTGGCGCTGCTGGCCTCCATTGCCTGGGTGGTGAAGTTGACCCAGCCGCTGTTTACGCTGTTCGGCCAGGACATTTCGATTCGCGATCTGATTTTACTGGTTGGCGGGCTGTTCCTTATCTGGAAAGCCAGTATGGAGATCCACGAGACTATCGAAGGCGATGAAGAGAGCATGAAAACGAACGTCCATTCGTTTTTGGGCGCCATCGTGCAGATTATGATGCTGGATATCATCTTCAGCCTCGACTCGGTTATTACCGCCGTGGGCCTCTCTGACCATCTGTTCATTATGATGGCTGCCGTGGTGATTGCCGTGTGTGTGATGATGTTTGCCGCACGTTCAATTGGCGAGTTCGTCGAACGCCATCCATCGGTGAAGATGCTGGCGCTGTCGTTCCTGATTCTGGTTGGCTTTACGCTGATCCTCGAGAGCTTCGATGTGCATGTGCCAAAAGGCTACATTTACTTTGCGATGTTCTTCTCTATGGCGGTCGAGAGCCTCAATCTGCTGCGAAGCAAGAAAAATCCCCTTTAATCGTTCATCAACAGCCCTCAATTGAGGGCTGCATCCGGTTTTTTTAAGATTTTCCTGCTTTATGCTGTGCCTTAGGTCGGTTATTACTAGACTATTAAGAGTGCGGCGATGAAGGGGATAACGATGACAAAATGGGCAGTGTTGATTTCCGCAGTAGGTTTAGCCTTTGCAGTTTCCGGCTGTAGCAGCGATTACGTGATGGCGACAAAAGACGGTCGGATGATCCTGACCGACGGTAAGCCGGAAGTCGATGACGACACCGGGCTTATCAGCTATGAAGATCAGCAAGGTAATAAAATGCAGATCAACCGCGACGACGTGTCGCAAATTATCAAACGATAATCAGAGAGGTCAGCCGCCTGCTGGCCTTTTTTCATTTTCTGCTTTCCCTTTTTCTCCCCCTCTGCCATTTTTATATTCCTTTGTCGGGACTCTCTCCTGACGCTGTTGATAAAAGGAAGCCGGCTTATGCAGTACCACCGTATCCCCCACAGCTCGCTTGAGATAAGCACCCTCGGGCTGGGCACTATGACGTTTGGTGAACAAAATAGCGAAGCCGACGCCCACGCACAGCTCGATTATGCCGTTAGTCAGGGCATCAATCTTATCGATGTTGCCGAGATGTACCCCGTTCCTCCGCGCCCGGAAACCCAAGGGCTGACCGAGACCTATGTCGGTAACTGGCTGGCGAAGCATGGCAGCCGCGAGAAACTGGTGATCGCCTCGAAGGTGAGCGGCCCTTCGCGCAACAACGACAGCGGCATTCGCCCAAATCAGGCGCTGGACCGCAAAAACATTCGCGATGCGCTGCACAACTCGCTGACGCGCCTGCAGACCGATTATCTCGATCTCTACCAGGTGCACTGGCCGCAGCGCCCGACTAACTGCTTTGGCAAACTGGGTTATACCTGGGCCGATTCTGCACCGGTCGTGTCGCTGCTGGAGACGCTGGAAGCGCTCACCGAATATCAGCGCGCCGGCAAGATTCGCTATATTGGCGTGTCGAACGAAACGGCGTTTGGCGTGATGCGCTACCTGCATCTGGCGGATAAACACGACCTGCCGCGCATCGTGACCATCCAGAACCCGTACAGCCTGGTGAACCGCAGCTACGAAGTGGCGCTGGCAGAAGTGAGCCAGTTTGAAGGCGTTGAGCTACTGGCTTACTCCTGTCTGGCCTTCGGAACGCTCACCGGTAAATACCTGAACGGCGCGAAGCCTGCGGGCGCACGTAATACGCTGTTCAGCCGGTTCACGCGCTACAGCGGCGAGCAGACGCAGAAAGCCGTGGCGGCGTACGTCGATATCGCCAAACGTCATAACCTCGACCCGGCACAAATGGCGCTGGCGTTCGTTCGCCGTCAGCCATTCGTGGCCAGCACGCTGTTAGGCGCGACAACGATGGAGCAGTTGAAAACCAACGTTGAAAGTCTGCATCTGGAGCTAAGTGCGGAAGTGTTGGCGGAGATTGAAGCGGTGCATCAGGTTTATACCTACCCGGCACCTTAAGTTCGAGCAGTCCCAGGGCGCTTGCGCTCGCCCGGGCTACATTGATAGTGGTAGCCCGGCCAAGCGAAAGCGCCGCCGGGTTTACATCAACGGCGCTTACCCCACAGCCACAGCGCGAGAATCGCCAGCGCAAACAACACGCCAAAACCAATCCCCACGCCGACCACCGGAATATTAACCGCCACCGCCAATGAATAGAGCCCCAGCATAATCAGCATGGCGCTGTTTTCACCGAGATTTTGTACCGCGATCGCATTGCCGGAACCCACGGTCTTTTTACCGCGATCCTGCAGCAGCGCATTGAGCGGCACCACGAAGAAACCGCCACAGATACCGATGATAAACAGCAGCACGTAAGCTGGCAGCAGCGCATGCTGGAACGCGAAAATAGCGACAACCACGCCAATCAACACCCCGGCAGGCATACAGCGTGCCACGGTCTCAAGCGTCACCAGTTTTGCCGCCGCCCCCGCGCCAACCACAATCCCGACGGCGACCATCGCGTTCAGATAGGTTGGCGTCGCGTTATCGGTAATCCCCAATGCCACCGGTACCCACAGTACCAACAGGAAACGCAGCGTCACCCCAGCCCCCCAGAACATGCTGGTGCCGAGCAGAGAAAAGCGCGTTTCGCCGTTGTGCCACAGCACGTTGCAGGCATTAAAAAAGCTGTGGGTCATGGGACGAAAACGCCAGGATTGGCCCGGACGCGCTGCAGGTAGTTTCGGAATAAAGAGGTTGGCCGCCACCGCGACGCCGTACACCACCGCGCAAAGCACCAGCGCCCCTACCACGCTCCAGTCGGCCACTACACCACCGGCGACGGAGCCAATCAGAATGGCGGCAATGGTCGAGGCTTCCATTAAACCATTGGCTTTCACCAGCTTATCGCCGGTAGTAATTTCACCGAGAATGCCGTACTTCGCCGGAGAGTAAGATGCCGCGCCAATGCCCACCAGCGTATAGCCGATAAACGGGTTCAGGCCCGCGCAAATCGTCGCCGCACCGACCAGCTTCAGGCCGTTGGCGAACATCATCACTCGGCCTTTGCCGAAGCTGTCCGCCACCTGGCCGACAAACGGGGCAAAAATGATGTAAGCGCCCACAAACACCATCTGCAGAACCGGCTGGCTCCACTCCGGGTAGAACTGCTGCTTCATCAACGCCAGCACGGCAAACAGCAGCGCGTTATCGCCAAACGCCGAAAAGAACTGGGCCACAATCACCGCCATCATGCCTTTCGACAGCAGGGAATTGTTAGTGTGTACTGACTCACTCATTCGGATGTTCCGTCTCTGCGACCATGCTCTTAAGGGTGACGAAATCCGGTTTACCGCTGCCAAGCAGCGGCAGCTGTTTCAGCCAGCGAATATCTCGCGGCACCGCCAGCTCCGGTACGCCGTGGGCCCGCGCATACTGCAGCAGTTTGTCGCGGGTGAGTTCATTATCGGTGGTAAACAGCACCAGCGCCTCGCCTTTGCTGGCGTCGGTTTTCACTGAGGTGGCATGCATCTTCTCAGGCGATACCCCAAGCGCCAGCTGCTCGACTATCTCCAGCGATACCATTTCGCCGGCAATTTTGGCAAAACGCTTCGCTCGCCCCTGAATTTGTACAAAGCCCTGCGCATCAAAGGCCACGATATCACCGGTGTCATACCAGCCGGTTTCCAGCTCACCGTGTTGGTTTTCCGCCGTCGGCACTTCCAGCACGCCCGGATTCTCAACGCGCAGATAGCCCGCCATGATGTTCGGCCCCTTCAGCTGCAGGCGGCCGCCCTGTTCAATGCCCGGCACCTCCAGCAAACGTGCATCCATGCCCGGCAGAATACGCCCCACCGTACCCGGCTTCGCCGCCATCGGTACGTTGATGGAGACCACCGGCGCGCATTCGGTCACACCGTAACCTTCGAGAATGCGCAGGCCAAATTTGTCCTGCCACAGTGCTTTGGTACTCTGCTGCAGCTTTTCCGCCCCCGCCACGACATAGCGTAGACGATAGAAATCGTACGGGTTGGCGAAGCGCGCGTAGTTGGCTAAGAAGGTGGAGGTCCCAAACAGCACGGTGCAGTTGCGGTCATAGACCAACTCCGGCACCACGCGATAGTGCAGCGGGCTTGGGTAGAGGAACACTTCTGCGCCGGTCAACAGCGGTGTGAAGAGCCCCACCGTCAGGCCAAAAGAGTGGAACAGCGGCAGCGCCGACATAAATCGGTCGTTAGCGGTGAAGTCAGCGATGGTTTTAATCTGCTCGACGTTCGCCAGGATACTTTTATGGCTGTGTACCACCCCTTTCGGATGGCCTTCCGAACCGGAGGTAAAGAGGATAATCGCCGGGTCTTCCGGCTTCTGCGGCACCTGTGCGAGGCGTGGCATCAGCACGCGGGAGAAGATCCACAGCTTATCGGTAGTCGTGACATCACCTTTTAAATCTTCAAGGAACACCCAGCGCACCTGGGTGAGCTGCTCGGTCAGGTGCCAGAGTTTGCCTTTATCCAGGAAGGTTCGAGAGGTAAAGATGGTGCCGATCTGTGCGGCGGTAATGGCGCTGGTCAGCCCTTTTACGCCAGCGGTGTAGTTCATCATTGCCGGGATACGCCCACGGGCAATGGCACCAAAAATCACCGCCGCGCTGATGCCCGCGTTCGGCAGCATCAGGCCAATTTTCTCACCCTGCTTACTGTATTTTTCCAGAATACACGCCACAAACAGCGTTTTGGTCAGCAGCTTGCGGTAGCTATCCGGCTGGAAGTTAATGTCTTCCACGCACGGTTTTTTCTCGCCGTAGCGGTGCATGGCCGTCAGTAAAGATTCATACAGGGTTTCGCGCGGACGTACCGCCATGCGCGCTTCCATCATAATCTGGTGCAGCATTTCACCGGCAATTTTGCGGCGATCGCGCGCGCGCGGCGCTTCCGGCATCGGCAGCGTGGTTGGCGGCAGCAGATGCAGCGAGATACGCGGGAACAGACGCTGCTTTACCAGCCCTTTCAGGCGGCTGAAGTGGGTCAACTCCGCGCCTTCAATGCGCACCGGAATAATCGTCGCCCCGGACTTGGCCGCCACAAAGGCCGCACCGTCGTAAATCTTCATCAGCGAGCCGGATACTGAAATACGCCCTTCCGGGAATATCACTACCGGGCGGCCCTGTTCAATCAGGCGCACCAGGTGCTTGATGGACATCGGTTTGGTGGGATCTAATAGGACGAAATCGATAATGGGCGTCAGCCACCGCATAAACCATTTTTGCGAAATTGAGGTATAGACGGCAAAAACCGGACGAACGGGGAGAAACAGCGCCAATAATATGCCGTCGAGGAATGAGACGTGGTTTGGCGTAATCAGCACCTTTGGCTGGTTCAGCGCGTCGGTGTTTCCCGTCATCCTGACCCGGAAGAGCACCTTAAAAAGCTGTCGGAAAAAACGCAGAAGCATACAAACTCCTTTTGCCATAGTTTTGTTCATGAAGGTTACACGAGAAAACTGAGGAAAAGCAGTCCGTGGCAGGATCGAGATAAAAAAAAACCTGCGCATCTGCGCAGGTCGGTGTAAGTGATGAGTACGCAAAGCGCACAATAAAACATTCACCAATCAATACCTCTGGGACCGCTATTGTCGCGCCCTCCCCACTCTGCAACCAGCGGAAAAGCGCAAGAGAGTAAGCGGAAATGAAACGAGGTATTGCGATTGTCGGGAACTGTAACAGGCGGGCTCAAGGCAAAAAAAAACCTGCGCATCTGCGCAGGTTGGTGTAATCAAGTGGTCAACCTTGTGGGGCGACTTCACCTATCAATACCTCTGGGATAATCAGATTAGCAAGTCGCCTAACGCGTTCTCCAGCAGACATTCGCAACAGCGTTTCGCAAAGTGTAAGCAAACGTTTGAATTCTCGCGTTTCGTTGCAGGGCCGGTGTAACTTTTCCACAGAATGTCACGTTTGCATCATCATTGTGCAATTCGCCGTGCCACTCTCCTTGAATAGCGGGGGAATTTCCGTAACACTGTTATGGTGTAAGCGTTTACCCCCCGAATTTTGATTAAGGCATATTATGGCGACAATTAAAGATGTGGCCCGGCTTGCAGGCGTCTCCGTCGCCACCGTATCCCGCGTCATCAATAACTCCCCAAAAGCCAGCGATGCCTCACGTCAGGCCGTTTTTTCCGCGATGGAGTCACTCAGCTATCACCCTAACGCCAACGCCCGCGCGCTGGCGCAGCAGTCGACCGAAACCGTCGGCCTGGTGGTCGGCGATGTCTCCGACCCGTTCTTCGGCGCGATGGTAAAAGCCGTGGAGCAGGTGGCCTACAACACCGGCAATTTTTTGCTGATCGGTAACGGTTACCACAATGAAACCAAAGAGCGTCAGGCGATTGAGCAGCTTATTCGCCACCGCTGTGCGGCGTTGGTCGTGCATGCCAAGCTGATTCCCGACGCCGAACTGGCCGGGCTAATGAAGCAGATCCCCGGCATGGTGTTAATAAACCGCATTCTGCCCGGCTTTGAGAAGCGCTGCGTGGCGCTGGACGACCGCTACGGTGCCTGGCTTGCCACCCGCCATCTGATTCAGCAGGGCCATACTCGTATCGGCTATATTTGCTCGAACCATACGATTTCGGATGCAGAAGATCGTCTGCAGGGCTACTACGATGCTCTGAAAGAGAGCGGCCTGCCGTGCAATGAGCGGCTGGTCACCTTCGCCGAGCCGGACGAGAGCGGCGGCGAACAGGCGATGACCGAACTGTTAGGCCGCGGTAAGCAGTTTACCGCCGTCGCCTGCTACAACGATTCAATGGCTGCAGGCGCGATGGGCGTGCTCAACGATAACGGTATCGATGTGCCGCAGGAAATTTCACTGATTGGTTTCGATGATGTGCTGGTTTCCCGCTACGTGCGTCCGCGTCTGACCACCATCCGCTACCCGATTGTCACCATGGCAACCCAGGCGGCGGAGCTAGCGCTGGCGCTGGCGGATAACCGCCCGTTGCCGGATATTACCCATCTATTCAGCCCAACGCTGGTGCGCCGTCATTCGGTGATTGCACCGGGTGAAGAGGTAAAGTCGTAGCGGTATAAATGCACGGTGGTGTCCGGATAGTCCAGCGCATCACCGATGTACCGCCAGCCAAAGCGTTCGTAAAAATCCCGGCAGGCGGAATAGAGGAAAAGCTGGTCAAAGCCCTGCTGACGGGCGTAGTCGATGACATACTGCTGAAGTTTCCCCGCTAGCCCACAGCCACGCGCCGATTCCTCTACGTACAGCGCCGCCATCCACGGCCAGAGATCCTGGCGGCTTATCAGGTCGCATCGCCACAGCCCGACCGTGCCGAGCAGCGTCTCCCCTTCGGTCGCGATAAACGTTATCGGCAGCGCGGCGGGCGTCTGGCTATGCGCAATAATGCTGGCAAAAAAGTCGCGAGATAGCCCATCACCAAATGCCTCCCAGAGCCAGTCGGTAACCTGTAGGGCATGCTGCGGGGCAGCGTAGAGCGGTTGAATATTCATATCACTGTCTCGTTGTCGGCCATCAGGCATCGTCGATTATGGATTATTCGCTTATGCAAGGTGGATATTCTACCCGGCAGCGCTAAAAAGCGTGATCCCGGTGGTTATTTGCCGCTTTCATAGAGCTTATGCCGCTGAATGTCTGTGATAAACTGCGGAACAAAATGAAGTCTCAGGAAATAATAATGGCAACAATGCTGGATGTCTCAATACGTGCTGGGGTCTCAAAAGCAACGGTTTCTCGCGTGCTGAATGGTACGGGCCAGGTGAAAGAGAGCACGCGTCAGCAGGTTTTCAAAGCAATGGAAGAGTTAGGCTATCGCCCCAACTTCCTGGCGCGATCGCTGGCTAACCGCACCAGCAACAGCATTGGCCTTGTGGTTTCCACCTTCGACGGCTTCTACTTTGGTCGACTGCTTCAGCAGGCGTCACGCCAGACGGAAGCCTGGGGCAAGCAGCTGATTGTCACCGACGGTCACGATACCCCGGAGCGCGAAGAACAGGCGGTGCAGATGCTCGCCGACCGTCAGTGCGACGCCATCGTGCTGTATACCCGTCATATGAGCGAAAAGGCGATCATGTCGCTGGTCAACAGCACGCCGATGCCGCTGGTCGTCATCAACCGTGACGTCAGCCAGGCGCGCGAACGCTGCGTCTTCTTCGAACAGCAGGATGCCGCGTTTCAGGCCGTCGAATACCTGATTACCCAGGGTCACCGCGATATCGCCTGTATTACCGTTCCTATCCACACGCCAACCGGTAAAGCGCGTTTACAGGGCTATCGCCGGGCGCTGGAGCAAAACGGTATCAAGTGGGACCCGGCAAAGGTGAAGCACGGTGATTCCACCATGAACTGCGGCTATGACATGTGCAATGCGCTGCTGGAGGAGAAGGTGAAGTTCAGCGCGCTGTTCGCCTGTAACGACGATATGGCGCTCGGTGCGTCAAAAGCGCTGCATCAGGCGGGGCTTAAGATCCCGCAGGATATTTCACTGTTCGGTTTCGATGATGCGCCTAGCGCCAAATGGCTGGAGCCGGGGCTCTCTACCGTTTACTTGCCGATCGATAATATGATCGTTACCGCTATCGATCAGGCGATTAAGCTGGCAAGCGGGGAAGAGATCGAAACGATCCCGCCGTTTACCGGTACGCTGGTATTGCGTGACTCAGTGACGACGGGGCCGTATTACAAATAGTGCCAGTCCCGGGGTCGTTTCACTCGCCCGGGCTACTTTTCCGGGCGAGCGCAGCGACCCCGGGAATTCTTGCTATCAGATAAGCTCCAGCGCCAGCAGCTCTTCAATCGTCTGACGACGACGAATCAACCGCGCCACGCCGTTATCAAACAGCACCTCCGGCAACAGCGGGCGGCTATTATAGTTCGATGACATCGACGCGCCATACGCGCCGGTATCGTGCAGCACCAGGTAATCTCCCGGCACCACCGCAGGCAGCAGGCGAGTTTCGACTTTACCACCTTCCTGCTGGGTAAAGACGTCACCTGATTCACACAGCGGCCCGGCCACGACGGTCTCAATTTGCGGCACAGCATCCAGCGCGCGGCCATCGCCCGCCAGCGCGGAAATATGGTGATAGCTGCCGTACATCGCCGGGCGCATCAGATCGTTAAAGCCCGCGTCGATCAGCACAAAGTGACGACTGCCCATCTCCTTCACGCTACGCACCTGCGCCACCAGCACGCCGGATTCCGCCACCAGGAAACGGCCCGGCTCCAGCTCTAGCTTCACCGGATGGCCCAGGTGTTTCGCAATCTGCTCACGCGCGGCGTTCCAGAGACCAAAGTAGTGATCGGTGTCGATCGCCTCTTCCCCTTCACGGTATGGGATAGATAAGCCACCGCCCGCGGAGATCGCCTCAAGATCCTGACCAAACTCAATCACCTGGCGCACCATCGCGCCGCACACCTGCTCCAGATGGCCGTAGTCCACGCCGGAACCAATGTGCATGTGAATGCCCACCAGCTTCAGCTGATGATGCTGGATCACCTCAAGCGCCGCCGGAAGATCGCTATACCAGATCCCGTGCTTGCTGTTTTCACCGCCGGTATTCGTTTTCTGGCTGTGGCCGTGACCAAAGCCTGGGTTGACGCGCAGCCACACGCGGTGCCCTGGGGAAACCTGACCAAGCTGCTCCAGCATATCGATAGAGCCGGCGTTGACCGGAATGTGCAGTTCGCGCACGCGGGCCAGCGTGGCCTCATCAAGGGTATCGGCGGTAAAGACGATATCGTCCTTACCCGCTTCGTAACCGGCAACCAGCGCACGTTCGATTTCACCTAAAGAAACAGAGTCCACTTTTACGCCCTGCTCGCGCATCAGGCGCAGAATATGGATATTCGAGCACGCCTTCTGGGCAAAACGTACCACGTCAAACTGATGCAGTTTGGCAATCTGCGCGCGGATAATCTGCGCATCATACACCCACACCGGGCAGCCAAATTCAGCAGGCAGGCGCAGCAGGTTGTCAGCGGTGAGGTCGGTTTCAGTATTATTGAGCGGGCGTGGCATGGGCGGACTCCGGTAATCATCTTTTTTATGATTACGCCACAGCGCGAACCGAATAAAAAATATCGTTTTATCGCGAGTCTATGCAAAAATGATATGGAATACGTAGCCTGAGGGTCGCCCATGCCAGCCGTTAACCTGCGCCATATCGAAATTTTTCACGCCATCATGACGGCAGGTAACCTGACGGAAGCCGCCCGCCTGCTGCACACCTCACAGCCCACGGTCAGCCGCGAACTGGCGCGCTTCGAGCAGGTGCTGGGGCTCAAGCTGTTTGAGCGCAGCCGCGGTCGTCTGCATCCTACCGTTCAGGGGCTGCGGCTGTTTGAAGAGGTACAGCGCTCCTGGTACGGGTTGGATAGGATCGTCAGCGCTGCGGAAAGCCTGCGCGAGTTCCGCCAGGGCGAGCTCTCGATTGTCTGCCTGCCGGTCTTTTCCCAATCCTTTTTGCCGCCGCTGCTACAGCCGTTTCTGACCCGCTACCCGCAGGTGAATATTCAGATCGTGCCGCAGGAGTCGCCGCTGCTGGAAGAGTGGCTGTCGGCGCAGCGCCATGATTTGGGCATTACCGAGACGCTGCATACGCCAGCAGGCACCGAGCGTATGCCGCTGCTGACGCTAAATGAAGTGTGCGTGCTGCCGCAGGATCACCCGCTGGCGGAAAAAGCGGTGCTGACGCCCGCCGATTTTCAGGGCGAGAACTACATCAGCCTGTCGCGCACCGACAGCTATCGCCAGCTGCTGGACACGCTGTTTAATGAACAGCAGGTGAAGAGAAGGATGGTGGTGGAGACGCACAGCGCCGCTTCTATTTGTGCGATGGTCAGAGCGGGCGTCGGCATTTCGGTGGTCAACCCGCTGACCGCACTCGACTACGCCAACAGCGGCGTCGTCATTCGACGCTTTAGCATCGATGTGCCGTTTACCGTCAGCCTGGTTCGCCCGATACACCGCCCCCGCTCCGCGCTGGTCGAGGCCTTTATGGCCCACCTGCAACAGAGCCTGTCGCAGATAACGACGCCGCTGGAGGCGGTGCTGAGCGAGCGTTAAGAGAGCATAAATTCAACCGCATCCGCTGCATGAATCGCCGCGGTATCAAACACCGGCAGCGGGCTCAGCGCTGTCGGCACCAGCAGGCCAATCTCCGTACAGCCGAAAATCACCCCTTCCGCCCCCTGACGCGCCAGGGTTTCAATCACGCTGAGGTAATAGTCGCGCGAGGTGTCGCTGAACTCGCCCAGGCACAGCTCATCGAAAATAATCTGGTTAATCTTCTGACGTTCATCCTGCTCAGGAATCAGCGTGTTAATGCCAAATTCCTGCTGTAAGCGCCCGCGATAGAAATCCTGCTCCATGGTATAGCGGGTGCCGAGCAGCGCCACGTTGGTCATCTTCTGCTGGCTGATAGCGCGGCCGGTCGCATCGGCGATGTGCAGGAACGGCGCGTCACAGGCGGTTTCGATATCCTCGGCAACTTTATGCATGGTGTTGGTACACAGCACGATACCTTCGGCTCCCGCCTGCTGAAGACCTACCGCCGCCTGGGCCAGAATATCGCCCGCTTTCTGCCAGTCACCCTGAGACTGACAAAGCTCAATCTCGTGGAAATCCACGCTGTGCAGCAGGATCTGCGCCGAATGCAGGCCGCCCAGTCGTTGCTTTACCCCTTCATTAATCAGGCGATAGTAAGGAATAGTGGATTCCCAGCTCATGCCGCCCAGAAGACCGATCGTTTTCATGCCGTTTACCTTGTTTGGTGTCGTACTGCTAGTGAACCAAAGTTGTGATCAACTTTCCACATCTGCGGCGATAGATTTCTTTTTGATCGTTTCTGAGATAAATTTAATGAAACAACGTTTCAACATACCAACAGGACCGCCTGATGTTTATTTTTCATAAAGAAACCACCCTTGAAGATCTGGGCAATGGCGTAACCCGCCGCATTCTCGCGCACGATGGCAAAATGATGGCCGTTGAGGTGAACTTCGAGCAAGGCGCCATCGGCCCGATGCACAACCACCCGCACGAGCAGTTAACCTACGTGCTGTCCGGCGAATTCGAATTCACCATCGGTGATGAAAAGCACGTCGTTGCCGCAGGCGACACGCTGTATAAGCAGCCGAACATCATGCACGGCTGCGTGTGCCTGAAAGCGGGTACGCTGCTGGATACCTTTACGCCGATGCGCCAGGATTTCCTTAAAGCCTGATATCGTATAAAAACAGCCGGGTGTCGTTTCACGATCCCCGGCTTTTTTTTATTACTATATTCGTCCTGGCCCTGCTTGTTTACGCGTTAAATATTCGTTATTTCCGATGAAACCTATCACGTCTAATCATTATCCGCATACCGACAAACGGTATTCATTACCTTGCTCAACTTCATATTTATTGCTGCGGCACGCTATTTCCTGCATCGCTAAAAATTAGTGGGTTAATCATTTGAACGATCAACTATATCGTTTTTTTTAGGCCGTCAACTTCCATACCAGATCTCCCTGAAAGTGCTGTAATACCTGCAAAAACGCCATCGCCATCACTTTAATGAAACATCGTTTCGACTTCGATCACACTTTCACGATTAATCGAATGACGCAGAAACAAATCGCAATAAAATAAATTTAAAACGGTGTTTTATAAAAAGCCCTCACAAAGAGCAAGATTTTAAAACACCAACGAACCAGACAATGGATAGCGAAAAAAGATTTTGAATTACATTTACTTACAGGGAAAGGCTGAATGACCGATAACAAGCTAACACTTTAAACACCCAGGCGCCAACAGGCGCGGGGGATGTAACAGACACCCAATCCGTTTGACACACTTGTTCGCCAGGTAGGTATGTATGAATGAAAACAGAATGTTGGGATTGGCCTGGATTTCACCCTATATCATTGGGTTGATAATCTTCACGGCCTTCCCGTTCGTTTCATCTTTCTTCCTCAGTTTTACTGAGTATGACTTGATGAGTCCGCCGGTATTTAACGGCATTGAGAACTATCGCTACATGTTTACAGAAGATGCCCTCTTCTGGAAATCCATGGGCGTCACGTTCGCCTACGTATTTTTAACTATCCCATTAAAGCTCGCTTTTGCTTTAGGGATTGCGTTTGTTCTGAACTTTAAATTACGCGGTATCGGCTTCTTCCGTACGGCTTACTATATTCCGTCTATCCTCGGTAGCTCCGTGGCTATCGCCGTACTGTGGCGCGCACTCTTCGCCATCGACGGCCTGCTGAACAGCTTTATCGGCGTGCTGGGCTTCGATCCGGTTAACTGGCTGGGCGAACCGTCACTGGCGCTGATGTCCGTTACCCTGCTGCGCGTATGGCAGTTCGGTTCCGCGATGGTTATCTTCCTGGCCGCACTGCAAAACGTACCGCAGTCCCAGTATGAAGCCGCGATGATCGATGGCGCATCCAAATGGCAGATGTTCATGAAAGTGACCGTGCCGCTGATTACGCCGGTTATCTTCTTCAACTTTATCATGCAGACCACCCAGGCATTCCAGGAGTTTACCGGCCCGTACGTGATTACCGGCGGTGGCCCAACCTACTCGACGTATCTGTTCTCGCTGTACATCTACGACACGGCGTTCAAGTACTTCGATATGGGCTATGGCGCCGCGCTGGCATGGGTCCTGTTCCTGGTAGTGGCTATCTTCGCAGGCATTGCCTTTAAGTCTTCAAAATACTGGGTGTTCTACTCCGCCGATAAGGGAGGCAAAAATGGCTGATATCCAACAAATCTCCGACGCAAGAACCATCGCAGAGCGTGAGGTTGCCCGCACCCTTCGTCGCGAGAAGATCAACGCCTGGATCCGTTACGTCATCCTGCTGATCGTCGGTCTGTTAATGCTCTACCCGCTGGCCTGGATGTTCTCGGCGTCGTTCAAACCGAACCACGAGATCTTCACCACGCTGAGCCTGTGGCCAGCACACGCCACCTGGGATGGCTTTATTAACGGCTGGAAAACCGGTACCGAGTACACCTTCGGTCATTACATGCTGAACACGTTCAAGTATGTGATTCCTAAGGTCATTCTGACCATTATCTCCTCCACCATCGTGGCGTACGGCTTTGCCCGCTTCGAGATTCCATGGAAGAAATTCTGGTTCGCTACGCTCATCACCACCATGCTGCTGCCGAGCACCGTACTGCTGATTCCTCAGTACCTGATGTTCCGCGAAATGGGCATGCTGAACAGCTACATGCCGCTGTACCTGCCGCTGGCCTTCGCCACGCAAGGGTTCTTCGTCTTCATGCTGATTCAGTTCCTGCGCGGCGTACCGCGTGACATGGAAGAAGCGGCGCAGATTGACGGCTGTAACTCCATCCAGGTGCTGTGGTACGTGGTAGTACCGATTCTGAAGCCAGCGATTATCTCCGTCGCACTGTTCCAGTTCATGTGGTCCATGAACGACTTTATCGGCCCGCTGATCTACGTCTATAGCGTTGATAAGTATCCGATTGCACTGGCACTTAAAATGTCCATCGACGTGACCGAAGGCGCGCCGTGGAACGAAATTCTGGCAATGGCGAGCATCTCCATTCTGCCATCTATCATTGTGTTCTTCCTGGCGCAGCGCTACTTCGTACAGGGCGTTACCAGCAGCGGAATTAAAGGTTAAGAGGGATATATCATGGCTGAAGTTATTTTCAACAAACTGGAAAAAGTGTACTCCAACGGCTTCAAAGCGGTACATGGTATCGACCTGAAAATCGCTGAAGGTGAGTTCATGGTGATCGTCGGTCCATCCGGCTGCGCCAAATCCACCACCCTGCGTATGCTGGCAGGACTTGAAACCATCAGCGGCGGCGAAGTCCGCATCGGCGAGAAAATTGTTAACAACCTCGCGCCAAAAGAGCGTGGGATTGCGATGGTGTTCCAGAACTATGCGCTTTATCCGCACATGACCGTGCGTGAAAACCTGGCGTTCGGCCTGAAGCTGAGCAAGCTGCCGAAAGCGCAGATTGACGCACAGGTTAACGAAGCGGCGAAAATCCTCGAACTGGAAGAGCTGCTGGACCGTCTGCCGCGCCAGCTCTCCGGCGGTCAGGCGCAGCGTGTGGCCGTAGGCCGTGCGATTGTGAAAAAGCCAGACGTGTTCCTGTTCGATGAACCGCTGTCTAACCTGGATGCCAAGCTGCGTGCGTCGATGCGTATCCGTATTTCCGACCTGCACAAGCAGCTGAAGAAATCCGGCAAGCCTGCGACCACCGTCTACGTGACCCACGATCAGACCGAAGCGATGACCATGGGCGACCGCATCTGCGTGATGAAGCTGGGCCACATCATGCAGGTAGACACTCCGGACAACCTGTACCACAAGCCGAAAAACATGTTCGTCGCCGGCTTTATCGGTGCACCGGAAATGAACATCCGCTCCTGCAAGCTGGTGAATAAAGAAGGCACTCTGAACCTGGCGATTGGCGATGAGTTCATGGCGCTCAGCGAAGGGCTGAACCAGAAACTGGCCGGTCATGACAATGAAGAAGTGTTCTACGGTATCCGTCCTGAATTCGTCTCGCTGTCCGACGAGCCGTTTGCTGAAGGCGGCTGCAGCGGTGAAATGGTTCGCGTGGAAAACATGGGCCATGAGTTCTTCGTTTACCTGAAAGTGGCGAACTACGAGCTGACGGCACGAATCCCTTCAGATGAAGCTAAACCAATGATTGATAAGGGGCTTCATCGTAAGGTGTACTTCAAGTTTGATATGAATAAATGCCATATCTTTGATGCTAAAACTGAACAGAACCTCTCCCTATAATCTGGAGTATTAAAATGAAAAAAGTGCTTTTAAGCGCAGCAATCTCCGCCACTCTGGGTCTGACCGCCCTTCCTTCGATGGCAAAGGATGTTGACCTTCGTATGTCCTGGTGGGGCGGCAACGGCCGTCACCAGGTGACTCTGAAGGCGCTGGAAGAGTTCCACAAGCAGAACCCGGACATTAACGTGAAGGCTGAGTACACCGGTTGGGACGGCCACTTATCCCGTCTGACCACTCAGATTGCTGGCGGCACTGAACCGGACGTGATGCAGACTAACTGGAACTGGCTGCCGATCTTCTCGAAAAACGGCGACGGCTTCTACGATCTGAACAAAATGAAGGACGTGATCGACTTAAGCCAGTTCGATGCCAAAGAGCTGCAGTCCACCACCGTGAACGGCAAGCTGAACGGGATCCCAATCTCCGTTACCGCTCGCGTGTTCTACTTCAACGATGAGACCTGGAAACAGGCAGGCGTAGCCTACCCGAAAACCTGGGACGATCTGCTGGCGGCGGGTAAAACCTTCGAAAGCAAGCTGGGCAAACAGTACTTCCCGGTGGTTCTGGAGCACCAGGATACCCTGGCGCTGCTGAACTCCTATATGACGCAGAAGTACAACATTCCGGCTATCAACACGGACACCAAGAAGTTCTCTTACTCCAAAGAGCAGTGGGTTGAGTTCTTCCAGATGTACAAAAAGCTGGTCGACAGCCACGTGATGCCTGATACCAAGTACTACGCGTCCTTTGGTAAGAGCAACATGTATGAAATGAAGCCGTGGATCCAGGGCGAATGGGGCGGTACTTACATGTGGAACTCCACCATTAACAAGTACTCCGATAACCTGAAGCCACCAGCGAAGCTGGAGCTGGGTAGCTATCCAATGCTGCCGGGCGCTACCGACGCGGGTCTGTTCTTCAAACCAGCACAGATGCTCTCCATCGGCAAATCCACCAAGAACCCGGAAGCCGCTGCGAAAGTCATCAACTTCCTGCTGAACAGCAAAGAAGGTGTCGATACCTTAGGTCTGGAACGTGGCGTGCCGCTGAGCAAAGTCGCGGTGAAATACCTGACCGAAGACGGCATCCTGAAAGAGAGCGATCCTTCCGTTGCGGGCCTGCGTCTGGCGCAGTCTCTGCCAGCGAAGCTGAGCGTCTCTCCTTACTTTGACGATCCGCAGATCGTTGCCCAGTTCGGCACCACGCTGCAGTACATCGACTACGGCCAGAAATCCGTAGAAGAAGCAGCAGCGGACTTCCAGCGCCAGGGCGAGCGTATTCTGAAACGCGCCATGCGCTAATCGCGATTTAGCTATCAATACCCTGCAACTTCCGGTTGCGGGGTATTTTTTTATTCAAGGAGAAAGCACATGAAAGGCAAAATCATCCCGCTGAATTTCCGTACGCAGAAAGACAGCGAAACCGGTCACGAGGTGATCCGGATGACGCCACCGCACATTATTTGCCACCGAAACTACTTCTACCAAAAATGCTTTACCCGCGACGGCGGCAAGCTGATTTTTGGCGGCGCATTCGAGGGGCACTGGAACTACTATTTACTGGATATTGCCGCTCAGCAGGCGACCCAGCTTACCGACGGCGCGGGGGATAACACCTTCGGCGGCTTCCTGTCTGGCGACGATCAATCTTTATGGTATGTGAAAGACACGCGCCAACTGAGACGCCTGGATCTCTCGACGCTGGAAGAGTACGTGATCTACGAAGTGGACGATGAGTGGGTTGCCTACGGCACGTGGGTCGCGAACTCAGACTGCACGAAACTCGTCGGCATCGAAATTAAAAAAAGCGACTGGCAGTCGTTAACCGACTGGTCGAAGTTCCGCGCCTACTACTTTACCAACCCGGAATGCCGTCTGATTAACATCGACCTGAAAACCGGAGAACAGCGGACCATCCTGCAGGAAAAACGCTGGCTCGGGCACCCTATCTACCGCCCGTTTGACGATAAGACCGTGGCGTTTTGTCACGAAGGCCCGCGTGACGCCATCGACGCGCGCATGTGGCTGGTCAATGAAGACGGCAGCAACGTTCGCTGCGTACGTCAGCATCAAAAAGGGGAAAGTTTTACCCACGAATTCTGGGTGCCGGACGGCTCCGCGCTTTACTACGTGGCGCACCAGGAGAACAGCCCGCACCGTTATCTCTACAGCGCCGACCCGCAGACGCTGGAAAATCACCAGCTGATGGCGATCCCGCCCTGCTCGCACCTGATGAGTAACCACGACGGTTCCCTGGTGGTTGGTGACGGTGCGCCGCATAACACCGGCGACATCAGCCTGAACGATCCGTTTATCTGGGTATTCAATTTGAAAACCGGGGAGAAGACGGCGATTTGCCAGCATAACAGCAGTTGGAAGGTACTGGACGGCGACCGTCAGGTTACGCATCCGCATCCGTCGTTTTCGCCGGACGGTGAGTGGGTGCTGTATACCTCGGACGCTGAGGGAATGCCGGCATTGTATTTAGCGAAGGTGTAGAACTGAGCTTGCCCGGCGGCGCAGCGCCGCCGGGTTCCTGATTAGACGCCGATATCCCGCAATTTCTCGCCTTTCATCAGCTTACGTTCAATGTGCTCCAGCGTAACCCCTTTGGTTTCCGGAATCAGCCAGAAGGTCACGCCGATAAAGGCCACGTTCAGCACGGTATAGAGCCAGAACGTCCCCGCTGCGCCGATGGAATCCAGCAGCGTCAGGAAGGTTGCGCCGATAATCATGTTCGACACCCAGTTGGTGGTGGTAGAACAGGTGATACCGAAGTCGCGGCATTTCAGCGGCTGAATTTCAGAGCAGAGGATCCACACTACCGGTGCCGCGCTCATCGCATAGCCCGCAATGCACATCATGGTCATACCGACGGAGAGCCAGGAGAGCCCGCTGCTCGCGGTGCCATTATCAAACTGCATCAGGCAGTAGCCCAGCACCAGCGTACCGATAGCCATCACCGTAAAGCCAATTTTCAGCGCCGGTTTACGTCCGGCTTTATCGACGGTAAACACCGCAATAAAGGTGGCGAACATAAAGGTTAAACCGACCACCAGGGTGGCAATCATCTGCTGCTCGGTCGTAGTGAAGCCCGCCATTTTGAAGATGCGCGGCGCGTAGTACATGATGATGTTCATGCCGGTAAACTGCTGCATCGCCTGCAGCAGCATGCCGAGGAACACCGCGCGGCGCACGTTGCGATTCACCTTAAACAGCGCCCAACCGCCCTGCTTCAGCTTCAGGCTTTCACGAATTTCATTCAGCTCGTCGCGCGCTTTTTCAGACGTGTCACGCAGCATGCGCAGCACCTCTTCCGCTTCAATATGACGGCCTTTTTCCGCCAACCAGCGCGGGCTGTTCGGCAGGAACACCACCAGCACAATCAGCACCAGAGCAGGCAGCGCCAGCACGGCGAGCATCGCGCGCCAGTTGCCGCTGTAGCTAAATGCGGTGTCGGAGAGAAACGCCATCACGATACCCAGCGTCACCATCAGCTGGTACATGCTGATCATTTTGCCACGCACGTTTTCACTCGCCATTTCGGACAGATACAGCGGCGCGGTATACGAGGCGATACCCACGGCAACGCCGAGGATAACCCTGGCGACCAGCAGCATTTCGACGTTAACGGCAAAACCGGAGCCCAGTGAACCGGCCACGAACAGCACGGCGCCGACCATCAGGCTGTATTTACGGCCCAGGCGGAACGACAGCCAACCGTTGAAGAGCGCACCGATGGCGGCCCCCAGCATCATACTGCTGACCACCCACTCCTGCAGGCGGTTAGAGAGCACGAAGTGATCGGTGATAAAGGGCAGCGCCCCGGCAATCACCCCGATATCAAGACCAAAGAGCAGCCCCGCCACCGCAGCGGCAAAGGAAACAAACATATTCATGCGCCGGGTATCGCGCTGGGCGTTCGGCATTAACGTTGAATCGTTGCTGATTGAAGTCATTTTTTTCCTGCCAGACAAAGTAAGACATGGAATGAAAATACGAGATAGGCGCACCAGACCGTCAGGCCATAAACGTTATTAATATGGATGATATTGCTGCATAGGTCGGTTTTGTGATGGACATTCGACTTTCGCATGGAAGTGAAACCCGTTACATATCGTCAAAAAACCCTACAACACATGCATTACTATTTTTTGATAGGTGAAGGTGCATGGACGATATGAATATGTGGATATGGATGATTAAAGACCCTGACGTTGCCTGTGCCATCCGTAGCCCGGCCGGGCAAAGCGACGCCAGGGATCCTACAGACATAAAAAAACCTGCCGAAGCAGGTTTTTTCACATCCAGACGCTAACTTAGCGAGCCAGCCAGCCGCCATCCACCGCGACGGTGTAGCCGTTGATGTAGTCAGACGCCGGAGAAGCCAGGAAGACGATTGGCCCCATCAGATCGCTTGGCAGACCCCAACGACCCGCTGGAATACGGTCAAGGATCGCCGCGCTACGCTCTTCGTCAGCGCGCAGCTGCTGGGTGTTGTTGGTGGCCATGTAGCCCGGTGCAATCGCGTTCACGTTGATACCGTGTTTCGCCCACTCGTTCGCCATCAGACGGGTTACGCCCATCACGCCGCTTTTAGACGCGGTGTAAGACGGCACGCGGATGCCGCCCTGGAAGGAGAGCATGGAGGCGATGTTGATAATTTTGCCGCCGTTACCCTGCGCGATGAAGTGCTTAGCCGCAGCCTGAGACATGAAGAACACGCTCTTGATGTTCAGGTTCATGACGTCATCCCAGTCTTTTTCGCTGAAGTCGATCGCGTCTTCACGACGAATCAGACCCGCGTTGTTTACCAGGATATCGATATGGCCGAATTCAGCCACCGCGCGCTCCAGCAGTTCTGGAATGCCATCGATTTTACGCAGGTCAGCGGTCAGGCTCAGGAAGCGACGACCCAGTGCGGTAACGCGTTCGATGGTTTCGGTTGGCTCAACGATGTTGATACCAACGATGTCGCAGCCCGCTTCCGCCAGACCCAACGCCATACCTTGACCCAGACCGGTATCGCAACCAGTAACCACGGCAACTTTGCCCTGCAGAGAGAATGAATCCAAAATCATTTTATATTCCTTGTCGTTTTGCGCCTGTACCGGACAGGCATCATTAATCTAATGCTTGCTGTCCGCGACTAGCGCAGATCCCTAACTGCTACATGATCCATGTCATCAAAGACCTGGTTCTCACCCACCATTCCCCAGATGAAGGTGTAAGCCTTCGTACCGACGCCGGAATGGATTGACCAGCTCGGTGAAATCACCGCCTGTTCATTGTGCATAACAATATGACGCGTTTCCTGCGGCTGCCCCATCATATGGAACACGCAGCTGTCTTCATCCATGTTGAAGTAGAAGTACACTTCCATGCGGCGCTCGTGGGTATGGCACGGCATGGTGTTCCACAGGTTACCTGGCGCCAGTTCGGTCAGGCCCATGCTGAGCTGGCAGGTTTCCAGCACATCAGGAACAAAGTATTTATTGATGGTACGGCGGTTGCTGGTGAGGTTATCCCCCAGCGTAACCGGCGCAACGTCTGCAGGGGTGACCTTTTTGGTCGGGTACGTGGTGTGGGCCGGAGCGCAGTTATAGTAAAACTTCGCTGGTTTCGCCGCATCAATGCTGGCGAACACCACTTCTTTCGCACCTTTACCGACGTACAAAGCATCGCGATGGCCAATTTCATAGCACTGGCCGTCAACGGTAATCGTGCCCGCACCGCCAATGTTGATGACACCCAGTTCGCGGCGCTCGAGGAAATAGCTGACGCCAAGCTGCTTGCCAACTTCACCGCCGACAGAGACCGTTTTCGCCACTGGCATAATGCCGCCAACGATAATGCGGTCGATATGGCTATACACCATGGTGTATTCATCAGCAGTGAAAACCTGTTCAACTAAAAACTCGTCTCGAAGGCCCTGCGTATCCAGCGTCTTAGCATGAGCGCTATGAATGCTCTGTCTTACTTCCACCTGAACCTCCAGGAAAATGTGGTTTTGTCTTCTATATTAGAAACGAAACTGCGTTCCGCTTTGTTTAATGCTTGTATCTTATCCCTGATGAAATGGGTTTTCAATTACAAATAAAACATCGTTTCATTTTTTCTGCGTAATAATATCAAAAATGCAAAAGCGATCACGAATATGCACTTTTGTCGCGTTGCAAAAAAACAAAAAACACTATTATTCATCCAGTTACAGGTTTCTTTGAAAAATTACCACTTTAGTAGAAAGGATGTCGTGAAAACAAAGGCAAGCTTGACAAGCGGCAGATTGGCTACACAAAAAAGTAGCAGAAATGATGATTTTTCGTATAAAGTGAGTCTGACATCACAAACAATGAAACGCTGTTTTGATAAATTGATACCCAATTTTTAAAATAACATCAGAATCGGCCAGCACGGGAGATAGCACCCTGCGACCGCTAGAGTGAGTGAAAGGAGAGCATCATGGCTAAAGGCATGCGGGTTAAATTGAACTATGAGGTCAGCCGCGACCCAGATACCGGCGCGGAGGTCACCCGCTTAACGCCACCGGAAGTAACGTGTCATCGTAACTACTTCTATCAGAAGTGTTTCTTTAATGATGGCAGCCACCTGTTATTTGCCGGCGAGTTCGATGGCCACTGGAACTACTATTTACTGGATGTCGCCAACGCCGAAGCCGTACAGCTGACCGAAGGCGCGGGTGATAACACTTTTGGCGGCTTCCTCTCTCCGGACGATAAATCACTCTACTATGTGAAGAACGACCGTACTCTGCTGGAAGTTAACCTGAAAACCCTGGTCGAGCGTGAAGTGTACCGCGTGCCGGATGAGTGGGTTGGCTACGGCACCTGGGTATCAAACAGCGACTGCACCAAGCTGGTTGGCATCGAAATCGCTAAGAGCGACTGGACGCCGCTGAACGACTGGCAACTGTTCCACGATTTCTTCCATAAAGGCCCACACTGCCGCCTGCTGCGCGTTGACCTGAAAACCGGTGAAAGCGCGACGATCCACGAAGAAAAAATCTGGCTCGGCCACCCAATCTATCGTCCGTTTGACGATAGCACCGTAGCCTTCTGCCACGAAGGCCCGCACGATCTGGTCGACGCGCGTATGTGGCTGGTTAATGAAGACGGCAGCAACGTTCGTAAAGTCAAAGAACACGCGGAAGGCGAAAGCTGCACGCACGAATTCTGGGTGCCAAACGGCTCCGCGCTGGTGTACGTCTCTTACCTGAAAGGGCAGCAGGGTCGCACCATCTACCGCTTTAACCCGGACACCAACGTAAACGAAGCGCTGATGCAGATGCCGGCCTGTTCTCACCTGATGAGCAACTTCGACGGCACGATGCTGGTTGGCGACGGTTCCGGTACGCCGGTTGATGTGAAAGACACCAGCGGCTACACCATCGATAACGATCCCTACCTGTATGCGTTCGACGTGGCGAAACAGGCTTACTTCCGCATTGCTCGTCACGATACGTCATGGGCAACGGTACAAAACAGCCGTCAGGTAACGCACCCGCATCCGTCCTTTACCCCAGACGACAGCGCAGTGCTGTTCAGCTCTGACAAAGACGGTAAGCCGGCGCTGTACATTGCCAAACTGCCTGCCGAACGTGTGTTAGTAAAAGCGTAATAAATCTAAGTTTTGTGTTTCTGTAACTGGCCTTGCCCTCCTCTGGAGGGCTTTTTTTTGGTTCATCGCAGGTTAGCGTGAACCAATAGAAAACGGCAGTAAGAACGTTTAGGTTTGTATTCGCCAAAACACACCCTGAACCTTCAAAACTGCCGTTACTATGAATGCTAACCTGACTTCTCTTTTCTGGAAAGGATTCAGTGTCTTTTCCTGCACTGAAATTGCCCACGATACCCTGCTCATCCGCCTTCAGCCCGCAACTTCGCAGCCACCCTGTTGCCGTGGATGTCACCGCAGTACACCCCATATTCACGATACTACCCTGCGACGGGTCAGGGAGCGTGAGCTCCTCAACTGGAAGGTCTGGCTGGATGTGCCTGTCTGCCGTCTGCGCTGTTCATCCTGCGGCATTATGACCGAAAAAATCGACTGGCTGCCTGAGCGTCAGCGATACACCGCCACCCTGTCAGCGTGGGTTGAATCGCTCGTCCGGTTACTGCCGATTAAGCATGTCGCCAGCCTGACCGGACTGCACTGGCATACCATTAAAAATATCGATTACCGGAGGATGCTACGTGAAGTTCGCGAGCCACAGCGGCATCTCCTGCGACGTCTGATGATGGATGAGTTCGCCCTGTTTAAAGGTCACCGTTACGCCACCGTCGTGGCTGACGCCGATACACAGCAGGTGCTGTGGGTGGGAGAAGGTCGCAGCAGAGCGGCCTTCCGGCCCTTCTTCACCTGGCTGGGAGCGGAGGGGTGTGCTGCCATAGAATCTGTTGCCATGGATATGAACACCGCATTCGACCTGGAGGTCAGGGAGCACTGTCCCCAGGCACAGGTAGTGTATGACTTGTTCCATGTGGTCGCGAAGTTCGGTCGTGAGGTCATTGACCGTGTCAGAGTTGACCAGGCAAACCGGTTACGGGAGAACCCAAAGTCCCGGCGGGTCATCAAACGTAGTCGCTGGCTGTTGCTGCGCAACCCGGAGAACCTGCCGGAAGGACATGAGGTCAGGCTGTCAGAGTTGCTGGAAGCCAATCAGCCGTTAAATACCGTCTATGTGATGAAAACGGCGCTGAAAGAGCTGTGGTATGCGCCGAATGAACAGGAAGCGGTGCGGCGCTGGGATGAGTGGTACAGACAATCTCAGGAAAGCGGTATAAAGGCACTGAAACAGTTCGCTGACAAGCTAAAGGGATATGTGGGCGGAATAATAGCCAGTGCGGCGCACAGACTCAATACCAGCGTACTGGAAGGGATGAACAATAAGATCAAGGTGATAAAGAGAATGGCGTATGGGTACCGGGATAACGACTACTTCTTCCTGAAAATCAAAGCAGCGTTCCCCGGTAAAATGCGATGAACCTTTTTTTTGGCTGTTTTTTCGGTTGGAGCAGGAACCCTCACCCTAACCCTATCCCTTAAAAAGGGAGAGGGAACATTCCGTGCGGGAATGAATAACTGCACCCAACGGTCCCCTCGCCCCTTTGGGGAGAGGGTTAGGGTGAGGGGAAAACAGCACACTGCCACAAAAACGAAAACCCCCGGCTAAATGCTCCGGGGGGAAAACGGATGAGGGTCCGAATTTATTTAGAAGGAGTAAGCAACACCTACACGTAAACGGGTCTGACGCTCATCGGTAGATTTCACGCCCACGTTACCCACTTCAAAGTACGGGGACCAGTTCTTATCCCATTTATACGCCAGCTTAGCGTTATATTCGGTGCTGTACGGTTTGTTGTTGTTACGATACAGGCTCTTATGCTGATCGTCGGCTACCGTACTGCGTGCATACACGTAGTTCAGCTCTGCACGCCAGTCGCCCATCGCCCAACCAACCCAGGTATCCACTTTGTTAACTTTATCGTCAACGCCGCCACTTGCCGGTACGCGGGTGTATTCATAACGGTAACGAGCTGCGACGTAGAAACCATTATCAAAGCTGTACTGCGCATGCAGATAAGGTTTGTAGATTGAGAAGCTGTCCTTACTCTCAATGTTAAAGCCTGGGTTCAGGGCAAAGTTATCTGTCGCCTTCCAGCGCCAGTTAATGGACTCTTCGTGACCATTACCCACCACTTCGTTAAACGGACGATCCTGTTTATCAGCATCACCACCCGTTTTCCATTTTGCTTCCACGCCAAAACCAAGACCGTTATCAAAACGATGGGATACCGCAACACGGTCTGCGTTGGTGCCGCTGTCAACATATTCATGACGCAGGTCAACGGTTACCGCAGATGCAGCGAAAGACATACCAGATAATACGGCCAGGGCCAGAGTTTTCTTAAGCATTTGCCATCCCTCAATTAAAATTATGTTTCTTTTTTATGAAATTGGATTTTATTTTTTCCGGTTATGTATTTTAGTGATCAAGATCGTAATTATTTGTTTCATAAAATCCGGCACACGAAGGACGTGATAAAGCTCAACAAAAAATCGAAGATCCCCCTTAAAAATAAAACTCAGATCACAAACTTTTATATGATTGTATTTTTAATTAAATTAAAATCCATTAATAACAGTAACTTACACAAAAAAAATAACCATAGTTATTCTTAGCAATAGTAATAATTTATGTTTTACTAATAATCTGCCTAAGCGTCATCTCATACGCACCATTTACAACTGATACAAATAAACATAAATACATAAAGGAATGAACTAGACAGAAACCCATTTCTATTCTCATAAACTCAGGCATATAAACAAAAAAGACCTCAATTGAGGTCTTTCTGGAAGGGGGGAATTGAGGGGAAACTAAAGCGTTATTACTAAGTATCGCGTTCGACGGCAAGCGCCACACCCTGACCGCCGCCGATGCACAGCGTGGCCAGTCCTTTACGGGCATCGCGTTTCACCATTTCGTGAACCAGTGACACCAGGATACGGCAGCCCGAAGCCCCGATAGGATGCCCTAATGCAATCGCCCCGCCGTTGACGTTGACCTTCTGCTCGTTCCATTCCAGCATTCTGCCCACCGAAATGGCCTGCGCAGCAAACGCTTCGTTGGCTTCAATCAGATCAACATCGCTCAGTTGCCAGCCGGCTCGTTCAAGGCAGCGGCGAGTCGCATAGACCGGTGCGATACCCATCAACGCAGGGTCGACGCCAACGCTGGCGAAAGCGCGGATCCTGGCAAGGATCGGCAACCCCAGCTCCAGCGCTTTGCTTTCACTCATCATCAGCACCGCCGCTGCGCCGTCATTAATGGACGACGCGTTGCCCGCGGTCACGGAACCCGCCTGATCAAAAGAGGGAACCAGACGCGCTAACGCTTCGGCGCTGGCATCGGTTTGCGGCTGTTCATCGGTATCGACAATGTGTGAACCGCCAGGCTGTAGATTGACGACCGGGACAATTTCATCGCGAAAACGTCCAGAGTCGATGGCCCGACGGGCCTTGTGCTGTGAGCTAAGCGCCCACGCATCCTGCTGCTCGCGGCTGATACCATACTCGCGCGCCAGGTTCTCCGCCGTCACGCCCATATGGTAATCGTTGAAGGCATCCCACAGGCCGTCGTGCACCAGGCTGTCAATTAGCTGGCTGTTGCCAAGCTGCGCGCCGGTGCGGCTATCGGTCAGCACGTGTGGGGCGCGGCTCATGTTCTCCTGCCCACCGGCAATCACCACGTCGGCTTCACCGCACTGAATCGCCTGCGTGGCCAGATGCAGCGCTTTCAGACCTGAACCACACACATCATTGATGGTAATCGCCGAGACGGTGTTCGGCAGACCGCCTTTAATCGCAGACTGTCGCGCCGGGTTCTGTCCGGTTCCCGCCGTTAATACCTGACCAATGATCACCTCATCGATGGTCGCGGCGGAAATTCCGCTACGTTCGACCAGGGCATTAATCACCAGGCTCCCCAACTCCACGGCGGAATGGCGGGCAAGCGCCCCCTGAAAACAGCCTATGGGCGTACGGACAGCACCTACGATAACGACGTCTTTCATCTCGACCTCAGCGCAAAATTATCCGCGTATAGTAGATGATTGTTATCAACTATTTTCGTAATTGTTTAAAAAAAGTGAGTTTTATCACAAAGGAAATTCACCCCGTTTCATTCAGGCTGAAACCTGCTGCAAATACTGACGCAGCCAGCTTCCCGCCGCCCCCAGCGGCGAGGCTTTATGCCATAGAAGGTCGGTCGATACCGAGATTGGCCAGCCCACAATATCCAGCATAGTCAGCTCCGCCGAGCGTGCAAATTCGTCCACCAGCGCGCAGGGCAATGCACACCAGCCTAGTCCCTGCGCCGCCATGCTCAGCAGCATCAGGTAGTTTGGTGCAGACCACACGGGCCCACGCGCAGGGGTAGTGTGGTTCTCCAGATAAGTATTGAGTCGCAACTCACGCCAGGTGCTCAACTGCTCCCACTCCAGCCCTCGCTCGGCGGCCAGGGGATGCGTCGGCGACACGTAAATCGCCATACGCGTCTGCATCGGCAAACGGGTGTGGCCAATATCGGTAGGATAACTATCCCGCGCTTCAATTAAGCCAACCTGCGCACGCCCTTTTTGCAGCAGATCCACCACGTCGTCATCTTCCCCGACCAGGCACTCAAACTCCGTGTGCGGAAAACGGCGGTCAAACTGGGCCAGCAGATCTTCGAGCACGTCGGGATGCAGCGTATCGGAAAGCACAAAGGTCAGCCGCGCTTCGGTCTCACCGCTAAGCGACACCGCCAACTCATCCAGCCGTTCGCTGGCGCTCAGAATGGCCTGTACGTAGCTCAGCACCCGCTGCCCTTCGGCGGTCAGCAGCGGCTGACGCGTGGAACGGTCAAACAGCGTCACGCCGAGATCCGCCTCAAGATGAGCAATGGCGGTGCTGATAGTGGACTGGCTTTTCCGCAAACGGCGCGCCGCCGCTGAGAAAGAGCCGCAGGAGACGGTTTCGACAAACGCGGTCAGGGCTTCGGGAGAATAGCGCATGATGTATCTACTTTATCGATGGTTTCTATCTTTTACTTATCATATTTATCCATAAAATGCCCACTATCGCATTCCATAAATCAAAGGTCACAAGATGCAAAACGATTCATTACATCGCAGAAAACTCCCGGAGCGTATCTTCCATGCCGTGTGCTTCGAGGGGATCGCCACCGCGATCCTCGCCCCTACCGCAGCCTACCTGATGCAGCGATCCGTACTTGAAATGGGCGGGCTGACGGTCATTCTGGCCACCACCGCGATGATCTGGAATATCATCTATAACGCGGGTTTCGACCGCTTCTGGCCGGTGACCCGCGTTATCCGTACCGCTAAAGTCCGTGCGCTGCACGCGCTCGGCTTTGAGTGCGGGTTTATCGTCATCGGGGTGAGCATCGTGTCGCTGGTGCTGGGCGTGACGCTCCTGCAGGCGCTGACGCTGGAGATTGGCTTCTTCTTGTTCTTCCTGCCCTACACCATGCTCTACAACTGGGTTTACGACACCCTGCGCGAGCGCATCATCAAGCGCCGTCAACAGAACCTTTACGCGAGAAATTAATCCACTTTTCAGGCCGATAACAATCGGTCTGAAAATGTTCAGCCACACGAAAAGCTAATTATGGTAAATTATCCGCCATTTTTTTGGTTTTATGGTTGATATATTCAGATAATGTCTAAAATTTGGTCTAAAGAAGAGACGCTATGGAGCTTTGCCTTATATGGCACAGCCGTCGGCGCGGGGACCCTTTTCCTGCCCATCCAGCTTGGCGCCGCAGGTGCCGTGGTGCTGTTTATTACCGCCCTCGTCGCCTGGCCCCTGACTTACTGGCCGCATCGCGCCTTATGTCAGTTCATCCTGTCCGCTAACACCCCGGCAAGCGTTGGCATCACCGGTGCCGTCAGCCACTATTACGGCAAAAAGATCGGCAACCTGATTACCACGCTCTACTTCGTTGCCTTTTTCGTGGTGGTATTGATTTACGCCGTCGCCATTACTAACTCGCTGACCGAGCAGATTGGTCACCATATGCCGGTCGACCTCACGACACGAGCGTTGGTCAGTCTTGGCGTCGTACTGTTGCTGAACCTGATTTTCCTGACGGGCCGTCAGACCACCATCAAGGTGATGGGCATGCTGGTCTTCCCGCTGATTGCCTACTTCCTGTTCCTGTCTATCTATCTGACCGGAAGCTGGCAGCCGTCGCTGCTGACCACGCAGATGGAAGTCAGCACGCATACCTTACACCAGGTGTGGTTATCCATTCCCGTGATGGTTTTCGCTTTTAGCCATACGCCGATTATCTCCACCTTCGCCATCGACCGGCGGGAGAAATATGGCGAGCAGGCCATGGGTAAATGCAAAAAAATCATGAAGGTGGCGTATCTGGTCATCTGCCTGAGCGTGCTGTTCTTTGTGTTCAGTTGCCTGATGTCGATTCCACCGTCCTATATCAATACGGCGAAAGCGGAAGGCGTGACCATCCTTTCCGCGCTGTCGATGATGCCGAACTCTCCGAGCTGGCTGTCGATTTCCGGGATAGTGGTCGCCGTGGTCGCGATGTCGAAATCGTTCCTCGGCACCTATTTCGGGGTGATTGAAGGGGCCAGCGAGATGGTGAAATCGTCGCTGAACCAGGTCGGCGTTCGCAAGAGCCGCTCGTTTAACCGCGGGCTCTCTATCCTGCTGGTGTCAGCGGTGACCTTTATCGTCTGCTGCATTAACCCAAATGCGATTTCGATGATCTACGCCATCAGCGGCCCGCTGATTGCTATGATTCTGTTTATCATGCCAACGCTGTCGACCTACCTGATCCCGTCGCTCAAGCCTTACCGTTCTATTGGTAGCCTGATTACGCTGATTGTCGGCCTGCTGTGCGTGTCGGTGATGTTCTTCGGGTAAGCGCATCACGGATGTAAAAAAGGCCTGTCGGGGAAACCCGGTAGGCCTTTTTTGTTGGCTAAATCATGGTAGCCCGGACGAGGCGTTTACGCCGACTCCGGGGAGGTTCGATACCATATGCAGGCTTGTCGCACTCCCCGGCGGCGCTTCGCTTGGCCGGGCTACGGTTCTGAACAGCCTGCTGTTACAGCGCCATATCGTGCTGTGGTGACGCCTTCTCTGGCTGCTCTGCCGGTTTTGCCTGAGCAACTGGGGCTGCTGGCATCTGAATCACCGGCGGCTTGGTCAGCTCCAGCGTGGCGGCGGTGTCATCCCAAACCTGCTGGGTCAGCGCAACGTTGCCGTTCAGGTTCTGGCCAAAGCTCGGAACGATACCGCGAATTTTGCTCTGCCATTCCGGTGAGTTGAACTGCTCCGGGAACAGCTTTTTAATCACGTTCAGCGTGATTGGCGCAGCGGTAGAGGCGCCCGGCGATGCGCCCAGCAGCGCAGAGATGGTGCGCTGTTGGTCAACCACCACTTCGGTCCCCAGCTTCAGCACGCCGCCTTTGTCCGCATCTTTCTTGATGATCTGCACGCGCTGGCCTGCCTGAATCAGCTTCCAGTCCTCTTTACGCGCCTCGGGGTAGTACTCTTTCAGCGCGGCAAAACGGTCGTCATCGCTCAGCATCACCTGGCTCACCAGGTATTTCACCAGGTCGAAGTTATCCAGGCCCACATGCGTCATCGGCATCACGTTGCTGGTTGTGGTAGTGCTCAGCAGGTCGAAGAATGACCCCTGCTTAAGGAACTTGGTGGAGAAGGTCGCGAATGGCCCAAACAGCACCACGCGCTTGCCATCGATAAAGCGCGCATCGATATGCGGCACCGACATCGGCGGCGCACCCACGGAGGCCTGACCGTAAACTTTTTCCATATGCTGACGAGTGACGTCCGGGTTTTCAGTCATCAGGAAAGAGCCGCCGACCGGGAAGCCCGCGTAGTTGTCTGCTTCCGGAATGCCGGTTTTCTGCAGCAGCTTCAGCGCCCCGCCGCCCGCACCGATAAAGACATACTTCGCGTCAATCGCGTGCTGCTTACCGCTGTTCACATCTTCAATGGTGACGTGCCAGGAGTTATCGCCGTTGCGTTTGAATTCAGTTACTTCAGAGGAGGTTTGCAGCGTGAAGTGGTTGTTCTTCTGCAGGCTGCCGATCAGCTGACGGGTAATTTCGCCGTAGTTAACGTCGGTGCCGACCGGCGTCCAGGTGGCAGCGACTTTTTGCTGCGGGTCACGACCGGCCATCACCAGCGGCGCCCACTGGGCAATTTGCTGATGATCGGTGGAGAATTTCATGCCCTGGAACAGGGTGGTTTTTTGCAGCGCGTCGTAGCGTTTGCCGAGGTACTCCACGTTTTTATCGCCCCAGACGAAGCTCATGTGCGGTGTGGAGTTAATAAAGGCATGGGGATTATTCAGAATGCCGCGCTTCACCTGCGAGGACCAGAATTGGCGGGAAATCATAAACTGTTCGTTAATTTCCAGCGCCTTAGTCACGTCGATGGTGCCGTCCGGGCGCTCCGGCGTGTAGTTCAGCTCCATATTAGCGGAGTGGCCGGTACCGGCGTTATTCCAGCCGTTAGAAGATTCCATCGCGACTTTATCGAGCTTCTCCACCATCACCTGTTTCCAGTCAGGCTGTAATTCCTGTAACCAGGTGCCCAGTGAGGCGCTCATGATCCCGCCGCCAATCAGCAGGACGTCGGTTTTTTCAGTGGTATTGGTATCTGCGTAAGCCGCTGAATTGACCAGCAGCGCGATGGTCGCCAGAGTAAATAGTTTTTTATTAATAGCAGGCATAATGATGATATTCGCATAGCTAAATGTAATGTGTGCGCTAATAGTAGCGCACTTTTACATTATTTTAAAATACCACTTACTTTCCACTTAGAGTTATTAACAAATTACTTTCTTTGCTTTTTTTAATTAAAAAAAGCATCCGCATTATTTGCGTGGAAATAAAACTCAAATAATTTAATTTTAATTCAGCAATTAATGCAGCCCGAATTCCGCCATAAGCTGCTGGCGTAACAGAACAAAATCCGTGCTGCTACGTTCACGCGGTCGCGGTAATGTCACCTCAATGGTGCGAATCGGGTCGCCTTTCATTTTTGGCAAAATAATCACCCGATCGGCAAGGTAAATCGCCTCTTCCAGATCGTGCGTCACCAGCACCATCGTCATCTTTTCCGCATCACGAATGCGCGCCAGCTCCTCCTGCATAGTGATTTTAGTCATCGCATCCAGCGCCCCGAGCGGCTCATCCAGTAGCAGGATCTCCGGCTGGATGGTTAGCGCTCTGGCAATACCGACACGCTGGGCCATGCCGCCGGAAAGCTGGTTGGGCAGCGCCTGCTCGCAGTGGCTGAGCCCCACCAGCTCAATCGCCTCTTTCGCCCGCGCCCTGGCCTGCTTGCGCGACACGCCCTGCACGTCGAGGCTAAAGCTGACGTTTTCCAGCACCGTCAGCCACGGCAGCAGACGCGGCTCCTGGAAAATCACTGCCCGCTCGCGGCTCATGCCGTGTACCGCCTGGCCGTCAATCACCACGTCGCCCGCATCCGGCGTTTCCAGCCCCGCAAGTATTCGCAGCAGCGTGGTTTTCCCGCAGCCGCTGGGCCCGACGATGGCGATACTCTGCCCACTTTCAATCTGTAAGTTAAGGTCGCGGAAGACATCAAACGGCTTCCCCTCAAGGGAAAAAGTCTTACGTAAGCGGCGAATCGAGATATCGCCGCGGGCAATCTGCGTGGTTGATGTCATCATACACCTTCCGTTTTCAGCAAAATATTTGACGCTTTAAGCTGGCCTTTTTTCAGCACGCCGTCGCGTTCAAGAATATCCAGCCAGAACTGCACATCGTGAGGTTCTGACAGTCCGCCTTTGCGGACACCGTAGCCGGTGAAGTACTGCGCCACGTCAGGGTTCTCGCCGCGTTCTTTCAGGATTTTCGCCATAATGTCACGCACCTGCGCCGGGTTATCGCGGGCATAATCCAGCGCACGAGCCGATTCAACTACGAAAATACGCGCCGCATCCGGGTGCTGTTTGACGAAGTCGGAACGCAGCACCGTAAAGCCACCGGCAATCGGCCCCAGCACGTCCGCATCGTTGAAGATTGGGCGCAGGCCGCCGTGGCTGCGCGCGACGCCTTCAAAGGTGGTTTGCCAGTAGCCAAAGGCGGCCACGTCGACCTGACCCGAACGCAATGTCTGTTCAAGCTGCGGGCCGGGAACCGCGACCGGTTTGGCGGCGTTTTCCGGCAGATTCGCCTGGTGCAGCGCTTCACGCAGGGTATAGTCCAGATGCGCGCCCAGGGTGTTTACCGCCACGCTTTTTCCGACTAAATCTTTGATCGACTTAATCGGGCTGTCCTCCTTCACATAGAAGATAGATTTGGTGGTTTCGTTGATGCCATTGGTCGGGTAAGCCGCCACAAAGTCGTTACCGTTAGCGATGGCATTAATCACCGCTGGCGTCGCCGCTGAACCAACATCAATGCTGCCGGAAGCCAGTGCAAATAAAGACTCCGGGCCACCGCTGGCGTAGCCGGCATTTTTAATCGACACGCCGGTGCCTTTAAAATATCCCAGCGCTTCCGCCAGTTCGTGAGCGGAAATACCGCCGTAGCTCGCCATATAGCGCATCGTGACTTCATCCTGAGCACGAACCGACGCACTAACACCCAATAAGAAAAGCACCGCAACCCACGCAGAATAGAACTGTTTTTTCATTATAAAAATTCCTTTATGGCGATAAGTAAAAACGTAAAATAACGTACAAAATTAACGGCTACGGATATTCCATCGACACAGGCGACGTTGCAGCACCACCAGAATCGCGTTCGCTAATAACCCGGCAAACGCCAGCAGGAATATCGCGGCAAACATCATGGGTATTTGGAAGTTATATTGCGCATTCATCACCCTGAAACCGATCCCCTGATTCGCCCCGATCATTTCGGCAGCAATCAGCAGCAGCAGCGCGGTGGTGGCCGACAGGCGCAGGCCGATAAAAATAGAGGGAACGGAAGCGGGAACGATCACCCGGTAGAACAGCGTCAGGCGCCCGGCGCCAAAGGTGCGCGCCATCTCCAGCAGTTTGGTATCCACCTCTTTCACGCCGCTGATGGTCGACAGCAGAATCGGGAACAGCGCCGCCCAAAAGATCACGAACACTTTGGAGGTTTCCCCTAAGCCCAGCAGCAGGATAAAGATCGGATACAGCGCCAAGGCCGAGGTCTGGCGGAACAACTGTAAGATAGGATCCAGCGCCTGCTCCAGCGGGCGAATCTGGCCCATAAACAGCCCCAGCGGGATCCCCACCACGATAGCGGCAGCGAAAGCCAACCCGGCACGCTGAAGGCTGATGGTAATATCACCCAGCAGCGCGCCTTGGGTGATACCGTTCCACAATGCAACAAAGATTTTATCCAGCGGCGGGATGATCGCCGCGTTCAGCCAACCGGCGGTGCTGGCAATCTGCCAGCCGGCAAAGAACAGCACCAGCAGGCCGTAGCGCGCAATCAACGACAGGCTACGCTGATACCACACCTGGTAGGCAGGCTTAGCCTGCACGCGCGCCTTCAGGCGAATTCGGGTCGTGGAATAGAACATTGCGCCTCCTTAAGCCACTTTGCTGTTACGCACGGCGCTGTAGCGGTTGCTGGCAAACGGTAGCCCCAGATTTTCACGCAGCGTTTTGCCCTCATACTGAGTACGGAACAGCCCGCGTTTTTGTAAAATCGGCACCACCAGTTCGATAAAGTCGTCCAGGCCGCCAGGAAGCCACGGTGGCAGCACGTTGAAGCCATCGGCGGCTTCGTTTTCAAACCACGCCTGTAGCGTATCTGCCACCTGTTCGGCGCTGCCCACCACGGTGAAATGACCGCGCGCGGTCGCCACCCACTGGTAGAGCTGGCGAATGGTGAAGTTGTTTTCATCGGCAATCTGGCGAATCAGCTCAGGACGCGATTTCATCCCTTCGGTCACCGGCAGCGGTGGCAGCGGGCCGTCCGGGTCGAATTTGCCGAGATCGATGCCGCCACCGGCCAGGCCATTCAGCAAGGCGATGCCGTCGGCTTCGACAATCAGCGAAGTCAGCTTGTGATACTTCTCTTTCGCCTCTTCCTCCGTTCGCCCAATGAACGGCGCGACGCCAGGCATAATCAACACATGGTTAGGGTTACGGCCGACGGCGCGAGCGCGTGATTTAATATCGCGATAGAAGTCCTGCGCGGTGTCGAGATGCTGATGCGAGGTAAAGATCACTTCGGCCGTCGCGGCAGCCAGCGCACGACCGCTTTCAGATTGCCCCGCCTGCACAATCACCGGCTGACCCTGCGCCGAGCGCGGCACGTTCAGCGGCCCACGTACTTTGAAGAATTTGCCGACGTGATCGGTGTTGTGCACCTTGCTACGGTCGAAGAATTGGCCTGAGGCTTTGTCACGTAAAAACGCGTCGTCTTCAAAGCTATCCCACAGTTTTTTCACTACTTCAACGTGCTCTTTCGCCCGCTGGTAGCGGTACTCATGCGGATGCTGGGTATCCAGATTAAAGTTGTGCGCCGCCGCTTCGGTGGCGGTGGTCACCACGTTCCAGCCCGCGCGCCCGCCGGAGATGAGATCCAGCGAAGCAAACTTGCGCGCCAGATTGTAGGGTTCTTCGTAGGTGGTGGAGGCGGTGGCGATAAAGCCGATATTTTGCGTCAATGGCGCCAGCGCCGAAAACAGGGTAACCGGCTCGAAGCCCGCCACTTTCGCGGTACCGCCGTCGGTCACGCCGGAAGCGGGGATCGCCAGGCCGTCAGCCAGGAAGTAGGCATCAAACAGGCCGCGTTCGGCGGTCTGAGCAAGCTGCTTATGGAATTCAAAGCTGGTCGCGCCATCGGCGGGAGCGTCCGGGTGACGCCACGCCGCGATATGCTGGCCGCCGCCGGGAAGGAAAGCCCCTAATTTGATCTGTCTGCTCATTCTGGTTTCTCCTGATTCGATGCCGAAAGTGGGCTGAAACCAAGATAGCCAGAATGCGCAGCCATTCTGAAATAACAAATATTGAGTTAGTTATTTACATTTTTGCAATAAACCAGTTAGCGGCGCTAGCGACGTCATGATGCTTTCGTTTCCTCAACGACGGTTTCAGGACGGTGACTTTCACGCTGCCAGGCAGGAAGCTCCGCCAGCTTTATTCCTTCCGGCACCACGCTGTGCTTCAGGCAGGCTACCCGCTGGGAACGATAAATACCGGTATAGCCCGAGACCAGATAGGCCACCACGCAGGCCATCGCGGCATACACGCCGATATCCGCGCCGAACAGTTCAATCGCCATCAGCGTCGAGGCAATTGGTGTATTCGCCGCGCCGGCAAAGACCGCCACAAATCCCAGCCCTGCCAGGAAAGCAAACGGCAGATGCAGCAGCGGGGCCAGCGCATTGCCAAGCGTAGCGCCGACGTAAAATAGCGGCGTCACCTCCCCGCCTTTAAATCCGCTGCCGAGCGAGGTGACGGTAAAGATCAGTTTGCCGAGGAAATCCCACGGCGCGAGCGGGTGCTGGAAAGCATCCACAATCACCGGAATACCAAGACCGATGTAGCGGTCAGCATGCAGCAGATAGACCGCCGCAGCGACCACCGCCCCGCCGATAAACGGGCGCAGTGGCGCATAGGCAATCCGTTTTTTCATCATGCCGCCAATCAGGTGAGTGGCATCGGCAAACACCCGGGAAGCCAGGCCGAAGCAGCAGCCCGCCACAATAACCGCACCCAGCACCCAGGCCGACATCACCGGAATAGATGACATCGCATAGTGCGTATGGTGCACGCCCCACATCAGGCCGACCTGATCCGCCACCACCGCCGCGACCAGACAGGGGAAAATCGCGGTGTAGTGCATGCGCCCTATCGCCATCACCTCAAGGCCGAAAATGGCCCCGGCAAGCGGGGTACCAAATACGGAAGAAAAGCCCGCGCTGACGCCCGCCATCAGCACCATGCGGCGCGCATCGTTATCCAGCCCTAGCAGCGGCGTGAACCGATCGGCAATCGAGGCGCCCATTTGTACCGCCGTGCCTTCACGGCCAACCGACGCGCCGAACAGATGAGACACCACCGTGCCGATAAACACCAGCGGCGCCATTCGCAGTGGAATGGTGTTAGCCGGGCTATGTACCTCTTCCAGTATCAGGTTGTTCCCCGCCTCTACCGAACGGCCGAGGCGCAGATAGATCCAGCCCACGGCAAACCCGGCGAACGGGAGCAGCAGGATAAGCCAGTGATGCTGAAGGCGTGTGACGGTCGCCCAGTCGAGCGAGAAGAGAAATAAAGCAGATGCGTAGCCGACGAGCACGGCAATAACCACAGCCAGCAGGAGCCACTGTATCAGGAAGAAAAGCGAGTTTTTACGAGCGAAGTGTTCAGAGTGCATTGACGCATCCTTAGATGAATTAATCATCCTGGACGCAGTAGAGGTGTGCCTGTTCATTCCCGGTCCAGGAATATAAACAGGCATCATCAGCCACACGGCGGTTCAAGGGGGAATGCCATCCCCTATGAATGAATATTAGCACACGAATCGTTTCAGCCAAATACTTTGTGGCCGAGGTTATTTCAGCGTCTCCAGCGGGAAAGGACGATCCTGCACCACCGTTTTCATCACCAGCGTTGAGCGCAGATGCTGCACACCCGGCATCGCCGACAGCTTTTGATCGTAGAGCTTCTGGAATGAGGAGAGATCGCGCGTCACCACCTGCATCAGATAGTCCGGGTCGCCGAACAGTCGCTGGGCCATCACGATCTGCGGGATCTCTTCCACCGCCTCTTCAAACGCGCTAACCGCCTTCCTGTCGCCCTCTTTCAGGGTCGCAAAGACCAGCGCGACGAAGTTAAAGCCCATTTTCCCTGGGTCGAGGTTAGCGCGGTAGCCGGTAATCACCCCTTCCTGCTCCAGCGCCCGCAGACGTCGGTGGCACGGCGACAGACTCAGATTTACCCGTTCGGCAAGCTCAGTGATAGATAAACGGCCATCGGCCTGTAGCTGCGCAAGAATTTTTCGATCGATACTGTCCATTTAGAAGATTCTCTCTTTCAGGCCGGGTTTTCAGCATAACATTGAAAGCTCATTGCGCGGCAATACCGATATTCTTTCCTGACATTCAGTAAGGGTTTTCGGGGTTAACGTGATGAGCAAACGCGAGGCAATTCGGGTATGGAAATGAGTTTGGTGGCAGGGTTCTGGCTGGTTTCGTTTTTGCTTATCATGACGCCGGGGGCTGATTGGGCCTACACCATCAGCGCCGGGATCCACGGGCGAACCATTGTGCCTGCGGTGGCGGGGCTGATGTCCGGCCACCTACTGGCGACGATTATTGTGGTGGCGGGCGTTGGCGTGCTGATTGCGGGGCATCCGCTGGCGCTGTCGGCGATTACGCTGCTGGGAGCATGCTATCTGCTGTGGCTCGGTGTGTCGCTGCTACGCCATCCAGCAACGGTGTCCAGCGCCGCGCAGCAAAGCGGCGGCTGGAACCAGTGGGCGCTGAAAGGCATGTGCATCAGCGGCCTCAACCCGAAAGTCTTTCTGCTATTTCTGGCGCTGCTGCCGCAGTTTACTGACCCGCACGGCCAGTGGTCGGTGGCAATGCAGATGTCGGCGCTCGGGGTAATGCATCTCATCACCTGCACGATTATCTATTTACTGGTGGGATACGGTTCACGCGCGCTACTGGCAAGTCGCCCGCAGGCGGCGCGGGTTGTCAGCCGTTTTTCAGGTGGGTTGATGGTGCTTATCGCCGTGACGCTGCTGTTCGAACAGCTTCGCTAGTGAAGATGCGCCAGCTCACGCTGGCGCGGCGTTTCAGGCGCGAATATCGTCATACTCGCGGGTATTATCAAATTCATGTTTCGCAAACGGGCACAGCGGGATGATTTTGCGCTGTTCCTGACGCATCTTCTCCACCACCTTAGCCACCAACTGTTTGCCAACGCCCTGCCCCTTCAGGCTAGGGTCGACGTCGGTGTGTTCAATAATGCTCAGATGCTCGCCGGTGGGAACAAAGACGATTTCCGCCACCTGATTACCGTCGCTATCGTTAACGTAGAACTTGTTATGGCCTTCCAGAATGTCCATGTTTCCCTCTCTTAATCGTGATGACGGTATTTCAGCGCCCCGCTTGGACAGGTGTCGATAACGCGCACCACCGTTTGCGCGTCAACCTCGTCCGGGATGATCCACGGTTTGCGCTTCAAATTGAACAACTTGCTGCTCCCACGAACGCAGTTCCCCGAGTGCTGGCACATCGTGGTGTTGAAGTAGACATCAATCTTCTCCCCGGTATAGACACGATAGCCTGCGTCCAGTAGTTCCTTATCCATGACATTGCCTCTATTTTTTATATGGGTTCGAGACTAAGCATAGACCTGTCCGGGAGGGAGTTTCATCATCTGATGCGAAAAACCACAGCGAGGAAGTTTTTATTCGTGGGAGAAGGCGAAGTATCGTTATGATGGAAAATAATTAAAAATAGCCGATGCAAGCAGCCAAATAATAAAGAGTGGGTATTATCTAATGTGTTTCAATGAAAAGATGTAACCCCGGCAATAATGCCGGGGTTATACCAACGCGAAAGATATTAGAACGAGTATGCTACACCGACACGGAAACGGGTCTGGCGTTCGTCAGTCGTTTTCACACCAACGTTACCAATTTCGCCGTATGGCGCCCAGTTTTTATCAATCTTATACGCCACTTTGACGTTATATTCCTGAGAGTACGGTTTGTTATTGTTACGATACAGGCTCTTATTCTGCTCGTCTGCAACCGTACTGCGGGCATACACATAGTTCAGCTCTGCACGCCAGTCACCGAATACATAACCCGCCCAGGCATCGCCACGGTTGACTTTGTCATCCGGAGACTTTGAGGTTGAAGGGTAACGGGTGTAGTCATAACGATAACGCGCAGCTACGTAGAAGCCATTATCGAAGCTGTACTGCACGCGCAGGTTTGGTTTGTAAATAGTGCGACTGTCGTTACTTTCAATATTAAAGCCAGGCGTCACAGAAAAATTCTTATTAGCTTTCCACTGGTAGCTGATCGTTTCTTCGTGGCCGTTGCCCACAAAGTCATTATAAGCTCTATCAGTATGATCGCCGCCTGATTTCCATTTTGCTTCAACGGAGAAACCTAGCCCATTAGCAAAGCGGTGAGAAACGGAAACGCGGTCTGCGTTGGTCTTATCTTTGCTGCCACCATCAATAAATTCATGACGAAGATCGACAGTGACTGCAGATGCTGCGAAAGAGGCGCCACACAAAGCCATCATGACCAGAGATTTCTTAAACATGCAATAACCCTCAATTGAAATTATGTTTCATTTTTATGGAATTGCATTTTATTTTTTTAGAAGATTTGTTTTAGTGATCGAGATCGTAAAGATTTATTTCATGAATGTATGGATGACTGGGACGTGATGAGCCTCAAGTAATTAGCCATTGACTATCCCAAAATAGCGTCATAGATCACATCAAAGATTAACTTACATTAAATTTACATATCTTTATAATTATAATTTGCCATTATAAATCAATAATATAAAACAATTAGTCACTCACGTTATTTATTACAGATTAATAATGACACTATCCAACAATATGAATATTAAGCGTTAACGCTATAACTAGTTACATTTCTTCCTATTTAACTGCCTATTTCAGAATAAGAATCAGCCATTTTTGGTAGGCTATTAGACGGTCGACCAGGCATACCTTAACCATGGTGATTTAACGCTCCACAGTAATACCCACCTCCTCTCTCCCCGCTTGAAAACATCCATGCTGCATCACGAGATAGTTTTTCTTTATCGGCACGCGATTTCTTCTGATTCGTCACGCTCGGCGCTCGCTGCCATCATGGCTCCACAGCAAACGGCATGTCGCCGTGAAATGAACAACCCATCGAGGTCAGCAATGAGCGCATTATTCTCCGGTAAAAAATTATTAGTGGTTGGCGGTACCAGCGGTATGGGTTTTGAAACCGCAAAACTGGTACTGAAAAACGGCGGCAGCGTGGTGCTGGTGGGTAATCGCCAGGATAAAGCAGAGCAGGCTCGCCAGGCACTGATGGCCGATGGTCAGGTCTCCATCATCATTGCCGACCTGATGAAAGAAGAAGGAATGCAGCACGTCATTAACACCATTAACGCAGAACATCAGGACATTAGTCTGCTGGTCAACGCCGCAGGTGTCTTCTTCCCGAAAGCGTTCACCGAGCACGAGATGGCGGACTACGACATGTATATGAGTATCAACCGTGCGACCTTCTTTATTACCCGTGACGTGGTGCGCAACATGGTGAATGCCGGTATCCAGGGCGCTATCGTCAATATCGGTTCGATGTGGGCGCAGCAGGCCATTGGCGCAACGCCATCTTCTGCCTACTCCATGGCGAAAGCGGGCCTGCACGCGTTGACTAAAAATCTGGCTATTGAGTTGGGTAGTAAAGGGATCCGCGTAAACGCCGTCTCTCCGGCAGTGGTACACACCCCGATCTACGAAGGCTTCATTCCGAAAGAAGAGGTAGGCACGGTGATGAGCAGCTTTGACAGCTTCCACCCGATTGGTCGCGTCGGTACGCCTGGCGATGTCGCTGAAGCCGTCTCCTTCCTGCTGTCTGATAAAGCAGGCTGGGTCACCGGCGCTATCTGGGACGTTGACGGTGGCGTGATGGCGGGCCGTAACGCCTGATAAGGCTGGTATGGGCGGGGGATGCCAATGCTGAACAGCCTCAGCCCACACACATGTGGGCTGAAAGCGCTCATTACGCGGGCGCTCGGCAAAGCCCGACCGTTATCCCTCTTTCCCTAGCCCGCTTTGCTGAATGAGCATCAGCATCGCGCTGTTGATCCAGCGATGCGCCAGGCTCTGGCGTTCGCTCTCCACCACGACCTTAACCGGCATCTCCCGGGTCACTTTGTCACTCCCCGTCTGACCCTGAATCGATACCCGATACCAAACCCCCTCGGGCTTAAGCTCTTTGGCAGGAACGCCCGGAGCCAGCGCGATTTCACCACCGGACGCTTTGGCCAGCGCCAGAGAAGGCAGTTTCGTCAGGCTGTGCTGATCGACTGAGACCACCGCCCCCGTTAATGGCGCTATCTGACCGGGCAGGAAGACTTTCGCGGCGGCCCCCACTTTCATCCTGCCCAAATCGTCTTCGGTGACCAGCGCGTCAACCTGCCAACTGCGGCTATCAATAACGGTGGCGATCCGCTCACCCGGCGATACCCAGCTTCCCTCCAGGAACGTTAGATTACGCTCCTCAAGACGGCCATCAATAGACGCCACCAACTGCAGACGACGCATCTCCATGGTGCCAGCCTGCTGCTGCAAGGCGAACTGACGCGCCATCTGATCGGCCAGCACCTGTCTTGCCGCACTCTCCTTTTCCAGCCCCTGCGCCCCACGGGCATTCGCCTCCCAGGCCTGACGCATGGCAAGGGCTTTGTGTTCGTCGGTTTCAGGCTGAGGAGCGGCCAGTTCAAAGAGGAGCTGTCCTTTCTTTACCGTCTCGCCGTCGCTGACCCGTACTTTTAACATTCTGGCGCCAAAGGGGGTGTAGAGGGGCTGGACCAGGGCGGCATCAATCACGCCAGGCAGGGAGACGCTGCGCGACCAGGGCAGCAGGACTGCCGCCAGCAATACCGCCACTACCAGCACAATGCGCACCCGCCTGGCAGGGCGAATTTCACCGCGACGCAGCCACCAGATTTTCATTTCTCGAATCATAGGTAATACCACGAAGGTGAGGATCTCAACCAAAAACAGCACCACGCCCAGCGCCTTGAAGAAGGCGTGATAGACCACGACGGCAATGCCGATAAACAGCATAAACCGGTAGATCCAGGTGACGAAGGCGAACAGCGTCAGCAGGCGGGCAAAGCCCGGTGAGACGTTATCTGGTAGCGGATCCTCAAGTCCGAACAGCCCTTTGCGCATCGCCCGTTTTGCCCACTGTCCTGCGCGCTCATGCAGGCCGGGGAAATCGAGCCAATCGCAAAGAATAAAGTAGCCATCAAAACGCATAAACGGGCTGGCGTTGACCATCACCGTCATCACCCAGGCGGTGGTTGCCAGAAAGAACAGCGCATTTTTGAACGCCCCTTCCGGCGCAAAAGACCACAATAGCGTTGCCCAGGCCGCCAGTACCAACTCGGCCATGATCCCCGCGCAGGCAATCTTCAGCCGCTGCGTCGAACGGTTGAGCTTCCAGCTTTCGCCGGTGTCGGTATAGGCCATGGGCAGCATGACCAGCAGCGCCACCCCCATATGCCCCACCCGCACACCATAGCGGGTCGCCATAAAGGCATGCCCCAGCTCGTGCCAGCATTTAGAGAAGATCAGCGCCAGCATAAAGCCCAGCGCCCCCTGCCAGCTTACCGCCGTACGCAACGTGGCTTCCACGGAGTCCCACTGGCGAGCCGCTAACAGCAGCCCGGTGAGACCCGCTACCGCCGTCAGCAGTAAGAAGGTGCGCGAGAAGAAAAAACGCACCCATGGCAGTAGCTTTTTAAGCAGTCCGGCGGGATGCAGCAGCGGGATGCGGATAAACAGATAACTGTGAAGCAGGTGGGTCCAGAGACTCTTCTGCGGCCGCAAACGAGGAATTTTCAGCAGCTGGTGCTGCTGTAAAAAACCGACGAATTCGTCCACATCCTGCGGCGCTACCTGCAACGTGGTATCGGCGTTAATCGCCTCAGCAATGCGCTCCGCTTTACCCAGTGACCAGCGCTTGAGGATTTCAATCTCCAGCCAGCCCAGGCGGAACCAGAGATTCCGCACCGGATCGTTCAGATGCCAGGCCGGAGAACCGTCACGGTTGATACCCGCTTCCCGCAGGTGCAACTCTTCACGCAGCGCGGGCCATACCGGACTCATGCCAGCGATGTTGGTCATCACCAGCCTACCCAAGCGCGCAGGGTCGCCAGCGGACGACGTAGCAGCAGATAGCCCAACGCTTTCCAGTCACCCGAGACACGCGCGGTGCCCTGCAATCCGATACGAGCATCGGCGGTGTTACCCTGCAATGAACCGCGCAGCACGTAGCTTGCCACGCCATTCGGGGCTTCGACCGTCTGATATCCGGCGTAGTCCAGGGTCGCGCTGAGCGGACTGAGCGGAGCGACTTTCAGGAAAATCGTCATCGGCGCGCCCGGTTTCAGGTTGGTGGATTCGCTGGCGGGAGCCCAGGCCCGGACGCCCGGTTTGTCAGGGTCGGCCAGCAGCCCAATGCGTTCCCCGGTCTGCACCGGACGCCCGGCCCAGTCATCGGGATCGGAATAAACAAATACCCCGTTGCGCGGCGCGCGGATGGTGAGTTTATCCAGCTCGCGCTGCAGAGAAACCACCTCCACCTGCTTCTCGCGCCAGCGTCCTTCCGCCATCGCCAGCTCCGATTTAGCCTGCTGATCCTCAATGGCTTTCTGCGAGGCCTGGTGCAGCGTCGTATCGGCGGTTGCCAGCTCCGCCGTTGCCACCGCCAGCCGGTTACGCAGGGTGGTGTCATCCAGCAGCGCCAGCACATCGCCTTTTTTCACCGTCACGTTCGGCAGCGCCACCATCCTCTGGATCACCCCCTGTTCCGGGGAGGCAATCACTTCGCTCTCAAGCGAGACAATTTCCGCCGGGACCAGGGTGTACTCCCGCACCGGAATGCAGAAGATCAGCCCCAGCGCCAGTACGACCGCCAGGAGGCGTTTGCCGCCGCTGCGCTGCCAGGCCTTTTGGAGCGCCGATGGTCTGGCGGTCAGCGCCCAGCTGGCGTAGCCGTAAAGCCCGCAAAGTTGTAGCAAAGCAAACTCTGGCGACTCCGGGGTTAAGGTGCCAGGCCAGGGATTATCCCGTCCGAGATACAGCAGGGAGAGAAGCTCTCCCTGTGGGCCGGTGAGTGGGAAAACCCAGACGTACTGCGGCAGCCATTCATCCCACTGTGCCTGCAGAGGCTCGCTCAGCATCGGCGCGGTCAGCGGCAGTAGGCGCGCGCCTTCCGCCAGCTTCTGGCAGCGCGGAATGATCTCCGCGCTGACCTCGGCAAGCCATAAGGCGTAAGGGGTGTTGCGATCCACATCGTTGAGGCCGGAATGGGCCACCAGCTGGGCCCGTTTTTCTCCCGTCACCCGCATCAGCGCGGCCTGGCGGTATTCCACCAGCTGGCGCGTTTCATTGCAGATGACAAAGCCCAACTCGCTGTAATCCTTTATTTTTTCGATCCGCGCAGCAAGACGCCAGCCGTTGACGCCTGCGATCACGATGCCGCTCCCACCGCCGGACAGGTGGTATCACCCGTCGCACACTGTGGCACCGCCTGGCCGCTCATCCCCGGCAGCACGCCTTCGACCTTGTCCGGAAACGCGGCTTCAATCTCAACCGTCTGGCTCACCGCATCCACGCGGGCACTGATATTGGTCACCGTCAGCAGATAGTGTTTGCCCGTTTCGCCAACGGTGGCGTCCAGTTTGACGCCCGGTTTCAGCCAGGTAATCCAGCTCGAGGGGACGTTCAGGCGCGCTTTTGGCGTGCCGCTACCCACCAGATCAATCACCCCGCCGCCGGACGATACGCCCTGTCCTTCTTTGACATAAATCCGCGCGACCCGGCCGTCAAAGGGGGCGACAAATCGGCACTGGGCGAGCTGAGCATCGAAGATCCCCATCTGACCTTTGGTGCGGTTTACCTCTGCCGCCGCCAGTCCAACTTCCAGTTGGGCCGCAGAGTTGAGCCCCTGCAGCTTGGCTTTCGCTTCATAACGCAGTTGGGCGGCGTGATACTCCGCCTGGGCGGCATTACGCCGGGCAGTGAGATCCGCGCAGTCCAGCGTCGCCAGCACTTTGCCAGCCGCCACGCTTTCACCCAGCTGAACGTTCACTTTGGCGATGCGCCCCGCCACCACGCTCGACAGCGGACTCTCTTTATTCGCCTGCACCATAAAACGCGCCGGGCCGTTACTCGACAGCGCCTCTTCGGCCTGCAGCGGGAGCACCGCGAGCCCGATCAGGGCAGATAACACCATTAACATCGACTTCATACTGAATTCCTGTGGAGCCATTAAGGACGAGCCAGAGGGGCAATGCGCGCGCCGCTGATCCGCTGAATATCATCCGTCACCGACAGCGCCGCCGCCTGGGCCAGGGCGCTCAGGGTTCGGGTGCTGGTGTCATCCGGGAGGTAGCTTTGATACTGGCGCGACAGGCGAACGTTGTCATCCCGGTCGATAAGATCCAGCGTCCACTGCCCCTTGCGTGCCGTACTGCTGCTGAGGATCGTGAACTGCATCCGTAAACGCAGGCTTTGCGGGGAATCATCCAGGGAAATCTGGTTCGCCGCCAACACCTGGTTGACCGACTGGACAATCGCCGCCCGGCTGACCCCAGCAGGGATGCGCCCGACCTCAACACGCAGGCTCTGTGCCTGTTGGGTTTGCAGCGCCGTATTGGCAAACACCGTCTGTTCTTCCCGGCGCAGGCTGGCGGCAATCGCGCTCGACAGGCTGGCGACATCGGTCTGCTGCACCTGCTCCGGCAGCAGGTCAATGCCCACCGAGTTCAGCACCCGACCATAGGCGGCCTGAGCCTCAGCATAGGAACCGGCCATCTGGAAGCGGGAGACAATAGAACGTGCCTGGGTACGCAGCGTCTCGAGATCGCTGGTCAGAGAGTTGTCGGAACCGGCGCGGGAGATGCTCGCCAGACGCTGATCGACCTGGGCGGACTGATCGGCAATCTGGAAGTCGTAGACCGCCAGCTTATAGCGCTCCACCGCCACGCGCACCTGGGTTAACACCGCCATGCTGAGCGCCATCCGGCGGGCATCGTCCGTCTGTTTACGCGCATCGTTATTGTTGTTGATAGCCGGAATGCTGATCAGTTTAAACAGGTTCATCGACACGCCGACGCCACCCTGTATCCAATTTTCGTTGTACAGGTAGTCATTGGAGTCGTAGTTAACCCCGGCAAACAGGTTCAGATTCGGGAACAGGGAGGCTATCTGACGCTTGGTTTCATAGCTGTCGATGCGCGCTTTGTAGTCCTCTTCACGCAGCTCAGGACGTCGCTCCAGCGCCATCTGCTCGAGCTTGTTCACATCTTGCGGTACCGCCGAGAGCGGCAGCGGTTTGTCGTCCAGCACCACCGGCGTGCCTGGCGGCACGTTCATCAACGCCAGCAGTTCGCTTTTCGCCATCTCCATCTGCTGACGTTTCTGGTTCAGCGTCGTCATGGCATCCAGTAACGCTCGCTGATACTCCAGTCCCTCCACCGGCGGCAGAATGCCCGCCTGCTCCGCTTCGCGGGTTTTTGCCAACGCTGAGGCTATCTGATCCGCCAGCGGTTCGGTCTCCTTCAGCAGACGCTGTGCCCCCAGCGCACGCCAATAGGCGTCACGCACCTCCTGAACGATGTTCTGTAGCACCTTGCGGCGGCGCTCTTCGGCAATGTTCACTTCATCCGCCTGCTGCTGGGCGCGGAAATAACTCATGCCAAAATCGAGAACGTCCCAGGAGAAGGTCGCATCGGCAAGATAGTGTTCCCGCTCCTCTGAGGTAGAGGGCCGCAGGCTCACCACGCCGTCATCGATGCCCACGCTGGTGCCGCCGGAGTCATTGTTACGCCAGCGGTATCCCGCATCGGCCATCAGCTTCGGCAGCATATCCTGGGAGGAGAGATCCAGCTGGGAGCGGGCCAGCGTGGTTTCCATCATTTTCAGACGATAATCGAGGTTGTATTTCAGCGCGCGGGCCATCGCATCCGAGAGCGTCAGAGTGCCAGAAACCGCCTCCTGATCGCGGTACATCGCCGCCCGATCCTGATTCACCCGATTGGTAATTTCATCCTGGGTCAGCGGCGTAGGCTTGATGGCGCCACAGCCGCTCAGGAGCACCGCCCCCACCAGCAGGCCCAGCGGCGCGAAGCGAAAACGACGTGGTGAAGATGCCATTACGGGCACCGCAACATTTAACATTTCAACATTCCCATCATTCATCATTTGGCCTGCTTCACCACCACGGCGGGCAGTACGATTGTATTTTGTGGTTCCTGGCGGTGTAACGCAGCCAGTTGTGCGGTGAGCGACGGCGCAGCGTGAACGGTCTCTTTCGCCGGGGCCATCGCTAACGGATTCGCCTGTGGATGCTCAACGGGCACATGCGGGAGGTCGCGTTCATCGACATGTCTTACGCTGAAGGGGCTGAAGGCATCCCACAGTGCATTTTGCCCAAGCGTGTTGGCGCCCGACTCGGCGATATCCCGCTGCTGGCGGGTGTTGTCGTACCAACGCTGGAACAGTACCGCCTGCTCCATTACCGGCGCATCGGCCTGTTCAATGCCATAGCCGAGCATCGCCAGTTTGTGGTTGGCGCGGATAGCGTGGATAGCGTCATGGCTTTCCAGCTCATACACCATCGGCAGAATGAACAGCCCCGGCGTGAAGCTCAGACGCGACGAAGGCCGCTCTGGACGTTTGCCAAACAGATCGTCGCGCCAGCCGTCAGGATCGGAAACCAGCGGCATTGGCGTCACGCCGTGGATCACGACCGTCAGCGTGGACTGATACGTACTGCCGTCAGCATCCTGAAGGGTGTAAACGAAGACCTCACGCAGGGTGGCATTAGCATCCAGGCTGGCGACACGGGAATCGCTGCGGTTGATCTCGTAATGCCAGTTGCCATTGGCATCAAGGCGCAGCTCGCCATACGCCCCGTGAGTGATGCCGTTGACCTGACCAGCGCGACCGGTGTTGTCCGAGGTAATCGCCACCACCGGGCCGTTGGCCGCCGGGCCATCCGCCCCCGCGGTGTCGTTGGCAAACAGGTTGCCGCTATGATTGTATTGCGCCCGATCCTGGTAAATATCCGCGCTGTCCGGCTGCGCCTGCGGCGCATCGTCAAGCACCGTGAGCCTCAGCTCACCGCCGATTTCGCCATTCACCGTCACGCTAAAGGTGATGTGCTGCGGCACCGCATTCTGATGCGTCATCGCCTGGGTCTGCACGTAGCGATAGCTCAGCACCCCGTGGGTGGCATCGCTGACGGCATAGTTGACGATCTCCAGACGGCCAAAGCCAAAGTCCACCAGCCCAGGGTGCTGCGCCGAGAACTGTTGCAGTTGCGCCAGGGTAAAGCTGCGCCCGTTGACGGTCAGGGTCTGCGCCGGATCGAAGGCCGAGACCTGCAGCGTCCCGGTCGTGATGTTGCTGCCGTTGCTATTGCGTAGCCCCTCTTCAGAGACCGTCAACTCCAGCACCGGCTTGACCAGTACCTCCACGGTGACGGTCTCCGTTACGCCGCCGCTGGTCACCGTGTAGGTGTAGCGATCGGCGCCGACATAATCCGGCTGCGGCACGTAGCGGATCCGGCCGTCCGGCAGCAGCGTCACGTTGCCATGCTGCCCCTGGCTCACGCCGGTAACCTGACGGGTAGGATCTTCGAACGTGTCGTTCGCCAGTACGTCGGTCACCAGTTCGCCGCCTTTCAGCAGCGCGCCGCGATCGTCGACGCCGTCGGCCACCGGGTTAACAACAATGGCCAGTCGGCCGCTGGTGTCACCGTTGTCGTTGCCGTCAGTGACCTCCCAGGTGATGACCGGCACGGTGCCGTTCCAGTCAGCAAAAGGACGGAAGCTGAACTGGCGATCGCTGGTCAAGGTTAAGGTGCCTTTGCCAGCAATAACGACGGTGCGGCTGCCGTTGGCAGGCACGTCATAGTGGCCAGGATCGCCGTCAACGGTAAAGCCGGTCACCCGCACGACGTCATTATCCGCATCCGTAATCGGCAGTTGGCCCTGCAAGGTACCGCCATCTTCATTCATCTGCGTGCTCACGTCGTGAGCGACGGGCGCCTGGTTGGTGACCCATACCACCACCGTTGCCGTCTCTTCCACGCCGCCGCTGCGCACGGTGTAGCTGAAGCTGTCAAAGCCGACAAAGCCCGGGCGCGGCGTGTAGACCACCTTGCCCAGCACAATGGCCGCGGTGCCTTCCATCGGCGCGCTGACGCCGATAAGGGTCGCGTTCGGGTTGCTGAAGGTGTCGTTCGCCAGTACATCAATGGTGCCTGGGAAGCTGGCGTGGATCGTCGCGCCGTCCTGGTTCGCGTCCACCACCGGGCTGACGCTGAGATCGAGCGTCTGCGAGGCAAGGCCGTTCTGGTTGCCGTCCGATACGGTGTAGCTGATTTGCGGCACCGTGCCGTTCCAGTCCTCTACCGGGCGGAACAGGTAGTCGCCGTTGGCCTGCAACGTGATCTGCCCCACGCCCGCGATGGTCACGGTGCTGCCCGGCTGGAATACGCCCGGCAGCGTGCCGACGCGGAAATCCACCACTTTCAGGGGGTCGCCGTCGCCGTCATGGTCGTTGACCAGCACGTTGCCGGTCGCCAGCGTATCTTCCGCTACCACCTTGCTGTCCGGCTGGGGCTGCGGCGCGTTGTTCCATACTTCAACGGTCACGGTCGAGGTTTCCAGCACCCCGCCGCTCATCACCGTATAGGTAAAGCTGTCGACCCCAACGTACCCCTGATCCGGGATATAGGTCATTTTGCCGTTAGTGATAAGCACCTTCCCGTGTCCGGCGCTGCCGGTCGAGACGATCTGCTTATCATGGTTACTGAAGCTGTCATTGCTGAGTGCGTCAACCACCAGCGTCTGACCCGCATGCACCCGCTGATAGTCCGGCTGCGCATCAGCCACCGGCGTGACCGTCAGGTTGAGTTGCCCCGTGACCTGACCGCCATCGTGGCCGTCGCTGACGGTGAAGGTGATGGCCGGCACCGTGCCGTTCCAGTCCGCCACCGGCACAAAGGTATAGCCACCATCGGCGTTCAGAGTAAAAGTGCCCATCCCCGGAATGGTGTAACCGCTGCCCGGCAGATGCGGTGCCGTTTCCCCTGACAGCGACCAGCTTACGACGCTGAGGGTGTCCGTCGGGTCGGCGTCATGCACGTTAGCAATGACGTTGCCCGCAAGCACGCTGTCTTCCGGCCCGGAGACCGGCGCAAGCGGCGTCAGCACCGGGCAGCTGTTGGTGACGGTGACGGTTACCAGCGCCACTTCGGTGCGCCCGCCGCTGGTCACGGTATAGGAATAGGTATCCTGGCCGACAAAGGCCGGGTCCGGGGTATAGATAATGTGCTGGCCATCCGGGCTGATAGTCACCCGGCCATGCTGGCCCTGGCTGGCGCCGGTAATGGTGCGATCGGCATTGCTGAAGGTGTCGTTATCCATCGGGCTTTGCAGCGACGACTGCCCGGCATGCAGACTGTAGTTGTCGTTGTGTGCGTCGACCTCCGGGGTGACGAAGATAAACAGCGTGCCGTCCACCGCACCGTTGTTTTTGCCGTCAGTCACGGTGTAGATGATTTCCGGCACCATACCGTTCCAGTCAGCGACCGGGGTAAAGATAAAGTCGCGGTTGGCGAAGACCTGTAAGGTGCCGACGCCCGGAATGTTCACCAGCTTGTCATTCGCGCCATCCAACAGCGTGGTGACATTATTCACGCTCACCGACAGTAGGGTCAGGACATCGCCTTCAGGGTCGGTGGCAGTAAACTCCCCCGCCAGATGCGGCGTATCTTCCGGCGTAATCAGCGCCAATTGCGGGGCCGCTGGCGAGCTGTTCGCCACGGCGATGGTCACGGTGGCCGTTTCCTGATGTCCATCCGGGGTGGTGACGGTGTAGGTAAAGCTGTCTACGCCAGTGAAACCCTGCGGCGGCAGATACTGCACCGTGTTGTCGCTCAGCACCCGCACCTGCCCGCCCTGCGCCGTGATGCCAAACAGCGAACCCGCCACTGGCGTGCCCGCAGTCAGCGTCAGGCTGGCGTCCGGGGTCGTGAAAGTGTCATTGCCGAGCACCGGGATGATCGCCGGGTTATCCGAGTGAACGACGGTGTAATCGTTGAACGCATCCCCGACCGGCAGCACGCCAATGTTCAGCGTGCTGTGGGTGAGGCCGCCGTCGTTGCCGTCGGACACCGTAAATTGAATGGCCGGCACCGCACCATTCCAGTCGGCGGCCGGGGTGAAGGTCCAGCTGCCGTCGCTGCGCATGACCAGGGTACCTGCCGTCATGACGGCGGTTTGCCCGGCACTGTAGGTCACGTTGTCCACCGTGAACCGGGTGAGCGTCAGGGCATCGTTATCCGCGTCGCTGACCCGGTCCATCACGTTGCCACTCACCGGCGTATCTTCTGCAGTGGTCAGCGTGAAGTCGGCGGAGGTCGGCGGGGTATTGCGGATATCCACCGTGACGGTAGCCGTCTCCCGCACGCCGTTACTGAATACCGTATAGGTATAAGTGTCACTGCCGACATACCCGGCAACGGGGGTATAGCGCACCTCGCCGTTTTCAATCGTGACGGTGCCATGCGTCCCCTGGGTAACGGACTCGATGGCGCGCTGCGGGTTGCTGAAGGTGTCGTTCGCCAGCACATCGGTCAGCACCGATACCCCGGCGTGAGTGCTAACGCTGTCATTGAAGGCATCCTGCACCGGTTGCACGGTGATGCGCAGTCGGCTACTCACCTGGCCGTTGCTGTTGCCGTCGGTCACCCGGTAGGAGATTTCCGGCACCGAGCCATTCCAATCCTCCGCTGGCATAAAGGCGTAGTTGCCGTCCGCCTGCAGCATAAAGACGCCCACCCCGGCGAGGGTGACAAGCGTCCCCGGCTGGTAGTGAGTACCCTGCACGGTGAATCCCACCACCCGTAGGGTATCGCCATCCAGATCCTGGTCGTTGGTCAGGACGTTGCCCAGCACCCCGGTATCTTCTGCGCTGACGACCCAATCCGGCTGAGTCTGCGGCGGGGTGTTACGCACATCAATGGTGATGGTGGCCGTTTCACTGCGACCGCCGCTCATTACCGTATAAGTGAAACTGTCGGTCCCTACATAGCCCGCGTCCGGAAGGTAGATCACTTTCCCGTTCTGGATAGAAGCCTGGCCGTGCAGCGGGTTGCTCAGCGAGATAATGTGCTGGTCGGAGTTGGCAAAGCCGTCGTTTTTCAGCGCATCGATGATCAGCGGTTTTCCCGCATGCACCGACACCGCATCCGGGGCGATATCAACCACCGGCGTGACCGTCAGATCCAGGTGCCCGGTGACCAGCCCATTCTGATGCCCGTCGCTGACCGTAAAGGTGATGGTCGGCACGCTGCCGTTCCAGTCGGCGATAGGCACAAAGGTAAACTGTCCGTTAGCCCGCAGGGTGAAGGTACCCATCCCAGGGATCTGGTACGGCACACCAACGTTGCGCGGGAGCGTCTCTCCCGGCAGGTTCCAGCTCTCGACGTGGAGCACGTCGCTGGCATCAACGTCGCTGGCGTTACCCAATACCGATCCTAACAGCGGGGTATCTTCCGGCCCGCTGAGAGCGGTATCCGCCACCACCGGTGCGGTGTTGGTCAGCGTGATCAGGACCGTCGCCGTCTCCGTTACCCCACCGCTGGTCACGGTATAGGTGTAGGTATCCTGCCCAACGTAGCTGGAAACCGGGGTGTAGGTGACGGTGCCATCGGCGTTGATGGTGACCGAGCCGTGCTGACCCTGGGTCACGCTGGTCACTTTGCGGTCGCTGTTGGTGAAGGTGTCGTTGGCCAGCAGATCGCGGGTATCGCTCTGCCCGGCGTGCAGCGTCACGGTGTCGTTACGGGCATCGCTCACCGGTTTGACGATCAGCGTCAGCGTACCGTTAATCTTGCCGTTCTGGTTGCCATCGGTGACGATATAGGTAATAACCGGCACGGTGCCGTTCCAGTCAGCAATCGGGGTAAACTGCCAGCTGAGGTCAGCATTGACCTCCAGCGTCCCCACTCCGGCAATCGTCATGGTTTTGCTCGTATCGTTCCCCATCACCAGCTTTTGACCATCGGCGCTAAAGGAGACCACTCGCAGTACGTCGCCATCGGCATCTTTAGCGTTAAAACGTCCGCTCAGGCTACGGTCTTCTGACAGCGTCTGGCGGTCGTCGATAGTGCCTGGCCTGCTGTTGGTCACCAGAATGGTCACCGTCGCCGTCTCCACCACGCCGGTATAGCTGGTGACGGTGTAGGTGAAGGTGTCAGTGCCGACAAAATTGGCCGGCGGCTGATAGCGCACCGTATTATCGCTCTGCACCAGCAGTTGGCCGCCCTGATCGGAGGTACTCAGGTTCGATCCGGTAACCGGGTGCCCGGCCACGATCGTCACCTGTTGTTTATTGCTGAACAGATCGTTGTCGAGGATATCGATCACTATCCCGTCGTCGGCATGGGTGACCACCTGATCATTTACCGCATCCACCACCGGGATCACGCTGATGCGCAAATTGCTGGTGGTAAAGCCGGTGTTACTGTCGGACAAGGTGTAGGTCGCTAAAGGAACGGTGCCGTTCCAGTCCGCCGCCGGGGTAAACACCCAGCTGCCGTCCGCGTTCATGGTCAGCGTCCCCGCCTCCACCGTCGCGGTTTGTCCGGCAGCGTAAGATTTACCCTCAAGGGTAAAGCCGGTCAGCACCAGCGTATCGCCGTCTGCATCCGTCCCGCTAACCGTACCGTTCAACACGTGGTCTTCGTTGGTGGAGAGTGAAACATCGCGGGAAACCGGGGCGGTGTTGGTCATCGACACCACCACGGTGGCGGTTTCGGTGACGCCGCCGCTGGTGACGGTGTAGGTAAAGGTGTCGCTGCCGACATAGCCTGCCTGCGGGGTGTAGACCAGCTGATTGCCAACAATGCTGACGCTGCCGTGTTGCGGCGTAGAGGTGGCGGTAATCGCTTTGCCGTTATTCTTAAAGCTGTCATTCGCCAGCGCGTCGATAGTGATAGCTTTCCCGGCGTGGGTGGTGGCGGTGTCGTCGGCCACATCGACCACCGGCGTGACGGTGATATCCAGCAGCGCGCTATTGGTGCCGCCCAGATTGCCGTCGCTGACCGTAATGCTGATGGTCGGCACTTTGCCGTTCCAGTCGCTGACCGGGGTAAAGATGTAGTTGCCCGCCGCGTCGATAACAAAGGTGCCCGCACCCGCAATCGTCGCACGCTGCCCGGCGCTGTAGCTGGCGTTATTGACGGTGAAGCCGCTGACCGTCATCGGGTCGCCATCCGGGTCGCTGAGGGTGGTCAGGATATTTCCGGTGGCATTGACATCTTCCGGCGTGGTAGCAACGAAGTTGTCGGTACCCGGCACGGTGTTGGTCATGGTCACCGCCACCGTCGCCGTCTCCGTCACCCCCCCGCTGGTCACGGTGTAGGTGTAGCTGTCGGTGCCGACGTAGCCTTTTTGCGGCACGTACAGCACGGTGTTGTTGGCGGTGATGGTGACGCGACCGTGAGCCGGCTGCGTGACCGCCGTGACTTTATGATCCGGGTTGCTGAAGCTGTCGTTGCTCATCACGTCGCGATCGATCGACTGCCCGGCATGGGCGCTGTAAGCATCGTTCTGCACGTCCGCGACCGGGGCCACCGTCAGGGTAAAGGTACCCTGCGCCGTACCGCCCATGTTGCCGTCGGAAATCTGGTAGCCGATGTCCAGCTTGCCGTTCCAGTCGGCCACCGGGGTGTATTGATAGGTGCCGTCGGCGAGCACCTGCAGGGTGCCGCGGTTGCCCGGCAGCACCACCGTAGCGCCCGCCGTGTAGGCCACGCCGTTCACGGTAAACTGGGTTAAGGTCAGGGGATCGCCGTCGCCATCTCTGTCGTTTTTCAGCAGGTTGCCGTCGATGCGCGGGCTGTCCTCGCTGATGGTGCGCGTGTCGTTCACCGCCACCGGCCTGATGTTGGTGACATCGATATTGACGGTGGTGGTTTCGGTCACGCCACCGCTGGTGACGGTATAGGTAAAGCTGTCCGCACCGACGTAACCCCCGGTCGGGGTGTAGACGAAGGTGGTGCCATCAAAGGTCAGCATGCCATGAGCAGGCTGGGTATAGCCGGTGATCTTCTGGTCCGGGTTTTCAAACGAATCATTACCGAGCAGGTGCGCTGCGGTCAGCGTCAGCGCGCGCCCGGCGTGTATCGACTCACTGTCGCTGACAATATCCACCACTGGGGTGATCGCCACACCCAGCAGCGCCGTGCCCGACCAGTGATTAGTGGCGGTGGACCAGCTTGCGGCATAGTCATAGAAGTTCACCCGGGAGTAGAGCCCCGCCCCACCGACCAGTGACGGATCGTCGGAGTCAGCCACGCGAAGCTGCAAACCGCCGGTGACCGGGCCGTTGTAATCGGCGGTCTGGATAAAGCGCACCTGAGTATCGCGGCTCAGGATCAGGGCGCTGTCTGCCGTCAGGTTAGTCGGCAGGCGCTCCCAGGTGCCGTTATGCAGATATTCCCAGTGGCCTTTGGTCGGGTCGGTCGTGTCGCCATAAATGCCAACCAAAGTCAGCGGCTGGCTAGCATTTCCGCCCCCCGGCACCGAGGTCTGGTTATCCCGTTGGTCACTGTAGCTGCCATCCAGCAGCTGGCCTAGCGTCGTCGGCACGTTGCCATCTTCCGGGAAGGTCCAGGTCGCGCCGTTGAGCAGCGGGCTGTCGTTCACGTTGTTCACCGGCTGGCTGAGCTTAACCAGCTGATCGCTGAACAGCGAGGTGCCGCCATGCACCTGGGTGCTACCGCTGCTGCCGTTCATCGGCTCGGTCGCCGTGCTGGTGGTGTCGCCGTTGCTGTTGTTCTCTACCAGCCGTACGCTGAGCTGATTCGGATCGCCGAAGAAGTTGGCCGCCGGAACAAAGCGCAGCTGCGCCGCGCCGTTCAGGAACAGGGCGTTGTTCTCGCTGCGCGCCCCGACCGCCGTCCAGCTCTGGCCGCCATCGGTGGAGTACTGCCATTCGCCCTGCTTCGCATTCAGCGTCAGGCCGCTGATGGCGATACCCCAGAAGGCATCGCTGCGGCTGCCGTCGGCACCGCCATTCTGGCTGTTATCAACGGTGTCGCGGCTGTCGTCAAACAGCGGTCCAAACAGACTGCCCACCGTGGTGCCGCCAAGGTTTGCCGCCGCGGTATCTTCGCTAATCGCCGGGAGCGTCACCTGAGTGCCGGTAGCCACCGGCGCATCGTTCACCGGCTTCACGGTAAAGGTGAATTCGCGGGTGGTGATGATCGCCGCAGAGGTCAGGTCGGCGTAATTCGCCCGACCCGGATCGTCGGTACTGCTGGTCATGTTTGCCGGTAAGGTCGCCGGACGGCTGCCAGAAGATCCGTTGTCATTGACCGTCACCACCACGCCAAAGCTACCGTTCCAGTCTGCGGCGGTGGCGGTGCCTGCCACATCCGGCAGATCAACGGTGATAGCTGCCAGGCGGCTGTTAATTTCGGCGAGCGTGCCGGTCAAGCGCACGGTACTGCCACCCAGTCCCTGCACCTGCCCGCCGCTGCCGCCCATTTTCTCAATCACAAAACCTTGCGGCACCTGAACGCTGACCGTCAGAGTGTTGCTGCCAGCGTCAACATCGGTCACCACGATAGGAGGCAGGACGATGGTGCTGCTGCCTTCGTCAACCTCGATAGTCGGTTTATTCCCCAGCCGGATCTCAGCGGCATCGTTGACGGAGCTCTGGAATACCAGCGTTGAGGCGCTGCTGACGTTTTTCTCCAGTCCCGTTGCAATAACGCTGTAAGGATCAACTTCGGTCGTCGGGGTTCTCACCACATTGCTGTTGGTCGCATCGCTGTTCAGCCCACCGTTAGCCTTGCCGGTTGGATCACCCTTGGCGTCGCGCAGGCGATCGTCGGCAATCACCTCCACCCGGTAGAAGCTGTCCGCATCGTCGGTATCCAGCCCCGTTATCTTCACCTGTAACTGTGCGAGCCAGGCGTTGATCTGCGCCCGGGTCCCCTCAATCACGATCGGAGAACGATCGCCATCGGTCGGCGGGAAGCCGCTAGTGATAATGGTGACGCCGCTGTTGGTCGCCCCGGAGGTAATGGAAATTGCGGTGTTGCCGCGATAATCGGCAATCAGCAACGGCGTACCGTTCGGATCGGTGAGGCGCACGGTCACCCGCAGACGATCGGTTTCACCATCGGCGATCCCCCCGCTGTCGGTGAGATCCGGATCGTCCACCGAGAAGCCCGGCACGAGGGTAAAGCCATTGCCGACGGAGTTGTCCAGATGGATGACGCTACTGCCTGCGTTCACCACCGGCGTGTCGTTCACGGCCTCGATGTTCAGTGCAATATTAAGATCGGTCGGGGCGGTACCTTGCGGAGCGCCCACCGTGGAAGCCTGCGTGTCGAGACTGACGGTGAGCGTCACGTCGCCATCGGCGCTACCGTTCTGATCGTGGTTGGCATTGAGCGCGCTGAGGTAGGTTAACCCCAGCGTCGGATCGTTCAGCAGTGCCTGAATGGCGCTGGCCTTGCCGGTTAACACCAGCGTGCCGCTGTTATCACCGCTGATGGTCACGCCGTTCATTGCGCTCTGTACGCCATCGCCACCGATACCAAGCTGGCCCTGCGCGACGTGCAAAGTGACGGTCACCGGCAGGCCGAAGGCGTTCGACTCTACGTCGCTGACGACGAATTTGCCGCCAATAAATGTCATCTGATCTTCCCGAACGGTTATCGACGTGTCGCCCGTCAGGATACCGGGATCGTTAATGCTCGACGCCAGCAGGGTCACGGCGCTGGCCGCAATATTGCCGTCGTTCACCGGCACGCCATCGGTGTACCAGTTGTAATCTTTGCCGTCCACCGCGCCAGGTTTCTGACCAAACGCCGGGGAGATGACTTCATTCACCGGGCCACCGTTGGCGCTGCCGGTAAGATTGCCGCTGTTATCGCGTAGACGGTCATCGGTGATGACCTGAATCTGGTACACCGCGTTGTGATCGTCACTGAAAGCGACGGTCAGCCCCGCCAGCGCGCTGTTGATCTGCGCCACGCTGCCGGTCAGCACCAGCAGATCGCCGTTGCCACCCGCCACGCCAAGCCCGGTTACGTTCGTAATGCCAAAGACAACATCGTGGTATTCCGCCTGAGTAAAGGCCGAACCATCGGCATGAAGCAGGCGTACGGTGGTTTGCAGGCGTTCAGTGACGTTGGTCGCACCGCTGCTCAGATCCGGGTCGGCTACGGTAAACCCGGTAACCGGCGTGGCCCCCGCCCCTACCTTAATGACGCCGCCAGGGTCGCTTACCGTTGGCGCATCATTCGCGGGGGTAATGTCGATCACAAACCGATTGCCAGCCTGCTCTTTATCGCCGTCGGATATACGGAAGGTAAATCCATCCTGAGCGCTGCTGCGGTCAACGCCGTCGTTAAGATAATAGATGTAGCCGTTGGCGATATCCTGCTGGGTAAAGGAGGAGCCGCCGCCCAGCACGTTAAAGTTAACGCCGTCGGTGGAGCGCGCCAGGCGGCCAAAGGCCGGGGACTGGGTGACCGTATACTGTACCTGTTCCGCGCTGCTGTCAGGATCGTAAGCCTGTAACATCGCGCTGGTGATCTTCTCATAGCCGCTTTCACGTACCGTTAACGGATTATTGGCCGGTGTACCGCCCGCCATATTCGGTGATTCGGCGCTGACTACCGGGTCTGCCTCCGTCGGCGTGGTCGCAATTTGTGGGCCATCGTTGATGTTGGTGATCACCAACCCCACCGTCGCGGCGCTGAGCGACTGCGCGCCCCAGCGGTCAATTGCTACTACCGAGAAGCTGGTGTTGCGGATCTCGGAGCCGTCGCTGACGAAACGTAACCCGCTGCTGCTGTCATTGGTCAGCAGCGAGGCGTCCAGCTGTAAGGTATTGAGGTCGGACGCGGTGATGGTGACCCAACTGCTGCCGTTGAAATACTGCAACGTTCCGCCCGTCGGCAGGGTTTTAAAGACCATCTTCAGGGCGTTCGCGCCGGTCGCCTCATTATTGAGGGCGTAGTTGGTCTTGCCGTTCAGGGTGTTGCTGTTTTCATACGGCGCGCCGCTATCGGCATCATCCGGGTCACCGACCGAGAGCATACCGCGGGTGATGACCAGGGTTTCACCTTCTGCCAGCACATTGCTGGACGATCCGCCGATCGTCGGCACATCGTTCACCGGCGTAACGAAGACATTGACGCTGATACGCTCAACCACAGGCACCGGGTCACCGTTGGCATTCAGGGTGACCCGCCCGGCGGTAACGGTAAAGCTGGCATTGAAGGTAAAGGTCTCCCCGCCGTCGTGGGCAAAACGGATGTGGCCGTTGTTGACATCAGCCTGGGTGAAGGTCTCCAGCGGCAGTAGGGCAACCCAGGCACCGTTGACCTGTTTTTGTACCGACAGACTCCCGCTGACGTTGGCATCGCCAAGCCAGGTATAGATAACCTGGCTGGCATCAACGCCCTGTAAGGTGTAGCTCAACCCCGGCGTGGCATCGGTGATGTTGCCGGTGCCCGCCAGTACCAGCGTTCCCCCTTCGTTCAGGGTCCCGTGGGTCAGCGCATTGGGATCGTTAACGTTGGTACCGAACACTGGCGAAACCGTGGTCACAACGGGCTGATCGACGGTCGGTACGTTCCCCGGCAGCGGATTCGACGCTTTGTCAGCCAGCGCGATGTTAAAGCGGAATGCAGTCAGCGCGTAACCTGGCGCATCGCCATCATAGACGCCACCTTCACGAATGTTGGTTTTACCGTTAGCGTCCCAGTAGAGATTCAACGCGTGGTCAATCACCTGGAAGTCAAAGCTGTCCTGCTCGTTAGCCGCGGTGTCCCGGTACTGCACGTAGCTAACACGCCCGGCTTTAATATCCGCCACGGAAAAGGTATCGCCGTTCTGCATCCGCTGGCCGTTGAGGGTCAGGTAGCCGTGCGACAGGTTGTTGGTGTTAACCACAAAACTGATCTGGCCGTCGCTGGAGTCCACATCGGTGGCATTGAGCATCGCCGGGGTGAGCACCACGCTGCCGTGCGTCGGGTCGACGGTGGCGGTCTGGCTGCTGTTGTGGTCAAAGATCGGGTTATCGTTCACGCTATCAACCGTCAGCGTGATTAACCCGTCGCTGCTGGCAGGCGTACCGGTGCCGCCCCCCTGATCGGTCACGCGCACGCCGAAGGTATCCTGGTTAACGCCTTCGGTGCCGTCATTGCTGTAGGTCAGTTTGTTTTTATCGGCATAGCTGAAGCTAAACCCGGCTTGGATCGGCTTACCGTCAAAATAGAGCGCGCCGTGAGCAGGCAACTGGGTAATGGTCAGCGTCAGTTGGCTATCCTGCGGGTCATCACCGCTGGTTGCTTCAATATAACGCCCCACGTTGCCCGATAAATCGGCGTTCTGCGGCTGGCCTTCAAACACGATGCCGCTGCCACTCACGCTCGGAGGCTGGTTTTCCGGCTGGATATTGAGCGTTACCGTGACATTGCTCGATTGGTTCACCGGGGTGGCGCCGTCGTTCAGGCTGGCAGAAAAACTGTCGGCGGTATTCTGGTCAGCACCGGTAGCGGTATGAACATACTTCACCGCGCCGCTTATCACATCCTGCTGGGTGAAGACCGAACCGATGCCAACGCGCTGGCCGTTGAGGGTCAGGTAGCCATAGCGCGGCAGCGCCGTCAGGCTATAGACCATCTGCACTGGGGTCTGCGCCCCCACGGCCAGGTCGGGATCGCGGATCGCCAGCACCGAGGCATCAATAACCGTGCCGCTGCCGTTACGTTCCGGCACCAGCAGGCTGCTATCGCTGATAACCGCCGGGTCGTTTGCAGGCGTAATAATAATGCGCTGCGTCAGCCAGGTACTGCCACCGGAATCATTAAACACATAAATATCGACACCAGTGGTGTCGGTGTGATTCCCGAGTTCCCTGTCGGCGGCGGTAAAGGTGAGCTGGTTTAGCCACGCCTGCGCCTCGGCAGCGGTGCCGCTGAAGCTCAGGAAGTGATTGTCAGCAGGCTGAACGCCATCGGACAATGTGCCTTTGGTGCCATCCTGCAGGTAGAGGTTAAGAATCACCTCCGCGGACGGGTTGCTCTGGTCAATCGTCCAGCCGCTAAAATGTCCCACGTCTTTGCCGGGGGTGAGCACCGACGGCTCGCTGACGATCAGGTCGCCCCCGGCGTTTTTTAACGTCGGAGTCTCAAGCAGGCCAGCATAGTCCAGCGCCAGCGTGCGGGCCTCAACGGTACCAACGGACGTTTCCAGCGCCCAGTTCCCGCCTGCATCGCGACTCCCCGTCGCATCGGAGGATGCCGCAACATCGGCATGGGTTAAGGCGGCTAACTGGCTGACCAGCGCCGTGTCGTTGCGGGTAACGGAGCAACCGTAGAGCAGAATATCGCCGTCGGCCGTCAACTTGTCGCCCAGCGCCTGTAGCTGCGGCTGCAGCGTCGCGACATTCTGCGCGGTAATGATGTCACTGCCCAGGGTGATTTCGTCACTTTCACCGTGGCTATAGATATGTATTGCGGAGATCTGCTTTTCGTCCGCCAGCGCCTGGTTGAGCTGACTCAGACCAGAGCTGCCCTCGTGGATAACCACCACTTTGCTGTTTGGTGGTAACTGCGATACCAGCGATTGCCAGTTTTTGATCTGGCTGTCGATAACAAAGACCTCTTTGCCCGCCGCCGGCTGGGCGGAGGCGGCGTGATCGACCGTTACCGGATGGAAGGTATCATGGGCGGAATCATGTGCGGCATCGCTGCCCGTATCGGCATGCTGGGCCGTTTCAGCAATGGCGGCGCCATCGAATAGCTGACGAGCTTCAAGAGCGAAACGGTGTAAACGCGGGCGACGCAATGTACTGCTGGCATTTTTTTTCATATATCCACACGAAAAGCATAACCTGTAAAAATATATTACCCCAATGAATAAACCAGCATATAGCACTTTTTATCAAGCCCACTTAAATAATGGGGGGCTATTACTTAAACATGCATAATTTCATAAAAAAACCTTATAAAACAACCACAAATAAAAGTCATTGTATTTTTAATGGGAAAATATAAAAGACCTTAAAAACCGCCAACTTATTAATAGCCGACGAATGAAATGATATTTCAAAACATTGCATTCATGTAAATTTTACTTTTACTCTAGTCAATTCCTTTGGCATTAACAAAGATAGCGAATTCGATTAAAGATCGAACAAAAACAACCAAGTGAAATAGTCACGAACGTGAACACTAAATGTTAACGGTAACATTAGGCGGGATAGGTATTTATCTGTGATAACCATGACATAACGAAGCACCAGGAAGATTTCATACCGTATTGTTTTTTTACGCAACGCTAAAGAATTAACCACCTGTTTTTAATATCATTTTCGTATTAATGCAAATATTCTCGATTGCGCTACGCGAAAACCAACTCGGCTTTTTCTGAAGGAATTGGTGACAACTTCCGGTATCTGGGGGTTTATTCTTGTCGAATGGACTTATTGAGGCGAGCACTGCGCTTTTTAGAGTGGACGCTAAACCTCAAATAACCGAAAGTACCCAGGACAGAACATCCAGAGATTCACCTGATGATTATTTCAAAAACAGAGTGCTATAGTGGTTGATTGTTCAGGGAAAAATTGAGTTTGGTAGACTTCAGGAGAAGTGAGTCTGGAGCGGGCGAAGGGAATCGAACCCTCGTATAGAGCTTGGGAAGCTCTCGTTCTACCATTGAACTACGCCCGCAACGGTGTGCGAGGAGCATTATAAACGTTACGCCTCGCCTGGCAAGCCTTTAGGCAACTAAGTGATGATAAAATAACCGCTTAGCACTTCGGCTTGCTGCCCTGCGGCGGCAAGTAGCGCAGCGGGTCGATGGCCGTGGCGCGATAGCGAATCTGGAAGTGCAGCCTTACCGAATCGGCGTCTGAGTTGCCCATAGTGGCTATCTGCTGGCCAATTTTTACGTTTTGACCGTTGTTCACCATCAGCTTATCGTTGTGCGCGTAGGCGGTAATGTAATCTTCATCATGCTTAATCATCACCAGGTTGCCGTAACCGCGCAGCTGGTTGCCGACATAGACCACTTTCCCCGCCGCCGCCGCGTAGACCGGCTGACCACGGCTGCCTGCGATATCAATCCCCTTATTACCGCCTTCCGAGGTGGAGTAACGCATCACCACCTTACCGGTAGCCGGCCAGCGCCAGCAGCGTTGGCCCACTGCTGGCCATGAAGATTGCGGAACGGCGGAAGACGGCGTGACTTTCGCCGTTTGCGTCGAGCTGGATTTTTTGCTGCCGGAGGATTTCGCCGAGCCGTTCACCTTCAGCTTCTGGCCGACGTTGATGTTATACGGCGGCGAGATACCGTTAAGACGAGCCAGTTCCCCGACGCTGGTGCCCGTCATCCGCGAAATACGCGACAGCGTGTCGCCTCGCTTGACGGTGTAAACCGAGCCACTGTAGCTGCCTTCCGAATTGGATGATTTTCCAGCACAGCCAGACAGCGCAAGCCCGATAATCAGGCACATTAACAGACGTATTGGGGAAGAGAGTTGGCGTCCTGCTCGCAAAACGAATCCTCAGGTCATAAACGTTCGGGTGGCCTATAATAGCAGGCTCGCGCTGGATGCCAAACCATCAACCCTGGGTGTTAATGGGAAACGGGTAGCCTTCCGCCACCAGCTCCATCACCTGCGGGCACCAGTTTACCGCCGGGATTTTCACCATGGCCGGGTAGAAAATCTGCGGTGAGGGGAACACATCCACGACATAACAGTTCTTAAGCTTTTCAGCGCAGACCTCAGACGACGGCAGCAGCGTCGCGGCGGCAAGCCCCGACTCCAGCCAGTCGAGGATCACCCCCGGTTGGGTGATATGCATAATCACCTTGGGGTTCACGCCCGCTTTACGGAACAAGTCGATCAGCATCTCGTAGGTGCCGGAATCTTTCGCCCGATGCAGCAGCACCAGCGGCAACGCCCCCAGTGTGGCATAATCAAACGGATTGTCAGGCGGCTCTGGCAGACATGTTTTATTGATAACCGCCACCAGCTTCACCGGGTCAAACGACACGTAGTCAAACCCTTCACTGCGGTAGGGGCGCTGAATAAATGCCAGATCGATAGCCCCTTCATTGAGCAGCATCTCCAGATGACTGGAGTCGGTTACCGAGATATTAATTTCAATTTCCGGGTGACGTTGATACAGCGCCAGCAGCAGCGGTTTGAAATAGGACTGGAACAGATGGCTCATCCCAAAACGCAGCTGAAGCCGGTCTTTCTGTGCGATCTCCATCGTTTCCCTGGCGGTATCTTCCACCTGACGCAGAATCTCACAGGCTTTTCGATAGAGAAAAAAGCCCGCTTCGGTCGGCTCAATGCGGTTGCCGTGGCGTAAAAACAGCGGCGTTTGCAGTTCGTCTTCCAGCTCCTGGATACGCTTGCTCAGCGGCGGCTGTGCCATGTTCAGCACCTTTGCCGCCTGGCTTATCGACCCCTGCTCCACCACCCGGCAGAAATACCGTAATCGCTTTAAATCCATGCCGCCCTCGCTGTATATCCGCTTTGCTATAGTTTACCCACGAAGCCTGTTGTTGTAGCCACATCTTTTTGATCTTGCCTGACCAAGCGAAACGGTATTTGCCCCTTATTTCCGTAAGGAATAGGGTTAGCGCAGACATTATTTCCGATTATCAACAGGAACAAACCGTGAAAAATACAACAACCGTTCGCGACCTGCGCTCCGCGCTAGCGTTGCTGAAAACGCTGCCGGGCGAATACGTTGAAACCGATACTGAAGTGGATCCGCATGCGGAGCTATCCGGCGTATATCGTTACGTTGGAGCCGGCGGCACCTGCCAGCGCCCAACCCGCAAAAATGGCCCGGTGATGGTGTTCAACAAGATCAAAGGTTTTAACGACATCAGCGTGGCGATCGGCATCAACGGCTCCCGTAAACGTGTTAGCCACTTCCTGGACTGCCCGCCCGAAAGACTGGGCCATCTGCTGAAAGATTCCGTACAAAGCCCGATTCCACCGGTTTTGACCAATGAAAAAGCCGTGGCTCAGGAAGTGGTTCATCTGGCCACCGACACCGATTTCGACCTGCGTAAACTGCTGCCTGCGCCAACCAATACCGAAGAGGATGCGGGCCCGTACATCACCATGGGTCTGTGCTATGCCTCCGACCCGGAAACCCACGAATCGGATATCACCATTCACCGTCTGTGCGTCCAGAGCCGCGATGAACTTTCTATGTGGCTGACGCCAGGCCGTCATATCGATGCTTTCCGCATGAAGGCGGAAGAGATGGGGCAGCCGCTGCCGATCTCTATCAGCATCGGCGTTGACCCGGCGATTGAAATTGCCGCCTGCTTTGAACCACCAACCACCCCGCTCGGCTTTGATGAGCTGAGCATTGCGGGCTCGCTGCGCGGCCAGGCCGTCGAGATGGTGAAGTGCCTGACCATCAATGAAAAAGCGATTGCCCATGCGGAAATCATTATCGAAGGCGAGCTGCTGCCAAACGTGCGCGTTCGTGAAGACCAGAACACCAACACCGGCCGCGCGATGCCGGAATTCCCAGGCTATACCGGTGAATCGAAAGATGCGCTGCCGGTGATTAAAGTGAAAGCCGTCACCCACCGCCATAACCCCATCTGGCGCACCACCGTCGGTCCAGGTGAGGAACACGTCAACATGGCGGGTATCCCAACCGAAGCGAGCATTCTCGATATGGTTGGCCGCGCAATGCCTGGCAAACTGCTGAACGTCTTCGCCCACTCCGCAGGCGGCGGCAAGCTGCTGGCCGTCATGCAGTTTAAAAAATTCTCCCCGGCGGACGAAGGTCGTCAGCGCCAGGCGGCACTGCTGGCATTCTCAGCCTTCCCCGAACTGAAACATGTGATTCTGGTCGATGAGGACGTGGATATCTTCGACAGTGACGACGTGCTGTGGGCGATGCAAACCCGCTATCAGGGCGATGTCGATACCATCACCATTCCGGGCGTGCGCTGCCATCCGCTGGATCCGTCTCAGGTACCTGAGTACAGCCCAAGCATTCTCCAGCAGGGGATGTCCTGCAAAACCATCTTCGACTGCACCGTGCCGTTCCACCTGAAGCATCACTTTGAGCGCTCAAAATTCAAAGAAGTGGACGTAAAACGCTTTCTGCCGGACTTCGAGTAAGAGGAATAGACAATGACACCACGCATCATCATCGGCATCAGCGGCGCATCCGGCTTTCAGTATGGCGTTAAGGCGCTGGAACTCCTTCAGCCGCTTCCGCTAGAGGTTCATCTGGTCGTCTCCAAAGGCGCAGAAAAAACCTGTGAACTGGAAACGGACTTCCGTCTGGATGAGGTGATGGCGATGGCTGATGTTGTCCATCCCATCGGTAATCTGGGTGCCGCGATCTCCAGCGGTTCCTTTAAAACACTGGGGATGCTGGTCGCCCCCTGTTCGATGAGAACGCTGGGCGCGATTGCACATTGTCTTACCGATAATCTGCTGACTCGGGCAGCGGACGTGGTGCTCAAAGAGCGCCGCCGTCTGGTGCTGCTGGCGCGTGAAACACCGCTCAACCTCGGCCATATTCGCAACATGGCCGCCGTGACTGAAATGGGGGGGATTATCTTCCCGCCGGTTCCGGCTCTCTATCAGCGTCCGCAAACGGCGGACGACATTATTACGCACAGCGTAAATCGTGCGCTGGATCTGTTCGACATCGACGTGGACAACATTCCGCGCTGGGGCGAAGGATCACTGCGCCACGACGGCTAGTGCGACGAAGGAAAATGATCTCATGTTAATCGGTCCTTATGTAAATGGGTCTGCCGTGATTATCGGCGGACTGGTCGGCGCCATTGCCGGGGGAAAACTCCCGGACCGCGTGAAAACGGCGTTGCCAATGACCTTTGGGCTTTGCTCAGTAGGCCTGGGTATTACGCTGGTGCTGAAGGTGAAATATATGCCTGCGGTGGTGCTGGCGATGATCGTCGGCGCGCTAATTGGTGAGTTGCTGCATCTGGAAAGCGGTATTGGTAAAGCGGCTGGCTCTACCCGCGGCCTTATCAACAAAGTCTTTCCGCCGGTGCAGGGGTTAAGCCACGAAGAGTTCACCGAGAAGTTTGTGGCGATTCTGGTGCTGTTCTGCGCCAGCGGCACAGGTGTGTTCGGGGCGATGACCGAAGGGATGAGCGGCGATCCGTCGATTCTGTATATCAAAACCATTCTGGATCTGTTTACCGCCGGGATTTTCGCCACTCTGCTTGGCTTTGCAGTGATGACCATCGCCATCCCACAGCTGGTGATTCAGCTGGCACTGGCAATGCTAGCGGTATTCCTGATGCCGATGATCACCCCATCGATGATGGCCGATTTCTCCTGCGCCGGTGGGCTGCTGATGGTCGCCACCGGGTTGCGTATCTGTAACATTAAGCTTTTCCCGGTTGCTAACATGTTGCCAGGGCTTGTTTTGGTAATGCCTTTTTCCCATTTATGGGCTACGCTGGTTGCCTGAGTATATGGCCCGGCGGGTTTATGCCGGGTCATCATTCATTTTCAGGAGTCGTCATGACAGGCGAACACGTCATTTTGCTCGATGAGCACGATAAACCTTCAGGTATTCTGGAGAAGTACGCCGCTCATACCCTCTCCACTCCCCTGCATCTTGCTTTCTCTTGCTGGTTATTCAACGAACGCGGCCAGTTTCTGGCAACGCGCCGCTCCTTAAGCAAGGTCGCCTGGCCCGGCGTATGGACCAACTCGGTGTGCGGCCATCCGCAGCAGGGCGAAACCTTTGAACAGGCCATTATCCGTCGCTGCCGTTTTGAGCTGGGCGTTGAGATTGCCGACATCACCCCCGTCGCCACCGAATTCCGCTATCGCGCGGTGGCGCCAAACGGCATCGTGGAAAACGAAGTCTGCCCGGTCTATGCCGCGCAGGTAACAAGTGAACTACAGGTAAATAGCGACGAGGTGATGGACTACCAATGGTGTGAGCTTGAAAACATTTTACAGGGATTGCGCGCAACCCCTTGGGCATTCAGCCCCTGGATGGTCAAACTATCATCTCAGGATGCTGCACGCACTGCATTACTGAACTATTGTCGCCAATAATAAAACTAAGCGCGTATCAAAATAATTGATAAGCGCTTATCAAAGATATGCTGATGAATATTTACAGCTTCCTATTTATTCACCGATATCTTATTTATACCTCCACCTTATTAAACTTCATCTTACTCTGCATAAAATCAATCATACCTATTATGTGTAAATAATAGAATTGAGACCCCTCCCGATTTTCCACTCCAATATGATATATAAAATCATACCAACAGTTAAAAACTATTACTCATAACCTAAAAGAAAATCCAGTACAAAGACATTTATAAAAACAATAATATTTCACCCATAAATTAAGGCCGACATAATTAACGCATTTAATATATTTATTTAATCAATGTAAACAGGACGCAGGAGGTCTGATGAAAACATCTTCACCCTACAAGCCATTGTTGCTCACATTAGTCGCACTCAGCCTGACGGTGCTTCCTGCGCAGGCCGGAAAAGGACGCTGGCAGCAGCATACCGGCAAGGGATACCTGATGTGCGACGCCATGTTCAAAGAGCTTAAGCGCCATGATTTCTCAAAGACAAAGTCTGAAACAGCATGCGCCATTTACCAGGTACTCCCGCAGGCAAAATCATTCCGACGGCCGGAATGGAAAAAACTGGACCCGAACCAATACCGGCCGCTTCTGCGCCGTATCTTTGCCAGAGACTACTATCGGCTTGATTTACCAGAAAAAGATCGAGGGATGTTACGACTGTTCGATAATGACCTGTATCAGCCAGATAGTGTTTTGGACTCACTGACTGCTGAGCAAAAAGACAATATTGAGAAAAAAATTGATAGTTTTATCGCCAACGGAAGATATCTGCAGGTCTGGAGCATGCCCCTCCCCACCTGGCTTGAAGAGGAGGCTAAACGCCTTGATATATCCACCGCCCCATTAACCTTTGTGCAATACGCTGGCCCATTTCCAGAACCCGTGAAGAGCATAATTAAGGACGAATGTAAAAGCCTCAGGCTGCCCATGCCCGACATTCTGGCACAAGGACTTATCCTTGTTAACGACAGCCTGACAGGGCTTGAACCGAGAGCAATACGTTCCGAAAACAAACAGAACACGCTTCTTTCAGGTGCCATTCGACAGGCTGCCTGGAAGTCAGATATCTATTTATATAAAGGCACACCTTATTTTATCGATAACATAGAAATAAGTGCTTATAGCTTCAAATACAGGAAATGGTCGTTTAATCCAAATAGCAGTTGTGACATTTTTTATAACCATGGAATTAAATAATATAAGGAATTATTTATTATGACACTTAAATGGCATTCCATTAATAATTTTACTGATACTCTCTATACTATGCTCTTAAAGACGTGCTGATAACCATTCATATCTTAATGCTTTATAGGTTCCGTTTAGTCTTCCTGAATGTCATTCATAAACACAACTTATAAAACACTCTATTATTCCATAGGAAATCAATCATGCATATTATGCATAAATGAGAAAACAGAGACGCCCCACAGTTTTTCACCCTGACATGGAATATAAAATCATATCAACAGTTAAAAAATACTTATTCATAACCTAAAAACAAACTTAGGATAGCAATATTTATAAAAACAATAGTATTTCATCCATAAATTAAGGCCGACATAAATAACGCATTTAATATATTTATTTAATCAATGTAAACAGGACACCGGAGGTCTGATGAAAACATCTTCACCCTACAAGCCATTGCTGCTCACATTAGTCGCACTCAGCCTGACGGTGCTTCCTGCGCAGGCCGGAAAAGGACGCTGGCAGCAGCATACCGGCAAAGGATACCTGATGTGCGACGCCATGTTCAAAGAGCTTAAACGCCATGATTTCTCAAAGACAAAATCTGAAACAGAATGCGCCATTTACCAGGTACTCCCGCAGGCAAAATCATTCCGACGGCCGGAATGGAAAAAACTGGCCCCGAACCAATACCGGCCGCTTCTGCGCCGCATCTTTGTCAGAGACTACTATCGACTTGATTTACCAGAAAAAGATCGAGGGATGTTACAACTTTTCGATGATGACCTGTATCAGCCAGATAGTGTTTTGGACTCACTGACTGCTGAGCAAAAAGACAATATTGAGAAAAAAATTGATAGTTTTATCGCCAACGGAAGATATCTGCAGGTCTGGAGCATGCCCCTCCCCACCTGGCTTGAAGAGGAGGCTAAACGCCTTGATATATCCACCGCCCCATTAACCTTTGTGCAATACGCTGGCCCAATTCCTGAACCCGTGAAGAGCATAATTAAGGACGAATGTAAAAGCCTCAGGCTGCCCATGCCCGACATTCTGGCACAAGGACTTATCCTTGTTAACGACAGCCTGACAGGGCTTGAACCGAGAGCAATACGTTCCGAAAACGAGCAGAACACGCTTCTTTTTTCAGGTGCCATTCGACGAGCCGCCAGGAAGTCAGATATCTATTTATATAAAGGCACGCCTTATTTTATCGATAACATAGGAATGAGTACTTATAGCTTCAAATACAGGAAATGGTCGTTTAACCCAGACGCCAATTGTGAAATCTTCTATAACGATGGAATTAAATAACATAAGGAATTATTTATTATGACACTTAAATGGCATTCCATTAATAATTTTACTGATACTCTCTATACTATGCTCTTTGCACTAGAGGCTAAAAGTAATAAAGACCGTCTTAAAAGTCTTGAGTTAAGTGACGTAGACGGCCACCCGACCATTGGTGTAGGTTTCGATCTGTATGCCGGAGAAGATGATGTAAGATATGCTGTTTTGAAAGAAATGGGGTTAATATGGACTGATGATCAAGGTCAGTTAACGGCATCACAAAGAATCGAAAATGGTTATATTTCACGCCTCCGTGCGCTAATGATAGCTCGTACTACAAATGTCACAAGATATAATGACATTTTACAAGAACGGCACGACGACACTAACCCAGACTTCGCCCCCGCAGAACCTCGTCGTCTTGAGTTTAAATTTAATAATGAAAATGAATCCAAGGCAGCCTTCAGTTCACTCTGGAGTAGTGTTTATAGGGACCGATTGAGTGGGATAATTAATATTGATGATGAAAAATTTGCAAACTCCAAAGAACAACTGGTTCTTGCCAGCTGTGTATGGGGGAATTCAGGCCTCGTTGGCCCGCGCTTAAGAGAAGCAATTGATACCGGCAACCGCGCTGCTGCCTGGTATGAAATTCGTTACAATTCAAATGACCCCGATCAGACAGTTCGCCCCGGAATTGCTAAACGTCGATTTATGGAGTCGCAAATATTTGGCCTCTATGATAACCCTAAAAATGTCAGTATGGCAGAAGCGGAAAATATATTCCGAACCCTTCAGAAGAACAGAGATAAAATTCTGAGTTATGAAACTGAATTTGGCCATGCGCCGGATATTACTACGCCAACGCAAAATAAAATCGCCGCTGCAAACAAAGATTACAAGGATATATTATATTTAGCGCAAAATGTTTCAGGAGAGGAAGTCAGTGAACTTATTGAGATACTCATTCCTGCCAAAAATGAATTCATTGAGTCGCTCAAAAAACTCGGCTGTCCGGATGTTGATAAATGGTTTAAAGGTAGTGAATTAATACCCACAAACATTTATTTCGCTAGTGACAATACCAGCCAGGTTATCAATAGCAGTACATATCAGAAAGAAAACTTTGCAAGTGGCGTAGCAGATCTGATGATGGGCGGCAGCGGGGATGATAGCATTTCAAGCTCCGCAGGTAACGATGTACTAATGGGCGAAAGCGGCAATGATAGGCTGTCAGCAGGGGATGGAGACGATGTACTTTACGGCGGTATGGGCAGCGACACATTATATGGTGGTAAAGGAGACGATATTCTTTATGCCAAAGGTGGCTTCCCGTTAGGTAATCTCATACTAGATAATAAAAATACGGACGCGCTTTATGGTGGCACCGGTCAAGATATTTTGCATGGTGATGACGGTGATGACTATCTCAATGGAGGAGATCTATATTCACCCTTTGATGGTAATGCTGACACGCTTTACGGTGGTGCGGGATTCAACACGTTTGTCGTTGATAGTTCTGATACTATTCGCCTTACCGGCGAAGATGATATTAACGGTGCTGTTTTCTTATCTGACAGTAGCAATAAGCTCGTAGAGTTGAAAGAAGCCACACATTATATCGAAGACCCGGAAGATACCTATATTGATGCTGATGAAAATATATACACTTTTGACAGCGATACTCTGGTCGTAAATGACGGCCTCAGGATCGTAGATTTTAAAAAATGGGCAAAAGTCGAGATCGATCCATTGGGGATTGAGGCCTGGTCAGCATTGGGGATACTTCTCCTGAATTATGGGGGCCTCAGTAAATTATCGGGTGGTGATATTAATGCGAATACCCTGTTTGGCGGTAGGGGTGACGACATTCTATCTGGTTATGAAGGTGATGATACCTATCTATTTACTGCCGGTGGCGGCTCAGATGAGATTTTTGAACATAATCAATTCGCTGTAGAACCCCCTTATATTGAAGGTGAGGATGACATCAGCAGACAAGCCAGGTTTGAACGCTTCCTTGCGGAACGCGCAGGCGATGACACGCTTCGTTTTGGAATAGGGCTGTCCCCTGAACAAACTATACTCAGCCGGGAGGGTTTCAGTTTAGTTATCACTTTTATGGACAGAAGTGACAGCGTGAAGATAGCAATGTATTTCGCCCGAGATGAACATGTCGTTGAAAACCTGGTTTTTGCAGACGGTACCGTTTGGCATAAATCTGATGTAGAAGCCAAAGTACGCAACTCATGAGTTGTATTGTGCAAAGGTTGAAGCAGCAAACGTCATCGCCCAGCAAAGGTGTTATCACTCTACAACAAAAAACCCCGGCACATGGCCGGGGTTTGTTTTATCTCACGCTGTCGCGATTATTTCACCGGGCGCATGGCCGGGAACAGAATCACGTCGCGGATGGTGTGGCTGTTGGTGAACAGCATCACCATACGGTCGATACCGATGCCCAGACCCGCGGTCGGTGGCAGGCCGTGTTCCAGCGCGGTGACGTAGTCTTCGTCGTAGAACATCGCTTCGTCATCACCCGCTTCTTTGGCGTTAACCTGATCCTGGAAGCGCTGCGCCTGATCTTCTGCGTCGTTCAGCTCGCTGAAACCGTTACCGATTTCGCGGCCGCCGATGAAGAATTCAAAGCGGTCAGTGATTTCCGGGTTCACGTCATTACGACGCGCCAGCGGAGAAACTTCGGCTGGATATTCGGTGATGAAGGTTGGCTGAATCAGGTGCGCTTCCGCCACTTCTTCGAAGATCTCGGTCACGATACGGCCCAGACCCCAGCTCTTCTCAACGTGAACACCGATGCTTTCCGCAATGGCTTTCGCAGAGTCGAAGTTATCGAGATCGGCCATGTCAGTTTCCGGGCGATATTTCTTGATAGCTTCGCGCATGGTCAGTTTTTCGAACGGCTTGCCGAAATCGAAAGTCTGGTCGCCGTAAGGCACTTCGGTGTGGCCCAGAATATCCTGCGCCAGCGTGCGGAACAGAGATTCGGTCAGTTCGATCAGATCTTTGTAGTCCGCGTACGCCATATAGAGTTCCATCATGGTGAACTCTGGGTTGTGGCGAACGGAGATACCTTCGTTACGGAAGTTACGGTTGATTTCGAACACGCGTTCGAAGCCGCCAACCACCAGACGCTTCAGGTACAGTTCCGGCGCGATACGCAGGTACATGTCCATATCCAGCGCATTATGATGGGTGATGAACGGACGGGCAGACGCGCCGCCAGGGATCACCTGCATCATTGGGGTTTCCACTTCCATAAAGTTGCGGCCAACCATGAACTGACGAATGCCAGCCAGGATCTGGGAACGCACTTTGAAGGTGTTACGGGAAGTATCGTTGGAGATCAGATCCAGATAACGCTGACGATAGCGCGCTTCCTGATCCTGCAGGCCGTGGAATTTGTCCGGCAGCGGGCGCAGTGCTTTGGTCAGCAGACGCAGCTCGGTGCAATGGATAGACAGTTCACCGGTTTTGGTTTTGAACAGTTTACCCTTCGCGCCCAGGATGTCGCCGAGGTCCCATTTCTTGAACTGCTCGTTGTAAACGCCTTCCGGCAGATCGTCACGCGCCACGTACAGCTGAATACGGCCGCCAACGTCCTGTAAAGTCACGAAGGAAGCTTTACCCATAATACGGCGAGTCATCATACGACCGGCAACGGAAACTTCGATATTCAGCGCTTCCAGCTCTTCGCTGTCCTTGCTATCGAATTCAGCGTGCAGTTGATCAGAGGTACGGTCACGACGGAAATCGTTCGGGAACGGGATGCCCTGCTCACGCAGTGCAGCCAGCTTCTCGCGGCGTGCCTTCATTTCGTTATTAAGATCGACTACCTCGTCAGCGCCTTGTGCGTTTTGTTCAGACATGTTGGTTCCTCATAACCCTGCTTTCAGACTTGCTTCGATAAATTGATCCAGACTTCCGTCCAGTACCGCCTGCGTATTGCGGGTTTCAACCCCGGTGCGCAGGTCTTTAATACGGGAATCGTCCAGGACATATGAACGAATCTGGCTACCCCAGCCGATGTCGGACTTGGTGTCTTCCATCGCCTGTTTTTCTGCATTCTTTTTCTGCATTTCCAGTTCATAAAGCTTCGCTTTCATCTGCTTCATGGCCTGGTCTTTGTTTTTGTGCTGAGAACGGTCGTTCTGGCACTGCGTCACGATCCCGGTTGGGATGTGGGTGATACGCACCGCGGATTCCGTACGGTTAACGTGCTGACCGCCCGCGCCGGATGCGCGATACACGTCGATACGCAGATCCGCCGGGTTGATTTCGATATCGATATCGTCGTCAACTTCCGGGTAAACAAACGCGGAGCTAAAGGAGGTGTGGCGACGGCCGCCGGAGTCAAACGGGCTCTTACGGACCAGACGGTGAACGCCGGTTTCCGTACGCAGCCAGCCGTACGCGTAGTCGCCGGAGATTTTAATGGTCACGGATTTAATCCCGGCCACGTCCCCTTCGGACTCTTCAATAATTTCGGTTTTAAAGCCACGCGCTTCTGCCCAACGCAGATACATACGCTCGAGCATGCTTGCCCAGTCCTGCGCTTCAGTACCGCCAGAACCTGCCTGGATATCGAGATAGCAATCGGCGCTGTCATACTCACCGGAGAACATACGACGGAATTCCAGCTGTGCCAGCTTCTCTTCCAGGGTATTGAGTTCTGCAACGGCTTCGTTGAAGGTCTCTTCGTCTTCGGCTTCTACAGCCAGTTCCAGCAGGCCGGAGACATCTTCCAGACCCTGAGACATTTGATCGAGGGTGTCGACAATCGCTTCAAGTGAGGAACGCTCTTTGCCCAGCGCCTGCGCGCGTTCGGGTTCGTTCCAGACATCCGGCTGTTCCAGCTCGGCGTTTACTTCTTCCAGACGCTCTTTCTTAGCATCATAGTCAAAGATACCCCCTAAGAACGTCGGAGCGCTCCGTGAGGTCCTGAATGCGATTATTTACCGGGTTTATTTCAAACATGGTCTATTTTCTTTTAATGGACGAGAAAAATGCGGTTATAAGAGCGGAATCTTAGCGGATTCCCGCTCTTAATTACAGTATAAGCGATGCTAAATCGGCCAGAGATGATCGATGATAAGCTGCAGGGTTCGGTTGCCGCGATATTCGTTGATATCCAGACGGTACGCCAGCGTCACTTCGCGCACGCCGTTATCCGGCCAGACGGCGGTATCAACGTTAAACGCAATGCCGTCCAGCAGCGGGCCGCCGCCGACCGGTTCAACCATCACCTTAAGATGACGTTCACCAACCAGGCGCTGTTGCAGCAGGCGAAAACGCCCGTCAAACAGCGGTTCCGGGAACATCTGCCCCCACGGCCCGGCTTCACGCAGCATCTGCGCCATCTCCAGCGTCATCTCCTGCGGGCTCAGTTCACCATCGGAGAGAATCTCACCCTGCAACAGCGCCGGATCCAGCCACTCGGTGACCAGTTCGCCAAAGCAGCGCTGGAACTCTTCGAAGCGTTCTTCTTCGAGAGAAAGTCCTGCCGCCATCGCGTGGCCGCCGAACTTGAGCATCAACCCAGGGTGCAGCGTATCCAGACGCTCCAGCGCATCGCGCATATGCAGCCCCTGAATGGATCGTCCCGAACCTTTAAGCTGACCGTTACCCGCCGGGGCAAAAGCGATCACCGGCCGATGGAAACGCTCTTTGATACGCGACGCCAGAATGCCGACCACGCCCTGGTGCCACTCGGGGTGATACATCGCCAGCCCGCCCGGCAGTTCGGCGCGACTGCGCTCGAGCTGTTCGCACAGGGTCAGCGCTTCTGCCTGCATCCCCTGCTCTATCTCTTTACGCGTCTGGTTTAACGCATCCAGTTCGTTTGCCAGCACGCGAGCTTCGCCGAGGTTATCGCACAGCAGCAGCGCCACACCGACCGACATATCATCCAGACGACCGGCCGCGTTCAGGCGTGGACCGAGCGCAAAGCCAAGATCGCTTGCCACCAGCTTCGCCGCCTCGCGGTTAGCAATCTCCAGCAGCGCTTTAATCCCCGGGCGGCAGTAACCGGCACGAATGCGGCTCAGCCCTTGCCAGGTCAGGATGCGGTTATTGGCATCCAGCGGCACCACGTCGGCAACCGTCCCCAGCGCGACGAGATCGAGAAACTCGACGATCTTCGGCACGGGGATCCCGCGTTTTTCAAACCAACCTTTCTCTTTCAGGTGGTTACACAGCACCAGCATCAGATAAAAGGCCACGCCTACGCCCGCCAGGGATTTTGACGGGAACGGGCAGTCGACGAGATTAGGGTTAACCATCGCATCCGCCTTGGGCAGCGTTTCGCCCGGCAGGTGATGATCCGTCACCAGCACGCTGATCCCAAGGTCATGCGCATGATCGACCCCGGCATGGGAAGAGATCCCGTTGTCTACCGTCATGATCATCTGCGCGCCGCGAGCGTGGGCCTGATCGACCACTTCCGGGCTTAACCCGTAGCCGTCCTCAAAACGGTTCGGCACCAGGTATTCGACGTTATGGCAACCCATCGCCCGCAGGGCGAGCACGCTCAGTGCAGTACTGGTCGCGCCATCAGCATCGAAGTCGCCCACCACCATGATGCGCAGCTCTTTCTCAAACGCGTCATGCAGCATCTCGACGGCTTTTTCCACGCCCGTCAGCGAGCGCCAGTGCAGCATGCCTTTCAGGCCACGCTCCAGATCGTCCGGGGTTTTCACCCCGCGGCTGGCGTAAAGGCGACGCAGCAGCGGCGACAGTTCGCCCGGCAACACGATTGAATCATCCACCTCACGGCGGCGAAGTTGAGTCTGTGGTTTCACGCGAATTATTTACCGCCGGTCTGTTTCTGGTGTTCGTCGAGGAAGGCTTTCATCTCTTTCGGCCCCTGATAGCCCGGAACCACGTAGCCGTTGTTGAGCACGATAGCCGGAGTGCCGGTCACGCCGAACTGCACGCCGAGCGCGTAGTGGTTGGCAATGTCGATATCGCAGGTGGCGGCCTGAACGCCTTTGCCGTTCATCGCATCGTCAAACGCTTTGTTGCGGTCTTTGGCACACCAGATGGATTTCATATCCTGCTCAGCCTGGCTCTGGATCCCCTGACGCGGGAAGGCCAGATAGCGCACGGTGATCCCCAGTGCGTTGTAGTCTTTCATCTCTTCATGCAGCTTGTGGCAGTAGCCACAGGTGATGTCGGTAAAGACGGTAATCACATGCTTTTCCTGCGGCGCTTTGTAGACAATCATCTCTTTTTCCAGCGCGTTCAGATGGTTCATCAGCAATGCGTTGGTGACGTTCACCGGCTGTGCGCCGCTGACGTCATACATTGGCCCCTGAATAATGTGCTTACCGTCATCGGTGACGTACAGCACGCCGCTGTTGGTCAGGACGGTTTTCATCCCGGCCACCGGCGCCGGCTGAATATCGGTGCTCTGCACGCCCAGTTTCGCCAGCGACTGCTTGATAGCGGCATCGTCAGCGTGCGCCAGGCCGGAAAATGCCGCCGCCAGCAGGGTGAACATCATTAAACCTTGTTTCATAAACTGTCCTTTTAAATCAGCATCATGCTCGTGGATGGTGCTGTTGATGAAGTTGTCGCAGCCGCTCTGTCGCGACGTGCGTATAAATTTGTGTGGTCGACAAATCGCTATGCCCCAACAGCATTTGTACGACACGCAGATCCGCGCCGTGGTTCAGCAAATGCGTCGCAAAAGCGTGGCGCAACACGTGCGGTGACAGTTTTTCGCTGTCGATACCCGCCAACTGGGCATAGTGCTTAATGCGGTGCCAGAAGGTCTGACGCGTCATCTGCTGAGCACGCTGACTCGGGAACAGGACGTCAATCGCCACGCCGTTAAGCATCCAGGGGCGGCCATGCTCCAGCCAGTTCTCAACCCAATAAACGGCCTCTTCGCCGAGCGGAACCAGCCGCTCTTTATTGCCTTTACCGATCACCCGAACCACGCCCTGACGCAGGCTGATATCACTCATCGTCAGCCCCACCAGTTCGGAAACGCGCAGGCCGGTAGCATACAGCACTTCAAGCATAGCCTTATCGCGAAGCTCCAGCGGCTGATCGACCAGCGGTGCCTGTAGCAAACGCTCTACCTGCGCTTCGCTGAGATCTTTCGGTAGCCGCTGGGGGAGTTTCGGTGATGCCAGTTGGGCGCTGGGATCGTCCGGACGGAATTTTTCACGATACAGATGCTGGAAGAAGCGTCGCATGGCGCTCAGCAGTCGGGCGGTGCTGGTTGCTTTATAGCCCCCCTGCTGACGTTCGGCGAGCAAATTTTGCAGGTCGTCGCTTTGCGCTGTTTCCAGCGAGAGTTCGCGGTGCGCCAGCCACTCTACCACCATGGTCAAGTCACGGCGGTAGGCGCTAAGGGTATTTTCAGCCAGATTGCGCTCCAGCCACAGCGCATCGAGAAACTGTTCGATTCGTGCAAGATCCTTATCCACCTCGGCCCCTCTGCGTGTTAAATCAGCACCATTATGCCTGAATTAGCCCCCTTTCTGGTACACTGGGCGCATCATCATCGCAAGAATCGAGAGCAGTACGTCATGAATATCGGCCTTTTTTACGGTTCCAGCACCTGCTACACCGAGATGGCAGCGGAAAAAATTCGCGACATTATCGGTCCGGAACTGGTCACATTACATAACCTGAAAGATGATTCCCCCGCCCTGATGGAGCAATATGAGGTGCTCATTCTCGGCATTCCAACCTGGGATTTCGGTGAAATTCAGGAAGATTGGGAAGCGGTCTGGGAACAGCTCGACACGCTAGACCTGGAAGGTAAAATCATCGCGCTGTACGGCATGGGCGACCAGCTCGGCTACGGCGAGTGGTTCCTCGATGCGCTGGGTATGCTGCACGATAAGCTGGCGAGCAAAGGGGTGAAATTTGTCGGCTACTGGCCAACTGAAGGCTACGAGTTCACCAGCCCGAAACCGGTGATTGCTGACGGGCAGCTATTCGTCGGTCTCGCGCTGGATGAAACCAACCAGTACGATCTTAGCGATGAACGCATTCAGAGCTGGTGCGAACAGATTCTCGGCGAGATGGCCGAGCAGTTCTCTTAGTGCTTCGTGGGCGCGGGCTGCTGCAGAAGAATTCTCCGCAGGTCGCGCCACTCTTCAGGATTCATGCTGTCAGCCGCCAGCCACAGATGCTGACGACGGCCACCATTCAGGCGACGAATCCGTAGCATCATCCCCGAATTCAGCATCCACGGCGTACCAAGCAGTTCGTAATCCTGATTGCGCCAGCGCAGCCTTGCGTCCATCAACAGCTTAATCTCCCCCTGATGCGAGTGAATGCGTCGTTGGCTACGTACGCAGTCAAACACCACCAGCGACAGCAAAAGCAGCCAGAGCGGCGTGTAGCTCAACGGCCACGGCATCAGCAGCACGAAAGCCGCCACCAGGCCGTGGAGCAATAAAGAGAGCCACTGTGAGCGCCAGGAGACGCGTAAATCAGATTGCCACAGGACCACGTTCCCGATTCCGTGTTTGAATGAGTTGTACCATGCGCTCAAGGTTAGCGTCGTCAGGCTTGCCGTGGTTCATCAGCCAGTTGAAGAGGTCAGGATCGTCGCATTCAAGAAGACGAATGAAGACCGCTTTGTCTTCATCGCTGAGCGTGTCGTACTCGTGCTCAAAGAACGGCATGATGGAGATATCGAGTTCGCGCATACCGCGGCGGCATGCCCAGTGGATACGGGCTTTATTATTGATGTCCATAATTTCCTTCCAGCATTACGTTGTGACTAGTTTAACGTGTTTTTTGCCGTTACCTTACTGGAATATCACGTTTCACGCGTCATATTCCGAAAAAAGCCCTGAAATATGAAAGGGATTATTTTTCTTTCGAGCCGCTTCGCAGAACGCGCAGAGGGCACAAAACGCCCTGCAAAAGCGCTTGCAATGGCAGGCATCTCTTTTACCATGAGTGAATAAGTGCGTTCGCAACTCTATTCAGGACATCAATATGGCTTTTACTCCGTTTCCTCCACGTCAGCCAGGCGTCTCTGCCCGCTTACCGCTGACGCTGATGACGCTCGATGATTGGGCGCTGGCGACCGTGACCGGTGCCGACAGTGAAAAATACCTGCAGGGTCAGGTAACGGCAGACGTGGCGCAATTGACTGAGCATCAGCATCTGCTGGTCGCCCACTGCGATGCGAAAGGCAAAATGTGGAGCAACCTGCGCCTGTTCCATCGTCAGGATGGTTTTGCATTTATTGAGCGCCGCAGCGTCCGTGAAGCGCAACTGACCCAACTGAAAAAATACGCCGTCTTCTCGAAGGTGGTGATTGCGCCAAACGATGACGCGGTGCTGCTGGGCGTGGCCGGTTTCCAGGCCCGCGCCGCGCTGGCTAACCTGTTCGCGGAACTACCAAACGCCGAGAAACCGTGCCTGCAGGAGGGTGAAACCTCCCTGCTGTGGTTTGCCCATCCGGAAGAACGTTTCCTGCTGGTGACCGATGCCGCAACCGCTGAACGCATCACCGAAGCCCTGCGCGGCGAAGCCCAGCTTAACAACAGCCAGCAGTGGCTGGCGCTGGATATCGAAGCCGGTCTGCCGGTGATTGATGAAGCAAACAGCGCGCAGTTTATTCCGCAGGCAACTAACCTGCAGGCGCTGGGCGGCATCAGCTTCAAAAAAGGGTGCTATACCGGGCAGGAGATGGTCGCTCGCGCCAAATTCCGCGGGGCCAACAAACGCGCGCTATGGACGCTGGCAGGCAAAGCCGCTCGCGTACCGGAAGCCGGTGAAGACCTTGAGCTCAAGATGGGTGACAACTGGCGACGTACCGGCACCGTGCTGGCCGCCGTACAGCTGGAAGATGGTCAGATACTGGTGCAGGTCGTGATGAACAACGATATGGAAGCCGACAGCGTGTTCCGCGTGCGCGACGATGCCAATACGTTGAGCATTAAGCCGCTGCCGTATTCGTTAGACGAAGAGTAGTTGAGTTTCGTGCCTCCCCCGAGGTCGGCGTAAACGCCTCGCCCGGGCTACCGATCAACCGTAGCCCGGCCAAGCGCAGCGCCGCCGGGGTTGCACCGAATCTATGCGTGTTGCCCCACGTACAGATAAATGGCCAGAAAATGGCAGGCGCTACCGCCCAGCACAAACGCATGCCAGATAGCATGGTTGTAGGGAATGCGCTTACAGACGTAGAAAATCACCCCCAGCGAATAAACCACCCCGCCGACCGCCAGCAGCGTCACGCCGCCAATCGCCAGCTTCACCGCCAGTTGATAGACCACAATCAGCGACAGCCAGCCCATCGTCAAATAGGTCACCAGCGACAGAATTTTAAAGCGGTGCGCAATGGTCAGCTTAAACAGGATCCCCAGCAGCGCCAGGCTCCAGATAACAATCATCAGCCCTTTCGCCAACGGCGAGTCCAGCCCTACCAGCAGGAATGGCGTATAGGTACCGGCAATCAGCAGATAGATAGCGCAGTGGTCGAATTTTTTCAGCCACACCTTGGCCCGCTGTGACGGAATGGCGTGATACAGCGTGGAGGCCAGAAACAGCAGGATCATGCTGCCGCCGTAGAGGCTGTAGCTGGTGATCGCTGTGGCGTTGGCATTAGCGTCAACGGCCTGAACCAGCAGTAAAACCAGCCCGACAATCCCCAGGACAAAGCCAACGCCGTGGCTGATGCTATTGGCAATTTCCTCTGCCAGAGAATATCCCTGCTTGATGAGTGGTTTCTTATCCATTACGCGCTCCGGGCGAACGACAAATTAAGCAAACACCCTAGCGTAACTGAGAATGGTTCCAGTGAACACATGTAAGCTAAAATAAAAAAATGAATTTTTATAAACTCAAAATAATCAGTTAGTTAACAAATCCATTCAGCTAACAGGTGTACACGTTTTTATTCAACGCATTTAAATTCAATAACATAAAACAGGTTCTCGCCCGGATAGATATCCGCAATCACCTTTTTCAGCTCCGGCAGACTCATGTTTTCCTGCTCTGCATGGCGCTCGGTCAACGTATCCATCGTGACGGTAGAGGTTGCCACCACGCGGATGGTGCAGAAGTAACCATCATCTTCATAGCGGCCAACGCGCAGCACGTCCCCAACCTTAAAGTGTGACTCTGCAGCATCGCGCAGGGTGATCGTTTTGCGTCCTGAGAGAATGTCGTCCTGAAAGCGTTGAAAAAAGGTAATGTCGTTTGGCTGCATGTTATCATTCCTATCAGGTCATTATTTTTACGAGTATCCATCACCGTGAGCATGTTCTCCCACGCCGCCGTTGCCAGCCTCAATAATCTTGAGATGATGGTCTATCACTACGTCATTAAAAATCGCGACACGGTGATGTACATGACCATCCGGGAACTGGCCGACGCGGCGGGTGTCTCCACCACCACGGTGATGCGCTTTTGTAAAAAGCTCAACTGCGAAGGTTACTCGGAGTTCCGCGTACGCTTCAAATTATATTTAGAGCAGGATGAACCGCAGCAGGCCAATTTTGGCGCCAGCGAAATTATCAGTTTTTTCAAAAGCGTTAATAATGACGAGTTTGATAAACTGCTGGATGACGCGGTGGATATTATTCTCTCTTCCGAACGTATTATTTTTGTCGGTGCAGGAACCTCCGGTTCGCTGGCAAAATATGGCGCACGATTCTTCTCAAATATTGGTAAATTCAGTAACCATATTGATGACCCTTATTTCCCGGTCACCAATGACATGGCGAAAAACGCGTTGGCAATCGTGCTCTCGGTATCGGGAGAAACTGAAGAGATCCTGCGCTTTGCCGGGCAGTTCAGCCTGCATCGCTGCAAGGTCATGTCCATCACCAGCCATGAACACTCACGGCTGGCAAAGCTTGCTGACTTCAACCTCTCCTGGCATGTGCCACAAACCCGCATTGCCGGCGTTTACGATATTACAACGCAGATCCCGGTTATCTATATTCTGGAATCGTTAGGCCGTAAACTGGCGAAGAAATTAGCATAAAAATACAGGGTGTTTTTTCGATGTAACATATTCCCTGGAGTGGGATTTGTTATATCGTGACATTTATTATCTCTTTGTTAGACTCAGATTTATTAAGTCCAATAACTGAGCATAGCAACGATGAAAAAACTGACCTTACCGAAAGACTTTTTATGGGGTGGCGCGGTTGCTGCCCACCAGGTTGAAGGCGGCTGGAATAAAGGCGGCAAAGGCCCCAGCATCTGTGACGTGCTAACCGGCGGTGCCCACGGCGTACCGCGTGAAATTACCCAGCAGGTCGAACCGGGTAAATACTACCCGAACCACGAAGCCATCGACTTCCACGGCCACTACAAAGAAGACATCAAGCTGTTCGCCGAGATGGGCTTCAAGTGCTTCCGTACTTCTATCGCCTGGACCCGCATTTTCCCGAAAGGTGACGAAACGCAGCCAAATGAAGAAGGACTGAAATTCTACGATGACATGTTCGATGAACTGCTCAAGTACAACATCGAGCCGGTGATTACCCTCTCCCACTTCGAAATGCCGCTGCACCTGGTGCAGGAGTACGGCGGCTGGACCAACCGCAAAGTCGTTGATTTCTTTGTTCGCTTCTCGGAAGTCGTCTTTGAGCGCTACAAGAATAAGGTCAAATACTGGATGACCTTCAACGAAATCAACAACCAGCGTAACTGGCGTGCGCCGCTGTTCGGCTACTGCTGCTCCGGCGTGGTTTACACCGAGCATGAAAACCCTGAAGAAACCATGTACCAGGTGCTGCACCACCAGTTCGTGGCCAGTGCCCTGGCGGTGAAAGCCGCTCGCCGTATCAACCCTGAGATGAAAGTCGGCTGCATGCTGGCGATGGTGGCGCTCTATCCGTTCTCCTGCAAACCGGAAGACGTCATGTTCGCCCAGGAGTCGATGCGCGAACGCTACGTCTTTACCGACGTGCAGCTGCGCGGCTACTACCCGAGCTACGTGCTAAACGAGTGGGAACGCCGTGGCTTCAATATCAAGATGGAAGAGGGTGACGAGGCAATTCTGCGTGAAGGCACCTGCGACTACCTCGGCTTCAGCTACTACATGACCAACGCCGTGAAGGCAGAAGGCGGCAGCGGTGACGCGATCTCCGGCTTTGAAGGCAGCGTACCGAACCCGCACGTGAAAGCGTCAGACTGGGGCTGGCAGATTGACCCGGTTGGCCTGCGCTACTCGCTGTGCGAGCTGTACGAGCGCTACCAGAAACCACTGTTTATCGTGGAAAACGGCTTTGGCGCGTACGACAAAGTCGAAGCCGACGGCAGCATCAACGACGACTACCGCATTGATTATCTGCGTGCACACGTCGAAGAGATGATGAAAGCAGTTACCTATGATGGCGTGGATCTGATGGGCTATACGCCGTGGGGCTGCATCGACTGCGTGTCGTTCACCACCGGCCAGTACAGCAAACGCTATGGCTTTATCTATGTGAACAAGCACGACGACGGCACGGGCGATATGTCGCGTTCACGTAAGAAAAGTTTTGAGTGGTATAAAGCGGTGATTGCCAGCAACGGCGAGAGTTTGTAAGTCTGTTTCCCCTCAGAGGGAGAAAACCGGTCGGTCCCCTCTCCCCCATGGGGAGAGGGTTAGGGTGAGGGGCATACACCACACTACTTCCCACCCGCCAACTCAATAAAACTCCCCGTCACATACGACGCCTTCTCGCTCAGTAGCCAGACAATCGCCTGCGCCACCTCTTCCGGCTGGCCGCCGCGCTGCATCGGCAGCACGGACTTCACCCGGTCAACGCGCCCCGGTTCCCCGCCGTCGGCATGCATCTCGGTATAGATAAACCCAGGCCTCACGCCATTCACCCGAATACCCTGTGCCGCCACTTCCAGCGACAGCCCGGTGGTCAGCGTATCAATCGCCCCTTTCGAGGCGGCATAGTCCACGTATTCACCCGGCGAGCCCAGACGTGCCGCCGCCGAGGAGACGTTCACAATCGCGCCGCCCTGCCCGCCGTGCGGTATCGCCATCCGCTTTACTGCTTCCCGGCAGCAGAGAAAATAGCCGGTCACGTTGGTGGTCAATACCCGGTTGATACGCTCGGCGGTTAACGCCTCTACGCGGCTTTGGGTGAACAGCACGCCCGCGTTGTTAACCAGCGCCGTTAGCGGTTCGTCCTGCTGGTCGAGGCGGGCAAACATCGCTTCCACCTGCGCTTCATCGCCAATATCCGCCTGAACGGCAAAGGCCTTGCCGCCCTGCGCAATAATCGTGTTTACCACGTCATTGGCGGCGGCTTCGTTGCGGTGATAGTTCACCGCCACCGTATAGCCTTCCTGCGCCAGCTGTAACGCCGTCGCCCGCCCAATCCCCCGGCTTGCGCCGGTCACTAATGCCATTGCCATTCGCATCCCCCAAAAAATAAAGGCGCCGAAGCGCCTTTAAAAGATAGCCTAATCAGAGCATTACTGATATTCGCTCATCGGCACGCAGGAGCAGAACAGGTTACGGTCGCCGTAAACGTCGTCGAGGCGTTTCACCGTCGGCCAGTATTTGTTCGCCATGCCTGCCGGGAAAACGGCGATTTCGCGGCTATAGCCGTGGTTCCACTCCGCCACCAGCTCATTCTGGGTGTGCGGGGAGTTAACCAGCGGGTTGTCTTCAAGCGTCCACTCGCCCGCTTTCACGCGGTCGATTTCGCTGCGGATCGCCAGCATCGCGCCAATAAAGCGGTCCAGCTCGGCTTTGCCTTCGGATTCCGTTGGCTCAACCATCAGGGTACCGGCCACCGGGAAGGACATGGTTGGCGCGTGGAAACCGTAGTCAATCAGGCGCTTAGCAATATCCAGCTCGCTGATACCGGTCTCTTCTTTCAACGGACGAATATCCAGAATACATTCGTGCGCCACATGACCGTCACGGCCAGTGTAGAGCACCGGATAGGCATCTTTCAGGCGAGTCGCAATGTAGTTAGCGTTGAGGATCGCCACCTGGCTTGCCTGCTTCAGCCCTTCTGCGCCCATCATGCGGATGTACATCCAGCTGATTGGCAGAATGGAAGCGCTGCCGAACGGTGCCGCGGAAACCGCGCCCTGACGGGTCAGCATGCCTTCAATGTGCACCACGCTATGGCCCGGAACAAACGGCGCCAGGTGTGACTTCACGCCGATAGGACCCATACCTGGGCCGCCGCCGCCGTGTGGAATGCAGAAGGTTTTATGCAGGTTAAGGTGCGAAACGTCCGCGCCGATGAAACCTGGGGAAGTAATACCAACCTGGGCGTTCATGTTCGCGCCGTCGAGGTAAACCTGGCCGCCGAACTGGTGAATAATTTCGCACACTTCACGGATAGTCTCTTCGTACACGCCGTGGGTGGACGGGTAGGTCACCATGATGCAGGAAAGGTTGTCCGCATGCTGCTCCGCTTTCGCGCGCAGATCCGCCAGATCGATGTTGCCGTTCTTATCGCAGGCCACCACCACCACCTGCATCCCCGCCATCTGCGCGGAAGCTGGGTTGGTACCGTGTGCTGAGCTCGGGATCAGACAGATATCACGATGACCGTCGTTGCGGCTTTCGTGGTAGTGACGAATCGCCAGCAGGCCCGCATATTCACCCTGTGCGCCAGAGTTCGGCTGCATGCAGAGCGCGTCATAGCCGGTCAGTTTCACCAGCCACTCGGAGAGCTGACCGATCATCTGATGGTAGCCTTCCGCCTGATCAACCGGGCAGAACGGGTGCAGTTCAGCAAATTCCGGCCAGGTAATAGGCATCATTTCCGCCGCGGCGTTGAGCTTCATGGTGCAGGAACCCAGCGGGATCATCGCCTGGTTCAGCGCCAGATCTTTACGCTCCAGCGAGTGCATGTAGCGCATCATTTCGGTTTCGCTGTGATAGCGGTTAAACACCGGATGGCTCAGGATGGCGTCGTCGCGCAGCATCGCTTGCGGGATAGAGCGGCTGTCGAGCGCCACGTCTTTATCCAGCGCGTCGATGTCCAGACCGTGGTTGTCGCCCAGAATCACGCTAAACAGCGCCAGCACATCTTCACGGGTGGTGGTTTCGTTCAGGGTCACGCCGACCGCGTTGAGGATATCGCTGCGCAGGTTGATTTCCGCAGCCTGAGCGCGCGCCAGTACGGCGGCTTTATCCGCCACTTCCACGCACAGGGTGTCGAAGTAGTGCGCATGGCGCAGCTTCTGCCCTTTCTGCTGCAGACCGGCTGCCAGAATATCGGTCAGGCGGTGAATGCGGTTGGCAATACGCTTCAGGCCAACCGGGCCATGGAAGACCGCGTACAGGCTGGCAATGTTAGCCAGCAGTACCTGCGAGGTACAGATGTTGGAGTTCGCTTTCTCGCGGCGAATGTGCTGCTCGCGGGTCTGCATCGCCATACGCAGCGCGGTATTACCAGCGGCATCTTTCGATACGCCGATAATACGGCCAGGCATGGCGCGTTTGAATTCATCTTTTGCGGCAAAGAAGGCCGCGTGCGGGCCGCCGTAACCCATCGGTACGCCGAAACGCTGCGCAGAGCCGAAGACAATGTCCGCGCCTTGCTTGCCCGGTGCGGTTAACAGCACCAGCGCCATGAAATCGCCGGCAACGCTGACGACGACTTTACGAGATTTCAGTTCAGCAATCAGCTGGCTGTAGTCATGAACTTCACCAGTGGTCCCGACCTGCTGCAGCAGCACGCCGAAGACGTCCTGATGCTCCAGTGCTTTGTCAGCGTCGTCGACAATCACGTCAAAACCGAAGGTTTCCGCGCGGGTACGGACCACATCCAGAGTTTGCGGATGCACGTCGGCCGCCACGAAGAAGCGGTTGGCGTTCTTCAGTTTGCTCACGCGCTTGGCCATTGCCATCGCTTCAGCGGCTGCGGTGGCTTCGTCCAGCAGAGAGGCAGAGGCCATATCGAGACCGGTCAGATCCAGCGTCACCTGCTGGAAGTTGAGCAGCGCTTCCAGACGACCCTGAGAAACTTCTGGCTGATACGGGGTGTACGCGGTGTACCAGCCCGGGTTTTCCAGCATGTTGCGTTGGATAACCGGCGGCAGCTGTACCGGGGTGTAACCCATGCCAATGTATGACTTAAAGCGCTTGTTGCGACCGGCAATCACCTTCAACTCCGCCAGCGCGGCGAACTCGGTGGTGGCCTCGCCAACCTGCGGCGGCGTAGCAAGCTGGATATCTTTCGGCACGATCTGCGCAATCAGTGCGTTTAATGAATCCGCGCCAACTGTTTTGAGCATCTCTTGCTGCTGCTGGGCATCCGGCCCGATGTGACGTTCAATAAACGCGCCACGGTTTTCAAGCTGGCTTAAAGTCTGTGTCATGAGCGATGGTTCCTGAAACGTGCGGTGATTTTAAGATTTCCTCTTCGAAGAAGAGGTTTGGGGCGACGGCGTAAACTCGCCCTCACCCCGGCCCTCTCCCACAGGGAGAGGGAGCAAATCCTTATTCGTCTTCTAACAGGGCTTCGTATGCGGTCGCATCCAGCAGCGCGGCAACTTCCGCTTCGTCGCTGGCTTTGATCTTAAAGATCCAGCCGCCCGCGTACGGTTCGCTGTTCACCAGCTCCGGCGAGTCGCCCAGTTCGTCGTTCACAGCAACGATTTCGCCGCTGATCGGGGCATAGATGTCGGATGCCGCTTTAACGGACTCCGCCACGGCACAGTCGTCGCCCGCGCTAACGGTCGCGCCAACTTCCGGCAGGTCAACGAAGACCATGTCACCCAGTAATTCCTGCGCGTGCTCGGTGATACCAACGGTGTAGCTACCGTCAGCTTCTTTGCGCAGCCATTCGTGTTCTTTGCTGTATTTCAGTTCTGCTGGTACGTTGCTCATCAAAAAATCTCCAGAATAAAAAGGGCTTACGCGACGGCCTTGCCGTTACGCACAAAAATAGGTTTTGTCACTTTGACCGGCATTTCACGGTTGCGGATCTGCACGATCGCCGTCTCGCCAATCCCAGCCGGGACGCGAGCCAGCGCAATACTATGGCCTAAGGTTGGCGAGAAAGTCCCGCTGGTGATCACACCTTCGCACGCGTTGCCGCGGGCATCGGTAAAGCGCACCGGCAGTTCACCGCGCAGGACGCCTTTTTCGGTCATCACCAGGCCGACCAACTGCTCGGTACCTTTCTCACGTTCCAGCTCCAGCACGTCGCGACCGATAAAGTTGCGTTCGGCCGGTTCCCACGCGATGGTCCAGCCCATGTTGGCCGCCAGCGGGGAGATGCTTTCGTCCATCTCCTGACCGTAGAGATTCATCCCGGCTTCCAGACGCAGCGTATCGCGCGCGCCCAGACCGCAAGGCTTCACGCCAGCCTGAACCAGTTTCTGCCAGAAATCGGCGGCCTGCTCTTTTGGCAGGGCAATTTCATAACCCGCTTCGCCGGTGTAACCGGTGGTGGCGATAAAGAAGTCACCCGCCTGCACGCCAAAGAACGGCTTCATGCCTTCCACTGCGTGACGTTGTTCATCGGTGAACAGCGTGCCGGCTTTCGCCTGCGCGTTCGGCCCCTGTACGGCAATCAGCGACAGGTCATCACGGACGGTGATGTCGATGGCATAAGGTTCAGCGTGTTGGGTAATCCAGGAGAGGTCTTTTTCGCGGGTGGCGGAGTTAACGACGAGGCGGAAATAATCTTCGGTAAGGTAGTAAACGATCAGGTCATCAATCACGCCGCCCGATGCATTTAGCATACCGCTGTAGAGCGCCTTGCCGGGCTTGGTGAGCTTGGCAACGTCGTTTGCCAGCAGATAGCGTAGAAACTCTCGGGTCCGCGGCCCGTGGAGATCGACGATGGTCATGTGCGACACATCGAACATCCCGGCATCGGTACGCACCGCGTGGTGCTCATCAATCTGCGAACCATAGTGCAGCGGCATCATCCAGCCGTGGAAATCCACCATACGCGCGCCACATAACACGTGCTGGTCATACAAAGGCGTTTGTTGAGCCATCATGTCCTCGTTGAATATATCGCACCACAAAACCAAACGCCGACACCCATCTGGGCACCGACGCAAACGTTCTCTTTTCCCTGAACTTACCACCGAACATCGTGGTAAACCATCCTGAAAAAGGGGACATCACATTAGCTTATGACCAAAAGCCGCGAAAAAGCATACAGAGGAATTGACTGCAAAAAAGCGAAATACACCCCATTTTATTAACAACAATGGTTAACAATTCAGCATAAGATAATATTTTATGCGTAAAACAGGGCGCTTTTTCCGTAACATGAAAATGCATGGATTAATAAAACTAATGCGAAAAACGGCGTGAAATTAGAATTTTTCAAATGAGAGAGGAGACTCCCGGTAGAACCACCGGGAGTAAAAGTGTGAGCGACTTAACGAAGCCACTCTGGCAGGTCGTTCAGGCCCATTGCCTGACGAATCAGTTGCGGCTTCACGCCGGGTAGCGTATCAGCCAACGCAAGACCGAGATCGCGCAGCAGTTTTTTCGCCGGATTTTCGCCAGCAAACAGCTCGCGGAAGCCCTGCATTCCCGCCAGCATCAGCGCGGCGCTGTGTTTACGGCTGCGCTCGTAGCGACGCAGATAGAAATGCTGACCGATGTCTTTACCCTGCATATGCAAACGACGCAGCTCTTCAATCAGCTCGGCGGCGTCCATAAAGCCCAGGTTCACCCCCTGCCCGGCCAAAGGATGGATGGTGTGCGCTGCATCGCCGACCAGCGCCAGACGATGGGCGGCAAACTGACGTGCATAGCGCCCGGTCAACGGGTATACCTGACGTTCGCTCTCCACCTTGCACAACCCCAGGCGATTATCAAAGGCGATATTCAGCTTCTGGTTAAATTCAGCGTCATCGGCCTGCTGCATCCGTTCTGCTTCCTGCGGCGACAGTGACCAGACAATCGAACAAAGATGCGGATCGGAGAGCGGCAGGAAGGCCAGAATACCTTCACCGTGGAAGCTTTGGCGCGCCACCGCCTCGTGCGGCTCTTCGGTGCGAACGGTGGCGACCAGCGCGTGATGGCGATAGTCCCAGAAGGTCAGCGGAATATCCGCTTTACTGCGCAGCGAGGAGTTCGCGCCGTCCGCCCCCACGACCAGACGCGCGGTCAGCATATTGCCGTCTTTCAGCGTCAGAAACGCTTCATTCTCACCCCAGACCACCTGCTGCAGTTCAGCGGGCGCCATCAGCGTGACGTCGGAACTGCGCTCCGCTTTCTGCCACAGCGCGTGATGGATCACCGCGTTTTCAACGATATGGCCGAGATGGCTGTAACCCATGCTGCGGTCATCAAACGTAATACGACCGAAGCTGTCTTTATCCCACACTTCCATGCCGTGGTAGCAGCTGGCGCGCTGGGCAGTGATTGCCGACCAGACGTCCAGCCTGGTGAGCAGCTTTTCGCTGCCCGCATTGATGGCGGAGACGCGTAGCGCAGGTGGCGCATCGGCGGCAAGCGCCTGCGGTAGCGACTGTTCCAGCACGGCAACCCGCAGGCCGCTGCCCTGTAAACCGCAGGCTACCGCCAGCCCAACCATTCCACCGCCTACGATGGCAACATCAACACTTTGCACATTAACTCCTTAAACTGCTGATTAGCGGGCGACCCAGCCCAGCGTCCGCTGTGCCAGCACATCGCGTGCAGGGGTAAATAATTCCATCGTCATCAGGCCCACGTTGCGCCCGACTACCAGCGGAGCCCAACGGTTGGCGAACAGATGCACCAGCCCGTCGGTTACGCCAATCGTGGCGGCTTTATCTTCCGCACGCTGACGCTGGTAATGACACAGCAGCGAGTAGTCGCCGATATCCTGATTGGCATCGTGCGCGCCTGCCAGATGTTCCGCCAGCGTCATGACGTCGCGCATGCCGAGGTTAAAACCTTGTCCGGCAATCGGATGCAGCGTCTGCGCCGCGTTGCCCACCAGCGCCAGGCGGTGCGATACCGTCCGGGTTGCGGTGGTCAGCGATAACGGATACACGCTGCGCGCGCCAGCGTGGGTAATTCGGCCTAAACGCCAACCGAACGCTTTCTGTAGCTCACGGCAAAACTCAGCGTCTGACCAGTTGAGCACATCGTCATGACGCGCCAGCGGATGGCACCACACCAGCGAACAGCGGTTCTGAGACATTGGCAGCATGGCGATAGGGCCATGCTCGGTAAAGCGTTCAAACGCCCGCCCCTGATGCGCCACGGCGGTGGAGACGTTGGCAATCACCGCCACCTGATTATACGGCTCCTGCTGCCAGGCAATACCGCACTGCTCGCCGAGCGTGGAGCGCGAACCGTCGGCGGCAACCAGCAGTTTGCCGTGCAGCGTTTCACCACTATCCAGCGTCACGCTTACACCATCAGCCTGACGTTCAACCCGCGACACCCGTGATGGACAATGCAGCGTGACGCCGCGCGCATGGCGCAGCAGGCCAAACAGGCGCTGACCCACATCGTGCAGTTCCACCACATTGCCGAGTGCAGAGAGACGATAATCCTGAGCATCAAGGGTGACAAAACCGGCATGGCCGCGGTCGCTGACGTGAACGGTGGTAATCGGCGTCGCACAGTCGGCAATCGCCTGCCACAGGTTAATCTTCGCCAGCTGTTGGCAGGTACCAGCGGCCAGCGCAATCGCCCGCCCATCAAAGCCTGGATGTTCGGCGGCGTGAATATCCGCCGCCTCTATCAGGTGCACCGGAAGGCGGCCCGCCGTCAGCTGCGAGATAGCCAGCGCCAGCGTGGCGCCGGTCATGCCGCCGCCGACAATAATCACGCTCATAGCTGACGTGCCGCTGCCATCAACGCTTCAATGGCATCAGCATCCTTCACGACGCTCGCGGTGAGGTTCTCGTTACCGTCTTCGGTAATGAGAATATCGTCTTCAATACGAATACCGATACCGCGATATTCCGCCGGCACGTCCGCGTCTGGCGCGATGTACAGACCCGGTTCAACGGTCAGCACCATCCCCGGCTCAAGCACGCGGGAGCGGTCTGCGCCGTAGACGCCAACGTCATGCACATCCAGCCCCAGCCAGTGGCTCAGGCCATGCATAAAGTACGGACGGTGGGCGTTGTCGGTAATCAGCTGATCAATTTCCCCTTTGAGGATCCCCAGGCCGTGCAGGCCGGTCACCATGATGCGCACCACTTCACCGGTCACTTCCTGAATGGAGGTGCCAGGGCGATACAGCTCGAGGGATTTGTACAGCGAGGCAAGCACGATATCGTAGATAGCGCGCTGTGCCGGGGTAAATTTGCCGTTCACCGGGAAAGTACGGGTGATATCGCCCGCGTAGCCTTTATATTCGCAGCCCGCGTCAATCAGCACCAGCTCGCCGTCGCGCAGCTCAGATTCGTTCTCGGTGTAGTGCAGAATGCAGCCGTTTTCGCCGCCGCCCACAATGGTGTTATATGACGGGTAGCGCGCGCCGTGGCGAGAGAATTCGTGAAGAATCTCCCCTTCCAGCTGATATTCAAACATCCCCGGACGGCATTTTTCCATCGCGCGAGTATGGGCCAGCGCAGAAATTTCGCCCGCGCGACGCAGGATGTCAATCTCTTCACTGTCTTTGAACAGGCGCATTTCATGCACCATCGGACGCCAGTCGATCATCGCGTCCGGCGCAGTGAGATTCTGTCGCGACCCTTTACGCAGCTTATCCAGCGCGGTGAAGACGATGTCATCGGCAAAAGCGTATTCGCCCTGCGCGTGGTAGATAACGTCCAGGCCGTTCAGCAACTGGAACAGCTGCTGATTGATTTCGCTGAACGCCAGCGCGCGGTCAACGCCCAGTTTTTCCGGTGCGGCGTCCTGGCCCAGACGACGGCCAAACCAAATTTCAGCCGTCAGGTCACGAACGCGGTTGAACAGCACGCTGTGGTTGTGAGTGTCATCGCTTTTAATCAGCACCAGCAAGGCTTCAGGCTCGTTAAAGCCGGTGAAGTACCAGAAATCGCTGTTCTGGCGGTAGGGATACTCAGAATCCGCGCTGCGAGTCACCTCTGGCGCGGCAAAAATCAGCGCCGCGCTGCCTGGTTTCATTTGCGCCAGTAATGCCTGGCGGCGGCGGAGAAACGCTTGCTGTGTCATGACATCTCCTTTCAATCCCTTAGCGCTCCGTTTACCGGCCTTGCGCAGCAAGCGGAGCGGGCGTTGTGATTAGTGTAATGTTGGCTTTTGCACTTCAGGCGCGGTCGGCTGCGGGTGGGTGAAAGTATCGTGGCACAGCAGCGCCGCTACGCGAACGTATTCGATAATTTCTTCCAGCGACATCTCCAGCTCTTCCTGATCTTCATCTTCTTCATAGCCAAGTTGCGCAATATTTCGAAGGTCGTCAATGGCTTCGCCGGTTTCATCTCTCACTTTATCCAGTTTCGGCTGTACCATTCCCAGACCGAGCAGGAAATGGTTCACCCAGCCGGAGAGCGCATCGGCGCGGTCGAACACGCTGACATCGTCGCCTTCAGGCAGATAAAGCTGAAAAAGGAAGCCGTCGTCTTCCAGCGCATCGCTGGTTGCCGCATGCATGGAACGCAGCGACTCGGCAAGCTCGTGACCAAACGCCAGACCTTCGTTGGTCAGGTCGTGAACCAGCGGCTGCCAGGAGCTGTCCTTGTTTCCGCCGCAGAGCAATCCACTCAGCAGACCGTGCATTTCTGCAGGCGTCAGGCCTACCCCTTGTTGGTTTAACAGTTGGTTCATCACGGTGTAACCCGGCATTTCGTTCTGTATAGACATGCGCATTCGTCATTGTTGGGTGGAATTCATGATATGCTACCACTTTGGACCCTGGAGATACCAGAAAAGGGCTTGTATCTTCATACCAGGGTAGCTATAGTGTCGCCCCTTCACATCCTGAGAGTGAAGGAAGCGCAGTCAATCAGCAGGAAGGTGACATGTCTGCACAACCCGTCGATATCCAAATTTTTGGCCGTTCACTGCGAGTGAATTGCCCGCCTGAACAAAGAGATGCTTTGAATCAGGCAGCGGACGATCTGAATCAGCGGTTGCAAGATCTGAAAGAACGCACTAGAGTCACAAATACTGAGCAGCTGGTTTTCATCGCCGCGTTGAACATCAGCTATGAGTTAACTCAGGAAAGGGCAAAGACGCGCGACTATGCTTCCAGCATGGAACAGCGCATTCGGATGCTGCAACAGACCATTGAACAGGCATTGCTTGACCAGGGTCGCATATCCGATAAGTCAGCCCCAAAGTTTGAATAACACTTTGCAGTTTACTATGGTAGAGTGACTGTGAAGACAAAATTTCTCTGAGATGTTCGCAAGCGGGCCAGTCCCCTGAGCCGATATTTCATACCACAAGAATGTGGCGCTCCACGGTTGGTGAGCATGCTCGGTCCGTCCGAGAAGCCTTAAAACTGTGACGACGCATTCACCTTGAACCAAGGGTTCAAGGGTTACAGCCTGCGGCGGCATCTCGGAGATTCCCCTTCTACCTACCGGTCTTATGACGCATCCATCTGAGCAACAAAATTCCCGACAGCACATTCGCCAGCTAATCCGGCAACGTCGTCGTGCGCTCACACCCCAGCAACAAGCGCTTTACGGCGAGCAAGCCGCAGACCGCATGATGGCCTGGCCTCCCGTGGTGATGGCAAAAACCGTCGCGCTGTTCTTATCCTTTGACGGTGAGCTTGATACCCAACCCCTGATTGAACAGCTCTGGCAAGCCGGTAAGCGCGTCTACCTGCCCGTATTGCACCCGTTTAGTCCTGGGAATCTGCTGTTTCTGCATTACCATCCGCACAGCGAACTGGTGACGAACCGCCTGAAAATCCGCGAACCGAAGCTTGATGTGCGCGATGTGCTGCCGCTGGCGAATCTCGACGTGTTGATAACGCCGCTGGTTGCCTTTGATGAACAGGGCCAACGGCTGGGCATGGGCGGAGGCTTTTACGACCGTACGCTGCAAAACTGGCAGCAGCACGATATTCAGCCCGTCGGCTATGCGCACGACTGTCAGTTAGTCGACGCCCTGCCGGTTGAAGAGTGGGATATTCCCCTACCGGCCGTAGTCACACCGTCGAAGGTGTGGCAGTGGTAAGCATTTTCTGCTGATTGACATCGATTCTTTTTTGACCTAAATTCCTCGGTAAAGGGTGAGGGAGGCGAACCTCCCTCCTGCGTAAATCTTGTTAATAGGCTGGCCAAGCGATGATTAACAAAATCAGCAGTATGATGACGAGTCTCATCATTATCCCTTTCCTTTTAGAGCCCCTGCTTCGGTAGGGGCTTTTCCGTTTCAGCCCTATGCTGAACCCCTATCGTAAAATCCTTTTCCCCACACACAATGCGCGGCAGAATCTTTAATCACCGTTTGCGGCGAGGCTCGTAAATGCCATGTATGAGTTGCAGTACGGAAACAGAAAACAAAAACGGGCTGACCTTTGGCCTGCCCGTCTGGATGGAAAGAATAAAGATTAGTACAGCAGACGCGCGCGAACGGTGCCCGGAATCGCCTTCATGCTCAGCAGCGCTTTCTCAGCGACATCCTCTTCCGCTTCAATGTCGATAACCACATAGCCCATCTGCGGCGTGGTTTGCAGGTACTGTGCGGCAATGTTCACGCCCTGCTCGGCGAAGATTTGGTTGAGCGCCGTCAGCACGCCAGGACGGTTTTCGTGGATGTGCAGCAGACGACGACCGCCGTGCAGCGGCAGAGATACTTCCGGGAAGTTGACCGCGGAGAGCGTAGAGCCGTTGTCGGAGTACTTAATCAGTTTGCCAGCCACTTCCAGGCCGATGTTTTCCTGCGCTTCCTGGGTAGAGCCACCGATGTGCGGCGTCAGGATAACGTTGTCGAACTCGCACAGCGGCGAGGTGAACGGCTCGCTGTTGGTAGCAGGTTCGGTTGGGAAGACGTCGATCGCCGCCCCGGCCAGGTGCTTACGCGCCAGCGCATCACACAACGCAGGAATTTCAACAACCGTGCCGCGCGAGGCGTTAATCAGCAGCGCGCCCGGCTTCATCAGCGCCAGCTCTTCTGCGCCCATCATGTTCTTGGTTGACGCATTTTCCGGCACGTGCAGGCTGACCACGTCGCTCATGTTGAGCAGGTCAGAAAGATGCTGCACCTGGGTAGCGTTACCTAGCGGTAGCTTATTTTCAATATCGTAGAAGAAAACGTGCATCCCCAGCGATTCCGCCAGAATGCCGAGCTGGGTACCGATGTGGCCGTAGCCAATAATACCCAGCTTTTTGCCACGCGCTTCATAAGAGCCCGCCGCCAGTTTGTTCCACACGCCACGGTGCGCTTTGGCGTTCGCTTCCGGGATACCACGAAGCAGCAGCAGCAGTTCACCGATCACCAGTTCCGCCACGGAGCGAGTGTTAGAGAATGGCGCGTTAAATACAGGAACGCCGCGTTTGGCCGCCGCTACCAGGTCAACCTGGTTGGTACCGATACAGAAGCAGCCCACCGCCACCAGCTTCTCTGCGGCAGCAAAAACCTCTTCCGTCAGGTGAGTACGGGAACGCAGGCCGATGAAATGGGCATCACGGATCGACTCTTTCAGCTGTTCGCTATCCAGCGCACCCTTGTGAAACTCGATATTGGTGTAGCCTGCCGCGCGCAGACTATCCACCGCCTTCTGGTGCACGCCTTCAACCAGCAGAAATTTAATTTTCTCTTTTTCCAGTGATACCTTAGCCATTTCCCCGTCCTGTCTTTGTTTTACTAATGTTGTGGTGAACGAAAGTTCACCTAAGCAACATATCAAAAAAAATTATTGCGGCAATATGAACGTTTGCGTCGGGGTGATGAGGAAATGTCATGCAGCGGGAAATGCCAGCATAAAATGCTAAGTGGAAAGATAAACGTGGGATGTTAATAATGTGTGACGCAAAAATGTGACACAAGTCACCGAATTTAGCCCACATAAAAAAAATGGGGGAAATTGTATTTTCCCCCCGGCCAGATCATTTCACGATGGTTTTCACGCCGTCGGCGGTACCAATCAGCGCGACATCCGCGCCACGGTTCGCGAACAGACCCACGGTGACCACACCTGGAATGCCGTTAATCGCGTTTTCCAGTGCGATAGCATCGAGAATTTCCAGGCCGTGCACATCAAGGATCACGTTGCCGTTATCGGTCACGACGCCCTGACGGTACTCTGGACGACCGCCCAGTTTTACCAGTTCACGCGCCACAGCGCTGCGAGCCATTGGGATCACTTCAACCGGCAGCGGGAAGTTACCCAGGATATCAACCTGCTTGGAAGCATCAGCGATACAGATAAATTTGTCCGCAACGGAGGCAATGATTTTTTCGCGCGTCAGCGCTGCGCCGCCGCCTTTGATCATCTGCATGTGGCCGTTGATCTCATCAGCACCGTCCACGTAGATGCCTAAACGGTCGACTTCATTCAGATCGAAAACGGTAATGCCGAGGCTTTTCAGCTTCTCGGTAGAGGCATCTGAGCTTGATACCGCCCCTTCGATTTGTCCTTTCATCGTGCCCAGCGCGTCAATAAAGTGCGCCGCAGTAGACCCCGTGCCCACACCGACAATCGTACCCGGCTGTACGTATTGAAGTGCTGCCCAGCCTACTGCTTTTTTCAGTTCATCCTGCGTCATGATCGTTTCGCCTGTGGTGTCATCAACTGCCGCGCATTATAGAACATAACCCTGGAACAATTCGAGCAACCGGGAAACCTCAGGCCGGGTGCGATAAAGCAGATGCCCAACACGTGACCTCTATCACAGTAAACTGCAAACCATTTTCGTCTGTATATCGGGTAAATTTATGTCATAGTGCAGATAACACCTATAGGGGAGTACCTCAGAGCAATGAAACGTCCGGACTACAGAACACTACAGGCGCTGGATGCCGTTATCAGGGAACGTGGGTTTGAGCGCGCCGCGCAGAAACTGTGCATCACTCAGTCCGCCGTTTCCCAGCGCATTAAGCAGCTGGAGAACATGTTCGGTCAGCCGTTGCTGGTGCGAACCGTGCCGCCGCGCCCAACGGAACAGGGGCAGAAGCTGCTGGCGCTGCTGCGTCAGGTTGAGCTGCTGGAAGAGGAGTGGCTTGGCGATGAGCAAACCGGCTCCACACCGCTGCTGCTCTCTCTGGCAGTCAACGCCGACAGTCTGGCAACCTGGCTGCTGCCGGCGCTTGCCGACGTGTTGGCCAACTCCCCTATTCGTTTGAATTTACAGGTCGAAGATGAAACCCGGACCCAGGAGCGTTTGCGCCGTGGTGAAGTGGTTGGCGCGGTGAGTATTCAACCACAGGCGCTGCCAAGCTGTCTGGTCGATCAGCTCGGAGCGCTCGACTATCTATTTGTCGGGTCAAAAGCGTTTGCTGAGCGCTATTTCCCTAACGGAGTAACCCGCTCTGCGCTGCTGAAAGCGCCGGCCGTGGCCTTCGATCATCTGGACGATATGCACCAGGCCTTTTTGCAGCAAAACTTCGATCTGCCGCCGGGCAGCGTACCGTGCCATATCGTAAACTCGTCAGAAGCGTTTGTGCAGTTGGCCCGTCAGGGGACGACCTGCTGTATGATCCCGCATTTGCAGATAGAGAAAGAGCTGGCAAGCGGGGAACTGATTGACTTGACGCCTGGGCTGTTCCAGCGTCGGATGCTTTACTGGCACCGGTTTGCGCCGGAGAGTCGAATGATGCGGAAGGTAACGGATGCGTTGCTGGCTTATGGCCATAAGGTGCTGCGTCAGGATTAAGCTTTTTCCTTTATTGAGCGGATACAGGGAGCGGGCAAGCACCGCCGCCCCCTGCACCCTACCCGTTATTTAGCAGCAGGCGCTGGAGCTGCGGCTGGAGCCGCAGGAGTCGCAGCCTGCTCAGGCTGGAGCTGGAACACCACATCCACCTGATCATCAAACTGGATGGTCGCCTGCTCGTAAGTTTCCTGCGCGGAAACCGGTGCCGCATCCGCCTTCATCATCCGCACCATCGGGCTCGGCTGATAGTTAGAGACGTGGTAACGTACGCTATATACTGGCCCCAGCTTGCTATGGAAGCCCGCCGCCAGAGATTGCGCTTGATGAATCGCATCTTCAATTGCCGCTTTACGCGCTTTATCTTTATAGGCATCCGGCTGTGCCACGCCCAGCGACACAGAACGGATTTCGTTCAGCCCTGCTTTCAGCGCACCATCCAGCAACGAGTTCAGCTTATCCAACTGACGCAGCGTCACCTCTACGGTACGCACCGCACGATAGCCTTTCAGCACGCTTTTACCGTTCTGGTAGTCATAATCTGGCTGAGTACGCAGGTTCGCGGAGCTGATGTCTTTTTTCGCTACGCCGTTTTGCTCGAGGAAGGAGAGATATTGCGCGACGCGCTGGTCGGCCTGTTTTTTCGCGCTCGCGGCATCCTTGGCAGCTATGTTGACTTCAATGGCAAGCGTCGCGATATCCGGAACCGCATCCACGCTCGCCGTACCCGATGTCACGATATGTGGGCTGTCCGGCAATTCATTTGCCTGTACCGCCATTGCGCTAAACCCAACTACTGCAGCCAGAGCCATCACTTTAAACTTCACTGTTGTATCTCCTTGGTTATCACCCGACAACGGGGTCTTGCCTGCAAGCTTAGCCGTTGCCAGGGGAAAGTCCATCAGATGAGACCTAGTTCAGCAACGCATGCAGATGCCCGACGCCCTCTTTTGCCAGCTGAAATGCAATAAACCACATCACTACGCCGACAACGAGATTAATAATACGCTGTGCTTTGGCGGTACGTAAACGTGGAGCAAGCCAGGCTGCCAGCAGCGCTAACGCGAAGAACCACAGGAAAGAGGCGCTAACCGTGCCCAGCGCAAACCAGCGTTTTGGTTCCTCTGCCAGTTGGCCACCGAGGCTGCCTAGAACCACAAAGGTATCCAGATAGACGTGTGGGTTAAGCCAGGTCACCGCTAACATGGTGGCGATAATTTTCCAACGTCCCTGCTTCATCACTTCGGCAGTCGCCAGTTCGATATTACTGCCCATCGCGGTTTTCAGCGCCCCAAAGCCATACCACAGCAGGAACGCGACGCCGCCCCAGGTCACTAGCGCCAGCAGCCATGGCGAAGCCGTCAGCAGCGCGCTACCGCCAAAGATCCCAGCGCAGATCAACAGCAGATCGCTAACGGCGCAAAGTAAGGCGATCATCAGGTGATATTGACGACGGATCCCCTGGTTCATGACGAAAGCATTTTGCGGCCCCAACGGCAGGATCATCGCAGCACCGAGCATAAGCCCTTGAAAATAGTAAGATATCACGATAGTTTTCTTCAGATAGTTCAGGAATGGCGCTGACTATAACGCGATAAAATCATTAGCGGAAATTGATATTTTTAATCAGTAATAAATTTAACTAATAATTTTTTAAGCTATGCGTACCAATATAGGCAGGATAAGACGTTTACGCCGTCCATAAAAAAGCCGGGCATCTGAACTGACCCCATAATGTTGGACGGTTTATATTAAGCGGCTATCAGGGCCTGGGTTCGGTACTCTACCGGACTCAGGCCTTTTAGTTTCTGTTTGATTCTTTCATGGTTGTAATAGTGGATATAGTCATCGATAGCCATGCGCAACTCGCTGATATCTCTATGGTCTGACAGGTAAAAACATTCAGATTTCAGCGTACCAAAGAAGCTTTCCATGACCGCATTGTCGTGACAGTTCCCCTTTCTTGACATGCTCTGTTTCAGACCACCTTCCTCAAGTCGCTTCTGATAATGCGCCATCTGGTACTGCCAGCCCTGATCTGAATGCAGTAGTGGGTATTCGTCTTTTCCCAGTATCGACATCGCTTTCGACAGCATCTCATCCACCATCGGCAACAGAGGCCGGGACGCCATCTCATACGCAACTATTTCTCCGTTATACAGATCCAGAACCGGAGACAGATACAGCTTTTCTCCATTGATTTTAAATTCTGTGACATCTGTTACCCACTTCTGATTGGGCTTATCCGCACTGAACTGCCGGTTCAGCACATTACCCGCAACTTTCCCGTACCGGCCTCTGTAAGAGTTGTATTTCTTCCTTCTGATACAGCTGGTTAAATCTAACTCCTTCATTAGCCTCTGAACCGTTTTATGGTTCAGTAAGCTACCTTCCCGACGGCTCGCCAGCGTGATCCGCCGGTATCCATAACGTCCTTTATGTTTATGAAACAGCGTTAAAATACGCTGCTTATCACCGGCATATTTGTCTGGTTTTTTACCGCTGGCCTGTTGCCAGTAGAACGTGCTTCTCGCCAGCCCTGCCGCTTTTAACAGACGTATAAGGGAGAACTCCGGCCTTAACTCATTCACGATCTGCGCTTTATCCCGCGTTTTGACGTGTCTCTTTCCCTGAGTAAGGCTTGCAGCTTTTTTAGATATGCCACTTCAGCACGCAGTTGTTCAAGCTCCTCTCGCTCATCCGGGGCAAGAGGGACCTGCAAAGGAGGGACAGGGTGATTCTCAGGGTGTTCTGGCATCGTTTTTTTCCTGCGTCGGCTGTCAGTAAGGGCTTCTAATCCGCCTTCATCATACAGTCGTTCCCACTGTCGAACAGTGGAAAAGGCAGGGATAGTGAATTTTGCACAGATTTCGCGAACAGAAAGCCGGTGTTCACGCATATGAAGGATAACGGACTCTTTAAAGGCAGGAGAATAGGTGAAATGCCGGGTTGTCAGCCCGGCTTCGCCATGAATCTTCCAGGCTGCAGTCCACTTACGAACGGCACTGTGATCGATACCAAAACGCTTTGCAGTCGCTTGCTGCCCTTCCTGACCAGAAAGATAGTGCTGCACAACTTCAATCTTAAAGCTGAGAGAATACTTGCTCATAAAAAACTGCACCTTACTTCGTTGGGTGTCCAACTTTTGGGGTGCAGTTCACATCAGCCCGGCCTTATTACCGCATGGAAGCGATTACTGCTGAGCAGCATTCTCCGGCTTCATATGCACGTCTAGCTGCGGGTAAGGAAAGCTAATGCCGTTGGCATCGAACTCACGCTTAATTTGCTCAAGCACGTCCCAGTAGACGTTTTGCAGGTCGCCGCTCAGGCTCCAGGCGCGCACGACAAAATTCACTGAAGACGGCGCCAGTTCATTTAAGCGCACGGTAATATCGCGGTCTTTTAGAATGCGGTTGTCCGCTTCAAGAATGCGGGTCAGGATCTGCTTAACCTTATCAATATCCGCATCGTAAGAGACGCCAATAATGAACTCATTACGGCGCGCAGGCTCACGGGAGAAGTTGATAATATTGCCCGCAATAATTTTACCGTTCGGAATCACGATAATTTTACCGTCAACGGTACGCATGGTGGTCGAGAAAATCTGCACGCTGAGCACGGTACCGGCAACGCCGCCGAGATCAACGTATTCACCCGCGCGGAACGGACGGAACATCACCAGCAGTACGCCAGCAGCCAGGTTGGAGAGCGAGCCCTGCAGCGCCAGACCTACGGCTAAACCGGCGGCACCCAGTACGGCAATCACTGAGGCGGTCTGCACACCGACACGGCCCAGCGCGGCAATCAGCGTAAAGGCGATAATCGCATAGCGTACCAGCGCGGAGAGAAAGTCCGCTACGGTGGCATCAATTTTACGCGCCAGCATCAGGCGGTTGACGGTGCCAGAGACAATCCTCGCCACAATCATCCCGACGATAAGGATTGCAATCGCCGCGACGATATTGACGGCGTAGCTCAGCAGGAGCTCCTGGTTGCGCACCAGCCAGGAGCCAGCGTCGTTTATGCTATCGACAACGTTTAAATCTTCCATTCAATATTCCTTATGGATACCCGGATGGGAAACTAAAAACGACCCGTAAAAGTACAGGCAGGTATAAAGGGTAAACAAAAAATCAGTATTTTGCCAAGCCGGTCACACTTTCATACCAGCCCATCATATTGAAAAGGCAATAAAAAAGCCCGCTATGCAGCGGGCTTTGGTCAAGAATCAGGTTTATCTTACAGAACGTCTTTCGCGTTCAGTTCAGTGAAAGCCTGTTCCAGACGAGCGATCATGGACGCCTGAGCTGCACGCAGCCATACGCGTGGATCGTAGTATTTCTTGTTCGGCTGGTCTTCGCCTTTCGGGTTGCCCAGCTGGCCCTGCAGGTAAGCTTCGTTGGTTTTGTAGTACTGCAGGATACCGTCCCAGGTTGCCCATTGGGTGTCGGTATCGATGTTCATTTTCACTACGCCATAGCTTACGGAGTCTTTGATTTCCTGAGCAGAAGAACCGGAACCGCCGTGGAAGACGAAGTTCAGGCTGTTGTGCGGCAGGTTGTGTTTCTTAGAAACGTATTCCTGAGAATCACGCAGGATAGTTGGGGTCAGAACCACGTTACCTGGTTTGTACACGCCGTGTACGTTACCGAAGGAAGCTGCGATGGTGAAACGTGGGCTGATTTTGCTCAGTTCGGTGTAAGCGTAATCAACGTCTTCTGGCTGAGTGTACAGTGCAGAAGCGTCCATGTGGCTGTTGTCCACGCCGTCTTCTTCACCGCCGGTGCAACCCAGTTCGATTTCCAGAGTCATGCCCATTTTGGACATGCGCGCCAGGTATTTGGAGCAGATTTCGATGTTTTCGTGCAGGGACTCTTCGGACAGGTCGATCATGTGGGAAGAGAACAGTGGTTTACCGGTAGCCGCGAAGTGTTTTTCACCCGCGTCCAGCAGACCGTCGATCCACGGCAGCAGTTTCTTAGCGCAGTGGTCAGTGTGCAGGATTACTGGAACACCGTAGTGTTCAGCCATCTGGTGTACGTGGTGTGCACCGGAGATAGCACCCAGGATTGCAGCGCCCTGAGGAACGTCAGTTTTCACGCCTTTACCTGCGATGAACGCAGCGCCACCGTTGGAGAACTGAACGATAACCGGTGCTTTAACTTTTGCAGCGGTTTCCAGAACGGCGTTGATGGAGTCAGTACCAACGCAGTTAACTGCTGGCAGAGCGAAGTTGTTTTCTTTTGCTACCTGGAAAACTTTCTGTACGTCATCACCGGTGATAACACCTGGTTTTACGAAATCAAAAATTTTAGACATGTTACGTAGTCCTGTATCTTCGGCCGTTAGAAAAGGTGCGAGCTCTATAAAGCGCGCTGAAAATGGGGCAGGTTTCCCTGCCCTTGAATGGCTTACTTCTTAGCGCGCTCTTCGAGCATTGCTACTGCTGGCAGGACTTTGCCTTCCACGAATTCGAGGAATGCGCCGCCGCCAGTGGAGATGTAGGAGATTTTGTCAGCGATACCGAACAGGTCGATAGCTGCCAGGGTGTCGCCGCCGCCTGCGATGGAGAACGCTTCGCTGTCTGCGATAGCGTTAGCAACGATTTCAGTACCTTTGCGGAAGTTCGGGAATTCGAACACGCCAACCGGGCCGTTCCACAGGATGGTTTTGGCGTTTTTCAGGATTTCTGCCAGTTTTTCTGCAGACGCGTCGCCCAGGTCCAGAATCTGCTCTTCATCTTTGATGTCGTTTACAGATTTCAGGGTTGCTGCCGCAGTTTCGGAGAACTCGGTCGCTACGCGAACGTCAGTTGGGACTGGGATATCGCAGGTCGTCAGCAGACGTTTAGCTTCGTCAACCAGGTCAGCTTCGTACAGGGATTTACCCACGTTGTGGCCTTGAGCAGCAACGAAGGTGTTCGCGATACCACCACCAACGATCAGCTGGTCAGCGATTTTAGACAGGGAGTCCAGAACGGTCAGCTTGGTAGAAACTTTAGAACCACCAACGATAGCCACCATTGGGCGAGCAGGTTCTTTCAGTGCTTTACCCAGCGCGTCCAGTTCAGCTGCCAGCAGCGGGCCTGCGCACGCAACGTCAGCAAATTTGCCGATACCGTGGGTGGAAGCCTGTGCACGGTGTGCAGTACCGAATGCGTCCATTACGAATACGTCGCACAGTGCAGCGTATTTTTTGGACAGTGCTTCGTCGTCTTTCTTCTCGCCTTTGTTGAAGCGAACGTTTTCCAGAACAACCAGCTCACCGGCAGCAACTTCTACGCCGTCCAGGTAATCTTTAACCAGACGAACCGGAGCAGACAGTTTGTCTTTCAGGTAATTAACTACCGGCAGCAGAGAGAATTCTTCGTTGTACTCGCCTTCGGTCGGACGACCCAGGTGAGAAGTCACCATCACTTTCGCACCCTGTTTCAGCGCCAGCTCGATAGTTGGCAGTGAAGCACGGATACGTGCGTCGCTGGTTACTTTCCCTTCTTTAACTGGTACGTTCAGGTCCGCACGGATGAAAACGCGTTTACCAGCCAGATCCAGATCGGTCATCTTAATTACAGACATGGTGAATCCTCTCGTTGATACTTAAAGTTTTGTCGACGCTCAAGCGTCGAGCCTGAAACCAATAGCGGCCATTGCTAACGTGGTGTCGAGCATTCGGTTAGCAAAACCCCATTCGTTATCACACCAGACCAGCGTTTTGATCAGATGCGCCCCACTCACCCGCGTCTGCGTGCCATCGACAATGGCGCTGTGCGGATCGTGGTTAAAATCAGTTGAGACCAACGGTAATTCCGTATAGTCAACTATACCATGAAATGCACCCTGTGCTGCTTTTTGCAGCAACTGGTTGACTTCATTTGCTTTTACTGGCTTTTTCACCGTCACGCTCAGGTCAATTGCCGTCACGTTAATGGTCGGTACTCGCACCGCAATCGCCTCGAAGCGGTCACCAAACTGCGGGAAAATACGGGTAATTCCCGCGGCGAGCTTAGTATCTACCGGAATAATCGACTGGCTTGCTGCGCGCGTACGGCGTAAATCGGGATGGTAGGCGTCAATCACCTGCTGGTCATGCATCGCGGAGTGGATGGTCGTGACCGTGCCCGATTCAATGCCATAAGCATCATCTAACAGTTTGATGACGGGAATGATGCAGTTCGTGGTGCAGGAGGCGTTGGAGACAATACGGTGCTCCGCACGCAATTCGTGCTGATTGACCCCAAACACCACGGTGGTGTCGAGATCGTTGCTGCCAGGATGTGAAAAGAGCACCTTCTTCGCGCCAGCGGCAATATGGGCTTCGCCGTCATGGCGACTGCCGTATACGCCGGTACAGTCTAGCACGACATCAACCGATAGCTCTTTCCAGGGCAGCGCTTCAATAGTGCGCTCATGCAGAAGACGGATGGCGTCATCGCCGACGAAAAGCTGTTCACGCTCCTGGCGAACATCCCAGGCAAAGCGCCCGTGACTGGTGTCATATTTCAACAAGTGCGCGATGCCCGCAGCATCTGCCAGCTCGTTGATTGCCACCACGGTGATTTCCGCACGGCGTCCGGATTCATACAAAGCACGAACCACGTTACGTCCAATGCGACCGAAGCCATTAATCGCTACGCGTACGGTCATAGGTCTCCTGCAAGGTTATCCCGATGCAAAGTGGCAAACAGAGTAATGCAGCCAAACGCTTTGGGAAACCTCACCCGCCACAAACAGTGACTGATTGGTTAAATGTCGAACAATTCATCGACTGAAACGCTTCAGCTAGAATAAGCGAAACAAGGAATAAAAGGAATGATTGTCCAGACAGAGACGCCTAATATCTGACATGCATCACATTTTGATTGGAATAATGTGCAAAGAAATTCCAGAGAAAAACAAAAAGGGCCGCCGAAGCGACCCTTTCATTTCAGAGAAAACGCAGATTACAGCAGGGATTTCGCTTTCGCGAGCACGTTCTCAACGGTGAAGCCGAACTCTTTGAACAGCAGATCCGCTGGCGCAGACTCACCGAAGGTGGTCATGCCGACGATTGCGCCGTTCAGGCCCACGTATTTGAACCAGTAGTCCGCGATGCCCGCTTCGATAGCGACGCGTGCAGAGACCGCTTTCGGCAGTACGGATTCACGGTAAGCCGCGTCCTGCTTGTCGAATGCGTCGGTAGACGGCATGGACACCACGCGCGCCTTCACGCCTTCTGCGGTCAGTTTTTCGTAAGCGGCAACGGCCAGCTCAACTTCGGAACCGGTCGCAATCAGGATGATTTGCGGCTGGCCGTCGCTGTCTTTCAGCACGTAACCACCACGCGCCACGTTCGCCAGCTGCGCTTCAGTACGTTCCTGCTGCGCCAGGTTCTGACGGGAGAGGATCAGCGCGGTTGGGCCGTCGTGACGCTCTACGCCATATTTCCACGCAATCGCGGATTCAACCTGGTCACATGGGCGCCAGGTGCTCATGTTCGGGGTCACGCGCAGGGAAGCGATCTGCTCTACCGGCTGGTGAGTTGGGCCATCTTCGCCCAGACCGATGGAGTCGTGGGTGTAGACCATCACCTGGCGTTTCTTCATCAGCGCTGCCATACGCACCGCGTTACGGGCATATTCAACGAACATCAGGAAGGTAGAGGTGTACGGCAGGAAACCACCGTGCAGGGAGATACCGTTGGCAATGGCGGTCATACCGAATTCACGCACGCCGTAATGGATGTAGTTACCCGCGATATCTTCGTTGATAGCCTTAGAGCCGGACCAGATGGTCAGGTTAGAAGGTGCCAGGTCAGCGGAGCCGCCGAGGAATTCAGGCAGCAGAGGACCGAAGGCTTCGATAGCGTTCTGGGAAGCTTTACGGCTGGCGATTTTCGCCGGATTAGCCTGCAGCTTAGCGATGAATTCGTTCGCTTTCGCGTCGAAGTCAGACGGCATGTCACCTTTCATACGACGGGTGAATTCTGCTGCTTCCTGTGGGAAGGCTTTAGCGTAAGCCGCGAATTTGTCGTTCCATGCGGCTTCTTTCGCCTGACCTGCTGCTTTCGCATCCCACTGCGCGTAGATGTCAGCCGGGATTTCAAACGGACCGTATTTCCAGCCCAGTTTTTCGCGGGTCAGCGCCACTTCGGCTTCGCCCAGCGGCGCACCGTGGGAGTCGTGGGTGCCCGCTTTGTTTGGCGAACCGAAACCGATAACGGTTTTGCACATCAGCAGGGATGGCTTGTCGGTCACTTTACGCGCTTCTTCTACTGCACGTTTAATCGCTTCTGGATCGTGGCCATCGATGCCACGGATCACGTGCCAGTGATAAGCTTCGAAACGTTTAGCCGTGTCATCGGTGAACCAGCCTTCAACGTGGCCGTCGATGGAGATGCCGTTGTCATCATAGAACGCGATCAGTTTGCCCAGTTTCAGGGTACCGGCCAGGGAGCACACTTCGTGAGAAATGCCTTCCATCATGCAGCCGTCGCCCATGAACGCATAGGTGAAGTGGTCAACGATGTCGTGACCAGGGCGGTTGAACTGCGCCGCCAGCGTTTTTTCTGCAATCGCCATACCTACGGCGTTGGCGATGCCCTGGCCCAGCGGGCCGGTAGTGGTTTCAACACCAGCGGTGTAACCCACTTCCGGGTGACCTGGGGTTTTGGAGTGCAGCTGACGGAAGTTTTTCAGCTCTTCGATCGGCAGATCGTAACCGGTGAGGTGCAGCAGGCTGTAAATCAGCATGGAGCCGTGGCCGTTAGACAGCACAAAGCGGTCACGGTCAGCCCAGGACGGATTCTGCGGGTTATGGTTCAGAAAATCACGCCACAGGACTTCGGCAATGTCAGCCATACCCATTGGGGCACCCGGGTGACCGGAATTGGCTTTCTGTACTGCGTCCATGCTCAGCGCACGAATAGCATTAGCAAGCTCTTTACGTGAGGACATTTTGACTCCAGTTCGGACTGTTGAAGGCAACCCTAACGTCACGAGAGGCGCACGTTACGGGCTTTGCCAGAAAAAAGTGTCAACAATGTAACCTATGCGACAAAGCATGTACATGGAGCATCCTTTTGCTACTTCAGAAATCTCTGGAACAGAGGTTAACAAGATGTAATCCCCTCGCCCGTAAGCCGCGATATTCTTTATACTTAGCCTAACTCTGGCGGCGCAGTTCCAGGGCATTTTCAGATAAACGACTTTGGAAGCAATCTCATGAAAAAACGGGCGATGGTTCTGGCGTTTGGCGCAACTTTACTGCTGAGCGGCTGCCAGAATATGGATTCAAATGGTTTATTAAGCTCGAGTACCGGTGCCTTGCAGGCATTTTCGTTGAGCGATCAGCAGGTTCAGGCGCTGAGCGACCAGGCCTGTAAAGATATGGACAGTAAGGCTACCATTGCGCCAGCAAACAGCGCTTATGTACAGCGACTCAATAAGATAGCGGCGGCGCTCGGCGATAACATTAACGGCCAGCCGGTGAACTACAAAGTCTACGTGGCGAAAGACGTCAACGCCTTCGCCATGGCCAACGGCTGCATCCGCGTATATAGCGGCCTGATGGATCTGATGAACGATAATGAAGTCGAAGCGGTTGTCGGCCACGAAATGGGCCACGTTGCGCTCGGCCACGTGAAGAAAGGGATGCAGGTGGCGATTGGCACTAACGCCCTGCGCGCAGCGGCGGCTTCCGCTGGCGGCATCGTCGGCAGCCTGTCGCAGTCCCAGCTTGGCGATCTTGGCGAGAAGCTAGTGAACTCGCAGTTCTCCCAGCGTCAGGAGTCGGAGGCGGACGACTACTCTTATGACCTGCTGCGCAAACGCGGGATCAACCCGACCGGGCTTGCCACCAGCTTTGAGAAACTCTCTAAGCTTGAAGATGGCCGTCAAAGCTCGATGTTTGACGATCACCCGGCCTCGCAGGAGCGCGCCCAGCACATTCGCGATCGCCTGCAGGCGGACGGCATTAAATAATTATTTAGGGGGGCAATATTGTCCCCCTTGCTTTGATAAGCAAAAAATATTAATAATGGCTAAACGGCATTAATTGATAATTTAAGCGCACAAACCGTTAAATATACGTAGATGTCGCCCCGGTCAAATATATAAGCCAACACCGCAGCGCTCGAACATTTATTCTGAATATTAAATAAAAAATATACTATTTACCTTTCAGGAAGTTCTTTTACCTTATTTTTAAATAGTCCATAGCTATTCACGAGATCCAGGCGCTACGCACCCTGTAGCACGATCCATCGCGACACATCCATTCATACAATGATTGCTTTCGACACTTTTTCAGGCGACTATCCGAACGGTAACAACACAATTCGACCGTCAGATAAACAGAGAAGTTCCCTCCGTGAAAAATAAATTAACGTTAATTGCTTTAAGTATTATTGCCTCTGCGCCAGCTTTCGCAAGCCAACAATCCGACAGCCAGGGTTTTATTGATGACAGCCATCTGGATCTCTTTTTACGTAACGCCTATATCAAACGCGACTATCGCGATGGGCTGCATGATAAGAGCGAATGGGGCCAGGGCTTTATCGCGACCTTTGAATCCGGCTTCACCCAGGGCCCTATCGGTTTCGGCGTAGACGGTATCGCTCAGTACGGCGTGCGCCTGGACGGCGGTCGCGGTAACAGCGGCGCTGGCGGCATCGACTTTTTCGCTCAGGATAACGACGGCCGTGCGAAATCTGATTTAGCCAAATTCGGCGCGACCGCTAAAATGCGCTTCTCCAATACCGTGCTGAGCTACGGCAACCAGCGCCCAACGCTGCCAATTCTCTACGCCGACGATTCTCGCCTGCTGTATGAAACCTTCACCGGGACCATGCTGACCTCTAAAGAGATCGCCGGTCTGGAAGTGAACGCCGGTTACTTCACCGACGAGCAGCGTAAAAGCGACGATAGCCACAACAGCGGCCTGCAGAGCATTACCTTCGGCGGCGCGAGCTATCAGTTTAACGACCAGTTGAGCGGTGCGCTTTACGCCTCCCACGTTGAAGAGGTGCTGAACAAGCAATATCTCGGTCTGAACTATGCTCAGCCGCTGGCGGCAGACCAGAAGCTGGTCTTCGACTTCAACGGCTATAACTCTCGTCTGGAGCAGGAATACGCCGACTCGCTGGATACCGGCCGCAGCAACAGCATCTGGAGCCTGGCCACCAGCTACATCTGGGATATTCACACCTTCAAAATTGCTTACCAGCAGAGCAGCGGCAGCACCGGCTATCACTACGGCAGCTACCAGGATCAAGGCGGCGTCGGTGACGGCGGCAATACCATCTGGCTGGCGAACTCTTACTGGTCTGATTTCAACGGTGAAGATGAGCGTTCATGGCAGGCGTCCTACGCGCTGGACTTTGGCGGGCTGGGTTTACCAGGTCTGAGCTGGACCACGGCGTACGTTCGCGGCGATAACATCAAGACGGCGGAAACCAATAACGGTAAAGAGCACGAGTGGTTTAACCAGGTACAGTACCAGGTCCAGAACGGCCCGGCGAAAGATCTGAAGTTTAAAGTTCGCTACTCGGTGCTGCGCGTTTCCAGCAACGCCAGCGACTATAACGTCAGCGGTAATGAAGTACGCGTTTACGTCGAGTATCCGTTTAACGCGTTTTAATCGTTGAGTGGTTCCCGGCGTCGCTGCGCTCGGCCGGGCTACATGTCAATCGTAGCCCGGCCGAGGCGTTTACGCCGACGCCGGGGAACCTCCGCGAAGGTCTTACTCGCCCTTCTTCGCCGCCTGGATGTACAGCATTTCCAGCGCCAGCGTCGCCGCCGCCAGTGCGGTGATCTCAGATTGATCGTACGCCGGTGCGACTTCTACCACGTCCATACCGACGATGTTCAGATCCTTCAGGCCGCGCACCAGTTTAATGGCGCGATCGGAGGTCAGGCCGCCGATTACCGGTGTACCGGTACCCGGTGCAAACGCCGGATCCAGACAGTCGATGTCAAAGGTCAGGTAGACCGGCATATCGCCAACGATCTGCTTAACCTGCGCGATGATATCGTCCACGGTGCGATCGTTCACCTGGCCTGCATCCAGTACGGTGAAGCCGTTGTCTTTGTCGAACTCGGTACGGATACCAATCTGTACGGAATGGTTCGGGTCGATCAGACCTTCGTTCGGCGCGGTGAAGAACATGGTGCCGTGGTCGAACTCGCAGCCATTGGCATAGGTATCGGTGTGGGCATCGAAGTGCACCAGCGCCATTTTGCCAAAATGCTTCGCGTGCGCACGCAGCAGCGGCAGCGTCACGAAGTGGTCGCCGCCGAAGGAGAGCATGCGTTTACCGGCCGCCAGCAGTTTTTCCGCGTGCGCCTGCAGTTTTTCACTCATCTCACGGGCGTCGCCGAAGGCGTAAACCAGGTCACCGCAATCCACGACGTTCAGGCGTTCACGCATGTCGAAGTTCCACGGGAAGCGGTTGTGCTCCCAGGCCAGGTTAGTGGAAACCTGGCGAATAGCCGCCGGGCCGTGACGGCCACCGGCACGACCTGAGGTCGCCATATCAAACGGTACGCCAGTAATGACCCAATCCGCGTCGCTGTCGTACGGCATGAAGTTCATCGGCAGACGAAGAAAACCAAACGCGTTGGAAACCAGGGAGTTATCGTATTGATGACCTAAGGTGCTCATATGCTGACCTCTTTTAAAATCGCTGTAAAAAAAATCCCCTCCGCGTCGTTAGGCCCGACGAGGAAGGGATTGATTTGGTAACTGTATATTTGCGGCGGATTATCGCCGTTAATTTGTACGGATTCAAGCGCAGCGGAGACCGTGCGCCTGGTGCCCTCACCCCGGTCCTCTCCCTGAGGGAGAGGGTTAGGGTGAGGGGCCCCGTAAACTTACTCGTCTTCCAGATAAGTATAGCCGTACAGACCTGCTTCAAACTCTTCCAGGAACTGCTGCTGCAGCTCGGCGTCGAGATCGGTGTTTTTCACCTGGTCACGGAACTGCGTCAGCAGGGTGTTCGGATCCAGCTGCACGTATTGCAGCATGTCCGCCACCGTATCGCCTTCATCAGACAGCTCAACTTCCACGCTGCCGTCAGGGAAGACGAACACGTCAACCGCTTCGGTATCGCCGAACAGGTTGTGCATGTTGCCGAGGATCTCCTGATACGCCCCTACCATAAAGAAGCCCAGCATCGGCGGGTTCTCCGGGTCGTATTCCGGCATTGGCATGGTGGTCGCAATCCCGTCGCCGTCGACGTAGTGGTCGATAGCACCGTCGGAGTCACAGGTAATATCCAGCAGCACCGCGCGGCGCTCTGGCACCTGATTCAACCCTTCCAGCGGCATCACCGGGAACAGCTGATCGATACCCCACGCATCCGGCATCGACTGGAACAGCGAGAAGTTGACGTAAATCTTATCCGCCATACGCTCTTGCAGCTCGTCGATAATTGGACGGTGTGCGCGGTTGCTCGGGTCGAGCTGCTTCTGCACTTCGTGACACATGTTCAGGTAGAGCTGCTCGGCCCACGCGCGCTCGTGCAGGCTAAAGGAGCCTGAAGAGTAGCCGACGTGAATATCGTGCAGGTCCATCTGGCTGTCGTGCAGCCATTCGCGCAGCGAGCGGCGGTTGCCCGGCTCGTGCATCTCCTGCCAGGTTTCCCACATGCTTTGCAGCGCGCGTGGCGCATCATCAGCAGGCGGTGTTGCTTCGGTATGTTCGCTACGTTCAACGCCGATAATGTTAGACACCAGCACCGTGTGGTGCGCGGTCACCGCACGACCGGACTCGGTAATCACCGTCGGGTGCGGCAGGCCGTGCTCTTCACACGCATCGCCAATCGCCCAGATGATGTTGTTGGCGTATTCGTTCAGGCCGTAGTTCACGGAGCAGTCGGACTGCGAGCGGGTACCTTCGTAGTCCACACCCAGGCCACCGCCCACGTCGAAGCACTGAATGTTGACGCCAAGTTTGTGCAGCTCAACGTAGAAACGGGCGGATTCACGTACGCCGGTCGCGATATCGCGAATGTTCGCCATCTGCGAACCGAGGTGGAAGTGCAGCAGTTGGATGCTATCCAGACGACCGCGTTCACGCAGGATTTCCACCAGTTGCAGAACCTGGTTTGCCGCCAGGCCGAACTTGGATTTTTCACCGCCGGAGGACTGCCACTTACCGGAACCCTGAGAAGCCAGACGCGCACGCACGCCAAGGCGTGGCACCACGTTCAGGCGCTCGGCTTCTTCCAGCACGATGGCAATTTCAGACATCTTTTCGATGACCAGATAGACCTTGTGGCCCATCTTCTCGCCGACCAGCGCCAGACGAATGTATTCGCGGTCTTTATAGCCGTTACAGACGATCACGCTACGGGTCATGCCCGCGTGCGCCAGCACGGCCATCAATTCAGCTTTAGAACCGGCTTCCAGCCCCAGCGGTTCCCCGGAGTGGATCAACGATTCAATCACGCGGCGATGCTGGTTAACCTTAATTGGGTAAACCAGGAAGTAGTCGCCGTTATAGCCGTAAGATTCACGCGCACGTTTGAACGCCGCGTTAATCGAACGCAGACGATGCTGCAGGATCTGCGGGAAGCAGAACAACGCAGGCAGACGTTGCCCCTGTGCTTCACGGGCTTTTACCAACTCGGCGAGGTCAACGCGTGCTTCCGGTACATCCGGGTCTGGGCAGACGCTGATGTGGCCAAGCTCGTTGACGTCGTAGTAGTTATTGCCCCACCAGGCAATGTTGTATGTGCGTAGCATTTTGCTGGCTTCCTGGGAGCTCATCGCAACCTCCTGCATGGAACGTAGTACACCGCGTTCGCCTGCTGACGAATGCGAATCGAATGAAATGTCGTCAGACATAGCGAACCTCAATTATTTATAACAAGTGTAAAACAGTTAACTACTATCGCAGCGTGACGTTGCGATAACAACCCATATACAGCCTGAATAGGCAGCAGAACCTGCTGACGCTCCGACTGTGCGACCGGTTTCTTATTCATATCATTATAAAACAAGCACCTGAACACATTATGACGGTTCAGAGAAACCACGAGAAAACTCTTGTTGTGACAAGAGCGCCCTTGTTCAGTGTTCCGTTACCTACCGGCTCGGGAGTCCTGAGTAGCGCCGAAATGGGTATAACATCGGCTGGTATGCAAAGCAGAATGGGGGGTTGCGGGGAACATCGTCGCGCCAGGACGGCACGGTAGAATCAGCAGAATACAACGGTTCATTATCTCGTATCACCTCCACGGCCGCCCCGAAAGACGAACCTCAAGCCAAAGCAAAAGTCTTAGCCCGGCTGGAAGTGGCAACACGAAAAATGACGTGTGCTTTTTTGTATGAGCCGCGCGCGGCGTTTTATACCGATAACCCACCTAAAATGCAAAATATAAATGTGCAGCTTGCCGCCGGTGTCAGGAAAAATTTCCAATCTCAGTTGCAGCAGAATGCGAGCTATCTCAAAAAAAACTGGCAATGAGGTGAAGATGTGACCTAAAATAGCCGTCCAGATGTTAATCCATCTATACCGATTAACACTCAGACTGCCAGTGACGGCAACCATTAAGTCCGTGGTATAATCTTCCATCGTGATTATTCAAAACAACAGTTTGAGCTAACCAAATTCTCATTGGGTGATATTAAATATGGCAAAACACCTTTTTACGTCCGAGTCTGTATCTGAAGGGCATCCTGACAAAATCGCTGACCAAATTTCCGACGCCGTGCTGGACGCCATCCTTGAACAGGATCCGAAAGCGCGCGTAGCGTGTGAAACCTACGTCAAAACCGGTATGGTGCTGGTCGGTGGTGAGATCACCACCAGCGCATGGGTTGATATCGAAGAGATCACCCGTAATACCGTTCGCGAAATTGGCTATGTGCATTCTGATATGGGCTTTGATGCCAATTCTTGTGCCGTACTGAGCGCTATCGGTAAGCAGTCTCCGGACATCAACCAGGGCGTTGACCGTGCCGATCCGCTGGAACAGGGCGCGGGCGACCAGGGCCTGATGTTTGGTTATGCCACCAACGAAACCGACGTGCTGATGCCAGCGCCAATCACCTACGCACACCGTCTGGTGCAGCGTCAGGCTGAAGTGCGTAAAAACGGCACCCTGCCTTGGCTGCGTCCTGACGCGAAAAGCCAGGTCACCTTCCAGTACGACGACGGTAAAGTGGTGGGTATCGATGCCGTCGTTCTGTCTACTCAGCACGCCGACAGCATCGACCAGAAATCACTGCAAGAAGCCGTGATGGAAGAGATCATCAAGCCGGTTCTGCCTACCGAGTGGCTGAACGCGTCGACCAAATTCTTTATCAACCCAACCGGTCGTTTCGTTATCGGCGGCCCAATGGGTGACTGTGGCCTGACCGGTCGTAAAATCATCGTGGATACCTACGGCGGCATGGCCCGTCACGGTGGCGGCGCGTTCTCCGGTAAAGATCCTTCTAAAGTTGACCGTTCTGCAGCCTACGCAGCACGCTATGTGGCGAAAAACATCGTTGCCGCAGGCCTGGCTGACCGCTGTGAAATCCAGGTTTCCTACGCTATCGGCGTGGCTGAACCGACTTCCATCATGGTGGAAACCTTCGGTACCGAGAAAGTGCCTGCTGAACAGCTGATTGGTCTGGTTCGCGAGTTCTTCGACCTGCGTCCATACGGCCTGATTCAGATGCTGGACCTGCTGCACCCGATCTACAAAGAGACGGCGGCTTACGGTCACTTCGGTCGCGAAACCTTCCCATGGGAAAAAACCGACAAAGCAGCTCAGCTGCGCGAAGCGGCTGGCCTGAAATAAGGTTTAGCCGTTTTGTTGAAAGCCAGCCTTGTGCTGGCTTTTTTTATGCCTGTAGCTTTGGGAGCTGTTCCCGGCGTCGCTGCGCTCGGCCGGGCTACAGACAGACGCCCATCCCGTAGCCCGGCCGAGCGCAGCGACGCCGGGGAAATCCCCGCACAACAGCATTCATCTCTTTTACGTAACAATTTACAGTTCCACACAATTTTGTGAAAGCGATTACATTAATAGTGCCTTGCGGCACAAGCCCTGCCTTAACGCCATGAAACAGCTTTTCATAATAATGCTTTGTGTTTCAGTAAAGTCTCATTATCGATCTTTTTACTTTATCTGAAACAGCATTAACACCATGATTAAATTGATATTTAACTGATACGTAACTTACACATCAGTGTAACCGATTACACAGTCGTGATTGTAATCACATTTTTTTGCGACATACTCTCCTACCCTAAGCATCGATAGAATCAATGACTCAATTGGAGAGCATCATGCCTAACAATAAAAAACAGGGTCGCTCGAACAAGACAATGACCTTCTTTGTCTGCTTCTTAGCGGCGCTGGCCGGACTGCTGTTTGGCCTTGATATCGGCGTTATTGCCGGTGCATTGCCCTTTATTACAACCGATTTCCAGCTCAGCCCGCATACGCAGGAGTGGGTGGTCAGTTCCATGATGTTTGGCGCCGCAGTCGGGGCAGTCGGCAGCGGCTGGCTCTCCTTCAAGCTGGGCCGTAAGAAAAGCCTGATGATCGGTGCGATCCTGTTCGTCGCCGGTTCCCTGTTCTCCGCCGCCGCGCCAAACGTGGAAATACTGCTGCTTTCCCGCGTACTGCTTGGCCTGGCTGTCGGCGTAGCCTCCTACACCGCCCCGCTGTACCTGTCTGAAATCGCGCCGGAGAAAATCCGCGGCAGTATGATTTCCATGTACCAGCTTATGATTACCATCGGTATTCTCGGCGCATACCTGTCCGATACCGCCTTCAGCTATAGCGGCGCATGGCGCTGGATGCTGGGCGTGATCATCATTCCAGCGGTCCTGCTGCTGATTGGCGTATTCTTCCTGCCGGACAGCCCGCGCTGGTTTGCCGCGAAACGTCGCTTTAACGATGCCGAGCGCGTGCTGATGCGTCTGCGTGATACCAGTGCAGAAGCCAAACGCGAGCTGGATGAAATCCGTGAGAGCCTGAAGGTGAAACAGAGCGGCTGGGCGCTGTTCAAAGAGAACAGCAACTTCCGTCGCGCGGTGTTCCTCGGCGTGCTGCTACAGGTGATGCAACAGTTCACCGGTATGAACGTCATCATGTATTACGCACCAAAAATCTTCGAACTGGCGGGCTACACCAACACCACCGAACAGATGTGGGGGACCGTTATCGTTGGCCTGACCAACGTGCTGGCCACCTTTATCGCGATTGGTCTGGTTGACCGCTGGGGTCGTAAACCAACCCTTATCCTCGGCTTTATCGTCATGGCCGTGGGTATGGGCGTGCTGGGCTCAATGATGCATATCGGTATCCACTCCGCCGTTGCCCAGTACTTCGCCGTACTGATGCTGCTGATGTTTATCGTTGGCTTCGCTATGAGCGCCGGTCCGCTGATTTGGGTACTGTGCTCTGAAATCCAGCCGCTGAAAGGCCGCGACTTCGGGATCACCTGCTCTACCGCCACCAACTGGATTGCGAACATGATCGTCGGGGCAACCTTCCTGACCATGCTGAACTCGCTCGGCAGCGCCAATACCTTCTGGGTATACGGTGGCCTGAACGTGCTGTTCATCTTCCTGACCTTGTGGCTGATTCCGGAAACCAAAAACGTCTCTCTGGAACACATTGAACGTAACCTGATGCAGGGCCGTCCGCTGCGCGAAATCGGCGCTCGCGACTAACCGTCATCCCGCTTCCTCCCGCCTGGGAGGAAGCTTCCTCTTGCACCGCCCCGCTTCACGCTCTATCCTCAGCCGTTATGAAAACCCCTCGAATTCCTATCGCCGTCCAGCAAAACGTCATGCGCAGCCTGCGGGAAAAACTCGCTCAGGCCAACCTGGCGCTGGGGCGTAACTACCCTGAACCAAAGCTGGTTTATCAGCAGCGCGGCACCTCTGCCGGTACCGCCTGGCTTCAGCAGTATGAAATTCGCCTCAATCCTGTGTTGTTACAGGAAAATCAGCAGGCGTTTATTGATGAAGTAGTGCCACACGAACTGGCGCACCTGCTGGTCTGGAAACACTTTGGCCGGGTCGCGCCGCACGGCAAAGAGTGGAAGTGGATGATGGAGAGCGTGCTTGGCGTTCCGGCGCGGCGTACTCATCAGTTCGAACTGGAGTCCGTGCGCAAAAATACCTTCCCCTATCGCTGCCGTTGCCAGCAGCACCAGCTTACCGTTCGCCGTCATAATCGCGTGGTGCGCGGTGAAGCCACCTACCGCTGCGTCCACTGCGGCGAACCATTAGTTGCCGAAATGTAACTAACGGAAATATCTGGAAGTTTTCTGACCTGACTGATTGCATCTGACAACCACATTGGTTACGTTGCGGGCTCGTTTTGAGATGGAGTTCGTGATGTACCGTAATTTGTCTTTTGCCGTGGCATTTGTCGCGGCGGCACTCTCTGGGCAGGCGCTCGCCGAGGGTATTAACAGCTTTTCCCAGGCGAAAAGCGCAGGCGTAAAAGTGAATAGCGACGTTCCCGGCGATTTCTACTGCGGCTGTAAAATTAACTGGCAGGGTAAGAAAGGCGTTATCGATCTGGAATCCTGCGGCTATAAAGTGCGTAAAAATGAGAACCGCGCCAGCCGGGTCGAGTGGGAGCACGTTGTCCCGGCGTGGCAGTTCGGCCATCAGCGCCAGTGCTGGCAGGATGGCGGGCGGAAGAACTGCGCCAAAGACCCGGAATACCGCAAGATGGAGAGCGATATGCATAACCTGCAGCCCGCCGTCGGCGAGGTGAACGGCGATCGCGGCAACTTCATGTACGGGCAGTGGAACGGTGGTGAAGGCCAGTACGGCCAGTGCGCGATGAAGGTCGACTTTAAAGAGAAAGTCGCCGAGCCGCCGGAGCGTTCACGCGGTGCCATCGCCCGTATCTACTTCTATATGCGCGACCGCTATCAGTTGACGCTCTCCCGCCAGCAAACCCAGCTATTCAACGCCTGGGACAAAATGTATCCCGTCAGCCAATGGGAGTGCGAACGCGACCAGCGCATCGCTAAAATTCAGGGCAACCATAATCCATATGTGCTGCAGGCTTGCCAGGCGCAAAAGAGCTAACCTACACTAGCGGCAATTGTAATTTTGCCCTGCCCTCTCCCCGGCGGAGAGGGCGTAGCCACAGATGGAATTCAGACTATGCGCATCCCTCGCATCTATCACCCAGAATCACTCACCGTCGGCACGCAGGTTGCCCTATGCGAAGATGCGGCGAACCACGTCGGGCGCGTTTTGCGCATGGGCAAAGGCCAGGCCATTCAGCTGTTTGACGGCAGCAATCACGTCTTTGAGGCCGTTATCACCGATGCCGGTAAAAAGAACGTGACGGTTGAAATCCAGAGCAGCACCCTCGACGACCGCGAATCCCCTATCCATATTCACTTAGGCCAGGTGATGTCGCGCGGCGATAAAATGGAATTCACCATCCAGAAATCGATTGAACTGGGTGTAAGCCTCATTACGCCACTTTTTTCCGAGCGCTGCGGCGTTAAACTGGATGCCGAGCGTCTGAATAAGAAGATTCAGCAGTGGCAAAAAATCGCGATTGCCGCCTGTGAGCAGTGCGGTCGCAACCAGGTTCCGGAGATTCGACCGGCGATGGACGTTGAGGCATGGTGCGCCGAGCAGGATGATGCACTGAAGCTCAATCTGCATCCGCGCGCCAGCGCCAGCATCAACACGCTGCCGCTGCCGGTGGAGCGCGTACGCCTGCTGATTGGCCCGGAAGGCGGCCTGTCAGCGGATGAAATTGCCATGACCGCACGCTACCAGTTTACTGATATTCTGTTGGGGCCTCGCGTTTTGCGCACAGAGACTACCGCACTCACCGCCATCACCGCACTGCAGGTGCGCTTTGGTGATTTGGGTTAAAGGAGAACAATAATGATCAAGCTCGGCATCGTGATGGATCCCATCGCAAGCATCAACATCAAGAAAGACACCAGCTTCGCTATGCTGCTGGAAGCACAGCGTCGCGGCTATGAACTCCACTATATGGAGATGAACGATCTTTATCTGATCAACGGCGAATCCCACGCCCGTACGCGTCTTCTGAGCGTTGAGCAGAACTACGATAAATGGTACGAGTTCGGCAGCGAGCAGGATATTAAACTCGCCGACCTCGACGTTATCCTGATGCGTAAAGATCCGCCGTTCGACACCGAATTTATCTACGCAACCTATATTCTGGAGCGCGCGGAAGAAAAAGGGACGCTGATCGTCAACAAGCCGCAGAGCCTGCGCGACTGTAACGAGAAGCTGTTTACCGCCTGGTTCTCCGACCTGACGCCAGAAACGCTGGTCACCCGCAACAAAGCCCAGCTGAAAGCGTTCTGGGAAAAGCACGGCGACATCATCATGAAGCCGCTGGACGGCATGGGCGGCGCCTCTATCTTCCGCGTGAAGGAAGGGGATCCGAACATTGGCGTGATTGCCGAGACCTTGACCGAACTGGGCAGCCGCTACTGCATGGCGCAGAACTATCTGCCCGCCATCAAAGACGGCGATAAGCGCGTACTGGTGATCGACGGTGAGCCGGTGCCTTACTGCCTGGCGCGTATCCCGCAGGGCGGCGAAACCCGTGGTAACCTGGCTGCCGGTGGTCGTGGCGAGCCGCGTCCGCTGAGCGAAAGCGACTGGGCCATCGCCCGTAAAGTCGGCCCGACGCTGAAAGCCAAAGGTCTGATCTTCGTTGGCCTCGACATCATCGGCGATCGTCTGACGGAAATTAACGTCACCAGCCCGACCTGCGTGCGCGAAATCGAAGCGGAATATCCGATTTCTATCACCGGTATGCTGATGGACGCAATTGAAAAACGCCTGCAAAAATAAGCTATTGCCCTTAAACGGCGGGAGGGAACCCGCCGCCAATCAGGCCTTTCGCCCCCACCGTAAACGGGCAAGCCTGGTGACAGCCGTGTACTTTCCCCGCATACTGGGCATCGCTGCGTATTGAAACAGGACAAGAACCTCTGATAATGAATTTACAGCATCATTTCCTTATTGCTATGCCATCCCTTCAGGATCCTATCTTCCGCCGTTCCGTGGTTTACATCTGCGAATACAACGACGATGGCGCGATGGGCATCATCATTAATAAACCTCTGGAAAATTTGCAGATCGAGGGCATCCTCGAGAAGCTGAAGATCACCGCCGAACCGCGCGATCCCGCTATTCGACTGGATAAACCCGTGATGCTGGGCGGCCCGCTGGCCGAAGATCGCGGCTTTATCCTGCACACGCCGCCGGCGTCGTTCTCCTCAAGCATCCGTATCTCCGATAACACCATCGTCACCACCTCTCGCGACGTACTGGAGACGCTGGGTACCGCGCGTCAGCCAAATGACGTGCTGGTTGCGCTGGGCTATGCCTCCTGGGAGAAAGGACAGCTGGAGCAAGAGATCCTCGATAACGCCTGGCTGACCGCGCCTGCGGATCTCAATATTCTGTTTAAAACGCCGATTGGCGAGCGCTGGAAAGAAGCGGCTAAGCTTATTGGTATCAATATTCTGACCATGTCTGGCGCTGCGGGGCACGCATAATGAGTAGTGGAACACTGCTGGCTTTTGATTTCGGCACGCGCAGCATCGGCGTGGCCATTGGTCAACGTATCACCGGAACGGCACGCCCGCTGGCCGCGCTGAAAGCACAGGACGGCACGCCGGACTGGAATCTGATTGCTCGCCTGCTGAAAGAGTGGCAGCCGGAAACGGTGATCGTTGGTTTACCGCTCAATATGGACGGCACCGAGCAACCGCTGACCGCCCGCGCGCGCAATTTTGCCAACAAGATCCACGGCCGCTTTGGCGTCGCGATCACGCTGCATGACGAACGATTAAGCACCGTTGAGGCTCGCGCAGGGCTGTTTGAACACGGGGGATTTCGCGCGCTGGACAAAGGTAGCGTCGACTCAGCGTCTGCGGTGGTGATTCTGGAAAGTTATTTCGACCAGGGTTTCTAGCGCGGCCGCCCCCGGGAAATCAATTCCCGGGAACAGACCTGTGATACGCGGCTGAGGCTCATCGCACAGCCCACGCATTGGCCATCTGATGTCAGGATATTAGTGACGCAGATTTTCGTTTGCCCAGCTTACCGCCTGAGTTCTGTTTTTCACGCTGAGTTTGCGGAAAACATTATACAGGTGCGTACGCACGGTATTTTCACTGATGAACAATGCGCGAGCAATATCCATATTGGTCGCACCGTGGCGTAATTCATTCAGAATTTCGCATTCACGTTCCGTCAGTGGAACACTATCATGAGTTTCTTCTGTATGTTCAACAGCATACATTGCCGGGTGCATCACGCTCAATTCAGCCGTCTGCTCGCCGTTTAAGACCGCTTTGACGCCCTCAATTAAGCGCGATTCCTCGTCGTCATGACGGAAAACGCCGTACAATGCTGGCCATTGTGCCATTTCGTATAATTCGTACTTCTGTGCGCTATTAATAATAAGCAGGCGCGGAGAGTCGAACTGAGTACGAATAATATCGCGCCAGATACCGTTCAACTTCTTGTTGGAAACAGCGATGTCGAACAACACCACGGTGCCTTTGCTCAGGCGCTGCATCAGCGGCTTGTTGATGTTATGCACATCGACAGAAACCGACAGTAATTCAGCAAGGTAGTTGGCAAATGCGTTGGCTTGTACTGACGGATGGGTGATAAGAATAATCTTGCGGGAATTAGATGCACTCTCTGTTACTTCAAACATTTTGAAACTCTCCATAGTCTATTTCCACCATCATGGTGTTTTATAAGTCAAAGCAAAGGTAAACCTAATACCATTAATAATAAGGATTACTCATGAAGTGAAATAATATTTCATAAGATTAGTCCTAATTACATAAATAGAATAGAACGAAGAGCTAAGAAGTGTCAAAAGAATATCAACCTTTTTTTGTAAGCCTACGCAACATAATGTAATCGAACCATTACAAATAACTCATCCTAATGGCTTAGAGATTATTACTCTATTAGAATAAAAATCGTAGTAAGTTATAAAAATGTTTTGTGCATTATCACGTAGAAACCACAAAAAAATACATTCGCGCAACAGGATAAATAATTATATTTACAAACGCTATTTAAAATATAATCACTTAAAATGTACTTATTGAAAAACAGGAATTACATCACATTATTAATGTATACATTGTGGTAGGAAAAATGTTTCAGCGCCGGGGCTGATTTATCTGTTGGTTGCCAGCGTGAAAAGTATACTCCCTTCACAACGTTATAGCATCCCGGCTTTCACCCGCTGCTGATAGCTCTGGCTGAAAGTCTGCATCCCGCTCTGCAGACCGGTCTGCATCACCCCTGCCAGCTGGTGCGTCTTCCCTTCGCGGATCAGGTTACCCACGGCAGGGGTGTTGATCAGCATTTCAAACAACGCCACCCGCCCGCCGTGCTTATCCGGCTGTAGCTTTTGCGACAGCACCGCGCACAGGCTGCTTGCCAGCTGATGACGCACCGGATCTTTTTCCTGTGCGGGAAAAACGTCAATAAGCCGCTCAATGGCCTGCGCTGCCCCCCGCGTATGCAGCGTTGCCAGTACCAGGTGCCCGGTTTCTGCTGCCGTTAGCGCAAGACGAATGGTGTCGCTATCACGCAATTCTCCCAGCAGGATAACGTCAGGGTCCTGACGCAGAGCGGCCCGCAGTGCTGCGGAAAATGACGCCGTGTGAGCCCCGACTTCACGCTGATGAATTAAACAGCTAGCGCTTTCGTGCACAAACTCCACCGGGTCTTCGAGCGTTACAATATGCCCCTCCAGTTGATGGTTGAGGTGATCAACCATTGCCGCAAGGGTCGTCGATTTACCACTCCCCGTCGCTCCCGTCACCAGGATAAGCCCGCTATCTTCCCGTAGCAGCTCCGCCAGCGCCACCGGCGTATGCAGCGCCGCAAGCGTTGGACACGCTACAGGCAGCAGTCGCAGCACCAGAGAGATGCCCTTGCTGTGCGTAAAGGCGCTGGCACGCAGGCGCGGACAGCCAGGCAGCGAGAGCGCAAAATCCAGCTGATGGCGCTGCTGCCATTCGCGCTTTTGCGCTTCATTGAGCCAGCTCGCCAGCAGCATTTGCGGGTCCGGCGAGGAAAACGGCGCGATCAAAAGCTTTCCGGCCTGGCGCCAGCGTGCCGTCCTGCTGCTACATAGGTGTAGATCCGATACGTTATGCTTTACACTAAGCGACACCATTTCTTGTATATCCATAGACCCACCAGCACATATGAACGATATTGCGCATAACCTGGCACAGGTCAGGGAGAAAATCTCAGCGGCAGCAGTACGTTGCGGCCGTGATTCAGAAGAAGTTACGCTGCTTGCAGTCAGTAAAACCAAACCTGCGAGCGCCGTCGAAGAAGCGGTCGCTGCCGGGCAGCGGGCATTTGGCGAAAACTATGTTCAGGAAGGGGTGGATAAGATCCTCCACTTTCGGGAAAAAGGTATCACCTCGCTACAATGGCACTTTATCGGCCCGTTGCAGTCCAACAAAAGTCGTCTGGTCGCCGAGCATTTCGACTGGTGTCATACCGTCGATCGCCTGAAGATCGCGACACGCCTGAGCGAGCAGCGTCCGGTAGAAATGCCGCCGCTTAACGTGCTGATTCAAATCAACATCAGCGATGAACAGAGCAAATCCGGTATTTCGCTGGGCGCACTGGATGCCCTGGCCGCCGACATTGCCGCGTTGCCAAACGTCCGCCTGCGCGGCCTGATGGCCATTCCGGCTCCGGAAACCGAGTACGAGCGACAACTTGTCGTCGCTCAACAGATGGCAGCCGCGTTTGCGCGGTTGAAAGCAGACTACCCAACCGTCGACACATTATCTCTGGGTATGTCTGACGATATGGAAGCCGCCATCGCGGCGGGTAGTACAATGGTACGCATTGGCACCGCGATTTTCGGTGCGCGTGATTACACAAAAAAATAAGGAACCTCAAGGAACGCCATGAAGACGTTGACCTTCCTGCTCGCTACAGTTCTCGAACTGTACACAATGGTGCTACTGCTGCGCGTCTGGATGCAGTGGGCGCGCTGTGATTTCTACAACCCGTTCTCTCAGTTCGTGGTGAAAATAACCCAGCCTATCGTTGGGCCGCTGCGCCGTATTATTCCGCCAATGGGGCCGCTGGACAGCTCCTCGTTGCTGCTGGCGTTTATCCTGTGCTTTATCAAGGCCATCGTGCTGTTTATGGTGGTGACCTTCCAGCCGATTATCTGGATCTCAGCGGTGCTGATCCTGCTCAAGACGATTGGTCTGCTGATCTTCTGGGTACTGTTGCTGATGGCTATCATGAGCTGGGTCAGTCAGGGCCGCAGCCCGGTGGAATTTGTGCTGATGCAGCTGGCCGAGCCACTGCTGCGCCCAATCCGCCGCCTGCTGCCGTCCATGGGGGGCATCGATTTCTCTCCAATGGTTCTGGTTCTGCTGCTGTACGTGATTAATATGGGCATCGCAGAAGTCCTGCAGGCCACCGGCAATATGCTGCTGCCAGGGCTGTGGATGGCGCTATGAGTGCCGTCACGCCCTGCGATGACGGGCTGGTTCTACGGCTATACATTCAGCCAAAGGCCAGCCGTGACGCGATTGTCGGGGAGCATGGCGACGAGTTAAAAGTCGCCATCACCGCCCCACCCGTTGATGGGCAGGCCAATGCCCATCTGGTGAAGTATCTCGCCAAACAGTTTAAGGTCGCCAAAAGCCAGGTCATCGTCGAGAAAGGCGAACTGGGGCGGCATAAACAGGTTAAAATTATTCATCCGCAACATATTCCTGCGGGCATTGCAGCCCTGACAAATTAGGATATCCCATGCAAAAAGTTGTCCTCGCTACCGGTAACGCCGGTAAAGTGCGCGAGCTCGCCTCGCTGCTCGCTGATTTTGGTCTTGATATCGTCGCCCAGACCGAGCTTGGCGTGGAATCCGCTGAGGAGACCGGGCTGACCTTTATTGAGAATGCGATCCTCAAAGCGCGTCATGCCGCTCAGGTAACCGGCTTACCGGCGATTGCCGACGACTCCGGCCTTGCCGTTGATGTACTCGGCGGCGCGCCAGGTATCTACTCTGCCCGCTATTCCGGCGTGGACGCCACCGACCAGCAGAACCTCGAAAAGCTGCTGGTGACGCTGAAAGACGTTCCGGACGACCAGCGTCAGGCGCAGTTCCACTGCGTGCTGGTGTACCTGCGTCACGCCGAAGATCCCACGCCGCTGGTGTGCCACGGCCGCTGGCCTGGCGTGATTACCCACGCACCGGCGGGTGAAGGCGGTTTTGGCTACGATCCTATCTTCTTCGTACCGTCGGAAGGCAAAACCGCCGCCGAACTCACGCGCGAAGAGAAGATTGCCATCTCTCACCGCGGTCAGGCGCTGAAGCAGTTACTGGAAGCGATGCGCAATGGTTAATCTGCCTCCGCTGAGTCTCTACATTCATATCCCGTGGTGCGTGCAGAAATGCCCGTACTGCGACTTTAACTCGCACGCGCTTAAGGGCGAAGTGCCGCACGACGACTACGTACAGCATCTGCTGAGCGATTTAGATGCGGACGCCGCCTGGGCGCAAGGACGTGAAGTAAAGACCATCTTTATTGGCGGCGGTACGCCGAGCCTGCTTTCGGGCCCGGCGATGCAGACCTTGCTCGACGGCGTGCGTGCGCGACTGAACCTGGCAAGCGACGCGGAAATCACCATGGAAGCCAACCCTGGCACCGTAGAAGCTGACCGCTTTGTGGAGTATCAGCGCGCGGGGGTGAACCGCATCTCCATCGGCGTACAGAGCTTTAGCGACAGCAAGCTGCAACGACTGGGGCGCATTCACGGGCCGGAAGAAGCGAAGCGCGCTGCGCGTCTGGCGAGTGGGCTGGGGCTACGCAGCTTCAACCTCGACCTGATGCACGGGCTGCCGGATCAATCGCTGGAAGAGGCGCTGAGCGACCTGCGTCAGGCGATTGAGCTTTCACCGCCGCATCTCTCCTGGTACCAGCTAACGATTGAGCCTAATACCCTGTTCGGCTCTCGCCCGCCAGTGCTGCCGGACGACGACTCGCTGTGGGATATCTTCGAGCAAGGCCATCAGCTGCTGACCGCCGCGGGCTATCAGCAGTATGAAACCTCGGCTTACGCCAAACCGGGCTACCAGTGCCAGCACAACCTCAACTACTGGCGCTTTGGTGACTATCTCGGCATCGGCTGCGGTGCACACGGTAAGGTGACCTTCCCGGATGGGCGCATTCTACGCACAGCCAAGACTCGCCACCCGCGCGGCTATATGGAAGGACGCTATCTGGAACGTCAGCACGACGTTGAAAACGCGGACAAACCGTTCGAGTTCTTTATGAACCGTTTTCGCCTGCTGGAGCCAGCGCCACGCGCGGAATTCAGCGCCTACACCGGCCTCGATGAAAGCGTGATCCGCCCGCAGCTTGATGAAGCACTGGCACAGAACTACCTGACCGAGTGCGAGGCGTACTGGCAGATCACCGAGCACGGCAAGCTATTTTTGAATTCGCTGCTGGAATTATTCCTTAGCGAATAATGCAACTTATATATTTGCCGTTATTAATAACGGCAAATATATACCTCATTTATTCCGATCTATCTAAATTAATTTTAACGAATAATACCCACATAAATATTTCAATAAAATATTAATAACTAGTGATGGATATTAAATAAATATAACCCAGCACACAAAAATCGCATTTAACGTATAGCCAGGTTAAAAATGTGAGAGCGTTAGCGTGAAGTTGTCTGACAACCAAGATAATATGTCATACAGAAACACAGACTATCCCGACAGATATAAACCACGATAATTAATGTGCATGGAGCCTATTAATGAAACCTCTCTCTTTTAGCAAAACGCTGATGTGCGCTTCTCTGCTCGCGTTACTTTCCACCGGGGCAACCGCTGCAGAAAAAGTGACGCTTAAGCTCGCGCACAATCTCGAGCGCAGCCACGTTGTTCACCAGGCCTTCGAGGAAATGGCGAAAGAAGTTAAGCAGCTGTCTGACGGCAAAATGACGCTCCGCATCTACCCAAGCAGCCAGATGGGCAGCGCGCGTGAAACCATGGAGCTGTTGCAAAACGGGGCGCTGGATTTAACTAAAGGCTCTGCCAGCGATCTGGAATCATTTGATAACGTGTACGCCATTTATAATCTGCCATTCCTGTTTAAAGACCAGAACCATTTTAATAAGGTCGTCTTTGGCGAAGCCGGTAAAGAAATTATGGAATCCACCAAAGAGAAAGGATTCTTTGCACTTTCGGCTTATGTTGCTGGTACCCGTAGTTTTTACGCCAAACAGCCTATTACTAAACCTGAAGATTTAAAAGGGCTGAAAATTCGCGTTCAGGCCAGCCCAACGACGATTAAAATGGTGGAATTAATGGGTGGGTCACCAACGCCTATTTCGTTCGGCGAAGTCTATACCGCCATGCAGCAAGGCGTCGTCGATGGTGCAGAAAATAACGTGCCGTCGTGGGTACAAACGCGCCATATCGAAATTGCGAAAGTCTTCTCTGAAGATGAGCATGCCTCCATTCCAGACTTCCTGGTGATTTCAACAAAAACCTGGGACAAGCTGACCCCGGAGCAGCAGCAGATTCTCGCTAAAGCGGCCAAAGCCTCAGAAGCCTATCAGCAGAAGTTGTGGGATCAGGTCGATGCCGACACCCGCGCACAGGCTAAAGCGATGGGCGGGGAGATCGTCAAAGTCGACAAAGCGCCGTTCCGTGCCGCCGTTCAGCCGCTGTTCGATGATTTCAGCAAAGATCCAAAACAGGCCGCGCTGCTGGCCAAATTTGAAGCCGCCGCAGAATAACCCCTTGCGGGCCAGCCCCTGGCCCGCCTTCACCAGGATAATAAACGATGATTTTTACCCGCACTAAACAGGCGGTGGACCGCACGATCGCCGCGTTCTCCGTCGCGGTCATGATCGCGCTGGTTATATGCGTCGTCTGGCAGGTTTTTAGCCGCTATGTGTTAAGCCAGCCCAGCACGCTTACCGACGAACTGGCACGCTTTCTGATGATTTGGGTTGGTCTGCTCGGGGCCGCCTATACCGTCGGCGCGCAGCGCCATCTGGCGATTGATTTACTGGCGATGACGCTGAAACCGCAAAAACAGAAGCTACTCAGCATCGTGATTAACTTGCTGATTTTTCTCTTTGCCGGTTCGGTGATCGTCACCGGCGGCCTGAAGCTTATCGATAAAACGCTCGCCACTTCGCAGGTGTCCGCTGCGATGCAGATCCCGATGGGCTACGTCTATCTGATCCTGCCATTAACCGGTCTCATCATGATGTTTTACGCCTTATGGTTCATCGTTAACGGCTTACTGAGCCTGAAAAATTCCACGCAAGGAGCGTGCTAATGGACGGGTATATTGCCTTAACGCTGTTTGGCGCGTTCTTCGTGCTGGTGTTTATCGGCGTGCCGATTTCGTTTTCCATCGGTATTGCCACCGTCGCCTCCATGCTATTGATGTTCCCATGGGATATCGCGGTGATTACCGTTTCCCAACGCCTGGCGAACGGACTCGATAACTTCGCCCTGCTGGCGATCCCGTTCTTTATTTTTGCCGGTACGCTGATGAACAGCGGCGGCATTGCGATACGGTTGATCAACCTCGCACAGGTGATGGTTGGCCGCGTGCCCGGCTCGCTGGGCCACGTCAACGTACTCGCCAATATGATGTTTGGATCCATTTCAGGTTCAGCGGTTGCAGCGGCGGCAGCCGTCGGTGGGACGCTGCATCCGATCCAGACCAAAAAAGGTTACGATCCGGCATTCTCTACGGCGGTTAACGTCTCTTCCTGCATCACCGGCTTGCTGATCCCGCCGTCGAACGTGCTTATTGTCTTCTCCCTTACCGCAGGCGGCGTTTCTGTCGCTTCGCTGTTTATGGCGGGCTACCTGCCCGGCATTTTGATGGGCCTGGCTATCATGATCGTCTGCGCGATTATTGCCAAACGCCGCGGCTATCCGGTTTCTGAGCGCCCAACCTGTGCGCAAGCAGCAAAAGCCTTCCTCGACGCGCTGCCAAGCCTGCTGCTGGTCTTTATCGTGATGGGCGGTATCCTCGGCGGGATTTTCACCGCCACCGAAGCCTCTGCCATTGCGGTAGTTTATACCTTTATCCTGTCGGTGCTTATCTACCGCGAGGTGAAGTGGCGCGACCTGCCTAAGCTCATCCTTGAGTCGGTGGTGACCACCTCCATCGTTCTGCTGCTGATCGGTTTTTCTGTGGGCATGTCATGGGCAATGACCAACGCCGATATCCCTTATATGATCAGTGACACGCTGATGGGGATCTCAGACAACCCGCTGGTCATTCTGCTGCTGATTAACATCGTGCTGCTGATCGTCGGTATCTTTATGGACATGACGCCTGCGGTGCTGATCTTCACACCAATCTTCCTGCCGATCGCTCAGGATCTGGGGATGGACCCGGTACATTTCGGGATCATGATGGTGGCGAACCTGTGCATCGGGTTGCTGACGCCGCCGGTAGGCAGCGCTCTGTTTGTCGGCTGCTCAATCTCTGGGGTGAAAATCCAACAGTTGATCAAGCCGCTGCTTCCTTTCTATTTCGCCCTGTTGGTTGCGTTGATGATGATTACCTATATCCCGCAGATTTCCCTGTTTATTCCGCAGGTTCTGGGGCTGATGTAAGGTTTCACGCTCGTAAAGGGAGGCTCGCCTCCCTTGTATCTTGTATTACGGAATCACGCCCTCTTTACGCAGCTTCGCCGTCCCTTCCTGCCAGATCTTATCGTTACGCTCAAGGTCATTAATACTGAACGACACCTCCATCATCTGTTCATACAGCGCCTGACGCTCTTTCTGCAGCGGTGCCAGTTGTTTATCTTTTTCCGCCATCTCAGCAGTCAGTTTGTCCCGCAACTGGATATGCTGGCGGTAGTACTCCTCTTTTGTTTTCTCTAGCACCACGTCACGGGCTGCGTGAATGGGAGCGCTATCGCAACCCGCTTTTTTCTGGCAGGCCGCCAGCGCTGGTTCATAAACGTTGAGATAGTACTGAGACTCAAATTTGGCAAAGCTATTTTTACGATCGAGTTCATTCAACTGTTGGACTTGCGCTCGTTGAAGCGCGCCACGATCGAGCTGCTTACCGTTTTCATCTGTTCCCCATGAACGTTTGATCTTTTCATCCTGAGCATCGAGCTTTTTCTTTAGCGCTTCATACTCTGCCTGCTGTTTCTGGATAAGCGTCTTACTGGCGGCGAACTGCGCGTCTATTCTGGCAAACTGCGCCATATAGCCGCTGTCGTTAACCACCAGCGCCCTGGAGAGATCTTTCTCGTGGCTAAAGGGGCGTCCCACGCTTTTGGCGGCCATTTGCATTGAGAAAAATTCGGTTTTCCAGCCTGAAGCCCTGGTTCCAACGGCAGTCATCATCGCCGAAAATTTTACCGGCTGGTCTTTTTTCCAGGTCCGTTCGTAGAAAAGGTAGTCGCCAGCTGCGCCAAGAATACCGTAGAGATCGTCGTTAGACGCAATATCGCCCTCGACCATGTAGGTCGCGCGATTGCCTACCGATTCTAGCGGACTAAGCTTCAGTGCCCCAAGATGCATCAAGCCATCAGAGTGTTCGGCGAACTGCTGCTTAATAACATCATCAGTTGGCGTGTTGTCATCGGCAAAAGCGTGAAGGGAGATACTACTTAGCAGGAGCAGCCCGCATTTCCAGGCGAGTGTCATCGGCAAATTCCTTTTTATGAGTGAGGGTGCATCATACGGAATCTGCGAAGGGAAGAAGGATAAACGAAATCTGATTCTGACTACCGGCGAAAAGCAGGTAGCCAGTTAAGAAGGGGTTACTTCAGGGTGCCAACCAGCGCTTTGCGGCTCTCTTCCAGCGACACCACGCGACCACAAACGTCTTTACCGAAAGCCTGGAAATCCGCCTCCTGGTTTTTCCATTCGTTCTGAATGGCCGTTTGTAGACCGCCTAAGCTCCCCAGCACGCCCTGAAGCGGGTTACCGCCGCCTTTCAGCACGGCCTTGGCGCCCATTTCGTTGATGCTGTCCTGGAGAATACCGCCCATCGCCTGGTTCACCAACTGCTGGCCATCGGCACGAACTTCGTCGATAGCTTTGTAGTGGAAGGTCAGGCCGTCGGTGCGGTGTTCAATAATGCGGTTCATCTGTGCTTTGAGCTGCGCATCGAGCTTGGTCAGACGCCCGCGCATGTTGCTGCTCTCGCCCACTTCTTTAGCGATGATTTTATCCAGCGCCACGCGACCTTTTTCAACGCGGCTACGTGCGCCATCGTCAATCCACGGCAGCGCGCTACGCAGTTCGGTCTGGTAGTCTTTCGCCTGCTCGCGCTGGGCGGCACTCAGCGTATAGACCTTACCGTTGTAGGTCACATCGCCGGTTGGGGTAATCACCAGGTTGCCGTTTTCACCTTTCACCTGCACGGTTTTCGGGCTAAGCACAACATCATCGCGGGGGGTTACGCTGCACTGGTAGTCAGCATGGGCGGACATCGCCGTGAAGGTTAAAACTGCCGTCAGCAGCGTTTTACGCATCATCACTTTCCCTTAATATAAATCGGGCCAGCAAATGCCGGCCCCTTATACACTTCATCCTTCAAGCTGCCTCTGCGTTGGCTGCGTTCACTCACCCCAGTCACGTACTTATGTACGCTCCTGGGGATTCGCTCTCTTGCCGCCTTGATGCAGCTTGAATGATTTCGTGTATATAGACTATTAGTCCCACCAAACGTCGAAAAGTTCGCTGGTGCGGACCTCTTCGTACTTGCGGTCTTCCAGCCACTTACGGACCAGCGCCTGGTGTTCTTCGGTGCATTTACCGATTTCCTGGGTGCAAATCAGACCTTCCCAGGCCAGATAGCCGCTGCCGTCAAAGGCCAGTTTGTTCGGCTCGATCACTTCATCGATAAACTGGTCGACTTGCTGATCAATCTGCTCTGCGCTGGTGCCTTCCGGGAAGCGCCATGCAACGGAGAAACCAATTTCCTGAAACTCTTCGATGTGCATCTTTTTACGCAAACGACGGCTACGATTCTTTGCCATTTTATTTCACCCTCTCGAACATTAAGTCCCATACGCCGTGGCCAAGACGATGACCACGCTGTTCAAATTTGGTTACCGGGCGCGATTGTGGGCGCGGTACATAGTCTTTACTTTCAGACAGGTTCTGATATCCGTCAATGGAGGACATCACTTCCAGCATGTGTTCGGCATAGGCTTCCCAGTCGGTCGCCATGTGGAACACGCCGCCCAGCTTCAGTTTGCTTTTTACCAGCTCAGCAAACGTCACCTGAACGATACGGCGTTTATTATGACGCGCTTTGTGCCATGGGTCAGGGAAAAAGAGCTGAACCATGTTCAGGGAGTTGTCCGGGATCATCTTGTGCAGCACTTCGACCGCATCGTGGCACATCACGCGCAGGTTATCGACACCTTCTTCGTGAGCGGATGCCAGGCACGCGCCCACGCCCGGTGAATGCACTTCAATGCCGAGGAAGTTCTGCTCCGGGCGCGCTTTGGCCATCGCCACCAGCGAAGCGCCCATCCCGAAACCAATCTCCAGCGTGACCGGTGCTTCGCGGCCAAACAGGGCGGCGAGGTCGACAGGCTCTTCGCTGAATTCAACGCCCATCACCGGCCAGTAGTTTTCCAGCGCGTGTTCCTGCCCTTTTGTCAGTCGCCCCTGGCGACGAACAAAACTACGAATGCGGCGCAGTGGGCGGCCGTTTTCATCAAATTCCGGTGAAATGACGTCGTTCTTCATAAAAATTAAGTCTGCTTGTGAGAGTGTTCGGGAAACGGGCATTATCCAAAGTTAGTTGCCGGATGCAAGCACCGGAAAGTTCCTGTTTACAGCATAGTACCGCTGTGCTGCAATCTGGCCCCTGAATAGTACGATACTGGAAACATAGCTTTGACCATGCAAGCGTCTCAATTTTCAGCCCAGGTGCTGGAGTGGTACGACAAATACGGGCGTAAAACCCTGCCCTGGCAAATTGAAAAGACGCCTTACAAAGTATGGCTGTCCGAGGTAATGCTGCAACAAACGCAGGTTACCACCGTCATTCCTTACTTTGAACGGTTTATGGCACGTTTTCCGACCGTGACCGATCTCGCCAACGCGCCGCTCGATGACGTGCTACACCTGTGGACCGGGCTTGGCTACTACGCCCGCGCGCGTAACCTGCATAAGGCCGCACAGCAGGTCGCTACGCTCCACCAGGGACGCTTCCCGGAAACCTTCGATGAAGTGGCCGCGCTGCCTGGCGTAGGGCGTTCCACCGCCGGGGCGATTTTGTCACTGTCGCTCGGCAAGCATTTCCCGATTCTCGACGGCAACGTCAAGCGCGTGCTGGCACGCTGCTACGCCGTGGGCGGCTGGCCGGGGAAAAAGGACGTTGAGAAAAAACTGTGGGATATCAGCGAGCAGGTCACCCCTGCGGTTGGCGTATCACGCTTTAACCAGGCAATGATGGATCTCGGCGCGATGGTCTGCACCCGCTCTAAGCCGAAGTGTTCGCTCTGCCCGCTGGAGAACGGCTGCATCGCCACAGCGAATAGCAACTGGGCGCAGTATCCGGGTAAAAAGCCCAAGCAGACCATCCCGGAACGCACCGGCTATTTCCTGATGATGCAGAACGACCGCGACGTCTTTCTCCAGCAGCGTCCGCCTAGCGGACTGTGGGGCGGCCTATACTGTTTCCCGCAGTTTGAGACCGAAGAAGCGCTGCGAGACTGGATCGAGGCACGGCACATCCCTGCTGATACGCTGACCCAGCTAACCGCGTTCCGCCACACTTTCAGCCATTTCCATCTGGACATTGTGCCAATGTGGCTTACTGTGTCCTCATTCACGTCATGCATGGATGAAGGCAGCGCTCTCTGGTATAACTTAGCGCAGCCGCCCGTCGTTGGGCTGGCCGCACCGGTTGAGCGCCTGTTGCAGCAGTTACGCGCCGATTCACTCGTTTAGCGAGCGGCGACATAAGAGGATTGATTATGAGCAGAACCATTTTTTGTACTTTCCTGCAGCGCGAAGCCGAAGGACAAGATTTCCAGCTCTACCCAGGCGATCTGGGAAAGCGTATCTATAACGAAATCTCGAAAGAGGCCTGGAAGCAGTGGCAGCAGAAGCAGACCATGCTCATCAATGAAAAGAAACTGAACATGATGAACCTGGAGCACCGTAAGCTGCTGGAAGAGGAAATGATCAATTTCCTGTTTGAAGGCAAAGATGTGCACATTGAAGGCTACACGCCGCCTGAAAAACAGTAAGGGCCCGACGGGCCTTTAAGACATCAACAACACGCGCTCCCGGAATAATGAAAAAATTACTCGCTCTGGCACTCATTGCGCCGCTGCTGGTCTCCTGTTCCTCAAAAAATAAAGGCGATACCTATAACGAGGCGTGGGTCAAAGACACCAACGGTTTTGACATTCTGATGGGGCAGTTCGCCCATAACATTGAAAACATCTGGGGCTTTAACGAAGTTCTGATAGCGGGCCCAAAAGACTACGTTAAGTATTCCGACGGCTACCAGACCCGTAGCCACATCAACTTCGACGATGGTACCATCACCGTTGAAACCATCGCTGGCACCGATCCCGCCGCGCGTCTGCGCCAGGCCATCGTCACCACGCTATTAATGGGCGATGACCCCGGCTCGGTTGACCTTTACTCCGACGCCGACGATATCCAGATTTCCAAAGAGCCGTTCCTCTACGGCCAGGTGGTCGATAACACTGGCGAAGCCATTCGCTGGCAGTGGCGCGCCGAGCGCTTTGCCGACTACCTGCTGCAAACGCGGATGAAAAAACGCACCAGCGGCCTGCATATTATCTACAGCGTGACCATTAATCTGGTGCCAAACCACCTGGATAAACGTGCGCATAAATATCTGGGCATGGTGCGTCAGGCATCCCGTAAATACGGCGTCGACGAGTCGTTGATTCTGGCGATTATGCAGACCGAATCCTCCTTCAACCCGTATGCGGTCAGCCGTTCCGATGCGATGGGGCTGATGCAGGTGGTGCAGCATACCGCCGGGAAAGACGTGTTCCGTTCGCAGGGGAAATCCGGCACGCCAAGCCGTAGCTTCCTATTCGACCCGGCCAGTAACATCGACACCGGTACCGCCTATCTGGCGATGCTGAGTAACGTCTATCTGGGCGGTATCGATAACCCAACGTCGCGTCGCTATGCGGTGATCACCGCCTATAACGGCGGCGCGGGCAGCGTGCTGCGCGTCTTCTCCAACGATAAAGTTCAGGCGGCGAATATTATCAACAGCATGGCCCCGGGCGACGTTTATCAGACCCTGACCACGCGCCATCCGTCTGCGGAATCACGTCGCTATCTGTATAAGGTGAATACCGCGCAGAAGAGCTATCGTCGCAAGTAATCATTCTCACACCATCGGATACGCTCATCCCGGACTCACCGGGGTGAGCGCACCTTTCCACCGCCCTTCCCCATAAAAATGTTACTTTTGTCACTAAATCGTTTTGCAAAGTAAAAATAATTGCAAAATTTTGCGGCGCTTAACAATGTCCCATCATCAGCGTTGATAGAATCAGCTCAAATAACGCCTCTGAATGTTATCCAAGTAACACACCACGCCAAATTTTGTGAGGAAAGCAACATGAATTTAAAGCTGCAGCTTAAGATACTGTCGTTCCTGCAGTTCTGTCTTTGGGGGAGCTGGCTCACCACGCTCGGCTCATACATGTTTGTCACGCTTAAATTCGACGGCGCATCTATCGGCGCGGTTTATAGTTCCCTCGGTATCGCTGCCGTCTTTATGCCAACGCTGCTCGGCATCGTGGCGGATAAGTGGATCAGCGCCAAATGGGTTTACGCCTTCTGTCACCTGGTTGGGGCCGGTACGCTGTTTATGGCGGCCGAAGTCACCACGCCGAGCGCGATGTTCTTCGTTATCCTGCTCAACTCGCTGGCCTATATGCCAACGCTGGGCCTGATTAACACCATCTCTTACTACCGCCTGAAAACGGCCGGTCTGGATATCGTTAACGATTTCCCACCAATTCGTATCTGGGGCACTATCGGCTTTATTCTGGCGATGTGGGCGGTGAGCTTCTCCGGCTTCGAGCTGAGCCATATGCAGCTGTATATCGGTGCCGCGCTGTCGGTCGTGCTGGTGCTGTTTACCCTGACCCTGCCGCATATTCCGGTCTCTAACCAGCAGCAGAAACAGAGCTGGACCAGCATGCTGGGGCTGGATGCGTTTGCGCTGTTTAAAAACAAGCGCATGGCAATCTTCTTTATCTTCTCCATGATGCTGGGCGCAGAGCTGCAGATCACCAACATGTTCGGCAACACCTTCCTGCACAGCTTCGATAAAGATCCGCTGTTTGCGACCAGCTTTATCGTGCAGCACGCGTCGGTGATGATGTCGATTTCGCAGATCTCTGAGACCCTGTTCATCCTCACCATTCCGTTCTTCTTAAGCCGCTACGGCATCAAGAACGTGATGCTGATTAGTATCTTCGCATGGATGCTGCGCTTCGGCCTGTTCGCCTACGGCGACCCAACGCCATTCGGCACCGTGCTGCTGGTCCTGTCGATGATTGTTTACGGCTGCGCCTTCGACTTCTTCAACATCTCCGGTTCGGTGTTCGTTGAGAAAGAGGTTCGCCCGGAAATTCGCGCTAGTGCGCAGGGCATGTTCCTGATGATGACCAACGGCTTCGGCTGTATCCTCGGCGGTATGGCGAGCGGTAAAGTGGTTGAGATATATACCGTGGACGGCATCACCGACTGGCAGAGCGTATGGCTGATTTTCGCCGCGTATTCTCTGGTTCTGGCGGTGGCGTTTGTTGGGCTGTTTAAATACAAACATGAGCGTACGCCTGCCGGTGTGCAGACGGTTGCCCACTAAGGCACGGCCCCCTCACCCCGGCCCTCTCCCCACGGGGGAGAGGGAGAAAAACGTCCCGGATTCTGTTGTTAATCACTACTTCTAACAGTCCCCTCTCCCCCATGGGGAGAGGGTTAGGGTGAGGGGAAATCCCACTCCCTACTTCAAAACATACCCATACAACCGACTAATCCCGTCAGCATCCTTCTCGCTGTAAACCCCCTGAAGCTCCGGCGAAAAGCCCGGCAGCAGGTTCACGCCCTCTTCCAGCGCCAGGAAGTAGCGCTGTACCGCACCGCCCCACACCTCGCCCGGCACCACGCATAGCACGCCCGGCGGGTACGGCAGCGCCCCTTCGGCAGCAATGCGCCCTTCCGCTTCGCTGATACGCACCAGCTCAACGTTGCCGCGAATAAACTCACTGTTGGCATCCTGCGGGTTCATCACTACCGCCGGCAGGCTGGCTTTGCGGAACATTGCCTTTTGCAGATCCTTCACGTCGAAGCTGACGTACAGGTCGTGCATCTCCTGACACAGTTCACGCAGGGTGTAGTCGCGATAGCGCACCGGGTATTTGTTGTAGATGGTCGGCAGCACGTCGGCCAGCGGCGTATCGTCTTCAATATGCTGTTCGAACTGACCGAGCATCGCTACCAGCTGCGCCATTTTCTCGGCGGATTCCGCAGGCGTCAGCAGGAAGAGGATCGAGTTAAGATCGCACTTCTCCGGCACAATGCCGTTTTCACGCAGGTAGTGCGCGAGGATCGTCGCCGGGATGCCAAACTCGGTGTACTCGCCGGTTTGTGCATCAATGCCCGGCGTAGTCAGCAGCAGCTTGCACGGATCGACGAAGTACTGATCCTGCGCGTAACCGTCAAAACCGTGCCATCGTGCGCCCGGCGCAAAGCTGAAGAAACGACGTTCGCTGGCGATAGTTTTGGTCGGATGATCCTGCCACGGGCGGCCATCGACGATCGGCGGGATAAACGGCTGGATCATCTTGCAGTTCGCCACAATCGCTTTACGCGCTTCAATGCCCAGCTCAACGCACTCCGCCCACAGGCGGCGGCCGCTCTCCCCTTCATGGATTTTGGCGTTCACGTCCAGCGCCGCAAACAGCGGGTAGAACGGGCTGGTTGAAGCGTGCAGCATAAAGGCGTTGTTCAGCCGCTTGTGCGGGCAGAAACGTGCCTGGCCGCGAATGTGATTGTCTTTCTTGTGGATCTGCGAGGTCTGCGAGAACCCGGCCTGCTGTTTGTGCACCGACTGGGTGACAAAAATCCCCGGATCGTTTTCGTTAAGATCCAGCAGCAGCGGCGAGGTGTCCGCCATCATATCGATAAACTGCTCGTAGCCCACCCACGCGGAGTCGAACAGGATGTAGTCGCAGAGGTGGCCGATTTTATCCACCACCTGACGGGCGTTGTAAATCGTGCCGTCATAGGTGCCAAGCTGGATGATCGCCAGGCGGAACGGACGCGCGTCATCGGCTTTCTCTGGCGCCACGTCGCGGATCTGCTCGCGCAGGTAGCTATCGTCAAAGCAGTGGTCGTCAATACCGCCGATAAAGCCGAACGGGTTGCGCGCCGCTTCCAGGTAGACCGGGGTTGCCCCAGCCTGAATCAACGCGCCGTGGTGGTTGGATTTGTGGTTGTTGCGGTCGAACAACACCAGATCGCCGCGAGTGAGCAGCGCGTTGGTCACGACCTTGTTAGCCGCCGAAGTGCCGTTCAGCACAAAGTAGGTTTTATCGGCGTTAAAGACCTTCGCCGCAAACTTCTGCGCGTGCTTGGCGGAGCCTTCGTGGATCAGCAGATCGCCGAGCTTCACGTCGGCATTGCACATGTCAGCACGAAACACATTCTCACCGAAAAAGTCATAGAACTGGCGGCCCGCCGGGTGCTTTTTAAAGAACGCGCCGTGCTGATGACCCGGACAGGCAAAGGTGCTATTGCCCATTTCAACGTACTGGGTCAGGGTGTCGAAGAACGGCGGCAGAAGATCTTCTTCGTAGCGACAGGCTGCCGTTTCCAGCTCCAGCCACTCCTGCTCTTTTCCGCTAATCACCGCATTCACGCCTTCCGGCGCGCCGATCGCGTCCGCCGTCAGCACGAAGACCGGCAGGTTAAAGCCAGTACGTTTGAGTAATGCCAGGATGCCGCTGTGGCTATCCGCCACCGTAATGACGACTGCTGCCACATCGGTAAAGTCGGTGCCGTCCAGCGCTACCACGCTGCGATGGGTGGAGAGACGGGAGACCAGTTCGCGACTGGCAGCAATGTGCATTGATTTCATAAGCGCAACGACCCACTCAGGGAGAGTAAAAGCCCCGGACAAAGCCTCTGGCTTTGCCCCATAAAGCGTCTGGGTGCAACTGGGTTACAGCTCCGACCGCCAGACATCAGTAAAAGCAGACATGGTCTAATCTTACTGTTGTCCTGCAGTGAGCGTGCGTTGGCTTCACCGCATGGTGAGCAATGAGAAAGGGGCAGACCTTCGCGAGCAGGCGAAGTGGCATTGGCGATGTAATGGCAAAGATGTCATTGCAGGCGGCCCCGATTCAGGAAAGGAGAAAATTCGCGCAATCATGGCACCATTCCCCAGGGGGTGCAAGACGAAATTTTTATGCACTTATACCACGGAGAAACAAGCACTGAACCGATTAATCAGTCCATAATAATGCAGGACTTATCGATAAGTAACAGGAGTTAACGTGGTAATAGGCCCATTTATTAATGCCGGCGCGGTGCTGGTCGGCGGCTTGATCGGTGCGCTGCTCAGCCAGCGTTTACCCGAGCGTATTCGCATTTCAATGACCTCGATTTTTGGCCTTGCCTCGCTGGGGATTGGCCTTCTGCTCGTTATCAAATGCGCCAATATGCCGGTGATGGTGCTCGCAACGCTGGTCGGCGCGCTGATTGGTGAGTTTTGCTTTCTGGAAAAAGGCATCAATAAAGCCGTTTCCAGCGTACAAAATCGGATGCTCAAGCCGGGAAAAAGCAGCCAGCACGAGAACTTTATTCAAAGCTTCGTGGCGATTATCGTGCTGTTCTGCGCCAGCGGGACGGGGATTTTCGGGTCGATGCATGAAGGCATGACCGGCGACCCGACCATTCTTATCGCCAAGTCGTTTCTCGATTTCTTCACCGCGATGATCTTTGCCTGCTCGCTCGGTTTTGCCGTCTGCGCCATCAGCGTGCCGATGCTTATCATCCAGCTCTCGCTGGCGTTCTGCGCCTTCCTGATCCTGCCGCTGACCACCCCCGCCATGATGGCCGACTTCACCGCCGTCGGCGGCCTGTTGCTGCTGGCTACCGGGCTGCGCATCTGCGGGATTAAGATGTTTGCGGTGGTGAATATGCTGCCTGCGCTGCTGCTGGCGATGCCGATTTCTGCGGCCTGGACGGCATTTTTTGCCTGACCCAGCGTGCAAAACGGGCAAAGTGGTGATAGATTGTGCAACTCGCCGCAAATTTTATAAATTTCGTTGACGAGTCGAGGCGATTACGGTTTAATGCGCCCCGTTGCCCGGATAGCTCAGTCGGTAGAGCAGGGGATTGAAAATCCCCGTGTCCTTGGTTCGATTCCGAGTCCGGGCACCACTATTTAAAGAACCCAGCCTATGGCTGGGTTTTTGCTGTTCAGGGATATCACAACGCGTTCAATCCCCCCTCCTTCACCGCTTTTACCATGTTCTTCATCTGCTTAATCTCTTCGCGCAGCGCTTTCATTTCATCGTTATCCGGAATCAGCACAATGCAGTCTCCGACAATCTTCATAAGGAATTTTTTCAGGAGACCAATCCTGGCGCCTCAATTTGCAGGTGCTCACGAGCGATACCGAATTTGGTTAGTAGCACCAAGAACTCATCTCATCCATGCTTTATGTACGGTCAAAATCTGGCGTTCGAAGATAGTCTTCAGGTATAGTTATTTATATGATTTAACTTCAGAGAAAGAGAAACGACTATGGATTTTCTAACGAGTACCATTTTGTCGGGGTTGCTTTATGACAGTTTAAAGACTGGCGTAACGATTAGTGCGGTCTGGTTAAAAGATAACCTTAGAAACTGGCTGATTGATGATAATACGGCTCAAATAATATCGGATAAAATTACTCAACTGGGCATAAATGATGATCTAAGTGGGAAAGCAATAAAAACCAGAATTGATAATGACCCTGAGTTATTGAGACTGTTAATGGAAATTAAAACTGCACCGCAGACCATTAATCATGTTAGTACCCATCATGGTAGCGGCGATATCGTGCATGGTAATAAAATCATCAATAACTAAAATTAAGGTCATCAGGCATGAATAACGAATTACGCTCTTCACATTACGGTTCTGGTGACATTATTCTTGGTAACAAAATAACATACCCATCAGAGCTTACTCCTGAAAACTTACTATCTATTGCAGAAGACATATTTAGAAAGATACGTAACAATGATATATCCACGGCTAAAACCATTCTAGCCGCTATAAAAAAATTACCTGCCACACCTGCCGCCAGAAAATTTTTAGATGTTTTAAACACGGCAATACTTGCTTCAGAAAACGCTGTATCCTCTGAATTTGATGAACTGTATACTCTTGCCAAAGAAGATGAGTTATCAGATAAGCTAAGAGATGTCATTTTTTCAGTGATTATGCTCATAGAGTTTAAAAATAACAATCATGAAAATCTTTTAGCTATATACTCATTGTCTCCAAAGAAAAAATACTCACATATGTTTTATCTTCAGTGCCTTGCAAATGAAGATGAAATCAATGAGTTCTGGAACCAGAACCGACCTCTGATTGGTGAGGATGAACTTTATGCAATATCAATAGGTTTCAGTCGAGTAAATAATCAAGCATCAGCCAAGAAAATTGCAACAATCTTAGTAGAAAAGACACCAACACCTACGAATTCGATTCTTCTCAATTATATTACTGTGCTGGAACTTACAGAAAAATATCATAGTATAGATTTACTTTCTCTGGATAAAGACATCTATGACCAAGTAATCAACTGTATTAATGATACGATCTCATTTTCAGAAAAACATCTAGACAACAAATGGTTGCTTTACTCTTTAAGTAATTTAGTCATTTTGGTTAAAGCAAATCATTATCAGCTTATTCAAACAATAGCTAAATATAAGGATAAAATATCAGTTATTAATCCATCAGTTACTGACTTTGTTGATAAACTATTCTCTATTGATGAAACAGCCCCCCTCACTTTGCGGGATATTAAAGAAGACAATGATTTAACATCAGACGCTCTGATTGTATTATTAGAGGCTGCAGCAAATGGAATGTATATTAAGGAGAGTATAAAGCAGCTTATTCTGAATGCTGATTTAAAAAAAGATGATCATATTGAAAATTTACTTTTTAACTACCAACTAATATCGTCTAAAGCTAAGTTGTTATTAAATGATAGTAATGATCACATTAATAAAAAAAGAATCAAAGAAGATCTTGCTATTTTCATTCCATTTGCACATAAAAATAAAACATATCTTCCCGGCAATGGTTTAGTTAATTTATGTGATGATTTACTCTGGTTAGACCTTGCTAAAGAGAGCTGTGATCTTCTTGAACCTCATTTACCTGAAAATTTATGGCCGTCACGCTTAGTTATAGCCTATTTTGAGTCACTTATTCGTGCAGAAAAGCTAACTACATTAACAGAATGCCTGAGCAAGATAGGTAAAACATTATGGGATCACTACACATGGATCTTCCAGGCCAGAATAGATATTGCGTATAACTGTTGGCCTCAAGCAATAATAGCCTTGGAAGAGGCAATTAAGAAAAATGATGATAATTCATATCCTTGGCTTCTACTAATTCGTTGTACCTTAAAAACTGCTCCATCTACAGCCATTAAAATTCTAGACAGAATACCAAAAACTATTTTTCATCTTTCGATGCTCATACTTTACCATTATTGACATTTATATCAAATAAATTAGATCCTCATTTTTCAGAAAAAATAATTTCAGAGAGATTTATTAACTCACCACAAAAATTCGCACCTATTCTTTTACAAATACATTTTTCATCTTTAACAGGTCATCAAGCTAAAAAAGCTAATGAATTAAACACACAATATCCAGATAAAGTTATAAGAGCTATAAAACTGCTCCGTAATGGAGTGGAAGAAGAGAGAGTTATTCTTGATATAACACCTGATAAAGAACAAGGTGCCTTATTATCTGCTCACACTGAATATGGGGATCTTCTTGCTAATTTAGCTATAGATGAGGAAGATATTTATGTCATGGACAGAGTAAAAATAATAGAAGAATTAAATCCTTATCATGTAATATTCAGATATGCACTAAATATTATATCTGAAAAACCAGATGTAACCTTCCCGATAAAACAGATTGAAGTTCCCTCAGACTCTGAGTTAATGTTTAAAAAAATAAAAGATGAATTTTCACAATATGATATTCAATCTAGAGAAGAACACATTATCAATTGTCAGAATGTACCTTTATACCTTAAAGCTCATGAGCTTGATAAAGGGAAACCTGTAAAATCCATTTTACAGCTATTAACCTCTCAGATAGTCAACAGGTCTATATCTTTCCCTGAGGGAGAAGTAGAGAATCCAGAAAAATTCATTGCGGATATTCATGGCATTATTTATTTAGCTCTAACTCGTGCAGACATAAAATTATGTAAGAGCAGCTCCAAGCTAATAATTACAAATGAGACAAAAGCTTGTATTGATAATTGGTTAATTGAAGTTGAAAATCCTTCTTATCTATCTATCGGTGTACGTAATGATCATCTTTTCAAGATAACAGCAGAAGACATTCAAAGCTCAACAGCATCCATTCGCGAAGCTCTGAATAACTTACTTAGATACAGTGAGGTTCACCCAGTTCCAGTAGAGAATACGCCAGACATCCTATTAAATGCAAAAGAATTTTTGGATACATCTGTCTACTCTACTATAAAATATGTTCTATTCACAAAAACGCCTTATTTTATTATTGATGATGCCTTTAGTGCCCTTACAAAGTCTTTAGACCCTGAAATAAAGATAGTAAATTCGATTGTATTTATATCTCATCTTTTAGAACATCTACCACTACCTATAAAATTAAACAATTTCCAATACCATATAGAAACTTATCTTCCTATACATATAAGCTACAAGGATTGTATTGCACTGGCAAATTCAGATGATGGAAAGCATGTCACTTTAGTGACCAAAATACTTCAAATGCACCCCAATCCATTTAATAACTTTAAAAATCTATGTTCATTTTTCGCACATATTATCTCTTTGCCATTATTTTCAACTTATATCAACCATCATAAGAAAAGAAGACAATCATCTCTGGACAATGCTGTAATCACATTATTTAATACTTGCTGCCAAGGTATAGTTAATGCTTCAGATGGACGTACCGCAGAGGAACGATTAGTAGCCTTCACTAAACTTATCATTGATGACAATATATACCCCCAAGAATTCATTTCATTTATTTTTTCAATTTTCAATTTATTTGCACAAGGACACTTTCTTGACATTAATTATATGAATAAATTATTAAATAACATTGAAAAAAAATAACCTCTCACAGTCAACCCAAGTATAAAAAATTAAGCAAAAAACTAAAGTAAAATCTTTCAATAAAAAAAATAAAAAACATAGTAGATATATAAATAGCTGCTATGTTTCATTAATTATAATGAAAAAGGTATATACTCTACTGATACTATTTATATCACAAATCAGGAATAAACCCTTCTTCCCTCAGAACCTTAATCACTCCACGTATCAGATACGAGTTAGAAAACTTCGCCGTGTAAGTACGAGCACCCTCTTCTATTGGCTGGAGCAACCCCCGCTCAATCAATTTACCAAGCTGGTAAGTCACCTGCGTCGGTTTCAGATCGGGCAAAACTGAGCGTAGATCGCCCGCTTTTATCGTCCCCAACTCGACAGCGCGTTTCAGTACCTTCGATTCCAGCAGATTTATCAGCCCTCTTTCCGACGAAAAATCGATAGCCGGATACAGGATCTTTTCACTCAGGAAAGCGTGGTTTGTCAGTTGATCGACTTTCTTCAGCTCAGAAGAGATCCCCGAAAGGACATATAAGCACCATTCTTCCAGCCCCTGCTCTGTTCCCTTATCGGCTAACGAAAGCATGGCGTAGTAACGCTCACGATCGTTACAGAATACCGCTGTCGGATTGAGAACCCGCCCGCCAGCCTGAACATTAAAACCATACTTGATCAGCAACGCATAGGTCAGCAATCTGACCGTTCTGCCATTACCGTTGCCAAAGGGATGTATCCAGCCAAAGCGGTGATGCACCAGTGCAATCTTCATCAGATCGTACTTTGGCTTATCGGCACGGTTAATAAAGGCGGTCAGTTCTGCCATATAATCAGCAACGCGGATGTGATCCGGCGGCAAATGGTCAGACTGAGCAATGCTGACGTTATGTTGTCGATATGCGCCGGGCGTTCTGTCGCCTTCCTGTTGCAACCCGACCACCGCCAGACTATGCAACTCGCGGATAAAATATTCCGTTATGTCGTCGCCATGGTTCAGGTACTCGTCGATATACTCCATCGCCGCTTCAATATTGTTGATTTCTTTGAGCTGATCCGTCGAACTCTGCGTTCCTTCAACCTTGCTTTCAACATAGTCGGCAAGCGTGGTGTGGTTTCCCTCAATCCTTGCAGAACCGAGACTTTCCAGCATGTGGAAAACCGCCTTCAACTGCGCAAACAGGATAGGGTGAACATCAGTTTCCAGTCGCAGGTGCCGGAGTAACTCCAACTCCGTCAGCGCATCGACCAAAGGGGAGTCAAAGCTGGGATTCAGAAGCGACAGTTCAAAGTGATTAAATTGAGCCATGATGTTTAGTTATCTCAACTGGTGCATGACGGTATCTCAAAAGTATAGAAAAAATACTAATAGAATCTATAAATTAGAAATAACATCGTTTCTGATTATCTCAAAAACCATTATTCAAACATATCAAATGTAAGTTTGAAAGATGTTCAATGCGAAGGGGGATGGAGTTTTGCCTGCGTAATGCAGCATGGATTTTTTAGCGCCGCTATGTGTGGACCCCGAACCGTTATGTGTGGAGTTCCAGCCACTATATGTGGACCTCAGGTCGTTATGTGTGGACCTAACTCCACACATAGCGAAGCCCCATTCGCTAAACGCCGATTTTTCGTGATAACCATCACAAAAATAAAGCGATTTTTTATGGGGGCCTTCGTGGGGGCGCTGTTTGTAAGAAATACCAATGAAACCAATAACAAACAGAGTGTTAGTCGTGGATATGATTCCGAGTCCGGCACCACTATTTAAAGAACCCAGCCTATGGCTGGGTTTTTGCTTTTCAGGGATATCACAACGCGTTCAATCCCCCCTCCTTCACCGCCTTTACCGCTTGCTTAATCTCTTCGCGCAGTGCTTTCATTTCATCGTTGTCCGGGATCAGCACAATGCAGCCTCCGGCAATCTTCACCGTGACGCCTGTTCCCGTGTCGAAACCGACCTCTTTTAGCCATTTTCCGCTGAGATTCAGGGAGGGCGTGCTGGTATTGCCTTGCTGAGGGACGTAGCTGACGGTGTAGCGGCGCTCGGTTTTTATCGGTGTGGCGGATGATGGGTGAGTCTGGGTAGGGATCGTAGCCATAAGGGGCAACCTCCAACAAGCAGTCAATAATGCCGCCATCGGAGAGGCTAATCCCGGCACCTGATTTTGCAGATGCCAGGCAAAGGTACTGCTATCACTTACAGGCCGCAAGCGGTTTTCATACGCTAATCAAATCATCACGTTAATCTTGAATTCGCCTCGCAAAACGTAGCGACTCCTCTCCCTCATTGATACACAAACGTCACCCCAATAATCGACTGCACGTTCCCCGCCGTCACCTGACCGCTGGTTCGCGCGTAGTTGGCCGTTAACCCCAAGCTGACGGCAGACGTCGTCACCGTGCCAAGCGACACCGTGCTATTAGCCGGAAGTACGCTGCCGTTGCGCGTAAGCTGCACGCCAATCCCTTGTGCCGGTGAGGCCGACGCGGTGTTGGTGAAGATGGAGTTCGCCGCATCCGCCGTGGTGCCTGAAAGGTAGTAACCCAACTTCTGACTCTGCGCACAGTAAACCGTCAGTGGAATGGCCGTGGAGCCGGGGTAATCCGGTAGCGTCACCGTTACGTTGCGCGAGGAAACATCGCAGCCGCCGGTCGGCACCACCACGTTATTGTTGGCGTAGATATTCCAGATAAACTGAAAATCATCGCTGTTCTTATTGTTGGTCTGGCGCAAGATCATCCTCGCAATCAGCGTGCCGGCGCTAATTGCCACACCACCGGCGGAGCTAATTGGCGTCAAATAGAGCACCGTAGGCCAGGGCTTGTCGGTCCTGGAGTTATAGATCAGGCGCGATGTTTCCGTGGTGGTGGGAAACGGGTAGCTGGTACCGTTATATTTCACGGTGCCGGAAAAGCTCGACAGCACCCCGCCGTAGGCCGAGCCGCGCTGCAGCGTCACATAGTCGGTGATAGTCTCCGGGTAGTCGTTATGACAAAAAATCTGCGTCGAGAGATCGACCACCAGGTTTTGCCCCACGTTTACCGCAGGCGCAAGATCCACATAAACGTTAGCGCTGCCGCCGCCGATGGGGATGGTCGTACCGTTCGCCGTCTTACAGGCAAACGACCAGGCGTTAAACGACCAACCAGCCAGCAGCAGCGTTGTCAGTAGGGCTATCACGTTTTTCATTACTCTCTTCTCCTGGTCAGGCGTAGGTATAGGTGACGTTGATGACCGTCTTAATGGTGCCCTGGGTTGCACCGCCGTTCACCGACAGCGCCCTCACCTGCAGCGGGAAATGCGCAGACTGCGATGCTTCGTCCACCGTCACCGTCGTGGTAGCGCCGGTGTTCAGCGTGTTTCCGCCGTTGTCCTGGAGCTCAAGCTGGATGTTTTTGGCGGTGCCCTGATTCTGGTAGTAGCCAGTGGCGTCCGCCGTGCCGCTAAAGCTGGCGATCACCCTTGATGTGCCGACAGGGCAGTTGCTGAGTTCAAGCGCCACGCTGTGCCACGCGGAAGCTGAGCCCGCGGAAAGCAGGCTAAAGGTATAGAGGTCACCAAGCTCGACGCTGGCGTTGGTGGTCGATACCGTGCAGGGCTTCGCCACCACTTTGCCGTTGACGGTAATGGTGACATCGGCGGCCCATGACGCCGGAGAGACCGCCGCCAGCGCGAACGCCCATAGCCAGCCGTAATAAAACCGTTTCATTTGCGCCTCCGCTTACTGAAATTCAAGAGTGAACGTCGCCGTGGCGTTAACGTGGCCCGGGGTGACCGGCACCTGCGTCGCCATCAGACGGGCGTAAAAGTTCAGCGTGTTAGTCTGGCCGGGGGTGAGCGTCGTCCACGGAATGGTCGACGATGCAGCGTTAATCGGCAGCGTGGTCTGCTGCCCGTTGAGGATCTGCACCCCCATTCCTGCCGCGGCAGACGCGCCACTGCCCAGCTTTAACAGGCTGGTATTGCCGTTATCCGCCACGCCGGTAAATCCCACCTTCACTGCGCTGACTGCACCGCCGCACGGCGAGAGCACGATGCGAAACGGGACGGCGGGCGTAGTTGCGCCAACGGCGTCGAACTGTTTAGCGGCGTTATTCATCAGGTCAACGGTAAAGTCTTTTGATTCCCCCGCCACGGCGCAGCCGTTATCCCTGACGTTGCCGGTAATGGTTATTGTGCTATCCGCCGCCAGCGTGCAGGTAGCCGTCAGCGCCAAGCACACGCTGAGCAGATAAAAGGAAGTTCTCATTCTTCTGTCCTTAGCGGCACACGGCCGATAGCTGAATCAGCGTCTGTTCCTGACTCTCATTCGGTATGTGGTAATCTGCCACGCAGCGGGCATCGTCGCCTTCGCCCCATACCACCTGAACCTTCCCGGCAAGCGGCATACCGCTCAGGTAAACGAGGCCGTTATCCGCCACGATGCTGCTGTTCTGATTGTCTGCCGAGGTCACCATCGCGCCGAAAGGCACCAGCTTGCCGCGATGTGTGAGCGTCATCAGCAGCTTCATCCCTACCCGCGTTTTAAATTTCGCCCGCACAATCGCCCCGTGAGTGGGCACCACGTTGACCACCGCGTCGTCTAAATCGACGTTATCCGCCAGCGAGTTGGTGTCGAGCGCCACGCGGTTTTCACGATACTCGGTGGCATACGGCAGGACGGCGTAGCCGCGCCAGTCGGTGCGCACCCCGGTCTGGTTTTCAATTCTTGTGCCTTCCGCACCCGGCGCGCTCACCAGCACAACCGTGTCGTTCAGCGGTTGGCTTAGCGTCACGCCATTGGCATGCGCCAGCACGCCGCCGCTCATGCCGTAATAGAGCTGCTTCAGGCTGTCGCTGTGGCTGTAACCGACGTTGGCGTTACCATAACCGCCGCGATAGTTCAGTGCCGCATAGCCGGTGCTGCCGCTAGAGCCTTCCCCGCCGCTGGCGTAGCCGGTCTGCACGCTGTAGCTCAGGTTGTTATCTTCCAGCAGCGTGCCGTACAGCCCGGCCAGGTTGCTCATGCGACCGTTAAGATCGTCAGACATGCTGTAGCTGGCGCTGGCGTGTCGCCAGACGGACTGGCTGTCGGAACGCAGCCAGTGGCTGAATGGAATGTTGACGTTCACGGCCAGCATCTGGTCACGCCCATCCTGCCAGGCGTTTTTGGTCAGGCTGTAGCTCAGCGTCCAGTTGATGTCACTGACGGCGGTATTCAGCCCGACCTGGAACTGTTCATCCGCGCTGTCGGTTCCCCAGTAGCTTTGGCGGCTACCGCTTACGTAAAGGGTGGCGGTACGGCCTAGCTGCTGGGTCACGCTCACCTGCACCTTGCCCCGTTTGCTATAGGCCAGGTTGTAGTAGTCGGTGAATTTCGGCTTCACGTAAACCGGCCCGTCCTCGGTCACTACGCTATGGCCGCTCATGCGCTGGTAGGTGGTATCGGCAAAGCTGTAGTAGCCCTGCGTGGAGTAGCGGTAGCCCACCAGTTGAATATTGGTACCCAGTTCACTGAGTGATTTGTTATAGAGAAATCGTACCGACTGGCCCTGCTGTTCGCTGTCATCGGGCAGCATCGCGTTGGCCTGGGTGATATCCACCGACAGCGCGCCCAGATCGCCCATATTTTTCCCGACGCCCAGGTTAAAGGCACGATAGCGGTCTGCCAGTTGGGTACCGCCATAAAGCGTCCATCCTGCCGGTAGCCCGTGCATCAGCGTGCTTTGAAAGAAGGTAGGATCTTCCTGGAGATCGTTGCCGCTGCGGTATTTCCCGGCAGTCAGCGCGTAGCGGGTGTGGCCTTCACGCTGCAGGACCGGAACCGAAGAGTACGGCACGGTGAAGCTCTGAACGCTGCCGTCCGCCTCTTTGATAGCGACCTGAAGATCGCCGCCGTTGCCCGCCGCATAGAGATCGTTAATCGTGAAGGGGCCCGGCGGCACCGTGCTGTGGTATATCTCATAGCTGTTTTGCTTGATAGAGACCTGCGCCGTACCACGAGCAATACCGTGAATGACCGGCGCAAAGCCTTTCTGGCTATCCGGCAGCATATTGTCATCGGATGCCAGCTGCGCTCCGCGAAAGTTAATGCCGTCAAAGACGTCGCCGTTGGTGTAGCTGTCGCCAAGCGTCAAGCGTGAGCGAAACGGCGTGATATCACGTTCCAGCCAGGTGTTGACGTGTTGCCATTTATTCTCGCTGGTCGAACCGCTGCTGTAGCTCCAGGTGCTGTTATCACGCAGCCGCCACGCGCCAACGTTTAGCCCGCTTTGCAGGTTTAAATAGGCGTACTGGCTGCTGCCGCCAACGCGGTTTTGTACGTTATTACCGGTGAAGTTGTAGTTCAGCAGCCCGGCGGTGATCCCGTTATCCCACAGCTCTGGCGAAATATAGCCGCGCGCCTGATTTCCCATATAGGCCTGAGGAATGGTCAGGTACAGACGCTGCTGGCCGACGTCCAGGCGGATGGTCGCATCCTTGATCATCTCCGTAAACGGTATGCAGGCGTCAGGCTCCAGCGCGTCCATTCCCTTAATCGCCGCCGTGTTAAGCCCCATGCTGGCAAGCTGGCCACGCGTCAGGCACGGCATCAAACCGTGGCCATTTTCACCGGCGCTGAAGGTGACATCACGGGTGGTCATAAAACCATCGTTCAGATAGATATCCATACGATAGGTACCCGGCGGTAGCTCCTGCCCCTTCTCAAAGCTAGAAAGATCCGCAACGGCAGCCGGGTCGTCGGCCAGAAAACGCGGGTTAAAGTAGAGCTCCGCCTGAGCGAGAAAGGCCGGTGAGGCGAGCAAAGTCGCAACGGAGAGTTGCGTCAGCCGTATACGTCGGGCCTGCAAATGGTCGAGGCCAAATTTCAGATATGACATAGTCCCTCCGGTTCGATATCGCCCGGCAGTCCGTTCTTATTCTGTTCAAGGGATACGGGAAACTCCCGTTGTTTAACGCATCACGCCGATGACGCGCGGCGTCAGTGCACCGTAGTCATTAATAGTTCTGTAGGTAATCTCGCCGCTCGCCTCATCCGGAATTTTCACGCTGGTTTCGCCCAGCGGTGGCACCAGCGCGTTTTCCAGCCCACGCGTGCCCACGCTAAGTTCGGTAACCGTCAGGTAATAGGGCGAAGGGTTGATAAGCGTGAGCTTGCCGGCGTTGCGACGAAACGTCAGTTTCTGAGCAGCCTCTTCCGGCGGCATGGCAAGCTTAGCCGGGCGGTAGTAGAGCTTGATGCGGCTGATAATCGCCAGTTGCAGGGTGTTGTCGTTAAGCTTAGATTTGTCCATCGCCGGAATGGCTTTGACGTTCATCCAGAACAGGCTTTCTCTGTCCTGTGGCAGCTGGTTATTGGAGGCGTCGAGAATACGTAAGGTGTTCTCTTTTTTTCCCTGCATCGCAAACAGCGGCGGCGTCACCACAAAGCGTCCGTCTTTGGTGCCCGCAGCATTCTCCACCCATGACTGGATCAGGTAGGTGCCGTTTTCATCGGTGTTGGTGACCGCCAGCGGAACCTGCTTTTGCCCTGCCGGGTAAATCACGCGGGTCGCCCCCAACGCCACGCCCGCTTCCGCGCGCGAAACCAGCCCGGTTGCCGCCATCAGCAGCCCGAACACCATCATCAACGTTCTTTTCATGTTTACCCTTGTTGTACTCACCGTCATATCCTGCGTTCGGTTCATTACTGGTAGGTCAATGCAAACCAGGCCTGCGCATTGGCCGTACCGCCGACGACCTGCCGAGCGGTCGATCGGTACTTCGCCACAAAGTGCAACGTGGTCGGCCCGTCGTGGAGCCGCACCCAGCGCACGGGATCGTCGTTCAGCGCAATTCGCCCGCCCTGATCATCAAACAGCGCGATACCAATACCGGTAGCAATCCCCGCGCCTTCGCCCACCGAGAGCACGTTCGGGTCTTTGCCATCAGCCACACCCTGAAATGACACGCCGACGTGTTGACTGACTTCGGTGTTGCAATCTTCAAGATGGATATCAAAAGCAATCGGGTTGGACTCTTCGCCTACCGCATGAAAACGATGACTGCTGACCTGACCCATTTTTACCGTCATCAGGCGATCCCCCGCCGCGACGCTACAGGCCTCGGCGACGACGACGCCCTGAAAGCGCATATTTCCGCCGGGTACCGTCACGTTCCAGTGATTTCCAGCCAGCGCCACGGCTGGCGACATGGCAACCAGCAGACCCCATTTCATCCATTGCATCGTTATCATCTCCGTTCCTTCACGGATAACTGGGCCCCCCTGGCCCCGAACGTCGTCCCTGCCGAAGGGGTTACTCGTACTGCACTTTGAAGGTGGCGTCAGCGTTCGCTGCACCCGCGGTTGCCACACCGGTAGCGTAGTAACGCGCCTGGAACGGAATCACGTTGGTGCCATCGTTCAGCGTGGTCGCGCTGCTGAAGGTGGCGCCGTCTAATGCTAGCGGTTTGCCTTTGTTGTCGAGGATCTGAATACCGACGTTAGACGCGCCGCCAGAAGCTGAACCTTGCAGTGCCAGAACGGTGGTATTGGTGGTATCAATCGCCGTGCCGGAGAAGGCCACTGATGCCTTGGTAGAGACGCTGGTATCGCAGTCGTTCAACTGAATGTTAAAGCCCACTGCGGAGCTGGTGCTGCCCGCCGTCGCCAGTTTTGCGGAACGAACCTGGCCCATCTGCACGGTCTGGTCGATAGAACCGGCATCGACGGCGCAGGCCGCGTTAACGACTTCACCTTTAAAATGAACGGTACCGCCATTTACGGTCGTGGTATCCGCCGCTGTGGTATCCGCCGCTAATGCAGCCGTTGAAGCCATAGACAGCGCAGAGATAATAACCAGCGCGACTTTATTAATTCCCATAAAACCTACTCCTTATTAATAGAGAATCTTATTCTCATTTTGTTAAAAACAGCGATGAGGGGTGATAGCGGAAGCATCACCAGACACGTTTTTTATTACTTAAGTGAAATTTCCTTGCTCATGGCAATAGTGCCATTGCTGACCACCAGCAATGGCACTACCACCGTCGATTGAGCTTAGAAATATCGAGATAAAAAGAGAGCGCCGCAGCATTATTTCCGCGCAGGCCAAACATCCTTTTAGTTTTCTGCCTCACATAATAAATATGTTTCTCACTGAACCCTGCTAGCTTATTTATTTGGGATACTGAATATCCTTCGCATAGATAGCGAAAAACAGTCAGCTCTTTCTCAGAGAAATCTCTCCGATCGTAAATAGATTTACCCGCCTTATACAGGCATGAGTAAAGATCGGAAAAGCCTATTTTTTCAGAGACTAGCCAAGGAAAAGGCCCCTGAAAATCGCCCCCGGAAGACGCTTCCATCTTGTATAGCAGTACAATTCGACAACGAGAAGTCGGTGAAGCCAATAAACTAAGAATCCGATGTCGCTCTACAACATCAGAAATATAAACAACGAAGATATCTCGAACCGATGTGCTTAAGTAGCACTTCGACCGCAATTGCCGAGAGTGGATCGTTGAAACGTTGCCATCCTGGATAACATCATCATCCTGTAATGCCAAAAGAAAAAAACTGTTATCCGAGATAATACATTGCCTCATATATTACCCCAACGTCCTGGTCTGAGTTTTTATCTAATATCCGTAGTTCCTGATTCTATAAATCTGTTTGCTAAATTTCGGTTTAATTATATACACAGTGAATATATATCGTCAAAAACGATCAATTAATTATTATTGATAGATATAATCAATTGATTAAAGGAATATAGATCGTCTTAATCGATCAATTATTTAATAAAAACAAGTAGATCAATGAAATAGATAATCGTGTTTTAGGATTTTTCCATTAATAAGATTTTGCTCGTACTGATACGTCCGCGACTCAATTTGTAATTTTATGTAAAGAGCGTGTTCAGATTCATAATTTAACTTATTTTTCACATTCAAATAAATTGATCCAAATCAATTAACGACAAATAAACAAAAATACAATTATTGATTCACAGCAATTTAAGCCGCTCAATTTAATCCATTTTGGGGAGTCATTACGGTAATAAAACGCCCCAATGAGAGTATAGGCGCGGCTTTTCGACAGGGAGGAATAGAAGACGGTGGGAATGAACAACGACCTCAGGCGCAGCATCTCATAAGAGGCGCTGCGCCATGGCATAGATTCAACATGCTATTTCAGGCTTTCAACGACGGCATCCGCCAGTGTTTCCGGGCAGGCAAACCCTGACTCCACGCGATGCGTCAGCAGTTTAGAACCGTACTGGCGGGTAATCTGCGGCAGGCAGGCATCGTGAAACGCTTTAAGATCGGCAAAATAGTCCAGCGTATATTCGCTCTCCCCCGCCCGGCCACGCGCCATGCAGGCGTTAAAGCACGACTCCACGTCCCGGTCGACGTAAACCACCAGGTCAATCTGCGGGTAGCACTTCAGGTAATGCTTTATTTGATAGAAATAGGACATATAGCGGGCCGATGGCTGTTCGGTCATCAGGAAGTTAACGTGGCAGAACACGATATCGCTAAACAGCGAACGCTCAATTACGTAATTGCCGTCTGGAATATCCTGTAAAAGCGCCTGTCGGCTGCGGGTAATATAAAGCTGGAAAGCCACCCTCGCATCCGCATCGCGGGGGTTTTCGACGAAGACCTGCAGCAGCTCGAGAAACACAGGGTCTTCATCCACCGGCTCTCGAATGACTTTCCAGCTGACGCCCGTTTTCTCGGATAGCGCCTGAGCCAGGGGTTCAAGCAGCGTGGTTTTTCCTGCGGCAATATTGGCCTCAATAGCGACAATCTTCATGTCAGTACCCTGATGATTTAACGAATTGATGCAGCGTCAGCATGACGCTCCGTGTGACTTGCGGGGCACTCTGGTCCTTCGCAGTAGAGATATTCCTGATATTCGGCAACGTGGAGTAAAGGCTGTTCGCGGCAGCACTCCTGCTCGCCGTAATCGACTCGCGTCGACGCGTTTGTGAAGAATGTCAGCATGGCGTTTTACACTATCGGGAGGGCTTCCCCATCAACGCTGATGGGGAAGCGGCAGGGTTAGGATTTTTTCGCGCTGTAGACTTCGTCACCGGAGAATTCAGGTTCGGCCCAGAAGTTGATGTTGAACTGCGCATCGTCGGTCATCTCGATACGGTGCCAGTACTGTGGCGGGCTGGTCGCGAAGCTACCGGCATTAATCACCACTTTAACCTCCGGCTCGGTGGCCTCGCCATTGGCGAAACCGTAGTAGGTCACCGTCCCTTCCATCACGCAGAGCTGACCAAAAATACCGGCGGCGGTGTTGTGGTGGCTGAGCAGCGCAGCAGGCACGTTGTCTTTCGTAAAGAATGGGGTGGAACGTTTGATGGTCCAGTTTTTTGGAATTCTGAGATGGCTCATAATAACCTCCGCTTCATAAGATGCATTTAAAATACATCTTTAAGATTTCACTGTAAAGGCATTATTGCGAATAAATCTCATTACCATGAGGCGATGCTATCGTTACAAACGACAAAACCAGCCTGACGGCTGGTTTTGAGAGGACGGTCTGCGCGACCTATGCTTTGGTTATTAGTACCGGCACGCTCTTATAAGCGGGCGTCAGACTTTTCGTGTCCACCGCATCCAATGAGAGCAGCACATTCGCTTCCGGCAGATAGGCTCCAATCGAACCGCTCGCCATGCTGTAAACCACCACCGTCAGGCCGAGCATCGCGCGGCCTTCGCTCGGCTTGCCGTTATCGTCCAGCGCCTGAATATTAATCACATCGCCTTCCACCAGCTCTCGCGCGTCGGCTTCCGCCTGGCTTAAGAAGGCGACGTCGCGGCGCCCGGTGATCCCACGATAGCGGTCGTTCATGCCATAAATGGTGGTGTTGTACTGATCGTGGCTGCGTAATGTTGCCAGCACCAGCGCATCGGCGGGCTGCTGCTCGCGCTCCACGGCGCGCTGGCGGCTCACCACAAAGTTGGCCTTGCCGGTAGACGTTTTCCACTCACGCCGTGAGGCAGGCGTATCCATGCGGAAACCGCCCGGCTCGGCAATGCGGGCGTTATAGTGGGCAAACGCCGGGATCACGTCGGCAATCGCGTCGCGGATCAGCGCATAGTCACCCGCCATCACTTCCCAGTTCACCGGGGAGTGTGGCAAAGTGGCGCGCGCCATCTCCGCTACAATCGCTGGTTCAGACTTCAGCCAGCGCGAGGCCGGTTTCAGCGCCCCGCAGGAGGCGTGCACCATCGACATCGAATCTTCCACGGTTATCGACTGAATCCCGCTAGCCTGCATATCGCGCTCGGTTCGACCCAGCGCTGGCAGCAGGTAGTTGTGCTTAGCCATCAGCAGATGCGAACGGTTTAGTTTGGTGGCGACGTGTACCTGCAGGTCGAGCTTTTTCATCACCTCAAAGGTGCGCTGCGGCTGCGGCATCGCCACTGCCAGGTTACCGCCCATGCAGATAAGCGCTTTGGCGTCGCCACGTTCGATGGCGCGAATGCTCTCCACGCTGGAGCGACCGTGTTTGCGAGAGACGCTGATGTTAAAGCGCCCTTCGAGCCGCAGCAGAAATTCCTCTGACGCCGCTTCATTAATTCCTACCGAGCGGTCGCCCTGCACGTTAGAGTGACCGCGCAGCGGGCAGATCCCCGCCCCTTTCTTGCCCATATTGCCTTTCAGCAACAGCAGGTTCACCAGCTGCTGCACGTTCTCCGTGCCGTTCTTGTGCTGGGTGATGCCCAGCCCGTAACAGATGATGGTGGCGTTCGATTTGTCGTAACGGTCGGCGAGGTCTTCCATCTGGCTGCGAGTCAGTCCGGAGTCCTGTTCCAGCTCCGCCCAGCGACAACGGTGCAGGTCGTCATACAATTCCTGATAGCCGTGGGTATGCTCAGCCAGAAACGCGCGGTCGAGGCACGGTTCCTGGCCAAGCAAAATACGGGCTTCATCCATCTCGATCAGCGCTTTCATGATCCCTTTGAGCAGCGAGGCATCGCCGCCCATTTTCACCTGGTAGTATTCGTTGCTGAGAGTGGTGGCGTGGCCTTTGAGCATATCCGTTGGGCTTTGTGGGAAGCTAAAGCGTTCAAGCCCCCTTTCCGCCAGCGGGTTGATAGAGATGATGCGAGCGCCACGCTGCGCCACTTCACGCAGCGTGGTGAGCATACGTGGATGGTTGGTACCAGGGTTGTGGCCGATGCAAATCACCAGGTCGCAGTGTTCAAAATCGTCGAGTTCGACGGTGCCTTTCCCCAGGCCAATAGAGGGCGTCAGGCCCGCACTGGTCGGCCCATGGCACATATTGGAGCAGTCCGGGAAGTTGCTGCTGCCATATTCGCGGGCAAACAGCTGGTAGAGGAACGCCGCTTCGTTGGAGGTACGCCCGGAGGTATAAAACTCTACCTGTTCCGGGGAGGCCAGGCCGCGCAGCTGCTCACCGATTTCCGCGAAAGCTGTCTGCCACTCCACCGCCTGCCAGGTGTCAGTTGCGGCGTCATACTTCATTGGGTGAGTCAGGCGGCCAATGTTTTCCAGCGCATAGTCGCTGTAATGCCACAGTTCAGCCACCGTATGCTGGCGAAAAAATTCCGGAGAGGCTTTCTTACTGGTCGTCTCCCAGGAAACGGCCTTCACGCCGTTTTCGCAAAGCTCCATGGGTGAACGGTGGCCAGGGTCAGGCCAGGCGCAGCCGGGGCAATCAAAACCTTTGACCTGGTTCATGCGGAACATCGCGATGATGTCACGCGCGACGGCCTTTTGTGAAAACACCGAGGCGGTCACCGCTTTGACCGCACCCCATCCACCCGCTGGCCCCTGATAGCCGCTTACACCTGGAACGACATTGCTCATTTTTACCGCTTATTTTGTACCCAATTTCAATGGGGAATACGGTAGCAAGTTCACTGGCGTAAAGATTTCCTCTTCACGAGGTACGCCCGCCCTACAATGAACGGGTTAGATGGTGGTTCCCTTCTGGTAGCAGATAGCGCTCTTATCCGGGTGGATTGCAGCGGAGAAATGCGCCACGTTAAAACGAAAATCTGCGGCTTAAGTTAAATCAGACATTATCTTTTGCCCGTTAACATCATCAGGATTTCATCTGATAAAGACCCCAGGAAAAAGTAGTTGATCTGATAAGCGCTAGCTCTTATTTTCTTCTGAGTTTTCTAATAGGGTCCTACGATGTCTACCATTACAGCCAACAGTATTAGTGAAGCGAAAGAATTAATTACCTGCGGGAAATATAAGGAAATTATTCTTAATTTCGATATTGATGCCGACAGTTTTTTTACCCTCGCCAGCGCCCCGCATGATATTAAAATAACTCTCACGGATAGAAATAATCACGCTGCGGAATTAGCAGAATAATAAGAAGAATAATTCGGGATATGGGTATGTTGTTATTTATGGGTGCCGCGGCGGCGGCCTTTCTGGCCTCGCTAATGCTTATCTGGGTTGATGACCGGATGGCTGACCAGGAATAAGAGAAGTGACTCCGCGCTAACGTTCAGCGCGGAGTAAGAGCAGATTACAGTGATTTCGCCAGGCGTTCCACGGCGGTCATCAGCCCTTCCTGTGAGACCGTCGAGTACGACAGACGCAGGGTACGGGTATCCGGATTATCGTTGTAGAACGCTTCACCCGGCACATACACCACGCCGTTTTCCAGCGTTTTTTCCAGCCACTTCATGGTGTCGAACGGGTAGCGGAAGCGCGCCCACAAGAACATCCCGCCCTTCGGACGGCTGAACTCGATATGCTCGCCCAGACGGCTTTCCAGCGCATCGGCCAGCGCATCACACTTCTTACGGTAGTCTTCGCGGATAAGCGCAATCTGGTTTTCCAGGCGGCCCAGACTCAGGTATTCAGCGGTTATCACCTGCGACAGCATATTGGTGTGCAAATCAGCAGCCTGCTTGACGATCACCGTCTGCTGCGCCAGCCAGTCCGGCATCACAATCCAGCCAATGCGCATGCCCGGCGCCAGAATTTTGGAGAAGGTTGAGGTGTAGACCACCTGATCCTCACAGCCTAGCTCCACCGCGTGCTGGTACAGCGGGCGCTGCACTTCATCGGTAAAGCTGATTTCACCGTACGGGTCGTCTTCGATGATGACGAAATCATGCTGTTTCGCCAGTTCCACCAGGCGACGGCGACGATCATCACTCAGGGTTTTACCACCAGGGTTGCCGAAGGTAGGCACCAGGTAAACGGCCTTCACGCGGGTGGTGGAAAGCAGTTCGGCAAGCTGCTCTACCAGCATGCCGTTGTCGTCGGTATCGACGCTCAGAATATTGGCCTGCGCCAACTGGAAGACCTGCAGCGCCGCCAGGTAGGTTGGGCGTTCGACGACAATCGCATCGCCCGGGTCGAGCAGCGTACGGGCCACGATATCCAGCGACTGCTGCGAGCCAGAGGTGATATACACATGGCTTGCCTGGCAAGCCACACCGCGCGCCTGACACAGTTCGCTGACGGCCTGACGCAGCGGCGGGTAGCCTTCGGTCAAACCGTACTGGAATGCGTCGTTAAAGCGTTCGCTCATCACCTTCTGCACCGCCAGCTCCAGCCCCTCGGTATCAAAAAGCTCCGGGGCTGGAATGCCGCCACCGAGAGAAATCACGCCGGGCAGTTTACTGTGTTTTAAGAGTTCGCGGACGGCGGAGGGCTTGAGTTCACCCGCGCGCACGGCGAGTCGCCGATCGTGCATGTTCATTTCCTTTTCTGTCTTGTTGTTGTGTTTATTGCAGGCTTTCTTTTCCGTAGCCCGGCCGAGCAACCCGACGCCGGGAACATCCCCGGAGTCGGCGTGTTTAACGCCTCGTCCGGGCTACTCGCCTTTATTCTTTATCTTTTATTACCACCAGCGGCTCAATATCGCTCTCTTTTTTAATCACCAGAGATTCGTCACCGCGTAAACAGGTGCCGCCATAATTACCACCGACGGTAAAGGTACATACCTGAATATATTTTCCTGCGACGTTTGGCAAGCACCAAAGTTGCTGGTAAATATTTTTTCTATCAACAAATTTACCGCTGGTTTGATCCAGTAACCGATCGTTCCCGCTGACCAGGTCGATATTACTGCCGCAGCGACCGGAAATAGGCTTAATCGCATAACCCGTTTTTGCCAGGTGTTCGCTGACTTCGAAATCGGTATCCAGCAGATACGGATGGTTCGGGAACAGCGACCACAGCACCGGCAGAATCGCCTTGTTGCCTGGGATAACGGTCCACAGCGGCTCAAAGACCATCACTTCCGGGCGCAGCAGCACGTCAATCAGACGCACTTCATTATCCGGATTACCGGTGCGAATCGGCACGGCGGCATATTCGTCTTCGTCGACCTCGCGCACCTGTTCGATGGCGGTTTCCCACGCCCAGGTTTTCCACACGCAGTTCACCAGACGACCATCACCGTCAATCAGCTGACCGGCGGCATCCCAACGCAGCTCGTCCAGACCATAGAGGATTTTGCTCTCAAAGCCCGCCTGTTCAAGGGCGCGCTGCATAAACTGAGCGTGATAATTCTCTTCCAGATCGTTGTCCTGCATGATGTGCACGAACGGTCGCGCCTGGCTGTGTTTCCACGCCCCCACCAGCTCGCCCAGCAGATCTTCCGCTGGGTTGTGGCCATTACCGCGATAGCCGGTTTTCAGCCACTGTTCGAGGATCAGGCCACCTTCGGTGTGGCAGGAGGCGGAGTCAGCGTTGTACTCGTAAACCTTCAGCCCACGTTCGTCCATGCAGAAGTCCATGCGCCCGGTGATCATGTCGTGGCGACGGCGCTGCCAGGAGAGGCGCAGGCGCGGCCAGAGGATTTTCGGGATGTCGAACAGCGCCAACAGGTTGTCGTCACGCATCACTTTGTCGGTGGCGTGGAGATACATCAGGTGCATCTCGTTGGTCGCTTTGATCAACTCCTGCTCAGCGCTTTCGGTCATGGTGAAGTACTGATACGGATCGGCGTTAATCACGTGACCGTTGGCGGCAATATAGGCCTGCTGGAGCGAATCTTTTTCATCCAGCCATTTGCCCTCAAACTGACCGTTGTTCTCCAGTCGCGCCCCGCCAAGCTTCAGTGCTTCACCGGCAATTGCCGGTTGCGGCAGGCCGTAGCGTGCGTCGTCAGTCTGAATCATCCAGCCCAGAATAGTGGTGTCGTCAAAGGTGTCCTGCAGCGTGTAGTGACCATCTTTGACCTCAAGCGTCAGCTCACGGGTCCACTGCTGGCCTGCGGGCAGCGGCGAGTGCAGTACGTTCTGCTCCGCAATGCGCACCTTATTGCCCAGCAGTTGCGTCACCACCGCCACGTGGCCGGTTTCATTAAACTCACCGCCCTTTTGCCAGATCAGCAAAGAGCCGACGAGCGGCGCGCGGCGGGAACCGTTGGCAAACGCCTGAAGCGGGAGAATCGCGTCGTTCACCACCTGGCGCAGATAGCGCAGCGAGAAGATTTCGTAGGCCATGCCCACATCGGTGAAGACAAATCCGTAGTTGATAAACAGGAAACGGCGGGCGAACTCGACGCACTGCCACTTGTGGCCCATGTATTCGTTGTCGATATAGCTACGAAACGATGCGTCATCAGGCATGTCGCCCGGTTTTAAGCTGCTGTAATTTGAAGAGTAAATCGCTACGCCACCCGGCGCATACCCCAACAACGTGCCAAATGGGGCGTCACTATTGGTACTTCCCTTGCTCATGAACCTTCCTCAAACATACCGTGCGATTTTCTCGCCCGCACGTTGAAATTAATCCAACAAAAGTGGATTAATCATACACCCGTGTATGCGAGGATGACCCATCGGGGGCAAAAATATTCATCCGAAAAATGCACACTTAACCATCAGGAGTCCACATGAGTTTACAGGCACAACCGCTGGTCTGGGGCCACGGCGCACGCACGTTTGAGGTGTTCCTGGAGCCAACCTGCCCGTTTTCCGTTAAGACTTTCAACAAGCTGGACGCGCTGCTGGAGCTCGTCGGCGAAGAGAACGTCAGCGTCAAAATTCGCTTACAGTCACAGCCGTGGCATCTTTTCTCCGGGGTGATTGTGCGCTGCATTCTGGCCGCTTCCACGCTGCCTGACGGCAAAAGCGCAGCGCACAAGGTGATGAAAGCGGTCGCCGACCATCGCGAAGAATTTGAGTTTACCGACCACTGCAGCGGGCCGAATATGGACACCACGCCGCGGGAAATTATTACCCGCATTGAACGCTATAGCGGTGTGCTGCTCGCCGACGCCTTTGCCGAGCCGGAGTTGCAAAAAGAGATTAAGTGGCATGCACGTTATGCCCGCCAGAACGGCATTCACGTCTCCCCAACCTTTATGGTTAACGGCCTGGTCCAGCCAGACCTGGGCAGCGGCGACGATGTCAGCGTCTGGGCGGCACGGATTTTTGCCTGAAGCTGCTAAACTTCACTACCTCAACACATCATCAAAATAAGGCGAGCGATTATGTCAGAGAACACCTATCAGCCACCCAAAGTCTGGGAATGGAATCAAAGCAACGGCGGCGCATTTGCCAACATCAACCGCCCCATTTCCGGTGCCACTCATGAACAAGCGCTGCCGGTAGGCCATCATCCTCTCCAGCTTTACTCCCTGGGCACGCCAAACGGCCAGAAAGTGACGATTATGCTGGAAGAGCTGCTGGCGGCGGGCGTAACGGAAGCAGAATACGACGCGTGGCTGATTCGCATTGGCGAGGGCGATCAGTTCTCCAGCGGCTTTGTGGAAGTGAACCCGAACTCGAAGATCCCGGCCCTCAGCGACCACTCCACCACGCCGCCAACCCGCGTGTTTGAGTCCGGCAATATCCTGCTCTATCTGGCGGAGAAATTTGGTCACTTCCTGCCAAAAGATCCGGCCGGGCGTACCGAAACCCTGAACTGGCTGTTCTGGCTGCAAGGCTCAGCCCCGTTCCTCGGCGGCGGTTTTGGGCACTTCTATAACTACGCGCCGGTGAAGATTGAGTACGCCATCAACCGCTTCACCATGGAGGCAAAACGTCAGTTAGACGTGCTGGATAAGCAACTGGCGCGCGGGCGCTACGTGGCGGGTGAAGAGTACACCATCGCCGATATCGCTATCTGGCCGTGGTACGGCAACGTGGTGTTGGGGAATGTGTACGGGGCAGATGAATTCCTGGATGCGCAGAGCTACAAAAACGTGATGCGCTGGGCGCAGGACATCGCCAGCCGTCCGGGCGTGAAGCGCGGTCGTATCGTCAACCGTACTAACGGCCCGCTGAACGAACAGCTGCACGAGCGTCATGACGCCAGTGACTTCGATACCCATACCGAAGACAAGCGTCAGCAATCATGATGAAAAGCCGGGTGCCTGGCACCCGGTTTTATTGACCTTCCAGCCGATAGCCCGCCATAAAGTAGCGAACGGTAGTGCTGGAATCATGCTCTTTGAAGAAATCCATCACCATCTCTTTATCCAGCCCGTAGCGGCGCGTCAACACCCCCGCTTCCCAGGCGCTCAGCTGACGGTCACCGGTTTTCTCAAACATACGGTGCGAAAAGCCCAGCACAAAACCACGCTTATAGTCGGTGCAAAAGCCGACCACTTTCTGCGCGCTGTCGGCATAAGGCGCCTTCAGTCCCGCGATTAACCCTTTGCCAAAATGGTTGTCCATCTCTACACCCCCAATCGTTATATATAAAATTATATAGCGATTTTTTGAGCGGTGGCTAGCGCTATTTAAGGGCTACCCCTAAAGAGGAATAAAGCGCGTATTTTTCATCCTCATCTATGACAGTGTGATCGGCACAACGGGCGTGCATCACAAAAAAAAGTACGCTGGGAACAGTGTTTCAAAATAAAAAGAGAAGGAGACCTTATGGCCTGGCAAGCAAACCCAGCCCGTTACCAACAGATGCAGTATCGCTACTGCGGCCGCAGCGGTTTACAGCTTCCGGCACTGTCCCTCGGCCTATGGCACAGTTTCGGCCATATCAGCGCCCTCGACGGCCAGCGCGCGCTGCTGCGTAAAGCCTTTGACTGCGGCATCACCCATTTCGATCTGGCGAATAACTACGGGCCGCCGCCGGGCAGCGCCGAGGAGAACTTTGGTCGCCTGCTGCGGGAAGACTTTGCCGGGTATCGCGATGAGCTGATTATCTCCACCAAGGCCGGTTACGACATGTGGCCAGGGCCTTATGGCTCCGGTGGTTCCCGTAAATATCTGCTGGCAAGCCTCGACCAGAGCCTACAGCGCATGGGGCTGGAGTACGTGGATATCTTCTATTCCCACCGTGTCGATGAGAAAACGCCAATGGAAGAGACTGCCGCGGCGTTAGCGCAGGCGGTGCAGAGCGGGAAAGCGCTCTACGTGGGCATCTCTTCCTACTCTTCCGAACGCACCCAGGCGATGGTTGAGCTATTGCGCGAGTGGAAGATCCCGCTGCTGATCCATCAGCCTTCCTATAACCTGCTTAACCGCTGGGTGGATAAGAGCGGCCTGCTGGATACCCTTGAGCACAACGGCGTTGGCTGCATTGCCTTTACCCCGCTGGCGCAGGGGCTGCTGACCGGTAAATACCTGAACGGTATTCCGGAAGGTTCCCGTATGCAGACGGAAGGGAAAAAGGCGCGCGGCCTGACGGAAAATATGCTGAGCGAGAGCAATCTCAACAGCCTGCGTTTGCTCAACGCGATGGCGCAGCAGCGCGGTCAGTCGATGGCGCAGATGGCGCTAAGCTGGCTGCTGAAAGACAGCCGCGTGACCTCGGTGTTGATTGGCGCAAGCCGCCCGGAACAAATTGAGGAGAACGTGAAGGCGCTGGAAAACCTGAGCTTCTCGGCAGAAGAGCTGGCGCAGATTGATAGGCATGTCGCCGATGGGCAGTTGAATTTGTGGCAGGCGTCGTCAGATAAGTAATGGAAGACCCCGGGGTCGGCGTTAACGCCTCGCCCGGGCTTGTATGATTACCTCGTCAGAAAGAACCGGCCAGTTCTCTCTGATGGCGGTCCGGATGCCGTGCCCGGGCTTAGGCTTTCACGCCTGTACCGTAGATATTCTGCACCGGTCCGCCGTTCTTTCTCATGTGACAAACCGGACAGTATCATGGACCGGTTTTTACCGGTAATCCGCATTCGCAAGGTGGGTTTCACTATGGAATATGAACTGTACTTCATCGGCATTGATGTCGCTAAAACTAAACTTGATGTTGATATCCTTCGCCCTGATGGCCGCCATCTCTGTAAAAAGTTTGCCAATACTCCCCCGGGCTATGAGGACCTGGTCCGCTGGCTTCGTAGCCATGAGGTGAGCCATGCTCATGTCTGCATGGAGTCTACCAGCACCTACATGGAAGACGCTGCCGCCCATCTGAGCGATGCCGGGTATACCGTCTCCATCATCAACCCTTCCCTGAGCGCTGCCTTTGCCCGCAGTGAAGGGCTGCGCAACAAAACCGACAAAGTGGACGCTCGTATGCTGGCTCACTTCTGCCGGGAGAAAAAGCCGCCAGCATGGGAAGCGCCGCACCCGACAGAGCGGGCCCTGAAAGCGCTGGTGCTACGACATCAGTCGCTGACAGAGATGCAGACTCAGGAGAAAAACCGCCAGGAAACTGCACCGGAAGTACAGCTGGAGAGCATTGATGTTCTCCTGCAGTGTCTGGGAGCAGAGCTGAGGCGCATTGAAAAACAGATAAAAGACCTGACGGACAACGACCCCGATATGAAACAACGGCGGAAGCTGCTGAGCAGTATCCCGGGGATAGGAGAGAAAACCGCCGCGGTGCTGCTGGCGTACACGGGACTGAAGCTGAGGTTCGCCACTGCGCGGCAGTTCGCAGCGTATGCAGGACTGACGCCGAAGCAGCATGAGTCGGGGAGCAGCGTGATGCGAACAAGCAGGATGAGCAAAGCAGGACCGGTTCATCTGCGCGGAGCATTATATATGCCGGCGATGTCAGCGTTGTATCACACGGCATGGGGAAAAGCGTTCAGGGAAAGGCTGGAAGGTAACGGGAAGCGACCGAAAGTGATAATAGGTGCAATGATGCGTAAGCTGGCGCAGGTGGCCTATGGGGTATTAAAGTCAGGAAAAACGTTCGATGCGTTGCAGCATGGGATGCCTGTAGTATAAAGGCGGACGGGGAAGTGATAACAGCGCCAGAAGGCGCTGTTAAAGTTATGCCTGCAATCCGGGAAGCAACGGTGAAAAGGAGTTGCTGCCGCTCACAGTATCTACATGCATCTCTCGTAGCCCGGCCAAGCGAAGCGCCGCCGGGGTTTTTGCAGGCTATTTTTTCCCGCGAGTCAGGCTATCCAGATAGCCCATCACAAACGCCGACAGCACAAACGTCAGGTGGATAATCACGTACCACATCAGCTTGTTGTCCGGCACGTTTTTGGCGTCCATAAACACGCGCAGCAGGTGAATAGAAGAGATAGCCACAATCGACGCGGCAACCTTGTTCTTCAGCGAGGTGGCATCCATCTTACCCAGCCAGTTGAGCTTCTCTTTGTGCTCGCTGATATCCAGCTGCGACACAAAGTTTTCATAGCCGGAAAACATCACCATCACCAGCAGCCCGCCCACCAGCGTCATATCCACCAGCGACAGCAGCGTCAGGATAAGATCCGCTTCCGCCATACTGAAGATATTCGGCAGAACGTGAAGGATCTCCTGAAAGAACTTCAGGGATAACGCCAGCAGCGCCAGCGAAAGACCAAAGTAGACCGGGGCCAGAATCCATCGCGATGCGTACATCGCATTTTCCAGAAAACGTTCCATAATGTCCTGTTCGTCAGTCAAATTCGGCCTAGTATATCGCAACTATGCAACATCATAACAACAGATGTAATCACACATCATGGGGACGAATAAACGGACGCCGATAGTCAGGCCACACCAACCCCACCAGTTCCGGATAAGCTTCGTGAGCGAACTCCTGGTAACACTGCTTTAAGCTCTCCACCACTGGATCGACCGGCGCAACGCGCTCGCCTTTGAGGCAGCGACGTTTGATTTCATCATAATACTCATACACCGCGCCGTTGAGGTTGCGGCAGCGATCCTGCGCTTCGAACAGCCCAGGCGTCTCTTTTAACTCGTCTATCGACATGCGCTTGATGGTGGATTGCAGGAAGTCGATATACTCATGATTAATACGCCAGTACCACACCGGGGTGATACTGCTCATCAGGCTGGCGAAATGATTTTCACCTTCATCTTTGCTGAGTGGCGCAGGGGCCAAAGGCGTAACGGTTTCATTATTGGTATCAGACGATTCGTTATTTTGACCATACAGAAAAATTAAAATAACGGCGGTGAGTAGCAGCAACACCATCACAAAATAAATAATACCGCTCATGGTTTTCTCCACTTTTTTTGATTTTAAAAGTGCACCATGATAATGTCAACGAACCTCACTATAATAAAAAACACTTTCCAGCCATTCGAAAGATGACAGGTATATGATCGCTGAAACCCTTATCCCAGCCCGCTTCTGTATCTCTGCCGTAGACGGCGAGCCTCAGGAGGTAAAGGCCAGCACGCAGGCAGAGCCGGAAAAGGCTTCGCTGGCAGACTGGCAGGATGAGATATTGATAAGCGGTGGTCAATCACGTAACCCATTGCTGGAAGAGCGCGATCGTCATATTAAGGACAGATTATATCGCGTTGCAAAAATTGAAGCCTTTGCCCTTATGCTAAATAACCTGGTTGTTCAGGGGGAGATCTCCTCACTGGAGTTAAGTCAAATTATTGAGTTAAAAACCCAGGAGATAAATGATAATGGCAATGAAATTTGGCTTAATTTAATGACGCAGGAAAAAGTCACGCCGCTGTTTTATAATTTAACGGATAAGTAAGTATGAAACTTGTCGATGTTAATCAGGCTAATATATCGTTAAGCCAACCGGTAAGCGACGAAACGCTCCTGCAGCGTAACCTTCAGGCCCTGCGCGATGACAAAAACGCCGAGGGTCGCCGCATCTCCAACCCTTCCGTGCCGCTCACCGCCGCGCTGGTCAAAATGAAGTGGAAGAATCGCCGCGACATCTACGCCTATCAGGTCAAAGAAGAGATCTTTGGCGCCGCGCTGTGTGAAGTGATGGAGCGTTACCCGCACCTGCGCGATAAAATCCTCGCCCACACCGAAGCCAGTTACCAGCATGTGCTGCACCGCGAAACCGCGACCCTTGAAATCAGCCGCGGCCTCGCCGATGGCGACTACCGGACTTCCAACGTCATCCTTAAACTCGATAAAGATGACGAGCAACGCCCGGATCAGCCGGTAATATCCGTCGCAAAGTAGTCAAACCCACAAATTCCCTGCGATGCCGCGGCTTCCAGCGTCAGCGCGACAAGACCTACTTTGGCCCCCACCCATTTACCTTTGCCCGCCGCAAACGGGGGTGTCACCGACTGCCAGCTTCCCTCAGGCTCACGCCAGGCGAAGCGGCAGATACCGCCTCGGGTCACGCTGACCTTTAGCTCGCAGGTCCCAACGTTCAGCGGCGCGATAACCTGACGGCTTTCCCGCACAATACCGGCATCGCTCATCCATCCCGTCACCCAGAGCAGCTGATGCTGCCCGTCCCGTTTCTCCAGCAGCAGCGCCGCGTAGCGCTCGCCGTAGATAATCAGACCGCCCGCATCACCGTTTTTCGCCGCGTTCAACGTCAGCGACGTCCGGGCGATAAACTGCCAGGCGGGGAATTTTTGCAGCAGCAGGTTGGGTAGCCAGTAAAAGTTGCCTTTATCCTCACCCTGCGGCAGCGGACAGCAGCGTAAATTGAGGCGGTCATTGCCCGGCAGCAGCCACTCTGCATGCGGGTTAGCCTGCCATTGCCATTGCAGGCCCGGTACGCCGTGCGTGAAGCTATCGTCAGTTTGCGGCAAGCAACGCGGCGATGGCGGCAGGCTTGCCGGACGCGCCCAGCGCATCACCGGCTGCCCTTCCCCTTCATCGCCCATCGGCTCGCCGATACGCGGCCAGCCATCCTGCTCCCAACGCATCGGCTGCAGGTGAACAATCCGCCCATAGAGGTGAGCATCCTGGAAGTGCACAAACCAGCATTCACCGTCGTCCAGCTCCACCCAGCCTCCCTGATGCGGGCCATTCACCGGCGTGTCGCCCTGGAACAGGACGTTTCTGGCCTCCCACGGGCCGGTCATACTGCTGGCGCGCAGCACGGTTTCCCAGCCCGTCTCCACGCTGCCCGCTGGAGCGAAAATGTAGTACCAGCCGCCGCGCTTATAGACTTTCGGCCCTTCCAGCGTCGGCTGATCGGAGCTGCCATCATAGATAATGCGCCCTTCGCCCAGAAGAGAAGTACCGTCAGGCGACATGGCAAACAGCTGCAGCTTATGCTTGATGCCGCTGCGGCTATGGGCAAAAGCATGCACCAGCCAGGCGTCGCCGTTGTCATCCCAGAACGGGCAGGGGTCAATCCAGCCTTTCGCAGGCTGCACGCAGTGCGGCGCGCTCCATTGACCCCAGGGATCGTCGGTCTGGCACATGAAAATGCCTTCATCCGGCGTGCTGAAGAACACCCACAGCTTATCGTCATGCCAACGAATTGACGGAGCCCATACGCCTTTTCCCGGCTGATACTCGTCGTAGCCCGGCAGCGGCAGCGCGTCGAAAACGTGGTTGATAATCTGCCAGTTGACCAGATCCGTCGAATGCAGAATTGGCAACGCGGGCATATGGTTAAAACTGGAGGAGACCATAAAGAAGTCATCCCCGACCCGGACGATATCCGGGTCCGAATAGTCTGCGCACAGAATCGGGTTCTGATATTCAGATTGCGTCATCTCACCCTCCTCAGGCTTTACTCAATTCGCCGTCAACCGCTTGCGGCTCTGCGGCTGTCGTCGGGGAACCTGCCTGCTGGCGGGCAGAGAGGTCACGTTGAATCATCGCCATTTTCTGGTCGTCGAGTTTATAGAAGCGGGACAACCACCACAGCACCAGGTAAGAGAGCGATGGCCCAAGCGTCAGCAGGCCAACGATGCCCATCGTCGCCATCGGCGTTTGTTCGCTGACGCCCGCCTGATAGCCAAACAGCCCCAGCGAGAAACCGACTACCGCGCCGGCTACCGCCATGCCCATTTTCAGCGCAAACAGGTTGCCGGAATAGGAAAGACCGGTAATGCGGCGGCCAAACTTCCACTCGCCGTAGTCGGCGGCGTTGGCCATCATGTTCCACTTAAACGGTTGATACATCTGGTGGAAGAAGCCGACGAGGAAATAGAGCGGGAACACCACCGGCAGCCAGGTTGGCGGCACAAAGAACATCACCACGCCCACCGCCACCAGCAGCAGGTTGATATTTTTGAACAGCGAAACCGCGCGATAACGCTTCGCCAGCCAGCCGGCGGCGATGCTGCCAATAATGGTACCGACCACGCTGGTCGAAACAAAGGCCGACTTCATCGCCGTACCTGCCGCGGACTCCACGCCGCCCATCATCAGGTAGGTAGCGTAGTAGAGCGTGGCGGCGCTGCGCATCACGCCCGCCATACTGGAGAAGAAGGTAATGATCGCCACGATCCGCCACTGATCGTTGGCCAGCAGCGAACGCAGATCTTCACGGATGCTCCCCTGCTGCTCAACCGCAGGCGCCACGCGCTCTTTGGTAGAGAAGAAGCAGAATGCCAGCATCACGATAGCAATCACTCCCATAATCCCCATGGTGGCCTGGAAGCCGAACTGCTTGTCCTCTTTGCCCAGATAATCGACCAGGAACAGCGTTGCCACCGAGACCATCAGCCCGGCAATTGAAGAGATGGTGAAGCGGTAAGACTGCGCCGACAGACGATCTTTTTCATCCCGGGTGATCACCCCGCCCAGCGCGCAGTAAGGAATATTGATAAAGGTGTAGCACAGCATCAATAAGGTGTAGGTCAGGTAGGCGTAAACCAGCTTACCCGAAGCGCCAAAGGCGGGCGTGGTGAAGGTCATCACCGCCAGCACCGCGTAGGGAATAGCAAACCAGATAAGCCACGGGCGGAAGTGGCCCCAGCGGGTTTTAACCCGGTCGGCGACGATGCCGGTCAGCGGGTCGGTGATGGCATCAAGCACGCGGGTCACCAGGAACATCACCCCTACCGCCGCAGCGGAGAGGCCGTAAATATCCGTGTAAAACCAGGTCAAAAACATCGTTACAGAAGAGTAGACGATGCCGCAAGCGGCGTCGCCCATGCCATATCCCAGCTTTTCTGCGATAGACAATTTGCTGTCATTTGCCACGAGAATATCCTCCGGAATTGAAGAGGCTTCAATGTAGGAGGATGCCTAAGACAATCATATTGTCATTTTTCGTACTGGTATTACGTTTTCTGGCAACTGCGGAAGTTGTCACATAACTGGATGATTTATCATACCACTTTCATTTTTGTGACCTTACACCAGGCGGAAAACGGAAATCGCCGACTTCAGTTCGCCGGTATGACGCTGCTGTTGATGCGCCACCTGAATGGTTTGGGCCACGTGCTGGATATTCTCCTGCACGCTGGCATCGATGGTGGCAATGCTGCCTTTCATCTGCAGCACGCTGGTTTTCTGCTGGTCACTCATCGAGAACAGCACATCGACGCAGGACTGCAGGCTGTCGATATTGCTGATAATCGACGCCATCGTTTTCCCCGCCCGTTCAACCTGCTCTGCCCCTTGATGGGTGCGCTCGACGGAGGTGGCAATCATCTGGCGGATATCGCGGGCCGCCTCTTCGCAGCGCAGCGCCAGCGTACGCACTTCGGCAGCCACCACCGCGAAGCCTTTGCCATGCGCCCCCGCCCGCGCCGCCTCGACGGAGGCGTTCAGCGACAGAATATTGGTCTGGAAGGCTATGCCGTCGATAAGCTCAAGAATGCCGTTGATTTTCAGCGATTCGTCGCGGATATGCGCCATTGATGCCATCGCCGAGCGAATATTCTCCCCGCCCTCCTGCGCTACGCCGCTCGCCTGCTCCGCCAGCGTCCGCGCTTCGCTGGCCTTCTCGCTGGTGAGCGACGCCGCCCCGGCGAGTTGTTCCATGGCGCTGGCGGTGACCGCTAGCGAACGCGCCTGGTTATCCGTACGCTCAGAGAGCGCAGTGTTGCGCTGAAGTAGCGTTTGCGAGGCCTCCAGCAGTTCAGAGACATTGCCGCTAACCTGCTCAAGGGTATTTCGCATCGCATCCAGCGTCAGGCTAAAGGTACGGGCAAACGGAGAGCGACTAGTTTTGCTGTCACGCTCAAGCGTCAGGAAGCCCGACTCGCGGTTAATCACCGAGGCCAGTTTCGCCACTTCGCTGGCCGAGCGGGCATCCTGCTCCATCCGCACCGCCAGCAGCACCAGAAATATCGTCTGCGCGACCACATACAGCCCGTGCATCACCACCATTTCCAGCCCGGTATGCATGAATACGGTAATATTAAACAGGCCATATTCCTGTAAATAATTAAACACCAGATGATGTACGGCAATAACGGCCGCGCCCATAATTAATGGCCGCCAGTCTCGCCATGCCAGCAGCGCAGAGAGCAATACAAACACCGAGAAGTGGTATTCGGTTTCACCACCGCCAAGTTGAATAAGCAGCGCAGAATAGGCCATCATAATAAAGGCGTAGACCAGCCGGGTAATTAATCTGCCGGGAAAAAGGAGCGTCATCAATGTGCCCAGCACCGAAAGCAACGTAGCCGCCAGCAGCGCCAGGCTGAGGTTATCGTTCATCGCCCCGACGCCTAGTGAAACGCCCCACATCACCCAGGCCAGCGCCATCAGCAGACGGTCCGCTCTGCGGCGAATGGAGGATAAAGAGAACAGATCCTGAGACAGCCCGTTGGGCTGCCAAAACGTCATTATTGCCATGATATATTCCGCCCGCGCAGGTTTCATTTCACGTCATATTATTGTTAGCGTTCAGGATTAAGCGTAGAGGGGTTATTTCTTGCTAGCCACTATATTGTTAAAAATATATCGCTAAGATTAAGTTGTACTTAATTTTATTTAACAGCGAGTTGGAATATATAAGACTTAAGGGAAATATTATATTACTGGGGGAATAATAACGGATGGCGCAGAACGCGCCATCCGGGATGCTTATTTTTTCGCGACGGTTTCTTCGCCAACGAGGCCAATCTTCAGATAGCCCGCCTGGTGCAGGGTATCCATGACCTTCATCATCGTTTCGTAGTCCACGGTTTTATCCGCGCGGAAGAAGATGGTGGTATCTTTCTTGCCTTCCGTGAGCGTATCAATCGCCGTCACCATATTATCGTCGGTGACCGGGTCATTGCCTAGGAACATCGATTTGTCCGCTTTCACCGACAGATAGACCGGTTTATCCGGGCGAGGCTGCGGTTGGCTGGACGAAGCTGGCAGATTCACTTTGACATCGACGGTCGCCAGCGGCGCGGCAACCATAAAGATAATCAGCAGTACCAACATGACATCGATAAACGGCGTCACGTTGATATCATGCATTTCGCCATTATCGTCCAGATTTTCATTAAGACGCATTGCCATGGGGCATTAACCTACTCGTAATTTCTGGGCGGTACGCACCGGATGAACGCCGCTGGCGCTGAGGTCCAGATCACGGCTTTGCAGCAGCAGAACCTGCGCCGCAACGTCGCTCAGGTTGGCTTTAAAGCCGCCAATCAGACGCGCAAAGATGTTATAGATGACCACCGCAGGAATCGCGGCGAACAGGCCAATCGCGGTCGCCAACAGCGCTTCTGCGATACCCGGCGCCACAACCGCCAGGTTAGTGGTCTGGGTCTGGGCGATGCCGATGAAGCTGTTCATGATACCCCATACGGTACCAAACAGGCCGACGAACGGGGAGATAGCACCGATGGTCGCCAGGAAACCGTTACCACGGCCCATATGACGACCCACGGCCGCCACGCGACGTTCCAGACGGAAGCCGGTACGTTCTTTAATGCCTTCGTTATCTTCCGAACCCGCAGAGAGCTCCAGCTCGTTCTGCGCTTCGTTGATTAACTGCGTGCTCAGGCTGCGGGCATCGAATGCAGCCGCAATTTCATTCGCCTGATTCAGGGAACGCGCTTCGCCTAACAGTTTCTGTTCGCGCTTGAGGCGGCGCTTATGGGAAAGGAGCTCAGCACCCTTGCTGAAGAAAATAGCCCAGGTGACGACGGATGCCAGTATCAAGCCAATCATGACCACTTTAACCACGATGTCGGCATGATGATACATACCCCAAACGGAGAGATCCGCCTGCATCAAATTATTACCCACTGTGTATCTCCAGGACATAAATCACAAATTCTGAGCACAATAATATCAAAACATCGTCGAATTGATAGTAGTTCTCATTAGTATTTACATATTGACCCAAATCACACTTATTTTCCTTGCGCTTACGCAGTAAAAAAGTTTTCAGCCGGTTTTTTGGCAAAATTTTCTGCTGTTCGCGCAGGTAACGGTAGATCCCACGCGCAATCGTGTTAATTTAGCCATCCAGACGTATAAAAATAGGCAGATAAAAAATGGCAGACAAGCACCTCGATACCGCGCTGGTTAACGCCGGACGCAGCAAAAAATACACTCAGGGATCGGTGAACAGCGTCATTCAGCGCGCCTCCTCGCTGGTGTTCGACACCGTCGCCGCCAAAAAACATGCGACCCACAACCGCGCTAACGGCGAACTGTTCTACGGCCGTCGCGGCACCCTCACCCACTTCTCATTGCAGGAAGCGATGTGTGAACTGGAAGGCGGCGCTGGCTGCGCGCTTTTCCCATGCGGCGCGGCAGCGGTCGCCAACACCATTCTGGCGTTTGTGGAACAGGGCGATAACGTGCTGATGACCAACACCGCCTATGAGCCAAGCCAGGACTTCTGCACCAAAATTCTCGGTAAGCTGGGCGTGACCACCAGCTGGTTCGACCCGATGATCGGCGAAGGGATTACCGCGTTGATCAAGCCCAACACCAAAATTGTGTTCCTGGAATCCCCTGGTTCTATCACCATGGAAGTGCACGATATTCCGGCCATCGTTGCCGCCGTGCGCCGCGTTGCGCCTGAAGCAATCATCATGATCGACAATACCTGGGCGGCGGGGGTTCTGTTTAAAGCGCTCGATTTCGGTATCGATATTTCTATTCAGGCTGGCACCAAATACCTGATTGGCCATTCGGATGCGATGGTCGGTACTGCGGTATCTAACGAACGCTGCTGGGCGCAACTGCGCGAAAACGCCTACCTGATGGGCCAGATGCTCGACGCCGATACCGCTTATATGACCAGCCGTGGCCTGCGTACGCTGGGCGTGCGCTTACGTCAGCATCATGAAAGCAGCCTGAAGGTTGCCGAATGGTTGGCACAGCAGCCGCAGGTTGAGCGCGTTAACCACCCTGCACTGCCGGGCAGTAAAGGGCATGAATTCTGGAAGCGTGATTTTACCGGCAGCAGCGGTCTGTTCTCGTTCGTGCTCAAAAAACACCTCAATGATGAAGAGCTGGCAAACTACCTCGATAACTTCTCGCTGTTCAGCATGGCCTACTCCTGGGGCGGATTTGAGTCGCTGATTCTGGCGAATCAGCCGTCCGAGCTCGCCAGCATTCGTCCGGAAGGAAAAATCGATTTCACCGGTACGCTGGTACGCGTCCACATCGGTTTAGAAAACGTTGACGATCTGATTGCGGATTTAGCGGCAGGATTTGCCCGCATCGTGTAACATGGCCTCAGCCCGGTAGCCCAGGCTATCGGGTGGGTTAGTACTGTTTTTGATGCGTCGGTCAGGCGCGTCACCGATGTTGAGAACAGTCGGTCCCCGAAGTGATTGACCACCGTCGGCGTAAACCGTTTCCGCGTTGTTGTCAGTAAATCAGGACAGCGCGGCTTCATTTGTTGCGCACGCGATCAAGGTGTTCTTAATCTTTCGGGCGTACAATAAGCGAAAACGCTGTTCCACAGGAATGTTCATGGTCGTTATTCAAGATATTGTCGCCGCGCTTTGGCAGCACGATTTTGCTGCTCTGGCGAATCCGCACGTCGTGGGGGTCGTTTATCTGGTCATGTTTGCCACTCTGTTTCTGGAAAATGGCCTGCTTCCCGCTTCATTCTTACCCGGCGATAGCCTTCTGCTATTGGCGGGCGCGCTCATTGCAAAGGGCGTGATGGGCTACGTCCCTACCATTGCCATTCTGACCGCGGCCGCCAGCCTCGGCTGCTGGCTGAGCTATATTCAGGGTCGTTGGTTGGGTAATACCCGCGTGGTGAAAGGTTGGCTGGCGCAGTTGCCGGATAAGTACCACCAGCGCGCAACCTGTATGTTTGACCGCCACGGTCTGCTAGCGCTGCTGGCGGGGCGTTTCCTGGCGTTTGTGCGTACCCTGCTGCCAACGATGGCGGGTATCTCCGGCCTGTCGAATCGCCGTTTCCAGGTGTTTAACTGGCTGAGCGCGCTGCTGTGGGTAGGCGTGGTGACGAGCTTAGGCTATGCCATTAGCATGATCCCGTTTGTAAAACGTCATGAAGATCAAGTGATGACCTTCCTGATGATCCTGCCCATCTTCCTGCTGGTTGCCGGGCTTCTGGGCACGGTGATTGTGGTGATTAAGAAGAAGTATTGCGACGCATAATATTGTGTAGCCCGGCCGAGCAACGCGACGCCGGGAATGGATTCCGAGCTACCCCGGGGTCGGCGTAAACGCCTCGCCCGGGCTACAAATTACATTCCCCGCAGCCTTGCCGCATCCTCTCCCGGCGTCATGCCGAAATAGCGCTTAAACTCCCGGCTAAACTGCGACGCGCTTTCGTATCCCACCTGCATCGCCGCGGCGCTGGCCTTCAGCCCGTCGTGCACCATCATCATCCGCGCTTTATGCAAACGGTAGGTCTTCAGATACTGTAGCGGCGAGGTGCTGGTCACCGACTTAAAGTTGTGGTGAAACGCCGACAGACTCATATTGGCCTCGGCAGCGAGCTGATCCACGCTGAGCGTTTCGGTGTACTGACTCTCGATACGCTTGAGCACCCGACTAATCTGGCTGAAATGAGTCTGGCGGCTAACCAGCGCCATTAACGCACCACCTCGCGGCCCGGTCAGCACGTGGTAGAGCATCTCACGGATAATCTGTTTTCCCAGAATGCGGGCGTCCAGCGGGCGCTCCATCACGTCCAGCAGGCGTTCCGAGGCGCAGAGAATCTCTTCGGAGAGCGTGGCCGAGTTAATCCCGCTTTCCGCCATCGACGACGGATGGAACAGCGGGTCTTCACCGATATCCATCAGCAACTCCTGTAGCTGCAGAATATCCACATCCAGGCGCAATCCGGCCAGCGGCGCGTCCTCGGTCGCAAAAGTTTCACATTCGAAGGGTAAAGGTACTGTCAGCAGCAGATATTCGTTGGCATCGTAGCGGAAGGTGCGCTCGTTGATATAGCCAATCTTATAGCCGGAAAAGAGAAACACGATGCCCGGGCGATACATCACCGGCGTGCGCCCGCTTGGCTGAGTACCATAGATAAGCTGAATATCCGGCAGCAAGGTTCTCAGATTTTGTTCGTTATTTTTCAGCTGCTTAATCTTTTCTGTCAGCAGCGCACAGATCTCTTCACGGTTCATCAACAAGGGCTCCAGGTACCTTTTCCAACGCTGTCATTGTGGCTTTGTTTAACGTATTTCTCCAGAGCTATGGAGAAATGGGCAAGACAATCGCAGAAATGTGCATTGAGAGGTACGACGACGAAGACCACAATGATGTCATTCGGCGATGACCCCTCACCGCCCTCTTTTTCCACCCACACTATAGGGAACGAGCAATGTTTAATTTTGATCTTCATACCCCAACCCGCATTCTGTTCGGTAAAGGTGCTATCGAAAACCTGCGCGCTCAGATCCCCGCTGACGCTCGCGTACTGATTACCTACGGCGGCGGCAGCGTGAAAAAAACCGGCGTGCTGGACCAGGTGCTGAGCGCACTGCAAGGTCTGGACGTGCTGGAGTTCGGCGGTATTGAGCCAAACCCATCTTATGAAACGCTGATGAATGCGGTGAAAATCGCCCGCGAAGAGAAAGTCACCTTCCTGCTGGCCGTTGGCGGCGGTTCCGTACTGGACGGCACTAAGTTTATCGCTGCCGCCGCACACTACGATACCAGCATCGACCCGTGGGAAATTCTGGAAACCTACGGCAGCAACGTCACCAGCGCTATCCCAATGGGTTCCGTACTGACGCTGCCTGCGACCGGTTCCGAGTCCAACAAAGGTGCCGTTATCTCCCGTAAAACCACCGGTGACAAACGCGCCTTTATGTCCCCACACGTTCAGCCGCTGTTTGCAATTCTGGATCCGGTTTACACCTACACCCTGCCGCCGCGTCAGGTTGCTAACGGCGTTGTGGATGCGTTCGTTCACACCGTAGAGCAGTACGTCACCTACCCGGTTGACGGCAAAATTCAGGACCGCTTCGCGGAAGGCATTCTGCTGACGCTGGTTGAAGATGGCCCGAAAGCGCTGCAGGAACCGGAAAACTACGCCGTTCGTGCCAACATCATGTGGGCTGCCACTCAGGCGCTGAATGGCCTGATTGGTGCGGGCGTGCCGCAGGACTGGGCAACTCATATGCTGGGCCACGAACTGACCGCAATGCACGGTTTGGATCACGCACAAACGCTGGCTATCGTGCTGCCTGCTCTGTGGAATGAAAAACGTGATACCAAACGCGCCAAACTGCTGCAGTACGCAGAACGCGTCTGGAACATTACCGAAGGTTCTGACGATGCACGCATCGATGCCGCTATCGCCGCGACCCGCAACTTCTTCGAACAAATGGGCGTGCCAACTCGCCTGTCCGACTACGGTCTGGACGGCAGCTCTATCCCTGCGCTGCTGAAAAAACTCGAAGAACACGGTATGACCAAACTGGGTGAAAATCAGGATATTACCCTGGACGTGAGCCGCCGTATTTACGAAGCGGCACGCTAAGAGCCCTCCGTTTCTTGCGCTAAGGATTTCGAGCTGCAGAAAGGCGTCAAGACATCGAATCCCCAGGAGCTTACATCAGTAAGTGACTGGGGTGAGCTGGCGCAGACAACGCATCTGCGGCTTGAAAGACGACGAGCAAGCTTTCGTTTTTGCATATTTCGACCAGACTTAATCCTACAAACCTTATCGGGGCATTGCCCCGATAAGCTCGTAAAAAGGAGAAATGCATGACACATCCAACCGTGATTAAACTGCACGATGGCAATGTAATGCCGCAGCTCGGCCTCGGGGTATGGCAGGCCACGAATGAGGAAGTCGTCACCGCGATTCATAAAGCGCTCGAGGTGGGCTACCGTTCCATTGATACCGCCGCCGCATATAAAAATGAGTCGGGAGTCGGTAAAGCGATTAAGAGCGCGGGCGTTGCTCGTGAAGATCTGTTCATCACCACCAAGCTGTGGAATGACTCTCATCTCCGCGCGGCGGATGCCCTACAGGAGAGCCTGGAGCACCTGCAGCTGGACTATCTCGACCTGTATCTGATCCACTGGCCGGTTCCCGCAACCGATCACTATATCGATGCGTGGAACAGCCTGATTGAACTGCAAAAACAGGGGCTGATTAAGAGCATCGGCGTGTGTAACTTCCAGGTGCCTCACCTGCAGCGACTGATTGATGAAACCGGCGTCGCACCGGTCATCAACCAGATTGAGCTGCATCCGCTGATGCAGCAGCGTCAGCTGAACGCCTGGAACGCCACGCATAAAATCCAGACCGAGTCCTGGAGCCCGCTGGCACAGGGCGGTGAAGGGGTGTTTGACCAGAAAATTATCCGTGCTCTGGCGGATAAATACGGTAAGACACCAGCGCAAATCGTCATTCGCTGGCACCTCGACAGCGGCCTGGTGGTGATCCCGAAATCGGTCACGCCGTCGCGCATTGCCGAAAACTTTGCCGTCTGGGATTTCCGCCTGGATAAAGATGAGCTGAGCGAGATTGCGAAGCTGGATCAGGGTAAGCGTTTAGGCCCGGATCCGGACCAGTTTGGCGGTTAAGTGAAGCAGTATGAATGTCAAAAGCCCGGCGAATTGCCGGGCTTTTTTTATGGCTTAAGTGCTGTCCCGGCGTCGCTGCGCTCGGCCGGGCTACCGCCAAATGTAGCCCGGGCGAGGCGTTTACGCCGACCCCGGGTTAAGCGCTTAGCGGGACGCGGGTTTAGGACGCTTTTTGATGCCGTTTGGCGTCTGACGCTGGTGCGCCACCGGCGTGTGCTTGGTCAGCGCCGGGCGTGTATTGCGGTTCTGGCGACGTGCTTCGCGCATCTCGTCCAACGTTGGCGCAGGCACCAGGCAGTCACGACGGCTGCCGATCAGATGTTTTTTACCCATCGTCTCCAGCGCCGTACGGATCAGCGGCCAGTTAGCCGGATCGTGATAGCGCAGCAGCGCTTTGTGCAGACGACGCTGCTTATCGCCTTTCGGGATCACCACATCTTCACTCTTATAGCCAATTTTACCCAGCGGGTTCTTGCCGGTGTAATACATGGTGGTCGAGTTCGCCAGCGGCGACGGGTAGAAGTTCTGCACCTGATCCAGGCGGAAGCGGTGCTGCTTCAGCCACAGCGCCAGGTTCACCATATCTTCATCACGCGTCCCAGGGTGGGCGGAGATAAAGTACGGAATCAGATACTGCTCTTTACCCGCCTGCTTCGAATAGGTGTCGAACAGCTCTTTAAAGCGGTGATAGCTGCCCATCCCCGGCTTCATCATCTTCGACAGCGGCCCTTCTTCAGTGTGTTCAGGCGCAATCTTCAGATAGCCGCCCACGTGGTGGGTTGCCAGCTCTTTGATATAGCGCGGGTCTTCCACCGCCAGGTCGTAACGGACGCCGGAGGCAATCAGGATCTTCTTGATACCTTTCAGGTCGCGGGCGCGACGGTAGAGGTTAATCGTCGGCGTGTGGTCGGTATCCATATGCGGACAGATTTCCGGGTACACGCAGGAGAGACGACGGCAGGTCTGCTCCGCACGCGGCGACTTACAGCGCAGCATGTACATGTTGGCCGTTGGGCCACCCAGGTCGGAGATAATGCCGGTAAAGCCCGGCACCGTGTCACGAATGGCTTCGATTTCGTTGATGATCGAGTCTTCGGAGCGGCTTTGAATAATACGACCTTCGTGCTCGGTGATAGAGCAGAAGGAACAGCCGCCGAAGCAGCCGCGCATGATGTTGATAGAGAAACGAATCATCTCATACGCCGGGATACGCGCCTTGCCGTATGACGGGTGCGGGATACGCTGGTACGGCAGCGCGAACACGCTGTCCATCTCTTCGGTGGAGAGCGGGATCGCTGGCGGGTTAATCCAGATATAGCGGTCGCCCTGCTTCTGCATCAGCGCACGGGCGCTGCCCGGGTTGGTTTCATGGTGCAGAATACGGGAAGCGTGGGCATACAGCACCTTGTCGCCTTTGACCTTTTCAAAGGACGGCAGCAAGACGTAGGTTTTCTCCCACGGCTTAGGGCGCGGCGGCTGTACGGTAACGACTTTGGCTTCCTGCTTTTTCGGTGCCACCGGTTTGTTGTCGGCACACGGCAGATCTTCACCGTACGGATGCGGAATCGGGTCGATTTTCCCCGGGGTGTCGATGCGGGTTGAATCAACACCAGACCAGCCCGGCAGCGCTTCTTTGACGATGATAGCGGTGTTACGCACGTCGCGGATCTGCGCGATTAGCTCGCCTGCCGCCAGACGGTGCGCCACTTCAACCAGCGGACGCTCGCCGTTACCGAACATCAGCATGTCGGCCTTGGCGTCAATCAGCACCGAGCGGCGCACGGTATCGGACCAATAGTCATAGTGCGCGGTACGACGCAGGCTGGCTTCGATGCCACCGAGGATAACCGGCACATCTTTCCACGCTTCTTTACAGCGCTGGGTATAAACCAGCGTCGCGCGGTCAGGGCGTTTGCCCGCGACGTTATCCGGCGTATAGGCATCGTCATGGCGCAGCTTGCGGTCTGCGGTATAGCGGTTGATCATCGAGTCCATGTTGCCGGCGGTGACGCCGAAGAACAGGTTCGGTTTACCCAGACGCATAAAGTCGTCTTTGCTGTTCCAGTCTGGCTGGGCGATGATCCCCACGCGGAAGCCCTGCGCTTCCAGCATACGGCCACAAATCGCCATCCCGAAGCTCGGGTGATCAACATAGGCGTCGCCGGTTACCAGAATGATGTCGCAGCTATCCCAGCCAAGTTGATCCATCTCTTCACGTGACATTGGCAAAAACGGAGCCGGCCCAAAGCAGGCGGCCCAGTACTGCGGCCAGGAGAAAAGGTCGCGATCCGGTTGGATCAGGGAGATAGCGCTCATATTGCTTCCGAAAAAAATTGGCAAAAAAATAGACAAAGGCCGGGGATTATAAGCCCGTTCGCCTTACTAATGAAGTGGGAATTTTTAACGTGGTGCGGGTCCCGGCGTCGCTGCGCTCGGCCGGGCTACCATAAGCGCAGCGACGCCGGAGGTTCTTGATTACGGCGCCGGGTTCACCAGAATCTGCCCGATAGAACCACGGTCGGCAAGCTCCAGCGTCTGGCTGGAGAACTGGAACGGGAAGTGCGGCCATGACGGCTGTGAGTAATAGACCAGCAGCTCAACCTGACCGTCAATCCAGACCGTATCTTTCCACCCCCGATCTTCCGGCAGCGGCGTCGCACCGTTGACGTTGCGAACCTGGAACATCACCCCTTCAATATGGAACGACTGCGGCGCATCGGCACGAACCGTCCAGCGCTCCCAGGTGCCCTGTTGCGCGGTGATATCAATGCGCTGCGGGTCCCACAGTTGGCCGTTGATACCCGGATCGTCGCCGAGCAGAATGTCGCGGCTGCGAATCGGCGTGCCGCTCAGCACTTCCGTTGGCAGTATGCGCATCGGTAAGTTATCGGTCACTAACGGCAGCAGCCCCGTTGGGCGCAGGGTCAGCACCAGCGTGGAGATCAAAATGCTCGATGGTTCGAAGAAGCCGCGAATACGCTCCATGATGCTGGCGGACTCACCGCAGGTAATCGACACTTCATCGCCGTTGGTCATATCCACCAGCACTTCGCGACGCTCACCCGGCGCCAGCGAAATTTGCGTGGTGGAGACCGGTGCAGGCAGGAAGCCCTGATCGCTGGAAATCACGTGCAGCGCGCGGCCATCGCTCATCCGCAGCGAGTAACGGCGAGAGTTAGAGGCGTTCAGCAGGCGCAGACGCACCCAGCCGCGCGATACTTCAACATAGGGCCCCTGGACACCGTTGACCAGCAGCGTATCGCCAACAAAGCCACCGCTGCCCGGTTCGTCGTATACCGGCGCGCCAAAGTTATCCAGACGCTTATCCTGGATAATGACCGGGAAGTCGTCGACGCCGTAGTGGTTAGGGAATGGTAAGGACTTACTAACTTCATCTTCCACCAGCCACATTCCCGCCAGGCCGTTATACACCTGCTGGGCCATGTGGTTTGGCGTATTGGCCTGATACCACAGCGTTGACGCGTTCTGGCGAATTGGCAGCACCGGCGCCCAGTCGGCGTTTGGCGTCATCATGCGCGCCGCGCCGCCAATCAACGGCCCCGGCACCTGCAAACCGCGCACGGTCATGGCGACGTTTTCCGTCAGACGGTTGCTGTAGATGAGTTTGACATCGTCACCCTTCCAGACGCGGATCGTCGGCCCAAGATAGCGGCCGTTGACGCCCCAGACGGAGGCGCGCGTGCCCTGGGTAAACGACCAGTGCGCCCGCTGCAGCGTTAAGAATAGCGGTTGCCCACGGCGAGACTCCAGCAGAGGAGGCACCGGCAATGCGGGTTGCTTCCCTGCGGCCTGTGCCCTCAGCGGCACGGTGCCGGCACAAAGCGCAACGCCCGAAGCCTGAATAAACTGACGCCGACTGAGTGACATATAAGCTCCATCAAAACTGACAAATCAAACGCGGGAAATCATTTTCCCAACAGCAATACAGCCGCGACGCGGGCATTCACCCACGCCGTCAGCAGAAATTACGCTTTACCCGCAGACTCACGCTGGGCCACTTCCTGGTCCAGCTCGTCTATTTTGGCCTTCATGACTTCGCGGCAGTGTTTTGCCAGGTCGCGAACCTGATCTTTACCCCACGCGCTGGTGTCGATAGGCTCCAGCATTTCCACAATCACCAGACCATTATTCCAGCGGTTGAGTTTAATCTTATTGGAAGTATTCGACACACACACCGGGATAATTGGCACACCGGCAGCGATAGCCGCGTGAAATGCACCGGTTTTAAACGGCAGCAGGCCACGGCCACGGCTGCGGGTACCTTCCGGGAACATCCAGATGGAAATTCTGCGTTTCTTAAAGGCATCTGCCACTTCCGCAATGGTACTGTGCGCTTTCGCTCGGTTGTTGCGGTCGATCAGCAGGTTGCCGGTCAGCCAGTACAGCAGACCAAAGAACGGCACCCACACCAGGCTCTTTTTACCGACCGTCACGGTTGGCGGCTGAACGATATTCGCCGCTGTCACCATATCGTAGTTGTTCTGGTGGTTGGCGATATAAATCGCGTTGCCATAGCGCTCCGCGTCAGCCGGTTTGCGGGTTTCAACCTTTAAACCGAACACCGGCGCCATACGGCCAAACATATGGCCAAAGGTGGCGACGTGTTTTGGGTTACGCGGACTGAACAGGCAATAGATGCAGCCAAAGATGCATACCAGGATGCAATAAATGACGACAATAATGACACGTAAAATAAATAGCATAGCGTCCTCTGAACCCTGAACCACTTAGAATGATACCGATCAGACGGGTGCTGACAGGATATATAGACCGGACAGGGCTTTGTTACTTGCAGACCCCTGCAAAGGGGTATTGTTAATCGCAACGGCTGAATTAACAACGGTTTCACGGTAATTTTTCCCCCGCCTGACGACGGGGGAATATATTACTCTTCGCTGTCGCCCGCCGAGGCGCGCTGCGGTGAATCAATCTCAACGCGATCGATTTTTTGCAGGCCGCGCATCAGGGTGCCGCGACGACCGCGTTCACCCGTCACTTTTTGCAGCTCTTCCGGGCGCAGTTTGATCTTACGTTTGCCTACGTGGAAGGTCAGCGTGCTCTGCGGCGGCAGTACGTAAAGGTGCGCAAGGCTATCGACACCGCTGGCGGCTTCCGCTGCCGGGATGTTGATAATCTTGTTGCCCTTACCTTTCGACAGCTGCGGTAGATCGCTCAGCGGGAACATCAGCATGCGGCCTGCGGAGGTGATCGCCAGCAGCATGTCGCTCTCGTCTTCAATCACCACCGGCGGCATCACGTGTGCGTTATCCGGCAGTGAAATCAGCGCCTTACCGGCACGGTTACGTGCGACCAGGTCGTTGAAGGTACACAGGAAACCGTAGCCCGCGTCGGAAGCCATCAGCAGCTTGGTATCGTCGCCTTCCATCAGCATGTGCTCGACGGTCGCGCCCGGCGGTAACGTCAGCTTGCCGGTCAGCGGCTCGCCCTGCCCACGGGCGGACGGCAGCGTAATCGGGTCGATGGCGTAGCTGCGGCCGGTGGTATCGACAAACACCACCGGTTGGTTGCTTTTGCCTTTCACCGACGATTTCCAGCTATCGCCGGACTTATAGTTCAGCCCCTGAGCGTCAATGTCATGGCCTTTCGCGCTACGTACCCAGCCCATCTGCGACAGCACGATAGTCACCGGTTCAGACGGCAGCATGTCATGGTCGCTCATCGCTTTCGCTTCTTCGCGCTCGCGCAGCGGAGAACGACGATCGTCACCAAAGGCTTCGGCATCGGCCTGCAGCTCTTTCTTCAGCAGGTTACTCATCTTGCGTTCGGACGCCAGGATCGCCTGCAGATGATCACGCTCTTTAGCTAAATCATCCTGCTCGCCGCGGATCTTCATCTCTTCGAGCTTCGCCAGGTGGCGCAATTTCAGCTCGAGGATCGCTTCCGCCTGGGTTTCGCTGATGCCAAAGCGCGACATCAGCGCCGGCTTCGGCTCATCTTCGTGACGGATTATCTCGATCACTTCATCGATGTTGAGGAACGCCACCAGCAAACCTTCGAGGATATGCAGGCGTTTGAGCACTTTCTCGAGGCGGTAGTTCAGGCGACGACGGACGGTGTCGCGGCGGAACGCCAGCCATTCGGTGAGGATTTCCAGCAGGTTTTTCACCGCCGGACGACCATCCAGCCCAATCATGTTCAGGTTGATGCGGTAGCTCTTTTCCAGATCGGTGGTGGCAAACAGGTGGTTCATCACCTGATCCATGTCCACGCGGTTGGAACGCGGCACGATAACCAGACGGGTCGGATTTTCGTGGTCAGATTCGTCGCGCAGGTCATCGACCATCGGCAGCTTTTTGTTACGCATCTGGGCCGCGATCTGTTCCAGCACTTTGGCGCCGGAAACCTGATGCGGCAGCGCGGTAATCACTACCGCACCGTCTTCTTTATTCCACACCGCGCGCATGCGCACGGAGCCACGGCCGTTCTGGTAAATTTTGCGGATTTCCGCGCGCGAGGTGATGATTTCCGCCTCGGTCGGGTAGTCCGGGCCCTGAACGATATCCAGCACCTCGTCGAGCGTGGTCTGCGGTTTTTCAATCAGGGTAATCGCGGCTTTCGCCACTTCGCGCAGGTTGTGCGGCGGAATGTCCGTCGCCATACCTACGGCGATACCGGTGGTGCCGTTCAGCAGGATGTTAGGCAGGCGCGCAGGCAGCATTTTCGGCTCCTGCATGGTGCCGTCAAAGTTCGGCACCCAATCAGCCGTGCCCTGCCCCAACTCGCTTAACAGCAGCTCGGAATATTTCGACAGGCGGGATTCGGTATAACGCATCGCCGCGAACGATTTCGGATCGTCCGGTGCCCCCCAGTTCCCCTGGCCATCGACCAGCGGGTAACGGTAGGAGAACGGCTGCGCCATCAGCACCATCGCTTCGTAACAGGCGCTATCGCCGTGCGGATGGTACTTACCCAGTACGTCACCAACGGTACGGGCGGATTTTTTAAATTTTGCGGTGGCGTTCAACCCCAGTTCCGACATTGCGTAAACAATGCGGCGCTGCACCGGTTTCAGGCCATCGCCAATAAACGGCAACGCGCGATCCATGATGACGTACATGGAGTAGTTTAAGTAGGCGTTTTCCGTAAATTCATGTAGCGCAAGGCGCTCTGCCATATCGCTCATTAACAGTGGATCCTCAATCTGCATGCTGACCGTTCGGACGGCAATATTGCCGCAGATAATACCCTATCTCACGGTCTGAGTCACAAACCGTGAGATAGGTTGGGAGCCGGTTAACGAAGCGGTAAATAAATATCCGTCAGCAGCGCATGTTCCGGCACCTCATGGACAAAGTTGAGGTACTGGAAAAAGACCGGGAAGTCGCGCGGCGTCTCGCCGCTACCCGGTAACCACTCGCGGAACAGAGACCAGACGCTGTCAGACAGCGAATCCAGTGAGCCCTGATGACGCAAGACCGCGCAGCGCCCGCCAGGAATCTCAGCGTTGACCACGCCAAATGCGTTCTCCGGTATTGGTTCACCGACGCTGCCGCAGATATCAAAGCGAAACTGCTCCGGTGGCGTGGTCTGCGGGTCGTGCCAGGCAATGCCGTAGGTCTGGCTGCTCGCCACCGGCGAAAGCCCGGTGGTGCGTCGCCACTCAATAAAGATTGCCGCGCTGTCGTTCACCCGATCCGGATGCCCCTGATGGGTCAACATGGCGACGTTGGTTTGCGGAAATTCAACGATTTTCACGTCCATTACGTGCTGCTCCTGTAAAGCCAGTTTAGGAACGCGCTGGTGCCAGGCCGCCCAGTCCGGGGTTTGTCGGAACTGGCGTGGGCTTTGGCCAAACGCGGTTTTAAAGGCACGAGTGAACGACTCCGGGTTCTGAAACCCGGCATCCAGCGCAATATCGATAACCTTATCCTGCGGGTTGAACGCTAGCCGCCACGAGGCGCGACGCAGGCGTAACCACTGGATATAGCGATACAGCGGCAGGCCGCTCCAGGCGGTAAATTGCCGATGGAAATGAAAGGGCGAACTGTGCGCCATCCGGCTTAACGCCTCGAGCGAGAGAGGCTCATCCAGATGACGCTCAATGTGGTCGCAAACGCGCCGCAGGCGTTCGGAATAAGCCGCGCTTAATAAGTCACTCATCACTGCCTCCTTGCGGGACATTCTGCCCACCTGGCCGCAGTGAATCCTGACCGATCTTGCGCAGTCTTAGGGGATTATGGATTCACTTTGCGGATCTGCTTCACGTCGATTTCAACGGAGTTCCAGTCTTTATCCACTTCGCCCTGGATTTCAACCACATCCTGCGGGGTGATGGTCTGGCCGTTCCAGCGCTTGTGATCAATATCCACATTCACGGTGCCGCTGGCATCTTTAAAAATATACAGATCGTCAGATACACGCTCAATGATGTTGCCACGAAGCGTAACCCAGGTGTCATCACGCATGGTTTTGGCGTTCGCCGCGGTAGTCACGGTGCCGTTAGGGCCAACGAAGCCGCCGGTCTGCGTCGTCGTGGTGGTAGACGGGCCGGAAAACCCGCCCTGAGTGGCGGCAAATGCGGGTGCAGAAGCTAGAGCCAGGATAGCGGCGATAGCAGCAAGTTTCTTCATGATTTGTTCTCCCTTTTGTGGTGTATGAGCACTATTACACCCGCCATTTCTTAACAACTTCTTAAGGCAAAAAAAGATTTATTATTGCTGTACATAGGCAGTACAGGCGCGCTTTACTTGGTAGACAGAGCAGCAGGCAAGGAGTAGCAGATGCGCATTTTATTAGTGGAAGATGACAAGCTTATCGGCGACGGCATCAAAACCGGGCTCGGCAAAATGGGCTTCAGCATCGACTGGTTTACCCGCGGTGAAGAGGGCAAAATCGCGCTCTATAGCGCCCCTTACGACGCGGTGATCCTTGACCTGACGCTGCCCGGCATCGACGGGCTGGACATTCTGCGCGAGTGGCGCGAAAAATCCCGCCGCGAACCGGTACTCATCCTGACCGCCCGCGATGCGCTGAGCCAGCGCGTCGAAGGGCTGCGCTTAGGCGCTGACGACTATCTCTGCAAACCGTTCGCACTGATTGAAGTCGCCGCCCGTCTGGAGGCGCTGATTCGCCGCGCCCACGGCCAGCCAAGCAGCGTGCTGCGCCACGGCGAGGTGGAGCTTGATCCAAATCGTCTGACCGCCACCTTGAACAACGAACCACTCATACTGAAGCCGAAAGAGTTTGCCCTGCTGGAGCTGTTGCTGCGTAACGCCGGGCGCGTGTTGCCGCGCAAGCTGATTGAAGAGAAGCTCTATAGCTGGGATGAAGAGGTCACCAGCAACGCCATTGAAGTGCACGTCCACCATCTGCGCCGCAAGCTCGGCAGCCACTTTATCCGTACCGTCCACGGTATCGGCTACACGCTGGGTGACCAATGAACCTGTTCCGCCGCCTGAGCCTGCGCGTTCGCCTGACGCTGCTGTTTATGCTGCTCTCCGCCGTGGCCTGGTGTTTTGCCAGCGTCATCGCCTGGAAGCAGACCACCGACAAGCTGGATAAGCTGTTCGACACTCAGCAAATGCTGTTTGCCAAACGCATCAGCGCGATGGACTTCGCCGACCTGCCCGCCTCACGCCAGTGGATTCGCGCGCCAAAGAAGGTCAAACACGGGCATCTTGATGATGACGCGCTGGCGTTCGCCATCTACACCGTCGACGGCAAGATGGTGCTGCACGACGGTGAGAACGGGCCGTACATCCCCTATAACTATCGCCGCGAAGGTTTTGACGATGGCCCGCTGAGCAACGATGACGATAGCTGGCGCTTTTTATGGCTGACCACCGCCGATAAAAAATACCGCATCGTGGTCGGCCAGGAGTGGGATTACCGCAAGGAGATGGCGCTGGATATCATCACCAGCCAGCTGACGCCGTGGCTGATTGCCCTGCCGGTCACCTTTTTGCTGTTGATTCTGTTGATTAGCCGCGAGCTGGCGCCGCTCAAAAAAATAACCCGCACCCTGCGCCAGCGCCACCCAGACTCCGGCGAGCCGCTGGATACGCACGGCGTGCCAAACGAAGTTCGTCCGATGTTAGATGCGCTCAACCTGCTGTTCCGCCGTATCCACGATATGCTGACTCGCGAGCGCCGCTTCACCTCCGATGCCGCCCATGAGCTGCGCAGCCCGCTCACCGCACTGCGGGTGCAGGCCGAAGTGGCACAGCTGTCGCAGGACGATCCGGAAAGTCAGCAAAAGGCGCTGATGCAGCTGCATGCGGGCATCGACCGCGCCACGCGCCTGGTTGAGCAACTGCTGACCCTCTCCCGCCTTGATTCGCTGGAGCAACTAGCGGACGTGCAGCCGGTGAATCTCGGCGATCTGCTGCAATCCTCAGTGATGGACATCTACCACACGGCGCAAAAAGCGGGCATCGAGATTCGCCTGCACCTGAACGCGCCGCAGGTCACCCGCACCGCCCAGCCGCTGCTGATGAGCCTGCTGGTACGTAATCTGCTGGATAACGCCGTGCGCTACAGCCCTTCGGGCAGCGTGGTGGACGTAACGCTCGACAGCCACGGTTTCAGCGTCCGCGATAACGGGCCGGGCATCAGCCCGGAAGCGCTGGCGCGCATCGGCGAACGTTTCTATCGCCCGCCGGGGCAGGATGAAACCGGCAGCGGACTCGGGTTGTCGATTGTGCAGCGCATTGCCACGCTGCACGGCATGACGGCGACGTTTGCTAACGCCCCCGGCGGCGGCTTTGAAGTGATCATTCGTGGGTAGTTTATTATTGCTAATTCAGCAAAAGACTTTGCACATTTTGCACATTTAATCGTTACAGCAAGGCGAGTATCATGCCCCTCAAAAGCCAACTTTTGAGGATTGATAATGAGCAACATTCTGATTGTTAACGGTGCGAAAAAATTCGGCCATTCTAACGGCCAGCTGAACGACACCCTGACTGAAGTCGCGGAGACCTACCTGCGCGACCTCGGGCATGATGTTAAAGTGGTTCGCGCGGACGGCGACTATGACGTCAAAGCCGAAGTCCAGAACTTCCTGTGGGCCGACACCGTGATCTGGCAGATGCCAGGTTGGTGGATGGGCGCACCATGGACCGTGAAAAAATATATCGATGACGTATTCACCGAAGGTCACGGTTCTCTGTACGCCAGCGATGGCCGCACCCGCTCCGACGCCAGCAAAAAATATGGCTCCGGCGGTCTGATTCAGGGCAAAACCTACATGCTGTCCCTGACCTGGAACGCCCCAATGGAAGCCTTTACCGATAAAGATCAGTTCTTCCACGGCGTGGGCGTTGACGGCGTTTACCTGCCGTTCCACAAAGCCAACCAGTTCCTGGGAATGGAAGCGCTGCCGACCTTTATCACCAACGACGTGATTAAAATGCCTGACGTTCCACGTTATGTTGCAGAATACCGCGAGCATCTTGGGAAGATTTTTGCTTAACTGTTAGCCTGGAATTAGAAGGAGTTAATCATGTTGACCATTATTGCTGAAATCCGTACTCGTCCAGGACAACATCACCGTCAGGCGGTGCTGGATCAGTTCACCAAAATTATCCCAACCGTGCTGAAAGAAGACGGCTGCCACGGCTACGCGCCGATGGTTGATCACGCCGCAAACGTGAGCTTCCAGACCACCGCACCGGACTCTATCGTGATGGTTGAAGTGTGGGAAAGCGTGGCGCACCTTGAAGCGCACCTGCAGACGCCGCACATGAAAGCCTGGAGCGAAGCGGTGAAAGCCGATGTGCTGGATACGACCATTCGTATTCTGGAGTCAGGCGTTTAAGACTGACGCATCAACGTAGCCCGGCCGAACGTAGTGACGCCGGGGAATTCCCGGCGTCGGTGCTTACGCACCTCGTCCGGGCTACGTGTTAAAGGTAGTTATCGATTTACCAGTACAGCTTCCAGCTCTGCGTCATGCGCACCAGCGCTTCCACATAGAAATAATCCCCCCAGCTACAGCATTCATCCACGCCCTTATCGCTCGCGAAGTGATACACCGAATGTTTCAGCACGCCGGTACCCGGTTCGTCCACGCCCATCAGATAGTGTTTCGACAGCGATGACATCATCCCCATCGCCCACTGCTGATAGCGCTCGCGGTCTGGATCGGTGGTCGGCAGATGCTTAACCAGCTCCAGCAGGCCACACACCGCGATCGCCGCCGAGGATGAATCGCGCAGCGCATCGGTGCCGACCAGCGCCAGATCCCAATGACAGACGTAGTCTTCCGGCAGGCGGTTGAGGAAGTAGTTCGCCAGCTTTTTCGACAAGCTAATCAGCTCCTTGTCGCCGGTATACAAGAAGCTCAGCATAAAGCCGTAAATGCCCCACGCCTGCCCGCGCGACCAGCAGGAGTCGTCGGCATAGCCCTGCTGGGTTTTACCAAAGCGCGGTGCACCGGTCTGCACGTCCATGTAGTAGGTGTGGTAGGTCGAGGCGTCTTCACGCACCAGATATTTCGCCGACTGGCGCACGTGAGCGCGCGCGGCATCGGCAAATCGCGGATCGCCGGTCTGTTCCGTCGCCCAGTAGAGCAGCGGCAGGTTCATGGTGCAGTCGATAATCATGCGCCCTGCTTGCTCCGGGTCGGTGAGTACGCCCCAGGCCTGAATAATTTCCGCTTTACGATGGAAGCGCTCCAGCAGGGCTTCCGCCGCCTGCAAAGAGAAGCCGCGCGCATCGCGATTACCGGTCAAACGCCAGGCCGACACGCAGGAAAGCGTGTACAGGAAGCCCAGGTCATGCGTGTTGGTGTCACAGCGCCCGGCAATACGCAGGCCAAACGAGCGCACGTGTTTTTCCGCCAACGCCCGGTATTTCTCCTCACCGGTCATCTCCCAGGCCAGCCACAGCTGCCCGGTCCAGAAGCTGGTTGTCCACTCGACGTTTTCGGTCAGCGGATAGTAGCCGTCCACACAGGCTTCGCCCGGGAATTTATCACCGAAATCCGTTAAATGACGGCTAATCAGCTTAAGGACGTGGCTACGCGCCGAGCACAGCTCATCGTTAAACGTCTGAAGATTAACGGGAGCACCCGGAAATTCGCGCAGGGTTTCCTCAACGATAGGGTTTAACATATTCGGTTCCTTCATTCAGTAAGGCTTATTTAGAAATACCATTTTCAGCGACATCAAGTGCAGGCTGGCGATGATTCTGACGTTTACAGGCAGATAACGTGAATGCTGAAATCAGCGTAAAGAACAGCGCAATTCCCCCCATAATGATATAGGTCTTTTCGAATCCAATGCGGTCGTATAATAAACCTGCTGGTGAAGAGACCACGACATTACCGATATACAACATGGCCTGGTAACCCAATAAATACATGGTAGCGTTGACGCGTTTATCGAAATGCTCAGCAATATATTTAAATACCGAGACCAGCAGCAGACAAATTTCCAGGCCGTACAGCGGTTTAATCACGGAAATCAGCAGATGCGACTCGCACAGACCGGAAATCACCAGTCGCGCGCCCACCAGCACACCCACAATAATCAGACCGCGTTTCGCGCCGATATAGTTGACGAACATCGGCATAAAGATATACATCACGAACTCGGTGCCGGACTGCACGGTACCCAGCAGGCCAAAGAGGGTGTTACCTTCGTGCACATCGCTAAAGAAGGTCACGAAATAGCGCGAGAACTGCTGCTCAGCGACAAACATCATCCACGCCACGCCAGCCACATACAGGCAGAATGCCCAGAACTTGCTGCTTTTCAGCAGGTCGAAAACGTCTTTCAGTACAATCTTATCCTTTGAAATAACCGCGCTGGCGTTGCTGGTTGCAGTATCTACTTTCAGGCTGATTAACACCGCCAGCATGACCAGCGATGCCACGCTGCCGAGGATAAAGTTGTAGGCCGGAGAGATATTAAACAGCAGGCCGGAGAAGGACGATGCCACCGCCCAACCGAGCGAACCCCACATACGAATCTGACCAAACTCCATGCTGTTCAGGCGGCTGTAGCGATCGGCATAAGATTCACAGGCCGCCACGCCGGCATACCACGCGAAGCTCAGATAAATAGCACCAACAATAATCCCCACGGTGGTGTAGGAAAGCAGCAGCGGCTGGTAAACATAAATAAAGAACGGCGCCATCAGGGCGGACATCACCACTACAAAATAGAGCAGATATTTACTCATGCCAATTTTATCGAGAATATAACCGTAAATAGGCTTGAGAATAACGGAGAATATGCCGTTTACGGCAAAAACGGTGCCAATCACCGCGCCGCTGAGTTCTGCTTTTTGCCCAAGCCAAATCGCAAATAAGCCAATACTGGCTGACCAGGTAAAAAAGTACAAAAATATAAACGAGCTTATTTTGTAATATTCCAGTCTGTTTGTAGACGATATTTTTTCCATACGGTCCTCGACAAAACGATGTAGGGGTACAGACTCTGCATCATAATGATGCAGAGTCTGTCAGGAGGTATTCCGGTTTATTGTTGTATCCGGAGAGTTAAAAATTCAGCGTTGTTATTTTCCCGCTGACGTTATCCGTCACGTTCAGCGTATTATTTTCAATGTGCAGTATGGGTAATGCTGGCAAGGTTGCGTTGTGGTGACCGCTTGCCACTACCGCGCAGCACAGCCAATGTTCGCCGGGCGCTATCTCACCCGTTAGCGTCGGAATCGCCGCGCACTCGGCAAACATCACGCTGCTGTTCGGCGGGGTAATCACACTGTCGGCAAGACGCACGGCGTGAGGCGAGAGATCCGCCACCGCGCTCATCCCGTTGGCAGCATTCACCCGACTCTGGCGCACGGTCAGTTGCGCATCGGCTTTCATCACCGCAAAGCCGCCCTCCACCGTCTGCAAGCGACGCGCCGTATTCACCCGGTGCACGCGCACGTGCCAGTCGCCGCATGGGATAAGCCAGGTATCAACCTGCACGTCGTGCCACGGCAGCCAGCGCGAGTAGATGGCGCCGTCCAGCATCTCAACGCTCTCGCATTCGCGGCGGCCGCGCCAGTAATTGTCGTTATCCGACAGCAGCAGCATCGAGTCACAGGCCGCGTGCTTAATGCCGTAGCGCCCCCGCTCGATGGTGAAGCCAAAGCGCGTAGAATAGGCAAATTTGGTGTACTTAGCCTCGGTGTTCACATAGTTGTTCAGCTCGAGCTGGCCGGAGGTGAGCATCACTACGTGCTGCGAGTTTTCGCTGTGCTGTAGGATCTGCTGGGCGGGTACAATCGCATGTACCGGTGCCAGGCTCGGCAGCGGCATCTCTTCCGCCTGCCAGAAGGGGTGGGCCTCCGGCAGCGCCATGATCAAAAACACCTTCAGCGCCCAGTACGGTGAGCCCGGCGAGTTGTAGTCTTCGCACATCGCCAGGTTCGGATAGGCGAAGCCTAGCGTCAGAATACCGTCGCGGTCAAAAATCGGTTGATCCAGCCACCAGCGCAGGTGGCGCAGGATAATGCCTTTCACTACGCCCGGCGAGAAGACGTCCAGCCCGGCGAAGGCCACGCCGCTCCAGAATGCCACCATCGCAAAGCGGTAGGTCAGGCTGCGGCCAAACGGCACTGAAGCCCCGTCGGCGGCGGAAAGATAGATAAAGTCTTTGGCAAACAGGCAGGCACGTTCACGCAGCGTCGCGGCGCGCGTTGGGTCATCGTCCCCGTTCAGCGTGGCGTAAATCAGGCCGTAAAAGTGGAACGCCATCGAGATGTAGTAATCTTTCGGGCGGCCCGGGCCATCGGAGTACCAGCCGCCGCCAAGATAGTAGGCTTCCATCATCGTGAAGCGGCGGTCGATAGCGGCCTGGTCGTACGGCAGCCCGGCGCGCTTAAAGCCCAGCTGTACGATAATCGCAAAGTAGTTCCAGTTGCTGTCCGGCATCTGGGCATCGGTGATTTGGTTCAACCAGCAGTGCAGGTTTTCCAGTTCAGCAGTGCTGAAATGGCTGGTCAGCTTGTCCTGCAACAGGGCCAGGCCGAGACCGTAGGCCGCCATCTCAACCAGACGCTGGTCGTACGGCCCGGTTTCTCCCCAATAGGATGGGCTTTGCGGGTCAGTACCCAGCTTAATCGCGGTGAGATATTTGTCGCTAAACGGCACCGCTTCCCCACCCGCCAGCAGCGGGAACAGACCCCAAAGCGCTCTCGATAAGCCCTCCATTTCCGCAATATCCGTGCTGTAGTGCGCGCAGGTTTTACCCAGCGAGAACTGCGCGACGTTGTCGGGAAACTGTTTATCGAGAGCGCTCAGCATTGCCGTCAGCGTCTGCGCTACGTCCTGTCGTGATGACAATATTTTTGATATTTCCGCCACTGTCCTGCCCCCTGATTTACCCATCCTCGAAAGTGGCTAAAGCATAGAGAATCGGGGTGGCTGAGAAATGTTAACCCGGTCACAACTGATACCATTCGATGAACCGCCGCTTGATAAAATTTAAAACAGTGGTTTAGTAGTAAGATTAACCCGGTAAAAATTTAAATTTATTGCACATGACTTCGTCCTGGAATGCCGAGCATCTGGAGCTGATCACCCTGAATGACGCCGTGGCGTCGTTTAGCCGCCTTTTTGCCAATACCGTGCGCTACCAGCACTGGCATCAGTGTCTGGAAATTCTCTATGTCGAAGAGGGGTTTGGCGTGGTGATCGTCGATAATCGCCAGTACACCATGCGCCCCGGCAGGCTCTTTTTCTTCCCCCCGTTCACGCTGCATAAAATCATGGTCGATGAAAAAGCGCAGGATAGTTATCGGCGGACGATTATCCATGTCGATCAGCACGCCATCGCGACGTTGCTGCGCCACTTCCCGGAAAATCATCAGCGCTTACAGGCAGTTTCAGCCCGTGGCCGCCCGGCATTCGTGGCGGATTTAGCCGACCAGCACGCGCATATTGATCACCTGTTCGGCCTGTATGCCCGTATGTCCAACGCCTCCGGTCTCAGCACCGAGCAGATAACCTGCATGCTGATGACGCTGTTCAATATGCTGCCGCCCACCCAGGAAAAGATGCCGGAAGCCGGACGCAGTATCGCCAGTTCAGTGATGTTCTGGATTGATGAGAACTATCGGCAGAAATTCAGCCTCGACGCGCTAGCGCAGGAGTTAGGGAAATCGCGCAGCTATCTGTCGCGCCGTTTTCACGCTGAGACGGGCGAGAATATTCACGATTATCTCAATACTATTCGGCTACGACGCGCCTGCGAACTGCTGCTACACAGCGTACTGCCGGTGAGCGAGATTGCCGCACAGGTCGGGTTTTCTGAGGTGACTTACTTTATTAGCTCATTTAAAAAGGGGATCGGTGAGACCCCCTTGCAGTATCGAAAAAATCACGTCGCCCAGGCTTAGTGGAAACGCCCTGGCAGCCACAGTGACAGCATCGGAATATAGGTGATAGCAACCAGCACCAGGAACAGCACGCAATAGAACGGGATCATGGCCTTCACCACCGTCTCAATTTTCTGCCCGCTCACGGCGCTCGCCACGAACAGCACCGAACCCACCGGCGGCGTGATAAGGCCAATCCCCAGGTTCATCATCATGATGATGCCGAAGTGCACCGGGTCGATGCCAAGCTCAACCACCACCGGCAGCAGAATCGGCGTCAGGATCAGAATCAGCGGCGCCATGTCCATCAGACAGCCCAACAGCAGCAGCATAATGTTGATAATCAACAGGATGACGTACTTGTTATCCGACAATGACAGTAGCGCAGCGGAGATCTCCTGCGGCAGGCCCACCAGCGTCATCACCGAGCCAAACGCGGCGGCGAAGGCAATCAGCACCATCACCATGGTGACGGTTTTGATGGTACGGTGAATCAGTTTTGGGAAGTCCTTCAGCTTGTATTCGCGGTAGACAAAGAAGGTGACAAACATCGCCCACACGCAGGCAATTGCCCCGGACTCCGTCGGCGTGAAGAAACCGGAGAGAATACCGCCGGAGATGATCACAATGGTAATCAGCCCCCAGATGGCGTCTGAGGCAATCTTTATCTTGCGCTTAAGTTCGACGCGTTCCTCTTTCGGGTAGTTGTTTTTACGCGCGGCAATCAGACACATGACGATAAGCGTCAGGCACAGCACCAGCGTCGGGATGATCCCGGCGAGGAACATCGCCGGAATAGTGACCGCCGCGGTGTTAGCCACGATAGCAAACAGCACCGAGTTATGGCTCGGCGGCACGAGGATCGCCTGCACCGAGGCACTGGCGGTCAGCACCGCACCGAATGAGCGCGGGTAGCCTTTGCGCTCCATTTCCGGGATCAGCACCGATCCGATCGACGCGGTATCCGCCACCGACGATCCGGAAATCGCACCAAACAGCGTCGAGGCGAGGATGTTCACCAGCGACAGGCCGCCACGGATCCAGCCAACAAACAGCCCGGCGAAATCCACCAGCCGTCGCGCCATCCCCCCTTCCGCCATAATCGCCCCGGCAAAGACAAAGAACGGAATGGTCAGCAGGTTAACGTTATCGGTACTGTGGAAAATGGTGATGATAAGCCCGTCGAGGGAGAAGTCGGCGAAGGCGGTGACCACCACGGCGGTCAGGCCGACAGCATAGGCCACTGGCATACCAATCGCCATCAGCGTCACGAAAGTGACGACAAAAATAATCAGCGTTAAGTCCATTGCGTTCGCTCCTTAGTGACCGACTTTCGGCGAGCCAAACTGCACCAGTTCACGGTGCGTTTGTGGGCCGCACAGCATTTTTTCGACCACGAACAGCAGCGTAAAGAACGATCCCAGCGGAATCGGCAGGTGGGTGATCCCCGAGGTCAGGAACGGCAGCGACGGCACCACGTCCTCCCAGGCATCCATACAGCCAATGATCCCCCAGTGAATGATAAACAGGCAGGTGGCGAGCATCGCCAGATCGACAAACACCGCCAGCCCTTTTTTCATTGTCGGGTTGATATGATCGACCAGCATGGTGATCGCAATATGGCTGCCTGCCCGATAGGCCGCCGCCGCCCCCACAAAGGAGAAGGTGATCATACAGATCTGCGACAGCGGCTCCGGCCAACTGGTTGAGGCGTGCGGCAGAAAGTCCAGCCAGGCGGGAAGATCGGGACGAAAGCGAGCGTAGATCCCCACCAGATAGATAAACGTCATAAATAACAGGCTGATCCCTGACAGCCAAATGCAGATCCGATACACGCCATCCATGACCAGGACATAGAAATTTTTCATTGTTATCCCCAGATCAAAACGGGCGGGCCAGCCCACGCTGGCCTGCCGCGAAGTGGATTATTTGGTGTCCTGAATTTGCTGCATTAAGTCGCTGAACTGCTTACCGTATTTCTCACGAACCGGTGCAGTGGCGTCGACAAATGGCTTTTTGTCGACCGGAAGGAATTTGACGCCCTGGCTTTGCAGGCGCTGCTTGGATTTCTCCACGTAGTCCGCCCACAGCACGCGCTCTTCAGCCTGCGCTTCTTTCGCCAGCTTCATGATCAGCGCCTGATCGTCCGCCGAGAGCTTGCTCCATTTACGCTTTGAGAAGGCGAGCACTTCCGGGATCATAAAGTGTTCGGTGAGATCGAAATATTTGGTCCCGGCCACCACGTAGTTTTCGGTATCAAAGGTCGGCTCGTTGTTTTCCGCCGCATCGATCACCCCGGTTTGCAGGCTGGCAAAGACATCGCCCACCGGCAGGACGATCGGGTTTGCCCCTAGCGCTTTAAAGGTATCGAGGCCGATTGGATTGTTTTGCAGACGGATCTTCACCCCTTTCAGATCGTCGAGGCTGGTGATCGGTTTTTTAGTGATCAGACTACGCGAACCCGCATCCATCCAGCCAAGGAAGACCAGGCCGAGGTTGCTGTCGGAGATCTCTTTGGCCAGCGTGTTACCAATATCGCCATCCAGCACCTTGTGCTGATGGTCGGTATCGCGGAACACAAACGGCATGTTGAAGACGCTCACCTGAGGAAGGATACCGCCGACCGGGGCCATCGAAACGCGCAGGATATCAATGGCACCCGCACGGGTTTTCTCGAGCGTGGTGCTCTCATCGCCCATCTGCCCGCTTGGGAACATGCGGATGGACAGTCGCCCGTCGGTTTGTTGGCTGAGTTTTTCACCCATGTGAATCACCGCCGCCGTGGTCGGATAGTCAGCCGGGTGTACATCTGAAGCGATGAACACCGTTTTTGCCATCGCCGCCGCAGACCCCATCAGTAACGAGAAAGATAAAACGCTTACTGCCAGTTTTCTTCTTAACATAGACGATTCTCTTTTGATTAAAGATAAAATTCACCATGCGAATCAATTGCCAGCACAGATTGACGTCCATGTTCAGAAGTATGTTTTATATCCAGCGCAAGAATATGGTAGAAGTCATACAACTAAACTGTGACCTGTCATACCAAATTTTAAAATGGCATTTCAGAAAGCGTAGAAATTAGAATTGAATCGATTAATTAAGCGGCGGTTGTGGCAATAAAAAAGGAGACGCAAGCGTCTCCTTTTCAATCGTAGGCCGGGTAAGCGAAGCGCCATCCGGCAAGGTGTTAGGCTTCCAGCTCCGCCATATCGCCTTTCTCCTGCAGCCAGTTACGGCGATCTTCCGAGCGCTTCTTGGCCAGCAGCATATCCATGGTGGCATCAGTCTGCTGTTCATCTTCATCGGTGATGTACAGCTGCACCAGGCGGCGGGTGTTTGGATCAAGCGTGGTTTCGCGCAGCTGCATCGGGTTCATTTCACCCAGACCTTTAAAGCGCTGTACGTTCGGCTTGCCTTTCTTGCGCTTAAGCTGCTCCAGCACGCCCGCTTTTTCCTCTTCGGTCAGAGCATAGTAAACCTCTTTGCCCAGATCGATACGGTACAGCGGCGGCAGCGCCACATAGACGTGACCTTCTTTCACCAGCGCGCGGAAGTGCTTCACGAACAGCGCGCACAGCAGCGTTGCGATGTGCAGACCATCGGAGTCAGCATCCGCGAGGATACAGATCTTGCCGTAGCGCAGCTGGCTCAGATCCGAACTGTCCGGATCGATACCGATCGCCACGGAAATATCGTGCACTTCCTGCGAGGCCAGCACTTCATCAGAAGAGACTTCCCAGGTGTTGAGGATCTTACCTTTGAGCGGCATGATCGCCTGGAATTCACGATCGCGCGCCTGCTTGGCAGAACCGCCTGCGGAGTCACCTTCGACGAGGAACAGTTCGGTGCGGGCGAGATCCTGCGCGGTACAGTCGGCCAGTTTACCCGGCAGCGCCGGGCCGCTGGTGAGCTTTTTACGCACCACTTTTTTCGCCGCGCGCAGACGACGCTGGGCGCTGGAAATCGCCATTTCGGCCAGCAGCTCGGCGGCCTGGACGTTCTGGTTCAGCCACAGGCTGAAGGCATCTTTCACCACGCCAGAGACAAACGCCGCGCACTGACGGGAAGAGAGACGCTCTTTCGTCTGCCCGGCGAACTGCGGATCCTGCATCTTCACCGACAGCACGTAGGCGCAGCGGTCCCAGATATCTTCCGCCGACAGCTTCACGCCGCGTGGCAGAATGTTGCGGTATTCACAGAACTCGCGCATCGCGTCAAGCAGACCCTGACGCAGGCCGTTGACGTGCGTTCCGCCCTGCATGGTCGGGATCAGGTTGACGTAGCTTTCGGTCAGCAGCTCGCCGCCTTCCGGCAGCCATAGCAGCGCCCAGTCCACCGCTTCGGTTTCGCCGGAGAAATTACCGACAAACGGTTTTTCCGGCAGCAGCGGCAGGCCGTTCACGGCTTCGCAAAGATAGTCGTTCAGACCGTCGGCGTAGCACCAGGTCTGCTCGGTGTCGTTCACTTTGTCTTTAAAGACGATTTCAACGCCGGGGCAGAGTACTGCTTTCGCTTTCAGCAGGTGGCTTAAGCGGGAAACGGAAAAACGCGGGCTGTCGAAGAAGCTTTCGTCCGGCCAGAAGTGGACGCTGGTCCCGGTATTACGTTTACCGCAGGTACCGGTGACGTGCAGATCTTCCACCTTGTCGCCGTTTTCAAACGCAATGGTGTAAACCTGACCATCACGGCGAACGTTGACCTCAACGCGCTTCGACAGGGCGTTTACTACCGAGATCCCTACGCCGTGAAGGCCGCCGGAGAACTGGTAGTTTTTGTTGGAGAACTTACCGCCCGCGTGCAGACGACAGAGGATCAGCTCAACGGCCGGTACTCCCTCTTCCGGGTGGATATCGACGGGCATGCCGCGACCATCGTCGATCACTTCCAGTGATTGATCGGCATGAAGAATAACCTCAACACGCTTCGCGTGTCCGGCAAGCGCTTCATCCACACTGTTATCAATCACTTCCTGACCAAGGTGGTTCGGACGTGTGGTATCTGTGTACATCCCCGGGCGGCGGCGAACCGGCTCAAGCCCGGTGAGTACCTCAATGGCATCAGCGTTATAAGAAGATTGCGTCATGATCTATTCGTAGGTAGTTGGCGCTGCTTAATGCAACCCCAGAAAATCGATAATCTGTGTGAAGTGATCTTCAAAGCCGATAAATGCGTGATTACCGCCCTCCTCTACCGTTTGTCGGCAGGAGGCGAAATAGTTCACGGCCTGGCGGTAATCAAGCACTTCGTCGCCGGTCTGCTGAAGCAGCCAGATAAGATCCGGTGCCTCCAGTGGGTCAATTTGCATGACTTTGAGATCGTAAATATGGCGTGACTCTAGCACATATTGCTGCCCGGTGTAGGGATTCTCATTCGGCCCAAGGAAATTCACCAGCAGCTCAAACGGGCGTATCGCCGGGTTCACTACCACCGCTGGCAGCATGAAACATTGGGACAGCCAGGTCGCGTAATAGCCGCCTAATGACGACCCTACGATACCCAGCGGTTCACCGCCGTGTTTCAGCACCAGCGCTTCCAGCATCTCCGCCGCTTCCGCCGGATAGGCTGGCAGCTGCGGAATCAGCATATTCACGTCGGGATAGTGCTCCGCCAGCCACTGCTTAAGCGCCGTGGCCTTTGCTGACAGCGGGGAGCTGTTGAATCCATGCAGATAAAGAAGCGTCGACATCAATAGCCTTCAGATGCGGTATCAGGATGGAATTCGCACCCGGCAAGGCGGCAGACTTCGGTGGTTAATGAACCATCGTCATGCAGCTCAAGCCAGCGCCATCCAGGGGAAACGGTATCCAACGTGAAGTTGGCACAGTGCGGTTTAAACTGCACGCAGGTTGACGGCGTCGCCATGATGCGGCGGCCGTTCCAGTCGACGTCCAGCTCCTGATGAATGTGGCCACAAAGCAGGTTTTTTACGCGCGGGTAGCGCACCAGCACATTATCCAGCGCCCCTGCGTTACGCAGGCTGTGCTGATCGAGCCAGCTGCATCCCGCCGGCAGCGGATGATGGTGCAGCAACAGCAGCGTGTGCCGGTCCGGCGCTTCCACCAGCCGTTTTTCCAGCCACTCAAGCTGGAACTCGCTCAGCTCGCCGTGTGGCACACCGAACACCTGACTATCCAGCAGGAGGATCTGCCAGTTTTCGCCCACCAGTACGCGCTTGGCCGGGGAGATCCCCGCGTCCTGAAGCGTGCTGTACATGGATGGCTGGAAGTCGTGATTCCCCGGCAACCAAACGCAGGGTGCAGCGAAACTCGCGATGCCGTCAGCAAAGTGCTGATAGGCCGCGGATGAATGATCCTGCGCTAAATCGCCCGTCGCCACCACCAGGTCAACGTCACGCGCCGAGGCATGAATAGCCTGCAAGACGGCGTGATAGCTTGCCCAGGTGTTCACGCCTAACAGCGTTTCATCTTTTTCCGCAAACAGGTGAGTATCAGTGATTTGCAGTACCCTGACACTGGCCCCACCAGCCAGAGGAAGGTTTAAAAGGCTTTCCAAATGGTGTCCTTAGGTTTCACGATGCAAACATACACATCATCCTTTCATGCTGCGTCATCGCTGGCAGCGTCCCAGATACAGCCTGAAAGGTGCTATGTACAAACCGGAATCGCCATCGCTCCATGTGCTAAACAGTATCTTAGCCAATCAGCTAAAAACTGATTAATTTGATGCTTTTCGTCGCGTTGATGCAACTTTTTATTTGGATAATCATATCGCGCTTTGAAGCGAAAGATCTGCTGACTTGAACACACTTCAGCCACCATCGCATCATGATACAGCCGCACGCTCATCGACGGCAGGCTCCAGTAGCTCACCGCCGGGTACGTCTGCTCAACCGTTACCAGCGTAGTGTAGCGGGTTGATTCTGTTATCGTTAACCGATATTGCGCATTGGCCACCTGATAGTTCACCGTTTCGCCGGCTTCATCAACGCGCGGCAGTAAGCGACGTAATTGTGCGAAATTGGTCTCGCACAGGCGCATCATTTCTGGGAAGTCAGGCGTGTAACGCTTCATTTGGTCCACTCTTTTCGTAAGTCCTGATAATGCAGCTGTAGCCATTGCAAAGCGATGACAGAGGCTGCGTTGTCAATTTTTCCCTCTTCTACACATTGATAAGCGTACTCCCGGCTTACCACATGAACCCGGATATCTTCGTGTTCATCCGCCAGGCCATGAATACCTTTGGCCGTTGTTGCATCCACTTCGCCCACCATAATGGTCAGGCGCTCGCTGGTGCCGCCAGGGCTTGCCAGATAACTCAGACACTCTTTTACCCGGCCGAGTTCAAGCCCGGCCTCTTCCTGTGATTCTCGACGCGCCACATCCTCTACGCTTTCACCCTCTTCAATCATGCCGGCTACCATCTCCAGCAGATAAGGGGTTTCGCTGGTGTCATAGGCCGCAATGCGAATTTGCTCAATCAGCACCACTTCGTCACGCACTGGGTCAAAGGGTAGCAAGACTGCAGCGTGACCGCGCTCAAAAATTTCGCGCCGGACTTCACCGCTCATCTCGCCGTTGAACAGACGATGGCGAAAACGGTACACATCAATCGAAAAAAAACCGCGATATACCGTTTCTCGTGCAATAATTTCTACATCGTTTTTCGAGAGGGTAACCACTGGGTTACGTGATTTTGTCATGGCCTTGCCTATGCTGTAATTATGATGAAATTGTGGATTTAAAATCCGTTTATCTTAGGATCCACTCTCTCTGTGGTAGATTGGTGCAAATTAACGCCAGATGGCACATTACGACAACTTTTTAACGTGGCAGACTCTGGTACAATCGGCGAATATTTTTTCTGTGAATTAGATCAGCGCTAAGCTTCACAACAAGGAATGCAAATGCAAATGAAGAAATTGCTCCCCATCCTTATTGGTCTGAGCCTTACGGGTTTCAGTACAATGAGCCAGGCAGAGAACCTGTTACAGGTCTATCAGCAGGCACGTACCAGTAACCCAGATCTCCGTAAATCCGCAGCAGACCGCGATGCCGCATTCGAAAAGATCAACGAAGCGCGTAGCCCGCTGTTACCGCAGTTAGGTTTGGGTGCCGATTATACCTATACCAATGGCTTCCGCGACAATAACGGCGTGAACTCCAACGCGACCAGCGGCTCGCTGACGTTAACGCAAAGCCTGTTTGATATGTCCAAATGGCGTGCTCTGACCCTGCAGGAAAAAGCGGCAGGCATCCAGGACGTGACCTATCAGACCGATCAGCAAACGCTGATCCTGAATACCGCCACGGCGTACTTTAACGTGCTGAGCGCGATTGACTCGCTCTCCTACACCGAAGCGCAGAAACAGGCGATTTACCGCCAGTTGGATCAAACCACTCAGCGCTTTAACGTGGGCCTCGTGGCGATTACCGACGTGCAGAACGCCCGTTCACAGTACGATACCGTGCTGGCGAATGAAGTGACCGCGCGTAACAACCTCGACAACGCCGTTGAAGCGCTGCGTCAGGTGACCGGTAACTACTACCCAGAGCTGGCGTCTTTGAACGTCGACAGCTTTAAAACGGACAAACCGCAGGGCGTTAACTCGCTGCTGAAAGAAGCGGAAAACCGTAACCTCTCCCTGTTGCAGGCTCGCCTGAACCAGGACCTGGCGCGTGAACAGATTCGCCAGGCACAGGACGGCCATCTGCCGACGCTGGATTTGAACGCCTCTACCGGGGTGTCAAACACCTCCTACAGCGGCTCTAAAACCCACAGTTCCCAGTACGATGACAACGACGCCGGCCAGAACAAAATTGGCCTGAGCTTCTCCCTGCCGCTGTACCAGGGCGGGATGGTTAACTCGCAGGTGAAACAGGCGCAGTACAACTTCGTCGGCGCCAGCGAGCAACTGGAAAGCGCGCACCGCTCCGTCGTACAGACCGTGCGTTCTTCCTTCAACAACATCAACGCCTCTATCAGCAGCATCAACGCCTACAAACAGGCCGTGGTCTCTGCGCAGAGTTCATTAGACGCGATGGAAGCGGGTTACTCCGTGGGTACGCGTACTATCGTTGACGTGTTGGATGCCACCACCACGCTGTACAACGCGAAGCAGCAACTCTCCAGCGCGCGTTATAACTACCTGATCAACCAGCTGAATATTAAAAATGCGCTGGGTACGCTCAACGAGCAGGATCTGATTGCGCTGAACAATGCGCTGGGTAAAAACGTCGCGACCTCTACCGACAGCGTTGCGCCGCAGAACCCGCAGCAGGACGCTTCAGCGGACGGCTACACCTCTCCGGCGACCAGCAAAGCGCGTCTGCGCTAAGGCCTCTCGCCGTACTGAAAAGGGTCCGCTTTATGCGGGCCCTTTTTTCATTCTCTTGCGCTAACGTAAGGCAACGTAAAGATCCGCCGCTTTACGCCCTTCTTCGCTTCATTTTCAACCACTCATCCACTATCCTGAGCGTTATTGCAATACCACTCTACTGGGTCCAGGAAGAACACAATGAAACGGACGAACAATATTCAACATGCCGCCTTCCGTAAAAGCTGGGGCGCGCGTCACCTCACGCCGGTCGCCTTAGCCGTTACCGCAGTATTCATGCTGGCAGGCTGTGAAAAAACTGACGAAACCGTCACGCTCTATCAGAACGCGGACGACTGCTCTGCAGCGAATCCGGGCAAAAGCGCCGAATGTAAAACCACCTTCGATAACGCGCTGAAAGAAGCCGAACGTACCGCGCCGAAGTACGCCAGCCGTGAAGACTGCGTAGCTGAATTTGGCGAAGGCCAGTGCCAGCAGGCACCGGCGCAGGCCGGTATGGCACCTGCCAGCGGTGAAAACCAGGCGCAAGCGCAAAGCAGCGGCAGCTTCTGGATGCCGCTGATGGCGGGCTACATGATGGGCCGTATGATGAGCGGCGGCATGGGTGGCTACCAGCAGCAGCCGGTCTTCACCTCGAAGAACCCATCCAGCCCGGCCTACGGTAAATACACCGATGCCGGCGGTAAAAACTACGGCGCAGCGCAGCCGGGCCGTTCGATGAACGTACCGAAAACCGCGATGGCACCAAAACCGGCAACCACCAGCACCGTGACTCGCGGCGGCTTCGGTGAGTCCGTGGCGAAACAGTCCACCATGCAGCGTAGCGCGTCGGGCACCACCACCCGTTCAATGGGCGGCTGATGACCATGGAAAGAATCAGCATTACTGAGCGCCCGGACTGGCGTGAAAAGGCAACGGAGTACGGCTTCAACTTTCACACCATGTACGGCGAGCCGTACTGGAGTGAAGAGGCTTACTATAAGCTGACGCTGGCGCAGGTTGAAAAGCTGGAAGAGGTTACCGCTGAACTGCATCAACTGTGTCTGAAAGTGGTTGAACGCGTCATCGCCAGCGATGAGCTGATGGCGAAGTTCCGCATTCCAAAGCACACCTGGACCTTCGTGCGCCAGTCATGGCAAACGCAGCAGCCGTCGCTCTACTCGCGCCTCGATCTGGCGTGGGACGGCACCGGTGAACCGAAGCTGCTGGAAAATAACGCCGATACCCCAACGTCACTGTACGAAGCGGCGTTCTTCCAGTGGATCTGGCTCGAAGATCAGATCAACGCGGGCAACCTGCCGGAAGGCAGCGATCAGTTCAACAGCCTGCAGGAAAAGATCATCGAGCGTTTCAACGTGCTGCGCGAACAACACGGCTTCCAGTTGTTGCATCTGACCTGCTGCCAGGACACCGTGGAAGATCGCGGTACCGTGCAGTATCTGCAGGACTGCGCCGCTGAAGCTGGCGTAGCGACCGAGTTCCTCTACATTGATGAGATTGGTCTGGGTGAAAAAGGACAGTTTACCGATCTGCAGGATCAGGTGATCAGCAACCTGTTCAAGCTCTATCCGTGGGAATACATGCTGCGCGAGATGTTCTCCACCAAGCTCGAAGACGCTGGCGTGCGCTGGCTGGAACCAGCCTGGAAGAGCATCATTTCCAACAAAGCGCTGCTGCCGCTGCTGTGGGAGATGTTCCCGGATCACCCGAACCTGCTGCCAGCCTATTTTGCCGAAGACAGTCATCCAGAGATGGACAAATTCGTGGTGAAGCCGATCTTCTCCCGCGAAGGTGCCAACATTTCGATCGTCGAGAACGGTAAAACCATCGAGCAGGTGGAAGGGCCGTACGGCGAAGAAGGGATGATCGTGCAGCAGTTCCATCCGCTGCCGAAGTTTGGTGATAGCTACATGTTGATTGGCAGTTGGCTGATTAACGACGAGCCTGCCGGAATTGGCATTCGTGAGGACAGAGCGCTGATCACTCAGGATCTGTCACGCTTCTATCCCCACATTTTCGTCGAATAATCGTTAACCGATTAGCACCGACAGCATACTCAAGGAGCCCATTTCGATACCGTCTACCGGGATCGTGATGGGCTCTTCGCCATCCCAGGCACCCAGCACATAAAGCAGCGGCAGGAAGTGATCCGCCGTTGGGTTCGACAGCGAACCGCCCTCATGCGCCAGATAGTTCACCAGCGGATGCTGTTCAACCGGCCCTTTCCAGCTTAGATTCGCCTTCACATAATCGTTAAACGACGTGGCCCACGGGTAAGGCGTTGAATCGCCGTGCCATTTCGCCGTACGCAGGTTGTGCACCACGTTACCGCTCGCCACCAGCATAATGCCTTCATCGCGCAGGCTTGCCAGCTTACGACCGATCTCAAAGTGCCATGCCGCTGGCTTAGTGCTGTCGATGCTCAACTGCACCATCGGGATGTCCGCATTCGGGTACATCTTAATCAGCACGCCCCAGGACCCGTGGTCAAAGCCCCAGGCCTCTTTATCAAGCGCCACCGGAACCGGTGCCAGCAGTTCAACCAACTGTTGCGCCAGCGCCGGGGACCCCGGAGCCGGGTAATGGGTATCGTACAGCGCCTGCGGGAAGCCGCCGAAATCGTGGATCGTCTTCGGGGTTTCCATCGCCGTCACGCCCGTGCCGCGAGTGAACCAGTGCGCGGACACCACCACAATAGCTTTTGGGCGTGGCAACGTTTCACCCAGATGCCGCCAGGTACGGGTATAGAGGTTATCTTCCAGTACGTTCATCGGGCTACCGTGACCTAAAAACAGTGCTGGCATTCGGCTACGAGACATGATGTTATCCTTCCAGAGGGCATAATTTAATAACACCACATTAACCCGTTTTGAGTGAGGATAAACTCAGATAAGCGTGATGATGATCTTCAGAAAATTTGAATGTAAGGATGAAGTAAAGAATAGCGTCGCCTCTCGCCATGGCTGACGATTTTCAATATCATGAATGATAATCATTATCATAAGGAGTAAGCGATGTCGGTACCGCTGATTCTGACATTACTGGCAGGAGCTGCCACCTTTATCGGCGCCATACTCGGGGTGATCGGGCAAAAGCCGTCCAACCGGGTACTCGCCTTTTCGCTCGGCTTCGCCGCCGGCATTATGCTGCTGATCTCATTAATGGAGATGCTGCCCGCCGCGCTCGGTACGCCGGGAATGTCGCCGGTGCTGGGCTACGGGATGTTTGTCGTCGGCCTCATTGGTTATTTTGCACTCGATCACATCCTGCCGCATGCGCATCCGCAGGATCTGATGCAGAAAAACACCCAGCCGCTGCCGCGCAACATTCGCCGCACCGCCGTGCTGTTAACCCTTGGCATCAGCCTGCACAACTTCCCGGAAGGTATTGCCACCTTCGTCACCGCCAGCAACAACCTTGAGCTGGGCTTCGGCATTGCGCTCGCCGTGGCGCTGCACAATATTCCTGAAGGGCTGGCGGTTGCCGGGCCGGTCTACGCCGCCACGGGCTCAAAGCGCAAAGCGGTATTCTGGGCGGGAATTTCAGGCATGGCGGAAATACTGGGCGGCGTGCTGGCGTGGGCGATCCTTGGCAGCATGGTGTCACCGGTGCTGATGGCCTCGATTATGGCGGCGGTCGCCGGGATTATGGTCGCCCTTTCCGTCGATGAACTGATGCCGTTGGCCAAAGAGATTGACCCTAACAACAACCCCAGCTACGGCGTGCTGTGCGGCATGTCGGTCATGGGGATGAGCCTGGTGGTGTTACAGTCGATGGGCATTGGCTAACGTCAGGCAATAAAAAAGCCCGGTGCGTATCGCAAACCGGGCTTCATCACGTAGGCCGCTGGATTAGCTGGCTTTACGCTCGTGCTCACGACGGTAGGCTACCAGATCTTCGATGGTCACCAGCGCCATGTTATGTTTCTTCGCAAACTCGATGCACTCTGGCGCGCGCGCCATGGTGCCGTCGTCGTTGGTCAGTTCACACAGCACGCCTGCTGGTTTAAAGCCTGCCAGCGTCACCAGATCGATAGTCGCTTCGGTGTGACCGCCACGGGTCAGCACGCCACCCGCCTGCGCGCGCAGTGGGAAAACGTGGCCAGGACGGTTCAGATCGGAAGGTTTCGCGTTGTCGGCAATCGCCGCGCGAACGGTGGTCAGACGGTCAGCGGCAGAAACGCCGGTGGTCACGCCATGAGCCGCTTCGATAGTGACGGTAAAGCCGGTGCCGTAAGCGCTGGTGTTGTTTTCTACCATCATTGGCAGTTCCAACTGTTTACGACGTTCGTCGGTGAGACACAGACAAACGATGCCGCTACCGTGACGGATAGTCAGCGCCATTTGTTCAACGGTCATGTTTTCGGCGGCAAAGATCATGTCGCCTTCGTTCTCGCGATCTTCGTCGTCCAGCACCATCGCACCGCGACCTTCGCGCAGAGCAACAAGCGCGTTTTCAACGCGTTCGAACGGAGTACCAAAAGAGGAAAGTAGCGTCTGATTCATGGTAAAAAAACCTCATTAATATTATGGTTACCAGAATCAGGGCAGTCTTAGGAGTGCCGATATAACGGCAAATAGATAACGCGAGCGGGTGCTTAACCCAACTGAATCGTTACTCTCTCCCATCCGGACTCTAACCGTCGGCCCCGGAATTACACCGGATCTGCTGACCTTCAGAAAACATCTGAAGCGCTCGCGGGCTTTCAGCCGTAGCTGATTTACCGCCGGTGGGGAATTTCGCCCCGCCCTGAGAATAAGCGTACTTACTATAACGCCAATGACTATCTTCGGCAATGCATAAGCTTCGAACAATTCTGGTTTATCGCACCGGGATAAGACACTACAATAGCCTTCATGCCGACAGAATCAGGGAACAAGAGATGATCGACCCGAAAAAAATTGAACAAATCGCCCGCCAGGTCCACGAGTCTATGCCGAAAGGTCTGCGTGAGTTCGGTGATGATATTGAGAAGAAAGTTCGCCAGGTGATCCAGTCGCAGTTGACGCGCCTTGATGTGGTGAGCCGTGAAGAGTTTGACGTGCAGACTCAGGTTCTGCTGCGTACGCGTGAGAAGCTGGCGCTGCTGGAACAGCGGATTAGCGAGCTGGAAAACCGCCAGTCCGTTGAAAATGTCAGCCCCGCTCCGGTAGAGCCAAAGTAAAACTAAAGCGGGCCGTACGGCCCGTTTACACATTTCCTGATTTCAGTACGCTCCGGAAAGCACTATGGAGCTGTGTATAATGCACATTCCCCTCTCACCACGCACGTACTTCCCCACGAAATCTGAGGGGGAAAAATCCCTTTCCGGATTAAACGATCCGGCCAGAATATGCTATCGTGACACGCTATAAGAACAAGAGAAAAACCATCGCCCAGGGAAATCTATTGCAGGGGGAATGAAGCATGATTTTATTAACGGAATATAATAGTCCCTACCTGTTTGCACTAACATTTGTTCTTCTTATCGGCGTAATTGAAATAATCTCATTGGCCTTTGGCCATTATCTCTCTGGCGCACTCGATGCCCATCTCGATAATTATGATGCTTTGTCATCTGGTAATATCGGACAGGTGATTCATTTTCTGAATATTGGGCGTATTCCGTTATTAGTTGTGCTCTGTTTATTGGCCGGTTTTTTCGGGCTCTTCGGCATCCTTTTCCAGCATGGCTGGGTCATGCTCCTGGGAGCGCCCCTCAGCAACCTACTACTCACCCCAGCATGTTTTATTATTTCACTCTTCGCCGTGCATTACAGCGGAAAAATCATTGCTCCGTGGCTCCCCCGCGATGAAAGCTCCGCCCTCGCTGAGGATGATTATATCGGCTACATGGCGATAATTACCGGGCATTCCGCGATTGCCGGCACACCCTGCGAGGGCAAATTTACCGATAAATTCGGACAAACTCATTACCTATTGTTAGAACCTGAAGAAGGATACGCGTTTAAAAAAGGAGACAAGGTACTGATTCTCGACCGACTTTCCGCAACGCGTTATTTGGCCGAACGTAATCCCTGGCCGAATATTTTGTAATTGTATTTTGACCTTAAGAGACCGACATAATGGATGATATTTTTGGCATGCTACCTTCATGGATGTTTACCGCCGTTGTCGCGGTTGTCGTCTTATTGATTATCGGGATTATTTTTGCCCGTCTTTATCGTCGCGCCTCCGCAGAGCAAGCATTTGTGCGAACCGGGCTTGGCGGACAGAAAGTGGTGATGAGCGGCGGCGCAATTGTGATGCCAATCTTCCATGAAATTATTCCCATCAACATGAATACCCTCAAACTTGAGGTTAGTCGTTCTACCGTCGACAGTCTGATCACCAAAGATCGTATGCGAGTTGATGTGGTTGTTGCCTTTTTCGTCCGCGTTAAACCGTCGGTTGAAGGCATTGCCACTGCCGCACAAACGCTGGGTCAGCGCACGCTGTCTCCGGAAGATTTACGCGTGTTGATCGAAGATAAGTTCGTTGATGCCTTACGCGCCACGGCCTCGCAGATGACAATGCATGAGCTGCAGGATACCCGTGAAAACTTCGTTCAGGGTGTGCAGAATACCGTCGCGGAAGATCTGTCAAAAAATGGCCTGGAGCTGGAGAGCGTCTCGTTAACCAACTTTAACCAGACGGAAAAAGTGCATTTCAACCCGAACAACGCCTTTGACGCCGAAGGTCTGACAAAGCTGACTCAGGAAACAGAGCGTCGTCGTCGCGAACGTAACGAAGTCGAGCAGGACGTGGAAGTTGCGGTAAGAGAGAAAAACCGCGATGCGCTATCGCGCAAGCTGGAAATCGAACAACAGGAAGCCTTTATGACGCTTGAGCAGGAACAGCAGGTGAAAACCCGCACTGCCGAGCAGAACGCCAAAATTGCCGCCTTTGAAGCTGAGCGCCATCGCGAAGCGGAACAGACGCGTATTCTTGCCGAACGCCAGATCCAGGAAACGGAAATTGAGCGCGAGCAGGCCGTTCGTTCGAGAAAAGTTGAGGCCGAGCGTGAAGTTCGGATTAAAGAGATCGAACAGCAGCAGGTAACGGAAATTGCTAATCAGACGAAATCCATCGCTATCGCCGCGAAATCCGAACAGCAGTCTCAGGCAGAAGCACGCGCCAACGATGCGCTAGCCGAGGCGGTTCGCGCTCAGCAGAATGTAGAAACCACCCGTCAGACGGCAGAAGCGGATCGCGCCAAACAGGTTGCGCTGATTGCCGCCGCACAGGATGCTGAAACAAAGGCAGTTGAACTGACCGTACAAGCAAAAGCCGAGAAGGAAGCTGCGGAATTACAGGCGGCGGCAATTGTCGAACTGGCGGAGGCGACGCGTAAAAAAGGGCTGGCGGAAGCCGAAGCGCAGCGCGCGCTGAACGACGCTATCAACGTGCTTTCCAACGAACAAACCAGCCTCAAATTCAAGCTGGCGTTATTGCAGTCTCTGCCTGCCGTCATTGAGAAGTCCGTTGAGCCAATGAAGTCTATCGACGGCATTAAGATCATTCAGGTTGATGGCCTGAATCGCGGCGGCGCGGTGGGTGAAGTCACCGCAGGCAATGGCGTAAGCGGTGGCAATCTGGCAGAGCAGGCGCTGTCTGCCGCCCTCTCTTATCGTACCCAGGCACCGCTGATCGATTCGCTGTTAAACGAGATCGGCCTTTCCGGCGGTTCGCTTAATACTCTGACCACACCGTTAAATTCACCGACTGCGCACGAAAAAGAAGCCTAGTCGCATCCTCGCAAAGCCGTTACACACCTCATCCCTGGCCCTAAAAGCCGGGGATTTTTTTATCCCAGACGCGCCCTTTCAGCGCCACAGATTCGCTGTTTTTGCGCGGACGCTCCAGTAATAAAAAAATAGAGAGGGGTAACTCTTGTACCAGTCAGGGCGTTCGCAAACAATCGCGCTGTCAGCAAGGAGCTGAAACGGGAAAGCCCCTCCCGAAGAAGGGGCTTTAATAAGGAAAGGGTTATGATGAAGCTCGTCATCATACTGGTTGTGCTGTTACTGATAAGTTTCCCAGCTTACTAACAGTCAATCAGAGGGGGGAGATATCCCCTCTCACCCTTATTCCTTTACTTTAGGTCGAAAAAACAGCAGCGTCAACCACGAGGAGCGCGGAAAAACGGAATGTTCGATGCGCCTCCCGCATTCACGATTTATCGCTGTCCTGCTGAATCTTCTTGATAATATTGGTGGTAGAACAACCATCTTCAAAGTTCAGCACCAGCACTTCACCACCGTTCGCCCACACTTCTTCGCTACCGGCAATTTGCTCTGGCTTATAGTCACCGCCTTTGACCAGACGATCCGGCAGGATCCCGGCAATCAGGCGCTGTGGTGTATCTTCTTCAAACGACACCACCCAGTCGACGGACTCCAGCGCGCCCAGCACGATCATGCGCTGATCCAACGGGTTAACCGGGCGGGTTTCGCCTTTCAGGCGCTTGGTTGACGCATCGCTGTTCACCGCGACGATCAGACGATCCCCCAGCTTGCGTGCATTCGCCAGATAGGAGACGTGCCCCGCGTGCAGAATGTCGAACACGCCGTTGGTCATCACCACTTTCTCACCGCGACGACGGGCAGCGGCAACCGCCTGCTTCAGCTCTTCTTCGCTCATCACACCAAAACCGGTATCCGCGCGACCGCGCACGGCGTTTTCCAGTTCGATAGGTGAAACGGTAGACGTACCCAGTTTACCCACCACCACGCCCGCTGCGGCGTTGGCAAAGAAGCACGCCTCTTCCAGGGTTTTGCCGGAGGCCAGCGTCGCTGCCAGCACACCAATAACGGTATCGCCCGCACCGGTCACATCGTACACTTCCTGCGCCTGCGTCGGCTGATGCAGCGGTGCTTTGCCCGGCTGCAGCAGCGTCATGCCCTGCTCGGAGCGCGTCACCAGCAGCGCGGAGAGATCGTAATCAGCAATCAGCTTCATGCCACGCTCAACGATTTCAGCTTCGTCTTTGCACTTACCGACCACGGCTTCAAATTCAGAAAGGTTTGGCGTCAGCAACGTTGCGCCACGATAGCGTTCGAAATTGGTGCCTTTCGGGTCGATCAGCACCGGCACGTTCGCTTTGCGCGCGAGCTGAATCATCTGCTGTACGCTTTCCAGCGCCCCTTTGGCGTAGTCGGAGAGCACCAGCGCGCCAACGCTCGGCAGACCGCTTTGAATACGATCGTGCAGCGGCTGTGGATCCACGCCGGCAAAACCTTCTTCAAAGTCCAGGCGGATCAGCTGCTGGTTGCGCGACAGCACGCGCAGCTTGGTGATGGTTGGGTGGGTCGGTACCGAAACGAAATCACACTTCACGTTAACGTCGGCCAGCGCTTTGTTCAGCGCACGCGCCGCATCGTCAATGCCGGTCAAACCAACAAGACGCGAACCCGCCCCCAGGGACGCAATGTTCATCGCCACGTTTGCCGCGCCGCCAGGACGTTCTTCGATAGTTTCCACCTTCACCACGGGAACCGGGGCTTCCGGGGAAATACGGCTGGTTGGGCCATACCAATAGCGATCCAGCATGACGTCGCCAACCACCATCACTCCTGCGCGTTCAAATTCCGGCAGCGTTACTTTCATTCTTGTCTCCTGGGAGAATCAAAATTTTGGCGCGATAATAGCACATTTCACGGTTGAACCAGCCACTTCTGCCAGCTGGCGCTGACCAGTTCACGTTCCCGAACGAAGCTTGATAAATCGACATTTCCCGGCAACTCCTGAAGCGCCAGATGATGCAACGCATCGCGCAACGTGGTGTAGGCGCGGGTGAGCGCCTGTGCTTCGTGCTCGTCCATAATGTCGTTTTGCGCCAGCAGTTCGAGAATACGCACGTTATCCGACCAGCGGGTCAGCTTCGGCTTCTCGTGGGCATAGCGCAGCACCAGGTACTGGGTAATAAACTCAATATCGGTGATCCCACCGGCGTCGGTTTTGATATCAAAACGATCGCGCTGTTTACCGCCGAGATGAGCACGCATTTTTTCTCGCATCTCGCGCACTTCGGTTTGCAGCGCGCTGCCTTCCCGCGCGGTAGTCAGGATCTGTCGGCGAATGTCGTCGAACTGCTGCTGCAGTTGCGGGTCACCGTAGACCACGCGGGCGCGCACCAGCGCCTGATGCTCCCAGGTCCACGCTTCGTTTTGTTGATAATCAGCGAATGATTCGGCGGTGGTCACCAGCATGCCCGCCGCGCCGGACGGACGCAGACGCGCATCAACTTCATACAAAATGCCGGACGACGTGCGGGTGCTGAACAGGTGCATAATGCGCTGCGCCAGACGCAGATAGAACTGACGGCCATCGATTTCTCGTTCGCCGTCGGTCATCGCATCCATCGGGCAGTCATGCAGGAACACCAGATCCAGATCCGAACTGTAGCCCAGTTCCCAGCCGCCAAGCTTGCCGTAGCCAATGACCGCAAAACCGCGACCATGGCGCTCTCGCAGGTGCGTTGGCTGGCCATAGCGCGCCACCATCTGCACCCACGCCTGCTGGACAACGGCATCGATCATCGCTTCTGCAAGCCAGGTTAAGTGGTCACTGACCTTCATCACCGGCAACGTACCAGCAATATCAGCGGCAGCAATGTGCAGCAGTTGTGCCTGCTTAAACTGGCGCAAGGCTTCCAGCTGCTGCTCTTCATCCTCTTCCGGCACGCGCAGCAGATATTGACGCAGCTCATCACGATAGGCATCGGTCGCCGTCGGCTGGTAAAGCGTGTTGGGGTCGAGCAGCTCATCCAGCAGCAGCGGGTAGCGCGCCAGTTGGCTTGCCACCATCGGCGACGCGGCGCACAGGCGGATAAGATGCTTTAGGGTGCCGGGATATTCGCTTAATAATTCGAGATAGGTAGTACGCGTGACGATGCCGCTCAGCAACGGGGTAATGCGCGTGAGCAGCACCGTGGCATCTTCACGCGAGCACACTTCGCTCAACAGATGCGGCATCAGCGAGTCCAGTACCTGGCGCCCGCGCGGGCCAATGGTGCGTTTATCCAGCTCTTTACGGAAATCGGCAATTTGCGACAGCACGCGATGGCGGTCATCACTGCTGAGGTGCACCAGCCCCGATGGAGAATCATCTTCCTGCAGGGTGTCCTGCCACAGCTCGCGCCAGGATTCCGAAAGCTGCTCTTCCTGCGACGGCTCTTCATCATCGCCGATCAGTTCGTTAAAGACGCGGCGGACTTCGGCCATCAGCGTATCCAGACGCGCGGTCATCATGGCCCAGTCGGCAAAATGCATCCCCCACGCCAGACGGGCGCGGTTGAGGTCGTCGCCGGGCAGCGTCTGCGTCTGTTCGTCGTTGATACTTTGCAGCAGGTTTTCGAGCCGACGTAAAAACAGATACGCTTCACGCAGCGCCTGCGCGTCGGTTTCCGACAGCAGATTCAGGGTTTCAATGGCTTTAAGGGTTGGCAGCAGTGAGCGGCTTTGCAGCATCGGCTCTCGCCCGCCGCGGATTAGTTGAAAGACCTGGACGATAAACTCGATTTCGCGAATCCCGCCCGCACCGAGCTTGATGTTGTCCTTCAGGCCACGGCGACGCACTTCGCGGGTGATCATCCCTTTCATATTACGCAGAGACTGGATCACGCTGAAGTCGATATAGCGGCGGAAGACAAACGGTCGCAGCATCGCCCGCAGTTCGCTGGTGTAAACACCGTCGTCGTCGCCCATGATCCGCGCTTTGACCATCGCATAGCGCTCCCAGTCTCGCCCCTGCTCCTGGTAATAATCTTCCAGCGCCGCAAAGCTCAGCACCAACGGGCCGCTGTCGCCAAACGGCCGCAGGCGCATATCAACGCGGTAGACGAAGCCATCCTGCGTCGGCTGGTCCAGTACCTTAATCAAACGCTGGCCGAGACGGGTAAAGAACTGCGCGTTATCCAGCTCACGACGGCCGCCCTGGGTGCTGCCATGTTCTGGCCAGGCAAAGATCAGGTCAATATCGGAGGAGAAATTAAGCTCTCCGCCACCCAGCTTGCCCATCCCGAGGATCAGCAGCGGCTGCGGTACGCCTTCGGCACTGCACGGCGTACCCCAATCGCGGCAGCAGGCCTCGTAGAGCCAGTTGCGCGCGCTGACGATCAGCGTTTCTGCCAGGTGGCTTAGCTGCTGTAGCGTATCTTCTTCAGATACCTGCGACAGCGCCTGCGCCCAGGCAATCCGCACCATCACCCGGCGGCGGAATAGCCGCAGGGCGCGCATTAGCGCCGTTTCATCATAGACTTCTGCCAGCTCCGCCTGGAGCCAACCCGCATATTGCCGCCACTCATCCGCCTGCGGCGGGTCGCTTTCCAGCGACGCCAGCCACTCAGGATGCGCCGTTAAACTTTGCTGAACAAAATCACTAAAGGTGAAAACAGCCTGTGCTTCACGACCGAGCGCCTCGAGAGGAAAATCCTCCGGGGCACGCTCAACGAGCGTTTGCCAGTGCTGCTGTAACTGCGAAGAAAGCGGCGTCATACGCGGGTTCCCTGAAGTTAATTAACGTTTTCCGCTGTGTAGCCAGAACGGCTCAACCGACAGAGCTTCATTGCGGAAATGTTCAATTTCAATGTGCTGGCGGGTTTCGATAGCGTGGCGCAGCCCCTGCCAGTTCGCCAGCCAGCGATCGGCCTGCTCGGTATCGTAATAGCCGGCCAGCAGCTGAACGGTATTAATATCACGCTTCAGGCGCGGCAGTTGATCTGCGTAAGCATCGCCCAGCGGGTAGGCAAAGACGGTGCGCAGTTCAGCGGCCTGACGAGACAGATGAATATCGGCGAAGCGTTTAAAGGAGTCCGCCAGTTTGGCCTCTGCTTTGGCATCGAGGAACGCCTCCCAGCCGCGCAGCACCAGCCATTCGGTATAGGCAAGCTTCGTCAGCGCGGTTTCACGGCTGAACACCGCATCGTGTGCGGACGCATCGCTCGCCATCAGCGCATCAACCTGGGTCAGGCCATCACGCAGCGCGGCGCTCGCCTTACGCGGCACAATACCGCCGAACAGCGTCAGGATATGGCGAACCAGACCCTGGGCATTCAGCACTTCAACTTTTGCCTTTTTGTTGCCGCGCAGCCACAGCTCCTCGTGGTACTGCCAGTGGGCAAGCGCTTTTTCCAGCGCCGCTTCCAGCGCCTGGCCTACCGTCGCTTTCGGCGGCAGTGAGAGAATGGTCAGCGGTTTGATAACACGGTCTTCATTGCCCTGCGCGAGATGATATCCGCGCGCAGCTTTGCTCAGGCTGCCCTGGCGCAACAGGCCGGTTTCCGCCAGCTGTTTCGCCAGCGTCAGCACATCAGCGGTTTCACCGCTCAGCAGTTCAAGCTCCAGCTCGCAGATGGCTTCCTGATGCTCACCGGCCTTGACGTCACCCAGATCCAGCGCGACCTCAATGCGGCTTTTCCCCTGCGCTATCACCCACTTCTCGCGGAAGAAATCGGTGCTGAACAGCGGCTGAACCTGCTCCGCCAGCCCTTCCGGCATCTCGCCGTTCGGCCAGACTTCCGCAGGCAGTTTGTCGAGCGCCAGTTCAGGCGTGCTGATATCAATATTGTATTCAGGACGTTGATGCAGACCGCCCACGGTGCGCCCGGCGATTTTCATCGTCATCTCATAGCGACCGTTATCGCCCCGAATACGCAGCCCCATATCGTGGCGACGCAGCCAGTTATCGGCGGTTTCATAATAGATATTCAGCAGCTGAGCCGGTGGTGTGTGCTCGGCGTTGAGGGTCTGAAGGTGGTTACGCAGCGTCTCGACGCCAGCGTTATCGACGATAAATTTTAATTCGATTTCTTGAGCCATGATTGAATTCTTGTGGTTTCGTTGCCCGGAAATACCTTTGCGGCGAACTTACAGGTATTCTTTTTGTCAGTAGATAGTATTTTGCGACAAATTGCCATGCAATGCGCAATTTGTCGGGCTAATCGCTGATGGCGTTTTTTCCTCCTGGAGGATTCTGATTGCCGCAGAATGCTTTGCGTCGTCAGACTGTTGCCACTACTATCGTTCCACTTTTATGACAAAAACGATGATCTGATGCCAAAATTACGCTTAATTGCCATTACTTTACTGACACTTACCGCTTCAACCATTGCTCACGCTGATGAAAAGCGCTACGTTTCCGACGAATTGAACACCTGGGTCCGCAGCGGCCCGGGTGATAACTACCGTCTGGCAGGCTCCCTGAACGCGGGCGAAGAAGTCACCCTGCTGCAGACTAATGACACTACCCAGTACGGCCAGGTGCGCGACAGCAACGGCCGCACCGCGTGGATCCCGCTGAAAGAACTGACTGCCACGCCAAGCCTGCGTATTCGCGTGCCGGATCTGGAAAATCAGGTCAAAACCCTGACCGACAAGCTTAATAATATCGACACCACCTGGAACCAGCGCACCGCAGAAATGCAGAAAAAGGTCGCTGAGAGCGATAGCGTGATTAATGGTTTAAAAAATGAAAACCAGAAGCTGAAAAATGAGCTTATCGTCGCGCAGAAAAAAGTGAATGCCGCCAACCTGCAGCTGGACGACAAGCAGCGCACCATCATTATGCAGTGGTTTATGTACGGCGGCGGCGTGCTGGGTGTTGGCCTGCTCCTCGGTCTGGTGCTGCCGCACATCACCCCAAGCCGTAAGCGTAAAGATCGCTGGATGAACTAACCCCGATTCGCGTTCTCTGTGCTTCTTTCGTATCATCATCAAAGATAAGAGACGAGGAGAAGCGTGGCGTGAAGAGTTATCTGGTCGGTGGTGCAGTTCGGGACGGGTTGTTAGGGCTACCGGTCAAAGATAAAGATTGGGTGGTGGTCGGCGCCACGCCGCAGCAAATGCTCGACGCGGGCTACCAGCAGGTAGGCCGCGATTTTCCTGTTTTCCTGCACCCTGAAAGCCACGAAGAGTATGCGCTGGCCCGAACCGAGCGCAAATCAGGCTCGGGCTATACCGGTTTTACCTGCTATGCCGCCCCGGACGTCACGCTGGAGCAGGATTTGCTGCGCCGTGATTTAACCGTCAACGCCCTGGCTCAGGATGCCGACGGTACTATTATTGACCCTTACGGCGGTCAGGCCGACCTTCAACAGCGCATTCTGCGCCACGTCTCCCCTGCTTTCGGTGAAGACCCGCTGCGCGTGCTCCGCGTGGCGCGCTTTGCCGCGCGCTATGCCCATCTGAGCTTCCGTATTGCCGATGAAACCATGACGCTGATGCGTGAGATGACCAACGCCGGTGAACTGGCGCATCTCACGGCGGAGCGCGTGTGGAAAGAGACGGAAAACGCGCTCGGCACCCGCAATCCTCAGGTTTTCTTCCAGACGCTGCGCGACTGCGGCGCGCTGAAAGTCCTGTTCCCGGAAATTGATGCGCTGTACGGCGTCCCGGCGCCGGAAAAGTGGCACCCTGAAATTGATACCGGCGTCCATACGCTGATGACGGTGACCATGGCGGCAATGCTGAGCCCAGAGATTGATGTGCGCTTTGCAACGCTGTGCCACGATTTAGGTAAAGGCTTAACGCCAAAGGAGTTCTGGCCTCGCCATCACGGCCACGGCCCGGCGGGCGTGAAGCTGGTTGAACAGCTTTGCCAGCGCCTGAAGGTACCAAACGAAATGCGCGACCTGGCGAAGCTGGTTGCCGAGTTCCATGACCTCATCCATACCCTGCCGATCCTGCAGCCCAAAACCCTGGTGAAGCTGTTTGACTCCATCGATGCCTGGCGCAAGCCACAGCGGGTAGAGCAGATTGCGCTGACCAGCGAAGCAGATGTGCGCGGTCGCACCCACTTTGAAGCCTGCGACTATCCGCAGGGCCGTCTGCTGCGTGAAGCCTGGCAGGTGGCGAAAGCGGTGGGCAACAAAGAGGTTATCGACGATGGCTTTAAAGGGCCGGAGATTCGTGAAGAGCTGACGCGTCGGCGAATTCAGGCGGTTGCGGACTGGAAGGAAAAACGTTGCCCTCAGCCCAAAGACTGAGGGCAGTTCATCAGAAGAAGACCACGTAGACAGCGGCGGCCACGATGAAGCGGTAGATAGCGAACGGAATAAACGAAATTCGTTTCACCAGCTGCAGGAAGGTTTTGATAGCCACCAGGGCGACCAGGAAAGCCATCACGAAGCCCACCGCGAACATCGGAATATCGGCAGCGGTCAGGAAGTGCCAGCTCTTATAGAGATCCAGCACCGTCGCGCCCATCATCATTGGCACCGCCAGCAGGAACGAGAACTCAGAGGCCGCGTAGCGGCTCACGCCCATCAGCATACCACCAGAAATCGTCGCCCCGGAGCGGGAGAAGCCCGGCCACAGCGCCAGACACTGGAAGCAGCCAATCGCGAAGGCCTGACGATAGCTCATATCATCAATGCCCACCGCGCTAGGCTTTTTCGGCTTCAGCAACTCGGCTGCGATTAACAGCAGGCCGCCCACGATCAGGGCGTACATCACGTTAACCGGGTTGAACAGCGATTTGATTTTATCGTGCAGCACCAGCCCCAGCACCACGGCGGGGATCATGCCAAGCAGAATATGAATCAGCGATAAACGCCCGGAACCTTCACCTTCGTGAACCGGTGGACGCCCAAAGTTGATGCCAATCAGCCCAAACAGGCGACGCCAGAACATCACCACCACGGCCAGAATCGAGCCCAACTGGATAACCACTTCAAAGGTATCCGCTGTTTCACCTTCAAACCCCAGCAGATGGCCTACGATAATCATATGACCGGTACTGGATACGGGGAGAAACTCCGTCAATCCTTCGACCACACCCAAAATTGCCGCGACCAGCAGCGAGTGTATATCGCTCATTAATAAGCCCTTAAAAAGTAAACAATAAAATAAACCCGGCACTAAGACCGGTATAAATCATTTTGGTTTAAATAATATGACGACTGATACTTTTATTTCGGATTATGGCCACGCTCAATGATAACACCCACGTTGGCCGCGCGGGCAACCGCCCCCGGCTTACTGACTTTGATACGCACCCACGGGGAGTTAAAGCGAGACATCAGCAGTTCCGCCAGCTCTTCCGCTACGCGTTCAACCAGCGCAAAGCGACTACCCTCAACGTGATTAACGACCGCTTCGCTGATATCAGCATAGCTCAGGCAGTCCTCCACGTTGTCACTGGCGGCGGCTTTGCGGTTATCCCAGCCTAATTCGATATCGAGCACTAGCTTCTGTTCAATGGTTTGTTCCCAATCATAAACACCGATAGTGGTGATTACCGAAAGTTGCTCTATAAATACAATATCCATCACGACCTGCTTGGTTTTTAGGCTAAACCGGATACCACTCCCGGCGAATTATGCGTATTATCCACAGATGCAGAGAATACTTCGACATTTTCAAAATGGAACAGCGTTATGAGTGCAATCGAGCCTGGCATGATCCTTCTTGCCTACCTTTGCGGCTCAATTTCCAGCGCCATTCTGGTCTGCCGCATCGCGGGGTTACCCGATCCTCGCGACAGTGGTTCCGGTAACCCCGGTGCCACGAATGTGTTACGCATCGGCGGAAAAGGCGCAGCCGCAGCCGTTCTGATTTTCGACGTCCTGAAAGGGATGCTGCCCGTTTGGGGCGCTTACGCCCTTGGCCTCTCCCCATTCTGGTTAGGCCTGGTGGCGATCGCCGCCTGTCTGGGCCACATCTGGCCAGTATTTTTCCATTTCCAGGGCGGTAAAGGCGTTGCCACCGCGTTTGGCGCCATTGCGCCTATCGGCTGGGATCTCACCGGCGTCATGGCCGGAACCTGGCTACTGACCATTTTGCTCAGCGGCTATTCGTCTCTCGGCGCCATCGTCAGCGCACTGGTCGCACCGTTCTACGTCTGGTGGTTTAAACCCCAGTACACTTTCCCGGTATCGATGCTCTCATGTCTGATTCTGTTGCGTCATCATGACAATATTCAGCGCCTATGGCGACGTCAGGAGACAAAAATCTGGGCGCGTTTGAAAAAGCGTAAGCAGAAGAAAGAAGAAGAGTAACAAAGGAATTGACGTAGCCCGGCCGAGCGAAGCGGCGCCGGGACAGCCCCGGGGTCGGCGAAAACGCCTCGCCCGGGCTACCCTCTGTCATATCTTACGCGGCAGGCAGTTCAGCCAGCGGCCAGCGCGGGCGAACGGTCACACCCAGCGACTCATTCACGCCGGTTTTCAGGCGCACCATCCCCGCATAGGCAATCATCGCGCCGTTGTCGGTACAAAATTCCGGGCGCGCGTAGAACACTTCACCACGACGTTTTTGCATCATCTCCGCCAGCTTCGCACGCAGCGTACGGTTGGCACTCACGCCACCTGCCATCACCAGACGTTTGAAACCGGTTTGATCCAGCGCGCGTTTGCACTTGATCATCAGCGTATCCACCACCGCATCTTCAAATGCACGGGCGATATCGGCACGGGTTTGATCGTCAGCGTCGTTATTGCGGATAGTATTGGCGGCAAAGGTTTTCAGGCCGGAGAAGCTGAAGTCCAGCCCTGGGCGGTCGGTCATTGGACGTGGGAAGACGAAGCGCCCTTCCGTGCCCTGCGAGGCCAGCTTCGACAGCATTGGGCCACCTGGGTAATCCAGGCCGAGCAGCTTCGCGGTCTTATCAAAGGCTTCACCGGCTGCGTCGTCAATCGACTCGCCGAGCAGGGTGTACTCACCAATGCCGGTGACGCTAATCAGCTGCGTGTGGCCGCCGGAGACCAGCAGCGCCACAAACGGGTATTCAGGCGGATTATCTTCCAGCATTGGCGCCAGAAGGTGACCTTCCATATGGTGTACCGGAATGGCCGGCACGTTCCAGGCAAACGCCAGCGAGCGCCCCACGGTTGCGCCAACCAGCAGCGCACCGACCAGACCCGGCCCTGCGGTATAGGCAACGGCGTCGATATCTTTCGCCGTCAGATTGGCCTCTTTTAAGGCTTCCTGAATCAGGGGCACCGTTTTACGCACGTGATCGCGCGAGGCCAGTTCAGGCACCACGCCGCCGTAGTCAGCATGTAATTTCACCTGACTATACAGTTGGTTGGCTAACAGACCTTTTTCATCATCATAAATTGCGATGCCGGTTTCATCGCAGGATGTTTCAATACCCAGTACACGCATGGCTATATTTACCTCGTTTCAATACCGCGCAGTTTAGGTTTTCTATCCCGGCTTGTAAAACATTGTTCGCCCCAGGAAGCAGGCTCGTGTATACTCCTCACCCTTAAAAAGTTCATTTCAAAAAAGGCTCCGGTGCTTTACAAAGCAGCAGTAGTTGCAGTAAAATTCCGCACCATTTTGAAATAAGCTGGCGCTGATGCCAGCAGCAAACCGAATTAATCAAAGGTGAGAGGCACATGCCGGTAATTAAAGTACGTGAAAACGAGCCGTTCGACGTAGCTCTGCGTCGCTTCAAGCGTTCCTGCGAAAAAGCAGGTGTTCTGGCGGAAGTTCGTCGTCGTGAGTTCTATGAAAAACCGACTACCGAACGTAAGCGCGCTAAAGCTTCTGCAGTGAAACGTCACGCGAAGAAACTGGCTCGCGAAAACGCACGCCGTACTCGTCTGTACTAATCTCTTGAGAGCATCGGCTCTCAATTGTCAGACCGAGTTGTAGTTGCAAGGCCGTGCTTCCGAAAGGAATGCGCGGCTTGTTTTCGTTTATAAATCAGCATTTACACAAAATCATTCATGCTGTATCAAGGCGGCAAGCGAGTGAATCCCCGGAGCTTACATCAGTAAGTGATAGGGGTGAACGAACGCAGCCAACGCAGAGACAGTTTGAAGGATGAAGTGTAAATAAACGGGGCTTATGGCTGGACGAATCCCACGCGTATTCATCAATGACCTGCTGGCACGCACCGACATCATCGATCTGATTGATGCCCGAGTGAAGCTGAAAAAGCAGGGCAAGAATTACCATGCGTGCTGTCCGTTCCATAACGAGAAAACCCCCTCTTTCACCGTGAACGGTGATAAGCAGTTTTACCACTGCTTCGGCTGCGGCGCGCACGGTAACGCCATCGACTTTTTGATGAACTACGACAAGCTCGAGTTTGTTGAAACCGTTGAAGAACTGGCGGCCATGCACAATCTTGAAGTGCCGTATGAAGCCGGAACAGGCCTGAGCCAGATAGAACGTCATCAACGACAGAATCTCTATCAACTCATGGAAGGATTAAATGATTTTTATCAGCAATCCTTCACGCAACCCATCGCCGAGCCTGCACGCCAGTACCTGGAGCAACGTGGCCTTAGCGCCGAGATTGTCCAGCGTTTTGCTATTGGTTTTGCACCCCCAGGCTGGGATAACGCCTTAAAACGTTTCGGCGGTAATGTCGACAACAGAAAGCTGCTGCTCGATGCCGGAATGCTGGTCAACAACGACCAGGGAAGAACGTACGACCGTTTCCGCAATCGCGTGATGTTCCCGATTCGCGACAAACGAGGCCGGGTGATTGGATTTGGTGGCCGCGTATTAGGTAACGATACGCCGAAATACCTCAACTCCCCGGAAACCGATATTTTCCATAAGGGTCGTCAGCTTTATGGCCTTTATGAAGCCCAGCAGCATAGCGCGGAACCCCAGCGCCTGCTGGTTGTCGAAGGTTATATGGATGTCGTCGCCCTGGCGCAATACGGTATTAACTATGCCGTCGCTTCGCTGGGTACATCGACCACGGCCGACCACATGCATATGCTGTTCCGTGCGACGAATAACGTGATTTGCTGTTACGACGGCGACCGCGCCGGACGCGATGCCGCATGGCGAGCGCTGGAAACGGCCATGCCTTACATGACCGACGGTCGTCAGCTACGCTTTATGTTCCTGCCCGACGGTGAAGACCCGGATACGCTGGTACGTAAAGAAGGCAAAGAGGCTTTTGAAGCCCGGATGGAGCATGCACAACCGCTCTCCGTGTTCTTGTTCAACAGCCTCTTACCGCAGGTTGACCTGAGTACGCCAGACGGCAGCACCCAGCTCGCAGCGCTGGCGCTACCGTTAATCAGCCAGGTACCTGGCGATGCGCACCGTATTCAGTTGCGTCAGACGCTGGGCCTGAAGCTCGGCATTTTTGATGACGCACAGCTTGATCGTTTAATGCCAAAACAGGCAGAAAGTGGTGTTGTACGCCCGACCCAGCAGATAAAACAGACGCCTATGCGTATACTGATAGGACTGCTGGTGCAAAACCCAAATCTGGCACCACTTGTCCCCCCAATGCATGGGGTGAGTCAGACGAAGCTACCAGGGCTCAACCTGTTCACCGAGCTCGTAAGTCTATGCGTTGCGCAGCCGGGCCTGACAACGGGCCAACTGTTAGAGAATTATCGTGGCACAAGTGAATACTCAACACTTGAAAAACTCTCAGCCTGGAACGATATAAAGGATGAGAACGTTGAAAAAATGTTCACCGACACGCTCAACCGAATTTTTGATTCAATGCTTGAACAGCGACAGGAAGAGTTGATAGCTCGCGATCGCACGCACGGTTTAAGCAGTGAAGAACGCAGGGAGTTCTGGGAAATCAGACAGGCCCTGGAAAAAAAATGAATTCAACGGCTTAAGTGCCGAATACCGATCGGGAAGCCCCCGACAGCCGCTCGAGGCGCAGCGGCACTAATATAAGTACGCCCTCGCTTTAAATGTTGGCGGTTCGTTCGCCGACCGACACCAATCAAATGAATTAAGTGTGGATACCGTCTTATGGAGCAAAACCCGCAGTCACAGCTCAAGCTTCTTGTCCAACGTGGTAAGGAGCAAGGCTATCTGACCTATGCCGAGGTCAATGACCATCTGCCGGAAGATATCGTCGATTCAGATCAGATCGAAGACATCATCCAAATGATCAACGACATGGGCATTCAGGTGATGGAAGAAGCGCCGGATGCCGATGATCTGTTGCTGGCTGAAACCTCCAACAACACTGATGAAGACGCAGAAGAAGCGGCTGCACAGGTTCTGTCCAGCGTGGAATCTGAAATCGGACGTACCACCGACCCGGTGCGCATGTACATGCGCGAAATGGGTACGGTAGAACTGCTGACCCGTGAAGGCGAAATCGACATCGCTAAACGCATCGAAGACGGGATCAACCAGGTTCAGTGTTCCGTTGCCGAATACCCAGAAGCCATTACCTATCTGCTGGAACAGTACGATCGCGTTGAAGCTGAAGAAGCACGTCTGTCTGACCTGATCACCGGTTTCGTTGACCCGAACGCTGAAGAAGATATGGCGCCTACCGCCACTCACGTCGGTTCCGAACTGTCTCAGGAAGAGATGGACGACGACGATGAAGACGAAGACGAAGATAGCGACGACAGCAGCGACGATGACAACAGCATCGACCCTGAGCTGGCACGTGAGAAATTTGGCGAGCTGCGTACTCAGTACGAGATCACTCGCGACACGATCAAAGCAAAAGGCCGTAGCCACGCCAGCGCTCAGGAAGAGATCCTGAAGCTGTCTGAAGTGTTCAAGCAGTTCCGTCTGGTACCGAAGCAGTTCGACTACCTGGTAAACAGCATGCGTACCATGATGGACCGCGTGCGCACCCAGGAACGTATCATCATGAAGATGTGCGTTGAACAGTGCAAAATGCCGAAGAAGAACTTCATCACCCTCTTCACCGGCAACGAAACCAGCGAAACCTGGTTCAACGCGGCTATCGCGATGAACAAGCCGTGGTCTGAAAAGCTGCACGACGTGAAAGAAGACGTTATGCGTAGCCTGCAGAAACTGCAGCAGATTGAAGAAGAAACCGGCCTGACCATTGAGCAGGTTAAAGATATCAACCGTCGTATGTCCATCGGTGAAGCGAAAGCCCGCCGTGCGAAGAAAGAGATGGTTGAAGCAAACTTACGTCTGGTTATTTCTATCGCTAAGAAATACACCAACCGTGGTCTGCAGTTCCTTGACCTGATTCAGGAAGGCAACATCGGCCTGATGAAAGCGGTAGATAAGTTTGAATACCGTCGCGGCTACAAGTTCTCCACCTACGCAACCTGGTGGATCCGTCAGGCGATCACCCGTTCTATCGCAGACCAGGCGCGCACCATCCGTATTCCGGTGCATATGATTGAGACCATCAACAAGCTCAACCGTATCTCCCGCCAGATGCTGCAAGAGATGGGTCGTGAACCGACGCCAGAAGAGCTGGCCGAGCGCATGCTGATGCCAGAAGATAAAATTCGTAAGGTGCTGAAAATCGCCAAAGAGCCAATCTCCATGGAAACGCCAATCGGCGACGATGAAGATTCGCATCTGGGTGACTTCATCGAGGATACCACCCTCGAGCTGCCGCTGGACTCTGCGACCACCGAGAGCCTGCGCGCTGCCACCCACGACGTTCTGGCTGGCCTGACCGCCCGTGAAGCAAAAGTCCTGCGTATGCGTTTCGGTATCGATATGAACACCGACCACACGCTGGAAGAAGTGGGTAAACAGTTCGACGTTACCCGTGAACGTATCCGTCAGATCGAAGCGAAGGCGCTGCGTAAACTGCGTCACCCAAGCCGCTCTGAAGTGCTGCGTAGCTTCCTGGACGATTAATCGCCCCAGTAAAAAACGTAAAAAGCTCCCTGATGGGAGCTTTTTTTTGCCTGCTAATCCGGAGCGCTACTCCGGCCTGTAGCCCGGCCAAGCGCAGCGCCGCCGGGATCGTCTCAACGCCTATAACCCGCGCGCCTTCAACGCCACGTCCAGTTCCTGATACGCCGCTACCAGCTTATCCAGCGTAATTCGGCTCAGCCCGCTCGGGTTCGGCAATACCCACACCTCGGTATCACCAATCATGTACGTTTGCTTGCCCCACGTCGCCCCGCGCTGCCCTAAGCCGCGTTCAAAGGCCTGCTTGCCTAAAACGGCTAATGCGGCAGGTTTGTAATGCTCAACCTTCTCAATCAACTCCTGCCCGCCGCTGCGCAACTCCTGCAGGGTAACTTCGCTCGCTTGCACCGTCGGGCGTTCAACCAGCTTGGTCACGCCACAGCGGAATGCCAGCATCTGCTCAGCCTCTTCCGGCTTCAACTGGTGTTCAGTAAATCCCGCAAGATGCAGCACTTTCCAGAAGCGGTTCGCCGGATGGGCAAAGGGATAGCCCAGAGAAGAAGATGACAGCCCCGGGTTAATGCCGCAGAACAGTACCCGCAGCCCCGAATCAATAATATCCTTAACCATAATTTTCTCGACCAATACATCGTGAGAACAGTATAACGAATTGAAAATGCATTGTTTATAAAAACAGCATGTGCGCGCTTAACGCTGGATTGGCGCCCGTTGTTACTTTATAATCGTCCGCTACCTGGCCCCTTAGCTCAGTGGTTAGAGCAGGCGACTCATAATCGCTTGGTCGTTGGTTCAAACCCAACAGGGGCCACCAGATACCGCAAGGGCCGGAGAGAAATCTCCGGCCCTTTTGCTTTTTACGGGGATACCTCGGGGATACTTTGCATAGGGATGCTCCGTGATTTATGGATACCAGATGCATTCGCACGACGGATGAAGCAATGCAGAAAATTAAAATAAGCATGGCCATATCCCCACTAAGCACCATTGAAGTTCGTAACAATAGTGGGCCATCAGTTGTGGCAACCACCCACCGAAATGAAAACCATATTTACCACGGCGTAAGGACACATTTTCTATGAAATGGACAGTTCCAGTGGCAGTGCTCATGCCGCTGTTCGCAGGGAATGTTTATCTGTAGAATGTGGCAGCAATCCGGTTTAATAAAGAGGTCAATGTTTTGCAAGATAACGGCGAAGATAACCTGGATTAACGGATATGATGAAATTAACAAAAAAGCCCTTTTAGAGATAATTAATAAATTATAATTAAAATACGAATTAACGTTCACTTTCAGGTTCTCACACCTGCATCTTGATGTTTATTGGGTATATACATTAATCGTTAAAGTGTTACGCGTAGCGAATTAGATGCACTGGAATTTGCCCACTTTCTCCGGAATATTGCACAATTGATTACCGCCGTTTTTATCTCGCACGCCTGAATTTTATTGTCATTTGCTAGCACAGCGCCCTGTGACGTTTTCATCTTCTCTTCCCGTTTAATTTTGCCATCATGGGAAATGACACATCGGTGATATTCCCGTTGCGATAATTTTCGCCGCGTGCTGAAGCGCAGTCGTATAGCGCCAACGCGGCCGGATGTTTTTTTGCAAATGTCCTGGGGGATTGTATTCGTCAGACTACTAGCTGAGGACTCCCTACTCCCAGCCCTTGATGATGCCCTGCTACCACGCACTTATGAGCCCCAAACCAGTCTCCTGGCGCAACTGAGCAGGCCGTGCTGGCCTACGACTGCCGTTTTACATTTTCTTAAATTTATACTCAAGTGACCGAACCACTGGCCGATAACACGTGTAGGAATATTCTCATGACTGTCAATACGATAAATTTTCAGAAATAGAGTATCCCAGGCTTAAAGGGATATTTTATATCTCCATATGGATGACAATTTTATGTCAACACACAGTAACGGTACGGCACCGATAAGACCGTCGTTATCTCAGCCAGATGGCGACGAGGATGGTAAGAAAAATAGACTGAGAGACCCAAGATTTACTCTCGATAAAGATGTCATTTTATCCCAGAGCACTCGCTCATCTCTTGATGAATGCATGGCTCGTCTGCGTTTTCATCACACGATTTACCAGGAGTGGAATTTTTCTGTCGTTGACCCGATGGGATCGACCGCGATACTGAATTTTTACGGCCCCCCCGGCACCGGGAAAACGCTTTGCGCAGAGGCGCTGGCTGGACAGTTACGGATGCCCTTTATTGCGCTTGGTATTGCAGAACTGGAAAGCAAGTTTATGGGAGAAACGGCTAAAAATATCCAGGCTGCTTTCGCGCAGGCTAAGGAAACCGGAGCGCTGCTCTTTTTCGATGAAGCTGACACGTTACTGGGGAAACGACTCTCTTCTGTCACACAAGGCGTTGATAACGAAGTTAATGCAATGCGCTCTACGTTACTGATCGAGTTGGAGCGTTTTGACGGCACTGTGGTTTTCGCGACTAATTTCGCACGCAACTATGATGAGGCGTTCCGCAGCCGTATTGGCTATCACGTTGAATTTACGCTACCCGACCTTACAGCCCGCTACCATCTCTGGGACAAATTCCTGGTTGCTGAAATTCCCCTCGCCGAAGAAAGAGAAAGTCTTCTCACCGCCGCAAGCGAACTATCCGAAGGGCTGGCAGGACGAGAGATCCGCACCTGTATGCGTCTGGCATTACCTAAAGTGCTGCTGGAAGCAGAACGTACCGGAGAGGCCGCACAACTTAACATCGCTCATTTACGGAGTGCGATAGAACAAGTTTTGGCCTCCCACCAGGCGATAGCCACTCATTCTGGACGCACAGACAGTGAAGTCAACACAGCAAAAAAACTATTAGGCATCCAATAAAAACAACAGGAGAAAATTATGGGTTTCTGGTCAAGTGTCGGCAGTTTTTGCAGCAGCGTAGCAAGTGCAGTGACAAGCACGGCTAGCCGGGTATGGGATGGTATTAAAGAAACTGCAGCTAAAACCGTTTCCTGGATGGCAGAGAAAGCGGAGACCTTTGTGGGAAGCGTCAAGAGCGTCTGGGAAAAGGTGAAGCCGTTTATCAGTAATGTCATTCGCCCTATCGTGCAAAACGCCGCAAAGTTAGCTGAAAAGGTGTTGCCACAATTCCCGTGGGTGGGTGGCGCGTTGAAAGCGCTGGATAAAGCGTTGGGACTGCTGGTCGAGTGGGATAAAAGTGACCTGGCGAAGCGTGTTGGTGAGGCCATTGCGTGGGCGATTAATAAAGCCAAACAACTTAAAGACTTGTTTCTTACGCCAGAAGAAATGGATAAAGCCAAAGAGCATGAACAAGCCCTACGCGAAGCGCGTAATCAGATGCGCGGGGAAGCAGCAAGTGCCGTTGATCTGGCGAGCCTGATTACCTTATATGCCCAACTCTCAACGCGTATTAAGGACGTTCTGGATAATATTCAGATCAACGATTTCGAACACTATCTGCGGTTACGCGCGTCGCAGAAGTTGTTAAAAGATACTGAGCAACATCTTACGCGTGCGCAGGACATTGATGCGATCGCCGATGACGACCTGTTTCTTATTGAAATCGGGAACGAATTGCTAAAACCCAACCCTCAGTTGAGTGATGACGTAACGCAACGTCTGGATCGTGTCGTGATGGCGCGTTTTGGCAAGAAGCTCATCCCCTTCGTGTTCGAAGAGATGATAATGGCCTGGGGATATAACCTGCAGGATATGGAAAATGAATGGAAATCGCTGAATGACGGACTCTCCAAAGAACAGGTACTTCTGCGACGTCTACAGATTGGTCAGCGCCTTGGCGATCTTCATGGAGATGAAGTCTCAATGCTCAACGAGCTAGAAGCTCGTTTACCAGTGCAACAGGCTGAAATGGAAGCAAAACGCAAACGAACCAATGAAATGCGTAACTATGTTTTTGCCGCTGAAGGATTTCTGCAAATGCTCGAAAAAGAGCCTGGAGAATTTGCGGGCCAGGAATATTTGATGGAAGACAGCAGTACGGTTGGAATGATTATTATTGAATGCGCTCAGTTTGGTAAGCGTTGGGAAGAACTGAATACCGAGCAACAAAGTTTAATTATCGATTTTGCCAATATCTTTGAAAAAGCCAGCCGCGCGCGCGCAAGCAAGCTTGTCGAGGTGGCAGCATGACGCTTCATGAATTTTTTGCCTTTATTTTGCCGGAATCCGACGTCATTCAGTTACTGTTTGGCGGCACAATGCTTTTTTTGGTTTTACTGACGCTTGGTTTATTGCCCTGGCAGGCAAATCAGCGCTATTGGGGCAAAAAATGGCAAGGTGATGCGCTGAATAATGGGGCCAGCCATCTCGACGTTGAGCATGGTTCAGTCAACGAAATCAGCGCAGCTGTTGCCAGTCCCGCAGAAAAAATGGCCGACATTATGCCGGGCATTTTGTTAATTTTAGGGTTGCTAGGCACCTTTCTCGGTCTGGGAATTGCCCTTAATAAAGCATCGGATATTTTGATTGATGCTAACGCCGCAGGCATGGATAACGCCATGTCGAATCTGATGGGGATGATGGAAGGGCTGGGGACGAAATTTAAAACGTCGACATGGGGGATTATAGCGTATCTGTTCCTTAAAGCCTGTACGGCCGGGTTAGGATACGACGAGAAGCGTTTGCGCTGGTGCGCACAGCAGATGAAACAAGTGTTCGACCAGTCACGAGAACAAAAGCGTGCTGAACATCATGAGACCCAGTTGAAGTATCTGACAGCTTTACAGGGTTTGAACGACAGAATGCAGGTGGAAAGCGAAGCCACACGACAGTCGCTGAACACCCTCTCTTCAGGTATGGCGTCGTTTTTACAACCCCTGATGGATCAAAGCCATGCTGCAGTACAACAGCGAAAAATACAGGAAACCTATCTGGAACAATTGACAGATATATCCCGTCGAACTCAGCAGCAACATATCGATGAATTGCGGCAGGTATGCAACATTATTCGCGAGGAAAGCGAAAACTCCCGGCAGACTAACTATTCACACCATGCTGAAGTCGCCGCGATCTATACGAGGATCGCCGATCAGGGTGATAACGCTGAACACCAGCGTATTAAACAGAGTGAGCAACTGATAAAACTGCAAGACCTCTTGCACGTCATTCAAAACGATATTGTTAAGGGTACCAAAGATCGGTCTGCGCAAGGGCAGCAACAGATAACAGAGTTAACGACAACCCGAGAATCGTTGCAGCACTTCATTAATACCAACAGTAGTAACCTGTCCGCCATTCAACATTCAGCCGAAAAAATGTCATCTGCTGCGCAAGAAATGGGTCATTCCGCAGGCGATCTACAACAGGTTATCGGCGATTTCCGGATGGGCATTACCGATATGTTAGGCACGGTTAAAACCGATCTTGGTTCCACCATCTCCCAAATGGGTGAAAGTTTTAGCCGGAATATGGAATCGATATCCACCAGTATGGCGAATGCAACAGCTGGCATTTCCAGTGCAGTGACCGACCTTTCTCATAACGTTGGCACCACAATGAGTGACGTTCGTATTTCCATCGATCAGTCGATGAAAACGCAGCGTGATGCACAGCGTGAATTTATGATCACCAGTGAAACGTTAAATGAAAAAGTGATCGCTATGACAAAACTGGTTGATGATTTGCGCGAGCAAATAGTTAACGGGTTAGCAGCGGTTTCCAGCAGCAATCGGCAAGTCGCGAGCCTGAACAACCGTTATGCGGAGATGACGACATCAGGCGAAAGAAATGCAAATGCGATTGAAACGCTGGTGAATCAACTTCAGCTCATGCAAAAAGAGAGCCCTCTTCAGCCAGCAATGGACAGGGTTACTGCTGGTGTCGGTAAACTGGTTCACAGCATTGAATCATTGCGTGATGAAATGCTGAGTAATACTGATGCTTCTGCCGCACTTTCTTCGCTCGATGACAGATTGTTCCGTTCTCTGGAAGAGCTGGAGGGGATTCGTAAAATGCTGTCACCAGAACGGAATCTCCTGGTTCAGCAAATTGAAAAAAGCCTGACGCCGCTTGCTATTACATTGCAACACATTGACCAAACGTTATCGACAATGAACATTGTTAATGATGCAGTCTGAGGGGCTCACTCATGAAAGATAAACCTAATGAGTGGGTCTCGATCTCCGACCTGATGTCAGGAGTAATGGCTGTCGTTATGCTGCTGCTGGTGATGTCGGTGCTTCAGAAAACATGGTCAGATATTAAGCATAAGCAGGAAATGGAACAGGGAATCAATACCCAGCGAGCCCGGGTCGGGGAAATGTTGGGAAGTATTAAAACCACGCTTGATGGAACGGCGAATGAAGGTTTAGTTGCGCTGGATGTCAACTCGCAAAAAATCACGTTGCGTGATGGCGTTTTCAATCGCGGCAGCGCCTGCATTGCCTCTCAGGCAAGCCAGGCGTTAGCGACGATTGAAACGCAGGTTGTCAGATTTCTTAGCGAATTCAGAAGCGGACAAGTTTATATCGAAGGCTATACGGATAATCTTCCCGTTACCCGTCCGGTGACAAACTTTGACGTTTTCTGCACCGTCTATGACGATAATTTTACCTTATCGGCAGCGCGGGCTAGAGAGGCGCGTAAATTTATCGTTGGCGATCTTGCTCCGGCTTTTGCACGTCGGGTAATCGTTGCCGGATATGGCGACTCGCAGCCGATTCCTGGCGTGGCGCCAGAAGATGCGCGTCAGCGGCGCATTGAGGTTCGGTTCGTGTTACCAGAAAAATAGTATTATCTGGCGTGATATTCATCGAGGTACTTGCTCAAAAAGGGGGAGTCCGCGTATTGCCGTATCCATTAAATGCGCGGCCCCTTCATCACCTGTCATTTTCGCGTATTTATGCGGGCAAAAAAAAGGACCACTTAGTGGTCCTTTTCCATTTTTACTGCGCTCCTCGCGCTTCGGTAAAATCATACAGCGAGTAACGTTTCTGCAAGGCCTGGCCACCATCACGCGTTAGCGGTACCCAGTTGAAGCCAGCACGAGTGTTGGTCGGGCTAGTGCTCAACAGATCCAGAGGAATCGAAATGTAGAACCCTTTGGTGAAGCTACCTTCGCCGTAGTCATGAGAGGAGACGTTGGTCAGTGTCGCAAACGCACCGGCGGTGATCCCGCTGGCAAAACGGCGTGAAATATCAACCGTACCGCCTTTGTCGCCAGCCAGATAGCGGCCAACGCTCACTTTCACCAGGAACTCATCGGCAAACCATGGTTGCCAGTAGCCGGTGAGGTTGCCCGTCGTGACGCTGTAGTCTGCCATTTTCATCGGGTCATTCCAGTCACGCTGTTTGACCCAGTTGACGTCGGCGCCAATCGCCCACTGTTTATCCAGTGGACGGTAAATCAACTCGCTCCCGACCCCGGCAAACATCATTTCCAGATAACCGCCATAGTTCTGCATATACCAGCCATCACCCAGAGTACCAATACGGGTGGCCTGGAGGTTGGTCAGATACAGATCGCTGTTATCAACATATTCACGAATATGGGTGCGCACCTGTGGGATATGACTGTCCGGAGGTGGCGCGGTGAAGTTGAACTTATCGTAGTTGTTATACAGGTTAAGCAGCACGCCACCGCCTAGCGTCCAGTTATCGGTCATCTGGTAGTCAACTCGCCCACTGACCGCCATCTGGTACATGTAGAACGATTCTGGCCCGCCGATAGACTGGTTTAATACCGGCGACCAGTCGAAGCTGAACGCCGATTTTTTATCTGCCGCTTCGGCCTGCACGTGCTGCGGCTGTTGAGGTTCCTGGCGGACGTCGACGTTATCCGGCGGCGTGGCCCCCAAAGGCACGCCGCTGAAAGTCTGATCCAGCGCGGCCACATCGCTACGATGACTAATCAGCGGGAGCGATTGGTTTTTCTCCGTCACCACAATCTGACGAGTCCCTTCAGGCAGGTTGTTCATCATGATACGGTTTGCGCGCTCAACACCTTCAGCGCGATCGCGGTAATCGGTTTGCTCGCCGGAAACGTAAACCGTATCCCCATCACGTTCGATAGACGGCGATGACAAGCCAGCATTATCACGCAACGCCGTAAGTTGAGCCTTCACGACCTGAGGGTCAAGATTTGCGGGTTGCGTGTCAGGGTTATAAGCCGGTTTTGACGGTTTCTGCGCCAGGCTGCGTACCGTTTCAAAGTTGGTTTTCAGCGTCACGCCGAACGTCAGCGTATTCCCGCGCTCATAGCCGAGGTTAACATCACCCCAATCGCCCAGACGGTACAGCATGCCGACGTTAATGGGCGTACTTTGCACAAGGGTCCCCGCACGGTCATTACGGTAGTTATTGCCGTCATATTCCACCTTAAAGCGCAGCGGTTGCCACGGCGTCTGGTACTCCACGCCGCCGAACAGCGCTGAAGGCCCACGGAAGAAGCGTTCGGAATCGATATTCCCGCCGCTGCCGCTGTAGCCTTCATCACGATGGCAAAAACGATCGCTCGCTTTACAGAATGGGTTCGTCACATTACCGCTGTTACCGACATATCCCCAACCCATCCCCAGCGTGAAATCAAAAGGCCCTGCCGCTTTGGTGGCCACCAGATATTCACTGTCGAACAGACCGGTCCCGCCGATATCACGGAATCCTAATGAGATATCCGGCGTCCAGCGAGTTTCCTGCCACAGACGCGCTTTAAGATCGATCCCCTTATCTTTATAGGTCTGGTCACCGCTGAAATCTTCCGCGCCGTAACGTAGGGTACGCACATCCGTATAACGAATGGTACTTTCCAGCCACGGCATTAATTGCAGTGAAAGTGACCAGAAACGGTATTGATCGTTATCGCGATAGTTCACATTGAACTCACCAGAGGGCGCCATTCGCGCGGTTGGCGTTTGCAGCAAGCCGACGCCACCAAAGTCAGACTGTGAAGGGGTGACATAAGGGGTATACAACGGCGTACCCCAGTCTGCATTGGCAACAGAACTAAAGCCGCCGAGCGACAGCGCGATCATTGAACTGAGTGTAGTGAGCTTCATGGCGCGACAGTCCGTTGTGTGAGCAATTGGATGATGTCCTGGTTCAGAGTCTGATACCCCTCAGGCAACGCAGAGGTTTGCAGGTTTAGCCAAATTTGGCTGCCAGGTTGCGGTTCATGGTAACGACGATTCCAGTAACCCGTGGGGACCGTTTCCGTGGTGCCATCAGGCGCAATAACGGTAACCGTATCCGCGTCAATCCCCGGCTGTTGCTGATCAACTTCGACATAGGCAGAAGTCTGCTTACCCGCAACAAAGGTGGACACGGTGCGCGAACTGTTCCACAACGTGATATCCGGCTGCGAACGGGTGCTGACATACAAGCGATAGTCACCCTCCAGCGGCGGCGAATATTCTGGCTTAAGGCGCACATGATCCGGGTCAAGCGAGAGAGGATAGGCCCCCACCACCTGCAGGTGTTCAATTCGCTGACGCAGGACATTGATACGCTGCATCTGGATATATTCCCCCTGTTGCTGCAACTGGCTCGCCAGAGCGGTCAGCTTCGCCACAATGTGCTGCTGATTTTGCTGCTGCAATGCATCACTCGCAGGTGTAGAGATCTTCGCCGTTTGCCAGTCGATACCTGTCGGCAGCGCCGGGTTCATGACTAAATCGCTAAGGGTATGAGCAGCGATCTGCGTGGTTGAACAGGCGGGCTCGCAAATAAGGGTAATCTGCCCCTGGCTGTAACTCAGCGGGGCTATCGCCATCAGAGTGGCGGTTAGCAAAAGAGGTTTCATCATCAGGAGTAGGGCTTCAGTAAAGTGAGAGACCACATCGGGCCATGAGGATGCAGGTTTTGTTCGCTATGCACGACCTTGCCCGTTTGCGCATCAACCCAGTAACGTTGGACGTACGTCGCACCGTCCTGTTCTGCCGTTACGTGCTCTTCCAGCAGGCGATAATTACGCGAGGTGTCGAGAATGGTGAAGTTCTGGGTACCTGCCCAATGGAAACGAGAAGTCACCGTGGCCGAGTGGAAAGTCCCACTATTCCACTGCATCTGTACGCGCCACTGCTGCCCTTCCTGGATGCTTAGCGGACTGGATAACGGATCTGGTTTATCACTTTCAAGCTTGAGTAAGTTATCCTGGAAACCAATGGTTTTAATGATGCGCCCATTTTGCGTTGAAACCATTTTGGAGTCAGCGGTCAGCCACTTTTGTGTATTGTGTTCATTCCACGCCAGTACAATAAATGCCAGCGGGCCATCATCCACCGTCAGTGACATTGAGGCATAAGGGATACTGGCAACTTTGGTATTGTCGATCACCGCATCCTGCGAGGTAAAAGTCTGCTTGAATGTGTCTGAAATGATACCAGGACGTTGTTGGTTGCAAGCGCAAAGTAAAATAACCGCGCTGGCCAGGCATATTTTTTTATACATATTAGTCGCCGTAAGCAGGCAGAAGAATGGGGCTCAATAAGAACCCCATGATAAGGAAAGCGAATTAACGCGTAGACGTTGTGGTGCTGGTGCTGGTGCCACCGTTGCTGTTGCTATTGCTAGCAACGGCAACGCCAACAGCAACAGCGCCAACGACGCCCGCACCGATTGCGACGGTAGTCCCGGTTGCTAAACCAGCTGCCGTTGCAGCAGTACCCGCTGCAGTCCCTGTCGCGCCGCCGGCCGTGGTTGCTGCTGCGCCAGCAACAACTTCTTCAGCGGCCATAGACGCCATAGGTGCAGCCAATACACACAGCATCAGTACACTTACTTTGTTTAATTTCATTAAGAGCCTCTTTTATTGTTTCATTGGTGTATTTCTCTGGCGGAATGCCCCCGCACAGGGAAAATCGAGTGAATATAAAATAATAAATCTAGCTAGCACTTGTTCGTTATGACAAATAAATAAAACACACACCTATAACAAACAATTAGTCCATGTGATAATTTGGCAAGAAAATACAAAGCAGTTTTTTTACGATTTAAATCACCCCAGCCTTCCCTGGTACCGTCAACAATACCAGGGAGACCTGACATGAAATAAACCGAAGATTCCCAGGAAAGGAATATTTGAAATCAAGAACGCCTCAACCTCTTATTTTAAGATCGAAACACTCTTATTCATAATAGTTATATGCACCATACTCATAGTAATTAGCTGTGCGTTTTTCAACACCGTTAAATATTACACCACTAATATTTAGTTTATTTTGTTCGAAGCGTTTCGCGGCCACTTCGATTTCTTTCAGGGTGTTTTTCTGGAAGCGAGCTACCAGCATAATTGTTCCTGCATACCTGGCAGCAATGCATGCATCGCTTACGGCTAAAATAGGTGGCGTATCGATAATAATAAGATCATATCTCTCAGTAGCCCAATCCATTAGTTTTTTGAAATTAGCATTCATCAACAATTCGGATGGGTTTGGTGGGATTTGACCCCGTGAGATAAAGTCTAAATTTTCAATCTCAGTTGTTTTAACAACATCATCAATACTGTTACTGCCGCTTAGAATATCAGAAAGACCTATTTTCTCTTTGCAATTAACAACGTAATGCATTTGTCCTTTGCGTAGGTCCGCATCAATTAACAATACTTTCTTATCAGATTGGGCAATTACCGCCGCCAGGTTGGAACTGACAAATGTCTTACCTGCCTCCGGGGTCGCGCCAGAAATCAGTAAAATATTATTAGTTGCTTGCATCATAGCAAAATGCAAACTCGTACGTAGACTTCTGATTGCTTCCACGGATAAATCAGTAGGATTATCTTTTGCCAGAAGATTCACTGAACGGACATTTTTATGTTTTTTCTTTGTCAGTTTAAGGTTTTTGTCTCTTAGCCATTTCGAATTAGGGATCGAAGCATAAACATTGAGACCAAGGCTCTCAATATCTTCACTGCTCTCGATTCCGTTATGCAGTATTTTCTTTAAGAAACAAAATGTTATTGATGATAATACGCCAATAATAAGACTAATGTATATAATTATAGCTTTTTTAGGCGCAACCGGTTTGGTTTCCGCCATTGCCGTATCAATAATGCGAACATTACCCACCGTGCTCGCCTTATTAATACTCAACTCTTGTTGCTTATTTAAAAGCAACATGTACACTTCCTGACCAGACTGCACATCTCGGGTTAAACTTAAAATTTCCTGCTGCGTTTTTGGCATATTGCCAATGCGAGCATTTAGCTTGTCTCGCTCTTTCAGTAATAACGCTTTTTTCTCCAGCAGCGTGCGATACGCTGGGTGATCGCGAGTATACAGTTTGGAGATCTCTGCCTCTTTAAATGTTAACTCATTGATCTGAGTTTCCAAAGAGACGGTGGTATCCAGTACTGATTTAGCTTCTAAAGATAAATCAACGGATTCATTTTTCTGACGGTATTGGTTTAATCGGTTTTCGGCATCATCCAGTTTAGCGCGTACTAGAGGCAATTGTTCCTTAAGAAAATCGAGGCTTTTAGCAGCTTCTTCAGACTTACGACCTACGTTTTGCTGCAGATAGTTATTACTGATGCTATTTAGAATCTTGATAGCATCAGTGGCACTTTCTGCCTTATACGTTAATTGCAGCATGCCGCTATCTTTACTTAAGTCGGCAACAGATAAGTTTTCTAATAGGTTGTTAATCGCTGTTAATTTTTCCAGTTTAACCATTGTAAATGTAGTATCAACCGGGGCATTAATTTCACTAACAAGAAGATTAATACCATTTTTATTGAGCAGTTCGCCAATTCGACCTGGATAAGTGACGTCATTTACCACGAGTTCATAGCTATTTGGCGAGACAACCTTAAGAACCATTGGAATATCTAATAGCTCATTTGGAACAACTAACCTGGATACGGCAATTTGACCATCAGGGGTTCCCAGTAATCGGGCTAAGCCTTTGCCAATCATCGGGAAGTGTTTTTCGGTAACGACGGTATCTAAAGCGAGTTCATCAACCGTTTTTCCCAATACCATGCGGGAATTGATTAAGCTGATCTCAGTTTGTGATTCAGGCTTACTATCAGGCATAATATCAGAGAGTTTACTTAATACACTACTGCCAGCACTTTGCTCGACTTGTATTAATGCACTAGCGCGATAAATGGGGGTCGCCATAAATGCATAAATAATTCCAAGACATGTAAAGATCGCTGTAATAATTACGATCTTCCATTTATTATCGAGTAGCACACCGAACAGTTCATTTAGCTCAATCTTATCGTCATTATTACCAATGTTCGAATTTTGTTCTGACATTTAATTAAATCTCTGTTCTTAATTATTGCTTTAACGCCAGGACCCAGCGCGCGGTGCTTTGGGCTAATTGTGTATAAACCAGCTGATACATTTCACGGCTTTTCCTGTACGGGTCGCCGATCTCCATCTGGTTTTGCCAGTGACCAAACAGCATGGTTTTACCACTGACTTCCGGGTAGCTTTTCTTGATCCGTTCGAGATGGGATTTTTCCATCACCAGGATCAGATCGTATTGCATCGCCAGACTTGAAGAGAACGCCTGCGCGCAATGGTTTTCAAGGGATAACCCGTGCTCAACAGCAACGTCAGCGGCCATTTCGTTAGCCTCTTCGCCAACCAGCGCTCCTAAGCCTGCGGAATCAATCTTTTTGCCTGGCAGAGACTGGCGAAGCAAACGCTCCCCGGTCGGGGAGCGGCAAATATTGCCAACACAAACCACTAAAATAGAATCAAACATAATTACCACTGCTTAATCATGCGAACGGATTCCGTCATGTCATTAATGCCCGTAATAGTAGGGGCTAACTGACTCAGGACGCGGTTCCAACGGGTGACTGGTGCGGTAGTGACATAGACGATGTCGTACGGCTGAAGTTTGAACTCCGTCCCCATCACTAGCGCAGTGGCATCAGAAACATTTAACTGATACACATTTGCCACTTTGCCACTGTTATCTTTGCCTCGAGTCGAACGAATAACAAAGATACCGGTTGCATCAGCGCTCATCTGGTCAATACCCTCAGCATTCCCTAATGCTTCGGTCAACGTCATCCCGCTGCGGTCCATCTTCAGGGTGGTCTGTTTTTTAACTTCCCCCATCACAAACACTTTCAGGTCATCGTTGCGTGGCACATACAGAATGTCGCCGTTATAGAGCATTCGGTTTTGGGTCAGGTCGCCATTTTTCATCAGCGCCTGAAGGGAGATGCGCTCATCTTTGCCGTTATGGGTTAATACCGCGTTGTTCCAGTCCGCGTTTTCCGCAAGGCCGCCGGCCTGGTTTATCGCATCCATAATGGTTAAAGGCACGTTGGTGATCGCTTGCTGACCCGAACGGACCACTTCACCGGTGACGTAGGCTTTTTGTGAGCGGAACGCGGCAACGCTGATGTCGATTTGTGGCGATTCGATATAGGTGGCTAGCTTGCTGGTCAACTCTTCGCGCAGTTGAGGCAGGGTACGACCAACCACGTTTACCTTCCCGGCGTAGGGGTAGAAGATCGTGCCGTCAGATTGTACCCAGTTACCGGTGTCGGATGCGCTACGATATTGACCCGCAGGCGTCGTCAGTTCCGGGTGATCCCACACGGTGACCATCAATATGTCGCCGACGCCAATATGGTACTGGTAATCCTGAATATCGTCAGCAAGTTGCGGGTTTGGACGTGCAACGACCGGGGTCGGGTTCAGTGACTCAATCAGTTTCGGAGTGACGGTATAGACGTTAACTTTGTCATTGATATTCGCGCTATCGTCTTTATTGACGACGGTTTTACCAAAAGTAGTGAGATTACTGCCCGGAACGATAGTACAGCCACTCAATAAAACAGCTGAAATGAAGAGCGGTACAGCTGCTAATTTTACAGTCATCATGTTGGTCACTTGGATCGTTGAAATTGAAAAACCCAGCAGCGCTGGGTTATTTGATTAATACAATATAGAGATGCTAGCGGCTGCCGGTTGCGACATCGGCACCTGCAGCCATATCCTTTGGTTTGCTTCGTTGTGCTCTAGGGTCTGGATTGCGTTTTTGCAGTTTATTATTCGTTATCCAATAACCGGCAAACAAACTCAGAAATGCAATCAAAGAGAGCCACTCTGCGATACCCTGCTGGGAAAGCAGAATTCCCAGACTCGCAAATGCAGCCGTCAGCGCAGTCATCACCAGTACCGTCTGGCGGGCCGTTAATCCACTGCGCATCAAAATATGGTGTAGATGATCGCGATCGGCATGGAACGGGCTCTGCCCACGGCGCATGCGGCGCACCATGACGGTCACCATATCCATCAACGGCAGGGTTATCACCCACAGCGCCGTCACGGGTGACATCACCGCGCTTCTGCCCTGACTGCCGAGTATCACCAGCCACAGCACGGTAAATCCAATCACCATGCTGCCGGCATCACCCATAAAAACTTTTAAACGCTTGCCGCCGATCAGACCCATGTTCAACATTAAGTAAGGGATCAGAGCAACGATCATCAGCAGACACCACATTGCTCGCGTCGACGATCCCGCCAGCAAGAACACCACCATCAGCGCCGCAAAGGTTGCGCCAGAGACAGAACCGAGCAAGCCGTCAACACCATCAACCATATTGAATGCATTGATTGCCGCCCAGGAGGCAAACAACGTGACGACATAGCCAACCGGGCCAAGTATCAGTTCATTGTCACCCAAAACATAGCCAAGCGTATGCAGGTAGAAGCCGTTAGCCATGATAATCACGGCGGACAATGCCTGAATAAGAACACGGGGGATAACCGGCAGATCAAAGCGGTCATCAGCAATGCCGACGCACAACAGTAAAGAGATGCTCAGCAAGTAGGGAAGAAAATGCGCGTCACCGTGTGGCAGCACTTCCGGCCAGAACAGGTAAAACAGCACGATTGCGCAGTAGAATGAGATCCCGCCGACAAGGGGAATCTCTCCGCTGTGCTGCTTACGTCCACCAGGCTTGTCAACCAGACCGCATTTCAAGGCCATCACGCGAGCGATAAGGAGGACTATCATCGCTGTTGAAAACATGATGAGAATTTCTTTACTCATGGTAATACCTTTTGTTTTGGCGACGCTACCGCCCATGGCGAATGCGGATATAACCACATACCATCGAGGATATTGATTTTGCGCACACGGAAGATGCTGTGCTAATACAGCCTATCGGATATAAGGAAAATCCTAAGAGCTCGCATTCTATTACTTATGATTTTGCGTGTCAAAATTACATCACTTTTTACACACTGACTTGGAATATGTTTTCACATGTTAACAAAAATACAATAATTAATAAAAAAATACATATAAATCAACAGGTTAATAATTCACATTTTAATCATTAAAAAACGAAATCGAGTTTATTTTTTTAACAAAAGTGTGTCATTATTAGTTTTATTGTGTACTTGACTTCCTATTACATATATTTTAATTATGCCAACCTTATTAATAATTTTATTTACCGAGAATTTTCACATCTTTCTTACATAAATTAAATTTAGATTATAAAAACATCCATATAATAACGGAACTAATTTAGTATTTTCTCGGCAGCCCATGTAATCATGTAGTTCAAGGTATTTTAAGTCTTTTTTGCATCATAAAAATTTGACAAAATGCAGTGCATAGTTACTCATGGCAGTGGTTCAACAGGCTATCACAAAAAATTTGCAAGACAGATCAAGGCAATAAGAAAAGTCTCAATAACACCAGATTAAGGCGCCCATTTATCTTTTTTTGACAGTCGAAACGTTTCACCTCCTTCATCATGGATAATCACGCATCACATTGATATTAAAGAAGTTTAATACCAAAAGCCAAAACGAAAAAATGGAGAAAATAATAATTTTCTTATTTTTAAATGTTTTTACATATCCGCACTCATTTTCCAGAAGCCTTGAATGAATCATATAAATGATTTATTCAAGGCTTCATCAACCGCCATCCTCATTTTATTACACCGCACAAGCGAAGCGGCAAACCTTAATTTATCTCGATATTCCAGCATGTTATGCTTATGCGCCAGGCACGGCTAGACCGAACATCATCACGTCTATTTAAAAGCCAACAAGCCTAATTCCGAATACAGAACCGCCCCTATTTTGTGATGGTTCAACATAGTCGACCCGGTAGTAAGCGCGGCGAATGTAGAGACTGATGCAATGAGAGGGGTTTATTTATATTTTTTAACTTTTCACTAAAAATGGGGGGTAAATACTGGCTTGTTGAGTAAACCAACAACGAACGCTCAAACAGCGCGACTCTATCCTGAGTGTCAGACATTGTTGATCGACCAGGGATGCGGCACCCGATAGTCGTGGTCATCCGCGCGGCGCCCCCCTGAGAGGGCCGATAATGCAGCGCATAAGCAAAGCGCGTTAACATCAGCTCAAAAATGCTAATCCCTTGTAATACTTCATATCTGCTCATCAACTTACCCACCGGAGAAACCGGGAATCCTCTGCAGATGGCATCGATGACTGGCACGCGCTACGACCATAATGCGTTGGCTGAGGCAGAATCAGACCAACGTCCGGCATGGCAATCAACTCGCCCCTATAGAGGTTATCTGGCTATCTATACCGTCAACCCACTCTGTCAGGGGTCAATGCGGACGTAAAACAATCCCCAGCCTGCCGTTGCGCTCAGGCCCAATTGCAAACCAGCAAAAACATGCCACTAGCGTGGATCAAAATCACCTGTTTATCGGTTCAATCCCAACTGGATTGCGGCTGGAGTTTTCAGCGCTGTTCTTTTCTACCGCACTTCCCCATGCGCTCTCCTCCTCGCCGCAATACTGAAGTATATTTCACGCTTATCAAATACCGCCATACCGCCGAAAAATATATCCCCAGAATCTATACCTTGCGTCTAATTTATTTATCCGGGAACGCTATAAAATTCGTAGGCACCTTCATTATCAATGTATAAATAAATAACTATACAATTATCCAATAATTAAAAAATCACCCTCCGCCGTTCAAAAAATCGATGATTAAAATCAATGAAGCAGAATAATAAATAATCTATACCTGTTTTCATACCAAATACCTCGAGGGATTGAAGAATGAAAAAAATAAATATAGCCACATGCACGCTGTCGGTACTCCTGCTGGCGGGATGCGTAGCGAAACCGCCTATCGCCACGGAAAGCGAAGTCCGGGATGCCGCCTCTTTTGCATTGAACGTCGATGCATCTCAGGTGACCATTTCGGATATTCGCCAGGAGGGCGTAAAGACCAATTTTGTTGCGACCATCGGCACGACCACTCACCGTTGTTACGTTACAAAAGCCGCTGAACCAAAATTGTATGGCGTGATATCGCTGGGTGGCAGCAGTACGGTATCCGATGCCATTTGCGCAGGTGGAAATGCGGGTTCGAATACCAGAACCTGTGATGCGTTATCGAAAAAAGCGGGTCGCTGTTAATTAAAAAAATAAGCGCTATCGGAAAGGATAGCGCTTATTTAACTGTTCACGTTACGCGTTATTATTCTACCAATAAAAATATTTAACGCTCAGCCAGTCTGTAAATCATGCCGCCGGATCGTCGAGCGTGGTCAGATCCCCCGGATCGCGCCCTTCGCAAATGGCCGGAATCGTACTTCGTAGCATCTTTCCCGATCGCGTTTTCGGCAGCGGCCCGTCGATCACCAGCATCCCCTTCTCGTTGACCGCGCAGGGTTCAGCGGTGACTTCGTTAAGCAACTGGACGTTAGCACGAGCAGTTTCGCCAGGACCTGTTTTATCGCCTGAGCATTCTGCGGCTGAAGCTATCGCCGCCGCGCGATATCTGGGGGTGAGCTGCACCACCTTCTGGCGCAGGTTAAAAGCCGAAAATTAGGGATCGGGATAAGGGCTGATCTCACGATCGGCCTCCTCCCACACCACCGTACATACGGGTCCGTATACGGCGGTTCGGTTATGTTGAGCGTCCCCTGCCTACATCTCTGGCAGGCCCACCTTATTGGGGAGGGCTATATTCAGCGCCGGACTACAGCTCATCCTCCACTCTTTATGGCAACTTCCCACTGTTTGCGCTGCAAGCTCTTTGCTTACTCCCCTACTGCGCAGCGCTTTGAAGCGCCTGCTGCCCGTTTTCCACTGTTTCCACAGCACACTTCGCAGCCTGCGCCTTATCCACCCGCTCAGTTCACGCATCAGCGATGGCCATTGGTTCAGCCTATAGTAACTTTTCCAGCCCGTCAGATATCGCTTTAACGGCTCGATTAGCTGCTCCAGGCTCCTGCCCATGTTACGCCCCGTCAGTTCTCTTATCCGCGTTTTGAACCGTTTTATCGAGTCCGGCGACACGACACACCATACCTGCCTGCCCCTCCTGAAGCTGTAACCCAGGAACTTACGCGTTTCGGGATGCGCTACCGCACTCTTCTTCACGTTGACCTTCAGCTTCAGCTTGCGGCTCAGCCAGCCTGTCAGCCCCGCCATCACTCGATTACCCGCTCGTTCGCTTCTCACATACACGTTGCAGTCGTCTGCGTAACGAGCGAACTTCAGCCCGCGTTTCTCCAGTTCCTTATCGAAGTCATCCAGCAACAGATTCGATAACAACGGCGACAGCGGGCCGCCCTGCGGCGTTCCTTCCGTCACCGGCCTTACCAGACCCGCTTCCATCACCCCCGCATTCAGGAACCTGCGGATTAGCAACAGCACCCGCTTATCCGACACCCGTTTTGCTATCCGGCTCATCAGCACATCGTGGTTTACCCGATCGAAGAACTTCTCCAGATCGAGATCGACCTCCCAGTGGCATCCCGACCCGATATAGCTATGAGCCTGTTTCACCGCCTGATGGGCCGAGCGTCCGGGGCGGAACCCGTAGCTACTGTCACTGAACGACGCATCCCACTGCGCCTGCAGCACCTGCATCATCGCCTGCTGGATGAAGCGCTCCACCACCGTCGGGATGCCCAGCAGGCGTTCGCCGCCGCCGGGCTTCGGGATGGTCACTCTTCTTACAGGGGATGGGCGGTACCTGTCGGACAGCAGTTGCGCTTTTAGCTCCGGCCAGTTGTGTTTCAGGTGGCCCGGCAGTTCGCTTACGCTCATGCCGTCGGCTCCCGCCGCACCTTTATTGGCCTTCACTCTTTTCAGGGCTTGCCTGAGATTGACTGGTTCACAAATGGCCTCCATCAGCCATACTGCTGACGACGGACTTTCTCTCGTCGTCGGTGCCCGTACGGTTTCAGCCCCCCTGAGAACCGGCTTCCGGGACTTCACCCCGTATTCGGGCTTCAGGGCCGCGATGCGTTTTCTGCTGCATGACCGTTCAGAACCTCCGCTGATACTCGTCACTCATTACCGTTCGGGCCTTCAGACGTTACGTCCTACTATGCCCTCTGCTGACTCCTGTCCGCCGATCAGCACACCTTACGATATGCTCAGTTCTGAATGCAGAACAACGAACAGGCCTCCCGGGGTAAGCTCAGCCGCTTTCACCACACACCTGCCCAATCTACCACCCCGGCTCTTGATGGTTATGGCCTTCGCAATCAATGGCTTGCTCCGCCAGCCGGGTAGGCCTCATATTGGGTTTCTGTTCGTCAGGTCATGGTTTTGCTTCACGCTTCCTTCAGACCCCGCCTCACGACGACGCCCTTGCGCTTTGCTAGTCCTTCGCCACCATCAGGCTGGACAGGGGACTTTCACCCCCGAACTGCTGAGCATGCCCGGCACACCATAAAAAAGCCCCACCGAAGTGGGGCTAAAATACGTTCAAAAGAATTAGGCACATATAAAAAAAACAAACTAATGAGAGTTTGCTACCTGAATTAGAACTGGTAGGTAGCGCCCAGTACGGTCTGATCGTCGGTCGCTAAACCGAGATTGTTACCATCTTTCAGCAGGTTGATTTTGTATGCTGCATCAACCGCAAAGTTTTTGTTGAAGTAGTAGGCTGCGCCCAGCTGAACATATTTAACCGCGTCGAAAGAGTGACCGGCAAGTTCCGCACGCTGCTGTACGTAACCAACGGTAGGCTGCAGACCGAAGTCAAAGGTGTAACCTGCGATAGCTTCAAACGCTTTAGATTTATCGGTGAAGAACGGATATGAGTCGTCTTCTCCTTTCACCTTCGCGGTCAGCGGGGTCATGTTGTGAGTTTCGGTGTACATTGTTGCCAGCATAATGCTGTTAGCATCGTACTTCGCACCCACGGACCAGGCTTCTGCGGTATCGCCGAATACTGGGTGGTAAGAAATATCATTCCCTTTGAATTCGCCTTTGAAATTCTGATCGGTCGTTTTCGCACGGCTGTATGCTGCGCCCAGGGTCACGCCTGAATCAGGAATTTCGTACTGGAGGGAAGTGCCGAAGCCTTCACCATTGGATTCCAGCGGATCGCGTTTATCTTCGTTAGCGCCCTGGTACTGCAGACCCAGCGCCAGACCGTCAACCAGACCGAAGAAGTTTTTGTTACGATAGGTCAGAACACCGGTGGTGCGCTGGTTCATGTAGTTGTCGACGTTCTGGAAAGAGTCGCCGCCGAATTCGGTCAGCACGTCAGTGTAAGAACCGATGTCGTACTGGATACCGTAGTTACGGCCGTAGTCGATAGAACCGTAGTCGCCCAGATCCAGACCAGCAAACGCCAGACGGGTGGATTCAGTCTGCGAACCTTCTGCCTGGTAAGCGTTGAACTGGTGTTCAAACTGACCATAACCCACCACGCCGTTGGCGATCTGAGTTTCACCTTTGAAGCCCAGACGAGCATAGGTCGCGTCAGAGTTGCCAACGGAAGAGGTGAAGTCGTGCTCTGCCTTCACTTTGCCGTACAGATCAAGTTTGTTGCTGTCTTTGTTATAGATTTCAGCAGCGTGAGCGGTGGATGCCAGCGCCACGAGACCGATCAGAATTGCCAGCTTGCTTTTCATCATTTTTTTATGTTCCTTTGATTATTATTCCCCGTAGGGATTTGCCCGGTAATCCAGGCTTTTTTAATGGCTCGCGAGGCTATCGCGCGTCATTAAAAAAGCCCTCCCGCAAGGGAGAGCCTAAGGCTGATTACCGAATTCAAAGGATGAGCTGGCTTCCGAGCATCCCGCGATGCAAGCGGGATTCAGAATCGATTTGACGTATGCCGAACGAACGTGCAGAGGCTATCGTGCTCCGCATAGAACCATTCCGTATCATTTTGCCACTCATCAATTAACAAATAATGGATCTTCAAAAAACACCACATCTGCTTTTGCAGTTTTTATTACGGTATTTTTTGTTACGCACTCGTTATCGGTGCTTTTATTTCTTTTCAACGCAGAAATAACCGGCCTTCAGATAGGTGTGAAAGCGTTTACTTCTGGTCGTAAATTTGTGTAAAGCCTAATATTTAAAATATAACTCCGTCAACATGAATTAATTGTTAAACAACATCTCTAAAATAAGTAACGAATGGCAGCAAAGCCTCATACCAGGTAGGTTTCACCCCATACCCACTGTACCTTAAGCATAAATCATCAGCATGATTTGTTGACTAAAATCAAATTTCAATGGTAAATGTTAATAAATCCGCAATGATTCTTTAATCATCACAGCTGCTTTCGCAAATCAAAATAATGTAATCGGTTAACCTTGATAGCAATTTATTCATAATTATTTAATTTAAGATGATGAAAAAAAATAATAGCGACAAGAAAGGTTAAATTTCTTGATAGGAAAAATACGATGAAAATAAACACCGAAATAAATAGCCTGGTAATAAAATCACTGCTAATAAATAAAATATTTAAAATGCTTAAAATAAATACGTGATGTGATTTTAATTTCGCCACACGTAATACCAGCATCGCGGAGGGAAAAAAGCGAATATTGCAGGGTTGGAAAATGAAGGGCACAAACAAAGAAAGGATGCTCTCACGCTGAAGGTGAAAGCATCCGGGATCGGTTATTGCGGTTTATACAGGATTAGCTCACACCAGTGAGCGAAGCTCTTCACGCATGTAGGAAGAGAAGAATTCAGGGTTCTTAATCACCATATGCTCGCCGGACTCAACCTTGTCGGCCCATCCTGCGACTTTATCGGTAAATCCGTCGCTCCAGCCTTCCTGATGGCCGCGTTCAGCCACATCGGCAGCGCTTGCCGGAGTACCTAATTCTTTCAAATATTTCAGAATTCCCTTTGCCGTACTTTCATCCATGGACTGTGGTACTGGCTCAGACGTGTTCATACCACCAATAAAATCCAACGCTTTATCAATGACTGCTGGCATATGCTTGTCCTTAAAATTAACCACGTAGTAATCAAGTCTATACTATGGACCGGAATCCGCCGCAATTTCAAAGGAACCGCTCACGTTATTGCACTTATTCTCGATCAAAAATCACGTTTTATGGCTGTTTTGCGCAAAAAACAGAGCACGCTGCGCAAAAAAAAGCCGGTACAGCATGTACCGGCTCAGCAGTCAGAACGGGATTACGCGTTGCTGACTGGCTTTTGCTCCGCGCTGGATTTGGCGTTTTCCAGCATCCGGCGAACCGGCACAATCAGCACGCACAGCACCGCCGCACAAATCAGCAGCGCGATAGAACAGCGGGCGAACAGATCCGGCAGCATATCCAGCTGGTCAGCCTTCACGTGGCCACCGATCAGACCCGCCGCCAGGTTACCCAGCGCACTGGCGCAGAACCACAGCCCCATCATCTGGCCGCGCATTCTCTCCGGTGCCAGCAGCGTCATGGTCGCCAGACCAATCGGGCTCAGGCACAGTTCGCCGAGCGTCAGCATCAGGATGCTGCCCACCAGCCACATTGGCGATACGCCAGCGCCGCCGTTACTCAGCACGTTTTGCGCCGCCAGCATCATCAGGCCAAAGCCTGCCGCCGCACACAGAATACCGATAACGAACTTGGTGATACTGCCAGGACGGACGTTTTTACGCGCCAGCGCTGGCCAGGCCCAGCTAAAGACCGGTGCCAGCAGGATGATAAACAGGGCGTTAATCGACTGGAACCACACCGCAGGGATCTCAAAATCACCGATCATGCGGTTGGTATAGTCGTTAGCAAACAGGTTAAAGGACGTTGGCTTCTGCTCGAAGGCCGACCAGAAGAACGCGGCGGAGACCAGCAGAATAAAGCACACCAGCAGACGCGCGCGCTCTTTACGGCTCAGGCCCGCGAAGGCAAACAGGTAGATGAAGTACAGCGCAACGGACGCCGCAATCACGTACACCAGCACGCTGGCAACCGCCACCGGGTTAATCACAATGATGCCCTGGGCAATCAGGGTGATAATCACCGCCACGCCCACCGCTAACGCCAGCAGCCACGCGCCGACGCCGTTTTTCTTCGCCACCGGACTGTTCCAGGTGGAGTCGAGGCCGACTTCACTGTCGTAGCGTTTCATCGCCGGTACGGCGAACACGCGGAAGATAACCAGCGCCACCAGCATCCCGATACCACCGATGCCAAAGCCCCAGTGCCAACCGTGGGATTTAATCAGCCAGCCGGAAATCAGCGGCGCGATAAATGACCCCATGTTGATACCCATATAAAACAGCGAGAAGCCGCCGTCACGACGGGCATCGCCCTTTTTATACAGTGTACCAACCATGACCGAGATACAGGTCTTGAACAGACCAGAGCCCAGCACGATAAACATCAGGCCGATAAAGAACAGGTTGTCACCCATAAAGGCCGACAGCGCGATCGACAGGTGGCCGAGCGCAATCAGAATGGAGCCGTACCACACTGCCTTTTGTTGGCCAAGCCAGTTATCGGCCAGCCAGCCGCCCGGCAGCGCCGCCAGGTACATGGTCCCCGCGAAGATCCCTACAATCGCCGAGGCGTTTTCACGCGCTAAGCCCATGCCGCCGTCATAGACGGTTGCCGCCATAAACAGAATCAGTAACGGGCGGATACCGTAAAACGAGAATCGCTCCCACATTTCGGTAAAGAACAGCGAACCCAATGGGTACGGATGACCGAAAAAGGTTCGGCTTTCGTTTTTATTAACAGAGGAATGCATAGTTTCTCCAGAAGGTGCGTCGTAACGCAGGTAAGTCGTGTATACCCGTCATACTTCAAGTTGCAGGTGCGTTGGCTGCGTTCGCTCACCCCAGTCACTTACTAGAGTAAGCTCCTGGGGATTCACTCCCTTGCCGCCTTCCTGCAACTCGAATTATTTAGGGTATATGCGGGCTAACCATTTTTTAATTTTGTCGATGAATAACATCTGACACGGTATTTTTTAACCATTTGATAACCATTAAGTGGTCGTGTCTAGCCCTTGACCCGGTATTTTTAGACGAAAAGTCGACAAAGTTCTAGTTTTACAGATTTTGTATTGGAAAACCCAATGTAGTGATTGACATCACATAACCATAGGTTTAAGTGGTAATAATCATTTTAAAACAATCAATTAGATAAAAATCAATCGCTAAATAAAGCCCTGATAATCGTGCAAAATAATCGTATAAAAAGTATGGAAAACGGGGTGTTCATCATAATGATGATGGGAGATCTGGATAAATCATGGGAAGAGAGATGGCAGGATGGGGGTCGCGCTATCACGTCATCGTATAGCGCAACCGGAATGCGGTTATTTCGCGTGCCAGTAGGCGCTTGATCGCACCAGCTGCGGGTCGATAGCGTCGGTCACAAAACCATCGGTCAGGTTTTTTACCACCTTCCCTTCACCGCTCAGCCAGATAAAGTAATCCGACGCCGGCACCGTGAGCTGTGCCAGCCGCGCGGCAACGGTGGCTGCATCGTAGCCGGAGATCCACTCGATATTGAAACCATCAAACCCGGCCAGATAGGCTTTATCCGCTTCGTCTTTTACCATCACCAGCGCCGTTACCTGCGGGCGCTCCGCTAGCGTTTGCAGCGCTTCCAGACGGCGACGCAGCGCTGGCATACCGGTTTCATCGCAAACATACAGCTGCCAGGCATAATCTTCCGGCACCACCAGTGAACCGCGCGGGCCGCCGATAAGCAGCGTATCGCCTGCTTTTGCCTCCATTGCCCACTGGCTGGCAACACCGCCATCGTGGATAAAGAAATCGTAGGCCAGCTCATGGCGCTCGGCGTTATAGAGCGGCGTATAGTCGCGGGCCTGCGGGCGTACACCGTCTGCCCACACAATGCCCTCATCGGTCATCGTCGGTGGTGTCAGGGTGCTACCTGCCTGCGGGAAAAACAGCTTGGTGTGATCGTCAAAGCCACGCGAACTAAAACCATCCAGCGCCTCGCCGCCCAGCACCACGCGCTGGAAAGCGTCGCCAATGCGCTCAACGCGCAGGACGGTCAGTTCACGGAAACGGAGTTCATTGCGCACGCGCTGTGGGTATTTGTTCTCTTTCATTCGGCGTCTCTCTCACAAATAGATATATCTAAATCATTTGCAAATGATAATGATTGCCAACTAAGCAGAAAGCAAGCTATTTTTAAGATATATGAATAACGGCGCACAAAAAATTCACCATTAAAATTAAAATCATTAAATATCAATGTATTAATAAATTTCTCATTTTCGATATTGCTAAAGACATAACTTTAGATATAAATTAGATATATCTAAACAACGTAAGGATAAACATCATGAGACCTTTCTCTGATTCTGAACATCGTGGCCGTGGTGGTCGCGGACATCGCGGCGAGCACGGTGAGTGTGAACATCGTGGCGGGCGTGGTGAAGGCCACGGCAGCGGCGGACGTCGCCAGCGCTTCTTCGGCCACGGCGAACTGCGCCTGGTGGTCCTCAACATCCTGAAGGATAACGCCAGCCACGGCTATGAACTGATTAAAGCCATTGAGGCGCTAACCCAGGGCAACTATAGCCCAAGCCCGGGCGTTATCTACCCGACGCTAGACCTGCTCCAGGACCAGGGGCTGATTACCGTGCATGAAGAGGACGGCGGGCGTAAAAAAATCGCCATTACCGCAGAAGGCATCCAGACGCTGAAAGAAAATCAGGAACCGCTGGAGCATATTCAGGCACGGCTGAAGTCCAGGATGGTCGGACATGAGCTGCGCAAAAACCCGCAGATGAAGCGGGCGCTGGATAACTTTAAGGCGGTGCTCGACCTGAAGGTAAATCAGGGCGAGATCGGCGACGCGCAGCTGAAGCAGGTGATTGGCATTATCGACCGCGCGGCGCTGGAGATCTCGCAGCTGGATTAATGCAGTACGGTGACCGCATCCTGTAAACGGCTGGCGCGGTGTTTTACCATCGCTGACACGTTGGCGCTTTCCGCCACCAGTCCGGCGTTTTTCTGGGTGATCTCATCCAGCTTCGCCACGGCACGCGTTAAATCAGACAGCCCCGTGGCCTGTTCAGACGTAGATTGACTAATCTGCGCAATCAGTTGGGTGACATTTTGTACCTGCGAGACAATGTCATCCATCGTGCGCCCGGCAGCGTGAACCTGCTCGGAGCCCGACTGCACCTTGCTGGCGCTGGCCTCAATCAGCTGACGAATTTCGTTTGCCGCCGTCGCGCTACGGCTCGCCAGATGGCGAACTTCCCCGGCGACCACGGCAAACCCTCTCCCCTGCTCGCCCGCGCGCGCCGCTTCAACGGCGGCGTTCAACGCCAGGATATTGGTCTGGAACGCGATATCGTTAATCAAGGTCGTGATAGAACCGATGCGCTGCGTGCTGTCAGCGATATCTTCCATGGTCTGCACCACCCGGTGCATCGCCTGGCCGCCCTGCGCCGCCGCGCCGCTGGCCGCCAACGAAAGCTTATCGGCCTCGGCGGCCGTCTGAGAGTTATTCTGCACCGACGCCGCCATCTGGCTCATGGTCGCCACCGTTTGCTGCACGTTGACCACCGTTTCCTGAGTGCGCTGATTCAGATCTTCATTACCTCGGGCTAGCACATCGCTGCCGTCGCTCACGCTATTCACCTGCGTCGAGACATCGTTTATCAACCAGCGGCACATCAACCCGAGCTGGCCAACCGCGCGTAGCGTTAGGCCCAGCTCATCGCTGCGCGGCAACGGATCAACGCTGTTACGTTCACCGGTTGCCACGCTAAGCGCCTGTCGCGCCACATTTTCCACCGGGCGAACAATCTGCCACTCCAGTACCAGCGTGGTCAGTAAGAGGATCACCGCCGACGCCAGCACCGGCAGAATCGGTGCGCTCAGGGCCAGCAGGCTCATCGCAAGCAGCAGGTAGAACCCCAGCATAATGCTTCTGACCCGCCAACGCAGCGGGATAGCCGACAGCTTGCCCCACCAGCGTTTACTGATAGCACGACCTTTATAGAGACGCTTATTGCTGCGTTCTTCGCGAAGCGCCTGATACAGCGGCTCAACCGCCGCCACCTCTTCCTCGCTGGCTTTGGTACGAATCGACATATAGCCAATCGTTTTGCCATTACGCACCTGGGGGATGGCGTTCGCACGCACCCAGTAATGGCCGCCGTGTTTCGGGCGATTTTTGACGATACCGCTCCACGGCTCGCCCTGCTTCAGAGTACGCCACATATCGGCGAAAGCAGCTTTTGGCATATCAGGATGGCGCACCATGTTGTGCGGCTGGCTCAGCATCTCGTGGCGGCTATAGCCGCTCACCTTTATAAAGGCATCGTTTACGTGGGTGATATAGCTGTTGAGATCGGTGGTGGACATCAAAGTGGTGTGGTCGTCCAGAAGCGATTCGGACGAATTCAGGTCGGGCAGGGTAGACATACGAACATCCTTTTCAGGTGCAAAGAGAAATGTATTACAATTGTTATATCGGAGGATATTAAATTAACCTTAATTGTTAATTTTGCGTTAGATCGCAAAATCGACAAAAGCCCTACTTTCCCCACGTCATTCTTTGCTGCTCAGTCGTGGCGCAAAACCTGCCCTTTTGTAGGGCAATACGCCCAACCACAACGCACCTCTGCGTGACCGCTTTCACACTCTCCCGTTTCGCTGGACGATTAAATATTGTACAAGTGCGATTTCCCCTGGCGTTTATCCCGATTTTTACCGTCAACGCTGAGGTGGCGTAATCCCTGCAATACTTAAATCAGTATCGTGTGATACGTGATCCCCAGGAGCTTATTTTGAACAGGTTACCTTCCAGCGCATCGGCTCTGGCCTGCAGCGCACACGCACTGAATCTCATTGAAAAGCGAACGCTTGATCATGAGGAGATGAAAGCTCTTAACCAGGAGGTCAGGGAATACTTCAAAGAACATGTGAATCCGGGGTTTTTAGAGTACCGAAAATCTGTAACTGCCGGTGGGGATTACGGAGCCGTAGAGTGGCAAGCGGGAGGGTTAAATACGCTTGTCGACACCCAGGGTCAGGAGTTTCTCGATTGCCTGGGCGGTTTTGGTATTTTCAACGTGGGGCACCGTAATCCAGTGGTGGTTTCCGCCGTACAGAATCAACTCGCAAAACAACCGCTTCACAGCCAGGAACTCCTCGACCCGCTACGGGCGATGCTCGCCAAAACGCTGGCGGCACTGGCGCCGGGCAAGCTGAAGTACAGCTTCTTTAGCAACAGTGGCACCGAGTCGGTAGAGGCGGCGCTGAAGCTGGCGAAAGCCTACCAGTCGCCGCGCGGCAAGTTCACCTTTATCGCCACCAGCGGCGCGTTCCATGGCAAATCGCTTGGGGCGCTGTCGGCCACCGCCAAGTCAACGTTCCGCAAGCCGTTTATGCCGCTGCTGCCGGGCTTCCGCCACGTGCCGTTCGGTAATCTCGACGCCATGCGCACGATGCTGAGCGAATGCCAGAAAACCGGCGATGACGTGGCGGCGGTGATCCTCGAGCCCATCCAGGGTGAAGGTGGCGTCATTCTGCCACCGCAAGGCTACCTGCCCGCCGTGCGTAAGCTGTGCGATGAGTTTGGCGCGCTGCTTATCTTCGACGAAGTGCAAACCGGCATGGGGCGCACTGGCAAGATGTTCGCCTGCGAGCATGAGAACGTTCAGCCGGACATTTTATGCCTGGCGAAGGCGCTCGGCGGCGGCGTGATGCCGATTGGTGCGACCATCGCCACCGAAGAGGTGTTCTCGGTGCTGTTCGACAACCCGTTCCTGCACACCACCACCTTTGGCGGTAACCCGCTGGCCTGTGCGGCCGCGCTGGCGACCATCAACGTGCTGCTGACCGAAAACCTGCCCGCTCAGGCGGAGCAGAAAGGCGATATTCTGCTGGACGGCTTCCGCAGCATGGCGCGCGAATATCCGGATCTGGTCCGTGAAGCGCGCGGCAGAGGCATGCTGATGGCCATTGAGTTTGTCGATAACGAAATCGGCTATCACTTTGCCAGCGAGATGTTCCGCCAGCGCGTGCTGGTTGCCGGGACGCTCAACAATGCCAAGACCATCCGCATCGAACCGCCGTTAACCTTAACGATGGAACAGTGCGACCAGGTGCTTAAAGCCGCGCGTAAAGCGCTGGCGGCCCTGCGTGTCAGCCAGAGTCAGGTTGCCACCGAGCAGTAAACTCACGCCCCCTACCCTTTGGTGGGGGGGCGTTCTTTGAATCCCATCACAATCATCGCATTCCCCTTTTCCCTTTTTCCCGCCGACGGCTAAATTAGTAACTCATCCGACCACATAACAATAATTTCACATACTGGACATCCTTATGAGCTATCCGTCGCTGTTTGCCCCGCTCGATCTTGGTTTTACCCAGTTGAAAAACCGCGTGCTGATGGGTTCCATGCATACCGGGCTGGAAGAGTATCCCGATGGCGCCGAGCGTCTGGCGGCGTTCTACGCGGAACGTGCGCGTCACGGCGTGGCGCTGATCGTCAGCGGCGGCATCGCACCGGATGCTACCGGCGTAGGGATGGCCGGCGGCGCGATGCTGAACGATGTCAGCCAATTGCCGCACCACCGCACCATTACCGATGCCGTCCATCAGGAAGGCGGCAAAATTGCGCTGCAGATCCTGCATACCGGGCGCTACAGCTACCAGCCAAACCTGGTCGCCCCTTCCCCACTTCAGGCCCCCATCAACCGCTTTACGCCGCGCGAACTCACCCACGAAGGTATCCTCGCGCTGATTGACGACTTCGCCCGCTGCGCCCAGCTGGCGCGGGAAGCAGGCTACGACGGCGTGGAGGTGATGGGCTCGGAAGGTTACCTGATTAACGAATTTCTCGCCGCGCGCACCAACCAGCGCGACGATCAATGGGGCGGCAGTTATGAGAACCGCATGCGCTTCGCGGTAGAAGTGGTGCGCGCCGTACGCCAGCGTGTCGGGAATGACTTTATTATTATCTATCGCCTGTCGATGCTTGATCTGGTAGACAACGGCGGCACCTTTGATGAAACCGTACGTCTCGCTCAGGCGATCGAAGCCGCGGGCGCAACGATCATCAACACGGGGATCGGCTGGCACGAAGCGCGGATCCCAACCATCGCCACGCCGGTACCGCGCGGTGCGTTTAGCTGGGTGACACGAAAATTAAAAGGTGTGGTCACCGTTCCGCTGATTACCACTAACCGCATTAACGATCCGCAGGTGGCGGACGATATTCTGGCACGCGGCGATGCCGATATGGTGTCGATGGCCCGTCCGTTCCTTGCCGATGCCGAGCTGCTGTCAAAAGCTCAGTCGGGACGCAGTGATGAGATCAACACCTGTATCGGCTGCAACCAGGCCTGTCTGGATCAGATCTTTGTTGGCAAGGTAACCTCATGCCTGGTCAACCCGCGCGCCTGTCACGAAACCAAAATGCCGATCCTTCCAGCGACCACGCGCAAAAACCTGGCGGTCGTCGGCGCAGGCCCGGCGGGGCTGGCGTTTGCGATCAACGCCGCCGCGCGCGGCCATCAGGTGACGCTGTTCGACGCCAGCGCGGAGATCGGCGGGCAGTTTAATATCGCCAAACAGATCCCCGGCAAAGAAGAGTTTTACGAAACGCTGCGCTACTACCGCCGGATGATCGACGTCACCGGCGTGGCGCTGAAGCTCAACCAGCGCGTCAGCGCCGGCGATCTTCTCGGCTTTGATGAAGTGATCCTATCTACCGGGATCGCGCCGCGTACCCCACCGATCGACGGCATCGATCACCCGAAAGTGCTGACCTATCCGGACGTACTGCGTGACAAGACGCCGGTGGGGCAGCGCGTGGCGATCATCGGCTGCGGCGGCATCGGTTTTGATACGGCGATGTACTTAAGCCAGCCAGGCGAGCCAACCAGCCAGAATATCGCGGAGTTTTGCGCAGAATGGGGCATTGATACCAGCCTGCAGCAGGCGGGCGGCCTGCGCCCGGAAGGGCCGCATCTGGCCCGCAGCCCGCGGCAGATTGTGATGCTGCAGCGTAAAGCCAGCAAGCCGGGCGAAGGGTTGGGCAAAACCACCGGCTGGATCCACCGCACCACCCTGCTTTCACGCGGCGTGAAGATGATCCCGGCGGTCAGCTATCAGAAGATAGACGACGAAGGGCTGCACGTTGAGATAGGCGGTGAAGCGCAGGTGTTGGCGGTTGATAACGTGATTATTTGTGCCGGTCAGGAACCAAACCGTGCGTTGCAGGAACCATTACAGGCGGCAGGTAAGACGGTACATCTTATCGGTGGCTGTGATGTGGCCAGTGAGCTGGATGCTCGGCGGGCGATTGCGCAGGGGACGAAGCTGGCGCTTGGAATTTAACATGCCCCCGGCGTTGCATTCGCTCGGCCGGGCTACATCGATGGTAGCCCGGCCGAGCGAACGCGACGCCGGGAAAGCTCGATCTCATTAACGACGACGGCCCAGCTTCACCGCCTTCAGGATCACAAACTTGTTGTTGGTGGCGATGGTTTCGCAGTTACCAAAAATCTTCTTCAGTTTGTGGAAATAGTCCAGGTGACGGTTCGCCACGATATACAGCTCGCCGTTAATTTTCAGGCAACGACGGGCGTGGTGGAACATCTCCCACGCGATGTTATCGGTCAGCGCATGCTTCTGGTGGAACGGCGGGTTGCAGAACACCGCGTTAAAGCGGAACGGTTCTACGCCGGAGAGCGCGTTGTTAATCATAAACTCGCTGCGATCCAGCGCGTCTGGCAGGTTGATTTCCACGTTCAGGCGGCTGGAAGCGACCGCCATCGGCGATTCATCAACAAACACCACGCTGGCTTCTGGGTTCTTTGCCAGCAGCGTCATACCCAACACGCCATTGCCGCAGCCGAGATCGACAATCTCGCCTTCCAGGTTTTCCGGCAGATGCTCCATAAAGAAGCGCGCGCCGATATCCAGCCCGGTACGGGAGAAGACGTTCGCGTGGTTGTGGATAGTCCAGTCGGTGCCTTCCAGCTTCCAGCTCAGGGTCTGGGCCGTTTCAGCCAGCGCCGGTTTGGTAAAGGTGCCGTTAATCAGGCGCGCCTTTTTCCATGCCAGCGTGGTGGTGGTTGGGCCCAGCACTTTTTCAAACAGCTCAAGCGTAGACGTATGGATATCACGCGCTTTTGCACCGGCAAGAATGCGCGTTTCTGGCGTGACCACGTCGCGCAGCGCACGCAGTTGCTGCTCCAGCAGCGCCATGGTTTTCGGCAGCTTAATCAGCACGACGCCCGGCGCCTGCGGGTATTCTGCGGTGCTGTCGAGGAACTTCACGCTCGACTCGGCAATGTCGTTGTGGCGCAGGTTTTCACGCGTCGCCAGCTCGCTTAAGTAAGAGTCGCCGATGCTGTACGGCGTATGCTCCGCCAGCGCGCAGGCCAGCGCACCGAAGGTATCATTCAGGATAAGCACCGGGCCGCGAATCTCAGTATCGTCCAACTGTTGCAGCAGATATTCATCGGCTGCTTCCCACGCCAGCAGTGGGTTAACGTCGTCCGTCTCCGGGAAACGTTTAAGTGTCAGTGAACGGAAACCGTTGTCTGTGTGGCTCATCGGCCCTCCTGAATGGTAAAATTTCGGCGTATCCCTGAAAAGGGTGCGTGAGTATACACTTTTTATGATTGGCATGGGCAAAGATGAACCAACTAACTTACCTCCAGGGCTACCCGGAACATTTGCTTTCTCAAGTGAGAACGCTGATTGCTGAACAGCGTCTGGGGGCGGTACTGGAAAAACGCTATCCGGGCACCCACGATTTCGCCACCGATAAAGCCCTCTGGCAGTATACCCAGGATCTGAAAAGCCAGTTCCTGCGTAACGCGCCGCCGATCAATAAAGTCATGTACGACAATAAGATCCACGTGCTGAAGAACGCGCTCGGGCTGCACACGGCGGTATCCCGCGTGCAGGGCGGCAAGCTGAAGGCCAAAGCTGAGATCCGCGTGGCGACCGTATTCCGCAGCGCGCCGGAGGCTTTTTTGAAGATGATCGTGGTACACGAGCTGGCGCACCTAAAAGAAAAAGAGCACGACAAAGCGTTCTATCAGCTGTGCTGCCACATGGAGCCGCAGTACCATCAGTTGGAGTTTGATACCCGTTTGTGGCTGACGCACCTTTCGTTAAAGGAATCTGCGTAGTCGCCCACTGGCAATGTCATAAAGGCGTGTTACATTGACGAAAGAATCCCTTTATGGAGCCAGAAGGCGTTTATGATACGTTTCGCAGTGATTGGGACAAACTGGATCACCCGCCAGTTTGTCGATGCCGCGCATGAGACCGGCAAGTACAAGTTGACCGCCGTCTATTCCCGCAGCCTTGAGCAGGCGCAGACCTTCGCCAACGATTATCCCGTCGAACATCTGTTTACGTCGCTGGACGCCATGGCGCAAAGCGAAGACATTGACGCGGTGTATATCGCCAGCCCGAACTCGCTCCACTTCCCGCAGACAAAGCTGTTTTTACAGCATAAAAAGCATGTGATTTGCGAGAAGCCGCTGGCCTCCAACCTGCATGAAGTCGAGCAGGCTATCGCCCTTGCGCGGGAAAATCAGGTGGTGCTGTTCGAAGCGTTCAAAACCGCCAGCCTACCCAACTTCCAGATTTTGCAGCAGTCGCTGGAGAAAGTGGGCCCGGTACGTAAGGCGTTTATCAACTACTGCCAGTACTCCTCGCGCTACCAGCGCTACCTGGACGGCGAAAATCCAAATACCTTTAACCCGGCCTTCTCCAACGGCTCGATTATGGATATCGGTTTCTACTGTCTGGCCTCTGCGGTAGCCCTGTGGGGTGAGCCGAAGCAGGTACAGGCGTCTGCCAGCCTGCTGGATAGCGGCGTTGATGCGCACGGTATCGCGGTGCTCGACTACGGCGATTTCAGCGTGACGTTGCAGCACTCTAAGGTCAGCGACTCTACCCTGCCGAGTGAAATTCAGGGCGAAGCCGGTGCGCTGGTGGTGGAGAAAATCTCCGAGTGCCAGAAGGTCTCCTTCATCCCACGCGGCAGCAAAGCGCAGGATCTCAGCCAGCCTCAGCATATTAATACTATGCTGTATGAAGCCGAGGAGTTTGCGCGCCTGGTCGAAAACAACGAAGTGGACCATCCCGCCCTTGAAGTGAGCCGTATCACCGCGAAGGTTCAGACGGAAATTCGTCGCCAGACCGGCGTTGTTTTCCCGGCGGATGTCCCTGCCGCGTAAAACAACGTAAAGCACATGTTACAGGCCATTGACGAAATCAATGGCTTGTCATATTTTGTTACGTGCAAAGGGGAGTAACTTCCTTGTCGGTGGATCGTCATTACGATACGTGCAAAACCGTATCCGGTCGCCGAGCAACGGAAAACGAATGCGCCACCGCATTCGTTTTTAGTTGTAAGTGAGACCTTGCCGGAAGGCGAGGTCTATGCATAAAAAAGCAGCGGCTATCGTCTTCTGACGTTAGCCGTTTTTTTTATGCGTAAGGAAAAATTCTATGAATACAGTCGGCACACCGTTGCTGTGGGGCGGATTCGCTGTCGTCGTGGTGATTATGCTCGCTATCGACCTGTTCCTGCAGGGCCGTCGCGGCGCGCACACCATGTCCATGAAACAGGCGGCAGCCTGGTCGCTGGTGTGGGTCACCCTCTCGTTACTGTTTAACGCCGCGTTCTGGTGGTACCTGGCGGAAACTCAGGGCCGCGCGGTCGCTGACCCGCAGGCGCTCGCCTTCCTCACCGGCTACCTGATCGAAAAATCGCTGGCGGTAGACAACGTCTTCGTCTGGCTGATGCTGTTTAGCTACTTCTCGGTGCCTGCGGCGCTGCAGCGCCGCGTGCTGGTCTACGGCGTACTGGGCGCGATCGTGCTGCGTACTATCATGATCTTCGCGGGAAGCTGGCTTATCTCCCAGTTCGAATGGCTGCTGTATCTCTTCGGGGCGTTCCTGCTGTTCACCGGGGTTAAGATGGCGCTGGCGAAGGAAGATGAAGGCGGAATTGGCGACAAACCGTTGGTGCGCTGGCTGCGCGGGCATCTGCGGATGACCGACAAAATCGAGAACGAGCACTTCTTTACCCGTAAGAACGGCGTGCTGTTTGCCACGCCGCTGCTGCTGGTGTTGATTCTGGTGGAGTTGAGCGATGTTATCTTCGCGGTCGACAGTATTCCGGCTATCTTTGCGGTCACCACCGATCCGTTTATCGTGCTGACCTCTAACCTGTTCGCGATCCTTGGTTTGCGTGCGATGTACTTCCTGCTGGCGGGCGTGGCAGAGCGCTTCTCGATGTTGAAGTACGGGCTGTCGGTAATCCTGGTGTTTATCGGTATCAAGATGCTGATCGTCGATTTCTACCATATCCCAATCTCGGTATCGCTGGGCGTGGTCGGCGGGATCCTGGCATTCACCCTGATCCTCAACGCCTGGGTTAACCACTGTAACGATCTGAAAAAGCAGAAAATGTAACCCGTAGCCCGGCCGAGCGTAGCGACGCCGGGAGTGGCACCGAGCCTCCCCGGGGTCGGCGTGAACGCCTCGCCCGGGCTACTTTCATACTTCAATCTACGTCACACAATGTAAATTATTAGTTAAAAAATATGATGTGTGGCGTAAATTCCAGCATTTTACACTTCCCCAAACCACGACTTTCCTTATACTCGATCTAGCAAACACTTTTTTACATCCAGACATAAACGTAACAAATAATACGTCGCTGGAAAGACACAACTCATCACGTTAAGGAATGCAATGATGACACAACAACCCGCATCATCTGGCTTCATGCGTCTTCTGACCCGGGGTAGTCTGGTTAAACAGATCCTGGTTGGACTTATCCTCGGTATTCTTCTGGCGCTGGTTTCGAAACCTGCCGCTATCGCTACCGGCCTGCTCGGTACGCTGTTCGTCGGCGCGCTGAAAGCCGTTGCCCCAGTGCTGGTATTAACGCTGGTCATGGCCTCGATAGCCAACCACCAGCAGGGTCAGAAAACCAATATCCGCCCCATTTTATGGCTCTATCTGTTCGGCACCTTTGCCGCGGCGCTAACCGCCGTTGTCGTGAGCTTTATCTTCCCTTCCACACTGCAGCTTTCTACTAGCGCAACGGATATCACGCCACCAACCGGTATTGTGGAAGTCATGCATGGCTTGCTGATGAGCATCGTCGCTAACCCAATCCACGCGCTGATTAACGCCAACTACATCGGCATTCTGGTGTGGGCGGTCGGTCTGGGCTTCGCGCTGCGCCACGGTAATGAAACCACGAAGAATCTGGTCAATGACCTGTCAGACGCGGTCACCTTTATCGTGAAGGTCGTTATCCGTTTTGCCCCGATTGGTATTTTCGGTCTGGTCTCTTCGACGCTTGCCACCACGGGTTTCTCCGCACTGTGGGGTTACGCGCAGATTCTGCTGGTGCTGGTTGGCTGTATGGCGGTAGTCGCGCTGGTGATTAACCCGCTGCTGGTCTATTTACAGATTCGCCGCAACCCGTATCCGCTGGTGCTGATGTGCCTGCGCGAAAGCGGCGTGACCGCCTTCTTTACCCGCAGCTCGGCGGCGAACATTCCGGTCAACATGTCACTGTGTGAGAAGCTGAATCTGGACCGCGACACCTATTCGGTCTCTATTCCGCTGGGGGCAACGGTCAATATGGCGGGTGCAGCGATTACCATCACCGTACTGACGCTGGCGGCCGTACATACGCTGGGAATCGCTATCGACCTGCCAACCGCGCTGCTGCTGAGCGTCGTAGCCTCGCTCTGCGCCTGCGGCGCTTCCGGCGTGGCGGGCGGTTCACTATTGCTGATCCCGCTGGCCTGTAACATGTTCGGTATCCCGAACGAGATTGCCATGCAGGTGGTGGCGGTCGGGTTTATTATCGGCGTGCTGCAGGACTCGTGCGAAACCGCAATTAACTCCTCTACCGACGTGATGTTCACCGCTGCCGTATGTCAGGCAGAGGATGCACGTCTGGCGAAGAACGCCCTACGTAGCTAACGCTCTGACCCCTTCGCCATCAGGCGGAGGGGTTCTCTTCCTGTACCTTCTTCTCGACCTTAAACGGGTCAATTCCCTTACGCTGCATCCGCCAGAAGCGAATGATGTTCAGGCCGTTCATCACCAGGAAGCTGCCCTCAATCATCGTGCCGCCAATTGAGCCAAGCCAGAAGTTATGGATAACCCAGCAAAGCGTGGAACACCACATCACGCAGCGTACCGTCAGCCCTTTACAGCGGAACAACGCCCAGGTACTGGCTACCGTGCCGGCGATCGGCAACAGCTCCATAGCATGGTGCAATTTGCTTAGCCCAAGAATCAGCGTCAGCGCAATAAAGACGAACATCACCCAGATCCGGCGCGTGTAGACCGAAATAATGGTTCGGATAACGTTCAGCTCGGCGCTCATCCCGGCGGGAATCGCCCCCATCAGGAAGAAGTGCACGCCAATGGTGGCGCTGTAGAGGGAGAGCTGGAACTTAAAGCGCCGTTCATCGCGGTTGATGAAGGTAGTGATACCGATGATAAATGCCAGAACGCCAACGCCCTGGGCCAGCCAATACGCCGTCATGAGAGGTCCTTGTTAAACAGCATAAAAAAACGGCGTTTCACACAATGAAACGCCGTTTTATCGTATCAGATCACATTTTTATTACAACGTGACGCCGCTCTTAAAGATGGCCAGTTCACGGAAATCATTGCGCTCGTTGCAGGTCTGTTTGCCGTTGGCGAAGTCGACGATAACGTCAACAAACTCTTCCAGCAGCTGAGGCATCGCTTTGCCGTGAATCAGTTGGCCAGCATTGAAGTCGATCCAATGTTTCTTCTTCTCAGCCAGCTCGCTGTTGGTGGCAATTTTCACCGTCGGCACAAAACCACCGTAAGGGGTACCACGACCGGTGCTGAACAGCACCATATGGCAGCCCGCGCCCGCCAGGGCACTGGTCGCCACCGCATCGTTACCCGGTGCGCTGAGCAGGTTCAGACCGTGCGTCTTCAGGCGTTCACCGTAGCGCAGAACGTCAACCACTTTGCTGGAGCCCGCTTTCTGCGTGCAGCCCAGTGATTTATCTTCCAGCGTGGTGATACCACCCGCTTTGTTGCCCGGCGATGGGTTCTCGTAGATTGGCTGGTCGTGGGCAATGAAGTACTGCTTAAAGTCATTGACCATGGTCACCAGCTTGCCGAAGGTTTCTTCGTCACGGCAGTGGCTCATCAGCAGCTGCTCGGCGCCGAACATTTCCGGCACTTCGGTCAGCACGGTGGTGCCGCCGTTGGCAATCACGTAGTCGGAGAAACGACCCAGCATCGGGTTGGCGGTAATGCCGGACAGGCCATCAGACCCGCCGCACTCCAGACCAAACTTCAGCTCGCTCAGTTTACCCGGCTCGCGTTTGTCATTGCGCATCACGTTGTACAGCTGATGGAGATGTTCGATCCCTGCTTCCACTTCGTCTTCCTGGTGTTGGCAGACCATAAAGTGAACGCGTTCAGGATCGAACTCCCCTAAGGTTTCGCGGAACGCATCGACCTGGTTGTTTTCACAACCCAGGCCAACCACCAGCACCGCACCCGCATTCGGGTGACGCACCATGTTTTGCAGCATGGTGCGGGTGTTGATGTGATCGTCGCCGAGCTGCGAACAGCCGTAGGTGTGACTGAAGAGATGAACGCCGTCGATACCTTCGGCATCGTTGGTCTCTTTCAGGAAACGGTTCTGCATCTGACGAGCCATGGCGTTCACGCAGCCCACGGTCGGCAGGATCCAGAGTTCGTTACGCACGCCCACGTCACCGTTCGCCCGGCGGTAGATCTGCACGTCACGATCGACGGGCTGGGCAACCTCTGCCTGGAAATCAGGTTGGTAGCTATACGTGTCCAGATCGCTCAGATTGGTGCGCGTGTTATGAGCATGAATATGCTCGCCCGCCGCCACATCCACCAGCGTGTGACCAATCGGTAAACCGTATTTAATGACGTTTTCACCCTTCGCGATATCGCGTAAGGCGAACTTGTGGCCACGCGTGACCGCCTGACGCAGGGTAATCACCTGCCCATCAACGGTGACGTCGGTTCCTTCGGCCAAATCAGCGAGCGCGACTGCGACGTTATCCAGCGCATGGATCTTGATGTATTGCATACCAACCCCAGACTTTAGTTCAGTTCAATGGCGAAGTAGTCACGCGCATTGTTAAAGCAAATGTTTTTCACCATCTCACCCAGCAGCTGGATGTCAGCAGGCGCTTCGCCCGCAGCAACCCAACGGCCAATCATCTGGCACAGAATACGGCGGAAGTATTCGTGACGGGTGTAAGACAGGAAGCTACGGCTATCGGTCAGCATGCCGACGAAGCGGCTCAGCAAGCCCAGCTGTGCCAGTTGAGTCATCTGACGTTCCATACCGTCTTTCTGATCGTTGAACCACCAGCCGGAACCGAACTGCATCTTGCCCGGCATACCTTCACCCTGGAAGTTACCGATCATGGTGCCCAGCACTTCGTTATCGCGTGGGTTCAGGCAGTACAGAATGGTTTTTGGCAGCAGATTCTGTTCGTTCTGTTTGCTCAGGAGCTTAGACAGCTCTTCCGCCATTGGGCGGTCATTGATGGAGTCGAAGCCGACGTCCGCACCCAGCAGTTTGAACTGACGCAGGTTGTTATTACGCAGCGCGCCGATGTGGTACTGCTGTACCCATTCGCGACGTGCGTATTCAGCGCCCAGGAAGACCAGTACGGCGGTTTTGAACTGGGCGACTTCGTGCTCGCTCAGGGTTTCACCGGCCAGACGGCGTGCCAGGATGCTATCCAGTTCCGCTTCGTTAGATTCCGCGAACAGGACAACGTCCAGCGCGTGGTCAGAGACTTTACAGCCGTGCGCGGCGAAGTGATCCAGACGCTTGGTCAGCGCAGTCTGCAGGTCAGCAAAGCGACGGATGTCGGTGTCAGACACTTCACCCAGTTTCGCCATGTAATCGTTGAAGGTTGCCAGTTCAATGTTGAACGCTTTATCCGGGCGCCAGCTCGGCAGCACTTTCACGTCAAAGGAACCGTCTTTCGCGACGGCCGCATGATGTTCCAGAGAATCGATCGGGTCATCGGTGGTGCCGACCATTTTCACGTTCATCTGCTTCATGATGCCGCGCGCGGAGAATTTGTCCTGAGCCAGCAGCTCGTTGCACTCATCCCAGATTTCGCCAGCGGTAGACGGTGAAAGCAGTTTACCGGTGATGCCGAATGGGCGACGCAGTTCGAGGTGAGTCCAGTGGTATAACGGGTTGCCGATGGTGTGCGGCACGGTGGCAGCCCACGCGTCAAACTTCTCGCGGTCAGACGCATCGCCGGTGCACAGGCGTTCCGCTACGCCGTTGGTACGCATTGCGCGCCACTTGTAGTGATCGCCTTTCAGCCAGATGTCATACAGGTTTTTAAAACGATAGTCTTCCGCAACCTGCTGTGGTGGCAGGTGGCAGTGATAGTCGAAAATCGGCTGATCTTTTGCGTAGTCGTGGTACAGACGGCGGGCAAATTCGGTGTCTAACAGAAAATCTTCAGTCATGAACGGGGTCATTATCGTCTTCCTCTCAACGAGTGGGTCAGATGTTTATCTGTAATGCTGTCAAAGTTATCACACCAATTTCGTTCAACCGAAGATTTTTTCGTGAGTTAGATCAATAAACCTTGACAAAAAATGACAGAAAAAATGAAGAAACACCCCTGCAAGCCGCGCCGCGCCTGGCCTGGCCTATCTACCCCTTAAACCGTACGGAAAATACCTCTTTTGTGACGGTATTCACCTTTTAAAGTTGTATGACAAGTTATCTTGCACCCCGTCGAAACACATTGAACGACGGAATGCAGTCGACGTGGTCGATACAGACACCTGATTGAGCGGTACGGATACCGAATTCAGCACGCGTACTTACTGGCAAGTTCGGGCCGTACCGGGAAGTTTACTCCGGTAAGCCCCTTCGAGAATGACATCTTCCGGCAACACGGGAGGATGGCTGCAGGACTCGCAGTTATAACAACACGATGAGGTTTACATGCGTAAAATTAAAGGGTTACGTTGGTACATGATCGCACTGGTGACAATGGGCACCGTGCTGGGCTACCTGACACGTAATACCGTGGCGGCAGCTGCGCCGACTCTGATGGCTGAGCTGCACATTTCCACACAACAATACTCTTACATCATCGCTGCTTACTCTGCAGCTTATACCGTGATGCAGCCGGTTGCCGGCTACGTTCTGGACATTCTGGGCACCAAAATCGGTTACGCCTTCTTCGCCATTGCCTGGGCTGTTTTCTGTGGCGCGACTGCGCTGGCAGGCAGCTGGGGTGGTCTGGCCATCGCACGTGGTGCGGTCGGCGCGGCTGAAGCGGCAATGATCCCTGCGGGTCTGAAAGCCAGCTCCGAGTGGTTCCCGGCGAAAGAGCGTTCTATCGCGGTAGGTTACTTTAACGTTGGTTCGTCTATCGGCGGCATGATTGCGCCACCTCTGGTGGTCTGGGCTATCGTGATGCACAGCTGGCAGATGGCGTTCATTATCTCCGGCGCGCTGAGCTTCATCTGGGCAATGTCCTGGCTTATCTTCTACAAACACCCACGCGATCAGAAAAAATTAACTGACGAAGAACGTGAGTACATCATTGGTGGTCAGGAAGCACAGCACCAGACCAACAACGCGAAGAAAATGTCTCCATGGCAGATCATTCAGACCCGTCGCTTCTGGGGTATCGCCCTGCCGCGCTTCCTGGCTGAACCAGCATGGGGTACCTTCAACGCCTGGATCCCACTGTTCATGTTTAAAGTCTACGGCTTTGACCTGAAAGAAATCGCCATGTTTGCGTGGATGCCAATGCTGTTCGCTGACGTAGGCTGCGTGCTGGGTGGCTACCTGCCGCCGCTGTTCCAGCGCTGGTTCGGTGTGAACCTGATTGTTTCCCGTAAAATGGTTGTCACCATGGGCGCCCTGCTGATGATTGGCCCAGGGATGATCGGTCTGTTCACCAGCCCATACGTTGCTATCGCCCTGCTGTGCCTTGGTGGCTTTGCTCACCAGTCTCTGTCCGGCGCGCTGATTACGCTCTCTTCCGACGTCTTTGGTCGTAACGAAGTGGCTACCGCGAACGGTCTGACCGGGATGGCGGCGTGGATGGCGAGCACCATGTTTGCACTGGTTGTTGGTGCGCTGGCTGATACCATCGGCTTCAGCCCACTGTTCGCCGTACTGGCTATCTTCGACCTGTTAGGTGCGGTGGTTATCTGGACCGTGCTGCAGAATAAGCAGGCAGACGACGGTCAATCCGGTGCGAATAGCCCTACGCAGCAGGCCACGCAAAACTAATCTGTAACGGATGTCTGTTTTCCCAAAAGCCGCCTTGTTCCAGGCGGCTTTTTTCATGTCATAATGTGGTTAGCTGCTCGTAAAAGTGGTATAACAAATTTAATCTGCCGTACCCTGCCTGGAGAGCATATGGAAATCGCCGACGCACGTCGCTTGTATCAGCAACTGGCCGCTGAGCTAAAAGAACGCATTGAGCAAGGCGTATACCTAGTGGGCGATAAACTGCCTGCGGAGCGCTTTATTGCCGATGAAAAGAGCGTCAGCCGCACCGTGGTTCGCGAAGCGATTATCATGCTGGAAGTCGAAGGGTATGTTGAAGTCCGTAAAGGCTCCGGCATTCACGTCATTTCCAATCAGCCGAAATACCACCAGATGCCGGACGAAACGCTGGAGTTTGCCAACTACGGCCCGTTTGAGCTGCTGCAGGCACGTCAGCTGATTGAGAGCAACATCGCGGAGTTCGCCGCTACCCAGGTCACCAAGCAGGACATCATGAAGCTGATGGAGATCCAGGAAAACGCACGCAAAGAGCAGTGCTTCCGCGACTCCCAGTGGGATCTCCAGTTCCACGTGCAGGTTGCTCTGGCGACGCAAAACACCGCGCTTGCGGCCATCGTTGAGAAAATGTGGACCCAGCGCGTGCACAACCCGTACTGGAAAAAACTCCACGACCATATCGACGCTCGCACCGTAGATAACTGGTGTGACGATCACGACCAGATCCTGAAAGCGCTGATTCGCAAAGATCCGCATGCGGCAAAAATTGCCATGTGGCAGCATCTGGAGAACACCAAGCTGATGCTGTTCAACGAAACCAGCGATGATTTTGAGTTCAACGCCGACCGCTACCTGTTTGCGGAAAACCCGGTAGTTCACCTCGATACGGTCGCTATCGGCGGCAAATAAGCGCCCTTGTCACTTATTAAGGCTTACCTGACTTTTCACGTGGGTAAGCCTTTGTAAATCCCCTAGCCACTCCCCGCCCGAAACCGCAAAATCGTTCTGCAACAAATTGCAATTTCTATGACGGAAAACCGCGCCATTTGTTACAATTGCATGCATTTTGCCTTTTTGTTGTTCAGCAGTAGATTATTTTGCCAAAACAGGGACTGTTCAGCGCGTATTTACCGCGATGCTATTAAAATAGAAACAAGCAAAGACCGTCGCAGCGCGTTCAGGCATTACGTTAATCGATGTACCAGGAATCGTGAATGGAACTACTAACCCAACTCTTAAATGCCTTGTGGAGCCAGGATTTCGAAACCCTCGCTAATCCGTCCATGATCGGTATGCTCTATTTTGTCTTATTTATGATCCTGTTCCTTGAGAACGGTTTGCTGCCGGCTGCATTTTTACCGGGCGATAGCCTGCTGGTGCTGGTCGGCGTACTGATTGCTAAAGGCGCAATGGGCTTCCCGCAAACGGTCCTTTTGCTGACCGTCGCCGCCAGCCTCGGCTGCTGGCTTAGCTATATTCAGGGCAAGTGGCTGGGCAATACGCGTATCGTCCAGAACTGGCTTTCACATCTTCCCGCCCACTACCACCAGCGCGCGCACCATCTGTTCCATAAGCACGGCCTCTCAGCGCTGCTGATTGGTCGCTTTATTGCGTTCGTGCGTACCCTGCTGCCGACCATTGCCGGAATTTCAGGCCTGAACAACGCGCGCTTCCAGTTCTTCAACTGGATGAGCGGCCTGCTGTGGGTACTGATTCTGACCACCCTTGGCTATCTGCTGGGTAAAACCCCGGTATTCCAGAAATACGAAGACGCGCTGATGTCGTGCCTGATGCTGCTGCCGGTGGTACTTCTGGTCGTCGGCCTGATTGGTTCACTGGCCGTGGTGTGGAAGAAGAAATACGGTAATCGAGGCTAACGATGGTGGCAAACCGTATTCTGCTACGTCGATTTGCCGTTAGTCTGGGCATGATGCTGATGCTATGCATCATGCTTTGGCTATGGGCCGCACTGCAGCGCGAAGAGTCTACGCTGGCCATTCGCCCGATGAATCAGGCCAGCATGCCCGACGGCTTCTCCATTTCTCATCATCTGGATGCTAACGGCATTCGCTTTAAGAGCATCACGCCGAAGGATGATGCCTTATTGATTACCTTTGAATCCAGCGAGCAGAGCGCCGCGGCGAAGCGCGTGCTGGATAACACCCTGCCGCACGTCTACGTGATAGCGCTGCAGGATGAAGATAACAACCCGGCAAGCTGGCTGTCCCTTCTTCGTGACACCTCGCATCGATTTGGTTAGCCACTTCCAGGAATCCGAATACTTTCACCCGCTTTGGTGATTTTGTATTTTACTTACTATGCTTAGTATTGTGGGTGACGCAGCGGCGCTGCCCACATACCGGAAAAAGTACATGCCGATGTACTACGCACAATGGAAGGTTCATACATGAAATACCGCATCGTTCTTGCTCTTGCCCTCGCGTCTCTTAGTGCGAGCGCAGCAGCAACATCACTGTGTCAGGAAAAAGAGCAGGACATTCAGCGTGAGATTGGCTATGCCGAGAAGCATAACAATCAGCACCGTATTGACGGCCTGAAAAAGGCGCTGAGCGAAGTCCAGGCACACTGTACTGACAGCAAGCTTCGCGCCGATCATCAGGAAAAAATTGCGGAACAGAAGGACGAAGTTCGCGAGCGCGAGCAGGATCTGAAGGAAGCAGAACAGAAAGGCGATGCGGATAAAGTGGCAAAACGCGAGCATAAGCTGCAGGAAGCCAAAAAAGAACTTAACGCGCTGGAATCCCGCGCATATTGAGTGGAAATCCTTAAAGGAGAGATACGATGGCTAAAGATTCGACATCAGATCAGTTACGCGCAGAGCTGAAGGCCCTGTCCGATACCCTGGAAGAAGTCCTGAATGCTTCCACCGACAAATCCAAAGAGGAGATGAGCAAACTGCGCAGTAAAGCAGAGAGCGCGCTCAAAGAGAGCCGTGATCGTCTGAGTGAAGCAGGTGAAGTGCTAACGAAGCAAACGCGTGAAGCAGCGGCGAAAGCCGATGGCTACGTGCGTGAAAATCCGTGGACAGGCGTCGGTATTGGTGCAGCAGTCGGGCTGGTGCTGGGCGTTCTGCTGACGCGTCGCTAAGCATGAGTCAATCTCAACACGCGCCGGGGCCGGGAAAGAACATTCTCGGCATTGGCCAGCGCATAGTTACCCTCGTGGTTCAGATGGTCGAAACGCGACTGCGCTTAGCGGTCGTCGAACTGGAAGAGGAGAAAGCCAACCTCATCCAGATCCTGTTAATGGCCGGGCTTACCCTGCTGTTCACCGCTTTCGGCCTGATGAGCCTGCTGGTGCTGATCATGTGGGCCGTTGACCCGCAGTATCGCCTTATCGTAATGGTCGCCACTACGGCAACCCTGCTGCTGCTCGCGATCGTTGGTGGGATATGGACCCTGCGCAAAGCCCGCCGCTCCACCCTGCTGCGCCATACTCGCCACGAACTGGCTAACGATCGCGCCCTGCTGGAGGATGACGAACCATGAGTCCACGTCAGGAGCGAGAGGAACGCAAAGCGTATCTGCTGCGGCAGATTCAACAGCAACGGCTGGATATGAGCGCCAGCCGTCGCGACTGGCTGGAGGCCACGCAGCCCTACGATCGCGGTTGGGACCGCCTGGTAAGTCTGCGTTCATGGGTGATGGTCGGCAGCAGCGTGATGGCGGTGGTCTCTTTGCGCCATCCGCGTTTTCTGGTGCGCTGGGCCCGCCGCGGCCTGGGCGTCTGGAGCACCTGGCGCATGGTCAGGAATATTCTGCGCCGCTCCGCTTAGCCTTCCCCCCCCCTCTGCTTTTTTCACTGCCATACATCGTTGCTCAGATTCTTTGAAGAACTTCAACAGTTTTCCTTGCTAACAATTGTTATACGTCACAGTTATATTTCTCTCCATCGACAGCAGCTACGCGCTATCAACGTGTAAACGCTCAATAAAACGGTTTAACTGCCCGCAAGGTTCTCTGGAGAGAAAGATGAAAAAATTAGAAGATATTGGTTTCCTGGTCGCACGTATTCTGATGCCGATTCTGTTTATCACCGCAGGCTGGGGCAAAATCACCGGGTATGCGGGTACGCAGCAGTATATGGAAGCAATGGGTGTCCCTGGTTTCCTGCTGCCACTGACCATTCTGCTTGAGTTTGGCGGCGGTCTGGCGATTCTGTTCGGTTTCCTGACTCGTACCACCGCGCTGTTCACCGCAGGCTTCACTCTGCTGACCGCCTTCATCTTCCACAGCAACTTTGCTGAAGGCATGAACTCGCTGATGTTTATGAAAAACCTGACCATCGCTGGCGGCTACCTGCTGCTGGGTATCACCGGTCCAGGCGCATTCAGCATCGACCGCGTGCTGAATAAAAAGTGGTAAGCGCACTATACTGAATGAATAAAAAAGCGAGGAGATATCTCCTCGCTTTTGCTATCTGGAGGAGAACATCATGGGACAATTGATCGATGGCGTCTGGCAGGACGTCTGGTATGACACCAAATCCACCGGTGGACGTTTCCAGCGTTCGGTATCCGCATTTCGCAACTGGCTGACCGCCGACGGCGAGCCAGGCCCGACCGGTAACGGTGGTTTTGCCGCCGAGAAGGATCGCTATCACCTGTACGTCTCTCTTGCCTGTCCGTGGGCGCACCGCACGCTGATCCTGCGTAAGCTCAAAGGGCTGGAGCCATTTATCTCGGTTTCCGTCGTGAATCCGCTCATGCTGGAAAACGGCTGGACCTTCGACGCCGATTTCCCGGCCGCCACTGGCGATACGCTTTATCAGCATCAGTTCCTTTATCAACTCTATCAGCATGCCGATTCCAGCTACTCCGGGCGCGTAACCGTACCGGTGCTGTGGGATAAAAAGAACCAGACCATCGTCAGCAACGAATCTGCAGAGATCATTCGCATGTTCAATACCGCCTTTGATGCCCTGGGCGCCAAAGCGGGTGATTACTATCCGGTCGCGCTGCGCGAGCAGATTGACGAGCTGAATAGTTGGATCTATGACACCGTGAACAACGGGGTCTATAAAGCCGGCTTCGCCACCAGCCAGGCAGCCTATGATGATGCCGTCGAGAAAGTCTTTAGCTCGCTGGATCGCCTGGAGAAGATCCTCGGCCAGCACCGCTACCTGACCGGTAATCAGCTCACCGAAGCCGATATTCGCCTGTGGACGACGCTTATCCGTTTCGATCCGGTCTACGTGACCCACTTTAAGTGCGATAAGCACCGCATCAGCGACTATCTGAATCTGCACGGCTTCCTGCGTGATATCTACCAGATGCCGGGTATTGCTGAGACCGTCGACTTCGACCATATCCGCAACCACTACTTCCGTAGCCACAAAACCATCAACCCGACCGGGATTATCTCCATCGGGCCATGGCAGGATCTGGACGAGCCGCACGGCCGCGACGAGCGTTTCCGCTAAGCACACCGGGCATCGGTCCTCGATGCCCAATTAATTCACTCCATCAATATTTACCACCTTTTCATTCACGACTATCCTTAGCTTGATCGCTTTAAAAACAAGTGATTAATGATCAACTGAGGCATAAAAATGGATTGGTATCTCAACGTTCTACGTAATTACATTGGGTTTGGCGGCCGCGCCCGTCGCAAAGAGTACTGGATGTTCATTCTGGTGAACGTCATTTTGACGTTCGTGCTGGGGGTGATAGACAAGATGCTGGGCTGGCAGCGCGCTGGCGGCGAAGGGATCCTCACCACTATTTACGGCATTCTGGTCTTTATTCCGTGGTGGGCAGTGCAGTTCCGCCGACTGCACGACACCGATCGCTCGGCGTGGTGGCTGTTGCTACTGATCATTCCGGTGATTGGCTGGATTGTGATCATCATCTTTAACTGCCAGAACGGAACGCCTGGCGACAACCGTTTCGGACCGGATCCGAAGCGTCTTTCCTGATCCCGGGTCGCTTCGCTCGTCCGGGCTACATGTTGCAGGTAGCCCGGACGAGGTGCGAAGCACCGACTCCGGGGTTTATTTCGCGGTTAACAACTTTTGAATCTCACGCAGACACCAGGACTTCGCTTCGCCCATGCTGTCGCGACGCCAGGCCATGATGATATCAATTTCGCTGGTGTATTCGGGGCTCACCACGCGTAAGCGCCCCTGCGCGATATCCTCTTCGACCATTGGATACGGCATAGTCGCTACGCCCAGGCCGGCTAACAGCGCCTGGCGCTTCTCTTCCATCGACGTGACCGTCAAACGCGGTTGCTTATCCAGCAACTGTACCGTCAGTACCGGACGTTCGCGGGCGGTGTCGGCAATCGCCACGCCGCGATACTTCACGCGCGTCACTTCCGACAGCGGTTCGGCTTCCTGATGGATAGGGTGATCCGGCGCGGCAACATAAACGTTCATCACCGAATAGAGTTTGCGGGAGTTAATCTCCGTCGATGAACGGAAATGCATATCCGGCGCAATCACGATATCCGCCCGCCCCTGCTCCAGGCGCTCCCAGGCACCCGCCAGCACTTCGGTAATAATCGACAGTTGGGTATTGGATTTGGTCGCCAGCTTTTCCACCAGCGGGAACAGCGCAGAGGTTGGGATCAGCGCTTCTGCTACGATGGTGAGATGGGTTTCCCAGCCGCGAGCCAGCGCTTCGGCATCGGTCGTCAGCTTATCGGCGGCTTCCAGCAGCACGCGCCCGCGTTCCAGCAGCATGCGCCCCACGTTAGTGAATTTTGTTCGATGACCCGAGCGGTCAAACAGAACCACGTCCAGCTCTTCTTCCAGCTTTTGCATGGTGTAGCTTAATGCCGAAGGCACGCGTCCGAGCTCATCAGCCGCGGCGGCAAAGCTTCCGCGTCTATCGATGGCGTCCATTACTCGTAGTGCTTCCAGCGTCAGTGCTCTCTCTTTAGCCATGGCGTGCTCATTCAGTAAATTTGAACATACCGGGCAGAATATCTGGCTAACAATGCAGCGTCCATACCTTTACCATTGTTTTAGTGTAAAGGAGGGTCAAGAAGATGATTACCACAAGAACAGCGAAACAGTGCGGACAGGCAGACTTCGGTTGGCTGCAGGCTCGCTACACCTTCTCTTTTGGGCACTACTTTGATCCGAAGCTGCTGGGCTACGCCTCACTGCGCGTGTTGAATCAGGAAGTGCTCGCACCGGGTGCCTCATTCCAGCCACGCACCTATCCAAAAGTCGATATTCTGAATCTGATTCTGGAAGGTGAAGCGGAGTATCGCGATAGTGAAGGCCACCATATTCATGCCAAAGCCGGTGAAGCGCTGCTGATTGCCACTCAGCCAGGCGTCAGCTATAGCGAGCATAATCTGAGTAAAGACAAGTCGTTAACCCGGATTCAAATCTGGCTCGACGCCTGCCCTGAGCGCGAGAACTCGCGCGTGCAGAAGATCAAACTGAAAGAGATCGATCACCAACTGTTAGCCTCGCCGGACGGCAGCCAGCACAGTCTGCAGCTGCGCCAGCAGGTATGGCTGCACCATATCGAGCTTGCCAAAGGCGAGCAGGTCAGCCTGCAGCTGCACGGGCCGCGTGCCTATCTGCAGTCGATTCATGGCACGGTTCACGCACTGGCTCACGAGGCGGAAAAACAATCTCTGACCTGCGGTGACGGGGCGTTTATCCGCGATGAGAGCAATATCACACTGGTGGCTGATACCCCGCTGCGCGCTTTGCTGATAGATTTACCGGTGTAACGATTTTCAGGGACACCGAAGACAAAATGAGTAAGCGAAACAACAAAAAGCAGCACAAGGCCGTCGTCGTTAAAGCACCACAGCCGGTCAGCGCGCCAAAAAGCTTTGGCTTTGAAGAGATGCTGAACGAGCTGGAAGCGATTGTTTGTGAAGCAGAACGTCATCAGGCAGCAGAACACGCCGCCTGAGAAGATGCCCCGGCCAGTCACCGGGGCTTTTTTTTACGCGAGCTTGCTCGCCATAATCTGAATCACCTGCTTGTCCGTCTGCTGCATGGAGTGGCAGGCCAGCGAGCAGAGGTTGCTAATCGACTGCTCCACATCGTTTGCCACAATCCCCTCATTTCCAGTTACCGCCGTTTCATCCAGCGCCATCAGCACCGCTTTCCACGCCGACGACACGCTGGTTGAGACCTTCATCGCGCAGCTGTTAGACGCGCCATCGCAGATAATGCCGCTGACGTCGCCGATCATGCTGCTGATGGCCATCGAGATGCTGCGGTAGCTGCCGTCGATAAGCCAGCAGATACCGGCTGCCGCTCCCATCGAGGCGGTGGTCGCGGCACAAAGCGCCGACAGCATCGGCAACTGGTGATGGATATAGATAGCCGTCAGGTGCGAAAGAATCAGCCCGCGGGCCATTTTTTCCTGCGAGCAGCCCAGATGCTCCGCCACTACCACCACCGGCATAGTCGCAGCAATGCCCTGGTTGCCCGAGCCGGAGTTGCTCATTGCTGGCAGGCAAGCGCCGCCCATGCGTGCATCAGAGGCCGCCGAAGTGCGGATCATGATGTCGGTCAGCAGATCTTTTGCCAGCAGCCCGCGCTCGCGCTGACGTTGCAGGGTTGCGCCAATATGCAGGCCGTACGGCGCACGCAGCCCTTCATGAGAGAGCGCGCTGTTCAGCAGGGCGGCATCGAGGATAAAGCTTATCTTTTCAAACGGCACCTGCTCGGCAAACTCAACGACCTGCTCCAGGGTGACATTTTCAAGGGATGTTGTCTGCTCTTCTTCTGCGCCTTCGCCATTGCTGACATTCAGCAGCGTCACGCCATTTTTCACTACGCGAATCACTCGCGTATGGCCACCGGCAATGGTCACCGTCGCCGATTCATCGGGGGTATAGACCGTGGCGCTGGCATAGAGCACGTCATCGCACGGATCTTCCATCGTCACCGACACTTTACCGCTCGCCAGCAGAACCTTGGCCGCCGTAATGTCCTCCACCGACGCGCCCTTCAGCACTTCCAGCCCGGCCTGCGCGTCGCCACCCAGCGCACCCAGCGCGGCGGCAATCGGCAGCCCCACCATCCCCGTACCCGGCACGGTAACGCCCATGCCGTTTTTCATCAGGTTCGGCGACACTTTAGCCACGATATGACTAACCCTGCCCGCCAGATGCGATGCCGCAATCGCGCTCGCCAACGCCAGTGAAACCGGCTCGGTGCAGCCCATTGCGGGCTTCACGTTCTGTTTTACCGCCTGAATCATGTTGTCCCAGAGCGGATTCATTGATACATCAACCATATTCATTACCACACGTAAATCAGGAGAAGGCCAGGAACGGCGAGACGCAGAGCAGCAGGCCGGTAATGATGATAATCACCAGCGAGACGCCTTTGTATTTGTGTAGCGCCGGGACTTTGTAGACCAACCAGGCCGGGATCAGACAACCCACCATGCCGAAAATAGGGCTACAGATAGAGGTGAAGCTCAACACTGGCGCATTGAGAACAATGGCGCTCCAGGCCAGCAGGATGGCGAAGACCATGATCCCGCGCTGCACCAGCTTCTGATTGATTTGTTCTTCCGGCATTTTGCGGCGCAGCAGGTTGATAACGATCCCCTGCGTCGCTTCGCGGAAGCCCAGATAAACACCGAAGAAGGCGGTCATCACAGCAAAGATATTGAGGATCACGCTCACCACGGTCACCCAGGCACCCGCGCTGCCGTTAATAAACTGGGCGGCAATCGCCAGCGCCGAGATGTTCTGCTCGTAAGCTTTCACCGCTTCATCGTGACCCATCGCCAGCGTAAAGGAGACGGCGTAGAAGAAGACCACCACGAACAGAATACCGAAGGCGATGTTCATCGCCCGCAGCGCCTTGTGACGCGCCACTTCGCGAGATTTCTCCTTTGAGCGGTAGGAGATAACCATCGGGCTCAGGGTTTGAATAAACAGGATTGAGGTCAGGGTAAACGGCAGCGTGATGATGGCGTTCTTAATCAGCAGCCCCATCGGCGGCAGCGTCCCGGCGTTGTACAGATGCCACATGCCCACCATCGACACCCCAAGTGCCGCCACTACCAGCAGTTTGGTCAGCACCATAAAGCTGGAGACTTTAAACAGCAGCTTCTCCCCGCGCGACGATATCGCTACCAGCACGCAGATCAGCACCAGGCCATAAAACGGGTTTTCGGAGAGCAATCCGTCGGTCACGCCGAAGGTATGCAGATAGGAGGCGCTGTCGTTGGTGATCGCCGTGGAATAGACGAACATCCAGATAACCAACATGATGAAGTAGAGCGCACCGAGTAAGATCCCCCAGTTTTTGCCGAGGTAGCCGCTGATAACGCTCGGGTAGTCTTTACACTCTGGCGATTCGGCCAGGGTGTTGATAAACAGACGCTGGAACAGGTACATCGCCGGGTAGCCAACGATGGAGGAGAGCAGGAAGACCCACAGTCCCATCAGGCCAACCTGAACCGGTAGGAACACGATCCCGGCCCCGATAGCCATCCCGATACTCATAATGACCCAGCCAACGTCGGTACTGTCGAATTTTATTGCCGCCTGCCATTCACTTTCTGACATGCCCGCTCGCGCGGCCGCTGACGACGTCGGCGCGGTTGCTATTGAGATTGTTTCCATAACAAATTCTCACTCTTAGTATGTAGGGGTTTATTGTTCTAATTCAGTTTGATGTTCTGGATGGTGCGAATATTACAGGCTTATTCACTGCCTTTTTTAGAGTGAGAAAATGATAGCGCGGGTTATGGAGAAAAAACTTGCAACTCCATGCGCTGAGAAACGTCGAAAGTAGAAAATATTGCTACGATTAGCGCAAAATAAACCAATGTATTTCTCTTGAACTAAAAAAAGAGAGATTTCGGTTGTTTTCGCTTCCAACATAATAATCGTAATAAATTGTTTTATAAGGAATTTTAATCGGATAGCGATTTCTTCGATGATGAACGCTACGCAGGTTTTGTGAGATAGCGCAATGAGTCGTGTTAACAAGATGTGAAGTTAAAGAAAGGTAAAAAATGACGGTTATCACACCATTACATCAATTTAGTGAATAACTCTATTTTTTGTATGGATATGGTAAACAAATAGAATATAACGCTACTGAAAAGGCGTGTCCTTCAATCAGCGCCGAAAAGCAAAAACCCCGCCGAGGCGGGGTTTTTTAAGAGGTGAAACTGACCGATAAGCCGGGTTCTGTCGTGGACAGTCATTCATCTAGGCCAGCAATCGCTCACTGGCTCAAGCAGCCTACCCGGGTTCAGTACGGGCCGTACCTTATGAACCCCTATTTGGCCTTGCTCCGGGTGGAGTTTACCGTGCCACGGACTGTTACCAGCCGCGCGGTGCGCTCTTACCGCACCCTTTCACCCTTACCTGATCCCGCTTGCGCGGGCCATCGGCGGTTTGCTCTCTGTTGCACTGGTCGTGGGCTGTTACACCCCCCAGGCGTTACCTGGCACCTTGCCCTATGGAGCCCGGACTTTCCTCCCCTCCGCCCGTCTCCCCCGAAGAGGACGACGACGAAGCGGCGACTGTCTGGTCAGCTTCGGCGCGCAGTATAGAGGGTTTGCGCGCCGATGTCACCCTTCGATCCGCATCCCCACCTGAATGGCGGCGGCAATGTTCCGGGAGGTCTGATAAATGTTCTCCGCCGCATCGCGGAACGCCTCTTCCAGCGAGCCAATACGGTTCAGCACGCTGAATACCGAATCAATGCCGTACTGGTGCACCACGCCAACATCGCGCGTCAGGCTACCGGCAATGCCGATAACCGGTTTATGGTATTTCTTCGCCACGCTGGCTACGCCTACCGGCACCTTGCCGTGAATGCTCTGGCTATCGAGACGGCCTTCACCGGTGACCACCAGCGTGCAATCGTGAATATGCTCTTCCAGATTCAGCGCCTGGGTCACAATCTCAATGCCGCTGCGCAACTCTGCGCCCAGGAACGCCATCAGCGCCGCCCCCATTCCGCCCGCGGCGCCAGATCCCGGCACGGTTTTCACGTCGATACGCAGCGAGGCTTTGATCGCCTCCGCATAGTGGGCCAGGTTGCGATCCAGTTCGACGATCATCGCCTCGGTCGCCCCTTTCTGCGGGCCAAAGATGCAGGAAGCGCCCTGCGGCCCGGTCAGCGGGTTCGTCACATCGCACGCTACGCGAATCGCGCAGTGTTGCAGGCGGGCGTCCAGGCCGGAAATATCAATGTGATTAAGACTCATCAGGCTGCCGCCGCCAAAGCCAATCGACTTGCCTTCGGCATCGCACAGCTTCGCGCCCAGCGCCTGCACCATACCGGCACCGCCGTCGTTGGTCGCGCTGCCGCCAATACCGATAATAATGTTCTTCACCCCACTCTCCAGCGCCTGGAGGATCAGTTCCCCGGTGCCGTAAGAGGTGGTAATCAGCGGGTTACGCTGTTCTGGTGGCACTAAGGCCAGGCCGCTTGCGGCCGCCATTTCAATAAAGGCGGTATTCCCGTCGCCGGAGATCCCCCACTGTGCTTCCACGGCTTCGCCCAGCGGGCCGGTGACTGTTGATGTCACCGAACGCCCCTGCGTGGCCGCAATCATCGCCTCAACCGTTCCTTCTCCACCGTCGGCGACCGGCACTGACACGAATTGCGCTTCCGGAAAGATTTCCCGAAATCCTTTTTCTATTGCCTGAGCTACCTCGGTGGCAGAAAGGCTTTCTTTATAAGAGTCTGGGGCGATTACGATTTTCATATCTGAGCCTATTAGCGCACGACGCCGGAGGGCGTTTTACTGCTCCGGCCTACCCTGTAAGCCCGGCACGCAATGCGCCACCGGGCACAACGTCCTTAGCGAGTGACTTCCACTTTCGCCAGCTTTTCGTAATAGCATGCCAGAGCGCTATGGTCAGCGGTTCCCAGACCATCGGCACGCAGCGCCTGCATCATTTCCATCACCGCCGCGGTCAGCGGCAGCTGTGCGCCAACGCCGTGCGAGGTATCCAGGGCATTCGCCAGATCTTTAATATGCAGGTCGATACGGAAACCTGGCTTGAAGTTACGATCCATCACCATCGGTGCTTTCGCGTCCAGCACGGTGCTGCCCGCCAGGCCGCCGCGAATCGCCTGATACACCAGATCCGGGTTGACGCCCGCTTTGGTCGCCAGGGTCAGCGCTTCAGACATCGCCGCAATGTTCAGCGCCACGATCACCTGGTTTGCCAGCTTGGTGACGTTACCCGCACCGATGTCGCCGGTATGTACCACCGAACCCGCCATCGCTTTCATCAGGTCGTAGTATTTATCGAAGATAGCTTTATCACCGCCCACCATCACCGACAGCGTACCGTCGATGGCTTTTGGCTCGCCGCCGCTGACCGGCGCATCAAGCATCTCAACGCCCTTCGCCTTCAGCGCATCGCTAATTTCACGGCTGGCCAGCGGAGCAATCGAACTCATGTCGATAAGCACGGTGCCCGGCTTCGCGCCTTCGATAATGCCGTTTTCGCCCAGCGCCACGTCTTTCACGTGCGGGGAGTTTGGCAGCATGGTGATGATCACATCACACTGCTCAGCAATCGCTTTTGCCGTGGTTGCCGTTTCGGCACCAGCGGCGATCACTTCAGCGATCGTTTCAGGATTACGGTCAGAAACCACCAGCGAGTAACCTGCTTTCAGCAGATTTTTACTCATCGGTTTACCCATGATACCCAGGCCAATAAAACCAACTTTCATCGTCATTTCCTCAAATGTGTATGTATTCGGTGGTGGTTACTTCTTGAAGGCGTCAGCCAGCTTCTGCGTACCGGCGCGGAACACGCCCAGATCGCTGCCGACCGCCACAAAGGTTGCGCCCCACTCCAGATAGCGACGCGCATCGGCTTCTACCGGTGCCAGAATGCCGCTCGGCTTACCGTGCGCTTTGGCACGGGCGAAAATGTGTTGAATCGCCTGCTGCACTTCCGGGTGAGAAGCGTTGCCCAGATGGCCTAACGCCGCGGCCAAATCGCTTGGGCCGACGAAGATACCGTCAACGCCGTCGGTAGCGGCAATGGCATCAACGTTATCGACGCCAAGCTGGCTCTCGATCTGCACCAGGATGGTGATGTTCTTATTGGACTGCGCGAAGTAATCCGGCACGGTGCCAAACATGTTGCCGCGATGCGAAACGGATACGCCGCGAATGCCTTCTGGCGGATAGCGGGTAGAGGAGACCGCCTGCGCGGCTTCTTCTTCGGTTTCTACGAACGGGATCAGGAAGTTGTAGAAACCGATATCCAGCATGCGCTTGATAATCACCGGCTCGTTAGTCGGGATACGCACCACCGGTGCGCTCGCGCTGCCTTTTAAGGCCATCAGCTGCGGGATGAGCGTCGTCACGTCGTTCGGCGCATGTTCACCGTCCAGTACCAGCCAGTCGAAACCGGCCAGTCCTAACACTTCGGTGCTGATTGGGCTGGAGAGTGCGGACCAGCAGCCAATCTGAACCTGTTTGGCAGCCAGTGCCGCTTTGAATTTGTTAGGGAAAATCGCGTTATCCATTTTCATTACCTTAAGTTAGTCGTGGCTTACTTACGCAGTTCCAGACGTTTGATGTCGCCCACCACGAACAGGTAGCAAACCATCATCATCAGCGCAGAGCAGCCTACAAAAATCAGTGCGCCATTAAAGGAGTGCAGCTCACTCACGATATAGCCAATCACCAGCGGAGTGACGATAGACGCCACGTTGCCGAAGACGTTAAACAGCCCGCCGCACAGCCCAACAATCTCTTTCGGTGCCACATCGGAGATAACCGGCCAGCCGAGTGCGCCAAAGCCTTTACCGAAGAATGCCAGCGCCATCAGGGTTACCACCAGCGCGGTGTTATCGGTGTAGTTACACAGAATAATCGTCGATGCCAACAGCATGCCCAGCACGATAGGCAGCTTACGAGCAAAGGTCAGCGTACAGCCACGGCGGATCAAGTAGTCAGAGAACAGACCGCCCAGCACGCCACCGGCAAAGCCACACAGCGCCGGGATAGATGCCACCAGCCCTACTTTCAGAATCGACATCCCTTTATCCTGCACCAGGTAAATCGGGAACCAGGTGAGGAAGAACCAGGTAATGGTGTTCAGGAAGTACTGACCAAAGAAGATACCTAACATCATACGGCTGCTGAGTAACTGCTTGATGTACTCCAGCTTCGGACCTTTTGCCGCATCGCTGCCCGGCTTTTTATGGTCCATATCGACCACAGCACCGTTATCCGCAATAAACTTCAGCTCATCTTTAGACATACGCGGATGGTCAGTCGGGTTATGAACAAACTTCACCCACATCCCGGTCAGCACGAAGCCAATCGCCCCCATCACGGTAAAGACGTGTTCCCAGCCCCAGGCAAAGGTCAGCCAGCCCAGCAGTGGAGAGAACAACGCTAACGAAAAATACTGCGCAGAGTTAAAGATAGCGGACGCGGTGCCACGCTCTTTAGTCGGGAACCAGGCCGCCACGATACGGGCGTTCGCTGGGAAAGATGGTGCTTCGGAGAAGCCCAGCATAAAGCGCATAAAGAACATGGAGACGCCTGCCCACGCTAATGGGAAGAAGCCAACAAAGCCCTGCAGGAAAGTGAACAGCGACCAGAAGAACAGGCTGTAGGTGTACACTTTCTTCGAACCAAATTTATCCAGTAACCAACCACCGGGGATCTGCATGAGCAAATAAGCCCAACCGAACGCAGAGAAGATATACCCCATTTCTACCGCGCTCAGCCCCAGCTCTTTCGCCACCGATGTACCGGCAATGGAGAGCGTGGCGCGGTCAGCATAGTTAACGGCCGTAACAATAAAAATAACTAACAAAATTAAATAACGAGTCGGCATTCCTTTCGTTGATCCAGAAACATCAGCAGTATCATGTATCATTTTATTATCCTCGGGGGTACAGAGCACCTTAATTGTATTTTTATTATTAAGGCATATTTCGCTGATTATTAATTGATAACAAGCGACTAAATAAACCAATAAGACACTATGAAATCGGGATTCAGTATAATCAGGAAACCAGCGCCATACATTGTGCAAACACACAATCTCAACGCTTTTAAAAATCTTTTAATTATACATATGCACATAACACTGGGCGCTGATGCACAATTTCACGCTTTGATACCCTTGCGCCACGGGGCATCACAATAATAAGTGATCTCAATCACATTTTTAAACTTCAACACCTGACATGCTTTATTCCATAATCAAAGTGTTCTTATTTTCAATAATGAAAACCCTGACACTTATATCTTTTATTTTTTGCCCCGCTGGCTGGAGAATACTGGACAATGGCTAACATTGAAATCAGACAAGAATCGCCGACTGCCTTTTATATTAAAGTGCACGACACTGATAATGTGGCGATTATTGTTAACGATAACGGATTAAAAGCAGGAACACGTTTTCCTGATGGTCTGGAATTAATTGAGCATATTCCCCAGGGGCATAAAGTGGCTCTGGTGGATATTCCCGAACACGGCGAAATTATCCGCTACGGCGAGGTCATCGGCTATGCCGTTCGCGATATCGTGAAGGGCAGCTGGATTGATGAGTCCACGGTCATTCTGCCGGAAGCACCGCCGTTGAACACGCTCCCGCTGGCCACCAAAGTGCCGGAAGCGCTGCCGCCGCTGGAAGGCTACACCTTCGAAGGCTACCGCAACGCCGACGGCAGCGTCGGTACCAAAAACCTGCTGGGCATCTCCACCAGCGTGCACTGCGTGGCCGGCGTGGTGGATTACGTGGTCAAAATTATTGAACGCGATCTGCTGCCAAAATACCCGAACGTCGACGGCGTGGTAGGCCTTAACCACCTGTACGGCTGCGGCGTGGCGATTAACGCCCCGGCGGCCATCGTGCCCATTCGTACCATTCATAACATCGCCCTGAACCCGAACTTTGGCGGCGAAGTGATGGTGGTCGGCCTCGGCTGCGAAAAACTGCAGCCCGAACGCCTGCTGCAGGGCACCGAAGATGTACAGAGCATCCCGGTCGACAGCGCCAGCATTGTGCGCCTGCAGGACGAACAGCATGTCGGCTTTAGATCGATGGTCGACGACATTCTGCAGGTAGCTGAACGCCACCTGGAAAAACTCAATAAACGCCAGCGTGAAACTTGCCCGGCATCGGAACTGGTCGTTGGGATGCAGTGCGGCGGCAGCGATGCCTTTTCCGGCGTCACCGCCAACCCAGCGGTGGGCTACGCGTCTGATCTGCTGGTACGCTGCGGCGCAACCGTCATGTTCTCGGAAGTCACCGAAGTACGTGATGCGATCCACCTGCTCACCCCACGCGCTATCAACGAAGAGGTCGGTAAACGCCTACTGGAAGAGATGGCCTGGTACGATAACTACCTCGATATGGGCCAAACCGACCGCAGCGCCAACCCGTCTCCGGGCAACAAGAAAGGCGGTCTGGCAAACGTGGTAGAAAAAGCGCTGGGCTCTATCGCCAAATCAGGCAAGAGCGCCATTGTGGAAGTGCTATCACCGGGCCAGCGCCCGACCAAACGCGGCCTGATTTATGCCGCCACCCCGGCAAGCGATTTCGTCTGCGGCACCCAACAGGTGGCCTCCGGCATTACCGTTCAGGTCTTCACCACCGGCCGCGGTACGCCTTACGGCCTGATGGCGGTGCCGGTGATTAAGATGGCGACCCGCACCGAGCTGGCGAACCGCTGGTATGACTTAATGGATATTAACGCCGGAACCATTGCGACAGGCGAAGAGACCATTGAGGATGTTGGCACCAAGCTGTTTGAGTTTATTCTCGACGTGGCGAGCGGGCGGAAGAAAACCTTCTCGGATCAGTGGGGGCTGCATAACCAGCTGGCGGTGTTTAACCCGGCACCGGTGACTTGATATTCAACACGGCGGTTAGAATAAGTCCTGCGGGAGGTCATTGTACCTCCCGCATTTTTTATGCGGCATGATGTTGTGCGAAGAATGCTTCAATTTGCGCGCGCGTTGACGTTCCTTCCATTGGGCCACGCTGCGCTATCGCCAGCGATCCACTCGCATTAGCCCACTTCAGCGCTTCTGGCGGCTGAACGCCAGACAAGAACAGGCTCACAAACGTCGCACCAAAACAGTCTCCTGCACCAGTTGGATCAATCACAGGGACATTAAAGCCTGCGACATGGTGGGTTTCCTCAGCGCTGAAATAGCTGGCACCTCGCGGGCCTCGTTTAATGACCACATGCTTCACGCCGCGTTTTAGCAACTTGTCGACTAACACCTGTTCATCGCGCCCACGGTTAAGCCCAAAATAATCCAATTCACCATCACTGGGTAAAAAGATATCGGTGTAATCAAGAATGTATTCAAAGGCCTGAGACATCTCCGGAATATTGAGCATCTCTTTGCGAATATTGGGGTCGAACGAGACCGTGCCGTTACGAGATTTCACATTCTCAATCGCTTTGCGCATGGCATCGATGATGCGAAAAGAGAACAGCGATGATCCCATGATGTGGAAATGGTTGCACTGATTTAATAACGTCTCGTCAATATGCTCCGCCGTCAGCAACCCACAAGCGCTATTGGGCATGTTGAAGATAAAATCACGCTGCGCCTGGTTACGGTAGCTCACAAAGGCGCTCCCGGTCGTCGCCTTCTGCAGCATTGCGATTCCACTCACGTTGACGCCGTCCTTTTCCAGCCGGGCAATGTTCATTTCACCAAAGGCATCGCTTCCTACGCAGCTAAACAATACGGAACCAAAACCTAACTTCGCCACCTGATCGGCAAAAATGGCTGGCGCACCACTGGGATAGGGCCCCCAAAATTCTCCAGGTTGCGAGAAACCCTGATTTTCTTTCTTGGCGAGGAACTCCACCAACAGCTCACCGATGGTACAAATGGTCACGTTCATCACCGCTCCTTCACTTCGCTTTTTGCAACGCAGGGTTGAGCCATGTCAGGCATTCATTGTTGGTATAGCTATTGGTCAGCCCTGCCGTGAGAAAACGGGCATGATATTCAGCAGCCACAACCTGTGGCGTCACAATGCCGCTGATTTGCTGTAATTCCCCCACAGCATAGCGTTTTTCACCGTAAACGGGCCGCCCAGCAACCACTGCTATCATGCGTTCACTTTGCGCCACAGCTTCATGAAGCAGTCGCGCTCGCATTTCGTTTCTAACGCTTAGCGTACCGTCTTCAGCAATATGATCGACAGCAATCAACGCTCGGGAAGGACGATAATGACGGAGCGCACTTACCACCATTTCTCCCTCGATTTCGTTGCCTTCACGACTAATAACACCACCGAGAAGTACGCTTTCCCCGTTAAGAAACTCCTGAGCGAAAGGAACATGCGCGAGATCGTTCATGAGCAGGCAAAGCTCTTCATTGCCAGCAAGAAAAGGAATCACCTTTCGTAAGGTAGAGCCAGGGCCTAAAAAAACCGTCTCCCCATCATCAATGAACGAAGCAACCTGGCGTGCAATTTCAGTTTCCAGCGCTTTATCAACGACAGCAGTGACAGGTTCCCTCTGCTGAGCAGTCGGCGCGCCCTGCTGCGCAGTATAAATTGCACCACCAAATGAGCGTTTCAGGTAGCCTTGCTGCTCAAGATAGTTCAGGTCATTACGGATGGTGACTCCAGAAACAGCAAGCATCTCAGCCAGATCGTCGACCTTAATCTCTCCGTTCTTACGGACGATCTCTGCAATATCTAAGCGTCTTTTCAGCAGGCTGGTTGACGGTTTTGCCACAGTGTTATGCCCTATTTTCATCTCAAGGAATAACTTTCATTTTTAAATTTTCATTATCTATTGTCAAACAACTCGATGGTACAGCGCTTTTACAAAACAATAAAAGTCATATATTTCAATAAATTGAAAATTTTTATTTATTTAAAACATAACTTACAAACGAAAACAAAAAATAAATCTTAACTTTCATTTTTAAAATCAATTCATCGTTGTGTGCGTTTGATCACAACGTATCCGCAGAACGATCGCTACATTACTTTCAAAACGAAGGAGTAAAGCACGATTTAACTTTAATTTTGAAAACAAAGGGTCGAATATGTACATCATCTCTAGTAAAAACATGTTGTTAAAAGCTCAACGCAAAGGCTATGCCGTTCCCGCTTTTAACATCCACAATCTGGAAACAATGCAGGTCGTCGTGGAAACCGCCGCTGAACTTCGCTCGCCGTTGATCCTGGCCGGCACCCCAGGAACTTACAGCTATGCTGGCACCGGCAACGTTGTGGCGATTGCCAGGGATCTGGCAAAGCTTTGGGATCATCCGCTGGCGCTACATCTTGATCATCATGAAGATCTTGCCGATATCACTCATAAGGTACAGGCAGGGATCCGCTCGGTAATGATCGATGGGTCTCATTCCCCATTCGAAGAAAATATTGCGTTGGTGAAAAACGTCGTTGAGCTTAGCCACCGCTACGATGCCAGCGTAGAGGCCGAATTAGGCCGCCTGGGCGGCGTGGAAGATGATCTGATCGTTGACGCAAAAGATGCGCTTTACACCAACCCAGAGCAGGCGCGTGAATTTGTCGCCCGTACCGGTATTGACTCGCTGGCTGTGGCTATCGGCACCGCCCACGGGATGTATGCAGCCGAACCGAAACTCGACTTTGAGCGACTGGCTGCCATTCGTGACCGTGTTGAAGTTCCGCTGGTGCTGCACGGCGCTTCAGGCTTGCCGGACAGTGATATCCGCCGGGCCATTTCACTGGGTGTGTGCAAAGTTAACGTGGCTACCGAACTGAAAATTGCCTTCTCTGACGCGCTGAAACAGTACTTTATTGATAAGCCTGACGCTAACGATCCACGTCATTATATGAAGCCTGCAAAAGAAGCGATGAAAGAAGTTGTTCGTAAGGTCATTCACGTCTGCGGTTGCGAAGGGCAACTGTAAAATCCGGCGCAAGGAGCTTTGTCGTGATCCACACCCTGACGCTAAACACCGCTATCGATATGAATATCTTTTGCGGTTCATTACAGCCTTCAACAGTGAATCGAACGCAACACACAGAATACTGCCCAAATGGGAAAGGCGTTAATGTTTCTCTGGTACTTAACCATTTCCAACAACCCACGCATGTGATGGGAATATTTGGTGGATTTACCGGTCGGTATATTGTTGAAGAGCTACGTAAGCAGTCGATAAAAGTGACCCCTGCCTGGGTATCTGAGCCAACACGCATTAATATATTTATTAATGATGGAAATGATGAATATAAATTAGTTAACCCTGGAGCCAGAATTGATGATGACTGTAAACAACAGGTTATTCATCATTTAGATTGCGTAGCTCCCGGAGATTACTTAGTTATTAGCGGCAGCTTGCCACCAGGCATTGAAAGTCGCTTCTATGCTGAGATTATGGCGCTGTGCCAGCAGAAGGGCTGTGAAATTATTCTGGATATAAGCCATCCCTCGCTACGACAGCTGCTTGAATTCCAGCCATTACTGATCAAACCCAATGACGATGAATTGAAGGATATATTTGATCTCGAGGTCGACAACGCGCAGCAAGTTCGTGAAGCCATGCTGATGCTACACCAACTCGGCGCCCGTAACGTGCTGCTTACGCTAGGGGCAAAAGGGCTCTATTTCTCCAATGGAGCGGAGTTGTGGTTCTGCTCTGCTCCGGAGGTCGAACTCGTCAGTTCGGCCTGCGCAGGGGATGCTGCGCTTGGCGCATTCTTAAGTAAATGGCTCAACGACGACGATGTCAGCCACGCGCTCACGCTTGCCAGCGCAACCGGTGCCGACGTCGCAAGCTCCGCAGGCCTTGGCAAGCTCAACCGCACAGAAGAATTACAACAACAGGTTCAAATCGTCCAATTATAAAGGTCCGATTATGAAAAAGATTATTGCAGTTACCGGCTGCCCTACAGGTATTGCCCATACTTTTATGGCTGAAGAAGCCTTAAAAACCGCAGCAAAAAAACTAAATATTGAAATTAAAGTGGAAACCAATGGGGCGTCAGGAGTTGAAAACCCCATAACTCCTGACGATCTTAAAAATATTTACGGTGTTATTGTTGCCGCAGATAAAGATGTTAATGCCGAGCGTTTTAATGGCCTCCCAGTCATTGAAGTGCCAGTAAAAGAAGCAATTCATCACCCTGCTGATTTAATTAATAAAGTTATCAGCGGCCAGGCAACGCGGCGTCAAGGAACCACTTCATCTTCAGAAGATGTAGATAAATACGAGCAGGAGTCATTTGGACGCCAGATTTATAAACATCTAATGAGCGGCGTATCAAATATGCTGCCTTTTGTCGTCGCAGGCGGGATCCTGATTGCAATCTCCTTCCTGTGGGGGATCTATTCTGCCGACCCAAATTCGCCACAGTATAACGTGATTGCCTCCACGCTGATGAAAGTCGGCCAACAGGCCTTTTCCATTATGGTGCCGGTCTTTACCGCCTATATTGCCTGGTCGATTTCCGGTCGCCCAGGCATGGTGGCCGGTTTCGTCGGTGGTTTACTGGCAAACGCCACCGGCGCGGGCTTCCTCGGCGGGATCATAGCGGGGTTTGCCGCAGGCTATTTTATGCTGCTGGTTCGAAACCTGCTCAACGGACTACCGCGTCAGTATGAAGGGCTGAAATCCATCTTTATTATGCCGCTGGTTGGTGTACTGGTGATTGGCGTGCTGATGGTGCTGCTCGGTAAACCCGTTGCGGCCATCAACAACGGCATGATGAGTTGGCTGAGTTCGTTACAGCAGGCCAACCCAATTCTGCTTGGCATTGTCGTCGGCGCAATGTGCTCCTTCGACTTTGGCGGCCCGGTCAATAAGGCTGCCTACGTCACCGGCACCTTGTTGCTCGGCCAGGGGAATTTCTTCTTTATGGCTGGCGTTTCTGCGGCCTGCATCACTCCGCCGCTGGTCATCGCCTTAGCCACCACCTTCTTCCCGAAAGGTTTTAGCGAGGAAGAGCGTGCCGCGGGCATGGTGAACTATATCCTCGGTTGTACGCACATTACCGAAGGGGCAATCCCGTTTGCCGCAAAAGATCCGCTACGCGTCATCCCGATGATGATGATTGCTTCCTCTATTTCAGCGGTTCTCAGCTACAGCCTGCATATTGAGGTTCCGGCACCGCACGGCGGTTTCTTAATCCTACCGTTGGTCAATAAACCGTTGACCTGGGTGCTGTGTATCCTCGCGGGTTCCGTCTGCGGTGCAGTCATGCTGGGATGCTGGCGGTTATGGCAAAAACGTTCTCAGGAAGCGGTGGCGCTGGCCAACGCGATTAAATAAGGAAAGCGCTATGCAACTGACTCTTGCCGATATCCATTTCAATCACCAGATTAAAACGAAAGACGAAGCACTCACCCATGTTGTCGGTGCGCTCACCGACGCCGGGCATACCCGGCCCACATACCTGCAAGGGATGCGCGACCGTGAAGGGCAAATAAGTACCTATCTGGGGAACGGTATCGCTATCCCTCATGGTACACCGCAGAGTCGCGATGCGGTGCTGGAAACAGGAGTAAAAGTGCTGGCCTGCCCGCAGGGCGTAGATTGGGGAGAGGCGCAGACTGCCTATCTGATTGTCGGTATTGCAGCACAGGATAACGAGCATCTGGATATCCTGCGTCAACTCACCCACGCCCTGAGTGACGATCGTGTCCCTGAGGCCCTCTCTCGAGCAGAAAATGCGCAGGCGGTACTGGATATTCTTGCCGGGAAGATTGCCCCTGCCGAAGGTGACGAAGTAGAGCCACCGCCGGTATTCGATGAAGATGCGACCTTCACGCTGCGTAACCCACACGGCCTGCACGCACGTCCCAGTGCAGTGCTAGTGAAAGCGGTAAAGCAGTGGCAATCGCAAATACGCGTGGAAAACCTCGATACCCAATCCGCCATTGTCGATGCCAAAAATTTAATGCGCGTCGTATCGCTAGGGGCAAAGCAGGGGCATCGACTGCACTTTATGGCCAGCGGAGATGATGCTCATCAGGCGCTTTGTGCTATTGGCAGCGCATTTGATGCCGGTCTTGGCGAAATTGCTGCCCAGCCTCAGCAGGGCTCTCAGCCAATAACAAAAGACCGCCGCAGCTGGATTTCCAGATTATTTAGTTAGTTTTCATAACATTACTTACGCTCTGCCGTTAACGCCAGGGCGTTTTTTTCATGCCTGAAATTTCTGTTTTTCCTGTTATCCCCCGTTTTTCAGAGAAAGATCACAAAACAAAACAAAGGTGTTTGCGATGAAAACAAAACATAACGAATATATTCGAAAGAAAACGGAGGGTTAAAATGAAAGATATAATTTCCAGACACAAAGCAGGTGAGCACATCGGTATCTGTTCAGTATGTTCTGCACATCCCCTGGTGATTGAAGCTGCGTTACGTTTCGATCTTCACAGCGACCAAAAAGTGCTGATTGAAGCCACCTCTAATCAGGTCAATCAATTTGGGGGCTACACCGGTATGAAGCCAGCTGATTTCCGCGACTTCGTCTACAACATCGCGCAGGAAGTCGGCTTCCCGCGTGACAGACTGATCCTCGGCGGCGATCACCTTGGTCCAAACTGCTGGCAAGATGAAACCGCCGCAGAGGCGATGGAGAAATCCGTCGACCTGATTAAAGCCTACGTCGCCGCGGGCTTTAGCAAAATTCACCTCGATGCATCCATGTCCTGCGCGGACGATCCCACCCCGCTCGATCCCGCCGTTGTTGCCCAGCGCGCGGCGATCCTTTGCCAGGCAGCAGAAGAGACGGCAACCGATGACCAAAAACGCCAACTGACCTACGTTATCGGCACCGAGGTTCCGGTTCCCGGCGGTGAAGCCAGTACCATCGGCACCGTTCACGTGACCCGCGAGGAAGATGCCGCGCGGACGTTGGAAACCCATGAGGCCGCCTTCCGGGCCTTAGGTCTTGAAACCGCGCTGGAACGCGTTATCGCTATCGTGGTTCAACCTGGCGTTGAGTTTGACCATACCCAAATTATCCACTATCAGCCCAATGCGGCCGAAGCGCTGTCCGCCTGGGTCAGAAAGACGCCAATGGTCTATGAAGCGCACTCCACCGATTATCAAACTCGTCAGGCCTACCGCTCGTTGGTCCGTGACCACTACGCCATTTTGAAAGTCGGCCCCGCGCTCACCTTCGCCCTTCGTGAAGCCATCTTTGCGTTGGCGCAAATGGAAATGCAACTGGTTTCCCCGGAGCAGCGTAGCCACGTACTGGAAGTGATTGACGAAGTCATGCTCAACGAACCGGGTTACTGGAAAAAGTACTATCGTCCAACCTGGAGCCAGGCGATGGTCGATATCCATTTCAGCCTGTCCGACCGCATTCGCTATTACTGGCCGCATCCGCGTATCCGCCAAAGCGTAGAGAAGTTAATTACCAACCTGGATGACGTATCGCTACCGCTGGGGCTGATTAGTCAGTACTTACCAATGCAGTTTGAGCGCCTGTCCGCAGGCACCCTGACTGCCACGCCCCATAACCTCATTATCGACAAGATCCAGGACGTTCTGCGCGCATACCGTTTCGGTTGCGTAGCCGAAGCCGCCTGATAAAAGGAGCCCCTATGAGCCAACTATTTGTCCGTACCGGAATTGAGTTCAACACGTGCCAGGAAGCGCTGACGCACATTGGTGAGGAGATGCTGGCGAAAGGGGTGGTACACGATAGCTATCCGCTGGCGTTGCTCGAACGAGAAGCCGTATTCCCTACCGGGATTGCGCTGGAGCGCCATGCGGTGGCGATCCCGCACTGTGAGGCGACGCATGCCAGGTCGCCCGCTATTTATCTGATTCGCCCGGATAAACCGGTACATTTTCAGCAAGCGGATGATGACGCGGAAATTGGCGTCTCGTTGATTATCGCCCTGATTGTAGAAAATCCGACGGCGCAGTTGAAGCTACTGCGACGTCTGTTTAGTGAGCTGCAAAACCCTAACACCCTCGACGCCTTGCTGAGCGCCCCTGATGCTGAGCTCGCTGCGTGTTTTCGGGAAACCATCCTCGAGCCTGAGCTGTGCAATCAGGCTTGATAAGAAACTGATAATAAAAGGAGTACCCTATGAAACGTAAAGTGATTGTCGCCTGTGGCGGCGCCGTAGCGACCTCAACAATGGCCGCAGAAGAGATCAAAGAGCTGTGTGAAGCTAATAATATTATCCTCGATCTAGTGCAGTGCCGGGTGACTGAAATTGAAACCTATATGGATGGCGCGGATCTTATCTGCACTACCGCCCGCGTTGATCGCTCATTTGGTGATATTCCCGTTGTTCACGGTATGCCGTTTGTATCCGGTGTGGGTATCGAAGCGTTGCAACAAAAAATCCTGAACATCCTCGTGGGGTAACGTCATGTTTAGCGAAATAATGCGCTATATCCTGGATTTAGGTCCAACGGTCATGCTGCCGCTGGTGATCATCATCTTCTCTAAACTACTGGGGATGAAACTCGGGGACTGCTTTAAATCCGGTCTGCATATCGGGATTGGCTTTGTCGGCATCGGACTTGTGATTGGCCTGATGCTCGACTCCATCGGACCTGCCGCAAAAGCAATGGCAGAACAGTTCCAGATAAACCTGCACGTGATCGACGTAGGCTGGCCGGGGTCTTCACCGATGACCTGGGCATCCCAGATTGCCCTCGTCGCGATTCCAGTGGCTATCGGCGTCAATATTCTGATGCTGGTCACTCGAATGACGCGCGTGGTGAACGTCGATATCTGGAATATCTGGCATATGACGTTTACCGGCGCCATGCTGCATCTGGCAACCGGGTCATACTGGTTGGGAATTCTTGGCGTGGCGGTTCACGCGGCCTTCGTCTACAAACTGGGCGACTGGTTTGCCAAAGATACCCGGGATTTCTTCGGCCTCGACGGCATTGCTATTCCGCACGGTTCTTCGGCCTGGTTTGGCCCCATCGCCGTTCTCGTCGACACCATCATTGACAGAATCCCTGGGCTGAACCGCATTCACTTTAGCGCGGATGACGTTCAGAAACGCTTTGGCCCGTTCGGCGAACCGGTCACCGTCGGTTTTATCATGGGCCTGGTTATCGGCATACTCGCCGGCTATGACGTGAAAGCCGTGCTGCAACTGGCGGTCAAAACCGGCGCCGTGATGCTGCTGATGCCACGCGTCATTAAACCGATTATGGATGGCTTAACGCCGATTGCTAAACATGCTCGTAAGCGTTTGCAGGCAAAATTCGGTGGTCAGGAGTTCTTAATCGGCCTCGACCCGGCGCTACTGTTAGGCCATACGTCCGTGGTCTCTGCCAGTCTGATTTTTATCCCGCTGACGATTCTGATTGCCGTGCTGGTGCCGGGTAACCAGGTTTTACCGTTCGGCGACCTCGCCACAATTGGCTTCTTTGTTGCTATGGCGGTCGCGGTGCATCAGGGCAACCTGTTCCGCACGCTGATTTCCGGCGTCATCATCATGGGCATCACTCTGTGGATTGCCACCCAAACCATCGGGCTGCATACCCAACTCGCCGCTAACGCAGGGGCGCTGAAAGCCGGTGGCCAGGTGGCCTCGCTGGATCAGGGAGGGTCGCCGATTACCTGGCTGCTGATTCAACTGTTTACCTGGCAAAACCTGGTGGGATTCCTGGTTATCGGCGTCATCTACCTGCTCGGGGTCGCACTGACCTGGCGGCGGGCCCGTGGTTTTGTCGCCACGGAGAAAGCCGCCACCGCGCAGCAAAGCCAGACCGTATCTTAATTTTCGGGGGGACATTCGCTCCCCCTTTCACTTTATGGAGACTGTTATGAAATCAGTGGTGATTCACGCTGAGGGAGACGTGCGCGTTGAAGAACGCCCGATGCCAACCCTGAAGAACGACGACGATGTACTGGTCAAGGTTATCTGCTCTGGGCTTTGCGGTTCAGACATCCCACGTATTTTCGCCAAAGGTGCGCACTATTATCCAATAACACTGGGGCATGAATTCAGCGGTTATGTGGAATCGTATGGCCCTGCCGTCACCGATATGCAACCGGGTGATGCCGTTGCCTGCGTCCCCTTGTTACCATGCTTCGATTGCCCGCAGTGCGCTCGCGGCTACTTCTCACTGTGCAAGCAGTACCAGTTTGTCGGTTCACGCAGCGAGGGGGGCAATGCTGAATACGTGGTCGTCAAACGCGCAAATCTCTTTCGCCTGCCGAGCGAAATGCCGATTGATGACGGCGCGTTTATTGAGCCCATTACCGTTGGCCTGCATGCGTTTCACCTGGCACAAGGCTGTACTGGGAAAAACGTGATTATCATCGGCGCCGGGACAATTGGTCTGTTGGCGCTACAGTGCGCACGCGAACTGGGTGCAAAAAGTGTTACCGCCATTGATATCAACCCTCAAAAGCTGGAGCTCGCAAAATCGCTGGGCGCAACCCACGCTTTCAATAGTCGGGAAATGGATGGAAAGGCTATCCAGGCGGCACTGGAGGACGTTCAGTTCGATCAGTTGGTACTGGAAACTGCGGGAACACCACAAACCGTCTCCCTTGCCATTGAAGCCGCTGGCCCCCGCGCGCAGTTGGCCTTAGTCGGCACGCTGCATCATGATCTTGCCCTATCCTCGGCCACCTTCGGCCTCATTCTGCGCAAAGAACTTACGCTTATCGGTAGCTGGATGAACTACTCCGCACCGTGGCCGGGAGAGGAATGGGAGACAGCAGCTAGACTGCTGACAGAGAAGCGTATTCAACTCGCTCCGCTCATCGCGCATCAGGGCGATGCGGCGAGTTTTGCCCATGAAGTCAAAGCGCTCAACGGCGCACCGATGCAGGGAAAAATACTGCTGAAAATGGCATAACACGGCGAGCCAGCAATCAGAGCTGGCTCACATTACCTTTCGAAAATTATCATATAACTTTCATTAACCTTCGTTTAAACTAACTTCAGTTAATTATCAGGCAAATCAATATGAATTCATTTGAACGAAGGAACAAAATCGTCGATATGGTGAATACGCAGGGTAGCGTCCTGGTATTAGACCTTTCGAATCTCTTTGGTATTTCTGAGGTTACCATCCGTGCCGATTTACGCCTGCTTGAAGAAAAGGGCTTACTGACCCGCTTTCACGGTGGCGCAGCCCGGCCCGGCAGCAATCTTGCCGAAACCGAAAATCAGGAAGTAATGCTCGAAGATCGTTACCAGCTCGCCAGCGATCCTAAAAAGCGAATAGCCAAAGCGGCAGCGGCGTTGATTAAGGAAGGTATGACGGTCATTCTCGACAGCGGCAGCACTACGCTACTGATCGCAGAGGAACTGGTGAATATGAACAATATCACCGTCATCACCAACAGCCTGCCTGCGGCTTTTGCACTATCGGATAATAAAGACATTACGCTGGTCGTCTGTGGCGGTACGGTGCGTCATAAAACGCACTCCATGCACGGCACCATTGCTGAGCGTTCACTGCAAGGTATTTGCGCCGACCTGATGTTTGTCGGTGCCGACGGCATTGATGCGACACACGGCATCACGACCTTTAACGAAGGCTACTCGATTAGTAGCGTCATGGCCGCCGCCGCGCATAAAGTCATAGCCGTTCTGGATGCAACCAAATTTAATCGCCGAGGATTTAACCAGGTTCTGCCGATGGAGAAGATCCATTGCGTCATGACCGACAGCGAGATTGCGCAGTCGGATATTGCCGCGCTGGCAGAAACGGGCGTTGAGCTGGAGATTGTTTAAGCCCAGACATAAATGGCGGGCCAGCGCCCGCCATGCTTTATCGGGCGTTCAGCGCCTCCGCAGAGCGGGTAGCAAAAGGCGTTTTCTTCCGACACGCGCAGGCGCTCACCCTTACTCCCCCTGCTGCTCCAGCGCATACTTATACAACGCATTCTTCTTCACGCCGTGGATTTCCGCCGCCAGCGCCGCCGCCTTCTTCAGCGGCAGTTCAGCCTGTAACAACGCCAGGGTACGCAGCGCGTCGGCAGGCAGTTCGTCCTCCTGCGCTTTGTGCCCTTCTACAATCAGCACCATCTCGCCTTTACGGCGGTTTTCATCTTCTTTCACCCACGCCAGCAGTTCGCCTACCGGCGCGCCGTGGATGGTTTCCCAGGTTTTGGTCAGCTCGCGCGCCAGCACCACGTAGCGGGATTCACCCCAGACGGCAACCATATCTTCCAGGCTGTCGAGCAGACGGTGGGTGGATTCGTAGTAAATCAGCGTGCGTGGCTCAGTTTCGATAGCCTTCAGCGTGTCGCGACGACCTTTAGATTTAGCGGGCAGGAAGCCTTCGTAGCAGAAACGGTCCGACGGCAGCCCGGCAGCGCTCAGGGCAGCAATCGCCGCACATGGGCCCGGCAGCGGCACCACGCGGATACCCGCTTCGCGACAGGTACGCACCAGATGGTAGCCAGGGTCGTTGATAAGCGGCGTTCCGGCGTCAGAAACCAGCGCGATGTTCTGCCCTTCCTTCAGTTTCGCCACCAGCGTTTCCGCTTTTTGTTGCTCATTGTGATCGTGTAAGGCAAACAAACGGGCGTTAATGGCGAAGTGTTGCAGCAATAAACCTGTATGACGGGTGTCTTCAGCCGCAATTAAATCAACAGCTTGCAATACTTCGAGCGCTCGTTGGGTAATATCAGCCAAATTTCCGATAGGAGTAGGTACAATAAAGAGTTGGCCTTGAGAATTATCCGCCGATTCGTGTTGTTTCATTGTTTCGTCCGTATTGCCGATTTAATATTGAGCATTGCGTAAAAAATATTACTGGATACAGAATGGTACCCTCAACATTTTCTCGTATGAAAGCCGCGCGCTGTCTGCCGGTCGTCCTGGCAGCGCTGCTGTTTGCAGGCTGTGGCACCCAGGCCCCCGATCAGAGTGCAGCCCAACTTCAGGGCGCGACGCAGGCTGACTCCGGCTTTTATCTGCAGCAGATGCAGCAAAGCTCGAATGATAGCAAGACCAACTGGCAATTACTCGCCATTCGTTCATTGCTGAAGGAAGGCAAGAGCCAGCAGGCGCTGGAGCTGTTCAATCAGCTGCCGCAGCAACTGAACGCAGCCCAGCGTCAGGAACAGGCGCTGTTAGCGGTTGAACTGAAGCTAGCACAGAAAGATTACGCTGGCGCACAGGCGCTGCTGCAAAAGCTGAAAGCTGATGATTTCGACAGTGCGCTGCAGGCGCGTTTCTGGCAGGACACCATCAGCGCCGAGCAGGGTAAACCGTCCCTGACGCTGCTGCGTGCCCTGATTGCCCAGGCACCGCTGCTGACCACTCAGCCGGAAAGACAGCAAAACAGCGACGCCACCTGGCAGGCGCTTTCCTCCATGACCCAGGAGCAGGCCAACGCGCTGGTGATCAATGCGGATGAAAACGTGCTGCAAGGCTGGCTCGATCTGCAGCGTGTCTGGTTCGATAACCGTAACGATCCCGATATGCTGAAGGCCGGTATTAAAGACTGGCAGACCCGCTATCCGCAGAACCCTGGCGCGAAAGTGCTGCCGTCGCAGCTGGCGAACGTACAGAACTTTAAGCCAGCGTCGGTCAACAAAATCGCCCTGCTGTTGCCGTTAAACGGCCAGGCAGCGGTGTTTGGCCGTACCATCCAGCAAGGCTTTGAAGCCGCGAAGAACGGCACCATGCCAGTGAGCGGCAGCGCGGTACCGGAACAGGTCGCACAGGCAGCGACCGCCGCCGTGGTTAGCCCATCTCAGGCTGAAGTGACCGACCTGACTACACCGCAAAGCCAGGCGCCGGTTCAGGCGCCAGCAGCGGCTCCAGTTCAGGCCGCGCAGGCTAACAACGCAGCCTCGCCTGCGGCTCAGGCACCAGCAGATGAGGCGGCTCCTGCTCAAACACCGGCAGTGCAGCCCGTCGCGAGCGTAGCGGCAAACCCATCGGCAGAGCTGAAAATCTACGACACCTCTTCCCAGCCGCTGAACCAGATTCTGGCACAGGCGCAGCAGGACGGCGTCAGCCTGGTGGTTGGCCCGCTGCTGAAAAACAACGTTGAAGAGCTGATTAAAAGCAACACCACGCTGAACGTGCTGGCGCTGAACCAGCCGGAAGCGGTAAGCAACCGTGCTAACATCTGCTACTTCGCGCTGTCGCCTGAAGATGAAGCCCGCGATGCGGCGCGTCATATTCATGACCAGGGCAAACAGTCTCCACTGCTGCTGGTGCCACGCAACGCCCTCGGCGATCGCGTCACCCAGGCCTTCGCCGACGAGTGGCACAAAATCGGCGGTGGTACGGTCTTACAGCAGAAGTTTGGCTCCCTGTCCGAGCTGAAAGGCGGCGTGAACGGCGGTTCCGGTATCTCGCTGTCCGGCACCCCGGTTATCTCCGCGCAGTCTCAGCCGCAGGGCGTCACCATCGGTAACCTGACCATTCCAGCCGCACCGACCGACGCGCAAATCACCGGCAGCAACAAGGTAGACGCGGCCTATATTCTGGCAACCCCGGAAGAGATCGCCTTTATCAAACCGATGATTGCGATGCGTAACGGCAGCCAGAGCGGCGCAATGCTGTACGCCAGCTCCCGCAGCGCACAGGGCACCGCTGGCCCGGATTTCCGTCTGGAGATGGAAGGCCTGCAGTACAGCGAAATCCCCATGCTTGCTGGCAGTAACCCGGCGCTGATGCAGCAGGCGCTGCGTGCGGTGAACAATGACTATTCACTGGCGCGTCTGTACGCCATGGGCGCGGATGCCTGGGCGCTGGCTAACCACTTCGCGCAGATGCGCGGCGTGCCGGGCTTTGAGCTGAACGGCAATACCGGCGATCTCAGCGCCACCCAGGACTGCGTGATTAACAGGAAGTTATCATGGCTCAAATACCAGCAGGGGCAGATCGTTCCCGCCAGTTAACGACAAAACAGGTTGGCGACGCCGCGGAACAGCGCGCGCGTCGCTGGCTTGAAGGCCAAGGACTGGCGTTTATCGCCGCCAACGTGCGCGAGCGCAGCGGCGAAATTGATTTAATTATGCGGGAAGGGACGGTCACGGTTTTCGTGGAAGTTCGCTATCGCAGCTCGGGGTTTTACGGCGGTGCTGCCGCCAGCGTGACCCGGAGCAAACAAAACAAACTGTTACAGACTGCCCGCTTGTGGCTTGCCCGCCACAATGGGAGTTTTGACACTGTGGATTGCCGTTTCGATGTGATAGCCTTCACCGGCAATGAAATCGAATGGTTTTCAAACGCTTTTAGCTCATAGAATGTAAAGGGATATCGTGCTCGAAAGAATCAAAGTGTGCTTCACCGAAAGCATTCAAACCCAAATCGCCGCGGCAGAAGCGCTCCCGGACGCTATCTCCCGAGCTGCGATGACCCTGGTACAGTCGCTGCTGAACGGCAACAAAATTCTCTGTTGTGGTAACGGTTCATCCGCCGCCAACGCACAGCATTTTGCTGCCTGCATGATTAACCGTTATGAAACAGAGCGTCCCGGTTTACCCGCGATTGCACTTAATTCCGATAATGTGGTCTTAACGGCAATAGCGAACGATCGCCTGCATGATGAAATCTATGCCAAGCAGGTGCGTGCGCTGGGTCACGCTGGTGATGTTCTGCTGGCTATTTCAACCCGTGGTAACAGTCGCGATATCGTCAAAGCGGTAGAAGCGGCTGTCACGCGTGACATGACCATCGTCGCCCTGACCGGCTATGACGGCGGTGAACTGGCGGGCCTGCTCGGTCAACAGGATGTGGAGATCCGCATTCCGTCGCACCGCAGCGCCCGTATCCAGGAGATGCACATGCTCACGGTAAACTGTCTGTGTGATTTAATTGATAACACCCTTTTCCCACACCAGGACGACTAAGGAGAACAAATGAAGGTGATTTCGACCCTCGCGGTCCTTATTTCCGCAATGCTGCTCCAGGGATGTATTGCAGCTGCCGTTGTCGGCACGGCTGCAGTCGGCACCAAGGCCGCAACTGACCCCCGCACGGTGGGAACTCAGGTGGATGACAGCACGCTGGAAGTTCGTGTGAACAGCGCCCTGTCTAAAGATGCGCAAATTAAGAAAGAGACGCGCATTAACGTGACCGCCTACCAGGGCAAAGTGCTGCTGACCGGTCAGACGCCGGATCTGAGCCTCGCCACCCGTGCGAAGCAGATCGCCGTTGGCGTTGATGGCGCAACCGAAGTGTATAACGAAATTCGCCAGGGCCAGCCGATTAGCCTCGGTACCTCGTCTTCCGATACCTGGATTACCACCAAAGTCCGCTCCCAGCTGCTGGCGAGCGATCAGGTGAAATCCTCTAACGTGAAGGCGACGACCGAAAATGGTGAAGTGTTCCTGATGGGTCTGGTCACCGACCGCGAAGGTAAAGCCGCGGCCGATATCGCCAGCCGCGTGAGCGGCGTGAAGCGCGTCACCACCGCGTTCACCCCAATTCAATAACGTCTCACACCTTGCCCGGCAGGTTCACTGCCGGGCGATTTCCCTCAGCTTACGCGACGATAGTATCTCTACCTGCGCATGTCCCGGGTGCCTTGCCGCACTCAGCATCGCCTTTGCCACATCATGTGCTTCAATCGCCTTCCAGTTCCCCGGCAGCACGCTAAACAGCGGTGCCAACAGGCGCTCGTTCAGGCGCGGTTTACCGCGTTGACCGAGCAGCATTGAAGGTCGCGCGATAACCAACTGCGGCCAGCCCTGGTCTATCAACGCGGTTTCCATTTCCCCCTTCACCCGATTGTAGAAAAAGGGGGAGTTCGCGTTTGCTCCCATCGCGCTGACCACCAGCAGCTGCTGTGCGCCCAGCCGCAGGCCGGAGCGGGCGGTTTCCAGCACCAGATCGTAATCGACGTGGCTGAAAGCGGCCTTCGAGCCCGCGTCGCGGATTGTGGTGCCAAGGCAGCAGAAAACGGTATCGACGGGCGAGGTGACCTTCGCCAGCGCCACGCTGAGATCCGGGTCGTGCGGGTTGACGATCCCAAAGGCGTGCTCCAGCGGATGGCGCGTAGGCGCGACGATGGATTCCACCTGCGACTCCCGGCGAAGCAGATTAAGTAAGTGCCCACCAACAAGGCCGGTGGCACCGGTAATGAGGACGTGGTGCATGGGGCTCTCCGTGTATTCCCGGCGTCGCAAAGCTCGGCCGGGCTACCTTATCGGCTGCGTCTGTTGCGATGCAACCATATCAATTTATAGGCCGCCGGAATGATAAACAGCGACAGCAGCGGCGCGGTGATCATGCCACCAATCATCGGCGCAGCAATGCGGCTCATCACTTCAGAACCGGCCCCGGTTCCCCATAGTATGGGCAATAGCCCGGCAATAATCACGGTCACCGTCATCGCTTTTGGCCGCACGCGCAGCACGGCCCCATGATACAGCGCCTCGTCCAGCGCCTGCGGGCTAAAGGTATCAGCCTTTTGCAGCCGCGGTTCGGCTTCAATCGCATGACGCAAATACATCAGCATCACCACGCCAAACTCCGCCGCCACCCCCGCCAGGGCGATAAACCCAGTTCCCGTTGCCACCGACATATGGAACCCTTGCCAGTAGAGGAACCAGATACCGCCCACCAGCGCAAACGGCAGGCTCATCAGAATCAGCAGCGCTTCATCCACCCGGCGGAAGGCCAGATAGAGCAGGATGAAGATAATCATCACCGTCATCGGCACCATCAGCTTGAGTTTCTTATTGGCATGTTCCAGCAGCTCAAACTGCCCGGAAAACGCCACGCTGGTGCCCGGCTTCAGGGTTACACTGCGGCTAATCGCCGTTTGCAGGTCATGCACGACGGAGACCATGTCGCGGTCACGGGCATCAATGTAAATCCAGCTCGCCGGTCGCGCGTTCTCGGTTTTCAGCATCGTCGGGCCGGAAACCACCTTCACGTCAGCCACATCGCCGAGTGTAATTTGCTGCTTCGTCGGCGTGAGAATCGGCAACTGGCGCAGTGCCGTCGGGCCATCGCGGAAACCTTGTGGATAGCGGATATTGATAGGGTAGCGCGCTACGCCTTCCACCGTTTCCCCCACCGTCGCCCCGCCGATTGCCGACGAGACAAACAGCTGCACATCACCCACCGTCATACCGTAACGCGCGGCTTTCTCGCGGTTGATATCAACGTCAATATAGCGCCCGCCCTCCAGCCGTTCAGCCAGTGCGGAGACCACACCCGGCACGGTTTTGGCCACCGTTTCAATACGCTGGGCGGCTTCATCAATATCCGCCAGTGACGTACCGGAAACCTTGATCCCAATCGGGCTCTTAATCCCGGTGGAGAGCATATCAATGCGGTTACGAATCGGCGGCACCCACAGGTTCGCCAGCCCCGGCAGCCGCACGGTGGCATCCAGCTCGTCGATAATCTTGTCGAGCGTCATCCCCGGCCGCCACTGATCCTGCGGCTTGAGCTGAATGGTGGTTTCAATCATCTCCAGCGGCGCGGAGTCGGTCGCGGTTTCCGCTTTCCCCGATTTACCAAACACCGATGCCACTTCCGGCACCGTCTTAATCAGCTTATCGGTCTGCTGGAGCAGCACCGCCGCCTGCCCCGGTGAAATTCCCGGTAGCGTCGAAGGCATATACAGCAGGTCACCTTCGTTAATTTTCGGCAGAAACTCACCGCCCACTTTGCTGAGCGGCCACAGCACGGTGAAGATAGACAGCAGTGCCACCAGCAAGGTGAACTTCGGCCATTTCAGCACCTTCAGCAGCAGCGGGTGGTAGATCGCAATCAGGAAGCGGTTCAACGGGTTGCGCGATTCCGCCGGGATCTTACCTTTGATCCAAAAGCCCATCAGGATAGGGATCACCACGATAGCTAGCGCCGCCGCCCCCGCCATGGCGTAGGTTTTGGTAAACGCCAGCGGGCCAAACAGACGCCCTTCCTGCCCTTCAAGGGTGAAGATCGGGATAAACGACAGCGTGATGATCAGCAGGCTGATAAACAGCGCAGGCCCCACTTCCACCGCCGCGTCGGTGATCTCTTTCCAGCGGGTAGCGTTATCCATCGGCTCATCAGGATGCGCCTCCTGCCAGTGTTCGAGCCGCTTGTGGGCGTTTTCGATCATCACGATCGCCGCATCCACCATCGCGCCGACGGCAATGGCGATCCCGCCCAGCGACATAATGTTGGCGTTCAGCCCCTGGAAATGCATCACGATAAAGGCGATGCACAAGCCCAGCGGCAGCGAGACGATCGCCACCAGCGCCGAGCGCACGTGCCAGAGGAACAGCGCGCAGACCACCGCCACCACGATAAACTCTTCAATCAGCTTCGAGCGCAGGTTGTCGATGGCCCGGTCAATCAGCTGGCTACGGTCGTAGGTGGTGACCACCTCAACCCCTTCCGGCAGGCTTTTTTGCAGTGAGGCGAGCTTCTCTTTCACCGCCGAAATCACTTCACGGGCGTTCTTACCCGAGCGCAGCAGCACCACGCCGCCCGCCACTTCACCCTCGCCGTTCATTTCAGCGATACCGCGGCGCATTTCCGGGCCAACCTGCACCCGCGCCACGTCTTTCAGGTAGACCGGTACGCCGTTCGCTTCGGCCTTCAGGACGATATGGTTAAAGTCTTCCAGGCTTTTGAGATAGCCGGTGGCGCGTACCATATATTCCGCTTCGGCCATCTCCACCGATGAACCGCCCGCCTCCTGGTTGGAGGTGGTCAGCGCCTGCTTCACATCGCTAAGACTGATGCCGTATTGGGCGAGCTTCATCGGGTCGACCTGCACCTGATACTGCTTCACCACACCGCCAACGGAAGCCACTTCCGCCACGTTCGGGATGGTTTTCAGCTCATATTTGAGGAACCAGTCCTGCAGCGAACGCAGTTCGGCAAGGTCGTGCTTACCGCTTTTGTCCACCAGCGCATATTCAAAGATCCAGCCCACACCGGTAGCGTCTGGGCCAATCTCCGAGCTCACGCCCTGCGGCAGCTTACCCTGCACCTGGTTGAGGTACTCCAGCACGCGCGAACGCGCCCAGTAGAGGTCGGTGCCGTCCTCAAAAATCACGTACACGTAGGAGTCGCCAAACTGCGAGAAACCGCGCACCGTTTTCGCGCCCGGCACCGACAGCATGGTGGTGGTGAGCGGATAAGTTACCTGATTCTCGACAATCTGCGGCGCCTGCCCCGGATAGCTGGTTTTGACGATCACCTGTACGTCAGAGAGATCCGGCAGCGCATCCACCGGCGTGTTGACGATGGTCCAGCCGCCCCAGAGGCTCAAAAACAGCACGCCCATCATCACCAGAAAACGGTTGGCGACCGAGCGCCGGATAATCCATTCAATCATCACCGTCTCCTTAATGCCCGACGTGGGCGTCAGCGGTATGCCGCATTCTGTCCAGCGCGCCGCTGATATTCGCTTCCGAGTCGATCAGGAACAGGCCGTTCAGCACCACCGATTCCCCTTCCGATAGCCCCGCGCCAATGCCGGCCTGATGCTGAGATTCATGCAGCACCTGGATCTTTTTCGGCACAAACTCGCCGTTGCTCGCCACCGTAATCACCCGTTGTTCATCGCCGGTATCAATCACCGCCTGAGACGGGATCAGCAGCATCTCGTCGCTTTGCGCGTTCAGCTTCAGGTAGGCGTTCATCCCCGGCTTCAAGAGCTCATCTGGGTTATTGACCTGCAAACGCACCTGCAGCGTACGCGTGGTTTGGTCGACGCTCGGCAAGATAGACCATTTCTGGATCGGGAAGGTTTTGTCCGGATAGGCCGGGATAGCCACCGTAAACTGGGTGGAGTCTTTAAGCAGATAAGCGATCGATTCCGGCACGGCGGCGGTGATCCACACCGGGTCCATGCCCTGAATCTGCGCCACCACGCTGTCTTTGGCGATGTTCATACCGCTTTTCAGGCTAAACGCCGTCAGTACGCCATCGATAGGCGCGGTAAGGGTAAAGCGCGTCTGTACGCGGCGTGTGCTGCGCATCCGCTGGATATCCGCTTCCGGCATGCCCGCCAGCCGCAGACGTTCCAGCACGCCATCAAGCTGGCTTGCCGTGCCGCCTGAGCTTGCCAACAGCAGGTATTCGCTCTGCGCTTCCACCCACGAAGGAATGGTGACCACCACCAGCGGCGTGCCCTTACGCACTTTGTCGCCCACCGTCAGCGGGGAGACCTTTTCGATAAACCCTTCGGCGCGCGCCTGGACAATCACAAACTGGTATTCGTTGTAGCTGACGTTCGCCGGAAGGGTCTGGCCATAGTTGAGGCGGCCCTTGCTGACTTTCTCCGTACGCAGCCCCAGGTTGTGCACCTGAGTGGGGTCGATACGGACGCCGCTCGACTGCGCATCCCCGCCCTCATCGGCGTATTTCGCTACCAGGTCCATGTCCATAAACGGCGATTTACCCGGCTTATCGAAGCGCACGTCGGGCTTCATCGGATCGTACCAGTACAGCACCTTACGCTCGGCAGGCTGAGATTCAGCCTGGGCGTTCGGCGCCATAAAGCGGCTTATCACCGCCGTCGCCAGGCCGCCAATAATCAGGCTACAGACAATGGCGGCCGTATATTTTAATTTAGCCATCAGATTGACTTAATATCCTGAAGCAGCGAGATGTTCCCCTGCTGAATAAAGGAGAAGTTCACGTGACAGCCCTCTTTCAGCTGATTAATAGCTTCGGTGGGCGCGGAATAGGTAAAGCGCATGGTCATCGCCGGCCAGCCAATGGCGGGAATGGCTTCATGGGCGATGGTGATTTTTTTCGCCGCTTTATCCACGGACTGCACCACGCCGGTACCCTGAATAACCGCCTGCTGGGTATTCATTTCCATCATCTGGCCATGTCCGTCATGCTGCATTTCGGCGGCCTGAACGTTCAGCGTCATCGCCATCAACATTCCGCCAACCAGCATCGTTACGTTACGCATATCGAGAATCTCCTGAATAAAGGGTTACGCTTTCCAGCCGCCACCGAGTGCGGTGAATAAATTAATTTCGTTAACCTGTTGGGAATAAAGTAAATCGAGGATCGCCTGCTGCGTGGTGAAGATAGCGCGCTCGGCATCGAGCACTTCGATATAGCTCACCGCACCGCTGGCATATAATCCGCGGGCGCGCTGCAGGGTAATTTGCAGCGACGCTAAATAACGCTGCTGCGCCACCAGTTGGCCTTCGATGCTTTCGCGAAGCGACAGCGCATCGGCCACCGCTTTAAAGGCTGCCTGAATTTTCTGTTCGTAGTTCACCACCGCCTGACGCTGCTTCACGTTAGCCAGTGCCAGGTTGGCTTCGTTACGCCCGGCATTGAAGATGGGCAGATCCACTTTCGGCACGAAGTTCCACATGCCGCTTGCCGCATTGAACAGGCTGGAGAGCGACGAACTGCTGCTCGAAATGCCGCTGGTTAACGTTATCGACGGAAAGAAGGCCGCGCGGGCCACGCCGATATTGGCATCCGCCGCGCGCAGTTGGTGCTCGGCCTCCATGATGTCCGGACGCTGAAGCAGAATGGTCGATGGCAGGTTAGCTGGCAGCGGCAGTGGCTTTACCGCCGTGACGTTCTGCGCGTCATCGCTTAGCGGGGTGTTGTAGGTGCCCAACAGCTGCTGCAACGCGTGATTGGCCTGCGCCAGCTCACCTTCCCGCTGGGCGATATCGGCACGGGTGCTTTCAATCACCCCACGCGCCTGCTCCAGCGCCAGCACGTTGGTGCTACCGGTAACCAGCTGCTGTTCCACAAACGCGTAGGATTGCTGGTAGTTACGCAGCGTCTCTTTGGCGATCGCCAACTGGACTGCTAGCCGCCGCTGGTTGAAGTATGCCTGTGAGACGTTCGTCACCACCACAATCTGCGCCGCCCGCTGGGCGGCCTGGCTGGCGAAAAAGCTCTGCCGATCCGCCTCGCTCATGTTTTTCAGCTTGCCGAAAAAGTCGAGCTCGAAGCTCAGGTTCAGGCCCGCGCTATAGCTTTTAGTGGTGGCGTTTTTTCCCTGCAGGTCGCCTTCATAGCTGCCGCCCGTCGAGCCATCAAGCTGCGGGTAGCGGCCAGCGTCGGTCACGTTGTACTGCGCGCGCGCGGCTTCAACGTTCAGCACCGCCATGCGTAAATCACGGTTGTTGTGCAGGGCGACATCAATCAGGCGTTTCGCCTGTGGGTCGACGAAAAAGGTCTGCCAGCCGGTTTCCTGCCACTGGCCGCCGCTCGGCACCAACGCCCCCTGAGACAGCGAAAACTGCTGAGGTACTACGTTTTCCGGCTGTCGGTAATCCGGTGCCAGCGAGGTGCATCCGGCTAGAATGAACGCCATCATCAGCGTCAGTTGTTTTACTTTAAACATGTCACGTCCTGTTCAGCCGAATCAAAAGGGGCTGGCTATGTGGCTACTTTACGGAGGTGACTCTGTTTGCTCGGTGACAGGTTAATGACAAAGCTGTCATTTACGCGCGGTGGAACGTGATCGGCATGGCGAAAAATAAGCCGCAATCGCGGTGGGAAATAATAATGGGCCAAAAAATTGCTCTTTTTTTTCTGCAATATTCATTGGCGATCACGCTTTCACGGAAAAAGGCTAGCGCGCTCACGAATTTATTCTCTTGCTATCCCCCCGTGTTTATTTAGTACAAAACGATAACGGTAATCTTTTCATACGGTTAAATTATCGAGAATAAATATCGCCTGATTTTCCTTGTGAACTCATCCACATAATTATCTGATATTCCTGCAATTACATTTTCAAAACATTGTTTCATCATCGTCACGCTCCTATCATCATTTTCGTTCCTTTTTTCACCAATCCTTACCTCTGTTCAGGGATGGCAAATATCTACCGTAAAAAATCGGAGTCAATATATGCAATTCAAAACCAAAGCGCTGGGTTTGGCCCTGTTAATTAGCCTTTCACATAATGCTTTCAGCGAAGAACTGGATGTCTGGATCCGCGCCAGCAACGATTCAAAAGTGATTTACCAACAGCTTGCGGACCAGTTTAAAAAAGAGACCGGGATATCGATTAAATACTTCAACGCGGTGACCGACTTCGACCAGCGTCTGGCACGGGCGGCCACCGGCAACGCGCTGCCGGACGTGGTGTTCAACGATGCAATTATCGTCGGCCAGATGGTGCAGCTCGGCATCGTCGATGAAATTAAGCCGGGCGAGCTAAAGGGCGGTAGCGATGTCTATGAGGCGGCGTGGAAATCCACCCAGCTGCCGGACGGGAAATATTACGGCGTCCCAACCTCCGCGCATACCTACGCGCTATTTATCCGTCAGGACTGGCTGAATAAGCTCAACCTGAAAGCCCCGACCACCTGGGAGGAGCTTAAAAACGTGGCGAAGGCGTTTACCCATGACGACCCGGACGGCAACGGTAAAAACGACACCTATGGCTTTACCATGCCATTAGCGACCACCCGCGGCTATGCCAGCTCGTTCTCATCGTCCTATCTGTGGCAGGCGGGAGCGAATTACCTGGTGGCAACGCAGCCGGGGAAATTTAAAGCGGCACTGGACAGCAAAGAGATGGTCACCGCAATGACGTTTATGCGCGGGATGGTGTGCGAAGGGTTGGCGCAGCCGGGGGCAATTAACCATACCACCGCCGATGCCAACACCTCGTTCCGTTCCGGGCAGACCGGAATGTACTCCTCCGGCCCGTACCACATCGCACTGTTCGATAAAGATCCGGGCAAAGAAACCTACACCGTCGTGCCACCACCGGCAGGCCCCGGCGGCGCCATCTCCATGGCGGAAGGCACCACGGCATTCCTGATGAAGACCAGCCAGCATAAAGCGGCGGCGAAGCGGTTCCTTGAGTTTTTGATCTCGCCTGAGGGGCAGAAGATCGGTATGGCGACCGACAGCACCTCAATGCCGATCGTCCGTCTGCCCATTAACAAGACGCTGAATATCAAAGATTATCATGACGATCCGCGCTGGGAAGTGTTCGCGGAAACCTACGCCAAAGAGGGGCGCTACATGCCACAGCTCCCAAATTGGATCCCGGTACGGCAAATCACCGCCGACGGCTTTAATAAAATCTACGCCAGCTGCGACGGTGATATTCCTGCCGTGCTGAAGGAGATCAACGGCAAGGTGAACGAGGAGTTGAAGCGCCAGAACGCGTGGGCGGAGTAAATGTAGCCCGGACGAGGTACGTCAGCGCCGACTCCGGGGTAACTCGGTGCCAAACCCGGCGTCGCATGCGCTCGGCCGGGCTACACGAATATGTGCTTAATCTACAAATGCTGATACGGGGAGGTTAAAGCGTTTTGCCAGCGCGCGCATATGATCGAGCGTCAGGGCCCGCTCTCCATTCAGTATTCGGCTGACTAACGATCTTTGACCTATTTCATGCTCAAAATCTGACTGCTTTAGTCCATGCTGGTCCATCAACACACGCAGTAGCGCTACGCCGTTACATCCGGTTGCAATACGTGTATTAAATGCAGCAAACTCTACGGCACTATCTTCATAGGCCGCTATTTTGCTGGCCAGCATATCAACAAGAGGGCTATCGGGCTCGTTCTCCAACAGATACTCAATCAGCTCCAGCGCCTCTTCATAATCTTTACGAGATGTACTCCCACCCAACAGTGGCACAATGCTGGCGAGATCGTTGGCCGCTTTGATCGCTTCTCTGAAAATCATTCTCTATGCTCCCGATAATATTTTGTTAATCGGTCATACTCCGGATGTGTGGTGATATGTTTAATAAACACCTTTCCCCGTTCGAAATCGGCAAAAAACATCATTCTCAATGTGTTACCGCTAATATCAATAACCCACCATTTATCCCGGTACTTCATACGATCCAGGCTGCTAAAATACTGCCTGAGTTCATCCGGAGTGGCGGCGTTCGCTCGTTTTAAAACCCGATATGTATCATCCAGTGCGGTGGTCTCGTTTGGGTATTTCCTCACCGCCTCATCAAATGGCGCCCTTGATATGACATGCACGACATAACCTCCATGTTTCCATATTGGAACATTTTAGCAAGCCGCCATTTTGTTGACAATATGGAAACAATATCCACATCCGGACAGCGCGCTCGCCTTCTCTTCCGTTTAAGGAAACTCCCCATCAGGTATTCCGTCCTCGCCGACTCCTCATTAGAATGGCCCCATCACACAGCGGCGATGGAGGGCAGATGAAAATTCTGGTGGTGGAAGACGAGGTCAAAACCGGTGAATACCTGGCAAAGGGGTTGACGGAAGCGGGCTTTGTGGTGGATCACACCGACAACGGTCTCAACGGTTATCACCTGGCGATGACCGCCGATTACGACCTGATTGTGCTGGATATTATGCTGCCTGACGTCAACGGCTGGGATATTGTGCGGATGCTGCGCGCGGCCAACAAAGGGATGCCAATCCTGCTGCTCACCGCGCTCGGCACCATTGAGCATCGGGTGAAAGGGCTGGAACTGGGTGCCGATGATTATCTGGTGAAGCCCTTCGCTTTTGCCGAACTGCTGGCGCGCGTCAGAACGTTATTGCGCCGTGGGGCGGCGGTGATCGTTGAGAGCCAACTGCAGGTTGCCGACCTCACGCTCGACAGAGTCTCCCGCAAGGTGACCCGCGGCGATACGCGCATCACCTTGACCAGCAAAGAGTTTACGCTGCTGGAGTTCTTCCTGCGCCATCAGGGCGAGGTGCTGCCGCGTTCGCTGATTGCCTCCCAGGTCTGGGACATGAATTTCGACAGCGACACCAACGCCATCGACGTCGCTATCAAGCGCCTGCGCGCCAAAATTGATAACGACTTTACCCCGAAGCTGATTCAGACCGTTCGCGGCGTAGGCTACGTACTTGAGGTTCGCGATGAAGGTTAACGCGCGCCGCCGCCCGTTCTCGCTCGCCACCCGCCTGACCTTTTTTATCAGCCTGGCAACCATTCTCGCGTTTGCCGCCTTTACCGGAATGATGCTGCATTCGGTGGAAAAACACTTCGCCGAGCAGGATGTGAATGACCTCAAGCAGGTGAACGCGACGCTTAATGCGCAGCTCACCGCACCGGATGTCTCAGAGGCCGAGAAGCTTGCCAATATCCAGAGCGCACTGGCGGGCTATCGCAATATCGTCGTGCTGCTGCGCAGCCAGAACAATCCGCTGCTGTATCGCTCCCCTACCGGACCGGATCTGTCGCCGATCTTTGCCTCTCCCCAGTTTTCCCAGGCGTTAAAATCCCAGCGCATGTTCCGCTGGGTCGGCAGCAGCATGCCGCCGATGGCAGGCCACGACGCCAGCGCCATGCCGACGGCGACCTATCGGGTTATCGCCTCAACGATCCAGAGCGATAGCCAACGCTATACGCTGCTGACCGCGCTATCGATAGACTTCCACCTGCACTATCTCAAAGAGCTCAAACGTAATCTGATGATGATCGCCGCCGTCATCAGCCTGTTTATCGTGGTGATCGTGCTGATCGCCGTTCGTAAAGGCCACCAGCCGCTGCGCGACGTCAGCCTGGAGATCAAAAACATCACTTCGGAAAATCTCGACGTGCGGCTGGATCCTACCCGCGTGCCGATCGAGCTGGAGCAACTGGTTATCTCGTTTAACCAGATGATCGGCCGGATCGAGGATGTGTTCCGACGTCAGGCCAACTTCTCCGCCGATATCGCCCACGAGATGCGCACGCCAATCACCAATCTGGTCACCCAGACCGAGATAGCGCTCAGCCATCCCCGGACGGTCAAAGAGCTGGAAGACGTGCTTTACTCCAGCCTTGAGGAGTACAACCGGATGGCGAAGATGGTCAGCGATATGCTGTTTCTGGCGCAGGCGGATGAGAACCTGCTGGTGCCGGAGAGCGTGCCGCTGGATCTGCAGACGGAAACCATGAAGGTGTTTGAGTTCTTTGAAGCCTGGGCGGAAGAGCGTGACGTGGCGCTGCGCTTTGTCGGGCAACCGTCGCTGGTGATGGGCGATCCGCTGATGATCCGCCGGGTCATTAACAATCTGCTCTCCAACGCCATCCGCTACACCCCGCGCGGGATGTCGGTCACCGTCCAGGTGAGCGCGCATGACGAAAGGGTCATCTACAGCGTGGAAAATCCCGGCACGCCGATTGCCGAGGAGCATTTGCCGCGCCTGTTCGATCGCTTCTACCGGGTTGATCCTTCACGGCAGCGGAAAGGGGAAAACAGCGGAATTGGGCTGGCGATCGTGAAGTCGATCGTCCGGGCGCATCATGGGAAGATTAGCGTGACGTCAGATACCGTCGCCACGCGCTTTATCATTGAACTGCCGACGCTTAACGCTTAATCGCGCAGCCAGTGCAACTTCTTGCCAAAGCCGAGGGTGTTGTCGGTGAACTTCAGTTCGTCGAGGCGCAGTTCCCACACCGGCGCGGAGAGCATCCGGGCAACGGGGAAACGTTTGACGTAGAGCGCGCGTTTTTCCTCGGCTTCGTCACCGCTCAGCAGGCGGATTTCGCCTTTAAACTGCACGCCGCGAATCAACGCTACGGTCTTTGGCTGGCCATTGATCGTCCCGGCGACCGGCGCCTGCTGTCCCGTCATCTGGCCATGGCGGGTGGTCTCTTCGCTGAGCAGGTAAAAGGCGACACGCTGCGCGTCGTAAACGTAGAACGCGTTAGCGCACCATAGCTCGCCTTCCTTTGCGACGCACCAGCTGACGACATGCTGCTTTGCCAGCCACTTGCTAATGGCAGTGAGGGTTTCCATCCGTTCTCTCCGTTATGCTATGGTGCGTTCACCCACATAGACAGGTTGCCACACGTGCGTTGGTTTCTTTATCTCGTCCGTACTGAGGACGACAAATTGTACACCGGTATCACCACCGATGTTGAACGACGGTTCCACCAGCATCAAAGCGGTAAAGGGGCGAAAGCGTTGCGCGGCAAAGGCGAGCTGCGGCTGGCGTTTTCCGGTGAGGTTGGCGAGCACTCGCTGGCACTGCGCCTGGAGTACCGTATTAAGCAGCTAACGAAGCGCCAGAAAGAGCGCCTCGTTGCCGGTGACGGTTCATTCGAAACGTTACTGAGCGGCCTTAAACACGATTGAAGTGGTCAGAATACTCCACCAGCCCGTGAACGCCGTTCAGCGCATCGTCCGCCAGACGATGCACCATAAACGCCTCTTCGGTGCCCGGCCAGCGACAGCGCAGATCGTACTGTGCCGCACGCTCAAAGCCAAATCGACCGTAGAGTTCAGGTTCACCCAGCGTCACCACCGCCGCGTAGCCAAATTCATTGAGCGAATCCAGCCCTTCATAGACCAGTTGACGCGCCAACCCCTGACCGCGGTAGGCTTCGTCAATCGCCAGCGGAGCCAGCCCCACCCACTGTAACTCTTCGCCTTCAATGCTGACCGGGCTAAACGCGACGTAACCCACAACATGGCCTTCATCGTCCGTTGCTACCAGCCCGAGCGTGATCAAGCCATCTTCGCGCAGCTCGCGCACCAGGTTGGCTTCACCGTCACGCTTGAAGGTTCGACGCAGCAGCGCGTCGATGCCCGGCGCATCTATTCCTATTTCTACTCGAATCAGCATGGCTCACCTACCGATGTATGTTTAGTTTCTGATGGTGATTTTAGGCCAGCCTCTACGAAATCAGCCAGCTGCATCAGCATCATGCGCAGCGCTTTCGGCATCTGCTCAAGCTCAATGGCATCCATCAGGTTTTTGACATAAAGACCCAGCTCCGTATCCCCTTCAATCACCAGCCGACGCTGGAAGAAGAGCGTATCCGGGTCCTGTTTGCGCGCGGCGATCATTAACAGATCGCTGGCATCCGCGCTGAAGCTCACGTCCGCCTGAGCGGTGTCGCTAACAATTAAGCGCCCGTTCTCAACGGAGGTAAACCAGGTGAGGCCAATATCTCGCACCTCAATACTCAGCCAGCGGCCGTCAAGAAAATCCAGTTCTCCGTCATCCAGCGCCTGGCGGAACTGCCAGCTTAGCACCTGCTGAAGAACCTGCCGTTTAAGCGCGAACGGCGTGAATTTCACCGGAACGCTCATCAGAGTCGGTGCAACATGGACCAGACGTGAACGCAGTTTATCCAACACAAGCTTTACTCCCTGAATGCAATAGTTCCGTTATTTTGCCATATCAGTTAAACGACATAGCGGCGTAAATCAACAATTATGTCGTGAGGTAGGCGGATTATTGGCGTCATCAATACGCTTTTGTCTGCCTCAAATCAAAAATGATTAGCGATAGGTTAACTAAAATCCTCATTCATTAACAATAATGCGCCCTGCTGGGCCGCTAACTCAGGAAGAATTATGGAGTTGCTCTGCCCTGCCGGAAACCTCCCGGCGCTAAAGGCGGCTATCGAAAACGGAGCCGATGCGGTGTATATCGGGCTGAAGGACGATACCAACGCCCGCCATTTCGCCGGTCTTAATTTTACCGAAAAGAAACTGCAGGAAGCCGTTAACTTCGTGCATCAGCATCGCCGTAAGCTGCACATCGCGATTAACACCTTTGCCCACCCGGACGGCTACGTCCGCTGGCAGCGCGCCGTGGATATGGCTGCGCAACTGGGCGCCGATGCGCTGATCCTCGCCGACCTCGCCATGCTTGAGTATGCCGCAGAGCGCTACCCACATATTGAGCGCCATGTCTCCGTTCAGGCATCAGCGACCAACGAAGAGGCGATTAATTTCTACCACCGTAACTTTGACGTGGCCCGCGTAGTGCTGCCGCGCGTACTGTCGATTCACCAGGTGAAGCAGCTCGCTCGCGTTACGCCGGTGCCGCTGGAGGTATTCGCCTTCGGTAGCCTGTGCATCATGGCCGAAGGCCGCTGCTATCTCTCATCTTACCTGACCGGTGAGTCGCCGAACACCGTTGGCGCCTGCTCACCTGCACGCTACGTGCGCTGGCAGCAAACCCCACAGGGGCTGGAGTCTCGCCTTAACGAAGTGCTGATCGACCGCTATCAGGATGGCGAGAACGCTGGCTACCCGACGCTGTGCAAAGGCCGCTACCTGGTCGACGGCGAGCGCTATCACGCGCTGGAAGAGCCAACCAGCCTCAACACCCTGGAGCTGCTGCCGGAGCTGCTGGCCGCCAATATCGCCTCGGTGAAAATCGAAGGCCGCCAGCGTAGCCCTGCGTACGTCAGCCAGGTGGCGAAGGTGTGGCGTCAGGCAATTGACCGTTGCATGGCCGACCCGCAAAACTTCGTCCCGCAGGCCGCGTGGATGGAGACGCTCGGCTCGATGTCAGAAGGCACCCAGACCACCCTCGGCGCTTATCGCCGTAAATGGCAGTAGGAACAGCAATGAAATATTCATTAGGACCGGTGCTTTACTACTGGTCAAAAGAGACGCTGGAAGATTTTTACCAGCAGGCCGCTAACAGCAGCGCCGATACCATCTACCTCGGTGAAGCAGTGTGCAGCAAACGCCGCGCGACCAAAGTCGGCGACTGGCTGGATATGGCGAAATCCCTCGCCGGCAGCGGCAAACAGGTCGTGCTCTCTACGCTGGCGCTGGTCCAGGCATCATCCGAACTGGGCGAGCTTAAGCGTTACGTGGAAAACGGTGATTTTCTGGTTGAAGCCAGCGACCTTGGAGTGGTGAACCTGTGCGCCGAGCGCAAGCTGCCGTTTGTCGCCGGTCACGCGCTGAACTGCTACAACGCCGTTACCCTACGCCTGCTGCAAAAGCAGGGCATGGTGCGCTGGTGCATGCCGGTTGAGCTGTCTCGCGACTGGCTGGTGAACCTGCTCAATCAGTGTGAAGAGCTGGGCATCCGCGATAAGTTTGAAGTGGAAGTGCTGAGCTACGGCCATCTGCCGCTGGCCTACTCCGCCCGCTGCTTTACCGCGCGTTCGGAAGATAAGCCAAAGGATGAGTGTGAGACCTGCTGCATCAAGTACCCGAACGGGCGCAGCATGCTGTCGCAGGAGAATCAGCAGGTCTTCGTGCTGAATGGCATTCAGACTATGAGCGGCTACGTTTATAACCTCGGCAACGAACTGACGTCGATGCACGGATTGGTCGATATGGTACGCCTGTCGCCGATGGGCAATGAGACCTTCGCCATGCTCGACGCCTTCCGCGCCAACGAAAACGGCGCTGCCCCACTGCCGCTGACCGCTAATAGCGACTGCAACGGTTACTGGAAGCGTCTGGCCGGACTGGAGTTGCAGGCCTGATAAAACCGCTCACTTTGTTAACAACAATGGTCAGATTTTAATGCATTATTAAAGATGCAGCTTTTCTGGCCGGGGATGCCCGGCGGGAACAAGACCTTCAATCTGATGACTATGCTGTAGCAAAGTGAGCCTTTATGACTGACAAAACCGTTGCATTCTCGGTGCTCGATCTTGCGCCGATCCCTCAAGGTTCCTCCGCACGAGAAGCCTTCTCCCATTCGCTCTCTCTGGCACAGCTCGCTGAAAAGCGCGGCTACCACCGCTATTGGCTGGCAGAACACCACAATATGGTGGGTATCGCCAGTGCGGCCACCTCGGTGCTGATTGGCTACCTCGCCGCCCACACCACCACGCTGCATCTGGGTTCCGGCGGCGTGATGCTGCCTAACCACTCGCCGCTGGTGATTGCCGAGCAGTTCGGTACGCTCAACACGCTCTATCCAGGACGTATCGATTTGGGTCTTGGCCGTGCGCCGGGCAGCGATCAGCCAACGATGCGCGCGCTGCGCCGTCATATGAGCGGCGATATCGATAACTTCCCGCGCGACGTCGCGGAGCTGGTGGACTGGTTTGATGCGGTCGACCCTGACCCGCAGGTACGCCCGGTACCGGGCTATGGCGAGAAGATCCCGGTGTGGCTGCTCGGTTCCAGCCTGTACGGCGCGCAGCTTGCCGCACAGCTCGGCCTGCCGTTTGCTTTCGCCTCACACTTCGCCCCGGACATGTTGTTCCAGGCGCTGCATCTCTATCGCACCAACTTCAAACCGTCGGCGCGGCTGGAAAAACCGTATGCGATGGTATGCATCAATATCATCGCCGCCGACAGCAACCGCGATGCCGAATTCCTCTTTACCTCTATGCAGCAAGCGTTCACGAAACTGCGTCGTGGAGAGACCGGGCAGCTGCCGCCGCCGATTCAGCAGATGGAGCATTTCTGGACGCCATCGGAAAAATACGGCGTTGACCAGGCGCTACGGATGTCGCTGGTCGGTGATAAGGCGAAAGTACGCCACGGGCTGGAGTCTATTCTGCGGGAAACGCAGGCGGATGAGATTATGGTTAACGGCCAGATTTTCGATCATCAGGCGCGGCTGCATTCGTTTGGGTTGGCGATGGATGTGAAGCAGGAATTGTTGGGATAGCCGCTCCTCCATTTGACTTTAGAGTCAAACGATGATGTATAAATGTCCCGGCAGAAGCCGGGACATTGCAGGAAATCAGGGCGTTATCCCCTCTTTCCACAACGGATTTGGATTCACATCCCCCCCCTGCTTATTCTGATCTTCCGTTTCACGATGAAATACAAAATTCACCCGGAACATGACGTTCATTACCCACGCAGCCAACTCCTTTGCCTCTTTTTTCTTCAAACCAAAATGGCGAATATAGTAATGAGTCAGTGCGTTTTCCGCGACAGGGTATGTGTGAATGATTTCTTTGTATAGGCGGCGAAATGATGGTGCTTTTTTTGACCATTCTAATAAAGCAGCATTAACCTGCTCCGTAGAGTTATACGCATCATCGTCAGACAAGGCCCACGGCCGCAGAATGGCATTAGCCCATCCCTGTTGAACCCCTATTCGGATATATAGGGTTGACTGCAATGTTCCTTCAAGAGGGCCATTCCCAATAGTTCCATCGACGAGTCTGGCGAATTTGCGCACTTCTTTGGGTAATAGTTCAGTACCAGTATTCCCCTTTGGACGAAAACTTATGACACACGCTTGTTTAAACCCATCCGGTTCTTCCCTGTAAACAGTCCAATCCGGCATAATTTGGTACCATTCGCCAACCACAATAAACCATAGCGCTTTAGATAGTCCCTCGAAGATAATAGGTGGTCGCCATGTCGATCGCAGAATTTCCGAATGAACTTCCTTTTTGGAGTCGCTTTCTCTTCCGGCAGATATATCCGCAAGTGCCTTACTTTGTTCTTTCGCTGCATCGAGAAAATAAAGTGAATAAGTGTCTCCGCGCCATCCAGAAAAACTCTCACGAAGAAATAAACGTATGCCATATTTGGGCGTCTTTGCGATAAAAAAATCACGTCGACGACCTCCACCAGAGACATCAACCGTTTCAAATACACTATTATCTGCACTCAATTCTCTCCCACCGGAGATGTCAACTTTCGTAGCGCCAAGCACAAATTTACTATTAACGCTCTTCGGAATAGTCAGCGGGGCATATAGTCTAGATGATCTTGCATCAAACATTGCTTTTGACAATGCAAAGGCATCCAAACATTCAGGACTGGATATATCACCAGAAATAATAGGATATTTACTTACCGCAACACTAGCACCAGAAAATAGAAGCGTAGAACTCAAAAAGCAGGTAATAATACCCCGCCTGATATAATCATCCATAGGTATAAACAATTTAAATTTCTCCATAAATCCATTACGGATAAAATCAATAATCCAACCGGAATAAACGTTAAAACAGTCCTATGACTGATAAACCGGCAGCAGATTAAAGCTCGACAGCACGTGTACCAGCGCGTTACCCACACCAAAGACCAGAATCAACGCAATCATCGGCTTACCACCCCAGACGCGGAATTTCGGGCTACCGAAGCGCTTACGGGATTTACGTGCCAGCAGCGCCGGGACAATCGCCGCCCAGATGGTCGCCGCCAGCCCAGCATAGCCAATGGCATACAGGAAACCGTTCGGCCACAGCAGGCCACCGATAATCGGCGGCAGGAAGGTCAACAGCGCGGTTTTGAAACGCCCCAGCGCAGAGTCATCAAACTTGAACAGATCTGCCAGATAGTCGAACAGGCCCAGCGTCACCCCGAGGAACGAACTCGCCACGGCAAAGTTTGAGAATACCACCAGCAGCAGATCCAAGCTACGGCTATTGAGCACGCCGCTCAGCGCCTGCACCAGCACATCAATGTTACCGCCCTTCTGCGCAATGCCGATAAACTCCGGACGCGGGATGTTGCCCATCGTCCCCAGCAACCACACGGTATAGAGCACCAGCGCCAGCAGCGTGCCGTACACCAGGCACTTCACGATGGTCTTAGGATCTTTGCCGTAGTACTTCATCAGGCTCGGTACGTTACCGTGATAGCCAAACGAGGCGAGACAGAACGGCAGCGTCATCAACAGGTAAGGCGTATAGCTGGCGTGAGTCTCAGCCACATTAAACAGCGTGGCGGGCGTGACGTGCCCCATCAGGCTACCGAAGGTCAGGAAGAAGGTAATCACCTTGGCGCCCAGCACGATAGCGGTCATGCGGCTCACCGCTTTGGTGCTCAACCACACCACGAACGCCACCAGCAGCGCAAAGCCAAAGCCTGCGCCCGAAGCGGGACGTTCAGCGACATCTCAGCGAAGGTGTGATGCAGAATCGAGCCGCTCGCCGAGATATAGGCGTAGGTCAGGATGTAGAGCACGAAGGCAATAGAGATGCCGTTCACCACGTTCCAGCCTTTGCCCAGCAGATCTTTGGTAATGGTGTCGAAGCTCGAACCAATACGGTAGTTGAGGTTTGCTTCAAGGATCATCAACCCCGAATGCAGCATGCAGAACCAGGTAAACACCAGCGCCGCCATCGACCAGAAGAACCACGCCCCAGACATGACCACCGGCAGAGAGAACATTCCCGCACCAATGATTGTGCCGCCGATGATCACCACGCCGCCAAGCAGCGAAGGTGACGTTTGGGTGGTGGTTAGTGTCGCCATACAGCCTTTTCTCCAGTGTATTATTTTGCTACTGCATTTTAATGTGTCGCACTGTACCAGTACACGAGTACAAATGGAATAAAAAAAGCCCCAATCATGACGATCGGGGCTGTATATATTACTTTACGCTTTTAAACCGTGAGGCTTATGCGTCACCGCCGAAACGACGACGACCGGTAGAGTCATCACGACGTGGAGCAGCGCCTGCATCATCACGGCGCGGCGCACGGTTACCACCGTCACGACGCTCACCGCTGAAACGACGACCATCACCACGACCGCCTTCACGACGCTCACCGCCGAAACCGCGACCGCCTTCACGACGTTCGCCACCGAAGCTACGACCACCTTCACGACGTTCACCGCCGAAGCTACGACCGCTACGCTCTGGACGAGGCTGCGCGTCGCCGATCAGCTGCATGTTCATCGGCTTGTTCAGGATGCGGGTACGAGTAAAGTGCTGCAGTACTTCGCCCGGCATGCCTTTTGGCAGTTCGATGGTAGAGTGGGTACCGAACAGCTTGATGTTACCAATGTAACGGCTGCTGATGTCGCCTTCGTTCGCGATAGCGCCAACGATGTGACGAACTTCAACGCCGTCATCACGACCCACTTCAATGCGGTACAGTTCCATATCGCCAACGTCACGACGTTCGCGCTTAGGACGATCTTCACCACCGCGTTCTGCACGGTCGCCACGTGGGCCACGGTCATTGCGGTCGTTACGGTCACGACGTTCGAAACGATCGTCACGGTCACGGAACTCACGCTTAGGACGCATTGGCGCATCTGGTGGAACGATCAGAGAACGTTCGCCCTGTGCCATTTTCAGCAGCGCAGCGGCCAGCGTTTCAACGTCCAGCTCTTCGCCTTCAGCCGTCGGCTGGATTTGCGCCAGCAGTGCACGGTACTGATCCAGATCGCTGCTTTCCAGCTGCTGCTGTACTTTCGCGGCGAATTTTTCCAGACGGCGTTTGCCCAGCAGATCTGCGTTTGGCAGTTCAACTTCTGGAATGGTCAGCTTCATAGTACGTTCGATGTTGCGCAGCAGACGACGCTCGCGGTTCTCAACGAACAGCAGCGCACGGCCAGCACGACCCGCACGACCGGTACGACCGATACGGTGAACGTAAGACTCGGAGTCCATTGGGATATCGTAGTTAACAACCAGGCTGATACGCTCAACGTCCAGACCACGTGCCGCAACGTCGGTTGCGATCAGGATGTCCAGACGACCGTCTTTCAGACGATCCAGAGTCTGCTCACGCAGGGACTGGTTCATGTCACCGTTCAGCGCGGCGCTGTTGTAGCCGCTACGTTCCAGGGCTTCAGCCACTTCCAGGGTCGCGTTTTTGGTACGAACGAAGATAATCGCCGCATCAAAATCTTCCGCTTCCAGGAAACGTACCAGCGCTTCGTTTTTGCGCATGCCGTACACAGACCAGTAGCTCTGGCTGATGTCCGGGCGGGTCGTTACGCTGGACTGAATGCGTACTTCCTGTGGATCTTTCATAAAGCGACGGGTAATACGACGGATAGCTTCCGGCATGGTTGCAGAGAACAGCGCGGTCTGATGACCTTCTGGAATCTGAGCCATGATGGTTTCAACGTCTTCGATAAAGCCCATACGCAGCATTTCATCAGCTTCGTCCAGTACCAGACCGCTCAGTTTAGAGAGATCCAGGGTACCGCGCTTCAGGTGGTCAAGCAGACGACCTGGAGTACCGACGACAATCTGTGGCCCTTGACGCAGGGCGCGTAACTGCACGTCATAACGCTGGCCGCCGTACAGGGCAACCACGTTTACGCCGCGCATATGTTTAGAGAACTCAGTCATTGCTTCAGCCACCTGAACCGCCAGTTCGCGGGTCGGGGCCAGCACCAGAATCTGTGGTGCTTTCAGCTCAGGATCGAGATTGTTCAGCAGTGGCAGGGAAAACGCTGCGGTTTTACCACTACCTGTCTGGGCCATACCCAGAACGTCACGACCGCCCAGCAGGTGCGGAATGCACTCAGCCTGGATCGGAGATGGTTTTTCGTAACCCAGATCGGTAAGGGCTTCAAGGATAGGAGCCTTCAGGCCCAGATCTGCAAAAGTGGTTTCGAATTCAGCCATGTAGTACAAGTGCCTCAATATTAATGGCGGCCAGTCTACATAACTCATCATGAAATTGATCTGCAATTTTCATTGAAAAGTGTGAACCGGCTCAAAGTAGGTGTATTAACGAACAACAACGCCCTCACCCGCGAAGGTGATGGCAATCAAAAAGATTACGGGCTGATGTAGTCGTCAGCTATTGCTGGTCCGATTCTGCCAGGTCATCTTGGTCCTGGCCCAGGAGCGATAATTCCAACAATGCGTATCGGTGCTCAACGTAGTTGTGTACGTTGTTGGCAACCGCCAGTTTGAACAGTGCCGTAGCGCTGTCCTTGTCCCCAAGACTTAGGTAATACTTACCTAAATAGAAGTTGGTTTCACTGAGATGCTCAGCGAGCGAGGTGTTATCCGTTGCGTCCGCCTTCAGGCGTTCCATTAACGTTTTTTCGTCAATGTTGCCTAAGTAGAACTCGACAATGTTCCATCCCCACTGTTCTTTATCCGATTTGTCGAAGCGTTGCTTCAACGCATCTTTCGCCTGCTTCTCATCGAGCTTCTGCTCAGCGAGATAAAGCCACAGACTGCGGAAAGGATCATTGGGATCGTCTTGATAAAACGCCAGCAGATCATCTTGCGCTAACTTCGCACGGCCACCGTAATAAAGCGCGATGCCGCGATTCAAGTGCGCATAATTGTAAGTTGGATCAAGCTCAAGTACAGAATCAAACGCTTCATAGGCAGCATCAAAATTGCCTGCCTGCGTTAAATAAATGCCTAAGTAGTTGAATACTTCAGGCATATCAGGTCGGATTGCCAGCGCTTGCGAGAAATCGTTACGCGCTAATGCCCTCAGACCGAGACTATCATACAACACTCCGCGCTCATATAAAAGCTGTGCGCGTTCGTCATCGGTTAAAGCCCGACTGGCAAGAATTTGTTCCATGCGTGCCAGGATCACTTCCTGCTGTAAAGTCGGTTGCAATGGCACTGCGAGGACTTCACTCTTACGCCAGGCAGAGTTGCTGCATCCTGCCAGCGTGAGTGCTGTCGCAACGAAACACCAGCGCAAAAAAGGCTTCATTTCCCACTCCCGAAGACAACAATTGGATGAACGTCCTGTCCCCCGCCTGCAAACAAGGCATCCGGCCAGCTAAATGTGCCCTCCGCAAACGCGGAGGGCAAAGGCAAACCTTACTCGCCCTGCTCTGCTGCCGGAGCTGGTGCTGCGGCGGCTGGCTGAGACTGCTCGGTTGCTTCTTTAATGCTCAGACGGATACGGCCCTGACGGTCAACTTCCAGAACCTTAACCGGTACTTCCTGATTCATCTGCAGGTAGTCAGTCACTTTCTCAACGCGCTTATCAGCGATCTGAGAGATGTGTACCAGACCTTCTTTACCGCCACCGATGGCAACGAATGCGCCAAAGTCAACGATACGGGTCACTTTACCGTTGTAGATACGACCGACTTCGATTTCTGCAGTGATCTCTTCGATACGACGGATAGCGAATTTCGCTTTTTCACCGTCGGTCGCCGCGATCTTCACGGTACCGTCATCTTCGATTTCGATGGTGGTGCCGGTTTCTTCGGTCAGGGCACGGATAACAGAACCGCCTTTACCGATAACGTCTTTGATCTTGTCTGGATTGATCTTGATGGTGTGGATACGCGGAGCGAACTGAGAAATGTCGCCACGTGGCGCGTTAATCGCCTGTTCCATCACGCCCAGGATGTGCATACGCGCACCTTTAGCCTGGTTCAGAGCAACCTGCATGATCTCTTTGGTGATACCTTCAATTTTGATATCCATCTGCAGCGCAGAGATACCGTCGCGGGAACCCGCCACTTTGAAGTCCATATCGCCCAGGTGGTCTTCGTCGCCCAGGATGTCAGACAGAACAACAAAGTTGTCGCCTTCTTTCACCAGACCCATCGCGATACCCGCAACGGCAGCTTTGATAGGCACGCCTGCGTCCATCAGCGCCAGGGAAGCACCACATACGGAAGCCATGGAAGAAGAACCGTTAGATTCGGTGATTTCAGAAACCACACGAACGGTGTACGGGAATTTGTCCAGCTCTGGCATGACTGCCAGCACGCCGCGTTTCGCCAGGCGACCGTGACCAATCTCACGACGCTTAGGAGAACCGACCATACCGGTTTCACCTACGCAGTACGGAGGGAAGTTGTAGTGGAACAGGAAGTTGTCAGTACGCTCGCCCATCAGCTCGTCGAGGTTCTGTGCATCACGGGTGGTGCCCAGGGTCGCAGTCACCAGCGCCTGAGTTTCGCCACGGGTGAACAGCGCGGAACCGTGAGTACGTGGCAGAACGCCAGTACGTACGTCCAGACCACGGATCATGTCTTTTTCGCGACCATCGATACGCGGCTCGCCTGCCAGTACGCGGCTACGAACAACGTTTTTCTCGATAGCGTGCAGGATTTCACCCAGTTCGTTAGCGTCCAGGGTTTCGTCTTCTGCAACCAGCTGAGCGATGGTTTCAGATTTAATCACGTCAACCTGAGCATAACGCTCTTGTTTGTCGGTGATGCGGTAAGCGTCGCTCAGGCGAGATTCTGCCAGCGCAGCAACGCGCGCGTTCAGCGCTTCGTTGACGGCTTCTGGCTGCCAATCCCAACGTGGTTTGCCCGCTTCTTTAACCAGCTCGTTGATCTCTTTGATAACAACCTGCTGCTGTTCGTGACCGAATACCACGGCACCCAGCATCTGGTCTTCGCTCAGCAGTTCTGCTTCGGATTCAACCATCAGTACGGCAGCTTCGGTACCGGCAACAACCAGATCCAGCTTGCTCTCTTTCAGCTCGTCCTGAGTTGGGTTCAGTACGTACTGGTCGTTGATGTAACCAACACGAGCAGAACCGATTGGACCATTGAACGGAATACCGGACAGGGACAGGGCAGCAGATGCGCCAATCATAGCAACGATGTCTGGGTTAACCTGTGGGTTAACGGAAACAACGGTAGCAATAACCTGAACTTCGTTAACGAAGCCTTCTGGGAACAGCGGGCGAACCGGGCGGTCAATCAGACGCGCAATCAGGGTTTCGCCTTCGCTTGGGCGGCCTTCACGACGGAAGAAGCTACCTGGGATACGACCAGCAGCGTAGGTACGCTCCTGATAGTTAACGGTCAGCGGGAAGAAGTCCTGGCCTGGTTTCGCTTTTTTCTGACCTACAACGGTAACGAATACCGCGGTGTCATCCATGCTAACCATAACAGCGGCAGTTGCCTGACGCGCCATCATGCCGGTTTCCAGCGTGACGGTGTGTTGGCCGTACTGGAACTTACGAACGATCGGATTAAGCAAAATTCTATCCTTTCTTATTAAATGGCGGCACACCCTCTGGCGTACCGGCCGATGATACCGATCTTCTTTGCATCCTCGCGACTAATGACAACCCTAACCCGATGCGGGTAAAGCCTCTCATTAGCCGCGCGAACCTCTGCAACGAAGAATATGCACAACAACAATACATTATACCCGTTATCTTTCAAAATACTGCTGTGTCGGTAATTTCAGCTCAATTTTGTCTAAACGAAACGTAGACAGGGAGGATTACCGGGGCGCAGACAGCGTTTCTACGGGCACTCAATTCTTTTAAATTGCCGTCGTCTGGTGGAAAAAAGGGGCCATAAAGGCCCCTCTTTCTGAAACTCGCTAGAATTAGCGACGCAGACCCAGACGCTCGATCAGCGCGGTGTAGCGTGCAACATCTTTACGTTTCAGGTAGTCGAGCAGTTTACGACGCTGAGAAACCATGCGCAGCAGACCACGACGGCTGTGGTGATCTTTTTTGTGCTCTGCAAAGTGACCCTGCAGGTGGTTGATCTGTGCAGTCAGCAGTGCAACCTGAACTTCGGTAGAACCGCTGTCGTTTGCGCCACGACCGAACTCAGAAACGATTTGTGCTTTAGCTTCAACGCTTAGAGACATTTTGAACTCCAAATTTAAAAGAAAGAAAGGGTGCCGATCTCTAATTCAGCAGCCCCTGATATAACGCTTGCCAATTGTTAAACAATTAAGCAGGCGTTAAGCCGCGACATTCTACTCGCAGCGCTCTGTTATCGCAAGCCACACAATCTGGCTTACTCAGCGTATTCAACCACCAGACGGCGTGGTGCCACGCGGCCTTCATCGTCGATTTCGCCCATGCCGAGGAATTTGCCCTCTTCGCCTTCCGTCACACGAACCAGACCTTCCAGCGGTGCGCCTGACGTCCGCACCGGGTTACCATTTTTAAAGTAAACCGATGAGGTTAAAGGGATATTGACTATTGGGTAGTCTGAAGCCGGACTGTCCATCGGCATTAATAGCGGGTCGAGCAGTTCCGCTGCTGGAACGCCCTGCTGCTCGGCTTGTTCGACCAATGCCTGCAGCTGTTCCAGCGTAACCATACGATCAACCGGGTATTTGCTGACCGCCAGACGACGCAGGAAAATCACGTGCGCACCGCAGCCGAGTTTCTCACCCAGATCGTCGATAATGGTTCGAATATAGGTGCCTTTTGAGCAGTGAATCTCCAGCTCCAGCTCGTTGCCTTCGTGGCGAATAAACAGCAGCTCATAGACGGTAATCGGACGCGCTTCACGCGGTACGTCAATGCCCTGACGCGCATATTCGTACAGCTTCTTGCCCTGATACTTCAGCGCCGAATACATGGACGGCACCTGTTGGGTGTCTCCACGGAAGCTCTCCAGCGCTTCGGCCAGTTCCGCATCGCTAAAGGTCACCGGGCGTTCTTCCACGATTTGTCCGTCGGCGTCCGAGGTATCAGTGCGCTGGCCCAGGCGGGCAATCACACGATAACGCTTATCGGAGTCCAGCAGGTACTGGGAGAACTTGGTGGCTTCACCGAGGCAAATCGGCAGCATGCCGGTCGCCAGCGGATCCAACGCGCCGGTATGACCGGCACGGTTGGCGTTATAAATACGCTTTACCTTCTGCAGCACATCATTGCTGGATGCGCCTTGCGGTTTATCCAGCAACAATACGCCGTGAATATCACGGCCGCGACGACGAGGACGACTCATCAGTCCTCCTTGCTGTCGTCCGCTGGGTTCACACGACGTTCGTCGTCATGCTTCACCACGCTGGTCACCAGGTTAGACATGCGCATACCTTCAACCAGCGAGTTGTCGTAGAAGAAGGTCAGTTCCGGCACGATACGCAGGCGCATCGCTTTCCCGAGCAGGGAGCGGATAAAACCAGAGGCTTCCTGCAGTGCTTTGATGCCGGATTTAATCGCCGCTTCATCTTTATCGTTCAGGAAGGTAACAAACACTTTGGCATAGGCCAGGTCACGGGACATTTCGACACCGGAAACGGTGGTCATCATACCCAGACGAGGATCTTTAATTTCGCGCTGCAGGATGATTGCGATCTCTTTTTGCATCTCCTGGGCCACGCGCTGCGGGCGACCAAATTCTTTCGCCATAATAAATTCTCCAGACAAAAAAGGGGCTATCAGCCCCTTTTGAAATAATTGCCGGGTTGCGCGAGGCGATCCCGGCCTACAATCGACAATCTTAACGAAGATTAAGCGATGGTACGTTGGATTTCGATGATTTCGAACACTTCGATCATATCGCCAACGCGAACGTCGTTGTAGTTCTTAACGCCGATACCACATTCCATGCCGTTACGGACTTCGTTAACGTCATCTTTGAAGCGGCGCAGGGATTCCAGCTCGCCTTCATAGATAACCACGTTGTCGCGCAGAACGCGGATTGGGTTGTGACGCTTGATGGTACCTTCGGTAACCATACAGCCCGCGATCGCACCAAATTTCGGTGATTTGAACACGTCACGAACTTCAGCCAGACCAATGATCTGCTGTTTCAGTTCTGGGGACAGCATGCCGCTCATTGCCGCTTTCACTTCGTCGATCAGGTTATAGATGACGGAGTAGTAGCGCAGATCCAGGCTTTCTGACTCGATAACTTTACGTGCAGAGGCATCAGCACGTACGTTGAAGCCAACCAGGATAGCATTGGATGCTGCAGCCAGGGTTGCGTCGGTTTCGGTGATACCACCTACGCCAGAACCGATGATCTTCACTTTCACTTCGTCGGTAGACAGTTTCAGCAAGGAGTCGGAGATCGCTTCCACAGAACCCTGTACGTCGGCCTTCAGTACGATGTTCACTTCGTGAACTTCGCCTTCGGTCATGTTGGCGAACATGTTCTCGAGTTTAGATTTCTGCTGACGAGCCAGTTTAACTTCACGGAATTTACCCTGACGGTACAGAGCAACTTCACGCGCTTTCTTCTCGTCACGAACGACGGTCACTTCGTCACCGGCAGCCGGAACACCGGACAGACCGAGGATTTCCACTGGAATGGATGGACCCGCTTCCAGCACTTCCTGACCCAGTTCGTTACGCATCGCACGAACGCGGCCGTATTCGAAGCCACACAGCACGATATCGCCCTTGTTCAGGGTACCTTCGCGAACCAGGACGGTAGCAACTGGGCCACGACCTTTATCCAGGAAGGATTCGATAACCGCACCGCTCGCCATACCTTTACGAACCGCTTTCAGCTCCAGAACTTCAGCCTGCAGCAGGATAGCGTTCAGCAGGTCGTCGATACCGGTACCCGCTTTTGCAGATACTGGGATGAACTGTGATTCGCCGCCCCACTCTTCCGGCATAACGCCGTACTGAGACAGTTCGTTCTTCACGCGGTCCATATCGGCTTCTGGCTTATCGATTTTGTTCACAGCAACAACCAGAGGCACCTGCGCCGCTTTCGCGTGCTGGATTGCTTCGATGGTCTGCGGCATCACGCCGTCGTCTGCTGCAACAACCAGAACAACGATATCCGTTGCCTGAGCACCACGAGCACGCATAGAGGTAAACGCGGCGTGACCCGGGGTATCCAGGAAGGTGATCATCCCGTTTTCAGTTTCAACGTGATATGCACCGATGTGCTGGGTAATGCCGCCCGCTTCGCCAGAGGCCACTTTCGTAGAACGAATGTAGTCCAGCAGAGAGGTTTTACCGTGGTCAACGTGACCCATGATGGTCACAACTGGTGCGCGCGGTTCAGCCGCAGCACCGGTGTCACGGTCGCTCATTACCGCTTCTTCCAGCTCGTTTTCACGACGCAGGATAACTTTGTGGCCCATCTCTTCGGCAACCAGCTGTGCGGTTTCCTGGTCGATGACCTGGTTGATGGTGGCCATGGCGCCCAGTTTCATCATCGCTTTGATGACCTGAGAGCCTTTCACCGCCATCTTGTTAGCCAGATCGCCAACGGTGATGGTTTCGCCAATCACAACGTCACGGTTAACGGCCTGAACCGGCTTCTGGAAGCCCTGTTGCAGTGCGGAACCTTTACGCTTGCCACCTTTACCACCGCGACCAGCAGCGCGTGCTTCTTCGCGATCGGCTTTAGATTCAGCGTGTTTGTTGCCTTTCTTCTGAGGACGAGCTGCTTTCGCCGCAGTGCGGGTACGGCCACGACCACCTTCAACTTCACGGTCATTTTCGTCTTCAGCCTGTCGAGCGTGCTGAGAGGTGGTGACGTGATAATCGCTAGCATCTTCAATCGGTTCAGCGGTATTCACACCATTCTTCTCGTTTTCTTCTGCCATACGGCGAGCTTCTTCCGCTACGCGGCGCGCTTCTTCTTCAAGCTTGCGACGTGCTTCTTCTTCCGCTTTGCGCTTCAGCTCGGCAGCTTCATTTTCACGGCGGGCTTTTTCGGCCTGGGCAGTTTTGGTCATATCGTCGGTCTGTTGATTGCTCACTTTGTCTTTTTCCGCAGCTTCACGTTTCGCTTTATCAGCGGCTTCACGATTAGCTTTTTCTGCGGCCTCACGTTCAGCTTTTTGTTGCGCCTCGCGTTTAGCTGCTTCTTCAGCTTCACGACGGGCTTGCTCTTCCGCTTCACGCTGCGCCTGCTCTTCCGCGGCCAGGCGTTCAGCCTCTTGCGGATCGCGTTTCACAAAGGTGCGTGTCTTGCGGACTTCGATTTGTACCGATTTGCTTTTTCCACCGGTACCTGGAATGTTGAGAGTACTGCGCGTTTTGCGCTGCAAAGTCAACTTATCTGGAGCAGAACCATTTTCACGGTTCAGATGCGCCAGTAAGGTTTGCTTCTCTTGTGCGGACACAGAGTCATCAGCGCCCTTCGGGATGCCCGCATCAGCAAATTGCTGTACCAGGCGATCCACGGAGGTCTGTATTTCTGCAGCCAGCGTTTTTACGGTTACATCTGTCATACTGTTCCTTCCTGCTACAGTTTATTACGCTTCGTCACCGAACCAGCAGATATTACGGGCAGCCATAATCAGCTCACCGGCTTTCTCGTCGGTTAAGCCTTCGATATCCACCAGATCATCAATACCCTGTTCGGCGAGATCTTCCAGCGTACAAACACCACGGGCAGCCAGTTTGAAGGCCATCTCACGATCCAATCCTTCCAGATTCAGCAGATCGTCAGCCGGTTTATTATCACCGAGGCTCTCTTCCTGGGCCAGTGCCAGAGTGGTCAGTGCGTTTTTAGCACGCTCGCGCAGTGCTTCAACGGTGTCTTCATCCAGGCCATCAATAGCCAGCAGTTCTTTCATTGGCACGTAGGCCAGTTCTTCCAGCGTGGAGAAGCCTTCTTCAACCAGCACGGTAGCGAAATCTTCATCAATATCGAGATATTTAGTGAAGGTATCGATAGCCGCGTGTGCTTCAGCCTGATGCTTCGCCTGCAGGTCATCAACGGTCATGACGTTGAGTTCCCAGCCGCTCAGCTGAGACGCCAGACGGACGTTCTGACCGTTTCGGCCAATCGCCTGCGCCAGGTTACCCGCTTCAACCGCGATATCCATGGTGTGCTTGTCTTCGTCAACCACAATAGATGCCACGTCAGCCGGAGCCATCGCGTTGATCACGAACTGCGCCGGGTTGTCGTCCCACAGCACGATATCGATACGTTCGCCGCCCAGCTCGGTAGAAACCGCCTGAACACGCGCGCCGCGCATACCAACGCAAGCACCGACTGGGTCGATACGTTTGTCGTTGGTCTTCACAGCGATTTTGGCACGAGAGCCCGGATCGCGAGCAGCGGCTTTGATTTCGATAACTTCTTCGCCGATTTCTGGCACTTCAATGCGGAACAGTTCGATCAGCATTTCTGGCTTAGAACGGGTGACGAAGAGCTGCGCACCGCGCGCTTCCGGACGTACGGAGTACAGAACGCCGCGAATACGGTCGCCTGGACGGAAGTTTTCACGCGGCAGCATGTCTTCACGCAGGATAACCGCTTCAGCGTTGCTACCGAGGTCCAGGGAGATGTTGTCGCGGTTAACTTTCTTCACCACGCCGGTGATGATCTCACCTTCATGCTCACGGAACTGGTCAACAACCATTGCGCGTTCGGCTTCACGTACTTTCTGTACGATTACCTGTTTTGCCGTCTGGGTCGTGATACGGTCGAAGGTGACAGATTCGATCTGATCTTCAACGTATTCGCCCACGTTCAGGCTTTCGTCTTCGAAGCGTGCCGCTTCGAGGGTAATTTCTTTAGTCGGCTGGGTCACTTCTTCGACAATAACCCAACGACGGAAGGTGTCGAAATCACCGCTACGACGGTCAATTTCAACGCGAACGTCAATCTCTTGTTCGTATTTTTTCTTCGTTGCTGTAGCCAGCGCACTTTCCAGCGCTTCAAAAATTTTCTCGCGTGGCAGTGATTTTTCGTTGGAAACGGCTTCAACAACGGCCAAAATTTCTTTGTTCATCGCGGGCTTTTCACCTCAATCCAGACTGTTAAAAGTGGGGAACCAGGTTCGCCTTCTGGATGTTACTCAGCGCGAACACTTCATCTTTACCGTCGACTGTCACGGTGATCATCTCACCGTCTACCGCTTTAATAACGCCCTGCCACTTACGACGGTTCTGAACCGCCATACGCAGGACCAGCGCAACCTCTTCACCCATGAAACGCACATAGTGTTCAGCAGTGAACATAGGACGGTCGAGGCCCGGAGAGGAAACTTCCAGGTTGTAAGCCACAGTAATAGGATCTTCAACGTCCATCACCGCGCTTACCTGGTGGCTCACATCAGCACAATCATCAACATTGATGCCATCTTCACTATCAATATAGATGCGCAGTGTGGATGTGCGACCGCGAACAAATTCGATGCCGACCAGTTCGTAGCCCAAGGCTTCAACCGGCGCTGTAATCATCTCTGTTAATTTTTGCTCTAATGTGGACAAACCCACCCCCAAGACATAAAAAAAGGGCCTAAAGCCCAGTTATTCTGTAGTCAGATAACAAAAAACCCCGATAAATCGGGGCTTTAGATAACTGAACCCTATAGCCGCAACTGCGGCCTGGAGAACCTTCCGAAAGAATTTTTTTTCAAATCCAGCTACGAAGGCCTAAGTCTTCACAGTATATTTGAAAATGAACTCTAAGGGAAAGTGGTTGCGGGGGCCGGATTTGAACCGACGACCTTCGGGTTATGAGCCCGACGAGCTACCAGGCTGCTCCACCCCGCGCCTGAAACGTGGCAAATTTTACTCGTTTTGAGCAAAAAGTGCAAATAATGCTGGGATTTGGTACCGAGGACGGGACGTAAAATCGACCTACAGTATAGTGACCTCGATCACAGCTTGTCAACCTCACATTCTATGCAGAAGAAATGCGTACGCCATCGCGGTATGGTAACCGTGGCAACCGGCGCTGACGGCGCGGAATTTTTGAATAAAAATGCATGAATCCCTTCCGGTGTTAGCTAAAACATGATTAAATGAAAACTCATTTATTTTGCATAAAAATTCACTGACAGCGAAAGCGATTTCTCCTTCAGTCAATCAAGCAGGGTTTTACTTTATGACGACGATTCTCAAGCATCTTCCAGCAGGTCAACGTATTGGTATCGCCTTCTCTGGCGGTCTCGACACCAGCGCAGCGCTGCTGTGGATGCGACAAAAAGGAGCTGTCCCTTATGCATATACTGCAAACCTGGGCCAGCCTGACGAAGACGATTATGATGCGATCCCTCGTCGTGCTATGGAATATGGCGCAGAGAACGCTCGCCTGATCGACTGCCGTAAGCAGCTGGTTGCTGAAGGTATCGCCGCGATTCAGTGTGGTGCCTTCCATAACACCACCGGCGGTCTGACCTATTTCAACACCACCCCGCTGGGCCGTGCCGTGACCGGTACTATGCTGGTTGCCGCGATGAAAGAAGATGGCGTTAATATCTGGGGTGACGGCAGTACTTATAAAGGTAACGATATCGAACGTTTCTATCGTTACGGCCTGCTGACCAACGCCGAGCTGCAAATCTACAAGCCGTGGCTCGATACCGACTTTATCGACGAGCTTGGCGGCCGTCATGAAATGTCTGAATTCATGATTGCCTGCGGCTTCGACTACAAGATGTCCGTTGAGAAAGCCTACTCCACCGACTCCAACATGCTGGGCGCCACCCACGAAGCGAAAGATCTTGAGTTCCTGAACTCCAGCGTGAAAATCGTTAACCCGATCATGGGCGTGAAGTTCTGGGACGAGAACGTGAAGATCCCAGCGGAAGAAGTGACCGTACGCTTTGAGCAGGGCCACCCGGTAGCGCTGAACGGCAAAACCTTCAGCGACGACGTTGAGATGATGCTGGAAGCAAACCGCATCGGCGGCCGTCACGGTCTGGGCATGAGCGACCAGATTGAAAACCGTATCATCGAAGCGAAGAGCCGTGGCATCTACGAAGCTCCGGGGATGGCGCTGCTGCACATTGCCTACGAGCGCCTGCTGACCGGTATCCACAACGAAGATACCATCGAGCAGTATCACGCTCACGGCCGCCAGCTGGGTCGTCTGCTGTATCAGGGTCGCTGGTTCGATTCTCAGGCACTGATGCTGCGTGACTCCCTGCAACGTTGGGTTGCTAGCCAGATTACCGGTGAAGTGACCCTGGAACTGCGTCGCGGTAACGACTACACCATCCTGAACACCGTGTCTGACAACCTGACCTACAAAGCAGAACGTCTGACCATGGAAAAAGGCGAGTCCGTGTTCTCTCCAGACGATCGTATCGGCCAGCTGACCATGCGTAACCTGGACATCACCGATACCCGCGAGAAGCTGTTCGGCTATGCGAAGACCGGTCTGCTGACCGCCTCTTCCGCTACCGGCCTGCCGCAGGTTGAGAACCTGGAAAACAAAGGCAAATAAGCCTGCGTTGAGAAGGTAAAAGGCCGCATGAGCGGCCTTTTTTGCGTCTGGGGATTGCTTGGGTTCAATGAGGTCACGGCGTCACTGCGTTCGGCCGGGCGACTAAAAGTGCGCTATCGACGTCGCCATTCTCCGGGAGTCTGGCCATAGTGCTTTTTGAAGGTTTTTGAGAACGATGCCAGCGACTGGAATCCGCAGCGTTCAGCAATGACATCGAGCCGGGCCTGTCGGTCCTGGTGCAGCAATCGGGCGGCCATCGCCATACGTAACTGGGTAAGCCAGGCCTGCGGCGTCAGGTGGTAAGCGCGGGCAAAGTGACGAGCAAAGGTCGCGCGTGATAAAAAGGCGCGGGCGGCCATACTTTCCATCGTCCAGGGCTGTTCCGGCGTGGCCAGAACGGCCAGTACTGCGGGCATCAATCGTTCATCACGCATCAGGCGCAGTAAACCGCCCGGCGGCTCCTCTGCTCCCAGCAGCGTTCGCAGCAGCAGAACCAGCAGCGTATCGCCGAGGCTTCGCACAATTGCGCTGCCGCCAGGATGCTCGGCCAGGCTTTCGCGCACCAGAACGTTGAGCAGAATCTCCAGTTCCGGGCAATCGTCACGCTCGTGGGTATGCAGATGAATAAGCTCCGACTCTTCGGCAAACAGCCAGCTAACGTGTGGGCCAAAATAGAACTCGCCGCACAGCATCTCCAGCGCATCGCTCTCGCTACCGGTACGCATTTCGGTTAGCGTGCCGTTAAAGCGGTGAGCCACCGGCAGAACCTGCCCCCACTCCACCAGGCTCTCCATTAGATGCGGCGAGCCGTGGGGCAACAGGATGACATCTCCCGCGCGCATATGCCGGGTTTGATTCCCCACGGTAAGACGCCCTTCCCCCCGCAGCACAAAATGCCAGGGCACGATGCCAGCACGCATCTGATCATGCCCCGCCTGCCAGCGCCCACCGAAGCGACAGTGAAGATTCACTTCGCAGCGTGGGGCCAACAGCGTCAAAAGATGGCTAAGGCTATCCATAACACTCCTGAGACGATAAGACAAAAAGATGAGACGAAGAGCGCCAGTCTAGCACGACCAACGCCTCTAAGATGACGTCATTGCCACTACAAACCCTCTAGTAACAGGAGTATGTCATGAGCCGTTTAGCTGAAATTCGTGAACAAGATGCAACAGGTAAAGCCGCAGAGATCTTTGGCGGGATTAAAAAAGCGATGGGGAAAGTGCCGAATGCCTATCTGACCATCGGTGGGCATTCACCGGAGTCGCTGCAACAGGCGCTGGCGCACAACGCCATGCTGCATAAGGGGAGCCTGAACGCGAAGGAACTGGAAACCATCAACCTGGCGGTGAGCGAAGCCACCGGCTGCGATTACTGCCTGGCAGCCCACAGCATGATGGCGAAAAAAGCTGGCTTCAGCAGTGAACAGATTCGCGAACTGCGCCGTGCAGAGTATGCCGAAGATGCCCATCTCGACGCGCTGGCTAAATTCTCACAAACGCTGGTGACCACCACGGGTACGCTGCCGGAAGCCGATGTTGCCGCACTGCGCGACGCCGGGTTCAGCGACCGTCAGGTGATTGAAGCCATCAGCGCCATCAGCGCTATTCTGTTTACCAATATGGTGAACCGGGTGAACGACACCGTGGTTGACTTCCCAAAGGCTGACTAAGCCGAAGCATGCCGGATAACGGAGTTGCCTTATCCGGCCTATAAAATCACGGTGGTTTTCTACAGACGAAAAAAAAAGACGCTTTTCAGCGTCTTTCTTTCGGAATATTGGTACTGAGGATGGGACTCGAACCCACAAGCCCGTTAGGGCACTACCACCTCAAGGTAGCGTGTCTACCAATTCCACCACCTCAGCACGGATACTACTATTAATGCGGGATATCGCTGGTCGGCTGTGCCGGTGCCGCTGGCTGAGTCGTTTGCTCAGTCTTAGGCGCAGTCAGATTCTCCCACTCGCTTCCTTTATTGGTCTTGTTACTGTTGATGTTGCCCAGTACCAGACTGATAATGAAGAACAGCGTCGCAAACACAGCGGTCATACGGGTCATGAAGTTACCAGAACCGCTTGAACCAAACAACGTGCCGGAAGCGCCTGCTCCAAAGGAGGCTCCCATATCAGCGCCTTTACCTTGCTGCAGCATAACGAGGACCACAAGGCCAATCGCTACAATAAGGAAAACAACTAAAAGAGCTTCGTACATAATCAACCTGTTCCTTGCGGGGACACCGCGTACCAAGTGCTTCTACCAATAAAGCGGGATGTTTATGTTTCCCACTGAAGCGGGTGTGAATACTAACCAAAGCGAATGACCTTCGCAAGGGCAATTTCGACACATTGTATCAACTGCGGAAAAAAACAGCAAAACAACGCATAATCAGCAATAAAAAGGCGGCAAGCGCCACCTTTTTAATCACTTACATCTCGGTTATACCGCTTTTACCGCATCGGCAATGCGGTGAGCGAACGCGGTGACCTGCGCTTCTTCTTCACCTTCCACCATGACGCGAATCAGCGGCTCGGTGCCGGATTTACGCAGCAGCACACGGCCACGGTTACCCAGCGCCGCTTCCACTTCCGCTGCCGTCGCTTTCACGACCTCATTTTCCAGCGGGTTAGATTTACCGTCGGTGTAGCGGACGTTGACCAGCACCTGCGGGAACATCTTCATGCCGCTGCACAGATCGTGCAGGCTCATGTGGTTGCGCACCATCGCCGCGACGACCTGCAGGCCAGCCACGATGCCGTCACCGGTAGTGGTTTTATCCAGCAGGATAACGTGACCGGAGTTTTCCGCCCCGATGCGCCAACCTTTCTCCTGCATTTTTTCCAGCACGTAGCGGTCACCCACTTTCGCGCGGGTGAATGGAATACCCAACTGCTTCAGCGCCACTTCCAGACCCATGTTACTCATCAGCGTACCTACCGCGCCACCGCGCAGTTGGCCCTGACGCAGCGCTTCGCGTGCGATGATATACATGATCTGATCGCCATCGACTTTGTTACCTTCGTGGTCAACCATGATGACGCGGTCGCCGTCGCCGTCCAGCGCGATCCCCAGATCGGCTTTTTCCGCCAGCACGCGCGCCTGCAGCGCACGCACGTCGGTGGCGCCCACTTCTTCGTTGATGTTCACACCGTTTGGCTCACAGCCAATAGCAATCACGTTCGCCCCCAGCTCGCGCAGTACATTCGGCGCAATGTGGTAGGTAGCGCCGTTCGCGCAGTCAACAACGATTTTCAGGTGGTTGAGGCTCAGTTCGTTCGGGAAGGTCCCTTTACAGAACTCGATGTAGCGGCCCGCAGCATCGACGATGCGGCTGGCTTTACCCAGCTCGGCTGAGTCCACACAGGTGATCTCTTTTTCCATTTCGGCTTCAATCGCTTCTTCCACTTCGTCCGGCAGTTTGGTGCCGTCGATGGAGAAGAACTTGATGCCGTTGTCATAGAACGGGTTATGCGATGCAGAGATAACGATGCCAGCTTCCGCGCGGAAGGTGCGGGTCAGATAAGCAACCGCAGGCGTTGGCATCGGGCCGGTGAAGGAGGCAGATAAGCCCGCCGCCGCCAGACCCGCTTCCAGCGCAGACTCCAGCATATAGCCAGAGATGCGGGTATCTTTACCGATAATGATTTTACGCGAGCCGTGGCTTGCCAGCACTTTACCCGCTGCCCAACCGAGTTTCAGGACAAAATCAGGCGTGATTGGCGCATCGCCTACGCGGCCACGGATCCCATCGGTACCAAAATACTTGCGATTACTCATAACGTTTTTTTCCCTTCGCAGACAGCGTGGCTTCGACCACACGCATCGCCTCAACAGTTTCTTTGACATCGTGGACGCGAACGATATGCGCGCCCTGCATAGCTGCAATCACCGCACACGCCAGGCTGCCGCTAAGGCGTTCTGATGGCCCCACGTTCAGCAGTTGGCCAATCATCGATTTCCGCGACATGCCGACGAACAGCGGCAGACCGAAATGATGGAATTCTGACAGGCGAGCGAGTAATGCGTAATTGTGGGAGAGATTTTTACCGAAACCGAACCCCGGGTCGAGCAACAATTTATCTTTTCCGATACCCGCCTTTTCACAACGTGCGATCTGCTCCACAAAGTACTGATTCACCTCAGCAAAGACATCGTCGTATTTCGGTGCTTCCTGCATGGTTTTTGGATTGCCCTGCATGTGCATCAGCGACACCGGCAGCCCGGTTTCCGCCGCCGCTTCCAGGGCACCCGGTTCGCTCAGTGAGCGGATATCGTTGATGATATGGGCTCCGACGCGAGCGGACTCACGAATGACCTCAGGTTTTGAGGTATCTACCGAAATCCACACTTCGAAGCGCTGGGCAATCGCCTCCACCACCGGGATCACGCGTTCCAGCTCTTCTTCAACGCTGACGTCCAGCGCGCCAGGGCGCGTCGACTCGCCGCCGACATCGATAATCGTTGCACCGGCGTTAATCATCAGGTTCGCATGTTTCACCGCCTCAACCAGCGTATTGTGCGTGCCGCCGTCGGAGAACGAGTCCGGCGTAACGTTGAGGATCCCCATCACGTGTGGATGGGAAAGATCCAGGATGGAGCCCTGGGCGGTGAGTTTCATAGCGAATCCTTCTGAGTTCTTATTGGTGGCATAAAAAAACCCTGGAGCAAGCCCCAGGGTTTCAGGTGAAGCACAGTCATCAACGATGGGATAACTTATTTGTCGCCCAGCTGCTCTGACATGGTGCCAGAGTCCGGAGCACGCGGTTCATCAACCGGACGTGGCGCACTTGGTTTACCCGTGTTGCCAGAGTTGTTGGATGAACCTGGTTCTTCCCAGCCTGCTGGCGGACGCACATCGCGGCGAGCCATCAGGTCGTCAATCTGCGGTGCATCGATGGTCTCATATTTCATGAGCGCATCTTTCATTGCATGCAGAATATCCATGTTGTCGTTCAGGAGCTGGCGAGCACGAGCGTAGTTACGTTCGATAAGCGCTTTAACTTCCTGGTCGATGATACGCGCGGTTTCATCGGACATGTGTTTCGCTTTCGCGACGGAGCGGCCCAGGAATACTTCGCCTTCTTCTTCCGCGTACAGCAGCGGACCGAGTTTGTCGGAGAAGCCCCACTGGGTCACCATGTTACGTGCCAGGTTAGTCGCGACTTTAATGTCGTTCGACGCACCGGTAGAAACATGTTCAACGCCGTAAATAATTTCTTCTGCCAGACGACCGCCGTACAGGGTGGAGATCTGACTTTCCAGTTTCTGGCGGCTGGCGCTAATAGCGTCGCCTTCAGGCAGGAAGAAGGTCACACCCAGCGCACGACCGCGTGGGATAATCGTCACTTTATGCACCGGATCGTGTTCCGGTACCAGGCGACCAATAATCGCGTGGCCTGCTTCGTGGTAAGCGGTAGATTCTTTCTGCGCTTCCGTCATCACCATGGAGCGACGTTCCGCACCCATCATGATTTTGTCTTTCGCTTTTTCGAACTCAACCATCGATACCACACGCTTGTTGCCGCGCGCTGCAAACAGTGCGGCTTCGTTCACCAGGTTCGCCAGATCTGCACCGGAGAAGCCAGGGGTACCACGAGCAATGATTGCGGCATCAATATCAGGTGCCAGCGGCACGCGACGCATATGCACTTTCAGAATCTGTTCGCGACCGCGAACGTCCGGCAGACCGACCACAACCTGACGGTCGAAACGACCTGGACGCAGCAGGGCTGGGTCAAGTACGTCTGGACGGTTAGTCGCCGCGATAACGATGATACCTTCGTTACCTTCGAAGCCATCCATCTCAACCAGCATCTGGTTCAGCGTCTGCTCACGTTCATCGTGACCACCGCCCAGACCTGCGCCACGCTGGCGGCCTACGGCGTCGATTTCATCGATGAAGATGATGCACGGTGCCGCTTTCTTAGCCTGCTCGAACATGTCACGCACACGAGATGCACCGACACCCACGAACATTTCTACGAAGTCAGAACCGGAAATGGTGAAGAACGGTACTTTCGCTTCGCCAGCAATCGCTTTTGCCAGCAACGTTTTACCGGTACCCGGAGGGCCAACCATCAGCACGCCTTTCGGGATTTTACCGCCCAGTTTCTGGAAACGGCTCGGTTCACGCAGGTACTCCACCAGCTCACCCACCTCTTCTTTCGCTTCGTCGCAGCCTGCAACGTCGGCAAAGGTGGTTTTAATCTGGTCTTCTGTCAGCATGCGCGCCTTGCTCTTACCGAACGACATGGCACCTTTGCCACCGCCGCCCTGCATTTGGCGCATGAAGAAGATCCAGACGCCGATCAGCAGCAGCATCGGGAACCAGGAAATGAAGATAGAAGCCAGCAGGCTTGGTTCTTCAGGCGGCTCACCAACCACTTTGACGTTTTTCGTCAGCAGGTTGTCAAGCAGCTTCGGATCGTTAACCGGGATGTAAGTCGTGTAACGGTTACTATCTTTCTTGGTAACGTTGATCTCACGTCCGTTGATACGCGCTTCGCGAACCTGGTCGTTATTGACCTCTTGCAGGAAGGTAGAATAATCCACCTTATGGCCGTTCGATTCGCTGGGCCCAAAGCTCTGGAATACTGACATCAGCACAACGGCAATGACCAGCCAGAGTATTAGGTTTTTCGCCATGTCACTCAAGGGATTAACCTCATATTACAACTGTGTTAAAAACAGCGTCAGGATACTCTATATCCAGTTTCTTTCAAACTTTCGTTTGAAAAACCACCGTCTATCACTTTCGCCCGGTCGCTACAATGTACACTTCACGTGAACGCGCACGAGAAGAGTCCGGCTTACGAACTTTAACCTTCGTAAACAGGGAGCGAATTTCCCTTAGATACTCATCGAAGCCTTCGCCCTGGAACACTTTCACAACAAAATTTCCGCCCGGCGCTAACACATCACGAGCCATTTCAAGCGCCAGTTCCACCAGATACATGGCCCGGGGGATATCAACCGCCGGCGTTCCGCTCATGTTTGGTGCCATATCTGACATGACAACTTGTACTTTACTGTCACCAACGCGTTCCAGTAATGCCTTCATCACGAGTTCATCACGAAAATCGCCCTGAAGGAAGTCCACACCAACGATTGGATCCATAGGTAGAAGATCGCAAGCGATAATGCGGCCTTTGCCACCAATCTGCGTGACCACATACTGTGACCAGCCTCCCGGTGCGGCACCGAGGTCGACAACCGTCATCCCCGGTTTAAAAAGTTTGTCACTTTGCTGTATTTCATCAAGTTTAAACCAGGCACGGGAACGTAACCCCTTTTTCTGTGCCTCTTGAACATATTTATCGCTAAAGTGTTCCTGAAGCCAGCGGCTTGAACTGGCAGAACGCTTTTTACCTGTCATTTAACATTCCCATCGGGGCAGTTCATCGTAGCCTTTCGGCGTAAATTTCTACGCATCGTTTGGCGATATATGGGAGATGGCGGTAGAATGACCCGTTTTCAATCCCAACGTAAGCAAAAATATACGATGAATCTGAGTACTAAACAAAAACAGCACCTGAAAGGTCTCGCACATTCGCTCAAGCCTGTAGTTATGCTTGGCAACAATGGTTTGACCGAAGGGGTACTGGCCGAGATTGAACTAGCGTTAGAGCACCATGAACTTATCAAGGTGAAAGTCGCCTCGGAAGACAGAGAGACCAAAACTTTGATTGTGGACGCTATCGTTCGCGAAACCGGCGCCTGTAATGTACAGGTCATCGGTAAGATACTGGTGCTTTATCGCCCTGGTAAAGAACGCAAAATCTCGTTGCCACGTTAAGAATATCCTAATTTCTGACACAACATTGTGTTAAATGAGGGATTTTCTCTACGAGGGCTAGCAACATGCCACGCTCTTATGCTTGATAAAAGGCCGCTATGCGGCCTTTTTCTTATCTTTACACTTGCTCAATAATTTCAGTGTTGAACAAATTTTACAGATAATCCACGTTGATGATTTCGAATTCAACTTCGCCACCCGGGGTACGGATGGTTACCACGTCGTCCTGCTCTTTACCAATCAGCCCACGTGCAATCGGTGAGTTGACGGAAATCAGGTTCTGTTTAAAGTCGGCTTCGTCATCACCCACGATGCGGTAAGTCTGCTCTTCGTCGTTATCCAGATTCAGCACCTTCACGGTGGCACCGAAGATCACACGGCCATTGTTCGGGATCTTGGTGATGTCGATAACCTGCGCGTTGGACAGCTTCGCTTCGATATCTTTGATACGACCTTCACAGAAGCCCTGCTGCTCACGAGCAGCGTGGTACTCTGCGTTCTCTTTCAGGTCGCCGTGCTCGCGCGCTTCAGCGATAGACGCAATGATTTCTGGGCGGCGAACTGACTTCAGAAAGTCCAGCTCTTCACGCAGTTTTTCTGCACCACGAAGGGTCATCGGAATAGCTTGCATTGTTATACCTCTTAAACATTCCTGTAGGGAGCGGTTCGCCCCGCTCCGGCTGCTAAGCCCGCCTGGGTCGCTATCAACACCAGGCCAGAAGCAAAAGAAAACCGACCCGGGTACGAAGTCCCAGGTCAGCAGCAATTTTTAATTTGATACGTATTTTACCCCGAAGTTCACTACGGGTCATCGTTTACTTTACAGGGCGTTGCGCCGTAGTATGACGGCTTGTTTCCAGGTTGTTAGCGCGAGAATATGCGATTTCCTAGATTTATCATCGGATTGACTACCAGTATAGCGTTTAGCGTTCAGGCCGCGAATGTTGATGAATATATCAATCAGCTTCCCGACGGGGCCAACCTCGCGCTTCTGGTACAGAAAGTGGGCGCACCCGCGCCGCTGATTGATTATCACGGCCAGCAGATGGCGCTGCCGGCCAGTACCCAAAAGGTGCTCACCGCGCTGGCCGCCCTGCTCCAGCTTGGCCCGGATTTCCGCTTTACCACCACGCTTGAGAGCAAAGGCAGCGTGGACAACGGCACGCTGAAAGGCGACTTAATTGCGCGATTTGGCGGCGATCCGACGTTAAAACGCCAGGATATCCGCAATATGGTCGCCACCTTGAAAAAGGCGGGCGTACAGAATATTGACGGTAACGTGCTGATCGACACCTCCATTTTCGCCAGCCACGATAAAGCCCCAGGCTGGCCGTGGAACGATATGACCCAGTGCTTTAGTGCACCGCCAGCGGCCGCTATTATCGACCGCAACTGCTTCTCGATTTCACTTTATAGCGCCCAGAAAGCTAACGATTTGGCGTTTATTCGTATTGCCTCTTACTACCCGGTGACCATGTTCAGTCAGGTTCGTACGCTGGCCAAAGGCTCGCCGGAAGCACAGTACTGCGAGTTGGACGTCGTGCCTGGCGACCTGAACCGCTATACGCTCACCGGCTGCCTGCCACAGCGTACCGACCCGCTGCCGCTGGCGTTCGCCATTCAGGATGGCGCCAGCTACGCCGGGGCGATTATCAAAGACGAGCTCAAGCAAGCCGGGATTACCTATACCGGAACCCTGCTGCGCCAAACGCTGGTCAACGAGCCGGGGACGGTCATTGCCAGCAAGCAGTCAGCGCCGCTGCACGACTTGCTGAAAATCATGCTGAAGAAATCAGACAACATGATTGCTGATACCGTATTCCGCATGATCGGCCATTCACGCTTCGGCGTACCGGGCACCTGGCGTGCGGGTTCCGACGCGGTTCGCCAGATTCTGCGTCAGCAGGCCGGCGTGGATTTAGGCAACACGATCATCGCTGACGGCTCAGGCCTGTCGCGCCATAACCTGCTGGCGCCAGCAACCATGATGCAGGCGCTGCAGTACATCGCCCAGCATGATAACGAGCTGGACTTCATCTCAATGCTACCGCTTGCCGGACACGACGGTTCGCTACAGTACCGCGCAGGTCTGCATCAGGCTGGCGTAGATGGCAAGGTTTCGGCAAAAACCGGTTCACTGCAGGGCGTATACAACCTGGCGGGCTTTATCACTACCGCTAGCGGGCAGCGCATGGCGTTTGTGCAGTATCTGTCGGGGTACGCGGTACCGCCGGCGGATCAGCGTAATCGACGCATTCCGCTGGTACGCTTTGAGAGCAGACTGTACAAAGATATTTATCAGAACAACTGATAAAAAAAGGGCCGCAGACGCGGCCCTTTTTATTTGATATTTGTAGCCCGGACGAGGTGTGATAACACCGACTCCGGGGGATCCCGGCGTCACTTCGTTCGGCCGGGCTACAGGGGACGTTGAATTAACGTTTGTAGATGAACTCAACGCCTTCTTCGTCGTCTTCATCCCAATCGTCATCCCACTCTTCGTCTTCCGCTTCTGCGGCGACTTCGTCCAGCTGCTGACGATGGTAGTCATCCCACATGAACTCGACTTTCTCTGGCTGTTTCGCTTCTTCGGCCTGAGCAATTGGGTTCTCGATGATGAAGTTCATCACGTCCCAGCACAGGTCTTTCACGCCAACCTGGCTTGCTGCGGAGATCAGGTAGTACTTATCTTCCCAACCCATCGCTTCGGCAATCGCTTTGGCTTTAGCTTCAGCTTCCGCTTTATCCATGGTGTCGATCTTGTTGAAGAGCAGCCAGCGTGGCTTACTCGCCAGCTTCTCGCTGTATTTCTCAAGCTCACCAATGATGATTTTTGCGTTTTCAGCCGGATCGGAACCGTCGATCGGATCGATATCGATGATGTGCAGCAGTACGCGGCAGCGCTCAAGGTGCTTCAGGAAGCGGATACCGAGGCCAGCGCCTTCGGATGCGCCTTCAATCAGACCTGGAATATCGGCGATCACAAAGCTCTTCTCGTTGTCTACGCGCACCACGCCAAGGCTTGGCACCAGCGTAGTAAACGGATAGTCAGCCACTTTAGGCTTCGCTGCGGAAACCGCACGAATAAAGGTCGATTTACCGGCGTTTGGCATACCCAGCATACCCACGTCAGCCAGCAGCATCAGTTCGAGCTGCAGGTCACGCTTATCGCCCGGCGTACCCATGGTCTTTTGACGCGGTGTACGGTTAACGGATGATTTGAAACGGGTGTTACCCAGGCCGTGCCAGCCACCTTTAGCGACCATCAGGCGCTGACCGTGTTTGGTCATATCGCCCATGGTTTCACCGGTGCCCTGATCGATAACACGGGTACCCACCGGCACCTTGATGGTAACGTCTTTACCGCGTTTACCTGTACAGTCACGGCTTGCACCGTTTTGACCACGTTCAGCGCGGAAGGATTTTTCGAAACGGTAGTCGATCAGGGTGTTCAGGTTCTCGTCGGCTTCCATCCAGACGTCGCCACCGTCGCCACCGTCGCCGCCGTCAGGGCCGCCACGTGGAATATATTTTTCACGGCGGAAGCTTACGCAACCATTACCGCCATCACCTGCTACGACCAGGATCGTTGCTTCATCAACAAACTTCATTTTACTCTCCGTAAATCATTCGCCTGCGCGGGGTAACGGAACAACCGCTTCACGCTTACGCCACCGCCCCCAAAGACGATGACCAATGGCGGAATACATCGCGCCCGCAACCACGACAAACGCACCGAGGTAACCAATAAGGTTCAACATCGGTCTGGCGAAGAAATCGGGCCAGGCCATTGATAATAAATCTGAAAATAACAGGGTAAACAGAGGAGTCAGCGTGATTAACGCGCTCACCTGTGCCGCCTGCCAGCGCGCCATCGCTTCCGCCAGCGCCCCATAACCGACCAGTGTGTTCAGACCACAGAAGATCAGACAGGCTAGCTGCCAGTCGCTCAGTTGCCCGATAACTTCAGGCTTTGCTAATGGCAGCAGTGCAATCGTACATAAAGTGTACAATAAAAAGAGGATCTGCTGTGAGGCCAGACGTCGCAATAACACCTTTTGTGCGACACCGTAGCTCACCCAAACCATCGCCGCGCTAACCCCAAAAATGACACCCCAGGTGTAATCGGTCAGGCGGGTAAAAATTTCAATCAGGCTGGTGTTAAAGAACATCACCAGCCCGCAGATAAGCATGATTGCGCCGACTATCTGCGTACCGCGCATCTTCTCTTTAAGAATAAAGACGCTGGCGACCATCATCCCGACGGGCGAGAGTTGGCCAATAACCTGAGATGCCGTCGGACTCACATACTGCAGCGATGAGCTAAACAGCACGAAGTTACCGAACAGCCCGCCGGTAGCGATAAGCAGCAGTACAAGCCAGCGAGGGTCGCGAAACAGCCGCAAAGAGGGCAGCTTGCGTTTCCAGGACAAAATGAGGCCCAGGCCACAGCTCGCCATCAGAAAGCGGTAGAAGACGATTGTGGGTGGCTCCATGACCTCCAGAACCTGCTTCATGGCAATCGGAAGTGCGCCCCAGCATACTGCTGTGGTGAGCGCCAATAGAATGCCAATGCCCGCCTGCTGCTTCATACCGGATTCCCTGCCCTGAAACGGTGGTACAACCCATCATTTTTCTGGCGTCGAATGTAAAAAGCCCCGCAACACGTTGCGGGGCTTTCATCCGTTACCGGGACGCGAAAAACTTATTCAGCAACGATGCTGATATAACGACGGTTTTTCGGGCCTTTCACTTCGAATTTCACTTTACCGTCTGCTTTAGCAAACAGAGTGTGGTCTTTGCCGCAGCCTACGTTAGAGCCAGCGTGGAACTGAGTACCACGTTGACGAACGATGATGCTACCAGCCAGAACGGATTCGCCGCCAAAGCGTTTTACGCCAAGACGTTTAGCTTCTGAGTCGCGACCGTTACGAGTCGAGCCACCAGCCTTTTTATGTGCCATTTAATCTGCTCCCCTTAACTTAAGCGCTGATGCCAGTAATTTTCACATCAGTGAACCACTGACGATGGCCCTGCTGCTTACGGTAGTGTTTACGACGACGAAACTTAACGATTTTAACTTTCTCGCCACGACCATGAGCAACAACTTCAGCTTTGATAACGCCGCCATCAACGAAAGGAACGCCGATTTTGACTTCTTCACCGTTTGCGATCATCAGAACTTCAGCGAATTCAACAGATTCGCCAGTTGCGATGTCCAGCTTTTCCAGGCGAACGGTCTGACCTTCGCTAACTCGGTGTTGTTTACCACCACTTTGGAAAACCGCGTACATATAAACTCCGCTTCCGCGCACAACTTTATGTGATTCAGAGTGCGCTATAAATATTCACAATAGGGCGCGAATATTACGCAAAACGCGAGCCTTTGACAAGTGCTACCATCAATACATGCAGAAAAAAAATACAACCTGCACAGCAACGTTTATCTGGGCCGTTTTTTCAGTACAATCGTATCTACAACTCTAACGTAAAACCTTCGTTATCCCATATGGATAAGTGGTAAACAGGACATTAAGCCCGGCTTTTGCGATGAATCTACAACAAATCAACGAGTTAACCGCGCAGGATATGGCGGGTGTCAATGCGACGATTCTTGAGCAGCTCAACTCGGACGTCCAATTGATCAATCAGCTTGGCTATTACATCGTCAGCGGCGGCGGGAAACGGATTCGTCCGATGATCGCCGTACTGGCCGCCCGTGCCGTTGGCTATCAGGGAAATGCCCACGTCACTATCGCTGCGCTGATCGAATTTATTCATACTGCTACGCTGCTGCACGACGACGTTGTCGATGAGTCCGATATGCGTCGCGGCAAAGCGACGGCAAACGCGGCCTTTGGCAACGCAGCCAGCGTGCTGGTTGGCGACTTTATCTATACGCGCGCCTTCCAGATGATGACCAGCCTCGGTTCACTAAAGGTGCTGGAAGTGATGTCTGAAGCAGTTAACGTCATTGCGGAAGGCGAAGTCCTTCAGTTGATGAACGTTAACGACCCGGACATCACCGAAGAGAACTACATGCGCGTTATCTACAGCAAAACCGCGCGCCTGTTCGAAGCGGCAGCGCAGTGTTCAGGCCTGCTTGCCGACTGTACGCCTGAGCAAGAGAAAGGGCTGCAGGACTATGGCCGCTATCTCGGTACCGCTTTCCAGTTGATTGACGATCTGCTCGACTACAGCGCCGACGGTGAAACGCTGGGTAAAAACGTGGGTGACGACCTCAACGAGGGCAAACCTACGCTGCCGCTGCTGCACGCTATGCGTAACGGCACCCCAGAGCAGGCGCAGTTGATTCGCGGTGCCATCGAACAAGGCAACGGCCGCCATCTGCTTGAACCGGTACTGGAGGCAATGGCCGCCTGTGGTTCACTGGAGTGGACGCGTCAGCGCGCCGAGGAAGAGGCTGACAAAGCGATTGCTTCCCTGGCCTCTCTGCCGGATACGCCGTGGCGCGATGCGCTTATCGGGTTAGCCCATATCGCCGTTCAGCGCGATCGCTAATCCCCGGTTCGCTTTCCCGCGACAAACCGAAAGTTCCTGAAAGCGCCGAAAGGCGCTTTTTTTTGTCAGAAATTTGATGTTTTCCTAATTTAATTAAACTTACTAGAACTTTTTATGAACTTACCGAAAAGAGCGATACAGTGTATTCCTCACTCAACGTAGCGAGTTAATGACCGTTTTCAGGGAGGAAGTATGGAGAAGTTTAGCGACTGGCATCCCGCCGACATTATCGCGGGGTTACGTAAAAAAGGCACATCAATGGCAGCAGAATCACGCAAGAACGGGCTAAGTTCATCCACCTTAGCCAACGTGCTTTCACGTCCGTGGCCGAAAGGAGAGATGATCATTGCCAAAGTGCTGGAAACGGACCCATGGATTATTTGGCCATCGCGCTACCACGATCCGGTCACCCATGTGTTTATCGACAGAACGCAGTCTATTCGGCGCAGTAAGCAGGAAAATGAGTGAGATATTAAGAGAGAAGCGCCCACCAGAATCTGTGGGCGCTTAAATAGCGGTTGCGATTACTCGCCTTTGATACGTTCGATATTGGCGCCTAAAGCGCGCAGTTTATCTTCAATACGCTCATAGCCGCGATCGATGTGATAGATACGGTCAACGATTGTGGTGCCCTGAGCGATACAGCCCGCCAGCACGAGGCTTGCAGAGGCGCGCAGGTCAGTTGCCATCACCTGAGCCCCGGAGAGCTGCTCAACGCCGTGGCAAATCGCGGTGTTGCTTTCGATTTCCGCACGCGCGCCCATACGGATAAGTTCAGGAATGTGCATGAAGCGGTTTTCGAAGACCGTTTCAGTGATCACACCAGTGCCTTCCGCAACCATGTTCAGCAGGGTGAACTGGGCCTGCATATCAGTCGGGAATGCCGGATGTGGCGCGGTACGCACGTTCACCGCTTTCGGGCGCTTGCCGTGCATGTCCAGGCTGATCCAATCTTCACCAACTTCAACGTCGGCACCGGCTTCACGCAGCTTGGCCAGAACGGCGTCCAGGGTGTCCGGCTGCGCGTTGCGGCAAACAATTTTCCCACCAGAGATCGCCGCGGCCACCAGGAAGGTGCCGGTTTCGATACGATCGGGCAGAACGCGGTAGACACCGCCACCCAGACGCTTCACGCCTTCGATGGTGATGCGGTCGGTACCCTGACCCGTTACCTTAGCGCCCATGGCGTTGAGGAAGTTCGCCGTATCGACGATTTCCGGCTCGCGTGCGGCGTTTTCGATGATGGTGGTGCCTTCCGCCAGCGTCGCGGCGGACATGATGGTAACGGTCGCGCCAACGCTAACCATGTCCATCACGATATGCGCGCCTTTCAGACGGCCGTTAACGCTTGCTTTGACGTAGCCTTCTTCCAGCTTAATTTCTGCGCCCAGTTGCTCGAGACCTGAGATATGCAGGTCGACCGGACGCGCACCGATAGTGCAACCACCCGGCAGAGAAACTTGACCCTGGCCAAAACGCGCCACCAGCGGCCCCAGCGCCCAGATAGAAGCACGCATGGTTTTCACCAGGTCGTATGGCGCGCAGAAGACGTTTACCGAGCCCGCGTCAATCCACACCGAGCCATTACGCTCAACTTTTGCACCCAGCTGAGTCAGCAGCTTCATGGACGTATCAACGTCTTTCAGCTTCGGTACGTTCTGGATTTCTACCGGGTCTTCTGCCAGCAAAGCGGCAAATAGAATCGGCAGGGCAGCGTTTTTAGCACCGCTAATGGTGACCTCGCCCTGAAGGCGGGTTGGCCCCTGCACACGAAATTTATCCATCAAATCTAATCTCTGTTAAGTATTCACGTTCGCCACCGGAAAAGTGCGCACACTTTTCCCCTGGCTCAAAAACCGTTGAGTTTGCGATCGCGTGCCCACTCTTGTGGGGTGTACGCCTTGATCGACAGGGCATGAATGCGGTTGTCCGCAAGATACTCCATCAGCGGGCCATAGATCGTCTGCTGCTTCTTAACCCGGCTCATGCCATCAAACATCTCACCCACGGCAATAACCTGGAAGTGGCTGCCATCGCCAGAAACGAGAACTTCCTGAAGGGAGAGTGCGTTCATCAGCACGGTCTGAATTTCATTATTTTCCATAGGTTCGCATTTCATTTGAGAGTGAAAACAAGCCCCACATCTTAGAGGAAAGTGGCGCGGTCTTAAACAAGCAAAAAGCCCCATCGTTGAGATTGATGGGGCTTTGTCAGAAACCACAACAGTAACGTGCTGAAACTGTTAGGGGATCATGCCTTCCGGCAGGTTGTACAAGCTTTTCAGGGTTACCAGTTTTTCGCTTACCCCTTCCAGGCTCGGGGTTCGCCCCTGCACGCGGATAAGCTCAACCAGATGCACCAGCAGCGCCAGACCAGCCGTATCGACACGGCTCAGGCCGCTGAGGTCGAGAACCGACACGCCCTGCGTCGCTTCGCTTCTGGCATCCCACAGGGACACCAGAAAGTCCTGATCCAGTTCACCGTGCAGCGCCAGGCGTTCACCGTCGCGCTTCCAGCTTAGCGGTTCGGCCATTATTTTTTCTGATCCAGGGTGATTGGCTGTGCAGAAATGGATTTCAGCTGTGCGGTCAGGCCGTCAATGCCCTTAGTACGCAGCAGGTCGCTCCATTCGTTCTGCTTGGTGGTGATCATGCTCACCCCTTCCGCAATCATGTCATACGCCTGCCAGTTACCCGTCTGGGTATTTTTACGCCACTGGAAGTCCAGGCGCACCGGAGGGCGGCCGTTCGGGTCAATGATGGTTACGCGGATAGGCACGATAGTCGCATCGCCCAGCGGCTGCTCTGGCGCAATCTGGTAGGTCTGGCCGTGGTACATCGCCAGCGCCTGACCGTATGCCTGCTTCAGGTATTCACGGAACGCGGTGAAGTATGCGTCACGCTGCGCAGGGGTCGCGTCTTTGTAGTAACGGCCCAGCACCAGCGCACCGGCGTATTTCACCTGTACGTACGGCAGCAGTTCCTGATCGACCACATCGCGCAGGTAGTTCGGATTAGAACGAATCTTCGGTTGTTCATTCTTCAGGCGATCGAACGTCTTCTGCGCCGCTTCATTCATCAGCTTATAAGGATTGGTTTGGTCTGCCGCGGTGGCCGCCGTCAACGGCGCAATCACCAGCATGGCAACCATCAGTAAACGTTTAAACATGTCGAGTATCTCCTGAGATTAATTCGTCGCGCCAGTCGCAGGCGTCGCCGTACCAGTATGTCCATCTGCAGAACCCTGCGCATCGCCTGAATTCTGATTGTCGCTGCCTTTGCTGTTGTAAAGGAATTGGCCAATCAGGTCTTCCAGTACCATCGCTGATTTAGTGTCCTGAATGATACCGCCATCTTTAAGGATAGACGTTCCCAGTTCAGGGTCTTCAAAGCCGACGTTCAGCGCCAGATACTGTTCCCCAAGCAGGCCAGAAGTACGAATGGCCAGCGAACTGGTATCAGGGATATGGTTATAGCGATCTTCGATATCGATAGCGACGCGCGGTAAGTAGGTTTTCGGATCCAGTTCAATATCCGCAACGCGACCAATCACTACGCCGCCAATTCGCACCGGTGAACGGTTTTTCAGGCCGCCGATGTTATCGAAGGTGGCGTAAATGCGGTAGGTTGGTTCTGATTTCATTGACGATACGTCCGCCGCCTTCAGGCAGATAAACAGCGCCGCCAACAGGGCAACCAACAAAAAAATACCGACCCAGATTTCACTCTTTTTCGTTTGCATTCACTCAATTCCCAAACATCAGTGCCGTCAGCACAAAGTCCAGCCCAAGAACCGCCAGCGAGGAGTGCACCACGGTGCGCGTCGTCGCCCGGCTAATTCCGGCAGAAGTGGGGATCGCATCGTAACCGTTAAATAACGCAATCCATGTCACCGTAATGGCGAAAACAACGCTCTTGATCAGGCAGTTCACCAGATCCAGACGCCAGTCCACCGCATTTTGCATTGCCGACCAGAAGAACCCGGCATCAATACCTTTCCAGCTTACGCCGACCAGCGAACCGCCCCAGATGCCGACCGCCACGAAGATAATGGTCAGCAGCGGCAGCGAGATTACGCCCGCCCACAAGCGAGGGGAGATAACGCGACGTAGCGGATCCACCGCCATCATCTCCATGCTGGAGAGCTGTTCGGTAGCGCGCATCAGGCCAATTTCCGCGGTCAGCGCAGAACCCGCACGCCCGGCAAACAGCAGCGCGGCAACCACCGGCCCCAGTTCACGCAGCAGCGATAGCGCCACCAGCATGCCAAGACTGGTCTCCGCGCTGTAGGTGGTCAGCACCAGGTAACCCTGCAGCCCCAGCACCATGCCGATAAACACGCCCGACACGATGATGATGACCAGAGAGAGCACGCCGACGTTATACAGCTGGCGAACCAGCAGCGGCGCGTGTTTGCGGAACTCCGGCTTGCCGACAACGGCATTGAATAACATTAACCCAGCGCGCCCGAACGTCGCGACGGTCTTAATCCCGCGATGTCCAAGCGCTGCCAGTGCATTTAACAGCATGAGTAGATTAGCTCCCTGTGCCGATGAGATCGCGGCGATAATCGCCCGCAGGATAACGGAACGGCACCGGGCCGTCGGCAATACCGTCGAGGAACTGACGCACTCGAGGATCGCTATTTTCCTGCAATGAAGAGGCGCTGCCGTGCGCGACAATTTTCTGGTCCGCCACGATATAAGCGTAATCCGCGATGCTCAGCACTTCCGGTACATCGTGAGAAACCACAATACAGGTGACACCCAGCGCACTGTTGAGTTCAGAAATCAGCTTTACCAGCACCCCCATGGTGATAGGGTCCTGGCCGACGAAAGGCTCATCGAACATGATGAGATCGGGTTCCAGCGCAATAGCGCGCGCCAGCGCGGCACGACGGGCCATACCGCCGGACAACTCCGATGGCATCAGCTTTGCCGCACCGCGTAGGCCAACGGCCTCCAGCTTCATCATCACCGTGCTTTTCAGCAGCGGCGCCGGTAGACGAGTATGCTCGCGAATCGGATACGCCACATTGTCGAACACGTTCATGTCGGTAAACAGCGCACCGGACTGAAACAGCATGCTCATACGCTTACGTACGGTATAGAGGCGGGAGCGCGACATCTTCGGCACGTTCTCGCCATCAAAGAGGATCTCTCCGCTATCTGGGGGGATCTGCCCGCCAATCAGGCGCAGCAGCGTGGTCTTGCCAATCCCCGACGGGCCCATAATCGCGGTGATTTTTCCGCGCGGCACCGAGAGCGAGATATTGTCGAAAATGCCCCGACTGCCACGTGAAAACGTGACGTCTCGCACCTCGACCAGATTCTCGATATTTTGGCTCATAGGCTTACCTTTCCAGGTCCTTAAGTAGAGCAAACTCCTGCTTGCCCCCGCATTCTTACAGAATCCTAACCGCTCTGGTTAACGAAATCTGGCATTTGTTTTACTTTTCCAGCGCATAAAGTCAAAATTAGGAATTCGTTACGTCCAGACGTGCGGACCGACGATTATACCCGAATAAAGGACTTTAGATGCTTTTAGCTACGGCTCTGTTAATAATTGGTTTACTTCTGGTGGTCTACAGCGCCGACCGCCTCGTGTACTCCGCCTCGATTCTGTGCCGTGCTTTAGGTGTCCCTCCTCTGATTATAGGTATAACCGTTGTCAGCATCGGTACCTCGCTGCCGGAAATCATCGTCTCTGCCGCCGCCTCGCTGCACGGGCAGGTCGATCTGGCCATCGGTACCGCCGTCGGATCCAACATCGTCAACATTTTGCTGATCCTCGGGCTGACCGCCCTGTTCCACCCATTTACCGTGCATTCTGATATTCTGCGCCGCGAATTACCGCTAATGTTGGTAGTGAGCCTGGTAGCAGGCTATGTGTTGTATGATGGCGAACTGTCATGGTTTGACGGCGTCTTTTTATTTATTCTGGCCGGGCTCTGGCTGTTGTTTATCATTAAAATAGCCCGTCTTGCCGAACGCGAGGGTAACGACAAATTTACCCAGGAGCAGTTGGCCGAACTGCCGCGCGATGGGTCGCTACCCGTAGCCTGCCTCTGGCTCGGCGTGGCGCTGATTATCATGCCGATGGCGACCCAGATGGTGATTGATAACGCCACCGTGCTGGCTAACTACTTCGCAATGAGCGAACTGACCATTGGCCTGACGATTATCGCGCTGGGTACCAGCCTGCCGGAGCTGGCAACCGCCATTGCGGGCGTACGTAAAGGCGAAAACGATATTGCGGTCGGCAATATCATCGGCTCGAATTTCTTTAATATTGCTATCGTGCTGGGGCTCCCCGCCCTTATCGCGCCAGGGACGTTTAACCCTCTCGCGTATACCCGGGACTACGGCGTGATGATGCTGGTCAGCGTGGTCTTCGCCCTGCTGTGCTGGCGCCGCCGTCAGGTAGGACGCGTCGCGGGCGTGTTGTTAATCGGCGGGTTTGTGGTATGGCTGGCGCTGCTCTACTGGGGCACGCCGCTTTTCATCGAATGAACTGGGATAACACTATGTCGCAAATAGATTTGCCGTCAGATTTCGACTTCCAGCAGGCAGGAAGGGACGTTCTGGCGATTGAACGGGAAGGGCTAGAGCAGCTAGATCAATACATTAACCAGGATTTCAGCGCCGCCTGCGAGAAGATCTTCTACTGCACCGGCAAAGTCGTGGTCATGGGGATGGGCAAGTCCGGGCACATTGGCCGCAAGATGGCGGCCACCTTCGCCAGCACCGGTACCTCCGCCTTCTTCGTTCACCCAGGCGAAGCAGCGCACGGCGATTTAGGCATGGTCACGCCGCAGGACGTCGTTATCGCCTTATCCAACTCCGGCGAATCCAATGAAATTCTGGCGCTCATTCCAGTATTAAAACGTCTTCGCGTGCCGCTTATCTGCATGACCAGTCGTCCAGACAGCAGCATGGGCCGCGCAGCGGATATTCATTTGTGCGTCAAAGTTCCGCGCGAAGCCTGCCCGCTTGGGCTGGCCCCCACCTCCAGCACCACGGCAGCACTGGTGATGGGCGATGCGCTGGCGGTGGCGTTACTGAAAGCACGCGGCTTTACCGCTGAAGATTTTGCCCTGTCGCACCCCGGCGGCGCACTGGGTCGTAAGCTTCTGCTGCGCGTTAACGATATTATGCATACAGGCGATGAGATTCCGCACGTTAGCGTTGACGCGTCGCTGCGCGATGCTCTGCTGGAGATTACCCGCAAAAATCTGGGCATGACCGCCATCTGCGATGACAACATGCAGATCAAAGGGATTTTCACCGACGGTGACCTGCGACGCATTTTCGATACCGGCGCCGATGTGCGCAGTCTCGGCATTGCTGACGTGATGACGCCGGGCGGTATTCGCATTCGCCCTGGCATGCTGGCGGTCGATGCGCTGAACCTGATGCAATCCCGTCATATCACCTGCGTGCTGGTTGCCGATGGCGACCATCTGCTAGGTGTGATACATATGCACGACCTACTGCGCGCAGGCGTAGTGTAATCAAGGATATAAAGAATGAGTAATGCTGTCGCATCGGTCGCCACCTGTTATGGCCCGGTGAGTCCACAATTTATGGCGAAGGCGGAAAAAATCCGCCTGCTGATCCTCGACGTTGACGGGGTGCTTTCTGACGGGCTTATCTACATGGGCAACAGCGGTGAAGAGCTGAAAGCCTTTAACGTCCGCGACGGCTACGGCGTGCGCTGCGCCCTCACCTCAGATATCGACGTGGCGATTATTACCGGACGAAAGGCTAAACTGTTAGAAGACCGCTGCGCCACGCTCGGCATCACCCATCTTTACCAGGGGCAGTCGGATAAACTGATCGCCTACCGCGAGCTGATAGCAAAACTGAATCTCCAGCCGGATGAAGTGGCCTACGTTGGCGATGACCTGATCGACTGGCCGGTGATGGCAGAAATTGGTCTTAGCGTCGCCGTCGCGGATGCGCATCCTCTGCTGCTACCGAAAGCCGATTACGTGACGCGTATTGCGGGCGGCCGCGGTGCAGTTCGCGAAGTCTGCGACCTGCTGCTAATGGCGCAAGGGAAGCTGGAAGAAGCCAAAGGGCAATCGATATGAGTAAAACCAGACGTTGGGTTATTATTGTGCTATCGCTGGTTGCGCTTGTCCTGATCGGCCTGAACCTGGCCGATAAAGACGACACGAGCCAGGCCGTCGTTAACGCAAACGATCCAACCTACCAAAGCGAACATACCGATACCGTGGTGTACAGCCCCGAGGGCGCGCTCAGCTACCGGTTAATCGCCGAGCATGTGGAGTATTTTTCCGACCAGGCGTTGTCATGGTTTACCCACCCGTTTTTGACAACCTATGACACCAACAAGGTGCCGACCTGGTCGATTAAAGCAGATAAAGCCAAGCTCACTAATGACCGCATGCTGTATCTCTATGGGCACGTTGAAATCAACGCGCTGACAGAAGACGCACAACTGCGTAAGATTACTACGGATAATGCCCAGGTAAACCTGACGACTCAGGACGTTTCCTCTGACGATCTGGTGACGTTATACGGAACAACATTTAATTCCAGCGGCCTGAAAATGCGCGGCAATTTACGCAGCAAAAACGCCGAGCTGATTGAAAAGGTTAGAACCTCTTATGAAATTCAGAACAAACAAACTCAGCCTTAAGCTGGCACTTGCCGGTTCCTTGCTGGCCGCCAGCCTGCCGGCAATGGCGCTTACCGGCGATACCAATCAGCCGATTCATATTGAATCCGATCAGCAGTCGCTGGATATGCAGGGCAACGTCGTGACCTTCACCGGTAACGTAGTGGTAACCCAGGGCAGCATCAAAATCAACGCCGATAAGGTCGTCGTGACCCGTCCGGCGGACCAGAAAGGCAAAGAAGTCATCGACGGTTACGGTAACCCGGCAACCTTCTACCAGATGCAGGACAACGGCAAGCCGGTAAAAGGCCGCGCCTCGAAAATGCATTATGAGCTGGCAAACGACTTCGTGGTGCTGACCGGCAACGCTTACCTTGAGCAGCTGGATAGCAACATCAAAGGCGACAAGATCACTTATCTGGTCAAAGAGCAGAAAATGCAGGCGTTTAGCGACAAAGGTAAACGCGTAACCACCGTGCTGGTTCCATCGCAGCTGCAGGACAAGTCCAAAGACCAGGCTCCGGCACAGAAGAAGAGTAACTAATTCGTTATGGCGACATTAACTGCAAAAAATCTGGCGAAGGCCTACAAAGGCCGCCGCGTGGTGGAAGATGTCAGTCTGACCGTGAATTCCGGTGAGATTGTGGGCCTGCTTGGGCCAAACGGCGCGGGCAAAACTACCACCTTCTACATGGTGGTCGGGATCGTTCCTCGTGATGCCGGCAATATCATCATCGATGATGAAGACATTAGCCTGCTGCCGCTGCACGCCCGCGCGCGTCGCGGTATCGGCTATCTGCCGCAGGAAGCCTCCATTTTCCGCCGTCTGAGCGTCTACGATAACCTGATGGCGGTGCTGCAGATCCGTGACGATCTGAGCAACGAACAGCGGGAAGACCGTGCCAAAGAGTTGATGGAAGAGTTCCACATCGAGCATCTGCGCGACAGCCTTGGCCAGGCGCTTTCCGGCGGTGAACGTCGCCGCGTTGAAATCGCCCGCGCGCTGGCGGCAAACCCGAAATTTATCCTGCTGGATGAACCGTTTGCCGGCGTTGACCCGATCTCCGTTATCGATATTAAACGCATCATTGAACACCTCCGCGACAGCGGTCTTGGCGTGCTGATCACCGACCACAACGTACGTGAAACGCTGGCCGTGTGTGAACGCGCCTATATCGTCAGCCAGGGGCACCTGATTGCCCACGGTACCCCTCAGGAGATCCTACAAGACGAACATGTTAAACGCGTGTATCTTGGGGAAGACTTCAGACTCTGATAGGGTAGTGGTTTACGACGTTAGCGGGAGATATTCGTTCTGAACATGAAGCAAGGTTTGCAATTAAGGCTCAGCCAACAGCTTGCCATGACGCCACAGCTGCAACAGGCAATCCGTCTGCTGCAGCTGTCTACGCTGGAACTTCAGCAGGAACTCCAGCAGGCGCTGGAGAGTAACCCCCTGCTTGAGCAAACCGATCTTCACGAAGAAGTAGAGACTCAGGAAACCGTCGATAACGAAACGCTGGACAGCGTTGATGCGCTGGAAAAACCTGATATGCCCGAAGAGCTGCCGCTCGACGCCAGCTGGGATGAAATCTACACCGCCGGAACCCCTTCCGGGACCGGCGCTGATTATCAGGACGATGAATTACCGGTTTATCAGGGTGAAACCACCCAGTCGCTTCAGGATTATCTGATGTGGCAGGTTGAGCTGACGCCGTTTACCGAGACCGACCGGGCTATTGCGACTTCGATCGTCGACGCGGTGGACGACACCGGCTATCTCACCGTCACGGTGGAAGACATTCTGGAAGGGATTGGCGACGAAGAGGTTGGCCTCGATGAAGTGGAAGCCGTGCTCAAGCGGATCCAACGCTTCGATCCAGTCGGCGTCGCCGCCAAAGATCTCCGCGATTGCCTGCTGATCCAACTTTCTCAGTTCTCCCCCGCTACGCCGCGAATCACTGAAGCCCGTCTGATTATCAGCGATCATCTCGATCTGCTCGCCAACCACGATTTCCGTTCACTGATGCGCGTCACGCGGCTGAAAGAGGACGTGTTGAAAGAGGCGGTGGATCTGATCCAGTCGCTGGATCCGCGCCCGGGTCAGTCGATCCAGACCGGCGAGCCGGAGTATGTGATCCCAGACGTACTGGTGCGCAAGGTGAACGATCGCTGGGTCGTTGAGCTGAACGCCGACAGCATTCCGCGTCTGCAGATCAACCAACACTACGCGGGAATGTGCAACAACGCCCGTAACGACGCCGACAGCCAGTTTATCCGCAGCAATCTGCAGGACGCGAAATGGCTGATTAAGAGCCTTGAGAGCCGTAACGACACGCTGCTGCGAGTCAGCCGCTGCATCGTTGAACAACAGCAGGCCTTTTTCGATCTCGGCGAAGAGTATATGAAACCGATGGTGCTGGCGGATATCGCCCAGACCGTCGAGATGCACGAGTCCACCATTTCGCGTGTGACCACGCAAAAGTATTTGCATAGCCCACGAGGCATTTTCGAGCTTAAGTATTTCTTCTCCAGTCACGTGAGTACCGAGGGCGGCGGCGAGGCCTCTTCCACGGCGATTCGCGCGCTGGTTAAGAAATTAATTGCCGCGGAGAACCCCGCAAAACCACTGAGCGACAGTAAACTGACCACCATGCTCTCTGAACAGGGTATCATGGTGGCACGGCGTACCGTTGCAAAGTACCGAGAGTCTTTATCCATTCCGCCGTCTAACCAGCGTAAACAACTGGTTTGACACAACTGATAAGGAAGACACTATGCAACTCAACATCACTGGACACAACGTCGAAATTACCGATGCGATGCGCGAATTTGTGAATACGAAATTCGTTAAGCTCGAACAGTATTTCGAGAGGATCAATCAGGTCTACATTGTGTTGAAGGTGGAGAAATTGACGCACATCTCGGATGCAACGTTGCATGTTAACGGGGGCGAACTTCATGCTAGCGCGGAAGGCAAGGATATGTACGCCGCCATCGACGGTTTGATCGACAAACTGGCGAGACAGTTAAACAAGCATAAAGACAAACTAAAACAACATTGATTGTCCGAGCAGTCGCCCGATATGCCCGCATACCGGGCGATGCTTAGGTGAAATTATGACAAATAACGATTCGGCTCTTCAACTGAGCAATGTCCTTAACCAGGAATGTACCCGCAGTGCTGTGCACTGTCAGAGTAAGAAACGCGCGCTGGAAATCATCAGCGAACTGGCGGCAAAACAGCTAGGCCTGCCTCCGCAGGTGGTCTTTGAAGCCATCTTGACCCGCGAGAAGATGGGCAGTACCGGTATTGGTAACGGTATCGCTATTCCTCACGGCAAGCTGGAAGAGGATACGCTGCGCGCGGTTGGCGTGTTTGTGCAGCTGGAAACCCCGATCGCCTTTGATGCTATCGACAATCAGCCCGTCGATTTACTCTTTGCGCTCCTGGTGCCGGCAGACCAGACCAAAACCCACCTGCACACGCTGTCCCTGGTGGCAAAACGTCTGGCGGATAAAACCATTTGCCGTCGTCTGCGCGCCGCGCAGAGCGACGAAGAGCTGTATCAAATCATCACCGATACGGAAACTCACGATGATGCATAGTGGACATCACATCGTACTGAGGAGAAACGGTACATGGTACTGATGATCGTCAGCGGCCGCTCTGGCTCGGGAAAATCGGTCGCCTTACGCGCGCTGGAGGACATGGGCTTTTATTGCGTCGATAACCTGCCGGTTGTGCTGCTGCCAGAACTGGCAAAAACGCTCGCTGACCGGGAAATATCGGCCGCCGTCAGCATCGACGTGCGTAACATGCCTGAATCACCGGAAATCTTTGAGCGGGCCATGGAAAACCTGCCGGATAACTTCTCTCCGCAGCTGTTGTTCCTTGATGCCGATCGTAACACCCTGATTCGCCGCTACAGCGACACTCGCCGCCTGCACCCTCTCTCCAGTAAGAATCTGTCGCTGGAAAGCGCCATTGATGAAGAGAGCAATCTGCTGGAGCCGCTGCGCTCCCGTGCCGACCTGATCGTCGATACCTCCGAGATGTCGGTTCACGAACTGGCGGAGATGCTGCGTACTCGCCTGCTGGGCAAACGCGAGCGCGAGTTAACGATGGTGTTCGAATCTTTCGGCTTCAAGCACGGTATTCCGATTGATGCCGACTACGTCTTCGACGTCCGTTTCCTGCCGAACCCGCACTGGGATCCTAAGCTGCGTCCGATGACCGGCCTGGACAAACCGGTGGCTGCGTTCCTTGACAGGCACACGGAAGTTCACAACTTTATCTACCAGACCCGCAGCTATCTTGAGCTATGGTTACCTATGCTGGAAACCAATAACCGTAGCTATCTGACCGTGGCGATTGGTTGTACCGGCGGTAAACACCGTTCGGTCTACGTTGCCGAACAGCTGGCTGACTACTTCCGCTCGCGCGGCAAGAACGTGCAGTCTCGTCACCGGACGCTGGAAAAACGCAAATCATGACCGTAAAGCAGACCGTTGAGATAACCAACAAGCTGGGCATGCACGCCCGCCCGGCGATGAAGTTGTTTGAGCTGATGCAAAATTTCGACGCAGAGGTTCTGCTGCGTAACGATGAAGGAACCGAAGCGGAAGCGAATAGCGTGATTGCGCTGCTGATGCTGGACTCAGCCAAAGGCCGTCAGATTGAGGTCGAGGCCACCGGGCCGCAGGAAGAAGAGGCGCTGGCCGCGGTGATTGCGCTGTTTAACGCCGGATTCGACGAAGACTAGTCCGTCGCCCGGGATACCGGTTTAATGTAGCCCGGCCGAGCGCAGCGACGCCGGGGCCCCCCGGTTAATACAGCTTATTCTCCCGCATAAACCCTTCCCCACCCAGCTGACGCATCTGGCGTAAAATCCACGCCTGACGGCTGCGCACATACCCGGACGGCGCACTCGCTTTAAAACGAATCGGGTTAGGCAGCACCGCGGCCAGCAGCGCGGCTTCCGCCATCGTCAGCTTGCTCGCGGGCTTATGGAAATAGCGCTGAGATGCGGCCTCCACACCAAAAATACCGTCGCCAAACTCAGCAATGTTCAGATAGACGGTCAGAATACGTTTCTTACTCCAGACCGTCTCCATGCCCAGCGTCAGACCGGCCTCCAGCCCTTTACGTACCCAACTGCGCCCATCCCACAGGAACAGGTTCTTCGCCGTCTGCTGCGACAACGTAGAGGCGCCGCGAATCCGGTTTTCATTACGCTCGTTATGCGCCAGCGCTTTCTCAATCGCCGAGACGTCAAAACCCCAATGATCCGGGAATTTCTGATCCTCAGCGGCGATCACCGCCAGCCCCATAAACGGCGAGATAGCGTCCATGCTAACCCAATCAGAGTGCGCCACGTAGCCAAAGTCGCCCGTCATCCAGGCGCCAATTTGACGCTCAATCATCACTGCGGAGAATGGAACCGGCAGAAAACTGAATGCGGCAATACCACCGCCCCAGAAAAGCGCCAGCAGCAGCAACAGTCGCCAGAACAGTTGTTTTAGCCCCGCTACCTTCCTCAAAGCCATCTTCTTCACGCTAACTCTCTGACGCCGATTAATATTTCTGATTAAGTCGTTATGCTTCACACATTTTACTGATTCACGTAACAAACATTTTAAGTTTTGCTATCTTATTGAGCGTGCAATCGTATTTCAGGTTGTGTCAAAAACAAAAAATAGAGCTAATCAGCTGACGCAGCCACCAGTTCCCTGGTGTTGGCGCAGTATTCGCGCACCCCGGTCAAGCCGGGGTCATTTTTTATCAGCGCTCGCTACCCACGCTTTCAGCACCGCAACGTCCTGCTGCCACTCGGACTTCATCTCTTCAACCCATTCACCCACGTTATCCCACCAGGCAGGTAAATCAGGCGACTGGATCTGCTGCCCCAGTTGCTGCAGGTGACGTAGACCGACGGAGCCAGCTGCACCTTTGATCTTATGACCTTCCTCGACGATGCCTTTCTGGTCGCGCGCGGTCAGGTTCGACTCCAGCACCGCCAGATAGCCCGGCATCATCTTCTCGAAGACCGCCAGACCGTCGGTAATCAGCTTCGGCCCAACCAGATCGATGTACTGCTCCAGCATTGGAATATCCAGTAGCTGCTGCGATTTACTGCTTTCTACAGGCGTCACGGTACTCTCCTCTTCGTCTTCAACGGTGTCCCAGAACTTCTTGATCATCGCCGTCAGGGCCGGTACCGAGAGCGGTTTACTCAGCACATCGTCCATCCCGGCTTCCAGATACTCTTTTTTATCTTTCAGCACGTTCGCCGTCAGCGCGACCAGCGGTGGTAAATCGTCAGCGTGGTATTTACGCGTCAGCTCGCGGGAAATATCCAGCCCGGTCATGTCCGGCAGTTGGATATCCAGCAGCACCAGGTCATATTCACCGGGGGTGAACATTTCCAGCGCATCCTTACCGGTCATCGCCACGTCGACGCTATTCCCCAACTTCTCAAGCACCGAGCGGGCAACAATGACGTTCAGCTCAATGTCTTCCACCAGCAAGACGTGCAGCGCCGGCAGCGGCATTTCATCATCCTCAAACGCGTCTTCAACCTCTTCCGCCACCGCGGGCGCATGTACCGTCAGGGTGAAGGTGGCGCCATGTCCGGCCTGGCTTGAGACTTCAATATCACCGCCCATGCTTTTCGCCAGACGGCGGGAGACCGCCAGACCGATACCGGTGCCGGTAGCAGGCTTGCCCCCCTGGCTGTCTTTAACCTGATAATACATGGCGAAGATTTTATCCTGCTCTTCCTGCGGGATCCCGATACCGGAGTCTTCAACTTCAAAGTGAAGCATATCGCCAGCATCATAGCGCACGCGCACCGTCACGCTCCCCTGCTGGGTAAACTTCACGGCGTTGCTGATAAGGTTCCACAGAATCTGGCGCAGTCGGGTGCCGTCGGTAATCACCTTATGCGGCAGCGGCAGCGTTGGCTCCATCACGAAGCGCAGCCCTTTTTGCTGCGCCTGCAGGCCGGAGAGGTTTTCCAGGTCAGCCAGGAAACCGGTGAAATCGACCGGCTGGTTATCCAGCTGGACCTTCCGGCGCTCCATTTTGTCCATGTCGATAATATCGTTGAAGATATTGCCCAGCGTGACCGCCGAGACATGGATGGTTTTCAGGTATTTTTCCTGCTCGGTGGTCAGGTTGGTGTCGAGCAGGATGCGGCTTAAGCCGACGATGCCGTTCAGCGGCGTACGCAGCTCGTGGCTGATGGTGGAGATAAAGGTGGTCTTGTCGCGGCTGGCGCGCTCGAGCGCGTCCTGATAGCGCTTACGCTCGGTAATATCGCGACCAAAGCCCATCAGGCCATGACGTTTACCGACGCGGTCGTAGTACGGCACTTTACGAATCTCAAAGCAGGCTTTGCGACCGTCAGGATAGTCGAGCCACTGTTCATAGGTGAGTGAAACGTTGTGACGAAAGACTTTCTCATCGGTTTCAATAACTTTTGCCGCTGCCTCAGGGGCATAAACCTCTTCCGGGTGCAGGTGAATCAGCTGCTTCTCGCTTTTGCCGGTCAGCAGTTCCATCGCCCGGTTACAGCCAGAAAACTCTTTATCTTCATTGCGATAGAAGACCAAATCGGGAGAGGCATCCAGGAAGGAGCGCAGGAAAGAGGACTGCTGTTCAAGGCGAATCTGCGTCTCTTCACGCTCCTGCACCTCAATACGCAGCTGCTCGAGCGTAGCAAGACGCTCGGCCTCAGCTTTTTCACGGTCGCTAATTTCCTGATTCAGCTGAGAAATATTGTCTTTGAGCTGGACGTTCAGCTTGAGGTCGCGTTCGCGCATCTCTTCAAGCTTTTCCACCAGCCGGGAGAGACGCTGTCGTGACTCTTCCAGCTGTTCCACCACCACCGACAGGAAGTAAACCGCCCAGGGGGTAATCAGCAAACCGAAGAAGATAGAACGAATAACATCAATGCTTTCAACCTGGCCGTGCAGCACCATGGTCACCGCCATCTGCACCACAATGGCCAGTACCACCAGCGCCAGCGCCAACAGTAATGAGAAACGTACCAGACCCAGCTTCATCATCAGGTCGACGTAATACTGCGCCAGCATACGGATTTGCTTCATAAGGGATTCCTTAACGACAACGTCGTTCAATCATACCCAATTCTGAGCGTAGCGCGGTAGGTTGTGCGAAAAATGCGGGGATTATCTGCTAATTGGGCTAGGGAGCCTTCCCGGCGGCGCTGCGCTTGGCCGGGCGACACGGCTGTTGTAGGCTGCCGCAGCGCTATGGCTGCACCCACGGCCGGCCCAAGGCTGCCCCCTGCACGCCGTGCTCGTTCAGGTATTTATCCAGCTCCACCATCCCGGTCCAGCGGTTCTCACACCATAGCGGAGCCAGCAGCGTCGGGCGACGTGCGCTGGCGGAAATGCGGTGATAAATCACCTCCGGCGGCGTATGGCGAATCATCTCGCCCGCGGTGACCGTATAGTCATCCAGCTCAATCCCGTTCAGACGCCCGGCTTCCCAGGCTTTCGCCATGATGCTGCCGGTGACAATATGTAGCGGATGCAGCTTAATGCCATCAACGCCCGTCTCGACGACCTGCTCAAGCGTCTCCAGACATTCGCGCTGCCCTTCGCCCGGCAGGCCGACAATCAGATGACTGCACACCTTCAGGCCGCGTTCGCGCGCCAGACGGGTGGTGTTCTGATAGCAGGCAAAATCATGACCGCGGTTAATACGGTGCAGCGTTTTATCGTGTGCCGTTTGCAGGCCAAGCTCCAGCCACACTTCATAACCCTGCTCGTGGTATTCACTCAGCAGGTCAAGCACCGCCTCCGGCACACAGTCCGGGCGCGTACCGACGCACAGCCCGACGATATTTGCCTGACTAATAGCCTGCTGGTACATCGATCGCAGCACCTGCACTTCGGCAAAGGTGCTGGTATAGGCCTGAAAGTACGCCAGATAGCGTTTTGCGCGATTCACCAGGTTCGCCTGATGCGCCAACTGCTCGGCAATCGACTTATGCTGCTGCTCTTCATCGGCGAACGAAGCTACGTTGCAGAACGTGCAGCCGCCGCGACCGATGGTGCCATCGCGGTTGGGACAGCTAAATCCACCATGCAGCGTCAGTTTATGAACCTTTTCGCCATAACGACGCGTAAGATCCCCACCAAACATATTGACTAATTTTTGTAACTGCATAATCTGATAGACCGGCCTGAAGAAAGGGGCCAAGCCTGCCATTTTTAGTCTCGATCGGCGATGACCTGGATCAATCGTCATGTAGACCTTTTACCTCATTGCATAACCAATCAAAATAACTGCAATTTCATTCACAGTCATATAGATTATTTTTACTTATGTTCAGCGGCTAATTTGCAATAATCTATCTGTCGTTGAAAAACAGAGTGATCCTATACCCCCACACTCCATGCCAGCATTAAATGCTACTTATCGTGATATAAACAGTGCATGACGATTAAAACAGCGCTTTCAGATAGTGAGACAGATCACACTAGCTAATCCCATTCAGCACGCTTAACGCCAGCCAAAAATGACATATTTTTCTTATATATCATTATGTTAATTACTCTATAGCACATTTCTGTATAAATAAGATTGCCATTTGACCTATGTATCGATTCCCGATAAGTTGGGAATCCGCTGGAAGCTTTCTGGATGAGCAGTCTGCTCATCATATTTATGCAGTAATTGAGATTCCCTCTTAAGCAAGTCCTCAAACTTGTGCGACCTACGCGAAAAGGATAAAAGAGGGCGAATGCGAGGTTAGGCAGATGAATGCCATACCCCGTCGCCATGCTCTTGCTGTGCCTTGCGCGCAATCGATTAAGGGGGCATCCCGTAGAGCCTGGGGAGGTTCACTGATATGTTGTACGATAAATCCCTTGAGAGGGATAACTGTGGTTTCGGCCTGATCGCCCACATAGAAGGCGAACCTAGCCACAAGGTAGTGCGTACCGCGATACACGCACTGGCCCGAATGCAGCACCGTGGCGCCATTCTCGCCGACGGTAAAACCGGTGACGGTTGTGGCCTGCTGCTGCAAAAACCTGACCGTTTCTTTCGCATCGTCGCCGAAGAGCGCGGCTGGCGTTTAGCGAAAAACTATGCCGTTGGGATGCTGTTCCTGAATAAGGATCCTGAACTGGCTGCGGCATCTCGCCGTGTTGTAGAAGAAGAACTGCAGCGTGAAACCCTGTCTATCGTCGGCTGGCGGGATGTGCCAACCAATGAAGGCGTGCTGGGTGAGATCGCCCTCTCCTCTCTGCCTCGCATCGAACAAATTTTTGTTAACGCCCCTGCGGGCTGGCGTCCACGCGATATGGAGCGCCGCCTGTTTATCGCGCGTCGCCGTATCGAAAAACGCCTCCAGGAAGATAAAGACTTCTACGTTTGTAGCCTGTCGAACCTGGTCAACATCTATAAAGGTCTGTGTATGCCGGCGGATTTGCCGCGCTTCTACCTGGACCTCGCGGACCTGCGCCTGGAATCAGCCATCTGCCTGTTCCACCAGCGCTTCTCCACTAACACCGTGCCACGCTGGCCGCTGGCTCAACCGTTCCGCTATCTGGCGCACAACGGCGAAATCAACACCATCACCGGTAACCGCCAGTGGGCGCGCGCGCGTACCTATAAGTTCCAGACCCCGCTGATCCCGGATCTGCACGACGCTGCGCCGTTCGTTAACGAAACCGGCTCCGACTCCAGCTCCATGGATAACATGCTTGAGCTGCTGCTGGCGGGCGGGATGGACATCATCCGCGCCATGCGTCTGCTGGTGCCACCGGCCTGGCAGAACAACCCGGATATGGACCCTGATCTGCGTTCGTTCTTCGACTTTAACTCCATGCACATGGAACCGTGGGACGGCCCGGCAGGTATCGTCATGTCTGACGGTCGCTACGCCGCCTGTAACCTCGACCGTAACGGTCTGCGTCCCGCGCGCTACGTCATCACCAAAGACAAGCTCATCACCTGCGCTTCTGAAGTCGGTATCTGGGATTACCAGCCTGACGAAGTGGTTGAAAAAGGCCGCGTAGGCCCGGGCGAGCTGATGGTTATCGACACCCGCAGCGGCCGCATTCTGCACTCAGCTGAAACCGACAACGATCTGAAAAGCCGCCACCCGTACAAAGAGTGGATGGAGAAGAACGTTCGCCGCCTGGTGCCGTTCGAAGATCTGGCGGACGACCGCGTTGGCAGCCGCGAGCTGGACGACGATACCCTCGCCAGCTACCAGAAACAGTTTAACTACAGCGCCGAAGAGCTGGATTCCGTTATCCGCGTACTCGGTGAAAACGGCCAGGAAGCGGTCGGCTCAATGGGTGACGATACCCCGTTCGCCGTGCTCTCCAGCCAGCCGCGTATCATTTACGACTACTTCCGCCAGCAGTTTGCGCAGGTGACCAACCCGCCAATCGACCCGCTGCGTGAAGCGCACGTGATGTCGCTGGCGACCAGCATCGGTCGCGAGATGAACGTCTTCTGCGAAGCGGAAGGCCAGGCGCACCGCCTGAGCTTCAAATCACCGATTCTGCTGTACTCCGATTTCAATCAGCTCACCACGATGAAAGAGGAGCACTACCGCGCCGACACGCTGGATATCACCTTCGATGTGACGGAAACCAACCTCGAAGAGACGGTGAAAGCGCTGTGCGATAAAGCCGAACAGATGGTCCGTAACGGTACCGTACTGCTGGTGCTCTCTGACCGTAATATCGCTAAAAATCGTCTGCCGGTACCGGCACCGATGGCAGTGGGCGCTATCCAGACCCGTCTGGTTGATAAGAGCCTGCGCTGCGATGCCAACATCATCGTCGAAACCGCGAGCGCCCGTGACCCGCACCACTTTGCGGTGCTGCTCGGCTTTGGCGCGACGGCTATCTACCCGTACCTGGCGTATGAAACCCTGGGCCGTCTCATCGATACCCATGCTATCGAGAAAGACTACCGCACGGTGATGCTGAACTACCGTAACGGCATCAACAAAGGCCTGTACAAGATCATGTCCAAAATGGGCATCTCGACCATCGCGTCTTACCGTTGCTCCAAGCTGTTTGAAGCGGTTGGCCTGCACGATGATGTGGTCGATAACTGCTTCCAGGGCGTGGTGAGCCGCATCGGCGGCGCGTCGTTCGATGACTTCCAGCAAGATTTGCTGAACCTGTCGAAGCGTGCCTGGCTGGCGCGTAAACCGCTGGAACAGGGTGGTCTGCTGAAGTACGTCCACGGTGGCGAATACCACGCCTACAACCCGGACGTGGTACGCACCCTGCAACAGGCGGTACAGAGCGGCGAATACAGCGATTACAAAGAATATGCAGAGCTGGTCAATAACCGCCCTGCAGCAACGCTGCGCGACCTGCTGGCGATTAGCCCGAACGGCGAAACCGTCAACCTGGCCGACGTTGAGCCAGCAAGCGACCTGTTCAAGCGTTTCGATACCGCTGCGATGTCTATCGGCGCACTGAGCCCGGAAGCACACGAAGCGCTGGCCGAAGCAATGAACAGCATCGGCGGCAACTCGAACTCCGGCGAAGGCGGCGAAGACCCGGCGCGCTACGGCACCAACAAAGTGTCACGCATCAAGCAGGTGGCTTCCGGTCGCTTTGGCGTGACGCCAGCGTACCTGGTTAACGCTGACGTGATTCAGATTAAAGTTGCCCAGGGCGCGAAGCCAGGTGAAGGCGGCCAGCTGCCGGGTGATAAAGTCACCCCGTACATCGCCAAACTGCGCTACTCCGTACCGGGCGTGACGCTGATTTCGCCTCCGCCACACCACGATATTTACTCTATCGAGGATCTGGCGCAGCTGATTTTCGACCTGAAACAGGTCAACCCGAAAGCGATGATCTCCGTGAAACTGGTTTCCGAACCGGGCGTGGGCACCATCGCAACCGGCGTGGCAAAAGCCTATGCCGACCTTATCACCATCGCCGGCTACGACGGCGGTACCGGTGCAAGCCCGCTCTCCTCCGTGAAGTACGCAGGCTGCCCGTGGGAACTGGGTCTGGTCGAAACGCAGCAGGCGTTGGTCGCTAACGGCCTGCGTCACAAGATTCGTCTGCAGGTGGACGGCGGCCTGAAAACGGGCGTCGATATCATTAAAGCGGCCATCCTCGGCGCTGAAAGCTTCGGCTTCGGTACCGGGCCAATGGTCGCGCTGGGCTGTAAATATCTGCGTATTTGCCACCTGAACAACTGCGCAACCGGCGTAGCAACTCAGGATGAGAAACTGCGTAAGAACCACTATCACGGCCTGCCGTTCAAAGTGACCAACTACTTTGAATTTATCGCCCGTGAAGTGCGCGAGCTGATGGCTGAACTGGGCGTAACCCGTCTCGTTGACCTGATTGGCCGCACCGACCTGCTTAAAGAGCTGGATGGTTTCACCGCCAAGCAGCAGAAGCTGGAGCTGTCTCGTCTGCTGGAAACCGCTGAGCCACACCCAGGCAAAGCGCTGTACTGCACCGAGAACAACCCGCCGTTTGATAACGGCGTGCTGAACGCGCAGTTGCTGCAGCAGGCAAAACCGTTTGTGGATGAGCGCCAGAGCAAAACCTTCTGGTTTGATATCCGCAACACCGACCGTTCCGTTGGCGCATCGCTGTCTGGCTATATTGCCCAGACCCACGGTGACCAAGGGCTGGCGGCAGACCCGATTAAAGCGCACTTCAGCGGTACCGCGGGCCAGAGCTTCGGCGTGTGGAACGCAGGCGGCGTTGAGCTGTACCTGACCGGCGATGCTAACGACTACGTCGGTAAAGGCATGGCGGGCGGTCTGCTGGCGATTCGTCCTCCGGTCGGTTCATCCTTCCGCAGCCATGAAGCGAGCATCATCGGCAACACCTGCCTGTACGGCGCGACCGGTGGTCGTCTTTACGCCGCAGGTCGTGCAGGTGAACGTTTCGGCGTGCGTAACTCCGGGGCGATTACTGTCGTAGAAGGCATCGGTGACAACGGTTGTGAATATATGACCGGCGGTATCGTCTGCGTGCTGGGCAAAACGGGCGTCAACTTCGGTGCCGGTATGACGGGCGGCTTCGCCTATGTACTGGATGAAGACGGCGATTTCCGCAAGCGCGTGAACCCGGAACTGGTGGAAGTGCTGGATGTCGACACGCTGGCGATTCACGAAGAGCATCTGCGCGGTCTGATTACCGAGCACGTGCAGCTGACCGGTTCTTCCCGCGGCGAAGAGATCCTGGCGCACTGGGAGACTTACTCCGCGAAGTTCGCGCTGGTTAAGCCGAAGTCCAGTGATGTGAAAGCCCTGTTGGGTCACCGTAGTCGTAGCGCAGCTGAGCTGCGTGTGCAGGCGCAGTAAGAGGTCATCATGAGTCAGAACGTTTATCAATTTATCGACCTGCAGCGCGTTGATCCGCCAAAGAAACCGCTGAAGATCCGTAAGATCGAGTTTATTGAGATCTACGAGCCGTTTTCCGAAGGCCAGGCCAAAGCGCAGGCAGACCGCTGCCTGTCCTGCGGTAACCCTTACTGTGAGTGGAAATGCCCGGTACACAACTACATCCCTAACTGGCTGAAGCTCGCCAACGAGGGGCGTATTTTTGAAGCCGCCGAGCTGTCACACCAGACCAACACCCTGCCAGAAGTCTGCGGGCGCGTTTGTCCACAGGACCGTCTGTGCGAAGGTTCCTGTACGCTGAACGACGAGTTCGGCGCAGTTACCATCGGCAACATCGAACGCTATATCAACGATAAAGCGTTCGAGATGGGCTGGCGTCCGGATATGACCGGTGTGAAGCAGACCGACAAGAAAGTCGCTATCATCGGCGCAGGTCCTGCGGGCCTGGCGTGTGCTGATGTGCTGACCCGCAACGGTGTGAAAGCCGTGGTCTTTGACCGTCACCCTGAAATCGGCGGTCTGCTGACCTTCGGTATCCCGGCCTTCAAGCTGGAAAAAGAGGTGATGACCCGCCGCCGTGAGATCTTCACCGGCATGGGTATTGAGTTCAAACTCAACGTTGAAGTGGGCCGCGACGTTCAGCTGGATGACCTGCTGAAGGATTACGATGCCGTCTTCCTCGGCGTGGGTACCTATCAGTCCATGCGCGGCGGCCTGGAGAACGAAGATGCTTCCGGCGTATTCGATGCCCTGCCGTTCCTGATTGCCAACACCAAGCAGATTATGGGCTTCGGCGAAACCGCCGAAGAGCCGTACGTCAGCATGGAAGGCAAGCGCGTGGTGGTACTGGGTGGCGGTGATACCGCGATGGACTGCGTACGCACCTCCATTCGCCAGGGCGCAACGCACGTAACCTGTGCCTACCGTCGTGACGAAGAGAATATGCCTGGCTCCAAACGCGAAGTGAAAAACGCGCGTGAAGAAGGCGTGGAATTCCAGTTCAACGTCCAGCCGCTGGGCGTGGAAGTGAATGCCAACGGCAAGGTCTGCGGCGTGAAAATGGCGCGTACCGAGATGGGCCAGCCGGATGCGAAAGGCCGCCGTCGCGCGGAGATCGTCGCCGGTTCCGAGCACGTGGTGCCAGCCGATGCCGTGGTGATGGCGTTTGGCTTCCGTCCGCACAGCATGGAATGGCTGGCGAAGCACAGCGTTGAGCTGGACTCGCAGGGCCGCGTCATTGCGCCTGAAGGTATTGATAACGCCTTCCAGACCAGCAACCCGAAAATCTTCGCCGGTGGTGACATCGTGCGCGGCTCGGATCTGGTGGTCACGGCGATTGCCGAAGGTCGTAAAGCGGCTGACGGGATTATGAACTACCTGGAAGTGTAAAACCGTTCCGGCTCCCCTACCAAAGCGTTACGCTTATGGATGGGGAGCCTGTATTTCCCTGCTAAATACTTGTCTACGCATTCTTTGAAAGCAGCTCGCAAAACTTCCAGCACCATGACATTCAGCAGACGCTGTCTGGTGAATCTTAACAATTCATACCTCTATAACGCTCGCTGGAATATCCCCTTCCGGGAGAGCCTATATGCGCTACCAGTACCCAATAAAACCTACATAACAAAACAGGCCCCAAAGGGCCTGTTTTCATCTTATTTCACTACGCGGAGCGCTGGGCGCCCACCGCGAGGCGGTGGTGGCGTATCATCCGGGTCGTTGTCATCGCTGATATCGGGCTTATCGCCATCAATCACTGACATCACCGTTTCGCTTCCACCGTTATCCACGTCTTCATCATCATTGAAGCTTTCTGCATTTTCATCGTATGCAGTTTCAGGTTCAAACATGGTTCCGGCGCCGTTCTCACGGGCATAGATAGCCAGCACGGCGGCCAGCGGCACGTTAACCTGACGCGGTACGCCGCCAAAGCGCGCGTTAAAGCGCACTTCATCGTTGGCCAGCTCAAGGTTGCCCACCGCGCGCGGCGCGATGTTCAACACGATCTGCCCATCACGCGCGTATTCCATTGGTACGTTCACGCCTGGCATCATGACATCGACCACCAGATGTGGCGTCAGCTGGTTATCCAGCAGCCACTCGTAGAACGCACGCAGCAGGTACGGACGGCGTGGGGAAAGCTGTGATACTTCCATTCAATTAACCCCGGCCAAGGCGCATTTCGCGCTCGGCTTCCGTTAAGGACGCGAGGAAAGAGTCACGTTCGAAGACACGAGTCATATAGCCTTTCAGCTCTTTCGCACCCGCGCCAACAAGCTCGATGCCCATTACCGGCAGACGCCACAGCAGTGGAGCCAGGTAGCAATCGACGATGCTGAACTCATCGCTCAGGAAGAACGGCTTCTGGGTAAAGACCGGCGCAATGGCCAGCAGCTCTTCACGCAGCTGTTTACGCGCAGCGTCTGCCTGAGCAGCGGAGCCGTTCATCACCGTGTTCATCAGTGAGTACCAGTCTTTCTCGATACGGTGCATGTACAGGCGGCTTTCACCACGTGCGACCGGGTAAACAGGCATCAGCGGCGGATGAGGGAAACGCTCATCCAGGTATTCCATAATGATGCGTGACTCCCACAGAGTCAGTTCACGATCCACCAGTGTCGGTACGCTTTGATTCGGGTTGAGGTCAATCAGATCCTGCGGTGGATTGTCCTTTTCCACGTGCTCTATCTCAAAGCTGACGCCTTTCTCAGCCAGCACGATGCGGACCTGATGGCTATAGATGTCAGTAGGACCAGAAAACAGCGTCATTACCGAACGTTTGTTGGCAGCGACAGCCATGAAAACCTCCAGGTATATTCAGAATTTTTACTGCTACCAGCCACAACGGCGGCTAGCCAGATGATTAGCCCTATCTGCACGCTGAACAACATTCTCGTTCACGAATTAAACAAAAAATGAACAATCGCGCGCATTTGGGCAGAAAATTGGATGATAGTCTACCAGATTTTGAACGGCTTGTGGTGAGGGGATTCCGGAAAAGCGGAAAAAGAGCCCAGCGGCCATCGAATTGCGGGCATAAAAAAACCCGCCGGAGCGGGTTTTTTTCGCCAATTGTTGTCTGCCGAAGCAGAAACAAATTAACGCTTGGAGAACTGAGGACGACGACGTGCTTTACGCAGGCCGACTTTCTTACGTTCAACCTGACGAGCATCACGAGTAACGAAGCCAGCTTTACGCAGTTCGGAACGCAGGGACTCATCGTACTCCATCAGAGCGCGGGTGATACCGTGACGGATCGCACCAGCCTGACCAGAGATACCACCACCTTTAACAGTGATGTACAGATCCAGTTTCTCAACCATGTCGACCAGTTCCAGCGGCTGACGAACTACCATGCGGGCAGTTTCACGACCGAAGTACTGTTCCAGAGAACGTTGGTTGATAACGATTTTGCCGTTGCCCGGTTTGATGAAAACGCGAGCTGCGGAACTTTTGCGGCGACCAGTGCCGTAGTATTGATTTTCAGCCATTGCCTATAATCCCGATTAGATGTCAAGAACTTGCGGTTGCTGTGCCGCGTGGTTGTGCTCGTTACCCGCGTAAACTTTCAGTTTACGGAACATTGCACGACCCAGCGGGCCTTTTGGCAGCATGCCTTTAACCGCGATTTCAATCACACGCTCAGGATGGCGAGCAATCATCTCTTCAAAGGTCGCTTCTTTAAGACCACCGACGTAGCCAGTGTGACGATAGTACACTTTGTCAGTACGCTTGTTGCCGGTTACAGCAACTTTATCAGCGTTCAGAACGATGATGTAATCACCAGTATCTACGTGCGGAGTGTATTCCGCTTTGTGCTTACCGCGCAGGCGCAGAGCCAGTTCGGAAGCCAGACGGCCCAGAGTTTTACCGGTCGCGTCAACAACATACCAGTCGCGTTTTACGGTTTCTGGTTTAGCTGTAAAAGTTTTCATTAAAAGCTTACCCAAATAAATTAGTTACACGTTGGTGAACACCCAAACGTTTTGTCAGTTGAGGTTCACACGACATTGTCCAGCAAACCTACCCCTTCGAATAGCCTATGCCGGCGCAGAGAAAGTTTTGGGAAAAAAACTCTCTTGTAACGTGGGGTCGCAAGATTATAGAGAAGTCGGGGTCAAAGATCGACCCCTTTATGAGATTTGACGCGGGTTTTTCGGGGTTTGGGGATATGCGGCCTGATGCCCTCACCCCCAGCCCCTCTCCCACGGGGAGAGGGTAGCATTTATGGCATGTGCGGGCGCTTCAGGTACTCTTCGCTCTGCATCTCCTGCAAACGCGACAGGCAGCGCTGGAACTCAAACTTCAGGCGCTCGCCCTGATAGATGTTGTAAAGCTCCACCTCGGCGCTGACCACCAGTTTCACGTGGCGTTCATAGAACTCATCCACCAGCGCGATAAAGCGGCGGGCCTCGCTCTCCAGCAGCGGCGTCATCACCGGCACGTCGTAGAGCATCACGGTGTGGAACAGGCGTGAGAGCGCGATATAGTCGTGCTGGCTGCGCGCATCGACGCACAGCGTGGTGAACGACACCGCCAGCGTCTGGTTCTCAACGCCCAGCGTCGGCAACTGACGGTGGTTAATCTCCAGCGTCGTCTGGTTCTGCTGCACGGTACCCGCCAGCGCCAGCCACAACTTGTTCATCTGCTGACGCGTATCGGCATTCAGCGGTGATAGCCACAGATGCGCCTGCGTTAACGTTCGCAGACGATAATCGATGCCCGCATCAACGTTCATGATATCGCAGTGTTCTTTAATCGCCTCAATCGCTGGCAGGAAGCGCGCACGCTGCAGGCCGTTGCGGTAGAGTTCATCCGGCGGAATGTTGGAGGTTGCCACCAGCGTAATACCACGGGCAAATAGCGCCTTCATCAGGCCGCCAAGCAGCATGGCATCGGTGATATCGGAAACAAAAAACTCATCGAAGCACAGCACGTCAGTTTCCGCTTTAAACCGTTCGGCGACGATTTCCAGCGGGTCGCTGTGCCCTTGCAATTCGCCCAGTTCTTCATGCACCCGCAGCATAAAGCGGTGGAAGTGCAGACGCTGTTTACGCGTGCCCGGCAGACTCTGATAGAACATATCCATCAGCCAGGTCTTGCCGCGCCCTACGCCGCCCCACATATAAAGGCCGCGCACCGCAGGAGGGGTGTCGGCTTCTTTCTTACCCAGCAGCTTGCCAAAGCGCGCGCGCAGGCTACCGCCGGAGGCAGGTGCAGGTGCGGGCGTTTTGTTTTGCAGTTCCTGGTAAATAGTGTCGAGGCGGTTAACCGCCTCACGCTGAACGTCATCGGGTTGATGACTGCCCTCTTCAAGAGCCTGAAGATAGCGCGATGTGGGGGACTGGCTTTGCATGATCTAATTGTTATTCCTTTGAAAACCGGTATGTCTTACTTCACGATTGACTAAAAAAAGTCCGTTCTACACTACGCGATGATGCGTCAGGATTCCACTTCTACGGGATTAGCGGTTATAGTGGCACTATCGGGCGCTGGCATGGAGCTGCCGAAGCTGCCAATACCCTATGGAACTATAAAACAACGGGAGATGTTCATGACCTGGGAATACGCGCTAATTGGGTTAGTTGTCGGTATCATCATCGGTGCCGTGGCCATGCGTTTTGGTAATAGCAAATTACGTCAGCAGCAGGCGCTGCAGTACGAGCTGGAAAAAAACAAAGCCGAGCTGGAAGAGTATCGCGAAGAGCTGGTCAGCCATTTTGCCCGCAGCGCGGAACTGCTTGATAACATGGCAGACGACTACCGCCAGATTTATCAGCACATGGCGAAAAGCTCCAGCAACCTGCTGCCGGGCATGTCTCCAGACGCCAACCCGTTCCGTAACCGTCTGGCCGAATCCGAAGCGGGTAACGACCAGGCGCCGGTTCAGATGCCGCGCGACTATTCTGATGGCGCATCCGGCCTGCTGCGCGGAAGCGCAAAACGCGATTAATCTGCATTCCATAAATATTTCACGGGCGCATCATTTGCGCCCGTCCTCTTCTGCTCACGCCGACTATATTTACTTCAATAACATCAGTCTTTTCGGGAAGTATTGTCCTTGCATACAGGGTCATGAGGGCCAGCATCAATGAAGAAATCGACTTTACTGTTAAGTGCACTGGCGTTAAGCATCGGGTTATCACTCGCCGTACCGGCTCCGGTACTGGCCTCGCTGCCGACGCAGGTTCCAGGCCAGGGTACTCTGCCGAGCCTCGCGCCGATGCTGGAGAAAGTGCTGCCCGCCGTGGTGAGCGTGAAGGTAGAGGGCACCACGCCGGCGAATCAGCAGGTTCCGGATGAGCTGAAGAAATTCTTTGGCGATGACGGCAGTAACCCGGCAAATGAACCCACACAGCAGTTTGAAGGGCTGGGCTCCGGGGTCATCATCGATGCCATCAAAGGCTATGTGCTGACCAACAACCATGTGGTGAGCGACGCCCAGAAGATCAGCGTCCAGCTTAACGATGGCCGCGAATTTGAAGCCAAGCTTATCGGCAGCGACGATCAAAGCGACATCGCCCTGCTGCAAATCCAGAAAGCCAGCCACCTGACGCAAATCGCCATCGCCGACTCCGACAAGCTGCGCGTGGGCGATTTCGCCGTCGCGGTCGGTAACCCGTTTGGTCTCGGTCAGACCGTAACCTCCGGGATTGTCTCGGCGCTGGGCCGCAGCGGCCTGAATCTTGAAGGGCTGGAAAACTTTATTCAGACCGATGCCGCCATTAACCGCGGTAACTCCGGCGGCGCGCTGCTCAACCTCAACGGCGAGTTGATTGGCATCAACACCGCCATTCTGGCTCCCGGCGGCGGCAGCATCGGCATCGGCTTTGCCATCCCGAGCAATATGGCGCAAACCCTGGCGCAGCAGCTGATTCAGTTTGGTGAAATCAAACGCGGCCTGCTCGGCATCCGCGGTATGGAAATGACCGCCGATATCGCGAAAGCGTTTAATCTTGACGTGCAGCGCGGCGCCTTCGTCAGCGAAGTGCTGCCAAACTCAGGCTCAGCCAAAGCCGGGATTAAGTCCGGTGACGTAATCACCAGCCTGAACGGTAAACCGCTGAACAGCTTCGCCGAACTGCGTTCCCGCATTGCCACGACCGAACCAGGTTCGAAGGTGAAGCTGGGCCTGTTGCGCGACGGCAAACCGCTGGAAGTTGAAGTCACGCTGGATAAGAGCACCTCATCCACCGCCAGCGCACAGCTAATTATCCCGGCGCTGGAAGGGGCAACGCTGAGCGATGGTCAGGCGAAAAGCGGCACCAAAGGGGTGGTGATTTCCAACGTCGAGAAAGGCAGCCCGGCCGCTCAGGTAGGTCTGCATAAAGATGATGTCATTATCGGCATCAACCGCCAGCAGACCGAATCGATTGCTGAGCTGCGTAAGGTGCTGGAAACCAAACCCGCAGTGATTGCACTCAACGTTATGCGCGGTAACGAGAGCATCTACCTGCTTATGCGCTAATCCTCGGAAACCGGACATAGCATGCAATGTATGTCCGGTAAACTCGTGGTATGCTTCGCCCAGTTTTCTCATCAACGATGATGCTTGTATCATGCTTCTAAAGCTCTTACGTTCCGTCGCACTAGGTTTACTGGTTGGCGGCATATTGATTGTGACCGTTCCCTCTTTGCGCCAGTGGAATCCGTTAGCCACTCAGCGCTTTAGCAGCACGGACGAAACCCCTGCCAGCTATAATCAGGCGGTGCGCCGCGCCGCGCCTGCGGTAGTTAACGTCTATAACCGCAGCCTGAACAGCAGCACCCACAGCCAGCTGGAGATTAAAACGCTCGGCTCCGGCGTGATTATGGATCAGCGCGGGTACATCATTACCAACAAGCATGTGATCAACGATGCGGACCAGATTATCGTCGCCCTGCAGGACGGCCGGGTGTTTGAAGCACTGCTGGTTGGCTCCGATAGCCTGACCGACCTCGCGGTACTCAAAATTAACGCCACCGGCGGCCTGCCGGTGATTCCGATTAATCCCACCCGCGTACCGCACATCGGCGACGTGGTGCTGGCTATCGGCAACCCGTATAACCTCGGTCAGACCATCACCCAGGGGATTATCAGCGCCACCGGTCGTATCGGCCTGAACCCAAGCGGCCGACAGAACTTCCTGCAAACCGATGCCTCCATCAACCACGGTAACTCCGGCGGCGCGCTGGTGAACTCGCTGGGCGAACTGATGGGTATCAACACTCTCTCTTTCGATAAGAGCAACGACGGCGAGACACCAGAAGGGCTGAGCTTTGCGATCCCATTCCAGCTAGCGACCAAAATTATGGATAAGCTCATCCGTGACGGTCGCGTGATCCGCGGCTTTATCGGCATTAGCGGTCGTGAAATTGCGCCGCTGCGCGCGCAGGGTGGCGCTATCGATCAGATTCAGGGGATTGTGGTTAACGAAATCGCCCCGGACGGCCCGGCCGCGCAGGCAGGCATTCAGAACAACGACGTGATTATCTCGGTGAACGGTAAACCGGCGGTTTCCGCGCTGGAAACCATGGACCAGGTTGCGGAGATCCGCCCAGGTTCAGTGATCCCAGTGGTGGTAATGCGTGAAGATAAAAAGCTGACAATGCAGGTGACGATTCAGGAATATCCGGCGTCGAACTAATAGGTTGTAGCCCGGACGAGGCGCAAAGCACCGACTCCGGGGAACACCCGGTTTCGGCGCTAGCGCCACGACACTTAATCAACAAAAATCGGCCCCGCCGGGAAATGCGCCAGAAAATCCGTGAAGATCAGCAGTGCAGGTAGACGTTCCTCTTCTACCGGATATTCCCGCAATTCCTTATCCAGCACCATCAGATTCAACTCGCCTTCCTCCCCCAGCACACCGCCCAGCCAAAGCAGCCGCTGAGCTTGCTGTCTGGCGTACGGCGAACCGCTGCGCCAGGCCACCAGATGCAGCAACGTCTGTAGCAGGATGACGTGCGGGGTATGACCATCGCGCTGCAGACGCCGGAAAACAGGCAAAGCGATGCCGCGCACCGTGGCAAATCCACTCAGCGGTTCATCATCCCAATGGGGAAATTCCACTGCGAATGTCTTAACCAGGTCGCACAAGCGGTTATGCGTCAGCGGCTGCTTGTGCGCACACATATAACCCGCGGCCAGGCATAATAGTCCAATCCCTTGCACCCACGCGGCTTCCGACTGCCTCAGCGCCTGCGGAATAGCGTCCCTGGTCAGCGGGGTGGGCTGGTTTGCCGCGCGAAGTCCGGCGTCATAGCATTGCGCGAACAGCGCCGGGCTGTCAGGGTGGTTGTCGCCTGCCCAGGGCAGCAAATGTAATGATGGTTCCAGCGTGGTGATATGACCGAGGGCTTCTGCGACGTAGCGCATGACGGTCTCTTTTGACGGCACTGACATAGCCTGACGAACGGCAATCATCTCACTCATTATCGATCCCTCATTGTTTGCAGGAGCGAGAAACCCCGCTCCTGAGAATGACGAATTACATCGCCATCACGTACTTCAGCATCACGCCTGCGGCTATCGCCGAGCCAATCACCCCGGCCACGTTCGGCCCCATGGCGTGCATCAGCAGGAAGTTCTGCGCGTCCGACTCCAGCCCCACCTTGTTCGACACGCGCGCCGCCATCGGCACCGCCGAGACCCCCGCCGAGCCGATAAGTGGGTTGATTTTATTGGTGCTGAACAGGTTCATCAGCTTCGCCATCAACACACCAGCCGCCGTCCCGATGCCAAACGCAATCACCCCCAGCAGCAGAATGCCCAGCGTCTGCGGCTGCAGGAACTTATCCGCCACCAGCTTCGCGCCCACCGACAGCCCGAGGAATATCGTCACGATATTAATCAGCCCGTTCTGCACCGTGTCGCTCAGACGCTCCACCACCCCGCTTTCCCGCATCAGGTTGCCGAAACAGAACATCCCCAGCAGCGGTGCCGCGTCCGGCAGCAGCAGCGCCACCAGCAGCAACAGCACCACCGGGAAGAGTATTTTCTCCCGCTTGCTGACCGTACGCAGCTGCACCATACGGATTTTCCGCTCTGTCTCGCTGGTCAGCAGCTTCATAATCGGCGGCTGAATCAGCGGCACCAGCGCCATATACGAATAGGCTGCCACCGCAATCGCCCCCAGCAGTTCCGGGGCCAGCTTGCTGGAGAGGTAAATTGCCGTCGGGCCGTCCGCGCCACCGATAATGCCAATCGCCGCCGCCTGCGGCAGGGTGAAGGGGATGACGCCGAAGTAGTTCAGCGTCAGCGCGCCCAGCACGGTGGCGAAGATGCCGAACTGCGCCGCCGCGCCAAGCAGCAGGGTGCGCGGGTTCGCCAGCAGCGGGCCGAAGTCGGTCATCGCGCCGACGCCCATAAAGATAACCAGCGGCGCCACGCCGGAGCCAATCGCCACTTTGTAGAACAGCGCCAGCACGCCCGGCGTGTAGCCCATATCCACCGCCAGATTCTCCATCTGGCCCTGCACCGACGGCAGCGCCAGCGCTAACGCCTCTTTAATGGCGTGTACGTCCGCCGCGCAGTGGAGCTTCGTGGCAATCACCGCCAGCTGTCCGGCATCGTGATGGGCCAGCAGGCTCTCCAGCGCGGTCAGCGCCATACCCGCTTCCGGGATGTTGGAGAGCAGGCCGCCGAAGCCAATCGGCAGCAGCAGCAGCGGCTCAAACTTCTTCGCAATCGCCAGCCACAGCAGCAGCAGGCTGACCAGCAGCATGATGGCCTGGCCGGCGCCAAGGTGCATCAGCCCCATGCCCTGGAACAGGGCGTTCAGACTTTCCATTCGTCCTCTCCGTTATGCCAGCGTCATCAGGGTGTCGCCGACCGCGACCGCATCCCCGGCTTTCACCGCGATGCCACGCACCGTTCCGGCCTGCGCGGCGCGGATGTCGGTTTCCATCTTCATCGCTTCCAGAATCAGCAGCACGTCACCTTCCGCCACGTGCTGGCCTTCGGTCGCCACCACTTTCCAGATGTTGCCCGCCAGCGGGGCAGCAACCGGGGTGCCTGCGCCCGCCGGAGCCGGGGCAGCAACCGGCGCGGCGGTCGTGGTTGTCACCTGGCTGATATCGCCGCCGTCGCTGACTTTCACCACAAAGGCTTTGCCTTCCACTTCCACGGTGTAGATACCGGCGGAGGCCGGTTTTGCTGCCGGGGCGGGCTTCGCGCTCTCCACCTGCGGCAGCGGTTCAAACGCCGCCGGGTTGTGGCGGTTTTCGAGGAACTTCATGCCCGGCTGCGGGAACAGCGCCACGGTCAGCACGTCGTCGATGGCGTTCTCTGCAAGGGTGATGCCCTTTTCCTGCGCCTGACGGGTGATGTCCGCTTCCAGCGCCGCCAGCTCCGGCTTCAGCAGGTCCGCCGGGCGGCAGGTGATGGCCTGTGCGCCGTCAAGCACCTTCGCCTGCAGCGCGGCGTTCACCGGGGCCGGGGAGCGGCCATATTCGCCTTTCAGAATGCCCGCCGTCTCTCTGGCGATGGTTTTGTAGCGCTCGCCGGTCAGCACGTTGAGCACCGCCTGGGTGCCGACAATCTGCGAGGTCGGGGTCACCAGTGGAATAAAACCGAGGTCTGCGCGCACGCGGGGGATTTCCGCCAGCACCAGGTCAAGCTTGTCCGCCGCGTTCTGCTGCTTCAGCTGGCTTTCCAGGTTGGTCAGCATCCCGCCCGGCACCTGCGCCACCAGAATGCGGCTGTCATAGCCTTTCAACTGGCCTTCAAAGGCGTGGTACTTCCTGCGCACCTCGCGGAAATAGGCGGCGATATTTTCCAGTTTGTTAATGTCGAGCCCGGTGTCATGCTCAGTGCTGGCCAGCGTGGCGACCAGCGCTTCGGTAGCCGGGTGGCCGTAGGTGGCGCTCATCGAAGAGATGGCGGTATCGACACCGTCAACGCCGGCTTCAATGGCTTTCAGCAGCGCCATCTCCGCCATCCCGGTGGTGGCGTGGCAGTGCAGGTGCAGCCGTACGTCGTAGCGTTTTTTGATTTCGCTGACCAGCTCATAGGCCGCCATCGGGGTCAGGATGCCGGACATATCTTTGATGGCGATGGAGTCAACGCCGGTTTCCAGCAGCTGTTCGGTCAGGTCCAGCCAGGTCTGCAGGGTGTGCACCGGGCTGGTGGTGTAGGAGAGCGTGCCCTGGGCATGGGCGCCGTGGCTGCGCACCGCCTGCAGGGCGGCTTTCATATTGCGCGGGTCGTTCATGGCATCGAAAACGCGGAACACATCCATGCCGTTTTTCACCGCCCGCTCGACAAAGCGCTCGACCACATCGTCGGCATAGTGACGGTAGCCGAGCAGGTTCTGCCCGCGCAGCAGCATCTGCAGCGGGGTCTTCGGCATGGCTTTTTTCAGCTCGCGCAGGCGCAGCCATGGGTCTTCGCCGAGGAAGCGGATGCAGGCGTCAAAGGTGGCACCGCCCCAGCATTCGAGCGAGCCGTAGCCGACGTCATCAAGCTGAGCGGCAATGGGCAGCATGTCATCAAGGCGCAGACGGGTGGCAAACAGGGACTGATGGGCGTCGCGCAGGACGACATCGGTAATAGCGAGAGTCATGGTTCCCTCCGGAACTTAAGCGTTAAGACGGTGATGGTGAATGGCCGCGGCAATCACCGGCTTTAAGCGGGTGAAGTCGTCCACGGCGGGCACGGCGCGCGGCGCGGGAGTGGCGACGGGCTCGGGGAAGAAACGGGCGATGGCGGTGGACATCATGCGGATAGCGAAAATAAGCAGGAACAGAAACGCCAGCACGAATCCCATCCCGAGGAACATCAGGGTGAAGCCTTCACCCAGCAGTACGGCAGCAGTCATAAAATGGCCTTCAAAAAGAAGGCACAATAATGGCGCTGCCCACGCGATGAATAATAAGAGTGAATTTTCCGGATCGCCCCCGATCGGAAACCTCATTTATTCAAATGTGAAGCAGCAACCATTACCGTGCAATTAGCTTATTTAATAAAACTCACGTGCTGACAAATTTCATCCGCGACGATCTCTTTACGCTGGTTGAAAATAACTTTGTTCTGCTCGAACAGGTTATTACCATGCGTATCAATCGAAACAATTAACGGACCGAACTCTTTAACCCGGCAAACCCACAGCGTTTCCGGCATACCGAGATCGCGCCACTGCGCACCCTCAATCTCTTCAACGCAGACCGCCGCCACCACTGCACAGCCCGCAGGGAACACGCAGTGCAGCGCCTTATGCTCCGAGCAACCCTCTTCAGTGCCTTTGCCCATACCGCCTTTGCCAACAATTAACTTCACGCCGGTTTTAGCAATAAACTCTTTTTCAAACTTCTCCATGCGCATACTGGTAGTTGGGCCAACGGAGACCATTTCGAATTTATCGTCAGAACCTTTTATTGGCCGAACAATCGGACCAGCATGCAAAATTGCGCCGCCGTCAATATTCACCGGCAGTTCGCGACCGCCTTCAATTAAGCGGCGATGCGCCACGTCACGACAGGTAACAATATGACCGTTGAGGTAAATAATATCGCCCGCCTTAATATCCGCTAAATCTTCATCTTTAATCGGCGTGGTGAGAATTTTTTTAGTCATCAGAAAGTCACTCCTGTGTGAGAGGTGATGGTGTAATTCAGATCTTTATCGAAAACGATATGACCTTTACGGTGCGACCAGCAGCCGACGTTAACCGCCACGCCGATGGTAGAAGGATGGCGAGCGGTATTTTCAATATTGACGCCCATGACTGAGGTATTACCGGACATGCCCTGCGGACCAAGGCCAATCTTATTGATGCCGTCTTCCAGCATTTTCTCCAGCGAAGCCGCTCGTTCATTGTCGTTGCGCGACCCAACCGGACGCATCAGCGCTTTTTTCGACAGCAGCGCTGCCGTCTCAACAGAGGTGGCCACCCCAACGCCCACCAGCAGCGGCGGACAGGCGTTCAGGCCATAGCTGGTCATCACGTCCAGCACGAAACGGGTCACCCCTTCGTAGCCTGCTCCCGGCATCAGCACCATCGCTTTCCCCGGCAGCGAGCAGCCGCCGCCCGCCATGTAAGTGTGAATACTGCACTGGTCAGAATCAGGAACAATTTCCCAGAACACCGTTGGCGTGCCTTTACCGACGTTTTTGCCGGTGTTGTATTCGTCAAAGGTCTCAACGCTGTTATGGCGCAGCGGAGAGTCAACCGTCGCCTGGATTACCGCTTCACGCAGCAAGGCCTCCAGCTCGCCGATCAGCGGAAAGTTCGCACCGCACTCCACGAGGAACTGGATAACGCCGGTATCCTGGCAGGAAGGACGATCTAACTCCTTAGCCAGACGTTGGTTATCGAACATGGTGGTGAAGATGACGTTCGCCAACTGACTGGTCTCTTTTTTCTGTAATTCTTCCAGTTTGACCGTGACGTCATCAGGTAAGACTTTACCGGTATATCCCACAAATTTGGCCATAACATCGGTCATATGGGATATCTGCTCACGTTTGCTCATAAATACTCCTTAGTCAGAACAGCGTCCGTAAATTACGGGTGAAAAGGGAAAAGGATTGGCAGCAGAATCAGGCTGACAATGGTGGAAACGATGATGAGAGGGATACCGGCTTTGGCGTAATCGACGAACTTATAGCCGCCAGCGGAGAGCACCATCATATTGGCGGGCATCCCGATAGGTGTGGCATAGGCGCAGGAACTGCCGATAACCGTTGCCATCAGCACGGCGCGCGGGTCGGCACCCATGCCTGCGGCGATGGAGAGACTCACCGGCACCAACAGCGCAACGGTTGCGGTATTGGACATAAAGTTGGTCATGATAACCGACAGAGCAAACACCACGACCAGCAGCATAAACGGTGAGGAACTGTCCCCGAGCAGGCCAATTACGTAGTCCGCTACCAGCTTGCCAGCCCCGGTCATTTCCAGCGCTTTTGCCAGCGCCAGCGTGCCACCGAAGATGAAAATAGTTTGTGAATCAATCGCCTTATAGGCCTGTTTTTCCGTCAGTACACCGCTAACAACCAGCACCAGTGCACCGATACAACCGGCAACTGCAAGGCTAATCCCGGTCTGTTTTTCGAAAATCATGCCGAGGATCGTGGCGATCAGCACCACCAGTGACAGGATCTGCTTCCAGCGCGGCACGTGACTGTAATCACGCTGCTCGCCAATGCTGCCAACTTCGCCGTTGTTGGGATGATTTGGCAGGAATTTATAGCCAATAGTCAGGAAGTAAATCATGCCGCAAACTAGCATCGGCAGACCGACTTTAGCGTACTCAAAGAAGCCAAAACCGCTGCCAATATTCTGCAGCGCCGACTGCGCAATCAGGTTGCCCGGCGCGCCAATCAGCGACAGGTTACCGCCCAGCGCGGCGGCAAAAACCAGCGGCATCAGCAGGCGGGAGCGGGTAAATCCCGATTTAGCCGCCACGCCAATGACAACCGGAATCAGCACCGCCGCAGTGCCGGTGTTGGAGAGAAAACCGGACATCACGCCAACCACCACCATGATGGTGAAGATCAGCTGCTTCTCCGTTTTTGCAAAATAGGTAATCACGCCGCCGACTTTGTTTGCCATGCCGGTTTCAAACAGCGCGCCGCCGACAATAAACATCGCCACAAAGAGGATGACGTTGGTATCGATGAAGCCGGAAAACGCCTGCTTCAGATCGAGGACACCGGTGAGAACAAGCGCCACGCAGACGATCATCGAGGTGACCGCAAGCGGCACTTTTTCCCAAACGAACATTGCAATGGCAAACACCAGTAAGCATAGGGTGATGGTAATAGGTTCCATGTTTATAATTATCCTATCAATGATATATGATATTGTATCCAATATTGACGAGGCAAAATTATTCCCATACAAAAACTAAGTCAATTCGTTTTTCAGGAAAGCTTCAGGATTGAGATCTGCGTCAAGATCGTCATACGATCCTGACGGTCAACGATGAAATTAGGGTCAGAAGGCTATCGCCTGCGGTGATACGCAGGCGGGAAGATCAGGATGTGGGCTCTTCAACGTAGCGCGTCAGCATATTCTCCATAGAACGGATAATGTGTGCGCGCATACGCTGCCGGGCCAACGTCTCATCATGAATTTCAAGGGCTTGCAGAATACTTTTATGTTCCTGGATGGAAATTTCGGCATACTCTTCTTCGGTAACCTTGTGGCCCATTGAGAGTCCATTCCACATGTTACAAAGCAGTACTTTCATCTTTTCATTGCCTGCCGCATTCCAGATTTCCATGTGAAATGCCTGGTTCAGGTCTGAATATTCAGCGGAATTATTGGCGGCCAGCGCCTTTTCTGCCGCGTAATGCACCTGTGCAATACGCGAAATATCGGTTCCGGGGCGAGAGGCTTTAGCAACGGCCTCGCTTTCAAGCAGAGCACGGATCTCATAATGCTCGCGAATCGTCTGCTCATTGATCCCTAAAACCACCGCGCCTTTATTAGGGCGAACCTTAATTAACCCATCGGCGGCCAGAATCTGAAACGCTTCGCGTACTGGCATGCTGGATACGCCAACCATTCCGGCGATCCCTTCCAGGGTAATCTCCTGACCCTCTACTAATTCCCGCGACAGAATAGCCTTACGCAGCACCGCAGCTACCTGTTCTTTCGCTGAAAGAAGCTTAATTTTCCCTAATTTAGGCTTCTGCACTTTCCCAATCCTTCATATGTTGACGCATTATTTCCGCTAAAGAGAGGAAATAACGCTGCGTAGCCTGCACAATCTCGTCGTGTTGGCCCCGGCCTATCGCCGCGCTGAGTTCCATCAGCAGCAACGCTGACTCCTGGCACTCTTCCTTCAGATGTAGAATCACATAGGAGATATAGCCATCCAGGAACTGCTGATAGGCTTTCTCAAGATAGCGATTGTTAACATAAGCAATCAGCGCAAGGTGAAACTCAAGCTCAAGCGTTTTGTCTTGCCCGCTCGCCAGCGCCTGGGCGCGAGCGCTCAGCACGTCTGATGCCGTTGACGGAATAAGCGTAAACAGCTCTGCAGCCATCACCGCAATAACGCGAAAAATATGGCTGACATGGTCGGGCTCAAGATGGGCAACCTGCATATGCCGATTGGGCAAACGGATCAAAAATCCTTCTTGCTCAAGCGACTGCAGCGCCTCGCGAACCGGCATGCGAGAAAGCCCTAGCTGCTCAGCAATACTCTCCTGCGCCAGCTCTTCTCCTGCACGAATATTGCCGGAGAGAATCTCATAGCGCAGCATTTGGGTAATGTGATCGCGAGTTTGCTTTCTTTGGATCTTTTTCACGACGTTCTCGTTGATAACCAATAAGACGCGGGGAGTTTAGCAGATTTAACGTTTGATCGAGCAACCTGTTTGCGGGCACGCGGCCTGAAAGAAGCCGGAACGAACGTTCCGGCATCACACACTATTTATTAATAAAATCTTCGCCAAGCTGAATATCTTTTCTCAGCGTATCCAGCATCCCTTCCAGCGCCTGCTGCTCGTAAGCGCTCAGTTTGCCAATAGACTGACGTTCTTCAATCCCGTTTTTGCCGAGCAGCAGCGGCTGTGAGAAGAAACGAGCGTATTCGCCATCGCCTTCAACATAGGCACACTCAACCACCCCTTTCTCGCCCTGCAAGGCGCGAACCAGAGACAGCCCAAAGCGTGCTGCAGCCTGGCCCATGGACAGCGTGGCTGACCCGCCGCCGGCTTTTGCTTCCACCACTTCGGTACCCGCATTCTGGATACGTTTGGTCAGGTCATTCACCTCCTGCTCGGAGAAACTGACCCCTGGGATTTGCGACAATAAAGGAAGAATCGTGACGCCAGAGTGGCCGCCGATAACCGGAACTTCGACGTCGCCGCATTTTTTACCTTTCAGTTCAGCGACGAAGGTATTGGAGCGGATGATATCCAGCGTGGTCACGCCGAACAGTTTATTTTTGTCGTACACGCCCGCCTTTTGCAGCACCTCGGCGGCGATCGCCACGGTGGTGTTCACCGGGTTGGTAATGATACCAATGCAGGCTTTTGGCGCGGTTTTTGCGATTTGTTGCACCAGGTTTTTGACAATCCCGGCGTTAACGTTGAACAGATCGGAGCGATCCATACCGGGCTTACGAGCTACCCCGGCAGAGATCAGGACAACATCCGCCCCTACCAGCGCAGGCGTCGCATCTTCACCAGAGAAACCTTTGATGTTCACATCAGTAGGAATATGGCTGAGATCGACAGCCACGCCAGGCGTGACGGGGGCAATATCATAGAGGGAGAGTTCTGAACCTGAAGGCAGTTGGGTCTTTAGTAGTAGGGCAAGCGCCTGGCCAATACCGCCGGCGGCACCAAGGACTGCGACTTTCATCCTAAACTCCTTATTATGGTTAATGACATTCAGGTAATAACCTGTCGTGGACCGCATAACCGACGCAAGAGATACCTGTTGTTACTCCGTTGCGGCGACCTTAATTCACAAGGTAAATAATTACAATATAATTGCTTACAGAATGCGGAGCCTCCAGCAGCATTGCTGGCGTTACCGCACTACTCCCCGAAAAAGGTCTATCTACGAAACCAAACTTTCATCAACTATCGATTACAATATACTCAGCATGTTGCGTAAAACAACAGCAATTTAATAACAATTCATTTACTTTTAACTTATTTGGATCCCGTGATATAGGCATGTTTCTTAGGTCTAATTTTTGCTAAAATCCCGCCTTTCTCTATTTGGCCTAGCCCCTTGGGATAAATTGTTTTGCATAAAAATTCACCTATATGCATAATAATGTTAATTTCACCACCATAGTCAGGTGACTTATGCGAAGTTCCACTAAACAAGAAGAATTAGTTAAAGCCTTTAAAGCATTACTGAAGGAAGAAAAATTTAGCTCTCAGGGCGAAATTGTTCAGGCCTTACAGGAAGAAGGCTTCGATAATATCAACCAGTCCAAAGTCTCCCGTATGCTGACGAAGTTTGGCGCAGTGCGTACCCGCAACGCCAAAATGGAAATGGTTTACTGCCTGCCGGCTGAGCTGGGCGTGCCAACCACCTCCAGCCCGCTGAAGAACCTGGTTCTGGATATTGACTACAACGACGCCGTCGTCGTCATTCATACCAGCCCTGGTGCAGCGCAGCTGATTGCACGTCTGCTGGATTCGCTGGGCAAAGCGGAAGGGATTCTCGGCAGCATTGCCGGTGATGACACGATCTTCACCACGCCTGCTCGGGGTTTCACTGTTAAAGATCTCTACGAGGCCATTCAGGTTCTGTTCGAACAGGAACTGTAATCCCTCGCGATACTCCTCTGGTTCCTCCGGAGGAGTCTGTTTTCCCGCCAACGCCCCGCCGTTTTCACTGCCGTTCCGTTAACATTTAGTGCGATTCTTTGTGCATTCACATAGATACAGTGAATATATCCCGACTTAAGCGCACAAAACATCAAATTATCCTATCTTTTTGATTTTACGCATTATTGGCCGACAACTTTGCCAAAATATGCGTTTTTTTATACGTATATGTTCTAAAAATGACGATTCCTGACAAGTAATTACACGGGAAACAATTAGCGGGGTATTAATATTTCATGTGATTAGTGTATACTTAATTTCGTGATGAGGGTCACAAAACAAAGGCCTTCCAAAAAAATTCGACGAGGTGAGTATCATGAAAATCAAAACTACCGTTGCCGCTCTGAGCATCCTATCCGTTATCTCGTTTGGCGCTTTCGCCGCTGATTCTATCAACAGCGACCAGGCACAAACCCGTCAGTCAATCGGCACCGTTTCCATTGGTTCCGTCGGTTCAACCCCGATGGATATGCATGAGATGCTGAACAAGAAAGCGGAAGAACAAGGTGCATCGTCTTACCGCATCATTGAAGCGCGTACTGGCGATCGCTGGCACGCAACGGCTGAACTGTATAAATAAGACGCAGTACGTCGGTATTGAAAAAAAATATCCCCAGCGGTCCCAGGAATAAGCATCAGCATCCTCTCACCGCTGCAAAATAAGGTGAGGAGTAAAGTATATGAAAAGCGCAATTATCATCGCATCCCTTGGTCTGGCATCCGTACTCTCTTTCGGCGCAAGCGCCGCAGTACATCAGGTGAGCGCAGATCAGGCACAGAACCTACAGTCCATCGGCACCGTTTCCGTTTCACAGATAGGTAGCGACCCAATGGATATGCGTAGCCAGTTAGCCGCAAAAGCAGAGAAAGAAGGCGCTAGCAGCTACCGCATTATCGAAGCCCGTTCCGGCGACAGCTCGCACGCTACGGCTGAACTGTACAAATAAACCCTCGTCGTCTTGTCCGACGACTTGCCCTCGCCTTTCGGCGAGGGCTTTTTTTATCCGCGCTGAACGTTAAACCGCAGCATGCCTTCAAGTTCTTCTTCCGCTTCATCAAACAGCAGAATCAGCGCGCCGTAGCGTCGTCGCTGCTTATCGTCCATGTGCAGGAATTCAATCTCCAGCGGTAGCGGTATTACATTGCCGGTCACCACGCTCCAGAGCGCGTCCAGATCGCGAATCGACTCACGATCGAGGGCAAAAAGACGGGCGAACTCCCGATAAAAATCGCCCTGATCCTCTATCTCGTCAAAATCAAAAGTATAGATTTTCATCTTACGCCCTCTCCCCTATTCAACAGACTAAAGTCCCCCAATGTGCAGCGTTTTCACCTCGAGGTACTCTTCCAGCCCCAGCACTGAACCTTCGCGCCCAAGCCCCGACTCCTTCACGCCGCCAAACGGCCCCAGCTCGGTTGAAACGGCACATTCGTTAATGCCGATCATACCGCTCTCCAGCGCCTGCGAGACGCGGAAGACGCGGGACAGGTTCTGGGTGTAGAAATAGGCCGCCAGACCGTAAGGCGTATTATTCGCGCGCTGAATAACTTCGTCTTCATCGCTAAAACGGAAGCAGGCCGCTAGCGGACCAAACGTCTCCTCCTGCGCCAGCAGCATTTTTTCCTGACAGTCACCCAGCACCGTCGGCTGCCAGAAGTTACCGCCCAGCGCATGCGGCTGCCCACCAGCCAGCACTTTGGCCCCTTTCGCGACAGCATCCTCAACGTGTTCACGCACTTTTTTAACCGCAGCAGCCTCAATCAATGGCCCCACGATCACGCCGTCATCCAGCCCGTTCCCCACCTTCAGCGCCTTCACGGCGACAGCAAGCTGGCTGACGAAGCGCTCATACACGCTGTCGTGAATATAAAAACGGTTAACGCTCACGCACACCTGTCCGGCGTTGCGGAACTTATTGGCGATAGCCCCCTGAACGGCGGCGTCAATATCCGCGTCTTCAAAGACGATGTACGGCGCGTTGCCACCGAGCTCCATGGAGACTTTCTTCATGGTTTCCGCAGCGTTACGCACCAGCGTTTTGCCCACCGAGGTTGAGCCAGTAAAGGAGATTTTTCGCACGTCATGGCTTGCCATAATCGCGTCGCTAATCTCCAGCGTATTCCCCGCCACGGCGTTCAGCACCCCGTCCGGAATCCCCGCTTTCTTCGCCAGCGCCAGCAGTGCGAACGCGCACAGTGGCGTGTTATTGGCGGGTTTAATCACCCCGGTACAGCCAGCCGCCAGCGCTGGGCCAAGCTTACGGGTGAGCATCGCCATCGGGAAGTTCCACGGCGTAATCGCCGCCACCACCCCGATAGGCTCGCGGGTTGCCAGAATGCGTGAACCCGGCTTCGCCGGTGGAATTATCTCGCCGTTAGCCCGTTTTCCCTGTTCGGCAAACCACTGGATAAAGCTCGCCGCGTAGTCCACCTCGCCCTCCGCCTCTTTCAGCGGTTTGCCCTGTTCGATGGTCATCAGTTTCGCCAGCCAGCTTTTATGTTCGATGATGAGCTGATACCAGCGATACAACAGCTCCGATCGCGCCTTCGCCGTTTTCGCCCGCCAGAGTGGGAACGCACGGGCGGCGGCGGCAATCGCCTGTTCCGTCTCCACCTTCCCGGCCTTCGCAACTTTGGCGACGATCTCGCCCGTCGCGGGATTGAGCACATCAAAGGTGGTGTCGAGCTGATGCCATTCGCCGTTCACCAGGTAGCCCGTTTGAAAGAGATCGTTGTCCTGCCATGCTTGCGTGGTCATTACACCCTCCTGAAAAGTGTTTCCATCTAAGTATAGCTATCGCTTTTAGCGTAATAGTTGTCAGAATAACGATAGTCTTATTAACGGAAAGGAGCCTGCGGTGAAACGTGAATATCCTGTTTTTGATAAGCTGTGCCACGAGCTTGGGCTGGCACATCTGGCGAGCGATCGCGTGACGTTCACCGGTACAGAACCGGTCTATCCGACGCCGTTTGCCATTGGAGAGGCGGCCGCCTCCGCGCTAGCGCTACAAGGGCTGATGCTCGATGTGCTGCGAGGTAAGCAGCAGGAAATTACCGTTGATTGCCATAGCGCTGCCGCCTCAACCCACGCGGTCACCTTCCAGCAGCAGAACGGCTATAACTGGCAGTACAACGACCCGGACTACCCCACCACCGATTTCTACCTCACCGCCGACAACCGCTGGATTTTCCTGCACGGCGGCTACCCGCGTTTGCGTGATGGCATTCTGGATATTCTCGACGTGCCCAATAACCGTAGCCGCGTGGCGCAGGCCGTGGCGAAGTGGGAGGCGCAAAAGCTGGAGCAGACCATTGCCGACGCTGGGCTGTGCGCTGCCATTGCCCGCAGTCGTGAAGAGTGGCTGGCACATCCGCAGGGGCTGGCGGTGAGTCAGGAGCCGCTGATTCGCCTGACGCGGATGACCGATAGCGCACCGAAAGCCCGCCGTTACGACACGCCACGGGTACTGAAGTCGCTGCGCGTGCTGGATGCCACCCACGTGATCGCTGGGCCAACAGCGACCCGCGGCCTGGCGCAAATGGGTGCCGATGTACTGCACCTTTCATCCCCTTATCGCCCACGTATTTTGCCGTTCGACGTTGATACCAACCACGGCAAGCGCAACGCGTATCTTGAACTCTCCACCGCCGAAGGTCGCGAGACGGCGGCGAAGCTGGTCCGCGAAGGCGATGTGTTTGTGCAAAGCTACCGTCCCGGCGCGCTTGCCCGCTATGGCTTGAGTGATGAAGAGATGGCGCGGATCAATCCCCAAATCATTACGGTTAACCTGAACTGCTACGGCCACCGCGGGCCGTGGAAAACACGGCCGGGCTTCGAGCAGCTTGCTCAGACCGTGACCGGTATGGCGGTAGCACAGGGCGGCGCGGGCCAGCCGGTGCTGGGGCCAACCTATCCGAATGATTATCTCAGCGGCTATCTCGCCACGCTTGGCGTGCTAATGGCGCTGGAGCGTCAGCGTAATGAAGGCGGTGCATGGCGGGTAGATGTGTCATTGTGCCGGACGGCGACGTGGCTGCAACAGTTGGGCAAGCAGGCGGATTATCAGACGATTGCCCCACCAGGCGAAGCGGCGATTACCCGTTGTATGGTGACCGAGCAGGGACCATTCGGCGAGTTAAGCTACTTCAACAGCGCGCTGGAACTTGCACAAACACCGATGGCGTTTGCGATGCCGGCCATGCCGTTAGGGGCGCATCGCGCGGAATGGTGGTAGGGCTCCCGGAGTCGCTGCGCTCGTCCGGGCTACCTGCGATTTGTAGCCCGGACGAGCGCAGCGACTCCGGGAAAAACACTTAACTGCTCGTGAGTGCACCCTGGTATTTATGCAGCATCGACACCAGCCGCTCAACCGGCTGGGTCACCTGTTCAGGCGCTTCCCAGACCCGCAGTTTTTCCTGATAAATCCCCAGTTCTTCCAGCAAGCGCGTAAAGTAATAGCGGCGCTTGTCGTCGCTGCTGGCAGAGATCACCTTGTCAGCCGTGCGGCGCAGTTGGCGGTGGAATGCCGACAGATCGTCATTCACCGGAATGGGCGCATCGCGCAGACGTTGGTGCGCAATAATCAGCGTCAGCGCCAGGCGGAACTTGGCGATATCACCGGGGAACTTATTCAGCAGTAAGAACAGCTGTTGGTAGAGCCCCGGCAGATGATTCTCTTTCCGACGCGCCATATTGGTGGTCATCGCCGATACCGCCGCAAACACAAACTGGTTCAGCAGCACGCGCCCGGTACGCAGGCGGGAGTTATCGCGGATCAGCAGAATAACGATAAACGCCATGAAGCAGCCGACAATCTGCCCTAATGCGCTATCAAGGAACTGGCTGAAGTGGAAGGTCATCGGGTTATCCAGCACCAGAATGTTGATGGTACTGGCCAGTGCCCCCATCGAGCCCAGCCGCCGTTTTTGCACTTCAATACCGATAAAGAAGCACATCACCGCCAGGCTAATACACAGCAGCAGCATGCTTTGCTGGGTCGCGGGAATGATGATAAGGAAATAGAGCGCCCCCAGCGGCAGCGCCGCGATGGTGCCGTAGATAAAGTCTATCGCCACCATGCGCGGGTTCGGCAGACGCATTGCCAGCGAGGTGACCACGGCGATCATTACCATCGCCCCGCTACCGGAGGTCCAGCCGGTCCACAGCCAGAACAGAATGCCCAGCGCGCAGGAGAGCGTGGTGCGCCAGAAGTTAATCATCGCGTGGTGACGCTCGGCGGATTCCGGGCGCACCACCACTTCACTTTGCAGGATCTCTTCTTCGCGGGCGCTGATTTTGGCATTGCCAATCACCCCGCGCTTGAGCAGCAGATAACGCGTCGCGGCCCCTACCCAGCTGTAGATAGTGACCGGCGTATCGTGCTCGCCTGTCCACGCCAGCACGCGGCGCATCCGTTTAAGCTGACGATGAACATCTTGCACCGTCTCAACCGGCTCTTCGAACAGCTCACGATAGGCGTCAGTGACCAGCTCAGGCCGCGAGTTTTGCATGATGAAGGTTTCACAAGCCTGGGTCACCATGGTCAACGAAACGGTGTTCAGCGCCTTCAGGCGGCGGTTGGCCCACGCCCAGCGTGAGGACTCCATGTTCAGATTGCCGCGCATCCCTTCCAGCGCTGCCGTACGCCGCAGCAGCGCCAGCCAGGCCTTGTCCATTTCATCGCTGTCGCCGTGTTTGATACACAGCTGCATCAGGCGATATTGATCGATAAGAATGCCGTCGAGTTCGCTATCGATCTCTTTTTTGATCGATCGCGGCGAAAACAGGAGATCGGCGACGATCGCGCAGATAATCCCCAGCACGATTTCGCTACAACGCTCAACGGCAAACTGCGGCGTCAGCAACGGTTCGGCCTGAATGGTGATGACGATAATCAGCGCCGTGTAGCCGGAGAGCCCCCAGGCATAGGAGTTCTCCACGCGCACCAGCGAGGAAATCCAGGTACAGAAACCGGCCCAGATACTACAGACCAACAGCATCAGCAGCGGCGCGCGAATCATGGTGATGATAATCACCAGCGCCGCAATACAGCCAATAAAGGTGCCGACAATACGCAGCATCCCACGATAGCGAATCGCCCCTGCATAGGGTTCCCCACCTGCAGCAAAGGCCGGGCCAGCCGCCACGATAGCGGCAGTCAGTACCGCCCAGCGGGGCGTTTCAAGCTGAAAGTGAAAGCCGACAAACAGCGCCAGCACCACCGCGCATGCCAGTTTGACGGCAAAGCGGATGTGCTGGTTGGCAATACTAAAAATGCCCATGGCGATTAACCGAACTCACGCAGGCGCAGCGCTAACTTCTGGAAGAAGCTCATGCGGCTGGCATCGCGATCTTTCTCACCGGTAATGACCACCGTGGCGGTAGTACCCGCAGGCCACAGGTTGCCCGTCTCTTCATCCAGACGAATACGCACCGGCACGCGCTGGGCCAGACGAACCCATTCGAGGTTAGAGTCGATGGTCGCCATCCCTTTGCTGTCAACGCTGCTGCTGGCGTTCGTCACGCCTGCCGCGACGCTATCAACGGTGCCTTTAATCACGTGGTTGCTGCCCAGCGGGGTAATTTCGGCACGGTAGCCCGGACGGACGCTTGAGAGCTTGGTCTCTTCAAGGTAGGCCATCACGTAGAAGGAGTGCTGTTTAACCAGCGCCACCGCCGTCGAGCCGCGGGTGATAAACTCACCGGCATAGACGTTAAGGTTAGTCACCCAGCCATCTGCCGGGGCACGGATCACCGTACGATCAAGGTCGAGGCGCGCCAGGTCGCGAGTCGCCTGCGCTTTAGCAAGCTGGTGCAGCACGGTTTGTAGAACGTTATTGGATTGGTCAATCTCTTCGCGTGACATCGCGATGACGCCCAGCTTATTACGGCGCCCGGCTTCACGGCTTTTTTCATCGGCCAGCGCTTTATAATAGGCCACGTCAGCGTCGGCCTCTTCCAGCGCCTTCTTGTAGCGCGGCTGGTCAATGATAAACAGCACCTGATTTTTGCTAACCAGTTGGTTATCCTTGACCTGTACGTCGGTAATCAGGCCGGAAACGTCAGGGGCAATGGCGACAACGTCCGCGCTGAAACGCGCATCGCGCGTCCACGGAGATTCGGTGTAATAGACCCAGGCGCGGAAAATCGCGATGAACGCCAGGATGACCAGTATCACCGTAATAGCGGTGCGGGAGATTTTTCTTGTTAGTGTTTTCACATCTACCTCAGACGAACAAACGTGATATTAGATAAAACAGGCAGCAGTACAGTGCGGTGTTGAACAACGCAGGATGCCAGACAAAGTCGTAGATCCCGGTCGGCGTCAGCACGCGACGCACCAACCAAAAAATGGCGAGCGATAAGAGCAGCTCAAAGAAAATCGGCGGGAATGAGAGACCGAAAATCACGATGACAGGAAACAGGCTCATGTTGACCTTACTAGACTAGCGTGCAGGTGAGATTGGAACTTTAATTATTCAGCTAACAGTATTTTAACGTAACTGTTATCGCCTTATCTACATAGTGTGATGCAAATCACTTTTAAGCCAGAGTGAACAATGGAACGACTAAAACGGATGTCGGTGTTTGCCAAAGTGGTCGAGCAAGGCTCCTTTACCGCCGCGGCGCGCCAGCTACAAATGAGCGTTTCGTCCATCAGCCAGACTGTCTCTAAACTGGAAGATGAGCTGCAGGTCAAACTGCTTAACCGCAGTACTCGCAGCATTGGCTTAACCGAAGCCGGTAAAATTTACTACCAGGGCTGCCGCCGCATGCTGTTCGAAGTTCAGGATGTTCACGAGCAGCTTTACGCTTTTAACAACACGCCAATTGGCACGCTGCGCATTGGTTGTTCTTCAACTATGGCACAAAATGTCCTCGCTGCCATGACGGCGGAGATGCTGAAAGAGTATCCAGGTTTAACGGTGAATCTGGTGACGGGCATTCCGGCGCCGGACCTGATTGCCGACGGCCTGGACGTGGTGATCCGCGTGGGCGCGCTGCAGGATTCCAGCCTCTTCTCCCGACGCCTTGGCAGCATGCCGATGGTCGTCTGCGCGTCGAAGAAATACCTCGCGCAGTATGGCGTGCCCGAAAAGCCAGCGGACCTGAGTAACCATTCATGGCTGGAATATAGCGTGCGTCCCGATAACGAATTTGAGCTGATTGCCCCCGAAGGGTTGTCGACCAGGTTGCTGCCAGAAGGCCGATTTGTCACTAACGATCCGATGACCATCTCCCGTTGGCTGGTGGCCGGTGCAGGGATTGCCTACGTGCCGCTGATGTGGGTGATCAATGAGATCAACAGCGGTGAGCTGGAGATCTTATTCCCACGCTATCAGTCCGATCCTCGCCCGGTGTACGCGCTGTATACCGAAAAGGACAAGCTGCCGCTCAAGGTGCAGGTCTGTATTAACTATCTGACCGACTATTTTGTCGAAGTGGCGAGGCTGTTCCAGGGGATGCGGGGGAGAAGAAAGGAATAGTGACAGGCCGGACAAGCGAAGCGCCATCCGGCCTACAAACAGACATCAATGCACCTCAAAATGAGGTGCATTTTTTTCAGGTCAGGCGGTACCGCCCACCGTCAGATTGTCCACTTTCAGGGTTGGCTGGCCAACGCCAACCGGCAGGCTCTGGCCTTCTTTGCCGCAGACGCCCACGCCGTTATCCAGCTTCAGATCGTTACCAACCATCGAGACCTGCTGCATGGTTTCGATACCGGAACCGATAAGCGTCGCCCCTTTCACCGGCTTGGTCACCTTACCGTTTTCAATCAGGTAGGCTTCCGAGGTGGAGAAGACAAACTTACCGGAGGTGATATCCACCTGGCCGCCGCCAAAGTTTGGCGCGTAAAGGCCGTACTCGACGGATTCAATGATCTCCTGCGGCGTGGATTTCCCGGCCAGCATGTAGGTGTTGGTCATACGCGGCATCGGCAGGTGCGCGTAGGATTCGCGGCGGCCGTTACCGGTAGGCGCAACGCCCATCAGACGAGCGTTAAGCTTGTCCTGCATATAGCCTTTGAGGATCCCGTTTTCGATCAGCACGTTGTACTGGCCCGGCGTCCCCTCATCGTCGATCGCTACGGAGCCGCGACGGTCAGACATCGTGCCATCATCCACGATGGTACAGAGTTCAGAAGCCACCAGTTGGCCCATCTGGCCGCTGAAGACCGAGGTGCCGCGGCGGTTGAAGTCGCCTTCCAGACCGTGACCGACCGCTTCATGCAGCAGTACGCCCGGCCAGCCCGCGCCCAGCACCACCGGCAGCGTACCCGCAGGCGCAGCCACCGCAGAGAGATTCACCAGCGCCATGCGCACCGCTTCTTTCGCCCAGGCATCGGCGCGCACTTCGCCGTCAAGGTCGGCAAGGAAGTAGTCATAGCCAAAGCGACCGCCGCCACCGCTGGCGCCGCGCTCGCGTTTACCGTCATCTTCCACCTGCACGCTAACTGACAGGCGCACCAGCGGGCGCACATCGGCAGCCAGCGTACCGTCGGTCGCGGCAACCAAAATCAGTTCATAGACGCCGGTCAGGCTCGCCGTCACTTCCTGCACGCGGCTGTCCGCCGCGCGCGCGACGCTGTCAACGCGGCGCAGAATATCCAGCTTCTCTTCGCGGGTCATGCTTTGCAGCGGATCCAGCGAGGTATAGAGCGCAGGGTGCTCAACCGCACCCAGCGTCTGCACTTTACCGTTGCCCGCATCGCGCACAATGGTACGCGCTGCCTGCGCGCTCTGTTCCAGCGCCAGCAGGCTAATCTGATCGGCGTAGGCGAAGCCGGTTTTCTCACCGCTCACCGCACGCACCCCAACACCCTGGTCGATATTGTAAGAACCATCTTTAATGATGCGATCTTCTAAAACCCAGGATTCGTGGTAGCTGGACTGAAAATAGAGATCGCCATAGTCCAGACGACGCTCCGTGAGTTGACCAAGAATGGCGAACAGATCCTGATGGTTCAGGCCGTTCGCTGCCAGCAATTGTTCACTTACCAGGTTTAGACTCATTATTTCGCTACTCGTTAATGGCCCGCGCGCCTCACGCATTTCGGGCCGGTATTCCGGGTGTTTGTCTTATGAGATTGAGGCAATTCAAGGCTTGCGTCAAATCATGGCTTTTTGTCGCTGCGCGCCTGGCGCAGCACTTCGTTAATCTGAGGCTTATCAATCGGGCCGGTGATGCGATAGCGCAGTATCGACACTTTGTTCCACAGCGGCCCCAGCACTTTGGTCGCAGCAAACACCGCGGCGCCAATAATCGGGTTCACCGCGAAAGCCGTCGCCACGCTGACCGTCGCCGAAATTTCCGGCGCAACGATGGCTTCCATATCCAGCTCGCGGCGCACCAGGTTAACCGACCCTTTCATGGCGATATCCGCCTCCAGGCCGTCCACCAGCGTATCATCCGTATTCAGTACGCCGTCTTTGATCCACGCGGTGCTGCGGATGGAATCAAAGTAGAAGCCTTCGCTGAAGGTGTCGCTAAAGTCAAAACGCAGCTTACGCAGCAGCGCATCGACGCTCAGCAGACGTAGCAGTTGCCCGGCATGTCCGGTCGACAGATCGGTGAATTGCCCTTTGCCAACGTGCGATTTCAGAATGCCGTTAAGCGAAGCGACGTCTGGCTGCCACGGTTTATCGCGCCAATGTAAATCGTAGTCTACATCAACGGAAGAATCGCGAATCGGCGTCGAAACCCCGAAGAAAGCCGTCGCATCATCAATCTTATTGCCATGAATTTTGCCTTTCAGCGAGGTGCGCTGCCCGGACGGCGAGTTTACCCAGACGCCATCGGCGGTTAAGCGGCCAAAGCCGGTATCCACCAGCCCGTTGGCAAGCGTTAGGGTGTCGCCCTTCACATTGAAATCACCGTCGATGCGGCCATATTTCTGCCCCCACAGCCAGCATTCGGCGCAGCGCAGCTGCAGATCGGGCCAGCCACGGAAATCAATGGCGCTGCTGGCGGCAGCGGTGCTGAGCATCTTGTCTGAGGTAGCCTGCGCCAAAGGGTTCGCTGATGGGTTGTAGTAGAGATAGCGCACGGCAGCCTGCCACGGCGCGTGGTTTTTCATCGTCAGGCTGGCGTTAATTTCACGCCCCTGAGCTTCCACGCGGGTGCCGTCTACCGTCGGCTGGGACACCACGCTCAGGTTATTCCACTGCTGACCCGCAAAGGTCAGCGACGGAGTGCGCAGCGTAACGTTTTCCGGGAACGCAGCCGCGGAGCTCACACCATCGGCCGCGCCGTGCTGGAACAGCGCCAGCCACTGCGCGCCGTCCATTGGCGGCATATTCAATTCAACGCCCGGCGTTTGCGGCAGCGGCGGAATCGTCCGGCTATCCGAAGCCCAGATAGCGCTCTCCAGCGTCAGCTTTTTCCCCAGCAGCCAGCGGCTATTGAGATGGTTTTCCGGCCCGACGTTCCCAGTCAGAACAAAGCTGTGTAGGTTCCCGTCGACGTTGAGCTTCACGGGCAACGATTTACCCGCCGCTTTATCTGCCGGAGACGGTAAGCTACTGCTCAGATTTTGCAGATCGCTGGTGATGCCCACCTTGTAGCTCGCACTGCCGTGATACGGTAGTTCAATAGCGACGTTACCTTTCCACGGCACGCTGCCTTTAAGCGCATCGTTAAGCTGTTTTGGCAGCACGCCCGTCTTCGCTGGCTGCCAGTCCGCCTGCATGTTGACGCCCACCTGATAAGATTTCTCGCCCTCTTTGGTGGTGAAATCGACGTTCAGTGGCTGATTGAACCAGGTGGCGGTCAGCGGTTCGCTCATCAGGTTACCGTTATCAAAGCTAAAGCGACCTTTAAGGTTATGCAGCGTGCTGTCGAGCGGTTTGATAAACAGGCTGTTATTGTTCAGCGCGACGTTACCGGTCGCTTTTACCCGCTCGCCGTCCAGCGGAATATCAAGATGTAAGCGGGCGCTCACATCGCCATCAAGCTGGAGTTCCTCAAGGGTCGCGCCGAGAGATTTGTCGAGCGGCGTCTGCTGGAAATACGGGCCGACGACTTTGCCAGGGCCATTGATATCAGCATCAATCAGCAGTTTCTCTTTGGCGTAGTCCGGGATCGCCGCGTCAAGATTGCTGGCGGTTACGCCGCCGAGCGCCGCTTTATCCGCCTTCATCCACAGACCAGCATTGATAAAGTTAAGCTCGATATTCAGGTTGGTCAGCGCAGGCCAGTCCGGCTGGAAGGCGAAGGTCGCATCGTGCAGCGGCACATAGACCTGGAACTGACCTTCGTTATGCTCGTACGGGAACAGATGCGGGTTGCCGCCGTAAACCAGGGTGGCGTTCTCCGCCTTACCGGCTTTGATGGCGCCGCTCAGGTAGTCAACTAGCTTCGTCCCCATCAGGTTTTCCGGGAAGTAGCGCCAGGCCTGCCCGCCGTCGTCGGTGCTGATACCGGCCAGAATGCCCAGCCACGGCTGATCGTCCTTCGGTTGCAGATAGCGGAAACCACCGGCGGCGCGAACGCCCGTCGCCGTTACGTCAATGTCACGCCCATCGAGCATGAACCCTCTATCGTCATTGACCCAGTTGAGGGTCGCGGCGCCTTTGGCAATCTCCAGCGGCGCGCGGAAGACGTGCTCGTACGGCATCTTCGCGTCTTTCATCGCCACATGCAGCGAACCATTCTCTACGCCACCGGTAACGTACCCGGAGACGTTCTCTGCACCGGGCAGCAGCTTCCACTGCTTCCAGCCGAGGTCATTCCAGCTCGCGTTAAAGCGCGTTTTACCGGTGTCCTGTAGCGGAATATCAATTGCCAGCGTATCGACCATGCCCGCAGGCTGGGCGGTGCGCCAGATATCGGCAACCTCAGGTGAGAGCTTTTCAGCAATCGGCAGCAGGCCGTTCAGCCCGGCGGGTGAAAGATGGCTGGCGCGAATGCGCAATTCGTCACTACGCTGATGATTCGGGCCGCCCACCTCTTGCGCCGGGATCCACGCCAGCGCCAGCGCACCGCGTGGCCACGGCGTATCGTCGATGGTAATACGGGTATCAGGGATGCGAACTTCCCAGCCCTCTTTTTCACGCGACAGGTGCGCGGTGAGGTTATCTACCGCCAGATGATGTTCCTGCTGGTCGCCCTGCCAGCTGGCACCGCCCTGCTTAAGCAGAACGTCGCCGCTGGCGATTTCGCCTTTATCCAGCGACGCCCAGCCTTCAAGGCTGAAGCGGGCGCTGGTCAGCGCAATGTTGTCCTGCATCCACTGCCCGAGCCACGGCTTCACGTCGATATCGTCGGCCTGAAGCCATAAGCGCCCTTTGTTCAGCAGGCCGTTTTCATCGCGCAGATCCATACGAACCTTCATCACCCCGTGCTGCCCGGTAAGGCTGGAGAGGCTCAACTCCCCTTCGGCACGGTGACGGTTGTCATCGTTTACCCAGGTCAGTTGGGGAATGGCCAGCTCGGCGCGCTGCCCGGAGAGGGTCAGGAAGCTTAAGTGGCTGTCGCGAAGGATGAAGTGGTCAAACTGACGCAGGAACAGATCGCCAAGGCGATCGCTCTTAAGGCTATCGCCACCGTCGTTATTTTGCAGCGGGGTATTGGTATGGATTTGCAGCTGCCAGAAGGTCAGCTCACGAAACTGCCAGCGCATGTGCAGCAGGCTTTGCCAGACATCGAGCGCCATGGAAGCACGTTTGATATCCAGCGTACCGCCGTCGTGCATGGCGACATGAATATCGCGCACGTCCAGCGTAGGACCAAAGTTTTGCCAGCTGGCGTGCAGCTGTGAAGCGGACACCGGCAGCCCGGTCACCGCTTCAATTTTGCTCAGCAGTTCAGGGCGCCATTTATCCAGATGCGGCAAGGCGAGACGCAGGCCGCTCACCAGCAGCGCGACAACGACAATCAGTGTGGCTACGGTGAGCAGCAAAATCCCCGGCAATCGCCTCACGCATCTCTCCTTGGGTCGCAGCAGGCTGCGTAATTACATCATAACCACATCAAACTGCTCCGGGTTATAGAGCGGTTCAATCTGGACTTTAACCTGCTTACCGACAAAAATTTCCACTTCCGCCAGCGCGTGGGACTCTTCGCCTTTCAGCGTTTCGGCCACGGAAGGAGAAGCGTACACCAGGAAGCGATCGGAATCATAAGCGTGATGCACGCGGACGATTTCGCGCATAATTTCATAGCATACCGTCTCAACGGTTTTCACCGTACCGCGACCGCTACAGGTCGGACATTCGGTGCACAGCACGTGCTCGACGCTTTCACGCGTGCGCTTACGGGTCATCTCCACCAGCCCCAGCGGCGAGAAGCCGTTAACGCTGGTTTTGACGCGATCTTTGCTTAGCGCCTGTTCCAGCGAGTGCAGCACACGGCGGCGATGGTCTTCATTATTCATATCGATAAAGTCGATGATGATAATGCCGCCAAGGTTACGCAGACGCAGCTGACGCGCAATCGCCTGAGTGGCTTCGATGTTGGTGTTGAAAATCGTGTCATCAAGATTGCGGTGGCCAACAAAGGCTCCGGTATTGATGTCAACGGTGGTCATCGCTTCGGTCTGGTCGATAACCAGATAGCCACCAGACTTGAGCTCAACCTTACGCTCCAGCGCACGCTGGATTTCATTCTCAACGTCGAAGAGATCAAAGATAGGCTGACGACCGCTATAGTGCTCAAGCTTACTGGTCATTTCAGGCATATATTCAGCCGTGAATTCCATTAACGCTTCGTAGGTTAGACGGGAGTCAACGCGAATTTTATCCAGCTGAGCGTCAGCAAAGTCGCGGAGCACACGCTGCGCCAACGCCAGTTCACCATACATCTGGTAGCGAGTCTGCGGGCGCTTCTTACGCTCCATGACCTTGGTCCAGACGCGCTTAAGATAGGCGGCATCAGAGGCTAAATCCTCTTCACACACCCCTTCTGCAGCGGTACGAATGATAAAGCCGCCCTGCTCATCGCAATAATCCGCGACCACCTTCTTTAAGCGTTCACGCTCGGCTTCACTTTCAATACGCTGCGATACGCCAACGTGCGAGGCGCCGGGCATAAAGACCAGATAGCGGGAGGGTAAGGTGATATCGGTGGTCAGACGCGCGCCTTTGGTTCCCAGCGGATCTTTCACCACCTGAACCATCAGGTCCTGGCCCTGACGCACCAGTTCAGAAATATCGCGGACGGTGAACTGCTTTTGCTCTTCACCCGCCACGCATTCGGTATGCGGCATGATATCGGAGGCATGAAGGAACGCCGCCTTATCGAGACCAATATCTACAAAAGCCGCCTGCATACCCGGTAAGACACGACTAACACGACCTTTGTAGATATTGCCTACTATTCCGCGTCGCGCTTCACGCTCAATATGAATTTCCTGCAAAATGCCGCCATCGATATACGCCACTCGCGTCTCCGATGGCGTCACGTTCACTAATAGTTCAGCCGTCATGTGTATCCCTTTTTTCACGTAGCGAGTTAAAGTTACTCAGCAACTCATACGTTTCCACCAGCGGTAAGCCGACTACGGCGTGATAGCTGCCATTTATCTTCCTGACGAAACAGCCACCCAGCCCTTGAATACCGTATGCACCTGCTTTATCTAAAGGTTCGCCGCTCGCAACATAGTCTGCAATGTCTTCTTCGGAAAGCGTCCGGAAGGTCACTTCAGTCATCACCAGACAGTCGAGCGTGTGCTGGCTATCAGCCAGCGCAACGGCGGTCATCACCTGATGGGTTTTCCCTGATAGCTTACGCAGCATCGCTGCCGCATGAGCCATATCGCGCGGTTTCTCCAGCACTTCACCGTTGAGGACAACAATCGTATCAGCCCCGAGAACAGGAAGGTCGTGGCGAGTTAACGCGACGCCAGCCTGCGCTTTCTCTCGCGCCAGGCGCGCCACGTACTGCTGCGCCGGCTCTTGTGGACGACGCTGCTCTTCAATGCCGGGAACCACTTTCTCAAACGTCATGCCTAGCTGAGTGAGAAGTTCCTGACGACGCGGGGAACCTGAAGCAAGATAGAGAGATACCATAACGACCTTATTGAACGGCAAATTGCTGGCGAACTTTCCGCATCAGAAGAAATATCCACGGCCAGAGCACGCCGTTTACTACACTACTCCAGAACACTTCAGGTCGGAAAGAGACGTTGATCACTAAAAACTCTGCCCAGAAAACAATAATATCCGTCGCGAGCGAGAGCAGCATAACTACCAGCGCCTGTTGCCAGAGCGCCAGATTGCGGAACAGCTGATACTTCAGCGCCACCAGATACGCCACGATGCTCAACGACAGCGCACGCACGCCAAGCGTTGAACCACTGATGAGATCCAGTATGGCACCCATCACGAGGCCCGTGCCAACATTCACGCGGTGCGGCAGCGCCAGTGACCAGTAAAGCAGGATAAGCAGCACCCAGTTTGGCCGGAAAACGATAAGGTCGTCCGGCCAGGGCATAACCTGTAGCAGCAGTGCGATAAGAAACGAGAGCCAGATTACCCAGCGTCCCTGGCTACGGTAACTTGCCACTATTGCCCCCCTGCGGAGGGTTGCGGTGGCGGTGTACCCGCAGGCGGCGTGGTTAACCCGGTTGCCGGAGCGGGAAGCTGCGGCCCCATGGTTTCAGGAGACGGCAGCACCTGAGGCATCATCTGCATCAGACGTTCATTGGCGACGCGATGCACCTCTTCCGGGGTCATCGGGTTAGTTCCGTTACGATCCGCACCCCACAGCAGCAAGAGATAGCGCAAACGCTGCAGGCCTGCCGTTGGACGAGCCTGAATCACCGTGTACGCGCGCTGCGTATCCAGCTTAACAGACGAGACGACGCCAACCGGATAGCCTTCCGGGAAACGTCCGCCCAGGCCGGATGTTACCAGCACATCACCCACACGAATGTCGGTATTGGCCGGCAGATGCTCCAGCTGCAGATCGTCCGTGCAGCCGTTACCGGCGGCGATCACGCGAATATCGTTACGCAGAACCTGAATCGGCAGCGCGTGAGTGGCATCGCAAATCAGCAGCACGCGGCTGGTGAGCTTAGCGACGGCCACAACCTGACCCACAACGCCTTTATCGCTGATCACCGGCTGGCCTTCGTAAACGCCGTTCACGCTGCCTTTGTCGATAACCACCTGGTCGCTGTAGGGATCGTTAACCGTTGAGATCACCTGCGTCACCATTTTCTGTTCGTCCTGGCGCAGCGGTGAACCTAACAGTTCACGTAAACGGGCATTTTCTTGCTTGTACTGACCGAGCATCAGCAGGTCGCTGTTTTTCAGCAGCAGTTCCTGGCGCAGTGCACGGTTTTCGAGTTCGAGCTGATCGCGTGAAGCCAGCGTTTGCGAGACGCTATCGAGCAGTTCACGAGGACCATTGGAAACAAAGTAGAAAGGACTGACGGCAGTATCCATGTACGTTCGAATTTGACTGAACATACCGAGACGGCTGTCGGCAATAATGATACCCAGCGCCACCAGCACCGCCAGGATAAGGCGAATCTGCAGCGACGGGCCACGGCTAAAAATGGGCTTCATAGGCTATGCGTATTCTCGTGTCAGTGAAATTGAGGGTAGCCTTCTGGCTACCCTGAACCTCATGCTGACTACTCTTCGCTGAACAAGTCGCCGCCGTGCATGTCGATCATTTCCAGCGCCTTGCCGCCGCCACGCGCTACGCAGGTCAGCGGATCTTCAGCAACGACAACTGGAATACCGGTTTCTTCCATTAACAGACGGTCGAGGTTGCGCAGCAGCGCGCCACCACCGGTCAGAACCATACCGCGCTCGGAGATGTCGGAAGCCAGTTCTGGTGGGCACTGTTCCAGTGCAACCATCACTGCGCTCACGATGCCGGTCAGCGGCTCCTGCAGCGCTTCGAGAATTTCGTTAGAGTTCAGCGTGAAGCCACGCGGAACGCCTTCTGCCAGGTTACGGCCACGAACTTCGATTTCACGCACTTCGTCGCCCGGATAAGCGGAGCCGATTTCGTGCTTGATACGTTCTGCGGTTGCTTCACCGATCAGAGAGCCGTAGTTACGGCGAACGTAGTTGATGATCGCTTCGTCGAAGCGGTCGCCACCGATACGTACGGAGGAGGAGTAAACCACGCCGTTCAGGGAGATAACGGCGACTTCAGTGGTACCACCACCGATATCCACAACCATGGAGCCGGTTGCTTCAGAAACCGGCAGGCCTGCACCAATTGCTGCGGCCATCGGTTCTTCAATCAGGAACACTTCACGGGCGCCAGCGCCCTGAGCAGATTCACGGATCGCACGGCGTTCAACCTGCGTTGCGCCAACCGGTACACAGACCAGTACGCGCGGGCTTGGGCGCATAAAGCTGTTGCTGTGAACCTGTTTGATGAAGTGCTGGAGCATTTTTTCGGTCACGAAGAAGTCAGCGATAACGCCGTCTTTCATCGGGCGAATAGCCGCGATGTTACCTGGCGTACGGCCCAGCATCTGTTTTGCGTCATGTCCCACGGCGGCTACGCTTTTCGGCGAACCGGCACGATCCTGACGAATGGCGACCACGGAAGGCTCATTCAATACGATGCCTTGTCCTTTTACATAAATCAGGGTATTCGCGGTACCCAGGTCAATGGACAGGTCATTGGAAAACATGCCACGAAATTTTTTCAACATACTAAGGGATAATCCTGAAAGCTGGGGCGGAAAAATAAAATCCGCTTACTTTACCAACCACACGCAGCAGCGACAAGGCGCAAAAATCATCTGCAACGGTGAAAATTAGTGCAGTTCGTTACCTCTGTTACAAATCCAACCTGAGTCCTTCAGTGCAGGAAGACTCACTGCCGCTCCATCCTGGATTTGTACCTGTCAAAGGTCGCCACATGCATGGTGCGTCTTTTTTCCCGGCGAGCAGACATGCACACTCCCGGAAAAAACCGCGCGCGTTATTCTACGTGATAAACACGTTAAACAGCAGGTCAAACCGAATATCTTTGCGAATATTTTTTCACATTTGAGTCAAGTGGCTGGGAAGCAGCAAAAAAATCGCCCTGACCGCCGAAAACTCCGCATTTGGTCAGCTCCTGCCATTCGCCCCGACTGCGCACGCCCGCCGCGAAAACCTGTATCGATGTTCCTTTACAGGCCTCCACCAGACTTTGTACTAACAGCTGGTTTTGACTGCGCTTTTCAATATTTCGCACCAGCACCGGATCTATCTTAATCAGCTCAACGTCGAGCTGCTTAATCCAGGTGGTGCTGACTAAGGCTAAACCTGCCTGCGTTACTGCAACCCGAACGCCTAATGCATGGATTAAACGGACGACTGGCTGTAAACGCGTCATATGTTGACAGACATCTACCTCTGCAAGTTCAAAAATAATCCGTCGGCGCTGCGATTTTTCACACTGCATCAAGGTATCGCGCAGCCAGCGCTGGAAACGCGGGCGGATCAGCGACTCGGCCGTTACCTGAATGGCCAGGTTTTCCTCCGGCCAGAAGCCGAGGAATGGGATAAGGCGGGTGATCTGCTGGCGGTCGTACTCTTCGCCGAGGCCAAACTCCAGCACCATCGGCAGGTATTCTGCGGCAATCACCTCTTCTTTACCGTCAAAGATACGGCACATCAGTTCACGGTGGTGAACGCTGCCGTCGAGGTTGACCGCCGGTTTTTGATACAGGCGTGGGCCGCCACGGCTGAGCATCTGCTCAATCAGGGTGCGCCAGCGGACGTTACCGCGCCCTTTCTCCGGTAATGAATCATCATAAATCGCCCAGCTGTTGCTGCCCTGCAGCACGGCATTGCGCACTGCCGCTTCCGCGTGTTCCATCACCTGCTCGGTCGTCTGCCCGCTACGCCAGGCGCAAATGCCGATGTGCATCATGTCATCACGATCGAGGATCTTCGCCAGCGGCAGCCCATCAATGGCTTTGAGTAATTGCCCGGCGATACTGTCAGCTTCTTTTAACGTGCGGTGCGGCAGCAGAACGGTAAAGTCGCTGCGGCGATAGCGTGCCAGCAGCGCGCCGGGGTAGCGCATAATAAAGGTAGAGAGCAGATTGATAAGGGTAAAGACATGCTCTTCCGCTGCGGCACGGCCCCAGTTGTCACGCAGGAAGTCGAAGTCCGGCAGACGGATCATCATCACGATACCGTGGGAGCCCACGTTTTCCTGGTCATCAAGCAGCGTCGCCAGCTGATTATCAAAAAACAGTCGGTTGCTGAGGCCAGTTTTTGAATCCTGGGCCGCATAGGAGCGGATCAGCGTATCCAGGCGGCTGCGCTGCTCGCCGGCAAACTGAATTTCCGAAAGCAGCATATCCAGCGCCGAACTGGTGCGGGCGGGCCATTCATGAATATTGCCTTTGGCTTTCGGCCCGCGCTCGCCGTTAAGAATACGAATGGAGCGCAGCTCCAGCAGCTCTTCCCCGGCCAGCTGTCGCCGTAGCCAGCGTACGGCGATAAATACCACCAGCACCATAAAGGCAATGGTGATCGTCAGCGGCGCGGTGGTCATGAGCGAGCGAAAGTAGTTGGCCATTGGGTCCTGATAGACCAAATGAATCATCATGCCGGGATGTTTGAGCGACGGGACTTCCATTTCGCGGAATTGATAGTGGCTGCCAGCCGGCTGATAGCTGCTGCCGCGGCTATGGTGGAACAGCGCTTTGCCGTTGAGCGTGAAATCGACGCGCACGATATCGAGCGGCACCATGATCTCATCAAGCTGATGGTCGAGCTTGTCGAACGGCGTATTAACCAGGCGGTTATCCAGCACGGTCGCGACGGCCTGCACGCGATTGGCTATCTTGTACTGTATGCCGTTATAAAAACTCAGCGAGGAGCCGATTAACGTCACAAAGATGGTAAGCCCGGTTAAGAGCGTAAAAAAGGCTGAGAACTTCGTCGTTAATCGCATCCCTGTGTTAACTCCGTAGGTTAATCGTCCCCGATGAGTGTCGGGCGCCTGCGTCCGTACATTACTATTAGAAGTAAGCACTAACATATCAAACCAGGGCGGCATACTACCAAACCTGGAGGATCTGGCAATTTATTGCGCCAAATCGCCAACAAATAATGATAACCGAGTATAGTCCCCGGTAACTTTTTTCACTATCAGTCCATGTAAGGAAGGGTTATGCAGGCACTCATCTTAGAACAGCAGGATGGCAAAACTATCGCCGCAGTGAAGGCCGTCGACGACAGCCTGCTGCCGCAGGGTAACGTTACCGTCGATATCCAGTGGTCCAGCCTGAACTATAAAGACGCGCTCGCCATCACCGGGAAAGGGAAAATCATCCGTAACTTCCCAATGGTGCCAGGGATCGACTTCGCCGGTACGGTGCATACCAGCGATGATGCGCGCTTTACCCCAGGCCAGCAGGTACTGCTGACCGGTTGGGGCGTGGGCGAAAACCATTGGGGCGGTCTGTCCGAGCGCGCACGCGTGAACGGCGATTGGCTGGTACCGCTGCCGGCAGGCCTGGATGGTCGTAAAGCCATGATCATCGGCACCGCAGGCTTCACCGCCATGCTGTGTGTAATGGCGCTGGAAGATGCAGGCGTACGTCCTGAAGACGGTGAAATCGTGGTAACCGGCGCCAGCGGCGGCGTGGGCAGTACCGCTATCGCCCTGCTGCACAAGCTCGGTTACCAGGTGGCAGCGGTGTCAGGCCGTGAAAGCACCCATAGCTATCTGCGCGCGCTGGGCGCGAGCCGTATTCTGGGCCGTGACGAGTTCGCGGAAACCCGCCCGCTGGAAAAACAGATTTGGGCAGGTGCGGTCGATACCGTGGGCGATAAAGTGCTGGCTAAAGTGCTGGCGCAGATGAACTACGGCGGATGCGTGGCGGCCTGCGGCCTGGCCGGCGGTTTTGCGTTGCCGACTACCGTGATGCCATTTATTCTGCGTAATGTTCGCCTGCAGGGCGTGGATTCGGTGATGACCCCGGCAGCACGTCGCGCCGAGGCCTGGAAACGTCTGGTTACCGATTTGCCTGAGTCCTTCTTCGCCCAGAGCGCAACGGAGATAAGCCTTTCTCAAGCACCTGAATTTGCAGATAAAATCATCAACAACCAGATCCAGGGCCGTACCCTGGTCAAAATTGACTAAGCACTTATTTTTCAAGGCGCACTCGCGTTAATTTGACTCCTCCGCCATGCTTAGCAAAAGCCTGCCGGAGGAAGTCATGAAAGCCCGTAAATTAACTGAAGCAGATGTCACCGCCGAGTCTGTTTTTATGCTCCAGCGCCGCCAGGTGCTGAAGATGCTTGGTATCAGCACCGCTGCTGCCTCACTTCCACTGCATGCCTCCAGCCTGACGGACTGGTTTAAAGGAAACGATCGCCCACCAGCGCCTTCCGGGCAGCCATTGACCTTCAGCAAGCCCGATGAATGGCAGAACAAGCTGACGCTGACCCCAGAAAACAAAGTCACCGGCTACAACAACTTCTATGAATTCGGCCTCGATAAAGCCGACCCTGCCGCGAACGCCGGAAGCCTGCCCATGAATCCATGGAAGCTGACCATTGGCGGTGAAGTCGCAAAACCGCTGACGCTCGATCATGACGATTTAACCAAACGCTTCCCGCTGGAACAGCGTATTTACCGCATGCGCTGCGTGGAAGCCTGGTCAATGGTGGTGCCGTGGATTGGTTTCCCGCTGCATAAGCTGCTCGCCGCCGTCGAGCCCACCAGCAACGCGAAGTACGTGGCCTTTAAAACGCTCTACTCCCCAGAGAACATGCCTGGACAGAAGGACCGATTTATCGGCGGCGGCCTTGCCTATCCTTATATAGAAGGGTTGCGTCTGGACGAAGCCATGAACCCGCTGACGCTCCTGACCGTCGGCGTATACGGTAAAGCGCTGCCGCCGCAAAACGGTGCGCCGATTCGTCTGACCGTACCGTGGAAGTACGGGTTTAAGGGAATCAAGTCGATTGTCAGCATTATGCTGACCCGCGAGCGCCCGGATTCCACCTGGAACCTGGCCGCGCCGGATGAATACGGCTTCTTTGCCAACGTGAACCCGCACGTTGATCACCCGCGCTGGTCTCAGGCGACGGAGCGTTTTATCGGTTCTGGCGGCATTCTCGACGTACAGCGTCAACCAACGCTGCTGTTTAACGGCTATGCCGATGAAGTGGCTTCGCTCTATCGTGGGATGAATTTGCGGGAGAATTTTTAATGCGTTTAACGGCGACACAGGTCACCTGGCTTAAGGTTTTCCTGCATCTTGCGGCATTTTTGCCGTTCGTCTGGCTGTTCTGGGCCGTCTCTCAGGGCCAGCTAAGCGCCGACCCGGTAAAGGACATTCAACATTTTACCGGTAGGATGGCTCTGAAATTGCTGCTGGCGACCTTGTTGGTCACCCCGCTGGCGCGCTACGCTAAACAACCGTTGTTGATTCGCCCCCGTCGACTACTGGGACTGTGGTGCTTTGCCTGGGCCACCATCCACCTCACCAGCTACAGCGTTCTGGAACTGGGTATTCGCAATCTGTCGCTATTAGGTCAGGAAATTGTGACTCGCCCCTATCTTCTGCTGGGATTTGCCTGCTGGCTGATTTTATTGGCTCTGGCGGTAACATCGACCCAGGCTATGCAGCGAAAATTAGGCCGACGCTGGCAGCTTTTGCATAACTTCGTCTATCTTGTGGCGATCCTCGCGCCGATACATTTCCTGTGGTCGGTAAAGATTATCTCACCACAACCGGTTATCTACGCGGCCATCGCGATCGTGCTTTTAGCCTGCCGTTATAAGAAGTTTCGCCAGTGGTGGCGCTAGTTTCGTGATATGTGCGGTTTACCGCAATTCTCTTATAGTCAGACGTTCTTTACACGATAGCAGTTGATAATCTTCCCTGATAAGACCAGTATTTAGCTGCCAAATGCTACGAAATAGTTATAATGTGCGACCTTGGTTTTCCTGACAGGGTTTTTACCCCCCTGAAAAGGTGACAATCGCGCATCGAAGGTATATTTTGTTTTTTACCCGAGAATTGCAGGAGATAGCAGCACAATGACTGACAAGTTTCGCATTTTGCTTTTGAACGGTCCGAACCTGAATATGTTAGGCACCCGTGAGCCAGAGAAGTACGGCACGCTGACGCTTTCCCAGATCGTAAACCGCTTAACCGCGGAAGCTGAAACCCTGAACGTCACGCTCGACAGCCTGCAGTCCAACGCCGAGTACGTCCTCATCGACCGTATTCATCAGGCTAAAGACAATATTGACTATATCCTGATTAATCCGGCCGCGTTCACGCACACGAGCGTTGCCCTTCGCGATGCGTTGCTGGCGGTGAGTATCCCGTTTATCGAGATCCACTTGAGCAACGTTCATGCGCGCGAACCATTCCGCCATCATTCGTATCTGTCTGATATCGCTTCTGGCGTTATCTGCGGACTCGGCGCTGACGGCTATTCATACGCTTTACAGACGGCGGTAAAACGCCTGTCACAATCAAACTAAACAAAGAGTACGGAACCCACTCATGGATATTCGTAAGATTAAAAAACTGATCGAGCTGGTCGAAGAGTCTGGCATCAACGAACTGGAAATTTCTGAAGGTGAAGAGTCAGTGCGCATCAGCCGCTCTGCTCCAAACACCGGTATTCCAGTGATGCAGCAGGCCTACGCAGCACCTGTAATGCAAGCGCAAGCACCTGTTGCAGCAGCTGCACCAGCTGCAGCTGAAGCTCCGGCTAAAGCTGAAATCAGTGGTCACATCGTACGTTCCCCGATGGTTGGTACTTTCTATCGCACTCCAGGCCCGGATGCTAAAGCATTCGTGGAAGTTGGTCAGAAAGTTAACGTGGGCGACACCCTGTGCATCGTTGAAGCGATGAAAATGATGAACCAGATCGAAGCTGACAAAGCAGGGACTGTGAAAGCAATCCTGGTAGAAAGCGGTCAGCCAGTTGAATTTGACGAGCCTCTGGTCGTCATCGAGTAACGAGGCGAAGATGCTGGATAAAATTGTCATCGCCAACCGCGGCGAGATTGCACTGCGTATTCTTCGTGCCTGTAAAGAACTGGGCATCAAGACCGTGGCTGTGCACTCCACTGCGGACCGCGATTTAAAACACGTACTGCTGGCGGATGAAACGGTCTGTATTGGCCCGGCTCAGTCCGTAAAAAGCTATCTGAACATCCCGGCTATCATCAGCGCTGCTGAAATCACCGGGGCTGTTGCAATTCACCCAGGCTATGGCTTCCTCTCCGAGAACGCCAACTTTGCCGAGCAGGTTGAACGTTCCGGCTTTATCTTCATCGGCCCGAAAGCCGACACTATCCGCCTGATGGGCGACAAAGTGTCCGCAATCACCGCCATGAAGAAAGCAGGCGTACCAACCGTTCCGGGGTCTGACGGCCCGCTGGGCGAAGATATGGATGTTAACCGCGCTCATGCGAAACGCATCGGCTACCCGGTTATCATCAAAGCCTCTGGCGGCGGCGGCGGTCGCGGCATGCGCGTCGTGCGCAGCGACGCAGACCTGGCGCAGTCCATTGCCATGACCAAAGCGGAAGCCAAAGCGGCTTTCAGCAACGACATGGTTTACATGGAAAAATACCTGGAAAATCCTCGCCACGTCGAGATTCAGGTACTGGCTGACGGTCAGGGCAACGCTATCTATCTGGCTGAACGTGACTGCTCCATGCAGCGTCGTCACCAGAAAGTTGTCGAAGAAGCACCAGCACCGGGCATTACCCCGGAACTGCGTCGCTACATCGGCGAACGCTGCGCGAAAGCGTGTGTGGATATCGGCTACCGCGGCGCAGGTACTTTCGAGTTCCTGTTCGAAAACGGCGAGTTCTACTTCATTGAAATGAACACCCGTATCCAGGTAGAACACCCGGTTACCGAGATGATCACCGGCGTTGACCTTATCAAAGAGCAGCTGCGTATCGCTGCCGGTCAGCCGCTGTCCATCAAGCAAGAAGAAGTCCATGTCCGTGGCCATGCGGTAGAATGCCGTATCAACGCCGAAGACCCAGACACCTTCCTGCCAAGCCCGGGTAAAATTACCCGCTTCCACGCGCCGGGCGGCTTTGGCGTTCGTTGGGAATCTCATATCTACGCTGGCTACACCGTACCACCGTACTATGACTCAATGATCGGCAAACTCATCTGTTACGGTGAGACCCGTGACGTGGCAATTGCTCGCATGAAGAACGCGCTGCAGGAACTGATCATCGACGGTATCAAAACCAACGTTGATCTGCAGATGCGTATCATGGCCGACGAGAACTTCCAGCATGGTGGTACCAACATCCACTATCTGGAGAAAAAACTCGGATTACAGGAAAAATAATCCTGTTATCGCAGCAAAAGGCCGGATTTTCCGGCCTTTTTTCTTTTTCTCTCCCCTCATCTTTGCCTTGCGGTACAATCCCCGCTTTCTTCATCCACAAGGGACAAAAAATGGACAAGCGTTTTGTTCAGGCCCATAAAGAGGCGCGCTGGGCGCTGTGGCTAACCCTTCTCTATCTTGCTGTGTGGTTAGCGTGTGCTTACTTACCTGATTCCACGCAGGGTATCACCGGCCTGCCGCACTGGTTTGAAATGGCCTGCCTGCTGATGCCGCTGGTTTTTATTTTGCTGTGCTGGCTGATGGTCCGCTTTGTCTTCCGCGACATCCCGCTGGAGGATAAAGATGCAAACTGAGATTATCGTCGTTCTCGTGCTTTACCTGTTCGTGGTGTTCGGCCTGTCGCTGTATGCCATGCGTAAGCGCAGCACCGGTTCCTTCCTCAGCGAATACTTCCTCGGCAGCCGCTCGATGGGCGGCTTTGTGCTGGCCATGACGTTGACAACGACCTACATCAGCGCCAGTTCGTTTATCGGTGGGCCGGGGGCCGCCTATAAATACGGGCTGGGCTGGGTGTTGCTGGCGCTGATCCAGGTGCCGACGATCTGGCTGTCGCTGGGGGTACTCGGTAAGAAGTTCGCTATTCTGGCGCGACGCTATAACGCCATTACCCTCAATGACATGCTGCAGGCGCGCTACCAAAACCGTGCGGTGGTGTGGATTGCCAGTATCAGTCTGTTGGTGGCTTTCGTCGGGGCGATTGCGGTGCAGTTTATCGGCGGCGCACGCCTGCTGGAGACGGCGGCAGGCATTAAGTATGAAAACGGCCTGCTGATCTTCGGCATTACCATTGCCCTGTACACTGCCTTCGGCGGCTTCCGTGCCAGCGTGCTCAACGACACCATGCAGGGCATGGTGATGCTGATTGGCACCATCGTGCTGCTGGTTGGTGTGGTGCATGCCGCAGGCGGGCTGCATAACGCGGTGGATACGCTGGAGCAGATAAACCCGCAGCTGGTCTCGCCGCGCGGCGCAGATGACATCCTGACACCGACCTTTATGACCTCTTTCTGGGTGCTGGTCTGCTTCGGGGTGATAGGCCTGCCACATACCGCCGTACGCTGTATCTCGTATAAAGACAGTAAGGCGGTGCATCGCGGGATTATCATCGGCACTATCGTTGTGGCGGTGCTGATGCTGGGGATGCATCTGGCAGGCGCGCTGGGCCGTGCCGTGCTGCCGCACCTGACCGTGCCGGATCTGGTGATCCCGACGCTGATGGTGCAGGTATTACCGCCATGGGCGGCTGGCCTGTTCCTTGCCGCGCCGATGGCCGCTATTATGTCGAACGTGAACGCCCACTTACTGCAAGCGTCGGCGACCATCATTAAAGATCTGTGGCTCAGCGCGAGCCCGACTAAAATTCGTAATGAGCACCGCATTAAGCGCATCTCCACCTGGACGACGCTGGTGCTCGGTATTCTGATGATGCTTGCCGCCTGGCGTCCGCCAGAGATGATTATCTGGCTGAACCTGCTCGCCTTTGGCGGGCTGGAAGCAGTATTCCTGTGGCCATTGGTGCTCGGCCTGTACTGGGAGCGTGCGAACGCTGCTGGGGCGTTGAGCGCGATGATCGTCGGCGGCGTGCTGTATGCCGTGCTGGCCACATTTAATATTCAGTACCTGGGCTTCCATCCGATTGTGCCCTCGCTGCTGCTAAGTTTGCTGGCGTTTGTCGTCGGGAACCGTTTTGGTCAACCCGTCGTACAGGCTGCCGTCATTTCTTCTGATAAATAAAGAGTTTTGCCATGCCGTGGATCCAACTGAAACTGAACACAACCGGCGCCAATGCCGAAGATCTTAGCGATGCACTGATGGAGGCCGGTTCGGTCTCCATTACCTTCCAGGATACGCATGACACGCCGGTCTTCGAGCCACTGCCGGGTGAAACGCGTCTGTGGGGTGATACCGACGTTATCGGCCTGTTCGACGCAGAAACCGACATGAAAGAGGTGGTTGCCATCCTGGAACAGCATCCGCTGCTGGGTGAAGGCTTCGCCCACAAAATTGAGCAGCTAGAGGATAAAGACTGGGAGCGCGAGTGGATGGATAACTTCCACCCGATGCGTTTCGGCAAGCGTCTGTGGATCTGTCCAAGCTGGCGCGATGTGCCGGACATTAACGCCGTTAACGTGATGCTCGATCCGGGCCTGGCCTTCGGTACCGGCACGCATCCAACCACCTCTCTGTGCCTGCAGTGGCTGGACGGGCTGGATTTAACCGGCAAGACGGTGATCGACTTTGGCTGCGGTTCCGGGATCCTCGCGATCGCCGCGCTGAAGTTGGGTGCCGCCAAAGCGATCGGGATCGATATCGATCCGCAGGCGATTCAGGCCAGCCGCGACAACGCTCAGCGCAACGGCGTTTCCGAACGTCTGGAGCTGTATCTGCCGCAGGACCAGCCTGAGGCCATGAAAGCCGACGTGGTGGTCGCTAACATCCTGGCAGGCCCATTACGCGAACTGGCACCGTTAATCAGCGTGCTGCCGGTTACAGGCGGCCTACTGGGGCTTTCTGGCATCCTGGCAAGCCAGGCGGAAAGCGTCTGTGAAGCCTACGCCGATCTCTTTGACCTCGACGCTGTCGTTGAGAAAGAAGAGTGGTGCCGCATTACCGGCCGTAAGAAGTAATCTCCTCCCGTGGCCTCTTTGCAGGCCACATTTTTCCCTCTTTTTGTACACCATCGCCCACCGCCACGCGTTAAAATAAAAACTTAACTCATTGAAGTTAAAACATAAATTCACATTAACTATTCATTGGACGAATTGTATGAAAACAACGTTTGGCAAGGCGGCGATCCTGGCCCTCAGCATCATGCCCATCTCGGTTTTTGCTTCCCACTGGAGCTACGAAGGAGAAGGCTCCCCCGAGCACTGGGGCGCACTCAGCGAGGAGTTCAAAACCTGCCAGACCGGCATGAACCAATCCCCGATTAACATTGATACCGCGCTGGCGGCACATCTCTCGCCGCTGGACGTCCGCTATACCGACGGCCCGGTCACGCTCATCAATAACGGACATACCGTCCAGGCTGGCCTGAAGAGCACCACCAGCGATACCGTCACGATTGACGGCACGCCGTTTACCCTCCAGCAGGTCCACTTCCATGCGCCAAGCGAAAACACCGTTCACGGCAAACACTACGCCATGGAGGCTCATCTGGTGCACAAAGATGCGAAGGGTAACACCGCGGTCGTGGCGGTGATGTTTGACGTAGGAGCAGAAAATGCGGCGCTGAAGGCGCTGTGGGCCGCAGTGCCGGAGAAAACAGAACAGGAAGTGAGTATACCTGCGCAGTTAGACCTCAATACGCTTCTGCCTACCGATAAGCATTACTGGCGATTCAGCGGTTCCCTGACCACACCGCCATGCTCTGAAGGCGTGACCTGGATTGTCCTGAAGCAGCCGATGACCCTTTCCGAAGCGCAGCTGAAAAAATTCGCCCAGACGATGCATCATGACAACAACCGGCCGACCCAGCCGCTTAACGGCCGTGTGGTCGTTGAGTAGCCTGAAAAGCATCACGATCATATTCTGAATATGGGAGCATAGTCACACTATGTCACAATAATCTGCTGATTTAATCAGCAGATTATCTTGCCAAATCTCCTGCTGATGAAGAAAAAATGAGAAGTTACGCAAAAATATGCGCGTAGATAAAATAATCATATATTTCTAATGCAATGATTTATATAACTAATTCCTAATTACCATTTACGCTTACTACGATTCTTTGATCCACCTCAGAGGATTGGTTAAAGTTTGGCCTTTCATCTCGTGCAAAAAATGCGTAATATACGCCGCCTTGCAGTCACAGTATGGTCATTTCTTAACTCATGCGTATCGGACAACACCAGCTCAGAAATCGACTGATCGCAGCGCCTATGGCAGGTATTACCGACCGGCCGTTCAGGACGTTGTGCTACGAGATGGGAGCAGGTTTAACCGTTTCCGAGATGATGTCGTCTAACCCACAGGTCTGGGAAAGCGATAAGTCCCGCCTTCGGATGGTGCACATTGATGAGCCAGGTATTCGCACCGTGCAAATTGCCGGAAGCGTGCCTGAAGAGATGGCGGATGCCGCGCGTATCAACGTGGAAAGTGGCGCCCAGATTATTGATATCAATATGGGTTGCCCGGCCAAAAAAGTGAATCGCAAGCTTGCAGGTTCAGCCCTTCTGCAATACCCCGATCAGGTGAAGTCAATCCTGACGGCGGTTGTCAGCGCAGTGGACGTTCCTGTTACGTTAAAGATTCGCACGGGTTGGTCGCCGGAACACCGTAACTGTGTAGAGATTGCCCAACTGGCCGAAGACTGTGGCATTCAGGCCCTGACCATTCATGGACGCACCCGCGCCTGTTTGTTCAATGGTGAAGCTGAATACGACAGCATTCGGGCAGTTAAGCAGAAAGTTTCCATTCCGATTATCGCGAATGGTGACATTACTGACCCGCTTAAAGCCAGAGCTGTACTCGACTATACGGGGGCTGATGCCCTGATGATAGGACGTGCCGCTCAGGGAAGACCCTGGATCTTTCGGGAAATCCAGCATTATCTGGACACTGGAGAGCTGCTTGCTCCGCTGCCACTGGCAGAGGTTAAGCGCTTGCTTTGTTCGCATGTTCGGGAACTGCATGACTTTTATGGTCAGGCAAAAGGGTACCGAATTGCGCGTAAACACGTATCCTGGTATCTCCAGGAGCACGCTCCAAATGACCAGTTTCGGCGCACATTCAACGCCATAGAGGATGCCAGCGTACAGCTGGAGGCGTTGGAGGCATACTTCGAAAATCTTGCGTAATGAAATAAAGAGCTGACAGAACTATGTTCGAACAACGCGTAAATTCTGACGTACTGACCGTTTCTACCGTTAACTCTCAGGATCAGGTAACCCAAAAACCCCTGCGTGACTCGGTTAAACAGGCACTGAAGAACTATTTTGCTCAACTGAACGGTCAGGACGTTAATGACCTGTATGAGCTGGTACTGGCTGAAGTAGAACAGCCCCTGTTGGACATGGTGATGCAATACACCCGTGGTAACCAGACCCGCGCAGCCCTGATGATGGGCATCAACCGCGGTACTCTGCGTAAGAAACTGAAAAAATACGGCATGAACTGATACTAATCAGTTAATTGCTTGATTTTGAAGGCGCTACTCGGCATGGGGAAGCGCCTTTTTTATTGCCTGTTTTATTGCCAGTGTTACGCCTCAGCGTAGACGATTCGGTAACCTTTAGCCTCAGGAATCACCCGCGCAAAGCCCGATCCACCGAAGTGCATCCCCGCCACCAACCACTGTTCCGCTGCCGCCTGTGCCAGAATGCGTTTACGCGACGCTTCCGCCTGTTCTCTATCGATATCAAAAGCGATGCTCACGCCAGGATGCGCGGTCTGAATATAGGGGAAGTGAACGATGTCACCCCAGATAATCAAGCTGTCCTCTGGAGTATCAATTCTGAACCCGGTATGCCCCGGTGTATGCCCTGGCAGAGGAACGGGGTGAACCCCCTCAGCAATCGGCGCATCGCTCAGCAGGCGCACACGCTCACCGTAGGCGGCCAGCGTCTGGCGCGCGCGAATAAAATTACGCTGCTGACGTTCATTGGCCTGCGCAAATCGCGCATCGTCCAGCCAGAATGCCTTCTCAAGCGGATGTAGATAGAGTTCGGCGTTGGGATAAACCATCAGGCCCTCCTCGTCCAGCAAGCCCCCCAGATGGTCAGGATGGGCGTGGGTCAACAGCACCGTATCCACCGTTTCTGGCAGGACGCCTGCGGCCTGCAAATTGGCTTTCAACTGCCCACCTACGTTATTGACGCCACCGGTTCCTGAATCCACCAGAATCGTTCGTCCGCGTCCGCGGATAAGATAACCGTAGATATGTAGATTTCCGGGCTCAGCAATCCCCGCCTGCCGCTGGATCTCTCCGGCCTCTGTGGTACTAATGCCAGACAAGAGTTCGAGACTCGCGGCCATATTACCGTCGCTGAGCGGCGTCACCAGAAAATCGCCAATCTGACGGGAAATCACGTTCATAAACACCTCGTTACGGGGATGATGAGTAGAATAATAAGATGACAGAAGCCGAAAGCTGAGAACAGCACAAGCGAGGCCAGATGAATTATCTTCAGGCTTCCCTGCCTGAGAGGACGGGCGGTTACTGGTTAACGACCAGCGCGGGCCGGGCAGCCCACAGACTTTGGGCGCAGATGGTTGCCATAATATTGTCGACCAGTAGCGGAGCCTGCTGGTAGAGATCGAACGACTGAGGGCTCATTAGCCAGTTTTTGATAATACCGCTAAATGCGCTATGTAATACGATCAATACAATCTCAACGTTTGTATCAATGGGTAATATTCTGTTACGTACGCAGGCCTGCAATATATTTCGCATAGCATCATAGCTAAAACCTATCCTCCCTCTGATTTCATGCTCCGGCATCATATCGCAGCTAAATTCGCATTTATGATACAGAATCTGCATTAAGGCGCGCTGGCGTGGTGTCTCCGCGATATATTGCAAACCAACGACAAATTTATTTCTTAAGTTTAATAGCGGATTAGTGCTTTCTATTTGTATCAATTTATGATGAATTAAATCACGCAGCGGCAATTGTTCTTCCCACATTGCATTAAATAATTCACTTTTGCTGGCAAAATGCCAATACACCGCGCCGCGCGTTACCCCAGCGGCATCAGCAATATCGGTCAGCGTGGTGTTGCTTACGCCCCGCAGTGCAAACTGCTCGATTGCCGAATCAAGCAGCAGTTGGCGCGTCTTGAGCGCCTCTTCTTTCGTTTTTCTGGCCATAGCCTGCGTCACTTACCGCAACATTCACGGTGGATGGAAAATCAATTAATTCAATTTACCATTGAGACTAACCGTAATATTTACCAAAAAGTTTGATAAATACTTAAAATAAATAAATCCACTAAATGCATGAATCATTAATTAACATTCACACAATGAATGCATTCTTTTCCTTTTCTCTCTGCGTAAATTCTCTAATCCTGCTATTTTTGCGTTTCCGTGCCTTTGATGATTGTCCAAAAATAACTATCCCTTACATCCACCGATGTTTATTTGTAGGATAACGAACTGCTTTTTTTATTCACCCTTTCTTTCACAGATTTTTAGTCAAACCTGGCTATCAATCTATAAGGAACAGCAATGACGAGTCACGCCAGGGTTACACTCTTATCCAGCTTAATTATCTCTGCGGCATTACTTAGCGGCTGCGATAATTCTGGAAGCCAACAAGCGCATGCGCCAACACCTCAGGTTACCGTTCACACCGTGAACAACGCGCCATTGTCCATCACCACAGAATTACCGGGCCGGACCTCCGCGTTTCGCGTTGCTGAAGTTCGCCCGCAGGTCAGCGGGATTATTCTCAAACGCAACTTTGTCGAAGGTAGCGATGTTGAGGCCGGGCAATCTCTCTATCAAATTGATCCAGCAACCTACCAGGCAGCCTATGACAGCGCTAAAGGCGATCAAACTAAAGCAGAAGCCGCTGCGGTAATCGCTCACCTGACGGTAAAGCGCTATGTCCCTCTGCTGGGCACCCAGTACATCAGTCAGCAGGATTATGACCAGGCGGTCGCTACCGCACGTCAGGCCGATGCGGATGTGATGGCGGCAAAGGCAGCCGTGGAGAGCGCACGCATTAATCTGGCCTACACCAAAGTCACCTCGCCAATTACCGGCCGTATCGGCAAATCCAGCGTTACCGAAGGTGCGCTAGTCACCAACGGCCAGTCTGATGCCATGGCCACGGTACAGCAGCTTGACCCGATCTACGTTGATGTGACTCAGTCCAGCAGCGACTTTATGCGCCTCAAGCAAGAAAGTTTGCAGCAGGGCGGCGACGCAAAAAGCGTTCAACTGCTCATGGAAAATGGCCAGCCTTATGCGCTGAAAGGTTCTCTGCAGTTCTCTGACGTCACCGTCGATGAGAGCACGGGTTCCATCACCCTGCGCGCGATTTTCCCGAACCCACAGCACGTACTGCTGCCGGGGATGTTCGTTCGCGCTCGTATTGATGAAGGTGTGAATCCAAACGCTATGCTGGTTCCGCAGCAGGGTGTCACCCGTACACCGCGCGGCGATGCAACGGTTCTGCTGGTAAACGATAAGAACCAGGTGGAAACGCGCAGCGTGGTGGCGGCCCAGGCCGTTGGCGACCAGTGGCTGATTACCAGCGGTCTGAAAGCCGGCGACAAAGTTATCGTCAGCGGCCTGCAGAAGGTTCGCCCTAGCGCCACCGTGAAGGCTGAAGAGGATACCGCGGCTCCGGCTGCGCAATAAGGTACCGATTAAATGTCTAAGTTTTTTATCCATCGACCGGTGTTTGCCTGGGTTCTGGCCATCATCATGATGATTGCCGGCGGCCTGGCGATACTGCAGTTGCCTATCGCCCAGTACCCGACGATCGCCCCGCCTGCGGTGGCTATCTCCGCGACCTATCCGGGCGCTGATGCGCAAACCGTACAGGATACCGTCACCCAGGTTATCGAACAGAACATGAACGGTATCGATAACCTGATGTACATGTCCTCCACCAGTGACTCTGCGGGTTCCGTGACCATCACCCTGACCTTTAAATCAGGGACCGATCCGGATATTGCCCAGGTGCAGGTACAGAACAAGCTCTCTCTGGCAACGCCGCTACTGCCGCAGGAAGTACAACAGCAGGGTATCAGCGTAGAGAAGTCGAGCAGCAGCTTCCTGATGGTGGCCGGGTTTATCTCTGATAACCCAACGACCGTACAGGACGATATTTCAGACTATATTGCTTCTAACGTTAAAGACCCTATTAGTCGCCTGAACGGTGTGGGCGACGTGCAGCTCTTTGGTGCGCAATATGCGATGCGTATCTGGCTCGACGGCAACCTGCTGAACAAATACAGCCTGACGCCGGTGGACGTTATCAACCAGTTGAAGGTGCAGAACGACCAGATCGCAGCAGGCCAACTGGGCGGTACGCCGGCAGTGAAAGGCCAGCAGTTGAACGCCTCGATTATTGCGCAGACGCGTCTGAAAGACCCGGTTGAGTTCGGTAAAGTGACCCTACGCGTGAACGCGGATGGTTCGGTCGTTCATCTGAGTGACGTCGCGCGAATTGAGCTCGGCGGCGAAAACTACAACGTGGTCGCACGTATTAACGGTAAGCCTGCATCAGGCCTCGGGATCAAGCTGGCTACCGGTGCGAACGCACTGGATACCGCCAATGCGATTAAAGCTAAGCTCGCAGAGCTGCAACCGTTCTTCCCGCAGGGGATGAAGGTGGTCTATCCGTACGACACCACGCCGTTCGTAACCATCTCGATTCACGAAGTGATTAAGACGTTATTTGAGGCGATTATTCTCGTCTTCCTCGTCATGTATCTGTTCTTGCAGAACATTCGTGCGACCCTGATCCCGACGATTGCGGTACCGGTGGTGCTTCTCGGAACCTTTGCCGTGCTGTCGATGTTCGGCTACTCGATAAACACCCTAACCATGTTCGGGATGGTGCTCGCGATAGGCCTGCTCGTCGACGATGCCATCGTGGTGGTGGAAAACGTCGAGCGTGTGATGGTCGAGGAGAAGCTATCGCCCGTCGAGGCCACCGAGAAGTCGATGGAGCAGATCCAGGGTGCGCTGGTTGGGATCGCGATGGTGCTGTCGGCGGTATTCGTACCGATGGCCTTCTTCGGCGGCTCAACCGGGGCTATCTACCGCCAGTTCTCGATAACCATCGTTTCCGCCATGGCGCTGTCGGTACTGGTGGCTCTGATCCTTACTCCGGCGCTGTGCGCCACGCTGCTGAAACCAGCGTCTGCAGATCACTACGAGAAGAAAGGGTTCTTCGGCTGGTTTAACAATAAGTTTGATCAGAGCGTCAACCACTATACCAATAGCGTCAGCGGCATTCTGCGCGCCACCGGACGCTACCTGCTTATCTATCTGCTGATCGTTGTGGGGATGGCGGTACTGTTTATGCGCCTGCCCACCTCCTTCCTGCCGGATGAAGATCAGGGCGTATTCCTGACCATGGTACAGCTACCGGCTGGTGCGACGCAGGAGCGTACTCAGAAGGTGCTGGATACCGTGACCCACTACTACCTCAATAACGAAAAGTCGAACGTTGAGAGCGTCTTTACGGTTAACGGTTTCAGTTTCAGCGGCCAGGGGCAGAACTCCGGTATGGCGTTCGTAAGCCTGAAGCCGTGGGATGAGCGTAGCGGCGATGAAAACAGCGCGGAATCAGTTATCAAGCGTGCCACCATGGCCTTCAGCCAGATTAAAGATGCGATGGTCTTCCCGTTCAACATGCCAGCGATTATCGAGCTGGGCACGGCGACCGGCTTCGACTTTGAGCTGATTGACCAGGGCAACCTTGGCCATACGGCACTGACTCAGGCGCGTAACCAGCTTCTTGGCATGGTACAACAGCATCCGGATCAGCTGGTTCGCGTGCGTCCAAACGGCCTCGAAGATACCGCGCAGTTCAAACTCGATGTCGACCAGGAAAAAGCACAGGCCCTGGGCGTTTCGCTGTCTGACATCAACGAGACTATTTCTGCGGCGTTGGGTGGCTACTACGTAAATGACTTTATCGACCACGGTCGCGTGAAGAAAGTCTACGTTCAGGCAGACGCAAAATTCCGCATGCTGCCAGGCGACGTCAACAACATGTACGTCCGTAGCTCAAACGGTGAGATGGTGCCATTCTCTGCCTTTGTCACTTCACGCTGGGTGTATGGTTCTCCGCGTCTGGAACGCTATAACGGCCTGCCATCCATGGAGATCCTCGGTGAAGCGGCCCCGGGTAAGAGTACCGGTGAGGCGATGACGCTGATGGAACAACTGGCCAGCAAGCTGCCTTCTGGCATCGGCTTTGACTGGACGGGAATGTCCTATCAAGAACGTCTGTCCGGCAACCAGGCCCCTGCGCTGTATGCCATCTCGCTGATCGTCGTCTTCCTGTGCCTGGCCGCGCTCTATGAGAGCTGGTCGATTCCATTCTCCGTTATGCTGGTTGTGCCACTGGGCGTTGTCGGTGCGCTGCTGGCAGCCTCACTACGCGGACTGAATAACGATGTTTACTTCCAGGTAGGTCTGTTGACCACCATCGGTCTATCGGCGAAGAACGCCATCTTGATCGTCGAGTTTGCCAAAGATCTGATGGATAAAGAGGGGAAAGGCATCATCGAAGCTACGCTCGAGGCATCACGTATGCGTCTGCGTCCAATTCTGATGACGTCTCTGGCCTTTATTCTCGGCGTTATGCCGCTGGTTATCAGCCACGGTGCGGGCAGCGGTGCACAGAACGCCGTCGGTACCGGCGTGATGGGCGGGATGCTGACCGCGACGCTGCTGGCAATCTTCTTCGTGCCGGTGTTCTTTGTGGTGGTTAAACGCCGCTTTACCAAACACTCTGAGTAATACGAGTACTCATGATAAAAGGCGCCTGTAGGCGCCTTTCTTTTTGTCTGTTAGCCAGTAAGATTAGTTCAGCGGGCTCAATGCGTTAGGCCACCAGACCATCAGTTACGCTACGCGACTCGTCATTTCGTTATTTTCCTCTGCATCATTTCTGCATAATTCCACCGTTTTCAGCCTCTCTTCTCCACGATATTTACGAACCACATAAATTGAGATAAATCCCCCTATCTATAGGCTATAGCGCAGGTGATAAAATAAGCCATTCCGTAATACGACATATTTCTGGCGTAATGAAACGGATTATTTAGAGGCAACATCATGAAAAAATTTATTCTGGTGACACTGCTGGCAACGCTGCTTGCTGGCTGTGCGCATGACTCCCCTTGTGTACCCGTTTATGACGATCAGGGCCGTCTGGTTCACACCAACACTTGCATGAAAGGAACGACGCAGGACAACTGGGAAACCGCGGGTGCTATCGCCGGTGGTGCAGCTGCCCTCGCGGGCCTGACGCTGGGTATCGTTGCACTGACCAAATAACACAATGGCCAGAAGGCACCCGCTTTCTGGCCCTTTCCCTTACTTATTGGCAGCGTCAGAATGGCATAGGCGCAGCTTTTATTTCTAACCAAATCCCCCCCACCTTTTAATTCCAGCCAGTAATCTAAATACCCCATCCTAATAAAGAGATAGCGAGCACTGCCTTATTTTCAGCACCGAGTTTATTTCTAAAGGGATATTTCAATGAGACCGGAATACTATTTATTGCAGGTCGGATGAGGCATTCACGCCGCCATCCGGGCTACCAGCGCCGTCTGTAGCCCGGGCGAACGCAGTGACCCCGGGGATTTTCACCATACTTTTACTTTCGTATAGACGTAAAAAAGCCCATCCTGACGGATGGGCTTTTTTACTTTAATTGATGTCTGGCAGTTCCCTACTCTCGCATGGGGAGACCCCACACTACCATCGGCGCTACGGCGTTTCACTTCTGAGTTCGGCATGGGGTCAGGTGGGACCACCGCGCTACAGCCGCCAGACAAATTCTTTACTAAGTGCCAAACTTTAACCCGAAAAACTGGTGCTGATACCCAGAGTCGAACTGGGGACCTCACCCTTACCAAGGGTGCGCTCTACCAACTGAGCCATATCAGCACACTAAATTTGATGCCTGGCAGTTCCCTACTCTCGCATGGGGAGACCCCACACTACCATCGGCGCTACGGCGTTTCACTTCTGAGTTCGGCATGGGGTCAGGTGGGACCACCGCGCTACAGCCGCCAGGCAAATTCTGTTTATCAGACCGCTTTTCGCGTTCTGATGTAATCTGTAATCAAGCTGATAATCGATGTCTTTCTTTCGCCAAAACATCTTCGGCGTTGTAAGGTTAAGCCTCACGGTTCATTAGTACTGGTTAGCTCAACGTATCGCTACGCTTACACACCCAGCCTATCAACGTCGTCGTCTTCAACGTTCCTTCAGGACTCTCAAGGAGTCAGGGAGAACTCATCTTGGGGCAAGTTTCGTGCTTAGATGCTTTCAGCACTTATCTTTTCCGCATTTAGCTACCGGGCAATGCCATTGGCATGACAACCCGAACACCAGTGATGCGTCCACTCCGGTCCTCTCGTACTAGGAGCAGCCCCCCTCAATTCTCCAGCGCCCACGGCAGATAGGGACCGAACTGTCTCACGACGTTCTAAACCCAGCTCGCGTACCACTTTAAATGGCGAACAGCCATACCCTTGGGACCTACTTCAGCCCCAGGATGTGATGAGCCGACATCGAGGTGCCAAACACCGCCGTCGATATGAACTCTTGGGCGGTATCAGCCTGTTATCCCCGGAGTACCTTTTATCCGTTGAGCGATGGCCCTTCCATACAGAACCACCGGATCACTAAGACCTGCTTTCGCACCTGCTCGAGCCGTCACTCTCGCAGTCAAGCTAGCTTATGCCTTTGCACTAACCTCCTGATGTCCGACCAGGATTAGCTAACCTTCGTGCTCCTCCGTTACTCTTTAGGAGGAGACCGCCCCAGTCAAACTACCCACCAGACACTGTCCGCAACCCGGATTACGGGTCTACGTTAGAACACCAGCCATTAAAGGGTGGTATTTCAAGGTTGGCTCCATGCGAACTGGCGTCCACACTTCAAAGCCTCCCACCTATCCTACACATCAAGGACCAGTGTTCAGTGTCAAGCTATAGTAAAGGTTCACGGGGTCTTTCCGTCTTGCCGCGGGTACACTGCATCTTCACAGCGAGTTCAATTTCACTGAGTCTCGGGTGGAGACAGCCTGGCCATCATTACGCCATTCGTGCAGGTCGGAACTTACCCGACAAGGAATTTCGCTACCTTAGGACCGTTATAGTTACGGCCGCCGTTTACCGGGGCTTCGATCAAGAGCTTCGCGTTGCCGCTAACCCCATCAATTAACCTTCCGGCACCGGGCAGGCGTCACACCGTATACGTCCACTTTCGTGTTTGCACAGTGCTGTGTTTTTAATAAACAGTTGCAGCCAGCTGGTATCTTCGACTGATTTCAGCTCCATGAGTAAATCACTTCACCTACGTATCAGCGTGCCTTCTCCCGAAGTTACGGCACCATTTTGCCTAGTTCCTTCACCCGAGTTCTCTCAAGCGCCTTGGTATTCTCTACCTGACCACCTGTGTCGGTTTGGGGTACGATTTGATGTTACCTGATGCTTAGAGGCTTTTCCTGGAAGCAGGGCATTTGTTACTTCAGCACCGTAGTGCCTCGTCATCACACCTCAGCGTTAATAGCGTTCCGGATTTACCTAAAACGCCCGCCTACATGCTTAAACCGGGACAACCGTCGCCCGGCTAACATAGCCTTCTCCGTCCCCCCTTCGCAGTAACACCAAGTACAGGAATATTAACCTGTTTCCCATCGACTACGCCTTTCGGCCTCGCCTTAGGGGTCGACTCACCCTGCCCCGATTAACGTTGGACAGGAACCCTTGGTCTTCCGGCGTGCGGGTTTTTCACCCGCATTATCGTTACTTATGTCAGCATTCGCACTTCTGATACCTCCAGCATCCCTCACGAGACACCTTCGCAGGCTTACAGAACGCTCCCCTACCCAACAACACATAGTGTCGCTGCCGCAGCTTCGGTGCACAGTTTAGCCCCGTTACATCTTCCGCGCAGGCCGACTCGACCAGTGAGCTATTACGCTTTCTTTAAATGATGGCTGCTTCTAAGCCAACATCCTGGCTGTCTGAGCCTTCCCACATCGTTTCCCACTTAACTGTGACTTTGGGACCTTAGCTGGCGGTCTGGGTTGTTTCCCTCTTCACGACGGACGTTAGCACCCGCCGTGTGTCTCCCGTGATAACATTCTTCGGTATTCGTAGTTTGCATCGGGTTGGTAAGTCGGGATGACCCCCTAGCCGAAACAGTGCTCTACCCCCGAAGATGAGTTCACGAGGCGCTACCTAAATAGCTTTCGGGGAGAACCAGCTATCTCCCGGTTTGATTGGCCTTTCACCCCCAGCCACAAGTCATCCGCTAATTTTTCAACATTAGTCGGTTCGGTCCTCCAGTTAGTGTTACCCAACCTTCAACCTGCCCATGGCTAGATCACCGGGTTTCGGGTCTATACCCTGCAACTTAACGCCCAGTTAAGACTCGGTTTCCCTGCGGCTCCCCTATACGGTTAACCTTGCTACAGAATATAAGTCGCTGACCCATTATACAAAAGGTACGCAGTCACACCCCGAAGGATGCTCCCACTGCTTGTACGTACACGGTTTCAGGTTCTTTTTCACTCCCCTCGCCGGGGTTCTTTTCGCCTTTCCCTCACGGTACTGGTTCACTATCGGTCAGTCAGGAGTATTTAGCCTTGGAGGATGGTCCCCCCATATTCAGACAGGATACCACGTGTCCCGCCCTACTCATCGAGCTCACAACACATTCAATTTTGTGTACGGGGCTATCACCCTGTATCGCCGGCCTTTCCATACCGTTCCACTATCACACATGCTGATTCAGGCTCTGGGCTGCTCCCCGTTCGCTCGCCGCTACTGGGGGAATCTCGGTTGATTTCTTTTCCTCGGGGTACTTAGATGTTTCAGTTCCCCCGGTTCGCTTCATTACGCTATGTATTCACGTAATGATAGTGTGACGAATCACACTGGGTTTCCCCATTCGGAAATCGTCGGTTATAACGGTTCATATCACCTTACCGACGCTTATCGCAGATTAGCACGTCCTTCATCGCCTCTGACTGCCAGGGCATCCACCGTGTACGCTTAGTCGCTTAACCTCACAACCCGAAGATGTTTCTTTCGATTCATCATCGCGCTGCAAAAATTTGAGAGACTCAAACACACTTCAGTCTGTTCTTATTACGGAGAACAGAGTTCAGTGTGCTGTTTCAATTTTCAGCTTGATCCAGATTTTTAAAGAGCAAATATCTCAAACGTCACCCGAAGGTAAGTTTTGAGATATTGAGGTCGGCGACTTTCACTCACAAACCAGCAAGTGGCGTCCCCTAGGGGATTCGAACCCCTGTTACCGCCGTGAAAGGGCGGTGTCCTGGGCCTCTAGACGAAGGGGACACTGAAGTCTCAATCGCAAGACGCCTTGCTATTTACTTTTCATCAGACAATCTGTGTGAGCACTTCAAAGAACGTTTCTTTAAGGTAAGGAGGTGATCCAACCGCAGGTTCCCCTACGGTTACCTTGTTACGACTTCACCCCAGTCATGAATCACAAAGTGGTAAGCGCCCTCCCGAAGGTTAAGCTACCTACTTCTTTTGCAACCCACTCCCATGGTGTGACGGGCGGTGTGTACAAGGCCCGGGAACGTATTCACCGTAGCATTCTGATCTACGATTACTAGCGATTCCGACTTCATGGAGTCGAGTTGCAGACTCCAATCCGGACTACGACATACTTTATGAGGTCCGCTTGCTCTCGCGAGGTCGCTTCTCTTTGTATATGCCATTGTAGCACGTGTGTAGCCCTACTCGTAAGGGCCATGATGACTTGACGTCATCCCCACCTTCCTCCAGTTTATCACTGGCAGTCTCCTTTGAGTTCCCGGCCGAACCGCTGGCAACAAAGGATAAGGGTTGCGCTCGTTGCGGGACTTAACCCAACATTTCACAACACGAGCTGACGACAGCCATGCAGCACCTGTCTCAGAGTTCCCGAAGGCACCAAAGCATCTCTGCTAAGTTCTCTGGATGTCAAGAGTAGGTAAGGTTCTTCGCGTTGCATCGAATTAAACCACATGCTCCACCGCTTGTGCGGGCCCCCGTCAATTCATTTGAGTTTTAACCTTGCGGCCGTACTCCCCAGGCGGTCTATTTAACGCGTTAGCTCCGAAAGCCACTCCTCAAGGGAACAACCTTCAAATAGACATCGTTTACGGCGTGGACTACCAGGGTATCTAATCCTGTTTGCTCCCCACGCTTTCGCACCTGAGCGTCAGTCTTTGTCCAGGGGGCCGCCTTCGCCACCGGTATTCCTCCAGATCTCTACGCATTTCACCGCTACACCTGGAATTCTACCCCCCTCTACAAGACTCTAGCCTGCCAGTTTCGAATGCAGTTCCCAGGTTGAGCCCGGGGATTTCACATCCGACTTGACAGACCGCCTGCGTGCGCTTTACGCCCAGTAATTCCGATTAACGCTTGCACCCTCCGTATTACCGCGGCTGCTGGCACGGAGTTAGCCGGTGCTTCTTCTGCGAGTAACGTCAATCACTGCGGTTATTAACCACAATGCCTTCCTCCTCGCTGAAAGTACTTTACAACCCGAAGGCCTTCTTCATACACGCGGCATGGCTGCATCAGGCTTGCGCCCATTGTGCAATATTCCCCACTGCTGCCTCCCGTAGGAGTCTGGACCGTGTCTCAGTTCCAGTGTGGCTGGTCATCCTCTCAGACCAGCTAGGGATCGTCGCCTTGGTGAGCCATTACCTCACCAACTAGCTAATCCCATCTGGGCACATCCGATGGTGTGAGGCCCGAAGGTCCCCCACTTTGGTCTTGCGACGTTATGCGGTATTAGCTACCGTTTCCAGTAGTTATCCCCCTCCATCGGGCAGTTTCCCAGACATTACTCACCCGTCCGCCACTCGTCACCCAAGAGCAAGCTCTCTGTGCTACCGTTCGACTTGCATGTGTTAGGCCTGCCGCCAGCGTTCAATCTGAGCCATGATCAAACTCTTCAATTTAAGTTTGATGCTCGTGAATTAAACTTCGTAATGAATTACGTGTTCACTCAGAGACTTGGTATTCATTTTTCGTCTTGCGACGTTAAGAATCCGTATCTTCGAGTGCCCACACAGATTGTCTGATAAATTGTTAAAGAGCAGTGCAACACGGCTTTCGCTCACTGTTGCGAGGTGGCGTATATTACGCTTTCCTCTTTCAGAGTCAACCCTCATTTTCAGGTTTTTCTCTTCAACTGAACCGGCTAGTTAGTGTGAAGTGATTCACGTTTGCCGTCTCAGTGGGTGCGCATTATAGGGAACTTTGTTTTTCACACAACCCCTTTTCTCACTTTTTTTTCTAAGTGTCGTTTTTTCACGCTTTTTGCGTCGTAAGTGTGCAATTTGCTTAATTTTTGAGATGAGAAACAACCAAATTGGGCCGATAATGGGAAGAAATCTCACCATGACACCGTTTCAAAGAGGTAAACATGTCTGCCGTTCTACGTCGCTATAAAGATTTATTCCCCGTCATCGGCGATCGCGTGATGATCGACGACTCCAGTGTGATCGTTGGCGACGTTCGTCTAGCTGATGATGTCAGCATCTGGCCACTGGTAGCTGCACGCGGTGACGTTAACTACATTCAGATTGGCGCCCGCAGTAATATCCAGGATGGCAGCGTCCTTCACGTCACGCACAAATCGACGAAAAACCCAGAAGGCAATCCGCTGATCGTCGGTGAGGATGTGACGGTCGGGCATAAGGTCATGCTGCACGGCTGCACCATTGGCAATCGCGTACTGGTTGGAATGGGTTCTATATTACTGGACGGTGTGGTCGTAGAAGACGATGTAATGATTGGCGCCGGGAGCCTGGTTCCACAGCATAAGCGTCTGGAAAGTGGTTATCTTTATCTTGGCAGTCCGGTGAAACAGGTTCGTCCGTTGAAAGAGGCCGAACTGGAAGGGTTACGCTATTCGGCCAATAACTATGTGAAGTGGAAAGACGACTATCTGGATCAGGACAACCAAACCCAACCCTGATTATCTTCCTGCTGTTCACGAATAAGATCGCTGGCTTCCTCTTCCAGATCCCAGCGATTTTCGCAAAACAGCGAGAGCCACTGTTGAGGCGTCTCGCCACCAAAGCGGCGCGCTATGACCTCAGCCCTGAGCGCGCACGTTAGCTGCATGCCGTTCACCAGCGCAGGGAAACAAACGGCCTCCACGTCCTCACGCCACTCTTCACGCTCGGGAAACTGGATCGCCTGGTTCATACACCCAGCTCGCGTTTTAGGGATGCAATCACCGGTTCGACATCCGGCAAAATCCCATGCCACAGTAATACCGCATGAGCAGCCTGGCCCACCAGCATACCGAGCCCATCAGCATACCGTTTAGCGCCGTGCTCGGCACACCATGCGAGAAATGCGGTATCACCTTTCTGATAGAACATGTCATAGCAGCAAACATGATGGTTAATCAGCGACTCGGGGATCGGTGGCGTTTCTCCGGCAATACCGCTGGAGGTTGCATTAATGATGAGATCGAATTCGTGTCCGGAAAGCTCGGACATTGGGATCGCATTGACGCTTCCAGTATGGCGGAATAATTCCGCTAATGTCTGGGCGCGAGCATGGGTACGGTTGGTCAGCGTCACGTTACAATCCAGAGAGAGTAAAGGCAGCAGCACACCACGAGCCGCCCCACCCGCGCCAATCAGCAGCACACGATAACCAGGCTTAATCAGCCCCAGACGTTCCAGGTCGCTCAGCAGGCCAATGCCATCAGTGTTATCACCGAGAATTCGCCCATCATCAAGACGCTTAAGCGTGTTGACCGCCCCTGCCAGCGCAGCGCGTTCCGTCAGTTCATCTGCGCGGGCAAACGCCTCTTCTTTAAAAGGCACCGTGACATTGGCCCCTTTTCCGCCCTGTTGGAAGAAGGCGTTTAGCGTATCGACGAAACCATCCAGCGGCGCCAGCATACGCCCATAGGGGTGGGCGATACTCAACTGTTCGGCAAACTGCTGATGAATGAACGGCGATTTGCTGTGCGCAATCGGGTTACCAAAAACAACGTAGCTTTCCACGGTTTACCCCTGGCGAAAACGTTCGCCCGTCAGGGCATCAAGTATTTCAGATGGATTCAGTCGTCCCCCGGTCGGCGCATCAACCACCGGGAAATCATCACCAAACTGCGCAAGCACTTCGGCGGTGGTCCGGCACGGCGGCAGACCGGTCAGGTTTGCGCTGGTAGAAACCAACGGTTTACCGTAGGCCTCACAGAGTGCAATCACCACTGGGTGATCCGTGACACGAACGGCCAACGAGCTAAAACGACCGGTTAACCAACCTGGCGTGGTTGATTTCGCCGGGAAGACGAAAGTCACCGGGCCCGGCCAACGCGCAAACACGGTGGCGCGCTGCGCTTCGGTCAGCATACTGTCGTCAATATAAGGTTTAAGCTGATCAAAGCTTGCGGCGATCAGGATTAATCCTTTCTCTACCGGGCGCTGTTTCAACGCCAGCAGGCTCATGACGGCTTCTTCATTGTCGGGATCGCAACCAACGCCAAATACGGCTTCGGTTGGATAAGCGATGACTTCTTTATTGTTCAGAGCGACAACCGCACGCTGTACGGCCTCTGATGGCAGGTTTTTATTCACTGATTTGTTTCGCCGGTACCGGCTTTCCACATTGTTTGCTGGCACAAAAGCGTTTTACGCCCTGCGCCGTTTTCTTTTCGATAAGCAGCGGGTAATGGCACTCGGGGCACTCCCCCGCTACCGGAGTGAAGTTAATGACGAACTGACATTCCGGATAGCGATCGCAGGAATGAAAGTTTTTCCCAAAGCGAGAACGGCGCTGCACCAGGTGCCCTTGCTGACACGCGGGACAGACGATTGCCGTTTCATCGGGTTTATCAATAACCTCAGTGTGTTCACATTCAGGATACTGGCTGCATCCAATGAACATGCCAAAGCGCCCCTGGCGCAACACCAGTACGGCACCACACTCTGGACATGACTGCCCCTCCAGAATTTTAACGATATGTCCGTCCGCCTGGCTTTTCAGGGGACGAACGTAATCGCATTCCGGATAATGGGAACAGCCCAGAAACGGCCCGTGTTTACCGGACCGTATAACCAGTTCAGCCCCGCACTGCGGGCAGGGCTCGTTTTTAGACACCGAAAACAGTGCAGATTTGGCCATAACAACTCTTGATGCCACAAAATGAATTAATGCAGCATACCTTCATTCGTCTCGAAGAGTAATTCTTCCATTTGTTGATAGGCGTTTTCGCAGCCAGGAAGGTTGAACAGAACCATCAAAATGACCCACTTCAGCTCTTCCAGCTCAAACTCTGCGGTATCCAACGCCATAACGCGTTCAATCACCATTTCCCGCGTTTCGAGGTTCAGCACCTGAATCTGCTCAAGGAATAACAGGAACCCCCGGCAGCTGGCATCCAGTCGTTGACTCTCTTCCTCGGTAAAAATACGCACGGAGAGAGGGTCGGACGCAAGCTGCATCGGTTCTACGAGGCCTTCCTGATAGTCGGCGAGCTTTTCCAGCCATATTAGCGCGTTGAAGATATCTTCACGTTCGAACCCTGCATCGGTAAGATCCCGAGTCAGTTTGTCCTGGTCCACGCGCATGTCTGTTTCTGTATGGATGTAGGTCTCAAACAAATACATTAGTACGTCGAACATGGCCTGCCCTCCTTAATCGGACATAGCCGCCGGGTACAGCTGCGATCCACCCTGCTAACTCCAGTTCAAGTAGCTGAGCCACGGTCACTGGCACAGGTTGGCCGGCACGTTCAGCGACGACGTCAACAGGTGTTACCTCATCTCCTACGTTAGCCAGGAGCTCAGGAAATGGCAATGCTACACATTCCTTATCTGCACAATTATTTGTCATTTCGGGCGGTTCGGACAAATGTCTGTTTAATCCAGGAAAAAGCGCCAGAATATCCTCAGGTTCCGTCACCATCATCGCCCCCTGCTTAATAAGCCAGTGCGGCCCCTCCATACCAGGATTTCCCAGCGGGCCGGGTATCGCAAACACCTCTCGCCCTTGCTCGAGTGCGCACCTCGCTGTCACTAACGAGCCGCTACGCAGCGCGGCCTCCACCACCAGGACGCCACGGCTCAGACCGCTGATGATGCGGTTACGACGGGGGAAGTTATACGGCGCAGGCGCGGCACTTAACGGAAACTCAGAAACCAGCGCCCCGCCATGTTCAACAATCTGCTCAGCTAGCGCTCGGTGTCGATGAGGGTAAATATGAGCCAGGCCACTACCCAGAATGGCGATAGTTTTTCCCTCCGCCTGCAGGGCGCTACGATGCGCCACACCGTCAATACCCAATGCCAGACCGCTGGTGATAGTCACTCCCTGCCTCGCCAACACCTCACAAAAGTACCGCCCCCACCGTTCACCATAGTGTGAGTGATGGCGACTGCCGACAACCGCAAGCTGTGGGGAGCGTAATAATGTGAGATTGCCGTGCACGCACAGCACGGCGGGATAATCGCGGATAGCACGAAGCGGCTCAGGGTAATAAGGAGAGTCGGCGAGTAAAAGGTGGTTTCCTGGTATGTCCAGCCAGCGCTGATTGGCCTCTATCTCGATCTGCGTTAGCGCGAAAAATCGTTCGGCCTGCTTAATACTAAATCCTAACGCAAAGAGCGTCTGGCGAGTGATATTGCTTTCCCGGCGAAGCGTGCAAAGCGCATACAGCATCTCATCGCCATACAAATCATTTACCTTCATCAGCCGGAAGGCTATATCTTCTGGCGACATCCTTTCCCCCTTGCCACATGCGGCATCAGCAATCCTTGCGATTGGTCACTGATGCTGTCAATTAGAGGGGGTTTTGTCTAGAATAGAGGTAATAATCTTTCCTACTCCTGAACAGAACTCTGGATATTTATGGCAGTTTTGCAAGTATTACATATTCCGGACGAGCGTCTTCGCAAAGTCGCCGCCCCGGTAAAAGAAGTGAATGAAGAAATTCAGCGAATTGTCGACGATATGTTCGAGACAATGTACGCCGAGGAAGGTATTGGTCTGGCGGCAACGCAGGTCGATATTCATCAACGCATTATCGTTATCGATGTGTCAGAGGATCGCGCCGAGCAACTGGTGCTGATCAACCCTGAGCTGTTGGAAAAAGACGGCGACACCGGTATTGAAGAAGGCTGTCTGTCAATTCCTGAGCAGCGCGCGCTAGTTCCTCGCGCTGAACGCGTGAAAATCCGCGCTCTCGATCGTAACGGTAACCCGTTCGAGCTTGAAGCTGATGGTCTGCTGGCTATCTGCATTCAGCATGAGATGGACCACTTAGTCGGTAAACTGTTTATCGATTATCTTTCTCCGTTAAAACAGCAACGTATTCGCCAGAAAGTTGAGAAACTGGATCGCCTGAACGCGCGTGCCTAAGGATAAGGATTAACGTGTCAGATTCACTACGTATTATTTTTGCGGGTACCCCTGACTTTGCAGCGCGTCATCTTGACGCGCTGTTGTCGTCTGAGCACCAGGTCGTTGGCGTATTTACCCAGCCAGACCGCCCTGCCGGTCGCGGTAAGAAACTGATGCCAAGCCCGGTCAAAGTGCTGGCGGAAGAGAAAGGTATTCCGGTCTTCCAGCCAGTCTCACTGCGCCCTGAAGAAAACCAGAAGCTGGTCGCTGACCTGCAGGCTGACGTGATGGTCGTGGTCGCCTACGGGCTTATCCTGCCGAAAGCCGTGCTGGCTATGCCACGCCTCGGCTGTATTAACGTTCACGGTTCCTTGCTGCCGCGCTGGCGCGGTGCTGCACCCATTCAGCGTTCGCTGTGGGCGGGTGACAGCGAAACCGGCGTCACCATCATGCAGATGGACGTAGGTCTGGATACGGGCGATATGCTGCATAAGCTCTCCTGCCCGATTACCGCTGAAGATACCAGCGCCAGCCTCTACGACAAACTGGCAGAACTGGGCCCGCAGGGACTGCTGCATACGCTGCATCTGCTGGCGACCGGCGCGGCTAAGCCTGAAGTTCAGGATGAAGCATTGGTCAGCTACGCTGAGAAGCTCAGCAAAGAAGAAGCGCTTGTTGACTGGACGCTCAGCGCAGCACAGCTTGAGCGCTGCATCCGCGCCTTCAACCCGTGGCCGATGAGCTACATCATCATTGATGAGCAGCCGGTAAAAATCTGGCAGGCGACGGTGATTGATAAACCCGCCGGCGCCGAGCCAGGTACCATCCTGGAAGCGACTCGCCAGGGAATTCAGGTCGCAACCGGTGACGGTATCCTCAACCTTATTTCGCTGCAGCCAGCGGGTAAGAAGGCGATGAGCGCACAGGATCTGCTGAATTCACGTCGGGAGTGGTTCATTCCCGGTAACCGTCTGCTTTGACGGTTCATACCTTTTAAAGCCCGGAGTCTCCGGGCATTTTTATTTTTGCGGTTATGAAAAAACATCTTAATTTACGCAGTATGGCGGCGCAGGCCGTAGAGCAGGTCGTCGAAAAGGGCCAGTCGTTAAGCAACGTGCTGCCTGCATTGCAGCAAAAAGTGGCCGATAAAGATAAAGCACTATTGCAAGAGCTGTGCTTCGGCGTGCTACGCACACTCTCTCAGCTGGAATGGATGATCCAGCAGCTGATGGAGCGCCCGATGACGGGCAAACAGCGCACCGTCCACTATCTGATTATGGTTGGCTTTTATCAGTTGCTGCATACCCGTATTCCCCCGCACGCCGCGCTGGCCGAAACCGTTGAAGGTGCCGTGGTCATCAAGCGTCCGCAGCTCAAAGGGCTGATCAACGGAGTATTACGCCAGTTTCAACGTCGTCAGGAAGAGCTGCTGTCTGAATTCTCCCAAAGCGAACTGCGTTTTCTGCACCCGTCCTGGCTGGTGAAACGCATCAAGAATGCCTATCCGCAGCAGTGGGAAGCCATTCTTGAGGCCAACAACCAACGCCCGCCAATGTGGCTACGCGTCAACCGTAATCACCATACCCGCGATGCCTGGTTAGACTTACTGACGGAAGCAGGCATGACCGGTTTCCCGCACCCGGATTATCCAGATGCCGTGCGTCTGGAAACACCTGCATCGGTGTTAGCATTGCCAGGCTTCGAGCAGGGCTGGGTTACCGTACAGGACGCTTCCGCCCAGGGCTGCATGCGTTATCTACAGCCGGAAAACGGTGAGCAGACCCTGGATCTGTGCTGCGCGCCAGGGGGGAAAACCACACATATCCTGGAAGTCGCACCACAGGCTGACGTGCTGGCGGTTGATGTTGATGAAAAGCGCCTGTCACGCGTTTACGACAACCTTAAACGTCTTGGCATGAAGGCAACCGTTAAGCAGGGCGATGGCCGCTATCCAGAGCAATGGTGCGGCGAGCAGTTGTTCGATCGTATCCTGCTGGATGCGCCATGCTCCGCCACCGGGGTTATTCGTCGTCACCCGGACATCAAGTGGCTGCGCCGCGACCGCGATATCCCTGAGCTGGCTCAGCTGCAGGCTGAAATTCTCAATGCCACCTGGGCTCACCTGAAGCCGGGCGGCACGTTAGTTTATGCCACCTGTTCTATCCTGCCAGAAGAGAATCAGCAGCAAATTGCCGCGTTCCTGTCGCGGACACCTGATGCAGTGCTCAGCGATACAGGTACACCTGAACAGCCTGGCCAACAGAATTTACCGGGTGCAGAAGAAGGCGATGGTTTCTTCTACGCTAAGCTAATCAAGAAGTGATGAGATAACGGGTCGCAACTGATGAAAATTATCATTCTGGGTGCCGGGCAGGTTGGCGGCACACTGGCGGAAAACCTGGTCGGGGAAAATAACGACATCACGATTGTCGATACTAACGGCGAGCGACTGCGCAGCCTGCAGGATAAATTCGACCTGCGCGTTGTTCAGGGTCACGCTTCTCATCCCCGGGTACTGCGCGAAGCAGGTGCCGATGATGCCGACATGCTCGTCGCGGTGACCAGTTCAGATGAAACCAACATGGTTGCCTGCCAGGTGGCCTACTCACTGTTCAACACGCCAAACCGTATCGCCCGTATCCGTTCCCCGGACTATGTACGCGATGCGGAGAAACTGTTCCACAGCGATGCCGTACCTATCGATCACCTGATTGCACCAGAACAGCTGGTTATCGATAACATCTACCGCCTGATTGAGTACCCAGGCGCGCTGCAGGTGGTAAACTTTGCCGAAGGTAAGGTGAGCCTGGCTGTCGTTAAAGCCTACTACGGCGGGCCTCTGGTGGGTAATGCGCTTTCGACTATGCGCGAACATATGCCGCATATCGATACCCGCGTAGCCGCTATTTTCCGTCACGACCGACCTATTCGCCCGCAGGGCTCAACTATCGTTGAGGCTGGGGATGAAGTCTTCTTTATTGCCGCATCGCAGCATATTCGAGCGGTAATGAGCGAGCTTCAGCGTCTGGAGAAACCATACAAGCGCATTATGCTGGTCGGCGGCGGGAACATCGGAGCAGGCCTGGCGCGCCAGCTGGAAAAAGATTACAGCGTGAAGTTGATTGAACGTAATCAACAGCGTGCGGCGGAGCTTGCTGAAAAGCTGCAGAATACGATCGTATTCTTTGGCGATGCATCGGATCAAGAACTGCTGGCGGAAGAACATATCGATCAAGTTGATCTGTTTATTGCCGTCACCAACGATGATGAAGCCAATATCATGTCAGCGATGCTGGCTAAGCGAATGGGCGCCAAGAAAGTGATGGTGCTGATTCAACGCAAAGCCTACGTTGATTTGGTGCAGGGGAGCGTTATCGATATTGCGATCTCCCCGCAGCAGGCAACGATCTCCGCACTGCTGAGCCACGTGCGTAAAGCGGATATTGTGGGCGTTTCCTCTCTTCGCCGCGGCGTTGCCGAAGCCATTGAAGCCGTCGCACACGGTGATGAAAGTACTTCGCGCGTAGTGGGCCGCGTTATCGATGAAATCAAACTGCCGCCAGGTACTATTATTGGCGCGGTGGTACGCGGAAATGACGTGATGATTGCTAATGACAATTTACGCATTGAGCAAGGCGACCACGTGATTATGTTCCTGACCGATAAAAAATATATTTCGGACGTGGAACGCTTGTTCCAGCCAAGTCCCTTCTTCCTTTAATTACCCAAAGGCGCTCAATAGAGCGCCTTTTTTACTAACCCGCTATTATTTAAGGGTTAATTAATACTGCCATATTTATTATCACCAATGGAAAATAGATAAACATTTGTTAAACTTATAAACGTCAGCTAGCACAAGGGAGAATAAAATGAGCATTATTAAAGAGTTTCGCGAATTCGCGATGCGAGGAAATGTTGTCGATTTGGCAGTGGGTGTCATTATTGGTGCAGCGTTTGGCAAGATTGTATCGTCATTAGTTGCGGACATCATCATGCCGCCGCTGGGGCTGCTCATTGGTGGAATTGATTTCAAACAGTTCGCGGTAACGCTGCGCGATGCGCAAGGTGATGTACCAGCAGTCGTCATGCATTATGGCGTGTTCATTCAGAACATCTTCGATTTTGTGATTGTTGCCTTCGCCATCTTTATGGCGATAAAACTTATCAACAAGCTTAACCGTAAGAAAGAGGAGCCAGCTGCTGCTCCTGCACCAACCAAAGAAGAAGTCCTGCTGTCTGAAATTCGTGACCTGCTGAAAGAACAGAACAACCGTTCTTAATCAGGCCGCAGAAAGCAGAAAGCCAGTGGTAAAAAAGCGCATCGCTTGTTTGCCACTGGCCTCCCGCCCGTACCCCTTACCGTGTTTTTCTTTCCGCAGATAGCTGCCTTTACCTTTCTTATTTTTCTCTACGCGCTGACGAAACAGCGGGTCATGTAATAGGGCTTCGATGGCATTGTCTTTAATCTGCCCCTTCGTATGCTGATAGCGGCTCATAACATCTCCTGATTGTGTGTTTATTACGCGGCGAGTGTAGATCTAATTATGTAAATACTCAACTCGCATTTTACGATGCCCCCGCACCCTCTTCCAGAATCCCGAGAATAGAGCAATGTTGGCTGCTATGCGCAGTCCCACAGCAGGCATCATTCAGCTGTTTTAGCGCGCGCTGCATCGCCTGCAGTTCTTCGATTCGAGATTCAACTTCGCTCAAGCGAGCCTGTACGATCCCTTTTGATTCCTGGCAGGTGTGGTGAGCGGGATCCACGCGGATCGAAAGTAATTCGCGGATCGACTCAAGAGTAAACCCCAACTGTCGGGCATAGCGAATAAACTTCAGGCGCTGAAGATCGTCCGCAGTATAAAGGCGAAAGCCGCCTTCAGTGCGAATATCATGGCTCATCATCTGCTGTTTTTCATAATAGCGCACGGTATCCGGCGTCACGCCGGCAAGCTTTGACAGTTCACCAATGCGGTACATAGCTACTCCTCGTTAATTTTACTCATCAGCTTATCGGCATAGTCACCGCGCAGAAAATCAGTACTTAATCCTGCTTGCTGCAATTTCAGTTCCATTAGCGCCAGTCGACGGCTCAGTTCCTGATATCGCGCATCTTCCCGACGAATACCTTTCAGCAAATCGGCTAATTCAACGGCCTGCTTACGCTGCTCAAGTTCTGGGGGCAAACACCCCGCGTTCTTCAACAACCGATAGCCAGAACGTAACGCTTCGGGTACGGCGGAATCATCGTCAAGCACCAGTGGTTCACCCTGACCTGGCAGGTTATCAAACTCACCTTTGCGCTGCGCATCGGTAATATGGCGTTCGGCCCATTGATCCAGTAACCACATGTACCTACTCCGGAGAAATGAACAGAAAAGATACGACTATTGTAGAAGGGTGGGGGTAACGGGGATATAAAAAAACCCGCCGAGGCGGGTTTTTTTACTTTACTACAGATTACTCTGCAGCTGCTTCTGCTTTCGATTCTGAACGATCAACCAGCTCGATGTAAGCCATCGGCGCATTGTCGCCTGCACGGAAGCCACACTTCAGAATGCGAGTGTAACCACCGGTACGGCTCGCGAAACGCGGGCCCAGTTCGTTAAACAGTTTTGCCACGATCTCGTTATCACGAGTACGGGCGAATGCCAGACGACGATTAGCAACGCTATCAGTCTTGGCAAGAGTAATCAGCGGCTCAACTACGCGACGCAGTTCTTTCGCTTTAGGCAGGGTCGTCTTGATGATTTCATGACGAACCAGTGAACCTGCCATGTTGCGGAACATAGCCTGGCGATGGCTGCTGTTGCGGTTCAGTTGACGACCACTCTTACGATGGCGCATGACCTTATCCTTCTCAGTAAAACCTTAACCTGTGATCCGGTTACTCGTCAGCAATGCTTGCCGGCGGCCAATTTTCCAGGCGCATGCCCAGAGAAAGACCACGTGAGGCCAGCACGTCTTTAATCTCGGTAAGAGATTTTTTACCCAGGTTAGGCGTCTTAAGAAGCTCAACCTCGGTACGCTGTACCAGATCACCGATATAGTGGATAGCTTCTGCCTTGAGGCAGTTAGCAGAGCGGACAGTCAATTCCAGATCGTCAACAGGGCGCAGCAGGATCGGATCGAATTCTGGTTTCTCTTCTTTCACTTCCGGCTGACGTACATCACGTAAGTCAACGAAAGCTTCCAGTTGTTCTGCCAGGATGGTTGCCGCACGACGAATCGCCTCTTCAGGATCGATTGTGCCGTTGGTTTCCATTTCGATGACCAGCTTGTCCAGGTCGGTACGCTGTTCTACACGCGCTGCTTCAACATTGTAGGCAATACGCTCTACAGGGCTGTAGCATGCGTCGACCAACAGACGGCCGATCGGGCGCTCATCTTCTTCCGAATGAATTCGGGCAGAAGCCGGCACATAACCGCGACCGCGCTGAACTTTGATACGCATGCTGATAGCTGCGTTCTCATCGGTCAGGTGGCAGATCACGTGCTGCGGCTTGACGATTTCGACATCACCATCATGGGTGATATCGGCTGCGGTCACAGGGCCAATGCCAGATTTATTCAAGGTAAGAATAACTTCATCTTTACCCTGAACTCTCACCGCCAGCCCTTTCAGGTTGAGCAGGATTTCAAGGATATCTTCCTGAACGCCTTCTTTGGTGCTGTACTCATGAAGTACACCATCAATCTCAACCTCGGTCACCGCGCAACCCGGCATCGATGAGAGCAGAATACGGCGCAGTGCGTTACCCAGAGTATGGCCAAAGCCACGCTCTAAAGGCTCAAGGGTCACCTTGGCGTGCGTCGAACTCACTTGCTCGATATCTACCAGGCGCGGTTTTAGAAACTCTGTCACAGAACCCTGCATTGTGTCCTCTCTTTGGTACTAAGCTTTACTTGGAGTAAAGCTCGACGATCAGGTGTTCGTTAATGTCCGCAGACAGATCAGAACGCTCAGGCTGACGCTTGAACGTGCCTTCCATCTTGCCAGCATCAACTTCCAGCCAGGTTGGCTTTTCACGCTGTTCAGCCAGCTCCAGAGCGGCTTTAACGCGAGATTGCTTTTTCGCTTTCTCACGGATGCTAACAACGTCATTCGCTTTAACCTGATAAGAAGCGATGTTAACAACACGACCGTTTACCATGACTGCTTTATGGCTAACCAGCTGACGTGCTTCTGCACGAGTGGCGCCAAAGCCCATACGGTATACTACGTTGTCCAGACGACCTTCCAGCAGAGCCAACAGGTTTTCACCGGTGTTGCCTTTCAGACGTGCTGCTTCTTTGTAATAGTTACGGAACTGACGCTCCAGCACGCCGTAGGTACGACGAACTTTTTGCTTTTCACGCAACTGCACACCATAGTCAGACAGACGCGGTTTACGCGCACCGTGCTGGCCAGGAGCTTGTTCAATTTTACACTTGGTATCGATCGCGCGAACGCCAGACTTAAGGAATAAGTCGGTGCCCTCACGACGGCTCAGCTTGAGCTTAGGACCCAAATATCTTGCCATTTTCTTTCTCCAACAAACCTGGAAAACGAAGCGTTATACGCGACGTTTCTTCGGCGGACGACAACCGTTATGAGGGATCGGAGTCACATCAGTAATATTAGTGATGCGGAAACCAGCGGCGTTCAGAGCACGAATAGTAGATTCGCGGCCTGGACCCGGACCTTTAACCATAACTTCCAGATTCTTGATGCCGTATTCTTTAACGGCGTCAGCGCAACGCTCTGCTGCAACCTGAGCTGCAAACGGAGTGGATTTACGCGAACCACGGAAACCGGAACCACCGGCTGTTGCCCAACCCAGCGCATTACCCTGACGATCGGTAATAGTTACGATGGTGTTGTTAAAAGAAGCATGGATATGAGCCACGCCATCAGAGACTTGTTTTCTTACACGCTTACGTGCACGAACTGGTGCCTTTGCCATTATTCAATCACCCCGATTATTTCTTGATCGGTTTGCGCGGACCCTTACGGGTACGTGCGTTGGTCTTGGTACGCTGGCCGCGAACCGGGAGACCACGACGATGACGCAAACCGCGATAGCAACCAAGATCCATCAGGCGCTTGATGCTCATGCTAATTTCACGGCGCAGATCACCTTCAACGACAAATTTGGCAACTTCGTCACGCAGCGTGTCGATTTGTCCTTCAGACAGCTCACTGATCTTAACATTTTCAGCGATACCCGCAGCAGCCAGGATGGCTTTAGAACGGGTCTTGCCGACGCCATAGATCGAGGTTAACGCGATCACAGCATGTTTCTGATCAGGAATGTTAATGCCTGCTATACGGGCCACTATGCACTCCTACTATTTAATATGTACGCACCATGCTGAAAAGCCCGTTTTCAGGATACTCAAATGGAAACGTACAGACATACAAAAGATTGGCTGGCTAATCTAGCCAGCTCAACCCAACTTTGCAAGAAAAATATGCGAATAAATCAGCCTTGGCGCTGTTTATGCTTCGGCTCGGCGCTGCAAATCACACGGATGACACCATCACGCTTAACGATTTTGCAGTTACGGCATAATTTCTTGACGGAAGCACGAACTTTCATTTTTACTCTCCGTAACTTCTCGGGCGACCTTTTAGCGGCTATAGCCTTTGAGGTTCGCCTTCTTCAATGCAGACTCGTACTGACTTGACATCATCAGAGTTTGCACTTGAGCCATAAAGTCCATAATCACGACAACAACGATCAGTAGCGATGTCCCACCGAAGTAGAACGGCACTTTCATTGCATCACGCATGAACTCCGGGATCAGGCAGATAAAAGTAATATACAACGCACCAACGAGAGTCAGGCGAGTCATTACTTTATCGATATACTTCGCCGTTTGCTCTCCCGGACGAATTCCTGGTACAAATGCACCGGACTTCTTCAGGTTATCTGCTGTTTCACGCGGGTTGAAGACCAACGCCGTGTAGAAGAAACAGAAGAAGATGATTGCAGACGCATAGAGTAACACATAAAGCGGTTGCCCAGGCTGCAAATACAGCGAAATTGTTGTCAGCCAGTTCCAACCGGTACCGCCCCCGAACCATGACGCGATGGTCGCAGGGAACAGAATAATACTGGAAGCGAAGATTGCTGGGATTACCCCGGCCATATTCACTTTCAGCGGTAAATGTGTGCTCTGTGCAGCATAGACACGACGACCTTGCTGACGTTTCGCGTAGTTTACCACAATGCGGCGTTGACCACGTTCAACAAATACAACAAAGAACGTCACTGCAAACACTAATACTGCAACCAACAGCAACAGGAGGAAGTGCAGGTCGCCTTGACGCGCTTGCTCGATAGTATGGGCAATGGCTGGCGGGAGTCCCGCAACGATACCAGCGAAGATAATGATTGAGATACCGTTGCCGATACCACGCTCAGTAATCTGTTCGCCGAGCCACATCAGGAACATAGTCCCTGTAACCAGACTCACAACAGCGGTGAAATAGAATGCAAAGCCTGGATTGATTACCAGGCCCTGCATACCAGGCATATTCGGTAAACCGGTAGCAATACCGATTGACTGGAATATTGCCAGCACCAGAGTGCCGTAACGGGTGTACTGGCTGATCTTACGACGACCAGACTCCCCTTCTTTCTTGATTTCTGCCAGCGTTGGATGAACCACCGTCAGCAGCTGGATAATAATCGATGCCGAAATATACGGCATGATACCCAGGGCAAAGATAGAAGCACGGCTGAGAGCACCACCAGAGAACATGTTGAACATTTCAATGATGGTGCCTCGCTGTTGCTCAAGCAGTTTGGCAAGTACAGCGGCATCAATACCAGGGATCGGAATAAAAGAGCCAATACGGAACACAATAAGCGCACCGATTACAAACAACAGTCTGCGTTTCAGCTCGCCTAAGCCACCTTTGGCACTTTGAAAATCTAATCCCGGTTGTTTAGCCATCTGCTACTTATTCCTCGATTTTACCGCCAGCAGCTTCGATAGCAGCACGAGCGCCTTTAGTAACACGCAGGCCACGAACAGTTACCGGGGTAGAAACCTCACCAGACAGGATCACTTTCGCGAACTCGATCTGAATACCGATAATGTTAGCTGCTTTCAGCGTGTTCAGGTCAACAATACCGCCTTCCACTTTCGCCAGGTCAGACAGACGGACTTCCGCTGTAATCGCTGATTTGCGAGAAGTGAAGCCGAACTTCGGCAGACGACGGTACAGTGGCATCTGGCCACCCTCGAAACCACGACGTACGCCACCGCCAGAACGAGACTTCTGACCTTTGTGACCACGACCGCCGGTTTTGCCGAGGCCAGAACCGATACCACGACCCAGACGGCGACCCGCCTTTTTAGAGCCTTCGGCCGGAGACAGAGTATTTAAACGCATCTCTTACTCCTCAACTTTAACCATGAAGTAAACCGCGTTGACCATACCACGAACAGCAGGAGTATCCTCGCGTTCTACGGTGTGACCAATACGACGCAGACCCAGGCCAAGCAGCGTTGCCTTGTGTTTCGGCAGACGACCGATTGCACTGCGGGTTTGAGTAATTTTAATAGTCTTTGCCATGGTTTATTTCCCCAGAATTTCTTCAACGGATTTACCACGCTTGGCAGCGACCATTTCCGGAGATTTCATATTTTCCAGACCGTCGATAGTTGCACGAACCACGTTAATCGGGTTGGTGGAACCATACGCTTTAGCCAGAACGTTACGAACCCCAGCGACTTCCAGGACGGCGCGCATTGCACCACCGGCGATGATACCGGTACCTTCAGAAGCCGGCTGCATGAATACACGAGAACCCGTGTGAGTACCCTTAACTGGGTGCTGCAGGGTGCCGGTATTCAGCGCGACGTTAATCATATTGCGACGGGCTTTTTCCATCGCTTTCTGGATCGCTGCTGGAACTTCACGCGCTTTACCGTAACCAAAACCAACGCGACCGTTACCATCACCAACTACAGTCAGAGCTGTGAAGGAGAAAATACGACCACCTTTAACGGTTTTAGATACGCGGTTTACCGCGATCAGCTTTTCCTGCAGTTCGCCAGCTTGTTTTTCGATGTGAGCCATCTTACACCTCTACCTTAGAACTGAAGGCCAGCTTCACGGGCAGCATCTGCCAGTGCCTGGACGCGACCATGATATTGGAACCCGGAACGGTCAAAGGACACATCTTTGATGCCTTTTTCCAGAGCGCGTTCAGCGACAGCTTTACCCACAGCTGCTGCAGCGTCTTTGTTACCGGTGTACTTCAGTTGTTCAGCGATAGCTTTTTCTACAGTAGAAGCAGCTACCAGAACTTCGGAACCGTTTGGTGCAATGACCTGTGCGTAAATATGACGCGGGGTACGATGTACCACCAGGCGAGTTGCACCCAGCTCCTGGAGCTTGCGGCGTGCGCGGGTCGCACGACGGATACGAGCAGATTTCTTATCCATAGTGTTACCTTACTTCTTCTTAGCCTCTTTGGTACGCACGACTTCGTCGGCGTAACGAACACCCTTGCCTTTATAAGGCTCAGGACGACGGTAGGCGCGCAGATCAGCTGCTACCTGACCGATCACCTGCTTATCAGCGCCTTTCAGCACGATTTCAGTTTGAGTCGGACATTCAGCAGTAATACCTGCAGGCAGCTGATGCTCAACAGGGTGAGAGAAGCCTAAAGACAGGCTTACTGCATTCCCTTTGATCGCTGCACGATAACCTACACCAACCAGCTGAAGCTTTTTAGTGAAGCCTTCGGTAACACCGATAACCATTGAGTTCAGCAGGGCACGCGCGGTACCAGCCTGAGCCCAGCCGTCTACGTAACCATCACGTGGACCGAAGGTCAGGGCATTATCTGCCTGTTTAACTTCAACAGCATCGTTGAGAGTACGAGTCAGCTCGCCGTTCTTACCTTTGATCGTAATAACCTGACCGTTGATTTTTACATCAACGCCGGCAGGAACAACGACCGGTGCTTTAGCAACACGAGACATTTTTTCCTCCGATTAGGCTACGTAGCAGATAATTTCGCCACCAAGACCAGCCTGGCGCGCTGCACGATCAGTCATAACACCTTTAGAGGTAGAAACAACCGCGATACCCATGCCAGCCATAACTTTTGGCAGCTCGTCTTTGCGCTTATAAATACGCAGACCTGGGCGACTAACACGCTGAATGCTTTCTACAACAGCTTTACCCTGGAAATACTTAAGAGTAAGTTCCAGTTCCGGCTTGGTGTCGCCTTCAACTTTAAAATCTTCAATAAAACCTTCTTCCTTCAGCACGTTGGCAATTGCCACTTTCAGCTTGGAGGAAGGCATGGTGACCGCAGCTTTATTCGCGGCCTGACCGTTACGGATACGGGTCAGCATATCCGCGATCGGATCTTGCATGCTCATCTGTCTTTACTCCCGTGATTCAATTGGTAATTACCAGCTAGCCTTTTTCAAGCCTGGTACTTCACCGCGCATAGCGGCTTCACGAAGCTTGATACGGCTCAACCCGAACTTGCCCACATAGCCATGCGGACGACCAGTTTGACGGCAGCGTTTACGCTGACGAGACGGGCTGGAATCACGCGGCAGAGACTGCAGCTTCAGAACAGCATTCCAACGATCTTCGTCGGTTGCGTTCACATCAGAGATGATAGCTTTGAGTTCAGCGCGTTTAGCGAAGAATTTATCAGCTAAAGCTACGCGCTTTACTTCGCGTGCTTTCATTGATTGCTTAGCCATTCAGTAACCCTACCTTACTTGCGGAACGGGAAGTCAAAGGCAGCCAGCAGAGCACGGCCTTCTTCGTCAGATTTCGCAGTAGTGGTGATGGTAATATCCAAACCACGTACGCGGTCGACTTTATCGTAGTCGATTTCTGGGAAGATGATCTGCTCACGGACACCCATGCTGTAGTTACCACGGCCGTCGAATGACTTAGCGGACAAGCCACGGAAGTCACGGATACGTGGTACAGCAATAGTGATCAGGCGCTCAAAGAACTCCCACATGCGTTCGCCACGCAGAGTTACTTTACAGCCGATCGGATAGCCCTGACGGATTTTGAAGCCTGCAACTGATTTGCGTGCTTTGGTGATCAACGGCTTTTGACCGGAGATTGCTGTCAGATCAGCTGCTGCGTTATCCAGCAGTTTCTTGTCAGCGATCGCTTCACCAACACCCATGTTCAGGGTGATCTTCTCGACCCGAGGGACTTGCATGACAGAATTGTAGTTAAACTCAGACATGAGTTTAGCGACTACTTCGTCTTTGTAGTAATCATGCAGTTTCGCCATCGTACTACTCCAAATTACTTGATAGTTTCGCTGTTAGACTTGAAGAAACGGACTTTTTTGCCGTCTTCGAATCTAAAGCCTACACGGTCAGCCTTGCCGGTAGCCGCGTTGAACAGTGCAATGTTAGAGATCTGAATAGCTGCTTCTTTCTCTACAATGCCGCCTGGTTGGTTCAGAGCCGGAACCGGCTTCTGGTGTTTCTTAACCAGGTTGATACCTTCAACGATAACCTTGCCGGAAGACAAGACATTCTTAACTTTACCGCGTTTACCTTTATCTTTACCGGTTAACACGATAACTTCGTCATCACGACGGATTTTCGCTGCCATGATTCGCTCCTTAGAGTACTTCTGGTGCCAGAGAGATAATTTTCATGAACTTCTCGTTACGAAGTTCACGAGTTACCGGCCCAAAAATACGCGTACCGATAGGTTGCTCGCTGTTATTGTTTAAAATAACGCATGCATTACCATCGAAGCGAATGACAGAACCGTCCGGGCGACGAACACCCTTCTTGGTGCGCACCACTACCGCCTTCAGCACATCACCTTTTTTGACCTTACCACGTGGAATTGCTTCCTTGATGGTGATCTTGATGATGTCGCCTACGCCTGCGTAGCGACGGTGCGAGCCACCCAGAACCTTGATACACATTACGCGACGTGCACCGGAGTTGTCGGCGACGTTCAGCATAGTCTGTTCTTGGATCATTTTAGTGCTCCGCTAATGTCAACTACTACTGAGACCCGAATTCAGGTCGTTAAAAAGCCCCATATCGAGGGCGCGGCATTATAACACCGCTTCAACGATAAGGGTAGAAAAAATAAACGGCTCATCGCTGAGCCGTTTATTCGTATCGAGAACGAGTACTGTATTACAGAACCGCTTTCTCTACAACGCGAACCAGCGTCCAGGACTTAGTCTTGGACAGTGGACGGCATTCACGGATTTCAACCTTGTCGCCGATACCACATTCGTTGTTCTCGTCATGTACGTGCAGTTTGGTCGTACGTTTGATGAATTTGCCGTATACCGGGTGTTTCACCATACGTTCGATAGCAACAACAATGGATTTCTCCATTTTTGCGCTAACTACGCGACCTTGCAGAGTACGGATTTTATCGGTCATTACGCACCCGCCTTCTGAGTCAGTAAAGTCTTAACGCGTGCAACATCACGACGAACCTGCTTCAGCAGGTGAGTCTGTTGCAGCTGGCCACTGGCAGCCTGCATGCGCAGGTTGAACTGCTCACGCAGCAGGTTCAGCAGCTCAGCGTTCAGCTCTTCAACGCTTTTTTCACGCAGCTCTTTTGCTTTCATTACATCACCGTCTTAGTTACAAAGGTGGTTTTGATCGGCAGTTTCGCTGCAGCGAGGCCGAATGCTTCACGGGCCAGCTCTTCCGGGACACCGTCCATTTCATACAGGACTTTACCCGGCTGGATCAAGGCAACCCAATACTCCACGTTACCTTTACCTTTACCCATACGCACTGCCAGCGGTTTCTCGGTGATCGGTTTGTCCGGGAATACACGGATCCAGATCTTACCTTGACGCTTAACTGCACGGGTCATTGCACGACGTGCTGCTTCGATCTGACGTGCAGTCAGACGACCACGGCCAACAGCTTTCAGGCCGAAGCTGCCGAAGCTAACATCCGTACCCTGCGCCAGACCGCGGTTACGGCCTTTGTGCACTTTACGGAATTTTGTACGCTTTGGTTGTAACATCAGCGACGCTCCTTATTTACGGCCTTTACGCTGCTGCTTTTTAGGTTGAGCAGCCGGTTCCGGTTGTTCAACAGCAGCCATACCACCCAGGATCTCACCTTTGAAGATCCATACCTTAACGCCGATTACACCGTAAGTGGTGTGCGCTTCAGAGGTGTTGTAGTCGATGTCAGCACGCAGAGTGTGCAGAGGTACGCGACCTTCGCGGTACCATTCGGTACGTGCGATTTCCGCGCCGCCCAGACGGCCGCTAACTTCAACTTTAATACCCTTCGCGCCCAGACGCATTGCGTTCTGTACAGCACGCTTCATAGCACGACGGAACATAACGCGACGTTCCAGCTGTGAAGTGATGCTGTCAGCAACCAATTTAGCGTCCAGTTCAGGCTTACGAACTTCAGCGATATTGATCTGTGCAGGAACGCCAGCGATATCCGCTACGACCTTGCGCAGTTTTTCTACGTCTTCGCCTTTCTTACCGATAACGATGCCCGGGCGAGCAGTGTGAATGGTCACACGGATGCTCTTAGCCGGACGCTCGATAACGATACGAGATACGGACGCCTTAGCCAGTTCCTTAGTCAGGTACTGACGTACTTTAAAATCGCTGTCCAGGTTGTCAGCGAATTCTTTGGTGTTCGCAAACCAAGTAGAGTTCCATGGTTTTACAATACCCAGGCGAATACCATTAGGATGTACTTTCTGACCCATTGCTAGTCTCCAGAGTCTCAGCGATCGGACACAACCACAGTGATGTGGCTGGTGCGCTTCAGGATGCGATCTGCACGACCTTTAGCACGCGGCATAATGCGCTTCATGCTTGGGCCTTCGTCTACGAAAATTTTCGTAACTTTCAGATCATCAATGTCAGCGCCATCGTTGTGTTCAGCGTTAGCAATGGCAGATTCCAGAACTTTCTTGACCAGTACAGCCGCTTTCTTATTGGTGTAGGTCAGAATTTCCAGCGCCTGCGACACTTTCTTACCGCGAATCAGGTCAGCAACAAGGCGAACCTTCTGAGCAGAAGAACGAGCATGGCGATGTTGAGCTAAAGTTTCCATCTCTTCCTCCTACCTTATTTCTTCTTCGCTTTTTTATCAGCAGCGTGGCCGCGATAAGTACGAGTCGGTGCGAATTCACCCAGTTTGTGACCAACCATTTCGTCGGTTACAAATACCGGAACGTGCTGACGACCATTATGGACAGCGATGGTCAAACCGATCATGTTAGGAAAGATCGTTGAACGACGGGACCAAGTGCGCAGGGGCTTCTTGTCTCCGCTTTCCACCGCTTTCTCTACCTTCTTCAGCAAGTGCAGGTCAATAAAAGGACCTTTCTTGAGAGAACGTGGCATGGCTTATCCTCTAAAATTATTTGCTACGGCGACGTACGATGAATTTATCAGTACGCTTGTTGCTGCGGGTCTTCTTACCTTTGGTCTGCAGGCCCCACGGGGATACCGGGTGCTTACCAAAGTTACGACCTTCACCACCACCATGTGGGTGGTCGACTGGGTTCATCGCGGTACCGCGAACGGTAGGACGAACACCACGCCAGCGTGCAGCACCTGCTTTACCCAGAACGCGCAGCATATGCTCAGCATTGCCAACTTCGCCCAGAGTTGCACGGCATTCTGCTTCGACTTTACGCATTTCACCAGAACGCAGACGCAGGGTGACATAAGCACCATCGCGAGCAACGATCTGAACGTAAGTACCAGCGGAACGTGCCAGCTGACCGCCTTTACCTGGTTTCATTTCTACGTTATGAACGGTAGAACCAACCGGGATATTGCGCATCGGCAGGGTGTTACCTGCTTTGATTGCAGCATCAACGCCAGACTGAATCTGGTCGCCAGCTTTCAGGCCTTTAGGGGCCAGGATGTAACGACGTTCGCCGTCTTTGTACAGAACCAGCGCGATGTTCGCGGAGCGGTTCGGATCGTACTCAAGACGTTCAACAATTGCCGGGATACCGTCTTTGTTGCGTTTGAAGTCAACAATACGGTAAGCCTGCTTGTGACCACCACCGATGTGACGAGTGGTGATGCGGCCATTGTTGTTACGACCACCGGATTTGCTGTTTTTTTCAACCAGCGGAGCAAAAGGTTTGCCCTTGTGCAGCTCTGGGTTGACCACTTTAACGACGTGGCGACGACCCGGAGATGTCGGTTTACATTTAACAACTGCCATTGTATTACTCCTCCGACTTACTCAGCGCCGCCGACGAAGTCCAGATTCTGGCCTTCCTTCAGGGTGACGTAAGCTTTTTTCCAGTCGCTACGACGACCGATACGCTGTCCGTGACGTTTAACTTTCCCTTTAACTACCAGGGTGTTAACGACTTCGACTTCGACTTCAAACAGTTTCTGCACAGCAGCTTTGATTTCTGCTTTGGTCGCGTCTTTGGCAACTTTGAGAACGATGGTATTGGTTTTTTCCATCGCAGTAGACGCTTTTTCAGAAACGTGCGGTGCGCGCAGCACCTTCAGCAGACGTTCTTCACGAATCATGCCAGCATCTCCTCAACTTGCTTAACAGCATCAGCAGTCATTACGACTTTGTCGAAGGCGATCAGGCTAACCGGGTCGATACCAGTTGCATCGCGTACGTCAACCTTGTGCAGGTTGCGCGCAGCCAGGAACAGGTTTTCGTCCAGCTCACCGGTGATGATCAGCACATCTTCCAGAGCCATGTCTTTCAGTTTCTGTGCCAGCAGCTTAGTTTTAGGCGCTTCAACAGAGAATGATTCGACAACGATCAGACGATCCTGACGTACCAGTTCGGACAGGATGCTTTTCAGCGCGCCGCGGTACATCTTTTTGTTAACTTTTTGACTGTGGTCCTGTGGACGAGCAGCGAAGGTCACGCCACCTGAACGCCAGATCGGGCTCTTGATAGAACCTGAACGCGCACGGCCGGTACCTTTCTGGCGCCATGGCTTTTTGCCTGAACCAGTTACTTCAGCACGAGTCTTCTGAGCACGAGTACCCTGACGAGCACCAGCTGCATAAGCAACAACAACCTGGTGAACCAGCGCTTCGTTGAAATCACGACCGAAGGTAGTTTCGGAAACAGTCAGCGCGCTCTGCGCGTCTTTCAATACTAATTCCATTGCTATCCCCTTACGCCTTCACAGCTGGTTTAACGATCAGGTCGCAACCGGTCGCACCCGGAACACCACCTTTAACCAGCAGCAGGTTGCGCTCAGCGTCAACGCGTACTACGTCAAGGCTCTGAACGGTGACACGTTCGTTACCCATCTGACCTGCCATTTTCTTGCCTTTGAACACTTTGCCCGGAGTCTGGTTCTGACCGATAGAACCCGGAACGCGGTGAGACAAGGAGTTACCGTGAGTAGCGTCTTGGGTACGGAAGTTCCAGCGCTTAACGGTACCAGCGAAACCTTTACCTTTAGAGGTACCGGTTACGTCAACTTTTTTAACGTCAGCAAACAGTTCAACGCTAATGTCCTGACCAACGGTGTATTCTTCACCATCTGCCAGACGGAACTCCCACAGGCCGCGGCCAGCTTCTACGCCAGCTTTAGCGAAGTGACCAGCTTCCGGCTTGGTTACACGGTTAGCTTTTTTAGCACCAGTGGTAACCTGAACAGCGCGATAGCCATCGTTAGCCAGATCTTTGATCTGAGTAACGCGGTTTGCTTCAACTTCGATAACGGTTACTGGGATAGAAACGCCATCTTCAGTGAAGATGCGGGTCATACCCACTTTTTTACCGACTAAACCAATCATTGTATCAACCTCTCAATCGCTCGATGACCTGATTAACCCAGGCTGATCTGCACGTCTACACCGGCAGCCAGGTCCAGACGCATCAGAGCATCAACGGTTTTTTCAGTTGGCTCAACGATGTCAACCAGACGCTTGTGAGTGCGAATTTCGTACTGATCACGCGCGTCTTTGTTGACGTGCGGGGAGATCAGAACGGTAAAGCGCTCTTTGCGGGTCGGCAGCGGGATCGGACCACGGACTTGCGCACCAGTGCGCTTAGCAGTCTCGACGATTTCCGCGGTTGATTGATCGATCAGACGATGATCAAACGCTTTCAGGCGGATACGGATTCTTTGGTTCTGCATGAGACCAGAGCTCCAATTATTTTATAGACGAAATAGTTACTCCTCAAACCCATTACGATTGATGGGAGAGTGTAACCGTTCTTACAGAGTTCCCCAATTGGGAACATTGTCTGGTATCGCTTACGCAGTACCGGTGGTTCATATTGAACCGCTGTCTATATTAGACAAGCCCGCGCATTATACACGTATACCCATACTAAGCAAGCCGCGTTTATAAATTAGTCAGTAAAGCCTGGAAGGCGGCTAGCAGAATCGGTGAACAAACTGCAACGATGGGTATGAGTCTGGATAGCCCTTCGTGAAAACGCGCATCGGCCGTTGCCGCCCCTCTCTTCGCCTCGCACACTGTCGGCATGACCTCTTATGGAAACCAATAATGATGCTTCCGGCCCTCCCCTTCTATCTTCTCTATGCCGTACTCAACATCATCCTGTGCTGGCAAGACTTCCGCGCCGGGTTATTGCGTAACAGCTTTACCTGCCCTTTGCTTTGGGGAGGGTTACTAAGTCAGCTCTGTCTGAATCCAACAAGGAGTAACGAGGCACTATGGGGAGCGATTGCAGGCTATTGCGCGATGGCTCTCTTTTACTGGGGATACCGCGCACTGCGACGCTGTGAAGGCTTAGGGTATGGTGACGTAAAGTATGTGGCGGCACTCGGCGCCTGGCACGGCTGGCAATCTCTACCGCTGCTCGTGTTGGTGGCTACGTTGCTGGCGTGTGCCTTTATCGTGGGGAAGGCACTGTGGCTGCATCAGGCGGAGAATATAAAAAACCCGCTGCCTTTTGGACCATTTCTGGGGGCGGCGGGTTTTATTATGGCTGGCTTGTCTGCTTTTAACCTTCAACCTTAATCTGCGACTGCAGGTAGTTCTGCAAACCAATTTTGCCGATCAGATCCAGTTCGGTCTCCAGCCAGTCAATGTGATGTTCTTCCTCGGTGAGGATGGTAATCAACATATCACGGCTGACGTAGTCATGTACGCTATCAGCATAGGCAATGGCTTCACGCAGATCCTTCGCGCCGTCCAGTTCAAGCTTTAAGTCGGACTGCAGCATCTCTTCGACATCTTCGCCGATATGCAGCTTGCCAAGGTCTTGTAGATTAGGGATCCCTTCAAGAAACAGAATACGCTCAATGTACTGATCGGCGTGTTTCATTTCATCGATGGATTCGTGGTATTCAATATCGTTGAGGCGCATCAGGCCCCAGTTTTTGAACATTCTCGCATGGAGAAAGTATTGGTTGATTGCGACAAGCTCGTTTCCCAATAATTTATTGAGATAATTTATTATCTTAACATCACCTTTCATTATATAGACCCTCCGCTTCCACTTATTGAAGCGTAGAACGGCCTACCGGGATGTCAAAAAAGAAATCCGGGCTCAGGCAATCTCTTTGAACTCTGGCATTTGCATTAATTCGTCTTCCATCACCTCACGTGCAGCACGAACGCATTTACCGCATTGATTTCCAATAGGAATGCATTTTCTTAATTGCTGGAAAGACTGCGGATGAAACTGGCGTACTGCCTGGCGAATTTTTTTATCGCTGACGCCATTGCACAAACAAACGTACATAACCACTCCCGTTCAATTTCTGAACAAAGTGTAAGTGAGAATAATTATGATTACAATAGCCAGACGCGAGAAGTCGCGTGAAATAAGGGATCAAATCGTGCGAAAAATATTGCGGGGATAAATAACAAAAAGCAAAAAGGGCACCGAAGTGCCCTTTTCAAGTGCAAAACTAATTAATCAATAATTAGCTCATTACTTTAGCAACAACGCCCGCACCTACAGTACGACCGCCTTCACGGATTGCGAAACGCAGGCCATCGTCCATCGCGATTGGGTGGATCAGAGTCACAACCATCTTGATGTTGTCGCCTGGCATTACCATCTCAACGCCTTCTGGCAGTTCGATGGTACCGGTCACGTCAGTAGTACGGAAGTAGAACTGTGGACGGTAGCCTTTGAAGAACGGAGTATGACGGCCGCCTTCGTCTTTGGACAGAATGTACACTTCAGATTCGAACTTGGTGTGCGGCTTGATAGAGCCTGGCTTAGCCAGAACCTGACCACGTTCGATTTCTTCACGTTTGATACCACGCAGCAGAACACCAACGTTCTCACCAGCACGGCCTTCGTCCAGCAGTTTGCGGAACATTTCAACGCCGGTACAGGTAGACTTAGCAGTCTCTTTGATACCAACGATTTCAACTTCTTCACCAACTTTGATGATACCGCGCTCTACACGACCGGTAACAACGGTACCACGACCGGAGATGGAGAATACGTCTTCGATTGGCAGCAGGAACGGCTTGTCGATAGCACGTTCTGGTTCTGGGATGTAAGAATCCAGGAAGCCAGCCAGTTCGATGATTTTCGCTTCCCACTCTGCTTCGCCTTCCAGCGCTTTCAGAGCAGAACCACGGATGATTGGGGTATCATCACCTGGGAAGTCGTACTGGGACAGAAGTTCACGAACTTCCATTTCAACCAGTTCCAGCAGCTCTTCGTCATCAACCATGTCGCATTTGTTCAGGAACACGATGATGTAAGGAACGCCTACCTGACGACCCAGCAGGATGTGCTCACGAGTCTGTGGCATAGGGCCATCAGTCGCAGCAACAACCAGGATCGCGCCGTCCATCTGCGCAGCACCGGTGATCATGTTTTTAACATAGTCGGCGTGGCCTGGGCAGTCTACGTGTGCGTAGTGGCGAGTCGGGGTGTCATATTCAACGTGGGAAGTGTTGATGGTGATACCACGAGCTTTTTCTTCTGGTGCGTTATCGATCTGGTCGAAAGCACGAGCAGCACCGCCGTAGGTTTTAGCCAGTACGGTAGTGATTGCAGCAGTCAGGGTAGTTTTACCGTGGTCAACGTGGCCGATGGTGCCGACGTTAACGTGCGGTTTTGTACGTTCAAATTTTTCTTTAGACACGGCTATATTCCTTACTATAGTGCTCTCCCCTTTGGAGAGAGCACGGGACTTAGGTTTTAATCCTGTGGATTATTTACCACGGGCTTCAATAACGGCCTGAGCAACGTTGTTCGGCGCATCGTCGTACTTCAGGAACTCCATGGAGTAAGAAGCACGGCCTTTGGTCAGTGAACGCAGCTGAGTTGCATAACCGAACATTTCGGACAGCGGAACTTCAGCGTGGATCACAACGCCAGTAACGTTGGATTCCTGACCTTTGAGCATACCACGACGGCGGCTCAAGTCACCGATAACGTCACCAGTGTTCTCTTCAGGAGTCTCTACTTCAACCTTCATGATAGGCTCAAGCAGAACTGGTTTCGCTTTCTTAAAGCCGTCTTTAAACGCCAGAGAAGCTGCCAGTTTAAACGCCAGTTCAGAGGAGTCAACGTCATGGTAAGAACCGAAGTGCAGACGAACACCCATGTCAACAACCGGGTAACCAGCCAGCGGGCCAGATTTCAGCTGTTCCTGGATACCTTTATCAACGGCAGGGATGTATTCGCCAGGGATTACACCACCCTTGATGTCGTTGATGAATTCGTAGCCTTTCGGGTTAGAACCCGGCTCCAGTGGGTACATGTCGATAACAACATGACCGTACTGACCGCGACCACCAGACTGCTTAGCGTGCTTACCTTCGATATCGGTAACTTTCGCGCGAATCGCTTCGCGGTAAGCAACCTGAGGTTTACCGACGTTCGCTTCAACGTTGAATTCACGCTTCATGCGGTCAACGATGATGTCGAGGTGCAGTTCACCCATACCGGCGATAATGGTCTGGTTAGATTCTTCATCAGTCCATACGCGGAATGATGGGTCTTCTTTAGCCAGACGGCCCAGAGCCAGACCCATTTTTTCCTGGTCAGCTTTGGTTTTTGGTTCTACTGCGATGGAGATTACCGGCTCTGGGAATTCCATACGTTCCAGAATGATAGGCGCATCTGGGTCACACAGAGTGTCACCGGTAGTTACGTCTTTCAGACCGATTGCAGCAGCGATGTCGCCCGCGCGAACTTCTTTGATCTCTTCACGTTTGTTAGCGTGCATCTGTACGATACGGCCGAAACGCTCACGTGCAGTTTTCACGGAGTTCAGTACGGTATCACCAGAGTTAACCACACCGGAATACACACGGAAGAAGGTCAAGTTACCAACAAACGGGTCGGTAGCAATTTTGAACGCCAGTGCAGAGAACGGCTCATCGTCGCTTGCGTGACGTTCTGCCGGAGTGTCTTTACCGTCGTCAAGGATACCGTTGATCGCAGGTACGTCGATTGGGGATGGCAGGTAATCAATTACCGCATCCAGCATCGCCTGAACACCTTTGTTCTTGAACGCAGAACCACAGGTTACCAGGATGATTTCGTTGTTCAGAACGCGCTGACGCAGAGCTTTTTTGATCTCTTCTTCAGTCAGTTCTTCACCACCCAGGTATTTCTCCATCAGCTCTTCTGAAGCTTCTGCAGCGGACTCGATCAGGTTCTGGTGCCATTCGTCAGCCAGGTCCTGCATGTCTGCTGGGATATCTTCATAAGTGAAGGTAACGCCTGCGTCTTCTTCGTTCCAGTTGATGGCTTTCATTTTCACCAGGTCAACAACACCGGTGAAACCTTCTTCAGCACCAATTGCCAGCTGCAGCGGAACAGGGTTCGCGCCCAGACGGGTTTTGATCTGACCAACAACTTTCAGGAAGTTCGCACCCATACGGTCCATTTTGTTAACGAACGCGATACGTGGAACTTTGTATTTGTTAGCCTGACGCCATACGGTTTCAGACTGTGGCTGAACACCACCAACTGCGCAGTAAACCATTACCGCACCGTCAAGAACACGCATGGAACGTTCTACTTCGATGGTGAAGTCAACGTGCCCTGGGGTGTCGATGATGTTTACGCGGTGCGGTTCATACTGCTTAGCCATACCAGACCAGAATGCAGTAGTCGCTGCGGAAGTGATGGTAATACCACGTTCCTGCTCCTGCTCCATCCAGTCCATGGTAGCGGCGCCGTCGTGAACTTCACCGATTTTGTGGTTTACACCGGTGTAGAACAGAATACGTTCGGTAGTAGTGGTTTTACCGGCGTCGATGTGCGCACTGATACCGATGTTACGGTAGCGTGCGATGGGTGTTGTACGAGCCATTTGATTCCTCGTTTATCTTTTTAGGCGTTCAGTTAAGTAACCCAAAGCGGGCAGCTTCGCTGAAGCGCCCGCCTGGTGACTAATACTCCGAAGGGATTACCAACGGTAGTGTGCGAACGCCTTGTTGGCTTCTGCCATACGGTGAACGTCTTCACGTTTCTTAACTGCAGTACCTTTGTTGTCTGCAGCGTCAGAAAGTTCGTTCGCCAGGCGCAGAGCCATGGATTTATCACCGCGTTTACGAGCAGCTTCTACGATCCAACGCATTGCCAGAGCATTACGACGGACCGGACGAACTTCAACTGGAACCTGATAAGTAGAACCACCTACGCGGCGGGACTTAACTTCGACAGTTGGGCGCACGTTTTCGAGCGCAACTTCGAATGCTTCCAGTTCATTTTTACCAGAACGCTGAGCCAGGGTCTCCAGCGCGCTGTATACGATTGATTCTGCAGTAGATTTTTTACCATCTACCATCAGAATGTTGACAAATTTAGCCAGCAGTTCTGATCCGAACTTAGGATCTGGCAGGATTTTACGCTGACCAATGACGCGACGACGTGGCATGGAAATACTCCGTTGTTAATTCAGGATTGTCCAAAACTCAAAGAGTTTGACATTAATATAAAACGTTTGGCCTTACTTAACGGAGAACCATTAAGCCTTAGGACGCTTCACGCCATACTTGGAGCGAGCTTGCTTACGGTCTTTAACGCCGGAGCAGTCAAGCGCACCACGAACGGTGTGGTAACGAACACCCGGAAGGTCTTTTACACGACCGCCACGGATCAGGATCACGGAGTGTTCCTGCAGGTTGTGACCTTCACCACCGATGTAGGAGGTAACTTCAAAACCGTTAGTCAAACGCACACGGCATACTTTACGCAGTGCGGAGTTTGGTTTCTTAGGAGTGGTGGTATATACACGGGTACATACACCACGTTTCTGCGGGCAGGCTTCCAGCGCTGGCACGTTGCTTTTTGCAACTTTGCGAGCACGTGGTTTGCGAACCAGCTGGTTAACTGTTGCCATTAAATAGCTCCTGGTTTTAGCTTTTGCTTCGTAAACACGTAATAAATCGCCTCATATAATATGAGGACGCGAAATTTTAGGGCCATGCCGAAAGGGTGTCAAGAAATATACAACGGCAAAGATGCTACCAGGCGATCTGAGAGGCGTGTTTTACCGTTAACCTGACGAAGTCAGTATAGCTGACCATGATGACATCGCTCGAAATTTGAGCACAAAGACCGCGCGCTTGCACATCTTCATTCAACACGTAGATGGATATGGGGGCCGCGCGGAGAATTTCAAGGAAGCGGCCGTTTTCAACCGCTGCCAGCACGCCATCGGCGATCAATAGCAGATCATCACCGTCGTCCATCAGGCGGGTCATTCCGCTAATGTCGGCATGCCAGGGTGAGGTGCGTAGCGTATGCAGCATAAGGGCCTCAGAAGTGCAGGATCACATCGTAGTCGTTAAGGCGATGGCGCAGGGCATCCGCTTCCAGCGGCTCGACGTCGGTGACAAACGTCGTCTCTGTCGTCAGGCCGCGTTCGCGCAGGGATGCCGCGCAGATCCAGCAATTTTCGATATCGTAGAGCGAGAGCAGCTTAAAGGTCGCAATGTAGTCGCGAGCGAGAATAACGCCCGGCTGCTGCTGACTGAGTAACTGAAACACCCCGTCGCCCACAAAAAACACGCCGAGGTCTTCGCTCAGGGCTGATGTCGCCAGTAATGCATCCAGCCCTTCCCTGCCGGCACTGCTGCCGTGCGGGGCGGAGGAAAAAACAAACGCAACTCGTTTCATCAGAACTGTACCATTCGATCGCAGGTTAGCGCAGCTTCGGCCAGCGAGCCTAGTCCGCTCAGCGAAAAGCCGGGCTGGAGATTAAACGTCGGCAGACCAAGCTGTCGAGCCTCGGTTTCATCGGTCACGCCACGGCGCAGCGCGGCGGCCACGCAGATATGCAACGCCACGCCATTTTCGTCATGCAATGATTGCCAGGCGCGGACCAAATCGAATTCATCGCTGGCGGGCGAGGTCAGCTGATTGGCGTTATAGACCCCTTCCCGATAGAAAAATACGCAGGCTATCTCGTGCCCCTCCGCCAGTGCAGCTTTCGCAAACTGCAGCGCGCTGCTCGCCTGCTGGGTGCCATACGCGGGGCCGGTCACCATCAGGGCAAAACGCATTACTTATCTTGCCCCAGGAAATCACCGCTCTTGAACTGGCGGATGTAGAGATAGACGGTGTGTTTGGAGATGTTCAGGCGATCGGCAACCTGGTTAATCGCATCCTTGATGTCAAAGATGCCTTTTTCATAAAGATTGAGCACGATCTGGCGATTCTTGGCGTTATTGGAAACGTTGCGATCGGCATTCACCTCTTCGATAGTGAACTCCAGCGTCTGGGTCACCAGGTCCTCAACGGAGGAAGCGAAGTTAACCGCAGAACCGACTTCCGGCGTTTCCGGCGGAATAAAGGTGTTCATGATTTGCGAGAACGGGACATCGAGGTTCATGTTGATGCACAGTAAGCCGATAACCCGATGGTCACGGTTACGGATGGCGATGGTAACGGACTTCATCAGTACGCCGCTTTTGGCGCGAGTAAAATAGCATTTGGAAACGCTGCTATCTGCCCCGGTCATATCATGCAGCATCCGCAGCGCGAGATCGGTAATCGGAGAACCGATTTTACGCCCGGTATGTTCGCCGTTCGCGATGCGTATTGCCGAGCATTTTAGATCCTGAAGTGAATGCAACACGATTTCGCAGTGGGAACCAATGAGCATCGCCAACCCGTCCACAACCGCTTCGTAGGATTTTAGAATATCGAAGTCAGTTTGATCGAAAGGACGTTGATCCAGTAAATCAAGTTCACTGGTTTCGTTGGTTAAAAGCGACCTGGACATGAAAAAAAGCACTCCTTTTCAGGAGCCTGTCGTTATGTTGTCAGGGCAGGCTCATCACTATTAGGGGCATCTAAAGTAATACAGCGCATAAGGCGCTTTCCAGCATTAATTATATCCTGTAGATAATAAAAAGCCGCCGCCCATTGGGCGGCGGCTTTCGCAATCTTATTTTTTGCTGGCTTCGGCCGCTTTGTCAGCCGGTGCAGCGTCTGGCTGTGCCTCGGCTTTCGGTGCCGGTTTGATGTCTAACAGTTCAACATCGAAGACCAGGGTGGAGTTAGCCGGGATACCCGGAACGCCGGTTTTGCCGTAAGCCAGATCCGGTGGGATAACCAGCTGGATTTTACCGCCCTTCTTGATGTTTTTCAGACCTTCGGTCCAGCCAGGGATAACGCCGTCCAGACGGAAGGAGAGAGGTTCACCGCGGGTGTAAGAGTTATCGAACTCTTTACCGTCGATCAGCGTACCTTTGTAGTTAACCACAACGGTGTCACTGTCTTTCGGCGCGTCGCCAGTACCCGCTTTCTCTACTTTGTACAGCAGGCCAGTAGAAGAGGTTTTCACGCCTTTCTCTTTAGCGAACTTGTCACGGAAAGCCTTACCTTTTGCTTCGTTGTCAGCGGCGTCTTTTTCCATCTTCGCCTGAGCGGAGGTCTTCACGCGAGTTTCAAACGCCTGCAGAGTTTGTTCGATCTCTTGATCGGACAGTTTGCTCTTATCAGCAAACGCGTCCTGAACACCGGCGATCAGCTGGTCTTTGTCCAGTTTGATGCCCAGTTTTTCCTGTTCTTTCAGAGAGTTTTCCATGTAACGACCCAGCGATGCGCCCAGTGCATAGGCAGATTTCTGGTCGTCATTTTTGAATGCAGCTTTGCTGTCTGCTGCCGGAGCCGCTTTCGCGTCCGCAGCTGGTGCAGCTTTAGCAGCAGCGTCAGCTGCGAAGGTCAGAGGTGCATTCAGTGCAACGGCCATTGTGGTTGCCAGAAGCGTTACTTTAAACAGTGATTTCATCCATCTCTCCAGGGCCGGGGCCTCTCGCCCCAATGTTAACTAAATGAGAAGCGTACTATAGAACGTTGTAGAGGAAATCTACATATGAACGCTTCTCATATCGACTCTTTTCAGACTCTTTTTGTTTAAATTAGTTTCCAGCGTCGCAAAGAGAGGCTGCGCGGCCGGGCAAAGTTGCGTAGAATCCGCGGCGATTGCGGTGATAACAGTAGAGAGGACATCATGCAGGAAACGACTATCGAAGCGCGTCTGGCTGAGCTTGAAAGCCGTCTGGCCTTTCAGGAGATCACCATTGATGACCTTAACATGACGGTCACAGCGCACGAGATGGAAATGGCGAAGCTGCGCGAGCATCTGCGTCTGCTGACCGAAAAGCTCAAGGCCAGCCAGCCGTCAAACATGGCGTCACCGTCTGAAGAGACGCCACCACCTCATTATTGAGGCGTAAAAAAAGCGGGTATTCCCCGCTTTTTTTGTATCCATCGTTCTACAGAACGAGAGGGATTAGTGGCAACCGCAGCCGCCGTGGCCTTTACCGCCACCGCCGCAGCAGCCTTCGCCGCCGTGGTCGTGACCGTGGTCATGGCCGTGACCGCCGCAGCAACCGTCGTGGTCGTGGTCATGATCGTGGTCGTGACCGTTCGCACCGTGAACGTGGCCATGAGCCAGTTCTTCTTCGGTCGCTTCGCGGATAGCAACAACTTCAACGTTGAACTTCAGGTTCTGGCCAGCCAGCATGTGGTTGCCGTCAACCACAACGTGGTCGTCTTCAACTTCGGTGATTTCAACCGGTACTGGACCTTGGTCAGTTTCAGCCAGGAAGCGCATGCCAACCTGCAGTTCGTCAACGCCCATGAAGACGTCTTTAGGAACGCGCTGCACCAGGTTTTCGTCGTACTGACCGTAAGCGTCGTTAGCTTGAACAGCAACGTCGAATTTATCACCAACTTCGTGACCGTCCAGCGCGTTTTCCAGGCCGGAGATCAGGGAACCGTGACCATGCAGGTAGTCAAGCGGTGCACTTACCGGAGACTCATCAACCAATACACCGTCTTCTGTACGTACCTGATAGGCCAGGCTGACCACCAGGTCTTTTGCTACTTTCATGATATCTCCTGAGCATGGGAATATTTTAGTGGCGCAGATTGTAGCGGAATTCTACACCCGTGTACCCATAAGCTTAAAAAAAGACAGCACGGATCGCTACTCCGGATGAAAAATACCGATCACTTGTTCCTCTTTGCGAACGTGTTCGCGGGCTTCTTTATCCGCCTCACGCATCTGGTGTCCGCACTTAACGCACTCAACCACATCGATATTATTCTCGCGCCACATCGCCATTGAATCCTGGGCCTGACACGACGGGCACTTCGCGCCCGCGATAAAACGTTTACGTACCGCCATACTCACCTTCTATTCAAATTCGTCCCAGCCGTCCAGCTGCCGCCGCTCTTGTTGCATTTCGCGCTGGAAGATCTCCTCCAGCTCTCGTCTCGCTTCCCGCACGCGAGAAATTTGTTGGGTATCGCTGTGTACCGGCATCAGCTCACGCAGCATGCGCATATCCAGCCGCTTGAAGTGCAACTGTGCGCGCTGCGCCTGATGCGGGTGCATACCGGTGGAGATAAGCGCCTTGCGCCCCAGTTCCAGCGCACTGGAAAAGGTCTCACGGGAAAACTGTACCACGCCCGCCTGCAGCAGTTCGTGCGCCTCCACACGTCCTCGCGCACGGGCCATAATCTTCAGATGCGGGAAGTGCTGCTGGCAGATCTCCACCAGCTTCATGGTATCTTCCGGCTCGTTGCAGGTGATAACGATCGACTGCGCCTGCTCAGCGCCTGCCGAACGCAGCAATTCAACCTGGGTTGCATCACCGTAGTAAACCTTATAGCCGTATTTGCGCATCAGGTTAACCGCACTGATGTCGCGCTCCAGGACGGTGATCCGCAATTTGTTGGCCATCAGCAGGCGACCAATCACCTGCCCGAAGCGACCAAATCCCACCACAATCACCTGTGGCTTATCGTCATCCACCCACGGCGCTTCGTCTTCTTCTTCCGGCCCGTTAAAACGGCGCGACAGCGTGAGGTCGACGAGCTTCATCAACAGCGGCGTGGTCATCATCGACAGCGTCACCACCACCAGCAGCAGCGACATCTGGTCGCCCTTAAAGACTTTAAACGACGAGGCTGCCGAGAAGAGCACAAAGGCGAACTCACCGCCCTGGCTCAGCACACCGGCAAACTGCATCCGCTCCGAACTGCGCATGCCGTGCAGATGCGCCAGCAGATACAGCACCAGCGTTTTCACCGCCACCAGCAATGCCACGCAGCCAATCACCACCAGCAGATGGGTGTAGAGCACGCCGAGGTTGAGCGACATCCCCACTGAGATAAAGAACAGCCCCAGCAGCAGACCTTTAAACGGTTCGATGGCAATTTCCAGCTCGTGGCGGTACTCACTTTCCGCCAGCAGGACGCCAGCGATAAAGGTGCCCAGCGCCATCGAGAGGCCCAGCGCATCCATGAACAGTGCCGACCCCAGCACCAGCAGCAGCGTGGCGGCGGTAAAGACTTCGCGCACCCCGGAGCTGGCAATAAAACGAAATACCGGGCGTAACAGGTAGCGCCCGCCAATCAGCATGCCGCCGAAGGCCAGCACCTTTAAGCCGACGGTCTGCCAGTCAAAATGTTCGTCACCGGCACCAGCCAGCAGCGGCACCAGCGCCAGCGCGGGGATGACCGCCAGGTCCTGGAACAACAGCACCGAGAAGCCAAGCTGCCCGGATTCGCTGCGGTTCATCCCCTTCTCACGCATCAGCTGCAGCGCCATCGCGGTCGACGACATCGCAAGGCCAATCCCGCCAATCACCGCGGCCTGCCAGGAGAAGTGGGTGAGCATCAACAGCCCGCCGAGGATCGCCGCGCTGAAAATCACCTGCGCCGCACCGATGCCAAAGATGGGGCGTCGCAGCTGCCATAGCTTGGCCGGGTTCAGTTCCAGTCCGATGATAAACATCAGGAACACCACGCCCAGCTCAGAGAAGTGAAGAATTTCATCCACATCGCTGATAAAGCCGAGCCCCCACGGGCCGATGGCGATACCCGCCAACAGATAACCTAATACCGCACCGATACCCAGCCGCGCTGCCAGTGGCACCGCGGCCACCGCCGCAAAGAGAAACAGCACTCCAGCCAGTAATAAATCAGAACCTTCCATCATCGTCCCCCTGCCGTTATCGGCGCAGCTAGCCAGTCGGCATAGGCTTTCGCATGGTTTGCCAGCTCATCAGGCGGCTGACGTCGCGCCCAGTAGATGATGATTGGGCTCAGCCAGTGCATATGGCACATGGCGGCCGTCAGTTCGAACGGACGCAGAATATCGCTCATCGGGTAGCGATTGAGCCCGTCATGGCGGTAGGCGCTTTCCGGCTCCCCGGTGGTAATCACGCTACGCCAGTACTTTCCTTCCAGCTGATTTCCCCCGATGCCGCTGGCGAAACCACGGCTCAGCACACGGTCCAGCCACTCTTTTAAGAGCGACGGGCAGCTGTAGGTATAAAGAGGATGTTGAAACACGATGACATCATGTTCGCGCAGCAGCGCCTGCTCGCGAGGAATATCGATAAAAAAATCAGGGTAGTGCGCGTAGAGATCGTGCACGGTTACGTTGCTTAACTGCGAAGCCGGTTTAAGCAAAACCCGGTTAGCGACCGAGTCCTGTGATTCCGGATGGGCATAGACAAGCAGTACTTTCGCCGTCTGTGACATCATTCCCCTCCCGGGCGTCAATCACATCCTCTTTCTGGTAGCTGAACGCAACCGGAATGATTTTGTGTATAGTCATCGTTTTGGGCTACCATTGCGGCCCGGTCTAGCGATTCGCTTACCACATTACATTACCACAATGACAATTTAACATATTCAGAACATACGGCGCCTTATGATTGTTTTCTCCTCGTTACAAATTCGTCGCGGCGTGCGCGTCCTGCTGGATAACGCATCGGCCACCATCAACCCAGGGCAGAAAGTCGGCCTGGTGGGGAAAAACGGCTGCGGCAAATCCACACTGCTGGCGCTGCTGAAAAACGAGATAAGCGCCGACGGCGGCAACTTTACCTATCCGAGCAGCTGGCAGTTGGCGTGGGTAAACCAGGAAACGCCTGCGCTGCCGCAGCCTGCTCTAGACTATGTCATTGACGGTGACCGCGAATACCGCCAGCTCGAAGCCCAGCTGAACGACGCCAACGAACGCGATGATGGCCACGCCATTGCCACCGTTCACGGCAAACTGGACGCGATTGATGCGTGGACCATCCGCTCTCGCGCCTCCAGCCTGCTGCACGGCCTCGGCTTCAGCAACGAACAGCTCGACCGTCCGGTCAGCGACTTCTCGGGCGGCTGGCGTATGCGCCTCAACCTGGCGCAGGCGCTGATTTGTCGCTCCGACCTCCTGCTGCTCGATGAACCGACCAACCACCTGGACCTCGATGCGGTTATCTGGCTGGAAAGATGGCTCAAAAGCTATCAGGGCACGCTGATCCTGATTTCTCACGACCGCGACTTCCTCGATCCGGTCATCGACAAGATTATTCATATCGAACAGGAAACCATGTTCGAGTACACCGGCAACTACAGCTCGTTTGAGGTACAGCGCGCCACCCGCCTGGCTCAGCAGCAGGCGATGTACGAAAGCCAGCAGGAGCGCGTGGCGCATCTGCAAAGCTATATCGACCGTTTCCGCGCCAAGGCCACCAAGGCTAAGCAGGCGCAGAGCCGTATCAAAATGCTCGAGCGTATGGAGCTGATTGCCCCGGCCCACGTCGATAACCCGTTCCACTTCAGCTTCCGCGCACCGGAAAGCCTGCCGAACCCACTGCTGAAGATGGAAAAGGTGAGCGCCGGCTACGGTGACCGCACCATTCTGGAATCTATCAAACTGAACCTGGTACCGGGCTCGCGTATCGGCCTGTTGGGCCGCAACGGCGCGGGTAAATCAACGCTGATTAAGCTGCTGGCAGGCGAGCTCGAACCGCTACACGGCGAGATTGGCCTCGCCAAAGGTATTAAGTTAGGTTACTTCGCCCAGCATCAGCTGGAGTTCCTGCGCGCGGACGAATCCCCGCTGCAGCATCTGGCCCGCATGGCACCACAGGAGCTGGAACAGAAGCTGCGTGACTACCTCGGCGGCTTCGGCTTCCAGGGCGACAAGGTCACCGAGCAAACCGCCCGTTTCTCCGGCGGCGAGAAAGCCCGTCTGGTGCTGGCGCTGATCGTCTGGCAGCGCCCGAACCTGCTGCTGCTCGATGAACCGACTAACCACCTTGACCTCGATATGCGTCAGGCGCTGACCGAAGCATTAATCGACTTCGAAGGCGCGCTGGTTGTGGTCTCGCACGACCGTCACCTGATTCGTTCCACTACCGACGATCTCTATCTGGTGCATGATAAGAAGGTCGAACCGTTCGACGGCGACCTGGAAGATTATCAGCAGTGGCTGAGCGACGTGCAGAAGCTGGAAAACCAGGCCGACGACACGCCGAAAGAGAACAACGCCAACAGCGCTCAGTCGCGTAAAGACCAGAAGCGCCGCGAAGCGGAACTGCGCACCCTAACCCAACCGCTGCGCAAAGAGATTACCCGTCTGGAAAAAGAGATGGAGAAGCTCAACGCGCAGTTGGCAAAGGCAGAAGAGAAGCTCGGCGACAGCGGTCTGTATGAACCAGGCCGTAAAGCCGAAATGACCGAATGCTTACAGCTGCAGGCCAGCGCCAAGTCCGGGCTGGAAGCGTGTGAAATGGCATGGCTCGAGGCGCAGGAGCAGCTTGAGCAGATGATGCAAAACGACTGATTGCCTGAGGCGGACGATGAACCTGTCAATCACCGACGATATTACCTTCCGCAAGCTGACCATCTTCATGACCTTTATGGAGAAGGGTAACATCGCCCGCACCGCCGAGGCGCTGAACATCAGCGGCGTTAGCGTGCACCGGGCGCTGCACACGCTGGAAGAGAACGTTCGTTGTCCGCTGTTCGTGCACAAAGGGCGTAATCTTATCGCCCAGCCTGCGGCGTGGACGCTGCTGGAGTACTGCCAGGAAGTCACCCAGTTGATGGAGCGAGGTCTGGAAGAGACGCGCAAAACAGCAGGGGTTGGCCAGGGGCGTTTACGTGTTGGCACGCTTTACTCGCTGACGCTGGAGACGGTGCCGCACCTGATTATGGGCATGAAGCTGCGCCGCCCGGACCTGGAGCTCGATCTCACGATGGGCTCCAACGAAGCGCTGTTGAAGATGCTGGAAGATGGCGTACTGGACGCCATCCTCATCTCCATCTCCGAAAGCGAAATCGACCGCAATAGCCTCGAAGTCCTCCCTCTGTTCCACGACGATATCTACCTCGCTGCACCCATGTCCGCCACGCTGGACGCCACCATGAAAGCGGATCTGCGACACTATCGTAACGAGAAGTTTGTCTCGCTAGCGGAAGGGTTTGCGACCTATGCCGGTTTCCAGGAAGCGTTTCACATCGCCGGGTTTGAGCCGGAAATCGTGACCCGCGTAAACGACATATTCTCAATGCTCAGTCTGGTACAGGCTGGGGTTGGGTTCTGTTTGATGCCGGGGCGAATGAAGAAGATGTATGAGAATACCGTGAAGCTGCAAAAGCTCGCTGAGCCCTATCAGATGCAGCAGCTTATCGCGATTGTCTTTGCCCGTAACCGCGAGCGCGACCCAAGCCTGCTGGCGCTGGCCGCCGAAGGGCGCATGTACGCCAGAACGCTGAACCAGAACGCCTGATTTGCCGGATCTGCGTATCACAATGCAGCCCGGACGAGACGTGAAACGTCGACTCCGGGGAAGTCCCGGCGTCGCTTCGCTCGGCCGGGCTACTACGGTAAATGCTGACTACGACCGTAGGCGTTTCGCCAGGTGCACGGCAACATCCACGCCGCTGCGCTCCAGAGAAATAGACTCCCCTTCCCACGCCGCCTGCCGCGTTAAGCAGGTCAGGATGCCGCCGGGCGGCATTTCAATCGCCAGCCGCGCTTCGCGCTCGTTAGCGGAGATAACCGCTTCCTGCCAGCGCACCGTGCGCGCCATATTCATCGCCAGATCGTCAGCAATCCGCTCCGGCTGCCACAGCACACGACCGGTACTGCCGCTCAGATAGGCGTAGCGCGGGCGGGAAAGCGTCAGATGACTGAACGCCTCAACCAGCTTTTGCGCAGGCCTGGCGAGCAGCTCACAGTGCGACGGCACGCTCACGGCCAGACGAGGCGCTTTACTGGCCCCTTTAGCCATCGCGCGCTTTGCCACGTCGGCCATCGCGTCATCAGGGCCGGCAATCACAATCTGTGTTTCGGCATTCAGGTTAGCGATATAGGTGCCGCTGCCTGCCACCAGGCTTTCCACCTGAGCGAGCGTCAGCCCCATAATTGCCGTCAGACCGTAGCCGTGCGGATAGGCCTGCTCCATTAAGTCGCCGCGCAGTGCCACCAGCGTCAACGCGTCGGCAAAATCAAGCGCACCGGCAACCACCGCCGCCGGGTAGGCGCCAATGGAGAGCCCGCTGACGATATCCGGTGCCACGCCACGACGCTCCAGCTCACGCGCCCACGCAACGCCAGCAATCAGCAGAGACAGCTGAACCGCTCGGGTATGTTTCAGCGCTTCAGAGCTATCCAGCGTATCAACCTCAGCGCCCAGCACGTCACGTGCCTGAGCCAGCGCCGTCCCCGGAAGGTTTTGCAGCATCCCTTCGTGCTGCGTCCCCTGCCCCGGGAAGGTAAACAGAATTTTCATGACTCCTCCCTGCCCCACGGATCGCGAACCAGTTGCGGCCCCTGTGAGGTTTTTAACAGCGCTTTTCCATCCCGCAGCCATTCATTGAGGGCAAATCCACCGCGCGGGGTATCCACCTGGGTATCCGCCCGGCATAGCCCGCCCGTCAGCTGCTGCTGCCACTTCTCCAGCGCTTCTCGGGAGAGCGACTGCGGCGCGCGGATCAGTAGATCCAGATCGCTTGCCGCGTGGATCACCGGGATCCCGGTTGCCAGCGCATAGCCGGTACTGCCGGTAATGCCCCACGTCCACGGCCATGCCTGCTGCGCCAATAACAAAGCCACCTGAAGCGGTGGCTGAGAGATAAAGGGCGAACGCAGGAGCGACAGCGGGTCCACCAGCGATTCCGGCGTACAGACGCGGACGACCGCCCCTGCTTTCACCCAACCGGCGGCACGCTGGTCGCGCTTCATCCCGCGGACGCCCACGGGAATGCGCCCCTGCGCATCAACATCACGTCGCACCACCACCGGCAGGCCGCTATGCCAGACGGTATCCACCCAGGATTCCGTGACATCTTCAAGCGCGTCGCGCGCGTTCAGCCAGATAAGGTCGTGTGGACGTAATGTGGTGCTCATGATTTAAATTCCTGAAGTCAGCGAGATAAACAGCGGCAGCGACAGGATACACAGTACGGAGCTCAACAGCAGCACGGCTTCTGCATCCGGCGACTGCACGCCAAATCGGTTACCGAATACCACACCGAAGAAACCAGCGGACAGCGCAATCATCAGAATAGCGGTGATCGCCACGGAACCATGCAGGCCAAAAATCAGCACGATACCCCAGGCAATAGCCGGTTGAATCAGCAGTTTGGCGATGGTTGAGGTAATCACCACGGTGTTGATCTGCAGTTTACGCGCAGAGAGGATCACACCGGTCAGGAACAGCGCCGCTGCGGTAGCAGACAGACCCAGCGGTTTGATCGCCGCCAGCACCAGTTCCGGCATTTTGATGCCAATTGCGGAGAGGATAACCCCCAGCAGTGGGCCCATCACGATTGGTTTTTTAATCGAGCGCCACATCAGCACCGGCAGCATGGAGAGCGTAGAACCGGAATTACCGCCTTCAGCACGCGCTTTTTCACGTTCGAGGATCAGCAGGCAGAACGGCGTCATCAACACGGAACCACAGGCAATGGAAACGGCAACGGACAGCGAAGTCGAAGACGCTTCACCCAGCACGCTACCCAGAATCGGCAGACCCAGCGCGGCGTAGTTTGGCAGCGCCACGGTCAGGGTCAGTACGGCGGCATCCTGTGGGGACTTTTTGAAGACGTTGGTCGCCATAAAGTAGATGGCGGCATAGGTAATCCACATCGCCAGGGTCAGCACCAGAATCAGCGGCGACTGGGCGACGATACCCGCCCACGGTGTTTGTACCGTGGCGCTGAACAGCGCGGCTGGCAAGGCAAAGTCCATAACAAAGATATTGAGCAGGGAGACATTTTTGTTATCGACCATTTTGGCCTTACCGGCCCAGAATCCCAGCAGCATGATGACGAAAATCGGAGCAAGAGCATGAACAATTACGTAAGTCATATTTCACCTGTAATGAAAAAAAGTTAGCACTGGCGCGATGATTATTATTTTTCAGATGCATCAACCCGCGCGGGTGCAGTCACTGCACCCGCGGAGCCGTACATCCGGCAGGTCTCTTTTTTTACTTACCAGCTTGCTCGCATGCGTTCGCGTACGAGGGCAGAGCTGCGGCGATTGTCGGCACCCAGGCGGCTTTTCAGCGTCGGGTCCTGACGAGCGTCGTTGATGGCCTGTTGCAGAGTGTCTTTCACCAGCGTCAGGTCTTGTGCAGATGGGGCATCCGGATTGCTGATATCCAGCAGGTTTTCCAGCAGGCCCAGGGTGGCGTAGTTACTGATGTCATATGCCATCGGCGGAATGGTTGCCGCCAGTTTTTCCAGCGCCTCAACGGTACGCAGGGTAATGCGTGCCGCGGATTCTTTGCCCATCGCGTGGATCAGTACGCCTTTGTCGTTAAAAGCGATCAGACGGTTTGCCTGATAACCGTGTGCCAGAAACGCACCGGACATCGCTTTACCGACGATAAGGCCAATCACCGGGTGACCTGCCAGACGCGCATTGGCATACGCCGCTGCGGCACCGGCCAGCGCCTGGTGAATACCAAAGCCTTCTTCACGACGACCATAGGCCTGGCTGGCGACGTCAATCACCGCCACAATCGGGCGCTTAACGGCGCTGTTGGCATCGGCGGCGACGGTTTCGCTCACCACTTTTGCCAGCGTCCAGCCTTCCAGCAGACCCACTTCGCCTTTGGTAGCGCGCGGGTAGTGGTTGTGGGCATCCGGAACGACGGCGATAAAACGCACGGCTTCACCGTTCAACTCACCATCAGCGGCCTGTACGGATGGGCACAGCCCTGCAATACGTTTGGCACCTGGAACCAGCGTTTCCAGCCATAGTTCGCCACGGCTAATTACGTTACTCATCATTTCACCTCCCGGGCGAAGAGCGCTTTAATCTGTTCTGAATCGGCCTGTTTACGGGTGTCGAAATGGCTCAGGCGATCGAGATACCAGTCGTAGTTATCCGTGCGATGTTTTGCCGGAACGCCTTTCGCCAGCGCCTCGTTCATGGCAGTTTTCACCGCGTTCACGCCGTCATTAACCAGCGCTTCTACCAGTCCGCTTTGGTAGCGAACTTCACCACCGGTCATGCTCCAGATAAACGGACGGTCGCGGGAGTCATACTCTTCAATCCCGGCTTCCTGTTCGATTACCTGCGGGCCGTTCAGGCCAAGACGCGCTTCGCGGGTCACAATCAGATAGCTGCACAGCGCCGCCGCGATGGACATCCCACCGAAGCAGCCTACGGTACCGGCCACAATACCAACGACCGGGGTATAACGACGCAGGTCAACAATCGCCGCATGAATGTCGGCAATCGCCGCCAGACCGAGGTTGGCTTCCTGCAGACGAACCCCGCCGGTTTCCAGACTCAGTACCGCCTGGGTAGGAATGCCGTTACGGTTATCTTCCGCCGCCAACTCCAGTGCGGCCGCCATTTTGGCACCAGACACTTCGCCCATGCTGCCGCCCTGGAATGCGCCTTCAATCGCCACCACAACGGCCGGTTTGCCGTTGATAGTGCCTTTGGCTACCACCATGCCGTCATCGGCCTGCGGAACAATGCCCTGCGCCCCCAGCCACGGCGACATCACGCCTTCAAATGGGTCGAGCAGTTCACGGTAGCTGCCTTCATCCAGCAGCGCATGCGCACGCTGGCGCGCTTTTAATTCGATAAAACTGCGATCATCACGCATAGCTCACCTCTTCAAAAACCTGTTCGATACGGATGCGCGCCACGCCCGGCGTCGCGCCGAAGTCGTGAATAGTCAGTTTGCCTGCCGGCAGGCTGCTGACCGTTTGCAGACGGTTGAACAGCGCTTCCCAGCGGCTGGTGCTGTTATCGACAGAAGTGGTGATATCAATGGTTAACGTCTGGCTCTGGTCGGCGGTGAATAACACCTCCATATCCCCGGAGCCCACAACGCCTGCCAGCGCTTTGCCGCTTAAGGTGCGGCTGGCCGGTACGGTTAACGTAATGTGTTCCATAACATCCTCTTAATGCTTTAAATAAGGCGATTCGACGTGATTTCGACGCGATCGAGAAACAGCGTGGCGGCAAGTAGGTCGGCAGCGCCGCCCGGTGAAGCGTTCAGCGCCAGCATCTGGCTATCCAGTTCCGCCAATGCCGCCTGACCTGCCGGATGCGCGCTACCGCCCGCATTCAGCACCGCACGGGCGCCGTCCTGCATGGCATCAAGCCCTTCCAGCCCTGCGCGAGACAGCACGCAGGTATCGGTCAGCGAGGTCATGATGGCCATCAGCGCATCCAGCCTCGCGTGCGTCTCGCTACTACCGTGCAGGCGGCTTAAACGCAGCTGCGGCAGCGCACGCTGCATCACGTGCGGAAACGCCTGCTGAGCTTCTTCGCGAGCGCCCGGTACGCGATAACGATGCGTCGCGCGAAGCCCTTTGCTGAAGACCTTCGGCGCAGCGTTATCCGGCAGTTTCGCCAGTTCCGCAGCGGTGGTGGCTATCTGCTGCGCGCCACCGGTACCGCCGTGCATCGCCACGGCGCTCACCAGCAACCCCAGCGCCCAAATCGCGCCGCGGTGGGTATTCACGCCGTTGGTCGCGGCCATCATCTGCTGCTCGCCTTCACGGCCGAGTCGCCCTATGGTTTGTCTGAGCGCGATATCCACTGGACGCTGCCAGCTTTGTTGCGCCAGCGCCTGAAACGTGGAGGTCAGGCTGTGCGCGGAGCGCTCCATCAACGCCAACGATAAATCGTGGTGTGCGCCGTTCCCCCGACTGTCCACCAGACCGGGTTTCGGGCTTAATCGTGCTTCGTCAATCAGACACTGCGTGGCGGTTCGCGCCAGCCATTCGGCACCGCCTTCAACCTGAATCTGGGGCAGAAGTTTCATTACCAGCTCCGGAATTTCGCAGGTGGGTTGTAAAGACCGCCGGACCATTCCACCAGATCAGCGACGCTACCGGCCGCCAGCAGCGAACGGGTCGCGTCGGTACGACGAATACCCATATCTTCCGGATAAACCACCTTGCCGCTCTGACGCAGTTCGGCAACGCGCTTAGCGTCAACGCCCAGGCCGATATCGGTGATACCCGCGACCGCAGCGACCATTGCACGGCGCTCTTCAAGGTCTTTGGCACGATAGAGGTAGGCGATACCTTCTTCCGTCAGCACGTGGGTCACGTCGTCGCCGTAGATCATCACCGGAGCCAGCGGCATCCCAGAGGATTTGGCCACTTCTACAGCATCGAGTTTTTCGACGAAGGTTGGCTTCACGCCCGCCTGGAAGGTTTCGACCATCTGCACCACCAGTTTTTTACCGCGCTGCATTGGGTCTGGTTCAGTGATCATGTTCAGCCAGGCTGGCGTCGCATGACGACGGCCGTGCGGGTCATGACCCATGTTTGGCGCGCCACCGAAGCCGGAAAGACGACCGCGGGTCACGGTGGAGGAGTTGGCGTAGCCATCAACCTGCAGGGTGGAGCCGATAAACATATCCACCGCGTACTGACCTGCCAGCTGGCAGAAGGCGCGGTTAGAACGCATCGAGCCGTCGGAACCGGTGAAGAAGATGTCTGGACGGGCGCGGATGTACTCTTCCATCCCCAGCTCGCCGCCGAAGCAGTGCACGCTTTCTACCCAGCCGCTCTCAATCGCTGGAATCAGCGTTGGATGCGGGTTCAGCGTCCAGTGTTTACAGATTTTGCCTTTCAGGCCGAGCTGTTCGCCGTAGGTTGGCAGCAGCAGTTCGATAGCGGCGGTGTTAAAGCCGATACCGTGGTTCAGCGACTGAACCTGATGTTCTGCGTAGATGCCTTTAATCGCCATCATCGCCATCAGGATGTGTTCCTGTTTGATCAGGCGCGGGTCGCGGGTAAACAGCGGTTCGATAAAGAACGGCTTGTCGGCTACGACGACGAAGTCAACCCAGGATCCCGGGATATCAACGCGCGGCAGGTCACATTCGTCGTCCACCAGCTCGTTCACCTGTGCGATGACGATGCCATCGTGGAACGCGGCGGCTTCAACTAACGCAGGGGTATCTTCGGTGCTCGCCCCGGTATAGAGGTTACCTTTGCGGTCGGCTTTAAAACCGGCAATCAGCGCGACGTTCGGCGACAGGTCAACGTACAGACGGGAATAGAGTTCGATGTAGGTATGGATGGCACCGATTTCCAGCAGGCCATCTTCCAGCAGCTGCGAAATACGCAGGCTTTGGGTACCGGAGAAGGAGAAGTCCAGCTTGCGGGCGATCCCTTTTTCGAAGATATCCAGATGCTCGCTGCGGCCGACGCTCGGCATGATCATGTGCAGGTCGTGCACAATCTGTGGGTTAACCTCGGCCAGCATGCGGGACAAAAAGTCTGCCTGCTTTTGGTTATTCCCTTCTAATACCACGCGGTCACCCGGCGCGATCAGTTTTTCCAGCATTGCGGTCAGGTCTGCGGTCGGCAGAACCTTGCCCTGCACCGGTACGGAAGCCAGACGTCGCTGTTTTTCGGTGCGACGTGTGTTCCAGACGCGTGCTGGTGTTTGCCCAGATAACATTATTAACCTCCTGATTCAGCTAATCATTTTGATTGCTTAACACTGAAAAGATTGTGCACCCTGGCGAGAAAGTCATCAATTAAGCGTAGGAAAGAATCATTAGCCTGAGAGTAATAATTGAAGTAACAATTTGTGATTAAGATCAGATCCTGGCGGGATAAAAACGACTACCGATGCCTCATTTTCATAAACACGATGGCAAAGTGACGGTATAGTAGGCGCAGATTCCAGGTAAACATCGCCGAGTTATGACTGAAACAACCCACCACGATCTCAGTATCGACACCTCCAGCAGCGCGGACTTCGTCCCCATGCGCGGTATCAGCAACCGTCATCTTCAGACCATGCTGCCGCGGCTGCTTCGTCGAAAACTGCAATTCACCCCGCACTGGCAACGCCTTGAGTTGCCGGACGGCGACTTCGTCGATTTAGCGTGGAGTGAAGACCCGGCGGGTGCGCTGCATAAGCCTCGTCTGGTGGTGTTTCATGGTCTGGAGGGCAGCCTACACAGCCCGTACGCGCATGGCCTGATTAACGCGGCGAAAGAACAGGGCTGGCTGGGCGTGGTGATGCATTTTCGCGGCTGCAGCGGTGAGCCGAACCGCCTGAACCGGATTTATCACTCAGGTGAAACGGAAGACGGTACCTGGTTCCTGAACTGGCTGCAGCGTGAATATGGTAAAGCACCAACGGCGGCGGTCGGGTACTCGCTTGGCGGCAATATGCTGGCCTGCCTGCTGGCCAAAGAAGGTGATGACGTGCCGATAGATGCGGCAGTGATTGTCTCCGCGCCATTTATGCTGGAAGCCTGCAGCTACCATATGGATAAAGGCTTCTCGCGAGTCTATCAGCGCTACCTACTGAACCTGCTGAAAGGCAACGCCGCCCGTAAGCTTAAAGCCTATCCCGGCTCGCTGCCGGTGGATCTGCGTCAGCTGAAAAGCATGCGCCGCATCCGCGAGTTCGACGATTCGATCACCTCGAAGATCCACGGCTTCGCCGACGCGATCGATTACTACCGTCAATGTAGTGCGATGCCGATCTTAAGCAAAATCACCAAGCCGACGCTGATCATCCACTCAAAAGACGATCCGTTTATGGACCATCACTCTATTCCTGCCCAGGAAGAGTTGCCGGATAACGTCGTCTACCAGCTTACTGAGTACGGCGGCCATGTCGGGTTTATCGGCGGTACCCTGCGTCACCCGGAAATGTGGCTGGAAAAACGCATCCCCGACTGGCTGATGCCGTGGCTAGGAGCAAAAGCATGATGATTCCCTGGCAGGATATCGACCCGGAGACGCTGGATAATCTGATTGAAAGCTTTGTCTTGCGCGAAGGCACTGATTATGGTGAATATGAACGTTCACTTGCGCAAAAGGTCGCCGACGTCAAACACCAGCTACAAACAGGCGAAGCGGTGCTGGTCTGGTCTGAGCTTCACGAGACCGTCAACATCATGCCCCGTAACCAATTTCGCGGTTAACTATACTCTAACGATAGGGAGCGTTTTACCCGCTTCCGTTGTCGTCTGTTCAGGGAGTTATTCGCATGTCTGCCAAACATCCGGTCATTGCCGTTACCGGCTCCAGCGGAGCAGGAACCACCACCACCAGCCTCGCGTTTCGTAAAATCTTTGCTCAGCTCAACCTGCGCGCGGCGGAAGTCGAAGGCGACAGCTTTCACCGCTATACCCGTCCGGAAATGGATATGGCTATCCGCAAGGCCCGTGACCTTGGCCGCCATATCAGCTACTTCGGCCCGGATGCCAACGACTTTGGCCTGCTGGAACAGACCTTTCGCGACTACGGCCTGAACGGGCAAGGGAAATCGCGTAAATACCTGCATACCTACGACGAGGCGGTGCCGTGGAACCAGGTGCCCGGTACGTTTACGCCGTGGCAGCCGCTGCCGGAACCGACCGATGTGCTGTTCTATGAAGGACTGCACGGTGGCGTCGTTACCCCGCAGCACGATGTGGCTCGCCATGTTGATCTGTTGGTCGGCGTGGTACCGATTGTTAACCTGGAGTGGATTCAGAAGATGATCCGCGACACCAGCGAGCGCGGTCACTCTCGTGAGGCAGTGATGGATTCGGTGGTGCGGTCGATGGAAGACTACATCAACTTCATTACCCCGCAGTTCTCCCGCACTCATATCAACTTCCAGCGCGTGCCGACGGTCGACACCTCTAACCCATTTGCGGCCAAAAGCATTCCGTCGCTGGACGAGAGTTTCGTGGTGATTCACTTCCGTAATCTCGACCACATCGACTACCCGTGGCTACTGGCCATGTTGCAGGGTTCATTTATCTCGCATATGAATACGCTGGTCGTTCCCGGTGGGAAGATGGGGCTGGCGATGGAATTAATCATGACGCCGCTGGTGCAGCGTCTGATGGAAGGTCGGAACTAGCATCAAGACCAGGTAGCCCGGACGAGGCGCGCGAGCACCGACGCCGGGAATGGCCCCGGCGTTACTACGTTCGGCCGGGCTACGTCTGGCATGTAATCAGCCTTCAATCACTTCGTAAGAGTGAGTGATGTTCACCGCTTTTTCGAGCATCAGCGCAACCGAGCAGTATTTCTCAGCAGAGAGATCGACCGCACGCGATACCGCCGCATCCTTCAACGCTTTACCGGTGACGATAAAGTGCAGGTTGATGTGCGTAAACAGACGCGGGGCTTCTTCACGACGCTCGGAGGTGAGCTTCACTTCGCAGTCGGTCACGTCATTGCGACCTTTTTGCAGGATGGAGACCACGTCAATCGCGCTGCAACCGCCGGCGGCCATCAGCACCACTTCCATCGGGCTTGGCGCTTTATCGCCAGAGTTACCGTCCATCAAAATTTGGTGGCCTGAAGCTGACTCACCGAGGAAGGTTAACCCCTCAACCCATTTCACACGCGCTTGCATAATATTTAACTCCCAGGTTGCAATTTTCTTCTCAGATTACGCGCACATAACAATTCTCGCAATGGAAGGCGATCGACGTCATGCTGAAGCGAGACACCAGGAGACACACGGCAAAAGCTATGCTAAAACAGTCAGGATGCTACGGTAATACATAAACGTACTGCATGTATGCAGAGGACATCACATTACAGGCTGCGACCCTATTCGACAGCCGACTTCCCAGGTAACGGGAAGGATACTATTGCAACCAGTGGCTGCAATGTTTTTGCCGCTGGGAAGAGCTTATAACAGAGGATAACCGCGCATGGTGCTTGGCAAACCGCAAACAGACCCTACTCTCGAATGGTTCTTGTCTCATTGCCATATTCATAAGTACCCATCGAAGAGCACGCTGATTCACCAGGGTGAAAAAGCAGAGACGCTGTATTACATCGTAAAAGGCTCCGTGGCTGTACTCATCAAGGACGAAGAAGGCAAAGAGATGATCCTCTCTTACCTCAACCAGGGCGATTTTATCGGCGAGCTGGGTCTGTTCGAAGAAGGCCAGGAACGCAGCGCATGGGTACGAGCAAAAACCGCTTGTGAAGTTGCTGAAATCTCTTATAAAAAATTCCGTCAGCTGATCCAGGTTAACCCGGACATTCTGATGCGTCTCTCTTCTCAGATGGCGCGTCGTCTGCAGGTCACTTCCGAAAAAGTCGGTAACCTGGCCTTCCTGGACGTTACCGGTCGTATCGCACAGACCCTGCTGAACCTGGCAAAACAGCCTGATGCGATGACCCACCCAGACGGTATGCAGATTAAAATCACCCGTCAGGAAATCGGTCAGATCGTTGGCTGCTCCCGTGAAACCGTGGGCCGTATTCTGAAAATGCTGGAAGATCAGAACCTGATCTCCGCGCACGGCAAAACCATTGTCGTTTACGGTACCCGCTAATCCGGCCCAAAATGGCGTATTGTGAAAGCAATACGCCATTTTTGTTTTCCCCCTATGTGGCGCAGGCTGATTTACCACCCGGAAGTCAACTATGCACTGCGGCAAACGCTGGTGTTATGCCTGCCGGTTGCCATCGGGCTGCTTCTCGGCCACCTCCAGCAAGGTCTGCTGTTCTCCTTAGTGCCCGCCTGCTGCAATATCGCTGGCCTCGACACGCCGCATAAACGCTTTTTTAAGCGCCTGATTATTGGCGGCTGCCTGTTTGCTGGCTGTAGCCTTGCCGTACAGCTGCTGCTGGAACACGACATTTCCCTACCGTTGATTCTCACCGGGCTGGCGCTGCTGCTGGGCGTCACGGCGGAAATCAGCGCGCTGCACGGGCGGCTGCTGCCTGCCTCGCTGATTGCTTCCATCTTTACCCTAAGCCTGGCGGGTAATATGCCCATCTGGGAGCCATTGCTGCTCTACGCGCTGGGCACGCTCTGGTACGGGCTGTTTAACTGGTGGTGGTTCTGGATGTGGCGCGAACAGCCGCTGCGGGAATCGCTGAGCCTGCTCTATCGCCAGCTTGCCGAATACTGCGAGGCTAAATATAGCCTGCTGACCCAGCACACCGACCCGAGCACCGCGCTGCCGCCGCTGCTGACTCGCCAGCAGAAAGTGGTGGATCTGATTTCCCAATGCTATCAGCAGTTGCACATGCTTGCGGCTAACCAGCACAACGACTACAAGCGCCTGCTGCGCGCCTTCCAGGTGGGGCTCGATTTACAGGAGCATATCTCCGTCAGCCTGCACCAACCGGAAGAGGTACAAAAGCTGGTTGAACGCAGCCACGCCGAAGCGGTGATCCGCTGGAACGCCCAGACCGTCGCGGCACGCCTGAGGGTACTGGCAGACGATATTCTCTATCACCGCTACCCGACTCGCTTCAATATGGATAAGCAGATCGGCGCGCTGGAAAAAATTGCCGACCAGCATCCGGATAACCCGGTCGGCCAGTTCTGCGCCTGGCACTTCAGCCGTATCGCCCGCGTGCTGCGCTCCCAGCGACCGCTCTACCCGCGTGACCTGATGGCCGATAAACAGCGCCGCCTGCCGCTATTCCCGGCGCTTAAAAACTACCTGTCGCTGAAATCCCCGGCCCTGCGCAACGCCGCCCGGCTCAGCGTGATGCTGAGCATCGCCAGCCTGATGGGCGCAGCGCTGCACCTACCGAAGCCTTACTGGATCCTGATGACGGTGCTGCTGGTCACGCAGAACGGCTACGGCGCAACCCGCGTACGTATATTCCACCGCGCGGCGGGCACGCTGGCGGGGCTGGTGATTGCCGCCGTCGTCCTGCACTTCCATGCGCCGGAAGGGCTGGCGCTGACAGGCATGCTTATCGTCACGCTGGGGAGTTACCTGATCATCCGTCGCCACTACGGCTGGGCCACCGTTGGCTTTACTATCACTGCCGTGTATACCCTGCAGATTCTGACGCTGAACGGCGAGCAGTTCATCGTCGCCCGCTTTATCGACACCATCATCGGCTGCCTGATTGCCTTTGGCGGCATGATCTGGCTCTGGCCACAGTGGCAAAGCGGCCAGCTGCGGCAAAACGCTCAGGCGGCGCTGGAGGCAGACCAGGAGGCCATTCGTCTCATCTTAAGCCCCGACCCGCAGGCACCGAAGCTTGCCTACCAGCGGATGCGCGTCAACCAGGCACACAACACGCTCTTCAACACGCTGAATCAGGCCATGCAGGAGCCGGGCTTCAACTCGCGTTATCTGGCAGATATGAAGCTGTGGGTCACCCATAGTCAGTTTATCGTCGAGCACATTAATGCCATGACCACGCTGGCGCGCGAGCACAATATGCTGACGCCGGATCTGGCGCAGCAGTATCTGGAATCCTGTGAGGTTGCCCTTCAGCGCTGTCAGCAGCGTCTGGAGTACGATGAGGCGGGAAGTAGCGGTGAAGTGAATATTATGGAGTCGCCGGACGCGCTGTCCCACGGGCCGTTAAGCACCATGGAACAGCATCTTCAGCGTATTCTGGGGCATCTGAGCACCATGCACACCATCTCGTCGGTGGCCTGGCGACAGCGCCCCCGTCATGGCGGCTGGTTAAAACGACGGGCTAGCTAACGATTTTAGCGACCGCCTGAGCGAAGCGCTGCATCCCTTCGTCGATATCCGCCTCTTCCACCACCAGCGATGGCGCAAAGCGCATCACATCCGGCCCTGCGTTCAGTACCATCACGCCAACGTCCGCCGCCGCGTAGAGGAAATCACGCGCCCGGCCTTTGTATTTCTCGTTCAGCGCCGCGCCAATCAGCAACCCCATACCGCGCACATCGCTAAAGACATCGTACTTCGCGTTGATCTGCTGCAGATGCTGCACAAAGCGCTCGCGTTTGGCATTTACGCCGTTCAGCACTTCTGGGGTGTTGATAATATCGAATGCCGCACCCGCTACCGCACAGGCCAGCGGGTTACCGCCGTAGGTGGAGCCGTGTGAGCCGACGTGGAATGCGCTGGCAATGTCGTTGGTGGTCAGCATCGCGCTCACCGGGAAGCCGCCGCCCAGCGCTTTGGCGCTGGTGAGGATATCTGGTGTTACGCCATAGTGCATATAGGCAAACAGTGAACCGGTACGCCCCATGCCGCTTTGTACTTCATCAAACACTAGCAGCGCCTGATGCTTATCGCACAGGGCGCGCAGGCCCTGTAAGAACTCAGGGGTCGCCGCCAGCACGCCGCCTTCGCCCTGAATCGGCTCAACCACGATGGCGCAGGTATGGTCATCGATCACCGCTTCTACTGCATGCAGATCGTTAAACGGCACGTGGACGATATCGGCAGGTTTCGGGCCAAAGCCATCGGAATACTTCGGCTGCCCACCAACGGAGACGGTAAACAGCGAACGGCCATGGAAGGCATTATGGAAAGCGATGATTTTCGTTTTGTACGGGCTATGACGAGTGGATGCGTAGTAGCGCGCCAGCTTAAAGGCGGTTTCGTTCGCTTCCGTCCCGGAGTTCATAAACACCACGCGCTCGGCAAAGGTCGCGTCTACCAGCTTCTGGCCCAGACGCAGCGCCGGCTCGTTGGTGAAAACGTTACTGGTGTGCCACAGCGTTTCGCCCTGGGTTTTTAGCGCTTCAACCAGTGCCGGATGACAGTGGCCCAGCGCGGTCACCGCGATACCGCCCGCGAAATCAACGTACTCTTTGCCTTGCTGATCCCACACGCGGCTCCCTTTACCTTTCACCGGAATAAATTCAGCCGGTGCATAGATTGGCAAAATGACCTGATCGAAGGTCGCGCGGGTAATAGCAGGTTTTTTGGTTTCCATGTCATGCCCTTCTGCAAACGATGAAGCAATGATTGTGAGAATTTATCCACAAAATATGCATAAAAAATCACGTCATGGCAACTACTATCGCGTGAGGAAGTTTGCCAGTAGCGCGTGGCCTTGCTCACTGAGAATACTTTCCGGGTGGAACTGCACCCCTTCCAGATCCCATTCACGATGGCGGATACCCATAATCTCCCCCGTTTCACTGCGGGCCGTCACCTCAAAGCAGTCGGGCAGCGTCGCCGGATCGATCAGCAACGAGTGGTAGCGCGTTACGGTGAGCGGATTATTCAGGCCACGGAAGACGCCCTGCTGCTGATGGGTAATCGGGGAGGTTTTGCCGTGCATCACTTTTTCGGCACGAACAATTCGCGCACCGAATGCCTGAGCAATAGCCTGATGGCCTAAGCAGACGCCAAGCAGCGGCGTTTTACCAGCGTAGCGGCGAATAACATCGAGAGAGATACCGGCGTCATCCGGCGTGCAGGGACCAGGGGAGATAACAATTTTGTCCGGCGCAAGCGTATCGATGTCATCGAGAGTGATGTCGTCATTACGTTTGACCGTCACGCTGGCCCCTAGCTCACAGAAGTACTGGTAGAGGTTCCAGGTAAAGGAATCGTAGTTATCAATCAGCAGAATCATGGCGGCTCCGGTCTTTCAATCAGCCGCCATTCTACCGGGTGCTTACCACTTTAGCGACTGGGCGGCAGCCTCATGCCAGATGCCGCCCCGTGCAATTACGGCAGGACTTTCGCAGAGAGGATGACAATCGGCTTGGACGGCACATTCTGGTATGGCCCAACGTTGTGAGTCGGCACCTGGGCAATTTTGTCTGCCACGTCCATCCCTTTCACGACCTTACCAAATACCGCGTAGCCAAAGTCACGCTGGCCATGATCCAGGAAGGCGTTATCCGCGACGTTGATAAAGAACTGGCTGGTTGCGCTGTCTTTGTCTGCGGTACGCGCCATCGCGATGGTGCCACGGGTGTTACGCAGGCCGTTATCGGCTTCGTTTTTAATCGGAGGATTCGGCTGCTTCTGCTGCATCTGTTCGTTAAAACCGCCGCCCTGAACCATAAAGCCCGGGATCACGCGGTGGAACGTGGTGTTGTTATAAAAGCCGCTATTAACGTATTTCAGGAAGTTTTCAACGGAGACCGGCGCCTTCTGGCTATCCAGCTGCAACTCGATGTTGCCAGCAGAAGTGGTCAGCAGCACGTGCGGATCGTTTTTCGCCGCTAACGCCGCAGGCGCAACCGCAGAGAGTGCAAACACAGCCGCCATGGCCGCCAGTGTGGATTTGAGCATGAGAATTCCTTTAACGGTGCAGTAGAGAAAGCAAGTGGCTTGATTCTAAAGAGGGATAGCCCCTCAGGCCAGTGCTTTACTTAAGTTTACGCGACTGAAACGGTTAATAATAATCAGGCTAAGAAAACACTCAATTCATTATGTGATCATGATCACATTGAAAAATGTAATAAAGAAAGTTTTGCGTAATAAAACTATGAATGCATCACGTCAATGACTAAAATCTGCTCGCTCAGCGCAGAGTCAACGCGCTTTACACAACTATTCACAGGCCAGTCATGACTAACAGCAACCGTACCAAGCTCACATGGATCAGCTTTTTCTCCTACGCCCTTACCGGCGCGTTGGTAATTGTCACCGGGATGGTGATGGGAAATATCGCCGATTACTTTAATCTGCCCGTTTCCAGCATGAGTAACACCTTTACCTTCCTGAACGCAGGGATCCTGATCTCTATCTTCCTCAATGCCTGGCTGATGGAAATTGTGCCGCTGAAAACTCAGCTGCGCTTCGGCTTTATTTTGATGGTGCTGGCGGTTATCGGGCTGATGACCAGCCATAGCCTGGCACTCTTCTCTGCGGCGATGTTCGTGCTTGGCCTGGTCAGCGGGATCACCATGTCGATTGGTACCTTCCTGATCACCCATATGTATGAAGGGCGTCAGCGTGGTGCACGTCTGCTGTTTACCGACTCCTTCTTCAGCATGGCCGGGATGATCTTCCCGATGCTCGCCGCCTGGCTGCTGGCGCGCACCATCGAGTGGTACTGGGTTTACGCCTGCATCGGCCTCATCTATGTTGCCATCTTCGTGCTGACCCTGGGCTGTGAATTCCCGGTTCTGGGTAAAAAAGCGCAAACCAACGACCAGCCGGTGGTGAAAGAGAAATGGGGCATCGGCGTGCTGTTCCTGTCCATCGCTGCACTGTGCTACATCCTGGGCCAGCTGGGCTTCATCTCCTGGGTACCGGAATACGCTAAAGGTCTGGGCATGAGCCTGAACGACGCGGGCCAGTTGGTGAGTGATTTCTGGATGTCCTATATGTTCGGTATGTGGGCCTTCAGCTTCATTCTGCGCTTCTTCGACCTGCAGCGTATCCTGACCGTTCTGGCCGGTATTGCCACCGTGATGATGTACCTGTTCAACCACGGTGAGCCGCAGCACCTGGTCTGGTTTATTCTGACTCTCGGCTTCTTCTCCAGCGCTATCTATACCTCCATCATTACGCTGGGTTCGCTGCAGACTAAAATCGCCTCACCAAAGCTGGTTAACTTTGTCCTGACCTGCGGCACCATCGGTACCATGCTGACCTTCGTTGTCACCGGCCCTATCGTTGCCCATAGCGGCCCGCTGGCGGCGCTGACGACGGCAAACGGTCTGTACGCCGTGGTGTTCGTGATGTGTCTGGTTCTGGGCTTTGTGAGCCGCCATCGCCAGCATGCGGCGAGCGCCTCTCATTAATCGGCCTCACCCCTTTTCGTCGTGAAAAGGGGCATATTTTGTTCCCCGCCATGAAGTGACTCTTTTGGGGCGTTGTGCTTTGTTGCGCTCCCTTTTTACACCAGCCATATAAACTGCGCGGGCGCAGGGAGCGCGCAAGGGGCGGCCAATCGCCGCCGCCCCCTGCCCCCCCGGGCTCTGGCGGCAAAATCGCCACTGCGTGGTTCCCTCAGCTTATCCCTTTCGGCTTCGGGCCGGGCGCAAGTTTACATCCCTGTAAACTGCACCCTCAGCCCACATCCATGTGGGCTGACCCGGCCTACAGGGAACGCTTCGGCGATTTAGACGCCACCCAAAATCGTGCGGTCTTTTAGTTAACAGCAAAAACCAGTGTGACTGAAACGGCAGTGTCCCCGCTGGAAATCGGCGAGACGGAGAATGGAAGACAAGGTCAGGACGCCATGGATGGCGGACTGAGGCGAATCGAGACAGGGACGTCGAGTTTCGCCGTGCCGTAGGCTGGAGTTCGTAGGTGAGCGCAGTGCGAAGCACCGATTTCCCTGCGGGGCCGCGGGGATTGCTAAGGGGTGCGCGGCCGCATCCCTTAGCCCGTTCACCGGTGAAGGAGCTTCATATTCCACCCAACGAAAAGTGAACGGAACCCTTCGCTTTACTAACAAATATTACTTATCCAACCTCCCCCTCTCCCCCGCCGTTTTTTCACTCTTTTCGCTCAAAAAACAAACAGCAAATAAAGTTGAGTATTTTCCGCAACTTACAAAACCACTTAAAAATCATAACTCTACTCATTAAGGGGTAGGTAAAGGCTAAATTGATTTGTATCAATAATCCCAATAGCTGAATCGTTAAGGTAGGCAGTATTAGAATAGAAATCGAGGCAAAAATGAGCAAAGTCAGACTCGCAATTATCGGTAACGGCATGGTCGGCCACCGCTTTATCGAGGATCTTCTCGATAAGTCCGACGCAAGCCAGTTCGATATCACCGTCTTCTGTGAAGAGCCGCGCATCGCCTACGACCGCGTGCACCTCTCCTCCTACTTCTCCCACCACACGGCAGAAGAGCTGTCGCTGGTGCGCGAAGGCTTCTATGAGAAGCACGGCGTGAAGGTACTGGTCGGCGAACGCGCTATCACCATCAACCGTAAAGAGAAGGTGATTCACTCCAGCGCAGGCCGTACCGTCTTTTATGACAAGCTGATTATGGCGACCGGCTCCTATCCGTGGATCCCGCCAATCAAAGGGTCTGAAACTCAGGACTGCTTCGTTTACCGTACGATTGAAGATCTGAACGCCATTGAAGCCTGTGCCCGCCGTAGCAAACGCGGTGCGGTAGTCGGCGGCGGCCTGCTCGGCCTCGAAGCAGCCGGCGCGCTGAAAAACCTCGGCGTGGAAACCCACGTGATTGAATTCGCCCCAATGCTGATGGCTGAACAGCTCGATCAGATGGGCGGCGAGCAGCTCAAGCGTAAAATCGAAAGCATGGGTGTGAAAGTTCACACCAGCAAAAACACCAAAGAGATTGTCCAGGAAGGCGAAAACGGTCGGAAGACCATGCGCTTTGCCGACGGCAGCCAGCTGGAAATCGACTTCATCGTCTTTTCTACCGGTATTCGCCCACGCGACAAACTGGCCACCCAGTGCGGCCTGGAAGTCGGCCAGCGCGGCGGTATCCTGATTAACGACAGCTGCCAGACCTCTGACCCGGATATCTACGCTATCGGCGAATGCGCCAGCTGGAAAAACCGCGTCTACGGTCTGGTCGCACCGGGTTACAAAATGGCGCAGGTCGCCGTTGACCATATCCTCGGTACGCCAAATGCCTTCCAGGGCGCGGACATGAGCGCCAAGCTGAAGCTGCTGGGTGTAGACGTCGGTGGTATCGGCGATGCCCACGGCCGTACGCCAGGCGCACGCAGCTACGTCTACCTCGACGAAAGCAAAGAAGTCTATAAACGCCTGATCGTGAGCGAAGACAACAAAACCCTGCTCGGGGCGGTACTGGTTGGCGATACCAGCGACTACGGCAACCTGCTGCAGCTGGCGCTGAACGCCATCGAACTGCCAGAAAACCCAGATTCACTGATCCTGCCAGCACACGCCAGCAGCGGTAAACCGTCTATCGGGGTCGATAAACTGCCGGACAGCGCGCAGATTTGTTCCTGCTTTGACGTCTCTAAAGGCGACCTGATCGCCGCCATCAACAAAGGCTGCCACACCGTTGCGGCCCTGAAAGCCGAAACCAAAGCCGGCACCGGCTGCGGCGGCTGTATTCCGCTGGTGACCCAGGTGCTGAACGCCGAGCTGGCGAAACAGGGTATCGAAGTGAACCACAGCCTGTGTGAACACTTCGCCTTTACCCGTCAGGAGCTGTATCACCTGATCCGCGTTGAAGGTATTAAAACCTTCGACGAGCTGCTGGCAAAATACGGCAAAGGCTACGGTTGCGAAGTCTGTAAACCCACCGTCGGTTCTCTGCTGGCCTCCTGCTGGAACGAATACATCCTCAAGCCGCAGCATACGCCGCTGCAGGACACTAACGACAACTTCCTGGCGAACATCCAGAAAGACGGTACCTACTCCGTTATCCCACGTTCTGCGGGCGGTGAAATCACCCCGGAAGGTCTGGTTGCCGTAGGCCGTATCGCACGTGAATTTAACCTGTATACCAAAATCACCGGTTCCCAGCGTATCGGCCTGTTCGGTGCACAGAAAGATGACCTGCCGGAAATCTGGCGTCAGCTGATTGAAGCAGGCTTCGAAACCGGCCATGCCTATGCCAAAGCGCTGCGTATGGCGAAAACCTGCGTAGGCAGCACCTGGTGCCGTTATGGCGTCGGCGATAGCGTAGGCTTCGGCGTCGAGCTGGAAAACCGCTACAAGGGCATTCGTACGCCGCACAAGATGAAGTTTGGTGTCTCTGGCTGTACCCGTGAGTGTGCGGAAGCTCAGGGCAAGGACGTAGGTATTATCGCCACCGAGAAAGGCTGGAACCTCTACGTTTGTGGTAACGGCGGGATGAAGCCGCGCCATGCAGACCTGCTGGCCGCTGACCTCGACCGCGAAACACTGGTGAAATACCTCGACCGCTTCATGATGTTCTACATCCGCACCGCCGATAAGCTGACCCGTACCGCGCCGTGGCTGGATAACCTGGAAGGCGGTATCGACTACCTGCGTTCGGTTATCATCGACGACAAGCTGGGGCTGAATCAGCACCTGGAAGAAGAGATCGCTCGTCTGCGCGAAGCGTTTGCCTGTGAATGGACCGAGACCGTAAACGACCCGGCCGCTCAGGTACGCTTCAAACACTTTATCAACAGCGAACAGCGTGACCCGAACGTTCAGGTCGTGGCCGAGCGTGCTCAGCACCGTCCTGCGACGCCGTATGAACGTATTCCGGTAACTCTGGTGGAGGAAAACGCATGAGCCAGTGGGTAAATATCTGCAAAATTGACGCTATTCTGCCAGCAACAGGCGTCTGTGCACTGCTGGGTAACCAGCAGGTTGCCGTGTTCCGTCCGTATGCCGATAATCAGGTCTTCGCCATCAGCAACATCGACCCGTTCTTTGAGTCGAGCGTGCTGTCTCGCGGCCTGATTGCCGAACATCAGGGCGAACTGTGGGTGGCAAGTCCGCTGAAAAAACAGCGCTTCCGCCTGCGTGACGGCCTGTGCATGGAAGACGAAAGTCACTCCATCCCACACTATGAAGTTCGCGTTAAAGACGGCCAGGTGCAGCTGAAAGCCTGATTCGTTTTGGGCATAAGTAATATTAAAAACTTATGACCTCAAAGGGGTAACAGCGGGAAAAATCGTATATTCCATACGATAACTGCTGTTATCCTTACCTGCATTATTCATCCCCCGCATTTATCTATTCCGTGAGGTTGCCCCTTGGATCACTTACCCATCTTTTGCCAACTGCGCGAGCGCGACTGTTTGCTGGTCGGCGGCGGTGATGTTGCCGAGCGCAAAGCGCGTCTGCTGCTGGACGCGGGCGCTCGCTTAACGGTAAACGCACGGGATTACGTTCCGCAGTTCCACGTCTGGGCGGAGGCGGGCATGTTGACACTGGTGCAGGGTGATTTCCAACCCGCGCTGCTCGACCCATGCTGGCTGGCAATTGCCGCCACCGATGATGACGTGGTGAACCAGCAGGTCAGCGATGCGGCCGAAGCGCGGCGTATCTTCTGCAACGTGGTCGATGCGCCGAAAGCGGCGAGCTTTATCATGCCGTCGATTATCGACCGCTCGCCGCTGATGGTCGCCGTCTCTTCCGGCGGCACCTCACCGGTGCTGGCACGTCTGCTGCGCGAGAAGCTGGAAGCGCTGCTGCCGCAGCATCTGGGACAGGTTGCTGCCTATGCCGGGCAACTGCGCACGCGGGTGAAGAAGCAGTTTGCGACAATGGGTGAACGCCGTCGTTTCTGGGAAAAGCTGTTTGAGAATGACCGTCTGGCGCAATCGCTGGCCAATCAGGATCAGCAGGCCATTGATGACACCACCGAACAACTGCTGAACACGCCGCTGGATCACCGCGGTGAAGTGGTGCTGGTGGGTGCCGGTCCGGGCGATGCCGGGCTGCTGACGCTAAAAGGCCTGCAGCAAATCCAACAGGCAGACGTGGTGGTTTACGACCGCCTGGTCTCCGACGATATTATGAATCTGGTTCGCCGCGATGCGGACCGCGTATTCGTGGGTAAACGTGCGGGCTACCATTGCGTACCGCAGGAAGAGATAAACCAGATTCTGCTGCGTGAAGCCCAACAGGGTAAACGCGTGGTGCGTCTGAAAGGCGGTGACCCGTTTATCTTTGGCCGTGGTGGTGAAGAACTGGAAACCCTGTGTCATGCTGGCATTCCCTTCTCCGTCGTACCCGGCATTACCGCCGCCTCTGGCTGTTCCGCCTACTCAGGCATTCCACTGACCCACCGCGATTACGCCCAAAGCGTGCGTCTGGTTACCGGGCACCTGAAAACCGGCGGCGAACTGGACTGGGAAAACCTCGCGGCAGAAAAACAGACGCTGGTGTTTTATATGGGGCTGAATCAGGCCGCTACCATCCAGCAAAAGCTGATTGAACACGGTATGCAGGCAGACATGCCGGTGGCTATCGTCGAGAACGGTACCGCGATTAACCAGCGCGTAGTGGACGGACAGCTGTCCCAGCTTGGCGAACTGGCTGAGCAAATGGCAAGCCCGGCGCTGATTATCGTCGGCCGCGTAGTGGGCCTGCGCGGCAAGCTGAACTGGTTCTCAAACCATTAATTTTATTGGGCGCTATTCCGCTCCGGATAGCGCCTTTTTATATCACCTGAAATCACCTCCCCCGTAATAATTAGCCATTCTTAAATCTTCATTTAGTTAATTACACGATTAAGTTAATTGACTTACTAATTGCATTTCGCGTTATATACCCACGGCCTAATTCAAACGTGTTTTTAAAGCATATGGAATTATGCATATATAAAGTCATTTAATTTATAGGGATTATAAAATGAAAAACATGCTTAAAGTCGCGGCGTTACTGCTGGCAGTCTCCACCATGACCGCCTGCACCGGTAGCGTCCAGAACAGAAACAATAACTGTTCATACGACTATTTATTACACCCTGCCATTTCTATTTCTAAAATGATTGGCGGCTGTGGCGATACGGCAGCGGTAAAATAATTAAAAATCTATTTATATAGAAAATAAAAAACCGGGAAATATCCCGGTTTTTTTATTTATCGAGGCGATGATTACGGCTTAGCCACAAAACCAATCGCGTCGTACACCGCTTTCAGCGTTTCGGAAGCACGCGCACTGGCTTTATCGGCCCCGTCTTTCATGATCTTCTGCAGGAACGCTTCGTCGTTGCGGAAGCGGTTATAACGCTCCTGCAGCTCGGTCAGCATACCGGAAACCGCTTCTGCCACTTCGCCCTTCAGATGGCCATACATCTTGCCTTCAAAGTGTTTTTCCAGCTCTGGAATGCTCTGACCGGTCACGCCGGAGAGGATATCCAGCAGGTTAGAGACGCCCGCTTTCTCTTTCAGATCGTAACGGATAACAGGTGGCTCTTCGGAGTCGGTCATCGCGCGTTTGATCTTCTTGACCACGGATTTCGGATCTTCCAGCAGGCCAATCACGTTGTTACGGTTATCGTCAGACTTGGACATCTTCTTCGTCGGCTCGAGCAGCGACATCACGCGCGCGCCGGACTTAGGAATAAACGGCTCAGGCACTTTGAACACGTCGCCATAAATGGCGTTAAAACGCTGGGCAATATCGCGGCTCAGCTCAAGGTGCTGCTTCTGATCTTCGCCTACCGGCACCTGATTGGTCTGATACAGCAGAATGTCTGCCGCCATCAGCACCGGGTAGTCAAACAGACCGGCGTTGATGTTTTCCGCGTAGCGGGCGGATTTATCCTTGAACTGGGTCATGCGGCTCAGTTCACCGAAATAGGTGTAGCAGTTCAGCGCCCAGCCCAGCTGTGCGTGTTCCGGCACGTGAGACTGTACGAAGATGGTGCTTTTTTCCGGGTCGATGCCACAGGCCAGATACAGCGCCAGCGTGTCGAGCGTCGCTTTACGCAGCGCCTGCGGGTCCTGGCGGACGGTAATCGCATGCTGGTCGACGATGCAGTAGATGCAGTGATAGTCGTCCTGCATGTTGACCCACTGACGCAGTGCACCCATGTAGTTACCGATGGTCAGTTCACCTGACGGCTGTGCGCCGCTAAATACGATGGGCTTAGTCATGTTCTGATTCCTGATGTTCACTGTGCGCAAACCCGAGAGCGGGCAGCAGTTCATTAAAGTGGTCGAAGATAATATCCGGCTCGCTGAGCGCGATGGCTTCGCCATAGTTATAGCCGTAGGTCAGGCCGACGGAGGCGCAGCCCGCCGCTTTAGCAGCTTGAATATCGTTACGGGAGTCACCGACGAACAGCAGCGCTTCCGGCGCTAACGCCAACTTCTCCGCCACTTTCAGCAGCGGTTCCGGATGCGGCTTTTTGTTCTGCACGTCATCGCCACCAATCACTACCGTGAAGTAGTCAGCAATGCCCAAGGATTCAAGAATCGGGGCCACAAACGGCGTCGGCTTATTCGTCACTAGCGCCAGCGGCAGGCCGTTAGCGTGCAATGCAGCCAATGTGTCTGCCACGTGAGGGAACAGGAAGCTGCCCTCTTCAGCGAACTCGGCGTAGTAGCGATCGAACAGGCGGCGCAGCACGCGAAGCTGCTCGTCCTGAGGAATATCGTGGTTATCCACCGACGGTTTCCCCTGAGCGGCGCGCTGGCTCGCACGTTCCTGGCGGGCCCAGTTGAGGGCACGTTCCATCAGAACATCGGCACCGTTACCAATCCAGGTGACGACCCGGTCTTCACCTGCAACCGGAAGCTCAAGCGCGTAAAGTGCGCTATCAACGGCGGCGGTCAGCCCCGGCGCGCTGTCTACCAGCGTGCCATCGAGGTCAAACGCGACGCCGCGAATGGTCTGCAATTTATCCATGACTTACCTTTGCCAGTTCACTGCGCATTTCATCAATGACTTTTTTGTAGTCCGGTTGGTCAAAAATCGCCGAGCCGGCGACAAACATGTCCGCCCCTGCCGCAGCAATTTCGCTAATATTGTTCACCTTCACACCGCCATCCACTTCCAGACGAATGTCATAGCCGGACTCATCGATACGGCGACGCACTTCGCGCAGTTTATCGAGGGTGTGAGGGATAAAGGATTGTCCGCCAAAGCCCGGGTTAACCGACATCAGCAGGATAACGTCGAGCTTATCCATCACGTAGTCAAGGTAGGTCAGCGGGGTTGCCGGGTTGAACACCAGGCCCGCTTTACAGCCGTGCTCTTTAATCAGCTGCAGCGTGCGGTCTACGTGTTCGGAAGCTTCAGGATGGAAAGTGATGATGCTGGCGCCTGCGGCGGCAAAATCCGGAACCAGACGGTCAACCGGCTTCACCATCAGGTGAACGTCGATTGGCGCGGTGATGCCGTAGTTACGCAGCGCTTTCAGCACCATCGGGCCGATAGTCAGGTTCGGCACGTAATGGTTATCCATAACATCGAAATGAACCACATCCGCCCCGGCAGCCAGCGCGCGGGCAGTATCTTCGCCTAAACGGGCAAAATCGGCCGACAAAATTGAAGGGGCAATCAGGTACTGTTTCATCCACATCTCCTCAGAGCCTATCCATTAGGGTCTTTTAACGTTGTTTTTTTCCAGGCGGGCGATATAGGGCCAGCAGTTCGTCCACCTTTTTACGTGTGCCGCCGTTGCGGCTAATGCTGCGACGAACCTTTACGGTATACGTTTCCGCCGCATTTTTGTACCACTCCAGCGTCAGCGGCGTGCGATGGTTGGAAATCAGCACGGGAATTCGCTTCGCCACCAGTTCTTCGGCCTTATTCGCCAGAAACGCCTGTTGCTCCAGGCTAAAGCTGTTGGTGTGATACGCCGTGAAGTTCGCCGTCGCCGACAGCGGGGCATACGGCGGATCGCAATACACCACGGAGCGCGCGTCTGCACGGGTCATACAGGTTTCATACGACTCGCAGTAGAACTCGGCATTCTGCGCCTTTTCAGCAAAGTGGCGCAGTTCGGCTTCCGGGAAATAGGGTTTCTTATAGCGCCCAAACGGGACGTTAAACTCACCGCGCAGGTTGTAGCGGCACAGGCCGTTATAGCCGTGGCGGTTGAGGTATAAAAACAGCACTGCGCGATGGAACAGGTCGGTACTACGATTAAACTCTTCGCGCAGCTGGTAGTAGCGGTCGGCGTCATTGTTCTCAGGCACAAACATCGTGCGCGCCCGGTCGATGTACTCATCGGAGCGAGTTTTGACGATTTTATAGAGCTCGATGAGGTCGCTGTTAATGTCAGCCAGAATATAACGCGAAAAATCGGTATTCAGGAATACCGATCCAGCACCAACGAAGGGTTCAACCAGACAATCGCCGGCAGGCAGATGATCTCTAATATCGTCGAGCAGAGGGTACTTGCCTCCCGCCCATTTCAGAAAAGCGCGATTTTTTTTCATGCGGCCTGACTAATTACACTTTCTCCGGCTGTGGAGAAAGCTCCGACAGCATCCTGCGCTTCTCCCCTATCCGCACGCGGCGGTGCGGATAGGGTTGTCTTAATAACGATTATTTCAGGTCAGTCTGTACCTGATGCAGCGGCTTCGCCCACGGATTTTTCGCCTGGACGTCAGCTGGCAGCGTGGTGACAGCATGTTTCGCATCATCCTTAGATGCGTAGATGCCGCTGACCAGCACGTACCACGGCTGACCGTTACGAGAGGTTTCATACACCACGTAGTTTTTCAGGTTCTCTTTCTTCGCCCAACCGTTCAGGTTGTCGTAGTTGGAAGAGGAGCTGAGCTGCAGCGTGTAGTGCGAGCCAGAAGCGGTTTTCAGCGCGTTCACATCGCCCGCAGATTTACCGGTTGCCGCCGCAGCAGGTGCTGCTGTAGCCGCCGTTGCGGTTGGCGCGGTAGTGGTCGCTGCTGGTTTCGCCGCTGCGGTTGCCGTCACCGGCGCTTTAACCGGGGCCGCAGTCGCTGCGGTTTCGGTATGCTTCGGCGCAGTCACCGCTGGCTTAGTTTCAACAGGCTTGGTCTGCGCGGTTGGCGCAGGCGTTTTCACCGTTGCCATCGGCTGCGGTTTGGTTTCGATAACCGTGTGCTTGCGTTCCGGACGCGGGGCGGTCGCCGTCTGGCGAGGCGCTTCCGGTGCGGTCACTGCCGGGCGAGCACCGTTGCGAATTGGCGCGACGGTTGCAGGTTCAGTTGGCAGCGTAGAGTTCACTACCGCGTTATCAATCTGACCCTGCTGCTGCGTCAGTGCATTGTTCAGGTCGCCCTGAACCTCAACGCGCTGCTGGCCGTCCGGTGCCGCATTTTCCTGACCCTGGGTTGGGGTAGAGGAAATCGGAGGCAGGGAGACGTCCTGCTGCTGCGACGGAGTATTCTCCTGGGCGGCAGGCTGAGCAGAATTATTGGCCTGATCGGTATTGGTATCGCCAGAAAGCGACACGCTCTTCTCAGAAGAGGCGCTCTGGTCGTTAGAAGATGGTGCTTTCAGGGCTGAACCAATGCCGACGATCAGCACCAGCAGCACGACAACGCCAAGCCCCATCATGACATACTGGCGGGAGGCCGGTTTACGCGGCGCAGCAGCTTTACGTTTACGCGGGCGGCGCTCTACCACTTCCTCTGCATCGCCCTCTTCGGCATCGTCAGATTCATAGTATTCGTCTTCCGGCTCAGCTTCTTCACGCGCTTTACGACTACGGGACGGACGACGCTCATCAGCATCGAGATCCACATCATCAAAGTTGATCTGTGGCTCGTTGTCACGATCGGAAGACTGACGAGAGCGACCAGTACGACGATCGCTGGGATCGGGTTTCAGCTCGTCTTCTGGTTTAAATTCATCCATTTAACACCCCACTAAAAGGCTTATGCCACGACAATTGCATATCACCTGAAGTTAAAACACCGCGCGAACGCGGCTTGACCTTTCTTATAGTTGCGCTTGCTGAGTATCAGCAATAGCGCCAAGAACCACGTCGTGGGATACGCCACCGCGCACCTCACTTTTCCCGATGGCCAGCGGCAGCACTAACCGCATTTCGCCAGCAAGAACCTTTTTATCTCGCATCATGTGCGGCAGATACGCCTCTGCCGACATTTCCTGCGGGCCAGCAACCGGCAGGCCTGCGCGCTTGAGCAGCGTGATGATACGCTGCGTGTCTTCGGCAGCAAACTGCCCCAGACGTTCTGATGTATGCGCGGCCATGACCATACCTGCCGCAACGGCTTCGCCGTGCAGCCAGTTGCCGTAACCCATCTCGGCTTCGATCGCATGACCGAAAGTATGCCCAAGATTGAGTAAAGCACGTAACCCGGTTTCGCGCTCGTCGGCTGCCACAACATCCGCTTTCAGCTCACAACAACGGCGGATACAGTACGCCATTGCTTTTTCATCGAGCGCCATCAGCGCATCGATGTTCTCTTCCAGCCAGTCAAAGAACGGCGCATCAAGAATGATGCCGTATTTGATCACTTCAGCAAGACCGGAGGAGAGTTCGCGTTTCGGCAACGTTTTCAGGCAGTTCAGGTCAACAACCACGGAGGCTGGCTGCCAGAATGCGCCGATCATGTTTTTGCCGAGAGGGTGGTTGACCGCGGTTTTGCCGCCAACCGAAGAGTCCACCTGAGACAACAAGGTGGTAGGAACCTGAATAAAACGCACGCCGCGCTGATAGCTCGCCGCGGCAAAACCGGTCAAGTCGCCAATAACGCCGCCGCCTAAAGCAACGAGAGTCGTATCGCGACCGTGCGGTTTTTGCAAAAGCGCAGTAAAGACGGTGTCCATGACGGCCAGGCTTTTATACTGTTCGCCGTCCGGCAGAATGACGCTATCAACCTTCACGCCAGCCTGCTCCAGCACGGAACGAACCTGGTCCAGATAGAGCGGTGCCAGCGTTTCGTTGGTGACCAGCATAACCTGATCGCCAGACTTGAGCGGTAAGAAGGAAGCTGGATCGTTAAACAAACCAGCCGCGATGGTTATCGGGTAACTACGTTCCCCGAGAGTTACAGTAAGCCTCTCCATAACGCGACGTCCACCTTAGTTACTTTTATTCGCTGGCGTTCTATTCTGGGCCAGTATTAGTTGCTTTCCAGCATATGGATAATCTGGTTGGCGACAACTTTTGCGCTCTGATCGTCAGTACGGATAGTGACATCCGCAATCTCTTCGTACAGTGGATTACGTTCATCAGCCAGCGCAACAAGCACTTCGCGCGGTGGAGTTTCGACCTGCAGCAGCGGGCGCTTTTTATCGCGCTGAGTACGTGCCAGCTGTTTTTCAATGGTCGTTTCCAGATAGACGACGACACCACGAGCGGAGAGACGATTGCGCGTTTCACGTGATTTTACAGAGCCACCGCCTGTTGCCAGAACAATACCCTGCTTTTCCGTTAACTCATTGATGATTTTTTCTTCGCGGTCACGGAAACCTTCTTCGCCTTCGACATCAAAGACCCAGCCCACGTCAGCGCCTGTTCGTTTCTCAATCTCTTGATCAGAATCGTAAAATTCCATATTGAGCTGTTGAGCCAGCTGGCGCCCAATGGTGCTTTTGCCGGCACCCATAGGCCCAACCAGAAAGATATTGCGTTTCTCTGCCATTTTTTTGGTACTACTAAGACTATTCGTTAATGATAAATCCGCGCCGCAGTCGTTCGCGCGTCGCTGGACATGAACTGAAACCTCTTATGCAATAGAGCGAGAGTCAGACTGAAAATTATCTCAATACTCCGGCTGGTTTGGCAACAGATTAAATCAGCAGACTTCAGGAGGAAGGAATGTTATTCACTGACGCTCAAATCGGTACTCCTTGTATGCTAAATCCGGCCCCACGTCAAACTTGGGAAACACCTTATTCACCAAATCAGCATGTTTCCCCGTCGCTACTGCACAGAAATAATACGCGGGGTGATAAACACCACCAGCTCGCGCCGCTCATTGTCCTTGCCATCGTGACGAAAAAGATGGCCCAACAAGGGGATATCGCCAAGGAATGGTACGCTATCGCTGGCCTTCTTGTTCTTCTGCGAAAAAATGCCGCCCAGCGCTAGCGTTTCCCCACTTTTAACCTCAACCTGGGTTTCAATCTCCTGTTTATCAATCGCCAGCACTTCGCCGTCCGCCTGCTGTAGCACCTGGCCGGGCATGTTTTCGCTGATGCGCAACTTCAGGCGAACGCGCTGGTTTTGCAGCACGGTTGGTGTGACCTCCATGCCGAGCACCGCCTCTTTAAACTCCACTGAGGTCGCGCCACTCTCCCCACTGGAAACCTGATAAGGGATTTCGCTGCCCTGTTTGATGCTGGCAGGCTGCAAATGCGAGGCCAGCAGCCGCGGGCTCGCGATGATATCAACCTTCTGCTTTTGCTCCAGCGCCGAGAGTTCCAGCTCAAGCAGGCGGCCGTTGATTTTACCGATATTAAACCCGCCGCGCGTCGTGGCGTCCGCAACCGAGAGATCGCTGCTTAAGGTGGTTATCTTGCCAGAACCGGTTGCTCCAGCGGCATCGGCAAGATTCCACTTCACTCCTAATTCTCGTAGGCTGGTTTCGTTGATAGTGACAATATGGGCCGCCAGCTCAACCTGCCCAACCGGGATATCCATCTCCTTTGCCCACGCTTCCAGCGCCGGGAGGTGCTCACGGTCATCACGTACGATCAGGCGATTGGTCCGTTTATCGACGGTGAGTGAACCGCGCGCGCTCAGTAATTTATCCCCAGCTTTCGCCAACTCGCTGGCATCGGCATGGTGCAGCACCAGGCTGCGATGCATCAGCGGCAGCGTCTGCTGGCGTTTCTCCTTTTCCTGCAGCACCCTCGCTTGCTTCTCTTCGCGCCAGCGCTGCGAGTGCACGTAATAGACGCCTCCTTCCTGCGTGAGCACCAGTTCCATGCAGTTAATCACCGTCTGAACCGCCTGCTGCCATGGCAGGTTACGCAACTGGAGCGAAAGCGTTCCCTGCACTTCCGGGGAGATAACCATGTTCTTCTGCTCCAGGTCAGCGAGGCTCTGAAGCAGTTGCGCGACCGGCACGTCGTCCACTACCAGCGTGACGTTCTTCGCCGGGGCCAGCGCTGACACCAGCGCCAGCATCAACAGCACTATCCTTTTTATCATTCGGCGTTCCTTCTCTTTTCCATTGCCATACTCGGGGCTCACATCCCTCACCCGTTTCCACAGTCAGGCTATCCAGCGTGATTGCCGTAACCCGCCAGCCCGCATTCAGCGTCTGCCCGACCTCCACGCGCCGCCAGCGTTCATCCCGTTCCTGCGCCACGCCAATCAGCCGCGACGCCGATTGCGTCCCGCCGCGATAGTGCCAGTCAGCAAGCTGCGCTGTCTGACAGGCATCCATCACCGGGGCGAACGGATCCCGCATTCCGCATAGCAGCGGAACGGTGAGTAATAAAAGAAGCGCGCGTTCAGGATTCATCGTCGCGTACCAGTTGCAGGGTAAAACGGAGCACATCGTCGTGCGTTGCCAGAGTAAAACCCGTAACCCGCATTCCGCGCTCGGCCAGCCGCAAAAAGGTGCCAGGAACGGCATGCCACAGCGTATCCAGCGAGATTTCACCGCCCGCCTCTGAAGGCTGCCAATGGGCCAGTCGGGCGCCATTTTGCTGAAAACCGACCGGAGAGAACGGTGGGATATCCTGTTCTTCCAGACATGGTGTAGCGCGCACGTCAGCGTTGAGGTGAGCGACACGATGCCAGCGCGTCAGGTATTGCTCATGCTGTTTCTGCCATGCTTCGCGACTTTTTCCCGCCTCAACATAGGCCTGATGTTCGACCCGGTAGCCGCCGTACATCGCTACCAGCATCAACAGTAGCGCTCCTGCGCCCACCTTCGCCGTGGGAGAGAGCGGCCATAGGCGTTCAAGGCGACGCATTTCCACTCTCCTCGCGTAATGCGTACTGGAACTGCCAGCGCCCGGCGCTATCGCGCTGAATTTTGCCGGCCTGCATCAGATGAAACCCAGGGATAGCTCGCAGCGTTTGCTCAACCTCAGCCAGCGCGGAAACCGGCGTCAACACGCCCGATAGCGACAGCACGCCGTCACGGTAGCTCAGCTCGCTCAGCCATGCCGAAGCGGGGAAATGCGCGGCCAGCGCCAGCAACCTGGGCGACCAGGCTTCAGTCACCTGCCGCGTACGTTGCCGTTTTTTTAAGGCGGCCTGCTGCTGTAAACCCACCTGAAGCACCTGCTCCCGCTGAGCCAGTTGCTGCACTACCCGCCGTTCTGCTTCGACATGGATATTGCTAACCGCCGCGACCGGCAGCCAGTATCCACGCCCGATCAACGCCAGCGCGCCGCACAACAACCAGACAGCGCCGACCCACGCGAGCCAGCGATGAATCAACCGCCGAAAGCGGCGCTGTCGCCAGGGAAGGAAATTCACCGGTGGGATGTTCACGATGCCGCCCCCATAGCCAGTGCCAGCGCCACCGCAAAGTCATCGCCTCTGGCAGGCAGCGGTGGATATTTCTGCGCCACTACATTCCAGGGATCGAAACCTTTATATTCGCCTGGCTGAGCAGTACAGCACACCAGGCGCTGTGGGTTGACGCCCAGTTGGATACCGAGTTGCTTCAGCGAGGGGGCATCGTCAAACGCGCAGTGCCCCCAGCCTTCCCGGCTGGCCCAGAGCCACTGCCGGGTATCGCGCCAGACCAGCATGGCATCTTGCGAATCTAAGTGCGGCACCAGCGTCTGGAGCGCGCAGGCATCAGGGGTGATCGCCGCAACCTGTAAACGCAGCGCCTGCCCCAGCTGCTGTAGACGGGTGATATCGTGCTGCTGCGCTGCGGTGACGTTCCATCGCCCTTGTGGCTCCACCAGGTGATAATCAAAGCAGAGCGATGCCGCGTTCATCTCAAGCTGCTGCGACATCGCGCTGGCAATCCACTGCGTTTGTTCGTTTTCGCACAGCGACATCGCCGCAAGAGGGAGGTTTTTTTGTAACGTTCTATTGGCCGGAAAGGCCAGGCTCACCGCGTGCTGCCAGGGCAACGCCTGCCGCCACGGTTTGAGCGCCGCCAGCAGCACGTCATCGCCTTGCTGCGCGGACGGCGGTAACGGCAGTTGCCACCAGCGGCGAAGGAGCCAGCCGCGGCGAGTACGCTGAAGTGCAACGATAAAGACGTTATCCTGCTGAATATGAAGACCCATTTGCCAGCATCTGAAAGCCATTTCACGATCATCCTTACGTCACCTCACGGTGACGGCTATATCAATGCATCTGGCTTGCCTTTATACTACCGCGCGTTTGTTTATAAACTGCCCAAATGACACTTAATGGGAATTCTCCGGTGAAGTTCGTAAAGTATTTATTCATCCTTGCAGTCTGTTGCATTCTGCTGGGAGCAGGCTCGATCTACGGCCTCTACAAATATATTGAGCCTCAGTTGCCCGACGTGGCGACGCTCAAAGACGTGCGCCTGCAGGTGCCAATGCAGGTCTATAGCGCGGACGGTGAACTCATCGCGCAGTACGGTGAAAAACGCCGTATTCCTATGACCCTCAACCAGATCCCACCAGAAATGGTGAAAGCGTTTATTGCGACCGAAGATAGCCGCTTCTACGAGCACCACGGGATCGACCCCATTGGTATCTTTCGTGCGGCAAGCGTAGCGATGTTCTCCGGCCATGCGTCGCAGGGGGCCAGTACCATCACCCAGCAGCTCGCGCGTAACTTCTTCCTCAGCCCTGAAAAGACGCTGATGCGTAAAGTGAAGGAAGCGTTCCTTGCTATTCGCATAGAGCAAATGCTGAGTAAGGACGAGATTCTTGAGCTGTACCTGAACAAGATTTACCTCGGCTACCGCGCATATGGCGTAGGTGCTGCCGCTCAGGTCTATTTCGGGAAACCCGTCGATCAGCTCACCCTGAGCGAGATGGCGGTGATTGCCGGCCTGCCGAAGGCACCGTCCACTTTTAACCCACTCTACTCGCTGGATCGCGCCACCGCGCGCCGCAACGTGGTGCTGTCGCGCATGCTGAGCGAAGGCTATATCACCCAGGCGCAGTACGATCAGGCGCGTAACGAAGCGATTGACGCCGACTATCACGCTCCGGAGATTGCCTTCTCTGCCCCGTACTTAACGGAGATGGTGCGTCAGGATATGGTGAAGCAGTACGGTGAGCAGGCCTATGAAGATGGCTATCGCGTGTACACCACGATCACCCGCAAGAACCAGCAGGCGGCCCAGCAGGCGCTGCGCAATAACGTGATGGATTACGATATGCGTCACGGCTATCGCGGCCCGTCAAACGTGCTGTGGAAAGCGGGCGAAACCCCGTGGGATAGCCAAAAAATTCGTGCGTCGCTGCGTCCGCTGCCGTCCTATGGCCCGTTAGTGCCTGCCGTTGTCACCGCCGCCAATCCTCAGGAAGCGACCGTTCAACTGGCAGATGGCACCTCGGTGTCATTAGCCATGGAAGGGATGCGCTGGGCGCGTCCATACCGTTCGGACACTGCGCAGGGGCCAACCCCGCGTAAAGTGACCGATGTGGTGCAGGCAGGCCAGCAGATCTGGGTTCGTCAGAACGGCGATAGCTGGTGGCTGGCTCAGGTGCCGGACGTGAACTCCGCGCTGGTCTCCATCAATCCGCAAAACGGCGCCATTATTGCGCTGGTCGGCGGCTTCGATTTCAACCAGAGTAAGTTTAACCGTGCTACCCAGGCGCTGCGTCAGGTCGGCTCGAACATTAAGCCGTTCCTCTACACCGCCGCGATGGATAAAGGTTTGACCCTCGCCAGTATGCTTAACGACGTGCCTATCTCCCGCTGGGATGCCGGCGCCGGTTCCGACTGGCAGCCGAAAAACTCCCCGGCGGAGTACGCAGGTCCAATCCGTCTGCGTCAGGGTCTGGGGCAGTCGAAGAACGTGGTGATGGTACGTGCGATGCGCGCGATGGGTGTTGATTACGCAGCAGAATATCTGCAGCGTTTCGGCTTCCCGGCGGACAACATCGTGCATACCGAATCACTGGCGCTGGGCTCGGCATCCTTTACCCCGCTGCAGGTCGCGCGTGGCTATGCGGTGATGGCTAACGGCGGCTTCCTGGTCGACCCGTACTACATCAGCAAGATTGAAAACGACCAGGGCGGCGTGCTGTTTGAAGCGAAGCCGAAAATTGCCTGCCCTGATTGCAATATCCCGGTTATCTATGGCGATACGCAGAAATCTAACGTGCTGGAAAACAACGACGTTGAAGATGTCGCTGTCTCCCAGATGCCGCAGAATTCCACCGTACCGATGCCAGCGCTTGAACAAGCTAATCAGCAGTTGGTTGCTCAGACCGGCGCTCAGGAGTACGCACCGCACGTGATCAACACGCCGCTGTCGTTCCTGATTAAGAGCGCGCTGAATACCAATATCTTCGGCGAACCGGGCTGGCAGGGTACCGGCTGGCGTGCCGGGCGTGACCTGGGCCGTCGTGATATCGGCGGTAAAACCGGTACCACCAACAGCTCGAAAGATGCCTGGTTCTCCGGCTACGGTCCGGGCGTGGTAACGTCAGTGTGGATTGGTTTTGACGATCATCGTCGCGATCTGGGACGCACGACGGCATCTGGCGCTATCAAAGATCAGATCTCCGGCTACGAAGGCGGCGCGAAGAGCGCGCAGCCTGCATGGGATGCCTTTATGAAGCAGGTTCTGGCGGGCGTTCCTGAGCAGCCGCTCACCCCTCCGCCGGGCGTGGTCACGGTCAATATCGACCGCAGCACCGGGCAGTTAGCCAACGGAGGCAGCAGCCGCGAGGAGTATTTCATCGAGGGAACGCAGCCTACGCAGCAGGCGGTTCACGAGGTGGGAACCGAGGTGATTGATAACGGGGAAACCCACGAGTTGTTCTAAGAAAAAGGCGCCATCGGCGCCTTTTTTATGCCAATCGACCCTGTTCTCTTAGCCACTCGCGCAGCAAGAACAGCGCGCTCACGTTGCGCGCTTCGTTAAAATCAGGCTCGTCCAGCAGCGCCATCATGTTCGCCAGCGGCCAGCGGACCTGCGGCAGCGGCTCTGGCTCATCACCCGGCAACGATTCCGGGTAGAGGTTTTCCGCCACAACGATATTCATCTTGCTGGAGAAATAGGATGGCGCCATGCCGAGTTTTTTCAGGAACGTCAGCTCATGCGCGCCGAAACCCACCTCTTCTTTCAGCTCACGGTTCGCTGCTTCCATCACCGTTTCGCCAGGGTCAATAAGCCCTTTCGAGAAACCGAGTTCATAGGACTCGGTGCCTACCGCGTACTCGCGGATTAAAATCAGGTGGTCGTCGACAATCGGCACAATCATCACCGCTTCGCGCGAGGACGGTTTCATACGTTCATAAACGCGACGTACGCCATTGCTGAACTCTAAATCAACGCTTTCCACGTTAAAAAGGCGTGACTGCGCGACGGTTTCAACATGGAGAATGGTAGGTTTCTGTAATGATTTGCTCATTGGGCCGGGGTCTTTGCTGTAATGACTTTTATCATTGTGCGATAGCGATGCCGTTCCAGCAATGCATAACGCGCTTTATTTACATTGTTGCAACCTATTGCTTCTCATCCCTCATTTATGGATAAATGTCAAGAGCTTGAAATACAATTGGGAATTTACTGATACTCGCTGACCGATGGGTTTGTTATGCTTACGTTTTGCGAGAGTCTACACCCTAAATAATTCGAGTTGCAGGAAGGCGGCAAGAGAGTGAATCCCCAGGAGCTTACTCTAGTAAGTGACTGGGGTGAGCGAACGCAGCCAACGCACCTGCAACTTGAAGTATGACGGGTATATAGACTCTTTTTGTGAATGTGTAATACGTGCCAATGGTTTATACGAAAAGCAGGCAACGAAGAGACCTCTAAAATAAGTATGATGGGAAAAGCATGGGCACACTGATGATCTTTACCGTAGCGATACTGATCTGCGCCGTGCTGGTCGGTTGGCTCTTGCGTAAACGGACGAAACGTCTTCAGCTGCCGTGGCTGCACCAATTTCCGGGTGCCACCACGCGAAAACTGACCGATGAAGAACGTCTGGGCGTTGAAAACTACCTCAGCTATCTTAATCAGGATCTGCAGATGCCGGCATCTGGGGCCACCATCGCCCCTACGGTGCTGGCGCTCACGCCACAGAGCAACACCGTGTTTACGCTGACGCGCGCCATTACCCGCTACGGCATCACCACCGATGATCCTAATAAGTGGCGCTATTTCCTCGACTCCGTGGAAGTACATCTGCCGCCGTTCTGGGAACAACACATTACCGATGAAAACAGCATTGAGCTTATCGCCACCGACGACGTGCCGCTGGTCATTGGCCTGAATGGCCATTCGCTTAAGACCTATTCGCCTGAAAATAAAAACTTTGCCCTGGAATCATCCTCTTCGACTCAGGCCTCTATCCGCGGTGAAGAGAGCGAGCAGATTGAGCTGCTCAACATTCGCCAGGAAACCCATGAAGAGCACGCACTAAGCCGACCTGACGGCCTGCGAGAAGCGCTGTTGATCGTCGCCGCCTTCATTCTTTTCTACTGCGGGCTGATCGCCCCGGCGGTGTTTACGCCGTGGATTTTCGGCATCGCGGTTCTGCTACTGTGCGCTGGGTTATGGGGACTGTTTGCGCCGCCAACCAAGTCGTCGCTGCGTGAGATCCACTGCCTGCGCGGTACGCCAAAGCGCTGGGGTCTGTTCGGCGAGAACGATCAGGAACAGATCAACAACATCTCCCTTGGGATCATCGACTTAATCTACCCTCGCCATTGGCAGCCATTTGTGGCCCAGGATCTGGGGCAGAAAACGGATATTGATATCTATCTCGATAGACACGTGGTGCGCCAGGGACGTTTTCTCTCCCTGCATGACGAAGTCAAAAACTTCCCGCTCCAGCACTGGCTGCGCAGCGTCGTTATCGGCGGCGGCGCGCTGCTGGTGGCCATCATGATGTGGGTCAGCGTGCCGCTGAACATGCCGTTCAAATTTACCCTTTCCTGGCTCAAAGGCGCACAAACCATTGAGGCCAAAGACGTTCGCCAGCTGCAGCAGACGGGTGTCCGCGTGGGCGATACGCTGCACATCAGTGGAACGGGGATGTGTAACATCCATTCGCCGGGAACCTGGACGGCGCAGGAAAGCTCGCCGTTCCTGCCGTTCGACTGTTCGCAAATTATCTGGAACGATGCCCCTCGCCTGCCACTGCCGGAATCAGAAACCGTCAATAAAGCGACCGCGCTGGTGCAGGCTGTCAACCGTCAGTTACACCCCACGGCGGATGATGATTCTCGCGTTAGCCCAGCGCTGCGCTCGGCTATTCAGAAGTCCGGCATGGTGCTGCTGGATGACTTCGCCGATATCGTGCTGAAAACCAAAGATCTCTGTTCTGCCGCCGACGACTGTGTACGCCTGAAAAATGCGCTGGTTAACCTTGGCAACACCCGCGACTGGGATGCGCTGGTGAAGCGCGCCAACTCCGGCAAGCTCGACGGCGTCAACGTTCTGCTGCGCCCGGTCAGCGCCGAGTCGCTGGACAATCTGGTCGATACCTCCACCGCGCCGTTTATTCTGCGTGAAACCGCACGCGCGGCGCAGGCGCTGAATAGCCCGGCTCCGGGCGGTTTCCTGATCACCAGCGATGAAGGCAGTGATTTCGTCAGTCAGCCTTATCCCACTACTATGCTGTACGACTACCCGGCTAGCGAGCAGTGGGGAGAGTTTCAACGGTTGGCGGGCATGTTGATGCATACGCCATTCCATGCCGAAGGGATCGTCACCAATCTCTATACCGATGCCAACGGCACGCAGCACATCAACCTGCACCGGATGCCGGACAGCAGCGGTCTGTGGCACTATCTGGCCACCACGTTGCTGATGCTCGCAATGATCGTTTGTGCGGTATACAACGGCATACAGGCGCTGCGCCGCTATCATCGCCATCGTGAACGTCTGGCTGACATTCAGAAATATTATGAGAGCTGCACCAACCCCGTGCTGCTTTCCGCCCCTGAAGAGTTCAAGTCCGATTTTCCAACGCACTAAGCCTCATCGTCATCATCGCGACAGGTTATGTTAATCTGTCGCGCATTTCTTCCGTCTGGAGACCCACCATGCATTTTGATATCGCCTGGCGCGAGGTAGATACCGTTCTTCTGGACATGGATGGCACGCTGCTCGACCTCGCTTTCGATAACTATTTCTGGCAAAAACTGGTGCCGGAAACCTACGGCGCAAAGCTTGGGATCACACCGCAAGCGGCGCAGGAAGCCATTCGCCAGGAGTACCATGCGGTGCAACATACGCTAAACTGGTACTGTCTGGATTACTGGAGCGATCGTTTAGGCCTCGATATCTGTTCGATGACCAGCGAACAGGGGCCGCGCGCGGTGCTGCGTGAAGATACCATTCCGTTCCTGAACGCGCTGAAAGCCAGCGGCAAGCGCCGCATCCTGCTGACCAACGCCCATCCGCACAACCTGGCGGTGAAGCTGGAACACACCGGTCTCGGCGAGCACCTTGATTTATTACTTTCCACCCATACATTTGGTTATCCGAAAGAGGATCAGCGGTTATGGCGGGCAGTTGAGGAACATACGGGTCTGGATGCCGAGCGCACGTTATTTATTGACGATAGCGAACCCATCCTGGATGCCGCCGCCCACTTTGGGATCCGCTATTGCCTCGGTGTGACCAACCCCGATTCCGGCCTTGCGGAAAAGCAGTACCTGCGTCATCCCGCGCTTAACGATTACCGTCGTCTGATCCCCTCACTGCAGTGAAGGAGCGACCATGAAAGAGAAGTCTACCGAAGGCGTCAGGCTTGATAAGTGGCTCTGGGCCGCGCGGTTTTATAAAACGCGCGCCGTGGCCCGAGAGATGATTGAAGGCGGTAAGGTTCACTACAACGGGCAGCGCAGCAAGCCCAGCAAAGTGGTTGAACTGAACGCCCAACTGACGCTTCGCCAGGGAAACGATGAGCGCACCGTGGTGGTGAAAGGCATTACGGAGCAGCGGCGTCCGGCGACGGAGGCGGTCTCGCTTTATGAAGAGACGGCGGAAAGTATCGAGAAGCGCGAAAAAGTCGCCCTGGCGCGCAAGCTAAATGCGCTGACCATGCCGCATCCGGACAGACGGCCGGATAAAAAAGAGCGGCGCGACCTGATGAGATTTAAATACGGCGACAGTGAATAACTGCCACCCCAAGAGAGAAAATTATGACTCAACACGATCAATTACATCGCTATCTGTTTGAAAACTATGCCGTGCGTGGCGAACTGGTCACCGTATCCGAAACGCTCGAACAGATTCTGGCAGGCCATAACTACCCGCAGCCGGTGAAAAACGTGCTGTCCGAGCTGCTGGTCGCTACCAGCCTGCTGACCGCAACGCTGAAATTTGATGGCGATATCACCGTGCAGCTGCAGGGCGATGGCCCAATGACGCTGGCGGTGATCAACGGTAACAACCACCAGCAGCTGCGCGGCGTCGCGCGCGTGCAGGGCGATATTCCGGCAGATGCCGACCTGAAAACCCTTATCGGCAACGGCTATCTGGTCATTACCATTACGCCTGCTGAAGGCGAGCGCTATCAGGGTGTTGTCGGCCTGGAAGGCGATACGCTGGCGGCCTGTCTGGAAGATTACTTCCAGCGCTCTGAGCAGTTGCCAACCCGTCTGATTATCCGCACCGGCGAATCTGACGGTAAGCCAGCGGCGGGCGGGATGCTGCTGCAGGTGATGCCTGCACAGAACGCGCAGCCGGAAGATTTCGAACACCTGGCGGCGCTGACCGACACCATCAAAGCCGAAGAGCTGTTCACGCTACCGGCTAACGATGTGCTGTGGCGTCTGTACCACGAAGAAGAAGTCACCCTGTACGATCCGCAGGACGTTGAGTTTAAGTGCACCTGTTCACGCGAACGCTGCGCCGGTGCGCTGAAAACGCTGCCGGACGAGGAGATCAACAGCATCCTCGAAGAAGAAGGTGAAATTGATATGCACTGTGACTACTGCGGCAGCCACTATGTGTTCAACGCGATGGATATTGCGGAAATCCGCAATAACGCAGCACCGTCTGACCCGCAGGTTCATTAATTTCTGAGCCTTTCCCGGCGTCACTTCGTTCGACCGGGCTACGATCGTTTGTAGCCCGGCCAAGCGCAGCGCCGCCAGGGAAAATCAGCGCCGATACTCCAGCACCACCGTTTCATCCCCCAGCGTAATATCTTTCCACGCCTTCGGTTTCGAACCTAACGTTCCATCCTTCTTAGCCTGCAGCAGTTTCGCCTTATTCACGCCGGATGGCAGCGGCGCACTCGCTTTGTACTCCCAGTCCTTCTCACTCTGACCAAAGACCAGCACGGTACGATCGCCAAAGGCATACAGCACCTGCTCCGCCTTGCCATCAGCGTTGAGATCCTGACTCACCAGCACGCAGCTATCGGCGTCGCCGCAGGACTCCACCAGATAACGACGTTCAATCACCGCCGCCCATAGCGCATCATCCGGCGGCGTACTGCCGGGCAGCACCAGTACATTTTTCGTCAGCACATCAGGGGTCAGTTTTACCGTCGGACGAAGGTCACCGCTCAACAAGCGCTTAAGCTGCTTTTGACGCTTCGCATCTTTGGTAAATTCTTTATCTTTCTGTAATTCAAGCAGCGCCGCGCGCCCCGGCTTGCCGCTGTGCGACAGCATATACAGGCTGACCTGGTCAGCATTGATTTTCCCGCTGTGGTACCGCGCCATATGGCTATTCACGCTGATGCGCCAGCTGTCCAGCACTGGCGTATACAGCAGCGCCAGCAGCACCAACCCCAGCAGTGATACCGTTAAGTTCACCCTTCCCAGCGCAGAAGAGGGATCGTCGCGGCGGCGCAGCAGACTCAGCAAATAGCCCACCGACCAGACCAGCAGAACCACCACCACCAGCACGCCGTGTAGACGGTCCGACGTCCAGCCATACTGTCCAATGCGCACCCACAACGCCCAGGCGGCAATCAGCACGTATACCGGCGAGAGCATCACAGCGGCCAGAATCAGGCCACGCAGCGGCCGCGGATAAGCCAGACGCGCCTGGTGCGGTGCCCAGACCATCGCCGTCAGCAGTAGTTGCACAAAGGCCAGCGCAGAGAGCAGTCCCGCAGCGGAAAAGCGTTGAGAAATCGCCGTCACGCCCGCAAACGGCAGCGTAACCAGAAACAGCAGCGCCAGCAGCGATACCAGCGGCAGCAGCCCGGTAGCAATCAGCGCCAGCAGCTTGTGGATGGCAGCAATCAGCCGTTCATTCTGGCGCGCGAGGATCACCGTTAGCGCCGTCACCAGGCCAATGCAGATAAAGACAAACCACTGCGTATCGAAGAACAGGTGTGAAAAGAAGCTAATATTGGCAAGCTCAAACAGCCCGCTCCAGAGCAACAGAACCAACCACACCAGGCCGTTAGCAACGCCAATCAGCAGCAGCGTCAGCGCGTTTTGCCACTGCTGAGCATAAAAGTGCGCATAACGCGCCACACCGGGCGTTGGTTGAAGGCGATACTGCAGCCACGGCAGCGCCAGCATCGCCATCAATAGCAGGCAACAACCGTAAGTCCACAGCGCATCGTACTGCCGCCAGTGGTCTTCATCGTTGAGATTGAACTTAAGCCAGCCCCCCATCCCCAGTACCACCACCAGCACCACCGCCAGCCAGCACCATAGCGCGCGCTGTTTGAAGGAGACCACGGTAAACAGCAGCACAGAAGATAATGCCAGGCTTCCCGGCAAAGCGTAAAACATCCAGCCGCTGTTTTTAGGGATCAGATACATCGTCAGTAAATAGCACAAGAGCCCTTGTATGACGCCGGTTAGCACCATACCCCAGCGGGTTGGGGGCGAAAGAGGAGTCACAGCATCCATATCGATATTCCTGTTCCAGAAGTGAAGAAAAAACGCGTTTCGCGTCCCGGTTAGAGCGCCAAAACTCAATTATGCTCAGCGTGGTGAATCGATTTTTTCTCTGAAAGCATTACGTAATTTTCTTTCATAAATGCGATTAATTTCACATTTACGCTGTCAATTAAACCATTTTGTAACCATTTAAGAACATTCGTGCCAATTATGGGGCTTTTCCTGTCATAATCCCTGTCGCTTCGTGACAGGAGTCACAATGTTTTCGTAAGTAAGACGTTTGTCGGGATACGTAAATCTATGAGCCTGGTCGCGGTCAACACCCCTAAAATACCCATAGAATTTATAGCAGTACATATTGGCTAAGGAGCAGTGAAATGCGCAACGGTATAACCCCGCAGGACCTCAAGGCTTATGGTATTAACGACGCACAGGATATCGTCTACAACCCCGATTACGATACATTGTATCAAGAAGAACTCGATCCTAACCTGGAAGGTTATGAGCGCGGTATCTTAACGAACCTGGGCGCAATTTCTGTCGATACCGGTATCTTTACCGGCCGTTCTCCAAAGGACAAATATATCGTTCGCGACGACACCACACGCGACACGGTATGGTGGTCTGATAAGGGCAACGGAAAAAATGACAACAAGCCTCTATCACCTGAAATTTGGCAACATCTTAAAGGCCTGGTCTCCCAGCAACTGTCCGGCAAGCGCCTGTTCATCATCGATGCCTACTGCGGCGCGAATGAAGACACCCGCCTGTCCGTCCGCTTTATTACTGAAGTCGCCTGGCAGGCGCACTTCGTGAAGAATATGTTTATCCGTCCAACCGATGAAGAACTGAAGACCTTCAAGCCAGACTTTATCGTGATGAACGGCGCAAAATGCACTAACCCACAGTGGAAAGAGCAGGGTCTCAACTCGGAAAACTTTGTCGCGTTTAACCTGACAGAGCGCATCCAGCTGATCGGCGGGACCTGGTACGGCGGCGAAATGAAAAAAGGGATGTTCTCTATCATGAACTACCTGCTGCCGCTGCAGGGCATCGCGTCCATGCACTGCTCGGCTAACGTCGGCGAAAAAGGTGACGTGGCGGTCTTCTTCGGCCTGTCCGGCACCGGTAAAACCACCCTCTCCACCGACCCGAAACGTCGTCTGATTGGCGATGACGAACACGGCTGGGACGACGACGGCGTGTTTAACTTTGAAGGCGGCTGCTACGCGAAGACCATCAAGCTCTCCGAAGCCGCCGAGCCTGATATCTATCACGCGATTCGCCGCGATGCGCTGCTGGAAAACGTGGTCGTGCTGGCCGATGGCACTATCGACTTCGACGACGGTTCCAAAACCGAGAACACCCGCGTCTCCTACCCGATTTATCACATCGACAATATCGTGAAGCCGGTGTCAAAAGCGGGCCATGCGACCAAGGTTATCTTCCTGACCGCCGATGCCTTCGGGGTTCTGCCGCCGGTATCGCGCCTCACCGCCGATCAGACGCAGTACCACTTCCTCTCTGGCTTCACCGCGAAGCTGGCGGGCACCGAGCGCGGCGTCACCGAGCCAACCCCAACCTTCTCAGCCTGCTTCGGCGCAGCCTTCCTGTCGCTGCACCCAACGCAGTACGCAGAAGTGCTGGTAAAACGCATGCAGGCCGCTGGCGCACAGGCTTACCTGGTCAACACCGGCTGGAACGGCACCGGCAAACGTATCTCTATCCAGAATACGCGCGCGATTATCGATGCCATCCTCGACGGCTCGCTGGACAACGCAGAAACCTTCACCCTGCCTATGTTCGACCTGCAGATCCCAACCGAACTGCCGGGCGTAGACACCCACATCCTCGACCCGCGCAGCACCTACGGTTCGCCGGAGCAGTGGCAGGAAAAAGCGCAAGCACTGGCGAAGCTGTTCATTGAGAACTTCGAGAAATACACCGATACCCCGGCAGGCGCCGCACTGGTGAGCGCAGGGCCAAAGCTGTAACGGCATCCCCGGGGTCGGCGTATCCGCCTCGCCCGGGCTACATTAGAAACAAGTAGCCCGGCCAAGCGAAGCGCCGCCGGGACAGCACACTGCACCACACAAACAAAAACCGCCGGGGTTTCCCCCAGCGGTTTTTTTTAGCTCTCTTTCGTCGGCGTTTGCGGACGACTTCCCGGCACCGGCAGCCACGCGCGTATCAGCAACCCGCCGCGTTCACTGGTATCCAGCTCCAGCATCCCGTTGTGGTTATCGATGATACGCTGCACGATCGCCAGCCCCAGCCCCGTTCCGCTGATGGTACGGGCGCTATCGCCACGCACAAACGGCTGGAACAGGTGCTTACGCTGCTCGGGTTTAATCCCTGGACCATCGTCTTCCACCTGGAACCAGGCGCGATGCGCTTCACGACCGCTACTGACTTTAATCCAGCCGTTGCCGTAACGCGCCGCGTTCACCACCATATTGGCCAGTGCACGCTTGATAGACAGCGGATGCACCCTTACCGGGATCTCATCGTCGAACAGTGCGGTATCAATTTCCCGCTCATAGCCGCTTTCTGCTGCGATCACTTCACCGAGCACGGCATTGAGATCGATAGACTCCAGCGGCATCTCCTGACCGGTACGCAGATAGTCAATAAACTGCTCGATGATGGCATTGCACTCTTCAATATCTTTATTGATAGATTCAGCAAGATAACCATCCTCTTCGCCCATCATCTCCGTCGCCAGACGAATACGCGTTAGCGGCGTACGCAGATCGTGGCTGACGCCGGCCATCAACAGCGTACGGTCGTCGGAAAGCTGCTTCACGCCCGCGGCCATATGATTAAAGGCTCGAGTCACCGAACGCACCTCAGACGCACCGTATTCACGCAGCGGCGGAGGAATGATGCCCTTACCGACCTGCAGCGCGGCGTGCTCCAGGTCGACCAGGGGTCGGTTCTGGATGCGGATAAACAGCCACGCGCCGCCTATCGCCAGCAGCATAATCGCCAGGGTATAGCGGAAGAGCGGGGAGAAGTCTCCCTGATGGATCTCGGTTAACGGCACACGCACCCAAATATTGGGCGACAGCCAGGTCTTCAACCAGACCACCGGGGAGCTTTTATTGACTTCAACGCGAACTTCAGTCGGCCCGCCCAGCTGCTGGGCCATCTGCTGACTTAAGAACTCGTAGTGTTGAGCCCAGCGTAAACCGGCCTCTTCAGCGGCTTCATCGGAATAGAGTGAGATACCCAGTTCACGATAGATCTCGCGGCGAAATGCCGGCGGCACGACAAGTTGCGTGCCGTCTTCCAGCTGCAGTTTATCGGTCATCAACATACGGACTTCGTAGGCTAAGACCTTATTAAACTGCTGCAGGCTTGGCAAAATCGCGAAGTTCAGCACCACAAGATAGGTTGTCACCAGGCTGACGAACAGCAGGGTGACAATCAGCAGCAACGTGCGGGCAAACGAACTTCGAGGCGAGAAGCGCAGTCTCCTCATGCTTTAGAACCGTCCGGAACGAACACGTAGCCCAGACCCCAAACGGTCTGAATATAGCGTGGGTGAGCCGGATCTTCTTCCACCATGCGGCGCAGACGAGAAATCTGCACGTCGATAGAGCGCTCCATCGCCGAGTATTCACGACCACGCGCCAGGTTCATCAGCTTGTCGCGAGACAGCGGCTCGCGCGGGTGGCTGACCAGCGCTTTCAGCACCGCGAACTCACCGCTGGTGAGCGGCATAGGCTCGTCTTCACGGAACATTTCACGAGTACCAAGGTTCAGCTTGAACTTACCGAAGGCGATAACCGCTTCTTCCTGAGAAGGCGCGCCCGGCAGTTCGTTCGCCTGACGGCGCAGCACCGCACGGATACGGGCCAGCAGTTCACGCGGGTTGAACGGTTTCGGAATGTAGTCGTCGGCACCAATTTCCAGGCCCACGATACGGTCAACTTCTTCCCCTTTCGCCGTCACCATAATGATCGGCATCGGGTTGCTCTGGCTACGCAGACGACGGCAAATCGACAGACCATCTTCGCCTGGCAGCATTAAATCCAGAACCATCAGATGGAATGATTCACGGGTCAGCAATCTGTCCATCTGTTCGGCGTTAGCTACGCTTCGAACCTGGAAACCCTGCTCGGTCAGATAACGTTCCAGCAGCGCACGCAGGCGCATATCGTCATCCACAACAAGAATCTTATAATTCTCTTGCATTGTTTTTACTCCCAAAGGTTCGCAACAATTATTCAGCATGTATTCTCAAAAAAGCCTGCGCTTGCGACCAGCTAAATCTGGTATAAATTCCAGGCTAAATTGTTACAAAGCATATTTAACAGCGAGTTAAGTATACAATGAATCTTAATACACATTATTTATTCTGTCGGCATACTCACGTAATACGTATTGTGCGTATTCTTTCCTCGGTAGCCAGGTAAGCACGGAACATGAAAACACAGTTGATCACCCGTGAAGGGTACGAAAAGCTCAAAAAAGAGATGGATTATCTCTGGCGCGAAGAGCGCCCGGAGGTCACAAAGAAGGTGACCTGGGCCGCAAGCCTTGGCGATCGCAGTGAAAACGCTGACTACCAGTATAATAAAAAACGCTTAAGGGAGATTGACCGCCGCGTTCGTTATTTGACCAAGTGTCTTGAGAATCTGCGTATTGTCGATTACTCCCCGCAGCAGGAAGGTAAAGTCTTTTTCGGCGCCTGGGTTGAGATAGAAAACGACGACGGCGAAACCAAGCGTTTTCGTATCGTCGGCTACGATGAGATTTTTGGTCGCAAGGACTATATCTCCATCGACTCGCCGATGGCCCGCGCGTTGCTGAAGAAAGAGGTTGGCGATCTGGCGGTGGTCAACACCCCGGCCGGCGAAGCCAGCTGGTACGTGAACGAGATCGAATACGTAAAATAAGGCCGGAACAATCCGAAGCCCCCGCTGATGACTGGCATTTTTGCCAGTCAATCCGTATAACTGTCCCCTGATTTTATGACCTAACAGTGAAACCAAGCCATGATGAATGATTCGCTCTGCCGCATTATTGCGGGTGAACTTCAGGCCAGAGCCGAACAGGTGGAAGCCGCCGTTCGCCTGCTTGATGAAGGGAACACCGTGCCGTTTATTGCACGTTATCGTAAGGAAATCACCGGCGGACTGGATGATACGCAGCTGCGTAATCTGGAAACCCGCCTCGGGTATTTGCGTGAGCTGGAAGACCGCCGTCAGGTCATTCTGAAATCCATCGGTGAGCAGGGTAAGCTGACCGAAGCGCTGGAAAAAGCCATCAACGGCACGCTCAACAAAACCGAGCTGGAAGACCTCTACTTACCGTACAAACAGAAGCGCCGCACCCGCGGGCAGATTGCCATTGAAGCGGGCCTTGAGCCGCTGGCCGACCTGCTGTGGAGCGAGCCGTCCCACGACCCGGAAACCGAAGCCGCCAGATTTATCGATGCCGATAAGGGTGTAGCGGATACCAAAGCCGCCCTCGACGGCGCGCGCTACATCCTGATGGAGCGCTTCGCAGAAGACGCCGGCCTGCTGGCTAAAGTGCGTGACTATCTGTGGAAGAACGCCCACCTGGTCGCCAAAGTGGTCAGCGGTAAAGAAGAGGAAGGCGCAAAATTCCGCGACTACTTCGACCATCACGAACCGATTTCAACCACCCCTTCCCACCGCGCGCTGGCGATGTTCCGCGGGCGCAACGAAGGCGTGCTGCAACTCTCCCTCAACGCCGACCCACAGTTCGACGAGCCGCCGAAAGAGAGCTACTGCGAACAGATTATTATCGACCACCTTGGTCTGCGCCTGAACAACGCCCCAGCGGACAGCTGGCGTAAAGGCGTGGTCAGCTGGACCTGGCGCATCAAAGTGCTGATGCACCTTGAAACCGAGCTGATGGGCACCGTGCGCGAACGCGCGGAAGATGAAGCCATCAACGTCTTCGCCCGTAACCTGCACGATCTGCTGATGGCGGCACCGGCTGGCCTGCGCGCCACCATGGGCCTCGATCCGGGCCTGCGTACCGGCGTAAAAGTGGCAGTGGTTGACGGTACTGGCAAGCTGGTCGCCACCGACACCATTTACCCCCATACCGGTCAGGCCGCGAAAGCGGCGGTTGCCGTTGCCGCGCTGTGTGAAAAGCACAACGTAGAGCTGGTGGCTATCGGTAACGGAACGGCATCTCGTGAAACCGAGCGCTTCTTCCTCGACGTGCAGCAACAGTTCCCGAAAGTCACCGCGCAGAAGGTGATCGTCAGCGAAGCGGGCGCTTCCGTCTATTCCGCCTCCGAGCTGGCAGCGCTGGAGTTCCCGGACCTCGACGTTTCCCTGCGCGGCGCGGTCTCTATCGCCCGTCGTCTACAGGATCCGTTGGCAGAGCTGGTGAAAATCGACCCGAAATCCATCGGGGTCGGCCAGTATCAGCACGACGTCAGTCAGACTCAGCTAGCACGCAAGCTGGATGCGGTGGTGGAAGACTGCGTAAACGCCGTCGGCGTAGACCTGAACACCGCTTCCGTGCCGCTGCTGACCCGCGTGGCGGGCCTGACGCGTATGATGGCGCAGAACATCGTCGCCTGGCGCGATGAGAACGGTCAGTTCCAGAACCGCCAGCAACTGCTGAAGGTGAGCCGTCTGGGGCCAAAAGCGTTTGAGCAGTGCGCGGGCTTCCTGCGTATAAACCACGGCGATAACCCGCTGGATGCTTCAACCGTTCACCCGGAAGCGTATCCGGTGGTCGAACGCATTCTGGCCGCCACACAGCAGGCGCTGAAGGATTTAATGGGCAACAGTAATGAGCTCAGAAACCTGAAAGCCTCTGAGTTCACCGACGATCGTTTTGGTGTGCCCACCGTTACCGACATCATCAAAGAGCTGGAAAAACCAGGCCGCGACCCGCGTCCTGAGTTTAAAACCGCGAAGTTCGCCGACGGTGTAGAAACCATGAACGACCTGCTGCCGGGGATGGTCCTCGAAGGCGCCGTCACCAACGTCACCAACTTTGGCGCATTTGTTGATATTGGCGTGCATCAGGACGGCCTGGTTCACATCTCTTCACTGGCGGATAAGTTCGTCGAAGACCCACATACCGTGGTGAAAGCGGGCGATATCGTCAAAGTGAAGGTGCTGGAAGTGGATCTGCAGCGTAAGCGCATCGCGCTGACCATGCGTCTTGACGAGCAGCCGGGTGAAACCAACGCCCGTCGCGGCAGTGGCGGTAACGATCGCAGCCAGGGCAACAACCGCCCGGCCGCGAAAGCCGCAAAACCGCGCGGGCGTGAAGCGCAGCCTGCAGGTAACAGCGCCATGATGGACGCATTGGCAGCCGCCATGGGTAAAAAACGCTAATTGCAACCAGTAGCCCGGCCGAGCACAGCGACGCCGGGAAAGGCTCCAGAGCCACCCCGGGGTCGGCGTTAAAACGCCTCGCCCGGGCTACCGCAATATATCTCACCCTACCGTTCGTTTTTATAGGCTTTTAATAATAAGCGTCATCATGTTTTATTTTATTAACCAATGAAACCTTAATTAAACATTAAGCGAAGAAAATAATATTTAATTCATTTACGGCTACAATGAGTTGCTTGCGTCATATCAAAAAAAGTGCAAATTCCGCTCGAAATTCCCGCCGATCGCATAATATGTATTGATGATAAAAACCATTCTCATTATCATCATTTTCAGTAGGCTTTATTTCTTTATTCGTTGACGACGCCCCGGTTGCCGCCAGGCAGCGCGCGGTGCTCCCCTCGTTCAGCTAGCGATACACAAGTAGGTTATATGCAATTTACACCTGATACTGCGTGGAAGATTGTCGGTTTCTCCCGCGAAATTAGCCCAGCTTATCGTCAGAAACTGCTGTCCCTGGGCATGCTGCCGGGATCGTCCTTTAATGTAGTTCGCGTAGCGCCACTCGGCGACCCTATTCATATTGAAACCCGTCGCGTTAGCCTGGTATTGCGTAAGAAAGATCTCGCGCTTATTGAATTAGAAGCCGTCGCGCAATAACCCCAGCCCGGTACTAAGAGTCTGAAATATGAAAAAATTAACCATCGGTTTAATTGGTAATCCTAATTCCGGCAAAACAACCTTATTCAACCAGCTCACCGGCGCGCGCCAGCGCGTAGGCAACTGGGCCGGGGTAACGGTAGAGCGCAAAGAAGGCGCGTTCGCCACTACCGACCATCAGGTCACCCTCGTCGACCTGCCGGGTACCTACTCGCTGACCACCATCTCCTCGCAAACCTCGCTGGATGAGCAGATTGCCTGCCACTATATTCTGAGCGGTGATGCCGACCTGCTGATTAACGTGGTCGACGCCTCCAACCTCGAACGTAACCTCTACCTGACGCTGCAGCTGCTCGAGCTGGGCATTCCGTGCGTGGTCGCGCTGAACATGCTCGATATTGCCGAGAAACAGCAAATCCGTATCGACGTGGATGCGCTCTCGGCACGCCTCGGCTGCCCGGTTGTGCCGCTGGTGTCCACCCGCGCTCGCGGAATTGAAGCGCTGAAAATGGCGATTGACCGCCATCAGGGCAACCAGCCGATTGAGCTGGTTCACTATCCACAGCCGCTGCTGCGCGAAGCCGATAACCTGGCAAAAGAGATGGCGCAGGAGATCCCTGAACGTCAGCGTCACTGGCTGGGCATGCAGATGCTGGAAGGCGATATCTATAGCCGCGCCTACGCTGGCGACGCCGCGCACAAGCTGGACGTCTCTCTGGCGCACCTGAGCGAAGAGATGGATGACCCGGCTCTGCATATCGCCGACGCCCGCTATCAAAGCATTGCCGCGATTTGCGACGCCGTCAGTAACACCCTGACCGCCGAGCCAAGCCGCTTCACCGCCGCACTGGACAAAATCGTCCTCAACCGCGTGCTGGGTTTACCGATTTTCCTGTTCGTCATGTACCTGATGTTCTTGCTGGCTATCAACATCGGTGGCGCACTGCAGCCGATCTTTGACGGCGGCTCCGTCGCTATCTTTATCCACGGCATTCAGTGGATTGGCTACCAGTTGCACTTCCCGGACTGGCTGACGGTCTTCCTGGCGCAGGGCATCGGCGGTGGTATTAACACCGTGCTGCCGTTAGTGCCGCAAATCGGCATGATGTACCTGTTCCTCTCCTTCCTTGAGGACTCCGGGTACATGGCGCGTGCGGCATTCGTGATGGACCGCCTGATGCAGTCTCTGGGTCTGCCGGGTAAATCCTTTGTACCGCTGATCGTCGGCTTCGGCTGTAACGTGCCGTCGGTCATGGGCGCACGTACTCTGGATGCACCGCGCGAGCGTCTGATGACCATTATGATGGCGCCGTTTATGTCCTGTGGCGCACGTCTGGCTATCTTCGCCGTCTTCGCCGCCGCCTTCTTCGGCCAGGGCGGCGCGCTGGTGGTCTTCTCCCTGTACGTGCTGGGGATCGTTATCGCCATCCTGACCGGCCTTATGCTCAAATACACCATTATGCGCGGTGAAGCATCGCCGTTCGTGATGGAACTGCCGGTGTACCACGTACCGCATATTAAGAGCCTGATTATCCAGACCTGGCAGCGCCTGAAAGGCTTCGTGCTGCGCGCGGGTAAAGTTATCGTTATCGTCAGTATCTTCCTGAGCGCGCTGAACAGCTTCTCGTTCAGCGGCAAAATCGTCGATAACATCAACGACTCCGCGCTGGCCTCCGTCAGCCGCGCCATTACGCCGGTGTTTAAACCGATTGGCGTCCATGACGATAACTGGCAGGCCACCGTGGGTCTGTTTACCGGCGCGATGGCAAAAGAAGTGGTGGTCGGTACGCTGAACACCCTCTACACCGCCGAAAACATTCAGAACGAGGAGTTCAACCCGCAGGAATTCAGTCTCGGTGAAGAGCTGCTGGCAGCGGCTGATGAAACCTGGCAGGGGCTGAAAGACACCTTTAGCCTGAGCGTACTGGCCAACCCAATCGAAGCCAGCAAAGGCGACGGCGAGATGGAAACCGGGGCGATGGGCGTGATGAGCAGCAAGTTCGGCAGCGCGGCAGCAGCCTACAGCTACCTGATTTTCGTTCTGCTCTACATTCCATGCATTTCGGTGATGGGGGCGATTGCCCGTGAGTCGAGCCGCGGCTGGATGTCCTTCTCTATTCTCTGGGGTCTGAACATCGCCTACTCACTCTCGACGCTGTACTACCAGACGGTGAGCTTCAGCCAGCACCCACGCTACAGCCTGGTGTGCATCCTGGCGGTGATTCTGTTCAACGTGGTGGTGATTGGTCTGCTGCGCCGTGCCCGTAGCCGGGTGGACGTCTCCCTGCTGGCGACGCGTAAAACGCCAACCTCATGCTGCTCTAGCCCAGCGGGCGATTGTCACTAGGAGTCATCATGGCATCATTGATTGAAGTACGCGATATGCTGGCACTGCAGGGACGCATGGAAGCCTCACAGCTCAGCGCCCAACTGCACACGCCGCAGGCGATGATCGATGCCATGCTGAGCCGCCTGGAAGCCATGGGGAAAGTCATGAAGATTGACGAAGAACCGGATGGGTGTCTGACCGGCAGCTGCAAAAGCTGCCCGGAAGGAAAAGCCTGCTTACGTCAGTGGTGGGCGCTACGCTAAAACGTATTCCCGGCGTTAACGCAACGCCGGGAATAACATGTTCGACCCTACTTACTTATAGACGTCCGCGTTACCGTGAACGTTTTTCTCGTTTTTCTGACCCGCGATAATCACATAGTACTTGCCGCCCAGCTCATCCGCTTTTTTCGACAGATCGTGCTTCGCGTCCATCGGCGACGTCGTTTTTGACGTGGTGATGTTGCCAATTTTAGTCAGCTTCATCTTCGCAACGTCTTCTTTAGTAATTTCCTTGGCGGCAAATGCGCCAAATGACAGAGAACCAATAACCAGAGATGCAACAATACCTGTAACAAGTTTCATAGGCCTACACTCCATTCAGTTATTTTTGTAGGTGACGGTGGCTTACTGAAATAGTCAGCCACCGCAACAAGTTAAGTATTGCTACAAATTTGCCATTTACCACGTCAGGTAAAAAATTATTTTAAAGCTGCTTTTTTAACGCAATCAACGACTCGCAAAATGCCTGTGGATGCGAAATAAACGGCGCATGGGCCGCCTTATCAAACACCAGCGATTCACTCTGCGGCCACTGGGCATCCAGCAGCGGCACAATCTTGCGCGGGACTAACCCATCAAGCCGACCGTAAAGGCGCAGGAACGGCACCGTCAGCGCGGTGAGTGACTGGCGCAGGTCAGCGGTTTTGAGGATCTCCAGGCCGCCGTTCAGCACCTCAGAAGAGGGCATTGGCAGGGACAGCACCGTCTGTTTCAGCGCGCGCGCATCCTGACGGGCGCTTTCGGTACCCAGCGTTTGCAGCGCCAGGAAACGCTCAACGGTGCGCTGGAAATCTTCGCTGAGCTGCTGCTGGAACCCACTGAGCACCTCAGGCTTAATGCCGGGCCACGCGTCATGCGCGCTAAAGCAAGGGGACGATGCGACGGTGACCAACGCCTCGACGCGTTCCGGGTGGCGTAATGCCACTTCGCTTGCCACCAGCCCCCCAAGACTCCAGCCAAGCCAGATAGCGTTAACCGGCGCTTTTTCCAGCACATGTTCGGCCATCTCTTCCAGCGAAAGCGCACCAAACCCACCGCTGCGGCCATAGCCCGGCAGGTCGACCAGATGCAGCGTAAAATGCGCGCCTAATTCCGGCGTAATGCAATCCCAGACCTGAGCATTCAGCCCCCATCCGTGCAGCAGCACAAGATGACAATCTCCTTCGCCCGTGGTTTGCCACCAGATGTCGTTCATCAGCTATTGTTCTCGTTTTATTGGTTCAAGGAGGGATTATGCTAACAGTCCACGGCTCGTGCTGGCTATGCAAAATGCCGCTAGCGCTACCCGCGTGGGGCATCTGCTCGCGCTGTACCCACGCGGTAGAAAGCGAGATTTGTCGCTGCCCGCAATGCGGTTTACCTTCGGGGAGCACCCATGCACCGTGCGGGCGCTGCCTACAAAAACCGCCGCCCTGGCAGCGTCTGGTGACCGTAAACGACTATCAACCACCGCTCAGTACGTTGATTCACCACTTCAAGTTCAGCGGCCAGGCAGAGCTAGCCCCCGCGCTGGCGCGTCTGCTGCTGTTAGCCGTGCGGCGTAGCGGTACGTGGCCCATGCCGCAGCAGCTTATCAGCGTCCCCTTGTGGCAGCGCCGTCACTGGCGGCGCGGGTATAACCAGAGCGAGCTGTTGTGCCGGGCGCTGGCGAAATGGCTGCCCTGCGAATTTACCCCACGGGCGATCGTCCGCATACGCCCCACCGCCACCCAGCATCAGCTCAGCGCCAGGCTGCGCAAACAGAACCTGAAAAATGCGTTCCAGCTTGAATTACCGGTGCAGGGTCGCCATATGGTTATTGTGGATGATGTGGTCACTACCGGCAGCACCGTTGCTGAGATTTCCCGGCTTCTTTTGCGAAATGGCGCGGCGAGCGTTCAGGTATGGTGTCTGTGTCGCACCTTGTAGACCCCCAGCGATGGGCGTATTATAACCAACTAAAGTAGTCAACTATTAGGTCAAAGCTATGATCCGTATTTCCGATACTGCGCAAGCGCACTTTGCCAAACTTCTGCAAAATCAGGAAGAAGGGACACAAATCCGTGTATTTGTGATTAACCCTGGTACGCCTAACGCAGAATGCGGCGTTTCTTATTGCCCGCCGGATGCGGTGGAAGCAAGTGATACTGCCCTGAAATTTGAACAGCTCACCGCTTATGTCGACGAGCTGAGCGCTCCGTATCTGGAAGATGCGGAAATCGATTTCGTTACCGATCAGCTGGGTTCTCAGCTGACCCTGAAAGCGCCAAACGCGAAAATGCGTAAAGTGTCCGACGATGCCCCGCTGATGGAGCGCGTTGAATACATGCTGCAGTCGCAGGTTAACCCACAGCTGGCTGGTCACGGTGGCCGCGTGTCGCTGATGGAAATCACCGACGACGGCTACGCCATCCTGCAGTTTGGCGGCGGCTGTAACGGTTGCTCGATGATTGACGTCACGCTGAAAGATGGGATCGAAAAACAGCTGCTGGCTGAATTCCCTGACCTTAAAGGCGTTCGCGATCTGACCGAACACCAGCGCGGCGAGCACTCTTACTACTAAGTTAGCGCCGTGCTTGTCCCGGCGGCGCTTCGCCTGGCCGGGCAACAAACAAGTGCGACTCTCACTGGTAGCCCGGGCGAGGCGTTTACGCCGACCCCGGGAAATTCTCCGTTCTACACATGTTACCGCGCAACATGCCTTGCAAATTCCCGCTCCAAACTCTGCAATAACCCTACCAATAATTTGACTACCGTCGCAGATTTCACATTTCCATGCCTGGGGTTATTCTCAACCTCTACATGTTACCCGTATCATCGCAACACACACCACCGCGTTAAATAAATAGCCAGCTATCCTTTGTCTGAGTCATAAACATACGGTGGTGTGAAGAAGTCAGTACCTATTCCCTCTGTAGGGACAATTGGACGTTGTCGCAGCAACAGTGACGTTACCCATAACAAATTAAAGGCTGGATAAATTATGCCATTAATCATCGTAGCTATCGGGGTTATCCTCTTATTACTGCTGATGATCCGTTTCAAAATGAACGGGTTTATCGCTCTGGTTCTGGTGGCACTCGCCGTCGGATTAATGCAGGGCATGCCCCTGGACAAAGTTATCGTCTCCATTAAAAACGGCGTTGGCGGCACCCTCGGCAGCCTGGCGCTGATTATGGGCTTCGGCGCCATGCTCGGTAAGATGCTGGCGGACTGCGGCGGTGCGCAGCGTATCGCCACAACCCTCATCGACAAATTTGGTCGTAAGCACATTCAGTGGGCCGTCGTACTGACCGGCTTCACCGTCGGCTTCGCGCTGTTCTATGAAGTGGGCTTCGTTCTGCTGCTGCCGCTGGTGTTCACCATTGCGGCAAACGCACGTATTCCGCTGCTGTACGTCGGCGTGCCAATGGCGGCGGCGCTCTCCGTGACCCACGGCTTTCTGCCGCCTCACCCGGGCCCAACCGCTATCGCCACTATCTTCCACGCGGACATGGGTAAAACCCTGCTGTACGGGACGCTGCTGGCTATCCCGACCGTTATTCTGGCGGGCCCGGTTTATGCGCGCTGCCTGAAAAGTATCGACAAGCCAATCCCGGAGGGTCTGCACAACCCGAAAACCTTCACCGATGCAGAGATGCCGTCCTTCGGCGTGAGCGTCTGGACCTCTCTGGTGCCGGTCATCCTGATGGCGCTGCGCGCTATCGCGGAAATGGTGCTGCCAAAAGGCCACGCCCTGCTGCCTGCTGCTGAATTCTTCGGCGATCCGGTGATGGCGACCCTGATTGCGGTGCTGATTGCTATCTTCACCTTCGGCCTGAACCGTGGCCGTTCGATGGATGACATCAACGATACGCTGATCTCCTCCATTAAAATTATTGCCATGATGCTGCTGATCATCGGCGGCGGCGGTGCCTTCAAGCAGGTACTGGTCGACTCCGGCGTGGATAAGTACATCGCGTCTATCATGCACGAGTCCAACGTGTCTCCGCTGTTTATGGCCTGGTCTATCGCCGCCGTACTGCGTATTGCACTGGGTTCTGCCACCGTTGCGGCCATCACCGCTGGTGGTATCGCGGCGCCGCTGATTGCCACCACCGGCGTCAGCCCTGAACTGATGGTTATCGCGGTCGGTTCCGGCTCCGTTATCTTCTCCCACGTGAACGATCCAGGCTTCTGGCTGTTCAAGGAGTACTTCAACCTGACTATCGGCGAGACCATTAAGTCCTGGTCGATGCTGGAAACCATTATCTCGGTTTGCGGTCTGGTGGGTTGTTTGCTGCTGGGAATGGTGGTGTAACACGGTATCCCCGGCGTCGCTTCGCTCGGCCGGGCTACGAATCGTGGCGGTAATCGCACCGACTCCGGGGCTGTACAGAACCAACAGAGACAAAAACGCCGGGGATATCCCCGGCGTTTTCATTTTTACTTCTTCTTACTCGCTGCTTTTCGGCGCTTGTCCAAATCTTTAATCAGCTTATTCACCCCGTCGTCAGCAAACATCGCTTCCAGCGACGTGGAGAGCTTGCGCCGCCAGTTCGGGTACTCGGAGCTGGTGCCTGGAATGTTGACCGGGCTGGACATCTGCAGCCAGTCTTCCGGCTGGAGCCCCAACAGGGCGCTATTGCTGTCAGCAATATAGCGTTGCATACCGCGGCTCAGCGTGGCGGTCATCGACATCAGCGACGCCTTATGCCCCGCACGTTTCGGCAGCGCGCCGTACTTATGCAGCGCATCCAGCAACCCCTGCTTCGCCAACTCGCGGTCCTGATACAGCCCACGCAGTACGTCAGCATCAGGGTAAAGCCCCAGCTGATTGCCGAGCGTCAGGTCCCCGCTTTCCCAATAGCCGCGCAGCGTAGGTAGGTCGTGGGTGGTTGCCACGGCCATCGACTGCTCAGGATAGGCTTTCGGCGCGCGGAAGTTCTTCTCGCTGTCATTTTCGAAGTAGAGCACCTTGTACGAGTAAACCCCGCTCTTACGCAGCTTACCGACAATCTCCACCGGGACGGTGCCGAGGTCTTCGCCAATCACCATACAGCGATGACGTTTACTCTCCAGCGCCAGAATCGACAGCAGCGCATCCACCGGATACTGCACGTAAGCGCCGTGGTCAGCAGTTTCGCCGTAAGGGATCCACCACAGACGCAGGACCGACATCACGTGGTCGATACGCAGCGCGCCGCAGTTTTTCATATTAGCGCGCAGCAGTTCAATAAACGGCTCATAGGCACGCGCGGCGATGATATGCGGATCCATCGGCGGCAGGCCCCAGTTCTGTCCTAGCGGGCCGAGAATATCCGGCGGTGCGCCTACGGAAGCTTTCAGGCAGTACAGCTCGCGGTCGCACCAGGTTTCCGCGCCGCCTTCCGCCACGCCTACCGCCAGGTCGCGGTAGAGGCCAATCGGCATCGCATCGCGCTGGCTGGTCTCCCAGCAGTCTGCAAACTGGGTATACGCCAGCCATTGCAGCCACAGGTAGAAATCCACGTCGTCGGCGTGCTTTTTACAGAATGCCTGCACTTCCGGGCTTTCGATAGTCTGATACGCCTTCGGCCAGGCCGGCCAGCCCCAGCGCAGCTTGTCTTCTTTCACCTGATGAGCATGCAGCGCGTCATATACCGCCTGCCAGTAGAGGCTCTCCCCTTCTTTATCGACAAAGTAGCGGAAGGTCGCCATCTGCTCATCGTTGCGTTTGGCAAAGCGTTTCCATGCCATGCGCAGCGCCGTCATTTTCAGCTCAGTCACCGCGGTGTAGTCCACCTGATCCACGTCGCGGGCGGCTTGCAGCTTCTTCTGGGTTGCTGGCAGCTTCCACCACGCCTGCGCCTCGTCGCTCAGCGCAAAGTCTTCCACCGCGTTCACGTCGATATAGATAACGTTCATCCAGCGACGTGAGGACGGGCTGTACGGGCTGGCACTCTCCGGGTTCGCCGGGTAGAGCGCATGAATCGGGTTGAGGCCGATAAACGAACCGCCGCGCTTCGCCACTTCCGGCAGCATCGCCTTCAGGTCACCGAAGTCACCGATGCCCCAGTTCTTCTCCGAACGCAGGGTGTAGAGCTGCACGCAGGCGCCCCACAGCTTTTTCGCCTCTTTCAGAGGCTGTGGCTCATAGCAGCGCTCCGGCGCGATAATCGCCCGGCAGTGCCAGCGCTCTTCGCCCTGGGTCAGGGTTAACGAGTGATACCCTTCCGGCAGCCGGGTCGGCAGACTGAGCGTTTTACCGCCCGTTGCCTGGCCGTGATACTGCTTGCCCTCTTCGGTGGTGAGGATCCAGCTAAATTCGCCCTTCCCCTCCACCGCCAGCGTCATCTTCTTGCCAAACGTCCAGATCATGACGTTTGGCACCGGCGTGGCCGCCACATCCGTGGCGGCGGTATGATGCATCGCGTCAAGCAAACGCCGTTTGGTGTCGGCGCCAATAGACTGCGGCTTGCCGTGGGCATTGATGTAGTTTGGGCTGATACCCGCCGCCAGCGCGGCATTATCGAGGCGTTTGCTCTCCATGGCCTGTCCTTAGCGTTTTGCCTGCCAGATACGTTTCTGATAATCGCGGATAGAACGGTCGGAGCTGAACATGCCGCAGCGAGCGGTGTTCAGGATCGCCGCACGGGTCCACGCTTCCTGGTCGCGATAAAGCACATCGACCTGCTTTTGCGCCTCGACATAAGCGGCGAAGTCAGCCATCACCAGGTACGGGTCACCGCCCTGTTTGCCCATGCTGTGCAGCATCTGGTCGAAGGCGTGCTTGTCGCCGTTGCTGTATTTGCCGCTTTCCAGCTCTTTAAGCACCGCGTCCAGCAGCTTGTCGGCTTTACGCCATTTCAGCGGATCGTAGCCTTTGGCTTTAAGTTCTTTCACCTGTTCGACGGTATGGCCGAAGATGAAGATGTTCTCAGAACCAACCTGTTCGGCGATTTCGACGTTCGCACCGTCCAGCGTACCGACGGTCAGCGCACCGTTGAGCGCCAGTTTCATGTTGCCGGTACCAGAGGCTTCTTTACCTGCTGTGGAGATCTGCTCAGAGACATCCGCCGCCGGGATCAGCATCTCCGCTGCCGACACGCAGTAATCCGGCAGGAAGACCACTTTCAGCTTGTCGCCCACTTTCGGGTCGTTGTTGACGGCTTCGGCCACCTTATTGATAGCAAAGATAATATTCTTCGCCAGGTAGTAGCCCGGTGCCGCCTTCGCCCCGAACAGGAACACGCGCGGTACGCGGTCAGCTTCCGGGTTTTCACGAATCTCTTTGTACAGCGCCAGAATGTGCAGCAGGTTCAGGTGCTGACGTTTGTATTCGTGCAGGCGTTTGATTTGGATATCAAAAATCGCGTGGCTGGAGATCTCAATGCCGGTGCGCGCTTTGACAAACTTCACCAGGCGCTCTTTGTTCGCCAGCTTGATGTCGCGGTACTGCTTGCGGAATTTCGCGTCGTCCGCGTATTTTTCCAGATTGATCAGTTGGTCGAGATCGTTGGCCCACTCTTTCTTCAGCGATTTATCCAGCAGCGCGGCAAGCGCCGGGTTGCACTGTTTGATCCAGCGACGCGGAGTGATGCCGTTGGTGACGTTATGGAAACGGGTCGGCCACAGCTGGTGGTATTCCGGGAACAGATCTTTCACCACCAGGTCCGAGTGCAGCGCCGCAACGCCGTTGACCGCAAAACCGCTCACCACGCACATGTTCGCCATGCGCACCTGTTTGTTATGCACCACGGCAAGCTTCGCCCATACGGCTTCGTCGCCCGGCCAGGTGGCATCAACCAGCTTCTTAAAGCGGTCGTTAATCTCTTTGATAATCTGCATATGACGCGGCAGCAGCGCTTTCACCAGCTTCTCATCCCAGCACTCCAGCGCTTCTGGCATCAGAGTGTGGTTGGTGTAGGCGAAGGTTTTGCTGGTAATCGCCCACGCGTCGTCCCAGCTCATTTGGTGCTCATCAATCAGCACTCGCAGCAGCTCAGGAATGGCGATAGTCGGGTGCGTATCGTTAAGCTGGATCACTTCAAAGTCGGCCAGCTCATGCAGCTTGCGGCCCGCCAGATGGTGGCGGCGCAGAATGTCGGCCACGGAGCAGGCGCACTGGAAGTACTGCTGCATCAGACGCAGCTTTTTGCCCGCCGTGTGGTTGTCGTTCGGGTAGAGAACTTTAGTCAGTTTTTCAGCGTCGATACCCTGCTGCTCTGCACGCAGGAAATCGCCGTCGTTGAATTTAGTCAGGTTAAACGGGTGTGCGTGCTTGGCCTGCCACAGACGCAGCGGCTGTGCAACGCCGTTACGGTAGCCCAGCACCGGCAGATCCCAGGCTTCACCGGTAATGGTAAACGCTGGCTGCCACTCCCCTTTCACCACTTTACCGCCGATGCCCACCTGCACATCCAGCGCGGCGTTGTGGCGGAACCACGGGTAGCTGCCGCGCTGCCAGTCGTCAGGTGCTTCCATCTGATGACCGTCATCGAAGGACTGGCGGAACAAACCGTACTGATAGTTCAGGCCGTAGCCGGTCGCCGACTGGCCCACGGTAGCCATGGAATCCAGGAAGCAGGCAGCCAGACGGCCCAAACCGCCGTTACCGAGCGCCGGGTCAGTCTCTTCTTCCAGCAGGTCGGTCAGGTTGACCTTGTAGGCTTTCAGCGCATCGCTCACCCCTTCGTACCAGCCGAGGTTGAGCAGGTTGTTGCCGGTCAGACGGCCAATCAGGAACTCCATCGAGATGTAGTTCACGTGGCGCTGATCTTTAGCCGGTTTCGCTACCGGCTGTGCACTGAGCTGTTCAGCCAGCGCGCCGCTCACAGCCTGCCACCATTGGTGAGGCGTCATTTCGGTAGCGGCCTGCAAGCCAAATCGCTGCCACTGACGCGTCAGGGCAGCCTGGAATGAATCGTGATTGAAGGTAGGCTGTGACATAGCGAATTCGAATCCTTTTACATAGACATTGGCGTTAGTGTGCCTGGCTGAATGGTGGACTTCCTCATCCCGTCCTGGATTAGACAGGGAGGAGTCGCAGGGATGAGCGAAAAGTGTGATCGCCGCCACTATAACGTTAGCCGCTGGCGGCGAATTCGCTCGATTTTCATCCAGCCCGGACCGTCCTTGTTCAGAAGGCCAGTGTCGAGGATTTCGCCAGAGATATCTTCGCGTCAGGTCATAAAATGAAATAGCGTTTCGCAGTAAATATGCAAATAAGGAAATGGTTTCATCACGAAAATAAGCAACAAATTAATACGTATTGTTTCTACGGAAATTTACGTTTGCTGAAACATCTTTAGACGTGGGTTATTTGAGTTCTTGCTCAAATACTATTTCGTACGTAACTACAAGGAGTTATGTAATCCAGCGTTTACGCGCTCTGAGCCGCATTCTACGAGGATGGTATTAAATAGAAAGAAGTGTGACATATAGCAAATTCACAGACATCAAAACAGGACATAACTTGCAATACATAGTCATTTGACCGACCTTTGTATGGATTAATTACGAAGCGCAAAAAAAATCTCGTTTTCCAATCCTCACAGTGAAGTGATTAGCTATGTTGATTCCGTCAAAACTCAGTCGACCCGTCCGTCTCGATCACACCGTGGTGCGCGACAGACTGTTGGCGAAACTTTCAGGCGCGAACAATTATCGTCTGGCGCTGATTACCAGTCCGGCTGGCTATGGAAAGACAACGCTTATTTCACAATGGGCAGCAGGGATGAGCGACCTCGGCTGGTACTCTCTTGATGAAGGCGATAATCAGCAAGAGCGCTTTGCCAGCTACCTGATTGCCGCCATCCAGCAGGCAACCGGGGGCCATTGCGAGGCCAGCGAAAACATGGTGCAAAAACGCCAGTACGCTAGCCTGAGCTCCCTATTCTCTCAGCTGTTTATTGAATTAAGCGAATGGCAGCGTCCGCTCTATTTGGTCATTGATGACTACCACCTGATAACGAACCCCGTCATCCACGATGCGATGCGCTTTTTCCTGCGCCATCAGCCAGAGAACCTGACGCTGGTGGTGCTATCGCGCAATCTGCCGCAGTTGGGCATTGCCAACCTTCGCGTCCGTGACCAACTGCTGGAAATCGGCAGCCAGCAGCTGTCGTTTACCCATGCGGAAACCAAACAGTTCTTCGACTGCCGCTTAGCCGCGCCGATTGAGGCCGCGGAAAGCAGCCGTCTGTGCGATGACGTTGCCGGTTGGGCCACCGCCCTCCAGTTGATTGCGCTCTCCGCGCGTCAGCGTAACAACGCCACGCAGCACTCCGCGCGTCGACTAGCAGGCATTAACGCCAGCCACCTTTCCGACTATCTGGTTGATGAAGTGCTGGATAACGTTGACCCGGACACCCGCAACTTCCTGCTGAAAAGCTCGCTGTTACGTTCGATGAACGACTCGCTGATTGCCCGCGTAACCGGCGAAGAAAACGGTCAGATGCGTCTGGAAGAGATCGAGCGCCAGGGGCTGTTCGTGCAGCGTATGGATAATTCCGGCGAATGGTTTAACTACCACCCGCTGTTCTGTAGTTTCCTGCGTCAGCGCTGCCAGTGGGAACTGGCGGCTGAACTACCGGACATTCACCGCGCCGCGGCGGAAAGCTGGATGGCGCAAGGCTTCCCAAGTGAAGCTATCCATCACGCGCTGGCGGCGGGCGACCCGAAAATGCTGCGCGATATTCTGCTCAACCACGCCTGGGGCCTGTTCCACCATAGCGAACTTGCCCTGCTGGAAGAATCGCTCTCTGCCCTGCCGTGGGAAAGTTTGCTGGAGAACCCGCGTCTGGTGCTGCTGCAGGCCTGGCTGATGCAAAGCCAGCACCGCTACAGCGAAGTGAATACCCTGCTGGCCCGCGCCGAGCAGGAGATGACCTTCGAGATGGACACCTCGCTGCACGGCGATTTCAACGCTCTGCGCGCCCAGGTGGCGATTAACGACGGTGACCAGGACGAAGCAGAACGGCTCTCAACGGTAGCGCTTGAAGAGCTGCCGCTGGCGAACTTCTACAGCCGCATCGTTGCCACCTCGGTACACGGTGAGGTGCTGCACTGCAAAGGTCTGCTGAGTCAGTCGATTGCCGTCATGCAGCAAACCGAACAAATGGCGCGTCGCCACGATATCTGGCACTACGCGCTGTGGAGCCTGATCCAGCAAAGTGAAATCCTGTTCGCTCAGGGCTTCCTGCAGGCCGCCTGGGAGTGCCAGGAGAAAGGCTTCCAGCTGATCCACGAACAGCATCTTGAACAGCTACCGATGCACGAATTCCTGCTGCGCATCCGCGCACAGCTGCTGTGGGCATGGGCGCGCCTCGATGAGGCCGAAACCGCCGCCCGCACCGGTATTGAAGTGCTGAGCGGCTTCCAGCCGCAGCAGCAGCTTCAGTGTCTGACGCTGCAGGTGCAGTGCTCGCTGGCGCGCGGCAATCTGGATAATGCCCGCAACTACCTGAACCGTCTGGAAAACCTGCTCGGCAACGGCACATACCACAGCGATTGGGTCTCCAACGCCGATAAAGTACGGGTCATTTACTGGCAGATGGTCGGCGATAAAAAAGCGGCGGCTAACTGGCTACGCCATACGCCGAAGCCGGAGTTTGCCAATAACCACTTCCTGCAGGGCCAGTGGCGTAACATCGCCCGCGCGCAGATCCTGCTCGGCGAGTTCGACTCTGCCGAAATGGTGCTGGAAGAGTTAAACGAAAACGCCCGTGGGCTGCGCCTGATGAGCGATCTCAACCGCAACCTGCTGCTGCTGAACCAGCTGCACTGGCAGGCGGGAAATAAGAATGAAGCCCAGCGCGTGCTGCTGGAAGCGCTGCAGCTTGCCAACCGCACCGGTTTTATCAGCCACTTCGTGATTGAAGGCGAAGCGATGGCGCAGCAGTTGCGCCAGCTGATTCAGCTGAATACGTTGCCAGAGCTCGATCAGCACCGCGCCCAGCGCATTCTGCGCGAGATTAACCAGCATCATCGTCACAAGTTTGCCCACTTTGATGAAAGCTTCGTCGAGCGCCTGCTCAACCACCCGGAAGTACCGGAGCTTATTCGTACCAGCCCGCTCACCCAGCGTGAATGGCAGGTGCTGGGGCTTATCTATTCGGGCTACAGCAACGAACAGATTGCCGGCGAGCTGGACGTGGCGGCCACGACCATCAAAACGCATATCCGCAACCTCTATCAGAAACTCGGCGTGGCGCATCGTCAGGATGCGGTACAGCATGCCCAGAAGCTGCTGAAAATGATGGGGTACGGCGTGTAATTTGTTTCGCTTTCCGGCCTACTACGCTCGTAGGCCGGATGGCGGCTACGCCAAATAGCAAAGAGATAGCTGCGTCACATTAGAGAATTAACATAAGTCCAAAGTGAAAAATTGGAATATTCAGGCTTAGAGCCACCTTTTATAAGTGGTGTCGTATGTTGGCACGTAATAATAAAAAGGTGACCCTATGTCGGCATTAACCGAAAAAATCAGTAATAAAGAGAAGTTCGGATTTGGCCTTGGCGATGCCGCCAGCCATATCGTCTTTGATTCCTCCGTTGCCATTCTTGCTTATTTCTATACGAACATCTATGGATTACCCCCAGCGGTAATGGGGACGTTATTTTTAGTCGTCAGGGTGTTGGATGCCATTACCGACCCTATTATGGGGGCGATTGCTGATCAGACCAAAAGCCGCTGGGGGCGTTTCCGTCCTTGGCTTTTGATTATTTGCGTTCCGTTTGCCGTCAGCTGCGTATTGGTCTATTCCACGCCGAACTTCGAACAAACCGGGAAAATTGTCTACGCCGTTGTCGCGTATATATTTATGACATTAATGTATACCGCGATTAATATCCCTTACTGCTCGCTGGGCGCGGCCATTACCGCAGACCCACGGGAAAACCTGTCGCTGCAGTCCTGGCGCTTCGCCGTCGCACCGATTGGCGGTGCAATGGGTACCGCGCTGATCCTCCCGCTGGCAGACTTGATTGCGCCGGGCGATAGAGCCTCCGGTATGCAGTGGGCGATGGGGATTTTCGGCGTTATCGGCTGCATCATGTTCCTGATCTGCTTTATGACCACCCGCGAACGCATTACGCCGGTGAAAGAGGAGAACCTGAACATTTTGCGCGACGTGCGTATTCTGATGAAAAACGATCAGTGGTGCGTGCTATCGGTATATAACCTGGCGATGCTTTGCGGCGTCGTGGTACGCGGTGGCCTGCTGGTCTATTTCGTACAGTATATTCTGCACCAGGGCAGCAGCATTATTTCCATCTTTATGCTGGCAACCACCATTGCCGCCGTCATCGGCAGCCTGATGGCGAAATATATCGGTTCCTGGATGTGTAAAATTCGCGCATCGGTGTGGGTCAACGTGCTCAGCGCCTTATTTGGCTTACTGTTCCTGGTTCTACCAACCGAATATTGGATGCCGGCGTTTATTGTCCACGTGGTCCTTAATATTCTTCAGGGTATTAACGCCCCGCTGCAGTGGTCAATGATTACCGATGCTAACAACTATGGCGAGTGGAAAACCCAGCGTCGTATTACCGGTATGAACGTGGCGGCGAATATCTTTATTATCAAACTGGGCGTCGCCATCGGCGGTGCGCTCACCGGCTGGGGTCTGGCGTTCTATGGCTATCAGGCGGGGGTTGAACAGCAGTCAGCAGAAGCTGTCCGTGGGGTATTAATCCTGTTTACGGTACTGCCGGCTATCTTCTATCTGATTACCGCCATTTCCATCCGCTACTACCGTCTGACGGAAGATCGCATGAACCATATCGTGGCCGATCTGAGCAAAGGCAAGTTCCAGCAGCAGATGTCATAAAAACCGTAACCCGGCCGAACGAAGTGACGCCGGGGATTCCCCGGAGTCGGCGCTAGCGCGCCTCGTCCGGGCTACCTGATTTAGCACAGCTCAAGCTGCACATCATTTTCCGCAATCACCTGCATCACGCCCGGCGGTGGCAGAACGTCGGTAAAGACCGCATCCACCAGGCTGATACTGCCCATATTCACCATCGCGTTACGGCCAAACTTCGAATGGTCGACGACCAGAATCACGTGGCGGGAGTTGTCGATAATCGCGCGCTTGGTACGCACTTCATGATAATCAAACTCCAGCAGCGAACCATCGCTGTCGATGCCGCTGATCCCGAGGATGCCGAAATCCAGGCGGAACTGGGAGATAAAGTCGAGCGTCGCTTCGCCAATGATGCCGCCATCCCGGCTGCGCAGTTCACCGCCCGCCAGAATAATGCGAAAGTCCTCTTTCGCCATCAGCGTATTCGCCACGTTCAGGTTGTTGGTGACGATCCGCAGATCGCTATGGTTGAGCAGCGCATGGGCCACCGCTTCCGGGGTAGTGCCGATGTCGATAAACAGCGCCGAGCCGTTCGGGATCTGGCTTGCCACCTTCTGGGCGATACGCTCTTTTTCTTCCGTCTGAGTTGCCTTACGGTCGTGCCAGGAGGTGTTCACCGAGCTGGACGGCAGCGCCGCCCCACCGTGGTGACGCAGAATTTTTTTCTGCTCCGCAAGGTCATTTAAATCGCGACGAATGGTCTGAGGGCTAACGGAAAAATGTTCCACCAGCTCTTCCGTACTGACGTAGCCCTGAAGTTTTACCAGCTCGATTATCGCGTCATGACGTTGTGTTTGTTTCATGATGAATCCCTGGAAAATTATGCTCGCTTGCGCGCATTAAGCGTGTCGACAAAGGCCATTGCCAGACCAATCACCAGCCCGGTGACGTGTGCGCCGTTCGCAATTGACATCCCAAAAACGTTAAACCACCCGGCCACCAGCCAGATGAGTGAAAATAGAATCAGCCCGCGCGGCAGGAAGATACCGCTCTGCGGATCGCGCTCGCCACGCAGCCACGCATAGCCCATTAAGGCATACACCACGCCGGACAGGCCGCCAAACCACGGGCCGCTGAACTGATGCTGAATAAAGCCGCTCAGCAGCGCGCTTATCACGGTAATCACCACCAGCTTGCCGCTGCCAATGCGCTTTTCTACCGCTCCGCCAAGATACCACCACCATAGCAGGTTGAAGAGGATATGGACGAATGAGAAATGCATTAACGCGTGGGTAAAGTAGCGCCAGAGCTCAAATTTCAGCGAATCATCGTACGGCCAGGCGAGCCACAGCATCACCGGCTGGTCGCCCATCACGCTCATCAGGATAAAGACCAGAATGCAGGCCGCCATGATGGCCATCGTCACCGGGCCAGCGCCCGCCTTCAGCGTGGCCAGGAACGGGAAACGACGGTAGTGCAGGCCGCTGTTAGTCTGACCGGACTGCCAGCTAGCCGCCAGATAACGGGGGTCGGCCGGGTTTGCCAGGAAGCGTTCCAGTTCGTCGCGCACGCGCGCTTCCTGGGACTCATCGGAAAGCCAGACATCGCTACGCGTATGCTGCTGGATAGTCAGAATAACGCCCTGCGTTGCCATATAGTCAACAAAAGCCTGGGCAACGCGCGGGTTAGTAAAAGAGGTGATCATCAACATCAGCAGGTCGCTTCTATTCCACACAAAAGGGGACAGTATATACCCAAACCCTTACGGATGCGTTGCAGCGGCGCGTAAAGGCCGCCTGACGGGAGGCGGCATCTGGAAGGGAAAAGCGAGCACGGTCTTAGAAACCGGCGTGTACCACTTCAGCCGGGAAGTGACGATGCCAGGCATCAAAGCCGCCGTCGACGCTGTACACCTGATCGTAGCCCTGCTGCAGCAGGTACTGCGCCGCGCCCTTGCTGCTGTTGCCGTGATAGCACATCACCAGCACCGGGGTTTCAAAATCGTTATCGCGCATAAACGCGCCCAGCGTGTCGTTGGTCAGATGAAAAGCGCCAGGGGTGTGGCCCATCGCAAAGCTTTGTGGGTCGCGAATATCCACCAGCACCGCAGCGCTCTGCTGCAGCTTCTGGTGCGCCTGTTCTACGTTAATACATTCAAACTGATCCATGGTGCTCTCTTATCGTTATGGCAGGTGTCTTGCTGACGACATTTTACCGCCAAGTGTACGTCTTCACGGTACGTAAACGCCAATATGTTATGCACATCACTCTAAAATGTTTTTCCAATGTTACCAAAAGCGCGTTTACTTGCTATTATGAGCGATAACGAACATTAGTGAGCTATAACGAAAGTCCCAGAGGTAGCAATAATGGAAACCAAAGATCTGATTGTGATAGGTGGCGGCATTAACGGTGCAGGCATTGCGGCAGATGCGGCAGGACGTGGATTATCCGTACTGATGCTGGAAGCCAGAGACCTGGCCTGTGCCACATCCAGCGCCAGCTCAAAACTGATCCACGGCGGTCTGCGCTACCTTGAGCACTATGAATTCCGCCTGGTCAGCGAAGCGCTGGCCGAGCGTGAAGTGCTGCTGAAAATGGCCCCGCACATTGCCATCCCGATGCGCTTCCGTCTGCCGCATCGCCCACATCTGCGCCCGGCGTGGATGATCCGCACCGGTTTGTTTATGTACGATCATCTGGGCAAACGCACCAGCCTGCCCGCTTCGACCGGCTTGCGTTTTGGCGCAGAATCCGTACTGAAGCCGGAAATCGTGCGCGGTTTCGAATATTCCGACTGCTGGGTAGACGACGCACGCCTGGTGTTAGCCAACGCGCAGATGGTGGTGAAGCAAGGCGGAGAAGTCCGTACCCGGACCCGCGCCATCTCAGCAAAACGTGAAAACGGCCTGTGGATCGTGGAAGCGGAAGATATCGACAGCGGCGAGAAGTTCCGCTGGCAGGCTCGCGGCCTGGTGAACGCCACCGGCCCGTGGGTGAAACAGTTCTTCGACGACGGCATGCACCTGCCGTCGCCGTACGGCATCCGCCTGATTAAAGGCAGCCACATCGTGGTACCGCGCGTGCACGCTCAGAAGCAGGCCTACATCCTGCAAAACGAAGATAAGCGCATTGTCTTTGTGATCCCGTGGATGGATGAGTTTTCGATCATCGGCACCACCGACGTGGAGTACCAGGGTGACCCTAAAAACGTCGAGATCGATGAGAGCGAAATCAACTATCTGCTGAAGGTCTACAACGGCCACTTTAAAAAGCAGCTTGCCCGCGAAGATATCGTCTGGACTTACTCCGGCGTTCGCCCGCTGTGCGATGACGAGTCTGATTCACCGCAGGCCATCACCCGCGACTACACGCTGGATATTCACGACGACCACGGTAAAGCGCCGCTGCTGTCAGTCTTTGGCGGCAAGCTCACCACCTATCGCAAGCTCGCCGAGCATGCGCTGGAGAAACTGGCGCCGTACTACAGCGGCATCGGCCCGGCGTGGACCAAAGGCGCCGTGCTGCCCGGCGGTGAGATTGGCAGCGATCGCGATGATTACGCGGCTAAACTGCGCCGTCGCTATCCGTTTATTACCGAGTCGCTGGCCCGCCACTTTGCCCGCACCTACGGCAGCAACAGCGAGCTGATTATTGGTGACGCGAAGGATATTACCGGGCTGGGTGAAGATTTCGGCCACGAGTTTTACGAAGCCGAACTGCGCTACCTGGTGGAACACGAGTGGGTGCGTCGTCTCGACGATGCTATCTGGCGTCGGACCAAACAGGGGATGTGGCTGAACGCCGAACAGCAGTCCCGCATCAGCGAATGGTTGGTAAAAACGCTGGGAAAGCCTGAGATGTCGTTGGCGTCGTGAGGTGATGAAAACCGCACGAACGTAGCCCGGCCGAACGAAGTGACGCCGGGAAAAAAACGGGGCCAATCGGCCCCGTTTTCGTTTTTACAGTCTTACCGGCTCAATGTGCCAGATATTCTCCGCATACTCCTGAATCGTGCGGTCCGACGAGAAGTAGCCCATGTTGGCGATATTGAGCATCGCTTTATTGGACCACTGCTCTGGCTCACGATACAGCTCATCGACCTTATCCTGACAGTCAACGTAGCTGCGGAAGTCCGCCAGCACCTGGTAGTGGTCACCAAAGTTAATTAGCGAATCCACCAGGTCACGGTAACGCCCCGGTTCACTCGGGCTGAAGACGCCGCTGCCGATTTGCGTCAGCACCTGGTGCAGTTCTTCATCCTGCTCGTAGTAGTCGCGCGGGCTGTAGCCCTTACGACGCAGCGCTTCCACCTCTTCAGCGGTGTTGCCGAAGATAAAGAAGTTTTCTGCCCCGACGTGCTCCTGCATCTCGACGTTCGCGCCATCCAGCGTACCAATGGTCAACGCCCCGTTGAGCGCAAACTTCATGTTACTGGTGCCGGATGCCTCAGTACCTGCCAGCGAAATCTGTTCGGAGAGATCCGCCGCCGGGATGATCATCTGCGCCAGGCTCACGCTGTAGTTCGGGATAAAGACCACTTTCAGCTTGTCGCCAATCTGCGGATCGTTGTTGATCACATTCGCCACGTCGTTGATCAGGTGGATAATGTGCTTCGCCATGTAGTAGGCGGAAGCCGCTTTACCCGCGAAGATGTTCACGCGCGGCACCCACTTCGCATCCGGGTCGGCCTTAATGCGGTTGTAGCGGGTGATCACGTGCAGCACGTTCATCAACTGACGTTTGTACTCGTGAATACGCTTAATCTGCACGTCGAACAGCGCGTTCGGGTTCACCACCACGTTGAGGTTCTGGGCGATAAAGGTGGCGAGGCGCTTTTTGTTCTCAAGCTTGGCATGATGCACCGCCTGATTCACCTTCGGATAGTCGATATGCTGTTCCAGCTCTTTTAACTGGCTCAGGTCGGAACGCCAGGTCTGACCGATATTCTCATCCAGCACGTCGGAGAGCGCTGGGTTCGCCAGCGCCAGCCAGCGACGTGGCGTCACACCGTTGGTCACGTTGGTAAAGCGCATCGGGAAGATGGCAGCGAAGTCGGCAAACAACGACTGCACCATCAGGTTCGAGTGCAGCTCAGACACGCCGTTGACCTTCTTGCTCACCACCACCGCCAGCCATGCCATACGCACGCGGCGGCCGTTGGATTCGTCGATGATCGACGTGCGGCTCAGCAGCCCGGTATCGTTCGGGTACTGCTCCTGCAGGGTCTTCAGGAAGTAGTCGTTAATCTCAAATATAATCTGCAGATGGCGCGGCAGAATTTTGCCCAGCATGTCGACCGGCCAGGTTTCCAGCGCTTCGCTCATCAGCGTGTGGTTGGTGTAGGAGAAGACCTGACAGGCCACCTCAAACGCCGCTTCCCAACTGAACTTGTGCTCATCAATCAACAGGCGCATCAGCTCAGGAATCGACAGCACCGGGTGGGTGTCATTGAGGTGAATAGCAATTTTATCCGCCAGGTTGTCATAGGTTTTATGCAACATGTAGTGGCGGCTTAAAATGTCCTGCACCGTCGCCGAGACCAGGAAGTACTCCTGGCGCAGACGCAACTCGCGCCCGGAATAGGTGGAGTCATCCGGGTAGAGCACACGGGATACGTTCTCGGAGTGGTTTTTATCTTCCACCGCCGCGAAGTAGTCGCCCTGGTTAAACTTACCGAGGTTGATTTCGCTACTGGCCTGGGCGTTCCACAGACGCAGCGTGTTGGTCGCGTCGGTGTCATAGCCGGGAATAATCTGGTCGTAAGCCACCGCCAGAATCTCTTCCGTCTCCAGCCAGTGGCTGGTTTTGCCTTCCATCTGCACGCGGCCGCCGAAACGAACCTTATAGCGCGTATTGTGGCGCGGGAACTCCCATGGGTTACCGTATTCCAGCCAGTAGTCCGGTGACTCTTTCTGACGACCGTCGACGATGTTCTGTTTGAACATGCCGTAATCGTAGCGAATGCCGTAGCCGCGCCCCGGCAGCGCCAGGGTCGCCAGAGAGTCGAGGAAGCAGGCTGCCAGACGGCCCAAGCCGCCGTTGCCAAGCCCTGGGTCATTCTCTTCGTCGATCAGCTCTTCCAGGTCTAACCCCATTCCTTCCAGCGCGTTTTTCACGTCGTCATACAGACCTAACGATAACAGCGCATTGGAAAGCGTGCGGCCAATCAAAAACTCCATCGACAGGTAGTACACCTGTCGCGTTTCCTGGGAAAGCTGCGCGCGGTTGGAGCGCAGCCAGCGCTCCACCATGCGATCGCGAACGGCAAACAACGTGGCGTTCAGCCATTCGTGTTTGTTCGCAATAGCCGGATCTTTCCCGATGGTGAACATCAGCTTATAGGCAATAGAGTGCTTCAGTGCCTCAACGCTGAGGGTCGGTGATGCATACGTAAAGGGTGCATTCATTATTCAGATCCCCGTAGTTAGATCAGGCGTTGGTAAAGCTCACGATAAGAGTGCGCAGCAACCTGCCAGCTAAAATCCATGTTCATCGCCTGGCGTTGCACATAGCGCCAGAGCGATGGACGAGACCATAAAACGAAAGCACGGCGGATAGCGCGAAGCAGCGACCAGGCGTTGCTGTCTTCGAACACAAAGCCGCTGGCAATGCCATCAGCGAGGTTCTCAAGCGAACTATCCGCAACGGTGTCAGCCAGGCCGCCGGTACGGCGAACCAGCGGCAGCGTGCCGTACTTCAGACCATAAAGCTGCGTTAAGCCGCACGGCTCAAAGCGGCTCGGCACCAGAATCACGTCCGCGCCGCCGATAATGCGGTGCGAGAACGCTTCATGATAGCCAATCTGGACGCCCACCTGCCCCGGATGCTCGGCGGCGGCGGCGAGGAAACCTTCCTGTAGTACCGGGTCACCCGCGCCCAACAGCGCCAGTTGGCCGCCCTGCTCCAGCAGGCCCGGCAGCGCTTCCAGCACCAGATCCAGCCCTTTCTGGCTGGTCAGGCGGCTGACCACGGCAAACAGCGGCGCAGCGTCATCGACCTTCAGCCCCATAGCGGTTTGCAGCTGACGTTTGTTTTCCGCTTTCCGCTCCAGCGTGTCACGGCTGTAGCTTGCCGGCAGCAGCAGATCTTTTTCCGGGCTCCAGACGTTGTCATCAACGCCGTTGAGGATCCCCGACAGACGCCCTTCCCGATGACGCTGGCGCAGCAGCCCTTCCATCCCGTAGGCGAACTGCGGTTCGGTAATTTCCCGCGCATAGGTCGGGCTCACCGCCGTAATGTGGTCGGCGTAGTACAGCCCCGCTTTCAGGAACGAAATCTGTCCGTGGAACTCCAGGCCATGCATGTTGAAGAACTCAGCCGGCAGCTGAATCTCTTCCATGTGGTGACCGTAGAACAGCCCCTGGTAGGCCAGGTTGTGTACGGTAAACACCGACTTCGCCGGACGACCGCGCGCCGCCAGATAGGCCGGGGCCAGGCCCGCATGCCAGTCATGAGCGTGCACCACGTCAGGACGCCAGAACGGATCCAGACCGCAGGCCATTTCGCTACCGACCCAACCCAGCAGCGCAAAGCGCTTCACGTTATCCGGGTAAGCATTCAGATTGGTGTCGTGATACGGGCTCCCCGGGCGGTCATAGAGATGTGGTGCATCAATCAGGTAGATACCCACGCCGTTATAGTGTCCGAACAGCAGCGTCATGCGCCCGGCAAAGGTATCGCGACGGCTCACCACTTTGGCATCCGGAATACCACGACGGATATCCGGGAATGCAGGTAACAGCACGCGTGCATCGGTTCCTTCGGCAATCTGTGCCGCCGGCAGCGCGCCAATCACATCCGCCAGACCGCCCGTTTTTAATAACGGGAACATCTCAGAACAAACATGTAAGACCTGCATTATCGCTCCTGTTTGTAGCCAAGCTGACGCAGCATTTCGCGCGTCACTAGCACGATCCCTTCTTCCGAGCGGTAAAAGCGGCGTGCATCCTCTTCCGCATCTTCACCGATCACCATCCCTTCCGGGATCACACAGGCCCTGTCGATAACGCAGCGACGCAGGCGTGAGGAACGACCCACCCAGACATCTGGCAGTAAGACTGCCGAATCAATGTTACAGAATGAGTTCACGCGCACGCGCGGGAACAGCACCGACTGCACCACCACGGAACCGGAAATAATACAGCCGCCGGAAACCAGTGAGTTCAGGGTCATGCCGTGGCTACCGGAGCGGTCCTGGACGAACTTCGCCGGCGGCAGGGATTCCATGTGCGTGCGGATAGGCCAGTTCTGGTCGTACATATCCAGCTCAGGCGTCACCGACGCCAGGTCAAGGTTCGCTTTCCAGTAGGCTTCAAGCGTACCCACATCGCGCCAGTACGGTTCTGCTTGCGGGTCGGACTGCACGCAGGACAGCGGGAATGGATGTGCATAAGCCGCGCCAGCTTTGGTAATTAACGGAATTAAATCTTTGCCGAAGTCGTGGCTGGAGTCTTCGTTAACGTCGTCGCGTTCCAGCAACTCATAAAGATAATCGGCATCAAAGACATAGATACCCATGCTCGCCAACGCCTTGGTTGGGTCGCCTGGCATGGCCGGTGGGTTAGCCGGTTTTTCCACGAACTCGATAATCTTGTCGTTTTCGTCAACCGCCATCACGCCGAACGCCGTTGCCTCTTCAATGGGCACCGGAATGCACGCCACGGTGCAGCGCGCGCCTTTTTCGACGTGGTCGATAAGCATGCGCGAGTAGTCTTGTTTGTAGATATGGTCACCGGCGAGGATAACCACGTACTCCGCCTTGTAACGGCGAATAATGTCGAGGTTCTGGGTGACCGCATCGGCGGTACCGCGATACCAGTTTTCACCGTGCATCCGCTGCTGAGCGGGCAGCAGATCCACAAATTCGTTCATCTGTTCACTGAAGAAGGACCACCCGCGCTGGATGTGCTGTACCAGCGTGTGGGACTGGTACTGGGTGATAACGCCGATACGGCGAATCCCGGAGTTCAGGCAGTTGGATAACGCAAAGTCGATGATGCGGAATTTACCGCCAAAGTGTACTGCGGGTTTGGCCCGCTTGTTGGTCAGATCCTTGAGTCGCGTACCGCGGCCGCCAGCCAGAATCAGGGCGACGGATTTGATAGGTAACTGGCGAGCCAGCATTAAGGGATCGTTTTTTTCTAGCCTAACCATGATTAACTCCTTTTGTTGCTCGTCCTTCCGGGTGATGAGGTGTCCTCGCGCGATAACGCGGGGTTCCGGGTAATTCAGAGACTATGACCTTTGAAATACGCACACTCCGTGCGCGGGCCCATGCCAGACAGCCACGACGACCGACGTGCCAGCGTCGGTGAAGGGAGGAACAGCGCGCCATTCCCCCTCGGGTAACGTCAAGTTTGTCGCGTCTTGCGTCGCATTGAGCGTAATGAGCCAACGATCGGAAAGCAGAATCTGCATTCGGCGAGCACCGTGCTGCCACTCCTCGGCAGACAGCGGTTGCGCATCCTGATTGAGCCACCGCACGTTGCCATCGCCCTCCTGCCACCAGCGGTCGTCCGTCAACGCGGGGATCTGCTGGCGCAGGTGAATCAGGGCGGCGGTAAAGTCCGTCAGCGCGTCATCTGCGTTTTCCCAATCGAGCCAGGTCAACGTATTGTCCTGACAGTAGGCATTGTTGTTACCTTGCTGGCTGTGACCGTGTTCATCACCGGCCAGCAACATTGGCGTTCCCTGCGATAACAGCAGCGTTGTCAGCAGCGCCTGAACGCTCTTCTGCCGACGTGCCATTACTTCCAGGTTTGCTTCCAATCCTTCGATACCATGATTATTGCTATGGTTATTGCCGGTGCCGTCACGATTCTCTTCACCGTTGGCGTCGTTGTGCTTGCCGTTGAAGCTGACACAATCGCGCAGGGTGAAGCCATCGTGGGCGGTCACCAGGTTTATCGTCGCGCGAGGGCGACGTTCCTGATGCGCATACACGTCGCTAGAAGCGGCAAAGCGCTGGGCAAAATCCCCCAGCGACAGCGACTCTTCAAGCCAGAAGCGACGCATGGCATCCCGGAAATGGTCGTTCCATTCGCTGAAGACCGGCGGGAAGTTCCCCACCTGATAACCGCCTTCACCGATATCCCACGGTTCGGCAATCAGCTTCACCGTAGAGAGCACCGGGTCATCGTGGATCGCGTTAAACAGCGGCGCGTCCTGACGATAGCCCGGCGTACGGCCCATTACCGACGCTAAATCAAAACGAAAACCGTCAACGTGGCAGACATCCACCCAGAAACGCAGGCACTGGCGCGCGTATTCCACGACGCCAGGGTGGCTGAGATTCAGGGTATTACCGCAGCCCGTCCAGTTGTGATAATCGCCATCTTCCCGTAACCAATAATAGCTACGGTTATCGATCCCCCGCAGCGAGAAGGTCTGGCAATGCAGATCCAGCTCGGCGCTATGGTTCAACACCACATCGAGGATCACTTCAATACCGGCTTTGTGCAGCGCTTTGACCGCATCACGAAACTCATCCAGCGCATGCTCAGGCGCGCTGGCGTAACGCGGTGCCAGCGCAAACATCGCCAGCGGGTTGTAACCCCAATAGTTTCTCAGCCCCATCCGCTGCAGGCGTTGCTCGCTGGCGAAATGCGCCACCGGCATCAGCTCCAGCGCGGTAATACCAAGACGTTTGAGGTAAGCAATCATCACCGGATGGCCCAGCGCTTTGTAGGTGCCGCGGATAGACTCCGGCAGTCCTGGGTGGCGATAGGTCAGCCCTTTGACGTGCGCTTCGTAGATCACGGTTTTGCCCCACGCGGTGCGCGGGGCAGCATCGTCCTGCCAGTCATAGGTCAGGTCGACGACCACCGATTTCGGTGCAATCGCTGCGGTATCGCGGTCGTCCGGCTCGTCGTAACCGCCGTGAAAATGCGGGGAGTCGTCCGGGTCGCCCTCGGCGCAGAAACAGCATGGATCCAGCAGCAGCTTCGCCGGGTTAAACCGGTGCCCCTGCTGCGGATCCCACGGGCCATGCACCCGGTAGCCGTAACGTAAGCCAGGACGCGCGTGGGGAAGATAGCCATGCCAGACGTCGCCGCTGCGGGCGGGTAAGTCATAGCGAGTCTCCGTACCCTGCGCGTCAAACACGCACAGTTCGACCCGCTCTGCATGCGCCGAGAAGAGCGTAAAATTTACGCCCTCACCGTCATAGCTTGCGCCGAGCGGCGCGGGTTTCCCTGCTGCGAGTGGGCTCATGTTTAATCCCCTTCCCGAACTAACCAGATGGTCGACAGCGGCGGTAGCGTCAGACTCAGCGACTGCGCGCGGCCATGGCTTTCAATCGCCTCGCTCTGCACCAGCCCGCCGTTCCCGGCGTTGCTGCCGTGGTAGTGGGCGGAGTCGGTGTTGAGCACTTCGCGCCAGCGGCCCGGCTGATTGATGCCGAAGCGATAATCCTGACGCGGTACTGGCGTAAAGTTGCTGACCACAATCACTTCGTTGCCCGCTTTGTCGCGACGGACAAAAGCGAACACCGAGCGGGCGCTGTCGTCGACCACCAGCCATTCAAAACCGTACGGGTCAAAGTCCAGTTCGTGCATCGCTTTGTGGTGACGATAGGTATGGTTGAGGTCGCGCACCAGGCGCTGCACCCCGTTATGCCAGTTGTCGCCGCCTTCCAGCAGATGCCAGTCGAGGCTGCCGTCAAAGTTCCATTCGCGGCCCTGAGCAAATTCATCGCCCATAAACAGCAGCTTTTTGCCCGGGAAGGCGAACATCCAGCCGTAGTAGGCGCGCAGGTTGGCAAACTTCTGCCACGCATCGCCCGGCATACGGTCCAGGATAGATTTCTTACCGTGAACCACTTCGTCATGCGACAACGGCAACACGAAGTTTTCCGTGTAGTTATAGAGCATGCCGAAGGTCATTTTGTCGTGATGGTACTGACGATGAACCGGGTCGAGCTTCATGTAGTCCAGGGTGTCGTGCATCCAGCCCATGTTCCACTTAAACCAGAAGCCCAGGCCGCCCATATCGGACGGACGTGACACGCCCGCGAAGTCGGTCGACTCTTCCGCCATGCTCACCGCACCGGGAACCTGCTCGCCCAACACGCGGTTGGTCTGGCGCAGGAACTCAATCGCTTCGAGGTTTTCACGGCCGCCGAACTCATTCGGGATCCACTCACCCTCTTTACGACTGTAGTCGCGGTAAATCATTGATGCCACCGCATCGACGCGCAGCGCATCAATGCCGAAGCGTTCTACCCAGTACAGGGCGTTGCCGGTCAGGAAGTTGCTCACTTCACGGCGGCCATAGTTGTAAATCAGGGTATTCCAGTCCTGATGGTAGCCTTCGCGTGGGTCGCTGTGCTCATACAGGTTGGTGCCGTCAAACTCGGCCAGCGCGAAATCATCCGACGGGAAGTGCCCTGGCACCCAGTCGAGGATCACGTTCAGGCCGGCGGCGTGCGCAGCGTTGATGAAGTAGCGGAAATCTTCGCGGGTACCGAAACGACGGGTCGGCGCGTACATCCCGGTCGGCTGATAGCCCCAGCTTCCGTCGAACGGGTGTTCGTTAACCGGCAGCAGTTCCAGGTGGGTGAAGCCCATCCATTTGGCGTATGGGACCAGCTGCTCTGCCAGCTCGCGGTAGCTCAGCCAGTAGTTGTTGTCGGTATGACGACGCCAGGAGCCCAGATGCACCTCGTAGATAGAGATAGGGGCATCAAACTGGTTGGCCTTTTTGCGGGCTTCGCTCTGCTCAACCTTCGGCGGTAAGCCACAAATCAGCGAGGCCGTTTCCGGACGCATTTGGGCTTCGAACGCATAGGGGTCGGCTTTAATCCGCAGCGCGCCGCGGGCATCGATCATCTCGAATTTGTACAGCTGACCGTTGTGCGCTCCCGGAATGAACAGCTCCCAAATCCCCGTTTCCTGACGCAGACGCATCGGGTGACGGCGACCGTCCCAGTGGTTGAACTGACCGACAACCGACACGCGGCGGGCGTTTGGTGCCCAGACGGCAAAGCGCGTACCGGTAACGCCGTCCATGGTATCCGCATGCGCGCCCAGCTTTTCGTAGGGGCGTAGGTGGGTACCTTCAGACAGCAGCCATATGTCCAATTCCTGGAGCAATGGGCCAAAGCGGTAAGGATCGTCAATGAGGTTCTGTTGGCCATGCCAGACGACAGCCAACTGATAACGGAAGAAATTTTTACGACGCGGCAGAACGCCACAAAAGAAACCACGTGAGTCCACGCAATCCAGCTTGCCGACTTTACGCCCGGTTTTAGGTTCAATCACCCAAACATCGGTCGCGTCGGGTAACAGTGCACGGACTTCCAGTCCCGCTTCCGTTCGGTGCATACCCAGTACGGAAAAGGGGTCTGCAAAATGGCCTGCGATCAACGCATTAATCACGTCTCTATCAACACGATCGGACATGCTTCATCATCCTTAGTTTTTGTATCGCCTCAATCCACTGTAAATGGCGACATTTTGTGACCTGAACGGTGCAGCACAAAGTTGTGTGCTCTCTCGGCTCCGTCCAACCTTCAGTCAAGGCAACAGACCTTGATTAAAGCATAGTCAACGCTTTACCTGACTCCTGAGAGAAAAATTAACATTACTGCGTTTACTCCTTGTATTACGCAAAAAAAAGGGGTGGTTCGCCACCCCTCATCGATTAACAAATGTTTACGCCAGTTGGCGTAGCATACGACGCAGCGGCTCCGCTGCGCCCCACAGAAGCTGGTCGCCAACGGTGAACGCTGACAGATACTCCGGCCCCATGTTCAGTTTGCGCAAACGTCCAACAGGCGTGGTCAGCGTACCGGTGACCGCCGCAGGCGTCAGTTCACGCATGGTAATTTCACGGTCGTTAGGAATGACTTTCGCCCACGGGTTGTGCGCGGCCAGTAATTCCTCTACAGAACTTATGGAAATATCTTTTTTCAATTTCAGCGTGAATGCCTGGCTGTGGCAGCGCAGCGCACCAACGCGCACGCAGAGGCCGTCAACCGGGATCACGGAAGAGGTGGCGAGGATTTTGTTGGTCTCAGCCTGACCTTTCCACTCTTCGCGGCTCTGGCCGTTATCAAGCTGTTTATCGATCCATGGAATCAGGCTGCCCGCCAGCGGAACGCCGAAGTTATCCACTGCCAGATCGCCGCTGCGGGTCAGGGTGGTGACCTTACGTTCGATCTCGAGGATAGCGGAAGCCGGGTCAGCCAGTTCGTTGGCGACGTGATGATGCAGCTGGCCCATCTGGGTCAGCAGTTCACGCATATGGCGCGCGCCGCCGCCGGAAGCTGCTTGATAGGTTGCCACCGAGGCCCACTCTACCAGGTCGTTGGCGAACAGGCCGCCGAGGGACATCAGCATCAGGCTGACGGTACAGTTACCGCCAACGAAGGTTTTCACGCCGTTGTTCAGGCCATCGGTAATGACCTGCTGGTTTACTGGGTCGAGAATGATGATGGCATCATTTTCCATGCGCAGCGAAGAGGCCGCGTCAATCCAGTAACCCTGCCAACCGCTTTCACGCAGCTTAGGATAGATTTCGTTGGTATAATCGCCGCCCTGACAGGTGACAATAATGTCGAGCGCCTTCAGCGCTTCAAGATCGTAAGCATCCTGGAGCAGACCACCGGTGCTGCCGCCGAAGGTTGGCGCAGCTTGCCCTAACTGGGAAGTGGAGAAGAAGACGGGGCGAATGGCGTCAAAATCGCGCTCTTCCACCATGCGTTGCATGAGTACTGAGCCGACCATTCCGCGCCAACCGATAAAACCAACATTTTTCATAGCGTGTTTTCCTGCAGATATATGTGCTGTATATGTGAATAAGTGCCCCTGGCATCCCCTCACATTACAAAATGCAGCTAAAGTCGCAAGCAAAATTAATCAATGATTGCTTAGCAATCAGAAGTGCAACTTATCCCCTCATCCATAGGGGACGCATTTCCTCCTACCACAGTACGCGGTCAGAGTGATGCGTAGAGCAGAAAGTCCGCAACAATTATCAGGGAATTTGAGTGATGAGTGAAATCTTTTCCGCCGCAGTTTTATTGATCCTGATTATGGATCCACTGGGAAATTTGCCCATTTTTATGTCGGTGCTAAAACACACGGAACCCAAGCGCCGCAAGGCGATCATGATACGTGAGCTTTTAATCGCACTTCTACTCATGCTGATTTTTCTCTTCGCTGGCGAGAAGATTCTGGCGTTTTTAAACCTGCGCGCCGAGACGGTTTCCATCTCCGGTGGCATCATTTTATTCCTGATTGCCATCAAGATGATTTTCCCTAGCGCCACCGGAAATAGTTCGGGGCTGCCGGCGGGAGAAGAACCGTTTATTGTGCCGCTCGCGATTCCATTAGTGGCGGGGCCAACGCTGTTGGCGACCTTAATGCTGCTTTCACATCAGTACCCGAATAATTTGTCGCATCTGGTGATTGCGCTGCTGATCGCCTGGGGCGGTACGGTAGTGATTTTGCTGCAGTCGTCGCTGTTCCTGCGCCTGCTCGGTGAGAAAGGGGTGAACGCGCTGGAGCGTCTGATGGGCTTGATTCTGGTGATGATGGCGACCCAGATGTTCCTGGACGGTATTCGGATGTGGATGAAGGGGTAAAAGGTTAGTTCGGTGCGGCCCCGGGGTCGGCGTAAACGCCTCGGCCGGGCTACCGCTCAAGTAGCCCGGCCGAGCGTAGCGACGCCGGGGAAGCCGTCAGCTCAACAGCGTAAACGCAATCATACCGATAATAGCGCCGACCGTTCCCAGGATGGTTTCCATCATGGTCCAGGTTTTCAGCGTCTGCGCTTCGGTAGCGCCGGTAAACTTACCGAACAGCCAGAAGCCTGCGTCATTCACGTGGCTCACCACGATAGAACCGCCGCCGATACAGATAGAGAGCGCCGCCAGCTGCGCACCGCTGTAGTGCAGCTGTTCAATCACCGGCATCACCAGGCCAACCGCGGTCAAACACGCCACCGTGGCGGAACCCTGAATGATACGTACCGCCGCGGCCAGGATGAAGCAGGTCAGCGCAATCGGCAGGCCCATCCCGGTCAGGGCTTCACCCAACGCCGGGCCAACGCCGGAATCCACCAGCACCTGTTTGAACACGCCACCGGCACCAATCACCAGCAGGATAATCCCCGCAGGCTGCAGCGCCGCGCCGCAAATTGCCATCACCTTGTCTTTTTCCATGCCCTGACGGAACGCCAGACCATAGATAGCCACCAGGCAGGCAATCAGGATCGCGGTGAACGGGTGGCCGATAAATTCAAACCACTGATAGGTTTCTGACCCCACCGGCACGAAACGCGCGGCAATAGTTTTCAGACCCACCAGCACCAGCGGCAGCAGGATCAGCGCCAGGCTAAAGCCGAAAGACGGCATTTTACCTTCGCCAAGGTGCGGCTCGGTGATGTCATCAGGAATATTCAGCTCAACGTAGCGGCTGATAAAGTTGCCCCACAGCGGACCGGCAATAATCATCCCCGGGATCGCCGCACACAGGCCAATCAGAATCATCCAGCCAAAGTCAGCATGCATCTGGGAGGCCAGCAGCATCGGCGCTGGCCCCGGCAGCAGGAACGCCGCCGCGGCAGCAACGCCCGCAAACAGTGGAATCACCAGCTTCACCAGGTTCGTCCCGGTGTGGCGCGCCATCGAGAACGCGACGCTAATCAGCAGCACGATCGCCACTTCAAAGAACAGCGGCAGCGCGCAGATAAGACCGGCAATACCAATCGCGTAGTGCGCACGGCTATGGCCGAACGATTTCAGCATTTTGACGGCAATCTGATCGACCGCGCCGGTTTCATGCAGAATCTTGCCAAACATCGCGCCAAGCGCCACGACAATCGCCAGGAAGCCCAGCGTGCCGCCCATCCCTTTCTCCATGGTTTCCGCGATTTTAATCAACGGCATACCGGAGAAAAGCCCTGCACCAATAGACACCACCATCAAAGCCAGGAAGGCGTGCATACGCGCCTTCATGACTAAAAACAGCAGCAGCAGAACGGAGCCGACTGCGGTTAAAACGAGCGTTAAAGTTGTCACGCGGCACGGCCTTTGTTGATCACCTCAATCGTACTGTCGATAACGCCTTCCAGCGGCTGATCGATATCAACCACCAGGACATCGCGTTCTTCAGCGCCCGGCTCTTGCAGGGTTTCAAACTGAGTGACCAGCATTTGAGTTTTGAAGAAGTGACCTTTACGCGCCTTCAGGCGGCTCTCAATCACCTCGAAATCCCCTTTCAGGTAGACGAAGGAGAGGTTCGGGTTACCTTCACGCAGAATGTCGCGGTACGCTTTTTTCAGCGCCGAGCAGACAATCAGCGAAACTTTGTTGGTGCGCTGCATCGCGAAAGCCGCGTCGTTCAGCGCCTGCAACCATGGTTTGCGATCGTCGTCGTTCAGCGGTTCGCCGGAGGACATTTTGACGATATTGCTGCGTGGGTGCAGGAAGTCGCCGTCGAGGAACGCGGCGTTCAGACGGTGTGCGACTTCGCTGGCGACGGCGGATTTACCGCTGCCGGATACGCCCATCAGTACATAGACATGGTGATCGTGGTTAGTCGTGCTCAAGGCGTCCTCCTGTTGGGCACTGGCAATTAGATTGGGGAAATTGTTACGGGTAACAGTTATCGGTAACATTGTCCTGCCGGGCAAGTGGATAAGCAATAACCATTCGTGCCGGAAGTGAATTCTAAGTGAATATGTGTGATCTAGTTCAAACTTGTTAGGGCTAAATAGATCCGCCCGGTGACAAAGTGAAACCTAAATCTAACATTTTTGGCGTAACCGCTTCACCGCGAATGCGCGCCAGCAAGCGCTCTGCGCCGATGCGCCCCATGCGTTCACGCGGGGTCAGCACGCTGGCAAGACGCGGCTCCATCACCTGACCGATGTCGTGGCCGTGGAAACCGGCAATCGCGATGTCGTCAGGAATGCGCAGCCCAAGGCGCTGGCACTCAAACGCCGCGCCAACCGCCAGGTCATCGTTGGTACAGAAAATACCGTCCAGGTTGGAGAACTCGCGTCGCGCCTGGCGCATCAGTTCGATGCCGGAAGTATAGGAGGACGACTGTTCTACCATCACGCTGTACGGTATCAGGCCCGCGTCAAGCATCGCCTGCTCGTAGCCCTTCTGTTTGATGATAGTACGTTCGTCGAGACGTGCGCCTAAATAGGCAATGTGACGATGACCGCGGGCAATAATCGCCGCCGTCATCTGGCGCGCCGCTTCGAAGTTATCAAAGCCAACGGCGATGTCGAGGCACGGTGACTGGCTGTCCATCAGCTCCACCACCGGGATCCCGGCGACTTCAATCATCTTCAGGGTGCGGGGAGTGTGGGTACGTTCGGTGAGAATCAGACCGTCAATGTTCCAGGAGAGCATCGACTCCAGGCGTTCCTGCTCCATTTCTGGTTTATAGCCGTAGTGCGCCAGCATGGTCTGATAGCCGTGAGCATCGGTGACGCTTTCTACACCGCGCAGCACTTCAGCAAAAACCTGGTTGGTTAACGATGGCAGCAGCACGCCAATAGCGCGGCTAGTGGCGTTGGAGAGAATATCGGGCGCCCGGTTGGGGATATAACCCAAATCATCAAGAGCCGCCGCAATTTTGCCACGTAACGCCACGGAAACCTGTTCCGGGTTACGGAGAAAACGGCTAACCGTCATTTTGGTTACGCCAACGCGATCGGCAACATCCTGAAGTACGGGTCTTTTCTTTTTCATCGTCCGGAGGTAAGCAAAGGTGAAATATTGCTGAAGTTTACCACGGAGATGGCGCAACCTCCCCGCAAGATTAGGGAGGTTGCGCGATTTATTTAAGCCGGATCAAACTGGCGGCAGATCGAAGAGTAAAATTTCACTTTCGCTATCCGCGTGAACGGAAATTGCCTGCTCGTCCCAGATGGCCAGGCCATCGCTGGTGGTAGCCTTGGTGCCATTGATGCTCACTTCGCCTTTGACTACCTGAATCCACACGCGGCGGTCAGCGGCAATCTGGTGCACCGACTGTTCGCCTTTCGCCAGCGCCCAACGGTACAGTTCCATATCCTGATACACCTTCAGCGAGCCTTCACGGGCATCCGGTGACAGCACCAGCTGTTTGCCCTGCAGGGCGTCGAAGCGGCGCTGTTCGTAACGCGGCGTGATGCCGGTTTTTTCTGGAATGATCCAGATCTGGTACAGGTGCAGCTTATCGGTGGCGCTCGGGTTGTACTCAGAGTGACGAATACCGGTACCCGCACTCATAATCTGGAACTCGCCCGCCGGAACCTGCTCTTTGTTGCCCATGCTGTCCTGGTGCTCAACGGCGCCTTCCAGAACGTAGGTCAGGATTTCCATGTCTTTGTGCGGGTGAGTACCGAAGCCCTGGCCGGCGTCAATCACGTCATCGTTAATCACGCGCAGTGCCGAGAAGCCCATGTAATTCGGATCGTAATAATCGGCAAACGAGAAGGTATGCCAGGAATCCAGCCAACCATGATTCGCATGACCACGTTCATTTGCTTTGCGTAAGAAAATCATTTTTTACCCCCTCATGTTTTCGATGAAACAAGTTTGGACGTAAACCGGTCAGGATGATAGTGGGTGAAAATTGACTCCTCTGTTCAAAAAATATGAACAAGAACGGAGGAGCCATGTTTGCTTATTTGGCGAGGCTTATCGTGGCAGGTGCTGGCTGCTCAAAGGCCCGTTCCAGCAGTTCCATATTGGTCAGAGCCTCAGTTTCCTTGACGAAATTCGGCGTGCCGTTTGTCAGCGTCTGGTACAGCGCATCGTATACGCGACCGTAGTCACCGCGCTCCGCCTGCCACTGCTCTTTCACCGTGTCGCCTGCGTCGTTAACGTACTCCAGGTAAGAGACGGAGTCGTCGGCCGCGAAGTTCGCATCGCCCGGCATAATGCCCGCTTTCAGGCTGGTTTCCTGCTGGTCGATACCGTATTTCACAAACGACCCTTTGGTGCCGTGAACGGTAAATTTCGGGTAGTCGATTTTCACCAGGTGGCTGGTTTTGACAATCGCTTTCAGGTTGCCGTAGTAGAGTTGCGCTTCAAAGGTGTCGTCCGGGTTGGCCGGGTTGCGCAGGCTACGGATATCGTAGGAGGCGTGATCCGGGCGGCCAAACAGCGAGATAATCTGGTCCATGGTATGCACACCCAGGCCATAAAACGCGCCGTCCTGCGGGCGACCCGGCTGGGTTGGCGATTCCGGGCGGTAGTAATCAAAGTGGCTTTCCACTTCCACAATCTCACCCAGCTTGCCGCTCTCAATCGCTTTTTTGGCGGTCAGGAAGCAGGAGTCAAAGCGACGGTTCTGATACGGCGACACCGTCAGCCCCTTGCTTTTCGCCAGCGCAAACAGCGTTTTGGCTTCGGCAAGCGTTGGGGTGAACGGCTTTTCCACCAGCACGTTCTTGCCCGCTTCCAGCGCCTTTTTGGCGTACTCGAAGTGGCTATCGGCATGGGTACAGACCACCACCAGCTTCACCTGCGGGTCGTTCAGAATATCGTCCAGCTCGCTGGTGAAATGGATATGCGCGTACTGCGGCGCCTGCTCATCCGGCTTTGGGCTGCGGCGATAGATATGGGCGACGTGCCAGTCGGCTTTACGTTCGAGGACATAAGGAAGGTGGTAGCGGGTGGCGCTTTTGCCAAAGCCGATAAAGGCGCAGTGCAGAGTCATGGTTCAGTCCTTTTGAAATGTTTGCTGAACACCATAGCGCACCTCGAAACGAAATGAATCCCCACACGGCTAAAAATAGCCCGAAATAATACGTTATAACCGGCCTATAAAAACCACCAATAAATCCTGCAAAAATAACGAGTTAAATTCCGAAAATCATCCTGAATCGTTGACCGTGCCGGGCAAATTCTGGATAAGGGTGCCTGCGAAATAAGGGATATTTCGCACCTGTATCCCGCAACGGAGTCACCACGAATTGCTCATAGGAAGAGAGTTTCTCGCCGTTAATTGCACCATTTTCTTTTGGCTACTCGCCCTAATAGCCTGGTACTTCAACGCCCCCTCTCTGGCGTGTTTATCCGGCGTGTGTGCCCTCTCCTCTTTTGTCATCCACATCAAACTTAATCAGGCCAATCACATGTTTAAAAAGAATAAATCCATTGACGTTTCCCCTGCCACCGTACCGGCTTCACTCCCTGTCGAGGAAAAAGAGTCCGTCAGCGCCAAAAAGCAGGATGCAACGGTAATCGCCAGCAACGTGTGCTTTGAGGGCAATATTGCCTCAAACGGGCACGTCTATATTTACGGTTCGCTGAAAGGCAACATCGAGGCTGAAGAGGGGCTGATAAAAATCATTCACGGCGGCCTGGTCGAGGGCAACATCACCTGCCGCGAACTGATTATCGACGGTAACGTGGTGGGGCAATGTCACAGTCAGTCGCTGGAAATCGCCGAAAACGGCCATGTGGTTGGTACCCTTGCCTACCATCAACTGGCCATAAAGAAAGGCGGGAAATTCTCTGGGCAGGCAGAGGTTCTGCCCGCAGAAACAGGGAAAAACAATGTGGTCGGTTTTGCCCATGAGCCCACGATCTCCGACACTGCGTCCGCCAATACGACCAAACCCACAGAAAAAAATGACAAAAAAAAGCCAGCTTAAAGCTGGCTAAAGTAATACTGGAAGCAATGTGAGCAATGTCGTGCTTTCAGGTTCTCCGCAAGGACGCCCTGAATGCAGGACAATAATAATCATTCTCATTCGCACTTGTCCAACGTTTTTTGCAAAAAAAGCCAATTGACGCACATTTCAAAATCAATGATGTTAAAAGGGACTTTTAACCCACCAAGGAAATGAAGAATGAGTGACATAGTGATCCGCCACGCTGAACCTGAAGATTACGACGCAATCCGTCAGATCCACGCCCAGCCGGAGGTGTATCACAACACGCTACAGGTCCCTCATCCTTCCAGCCATATGTGGCAAGAGCGGCTAGCCGACCAGCCCGGTATCAAACAGCTCGTCGCCTGCATCGGTGAGCAGGTGGTTGGACACCTCTGCATCGCCGTTGCCCAGCGCCCTCGCCGCAGCCACGTCGCCGATTTCGGTATCTGCGTCGACGCCCGCTGGCAGAACCGCGGCGTCGCCAGCGCGCTGATGCGTACCATGATTGATATGTGCGACAACTGGCTGCGCGTCGACCGCATTGAGCTGACGGTGTTTGTCGATAACGCACCAGCGGTGGCGGTTTACCAGAAGCATGGGTTTGAGATTGAAGGCACGGGGCGGAAATATGGGCTGCGTAATGGGGAGTATGTGGATGCGTATTTTATGGCGCGGGTGAAGGGGTAGGCCCTCACCCTAACCCTCTCCCAGAGGGAGAGGGGACCGTATGGTGCAGCTTATAAATCAGTAATCTACCCTGCCTTTCTCCCTCTCCCTTCCAGGGAGAGGGTCGGGGTGAGGGTAAACTAGTACCCCGCCGTCAAATCATCAGGCGAACGCGGATCCGACGCCCCATACAGCGTTCCGTCCGGGTCCACCATAATGCTCTGCGTGCTGCCCATCGCCTCTTTCACCGCCACCTTCTGCCCCTTCGCTTCCAGCAGCTTCAGCGTATCCGGGCTAAACCCTTTCTCAACCCGCAGCTCGTCCGGTAGCCACTGATGGTGGAAGCGCGGCGCATTGGTGGCTTCCGCCACGTTCATGCCGAAGTCGATGGAATTCACCACCATCTGCAGCACCGTGGTGATAATCCGGCTGCCGCCTGGGCTACCGGTCACCAGCCACGTTTTCCCGTCTTTCACCACAATGGTTGGCGACATCGACGACAGTGGGCGTTTCTTCGGCCCAACCGCGTTGGCATCACCGCCCACCAGCCCGTAAACGTTCGGCACACCAGGTTTAGCGGAGAAGTCATCCATCTCGTTATTCATCAGAATGCCGGTATTGCCCGCCACGATGCCGGTACCAAAAGTGGTGTTGAGGGTGTAGGTCACCGCCACCGCGTTACCGTCTTTATCCACCACTGAGAAGTGGGTGGTCTGGTTGCTTTCGTACGGTGCCAGTTTGCCCGGTTTAATCTGGCTGGACGGTTTGGCCTTGTTGATATCAATCTGCTCAGCAATCGATTTGGCATAGGTTTTGTTGGTCAGCGCCTGCCACGGCACCTTCACGAAGTCCGGGTCGCCGAGGTATTCAGAACGGTCGGCGTAGGCGTGCTTTTCCGCCTCTGACATCAGTTGCATCGCGTCGGCGCTGCCGAAGCCGTATTTATGCAGGTCGAAGTTTTCGAGGATGTTGAGGATCTGCACGATGTGGATCCCGCCGGAGGACGGCGGCGGCATCGAGAAGACTTCGTAGCCGCGGTATTCACCGCTTATCGGCGTACGCTCAACGGCTTTGTAGTTTGCCAGATCCGCTTTGCTCATCAGGCCGCCGTTTTTATGCATCTCTTCAGCAATCTGGTCGGCAATCGCCCCTTTGTAGAAGGCATCCGGTCCGTTTTCGGCAATCAGCTCCAGGCTTTTTGCCAGATTCGCCTGCACCAGTTTATCGCCCTTTTTCAACGGCTCGCCGTCTTTCCAGAAAATGGCCTTACTGTTGGCATGATTGGGCAGCACTTCACTGCCGTAGGTTTTAAGATCGTCAGCCAGCGCGTTGTTGACCACAAACCCCTCTTTGGCGAGCTTAATCGCCGGGTGAATCACTTTGTTGAGCGGCATCGTGCCGTACTTCTCCAGCGCCAGCGAGAAGCCTGCCACCGTGCCCGGCGTGCCGGAGGCCAGGTGCGAGGTCAGCGACTTTTTACTGTCCGGGTTACCCTGGTCGTCGAGGAACATATCGCGGGTCGCCTGCTCCGGGGCCATTTCACGGAAATCAATCGCCGTGGTTTTGCCATCTTTGGTCCGCAGCATCATAAACCCGCCACCGCCGATATTCCCCGCCTGCGGGTGAGTCACCGCCAGCGCGTAGCCCACGGCCACCGCCGCATCTACGGCATTGCCGCCCTGGCGCAGAATTTCAACGCCCACGCGCGTGGCGGTAGCATCAACCGAGGCCACCATGCCATGCTGGGCACGTACTGGATGGAAAACATCCTCCTCAACGCCGTAAGAAACCGGCGGCGGTGGAGGTGCAGAAATCGCGCTAAAACAGCTTCCTGACAGCAGAGCAGCAAGGGCTACCCGGCGTAAAAACGTCGGTATTATTATCATCATCATTCTCCAGAGCGTGCGGTGAGGTCCTCACTAAGCCTGGTTCATAATGCTGAAATAATCCTCGTTACGATGGGAAAGGAGTAAACTTAAGCGATCCCCTACACGGAGGAAAGACGATGAAACGATTACTGATTCTGGCGGCACTGCTGCCGTTCACCGCGCTGGCCGCGCCGCTGAACGTCGATAACAACCCGAATAAGCCGGGCTATGAGATTCCAAGCCAGCAGCGGATGCAGACCCGCATGCTCAATCAACAGCAGCAGCAATCCAGCATGCTGAACCAGCAGCGCAAGGTGCAGACGCAGCAGCAACAGCAGCATCTGCAAAACCAGCTGAACACTAACCAGCAGCGCGTTCAGCAGGCGCAGCCGGGCATGCTAAATCAGCAACAGCAGCAGCCGCTGCCCAATAACAACGGCGGCATGCTGAAGCAGTATTAAGGCTGGAAGTCAGGCCCGATGATATCAATCGCATCGGTACAGATGCAGTCGACACCCCAGCGCAGCAGCTCGGCGGCGCGCTGGGGGTTATTCACGGTATAGACCAGAATCCGCAGCCCCGCTTCACGCAGCGCATCGACCCGCGCTTCATCCAGCAGACGATGGTTAAGATGAATGGAGACGCAGCCCAGACGCGTCGTCAGCTCACGCCAGTCGTCACGCCACTCATCCAGCAGTAACCCCCGCGGCAGCTCCGGTGCGGCAAGCTGGGCGGCTTCCAGCGCATCAATTTCAAACGACGACAGCAGCGGTGGGGTCATGTCAGCCCACAGTTCACGCGCGGCCAGCGCCACCACTTTCCCGGTCAACGGCCCGCTGCCGGTGGTCGGTTTAATTTCGATATTTGCCATCATGCCGTGCTGACGGCAGCGTTCCGCCACCTGCGACAACAGCGGCAGCGGCTCGTCTTTAAAGCTGCTGTTAAACCAGCTTCCGGCATCCACGCGCAGCAGGTCCTGCCAGCTCAGTTCACCCGCGATGCCCCAGCCGTTGCTGGTGCGTTCGAGGTTGTCGTCATGCAGCAGGAAAATCTGCCCGTCTTTCGACAGCTTGGCGTCAAACTCAATCATGGTATGCCCATAGCGAGCGCCAACGTCGATCGCCGCCAGGGTGTTTTCCGGCGCTAACTTACCGCCGCCACGGTGGGCGACGATGTGGGGATAAGGCCAATTGCTCATACGCGTAATCCTGTCTCACCTTCAAAGAGGTGCAGATGATCGTCCGGCAGATGCAGCCACAGCGTGGTGCCCCCGTGCGGACGCTGTTGGTGCGGTAAGCGCACCACCATTTTCTGCTCACCAAAGCGGCCGTGGGCCAGGTTATCGGCGCCGAGAATTTCCAGCGTATCCATCACCAATGGCACGCCGCCTTCGGCCTGCGAGCTTAGCGCAATATGTTCCGGACGGATACCCAGCGTCATGCGGCGACCGGCATATTCGCGCTGAGAGGCTGGCAGCGGCAGCTGCATACCGTTTTCCAGCACGAAGCGCGAGCCGGATTCATCAATCTGACCGTCCAGCAGGTTCATCGCCGGGCTGCCGATAAAGCTCGCCACAAAGCGGCTGGCCGGTTTCTCATACACTTCCACCGGCGTGCCAATCTGCTCGGCAATCCCTTTGTTCATCACCATCACCCGCTGGGCGAGGGTCATCGCTTCCACCTGATCGTGGGTCACATAGAGTGACGTGGTTTTCAGACGGCGGTGCAGCTGCTGCAATTCAAGACGCATTTGCACGCGCAGCTTGGCGTCGAGGTTGGAAAGCGGTTCGTCGAACAGGAACACCGCCGGGTCACGCACGATAGCGCGCCCCATCGCCACGCGCTGGCGCTGGCCGCCGGAGAGCTCGCGCGGGCGGCGCTTCAGCAGGCCGTCCAGCTCAAGAATACGCGCCGCTTCCTGCACTTTTTCGGCAATGTGCGCTTTGCCCATGCCGCGAATTTTCAGCCCCCAGGCCATGTTCTCTTCCACGCTCATGTGTGGGTAGAGCGCATAGTTCTGGAACACCATGGCGATGCCGCGATCCTTCGGCTCCATTTCGGTCACGCGCTTGCGATCAATCCAGATGTCACCGCTGGTTACGCGCTCAAGCCCTGCCACCATACGCAGCAGCGTCGATTTTCCGCAGCCCGACGGGCCGACCATCACAATAAATTCCCCGTCTGCCACGTCCAGCGTCAGCGGTTGAATGACCTGGGTTTTACCGTCCCAGCTTTTGGTTACTGCCTGTAGTTTTAAACCAGCCATTTTTATTTCTCACTATCGACCAGGCCGCGTACAAAGGCACGCTGCATGGCTAAAACGATAACAACGGGGGGAATAAGGGTGAGCAGCATCGCCGCCATCACCTGGTTCCACTGCGTGGTGCCTTCACCGGTAGCGATCATCCCTTTGATGCCCGCCACGGCGGTGCCGAGGTTCACGTCGGTAATAATCAGCAGCGGCCAGAGATACTGGTTCCAGCCGTAGATAAAGGTGATGACGAACAGCGCCGCAAGGTTGGTTTTCGACAGCGGCAGCACGATGTCGCGGAAAAAGCGCATCGGCGAAGCGCCGTCGATACGCGCCGCTTCAATCAGCTCGTCCGGCAGGGTCATAAAGAACTGTCGAAACAGGAAGGTGGCGGTCGCCGACGCCATTAACGGCAGCGTCAGGCCCGCGTAGCTGTCGAGCATCTTCAGGTTGGCAATGACCTCAACCGTCGGGAAGATACGCACTTCCACCGGCAGCATCAGGGTGATAAAGATCATCCAGAAGAACAGGTTACGCAGCGGAAAGCGGAACCAGACGATGGCGAATGCCGAGAGCATCGACACCGCGATTTTGCCGACGGTAATGGCGAAGGCCATGATGAAGCTATTGAGCATCATCAGCCAGAACGGTGCGCTGTTGGCTCCGACGCCGTTGACCCAAATCGCCTTCATATTCTCGAACAGATGGCCGCCGGGAATCAGCGTCATTGGCGTTTCAAACACCGCTTTGTTGTCCAGCGTCGCCGCCGTAAAAGCGACGTACAGCGGAAACAGGATCACAATAATCCCGAGGATCAGCATGGTGTGGCTGAATATCGTCAGCCCGCGACGGTTCTCAATCATTGGTAGCGCACCTTACTTTCCACGTAGCGGAACTGCACCACGGTCAGGATGATGACGAGGAACATCAGCACCACCGACTGCGCCGCAGAGGCCGAGAGATCCAGCCCGGCAAATCCTTCACGGTAAATCTTATAAATCAGCGTGGTGGTGGCCTGTACCGGGCCGCCCGCCGTCGCGGCGTCGATCACCGGGAAGGTATCGAAGAAGGCGTACACCAGGTTCACCACCAGCAGGAAGAAGCTCACCGGCGCGATCAACGGCAGCGCCAGCTTGAAGAAGCGGCGAATCGGGCCCGCGCCGTCGATGGCCGCAGCCTCGACCAGCGAGCGCGGAATAGATTGCAGCGCGGCGAAGAAGAACAGGAAGTTGTAGCTTATCTGCTTCCACACCGAGGCGAAGACCACCAGGAACATGGCCTGACCGCTGTTCTGCGCGTGGTTCCAGTCATAGCCGAACTCGCCAAGGAAGTGGGTAATCAGCCCGCGCCCTGGGTTAAACAGGAAGATCCACAGTACGGCGGCCACGGCAGGTGCGACGGCATAAGGCAGCAGCATCAGCGTCTGGTATAGACGGCTGCCGCGCACCACGTAGTCCACCAGGGCGGCGAAGAACAGCGAGACCAGCAGGCCGCTTATCGTCACCAGGCCGCTGAACTTAATCGTCGTCCAGAAGGAGTCGAGATAGTAGCTGTCGTGGAACAGCGTGACGAAGTTATCCAGACCAACGAACTGGCTGGAGAGACCAAACGGGTCAACGCTTTGCAGTGAGTACCACAGCGCTTCACCGGCGGGCCAGATAAAGAAGATAACGGTGATAATCAGCTGCGGTGCGACCAATGCATAGGGCAGCCAGCGCGATTTAAACACCGGACGGGATGATGACATAGTTAAACTCTGAGTTGGTGTCCCCTCACCCCGGCCCTCTCCCCAAAGGGGCGAGGGAGAAAGGCGGGTCCCCTCTCCCCTATGGGGAGAGGGTTAGGGTGAGGGGGTTAGTCAATGATTAAGACTTGGTCGATTGCTCGAAGCGACGCAGCAGCTGATTCCCGCGCTCTACCGCAGAGTCCAGCGCCTGCTGAGGCGTTTTCTTACCGGTCCAGACGCTTTCCAGTTCTTCATCCACAATGGTACGAATCTGTGGCATGTTGCCCAGACGCAGCCCTTTGGTGAACGGCAACGGTGGCTTGTTCAGCATCTGACGCGTGGCGATGTCGGCACCTGGGTTCTTGTCATAGAAGCCCTGCTGACGAGTCAGGTCGTACGCGGCGGTAGTGATTGGCAGGTAGCCGGTTTTCTGGTGCCATTCGGCAGCAATTTCAGGCTTCGCCAGAAACTCGAGGAATTTCGCGACACCGGTGTAGGTTTCTTTGTCTTTACCCTGCATCACCCACAGGCTCGCCCCGCCGATGATGGCGTTCTGCGGCGCGCCCTTCACGTCAGCATCGTAAGGCATCATGCCCACGCCGTAGTTGAATTTGGCGTACTGACGAATGTCTGCCAGCGAGCCGGAAGAGGCGGTGGTAATGGCGCAGTCACCGTTGTAGAACTTCTCGGTAGACTCATCTTTACGGCCGAAGTAGCTGAAATCACCCTTCTTGTTCAGTTCTTCCAGCAGCGCGATGTGTTTCACCTGCTCTGGCTTGTTGAATTCCAGTACCGCATCGGTACCGTCGAAGCCGTTATTTTTGGTCGCAACCGGCAGGCCGTGCCAGGCGCTGAAGTTTTCAATCTGGATCCAGCCCTGCCAGCCGCTGGCGTAGCCGCACTTCATACCGGCCGCTTTCAGCTTCGCGGTATAGGCTGCCAGATCCTGCCAGGTTTTCGGCGGCTGGTTCGGGTCTAAACCGGCTTTCTTGAAGGCGTCTTTGTTGTAGTACAGCACCGGAGTGGAGCTGTTAAACGGCTGGGACAGCAGGTGCCCGGTTTTGGAGTCGGTGTAGTAACCGGAAACCGTCGGCACAAACTGAGATTCATCGAACTTGATACCGGCATCGTCAAACACCTGATACACCGGCTTAATCGCTTTTGACGCCATCATGGTGGCGGTTCCAACTTCATACACCTGCAAAATTGCCGGGGCGTTACCGGTACGGAACGCGGCGATACCTGCGCTCAGGCTCTGCTCATAGTTGCCTTTGTACACCGGCTGAATTTTGTAATCCGGGTTGGCGGCGTTGAAGCGCTGCGCCAGAGAGTCAACCTCTTTACCCAGCTCACCTTCCATTGAATGCCAGAACGGAATAGTAGTTACCGCCATAGCCTGACCTGCGAATGCCAGACTCATTGCCAATCCTAAAGCTGTATGTCGTAACGATATCATCGGTTATCTCTCTTTTTGTGCCGGGATGCGCGATATCACGCGTTTTATGTTCGCGGGGGTAACATGACATGCTCGAATGACAGAAAAATAACTTTTTTATTACAAAAAAAAGATAGTAAGGCGACAAAGGGATGGCAAGGCGGTGACGGTTCTAAGAAGGGAAAGTGGGAGCTATGACACGTATAGGGAAAGTGCCGTTCCCGGGCTACGATGGGATAGGTAGCCCGGTCAAGCGAAGCGTCGCCGGGGTTATCCGTGCAGGCGAGAGGCTATTTGCTCAAGCGTCAATTGACCTGCAGCAGCCTCAACCGTCATCGCCACAAAATCCGGATTGGCCGCAAGCGCAATGCCGTTGCGTTTTAAAAACAGCAATGTGATAAACAGCGCGGTGCGCTTATTACCGTCATTGAAAATATGCCCTCGTGAAATCGCCAGCAGATGCATTGCCGCCAGCTGCCATACGTCGGTCACACCTTCATATTCAATTCGGTTAAGCACCCGATACATTAACGCTTCCGCACGTCCGGGGTCGGGCATACCCACAACACCAGGCGTAACGCGGAGCAGCCGGTCATGAAACGCTATTATCTCTTCCGCTGAGATAATCTGAAGGTTCATTTATCAGCCAACTCCTCTATCTCGCTGCCGTGAACCGCCATGATGGCCGCAAATTCATCATCGAGTCTGGCGGCCTGATAGCGCTCAAACTCCTCGGCACTAATGATGACCGCAGGTTTATGCCCACGGCGTGTGATAGTGACAGGTATGCCCGTCACGGCGCTCTCCAGCACTTCAGCCAGATTCTGTCGTGCCTCGCTATAGTTAACCGTACGCATAATGACCTCCATAGTTGTACGCATTAATTGTACAACATATATGTACAAAAAAAGAGCCATCAGGCTCTTTTAAATGTTTTCGTGCGGGAAGTTCCCCCGGGGTCGGCGCAAGCGCCTCGCCCGGGCTTGTATGATTACCTCGTCAGAAAGAACCGGCCAGTTCTCTCTGATGGCGGTCCGGATGCCGTGCCCGGGCTTAGGCTTTCACGCCTGTACCGTAGATATTCTGCACCGGTCCGCCGTTCTTTCTCATGTGACAAACCGGACAGTATCATGGACCGGTTTTTACCGGTAATCCGCATTCGCAAGGTGGGTTTCACTATGGAATATGAACTGTACTTCATCGGCATTGATGTCGCTAAAACTAAACTTGATGTTGATATCCTTCGCCCTGATGGCCGCCATCTCTGTAAAAAGTTTGCCAATACTCCCCCGGGCTATGAGGACCTGGTCCGCTGGCTTCGTAGCCATGAGGTGAGCCATGCTCATGTCTGCATGGAGTCTACCAGCACCTACATGGAAGACGCTGCCGCCCATCTGAGCGATGCCGGGTATACCGTCTCCATCATCAACCCTTCCCTGAGCGCTGCCTTTGCCCGCAGTGAAGGGCTGCGCAACAAAACCGACAAAGTGGACGCTCGTATGCTGGCTCACTTCTGCCGGGAGAAAAAGCCGCCAGCATGGGAAGCGCCGCACCCGACAGAGCGGGCCCTGAAAGCGCTGGTGCTACGACATCAGTCGCTGACAGAGATGCAGACTCAGGAGAAAAACCGCCAGGAAACTGCACCGGAAGTACAGCTGGAGAGCATTGATGTTCTCCTGCAGTGTCTGGGAGCAGAGCTGAGGCGCATTGAAAAACAGATAAAAGACCTGACGGACAACGACCCCGATATGAAACAACGGCGGAAGCTGCTGAGCAGTATCCCGGGGATAGGAGAGAAAACCGCCGCGGTGCTGCTGGCGTACACGGGACTGAAGCTGAGGTTCGCCACTGCGCGGCAGTTCGCAGCGTATGCAGGACTGACGCCGAAGCAGCATGAGTCGGGGAGCAGCGTGATGCGAACAAGCAGGATGAGCAAAGCAGGACCGGTTCATCTGCGCGGAGCATTATATATGCCGGCGATGTCAGCGTTGTATCACACGGCATGGGGAAAAGCGTTCAGGGAAAGGCTGGAAGGTAACGGGAAGCGACCGAAAGTGATAATAGGTGCAATGATGCGTAAGCTGGCGCAGGTGGCCTATGGGGTATTAAAGTCAGGAAAAACGTTCGATGCGTTGCAGCATGGGATGCCTGTAGTATAAAGGCGGACGGGGAAGTGATAACAGCGCCAGAAGGCGCTGTTAAAGTTATGCCTGCAATCCGGGAAGCAACGGTGAAAAGGAGTTGCTGCCGCTCACAGTATCTACAGGTTGCCGGATGGCAACGAGTTAACCGCCGAGGTACGCGCTGCGCACCGCTTCGTTCGCCAGCAGTGCATCACCGGTGTCTTCCAGCACCACGTGGCCGTTTTCCAGCACGTAGCCGCGGTCGGCGAGCTTCAGCGCCTGGTTGGCGTTCTGCTCGACGAGGAAAATGGTCATGCCCTGCTTACGCAGTTGCTCGATGGTGTCGAAAATCTGCTGGATGATAATCGGGGCCAGCCCCAGAGAAGGCTCATCAAGCAGCAGCAGGCGCGGCTGGCTCATCAATGCACGGCCAATTGCCAGCATCTGCTGCTCACCGCCGGACATGGTGCCTGCACGCTGAATGCGACGCTCAAGCAGGCGTGGGAACAGGTCATACACCCACTTGATGCGCTCCTGGAACTGATCGCGGTCGGCGAAGAAGCCGCCCATCGCCAGGTTCTCTTCCACCGTCATGCGTGAGAAGACGCGACGCCCTTCCGGGACAATCGCCACCGCTTCACGCATGATTTTCGCCGTCTGCCAGTCGGTAATGTCTTTATCATCAAAGACAATACGCCCGCTGGTGGCGCGTGGGTCGCCGCACAATGTGCCGAGCAGCGTGGTTTTACCCGCACCGTTGGCGCCAATCAGGGTCACAATCTCCCCCTGATTGATATGCAGGCTGACGTCGTGCAGCGCCTGAATTTTGCCGTAGTGGGCGCTGACTTTATCAAACGATAACATCACTTTATCCATATTCTGCTTCGCCCCCATTATGCTTCACCTAAATAGGCGCGGATCACGTCCGGGTTGTTGCGGATCTCTTCCGGCGTACCGTTCGCCAGCGGCGTACCCTGATTCACCACGTAGATACGATCAGAAATGCCCATCACCAGCTTCATATCGTGCTCAATCAGCAGGATAGTGGTGTTGTGATGGTTACGCAGCTCGGCAATCAGTTCGTCCAGCTCTTTGGTCTCTTTCGGGTTAAGACCCGCCGCCGGTTCGTCGAGCATCAGGATTTCCGGCTGTGTCACCATGCAGCGGGCAATCTCCAGACGACGCTGGTCACCGTAGGCCAGGTTGCTGGCCTGACGGTTCGCGTGCTCTAACAGGCCGATACGCTCAAGCCAGGTGGCAGCACGATCCAGCGCTTCGCTTTGCGCGCGACGGAACGACGGGGTTTTCAGCAGGCCGGAGAAGACGCCGGTCTTCAGCTGCTGATGCTGTGCCACCAGCAGGTTTTCAATCACCGTCATTTCGCGGAACAGACGCACGTGCTGGAAGGTACGCACCACGCCCATACGGGCAATCTCCTGGCCCGGCAACCCTTCCAGGTGCTGGTCACGCAGCATAATGGTGCCGCCGGTCGGCTTGTAGAAGCCGGTCAGGCAGTTAAAGACCGTGGTTTTCCCCGCGCCGTTCGGGCCAATCAGGGAGACGATTTCCTGAGGATGCAGTTCCAGGGCGACGTTGTTAACCGCCAGCAGGCCGCCAAAACGCATCATCAGGCCGTTAACGGATAATAATGGCTGACTCATGCCTGCTCTCCTTCTTTCGCTTTCCCGCTTTTCAGCTTGAGCTGCGGACGGGTCATCGGCAGAAGCCCCTGCGGACGCCAGATCATCATCAGAACCATCAAACCACCCAGCATCAGCATGCTGTATTCGTTGAAGTCACGCATCAGCTCGCGTGACACCACCAGCAGGACAGCGGCGAGAATAACCGCAAACTGCGAGCCCATCCCGCCCAGTACTACAATCGCCAGCACGAAGGCCGACTCGGCAAAGGTAAAGGATTCCGGGCTGACAAAGCCCTGGCGCGCGGCAAACAGCGTACCGGCAAAACCGGCAAACGCGGCGCTGATGGTAAAGGCGGTCAGCTTGATACGCGTTGGGCTCAGGCCCAGCGAGCGACAGGCAATTTCATCTTCACGCAGCGCTTCCCACGCACGGCCCAGCGGCATGCGCAGCAGGCGGTTGATGACAAACAGGCTCAGCACCACCAGCAACAGCGCCACCAGATAAAGGAAGATAACGCGGTCAGACGGGTCGTACTTGACGTTAAAGAAGTTGCTGAAGGTATCCCAGCCGCCTTCACGGGCGCTGCGGCTGAACTCCAGGCCGAAGAAGGTCGGTTTCGGGATCTGGCTGATACCGTTCGGCCCGCCGGTCACTTCGGTGTTGTTAAGCAGCAGGATACGGACGATTTCGCCGAAGCCTAAGGTCACAATCGCCAGATAGTCACCGCGCAGACGCAGTACCGGGAAGCCGAGCAGGAAGCCCGCCGCCGCCGAGACCAGCCCCGCGATCGGCAGACAGGTCCAGAAGCCGAGACCGTAATAGTGGTTCAGCAGCGCGAAGGTGTAAGCACCGATGGCATAGAAGCCACCGTAACCCAGCACCAACAGGCCGGAAAGCCCCACCACCACGTTCAAGCCAAGGCCGAGGATGATATAAATCATGGTCAGGGTGGCAATATCAACCGTGCCACGTGAAACCATAAACGGCCACGCTACGGCGATCACCAGCAGTGCGACCAGGAACAGCTTCTGTTTGACCGTCGAGCCGTCAATGGCAGGCAGAATAAACTTCGGCCCGGAGACGCTTTTCAGCCCCTTCTGGAATAACGGGCGCAGCATCTGGAAGAAAAAGACCACCGCGGTGCCGATAAAAATCCACTGCCAGCGGATATCCGCCGCGCTGCCGACCACCAGTTTGGTACCGTCGAGCTGTAACTGAACGCCCATAAAGACGCCGGCCAGGACAAAGAACATCGCCGCCGACAGCAGCGCCATCGCAAATTGCATCGGTTTCATACTTTCTCTACCTCCGGGCGGCCCAGGATACCGGTCGGCATCACCAGCAGCACCACGATCAGCAGCGCGAACGACACAACGTCTTTATATTCGGTGCTCAGATACGCGGAGGACAGCGCTTCCGCGATGCCGAGAATCAGCCCACCAATCATCGCCCCTGGAATACTGCCGATACCGCCCAGAACCGCCGCGGTGAAGGCTTTCATCCCGGCCATAAAGCCGATATACGGGTTGATAACGCCGTAGAACTGACCCAGCAGCACGCCCGCCACCGCCGCCATCGCTGCGCCAATGACAAACGTCAGGGCAATCACGCGGTCGGTGTTAATGCCGAGCAGGCTCGCCATTTTCAGGTCCTCCGCGCAGGCGCGACAGGCGCGGCCCATGCGGGAGTAGCGAATAAACAGCGTCAGCGCCAGCATGGCAACGAAGGTCACAATCCAGATAACCAGCTGCATGGTAGTGATGGACGCGGAGAAGTTTTCGCTGCTGCCGACAATCCACTGGCCGTTAAACAGACTTGGCAGCGCGATATCGCGCGAGCCTTCGGTCAGACTGACGTAGTTTTGCAGGAAGATGGACATCCCGATGGCGGAGATCAGCGCAATCAGACGCTTGGAGCTGCGCACCGGGCGGTAGGCCACCCGTTCGATGCTCCAGCCGTAGGCGCTGGCAATCACAATCGCCCCGATGAAGCCAGCCGCCACCAGAAGCCAGCCGGTGTCGATGCCCATCATCATTAATGCGGCGATAATCATAAAGGAGACATAACTACCGATCATGTACACCTCGCCGTGGGCGAAGTTGATCATGCCGATAATCCCGTACACCATGGTGTAACCGATGGCGATCAGTGCATAGGTGCTTCCCAGCGTAACGCCGTTAAACATCTGCTGCACAAAGTAGAGAACCTGCTCTGACATAAATTAGCCTTTTGCTACCCCTGCGGGTCTACGCCCGCCAGGGGGGAATGAAGGTTACTTCGCCACGGTGGATGAGCCGTCGGCATGCCACTGGAAGACCCCAAATTCAAATCCTTTCAGATCGCCTTTGTCATCCCAGCTCAGCGGCCCAATCACGGTTTTCGCACCGTTTGCTTTTAAGTCTTTAATCAGCGCCTGAGGGTCATCGCTACCGGTACGTTCCATGGCGGTTGCCAGAGACTGCACAGCAGCGTAGGTGATCCACACGTACGGACCGGTTGGATCTTTCTTCTGCGCTTTCAGGGCATCGACGATAGCGCCGTTTGCCGGATCCTGGTCATAGCGTTTTGGCATGGTAACCAGCATGCCTTCCGCTGCTTTACCGGCGATATTCGACAGTGAAGCGTTACCCACGCCTTCCGGCCCCATAAACTGCGTTTTCAGGCCAACCGCGCGCGCCTGGCGCAGCATCTGCCCCATTTCCGGGTAGTAGCCGCCGTAGTAAACGAAGTCGATGTTCTCTTTTTGCAGACGGGCAATCAGCGCGGAGAAGTCTTTTTCACCGGCAGTAATTCCGTCGAAGAAGACGATATTGGCTTTGCCCGCTTTCAGCCCGTCCTGAACGGAACGCGCCAGACCTTCACCGTACTGCTGCTTGTCGTGAATGATAGCGATGCGCTGTGGCTTCACTTTATTCAGGATGTAGTTTGCCGCGGTTGGGCCCTGAGAGGAGTCCAGACCAGCGGTACGCATAATGTAGTGGTAGCCACGCTGGGTCAGCTCTGGGTTAGTCGCACCCGGGGAGATCATCAGAATGCCTTCGTCTTCATAGATGTCAGACGCGGGCTGCGTGGAGGAGGAGCAGAGGTGGCCAATCACGTATTTGATGCCGTCGTTAACGATTTTGTTCGCGACAGCCACCGCTTGTTTCGGATCACAGGCATCGTCGTACTCAACGCCGACCAGTTTGTCACCCTTAATGCCGCCTTTGGCATTGATGTCTTTAATGGCCTGGCGCGCGCCGTTGAACTCCATGTCGCCCCACTGGGCAACCGGGCCGGACATCGCACCGACAACCGCTACCTTAATATCGTCTGCCATCGCCGCGTGAGACATAGCCAGCGCGATCATCCCTGCGATTACTGTTTTTGTATTCCTTTTCATACTTCGGGATCCCCATTCGTGATGTCGTATTTACACGTCGTGGCGTGCATATATTTTGTTGTGTGGTGGTTAAAAAGCATTCTGTACTTTTAATATACAACGCTACTTTTGCCATTATCTTTAATGAGTTAGCGCAGCTTTTTGGCTAAAAACAGACTAAATTCTCTATTTTTCAGTCTATTAAGAAAAGATAATATTCTGATTTTCACCATAGATAAACAAAAAAAAGCCCGAATGGCAGCATAAAATAACGACACAATAAGCCGAATAAAACGCTGGTTTTCAGGTTAAAGTTCTGACTATTTTTCGATCCATGATGTTTCAAACTGTCTGCATGGATATCGAAAAATTAATCACCTACTGAACAAGCCAAAAAAGAGAAAGCGTCCGGCAGAATAAATTGAGTACACTGGCCACCATTTTCGAGATTTGAGCAAACTGCCCATGAAGCTGACCATCATTCGTTTAGACACCTTTAGCGATCAGGACCGCATCTGCCTCGGTAAGATCTGGCCTACTCAGACCCCCAACGAACAGCACCTTGATGAGAACCACCGCCTGTATGCCGCCCGTTTTAACGAACGCCTGCTGGCAGCGGTAAAGGTGACGATCAACGGCAGCCAGGGGACGCTTAACAGTCTGTGCGTACGCGAAGTCACCCGCCGTCGCGGCGTGGGGCAGTATCTGGTCGAAGAGGTGATGCGCGATAACCCGCAGGTCAGCCGCTGGACGCTGAGCAAAGCCGGCGCACAAGAGAGCCTGGAAACGGCCGCGTTTGCCAAAGCGATGGGCTTTACGGTGCATGCTGAGGGCTGGGTTCGAGGGTAGTGCCGATCCCGGCGTCGGCTAACGCCTCGGCCGGGCTACATCATAGTAGTCCGGCCGAGCGTAGCGACGCCGGGGCAGCGCCGAACGAATTACTTCGCGTCGGTCGCCGTACCGTTAGCGTGCCAGTTGAAGATGCCGAATTCGAAGCCTTTCAGGTCACCTTTCTCATCCCACGACAGCGGACCCATCACGGTATCCACGGTATTGGCTTTCAGGTATTTTGCGATCTCAGCCGGGTCGTCAGAGTGGTTCAGACCCGCCTGCAGAGACTGCAGCGCAGCGTAGGTGGTCCATACGAATGCACCGCTTGGATCTTCTTTCTTCGCTTTGATCGCGTCTACGATAGGTTTGTTCGCCGGAACCTGGTCGTAGTTCTTAGGCTTAGTCACCAGCAGACCTTCCGCAGAATCACCCGCGATGTTAGACAGTGAAACGTTCGCCACACCTTCCGGCCCCATGAACTGGGTTTTCAGGCCAGCAGCACGCGCCTGACGCAGGATCTGCCCCATTTCCGGGTGATAACCGCCGAAGTAGACGAAGTCGATGTTCTCTTTCTTCAGACGCGCCACCAGGGTGGAGAAGTCTTTCTCACCGGCAGTGATACCGTCGAAGAAGACCACGTTCGCGCCGCCTTTCTTCAGACCGTCCTGCACTGCGCGCGCCAGACCTTCACCATACTGCTGCTTATCGTGAACGACCGCGATGCGCTGTGGTTTCACTTTCTCGAGGATATATTTCGCTGCGGTTGGGCCCTGATCGGAGTCCAGACCGGTGGTACGCAGAATCAGCTTATAGCCACGCGCGGTCAGCTCAGGCGCGGTCGCCGCTGGGGTGATCATCAAAATACCTTCGTCTTCATAGATGTCAGACGCAGGCTGTGTAGAGGAGGAGCAGAGGTGACCGATAACGTATTTGATCCCGTCATTCACCACTTTGTTCGCTACCGCAACCGCTTGTTTCGGGTCACAGGCGTCATCGTATTTTACGATTTCCAGCTTATTGCCCTTGATACCGCCCTTGGCGTTAATGTCGGCAACCGCCTGAGTCGCACCGCTGAACTCCTGGTCACCGTACTGCGCAACCGGGCCGGACATCGCGCCAACAACAGCAACTTTAATATTTTCTGCTAATGCCATATTGCTGAATGCCAGCGCAATACATCCTGCCAGTAACGCTTTACCCTTCATTTTCATCCTGAGGTTCCCCATTGTTATGGTTGTTGCATTTGTTGTGATGTTGTTATTTAGCACATTATTCTTATATCACCTACATGGTAAGTATAAGATATTAATATTGAGGGAGGCTGACCGTGCTTTTTCAGCATACTCTGCTAAAACATACCCCATTTTTGTGGAATTGAAACGTTAATTTTGACGGATTTGTAACGCAAAAATGACAAAAAAAAGCCACTCATCGGAGTGGCTTGGGTGTTGGGTACATCCCCGGCGGCGCTTTGCCTGGCCGGGAAGGGCACGCTCTATTCAGATATCGCCCGACGAATCACCTCCAGCGCCTGCTGGAACTGTTTCTCAGGGATGGTGAGCGGGTACAAGAAGCGAATGACGTTACCGTACACGCCGCAACTCAGCAGCAGCACCCCTTCCGCCAGTGCACGATCCTGCACCAGTTTGGTCAATTCCGGCGACGGCTCCCCGGTTTGCGGATTAACAAACTCTACGGCCACCATCGACCCCACGCCGCGCACATCGGCAATCGCCGGGCAGCTTTCGCGTAATTTATTAAGTACTTCAATCAGATGCTGGCCCAGATGGTTGGCGCGTGTGCAAAGCGCCTCTTCCTCAATGACATCCAGCACCGCGTGCGCGGCAGCAATCGCCAGCGGGTTCCCCGCATAAGTGCCGCCAAGGCCGCCGGGTGCCGGGGCATCCATCACCTCGGCACGCCCCGCGACGCCCGAGAGCGGGAAACCGCCCGCCAGGCTTTTCGCCATGGTGATAAGGTCAGGCTTCACGCTGTAGTGCTCCATGGCAAACAGCTTGCCGGTACGGGCAAAGCCGGTCTGCACTTCATCGGCAATCAGCAAAATACCGTGGGTATCGCAAAGCTGGCGCAACGCCTGCATAAAATCAGCAGGGGCAACATTAAAGCCACCTTCGCCCTGCACTGGTTCAATGATAATCGCCGCCACCTGGTCCGGGGCGATATCGGCTTTGAAAATATGAGTCAGGCTTTTGAGCGCCATCTCGGTGGTCACGCCGTGCGCGGCATTTGGATAGAGACCGTGATACACCGAACCAGGGAACGGGCCGAAGCCGATTTTGTACGGTGCGACTTTGCCGGTCAGCGCCATGGTCATAAACGTACGACCATGGAAGCCACCGCCGAAGGTAATCAGTCCCGGACGTTTGGTATAGGCGCGGGCAATTTTCACCGCATTCTCAACCGCTTCCGCCCCAGTGCTGAAAAACGCCGTTTTGGCGTTTCCGGCAATAGGCACGGCGGCATTAATACGTTCTGCTAATGATACATAGCTTTCATAGGGGACTATCTGATAGGCGGTGTGGGTAAAAGCCTGCAGCTGGTTTTCAACGGCGGCTATCACCTGAGGATGGCGATGTCCGGTATTCAGCACCGCAATCCCGGCGGCAAAGTCGATGTACTCGTTACCTTCAATATCCCACAGCGTAGCGTTCTCAGCGCGCTCCGCGTAGAAGCCGCACATCACGCCCACACCGCGCGGCGTGGCCTGTAAACGCCGATGATTCAGTGACTCGTTACTCACGGTAAACCCCCTGCCGTTGAAATGACGAAAAGTCTATTCAGTCTTTGCCATCGCCTGCATTAACGCCAGCGGCAAACGTGAAATAAGCAGAGGAAAGCGTGATGACGGGGAGCAGAAAAACAAAACCCCCGGATGGGCATCCAGGGGTTATCGGGGTCACGCGTTAACTGACGTTATCAGGCTTCGATAGCCGCACGCAGTTTTTTCATCGCGTTCTTTTCAAGCTGACGTACACGCTCGGCGGATACGCCGTAACGGTCGGCCAGTTCCTGCAGCGTAGACTTGTTGTCTTCGTCCAGCCAGCGGGCGCGAATGATGTCCTGGCTACGTTCGTCCAGGCCCTGCATTGCGTCGGTCAGCTTATTCGCTGCCTGCTCTTCCCAGTTATCATCTTCGATGCCGTCGGCAAAGTTGGACGATTTATCCTGCAGATAGAGCACCGGAGCAACCGAGTGGCTTTCAGACTCATCGTCTGAGGACATATCAAACGCCATGTCCTGCGCCGCCATACGGGATTCCATCTCGCGAACGTCTTTGCTGGAAACGCCCAGTTCGCGGGCAACCATTTCTACTTCATCCTGATTGAACCAGCCCAGACGCTGCTTGGTTTTACGCAGGTTGAAGAACAGCTTACGCTGCGCTTTGGTGGTAGCGACTTTAACGATACGCCAGTTACGCAGTACGTATTCGTGAATTTCCGCTTTGATCCAATGCACCGCAAAGGAGACCAGGCGTACGCCCACTTCTGGGTTAAAACGACGTACAGCTTTCATCAGGCCGATGTTGCCTTCCTGAATCAAGTCCGCCTGCGGCAGGCCATAGCCCGAGTAATTACGAGCAATATGAACAACAAAGCGCAGGTGAGACAGGATCAGCGTTTTAGCTGCTTCCAGATCGCCCTGGTAATGCAGCCGTTCAGCAAGCGCCTTTTCTTCATCAGCCGTCAACATCGGCCATGCGTTCGCAGCCCGGATATAAGATTCCAGGTTACCAACAGGGGCTAACGCTAAATTTTGCATTTCTTTGGTCATTCAAATCCTCTCAATTCACTTCATACTGGCGGCGGCTTGTCCCCGAAGGCAACAAACATGCCAGGCTCTATGAGCAACGAGAATATCATCCGCTCTTTTATCAGACAGTGAGTTTATCCACAAGTTCAATGCAACAGTGTGAATAAATTACGCACAAAATGTGACACGCGATAGGCCGCGAGGGCAGAAAGATGGGGTTTAAAACGCATCCCCTGCGGACGGAAGTCGTCGCAGGGGAAGAGTATAACAGAACTTTTTTAATCGGGAGTAAAGTGGCGTAAATGTTGTACCGTGGCAAGCCAGGCTGCCACCCAACCGATCATCGAGCTAACCAGCAGCAACAGCAGGCACTCGTCAAATGACAGGCCGCTCAGCTCAAACTGGGTACCGAAGACACGCGCCACTTCGGTGACCGCCGACGACAGTCGCATCACCAGAATTTCTGACAGGATCAGCGACAGGAACGCGCCGGAGAAGCCCAGCAGCGCACCGCCGTATAGGAACGGACGCAGGATAAACCCGTCGGTTGCCCCAATCAGCTTCTGCACGTTGATGGTATCACGACGCGCAAAGATGCTCAGACGCACGCTGTTACCGATGACGAGGAACACCGCCGCCACCATCAGCACGCCGATCATCGCCGACACGCGGCCCACCAGCCCGGTAATAGAAGCCAGACGCGCAAACCAACTGTCATCCATGCGCACTTCGTTAACGCCCTGAATCTGCGCCACGCGGTCACGCAGCGTGTTCAGCGCATCGGTGGTCTGGAAGTCGATTTTCGGGATAACGACCGCCACCGCAGGCAGCGGGTTCTCTTCCAGCATATCCAGCGCGCCGCCAAAGCCCGACCAGTTGCGGAATTCACCCAGCGCTTCGTCGCGGGAGAGGTAGTTCACCTTATCCACGCCCTGCTCGGCCTGCAGTTGCCCCACCACTTTCGCCGCCGCATCGTCATCCAGCGTTTTCTCCAGATAGACGGTGATCTGCGGAGAGGGGTAGTACTGCGAAGCCGCCGTATTGACGTTCTTGTAGACCATATAGCAGACGCTTGGCAGCGTCAGGGAGATGGCGATCACCATCACCGTCAGGAAGGTCGCCAGCGGCTTGCTTTTCAGATCCTGCAGCGCGCCCTGCCAGGCATAACGCACCTGCTCGTTGAAGACGTTGGTTTTACGCGAGTTCGGTTTCGGCGCCGGTTTACCGCGCTTCGGTGTATTTCGCCCGCCGTCACCCGATGAGGAGACCGATTTACGCAAGCGGTCGAGTCGCCCGCCGAACTGGCGAATTTGGTTAATTGCGTCGCGCTTATTCACCGGTGTGGCCTCCATGCAAATGACCGTCGCTCAGCGTCAGCATGCGGTAAGAGCGGCTGGAGATAAGCCCAATGTCGTGCGTCGCCATCAGCACCGTGACCCCAACGCGGTTAAACTCTTCGAACAGTCGCAAAATGCCTTCCGACAGTGCGTTATCCAGGTTACCCGTCGGTTCATCCGCCAGCAGTACCGCCGGCTTGTTCACCACCGCACGGGCAATGCCGACGCGCTGCTGTTCACCGCCGGAGAGCTGGATCGGGAAGTTTCTCGCTTTATCAAGCAGCCCGACTTTGTCCAACGCCGCCGAGACGCGACGACGAATATCGTCGGCGCTGGCGCCCGCAATGATCAGCGGGATCGCCACGTTATCAAACACGGTTCTGTCCATCAGCAGATGGTGATCCTGGAAAATCATGCCGATCTGGCGACGTAAGAACGGCACCTCACGGTTCTTCAGGCGGCTGATATCGTGCCCGCCGAAGTAAATTTTCCCTGCACTCGGCCGCTCGATCCCACAGATAAGCTTCAGCAGGGTACTTTTACCCGCGCCGGAGTGACCGGTCAGAAATGCCATCTCGCCTGGCTGCATATGGAATGTGACTCCCTGCAGCGCTTGTCTCCCGCCGAGATAGGCTTTGCTGACGTGTTCAAAGCGAATCATGATTAATCCTCTCGGGCAAAAAGTGCCTCAATAAAATCGCCCGCTTTAAACGGACGTAAGTCCTCAATACGTTCACCGACGCCGATATAGCGAATCGGAATGCCGAACTGATCCGCCACGGAGAATATCACCCCGCCCTTGGCGGTACCGTCGAGTTTAGTCAACGTGATGCCGGTCAGGCCAACGGCCTCGTGGAACAGTTTGGCCTGGCTGATGGCGTTCTGCCCGGTGCTGGCGTCGATGGTCAGCATGACTTCATGCGGCGCGTCGACGTCGAGCTTTTTCATCACGCGAACAATTTTCTTCAGCTCTTCCATCAGGTGCGATTTATTCTGCAAGCGCCCTGCGGTATCAGCAATCAGTACATCAACGTTACGCGCTTTCGCCGCCTGGATGGCATCGAAAATGACCGAGGCGGAATCTGCGCCGGTGTGCTGCGCGATAACCGGAATATTGTTGCGCTGGCCCCAGACCTGCAGCTGTTCAACCGCTGCCGCACGGAAGGTATCGCCCGCTGCTAGCATGACCGTTTTGCCCTGCTGCTCGAACTGACGCGCCAGCTTGCCGATGGTGGTGGTCTTACCCACACCGTTTACGCCGACCATTAAAATAACAAATGGCGTTTTGCCTTCAATATTAAGCGGTTCATCTACTTTTGCGAGGATTTCACCCATTTCATCTTTCAACAGACCGTACAGCGCTTCGGCATCGCGCAGCTGTTTACGGCTGGCGGTTTCGGTCAGGCTATTGATGATCTTACGAGTGGTTTCCACGCCGACGTCGGCAATCAGCAGCTGCTCTTCCAGCTCTTCAAACAGATCGTCGTCGATTTTCTTGCCGCGGAATAGACTGATAAATCCGGAACCGAGGTTTTCTTTGGTTTTTAACAGGCTGCGTTTCAGGCGCGCGAAGAAACCTTCTTTGGTTGGTTTTTCCTGCTCCTGCTGTGCGTCATCCGCCGGTGCTTCAACGGCCGCTTCTTCTTCCACCGCTTCGTTTTCCGACTCGACGGCAAGCGCCTGCGCTTCCAGTTCTTCGTCGGTTAACTCATCAACGGTCTCAGGTTCAATCTCTTCAACCACTTCTGGCTGTACTTCGACTACCGGCTCAGCGACTTCAACCACTTCCGGCTGTACTTCAGCAACTGGCTCAGCGACTTCAACCACTTCTGGCTGTACTTCGGCAACCGGTTCAACGGCTTCAACCACTTCTGGCTGTGCTTCGGCAACCGGTTCAACGGCTTCAACCACTTCCGGCTGTGCTTCGGCAACCGGTTCAACGGCTTCAACCACTTCCGGCTGTGCTTCGGCTACTGGCTCAGCGGTTTCAACCACTTCTGGCTGAATTTCTTCAACCGCTTCGGCCTGTGCGATTTCGCGTTCAGCAACCTGTTCAGTGACTTCAACCACTTCTTCGGCAAACGCTTCGCTTTCCGCGAGGGTGTGTGGTTCCGCACTTTCTTCAGCAGACGCCTGCGCTTCTTCGACGTACGGTGTCTCTTCAACTACCGTTTCAGGCTCAACAGCCGGCGTGTCGGCTACCGGCTGCTCTTCAATTTTTTCTTCTGATTCAACGACCTGATCCTGTTCTTTCTGCCCAAAGCCCAGCCAGGAAAAAAAGCCACGTTTTTTTTCTTTTGCCATTTGCAACCACACTCCCCGCTGTTTTTGATGGCGCCACTTCGCCATAATCGACGCGAAGGCTAAAATAATGATGAAATTAGTCGGTTAGTCTACCACTTAACTTCCCTGGCTTCACCGCTTTCACCCGGCAGGGCAGAAAGCTAGAATAGCAGGCCGAAAGAGCGACCAGAGCAAGCAAATGAAAAAACCAACTTCCGGCGGCATGGGCCAGATCCGCATTATTGGCGGGCAGTGGCGCGGCCGTAAACTCCCCGTTCCTGATAGTCCAGGACTCAGGCCCACCACCGATCGCGTGCGTGAGACCCTCTTTAACTGGCTGGCACCCTCAATGGTAGATGCCCGCTGCCTGGACTGCTTCGCCGGAAGCGGCGCGTTAGGGCTGGAAGCACTCTCCCGTTATGCCGCCAGCGCCACGCTGCTGGAGATGGAGCGTTCAGTGGCCCAACAGCTGCAAAAGAACCTCGCCACGCTGAACGCCGCGCAGGGTAAAGTGGTGAATACCAATACCCTTGCATTCCTCGCTCAGAGCGGCACGCCGCATGATATTATTTTTGTCGATCCGCCATTCCGTAAAGGATTACTGGAAGAGACGTTAAACTTACTGGAAACCAACGGCTGGCTGGCCAATAACGCGCTGATCTACGTCGAAAGCGAAGTCGAAAATGGCCTACCGCCGGTGCCGGTCAGTTGGGATCTGCATCGGGAAAAAATTGCCGGTCAGGTTGCCTATCGTCTCTATCATCGTGAAGTGCAGGGAGAAAGTGATGCTGATTAATCTTGGACGCGCGCTGATGCTGTGCGTATGGGCGTTTCTGGTGCTGAACCTGGTTCACCCGTTCCCCCGCCCGCTGAATATCTTCGTTAACGTCGCGCTGATCTTTATGGTCCTGATGCACGGCATGCAGATGGCGCTGCTGCAGTCGACAATGCCGAAAGATGGCCCGCAGATGAGCCGTGGCGAGAAAGTCCGTATCTTCCTCTTCGGCGTGTTTGAACTGCTGGTGTGGCAGAAAAAAATAGGCGCGAGCTTGAAGAAGAAGTAAGGGTTTCCCGGCCTGGCTCCCCGCCAGGCCCTGTTTTTACTGTTCAGCCTTAAAGTCGACAAAGCGCGAGCCTTTGTAGCTCAACGTTCCCTTATCCCACACCGTCAGCTGATGATACTGCTCGGCCTCGACGCGAAAACTCACCTCCAGCCCGCCCTGCTCCGGTTTAAAGCTGACGTCATAACGCATATCGCTACCGGCTGGCGTCACCGTCTGCTGACGCGAACGGCGATCGTTCAGCACCTTTTCGCGCTTGTTCGTCACCACCACCCGCTTTTGCATCAGCGGGGCGGCGTCGTTGTCCATTTTCTCTCGGCGCTGCTGCACAAAGCGGAACGAAGCGGCCACCACAATAACGGCGACGACTATAATGAAAAAAAGCGGCATCTTGCTCATTTCAGGTTCTCTTAAGAATTTATGCAAATCATAGTAAACGGCGCAGTCTGCCATTGTCATCTGGCGACTGCGGCTACTACACTGGACATTCAAGACTGGCAGTACAGTACCCATTAAGATAACAGATACAGGGACTTATTATGCTTTGGTCGTTTATCGCAGTATTCTTCTCAGGCTGGCTCTACGTGGATGCCGCCTACCGTGGGCCCGCCTGGCAGCGCTGGGCATTCAAACCTATCACCTTAATTTTACTCCTGTTTCTCGCCTGGCAGGCACCGATGTTTAACGCCATCAGCTACCTGGTACTGGCGGGCCTGTGCGCCTCATTGGTCGGCGATGCCCTCACGCTGCTTCCGCGTCAGCGCATGCTGTACGCCATCGGCGCGTTTTTCCTGTCGCACCTGCTGTATACCATCTGGTTTGCCGGACAGCTGACCTTCACCTTCTTCTGGCCGCTACCGGTGGTGCTGCTGGTGATTGGCGTGGTCTGGCTGGCGGTTATCTGGACGCGGCTTGAAGAGATGCGTCTGCCGGTGCTGGCCTTTATCGCCATGACGCTGATGATGGTCTGGGTCGCGGGCGAGCTGTGGTTTATGCGTCCAACGGACACCGCGCTCTCCGGTTTCTTCGGTGCCGGTTTACTGCTGCTGGGTAACATTATCTGGCTGGTGAGCAAATATCGCTGCCGTTTCCGCGCGGATACGGCGATTTACGCCGCCTGCTACTTTGCCGGGCACTTCTTTATCGTTCGCGCGCTTTACCTGTAATTTCCTGCTTGACTCTGGAGTCGACTCCAGAGTGTATGCTGCGCTTAATGAAGCAACGATCATTAATCGGAGGATACGATGTCGACTCCAGAGACACGTAACAATAAAGCCCCCCAATTCTCATCCTTTAAACTCGCGCCTGTGCCACAGCCACAGGACGACTGCTGCTGCGATAGCCAATGCGCAACGGCTGAGCCCGCAGTAGAACCGACGCTGGACGCCCGCTATAGCTGGGTCGTTAATGGCATGGACTGCGCCGCCTGCGCCCGTAAAGTCGAAACCGCGGTAAGCCAGGTCGCCGGCGTGAAGCAGGTTAAGGTGCTGTTCGCTACTGAAAAGCTGCTGGTTGATGCCGATGACGACATCCGCGCTCAGGTGGAGAAAGCCGTGAGCGCCGCAGGTTATTCGCTGCGTAGCGACAGCGAACCAAAGGCAGAGGATAACAGCCCGCGCTGGCGGGAAAACCTGCCGCTTATCGCGCTCGCGGTGATGATGGCGATTAGCTGGGGGCTGGAGCAGTTCAACCATCCGCTCGGCAACCTGGCCTTTATCGCCACCACGCTGGTCGGCCTTTACCCTATCGCCCGCCAGGCGCTGCGTCTGATGAAAAGCGGCAGCTGGTTCGCCATTGAAACGCTGATGAGCGTCGCGGCCATCGGCGCACTGTTTATCGGCGCGACGGCGGAAGCGGCGATGGTGCTGCTGCTGTTCTTGATCGGCGAACGCCTTGAAGGCTGGGCCGCAAACCGCGCGCGCCAAGGCGTGAGCGCGCTGATGGCGCTGAAGCCAGACACCGCCGTGCGCGTGCGCGATGGCCAGCGTGAAACCGTGGCCCAGAAGGATCTCCAGCCGGGCGATGTGATTGAAGTGGCCGCCGGTGGGCGCTTGCCTGCCGACGGGAAGCTCCTCACCCCGTTCGCCAGCTTTGATGAAAGTGCGTTAACCGGCGAGTCCATTCCGGTAGAACGTAATGCGGGCGAGAGCGTGCCAGCAGGGGCCACCAGCGCCGATCGCCTGGTACAGCTGAGCGTTATTTCCCAACCTGGCGACAGCGCCATCGACCGTATTCTGCGTCTAATTGAAGAGGCCGAGGAGCGTCGCGCACCTATCGAGCGCTTTATCGACCGTTTCAGCCGCATCTATACCCCGGCGATTATGGCCGTCGCGCTGCTGGTGACGCTGGTGCCACCGCTGCTGTTTGCCGCCTCGTGGGAGGAGTGGATCTATAAAGGGCTGACGCTGCTGCTGATTGGCTGCCCGTGTGCGCTGGTTATTTCGACTCCGGCAGCGATTACCTCAGGCCTTGCCACCGCTGCGCGCCACGGTGCGTTGATTAAAGGCGGCGCGGCGCTGGAGCAGTTGGGCCGCATCACCCAGATGGCCTTTGATAAAACCGGCACCCTGACGCTCGGCAAACCGCAGGTGACCACGATTATCCCAACCGCCGAACTCAGTGAAGACACCCTGCTGACGCTGGCCGCTGCGGTGGAACAAGGCTCTACCCACCCGCTGGCGCAGGCCGTGGTGCGCGAGGCGCAGCTGCGTGGGCTTGTCATTCCTCAAGCCGCTAATCAGCGTACGCTCGTCGGTTCCGGTATTGAAGCCAGCGTCGATGGGCAGCGCATCGTTATCTGCGCCGCAGGCAAGTTCCCGACGCCGGATCATCAGGCTGAGATTCAACGCTTAGAAAGCCAGGGCAACACCGTGGTACTCGTTACCCGTGACGATACCCTTCTGGGGATTGTAGCCCTGCGAGATACCGTGCGTCAGGAGGCGCGTCAGGCGGTCGATGGCCTGCGTGAATTAGGCATTCAGGGCATCATTCTGACCGGGGATAACCCGCGTGCCGCCGCCGCCATTGCCGATGAGTTAGGCATGGCCTACCGCGCCAACCTGCTGCCTGCCGATAAAGTCAGTGAAGTGACGGCGCTGAACGCTCAGGGGCCGCTGGCGATGGTGGGTGACGGGATTAACGACGCTCCGGCGATGAAAGCGGCGGCGATGGGCATCGCGATGGGCAGCGGCACCGACGTGGCGCTGGAAACCGCCGATGCGGCGCTGACGCATAACCGTCTGACCGGGCTGGTGCAGATGATTCGCCTGGCGCGTGCCACCCACGCTAACGTTCGACAAAACATCGCCATTGCGCTGGGGCTGAAGGGGATTTTCCTTATCACCACGCTGCTCGGCATGACCGGGTTGTGGCTGGCAGTACTGGCAGATACCGGTGCAACGGTGCTGGTGACACTGAACGCGCTGCGACTGTTGCGCGGGAAGTTTAGCGCGTAATCCTGTAGACCGGGCGAGGCGTTTACGCCGACCCCGGGTAGGCCCGGAGCGATTCCCGGCGGCGCTTCGCTTGGCCGGGCTACGGGCCCGCAGTTAGTGGCGCTTACGCAGCAAATACTGGTACGGCACTGACTCGGTCTGCTGAGCAATCAGCTCATGTTCCATAAAGCGGCAAAAGCCAGGGATATCGCGCGTGGTGGCGGGATCGTCGGCAATAATCAGCAGCGTTTCCCCCACCGGCATCGTCCGCACGGTTTTACGCACCATCATTACCGGTTCCGGGCAGCGCAGCCCTTGCGCGTCTAAGGTGTGGTCGGGGCTGGAAAACAAATCGGTCATGAGTATCTCGTCGTCAGAAAAAACGCGCTTAGTTTACGCTGACCTTGCCTCAACGCAACCAGGTTAACGATTGCGCGAAAAACAACCATTGCAATGCAGGCGGAAAGCAGTATCATTTCGCCCCTGCAACAGGCTTGCAGACTTATTGGGTTCCCTCACCCCAACCACTAAAAAGGTACAATATGACTCTCTTTACCGCTCTACAGCGCCGTCATGCGCTGGTTTGGCTATCGCTATTTCACCTGTTGGTGATCACCTCCAGTAACTATCTGGTGCAATTGCCGATTTCTATATTCGGCTTCCACACCACCTGGGGCGCGTTTAGCTTTCCGTTTATCTTCCTCGCAACCGACCTGACCGTGCGGATTTTTGGCGCCCCGCTGGCTCGCCGTATCGTTTTCGCGGTGATGGCCCCGGCGCTACTGATCTCCTACGTGATTTCATCGCTGTTCTATATGGGCGAATGGCAGGGCTTCGGCGCGCTGGCGCACTTTAACCTGTTCGTAGCCCGTATCGCCGCGGCGAGCTTTATGGCCTATGCCCTGGGGCAGATCCTTGACGTGCACGTGTTCAACCGCCTGCGTCAAAGCCGCCACTGGTGGCTCGCACCAACGGCTTCCACGCTGTTTGGTAACATCAGCGATACCCAGGCGTTCTTCTTTATCGCTTTCTGGCGCAGCACCGACCCGTTTATGGCGACGCACTGGGTAGAAATCGCCCTCGTGGACTACTGCTTTAAAGTGCTGATCAGCATTGTTTTCTTCCTGCCGATGTACGGCGTGCTGCTGAATATGCTATTGAAAAGGCTGGCAGATAAATCTGATTTGTCAGCAATGCAGCCAGGTTGAGAGTTCATTACACGGGTTGTGATAAGATACGCAGATGAGCCGTTATGGCTATTTATCGAAAGGAAGATGTCAATGCGCAAATTGGTGAAATATGCTGGTATTGGCCTGCTGGTAATGGGCCTTGCGGCCTGTGACAACAGCGACACCAGCACCCCTGCACAAGGTTCTGCAGCCGCAAGCGATGCCGCAGGTCAGGCAATCAATCTGTTAGACGGTAAGCTGAACTTTACGCTGCCGGCCGGGATGACCGACCAGAGCGGTAAGCTGGGCACCCAGAGCAACAACATGCACGTCTACTCTGACGCCACCGGCATGAAAGCGGTCATCGTCATCGTTGGCGACGACACCACCGAAGATTTAGCGGTGCTGGCAAAACGTCTTGAAGATCAGCAGCGCAGCCGCGACCCGCAGCTGCAGGTGGTGACCAATAAATCTATCGACGTGAAGGGCCACACGCTGCAGCAGCTCGACAGCATCATCTCTGCTAAAGGGCAGACCGCGTACTCTTCCGTCGTACTGGGTAAAATCGATGGCAAGCTGCTGACCATGCAGATCACGCTGCCAGCGGACAACCAGCAGCAGGCGCAGTCTGACGCTGAGAAAATCATCAATACGCTGGTCATCAACTAAGTTTTGCTGACCGATAAACGGCCTCTCGCGTGCTTACGCCAGAGGCCGTTTTTTTAGCCGCCACCCCAGCAGCAGCGCCACCGCTACCAGCCCTGCGGCGGCAATGTAAATCGTCGAAATGCCCATCCACGCCATCATCAGCCCGGCTAACGGCCCGGTAATACCCAGCGATAGATCCATAAACACGGTATAGGTTGCCAGCGCAGAGCCCTGATTCTGCTGCGGCACGGCTTTCACCGCCACCACGCCCAGCGCCGGGAACACCAGCGAGAATCCCGCCCCGGCCAAGAAGGTGCCGATTTTTGCCATCATTGGCGTATCAGCCACCCCCACCAACAGCAGGCCGACAATCTCCACCGAAAAGCAGATCATCGCTACGTTCAAGCCGCCCAGGCGGTTAATGCCGTTCGGGAACAGCAGACGCGTTCCCACAAACGCACAGCTAAAGAGCGTGAGCGCAAACGCCGCGCCGTCCCAGCCTTTCGCGTCATAAAACAGGGTGATAAAGGTGGCGATTACCCCAAAGCCCGCGGAAGCCAGTGCCAGCGCCATACCATAAGGCCAGACGCGCCCCAGCACCGCGCGAAAAGACATCGGTTTGCCCTTTTTCGCTTTCACTTCTGCACGCGGCAGCGCGCACAGAATGGCGACGGCGGCTACCGCCATAATTGCCAATGCCAACCCCTCCAGACCAACGTAGCGGTAGCACACCACGCCAAGCGGCGCGCCCATCGCCATCGCGCCATAGGTAACAATCCCGTTCCATGAGATGACCCGGCCAATATGCGGCGAACCCACGACACCCACGCCCCAGAGCGTCGAGCCAGTACCGGCAAAGCTTTGGCCGATACCGAGGATCACGCGTCCCAGGCACAACAGCACCAGACTGAGCAGCGGCCAGCCGCTGCCCGTTGCTGCCAGCAGGTAGCTCAACCCGCTGAGGAAGCAGCCGCACAGCCCCATCACCACAATTCGTTTTGGCCCCAGCAGGTCGGCATAGCGCCCGGCATGCGGGCGGCTTAGCAGCGTGGCGAAATATTGCAGGCTGATAACCAGCCCCGCCCAGAAGGCGCTGAATCCCATGACATCGTGGACATAGCCGGGCAGCACCGCCAGCGGCAGGCCAATGGTGAGGTAGCTTGCGAAGTTGAAGATAACGATGGAGACAATACGCAGGTTGAGGCGCAGGCCGCTAAGCGATTCCTCGGCGTCAGCTGCTGGCATAGATAATCCCTTATAGATGCAACGAAAAAAGCATTATTGCACATTTTGTAGCCCGGGCGAGGCGTTTACGCCGCCCCCGGTGGAAGCACGGAGCTAACCCCGGCGGCGCTGCGCTTGGCCGGGCTACGGGGTATGGGAAGGTTTGTTTGGCCAGAAGATGGTGATAACACCCGAGATAATGACTATGACGCCCAGCAGGCCGCGCCAGGAGAAGGGTTCATGCCAGCCGGGTAGCCAGATAGCGGCACACCACACCACCATGTAGCTCAGGCTCAATAAGGCGTAGGCTTTTGCCAGCGGCAGGCGCTTCAGGGCGAAGAACCAGCAGGCCATCGACGCAACATAGCCGAACAGGCCGAGGAAAAGCGCCAGCGTGCCGTCGCCGAAATGCAGCAGGTGGAGCAGGAACGCCAGCGGCTGTTCCGCCGGTGGCAGCGTGGTCATCGCCACCCGCAGCGTCAGTTGGGCGGCGCTTACCAGCCCAACGCTCATTAATGCCCAGATAAGCCCCATCAGGCGCTGCTCCCTAGCAACATAATGCCGACAATAATCAGCCCAACGCCCGCCCAGTGACGGCGGCTGACCGGCTCACGCCAGATAGTACGGGCCGCCAGCGTCACCCAGACAAAGTTCAGGCTCAGCATTGGGTAGGCCACGCTGACCGGGATTTGCTGCAACACCAGCAGCCACAGTAGCATCCCCAGCCCGAGCATCGCCAGCGCGAGCCCAAGCCAGGTCATCAGATGACGCCCACGCTGCCCGGCGGGTGCCGGGCGCGTAGCCTGTTTCTGGCATAGCTGCCCGGCACAGCTCAATAAGCTGGCGAGCAGCAGGCAGGCCCAGGTGATCATTGCGGACGGTACTGAATAAACGCGGTACGACCCATCACATACACCTCATCCGGTTTTGGCAACGGCAGATCCACCACTCTGGTATTGCGCTGCAGCTGCAGTACCAGAGAGATTGGCCCCTCCTGGCGATGCGCTTCCAGCCACTGTGGGAAATCTTCACTGGAGATAAAGCGCCCTTTAGCATCCGGATAGGAAAGACCGTATTTCAGCTCGCCCGTCTGCGAATACATGATGACGTCGCTGCGGTTCAGTTCCCAGGCAAGCCCTGCGGCGATACCGACGTTGTTGCTCAGTACGTAGCGGCTTGGAGTCAGCGACTCGCTCACAATATCCACCAGGAACTGCGGCTGCTTACTGTCGGTCACGCGGTCAGGAATCGCAAAGCCCACCAGCAGCGCTAACCCCATCGGGCAGAGTGCCGCCAGCGTCCAGCGCGGCGTAGTCGACTTGATAGACAACCAGCCCATCAGCGCCCAGACAAAGAACGCCACCGCCGCCAGCACGCACTTATACAGCTCAATCTGCATCCACACCGGGTGCTTCATCGGCCCCCACGGCGACACAACAACCACCGCCACCAAACCCACCACGCCGAAGGCGATGTTGATGATGCCATTAATCCGCAGCGCCTTCGCACCCACTTTTGCCGCATCCACCGCATAGCGCGCCATCAGCATCGCCAACGGCCCAAAGCACGGCAGAATATAGGTCGGCAGCTTGCCTTTTGCGATGCTGAAGAACAGGAACGGCATCACTATCCAGCCCAACAGATAGAACGCGCTGCCCTGGCCTTGACGATCGCGCCAGCCGAGCTTCAACGCGCCCGGCAGCAGCGCCAGCCACGGCAGGCTCCCGGCAATCAGGAACGGCAGATAATACCAGAACGGCGCTTTATGCTGAGCGTCACTCTGAGCAAAACGCTGAATATGCTCGACCCAGAAGAAGTAGCGCCAGAAGTCACCTTCACGCTGCGCAATCGCCAGCCCCCACGGCAGCACGGTGAGCACGCACACCAGCACCGACAGCCAGCCCCAGATAAGGACTTCCCGCCAGCGCTTCTGGGCGATAACCCACGGCAGCACGCCGATGACCGGCACCGCTAGCGCCAGGAACCCTTTGGTCATCACCCCCATGCCGCAGGCGATACCGAGCAGCACGTAGCCCCAGAAGCGTTCACCGGTGGTTTTCGCCGACGCCGCCAGCCAGAAGCTGAACATCGCCAGGGTCATCCACAGGGTAATCATTGGGTCGAGCACCGCGTAGGTGCCGATACTGTAGACCAGGAACGCCGTCAGGAAGATAACCCCGGAGAACACCGCCACTTTCTTGTCGCGCCAGATACGCCAGGCAAGCCAGGCCACCAGCAGCGCAGATACGGTGATAGAGAACACCGAGCCAAAGCGCACGCCAAAGTTGTTATGCCCAAACAGCCACTGACCAATGCTGTTGATCCAGTAGCCCGCAATCGGCTTTTCAAAATAACGCAGGCCGAGGAAGTGCGGCACAACCCAGTCGCCGGTGGCCAGCATTTCACGGCTGATCTCGGCGTAGCGGGTTTCATCCGGCTGCCACAGCAACCGGAAGTTGAGGGGCAGAAGGTAGTAAAGAACGAACAATGCAACTAACGAAATACCGTAGCGAAGGGATTTCATACATCGGGGCTCAATAGTTGTTGGCAACCAAGCCAGCCTTCACGGCCAGCCAACTCTCCCCGTACCACCTTCCCGACCGGGAGCTGACGGAAGTCATCCGGAAGAAGCTGGCTCAGCGGGCAAAACAGAATTTCCTGTTGCGCCGCCAGGGTCAGCAGATAATCGAACTGTTCGGCGCATACACCGCCTTCAACCTCTGCATGAATGGTATAAACCGGCGTACCGGTATCTTTGCGGATCTGCTCCAGCAGCCAGCGGTTATAGCCTTCCGCGCTGACCACGGTGCCGACGGCTTCATCCCAGGTTGGCAGAGTAACAGGGATCTGCACGGTAGCCATCTCCCCATTAGCCAACTGTGGAAGAAACGGTTGCGTGCCGCGACAATCGCTGTTGTAGTGAAAATCAAAGGACTCTTTGGCCTTCACCACGCGCTGATCCGCACGCCAGCCCGCCACCGCAGAACAGGAGACCGGACGGCCGAGAATAGACTCCAGCTCACGCAAGCCGCGCCCAATCTCTTCTACCAGTTGCTGCTCTTTCCACACGCCGCTCCACTGCTGCCAGCGGTGATGATCCCAGGCGTGGAGCCCGACTTCATGCACCTGCGCAACGCTGCGGATAATCTCCGCGTTCGCCGCACCGATACGTCGTCCAGGCCAGGCCGTGCCGGCGAGGAGAATATCCCAGCCATACAGCGATGCCGCGCGCGAGCGCAGCATCTTCCACAAGAACTTCGGTTTTACCAGGCGCCACAAGTGGCGCCCCATGTTATCCGGCCCGACGCTGAAGAAAAAACTGGCCTGTACGCGGTGCTTTTTGAGCACCGCCATCAGCCGTGGTACGCCCTCGCGAGTGCCGCGAAAGGTGTCCACATCAACGCGCAAACCTACTTTTTTCATGATGATTTTTCATCCGTCAGTTCAACCGTGCGCAGGAAGAAGTCCAGCGTCTCTTCAACGGTCTGCTGCATTTCTACCGTCGGCTGCCAATCAAGGCAACGTTTGGCGTTACGGATGCTCGGCTTACGGTGCTCAACGTCCTGATAGCCTTTGCCGTAGTAGTCGCTGCTTTCCACTTCACGGAAGCCAGCAAACGGCGGGAAGCGGTCGCGCAGCGGGTGACGTTCGAAGCAGTCGAGCAGCATTTCCGCCAGCTCTTTGATGCTGGCTTCGTTGTCCGGGTTGCCGATGTTGATGATCTGCCCATCGCAGCGGCCATCTTTGTTTTCGATGATGCGGAACAGCGCTTCGATACCGTCGCTGATGTCGGTGAAGCAGCGTTTCTGCTTGCCGCCTTCGATCAGTTTGATCGGTGAACCTTCAACCAGGTTGAGGATCAACTGGGTGATCGCACGGGAGCTGCCAATACGCGCAGCGTTCAGGTTATCCAGACGCGGGCCCATCCAGTTAAACGGACGGAACAGGGTGAACTTGAGGCCGGTTTTGTCGCCGTAGGCCCAAATCACGCGGTCCAGCAGCTGCTTGGAAACCGAGTAGATCCAACGCTGTTTGCTGATTGGCCCCACCACCAGGTTGGAGGTGTCTTCATCGAAGTTGGCGTCGGTGCACATGCCGTACACTTCGGAAGTCGATGGGAAGATGATGCGCTTGTTGTACTTCACGCAGTCGCGAATAATCTTCAGGTTCTCTTCGAAGTCCAGCTCGAACACGCGCAGCGGGTTACGGGTGTATTCGATAGGGGTGGCAATCGCCACCAGCGGCAGCACCACGTCGCATTTCTTAATGTGGTACTCGATCCACTCGGAGTGGATACTGATGTCACCTTCCACAAAGTGGAAGCGCGGGCAGTCGAGGAAGCGGCTGATGGCGTCAGAGCCAATATCCAGGCCGTAAATCTCGTAGTTGTCGTCCTCAAGCAGGCGTTCGGTCAGGTGGTTACCGATAAAGCCGTTCACGCCCAGAATCAGCACGCGAGTACGACGTTTCACCGCCACAAACGGACGGCTGGAGAGCAGCGCACCGGCCACCAGGCCCATCGCTGGCGCCAGCTGAGTACCCTGCATGTAAACGCCGTTAGCACTCTGACCGGTAACGATTTCCAGCGCGCCTTCACCGCAGGCAACCACCAGTGGAGCCACGGACAGCACGGTACCTGGCTTCGCGGCGGCCATATCGGTACGCACGCGGGATTTCCAGACGATAAATTTGTTGGTGCCGACATAGCCAAACGCGCCCGGCCACGGATCGCTCACCGCGCGCACCAGGTTGTGCAGTTCCTGCGCTGGTTTTTCCCAGATCAGGCGGCCATCATCTGGGGTACGACGACCCACGTAGGTTGCCTGAGTATCGTCCTGCGCACGTTCCTGAGTCTGACCGCTGCGAATTTTTGGCAGCGCGTCGCCCAGCAGAGTCTGGGAAGCCGCGCACAGCTTACGGTGCAGCGACAGCGCCACATCAGAATCAGCGATGGTGACGGTCTGCTGCGCCACAATGTCGCCCGCATCAGCGCGGTTAGTCATGCGGTGCAGGGTAACGCCGGTCTCTTTCTCACCGTTCACCAGCACCCAGTTCAGCGGCGCGCGGCCTCGGTATTCAGGCAGCAGCGAGCCGTGCAGGTTGAAGGCGCCTTTTGGTGCCAGATTGAGAATCTCGTCGCTCAGCAGGTTGCGATAGTAGAAGGAGAAAATCACTTCCGGTGCCATCGCACGAATACGGTCAACCCACAGCGGGTGGTTCACATCTTCCGGCGCATAGACGGTAATGCCCTGCTCGGCCGCCAGACGGGCAACGGAGCCAAAGAAGTTGTTTTCACCGGCATTATCCGGATGAGTGAAGATCGCCTCAATGTCGTATCCGGCGTCCAGCAGTGCCTGAATACCGGTGCAACCCATGTCGTGATAGGCAAATACAACAGCTTTCATTAACGATTTTCCTCTTCAGATTCCAGATTTTCCTGGCGAACAACACGTTGAATAAAGTAACGAGGACGGGCGCGCACGTCGTTGTAGATGCGGCCGATATACTCCCCGAGCAGACCCATGCCGATAAACTGGGCCCCGATAAACATGAATAAAATGGCGAACAGCATGAACACCCCGTCCCCCGCCCATTCCGGGCCCAGCGCCAGGCGCAGCACCACTAACAGAATGGAGAAGGCAAAGCCGAGCACGGCGATGACGCTGCCGACCACGCTCAGAAGACGCAGCGGCGTGGTGGTTAAACAGGTCACCAGGTCGTACATCAGGTTGATCAGGCGCATAAAGCTGTATTTCGAGTCGCCGAACTCACGCTCGGCGTGCATCACCGGGATCTCCACGGCGCGGCGAGCAAAGGTGTTCGCCAGAATCGGGATAAAGGTGCTGCGTTCATGACAGTTGAGCATCGCGTCGATGATGTGGCGGCGATAGGCGCGCAGCATGCAGCCGTAGTCGCCCATCGCTTTACCGGTGGTCCGTTGGATCAGACGGTTAATCATCTTCGAGGCGGTTTTACGGAAGATGCTGTCCTGACGGTTCTGACGCACGGTGCCAACCACGTCATAGCCTTCATCCGCTTTTTCGACCAGCCGCGGAATCTCTTCCGGCGGGTTTTGCAGGTCAGCATCAAGGGTGATGATCAAGTCACCGGTGACGTGGCTGAAGCCCGCCATAATCGCCGAGTGCTGGCCGTAGTTACGGTTCAGCAGCACCGCCACAATGTGGCTTTCCGGGGCTTCTGCCGCTTCAACCAGCATGCGTGCGGAGTCGTCGCTGCTGCCGTCATCAACCAGCAGAATTTCATAGTCACGATTCAGGGTCGCGCAGGCCGCGTCGGTACGGCGGAGAAGCTCCGGCAGGCTATCCTGCTCGTTGTAGACCGGGATCACGACGGAGACTTTCTTGACTAACGGGTACTCAAACATATCAACGGCCTGCTAACTGGTGGAGCGCCGTAATGACACGGGAGGTGTCGTCATCGGTCATATCCGGGAAAAGAGGTAATGAACAGATACGCGCGCTGTTCCATTCGGTATTCGGCAGGGAGAGTTCCGGGAAGCGCTCGCGGTAATATTTCTGCGTATGCGCCGCGCGGAAGTGCAGCCCGGTGCCAATGCCTTGCGCCTTGAGCTGCTCCATCAGCGCATCACGGCTGATACCGCAGCGCGCTTCGTCCACGCGAATAATGAACAGATGCCAGGCGTGCAGGTGCGGCCAGCTCGGTACGGCCAGCGGCTGGAATGGCGTGTCGGCCAGTTCCTGCACGTAGCGCTGCGCAATATCGTTGCGACGTTGATTGGCCGACCCTAATTTGCCCAACTGAACCAGCGCCAGGGCGGCGTTGATGTCGGCCAGGTTGTACTTAAAGCCCGGGCTAATCACTTCCGCCTGCGGAGCGCGGCCATGGGTCTGGCGGTCATAGGCATCAACGCCGAGACCGTGGAATTTGAGGCTGCGAATGCGGTTTGCCAGCTGTTCGTCGTCGGTGACAATCAGCCCACCCTCAGCGCTGGTCATGTTTTTAATGGCGTGGAAGGAGAAAATCGCCGTTCCCTGCCAGCCAACATGATGGCCTTTGTAGTAGGTACCCGCCGCATGCGCCGCGTCTTCAATCATCGGAATACCGTGACGTTCAGCGACCGCGCGAATACCATCGATATCCGCAGGCGCGCCGGCATAGTGCACGGGAATGATGGCTTTGGTACGCGGGGTAATCGCCGCTTCAACCGCCTCAGGGGTAATCATCAGATTGTCACGATCGACATCGATCATTACCGGCGTAGCGCCCAGCAGCACGATCATATTGAGGGTGGAAACCCAGGTTTGCGAAGGGGTGATAACTTCATCGCCAGGACCAATACCGAGGGCCATCAGCGTGACGTGCATACCACCGGTAGCGGAGCTCACGGCAATCGAGAAACGGTTGCCCGTCAGGGCGCAAAACGCCTCTTCCAGCGCCTGGTTTTTTGGCCCGGTGGTGATCCAACCAGATTGCAGCACCTCTTTCAGCGCTGCGAACTCCGCCTCGCCCATAGAGGGACGTGAAAACGGCAGAAAATCACTCATGAATGTTCCTTACCCTATAACGCAAATGAGTACGCCTGATTCGTGAATAAAACGGTGCTATCGCGATGTTGTTAAAATCAGGAATAGATAGATGTGATAATTAAACCTACAACATTGAATTGCGGTAAAAGTATCAGTGTTATCTTAGGATAAGATTAAGAAAGAAATGCGCATTCGCACAATAAATGATTAATAAACAAAATCAATACCTTATAAAGGTCATTGTTCTCGCTGAATTTTTGTAAAAAAAAGCCCAGCTTGCATTGCAGCTGGGCTTTGGTTCACATAATTCAACATTTTCTAAACAAAGACTTTATTTATGATCCGTTTTAATATCCGTTGCATATTAGTGTAATAAATAACGCGTAGGGCGCTGGTAAACCCTAGCGTAAATTAGCAGGGAAATCTTTTGGCAATTCGCTCGCCGCGCAGTTAATGACGCTGTCATTATCGGCCCCGCAGTCGCGTACGAAGGTAATGGTCGCAAATTCATCAATCACTTCCGTTGGGTATGCCGGGCCCGCATCACGGTAGGCGTTCATCAGCGGAATGTGCTCATTCTGGAAGCAGACGGTTTTTTCCGGGTTGTTCATCACCCAACGTGGGAAGAAGATGGTGCCGTGGAACAGTTTGTCGCCCAGATTCGCAATCAGGCTGACGTCGGTACCGGTCGGCTCGGTCCAGGAAATTTTATAGATGCTTTCGCCAACGCGAACAATGTAGGCCTGCTGATCTTTCACCCAACGATTCGCCACGATGCCGCTGTGAATACGGTAATCAAGGGTGTGGTCGTTTTTCACGTAAATCTCGTAGTTCCAGCCGTTGTCGTAGGTATAGACCAGATGTTTACCAACGAAACCGCTCAGATCGTGTTTATCAAAGTTGCTCATAATGAAATCTCCTTGTGTCGATGCAGAGATCTTATTGCTTTAAAAAGTAAATGAATAACGCTATGTTTCAATGAAACCAATCTACTTTTTAAATCAATTATGCATAAAACGACGCTGGAACAATGGGCACTGCTGGAGAAGGTGGTGGCGCTGGGTAGCTTTGCCAAAGCGGCTGAAGAGACTCACCGTAGCCAGTCGTCGGTGAGCTACAACCTGGCGCTATTGCAGGAAAGGCTTGGCGTGGCGCTGCTGATCCCGGAAGGCCGCCGGGCAGTGTTAACCCCGGCCGGTGAGCTGCTGCTCGCGCAGGTCAAACCGCTACTCAAGGCCTTCGCCTGGGTAGAGACCCGCGCCGCCACGCTGCGTGAAGGCATGCGCACCCGGCTGGATTTAGTGGTCGACAGTATTTTCCCACGCGAGCGGCTATTCGCCATTTTGCGCCAGTTTCAGCAGCGCTATCCGCAAACGCAGGTGCGCTTAACCGAAGTGCTGGAGAACGCCAGCGGTAACGATGTGATTCAGGCCGAGGCGGACGTGATGGTGCTGACCCGCCGTCAGGACATCACCGGGCGCGGTGAATGGCTGATGAATATCGATTTTGTCGCCGTCGCCCATCGCGATCATCCCCTCTTCAACCAGGAAGGCCCGCTCAACGACGAACAACTGCGCCCCTGGCCGCTGATCCGCATTGCCGATAACGACAGCGACAACCAGGCCGGGCGCGACGCGTGGACCTTTTCAACCATTGATGCCGCGATTGACGCGGTGATGTATCAGGTGGGATACGGCTGGCTGCCGGAGGAGAGAATTCAGAATGAGCTGGCGCAGGGGATTTTAAAGACGCTGCCGCTCAGCCACGGCGTACGGCGCGCCACGCCGTTGCATCTGATCGTCAAACGGGATTTAGCCCCGCTGGATGAACAGGTGGAGATGCTATTACAGCTTTTTAGTCAGCAGCATTAATCCATTATTCCGCCAGCGCCTGCGCACAGGCCCAGGCGCTGGACCACGCCCACTGGAAGTTATAGCCGCCCAGCCAGCCGGTCACGTCCATCACTTCGCCGATAAAGTACAGCCCCGGTGCTTTCTTCGCTTCCATGGTGCGTGAAGAGAGTTCATTGGTGTCCACGCCGCCCAGAGTGACTTCCGCCGTGCGATAGCCTTCGGTGCCGTTAGGCTGTACGCGCCAGTCGGTCAGGGTATCGACCAGCGTTTGCTGCTCGCGAACGTTCAGCTGCTTAAGGGTGACGTCAGGAATTTGCCCAAGCTGTTGCAGGCATTCAACCAACCGTTTCGGCAGTTGCATCGCCAGCGTATTTTTCAGGCTCTGGTTCGGATGCTCGGCGCGCTGGACGTCGAGGAAGTCTGCCAGGTCGATATCCGGCAGTAAATTAATGCTCACGAACTCGCCCGCCTGCCAATAGCTTGAGATTTGCAGCACTGCGGGGCCAGATAGGCCACGGTGGGTGAAAAGCAGACTTTCGCGGAACACCGTGCCGTCCTGCGCGGTGATGACCGACGGCACCGACACGCCGGAAAGCACCTGTAGCTGTTCGAGCATTGGCTTGTGCAACGTAAACGGCACCAGGCCCGCGCGGGTAGGCAGCACCTTCAGACCAAACTGCTCGGCAACCTTATAACCGAACGGCGTCGCCCCAAGGCCCGGCATCGACAGGCCGCCGCTGGCAATCACCAGCTTATCCGCCGACACTTGATCGCCGTTGAGCTGCAGGGTGTAGCCTTCGTCGTCGCGGGTGACGCTCAGGATTTCGCTGCGCAGGCGCGTGGTCACGTTGCCCTTTTCGCACTCGGCGACCAGCATCGCCACGATTTGATCGGCGGAGTCATCGCAGAAAAGCTGCCCGAGGGTCTTTTCATGCCAGGCAATACCGTGCTTGCCGACCATGTCGATAAAGTCCCATTGGGTATAGCGCGCCAGCGCAGATTTGCAGAAATGCGGGTTCTGGCTCAGATATGCCGCGGGTTCGACATAAAGGTTAGTAAAATTGCAGCGACCGCCGCCGGACATGAGGATTTTACGCCCCGGTTTTTTACCGTTATCCAGCAGCAAAACGCGGCGCCCAGCTTGCCCCGCCATGGCGGCACAAAACATTCCTGCCGCTCCGGCACCTACTACAATGGCATCAAACCTTTCCACGCACTATCCTCAACTTAGGTATTGTCGGGAATTGTAAATTTTTCACCGAAGTCGTACCAGTGAAATATCGACAAACCCGACTTATCTGATTGATACAAAATAAATAATTCTTTCTGACCTTTAAAATAGTATGGACAAATATCAAAAAAAATAGAGATTTCACTTTGCCCGCGCCGCCAATGTCCCTGATAATGCCGCGCGTTCATGTCCTCAAAATGGCGTAACGTCCTATGTTACATTTGTTTGCTGGTCTGGATTTACATACCGGGCTGTTGTTAGTACTGGCACTGTTGTTTGTTCTTTTCTACGAAGCGATTAACGGCTTCCACGATACGGCTAACGCAGTGGCTACCGTAATTTATACTCGTGCTATGCGCTCACAGCTTGCTGTGGCGATGGCTGCGATCTTTAACTTCTTCGGCGTTCTGTTGGGCGGCCTGAGTGTAGCTTATGCCATCGTGCATATGCTGCCGACGGATCTGTTGCTCAATATGGGCTCCGCTCACGGCCTCGCCATGGTCTTTTCCATGCTGCTGGCGGCTATTATCTGGAACCTCGGCACCTGGTATTTTGGTCTGCCTGCGTCCAGCTCCCACACGCTTATCGGTGCCATTATCGGTATTGGTTTAACCAATGCGATGATGACCGGAACGTCCGTGGTTGATGCCCTCAACATCCCGAAAGTGATTAACATTTTCGCCTCGTTGATCGTGTCACCAATTGTGGGTCTGGTCTTTGCTGGCGGTCTGATTTTCCTGCTGCGTCGTTTCTGGAGCGGCACCAAAAAACGCGCTCGTATCCACCTGACTCCTGCTGAACGTGAAAAGAAAGACGGTAAGAAAAAGCCGCCGTTCTGGACCCGTATTGCTCTGATCCTCTCCGCGATTGGCGTGGCATTCTCCCACGGCGCGAACGACGGTCAGAAAGGCATTGGTCTGGTGATGCTGGTACTGATTGGCGTTGCTCCGGCAGGCTTCGTGGTTAACATGAACGCTTCCGGCTACGAAATCACGCGTACCCGCGATGCGGTCAACAACGTTGAAACGTTCTTCCAGCAGCGCCCTGAACTGCTGCTGAAAGTCCAGAACAGCGCTGACCCGTTAACCCCTGCAGCGCTGGAAGCCACCGAGTTCCATTGCCACCCGGCTAACACCATGAACGCGCTTGAGCGTACCAAGGCGATGCTGTCGGGAATCGAGAGCTACGATAAACTCTCGGTAGAGCAGCGCGGTCAACTTCGTCGTATCATGCTTTGCATCTCTGATACCACCGATAAAGTGGCCAAGATGCCGGAAGTGAATGCCGACGATCAGCGTCTGTTGAAGAAGCTGAAAACCGACATGCTGAGCACCATTGAGTACGCGCCAATCTGGATTATTATGGCGGTCGCACTGGCACTGGGCATTGGTACCATGATCGGCTGGCGTCGCGTTGCCACCACTATCGGTGAAAAAATCGGTAAGAAAGGCATGACCTACGCTCAGGGTATGTCCGCACAGATGACCTCTGCGGTGTCCATCGGTCTGGCAAGCTATACCGGGATGCCGGTCTCCACGACGCACGTACTCTCCTCTTCCGTGGCGGGTACCATGCTGGTTGATGGCGGCGGGTTACAGCGTAAAACCGTGACCAACATTCTGATGGCCTGGGTCTTCACCCTGCCGGCCTCTATCATTCTGTCCGGCGTGCTGTACTGGATCTCGCTGAAGCTTATCTAAGTCAGCGGCGATAAAAACATAAAAACGGGTCAGGAAACTGGCCCGTTTTTTTTACTTAGTGCCAAATCATCAACGCAATTAAGCTGATGACCACCAATCCACAGAGCGAACTGGTCAAAATAAACTGACGGCGAACGCGTTCGCAGCGACGAATAAACTCATCGTCGTGATGGTCGAGGTAACGCTGCCCGTAAATGTACCAGACCAGGCGCATCTGCTTGCCCGGCTGGCCGTGGGAGGTGAAAAAGCCACCGCCATCGACATACTGATAGAGCAAGGGATCGCAACCTCGTAGTACCACCAATAGCGCACGTAGTGACGAGAAGTAACGTGCCATATTCACCACACAAACGACACACAGGGCCCAAAACAGCGCAATCGTGCTGATCATAACTCCTCCCCGGCGACCAGCCCTTAGAGATATCCCCCAGGGCATACCGCTCCCCAATTTCCCACCAACACCTCAGTAAAAGAGTGCGATTCCGATCACGTTTATTTATTCGATCGGCTCATTAAATAGTGTAGAAGATCAGTTAAATTTTTTACCACAAGGTTAATCGTTATCAATACGTAAGATTGAAAAATTTGTTTAACTAATTGGCGAACCGGATGCATTGACGGCGCCCCAAGGCCACTATAAGGTAGAAATATCTTCTACAATTAGGTCTTTAAGGGCAAACCCCGCGCAGATAGCACGCAGGACGCGGGCAAGGGACAGCGCATGGGCTGTCTGGTCCAACAGTCATCGACAACTTTATGGAAGGAGTAACACTATGGCTTACAAACACATTCTTATCGCCGTCGACCTTTCACCAGAAAGCAAAGTTCTGGTGGAGAAAGCGGTATCAATGGCTCGCCCTTACAATGCGAAAGTCTCTTTGATTCACGTTGACGTGAACTATTCCGATCTCTACACCGGGCTGATTGATGTCAATCTGGGCGATATGCAGAAACGTATCTCTGAAGAGACCCATCACGCGCTGAGCGAACTCTCTACCGGTGCGGGCTACCCTATCACCGAAACCCTGAGCGGTAGCGGCGACCTGGGTCAGGTGCTGGTTGATGCTATCAAGAAATACGATATGGACCTGGTTGTTTGCGGTCATCACCAGGATTTCTGGAGCAAACTGATGTCTTCTGCTCGTCAGCTGATCAACACCGTTCACGTTGATATGCTGATTGTTCCACTGCGTGACGACGAAGAAGAGTAAATCTGATTTAGTAGCCCGGACGAGGCGCACCAGCGCCGACTCCGGGGGGTTTTCCCCGGCGCCACTGCGTTCGGCCGGGCTACTGAGTTCACGCGTTTTTCCGCCCGGCAATCCACTCTTGTACCTCTACCACGAACGTATCCGGTGCTTTGCGGTACATCTTACGCGCCAGGTCCAGAATCGTATGCTGGCCTAGCGCCTCTTCCATCCGCTGCTGCGCCATGTCCATCACCGAACGCACGCCACAGATACCTTCACAGGCCCACTCCGGCGGCTGCTCATCAAACACCGCCAGGCGCTGACGAATCTCCCGGCACTCAAAAATACGCTTATCGCCATCGATCGCGTTGACCACGTCCAGCACCGTAATGTCTTCAGCCGGTTTCGCCAGCTGAAAACCGCCGCCCTTCCCTTCGATGCTGCGCACCAGCCCGGCCTTCGACAGGCGAGTAAAGATTTTGGCCAGATAGTCGTAGGGCACGCTTTGCAGTTCGGCAATTTCACGCACGCTCATATCGCGGGCGTCACCTTTGCCGTCCACCATGCACATCAGACTATGTATGCCGTACTCAACCCCAGAACTGTAGAATGCCATGCGCTCTTATCTCAGCCAAAATTATTCTGAGTTATTGTAGCTTTTTCATCGAATGCATTCCAGATAGCAAGCATAAATACTGAACACATAAAAATTTAATTAATTAAATATCAAATAGATAATTTAAAAATGTGTCTTCTGATACGTTTGCTGAAGCGAATCACGTTGCAATCTTTAACTACGACCAATAAAATCCGAGTCAATTAATCGTAGTCACCAGTGAGACAAACCTAATGCGTAAACAAATTCTGATCGTCGGTGCCGGTTTTGCCGGTATGTGGGCAGCGCTGAGCGCCGCGCGTCTGGCAGACAAACACCAGCAGGCCGTTGATATTACGGTGATTGCGCCACAGCCAGAGCTGCGCGTGCGTCCGCGTTTTTATGAAAGCCACGTTCAGACGCTGGTTTCCCCACTGATACCGCTGTTCGACGTCACCGGCGTTAAGTTCCTGCGCGGTACCGTTGAGCAGATCCTTCCGGCCTCGAAAGAGGTGAGCTGGAAAGATGAGAACGGCGAAGTGCGCCTGCGCCGCTACGACCGCCTGGTACTTGCCAGCGGTAGCCACGTCAACCGCGATATCGTTGCCGGTGCCGCCGAGCACGCGTTCGACCTCGATCAGCTGGAAAGCGCAACGGTACTGGAACAGCATCTGAAAGATCTGGCCGGGCAGCCTGAGAGCGAAGCGCGTAACACCGTGGTGGTGTGCGGCGGTGGCTTCACCGGGATTGAGATGGCGCTGGAGCTTCCTGGCCGTCTGCGTGAAATTCTGGGTGAAGATGCTAAGACCAGAGTTGTCGTAGTTGAGCGCGGCGCGCAGCCGGGCGGCCGCTGGAGCCAGGAATTACGCGACGTGATTATCGAAGCCTCCGCCGAACTGGGCGTGGAGTGGCTGGTGAACGCGGAAGTGGAGAGCGTGGATGCCTCCGGCGTCACGCTGAAAGATGGCCAGGTTATCGCCTCGCAAACCGTTATCTGGACCGTCGGCGTACAGGCCAACGGGCTGACCGCACAGATTGATGCGCCGCGCGACCGTCAGGGGCGTCTGCACGTCAACGGCAACCTGCAGGTGCTGGGCCATAACGATATCTACGCGACTGGCGATGTGGCTTACGCCGCGACCGATGACAAAGGCAACCACGCGCTGATGACCTGCCAGCACGCCATTCTGCTGGGCAAATTTGCCGGGAACAACGCCGCGGCAAGCGTGCTGGACGTAGCACCGCTGCCGTATCGCCAGGAGATGTATGTGACCTGTCTGGATCTGGGCGCATGGGGTGCGGTGTATAGCGAAGGCTGGGATCAGCAGGTGAAGCTCAAGCGTGAAGAGGCGAAGAAGCTGAAAGTGTCGATTGTCAGCGAGCTGATTTATCCGCCGAAAGCGGATCGTGCGGTGGCGTTTGAGATTGCGGATCCGCTGGCACCGTTTGTTTAAGATTGTGCAAGCCCTCTCACCCCGGCCCTCTCCCCAAAGGGGCGAGGGAGAAAGCAGAGGGTGCAAACCGCACGATCGGTCCCCTCTCCCCCCTGGGGAGAGGGTTAGGGTGAGGGGTAAAATTACTCCGCCTTCCCCGCATAAATATCAAACCGATGCCCTTTGGTGACCACCGCATTCGGCGTCGCCACGTCCGCCAACGGCGGGGCGTAATCCGGGCGTTTCACCACCACGCGTTTGGTTGCCAACTGACGCGCCGGTTCCAGTAAACCATCCGCATCCAAATCCGGCCCCACCAGCGACTGAAACACGCGCATCTCTTTCTTCACCAGCGCGCTTTTCTGCTTATGCGGGAACATCGGGTCAAGATACACCACCTGCGGACGCGGGCTGATATCGGTTAACGCCGTCAGGCTGGACGCATGAATTAGCTGTAGCCGCTCCTGCAACCACGGGCCGATCTCCGGGTCCGCGTAGCCACGCGCCAGGCCGTCGTCGAGCAGCGCCGCCACCACCGGGTTACGCTCCAGCATCCGCACGCGACAACCAACGGAGGCCAGCACGAACGCATCGCGCCCCAACCCCGCCGTCGCATCCACCACGTCCGGCAGATAACCGCCTTTCACGCCCACGGCTTTCGCCACCGCTTCACCGCGACCGCCGCCGAATTTGCGTCGGTGCGCCATCGCCCCGCCGACAAAATCGACGAAGATACCGCCAAGCTTGGGCTCATCGCGTTTACGCAGTTCCAGATGCTCCGGGGTCATCACCAGCGCCATCAGGTTGTCGTCGTCCTGTTCCAGCCCCCAGCGGGCAGCAAGAACAGATAAGGCGCCGTCTCCGGCGCCCGTTTCATCAATTAAGCAGATTTTCACGACAACAATCAGCCTTTGATCCCGTAATGCTCAAGCATTGCATCCAGCTGAGGCTCACGGCCACGGAAGCGTTTGAACAGCGCCATCGGTTCTTCAGAACCACCGCGGGTCAGGATGTTGTCGAGGAACGACTGCCCAGTCTGACGGTTGAAGATCCCCTCTTCCTCAAAGCGAGAGAAGGCATCTGCCGCCAGCACGTCGGCCCACAGGTAGCTGTAGTAGCCCGCCGCATAGCCACCGGCAAAGATGTGGCTGAAGGCATGTGGGAAACGACCCCAGGTTGGGCCTGGTACCACGGCGACCTGTTTCTTGATTTCGGCCAGCGTTTCGAGCACTTTCGCACCCTGCTGCGGGTTGTACTGGGCGTGCAGGCGGAAGTCGAACAGACCGAACTCCAGCTGACGCAGGATAAACAGCGCGGCCTGGTAGTTTTTCGCCGCCAGCATTTTATCCAGCAGTTCCTTCGGCAGCGGTTCGCCGGTTTCATAGTGGCCGGAGATAAACGCCAGCGCTTCCGGCTCCCAGCACCAGTTTTCCATAAACTGGCTTGGCAGCTCGACCGCATCCCACGGCACCCCGCTGATACCGGACACACCGGCAGTTTCGATGCGGGTCAGCATGTGGTGCAGGCCGTGGCCGAACTCATGGAACAGGGTGATCACTTCGTCATGGGTAAACAGCGCCGGTTTGCCGTTCACCGGGCGGTTAAAGTTACAGGTCAGGTAGGCGACCGGTTTTTGCAGCGTGCCGTCGAGTTTACGCATCTGGCCGACGCAGTCATCCATCCACGCCCCGCCGCGCTTGTGTTCACGGGCGTACAGGTCGAGGTAGAAGCTGCCGCGCAGTTCGTTGCTTTCGTCATACAGCTCGAAGAAGCGCACTTCCGGGTTCCAGACGTCAACGTCGGTACGCTCTTTAGCGGTGATGCCGTAAATGCGCTTAACCACTTCGAACAGACCGTTAACCGCTTTATTTTCCGGGAAGTATGGGCGCAGCTGCTCATCGCTGATGCTGTAGAGATGCTGTTTCTGTTTTTCGCTGTAGTAGGCGATATCCCACGGCTGCAGTTCGTCGACGCCAAATTCAGCTTTGGCGAAAGCGCGCAGCTGGGCCAGCTCTTTTTCACCCTGCGGACGAGCGCGTTTGGCGAGATCCGTCAGGAAGTCGAGCACCTGCTGTGGGTTTTCCGCCATTTTGGTGGCGAGCGATTTAAAGGCGTAGCTTTCAAAGCCCAGCAGCTGAGCCAGCTCGTGGCGCAGCGCCAGAATCTCTTCCATTACCGGGGTATTATCCCACTTACCGGCGTTTGGCCCCTGGTCGGAGGCGCGAGTGGAGTAGGCGCGGTACAGCTCTTCACGCAGTGCCTGATTGTCGCAGTAGGTCATCACCGGCAGGTAGCTCGGGATATCCAGCGTCAGCAGGTAACCTTCCTGCTCTTTGGCTTCAGCCTGAGCTTTCGCCGCGGCCAGCGCGCTTTCCGGCATGCCGGAGAGTTCGGCTTCATCGGTCACCAGCTTGCTCCAGCCCATGGTGGCATCGAGCACGTTGTTGCTGTACTGGTTGCCCAACTCGGACAGGCGGGTCGCAATTTCGCCGTAGCGCTGCTGTTTCTCTTTCGGTAGGCCGATTCCGGACAATTCAAAATCACGCAGCGCGTTATCGACCGCTTTTTTCTGTGCGGTGTTCAAGGTGGCGTAGTTATCGCCGTCACGCAGGTCGCGGTAGGCGTTGTACAGCCCTTCGTTTTGACCGACCCAGGTGCTGTATTCCGACAGCAGCGGCAGCGTCTGCTCATAGGCTTCACGCAGTTCCGGGCTGTTCTGGACCGAGTTCAGGTGGCTCACTGGCGAGAAGATGCGCCCCAGCACGTCGTCCACTTCTGCCAGCGGCTGGCAGAGGTTTTCCCAGCTATACGGCCCGCCCTGCGCGACTACCCGCTCCACATTCTCACGACAGTCGTTCAGTGCTTTGGTCACGGCAGGGACAACATGTTCGGGCTGAATCTGGGAAAACGGCGGTAGGTCGAAGGGGGTCAGTAATGGATTGGTCATATGCGCAGTCCTGGTCTAAGAAAGAAATGAAGCGCTCAGCGGCGCTTTAGCGATAGATCTAGAATGGGGGATAGTTGGGGGAATTTCAATGATAGTGGGTACTCATTTCACCGACGTTGTAAACAATGCCGAACAGCGCAACCGCCAGTAAAAACAGCGCTGAGAGGCGTTCAAGGCGGAGAGCATACCTTCCCGACAACACGCGCTGAACCGTCAGGATATAGAGCGACAGAACGGTAATATCAAACACCACCCACACCAGCGAGAGCGTCAGCATGCTCAGGGTAAAGTCGTCCGTGACGGCAATAAACTGCGGGAAGAAGGCGACAAAAAAGAGAATGTCCTTTGGGTTTGAAATACCGACCAGAAAGCCCTTCAGCAGGCCGCCGCGCGCGGGTACTGCCTCGACACCCTGCGCTTTGTGCATCAGGCTACTGACGGCACTCCAGCCGATATAAAGTGAGCCAAGAACGCCCAGCAGAGACAGCATGACCGGCGACAACGCCACCACACCGAGCAGCATCAAGGCTGCCAGCACAATCAGCACCAGAGACGCGGCGTTGGTGCCTATCACCGTGATAAACGCCCGGCGACTGCCTTCACGTGCGGCGGTTCCCGTAACCAGCGCCACCACCGGGCCGGGCGTTGCCAGCAGCAATAGTACCGCCAGCATATAGGCGGCAAGTAACGTTAGATTCATGGTTTTTCCCTTCGATGAATAAGCCAGTGCCCGCCATTATTCGGCGGGGTAGGCGCGTTGAAAAACGGAAAAAACTACGCTTCAATGTGAGTAAAACTCACAATAGATAATCACCATGTCGCTACCCCCGCTGTACGCTCTGCGCGCTTTTGAAGCCGCCGCTCGCTTAGGTTCATTCAGCAAAGCCGCTGAATTACTCAACGTCACGCCTGGCGCGGTGAGCCGCCATATCCGCACGCTGGAGCAGTGGTTTGACTGCGCCCTTTTTCAGCGACACGGGCCGCGCGTCACCGTGACCGACGCCGGACAAGCGCTGGCAACGCAGCTCAGCGAAGGTTTTCAAAGTCTGGAGCGGGCCTGTGAGGCCTTTGGCCGCCGTCGCCGCGAGCTTCGCTTAAAGGCGCCCTCCACGCTAACCATGCGCTGGCTGCTGGCAGCGCTGCAACCGCTCACCTCACCGCAAATCGCGCTCTCCAGCGTGTGGATGGATACCGACACGGTTGATTTCAGCCACGAACCCTACGACTGCGCGATTTTACTGGGCGACGGCCAATTTGGTTCCGGGACGCAAAGTCTGTTGCTGTTTGAGGAGTGGCTGGTACCTATCTGCGCCCCTGGGCTCACCGCGCAGGCCAGGGAACATCTCGAGCGCTGCGAGCTGATTCATCCCTCCCCGGATCGCCGTGACTGGCGACGCTGGCTAAAACGAACCGGGCAATTCCCGACGCTGAATACCGCGCGCGGCAAGGTCTTCGATACCCTTGAGCAGGGCTATCTGGCCGCGATTGGTGGACACGGCGTGGCGATTGGCGACTTACTGCTGAGCCAGGAGGCGCTCGCCAGCGGGCTGCTGACACTGCCTTTTAACGATGCCGTGGCCACGGGGGATAGCTACTGGCTGGTGTGGCCACAGGCGTCGTCGCAGACCCCGGATATCGACAGGCTTTATGCGCATATAAAAAAGGCGATACCGCAGCCGGTACCGCCTTCCCTCAATATGCTGCGCTAATCAGTGCGGCTTTTTCGCCATTTCATAGGCGGCAGGCAGGTTCAGACGCTGCCAGAACTGCTGGTCGGCGGTGGTGCCTGAAAGCGGGTAGCCCGCCGGCAGCGCGCTTTTCACCATCAGCGCGCGACGCTGTGCGGCAGAGAGATTCGGCAGCGCCGCCTCCAGCAGCACTTCAGCGCCCTGCGGCACCGTAATGCTCTGTTTTTCACCCTTCTGCTGCGGCAGGTCGTAGGTCATGGTGAAGCGATAGAAGTCACGCATCGCCGGGTCGCGGTACGGGTCATCTTTGCCTACCGTTTTTGCGCACTCCGCAAGCGTCGTACCGCACTCTTTCTCCAGCGCCGCGCGCAGTTGGTCTCGAGCTTCGTTAAACAGTGCGCGGTACTTCGCGTCGTTCAGGTAGTGAGCGACGTTACGCTGCGCCACCATACGGGAGCCCATCACGTCCAGCGGGTAGTGCACGCCGAGCACGATACGCGAGTAACCATAGCGCGCGCCGCGGGTCACCAGCGCGTCAAAACGCTCCGGGATCATCTCCGCCATCAGCAGCGCGTCGGTGTAGCCGGTATTGGTGTGTCCGCTCGGGAACGAGCCGCCGTCGGCGGTATACGGATGGTTATCTTTAATCACCACGTCGTCCGGCACGAGGTGAATGGTGTTGCCCTGAATCAGGAACGGACGCGGATTATTGAAGTGCTTCTTCGCCGCGCTGGTGCTCACTTCGGAGGCTTTAATCAGCGCCGCGGCTTTGCTGAGTTCACCTTTGTCGTAAGCGGCGATAAACGCTTTGCCCAGCCGTGGGCCCATTGCGTCGCTCAGGAAGTAGAGGTGGTTGATGCCTTCCGCATCCGCCAGCGCCTGGTGGCGGGCGGTTTGGGTCGCATCACGGTTAATATCGGTCACCGTTGCCAGGTTCTGCTTCACCACCGTCTCCGGCAGGCTACTGAATGCTGAGAGCAGCGCGATACCCGCCTGCTGGTTAGCTTTGGTCTGGAAGTCATAGCCGCTGGCCTTCAGCCAGGCTTTATCGGCCTGCGTTTTGTTCTGTTTCGCTTTTTCCAGTTGGTCACGGGTGAGCGTCGGCGCGTCCCCTTTCAGCGCCGCGCGCAGCGCCGTCAGTGATTGCCCTTCCAGCGCATCAAACGCCGGGCTGACCGCCGTTGGGGTAACGGTGTTAGCGATAGCCGCCGCCTGATTCACGGACACGTCTTTTGCCAGTACCGGCATCGCCAGCGCCATCGCAGCGGCCAGCAGTGTGATTTGCAGTTTCATTATTTTCCTTTTATTCAAACAATTACCTTGCCTGCCGTTGACGCTAAACCCGTCACTTGACGTTTTTATGACACGTTCATGTTTTGCAACATTATTGCCACAAATGGAAACGACGCCGCGCTACAGCGGTAATCTGCCCGGATCTGCGGTAAACTGTCAGCTATCTTGTTTAATTCCCGGAATATCCGCACCCATGCTCAGTTATCGCCACAGCTTTCACGCAGGCAACCACGCCGACGTTTTAAAACACACCGTTCAGAGTCTGATCATTGAATCGCTGAAAGAGAAAGAAAAACCGTTTCTCTATCTGGACACCCACGCCGGGGCAGGCCGCTATCAGCTGAGTGGCGAGCACGCCGAAAAAACCGGGGAATACCTGGAAGGGATTGCCCGCATCTGGCAGCAGGACGACCTGCCGGAAGAGCTGGTGCCGTACATCTCCGTGGTCAAACACTTCAACCGCACCGACCAGCTTCGCTACTACCCTGGCTCCCCGCTGATTGCCCGCCAGCTGCTGCGTGAGCAGGACAGCCTGCAGATGACCGAGCTGCACCCAAGCGACTTCCCGCTGCTGCGCGCTGAATTCCAGAAAGATAACCGCGCCCGCGTTGACCGTGCCGACGGCTACCAGCAGCTGAAAGCCAAGCTGCCGCCGGTTTCTCGTCGCGGCCTGATTCTTATCGACCCACCGTACGAAATTAAAACTGACTACCAGGCGGTCGTGAGCGGGATCAACGATGGCTACAAGCGTTTTGCCACCGGCACCTATGCCCTGTGGTACCCGGTCGTGCTGCGTCAGCAAATCAAGCGCATGATCCGCGACCTTGAAGAGACCGGCATTCGCAAAATCCTGCAAATTGAACTGGCGGTACGCCCGGACAGCGATCAGCGCGGCATGACCGCCTCAGGCATGATTGTGATTAACCCGCCATGGAAGCTGGAAGCACAGATGAACAACGTACTGCCGTGGCTGCACAGCAAGCTGGTTCCGGCAGGTACCGGGCACACGCTGGTAAACTGGATCGTGCCGGAGTAATCGCAGGCATCGGTGGAACCTATCAGCTTCAGGTATACAATCGCGAGTATTTTGGCGGGTAGCATGATGCTCACCCGCTCAACATTGAACATTCAGGAGCGGCCATGACCAAACATTACGACTACATCGCCATTGGCGGCGGCAGCGGCGGTATCGCCTCCATTAACCGCGCAGCCATGTATGGCCAGAAGTGCGCGTTAATCGAAGCCAAAGATCTCGGCGGTACCTGCGTTAACGTCGGCTGCGTACCGAAAAAAGTGATGTGGCATGCCGCGCAGATTCGCGAAGCGATTCACATGTATGGCCCGGACTACGGTTTCGACACCACCATCAACAACTTCGATTGGGATAAGCTGGTTGCTAGTCGCACCGCCTACATCGACCGTATTCATACCTCTTACGACAACGTGCTGGGTAAGAACAAGGTTGACGTAATCAAAGGCTTTGCACGCTTTGTTGACGCTAAAACCATCGAAGTGAACGGTGAGACGATCACCGCCGATCATATCCTGATCGCCACCGGCGGCCGTCCGAGTCACCCGAATATTCCAGGCGTGGAATACGGTATCGACTCCAACGGTTTCTTCGAGTTGCCGGCACTGCCGAAGCGCGTTGCCGTGGTAGGCGCGGGCTATATCGCCGTGGAACTGGCGGGCGTGATCAACGGCCTGGGTGCTGAAACCCATCTGTTCGTACGTAAACACGCGCCGCTGCGCAGTTTCGATCCGTTAATCGTCGAGACACTGGTTGAGGTGATGAACGCCGAAGGCCCGCAGTTGCACACTAACGCCATTCCAAAAGCCGTGGTCAAAAATGCCGATGGCAGCCTGACCCTGGAGCTGGAAGATGGCCGCAGCCAGACCGTTGACTGCCTGATTTGGGCGATTGGTCGCGAACCGGCGAACGATAACTTCAACCTGGCCGTTACGGGCGTGAAAACCAACGATAAAGGCTATATCGTCGTTGATAAGTTCCAGAACACCAGCGTTCCTGGCATTTATGCCGTGGGCGATAACACCGGTGCGGTAGAGCTGACCCCGGTGGCTGTGGCCGCAGGCCGTCGCCTCTCCGAGCGTCTGTTTAACAACAAGCCGGATGAGCATCTGGACTACAGCAACATCCCGACCGTAGTCTTCAGCCACCCGCCAATCGGCACCGTGGGCTTAACCGAGCCGCAGGCGCGCGAGCAGTATGGCGACGACGCCGTGAAGGTCTATAAATCCTCCTTCACCGCCATGTACACCGCCGTCACCTCGCACCGCCAGCCGTGCCGTATGAAGCTGGTGTGCGTTGGCCCGGAAGAGAAGATCGTCGGTATTCACGGTATTGGCTTCGGCATGGATGAAATCCTGCAGGGCTTCGCCGTGGCACTGAAGATGGGCGCCACCAAGAAAGACTTCGACAACACCGTGGCGATTCACCCTACGGCGGCGGAAGAGTTCGTCACCATGCGCTAAGGCAGATTGCCTGAACGACAAAAAGCCAGACGGATGTCTGGCTTTTTTTATGCGGGCTTTCCCCCAGGGTCGGCGTCAACGCCTCGCCCGGGCTACATGAGCGTGTAGCCCGGCCAAGCGAAGCGCCGCCGGGATTGCATCGAGCACTAAAACCGCCAACTCACCCCAGTCAGCACGGTAAAGCTCCCATCACGATCAACCATCGGGCTATTTTTAATCTCATCAGGCAGCACGCTATAGCTCGCGTTTGCCGTCAGCATCAGGTTATTGGTCAGCGGGTACTTCATCGTCAACCCAACGTACGGCATCCAACTGCTGCCCGGTGACCATTGCGCTAATCCGCTGCGGCGGGATTCCGCACCCGATACGCCGTAGTAATAACGGTTGAAGCTATCGTCATAGTAATAAACCCCCAGCGTAGGGATAATCGCCAGCTTGCCCATTGGCAGCACGCGGAAATAAGAGAGCTCACCGACCCAGCCGTTGCTGTTATCCAGAATATCTGCCGCCGCCGACATCTTCAGGCTGCCCCACTTTTCATGGTGATACCACGTCGCACCGGCCATTGCGGTGCTATTACGCTTATCCAGCAGCTTCATGGCGCTATCGTCGTTATCCGACGGGTCGAAGGTGAGCGGCAGCCAGGAAGCCGTCAGGCTGACTTCATCGCGCTTATTTTTAAATAGCGCATAACCTAACGTGGTTTGACGAATATAAAATGAATCACCTTCATAATTAACGATAGGCACCGCATGAGTATTTTCATTATACCCGCGATAAATAGATTCATTAAATACCGCACCCGCCCCAACCGATAGCGCCGCCGATGATGCACCTGAAATAAAAGAGAGCGATAACAGTAGCGCAGCATTACGCTTAATTGACATTCCCGTTGTTCCAACCTAATATAATATCCTGATGTCAAATATGATAATATTCGTATTAATATTGATGCAATCTCAATATTTATATAGATCTATATCAATTTATATATAGAGCCGGGCAATGAAGAAACTTCAGATTAAGCCTCAGGAATTAAAAATAATTTCGGTGGTGGCCGCCAGCGAAAATATCAGCCACGCCGCTACCGTGCTGGGCATGGCGCAGGCCAACGTCAGTCGCTACCTCTCTGATGTTGAAGCAAAAGTGGGGCTTAAAATCTTTGAGCGTTCCTCGCGTAAGCTCACCCTAACCCGCTTTGGTGAGTCGTTGCTTCCCTACGTTAACGGTCTACTGGAAAAAGAAACCCAGCTTAATAATTTCGTGGCTGACTATAAGCATGAAAAAAATGGCCGCGTCACCATTTATTCGCCGACGATGATTAACGCCTATCTGGCACGTAACGTGGTCAATACCATAAAAGATATCGGCAATATCAGCTTATATTTGAAAACGTTTAATCTGGAACGCAAATCATTTTATGAAGGTTCCGAATTCCCCGATGATTGCGATATTTTAATTTCCTGCGTTCAGCCCAAAAATGAATCCCTGGTGGCGAGTTTTATCGCGAAATATGCGGTCAGCGCCTACGCCAGCACCCAGTATCTGATGGAGCACCCTATCACCTCGCCGGATGACCTCGACAAGCATTCCTGCATTCTGATGGATTCGATGCTGATTAATAATGCCAATATCTGGCGTTTTAGCCTCGCGGGAAGCCAGGAGATCCGCGATTTTCGCGTCACCGGCAACTATATCTGCGATAACACACAGTCGGCGCTGGAGTTAGCGCGCAACGGGCTTGGGATTGTATTTGCTCCGAAAAGTAGCGTACAGGCCGATATTCAATCCGGGGTGCTCGCCCCCTGCTTCGCCGAACAGTACGAATGGTGGCTCGATCTGGTGGCTATCTACCGCAAACGTGAATACCAGCCGTGGCGAGTGCAGTTTATTCTGGATGAAGTTCTGGAGGAACTTCGTCGTCAGGTGGCACAGCCACGACAGGAATAATCCCCGGCACGAAGCCGGGGCGCGATTTTAGAAAGCGTAGGTCATGCTGACCGAGATGTTACGCGGCTCGCCATAAACGGCGGAGTCATCCAGATACGAATAGTATTCGCGGTCAAACAGGTTGTTGACGTTTGCCTGCACCGCCAGCTGTTTGGTGACTTGATACTGCGCGAACAGACTCACCAGCGGGTAGCTGCTCTGGTAGAGGCGCTGGGTGTCGCCGTCCGGCCCGGTCACGTCTTGATAGACCCGATTCTGCCAGTTCGCACCACCGCCGATAGTCAGCTCCGGCATCACCGGCACACGGTAGCGGGTGAACAGCTTCAGCTGCGTCTGCGGCGCAAAGCTGTTATAGCGTCCAGCGTTGTCCGTCGCAACGTAGCGCGTGGCGCTGAAGGTGAGCTGTAGGTTATCGGTGACCGCACCGTTAACCTCGAACTCTGCCCCTTTGCTCACCGCACCGCTGGTCGAACGATACGCTTGTTCACTGGAGCCATTGACGAACTCACCGCTCACCGCTTCTGGCGCGTTGTCCTGCTCAATACGGAATACCGCGAAGTTCGTGGTTAAACGTCCGTCCGCCCAGTCAGCCTTGAGACCCGTTTCATAGTTCTTGCCGGTCACCGGCGACAGCCATGAACCTCCGGCGGAACGTTTGGTCTGCGGCGCGAAAATCGAGGTATAGCTGGCGTAGGCCGACAGGCTTTCGGTCAGGTCATACACCAACCCACCGTACGGCGTGATGTTGTATTTGCGCATATCGCCGCTGCTGCCGTCGGTGCTGTACTGGGTGTAGCGCGCGCCGATAATCAGCGACAGCGGGTCGGCAAGCGAGAGGCGCGCCGCCGTATAGGCCGACTTCTGCCTCACAATATCGTCGGCGTTCTGATACCAATCGCCCCACTCCGGCTGCGCGACGCTGCCGTCCCAGTTATTATCAAAGATACCAATCTGGCTGGCATCCATCGGCCCATCCTGGCTGAAGGTGGCGTTGTGCTGACGGCTGTAGCTCGCGCCAGCCATCAGCTGATGTTGCCGCCCCAGCAGCTTGAACGGCCCGCTGGCGTAGGTATCGAAGGAGTCGACGGTGCGCTTGCCTTTATCTTTACTGCCCCAACCGGTCGCGCCGTCGCCGGTATCCGCATCCGGGTTGCCCATCACGTACAGCAGCGTGTCGTTGAAGGTCTGCTCGCCGTGGGTGCCGTTGAAGCGATACGACCAGCCGTTATCCCATTCGTGGGTCAGGTCGATAAACACCTTGCGGGACTCTACCTGATAGCGCGTCCAGTCTGCCGCCGTGTTGGTGCTGCGGTCATAGTGCGTGCGCGCACCATTGCTGTAAAGGCTCGGCAGGCCGCCCCACGTTGGGTTGCCGGTGTTGGACTTCTGGTAGTCCCAGCCCAGCGACACGGTAGTGCTGTCGGTAAGATCGGCATCCACCACGCCATAGAGGAATTTCTTGGTTTTATGGTAGCGGTCCAGCCAGCTGTCCTGATCCTGATAGCCGGTCACAATACGCCCGCGCAGGCTGCCGTCTGAATTCAGCGGTGTCGAGAGATCGGCAACATAGCGCTGCTTATTCCAGCTGCCGTAGCTAGCGCTGATATTACCGGTTGCCACTTTGCTGTCCGCCCGTTTGCGCACCATATTGACCGTCGCGCCCGGGTCGCCTGCACCGGTCATTAAGCCGTTGGCACCGCGTACGATCTCAATACGGTCATAGATGGCGGTATCCTCCGCCGCATCGCCGTAGTTCCAGGCATCTCCCAGCGAGGTGGGAATATCATCGTAGGAAAAGTTGGTTATCTCAAAACCGCGTGAATAATAATAGCTGCGCTCAGAGTCAATCTGCTGCGATGAGACGCCGGTGGCGTTGGTCAGCACCTCATCTACCGTTTGCAGGTTCTGGTCCTGCATGCGCTGGTGCGTAACCACGCTGACGGACTGTGGGATATCACGCGGTGCCAGATTCATTTTGGTGCCCGCGTGGGTGGTTTTTACCGCATAATCCTGCTGCTCATCGGCCGCACTTTCCCCGCTGCCGTAGACCACCATCTCCTGACTGGTTTCTGCGGCCTGAGCCTGGTGAACAAAGCCGTGAATCGCCAGCGCAAGAAGCGAAACGGTGAGCGGTTTCCCGCTGATTTCCCTGCCATTAAAGAACATATTGGGTCCCATCAGATCTTGTTGTTGTGAGTGAGGTCTTGCCGCTCGCAGCGCCAGGAAATGACGCGCCTTTCCGTAAGCTTTGAGCTGCGTAAAAAAGCGACAATGACAACAAATGAGAATGCCAATGATAATCACTCGCTTTATGCAGCGCAGTTGGTTTTATCGGTTAAATGTAAGTAAATGTATATTTCTTTATTTTCATATCGTTGCCCTGGTTTTACGCCTGTCTTTCCCTGAGTTTTCCACGGCGCTTATGCGTTACCGCGAAAAATGGCTATCGGCGAATTTGTGCATTTGTGATAAATAATTATGATTCTCATTCTTATTAAAATATCCCGTCACCGCACTGCCTCTGCCGGGAACCGCTTATCCAATGATGGAGTTTCGAATGGTATCGTTATTCAGCCCGCGCAAAACGGCGCTCTGCGCCGCACTCGTTGCCGCTTTTACCCTCCACTCGCTGCCTGCTCTTGCTGAAAACGCACAGCCTGCCGAGAGCGCTGCGGCGCTGAAGACGGCTGCGGGCGTCACGCAAAACGCGCTGGGTGATGGTTTGTATGAAATGGCGCTGTTCTCCGGCGAGAAATCGCTGTTTGTGGCCAGCGCGCAGAGCTTTAAGGACGTCAACGGCGGCGTGATTTATCGCGTAGACCCCACTTCGCTGGCTGTCACCGGCACCACCCATACCGACCTGAAAAACTTTGGTATGGCGGTCGATAGCGATGGCAAAACGTTTTACGTCACCAACTCGCTGGACGGCGGCGTGTCAAAGGTTGATGCGAAGAGCGGCAAGGTGCTGCAGCGTCTGATGCTCGATGGCAAAGACAAAGACGGTGACCCGGCAGGCGCGCGTGAAGTGCTGTTCCACGATGGGCTGCTGTTTATCGGCCGTGTCGCCGAGCCGGGTTATATCTCGGTTGTCGACGCCAAAACCATGACCCAGAAGGCGCGAATTGATAACGCGGGCAAATGGGTTACCGGCATCATCTATTCACCGGTGACAAAACGTATTTACGCCACCAACGGCGCTGGCGAAGTGCTGGTTATCAACCCGCAAAGCTATAAGATTGAGCAGCGCTGGACGCCGGGCGACGGCAAAGAGTACCTGCTGCTGAATATGGCGGAAGACCCAAAAACCGGCCGTCTGTTTGTCACTGATGATTCCAAAGCCAAAACCACGCTGGTGTTTGATGAGCATACCGGTAAGGTCATTAAACGCATTGAGGGTGACGCACTGGGCATCAAGTTTGACGCGAAGCGTAACGAACTCTTTATCAGCCAGCGTGAGTCGAAGAAGGTGCTGCGCCTGGATGCCACCAGCTACGCCGTGAAGCAGAGCTGGGACTTCACCACTCACCCGAACAGCCTGCTGCTCTCCGATGACGGCAACACGTTGTACGTGACCCTGAAGCAGGACTTTAATAAAGACTACTCGACGAAGGGGCCGGATAGCGTAGCGCGCATTGTGCTGAACTAACCTGCCGTACTAACCCCATCTGGTACGGTGCGACATCGTACCGGATGGCGATTCTCTTTTCCGGTCTGCATTATTTACGCTTTAGAAACATGCATTTATTATTCGCTTTTTTTTATACCTTTTTTTAACCCCACCATCACCGCCAGGATAATACTCAGCTAAAATAATCATCATTGATTATTTTCATAACCCATTAGGAGCATTCAGTTAATACTTTATTATTGATGCTTATTGCCATGCCGCTCATATCTGAAGTATGTTATTTTGTATATGCAAATAATTAAACAATTCGGTCTTCTTTATTAAACAATCCGGTATATACAGCGCCATGCCCCCTCCGTATAATTTCGCGCTGTCGTACATTAAGGTTAAGTTATGCTCAAGCACGTTCAGGATATGGCGCTTTTTGCGCTTCTCGTAGAAAACGGTTCATTTACCAAAACCGCCGCTGAACTGGGTATGACAAAGTCGCGTATCAGCCAGCGAATGAGTGCTCTTGAGGAATATCTCAACGTCAGGTTGCTGAATCGCACGACGCGAAAAATATCGCTGACCGACGACGGCGAGCGCTATCTGGCCTACTGCCATGAAGTGGTGGACGCCAGCGTACGCGGCGATAAAACGGTGCAGGCGCTGCATAATCAGACCGGCGGCAAGCTGAAGATTATTGCCCCACCGGGATTTATGGCGAGCATTTTACCCGCCGTGCACCATCAGTTCCTGCAAACGCATGCCAACATTGAGCTACAGCTAATTACCGCAGACTCTTTCTATGGCAACGTTGGCAGCGAGTTTGACGTGGCGTACCGTATCGGTAAGCCTTCTGATGACACCTGTATTGGTCGTTTCCTCGGGACATTTAACCGCTTTATCGTCTGTACGCCGCAGTACCAGGCCGCGCACGATATTCAGCACCCTGAGGCGCTGCAGTCCTGTGAACTGATTACGCACCAGACCTGGAAAAGCATTGCGCTATTCCAGCACGATGAGTCTTATGAATTAGCGATGCCGTTGCGCCATACCAGCGACAATCTAACCTATATTTTGCAGCAAACGTTGCAGGGTACCGGGGTAGCAATTTTACCCGAATATATTGTTAAGCCGTATTTGCAAAGCGCCCAACTGGTTACGCTATTACCTCTGTGGGAGGTTCAGAAAATAGATCTCTGGATGATCTACCAAAGCAAAACGCATAACCCTGCGGTGCTTCGCGACTATATTAACTTTGTGACCCAGTATAACGTGATACAAAATGCCATGTAATCTCCCGTGGCGATATTAACTATTTTTCCAACCACTCATCTCGATAAGTTAAGATAATGACTATTTGTACTATTTCGCCAGAAGAAAAATCGCTGCTCATTTTTAATCAGAAAAATAAAATGGACAAATACTGGAATCTCTATTCCATGGAGCTTATCACGCAAATCACCACGACCGGGCGGCAGTATCATCACTATATTCAGCCGAGCGAAAAAGGCCGTCTCTGCGTGTGCGTTTTCGATGGCGTCTACATCAATATTATTCGCACACGCCTTTTTGGCGAAATCGAGATCCATTTCGAAGTGGAATCCGCCGAGCTTGGCCGCATTGAACTTCCATCCGCCTGTATCGACATGCAGGGTAACCTGGACCGCCACATTTCTATTAATGATAAAGCCAGCGTGTTTGCCCATTACCTGGAGCGCCTGCAGGTGGTTTACGACTCTATTTTAGCGCTGTCCCCAGAGAAGGCGTAAACCATGATCGTCAGGCCGGAGCAAACCTGGCTGCGGAAATTATTCTCATGGCGCGGTTCCATCATGAGAAAAATTTCTCCTCAGCTCTGTTTCTTTATCATGCTGAATATCGTCTATCTGTATGTGCTACCGCTCTTAAATCTGCACGGCATCATCGCCAAGGAGAGCTCGTTTTACTTTATCGGTATCTCGATTTCGATATCGGTGTTTATCGGCTTTCGCAACAACACGGCCTGGCTGCGCTACTGGGAAGCACGCAAACTGTGGGGCGATCTGCTCATCGTGAGCCGGTCGCTGATGCGCGAGGTCATCAATACCACCAAGGCGAGCCCAGAAGAAAAAATGGCGGTACTGGACCTGATTGTTACCTATTGCGCCACGTTAAAAGCCAAGCTGCGTCATGGGCCGGTGCCGGTTTCGCGCGCGCTGGACTATCAGCATCTCACCACCCCCTGCAACGCCCTGCTGCAAAATATTGGGCAGTGGCTGTATCTGCATCGGCCCGATGAGTTTATCTATCGCAATTTCAATCATTATCTCAATCAGATGAGTACCATCCAGGGCGGCTGCGAGCGCATCAGCAACACGCCGATTCCCTATGCCTACTCGCTGTTGCTGCACCGGACGGTGGGCATTTTTTGCGCCGTATATCCGCTGCTGCTGATCCATGATTTTGGCTTTATGACCCTGCTGTTTTCTATCTTTACCACCTACGCGCTGCTGGCGCTCGACGCTATCGCGACCGAACTGGAAGACCCATTCGGTACTGAAGATAACGACCTGCCGCTTAACGCGATTTGCAATGCGATTGAGATAGACCTGCGGGAGATGATGAAAGACAGTCTGATACCAACAAAAATGGCGCCGGACGCCAACTACCGGCTGCTTTAAGGTTTCCCCCCTCACCCTGGCCCTCTCCCCACCGGGAGAGGGAGCGGTATGGTCCTGTTTTCAGCGGATCACATCGTAGACCGATTTCTGAATCGTCAGCCACTTTTTGCTTTCAGCATCGCCCGTTGCTTTACTGCGCTGCTGAGCGTTATCCACCGCCAGACGCTGACGCGCCACCACGGCGGGAGTGGTGCAAAACGCCTGTAGATAAGATTTTCGAATCGCGCTGAGCTGAGCGCCGCGCGACAGTTCGAGCGTGAGCGTATTGATAAACCGTCGACAGGGTTTCAGTTCATCCATTTGCAGGTGATAGCGCAGCAGCAGGTTCAGCACCTCTTCGTGCTGGGCCGCCATCGCCGAGTCCGTCCAGGCGAGCTGCCAGGTCATCCCGCCGCGTAAAAACAGCGTCGTTACCTCAAGATCATTACGATCGATAGCCGCCCGCAGCGCATTGCGATCCCATAAGATCCCGCGTCTGGCCAGCAGATCGCGAGGAGAGGCCGTCGTTGTACTCTCTGCTTGTGCCACGGTAACCGGCGGTGGCGGCTCGACGTACGGCCGCGACGTCGGTTCGGAAGTCAACAGGCTGATACCGCCAAGCGCCATCCCCAGCACCGTCACGGCAACCGCTCCCCACAGTACGGCTGCGGCAATTCGCTCATGCGTATCAGAACGTTCACGCGCCTTATGAGACAGGCGTTCAATGCTGTCAGCAATGGGCTTTCCATCAACGCCCCAGGCATGCGCATAATCCTGTGCAAGCGTCCAGTAACGCTGAATTTCACTACCGTCTGCCGCCATCAGGCTAGCGGGATTGACGCGCGTACGCCCTTGCTCGTAGGCGTGCTGTACCGGCGTGGTGACCTGTTCGGTATAGAGCTCTAACAACTGGCACTCAACCTCCGTCAGCGAATGATGCGCCAGCACCTTATTACGCATCCGGCGAACATCTTCGAGAAAGGTATGTAGCGTCAAGCGCTGTTCGGCAAGAAAGGTCAGCGATGCGGCATGGTTAAAAAGCGAAGAGTAGTGGCGGGAGAAGGCCTTTTTATCGACAATCAACAGCGCCAGCTCGCTAAACGTCATGCCATCAAGCACGCTTTCCGTCGGGCTTCGGGAACGCCAGCGCATCACTTCGTGAGAACCAAACTGAACGCTAAGATACTGATGGAGATGCGGAATATCCGGCCAGACCTGCATCACCAGCCCGCGTAGCGTAAGATGGATCGCGCGAATTTGTCGCTCCGCCTGCTCTTGCAGCTGTTCCGCATCGCTGGCGTAGCCGGTGGTAAACATCAGCAGCGGCTGCTGCTGTTTTATCTGTTCCAGCGTCACAACAAAGCGCTCGGCCGCAATCAGCTGATTTTCGGTGGCCGTCTGCCCATGTTCATATGAGGGAATGCCCTGCTGAAGATGACGCAGCTGGAGCATAAATTCGCTCAGCTGGCTGTCGTTAATGTTAAGCCGCTGGGCCACCGCGCCCCAGCCGCCAAGGTTCAATCGCGCCTGATCGAGCTGTTCCAGAAACCACCGGGGATCTTTGCCCTCCGTCACGCGCAGCTTAAGCAGCGTGAGGATCTCCATCGAGGCCTGGCGAATCACGCTCAGGCAATGCTCATACTGCTGGCCAACCTGTCGCGATAACGTCGACATTTTCCCATTCCTTAATCAACAGCAAGGTTTTTTAGCCTTAGGATTAATATGTTACTGCTTTGTTATTTTTGTCGTTACACCATAGAGCAATTCAGGCAAATTAACAGTCCCGCGCCACCTATCAGAATGAGAAATTATGATCGCGCTCACCACCGAACGTTTAAGCTGCACCCTGATTACCGAAAGCGACTGGTCCTTTTTCCTGGCCTTACAGCAGCACCCGCAGGTAATGCGCTATGTGGCAGATAGCCGAAGCGAAGAGGAGATTCGGGCAGCCTTCGACGCACGCCTGCACCCCTGGACGCCGGGAGCCGAACACTGGCTGTGTCTGGTGGTGCGCGACGCCGCACAAACGCCGCTGGGGATAACCGGCTATATCCATCGTGATAGTGACTGCGCCGAGGTTGGTTTTTTGTTTTCCCCACAGGCGCAGGGAAAAGGCTATGGCAGCGAGTCGCTGCGCGCGGTCTGCGACTACGCCTTCCGGCATGGCGGTATACGACGGCTGACGGCGACGGTCACCGCAGGTAATATCGCCTCCCGACGTACGCTGGAAAAGCAGGGCTTTATGCTGGAAGGCGAGCTACGCGAAAGCTACTTCCTGGCCGGGCAGTGGCAAAATGACTGGCTTTTCGGCTTACTGAGTCATGAGTTTGATACGTCCCAGACATCCGGCCAATAGTCCCGTGTGGACGACTCTTTTACACTCCTCATTCCATTGAATGAGGGCCAAAGATGTTACATGTCGCTACGCCAAGCCTGCTGGGGCTGGAACTAATAAAGCAGTATCAGGGGCTGTCGCTGGAAAAGTATCAGGATGCAGATGGGTTGTGGATCGTGGGCTACGGGCATTTGATTCGCGACCAGGAACGTTTTGATGGGCCGATTACGCTCACTCAGGCCGAGCAATTGTTTCAGCAGGACGTGGATTATTATCACCAGGTGCTGCACCGTTGCATGAAGGTGCCATTAAACCAGCATCAGTCCGATGCCCTGATGTCGCTGGCCTTCAGTCTGGGGCCAGAAGCCGTACAGCAGTCAACTATCGTGCGTGAGATGAACCAGGGTCATATGGCGGATGCGCTGGCGCTCTGGCAGCAACAAGGGGCGTCACAGACCAGCCTGGCGACGCAGCGCCAGGCTGAAGCGGCGTTATTCCGTGGCGATATGAGCTGAAGCTTCCCGATTATTCATCAGCATAGCGGCCTGCGTGCGATTTTTAACACCCAGGCGGCGATACAGTGATTCGAGGTGCGCTTTTACGGTGCCAGCGCTAATATTCAGCGTTCGGCTAATTTCCTTATTCGACTCACCATTGGCCAGCAGCGATAATATCTCACGCTGACGCTGACTCAGATTATCCAACCCCTGTTTTTCCTGCTCATATTCCATTCGCCAATCGCCCGGCAGGCAAATCAGACCGCGCATGACGCTTTTGATCGTCTGTACAAATATCTCGACGCTGGCATCCCTGGGGATAATCGCCTGTAGGTTATAGGCCATCATATCGTTCAGCCAGGCACGGTTATAATCATTCACAATGATAATGCCCTTTGACTCCGGAAACTGCTGGTACTTTTCCTGCAGCAGCCACTGACAGAAGCCGTGATCAAGGCCGCCGTCAAGAATCAACAGCGCATCCGGATGCTGTAACAGTTGCCGCCACAGGTCATCGGCCTGACTGACAGCAGAAATATCAATTCCTGGAATATGTTCCTGTAAGCTGATTTTCATTCCATGAATAAATATTGACTGCCTGTCAAACATCACTACCTGCATAATGGATTCCCCATATCAAAATAAAACGAATTCTAATGGCGTGCAGAGTAATCCCCACAACCTTAAATAAGAACTCGCCGTTTGGCCTGGGTCATTTTACGTAGATATCGGGCGATCTAAACATCATAATTATGAATACTTACAACCGTCACACCACCATTACGCATTCACATATGTCATCATATTTTAATTAAGAAATGGATTAGATAAGTGTGTCGCTACGATAATATTAATTAAATGGGAATGTAGGTTATTGCGAGGATAGGCGGAAGTAAAGGGAATAATAATTCCTGATTAAGACTATTTTCCGCACGATAGGTAAATAACGCCTTTGCAAAGCAAAGGCGTTATTGCAGTCTTAGAGGAACATGCCGCCCGAAACTTCGATGCGCTGCGCGGTCATCCAGCGCAGGTTATCGCTCAGCAGCGCGGCAATCGCATCGCCAATATCATCCGGCAGCCCAACGCGACCCAGCGCGGTTTGCGACGCCACGTACTTGTTCAGGTCGTCGTTATCGCGAACGCGGCCACCGCCAAAGTCGGTTTCAATCGCCCCTGGCGCAATGATGTTGACCGAAATCCCGCGCGCCCCCAGCTCTTTTGCCTGATAGCGGGTCAGCACTTCCATCGCCCCTTTCATTGAGGCGTAGGCGGCATAGCCCGGCAGCGCAAAACGCGCCAGCCCGGTCGAGACGTTGAGGATGCGTCCGCCATTTTCCATCAGCGACAGCAGCGACTGAGTCAGGAAGAACGGTCCCTTGAAATGGATATTCATCAGCTCATCAAATAGCGTCTCGGAGGTCTCAGCAAAGGAGGCATACAGGCCAATCCCGGCGTTGTTCACTAAATAATCAAACGTCTCGCGACCCCAGACCTGATTCAGCGCTTCTTTCACCTGCTGAGTAAAGGCCGCAAAGCTGGCAACATCGCTGACGTTCAGCTGTAATGCTACGGCTTTCGCTCCTTTTTGCTCAATTTCGGCCACAACTTCCAGTGCGGCATCACGTTGACTGTTGTAGGTGAAGATAATATCCGTTCCCTGCGCGGCCAGCTTCAGCACCGCATTTTTACCGAGTCCGCGGCTACCGCCGGTCACTAACGCAATACGTTGAGTCATGGGAAACCTCATTTCAGTGGGTGTGTTCGTTGAGAACAAGCTTATTAGGTGATAAAAGAACAATAAATATCCCTGATTACGCTTCACTGTCTCATTCAGAACAACAATAGGGCATGCTGATGGATAAAATTCACGCAATGCAACTGTTCATCCGCGTCGCTGAACTGGAGAGTTTTTCCCGCGCGGCGGATACCCTTGGCCTTCCTAAAGGTAGCGTATCGCGACAAATTCAGGCGCTGGAAAACCATCTGGGTTGCCGCCTGCTGCACCGCACCACTCGACGGGTGCTGCTGACTCAGGATGGGATGGTCTACTACGAGCGCGCTAAAGATTTGCTGAGCAACCTCGACGAACTGGACAGCATGTTTCAGAGCGACCCCAGCAGCGTGAGCGGGCGGCTGCGCGTGGATATGCCGGTAGGTATCGCCCGTAAGGTGGTGATCCCCAAACTGCCCGCTTTTTTGCAGCACTATCCCGGCATTGAGCTTGAGCTCAGCAGCAGCGATCGCTTAGTCGATGTGATTCGCGAAGGATTTGACTGCGTAGTACGCGTGGGGTCGTTGAAAGATTCAGGGCTGATTGCCCGGCCGCTCGGCAAACTGACCATCATTAACTGTGCTAGTCCAGGCTACCTGGCGCGCTTTGGCTATCCCGAGTCGCTGGACGACCTCAGCAACCATGCGCTGGTGCACTACGCCACCAATCTCGGCGTGCGCCCGCAGGGGTTTGAAGTAGCGAAAGAGGGCGGCACCAGGTGGGTCAAAACCGGCGGCGTGCTGACGGTGAACAGCACGGAAACCTATCATGCTGCCTGCCTGGCAGGGCTGGGGATTATTCAGGTGCCGCGCGTTGGCGTGCGCGAAGCGCTGCACAGCGGCGAGCTGGTTGAAATTCTCCCGCAGCATCGGGCCGAGCCGATGCCGGTGTCGTTAATTTACCCGCACCGTCGTAACCTATCGCGGCGGGTACACCTGTTTATGGAATGGTTAACCGGCGTGTTGCAGGGATATGTGGATTGATCCCGGCGGCGCTTTGGGTTGCTTGGACGAGGTGCAACGCACCGACTCCGGGGAACCCTCTATACTTAAGTAAAAGCAATAAAAAGGAAAATCTCCCTGATGACGTCGGAAAACAACGATAAACGTCTACAGCAAAAGGCTAGCAAGGCGCTGGACAGCGTCACCACCACGGCGCAGAAGATTCAGCGCCAGCCGGTCATCGCCCACCTGATTCGCGCCGCTGAGCGCTTTAACGATAGGCTGGGAAATCAGTTTGGCGCGGCTATTACCTACTTTTCATTCTTATCGATGATCCCCATTCTGATGGTGTCGTTCGCCGCCGCCGGCTTTATTCTTGCCTCGCATCCGACGCTGCTACAGGACATCTTCAATAAGATCCTGGCCAACGTCAGCGACCCGACGCTCGCCGCCACGCTCAAAAGCACCATCAACACCGCCGTGCAGCAGCGTACCACCGTCGGCCTGGTCGGCCTGTGTATCGCCCTCTACTCCGGCATCAACTGGATGGGCAACCTGCGCGAGGCTATTCGCGCCCAGTCGCGCGACGTCTGGGAACGCACGCCGCAGGATCAGGAGGCCATCTGGATTAAATACTTGCGTGACTTCGTGTCGCTGATTGGCCTGCTGATTGCGCTGATTGTCACCCTTTCCATTACCTCGGTGGCCGGGTCGGCGCAGCAGCTGATTATCTCAGCGCTCTATCTCGATAGCATTGAGTGGCTGAAGCCCGCCTGGCGCTTGATAGGTCTGGCAATTTCGATCTTCGCCAACTACCTGCTGTTCTTCTGGATTTTCTGGCGACTGCCCCGCCACCGCCCGCGTAAAAAGGCGCTGATCCGCGGCACCTTTATTGCTGCTATCGGCTTTGAGGTGATCAAAATCATCATGACCTGGACGCTACCGACGCTGGTGAAATCCCCGTCCGGCGCCGCGTTTGGTTCCGTGCTTGGCCTGATGGCGTTCTTCTACTTCTTCGCCCGCCTGACGCTGTTCTGCGCCGCGTGGATTGCTACGGCGGAGTACAAGGACGACCCGAGAATGCCGGGGAAAACCCACCGCTAACCGCCCGGTTGGGCTGAAAATTTCAGCCCAACCCACCGAATTAGCATATAAATCCAGCCTGTAACTTTTATTTAACCAAAAACCAGTTTTATCATCTAATTTACGAAAAATGTGAAGCATTTCATGTTTGATAATTTACTGGTATAAAAATTATCCACTTTTTGCCCCTCTTTTCACCATTTTACAATCCTGTTACAGATTGAAATGTCGCTTTTGCTATGTCTAATATGGCCTTTCGTTCGCTATACATATTAGAAAAGACTATGACCAGCACAACACTCGATAACGAACAGGCTTCCGCTCCGGTTAACTCGCGTAATAAGGTCGTCGTGGCCTCACTCATCGGCACCGCCATTGAGTTCTTCGACTTCTATATTTACGCCACCGCTGCGGTCATCGTGTTCCCGCATATCTTCTTCCCACAGGGCGATCCGACGGCGGCAACGCTGCAATCGCTGGCAACGTTCGCTATCGCCTTCGTCGCTCGTCCTATTGGTTCCGCGCTCTTCGGCCACTTCGGTGACCGCGTCGGGCGTAAGGTCACGCTGGTCGCTTCGCTGCTGACCATGGGGATCTCCACCGTGGTTATCGGCCTGCTGCCGAGCTATGCCTCCATCGGCATTATGGCTCCAGTCCTGCTGGCGCTGGCGCGCTTTGGCCAGGGTCTCGGTCTTGGCGGTGAATGGGGCGGCGCGGCGCTGCTGGCGACGGAAAACGCCCCGCCACGCAAACGCGCGCTGTACGGATCCTTCCCGCAGCTGGGCGCACCGATTGGCTTCTTCTTCGCTAACGGCACCTTCCTGCTGCTCTCCTGGCTGCTGACCGACGAGCAGTTCATGACCTGGGGCTGGCGCGTTCCATTTATCTTCTCTGCGGTGTTAGTGATTATCGGCCTGTACGTGCGCGTCTCGCTGCATGAAACGCCGGTGTTCGCCAAGGTCGCTGCCGCTAAGAAACAGGTTAAAGTGCCGATGGGCACCCTGCTCAGCAAGCACGTGCGCGTGACGGTACTTGGCACCTTCATCATGCTGGCGACCTATACGCTGTTCTATATCATGACCGTCTACTCGATGACCTACAGCACCGCCGCCGCGCCGAATGGCCTGGGGCTGCCGCGTAACGAAGTCCTGTGGATGCTGATGCTGGCGGTGATTGGGTTTGGCGTGATGGTGCCGATTGCAGGCCTGCTGGCGGACCGTTTCGGTCGTCGCCCAAGCATGATTGTGATCACCAGCCTGATTATCATCTTCGCGCTGTTCTTCTTCCAGCCGCTGCTGGGCTCCGGTAATCCGGCGCTGATTATGCTGTATCTGCTGGTTGGCCTGAGCCTGATGGGTCTGACCTTTGGCCCAATGGGCGCGCTGCTGCCGGAGCTCTTCCCAACGGAAGTGCGCTATACCGGGGCATCGTTCTCCTACAACGTGTCGTCGATTCTGGGTGCGTCCGTTGCGCCATACATCGCGGCCTGGTTGCAGAGTAGCTATGGGTTATTCTACGTGGGTGTCTATCTGGCAGCCATGGCGGCACTGACGCTGATTGCGCTGCTGCTGACGCACGAAACGCGTCACGAATCACTCTAAAATAATGGAGCTGGCCTACATCACGTAGGCCAGTTTCACACCAGATTGATCATCAAGGATTCCAGCGTCGACATCGGCACTGGTCGAGAAAGGAAATAGCCCTGCGCGGCGGCAGCAGGTGAGTTTTGAATTTCGCGCCACTCTTCCAGCGTTTCAACCCCCTCCACAATCACCCCTTCGCAATAGCGATTCATCAGCTCAATCAGCAGAATAAACAGTTTGCGGCCTTCAGGGGTTTTGCGCAGCATAATGAACAGATCGCGGGCCACTTTAATGTAGTCGTAGCGCACTTCATTCAGCGCCGAGAAGTTAGCCATACCGGTGCCGAAGTCATCCAGCCACAGCGGGCCAAATTCGCACAGCGAGGCCACCGTGGAATCTTGCGGCAGCGCCATGTGCTCCACCAATTCAAAGCGTAGCCAGGGCAGCGTTTCAATCATCGTTTTCAGGATCCGGTCCTGACGCATTTCCAGCAGCGTGGGCGCATCGACGTTGACCGATGCCAGCACCTTATTTTGCTCAAAGAAATGCTTCCTTTTTGCCAGCATCGTCACCTGTTCTTTGATGACATGGATGCGCTGGCCGATAGAAACTGCAGCGAAGTAACGATCCGGGGCAATACGTTTTTGTGGTTGAGAGGGATGGGTCACTATCGTTAACACTTCAATCGCCATCAAGCGGCCCTGAATGGTGTAGATAGGCTGGTAGGTATAGACACGCTCACACTCTTGCCAGTAACGCAGTTGCTGTAGGCTTTCCAGCTCCGCATCAGGTACTCTCGCCCGCTGGTTCACCTGCTTTAACGTCATTTAAGCTTCCTGTGAAGAGAGGGTCAGAGGGTCTAGTGATAAAGTTATCGGCGGGGCAAGTGAGAACTTTATGTTCAGTTTGAGCCATTTTATTTTCACTAAAGAGGATAAATCGGCCGTAACACGCGCTAGCTCAAAAAAAATAATGGAACGTTGTTTTAATATAGTTGACCAACGAATAGCCACAGCGCACACTACGAAAAATTTACCGAATCAGGTTGATGACTATGTCCAAAAAAATTGCCGTGATTGGCGAATGCATGATTGAGCTGTCCGAGAAGGGCGCACAAGTTAACCGCGGCTTTGGCGGCGACACCTTAAACACGTCCGTCTATATTGCTCGCCAGGTCTCTCCTGCTGAACTGAGCGTCAACTACGTCACCGCACTCGGCACTGACACCTTCAGCCAGCAGATGATGGACGCCTGGCAGGCAGAGAACGTCAAAACCGACCTGATTCAACGCATGAGCGACCGTATGCCTGGCCTGTACTACATCGAAACCGATGAGACCGGCGAGCGTACGTTCTACTACTGGCGTAACGAAGCCGCCGCTAAATTCTGGCTGGAGAGCGAGCAGTCTGCCGCCATCTGCGAACAGCTGGCAGGCTTTGACTACCTCTACCTGAGCGGCATTAGCCTTGCTATCCTCAGCCCGGCCAGCCGTGAGAAGCTGATTGCGCTGCTGAAACAGTGTCGCGCTAACGGCGGCAAAGTCATCTTTGACAACAACTACCGTCCGCGCCTGTGGGCCAGCAAAGAAGAAACTCAGCAGGTTTATCAGCAGATGCTGCAGTGCACCGACATTGCCTTCCTGACGCTGGACGACGAAGACGCGCTGTGGGGCGAGAAGCCGGTTGAAGAGGTTATCGCTCGCACTCAGGCCGCAGGCGTGAGTGAAGTGGTGGTGAAGCGCGGTGCAGACTCTTGCCTGGTGGCGATTACCGGCGAAGCGCTGGTTGACGTACCGGCAGTTAAGCTGCCAAAAGAGAAAGTGGTGGATACTACCGCAGCGGGTGACTCCTTCAGCGCAGGCTACCTGTCCGTCCGCCTAACCGGCGGCGACGCGGCAGCAGCGGCGAAGCGCGGTCACCAGACGGCGAGCACCGTAATTCAGCACCGTGGGGCGATTATTCCACGCGACGCGATGCCTGCGTAAGGTTTCGCGGGTATAAAAAAACCTCTTCCGGCTTAGGAGAGGTTTTTTTTCGTCTGTACGTTAAGTGCGGGGGTTTCCCCCCTCACCCCGGCCCTCTCCCCATAGGGGCGAGGGGGAAAACCAAACGGTTCCCTCTCCCTCTGGGAGAGGGTTAGGGTGAGGGGGAAAAACCCGCTACTGCGCCGGCGGAATATCCGTCACATCCTGATGACTCTCTTCCGTCGCCGTGGCAGCTTCTGCCGTCGGTGCCAGCATAATCTTGCCCCACACCTCCTGCAGATCCTTCATATTGAACTCCGGCTCACCGGTTGGCTGCTGAAGGACGAGCGCCATATCCTGCGAAAGCTGCTGGCGCAGATCCTGGTTGAGCATGTCCGGCGTCAGCGACTCGAGGAAGCTCTGACGCAGCTTCTGATACTGTTCCGGGGCGATATCCACCACCTGGTTCTGCAACGAACGCATGCGCTGGCTAATCAACATGTCGGTGTCCATCCGCGCGTAGGTGGCGAACAGTTTTTGCAGCTCCAGCTTCTTCTGCGCAATCAGCGAATCAAACTCATCTTCCGGCAGACCCTTTTCACGAATGGCCGCCAGCTCGCGGGCAACCAGCCCCAGGTTGCTTTCCAGCTTCTCGCCCGGCGATTCCAGGTTGATGCCGCACTGGGCGCGCAGATACAGCACCCGGCAGTCAAAGCCCAGGCCGATATCCTTCATGTTGGTGCGGCTCAGTTTCTGCTGGATATGCCAGAACAGCGCTTCACGCGCCAGGTCGGCACGCCAGTAACGCTGCAGCGCCGCAGACTCACGAATCGGTTGCCACGGCGTGTCCCACATAATAGAGAGACGATCCTGGCGCACCGCGTTGGTCATGATGCTTACCGTTTCCGGTGGAAGCGGCGACAGCGTTGGCACCGCCGCAGGCGTTTCACGTTTCCCCTTCAGCCCACCGAAGGTTTTGCTGATCTGCTCAATGGTGGCACGGCTATCGACGTTGCCGACGATAATCAGCGTCATCGCATCCGGGGTGTACCATTTCTGATAGAACTCGGCGACGTGTTTAGCATCTACCGGCAGTTTCAACGGCTCAGCCGGGTCGTGTCCCAGCATGGTGGAACCCTTCAGACGATAGCGCCACCAGCCCTCTTTGGTATCCTGCGGCCAGGTAGCCACCATATCCTGCACGCCCAGTGCGTAGCTGACGGTGTCCGGTGTAATGCTCAGTTTACCAATTGAGGTCGCGAGCCAGTTCAGCGCCTCTTTCTGTAGGTCGCTGCGGTTGTTCGGCAGGCTCAGGTTAAAGCGGGTGTAATCATAAGAGACAATCGCCGGCGGCAGCGGCCGCTTCGGGTCGATGCTCTGCTGCCACATGGAGCGAGCCTGCATGGTTTGTAGACCGCCATTCTGAGTCAGGGCGATCCGCGGAATAAGGTGGCTATAGCCCGTCTGTTGGGCGCTTTCGTTCAGTGAACCAATATCAATCGAGAGCCGGATTTCTACACGGTCGCTCGGGCGCTGCGGAGTGGCAAGTACCTGCCACTGAAAGCCATTAGACAACGTGCCTTGTTGCCAGGCCGGGTCCGGCTGGAGCGCTTCTGCCTGCACATAGCTGGCTGCTGCCATCATCAGCAAACCACCGGCTAAAAGTCGAATTGTTGTGCCCTGCATGTGAACCCCTGATGAACGTTCCTGGTTATCCCCACCGTCATCCGGGCGACGCGCGCACGGAGGCCAGTGGGTATAAAAGACAACCGCCGCGGGCGATTGCCTAAAATAATGAAGTAAATACGTCAGTTAGACCACACAATCGCAAAAACGTCACATGGCTAAGGAAAATAAAATCTACGGCAACCATAAGCTAACATAGCTAAATAATGACGCCGCCTAATTATGCGCAGGAGCCCGCACTCCAGCAAGGGAGTACGGGCTTAAGTGAGGAGATTAAGAGGATAATTCGTGCGGTTCTTTCGCCGTCGGACGGTTATTGAGCACATCGTCCAGCTGTTTAGCGTCCAGCTGTTTCACGCGTTTCGCCACGACAATGGTCGCCACGCCGTTACCGATAAGGTTAGTCAGCGCACGCGCTTCCGACATAAAGCGGTCGATACCCAGAATCAGCGCCAGACCAGCAACCGGCAGATGCCCCACCGCCGAGATGGTCGCCGCCAGGACGATAAAGCCACTACCGGTCACGCCTGCGGCCCCTTTCGAGGAGAGCAGCAGCACCACCAGCAGCGTCACCTGATGGAAGATATCCATATGGCTGTTGGTCGCCTGAGCGATAAACACCGCCGCCATCGTCAGATAAATCGAGGTGCCGTCGAGGTTAAACGAGTAACCGGTCGGGATAACCAGCCCCACCACCGACTTCCGGCAGCCTAGCTTTTCCATCTTGTCGAGCATACGCGGCAGCGCGGATTCGGAAGAGGAGGTCCCCAGCACAATCAGCAGTTCTTCGCGGATATAGCGGATAAATTTGAAAATGCTGAACCCGGTCGCACGCGCAATCGTACCCAGCACCACCACCACAAATAGAATACAGGTGATATAGAAGCAGATGATAAGCTGGCCCAACTGCACCAGCGTACCCACGCCGTATTTGCCGATAGTAAAGGCCATCGCCCCGAACGCACCAATCGGCGCCAGGCGCATAATCATGTTGATGATGCCGAAGATAACCTGCGAGAAGCTTTCAATAACGTTGAAAATCAGCTGACCCTTGCTGCCCAAGCGGTGCAGCGCAAAGCCAAACATCACCGCAAACAGCAGCACCTGCAGGATGTTGCCGCTGGCAAAGGCACCGATCACGCTGGAAGGAATGATATCCATCAGGAAGGCGATAATACCCTGATCTTTTGCCTGCTCGGCGTACATCGCTACCGCTTTCGCATCCAGCGTTGCCGGGTCAACGTTCATCCCCGCACCGGGTTGCACCACGTTCACAATCACCAGACCGATAATCAGCGCGAGGGTGCTGACCACTTCAAAGTAGAGCAGCGCCACGGCACCGGTGCGCCCCACCGCTTTCATGCTTTCCATACCGGCGATGCCGGTCACTACCGTACAAAAAATAACCGGCGCGATAACCATTTTAATCAGTTTGACGAAGGCATCGCCGAGCGGTTTCATTTGCGCGCCTAATTCCGGGTAATAGTGACCGAGTAGCACACCGATCACTATCGCCGTCAACACCTGGAAATAGAGGCTTTTGAAGAATGAGGTTTTCATAGGATGTCCTTAAGCTATAGCCACAGGAAATGTAGGGATTATTTTTACCTGTTGGCACAAAATAACATCCAAGAAACATTATCGAAATATATGTACGTTAATTTGATACTTAATTGTTAAAACTTTGAGCTGACACGCACAATCGCTAACTCCGATCTCCCGGCAGTAGTGAATTGTCCTTACCGAGATAATCCTGCTCAAAGGTCTCCATCGGGACGGCGCGAGCAAACAGGAAGCCCTGCAAAATATCGACATTCGCCGCCCGCAGCCATGCATATTGCTCTTTATTTTCAACACCTTCAGCAACCATTTTCAGGTTCAGGCTGCGCCCAAGCTGGATGATGGCCGCCACCATGCTGGTGTCTTCCGGCAGGCTGTCGATAAAGATTTTGTCGATCTTCAGAATATCCACCGGCACAGATTTCATATGCTGTAGCTGGCGCAAACCCGCGTAACCCATACCAAAATCATCCAGCGCAATGCGCACACCGGCGTTGCGCAGCGGTCGTAAAATGGCGACAGCGGCTTTCGGGTCGTCAATGCGTCGGCTCTCTGTCACTTCCAGAACCAGTGTACCCGGCGCAATGCGATAGCGGTTGAGCAGGGCCAGCATATCCGACACCATGTCGTGATGCAGAAGCTGCAGCGCCGAGATGTTCACCGACAGCGGCAGCATAATGCCGCGCGACTGCCAGGCCGCCAGCTGTCGGCACGACTCTTCCAGAACCCAGTGCCCCACGGTCACCATCAGGCCGCAGGATTCAATGCTGTCGATCAGATCGTTCGGCAGCGCCCAGCTACCGTCCGGCTGGCGCTGGCGCAGCAGAACTTCCGCGCTGCACACCTTGCCGGTGCTGGTTTCCACCTGCGGCTGGAGCCAGACGGAGAACTGCTCATTGTCCAGCGCGGTCAGGATATCGCTCTCTTCGGTCAGGCGCTTTTGCGCTTTTACCATCTGCTCCGGGTCGAAAAACTCAATCTGGTTTTTCCCTTTGCGTCGTGCGGTAAAGGCCGCCGAGAGCGAGCGGCGATAGAACTGCTCCGCCGTTAACCCGTCGTTATACATCGCAATACCCACGCTGGCGCTCGGGCGCAGCTGAATGCCCTGCAGCGGCAGACGCTCATTAATGATAGTAAGTACTTGCTGACCTAATGTGATGGCATGCCACGGCTCTTTGACGTCATAGGCCAGAATCGCGAAGTCGTAGCCGCTGACCTGCGCCAGCACCATGCGCGGCGAGATCACCTGCTTAATCTTCTCTGCCAGCGTCAGCAGCAGCATTTCACGCTGCTCTTCTTTCAGCACGCCCGCGGTGTCCTGCAAGGTTTCACAGGCGATAGTCAGCAGTGCCACCGGCGTTTTGCGCACCAGGCTCTGTTCGAGCAGCCCTAACAGGAAAGCTTTGTTAGGCAGGTCAGAGACCGGGAAACGGGTCGACTGATTGCTCAGATCGTCATATTGACGTAGTAGCGCCTGCTGATTGCGGTTGTAACTGCGCACCAGCGTACCGATTTCATCATCGTGGTGCAGACGCGGCAGGGAGAGCTGATGCCCGATGCGATCCGCCCCCGGCAGATCGTGAATTTCATAGGCAATGCTGCGCAGCGGCCTGACAATCAGTCGGTTGATGCACCAGGTCAGCGCGACGGTCAGCATTAAAACGAGCAAAAAGTAAGCGGTCACTATCGTTGCCAGCGCGCTCATCACGAACTTATACATACGATAAGGGTCTGCCTGCAGCACCAGGTAGGCCAGCGGCTGCGGGTTAGCAGGCCGTTCCAGCGAATAGAGCGGCAGTGAAATCTGCACCGGGAGTTCAAAAATGCGCGTGATATTGACCGGAACCGGACGTTCCGGAATAAAACTCATGCGTAGCGCCTGAAACTGGTTAGGCAGCACGACATCCGCCCGGCTGACGATGCCGGCAGGCTGAATGCGCCCAAGAATGGCCTCTGCCTCGGGAATATCGGCTTTAAGGATGGCAGCCGACAGCGGCTGACGTACCGAGCGGGCGATGCTCTCTAATTGCACCCCAGTGTTATAGCGATCCTGCTGTACGAAGTGGAACAGTAAAATGAAGCAAAAGACAAATAAAAACAACATGGTAACAACTGCAACCATGGCCATTTGTTTTATTGTAAGGGAACGGCTAACGCGCAAAAGAGCTCTCCACTAATACGAACGTATTGCTCAGGCATTGAGAATAACGAGGCTGGCGGCAAAGTCAAAAGGGACTCCGCCACGATAATTATAACCCGGCAGGGTGCCGGGTTATATAAGACGAATACCTATATTCGGAGCGGTAAAATTACCAGTCTGCGTATGGCGTGAGCGGTTGCGGCGGCATATCGAGGTCGCCCTGCCAGCCAGCGGCGGAATAACGAACGTAGAGCAGCGCGTGGCTTGGGGTGTAATCCTTCGCCTGCTGGATATCAACGCCTGCGCCCACGAACCAGTTGGAACTGACGCGCCGTTCGATAATCGCCCGCGCGGTATAACCAAAGCCCTGGCTGCTGCCCCCGTGGTTTACATCCTCGTGGGCCTTTTTCTTCCAGGTTTGCGGGATCAGGTTCATCAGCGGATAGCGCGGCTCCGTACTGGTGCGCGAATGCGACCAGGAGACCGAACCACCCAGTTCCCATGACCAGTTTTCCGTACGTTCACGCCAGTTAACCGGCACGGCAAACGACACATATTCCTGCGGGCTGTAATAGCCGCCCTGACCGAGGGTATAGCCGCTCAGATCCTTCTGGTAGTGCCAGATCATGTTGTTAAGCCCAACGGTTACCCGGCGGTTATTCTCGTTAATAACCTTGTAGTAATATCCCGTCATCCAGCGAACGCGCCAGTTGTCGTCTACGTTTTTACCTGACAGTTGGTCGCCACCGAGTGAAGCCCATACGCCATTGGCTTCACCTTTGTCGTAGCTCAGGCTAATACCACCGCCGTTAGCGCGGACGCCACCCCAGGTCGTGCCTGTGTGCCCATCCTTGTCATTATCTTTCTGCCCACCAAATGCCAGTAACGAGCTGGAGATCGGACGACGGTGTGCATTAACCGTATAGCCCAGCGGACCGACATCGCTGCTGTAGCTCAGTCCACCAACCACATCCACCACGTTAAAGCCCATCGGGGTGGTGCCAATATCCGCGTTCCAGGTGTCATTTTTCCAGCCAATGGCTACGCTGGCGCCGCTGTCGCTTTGGTGCGTTGACCCGCTACAGGCGGATAAATCACAGGTGCCCCACTGTTTCTTATACTGGTCATTTTTATCGGTGGAGAAACTCCCCGCGTCCATATTCACCAGATCCGAACGGAAGAACATCCGGCCATCAGCCAGCGGCGCATCGACCTGTAACATAGTGGTATGCGCTTTCAGGTCGGAATAACCGCCCGTACCGCTGGAACCCCAGAAATCATGCTGCAAGGTGACGTTCAGGTCCTGCTGACGATAGAGATCCGCCGCGTCACTGCGCACGCCGCGCTTAAGCCAGTCGTCTTTCTCGTCGTTACGCGTCAGGCGGGTAAAGGTATCGTTATCCGCCGGACGCGTTGGGGTGATCTGCGTGGCGACCATCGCATCTTTGTAGGTCTCCAGCGCCTGTTTCGGGTTGCCATCCTGTGCCTGATAGCGCGCGGCATCGCGCAGCACCATCGCCGTATCCATAGACGGCGGCTGGGCTTTGGCCTGAGGAATCAGGGCAGTCATCATTTGCTGTGCCGCCGCAGTATCACCCAGTCTGGCGCTGACCAGCGCAATACGTCGCTGAGTATTGAGCGAACGTTGGCCTTCGGCAGGGAGTTGTGCCAGCTGCTGGCGGGCTGCCAGCGCATTACCGTCAGCGGCATACACTTCCGCCATGCCCAGATGGGCGTCTTCGTCATGCGGGTCTTTTGCCAGCACGGCATTGTATTCAGCCAGCGCCGTAGCATTATCGCCCCGCTGCTGCGCCCAGTCGGCAAGCGTTGAATGAATGCGAGAGGATTCCGGCTGCTGTTTCAGCAGCGCAATTGCCTGCACTTCCTGCCCGCTATCACGCAGGCGGTTGGCCTGAGCAATCAACTGATCGCTGCGCAGACGCTGGTCCAGTTCGCGAATATTATCGGTCCACTGTGCTGTCGGCAGCGCGGCCAGATGCGTCAGCGCTGCCTGATCCTGACCGTTACCGGAAAGATAGAGTCCGTTAGCGTAAACCTGGTCGGCATCGGTCGGCTTTTTACGCGCCAGGTTGAGCATCAGGTTGTCGGCTTCACCGCGCTGTCCGGCGCTCACCAGGTCACGGGAGAGGCGATAGGTTATCCACACATCGTCCGGCGAGAGCGCCAGTCGACGGCGCTGAACTTCCGCTGCCTGCGCCCAGTTTCCCTTATTCTCCAGCGCTTCAGCCTGCTGGGAGAGCCGGTCGTTGGTCAGACTACGTTCGATATCGTCAATGCTGCGACGCTGACTAGCAGAAAGGCTGTTGATAAAGGCGGTGGCTTTCTCCGGCGACTCGGCGCGGTAGATATTTGCCAGACCGCGCACCGCGCTACTGTTGCCGCGATCGAGGCGCAGCGCCTGCTGGTAGAAGCGCTCCGCTGAGGCGCTATCTTTACGCGCCATGGCTACATCACCAAGTCCCAGCACCGCATAGCTGTCGGTGGCATCCAGTTTGCGCACCTGCTGGTAGAAGCTCTCGGCCTGCGCCAGATTATTAGCCTTCAGCGCCGCATCGCCTTTGCGAATCAGCGGCCAGTAGAGTTGCCAGGTCTGCGGCGTGTTGTCCGCTGCCTGCGCTACTTTTTCCTGTTCTACCGCTTTGGCGCGCAGAACCGGGTCCGCCATCTGTTTTTGCTGGTCGGCCAGCATGGCACGAGCGCTGTCCGCCGATTCACCGCTGTTGAAAATCATCAAGTAGCGCTGCAACGCCTGTACGCTGGACGGGCTAGCAGGCTGGTCTTTGATGGCTTTAAACCACAGGTCACTCGCCGGGCCACGCCCGCCCGCCGATTTCGCCATTTGCTCCAGCACGTTAAAGGCTTCATCTCGCTGATTCGCGGCGAGCAGCATATTGGCAAGCGTCATCTGCAGGCCAACGTTGCCAGGGTTCTGCTTGTTCAGCGTTTGCAGGTGTTTGACCGCTTCATCGCGTCGGGCCGGGATTTTCGCTACCGCAGTCCAGTACTCCACCGCGTAGTCGCCGTCCGGCGGCGGGCCGTTGAAGGCTTTTTCGTAGTCGGCCAGCGCTTCCGGAACGTGCCCGGTAGTGGCCAGCAGTCGCGCCTGTTGCAGCGCCTGACGTCCGGCATCGGTGTTCAGGCCAATCTCAATGCGAGAAGCGTTATATTCCGTTGAATTTGGTGCCACCTGCGCCAGCTTTTGCAGCTGCTTTTGCGCACCGGCGGTGTCGCCCTGGCGCAGCAGATAGCGCAGACGCGCCGCCAGCACCTGTGGATTGTTGGGATTAATCAGCTCCAGCCGGTACAGCGATTGCTGCACCAAATCATCCCGTTTGCTGGCTTCTCCAAGACGCACCTGGTTGAGCAGCTGTTCTTCTGCCGAGGTGTCCGCATAGCCCGGCTGTACCAGCGTCAGGCCCAGAGAGAGGGTGATTAAACTTAGTGTGAACTTGCGCATTCCTGGCCCCAGTCAGGTAGTAATTCGCCGCGGGCGCTGAAGCGAAAACGGTGTTGATCCCAGCCCTGACCAAAGAGGGTCAGAACATAATTGTAATAAGCATCCGCGCTGGGAAAATGATCGGCCACACGCTGGCGCTGAACGGCCTGCGCATCGCGATTTTGTAGGAATGGAATCAGCGAAGCTGAAAAACCGACCGGGCCGTCGCCGGTCACCGCCCCGGTGGCAATCGCCACTTTTTCCGGGGGAACGCCCTGCTTCACGGTCTGTGCCGCCATCGCGTTAAAGCGTTTAAGCAGTCGTGCTTTCTGTGGGTCGGCGTCGTGCAGCATGCCCACCCATAAATAGACGCGAATAGCATCGTAGCTGCCCACCACGCTGGCCTCTTTCAGCAACCAGCCCTGTTTCTTGTCGTAGCTCACCCAGTCCGGTGAGAAACCTTTCGGCGCGGTATCAAGCAGCAGCTTCAGGTTGGTATCGCGAAGGGTAGTCCACAGGGCGCCAAATTGGCTGAAATACTGCGCCACCTGCGGTGGGAGATAGCTTGGATTGAAGCGCCAGCGCGTCTCTTCCGCAAAGCCAACGCGGCCGGGTAATAGCATCAGCCCCAGACCGGGAACTTTCACTGTTTCACCCTCAGCAATTTTCGCCAGCAGCGCTTTACCCGTTGCCGTGTAATCGTCATTTTTCCACAGGCGACCGGCTTCCAGCAGCGTCCAGGCAATCCAGACATCCGAATCAGAGGCGGAGTTGCTGTCCAGCACCGTCCACTCGTCATCGCTCTTTTTGCCCCACAGCCAGGCGGGTAGATGCTCGCGCAGCGAACCCTGCGCGAGGTTGTTCTGCGTCCAGCCCAGCAGGCTTGCAAAGGCCTGACGATCGTTCGCGGCGAGGGCAAAGAACAGCGCGTAGCTTTGCCCCTCTGAGGTGGTAATTTTGCGCGCATCGCTAGGATCGATAACGCGCCCTTCCGCGCTGACGTAATCCTGCTTGAACTGCTCCCAGGCAGGCCAGCTACAGGCGGCCTGCGCCTGACCGCCCAGGACACACAGCAGTACTATCCAGCGAAGCATCTTCATCGCGGCTTACTCGTCTTCCGGGTTCAGACGACGGCGGCTGATGATACGCAGCAGACGCCACAGCACCCAGGCCAGCAGCACGATGCTGATGGCGGCAAAGATAGCCAGCAGAACCGGATGGTTAGAGAGCGCGAACCACACGCGTTCGAACCACGGCAGATGACCGACATAGTAGATGTCGCCCACGCGCAGGCTGCTCACGCCGGACTCACGAATCACCGATACTGAGCCAAACATCGCCGCGCGCTTGCCGCTGTCGTTCAGCGCATTGTTCAGCAGGTCATAACCGCTGGCGCTGTCAGCGAGCAGCGCCACGACGCTGCGCTGTTTGTGGTACGGCGATTCGAAACCAACGACGGCAGCCATCGGGCCGGAAGAGGTGATCCCGGTCTGCACGCCAGCCTGACGGTCATCTTCATCAAGATAGATGCTCGGCAGGTCAGTATGGCGCATTGGCGTTTTCACCCAGCTCTGGGTGGCGTCCACCAGCAGGTCGATGTGCTTATCGTCCTTCAGTTTTTGCGGGATAGAGCCAATCAACAGCAGGTCAGCATCCTGGTCCTGAATCTTGCTGCCATCATCGGCGATGGTCATCTTCGAGCCCGCCAGGCCGGTCTGGCCGCCAATCACGCCAACGGCGTTCAGCAGCGTGCTCACCTGCGCTTCAGACGGCTGTTTTGGCATCACGATCACCGTGTCGGAGAGATCCGCCATACGGGTGAACGGGAAGCCTGCATTCGCAAAGGTGCGCAGATCCGGCATCGGCAGGAAGTGATAGTAGTTCGAGAAGTCGATGGTCGAGTCGTCGCCTATCACCACGTGGTTCTGCACCGGCTGGAAGGTCACGCAGTTATCCACCGAGCCGCCCGGCATCGGGTTCATATACTGGAAATCAAAGCGCAGCTGGTTCATTGCACCCAAACGCAGCGCCGGAATGCTGACATCGTTTTTACCGTCCAGCAGGCCTTGTAGCACCGGCAGGCGCAGCATCAGCTTATTCACATCCTGGGTGCTGTTGAGGTTAAACGACTGCAGGAACTGGTCATTCAGGCTGATGTCCATCCGCGAACTGTCTTTGACCGGCGGCATGGTGTAGCGGTACTTCAGATCCATGTCGATGCCGGTACTGCGCATCAGGTAGAGATCCGGCGGCAGATTCAGCGACAGGTTGATGGAAGCCGGTTCCAGCCCGGTGGACTGCAGCTGCTGTTCATAGGTTTTCAGCTCGCCGAAGGTGACCGGACGGTCGGTACGCACCCAGTTTGGCGCGTCGTACGGCGCGCGGGCCAGCAGCGGTTTCACCTCATCCACCGTCACGCTATCGCCGCGGAACAGAATATTGCCCGCCGCGATGCCCTGAGCTGCTTTCAGCAGGTCGTTATCGTCACGACCAAACACCACCAGCAGCTTCATATACGGGTTGTTCGGATGGTCGATCATTTCGATCGTTGGTGCCTTCACCGCCGGATGATCGCGCAGGAAGTCCGGGCGACGATCGTTGGTGGCAAAGACGATGGCATTACGATCCGGCAGCGTATTAAACAGCACCGGGAAGGTCTGGCCACGCCAGCCCGCCTTAGCGCCAAACCACGAAGCCACAATGGCGGCCGCCTGCTGCTGCGGCAGATCCGGTGAGTTGGCAAAGACGATAGGCAGGGTCAGTGCACGGTTATCACGGGCGTCAAAGAACGGCACCGGGAAGTGCGACAGGTCGTTACGCACCTTCAGCGCCTGATAGGTCAAATCCAGCGAGCTGTTGCGCGCCACGTCCAGCCAGACGGTGGTGTTCGCCGGGTTTTCACAGACGTCGCGGTAGTGGCCAATAAACTCAAGGCGCACGCGGTTAAAGTCGGTGATATAGAGCGGGTCGATAGGGATCTGCGTCGAGACCTTTTTACCCAGTTGCTCTTTGGTGACCGGCAGTACACCCATCAGCTCATCGTTCAGATAGACCTTCAGCTGAGACGTCGTCGGTAGCAACGACGGCGACGGCGTATAGGTCAGGTTCAGCATCGCCTTCGACACCACTTCGTCGCTGCGCATGCCAAACTCAATGCCGCCGTCCGGGTTAGATCCGCGCAGCACCATGCTGCCCGGCGGCGGCGCAATCTGGGCAAAAGAAAGCTTTACGTCACGCGACGGCGCATCTTCCACCACCACCGGCGTCGTGGTTGCCGCGTCGGCAGAAGCAGGCGCCGCTGCGTTGTCCTGAACAGTCGGCGCTACCGCCACCTCTGTCGTCGGTTCTGAATGCGTCGTGAGCGGCAGTAAACTGCCCATGCCCACCGCCACTGCACAAATCCAGGAAAGTTTTCTTTTCATCGGTTCATCATCATTATTGTTGAGCCATAGCCGATAGCGGATGCTCGATTACCGCCTCACGTTCTGGACGGCGCGGAATGAACGAAGCCACCCACGCCACCAGCATGGTGAGCGACCGGAAAATCTCTTTTGCCACCGGTGGCGCGAACTCGGCCAGGTGGCGATAGCCACGGAACCCCAGCTTCAGGATATCCATCAGGCTTTCCAGCGGTTTATCTTCCGGGAAGCTGTCCTGCCAGAGCGCCCACGTATCCGCACGCGCAAACGTACACTGTACAAAATCGATATGTTGACGGGTGCTCATCGGCAACAGCTTGAGCCCCACTTCACTACCCAGTACGCGCACGACCTGGGTTGGGAAGACGTACTCCTGCTGGCCGCGTTTGAGCAGCAGATTAACCTTCTGCTCTTCCAGCACCTGAGCGTCACCGTTGATATGAATACCCACGCCGCCGTCAGAGAAGTCATGTACCGTACAGGAGAAGAGATGCCCGTCTTCACGGGAGATCGCCCCCGGCATTTTGATTTCAACACGGTGCGAACGACGCACCTGTTTACTTTCCACCGACACCGCCACCGCACCGCCGAGGATAATCAGGTTATAGAACACCCACACCAGGCTTATCCACACGGTGAGGGTTTCATCCGCCGGGCCGTACATATAGCGCCAGATCCCAAACGCCACGCCCACCAGGTTCAGCAGCACGAGGAAGATATACGGGCGGGAGATAACCCAGTCGACGTACTCCTCTTCCACCAGGCCACCCTTGGCGGTGACGTTGAATTTGCCTTTGTGCGGGTTAAACAGCGCCACCATCGTCGGCGGCGCGATGTACCACGCGAGCACCGTTTCATAGATTTCACTCCAGAAGGAGTGGCGGTATTTGCCCTGAATTTTTGAGTTGGTCAGGCTGGCGTGAATCATGTGCGGCAGCACGAACAGCGCGATCATCAGCGCCGGGGCGTAGATGATGTAGGCGTGCAGCAGCAGGAAGGCCAGCGGTGCGGTGAGGAAGATAAGCCGCGGTACGCCCGACAGGAAGTGGAACATGGCGTTGAGGTAGCACAGCCGCTGCGGTAGCTTCAGCCCTTTACCAAACAAGGGGTTATCCATGCGGAAGATCTGCACCATGCCGCGCGCCCAGCGGATACGCTGGCCGATATGCGCCGACAGGCTTTCCGTCGCCAGCCCCGCCGCCTGCGGCAAACGCATGTAGGCAGAGGTGTAGCCGCGACGGTGCAAACGCAGAGAAGTGTGCGCATCTTCGGTCACCGTTTCCACGGCGATGCCGCCAATTTCATCCAGCGGTTTACGACGAATCACGGCACACGAGCCGCAGAAGAAGGTCGCATCCCACATGTCGTTACCGTCCTGCACCAGCCCGTAGAACAGCGTGCCTTCGTTCGGCGTTTTACGGAAACGGCCCAGGTTACGTTCGAACGGGTCAGGCGAGAAGAAGTGGTGTGGCGTCTGCATCATCGCCAGCTTCTTGTCTTTCAGGAACCAGCCCATGGTCATCTGCAGGAACGAGCGCGTCGGCACGTGGTCGCAGTCGAAAATCGATACAAACTCGCCTTTGGCATACTTCAGCGCGTTGTTGATGTTCCCGGCTTTTGCATGTTCATGCGTGGTGCGTGCTACGTAGTGGACGCCCACGTCTTTGGCAAACTGCTTAAACTCTTCGCGGCCGCCGTCATCAAGGATCCAGATTTGAATCTTATCTTTTGGCCAGTCGATACCGAGCGAAGCGTAAACGGTGTTTTTGACAACGTTCAAATCTTCGTTATAGGTCGGGACGAAGATATCGACCGAAGGCCATTCGTTCATGTCCTTCGGCAGCGGCACCGGATGACGGTTCAGCGGCCAGACCACCTGGAAGTAACCCAGCACCAGCACAATCCACGCGTAGGTTTCGGCAAACAGCAGGATCAGGCCACATACCAGGCTTACCGGGTCGTTCCAGTTGAGCGTTGAGGTATAGCGCCACCAGATGTAGCGACAGGAGACCGTCAGCGAGAGCACGATCAGCATCAGCGCCGAGAAACGCCCCGGAATGCGCCGCACCAGCAGCGCCACGCCCCAGAGCAGCAGCAAGAAGATAAACTGCGAGAGCGGGTTAAACGGTTGGGTAATGCAGACCAGGGCCAGAATTAAGGAGAGCGTAACCACCACGCCAAGGATCAGGCGGCGCAGCTTTGGATTCAGGTGCGCCAGCTCTTTCTTCTCATCGAGATGGCCGGTTTGCGCATTCATCCGGCCTGGCAGCTCATCAGCCCAGCGGTTGTAGCGCTCGCGCAGACGATCGATGCCTGCCAGCGGTCGCCAGGGGCGAGCGCTGCGTTGTTCTGCAGGCTTGGTGGCAATGAGCCAGACCGCCTGTAGCGCAAAGCGCAGCGGATCCAGCGGGCGTGGTCGCGAGAAATTAATGTGCGGGAACAGTTCGTCGTGACGGTCAGTCAGCGCCTGCCAGCGGGCATTTTCCAACGGCAGAAAGAGCCATGCCAGCCCCACCCATAGGCAGGTCAATGTCGCGGAAAGCCAGGACGACCCCGCCTTTCGATAACCAAGATAGCGCTCGCGCAGGCGAGCGTAGACCGGCGGGACGAATATCCAGCTGCCGAGGCGAATCATGCTTCGCGCTCCGCGACCGGACGGCGGCCTGCGTAGTGCATCAGGCACCAGTTGGCGAGCGTAATCATCTCTTCGGCGGCAAGGGAATCGTGGCGGTATTCGCCAAGCGGCTGCTTATTCGCCAGGCTTTCAGCCATCGCTTCATCCAGATGGATAACCACCGGCAGAAGGCGACGCTGGGTTTGCAGCCAGACCTGATAAAGGTCTTCCTGCAGCGGGCTGCTCATGCGTAACCCATTGATCAAAAGGTGGGTATCAGCCGGTAGCGGCTGTTGATGCAGGCGAATATGGCAGTTGGCGTCTGGTTTCAGAATCGTCAGCGTAAAGTGGCTGGCTTCGACCAGCGGCGCAGTCCAGGGATAAAAACCGTGCGGGAGATCCAGCAAGATCCACTGGTAGCGCCCTTCGCGTTCTAAGGTTTCGGCGATATCGGCAATGGTCGATAGCGTATCGCCCAACGCGGCCGCGTTTTGCAACTCACCCGGCTGGAGGTGACCAAACGGCAGCACATCAATCAGTGAAGTGTAACGTAATCCCGCGTCACGCCAATCCTCGCCGTCCAACGCCGCGCGCGCCCAGCCGCTCTGCCGTCCGATCTCATCGTTAAACGACAGACGCAGCATATTGTCAGGGCCAGCATCGATGACCAGCACCGACTCCCCGAGCAGCTGTAACGACCACGCTAATGCCGCCGTGATGGACGTCGTACCCACGCCACCGCGAACGCCCTGTAATCCCAGAATAGCCATTATGGCTTCCTTATTTTTGTTCGGCTTTTTGTTCTGCAAACTCTGCCAGCAGCGGCCAGCGTTTAAACGCCGCAGCTAATTTTTCACGCTGGGAAATATCAGTGTAATCTATATTGGGTAGAGAGAAAGCCCGGCTCAGTGCGAGAAAATCATTCTGGAAAGTGTAGCCAAGTTGAGAATCAGCTGATGTCACTGGTTCATTATCTGACATTTTTTTGCTCCCTCTGAAATCAAAGTACAAATGCGCCCCATCATTCGAAGGGCAACCTTTCCATGAAATTCGTTTATACTCGTCATACTTCTGATTGCAGATGAGTAGTTTTGCTTTTACTCATTTCAACCACATAGTTATGCAGGTTTCAGGGGATTGGCTCACTTATCGCCTGACGATAACGCTAATAAATCAGAGTATACATGCTAAATCTGATGCTATTTAATTTCAATATTAGGTTTATTCTGACGTTTACACTAGTAAACTTATACGCAGGATTATCGTCGATAAGAGGGACACGATGAACCCCATATTTTCTATTGGTATCCAGTCGCTGTGGGATGAAGTGAGTCATATGCCTGCAGGCGGCGTGTGGTGGGTGAATACCGATCGCCATGAGGATGCCGTCAGCCTGCTAAACCAGACGCTTTCAGCACAGCAAGATGCGGCGAAAGTGGCGGTGGTTTGCATGGGTGAAAACCCTAATAACCTTATAGAGTTAAAGGGAAATTCCGGCCCTAAAAAAGTGTCGCTGTTTACCATGCAGGATAGCGTAGATAGTCTATACTTTATGCGCCGCGATTTACTGCGCACGCTCGAACCCAACGATTATTTCGTCATCCTGTTATGCTCACATAACGCCTGGAAAAATATTCCTGCTGATAAAGTTCATGACTGGGTAAACAAGTCTCAAAAATGGGCTAAATACTATGGCTGCACGCTTCTGGTTCTGAATCCAGGCAACAATGCCGACGCTCAAACCTCCGTTTTACTCGGTGAATATCGTGCCCTTTCTGGCCTGGCCAGTTTACGTTACCAGGGTGATAGTCAACTACTGGATATATCTTACTGGTCAAATGAAAAAGGGGTAAGCGCCCGCCAGCAGCTGTTAATTAAACAAAATGACCACGGCTGGCACCTGGCGCAGGACGAAGTTGCGAACGTCCAGCCACGCAGCGATGAAAAAGAAGTGCTTAGTAATATCAATATTCTCGAAGGCGCACCGGCACTTTCAGAGCACTGGACTTTATTTGATACCAATGACGCTGTTTTTAATGCTGCACGTACCGCACAGGCCGCAACCGTCATATTCTCGCTAAACCAAAATAGCCAGGTTGAGCAGCTTGCCCGATATATTCATACTCTGCGTCGACAGCGCGGAAGTGCTTTAAAACTTATTGTCCGAGAGACCACTCCTAGCCTGCGAGCCACCGATGAGCGCCTGCTGTTAAGCTGCGGGGCCAATATCGTTATCTCCGCCAGCGCGCCGCTCTCTCGTAGCCTGACCCTGATTGAAAGCGTACAGACACAGCAGTTTAACCGTCACGTACCGGAAGATTTAGCCACTCTGCTCGCCAACACCGAACCGTTGAAGCTGAAGGGCTACCAGAAGTGGGATGTGTTCTGCGATGCGGTGCAAAAGGTCATCAACAACACGCTGCTGCCCGCGGACAGTAAAGGCGTGATGGTGGCGCTCCGACCCGCGCCGGGGTTACGCGTCGAGCAGGCGCTGACGCTGTGCCGTCCGCACCGTATGGGCGATATTGTGACCATCGCCGATCGTCGCCTGGTGCTGTTCCTTCCCTTCTGCCGCGTTAACGACCTCGACAAAGCGCTCAACCATATTTTCCCCCTGCCAACCGGGGATATTTTCTCTAACCGTATGATGTGGTTTGAAGATAAACAGATTTCCGCCGAGTTGATTGATATGCGTAGCGTGAAGCCGGAGCTGTGGACGCAGCCACTGCGTATCTCACCGAAACCGAAAAACGTGATTAATGCGACCTATGAAGATAACAGCTGGCGCCGTTATCCCGAGCCGTGCCGCCTGTCTACGGATACCGAAGGAACATCGTCATGATGTCGATAAGCGATATTATTCAACTCGTGATTCTCTGCGCGCTGATCTTTTTCCCGCTGGGTTATCTGGCACGTCATCACCAGCGCCGTATTGAGAACGCGTTCCGTCTGATGTTTCTAAAACCGCGCTTTGTTAAACCCGTCGGCGTAATACGCCGGGATCAGGCCGTCAGGGCAAAATCAAAAAATGACTAATTCGACGAAAAACGCCGCCGTTACTCCTTCTCCGCTGTGGCACTACTGGCGGGGCCTCTCTGGCTGGAACCTCTATTTCCTGGTCAAATTTGGCCTGCTGTGGGCGGGATACCTCAATTTCCATCCCATGATGAACCTGGTGTTCATGGCATTCCTGCTCTTCCCGTTGCCGAATAGCCGACTGCACCGCTGGCGCCACTGGATTGCCATCCCGCTCGGTATAGGGCTGTTCTGGCATGATACCTGGCTGCCGGGCCCGGAGAGCATTATGAGTCAGGGCTCGCAGATTGCGGGCTTTAGCGCGGATTACATCTGGGATCTCGTCACCCGCTTTATTAACTGGCAGATGGTCGGCGCTTTCTTCGTGCTCGTGGTCGCCTGGCTGTTTTTAAACCAGTGGATCCGCATTACCGTTTTTGTGGTCGCCGCGATGGTATGGATTAACCTCGGCCCGCTGCTCCCATCCATTAACCTGTGGTCAGCCGGGCAAGCAAGCAACGCTACCGCCGCCGCAACTTCCTCGGCACCCGCCGCAGCGGCAGGCAGCACGACGGCAAACGGCGATCTTCCCGCGCAAACCGCCGCGCCAACGTCAGATAACCTGAACGCCTGGTTAAACAGCTTCTACGCGTCGGAAAGCAAACGCACCACCACCTTCCCGGCGCAGTTGCCGGAAGATGCGCAGCCGTTTGACCTGTTGGTTATCAACATCTGTTCGCTGGCTAACTCCGATATCGAAGCAGCAGGCCTGATGCAGCATCCGCTGTGGTCGCACTTTGATATTCGCTTTAGCAACTTCAACTCTGCGACTTCGTACAGCGGCCCGGCAGCGATTCGTTTACTGCGTGCAAGCTGCGGTCAGCCGTCGCATACCAATCTGTATCAGCCCGCGGGCAACCAGTGCTACCTGTTTGATAACCTGTCCAAACTCGGCTTCACCCAGCACCTGATGCTTGACCATAACGGCGTATTCGGCGATTTCCTCAAAGAAGTACGTGAGAACGGCGGCATGCAGAGCCCGTTGATGGATCAAAGCAAGCTGCCGGTTAACCTGCTCTCCTTCGACGGCTCCCCGGTGTATGACGACCTGGCGGTGCTCGACCGCTGGCTGCAGTCACCGGATATGCCAGCCGGTGGCCGCTCGGCAACCTTCTATAACATCCTGCCGCTGCACGACGGTAACCACTTCCAGGGACAGAGCAAAACGGCGGACTACAAGACCCGCGCGCAGAAGCTGTTTGATGAGTTGGATGCTTTCTTTACCGAACTTGAGAAGTCTGGCCGTCGAGTGATGGTGGTTGTGGTGCCAGAGCATGGTGCGGCGCTGCAGGGCGATAAAATGCAGGTCTCCGGCCTGCGCGATATCCCAAGCCCGTCGATTACCCACGTACCGGCTGCGATTAAATTCTTTGGCATGAAAGCACCGCATCAGGGCGCCGCCATTGATATCAATCAGCCAAGCAGTTACCTGGCAATTTCCGAACTGGTTGCCCGCGCGGTAGACGGCAAAATCTTTACCGAAGATAGCGTCGACTGGTCGGCCTTCACCGGCAACCTGCCGCAGACCGCCGCGGTGTCGGAAAACTCCAACGCCGTCGTCGTGCAATACCAGGGCAAACCGTACGTTCGCTTAAACGGCGGTTCCTGGGTGCCGTACCCGCAGTAAAACGAAAAAGGCCGCAGGGTTTTACCCCTGCGGCCCGGTTCGGGCGCATGCTGCCACTGCGGCGGACAGACGCCCCTCAGCGGGCGTTATTTCCGGTTACGCCACCAGCTCAGAATGGCGCTGGTGATAATTCCCACCGCAATTGGAGCTGCCAGATCGTGCCAGAAAAGCACGCCAAGCTCTGCGAGCGTCATGTAGCCGCCTTGGTTGCAATAGCAACAGTTCGCGGCTATTCTCTTGATGTCTGGTCAAGTGATAGCCCCCGTTATGTTGCTGGTTTATACCAAACAACGTGCGGGGGTTTTCTCTTTCCAGCAACCTATGCCGCCGGGGATCAAGCCCCCGCAACATTGCGCCTCACCGGGAAACCCGGCTTGACGACGATACTACTGCAAACACCCCTTCAGCTCGCCGTCACAGCCCCATTTTCAGAATAGCGCCCGACCTACGCGTAGCCCGGCCGAGCGCAGCGACGCCGGGAATCGATGCCGGGATATGCACCGAGCTGTCCCGGGGGCGGCGTAAACGCCTTGCCCGGGCTACAAAAACGAAAAAGGCCGCAGGGTTTTACCCCTGCGGCCCGGTTCGGGCGCATGTTGCCACTGCAGTGGACAGGCGCCCCTCAGCGGGCGTTATTTCCGGTTACGCCACCAGCTCAGAATGGCGCTGGTAATAATTCCCACCGCAATTGGAGCTGCCAGATCGTGCCAGAAAAGCACGCCAAGCTCTGCGAGCGTCATGTAGCCGCCTTGGTTGCAATAGCAACAGTTCGCGGCTATCCTTTGTTTGCGAGTCAAAGAATGGCCCCCGTTATGTTGCTGGTTTATACCAAACAACGTGCGGGGGTTTTCTCATTCCAGCAACCTATGCCACCGGGGATCAAGCCCCCGCAACATTGCGCCTCACCGGGAAACCCGGCTTGACGACGATACTACTGCAAACAACCTTTCAGCTCGCCGTCACAACCCCATTTTCAGAATAGCACCCGACCTGAACGTAGCCCGGCCGAGCGCAGCGACGCCGGGATGAGCACCGAGCAGTCCCGGGGGCGGCGTAAACGCCTTGCCCGGGCGACAAAAACGAAAAAGGCCGCAGGGTTTTACCCCTGCGGCCCGGTTCGGGCGCATGTTGCCACTGCGACGGACAGACGCCCCTCAGCGGGCGTTATTTCCGGTTACGCCACCAGCTCAGAATGGCGCTGGTGATAATTCCCACCGCAATCGGAGCTGCCAGATCGTGCCAGAAAAGCACGCCAAGCTCTGCAAGCGTCATGTAGCCGCCTTGGTTGCAATAGCAACAGTTCGCGGCTATTCTCTTGTTGTTCAGGCAAGTGATAGCCCCCGTTATGTTGCTGGTTTATACCAAACAACGTGCGGGGGTTTTCTCTTTCCAGCAACCTATGCCACCGGGGATCAAGCCCCCGCAACATTGCGCCTCACCGGGAAACCCGGCTTGACGACGATACTACTGCAAACAACCTTTCAGCTCGCCGTCACAACCCCATTTTCAGAATAGCACCCGACCTGAACGTAGCCCGGCCGAGCGCAGCGACGCCGGGATGAGCACCGAGCAGTCCCGGGGGCGGCGTAAACGCCTTGCCCGGGCTACAAAAACGAAAAAGGCCGCAGGGTTTTACCCCTGCGGCCCGGTTATCGGGTTACGCCGTTTTCTCTGGATTCTCATCCTGATCGACCGCGAAGCATGCCACCAACTGACCACCATACTCTTTCAGCTGCGGTTGCAGCTGGGTGCACTGGCCAAAGCGGCGACGGCAGCGGGCGTTGAAAGCACAGCCCGGCGGTGGATTCAGCGGGCTTGGCAGCTCGCCGGTCAGCTTGATGCGCTCGCGGCGATCGTCCGGATTCAGACGCGGCGTCGCGGAGAGCAGCGCTTGGGTGTACGGGTGACGCGGATTGTTGAAGATCTGGTCCTTCGTCCCTTTCTCCACGCAGCGGCCGAGGTACATCACCATCACTTCATCAGCAATGTGCTCTACGACTGACAGGTCGTGGGAGATAAAGACGTAAGAGAGCCCCAGCTCCTGCTGCAAATCCATCATCAGGTTCAGCACCTGCGCGCGCACGGAAACATCGAGCGCGGAGACCGGTTCGTCGGCAATCACGACGTCCGGATCAAGCATCAGACCACGGGCGATCGCAATACGCTGACGCTGGCCGCCAGAGAACATGTGCGGATAGCGGTCATAGTGCTCGGTTTTCAAGCCCACTTTCGCCATCATCGCCAACGCTTTGTCGCGACGCTGCTCTTTGCTGAGCGAGGTGTTAATCAGCAGCGGCTCTTCCAGAATTTGTCCCACTTTTTTACGCGGGTTCAAAGAACCGTACGGGTTCTGGAACACAATCTGGATTTTCTGCCGACGCAGTTTCTGCGCATGCGGGTCATGCTTGAGCAGATCCTGCCCCTGATAGTAAAGCTCACCGCCGCTCGGCGTTTCGATCATCGTCAGCAGACGGCCCAGCGTCGATTTACCGCAGCCGGATTCCCCGACCACCGCCAGCGTTTTGCCGCGCTCCAGGGTAAATGACACGCCGTCCAGCGCTTTCACCAGGCGTTCCGGGGCGAACATCCCCTTCTTCACCGGATAGTGTTTTTTCAGGTCAATTGCCTGCAACAGCGGCTGTTGCGAGGTGGCCTCGTGCGTACTCATAGTGTGGGCCTCCCGGCATCATCGAGTGGGTAGTGACATTTCGACTGGCGAGCACCGTCAACGGTATTCAGCTCAGGCTCTACGCTGCGGCATTTATCCGTCGCATACGGGCAACGCGGATTCAGCAGACAGCCGTTCGGGCGGTCGTATTTACCCGGCACCACGCCCGGCAGCGAAGCCAGACGCGCTTTATCCTGCGCAAATTCCGGTAACGCACGCAGCAGCGCCTGGGTGTACGGGTGACGCGGGGCGCGGAAAATATCGCCCGCAGCGCCCGTCTCAACCACCTGACCGGCGTACATCACGATGATTTTGTGCGCGGCTTCGGCCACCAGCGCCAGATCGTGAGTGATCAGGATCAGCGCCATGTTCTCTTTCTGCTGAAGCTCCAGCAGCAACTCGATAATCTGCGCCTGAATAGTCACATCCAGCGCGGTAGTTGGTTCATCGGCAATCAGCAGCTTCGGACGACAGGCAATCGCCATGGCGATCATCACGCGCTGGCTCATCCCACCGGAAAGCTGGTGCGGATACACGTCCAGGCGCGAAGCCGGGTCAGGGATACCCACCTGATTTAACAGGTCGATGGCCCGCTGACGACGCGTGCTCTTGTTGCCGCCCTGATGCACCTTAATCGCTTCCATAATCTGGAAGCCGACGGTATAGCACGGGTTAAGGCTGGTCATCGGGTCCTGGAAGATCATCGCCACTTCGGCGCCCACCAGATTGCGACGCTCTTTCTCAGAGATGCGCTTCAGATCCTGGCCGTTAAACAGCAGGCTTTCGGCCATCACGCGGCCGGGATAATCAATCAGCCCCATAATCGCCAGCGAGCTAACGGACTTACCCGAGCCAGATTCGCCGACGATGCCGACAACCTCGCCCTGGTTTACGCTGTAGCTCACGCGGTCTACGGCTTTGAACGGTGTGCCTTCGTCGCCGAAGTGCACCGATAATTTATCTACATTTAATAACGCCATCTCGGTCCCCTTACTGCTTCAGTTTGGGATCGAGCGCGTCACGCAGACCGTCACCCATCAGGTTAAACGCCAGTACCGTCAACAAAATTGCCAGCCCAGGGAAGGTCACAACCCACCAGGCGCTTTGCGCAAATTGCAGTACGTCAGAGAGCATGGTGCCCCACTCCGGCGTAGGCGGCTGTGCGCCCATCCCCAGGAAGCCGAGGGCAGCCATATCGAGAATGGCGTTAGAGAAACCGAGCGATGCCTGAACAATCAGCGGCGCAAGGCAGTTTGGGAAAATGTTGACGAACATCTGGCGCATCGCCCCGGCACCCGCCACGCGGGAAGCGGTCACGTAGTCGCGGTTCACCTCCACCAGAACGGCAGCGCGGGTTAAACGGACGTAGTGCGGCAAGGCGACAAAGGTCAGCGCCAGCGCGGCGTTGCCGATCGACGGGCCGAAGATAGCCACCAGCACCAGCGCCAGCAGCAGGCTTGGCAATGCCAGCATGATGTCGACGACGCGCATAATGATGTTATCGACGAGGCCGCCGAAGTAACCCGCAACCAGCCCCAGTACAATGCCCATCACCAGCGACAGTACCACGACCAGACAGCCAACCAGCAGCGACAGGCGCGCACCGTACATCAGACGGGACAGCACATCGCGGCCCACATCATCGGTACCAAACAGATGCGCCCAGGTGCCACCTTCCTGCCACGCCGGCGGCGCAAGCAGCGTATCGCGGAACTGATCGGCCGGGTTGTACGGCGCAATCCAGTTGGCGAAGATAGCGATAAACAGCACGATAACCACGTAAACCAGGCCGACAACCGCGCCTTTATTGCGCTTAAAGTAGTGCCAGAATTCCTGGAACGGGGTCATCGGCACCGGTGCTTTATTCTCAGTAACTTGTGACATGATGGCCCCTTACTTCTTATGACGAATGCGCGGGTTCACCACGCCGTACAGCAGGTCTACCAGCAGGTTGACGAGGATAATCATCGTCGCCACCAGCAGCACCCCACCCTGCACTACCGGATAGTCACGGCGTTGCAGCGCGTCAATCAGCCAGCGTCCGAGACCCGGCCAGGAGAAGATGGTTTCCGTCAGAATCGCACCTGCCAGCAGCGTACCCACCTGCAGGCCGATAACGGTCACCACCGGCAGCATGGCGTTACGCAGGGCGTGAACGATGATCACGCGCATACGGGTTAAGCCCTTGGCGCGCGCGGTACGGATATAGTCTTCGCCCAGCACTTCCAGCATGGAGGAACGAGTCATACGCACGATCACCGCCAGCGGAATAGTCCCGAGCACGATGGCCGGCAGAACCATGTGCGCCAGCGCATCAATGAAGTTGCCCGGGTCGCCCCAGATGGCGGTATCAATCAGCATAAAGCCGGTCAGCGGGTTGGAGTCGTCAAGGAACACCATATCGCTGACGCGTCCGGAGACCGGCGTCAGGTTCCAGTGCACCGACACCAGCATGATAAGCATCATGCCCCACCAGAAAATCGGCATGGAGTAGCCGGTCAGCGCCAGGCCAACGGCGGTGTGATCGAAGATGGAACCGCGCTTAACCGCGGCCAGCACGCCCACCGGGATACCCACGGCGATGGCGAAAATCATGGCGCAGATACCGAGCTCCAGCGTCGCTTTAAAGCGCGGCACGAACTCGTCCCACACCGGGAGTCGGCTTTTCAATGAAATGCCTAAGTCACCGTGCAGTACGCCCCAGATATAGTGGAGGTACTGTTGCCACATTGGCTTATCCAGGCCGAGTTCGGCCAGAAGCTGGGCATGGCGCTCAGGGGAAATACCACGCTCGCCCGCCATAATCATCACCGGATCGCCGGGGATCATATGCACGAAGGCAAACGTGAGGAGGGTGATACCGATAAACGTCGGGATCACCAGACCCAATCGTTTGAGGATGAACTGCAACATAACCCTGATTCTCTCTAATGACGGCCCGCCTGGTCACAGGTCGTCTGTATTGCTCACAAATCTGCCGCCTTTCTTAAACGCGAGAGGCGCAGATACGGCACAGCTTCCCACCCCAAGGGGGGCAGGAAGCGATGCGCTGCCGGTTAAGGCATCGTCTTTATTATTCGATAGATACGTTGTCGAAGTGGTGCTTGCCTAATGGATCAACCACATAGCCTTTGACTTCTTTACGCACCGGCTCGTATACGGTGGAGTGAGCGATGATCAGCGCTGGAGCCTGATCGTGCATCACCACCTGAGCCTGTTTGTACAGCTCAACGCGTTTGTTGTGGTCATCGGTAGCACGTGCCGGTTGAATCAGATCTTCAAACGGCTTGTAGCACCAGCGAGAGTAGTTAGAACCGTCTTTCGCCGCCGCGCAGCTGAACAGCGTCGCGAAGAAGTTATCCGGATCCCCATTGTCGCCGGTCCAGCCCATCATGACAGCCTGGTGTTCACCGGCTTTCGCACGCTTGAGGTACTCGCCCCACTCGTAGGTCACGATTTTGGCCTGTACGCCGATCTTCGCCCAGTCAGCCTGAATCATCTCGGCCATACGGCGAGCGTTCGGGTTGTACGGACGCTGTACCGGCATCGCCCACAGCTCAACGGTGAAGCCTTTATCCTGGCCCGCTTCTTTCAGCAGCGCCTTGGCTTTTTCCGGATCGTAGCTGTAGTCTTTGACGTCGTCGTTATAGCCCCACATGGTTGGCGGGATCAGGTTCTTAGCCGCAACGCCTGCACCCTGATAAACGGCTTTGATGATCGCTTCTTTGTTGACCGCGTAAGTCAGCGCCTGACGCACTTTCACGTCATCAAACGGTTTTTTCTCGGTGTTGAAGGAGAGGTAACCCACGTTCAGGCCAGCCTGTTCCATCAGGTTGATGCTCTTGTCTTCTTTCATGCGTGCGATGTCAGCCGGGTTCGGGTACGGCATGACCTGGCACTCATTCTTCTGCAGCTTGGCGTAACGCACGGAAGCGTCAGGCGTGATGGAGAAGACCAGGCGATCGATCTGCGGCTTGGTGCCCCAGTAGCCCGGGAAGGCTTTGTACAGAATACGGGAGTCTTTCTGGTACTGAACCAGCTGGAAAGGACCGGTACCGATTGGGTTCAGGTCAACTTTCTCCGGCGTGCCGGCTTTCAGCATGTTGTCAGCATATTCTTTTGACAGAATAGACGCGAAGTCCATCGCCAGGTCTGCCAGGAACGGCGCTTCCGGGCGAGTCAGCACGAACTGAACGGTATGATCGTCGACTTTTTTCACTTCGCTAATCAGGTCCTGCAGGCCCATCCCTTCAAAGTATTCGTAGCTGCCGCCAGAGACTTTGTGGTACGGGTTCTGCGCGTTTTTCTGACGGTCGAAGGAGAAGACGATATCGTCGGCGTTCACGTCACGCGTTGGTTTGAAATCTTTATTATCCTGCCACTTCACGCCCTGACGCAGGTGGAAGGTGTAGGTTTTGCCGTCCGGGCTGATGTCCCACTTCTCTGCCAGACCCGGAATGACTTCCGTGGTGCCGGTTTTGAATTCAACCAGACGGTTATAGATTGGTACGGAGCTGGCATCATAGGTGGTACCAGACGTAAAGAGCTGTGGGTTAAAGCCTTCCGGCGAGCCTTCTGAACAATAAACCAGGGTTTTTGCCTGTACGCTGGCTGCAACGGTCATGGCGACCAGGCTGAGACCCAGCTTCAGCATCCCTGACTTCTTCAAGGAAATACTCATTATTCTGCTCCAATGTGATATGTGTTGTTTTTACCCTTTGCATTGGGTTACACCGCCTGACCTTATTTATTTTTTACCCGGCTTGGTCGGTGCATATAGAGGCGAGGGATTCCTTTCACTGGAACATCTGAGTTGCAGTGCGGATTCTCCATGAAATGCCCCTCATGCCCTACAATCTGTCAATAGAATGTGAAAACGTCAATACAGTTAACCGGGATTTGTATTGAAGGTGAGAATGGATGGGCAAAGATTAAAAAAACCCCGAAGCACTATTTTCAGCAGAGAAATTTATGCTATGGGCAAGAAGGCAGAGTAATCCACTTAATATTTTGCAACATTCAGCGATTAACATTTAGCCGTTATGTGAAAAATTTATTTCGATATGATGATAATCTGAGCGATTAATGCCGCGAACGTTAAAACGCACAGGGGAAAATGCTGAGCTTAGTCATAAGCAGCGAAAAAAAAGATTCGTCTATGCATACGAAAATACAATGGAATATGTCACAAAATTGTGAACAGGTAGGGGAAGCGTTTGTATTGATACATCTGATTGCTGACTCCAGATCCTCGCCGATCGGCTTCATTTGCGGTACGAAGCGTTTAAAGAAGTCGAGGAACGGAAAATGTGGCGTGAAAAACTGCCAGAGCAACGCTGTAAATCCACCATCGCTGTATTGAGGCCGAAGGGAATAGTTTTGAACGCTCCTGGCCGAAACGGCCTAAAGGCCGCCTGCGCCAGGAGTCTACCGATGGTAACCCTAAGCGAGCGTATACCCTTGCCTTGGCGAATTAGGCTTGTTAGGAAATGCCAGCTTCAACTGCTTTGAATCCACCATAGGTTTTAAGTAATTCTGGCGAATACTCTGCGCCTTGCGCCCCAACAATATTTCCATTACCGCGACAGATAAATAGTGCCCATCGCACAACTGGACAAGCAGTTCCTTCATCATCCCGACTTCCAACCGACGATGTTCCCGCGATAGCGCAGCTAATGCTTCAAGTTCATCCCGGAATCCATCGCTCAACGCGTCAAGATCATCAATAAACGGCTTATCTAGCAAGTGACTGATAAACCGACCGTGTTCATCTCTTCCCTGTTGACTATCCACTAACTCTGGATCGCTATGCGTTAAGCTGATGTCACTATGCGTTAAGTTCTGGGTGTTATGCGTTAAGTTTGATGTAGAGCTTAACGCATTGGCGAAGACTTCTTCCGGAGACGGCAATTCCATTCCAGGTAAGCTGTATGATTTATCTCGCTTTTCACCACTAGCGACAAGAAAATCCTTATCCACTAACTTTGGAAATGCTAGGGTAACATCACGAGAATGTCTGCTTGTGAGCTGGCATGCTCTCTCATGGTTTACCCAACCTTCTGTCGCCGCCGTGATAACAATCATTCGTTCGAGATCATCAAGTAGATGAAAACGCTCACCAAATAAATCATCAAGCCGCTTAGTAACCTCGGGGGATACAAGGCTTACCGTTGACAACTCAAGCAGCGTTTGTTCGGAAGGATCCGTTTTCTCATACAACTTTGGTGTGCGCCAGTTTGCCCATTTCCAACCACTCATTATTTTGGGCACGCCAGAGCCTGCTCGTTCACCTGCGCCAATCATTAAGAACATCTGGTGCATGCGACGGTTACGGCAGTCACTTTCCCCACCCTTCACTGCAATTTCCGGGGGTATCCTCATCAATCCGGGATTACGGAAGCCAAAAAGATCCGGCCGCCTAACCACTAAGATAGAGCTTCGGCCCGTGTAATCAGCATGCACCAAGGTGTTAACAAACGCCTCCCGGATAGCTTCATGAACTTTGGTTTCATCCAGTCGAATGCCGTCCTGCAATTCAAAAGGCACCTTAAGGTCGGTAATAAGCTTTCGATATGTCCTGCGGTAAAAATCAAAAATATTGCCTGACCACGAACCATCCGGATAGATGCGGTCGATCCAGCGAGAATCAGGTTGTGTGTCATCCCGCTCACGATAATCAACAAAATAGTTTGGAACCGCATCCTGAATAGCATTCCAGGTACCAAACATCAGGATACCCGCCAGGGTGATACCTTCTTCCCCGCTCTGGCGGTTTTTACGCCAGCCACCGATATTCCGGAATAAATCGATGATATCCAGCTCCAACCAAGGATGCTGAGGCTTCGCAACCGCAAAGAGGTTGCGATATGCACGCAAACTGTCCTGATCGATATCGTTGAAATTAAACCCTGCCAGAATCCGATCATCACGGCTATCCTCAACCTGCTCCGCCAGCATTCTTTTGATTTGCTCTTCAGAACAATGACAGTCCCCTTCATGACGACGGATGTATGTTTCCGTCATCGGCTGGTTATTGAGATAGACGGGCTTTTGCTCACGTCTTGCTACGGGGATCTCGATGACAATGACCGCTTTATTATCAAGATTGATGACCTGTACTGACTTCTCTGTCAGTAAATTGACATTTACTTTTTTCTTATTATTTGCGATATCAAATAGTTGCTTCGTGACAGCAGAAATATTACTGATCCCGTCAACGATGAAGTTCCCTTTCTTTTCCCTAACACCCAGTACGACATAACCACCGCGAGTATTCGCCATCGCGCTGTATGTCCGCCAGAAATCCTCCGGCAGTTTACCTTTACCATCTGCTCCCTGAGCCAGCTTAAACTCCAGTTCAACTGATTCAGAAAGTGTTTGTAAGTCCAACAAATCACTGACAGGAAACATAATCGGATCGGCACCTGTTTAATTTAACAATCCAGGAAGAGAGAAGGGCAACCTGAGCGAGTAGTTGTATTATCAATTCAGGCGCCTGCGAAACATCCAGAATTTCAGTATCCGTCTCAAAACGCATAATACATCATGTTCTCGGAGAAGAAGCCTCGCTATAAACGCAAAAAGCCTGCTCGTTGAGCAGGCTTTCCAAACTGGTCGGTGATAGAGGATTTGAACCTCCGACCCCTTCGTCCCGAACGAAGTGCGCTACCAGACTGCGCCAATCACCGGACGCAGCAGATCTTACTGCTGCGTTTTTTGGTCGTCAATCCCTTATTAATCTCATGCCTTTTGTTCGGTGAAGAACGCGTCACTGCGCCGTTTTTGGGGTTTCCGGCACGTGGCACCAGTTGTTGAACGCATTGATACCACCGTCTGGCGAGGTGTAGCCCAGGCAACCCATGATCGTATCGTACAGCTCCACATGGCGCTTCGGCTGCTTCATCGCCGCCTGCTGTTGCAGGTAAGCGAACGACTTCGCGTGATCCGGATTTTGCAGATATTTATCCGACATCCAGACCATCATCGGCACGCGGAACTGCTCCGGTGGCGCCATCTTACGCGGCGTACCGTGCAGGCGTTCGTGCTCGTTAATCGACTCACCGTGATCCGCGGCAAAGAAGACAATCGCTTTCTTGTCGCGCAACTGATCAAAGACGTTCACCAGGAAGTGATCGACATAGGTAATGGAGTTATCGTAGGAGTTGATAAGCTCCGCCTTACTGCACTTGTCGTCCACGTTCACACACTCCGGTTTCCACTGCGCAAAGTTGCGCGGGTAACGCTGGGTGTAGTTAAAGTGCGAGCCTTTGGTGTGGATAATAATGAGGTGTTTGCCCTTCTCGCTCTGACGGGCGAGCACGTTTTGTAGCTCATCAGCCAGCAGCATGTCGTCCACGCTCTTACCGCGATTACGCGGCTCCGCGCCAATCTGCTCGCGATAGGCAATATTGTTCGCCATCGTGTTGCTGTAGAACCACAGCTCGCTCTGCATCGCCAGCAGATCGCCGGTGAAGCCCAACTGGTGCAGCACCGCAAAGACGTTCTGCTCTTTCAGCGTGCGCTGCGGGTTTTCGCTCGCCCCACCCTGGCGGACAAACATACAGCGCAGCGAAAGCTTGGTGGCGGTATCACAGGAGTAGCCGCGGAACGCGACCAGGTTTTTCTCTTTTGCCAGCCCCGGCGTGGTATTGCGCTCGTAGCCAAACAGGCCCATATGATCCCAGCGGGTGGTTTCGCCGATGATAAACACCATGTAGGTGTCATCGATATCCTTTGGCGCGACATAGGTGAATTTCTTCGCCGGGTCGAACAGTTCACGGGTATCCGTCGACTCATCAACCTGCGTCCAGCCGTAAAGCCCCAGCGCCGCCACCCAGTTGCTCGGCAGGTAAGAGTTTGCCAGCACGCCGCCATAGCTCGGCAGATCCACCTGCGACAGCCGCTCGGTCTCCTTCAGATGGACCTCCATCAGACGAATCGGCCCCCAAACCAGCAGCGCCGACAGCAGCACAATCGCAATACCGCGAAGGCGCTGCCCCGACGTGCGCAGTTGATAAAGCAGCGTATCGCGCGCCTGGTTAATCCAGATGCAGGCCAGCGGCAGGATACTGGTCAGCACCAGCCAGCTGATAAAGTGCCAGCCTACGACCTCCTTCGACAGATCAACATCAGTGGTCATGACCGAAGCCACAATGCCATAGCCAATCACGACGTTCAGGTTGGTCATGTAATAGCTGGCGCCAGCAGAAATCAACACCACCAGCGTTGCCAGCACCTTCCACAACCGACGGCCCCCAATAGAAAGCACGCGGAATAAGAAGAAGGTCACCAGCAGCGTACCAACAAGCTCAATAACGATGAACAGACCTTTCTCGAAACTGAAGTCCTGCAAATACCCCTCAAATCGACGGGACAATACGGAGAAGTTCATAAACCAGCCGATGTAGACCGCCAGCAGAAGACTCAACGTCTGCTGGGACATCGCTTTTATATATCGCATTCAACAAAACCCTGGAAAAAGGGAAAAAGAAAAACTGGTGCCAAATCACATTATTAGCGAACCAATTAATATATGTGTTATGCCATTACAGGCATCACATGCAAGCGCGATAAGTAGACAACAAGAAAGGAGAAAAGTATTCGGAGAGAGTGTGATCTGACCAAACATTTACAATATTTGGTCAGAATCAACTTAAGAGGAAAGGTAATAATTAAGCGTGAGCTTCCTGCAGAACTTCTGTTTTTGGCTGACGAATTGTTGTAGACAGTGCCAGAGAGAGAATCAACAGTGCGAAGATGACGCAGAAGGTGATGTAGAACCCGCCGAACATCGACGCAATCAGGGAACCACAGATGCTGCCGATACCGAAGCCCAGATAAATCACACCGTAGTTTTTCGCCAGGTTGTTCAGGCCAAAGAATTCGCTGACCAGCGATGGGAAGACGGTGATGGTGCCACCGAAGTTAAAGGCCACACAGGCAATCGCCGCAAAGAAGGTCACTTCATTCAGCGGAGCGAACAGCAGCGCCGCCATACCCACCAACGAGATAACCTGGCCGATGGTAATAACACGGATACGCGCAATTTTATCAGACAGAATACCCAGAACCAGACGGCCGCCCAGGTTAGCAATGGAGATAACGGTCACGGCGTTCGCTGCAGTTGCCAGATCCAGGTGTACCATACCCTGCGCGATGTCTTTCGCTACGCCGATAACATACAGGCCGCTCATGCAGGCAGTCAGGAACATCACGGCCAGCATCCAGTACTGCGGTTTACGCATGGATTCTGCCAGGGTGAAATCGTTCGCGACAACGCCGTTGGTGGTGGTGACTTTCTGGTTTGGTGCATCGGTCATCAGCATGGAACCAAAGACAATCATCACCAGTACGATAGCGCCCCAGATCATGAAAGTTTTTTCCAGACCTACCGTTGCCAGCAGTTGGCTATCGATGAATTTAAAACCAAGGCTACCTAAACCATAAGAACCGATCGCAAAGGCGGAGATCAGGCCTTTACGCTCCGGGAACCATTTCACGCAGTTGGAGAGCGTCAGCAAATAACCCGCGCCGTCCGCCAGACCCACAATAACCCCCGCGCTCAGCCACAGCATCATCAGATTGTTCGCATGAGCAGTCATGAAGAAACCGATACCCAGCAGAATACCGGAAGCCATCGTGACGCGTTTTACACCGAAGCGTTCCTGTAATTTACCGGCGACGGAAGAAGAGAGCGCCAGACCTAAACTTAATAAACCGAAGGAGAACGCCACCTGGCTAACGGATGCATCCAGCTTAGTGGACAATGCGCTGTTAAACAGGCTCCAGGTATAAACGGAACCTAATGCGAATTGGGTAATGATGGTGCCGAATAATGTCAGCCAGCGGGTATGATTTTTGGTTGCAGCGTTCATGATGATGATGCCTTCTTAAATTAACTGCTGCCAACGATAACGAAGTTAGCATTTTTGCGGGTTTTAAAAGGCATGAAGTGCATTCAGGACGGAATGAAATGCATCAGCGGCGGAATGAATGGCATTGCGAAAAATCACCTGCCGCTGAATTTTTCAAAGAAACATCGTAGATCAGAAGCGCGCGCTCACGCCCATCATGTAGGAGTAGTTGGTGCCAGCAGACATGTTATCGGCCTGCGAGAGCGCGGCATAGGCGGCCAGATGTGAATTTAATAACATATCAGCCCCCAGAGTCACATCGACCCAGTTGCCATCCTGCGTTGAGGTTGGCGTACGGTTAAGCCCGGACTGCGCTTTCCATTGGTTTTCACCAAACTGTTGGTTGTAGCTCACCTGGGCCCAAGGACGGATCCCTAGCCACGGATGGGTATCCACACGCCATCCCAGCGTACTGACGCTGGCGTGCCACAGCGCATCGGACTGCGAAACGCTGTTCACCGTATCGCCGAACTCATTCCACATGAAGCCCGGCGAGCCGTCATAGTGCCAGGCGGCAACGGGGCCCATCGTCATATTTTCCGTGAGCGGAATATTCAAGCCGATGCTCATGGTTTTAGTCGCATCCAGCGGGGTGTTATCCGGCAGATTCATATTGACCCCGGCCCCCGCCTGCAGCGCCTCAATGCGTTCAGCTAGGATATCGTCATAGCGCGGTTGGTGATCGCTATCCCATGTATAGCGCTCGGCAGTATTACTTTGCCCATCAGACACGATATATTCCTGTTGCCAGGCATTTGCATGTGGCGAAAGTAACATCCACACAAAGCCCGATGCCGGAACAACACATCGCCAAAGGCCATTGCATTTCTTATTATTCATTAATTGACTCCACTAAAGAGCCAGATTCGGCAATTATTGTTATGTTTTTAGAGGGGAACTCCCCTGTACTAACTATTGCTATTTTCTTATCAGCGTCAAGAGAAGTGCAGGGTTTTATTATCAGTCGTGATCCATCAACAAAAACAGGGAGAATCAAATGCAACGCTGCGGTTGGGTAAGTCAGGATCCGCTGTACATCGCGTATCACGACACTGAATGGGGCGTGCCCCAAAGGGATAACCAGGAGCTGTTTGAGATGATTTGTCTGGAAGGACAACAGGCCGGACTTTCCTGGATTACCGTACTGAAAAAACGCGAAAACTATCGCCATGCGTTTCACCATTTCGATCCGGTCAAGGTTGCCGCGATGACCGAAGCTGACGTGGAGCGACTGGTGCTGGATGCCGGTATCATTCGCCATCGGGGAAAAATTCAGGCCATTATCGGCAACGCTCGCGCCTTCCTGGCGATGGAAGCCAACGGCGAATCGTTTAATGATTTTGTCTGGTCGTTTGTTGATAACACCCCAATCGTCACCCAGGCCGCCGAACTGAGCGGCATTGCCACCTCAACGCCCGCCTCTGATGCGCTATCTAAGGCACTGAAAAAACGTGGCTTTAAGTTTGTTGGCACCACGATTTGTTATTCCTTCATGCAAGCCTGTGGGCTGGTCAACGACCATGTCACCCACTGCTTCTGCCATCCTGGAGCTCAGCATGATAAGAAAATGGAACACTAGCCAGTTTGAACCGCTGTTGGGGCTCTGGCTGGAAAGCACCACCTACGCACACCCGTTTATCGCCCCCCAGTACTGGCAGGAGAGCCTGCCCATCGTGCGCGATACCTATCTCCCGGCGGCAGAAACCTGGGTCTTTGAGGAGGAGCAGCGGCTACAGGGGTTTGTCAGCGTGATTGAAGCAAGGTTCGTCGGCGCGCTGTTTGTCGCGCCGAACCTGCTCCACCACGGCATTGGTAGCGCGCTGCTGAGCGTCGTGAAGCAGCGCTTCTCCGAGCTCAGCCTGGAGGTGTATCAGAAAAACAGCCGGGCGGTGAATTTCTACCACGCGCAGGGTTTCCGTATTCAGGACAGCGCGTGGCAGGATGAAACCCGGCATCCAACCTGGATTATGCATTGGCAGGCGGATCAAACGCCGTTAGCGTAAGCGCTGGCCCCGCATATTTTTCAATCCAGGCCAGCGCCGTATTCCCCGCGCACCCGTTCCCCAGCCGCGAGCTGGGGATATCTTTGGTGAGAACATTCACCGCACCGTTTTTACAGATACCGTCCGCCTGAAGGTCTAAATCCGGCCATGCCCCTTCATGTAGGCAGATAACGCCGGGCTTGATGTCCTCACTCACCACCGCCCCCGCCAGCACCTGCCCGCGATGGTTCCAGACACGTACCAGATCGCCATCGTTAATCTGCCGGGCCTGCGCATCCTGCGGGTGCAGCGTTAGCGGCTCACGCCCAGCAACCGCATAGCGTTCACGCAGCGTAGTATGGTTAAGCTGGCTGTGCAGGCGATGCGCCGGATGGGCGGACAACAGCTGAAGCTGGCCCGGTTGCGCATTGCCGTGCCACTCGTCTGGCTCCAACCACATCGGGTGCGGTGGGCAGTCGGGATACTGGAAGCTGGCAATACGCTCGGAGTAGATCTCAATTTTACCGCTTGGCGTTTTCAGCGGATTCGCCTGCGGATCGGCACGAAATGCGCCAAAGCGCACGAAGGCGGCGTTCTGCTCACTCTCCGGCATCTCAATCAATTCGTTGGCCTGCCAGAATTCAGCAAACGGCGGCAGCGTCACCTGCTGGCTGGCTCCGCGCTGCCCGGCAATGTGATAGAAGGTTTCCAGCCACTGCAGATCGCTTTTCCCTTCGGTAAAGCGCGCGTGCCCACCGGTTTCCCAGCGCTCGCTGAGGTCGGCAAACACCTCAAAATCATCGCGCGCTTCATCACGCGGCATCACTACTCGCTTCATCGGCACCAGGTGCTGATTACTGTAATCGCCGGTCATGGTGAGGTCGTTACGTTCAAACGAGGTGGTGGCGGGCAGCACGATATCGGCATGGCGCGCCGCTGCCGTCCAGTTGCATTCGGAAATGACGACCAGTTCTGGCTTTTGCCAGGCGCGAATCAGCCGGTTGGTGTCCTGATGATGGGTAAAGTTGGCCCCGCCGGCCCACCAGACGAAGCGGATATCCGGGAAGTGGCGATCCAATCCGTTATGCTGGTACGGCGCACCGGGGTTTTCCAGCGCCTCGACGATACGCGCTACCGGAATTTTATCGACGGCATCAACGCCATCTTTCACCGTGCCCTGCATTGATGCCAGCACCGCCGCGCGACGCGTCGGGTTACCGCCGTTCGCAAAGTGATAAGAGAGGCCAAAGCCGCCGCCCGGCGTACCAATCTGCCCCAGCATGGCGGCGAGCGTCACCAGCATCCAGTGCTTTTGCTCACCAAACTGCTGGCGCTGCATCCCCCAGCCAGACATCAGCATGGTGGTATTTTTATGGAAGATTTCCGCCAGTTCACGAATTTTATCTGCGCTCACACCACAAATCGCAGCCGCCCATTCAGCAGACTTCGGTTCATCGTCGCTTTTACCCAGCAGGTAATCGGCAAACGTCGGGAAACCGGTGGTGCAGCGCGATAAAAAGTCGGTATCGTGCCAGTTATTGACGACAAGCGTATGGGCGATGCCCAGCATCAACGCCACGTCCGTGCCCATGTGTGGCGCAATCCACTCCATTGACTCGCCGAAGAAGGCAACGGTTTCCGATCGCATTGGATCGATACAGATCAGGCGTTTACCGCTTTTTCGCAGCTGTTCAAAATAGGGCAGACCCTGCTCGTCAGAAGCGTTCCAGGCAATTTTCAGCGTATTCATTGGGTTGGCGCTCCACAGCACCACCACGTCGGTGTGTTCCAGCACCATCGGCCAGCTGGTCTGCTGCTGATAGACCTCGTTGCCGCCCACCACGTGCGGCATGATCGCCTGTGCCGCGCCGGTGGAATAATCCCCCAGATGCCCCGTATAACCGCCCGCCAGGCTCATATAGCGCTGAAGTAACGTCGCCGCTTTGTGCAATACGCCGTTTGAACGCCAGCCGTACGACCCCGCAAAAATGGACGACGGCCCGTAGCTTTCACGAATACGGCGGTGCTGCTGGTCAATCAGCGTCAACGCCTCGTCCCAACTCACCCGCACAAACTCATCCTGGCCGCGAACGCCTTGAGGACGGCTCGGCGATGTCAGAAAGCCCTTACGCACCATCGGGTAGCGTACACGCGTTTTACTGTGCACCTGATCGCGGACCACGCTTTGCAGAGAATTGGTGAACGACGTTTTCAGCGCACCGCGTGAAGAGAGCACGCGCTCGCCGTCGGTCTCAACCCACATGGGGCCCCAGTGGGCGGCTGTCAGGATAGTTTTCGTGGTCGGTGAATGTGGCAAAGCGAGCTCCCGGATAGCTGATGCAGGTGGTTCGGCGACGTTGTGTTCATCGCTCAATGTTTTTTACAAAAAGATAAAATCTTCCGGGAATTTTCCCCGGTTTTGCACGTCATAATCAACCGCCACACCTGCCGTGGCAAAGAATAAAAAGGATTAAGGAAATAAGATGAAAAAACGCATGCTCATGATTGCAGCCCTGGTTAGCGGCGCACTGGCCGTTTCCGGCTGTACCACCAACCCGTATACCGGCGAACAGGAAGCCAGCAAAACCGGCATTGGCGCAGGCCTCGGGACACTCGTGGGCGCGGGTATCGGCGCACTGGCCTCGTCTAAGCACGATCGCGGCAAAGGCGCGCTGATTGGCGCGGCTGCCGGTGCAGCCGTTGGCGGTGGCGTGGGCTACTACATGGATGCACAGGAAGCCAAACTGCGTCAGAAAATGCAGGGGACCGGCGTGAGCGTCACGCGTAACGGCAATAATATCGTGCTGAACATGCCAAACAACGTCACCTTCGACAGCTCCTCTTCCACCCTCAAACCCGCAGGGGCTAACACTTTGACCGGTGTAGCAATGGTGCTGAAAGAGTATGAGAAAACCGCGGTGAACGTGGTCGGCTATACCGACAGCACCGGCAGCCAGCAGTTGAACATGACGCTGTCGCAACAGCGCGCTGACTCCGTTGCCAGCTCGCTTATCACCCAGGGCGTGGCCGCTGCTCGTATCCGGACTTCCGGTATGGGCCCGGCGAATCCTATCGCCAGCAACAGCACCGCGGAAGGCAAAGCGCAGAACCGTCGCGTAGAAATCACCTTAAGCCCGCAGTAACGCCCTGGCCGGACAGGACGCTTTCCCTGTCCGGTTTCTTCCCACCCCATTTTCAGGACTGGTACTTTTCGCCCCGCTGTGGGATTGTTAAGCCTGCTAACGATCAACACTTCCCTCTTCAACCCATGGAGATACCCATGAAGCCGTCCGTTATTCTCTACAAAGCCCTGCCTGATGATTTGTTACAACGCCTGAACGATCATTTCACCGTCACCCGCGTACCCAACCTGCACCCAGAGACTGTGCAACAGCACGCTGAGGCGTTCGCCAATGCCGAAGGGCTGTTGGGCTCGAGTGAAACCGTTGATACTGCTTTGTTAGAGAAGATGCCGAAGCTGCGTGCCACCTCCACCATCTCCGTGGGCTATGACAATTTCGATGTCGAGGCGCTAAACGCTCGTCGCGTTCTGCTGATGCACACGCCGACGGTGCTCACCGAAACCGTGGCCGATACGCTGATGACGCTGGTATTAAGCTCCGCCCGTCGCGTGGTGGAAGTGGCCGAGCGTGTCAAAGCAGGCGAGTGGAAGCAGGGGATTGGCCCAGACTGGTTCGGCATCGACGTACACCACAAGACGTTGGGGATTGTCGGGATGGGGCGTATTGGTATGGCCCTCGCCCAGCGCGCGCATTTCGGCTTCAACATGCCGATTCTCTATAACGCACGACGCCACCACCCGCAGGCGGAAGAGCGCTTTAATGCCCGTTACTGTGATTTAAATACGCTGCTGGAAGAAGCCGATTTTGTCTGCCTGATCCTGCCGCTAAGCGAAGAAACGCACCACCTGTTCGGCGCCGAGCAGTTTGCCCGAATGAAATCCTCCGCCATCTTTATCAACGCCGGCCGTGGCCCGGTTGTGGATGAGCAGGCGCTGATTGCCGCGCTGCAAAACGGTGAGATCCACGCCGCCGGGCTGGACGTGTTTGAGCAAGAGCCGCTGCCGGTAGACTCCCCACTGCTGAAGTTGCCTAACGTGGTGGCACTGCCGCATATCGGTTCCGCGACGCATGAAACCCGCTACAACATGGCGGCCTGTGCGGTAGATAACCTGATTGATGCGCTGCAGGGGAACGTGGAGAAGAACTGCGTGAACCCGCAGGTTGCGGGGTAAACGATGCTGCCCGGCATCGCGCCGGGCAGCCATAATGCTTATCTGGTAGCGTTAACTGCCGCGGTCCACGCCTGGCTAAACGCCTGGTGCTGTGCCGCCAGCGGGCCAATCAGCGAGTTGTACTGACTTGCCTGCTGCGAAGTTGGGAACTGGATACCGTTCGCCACGAAGCTCACCTGAGTACCCTGCTGCGCAATAAAATCACCCACCTGCACCAGCTGCTGAGTGAACACCTGCGCGGCCGGGATCAGCGGCTGCAGCGCATCGGACGGGCCGGTCACGACTTTGCTGTATACCTGATCAAACACCGGCTTCAGGTCATCTGCCTGTTTCAGCGCAGCGTGCGCGGTATCAGCCTGCATTTTCGCATTCTGCAGCTGCTGGCTCAGCACGCCCAGTGAACCATTAGCCTGACGCAGCGGCTCGCGCTGGGTCATGTAATCCTGCGGCACGCGAATCGCGTTAACGCTATCAACAACCGGACGCAAACCTGCATCCATCGCCTGGCTTACCTGCTGTGAGTAGCCATAAATAACGGCGTAGTCGGAAACAAAAGGACCGAACTGTTTTTTCTGGTCAGCGGTCAGCGTCGGCAGGCGTTCACCGCCGCGCATAACGGTATTCTGCAGGAAATCGACGAATGCTTTACGCTGATCGCCTTCCTTATCAAAACACCCACTCAGGCTAACCACCATCAATAACGCCGCAACAGGCGCAAACCAGCGAGAGCAGGACTTTCCTGTCGCCATTTTCATACTCCTTCAGCCAAAAAAAAGCGCGAACCGGCACACGCGTGCCCAACGGTGACAAGGATAGTCCAGAGCCGCGCCGCAGGATACCTTTTTCATACGTTCTCCGGCGGTTACCGCAAAATGTTAACAAGCTGTTGCATCCATCACATTTATCGTCGTGAAAACCCGGTACAAAAACAGGAATAACACTATGATATATCGCTATTTTTCATCTACTAACAAGCCAATTCATCACGGATAGCGCGATAATCGCACACTTCCTGACCACGGCAGATTGTTGTCCTGCGGCATAAATGATTTTATTTAACGAACGATTAACGACAAAACGTTCGATAATCGCCCAAACACCTCAATACCGACGAAGAAGATAAGCGTTGAAAAAACCACTTCTTTGCACCGATTAGCAGGAATTACCGCATGACAACACAGACAACAACGGATATTCAGGCTTTTATCAACCGCCACCCCTTCTCAAAGTACCAGTGGATGATTTTGGTGCTGTGCTTTGTGACCGTCGCGCTGGACGGCTTCGATACCGCCATTATCGGCTTTATTGCGTCCGACCTGGTTCAGGAATGGGGCGTGCAGAAATCTGACCTCGGCCCGGTGATGAGCGCCGCGCTGGTGGGACTTGCCGTCGGCGCGCTGACCGCAGGGCCGATGGCCGACCGCATTGGTCGTAAGAAGGTGCTGGTGCTGTCGATTCTGGTCTTTGGCGGCTTCAGCCTGATTACCGCCTTCGCGACCTCGCTGACGCAGCTGACGGTTCTGCGTTTCTTAACCGGCCTGGGGCTTGGTGCCGCCATGCCTAACGCCGCAACGTTAATGAGCGAATACGCGCCGGAGCGCCGCCGCGCGCTGATGGTTAACCTGATGTTCGTCGGCTTCCCGATCGGTTCATCAATGGGCGGCTTTATCTCCGCATGGATGATCCCGCATTACGGCTGGCAGAGCGTACTGGTGCTGGGCGGCGTGATGCCGCTGGCGCTGGCGGTCGCATTAATTTTCCTGCTGCCGGAGTCGGCCCGTTATCTGGCGGTCAAAAACCGCTCTCAGCAGCAGATTAGCAATATTCTGCGCCGCATTGCCGCGCTGCCAGAGAACACGCGCTTTGTTCTGCAGGAGGCGGGCCAGGTCAAAGAGCAGTCGGCGCTGGGGGTCATTTTCTCGCCGCGCTACCTGGTGGGTACCATCATGCTGTGCCTGACCTACTTTATGGGCCTGCTGATCTTCTATCTGCTGACCAGCTGGTTACCGCTGCTGATCCGTGAGACCGGCGCGACGCTGAGCCAGGCTTCCGTCATCACCGCCTTGTTCCCGCTCGGTGGAGGCATTGGCGTGCTGGTGCTGGGCGCGCTGATGGACAAAATCAACCCGAACAAAGTGGTGGCGGTAGGCTACCTGCTAACTGGCATCTTCGTCTGCCTGGTGGGCTTCTCAACCAGCAACCTGGTGCTGATGGGCGTGATGGTGTTTATCGCGGGGACGATTATGAACGGCGCACAGTCCTCGATGCCAGCGCTGGCGGCCGGCTTTTATCCAACCCAGGGGCGTGCAACTGGCGTGGCCTGGATGCTGGGCCTGGGGCGCTTCGGCGGGATCCTCGGTGCCTTCAGCGGCGCCTTCCTGATGCAGGCAGAGCTGTCGTTTAAGACCATTTTTGCCCTGCTGGCGATCCCCGCAGTGCTATCGGCCATCGCGCTAATGGTGAAGTACGCGGCCGGTAAAAATCAGCAGAATCAAAGCGACAACGCAGCGACAACGCTGCCTGAATCGGCGCAAAAGGTCTGATATTTGACCCCGGCAGTGCGCTGCCGGGGTCAAATAACGTTTTTTTACAAACCGCTCACAAGTATCAACAATCATTATTTATCAATCAATTACGAATCAATGCCAATGCTAAAACCCCAGGGGCTTTGTAATTTATCCGTAGATAACGTTTGCTTTTGCGATAAGAAGTATGCGTTAATACGTCCACGGTTTGACATACAGACCACAAAGCAGTTGAGTAAAGCAGTTCCCTTCAAGGTTATCCATTGGTACCCCTCGTAGTGACATTTCCTTTACGCTTTAAATTCTGTAAAGCATGCCATATCGCCGTAAGGCTCAATTAATTTTTAAAGGTAATTTCTATGTCCGGTAAAATGACTGGTATCGTAAAATGGTTCAACGCTGATAAAGGTTTCGGCTTCATCACTCCTGACGATGGTTCTAAAGACGTGTTCGTACACTTCTCTGCTATCCAGAACGATGGCTACAAATCTCTGGACGAAGGTCAGAAAGTTTCCTTCACCATCGAGAACGGCGCTAAAGGCCCAGCAGCTGGCAACGTAACTTCCCTGTAAGTTAACGCCGCTAAGAATTGAAAATCCCTGCCCTATGGCGGGGATTTTTTTTATCTATAGCGCGGTAAAATGCCAGCCCGACTCACGCCACTCCAGCGCATGTGTCAGTTTCAGCCCCTGTAAGAACGTCTCATCGTGAGACACCACCAGCATCGCCCCCGGAAATTCAGCCAGCGCCGCCTCAATCGCCTGCACCGATGCCAGATCGAGATGGTTGGTCGGCTCATCCAGCAATAAGAGCTGCGTCGACTCTCGCCGCCACAGTACACAGGCCAGCGCCGCCTTTAACCGCTCACCACCGCTGAGCGCCGATAACGGCAGATTGACTTTATTCGCCCCAAGCTGCAACTGCGCCAGCCGGGTGCGAAGCACCCCTTCCTCCAGCGGCGTATCGCCCGCGCGAAGATGGTCCATTACTGATAACGATAAGTCGAACTGGCTAAGGTGCTGATCCAGCCAGGCAGCCGCGACCGAAAGCTGACAGTGTCCGGTCAGAGGCGTTTCAAGCCCAACGATCGTTTTAAGCAACGTCGTTTTTCCGCAGCCATTAGGGCCACGCAGCGCGACCCGCATCGGACCGTCCATGCGCCAGTCGAGAGCAGGATGCGCCTGATGTACCAGCTGTAACGCCTCCAGCACCAGAACCTGCTTACCGCAGGGCACCATGCTACCGGGCAGTGTAAACATCACTGGCGTATCCTCTTCCACTCGCTCCCGCGCCTGCTTCACCGCACTGTCCAATGCACTCTGCTGCTCACGATGCTGGCGCAACAGGGTACCAGGCCGCTCTCTTGCCGCCCCTTTGTACTTCACCCGTTCAAACGAGGCGATATTGAGAGAATCAACGGTGCGGAGCGTTTTGGCTGAACGCCTTTGGCAGTCATCATGCTCTTTGTGCTGCCTGGCACGCGTGCGACGGCGTTCAGTGGCGGCATGATCGAGCGCGGCTCGCGCCGCCTGCTGTTCCGCATCACGCTGCTGCTGATACTGCTCGTAGCTACCGCCATAGCTGCGTAGCGTCACAGGCGTCAGCTCAAGAATGCGCGGCATCCGAGCCAACAGTTCCCGGTCGTGGCTCGCAATCAGCGCCCCGCCCTGCCAGGCATCAAGCTGTCGATAGAACCACTCGCGTCCTGACCTATCCAGATGGTTGGTGGGTTCATCAAGCAGTAGAAAATGGGCGCCGGAGGTAAATGCAGCGCAAAGTAGCGCTTTCACCCGTTCGCCGCCGCTTAAGGAGTTGGCCAGCCTTAGCGGGCTAAACTCACCCAGCCCTGCCTCCTGAAAAGCGACATGGAGCCGGTCCGGGAGATCCCAGAAACCATCCAGCTCCTCGATGTCATCATCGTGGGGTTGGCCTTGCTCGAGACGCCGCAGCGCGGCAAAAATTGCCTCGTAGCCCAGCAACTCAGCTAGCGTGGTTTCCGCTGAGGCCGCATGCTGCTGAGCCACATAAGCGCAGAATGTAAAACATTCAATATGTCCGGAAGAAGGTTCATCAACGCTCGCCAGCATGCGCAGCAGTCGGGATTTGCCCACACCATTGCGCCCGACCAGGCCACACAGTGAACGCTCCAGCGATAAATTCAGCGGACCAAAAAGAGTATCACCCGTCGGAAACTGACAGGTAACCTGATGTAAAACAAAAGAAGGGGATTGCGCACAATGGGCCATAAGCACTCCTGAATGAAATCAATAGTTCCCCTGCTTGCGGCAAGCGCTCAGCAAGGATTCGAATTCAGCAGGTGTGTTTGTCCATTTTCAGTGTGCCTCAGTGAGACGAGGGGTTCGTCGCGGCAAAGCATAAACGCATTGCGCCTGCCATTTCAAGGTTCTTTTTTGCACAATTTTCATATCCATAAAAAAATTGGCCTTCCGCTAACGGAAAACCATAATATTATTTTGGTAAATAAAATAGGGTGCATTGAGCCTGCATAACGCCGCAATAGCGGCGGGGAATATTCCCCGCCGTACGCCCTTACTGTCTAATATCGCAGGCTAAAGATGCCGCTAATTCATTGTTTCCTTGCTTAATATGCAATTCACATAATGAATCACGAACCATCCAGGTAAATAATAAAATAGTGAGACATATCACTATCAAACTATACAATATAGATTTTTGCGGCATCCTTTGCCTCCTGTGTTGATTTTCAACAAGTAAGAGGCTAACCTTATGTGGTCTAGGCATAGAGTTGGCCTCACTTTGCACAGACCCCCAAAAGTTGGACAGAATTAACGAGGCTTCAGAGAAAGAGTCCATATTATAATGGACTCTTTTTTATTTACAGATACAGATACAGTATATTCACAGCGACCGAATAATCCATATTACAGGTTATTATGGGTTCACTTTCTTCCCGCTCTCATCAACAACTTTTTCACCGTCCTCTTTAGTAAATGCACCTTTCTGAGACTCCGGGATAATATCCAGAACAACTTCTGAAGGACGACACAGACGAGTTCCCAGGGGGGTTACTACGATAGGGCGATTAATCAGAATAGGATGTTCCAGCATAAACCCGATTAATTGCTCATCGGTAAACTTACCATCAGCAAGACCAAGCTGTTCATAAGGTTCAACATTCTTGCGCAGCAATGCACGTACCGTAATTCCCATATCTGAAATAAGTTTAATAAGCTCATCGTGGGTCGGGGGCGTATCGAGATAATAAATTATCGTCGGTTCGTTGCCGCTGTTACGGATCATCTCCAGCGTGTTGCGTGAGGTGCCACAGGCCGGGTTGTGATAGATGGTAATGTTGCTCATATCAGTATCTCATTACAAAGTGACAGAGAGCCGCCACGCCAGCGCGGCCAGAGTGACAAACAGCACCGGCACAGTCATAACAATGCCGGTACGGAAGTAATATCCCCAGGTAATCTTTATATTTTTCTGGGCAAGCACATGTAGCCACAGCAGGGTTGCCAGACTGCCAATCGGAGTGATTTTCGGGCCTAAATCGCAGCCAATCACATTGGCATAAATCATTGCCTCTTTGACGACGCCGGTCGCCGTACTCCCGTCAATCGACAGCGCGCCAATCAGTACCGTCGGCATATTGTTCATCACTGATGAGAGAAATGCCGTCAGGAAGCCGGTGCCGAACGTCGCTGCCCATAACCCCTTGTCTGCCAGCAGATTCAGCACGCCAGACAGGTACTCCGTGAGCCCTGCATTGCGCAGGCCATAGACCACGAGGTACATGCCCAGCGAGAAAATAACGATCTGCCATGGCGCACCGCGCAGGACTTTCCCTGTGTTGATGGCATGGCCTCTTTTCGCCACCACAAACAGCACTGCTGCGCCAGCCGCCGCTATCGCACTGACCGGGATCCCCAGCGGCTCCAGAACAAAGAAACCGACAAGCAGCAATAACAGGACAATCCAGCCCGCCCTGAAGGTTGCCGGATCCTTGATCGCGCTGGCAGGCGTCTTCAGCAGCGAAACGTCGTACGTGGCCGGAATATCCCTGCGGAAGAAGAGATGCAGCATGATCAGCGTGGCCGCAATCGCTGCCGCATCCACGGGGATCATAACGGAGGCGTACTGCGTAAAGCCCAGACCAAAGAAGTCCGCCGAGACGATATTCACCAGGTTAGAAACAATGAGTGGCAGGCTGGCCGTATCTGCAATAAATCCTGCGGCCATGACAAAGGCCAGTGTCGTGCCCTGGCTGAACCCCAGTGCGAGCAGCATCGCAATCACAATCGGCGTCAGGATCAACGCGGCGCCGTCATTGGCAAACAACGCAGCAACAGCGGCACCGAGCAAGACTATCCAGGTGAACAGCAGGCGGCCACGTCCGTTACCCCAGCGGGAGACGTGCAGTGCGGCCCATTCAAAGAAGCCGGACTCATCGAGCAGCAGGCTGATGATGATGACCGCAATAAATGCCGCTGTAGCGTTCCAGACGATATTCCAGACAACGGGAATATCAGCGATATGGATGACACCGGTTCCCAGCGCCAGCACTGCCCCGATACTCGCGCTCCAGCCAATACTCAGGCCTCTGGGTTGCCAGATCACCAGTACCAGCGTCAGTAAAAATATACTCCCTGCCAAAAGCATATCAGACTCCGTTATATATGATTATGTAAATGTGTTTTTCTTTCTCAGCAGGAGGTGCAGGCTGATTTATCCAGCCATTCACGCACATCCTCCCGCATACACTGCCAGGTCGTCGTGATTGTCTCTGCTGCCCATGCCGGTATGTGGGGTGACAGACGATAGTGGATCCATTTGCCTTCCCGACGGTCAAGTACCAGCCCGGCCTCGCGCAGGATAGCCATATGTCGCGATATTTTGGGCTGCGATTCGGAGGTGGCCGCACAGATATCGCAGACGCACAGTTCTCCGGACTCCCGGAGAAGCATGACGATGGCGAGCCGGGTTTCATCCGACAGGATTTTGAAAAGCTGAACAGGTTGTAGCATTTTTCACTCCGTTCCCTTTAGAATACACATATGGTAAATCATATGTATTGATTTTGAAATCACCTGCTCTCTCCGGAGGAGAAAAATGGAACAATTTCCTGCCCTGAATACTGAATGCTTTGATCAACACATTGCCGAACGCCTGCACCTGCAGGAGCCCCCCAGAATCCTGATCCTGTACGGTTCAGTGCGAGAACGTTCCTACAGCCGCTTTGCAGCAGAAGAAGCTGGAAGGCTGCTGTCAGTCATGGGCGCAGAAGTGAAAATGTTTAATCCTTCAGGGCTACCGTTACCCGATGATGCGCCAGAAACGCATCCGAAAGTCGTTGAGCTTCGCAGCCTGGTCAGATGGTGTGATGGAATGGTCTGGAGTTCCCCGGAACGGCACGGTGCCATGAGCGCGATAATGAAAGCTCAGATTGACTGGATTCCATTAAGTGAAGGCGCTGTTCGCCCCTCTCAGGGAAAAACTCTCGCAGTAATGCAGGTCTGCGGCGGGTCACAGTCCTTCAATGCTGTTAACCAGATGCGGATACTGGGCCGGTGGATGCGTATGTTCACAATTCCCAACCAGTCCTCCGTAGCAAAAGCCTGGCAGGAATTCGATGAAAATGGGCGCATGAAGCCGTCCTCATGGTACGACCGTATCGTCGATGTCACTGAGGAACTATTTAAAATAACGCTGCTACTGAAAGGGCATACGGGATACCTTGCCGATCGCTACAGCGAGCGAAAAGAGAGCCACCAGGCGTTATCAGCACGCGTTAATCAGAGCAAAATCTGATACCAGAACTAAATTCGTAATGGGTAGGCCTTCAGACGATACTCAACCGGACTAAGGCCTTTTAATTTAATGCTGATCCGACGGGTATTGTAATAGCGGATATAGTCCTCAAGAACCACCTTGAGTTCATCAATATCATTGAATTCACTGGTATAAAAACACTCTGATTTCAATGCCCCGAAAAAACACTCAGCACAGGCATTATCCAGGCAGTTTCCCTTTCGGGACATACTTTGCAGGATACCAGAAGACTTCAACTGATACTGATACCAACGGTGTCGGTATTGCCAGCCCTGATCGGAGTGAAGTACTGGCCTACTGTCGTCATCCAGCCTGGCGAATGCCTTCAATAGCATTTCATCAATCATCGACATCGCAGGGCGTTCTGAAATACTGTAGGAAATAACTTCGTTATTAAAGAGATCGATGATAGGGGAAAGATAGAGTTTCCGGCCATTTACCGCAAATTCAGTCACATCAGTGACCCATTTCTCATTAGGTCGCGTGGCTTTAAAGTTTCTCTTCAGAATGTTTTCAGCAATTTCACCACACTCACCACGCCATGAACTGTAGCGCTTAACTTTGATGGTTGCTTTAAGAGCCATTGATGTCATCAATCGTTGAACGACTTTATGATTGATTACGCCAATTTCTCGTCTGAGAGCAAGCGTAATTCTGCGATAGCCGTAACGACCACGGTTATCAAAATATATCTCTTTGATTCGACTTCTTATATCATCATATTTCCCCGGAGATTTAAGTCCTTTCAGGTGATAGTAAAATGTACTCCGGGGTATCTGAGCTATCTGAAGCAGGTGCTCTAATGGGTAGTACTGCCTTAGTTCATTGATAACCTGAACCTTCTCTCTTACCGAACCAAGGCTTTCAGCTTTTTTAGATAAAGAACTCGTAATTCAAGGAAGTGGACTTTTTTTTCCAATTCTCGAATCCGTTTATCCTTCGAATATTCCAGTACAGCTTCCGCTTTAACAGGGTCATCAATCATATGGGGTGCCCTTTTCTTACCAACACGTAAAGAACGCAAACCGTCCTCTCCATGTTCGTTGAACACTTTTATCCATTTGCCTATCGAAGCGGCGCCAGCAACTTTAAATTTGGCAGCCGCCTGCGTTTGGGAAATCTGACCTGAAAGTACAGCTCTAACAGCTTCAATTCTGACCTCAGGGTCAACAGAGACTCCCTTGTCCCTGGATTTTAATCCCTCTTCCCCATAAGCATCATAGGCTGCAACCCATAATCTTACCTGGGTTCGAGGGACGTCGAAGCGTGCTGATGTCAAACGATAACCCTCATCAGTAGTGAAATAGTGCATAACCACCTGGAGGCGTTCTTCAAAGGTATATTTACGTCTGGACATGGGACTCTCCAATTAGAGAGTCCAACTAAATGGGTGCAGTGCACTTTGATTTACCATCAGGTGGGGCTTTTCTCTGTCTATCACCGGGAAAATACCTGAGACAGACAGTCTCAAGCACCCGCAATCATTCTACCTTAACTATTACATCATCTTACTTTGATGTATTCCTAAAATATTTTTCAGCCATGAATATCTATAAACATATTTATTAACACTGAAATTATTAATGGTTCTGGTAATAATATTTTAGACATAAAAAAACCTGCTCGAGAGCAGGTTTTTAATTATCAGCAGACTGATTACTGTAGCAGCGAAATATCCGCTACCTGCAGGAACAGATCGCGCAGTTTAGACAGCAGCGTCAGACGGTTCACGCGCACGTTCTGGTCTTCAGCGTTAACCATCACGTTCTCGAAGAACTCATCCACCGGCTCACGCAGGGATGCCAGTTCAACCAACGCTTCCTGATAACGACCTTCCGCAAAGTACGGCTGCAGTTTGTCGCGCAGCACAACCAGGTTACCCGCCAGCTTGATTTCCGCCGCTTCTTTCAGCACGGAAGCGTGAACGATATCGTTCAGCGTTTCGTCTGATTTCGCCAGGATGTTGGATACACGCTTGTTGGCCGCAGCCAGCGCAGAGGCCTCTTCCAACGTGCGGAAGTGGGACACTGCTTTCATACGCGCATCGAAATCTGCTGGACGAGTCGGACGACGTGCCAGCACGGCCTGGATGGTGTCAACGGTGTAGCCTTCGTCCTGATACCAGGCGCGGAAACGACCGAGCATGAAGTCGATAACTTCATCCACCACTTTCGCGTTGGTCAGCTTGTCACCGTACAGACGCACCGCTTCTTCGGTGAGGGTCTGCAGATCCAGCGGCAGGTTCTTCTCAACGATGATACGCAGCACGCCCAGCGCAGCACGACGCAGCGCAAACGGGTCTTTGTCGCCTTTCGGATGCTGACCAATACCGAAGATACCCGCCAGGGTGTCCATCTTGTCAGCAATCGCCAGCGCACAAGCAACCGGGTTAGACGGCAGATCGTCACCGGCAAAGCGCGGCTGATACTGCTCGTTCAACGCAACGGCAACGTCTTCCGCTTCGCCATCATGGCGCGCGTAGTGCATGCCCATCACGCCCTGGGTGTCGGTGAACTCGAAGACCATGTTGGTCATCAGGTCACACTTGGACAGCAGGCCTGCACGGGTTGCGTGGTTGACGTCAGCGCCAATCTGGCCCGCGATCCAGCCGGCCAGCGCCTGAATACGGTCAGTTTTGTCGCGCAGCGTACCCAGTTGCTGTTGGAACAGCACGGTTTGCAGGCGCGGCAGGTGATCTTCCAGACGTTTTTTACGGTCAGAATTGAAGAAGAACTCTGCATCAGCCAGACGTGGACGAACCACTTTCTCGTTACCGGAGATAATCTGCTGCGGGTCTTTCGACTCGATGTTCGCCACGAAGATGAAGTTTGGCAGCAGCTTGCCCGCGTTGTCGTAAACCGGGAAGTACTTCTGGTCGCCCTTCATGGTGTAAACCAGCGCTTCAGCTGGTACCGCGAGGAATTTCTCTTCAAACTTCGCGGTCAGCACCACCGGCCATTCCACCAGTGAGGTGACTTCTTCCAGCAGGCTTTCGCTGAGATCCGCATTGCCGCCAATCTTACGCGCCGCTTCTTCAGCATCAGCTTTAATTTTGGCTTTACGCATTTCGTAGTCAGCCATCACCATGCCGCGTTCCAGCAGAATCTGCGGGTACTGGTCGGCATTGTCGATGGTGAACTCAGGCTCGCCCATAAAACGGTGACCGCGGATGATGCGATCGGACTGCACGCCGAGAATGGTCGCCGGAACGACTTTATCACCCAGCAGCAGGGTCACGGTGTGAACCGGACGCACGAAGTGGACGTCAGACGCGCCCCAGCGCATCAGCTTAGGAATTGGCAGCTTAGCCAGCGAGTTGGCAATCATGTTCGGCAGCAGCGCTTCGGTGCTTTCACCTTTCACGTGCGCGCGATACAGCAGCCATTCGCCTTTATCTGTGGTCAGACGCTCAGCCTGATCGACGGTGATACCGCAGCCGCGCGCCCAGCCCTCAGCCGCTTTGCTTGGTTTACCTTCCGCGTCAAACGCCTGGGCAATCGCCGGGCCGCGTTTTTCAACTTCGCGATCCGCTTGCGCAGCCGCCAGATTTGCCACTTTCAGCGCCAGACGGCGAGGAGCTGCAAACCATTCAACGTTACCGTGCGCGAGGCCGGCGTTATCCAGCTCTGCCGTGACGTTCGCAGCAAAGGATTCAGCCAGGTTGCGCAGCGCTTTTGGTGGCAGCTCTTCAGTGCCGATTTCCACCAGAAAAGTATTTTCAGACATGGCCGCCTCTTATTTATTCTTGTTGCACATCGGGAAGCCGAGGGCTTCACGGGAAGCGTAGTAAGCTTCTGCCACTGCTTTGGTCAGGGTACGAATGCGCAGGATATAGCGCTGACGTTCGGTGACGGAGATGGCTTTACGCGCATCCAGCAGGTTAAAGCTATGGGCGGCCTTCAGAATACGCTCGTAAGCAGGCAGTGGCAGCGGAGTTTCCAGCGCCAGCAGCTGCTGCGCTTCCTTCTCGTACTGCTCGAAGCAGGTGAACAGGAAGTCCACGTCCGCGTATTCAAAGTTGTAGGTGGACTGCTCCACTTCGTTCTGATGGAACACGTCGCCGTAGGTAGTTTTACCCAGCGGACCGTCGCTCCAGACCAGGTCGTAAACGCTGTCTACGCCCTGAATGTACATCGCCAGACGTTCCAGACCGTAGGTGATCTCGCCGGTGATCGGCTTACATTCCAGACCGCCAACCTGCTGGAAGTAAGTGAACTGGGTCACTTCCATGCCGTTCAGCCACACTTCCCAACCCAGACCCCAGGCACCCAGCGTTGGGTTTTCCCAGTTGTCTTCCACGAAACGAATGTCGTGAATGGTCGGGTCCATACCCAGCTCTTTCAGCGATCCGAGGTACAGCTCCTGGATATTGTCCGGAGACGGTTTAATCACTACCTGGAACTGATAGTAGTGTTGTAAACGGTTCGGGTTCTCGCCATAACGGCCATCGGTTGGGCGACGGGAAGGCTGCACGTAGGCAGTTGCCATCGGTTCTGGCCCCAACGCACGCAGGCTAGTCATCGGGTGTGAGGTGCCGGCGCCAACTTCCATGTCCAGTGGTTGAACAATGGTGCAGCCCTGACGAGCCCAGTAATCCTGTAAGGTCAGGATCAGGCCCTGGAAGGTCCTGGTATCAAACTTTTGCATATGATTTCGTGCTGGATACGTGTGGATTTAAAGGAAGGAGTCAGTATACCCGCTGGCTGCGAGATATACAGTATGAAACGAGGTTGTTTAGACTAAATTGGGAAAAACAGGCCGGTTTTTGCCGCCAACCTACCTGTTTTAGCTCATGGAGAGATGTAAAAATCGGCCATCAGCATCGAAAGAGCAGACAAAACTTTCATTTCGCATGGTATAGCCACGCAGTTCGTAGCTGCCCTGAAAACGTTCAAACCCGGTGACGTCGATTTTCTTCGCCGCCGTATTATAGCGCTCTGCCGCGTTGTCTTTGCACAGTTGTTCCATGGAGAGCGAACGCTCGGAATTCACCCGCGCGCTTTGCGATTTTTGCACCACCGGCGGTTCAGCCGACGAGCACCCTGCGAGGACAATAAGTGCCAGCAAAGTAGAGAGAGACTTCATCATCATTATTTATCTTACCGGGCTGTTATTTTAGGCTTTACCCCTTTCTTACCGCCGCATTGTGCGAAGATTGCTACGCCATCACAAGTGCAGGGTGAGAAACTCGGAATTATCCAGTGAGATAGCTAGCACTGGGGCGAGTCTGACCTTATTTATAGCGGAATAATAGGTATCTGATGCAAGCAAAGATTAGCTGGATTGAGAACTTACGCGGAATTGCCTGCCTGATGGTAGTGATGATCCATACTACAACCTGGTATATCACCCACCCGCACGACGTGAGTCCGCTAAGCTGGGACTTTGCCAACGTCTTAAACTCCGCTTCCCGCGTCAGCGTGCCGCTCTTTTTTATGATTTCCGGCTACCTGTTTTTCGGCCCACGCAGCGCACAGCCGCGCCATTTTCTCCGCATCGCGCTCTGCCTGCTGTTCTATAGCGCTATCGCGTTGCTGTTTATCGCCTCTTTTACCCATATAAGCGTTGAAGCCTCTTTGAAGCATCTGCTGCAAAAACCGGTGTTCTATCACCTGTGGTTTTTCTTCGCCATCATCGTCATTTACCTGGTTTCGCCGCTGATTGAGGTCAAAGCTATTAGCGGTAAAATGCTGCTGGCTTTAATGGTAATGATTGGCCTGGTGGCAAACCCCAATACCGTTTCGTTGAGTACGCACGGCGTTGAATGGTTGCCGATCAATCTGTACATCAACGGCGATACGTTTTATTACGTTATTTACGGGTTACTTGGCCGCGCTATCGGCATGATGGAAACCGATAAAAAATCGCTGACGTGGTGCTGCGGGCTGTTATTTGCAGCCGCGGTGTGGATTATTTCGCGCGGGACGCTCCACGAATTGCAATGGCGCGGCAACTTCGCCGACACCTGGTACGTCTACTGCGGCCCGATGGTCTTTATCTGCGCCGCATCGCTGCTGACATTGGTTAAAAACACCCTGAACGCGCGCGTCCTTCCAGGGCTGGGATTTATTTCAAAGCATTCGCTGGGTATTTATGGCTTTCACGCGCTGATTATTTACACCTTACGTACCGGCGGTCTGGAATTAAAACGCTGGCCTGCCCTGGATATTCTCTGGATATTCACCGCAACGCTTGCTGGAAGCCTCGTGCTTTCTATGATGCTACAGCGTGTCGATACCCGTAGGCTGGTCAGTTAATACCGCGGCCCGCATCAGAAGATACTGACCTGATATACAGAGACAGAATGCCGCAAGATATGCGCCTCTTTCGACCAGCGAGAGCGGCGCATTCCATAATCCCACCAGCAGCAACCCGCTAGTCATAAGCGCCACCATCTGGCAGACAGCAGCAAAACGCTCGTCAAGCAGTCCACGTTTCACTTCACGCTGGTAGACATAGATGATGAACATGCTGGTTATCAACACACCCAGAAAATAGCCTTTACCGCTTAATAACGGACAAGCCCGCCATAAACCAATAAGGTAAATCAGGGCTCCAACCAGCATAAATAGCCATGCAATAAGCACAGAACGTTTCATTGGGATCTCCTTATCCATCAAATGCACATTATGGGATACGGGAGAACGGCGACACTGAAAAAGGGAGTTGAGAGAGCATTTCAGAATAAAACCATGCGGTTTTTTTATCGTTTTCGCCGGTTTAATTGCGGGAGCAAATCCCTCCTGCGAACAGGAGGGATTTATCATCAGGACATCAGCGGGAGAAGCTGCTGATACAACCTGCGGAAAGTCTCACGGCGCTGCTGATAAACCGTATGCTGCTGAGCATCCGGGCAATGCGTTTGTTCCAACTGCAGTTGCGGCAGCAGGTCTGAAAGCGGTTTGTCCGGATTAACGGCAATTTGCGCCAGCCGCGCTGCACCCAGCGCCGGGCCAACATCCCCCCCGGTGCGATAGTCCAGCTGCAGCCCACTAATATCCGCCAGCATTTGTCGCCACCAGGGGCTGCGCGCGCCACCGCCGATAAGCGTGATGCTCTTTGGCGTCACACCGCAGGCATGCACGACATCCATCCCATCCGCCAGCGCGTAGCCCACGCCTTCAAGCACCGCACGCGCCAGCTCGGCAGGCCCATGCTGGTGAGTCAGACCAAAGAAGACGCCTTTAGCCTGTGGGTTATTGTGCGGCGTGCGTTCACCGGAAAGATACGGCAGGAACCAGATAGGATCAGCCTGATTATCGGCAGATTCCGCCGCGCTAATCAGCGCTGGCACGGTCGTCAGGCCGGTCAGCCTGGCGGCCCAATCCAGACAGGAGGCCGCGCTCAGCATCACCGACATCAGGTGCCAGCGGCCCGGCAGCGCGTGGCAGAAGCTATGCACGGCGCTTTCCGGCTTGCTCAGGAAACCTTCGCTCACCGCAAAGTAGACCCCCGATGTTCCCAACGACAGCATCGCCTGACCGGCATCCGCCATCCCGACGCCGACGGCGCCAGCGGCATTATCACCACCACCGGCCACGACCGGCACCGCAGGCATATTCCATGCGTTGGCCACCGCTGGCAGCAGGTGCCCGGTGATGTCGCAGCCTTCATACAGCGCAGGCATGTTGTCACGGCTCAGAAGACAGGCGGCAAGCATCTCGTCGCTCCAGTCACGCTTCGCCACGTCCATCCACATGGTACCGGCAGCATCTGACATATCGCTAGCAAAGTCGCCGGTCATCCGCAGACGGAGATAATCTTTTGGTAACAGCACTTTATCAACCTGACGGAAGATTTCTGGTTCATGGCGCTGCACCCACAGCAGTTTCGGCGCGGTAAAGCCCGGCATCATCAGATTGCCGGTTATCTGTCGCGATGTTTTAACCTGCGCTTCCAGCAGTTCACACTCTTGCGCACAGCGGCCATCGTTCCACAGAATCGCGGGACGCAGCACGCGCTGTTGTTTATCCAGCAGCGTTGCACCATGCATTTGCCCGGCGATCCCCAGCGCTTTCACCCCTTGCAGGCTATGCTGCTGACCGAGCCCCTTGATGGCACGATCCGTTGCCTGCCACCACTGCTCAGGATCCTGTTCGGACCATAGCGGATGCGGACGGGAAACCGTCAGTTTTTCCGTCTGCGACGCCAGGACTGTACCCTGCTCATCAAGCAGAATCGCCTTAACGCCAGACGTGCCTAGATCTATGCCGATATACATCGCGACTGCTCCTTTAGGTGGTACGATGCCCGGCAAGCTTGCGCTCCCGGGCACGGTATACTGCGAAATGCGTGATGAACTTACTTGTCGAACAGGTAGTGGTTTACCAGCCCTTCCAGCAGTTCCTGATGGCCGCTCTGGTGCTGCGGCGCCAGTTGGTGCTGTTCAGCATATTTCGCCAGATCCTGCAGTGACATCTGACCTTTGAGGATCTGCTGACCCAGTTCGCCGTTCCAACCCGCATAGCGTTTCGCCACACGTTTATCCAGCTCGCCGCCTTCAATCATACGGGCCGCCACTTTCAGGGACAGCGCCATCGTGTCCATCGCGCCGATATGGCCGTAGAACAGGTCATATTTATCGGTGCTTTGACGACGAACTTTCGCATCGAAATTCAGGCCACCGGTGGTGAAGCCGCCCGCTTTCAGGATTTCGTACATCACCAGCGCATTTTCTTCTACGCTGTTCGGGAACTGGTCGGTATCCCAACCCAGTTGCGGGTCACCGCGGTTCGCATCGACGGAACCAAACAGGCCCAGCGCAATGGCGGTCGCAATTTCGTGATGGAAAGAGTGGCCCGCCAGCGTAGCGTGGTTCGCTTCAATGTTGAGCTTAATCTCTTTTTCCAGACCGAACTGCTTCAGGAAGCCATAAACGGTTGATGCATCGTAGTCATACTGGTGTTTGGTCGGTTCCTGAGGTTTCGGCTCGATAAGCAGCGTGCCCTGGAAGCCAATTTTGTGTTTGTGCTCAACCACCATCTGCATGAAGCGGCCAATCTGTTCACGTTCCTGACGCAGATCGGTATTCAGCAGTGATTCATAGCCTTCGCGACCGCCCCACAGCACATAGTTTTCGCCACCCAGTTTATGGGTTGCATTCATGGCGGTGAACACCTGAGTCGCCGCCCAGCTAAAGACTTCTGGGTCCGGGTTAGTCGCTGCGCCCGCGCCGTAGCGTGGGTTGGTGAAACAGTTTGCGGTACCCCACAGCAACTTCACGCCGCTCTGCTGCTGTTTCTCAGCCAGCACATCCACCATCTGAGCAAAGTTATTCAGATACTCTTTCAGGTTGGCGCCTTCCGGGGAGACGTCCACGTCGTGGAAGCAGTAGTAAGGCACGTTCAGTTTATGGAAAAACTCAAACGCCACGTCAGCTTTGCGTTTCGCACGCTCAATGGCTTCGCCTGGTTGCTGCCAAGGGCGATCGAATGAGCCGACACCAAACATATCCGCACCGTTCCAGCAGAAGGTATGCCAGTAGCAGGCTGCAAAGCGCAGGTGGTCTTCCATACGTTTGCCCAGCACGAGTTCATCTGGGTTGTAGTGGCGGAAAGCCAGCGGGTTTTCGGTTTTTGGGCCTTCGAAACGAACACGATCCAGTTGGTCGAAATAAGCTTGCATAATGAACTCCATAATCTGACACGCGGCGAGGAATACTTCGTGTTGTAATACTGAATTCTGATTTGCGGTAGCTCAATTACGTTATTTCACACTGCTATTAAGAGAATCCACAAATGTGCGCTGGCTCGCAAAATAAATAGGAATCCGCCTCGCTTTATGTGAGTAAATTTTGCATACGGTAATTTTAAAATCAGATCGCGGTCAAAAATTGACAATTAAACGAAATATCGTAATGGGAAGATAAAAATCTGTAATTGCCAGCAGGCGTATACATGTTAAAAATTTGCTGCGTGTTAAGTCATCTCTGTTTCTTTTATCGCCAATCTCATCTCCTATCCCTACAGAAGGCATTACGATTATGAAGATAAAGAACCTTTGCCTCACACTCTGCGCATCGCTACTTCTCACCAGCATGGCGAGCAGTGCTAAAGAAGTTAAAATCGGTATGGCTATTGATGACCTGCGCCTGGAGCGCTGGCAAAAAGACCGCGACATCTTCGTGAACAAGGCCGAACAGTTGGGCGCACAGGTCTTCGTGCAGTCCGCCAACGGAAACGAAGAGACGCAAATGTCGCAGATAGAAAATATGATCAACCGCGGCGTGGATGTCCTTGTTATTATTCCTTATAACGGGCAAGTACTTAGCAACGTAATTAAAGAAGCCAAACAAGAAGGCATTAAAGTATTAGCCTATGACCGCATGATTAATAATGCGGATATCGATTTTTATATTTCCTTCGACAATGAAAAAGTCGGTGAAATGCAGGCACAAAGCCTGGTCAACCAGGTCCCTCAGGGAAATTATTTCCTGATGGGCGGCTCACCGGTTGATAATAATGCCAAGCTGTTCCGCGCCGGGCAGATGAAAGTATTAAAACCTTATATTGATGACGGCAAGATTAAAGTCGTAGGCGATCAATGGGTTGACGGCTGGCTGCCGGAAAATGCGCTGAAAATTATGGAGAACGCCCTCACCGCCAACAATAACAAAGTGGATGCCGTGGTCGCCTCAAACGATGCCACCGCAGGCGGCGCCATTCAGGCACTTAGCGCTCAGGGTCTGGCTGGCAAAGTGGCCATTTCAGGCCAGGATGCCGACCTGGCTGGCGTGAAGCGCATCATCAACGGCACGCAGACCATGACCGTGTATAAGCCGATTACATTGCTGGCCAACAGCGCGGCAGAAATTGCCGTCGAACTCGGTAACGGAAAACAGCCTAAAGCCGATGCCACGCTGAATAACGGGCTGAAAGATGTACCGTCCCGCCTGCTGACCCCGATTGAAGTCAATAAAACCAATATTGACGAGACCGTAGTGAAAGACGGTTTCCATAAGAAGAGCGAACTCTAAACGGCCCGCCCCGGCCTCGCGCTGGGGCAGCCTGGCTTACGCGGAGCACAAGCACTTATGCCGTATTTACTCGAAATGAAAAACATCACCAAAACCTTCGGGGTGGTGAAGGCGATTGATAATGTCAGCCTGCGATTAAACCCCGGCGAGGTGGTTTCCCTGTGCGGCGAAAATGGTTCAGGGAAATCGACTTTAATGAAGGTGTTATGCGGTATTTACCCGCATGGCAGCTATGAAGGGGAAATCGTTTTTGCCGGTGAGACGCTACAGCCGACGCATATTCGCGACACCGAGCGCAAAGGCATTGCCATTATTCACCAGGAGCTGGCGCTGGTTAAGCATCTGACCGTGCTGGAGAACATTTTCCTCGGTGCGGAAATTAGCCGCCACGGCGTGCTGGATTACGACACCATGACGCTGCGCTGCGAAAAGCTGCTCGCGCAGGTCAACCTGGCCATTTCGCCGGATACGCGAGTGGGAGATTTAGGGCTCGGGCAACAGCAACTGGTTGAAATTGCTAAGGCGCTGAATAAACAGGTGCGACTGCTGATCCTTGACGAACCCACCGCGTCGTTAACCGAACAGGAAACCGGCGTGCTGCTGGGGATTATTCGCGATCTGCAGAACCACGGCATCGCCTGCGTCTACATCTCCCACAAGCTCAACGAAGTCAAAGCCATCTCAGACACCATCTGCGTGATCCGCGACGGCCAGCACATTGGTACCCGCGATGCCACCAACATGACCGAAGATGACATCATCACCATGATGGTTGGGCGCGAACTGACCGCGCTTTATCCGAGCGAACCTCACTCCGCCGGTGACGAAATTCTACGCGTGGAGCATCTCACCGCCTGGCACCCCGTGAACCGTCACATTAAACGCGTTAACAATATCTCCTTTAACCTCAAGCGTGGGGAGATCCTCGGTATCGCGGGCCTGGTCGGCGCCGGGAGAACCGAGGCGGTTCAGTGTCTGTTTGGCGTATGGCGCGGGCGCTGGGAGGGAAAAATCTTTATTGATGGCAAGCAGGTAGATATCCGCAACTGCCAGCAGGCCATCGCCCACGGCATTGCGATGGTACCGGAGGACCGCAAAAAAGACGGTATCGTGCCGGTGATGGCGGTCGGTAAGAACATTACGCTTGCCGCGCTGAGCGACTTCAGCGGCGCGCTCAGCAGCCTTGATGACGCCAAAGAGCAGCAGTGCATTTTGCAATCCATTCAACGCCTGAAGGTCAAAACCTCTTCGCCGGATCTCGCCATTGGTCGCCTGAGCGGTGGCAACCAGCAAAAAGCCATTCTGGCGCGCTGTCTGCTGCTCAATCCACGCATCCTCATTCTGGATGAACCCACGCGCGGGATCGATATCGGCGCGAAATACGAAATCTACAAGCTTATCAATCAACTGGTGCAGCAAGGGATTGCCGTCATCGTTATCTCTTCTGAATTGCCGGAGGTACTGGGTCTGAGCGACCGGGTGCTGGTGATGCATGAAGGGAAATTAAAAGCCAACCTGGTCAACGACAATCTGACTCAGGAACAAGTGATGGAAGCCGCCTTAAGGAGTGAACGTCATGTCGAAAAACAACCCGTCTGAAATCAAACTGGCGGCCCCTGCATCCGCCCCTGCATTGCGGCTAAAATCGCTTAACCTGCAGGTCTTCGTCATGATCGCGGCCATTATTGTGATTATGCTGTTCTTCACCTGGACCACCGAGGGCGCTTACCTCAGTGCGCGAAACGTCTCTAACCTGCTGCGCCAGACCGCCATCACCGGCATTCTCGCCGTCGGCATGGTGTTTGTGATTATCTCCGCCGAAATCGACCTCTCCGTCGGCTCCATGATGGGCCTGCTGGGCGGTGCTGCGGCTATTTTTGACGTCTGGTTGGGCTGGCCGCTACCGCTGACCATTGTCGTTACACTGGCGATGGGCCTGGTGCTCGGTGCCTGGAACGGGTGGTGGGTGGCCTATCGCAAAGTGCCGTCGTTTATCGTCACCCTGGCCGGGATGCTCGCCTTCCGCGGCATTCTGATTGGCATCACTAACGGCACCACCGTTTCCCCTACCAGCGCGGCCATGTCGCAGATTGGTCAAAGCTACCTGCCAAACAGCATCGGCTTTACCTTTGGCGCCATCGGGCTGATGGCGTTTGTGGCCTGGCAATGGCGCGGGCGGATGCGCCGTCAGTCGATGGGGCTTGGTACACCAGCATCCAGCGGCGTGGTAGGACGTCAGGCGCTGGCGGCGGTGATTGTGCTGGGCGCCATCTGGTTGCTCAACGATTATCGCGGCGTTCCAACTCCGGTACTTCTGCTCACACTGCTGCTATTAGCAGGGATGTTTATGGCAACCCGCACCGCCTTTGGTCGGCGCATTTACGCCATCGGCGGCAATATCGAAGCGGCGCGTCTCTCCGGTATTAACGTTGAGCGCAATAAGCTTGCGGTGTTTGCCATTAATGGCCTGATGGTCGCAATTGCTGGGCTGATCCTTAGCTCACGCCTGGGGGCGGGTTCGCCGTCTGCCGGGAACATTGCCGAACTGGATGCTATTGCCGCCTGCGTGATTGGCGGAACCAGCCTGGCGGGCGGTGTCGGTAGCGTAGCTGGCGCGGTGATGGGGGCATTTATTATGGCTTCACTCGACAACGGAATGAGTATGATGGACGTGCCCACTTTCTGGCAATATATCGTCAAAGGTGCAATTTTATTACTTGCCGTCTGGATGGATTCCGCAACCAAACGGCGTGCTTGATTGCCCAGCCGTGGTGTTGCCGTTCCCCATGACGGCAACACCCCTCATGATTCACGAGGAACCCTGAACCATGTTTGGAAAACGTCACCGCGTGACGCTGCTATTCAATGCCAATAAAGCCTTTGACCGTCAGGTGGTTGAAGGCGTGGGCGAATACTTACAGGCGTCGCAATCTGAGTGGGATATCTTCATAGAAGAAGACTTCCGCGCACGTATCGAAAACATCAAAGAGTGGCTGGGCGATGGCGTTATCGCCGACTACGACGACCCGACTATCGAAGCGCTCCTGACCGACGTCAACGTCCCCATCGTCGGTGTAGGCGGCTCCTATCACCGCCAGGAGCAGTATCCTCCCGTTCACTATATCGCCACCGATAACTACGCGCTGGTTGAAAGCGCCTTTCTGCACCTGAAGGAAAAAGGGGTGCATCGCTTTGCGTTTTACGGGTTGCCCTCCGCTAGCGGTAAACGCTGGGCCGAGGAGCGCGAATATGCCTTTAGCCAGATCGTCGCCAAAGAGAAATATCGCGGCGTCATCTACCAGGGCCAGCAGACCGCCCCGGAAAACTGGCAGCATGCACAAAATCGGCTGGCCGATTGGCTGCAAACCCTCCCGCCGCAAACCGGCATTATTGCCGTTACCGACTCCCGTGCCCGCCATGTCCTGCAAGCCTGCGAGCATCTGCATATTCCGGTACCGGAGAAGCTATGCGTGATTGGCATCGATAACGAAGAGTTGACGCGCTACCTCTCGCGCGTGGCCCTCTCCTCGGTGGCGCAAGGGGCCAGGCAGATGGGGTATCAGGCGGCGAAACTGATGCAACGACTGCTCGATAACGAAGTCCTGCCGCTCCAGCGCGTGCTGGTCCCTCCGATGCGGGTGATGGAGCGACGCTCCACCGACTACCGCTCTTTGAACGATCCGGCGGTGATTCAGGCGATGCACTACATCCGCAATAACGCCTGTAAGGGCATTAAGGTCGAGCAGGTGCTGGACTCGGTGGGGATTTCTCGTTCAAACCTCGAGAAGCGTTTTAAAGAAGAGGTAGGGGAAACGATTCATGCGGTGATCCACAGCGAAAAGCTGGAAAAAGCCCGCAGCCTGCTGGTTTCAACCTCACTATCCATTAACGAGATCTCGCAGATGTGCGGCTATCCCTCGCTGCAGTACTTCTATTCGGTGTTTAAGAAAGAGTACGACACCACGCCAAAAGAGTATCGCGAGCAGCACAGTGAATCCTTGATTCAGACTTAAGCCAGAGACATAAAAAAAGGCCTTCCAGTGGAAGGCCTTTTTTCAATACCGCGCCGATTACATATGTGCAGCAATCAGACGCTGGTTGTCCTGGTACATCGCGAACAGGTAGTCGTTATAGCTAGACCCCTTGGTCGAATACCCTTTCAGCTTATGAATCATCGCCGTGGCGGTGAGCTCCTGATCCGACTTACGCATCTGGGCGCGAGATTTACGGAACGAGGCATAAGCCGGGTGCGTATTCAGGTTAGCTGCGTAGGCCTGAACGGACTCCTTTACGGAATCAAACTTGGTGTAACCATTCACTGAACCTGAGCCATTTTTACAGCCTTTCCCGCATTTCATGCCGAACAGGTTGTTATTGGCACGCGCCAGCTTAGAGGTACCCCAGCCGCTTTCAGCAGCTGCCATCGTTGCGACCATGCTGCCTGGAATAATATCAACACGCTCAAGCAGCGAGTTCCACGGCACCTTACGGGTGTTGCCGTTCCAGCTGACTTTGTAGCGCGCAGCGATATCTTTCAGACGCGCACGTTCAGACGGCGACCAGCGACCTTCGTACTGCTTAGAAACCAGCCAGTTACGATCGGCAGTGATAGCTGCATTTTGGCTTGTGATATAAGGCATTACCGTCCGGAGAAACGCTCTTTTCCTTGGGGTTCCGGAAGGGTATTTTCGCAAATCAGGAAGTGAACTGCTCTTTACACTATTGCGAGAATACTCTTGTTTACTGCTTGCCTTGCTATAACTTGCCTTTGTTACTTTTGGTGCCGTCGCCTTCGTATGTTTTGTTACCGAGGCTTTTTGATGCTTCGTTACCGTGTGTGTTGTTGCAAACACCCCACCTGAAAAAGTCCAGATGAGTAACATAAGTATCGCGGCCCCATATCGTCGAATGGGAGTCGATATCATTAGGTCTCCTGGTCGGATTTAATCATTCCAACGCCTTATTATTTCAAAAAATTGAGAGCTGAATCTCAAATTATAGCAAAAATACCCCGCCAACGCACGCTCAGGAAATAGTCCGATTCCGAATCGGCATGTGGACGCGATTCAGCATAAGACAAATTGCGCAGGCAAAATGTCAGCCACCTCTCATTTTAGTTCATTTTTTGACCTCTATCACTCAGCCCTGCTTCTCCTCCTTTTGCCAGGATGAGTACAGCGCGATAAGCGACTGGCACACTAGGGAAAAATTCGTTGGCACAAGGATCCAGGAATGAAATTCGCCGCCCTGATACCGCTACTGATTCCCACTTTTGCCGGCGCAGCTAGCTGGTCCAGCGAGGGCTTTCCTGCTTTTTCAGCGGAAGGCACCGGCAAGTTCAGCAGCCAAAAAATGCTCGCTAAGGGTACTCGCCCGCTAAGACTGAATTTTGACCAACAGTGCTGGCAGCCCTCTTCACCCATTCGCCTCAACCAAATGTTGTCGCTGGAACCGTGCCAGGGCGAAGCGCCGCAGTGGCGTCTCTTTCGTGATGGCAGTTACGTACTGGAGGTGGATACCCGCTCAGGAACACCCACGCTCACCATTGCAGTACAAAACGATGCCCAGGACGGCGCAAACACCATAGCCGTTCGCCAGTGCCCGCACTGGGACGGCAAACCGCTAACGCTGGACGTCGCCAACACCTTCCCGGAAGGCAGCACCGTGCGCGATTTTTACAGCGGCCAGACGGCAACGGTAAAGCAGGGAAAGATCACGCTGCGCCCGGCCGATAACAGCAACGGCCTCCTGTTGCTTGAAAGCGTAGAGGTCTCCAGCACTGCGCCGTTTAGCTGGCACAACGCCACGGTCTATTTCGTACTGACCGACCGTTACGTCAACGGCGACCCAAGCAACGACCATAGCTATGGTCGTCATAACGACGGCATGCAGGAGATTGGTACCTTCCACGGCGGCGACCTGAAAGGCCTGACCAGCAAGCTCGACTATCTGCAAAAACTGGGGGTCAATGCGCTGTGGATTAGCTCTCCGCTCGAGCAGATCCACGGCTGGGTTGGCGGTGGCACAAAAGGCGACTTCCCGCATTATGCCTATCACGGCTACTACACCCAGGACTGGACGCGTCTGGACGCCAACATGGGTACCGAAGACGACCTGCGCGCGTTGGTGGATGGCGCACATCAGCGCGGCATCCGCATTCTGTTTGACGTGGTGATGAACCACACCGGCTACGCTACCCTTGCCGATATGCAGCAATATCAGTTCGGCGCGCTCTACCTTAAAGGCGATGACATCACCAAAACGCTGGGCCAGCAGTGGACGGACTGGAAGCCAGGCCCTGGCCAGACCTGGCATAGCTTTAACGATTACATCAACTTTAGCGATAAAGCCGCGTGGGAAAAATGGTGGGGCAAAGCGTGGGTCCGCACCGATATTGGTGATTACGACAACCCCGGGTTTGATGATTTAACCATGTCGCTGGCGTTCCTGCCGGACCTCAAGACCGAGTCCACCACGCCGAGCGGGCTGCCGAATTTCTACCACAACAAGCCGGATACCCACGCCAGCGCCATCGAGGGCTTTACGCCACGCGACTATCTGACTCACTGGCTCAGCCAATGGGTGCGCGACTACGGTATTGACGGTTTCCGCGTGGATACCGCCAAACACGTTGAGATGGCCGCCTGGCAGCAACTCAAAGCGCAATCTATCGAGGCGCTAGCCGAGTGGAAGAAAGCCAACCCGCAAAAAGCACTCGACGCCGCACCGTTCTGGATGACCGGTGAAGCCTGGGGGCACGGCGTGATGGAGAGCGAGTACTACCGCCACGGCTTCGACGCGATGATCAACTTCGATTACCAGGATCAGGCAGCAAAAGCCACCGATTGCCTGGCCAATATCGATATGACCTGGCAGCAGATGGCCGACAAGCTGCAAAGCTTCAACGTCTTAAGCTACCTATCATCACACGATACCCGCCTGTTCCGCGAAAAAGGCAATAACGCCGCTGAACTGCTGCTGCTTGCTCCCGGTGCCGTGCAGATCTTCTACGGCGATGAGTCCAGCCGTCCCTTTGGGCCAACCGGTTCAGACCCGCTACAGGGCACCCGCTCGCAGATGAACTGGCAGGACGTCACCGGTCAATCCGCCGCGACCGTCGCACACTGGCAAACGCTAGGCCAGTTCCGCGCCCGTCACCCCGCTATCGGCGCAGGCAAGCAGACCACTCTTACGCTCCCGCAAGGCTATGGTTTTGTTCGTGAAACGGGTGGAGATAAAGTCATGATTGTCTGGGCAGGTAAGCCATAACTTATTCTTATCATGGCCCGTATTTATCATACGGGCTTCTTTAGAATAAATGACTACATAAACACAAATATCACGCGTTATCCGCTAAAACGCCTTCCGCGAGGCCATTTGCACCCTATCGTCAGTGGCGTTATCGTTATCGGCTTCACAGAACAAGCAATAGAAGCTCGGCTATGACATTTTCACTTTTTGGCGACAAATTCACCCGCCATTCGGGCATTACCCGCCTGATGGAAGACCTCAACGACGGTTTACGCACTCCAGGTGCCATCATGCTAGGCGGCGGTAACCCGGCGCAGATCCCTGAGATGAACGCGTACTTCAATAATCTACTGGCGGAGATGCTGGAAAGCGGCAAAGTCTCTGAAGCGCTGTGTAATTACGATGGTCCTCAGGGCAAAAATGAACTGCTCGTCGCCCTAGCCGATATGCTGCGCAATGAATTAGGTTGGGAGATCGGCCCACAGAATATTGCACTGACAAATGGCAGCCAAAGCGCGTTTTTCTACTTGTTCAATCTGTTCGCCGGACGACGTGCGGACGGTTCTACTCGCAAAGTGCTGTTCCCGCTAACGCCAGAGTACATTGGCTATGCGGATTCCGGCCTCGAAGACGATCTGTTTGTCTCTACCCGCCCGCACATTGAACTGCTCCCGGAAGGGCAGTTTAAGTATCACGTCGATTTCGATAATTTACCGATCGGTGAAGACACCGGGATGATCTGCGTTTCACGCCCGACCAACCCAACGGGTAACGTGATCACCGACGATGAACTGAAACAGCTCGATGCATTGGCCAACCAGCACGGCGTCCCGCTGGTTATCGATAATGCCTACGGTGTTCCTTTCCCAGGAATCATCTTTAGCGAGGCGCGCCCGCTGTGGAACCCGAACACCGTGCTGTGCATGAGCCTGTCCAAACTCGGCCTGCCGGGTAGCCGCTGCGGCATCATCATTGCCAACGAGTCGATTATCACCGCCATCAGCAATATGAACGGTATCATCAGCCTTGCGCCGGGCGGCATTGGGCCGGCGATCATGTGCGAAATGATTAAGCGCCACGATCTGCTGCGACTGTCAGAAACGGTCATCAAGCCGTTCTACTACCAGCGAGTTCAGGAGACCATCGCCATCCTTCGCCGCTATTTACCGGAAGAGCGCTGCCTCATCCATAAGCCTGAAGGGGCCATCTTCCTGTGGCTGTGGTTTAAAGATTTGCCGATTACCACCGAAGTGCTTTATCAGCGTCTGAAAAAACGCGGCGTCCTGATGGTGCCCGGTGATTTCTTCTTCCCTGGGCTGGATAAACCCTGGCCGCATACCCACCAGTGTATGCGCATGAACTATGTGCCGGAGCCGGATAAAATTGAAGCCGGTGTCAAAATTCTTGCTGAAGAAATTGAATTAGCCTGGAATGAACAGCGTTAAAATATAATATATCAGCCTCCAAAATATGGAGGCTGATATTTTTCTGTGATCTGTATTGTTATTTTTGAAAAAGAAAATAGAAATACAGCCTAACTACCCCACTCGGATTACTCCCAATTTCAGCCTGCTATTTAATTACCACTAAACACTCGCACCCATTATTCATTATTGCTTAATATGTTAAATATGGAGTAACAGCATGTTTCTCAAGAGCATATTTATTTACATAGCAGACTTTGTTTATGCTTAAGTTAAATCAGAGTTTTCCATACTTTCGTATGAAAAGAAACGCCCCATGCAAGGCTTAATTTTCACCATACACTGACTAATACGCACTCGGCGTTTTTAACTGGTGGAGATAAGATCATGGCCTCTAAAAAAATTAGCCAATTAAGCATAATTGCTATGGCGGTGCTTCTTGCTTTCTCACTCTCTGCCTGTAGCGGAAGCGGCGGGGGTTCACATTCAACGGCCAAAAACGGTACCACTTCGGGTAGCGGTTCTGGCGGTGGAGACGGCTCCGGCGGCGGCGATGGTAGCGGCGGCGGGAACGGTAATGGCAACTCGGGTAGCGGCAGCCAAACCGCTGGCAGCAGCATTCTGGGTGAAACCGGGAAAGCGGTATCCGGCGTGGGCGATACGTTGGGCGGTCTGGGTAGTCAGTTGACCAGCACGGCGGGCAACAACCCGGTCACCTCAACCATTTCAACTACCGTCACCGGCGTGGGTAACGCGGTCGATACCTTAGGAACCGGCGTAACCAACGGCGTTGGGAACTCATCAAACCCTAACGGCGTGGGGACAACGCTGCAGGGCACCACCAGTACCGTTACGGTGCTGGGGAATACGGTATCCGGCGTGGGTAGCAACCTGTCCACCAGCACCTCCGGCACTCCGGTTGCTGGGGTGACCGGGTTGGTCGGCAACGTGGTGAATAGCGCGGGTCAGATTGTCAGCAGCACCGGCACAGGCTTAACCAGCACCCTGCAAAGCCCAGGTGCTGTCGCCGCCACAACTGGCGTGACTTCCGTCGTCAATAACACGCTTTCTGGGGTCCAGGGCGTTACTCAGGGCGTCGGGACAACGACCGGTTTAGGTACTCCGGTTAACGGTCTGCTCACCCAGGTGGGCACCACCGTAAGCGGGCTTGGTAACAACGTCAGCACCTCAACGCCGGCATTGGGCGGCGTCGGGCAGGTGGTCACTAGCGTCGGGAATATCGTGACGGATGCCGGTGGCTTAGTGAAACCTACCGGCACCCAGACCAGCAGCGGCGGCCTGTTGGCAAGCGCCTCACTGGGCGGCACGGTCAGTTCATTAACCAATACGCTCAACGTCAGCACCTCTGCTAATGCCAGCGCCAGCAGCTCTTCAACCACTACCACGACCAGTCCTTTAGGTGGTCTGCTTAGCGGGTTAACGTTAAAAAAATAAGCTATATATTTATTAATGCTTTCCGTGCCCCCGCAATGGGGGCATGTTTTTCAGCAGAATAACAATAATCATCCTTGCACAATAAAATACACAAGGAACGCGTCATGAAAACGACCCTGGCTTATGCGCTATCGGGGGTTGTTCTGCTTAATATAGCCAGAGCAGACACATTACCCGCATTGATTGACCCCAATAACCCGGCAAAAGCGGAACATAACAGCACGCCGCAAGCCCCTCCTGCAGCAGCCCCGAGTTTAACCGTAAGCGTTCCTAAAAATAAATTAACGCCGGAAACGCTTATTAAAGTCGATCATATTCAATTTATTGGCGGCACGGTATATCCGTTAAAAGAGCTCTTGCAGCCTTTTGTTCCCTATGCACGCAAACAGGTTCCGTTAAAAACGCTGGTCGGGCTTATTAATGATATTACGCTGCGCTACCGCGCTGACGGCTATCCGCTCTCCTACGCGTGGCTTCCGGATGACAACTTTCATGACGGCACGATCAAAATCGTTCTGGTGGAAGGCTATGTTGCGCACAGCGACATTCAAAGTAATAACCCCAATCTGGCAGAGCGCTTAAAGCGGCTTGCCGCCAAAATCATGGCCGAGAAGCCACTGACGCAGGCAACCTTCGACCGCTACACCCAATTAATGACCCGTACCCCCGGCGTCACCGTCGATGCCAGCGCGCAGCTGCCGCAAAACATCTATGGCGCCGCGGCCATGCAGGCTAAAAGTATTCAGCCGCATATCTGGGATATTTCATCGACCATTGATACCCGTCGCAGCCAGAACATGGCCTTCGTCACCGGGTCGCTTAGCAACTTAACCAGCTATGGCGATCAGCTCGGGCTGGCGACATTGATTCCACTCGACAGCTCAACGCGGAAATCCTATTTAGGGTTGAACTATCAACAGTTCCTGACCGACGACGGGCTGATGATGCAGCTCAAAGGCAGCTTCTACCGCGACAACCCACGGGACTATACGCCGTTACAGTACTACTCGGGGGGCTACTTAGATTCCCGGCAGGAAACCACGCAATATAACGGCGGCGCGATGTTCAGCTATCCGATTATCTTAACCGGCAAGCAGCAGCTCAACGTTAATGGAGGCATCGACTACACCGACCGCCGGAACGACAACCACATCCGCCAGGTTGAGAACACACAAACGGTCGATAGCCTCGATCTCAAAAGCCACGTTCGCTACCCGGCATTTGAGTTCGGCATCAACGGCCTGCAGGCATTCGACCGCGCCAGCATTAACGGCAAGCTGACGCTGCGTCAGGGCGTGGATATTTCGTCAATGGCGGATGCCGCGCCGACTTTCGGCAACGATCTCTCCTTCACGCTATGGAAAAGCAATATTGATGCGGCCTGGATGATCACCGACAAATGGCGCCTCTCCACGTCAATGGAGGGTGACTGGTCAGATAACGACTTGCCCGAACCTGAACGCGTCAGCTTCGGTGCCCAGCGCTTTGGCCGCGGCTACCAGGACGGAGAAGCCAGCGGTGACTACGGTTATGGTGGGCAGGTTGAGCTTCGCTACGTACATTCGATAAAAGAGAACAGCTGGGTTGCCACCGTGCAGCCGTACGTGCTGACCGACACCGCCCAGACCTGGTTTAACGCGCCGGGGCTACCGCATCAGCGGCTTGCGTCTGTTGCCACCGGGGTGATGTTTGGCGACAACAAGCACTACAGCGTGACGGTCGAGGCCGCGCGCCCGGTGGGCGATGTGCCAACCGACAGCCACAATCGTGACTGGCGCTACAGCCTGACGTTCAGCTGGAACTTCAACAACCTACATTAATCCCGATACCGGGCGCTGGCTGACGTCAACACAGGCCAGCGCTCCCGTCGGACAGGCCGCCACGCAGGCGGGGCCTTCTTCGCGGTGACGGCATAAATCGCACTTTATCGCCTGCGGTCGTCGCCCCTGCACGCTGACGTTCATCGCCCCAAAAGGACACGCCAGCATACAGCTCTTACAACCGATGCACAGTGCCTGCTGAACAGCAACCACGCCGTTTTCCCGCTGGATCGCGCCGGTGGGGCACACGTTACTGCACGGCGCATCTTCACACTGATGGCAGGCCACCGCCGTGGAAAACATCCCGCCCTTCACCACCCGAATGCGAGGAAGAAACGCCTCGCGCGAGACGCTAGCACACGCCTGTTCATCCTGATGCGCCACTACGCAGGCCACTTCACAGGTTCGACAGCCAATGCACTTTAAAGAATCAGCGACAATAAACGGGTTCATTCCCCACTCCGTTGCGAGAGATAAACCCTAAGAGTGCCAGAGCGGCGAGGCGATATGCTTTGATCCGAGGTGGGGAATGGGCATTTTTTGATAAATGCCAGAGTCAATTCAGTCGTTTGCCTCAGGCCGAATTGATATGTTCCTTACAGTACCGCCGCTTCCACGCGGCGGGCGTCAGCCCGGTGTGCTTACGGAAAATTTGTCGGAAATACCCCACATCGGCAAAACCGCACTGCTCGGCCACTTCTTTTAGTGAGCGCGCATGGTTACTCAGCAGCTTCTCCGCCGCCTTTACCCGCTGGCGATGGATGGCTTCGGTGATAGTGAGGTGGAAAACGCGGCGATAAACGCGCCCCAGATAGTCTGCGTTGCAGTGCAACTCCCGCGCCAGCATGGAGGTCGACAGCGGGAGATGGTAGCGCGTGTGGATCACCTGCTGGGCTTTCCATGCCAGTGCCGCACCGCCTTCATCCTTTGGCTCCGCCTGCTGCGCCGAAAGCGAAATATGCTGCAGAATCAACAGCAGAATTAGTTCCAGCGAGGCGTTACGCTGAATTTTTTCCTGCTCGTTGAGAAACTGGCGAAACAGCGATGTCAGGTACTGAGGGTCGTGTAGCGTGGTCTGCTGAGGGATAGCTAACTGCATTAACAGCGGGTGCGGCGATGCCGAGGCGCTAATCTCGAAATGCAGCCAGTAGAATTTCAGGTCGGCGGGAAAATCCTCGATACCAACGTGTCGGCGACCGGGCCAGAGCAACAGGCTATCGCCCGCAGCAACGTGAAAAGTACGATCCTCTTCCTGAATCGCTAATGTCCCTTTTTCAACAAACAGCACCTCCCACGAACGCAGCCTGCGGGCCGGATGCCGACCCACGCCCCGGGAGATAAACAGCCCGCCGTTTTGTACCTTAATCGGAAGCGCTATGGATAGATTGAGCATAAATATTAATAATCCCGCTTTTTCGTGGAACAAAAACACTCTTTATCATTGATTATTAACAATTAAAGTCGTTTACGCTCGATCATCTTCACACTTTTCCAATCAGGTCGGAATTACCCACTTTTTATACTTCTTTGTGACCTTGTTGGTCTTCGTTTTCCAGGCAAAATTAAACAGGTCATGACACAACAACAATATCCCTACTAAAAGCAGACATCTCCACATTGCGAGGAGCATCCCATGACCGCTACACCCATTTCCACCAGCGAGGTTGTGCCGGGTACCCTGGACGAGAAGTTAACCGTTCGGGAGAAAATCGGCTACGGCCTTGGCGATGCAGGCGGCACCGTCATTACCTGTCTCATCGGCAACTTTCTCACCTTTTTCTACACCGACGTTTTTGGCCTGACGCCCGCGGTCGTTGGTACGCTCTTTATGGTACTTCGCGTTTTTGATGCAATTTCCGACCCGATTATGGGCGTGGTCGCGGACCGTACCCGCAGCCGCTGGGGGCGCTTTCGCCCGTGGCAGCTGTGGATTGCGGTTCCCATTGCCATCGTCGGCGTGCTGACCTTTACCGTGCCCGATGCCAGCATGGGCGTGAAAATTGCCTGGGCCTTCGGCACCTATCTGCTGCTCTCCGTCAGCTACACCGCCATTAACGTCCCTTATTGCGCACTGATTAACACCATGACGACGCGCCATAGCGAGGTGATCTCCTGCCAGGCCTGGCGCTTTGTACTGTGCGGCGTGGCGGGTTTTTTGGTCTCCGTCGGCCTGCCGTGGCTGGTGAATGTGCTGGGTCAGGGCAACAGCGCTCAGGGCTATCAGTATGGCGTGGGCATCCTCTGCGCGATTGCCGCCGTGATGTTCCTGTGCTGCTTCTTCTGGGTTCGCGAGCGCGTTTCTCTGGACATGATGGGCAAATTCACCCTGCGCCAACACATCGCCGGGCTGCGTAAAAACGACCAATTGCTGCTGATGCTGCTGATGTCCTTCCTGCTGATCAACGTGTTTAATATTCGCGGCGGCGGCTATATGTACTTCATCACCTACGTCCTCGGCGGCTCTACCGGCTACACCTCGCTGTTCTTCACCATGGTGACCTTCGCGTCGATTTTCGGTTCGGTGATCATCAACTTCCTGTCGCGCCGCTTTGATACCGTCAAACTGTACTACCACACCAACCTGGTGCTGGCGGCGCTCGCCGTGCTGATGTGGTTCTTACCGACCGGGGCCGCCTACCAGACGCTATGGCTGGCCGTTATCCTCGGCAACGGCATCATTCTGGGCTTTACGCTGCCGCTGCACTTCTCCCTGATGGCCTTCTCCGATGATTACGGCGAGTGGAAAACCGGCGTGCGTTCATCCGGCATGAACTTCGCCTTCAATCTGTTTTGCATCAAGCTCGCCTGGGCATCCAGCGCCGGCATCATCAGCCTGGTGTTTATCTACGTCGCCTATCAACCGGGCGCGGGGAATCAAACCGCATCGTCACTGGCCGGGATCACCGCCACCGAAACGCTCTTACCGGCGCTGTTCCACCTGCTGCTGGCGTTCTCCATCCGCGCCTGCAAGCTCAATAACCCAATGATGTCGCGCATTGCTACCGACCTGCGCGCGCGTCACGTTTCATCCTGAGGAGTTTGTCATGTCCGCTATGGAAGTCGATTTGCATACCTTGAAAGTGAATGACCCGTTTTTCGCCCAGTACCAGCAGTTGGTGCGCGATGTGGTGATCCCGTATCAATGGGATGCGCTGAATGACCGGATAGACGACGCTGAGCCGAGCCACGCGATAGAGAATTTCCGCATCGCCGCCGGGCAGCAGGAGGGGGAATTTTACGGCATGGTCTTCCAGGACAGCGACGTAGCGAAATGGCTGGAAGCCGTCGCCTGGTCGCTGTGCCAGAAACCAGATGCCGAGCTTGAACGCACCGCCGATGAAGTCATCGAACTGGTGGCCGCAGCCCAGTGCGAGGACGGCTATCTCAACACCTACTTTACGGCGAAAGCGCCTGATGAACGCTGGAGCAACCTGGCCGAATGCCACGAGCTTTACTGTGCCGGGCATATGATTGAAGCGGGCGTGGCCTTCTTCCAGGCCACCGGCAAGCGCCGTCTGCTCGAAGTGGTGTGCCGTCTGGCTGACCATATCTACCAGGTCTTTGGCACCGGTGAGCAGCAGATCCACGGCTATCCGGGCCACCCAGAGATCGAACTGGCGCTGATGCGCCTGTACGAAGTGACTCAGGAGCCACGCTACATGGCGCTGGTAAATTATTTCGTCGAAGAACGCGGCAAGCAGCCGCACTTCTATGACGACGAGTACGAAAAACGCGGTCACACCTCCTACTGGCATACCTACGGCCCGGCCTGGATGGTGAAAGATAAAGCCTACAGCCAGGCGCACCAGCCGCTTGCCGAGCAGCAAACCGCTATCGGCCATGCGGTGCGCTTTGTCTACCTGATGACCGGCGTGGCGCACCTTGCCCGGCTAAGCCATGACGAAAGTAAACGCCAGGACTGTCTGCGCCTGTGGAACAACATGGCGCAGCGTCAGCTGTACATTACCGGCGGCATCGGTTCACAAAGCAGCGGGGAAGCCTTTAGTAGCGACTACGACCTGCCGAACGACACGGTCTATGCCGAAAGCTGCGCCTCAATTGGCCTGATGATGTTCGCCCGCCGCATGCTGGAAATGGAAGGCGACAGCCAGTATGCCGACGTTATGGAACGCGCCCTGTACAACACGGTGCTTGGCGGTATGGCACTGGATGGGAAACACTTCTTCTACGTTAACCCGCTGGAAGTGCACCCGAAAACGCTGCAGTTTAACCACATCTACGACCACGTGAAGCCCGTGCGCCAGCGCTGGTTCGGCTGTGCCTGCTGCCCACCGAATATCGCCCGCGTGCTGACCTCCATCGGCCACTATATCTACACGCCGCGCGAAGATGCGCTGTACGTGAACCTCTACATTGGCAACAGCGTAGAAGTGCCGGTGGGCGATCGAACGCTACGCCTGCGCATTAGCGGCAACTATCCGTGGCAGGAGCAGGTCAAGGTAGCCATTGATTCACCGGATCCGCTGACCCACACGCTGGCGCTGCGTCTGCCTGACTGGTGCAGCGCGCCGCAGGTGGCGCTGAACGGCCGTGACGTCGCGGGGACGGTGAAAAAAGGCTATCTGCATATCAGCCGCACCTGGGTTGAGGGCGATACGCTCACCCTGACAATGCCGATGCCGGTGCGCCGCGTCTACGGTAACCCGCTGGTGCGCCACGTCGCTGGGAAAGTCGCCGTGCAGCGTGGGCCGCTGGTCTACTGCCTGGAGCAGGCCGATAACGGTGAAGAACTGCATAACCTGTGGTTGCCGGATAACGCAGTGTTTACCGAGCGGGAAGGCAAAGGCATTTTCGCCCACAAGGTTTTGCTGCAGGCGCAAGGCGTGAAATACACCACGCGTCATCCAGAAAAGCAGTCGTTGTGGCATTACGACACGGCGCCAGCCGAACGTCAGACGCAGACGCTGACCTTTATTCCGTGGTTTAGCTGGGCTAACCGTGGCGAGGGGGAAATGCGTATTTGGGTTAACGAAGAAAAGTCAGCGGAGATGTAACCATTGTAGCCCGGACGAGGCGTGAATACGCCGACTCCGGGTTCTCCCCGGCGGCGCTGCGCTTGGCCGGACTACAATGGCATCAGGCACAAAAAAAGCAGAACGCTCGCGTTCTGCTTTTTTTTAACGCCGAGTCCGAATTACATCGCCGCGCGGAAAATCGCCATGATCTCTTCGTGGGTGGCCTGGATAGGGTTAGTGAAACCGCACGCGTCTTTCAGCGCGTTGGTTGCCAGCACCGGGATATCCTCTTCTTTCACGTTCAGGTCACGCAGGCCAGCAGGAATATTCACCTGACGCGCCAGTTTACGGATCGCATCAACGCATGCCGCCGCGCCCTGCTCGTCGTTCATCGCGCTCACGTCGATATTCATCGCTTTCGCGCAATCGCGCAGACGTGCCGCAGCCACTTTGCTGTTGAACACCTGAACGTGCGGCAGCAGTACCGCGTTGCAAACGCCGTGCGGCAGGTCGTAGAAACCGCCCAGCTGGTGCGCCATGGCGTGAACGTAGCCCAGGGAAGCATTGTTGAACGCCATGCCCGCCAGGAACTGCGCATAGGCCATCGCTTCACGCGCTTCGCTATTGCTGCCCTGTTCAACGGCAGTCGGCAGGTTTTCAACAATCATGGTGATCGCTTTCAGCGCACACGCATCGGTAATCGGCGTTGCGGCGATAGAAACGTAGGCTTCGATAGCATGAGTCAGCGCATCCATACCGGTGGCGGCAGTCAGCCCTTTCGGCATGCCTTCCATCAGGGAGGAGTCGTTAACGGACAGCACGGGAGTGACGTGTTTGTCGACAATCGCCATTTTGATATGACGCGTCACGTCGGTGATGATGCAGAAACGGGTCATTTCAGACGCCGTACCCGCGGTAGTGTTAATCGCGATCATCGGCAGCTGCGGTTTTGCAGAGCGGTCAACGCCTTCGTAATCACGGATATCGCCGCCGTTGGCTGCCACCAGCGCGATCCCTTTCGCGCAGTCGTGCGGGGAACCACCGCCCAGTGAGATGACGCAATCACAATCATTAGCGCGCAGCATTTCCAGACCTTCTTCAACGTTAACCGTCGTCGGGTTCGGATGAGTACCATCAAACACCACGCTCAGAATGTCGAATTCCTGCAGACGTTTCTGGATATCGCCCGCGACACCTAGCTTATTCAGCACCGCATCGGTGACAATCAGCGCACGGCGATAGCCATACGCTTTCATTGTATTCATTGCGTCATTCAACGCGCCATTACCGATGACATTCACTGATGGAATGAAAAAAGTCGATGCAGCCATGATAGTTCCTTTATTTAATAAGCAGGCTCCCGAGGCTATAGCAATATTTATCGAGAAAACCCGATCAAGTTGGCATTTTTATCCATGAATAAAATAAAAAGCACGCCATGTTATTGTTTATGGTGTGCCTTTTAGAGTTTTATATATCTATGTATTTTATTTGATATCTTTTCGCATTGATTTGTTAATTTTTATTATCCGGGAACAATAGCGCATCGCGTAATAAGTGGTCGTTACCACGGCGGCGGGTAAAACCAATACGGTTAAAATATTCCAGTATCTGAATCGCCAGCTTACGGCCGACGTTGAGCTTATCGCGGAAATCCGCCGCGCAGGTCGAGCCTTTTTCCTGGTCGAGCTCGCGGATCATGCTCGCAAAGGTCACAATCCGGTCGTTGCGATAATAGCGGTCTTTGACAATCGCGGTGATCATCCCCTGCTGCGCCGCCAGGCGTAACACGCTGCGCATGGTGTTCTCATCGGTAGCCGTTTGCGTCGCCAGGTCACGTACCCACCACGGCTCGTCGCCAAACAATGGCGCGGCTTTCTGCCATACCGCCTGCTGTTCATCGGTAAAGCCTGCCTTATGGTCCGGCAGATGCAGCCAGCCATGATGGCTGGCAATCACGCCGCTTTCACGCATTTGCTCGATAAGCGTCAGCACCAGCGCTTCATCTTCCATCGGCAGCGCAATGCGGCGTAAACGCTCGCGCCCCGGGCCCGGCTCATCTTTGTGCTGCTCATGATAAATCGCCAGCGCGTCCAGCAGTTTGCGCTGCCAGCGGGCCGCCAGCGGCGCATCCAGCAGGCTGTCGCCCGCGAGAATAAAGCCCGGCTGAGCAATCAGCTTCTCAAGGCCTTGGGTACTCAACTGGCGCGCCCAGGCAAAATCACGCAGATTAACGGCATCACGGGTGAGATGCACCGCCAGCGCCTGCGCATCTTCTTTGGCCAGCGCCAATGCGGCAATCCACGCCAGATATTCAGGTTTACGCTTGCCGCGACGCGGCGAGTTGAGCGTCACCACGCGTGCCCCGGCCAGCGTCACTTTTGCCGAGATATCGCGCAGTACCAGACGGTCGTTATCCGCCAGCCACAGCGGTGCGTCGAGCACCAGTTCGGCCAGATTATCTTCCAGCAACGACACACGCCCGGTGATATGGCTCGCCGCATGGTGGATATGCAGCGACTGCCACTGGGTCAGCGGCGCGTGGCTTTGCAGTTCGACAATCACCCGTTCAGACGGCGCGGGCGGCGCTTCGCTCAGCAGCCAGTCACCGCGGTTAAGATCTTCTTTTTGCGCAGCACCGGCGATATTCAGCGCAATACGTTGGCCACCGTGGGCCTGTTCGACAGGCTGATTCTGCGCATGCAGGCCGCGCACGCGCATCGGCGTGCCCATGCCGGTGAGCCACAGCGTGTCGCCCACGCGCACATCGCCCGACAGCGCCGTACCGGTCACCACCAGCCCCGCGCCCTTAACGGTAAACGCGCGATCAATCGCCAGACGAAAACGCTGGTTTTCTGGGTGTTCGCGGGCAGTCAGCTGGCGCAAATGGTCGCGCAGCTCATCAATACCGCGGTTTTCCGTCGCGGCGGTTTCAAACAGCGTCGCCTGCTCAAAGCCGTATTCACGCAGAACATCGGCAACTTCACGGCGAACCTCTTCAATACGCGCGGCATCAACGCGGTCGACCTTGGTTAAGGCGACGGTCAGCGTCGGGTTACCGGTCAACTGAAGAATCGCCAGATGCTCACGCGTTTGTGCCATCACGCCGTCATCGCATGCCACCACCAGCAGGGCATGGTCAATGCCGCCAACGCCTGCCAGCATATTGGAGAGGAATTTTTCATGCCCGGGGACGTCGATAAAGCCCAGCACACGCCCATCCGGCTGCGGCCAGTAGGCGTAACCGAGGTCAATCGTCATACCGCGGGATTTCTCTTCCGGCAGGCGGTCGGCGTTAATGCCGGTGAGCGCCTGCAGCAAGGTGGTTTTGCCGTGGTCTACGTGACCGGCGGTGGCAATAATCATTTCAGCAACATCTCCAGGAATCGGGGTTCATCTTCAAGGCAGCGTAAATCAAGCCACAGACGCCCATCATAAATACGGCCAATGACCGGAACGGGCAGGCTGCGCCAGGCGCTGGAAAGCGCCTCCAGCCGGCTACCTCTGCCATCCAGCGGCGTCAGCGCAATCGCGGCGCTCGGCAGGCTTTCAGACGGCAGCGAACCGCTACCAATCTGCGACGCGCACGGCATGACCTGCACCGCAAACTCATCGCCATAGCGCTGCTGCAGCGGCTCGCGCAGGCGTAACGCCTGCTGGTGAATCTCTTCCGCCGGGCGGCTTAGCAGACGCAGCGTCGGCAGCTCTGCCGCCAGTTTTTCCGGGTGCAAATAGAGGCGCAGCGTGGCTTCCAGCGCGGCGAGCGTCATTTTATCGGCGCGCAGCGCACGTTTAAGCGGGTGCTGCTGTAGCTGGGCTATCAGCGCCTTTTTACCAACGATAATCCCGGCCTGCGGGCCACCGAGCAGTTTGTCGCCGGAGAAGCTGACCAGGCTGACGCCTGCGGCAATCATCTCCTGCGGCATAGGTTCTTTCGGCAGACCGTAGCGGCTGAGATCGATAAGCGAACCGCTGCCGAGATCGGCGACTACCGGTACACCAAGCTCGCGACCAATCTCCGCCAGCTCTGCTTCTTCTACCGATTTGGTAAAGCCTTCAATGCTGTAGTTGCTGGTATGCACCTTCATCAGCAGCCCGGTGTTGTCGTTGAAGGCCTGACGGTAATCTTTCGCGTGAGTGCGGTTGGTGGTGCCGACTTCATGCAGCACACAGCCCGCCTGACGCATCACGTCGGGAATGCGAAACGCTCCGCCAATCTCCACCAGCTCACCGCGTGAAACCACCACTTCTTTCCCGCTCGCCGTTGCCGCCAGCATCAGCAGCACCGCCGCCGCGTTGTTGTTCACGATGCAGGCATCTTCCGCACCGGTTAAACGGCACAGCAGGTCGGCCAGCGCGCGGTCACGGTGGCCGCGTCCTGCACCGTCGAGATCGTACTCCAGCGTCACCGGGTCACGCATTGCCTGGGTGACGGCATCAATCGCCGCCTGCGCCTGCTGCGCGCGCCCGAGGTTGGTGTGCAGCACGGTACCCGTCAGGTTGATGACCGGGCGTAATGCGCTTTGCGCATCGCGGTTCAAACGGCGCAGCGTCTCCTGCGCCCAATTTTCGCACCAGGCGGGAAGCGTCTGCTGCTCGCGAATGCAAAGGCGCGCCTCGTCCTGCATCTGGCGAAGCTGTTCCACCACCTGCGAGTGACCATGGGTATCGAGTAAACGGGCAAAAGCGGGATCGCGAAGCAGGCGATCGGTCGCCGGAAGCTGGCTGTAGAGCGAACGGGTATCGGTAGTCATGAATAGGCCTGACGGTTAAATGTTACCCCTCCCGACGGGAGAGGGAGTCATAAGGGAGGGATTGTACAATGTACAGCGGCTCCGCGTTATAGCGTTCAATCAAGCCTTTGGCGGTTCGGTGCGCGCAAAGCTTTCACGCAGGAAGAGCGTTTCGGCGAGCTTCACCAGATTCGGCCTTTCCACGCACCAGCCCGGCGCAATGCGGCGGAAGTTCAGGTAGCCAATCGCACAGGCAATCGCGATGGTGGCCAGGTTGAGGGTGTCGGTTTTCAGCGTACCGTCAGCCAGATAGCCTTCCAGCGCATCCAGGCTGCGGCGAATTTTTTCACGCTGGCGCAGCACTTCGGCTTCCGACTGCTGCGCGGCTGGGCGAGCCTGTTCACGTACGGAGGCCAGGCCAGCATCCATAATGCCGTCAGCCAGCGATTCCATCTGACGTACTTTCAGCGCTGCCTTCGGGTCACGCGGCACCATCTCCGGCGCAACGCCCAACAGCTCGATGTACTCGGCGATAATCGGTGAGTCGAACCAGCACTCGCCGTCATCCGTCACCAGCGCGGGCACTTTACCCAGCGGGTTGTACTGCGCCACGCCGTTTTCAGCGTTATAGGGCTGCTCGTTAACAAACTCAAAGGCGATCCCCTTTTCCAGTAAGAGGACCGATATTTTGCGTACAAATGGGCTGGTGTAGCTGCCGACCAGTTTCATCATCATCTCCTTTGTGCCAACAAAGAGTTCAGTATGGCTCAGGCAGCTGCATTCGCCCTCTGCTTTTTACCTGTCTAGTGATCCAGATAGAGATAATGCATCCAGCTGGTCATGCGCAGCAGGACTTTACGCATCACCGAGACGTGGGCGAAATGGTCGGAATATACGGCAACCTGCGCGTAGATACCGTCCGGCAGCGAATCCACCTCTTCGTTAGGGTCTAAATCAATCAGCGCCATGACGCCGTCCGTCCCCGGCACCACCGTCAGCGATTGCAGCGCCCCCTGCGCCTGATAAGAGCCGCCGGGCACCACCGGCAGTATGCTGGCAAGCTTACCGTGGAACACCTGGCCGGGCAGCGCGTTAAACACCACTTCGGCATCATCGCCCGCTTCCAGTCGCAGCAGCGAGTTCTGGCGGAACTGCGCCACTATCTGCCGTTTTTGTTCCGGGATAAACACCATCACCGGGCGCAGCGGCAGTGCGGCGGCGTAGGTACCTGGGCGAATCAGCACCTGCGTGGCGTAGCCGTCGCTCGGAGCGCGAACCACCGTCTGGTCAAGGTTATATTTGGCTTCCGCCAACTGTGCGCGCAGGCTGACAATCTGCGACTGCTCGCCGTTGACCATGCTGTCCAGTTGGCTCTTAATCTGCGACTGCTCGGCAATCGAGCCTTTGACCATCGCATCCTGGGCCAGATAGTTCTGCCGGGCGTTATCGATATCGCTTTCGGAGAAAGGGTTCACCCGTGCCTGGCTGCCCTTGAGATAGCGCTGGTAGTCTTTGTACAAGCGGTCACGCTCTGCGGAAACCCGCGTGGTATTGGCCTGCGCTTCGGAAAGCTGGCCCTTCAGGGTATCAACATTGTGCGTGGCGGTGACGAGGTCAGCCTGGAGGCGGTCGACCCGTGCCTGATAGCGGGTCGGGTCGAGTTTAAATAACACCTCGCCTTTTTTAATCAGCTGGTTATTTTTATCCGTCACTTCACTGACCACGCCGGTGACCTGCGGCGTAATTGGAATGGAAATCACCGCCTTCTGGGCCGTAAAGGTATAAGGGTGGTTATAGTTCATTAATAAAATAAGTCCGCTAACTAAAAAGACACCGCCTAATGCCGCGGTTGCCAGCGTCCATTGATTCACCGGAATACGGAATATTTTAAATACCGACCACGCGAGCGCGACGTAGGTCAAAACAATCAGCAGATCCATGTTTATTGCTCCGCAGTCGTGTCAGCCGAGGGGCGAATTTCCGCCAGCTTTTGCTCAAGCTCCGTCACCCTTTGGGTAAGCCGGGCAAGCGTATCGTCAGCGGGTGGTTGGGGCTCTGGCGCTGGAATATGCGACTGCATGCCCCACCCCCGGTCGGGCTGGTAGAGCGTCGCCCAGATCCATAAAAACGGCCATATCACATGCAGAGTAAACAGACTAACCCACCCGGCGGTATGAATCGCATCGGCATGGGGATGGTTGCGTTTTTTCGCGATGTTATAGGGAATATCATGAATCATGATGATTCCGTAAAACAGCACCAGAAAGACGAAGATGAGCACACCCAACGCAAAATAGTTTAGAAACATACCTGCCTCAGATTCACGCTATTCGGGTTTTTGAGATGTTTGGCGGCCGAAGACACGACTGACCGATATGTTGAAAATAATGCTCAAACGCTATTTTCGCCATCACCCGGCGGGGTAATTTTTATTTCTGGAGAGAGGCAAGCATATCCCGGGTAATACCCAGTGCATTACCCGTTTGAGAAACAGCCCAAACCGACGCTATTTTTGCTGCGAATCTACCGGACGGTACAGGTTGCGATAGTAGGCCAGACGCTCAAGGAACATCCCGGCTTTATCTTCCGGAATATCGTCCGGCACGCGATCGTTATGCGGCTTTTTGTGCAGGTACTCGACAAACGCCTGGCTGGAGGCCATAAAATCGACCGCTTTATCGATAATCTGCGGAATGTTTTCACCCATTTTATTGCTCATCGCACGTCCTCCTCATCGATTAACCTTATCTTAAGAATGGATAATCAACGCCAACCCGGTTAAGGAAAATGTGCGGATTTTTGTCACTTATTTTCAAAAAAGCGATCGTGTTAACTCATTTCAGAAATCACTTTATAATTCATATTGTTATTTAAATAATATGCTTATTATCACGCAAAGAAACTTCTCCATTTTGTATAATTAACTACCAGAAATGAGCGACAACGCGCATACTAGAGGCTATTACGTCTATTTGTTATCAGATACCGGCAACATGAAAGAAATCGAAAAAAACGAAATTAAACGCCTGAGCGACCTGCTTGATGCGATCCGCCACCAGCAGGCAGCGCTGTCCCTGGTGGAAGGCGCCGAAAAGTACGCTGAGCTTGAAGTTGAAAAAACCAAGCTTGAAACGGAAATCGCGCGTCTGCGTGAAGTCCGTACTCAGAAGCTGAGTAAAGAAGCACAGCAGCTGACCAAACTGCCGTTCAGCCGTGCGATTACCAAAAAAGAACAGGCCGACATGGGCAAGCTGAAAAAAAGCGTCCGCGGTCTGGTGGTTGTGCACCCAATGAGCGCGCTTGGCCGCGAAATGGGCCTGCAGGAGATGACCGGGTTCGCGAAAAGCGAGTTCTAAGTCCCCCCTGAACCTTCTCCCGCCGGGAGAAGGTTGTCTTTCCTCCCCCAAAACCCCTCCCTAAATTGGCCCAACCAATTTCACAACCAAATCGCTATTGGTTCACAATTCCATTATTTCTAATCACAAACACGTTGCTAGAACATAACATTTAGTTAACCATTCATTGGCATTACCCCTACATCACCATATTGGCAGGGCCACTTTTACACAAACCGTGAAGCAGAGCTGAGCATAGACTCACCGCAACCGGCGCGTGTGGCCCCCTGGAGACCTGCATGAGCCTCTGGCAACAAAACTACGACCCGGCTGGGAATATCTGGCTGTCTAGTCTGATCGCATCACTTCCGATCCTGTTCTTCTTCTTCGCGCTGATTAAGCTCAAACTGAAAGGCTACGTCGCGGCAAGCTGGACGGTATTTATCGCCCTGGCCGTGGCGCTGTTGTTCTACAAGATGCCGGTTGACCGCGCGCTGGCGTCGGTGGTTTACGGCTTCTTCTACGGCCTGTGGCCGATTGCCTGGATTATTATCGCCGCTGTCTTCGTCTACAAAATCTCGGTGAAGACCGGACAGTTCGACATTATTCGTTCGTCGATCCTCTCGATTACCCCGGACCAGCGCCTGCAAATGCTGATTGTTGGCTTCTCCTTCGGTGCATTCCTCGAAGGGGCGGCGGGCTTTGGCGCGCCGGTGGCGATTACCGCCGCGCTGCTGGTTGGTCTTGGCTTTAACCCGCTGTATGCCGCAGGCCTGTGCCTTATCGTCAACACCGCGCCGGTGGCGTTCGGTGCGATGGGGATCCCGATTCTGGTTGCTGGTCAGGTGACCGGGCTCGATAGCTTCCACATTGGCCAGATGGTTGGCCGTCAGCTGCCGTTCCTGACCATTATCGTGTTGTTCTGGATCATGGCGATTATGGACGGCTGGCGCGGCGTCAAAGAGACCTGGCCTGCCGTGATGGTTGCGGGTGGTTCGTTTGCTATCGCCCAGTACCTCAGTTCCAACTTCCTCGGGCCGGAACTGCCAGATATCATCTCTTCATTGGTTTCTCTGGTCTGTTTAACGCTGTTCCTCAAGCGCTGGCAGCCGGTACGTATTTTCCGCTTTGGCGATATGGGCGCTTCGCAGGTCGATATGAACCTGTCGCGCACCCACTACACCGCAGGACAAGTGGTTCGCGCCTGGTCGCCGTTCCTGTTCCTGACCGCGACCGTCACCCTGTGGAGTATTCCACCATTTAAAGCACTGTTCGCACCGGGCGGCGCGCTGTATGACCTGGTGATTAACATTTCGGTACCGTACCTCGACAAGCTGGTTGCGCGTATGCCGCCGGTGGTAAGTCAGGCCACGGCCTATGCGGCGGTCTATAAATTTGACTGGCTGTCAGCGACCGGCACCGCGATTCTGTTTGCTGCCCTGCTTTCTATCGTCTGGCTGCGTATGAAGCCAAAAGACGCCATCAGCACCTTTGGCTCCACGCTGAAAGAGCTGGCGTTACCGATTTACTCCATCGGCATGGTGCTGGCGTTCGCCTTTATCTCGAACTACTCCGGCCTGTCGTCGACGCTGGCACTGGCGCTGGCGCATACCGGCCATGCATTCACCTTCTTCTCACCGTTCCTGGGTTGGCTCGGCGTGTTCCTGACCGGTTCAGACACCTCTTCTAATGCCCTGTTCGCCGCGCTTCAGGCGACCGCCGCGCAGCAGATTGGCGTGTCGGACGTGCTGCTGGTTGCCGCCAACACTACCGGCGGCGTGACCGGGAAGATGATTTCACCGCAGTCCATCGCCATTGCCTGTGCGGCGGTTGGCCTGGTGGGTAAAGAGTCTGACCTGTTCCGCTTTACCGTGAAACACAGCCTGATCTTCACCTGTATGGTGGGCGTGATAACGACGCTGCAGGCTTACGTCTTAACCTGGATGATTCCGTGATAATACTGCCCAAACGTCTGTCAGACGATGTCGCCTGCCGCGTGCGGGCACTGATTGAAGAACAGCAACTGGAGGCGGGCATGCGATTGCCCGCCGAAAGAAAGCTGGCAGCTCAGCTTGGCGTCTCGCGCAACTCTCTGCGCGAAGCGCTGGCGAAGCTGGTGAGCGAAGGACTACTGCTTAGCCGTCGCGGCGGCGGCACCTTCGTGCGCTGGCAACATGAGGGCTGGTCTGAACAGAATATTGTGCAACCGCTGAAAACCCTGCTGGCCGATGACCCGGACTACAGTTTCGATATCCTTGAAGCCCGCCACGCCATCGAAGCCAGCACCGCATGGTACGCCGCGATGCGCGCGACCGATGCCGACAAAGAAAAAATCCGCCTCTGCTTTGAAGCCACCCAGAGCGACGACCCGGATCTCGCCTCGCAGGCCGACGTGCGTTTCCATCTGGCCATCGCTGAGGCATCCCATAACGTGGTGCTGCTGCAAACCATGCGCGGCTTTTTCGACCTCCTGCAGTCCTCGGTCATTCAGAGCCGTGAGCGCATGTATCTGGTGCCACCGGTCTTTGCGAAGCTGACCGAGCAGCATCTGGCCGTACTGAACGCCATCACCGCTGGCGATGCCGAAGGCGCCCGTCAGGCGATGATGGCGCACCTCGGTTTTGTCCACACCACCATTAAACGTTTTGATGAAGACCTGGCCCGCCAGGCGCGGATCACCCGCCTGCCCGACGACCACACTGAACTTTCCAGGGAGAAAAAAGCATGATTATTTCCGCCGCGAGCGACTATCGCGCCGCCGCCCAGCGCATCCTGCCACCGTTCTTGTTCCACTATATTGACGGTGGCGCATATGCAGAGCACACCCTGCGTCGCAACGTGGAAGACCTGTCAGATGTGGCGCTGCGCCAGCGTATCCTGAGAAATATGTCCGACCTAAGTCTCGAAACCACGCTGTTCAAAGAGCAGCTTTCGATGCCAGTCGCCCTGGCACCGGTTGGCTTATGTGGTATGTACGCCCGTCGCGGTGAGGTGCAGGCCGCTGCCGCCGCTGATGCCAAAGGTATTCCATTTACTCTGTCTACCGTGTCGGTTTGCCCAATTGAAGAAGTGGCACCAACCATCAAGCGCCCGATGTGGTTCCAGCTTTACGTGCTGCGCGATCGCGGCTTTATGCGCAACGCGCTGGAGCGCGCCAAAGCGGCAGGCTGCTCAACGCTGGTCTTTACCGTTGATATGCCAACCCCAGGCGCGCGCTACCGCGATGCTCACTCCGGCATGAGCGGCCCGAATGCCGCCATGCGTCGTTACTGGCAGGCCGCCACCCATCCACAGTGGGCGTGGGACGTGGGCCTGAACGGTCGCCCGCACGACTTAGGCAATATCTCCACCTACCTCGGCAAGCCAACCGGGCTGGAGGATTACATCGGCTGGCTGGCGAATAACTTCGATCCATCCATCTCGTGGAAAGACCTGGAGTGGATCCGGGAATTCTGGGATGGCCCGATGGTGATCAAAGGGATCCTCGATCCGGAAGATGCCCGCGACGCGGTGCGCTTCGGCGCCGACGGGATCGTCGTCTCCAACCACGGTGGCCGCCAGCTCGACGGCGTGCTCTCTTCCGCCCGCGCGCTGCCAGCCATTGCCGACGCGGTGAAAGGCGATATTACGATCCTGGCCGACAGCGGTATCCGTAACGGCCTGGACGTGGTGCGCATGATTGCGCTGGGCGCGGACAGCGTGCTGTTAGGCCGCGCGTATCTGTATGCGCTGGCGACACACGGCCAGGCGGGCGTGGCTAATCTGCTGAATCTGGTTGAGAAAGAGATGAAGGTGGCGATGACGCTGACCGGAGCGAAATCGATTAAAGAGATTAGCCGTGATTCGCTGGTGCAGAGTGGAGAAGTGGCGCAGGCGTTTCAGATGATTAAGCAAGGGAGCGCGGCGTAGGTCCGTGCGGTTTTTCCCCCTCACCCTAGCCCTCTCCCCGTAGGGGCGAGGGGACGAAACGGCGTACGCTGTTCGAGTGAGGGTTTCCCCAAATTCTGCTATCCTGCCCCCCGCAATCCAAGGGGGCAGTATGCTTAACATCGTTTTATTCGAACCTGAAATCCCGCCGAATACCGGGAACATCATCCGTCTGTGCGCCAACACCGGCTTTCGTCTGCATATCATCGAACCGATGGGCTTTGCCTGGGACGACAAACGCCTACGCCGCGCCGGGTTGGACTACCATGAGTTCACTGCCGTTACACGCTATGCCAATTACGCCGCCTTTGTTGAGCGCGAAAACCCGCAGCGTCTGTTTGCCCTGACCACCAAAGGTACGCCCGCACACAGCGCGGTGAACTATCAGGACGGTGACTATCTGATGTTTGGCCCGGAAACGCGCGGGCTGCCTGCAACCATTCTGGACGCGCTGCCGCCGGAGCAAAAAATCCGTATTCCAATGATGCCGGACAGCCGCAGCATGAACCTGTCAAACGCGGTGTCGGTGGTGGTGTATGAAGCGTGGCGCCAGCTGGGATATCCTGGCGCGGTTTTGCGCAGCTAGTGCCTTGCCCGGGCTACATTTGAAGGTAGCCCGGCTGAATGAAGCGACGCCGGGAAAACAGCAACGTTAAATCCCGTCGCCGTACTCAAACCCGTGGTTGATGCCGTTGAAGTGCTGATCCATATCCATCGCCGGTTTATCCGACTCCGGCTTGCCGACGATACGCGCCGGTACGCCCGCAGCGGTGGTGTGTGGTGGCACCGGCTGGAGAACTACCGAGCCCGCGCCAATCTTCGCCCCGCGACCCACTTCAATATTGCCGAGGATCTTCGCCCCGGCACCAATCATCACGCCTTCGCGGATTTTCGGGTGACGGTCGCCGCTGGTTTTACCGGTACCGCCGAGAGTCACGGACTGCAGGATAGAGACGTCGTTTTCGATAACCGCGGTTTCACCCACCACAATACCGGTCGCGTGGTCGAGCATGATGCCGCAGCCAATCTTCGCCGCCGGGTGGATATCCACCTGGAACGACACCGATACCTGGTTTTGCAGGAAAATGGCCAGCGCGCGTCGCCCCTGCGCCCACAGCCAATGGCCGATACGGTAAGCCTGTAAGGCGTGGAAGCCTTTCAGATACAGCAGCGGCGTAGAATATTTGTCGACCGCCGGGTCACGGGTGCGCACGGCCTGAATATCACAGGCGGCAGCAGCGATCATTTCCGGGTCTGCGGCGTAGGCCTCTTCCACCACTTCGCGAATAGCGATGGCGGGCATAATTGGCGAAGCCAGCTTGTTGGCGAGCATGTAGCTTAAGGCGCTGCCGAGGTTTTCGTGCTTGAGTAACGTCGCGTGATAGAAACTGGCGAGCATAGGCTCACAGTCCGCCAGAGCCCTGGCTTCCGCTTTAATATTGTTCCAGACAATTTCCAGTTCTTCACACGACATTGCTTACTCCAGACATATTGGAACGATCGGCAAGTCTGCGCTTGCCGGATCGTCGGGATGACAAAGGTTTCCTGCGTTTCTAGCTGCCGCTATGCTCATCCTTGCGTGCACGACCTAGTAAGGTCAATGCTGCCTCGCGCGCGTTTTTTCCGCAATATAATACCTGATAAATTTCCTCGGTTATTGGCATTTCGACACCTACACGGTGCGCCAACTCGCGGACTTCTTTGGTATTACGGTAACCTTCGACCACCTGGCCAATACTGTCCTGCGCTTCCTGAACCTGTGCGCCTTTCCCCAGCGCCATGCCGAAACGACGGTTGCGCGACTGGTTGTCGGTACAGGTCAGCACTAAATCGCCGAGCCCCGCCATGCCCATAAAGGTCACCGGGTCAGCGCCCATTGCCACGCCGAGGCGCGACATTTCGGTCAGCCCACGGGTAATCAGTGCCGTACGCGCGTTCGCGCCAAAGCCGATACCGTCGGAGATGCCTGCGCCAATCGCAATCACGTTTTTCACCGCGCCGCCTAACTGGACGCCAATGAAATCCGGGTTGCTGTAGACGCGGAAGCTCTTGCCGCAGTGCAGCAACTGCTGCAAATCGTCAGCAAAGACCGGGTCCGTCGCCGCCAGCGAAATCGCCGTTGGCAAACCTGCCGCCAGTTCTTTGGCAAAGGTCGGGCCGGAAATCACCGCCAGTGGAATCTCGTCACCCAGCGCTTCACGCGCCACGTCCTGCAGCAGGCGGCCGGTTTCAGCCTCCAGCCCTTTCGTTGCCCATAGCAGGCGCGCGTCAGGACGCAGTAGTGGTTTCATCTGGCGCAATACGTCGCCAAACACGTGGCTTGGCACCACCACCAGAATATCGCGGCTGGCGGCCAGCGCGGTCGCTAAGTCGCTTTCCAGATGGAGAGTATCAGGGAACGGAACGTCGGGAAGGAATGCCGCATTGCAGCGATCGTGCTGTAAGGTCGCGACATGTTTGGGATCGTGGCCCCAGAGTACAACCTGGTGGCCGTTTCTTGCCACGGTGATGGCAAGAGCGGTGCCGTACGAGCCGGCACCGATCACAGTCATTGAAGCATTAAGTGCGTTCATCAGGCATCCTGATGTTGTTCTGCACCTTCGCCAGCCTGCTGTTGCAGATAGTTCATGAACAGCGCATCAAAGTTAACCGGCGCAAGGTTCAGCTGTGGGAAAGTCCCACGGGAAACCAGGCTGGTGATGCATTCACGCGCATACGGGAACAGGATGTTCGGGCAGTATGCACCCAGGCAATGAGCCATCTGAGTCCCTTCAATACCTTCGATGGAGAAGATACCCGCCTGCTGAGTTTCGCACAGGAACGCGGTTTCTTCGCCAAGGGTCGCCGTTACGGTGACACGCAGCACCACTTCATACACGCCTTCAGCCAGTTGGTTGGAAGCCGTATCAAGATCAAGTTTAACCTCTGGCTGCCAATCTTTCTGGAAAACGTGTGGTGCATTTGGTGCTTCGAAAGAAACATCTTTGGTGTAGATGCGCTGAATCTGGAAAGCCATTTCTGCGTTGTTTTGTTCTGACATGTGTAAAAACCCTTTCGTGTTGTCCTTAAAAAAAGCGGTATGCCTCACGCCCGCCCAGGTCAGGCGTGAACGCTTCGCAAAGCATTAGCGCAGCAGGGGATCGAGTCCACCACGCGCATCAAGCGCGTACAAGTCATCACAGCCGCCAATGTGCTGTGCATCAATAAAAATCTGCGGAACCGTGGTGCGGCCGCTGCGCTGAATCATCTCTTCGCGCTTTTCGGCGTTACCGTCGATTGGCAGTTCCTGGAAGGCAACGCCTTTTTCAGACAGCAGCGCCTTCGCACGATGGCAATAAGGACATGTCGCTTTGGTATAGATCTCAATCTTAGCCATGACAGCTCTCCTGACTTTACCCGATGAATGAGCCGGAATTATTTGCCGCGAACCAGAGGCAGGTTTTCACCGCTCCAGCCTGCGATACCTTCTTTCAGTACGAAGACTTTTTCAAAGCCGGCTTTCAGCAGCGCGCTAGCAGATTCAGTCGCCTGCATACCGGAACCGTCGGTCACGATAACCGGCTTGTCTTTGTGTTTGTCCAGCTCGCCAACGTTGTTGGCTTTGATTTCAGCCGGCAGCAGGTTCACAGAACCGGCGATGTGGCCTTTACGGAAATCGTCACGCTGACGCAGATCAACAACCACCGCGTCTTCTTTGTTAATCAGACGGGTCGCTTCACCACGGTTGATGACCTTAACTTTAGACATCAGCCCTTTAAAGGTGGTGACCAGTACGGCCGCCAGCAGCGCGATCCACGCGATGCTCAGGACAGGGTGACGACCAACAAATTGCATAATCTCTTGCATGGGGGGTAACAGCTCCCGACGTGTAATGTTTAAAAACCAGGGATGGAGTATACCTGCGGCGGGGCGCAAAAACAGCCAGCGCGCGCGATGTAATGCGTTTTCTGCGGAGTGCTACGAAAAAAAGGGAAGAATTGTGCGTTTTTCAACGCGCATCTCCCCGCTTTCTTTGATCTCTCGTTGTTATTTTATCGATTCAGCTGTAGTAAAATTACGCAAATTTTCTGTCTTTAGAGCATGAGGTTGTCGCAATGTCGGTTACTAAAAAACCTATGGTACTGGTGATTCTGGATGGCTACGGCTACCGCGAAGAGCATCAGGATAACGCTATTTACAGCGCTAAAACTCCGGTTATGGACGCGCTGTGGGCAAAACGTCCGCATACCCTGATCCACGCTTCTGGCCTGGAAGTCGGTCTGCCAGACGGTCAGATGGGTAACTCTGAAGTCGGTCACGTGAACCTGGGCGCAGGCCGCATCGTGTATCAGGACCTGACCCGTCTTGACGTTGAAATCAAAGAGCGCACTTTCTTCGCTAACCCAGTGCTGTCAGGCGCGGTAGATAAAGCGGTTGCTGCGGGTAAAGCGGTACACATCATGGGCCTGCTGTCCGCCGGTGGCGTACACAGTCATGAAGACCACATCATGGCGATGGTCGAACTGGCCGCTGAACGTGGCGCAGAAAAAATCTACCTGCACGCCTTCCTCGACGGTCGCGACACCCCACCGCGCAGCGCAAACGGCTCCCTGCATAAGTTTGAAGAGAAATTTGCCGCGCTGGGCAAAGGCCGCGTGGCCTCCATCATCGGCCGTTACTATGCAATGGACCGTGACAACCGTTGGGATCGCGTTGAACAAGCTTACAACCTGCTGGTTGAAGCCAAAGGCGAATTCCAGGCTGACACCGCGGTTGCCGCGCTGGAAGCAGCCTACGCTCGCGATGAAAACGACGAATTCGTGAAAGCGACCGTTATCCGCGCAGCAGGCCAGGCCGATGCCGCAATGGAAGATGGCGATGCGCTGATCTTCATGAACTTCCGTGCTGACCGTGCGCGCGAAATCACCCGTGCATTCGTTAACGCCGATTTCGACGGCTTCACGCGCCACAAAGAAGTGAAGCTGGGCGACTTCATCATGCTGACCGAATACGCAGCAGATATCAAAGCGCCATGTGCTTACCCACCAGCCTCCCTGGAAAACACCTTCGGTGAGTGGATGGCGAAGCATGAGAAGACTCAGCTGCGTATCTCCGAAACTGAGAAATACGCTCACGTCACCTTCTTCTTCAACGGCGGCGTAGAAGACCCGTTCAAAGGCGAAGATCGCATCCTGATCAACTCCCCGAAAGTGGCGACCTACGACCTGCAGCCGGAAATGAGCTCCGCTGAACTGACCGAGAAGCTGGTTGCGGCTATCGAAAGCGGTAAGTACGACACCATCATCTGTAACTACCCGAACGGCGATATGGTTGGCCATACCGGCGTGATGGAAGCCGCGGTGAAAGCGGTTGAAGCGCTGGATCACTGCCTGGATGAAGTTACCCGCGCCGTCGAGAAAGTGGGTGGCCAACTGCTGGTTACCGCTGACCACGGCAACGCTGAGCAGATGCGTGACCCGGCTACCGGCCAGGCACACACCGCGCACACCAGCCTGCCGGTTCCGCTGATCTACGTGGGTGATAAATCCGTGAAAGCGGTGGAAGGCGGCAAGCTCTCCGATATCGCGCCAACCATGCTGACGCTGATGGGGATGGAAATCCCGCAACAGATGACTGGTAAGCCGCTGTTCATCGTGGAATAATCCTTCCCCATGAGGGGAAAGGCGATTTATTCCATTAAATGGGCCGAGGCGACGCTTCGGTCCACGTTCTACGCCAGCGCACTCAGCGCTGGCGTATTGCTGTGCGCCGCGCCCGCCCATGCGGACGACCGCTCACAGCTCCAGTCTATTCAGGCCGATATCGCCGCTAAAGAGCGCGCGGTTCGCCAACAGCAGCAACAGCGCTCTACGCTTCTCGCCCAACTGCAAGCGCAGGAACAGGCCATTGCCGCCGCCGCGCGTCAGCTGCGCGAAACGCAAAACTCGCTGGCTCAGCTCAACACGCAAATTGCCAATATGAATGCCTCCATCGCTAAGCTGGAAAAGCAGCGTGCTGCGCAGGAGCGTAATCTGGCCGCGCAGCTTGATGCGGCGTTCCGCCAGGGCGAGCACACGGGTATTCAGCTTATCCTCAGCGGTGAAGAGAGCCAGCGCGGGCAGCGCCTGCAGGCCTACTTTGGCTACCTGAACCAGGCGCGCCAGGAGACTATCGCCGAGCTTAAGCAGACGCGTGAAGAAGTCGCCGCGCAGAAAACCGAGCTGGAAGAGAAGCAGAGCGAACAGCAAACGCTGCTGTACGAGCAGAAGGCCCAGCAGGCCAAACTCGAAGCGGCGCGTAATGAGCGCCAGAAAACCCTGTCCGGGCTCGAATCCTCCATCCAGGCAGGTCAACAGCAGCTCGGTGAAATGCGCGCGAACGAATCCCGTCTGCGTAGCAGCATTGCCCGCGCGGAAGCCGCCGCCAAAGCCCGCGCCGAACGCGAAGCGCGCGAAGCCGAGGCCGTGCGCGACCGCCAGCAGGAAGCCACCCGTAAAGGCACCACCTATAAACCTTCCGAAAGCGAACGCTCGCTGATGGCCCGTACCGGCGGCCTGGGTGCGCCACGCGGTCAGGCCTACTGGCCGGTTCGTGGGACCACGCTGCATCGTTATGGCGAACAGCTGCAAGGTGAGCTACGTTGGAAGGGGATGGTTATCAGCGCATCGGAAGGCACCGAAGTGAAAGCCATCGCCGATGGGCGCGTCATTCTTGCCGACTGGCTCCAGGGCTACGGTCTTGTGGTCGTGGTCGAGCACGGTAAGGGTGATATGAGTCTGTACGGTTATAACCAAAGCGCGCTGGTCAGCGTAGGCACCCAGGTGCGCGCCGGTCAGCCTATCGCTCTGGTGGGCAACAGTGGTGGTCAAGGCAGACCGTCACTCTATTTCGAAATTCGCCGTCAGGGTCAGGCGGTCAATCCACTGCCGTGGTTGGGAAGATAAGTTTTGCTTCAATTTCGCAGGGTAGTTCTGCTCAGTGCGCTGGCATTAGCCGCACCGAGTTACGCTGGTAAATTATCAATCGTTATCGATGACTTTGGTTATCGTCCACAGACGGAAAATCAGGTACTGGCGATGCCATCCACCATTTCCGTCGCCGTGTTACCCAACGCTCCCCACGCGCGTGAAATGGCCACCAAAGCCCATAACAGCGGGCACGAGGTGCTGATTCACCTGCCGATGGCGCCGCTCAGCAAGCAGCCGCTGGAGAAAGACACGCTTCGCCCGGATATGAGCAGCGATGAGATCGAGCGTATTATTCGCGAAGCCGTAGATAAAGTACCGTACGCCGTCGGACTAAATAACCATATGGGCAGTGCGATGACCTCCAGCCTGTTCGGGATGCAGAAGGTGATGCAGGCGCTTAGCCGCTACAACCTCTATTTCCTTGATAGCATGACCATCGGCAACAGCCAGGCCATGCGCGCCGCCAACGGTACCGGCGTGAAGGTGATTAAGCGTCGGGTCTTCCTGGATGATACGCAGAACGAAGCGGATATCCGCGTACAGTTTAATCGGGCTATCGATTTAGCGCGCCGCAACGGTTCGGCTATCGCCATTGGCCACCCGCACCCGACCACCGTCCGCGTACTGCAGCAGATGGTCTACAACCTGCCAGCGGATATCACCCTGGTACGTCCGAGCAGCCTGCTCAACGAGCCGCAGGTGGATACGTCTAAGCCTAACAACAGCCTGCCGCCTCAAAGCCAACCCACCGCACCGCGCAATCCGTTCCGCGGCGTAACGCTCTGCAAGCCGAAGAAACCGCTGGAGCCTGTATACGCCAGCCGTTTCTTCAACGTATTGAGCGAGAGCATCACCCACAGCACGCTGGTGAAATATATGCAGCAGCAGTGGCAGGGGTGGCGGCAGAGCAGTTAGCCTTTCAGACCCAAGGTTAAATGGGCCAGACGACGAGGCGTGAGTGACTTATCGCGCCACTGACCAAAGCGGATGGCCCATAGCATCACCTGATATGCCAGCTTCACGCTGCAAATGTTGCTCACCATCCGTTTAAACATCCCCGAAACATCCACCTCGGCAATCATTCGCTCGCGAATTTTCTGGTCCGGCTCTTTGCGAATGCAGTGGCAGACACGCAGCGCTTCGTAGATAACCTGCTGTTTAAACTCCGGATATATTGGAATGCGCCCGGCATAATCGTGGTTCATCTTGTCGAGCAGGCGGGTAATTTTGATGTAATGACGCTGGTAGTCCAGGTTCTTCAGACCGGTACGCGGCAGACGACTGATGGAAGCGTCGTGGAGAAAATATTTGTACAGCGGCACTTCCGTGTAACGCGCGCGTTTGGCGTTAAACATGAATTCGGTCGTCCAGATTATATCCTGGTGGTGTAGACCCGGAATAAACGAGAGGCCTGCATCTCTGATGGTTTGGTGGCGGTAAACACCCATCCACACCACATGGCGCCAGCGACGGCTCGCGAGCCCTTTACGCAGCCAATCCGGCCCGGTCATAACCTCGGTCGAGCGAATGCGATCGGTAGGAATCGATGCCCAGGTTTTGCCCGTTTCGGCAATACACCAGTCAGCGTTGCACTGCGCCACGTCCAGATTGTCCTTGAGCGCCATATTCATCAGCGTTTCGTACATTTCCGGGTAGGCAATGTCATCACCGTCAACGTAGGCAATGTACTCACCCTTTGCGACTTTCATCCCGGTATTTCGCGCCGCAGAAACGCCACCATTACGCTGATGCAGCAGGTGAACGTACGGATAGCGATCCGCATAAGATTGGGCGAGTTCTGCCGAGTTATCCGTCGAACCATCGTTAACGATGATTATCTCGATATTCTTCCAGGTTTGCGCGATCAGCGAATCCATACAAGCGATAAACGGCTCGCCGGTATTGTACAGCGGCATTATGACGCTCAGGAGACCGGGGGTGTAGGTCATATAAAATCCTGCCAGACAGTGTAATTAACGGCAATATTTAACATATTAGACGGCAAAAAGTCAGAGAAAGTGTTGCACTCTATGCTGTGTCAGGGCAAAAAAAATCCCCGGGTATTCAACGCGAATCAATACCCGGGGACAACTTTCGTGAAAGCGATTAATCCCAGCTCAGAATCACTTTACCCGACTGGCCTGAACGCATAGCGTCGAAGCCTTTCTGGAAATCGTCAATGCCGAAACGGTGGGTAATGATCGGAGACAGGTCCAGACCAGACTGGAGCAACGCCGCCATTTTGTACCAGGTTTCAAACATTTCTCGACCGTAGATACCTTTAATAAACAGCCCTTTAAAGATAACCTTAGTCCAGTCGATAGACATATCTGACGGTGGAATACCCAGCATCGCGATACGCCCGCCGTGGTTCATGGTGTCGAGCATCGAACGGAACGCCGGTGGTGCCCCGGACATCTCCAGACCGACATCGAAGCCTTCTGTCATGCCCAGTTCAGCCATCACGTCGGTGAGGTTTTCTTTGGAGACGTTGACCGCACGGGTGACGCCCATTTTGCGCGCCAGATCCAGGCGGTATTCGTTAACGTCGGTGATCACCACGTTACGCGCGCCCACGTGCTTCGCCACTGCCGCCGCCATCACGCCAATTGGGCCCGCGCCAGAAACCAGCACATCTTCGCCCACCAGGTCGAATGAGAGCGCCGTGTGTACCGCGTTGCCGAACGGGTCGAAAATAGACGCCAGATCGTCAGAGATATTGTCCGGGATTTTGAAGGCGTTAAACGCCGGGATCACCAGATATTCTGCAAAACAGCCCGGGCGGTTCACGCCCACGCCAATGGTGTTGCGGCACAGGTGCGTACGACCGGCGCGGCAGTTACGGCAGTGACCGCAGGTGATATGGCCTTCACCAGAGACGCGGTCGCCGACCTTAAAGCCACGCACTTCCTGACCAATACCCACGACCTCACCAACATACTCGTGGCCCACCACCATCGGCACTGGAATTGTCTTCTGCGACCATTCATCCCAGTTGTAGATATGCACGTCGGTGCCACAAATGGCGGTTTTGCGAATCTTAATCAGCAGGTCGTTATGGCCGAGTTCCGGTTCAGGAACATCGGTCATCCAGATCCCTTCTTCCGCTTTCAGTTTGGATAACGCTTTCATCTCACACCCTTAGGCAATCACGCCCAGTTGTTTCCCGATGCGGGTAAAGGCTTCCACCGCACGTTCAATTTGTTCCGTCGTATGCGCCGCCGACATCTGGGTGCGAATACGCGCCTGGCCTTTCGGTACGACCGGGAAGAAGAAGCCGGTCACGTAGATCCCTTCTTTCTGCAGTTCGCGGGCAAAGTTCTGCGCAATCACGGCATCGCCCAGCATCACCGGGATAATCGCGTGATCGGCCCCTGCCAGCGTGAAACCTGCTGCGGACATTTTCTCGCGGAACAGACGCGCGTTTGCCCACAGGCGATCGCGCAGTTCAGCGCCAGACTCCACCATCTCCAGCACTTTGATAGAGGCGGCGACAATGGCTGGCGCCAGAGAGTTAGAGAACAGATACGGGCGGGAACGCTGACGCAACCACTCCACCACCTCTTTACGGGCAGCGGTATAGCCGCCGGACGCGCCGCCGAGCGCTTTACCCAGCGTACCGGTGATGATGTCTACACGGCCCATCACGTCGCAGTATTCGTGGGAGCCACGGCCGCCCTCGCCAACAAAACCGACGGCGTGGGAGTCATCGACCATCACCAGCGCATCGTATTTGTCTGCCAGATCGCACACCCCTTTCAGGTTGGCAATCACGCCGTCCATGGAGAATACGCCGTCGGTGGCAATCAGCACGTGCCGCGCACCGGCTTCACGGGCTTCTTTCAGACGTTCTTCCAGTTCCTGCATGTCGTTGTTGGCGTAGCGGAAACGTTTCGCTTTGCACAGACGCACGCCGTCGATGATAGAAGCATGGTTCAGCGCATCGGAGATAATGGCATCTTCAGCGCCCAGCAGCGTCTCAAACAGGCCACCATTAGCGTCGAAACAGGAGGAGTACAGAATCGCATCTTCCATACCGAGGAAGCTGGCCAGCTTCTGCTCGAGCACCTTGTGGCTGTCCTGGGTGCCGCAGATAAAACGAACGGAGGCCATACCAAAACCGTGGCTGTCCATACCCGCTTTCGCAGCATTGATCAGTTCAGGATGGTTCGCCAGGCCAAGGTAGTTGTTGGCGCAAAAGTTGATAACGTGGCTGCCGTCGCCCACGGTGATATCCGCCTGCTGGGCAGACGTAATAATGCGCTCTTCTTTAAACAACCCTTCCGCACGTGCGGTTGCCAGATCGTTCGTTAACTGCTTATAAAAATTCCCACGCATTGCAATTCTCCAGACTGGGCAAATTTCAGCACATATTACCCAATGCTATTGGTTTGTTCGAGATGACTCATCATGACTTGTCTAAAATGCAGCATAAATCACGCATACCCACAGAACCTTTAAGGAATGACAGGGCCGGCATCACCAACCGGCTTTACGTGGATGCGTCATCAATGACCTGAGACGTTGATGATGGTGCCAGGGTAAATCCCGCCATGGCAAAAGCCTCACTAACCTTAATGATATAGTTGTCTTCGTAGAATTCCTCAATCGCCTGTTGAATCTGCTCACCGGCAGGCAACGGTTTTCCATCAACGATTTCCTGCAGCAAGGCAACCAATTTTTCCGGCTTATCAGTAGGATATAAATTACCGTTTATCCCTTCGGTGATAATGTCCGCAGGCCCCGTTTCACAATTAGAACTAATGGCATAAACACCGTGAGCGCTGGCTTCAACCAGAACCATAACAAAACCTTCAAAATGAGAGGTTAGCAGCAGGCAGGTGATATTTTTCAGCGTGTTTTGAATATATTCCCACGGTGATTTCTGCCAACCATGCCAGTGAATATTTTCACTAATCCCCAGCGTTTCAGCTAACGCCTTTAAGGTATCAACATCCGGGCCGGTGCCGATAATATCTAAGGACCACGCCCCCTTAACCTCAGCCAGCCCGTTGAAAAGACCCCGTACGTTTTTCTGTCCGTCGGCAACAACCCTACCAACATACACAAACCGGGCAGGCTTCTCAGGGGTAGGGATGCAGATATCACATCGCGCAACGGGATTGTAAATCGTTGCTATAGTACTTTTATCTATTCCCATCTCAATGAGCTGCCGAGTTATCCCCGAGCTAATTGAAAGGTGATAGTCAGCTTTATTAATGTATTTTATTTTTTTCTTGTAGTTATTCTTATAGAAATCAAAAATTGAAAAATGGAACCAGGAAAATATTTTAACCTGCTTGTCCGTATACATTCTTGCAACGTGGCTGATGTAACATGAAAGTGTGTCCAGAGATATGATTACATCAGGCTTTTCCTGAAGGATGATTTTTCGCAAGCCATAAGCAAAACTCAATCTTCTTAGTTTTGTTATCTTTATGTTTGAAGAAAGACGGCAATAACGCTGCCCCACAAGCCAGTTATCGTTAACAGAATTGTTATTATTTTTCTTGAAGAAAACAAAAGAGACATCAATATCAGGATTTTGCATCCGCAGCAGCTTCACCAGATTAAGACATACCGTCTCCATACCGCCGAGACCACTGGTTTCATAACCTGTGATCATTATTTTCATCAGTTGCATATATGATTTTATTCCAAACGGCTATTGTCAGCCCCAACACAGTGCCCTTCCTTACTTATTCATTCGTTGGTGGCCCCGAAAAGGCCGGCACTGCGTCCCTGAACACTCATTGACGCCGTGAATCATACACTACTAGCCCTAAACCATTTCAACTAAGAATGAGTGAAACGATAGCCAGCACAAATGCCACTACACCACATGACGCGACGTACTGCTGAAGCCGACGCCATGTAGTGATATGATTAGAGACATTCGTGTCTGAGATTGTCTCTGACTCCATAATTCGAAGGTTACATTTATGATCATCGTTACCGGCGGCGCGGGCTTTATCGGCAGCAACATCGTTAAGTCACTAAATGAAAAAGGCATCACTGACATTCTGGTGGTGGATAACCTTAAAGATGGCACCAAGTTTGTGAACCTGGTCGACCTGGACATCGCCGACTACATGGATAAAGAAGACTTTCTGATCCAGGTGATGGCCGGTGAAGAGTTCGGTGAAATCGAAGCGGTCTTCCACGAAGGTGCCTGCTCCTCTACCACCGAGTGGGATGGTAAGTACGTGATGGATAACAACTATCAGTACTCCAAAGAGCTGCTGCACTACTGCCTGGAACGTGAAATTCCGTTCCTGTACGCTTCTTCTGCAGCCACCTACGGCGGCCGCACCAGCGACTTCATCGAATCCCGCGAGTTCGAAAAACCGTTGAACGTGTACGGCTACTCCAAATTCCTGTTCGACGAATACGTACGTCGCATCATGCCGGAAGTAGACTCGCCAATCGTCGGCTTCCGCTACTTCAACGTTTACGGCCCGCGTGAAGGTCACAAAGGCAGCATGGCAAGCGTCGCGTTCCACCTGAACACCCAGTTGAACAATGGCGAGAGCCCGAAACTGTTCGAAGGTAGTGACGGCTTCAAGCGTGACTTCGTCTACGTTGGCGACGTTGCGGCAGTAAACCTGTGGTTCTGGGAAAACGGTAAATCCGGCATCTTTAACCTCGGTACCGGTCGTGCAGAATCCTTCCAGGCCGTCGCAGATGCAACCCTGGCGTACCACAAGAAAGGCAGCATCGAATACATTCCGTTCCCGGACAAACTGAAAGGCCGCTACCAGGCGTTCACTCAGGCCGATCTGACCAACCTGCGCGCTGCAGGCTACGATAAGCCATTCAAGACCGTCGCCGAAGGCGTAGCGGAATATATGGCCTGGCTGAACCGCGACGCGTAAGAAGTAAGCATGAAAATACTGGTGGTCGGCCCGTCATGGGTGGGCGACATGATGATGTCGCAAAGTCTCTATCGCACGCTCAAGGCGCGCTATCCCCAGGCGATCATCGACGTGATGGCACCTGCGTGGTGCCGTCCGCTGTTATCGCGGATGCCGGAAGTCAATGACGCGATCGCCATGCCTTTAGGGCACGGCGCGCTGGAAATTGGCGAACGACGCAAGCTCGGTCATAGCCTGCGTGAAAAGCGCTACGATCGTGCGTACGTCCTGCCTAACTCGTTTAAATCGGCGCTGGTGCCGTTCTTTGCGGGTATCCCGCTGCGTACCGGCTGGCGCGGAGAAATGCGCTACGGCCTGTTAAACGACGCGCGGGTGCTGGATAAAGAAGCCTGGCCGCTGATGGTCGAGCGCTACGTCGCGCTGGCTTATGACAAAGGCGTGATGCGCTGCGCCAAAGATCTGCCGCAGCCGCTGCTGTGGCCGCAACTGCAGGTCAACGACGGTGAGAAATCCCTCGCCTGTAACGCGTTCTCACTGTCCAGCGAACGTCCGATGATTGGCTTTTGCCCTGGCGCTGAGTTTGGACCAGCCAAGCGCTGGCCACACTATCACTACGCGACGCTGGCAAAACAGCTCATTGATGAGGGTAACCAGATTGTCCTCTTCGGTTCGGCAAAAGATCACGAAGCCGGCAACGAGATCATCGCTTCACTGAGCGATGAACAAAAGGACTGGTGCCGCAATCTGGCCGGCGAAACCCAACTGGAGCAGGCGGTCATCCTGATTGCCGCCTGCAAGGCTATCGTCACCAATGACTCTGGCCTGATGCATGTTGCCGCCGCGCTTAACCGCCCGCTGGTCGCGCTCTACGGGCCAAGCAGTCCTGACTTTACGCCGCCGCTCTCTAATAAGGCGCGCGTGATTCGTCTTATCACCGGCTATCACAAGGTGCGTAAAGGTGATGCCGCTCAGGGTTATCATCAGAGCCTTATCGATATTACCCCGGCCCGCGTGCTGGAAGAGCTTAATGCACTGCTAGCAAGCGAGGAAGCCTGACGCATGCGGGTTCTGATTGTCAAAACATCCTCCATGGGCGACGTGCTGCACACGCTGCCCGCGTTAACCGATGCCATGCGCGCCCTTCCCGGCATTCGCTTTGATTGGGTGGTTGAAGAAGGCTTCGCGCAGATCCCGTCCTGGCACGAAGCCGTCGATCGCGTCATTCCAGTGGCGATTCGCCGCTGGCGTAAAGCGTGGTTCTCTGCGCCTATCAAAGCTGAGCGTAAAGCGTTTAAAGCAGCGGTTCAGGCCGTTACCTACGACGTGGTCATTGATGCTCAAGGCCTGGTAAAAAGCGCTGCGCTGGTCACTCGCCTCGCCCATGGCGTCAAAAATGGCATGGACTGGCGTACCGCGCGTGAACCGCTGGCAAGCTTGTTCTACAACCGCAAACACCACATCGCTAAAGCGCAACATGCGGTAGAACGGACGCGCGAACTGTTTGCCAAAAGCCTGGGATATGTCAAACCGGAAGCTCAGGGCGATTACGCCATTGCCCAGCATTTCCTGAATGAAGGCAATGCTGATGCTGGGCAGTATGCCGTCTTCCTGCACGCCACCACTCGTGATGACAAGCATTGGCCGGAAGCGAAGTGGCGGGAACTTATTGGGTTATTAGATCACGCAGGAATACGTATTAAGCTCCCCTGGGGGGCACCACATGAGGAGGCCCGCGCCAGACGACTAGCAGAGGGATTTGATTACGTTGACGTTTTACCGCGAATGAGTCTTGGAGATGTCGCCAGGATCTTAGCAGGCGCTAGGTTTGTTATATCCGTTGATACCGGATTAAGCCATTTGACCGCCGCACTGGATCGGCCGAATGTTACGCTATATGGCCCTACAGACCCGGGTTTGATTGGGGGTTACGGAAAGAATCAGGTCACATGTCGTGCCCCGGAAGGGAAGCTGGCTATGCTTGAACCCACTCAGGTTTATTCCCACATAGCATTGCTGTAATTTTTGGTACTCATCATCGCAGATATGTTAAACGTGCATTGATATCATCGCTTGCTGATTTAACCTATCTGCGGATTAATAAAACTATTTTACTGTAGCGTATTTCGCCCACGGTTAAGTGGGATTGCAGCCATTCACTTCCACCAACATAATCCGAGCAGAATTCGTCGGGAATGCCAGTATGAAGATGAAATCATAAGTCTAATAAACGATTTCTTCTTTTTCTTGCGATTTTTTATCTCTTGACGCTCTTTCTCTAACCAGCTCCCGGATAATTCCTCCGGATGATGGACAAAGTTTGCCATGTATATATCAGAAAAATAGCCCTGGCGCATCAGATATGCCCATTCATCTATGATGAAAAAGTTACTTTCAAAACGGGAGGTGAGTTTTTGAGCCATTTCAGCATTCATTAAATAACCACAGGCTCGCAAAACATACCCATGACCAAATATGACCTTACCGAAGGTCTGCCCACCAATTCGCTTAAGTTTAATTAGATTCAGGACAACTTTATTCTTATATCTTAAGCCATCCTGCCCGCCAAGTAGATATAACGCATCCTTATTGAGAACACGTTCATCGACAGTCGATATAAACTCCTTAAAGTCTTTATCGAGTATTGCGTCATCCTCAAGGATGCAGACCCAATCTTGCCCACTCTGCAAAAACTGCTTAAATGCCTTCATATGGCTTAATGAGCAACCAAGTTCGCCATCCGTCGGGTTATGATTTACTCTGTGCTGAAAGTCAGTTAGCGGTATCTTAGACTTTTCTTCGGCAGACAAAGTCTTGCCATAAAGAGCATCAACAAATGAATACTCAACATTTAATTCATTCATTATGTCTGATACGCGTTTCCGTCGGGTATCGTCAAAAGGAAGCGAAATGACCAGCACGTGCATGAGTTCAAACCCTCTAATATAAATTAAGCCAGCACCGTCACCATGAAAGATACATTGACAGTTACTGGCCAGCTGAATAAATTAAATTAACTATTCTATGTAGTTATATAAAATCTATTACTTCATATTTATAGTTTATTTTTTGATGTATGATTGATAATTTTATCAGTCTTTCTTGCATAGGTTGCAAAGAGGCCTGACTCATCACGGATAATTGTATTCATGTCTTTTTCGAAGTATATCTTCAAGAATCTGAAATAGTCTCTTTGCGTTAAACCAATGTTTAACGAGGAGAAGTACAAGCCAATCAGATCCTTATTTCGCCAACGGATAGGCACCGAATTCCTTATCTGAGCCCGGTGTAAATCAATAACCGAGAGTTTAAACGCATTGCCTTCAAAATTGGCCGGTTGATGCAATAAGAAGTGACAGAGATAGCAATCACGGTGATTAACACCTCCCTGATGCATTTTTCTGACCATAACGGCAAGACGTTCAATTAATGCCATTTTAATTTTTCGTGAAGGTGGATTCGCCAGCCAATCTGCGCAATAGTCTTCCAGGCTAACCGCCGGGCTCAGATCCTCAGTGATAATAAATGAGATACGATTAAGTGGATTTAGCCCTTGCTGCCCGAACCCCACACCGTGCATTGTGTCGACACCCAATTCCTGCAGACGGTGGATCGCATTCCATTCTCTATCAGCTCCTAATACAGGCAAGCGTAAAGAGAATAAGTTCTTGATCACTTCCTTCAGTTTAGTTCCCTGGTGCCATTTTAGAAAATAGCTTTTCCCTGCAATCTCAAACCTTATCGTTCTACGCGTTTCGAGTTGTCTAAATGTTTCTCCCTGTAACTTCTGCACTTCAGAAAAAACATTTTTCCCTTTCCACAAGGATAAAAATGGTTCTTTTAACTCAACCATGGGCACCGCCTATAATAATATCAGCTGCTTTCTCAGGTAGACTATAAAGGTCTTGAGTATCAGCAAAGTGTTGGGCATTTTCTTGCCATGCAACTCTTCGCCCTGAGTCAGTTAAAGAAAAACAAACAGCTTCATTCAATAATTTTTGTTCAAATGGTTCATCAATAACAATACCGCAATTAGCATCTTTAATATAATGGGCGTAACCACAAACGGCAGTTGTTATGACAGGCAAACCTGCGGCAATTGCTTCAACCAACACGATCCCTGCGGCTTCCTGGTATGCAGGATGAATCAATAGATCGGCTGCCGCCATTAACTCAGAGACATCATTACGGCCGGGGAAGAATTTGATATTGTCAGCAACGCCACATTCTGTTGCCAGCTTTATATAGCGCTCGGGCTTATCCTGACCAACAACAAACAGAATCGTTTGTTTGCGGACAAGTTCCGGCAAGGAAGCCAATGCCTTGATAGTTCTGTCGACACCCTTACGGGTAAAATCAGATCCGATTTGTATCATCAGATACTGGGAATCACTGATATCATTTTCTTTGCGGAAATTAGCTCTACAGTTTGGCGCCTGAGCGCTGTATTTTCTGTCCGGGTAAATTCCCGGAGGGAGAATATGGAAACGTGTTATCTCAGTATGATAATGTTTCTGAAAATCGGCAATTTGCTTATCCGTAAGCATCAACAGCTGTGTTGATGTCCCCGCAGTAAATGTTGCTTTCTCAAAGGCTGCATAATGCCGGTATCGTGGCGTCAGACGATAGAGAAAACCTTTTTCTTGCGCGACTTTTTCTGCGTAACAAACATCGGCAGCATAATACACATCTAACCCTGGCATTTTATTAAAGCCAACAACCCGTCCTGCTGGATTGCTCTGAAGATGTTTACTTACCCAGCGATGATACTCTGTATTTTTCCCGTTATTGGAGCATGATTTCACAGGAACAATTATTATCTCCAGACTATCTGGAATATCTCCTTGCCATGATTGCGTGTAAACCCGCACATGGTGTCCGCGCGCTGCAACCGTCGACGCAATGCGCAAAAAATCACGCTGCAACCCACCAAAAGGGAAATATTTATACAAACAGAAGGCAATATCCATTTTATATATCCGGATGCTTTATTAATCGATTTTAGGTAACCGTGACTGTATCGCTTTAATCACGTCTTCCGCAGGTATAGCAGATAAATATTTCTTACTTCGATCAAGGTTCTCACGTGCAGGCATGGGTTGGTAATCACCAGCCCAAAATTGCGTCACATCATCCGACCATGGCCGCCAGGCGATATGATCGGTCGCGCCGAATAGACAAATGATGGGAGTTTTAACCGCTGCAGAGATATGCATCGGGGCAGAGTCTACGCCAATGAAAAGTACAGCATGATTAATTAATGCAGCAAGCTCAGGGAATGTTGTTTTACCGGCGATTTCCGTTAAGGGCTTAGTTTCACACCCCCTGGCAATCTCGTCGACACAGGCAAGATCGCTTGCACCAGGCCCAGAAGTCAGTACGACCAGATACCCCAAACGATGTATCGCATCGATCACCTGGGAGAATCTCTCATTCTCCCACGATTTGAATTCTTGTCTCGCCGTTGGCTGTATAACAACATACTTTCTGGTATCAACCTGAGGGAGTTTTTTCCGAACGGATTGCCATACTGGCTCCCCATAAACCATTTTCAGTACCGGGACTGATTCCTTTAGGTTTAATGGCATCAGAACAGACAAATTACGTTCAACCCAATGTTCGCCACTTAGCGGAACGTGATGGGTAAAGCTATCACGCCAGAATTTCTTATTTCTATGAGAAAAATCATGAGTTAATTTTATTGGACAATCCAGGAAGCGACACAGTAAAGCGACTATCCACTGATCGGTAAGGTTAACCACTAAATCATAATGATTGCCGCGCAATACTCTGATCAGCATTAAGAAGTTTTTTGCTTTCTCAAAAGCAGAACTCTTCTTATTTTTTATCCCATACAATGCATGAATGTCAGGGTTTTCAGATAAAATTGGAATAGTATCTTCGTAGAGCAGAACATCAATATCTGCATCAGGATAATTTTTTTTAAGCGTACTGATGACCGGTGTGGTTAGTAACATATCACCGTGAAAGCGCATTTTTATTACCAGGATCTTTTTCACACTATACCCTTTCAGGTTATTGTTAATTTTAAATCACGCTACCGCCCCAGGCTCAACAGCTACCTGTGTACTGCAGATCACACCATCGCATTTTATCGGTTATATTATACCACTATTCACTTGACAATTCGATATCTATGAAAAGTTCTATGCGAAATAGAGAACAAATAAATGGCTTCAATATATAAAGCCATAGATTACATGATGAATATTGAGCCTATGTTCTTAAATATATTACATAGGCTCATTTGATATTAATTCGTTACTTTGACTGGCTCATTTTTGTCATACAGCATCACAATAGCTATACTATATAAAAAGAATACGTTTATGAACATTTGCTCAAATAAGCAATACACCAAAATGTAACCAACCAGAGAGCAAAGTAATGAAATACTGAAAATGTCTTTTTGGGTTCTAGCACGACCATATATATCTTTGAATGTATTGTAAAAGGCCGACACAAATAAAAGCAGCCCAATCACCCCTAAATTATAAAGAACTATTATAAAGAATGGCTCGTCTATATTATAGCCTTTATTTCGTTCAGAATATACGCCTGGATTTTTCGGTGCATTGTGGTCTTCTAAATATTGGTTATATGTTGCATTGCCATACCCAATACCAAAGACGACATTATTGATATTCTTCATTACCAGAGGAAAACGGTCAGTGATGAGTTCATCGCGACTGGAAGTAACGTTTTTCATCTGTAACGTTTGATCAACTTTCCGCTTTACCTGATCCACTGTATTGTAGGTACCGACCAGTAAAGCAGACATTATAATCAGCAGACTGCAGGTAGCTACCATAAATCTCTTAAGCGTTTTACTCACAAGGAATGAGATCATGAAAATCTCTACAACAATCGCTAAGATTCCACCCCGACTCCCGGTATATAACAAAAAGACAAATGCAAGCGCGGAAATGATATACAAGGCTACTTTAAGAAAAGTATTCTTTAATAAAACAGCCCCGGTCAACACAAAAGGAAATAGCATGACGACATAGAATGCGAAACCATAGCGAAGTTGTAGATACAATTCCTGCTGGTTATTTTTTATAATTCTTAAAATTGGTACCACTAAGACAATATAGGAAAGCGTTAGCATCGCCCCAATCACAAAAACCTGTCTCAGCGAGGCCTTATGTTTGCTGAATGCACCAAAAAACAACATCATCACCAACGGGTAACGCCAGTCTTTTATCAATATACCATAGGCATGGAGAAATTTATTTTCATAGGTGAAAAATGCAATACAGAAAACACACCATAACGTGAAGAGAAGCAATGTTTTTCTCTTCTGCATGAGGTCTAAAATATTTTCTTTAATTTCAACACCGCTGACTTTTATATAATAAAAAGATAAAAGCACAGCGATGACAGAGGTTATATTGAGCACCCCTTGATTATCAATTGTAAATAACCCAAAGATCATTAGCACCAAAACTATTTTGCTTAAAATCAAGACGTTATCATTTTGACCAAATCTTACTTGATTCATAAAATTGGAATCTCACCCATTAAAATTTCCTTGTTAATCAATAACAAGCGCTCAAACATACGGTTTATAAGACATATTTTATTATAAAAAAACGTAAAAATCCCCTATTAATTTTGTCTCTTCTTCTCACCGTGCGCCTTCGCTTTCCCCGTAAGAGAAACCAACATAACGCAATGATTAATATATGAAATTTATCATGTGACTATCTCTTTCCTTCCTTTGCAGATTGTTCTATCCTATGCCAACAGAAGAGCGACTTTATCTCACATAAACACCAGTGTGCTCTGAAAAATAAAAGGAATAAATGTGAAAGACAATATAATAAAATATATTAAGAATGCACATATTGAAAATGATGATACAACAAATCCATGTGTCAATATTACCTATGGTGCTGATAGACCTTTTCTCTATGGCACAGGTGTTTCGATTACATCTGTCCTTTTAAATAACCGCGATATTAATTTCCACTTTCATATTTTTACTAATTACCTTGATGAACATCAACTTCATCTTTTTTCCACCCTGACAAAACAATATAATACCCGCATCACATTTTATGTATTAGATGACAATGAACTAAAAAATCTGCCTACTGCATCTAAAGCATGGAACTACTCAATCTATTTTAGACTTATTGCGATCGATTACTTTGCAGATAAATTAACCAATATTATATATCTTGATTCTGATATTATATGTAAAGAGAGTCTTGCTCCCTTACTCAAAGAAGAATTCAATGACAATGTATTAATGGCTGTTCATGACAGGTTTGTCGATACCTCGGCTGTTGCCGGTATTAATCCGGGTCTATATTTCAACTCAGGATTCATGTACTTTAACCTTCCAGCATTAAAAGATATTAATTTGACTTTACAGGTCATTACAAAGGTCAATGAAAATCGTTTTTCACACCCCGATCAGGATGCACTGAATGTCCTCTTCAACGATCGCGTAAAAATTTTGGATCATAAGTTCAATTCATTCTTTAACATCGACACGTTAGCAAAAAAAGGTGGTGATGCCTTCAAAATCACACCACAAACAGTATTCATACACTATGTTGGCGTCACTAAACCCTGGCACGACTGGGCACAATTTTATGCTGAAGTAGAATACTTCAACGTCGCCAGAGAAAACTCACCGTGGAAAGATATTCCATTGTTAGCACCCACTACATATAAACAGCTATCGAGAAAAAGTACGCATTTAAAGCACAATGGTCACGTGCTCAGCGCCTTTATTTTTTATATAAAATATTTAGTGAGAAAGTACCAAGCGAAGAAAAGTCGCTAATAAACCGATGCTCTGCTTGCATAAATGGTGATATTTCCGCCATATTTGATAAGGCGATCGGTTTTTATGCCCATAACCATTCCTTTTTTAGCCTTTCGCTGCTGAGATGACAAAGTGGGGCAACACGACTCAGGCCCCCCTTCTCATGATCCGTACAGTTTCCTCAAAAAATCAGCAAAAATGATGGTAAAGCCATAGTTAAATACATAGAATCCCCAGCACATTCATAAGCCAGCTACTATATATGCTCGAATTGCTTTACACCGCCCTCCTCTACCTTATCCAGCCTCTCATCTGGGTACGGCTTTGGGTGCGCGGACGTAAGGCTCCAGCCTATCGCAAACGCTGGGGTGAACGTTATGGTTTCTATCGCCAGCCGCTTAAACCCGGCGGCATTATGCTGCACTCCGTTTCCGTTGGTGAAACCCTGGCAGCCATCCCACTGGTTCGCGCGCTGCGCCATCGTTATCCTGATTTGCCGATTACGGTGACCACCATGACCCCAACCGGGTCTGAACGCGTTCAGTCGGCCTTTGGCAAAGACGTTCAGCATGTCTATCTACCTTATGATTTACCGGATGCTCTGAACCGCTTCCTCGATAAGATTGACCCTAAGCTGGTGCTTATCATGGAAACCGAACTGTGGCCGAACCTGATTGCCGCACTGCATCGCCGTCATATTCCGCTGGTTATCGCCAACGCCCGCCTTTCCGAGCGTTCTGCCGCTGGTTACGCTAAGCTTGGGTCGTTCGTGCGCACGCTGCTGCAACGTATTACGCTAATTGCGGCGCAGAATGAAGAAGACGGTAAGCGCTTTGTCGCGCTCGGCGCCAAAAATAGTCAGGTGACTATCACTGGCAGCCTGAAGTTTGATATCTCGGTTACGCCTCAACTGGCGGCCAGAGCCATCACGCTGCGCCGCCAATGGGCCCCACATCGTCCGGTATGGATTGCTACCAGCACTCATGATGGCGAAGAGAGCATCATCATTGCCGCGCATAAAGCGCTGCTGCAGCACTACCCCGATCTTCTGTTAATTCTGGTGCCCCGCCATCCTGAGCGTTTCCCGGATGCCATCAACCTCACTCGTCAGGCAGGCCTGAGCTATACTACTCGCTCTTCCGGTGAAGTCCCTTCTGCCACCACCCAGGTAGTGATTGGTGACACGATGGGTGAACTGATGCTGCTGTACGGCATTGCCGATCTGGCGTTTGTCGGCGGTTCACTGGTTGAACGCGGCGGGCACAACCCGCTGGAAGCTGCTGCCCACGCCATTCCGGTGCTGATGGGGCCGCATACTTTCAACTTCAAAGATATCTGTGCTCGTCTGGAGCAGGCCAGCGGCCTTATCACGGTCACCGATGCCGCCAGCCTTGAGAAAGAAGTGGCTTCGCTGTTAGCCGATGAAGACTACCGTAGTTTCTATGGCCGTCATGCCGTTGAGGTTCTTTACCAGAATCAGGGCGCACTGCAGCGTCTGCTACAACTTCTGGAGCCTTACCTACCACCGAAAACGCATTGAGGATGGCTATGCAAAAACGGGCGATTTATCCAGGCACCTTCGATCCTATTACCAACGGTCACCTTGATATCGTGACTCGTGCAGCCTGCATGTTTGACCATGTCATCCTCGCTATTGCCGCCAGCCCCAGTAAAAAACCGATGTTCGAACTGAGCGAGCGCGTGACGCTGGCCCAGCAGGCAACGGCGCACCTTGATAACGTTGAGGTCATGGGTTTTAGCGACCTGATGGCTAACTTTGCGCGGACGCAGCAGGCCAATATTCTGATTCGCGGCCTGCGCGCCGTGGCTGACTTCGAGTATGAAATGCAGCTGGCGCATATGAATCGCCACCTGATGCCAGAGCTGGAAAGCGTCTTCCTGATGCCGTCCAAAGAGTGGTCGTTTATCTCATCTTCGCTGGTGAAAGAGGTGGCACGTCATAATGGCGATGTGACCCACTTCCTGCCGGTAAACGTGCATCAGGCGTTGATGGAGAAGCTGAAGTAGGCTTCGGTGTCGTTCCCGGCGGCGCTTCGCTTGGCCGGGCTACGTGTAGGTGTTATTTCTGGCACTGTTTGCAGTAAAACGTCGCCCGCTGCGCATGCTTGCTCGCCACAATCGGCGTCCCACATATCCGACACGCTTCCCCTTTACGTCCATATACCTGCAATTCCTGAGCAAAATAGCCCGGCTTACCGTCGCTTTGCAGGAAGTCTTTTAGCGTCGTCCCGCCTTGCTCAATCGATCGCGCCAGCACCGCTTTGATCGCGTCAACCAGCCGTTCACCCTCTTCTCTTGAGAGCGAGGACGCCAGCCGATCCGGGTGGATCCGCGCGGCGAATAGTGATTCGCTGGCGTAGATATTCCCCACACCCACGACCAGCTTGTTATCCATCAGCCAGGGTTTGATCGCCGTTTTCTTCTTCGCACACTTCGCCAGTAGATAATCGGCGTTAAATTCCGCGCTGAGCGGCTCTGGGCCAAGATGCGCGAGCACGCTGTGCCCTTCCAGCTCCGTGGTCCATAGCCAGGCGCCAAAGCGACGTGGGTCGGTATAGCGCAGCACTTTGCCGTTACTCATCACCAGGTCGACGTGGTCATGTTTTTCTGCGGGGAGTTCTTCAGACAGGATACGCAGGCTGCCAGACATCCCCAAATGAATGATTATCCAACCATCGGGCAGTTCAAGCAGAAGGTACTTTGCACGCCTCTGAACGCTCAGGACGGGCTTATCGCTCAGGCGGTAGATTTCATCAGAGACAGGCCAGCGCAGGCGACCGTTGCGAATCACAGCGTACTGGATGGTGGCACCGACCAGGTGAGGTTCAATACCCCGGCGGCTGGTTTCAACTTCAGGTAATTCAGGCATAGCGTCTCCGACTCAAATACAGATCTCTCTATTATGGGGACGCCCAGAAAACAAAAAACCCCGCCGAGGCGAGGTTTTTCGTGACATCGAAACTAAAATTATTTGATTTTAGCTTCTTTGTACAGAACGTGCTGACGGACAACTGGATCGAACTTTTTCAGTTCCAGTTTTTCCGGTTTAGTACGTTTGTTCTTCGTGGTGGTATAGAAGTGACCAGTACCAGCAGAAGAAACCAGCTTGATTTTCTCGCGAATACCTTTAGCCATGATTTATTTCCTCTTTAAGTACTTAGTACTTTTCGCCACGGGCACGCAGTTCGGACAGAACTGTATCGATGCCTTTCTTATCAATAACACGCATACCTTTAGCAGATACACGCAGGGTGACAAAACGCTTCTCGCTCTCAACCCAGAAACGGTGAGAGTGCAGGTTCGGCAGGAAACGGCGTTTAGTCGCGTTCAGTGCGTGGGAACGGTTGTTACCGGTCACCGGACGCTTGCCAGTAACTTGGCAGACTCGGGACATGTCTATTCTCCAAAAATCAAATTAGCTCGAGCTTCGTATGGGGTATCGGCGCCTCGTCAGGCTTTACAGCCCGGTCATCGCGTAGTTCTAAGTGAACTCTCGATTGCCAGGCCCAAATGCCAAACCCGAGATTCTCAAAGGTGGCGTAGTATACGCTGACACGAGGATATGCTCAAGTCCCGAACAGACAAAGATCCCGGTGGATCGCGTAATTATCCGCTAAATCCAGCCTCGTTCGGCAAAAGAAACATACTCACCGCGGCCAATAACCAAATGGTCTAGTACACGTACATCCATGAATTGGCAACACTTTACCACTCTTTCGGTGATAAGTCTGTCTGATTTACTCGGTTCGGCATTTCCTGATGGATGATTATGCGCGAGGATCACCGCCGCGGCATTCACTTTGATGGCTTCTCGTACAATTTCACGCGGGTGAACCTCCACATGATTCAACGTTCCGGAAAAAAGTCGACTATGTTTCAGTACCTTGTGCCGGTTATCGAGGAAGATGACCACAAAGATTTCCCTTTCTTCATCGGCCAACTGGCTTTGTAAAAATTCTCGCGCCAGCTCCGGGCTCAACAGGGAATCTTCTTCCAGCACCCGCACGCTGAAGTAGCGACGCGCCAGTTCAGCAATACCTTTGAGCTGAGCATATTTGGCAATTCCCATCCCATCAATCTGGGTCATCTCCTCCTCGCTGGCGGAGAGTAGCCGGTAGAGCGACCCAAAATGCCGAAGCAGGTCGTGAGAATAGCGCATCACGCTTTTTTCACGCGTCCCCGTGCGTAAAAACAGCGCCAGCAATTCGGTATCTGACAGCGTCTCAATGCCATACCGCTGCATCTTTTCCCGCGGCATCATCGCTTCTGCACTCTCCATAACGGCCTCCTTCCGATAGCTGCCGCCATGCTGTCACAACGCGTATCGCGCCGCACGACTGAGATATTGCGCTTGCGTAGCGCCTCGCAAAGTGTCGATGTCACAAGCGCACGACCCCGAAAGGATTGTGATAAAATACGCGGATTCTGGTGTACCCCTAACAGGAAAGAATCATGATGAGCCTGGCCGGTAAAAAAATTGTTCTTGGCGTCAGCGGCGGCATTGCTGCCTACAAAACGCCGGAACTCGTACGTCGCCTGCGCGACCGCGGCGCGGATGTGCGCGTTGCCATGACGGAAGCCGCAAAAGCTTTTATCACCCCGCTGAGTCTGCAAGCCGTTTCCGGCTATCCGGTCTCTGATAGCCTGCTTGATACCGCCGCTGAAGCCGCAATGGGGCACATCGAGCTGGGGAAATGGGCCGATCTTGTTATCCTCGCGCCCGCAACGGCAGACCTGATTGCCCGCGTGACCGCAGGGATGGCAAACGACCTGGTCTCGACTATCTGTCTCGCCACACCATCTCCCGTTGCCGTGGTGCCTGCCATGAACCAGCAGATGTACCGCGCTGCCGCCACTCAGCATAATCTTGAGGTATTAGCCTCGCGGAATATGCTCATCTGGGGCCCGGACAGCGGCAGTCAGGCCTGCGGTGATGTCGGCCCGGGGCGCATGCTTGACCCGCTAACCATCGTCGATATGGCGGCCGCCCACTTTTCGCCCGTCAAAGATTTGCAACATCTGAACATCATGATTACCGCTGGCCCCACTCGTGAGCCGCTGGATCCCGTACGCTACATCACCAACCATAGCTCCGGAAAAATGGGCTTTGCGATTGCCGAAGCGGCTGCACAGCGCGGCGCCAACGTTACGCTGGTCAGCGGCCCGGTATCGCTGCCAACGCCCGCCTTCGTGCAGCGCGTTGATGTGACGACCGCTGAGGAGATGAATGCGGCCGTTCAGGCTGGCGTCGCCGGGCAACATATTTTCATCGGCTGTGCCGCCGTCGCGGACTATCGCGCTGCCGTGATTGCCGACGAAAAAATTAAGAAGCAGGACACTCAGGGTGATGAATTTACAATAAAAATGGTAAAAAACCCTGATATCGTCGCCGGTGTTGCCGCACGAAAAACAGCGCGACCTTACGTCGTAGGATTTGCTGCCGAAACGAATAATGTGGAAGAATATGCGCGGCAAAAGCGTAGCCGCAAGAACCTTGATCTGATTTGTGCTAACGACGTTTCGCAATCAAATCAAGGCTTTAATAGCGACAACAATGCATTACATCTTTTCTGGCAGGACGGCGAGAAGCGCTTACCACTCGCCAGTAAGTCACTCCTGGGCCAACTATTATTGGACGAGATCGTTACCCGTTATGATGAAAAAAATCGACGTTAAGATTCTGGACTCGCGTATTGGTCAGCAGTTCCCGCTGCCGACCTATGCCACTGCTGGCTCAGCAGGCCTTGACCTGCGCGCCTGTCTTGATGACGCCGTAGAGCTGGCGCCGGGCGAGACCACTTTACTGCCAACCGGTCTGGCGATTCACATTGCCGACCCTTCTCTGGCCGCAGTGATGCTGCCGCGCTCTGGCCTGGGTCACAAGCACGGTATCGTGCTGGGCAACCTGGTTGGGCTGATTGACTCCGACTACCAGGGTCAGCTGATGGTTTCCATCTGGAACCGTGGGCAAACGACCTTCACCATTGAGCCGGGCGAACGCGTTGCGCAAATGGTGTTTGTTCCTGTCGTACAGGCCGAGTTTAATCTGGTCGAATCGTTTGAAGCCACCGATCGTGGCGAAGGTGGTTTTGGCCACTCCGGGCGTCAATAACACGCTCTAAGGCGCATCCGTCCAGCGCGGTGCGCCCGTTTTTACGTATCTCACGGTGTCATAATGCGAATACATCACTGCAAATTATGATTGCGGTCGCCGTGTGGATGCTCGCCTGACAATTGTTTTATTTTCAGGGGTATTTTAGAACATGGCAGAAAAGCAAACTGCGAAAAGGAATCGTCGCGAGGAAATACTTCAATCCCTGGCGTTGATGCTTGAATCCAGCGACGGTAGCCAACGTATCACCACGGCCAAACTGGCCGCCTCCGTTGGTGTTTCCGAAGCAGCGCTGTACCGGCATTTTCCTAGCAAGACCCGCATGTTCGATAGCCTCATCGAGTTTATCGAAGATAGCCTGATTACCCGTATCAACCTGATCCTCAAAGACGAGAAGGACACCACTGCGCGTTTACGCCTGATTGTGCTGCTTATTCTTGGTTTTGGCGAACGCAATCCAGGGCTGACCCGTATCCTGACCGGCCATGCGCTCATGTTTGAGCAGGATCGCCTACAGGGACGTATCAACCAGCTGTTTGAACGTATTGAAGCTCAGTTGCGCCAGGTGCTGCGCGAGCGGAAAATGCGGGAAGGTGAAGGCTACGAAACGGATGAAACGCTGCTGGCAAGTCAGCTGCTCGCCTTCTGTGAGGGCATGCTGTCGCGCTTTGTACGCAGCGAATTCAAATACCGACCAACGGACGATTTTGATGCCCGTTGGCCGCTGATCGTTGCGCAACTGCAGTAACACGTTCAAATAACCCGGCATCCGCCGGGCTATTTTTTTATACGCCGTATGCCTCGCGATAAGCGCGTACCGACGCCAGATGTTCAGCCATCTCTGGTTTTTCTTCCAGATAAGCAATCAAGTCTTTCAGCGTGATGATCGAGATAACCTCACAGCCATAGTCACGTTCAACTTCCTGGATCGCGGAAATTTCACCGCGTCCACGCTCCTGACGATCTAAAGAGATCAGCACGCCGGCAAGCTTCGCACCGTTGGCCTGGATAATCTCCATCGATTCACGGATCGCGGTACCCGCAGTGATCACATCGTCTACCAGCATCACGCGTCCGGTCAGCGCGCTCCCCACCAGATTGCCGCCTTCTCCGTGGTCTTTCGCTTCTTTGCGGTTAAAGCAGTACGGATAATCACGGTCGTGATGCTCCGCCAGCGCAACTGCCGTAGTTGTGGCAATCGGGATACCTTTGTAGGCAGGGCCAAACAACAGATCGAACTCAATACCGGAATCCACCAGCGCTTCGGCATAAAAACGGCCTAACAGTGCCAGATCGCGCCCGGTATTAAACAGCCCGGCGTTGAAGAAATAGGGGCTCTTGCGCCCGGATTTCAGCGTAAATTCGCCAAACTTAAGTACCTGCTTGTTAAGCGCAAACTCAATAAACTGGCGCTGATACGGTTTCATGGATTCGCTCCTCATCTCACTTTATTACGGACAAAAAAAAGGGCGACCACGTCGCCCTTAACATCAATTTTCTAACGCCGCTTTCTGCGTCGTGATAATAGATTCGATTCCCCCTCGGGCTAACGCCAGTAGGGTGAGTAATTCTTCGTGGCTGAACGGCTCGCCCTCGGCGGTCCCCTGAACTTCAATGATGCGTCCATCTTCGGTCATCACCACGTTCATATCGGTTTCTGCCGCTGAATCTTCAACGTATTCCAGGTCGCACAGCGCTTCGCCGTTCACGATACCTACGGAAACCGCCGCTACCATCCCTTTCATTGGGTTGGTTTTCAGCTTACCCGCGGCAACCAGTTTGCCCAGCGCATCAGCCAGCGCCACGCAGGCACCGGTAATGGACGCCGTTCGCGTGCCGCCATCGGCCTGGATAACGTCGCAGTCCAGCGTGATGGTGAATTCACCCAGCGCCTTCAGATCTACCGCCGCGCGCAGCGCACGAGCAATCAGACGCTGAATTTCCATGGTACGACCGCCCTGCTTGCCTTTAGCCGCTTCACGCGCATTACGCGTGTGGGTCGCACGTGGCAGCATGCCGTACTCAGCGGTGATCCAACCCTGGCCCTGACCTTTCAGGAAACGTGGTACGCCTTCATCGATAGAAGCAGTACACAGCACTTTGGTATCACCAAATTCGACCAGCACGGAGCCTTCAGCGTGTTTTGTATAATTACGGGTCAGGGTGACGGGACGCACCTGGTTAGCACTACGGCCTGCTGGACGCATGATAGATATCTCCGGCTTGAAACGAATGTGGCGCGCATTATACACAAAATCATTCAAGCTGTATCAAGGCGGCAAGGGCGCTCATCTCAGGAGCGTACTCAACAGAGACAGCCTGAAGGACAAAGCGTATACGGATTAACGGCGCTTATTTCTATCCTCATAAGCTACCGGAGGCTATAATCCCCCCATCTCTCCTTTAAAAACAGGAACGTCTATGATCCGCAGCATGACCGCCTATGCCCGCCGTGAAATCAAGGGCAGTTGGGGCAGCGCCGCTTGGGAACTGCGCTCTGTTAACCAGCGTTATCTCGAAACCTATTTCCGTCTGCCAGAGCAGTTCCGCAGTCTTGAACCCGTTGTCCGTGAACGTCTGCGTACCCGCTTAACGCGAGGTAAAGTTGAGTGCACCCTGCGTTTTGAGCCAGATGCCAGCGCGCAAGGCGAACTAATCCTCAATGAAAAACTGGCAAAACAACTGGTTAGCGCCGCAAACTGGGTAAAAATGCAGAGCGATGAAGGGGAAGTTAACCCTGTCGACATTCTGCGCTGGCCTGGCGTAATGGCCGCACAGGAGCAGGATCTGGACGCTATCGCCGCCGAGATCCTCAATGCGCTGGACGGTACGCTGGACGACTTCATCGTGGCTCGTGAAACCGAAGGTCAGGCGCTGAAAGCCCTGATTGAGCAGCGTCTGGAAGGCGTCAGCGGCGAAGTGACTAAAGTCCGCGCCCATATGCCGGAAATCCTGCAGTGGCAGCGCGACCGTCTGGTTGCCAAACTGGAAGACGCGGAAGTTCAGCTTGAAAATAACCGTCTGGAGCAGGAACTGGTGCTGATGGCCCAGCGTATCGACGTTGCCGAAGAGCTGGATCGCCTCGAAGCGCACGTGAAAGAGACCTATAACATCCTGAAGAAAAAAGAGGCGGTTGGCCGCCGTCTGGACTTCATGATGCAAGAGTTCAACCGCGAGTCGAACACCCTGGCGTCAAAGTCGATCAATGCGGACGTGACCAATTCAGCTATCGAATTGAAAGTGCTGATCGAACAAATGCGCGAGCAGATTCAAAACATCGAATAATTAGAATCAGTTACTTTAAATTGACGCCCGCCATTGTGCGGGCATTTTTAATTCAGGTAGTTTCTTTTTCCCCAAGTAAATTGCATTATTACTCACCCTTATATAAAGGGTGATTATGGAATGAGTCGATACACAGGACGTTTTTAACCAGATATTTTCCACCTTCATCTATATCCTTTCAGATGCCAGGGCTATCTGCTTATGCGTTCAGATATCGAACTAATTATATCTTAAGCATTGGTGGCTAGACTGGCCGCCTCCATCACAAATAAAGTTAAACCTATGCAATTCACGACTACTCAGAGTACACCAGCCTTTAGCTGGAAAGCCCTTGGCTGGGCCGTATTGTATTTTTGTTTCTTTTCAACGGCATTACAGCTTGTAATCTACGCCACAGGCTACAGTGGCTCTACCGGTTTAAGGGATTCCATCCTCTTTAGCTTATTATGGCTGGTGCCGGTATTCCTGTTCCCGAAGAAGACTCGCATCATTGGCGCCATTATTGGCGTTGTGCTCTGGGCGGCGTCGCTAGCTGCTATTAGCTATTACGTTATTTATGGTCAGGAGTTTTCGCAAAGCGTTTTATTTGTGATGTTTGAGACCAACACCAACGAAGCAGGTGAGTTCTTAAGCCAGTATTTTAGCCTTAAGATTGTCCTGATTGCGGTGGTCTACTCCATTGTTGCCGTGCTGCTCTGGACGCGCCTGCGTCCGGTGTATATCCCAAATCCCTGGCGCTGGCTCGTCTCCTTTGCCCTGCTCTATGGGCTGATTCTGAACCCGCTGGTGACCGGCGTGTTGATGAAAGGCAAGCCCGTTGCGGACGTGCTGGATGGCATATCGACCCGCCTTGCCCCTGCAGCTCCCTGGCAGTTTATTACTGGCTACTACCAGTATCACCATCAGTTAGACAGCCTGACCAGACTGCTCAATGATAACCACGCGCTGCCGCCGCTAGCCAACCTGAAAGACAGTTCAGGGAATGCTCCTCGTACGCTGGTGCTGGTCATTGGTGAATCCACACAGCGTGGGCGCATGAGCCTTTATGGCTACCCGCGCGAAACCACGCCTGAGCTGGATGCACTGCACAAGTCAGATCCTAACTTCACCGTTTTCAATGATGTAGTGACCTCGCGCCCTTACACCATTGAGATCCTGCAGCAGGCGCTAACCTTTGCCAACGAGCAGAACCCAGACCTGTATCTGACTAAACCATCGCTGATGAACCTGATGAAACAGGCGGGCTATAAAACCTTCTGGATCACCAACCAGCAGACGATGACCTCACGTAACACCATGCTGACCGTGTTCTCAAAACAGACCGACCAGCAGTTCTATATGAACCAGCAGCGCACTCAGAGCGCCCGTGAATACGATTCTAACGTTCTGGCACCGTTTAAACAGGTTCTGTCAGACCCGGCACCGAAGAAGTTTATTATCGTGCACCTGTTGGGTACGCATATTAACTACGATTACCGTTACCCGGAAAACTGGAATAAATTCTCGGGCAAAACCGACACGATGCCAGCTGGGTTAAGTAAGGATGAGCAAAGCACGTACAACAGCTACGATAATGCCAACCTTTACAACGACTACGTCGTTTCCACCCTGATTAAGGACTACAAAGCAACAGATCCGAATGGCTTCCTGCTGTACTTCTCTGACCACGGGGAAGAGGTTTATGACACGCCGCCGCACCAAACGCAGGGCCGCAATGAGCTTGCGCCAACGCGTCATATGTACACCATTCCATTCCTGCTGTGGACGTCAGAAAAATGGCATCAGGAACACCCTCGCGATTTCTCTCAGGATGTTAACCGTAAATACAGCAGCTCCGAGCTTATCCATACCTGGTCCGATCTGGCAGGATTAAGCTATGACGGTTTCGAGCCAACCCGCGCGTTGACCAGCCCGCAGTTTGTTGAAACCACACGCTGGATTGGCAACCCATACGATAAGAAGTCGTTGACCGATTACGACAAACTGCCGTACGGCGAGCAGAAAGGTAATCAGTAACGCTCCGTAAGCCGCTCCGTATGGAGCGGCTTTTAACGCTTTACCCCGCGCATCATTTTTTCACGCAATGACTTACATTTTCTAATCATAAAATCCATTAACCAATTCTATAAAACTCACCAACACAGCGTTCATACGTAATTTATGAATTAGTTTTTCTTATTCAAATGAGCTCACCTTAGAAAAACTCAATCGTGACATGGCGCACAAATCGCTACCCTCCTGTCATTCTTGTTGGGAGCGAACATGTTACTGCACATCCTTTACCTTATCGGCATCACCGCAGAGGCGATGACCGGAGCCCTGGCCGCCGGGCGCCGCCGCATGGATACCTTTGGGGTCATCATCATTGCCACCGCCACCGCACTGGGCGGGGGTTCCGTCCGTGACATGCTGCTTGGCCACTATCCCTTAGGCTGGGTGCAACACCCTGAATACATCATCACCGTCGCCATTGCCGCAGTACTGACCACCATTGTGGCTCCGGTCATGCCGCATTTGCGCCGCCTGTTTTTGGTTCTCGATGCCGTGGGTCTGATTGTCTTTTCAATCATTGGCGCGCAAATCGCGCTGGATATGGGAGAAGGACCCATTATCGCCGTCATCGCCGCCGTCATCACCGGCGTATTTGGCGGGGTACTACGCGATATGTTCTGTAAGCGCATTCCGCTCGTCTTCCAGAAAGAGCTTTATGCCGGTATCTCGTTTGCGGCCGCCGTGCTGTACGTGGCGCTTTCGCAGTACGTCAGCAATCATGACGTGGTGGTGATCTCCACGCTGCTCTTCGGCTTTACCGCAAGGATGCTGGCGCTCAGGCTCAAGCTTGGCCTTCCGGTATTCCACTACCGGCACGAAACGCACTAGTTAAACCCCGCAACCCCAAGCTTTCTCAGCTTTTCGACAAGCGAGCTCACCACGGGGTCATGAAGAAACGTTGCCAGGCTACGCGCTTTCTCCGGGCCGATGCCCGGCAACGTTTGCCAGCGTTGCTCATTGCGAGCAAGTAGCTGTCGCCAGGTACTATCGTCAAGCGCCTTTAAGGCCGCGTTCGGCAGCGGCACACCTATTGCTTTGATCCAGCGGCGAAAGGGCTGCCGACGCGTCATATCAAAACGGTGCCATACCTGCTGCGCTCGCTCTGCCGTCATGCCAGGTGTGGACTGAAGCTGAGTTAGCGTGAGCCCAAGCCAGGAGAAGATGTGCTCAAACGAATGCGCCGTCGCAAGCCGCTGCCACCCAACCTCTCCAACGCCTTCAATATCGAGCACCGCGGGCGATCCGAGCCAGGCAAGGCGCGCTAAGAACTGCTCCCGGCACGCAACCGTACGATAAAAACAGGTGAGTGAGTTAAAGTCAGCCGCAGGTGGCTCGGGTTTTGTTCGTTCGAGAGCACGCCAGACCACGCTTTCCAGTCGCGGAATGCCTTGCCCGGCAAGACTAATCAGCAGCTGATCGCCTGCGGTAATATCCAGGCTCTGCCAGCGCGCCACCGAACCTATATTGACCCGCTGTACCCGCTTATCGTCGAGCATGATGGGCTGCAATTCGGCCACCACTGCAATCTTTCCGGTACGGCCTATCGCAAAGTGAATACCGCTGACTTCTGCCACCTGCGACACCGGCTGATACTTCCAGGCGACAACCCAATCTCCCTGCGTTGGCAACCATCGGCTTCCTTCAGGTTCTTTTCCCATTCGAACCACCACACCATCCGTTGCAAAGGGTAGCGGCGCGTTAAACCATCGCGAGCGCCATTCTGCAACCTCCCGGGCACTCATTACTGAATGGCTATAGCGCGCGGCGAGTTCGAATCCGGACGCGGCAAGAAGGTTCAGCCGCTCACGCATTGAGGCCGGGCCATCGGGCCATGCCCAGATAAACAACGACAGCGCGGAAAGCGACTGGCTATTACTCTGACGCATCAGCATTCCCGCCACCTTTGAGCGCGCGTTCATTCCCCCCATTTTTTTCTGTACATGTCCTTCCGCACGTAAAAATATCTCGCCTTGCAGAACGCTGTTTGCCAGCGCTCCGCTGACATTTTTTGGGATAGCGGGAATGTGCCGGGCTTTTTCCGTCCAGTCTTCTCCACTTAGCCCATCCCCCCGGCTGATAGCTTGCTTTAGATGTCCATTCTGATAGACCAGGGTAACCGCAACGCCATCCACTTTCGGCTGCACCCACATCCCTTCCCGGCCCTTCATCCATTCATCCATCGACCTGGCATCCGCCAACTTACGCACGCCCGTATGTGCCACCGGATGCTTCACCGTCTTACCGAGCGGCGACAGGCTGGTTTGCGCCACGGTGGTCATGCCAAAGCAGCGCTGCCACTGGGTAAGACGCGCAGAGAGTTGGTCATATACGCCGTCGCTAACCTCACTCTCCCCCTGCTGCCAGTAAACTTTATTCCACCCACTAATCTGGGCTTCGAGCTGCGCTATCTCCTGCTCCGCTCTGGTGGGTGACCAGGCAGGACAGGCCGCCTCTACCTGCAACGTGAACAGCAAGCCCACGCCAATCATCCATGCTTTCATGTTCTTCCCCTCGCCAACGAATAGCCCCTTTGTAGCGCAGCGCTTTTCACCCTGCGATAAGGGATTCTGCATTTATCGAGCCGGATTCCGGGAAAACGTGTTTGTTGCAGCAACACAAGGAGAAATCAGGAAAACGGTACGCAAAATGAAAGAAACTGGCGCAAAAAGTGTGACAAAGGCTACGTCGCGTGGCAGCGCCGTGTATAATAGGCTCGTATGTAAGTTCTCTTTCGATAATCACATACAAAAGACACTCATGGCTCAAGGCACGCTCTATATTGTTTCCGCCCCTAGCGGCGCGGGTAAATCCAGCCTGATTCAGGCTTTATTGAAAACCCAACCGTTGTACGACTCCCAGGTATCTGTTTCACATACCACGCGCGCGCCGCGTCCGGGTGAAGTGCACGGCGAACACTATTTCTTTGTGAATCACGACGATTTCAGAACGATGATTGGCGAAGGGGCATTCCTGGAACACGCGGAAGTCTTTGGCAACTATTACGGCACCTCGCGTCAGGCAATTGAGCAGGTACTGGCGACTGGCGTTGATGTCTTCCTCGATATCGACTGGCAGGGCGCTCAGCAAATCCGTAAAAGCATGCCGGGTGCGCGCAGCATCTTTATTCTGCCGCCATCCAAAATTGAACTGGATCGCCGCCTGCGCGGCCGCGGACAGGACAGCGAAGAGGTGATCGCAAAACGTATGGCTCAGGCAGTTGCAGAAATGAGTCATTACGCGGAATATGATTACCTTATCGTCAATGATGATTTTGATACCGCGCTGGGTGATTTTAAAACCATCCTCCGGGCAGAACGTCTGCGTATGAGCCGCCAAAAGCAGCGACATGACGCTTTAATCAGCAAATTATTGGCAGACTGAACCCACTTTCAGTATCATGCCCAGTCCATCACTATCTGTGGAGCATTAAAGTATGGCACGCGTAACTGTTCAGGACGCTGTAGAGAAAATTGGTAACCGTTTTGACCTGGTACTGGTCGCCGCGCGTCGCGCTCGTCAGATGCAGGTAGGCGGAAAGGATCCGCTGGTTCCAGAAGAAAACGATAAAACCACCGTTATCGCACTGCGCGAAATCGAAGAAGGTCTGATCAACAACCAGATCCTCGACGTGCGCGAGCGCCAGGAACAGCAAGAGCAGGAAGCCGCTGAATTACAAGCTGTTACCGCTATTGCTGAAGGTCGTCGTTAATTACATAGCGGGTCGCCCTTGTATCTGTTTGAGAGCCTGAATCAGCTGATTCAAAATTACCTGCCGGAAGACCAGATTAAGCGTCTTCGGCAGGCCTATCTCGTTGCACGTGACGCTCACGAGGGGCAAACACGTTCAAGCGGTGAACCCTATATCACGCACCCGGTAGCGGTGGCCTGCATTCTGGCCGAGATGAAACTCGACTATGAAACGCTGATGGCTGCTCTGCTGCATGACGTGATTGAAGATACCCCTGCCACCTACCAGGACATGGAGCAACTCTTTGGTAAAAGCGTTGCTGAACTGGTAGAGGGGGTCTCTAAACTTGATAAGCTCAAGTTCCGCGATAAGAAAGAAGCGCAGGCTGAAAACTTTCGCAAAATGATTATGGCGATGGTGCAGGATATCCGCGTCATCCTCATCAAGCTTGCCGACCGCACCCACAACATGCGCACGCTGGGCTCATTACGCCCGGACAAACGTCGCCGCATCGCCCGTGAAACGCTCGAAATCTACAGCCCGCTGGCCCACCGTTTAGGTATCCACCACATCAAGACCGAGCTCGAAGAGCTGGGCTTTGAAGCGCTGTATCCAAACCGTTATCGCGTGATTAAAGAAGTGGTGAAAGCCGCGCGCGGTAACCGTAAAGAGATGATTCAGAAGATCCTTTCTGAAATCGAAGGGCGTTTGCAGGAAGCGGGAATTCCGTGTCGCGTTAGCGGTCGCGAGAAACATCTTTACTCTATCTACTGCAAAATGGTGCTGAAAGAGCAGCGTTTTCACTCGATCATGGACATCTACGCCTTCCGCGTTATCGTCCACGATCTGGATACCTGCTACCGCGTACTGGGCCAGATGCACAGCCTGTACAAACCGCGTCCGGGTCGCGTAAAAGATTACATCGCGATTCCAAAGGCCAACGGATATCAGTCCCTGCACACCTCAATGATTGGGCCACACGGTGTCCCGGTCGAAGTCCAGATCCGTACTGAAGACATGGATCAAATGGCAGAGATGGGTGTTGCCGCGCACTGGGCATACAAAGAGCACGGTGGCGAAAGCAGTACTACCGCACAAATCCGCGCCCAGCGCTGGATGCAAAGCCTGCTGGAACTGCAGCAGAGCGCCGGTAGCTCGTTTGAATTTATCGAGAGCGTTAAATCCGATCTCTTCCCGGATGAGATTTACGTTTTCACCCCGGAAGGCCGCATTGTCGAACTGCCCGCTGGCGCTACGCCGGTGGACTTCGCCTACGCCGTGCATACCGATATCGGTCATGCCTGCGTGGGCGCGCGCGTCGACCGCCAGCCTTACCCACTGTCGCAACCGCTCTCAAGCGGTCAGACGGTAGAGATTATTACCGCGCCGGGCGCACGCCCGAACGCCGCATGGCTCAATTTTGTCGTCAGCTCAAAAGCGCGCGCCAAAATCCGTCAGATGCTGAAAAACCTCAAGCGCGACGACTCCGTCAGCCTGGGCCGCCGTCTGCTGAACCACGCGCTGGGCGGCAGCCGCAAACTTGCGGAAATTCCTGCGGATCATGTTCAGCGCGAACTTGACCGTATGCGTCTTGCCACCCTTGACGACCTGCTGGCCGAAATCGGCCTGGGCAACGCCATGAGCGTGGTAGTGGCGAAAAACCTCCAGCAGGGTGAAGCAATCCCGTCTGCACCGGGTGCCTCCGGGCATACCCATCTGCCGATTAAAGGCGCCGACGGCGTGCTGATCACCTTCGCGAAATGCTGTCGACCGATCCCTGGCGACCCGATCATCGCCCACGTCAGCCCGGGTAAAGGGCTGGTTATTCACCATGAATCCTGCCGCAACATTCGCGGCTATCAGAAAGAACCTGAGAAATTCATGGCGGTTGAGTGGGACAAAGAGACGGCGCAGGAATTTATCACCGAGATTAAGGTCGATATGTTCAACCATCAGGGGGCACTGGCCAACCTGACGGCAGCCATCAATACCGCGGCGTCCAATATTCAAAGCCTGAATACGGAAGAAAAAGACGGCCGCGTTTATAGCGCCTTTATCCGCCTGACCGCTCGCGACCGTGTGCACCTGGCGAATATCATGCGCAAAATCCGCGTGATGCCGGACGTCATTAAAGTCACCCGTAACCGAAACTAGCGTTATGAATTCACAGCGTTATGCGCGTATTCGTGAGATGCTCGCCAGGCGTCAGCCTGACCTGACGGTCTGCATGGAAGAGGTCCACAAACCTCATAATGTCTCGGCGATCGTTCGCACCGCCGACGCGGTAGGCGTACACGAAGTTCATGCGGTCTGGCCCAGCACCCGAATGCGCCCTATGGCATCCGCGGCGGGCAGTAACAGCTGGGTTCAGGTAATAACCCATCCCACCATTGGCGATGCGGTCGGCCATTTAAAGGGCCAGGGCATGCAAATCCTGGCCACTAACCTGTCAGACACATCCGTCGATTTCCGTGAAATCGACTACACCCGCCCAACCTGTATTCTGATGGGGCAGGAAAAAACCGGCATCACCCAGGAAGCGTTAGCCCTCGCAGACCAGGACATCATCATCCCGATGATCGGCATGGTGCAGTCGCTCAACGTTTCCGTCGCCTCTGCGTTGATTCTCTACGAAGCCCAGCGTCAGCGTCAAAACGCCGGTATGTACCAACGCGAAAACAGCATGCTGCCGGTCGAAGAGCAACAGCGTCTGCTGTTTGAAGGCGGCTACCCGGTGCTGGCACACGTCGCCAAACGCAAAGGCCTTCCTTATCCCCACGTCAATGAGCAGGGCGAAATTGAAGCCGATGCCACGTGGTGGTCCACTATGCAGGCTACGGAGTAACCGCCATGCAAAGCCGTCTGCTGGATGCCGTTCCGCTCAACACATTGACCGGCGTAGGCGCCGCGCAGAGCAATCGGCTGGCGAAAATTGGTCTGCACACGGTGCAGGATTTACTCCTGCACCTGCCGTTACGCTACGAAGACCGCACCCAACTTTATCCTATCGGTGAACTGCTTCCCGGCATCTACGTGACCGTAGAAGGCGAAGTTCTGAACTGCAATATCACCTTCGGCGGCCGCCGGATGATGACCTGCCAGATTAGCGATGGCACTGGCATCCTGACCATGCGCTTTTTCAACTTCAACGCGGCGATGAAAAATAGCCTCGCCACCGGGCGACGCGTGTTGGCCTATGGTGAAGCAAAGCGCGGCAAGTACGGCGCGGAGATGATCCACCCGGAATACCGCGTGCAGGGCGACCTCAGTACGCCGGATTTGCAGGAGACCTTAACGCCGGTCTATCCCACTACCGAAGGCATCAAGCAGGCGACGCTGCGCAAACTCACCGACCAGGCGCTGGATCTACTCGACACCTGCGCCATCAGCGAGCTGCTGCCACCGGAACTGGCACAGGGGATGATGAGCCTGCCGGAAGCGCTGCGCACGCTGCATCGCCCACCGCCGACGCTACAGCTCGCCGATTTAGAGACCGGTAAACACCCCGCACAGCAGCGTTTAATTCTCGAAGAGCTGCTGGCGCATAACCTCAGCATGCTGGCGCTGCGTGCGGGCGCGCAGCGTTTTCACGCTCAGCCTCTCAGCGAGAACCGTGAGCTGAAAGATAAGTTTCTGGCCAATTTGCCGTTTAAGCCTACCGGCGCACAGGCGCGGGTGACGGCCGAAATCGAACATGATATGGCGTTGGATATACCGATGATGCGTCTGGTGCAGGGCGACGTTGGTTCCGGTAAAACGCTGGTTGCCGCGCTAGCAGCACTACGCGCTATCGCGCACGGTAAACAGGTGGCGCTAATGGCGCCGACCGAACTGCTCGCCGAACAGCACGCCAACAACTTCCGCAGCTGGTTTGAACCGCTCGGCATTGAAGTCGGCTGGTTAGCGGGTAAGCAAAAAGGCAAAGCCCGTCAGGCGCAGCAGGAGGCTATTGCCAGCGGTCAGGTGCAGATGATTGTCGGCACCCACGCCATCTTCCAGGAGCAGGTGCAGTTTAACGGGCTGGCGCTGGTTATCATCGACGAACAGCACCGTTTTGGCGTCCATCAACGCCTGGCGCTGTGGGAGAAAGGCCAGCAGCAGGGCTTCCACCCACATCAGTTGATCATGACCGCCACCCCGATTCCTCGCACCCTGGCGATGACCGCCTATGCCGATCTGGATACCTCGGTTATTGACGAACTGCCGCCGGGCCGCACCCCGGTGACCACGGTAGCGATACCTGATACCCGACGTCACGACATTATCGACCGCGTGCGCAACGCCTGCACCACCGAGGGCCGCCAGGCTTATTGGGTCTGTACGCTGATTGAAGAGTCTGACCTGCTGGAGGCTCAGGCGGCGGAAGCCACCTGCGAAGAGCTGAAGCTGGCGCTGCCGGAACTGAATATCGGCCTCGTCCACGGGCGCATGAAGCCCGCCGAGAAGCAGGCCGTTATGCAGGCGTTCAAACAGGGCGAGCTACATCTGCTGATTGCCACCACGGTCATTGAAGTGGGCGTCGACGTTCCAAACGCCAGCCTGATGATTATTGAAAACCCGGAGCGTCTGGGGCTGGCACAGCTGCACCAGCTAAGAGGCCGCGTGGGCCGTGGCGCGGTGGCATCGCACTGCGTGCTGCTCTACAAATCGCCGCTGTCGAAAACCGCACAAATGCGCCTGCAGGTGCTGCGCGACAGCAATGACGGCTTCGTGATTGCCCAGAAAGATCTCGAGATCCGTGGCCCCGGTGAACTGCTGGGTACCCGCCAGACCGGCAACGCCGAATTTAAAGTCGCCGACTTAATGCGCGATCAGGCAATGATCCCCGAAGTTCAGCGCCTGGCACGCCATATTCACGACCGTTACCCACAGCAGGCTAATGCCCTGATTGAACGCTGGATGCCGGAAACCGAACGTTATTCCAACGCGTAGCGATACCCGCAGCCCCGCAGGGGCTGTGCTAAACTTCGCACAATTTTACTTTCCTGGACGAGTTTGTAATGAGACGAGAACTGGCTATCGAATTTTCGCGCGTCACCGAAGCGGCGGCGCTGGCAGGCTACAAATGGCTGGGTCGTGGCGATAAGAACACCGCCGACGGCGCAGCAGTCAACGCCATGCGTATTATGCTCAACAAGGTCAACATTGACGGCACCATCGTCATTGGCGAAGGCGAAATCGATGAAGCGCCAATGCTCTACATTGGCGAGTCCGTTGGTACCGGGAATGGTGATGCGGTGGATATCGCCGTTGACCCCATCGAAGGCACCCGCATGACGGCGATGGGCCAGGCAAACGCACTGGCGGTGCTGGCGGTGGGCGATAAAGGCTGCTTCCTCAACGCGCCTGATATGTACATGGAAAAACTGATTGTCGGCCCAGGCGCAAAAGGCACTATCGATCTCAACAAACCGCTGGAAGAGAACCTGCGCAACGTCGCCCGCGCGCTGGATAAACCGCTCTCAGAACTTACCGTTACCATTCTTGCCAAGCCGCGCCACGACGACGTTATCGCTGAGTTGCAAAAACTGGGCGTACGCGTCTTTGCCATTCCTGATGGCGACGTCGCGGCGTCCATCCTGACCTGTATGCCGGATAGCGAAGTCGACGTCATGTACGGCATCGGCGGCGCACCGGAAGGCGTGGTCTCTGCCGCCGTCATTCGCGCACTGGATGGCGATATGCACGGCCGCCTGCTGGCGCGTCACCACGTCAAAGGCGACAGCGAAGAGAACCGCCGCATCGGTGAAAACGAGCTGGAGCGCTGTAAGGCGATGGGCATTGAAGCAGGCGTCGTACTGACGCTTGACGACATGGCGCGCAGCGACAACGTTATCTTCTCCGCCACCGGCATCACCAAAGGCGACCTGCTGGACGGCATTACTCGCAAAGGGAATATCGCCACCACCGAGACGCTGCTGATCCGCGGGAAATCACGGACTATTCGCCGCATTCAGTCGATTCACTACCTCGATCGCAAAGACACTGAAATTCAGCGTCACATTCTCTAAATCATTTGATCAATAGAGCTTTCCGGCCCTTTCGGGCTGGAAATCTGCTCTCGTCGCGGTGATGATAAAACTAACGATATTGAGGGGAGAAAAGCCATGGCTGACTGGGTTACAGGCAAAGTTGTTAACGTGCAAAACTGGACGGACGCACTGTTTAGCCTCACCGTCCACGCACCGGTTCAACCGTTCACCGCCGGGCAGTTTGCCAAGCTTGGGCTGGATATCGACGGCGAGCGTGTTCAGCGCGCCTACTCGTACGTTAACGCCCCGCACAACCCCGATCTCGAGTTCTATCTGGTGACCGTTCCTGACGGCAAACTAAGCCCCCGCTTAGCGGCGCTGAAGCCCGGCGATGAAGTGCTGGTCGTCAGCGAAGCGGCTGGCTTCTTTGTGCTCGACGAAATTCCCGACTGCGAAACCCTGTGGATGCTGGCAACCGGCACCGCCATTGGCCCGTACCTGTCGATTCTGGAAGAAGGCAAAGATCTGGATCGCTTTAAAAATATGGTGCTGGTGCACGCCGCGCGCTACGCCGCCGATTTAAGCTATCTGCCGCAAATGCGGGCGCTGGAAGCGCGTTACGCTGGTAAGCTGCGTATTCAGACGGTGGTCAGCCGGGAAACCGCACCGGGCATGCTAACAGGGCGCGTACCGGCGCTTATTGAAAGCGGCGCGCTGGAAGCGGCGGTCGGCCTGCCGATGAACGCCGAAACCAGCCACGTCATGTTATGCGGTAACCCGCAGATGGTGCGCGATACCCAACAGTTGCTGAAAGAGACCCGACAGATGACCAAACACCTGCGTCGTCGGCCGGGCCACATGACCGCTGAACACTACTGGTGATCGGCGCGGTACTTCACGTCCTGCGTCTCTTTGCCGTATTTATTTTCGCCCTGGGTGCCAACAAACGCGCCCAGGTCGATAAGCATCATCACAATGATCAGCGTCGGGATAAAGCGCCCTACGCCCCACTGCCACATGCCGGGCAGCATTGACCAGTTGCCTGCCAGCAGCATCCACGCCAGTATCATCAGCAGCGCCCAGATACCGGACTTGCCCCGGTCATGTAAGCGTTTAATCGTCACCGCCGCCGTTGGCCACAGCAGACAGACCAGCATAAATGCCGCCGTTTGCAGGTCAACCAGCCCGCCGCCCGCAAGGCTGAACAGCGCCACCATCGTCACCGCCCAGATGGCGATCCAGATCCAGAAGTCACGGCGGCCAATACGGCCTTTACCGGAAAATAACCATTGCTGTAGAGTCATGTACCCTTTCCTTTGTCGTTGTGCCGCGTAGTTTACCCTGAAGCGGCCACATTTTGACAAGCGAGGCGGTTCCCGTTTTAATCGTCATCTGAAAAGAGGAGGACGATAAGCATGAGAAAGTGGATAACGCTGTGTCTAATAGGGCTTGTGGCCCTGGGCGCCGGTCAGTCCGTGCTGTCGGCGCAATCGCCTGCGGCCGTTGCGCCGTATCTGCTGTCTGGCGCGCCGGTCTTTGACCTCTCCATCAGCCAGTTCCGGGAAAAATTCAATACCGACAATCCGACGCTGCCGCTCGATGAGTTCCGCGCCATCGCGTCCAGCCGCGATCAGCTCAATATTACCCGAGCCGCCAGCAAGATTAACGAAAACCTCTACGCCTCGACGGCGCTGGAGCGCGGTACGCTGAAAATTAAATCTATCCAGATAACCTGGCTGCCGATTCAGGGGCCAGAACAGAAGGCTGCGAAAAATAAAGCGCAGGAATATATGAGCGCCCTGATGCGCGCCGTGATCCCGACGCTCACCAAACCGCAAAGCCTGCAAAAGCTGCAAAAATTGTTGGCGCTGGGTAAAGGCAAACACTACTTCGCCAGCACCGAAGGCGCCGTGCGCTATGTTGTCGCAGATAACGGTGAAAAAGGGCTGACCTTCGCCGTTGAACCGATTAAGCTGGCGTTATCTGAGAATCTTGAAGGGGAGAATAAATGATAAAAAGCAAAGCCTTCATGACATTCAATCTCTATACTGTTTCACAGACCATGCTGCCCTGACGGGCGGCCATATTCCTTAATTCGCTGATAAGCGTGGAGAATCGAAATGCGACATCCTTTAGTGATGGGTAACTGGAAACTGAACGGCAGCCGCCACATGGTAAACGAGCTGATTGCTAATCTGCGTACCGAACTGGCTGGCGTTGCTGGTTGTGGCGTTGCTATCGCGCCACCAGAAATGTACATCGATCTGGCTAAACACGCCGCTGCGGGCAGCCACATCCACCTGGGCGCGCAGAACGTAGACCTGAACCTGTCCGGCGCATTCACCGGCGAAACTTCCGCTGAAATGCTGAAAGATGTTGGCGCAACCTACATCATCATCGGCCACTCCGAGCGTCGTACTTACCACAAAGAATCTGACGAGCTGATCGCTAAGAAATTCGCGATTCTGAAAGAACAGGGCCTGATCCCCGTTCTGTGCATCGGTGAAACCGAAGCAGAAAACGAAGCGGGCAAAACTGAAGAAGTTTGTGCACGTCAGATCGACGCCGTTCTGAAAACTCAGGGCGCAGCAGCCTTCGAAGGCGCGGTTATCGCTTACGAGCCAGTATGGGCGATCGGTACCGGCAAATCTGCAACCCCAGCGCAGGCTCAGGCTGTTCACAAATTCATCCGTGACCACATTGCTAAAGCTGACGCGAAAATCGCTGAACAGGTTATCATCCAGTACGGCGGTTCCGTAAACGCAGGCAACGCAGCAGAGCTGTTCACTCAGCCTGACATCGACGGCGCGCTGGTTGGCGGTGCATCCCTGAAAGCTGACGCTTTCGCGGTGATCGTTAAAGCGGCAGAAGCGGCGAAAAAAGCGTAAGGCATTTACGCGGAACGACCCCGTAGCCCGGCCAAGCGTAGCGCCGCCGGGAAGAACCGGCCATTTGGCCGGTTTTTTTATAATTTCCCCAGCACCTGATACCACGCATAATCCAGCGGCAACAGCAGCAAATAGCTCACCGCCGCCAGCGCCAGACACAGCAGCATCCCCGCCCGCGCAGGCACCTTCCCTAACGCCATCGCCACCACGATCGGCGAGGCCTGATACGGCAGCAGCGGCGTGGAGTAACCCAGCACCTGAATCATAATCACGCTGAGCAGCGGGAAACCGGTGGCATCGGAGAAGCTCTGAGCAAAAGTCGTATACAGCGCTGGCACACCGTTGGCGGTCATAATGAAGTTCAGCGCGCTGGTAATACCGGTTAGGGCCAGGAAGCTGGTAAACGGCGCGTCCTCACTGAGCGGCATAACATGCAGCAGCGCATTGCCCACCACCGCGCCAATCCCGGTTTGGGTCACGGTGATTGCCAGCCCCAGAATCCCCGCCACGTAAACGCAGGCGCGAATGTTCACCCCGCTGGCAAATTCATCACCGTTGATAAATCCCACGCGCGGCAGCAGCGTGATGACCGCAGCCACCAGCCCCGTCCAGGCAGGCCCAATGCCGTGCCAGCTCTCGCTTATCCATAGCGTTAAGACCACCGCTAATAGCCACGCCAGGCGCTTCTCATCCCCACTCATTGGCGGCAGCGGCTCCAGGTCGCGCGGCGGGTGCGGTTTTCCAGGAAACAGCCAGCAGATAAGTCCCACCAGCGCGGCCCCCTTGAGCCAGCCCAGCACCGGCGTGTGCAGCAGCAGATACGGCACGTAGTTGAGGTGGATACCGTAGGCACCTTCCGCCGCCCCGCTCATCACCAGATTGGGTACGTTGGCGGGCAAAATGGTCGCAGAAAGCTGGAAGGTACCAAAGCCCACGGCCAGCGCCAGCCCGTACCACGCGCGAGTGCCATCTTCGATCCCTGCACGCTTGGCCATTGCCGCCACAATCGGCATCAGCAGCGCAATACGCCCCATATTCGACGGCATCACAAACGCCAGCGCGTAGCTCAACAGCACCACGCTGCCGACCATCAGCAGCCAGGAGTCGGTGAGCCTTGAGGAGAGCGCCCGCGCGGCGCGATCCGCCAGCCCGGTTTTGCGAATGGCAATGCCGAGCACAAATCCGCTAAACACCAGCCAGAAGGCCGACGAGGCAAAGCCACCGAAGATAACGTCCGGCGGTGCGATTTTCGCGGTCATCGCCGCGGCGAAAAACAGCAGCGCAGTAATAAACTCCGGCAGCAGCGAGGTGGCCCACAGCAGGATAGTCACGCCAACGATGATAGAGGGAAGGAACAGAGGGTGGGACAACCAGAGCGACATACCTGTCTCCTGTCGTTTTTTTCAGCAAGCATACGACGACAGGGTAGACAGGTAAACGCCAGATTAGGTGGGGTTATTGCAGGATTGCGCAGCGATGATCCTGAATTTCCTCGGCAGAAGCGCGGTTCAGGGTCAGCAGATTACGCTCGGTCGCCAACAGCAACAGCGAGTCATCACTTTGCTTCACCAGCGCCAGCGCAAAGCGCCCCATATGATCGCGCGCTTCCGGGACCTCTTCCGCCAGCATCAGGAACGGACTGCGCTGCGCCAGCTCGTTTTCGGTGACGCGACGCGCCAGATATTCATGCCCCATCAGCCCGCCCGGCAGCGGTAGCCAGCGGCTGCTAATGGCGGCGATATCGCCGTCCAGTTGCTCGCGAACGTCTTTGCGCAGGCAGGAAATATGGATGTGGAAATGGTTTTGCGTCCGCCCGGTACGGGAGTTGATGGTCAAGGAGATCGCGCTATCCGGTACTTCCGAACCCCGTTTGTCGCTCATGATCATACGACGCTGCCACGCCTGCCAGAAGAAGTTTGGCGTTTGCGGGTTGAGCAGCAGTGGGCTTTCGGTGCCGTTAATCCGGTAGGTTGGCATCAGCAGATACTGCAGCGGGCCGTTGCGGTCTTTAAAGAGCACATAGCCGCCCTTCGGGTTCACATCGGCACAGGGTGCCGGGGTGCGATGATTGAGCTGATTAGGTACACACTGGTCTAGCACAATATGGCGCAGCGCGTCCGGGTTGCCGGAATGCAGCCAATACCAGCCGCCCGCCCCCGCAGCAATCACCAACACCAGCAGCGCTGCCAGCAGGTATTTTATCCGTGTCATTTTATCTCCCCAAATCAAACCAGAGGGGAAGAGTAACGTAGATTTATGACCAACAGAACATTTCTAACCAGGTAGCCCGGCCAAGCGAAGCGCCGCCGGGGATGCTCCGTGCAAAACCCGGCGTCGCATTCGCTCGGCCGGGCTACATGGGTTAACGCTTACTAATCTGGTCGAAAGTCCCGCCGTTAGAGAAGTGGTCTTTCTGCGCTTTGGTCCAGCCGCCGAACTCATCATCAATGGTGAAGAGCTTCAGTTTTGGGAACTCGCTTTCATACTTCTTCGCCACCGCCGGGTCACGTGGACGATAGTAGTTCTTCGCCGCGATCTCCTGGCCTTCCGGCGAGTAGAGGTACTTCAGGTAAGCTTCTGCCACCGCCGTCGTGCCTTTTTTCTCAGCGACTTTGTCGACCACGGAAACAGTCGGCTCGGCGAGGATAGATTCGCTTGGGGTAACGATTTCAAACTTGTCTTTGCCCAGTTCATTCGTCGCCAGCAGCGCTTCGTTTTCCCAGGCAATCAGCACGTCGCCGATGCCGCGTTCTACGAAGGTGTTAGTCGAACCGCGAGCGCCGGAGTCCAGCACTTCCACGTTCTTATACAGCGCCTTCACGAAGTCTTGCGCTTTGGCCTGATCGTTGTTGTTGTGATGCAGGGCGTAGCCCCAGGCTGCCAGGTAGTTCCAGCGAGCGCCGCCGGAGCTTTTTGGGTTCGGGGTGATAACGGAAACGCCCGGTTTAATCAGGTCGTTCCAGTCATGAATCTGTTTCGGGTTGCCTTTACGCACCAGGAACACGATGGTGGAGGTGTACGGCGCGGAGTTATCCGGCAGACGTTTGATCCAGTTTTTGTCGATGCGGCCACGTTCAGCAATGGCGTCAACGTCATAGGCCAGCGCCAGCGTTACCACATCGGCATCAATGCCGTTAATCACGGAAGTGGCCTGTTTGCCAGAACCGCCGTGCGACTGGCGAATCACCACGTTATCACCGGTCTCTTTTTTCCAGTGCGCGCTGAACGCCTTGTTATATTGTTCGTACAGTTCACGCGTCGGATCGTACGACACGTTGAGTAATTGGATGTCCTTAGCCAGTACGCTGGTAGTAGCCAGCAAAAGAGTTAACCCTACGCCCCACTTATTCATCGCCCGCTCTCTTATCTGTTGTGTTGTAATGAGGCTAGCCTGCCAGAAATCGAACCAATGATTAAAGAATAAAAAAAGATTGATTATGCAGTTTTGAAATATAAGCGGGTACACGAAATGCGCGTATGTTCGAAATCACTCAGCGGGGAAAATTCGCGGGGGTGAAGCATCCCCAGGCCGTTAAAAAACCGCCCGGGGAGGAGTGGAATTAGACTTCTTCCATGCGGCCGAGCAGCGCCTGCAGACGATCCTGCCAGCCGCTCTGCTGTTCTTTCAGCTGGTTGTTTTCACGCTCCAGCTCTTCACGGCTCTGGTGTGCAGACTGTACATCCTGCGCCAGGGTGTTGTTCTTTTCTTTCAGCTCTTCGATTTCCATCTGCAACAGCGTGATGGTATCAATCGCCTGCTGAACTTTCGCTTCCAGTTTCTCAAACACTTCTAATGACATCGTCATAACCTCTCCTGATCTTGCAAGGCGTTGATATCGTCCCGGAACCCCGGCGACGCCTTAACGTAAATAAGCGCACGGCTTGCAGTCGATTGTATGGAGCGCCGTCGCGACTGTCCAGCGCCAGAGCCTGTAGATTGCGGTTGTCCGCAATTTTCGGCCTGGTCCTGGAGCGTTAGCGCACTTTCCCATTAAATTGTTAAATGTTTAGCCACGAGAATGTTTCGCTCCTCACAGTTTTCGTTCCGATAATGTTCATTTATTGGCGCGAAAACGCTCATTTCTTGACGCGGCACACACATTTTGATTTCGATATTTCTCGTTTACGCTCGTTAACGATAAATTAACACTATGCCTACAAGGCAACATGAGTGTTATGACCGCTCATGAACACAATAATCATCAATTAGTCTTTAGGATTCCGATTATGAGCCAGACATCAACCTTAAAAGGCCAGTGCATTGCCGAGTTTCTTGGTACCGGGTTGTTGATTTTCTTCGGCGTGGGATGTGTCGCAGCGTTGAAAGTCGCCGGGGCGACCTTCGGCCAGTGGGAAATCAGTATCATCTGGGGTCTGGGCGTGGCGATGGCCATTTACCTGACTGCGGGGGTTTCCGGTGCGCATCTTAACCCAGCCGTGACCATTGCACTTTGGCTGTTCGCCTGCTTCGACGGGCGTAAAGTCGTGCCGTTCATCGTGGCTCAGTTTGCCGGTGCGTTCTGCGCCGCCGCGCTGGTCTACGGGCTTTATTACAACCTTTTCCTCGACTTCGAACACACGCACAATATGGTGCGCGGCAGCGTCGAAAGTCTTGAACTGGCCGGTATTTTCTCGACTTACCCGAACCCACATATCAATTTTGTGCAGGCTTTCGCGGTAGAAATGGTGATTACCGCTATCCTGATGGGCGTGATTCTGGCGCTTACCGACGACGGTAACGGCGTTCCACGTGGTCCGCTGGCACCGCTGCTGATTGGCCTGCTGATTGCGGTTATCGGTGCGTCCATGGGCCCACTGACCGGGTTTGCGATGAACCCTGCGCGTGACCTTGGGCCGAAAACGTTCGCCTGGCTGGCAGGCTGGGGCGACGTCGCCTTCACCGGCGGCAAAGATATTCCTTATTTCCTGGTGCCGCTGTGTGCGCCAATAGTAGGTGCTGCGCTGGGGGCGTTCAGCTATCGCAAGCTGATTGGCCGTCACCTGCCGTGCGACACCTGCGAGGTTGAAGAGCCGAAGGCGGCCTCCAGCCAGAACCAACAAAATGCTTCGCTGTAAACTGACTACGGAACGTTCATTATGACTGACAAAAAATATATCGTTGCGCTCGACCAGGGCACCACCAGCTCCCGCGCCGTCGTTATGGATCATGACGCCAACATCGTCAGCGTGTCACAGCGCGAATTCGAACAAATTTACCCTAAACCAGGCTGGGTTGAGCACGACCCAATGGAAATCTGGGCTACCCAAAGCTCTACCCTCGTCGAAGTGCTGGCAAAAGCCGACATCAGCTCCGACCAGATTGCCGCTATCGGTATCACCAACCAGCGTGAAACCACCGTGGTGTGGGAGCGCGAAACCGGTAAGCCAATTTACAACGCCATCGTCTGGCAGTGCCGCCGCACCGCGGATATCTGTGAGCAGCTCAAGCGCGACGGTATGGAAGAGTACGTACGTAAAGCCACCGGTCTGGTCGTTGACCCGTACTTCTCCGGCACCAAAGTGAAGTGGATCCTCGACCATGTTGAAGGCTCCCGCGAGCGTGCGAAACGCGGCGAACTGCTGTTTGGTACCGTTGATACCTGGCTTATCTGGAAAATGACCCAAGGGCGCGTACACGTCACCGACTACACCAACGCCTCGCGTACCATGCTGTTCAACATCAACACGCTGGAGTGGGATGACAAGATGCTGGACGCGCTGGATATCCCGCGCGCCATGCTGCCGGAAGTGCGCAAGTCTTCCGAAGTGTACGGTCAGACCAACATCGGCGGTAAAGGCGGCACGCGTATTCCTATCGCCGGGATTGCCGGTGACCAGCAGGCGGCGCTGTTCGGCCAGCTGTGCGTGAAAGAAGGGATGGCGAAAAACACCTACGGTACCGGCTGCTTTATGCTGATGAACACCGGTGAGAAAGCGGTGGCCTCCAGCCACGGCCTGCTGACCACCATCGCCTGCGGCCCACGCGGCGAAGTGAACTATGCGCTGGAAGGTGCGGTGTTTATGGCGGGCGCCTCCATTCAGTGGCTGCGCGACGAAATGAAGCTGATTAGCGACGCGTTCGACTCCGAATACTTCGCGACCAAAGTGAAGGACACCAACGGCGTGTACGTGGTGCCAGCCTTTACCGGCCTCGGCGCACCGTACTGGGATCCGTATGCGCGCGGTGCCATCTTCGGCCTGACTCGCGGCGTGAACTCGAACCATATTATTCGCGCCACGCTGGAATCCATCGCCTACCAGACCCGCGACGTGCTGGAAGCGATGCAGGCAGACTCCGGCATTCGTCTGCACGCCCTGCGCGTGGACGGCGGCGCGGTGGCCAACAACTTCCTGATGCAGTTCCAGTCCGACATTCTTGGCACCCGCGTGGAACGCCCGGAAGTGCGTGAAGTGACGGCGCTCGGCGCGGCCTACCTGGCTGGTCTGGCGGTCGGCTTCTGGCAGAACCTGGATGAGCTGCAGGAGAAAGCGGTGATTGAGCGCGAGTTCCGTCCGGGGATTGAAACCACCGAGCGTAACTTCCGCTACAGCGGCTGGCAGAAAGCAGTGAAACGCGCGTTAGCGTGGGAAGATCACGAAGGGTAAGCACCGTACGGTATGTCCCCTCTCCCTTTTTAAGGGAGAGGGGACCGAACGGCATTTTTATTTCAGCCAAACATCGGCAACATCAAATACAGCTTAATCACCAGCGCGTTGACGATATCAATAAAGAACGCCCCCACCATCGGCACCACCAGAAACGCCATATGTGACGGCCCGAAACGCTCGGTAATGGCCTGCATATTGGCAATCGCCGTCGGCGTGGCGCCAAGGCCAAAGCCACAGTGACCTGCCGCCAGCACCGCCGCGTCGTAGTTTTTTCCCATCAGACGGTAGGTGACGAAAATCGCATATAGCCCCATCGCCACGGTCTGCACCGCCAGAATCACAATCATCGGCAGCGCCAGATCCGCTAACTCCCACAGCTTGAGGCTCATCAGCGCCATTGCCAGGAACAGCGACAAGCTGACGTTACCCAGCACCGACACCGCCCGTTCGAACACGCGATAAAAGCCCATCAGCGCCAGGCCATTGCTGAGGATCACCCCAACAAACAGCACGCAGACGAACGTTGGCAACTCCAGCGCCGTACCGGCGAGCAGTTGCGCAATCACTTTACCCAGCGTCAAACAGATGGCGATAAGCGCGATGGTCTCAATCAGCACCAGCGAGGTAATGCTGCGCCCCACGTCCGGCTTTTCAAACGCCGTTGGCACTTCCAGATCGTCCGGCGTGCCGTTCGGTGACGACGAGTGTTTCACCAGATAGCGCGCCACCGGGCCACCAATCAGGCCGCCGAGCACCAGCCCAAAGGTGGCGCAGGCCATGGCTACTTCTGTTGCATTTTCAAAGCCATAACGTTCGATAAACAGCTTGCTCCACGCCGCCCCGGTACCGTGACCGCCGGAGAGCGTAATCGACCCCGCCAGCAACCCCATCAGCGGGTCGAGCCCTAAGAGCTTCGCCATCCCAATGCCTAGCGCGTTTTGCAGCAGCAGCAACCCTACCACCACAATCAGGAACGTCCCCACCACCTTGCCGCCCGCACGCAGGCTGGCGATATTGGCGTTAAGGCCGATTGTGGCGAAGAACGCCAGCATCAGCGGGTCCTTCAGGCTCATATCGAAGTCGATTTCCCAGCCCATGCTCTTTTTCAGCACCAGCAGCGCCAACGCCACCAGCAGGCCGCCCGCAACGGGCTCGGGGATAGTGTATTTCTTGAGGAAGGGAACGCTCTGAACCAGTTTTCGTCCTAGCAGCAACACCAGCGTTGCGGCAACGAGCGTCGATAAAGTATCGAGATGAAACATAATTACAGCTCCTGACTAAAACGTATGATTCATTCACACGCGACCAATTTCCCATGTCGTCCACGCCTCCTCATGAGGCGTTGGGCAAAAGTGTAAGCAAGAAAAAGGCGATCAGGGTAGAAAAACGTATTATTTGTCATCATTTTCGTTAACTTACCCCGCCAAATCCCTTTATTTTGCGCGGCTATTTTACGCAATAATTTGTCATCCGTGAAAGCAACCGATTGCTTTTACCAACCAGTCCGCTAAAATCGCCACTTTTCCACCACGGGATTACCTCTGAGATGTCTTCTAACACACTCGATCAAGCCAATGCGCAACCGATTGCGCATTCGCAGAACAGCGAATTAATCTATCGTCTGGAAGATCGCCCACCGCTGCCGCAGACCCTGTTCGCGGCGTTCCAGCACCTGCTGGCGATGTTTGTCGCGGTGATCACACCGGCGCTGCTCATCTGCCAGGCGCTTGGCCTGCCGGCGGAAGACACTCAGCACATTATCAGCATGTCGTTATTCGCCTCCGGCGTGGCATCCATCATCCAGATTAAAGCCTGGGGTCCGGTGGGTTCTGGCCTGCTGTCGATTCAGGGCACCAGCTTCAACTTCGTTGCGCCGTTGATCATGGGCGGCACGGCGCTGAAAACCGGTGGTGCAGACGTGCCAACGATGATGGCGGCGCTGTTCGGCACCCTGATGCTGGCAAGCTGCACCGAGATGGTTATCTCCCGCGTGCTGCACCTGGCGCGCCGCGTGATTACGCCGCTGGTTTCCGGCGTGGTGGTGATGATTATCGGCCTGTCGCTGATTCAGGTTGGCCTGACCTCCATCGGCGGCGGCTACGCGGCAATGGCTGACCACACCTTCGGCGCGCCGAAAAACCTGCTGCTGGCAGGGATCGTGCTGGCGATCATTATTCTGCTTAACCGCCAGCGTAACCCGTACCTGCGCATCGCCTCTCTGGTGATTGCCATGGCGGCAGGCTACCTGATGGCGTGGTTCCTCGGCATGCTGCCGGAAAACACCGCGCCAACGAACAGCAGCCTGATTACCATTCCAACCCCGCTGTACTACGGCCTGGGCATCGACTGGAGCCTGCTGCTGCCGCTGATGCTGGTGTTTATGATTACCTCGCTCGAGACCATCGGTGATATCACCGCCACCTCTGACGTGTCCGAACAGCCGGTTTCCGGCCCGGTCTATATGAAGCGCCTGAAAGGCGGCGTGCTGGCGAACGGCCTGAACTCTTGCGTATCAGCCATCTTCAACACCTTCCCGAACTCCTGCTTCGGGCAGAACAACGGTGTGATTCAGCTGACCGGCGTTGCCAGCCGTTACGTGGGCTTTGTGGTGGCGCTGATGCTGATCGTGCTTGGCCTGTTCCCGGCGGTAAGCGGCTTTGTGCAGCACATTCCTGAGCCCGTGCTCGGCGGCGCAACGCTGGTGATGTTCGGTACCATCGCCGCATCCGGCGTGCGCATCGTCTCCCGCGAACCGCTGAACCGCCGTGCGATTCTGATTATCGCGCTGTCGCTGGCCGTCGGCCTGGGCGTTTCCCAGCAGCCGCAAATCCTGCAGTTTGCGCCGGACTGGCTGAAAAACCTGCTCTCTTCCGGTATCGCTGCCGGGGGTATCACCGCGATTATCCTCAATCTGGTCTTCCCGCCGGAAAAAGCGTAATCCCTTTGCGGCAGTGGTTCCGCCACTGCCGCTGACATCGAATAATACGATTCCCAGCTTGAGCATTGCATATAAATCATGCATAACAGGTTTATGTGCCATTCACAGGATGGAAGATCATGAAATTTCTTGGAAAGCTCATTATCTGGCTGCTGATCGCCCTGTTCGTGGTGATATTGGCCTTCTATTTATTGCTGCAAACGCGCTGGGGCGCCCGCCACGTTAGCCAGTGGCTGAGCGATAACACCGCCTATCACATTACGTTTGACGCGATGGACCATCGCTTCTCTTCACCTTCACATATCCTGCTGAAAAACGTCACCTTTGGCCGCGACGGCAAACCTGCAACGCTGGTCGCCAAAGCGGTGGATATCGGCCTGAGTTCGCGCCAGATAACCGACCCGCTGCACGTCGACACCATTTTATTGCAGGATGGCACGCTGAATCTCTCCCCTTCCACCGCGCCGCTGCCGTTTGCCGCAGACCGCCTGCAACTGAGCAATATGGCGCTGAACAGCCCGGAAACCGGCTGGGAACTGAGCGCCCAGCGCGTCTCCGGCGGCGTGATGCCGTGGGCACCGGTGGCGGGCAACGTGCTCGGCACCAAAGCCCAGATTCAGATGAGCGCGGGTTCGCTGTCGCTTAACGGCGTACCGGCCACCAACGCATTGATTGAAGGATCGCTCAATAACGGCGAGGTCACCTTAACGACCGTTGGCGCGGATATGGCGCGCGGTTCGCTCACCGGCAATGCGCGGCGCAACAGCGACGGCAGCTGGGTGGTGGATAATCTGCGTCTTAACGATATTCGCATGCAAAGCGACAAGTCGCTGCTCGATTTTCTGGCCCCGCTGACTACCGTACCGTCGTTGCAGATTGGTCGGCTGGACATTACCGACGCGCACCTGCAGGGGCCGGACTGGGCGGTCACCGACCTCGACCTCAACTTGCGCAACCTGACCCTCAGCCAGGGCGGCTGGCAGAGCGACGATGGCAAAATCTCGATGAACGCCAGTGAGTTTATCTACGGCTCGCTGCATCTGCTCGACCCGATCCTCAACGCCGAGTTCTCACCGCAAGGTATTGCGCTGCGTCAGTTCACCTCACGCTGGGAAGGCGGCATGGTGCGCAGTTCCGGCAACTGGCTGCGTGCCGGGAATGCGCTGGTGCTGGACGATGCGGTCTTCGCCGGGCTGGAATATACGCTGCCGGAGAACTGGAAAACGCTGTGGATGGCGCAGTTGCCGCCGTGGCTGCAAAGCGTGACCCTGAAGAAATTTGGTGCCAGCCGTAACCTGGTGATTGATATCACCCCGGACTTCCCGTGGCAGGTCACCGCGCTGGACGGCTACGGGGCCAACCTGCAGCTGGCGAAAAATCGCCAGTGGGGCATCTGGGGCGGCAGCGCGACGCTGAACGGCGCGGCGGCAACCTTTAACCGCGTTGACGTACGTCGCCCATCCATGACGCTGAACGCTGATGCTTCGAACGTGAATATCACCGAACTGAGCGCCTTTACCGAAAAAGGCATTCTGGAAGCCACTGCCACCGTGGCCCAGCAGCCACAACGCCAGACCCGCGTAACGCTGAACGGCCGCGGCGTGCCGCTGAACGTGCTCCAGCAATGGGGCTGGCCCGCGCTGCCGATTTCCGGCGACGGGAATATTCAGCTGACGGCGAGCGGGAATGTACAGGCCGATGCGCCGCTGAAGCCGACGGTAAACGGGGAGCTGCATGCGGTAAATATGGATAAGCAGGAAGTCACCCAGCAGATGCAGGGTGGAATGATAAAGTAGCCCGGGCGAGGCGTTCACGCCGACCCCGGGATTGGCTCGGAGCCGCCCCGGCGGCGCTGCGCTTGGCCGGGCTACAAGAGAGATTGTGCGAGTGTTCCCCTCACCCCGGCCCTCTCCCCAAAGGGGCGAGGGAGAAAACCAACCATGCTAGCCGCACCATCGGTCCACGCTCCCCACAGGACGAGGATGAAAACCAAACATGCTAGCCGCACCATCGGTCCCCTCTCCCCGCGGAGAGAGGGTTAGGGTGAGGGGGCACCCTCAAGACTAAAGCGTAATCACCAGCTCATTACCCTGCGCCGTCACCACCACGCCGAGCTCGCTGCCCGCCTGAACGCCGCCCTGCACGCCAGCCACCTGCTGGATGTTGCGCAGACACAGCGTCCAGCCGCTCGCCTTGCCGTTGCCCGTCACGGTAATCACGTTACCCTGACGTTTCGCGGTCAGCGTGTAGATAACCGAACCGTCCTGCGCTGGCACTTCGCAGACCGCCTGGCGACCGTCTTCCAGGTGGAACAGCTGGAACGCGGTTCCTTCATGCCAGGCGTAGTTCGGCACCTGGTTATTGTTGCCCAGCGCCAGCAGGGTGTTGTCACGCACGTACACCGGCAGGCTCATAAAGTCATGCTGCTGTTTATGCCAGCGGCTGCCCTGCACCTCGTCGTTGTGCCACAGGTGCGTCCAGCGGCCTTCCGGCAGGTAGAACTGCACGTCGCCCGCTTCAGTGAACACTGGCGCAACCGCCAGAGAGTCGCCGAGCATGTACTGACGGTCGAGGTAGTCGCACGCCGGGTCGTCCGGGAATTCCAGCATCATGGCGCGCAGCATCGGCGTGCCCTGCTCGTTCGCCAGCGCCGCCTGACGATACAGATACGGCATCATGCGGCACTTCATTTCGGTGAAGTAGCGCACCACGTCGCAGGACTCTTCGTCGTACGCCCATGGCACACGGTAGGATTTGCTGCCGTGCAGGCGGCTGTGGCTGGAGAAGAGGCCAAAGGCGCACCAGCGCTTGTAGACATCCGCCGGGGCAGTATTTTCGAAGCCGCCGATATCGTGGCTCCAGAAGCCAAAGCCGGACAGGCCGATCGACAGGCCGCCGCGCAGGCTTTCCGCCATGGATTCGTAGTTGGCGTAGCAGTCGCCGCCCCAGTGCACCGGGAACTGTTGCGCGCCCACCGAGGCGGAACGGGCAAACAGCACCGCTTCTTTCTCGCCGAGGTTCTCTTTGAGGACGTTCCACACCAGCTCGTTGTAGATGTAGGCGTAGTGGTTGTGCATTTTCTGCGGGTCGGCGTCGTTGAACCAACGGACGTCGGTCGGGATGCGCTCGCCGAAGTCGGTTTTGAAGCAGTCGACGCCCATCTCCACCAGGCCTTTCAGCTTGTCTGCATACCACTGGCAGGCTTCCGGGTTGGTGAAGTCATAAATCGCCAGGCCCGGCTGCCATTTATCCCACTGCCAGACGGAGCCATCCGGGCGTTTGAGCAGGTAGCCCTTCTCTTTCAGCTCCTGGAAGATAGGGGATTTCTGGCCGATGTACGGGTTAATCCACACGCAGACCTTCAGCCCTTTGTCTTTCAGGCGCTGGATCATGCCTTTCGGGTCCGGGAAGGTCACCGGGTCCCATTCGAAGTCACACCACTGGAAGGCTTTCATCCAGAAGCAGTCGAAGTGGAAGACGTGCAGCGGCAGGTCGCGCTCCGCCATGCCGTCGATAAAGCTGTTGACCGTTGCTTCGTCGTAGTTGGTGGTGAACGAGGTGGTCAGCCACAGGCCGAAGGACCAGGCCGGTGGCAGCGCCGGGCGGCCGGTGAACTGGGTATAGCGGTTCAACACCTCTTTCGGGGTTGGGCCATCGATAACGAAGTATTCCAGATGCTCGCCTTCGACGCTGAACTGCACCTTGGAGACTTTCTCCGAGCCAATCTCGAAGGAGACGTTTTCCGGGTGATTCACCAGCACGCCGTAGCCGCGGTTGGTCAGGTAGAACGGAATATTTTTGTAGGACTGTTCGGTGCTGGTGCCGCCATCGCGGTTCCAGGTCTCAACGTTCTGACCGTTGCGCACCAGTGCGGTAAAGCGCTCGCCCAGGCCGTAAACGGTTTCACCTACGCCGAGGTCCAGACGCTCGAACATGTAGTTGCGATCGTCGTTGCTGTCCTGCACGTAGCCGTTGTTTTTCAGCTGGCTGCCGGTAATGCGCACGCCGTTGCGCAGGAAGTCCAGCGACCAGAATTCACCTTTGGTGACGCGTACACTCAGGTTGCCGCTTTTCAGCTCGGCAAACTCAGCGGTGTTCTGGATGTGTACCTTCACATCTTTCAGCACGTTCAGCGGGTAGTGCGGGCCTTTATCCAGCGCGCCCTGGAAGTGCTCAATGCGCACGCCAACCACCCCTTCCTGAGGAGAGAAAAAGCGAATGGTGAACATCGGCGTATCCAGCTGCCACGTACGTTCCCGCACATCGCGCGGCGCCACGTACACCACCATTTCATTGCCATGCTGTTCAACGTCAAACACCTGGACAGGATGAATTAAGTTGAGACCCGGTTGGGTCATCCAGTTTCCATCACTGATCTTCATAGTTCGTCCTCTTAATTCCCGAGAGATTGTTTCATAGATACGTTTTCAAAATCCTGCTGAGTGCGGTGCGCCCCGCTCGCCAGTTCGGCCATCATCTTGACCAGGAACGGTGTTTTCAGGGTGTAGAAGCGCTTCGCCACAACGGCGCTCAGCAGGTAGCAAATAGCCGGTACGATAGTGAACAGGGCAATAATGATGCTGATGGTGGTTGGGTTCTGCGCTTTGGCCGCAGCGTCATAACCGCCGCCGGCCAGCATCCAGCCAATCATCGCGCCGCCCAGCGCCAGGCCGAGCTTCAGCACGAACAGCGTGCCCGCGAAGCTAATGCCGGTGAGACGTTTACCGTTACGCCATTCGCCGTAGTCAACGGTGTCGGACATCATGACCCACTGAATCGGGGTCACGAGTTGGTGCAGAACGCCAATCACGAAGATAAAGGCAAACATGATGACGCTAGCGTTCATCGGTACAAAGAACATCGCCAGGCTCAGGACCGCCAGAATGGCGTTGGTCCACCAGAAGACGCTCACTTTGCATTTCCAGTCGGTCAACGGTTTGGCTAATGCCGAGCCAATCAGGTTGCCAACGCAATAGGTGGTGAGGAAGGCGGTAAACAGCGCCGGGGAGCCCATAATCCAGGTGACGTAATACATCATCGCGCCGCCGCGTACGCAGACCGCCATGATGTTGAGGATGGTGAGCAGGCCAACGATACGCCATTGGTCGTTGTGCCAGATGTCGCGCAGGTCTTCACGCATCGAGTTATTGGTTGGCGGCGCTTCCACGCGCTCTTTGGTGGTGAAGAAGCAGAAGGCCAGCATCAGGAACGCCGCTACGGAGAGCACCGCGATACCGCCCTGGAAGCCCAGCGCCTTATTGTCGCCACCGATCAGATTCACCAGCGGCATCATTAAGACGGTTGAGAGCATGCCGCCCGCCGTCGCCAGCACGAAGCGCCAGGACTGCAGCGAGATGCGCTGCGTCGGGTCATTGGTGATCACACCGCCCAGCGCGCAGTAAGGGATGTTGACCACGGTGTAGAACAGGGTCAGCAGCGTGTAGGTGATCGCCGCATAAATCAGTTTGCCGTTATGGCTGAAATCCGGGGTGCTGTAGGCCAGCACGCAGACCACGCCGAACGGCAGCGCGCCAAACAGCACCCATGGGCGGAACTTGCCCCAGCGGCTACGGGTACGGTCGGCCAGCAGCCCCATACACGGGTCGGAGATAGCATCCAGCGCGCGCGCCAGAAGGAACATGGTGCCAACAAAACCTGCGGGTATACCGAAGATATCGGTATAGAAGAACATCATGTACAACATGACGTTATCGAAAATGATATGGCTGGCGGCGTCGCCCATGCCGTAGCCGATCTTCTCTTTGACAGATAATACTTCACTCTTCATCTTTCAAACCCTTTTCGCACCGAAGCCACGTTGGTACCGGTTACATGTTTTTTAAACCATCCGCCGTATAAGGTGAATTGCGATATCTCGTTATCAAATTACGTTTCTTGATTTATGTGATCTGGGTTGGCGGGTAGAGTGTGTCGAAGTGTAACTTACGGATTTTGTAGGAATTTCTATCCATACCGTGCGGCAGATATAAAAAAGATGCCGAAAAATGTAAGTAAAGATGTGGTAACTGATTGAAAGTGGCTATAATGCGCCCCGCCTCCATGTAGCAATGCAGGCGCGGAAGATCGTCGTCTCCGGTGAGACGATTGGACATCTTTTCCAGTGGTAGCCGCCTGCGGCTCCCGGCAGGTTCGACTCCTGCGATCTCCGCCAAAATTCGCTCACTTTTCCGCCAAAGTATTTACACGTTTTATCTATACTCTCCCATAGCGCTATCGCTTTCCGTACTGATACTGTCCCGGCTCGTTTACGCCGTAACCCTGCGCGGCCAGCGGTTGATAAACGCGAGGCTAAATGGCCGTGAAATGGTCAAATATTCGGTGATGGCGCTGGTTTTTACGCCATTCATCGGGCAAGAAGTGCGGTAAATTGTGTACGGTGCTACAGGTTAAAAATGTAACCCTAAGAAAAGGCAGGGTTTTATCTGGAGAGTCCGAAAATGACCGGGCTACGGGGCGAAAAATGTGCCCTGGGGGGATGTGGTAAATGATTGAAAGTAGCTATAATGCGCCCCGCCTCCATGTAGCAATGTAGGCGCGGAAGATCGTCGTCTCCGGTGAGGCGGCTGGACTTCAAATCCAGTTGGGGCCGCCAGCGGTCCCGGGCAGGTTCGACTCCTGTGATCTTCCGCCAAAATTTATTTATTGATATCTATATAATTTTATTTTCCCTAAGTAACTTCATTTCAATATGTCATTGCTTTAATAGGATTAGAAATTATGGCATTTTCACAATTAACTATCAGACAAATTATTCAAAAAGTGAGTGAAGGTGAAATAAGAATCCCAGCCTTTCAGCGGGATTTTGTTTGGGAACCTGATCGTATACAGTTTCTAATGGATAGCATATATAAAGGTTACCCAATAGGTACGGTTTTATTTTGGAGAAGTAGGGAAAAACTTTCCTTTGACCGTGACCTGGGCCCATTTACTCTTCCAGAGCCAAAAAAAGAATACCCTATAGATTATGTTCTTGATGGACAACAAAGAATCACATCAATTTTCTCAACATTTCAAACTGAATTACCAAAAAATAAAAGCAAAGACTGGGTCCCTATTTACTTTGACTTAGACGCTGCAGAAAATGCTCAAGACTCACAATTCATTGCTACAGATGACGTTGATATTCCTGAAAACTACATACCGCTAAATATAATATTCAACGTTGTAGAATATGGTAAATACTCTAGAAAATTAACTAATGAAGAACATATTAGAAAACTAGATGAGCTACAAACAAAATTCAAAGAAGCTAGTATTCCTGTTGAAACAGTTGAAACAGAAGAACATTCAAAAATAGCTATTATCTTTGAAAGAATAAACCGCAATGGAGTTCCGCTAAATACTTACCAACTTCTTTCAGCTTGGACATGGAGTAGTGAGTTTGATCTCAGAGCTAAATTCGAGGAATTATCTACTAAACTCGATGATGCTGAATATGGAGATCTAGGCGATGAAGAAGATTTATTAATTAAATGTTGTGCCGCAGCATTAAAAGAAGATAGTTCATCTCATGCAATTGTCGAATTAAAAGGCGATGAGGTGAGAAATAATTTTCTTGCTTTCCAAAATGGTCTATTAGGGGCAATTGATTTCTTGAGACGTGACTGTGGGGCCGTATCATTAAAAGTATTACCCTACAAATCTATGCTTATCCCGTTAACTCGTTTCTTTATGACAGATAATCCTGCTGGATTTCATCCTGACGCGACGCAAAGGCATTTATTAAAAAAATGGTTTTGGCATACGTGTTTTTCTCGCAGATATTCAAATAGTGTCGATTCTGCTGTTGCAAATGATATATCTGCAATGGTTGAGTTGCGTAAGGATAAGTATGAGAAAATTGAACGTAAGAATTTCGAAGTATCTAATGAATTCTTTACTGATAATGCTTTTTCCGTAGCATCCGTAAATACTAAAACATTTATATTACTGCTTGCTAAAAAAAGACCTAAATCGTTTTTGTCTGGAGCAGACGTAGATCTTGATGATGTACTAACCTCATGCAATAAAACAGAATTCCATCATATATTTCCAGATAACTTCCTTAAGACAAAATGCGGAATTGATGAGAGAATAAAAAGATTTTGTCTTGCCAATTTTGCATTCCTCTCGCAAAAGGATAATCGCTCTATCAAAGACAAATCCCCAATCGACTACCAGCAACAAATTCATACACACTTAAAAGATAGTATACTTCAACATTCATTGATTCCTAAAAATGGATTAGAGTTGAACTATGCAGATTTTCTGAAATTACGAGTCGAGCTATTAAAAGAAGCTGCTAATAGCTTAATTTCTGGTAGTTTTGCAGCGTGATTAATTAGCGGCCACAACACAGCAATTTTGTGGCCCTATTTAATTATTTTGAGCTTTTCCCTACACGCCTCTTTCACCCACTTACTAAAATTCCCTTTCCCCGCAGCCTTCTCAATCTGCTCTAAAAGCTCATCCTCGAACCGGATGTTCTTCATCGTGCTCTTTGTGCGGTCAAAATTTGGCTTCTTTTTCTCTTGCATGGTAGGTACCAATTAGGTTAATTTATCATCATGTGGTACCTACCACACGGATAATGAAATCTGACAACGCCCAAGGTGCTCGAACACCAAAGGGCGTCTAACCTCACCAACTATCAAGGAGTTGATTATGGCTGACTCGCATTCTACCCCAGACTTACCCGCAGCAAAAACTGAGCGCACAATAATTGTGGGATATCGCCCGCAGGGTGCAAACAAAAACACGCCAAGTGTCACCCTTTCCGGGAAGTGGCTGCGCGAGGCCGGGTTCGAAACCGGACAACAGGTTAGCGTAAAAGTGATGGAAGGCTGCATCGTCCTGATGGCCTATGGCGAACAGGAGCAGAAGCTGCTGGCGGAATTGAAGGAGACACAATTGAAGCTGAAAGGGATTGAAGCGGTAGTGTCATCGGTGCATTAAGCATCGTGTTAATGTTCAACTATCCGGAAACGCCGGATAGTTGGCCGGCATGTAAAACGACCGACAAAATTCACGGCCGGGCACGGATACCATTATCGTGTTCGTGGCGGGCACCGCCCGATGGCCCTGCGCTTATCGGGCCTACGGGTGCGGTGCAATGGTAGGCCGGATAAGCATCGCGCCACCCGGCAAAAAAGCGACACCCGAGCCCTACTATTTTTAGGGAAAGATCCTAAAACGTAGCGCCGAAATTATGCCATCCATTTAATTAATGCTACATATCACTTTATAGAAATTAAAATAATCGCCTGTTTTTATCCCACACACCATGGTCATTATTTTATTTCAAATAATCACTTAGCCTATAAATATATCATATATTTTATATCTCTCGTTTATCCTCTAATAAGGTGACGGGCGATCTATTTTTAATAAAAAAGCCTTAAGGCAAATTGGCAGAATAATGCTATCTACTCTATGTTTATATAAGGAATTAATGTTTCATACGTCATTGTTTTACTAAGGAAAAAGAATACCTATGTAGAGGTCAATACTATGAACACGTCTTTTAAGTTCATGCATCTCGTTCCGATGTCCATATTTTTTATGCCATCGGCCTATGCCGTACTGGATACCCCTATCACCAGTACCTTTCAAGTTCAGATCACGATAACCAAAACGTGCACCATGACCTCAGGTTCGCCGGTTTCCTTTGGCTCTGTCATCGCTAACGTCGTCCCTGCAAAAGCCACCGCTAACCTGAGCGTAAACTGTTCTAAAGACACGCCCTTTACTATTGGTCTGCAGCCTTCTAATGGCAACAAGTCTGGTGCAGGCAGCATGTCCGGCACAGGCACCAACCCGGACAAAGTGGCTTACCAGCTCTACACCGACGCCAGCGGCTCAACGGTTTGGGGAAGCAATACGACCACGGGCCCTAACCTTTTAGCGGGCTCCGGGCAGGGGGCTCCTCAGGCCGTGCCCGTGTACGCCGGTATTACCAATACTAACGTTACGCCAGATAACTATTCCGACACCGTGACAGTGACCTTTACCTATTAATTCAAGGAAGGCCTATGCTCCGACACTCGTCAGCGCTTGCCTGCCTGACCGCGCTCGCGCTTTTTAGCGGCGAAAGCGCCGCCAGCGGTCTGCAGGTCTCGCCTATCAGCTTAACGCTGCAGCAAAACCAACGCGCCGAGGGCCTTTGGTTGAGCAACTCAGGTGACAGCCCGGTTAACGCCCAGGTCCGCGTTTTCCACTGGAGCCAGAGTGGTTACAGCGACCAGCTTTCATCTTCGCAAGGGCTGGTCATCAGCCCGCCGATGCTGAACATCCCACCCGGTGGGAAGCAGTTGATCCGCGTGATTCGCACCGGCCCACCGACGAAGGTGGAAGATGCCTATCGACTGTCGATTAACGAACTGCCGCCTTCGACAACGAATACAACGAAAAAAAACAGCCTGCAGTTTGTTATGCACTATTCCATTCCGGTGTTTATCCAGCCGCCGGGGGCAACAGAAACGTTCGCCAAACTGCAATGGCAAGTGGCGCACAGCGACGGCCGGGTCTGGCTACAAGTCAATAATCAGGGCGAAGGGCATGCCCAGCTTGCAGAAGTCACGTTAATTACGGCATCAGGCAGCCGAAAAAATATTACGCCTGGACTTTTGGGCTATGTACTGCCCGGTTCGACGATGCGCTGGCCTCTTCCTGCCAGCGCCGGTCAGGGAGAAAAGCTTGAAGTAACGGTTAATGGTCAAAAAACGGTACAAACGCTATAACGGGCTAAACCGTCTATTAATTATTTTATTAATCAACGTGTTATTCATAGCAAGGAGCACCTCTGCGGAAATGAAAAGCATGGATGGGGTCATTGCCGATAGCACACCGCTGGCCGGGACGGAGCTCTATCTCGACGTCACCCTGAATCAGAATCCTATTGGCCTGGCGCGATTTGGTTACGATCGCGACAAGCTTTATGCCAGCGCCGATAGCCTGCGTAAAATCGGCCTGCGGATACCCGCAGACATGCCCGATCCGGTCTGTCTGAACGACATCCCTCAGCTGCGCGTGCAGTATGATGCAAATCAGCAAACGCTGGCGCTAATGGCGCCGCTACAACAGCTGGATATGGCCACCACTCAGGTGAACCCGGACGACACGCCGAATCCCGATGCCGCCGCCTCACGCGGGCTGCTACTCAACTACGATCTCTATGCCTCTCAAGGACAAGAAGGGCAGAGCAACGCCAGCGCCTTTAGTGAACTTCGCGCCTTCAGTAACGTGGGCGTGCTGAGCTCCACGCAGATATCACGCTACACCGGCAATAGCGATAACGTTAGCCAGAACAATGGTATGGTCCGTCTGGACACCAGCTGGCGCACCTCGTTTCCCAGGCAGGCCATCGCACTCAACCTGGGGGATATGCTCACCAGCGCCGTCAACTGGTCGCGCCCCACGCGCATCGCCGGGATACAGATAGGCACCGACTACAGCCTTCAACCCTATACCCCTACTACGCCACTGCCCTCGTTTTTCGGTTCTGCCACGCTGCCTTCCAGCGTCGAGCTGTATATGAACGGCGTGAAGTACTACAACGGCGAAGTCCCGGCGGGTAATTTCGAACTGAATACGCTGCCCAATATCAACGGCGCAGGCGAGGCGCAGGTCACCATGACCGATGCGCTGGGTAAAACCACGGTGCAGAGCTTCTCGTTTTATAACGACCAGTCGCTGCTGCGTCAGGGGTTGTCAGAATGGTCAGCGGAAGCCGGCGTGGTGCGCAATAACTACGGTTATGAATCCTTTGATTACGCCAGTACGCCCGCCTTTAGCGGCACCTGGCGACACGGCATCAGCAACAGCCTCACCGCAGGCGGGCACGCCGAGGCAACCCAGAGTCTGATTAACGCCGGGTTCAGCAGCGACTGGATCCCCGGCAGCAACAGCGGAACCATTTCTACCGCGCTGGCAGCCAGCGCCGACGCGGGTAAAAACGGTTTCCTCTACAGCGTCGGCTATCGCTGGAACAACAGTCGCTTTAACTTCAGCACCACGACGATTGCCACGGCCGGGGACTACCATGACGTTGCCACCCGCTACGGAAGCCCACCGCCATCGCTTAATCAGAGCACCGTGGTCGGCTATAGCACCGAGTCCTTCGGTAGCTTCAGCGTAGGCTATTTACAGTACCGCTCTCCCGGCCAGCCCACCCAGCGCTACACCAACGCCAACTGGTACCAGTCGGTGTCCAACCGCGTGTACCTCACCGCCGGGCTAAATCAGAACGTTGATCGCAGCCGCGACCGCAGCATATTTCTGGTCGTCAACGTCTCGTTTGATAACAACATCAATACCAGCACCACCGTACAGCGTAGCAATAATGATCAGATGAGCTACTCGTTCAACGCCAGCAAAACCCAGCCGTCTGATGGCGGCCTGGGCTGGAACATGGTGCTCAACCAGCAGGACGCTCAGCAAAGCGGTCAGGGCGAGCTGGGCTATCTCGGGCGTTACGGCAAAGTTTACGGTGGCTACAGCAATATGTCGGGCAATCAGTCCGGCTACACCGGGGCCAACGGCGCGCTCGTGCTGATGGGCGGCGGCCTGTTTGCGTCGCAGACCATCAACAACGGCTTTGCGGTGGTCTCTACCGGCGGTATGCCTAACGTACCGGTGCTGCTGCAAAATAATCCGATTGGCACCAGCAACGACAGCGGCCTGCTGCTGGTCACGCCGCTCAACAGCTATCAGAAAAATGAGATCAGCATTAACCCGATGGATCTCCCGGCCAATATGCGGATCGATCCGGTGAACACCGTGGCGATCCCTGCCGATCGCTCAGGAACAATGGTCAACTTTACGGTAAAAACCGTACGTTCTGCGCTGATCGTGCTGAAAAATGCGCAGGGAGAGGTGATACCGGAAGGGTCATCCGCCACGCTGAACGGCGTGCAGAGTCAGAACGCCGTGGTCGGCTTTGACGGCATGGTCTATTTCGACACCCTGGACGCGCATAACACCCTCAACGTGGTCACCAGCGCGGGTCGCTGTACGGCACAGTTCGATTACCCAGAAAAAGCGCAAGATATCCCACAAATTGGGCCATTAACGTGCCAATAAGGAGCAGCAATCATGTGGTTAAGAGTGATGATTTTACTGGTAGGGCTGTGCTTTTTCCCGCTCAAAAGCTTTGCGGTGAGTTGTTCCGTTTCCACCACCCCCAATGTCACCTTCACCAGCGCCGTGTCCCCATTCGACAACACAAATGACACGCTTGCCAGTGTAAACGTTAACTACACCTGCACGGGGGCTGTGCTCTCGCTACTGGGCGCCACCATCTGTTTCAACTTTGGCCCATCGGCAAACGGGGCATATCTTCCCCGGCAGATGACCTCAGGCACGGCAAAACTTAGCTATCAACTCTATCAGGACAGCGGGCATACCATCGTATTAGGCAATGTGGACAGCAACGCAAGCTTTAGTCCCAAGAGGGTTGCCTGGCGTATGCTTACTACCAATGATTTAACCGGCTCCTTTACCGTCTATGCCGTCATACCTAAAGGGCAAAGTACGGCAGTCCCAGGAAACTATACGGACAACTTTCCTACCATGAACGCCTCGATTACCTCAATCATTAATCCGCTCAATCTGGGCTCAGCTTGTGGCAGCACTATCGTCGGTTACTTTGCTTTTGGCGTCACCGCTACCGTCAGCAAACAGTGCAGGATCTCCAACCCCACCCTCCTTTCTCTGGGTCCCGTTGACTCTACTCAAACCAATATTACCGGCAAGAGCAACTTCACCATGACTTGTACCAACGGTACGCTCTACACCATCGGGCTCGCGCCTTCAAACGGCAGCACCACGGGCAATGGCGTGATGAAAAGCACCGGAACCGGAACCACCAATACCGATCTCGTTCCCTATCAGTTGAAATCAGGGCCAGGCCTCTCCGGCGCAACATGGGGCAATAGCGCCCCCAATCTAGTAGCCAGTACCGGGAGCGGGGCGGATGTGGTCTGGACAGCCTATGCTGTGGTGCCCAGCGCTAACTACAAACCAGACACCTACGCCGATACCGTCACCATCAACGTGACCTACTAAAGAAAATCTTCCTCGTTCGCGTATACTGAAGCCATCATCCCCCAAGAGGAATCCGTATGCGCTCACTAAACCGCCTCAAATGGCTGCACGCCTTTGAAGCCACCGCTCGCCACGGCAGTTTTACCGGCGCGGCGCAGGAGCTGGGCGTGACGCCCGCCGCCGTGGGGCAACTGGTCAGGGCGCTGGAAGATTGGGTCGGGCACCCGCTGCTGCACCGCGCTCGCACCGGTAAAGAGCGGTTGACGCTAGTGAGTGAAGCGCAGGAAGCCTTGCAGGACATCACCCAAGGGCTGGATAAGCTCGAGTCCGGGCTGAACAAGCTGCGCGGCCGCCGGGCGCGTTCGGTGGTGGTAGTAACCGCCTCGCAGGTGCTGATGATGAACTGGCTGATGGAGCGCCTGAACCGCTTCTCTGAAGCGCATGATGCGATCGACCTACGCCTGAACGTTACTGAAAAGCTGATGGATGTCTCCCACGGCGAGGCCGACGTCGGCATCCGCTGTGGGCAGGGCGATTGGCCGGGTGTGGATAAAACCTGGCTGATGGATGAAGAAGCGGTACTGGTCTGTAGCCCGCGTCTGGTGCCGCCGGAGAAAACCGCCTGCGCGGACTGGCTCTCGCAGCAAAAGCTGATTCACGACGATACCCCTCACCCCGGCGCTAATTTTCCCGACTGGGACGAGGTGCTCAGCGCACTGAACGCGCCAGCGGCCAAAGAGAGTGGGCTGCATATCAACTCCACCTCGGCGGTGATCCTCGCGGCTTTAAGCGGGCGCGGTGTGGCGATTGTGCGCCATGCACTGGTGAAAGCATTGATCGGCAGCGGGCAGCTCACACAACTGCATCCGGATCAGCGCTGGCCGCTGACCTGGTCCTATTACATAGTGACCCCGCAGCATGCAGTAATGTGCCCGGAAGTGAAAATCTTCCACGACTGGTTGATTACCGACATTGCTGCCGAAAATGGTGCCGCGTAGAAAAACTATCCTACCCCACAAGAAGATCTGATTTGTGGCAGCGGCCATGACTTCTGATAATTCAGGCAACCCAACTGCCACTATGAATACAGGAGAACATCATGGCCTGGTTGCAAATCACCCTCGATATCAGCCCCGAAAACCGTCCCGCCGCTGCGGGCGTTTATCAGCAGTACAAAGCGCCATTCCTCAATACCATCGCCGGAGCAACGGCCAAAGAGCTGCTGATCCGCGAAGAAGACGTGCAGGTATTGCACGGTTTTAACACCCGCGAGCAGGCGCAGGCCTACCTCAGCAGCGACCTGTTCACTCAGGACGTGGTCGACGCGCTGAAGCCGTATCTGAACGGTGCGCCGGATGTGCGTATCTACGATGTAGCTTAAGGGAATTTCCCCTCACCCCGGCCCTCTCCCCAAAGGGGCGAGGGAGAAAACCGTCGGTCCCCTCTCCCCCGTGGGGAGAGGGTTAGGGTGAGGGGTCAGCACCCATCACTCCGCCGTCGGATAATCCAGATACCCTGCCTTCCCACCACCGAAGAACTGCTCCTTCACCGGCGCATTCAGCGGTAAATCATGCTCCAGACGATGCGGCAGATCCGGGTTAGCGATAAACGGACGACCAAAGCCAATCAGATCCGCCCAGCCTTTTGCCAGCGCCTCTTCGGCACGGGCTTTGGTGTATTTACCGGAGTAAATCAGCGTGCCGTGGAAGATAATCCGCAGCGCTTCTTTAAATGCGGCGGGCATCACCGGCGCATCGTCCCAGTCGGCTTCGGCGATATGAATATAGGCAATGCCCATCTCACTTAGCACGCTGGCTGCCGCCAGATAGGTCGCTTCCGGCGTATCATCGCGCGAGCCCATCAGCGTGGTCAGCGGCGCGAGACGAATGCCCACGCGCTCTTTGCCAATCGCTTCAGAGACTGCGGCCACCACCTCTTTCATAAAGCGCAGACGGTTTTGCAGCGAGCCGCCGTATTCGTCGTCGCGCAAGTTGGCCTGCGAATCAATAAACTGGTTAATCAGGTAGCCGTTCGCCCCGTGCAGTTCAATGCCGTCAAAACCAGCGGCAATGGCGTTACGCGCCGCCTGAGCATAGTCGTTGACGATAGCCGGGATCTCATCGGTACGCAGTGCGCGCGGCATATCATGCTGCACCATCGCGCCGACGCCGCTTTCCGGGCCACGGCCTTCCACATCGACAAACACCTTCACGCCTTCGGCCTGAATCGCAGAAGAGGAGACCGGCTGCGCGCCGTTCGGCTGCAGAACATTGTGGGAAACGCGGCCGACGTGCCACAGCTGGGCAAAGATTTTGCCGCCCGCCTGATGCACGGCGGTGGTCACTTTTTTCCAGCCTGCAATCTGTGCTTCAGAGTACATACCCGGCGTCCAGGCATAGCCCTGACCCTGCTGGCTGATTTGCGTGCCTTCGCTGATGATAAGCCCGGCGCTGGCGCGCTGCGCGTAGTAGTCGGCCATCATATCGGTCGCCACGTCACCGGCACCAGCGCGAGAGCGGGTCATCGGCGGCATCACGATACGGTTAGCCAGCGGTAGGTCGTTCAGATAATATTGATTGAATAACATGCTGTTTTCCTCCGCTTATTTGTACAGTTCAGCGCTCATGGTCACGGTGTTGCCCATGCGTGCGCTGGTGATTTTGTAGTCGGAGGCGTTCATCTCTTTCGCTTTCTGCGCGATAGCCGCTTCAGCGGAGTCCAGCGTAGAGGCGGTCGCCGTGACGCTTTGCGCAGAGGCGCTAAAGGCAGCAACACAGAGAAGGGAAGCAGCAAAAATCGTGGTAAGGGTTTTCATGGTCGTATCCTGTTCGGTAAGGGACGTTACGCTCGGTAACGTGATGCGAAGAAGGATACGACCGTGGACTGATTACATAAATGGTATAAATCGCAATAGACTATTATCAATATCGCAATAGTTGAAAGGCTACAGACCCGCCCACCACAGGCGCATTTTCATGCCCCAGTAGCTCGTCCAGCCGGTCGTGACGCTGACCGGCTGACCTTTGTCGATAACCACCAGCGTCGGCGTCACCTCGACCTGCCAGCGCTGGGCCAGCTCACCGCGCGCGTCGTTCACCACTGGCATGGTCAGCTGTTTTTTCTGCATCCACGTCGCCAGCCGCGCATCGTCGCCGGAACGCAGGGCAATGCTCACCACGTTGCCGCCCTGCTCCTTCAGTTTCTCAACCGACGGCGAGGTAAAGCGGCAGATGCTGCACCAGGTCGCCCAGACATAAACCAGCAGCGGGCGGGCCTCGCTCATCGCGGCGAAATCCAGCTGCTGGCCGTCTATTGTCTGCATGGTCGTGCCGGAGAAGGTGTCGGGCAACGTCGGGCTGCGGAAGCGGTCAACGCCCCACATCAGCACCGCCGCCAACAGTAATAGCACTATCATTTCGCGTAGCCAGCGGTATACGCGGCGACGCTGGAAAAATTTGCTCATCATGACCTCGTCATAGTACGAGGCGTATCTTAGCGAGCTGGCTCAAACGGTGCTGTAAAGAAGTGTCTTGCGCCTGCGTCTATGCCGGAAGCAAGGCGCGAAAACAGTGATCAAACGCGCGGAAAACGAAGCGGCAACCAGCGAAGATGGCTCCCCCGGTCTATTTGCCAACGATGGCGATAACGTCATTTGCTGCCCCAGCGCCGCTTTTTTTCAGGAGATTCAATGACCACTTACGCGTTTCCGAACCACTTCTTCTGGGGCGCTGCTGCCTCTGGCCCACAAACCGAAGGCGCCGAGGGCAAGCCCCATCGCTCCATCTGGGACAGCTGGCACGCCGCGCAGCCGGAACGCTTTTTCCAGGGAATAGGGCCCGAGACGGTCTGTAACACGCTGCATCGCTACAAAGAGGACGTGGCGCTGATGAAGCACATCGGCTTCAACTCATTCCGCACCTCAATTCAGTGGTCACGACTGATCGACGATCTGGAAACCGGTGAACCGAACGCCGACGCCGTCCGTTTCTACAACGACTATTTCGACGAAATGATCGCCAACGGCATCGAACCGATGGTCAACCTCTACCATTTTGATATGCCGGAAGCGCTGCAAAACCGCTACGGCGGCTTCGAGTCAAAGCACGTCACCGACCTGTTCGCCCGCTTTGCCGCCACCGCATTCCGCCTGTTTGGCCATAAAATCAAATACTGGATTACCTTCAACGAACCGATTGTGCCGGTTGAAGGCGGTTACCTGTACGATTTCCACTACCCGTGCAAAAAAGACGGCAAACTGGCCGCGCAGGTGGCGTTTAATATCATGCTGGCCCACGCCAAAGCGGTCGAGTGCTACCGCCAACAGCAGCTGCCGGGCGAGATTGGCGTGGTGTTAAACCTGACGCCGTCCTATACCCGCAACGACTCGCCGGAAGATAAAAAAGCAGCGTGGTATGCCGACCTGTTATTTAACCGCAGCTTCCTCGACCCGCTGGTGAAGCACCAGTTCCCGAAAGAGCTGTGCGAGCTGCTGGCGCTGCATAACTGCCTGCCGGAAACCACCAAGCAGGAAGTGTCGCTGATAACCGATTCAAGAATCGATTTTCTTGGCGTGAACTACTACGTGCCGCGTCGCGTGCAGGCGCGTGAGACCCCGTACACCCTCGATTATTTCTCACCAGAGTACTACTTCGAAAACTACGTCGACCCGAACGGTCGCTTTAACCCATACCGCGATAACAACGAAATTCATCCGCAGGCTATTTACGATATTGCCGCCAATATTCGCGACAATTACGGCAATATTAAGTGGTATCTCGCCGAAATTGGCATCGCCATGGATTTGCAATCCGAAGGCCCGGTACAGGCAGATGGGGTGATTGAAGATGGTTTCCGCATTGGCCTGATGGAAGAACATCTGGTGCAGCTACACCGCGCCATCGCCGACGGTGCGAACTGCTTCGGCGTGCATCAGTGGACGTTTATCGACAACTGGTCGTGGCTCAACTCGTTCAAGCGCCGCTACGGTTTTTATCGTCTCGATCTCGAGACCGGCGAGCGGCAGATTAAGCGCAACGGACTGTGGTTTAAGGCGTTAGCGGAGAGTAACCAGTTTAGCGTGGAGTAACCTTCCCCCGGCGTCGCGTTGCTCGGCCGGGCTACGCGACGTCGGGCCTACGCCGGGCCAATCCCCTGTTGGATCACCGCCAATACGTTATTGGTGATGATCTCCGGCGTCAGCATCGCCAGCCGCTCGTCGTTACGCATGCGGGAAAACGGCACCAGTACCAGGCTTAACAGCGTGGTAAACAGCAGCTCGGCGCTCAGGTGCGGGTTGATTTTCCCCTTGGCCTGCCAGCGTTTCACCATTGCCAGGGTAGCGTGATATTTATCGTCGCCAAAGCGGGCGTGCAGATGCTGACGCAGCACCGGCATTTCGCCAATCACCTCCTGCATCCACAGCGGCGCAAACCACTCGTGCTCGGCGGCAATCGTCGACAGGGTTTTCACCATCGCCGTCAGCGCGTTTACCGGCTCATCAGGATAGTCACCAAACACGCCGCTTATCTGCGCGCGCAGCGGCAGAAAACGCTCTTCAATCATCACATCGAGCAACTGCTCGCGCGAGTTGAAGTAGTAGTGCAGCATCGCTGGCGTCACCCCCGCTTCACGGGCGATGGCGTTCAACGATGTGCGTGCAATCCCCTGCTGGGAGAAGAGCCGCAGGGCGATGTCGATCAGCTGTTCACGCTTAGCCGCATCGGGCTTGCTGCCGCGCGGGCGACCAGGCTTACGCGGTTTGAGATGGTCTTTTTGTGCTGGCATAGAAACGGGATCTCTTGACCTCTGAATGATCTTCAATAAATATTAATTATGCATTTAATTAATTTCAAGTGAGAACATGATGGCATCCGAAACGACGACGAACGCCCAGCCGCCCCAACAGGCGGGTGTCACCTCAGTCCGTCTGCTGTTCAGCGCACTCCTGCTGGTGATGCTGCTCTCCGCGCTCGACCAGACAATAGTCTCCACCGCGCTGCCGACCATTGTCGGCGAGCTGGGCGGCCTCGACAAGCTTTCCTGGGTGGTGACGGCCTATATCCTCACCTCCACCATCGTGGTGCCGCTGTACGGTAAGTTCGGCGATCTGTTTGGCCGCAAGCGGGTGCTGCAAATCTCGATTCTGCTGTTCCTCGCCGGGTCGGCGCTGTGCGGGCTGGCGCAGAACATGACGCAGCTGGTGCTGATGCGCGCCCTTCAGGGGCTCGGCGGCGGCGGTTTGATGGTCATCAGCATGGCGGCGGTAGCCGACGTGATCCCGCCTGCCGAACGCGGGCGCTATCAGGGGCTGTTCGGCGGCGTGTTTGGCCTGGCGACGGTGATCGGCCCGCTGATCGGCGGCTTTATTGTGCAGCACGCCTCCTGGCGCTGGATTTTCTACATCAACCTGCCGCTGGGGCTGTTCGCGCTGTTTGTGATCGGCGCGGTATTCCACTCCAGCAACACACGCCGCCAGCACCAGATTGACTGGCTGGGGGCGATTTACCTGACCATGGCGCTGGTGTGCATCATCCTGTTCACCACCGAAGGCGGCACGGTGCGCGAGTGGAGCGACCCGCAGCTGTGGTGCATTCTGGCCTTTGGCCTGATTGGTATCGCCGGGTTTATCTACGAAGAGCGGCTGGCGTTTGAGCCGATTATTCCGCTCTCGCTGTTCCGCAACCGCAGCTTCCTGTTGTGCAGCCTGATTGGTTTTATCATCGGCATGTCGCTGTTCGGCTCGGTGACCTTCCTGCCGCTGTATCTACAGGTGGTGAAAAACGCCACACCGACGGAAGCCGGGCTGCAGTTGATTCCGCTGATGGGCGGGCTGTTGCTGACCTCGATTATCAGCGGGCGCGCCATTAGCCGTACCGGGAAATACCGGATTTACCCCATCGTCGGGACGCTGATGGGCTTTGTCGGGATGGTGCTGCTGACGCGCATTACCATTACCTCGCCAACCTGGCAGCTGTATCTGTTTACCGGCGTGCTGGGGATGGGGCTAGGGATGGTGATGCAGGTGCTGGTGCTGGCGGTGCAAAACACCGTGGCGGCGAACCTTTACGGCGTGGCGACCTCCGGGGTGACGCTGTTCCGCTCCATTGGCGGTTCCATCGGCGTGGCGCTGTTTGGCGCGGTGTTTACCTCAGTGCTGCAATCACGACTCACCAGCCTGTTACCGGAAGGGGCGGCGATGCCAAAAGGGATGAACCCGGTGGCGATTCACCAGCTTCCTGAGGCGATTCGCAGCGACTATCTCAGCGCCTTTGGTTCGGCGATTCACGCGGCGTTTATTATGGCGGCCTGCATTATGGTGGTGGCGTTCCTGCTGTCGTGGTGGTTGAAAGAAGCGCCGCTGAAAACCCGGCACGCGTAAGCCGTGCCGGATGGCGGCTACGCACCGTTTCGCACACCCACAGGTAGTCGATACTGAGCCAGTCGCCCTTGCGTTGACCAATCAGTAATTCGTCTTTATCTTCCTGCGTAATAATTTCTTTAATAACAAAAGGCATATTTTCTCCATTATTTTTATTGGCCGTCCTCAGTAATTTCACAAAAAATTCTTTCTTTCTCCATTATTTTCTGCACAAAGAAAAAAATAAAAAATCAGTATCAGAAAATGCTTTTCATCACGCTTTCGCTACGTATAATGAACACGAAATGAGAACGATCGTTCTCATCGTTTCAAAACGGTGGAGACTCGCAATGAGCAGCAAACTGGAGGCCCGGCAAAAAGCCCGGCAGGACGACATCATTACCGCCGCGCGGCGCTGTTTCCGCCAGAGCGGTTTTCATGCCGCCAGCATGTCCCAGATTGCCGCCGAGGCGAAGCTCAGCGTCGGGCAAATCTACCGTTATTTCAGCAACAAAGACGCCATTATCGAAGAGATGATCCGCCGGATTATCGACCATCGCATCGCCGAGATGGAGGGCAAAACCCAAACCCATCTGATGCCGCACATGCTGGCGTGGCGCGAAACGCTGAGCGAAGACGACGATGCGCTGATGCTGGAGATGTCCGCCGAAGCCACCCGCAATCCACAGGTCGCCGCCTGGCTGAAAGCCGCCGATGAACGCATGTTTAACAACGCCTGCGAGCACCTGCGTCAAACGTATCCTGAGCTGAGTGAAACGCGCATTCGCTGCTGCGTAGAAGTGATGGCCGTGATGGTTGAAGGCACCATTTATCGTCGTCAGGTTCCCCAACAGGTGGCCTCTGACGAGATGGAAAAAATCTATCAGGAAATTATTAATATGCTCGTATCCGCAAAATAATTAATTCCATTTAGATACCAGGGGATATTTTTATCCCCCTTTTGTCGTTTCCAGCCCACCGGAGACGCAGGCTTTTTCGCACCCAAAATCCTCCCCCCTATTCGGCGAGGAGGGTGTCGTTCACCCTGAGAAAAATATGAAATACATAACAACCACCATCGCTGCATTATTTCTCCTGAGCGGATGCGATAATGCCCCCACCGCCTCACCGGAGCGTCCCGCTCAGGAAGTCGGTATTGTCACATTAAAAAGCCAACCCGTTTCCGTGGTCAGCGACCTGACCGGGCGCACCACCGCCGCACTGAGCGCCGAGGTACGTCCACAGGTCTCCGGCATCATCCAGAAACGGCTTTTTAATGAAGGCGATAACGTCAAAGCGGGCCAACCGCTGTACCAGATTGACCCGGCCAGTTTCCGCGCCACCTATAACGAAGCCGCCGCCGCGCTGAAGCAGGCGCAGGCGCTGGTCGTCGCCGATTGCCAAAAGGCGCAGCGTTACGCGCTGTTAGTGAAAGATAACGGCGTTTCGCGTCAGGATGCCGACGATGCGCAGTCCACCTGTGCACAGGACAAAGCCAGCGTCGAGTCGAAAAAAGCCGCGTTAGACAGCGCGCGTATTAACCTCGACTGGACCACCGTCACCGCGCCCATCGCCGGGCGCATCGGCATCTCTTCCGTCACGCCGGGGGCGCTGGTCACCGCCGAGCAGACCACTACGCTTGCCACCATTCGCGGCCTCGACACCATCTACGTTGACCTCACCCGCTCCAGCGTCGACCTGCTGCGTCTGCGCAAGCAATCCCTGGCGACCAACAGCGATACCCTTAGCGTCACGCTAACCCTGGAAGACGGCAGCACCTACAGCGAAAAAGGCCGCCTGGCGCTCACCGAAGTGGCGGTGGACGAGTCCACCGGCTCGGTCACCCTGCGTGCCGTATTCCCCAACCCGCACCAGCAGTTGCTTCCCGGCATGTTCGTCCGCGCCCGCATTGATGAAGGGGTGATGAGCGAGGCGATTCTTGCCCCGCAGCAGGGCATTACCCGCGACGTGAAGGGCAACGCCACCGCGTTAGTGGTTGATGCCAATAACAAGGTTGAGCAGCGCACGCTGGAAACCGACGGCACCTACGGCGATAAATGGTTAGTACAAAGCGGCCTGAAAAACGGCGACCAGCTGATTGTGGAAGGCACCGATAAAGTGACGGTCGGGCAGACGGTCAAACCCGTCGCCGTGCAGCGTAACGGAGGCAAAGCCTGATGTTCTCTCGCTTCTTCGTGCGTCGCCCGGTCTTTGCCTGGGTTATCGCTATTCTGATCATGCTCGCCGGGATGCTGGCAATCCAGACGCTGCCGGTGGCGCAGTACCCGGACGTGGCGCCGCCAACCATCCAGATTTCCGCCTCCTACACCGGGGCCTCCGCCGACACGCTGGAAAACAGCGTCACCCAGGTGATTGAGCAGCAGCTTACCGGCCTCGATAACCTGCTCTACTTCTCCTCCACCAGCAGCTCCGACGGCACGGTGAGTATCAACGTGACCTTCGAGCAAGGTACCGACCCGGATACCGCGCAGGTTCAGGTGCAGAACAAAGTGCAGCAGGCGGAATCCCGTCTGCCGAGCGAGGTTCAGCAGGCGGGCGTCACGGTGGTGAAATCCCAGAGCAGCTTCCTGCTGATCATGGCGGTTTACGACACCACCGACAAAGCCACCAGCTCGGACATTGCCGACTGGTTGGTCAGCAACATGCAGGACCCGATGGCGCGTATTGAAGGCGTCGGCAGCCTGCAGGTGTTCGGCGCGGAATACGCCATGCGCATCTGGATGGACCCGGCAAAACTGGCCTCCTATTCGCTGATGCCGTCCGACGTGGAAACGGCAATTGAAGCGCAGAACGTGCAGGTTTCTGCCGGTAAAATCGGCGCGCTGCCGTCACCAGCTACCCAGCAGCTTACCGCCACCGTGCGCGCGCAGTCGCGCCTGCAAACGGTCGAGCAGTTCAAAGATATTATTGTTAAAAGCCAATCCAACGGTTCGGTGGTGCGCATTGGCGACGTGGCACGCGTCGAGATGGGCAGCGAAGACTACACCGCTACCGCCAAACTCAACGGCCACCCGGCCGCCGGGGTGGCGGTGATGCTGGCGCCGGGTGCCAACGCGCTCGATACCGCTACCCGCGTGAAGGACAAAATCGCCGAGTTCCAGCGCAATATGCCGCAGGGTTACGACGTTGCCTTCCCGAAAGACAGCACCGAATTCATCAAGATCTCCGTCGAAGACGTGGTGAAAACGCTGTTTGAGGCCATCGCTCTGGTGGTCTGCGTGATGTACCTGTTCCTGCAAAACATCCGCGCGACGCTGATCCCGGCGCTGGCGGTGCCGGTAGTGCTGCTCGGCACCTTCGGCGTGCTGGCGCTGTTTGGCTACTCCATCAACACCCTGACGCTGTTTGCGATGGTGCTGGCGATAGGCCTGTTGGTGGATGATGCCATCGTGGTGGTGGAAAACGTCGAGCGTATTATGCGCGACGAAGGGCTGCCCGCCCGCGAAGCCACCGAAAAATCGATGGGCGAGATCTCCGGCGCGCTGATTGCCATCGCGCTGGTACTGTCGGCGGTATTCCTGCCAATGGCCTTCTTCGGCGGCTCCACCGGGGTGATATACCGTCAGTTCTCGGTCACCATTATCTCCGCCATGATGCTGTCGGTGGTGGTCGCCTTGACCCTGACACCGGCGCTGTGCGGCTCTATTCTTCGCCACACGCCACCGCATAAAAAGGGCTTCTTCGGCAAATTTAACCGCTTCTACAGCGCCACCGAACACGGCTACAAACATCGCGTCATGAACGTCCTGCGCCGCTCCGGCACGGTGATGGTGGTGTATCTCGCCATCTGCGGCGGCATGGCGCTGGCGATGTGGAAACTGCCGGGCAGCTTCCTGCCGGTAGAAGATCAGGGCGATGTGATGGTGCAGTACACCCTGCCCGCAGGCGCCACGGCTTCCCGTACCGCCGAAGTGCGCCAGCAGGTGATCGACTGGTTCCTGACCAAAGAGAAAGCCAACACCAACGTCATTTTCACCGTCGATGGCTTCAGCTTTAGCGGCAGCGGGCAGAACGCCGGGATGGCCTTCGTGGCGCTGAAAAACTGGTCGCTGCGTCCGGGCGAAGAGAACAGCGCGCAGGCCATTGCGCTACGCGCCACCAAAGAGCTCAGCAGCATTCGCGACGCCACGCTGTTCGCCATGACCCCGCCTGCCGTTGACGGCCTGGGGCAGAGCAACGGTTTCACCTTTGAGCTGATGGCCAACGGCGCGACCGACCGCAATACGCTGCTAAAAATGCGTAATCAGCTGATTCAGGCCGCCAACCAGGACCCATCGCTGCACGCCGTACGCGCCAACGATTTGCCGCAGATGCCGCAGCTTCAGGTGGATATCGACAACAACAAAGCCGTCTCGCTGGGCCTGTCGCTGAGCGACGTGACCTCGACGCTTTCCAGCGCCTGGGGTGGCACCTACGTAAACGACTTTATCGACCGTGGGCGCGTGAAAAAGGTCTATATCCAGGGCGATAGCGACGCCCGCGGCGTGCCATCGGATCTCGGCAAATGGTTCGTGCGCGGCAGCGATGACAGCATGACCCCATTCTCCGCCTTCGCCACCACCCGCTGGGAGTACGGCCCGGAAAGTCTGGTGCGCTACAACGGCTCCGCAGCCTATGAAATTCAGGGCGAGAACGCCGACGGCTTTAGCTCCGGCGTGGCGATGGCGAAGATGGAAGCGCTGGCCAACAGCCTGCCCGCTGGTACTACCTGGGCATGGAGCGGCCTGTCGCTGCAGGAAAAACTGGCGAGCGGTCAGGCGATGAGCCTGTACGCCATCTCGATTCTGGTGGTGTTCCTCTGTCTGGCTGCACTCTATGAGAGCTGGTCGGTGCCGTTCTCGGTCATCATGGTTATCCCGTTGGGCCTGCTTGGCGCGGCGCTGGCGGCGTGGATGCGCGGGCTCAGCAACGACGTTTACTTCCAGGTGGCGCTGCTGACCACCATTGGGCTGTCGTCGAAAAACGCCATTCTGATCGTCGAATTCGCCGAGGCCTCCGTGGCCCAGGGCTACTCGCTGACCCGCGCGGCCATGCGGGCGGCACAAACCCGTCTGCGCCCAATCATCATGACCTCGCTGGCGTTTATCGCCGGGGTGATGCCGCTGGCGGTCGCCACCGGGGCAGGCGCTAACAGCCGTGTCGCCATCGGTACCGGGATTATCGGCGGTACGCTGACGGCTACCCTGCTGGCGATTTTCTTTGTTCCTCTGTTCTTTGTGCTGGTGAAACGTCTGTTTGCCGGCAAACGCGGTCGTCAGGAGTAAGCTATGTTTCGTTTGTCTTTGTTATTTATTGCGTTCCTGAGCGTCGGCTGCGTGTCGATGGACCCTAACTACCAGCGCCCGGACGCCCCCATCCCGGCAAGCCTGCCGGGCAACCACGGCGAAGCCACCGCGGTTGTCGGTAACTGGCAGCAGGTGGTGAACGATGTGCGTCTGCAAAAGCTGGTGAGCCAGGCACTCAGCAGCAACCGCGATGTGCAAAAAGCCATTGCCGATATTGACGCCGCTCGCGCGCAATACGGCGAAACCCGTGCGTCGCTGATGCCGACCGTCAACGCTGAACTCAGCAACACCCGCAGCCGCACGCTGGCGAGCGGGGTGAGCACCACCGCGCAGGCCGACGGCGCAGTCTCCAGCTTCGAGCTGGATCTGTTTGGCCGTAACCAGAGCCTGTCCCGCGCGGCGCGCGAAACCTGGCTTGCCAGCGAGTACACCGCGCAGAACACCCGACTGACGATGATTGCCGAACTGACCAGCGCGTGGGTAACGCTGGCAGCGGACAACAGCAATCTGGCGTTGGCGCAGCAAACCATGGCAAGCGCCGCGGATTCGCTGAAAATCGTCCAGCGCCAGCAGCAGGTTGGCACCGCAGCGGCCACCGACGTCAGCGAAGCAATGAGCGTCTATCAGCAGGCACGCGCCAGCGTCGCCAGCTATCAGACGCTGGTGATGCAGGATAAAAACGCCATTAACCTGCTGGCAGGCACCACCGTGCCGGACGCCCTGCTCCCCGGTACGCTGGAGAGCCTGGCCGCCAACACCATCTCGCTGGTCCCGGCGGGCGTCTCGTCGTCGGTGCTGCTAACGCGCCCGGATATTCAGGAAGCGGAGCACAATCTGAAGAGCGCCAACGCCAATATCGGCGCGGCGCGCGCCAACTTCTTCCCGACCATTTCACTCACCGCCAGCGCCGGGGTGGGCAGCGATGCGCTATCTTCACTGTTTAGCCACGGTATGAGCGTCTGGTCGTTTGCGCCGTCCATTTCACTACCGCTGTTTACCGGCGGCAGCAATCTGGCGCAACTGCGCTACGCCGAGGCGGAGAAGAAGGGGCTGATTGCCACCTACGAAAAGACGATTCAGAGCGCGTTTAAAGACGTGGCAGATGCGCTGGCGCGGCGCCAGACGCTGAGCGAGCAGTTGGACGCTCAGCGCCAGTACGTGGCGGCGGAACAGCAGACGCTGGACGTGGCGATGAAGCGCTATCAGGCGGGGGTTGGGGATTACCTGACCGCGCTGACCGCGCAGCGTACGTTATGGTCGGCGCAACAGACGCTGATTGCGTTGCAGGAGACGGATCTGGCAAACCGGATCACGCTGTGGCAGTCGCTGGGGGGCGGAGCGAGTTGATGTGCTGGTGCGGGGGTTTCCCCCTCACCCTAACCCTCTCCCCGAAGGGGCGAGGGGATCTTTTTCTCCCTCTCCCTTCCAGGGAGAGGGCCGGGGTGAGGGTGCAACGAGCACCATCCCCTCCATTGATTATGAAGAATAAAAAGGAGCTTTCATGCCGCGTATTTCCCTTTCCTGGGTCGTGGTGCTGGGCCTGCTTTGCGCCATCGGCCCACTGTGTACCGACTTTTACCTGCCGGCATTGCCGGAAATCACCGACCAGCTGAGCGCCACCGGCACCCAGACCCAACTGTCCCTCACCGCCGCACTCATCGGCCTCGGTCTCGGGCAGCTGTTTTTCGGCCCGCTCAGCGACCGCATCGGCCGCCGCAAGCCGCTGGCTATCTCCCTGCTGCTGTTTATCTTCTCATCAGCGATGTGCGCCATCACCCACGATATCCATATGCTAATCGTCTGGCGCTTCGTGCAGGGCTTTGCGGGCGCAGGCGGCTCCGTGCTGTCACGATCTATCGCCCGTGACCGTTACCAGGGCACGCAACTGACGCAGTTTTTCGCCCTGCTGATGACCGTCAACGGCATCGCCCCAGTACTTTCACCGGTGCTGGGCGGCTATATCATCACCGCCTTCGACTGGCGCATTCTGTTCTGGACGATGGCGGGGATCGGCGCGGTGCTGCTGGCTTTAAGCCTCGTCGTGCTGCACGAAACGCTACCAGCCAAAAGCGCCAGCACCGCGCAGCAGAGGGAAGGCACACCGGTGCTGAAAAACCGCCGCTTTATGCGCTACTGCCTGATTCAGGCCTTTATGATGGCCGGGCTGTTCTCTTACATCGGTTCGTCGTCGTTTGTCATCCAAAGCGAATACGGCATGAGCGCCATGCAGTTCAGCCTGCTGTTTGGCCTGAACGGTATCGGGCTGATTATCGCCGCGCTGATTTTCTCCCGCCTGGCCCGCCGCATCCCTGCAGAAACCCTGCTGCGCCGCGGCCTGCTGCTGGCGGTATTCTGCGCGCTGGTGACTCTGCTGCTCGCCTGGCAGCAGCACGCCGTGCTGGCGTTGGTCGGCTTGTTCTTCACCGTGTCGTTTATGAGCGGCATCAGCACCGTCTCCGGGGCCGAAGCCATGAATGCGGTGGATAGCGCGCAGTCGGGCACCGCCTCCGCGCTGATGGGTACGCTGATGTTCGTCTGCGGCGGCATCGCCGCACCGCTTGCGGGCCTTGGCGGCGAAACGATGCTTAAGATGAGTCTCGCCATGGCCATTTCCTACGGTCTGGCGCTGTTCTTCGGCCTGCTGAAGCCTCGCGTAGCGCAATAATCCCTTTCGCGGTAATAAAATATTCCAATACTATTACCGCGAATTTCCTGACCTCATCGAAATCACCGCGTATCCCCAACGTGCCAATCGTGATACCCTTCACATGATTGGAATAATTAATTCCTTATACTGACTGCCACTGAGAATGATGAGGTTTCCTGATGAGTATCGACCTGAGCAAACTGCTGACCGAACGCCGCAACACCAACAGCGCTAACATTGACACCCTCTCCACCGAAGCGATGTTGACGGTGATTAACAACGAAGATCAGCTGGTTGCCCATGCGATCACCCCCTACATTCCGCAAATTGCTCAACTTGTTGATAGCGTAGCCGACGCGTTCCGCCACGGCGGCCGCCTGATTTATATCGGCGCAGGCACCTCCGGGCGTTTAGGCATTCTCGACGCCAGCGAATGTCCGCCCACCTTCGGCACTCGTCCAGAGCAGGTCGTCGGCCTGATTGCCGGTGGCCATACCGCTATCCTGAAAGCCGTCGAAAACGTGGAAGATAACGCGGCGCGCGGCGCAGAAGATTTACAGGCGCTGGGCTTTAACGAACGCGATGTGCTGGTCGGCATTGCCGCCAGCGGCCGCACCCCGTACGTGCTCGGCGCAATGGAATATGCCCACCAGCAGAACGCACTGGTCGCCATCGTCAGCTGCAACCCGCACGGCGAAATGGCGCAGCGCGCTGACATCGCCATCACCCCGGTCGTTGGCCCGGAAGTGGTGACCGGGTCTACTCGTCTGAAGGCCGGGACCGCGCAAAAGCTGGTGCTGAATATGATTACCACCGGTGCGATGATCCGCAGCGGCAAGGTCTACAGCAACCTGATGGTGGATGTGGAAGCGACAAACGCCAAGCTTATCGAGCGTCAGATTTCCATCGTGATGGAGGCCACCGAATGCGACCGCGCCACCGCGCAGGCAGCGCTGGACGCCTGCGGCCGCCACTGTAAAACCGCCATCGTCATGGTGCTGGCAAACCTGAGCGCCGACGAGGCAAAACAGCTGCTGGCGGACAACAACGGCTTTATCCGTAAAGCGTTAAAAAACTAATTCGACTGACTGGGATACCGTGGAATGGCCAAAATAAATAAAGCGATGATAGCTCGCCTCCTCGACCTGGTTGGCGGCGCACCGAACGTCGTGCAGGCCGGGAACTGCATGACCCGCCTGCGCTTAACCCTGCGCAGCGACGTGCACGCCGACGTAGCGGCCATCCGCCAGGTGGAAGGCGTGCTGGGCGTGGTGGTCAGCGAGGAGCAGTTCCAGATAATCCTCGGCCCGGGCAAAGCGCAGACTGCCGCGGAGCTGATGAACGAACTGCTGGAAAATGAACCCGTTACCCACGGAGATCCTGCCAGCGGTGGGTCACTGGCCGATATCGCCAGCGCCAAAAAGCAGGAGCTGAAGGGTAAACAGACCGGCGGCGTGCAGAAGTTTCTGGCGAAGTTTGCCACCATTTTTACCCCGCTGATTCCGGGCTTTATCGCCGTCGGGCTGCTGCTGGGTTTTGCCACGCTCGCCGAGCAACTCTTTGTGCTGGAGAACGCGCACCCCAACGCCACGCTGGTTGGCATCATCAGCTACATGAAAATCTTCAGCAAAGGGATGTTTACCTTCCTGAGTATTTTGATTGGCTATAACGCGCAGAAAGCCTTTGGCGGCTCTGGCGTCAACGGTGCCATCATCGCCGCGCTGTTTATCCTCGGCTATGACCCGAAAGCCACCGTCGGCTTCTACTCCGGCATCACCGACTTCTTCGGCCACGGTATCGACCCGCGCGGTAATATTATCGGCGTGCTGATCGCCTCGATTATTGGCGCCTGGGTGGAAAAACAGGTGCGCCGCATCATGCCGGCTAACCTGGATATGATCCTCACCTCGGCGGTGACGCTGCTGATTATGGGCGCGGTCACCTTCGTGGTGATTATGCCTATCGGCGGCTACCTGTTTACCGGGATGTCCTGGCTGTTCCTGCACCTCAACGGTAACCCGTTCGGTTCTGCGGTGCTGGCCGGTCTGTTCCTGCTGGCGGTGATGTTCGGCGTGCATCAGGGCTTTGTGCCGGTCTATTTTGCGCTGATGGAAGCGCAGGGCTTTAACTCGCTGTTCACCATTCTGGCGATGGCCGGTGCAGGCCAGGTCGGCGCGGCACTGGCGCTCTACGTCCGTGCAAAGCAGGACTCATTGCTGCGTACGCAGATTAAAGGGGCGATCATTCCCGGCCTGCTCGGCGTAGGCGAGCCGCTGATTTACGGCGTTACGCTGCCGCGTATGAAGCCGTTTGTCACCGCCTGTCTCGGCGGTGCCTGCGGGGGCTTCTTTATCGGCCTGGTGGCTTGGTTGGGGCTTCCAGTCGGCCTCAACACCGTCTTTGGCCCGTCCGGCCTGGTGGCGCTGCCGCTGATGACTTCCCATAGCGGCATCTACGCCGGGATGGCGGTCTACGCCGCGGGCCTGCTCGTAGCCTACTTCTTCGGCTTCCTGCTCACCTGGCTGTTTGGCAGTAAAAACGTCGATCTCAGCTAACCCTTTTGCCCCCGGCGCACCGCTGGGGGCAAGCCTCTGCCCATGCTATGATGCCCGCCAGAATAAAATCATATGACAGGGTTGAGGAAAAATGGGTGCCACCAGAAAAGGGATGCTGAACGTCTTAGTTGCAGCGATATTGTGGGGAAGTTCAGGCGTTTGTGCGCAGTACATCATGGAACATAGCCAGATGCCGTCGCCGTTTCTGACGATGATTCGCCTGCTCTCCGGTGGCTTTATCCTGCTGACGTTCTCTTTCCTGCACGGCGATGGCATTTTCCGCATCCTGAAAGAGCGTAAAGACATTCTCAGCCTGCTGCTGTTCTCTCTTGTCGGCGCAATGACCGTTCAGCTCACCTTCCTGCTGGCGATTGAAAAATCCAACGCCGCCACCGCAACGATTCTCCAGTTCCTGTCGCCGACCATTATCGTCGCCTGGTTCGCCATCGTGCGCAAAGCGCGCCCAGGGCGCTTCGTCTTTGCCGCCATTGCGACCTCGCTTATCGGCACCTTCTTGCTGGTCACCCACGGCGACCCAACGTCGCTGTCGATTTCCGGCGCGGCGCTGTTCTGGGGGATCGCCTCGGCCTTCGCCGCCGCGTTCTACACCACCTATCCTTCCACGCTGATCGCCCGCTACGGCACGCTGCCGATCGTCGGCTGGAGCATGCTGCTCGGCGGCGCGATGCTGCTGCCGTTCTACGCGGGAGATGGCGCAAACGTGGTGATTACCGGCAACCTGCTGCTGGCTTTCTTCTACCTGGTGGTGATTGGCACCTCCCTCACCTTCAGCCTGTACCTTAAAGGCGCGCAGATGATCGGCGGCCCGAAAGCCAGCATCCTCAGCTGCGCCGAGCCGCTCAGCAGCGCGTTACTGTCGCTGCTGCTGTTAGGTATCAGTTTCACCCTGCCAGACTGGCTGGGCACGCTGCTGATCCTCTCCTCGGTGGTGCTGATTTCCCTGGACTCACGCCGCAGAACGAAAACGGCGTAGCAGTGTGCTGCCCGATAGCGCGAGCTATCGGGTCAGATTTTAGTGGCACAGCGATGCAATTTCGTCAGCCGAAAGCCCTGTTATCATTTCAACCAGAGCGCGATCTATTCCGTTTTCATGAAAGCGCACCGCATCTCCCGACCGCAGTAAATAATTAAACAGCGCTTCCATCTGGCTGTCATTAGCACACCCCGTAACCAGCAACAGGGCCAGCCCCAGAAGGTCGCGCTGGCGGATATGCGTCTATAGTTAACTAAGCGCATGAACATAAGGATATTCGCAATGAAAAAAGTCAGTATTGTTGTTTCGCTCGCCGCCTCCCTGCTGCTGCCCGCCGTGGCACTGGCCTCACCGCTGGAAGGGCTAAAGTTTGAGCAGCAAAAACAGCAGGTGGTGAAGGACGTGAAACAGAACTGCCCTGCCAGCAGTGGGCTGAGCGATACGCAGTTTGCCAACCGCGTGCTGGAGTCAAAAGACAACAAAACGGCGGTGCAGAGCGCCACGCGGGCATTGGATAAGAACGATCGTCCTGCCTATGAGAAGGCGATTAACAGCATTCAGTGCCCGACCCAATAGCATTAAGTCAGCGTCGGCCGGATAAGGCGAAGCCGCTATCCGGCAACGTGCCTCACCACGCCTGATGGCGCTACGCTTATCAGGCCTACCTCCCGCCCCTCTGACATGACTTGTCCAATTGATGCGCATTTCTCTCACCCCCAAACGACAATTTTCTGTGAGCCAGGACGAAATAATTAGTCTCATAAGCATGAGAAATTGATGGATGTCACACTTCTTGATTTTATGAATAGAAACCGGTTTCAGTTTCATATCAAATCACAATCGCAATAACTTTTTACATTTAGAGGATAGGCATCAATGCACAAAATTATGCTCTGCCGCTGATTTATTCAGCGCGCGAAAAAGATGTTTAAATGAACTCTCGTTATCACTCGTGGTTTCGCGAACCATTATTTATGGACGCTAAACACGGTGGTCATGCGCGTTATTTATATGCTGACCTCTGCGGCCATGTATTGACTATTGCTGTACCCCGAAAGTCGTTCATTAATGAAAAACAAAGTGCAGGCGTTAAAATCAACTGCGCCATAACCTGGAACCGTTAGTTAAGTCAGATAAATTTAACAGTAAGCATTGATATATTATTTCCGACCTCTTTTTATCATAACTTTAAATAGTTAGAGGATATTATTATGGTTAGGTTAGAGGACGCGGTAATGGAAATAATCATTAACGCGGGCCAGTCCAGATCGCTGTGCTTTGAGGCGCTACACGCCGCACGACAGGGTGAAATGGAGGAAGCCAGAAATCTCCTGCGGGAAGCCGATGGCTATGCCCGTCAGGCGCACCATATGCAAACCCGGCTTATTGAGCAGGATGCAGGTGACGCGCGTCAGCCCATGACCCTAATTATGGTACACGCGCAGGATCATTTGATGAATTCGTTACTTGCTCGTGAACTTTCGGAAGAAATCATTCATCTTTACCAACGTTAATATTAAATTTCATTTAACTTCGGAGACATTAATTACGCTAACGATTTAACGGTACCCTACGAGAAAATAAATAAAATCAGCTTGTTTTGGTGGCGATGATAGTTATCCACCCGAACGGGATGGTTATTGTCTGAAAATATAATTAATTAATTTGAGATAACCATGAAAACTGTAAAAAAACTTCCATTAGCTATGGCGGTTATTGCCGCCCTTTGCCCGCTTTCCTCTGCAATGGCACAAGAGTTTACTCAGGAACAAATTGACGCCATTGTGGCCAAGGCCGTCGATAAAGCGCTGGCAGACCGCCAGGCTAAGATGGATGCCGCCCAGGCCAAAAAAGTGGATCTGGAAACCAACCCGCAAAGCGCCGCACAAACGCCAGATATGGCCGTACCGTTCGGCCTGAAGTTCAGCGGCTATGCGCGCTACGGCGCACACTTCCAGGCTGGCGACCAGAAATACGTCGGCGTGGACGGTTCCTATAACGGTGCCTCGGCAATCGGCCGTCTGGGTAACGAAGGAAACGGCGGTGAATTCCAGTTAACCAAAGCCTTTAAGAGCAGCAAAGGCGCTATCTGGGATATCAACGTCATGTTCGACCACTGGAGTGACGAAGTTAACCTGAAAAAAGCCTACGTTGGCGTCACCAACGTGCTGGAATCTAACCCTAACGCCTATATCTGGGCGGGCCGCGACTTCCACCAGCGTCCACAACAGGGTATCAACGACTACTTCTGGATGAACCACGACGGCCAGGGTGCCGGGGTGAAAAACTTTGACGTTGGCGGCGTACAGTTCGACGTCGCTACCGTGTCGCAGGTGAAATCCTGTAGCCCGGAAGTGATGGCCGATGAGTCTAACCCATCGCGCATCACCTGTACCGGTAGCTCAGATACCGGTGACGACGGCCACTACGCGCTGACCACCAAAACCCACAACATCAAAGCGGGCCCGATTGACGTTGAGGTTTACGCTAACTACGGCTTCGACTCTAAAGCGGTGGATAACGACAAGCAGCTTGATGCCTGGCAAGGTGGCCTGCTGTTAAGCCACACCAACAGCGACGACAGCGGCGTGAACAAGGTTATCCTGCGCTACTCCGATAACTCGGATAACAGCGTATTCAACAAAACCGACGGGCTGACCGCGATTTACGCCAGCTTCGAAGGTAACTATAAGTTCACCCAGCAGGCGCAGGTGGAATACCTGTTGGCCTTCCACGACTACGACAACAGCAAAGACAACACCGACAACCGTAAAAACTACGGCGCGATCGTTCGTCCAATGTACTTCTGGAACGACGTGCACTCCACCTGGCTGGAAGCGGGTTACCAGCGCGTAGATTACGATCAGGGCGGTGATAACCACGGCTGGAAGCTGACCCTGTCGCAGAACATCGCGATTGGTATGGGCCCGGAATTCCGTCCAATGCTGCGCTTCTACGTGACCGGCGGTCAGGTGGATAACAAGCGTACGGCGAAGGTGAACGGAACGCAGGACGAGCAGCTGGATTCGCTGAACTTCGGCGGGATGTTTGAAGCCTGGTTCTAAGTTCGTGTGATAAACCCTCTCTCCCCTTTTACGGGGAGGGTTGGGGTGAGGGTTTGACTTTCGAGCCAACATACGCCCCTCACCCCCGCCTTCTCACTAAAGGGGGAGAGGGGATCTTCCTGTGCAATGTGCCCTCTTTTTCCCCTCACCCTAACCCTCTCCCCAAAGGGGCGAGGGGACCGTTGAGTGCGGTGCTTTATTTCACAGTACTTCAGCGGCACCGATGTGCTCCCTCTCCCTTTTTAAGGGAGAGGTTTTTTATTTCTGCCCTAACCGTTTCGCTATACGCTCCAGCTTCATCATCAGCAACAGCGTCATCGCCACCAGCACAATAGTCAGCGCTGCGCCGTCGGCAATATTGCCGCGATCGGTCAGGCTAAAGATGGCCACCGGCAGCGTCGTCCAGCCCGGCGGGTAGATCATCATCGTCGCCCCCAGTTCCCCCATCGATAGCGAAAGGCTCAACGCCAGCGCCGACACCATCCACGGTATCAGCAGCGGCAGCGTGACGTGACGCAGGCGATACCACGGCGAGGCGCCGAGGCTTGAAGCGACATTTTCAATATCGGCAGACACCCGCGCTAGCCCGGTGGAAACGTTGCTGAAGGTGAACGCGGAGATCAAGACAAAGTGCGCCACCAGCACAATCCACAGCGTGCCGTTCATCTGCAGCGGCCCCTGGCTGAAGGCCACCAGAATGCCAAGCCCGACGGAAACCGAAGGAATCGCACTCGGCAAATAGAACAACATGCTCAGCCCCTTTTGCACCTTGCCGCTGTACTGACGCAGCGCCAGCGCCGCCCAAACACCGCACAGCAGCGCAAACAGGCTGGCGCAAAAACCAATCATCAGGCTGGCAAGCAGCGCATCCCACGCCGCCCCGCGAAAGGCATTCACAAAGTGGTTCAATGTGAAGCCGCTGGGCAGGATGCCGTTCCACTGCTGGCTCAGGCTGGACATTAAAATTACCGCCAGCGGTAGGAAAAAGAAGACGCTGGCAAGCGCGGTAGCAACCACGCCCGCCGCAATGCGCCCTTTGCGCGACCAAATCAACATGGCTAGCCCCTTATGCCCGTTCGCGCGGCCGCCAGGCGGTAGAGCGAGAACAGCCCCAGCGACAGCACAATGTTAATCAACGCAATCATGCAGGCGACGCTATAGTCGGACTCCAGGATTGCTTTGCTGTAGACCATCATCGGCAGCGTATTGACCCCTTTCGCGCCGATAAACAGCACGATGCCGAATTCGTTGGTGGTCAGCAGCAGACACAGGCTGCCGCCCGCCATCAGCGCCGGTAGCGCCGCCGGGAAGATCACCTGCGCAATCACCCGCAGAGGATGCGCGCCGAGAATACTGGCGGCCTCAAGCTGGCTTTTATCAATCTGGCGCAGCGCCGCCATCAACGGGCGCATCACCAGCGGGGTGAAGACGGTGATCTCCGCCAGAATCACCCCCTGCATCGAATAGAGGAAATCCACCGGCGGTAGCTCGAAGGCGAACAGATGCATCAACGTGCCGTTGAGCAGCCCTGCCGAGCCATAAATAAAAGTGAAAGCCAGGGTTATCAGGAAAGTAGGCAGCGCGATAAAGGTATCCACCACCCGGCCAATCAGTTCGCTGCCGGGAAACGGAATAAACACCAGAATCAACGACAGCACGCTGCCCAGCAGCAGGCAGCCTGCGGTGGCGGTCAGCGCAATTTGCAGGGTATTCATCAGCGCGCTGACAAAGCGCCGGGATTCAATCACCTGCCAGAAGGTGTCCAGCCCGACGTTGCCGTTGGCGTCGCGCAGCGCCTGCTCGACGATCAGCGAAAGCGGCCAGAAGAACAGCGTAGTCAGCACCAGCAGCGGCAACAGCAGCCACAGCAGCGGGCGCAAGTTGGGCAGCGGTTTGGTCTGGGTCAGAGAGAGCGACATCGTTATACCTCAATCAAAACCGCATCATCGGGTTCGAACCACAGCGCCAGCTTGTCGCCGGGTTTCGGCAGCGGGTCAACGTGCGTCAGGACAATACGCACCGCTTCACCAGCCACATCGCACAGCAGATGGGTGAGATCCCCCTGCCAGTGCACCGATTGCAGCGTGGCGTTAAAGCGGTTGCTGGCGGCAGAGCGCGGCGCCAGGCTCAGATGCTGTGGGCGAATGCACAGCAGCTTGTTGTAACCGTGATGGCTGCCCTGGCTGAAGGCGCGAATCACCGTGCCGCCGCAGCTCACGTCCACCAATCCCGGGGCATCCGTGATGCCCAGCGCGGTGGCGGAAAGAATATTGGCGCGCCCTAAAAACTCGGCAGCAAAACGGTTCGGTGGATGACGGTACAGCGTACGGGTTTCGCCGTGGGCGATCATCGAGCCGTCCTTCATGATGCCGATTTTATCCGCCAGGGTAAGCGCTTCGGTCTGGTCGTGGGTAACGTAGAGAATGGTGAGTTCCGGCAGTTCGAGGTGCAGGCGGGCGATTTCTTCCACCATGTTGTGGCGAATCTGCGCGTCCAGCGCCGAGAGCGGTTCATCCAGCAGCAGCACCCGTGGGCGCACGGCAATGGCGCGGGCAATCGCCACGCGCTGTTGCTGGCCGCCGGACAGCTGGTGCGGATAACGGGTGGCATAGTCGCTCATGCCGACCGTTTTCAGCGCCTGGGTCACGCGTTCCTTAATCAGCGCCTTTGGCTGCTTTTGCGCGCGCAGGCCAAAGGCGACGTTATCTTCCACCTTCATATGCGGGAACAGCGCGTAGTTCTGCACCACCATCGCCAGCCCGCGCTGGTAAGGCGGCAGCTGAGTGACGTCCGTATCGCCGATAAGAATACGACCGCCCGCAGGCTGGACAAAGCCCGCCACCGCGCGCAGCACCGTGGTTTTTCCGGAACCGGAAGGGCCAATCAGCGCCAGCACTTCGCCGGGTTCAATCGTCAAAGAGAGCGGTTTAAGCACCACGTTGCCGTGGTACGCCACGCGCAGCGAGTCGAGGACAATCCCCGAGGTCCCCTGCATTGCAGGGGCAGGAACGGCGGTCGTTTTCATCAGCATCAGGCTTACTCGCTATCGGTCACTTTATGCCAGCGGGAGATGTCTGCTGACAGCGAGACGGCGACGTCATCCCAGTTTGGCTGCCAGCTCTGCACGCCCGCCATCGCGGCGGTTGCCGCTTTATAGTGATCGTCACTCGGGGTCACGTCGCTACGCACCGGCATCCCCCAGGAGAGCGCGCTGACGCTGGTTTGCGCCTCTTTGCTCAGCAGGAAGTTAATCAGTTTCTTGCCGTTTTCACTCTCCGGAGCACCCTGGACTAAGCCAATCACGTACGGGATAGCCAGCGCGCTACGCTCGCCTTTGTCGTTAGCAGGCCAGAAGATTTTCACGTTCGGGTTACGTTCCATCTGCGCGAGGTTCATCTGCAGGTCGCCGTTCGCCACATACAGTTCGCCTTTATTGACCAGCGCGGTCAGCTTGCCGGTAGAAGCGGATGGCCCGACGTTGTTGGCCTGCAGTTTGCCGAGATAATCAAACCCAGCGTCTTTGCTGCCGAAGCTGTGGAAGGCCTGCAGCATTACTGCCGTGCCGTCAGCGGCCTGGCCTGGGGTGGAGTACTGGAGTTTGTTTTTGAACTGGCCGTCGAGGAGGCTCTGCCAGGTGGCCGGGGCGGTTTTCAGCACTTTGCCGTTGTAGATAAAGCTCAGGTAGTTCTTCACCAGCGGCGAGTAGAGGTCGTTGGCATCCGGAATCGCACTGGCGGCGTCGGTTTTAAAGCTTGCCAGCAGTTTTTCAGAAGCGGCACGCTGAATGAACGGCGGTGCGGTCACCAGCACGTCGGCCTACGGGTTAGTGCGCTCTTTCGCCAGGCGCTCCACCACCACGCCGCCGCCGCCTTCAACGTAGCGTACGGTAATGCCGGTCGCTTTGGTGAACGCGTCGAACTGCGCCTGATACCAGCTATTGTCGCCATCGTGCAGCCCATCGATGGAGTAAACCGTGACCACCGATTCCGCCCATGACGGGGCGCTGGCAAGGGCAAAAACAGACAGCAGAGCAAGTCGGGAAAGTTTCATCGTAATAGCCTCATAGCGTGCGTTTTGTGTTTCTGGCCTATACCAGATTTGCTTTTTACGCTAAACGGCTTTTGTGACAATACGATGAAGGATTTATTGATGCGCGAATCTGCAGGATCGTTTGTAGGCCGGATAAGGCGCGCAGCTACGCCATCCGGCAAGCAGCGGTTAGTGGGTATCCACCTCAATACGCAGGCTATCGTGACGCCAGTATTCAATATCCAGATCGAGCACGCGCCCGTGCTGATCGTAGTTAAGACGGCGCAGCAGCAGCGCCGGGCGCCCTTCCATCACGCCCAACGCCTGCGCGGCCTGCGCTGGCATGGCGGTCGGGTAAAACGACAGATGCATACTGGTATAGACAAGGTTGTAGTGCGACTCGTACACCTCGGTCAGGCTGCCGTTGAGATCGTACTGCAACAGCTCAGGCACGCGGGCGGGCAGACAGTGGTTTTCGCTGTAGCAGACAGCGCGGCCGTCGGCGTAGCGCAGACGGGTCAGCAGGTAGATCTGGTCAAACGGCTGAAGCTGTAACGGCTCCATCGCCTCCACCGGCACGGTGGTCAACACGCCGCTCAGCAGCGCGGTTTTCGGCTCACGGCCCTGCTCGCGGCACAGCTTGTGGAAGTTGGTGTTCTGGGTCGGGTCGAGCCACAGGCGTTCCGGCGTGACAAACCAGCCGCGACGGTCGGCGCGCCAGATAAGCCCGCTGGCTTCCAGCTGCGCCAGGCTTTCGCGAATGGTGATACGCGTGGTGTTGAAGATCGCGCACAGTTCACGTTCAGACGGCAGCTTATCGCCGCTTTTCAGCGCGCCGCTCTGGATACGCGCCTGCAGCTGCGCCTTGATCAACAGGTACTGTGGGACATCGCCCGGAATCGCTTTCATAGTCACTCGCTGTCACTTTTCTCTGCCGCCATTATACAGACGCAGATGAATTTTTTGTTGCAGAGCCATTTTCCCTTTGACCCTTTGCCGAAAAGATCGTCATGATAAATGCAAATCTGGTATAGACCAAAGGTAAATAACATGACTTCGCGTAACTATCTGCTGCTGACCCCCGGCCCACTGACCACCTCACGCACCGTGAAAGAAGCGATGCTGTTCGATAGCTGCACCTGGGACGATGATTACAATATCGGCGTGGTGGAATCTATCCGCCAGCAGTTGACTGAACTGGCAACCGCCGCTGACGGCTACACCTCCGTGCTTCTGCAGGGCAGCGGCAGCTACGCCGTGGAAGCGGTGCTGGGCAGCGCGCTCGGCAAGCAGGATAAGGTGCTGATTGTCAGCAACGGCGCCTACGGTGCCCGTATGGTCGAGATGGCGGGGATGATGGATATCGCCCATCACGCCTATGACTGCGGCGAAGTGTCCCGCCCGGACGTGCAGGCGATCGAGCAGATCCTCAAAACTGACCCGGCGATCACCCATATCGCCATGGTACACAGCGAAACCACTACCGGGATGCTCAACCCAATTGACGAGGTCGGTGTGCTGGCCCGTCAGTATGGCAAAACCTACATCGTGGACGCGATGAGCAGCTTCGGCGGCATTCCGATGGATATTGCCGAGCTGAATATCGATTTCCTGATTAGCTCCGCCAACAAATGTATTCAGGGCGTGCCGGGCTTTGCCTTCGTGATTGCCCGCGCGGATAAACTTGCCGCGTGCAAAGGCCGCTCCCGCTCGCTGTCGCTGGATCTCTACGCCCAGTGGCGCTGCATGGAAGATAACCACGGCAAATGGCGTTTCACCTCGCCAACCCATACCGTGCTGGCGTTTGCTCAGGCGCTGAAAGAGCTGGCGGAAGAAGGCGGCGTGGCGGCGCGTTATCAGCGCTATCAGCAAAACCAGCGCAGCCTGGTTGCCGGTATGCGGGAACTGGGCTTTACCACCCTGCTGGACGACGCACTGCATTCACCGATCATCACCGCGTTCTATTCTCCAGAAGACCCGCAGTACCGCTTTAAAGCGTTTTATAGCCGCCTGAAAGATCAGGGTTTTGTTATCTATCCGGGCAAGGTATCACAGAGCGACTGTTTCCGTATCGGCAACATCGGTGAGGTGTATGACACCGATATCGCTGCCCTGCTGACCGCCGTTCGCCATGCGATGTACTGGACAAAATAAGGAGCCATCATGAACCGTATTAACGCCGTTATTCTCGATTGGGCGGGCACCACCGTCGATTTTGGCTCCTTTGCGCCGACGCAGATTTTTGTCGAGGCTTTCCGCCGGGCGTTTGGCGTGGAGATAACGCTTGCCGAAGCGCGCGTGCCGATGGGGCTGGGCAAGTGGCAGCATATTGAAGCGCTGGGCAAACTGCCGTCCGTCGATGCCCGCTGGCAGGCGAAGTTTGGCCGTGCGATGAATGCGGCAGATATCGATGAGATTTATGCCACCTTTATGCCGCTGCAAATTGCCAAAGTTGTCGATTTTTCCGCGCCGATAGCCGGGGTTATCGACACGATTGCAGCACTACGCAGCGCCGGAATTAAGATTGGCTCCTGCTCCGGCTACCCGCGTGCGGTAATGGAACGCCTGGTCCCTGCCGCCGCCGAGCACGGCTACGCGCCGGATTGCTGGGTCGCTACTGACGATCTTGCGGCGGGCGGGCGTCCTGGGCCGTGGATGGCACTGCAAAACGTGATTACGCTGGGTATCGATGCGGTGAACCGCTGCGTGAAGGTGGACGATGCCGCGCCGGGCATTACCGAGGGGCTAAATGCCGGGATGTGGACCGTAGGGCTTGCGGTGTCGGGCAATGAGTTCGGCGCGACGTGGGAGGAGTATCAGGCGATGCCCGTTGCAGAGATTGCCACCCGCCGCGAGCACGCCGCCAGCAAGCTGTATGCCGCCGGGGCGCATTACGTGGTGGATTCGCTGGCGGATTTACCGGGCGTGATTGCCGAGATTAATGCGCGTCTGGCGAAGGGCGAACGCCCGTAACAGGTAGCCCGGGCGAGGCATTTATGCCGACCCCGGGGCCATTCCCGGCGGCGCTTCGCTTGGCCGGGCTACACGATTATTCAACCGCGCGGTTATTTAATCCGTACCTTCGCCGTCACCAGTAGCGCGGTCAGCAGCATCAGCGCCCCGGAGAGCATCAGCGGTGACGTCAGCCCCAGACGGTCCAGCGCTAAACCGCCAATCGCCGCCCCACAGGTATTCGCCAGTTGGATAACCGCCACCTGAATCGACCCGGCTTTCTCCGCCTGATCGGCCAGCGAGCGGGTGATCCACGTTGACCAGCCCACCGGCACCAGCGCGAACGCCAGCCCCCAGATAATGGCAATACTTGCCGCTACGGTCTTTTCGCTTCCCCACAGCGTCAGCACCAGCGCGCTTATCGCCAGAATTAGCGGCGCACCGGCCAGCGCCAGTTTGACCGAACGCTTCAGAATAACCGCCGAGAATGAGGTGCCGATAAAGCTGGCAATACCGAAGCTCAACAGCACTAAGGTCAGGCCGTCGACGTCAAAGCCCGCCAGGTTCATATAGATTGGGCGAATATAGGTGAAGAAGGCAAACTGCCCGGCAAAGGACATAAAGATGGCAATCATCCCCGCCATCACGCCGGGACGCTGCAGCAGGCTAAACATATTCTGCTTGTGGTGCGCCGGTTCGCCCGGCAGCGACGGCAGCGCTTTCACCACCCAAAAGATGCACACCACGCCCATCACCGCTGCCGCGTTAAACACGTTGCGCCAGCCAATAATGCCGCCCAGGAAGCTGCCGAGCGGCGCGGCAATCACCAGCGCGATAGAGACCGCGCCAAAGATAACCGACAGCGCTTTCGGCACCGTACGCGCCGGTACCAGGCGCATCGTCAGCGAGGCCGACATCGCCCAGAAGCCGCCCAGTGCCAGCCCGAGACAGGCGCGTCCCATCAACAGCAGGGTAAACGAGTTGGCAAACGACACCAGCAGGCAGGAGAGCGTCAACAGAACGGAAAATAGAATCACCACGTAGCGACGGTCGAGGCTACCAATAATCTGTGTGACAAACAGGCTGGAGAACATGGCGACGAACGCCGTTACGGTGACCGACTGACCGGCTACGCCTTCAGAAATCCCCAGATCTTCCGCCATCGGCGTCAGCAGGCTGACGGGTAAAAATTCCACGGTAATCAGGCAGGCCACACAAAACGCCACGGCAAAAACCGCCGACCAGTTCGGCCGCAGAACGCCCTCTGTACGGGGCTTTGCTTCACTATGCTCACTCATTTTTTTGTTACCTGCGCGGTGTTTTTGCGGAAAGGATGCGCAGTGTAACATCTTAAGTGTGATGGATTTAACGTTTTGGCAACGATTAAAGATGGAACGCTATCTTCTTTCCCGTTGGCAGCGTGACATCAATGCTGATCTCTCCGCCGAGCGCTGCGACGTAACGCCTCAGCGTCGACAAGCGTGGATCGTTCTCTGCCTGCTCCATCTTCGCTACAGTAGGTTGTTTTACGCCCATTGCGGCAGCTAACTCCGCCTGAGACAGGTTGAGCTCTTCACGTAACATACTTAACGTGACGGTCTGGCGTAGCGCTTCGGCTTTCTCAGCGATTCGCGCCTGACTTTCCGGGCTCTGTTTATCCATTAGCGCTTTAAGGGTCGCCATCATCATTCCTTACTTGTTCAGGTGCTTACGGTACTCAGCATCAGCAAGCTTGAGCATTTCTTTCATCTACACTCCATTATAGCTTATTGGCTATATAAGCAAAATTTTCCCTTCCCAGCGACAACATCGTTGCATGACATTTTGCGAAGCGACTCGAGCATTGAGAAATATCGCTTTGTTCCCGCGTGCAAAAATAACGATTCACACATAGCATTGCACTAAGTGCTATACTTTTAATGACAGGACGTCAAACCGATGCGAATCTTCAAAACCAAGTGGTTCAACAGGGAAGCGAAATCCCACGCGATAAAAGACGATGAGTTAAGCGAAGCGATTCAAGCCGTGCTCCAGGGAAAAGCGGATAATCTCGGCGGCGGAGTTTATAAAAAACGTCTCAATCAGAACCGGGATCGTGCAATCGTTCTGGCGAAAGGCGGAGAACACTGGTTTTACACATTCCTGTACGCCAAGCAAGATATGGAAAATATCAGCTATCGAGAATTGGCGGGGTTTCGTGAGCTGGCAAAACACTACGCTTGCCTCACCGCTCCTCAAATCACCGCATTAATTAACAGCAAAGAACTGGTCGAGGTACTCCATGACAGCAAAAACTAAATTCAAAAGCCCTGCCTTCGAAGCCATTCATAGCGCGGCTTCTGGGTTATTTAGCGTGGATGCCATCCCTCAAGAAACCATGCGCAGCTTTGATGCGGCCTGCTTAAGCAGCGTCAAAGATCTGCAGCCGCTTGAAATCAAAGCATTGCGGGAAGAACTTAACGTCAGCCAACCCGTCTTTGCCCGTTACCTGAATACCAGCGTGTCCACCGTGCAAAAGTGGGAAACCGGCGCCAAGCGCCCAAGTGGGATGTCACTGAAGTTGCTGAGCGTTGTGCAAAAACACGGTTTGAAAGTATTGATGTAATGAGTGGGCCGGATAAGCGTAGCGCCATCCGGCACCCGCAAACTCACTCCCCGCGCGCCGATTTCACCAGCCCGGTAATCCACTCCTGATGGCCGTTAATCATTGGATTCGGCACGGTGCGCGCCAGCTCCTGCGCCGGGACGCCAATCTGCGATTCCTGAGTCAGAATGCGTACACGGTTACCGGGCAGGTCTTCGAACAGCCAGGCGTGGATCACGTCCAGACGGGTGGTGGCATCGCCTTCCGCCCAGCCGTGCCAGGCCACACGCGCGGCTTCGCCGTCGACCGGTGGGACGTATTCGGTGATTTGCGCTTCAATCGGGAAGCCGAAGGTAGAGAAGCGGAAGCGGGCGTTAGCGCTGAGCATCGGGCCGCTGCCATCGTGGAAATGAATATCCGCTACGTTGCTGTAGTAGGTTGGCCACAGCGTGGTGTCGTCAAGCTGTGCCCAAATCTGTTTGGCGGTCAGGCCGCTGACGATGATTTCGTTAGAGGCAAAGTTGTCGGTGGTGCCCGGCAGGTAGCCTTCCGGCCAGACGATAGCGCTTTGCTGCATTGACTGTTTCATGATGAACCTCGTGAGTAATGATGTTGACGAGGTCAATCATGCGCTCAGGAGTGATATAAATATAATCATCAATGTTGATAAGCAACATCACACAACGTGATATCAATGCAGCCAGTGCACACCGTTTTCATCATGGAACAGTGCGTTATAGCGGTACTGGAAAGCGTTCAGCTCACTGATTTCAGGTTCCAGCTCGCGCAGGAAGCTCAACGCCAGACGAATCTGGGCGTCGGTAATCGGCGCCGCCAGACGGGCTTTTTGCAGCCGTCGGTGCCAGCTCAGCATATTCACTTCACTGCCGTCGACAATGCACACCTGCCAGATCAGCAGCATCTGCGCCGCATTCTGCAAATGCGCTTCGTTCGGCCGCTCCAGATAATGTAAATACGCTTCGCCCTGCGCTTTCCCTAGCTGGTCGACCATCGACTCTACCGGCTCTGGCGTAATACCGAGCCGTTCACTAAGACGGCGAATCGCCCGTCGGGAACTTGAGGTCAGGATCCGAAATCCTACAACAAACACCACCACCAGAGTGGCCAGAATCAACCAGATCATGCACGCTCTCACCTTAGCTAAACCCCGACATGATAATGGGATTTTGCGCCCTGTCGATAATCGAACATGCCATAATGTGCGTTACCTCCCTGAAGGAAGCCGCCGATGAAACCGGATCTCAGAACCCTCGACCTCAACCTGCTGAAAACGCTGGATGCGCTGCTCGATGAACGCAGCGTGACGAGAGCGGCCGCGCGGCTGTCGCTGACCCAGCCCGCCGTCAGCGGAATGTTGACCCGGCTACGGGATAATTTTGGCGATCCGCTGTTTATCCGCGCCCCGCACGGCATGGTACCGACGCTGCGCGCCCAACAGCTGGCGCCGGTAGTCAAACAGATCCTGAACGATATCAACACCCTGCTACAGCCCGCGCAGTTCGACCCGCTCACCGCCGACTTCACCTTCACCCTCGCCGCCACCGACTATGCGCTCAAAGCCGTGGTGGTGCCGTTTATCGCCGCCCTGAAAGTGCGCGCGCCGATGATTCGCGTCCGGGTGATCCCCGTCGAACCAGAGCGGCTGACCGCGCAGTTTGAGCAGGGGAAAATCGACCTCGCGCTGCTGACCCCCAGCACCACGCCGGGCGATCTGCACAGCCGCACGCTGTATGAGGAGCGCTACGTCTGCATGCTGCGCGCCGACCACCCCGATGCCCAAGTGCCGCTGAGCCTCGACCGCTTCTGCGCGCTGGAGCATATTCTGGTCTCTTACGAGGGCGAAAGTTTCTGGGGCGTGACCGATGACGCGCTGGCAAAAGTGGGCCGCAAACGCCGGGTCGGGCTGTCGGTGAGCAGCTTCCTGGTGCTGCCGGAAGTGCTGGTCGTCAGCGACATGATTGCCGTGGTGCCGAGCCGCCTTGCCCGCGCACGCGCGTCAATCTGCGTGCAGGAGCCGCCGGTGGCGGTTCACGGTTTTACCAAAAGCATGGCCTGGCATGAGCGTAATCATCGCGACCCGGCGCAGCAGTGGCTGCGCGAACTGCTGCATGAGACCAGCCAGCAGGCATAAAAAAGCCCGGTGCAGAACCGGGCAAAGAAGTTACCAAACACACTTACGCCATTTTTAACTGCTGAATCTTTTTCTCACGGCGAATTTTACGTTCTTCAAACACGGCCACGATGGCCATCAGGCAGATACAGCCGATCGCGGCGGTATCCAGCGCGGCGAAGGTGCCAGCCCAGCCGGTGAGGCCAAAGACCGGCGTGCCGTCGGCAATCATCCCCAGACCCAGCTTGGCGAAGCTGTCGCCAATCAGGTAGGCGAAGGTGCCTTTGATACCATCGGCGGCGCCGATCGCTTTTTTCGGTACGAAGCCCACCGCGGCCACGCCAATCAACAGCTGCGGGCCAAAGACCAGGAAGCCGAGGGCAAACAGCGAGGCCAGATAGACGTACTGGTTGCTGGCATGCTGATAAACGCCCAGCGTCGCGATGATTAAGGCCAGCGCCACGCACGCCACCAGCGCACGACGGCCGTTGGCGAGGTCAGAGAGCCAGCCCCACAGCAGGGTGCCCACCAGCGCGCCGACTTCAAACAGGGTAAAGCCCTGAATCGCCACTTCTTTAGAGAGCTTCAGCTCCTGGAAGGCGTAGACCGTAGACCACTGGTCGATACCGATACGCACCACGTACAGGAAGATGTTGGAGAAGCACAGCAGCCAGATCACTTTGTTTTTCAGCACGTACTCCACAAAGATCTGCCACTTGGTCATGTCGTTATCTTCGGTCTCTTTGTCCTCTTCGCTGATCTCTTCGCCGAACAGCTCTTCCGCTTTGCCGAGACCGTAAGATTCCGGGGAGTCGCTACCAAAACGCAGGCCGATAAAGCCCACAATCAGCGCGATGATCGACGGGAAGATAAACATGCCGATGACGTGACCGTCGAACAGGACGTTAGCCCCAAACAGCGCTACGCCTGCCGCACCCGCACCACCGAGGTTGTGGGAGATATTCCACATGCCGAGGTAGGAACCGCGCTTGCGGCGAGGCGTCCACTTGGTGATGGTCGAATAGCTGCACGAGCCGCCGGTACTCTGGAAGAAGCCGCTCAGGCCGTAGAACGCGATCATCAGGAACAGGCTGGTTGAGCCCGGCCCCATGCTGGCGCTGAAGCCGAGCATACAGATGGCGGAGAGGATCAGCATCAGCGGCAGGAACTGCTTGGTGTTCTTGCCGTCGGCGTAGTAGGAGACCAGCGTTTTACCCACGCCGTAGGTGATCGAGAAGCCGAGGCCAATCATCCCGAGCTGGGTCATGCTCAGCCCGTAGGTGGAGATCATGTCGTTCTGGGCGATGTTAAAGTTCTTACGAATCAGATACATCGTCAGGTAGCCGATAAAGACCACCAGGTAGGACTGCATGAACGGTTTGAACCACATTTTGCGCCGCACGTCGAGCGGCAGATCCAGGGTCGGCTTGCGCACCTGGTTTAGAAAGGCCAGCATAGGACACTCCCGAGCTAATTTTTGGTACCTGCGAATGGCAGACATTGTAAAAATCAGCCGGGAAGCACGCCTGAGACAGCGTCCAGGTGAAACCGGGAAAATTTCTTAGTTTTAGGTCATTCGTCTTAGAAAGGTGAAGCGGGTCACGCTTCTCGCGGCGCCTGGGCGTTTAAGAACGGCAGCAGCAGCAGCGCGGAGATGCCCGCCGCGATGGCAATCACCACGAAGAACCCCGTCCAGTGCCACACTTCCATCACCTTCGCCAGCGGCCAGCCGGAGAGCGACGCGCCGAGGTAGGCAAACAGCCCGACAAAGCCGGTGGCCGCGCCCGCTGCCTCTTTGTGCGAGCACTCCGCCGCCGCCATGCCGATGAGCATCTGCGGGCCGAAGACGAAGAACCCGGTGGTGAAGAAGCACGCTGCCTGCATCACGTAGCTGGCGAACGGCATCAGCCACAGCGAGCCCACCGAGAGTAAAATTCCGGCGGCAAAAATCAGGTTCATCGGCCCACGGTTGCCGTTAAACAGTTTGTCCGAGCCCCAGCCCGCCACCAGCGCGCCGATAAACCCGCCCAGTTCAAACATGGTGACCGCCGTATTCGCCGTCACCAGATCGACGCCCAGCGTTTCGGACATATACAGATTGCCCCAGTCGTTGATCGCCGCGCGCACCACATACACCAGCACATAGCACAACGACAGCAGCCAGATGTAGGGGTTGAGCAGCACGTAGCGGGTGAAGATCTCTTTGCGCGTCAGCCCCGCCCCTTCCTGCTGCTGAGCAATCTCCAGCTCGTCGTGCCGCCAGTCGCCAATCGGCGGCAGGCCAATCGCCTGCGGTCTATCACGCAGCCGCCAGCAGAGAAACAGACCGACCACAATCGCCATGGTTCCCGCGATGGTCATCCCCGCACGCCAGCCGTAGTGCAGCGCCGCCGCCCCCATAACGATAGGGATCAGCGCGCCACCGACGTTATGCGCGGTATTCCAGATAGCCCACCAGCCGCCGCGCTCGTTGCGCGAGTACCAGGCGGTGAGCAAGCGGGCGCAGACCGGCGCGCCCCAGCCCTGGAAGAAGGCGTTCAGCGCCCACAGCAGAGCAAAGGCCCACAGCGAAGTGGAGAAACCGAACAGAATGTTGACCACTCCGGTGGCAATCAGCCCGATGCCCATAAAATAGCGGGCGTTGGAGCGGTCGCTGACGATACCGGAGATAAACTTCGATAGCCCGTAGGTGATGTAAAACAGCGTCGCCAGCAGGCCAATATCGCTACGGGTCAGTACGCCGGTGGTGAGAATCTCCGGCACCGCGGCGTTGAAGCTTTTGCGGGTGAAGTAAAACAGCGCGTAGCCAAGCCAGATGGTCAGCAGAATATGCCGCCGCCAGTAGCGATATTGCGCATCCACTTCCTGCTTATCGGTGATGCGCGGTGCGTTAGCCGGAGCCTTGAGAAATTGAAACATCGCCGTTCCTTACACGTAGCGCAGAGGCAAAGAGACGCTGACCCGCGTGCCGTGCATGCAGGAGATAGTGAGCGAGCCGCCGAGCGCCGTCACGCGTTCGCGCATGCCGGTGAGGCCAAAGCCCTGTTGATTCGAACCCGGCGGCAGGCCGCTGCCATCGTCTTCTATCACCAGCATCAGCCGCTCATCTTGCTGCCAGCCCTGTAGTGTGACTGCGCTAGCGTTGGCGTGCTTCACAATGTTGTTGAGCCCTTCCTGGCAGACGCGGAACAGCGTCACCCGCTGGCTTTCACTCAGCGTTGATTCATCAATTCGCCAGTCGAGGTGGCTGACGATACCGCGGCTTTCCAGCTCCATTTCGCGCATCAGCGAGCGGATGGCCTGTTCCAGCGTGAGGTCGTCGAGCTGACGTGGGCGCAGCCGCCCCAGCAGGCGGCGTACGGCATCGTAAACGCCCAGTGAAAGCTGTTCGATATGCGCCCCGCTCTGCTTCACGCCCGCGTTCTCCGGAGCCAGACGCTGCACAATGCCCGCCTGAGTACGAATGGCGGTGATGGTCTGGCCAATATCGTCATGCAGCTCACGCGCCACGTCGCGGCGCACGCTCTCTTCGGTTTCCAGCAGGCGTTCCGCCAGCCGGTGGTTGCGCGCCAGTTCGTTTTGCAGCGACTGGTTCAGCTCACGTAACCGTTGAATGCCCGCGCCGAGCAGCAGCCCGGTCAGGCTTTGCGCCAGCAGCGAGAGCAGTAAATCAACGGGGTGATCGTGCCAGGTCTGGCTGGCAATCAGGGCGATGGCGTTCATCAGGGTCGCAATCAATGCGCCCTGCCAGCCGTAGTGCCAGGCCAGCGCGATGATCGGTAACGCGAGGCAGAATGGGGTAAAGCGCGAGAGTTCTGCGGGTAAACCGAGCTGCAGCCACAGGCTGACGGTAAACAGCAGCAGATACCAGACCAAATGCCGCCCGCGCCAGTTCACCGGCTGCGACACCAGCGCCGGGCCGAGCGGCAGCCAGGTGGTGCTGGTAAGGTAGTGCCAGAATACGAGGCAGATAGGGGCCAGCGTCAGCCCGCCGGTTAAGGTCAGCAGTAAAGCGTTCAGCGCCGCTTCCCCTTGCCACAGCCAGGGCAAAGATTGCAGCAGTGCCGCCGCCGTCAGCGCCGCGCCCTGAAGCAGCAGCGTACGCCAGTCGCGCTGATGGCGATAGCGGGAGATCAGCGCCACCGGCAGCAGCGTCAACGCGCTTCCGGTCATCAATAATAACGCGTGATCCAGCGCCACTTCCTGCGCCAGCCAGTAAATCAGCAGCCACTCTGCGCCCACCAGCACCGGCCAGTAGCCGCGCGGGCATTGCAGCATTAGCCCCAGGCGCAGACCGAACGGGAACAGCAGCACCGCCAGCGCCGGGCGCTCCACAAGGTGCAGGCTGATGCTCCACAGGCAAAACCACGCGGCGGAGAAGATAAAGAAACAGGCGACAACGGTAATGCACCGCGAAAAGAGGGTATTCATCACCAGCCGTCAAACATGCGACGCGCCAGCTCGACGTCGTTGCTGACGCCCAGCTTTTCCATCAGGTTAGCGCGATGAACGTGCACCGTTTTCGGCGACAGCCCCAGCTCGGCGGCAATCTCTTTTACCGCCATTCCCTGCGCCAATTTTTCCGCCACCTGACGTTCGCGCTTGGTCAGCGGATCCTGACGGCCTGCCGCCAGCTTGACGGCGATATCCGGCGTTAAGTAGCAGCCACCGGTCGCCACGGTGTGCACCGCGGCAATCAGTTCGTCTGGGCTACAGCGTTTGGAGAGAAACCCGCGCGCGCCCGCGTTCAGCGCCTGTTCGACCAGCGCCGGGCTGTCGTGAACGGAGAGCATGATAATGGCCATGCCTTTTGGCAGCTGGCTGAGCAGCTCAAGGCCGGAGATATCCGGCATCGAGATATCGCAGATACAGACCTGCACGCCGCGCCCCGGTAGCCCCACCAGCGCCTCGCGCCCGGAACCAAACTCGCCGACCACCTGCAAATCAGGCTCAAGACCGAGCAATTGGGCAAAGCCGGAGCGGACGATAGTGTGGTCGTCGATAAGGGCAACGGTGATCATAGATTCCATCCTGGCGGGTAAAAAAAACGCGCCTACCTTAACGATAAGCGCGCGGCTGTTCAAGTCTTGAGCGGATTACTCGAAGAAGACGGTTATCTTGTTGAACATCGATGGGTCAGACTGGTTGCGGGTCACTTTCACCACGTCTTCCAGCTTGTCTATCTGGCTAATCATCTGCTCGAGTCGCTGATCGTCGTTGACCAATAGCCAGATGCGGCTCTTATCGCTGTCATGGATAGGTAGACAGAGAATGCCTTCCACGTTGAAGGCGCGGCGGGCAAAGAGCCCGCAGACGTGAGTCATTACGCCCGGATGGTTGCGCACGGTGAGTTCCAGAATAACGTTGTCATGAGTCTGTTGTTGCATGGCTTATTCCCCCACCATTTCGGTATTTGCCGCACCCGGCGGCACCATCGGATACACTTTTTCTTCGGCGTCGATGCGCACGTGAATCAGCGCTGGGCCCGGACGATTGATAATCGCCTGCAGCGCCGCCTGCGGGTCAGCTTCATTGTTCAAGTCGCAGGTTTCCAGACCGAAACCGGCGGCAATCTGCATGAAGTTAATCATGCCTGGGTAGGTGGCGGCAAATACACCCTGTTTGTAGAACAGGCTTTGCTGCTGATGCACCAGCCCCAGCGCTTCGTTGTTCATCAGGATGATTTTCACATCCAGCTGATTTTCCGCCACGGTGGCCATCTCCTGAATATTCATCATCAGGCTGCCGTCGCCGGAGAAGCACAGCACTTTTTTGTCCGGGTTCGCCAGCGCCGCACCGATAGCGGCAGGCAGGCCAAAGCCCATGGTACCGAGGCCGCCGGAGGTCAGCCACTGGCGAGGGCGGTTCAGCGGATAAGCCTGCGCCGTCCACATCTGGTGTTGGCCAACGTCGGTGGTGATAATCGCGCTGTCGTCCACGCAGGCGGCAACGGCGTTGATCAGGCCGTAATGGCTGAGCGGGTCGCCCGCTTCAGGAATGGCGCCCGGGAACTCTTGTTGCAGTTCGGCCACTTTACCGCGCCACGCATCGCGCGGCTGCGCGTCAATTTGCGGCAGCAGCTGGGCCAGCACGTCGTCCACATCCGCCTGAATCGCCACGTGAGCCTGTTTGATTTTACCCAGCTCGGCGCGGTCGATATCGACGTGGATAATCTTCGCGTTCGGGCAGAACTCCGCCACTTTACCGGTCGCCCGGTCATCAAAACGCGCACCTAAAACTACCAGTAAATCAGACTGTTGCAGAATGAAGTTGGTGCTGCGCGCGCCGTGCATACCCAGCATACCTAACGACAGCGGGTGCGCTTTTGGCAGCATGCCCAGCGCCATCAGGGTCATGGTAGTCGGCAGGTTGGCTTTTTCCGCCAGCTCGCGCACGCGCTCCGGGGCGTTAATAACGCCGCCGCCCAGATAGAGCACCGGGCGCTGCGCCGCATTGATCATCGCCGCCGCTTCGCTCACGCTCTCAGCGCTGAATTCTGGCGTTGCCGCGCGGTCGCCGGGTTCCGGCAGCTCACTGATGTCGATTTCCGCAGTCTGAACGTCCTTAGGAATGTCTATCCACACCGGGCCTGGGCGGCCAGACTGGGCAATCCGGAAAGCATCAGCAATAACCTGCGGTAATTCATTGATGTTACGGACTAAATAGTTGTGCTTAGTGATGGGGATAGAGATACCGTAGGTGTCGACTTCCTGGAACGCGTCGGTGCCGATTAACGAGGAGGCCACCTGGCCGGTGATACACACCAGCGGAATAGAGTCGAGGCGCGCATCGGCAATGGCGGTCACCAGGTTGGTCGCGCCCGGCCCGCTACAGGCCATGCACACCGCCGGTTTGCCGTGAGTACGCGCCATGCCCTGGGCGATAAAGCCCGCGCCCTGCTCGTGTCGCGCCAGAATATGGCGGATCTGCGTGCTCTGGCTTAAGGCGTCGTACAGCGGAAGCACCGTGCCGCCGGGGATGCCGGTCACCATGGTGATACCCTGACGTTCCAGTAAATGAACGATTAATTGCGCGCCGGTAAAACGCGTGGTCTGTGATGTTGTGCCCGAAATTGCCATGCTCCAGTCCTTTCAACTAGGCCGACTATCCGGAGGGGGCTAGAAACTAAAAACCCCGCCCGGTTTGCGCCGGCGGGGTTTGGAATCGTGTGTGTTCCTGACCCTACGGCGCATTGCCGACGACCACCACCACACGCACGACGACCACCGCGGCTGGTAGCGCGGTTTTTAGTAGGGTCGAAGTCAGCATTGATGGGGTCATTAAGGGTCTTCTCTCAATTCGTTTAGTGAATTTATACAAACACAGCTTTTTTCTGCTGACAATGGAAATATTTTCATCTGCGCAAAAATACAGCAAAGATCACATTATTGCGGTCAGGGAAATTATCCAGGCTGTCCCATCTTTCCCCTATTTCTGGCCTTGGTCACCGCCCGTCGGCTGTGTTAAATTTTGGTGAAATCTCCCTGAGCAACGCATTATCATGACGCTTTCTGTTTTCTGTATTTTGCTGTTTGCCGCACTTTTACACGCCAGTTGGAACGCCATCGTTAAGGCGGGAAACGACAAACTCTATTCGGCTATCGGCGTCACCGGCTCCGCCGCGCTCATCGCACTACTGCTTTTGCCCTTTGCCCCGGCCCCCTCGGCGGCCAGCGTGCCATTTATGGTCGCCTCCACCGTCTTGCAGGTGATTTACACCGTACTGGTGGCGAAGACCTATCAGATTTCCGATATGAGCCAGACCTACCCGCTGATGCGCGGTACCGCGCCGCTGCTGGTCGCCATCATCAGCGTGCTGTTTCTGGGCGATCATCTTTCAACGCTGGCCTGGGGTGGCATTGCGGTCATCTGTACGGCGATCCTGGCGATGGCATTTAACAGCCGTTCCAGCTCGCAGCGTGGCGTGGTGCTGGCGCTGATGAACGCCGTGGTGATTGCCGGTTACACCCTGATCGACGGTACCGGCGTGCGCCTGTCGGAAACGGCGCTGGGCTATACGCTGTGGTCGTTTTTCCTTAACGGCTCCAGCCTGCTGTGCTGGGCGATGATCGCCCGCCGCCGCGAAGCGTCGCGCTATCTGATTCAGCATTGGAAAAAAGGCGTGCTCGGCGGCATGGGGACGATGGGGTCCTACGGTCTGGCGCTATGGGCGATGACCCAGGCACCGCTGGCGGTAGTGGCCGCGCTGCGTGAAAGCTCGATTCTGTTCGGCGCGCTGATTGCCTGGCTGCTGCTCAAAGAGCGGGTAGCCGGACTGCGGCTGGTGGCCGCTGGCGGCATCGCTGCGGGTGCCATACTGCTGCGCCTCTCCTGACTAAACTGGCAACTATTGTTGCCGTTTACGTGTATAAATCCTGCCTGCATCACACATTTCATTTACATGGCATGTGATTAAATCGTCACCTCATTGTGGTAGATTCCTCTCGCTTTTAGCGCAATTCCTGGACATTTATTCTTATAAACTCAATTTTTATAAAGTTATCAGCGAAATGAAAAGAGATAGAAACGTCAATATCCTGGTGATGCTGGTGTTGCTCGTCGCCGTCGGTCAGATGGCGCAAACCATTTATATTCCTGCAATTGCGCAGATGGCGAACGACCTCAACGTCCGCGAAGGGGCGGTGCAGAGCGTCATGGCGGCCTATCTGCTGACCTATGGCGTTTCGCAGCTGTTCTACGGCCCGCTCTCAGACCGCGTAGGGCGCCGTCCGGTGATCCTGGTCGGGATGTCGATTTTTATGCTGGCGACGCTGGTTGCCATCACCACTCACAGCCTGACGGTGCTGATTGTTGCTAGCGCCATGCAGGGGATGGGCACCGGCGTGGGCGGCGTGATGGCGCGTACGCTACCGCGTGACCTGTATGAGGGCAGCCAGCTTCGTCATGCCAACAGTCTGTTAAACATGGGGATTCTGGTCAGCCCGCTGCTGGCGCCGCTGATTGGCGGCGTGCTGGAGACGCTGATCAACTGGCGCGCCTGCTACGGTTTCCTGCTGGTACTCTGCGCCGGCGTCACCTTCAGCATGGCACGCTGGATGCCGGAAACGCGCCCAACCGGCGCACCGAAAACCCGGCTTATCAGCAACTACAAAACGCTGTTCGGTAACAGCGGCTTTAACTGCTATCTGCTGATGCTGATTGGCGGCCTGGCGGGTATCGCGGTATTTGAAGCCAGCTCCGGCGTGCTGATGGGCGGCGTGCTGGGCTTAAGCAGCCTGATGGTCAGTATCCTGTTTATTCTGCCAATTCCGGCGGCGTTCTTTGGCGCCTGGTTTGCCGGGCGGCCGAAAAAACGCTTCCCGACGCTGATGTGGCAGTCGGTGGTGTGCTGTCTGGCAGCGGGCGTGATGATGTGGATCCCCGGCCTGTTCGGCGTCATGAATATCTGGACGCTGCTGGTGCCTGCGGCGCTGTTCTTCTTCGGCGCGGGGATGCTGTTCCCACTGGCGACCAGCGGTGCGATGGAGCCCTTCCCGTTTCTTGCCGGTACCGCCGGGGCGCTGGTTGGCGGCCTGCAGAACATTGGTTCAGGCGTACTTGCCTGGCTGTCGGCAATGATGCCGCAAACCGGACAGGGCAGCATCGGGCTACTGATGACGCTGATGGGGCTGCTGATTTTCCTCTGCTGGCTGCCGCTCGCGTCACGCTTTGCCCGCCATCAGCAAACGATGGTGTAACGCATCCGAGTAACGCCCGTTAAGAACCCTAACGGGCGTTAATAATTCAGAGTAATAATATTTTGGCAAAACACCAAAACTAATAAATAAAAATAATACAATCACCCCACCCATTGAATTCACGCAGTTAATTAAAATACACGCGAAATAAATTTGACGTATATTTATTTTCTATACCAAAAGACAAATCATACACAAACCATCATATCAGCCGTATTTCAATAGCATTCACCTATCAATTTTGTCATTAAAAAAATTAAAAACAGCTATACAATAACCACTCAGGTATTTAATCTTATTTCCGAATCAAAAATAACTAGACCGTTTTACAAAATGGTATCTATAAGCACGACGTATATTTTGCTTAATCTTTTTCTTAATACCACTACGTACAATGAGTTAAATACCCAACAAACGAATGATAAAACGTTTGAATAATAGGGTTTCTTTACGGCTTTATTGAAATAAGCATTCGTTTCTATGATGCCTAACTAAATAATATTACTCTGGTGATTTTTATGGAAAAACCAGAGGAGTATATGCAGGGAAGTAACTTGGTTACTTCAACAAAATGAAGAAACAATTTTATCTAAAAGGATTAGATATGAAAAAACTCACTCTGGTTAGCTGCGTTGCTGCGGCATTATTCTGCTCAAGCGCCATGGCCGCTGATGATGTTACTGCGTCCTCAACAGCGACCTGGGATGCGTCAGCAACTAAAGACACCACCAGCGCGCTGGTTGTTACCCCGCTGAAATCTCTGAGCTTCCAGTATGCTGAAGGTATCAAAGCGTTCAACTCACAGAATGGCGCTTTCGACATCACGATTAAAGGGCAGTCAGGGGCAACGGATTTCAAACTGACTTCTCAGATTGTCACCAATACCCTCTCCCGCGCCACTGACACCTCCACTCTGGCGGTTGGCGTTCAGTGGAATGGCCAGGCGCTGAGCAACGCGACGCCGGTGACCCTGGTTGACACCGCAAACAATGTCTCTTCAGGCCTGGATGCATTGTCCGTCAGTTCAGCCTATGCGGGTTCAGACCGTACCTCCACCCAGGGGACCTTTACCTTCACGATTGACTCTGCAACCAGCGATGGTTCCACCGATGCTCAGTTTGAAGATCTGGCAGACGGCTACTGGAGCGGTGATGTAAAAGTCCAGTTCAACGCTACGTGGGTAACGGCATAATCCCCCTGCTTACGATGAACCGGTAACGAAAGGCAAGGAGGTCGCATGGATGACCTCCTTATTTAAGTAAGGATACTTTAATGAAAACAAAACGTTTGTTTGCCTTCTTATTTCCACTACTCACATCGTTCCCTGCGGTGGCGATTGGCGTCGGTGATGTCACATCAATTATGTCGCCAGACGAAACGCATCTGGCAAAAGAAATATTTAATAACACCGATAGCGCGCGCTTTGTGAACGTGCGTATTGAACGTCTATCGTCGCCAATGGAGGGCGGAGTTATTATTCCAATGGAAAGCAAATCAGAACTGCTTTCAACGCCTGCAAATTTAATCCTGCCGGGGCAATCAAAAGAGTACTTCCGTTTTATCTACGATGGCCCGTCTGACGATAAAGAGCGCTACTACCGTCTTTCATGGTCCGATGAACCGATTGCAGAATATGAATCAACCAAAAAAAGCAAACTCGGTCAGGCCACAACCTCGGCAATTATAGGTACTATTCTGGTCGTAGCTCCACGTGAAGAGCATTTTGATTTTAAACGCGAGGGCGACACGGTCACCAATACCGGCAATGCCTCGTTCCGCGTCATCTCCTATGGCCCGTGCCGTGATAAATCACAGGATCAGGGAAAAGGTTGTCGTGAACGCTATTATTTGATGCCGAACGTCAGCGTAAAAATTAAGCATACCGATCTTAGTAGTAAAAGGACCCACGTAGGAATATGGCATGGTGAAAAGCTTATTACCGCAAACGCAGGGTAAATATAAGCCATGGGCCAATCAATATATCTAAGAGGGCTAATATTAATTGAGTTACTTTACTCTGTTAATAGCTATGCCGAATCTCTTCAAGTGAACAACTACGTTGTCCCAGCCGCATTTGCTAATGCATTGCAGCAGGGGATGACTGTCCCGGTATTTATTCGTTACGACGGAGATAATAGTTTGTCTCGTAGTCGACAGAAAATCGCCGACGCGGTGATTGTGGCGCAAAAAGGCAGCCTTCTCGTTAATCAAATTGAACTTAACGAGATGCCGAATAAAACGGAACTCTCACCACAGATAAAAGAATTACTCGGCAAGGTCCATTCAGCCCCGCTTAGCGAGAATAATAAAATCGTTCTCAATGAAAACGCATCGTTATCCCTGGATACACGATCGTTTTACCTTGAGTTGATGGTAAATAAGCAGGCGCTATCGGCGGCGATTATACCACGCACCAATACCTTAAGCGCTTCGACGGTAGAGCATCTGTCAAATATTCTGAATTATACGATGGGGACCTATTACAACAAATATGGGAACGGGGATAATACCAGTAACTATTTCACCCTTGATAATACCACGTCGATACGCGAGCACCACTTTAACCTGAATGGGACGGTTTACGGGCTTGGTACCGTCAACAGCGACAGTCAGCTGTACCGTGCCATGTATGAACGCGATTACCAGGGCCACCGCGTCGCCGTGGGGATGGTTGACACCTGGAATTTACAATCAATCGCCAGCATGAGCGCCCTTAACTCCAGCCGCATTTACGGCGCCAGCGTGGGTAACAAAAGTAGCACCCAGATTGAAAATACCTCGCTCACCCTGGTTCCGATTACCGTATTTCTGCCCGCTGCAGGGGAAGTTCACGTGCTTCGCAACGGAAAACTCCTGAGCATTCAAAACTTCTCGATGGGGAGTTATGAGATTGATACCTCCACGCTGCCGTTTGGCATCTATACCGTCGATTTGCAGATTGTCGTTAATGGTAAAGTGGTCAATAGCCGTACCGCCCAGATAAATAAGACCTTCTCCCGTAAATCCAGCGCAACCGGCAATCTCGCCTGGCAAATCTTTAGCGGCATGCTGGAATACAATCGAATGGACTACCGTAATCATCAAAATATTGATTATGGGAAGAAGAATACCTGGATCGCGGGTGTAGCCGCAGAAACGTCACTGCCGCTGCTATCCGGCGTTACGTTCAAATCCACCCTGTATGGCTTTGATAACAACGGCGTGGCCGAAGTTGAAGCCGACGTTGTTCTGAATAACAACCTCACGCTGAATCAACAGACGCTGGTGGCGACCGACCGCAGCAGACAAAGCACCACATCATTGAATTTATCAATCCCCGGCGGGTTCGGGAATATCTGGCTTGCGCGTCAGGCGAGCCATATTGGCGACAGACTGCCAATGCAAAGCAGCCATTATATCTCGTTAGGGGCATCGGCTAACCTGAGTCATTTTTCACCCTGGTTAGGCAACATTTCCGTCAGCCGGACGCATGACAAATACGAAGGAAATAAATACACCAACGTTGATTATAGCCAGACGCTGTTTACCAATCGCTGGGTAACCGTTGCGTTACGTGCAGGGGTTCAGCGCTATTACTACGACGACCGAAATAGTGTCAATGATAAATACATCAACCTTGATTTCTCATTGCCATTATCCTCCTGGTTGAGCGCGGGCGTGTCCAGCGAAAGCGGTAATTTACTCGCCAATGCCACGGTACGTAAAAGCTTCGACGACAGCGCGATTACCCAGGTTGGTGCGTCGATATCTAAACGGCTTAAATCCAGCGAAGGCGGTTATGACAGTTACCAATCAGATGATCTATCGGGTAACGGTTATGTCTCCTATGACACGAAATACAATGCCGGAACCCTGTCCGTTTCAAGCGCATCAGGCGGCAGCACCAACTATAACCTGAGCTCCCACGGCAGCATCGCGTGGACGAAAGATAGCTTTAATCTGGGCAAAGAAATTCAAAGCTCAGGCGTGGTGATTAATACCAACTTTAGCGAAAGCGGGAAAATGCTCGCCCAGATCAACGGCCGTAATTATCCGCTGACCGGGAAGAGTAACTTTATCGGCCTGGCGCCGTATGCGGAATATCAGGTGGAGTTAATGAACGATAAAGCCGCTGAAGATAGCGTTGATATCGTCAGCGGTCGCCGTAACAAACTTGTGCTTTATCCCGGTAACGTCGGCGTGCTGAATCCAGAGGTGAAGCAACTCGTCACCGTATTTGGCCGCATGCGTAAGCCAGATGGCACGGCGTATGCCAACACCGATGTGCACAACCATATTGGTAAAACGCGCACCGACAAACAGGGCGAATTCGCCATGGATGTCGATAAACGCTACCCCATTATTACGCTGATTGACGCCCGTGGCGGCGTTTGTGAAGCGGATTTGGATCTGCAAAAAGCGCGCGGTGCCGTCTGGGTGGGCGATATTCAATGCGCAACGCAAGCACTCACGGCTTCACGTACAGGAGAACAAGACGATGTCTACTAATTACTGGAAATATGCCGTGGCGATGGCGTTCGGCCTGGTGTTCACCTCTTCTGCACAGGCTGCCACAAAAGGAAACAGCGGTTCCGGGTCAAACTCCTTTTTATTTATCGAAAACAACGTCGATAACGAATATTTCGTCACGCCGAACGCGCTGGACCCACGTTTTAGCGGCGCGAATATGTGGACTCGTTATTCCACCGCTCAGGTGAGTCTGGGGTATATGGGTTACATAGGCTGGGTCTCACCCAATACATATACTGATATGTGGATTGAAAATTCGTCGATTTCCCGTCCTTTTCAGGGCCTTCGCTGTATGACCAGTGGGAATACCTGTCCATCTTCAGGGTATATCGCGGGTGAAATCATTGACGATAACGGTTTTTATCATACCAAGGCAGGCAACTCTATTTACAACGGTGACTATGGTTTGGGTTCACTTAGCCCGGAAGCCTACGAATATTTCCGTAAACTTTCGGTTGGCTCCAGCGAAACCTTTAAACTTAACTGGTGCCACACCACCACGAACTACGATTACAGCGATGGCACCCGCTGTAAGGACGTGACGACCGGCGCGGTCGCCTGGTACGAATATAATTTCACGCTGAATAAGATAGCCCACCTTACCCTCAACAGCACTAACTCTATAGCTGAAATATGGATTGCCAGCGACGGCACCCCAAGCATTGCGCCAGGGTCAAATCTCTGCCAAATCACCAAAGTGAATAACGTCGACGGCGTGACCTGTAAAATGGTCTCTTATACCTACCAGCAAAGCGCGGCAGTCACTAACTATCTGGATATGGCGATGGTGCTTGACACTAACATGTTAGGCTTCACGCCAACGGCTGACTCAGATATCCGTTTCAGCGGCGACGGTAGTACCTGGTATAATTACACTACGCAGAACACCAACTTTAATAAAATTATCACCACCGGCGGTGATTCCATCTATCTCTTTCTTACCACCAGCTTTTTTAAGCAAGCGCTGGCAAAAGGCAACGATCTGACAAATAGAGATTCGCTATTTACGTTTAATTTCGAAAACGACCTGGTCGGCGAATCAGGTTATTACCAGTTTACGCCGTCAAACCGCATTACCATTGTGCCTAAAGAATATGGGATCAGCATCGTCTCGGCAGATGGTAGCTCACACCCTACGCGTGAGGGAAAGATTGATAGCGATCAGCCAATTGAATTCGAATACACCATCACAACGTCGGCCTCACGCCAGGCGGACAGCATTAACGTGCAGGTAAAAGGTGATAGCGTACGTATCAGAGATGTCCCCTATTGCCTGTTTACCTCAGCGGATGAAAGCCTCAGCGTACCGATTCCCGCCTACTTGAGCTACACATCGTCGTCAGGCGCCACCGTAACCGCCCGTAATAGCTGTACAGAAAACCCCATTGATATCACCAACGCCAAATGGGTACAAACCGCCTGGAATGCGAATCTCGACGACAGCTACTTTTTTACCACCAACGTAAAACTGCTGTTTCCGATGAACGACTCACGGTCCCAGTTTACCGTTTCGGGGGAAGACTGGATGGGCACCGTCAGCGCGAGCGGGGAAATTGTGGCCACGGCAACCTGGATTGGCGTGAATTAACCGCGCTGACGATATGTTAAGGAGAGCAGCCATGGCTAAGCGTTTTCTCATTTTGGTACTGATGGCGATTATCTGTACCCAACCGGCCCATGCGGTATGGTTTGACTCACTGGTGAATGACATACCGTCTGATAAAGAATTCGTCTCACGGCCCATCTATAACGATACCAACAGAACGAATCTCTACACCGTTTCGGCCTTTAAAATCGATAAGCCAGGTAAAGACGGAGAGCACCGCGTAAACGCTAACGAGCTTGAGCTCCTCTGGGCACCGCTGAAATTTTCGATTAGCTCGCACGGCACGGAATACTTCAAACTTTACTATCGTGGGCCAAAAGACGATGTCGAGCGTTACTACCGGGTCATTTTCAAAGAATCGCCGGTTCGAATGTTTCCGAAAAACGATACCGGCCATCACCTGCAGGTCTTACCCGTAACGTCGATGAGTACCTTTTTGATCGTTCGCCCTCGCAACATGCGCCTGAAGTACAGCGTTGATGAAAATCAGGGGGTTATTGAAAACAGCGGCAATACTTTTTTCAGGGTCATCATCCAGAAAGGGTGCGACGGCGACGATGAACACTCCAGGCAATTCTATATGCTGCCCGGTGAAAAATTTAAGGACGGTTCGGTGAATGCGAAGAATCGAAAGTTTATTGTCGCTAACAAGAAATATATCCCGTTGGGAAACGCCTGCTTCAAACCATAATCACCGCGTGGCTAGCGCTCAGGCAACATGACTATCACGCCACATAACCCGCCGTTGTGGCGTCTCAGGTCAAAGCGTATTGCCGCGCATCACACTCCGCTCTCCTGCCACCACGATGGTTAAACGCCCCCGATATACTCCGGCTTATCTCGTATCCCTACGATAAACCGGAGAACACAATGCAACAGGCTGAAAAATCGGTCGGCCGCGGTGGTTTTACCCTACTCATCTGGGTACTGCTTCTGCTCCTCGGCTGCGTGCTGTTTTTCTTTTCGCTCGACCGGCAAATTGTTTCCATCCTCAAAACCACGCTGATGCAGGAATTGGGGCTGGATAACAGCGACTATTCGGTGCTGATCAGCGCCTTTATGATCCCCTACACCTTCATGTATTTCTTCGTCGGCGGCATCGTCGACCGCTTCGGCAGCCGCTACGTGCTGTGCGCCCTGATGGTATTGATGTCGATTGCCACGCTGATTACCGGCCTGTCGCACTCGATGACCGGGCTTATCGTCGGGCGCGTCATGCTGGGGCTGGCGGAGTCCGGGATTGTGCCGGCGCTGACGCTGGCGGTCTTTACCTGGTTTCGCGCCGAGCAGCGCGCCTTTGCCTTCCAGCTCACCAATATTATCCAGTCTCTGGGGCTGATCCTGGCACCGCCGTTTGTGGCCTGGGTGACCATTTCTACCGGCTGGCGCTGGGCATTCTTTATCCCGGCAGTAGCGGGCGTGGTGGTTGGGGTGATGTGGTATCTCTCCAGCCGTAAAACGCCGCCTGCCGCCGAGGACACGGTGCAGGTGAGCGCCGTCAGCGTGCCGCTGGTTGAACGCTACAAGATGGTGCTGACCTCAAAACCTATCTGGGCGCTGCTGATTGCTCGCCTGCTCACCGACCCGTTCTGGTTTTTCTATCAGTACTGGCAGGTCGGCTTTATGCAGGAAAAAATCGGCCTGACGCTGGCTGAAGTCGGCAAGCTGATGTGGCTGCCGCCGCTGGTTGCCGTCTTTGGCGTGCTGGCAGTCTGCTGGGCCTCAGACCGTCTGGTAGCGCGCGGCATGGACGCCACCCGCGCTCGCTTAACCATTATCTGGTCCGTCACCTGTCTGGCACCGCTGGTGTTCCTGCTGCCATCCATCAGCAACGCCTACGCGGCGGTGGCTATCATGACGGTGATTAACTTTATGTGCACCGCCTGGCTCAGCATGGCCACCATCATGATGGGCGGGCTGGCGCCGCGCGTGGCCATCGCTACCGCTATCGGCGTGATGAGCGCGCTGGGCGGCGTGACCTCCATTATCTTTAACGGCTTTGTCGGCACCATCATCGACCACTTCGGTTACTCGATGCCGATATACGCTGGCGCGACGCTGCATCCGATCGGTGCGCTGGTGCTGGCCGCCTTCTTCCTGCGTCGTAAAAAATCTTTTGTTGCCCGTCCGGAGACCGTCTGATGACCGATATCGTTGTTGCGCCCGTGGCCCACGCCTGCGCAGATTTCACCGTGCTTTACTGTCTGATTAATCACGACAACCACCAGTTCGCCGCCTGGTATGATGCAGAACACCGCATCACCGTGGGCCAGCGCGAGCTGCCCGACGGCCCGTGGCAGACGTTTCAGCCGCAGGGACTCTGGCTGCCGGAGCGCGAACGCTACTCGCATATCACCGAGTTTGATTCGCACAACTATCTGACGATGGCGGTAGATAGTGCCGGGTACCTGCATCTTTCCGGCAATATGCACGTTGATCCGCTCATTTACTTCCGCAGCCGCACGCCGCTCGACGTCACCACTCTGGAGTGCGTTCCCGCGATGACCGGCGAACGTGAAGCGCGAGCCACCTACCCGGTGTTCTTTAAGGACGTGCAGGGCCGCCTGCTGTTCCGCTATCGCGACGGCTGCAGCGGCAACGGCGATGACCTGTACAACATTTTCGATGCCGAGCGTCAGCAGTGGTCACGCCTGCTGGAGACGCCGCTGCTCAACGGCGAAGGGGCGCGCAACGGCTACGCCCGCCAGCCGCTGCTGGGGCCGGACGGCTACTGGCACATGGTGTGGATGTGGCGCGAAACGCCGCACTGCGAGACCAACAATAACCTCTCGTACGCGCGCAGCCGCGACCTTCAGCGCTGGGAAAAATCAGACGGCACGCCGCTCACGCTGCCCATTGCCCGCCATCAGGGCGAGATTGTCGACGACGCGGGCATCGGCGGCGGGCTGATTAATATGGTGCAGGAGGTGGGCTTTGATAATCAGGCGCGCCCGGTGCTGATTTACCATCGTTATGATGACCGAGGGCTGTCGCAGACCTGGCTGGCTCGCCCGGATGGCACCGGGATTTGGCAGAAAACGCAGATTAGCCAATGGGATTTTCGCTGGGACTTTAACGGCGGCGGGTCGATCCCCCCGGACGTGACGCTCAGCGCACCGCGCGCGATTGGCAACGGTCAACTCGAGGTGGAATGGACCTCAGTCTGGGCCGGAAGCGGGGTGTGGATTATTGATGACCGGAAACTAAGGGTGGTAGATTCTCGACCGCTGGTTTCGCCGCTTCCAGAGGCGCTGCGTCAGCCACGGCAGGGCATTGCGCCACTGGCACAAGTGCAGTTAATCCCCGCGCAAAACAGCGATTACCGCCCGCAAAACCGCTACTGGCTACGCTGGGAGGCGCTGCCGATTTTCCGCGATGTGCCGCACGGTGAGAAAACGGCGGCAACGCTGCTGGAAGTGGTCGATATCGGAGCATAACGCCGACGGCGCTACGCCTGGCCGGGCTACTTGTAGATGAGTAGCCCGGCCAAGCAACGTAACGCCGGGAAATCGGGCCACATATCGCTTGTCATTCCTCACCGGTTTTCTGTTCAATAGAACCAACAGAACAACACGAGACCGGCTAATGCAACCTGCAACGTTAATCGCACAATTCCCGCTGCTGGCGGATCTTATCGCGCTGAAAGAGACCACCTGGTTTAACCCTGCCACCACTTCGCTTGCCGAGGGGCTTCCCTATGTTGGGCTAACAGCGCAAGACGTTGCCGATGCACACGATCGCCTTGCCCGCTTTGCGCCTTATCTGGCGCAGGCTTTCCCGGAAACCGCCGCGCAGGGTGGCATTATCGAATCCGAGGTGGTGGCTATTCCGGCGATGCAGCGGCGGCTGACGCAGGAGTATCAACAGCCCATATTCGGCGAACTGCTGCTGAAAAAAGATAGCCATCTGCCTATTTCTGGCTCCATCAAAGCCCGTGGCGGTATTTATGAAGTGCTGGCCCATGCGGAAAAGCTGGCGCTTGCTGCCGGTCTTATCGCCATCACCGACGACTACAGTCGCCTGCTCACCCCGGAATGCCACCAGTTCTTCAGCCAGTACAGCATTGCCGTCGGTTCAACCGGAAACCTCGGGCTTTCGATCGGCATCATCAGCGCCCGTCTCGGTTTCAGGGTCACGGTGCATATGTCCGCCGATGCCCGCGCCTGGAAAAAAGCGAAGCTACGCCGCCACGGCGTCACCGTGGTGGAGTACGCGGAGGATTACGGCGTCGCGGTGGAACAGGGGCGTAAAGCCGCCGAGGCAGACGCGAACTGCTTTTTCATCGACGACGAAAACTCCCGCACCCTGTTTCTCGGCTATGCGGTGGCCGGTGAGCGTCTGAAGGAACAGTTTGCCATGCAAGGGCGCGTGGTGGACGCCAATCACCCGCTGTTTGTCTATCTTCCCTGCGGCGTGGGCGGCGGTCCCGGTGGCGTGGCGTTCGGGCTAAAGTTGGCCTTTGGCGATCACGTTCACTGCCTGTTTGCCGAACCGACCCACTCACCGTGCATGCTACTTGGCGTCTATACCGGGCTGCACGACGGCATTGCGGTGCAGGAACTGGGTATCGATAACGTCACCGCCGCCGACGGCCTGGCGGTCGGGCGCGCGTCTGGGTTTGTTGGCCGCGCAATGCAGCGCCTGCTCGACGGCGTGTACACCGTTGACGATCAGCGTTTGTACAATATGCTTGGCTGGCTGGTGCAGGAAGAAGCGATTAAGCTGGAACCCTCGGCGCTCGCCGGAATGGCGGGGCCGCAGCGGGTTTGTGCATCGGCGGACTACCGCAAGCTGCAAGGATTAAGCGAAGTACAGCTCAATCACGCCACCCACCTGGTATGGGCCACCGGCGGTGGCATGGTGCCGGATGAGGAGATGGCACAGTATCTGGCGAAAGGCTGCTAGCGGCATTGATTCGGTGATACACCAAACTGGCGACGAAAAGCACGAGAAAAGTAGCTAACGTCGCCAAATCCGCAACGAACTGCGATATCATTCACCGAATCACTGGTGAAGCGTAGCTGATAGTGGGACTGCAATAGCCGCACGCGCGCCAGATACTGCTGAGGAGACACGCCGGTGTAGTCGCTAAACCCGCGCTGTAGCGTGCGCCGGGAAAGGCCAAACTCGTGGCACAGCGCGTCAAGGTCGAGCGGTTGCTGCCACTGGCCGTTGAGGCGAATCAGCACCTGGCTGATGCGGTCTTCGCTGGAGTGAAAATCCTGGGTTTTGTAGCGCCACAGATTCAGGGTGTGCAACACTTCGAGAAAAATCATCTCTTTATGGCTTTCCGCCAGCAGCTTATCGCTGAACTCCGCTTCATTGTGGCTGGCGAGGCGCTCAAACACCCGCTGCATAATGCCCACATCCACCTGCCAGACGTTGCTCTCGCCCTCCTGTGGCAGGAGGTAATCGATCTGTTTGATAAAGTTAAAGTTATCGCGCCCCAGATACAGCAGGTTCACCTGCTGTAAATCTTTCATCTCTTCAAACAGATGGTAATCCTGGCGGTTCAGGTAGCAGAGCGTTCCGCTGCTCAGCAGCCAGGGCTTTTCATTAATGACGTGGATGCCGCTGCCGTGACCGACCAGGAACAGCTCGCAGTATTCGTGGGTATGTTCATGGCTGATATTTTTTTCCGGGTGCCAGAAGTGAAACACCACGCTTTCCAGCGGATGGTGAAAGTGGGTTTCCCGGGGCAGCACGAGCGGCATAGACACTCCAGATGCGTCATCACAGTGAAGAGATAGTGATACCAGAATACGCAGCGGAGACCTTGACCTGTTTGCCATCTGGCAGACCCGTCTGGCAAACAGAGAAAGCTTATTCAGCCTGACTTAACATCACCATCAATTCCATCGGCGAGCGTCGCTGTTTAAGGAGATCGCGCATCGCTTTCATGTGTGGTTCGCTGTAGGTGAAGAAGCGACGATAACCCTCGCAGAGCGCGTTCTTACCCTCAGAAAATGGAGGCTCAGGGCAGGTACCGTGACAGAAGCGCAACACAGAACACTCACCGCATGGGTTATCCGCATTGCTGGCTATCTGAGGGGAATAACCGCGCCAGATAGCGAGCGTGGATTCAAAAAGCTGAATCTGGATTGTGCTGATATCTTCCCGCACCCAGAGATCAAAAACGGCGCAGAGGAACGCGCCCCACTCTTCCGGCTGCACCGATCCCTCGCTGAGTTTGCCTGACGCATCCCTTTCTATCTGCGGAATTAATTGCACTGAAGTCGTTCCCGTTTGCCGAAGCTCGCGATACCAGTGCTGCGGCTGCAGGCAGTTTTGGCGGCTCACCATGCTACGCAGTGTCCCCTCTGACATCATCGTGCCATTGGGACTACAGCACGCGATGGCGGCTTCAATGTGACGTCCTGTCATGCAAAATCCTTTATGAAAATAACAAGCTGACGAATATGGGTAACAGCAAACAACAATGCGAGTGACAACACAGCGAGGGAGATCAAAAATTTATCACGTACCGCACGCGGTTGAGTAAAATCGCTCTGGGTGACGTCCATGACGTTCCGATTACGGGTGTACTGCCAGAGGATGATAGCGACGATAACCAGTACGCCAATTGACACCCAGAACAACCCACCGGCCTGATGCCAATTATGCTTTAGCGCCAGCGCCATCAGCGCGCCATAGCCAAGCAGTGTGCGAAACCAGGCAAGCGAAGTACGTTCCGGCTGCAGACCTGGGTCGGCCTCGCGGCGGGCCTTGCGGTTATCCACCATAGAACACCAGAATCATCACCACCGCCGCGACCAGCGCCAGAATCAGGCTAATAACCAGCAGACTACGGGTGTAGGGTAGATCCTCTTTCAGGCGCATCGCTTTTTCATTACGCAGCCAGCGCAGATAGCCATAAATCGCCAGCCCTCCCGCAAACAGGCACAGCATCAGCGCCAGCGTTTCACGAATCACCGGCGTGGCAAAATCCGGGGCCAGCTGATCGAGCCCAACGCCTGCCGCCAGGAAGCCCAGCGAGGTACGGATCCATGCCAGGAACGTACGTTCGTTGGCCAGAGAGAAGCGATAGTCTGGCGCTTCTCCCACGCGGGAAATTTTCATGACGGCTCCTTGTGCCAGCTAATGTGAGTAAGTTACCTCAATAGCTTACGTGCTCTCGCTGCTTTTTACATCAGTGTGCGCGGTCTCACATCCCAACACCTGAAAACAAAAATGCCCACAGAACAACGTTCTGTGGGCATGACGCGCTAAATCAGTACTTAGTTTAACGGTGGCCAGTAGTCTTTATTGGCCTCAATCAAATCATCCAGAATCGCTTTTGCCACGGAAGCGCTCGGTACCGTTTTCGACAACGTAATCGCCTGCCACAGTTTGTGGTATGAACGATGTTCCCAGGCATCGACGACCAGCTTTTCAACCGCAACCTGCTGGCTCATCATCCCTTTCTGGAAGTTTGGAATATCACCCACCGTCAGCGGTTCCGGGCCGTTATGGCCAACAAGGCATGGAATTTCAACCATCGCGTCGGCATCAAAATTATGGATGGCACCATTGTTCGGCACAATGAGCAGCATTCTCTCCTGAGTGTTAAAGGCAATGGCGGTAGCAAGGTCGACGATATAAGAAGCATGTTCGTCAATTTCCAGGTCGCCAGCCGAGGATTTACCCGCGGCAATAATCGCCCGGCATGCGCTGAACACATTCTTTTCACGATGATCCATCACTTCGTTGGCGCGTGTACGTTCCGGATTTGAGTGCGCTACAACATAGTCAGGGAACAGATAATATTTAAGATAAGTGTTCGGCATGGTGTCCGGATCCAGCGCCTGTACATCTTTCGCTTTGGCGAAAGTGTCGTTCCAACTGGCTTCCGTATGTGGGTCGTTTGATGGTGGCACATAACCATATTTCGCCACATATTCGCGTAATTTAGGCATCAAATCGTTCCCCTGAAGGTCTTCGATAGATGTCCACCAGCCAAAGTGGTTCAGCCCATAGTAGCGAACGCGCATCTGTTTACGATCTTTCAAACCGACAATCTGCGCCATCCGTCCTTCAATGCCGATGGGCATATCGCAGATATTGAGGATTTTGGCCTCCGGACGCAGGCGACGGGTCGCTTCCGCCACAATCGCTGCCGGATTGGAGTAGTTGAGCATCCAGGCATTTGGCGAGTATTTTTGCATGTAATCCACCAGCTCCAGCACGCCGCCAATGGAGCGCATGCCGTACGCAATGCCGCCAGGCCCACAGGTTTCCTGACCCAGTACACCGTGGCGCAGCGGGATCTTCTCATCCTTTTCGCGCATCGGGTATTTCCCTACGCGAATATGCGCCATTACGAAATCGACGTCGGTAAAAGCGGCCTGCGGATCGGTGGTGTAGCTAAATTCAATCTCCGGCGCCTGCTCTTTAAGAATCACCTTACAGGCTTCTGCAATCGTCTCCTGACGCGCACCGTCGTTGTCGTAAAATTTCAGCGCTCGCAGTGGAAAACGATCCTGATTTGCCAGCAGCATCAAGACGATACCTGGGGTAAAAGTACTGCCGCCGCCTGCGATAACAACTGAGAATTTTTTCATGATACTGCCTCCGTCATGGTGGTTTGTTCGGTCTGTAGAGAATCTTTCATCAGGGTTTCAAGCTGGTCACGGACCTGTGGTACATGTAGGCCAACGATGACCTGAATGCCATTTCCGCGGCGCACCACACCGTGCGCACCCAGCGCTTTGAATACGTCATCACTTTGCGTTTTAGCCATATCGGTTAGCGCAATACGTAATCGGGTCGCACAATTGTTGATGCTTTCAATATTGGCGGCTCCGCCCAGTGCCTGGAGGATGCCTGCCGCTTGGCCTAATTTCGTGTCACTCGCGCCAGCCACTGAGGTTTTGCCACGTGCGGCCTGGTAGTCTGCTTTGCTATAGAGTTTTATTTCACTGTCTTCACGGCCCGGCGTTTTCAGATTGAAGCGCAGAATTAAAGCCCGGAAGACGACGAAGTAGAGGGCGGTAAAGCACACGCCGATGCCTATCTGGGTAAACATCACCGACGCATGGTTATGGAACATCGGGATCCAGTTCTGCGGGATAAACTGGTCAAGAAGGCCACCGCCAAAGTTCCCCACCACGCCGCACATATACATCACCGTTGACATGGTGGCCGCCAGCACGGCATGAATGGCAAACAGCAGCGGAGAGATAAACAGGAAGGTGAACTCCAGCGGTTCAGTGATCCCCACCAGCATGGCAGTCAGCGTGGCAGGAATCAGCAGTCCCGCGACTTTTATGCGGTTTTCAGGCGCTGCGGTGTAGTAAAGCGCCAGCGCAATCCCAACAGAGCCAAACACTTTTGAGTTACCGTGCAGCGCGAAGCCGCCTTCCGGGAACAGCGCTTTGAGCGACTCGGTGCTTTGGCTGAATGCCTGGAGATGCTGAGCCCAATAAACCTGAATGCCACCTTCAACCGCCGCCGGGCCAAAAATGAAGGGGCCATAGACGAAGTGATGCAGACCGGTAGGAATAAGAATGCGCTCAAGGAAGGTATAAACCCAGACACCCAAGGCCCCGGCGCTGCGTAAAAATGCCTGCAGCGATTCAATACCCATTTGAACTTTCGGCCAGCCTAAAAGCGTTAACCACGCGCAGGGGATCATGGCGAGGAAAGCCACAATCACAACAAACGATGAGCCCTGGAAAATACCGAGGAACACCGGCAGTGGTTTATCAAAATAACGGTTGTGCAGCGCGGTCACGACGCCCGAAATGACAATCGCGCCGATGATGCTGGTATCCAGCGTCTTAATGCCGGCAATCATCGTCAGGCCACTTCCCGCGACGGGGTCAGCGGAGAAGTCGACGCCAAAAAAGTGGCCCCAGGTCATGCCCATGGCATTAATGAAGTAGTTCCAGGTCAGGAAACTCACCAGTACGGCCAGACAGGCTCGCCCTTGCGCCTGTTTAGCAAGGCCAATGGGTAAACCAACGGCAAAAATGAGCGGCATATTTCGGAATACCGTCCAGCCACCCTCTTCAATGATGTGAACAATCTGAGCAAATAAGCTATCAGGTGCGGTGAGTGCTTCACCCACAAACAGCGGATTACGCAACATAATGGCGATACCCACCACAATCCCCGCGAAGGGAAATAATAAAACCGGGGTAAACATGGCGCCGCCAAAGCGTTGTATTTGACTGAGCATTTAGCAATCCTCATTTAACAACTCGTAGGGTAAGTGGCCTTATTAAGGTTGATTTCCGGCCTGCTACGAGAATAGGAATTACCCCGTCAGACAACATGCGGTGAGCGTGCGATTCGTGATCGCTTTCATGGTTTTAATTCACGCTATGTTGTCTAATTTTTAAGATAAAAATAGACATGTCATATGGCCTAATTCTATGCCGTTATGAACAATCTGATTATTTGTCTGTAATTGATTACTTTTTAATAAGAAACAGCGGTTCAATAACCCTGCGGGGATGGGGAATAGAGGTCTATAAGTGATCTATAAATCTATTGCTGAAAGGCTGCGATTGCGGCTGAATTCATCCGATTTCAACATTGGTAGCCCAATTCCAGGCGAGAAAGCGTTAGCGCAGGAATTTGGCGTTGCGCGGATGACCATTCGAAAAGCGGTCGATCTGCTGGTCGAGTGGGGTCTGGTGGTTCGCCGCCAGGGCAGCGGTACTTATGTTGCTCATAAAGACATCCACCATGAAACCTCTAACCTGACCGGGTTGGCCGAGATATTGCGCAAGCAGGGTAAAGAGGTGATAAGCCACGTCCTGGTTTTCGAGGTGATGCCCGCCCCGCCCGCCATTGCCAGCCAGCTTCGCATTCAAATCAATGAGCGGATCTACTTTTCCCGAAGGGTACGCTACGTTGATGGGAAGCCCCTGATGCTTGAAGACAGCTATATGCCGGTTAAGCTTTTTCGTAACCTGTCGCTGGTGCATCTGGAGGGGTCAAAGTTTGATTACATCGAGAAAGAGTGCGGCATAACGATAAGCGGCAACTATGAAAGCCTGGCACCGGTGCTAGCTGATAAGCAGTTGGCCCAGTCAATGAACGTACCCGAACAAACACCGCTGCTGCGTATTACCTCCCTTTCCTACAGCGACAGCGGTGAGTTTCTTAATTATTCAGTGATGTTTCGTAACGCCAGCGAATACCAGGTGGATTACCACCTCAGGCGCATCCAAAACCCTAGCTCATCCCCCAGAACAGCACCGCCAGAAGCTGAGGTGTGATGATCCGCAGGAACATCACCAGCGGGTAGACGGTCGCGTAGGAGAGCGCCGCCGCGCCGCTGGTTGCATGCAGGTTATTGGCAAATGCCAGTGCCGGAGGGTCGGTCATTGAACCGGCCAGCATGCCGCACAGGGTCAGGTAGTTCATTTTCGCCAGCACGCGAGCCAGTATCCCCACGGTGAGCAGCGGAATACCGGTAATCAGGATGCCGTAGCCAATCCAGCTGAGCCCTTCACCGTGCACCAGCGTATCTACAAAGCCTCCGCCGGATTTAAGTCCCACCACAGAAAGGAACAGCACAATCCCCAGTTCGCGCAGCGCCAGGTTCGCGCTCGGCGGCATAAACCAGTAGAGCTTACCGATGCTGCCGATACGGCCAAGGATCAGCGCCATAATCAGCGGCCCGCCCGCCAGGCCAAGCTTTAACGCCACCGGGAAGCCAGGGATAAACAGCGGGATAGAGCCGAGCAACACGCCGAGGCCAATGCCGATAAACACCGGTAGCATCTGCACCTGCTGCAATTTTTGCTGGGCATTGCCGAGATCGGAGGCCACGGCATCAATGGCCGCCGGACGCCCCACGAGGTTGAGGATATCGCCAAACTGCAGGCTGGCATTGCTGCTGGCGACCAGTTCAACCCCCGCACGGTTTAAGCGCGAAATCACTACGTCATAGCGCTGTTTATAGTGCAGATCGCGGATTTTCTTGCCGAGTACCTTCTCGTTGGTGACCACCACCCTTTCTACTTTCAGGTCCGTACCACGGGTGGAAAGCGATGTTTCAACCTCTTTACCAATCACCAGCTGCGCGCTGCGCAGATCTGCTGGTTCACCGACCAGATGCAGCAGGTCACCGCTCTCAATAATGGTCGTTGGTGACGGCACCATCAATGTTTCACCCCGTTTAAGGCGCGAGCAGATAATTTTATCGCTGTTGATCACCGGCACATCCTGAATCGCCATATGGTTCAGGTTAGGGTTCTCAACGCGAATATTGATGGTCTGAAGATGAGAATGGCTGGAACCCGTCTGCTCATCGAAGCGCTGCGCCTCTTTGTCGACGTTAATGCGGAAGAACAGGCGTACCAGCCACATGGTAAGCAAAATGCCGCAGATACCAAACGGATAGGCCATCGCGTAGCTCATACCCATCTGGTCCACGACGCTAAACGGTTCACCAAGATCGCGCAATATTTGCTGCCCGGCACCCAGCGCGGGCGTATTTGTCACCGCGCCGGAAAAAATGCCCAGCACGACAGGGAGCGGAATCGCAAAGATTTTATGCAGCAGCGTGGTAACCAGGCCGCCAAGAACCACAATCAGAATGGCAAACAGATTCAGCCGCAGGCCCGAGACGCGCAGTGAGGCGAAGAACCCCGGCCCCACCTGAATTCCGATGGTATAGACGAATAGAATCAGGCCGAATTCCTGGATAAAGTGCAGCATCGGACTGCTTAGCGTGATGCCCGCCTGATCGACAAAATGGCCGACGATAATCCCACCGAACAGCACGCCGCCAATGCCAAAGCCGATCCCCCGGATTTTGACGTTGCCAATCCACAGCCCGACCACCGCCACCAGTGCCAGGACGCTTACCGTCAATGCTATATCACTCATCGTATTTTCCCTGTGAATAACATTATTAACATCAGGGATTATGTCTGAGTAGGAGGGAGCTTGTATGTAGTACGGCGCACATTAATCGACTGAGAAAGCATCACGAGTCAGGCGTGTCTTTGCCCTTCGCGGCAATTTCCAACTGTTGAATACTTTTATCAGGGGAAGGGAGTGATTCTGGCATCGTACCGCCAAGGTCCTTGATAGTCTGACGCACCTTTTGACCCACTTCGTAGTGCGTCTGATTGGCTCGTTGCTTTGTGCTGACTTCATCACGGCGCAGCTTTTCTTCGGTTTGCGTGGCGCGAAATAAATTGGCCGCAAGTTCGGTTGAGCCCATATGATCGAGGATTTTCTGGCTTTTCTTTAGCCCCTTTCGTTCGTGAATCGCCTTCTGATCGAGGCCGCCATACAGGCCTTTGTAGCCATGATTCTGGAAGACTGCAAAATCGAGAGCAGTCTCAACGCCCGACTGCTGGGCCGTCTCAACCAGATGTTTATTATGCTCTTTAAGCTCATTGCGTAGAAAAAGGCGTTTCTCATCTTCCCGTAGGGATTTAAAGGCTTTGTCGTCTTCCAGCTCCTGGCGGCGGGTTTGTAATGCAAAATAGGTCTGCCCTGCTGCAATCACGGGTTTAGAGGGATCGCCGTTTTGTACAACCAGATAGCAGGCGTAGCGGGATAACTTCACGTCACTCAGTTCTCGCTGGGCCCCGGAACCTATTTTGACCATTGCGAGGATCTCCTCGAAATGGTCCTGGGCCGACTGGCCGCTATTGGTGCACGCCTCCCTGGCTCGAGCCAGGACCGGCGTAAAGTGTCGATATTCAGAATATTCAAGTAGCTTAGATAACGCTCGGGAAGACCAGAATTCCATGCCGCTATCCCCGATTTGTTTTATTGCTTCAAAGGGTTGGTGATCGTTCATAACATGTCCTTTTGTTTTGACTGTGTGTGATCATTTTTTAAACTGAAACACCCGTTGCAGCAAGAGGGCAAAACATGCCCTTACTCGCAAAAAAAAGCCCCGATCTCTCGGGGCTAATTGGGCAATTCTGTTAACTATTCAGCGCTGGACGCTCGCTAATGGCGATACGCTGCGGCGCGATGGCTTCCGGCTCGTTGCGAGTAAGGTCGATATGCAGCAGGCCGTTGGTAAAGGTCGCACCGGCGACTTCCATATTTTCTGCCAGGGTGAAGCTCAGGCTAAAGGCCTGGGTAACCAGCCCCTGGTGCAGCCATTTGGTCTCTTTTTCCTGCGGCTCTGGCGTGCCTTTTACGGTCAGGCGCGTGCCCTCGAGTTGAATATCCAGATCTTCCTGACGGAACCCGGCTAGCGCGAGGGTAATGCGGTAGTGGTTATCGTCACTTTTTTCGATGTTGTACGGTGGGAAGGTCTGGCCTTCACTGGTGCTTTGCAGCGCGTTCGCCAGTTTGTCAAAACCGATCCATTGACGCAGCAGTGGGGATAAATCGTAGTTACGCATACTAGTGTTCTCCTTCTAAGAAGCGAGTAAGTACTTTCCGGCTCCCTGACGGCAAGCCGATTGATGGTTTAGCTAACGGGGCCGCACGGGCGGCCCGGCAGAATTAATTAATTTCGATGCGGCGCGGTTTGTCCGCGTCTGGAATAACACGTTCCAGTTCGATATACAGCAGGCCGTTCACCAGGTTTGCGCCACGCACGTGGATGTGCTCCGCAAGCTGGAATTTGCGCTCAAAGTTACGCTCGGCGATGCCTTGATAGAGATAGGTGCGTTCTTTTTGCTCCGCGGCATGCGCGCCTTTTACCACCAGCATGTTGTCCTGCGCGGTGATTTCCAGCTCGCTTTCCGCAAAACCGGCCACGGCAATCGCGATGCGATAGTGGTTTTCGTCAACCAGTTCAACGTTGTACGGAGGGTAGCCGCCGTTGCTTTGCGTTTGATTGTTTTCTAACAGGTTGAACAGACGATCAAAACCAATGGCAGAACGGTATAACGGGGATAGATCAAAGTTACGCATAGTTAAATAGCTCCTGAAAATCAGCGAGAAATTAATCACCTTCCATCATGGACAGGTTGTTGAAGCCTAAACACCCCGAAGGCGTGTTCCTCTTGGCTACACCTATAAAATGTGGCGAAAAGAACCATTTTCAAGTCCTCATGTCTTACTTTTTTTGCACTTTCCTCCAGAGCGCTTAGACTGGGGTATGGCACAAAAGGCCAAAGTGCGACAACCGCCACAGAGCGGCAAGCTGGTACTTCCTATTTTGGCAATGGGTGGATATAACCCGAAGAAGGGCTGTTTTATGCCCGTGACTAGAAGAACTCACTATGAAAAATGTTCTGATTAAAGCCACGCTGGTTGGGGGGATCTTCTTATCAGGAGGGTGTTCCAGCGTGATGTCGCATACCGGCGGCAAAGAGGGGACCTATCCTGGCACCCGAGCGAGCGCCACGATGCTGGGCGATGATGACAGCGGCTGGGTCGCCAAATCGCTGGTCGCTATAGATATGCCGTTTACGGCGGTCATGGATACGGTGCTGCTGCCGTGGGACTTCTTCCGTAAGGACAACTCCGTACGCTCTCGCGTGGAGAAGAGCGAACAGGAGACGCTGGCGACCAATTCGGTTATTCCGCCAGCCCCGATGCCCGCGCCTTGATTCAGCGGTGGGTTTCGGTCATCCATAGCTGGCGGAAGCCAGCCACCTCTTCCATCCAGGCAATATGCTGACCATCAGGCGAGAAAACTACCGCATCCGCCGACGGTGGATTTGCGTGATCTGCCGTTAAAAAGGTCACCACACCAGACGCGGCATCGCACATTGCAATACGCCCCTCCAGCACAAACCCCAGCCCGTTTCCTGACGGATGCCAGTTGAACGCCGATTGGATATCCGACGTATTGCGCGTCAACTGACGCGGTTCGCCGCCTTCTGGCGCAATAAGCCACAGCTGCACCACGCCGCTATCATCGCGCATCAGAAACGCAATCTGCGTCCCCTGCGGGTTACTCCGCACCCAGTGGCGCGGCACGTTCACCAGCCCAGGAAAAGCGCGTTGATGGGTAAAGGTCAGCCGTTGCTGACGAACGCCTGCAGGCGGCGCAGGCAGCGTAGTTGCCGTTCCGGATAGCGGCGCACTCCCCGCCCGTTTCCAACCTGCCTCGTCGCGCGGCAGCGCGACCAGAAACAGCTCCGGCACTTTCTCACCGGTAAGTGAAACGGTATCGCCGATAAAGGCCAGCGCGGAAGAGCCAACCCAGCCTTCTTCGTAGGCCCGGTTGATCTCATCGCTGCCGGGTTGCGGTTGCGCCGTCGTCTGGCTCACCAGCACGCACCAGTGGCTGCCGGCATATTCACGTGGATGCTGGCCGCTCGGCGTGACCGGGCCATAGGGTGCCGCCACGCCCACGTTGCGCTGATCCAGCGCCGGGTTGTATTCGTGCATCACGTGATCGTTGTAGGTAAAGCTGACGAACTGCCCGCATGGGCTGTAGACGTGAACGTGGCTGCCGCCGCGCAGCGCGCCGGGGGTATAGGGAGAGGTGATATCCATCGCATCCAGGTTTTGAGTTTTCCCCAGCGAGGTGACCACGCCGCGACGATGGTGAAAATCGTACTGCCACTGGGCGTCCGGGTTTTCCGGGCCGTGGATAAACACGTATCGTTCTTCAGACGGGTGCACCGTGACCACGCCGACGTGCGCGCCTTCATTCGCACGATAAACCACCTCAACATCACCGCTATGTACGTTCACGCGTTCAATGGTTTCACCGGTAAACGAGGCGCCAGACGGGCGGACATCGAAGACCAGCCACTGACTGTCCGGCGTCCAGGTTCGGGTATTAGTAAGCTGATGCTGGCGCGGCGCAAAGGTGATTTGTTTCATGACGGAGTCCCGGTAGAAAGATACCGCCTCTTTTTACCACGCGGGGGCGCGAACCCATAAGCCTTTAGCGGCGGAGTTGAGCATCCGCCTGCTGCGCGCTGGCCGCCAGAGCAGAAAAATCCTCCGCGGTGTAGTAACGCGCCGGTGGCGGAAGTTGCTTCATAGACGCGCCCGGCCATAGCTGCAGTTGCCCAAGGTCGGCAAGGTTGATGCCCTGCCAGCGATGCGGCAGCGTCAGGCGCTGCGGCACGCTCTGCTCGCCCGGTACACGCGTTGGCAGACGATTGTCGCCCATCTGGAAGTTACGATGCAGCACCAGGTATTTCTCCGGGACACGACGCTGGCTGTTCCACCAGCGGCCGTCAAGCATATCGAAATGGAAGCGGGTCATCGATGGGGGCTGAGCGCCCAGATGCATGAGCGCCTGGCTGAGCGCCGTGCCCATCGCCGCATTGTAGACGCCCTGGGAAACGGTCTGTCCGTCGAGGATCAGCGAGACGGCTAAGCGCGCGCCTAGCAGGTTTGAGTAGAGATCTTCCGGCGAAAAGGCGGAAACCCCCTCCGAAAAACCGGGAACGGATTCAAAACCGTACCATTGGGCAATTTCGTGCCACTCCGCAACCTGATACGCCAGATGCGCCGCAAGCCAGGCGGCGAGCGTGTAACGTTCAGCGGGATCGGTGGGGGGAGTAAACGCCGTAAAGGCCAGACGACGCTGTGCCAGCTCGCTCTCCAGATCGAGCGAAAACGCCTGCCCGAGCCGCGGCAGCAGCTGGCTAAAGATATAAACCGTCATATCCGCCGTATCGCGGACGTGGGCGGTATCAATGAAACCACCGCGAGCGGTGTAGAGGATGCCGTTATTCTCACCGCTCAAGCCGGTCAGATTCTCCAGACCAGCCAGCATCTTATCGTTGTACTGATGTTGCCCCAGATGGCTGGCATAGGCCACGTTATCCAGCTGGTAGAACGGTACCGGCATGCCCAGCAGCTCTGCGTGCAGGTTGTAGCCAAAGGCGCAGCACGGACGGAGCCCTTTTGGCAGCGGCTGCGGCGGCATGGCGGGCCAGGCGCTGCTGGCCTTTGAAGTAGCCTGAGTAGCTAAATCCAGCGCTACCGGCAGCGCGGCGTAGACCTGCGTCACGGCGCACAGCGCCAGCAGCGATATTGTTTTCACCCACGCCTTCAAAATGCTTCTCCTACCTGAAAGTAAAAACCGCTGCTGCCTTTGCCAATACCGTAATCCAGCCGGACGTTCACGCGCGGCTTGAACTCAAAACGATAGCCAACGCCCGCCGAGGGCAGCCAGCGTCCATCGTCCAGCGCGTGGAACGAGGGCCCCATGGTGCCCGCCCCCAGCCAACCGACGATGCCGTGCCGCCAGTCGAGCTTACGGCGGTACTCCAGTTGACCGCTGACGACGTTTTTATCCCGGTAGCGGCCTTCGTAGTAGCCGCGCATCCGCTGATTGCTGCCGAGCAGCGGCATCATTGTCCAGGGAACATCTCCCTGGGTAAACGCGCCATCCATCTCCCACGCCAGCACGTTGTTGTCGTCCAGCGAGTGATAGCGGCTGTAGTGAAGCTGGTATTCATCAAAGCGGGTATCGCTGCCGACATCTGGGGTAAAGCGGGTGTAGCGGAGATCGGCGTACTGCCCTTTGCGCGGATTAGGGACGAAATCGCGGTCGTCCCAGCTGAGATCAACGCTGCTACCGGAGCTCAACACCGACGCGCCCTGGGCGGTATCGTTGATTTTTGGCGGATCGTTATCGTCTATTTGCGTCGCATGCTGGGCATTCAGCGACCAGCCAATACCCAGATAAACGTTCGGTGCCAGCTGTCGGTACAGCGTCGGGCGCAGGTCGAGATCCTGGGCGGTATACTGCGCTTTCTTACTGTCTTTATCTCCCGCGCTGAAGCCCTGTCCCCAGTAGTAGGTCGGGGTGTCAGTCAGGGAGCCATCAAGGAAGAAACGCCAGCGATCGTCGGCGAAAAAAGCGTAATTCTGCATCGTAACGCCAAATGCACCGGTCGAACTGAAGTAGCCGCTTAGCGTCAGCGTTGAGTTCTGGCTGACCGTATCATGAGGGTCGGGGCGGTACATACCCACCACCGCCGTGCCCACGCCGAGCCCTAGTTCCGGGGTGTAAAATGGCCCCGGCATCACGCCCCAATCAATGCCTTTGCTGGCATCAAAGTTATCGCTAGCCCCCAGCGTTTTCAGCCAGCCGTCAACTTCGTCGCGAGTCGGCAGCGCCGCCTGCGCGACGCCGGTGAGCAAGCTAAGCAGAAGAAAGAGGGCGAGGCGGATCAAAAGCGGTACTCTCCGGCCACAAAGAAGCTATTGCGGTCAGCAAAGCCGATTTCGGTAGTGACGTTGAAGTTGCGGGTTAACTCATACTGCGCACCCACCAGCACGTTCCAGGGGGACTGCAGATGCTGTTTGACATCGAATCGGCCATTGCCTTTATCAGCTTTATCAACCATCCATTGAAGCGCTGGAGAAGGCATCGTCAGATCGCTCAGATTCCCTTTAAACTCCTGCTGCACGTCCTGATACATGGTGCCCACCCACAGGTTTAACTTACCGGAAGGCAGATGCAGGGTATCGATGCCCGGCGTGTTAAAACGGTAGCCAATACGCGGAGAAATAGTGAACGCGTCGATGCTGCCATCCAGAATATCGAACTGCGTCTGGGTGTAGTTGGCGTCGAAGGCGGTAAACCAGTTGCCGACGCCGCCAACCAGCGTGGTGCCGATGCCGTAGGTGGTGCCTTTAAAGTCGAGCTGGAAGGCCAGGTTCTGCAGTTGGTTTTTATACTTTGGCAGCAGTGGAATGGAGTGCCCATTTGGCCCAAGCACATCAACACCAATCTGCGAAACGGAATGCCCGTCGGTATACCCCACCAGGCCATATACGTTCATAAACGGCAGCAGCCAGGCATCCAGCTTTACCGTTTCGGTTTTGCTTCTTTCGCGGGTATTGCCCACGTTGATTTTAAAGGCGTTATCTAGCGACTGGCCCTTCAGAGACAGTCCATTAAAATTGATACTATCTACATCAATATTCTGCCGGATATTCATGTAGTTAATATTCACGCCGAACGGTAATGGCAGCGCATAACCACGCTTACGCGCTTCGTCGCCTAAGAAGGGCAAAACGGAGTGGCTTTCTTCTGGCGCAGCGGCCACAGGTTTCGCAGGCAAAGGGGTGACCTGACTATCATCCTGATAGCCATAAAGCGGTGTCAGCGTCGAGTCAGAATCCGTCGCAGCCCAGGTCTGAAAAACCGTACAGGATGACATCATCAGCACCAGACGGATGCGTTTGTTGATCATAAAAGAAACGTATTTACAGGCAGATCTGCCCGGAGATAAAAGAGGGGGGAGAGTAAAGAAATTACGGACTAATTTGGGGGACTTCCGTGCGGTTTCACACCTGATAATACAATAACAAGTTTGCAAACAATCTTAAGGTTAGTGCCCGGACGATGCCGGGCAACGGGAAAATCAGGACAGGACGTACTTTTCAATCGCCCAGGCAACGCCGTCTTCCAGGTTTGATTTAGTGACGAAGTTCGCCGCTTCTTTCACCGCCGGAATCGCGTTATCCATCGCCACGCCAACGCCCGCGTATTCAATCATCGCGATGTCGTTTTCCTGGTCACCGATGGCCATCACCTCTTCCGCCTTGATGCCCAGCACATCGGCCAGCGACTTCACGCCGGTACCTTTGTTCACGCGCTTATCGAGGATCTCGAGGAAGTACGGCGAGCTTTTCAGCACGGTGTATTTCTCTTTGACTTCCGGCGGGATACGGGCAATCGCTTTATCCAGAATGGCCGGCTCATCGATCATCATCACCTTGAGGAATTCGGTTGCCGGGTCCATTTTTTCGGCTTCGCAGAAGACCAGCGGGATGGTGGCGATAAAGGATTCGTGCACGGTGTAGTAGCTGATATCACGGTTCGCGGTGTACAGCGTATTGCGGTCCAGCGCGTGGAAGTGGGAACCCACTTTGCGCGACAGTTCTTCCAGGAAGCGGTAGTCATCGTAGTTCAGCGCGGTCTGCGCCACGGTGCTGCCGTCGCCGGCTTTCTGCACCAGCGCGCCGTTATAGGTAATGCAGTAATCTCCCGGCTCATTCATCCCCAGCTCTTTCAGGTAGCTGTGCACACCGGCGTACGGACGCCCGGTGGTCAGGACCACGTTAACCCCTTTTGCACGTGCTGCAGCCAGCGCATTTTTTACCGCAGGAGAAATAGTGTGGTCCGGTAACAGCAATGTTCCGTCCATGTCGATTGCAATAAGTTTAATAGCCATGAGATCCCCAGGTTAGATGAGTCTGTTCTCATGCTAACTCGGTTTAGCTCAAAAAACAGTAGCCAACCGCGCTTAAAACGGGGATACAACGCAAGAAGCGTGCTCCCCTTTTGCCGCATCGTTAACCGAAGAGCTTGCCGCCTTTCAGCAGATCCATGCCCGCTGACAGCAAATCGTTATGCGCCTGCGGGTCCACTTCGCCTTTTGGCGACAGCGCATCGACGATTTTCGGCAGATATTCCGCCAGCATCGTTGAGGCAGAACTGGCATCGGTGCCCAGCTTTTCCCCCAGATCCGACACGGCGGGCGCGCCAAGCGCCGAGACGACCTGGTCACTGCTAATCGATTGATTACTCTGTTGATTGCTTATCCAGGATGAAACAATGTCACCAAGCCCGCCGCTTTGCAGCTTCTCCAGCAGCGCCTGAATCCCGCCCTGCTCGTTTACCCAGCTCAGGATAGCCTGATATTTACCCGCATCGCCGCTGAGCAGCGAGCCTACGACATCATCAAAAAGCCCCATATTTCCACCTCAGAATGACGGTTAAGAGAAGACGTAGAGAAGTATAGTTCGTGGGGGACAGGCATAAAAAAACGCCTGAAAAAATTCAGGCGTTTTTGGCGTTGGTTTTCCGGCATTGGCCGGTCGACCACACGGATTAGATATCGATGTTCGCCGCTTTCAGGGCGTTTTCTTCGATAAAGGCACGACGCGGCTCAACGGCATCACCCATCAGGGTGGTGAACAGCTGGTCAGCGGCAATCGCATCTTTCACGGTTACGCGCAGCATGCGGCGGCTGTCTGGATCCATGGTGGTTTCCCACAGCTGATCCGGGTTCATTTCGCCCAGACCTTTATAACGCTGGATAGCCAGACCACGACGGGACTCTTTCACCAGCCAATCCAGCGCCTGCTCGAAGCTGGAAACCGGCTGACGGCGTTCGCCACGTTCGATGAACGCATCTTCTTCCACCAGGCCACGCAGTTTCTCGCCCAGCGTGAAGATACGACGGTATTCGCCACCGTTAACGAACTCGCTGTCCAGCACGTAGTCGGTATCTACGCCGTGGGTACGGACGCGAATAATCGGCTCGAAGTGCTGCTGTTCAACGTTGTGCTGAATATCAAACTTCCACTGGCTGCCGTGCTGTTCTTTTTCGTTCAGCTCGGTCACCAGCGCGTTCACCCAACGCGTCACTTTCTGTTCGTCGGACAGGTCAGCTTCCACCAGCGTTGGCTGATAGATAAGCTCTTTCAGCAGCGCTTTAGGGAAGCGACGTTCCATACGGTTGATCATTTTCTGGGCCGCGTTGAACTCGGCAACCAGTTTTTCCAGCGGCTCACCCGCTAACGCTGGTGCGCTGGCGTTGGTGTGCAGGGTTGCGCCATCAAGCGCGATGGAGATCTGGTACTGGTCCATCGCTTCATCATCTTTGATGTACTGTTCCTGCTTGCCTTTTTTCACTTTGTACAGCGGCGGCTGTGCAATGTAGACGTGGCCACGTTCAACGATTTCCGGCATCTGACGATAGAAGAAGGTCAACAGCAGCGTACGAATGTGCGAGCCGTCGACGTCCGCATCGGTCATGATAATGATGCTGTGATAACGCAGTTTGTCCGGGTTGTACTCGTCGCGACCGATGCCGCAGCCCAGCGCGGTAATCAGCGTGGCGACTTCCTGAGAGGAGAGCATCTTGTCGAAGCGCGCTTTCTCCACGTTGAGGATTTTACCCTTCAGCGGCAGAATCGCCTGGTTCTTACGGTTACGCCCCTGCTTCGCAGAGCCGCCCGCTGAGTCCCCTTCCACGAGGTACAGTTCAGACAGCGCCGGGTCGCGTTCCTGACAGTCTGCCAGTTTGCCCGGCAGGCCAGCGAGGTCCAGCGCGCCTTTACGGCGGGTCATTTCACGGGCTTTACGCGCCGCTTCACGCGCACGTGCCGCGTCGATAATTTTGCCGACCACGATTTTCGCGTCCGACGGATTTTCCAGCAGGTATTCGCTCAGCAGTTCGTTCATCTGCTGTTCTACCGCCGTTTTCACCTCGGAGGAGACCAGTTTATCTTTGGTCTGAGAGGAGAATTTCGGATCCGGTACCTTCACAGAAACCACCGCAATCAGGCCTTCACGGGCATCATCACCGGTGGCGCTGACTTTCGCTTTTTTGCTGTAGCCTTCTTTGTCCATGTAGGCGTTCAGGGTACGAGTCATCGCCGCACGGAAGCCTGCAAGGTGAGTACCGCCATCACGCTGTGGAATGTTGTTGGTGAAGCAGTAGATGTTTTCCTGGAAGCCATCGTTCCACTGCAGCGCAACTTCGACGCCGATACCGTCTTTTTCGGTGGAGAAATAGAAGATATTCGGGTGGATTGGCGTTTTGTTCTTGTTGAGGTACTCAACGAACGCCTTGATGCCGCCTTCGTAGTGGAAATGGTCTTCTTTACCGTCACGCTTATCGCGCAGACGAATAGAGACGCCGGAGTTCAGGAACGACAGCTCGCGCAGGCGTTTTGCCAGGATCTCGTATTCGAACTCGGTGACGTTGGTGAAGGTTTCGTAGCTCGGCCAGAAACGCACCATAGTACCGGTTTTTTCGGTATCGCCGGTCACGGCCAGCGGTGCCTGCGGCACGCCGTGCGCGTAAATCTGACGGTGAATTTTGTTATCGCGCTGGATAACCAGTTCCAGCTTCTGGGACAGGGCGTTAACTACGGAAACACCCACGCCGTGCAGACCGCCGGAGACTTTATAGGAGTTATCGTCGAACTTACCGCCTGCGTGCAGAACGGTCATGATGACTTCCGCAGCAGAAACGCCCTCTTCCGGGTGAATACCGGTTGGGATACCACGGCCGTCATCCTGTACGGAAACGGAGTTATCGCTGTGAATAGTCACAACGATATCTTTGCAGTAACCAGCGAGCGCTTCGTCGATAGCGTTATCCACAACCTCAAATACCATGTGGTGCAGACCGGTGCCGTCATCCGTGTCGCCGATATACATACCCGGGCGCTTACGCACCGCATCCAGCCCTTTCAGGACTTTGATACTGGAGGAGTCATAAGAATTCGACATCAACGTTTCTCGCTCATTTAAACTTGGGTTAATCCGTTATTTTACCCTTTTCCACGTTAAACATCTTCGAATTTTCGTCCGACATGTCCAGAACGTGTTCAGCGCTGATCGCGCTGACGAAAACCTGAGACTGTGTAGCTTTTAAACGGCTGGCCAGCAGGCCACGCCGCGCGTCATCAAGTTCCGAGGCAAAATCATCTATCAGGTACAGGCAGCGTCTCCCGCTTTCGCGAGTTAAAAACTCGCCCTGTGCCAGGCGTAGCGCGCACATCAGCAGCTTAAGCTGCCCGCGCGATAAGGTGTCTTCCACCGGCGCGCCGTCGGCGCGAATGCGGAAGTCCGCCTTGTGTGGGCCGTGTGCCGTGTAGGTCAGCATACGGTCGCGTTCGAAGTTTCTCTCCAGCACTTCGGCATAGTCAGTTTCTTTTTCCCAGCCGCGCTGGAAGGAGAAGGTCAGAGAGAACTCCGGGAGAAATTGTTTGCAGGTATCCGCCATATCTTCGGCGATACCGGCGCTGTATTCCGCGCGCCAGCGGCTGATTTGCTCGGCCAGTGGGATAAGTTCCATATCCCACGGACGAAGCTGCGCGTAGCGGCTCACCTGGCGCAGCGCGGCGTTGCGCTGCTTGAGCAACCGCTTCAGGTTGCTCCAGGCGTTGAAGAATCCGGCTTCGTTGTGGAAGCATCCCCAATCAAGGAACGCTCGTCTATATTTGGGGCCGCCGTTGAGTAAAGTAAACCCCTCAGGCGTAATCAGCTGCATCGGCATCAGCAGCGCCAGTTCGGCCACTTTATGGCCGTCGGTACCGTCGATGCGCACCTTGCTGTCGCCCTGCTTGTCTTTGGTCAGACCGATAGAGGTTTCACGCTCCGCGCCCTGTAGGCGACCGTGCAGGACAAATGATTCCTGCTCGTGGCGGATAACGCGGCCAATCTGCAAACTGCGAAACGCCCGGCCATGGCCGAGCGTATAGATGGCTTCCAGCACGCTGGTTTTGCCGCTGCCGTTAGCGCCAACCAGGAAGTTAAAGCCAGGAGATAACGCGAGATCCGCGTTTTCGATATTGCGAAAATCGCGGATCAACAGGCGGGAGAGCGACATTACAGTCTCATTGGCATAACAACATAGGCAGCCGACTGTGATGCGGCATCTTCAATCTGTACGCTCGATACGGAATCGGTCAGCAGAATGCGCACGTTCTCGCACTTCAGCGCATTCAGAACGTCCAGCACGTAGCTGACGTTAAAGCCGATTTCCAGCTCGGTGCCCGGGTAGGAAACATCCAGAATTTCTTCTGCTTCTTCCTGCTCTGGGTTGTTAGCGGTAATTTTCAGCTGGTTTTCGCTGACAAACAGGCGCACGCCGCGGAATTTCTCGTTAGAGAGAATCGCCGCGCGGGCAAAGGCCTGCTTGAGAATATCGCAGCCGGCTTCCAGATGTTTGTCCGGATTCTTCGGCAATACGCGGCGATAATCCGGGAAACGGCCATCAACCAGCTTGGAAGTGAAGATAAAGTCACCGACGTGCGCGCGGATGTTGTTGCTGCCGATCTGCACGCGCAGCGGCGTATCGCCACCGTCGAGCATACGCATCAGCTCAATCACCCCTTTACGCGGCACGATCACCGAATGGCTCGGCAGCGATTGCCCGATAGGCATGGAGCAGACCGCCAGACGGTGGCCGTCGGTGGCTACGGTACGCAGTTCTTCACCTTCGGTTTCGAACAACATGCCGTTTAAGTAATAACGAACGTCCTGATGCGCCATCGAGAACTGAGTGGCTTCAATCAGGCGCTTCATGGTCGCCTGCGGCAAGGTGAACTCAACCTCGCTTTGCCAGTCGTCCAGGTTCGGGAAGTCGGCAGCAGGCAGCGTAGAGAGCGAGAAGCGGCTACGGCCAGAACGCACCAGCATACGGTCGCCTTCCAGCTGTACAGCAATCTCAGCACCTTCCGGCAGGCCACGGCAAATATCAAAGAATTTACGCGCCGGAACGGTAGTCGCGCCCGGTTCATGTGCCTGCAGCAGCGCCACGCGCGCTACCATTTCCATTTCCAAATCGGTACCGGTCAGCGACAGCGTGCCGTCCGCGACCTGCAGCAGCAGGTTACCCAGAATCGGCAATGTCGGACGCCCGCCTAACGGGCCACTCACCTGTTGTAACGGTTTTAATAAATGTTCACGTTCTACGGTAAATTTCATAGGATCACGACGACAATGTTCTGATTAAATTGGAAAAGTCTTCTTTGATATCGTGGCTTTCTTCACGCAGCTGTTCAATCTTACGGCAGGCGTGCAGCACGGTGGTATGGTCACGGCCACCAAACGCATCGCCAATCTCCGGCAGACTGTGGTTGGTGAGTTCTTTCGCCAACGCCATCGCCATCTGGCGCGGACGCGCTACCGAACGAGAACGTCGTTTGGAGAGCAGATCCGCGACTTTAATTTTGTAGTACTCCGCCACCGTCTTCTGAATATTGTCGATGGTGACCAGCTTTTCCTGCAGCGCTAACAGGTCGCGCAGCGCTTCGCGCACGAAATCGATGGTGATCGCCCGGCCGGTAAAATTGGCGTTGGCGATAACGCGGTTCAGCGCCCCTTCAAGCTCACGCACGTTAGAGCGTAGACGCTTGGCAATGAAGAACGCCACCTCGCCAGGCAGACGAATATCGTTTTCGTCGGCTTTTTTCATCAGGATAGCGACGCGGGTCTCAAGCTCAGGTGGCTCAATGGCCACCGTCAGGCCCCAGCCAAAGCGGGACTTCAGACGATCTTCTACACCGTTGATCTCTTTCGGATAGCGATCCGACGTGAGGATGATCTGCTGATTACCTTCCAGCAGGGCGTTAAAGGTGTGGAAGAACTCTTCCTGAGAGCGCTCTTTGTTGGCGAAGAATTGAATATCATCGATCAGCAGGGCATCCACTGAACGATAGTAGCGTTTAAACTCTTCGATCGCGTTGTTTTGCAGGGCTTTTACCATGTCCTGGACAAAGCGCTCGGAGTGCATATACACCACTTTCGCGTTCGGTTTGCGGGCGATAATGCCGTTGCCCACCGCGTGCAGCAGGTGCGTTTTACCGAGACCGGTGCCGCCGTAGAGGAACAGAGGGTTATAGGCGCCGCCAGGGTTGTCTGCCACCTGACGCGCCGCCGCGCGGGCCAGCTGGTTCGACTTACCTTCAACGAAGTTATCAAAGGTGTGCTTAACGTTGACGTTAGAGCGATAGGAAGGCTCGGCAGGCGCCGGGACGTTATCCCATCCTGCACGCGGTGCCGGGGCAACGCGCGGGGTATGAACCTGGGCCATCTGGGCCGGGGCGCTGACGTTCGCCGTCTCTCTTAAGGTCTGGGTGACGGGCTTAGTGCCAACCTCAAAGCGCAGCTGCGGGGCATCAGAACCGCAGAAATCATTCAGCAGGCCGTTGATGTTATTGAGGTATTTATCTCTAACCCAATCAAGTACGAAACGATTTGGCGCATACAGTGCCAGCGTGTTATCGCTTAGTTCCGCCTGCAATGGGCGGATCCACATGCTGAATTCTGTGGCTGGTAACTCATCCTGCAATCGGGCAAGACATTGCTGCCAAAGCGAAAGTGACACGGCGGACTCCACTCGAAAAAAGTCGATACACATCATCCTCCAGGCAAACCTGCAGGCTACCTCTGACGATCCTGCCGCCAGTGAAACTGAATACTGTCGGGGACTCATTCAGTTGCTGCATAGATGCAGCCCGAACAATGCTGTGTATAAGATTAAAAATTCGTGATTTTTGGCACACGTCGAAAAGACCCGATGCAAGCGGGTGACGTGCGAACCGCTATCTGCGGTTTTCAACGGCGCCCTTCAGACGCGGTGCTGAAATGACGCGGTTACTTTCCCCTTTTACGATCCACCGATCGCGATCGGGCCGAGGATCATAGCGTAAACTGCGCCAGAGATCTTCTGTTTCTCACAGATTCTTCCCGATTTATCCACAGGTGGATCCGGCAAGCGCTAAGTGTAAACGATCCCGATAAAGAGAAGGCACGATTTCCTTCGCATATTGGAAAAATTAATGACTAGCGACAAATTTCTGCTTAAATGATCTAACAAAGATCCAGGATGATCCTTGCGCTTTAATGGGCAGGCCGTATAATCCCCCACCCGGCATGTTCTGCGCGAATTTTGGTGAAGGACGCTGCTCATTTACCGGGCGAAAAACTGCGGTGATACGTGGTTTTTTACGCGGTAAATAAGGAAAGAGAATTGACTCCGGAGTGTACAATTATTACAATCCGGCCTCTTTAATCACCCATGGCTTCGGTGTCCATCGTTCGATTTTCGTTCGGATATCCAATAAAGCCATTGAATTTATTCAAGTTTAGGTAGAAATCGCCATGAAACGCACTTTTCAACCGTCTGTACTGAAGCGCAACCGTTCTCACGGCTTCCGTGCTCGTATGGCTACTAAAAATGGTCGTCAGGTTCTGGCACGTCGTCGTGCTAAAGGCCGTTCTCGTCTGACCGTTTCTAAGTAATAAAGCTAACCCCTCGAGTGGTTAAGCTAGCATTTCCCAGGGAGTTACGTTTGTTAACTCCCACTCATTTCACATTCGTCTTCCAGCAGCCACAACGGGCTGGCACGCCGCAAATCACCATTCTCGGCCGCCTGAATTCGCTGGGGCATCCCCGTATCGGTCTCACCGTCGCCAAGAAAAACGTCAAACGCGCACATGAACGCAATCGGATTAAACGTCTGACGCGTGAAAGTTTCCGTTTGCGTCAGCATGAACTCCCGCCAATGGATTTCGTGGTGGTGGCAAAGAGAGGGGTTGCCGACCTCGATAACCGTGCTCTCTCGGAAGCGTTGGAAAAATTATGGCGCCGCCATTGTCGCCTGGCTCGCGGGTCCTGATAGGCCTTATCCGGGTCTATCAGCGCCTGATTAGTCCGCTACTCGGGCCGCATTGTCGTTTCACGCCAACCTGTTCTCAATACGGAATTGAGGCATTGCGCAGGTTTGGAGTGATAAAAGGCAGTTGGTTGACAGTGAAACGCGTATTAAAATGCCACCCTTTACACCCTGGTGGTGACGACCCCGTCCCGCCTGGACCATTTGATACCAGAGAACACTAACGATGGATTCGCAACGCAATCTCCTTATCATCGCTTTGTTGTTCGTGTCTTTCATGATCTGGCAAGCCTGGGAGCAGGATAACAATCCTCAAGCCCAGCAGCAGACCACGCAGACTACGACCACAGCAGCGGGTAGCGCCGCAGACCAGGGCGTACCGGCCAGTGGCCAAGGGAAACTGATTACGGTTAAAACTGATGTGCTTGAGCTGACTATCAACACTCGCGGTGGTGATATTGAGCAAGCGCTGCTTCCGGCTTACCCGAAAGCGCTGAAATCTGACGAACCGTTCCAGTTACTGGAAACCACCCCACAGTTTGTCTATCAGGCACAGAGCGGCTTAACCGGTCGTGATGGCCCGGATAACCCGGCTAACGGCCCGCGTCCGCTGTATAACGTCGATAAAGATGCGTTTGTGATGGCCGATGGCCAGAACGAAATCGTCATTCCGCTGACCTATACCGATAAAGCAGGCAACGTCTTCACCAAAACCTTCACCCTGAAACGCGGTGATTATGCGGTGAACGTCAGCTATGACGTGAAGAACGCCAGCGAGAAACCGCTGGAAGTCTCTACCTTCGGTCAGCTGAAGCAGACGGCAGCACTGCCAACCAGTCGCGATACACAGTCTGGTGGCCTGTCTACAATGCACACCTTCCGTGGCGCAGCGTACTCAACGTCTGATTCGAAATACGAAAAATATAAATTCGATACCATCGTTGATAACGAGAACCTGAACACCAACACCAAAAACGGTTGGGTTGCCATGCTGCAGCAGTACTTCACTACTGCATGGGTTCCACAGAACAACGGTACCAATAACTTCTACACCGCTAACCTCGGTAACGGCGTAGTGGCTATCGGCTACAAATCTCAGCCGGTTCTGGTACAGCCAGGTCAGGCAGATAAACTGCAGAGCACCCTGTGGGTCGGCCCAGCAATTCAGGATAAAATGGCTGCCGTTGCGCCGCACCTGGACCTGACCGTTGACTACGGCTGGCTGTGGTTCATCTCTCAGCCGCTGTTCAAACTGCTGAAGTGGATCCATAGCTTCCTGGGTAACTGGGGCTTCTCCATCATCGTTATCACCTTTATCGTTCGTGGCATCATGTACCCGCTGACCAAAGCGCAGTACACCTCCATGGCGAAGATGCGTATGCTGCAGCCTAAGATTCAGGCAATGCGTGAGCGTCTGGGCGACGACAAACAGCGTCAAAGCCAGGAAATGATGGCCCTGTATAAAGCGGAAAAAGTTAACCCACTGGGTGGCTGCTTCCCGCTGATTATCCAGATGCCAATCTTCCTTGCGCTGTACTACATGCTGAGCGCCTCGGTTGAACTGCGTCATGCGCCGTTTATCCTGTGGATCCACGACCTGTCTGCACAAGACCCGTACTACATCCTGCCGATCATCATGGGCGCGACGATGTTCTTCATTCAGAAGATGTCTCCGACGACCGTGACCGACCCGATGCAGCAGAAGATCATGACCTTTATGCCGGTCATCTTCACGGTGTTCTTCCTGTGGTTCCCATCTGGTCTGGTGGTGTACTACATCGTCAGCAACCTGGTCACCATCATTCAGCAGCAGCTGATTTACCGTGGTCTGGAAAAACGTGGCCTGCATAGCCGCGAGAAGAAAAAATCCTGATTCGGTTGAGCACGAGCTAAAATGGAAGGCGGTCGAATGACCGCCTTTTTTTATTGCGACACAGTAGAGACAAACCATGAGCCAAAACGACACTATCGTCGCCCAGGCCACCCCACCGGGACGCGGTGGTGTGGGCATTCTGCGCATCTCCGGCCTGAAGGCGAGAGATGTCGCGCAGGCGGTGCTGGGCAAACTGCCTAAACCGCGCTACGCCGATTACCTGCCGTTCAAAGACAGCGACGGCAGCGCGCTGGATCAGGGCATTGCGCTATGGTTCCCAGGCCCAAACTCGTTCACCGGTGAAGACGTGCTGGAGCTTCAGGGCCACGGTGGCCCGGTGATCCTCGACCTGCTGCTAAAACGTATTCTGACGCTGCCGGGCGTGCGCATTGCCAACCCCGGTGAGTTTTCCGAACGCGCATTTTTAAATGATAAGCTCGACCTGGCTCAGGCAGAAGCCATTGCCGACCTGATCGATGCCAGCTCTGAACAGGCAGCACGCTCCGCGCTGAACTCGCTTCAGGGTGCCTTCTCGGCACGCGTTAACCACCTTGTGGAAGCCCTCACTCACCTGCGCATCTACGTTGAAGCGGCGATCGACTTCCCGGACGAGGAGATCGATTTCCTCTCCGACGGTAAAATCGAAGCGCAGTTGAATGCGGTGATGGGCGATCTCGACGCCGTGCGCGCCGAAGCGCGTCAGGGCAGCCTGCTGCGCGAAGGGATGAAGGTGGTGATTGCTGGCCGCCCGAACGCCGGGAAATCGAGCCTGTTGAACGCCCTGGCGGGCCGTGAAGCGGCTATCGTCACCGACATCGCAGGTACCACCCGCGACGTGCTGCGCGAACATATCCACATTGACGGCATGCCGCTGCATATTATCGATACCGCCGGTCTGCGCGATGCCAACGATGAAGTTGAGCGTATCGGCATCGAGCGTGCCTGGCAGGAAATTGAGCAGGCCGACCGCGTGCTGTTTATGGTCGACGGCACCACCACCGACGCCACCGACCCTGCTGACATCTGGCCGGACTTTATCGCCCGTCTGCCGGCAAACCTGCCGATCACCGTCGTGCGTAACAAGGCCGATATCACCGGCGAAACGCTGGGGCTCAGTGAAGTAAATGGCCACTCACTTGTGCGTCTCTCCGCGCGTACCGGCGAAGGCGTCGACGTGCTGCGTAACCATCTCAAACAGAGCATGGGCTTCGAAAACAACATGGAAGGCGGCTTCCTGGCACGTCGTCGCCACCTGCAGGCGCTTTCCGATGCCGCCGAGCACCTGGAGCAGGGTAAAGCCCAGCTGCTTGGCGCCTGGGCCGGAGAGTTGCTGGCAGAAGAGCTGCGCCTGGCGCAGCAGAGCCTGAGTGAGATCACCGGGGAATTTACCTCCGACGATCTGCTCGGTAGGATTTTCTCCAGCTTCTGTATTGGTAAGTAAGCCATCAAACCCGAATTAACCTGCTGTTAATTCGGGTTTTCTTTTTCACCACCCGCTTGATGTTGCAAGAGGGGAAGGTGTAAAGCGCAAGATAATTATGTAGATAATAGTTTGTAAAAACCTAAATAAGCCTTACTTAATGAAAAAAAACAGAAATGCAAATGCTGTCATGATTCCTGTACCCCATTTCCACTCCCTGGATTTTTCAAAATAAAAAAAAGCGCCTTGAGCTATAACGATAAGTGATAGTATTAACCCACTAAAAACCCTCCCATTATCACTACTATTATTGAGTGAACCTTGAGGAAGTGCCGATTCCATATCGTATACAACATCATATTTATCCACCATAGATAAATAAATCAGCACAATACAAATAAGATAAAAAACAACAAACACTATTCTAATTAAATTATTCATGCAATAATAACCCTTTACCAGATAAGCTTGTTAAAATATTGCCAGTTTTTGACAATAAAATCGCCATAGCGCATATCTTTCTTTATACTTTCCAGACTTGGGTTTGTGCCCCGATTATATCTAGTGCCAATAACTTTAATATCATTAATATTTAGTCTGGATGGTAACTTGTCATAATCGGCAAGCTGGCGTAAATGCATAGCTGCGAGGGTAATATTATAGGTGTCTTTTTCAAGGCACTGCGACAGTGAACGAAGTTCTGATGTGCTCATCTTATCGGCATTAAGCCCCATCGTTTTAGCAGCCGTACGCAATTGCATACTGACAAACCCAAACGACGTTTTAGCTGGCGAAGAGGTTACTGTGAAATTACGATCGATATAGACCGGTCCACTCCAATCTATGGAACGAACCTCAAAAGCAAAGCGATCTACAATATTTGGATCGCCGCCCACCTCAATCCAACAGACACCAGCAAGAAGTTCTGGTGGGAGTTGATAGCGGAGGGCAACAGCCCTGATAAGCGAGCTATGTTTTTTGACCCAAGAGTCTTTAAAACCTCTGGCGTAGGATCTGCCACCGCCGAATCTGTCAGGAATAACTTTCCAGCGGAATACATCCAGAAAAGTCCATGAAGGTGATTTAGTCATCACCTTGCATTGTCCAAAGTTACGCATATCCATATAAAAAACCTCCGTTGTTTTTACTTCAACACCCCATAAAACCGATAATTAACTTTAAAAATTCGACTTTGATAATATTATAGCAACGCTAAAATTTTCTCACCAACATACATTCTCATATCTAATATAAAACCTGCAGTTATATTTTATACAATATAAAACATCCACATATAATCGCAAAATAACATGTGGAAATAAAACTAAATAGGTAGGTAAATAACATTTTTTACGTGTGTCTGGATTATATTTCGGCTGACAAACATATATTCTGGGGCTTACCTGTCGCTGAAACGGGCAAGAGCCTGGAAGTAAATTTCCTCACAGGAAATTACTGTTGTCCAAATGGCAACTCGTGTCATCGCACGCGCCCCAGTATGCTGAGCGCCACATTCCTCGTGAGGTCGCCATGACACGCTTTCTCGTCTGCTGTTTTGCCCTGGTTTTACTCTATCCCGCCGGTATTGATATGTACCTGGTGGGATTACCGCGTATCGCCGCTGATTTACAGGCCAGCGAAGCGCAGTTGCACATTGCGTTTTCGGTCTATCTGGCCGGGATGGCAACCGCGATGCTGTTCGCCGGGAAGGTGGCGGACCAATCTGGCCGCAAGCCGGTAGCGATTGTCGGGGCGCTGATCTACATCGCCGCTTCCGCGATCTGTTCGCTGGCGGAGAGCGGCACGCCCTTCCTGGTGGGGCGTTTTATTCAGGGGATCGGGGCTGGCTGTTGCTACGTCGTGGCGTTCGCTATCCTGCGCGATACGCTCGACGATCGCTTGCGGGCCAAGGTGCTGTCGCTGCTTAATGGCATCACCTGCATCGTGCCGGTACTCGCACCGGTGCTGGGGCACCTGATTATGCTCAAATACCCGTGGCAGAGTCTGTTCTACACGATGATTGGCATGGGGGTGGTGGTCTGCCTGCTGTCGGTGTTTGTGCTGCGAGAATCGCGCCCGGCGACGCTACCTGCTTCGGCAGGCCATACGCCGGGAGCCGAGTCGTTGATAAATCGCTTTTTCCTCAGCCGTCTGGCGATCACCACGCTGAGCGTGTCGGTGATCCTCACCTTTGTGAACACCTCGCCGGTGCTGCTGATGGAGGTCATGGGCTTTGACCGTGGCGAATATGCCACGACCATGGCGATGACCGCAGGCGTCAGCATGGCGGTGTCATTCTCAACGCCGTTCGCTCTGAGCCTATTTAAACCCCGCACTCTCATGCTGGCATCGCAGGTGCTTTTTCTGGCGGCGGGGATTGTGCTCACGCTTGCCGGTACGCACGCCGTTACGCTCTTCGGGCTGACCTTAATTTGCGCAGGGTTCTCGGTAGGCTTTGGCGTCGCCATGAGTCAGGCGCTGGGGCCATTCTCGCTGCGGGCAGGGGTTGCCAGTTCGGCGCTGGGTATTGCTCAGGTCTGCGGTTCGTCGCTGTGGATATGGCTGTCGGCCATTCTGGGTCTTGATGCGCTGAATATGCTGATCGGGATTCTGATTGGCTGTAGCATAGTGTGCATACTGCTGATTATCTCAGTGGCTCCTAACCGGTCTGCGCCAACACATGAAGAAGCCCCTCTCCAGTCTCGATCTTAATTTACTGCTATGCCTGCAGCTTCTGATGCAGGAGCGCAGCGTTACCAAAACCGCCAAACGGATGAACGTCACGCCGTCGGCGGTCAGTAAGTCGCTGTCGAAGCTGCGAGCCTGGTTTGACGATCCGCTGTTTGTGAACACCCCGCTTGGGCTGACGCCGACACCGCTGATGGTCAGCATGGAGCAAAGCCTGGCCGAGTGGATGCAGATGGGCAATCAGCTGCTGGATAAACCGCATCACGAAACGCCACGCGGGCTGAAGTTCGACCTGGTCGCCGAAACACCGCTGGTGATGATCATGTTCAACCAACTCTCCAGCCAGATTTATCAGCGCTACCCGCAGGCGACCATCAAAGTGCGTAACTGGGACTATGATTCGCTGGACGCGATTATTCGCGGTGAAGTCGACATCGGCTTCACCGGGCGTGAAAGTCATCCCCGCTCACGCGAGCTGCTGAGCCTGCTGCCGCTGTCGATAGACTACGAGGTGCTGTTTACCGATCTGCCCTGGGTCTGGCTGCGTGAGGACCATCCAGCGCTTCAGGAAGAGTGGAATCTGGAAACATTCCTGCGCTACCCGCACATCAGCATCTGCTGGGAGCAGAGCGATACCTGGGCGCTGGACGACGTATTGCAGGAGATGGGACGCGAGCGTCATATCGCGCTCAGCCTGCCGGGCTTTGAACAATCGCTGTTTATGGCCGCCCAACCGGATCACCAGATGATCGCCACCGCGCCGCGCTACTGCCAGCATTATAACCAACTGCACAACCTACCTTTAGTGCCTCGCCCGCTCCCGTTTGATACCGTGCAGCGGGAAAAACTGCAGGTGCCGTTTACCCTACTCTGGCATAAACGAAATAGTCACAACCCGAAAATTATTTGGCTCCGTGATACCCTCAAAGCCTTATATCTCGCTGTTTCCTGACTCATTATTCGTAAAAATAATACGTTTCAGTTAGGGCGAAGTGTAAAAGTCGCGTAATACCCCTTTTCAATCGCACTTTTAGGCAGTAAAACCTGATCATAACAGGCGTAAATGTTACTCTCGTCATATCCACAGTCCATTAATCACGGAGCGAAAAATGGCGACGCACTTTGCAAGAGGGATCCTTAAGGACGGACATCTACTATCGGTCAGGCTCTCATCCACCAGCCATAATATTGCGCGCCAGCTGCCGGCCCATCGCCGGACCCGCTACCTGGCTTCCCGCGCGTTGCTGGCGGAATTGCTGTTTATGCTGTATGGCATTAGCGAACTGCCTGAAATCGAGACTCAGGAAGAAGGTAAACCGTACTTTAAGGACAGCCATCTGCCTGATTTTTCTATCGCTTATGCTGGTAATATCGTCGGCGTAGCCCTCACCACTGAAGGCCAGTGCGGCCTCGATATGGAACTGCTGCGCACGCTGCGCAATACCCCGCAGGCCACGATGGTGGAAAGCTACCGCTTTACCAGCAATGAGAATCTGTGGATCAACAACCAGAACGATCCACATGAAGCGCGCGCACAGCTCATCACGCTGCGTCAGAGCGTCCTCAAGCTGTCAGGTGACGTTCACCACGACTCCCCTCAGACGCTCCAGCTACTGCCCGGCTCAGGCCGCCTGCGTTCGGCATTAACCGACCAGCTTGAAGTCATCTGCGATGCCGAAGACGTGCTGGTCTGGTCGCTGGCCGCTTCACCGTCTATCGACAAACTCAAGGTTTGGGAGTTTGATGGTAAGCACGGCTGGCGTAGCCTGCCTGATGCCCAGACCCGGGCCAACGAACCTTCGGCACGCCTGATGAGATTCACCAGCCTACCGGCGGAGAAAGCGCTTATACTCAATTGATTCGGCTGGATTTCAGCCGCCATGATGGAAAAGGAGTAGTCATGTCTGAAACATTGAACGTTGTGACGTTACTGGGAAGCCTGCGCAAAGGCTCATTCAACGGTATGGTGGCGCGCACCCTGCCTAAAATCGCCCCGGCGGGCATGACCGTTTCCGCACTGCCGTCAATTGGCGATATCCCACTGTACGACGCGGACCTCCAGCAGGAAGACGGTTTCCCGCAAAGCGTGGAAGCGCTGGCAGAACAGATTCGCCAGGCCGACGGCGTGGTTATCGTCACGCCAGAGTACAACTATTCCGTGCCGGGTGGCCTGAAGAACGCCATCGACTGGCTCTCTCGTCTGCCGGATCAGCCGCTTTCAGGTAAACCGGTTCTGATTCAGACCAGCTCAATGGGCGCTATCGGCGGCGCGCGCTGCCAGTATCATCTGCGCCAGATTCTGGTGTTCCTGGATGCAATGGTCATGAACAAGCCGGAGTTTATGGGCGGCGTGATTCAGAATAAGGTCGACCCACAGCTGGGTGAAGTGATTGAACAAGGGACGTTGGATCATTTGACCGGTCAGTTGACCGCATTTGGCGAGTACATTCAGCGCGTTAAAGCATAAGTGCGGGCTGATGCCCTCACCCTGGCCCTCTCCCACAGGGAGAGGGTACAAACACTAAAGCCCTTTTCGATGAAAAGGGCTTACTGTTTATTTTGCGTCAATAAACACAATCTTCAGAATAAACAGCAGTGCGACAACAATCACGCACGGGCTGAGGTCGCGGAAACGACCGGTACCGATTTTCATCACGCAGTAAGAGATGAAGCCCAGCGCAATACCTTCGGTGATTGAGAAACTGAACGGCATCATCACCGCGGTAATAAACGCAGGAACCGCTTCGGTCAGGTCATCCCACTTCACGCGAGACAGGCTGGATGTCATCAGGACACCCACGTAAATCAGCGCGCCTGCAGCCGCATAGCCCGGCACCATACCCGCCAGCGGCGACAGGAAGATAACCAGCAGGAACAGCAGACCAACCACTACCGCCGTCAGACCGGTACGACCGCCCACGGACACGCCGGAAGAAGATTCGATATACGCGGTGACAGAAGAGGTGCCGATAAAAGAGCCAGCAACCGAGGAGACGCTATCGACAAACAGCGCCTGCTTCATGCGCGGGAACTTGCCTTTCGCGTCGGCCAGACCGGCTTTGTCAGTCACGCCAATCAATGTACCGGAGGAGTCAAACAGGTTTACCAGCATAAAGGAGAAGATAACGCCCGCCAGACCCAGGTTGAAGGAGCCCGCCAGGTCAACATGACCGACCACGGTGGTAATGCTCGGCGGCGCAGAAACGATGCCGCTGTAGTGCACATCACCCAGCATCCAGCCCAGCAGCGTAGTTACCACGATAGAAACCAGCACCGCTGCGTGAATATTGCGGGAAGCCAGAATCGCAATGATAAAGAAGCCCAGCACGCCCAGCAGTACGCTGTGAGAAGTCAGGTTACCGATAGAGACCAGCGTGTCCTGGTTCGCCACAATAACGCCGGCGTTTTTCAGGCCCATCATACCGATGAACAGACCGATACCGCTGGTGATACCTACGCGCAGGCTCACCGGGATATTGGCAATCATCCAGTAACGCACACGGAAAATCGTCAACAGCAGCAGACCGATTGCGCCCCAGAAGATAGCGCCCATACCGACCTGCCACGGCAGGCCCATCGCCTGCACCACCACGAACGCGAAGAACGCATTCAGGCCCATTGCCGGTGCCAGTGCGACCGGCAGGTTGGCAAAGATGCCCATCAGAATACTGCCCAGCGCCGCGATCAGGCAGGTAGTAACAAACACAGCGCTGGTGTCCATGCCAGCTACGCCAAGAATTTGCGGGTTAACGAAAACGATGTAGACCATCGTCAGGAAGGTCGTGAAACCGGCGATCACTTCGGTACGTGCCGTCGTGCCGTGCTCGCGCAGTTTAAACACGCGCTCCAGAATCCCCTGACCGGAAGCCGGGGTGGTGTGTTGTTGACTCATTATTAATTTCCGCAGACATGGAAGGAAAATTCGTCGCTATCCTATACCAAAATGCGACAATAGGCGCGGTTGCGAGATACTTTTTTTCATTGATTTTGCTTATACGGCAACGATTGCGTCTCTCAATTCGGCATTACGTAAACGTTAAACTTGTTAAAAAGGAAATGACATGTCCGGAGTTGAAGCGGTTTTTTTCGACTGTGACGGTACGCTGGTAGACAGCGAAGTGATCTGTTCACGGGCCTACGTCCATATGTTTAAAACATTTGGCATCACGCTCGATCTGGAAGAGATTTTTAAACGTTTCAAGGGCGTAAAGCTCTACGAGATTATTGACATCATCAACGATGAGCACGGCACTCAGTTGGAAAAAGCTGAGTTAGAACCGGTTTACCGCGCCGAGGTCGCACGCCTGTTCGACACCGAACTGGAGGTGATTGCCGGGGCGAATGCGTTGCTCGACGCGGTTAGCGTACCGATGTGCGTCGTGTCGAACGGCCCGGTCAGCAAAATGCAGCATTCACTCGGCAAGCTGCACATGCTGCACCATTTCCCGGATAAGCTGTTCAGCGGCTACGATATCCAACGCTGGAAGCCAGACCCGGCGCTGATGCACCATGCGGCGAAGGCAATGAACGTGGACGTGGAGAAGTGCATTCTGGTGGATGACTCTTCCGCTGGCGCGCAGTCGGGGATTGATGCGGGCATGGAGGTGTTCTACTTCTGCGCCGACCCGCATAACAAACCGATCGTTCACCCGAAGGTGACGACGTTTACCGATCTGGCGGAACTGCCTGCGCTGTGGAAAGCGCGCGGGTGGGACATTACGCGATAGCGGTAGGTGTGCGGTTTAGGCCGGATGGCGGCGCCTCACGCCTTATCCGGCCTCTTCACAAGATCAGGCAAGCGCCGACGCCGCGGCTTTATCCGCAATCACCGTTAATGATGGATGAAGCTGCAGCACCGAAGCCGGAATCGCTTCGCTTACCGGGCCTTCCAGTACCTGTTTAAGCGCCTGCGCTTTTCCCTCACCGTTGACGATCAGGATCAGGTTTCTCGCCGCCATAATGCTTTTGGGCCCCATGGTCACGTAGCTGTCCGGTGCCAGCGAATAATCGCCCCCCAGCTCACCATGCACCACCAGATCGACCATTTTGCCAACAATCGGGACTTCAGTCGTCAGATCGTGGAAATGCGTCGTACCGGGAAGGTTGCCGCAAAAATGACCGTCAGCCCCCAGCCCCATCAGGACCAGATCCAGACCGCCGTCGCGGGCAATTTTACCGTCATGATCCCGGTAGTTATCGAGCGTCAGTTGCTGGATATTGTCTTCGTTAATACCTGCCGGGGTAAAAAATAGCTTCCGCAGGTTGGTGATGGTCACGCCATCCCCCGGTTTTCCACGAAACGGAATTTCATCAAAATTATAAAAATAGCAGTGTGAATACCACGGTTTGCCTTGTACCGCCTCGGTGACGTACTGATACATCTGCTTTGGCGTATTGCCTGCGGTGATAGCCAAATTCATCCGCCGCGATTGCGACATGTAGCCCAGCAGGTGTTGGGCGGCAACCCGACTCATCTCGGCATAGTCTTCCGTAATGATTAACGTCATCTCTCTTACTCCTTGAGGTGTGATACCCGGCGCTAGCGTTCTGGCTCCGGGCGCGACAATTACTGCTTAAAGATCTTCTGTACAAATTCGGCGTAGGCCGGCCGCCAGACATCCATTTCATGATTGAGGCCGGGATACTCATGATAGTCAAAGTTGATTTTTTGTGTCTCAAGCTCCGCCTTCAACCCGGCAATGTCTTTACCGGTCACTTTGTCTTTATCGCCAACAACCACCGTGAAGTTTCGCAGTTGCTGATTGATAGACTGCGGGTCCTTCAACCGCGCGCTAACCCCTTCATCGGGCACCGTCGTGGTCGTAACGCCGCTAAATGTCGCCAGCCAGCCGAAGCTATCCAGATGATTCATTCCGGAGACCAGCGCCTGGTAGCCACCCTGCGAGAGTCCAGCCAGTGCGCGACCATCAGCATCTTTTCGCACATTAAAACGTGTGCTAATCAGCGGAATAATATCGTGCATCAGTTCGTTATCCGCCGCTTTCGCGTTGAGGGGATAAAACGCTTTACGCCGATCCTGCGGAACAAAATCTTCAGGAACAATGCCTTTTGCGTCGGTTTCGGTATCAGGCACGACCACCAGCATCGGTACTATTTTTCCGTCCGCTAACAGGTTATCCATCATCTGAGGGATACGTCCCTGGTCGATTGCCGACCGTCCGGTATCGCCAAAGCCATGGTAAAAATAGAGTACAGGCAGAGGCTTACCCTGACCGTTATAGCCAGGCGGCGTCCAGACATACAGCTGACGCTCAGATTTCAGCGCGTTGGAGCGGTAGGTGACGGCAATCAGATCGCCATGAGGGACGGACTTCACGTCCAGAATGCTGCCGGGAACCAGAATCATGCTGCTGTTCACCTGACGCTGTGGCTTAGGCATCGCGGTGCCGGTATCGATACTGCGTATACCATCTACGTCGAAAAAGTATTCATAGAGGTTGGATTTCATAACCGGCCCGCGCCAACTCCAGACCCCGGCGCTATCTTTCGTCATTGGGTGAATCGTTTCCGGCGAGGGAACCCCAACCACGACTGAGACGCTTTTCGCAGTAGGTGCGAATAAACGCCAGGTGACGCTATTATCTTCGTTAACTTGCGTAACATACTGTTTTACAGGGATAGAGGCATCCGGACTTACAGGCAGGCCCGTCGCAAAACCAGGGGCGCCCAGAATCATGCCGGCAACAATAATTGATAAATAAGTTTTTTTAAATTTCATCACAATATTCCTTTCATTATTCTCGCCTTACCACCAGATTTCTGCCTGAGCGCCGACAGCAAACTGATCCGGTTTGTCATCTTCAAAGGTAAAACCGTCCAGGTCAGTATCCTCCGCTTTAATATAAGTGGCGTAAAAACGAATTTCCGGGCGAGAGGTCAACATACTGGTGTTCACTTTAAAAGTATGGAACAGCGTTGTTTTGTAACCCGACTCGTCATATTTTTTACCCTTCACATCTTTGTTCTGCTGCGTGAAATAACCCAACTCAACCCCAGTTTGGTTATACTGGTCCCAAATATAGGCGGGGCGAATAACGGCACGGATAGAATCAAAGTCTGTGTGCGCCCCTGTTTCATAGCTATAAACATCGCTACCAAAGGAATAGACCAGCGCATTGGCGATAATGAAACGATCGCCAATATAAGTTTCCCCCTGAGACGTTAAGCGTACCGCCGTACCGTTGGTATGATCGCCATAATATTTACCGTTAAAGGTGGTATATGGGCTGGATCCCGCGTAGCGCGAAAAACTGCTGGCAATGGAGTTATTCGCCATCAGCATGGAGAATTCGTTAAAGCCACCGTTGTCGAATTTCTGCGTCAGCGTGGTGCCAAACATCCAGGTATCTTTCCACTTATAGAAATCGTTGTTGTCCTCATTATATTTTTCCGATGAGCTCTGGTTAGCCGCCACGTACCGTCCGGATAGCATCAGAGTGGCTTTATCCCACAGCGGCAGATCCTTATAACGAATATCCAGGGTATTGGTGTTGATCTGCTGTTTATTTTCCAACGCGCGGTCGTAGTCGTCGACATCCTCGCGCACCAGCGCGATATCGAATTTCCCCGGCCCAACCTGCCAGTTTTCAAGACCTACGCCCGCCGCCGCGTCGGTGCGCTGTGTTTTCCAGTCGAGCATCTGTATTTCAATCTTCGGCGCGCCATGTTTACCGACCCAGAAATCCGCCTCCGGCGCGAACGGCAAGAAGCCCTGAGTGGTGACGTACAGATCGGAGAACTGCATGTAGTTTTCACCCCCGGCGTTATCGCCAAACCAGCCGGTGGAATACTGCTGGCCGACGTTGCCGTCCATCATCACAATCGCATCCACGCGTTTATTGCCTTCGTGATACACGCGCTGCTTCAACTGCAGATCGAACCAGCCGCTGTATTCGTTGCCCAAACGGCCTAGTGAGCCAATTGCCCAGGATTTCGGCGAACCGTGGGAGGCGGAACCCCAGCCAGAACGGTAGTAGCCGTTGTAGCTAAAACCAATTTCATCCTTCACGAAACGGCTAAAGTCTTTCATCGTCATCGAGGAATACACCGCCTCACTACCGTCACCGTTCGGCGCGACACTTTTTACCAGCACCGCGTCAGGTTTAGCCGTGGTTTTCACTGCCGGGGCCGTTACGGCTGGCGCGGCAGCGATGGAAATAGTGCGTTGGCGTTCTTCTTCCTGATATTTTTTTAGCTCCTTTTGCGTTTCTTTTAACGCCAACTCAAGTTGCTCAAGGCGCTGCTCGACGGTTAATGACTGGGCATAAGCCTGAAATGAAAATGACAATGGCACTATCAATAAAATGGCAGAAGTAATCAGGTCCTTTTTAAACATAACGTCCCTTTATATAATTAATAATTGAACTAGAATTAACGGCCCGTAAAATTTAGATAATAGGTATCTACTGAAGCGAATTACCCCTCAGTGACGGTACATTATTTAGCTACTGGATAACGGAGAGCAGCGACTCCTGAATATTCACATTTCCCATATTGAGTGGCAGCACATCGGTATAATCATTGCTATTACTGATTAGTATTGGCGTAGTTAAATCAAACCCGGCAGCGGCAATCGCCTCGACATCAAACGTCAGCAAAAGATCGCCAGTTTCAACGTCATCACCCATTTGCACATGCGCGGTAAAATATTGTCCATGGAGTTTTACCGTATCGATACCCACGTGAATCAGCACCTCAACCCCATCGCAGGACTCAATACCAATGGCGTGCAGCGTTGCAAACAGCGAGGCCACCCGTCCTTTCACCGGTGAACGCACCTCGCCAAGCGTCGGGATAATCGCCACACCATTACCCAGCAGTCCGCTGGCGAAGGTAGCGTCGGTGACCTCTGATAACGAAACCACCTGCCCGGCCAGCGGCGCAGCGATGGTTTGCGGGTTGGCCTGGCGGGTGACAGGATGCGCTGGCACGATCGCCACGGCGACCGGAATATTTTTCCGGCTCAGCGCCAGGCTAAAGAGTACGGTGCCCACAAATGCGCCGACGATAGCGATAACCGCGCCAATCACGCTCGCCCAGACGGTAAAATCGACGCCTCCCGGCGGGACGGTTTGCATAAAGGTAAAAATACTGGGAATACCGAAGGAGTAGACTTTAGTCTGTGCGAAGCCAATCACCCCAGCGCCGATGGCGCCGCTGACACAGGCGATAATAAACGGGTATTTTCGCGGCAAATTGACGCCATACACCGCGGGCTCGGTGATGCCAAACAGTCCGGTCAGCGCCGCAGATCCCGCCACCACTTTTTTCTGCCCATCGCGTTCACACAAAAAGATAGCCAGCGCCGCCCCCACCTGCGCCATGATCGCAGGCATCATCAGCGGCAGCATGGAGTCGTAACCCAGTACGGTAAAATTGTTGATGCACAGCGGCACCAGTCCCCAGTGCAGGCCAAACATCACAAAGATCTGCCACAGCCCGCCCATGACCGCACCGGCAAACCACGGCGCGGCATGGTAGAGGTAGAGATAACCTGTCGCAATCAGTCCGCTCACCCAGGTTGACAGTGGGCCAACCACCAGGAATGTCACCGGGATAATCACCACCATGCACAGCAGCGGGGTGAAGAAGTTCTTAATTGCCGAAGGGAGCCAGGCATTCAGCTTTTTCTCCATCAGACTGCAGAGCCAGGCAGAGAAAATAATCGGGATCACCGATGAGGTATAGTTGATAAAGGTGATGGGCAGACCAAGAAAGTGCAGCGCCGTCGCATCCGGCATCTGCGCACTTTCGAAGGCGCGTAAAATCAGCGGGTGTACCAGCGCGCCGCCGATAACCATCGTCAGGAACGGGTTGCCGCCAAAGCGCTTGCCAGCGGTATAGCCGAGGATTATTGGGAAAAAGTAAAATAGCGAATCGCTGGCGCTAAACAACAGCAGATAAGTGCCGCTTTGATCGGTTGTCCATTGGCAAACCAGCGCTACGGCCAGTAGCCCTTTCAGGATACCCGTTGCTGCCAGCAGGCCGATAAGCGGCGTAAAGATCCCTGAAATAATATAGACAAAACGACTCAGCAGGCTGTCTTTGGCATCGTCTTCCGACGCCGCTGACGCATCGGTATTCAAACCAATCAGCGCGCTCACCGCGTCAAAAACATCTGCGACATGGTTACCAATAACGACCTGAAATTGCCCTCCGCTCTCCACCACCATAATAATGCCCGGGGTATTTTTCAGCACCTCGGCCTGCGCCTTATCGTGGTTCTTTAGCTTAAAGCGCAGGCGCGTGGCGCAATGCATCAGGCTGATGATATTGTCCCGTCCACCAACTCCAGCCACAATTTTTTGGGCTAATTCCGTCATGTGTGATCCTCAACCGCGAAGCGGCAATCAAAAAAAACCTGAAGAAAATCACCCCCGCGATGGAGATAATCTTCTTCAGGTTTTGCCCGCCGAGGCGGTAACAATGCTGAAGTCAAACCAGCAATATTCAATTAATGGTTTTTACGAACCCGCTCAATATTGATCGCCAGAAACATAATCTCTTCCGACGAGGTTTCCCGCTGGTGCTGCTGGCGGATAAAAGCAGCAATTCGTTCCGCACACTCCCAGGCGTCAAAATAGTTCTGCTTAACCGCCTGCTGTAATTCCGGGTTTTCATCGCCAACGGAGGCATGCTCAATAATGCGGTAGGCAAAGAATTTCAAATGTGTCACCAACCGCTGATAGCTCAAACTCTCTTCCTGATAGTTAATGGCAAACTGAAACTTAATCAGCTGCAGCATTTCCCGCATCAATTGGGTGATCTCTTTAACATCTTCCATGCAACCTCGCATCTGCGCACTCACCAGGTGCATGGCGATAAATCCCACTTCATCCTTCGCAAGTTGTACGCCCAGACGTTGGCGAATCACCACCAGCGCTTCTTCGCCCAGTTGAAACTCCTTGGGGTACAGGCGCTGGATATCCCACAAAAGCGCATTGGGCAACACGATACCCTGACGGACACGCTCCAGCGCAAACTGGCAGTGGTCGGTAAGCGAAATGTAGATACTATCGTGCAAGTGGCCCAACCGCTCGCGGGAGCGGGAAATGATAATGTCGCAGGTGGTCATCACCTCCAGTGGAATACGACTCAGCAACTCGCTTAAGTGCCGGGTTAATTCATGGCTGCTTAAGGCATACTCTTTTTCAATACCGTGAGTATTAATGTACTCACCAACGCGCTTTTGAAAACCAATGCCTCGGCCCATGACTACTTTTTCACAGCGATCTTCGTTGGTCACCACCAATACATTATTATTTAAAACTCTGGTGATCTGCATAATCATCTGTATGACCTTTTTTTAAAGACAAAAAAACCCGACATTATCAGCGTAAGCTGACGCAATCAGGTTTTGCCTGCGAATGCAGTAACAATCCAGTCATTAAAACGATGTGAACTTCGATTCTTATATATATTAATTGAGGTTGATTTTTGTATTTCAGAGAATTAAATGCAATGGCAGGTATAAGAAATTGTGACTAACATCCCTGATATTATATTTTTATCATTTTAGGATTTTATAAATATAACCGTTGGGAATATATATTTGCAGATTGATTAATATTGCCCTCTCCCCGGGGAGAAGAGAGGGCGAAGGGTTTACTCTTTCGGGTCTTTCCCCGCCAGCAGCTTATCCAGCTCATCGCCGCCCACGTGACGGAAGTCTTGCCCCTTCACGAAGTAGAAGATGTATTCGCAGATATTCTGGCAGCGGTCACCGATACGCTCGATAGAGCGCGCACAGAACAGCGCGGTCAGCACGCTTGGAATGGTGCGCGAGTCTTCCATCATATAGGTCATCAGCTGGCGCACGATGCCTTCATATTCCTGGTCAACCTTCTTATCTTCACGATAGATACGTACCGCTTCGTCGAGATCCATACGCGCGAACGCGTCCAGCACGTCATGCAGCATCTGCACGGTGTGGCGGCCCAGCGACTCCAGGCTGACCAGCAGCGGCTGGTGCTGCTGGGAGAATTTCTCCAGCGCGGTGCGGCAGATTTTATCCGCCACGTCACCAATACGTTCCAGCTCGGCGATGGTTTTAATAATCGCCATCACCAGACGCAGATCGCTCGCGGTTGGCTGGCGCTTGGCGATGATGCGCACGCAGGCTTCATCAATCGCCACTTCCATCATATTGACGTGCTTATCGCCGTCGATGACGCGCTTTGCCAGTTCACTATCCTGGTTGTGCATGGCGGTAATCGCATCAGACAACTGCTGCTCTACCATGCCGCCCATGGTCATCACCTGGGTGCGGATGCTTTCCAGTTCTGCGTTGAACTGGCCGGAAATATGTTTATTAAGGTTTAAATTATCCATCATTTCTCCAAATGCCCAAAAGATTTCGAGCGAGAACAAGGCGGCAACTGCGCGAATCCCCGGGAGCGTAGTCTACTACGTGACCGGGGTGAGCAAAGGCAGCCAACGCGGTTATCGCTTGAAAGCTGAAGGGCATCAACCGTAGCGGCCAGTAATGTAATCTTCAGTTTGTTTCTTCGCAGGCTTGGTGAACAGATCGTCCGTGTTACTGAACTCAATCAACTCGCCCAGGTACATAAATGCCGTGTGGTCGGAGCAACGTGCAGCCTGCTGCATGTTGTGAGTCACGATCACCACGGTGTAGTCCTCTTTCAGCTCGGTAATCAGCTCTTCGATACGCCCGGTGGAGATCGGGTCAAGGGCTGAGCACGGCTCATCCAGCAGCAGAACTTCTGGGCGAATCGCGATACCACGCGCGATGCACAGACGCTGCTGCTGACCACCGGAGAGAGAGTACCCGCTCTGGTGCAGTTTATCCTTGGTTTCGTTCCATAATGCGGCCTTGGTCAAAGCCCACTGCACGCGTTCGTCCATATCGGTGCGGGAGAGCTTTTCAAACAGGCGCACGCCGAAGGCGATGTTGTCGTAAATCGACATCGGGAACGGCGTTGGCTTCTGGAACACCATACCCACTTTGGCACGCAGCAGGGCGATATCCTGGGTATTGGTGAGAATATTATCGCCATCCAGCAGAATTTCGCCTTCTGCGCGCTGCTCCGGGTACAGTTCAAACATCTTGTTGAAGGTACGCAGCAGCGTCGATTTACCGCAGCCTGACGGGCCGATAAACGCCGTTACCTGGTTTTTGGCGATATCCAGGTTGATGTTCTTCAGGGCATGGAATTTGCCGTAGTAGAAGTTCAGGTCACGTACTGAAATTTTACCCGGAGTTGTGTTCACCATACTCATCTCAATCTCTTCCTCATCCAGCGCCGCCGTCGTTGGCCGCGCCGTAAAAAATTAACCGTGTTTCTTCTTCGCGAAAATAACGCGCGCCAGAATGTTCAGCAGCAGTACGCACAGAGTGATAATCAGCACCCCGGCCCAGGCCAGTTGCTGCCACTCAGCAAACGGGCTCATCGCAAATTTAAAGATGGTCACCGGCAGGTTGGCGATGGGCTGCATCATGTCGGTGCTCCAGAACTGGTTGGAGAGCGCGGTAAACAGCAGCGGAGCCGTTTCACCGGCGATACGCGCAATAGCCAGCAGGATACCGGTCATAATCCCGGAGATAGACGCTTTCAGCGTAATAGCAGAGATCATCTTCCACTTCGGCGTGCCCAGCGCGTAGGCCGCTTCACGCAGGCTATCCGGCACCAGTTTCAGCATGTTCTCGGTGGTACGAATAACGATAGGTACCTGCAGCAGCGCCAGCGCAATCACGCCCGCCCAGCCGGAGAAGTGCTGCATCTGCGCCACCACGATGGTGTAGACGAACAGACCGACCACGATGGAGGGTGCGGAGAGCAGAATATCGTTAATGAAGCGAATCACTTCAGCAAGCCAGGATTTACGCCCGTACTCCGCCAGATAGATACCCGCCATAATGCCCAGTGGGGTACCGATAACGGTCGACCACAGGATCAGCAGGCCGCTGCCCGCCAGGGCGTTAGCCAGGCCACCGCCCGCCGTGTTTGGCGGCGGCGTCATTTCGGTAAACAGCGCCAGCGACATACCGTCGATGCCGCGGGTCACGGTGGACATCAGGATCCACACCAGCCAGAACAGGCCGAAGATCATGGTGGCCATCGACAGCGTCAGCGCAATGCGGTTCTTCATGCGGCGACGCGCCTGCATCTTGCGGCGAGACTCCGCCAGCGCGGCGGTGCTTTGCATTTCCAGCGTCGTCATTAGCGTGCCCCCTCGTTTTTCGCCAGGCGCATAATCATGAACTTCGATGCCGCCAGCACGATAAAGGTAATCGCAAACAGGATCAGACCCAGTTCCATCAACGCGGAGACGTGCAGGCCAGATTCCGCTTCGGCGAATTCGTTCGCCAGTGCGGAGGTAATGCTGTTGCCCGGCATATACAGCGATGCGCTGTCGAGCTGGTAGGTGTTACCAATGATAAAGGTCACCGCCATCGTTTCACCCAGCGCACGGCCCAGGCCGAGCATCACGCCGCCTATGACCCCGTTTTTGGTGAACGGCAGAACGATACACCAGATAACTTCCCAGGTGGTGCAGCCGATACCGTAGGCCGACTCTTTCATCATCACCGGGGTTTGTTCGAACACATCGCGCATAACGGCGGAGATATACGGGATGATCATGATGGCGAGGATAACCCCAGCCGCCAGGATACCGATACCAAACGCCGGGCCGGAGAACAGTGCACCGACAAACGGGATGTTAGAAAGGATATTGCCGACGGGCTCCTGGAAGTAGGTCGCGAACAGCGGAGCAAAGATAAATAGCCCCCACATGCCGTAAACGATGCTGGGAATGGCCGCCAGCAGTTCAATCGCGATACCTAACGGGCGTTTCAGCCAGTTGGGTGCCAGTTCAGTCAGGAAGAGTGCGATACCGAAGCTCACCGGAACGGCGATCAGCAGCGCGATAAAGGAGGTCACGAGCGTACCGTAAATCGGTACCAGCGCACCGTAGATGTCGTTAGGCGCATCCCACTCTTTGGTCCACAAGAAGGCGAAGCCGAACTTCTCCATACTTGGCCAAGAAGAGATAATCAGAGAGACGATAATCCCGCCCAACATCAATAGCACAATCAGCGCAGCCAGTCTTACCAGCGCGCTGAATATCATGTCACCCTTTTTACCCGGTGGGTTAAAAGCAGGCTTAGTTGCAGCCATAAATCACTCTTTCCAGTTTAAAATCCGCCACGACGCTTACACGTTGCCCGGCGTTTCCGCCGGGCTACCGTAATCAGTACAGCGCTTTACCGCTGCTGTCTTTCACGTTGGTCTTCCATGCAGCACGAACCTGCTCAACCACGCTCTGAGGCAGAGTGGCGTAATCAAGCTCGTTCGCCTGTTTGCCGCCGTTTTTATACGCCCAGTCAAAGAACTTCAGCACTTCAGCACCTTGCTCAGGTTTCTGCTGCTGTTTATGAACCAGGATGAAGGTGGTGGAGGTAATCGGCCACGCGTTGTCACCTTTCTGGTTAGTCAGGTCCTGCGCGAAGGATTTGCTCCAGTCAACGCCCTTAGCGGCGTTAGCAAAGTTGTCTTCAGTCGGGCTAACCGGCTTGCCATCGGCAGAAACCAGTTTGGTGTAAGCCAGGTTGTTCTGCTTAGCGTAAGCATATTCAACGTAACCGATGGAGCCTGGCAGACGCTGTACGAATGCCGCGATACCGTCGTTACCTTTACCGCCCAGACCGGTCGGCCAGTTTACGGTAGAGCCCGCGCCAATTTTGGATTTCCACTCTTCGTTCACTTTAGACAGGTAGCTGGTGAACACGAAGGAGGTACCGGAACCATCAGCACGACGCACAACGGCGATGTTCTGAGAAGGCAGCTTAACGCCTGGGTTCAGCTTGGTGATGGCAGCGTCATCCCACTTCTTGATTTTACCCAGGTAGATGTCGCCCAGGGTTTTACCGTCAAGCACCAGCTCGCCGGATTTCAGGCCAGGGATGTTAACAGCCAGAACCACACCGCCGATAACGGTCGGGAACTGGAACAGGCCTTCCTGAGCCAGTTTGTCGTCAGACAGCGGAGCATCAGATGCGCCGAAATCAACGGTGTTAGCGGTAATTTGTTTTACGCCACCGGAGGAGCCGATACCCTGATAGTTTACTTTGCTACCGGTCTCTTTCTGATAGGTATCTGCCCATTTGGCATACACTGGCGCCGGGAAGGTTGCACCAGCACCCGTCAGGCTTGCTGCTGCAAAAGCAGAGAAAGCGCTCATCGATAAGGTCGCGGCGACAACAGTTGCGACAGTGGTACGCATAACTTTCATAATGTCTCCTGCAAGAATCCGTAAATGATTGTTTAGTGGCTACGAGGAGCAAAATAGGACAATCAGGTGACAGTTATATGTAAGGTTTGTGACGGTTTAATGACAATGGAAATAAAACAGCTGGCCCAATGAGACATCAGACCAGCTTGCGGAAAAGGTGGGATAATAACTATGCCGTTTGAGCAACCACAGACGGTCTCAGTAGAGCATACATCAGGCCGCAGGCAATAGTGCCCAGGGCAATAGAGAGCAGATATTGCATCACATGTTCAACCGCATGTGGGATCGCCAGGACAAAGAGGCCGCCGTGCGGCGCCATCAATGTGCAACCGAAATACATGGATAGTCCCCCGGCGATTGCGCCACCGACCATCGTGGAAGGGATCACACGCATAGGATCACGCGCAGCGAAGGGAATCGCCCCTTCAGAGATAAAGCACAGCCCCAGGATAAAGGATGCGTTACCCGCTTCATGCTCAGAGGTATTGAATTTCGCTCTGGCCGCCCAGGTCGCGACGCCCATCCCTAATGCCGGTACCATCCCTGCCGCCATAATGGCCGCCATCGGCATATACGAATGAGAAGCCAGCAAACCGACACCGAAGGTATACGCAGCTTTATTCACCGGCCCGCCAAGGTCAAAACCTTGCATTGCACCCAGCAACATTCCCAGCAAGATAGCATTCGTAGAGGTCATATTCCCCAGGAACGTCGTCAGCCCTTCCATCACCGCAGACACCGGGCCACCCACCACGTAAATCATGATTAGGCCGGTAATCAGCGTAGACAGTAACGGCAGAACCAGTACCGGCTTAAGCGCTTCCATTGACGCTGGCAGCTTAATATTCTGCGCCAGAAATCGTGCGCTGTAACCTGCCAGGAAACCGGCCACGATCCCACCCAGGAAACCGGCACCGCACAGACTGGCCAGCATCCCACCGATAAGCCCCGGGGCCAGACCCGGACGATCGGCAATTGAGAAGGCAATAAATCCAGCCAGTACTGGCACCATCAGGGCAAAGGCCGCCTTACCACCAATTTGAAATAGCGCAGCCGCCAGCGTGCCCGGCTCGTTGAAGGCCTGGATACCGAAGACAAAAGAGAGTGCGATACACAACCCTCCCGCAACCACCAAGGGAAGCATATGGGATACGCCGGTCATTAAGTGCTTATAAACGCCGGGTAGCTCTGTTTTACCAGATGAAGAAGAACGCCCGGCACTCCCCAGATAGACCTCGGCGCTATTGAAAGCATTCTCCATTTCCTGCGCACTCTTTTTTAGCGCCGCGCCGGTACTGGTGCGATAGAGTTTTTTGCCAACAAAGCCTGACAGATCCAGCTCAATATCTGCCGCGATAATCACCACGTCCGCTTGCGCTATCTCTTCCGCGGTCAGTGTATTTTTCGCCCCGACGGAACCGCGGGTTTCAACCTTAATCCAATCGCCACGCTTGCGGGCTTCAATTTCCAGCGCTTCGGCAGCCATAAAGGTATGGGCGACGCCCGTTGGGCAGGCCGTCACAGCAACAATTTTTTTAGTCATAGTAGGGTACCCTGTTCTTTTAATTTAAAGAAAATGCAGGAAAAAATGTTACAGACGTGACCAAGCCGCTGCTTTCTGGAACAGCGCGTCATCCGGGCGAATCCCGGTATAAAGGACAAATTGCTCCACGGCCTGAATAGCAAACACTTCGGAACCGGTAATCACAGTTTTACCGCGTTCACGGGCGTAGCGGATTAGCGGCGTGACGGGCGGTAGCGCCACCACATCAAAGATAACGCTCGCCTTATCAACTTCCTGTTCGGAATAAGAGAGTTTGTCGGCATCATTACCGCCAGTCATTCCGATAGGCGTGGCGTTAATTAACAAATCGGCTTCAATACCGTCGGTATCCGGGCGCCATTCATAGCCATAGAGTTCGGCCAGTTGTTTACCTGACGCTTCATCAATCGCGACAATATAGCCACGCGTAAACCCCGCGTCTTTCAGCGCGCAGGCTACCGCCTTTGCCATACCACCGCTGCCACGCAAAGCAAACACCAAGTCGGGAGAGACCTTGTAATTCGCCAGCAAGCGAGCTATTGCAATGTAATCCGTGTTGTACGCCTTCAGATGGCCATTGGTATTCACAATGGTATTAACTGAGTGAATGGCCTGAGCAGAAGCATCCAGTTCATCCACCAGCGGAATGCAGGCTTCCTTAAATGGCATAGAGATCGCGCACCCGCGGATCCCCAGACCGCGCACGCCGCTAATGGCCTGCGTAAGATCGGTCGGCGAAAAGGCTTTGTAGAGATAATTGAGATCCAGCGCTTCGTACAGATAGTTGTGAAAGCGTGTACCGAAATTACTCGGGCGTGCCGCCAGGGACATGCAGACCTGAGTATCTTTATTAATGCGCTTTGTCATGATGAATCCTCATAGAAGTTGCGATAGAGAAAATCATCGGCTAAAAAGGGGATATTAAAAATTGCTCATTCCCGTTCGGGAAATTTCACCTTTTATGGCAACCCAGCACACTGAACAAAAATACTTAAAGCTACTCCAGCACTATGGCGACAAGCCCGTTAGCGTGACGCTACAGGAGCTGGCGGATGTGTTGTTCTGCACCCGGCGGCATATGCGTAATCTGTTGCTTCAGATGCAGGAGGCAAAGTGGCTCATCTGGCAATCACAGGCCGGACGTGGGCATCGCGCCCAGCTTCACCTGCGCTATAAACCAGAACAGCTGTTAAGCGAAAAGGCGGAGCAGTTGCTGGAGTCTGGCCATGTTGATCAGGCCATTCAACTGCTGGGTAAAAATAAACACCAGGTGGCGCAACTGCTACGTTCAAAGCTGGGTTATAGCGTGCGGGCTGACTATCAGCGGCTGTGCATCCCCTATTACCGGACAATGCCCTCCCTGTGCCCCGGCACGCCGCTGCGCCGCTCCGAGCAGCATCTGGTCAGGCAGATTTTTAGCGGCCTGACGCGCATAAATGAGGAAAAAGGTGAAGTCGAAGCCGATCTCGCCCACCACTGGCGGCAGATTGATCCACTGCGCTGGCGTTTTTATCTGCGCCCCGCCGTCCTCTGGCATGATGGCCAGGAGCTGACAATCGACGATGTTACCGCTTCACTGGCCCGCAGCGCCAGGCTGCCCTTATTCTCGCACTTGCAGACAATTCAGGTCACTGGGCCGCTGAGCCTTGAAATTACGCTGGCGCATCCTGATAACCGACTGCCGCTGCTGCTCAGTCATATTGATGCCATGATCCTACCGGCTGACCATACACAACGCGCCGATTTCCCGGCACACCCGGTAGGAACCGGCCCTTATGAGGTGGTTGAAAACAATGGTTTTCATCTACAAATTAAGGCTTTTGACCACTACTTTGGTTTGCGCGGGCTGTTGGATGAAGTGGAGGTTTTTATCTGGCCGAATTTAACGCAGACAAACAACCTGGCGGAGTCGCTGTCGGATAACGACACGGCAGCATGGCTCAGCTCCAGCCTGAGCGATAAGGATTATGTTTCCGGACGGCTTAGCCAGGTAGCGGGCAAACCTTCTGGCAACCCGCGCGAGATGTTTCTTGAGCGTGGCGGTTATTTTATATTATGCGATAGCGGCTCCTCACATTGGCATTCCGCCGAACATCGCCGCTGGCTGCGGGAAACGCTGAGCCCCTACACCTTACTCCAGTATCTGAGCGAGGCAATTAGACCCTTCTGGGTACCGGGAGGTAGCCTGTTGCCCTCCTGGTTTCATACTATTGAGGCGGGCCAGAGCACTTCCCCTTTTAGGCCGCCATCGCCCTGCGCGAAACTACGTCTGGCCTATCACGATCAGCACCCTGAATTTCCGATGCTCCTGGGTATCATGCAAGAGATCATGCGCCAACAGGGCATTTTACTTGAGGGTGTAGAGTTGAATTACGATGACTGGGCGAACGGTAAAGCCAATGTGGATCTCTGGCTGGGGACGGTCAATTTCCCCATTCCCGAAGAATGGAACGTCGGCACATGGTTGCTGGGTTCCCCTCTGCTGCGCCACGCCATCAGCGGCGGTGATGACACGCTGCTGGCCCGCTGGGAGACCCAGTGGCATGCCGAAACGCTCAGCGCAGAACAACTGGTCAGGGAAACCACCTGCTCAGGTTGGCTACAACCGCTATTTCACCACTGGATGCAGCTCAAAGGCCCCGACCGGGCCAGGGGGATTCATCTGAACAATCTGGGGTGGTTTGATTTCCGTTCCACCTGGATTGAACCAGGGCCTTAAAGAAGAGAATGTGACCGGGTGCCCGTAGTGCTGACAGGCGTAGCACCTCTTAGTCGCTCTTCAGCCACCATAGAGAAAGAACAGCGCCTGTCACAGCGCACAAAAAAAGGCCGTCTATTGACGGCCTTCTGCCTGGTACTACATTTGACTTACTCTACGGTAACCGACTTCGCCAGGTTACGCGGCTGGTCCACATCGGTGCCTTTGATCAGCGCCACGTGGTAAGCCAGCAGTTGCAGCGGCACGGTGTAGAAAATAGGTGCAATCACCTCTTCCACGTGCGGCATCTCGATGATGTGCATATTGTCGCTGTTGCTGAACGCCGCATCTTTGTCAGCAAACACGTACAGCTCACCGCCGCGCGCGCGCACCTCTTCGATGTTGGATTTCAGTTTTTCCAGCAGTTCGTTATTCGGTGCGACGACGATAACCGGCATGTCCGCGTCGATAAGCGCCAGCGGGCCGTGTTTCAGCTCGCCTGCGGCATACGCTTCCGCGTGAATGTAGGAGATCTCTTTGAGCTTCAGCGCACCTTCAAGGGCAATCGGGTACTGATCGCCACGGCCCAGGAACAGCGCGTGATGCTTGTCGGAGAAATCTTCTGCAAGCGCTTCAATACGTTTGTCCTGAGACAGCATCTGCTCGATGCGGCTTGGCAGCGCCTGCAGCGCATGAACAATCTCATGCTCCACGGACGCATCCGCCCCTTTCAGGCGCGCCATCTTCGCCACCAGCATCAGCAGAACCGTCAGCTGGGTGGTGAATGCTTTGGTGGATGCCACGCCAATTTCAGCCCCGGCGTTGGTCATAATCGCCAGATCGGACTCACGCACCAGCGATGAACCCGCGACGTTACAAACCGCCAGCGAGCCCAGGTAACCCAGCTCTTTGGTCAAACGCAGGCCAGCCAGCGTATCGGCGGTTTCGCCAGACTGCGACAGGGTAATCACCAGGCTGTTCGGGCGAACGGCCGATTTGCGATAGCGGAATTCCGAGGCAATTTCGACGTCACACGGCATGCCGGCCAGTGATTCAAACCAGTAGCGCGCGACCATCCCGGAGTTATAGGAGGTGCCGCAGGCGATAATCTGGATATGCTCAACGCGAGAAAGCAGCACATCGGCCTGTGGGCCCAGCTCGCTGAGATCCACTTCGCCGTGGCTGATACGCCCGGTTAAGGTGTTTTTGATGGCGTTCGGCTGTTCGTAGATCTCTTTCTGCATATAGTGGCGATAGATACCTTTATCGCCGGCATCATATTGCAGGTTAGATTCGATCTCCTGACGCTTCACGCTGGCACCGGACTTATCGAATACCGCAACCGAACGGCGCGTTACTTCGGCAATATCGCCCTCTTCGAGGAAGATAAAGCGACGGGTCACCGGCAACAGCGCCAGTTGGTCAGAAGCGATAAAGTTCTCACCCATGCCGAGGCCGATAACCAGCGGGCTACCGGAACGCGCGGCCAGCAGCGTGCTTGGGTCACGGGAATCCATGATCACCGTGCCGTAAGCACCACGCAGCTGCGGAATAGCGCGCAGCACGGCTTCACGCAGAGTACCGCCCTGTTCCATCTCCCAGTGCACCAGGTGAGCAATCACCTCGGTGTCGGTCGCTGAAACAAAAACATAGCCACGCGCCTGCAGCATTTCGCGCAGCGGTTCATGGTTTTCGATGATGCCGTTATGCACCACCGCAATGTGGTCAGAAACATGCGGATGCGCGTTGCCTTCCGACGGTTCGCCGTGGGTTGCCCAGCGGGTGTGAGCAATACCGGTACCGCCCACCAGCGGATGTTCTTCCGCGGCTTGTGACAGCATCTGGACTTTCCCCAGACGTCGCAGACGGGTCATATGACCTTCAGCGTCTACTACGGCCAGACCAGCAGAGTCATAGCCACGGTATTCCAGGCGACGGAGACCTTCGAGAAGGATTTCAGCTACATCACGTTGCGCGACTGCGCCAACAATTCCACACATAGTTTTATATTCCGATTTTGGCATTATGCCATGCGTTGTCGGTCAACCTGTTGCCCGTATTCCGGGCGCCCCGAGCCTTGTAGAGAGTGGGGTTATTTTTATAGGTACTGCTTTTTGGGCGGGAGATTATGTTATCTCCTCACCCATGTAGGCCTGTATCAGGTCTACAGAAATTACTTTTTCTTCACCGGACGCTGCCAGCCTTGCTTGTGTACCTGCGGTACGCGGCTCAGCACCAGTTCGTTATCAGCAACGTCGCGGGTCACGGTGGTACCGGCCGCGATGGTCACACCTTTGCCAATCGTTACCGGCGCCACCAGCTGGCTGTCGGAACCGACAAAGACGTCGTCGCCAATAATCGTTTTAAACTTGTTGGCGCCATCGTAGTTGCAGGTAATGGTACCCGCGCCAATGTTAACGTTGTCGCCAATTTCCGCATCGCCGAGGTAGGTCAGATGACCGGCTTTTGAGCCTTTACCCAGACGCGCTTTTTTCATTTCGACGAAGTTACCCACGTGCGCGCCTTCCAGCAGCTCAGCGCCAGGACGCAGACGGGCGAACGGGCCGATGGTGCAGGCCGCTTCCAGATGGGCATCTTCCACCACGCTGTACGGGCTGATTTCGCAGTCGTCACCGATAGTGGCGTTTTTAATCACGCAGCCCGCGCCGATTTTAACGCGATGGCCCAGTACCACGTTGCCTTCAAGGATAACGTTAGTATCAATTTCAACATCGCGCCCATGAGACAAGGTGCCGCGCAGGTCAAAACGCGCCGGGTCACGCAGCATTACGCCTGCCAGCAGCAGTTTTTCTGCCTGCTCGGACTGGTAAATGCGCTCAAGGCGGGAAAGCTGCAGGCGGTTATTCACGCCGTCAGTTTCACTGATACGCGCCGGGTGAACCGCGGCAATCTCACGGCCTTCGCGGTATGCCATGGCGATGATATCGGTGATATAGAACTCACCCTGCGCATTGTTATTGTCGAGCTTCGCCAGCCAGCGCTTCAGGTCCGCGCCGTTAGCAATCAGGATACCGGTATTGATTTCCTGAATCTTACGCTGTGCTTCGGTGGCATCTTTGTGCTCAACGATGCCGGTCACTTTGCCGTTCTCACGGGTAATACGGCCATAACCGCTTGGATCGTCCAGCACCACCGTCAGCAGGCCAATTCCGCCCTGCGGCTTGGCTTCACGCAGGCGCTGCAGCGTTTCAACGGAGATCAGCGGCACGTCGCCGTAGAGCATCAGAATATCTTCGTCATCCGCGAAGAACGGCGCAGCCTGCTGCATCGCATGACCGGTGCCCAGCTGTTCAGCCTGCAGCACCCAGTTCAGGTTGTCATCGGATAAGGCTTGCTTCAGTAAATCACCGCCGTGACCGTACACCAGGTGGACCTGGTTCGCGCCAACATGATTCGCGGCATCAATGACATGCTGCACCATCGGCTTGCCGGCCAGGGTATGCAACACTTTTGGAAGATCGGAATACATACGCGTGCCTTTGCCAGCGGCAAGGATCACAACGCTCATGGTACGGTTAGACATAGGTATCCTGTCTGTAGATTAAGTATGAAGTAAAGCGGGTTAACGTTGAAAATTCTACATATTTTTCGCCATGAAATGGCCTGCTGATAAAACGCTCAACATTACCTTTCGCCCTGTTTTTCTTCCCTTATTTTCGTCCATATCAAACGCATTTGTCTCGTAAGAAATCAGCCCAATCGCGGGTTAGCGCGCTATCTCTCTGCTTATATTGTTTTTTTGACACCTGAATAAAGGCCACATCATATTTAAAACACTGTTTTATTTACTCGATATTGTGACGAGCGAAAAAGAAACAGCGTTTTGATTTGTTGATAATTACGGCGCTCAACCATTCAGGAAGATGATATGAAAAAGAAAATACCTCTGGCTCTGACTCTTTGTAGCGCAGCACTCTCCCTCTCGGCACAGGCCCAGGCCCAGGCGCCCCAGCAATGGAAGGCGATCGCTTTTGGGCAATCCACTGACGTTAACTTCTCCTCTAACGTGTTGCCGGAGAAGGTTGGCGTTAACAACGTGACGATTGATGGTAAGACGCTGACCCCGCAGCAAATTGCCTCACTCAGTAAACCTATCACCATTGAAAGCCGCGGCGGTAAGATTGCCAACTCGCACGACGGCCTGACTTTTTTCTACACCACGCTGCCGAGCGATGAGAATTTTGTTCTCTCTGCTACGGTTACCGTCGATCAGTTTGGCCCGGAAAATGGCGCCAAACCGGCCGCTCAGGAAGGGGCTGGACTGCTGGTACGCGATATTATCGGCACGCCTCGTCAGGAGCCGTTGAAAGAGGGCTATGAAGAGTTTCCTGCGGCTTCAAATATGGTGATGAACGCCATCATGACCCAGGATAAAAAAGACGATTATCGCGTTAAGCTACAGGCTATCTCACGCAACGGCATCACCCAACCTTGGGGTAATGCGGGCTCTGAGATTAAAAAGGTGAGCTATAAGGAAGGCGTTGACCTGCGAGAGTCGCCGGCTTTCCGCCTTAAGCTCGAGCGAACGAATGAAGGCTTTATCACCGCCTGGGCGCCGGTCGGCAGCGAAGAGTGGGTCATCCAGCAGGTGCCGAATGCCGATCTGATTTCGGTGCAGGATAAAAAGCAGTACTACGTGGGCTTCTTTGCTTCCCGTAATGCGAAAATCACCGTCAGCGACGCCTCTCTGACGACGTCGGCTGCGCAGACCGTGGCCTCGAAGCCGTTTGTGGCAAAATCCTGGCCGGTGGTGATGCAGGTGGCATCAGGCAGCCAGAGTGCAGGCCAGAACTATACCTTACAGGCGCGGGCCAACTACGATGGTCAGTTCTCGGTGCGCCAGAACGAAGTGGTGATCGGGGAGAATAAACCGGTGAAAGCCGGTGAGATGTTTACCCTGCCAACGAAGCTCGCCGAGAGCAACAACTTCCAGATTACCTTTACCCCCACCAGCGGTCGCGATCGTTCGCCGGTTGAACAGCAGCTTTCCGTTAGCCAGCACAAAGCCACGGTAAGCAGTACGCTGTACGCCGCCGCCGACGGTAAAGCCGATGCCAAAGGCACGGCAGAAGCGCCAATGGATCTGGCCACCGCCATCGCGCTTGTACCACCTGGCGGTAAAGTGGTACTGGCGGCAGGTGACTACGCGAAGACCGATATCCCACTCTCCGCAAGCGGCCTTGAAAAGGGTCGTAAAACGCTGGAAGCGGCGGGTAAAGCGGTTATCCGCGGGATGCTGCTGGACGGCCACTACTGGACGGTTCGCGGCGTGGATATTACCGACAAAAGCCTGCGTATTCAGGGAAGCCACAACCTTATCGAGAACGTCACCGCCTATCACAATGACGACACCGGCATTCAGATCTCTTCCGTCGATAAGATCGGTCGCCCATTGTGGGCAAGCCATAACCGTGTGGTGAACTCTGAATCTTACAGCAATGAAGATCCGGGTAAGATCAACGCTGACGGTTTTGCGGTGAAGATGCGCGTGGGTGAAGGTAACCGCCTGGAAGGGTGCTACTCCCATGACAACATCGACGACGGTTTCGATCTGTTCAACAAGATTGAGGATGGTGCGAACGGCGTGGTGGTGATTGAGAACTCCATTGCCCGCAACAATACCAGCAACGGCTTTAAACTCGGCGGTGAAGGCCAGCCTGTGGCCCACGAAATTCGCAACAGTATCGCCATGGGCAACCATCTCGATGGTTTCACCGACAACTTCAACCCGGGCAAGCTGGTGGTGGTGAACAACGTTGCCGTTGATAACCAGCGCTTTAACTTTATCTTCCGCCCAAGCCCATACGGTGACGCCGCTACTCAAGGCGTGTTCAGCGACAATATTTCGCTGCGCAGTCAGCCGGGGAAATATGACGATGCAGTGGTCGGGAACGTTGATGCCACCAACTACTTCATCGAGAAGGGAAAAAGCGTTAATACCGAAGGAAAGGAACTGCGCGCAGAAGATTTCCAGTCGCTGTCGTTACCGCAGCCGCTGACCCGTAATGCGGACGGGAGCTTTAATACCGGGAATTTCCTGACTAAGGATTAAGAAACTGCTTCCCCGGCGGCGCTTCTGTACGACCGGATACATAGGTAACACTTCAGACCGGGAACATAGGTAACACTTTCCTAGTCTATCCGGATAATACTACGGCTTTTCCGGTCATAGTAAGCAAGCGTTATTCCGTTAAAGATGATGGCCTCAACGCCATCATCTTTTTCTTCCAGCATGATGTATTCCCCCAGCAGCGCTTCGCTCAGGAACACCTCCTTACCGATGTGTATCACCCCCTTCGACATCACTCTGTACAGCCGCGCTCCTTCAGGCCATTCATACTCAGGTACTTTACCGTCCCAGCTGCGCGATGATGGCCGCCATACCTCACCCGGCGTGGTTCCTCCCAGCGCTTCATGTGGACGCTCCTGGTTGAACTCTTCTCTGTAATGACTGAACCAGGCCTGTTGCTCTTCCAGCGTTCTGAAGATATTCCCGTGTTTCAGTGCGCTTTTCAGCGAACGGTGCATCCGCTCATGGCGACCATTTTCCTCCGGATGCCCCTTTCTGATTCGCTCGGGCCTGATGCCCAGTTTGATAAGCCAGACCGACAGACGGCTGAGACCCGCCACCCCAACGCCAGCAAAGGGCTGCCCGTTGTCGGTTCGCAGCACATCCGGCAGACCGTACTCAAGGAAGGAGTCGGTGAGGCACTGTCGGGCAAAGGCGGTGTTCTCGTGATGATTACCCCGGCAGCTCAGAAGGTAGCGGCTGTGGTTATCCGTCAGCGTAAACGGGTGGCAGTACTCCCGGCTCAGCAGTCTGAACTTCCCTTTAAAATCAGCGCTCCAGACCTGATTAATATCCTGGATAGTGGTCAGCGGCTGACGATTCCCGGGCGTTCTGTGTCTACGCTTTCTGTCCGGAACCATCCCCTGACGCTTGAGGATATCGCCGATAGTGCTGGCAGCCGGGACCGGGAAGTCGGCCTGATGATTAAGGAGCCACATCCGCAGTTTTTTAGGTCCCCAGTCAGGATGTTTTTGCCGTAATGCCATCAGATGGGCAGCAATATCTGGCGGGACGGTGCGGGAATGTGAGAGTGGCGCCCGTGAGCGGTCGAAAAGCGTCGCAGGCTCTGAAGGGTCGAAACGCCCGAGCCATTTATAGCCCGTTTTACGACTGATGCCGAAGAGACGGCAGAGTGCGGAGAAAGACATCGTGCCAGCGTGGCTGGCACGGATAAAATCAAGACGTTGCATAGGTCGGGTCTCAGTCCAGGGCATAGCGAGTCTCCTCTTCTATGCCTGTTATAACTGTTACCCATGTATCCGGTCTAAAGTGTTACCTATGTTCCCGGTTTGTACCTTCGCCTGGCCGGGCTACATGCTTGGGTAGCCCGGACGAGGTGCAACAGCACCGACTCCGGGAAATGCTCCGGCCTACAAAATACAAAGGTCGCCGTGAGGCGACCTTCTTCGTTTTTGGTTCTGTTTACACCGCGTGTGTTGTGGTTTTCGTTAGCGGTACAGCGCTTAACAGAACGGCATCTGACCTACAGGTGAGGCGGCCAGTGCGGTCATCAACCTTACAGGTTGAAAGTACCGAAAGAGATGTTCATAGCGCTGAAAAGGGCGATGATTTTATTGATCAGTTTCATGATTTTTATCCTGCGATAGTAGTGATATTTTCTGTGACTCATGTCACAAAAAGAAGTCTACTCCTCGGACATTTATCGATCAACAGTTTTGTGACTCAAATCACAAAATATTTAAAATACCTTTTCAGTTTCATTTAAATTAAAACAAACCAAAAAAAAGCCAGCCTGGAAACCAGACTGGCTTTTTGACTTTCAAGCCGGTGTTACATCGCTTTTTTGGTCAACTCGATAACGCGCAGTTTAGCGATCGCTTTGGCCAGTTCCGCAGACGCCTGAGCGTAATCCACGTCACCATGAGAGCTCTTAATGTGCTCTTCAGCCTTACGTTTCGCTTCCAGAGCTCGCGCTTCGTCGAGGTCCTGGCCGCGAATAGCGGTATCAGCCAGAACGGTCACGCTACCAGGCTGCACTTCAAGAATGCCGCCGGACAGATAGATAAACTCTTCATGACCGAACTGTTTAACGATGCGAATCATACCAGGCTTAATGGCGGTGAGCAGCGGTGCGTGACCCGGGAAAATACCCAGTTCACCTTCGCTACCCGTTACCTGGATTTTCTCGACCAGACCAGAGAACATTTGTTGCTCTGCGCTGACGACGTCCAGGTGGTAAGTCATTGCCATATCACCCTCCGATTAAGGCGTTAAAGTTTTTTGGCTTTTTCCACTGCTTCGTCAATGGAACCGACCATGTAGAACGCCTGCTCCGGCAGGTGATCGTATTCGCCGTCCATGATGCCTTTAAAGCCACGGATGGTGTCTTTCAGCGAAACGTATTTACCTGGAGAACCGGTGAATACTTCTGCTACGAAGAATGGCTGGGACAGGAAGCGCTGAATTTTACGTGCGCGTGCTACCACCAGTTTGTCTTCTTCAGACAGCTCATCCATACCCAGGATGGCGATGATGTCTTTCAGTTCCTGATAACGCTGCAGGATGGACTGAACGCCACGAGCGGTGTCGTAGTGTTCCTGACCAACAACCAGCGGATCCAGCTGACGGCTGGTGGAGTCCAGCGGGTCAACCGCAGGGTAGATACCCAGGGAAGCGATCTGACGGCTCAGTACTACGGTTGCATCTAAGTGAGCAAAGGTAGTTGCTGGGGATGGGTCAGTTAAGTCATCCGCAGGTACGTATACCGCCTGTACGGAGGTGATAGAACCGGTCTTGGTGGAGGTGATACGTTCCTGCAGAACGCCCATCTCTTCCGCCAGAGTCGGCTGGTAACCTACCGCTGAAGGCATACGACCCAGCAGTGCAGATACTTCTGTACCGGCCAGGGTGTAACGATAGATGTTATCGACGAACAGCAGTACGTCACGACCTTCGTCACGGAATTTCTCAGCCATGGTCAGACCGGTCAGAGCAACGCGCAGACGGTTTCCCGGTGGCTCGTTCATCTGGCCATATACCAGGGATACTTTATCGATAACGTTGGAGTCGGTCATTTCGTGGTAGAAGTCGTTACCCTCACGAGTACGTTCACCTACGCCCGCAAACACGGAGTAACCGGAGTGCTCGATCGCGATGTTACGGATCAGCTCCATCATGTTTACGGTTTTACCAACACCCGCACCACCGAACAGACCGACTTTACCGCCCTTCGCGAACGGACACATCAGGTCGATAACTTTGATACCGGTTTCCAGCAGTTCCTGAGAGCTAGACAGCTCTTCGTAGGAAGGTGCAGCGCGGTGGATAGCCCAACGCTCTTCTTCACCGATGTCGCCTTTCATGTCTACTGGCTGACCCAGTACGTTCATGATACGACCCAGCGTAGCTTTACCTACCGGAACTTCGATTGGGTGCTCGAGGTCTTTAACATCCAGACCGCGACGCAGACCGTCGGAAGAACCCATAGCGATGGTACGTACGATACCGCCGCCGAGCTGCTGCTGAACTTCCAGCACCAGAACTTCATTACCATTCTGCACCTCAAGAGCTTCGTACACGCGCGGTACGGCATCCTGAGGGAATTCGACGTCAACTACGGCGCCGATTACCTGGACAATTTTTCCAGTAGCCATCTTGAATCCTCTACGAATTAACCTGGTTATACCGCGGATGCACCACCGACGATCTCGGTGAGTTCCTGAGTAATGCTGGCCTGTCGAGCTTTGTTGTATACCAACTGCAGCTCTTTAATCAGGCTGCCGCCATTGTCGGTCGCGGCTTTCATCGCCACCATACGTGCGGCCTGCTCGCTGGCCAGGTTTTCTACCACGCCCTGATAGACCTGAGATTCGACATAGCGGCGCAGGAGGGTATCCAGCAGCGCTTTCGGATCGGGTTCGTACAGGTAATCCCAGGTTTTACGTTTCAGATCATCATCTTCTGAAGCCGGTAACGGCAGCAGTTGGACGATCGTCGGCACCTGAGACATGGTGTTAATAAATTTGTTGCTGACAATATAAAGCTTGTCCAGACGACCTTCGTCGTAGGCTTGCAACATCACTTTTACCGGACCGATAAGTTCGGACAGGGCAGGTTTATCGCCCATACCGGTTACCTGAGCGACAATGTTGCCACCTACGGAATTAAAGAAGGACACACCTTTAGAGCCGATCATTGCGAGGTCGCACTGAACGCCTTTTTCGGTCCATGCCTTCATATCCGCCAGCAGTTTCTTGAACAGGTTAATGTTCAAGCCACCGCACAGACCACGGTCGGTAGACACCACCAGGTAGCCCACGCGCTTAACGTCGCGTTCTTCCAGGTACGGGTGCTTATATTCCAAATTACCGTTCGCAAGGTGACCAATCACTTTGCGCATGGTATCTGCATAAGGACGGCTGGCCGCCATGCGATCCTGCGATTTACGCATTTTGGAAGCGGCGACCATCTCCATCGCTTTAGTGATCTTTTGCGTGTTCTGGACGCTTGCGATCTTACTACGTATCTCTTTTGCGCCGGCCATGAGCTTCTCCTCAATGCCTACGGCCTGCCCTAAGACAGGCCGTCAGACTTTACCAGGATTGGGTTGCTTTGAAGGAATCGAGGATGCCTTTCAGCTTGCCTTCGATTTCGTCGTTATAGCCACCGGACTGGTTGATCTCTTGCATCAACGGAGCGTGATCACGGTCAACGTAAGCCAGCAGAGCGGCTTCGAAGCTACCGATTTTCGCCAGCTCTACATCCGCCAGATAACCACGTTCTGCCGCGAACAGAACCAGAGACTGCTGCGCGACTGACATCGGCGCATACTGTTTCTGTTTCAGCAGTTCAGTCACTTTCTGACCATGGTCCAGCTGCTTACGGGTTGCATCGTCAAGGTCAGATGCGAACTGGGAGAACGCTGCCAGTTCACGATACTGTGCCAGAGCGGTACGGATACCACCGGACAGTTTCTTCATGATCTTGGTCTGAGCTGCACCACCAACACGGGATACGGAGATACCCGGGTTAACCGCAGGACGAATACCGGCGTTGAACAGGTTGGTTTCCAGGAAGATCTGACCATCGGTAATGGAAATTACGTTGGTCGGAACGAATGCGGAAACGTCACCAGCCTGCGTTTCGATAATCGGCAGAGCGGTCAGAGAACCCGTTTTCCCTTTCACTTCACCTTTGGTGAAGGTCTCAACGTATTCAGCGTTAACACGCGCAGCACGCTCCAGCAGACGGGAGTGCAGATAGAATACGTCGCCTGGGAATGCTTCACGTCCTGGTGGACGACGGAGCAGCAGGGAGATCTGACGGTAAGCGACAGCCTGTTTAGACAGGTCATCATAAATGATCAGCGCATCTTCGCCGCGGTCGCGGAAGTATTCGCCCATTGCGCAACCGGCATATGGTGCCAGGTACTGCAGTGCAGCGGATTCAGACGCGGTTGCTACAACAACGATGGTGTTAGCCAGCGCGCCGTGTTCTTCCAGTTTACGTACCACGTTAGAAATGGTGGACGCTTTCTGGCCGATAGCAACGTATACGCACTTGATGCCGGAATCACGTTGGTTGATGATGGCGTCGATTGCCAGCGCGGTTTTACCGGTCTGACGGTCGCCGATGATCAGTTCACGCTGACCACGACCGATTGGGATCATGGCATCAACGGATTTATAACCAGTCTGAACTGGCTGATCAACGGACTGACGTTCGATTACGCCTGGTGCGATAGCTTCAACGGCGGAGAAGCCGTCGTTGTCCAGCGCGCCTTTACCATCGATTGGTGCACCCAGGGTGTTAACCACACGGCCCAGCAGGCCACGGCCAACCGGAACTTCCAGGATACGACCAGTACACTTGACTGTCATGCCTTCGGCAAGGTCAGCGTACGGACCCATTACTACAGCACCTACGGAGTCGCGCTCCAGGTTCAGTGCGATAGCGTAACGGTTACCCGGCAGGGAGATCATTTCACCCTGCATACAATCGGCCAGGCCGTGGATGCGGATAACACCGTCACTTACAGAAACAATTGTACCTTCGTTGTGAGCTTCACTCACAACACTGAACTGAGCAATGCGCTGCTTGATCAGTTCGCTGATTTCGGTGGAATTCAGTTGCATGCTCCAGTCCCCTTAAGACTGCAAGACGTCTGCAAGGCGCTCAAGACGGCCGCGTACGCTGCCATCAATGACCATATCACCCGCACGGATGATAACGCCCGCCATTACAGACTTATCGATTTTGCAATTCAGCTTAACTTTGCGTGACAGACGCTTTTCCATCGCGGCGCTGATTTTCGCAAGCTGTTCTTCATTGAGCGCATTAGCGGAGATGACTTCTACCTCAGAGGTAGCTTCACTCGCGGCGCGCAGATGAATGAACTGCTCGAGAACATCCGGGAGCACTTTAAGACGACCATTTTCAGCCATCACCTTAATCAGGTTCTGGCCATTTTCGTCCAGTTGCTCACCGCATACTGCGATAAACGACTTAGAGAGCGTTTCCGGTGCCAGCGCACCAGACAGAAGCTCTGCCATTTGTTCGTTCTTCGTCACTTCGGCGGCAAACGCCAGCATGTCCTGCCAACGATCTACGCTTTTGTGTTCGACGGCAAAGTCAAAAGCTGCTTTGGCGTAGGGGCGAGCTACCGTAACAAATTCAGACATCAGCCCCTCCCTCCTTACAGTTCAGCGACAAGTTTGTCCACGATGTCGCTGTTAGCAGCTTCATCCACGGAACGTTCGATGATCTTCTCGGCGCCAGCAACAGCCAGGATAGCGACTTGCTTACGCAGCTCTTCGCGGGCACGTTTACGCTCAGCATCAATTTCTGCCTGAGCCTGTGCCACGATTTTGTTACGTTCCTGCTCTGCTTCAGTTTTGGCTTCGTCCAGGATCTGAGAGCGACGTTTGTTCGCCTGCTCGATGATTACCTGGGCTTCCGCTTTCGCTTTTTTCAGCTGGTCGGTCGCATTGGCCTGTGCAAGGTCCAGATCCTTTTTAGCTCGTTCTGCAGAAGAAAGGCCGTCAGCAATTTCTTTTTGACGCTTTTCGATGGCTGCCATTAAAGGCGGCCATACGTACTTCATGCAGAACAGAACGAAGAGGACAAACGCGATGGCCTGGCCGAGGATTGTTGCGTTAAGATTCACAGCACAATGCCTCTTTATCTAGTTAACGTTCTGATATTGCTCTTACTTAATTCAAAGCAACGCTTACTACGCGACAGCGAACATCACGTACAGACCCAGACCTACAGCGATCATTGGGATAGCATCCACCAGACCCATAACGATAAAGAACTGAGTACGCAGCAGAGGAATCAGATCCGGTTGACGCGCTGCGCCTTCCAGGAATTTGCCCCCGAGGATGCCGATACCGATCGCAGCACCGATTGCCGCCAGACCCATCATCACAGCGGCAGCCATGTACAGCAGATCCATATTCAGGTTTTCCATGACAGTCTCCAGTTTGTTTCAGTTAAAACGTAGTAGTGTTGGTAAATTAATGCTCTTCAGACGCCATCGACAGATAGACAATCGTCAGAACCATGAAGATGAAGGCTTGCAGCGTAATGATCAGGATGTGGAAAATGGCCCACGGCACATTCAGAATCCACTGTGACCACCACGGCAACAGACCAGCAATCAGAATGAAAATCAGCTCACCGGCATACATGTTGCCGAACAGTCGCAGACCCAGAGATACCGGTTTGGACAGCAGGCTTACCCCTTCAAGGATTAAGTTGACAGGAATAAATGCCCAGTGATTGAACGGCTGCAGTGTCAGCTCTTTCGTGAAGCCACCGATGCCTTTCATTTTGATGCTGTAGAACAGAATCAGGATAAACACGCCCAGTGCCATAGACAGGGTAATGTTTACGTCCGCAGACGGAACCACGCGCAGCGCCGGCAGGCCCAGTATGTGCTCAGCAACATACGGCAGCAGGTCGATAGGCAGTAAGTCCATCAGGTTCATCAGGAAGACCCAGACGAAGATCGTCAGGGCTAGCGGTGCGATAACCTTGCTTTTGCCATGGTACATGTCTTTGACACTGCCATGAACAAAGCCGATTACCAGCTCAATCGCGGTCTGAAATTTACCTGGTACGCCGCTGGTTGCTTTTTTGGCAACGCTACGGAACGTAAGCAGGAACAACAGACCCAGCACCACCGAGAAGAACATGGAGTCAATATTGAGCGTCCAGAAGGTGGCTGGGGGGTTATGCGGATCTACCAGCGAGAAAGTACGCAGGTCCAGCTGAAGGTTATTCAGATGGTGTCCTATGTATTCCTGCGGCGTCATATTTTCAGAAGCCATGATGCCTTTTACCCTTTGTTGTTAATTACAGCGGGCGCCAGTATCTGAACCACTAGCACCAAAATCCATGTCACGATCAGCGGCAAGAACACCGCCTTTAAAACCGCCAGCGCCACGACCAGTAACACCAGCATCGCAAGCACTTTGAACGCTTCCCCGAAGGCGAACGTCCAGGCCACTCGGCCTTTAGCGGGTGTATGTACCTGGTGACGCCAGGCAAAAATCATAAACAACATATTAGGCAGTAACACTGCCAGGCCTCCGCACGCGGCGGAGATGCCCCAGAAGGGGTCTTTTAGGCTGAACAGCAATCCACTTGCTATCACTGCCAGAAGCTGAATGAACAGAAGCTTTCGTGCAACGTTTCGACTCACGAGCGACATAGACATCACGTTTGTACTCCTGCTCCCTTTGAGGTATGCCGCGTGTCGTATAAAACGTTCTTTAATGCTCTGAGTCAAGCATCAAAAAGCGGTCAAATTATACGGTGACACCCCGTGATTTCAAACAATAAGTAGCCAAAACGTGAATAAATATTTAATTATTTTTCATTCGCGCTGTTTTTCTACTTTTCGCCAAAGTGTGAACGATCGTACAAAACTGCAAATACACCGAAAATAGTGATTACAAAGCGTGCACGAGATCACATATTAAACATTTTCGAGCGAACAGCATAAATCATTGTAGCAAAACGGAAGTTCTCATCATTCTGATATCTAAGACTTAATCCGCCCACTCTTTTAAAAACACCGCGATACAGAACAAAAACCATTCATTGACATTTATAATAATTTATTAACATGACAAAATGACGAATGGGCTGACTTTTAGCAGACTGATATTTTCCATGTTGACTATTTTAAGTCTTAACAAAAAAAGCCGCGTTACTATGAAGATAAACTTAAGTTAATCACTGGTTAAATATAGCAGGTCGCTGACGCTAATTGTCGTGCATTTGTTAACACCAGAGCCCCCGCTTTTTCTCTACTTTTTTTGATAAAAATTAAATTTTATTTGCTTTAATAATAACCAAATGACGCTCCCCTTCCAGCTGAGGAACGTTCAACGGCACCACGCTCTCGACGCTAAACGGCGCAGGAAGCTGAGCGATTTCCTCTTCCGGAAGCTGTCCCTTCAATGCGTAAAAGCGCCCAGCGTCACCTGGAAGGTGATGGCACCAGGTCACCATGTCAGTCAGCGAAGCAAATGCACGGCTAATCACGCCGTCAAACGGCGGTTCAGCCGGAAAGTCTTCAACGCGGCTCTGCACCGGCGTGATGTTAGTCAGCGCTAACTCGTGCTGTACCTGGCGCAGGAAGCGGACACGTTTGCCCAGGCTATCCAGTAGCGTGAAGTGAGCATCTGGACGCACGATGGACAGCGGAATACCCGGCAGGCCAGGACCGGTACCGACGTCGATAAAGCGTTCACCTTTGAGCGACGGCGCTACCACGATGCTGTCGAGAATATGGCGGACCAGCATCTCGTTAGGATCGCGAACCGAAGTCAGGTTGTAGGCTTTGTTCCACTTGTGCAGCATATCCACGTATGCCACAAGCTGGTTTTTCTGGTGATCGGAGAGGGAAATTCCTGCTTCATTCAGCAGTCGGGAGAGTTTGTTGAGCACGGAGAATACCTGTTAGCGATAATCTGCCGGAAGACGGCTTAGCCCTATCCGGCCTAGGTTATAGGCCCGGCAAGCGTAGCGCTACCGGGCATGTTCGGTGCATTAAGCGCTGCGGCGCAGCAGCCCCTGTTTTTTCAGCCATACCAGCAGAATAGAGATTGCCGCTGGCGTGATCCCGGAGATACGGGACGCCTGGCCTATCGAAACCGGTTTGTGATCGTTGAGTTTAGCGATCACTTCGTTGGACAGGCCGTTAACCTGGCGGTAGTCCAGCGTTGCAGGCAGCAGGGTGTTTTCGTTGCGCTGCTGTTTCTCGATTTCATCCTGCTGACGGGCGATATAGCCTTCGTATTTAACCTGAATTTCTACCTGCTCTGCTGCCTGTTCATCTTCCAGCATAGGAACAAATGGCGTCAACGCGGTCAGCTGTTCGTAGGTCATTTCCGGGCGACGCAGCAGATCTTCACCGCTGGCTTCGCGCGTGAGTGGCGCACTCAGGTGAGCATTCACTTCGGCCGCAGACTCCGATGATGGTGTAATCCAGGTAGACTTCAGACGCTGGCGTTCGCGTTCGATGTTCTCCAGCTTCTCGTTGAAGCGCGCCCAACGAACGTCGTTCACCATTCCCAGTTCACGACCGATTTCGGTCAGACGCAGGTCGGCGTTGTCTTCACGCAGCATCAGGCGGTATTCCGCGCGAGAGGTGAACATGCGGTACGGTTCTTTGGTACCGAGCGTGCAAAGGTCGTCCACCAGCACCCCGAGGTAAGCCTGATCGCGACGTGGCGCCCAGCCCTCTTTGTCGGCAGACAAACGGGCTGCGTTAAGCCCGGCCAGCATGCCCTGGGCGGCAGCTTCTTCATAGCCGGTAGTGCCGTTGATTTGGCCTGCAAAGAACAGACCGTGGATAAATTTGCTTTCCAGCGTGAGTTTCAGGTCGCGTGGATCGAAGAAATCGTACTCAATGGCGTAGCCAGGACGAACGATTCGCGCGTTTTCCATCCCCTGCATGGAACGGACAATTTGCATCTGCACATCAAACGGCAGGCTGGTGGAGATACCGTTTGGATAAATTTCGTTGGAGGTGAGTCCTTCCGGCTCCAGGAATACCTGATGCTGGTTACGATCGGCAAAGCGCATCACTTTATCTTCGATCGATGGGCAATAGCGCGGGCCGATCCCTTCGATCACGCCAGCGTACATTGGGCTGCGATCGAGGTTATTGCGGATCACCTCATGCGTTTTTTCGTTGGTATGCGTGACGTAGCACGGCATCTGGCGAGGATGCTGAGCGGCGTTCCCCAGGAAGGAGAAGACCGGCAGCGGATTATCGCTGTTTTGCTGGCCCAGGACGCTAAAGTCGATGGTACGCGCATCGATACGCGGTGGCGTACCGGTCTTGAGGCGACTGACGCGCAGCGGCAGTTCGCGCAGACGGCGAGACAGCGGGATAGACGGCGGATCGCCTGCGCGGCCACCGCTGTAGTTATCCAGGCCAATGTGAATCTTGCCGTCGAGGAAGGTACCCACGGTCAGTACCACGGCTTTGGCGCGGAATTTGAGACCCATCTGGGTTACGGCACCAACGACGCGATCGTTTTCAACAATCAGATCTTCAACCGCCTGCTGGAAGATCATCAGGTTCGGCTGGTTCTCCAGCGCAGTGCGTACCGCCTGACGATAGAGCACGCGATCCGCCTGTGCACGGGTGGCGCGAACGGCCGGGCCTTTGCTGGCGTTTAGTATCCTAAACTGAATGCCTGCCTGGTCGATCGCCGTTGCCATCAGGCCGCCAAGGGCATCCACTTCTTTTACCAGGTGTCCTTTCCCAATGCCGCCAATCGCCGGGTTGCAGCTCATCTGCCCCAACGTGTCGATATTGTGTGTCAAAAGCAGAGTCTGTTGACCCATACGCGCTGCGGCCATCGCGGCCTCAGTGCCTGCATGACCCCCGCCAATGATGATGACGTCAAAAGGATCCTGATAAAACATGGTGGTTTGCCTCGCGTAAAGCGGTGTGAAAATGGATTGAAGCCCGGGCCGTGGATTCTACTCAACTTTAGTCGATGGAGAAAGGGTTCGGATCTTGGGTATTAAAAAGAAGATCTTTTTATTTAGAGATCTGTTCTATTGTGATCTCTTATTAGGATCGCCAACCTTTGTGGATAAGTCCGATCCGTATTTTAAGATCAACCGTTTAAGAAGGATCGTTAGCTGTGAATGATCGGTGATCCTGTTCAGTATAAGCTGGGATCAAAACGCAGGGTTATGCACAGGTCAAAAACCAGACAAGAGTTATTCTTTGGATAACTACCGGTTGATCCAAGCTTTTAACCAGAGTTATCCACACAATAAATTCCGATCTTTACAAATCTCTGAGCAAAAGATGCCACGATCCCAACCAGATTTCGGCCGGATCTTCAGGAATCTCATGTTCGAGCACGTTGATCTTCAGCGTTTCACCAATCTGTTTGGCCCCGCAGGCCTTCAGTTCGGCATCCAGCTTGTCGATCGCGCCGCAAAACGTGTCATATTCGCGGCTACCAATCCCGATTGCGCCGAAGCGAACCTGGGAGAGATCCGGTTTTTGCTCACGTAACGCTTCATATAAAGGCAGCAGGTTGTCAGGAATGTCTCCTGCACCGTGCGTGGAGCTGATAACCAGCCATATCCCTTCCATCGGCACATCATCCAGCATCGGCCCGTGCAGCATTTCGCTGGTAAAACCGGCATCTTCCAGTTTTTCAGCCAAATGCTCTGCTACATATTCCGCACTGCCGAGAGTACTGCCGCTGATAAGAGTGATATCTGCCATGATCGCCCACCTATATATAGAGGAGGGCATTGTACGCTGTGTGTGAGCTGGGATCTACCTGTGGAAAAATGTGGGATTAAAAAAGCCGATCATGGCTTGATGGTACGCATGATCGGGTTCTGCAGGACGATCAGGGTTTCGGTGGACTGAATTTCATCAATTGTTTGGATCTTGTTGATAAGTACCTGCTGCAGGGCATCGATGGATTTGCACATCACCTTAATAAAGATGCTGTAGTGCCCGGTGGTGTAGTACGCCTCGGTGACCTCGTCCAGGCTTTCCAGCCTTGCCAGCGCCGAAGGATAGTCCTTGGCGCTCTTCAGGATGATGCCGATAAAGCAGCCTACGTCATAACCCAGCTGCTTAGGGCTCACGTCGACGTGCGCGCCGGTAATGATGCCCGCCTGCTTCATCTTCTCTACGCGAACGTGAATCGTGCCCGGGCTCACGGCGAACTGTTTGGCCAGTTCGGCATAGGCGGTACGGGCATTGGCCATTAACGCCTCAAGAATGCCGCGATCCAGATTGTCGATTTGATAATTTTCCATAGCTTTTTCTTATGAAGATTGATGATTCACTCTATTTTAGCCTGTTATTTTATTGAATCAAAAGTGAGTAAGGCTTTTTATTGTTTGATTATTGAATTGGTGTCCTGTTTTGTTGCTTAATCAATACCAACAGGACGCAGGAGTAAAAATAATGAAAACCGCATACATCGCAAAACAACGCCAGATTAGTTTCGTTAAATCCTATTTTTCCCGTCAGCTGGAAGAGAAGCTAGGGCTCGTAGAAGTCCAGGCGCCGATCTTAAGCCGCGTGGGAGATGGGACACAGGACAACCTGTCTGGTTGCGAGAAGGCGGTTCAGGTGAAAGTGAAAACACTGCCAGATGCCCAGTTCGAAGTGGTTCACTCCCTTGCGAAGTGGAAACGTCAAACCCTGGGACAACACGACTTCAGCGCGGGCGAAGGGCTGTACACGCACATGAAGGCCCTTCGCCCCGATGAAGACCGACTCACCGCGATTCACTCCGTTTACGTTGACCAGTGGGACTGGGAGCGCGTAATGGGTGATGAAGAGCGCCATATCGGCACGCTGGAAAGCACCGTTAAGGCAATCTGGGCGGGCATTAAAGAAACCGAAGCAGCCGTGAGCAAAGAATTTGGTCTGACACCGTTCCTGCCAGAACAGATCCACTTCGTTCATAGCGAAACGCTGCTGAGCCGCTACCCTGGCCTTGATGCGAAAGGGCGTGAGCGTGCGATTGCCAAAGACCTGGGCGCGGTCTTCCTGATCGGGATCGGCGGTAAACTGTCTGACGGCCAGCGTCACGATGTCCGTGCGCCGGACTATGACGACTGGAGTACCCAGAGCGCTTCCGGCCTCTCTGGCCTGAACGGTGATATTCTGGTGTGGAACCCGGTGCTGGAAGACGCCTTCGAGCTTTCCTCTATGGGGATCCGCGTTGACGCTAAAGCACTGAAGCACCAGTTGGCGTTAACCGGCGATGAAGATCGCCTGCAGCTTGAATGGCACCAGGCGCTGCTGCGCGGTGAAATGCCGCAGACGATTGGCGGTGGGATTGGTCAGTCTCGTTTGACGATGCTGCTGCTGCAACTCTCCCATATCGGGCAGGTGCAGTGCGGCGTATGGCCAGCGCAGGTTCGTGAGAGCGTCTCCGCCCTGCTGTAATGCTTACATCAACGCTGCCAGCGTCTTAGCAGGCGGCTTCTCAACCCGGTATCAAAGCGCCAGATATGATCGAAGATGCGCATGATCCCGGGTTTTCCATGTGCAGACATCGCCACCGCATGAAATCGATGCTGATATTTATGCTGCAAATCCCCTACCTTCTTCACCACCTCATCCGGCAGTCGCTGGGCGATAAAATCGGAAATGACCACCGCGTCGGCATCCTGCCACTGCGGGTTTTGCAACTGCTCGATCACCGCGCGCAGACAGCTTGCCATATCGGTACCGCCGCGAAAACGCTGGCTTAAAAAGCGTATTGCCTGCTCCAGCCCTTGGAGATCGGTAAGCTCATAGCGCACCACTTCCGTGGAGAACAGCATAATGTAGCAGCGACGGTTATCCGCCAGCGCTACGCGCATCAGCGCAAGGCAGAAGGCTTTGGCGCACTGCTCGTTGAAGCCGCCCATCGAGCCGGAAGTATCCACGCAGACCACAAACGGGCCGCGCGGCTGTTCATCTTCATCCTGACGAACCACCGGGCGCTCGGTGACCTTCTCGCGCCAGGCATCGCCGTGCAGGCGGTAGGTCAGCAGCTGTTTCTCCACCAGCCGGCGGTAGAATTCATACTCCAGCTCGGTCATCCCCAGCGTTGCCAGCTCCGGCGGCAGAAGACGCAGGATATCGTCGCTTTGCTGAATGCCATCGACCTGCTCTGGCACGGTGGAGGGTTCGCGCACCATGGTGCGGAAGGTCTCCATCGGCGCATCTTTCTTCGGTACGGATTTCGCTTCTCGGGAGCGCCCGAGTTGTTCAGCCAGGCGCATCAGCTCCGGCTGCTGGCTGAGAAACTCGCCGTATTTGACGATCAGCTGATAGTCACCGCGCTTGAGCTGCCCGGCGCTCATATCCCACAGCCGCCCACCGGCACTGTCGTTCTCCACCAGCACCGGCTCCAGCTGGCCGCTTAAGGTCATACGCTCCTGCACTTCGCTCAAAAGCTGTTCGCGCTCTTCTTCCAGCATCTGCTGGTTAAGCGACGTTACCTGAACGACCAGGCTCAGCCGCCAGCGCTGCAGGAACAGGGTGTGTAGCGCGGGGGTGAAGGTCGCATTGTTGGCGACAAGCTGCTGCGCCTGTGTTGCAAACGGCGAATGTAGCCGCGTTAGTAGCGCCAGAATCTGCGGCAGTTGAACGATAAACTGCGCGGTGGAAAGCAGCTGACTCTGCTGGTAGCAAATGACCTCTTCTTCCAGCTCCGGCGGAACCGGCGCCCCTTTCAGGCGGCCCTTAAAGGTGTCTCGCCAGCGGGGGAGATCGTCGGTAATCGCAGTTTTTAAACGAGGAAACTTTTCAAAAAAGATAGCCAACTGCGGCGAGGCCAGCAGGGCGATGATCATCTCTTCGATCATCCCCTCTTCGCTGACCGCCAGCATGACGTTGAGCGTATCGATAGTCAGCATTAAAGCTGCGCCTGCTTAATTTGCGCAGCCACATCCTGCAGGCTGGCTTCAATTCGGCCGAGCCACTCTTCATTAATAAAGAGGCATTTTTGCTGTTCGCTAAAGCGGTTGTGCTGCTGGTGCCACTCTTCATCCAGCGCGAGCAGCTGCTGGCGGATTTCCGCCGGCATATTCTCCGTCGTCCCCGTTCCGGGTAATGACAGGCGCGTTCCCTGAAGACTGACATCCCGCACTACCAGGTGCTGGCTGGCGTCGACTTCCATATTCAGCGCCAGCGCAAAGCCGATGCCGTTGAGCTTGCCGCGGATTTCGCCGCTCTTCTCCAGCCAGTTTGCCAGTGCCTGACGGTCAAAAGCGATGTGAATAACGTCGATATCGTGCAGTTTGAGCGGTTTTTGCAGCAGCAGCGTCACCGTTGGCGACTGCACCTCTGATGGCAGCTCATAGTGGGGCTTGCGGCTGAACATGCCGCCGAGTCGGGTGACCTTCAGCGCCGTTTTGTCGCTTTGCTGCTGCTGAATTTGCAGACGCTGCTGGGTAATAGCGCCCAGCTTATTGAGCATCGCCTGCTGCTGCCACGCATGCCCGGTCATCAAAATATCTATTTGTTGTTGAAGCAGATTTCGACTTTCTGCGTCATGCCATAGGCACTCTTTTAAGAGGATCAGATCGATAGGCGCGATCGTGTCGCGGCCGCTGAAAAAGGCGCAGGCCTGAAGCAGACGGATCGCTTTTTTCCAGCGACGGTCAGAGACGTAAGGCGCATTCGGCAGATTATCGAGCTGCTGACGCAGGGTGAAGATCAATTCAAACACCGCATCCGGCAGCTTCACGTTACCGATATCCTTCTGCCACTGGAAGTACTCTTCATCGGTGACCTGAAGGTTGGCCGGAATCGGGTTGTCGTTCTCGTCCTGCTGGCTAATCAGCATCGAGCGGAAATTGCCTTTGTCCTGTACTTTGTCGAGCCACAGGCGAATCAGCATACGGTCATACAGCGCTTCGAGGCTGCTTTCCGCTTCCGGCAGTTCGTTGGAGGCCGTCACCAGCAGGCGCATCGGGATTTTTTCGACGCTGGCGCCGTTACGGAAGTGACGCTCGTTAATGGCGGTCAGCAAGGTGTTCAGAATCGCCGGGCCGGCTTTCCAGATCTCATCAAGGAAGACGATTTCCGCTTCTGGCAAGTAGCCAGCGGTCAGACGCTCATAGCGCCCTTCATCTTTTAAGGCCTGAATAGAGAGCGGGCCGAATACCTCTTCGGGCGTAGAGAAACGTGTCATCAGGTATTCAAAGGCGCGGGCGTGCTGGAAGGCAAACTTCAGGCGGCGGGCGATCAGGCTTTTGGCGATGCCGGGAGGGCCGAGTAAAAACACGCTCTCACCGCTGAGGGCCGCCAACAGACAGAGCCGCATGGCGTGGCTACGCTCAAAAAGGCCCTTCTCCAGCGCGCTGCTCAGGCGCGAAATTCTTTCTGCTAATAAATGTGGTTGCGCCATAATTAAGTTGCGTCCTTTCACCGTTTATTCTGCTAACTGGCTGAGTATAGACGTATAACTCTTTAGGTGAATAGCCTGAATAGTACCTCGCTATTTATTGAGGCAGGTTAAGATGACGCAATTAAGGGGTACGATTTTGATGTTAATCGTGCATACTGTGCGCTTTTGGTGGGCCAAGGGACTAGGCACACATTTGTTTCGTAAACGAAAGACTAGTCTATGAGCACTGATAAGAAACAATCTTTATCAGCGATTACACTCGCTGCAATTGGCGTGGTATACGGCGATATCGGTACCAGCCCTCTTTATACGCTTCGTGAATGTTTGTCTGGGCAGTTTGGTTTTGGCGTTGAACGTGACGCGGTTTTTGGCTTCCTGTCATTAATTTTCTGGCTGCTGATTTTTACAGTATCACTTAAATACATTACCTTCGTGATGCGGGCGGATAACGCCGGTGAAGGCGGGATCCTTACGCTGATGTCACTTGCTGGGCGTAATACCTCCGCAAAGATGACATCAATACTGGTGATCCTTGGGCTTATTGGGGGAAGCTTCTTCTATGGTGAAGTGGTCATTACCCCGGCTATCTCGGTGATGTCGGCGATCGAAGGTCTGGAGATCATCGCGCCTACGCTTGATACCTGGATTGTCCCCATTTCAATCATCGTCCTGACGCTGCTTTTTGCTATCCAGAAGCACGGTACCAGCATGGTCGGCAAACTGTTCGCGCCGATTATGCTTATCTGGTTCCTGCTGCTGGCGGTACTGGGCGCGCGGAGTATTATTGCTAACCCGGAAGTCCTGCATGCCCTGAACCCTTACTGGGCGGTGAACTTCTTCCTGCAATATAAAACCGTCTCTTTCGTTGCATTGGGCGCGGTGGTGCTGTCGATTACCGGCGTGGAAGCGCTGTATGCCGATATGGGGCACTTCGGGAAATTACCGATTCGTCTGGCCTGGTTCTCGGTGGTTCTGCCATCACTGGTGCTGAACTACTTTGGTCAGGGCGCACTGTTGTTAAAGCACCCGGAAGCTATTAAGAACCCGTTCTTCCTGTTGGCCCCTGATTGGGCGCTGATTCCGATGCTGGTGATTGCGGCATTGGCGACGGTTATCGCCTCTCAGGCGGTTATCTCCGGGGTCTTCTCGTTGACTCGCCAGGCGGTGCGCCTGGGGTATCTGTCACCGATGCGCATTATTCATACCTCGGAAATGGAGTCCGGCCAGATCTATATCCCGTTTATCAACTGGCTGCTTTATATCTCGGTGGTGGTGGTTATCGTCAGCTTTGAGCACTCCTCAAACCTGGCGGCGGCGTACGGTATTGCCGTGACCGGGACCATGGTGCTGACGACGATTCTGTTCACTACGGTGGCACGCAAGAACTGGCGCTGGAACAAGTTCTTTGTGGCGCTGCTGTTCGTGGCGTTTATGTGCATCGACATTCCGCTGTTCTCGGCGAACCTCGATAAAATCGTCTCCGGCGGTTGGCTGCCGCTGACGCTGGCGCTGATTATGTTCACCATCATGACTACCTGGAAAAGCGAGCGTTTCCGCCTGCTGCGTCGTATGCATGAACACGGTAATTCCCTGGAAGCGATGATTGCTTCACTGGAGAAATCGCCGCCGGTACGTGTACCGGGCACCGCGGTGTATATGTCTCGTGCGCTGAACGTGATTCCGTTTGCCATGCTGCATAACCTCAAGCACAACAAGGTGCTGCACGAGCGGGTTATCCTGCTGACGCTGCGTACCGAAGATGCGCCGTACGTACATAACGTTCGCCGCGTGCAGATTGAGCAGCTCTCGCCTACCTTCTGGCGCGTCGTGGCCAGCTACGGCTGGCGTGAAACGCCAAACGTGGAAGAGGTGTTCCACCGCTGCGGTCTGGAAGGCTTAAGCTGCCGAATGATGGAAACGTCGTTCTTTATGTCGCATGAGTCGCTGATTGTCGGCAAGCGTCCGTGGTACCTGCGCCTGCGCGGCAAGCTTTACCTGCTGCTGCAGCGCAACGCGCTTCGCGCGCCGGATCAGTTCGAGATCCCGCCAAACCGCGTTATCGAACTGGGTACCCAGGTCGAAATCTAATGTTATCAACGCCCTCCCTCATTTTGACGGAGGGCGTTTTTTTATCCCCTCTCCTTTGTTCGCGAAACGTTTCGATGGCGATCACATTTCTATAACCTGATGGTGGTTTTCTGTTCGCTCTTCAGACTAAACTGATGCTAGCGAAACGTTTCGCTAGTGGAGCAAGAAAACAAAATGAAGAAAGGCACGGTACTCAACTCTGAAATCTCGTCGGTTATCTCCCGTTTGGGGCATACCGATACGCTGGTGGTGTGCGATGCGGGTTTACCTATTCCCCGCAGCACGGCGCGCATTGATATGGCGCTGACCCAGGGCGTTCCCACCTTTATGCAGGTGCTGGGCGTGGTGACGCAGGAGATGCAGGTCGAGGCCGCCATTCTCGCCGCGGAAATTCAGCAACATAATCCGCAGCTCCACGAAGCGTTGCTCAAACATATTGAGCAGCTGCAGCAACACCAGGGAAACACCATTGATGTTCGTTACGTCTCACATGAACAGTTCAAACAACAAACCGCAGACAGTCAGGCGGTGATTCGCAGCGGGGAGTGTTCCCCGTATGCGAATATCATTCTCTGTGCTGGCGTCACCTTCTGAGGCCATCATGGACGCACTCTTACAACTGAAAGGGATCGATAAATCGTTCCCGGGCGTAAAGGCACTCTCCGGCGCCGCGCTTAACGTCTACTCTGGTCGCGTGATGGCGCTGGTGGGTGAAAACGGCGCGGGCAAATCCACCATGATGAAAGTGCTGACCGGGATCTACACCCGCGATGCCGGTTCATTATTATGGCTGGGTAAAGAGACCACCTTTAATGGTCCTAAATCTTCCCAGGAAGCCGGTATCGGCATCATCCACCAGGAGCTGAACCTGATCCCGCAACTGACGATTGCCGAGAACATTTTCCTCGGCCGTGAGTTCGTGAATCGCTTTGGCAAAATCGACTGGAAAAAGATGTACGCCGAGGCCGATATCCTGCTGGCAAAACTCAATCTGCGCTTTAAGAGCGACCGCCTGGTGGGCGACCTCTCTATCGGCGATCAGCAGATGGTGGAAATTGCCAAGGTGCTGAGCTTTGAGTCGAAGGTCATCGTAATGGATGAACCGACTGATGCACTGACCGATACCGAAACCGAGTCCCTGTTCCGCGTTATCCGCGAGCTGAAATCGCAGGGGCGCGGCATTGTTTATATCTCCCACCGTATGAAAGAGATTTTCGAGATCTGCGACGACGTCACCGTCTTCCGCGACGGGCAGTTTATTGCCGAGCGTGAAGTGGCGAGCCTCGATGAAGACCGCCTGATTGAAATGATGGTCGGACGTAAGCTCGAAGATCAGTACCCGCATCTCGATAAAGCGCCGGGTGAAATCCGCCTGAAGGTGGACGCACTGTGTGGGCCAGGCGTGGAAAACGTCTCCTTCACGTTGCGTAAAGGCGAAATCCTGGGCGTTGCCGGGTTGATGGGCGCAGGTCGTACCGAACTAATGAAGGTGCTATACGGCGCGCTGCCGCGCACCAGCGGCTATGTAACCCTCGACGGGCATGAAGTGGTGACCCGTTCACCGCAGGATGGCCTGGCAAACGGCATCGTGTATATCTCCGAAGACCGTAAGCGCGATGGCCTGGTGCTGGGCATGTCGGTGAAAGAGAACATGTCGCTGACCGCGCTGCGTTATTTCAGCCGTGCCGGCGGTGGCCTGAAGCATAAAGACGAACAGCAGGCGGTTGGCGACTTTATCCGTCTGTTTAACGTCAAAACCCCTTCCATGGAACAGGCTATCGGCCTGCTCTCCGGTGGTAACCAGCAGAAAGTGGCGATTGCCCGCGGCCTGATGACCCGCCCGAAGGTGCTGATCCTCGATGAACCGACGCGCGGCGTCGACGTCGGGGCGAAGAAAGAGATTTACCAGCTTATCAACCAGTTCAAGGCCGACGGCCTGAGCATCATTCTGGTCTCTTCCGAGATGCCAGAAGTCCTGGGGATGAGCGATCGCATTATTGTGATGCATGAAGGGCATCTCGGCGGTGAGTTTTCACGCGAGCAGGCCACCCAGGAAGTATTAATGGCTGCCGCAGTGGGCAAGCTTAACCGCGTGAACCAGGAGTAAAAAAGATGACAACCCAGTCTGTGGCGGGTCGCCGCTATTTCACTAAAGCATGGCTGCTGGAGCAAAAATCGCTGATAGCCCTGCTGGTGCTGATAGCGATTGTATCGACCATGAGCCCGAACTTTTTTACCGTCAATAACCTGTTCAACATCCTGCAGCAAACCTCCGTGAATGCGATCATGGCGGTCGGGATGACGCTGGTCATTTTAACGTCGGGGATCGACCTGTCCGTCGGTTCTCTGCTGGCGTTGACCGGCGCGGTCGCCGCGTCGATTGTGGGCATCGAAGTTAATGCGCTGGTGGCGGTTGCTGCCGCACTCGCATTAGGTGCCGCAATCGGGGCCGTTACCGGTGTAATCGTCGCCAAAGGACGCGTTCAGGCGTTTATCGCCACGCTGGTGATGATGCTGTTGCTGCGCGGTGTGACCATGGTGTACACCAACGGCAGTCCGGTGAATACCGGGTTTACCGATAACGCCGATGTCTTCGGCTGGTTCGGGATTGGTCGTCCGCTGGGCATCCCTACTCCGGTATGGATCATGGGGATTGTCTTCCTGGCCGCGTGGTACATGCTGCACCATACCCGTCTGGGTCGTTATATCTATGCGCTGGGCGGTAACGAAGCGGCAACGCGTCTTTCCGGTATCAGCGTTAATAAAGTCAAAATTATCGTCTACTCTCTGTGCGGGCTGCTGTCGGCGCTGGCGGGGATTATCGAAGTGGCGCGTCTCTCCTCTGCGCAACCGACGGCGGGTACCGGCTATGAGCTGGATGCTATCGCGGCGGTAGTGCTGGGCGGAACCAGCCTGGCAGGCGGTAAAGGTCGTATCGTCGGCACGCTTATCGGTGCGCTGATTCTTGGGTTCTTGAACAACGGTTTGAACTTGTTAGGCGTTTCTTCTTATTACCAGATGATCGTTAAAGCAGTCGTCATTTTGCTGGCGGTGCTGGTGGACAACAAAAAGCAGTAATTCACGACACTACAGGACATCTTAGATATGAACATGAAAAAACTGGCTACCCTGGTTTCTGCGGTTGCGCTGAGCGCCACCGTGAGTGCGAACGCGATGGCGAAAGACACCATTGCGCTGGTTATCTCTACCCTGAATAACCCGTTCTTCGTCTCCCTGAAGGATGGCGCGCAGAAAGAAGCCGATAAACTGGGTTACAACCTGGTGGTTCTGGACTCACAGAATAACCCGGCGAAAGAGCTGGCTAACGTTCAGGATTTAACGGTTCGTGGCACCAAAATTCTGCTGATCAACCCAACTGACTCCGATGCTGTCGGTAACGCCATCAAGATGGCTAACCAGGCGAAAATTCCGGTTATCACCCTGGACCGCGTCGCCTCTAAAGGCGAGGTCGTGAGCCACATTGCTTCCGATAACGTGCTGGGCGGTAAAATCGCGGGTGATTACATCGCGAAGAAAGCCGGTGAAGGTGCGAAGGTTATCGAACTGCAGGGGATTGCCGGGACTTCCGCAGCGCGCGAGCGTGGCGAAGGCTTCCAGCAGGCCGTTGCCGCTCACAAATTTAACGTTCTGGCGAGCCAGCCTGCCGATTTTGACCGTACTAAAGGTCTGAACGTGATGCAGAACCTGCTGACTGCGCATCCGGACGTGAAAGCCGTCTTCGCACAGAACGACGAAATGGCGCTGGGCGCCCTGCGTGCGCTGCAAACTGCCGGTAAATCCGATGTGATGGTGGTTGGGTTTGACGGTACGCCAGATGGCGAGAAAGCGGTAAAAGATGGCAAACTGGCGGCGACTATCGCGCAGTTACCTGACCAGATCGGTGCGACCGGCGTGGAAACTGCTGACAAAGTGCTGAAAGGCGAAAAGGTCCAGGCTAAATATCCTGTTGACCTGAAGCTGGTAATTAAGCAGTAATAACGCGAGTGCGATTCAGGCTCTTACAGCCTGAGGGACAACATCAAAAATAAAAGCAGGGCACGCGCCACCGGTAAGTCAGCCGGTGGCGCATCTTACCGGACACTCTGAAAATGAAAACCGCAGGCAAACTTGTCGTCCTTGGCAGCATCAATGCCGATCACATTCTCAATCTTGAATCTTTCCCGACGCCTGGCGAAACCGTCACCGGTAGCCATTATCAGGTCGCTTTCGGCGGCAAAGGCGCAAACCAGGCGGTTGCCGCCGGGCGCAGCGGTGCGGATATTGCGTTTATTGCCTGCACGGGCGACGACGATATTGGTGAGCGCATCCGTAAACAGTTACAGGTTGACCGCATTGACGTTGCGCCGGTAAGCGCCGTGGCGGGCGAGTCGACCGGCGTGGCACTCATTTTTGTGAACGGTGAAGGCGAAAACGTTATTGGTATTCATGCCGGAGCCAACGCCGCATTATCAACTTCATTAGTCGACGCTCAGCGTGAACGCATTGCTCAGGCCGATGCGCTGCTGATGCAGCTTGAATCCCCGCTGGACAGCGTACTGTTGGCCGCGCAGATTGCCCACCAGAACCAGACTACCGTGGTATTAAACCCGGCCCCGGCGCGCGAACTGCCGGATGAACTCCTGTCGCTGGTGGATATCATTACCCCGAACGAAACCGAAGCTGAGAAGCTGACCGGAGTGCGAGTAGAAAACGATGAAGACGCCGCGAAAGCCGCGCAGGTCCTGCATGCCAAAGGTATCGATACGGTGATCATCACCCTCGGTAGCCGTGGCGTATGGGCCAGCGTGAAGGGCGAAGGACGTCGCGTGCCGGGCTTTAAAGTCCAGGCCATCGATACCATTGCTGCAGGCGACACCTTTAACGGTGCACTGATGACCGCGCTGCTGGAAAACACGCCGCTGGCGGAGGCGCTGCGCTTTGCTCATGCAGCTGCGGCGATCGCCGTAACGCGTAAAGGCGCTCAGCCATCGGTTCCATGGCGTGAAGAGATCGACGAATTCTTACGTCAACAGGGGTAATGCTTGGCCACGATGAAGGATGTTGCTCGCCTGGCGGGCGTTTCCACCTCAACCGTATCGCACGTCATCAATAAAGACCGTTTCGTCAGCGAAGCGATTACCGAGAAAGTTGATGCGGCCATCAAAACGCTGAACTACGCGCCGTCGGCGCTGGCGCGTAGCCTCAAGCTGAATCAGACCCATACGATTGGCATGCTGATCACCGCCAGTACCAACCCGTTCTACTCTGAACTGGTACGCGGCGTCGAGCGCAGCTGCTTTGAGCGTGGCTACAGCCTGGTGCTGTGCAACACCGAAGGCGATGAACAGCGAATGAACCGCAATCTTGAGACGCTGATGCAAAAACGCGTCGATGGGCTGCTGCTGCTGTGCACCGAAACGCACCAGCCGTCGCTGGAGATCATGCAGCGCTACCCTTCTATTCCTTCCGTGATGATGGACTGGGCACCGTTTGACGGCGACAGCGACCTGATTCAGGATAATTCGCTGTTTGGCGGCGATATGGCGACCCGTTACCTGATTGAACGCGGCCATACGCGTATTGCCTGTATTGCTGGCCCGCTGGATAAAACCCCGGCGCGTTTGCGTCTGGAGGGATACCGGGAAGCGATGCATAACGCGAAGCTGCCCATCCTGGACGGTTATGAGATTACCAGCGACTTCGAATTCGGCGGTGGTCTGGAGGCGATGCAGCAGTTGCTGAAGCATCCCGAGCGTCCGGATGCGGTCTTTGTCGGCAATGATGCCATGGCGGTCGGCGCCTATCAGGCGCTGTATCAGGCGGGTTTGCGTATTCCGCAGGACATGGCGGTGATTGGCTATGATGACATCGAGCTGGCGCGCTATATGACACCGCCGCTGACCACCATTCACCAACCGAAAGATGAACTTGGCGAGTTGGCGATTGATGTGCTGATTCATCGTATCGCCCAGCCCGGGCAGAAACAGCAGCGTATGCAGCTGACGCCCGAGCTGGTGGTTCGCGGCTCGGTGTGAGCCTAGTGCTTTTCTTTGATTAGGTTGCGGCCATCTTTCGGCCGCAGCAGCAGGAACATCAGCGCGGATATCGCCGTAATCACACCCATGGTAATAAAGGTATAGTGGAACTGATCGATGGTTGAGCCCACGATACTCTGGTAGGAACGTAGCACCGCGGCACTGATGGCGACCCCCAGACTAATCGACAACTGTTGGGTCACCGCCAGCAGGCTATTGCCGCCGCTGGCGTTATCGTCCGTCAGGTCGGCAAGCGTAATGGTGTTCATCGAGGTGAACTGCGTCGACATCGCCATCCCTAGCACCAGCAGCGGCAGAATCAGCATCCATATCGGCATCGACGGCGATTGCAGTGAGAACTGCGCGATCATCAGGCCAATGAACAGCGTGACTCCCACCAGTGTTTTCCGATAGCCCAAACGGCGCAGTACGGCAGTGACGGTCGATTTCGCAATAATCGAACCGATAGCCGTCGGCGCCATCATGCAGCCCGCGATCAGTGCCGGATAACCGAAGCCCACCTGGAGCATCAAGGGCATCAGGAACGGTACGCAGCCGGTGCCCAGGCGTGTTGCCAGGTTTCCGGCGATACCGACGGAAAAGGTACGGGTCTTGAACAGCGACAGTGAAATCAGCGGCGTAGGGTGCTTACGCGCGTGGCGGATATAGGCGAGCAGCAGAAGGATGCTGAGCAGGACTATCATTAATGCCACCCAGCCCGACACGATCTGCTCCCCGAGCAACTCCATACCGATGGAGAACAGTACCAGGCTCAGCCCGAAGAGCAGGAAACCGGAGAAGTCGAAACGTCGCCGCGGCGTGGTGAAGTTCGGCATATATTTCCGGGCGTACAGCATCCCGACAACGCCAATCGGTATGTTAATGAGGAAAATCCAGTGCCAGGTTGCCCAGGTAACGAATACGCCGCCGAGCACCGGGCCAAGAATCGGCCCAATCAGGCCCGGCATGGTGACAAAGTTAAGAACCGGCAGCAGCTCGCTACGCGGATAGGCGCGCAGTAACGCCAGGCGCGCGACGGGCATCATCATGGCGCCGCCAATCCCTTGAATCACCCGGAAGATAACCAGCTCGGTTAATGAAGAAGAGAGCGCGCAGGCCAGAGAGCCCAGAGTGAACAGGCTCACCGCTAACATAAAGACGCGGCGGGTACCAAAACGGTCTGCCAGCCAACCGCTCACCGGGATCAGCATCGCGACGGTCAGCGTATAGCTGATAATCGCCGACTGCATGGCCAGCGGCGAACGGTTCAGGCTGTGGGCAATGGCCGGAAGGGCGGTATTCAGGATGGTGGCGTCTAGCGCCTGCATAAAGAAGGCCATTGCCGCTATCCACGGTAGGCCAGCCATACTCCGCGCTTTCTTTTCTGTCATGCGATGTCCTCTAGACGGCTTCCCGGATATGTGGCGCGTTTAATAACGCCTGACATGCCAGAAACGCCTGCTGACCGTCGCCATCCTGGATAGCATCAACAATGGCCTGGTGACTATCCAGCTCGATCACTTCATCTTCAGTAATAGAGGTGAAATAGATGTGGTACACCGAATGGAAGAGCTTGGCGAAGGAGGTCAGGAACGGGTTCGCGCTCATTTCATAGATGTGCTCGTGCCAGGAGGTGTCGATATCAATCCAGCGAGTACGGTCGAACGCTTTCTCTAGCGTCGCCATCTCTTCCATTAATGTGTTGAGATGTGCCTTCTGTTCAGCCGTGCCTAACGTCGCGGCCAGCATGCAGGCCTGAGGCTCGAGGCTGCGGCGCAGCACCAGGAAGTGTTTCATCACCGACTGGAAGTTATCTGCGGTCAGCCACCAGGAGATAAGCTCGGTGTCGAGGAAGTTCCAGTGTGCCTGGGGCATGACGCGCGTACCAATACGCGGGCGCGGGAGCAGCATGCCTTTTGCTGAAAGGGTTTTTACCGCTTCACGAACGGCGGTTCGGCTGACGCCGAAAATCTCGCCCAGCTCCATCTCGCCGGGGAGGATGCTTTCCGGCGGGTATTCGCCGGTTAATATCTTCTGGGCTATTTTCTCAGCCAGGACCCAGGAGATGTTCTTTTGAGCTGCCAGTTGCTGTGCGCTTAGAGACATAAATGCCATTCCTATTATTTATCTTTCTTTAGTATGCCATTTGATGTGCTGAATCGGTGTTAAAAACAGCAGTTCGGGCCTTTAACGGTGCATTGCTGCACGATTTGTTGAAAAAGAGAGCGAGCGATAAATTATTTTAAATTTATGCTTGCGGGATCTCAATTACTCCCTATAATGCGGCCCCACTGAGACGGAACAACGGCAAACAAGCCGCCGGGTCAGCGAGGTTCTCCTGAGAATCTCGACAGAGAAAAGCGAAATTAAACGCTTGACTCTGAAAGAGGAAAGCGTAATATACGCCACCTCGCAACAGTGAGCGAAAGCCGTGTTGCACTGCTCTTTAACAATTTATCAGACAATCTGTGTGGGCACTCGAAGATACGGATTCTTAACGTCGCAAGACGATAAATGAATACCAAGTCTCTGAGTGAACACGTAATTCATTACGAAGTTTAATTCACGAGCATCAAACTTAAATTGAAGAGTTTGATCATGGCTCAGATTGAACGCTGGCGGCAGGCCTAACACATGCAAGTCGAACGGTAGCACAGAGAGCTTGCTCTTGGGTGACGAGTGGCGGACGGGTGAGTAATGTCTGGGAAACTGCCCGATGGAGGGGGATAACTACTGGAAACGGTAGCTAATACCGCATAACGTCGCAAGACCAAAGTGGGGGACCTTCGGGCCTCACACCATCGGATGTGCCCAGATGGGATTAGCTAGTTGGTGAGGTAATGGCTCACCAAGGCGACGATCCCTAGCTGGTCTGAGAGGATGACCAGCCACACTGGAACTGAGACACGGTCCAGACTCCTACGGGAGGCAGCAGTGGGGAATATTGCACAATGGGCGCAAGCCTGATGCAGCCATGCCGCGTGTATGAAGAAGGCCTTCGGGTTGTAAAGTACTTTCAGCGAGGAGGAAGGCATTAAGGTTAATAACCTTAGTGATTGACGTTACTCGCAGAAGAAGCACCGGCTAACTCCGTGCCAGCAGCCGCGGTAATACGGAGGGTGCAAGCGTTAATCGGAATTACTGGGCGTAAAGCGCACGCAGGCGGTCTGTCAAGTCGGATGTGAAATCCCCGGGCTCAACCTGGGAACTGCATTCGAAACTGGCAGGCTAGAGTCTTGTAGAGGGGGGTAGAATTCCAGGTGTAGCGGTGAAATGCGTAGAGATCTGGAGGAATACCGGTGGCGAAGGCGGCCCCCTGGACAAAGACTGACGCTCAGGTGCGAAAGCGTGGGGAGCAAACAGGATTAGATACCCTGGTAGTCCACGCCGTAAACGATGTCTATTTGAAGGTTGTTCCCTTGAGGAGTGGCTTTCGGAGCTAACGCGTTAAATAGACCGCCTGGGGAGTACGGCCGCAAGGTTAAAACTCAAATGAATTGACGGGGGCCCGCACAAGCGGTGGAGCATGTGGTTTAATTCGATGCAACGCGAAGAACCTTACCTACTCTTGACATCCAGAGAACTTAGCAGAGATGCTTTGGTGCCTTCGGGAACTCTGAGACAGGTGCTGCATGGCTGTCGTCAGCTCGTGTTGTGAAATGTTGGGTTAAGTCCCGCAACGAGCGCAACCCTTATCCTTTGTTGCCAGCGGTTCGGCCGGGAACTCAAAGGAGACTGCCAGTGATAAACTGGAGGAAGGTGGGGATGACGTCAAGTCATCATGGCCCTTACGAGTAGGGCTACACACGTGCTACAATGGCATATACAAAGAGAAGCGACCTCGCGAGAGCAAGCGGACCTCATAAAGTATGTCGTAGTCCGGATTGGAGTCTGCAACTCGACTCCATGAAGTCGGAATCGCTAGTAATCGTAGATCAGAATGCTACGGTGAATACGTTCCCGGGCCTTGTACACACCGCCCGTCACACCATGGGAGTGGGTTGCAAAAGAAGTAGGTAGCTTAACCTTCGGGAGGGCGCTTACCACTTTGTGATTCATGACTGGGGTGAAGTCGTAACAAGGTAACCGTAGGGGAACCTGCGGTTGGATCACCTCCTTACCTTAAAGAAACGTTCTTTGAAGTGCTCACACAAATTGTCTGGTAAATGATGAACTTCTGAATGTACTTTCGAGTTCATTAAGAAGTTTTGCTCTTTAAAAATCTGGATCAAGCTGAAAATTGAAACAGCACACTGAACTCTGTTCTCCGTAATAAGAACAGGCTGAGGTGTGTTTGAGTCTCTCAAATTTTTGCAGCGCGATGATGAATCGAAAGAAACATCTTCGGGTTGTGAGGTTAAGCGACTAAGCGTACACGGTGGATGCCCTGGCAGTCAGAGGCGATGAAGGACGTGCTAATCTGCGATAAGCGTCGGTAAGGTGATATGAACCGTTATAACCGACGATTTCCGAATGGGGAAACCCAGTGTGATTCGTCACACTATCATTACGTGAATACATAGCGTAATGAAGCGAACCGGGGGAACTGAAACATCTAAGTACCCCGAGGAAAAGAAATCAACCGAGATTCCCCCAGTAGCGGCGAGCGAACGGGGAGCAGCCCAGAGCCTGAATCAGCATGTGTGATAGTGGAACGGTATGGAAAGGCCGGCGATACAGGGTGATAGCCCCGTACACAAAATTGCATGTGTTGTGAGCTCGATGAGTAGGGCGGGACACGTGGTATCCTGTCTGAATATGGGGGGACCATCCTCCAAGGCTAAATACTCCTGACTGACCGATAGTGAACCAGTACCGTGAGGGAAAGGCGAAAAGAACCCCGGCGAGGGGAGTGAAAAAGAACCTGAAACCGTGTACGTACAAGCAGTGGGAGCATCCTTCGGGGTGTGACTGCGTACCTTTTGTATAATGGGTCAGCGACTTATATTCTGTAGCAAGGTTAACCGTATAGGGGAGCCGCAGGGAAACCGAGTCTTAACTGGGCGTTAAGTTGCAGGGTATAGACCCGAAACCCGGTGATCTAGCCATGGGCAGGTTGAAGGTTGGGTAACACTAACTGGAGGACCGAACCGACTAATGTTGAAAAATTAGCGGATGACTTGTGGCTGGGGGTGAAAGGCCAATCAAACCGGGAGATAGCTGGTTCTCCCCGAAAGCTATTTAGGTAGCGCCTCGTGAATTCATCTTCGGGGGTAGAGCACTGTTTCGGCTAGGGGGTCATCCCGACTTACCAACCCGATGCAAACTACGAATACCGAAGAATGTTATCACGGGAGACACACGGCGGGTGCTAACGTCCGTCGTGAAGAGGGAAACAACCCAGACCGCCAGCTAAGGTCCCAAAGTCACAGTTAAGTGGGAAACGATGTGGGAAGGCTCAGACAGCCAGGATGTTGGCTTAGAAGCAGCCATCATTTAAAGAAAGCGTAATAGCTCACTGGTCGAGTCGGCCTGCGCGGAAGATGTAACGGGGCTAAACTGTGCACCGAAGCTGCGGCAGCGACACTATGTGTTGTTGGGTAGGGGAGCGTTCTGTAAGCCTGCGAAGGTGTCTCGTGAGGGATGCTGGAGGTATCAGAAGTGCGAATGCTGACATAAGTAACGATAATGCGGGTGAAAAACCCGCACGCCGGAAGACCAAGGGTTCCTGTCCAACGTTAATCGGGGCAGGGTGAGTCGACCCCTAAGGCGAGGCCGAAAGGCGTAGTCGATGGGAAACAGGTTAATATTCCTGTACTTGGTGTTACTGCGAAGGGGGGACGGAGAAGGCTATGTTAGCCGGGCGACGGTTGTCCCGGTTTAAGCATGTAGGCGGAGCGTTTAGGTAAATCCGGACGCTTATTAACGCTGAGGTGTGATGACGAGGCACTACGGTGCTGAAGTAACAAATGCCCTGCTTCCAGGAAAAGCCTCTAAGCATCAGGTAACATCAAATCGTACCCCAAACCGACACAGGTGGTCAGGTAGAGAATACCAAGGCGCTTGAGAGAACTCGGGTGAAGGAACTAGGCAAAATGGTGCCGTAACTTCGGGAGAAGGCACGCTGATATGTAGGTGAAGTGATTTACTCATGGAGCTGAAATCAGTCGAAGATACCAGCTGGCTGCAACTGTTTATTAAAAACACAGCACTGTGCAAACACGAAAGTGGACGTATACGGTGTGACGCCTGCCCGGTGCCGGAAGGTTAATTGATGGGGTTAGCGGCAACGCGAAGCTCTTGATCGAAGCCCCGGTAAACGGCGGCCGTAACTATAACGGTCCTAAGGTAGCGAAATTCCTTGTCGGGTAAGTTCCGACCTGCACGAATGGCGTAATGATGGCCAGGCTGTCTCCACCCGAGACTCAGTGAAATTGAACTCGCTGTGAAGATGCAGTGTACCCGCGGCAAGACGGAAAGACCCCGTGAACCTTTACTATAGCTTGACACTGAACACTGGTCCTTGATGTGTAGGATAGGTGGGAGGCTTTGAAGCGCGGACGCCAGTTCGTGTGGAGCCAACCTTGAAATACCACCCTTTAATGGCTGGTGTTCTAACGTAGACCCGTAATCCGGGTTGCGGACAGTGTCTGGTGGGTAGTTTGACTGGGGCGGTCTCCTCCTAAAGAGTAACGGAGGAGCACGAAGGTTAGCTAATCCTGGTCGGACATCAGGAGGTTAGTGCAAAGGCATAAGCTAGCTTGACTGCGAGAGTGACGGCTCGAGCAGGTGCGAAAGCAGGTCTTAGTGATCCGGTGGTTCTGTATGGAAGGGCCATCGCTCAACGGATAAAAGGTACTCCGGGGATAACAGGCTGATACCGCCCAAGAGTTCATATCGACGGCGGTGTTTGGCACCTCGATGTCGGCTCATCACATCCTGGGGCTGAAGTAGGTCCCAAGGGTATGGCTGTTCGCCATTTAAAGTGGTACGCGAGCTGGGTTTAGAACGTCGTGAGACAGTTCGGTCCCTATCTGCCGTGGGCGCTGGAGAATTGAGGGGGGCTGCTCCTAGTACGAGAGGACCGGAGTGGACGCATCACTGGTGTTCGGGTTGTCATGCCAATGGCATTGCCCGGTAGCTAAATGCGGAAAAGATAAGTGCTGAAAGCATCTAAGCACGAAACTTGCCCCAAGATGAGTTCTCCCTGACTCTTTGAGAGTCCTGAAGGAACGTTGAAGACGACGACGTTGATAGGCTGGGTGTGTAAGCGTAGCGATACGTTGAGCTAACCAGTACTAATGAACCGTGAGGCTTAACCTTACAACGCCGAAGATGTTTTGGCGAAAGAGACATCGATATTCAGCTTGATTACAGATTACATCAGAACGCGAAAAGCGGTCTGATAAACAGAATTTGCCTGGCGGCTGTAGCGCGGTGGTCCCACCTGACCCCATGCCGAACTCAGAAGTGAAACGCCGTAGCGCCGATGGTAGTGTGGGGTCTCCCCATGCGAGAGTAGGGAACTGCCAGGCATCAATTAAGTGAAGAAGCTCATCCTGACGGATGGGCTTTTTTGCGTCTGCGGAAAATAAAAGTGTGGTGAATATCCCGGGGTCACTGCGTTCGCCCGGGCTACAACTACTCTTCTGTTTCTAACCATGCCACAATAAACGCCACTATCTCCGGCAAATTATTCAAATCCAGCACCGGCACATCGACATTCAGCGTAATATCGCTGGCCACTGCAATCGTATGTTCATCGATAATCAACTCGTTCACCGGGTGCCCGGCATCCTGACGAAATAGCAGGATCTTAGCGACGGCTTCATGCTTAAACCCTTCAACCAGCACCAGATCCAACTTTGAAGCATCCATCCTACTGACCAGAAACGCTAGATCTAACTCCTCTTCTTCCGGCGTTTCCGTCATCAGCGCCCAGCGTTGCCGGCTGGCAACCAGCGTCTGTGCCGCCCCCGCCTTGCGAAGTTCGTAGCTATCCTTTCCTGGCTTATCTACATCCATATTGTGATGCGTATGTTTGATAAGCCCTGGACGAATACCTTTTGCACAAAGTTCGGGGATGAGTTTTTTCAGCAGCGTCGTTTTTCCCGTACCGCTCCAGGCGGCAATCGCTAACAATGGGATCATATTCTTTCCTGATTGAGCGTGAGATCTTCCGGGGTGTTCATGTTGCGAAATGCTTCTTTCGTGTCGCTAAAATCGACGGAATGGCCGCCAACCTGACGCATAAACACCATTACGCGACGTTCACCACTGGCAAGGTAATCGATAATCTTTGGGGCCAGACTGCGGTGAGCAAGGGTGACCGCAGGGTGGTCGCGATCGCCATCATGGACCCACACCACTGGAGCATTTTGGCGCTGTTCTACCAGGCGTTCGACAAGATTGTCGGGGATAAACGGCGTATCGCAGGGGCAAAACAGAAACCACTCGCCGGATGTCTGCTGCATAACTGATAACAGTCCGGCAAGCGGCCCAGGGAATCCCGAGAGCGTATCGGCAATTACCGGAAAGCCGCTCTGTCGGTAGATATCCAGATTACGATTCGCGCTAATGACGACCTCGTGTACCTGCGGAAGAAGGCAGTCCGCTACGTGCTGCCACAGCGGTTTACCGTTAAGCAGCATTAATCCTTTGTCCTGCCCACCCATTCTTGAGGCTTTGCCGCCTGCTAACACTACACCGGTTATCTGGCACTCTGCTTTCACCGCTATCGCCTCTTTTATTGTGGGGTTTACCCTGCTAACGTGTCTCTATCAAGCGTAAGGAGCACGACCATGAAATGTAAACGTCTGAATGAAGTTATTGAACTCCTCCAGCCAGCCTGGCAGAAAGAGCCGGAGCTGAATTTACTGCAATTTTTGCAGAAACTGGCGAAGGAGTCAGGCTATGACGGCGAATTGGCCGATTTAACGGATGATATTCTGATCTACCATCTGAAAATGCGCGACTCCGCCAAAGACGCGGTTATTCCTGGCATTCAGAAAGATTATGAAGAAGACTTCAAAACCGCGCTGCTGCGCGCTCGCGGCGTAATAAAAGAGTAAAAGGTTGTAAGCAGAGCCACTCAAGGCAGCGCGAAATGATATCCTGAATCATTCGTATCGTTATCGGATGTCAGGATGAACGACAAGGCTTTCACTTTCCAGACTCTCCACCCGGATACCATCATCGATGCCCTATTCGATCAGGGTATCCGGGTTGATTCTGGACTCACCCCTCTTAACAGCTACGAGAATCGGGTCTATCAGTTTCAGGATGAAGATCGTCGCCGCATGGTGGTGAAATTCTATCGTCCGGAACGCTGGTCGGCTGCGCAGATTCTTGAAGAGCACCAGTTTGCACTGGAGCTAGTCGAGGATGAGGTTCCGGTTGCTGCACCTATCCTTTTTAATGGCCAGACACTGCTCACGCATGAGGGGTTCTATTTTGCCGTCTTCCCGAGCATGGGTGGCCGCCAATTTGAATCAGATAACCTGGATCAGATGGAGTGGGTTGGGCGCTATCTGGGGCGCATGCACCAGACTGGCCGCAAATCGCGCTTTGCTGCGCGTCCTTCTATCGGCGTAAAAGAGTATCTGATTGAGCCGCGTGCCCTTTTTGAGCATTCGGCGCTGATTCCCGCCGGTTTAAAAGACCGTTTCCTGAAAGTGACCGATGACCTGATTGATGCGGTCATGGGGCTATGGCATGGGCGTTTCGATGCTTTACGCTTACACGGCGACTGTCATGCAGGGAATATCCTCTGGCGTGATGGCCCGCTATTTGTCGATCTTGACGATGCGCGCAATGGCCCCGCGGTTCAGGATCTCTGGATGTTGCTTAACGGCTCTCCTGCTGAGAGACGTATGCAGCTTGAAACTATCGTTGAGGCTTACGAAGAATTCAGCAGCTTTAATTCAGACGAATTGGCGCTGATTGAGCCTTTACGTGCAATGCGGTTGGTTTATTATCTTGCCTGGATTATCAGGCGTTGGGATGACCCTGCATTTCCGAAAAATTTTCCCTGGTTAACCGGGGAAGATTTCTGGCATCAGCAGATCGCGACTTTTATTGAGCAGGTGAAGGTTCTGCAAGAACCCCCTCTTCAGTTAACGCCAATGTATTAATTCGACACAGTCAGGAGAGAGTGAGTTATGAAAAAGGTTTGGCTTGCGCTGGCAGGTATGATTCTGGCATTCAGCGCATCCGCTGCTCAGATTACCGACGGCAAACAATACGTTACGATCGATAAGCCGGTTGCAGGTGAGCCGCAGGTGCTGGAGTTCTTCTCCTTCTACTGCCCGCATTGCTATCAGTTTGAGGAAGTTCTGCACGTTTCCGACAACGTGAAGAAAAAGCTGCCGGAAGGCACCAAAATGACCAAGTACCACGTTGAGTTCCTGGGCCCGTTGGGCAAAGACCTGACTCAGGCGTGGGCGGTAGCGATGGCGCTGGGCGTAGAAGATCAGATCACTGCACCGATGTTTGAAGCGGTACAGAAAACCCAGACCGTGCAGACCGTTGCGGATATCCGCAAAGTCTTCACCGACGCTGGCGTGAAGGGCGAAGATTATGATGCCGCCTGGAACAGCTTCGTGGTGAAATCTCTGGTCGCGCAGCAGGAAAAAGCGGCAGCCGATCTGCAGCTGCAGGGCGTTCCTGCGATGTTTGTTAACGGTAAATACCAGCTGAACCCGCAGGGCATGGACACCAGCAACATGGACGTCTTTGTCGCTCAGTATGCTGATACCGTAAAACAGCTTGTTGAGAAGAAATAATAAAGAAAACGCCGGTCAATGACCGGCGTTTTTGTATTCTGTTTTGATGTCTGTAATCTGATGGTCTTTCTCTTCCCACAGCGCATTCAGCCATAGCTGGAAGCGTCGCTTAAAGTTCTTATCCCCCACGTAATCACCGTGCATCTCCGGGTCAATGGGACGCAGATTCACGCGGACAACAATGCGCGTCAGCTTACCGCTGAGCATATCGTAGAACGGCGTCTTATCGTTTTCCGGGTAGCAGAGCGTCACGTCAAGCAGCTTATCAAACTGGGCACCTAACACGTTCAGCGCCATGGCAATACCGGCGGCTTTTGGCGGCAGCAAGTTTTGATAAGGCGAACGGGTTTGCAGGCGCTTTTCAGGCGTAAAGCGCGAGCCTTCGACAAAGTTGACGATGGTAGTGGGATGCACGCGGAATTTCTCGCACGAGCGGCGCGTCGTTTCCACATCTTTACCGCGACGTTCCGGGTGACGAATCAAATAGCTGCGGGAATAGCGACGCATAAATGGCATATCCAGCGCCCAGCATGCCAGCCCCATGAACGGAACCCAGGCCAGCTGCTGCTTCAGGAAATACTTATTCATCGGGATATGCTTGCGGAAAATCACGCACAGCACCACGATGTCTGCCCAGCTGTGGTGGTTACAAATGAGCAGATACCAGTTCTTCTTATTGAGTGTTTCTAGCCCTTCGATATCCCACTTGAGCCAGGGATTGAGATGCAGCAGCGCCGCCAGCCCTTCACACCAGCAGTACATCATAAAGTTGCAGAATACCGAGACGGAGCGCCAGATTGCCGGTACCGGCAAAATCAGTTTAATCATGCCGGCGAGAATAATCGGTATGGAGCACAATATGGTCAATAATATGGTGAGTGCGATACTGATGGGCAGCGTTATCGCAGCGAGTAATCTCGACATAGTTTGTTTATTCAGATAGTTAGTTATTTAACGTGCCCATACAAAAAGGCACAAGGCGCTGATTTTACCAGAAAACGTGTTAAATGACGGTTCTTACCTGAAGAGAAAAATTGTCGCTATGTCTATCCACACTGTGTGAATTACCACCAGGTCGCTGTCATTAGCTACGATCTATATATAACACATTGAAATTATTTAATTATTTTGTTGTTAACCATCGATTACATATCATTTGTTATTAGTAAAATAAAACTATTCACAAACTTATCCACAATTTGTTTTGCGTGCGATCGCGAGGATCTGCAAATCTTTTCTCGTTATTTTGGCGAAAAACTCATGTTTTCATGCCGTCTGTGGCATCCTTTACCCATAATCTGATAAACAGGCACGGAAATTATGGTTCAGATCCCTGAAAACCCTCTCATCCTCGTTGATGGATCTTCTTATCTCTATCGGGCATATCACGCATTCCCACCGCTGACGAACCGTGCGGGAGAGCCGACGGGCGCGATGTACGGCGTGCTGAACATGCTGCGCAGCCTGATCCTCCAGTATCAGCCAACCCATGCTGCCGTGGTGTTTGATGCGAAGGGAAAAACCTTCCGTGACGAATTGTTTGAAGACTACAAGTCACATCGCCCGCCCATGCCGGACGATCTGCGTGCGCAGATAGAACCGCTGCATATCATGGTGAAAGCGATGGGCCTGCCGCTGTTAGCCGTCTCCGGCGTGGAAGCGGATGACGTGATCGGTACGCTGGCGCGTGAAGCGGAAAAAGCGGGCCGCCCGGTGCTTATCAGCACCGGGGATAAAGATATGGCGCAGCTTGTCACCCCGGGCATTACGCTTATCAATACCATGACCAATACCATTCTCGGCCCGGACGAAGTGGTGACCAAATACGGCGTGCCGCCGGAGCTGATTATTGACTTCCTCGCGCTGATGGGCGACTCCTCGGATAACATTCCGGGCGTGCCGGGCGTGGGTGAAAAGACCGCGCAGGCGCTGCTGCAAGGGCTAGGTGGCCTCGATACGCTCTACGGTGAACCGGAAAAAATCGCCGGGCTGACCTTCCGTGGCGCCAAGACCATGGCGGCGAAGCTTGAGCAGAACAAAGATCTGGCCTACCTCTCCTATAAGCTGGCGACCATTAAAACGGACGTAGAGCTGGAGCTGGGCTGCGAGCAGCTCATTGTTGCGGAGCCTGCGGCCGATGAGCTGCTAACGCTGTTCAAGAAATACGAATTTAAACGCTGGATAACTGACGTTGAGTCCGGCACCTGGATGCAGGCTAAAGGGACGAAACCTGCCGCTAAACCGGCCAGCAAAGCCGCTGACGTAGACGTTGAGGCTGAAGTCGAAGAGACCGCAGCCACGCTGTCGTCCGAAAACTATGTCACCATCCTCGATGAAGCTACGCTGGTCAGCTGGATTGAGAAGCTGAAGAAAGCGCCTCTGTTTGCTTTCGATACTGAAACCGACAGCCTTGATAACATCTCTGCCAATATGGTGGGCCTGTCGTTTGCGACCGAGCCGGGTATTGCTGCCTATGTTCCTGTCGCTCATGACTATCTCGATGCCCCTGACCAGATCTCCCGCGAGCGCGCTTTAGAACTCCTCAAGCCGCTGCTTGAGGATGAAACGCTGCTGAAGGTGGGTCAGAACCTGAAATATGACCGCGGTATTCTTGCCAACTACGGTATTGAACTGCGCGGTATCGCCTATGACACCATGCTGGAGTCCTACACGCTGGATAGCGTTGCCGGTCGCCATGATATGGACAGCCTCTCCGACCGCTGGTTAAAACACAAAACCATCACGTTCGAAGAGATTGCCGGTAAAGGTAAAAATCAGCTGACCTTCAACCAGATTGCGCTGGAAGAAGCCGGTCGCTATGCGGCGGAAGATGCCGACGTGACGCTCCAGCTGCACCTGAAGATGTGGCCGAAGCTGCAGAAGCATGAAGGGCCGCTGCGCATCTTTAACGAGATTGAAATGCCGCTGGTGCCGGTGCTGTCACGTGTTGAACGCAATGGCGTGAAGATTGATCCTGCCGTGCTGCACGCGCATTCGCAGGAGATTGCCAAGCGCCTGATCGAGCTGGAGCAGAAAGCCTACGAGATTGCCGGGGAAGAATTTAACCTCTCCTCGCCGAAGCAGCTGCAGACCATCCTGTTTGAAAAACAGGGCATCAAGCCGCTGAAGAAAACGCCGGGCGGTGCGCCGTCTACGTCGGAAGAGGTGCTGGAAGAGCTGGCGCTCGACTACCCGCTGCCGAAGGTGATTCTGGAGTACCGTGGTCTGGCGAAGCTGAAATCGACCTACACCGATAAGCTGCCGTTGATGATCAACCCGAAAACCGGCCGCGTTCATACCTCCTATCACCAGGCGGTAACCGCAACCGGGCGACTCTCTTCGACCGATCCGAACTTGCAGAACATTCCAGTGCGTAACGAGGAAGGGCGTCGTATTCGTCAGGCGTTTATTGCGCCGGAAGATTACCTCATCGTCTCTGCCGACTACTCGCAAATTGAGCTGCGCATTATGGCGCACCTGTCCCGCGACGAAGGCCTGCTGAACGCGTTTGCCGAAGGTAAGGATATCCACCGTGCCACCGCAGCTGAGGTATTCGGTCTGCCGCTGGAGAGCGTGAGTAGTGAACAGCGTCGCAGCGCTAAGGCGATTAACTTCGGCCTGATTTACGGTATGAGCGCCTTTGGCCTGGCTCGCCAGCTTAATATTCCGCGCAAAGAAGCCCAGAAATATATGGATCTCTACTTCGAGCGTTACCCTGGCGTGCTGGACTATATGGAACGCACCCGTCAGCAGGCTAAAGAGCAGGGCTATGTTGCCACGCTCGACGGTCGTCGCCTCTATCTGCCGGACATCAAATCCAGCAACGGCGCTCGCCGTGCGGGTGCTGAGCGTGCGGCGATTAACGCCCCGATGCAGGGAACCGCTGCCGATATCATCAAACGCGCAATGATTGCGGTGGATGAGTGGTTAGAAAGCGAGAAGCCACGCGTTCGCATGATCATGCAGGTACACGATGAACTGGTCTTTGAGGTGCATAAAGATGACCTCGAGGCGGTATCGAAGAAAGTGCATGAGTTAATGGAAAACAGCACGACGCTGGATGTGCCGTTGTTGGTGGAAGTGGGCAGTGGTGAAAACTGGGATCAAGCTCATTAAGTATCCGATGAATAACGCTCTTTTTTGTAAGTAAGCAACATAACTTATCTAGTTTTGTGATGAACATTAGAATTCGTTATGTAACAAATGAAAAAAAACTACAAAAAATGCTTTCTGAACGGGGTAAAAAAGAGTAGAGTTAATCTCGTAGGGTACAGAGGTAAGATGTTCTATCTTTCAGACCTTTTACTTCACGTAATCGGATTTGGCTGAATATTTTAGCCGCCCCAGTCAGTAATGACTGGGGCGTTTTTTATTGGGCGAAAGAAAAGTTTTCGGCGCGATAAAATTGAAAGGTATTGCGTTAAATCAGTGGGATAGAGCGAGCCCGGAACAGGGCGCAGTGCGCCACTATCCGGGATAAAAGCAGGGGGATTACTCTTCTGCCGCCTCAACTTCTTCCTGCGGCGGAATATCGTTAAACCAGCTATCCAGCTTCTGACGCAGCTTATCGACACCCTGCTTTTTCAGCGAAGAAAAAGCTTCAACCTGCACGTCGCCGTTAAAGGCCAACGCAGCTTCACGAACCTGGTTCAGCTGCGCCTTACGCGCGCCGCTCGCCAGCTTGTCCGCTTTCGTCAGCAGTACCAGTACCGGGATTTCGCTGGCGACGGCCCACTCGATCATCTGCTGGTCGAGGTCCTTCAGCGGATGGCGAATATCCATCAGCACCACTAATCCTTTCAAACACAGACGTTTCTCCAGGTATTCACCCAGCGCACGCTGCCATTTGATCTTCATCTCTTCCGGAACCTGCGCATAGCCATAACCCGGCAGGTCGACCAGGCGTTTGCCATCGGCGACTTCAAACAGGTTAATCAGCTGAGTACGGCCCGGCGTTTTTGAAGTACGCGCCAGACTTTTCTGGTTGGTGAGCGTATTCAGGGCGCTGGATTTCCCCGCGTTGGAGCGGCCAGCAAAGGCCACTTCGATTCCGGTATCGGAAGGTAAGTGGCGGATGTCAGGCGCACTGGTCACAAAATGCGTCTGTTGATAGTTCCAGTTAGTCAAAACGGTCTTCTCCGTTAAATCAGGCAATGCGGGCGATTATACCCGATCGGCAAAAAAAGACTGGTTTTCCTCTTCGCGCATTGACTGTAAGACGATGCCCTTTCGTTTGTAAGACATTTGCCATTGTCTCTATGCGAAATTTAGGAAAAAACGGGGGCGACATAATATTCAAATCATTTGAAATCATATAGTTAATATTGGGCAATATTCTGATTTGTCCATTTTTCACCGTTTCGTTGCTTGTTAGTTTAGCCCAACGCTGTAAAGTAGCACCCATCGGCAAGGGCGCCGGAAGGAATATAGACTCAGGATGAGCGGTCAGGAGCGCCAGGAGGCGAAGACCGAAGGAATCAGCCAGGAAGGCGAACGTCTGGAGACGTTAAACACGGATAGGGACCATAACAGGGACTGTTATAGAGCTAACGGATAGACAGGGCGCGTTGAAAGCCAACATGGAATGTAGAACCCGTAAAGGGTTGTGAGTCAGGAAAAAAGGCGACAGATTACTCTGTCGCCTTTTTTCTTTGTTTGCTTTCTGCTAGATTCCGGCTCAATTCTATACTGAATAAAACGGCTTAAAGACAGACATCATGAAAAAACCAACCTCTGCACCGCGCGGTAAAACTCCAGGTAAACAGCGCCGTAAAACGCGTGAAGAACTGAACCTGGAAGCTCGCGAACGTAAAAACGATAAAAAACACCGTGGTAACGCGGCGGGAAGCCGTGCGACTGGCTCTGACGGTGCATCCGGCTCCAATAAACAAAAGCAGCAAAAAGATCCTCGTATTGGCAGTAAAAAACCCATCGCGCTGGGCGTTACTGACGCACCGGTCGTGAAACAGCCCAAACCGAAGAGCGAGAAACCTATGCTTTCACCGCAGGCCGAGCTGGATATGCTGGAGAGAGATGAGCGCCTGGACGCGCTGCTGGAACGACTGGAAAATGACGAAACCCTGACTGCTGAAGAGCAGAAATGGGTAGACGCTAAACTGGATCGCATCGATGAACTGATGCAGCAACTCGGCCTCTCTTACGATGATGACGAAGAAGAAGAGGAAGAAGAGGGCAAGGAAGACATGATGCGTCTGCTGAGAGGCGGAAACTAACGTTTGCACCCGATTGGCTTGCCAGTCCTGCTTATAACCCTTTTGGTTGTATGTTATCTGGTGTGGTTATTCGTTAAACTACGACGGTTGTCGCGGCGTCAAAAGTGGCTGCGCAACCGGCTGTTGCTTCGTAACGGAGCAGCACCGGCACGCCGTCGTCGTTCGCGATACCATCGGAAGGAGTGAGCATGTCTGAGCAGTTAATCGACTGGGATCTGGCCCTGATCCAGAAATATAACTATTCCGGGCCGCGCTATACCTCGTATCCCACCGCACTGGAATTCTCTGACGCCTTTGGCGAACCTGAGTTTCATAACGCCGTTGCGCGTTACCCCGAACGTCCGCTGTCGCTGTACGTGCATATTCCGTTCTGCCACAAGCTCTGCTATTTCTGCGGCTGCAATAAAATTGTTACCCGCCAGCAGCATAAAGCTGACCAGTATCTCGACGTGCTGGAGCAGGAAATCCGCCAGCGCGCGCCGCTGTTTACCGGCCGTCACGTCAGCCAACTTCACTGGGGCGGCGGTACGCCAACCTATCTGAACAAGGCGCAAATCAGCCGCTTGATGACGCTGCTGCGCGAGCATTTTCACTTTGATGCCGACGCGGAAATTTCCATTGAAGTCGACCCGCGCGAAATTGAGCTGGACGTTATCGACCACCTGCGCGCCGAGGGCTTTAACCGCCTGAGCATGGGCGTACAGGACTTCAACAAAGAAGTGCAGCGGCTGGTGAATCGCGAGCAGGACGAAGACTTTATCTTTGCGCTGCTCAACCACGCGCGCGAAATTGGTTTCACCTCGACCAATATCGACCTTATCTACGGCCTGCCGAAGCAAACGCCAGAGAGCTTTGCCTTTACCCTGCAGCGCGTTGCCGAGCTGAACCCTGACCGTCTGAGCGTGTTTAACTACGCGCACTTGCCGACGTTGTTTGCCGCTCAGCGCAAGATTAAAGACGCGGACCTGCCGTCGGCGCAGCAGAAGCTGGATATCTTGCAGGAAACCATCGGCTCGCTGACTCAGGCAGGCTACCAGTTTATCGGTATGGATCACTTTGCCCGCCCGGATAACGAACTGGCCGTAGCCCAGCGCGAAGGTGTGCTGCATCGCAACTTCCAGGGCTACACCACCCAGGGCGATACCGACCTGCTGGGTATGGGCGTATCCGCGATCAGCATGATTGGTGACTGCTACGCGCAGAACCAAAAAGAGCTGAAGCTCTATTACCAGCAGGTTGCCGAGCAGGGTAATGCGCTGTGGCGCGGCATTGCGTTGACTCGTGATGACTGTATCCGTCGCGATGTTATCAAAGCGCTTATCTGTAACTTCAGCCTCGATTTCGCGGCAATAGAGCAACAGTGGGTGCTGAAGTTTAGCGACTATTTTGCCGAAGACCTGAAGCTGCTGGCACCGTTGGCGCAGGATGGGCTGGTGGATGTGAATGAGAAGGGGATTAAGGTGACGGCGAAAGGTCGTCTGTTAATTCGTAATATCTGCATGTGCTTTGATGCCTATCTGCGACAGAAGGCGCGGATGCAGCAGTTCTCGCGGGTGATTTAGCGATGATATTGCCCGGCGGCGCTACGCTTACCGGGCTAAGAGGCCGGATAAGCGCAAGCGCCATCCGGCTTAGCTAAACAGCCCGACCAGCGCGGCACACAGCACGGCAGCAACGGCCGTCTGTGGTGAATGACCGGCGGCGCCGCTTGAAGCCAAATTAATCAATGATTCAAACATTATCGTCCCCTCGAATTTGCGGGCTGAATAATACTGAACTCATCGAAACAGTAAAGTATAAAATTGCAGCAACTTGCGCGAATCGAGCAATATTTACACTTCACTCTGGCCTTACTCCATTCCCAATTCTTTCAGCTTACGCGTCAGGGTATTGCGACCCCAGCCAAGCAGGCGAGCCGCTTCCTGTTTGTGCCCCTGCGTGTAGCGCAGCGCGGTGGTCAGCAGCGTACGCTCCATCTCCGGCTGGGCCTCAGAAAGCAGGTTTTGATGACCGGAACGCAGCGCTCTGTCAGCCCACTGCGCCAGCAGCGTTGCCCAGCTATCCGGCAGCGACGTTGCCGTGGTGCTGTCCGGCATACTGGCTTCAAACAGCTCGCTCGGCAGATCCTGAATCAGCACCTCTTGTCCTGCGGCCATCACCGTGAGCCAACGGCAGGTGTTTTCCAGCTGACGCACGTTACCTGGCCAGGCCAGGCGCGTTAACGCCGCTTCGGTTTCCGGGTGCAGCAGCTTGGCTTCCACGCCCAGCTCGCGTGCGGCAACCTGCAAGAAGTGGTGCGCCAGGCGCGGAATATCTTCCCGGCGCTCGCGCAGCGGCGGCAGGTGGACGCGGATTACGTTCAGGCGGTGGAATAAGTCCTCGCGGAATTTGCCTTCCTGAACGCGCTGTTCGAGGTTCTGGTGGGTTGCCGCGATGATGCGTACGTCAACCTTCACCGGGGCATAGCCGCCGACGCGGTAAAACTGACCGTCGGCCAATACGCGCAGCAAGCGGGTCTGGACGTCCATCGGCATATCGCCAATTTCATCGAGGAACAGCGTGCCGCCGTCGGCCTGCTCAAATCGACCCTGGCGAACGGTATTCGCGCCGGTAAATGCCCCTTTCTCATGGCCAAACAGCTCAGACTCAATCAGGTCTTTTGGAATGGCCGCCATGTTGAGCGCGATAAACGGTGCTTTAACGCGAGGGCTATGGCGATGCAGCGCATGGGCAACCAGCTCTTTACCGGTACCGGACTCGCCGTTAATCAGCACGCTGATAGACGAGCGTGAGAGGCGACCGATAATGCGAAACACGTCCTGCATAGCGGGTGCTTCACCGATGATATCGGTGGTTGGGTCATTGACCTGTACGTTGCGCGGCTGCTGCTGCTCCTGGTAGTGACTAATCGCTCGCTCGACCAGCGCGACCGCTTCATCGATATCAAACGGTTTTGGCAGGTAGTCAAACGCCCCTTGCTGGTAGGCGCTAACGGCGGCATCCAGATCGGAGTGCGCAGTCATTATGATGACCGGAAGCATCGGATGGCGCTGCTTAATTTGCGTTAACAGCGCCAGTCCGTCCATTCCGGGCATGCGGATATCGGACATCAGCACGTCAGGCGTTTTGGTGGCCAGCGCATCCAGCACCTCTTTTCCGCCTTCAAACGTGGTGCAGGTTAACCCCGCGCCGGTGAGCGCGCGTTCAAGCACCCAACGGATGGAGCTATCGTCATCAACGACCCAGACTATCCCTCGTTGCATAAACACACCTTATTTCTTGATTGGCAGGAAAACCGAGAACTCGGTATGGCCTGGCCAACTGGTAAATTCAATTTTGCCGGAGTGCTGATCGATAAGGCTGCGCGCTATCGACAGACCCAGCCCGGTGCCGCCTTCGCGGCCGCTGACCATCGGGTAAAACAGCGTATCCTGCAAATGCGATGGAATACCGGGGCCGTTATCTTCAACATCAATTCGAGCGGCCAGTCGGTAGCGTACGCCGTGCAGCGTTAACTGAAATGCGGTGCGGGTGCGCAGGACAATTTCGCCCCCTTCCGGGCCAAGCGCCTGCAGCGCGTTGCGCACAATATTCAGCAGAACTTGTTCAATCTGGTCTGGATCGTGCGGAAGTTCCGGCAAACTTGGATCGTAATCGCGCACCAGAGTGACGTTCTCCGGCAGCTCCATCGACACCAGTTTGACGACGCGTTCCGCCACTTTATGAATGCTCTCGGTGATGTGCGTACCGGGATGCTGTGGGCCAAGCAGACGGTCGACCAGATTCCGCAGGCGGTCGGCCTGCTCAATGATGACGTTGGTGTACTCGGTCAGCGCCGGGTCAGGCAGCGCCTTACTGAGTAGCTGCGCAGCGCCGCGTAAGCCACCCAGCGGGTTTTTAATCTCGTGGGCGAGCCCACGTACCAGATCGCGCGCTGCGATTTGCTGAGCGTGCTGGAGCTGCTCCTGGCTGAGGCGGCGTTGATTATCCATCGGCGCCATTTCCAGCAGGATGAAACCGTCTGGCAAACGCTGCGCGGTCAGCGAAAGAATATGCGAGCGCCCGTCAATCACCAGCGTCACTTCGTTATCGGTAAACCCCTGGCCCGTTTGCAGGCTCTCCTGCATCAAGCCAATGTTCAGCGAGAAATAGCTCAGAAGCTCGGGTAAGGGCGTACCAAAGAGTTTGCGCGCGCTCTGTGCCAGCAGTTGCTGTGCGGCAGGGTTCGCATAGTGAACGGCCAGGTCATCATCGACCAGTAAAATGCTGTTGATTAACGAGTTAAGGATCTGCCCAGCATCGGGCAGTGCGCCTGTTGCCATTTAGCAGTCTCCTGAAAAGGCTTGCACTGTTTTAGTGCAGTATAGCTTTTTACGGGTAAAAAGCGCGAGATATCAGGTTGTTGGTGGAGAAAAAAGCCCATCCTGAGATGGGCTGAAAGTTTCCACGGCAACTTAATTCCAGGGAGTGCGCCAGAACCTAAGGGCAATGGCGCGGCTTCAGCTGGAAAGTACAACTCAAAATACGATTAGACGCTGTAGTACAGCTCGAACTCAACCGGGTGCGGAGTCATACGTACGCGGTCGTTTTCTTCGGTGCGCAGCGTGATGTAAGCGTCGATAGCTTCATCAGTGAACACGCCACCTGCGGTCAGGAACTCGCGGTCTGCATCGAGAGCCTGCAGCGCTTCTTCCAGAGAGCCAGCAACCTGTGGGATCTCTTTCGCTTCTTCTGGCGGCAGGTCGTACAGGTTTTTGTCCATGGCTTCGCCAGGGTGGATTTTGTTTTTGATGCCGTCCAGGCCAGCCATCAGCAGTGCCGCGAAGCACAGGTATGGGTTAGCCGCTGGATCCGGGAAGCGCACTTCGATACGACGCGCTTTCGGAGAAGCAACAACCGGGATACGGATGGATGCAGAACGGTTACGGGCAGAGTAAGCCAGCATTACCGGTGCTTCATAACCCGGGACCAGACGCTTGTAGGAGTTGGTGGTCGGGTTAGCCAGGGCGTTGATAGCTTTAGCGTGTTTGATAACACCGCCGATGTAGTGCAGCGCTTGCTCGGACAGGCCAGCATATTTGTCGCCGGAGAACAGGTTTACGCCGTTCTTGGACAGGGACATGTGGCAGTGCATGCCGGAACCGTTATCGCCAAACATTGGTTTTGGCATAAAGGTCGCGGTTTTACCGAAGCGGTGAGCGACGTTGTGCACAACATATTTGTAGATCTGAATTTCGTCCGCTTTCTTGGTCATGGTGTTGAAGCGGGTGGCGATTTCGTTCTGGCCAGCAGTCGCAACTTCGTGGTGATGCGCTTCAACAACCAGGCCCATCTCTTCCATGATCAGACACATGGTAGAACGGATGTCCTGTGAGGAATCAACCGGAGGAACCGGGAAGTAACCGCCTTTAACGCCTGGACGGTGACCTTTGTTACCACCTTCGTATTTGGTGGAGGAGTTCCATGCGCCTTCGATGTCATCGATAGCAACGTGAGAACCGGAGATGGATGCGCCGAAGCGGATGTCATCAAACAGGAAGAATTCTGGCTCTGGCCCGAACAGAACGGTGTCCGCGATGCCGGTAGCGCGCAGGTACTCTTCAGCGCGTTTAGCGATGGAGCGCGGGTCACGGTCGTAGCCCTGCAGTGTACCTGGTTCCAGGATGTCACAACGAATGATCAGGGTAGACTCTTCAAAGAACGGGTCGATGAGAGCGGTAGATGCATCTGGCATCAGAACCATGTCGGATTCGTTAATGCCTTTCCAGCCACCGATAGAGGAGCCGTCAAACATTTTGCCTTCTTCGAAGAATTCGGCATTTACCTGATGCGCAGGAATAGTGACGTGCTGTTCTTTACCTTTGGTATCGGTGAAGCGCAGATCGACAAACTTCACTTCGTGCTCATTCAGCATCGTCAAAACGTGTTCAGCGGACATACTTAACATCTCCCGGATTTATCATTGTCGTCGTGGTAACGAGGTCTTCAATCACTGCTTAAAGTGGCGTTGTTGCCCTGAAATATACAAAGCGAAATCTGTGCCAACTTTTAAATCACCCCCAAAAGGCGTTATCATGCGCACCATAGTGCAAAAGGGCTGCACCACGATAGCGTCTTTGCACCATTATAGTGCTTATCCTGAAGCGATGAGCACCATATTGGTGCAAATTGTGATTAGGTGCCCTTTTTATGCTCCGTGAAAGCGATCACAAAGGAACTCTGCAATACTTGTTTGCGGAGGATCTCTGTGATCCTGTTTTGTAGTGCGATTAATCCGTGTACAATAACGCGCTATTTCTAATGCCCGAGGCAAAGTTGTGATCGAAAATTTGCGTAACATCGCCATCATCGCGCACGTTGACCATGGTAAAACTACCCTGGTCGATAAGCTGCTGCAGCAATCCGGTACGTTTGATGCACGTGCTGAAACTCAAGAACGTGTGATGGACTCCAACGATTTGGAGAAAGAGCGTGGGATTACCATCCTCGCGAAAAACACCGCAATCAAATGGAATGATTACCGTATCAACATCGTTGATACCCCAGGGCACGCCGACTTCGGTGGTGAAGTTGAGCGCGTCATGTCCATGGTTGACTCTGTGCTGCTGGTAGTTGATGCAATGGATGGCCCGATGCCGCAGACGCGCTTCGTGACCAAAAAAGCATTTGCTCATGGTTTGAAGCCAATTGTTGTTATCAACAAAGTTGACCGTCCAGGCGCGCGTCCTGATTGGGTTGTTGACCAGGTATTCGACCTGTTCGTTAACCTCGACGCGACCGACGAACAGCTGGACTTCCCTATCGTTTACGCTTCCGCGCTGAACGGTATCGCAGGTCTGGATCACGAAAATATGGCGGAAGACATGACCCCGCTGTATCAGACCATCGTTGATCGTGTACCGGCTCCAGACGTAGACCTGGATGGTCCGCTGCAGATGCAAATCTCCCAGCTGGACTACAACAACTACGTTGGTGTTATCGGTATCGGCCGTATCAAACGCGGTAAAGTGAAGCCAAACCAGCAGATCACTATCATCGATAGCGAAGGCAAAACCCGTAACGGTAAAGTTGGTAAAGTACTGACTCACCTGGGTCTGGAGCGTATCGATAGCGACCTGGCTGAAGCTGGCGACATCATCGCGATCACCGGTCTGGGCGAGCTGAACATCTCCGACACCATCTGCGACCCGCAGAACGTCGAAGCGCTGCCAGCACTGTCCGTTGATGAACCGACGGTAACCATGTTCTTCAACGTCAACACCTCTCCATTCTGTGGTAAAGAAGGTAAGTACGTTACCTCTCGCCAGATTCTGGACCGTCTGAAGAAAGAACTGGTACACAACGTGGCACTGCGCGTTGAAGAAACTCCGGATGCAGACGCATTCCGCGTTTCTGGCCGTGGTGAACTGCACCTGTCCGTTCTGATTGAAAACATGCGTCGTGAAGGTTTCGAAATGGCGGTTTCCCGTCCGAAAGTAATCTTCCGCGAAATCGATGGCCGTAAACAAGAGCCATTCGAAAACGTAACGCTGGACGTCGAAGAGCAGCACCAGGGTTCTGTCATGCAGGCACTGGGTGAGCGTAAAGGCGACCTGAAAAACATGAATCCAGACGGAAAAGGCCGCGTACGTCTCGACTACGTGATCCCAAGCCGTGGTCTGATCGGCTTCCGTTCAGAATTCATGACCATGACCTCCGGTACCGGTCTGCTGTACTCCACCTTCAGCCACTACGACGACGTTCGTCCGGGTGAAGTGGGCCAGCGTCAGAACGGCGTACTGATCTCCAACGGTCAGGGTAAAGCGGTTGCGTTCGCACTGTTCAGCCTGCAGGACCGCGGTAAGCTGTTCCTGGGCCACGGCGCAGAAGTTTACGAAGGCCAGATCATCGGTATTCACAGCCGTTCTAACGACCTGACTGTAAACTGCCTGACCGGTAAAAAACTGACCAACATGCGTGCTTCTGGTACTGATGAAGCCACCACGCTGGTCCCAGCTCAGAAAATGACTCTGGAACAAGCTCTGGAGTTCATCGATGACGACGAACTGGTAGAAGTTACCCCAACGTCTATCCGTATCCGTAAACGTCACCTGACTGAAAACGACCGTAAACGCGCGATGCGCGGTCCAAAAGAAGATTAATTTCTCTCTTTTGTCGTGACCTAAAACCCCGCCTATATGGCGGGGTTTTTCTTTTTGAAATAGAGCGCGTTTGTTCATGGTCAAAGTTCTCCTTTCCCGCTAGAGTGAAATTTCCACGGCGTGAACGGAGGCAAAAATGCTCTATATCTTTGATTTAGGTAATGTGATTGTCGACATTGATTTCAACCGTGTTCTGGGTACGTGGAGCGATCTCGCCCGCGTTCCGCTGGCTCGGCTAAAGCAGAGTTTCACTATGGGAGAGGTATTTCATCAGCATGAGCGCGGTGAAATATCGGATGAAGCGTTTGCAAAAGCCATGTGCCACGATATGGAGCTACCGCTCAGCTACGAGCAGTTTGCCCACGGCTGGCAGGCGGTTTTTGTGTCGCTGCGCCCTGAAGTTATCGACATAATGAAAACGCTGCGCGAGCAGGGGCATCGTGTCGTCGTCCTGTCTAATACCAACGCACTGCACACCACCTTCTGGCCGGATGAATACCCGGAAATCTATGCTGCTGCCGACCACGTTTATCTCTCCCAGGAGATGGGAATGCGTAAACCAGAAGCACGGATTTACCAGCGCGTACTCGAGTCGGAAGGTTTTTCTGCCGCCGATGCGGTCTTTTTTGACGATAACGCCGATAATATAGAGGGCGCTAACCAGTTGGGGATCACCAGCGTGCTGGTGACCGGGAGAGAAACCCTACCCAACTATTTTATGAAGTCGTTATGCTAAAAACCGTTCATCAAAAACTGATTCATCATACCCGGCCGCTGGTGGCGTGGAGTAAATTCCTCTGGCGGCGCATCGAAGAAGATAATATGACGACGCTGGCGGGCAACCTGGCCTACGTGTCGTTGCTTTCCATTGTGCCGCTGGTGGCGGTGATTTTTGCCCTGTTCGCGGCGTTCCCCATGTTTTCGGAAGTTAGCCTGCAGATTCGCCATTTTGTGTTCGCTAACTTCCTGCCCGCAACCGGCGACGTTATTCAACGCTATATCGAGCAGTTTGTCGCCAACTCCAACAGGATGACTGCGTTTGGGGCCTGCGGCCTGATTATTACCGCGCTGCTGTTGATGTACTCCATTGATAGCGCTTTGAACACCATCTGGCGGAGCAAGCGCACGCGCCCAAAGGTTTACTCGTTTGCCGTCTATTGGATGATCCTGACCCTGGGGCCGTTGTTGGCCGGGGTGAGCCTGGCAATCAGCTCCTATTTGTTGTCGCTACGCTGGGCCAGTGAACTGAACGGCGTGATTGATAACCTGCTGCGGGTTTTCCCGTTGCTGCTTTCCTGGCTGTCGTTCTGGCTGCTCTATAGTGTGGTGCCGACTACCCAGGTGCCGAATCGTGATGCGATTATTGGGGCGCTGATAGCGGCGTTACTGCACGAATTGGGTAAGAAGGTGTTCTCGCTCTATATCACCGCGTTTCCATCCTATCAGCTGATTTACGGCGTGTTGGCGGTGATCCCCATTTTGTTTGTTTGGGTCTACTGGACCTGGTGTATCGTCTTGCTAGGTGCCGAAATAACTGTCACTCTCGGTGAATACCGAAAATTGAAAACAGAACAACAAGAAGCCGAAGAATCATGATTGCATTAATTCAGCGAGTCACCCGTGCTAGCGTCAGCGTGGCGGACGAAGTGACGGGAGAGATTGGCCTGGGGCTGTTGGTGCTGCTGGGCGTAGAGAAGGACGATGACGAGCAGAAGGCAAACCGCCTGTGCGAGCGCGTGCTGGGCTACCGTATCTTCAGCGATGCGGACGGTAAGATGAACCTTAACGTGCAGCAGGCCGGCGGTAGCGTGCTGGTGGTGTCGCAGTTTACGCTGGCGGCTGATACCGAACGCGGTATGCGCCCGGGCTTCTCAAAAGGCGCCGCGCCGGATCGTGCCGAAGCACTCTATGACTATTTTGTACAACGCTGTCGCCAACAGGACATGAACACGCAAACAGGACGATTCGCAGCGGATATGCAGGTGTCGCTGGTCAATGACGGCCCCGTGACGTTCTGGTTACAAGTATGACCACGCTTCCCGTTAGGACGTGGGCGACAAAAGAGAGTGCCATTATGTACCATCTCCGAGTACCGCAGACTGAAGAAGAGTTAGAGCAGTATTACCAGTTCCGCTGGGAAATGCTGCGTAAACCCCTGCATCAGCCCAAAGGTTCCGAACGTGATGCCTGGGATGCCATGGCGCACCATCAGATGGTGGTTGATGAGCTGGGAAAGCTGGTCGCCGTAGGGCGACTGTACATTAATGCGGATAACGAGGCCTCCATCCGCTTTATGGCAGTGCATCCTGAGGTTCAGGATAAAGGGCTGGGGACGCTTATCGCGATGACGCTGGAGTCCGTCGCGCGCCAGGAAGGGGTGAAACGCGTCACCTGTAGCGCACGCGAAGACGCCGTGCCGTTCTTTTCCAAGCTAGGATTCAAGAACGAAGGGGAGATAACGACCCCGCAGACAACCCCCGTTCGCCACTTCCTGATGATTAAACCCGTGGCTTCATTGGACGATATTCTGCACCGCGGCGACTGGTGCGCGCAGTTGCAGCAGGCCTGGTACGATCATATTCCGCTCAGCGAGAAAATGGGCGTGCGCATCCAGCAGTATACCGGGCAGAAATTCATTACCACCATGCCGGAAACCGGCAACCAGAATCCGCACCATACGCTGTTTGCCGGTAGCCTGTTTTCGCTGGCGACGCTCACCGGCTGGGGGCTTATCTGGCTGATGCTGCGCGAACGCCATCTGGGCGGCACCATTATTCTTGCCGATGCCCATATCCGCTATCGAAAACCTATCACCGGTAAACCGACTGCCATCGCCGACCTCGGCTCGCTAAGCGGCGACCTGGACCGACTGGCTCGAGGACGTAAAGCGCGCGTGCAGATGCAGGTTGAACTGTTCGGCGATGACACCCCTGGCGTGGTGTTTGAGGGAACCTATATCGTGCTGCCTGCAAAACCATTCGGTTCGTATGTTGAGGGCGGGAACGAAGAGGAGTAGCGACTATTGTAGGTGCAGCGCGGGCTGCATCTGCTAGTGGAGTATCCGGATAATGAAAATGCCATCCTCCTTGAGCTGGTAGTAAATAGCATGCTGGCGGTGGTTATGTTGGCGGATACCTTCCTTGAGAGCGGAGCAGTCATGGCCCATTGCTGGATTTTTTGCTAAGAGCGAAAAAAGCGTGTCCAGCTCACGAGTATATTTATCTGCCTGATGAGCGCCAAATTTGTACCACGTAAATTCATAAATAGATTCAAAGTCTTCGACGGCACTGTTTGACAGTTTATACATTGAGATTGCGCTTTTTCCTTGCTGCGATCTCACTAAGCGTGAGATCGCTCTCCCCACTACGTATTCCTTCTTCCAGCGCATTACGCAGAGCGTTATTACGCAATTCTTGCTCTTCAAGCAGCCGTAATGCCGAACGTACAACCTCGCTGGTGGAACCGTAGCGCCCGCTTTCAATCAATTTGTTAATAAAGCTGTCCAGGTGTTCGCCGATAGTGATGCTGGTTGTTCTTGGCATGGGTTTATCTCTTTGTGTTATTTATTCATACAAGATAACACTACCAGGCGAAATTTTGAACAGACTTACAGTGCCACCCGTCGGGCCACGTCCTGCATTGCCTCCCGCGCCGTTTGGCTTATGCCACCCAGCTGGAAAAAGCCGTGAATAACGCCGAGATAGCGTTGGCTGGTGCATGACACGCCTTGCCGGGTGAGCCGTTCAAAAAGTGCTTCTCCTTCATCCCGCAGCGGATCGTACTCGGCGGTGATGATATGCACCGGCGGCAGGCCGTTAAAATCATCGCGCCAAAGCGGGCTGGCTTCCGGGTTCTGTGGGTCGTGTTCCTGAAGATACATTTCAAAGCCGGAGAGCAGCGTGTCGCGGGTAATGATGTAGTCCTGGCCATTGCTGACATAGCTTGCAAAGCTGGATGTTGCGTCAAGCATAGGGTAAATCAGCACGAGTTTCGCGGGAGCCCACACGGCGGAAGCTTTCAGGCGCAGCGCGGTTACCAGCGCCAGATGCGCGCCCGCGCTGTCCCCCATCAGTGTTACCCGCTGGCGGTCAATACCCAACTGCTGCGCGTATTTGTGGATCAGGTTGGCACCGCGCTCGGCGTCATCGTGGGCGGCGGGGAAAGTGTGCTCTGGTGCCAGCCGGTACTGCACTGACCCGACACCCGCCATGCCAGGCTAATTGTCGCAGCTGATTATCATGGGTGATAAACCCACCGCTGACAAAACAGCCGCCATGAAAGTAAACAATGCAGGGGAGTGACGATGCTGAATTTAGCGGCGAAATGACGCGAAATGTCATCTCTTCGAGCACAATATCTTCTGATTTGACGCGAATCTCTTTTTCGCCTGCCAGCGCTGTGCTGGCAATATACCCCTTTCTCCGGTCATCAATATTCTGCTTGCGTGAAGAGGGGCGACCCGCTGCAATAAACTCAGCAACTAACTGCGCAATGCCGTTTTCCAATGCCATGATGATGTCCTTTTTGCTGTATAAACATACAGCTTTATAGCCTGGTTTATCGCGAATGAAAACGGGGAAATTGGGTAGGGTGGTGATTGTGGATAGCGGCTCGCAAAAATGCACGATTTCTCCATTGCAGCCTATAACCTTATTTAAATCGCGTGTATTTTGTTCGCTTATTGAGCTCGAGTGATATACTGGAGGTATATGTGAGCGTGATGGTTGAAAGGGATATGGGCAGAATACTTCTCGATTTGTCGGACGAGGTGATTAAGCGCCTCGACATCCTTAAACAGCAGCGGAATCTTCCCCGTGCGGAACTGTTGCGTGAAGCCGTTGAGCAATATCTGGAAAAGCAAAGCCAGGCTGAGCTTATGATCTCGGGCGCGCTTGGGATCTGGCAAGAGTGTGAAGAAGATGGCGTTGAGTATGAACGTAAGCTCCGTGAAGAGTGGTAGCGATGAAAAGACCCGTTCTTTTTGATACCAATATTTTAATCGATCTCTTCAGCGGGCGGATGGAGGCGAAGCGGACGATGGACTCCTATCCCCCGCAACATGCGATAAGCCTGATAACCTGGATGGAGGTCATGATCGGGGCAAAGCGTTTTCATCAGGAGCAGCGAACGCGAATTGCCTTGGGCGCATTTGAAATTATTGGTGTGACAGAAGAGATTGCGGAGCAGAGTGTGAATCTACGTCAGGAGTACGGTATGAAACTGCCCGATGCCATTATTCTGGCGACTGCACATGTTCATCGTCGGGAACTGGTGACGCGCAATACAAAGGATTTTGCGGGACTTCCGGGCGTAATTTTACCCTACACGCTGTAAACCGGGCCGAATATACTGCCCGGTTTAGCGCGGGAAATTACTCCCCTTCCCCCGGGAACAAGAACGGGTTAATCGAGCTGCGGGCGAACCCTTCCTGCTCCATTCTCGCGTCCAGTACCAGTGAGGCAAGGTCGTCGGCAACCGCTTCGACTTTCGGGTCTTTTTCCTGATAGAGAATCTTCAGGTAAGTGCCGCAGTCGCCGCAGCTTTCGGCTTTGATGGCAGCCTGCTCGTTGTCCAGTGACCAGTAATGCAGGTCGCGGCTCTGTTCGCAGTTGCTGCACTTCACGCGCACCACGTGCCATTCGGTTTCACACAGGTTGCAGTGCAGATAGCGCAGCCCCTGAGTAGTACCAATTTGCACCATGCTTGAGACCGGCATTGAGCCGCAAACCGGGCAGAACTGGCGCTGTTCGCCGTATTCGGCGCGGGCTTTTCCCGGAATCAGACTGGCCATTTGCGCCCAGTAAAGCGACAGAGCAGCCCAGATAAACGGCGCTTTATCGCTGCTCACGGAGGCAAAGTCAGAGGCAAACAGCGCGCTCGCCATCTGCTCCAGCTCCTGCTCTGAGGCCTTCTCCAGGTTCTCGATGACCGCCAGCGCTGGGCCGCTCATCTCAGGCTTCAGCTCGGCAATCATTGATTGCAGCAGCGTGTGCCAGTGCTTGTCGCGGGGTAGAACGTGAATATCCAGCGGCGGTTTGCCCTGTTCATTCGCTTCTTTGATGCGCGCGGTGAGATCCATTTTCAGCGGGTGGTCGTAAAGCACCACTTCCTGTGCGTGGGCGATGAGCGCAGCAAAGCGCAGGTAATCACCCAGCGGATTATTCTCTGCCAGCTCGCGCAGACGTTCGGCGCGGCGGTTGTAGAGGTTCTTGAGTCTGGGGAACAACAACGGCGGAATGACTTCCGCCGTACGTTTCTCGCTCGAACCCAGCTCATCTTGCGGGATTATGCGAATACTCATTCAGATGACTTTTCCTGTTTCTGGCGGACTTCACGGTACCAGCGCGGGTGGTGTTTCTTCGCCCACGTTTTGGTAACCCATCCCTCCACCATCGCGGTAATGGTGCCTTTCACCCAAAGGGCGGCGTAGATATGCACCATGATAACCACAATTAACGCCACTGCGGCAAATGAATGCAGCATTAGCGCAAATCGGATCACCGGGATTGAGAAAGCAGGCGCAAAGTACGGACGCCAGATAATCACACCGCTCACCAGCAGCAGCACCAGGAAGATAATCGCCGCCCAGAATACGCATTTCTGACCGAAGTTATAACGCCCGGTGTCACCTACTTCCTCGTTGACGACGATCTTACGAATATTCTTCGCCCAAAAGATATCATCCCGATTGATTAGATTGTGGTGCCAGTAGCGGAAAAACATGATGATAAACGAGGCAAACATGATGACCCCGACAAACGGGTGCAGAATTCGCGCCAGCTGCGGAGTCCCCATGATTTGCATCAGCCAGTTGAAGGAGGGGAAGAAAAACCCCAGCCCGCTTATCGCCGCCAGCATGAAGCAGAAGGCGGTGACCCAGTGGTTGATGCGTTCCGGCGCCGTGTAGCGCACGATGGTGTCACGTTTTTTCATTTGCGCACCTCATCGTCTTTCTCATCCAGATTGTCTTCTTCCTCTTCTGCACGGTTCGGACCGACCCCGACGTAGTGGAAGATGCTCGCGGCGAACGTAGCGGCAAAGCCGATAGCGGCCAGCGGTTTCCAGACGCCTTTCCAGAACTTCACGGTGGCGCTGATTTCCGGGTTCTCCGGCAGACCGTGGTACAGATTCGGTTTATCGGCATGGTGCAGCACGTACATCACGTGCGTACCGCCAACGCCTGCCGGATCGTACAGGCCCGCATTGTCGTAACCACGGGTTTTCAGTTCGGCCACGCGCTCGCCCGCCAGCACTTTCATATCCTCTTTGGAACCAAAGTGGATAGCGCCGGTTGGGCAGGTTTTCACGCATGCCGGTTCTTGCCCGACGTTCACGCGGTCAACGCACAGCGTACATTTGTAGACGCGGTTGTCTTCCGGGTTGAGTCGCGGCACGTTGAACGGGCAGCCAGCAATACAGTAGCCGCAGCCAATGCACTGCTCTGACTGGAAGTCGACGATGCCGTTGGCATACTGAATGATAGCCCCTTCTGACGGGCATGCCTTCAGGCAGCCCGGGTCGGCGCAGTGCATACAGCCATCCTTACGGATGAGCCACTCTAGTTTGTCGTTCTGTTCCACTTCCGAGAAACGCATTACCGTCCAGGATTTGGCGGTTAAATCCGCCGGGTTGTCATACACCCCGACGTTGCTGCCAATCTCGTCACGGATGTCGTTCCACTCTGAACAGGCCACCTGACAGGCTTTACAGCCGATACAGGTGGTCACGTCGATAAGCTTCGCCACCTCTTCCTGGTGATCCCGCGCGCGAGGCGCGGGAGTGAAACCGTTAGTGGCGGAACGACGGATGATGTCCTGCGATTGATAAGCCATAGGTCGTCTCCGTTACACCTTTTCCACGTTCACCAGGAAGGACTTGAATTCCGGCGTCTGCGAGTTCGCATCGCCGACGGACGGAGTCAGGGTATTCGCAATAAACCCTTTCTTCGCCACGCCTTCATAGCCCCAGTGGATTGGAATACCGATGGTATCGATATCCTTACCGTCAACTTTCAGCGTGCGGATACGCTTGGTCACCACCGCCTTGGCTTTGATATAGCCGCGGTTAGAGGAGACCTTCACGGTATCGCCATGGCCGATGCCGAGCTTATCGGCGAGCTTCTCACCAATCTCCACGAACTGTTCCGGCTGTGCGATGGCGTTAAGCAGCGCATGCTTGGTCCAGTAGTGGAAGTGCTCGGTCAGACGGTAGGTGGTACCGACGTACGGGAACTTGTCCGCTTTACCCAACGCTTCCCTATCACCTTTAAAGATACGGGCGGCAGGGTTAGAGATGACGTTCGGGTGCAGCGGGTTGGTGCCCAGCGGCGTTTCAAACGGCTCGTAGTGTTCCGGGAACGGACCTTCAGCCATCTTATCGAGGGCAAATAGGCGACCCATCCCTTCCGGCTGCATGATAAACGGCCCAACGTTGCTGCCCGGTGCCGCGGCGCTGTAGTCCGGAATATCCACGCCGCCCCATTTCGCGCCGTCCCACTTGAGGAGCTGGCGCTTCGGATCCCACGGGTTACCCTGCGGGTCTGCGGAGGCACGGTTATACAGGATGCGACGGTTCAGCGGCCATGCCCAGGCCCAGCCCAGCGTGTTGCCAAGGCCGGATGGGTCGGCGTTATCACGACGCGCCATCTGGTTGCCGTCCGGCGTCCAGCTACCGGCGAAGATCCAGCAACCGCTGGCGGTGGTGCCGTCATCGCGCAGTTGGGCGAACGAGCTCAGCTGCTGGCCTTTCTTCACGATAACCGCGCCGGTGGCCGGGTCGATAATATCGGCCAGCGCCTTACCGTTGTTCTCCATCGCCACTTCCTCAGACGCAGGCTCATTAGGCGTTGAGTAGTTCCAGCTCATGTTCAGTACCTGTTCAGGTACCGGGCCGCCCTCTTCGGCGTACATCTTACGCAGGCGTAAGAAGATGCCGGCCAGGATCTCACCGTCGGTGACGGCATCCCCCGGGGCGTCCGCGCCTTTCCAGTGCCACTGGAGCCAGCGACCGGAGTTAACGATAGAACCGTTCTCTTCGGCGAAGCAGGTGGACGGCAGGCGGAACACTTCAGTCTGGATTTTCGACGGATCAACATCGTTCGACTCGCCGTGGTTTTGCCAGAAGGTCGCCGTTTCGGTGTTGAGTGGGTCAATGGTGACGAGGAACTTCAGTTTAGAAAGCGCCGCGACGGTTTTGTTTTTGTTCGGGAATGACGCCACCGGGTTAAAGCCCTGGCAAAGATAACCGTTGACCTTACCCTCGTTCATCATCTCGAAGTACTGCAGGACGTCGTACCCTTTGTCCCACTTCGGCAGCCAGTCAAAGCCCCAGCTATTTTCCGCCGTCGCTTTATCGCCGTAGAAGGTCTTCATCATCGAGACGAAGAATTTCGGGTAGTTGCCCCAGTAGTTCACCTGACCATCCAGCAGCGGTTTAGGCGTGTTGGCGGTGAGGTAGGTTTGCAGGTCAGTCTGCTTCTCGTTTGGCAGCGTCATGTAGCCCGGCAGGCTCGTCGACAGCAGGCCGAGGTCGGTCAGACCCTGGATGTTGGAGTGGCCGCGCAGGGCGTTCACGCCGCCGCCTGCCATACCCATGTTGCCGAGCAGCAGCTGAATCATCGCCATGGTACGGATGTTCTGCGAACCGATGGAGTGCTGCGTCCAGCCCAGTGCATACAGGAACGAGGCGGTTTTATCGTGCGCGCTGGTCTCTGCGATGTACTCGCAGACTTTCAGGAAGTCGGCTTTTGGCGTACCGCAAATCTTCTCTACCATCTCCGGCGTGTAGCGGGAAATATGCTGTTTCAGCAGATTCCAGACGCAGCGCGGATGGGTGAGAGTGGTATCGCGTTTCGCGTGGCCGTTCTCATCCAGTTCGTAGTTCCAGGAGGTCTTATCGTACTTACGCGCTTCGGCGTCGTAGCCGCTGAACAGGCCGTCGTTGAAGCTAAAGTCTTCACGCACGATAAGGCTGGCGTTGGTATAGGCTTCGGTGTACTCGCGGTTGAATTTTTCGTTATTCAACAGGTACAGCATCACGCCCGACAGGAAGGTAATGTCGGTACCGGAGCGAATTGGGGCGTAGAAATCCGCCACTGACGCGGTTCGCGTAAAGCGGGGGTCGATAACAATCAGCTTCGCGCCATTATGGATCTTGGCTTCCATCGCCCAGCGGAATCCCACCGGATGCGCTTCTGCCGCGTTCCCACCCATCACGACGATGAGGTTGGCGTTCTTCATGTCAACCCAGTGGTTGGTCATCGCACCGCGACCAAATGTTGGAGCAAGACTTGCTACCGTTGGTCCGTGTCAGACACGCGCTTGGTTGTCGACCGCGAGCATACCGAGCGCGCGGGTGAATTTCTGTGTTAAGAAGCCGGTTTCGTTACTGGAAGCAGAGGCGCACAGCATACCGGTCGTCAACCAACGGTTAACGGTGGTGCCTGCTTCGTTTTTCTCGATAAAGTTGGCGTCGCGGTCGGCCTTCATCAGCTTGGCGATGCGGTCGAACGCTTCATCCCAGCTGATTTGTTGCCATTTATTGGAGCCAGGAGCGCGGTATTCAGGGTATTTCAGACGGCTTTCAGAGTGGATAAAGTCCACCAGGCCTGCGCCTTTCGGGCACAGCGCGCCGCGGTTTACCGGGTGATCCGGATCCCCTTCGATGTGGAAAATTGAGGCTTTTGCGTTTTTTGCGCCGTCGCCGAGGCTATACATTAAAAGCCCACAACCGACAGAGCAGTAAGTGCAGGTGTTACGGGTCTCACGGGTGCGCAGCAATTTATACTGCCGTGTTTCCGCGAGTGCGATGCCTGGGGCAAAGCCCAGTGCGGCTGCCGTGGTTCCTGCCATACCGCCAGCGCAGATCTTAAAGAACTGCCTTCTGCTGACCTGCATGGATCGCTCCTTGTTTCGACATTGTCATTGCTTGTAGTTGTTCTCCGTCGTAGTCAGACGAAGATTCTGAATACTAAGATGCCCTCAGTTCCAGGAGGGCTTTGGTTCAGAATACCACAATATCGGTAGGCTTGTTCCAATGCGGTTAATGATAGGTGAATGGATTTTGCGAGGATTAACATTGAATCGTGAGATTTATCACATTTAACTCAGTTTATCGCGTTACTTTGGCGGGTGATTAACGAAGATAACCACAAGGTAGTACCTATAGTTTACGCAGACTTTTTGTAGCAGAATGTCGCTAAAAAATGCGTACTGTGCGTTATTGCACCACAAAGTTGATCCATAATAAGCCTCAATTCCCTCCTGTTGTGATGGAATAGACGCCCCTTATTGTTGATGTCGTTCAGAGTACTTGCCGTGTTTAATGTTAAAGATGAAGTCGAACCCTCGTTGCAGTTGATTGGCGCAGTCGAGCGTTCCGTCTTCAGAAGGCCAAAAATTATGCAACCGACACAGGATATTCTTGCTGAAGAAGTTCCCGTTGCGCTGGTCTACAACGGCATTTCCCACGTCGTGATGATGGCGACGCCGAAAGACCTCGAAGCCTTTGCGATTGGCTTTTCTCTGTCTGAGGGCATTATCGAACACCCGCGTGAAATTTTCGGCATGGACGTGGTGCCGGCCTGTAACGGCGTGGAAGTCAGAATCGAACTCTCCAGCCGTCGCTTTATGGGGCTCAAAGAGCGCCGTCGCGCGCTCGCCGGGCGTACCGGGTGCGGCGTCTGCGGCGTTGAACAGCTCAACGATATCGGTAAGCCTATTCAGCCGCTACCTTTCAGCCAGACCTTCGACCTGGCCCACCTTGACCATGCGCTCAGACACTTAAACGATGTGCAACCGGTTGGCCGTGAAACGGGCTGCACCCATGCGGCGGCCTGGGTGATGCCATCGGGTGAACTGGCGGGCGGGCATGAAGACGTGGGCCGCCACGTGGCGCTGGATAAACTGCTGGGCCACCGTGCGCAAGAAGGCATGCGCTGGCAGCGAGGCGCTGCACTGGTTTCCAGCCGCGCCAGCTATGAAATGGTGCAGAAGTCAGCCATGTGTGGCGTTGAGATTTTGTTTGCGGTCTCTGCAGCTACTACGTTGGCGGTGGAAGTTGCCGAGCGTTGCAACCTGACGCTGGTGGGTTTTTGCAAGCCGGGCAGAGCGACGATTTATACCCACCCAGAGCGCTTATTGACGGAGTAATGACGCCAGGCAGCCAGCAAAATGCTGCCTGAAAACGCCATCTCCATGATGATAGCCATCGGCGAACCGACAATCACATTGTTTAGCACCCAGCATAAACTGCCTCCCAGCGTGTATCCTCGCAGTTTATTGGTTTTATCCTGAAAAGAGGCGAAGGTCATCAGCAGGCTGCCGGCCAACGGCAACAGGTTTGTCATTCCCTGCCAGAAACAGGCGCTACAGATTAACGACGCCGCCATAAATACCCACATTGCCCATAGGCGCTGCGTCAGGATCGCTGCCGTAAAGCGGCAAGCCGCAATCGTCATCAACCCGGATGCCACAGGCTGCTCCAGCAGATAAAAATGGAGCGCCAGCAGGCAGGTTGAGCCAGCAAGAAGGGTGAGCGTCATGGTTCGGTGACGAAAGTGAAAGGCAGAAATATCCAGCCCAAAGCTGATGCCAGCAAGAATCTGGGAAACAAGAAATGTGGTCATAACGGACGCCATTGCACAAATGAATGGCGGAACAATAAGTGACGCCATCGGCGATGGCGTTAACCTTTGTTAAGACGTTGGCGAATGCGCGAAAGACTGACCGGCGTAATCCCGATATAGCTGGCGAGATCCCGTTGCGTAAGCTGTGACTCCCAGTCCGGGAACTGGCTCTGAATATACCGATAGCGTTGCTCAGGGGTATTGAGCAACAGCATCTGCTCCTTTTTTTCTTTGTAGATAAGTTGCTGAATGAGCAGCTGCATTTTGCAGTCCTGATTTTCGGCGGCATCCAGAAAAGAGAGGGGAACTTCACTGACCTCTCCCGCCGCGAGCGCCTGCAGGCTGTAATCAGCAGGGGTAGCCGTTAACCAGTTGAGATATAAAAAGCAGCACTCCCCCGAAAAATAGAACTCTTTTACCCGCTCCACGCCCTGCTCTGAGTGATAAACCGCGCGAATAACACCATGATGCAAATAGTAAAAATAGCTTTGCATCTCCCCCTGATGGAGGAGCCAGTCGCCCGCCAACAGCGGTTTTCTTCGACTCTCCAGTAAACCTTTTAGATCCTGACTTAATAACATTTTCTATCTCAAAAAAATTGAAAGATAAATGCAAATCATTCCGCTATTAGTTGATGAGAATGTGGCCTACTATTTATTACATCAAGGCAACACGCCTTATCCAAACAACCAAGTGAAAGGGTTTATATCATGAAAAGCATCAAAACTTTTGTCGCAGTTATCGCACTCTCCGCTTCTTTCGGTACCTTCGCTGCTCAGACCGTGACCGCAACAGCCTCCACAATGGATGGTGCAGAAGCTAAAATCGCCGCTCAGGCACAGGCTGCAGGCGCATCGTCTTATAAAATTACCGAAGCGTTTACCGGTAACCGTGTGCACATGACCGCACAGCTGAATAAATAAGCGAAAAGCACCTGTAGAAAGAGCGCCCCAGGGGCGCTTTTTTTGTTTCTGCTAAAGATCCCCACGCATCACTCCCTTCTTAAGACAAAATTATGTGTCGATGTTCACATTTTTGCTCTCTCATAAAAACGTCACTAACCCTGAAAACCATTTGTTTATTTACGGGTATTTGCCCATAAAATAACCTCCTGATAATTAAAGTTTTTAATTAGTAAATGTCGTTGTGATCTCATTTTAAAAATGAGATTTAAATCACAAAAAACACCGTTTTTTATTATGTGTCAATATTAGGCCTGACTTAAATTATCGCTATTATGTGATCTTCGTTGCAAATAGAGGTCTTGAAGTCAGGGAAAAATGCTTTCACGGAAACAGGTGAGGGCAGAAGATGAAAATCGGTATTGTCATTAGCGGTGGAGATGTCTCTGGAATTAATAATTTTATTTTCCAGGTCGCGAGACTTGCCTGTGCACAGATCACGCTATTTAACGGTGGCATACCGGGTTTATTAGATAAAAATCATCGGGAGGTCTCCTGGTCCGATTTAGTGGATTTTTCTATTTCCTCTATTCCACTTATTACGTCTGGCCGTACAGCGCGAAATTTACAGCGCAGTGAGTATGAAACCATTGCGAAGAAAATAAAGTCGTTACGGATTGATGTGCTGATTATGGCTGGCGGTGATGGCAGTCTGCAATTCCTGAATACGCTCAGCGAATTTGATATTAACTGCTTTGGCGTCGGTATGACGATCGACAATGATGTTTATGGCAGCGACTACACCATTGGCTTTTCTACCGCCTGCGAGCAAATTATCAAAGAAGTATCGCGCTTAAGAAATACCGGCAGGGCCCTTCCCGGGCGCGTTTTTATGGCGGAGATTCTGGGCGGTTATTGCGGCGAGTTAACGCTACAATCGGCGATAAAATCGAACGCCGATATTGCGCTGATTCCAGAAGCGCAGATCCCTCTGGACGCTCTGGCAGAGCGTATTAAGCAAAAACTGGCTAGCCAGAATAGCGTCGTTATTCTGTGCTCTGAAGGCTACACCCGCGAGTACTCTCCGGGCTTTCAGGGCGCAATAGATACCATGATAAAACAACTCGAACCGCGTATTGGCGTGCGTATCCGCAAAACCATCATTGGTTACGGTTTACGCAGTGGCGACCCGACCTGTGAGGAGATTTATCAGGGTACCATTATGGCGAATGAAGTGGTTCGCTGTATTCAATCTGGTATGAGAAATAAAGCCGTTATTATTAATTCAAGCAATAAACCTATTCCGATTGATTTAGTCAGTATGAAAAAACGTCTGGTTGATACCGACGGACATTATTATAAACTTGCCAAACAACTCAATATAATTTGAGGAGACCCTACATGCTGAAAATTCTCTGCGTATGTGGCTGCGGCCTCGGCTCAAGCTTTGCTATTGAAATGACCGCCAAGGCCGTTTTAAAAAAACTGGAAATTCCTGCACATATTGAACACACCACGGTATCGGAGGCCGGGGCATTTAAATCTGACATGATTCTGACGCAAAAAACCTTTGCCGATATTCTGACAGCTGATGCCAGCGAAGAAGAGATAAAACGCGTGGTGATTTTAAATAAGCTGACGGACAAAGATGAGATCGAACAAAAGATTGTCGCGTTTTTAAATGAACGTAATTTACAGGTAGCCGACTATGAATAGTGTCGTTGAGTTTATCGTCAAAGATTTGCTCGGCCAGGCTTCAATACTCATCGCCTTTATTGCGATGCTGGGGCTTATCCTACAGAAAAAATCACCGGGCAAGACGGCTGAGGGCACATTTAAAACCCTGCTCGGTTTTTTAATCATGATGGCCGGTATCAACATCATTGTGGCCACGCTGACGTTCCTGAATGACATCTTCACTCAGGGCTTTGGCATGAAGGGCTACATTACTGATGTCGCGGCGATTGCCGGTTTAGCCAACCGCGAGCTGGGTTCCGAGGTGGCACTGACCCTGCTGGTGATTTTTGCCGTCAACATCATCATCGCTCGCCTGACGCCACTGAAATATATCTTCCTGACTGGCCAGGCGTTGCTGTGGATGGCAACTATTGGCGCCGTTATCGGCTATAAAGCCGGGCTGACGGGGCTGCCGCTGATTTTGACCGGCGGGATCTTCGGCGGCGTAATGGCGGTACTGATGCCCGCGCTGGCGCAACCGGTGGTGCGGCGGATCACCGGCTCAGATGACGTCGCGCTGGGGCACTTCTGCACCATTGGTTACCTGGTGCAGGCGGCGGTCGCTAAAGTGGTCGGCAAAGGCTCTCGCTCCACGGAAGATCTTGAATTACCGGATAACTTCAAGTTTCTGCAGGACACCTATCTCGCTATGGCAGTGGTCATGGTGCCGATGTACCTCATTCCGGCATTGGCAGCAGGCCCGGCATATATCGGCCAGTTCTCTAACGGCATTAACTACCTGATGTACGCCTTTATGCAGTCCATCCAGTTTGTAGCCGGGGTCTTCGTTCTCTATAGCGGCGTGCGCCTGCTGCTCAATGAACTGGTGCCAGCGTTTCGCGGGATTGCAATGCGCATCGTCCCGGATGCCAAGCCAGCGCTGGACTGCCCGGTATTGTTCCCTTATGCGCCAAACGCCGTGATTGTTGGCTTCCTCGCAACAACGGTCGGTTCGATCATCGGCATGCTGGTCTTCCCGATGTTCGGTCTGGCGATGATTCTGCCCGGCCTGCTCACTAACTTCTTTGCGGGCGGCACGGCGGGTGTATTTGGCAATGCGTTGGGCGGTCGTCGCGGGGCGATGATTGGCGGTGTGGTGCACGGGCTGTTTATCACCTTCCTGCCCGCCATTCTGGTGCCGATGCTTGAAAGTTACGGCTTTACCGGCGTGACGTTCAGCGATTCGGATGTGATTAGTTCTGGGCTGGTATTAGGCCACGCCTTCCAGAATAACTGGTTATTTGTCGCGTTGTTTATTGTCTTTGTCGCCGCACTGGCATGGTTTGTAAACGGTAAATCAGCTAAGCCGAAAGGGGAAAACGTTCATGAGTCTGTATAACTTCAACGATATTCTTAATATTGCCCAGCAGAGAAATTTTAAAGCCATCGGGTCGTTTAATTTGCACTGTATTGAAATGCTGCCCGCGTTTTTCAAAGCTGCGCAGCAGAGTAACAGCCCGCTAATGATCCAAATCTCCACCGGAACGGCGGAATATTTAGGCTATCGTTTACTCGTGGATGCCGTTAGCTCGCTGGCCGAAAGTGAAAATGTGCCAACCTGCCTGCATCTGGATCACTGCTCGGATATCAGCGCCATTGAAACGGCAATGAACGCTGGGTTCTCGTCGGTGATGTATGACGGTTCCCATCTCAACCTGGAGGAGAATATTGGCAACACGCGCATCGTGGTTGAAATGGCGCGCCCGCGTAATATTACGGTTGAGGGAGAATTGGGCGCCATTGGTGGCTCTGAAGACGGCAAAGCCGTCGCCGTAGAGGATATCTGCTTCACCACGGTAGAAGATGCGAAACGTTTTGTGGATGAAACCCAGGTCGATATGCTGGCGGTCTCCGTGGGGACGGTGCACGGGCTGTATACCGGCAAGGCAAAAATCCAGCACCAGCGGCTTAAGGATATTAGTGCGGCAACCGGCGTGCCTCTGGTGTTGCACGGCGGCACCGGCGTGAGCGATGAGGATATGCGCCTGGCGGTGACTGAGGGAATTAACAAGGTCAACGTTGGCACGGAAATGAATGTGCAGTGGGTTGATCAATGTAAAACCGCCTTTGAAAAAGGCAAAGTGAATGACAGCGTGCGGAAGTTTTTAATTCCAGCAAATAATGCCGTCACTCATGTATTAATGGAAAAGATCGCTTTATTTAAATAAACGTCTCTTTATTACTCGATATTTCGTTACCCTGTTGTTCATCAGGGAGGGGATTCGCTATGTTTGAATCATTGAAAACGTTGTGGAAAAAGCAAGATAGTCCGTCGGAAGATTATGATGAACAGTCGCTTCTGCTGGCGGCGGAAATATCCCGATTAGAAGGTGAATTACAGGGTAACCCGAGTGATGGTGAGGTACAGAAAGCATTAATGTTGATTTATAACCGGGCATTGTCGGTATATGCCAAAAGCAAAACGCACCGACAGGAAATTGATGCTCTGTTTATCCGTATCGATGAATTACGCAACATTATTCGCCGTAACATTTAGGGAGTGGGTATGACGATTAAAGAGCTACTCATAGAAGCCGATGCTATTCAGGTTGGTGTCACTGAGTCGGACTGGCAGAAGGTGATCCAGCTGGCCGCCACGCCGCTGATTGAAAACGGCTATATCTCGGCTGATTACGGCCAGGCCGTTATTGAAAACACCCTGAACCACGGCGCGTATTACGTGTTTGACGAAGGGGTTGCCATTCCGCATGCGCGTCCTGAGTGCGGCGTGAAGCGGAACTGTTTTAGCCTGGTGCTGTTAGAGAAACCGATTCGGTTTGCCGAAAGCGAGGCCGCGGATATCGTCATTATGTTCGGCGCGCAGGACAGTAATGCGCATATTGAAGAGGGGATCCGCGCCATTATCTCGCTGCTGGATAACGATGAACGCATGGCCAAACTGCGGGCAGCAAACTCGAAAGAGGAGGTTGTGGCGCTGCTATGAAAAGAGACCTTACGCCAAACTGTAAAACCGTCATTCTGGTGAACGGCATACCCGCCTCTGGAAAGAGCACCATTGCCCGCCAGCTTTCGCAGACTTTTGGCTTGCCGCTGCTGACAATCGACGGAATCAAAGAGCCCTTTATGGCGCGCTTTACCGATATCGACCGCCCCTTCAACCGCCAGCTCGGCTGTGCTGCCTACGAGGCTATCTGGTCGATTGTGGGACAGTCTCCGGCGGGCTGTGTCTGGGTGATTGATGCCTGGTTTGGTTTCCAGCCTAAAGAGATGCTGCAGCGATTAGTGCAGGACGCCGGGGTTGAGCGGATTATCGAAGTCTGGAACCAGATCTCTCCTGAGGTCGCGGTGGCGCGCTATGCTCAGCGGTTAGCGCAGCGCTTGCCGGGTCATCCCGGAGAAGAGTATCTACCCGAACTGGCGCTGCTGGCCGAGCGGGCCGAACCGATGCGTCTGGGGGCTGTGTATTGCGTCGATCAGCAGGTGCAGCCCGATATTGGAGAGGTCAGCGACTGGGTTGATGTGCAGGTGCGAGAGAGCTGTAATATTGATCAATTTATTTGAATGATGACAACAAATCCTTCCGCTTTTCGTTGAACGATGTGAGGGCTATTATTTATCACATCAAGGCAACACGCCTTATCCAAACAACCAAGTGAAAGGGTTTATATCATGAAAAGCATCAAAACTTTTGTTGCAGTTATCGCACTCGCCGCTTCTTTCGGTACCTTCGCTGCTCAGACCGTGACCGCAACGGCCTCCACAATGGACGGTGCAGAAGCTAAAATCGCCGCTCAGGCACAGGCTGCAGGCGCATCGTCTTATAAAATTACCGAAGCGTTTACCGGTAACCGCGTGCACATGACCGCACAGCTGAATAAATAAGCGTAAGTTACTGTCGAAAGAGCGCCCTTGGGGCGCTTTTTTTGTGTCTGAATGTTTTTTATGTATTTGTTATTTATTGGCTTTTATTGAGTGGTCTGGATATTGCACTGGCTTAGATTGTCGACAATATAAGGACTTCCTCATGCCTCTGCTCTATCAGAACCCAATCATCCACTCTGATTATGCCGATCCTGATGTTATTCGCACTGGCGATGATTTCTGGATGGTTGCCTCCAGTTTTCACCAGCTTCCAGGATTACCCCTGCTTCATTCACGCGATCTGATCCACTGGCAGATAGTGAACCATATTGTGAAGCGTCTTCCTTCGCCAGAATACGATACGCCCCAACCCGGAAAAGGCATCTGGGCACCCAGTATTCGCTACCATGATGGCCAGTTTTGGGTATTTTACAGCTTGCCGGACGATGGCATTTTTGTGACTCACGCAAGCGATCCGCTGGGCGAATGGAGTGAACCGTATTGCCTGGTGGCAGAGCCTGGATGGATAGATCCGTGCCCATTTTGGGATGATGATGGGCGGGCGTGGCTGGTCCATGCCTTTGCATTCAGCCGAAGTGGGGTAAAAAACAAACTCCAGCTACTAGAGATGGCCCCGGACGCCAGTCGTTTATTAGACGATGGGTGTATGATTTTCGACGGTACGCCATCTCACCCCACGCTGGAGGGGCCAAAATTGTACAAGCGTGCAGGTGAGTACTGGCTATTTGCTCCTGCCGGCGGTGTGAAGCGCGGTTGGCAAACAGTGATGCGCGCCCCGACGTTGAGGGGGCCCTGGCAAAGTCGCGATGTTTTACATCAGGGAAGCTCAGCAGTTAATGGGCCGCATCAGGGCGCTTGGGTGGAACTGGAGAATGGCGAAAGCTGGTTTTTCCACTTCCAGGATAAAGGCGTCTACGGGCGGATTATTCACCTTCAGCCGCTGCGTTGGATGAAGGATGGGTGGCCGCAAATTGGTGAGTCTTTGGATGACTCAGGTAAGGGGCAGCCAGTTCTGAGATATAAACGACCAGCATTGCCGTTTTCACCCTGCCAGATACAGACTAGCGATAATTTTGTAAATGGGCAGCCTGGCCCACAGTGGCAATGGCAGGCAAACCCGCATCCGTTCTGGCTGGCGGAGGGGCGGGTAGGATTGTTGCTGCGGTGTGTGCCGACGCCTGAAAGCACATCGCTTTACTCTCTTCCACAATCGTTGCTCCAATTGTTTCCCGCGGAACGTTTTAGTGTGCGGACTACGCTGGAACTCACTGCTGGTCAATATGGGGATGAAGCAGGCGTGATGGTGTACGGCCAACGCTTTGCGTCTCTAAGCGTGGTCAGAGAGGCGCATGGATTGCAACTCTCGCTTAGTCATGGGTGGGGAGACGATCGCGGCGAATGGCATCATGATGCCGTATCTGTTGCGATGCTTGCGAGCGAAATGTCCGTGGAGCTTGGATTTGATGTGGGATACGACGGTATTGTTCATTTCGGTTACCGTGATGTAAGAGATGAGTGGCAACTTATCACGCCTGTTTTTTCGGCCGGTGCCGGTAAATGGATAGGTGCTCGAATGGGGATTTACGCGCGAGGCCTGCAAGGAGGCCTGAACGGATGCGCGCGATTTACCTCTTTTGCCGTTACAATAAAGCAGTGAAGATGAGGCCTGATATGTATAAGTTAGTGGCTCTCGATCTTGATGGCACGTTATTAACCTCCGATAAAAAAATAACGGCTAGAACCAGGTGGGCCATTCATCAACTGGTTGAACAAGGTGCGATCATTGTCCTGGCTTCCGGTAGAACGCTGACGGGCATTCAGGGCGTCCTCAATGCGTTATCTTTAGATAGCAATAACGTTTATGTCATTGCTTGCAATGGCGCACAGATCTGGAGTGCGTCTACTCAGCATTTTATTAGCAATCAGTTATTGCAGGCAGGTGATGTTCACTATATCCGACAGTGGGGTTGTAGAATAGGGATGGTCTGTTACGCCCAGCATACCAGTGGGTTGGTAGCCGAAGTGGATCAGGATATTCCCATTCGTGCCAGCCGTTATAGCCACCTGAGCATTTATCTCACCGCAGATGAACGATTATTGAATACTCCCGTACCCAAAGTTATGTTTATTGATGATGTGGAGACAATAAATTATTTGTCTGAAAGACTGCCTGCCGAAATAAAAAACAAGTATCAATGTGTCAGAAGTGAACCTAACTATTATGAAATGATGGTGAAGGGAGTAAATAAAGGGAACGCATGCCGTGTTCTGGCCACTTATTTAGATATTTTACCTGCAGATATTCTGGCGATAGGCAATGAACGGAATGATTGTGAGATGCTTCGTTTCGCTGGGCGAGGGATTGCAATGGGTAACGCCGATGATGTGGTAAAGCGTTACGCGGATGATGTTACGACAAGTAACGACGAGGATGGCGTAGCCAGCGCAATTGAGCGTTTCTGCCTTCATTAGACTCTGATGGTTAAGGGGCAGTTTTCTGCCCCATTTGTGCTCTTATTATTCCAGATAGTAACGAATCCCTAAGCGGAAACGTACCTGGTTATCGTGGTTTTGGTCCTGATCAAGCCATGCTACTTCTGCATAAGGCATCCAGTGTTTATCCATGCGATAACGAGCAACAATGCTGGGTTCCCAATGCGTTTTCTGGCCATTTGATGCTTTGAAATCATTCGTATTAACAAAGAATTCAGGGTTTAGTTGCAGCCAAAGTTTGTCAGTTGCCTGATAATTGAGAAACAGGTCAATCTGGTGGCTGTCGTTATAATCCATCTTTCCGTTATAGTCGTTCTCTTTGTGGGTCATATGGTTATAGCGGTAGCGTGAACTAAAACTGAGTGATTTGTTCATTTTATAATCCAGGCTGACGTAGGGGGCGAGCTTTGTACCATTGCTGTCGATATCGGTTAATCCCCCTGGGGTAATTGCCCAGCGTTCATTTAATGGAATGGGATACCACCCTTCAAACTCCTGAAATGAGCTTTTCATCTGATCAAAGTCTTGTCCCAGGTCATACATAGCGGAAGCCAGCACGCCCGCTCCGTTATCAAAAATGTGTCCTAAACCTATCTTATATTGGTTTTTTTCTGAGGCGGTTGTATGGGCGTATCTATTATCTACCCAGGTTGCTGCTGCCATTGCATTTAATGTTAGACAGGACAGTGGTAATCCGATAAGTAATTTATGTAATGTTTTCATTTTCATTCCTGTAAGCAGTTTGAATTCTTGTTGCTAAAAAAGCTGAAGAGACGTGATGACCATTATTATTTAGCAAGGATTATGCCAGGAATTAAATTCTATATATTACATGGAGTTGCTCTTTGTGTTCATAGCCTCATCGACGGAAGTGAAATATTTATATCAATAGCATTGAATTTATAAACACTAATAGCGATGAGTGTCACACTCCGATTGAAATATCACACAGTAATGGTTGACCCATTAACCAGCGTTGAAATTCCTCTATAACGCAGTTAGCCAGACGGCGGGTTTCATTATTGAGTGCACCGGCAATATGGCTAGTGAGTTGCACATTGGGAAGCGTATACAGCAGCGAGCCCGTCTCAGGAGGTTCAGGTTTAGTTACATCAAGGAGCGCGGTCAGATCAGGCCTCTCTTTAAGAACCTGAATAAGTTCACCTTCATTTACCTGTCTCCCGCGGCCGGTATTAATAAATACGGCCCCCTGACGCATCCGTCGAAAGAGACTGCCGTCCAGTACGCCAATATTATCCTCACGATTAGGTAAATGATTACTGATGACCCAGGCGTGAGAGAAAGCTTCCTCCAGGGATAACGAGCGTTTTTCGGGTCGTGATGGTACGACGATGACGTCAAGATAGAAGGGGGTCAGCAGTTTTTGTAACGCTTGAGAAATAGCACCTGCGCCAATCAGCGCTACGCTCTCCTGATAATTACCGGGTGCAGAGTGGTGATTTGCCAGCGTTGAAAAGTGCTCGGGGCCGGTATATTCCCTCTGGTTGCGAAAATACCCCTTACATCCTAATAAGATTTGCGCCAGGCAGAACTCCGCAACAGGTATAGCATTAGCGCGCCAGGCACTAACGATTTTGATACCACGTTCAAGATAGGGGGCGGAGAAGTAATCAGTTGCCCCGGCGGCGTAAAAAATAACTTTCAGATTCGGTAAGCTGTCCAGTTGCGCTGCGTTGAGCGTGAACATGCCCCAGGTTGAAAAGAGAATCTCAACCTCTTTGAGTTCATTGAGATGATGGTCAATGTTATCCGGGGTAAGCAATGTTGGATAAAGATCACAGCGTGCAGAAATTTCGAAGAGGTGTAACGGTTGATAAACCTGATGAAACTTCTCTGGCTGAGCGGAGAGCAGGGCGGCATTCCAGGTCATATACGCTCCAAAAAAAGCTCCCTGATGGCAGGGAGCTCCGTAAGGATTAGACGATCCCAATGCCAGCGGCGGCGAAGCCGAGAACAATGAGCAGGATTAATACTCGGTTAGGGCTGACTTTTTTATTCAGTAATTTAAGACAGCCGAGTACCAGCAGTAGCGGAATTAATCCAACACAGATTTTGTCGAGGATTTCCTGTAGTACAAAGGGCTGGCCTGCGATGGTAGTTTTAAAGGTGGTAGTGAATTTCACCATGCTGGCGCTCATCGCTCCCACCATCATTAACCCCATAATGGATGAGGCTTTAGTGATACAAGAGAGTAGCCCCGACTGCGTGGCCTCTGCGATATATTTCGACCCCAGGCGATAGCCCATAACCCCGCCGTAGTAGCGCAGCAGGTAGCTAGGCACGTTGTAAATCAGCAGGAACAAAAGCGGGCCCAGCAGGTTTCCTTGAGATGCAAGGCCGATGGCGATCCCGGTGGCAATAATGCGCAGTACGCCATAAAAGAACGAGTCACCCACCCCGGCAAATGGTCCCATCAGCGCAACCTTGATCCCGTTAATACTCGAGGTATCAAAATCAGGGTTAGCCGCGTTTTCTTTTTCCATCGACAGCGTCAGGCCCATGATGAAAGGCGCCAGATGCTGGTTAGTGTTGAAGAATTGGCTATTACGCTTCAACGATTCAAGATAGCGATGTGGGTCACCGGCATAGATTTTCTTCAGCATTGGCGCGAGTGCCCAACCGTAGCTTAATCCTTCCATGCGGGTAAAGTTCATCGACCCCAGCAGTGGGAACTGGCGGATAAACAGCTGACGAAAAAGTTTTTTCTCGCTTTTTTCATCGCTGTACGCGATGACATCTTTGCTCTGAATATCAGTCATTGAAGAACCCATCCTTATCATCAACCGACGCAGGTGCTGCGGTGGTGGTTTGTTTGCTCGCTTTAAGCTGATTGAATTCGTTGAAACACAGGTAGACCGCAATCGCTGCGGCGATAATGGCAATACCCATGATAGGTAGCTGCAGGTAAGCCGCCATTGCGAAACCAATAAAGAAGAATGCGGCGATGTTTCGATTCCATAGAGCTTTTAGCAAAATAGCGAAGCCCAGCGCTGGCAAAATACCGCCAACGGCGGTCATGCCGCGCATAACCGTACCAGGGATACTCTCCACCAGACTTCTGATCACTTCGGTTCCAAATAGCACGCCGAAGAAGGCAATAAGCGCAAAGGGGACGCCATAGAAAAATGTCATGCCGAGCGTCAGGCCCAGAGCCGCGCGATCGTGCCCCTGCTCCAGTAGCACATCATATTTCTCCACCAATGCGGTATAGACCAGTTTCAGCACCTGATAAACGAAGACCGCCAGCAGACTAATTGGCAACGCGAGTGCCACGGCAACTGGTGGTTCTGCGTGGGTGAGGATGGTAAAGGCAGTGGCGAGTACCGACCCGACCGCCAGGTCAGCCGGAACGGAACCGCCAATGGTAATCGTACCCAGGAAAATTAACTCCAGCGTGGCGCCGATGATAATGCCCTGTTGTAAATCACCGAGTACCAGTCCAATCAATGCGCCGCAAATCAGCGGACGTTCAATCAGCGGTTGGCCCAGCGTATGGTCGGCAGTTTTGACTAAAAACATCACCAGCGCGACGAGCAGTGCAGACGTTAACATAGCGACCTCGCTTAGCTAGCAGCGTTATCCAGCATCTCAATCAGGTTTTTCACCGGATGAGATGGCAGTACCTGGTATTCCACCTTCACGCCGCGCGCGGCGATGGCATGAAAGTCAGCCACGTCTTCCGGCGTGACGTATACGGTGTCGCTAATACGCTTTTTCGCTGCCAGATTCTCGGTAATGCGCCCAAAGTTAGCGACGTTCAGCGTTTTTATGCCATCAACCTGCTCGACCAGACGACGAGCATCGGCGGCATTGTTGACGATCACCATAATTTTCATCGCTTCGGAGCGTGGGTCGTTAAGGATGTCACCTGCGTCTTTGACCGCCATGATGGCGCACTTCGCGGTATCGGGGGCCGCCATGCGCAGTGACATCTTCTGCACTTCGTTATTCACGATCTGGTCGTTGGCGACCAGAATACGGTTTACGCCCAGATGCTTGGTCCAGACCACGGCAACCTGGCCGTGAATCAAGCGATCGTCAATTCGTACTAAAGAAATCATGTGTAGCTCCGGTTAGCAAAAGTAGGGGGTCCAGACGCGGGAAAGGCGAACCAGGGCTTCGAAATAGAAATAATCGCCCCAGAGGTTTGGTTCGTTAATGCCCATATTGCGGCCATAGTTATAAACACCTTCACGCAGCAGGCCGTCCTGCGTGTGGGCAAAATAGCGCTCGCGTAAATTGCGTATCATCAGTTCGATGGCATGACGGTACGCGGGGCGATGTGGGTCGGTTAACGGCAGCAGAGTGAGCAGCTCCGTCAGTCCGCAGGTGGCAACGGCGGCGGCCGAAGTATCTCGTGGTGCGTTATCCTGTGGTGTGAAAATCAGGTCCCAATAGCAGACGAAATCTTCCGGCAGACGGTTGAGAAAATAGTGCGCCAACTTACGCGCCAGCTCCGGTTGAGTGGTATCACCGGTATTGCGGAAGCCCAGCGCGAAACCGTAAATCCCCCAGGCCTGACCGCGTGCCCAGCAGGAGTTGTCGCTAAAGCCCTGATGAGTATCGCCGCGTAGCGGTTGGCCGCTGTGGATGTCCATGTAGAACGTGTGAAAACTAGAGGCATCCTCGCGGACCAGGTAACGCGCGGCCTGCGCCAGATGACGTGTCGCGGCTTCGCGCCATGCTGCGTTACCCGTCTCGTCTGCGGCCCAGAACAGCAGTGGAATATTGAGGTTGCAGTCGATGATCATGCGTCCCTGACGCGCCGGGTCGCTGAGATCGCCCCAGGCCTGAATCACGCCCGCCGTAGCGTTAAAGCGCTGGTACAACAGCTCAGCGGCACGTAGCGCCAGACTGCGAGCGCGGAGATTCCAGGTGAGCTTCCAGGCGTTGACGCAGGAGAGCAGATAAAGAAAACCGAGATCGTGAGTATCTACTTTAATCTGCTTATCAAGACGCTCTTCAAAACTATCGAGCAGGCCTTCCGCCACCGCGCGATATTTGTCATCGCCGGTCACTTCCCAAGCCAGCCATAACATGCCGGTCCAGAATCCTTCGGTCCAGTCGACCTTCGCTACTGCCGGGTAGCAGCCATCCGTCGCGCTGGCTGCCGGAAAGGTGCTGGAAAAACGCGGCAGCATGGTATCGATTTTGACCAGCACCTCGTGGATCGCGGTGTTGAGCCACTGTGAGTCTAGCCCTGGCTGAGGTGCAAGGTAGCGGCTATCTAGCGTTTCCAGCGCGATAGTCATGTATTTTTCTCCATGGTGAAAAAGTCGTCGATATCATCAACCACGGTCAATTGCGTAGCTTGACGAGCTGCGAGAATTTCCGGCTGCACGTTCATGTATTGCATCGCGCTGCTGGCCGCATTGATGGCATCCGCAATGCGTAACGAAGTGTCCGTATGTTCGGAAAGACAGAACTCCATCAACATGATCAGATTGGCGCCACTGATGACATGCGCGTGGGGATATTTCACCAGCATCTGTACGGCGGTGTTATTGACGCTACCACCGGGCATATCGGTAAACAGCACCAGTTCTTTTCCACGGCAGGCGGCCTGCTGGGCAATGGTCTCAAAGCGCACAGCCAGCTCGGCCGTAGAGCCAATATCGCCGCAGTAGGCGCAGATTGGCGTGACGCCATGGTCGTCTCCCACCAGTAGATTTAGCGCCGAGATAATTCCTTCCGCGTATCGGCCGTGGGTTGCGATGTACATCTCTCGCATGTCGAGTTCCTTTAATTTTTCGGTATCTGTTGAGCGTTTTGCAACCGCCGTGCCATGTTTTTATCTACATGATTTAAATGGATAAAAACTCATTGTTGGTGGGGGTTAATAGTGTTGAATATGACAATGTAGGATGTGTCGAAGCGTCTGCCAGCATCGGCTGGCAGAGCGTTTAGTTGAGTGGATCGGCCGCAATCCAGGGCTCCATGATTTCATAAATCATCAGCACTTCGGTAAGCGGTAGGGTGATGTTGTATTTGCGATTTAGCGCCTGGAAGAAGGTGTCATGAACGGCGACAAAGGCTTGCTGCTCCAGCGTCAGTCCCGCCTCTTCACGATGACGAACGCCGTTGTTAACCATTACGCGCTCGATCATCAGCGCGATGTGCATAAACAGGTTGATACGCAGATAGCTCTCAAAATGAATTTTGTAGAACGCCTCGTACTGCTTAATCACGGCTTCCACTTCATCGATAATGACGACCGGGTTCAGGAAGTTGAGACGACTGGCAACGCCCTCGACGGTGAAGAGTTTCACCACTTCTTCGACCATCGGTTCAAGGCCGCCTTCCATCAATAGACCGTTGAAGTAGTCACGCTTAAGCACCTGTGTTTTTTCTTTAATCAGCTGTTCGACGCTGATGAGTGGAATATAACCCGCTTCCAGGTCGGTGGTGGTAATAATCAGCCGCGTGCCGTTTAGGGCGGGATCGGCGCGAGCAATTTTCCACTTCAGATCATCATATTCCATCGTAAGAATATCGATCTCTTCCTGTACCAGATAGCGCTGGACAATATCTTTCAATTTGCGGGAAATACCTTCGCCAGAGATACATGAAATAATAATTTTATTGCCTGGGAGCATTCCGGCGTAATAACGGGTTTCGACGTCATAGGCGCCTTTTGCCCCCTCAATAATCGCCTCCATCGGTAGCTTATCCTGAATTTTTGCGGCGATATCCAGCGCCATGGCAGTACTGACATTATTGATAACCAGCAATTCACCGTGGAGATGCAGTTTTATCTCTTCGTAGATCTCCTTAAGAGAACCCATGTCGACCAGGATAATGAGCCCTGCGCCCTGTTTGAGGCGAGATAGATGCGCAATCAGCAGATCAATGATTTCGCGAGTAGAGGTAGCGTTGGGCATATCAAAGGCTTTGAAGTAGTAGCCGCCGGTGAGTTGGTTGGCGATGCCGGCGATACTGGAGGCGGTGGAACGGCCATGAGAGACGATAATGCCCTGAATAGGTGAATCTTCCCCAGCCTGAGAGTGGAAGGTGCAGCTCAGCAAAGGCAGGAGAAGCGGCAGTGGCGAGTTGATGACATGTTTTGCCAGTAGGCCTATACACTCTTCGGCCAACAGACGTGCCTTTCCTGATACATAGTCGGCGATGGCTTGTAGTTCATCGGCACGTTCAACTTGCTGCGGGGTATGAAGAGCATAGGTCAGACACAGCCAGACCGCTTTGCGGATCTCTTGCCCACAGGGAACGCCGGTCAGATTCTCTAACTCATTGATGGCGTGCATAGTGTTTTGCCATAGATAGCCACTATAGAGCGCCTCCTGAGCAACGACACCGTTCACCGCCGTGAGTAGATGTTCAATTTTGCGGTTCAGCAGCATCACGTTACCGCTGTGGCAAAATTCGCGAAAAATAATCTCATCATGCATGGCTTTGGGCAGAAGAGCGCTGGTGTCCGGGGCTGTTTCCGGTTTGCTGGCTGAAACTACCAGGGTTTCGCCGCCGGGATGCGCGCTGTGTAGCGTGATAATGTCTGCTTCGCGGTTATCGCTCCACGCGCTGGCGCACATGACTTTGATTTGATTTTTCAGCTCGCCAATATTGCCACGTACCGGTGACGTGACAAGTTGGTGCATGAGTTGATTATCCAGGTGAATATCTCGCCGTAGGCTTATCGCTTCCTGGTGTAGGAACAGATTCACTTGTGCAACCCGTTCGGTGAGCGGGCGGGAGATAAAGTTGGGCAATGCAACCCGCACGGGAATGCGACGGCGGAAAGTATTGAGTAGTACTGTCTCTATATTTTCTGTGGTGGCGAAGATAAAACGCAGTGACGCTGGGTGACGGGTGCGGTTATCGCCCAGGCGGTAGAAGTAGCCTTTATCCATAAACAGGAACAGTTTTTCCTGGTTCTCTGCCGATAGCCGGTGTACCTCATCCAGAAACAGGAAGCCCCCGTCGGCGTCATCAAAGGCGCCGCGCTTGTCGCGATCGGCACCGGTGAACGCACCACGGGTATAGCCGAACAGGGTGGCGGACAGCAGCTCGGGGTTGTTGGCGTAGTCGGCGCAGTTAAGTTCGACGAAAGGTTTATCGGCCGCAATAACGCCGCGATCCAACGCGTATTGGTAGATGAGCGATGCAAGGTGGCTTTTCCCCACGCCGCTTTCGCCAGAGATCAGTATCGGTAGACCTTCTCCTGGATAGTCTACCGCTGAGCGGCATAGCGCGACGGTTTCAGCCAGACTACCCTCGGCACCAATTAAACGCATAAAGACATCGGCCATTTTCGACACTAGCCGGGACGATGGCGCTCTTTCTCTCCCATTACGCTGCACAAAGAAGCGAACCGGGCGGGTATTTTCCTTACTTAAATGGCCGTCGTCGCATAGCCTGTTCAGATAATGACTAATAACGCTACGGTTAACCTGCATGAAGTCGGCACAGTCCTGAGCCGTGAATCCAGAAGGGCTTTCCGCATAATGCGTAAGTATTTTATGAAATAGTTTTTCTTTTGCTGACAGCGCCATTTTTCAATGTCCTGCATAGAGTAGAAAATAGCGTCGAAATTAATTAGACACTAGACACTAATATTATTATTAGACACTCCATACTTTCCTCGCTTATATAGCAAAGTGAAACCCTGTTTTAACTGGAATGTGATCGCGATCGACCGTTGTTTTTACTGCGGTAAATAGGTGTTGAATGGAGGAATTTGGTGGGGGATATTGGTCAATAAAATTGAATGACTAAGGCAAATTACTCCGCTTTCAGTTGTTGGGTGTGAGGGCTATTATTTATCACATCAAGGCAACACGCCTTATCCAAACAACTAAGTGAAAGGGTTTACATCATGAAAAGCATCAAAACTTTTGTTGCAGTTATCGCACTCTCCGCTTCTTTCGGTACCTTCGCTGCTCAGACCGTGACCGCAACGGCCTCCACAATTGATGGTGCAGAAGCGAAAATCGCCGCTCAGGCAGAACAGGCTGGCGCAAGCGCCTATAAAATTACTCAGGCTTATGCTGGTAACCGCGTGCACATGACCGCTGAACTGACCAAATAAGTCATTAGTTACTGTTGAAAGAGCGCCCATGGGGCGCTTTTTTCGTTTCAGTTGATACCAGCCAGACGCAGCAGCGCAGTCGCCACCGCAGCGGCAATAATCACGACGATAAGCGGCGCTTTGCGCCAGGCCAGAAACACGGCAAAACCTACCCCCAGCACGCGCGCCGCACCGGAGAAATGCTCCCCTTCATAGAACGTGGTCGCCAGCGCGACGGAAAAGAGCAACACCGTGGCGGCATCGGAAAGCAGTGCCTGAGAGCGTTCCGAAAAGGCCAGACGATTGCCGAGCTTTGCGCCGCCGAGACGCATCAGATAGGTTCCCAGCGAAAGAATGACGATCCCGGCGATAAACAGCGCCATGTTACCCATTATTTTTTCCTCGCCAGCAGGCCAAACAGGGAAAGCAGAACCGGTAATCCAACCGGCGCGAACGGTACGGCGGCAAGCGACAGCGCGGCGCCGCTGCAGGCACGAATCAGCGTGGTACGGTTTTTAAAGGCCGGGATCACCAGCGCCAACAGAATGGCCGGGAAAACAGCATCCAGCCCGATGGTTTCCGGGGCTGGGAGTAATCGCCCTACTGCTGCGCCAAACAGCGCGCCGAGCGGCCAGAAAATGGCGACGCCAGCCCCGCAGAGCCAGAAGGCAGCCTTACGCTGCTCGGGTGTAGGCTGCGACAGGCCAAAGACCACGCTCTCGTCATTCATGATATGGCAGCCGATAAAGCTGGCGGCGCGCTTGCCCACCAGGTCACGCACCGTCACGCCGAAAGGAATATGGCGGGCATTGACTAACAGACCGGCTGCTGCCGCTGCTAACGGGTTACCGCCGCTGGCGACGATGCCGATAAACATAAACTCTGACGCGCCCGCGAGGACCGAAACCGAGAGCAGCAGCGGCACCCACAGCGGAAAGCCGTACGCCATTGCCAGTGAACCATAAGAGACGCCGACCACGCCGACCGCCAGACAGACGAGGAAAATCGCCTTAATCGTGCTGCCTTTCAGGCAGGAGAACATTTTTAATGACATCTAAATTTACCATATCGAACGATATATCCATTATAATGAACGAATCAGTATGGTAGTTCAAGATGAACGTTTCGTTCGATATATAAAACGATGGAGTTGTGTATGACACAGCCAATCAGCGTGATTGCCAAAAGCCTGGTGCGTGAGCGAGCGAGGACCGGATTGTCTCTGGCCGAAATCGCACGTCGTGCCGGTATTGCCAAATCGACGCTTTCCCAGCTTGAGGCCGGGAACGGTAATCCTAGCCTGGAAACCCTATGGGCGCTCTGCGTCGCGCTGGACATCCCTTTTGCGCGCCTGCTTGAGCCACAGCCCAATAAAACCCAGGTGATCCGCCGGGGAGAGGGAACGAAGGTTATTGCCGAGCAGGCCAACTATCAGGCTACGCTGCTTGCGACCTGCCCGCCGGGGGCGCGTCGCGATATTTATCTGCTGACCACGCAGCCGGGCGCAGACCGTATTTCACATCCGCATCCACCGGGTTCTATCGAACATATTATTGTGACGCAGGGGCGAGCGCTGGTTGGCCTGACCGCCGCGCCGGAAGAGTTGAATGCCGGTGATTACATCTGCTATCCCGCCGACGAACCGCATCTTTTTAAAGCGCTAGAGCCAGATACGCTGGCGATTCTGGTCGCTGAGCAGAACTGATCGTAGAGGCGCGCAGTGATATATTAATTACTGCGCGTATTTTTATATTTATATCCCAAAACTAATATTATAATTTTATTGTTTATTTACCGTAATAATTCCTAATTATATATATTGCTCACCCTTCTCTTTTCTTTCTCTACCGTGTTACCTCGCTCACGATATTAAAATCAGAGATGTTTACCGGCTAAAATATATTAGCTAGTGTCTTTGGTGCTTGTTATGAAATGTGTCCGTACGTAACTGGCGATTTCTACCGACAAATGAATAATAAAAATACATTCATGGTCGTTATAAAACACCAAAAATCGTATTTTGATTTTTCGGGATATTCTTTATTTCAAGGAAAGCAAATAATGAAGAAATCGACGCTCTCGCTGGCAATAGGATTATTGCTGGTGGCCAATACCGGTTTTGCGAAAACAACGAACATGACGTTAGAGCAAAGGCTGGCGCAGTTAGAATCACGTCTGGAAGCAGCAGAGAATCGCGCAGCAAAAGCAGAACAGCAGGTTGAAACGCTGCGCGTTCAGCAGGCTGCTGAGATCAAAGAGATTAAGGCTGCACAGGGCAATACGCCGGTGAACGGTCAGGCTTCGGCCGAAGAGACTCACATCAATGCCAATAAACCTAATCTTATTCTTTCCGGCTACGGCGATCTGAAAATTTACGGCGACGTAGAATTTAATATGGATGCGGAAAGTAAGCACGGCTTACTCGCCATGACCAACCCCAACTACGACGGCGATCCGAGCAATGAGAAATGGGACGTCAACGGACGCATTTTGCTGGGATTTGACGGTATGCGTAAGCTGAATAACGGCTACTTTGCCGGTTTCTCCGCGCAGCCGCTGGGCGATCTTTCCGGGACGGTGAATATTGATGATGCGGCGTTCTTCTTTGGTAAAGAGGATGACTGGAAAATTAAAGTGGGTCGTTTTGAAGCCTACGATATGTTCCCATTAAATCAGGATACGTTTGTTGAGCACTCGGGCAATACCGCTAACGACCTCTACGATGACGGCAGCGGCTATATCTATATGATGAAAGAAGGTCGCGGTCGTTCTGATTCCGGCGGCAACTTCCTGATGAGCAAGCAGATAGATAACTGGTATTTCGAATTAAACACCCTGCTGGAAGACGGTACCTCGCTCTACAACGATGGCGATTACCATGGTCGTAGCCTGGAACAGCAGAAGAACGTAGCCTATCTGCGCCCGATTATCGCCTGGTCACCAACGGATGAGTTTACGGTGTCGGCGGCGATGGAAAGCAACGTCGTCAACAATGCGTACGGCTATACCAATAAGAAAGGCGAGTTTGTCGACCAGTCTGACCGCACCGGTTACGGTATGACCATGACGTGGAACGGCCTGAAGAGCGATCCGGATAATGGCGTGGTGGTTAACCTCAATACGGCTTATCTGGATGCGAACAACGAACAAGACTTTACCGCAGCGGCGAACGTGCTGTGGAAGCGTTTCGAGCTGGGCTATATCTACGCGCATAACAAGATTGACGATTTTTCCGGTGTGGTCTGCGACAAAGACTGCTGGATCAACGATGAAGGCACCTACGATATCCACACCATTCATGCGTCCTACCAGTTTGCTAACGTGATGGATATGCAGAACTTTAATATCTATCTTGGCGCTTACTACTCCATCCTGAACAGCGATGGCGACGGTTACAACGGCGATGGTTCTGACGATCGCTACGGCGCGCGCGTTCGCTTTAAATACTTCTTCTAAAAAAATGAAGGCCTCCGTAAACGGAGGCCTTTTTCTGTAACCCGGGGAGGCTCGGTGTGAAACCCCGGCGTCGCTACGCTCGGCCGGGCTACTATGTGGATTTTGTAGGACTTTACGCCAGGTAAAACACTTCCTTCAACTCGGCGCTAACCGGGCTGTTATCCGGATTGGACGGCATCACGTCGGTCATGTGCTTCCACCAACGCTGGCAAACGTCGGTGTTTGCCACCGCGTTCCAGCGCTCTTCGGACTCTATCTCCACGGTGGCGAACAGCAGGTTACGTTCTTTATCGAGATAAATTGCGTAATGGTGCGCGCCGTGTGCTTTTAGCACCGCTTCCAGCTCCGGCCAGATTGGGCTGTGGCGGCGTTGGTACTCTTCGTGTGCGTTGGCGTTCACCTGCATCACAAAGGCTTTGCGGATCATAATGCCTCCAGGTACAGCTCACGCACTTCATCGCGGCTGGCGGTGCGCGGGTTGCATGGCGCGCACGGGTCGGCCAGCGCTTTATCCAGCCAGCCTTCGATATCGGCTTTGGTCACGCCGAGTTTGCTGAACCCTTCAGGAATGCCCACGCGCGCACTTAGCTTGCGGATGGCGTTGATTGCCTCCATGCTCGCCGCTTCGTCGCTCATGCTGCGGGTGTCCACGCCCATCGCCTGCGCCACGCGGGCAAAGCGCGCCACGGCGTTCGGGCGGTTAAAGTTTTCGATGATCGGCAGCAGGATGGCGTTGCACACGCCGTGCGGCAGGTTGTGCGTGGCCCCCGGTTGGTGCGCCAGCGCGTGTACCAGTCCCAGACCGGCGCTGTTAAACGCCATGCCTGCCAGATACTGACCAAACGCCATCTGCTCGCGGGCTTCCAGGTTATGACCATCGTCCACGGCTTTCGGCAGCCACAGGGTGATAAGACGAATGGCTTCGAGTGCGTTGGCGTCGGTTAACGGGTGTGCGCCGACGGATACATAGGCTTCTACCGCGTGGGTCAGCGCATCCATACCGGTGGCGGCGGTGACGGAAGCGGGAATATCGAGCATCACGCTGGCGTCGTCCACGGCGATATCCGGGATGATGTTCGAGTCGATAATCACCTCTTTGACCTGACGCGCGGTGTCGATAATGACCGCGTTGCTGGTCATCTCCGCTGCGGTACCGGCGGTGGTGTTAATCGCCACCAGATGCACGCCAGCGTTCAGCACTTTGCCCACACCGGAGTACGCGGTGGATGGGGCCGGGTTAGCGGTCAGGATTTTGATCGCTTTCGCGGTATCAATCGGGCTGCCGCCGCCGAAGGCAATAATGTAGTCACACTGATTAGCCTGATAGGCCGCGTAGCCTTGTTGCACCAGTTCTTCCGTTGGGTTCGGGAAAACCTCGTCGAACAGGTGATAAGACATTTTATGCGCGTCCAACGCAGCGAACAGGCTATCCAGCAGGCCCATTTTCACCAGCTGGCCGTCGGTGACGATCAGTGCTTTGCCCCATTGCTTACCGGCAACCAGGTTGACCATATCCCCAATGGCGCCTGCACCGTGCAGGCTGATTTTTGGCAGTGCTAACATAAAGCTCATGGTGTTTCTCCTTAAATACCTAACTTATGAAATCCTGGGTTTCCCTCATCCAGTGAGGTGAGGGGGAAATTTAAATGCGTCGTCGCTGTATCACCCGGCGGGCGATAATCGGCAGTGAAATCACTACAATCAGCATCGCGCCAATGATGATAGACATCACGATGCCGGGGACGTTAAGCAGGCTGAGCCCGAAGGTGACCAGCCCCATCAGGAAGGCCGCAATAATCACGCCGACCATGCTGCCGGAGCCGCCAAGAATGTTGACGCCGCCGAGCACCGCCATGGTGACTACCGCCAGCTCCCAGCCCATCGCAATCGTTGGGCGAGTACTGCCGAGGCGCGAGGTCAGTAGTACCGCCGCCAGGCCAGACATCAACCCTACCAGTGCGAACAGCAGCAGGTTGTGACGCTTGACGTTAATCCCCGAATACCATGCGCCGGTGGGGTTATTACCGATGGCATAGGTACGGCGACCGAAGTTGGTTTTGTGCAGCAGGAAGGCAAATGCTGCCGCGAGCACGATAAACAGCGCGAACTCAAACGACAGCGCGCCCCATACGTAGCCCTGGCCGAACCAGGCGAAGCTCTCCGGGTATTTATTCAGCGCCTGGTCACCGAGCAGAATGTAGGTAATGCCGCGATACAGGCTCATCGTGCCGATGGTGATAACGATCGACGAGAGGTTAAAGCGGGTCACCAGCAGGCCATTAAACAGCCCGCACAGCAGGCCGACTCCCAGCCCAACGCAGACCAGCAGCGGCGTATCGACTCCCGCCGCGGCGCAGAAACCCATCAGCGTGGAACTCAGGGCAATGGTCGATGCCACCGACAGATCAATCTCCCGGGCGATAATCAGCATCGCCATCGGCAGCACGATGATCGCCTTCTCGGTGAAGTTGAAGGTGGCATCCGACAGGTTCCAGATGTTGAGGAAGTAGGGCGAAGCCAGCGCGTTGCCGACAAACACCAGCAGCGTTACCGCCAGCAAAAAGCCTTCCCAGCACAGCAGTCGCTGGAAGAGCGACGGTGCGGCGACTTCGGTTTTAATCTCGTCCGGCATCATTATTTTGCTCATGAGCGCACCGCCTGTTTCTGTCGGGCCAGCGCGGCATCGCGCAGGATCAGCCGTCCTTTGCGTTTATTGCCGCGTTCGTTCAGCAGGACGGCAATCACAATGACCGCGCCGGAAATGGCCATCTGCCAGAACGGCGAAATGCCGATCACCGGCAGGGCGTTGTTGATGATGCCGAGGAACAGTGCACCGCACAGGCAGCCGACGACGCGTCCGGTGCCGCCCATGGTGCTGATACCACCGATGACGCAGGCCGCGACAACCTGTAACTCAAAGCCGTTCGCCACGTCGACGTAGGCCACGGCAAAGCGCGAGATCCACAAATAGCCGCAGAATCCGGCCAGCGCGCCAGAGAGGCAGAAGCTGACGAACTGCATTTTTCCGGCGTTGATCCCGGTGTAGTAGGCGGCGGTGGCGTTACCTCCGGCGGTGTAGAGCGCGCGCCCGGTGCGGCTAAAGCGCAGGAAGTAGCCGACCAGCAGCAGCGCGGCGACGGCAAACCAGCTCAATACCGGCAGGCCCAGCAGCGAGGTGCGCGGCAGGCCGAGGAAATCGGGGCTCATCTGGTGCGAGTTAACCCAGCCGCCGTCAGAGAGCAGGAAGATAATGCCGCGGTAGATGCTCATGGTGCCAAGCGTCACCACAATCGCCGGGATCCCGAGCTTCCAGACCAGCAGGCCGTTAATCATCCCCATTACCAGCCCCAGTACCGTCGCCAACAGTAGCAGCGCCCAGACCGGAACGTCTGGATAGTGGAAGTTAAGCAGCGCCACGATCATCCCGGTGAGCGCCAGATTGGCGGCCATCGACAGGTCGATGCCTTTGGTCAGCAGCACCATCATCTGCCCCAGCGCGAGGATGATTAAGATGGCGGTATCGTTGAACATTTCTACCAGGTTGCCCGGCGAAACGAACGACGGCACGCGGCTGCCGATGGCACCGATCATCAAAATAATCACCGCCGCGAGCAGCGCTTCGCGGTGTTTAAATAAGGATTGCCACATTTATGCTGCCTCCTTCCCGGCACCGCTGGCGGCGCTGACGATGGTCTCTGCGGTAGCTTCACCGGCCTGATATTCCGCGACCATCAGTCCTTCATGCATCACGATGATACGGTCGGCCATACCCATCACTTCCGGCAGCTCTGACGAGACCATAATCACCGCCAGCCCCTGGGCAACCAGCTCGGACATAAACTGGTGCACCGCGGCTTTTGAGCCGATATCGATACCTTTGGTGGGTTCATCAAGAATAATCACGTCCGGGTGGGTCGCCAGCCATTTGCCGATCACCACCTTCTGCTGGTTACCGCCGGAGAGCGTCTCTACCGGCTGTCGCCAGCTAAAGGCTTTCACCTGCAGGCGACGGGCGTACTCGTCGGCCAACTGCCATTCGCGGGCGTCGTTGAGCACGCCACGTGGGTTGAGTTTGCTAAGCTGCGGCAGGCTGATGTTCTGGGCAATCGGCAGTTCAATAATTGCCCCCTGTTTCTGCCGCTCTTCCGGCACGCAGACGATCCCGGCGTTGATGGCATCGGCTGGCTGGCGAAAATGCACCGTCTTGCCGTTCAGGATAATCTCGCCGGAGGAAGGATGTGATACGCCAGAAAGCGCCTGCATTAGCTCGGTTCGCCCGGCGCCGACCAGGCCATAGAAGCCGAGGATCTCGCCTTTGCGCAGGGTGAAGTCGATATGGGCAAATTCGGTCGGGTGACAAAGGTCTTTTACCTCCAGCACCACATTGCCTTTTTCGCACGCCACTTTCGGATAGGTTTGCGTGATCGCACGGCCCACCATCATGGCGACCATTCGCTCTTCGGTTATCTCATTGATTGCGCCGGATCCCACGTACACGCCGTCGCGCAAAATGGTGTAGTGATCCGCCAGCTCAAAAATCTCATCAAACTTGTGCGAGATAAACAGAATGGCTTTGCCTTCCAGCTTCAAGCGTTCAACGATTTGATAAAACTCCAGAATCTCGTGCTGGGAGAGGGCGGCGGTGGGTTCATCGAGGATCACCACCTGCGCTTCAAACGACAGTGCGCGCGCAATGGCCACCATGTGGCGCTGGGCGATACTGAGGGTTTTTAAAGTGGCGCGTGGGTCAATCTGCACATCGAGGCGGGTGAGAATTTCCCGCGCTTTCTGGTGCATGGCGGGCCAGTCGAGCTTTTTCAGCCAGCCTTTATAGAGGTATTGGCCGACAAAAATATTTTCGCTGACCGAGAGCTCATCGAACAGAACGGTTTCCTGATGAATCGCGGTGATCCCCACCCGGTGCGCGGAGTCCGGCGTGGGCAAAGTTATTGGAATGGCTTTGTAGAGAATCTCGCCCTCTTCGGGCTGATAGATGCCGGTCATTACTTTGACCAGCGTGGATTTGCCCGCGCCGTTTTCACCGATTAACGCGGTGACCTTGCCGGGCCAGAGATCGAGCTGCACGTTTTCAAGCGCGCGCACACCGGGGAAGACCTTGGTGATCCCCTTAAGCTGCAATAGCGGAGTCGATGCGGTCATGATAGTTCTCCGGAGAATTTCCCCTTACTGCCGCCTGCTTTTCTCCCTCTCCCATTTAGGGAGAGGGGGCGGTGTAAGGGTCAAAGGATTAGAAAATCTTCGAGAACTTATCAATATTGCTGGCATCGTAGACGAACGGCTCGGACATCGCGCCATTACCGTCAGCATCGAGCTTCACTTTGCCCAGTTTACCCATGCTGGCTTCAGTTTTGGTTGCCGTACCTTTTACCAGGTCATCGGCGAGGTAGGTGGCGGCATAGCCCAGGTCGATTGGGTTCCAGATGGCGAAGCTTTTGCTCGCGCCGGACTTAATGGCGCCGGCCATTTCAGACGGCAGCCCCAGCCCGGTGACGTAAACCTTGCCAATTTTGCCTTGATCCTTCACCGCCTGCGCCGCCGCGACGATACCGACGGAGGAAGGGGAGACGATCACTTTCAGGTCTGGGTAAGACTTCAGCAGCCCAACCGCTTCGCGGTAGCTCTTATCCGACAGGTCGTCGCCGTAGGCCACGGTCACCAGGTTGATGGACGGATAGTTCGGCAGCACCTTTTTCATCTCGCCAATCCAGATATTCTGGTTGGTGGAGGTGGGGGTCGCGCTCAGAATGGCGACGTCGCCTTTCTCGACGTTCAGCGCTTTCAGCGCATCGGCGGCGAGCTTGACGTTGGTTTCGCCAATCAGCTGGTTGTTAGAAGGGTTCAGGTGAATCTGACGGCCACCGGCGGCAACGCCGGAATCCCATGACACGACCTTAATGCCGCGCTGCATGGCTTTTTTCAGCACCGGCACCACCGCATCGGGATCGTTGGCGGAAATAGCGATCGCATCGACACCTTGAGCGATCAACCCGTTGAGCACTTCGATCTGCGCTTCAGCGGTGGTAGTGGTAGGGCCGGTATAAATGACTTTAACATCGCCTAACTCTTTGGCCGCCTCCTGTGCGCCAACGTTCGCGGCTTCGAAGAAGCCATTGCCTAATGACTTCGCCACAAGGGCAATTTTCACTTCAGCTAAAGCGGAACCGGACAACGCCAGGGCGGCAACGGTGAGGATGAAGCTTGCTTTTATTTTCATTGCTTGTACTCCACGGTTTTGAGTTAGTTGGTTTGCAGGTAACAGAGTTTCCCCTGCGGATCGTTGCCCGCAGGGGTTATGCGATGTTCTTACTTGTACAGATTTAATGCGCTGGCCATCGGGGTGACGCCAAAGCGCTGGCCGAGGGCAATCAGTTCTTGCTGGGTGATGGTCTGCTTCATGCCGCCCATCGAGTACACCTTCACCAGCACTTCTGCGGATTTTTCGGCGGTATCGATCAGACCAAAGGCTTCATCGAGCGTTGGGCCGCTGCCGAAGACGCCGTGGAACGGCCACAGCACCAGAGAGTGCTTCTGCATTTCGACGGCGGTCGCCTGGCCGATTTCATCGGTACCCGGCACCATCCACGGCAGAATGCCGACGCCGTCCGGGAAGACCACCAGACACTCGGTGCTGCCTTCCCACAGTTTGCGGGTAATCAGCGCGGTGTCGTTTTCCAGTACGTAGGTCAGCGCGATCAGGTTAGTCGCGTGGCAGTGCATGATGACGCGGTCTTTACCACCGGTCAGTTTGATACGTTCGCAGTGTGACAGGAAATGCGCTGGCAGTTCGGAGGTTGGTACGGCTTCGTGAGTCAGCCCCCACAAAATATGGTAGCCCGCACCGTCGCTATCGACCTTCACCACGCCGAGGTTGGCGGCTGGGTCGAGCTGGACGTTGCGGAAGAATTTACCGGAACCGGTGACGATAAACGGCGTGTTCGCCAGCATCGGCATCGGCTGACTCAGGGCGATATAGCGCGGTTTGGCGTGGAAATCGGCGGTGAAAGGCGCGATATCCGCATCGTCCAGACGCAGCGTCAGGTTGCCGCCGTTGCGTTCGTCCCAGCCTTTTAACCAGGCATCAGAGGTGGCTTTAATCATGCCCTGGACGAACCAGGAATCGGTAATGGTCTGCATAGTCTTGTTGTCCTGTTGTCTCGGTGAGGTGTTTCCCCTCACCCTAGCCCTCTCCCCGAAGGGGCGAGGGAACGGTTCGGTTTTTGCCCTCTCCCTTTCAGGAAGAGGGGCGGGGTGAGGGTCAATCACCCACGCTGGTTCAGAATCTCTTTCTCGTAGCTGCGCACGCTCTCCAGCCACTGGCTGCCCGCCGGGGTATCGTTGCGCTGGCAGTACATTTCCCATACCGCCTGCCACGGCAGGCACTTCTGCTCTTCCAGCAGCGCCAGACGCGCGGTGTAGTCACCGTCAACTTCCAGCTGACGCAGCTGTTCGGTTGGTTCCAGCAGCGCGCGCAGCAGGGCTTTCTTCATGTTGCGAGTACCAATAACCCATGCTGCGATGCGGTTGATGGAGGCATCGAAGAAATCGAGGCCGATGTGCACGCGGTCAAACAGGTCGTGGCGGATGATTTCGCTCGCGATAGCTTGGGTTTCGTCGTCCAGCAGCACCACGTGGTCGCTGTCCCAACGTACCGGGCGGCTTACGTGCAGCAGCAGACGCGGCACGTACAGCATGGCGGCAGAGATTTTGTCGGAGATAACTTCGGTTGGGTGGAAGTGACCGGCATCCAGGCACAGTGCGGTCTGGCGGCTGGTGGCGTAGCCCATATAGAACTCGTTAGAGCCGACGGTGTAGCTCTCAGCGCCGATGCCGAACAGCTTGCTTTCGACGGCATCAATGTGATGCGCCGGATCCAGTTTTTCACTGATGACTTCATCCAGCGCGGCCGCCAGACGCTGGCGCGGCGCCAAACGGTCAACGGTCACGTCTTTCATGCCGTCTGGGATCCAGATGTTCATCACCGAAGGCGTACCCAGCTGTTCGCCAAAGTAGGCGGAAACGCGGCGGCTGGCCTTGCAGTGGTCAATCCAGAACTGGCGAATTTTCGGGTCGGCGTGAGACAGCGTAAAGCCGTCGGCGCTCAGCGGGTGTGAGAAGCAGGACGGGTTAAAATCGAGGCCCAGCTTGTGTTTTTTCGCCCACTCAACCCAGTTTTTGAAGTGCTCAGGTTTGATCTCGTCGCGCGCCACCGGGGTGTCAGACTCCAGGTAGATAGCGTGCAGGTTCAGACGTTTTGGCCCAGGGATCAGGCTCAGTGCCTGCTCCAGGTCGGCGCGCAGCTCGGTGGCGTTACGCGCTTTGCCCGGATAGTTACCAGTCGCCTGAATGCCACCCGTCAAACCGCCTTCTGGATTTTCAAAACCCGCGACGTCATCGCCCTGCCAGCAGTGCATGGATACGGGTAAGCGGTCCAGCTGGCGTAACGCCTCTTCGACATCGATACCCACAGCGGAATAGCGCTGTTTCGCGAGTTCCCAGGCTTGTTCAAGTTGAGTGGTCATGCGCAAAGCTCCTTTGTCTGTCGTTGTTGCTGAAACTGCGCAACGTAGCGGGCAATTTCATGGTCTGAATTCGGGGTAAACGTGGTGAGACCGTAGTTGCCGGTCACCACCTTGCGGAAATCGTCGACGTTGGTGAGTTCGTCCAGCGTCATTAATTGGATGCCGATGTTGCCGAGGGTTGAAGCTTCAATCGGCCCGGCGACCACGGTGATGCCGCAAGCATCGGCGCACAGCTGGTTCAGCATCTGGTTCTGGCAACCGCCACCAACGATGTGCAGCTGGCTGAATGGTTTACCGCGCAGCTGCGCCAGCTCGTTGAGCACGTCGGCGTACAGCAGCGCCAGGCTGTCGAAGATGCAGCGCGCCAGCTCGGCTGGGGCATGGGGAACGGGTTGCGCGGCTTCGCGGCAGGCAGCCTGAATCTCGGCGCTCATGTTTTCCGGGTTGATGAAGCGGTCATCGTTCGGGTTAATCAGGTAGCGGCAAGCCGGTAGCTTCTCCGCTCCGGCAATGAGATCTGGCAGGCTGCCGATGTTCTGCTCTTTCAGCACCCGCTGCAGCAGCCACAGGCCCATGATATTTTTCAGCACCCGGTAGCGCCCTTCCGCGCCGCCTTCGTTGGTGATGTTGGCGCGCTGCGCCTGCTCGCTGGTGTACGGCGTTTTGCTCTCAAAGCCCATCAGCGACCAGGTACCGGAAGAGAGATAAGCGGCATCGCGGTCAGCCTGCGGTGAAGCGATGACGGCGCTGGCGGTGTCGTGGCTGGCAACGGCAACCACCGGAATATCATTGCCCTGCGGGCAGACCCAGTGGCCGATCACGTTGCCGGGATGCGTCGGCGTACCAAACCAGGACGACGGTGCACCGGTCCAGTTCAGCAGATCTTCATCCCAGTTATCGCTATTGATATTGACCAACTGCGTGGTGGTGGCGTTGGTGTATTCCCAGTTCATCTTGCCGGTCAGGCGGAAGCTGAGGTAATCCGGGATCAGCAGGGCGTGAGCGGCCTGGCTCACCAGTTCTGGCTGCTGTTCAACCAGCGCGCGCAGCTGATAAAGCGTGTTGAACGGCAGGAACTGAATGCCGCTGCGACGATAGATCTCACTTTTACCCAGCTGTTCCATTGCCATGGCCATGACGCCGTCGGTTCGACTATCGCGATAGGCCACCGGCAGGCCAACGCGCTGCCCGTGTTTATCCAACAGGACGTAGTCCACGCCCCAGGTGTCGATGCCGATGCTGTCTATCAAAATGCCTTCATCGCACACCTTGTTGAGGCCGATGCGGATTTCGGCTTCCAGCGCGTCGATATCCCAGGTATCAAAACCTTCCTGCTTATGCAGGCTGTTCACGAAACGGTGGATTTCGCGCAGTGAAAGCGAACGCTGTTTGGCATCAAAGCGCGCCAGCATTACGCGTCCGCTGGAGGCGCCTAAATCGACGGCCACACAATGGCGAAAAGTCATGGCAAGAGTCCTTCTATGAGTCATTGTGAAACAGTCTAGAAAAAGCGCAATGCCACAACCTTCTCGTTACTGACAGGCGAAATTCGGCGCTGGCAAGAAAGCAAAGGTGAACGTGAGAGAGTTCACAAATTCCGCCGATGGTGGGGTTTTCAGGGGGTGTGATGATGACCGCATTTCCCGATCTTTCCGGCTGTTTCTTGAAAAAACGACCGGCTTTGCGCGGTTTGCTGTCAAAACGTCAAGGTCAGATCTCTCATCGGATATTACTATCCTGATAATCTTTCTCATTTGTTGGGGCTCGCGATGACCGTACTACACAGCGTGGATTTCTTCTCTTCTGGCAAGCTGCCCGTGGCGATTGAACCTCGACTTCCTCAGGCGGCATTTCCTGAGCATCATCATGATTTTAATGAGATTGTTATCGTTGAGCATGGCACAGGTATTCACGTGTTCAATGGTCAGCCGCATACCATTTGCGGTGGCACGGTTTGCTTCGTCCGTGACTTCGACCGGCACCTCTATGAGCACACGGAAAACCTGTGTCTGACCAACGTGCTGTACCGCGCGCCGGATGCTTTCCAGTTCTTGTCAGGTCTTAATAAGCTGCTGCCGCAGGAGCAGGATGGTCACTATCCTTCCCATTGGCGCGTAAACCAGAACACCTTGCAGCAGGTGAGAACGATTGTCGGGCAGATGGAAGAGGCGAATGACAGCACCGATATGATGTCGCTGGCGAACCGTGAAATTCTGTTTATGCAGCTGCTGGTGCTGCTGCGTAAAGGCAGCCAGGAACAGGGGGCGATGGATAACGACGCCCGTCTGAATCAGCTGATGGCGTGGCTGGAAGAGCATTTCGCCGAAGAGGTGTGCTGGGAAGGGGTGGCGGACCGATTCTCGTTGTCTCTGCGCACGCTTCACCGCCAGTTGAAGCACTGTACTGGCCTGACGCCGCAGCGCTATCTCAACCGCCTGCGCCTGATTAAAGCCCGCCATCTGCTGCGCCACAGCGATGAGAGCGTTACCGATATCGCCTATCGCTGCGGTTTTGGCGACAGTAACCACTTTTCGACCCTTTTTCGCCGCGAATTTAACTGGTCGCCGCGCGATATTCGCCAGGGGCGGGACACCCTGCTTCAGTAACGCGAAGGGAATCACCGTTTTTTGCCTCAAAACGGCTAATAATAGAGAGTTGTTAGTCGTGAGGTGCCAGCGTGCCAGGCCAGTTAGTTCTTCGAAAAGCGGATTTTTTTGCCAATCCGACGCAAGCCGTGGCGGTGGCTGACCGCTACCCGCAAAACGTCTTTGCTGAGCATACCCACGAGTTTAACGAGCTGGTGCTGGTCTGGCGCGGCAACGGCTTACACATCCTCAACGACCGTCCTTACCGCATCACCCGCGGCGATCTGTTTTATATCCGCGCGGAAGACAAACACTCCTACGCTTCGGTTAACGATCTGGTTTTACAGAATATTATCTACTGCCCTGAACGCTTAAAGCTCAACCTTGATTGGGTGGCCCATATTCCCGGGCTGCACGGTTCCCACTGGGCGCCGCACTGGCGGATAGGCAGCACTGGTATGACGCAGGCGCGGCAGATAATGACCCAGTTGGAGCAGGAGAGCCGCAAAGATGACGCGTTAGCCAATGAGATGTCCGAACTGCTGTTTGCCCAGCTGGTGGTCTGCCTCAAGCGCTATCGCTATGCCACCGATAACCAGGCGGCCACACAAAGCGAAGCGCTGCTCGACAAACTGCTGACCGTGCTCGCAGGCAGCCTGAACCGTCCTTTCGTCCTTGATACCTTCTGCGAGCAGCAGGGCTGCAGCGAGCGCACCCTGCGCCAGCAGTTCCGCAGCCAGACCGGCATGACCGTTAACCACTACCTGCGCCAACTGCGGATTTGCCACGCGCAATATCTGCTTCAGCACACCGAACTGCTGATTGGCGAAGTGGCGATGCGCTGCGGCTTCGAGGACAGTAACTACTTTTCGGTGGTCTTTAACCGTGAAATTGGGATGACGCCAGGGCAGTGGCGACAAAAAAGCCGAATTCCCGTCAATTAACCTGAATGCCGCGTGTTATCAGGAACATAACAAAATGTTATAACCTTATAAAAACTACGGCATTGATAATCATTTTCAATATCATTTAATTAACTATAATGAACCAACTGATTACGCGGCGTTTACAGGTTTGCCGCCCGACAATAATGGAGATGATTATGAGCTATACCCTGCCATCACTGCCTTATGCGTACGATGCCCTGGAACCGCACTTCGACAAACAGACGATGGAAATCCATCACAGCAAACACCACCAGGCTTACGTTAACAACGCTAACGCAGCGCTGGAAAGCCTGCCGGAATTCGCTGCGCTGTCTGCTGAAGAGCTGATCGCGAAACTGGACCAGCTGCCGGCTGACAAAAAAACCGTTCTGCGTAACAACGCGGGCGGCCACGCTAACCACAGCTTCTTCTGGAAAGGCCTGAAAAAAGGCACCACCCTGCAGGGTGACCTGAAAGCGGCTATCGAGCGTGATTTCGGTTCCGTTGATAACTTCAAAGCTGAATTTGAAAAAGCAGCAGCAACGCGTTTCGGCTCCGGCTGGGCGTGGCTGGTGCTGAAAGGCGACAAACTGGCTGTGGTTTCTACCGCAAACCAGGACTCCCCGCTGATGGGTGAAGCCGTTTCCGGCGCTTCCGGTTTCCCAATTGTGGGCCTGGACGTTTGGGAACACGCTTACTACCTGAAATTCCAGAACCGCCGCCCGGACTACATCAAAGAGTTCTGGAACGTGGTGAACTGGGACGAAGCAGCAGCGCGTTTCGTCGCTAAAAAATAATTTGCATTGCCGGTCTGTAGAAGCGAGTCTGATGACTCGCTTTTTTTGTATCCGCCTAAGGAGCAGCAGATGCATTTTCCGGTTGATGTGTTTATTGGCAAAATCCGCGACTATGACGGCAGTCGCCCAAGCGCCATCGCGAAGGTCCAGATGGATGGCGAACTGGAACTCACCGAGCTGGGACTGTTAGGTGATGAACAGGCCGAGAAAAAAATCCACGGCGGCCCCGACCGCGCGCTGTGTCAGTTTCCCCGTGAACATTACGCCGACCTGATTCGTGATTTCCCCGAGCAGGCATCCCTGTTTTGCGCCCCGGCGTTTGGTGAAAACCTGTCGACGGAAGGCATGACCGAGCACAACGTTTTTATCGGTGATATTTACCGCTGGGGTGAGACGTTGATCCAGGTTACCCAGCCGCGTTCTCCGTGCTTTAAGCTCAATTTTCACTTTGCTATCAGCGATATGGCATCGTTGATGCAAAACAGCGGCAAGGTTGGCTGGCTGTATCGGGTGATTGCGCCGGGTAAGGTCTCTACTGATGCTCCGCTGGAGTTGGTGTCGCGTTTGAGCGATGTTTCGGTGTATGACGCCGCCGCGATTGCCTGGCATATGCCGTTTGATGACGACCAGTATCACCGCCTGCTGAGCGCGGCGGGGCTGTCGGTGAGCTGGAGCAGAACCATGCAGAAGCGTCGCCTGAGCGGCAAGATTGAAGATAACAGCAGAAGATTGTGGGGCTAGACGATATAAAAAATCGGCCTGCATTCGCAGGCCGATGGTTTTTAGGTTCGCTTATAAAGCGGTAGCCACAGCGTGAGCCGCAGCCCGCCGAGCGGGCTGTCGTCGGCCTTCACCCAGCCGCGGTGCTGCTGCATGGCGCTTTCTACAATCGCCAGCCCCAGCCCCGTCCCGCCAGATTCACGGTCACGGGCCTCATCGGTACGATAGAACGGACGGAAAATCTGCTCGCGGTCTTCCGGGCTAACGCCTGGGCCGTCGTCGTCCACGTGAACGGTGACGCCGTCTTTATCCACCGAGAAGCTCACGGCGATTTTGGTGTGCGAGTAGCGCAGGGCGTTGCGCACGATATTCTCCAGCGCGCTTTCCAGCGCGTTCGGGTTACCGTAAAGCGGCCACGGTCCCGGCGGATAATCGACGCTGAACGACTTGCCCATCTGTTCTGCTTCAAACGCGGCGTTGTCCAGCACGTCGCCCCACAGGTGGTTGGCTTTCAGGGTTTCGCTGACCAGCGCGCTTTTCTGCTGATTGCGCGACATCACCAGCATATCGTTGATCATGCTGTCCAGACGCTGTGCCTCGGTTTCAATGCGCTCCAGCTCTTTACTCTCGCCGCTGCGACGGCGCAGCAACGCCGTGCCAAGCTGCAGACGCGTTAACGGTGTACGCAGTTCGTGAGAGATGTCGGAGAGCAGTCGCTGTTGCGACGTCATCATCCGCTCAAGCGCCATCACCATTTGGTTAAAGCTGGCACCGGCGGCGAGAAACTCCTGCGGCCCGGCCTCCAGCTCAGGATGCTGGCGCAGGTTGCCCTGAGCCACTTCATCCGCAGCATTTTTCAGCTTACGCGCCGGTTTTGCCAGGCTCCACGCCAGCCACAAGAGTAGCGGGGCGCTGACCAGCATGGTGACGATAAGCAGCAGTAAAGGTCGGTCGAACAGCAGGTTGATAAAGTCGGACTGCGAACTGCTTGCCGGACGGATCAGGTATAACTGGTAGTTATCTTCCCCGTCACGAATGGAGAACGGCCCGACTAACTCAACGCGGCCATACTTCTTTTTCTGCGGATGATCGGAGTTATCAGACTGGCCGATAAAGTTACGAATGATCTGCATTTCGTTGCGTTCTGCGCCGATCACGCGGCCTTCGCTAGTCACCAGTAACAAACGCTGGCCCGGCGGTGCCCACTTATCAATTGCGCGGAACAGCCGACGCCACCACATCAAATCGTTGGGCGGATCGTTAGCCAGTTCTTCTTCAACATGCTGCTCAATCATCAGGCCCTGACGCTGCTCGCTATCGAGCAGCTCGGTCATTTGACGGGAGTCGAGCTTTGGCAGCATCAAAACCAGCATCAGCACCAGCGCTAGCGTTAGCCAGAAAATGGCGAAGATGCGGGCGGTTAAACTTCCTATCATGAAGCGGAGACCATCAGATAGCCGCGGCCACGCAGGGTTTTAAACCACGGATGACCGTCTTTGCGTTCCGGCAGCTTACGGCGCAGGTTGGAGATGTGCATATCAATCGCGCGGTCGAACGGCGTTAAGCGTTTACCCAGCACTTCCTGACTCAGGTGTTCACGAGAAACCACCTGGCCCAGATGCTGTGCCAGCAGATAGAGCAGGGTAAATTCGGTACCGGTCAGTTCGAGCGTTTGGCCATCAAAGCTGGCTTCCTGACGACCTGGGTTCAGGCTCAGCGCGTCAACTTCTACGGTTGGTGAACTGGTATCGCTACTTTGCTGCTGTTCGCTCCAGTGTGAACGGCGCAAAATAGCGCGAATACGCGCGACCAGTTCGCGATCGTTAAACGGTTTCGGCAGATAGTCATCCGCGCCCAGCTCAAGGCCCAGCACGCGATCCAACTCGCTTCCGCGAGCAGTTAACATAATGACGGGAGTCTGGTGTGTTTGTCGCAATTCTTTCAGCGTGTCGATACCGTTTTTCTTCGGCATCATCACGTCGAGTAAAAGTAGGTCGATGCTGTCGTCAATCAGCGATAACGCCTGTTCGCCATCGTGGGCAACAAGGACGTTAAAGCCTTCCATATCAAGAAGTTCCTTGAGCAAGGAAGTCAGCTCGCGGTCATCATCAACTAATAAAATTTTATTCATATTTTCATCCCTCCGAGGCAGAAATTACGTCATCAGAGCCAGCGAATCCATGACTTTACGTTGTTTTACACCCCCTGACGGATGTTTGCAGCCTGAATCGTAAACTGTCTCTCGTTGAATCGCGACACAAAAGTTTTTGGGAGCATGTGATGCGCAATGTTATCGCTGCCGTCATGGCCTCAACGCTGGCATTCAGTGCATATAGCCAGGCCGATGAAGTCGTCACCAGCGTTAACTGGCACCCAGCGGAAAGCAATACGCTGCGGAACGGCCAGGGCCATATGTTCGACGGTATTAGTTTAACCGAACATCAACGCCAACAGATGCGCGATCTGATGCAAAGGGCACGACACGATCGTCCACCTGTTAATGTTAGCGAAATGGAGACAATGCATCGCCTTGTCACCGCAGAAAAATTTGATGAAGCCGCCGTGCGAGCCCAGGCCGAGAAAATGGCCGAGGAGCAGGTAAATCGCCAGGTAGAAATGGCGCGGGTACGCAACCAGATGTACCGCCTGTTAACGCCGGAGCAGCAAGCGGCTTTAAATGAGAATCACCAGCAGCGTATGGAGCAGCTGCGTGACGTTGCACGGATGCAGCAAGGTTCAGTACCGAGTCAGAACCTGTTTAGTAGCAATACCCGTAGCAACCAGTAACAAACCCTGTTTTTCCTTGCCATAGACACCATCCCTGTCTTCCCCCTCATGATGAGGGGGTTTTTTTTGTCTTTTTTCCGGCACTTTCTGTTCGATCTTTCATTATTATCATGCTGTTCGTTTTTTGCTCTTTACTGTATAATATTTTATACGTTTTCAAGGCTGAGAAGGTATCGCAGGGTGGCGACGAAGCAGATTGAGTGGATGGGAACGTCTCTGGACGATCTTATCGCTTTCCCGGTTGATGTCCGGCGTGAGGCTGGATTTGAACTGGATAAAGTGCAAAACGGGAAGGAGCCGTCAGATTGGAAATAGATTAATGACTGGGGCTCAGGGGTTATTGAGATTAGGCTGCATGGTGAAGATGGTGAGTATCGCGTTGTGTATGTCGCCAAATTTGAGGATGCGGTGTGTGTACTCCATAGCTTCCAGAAAAAGACGCAGAAAACGAGTTCAAGGGATGTTTCCATCATTACCAGTCGATATAAAGCGGCTGTCGCACTGCGGAGAATGGCAAAATGACGAAAGATATTGATACTAAAGTTCGCCATGTGACGAAGGCTGACGGCAACGTATTTGCCGATCTCGGTTTTGCGCCTGAAGAGGCAAAAAAGCTCCTCGCAGAATCTCGTGCCGAGATGGCCAGAACGGATGCGCTTAAAAAACAGCTGATGGGTGAAATTGCTGCCTGGATGAAGCGCGAAGGTTATAAACAGTTGGATGCAGCGAAGGTGCTGCGCGTTTCTCGCCCGAGGGTATCGGATGTGGTGAATAAGAAAACCGAAAAATTCACGTTGGATACGCTGATTGGCATGGCGACGCTGATTGGTAAAAAGGTACGCCTGATTATTGAGTAACGGTGGGCGGTACTGTGAGATTGAAAAACGCATGATGGCAGTTTCCATTGTGCGTTTTTTTTGTCTTAAATTCGTCACCGCGCACCCCTCATACATTCCGCTATACTACGCAAATCGAAAGCAGGAGTGTTTATGAATCAATCTTATGGACGACTGGTAAGTCGTGCTGCAATCGCCGCGACGGTCATGGCTTCCGTGCTGCTGGTGATTAAAATTTTTGCGTGGTGGTATACCGGGTCAGTCAGTATTCTGGCGGCGCTGGTCGATTCATTGGTGGATATCGCCGCCTCGCTGACCAACCTGCTGGTGGTGCGTTATTCGCTGCAACCGGCGGATGAGGAGCACACCTTTGGGCACGGCAAGGCCGAATCGTTGGCGGCGCTGGCGCAGAGTATGTTTATTTCCGGTTCGGCGCTGTTCCTGTTCTTGACCGGGATTCAGCACCTGGCGCGACCAACGCCGATGAGCCAGCCGGGCATCGGTGTGGTAGTGACGGTGATTGCGCTTATCAGTACATTAGTTCTCGTGACGTTTCAGCGCTGGGTAGTCAGAAAAACCCAGAGCCAGGCCGTACGCGCGGATATGCTTCATTATCAGTCTGATGTTATGATGAACGGCGCGATTCTGGTCGCGCTTGGCCTCTCCTGGTACGGCTGGCATCGCGCCGATGCGCTGTTTGCATTAGGAATTGGCATCTATATTCTATATAGCGCGTTACGCATGGGGTACGAAGCGGTGCAATCGTTATTGGATCGCGCGCTGCCCGATGAAGAACGTCAGGAAATTTTCGACATCGTGACCACCTGGCCAGGTGTGAGCGGTGCTCACGATCTCCGAACGCGGCAGTCAGGGCCGACCCGCTTTATTCAGATTCATATTGAAATGGAAGACAACCTGCCGCTGGTTCAGGCACATCACGTTGCCGATCAGGTGGAGCAGGCGATTTTGCATCGTTTTCCTGGGTCCGACGTGATTATTCATCAGGATCCATGCTCTGTTATGCTGCAGGCAAACAGAGACGTTTGAACTTTCGCAGTGGTTGTACGAAATGTGAGCTAAGTCGGCATTATTTGTATAAATAACCGCCGGTTAGCCTGACCTGAATCAATTCAGCAAGAAGCGCTTGATATACTATCTCTACATAGAGTCGTTCTCTCCCCCCTACATTGCGGGAGCGCTTCGGGCAGAAGAATTAATTTTTAGCATTCCTAAGTTCAGAGGTAGTCATGATTAAGAAAATCGGTGTGTTGACAAGTGGCGGTGATGCGCCGGGTATGAACGCCGCCATTCGCGGTGTCGTACGCGCAGCATTGACGGAAGGCATTGAAGTCATGGGCGTCTATGACGGTTATCTGGGCCTGTACGAAGATCGTATGGTACAGCTCGACCGTTACAGCGTGTCAGACATGATTAACCGTGGCGGCACCTTCCTGGGCTCCGCGCGTTTCCCGGAATTCCGTGATGAAAACATCCGTGCCGTGGCTATCGAAAACCTGAAAAAACGTGGTATCGATGCGCTGGTCGTTATCGGCGGTGACGGTTCCTACATGGGCGCCGTGCGCCTGACCGAAATGGGCTTCCCATGCATCGGCCTGCCGGGCACCATCGATAACGATATCAAAGGCACCGACTACACCATCGGTTTCTTCACCGCGCTGAGCACCGTGGTAGAAGCGATTGACCGTCTGCGTGACACCTCTTCTTCTCACCAGCGTATCTCCGTTGTTGAAGTGATGGGCCGTTACTGCGGCGACCTGACTCTGGCTGCGGCTATCGCGGGCGGCTGCGAATTTATCGTGGTGCCAGAAGTGGAATTCAAACGTGATGACCTGGTGTCTGAAATCAAAGCGGGCATCGCTAAAGGTAAGAAACACGCCATCGTGGCGATTACCGAGCATATGTGCGACGTTGACGAACTGGCTCACTTCATCGAAGCTGAAACCGGTCGTGAAACCCGTGCAACCGTTCTGGGCCACATCCAGCGCGGCGGCTCCCCGGTTCCTTACGACCGCATCCTGGCATCCCGTATGGGCGCCTACGCGATTGAACTGCTGCAGCAGGGCTTTGGTGGCCGTTGCGTCGGTATTCAGAACGAAAAACTGGTTCACCATGACATCATCGACGCTATCGAAAATATGAAGCGTCCGTTCAAAGGTGACTGGCTGGAATGCGCTAAACAGCTGTACTAAGCCGCGTTTGCCCGGTAACGGGGAGATACGAGCGAAAAAAAAGCCTTCTCAATGAGAAGGCTTTTTTGTATGCGTCAGGCGCTTATTCGATATCCAGCGCATCTTCCGACAGGATAATGCCGGTGTTATCGGCATACAGATGGTCGCCGGAGAAGAAGGTTACGCCGCCGAAGTTGACGCGTACGTCGCTTTCGCCGATACCTTCGCCCGCTGCGCCAACCGGAATCGCGGCAATCGCCTGAATGCCGATATCCAGCTCTTCTAAATCATCAACCTGACGCACTGCGCCATACACCACAATGCCTTCCCACTCGTTTTGAGTGGCCAGACGGGCGAGGTCAGCGTCGATCAGTGCGCGACGGACAGAACCGCCGCCGTCGACCAGCAGAATGCGGCCACGACCGTTCTGTTCGAGCAGATCGTACAGCAACCCGTTATCCTCGAAACATTTTACGGTGATGATTTGCCCACCGAACGACAGCCGCCCGCCAAAGTTAGAGAACAGGGGTTCTACTACGTTGACATCTTCCTGGTAGATGTCGCAAAGCTCGGAAGTATCGTATTTCATAGGATTAACGCTCAGTTGCTGCGAGTGATTTTAGTATATCGCGCTCTATGCATTGTTGGCAAAATCATCAATTGTTAATTGATATTTGTCAGTTAAGCCAGTGCCTTGCTGAGCACAATCCCGATGACGAACAGCAGGTTAGTTAATAACGCCCCTTTCACCGTCCGTTCCAGCATCGGCGGCATCGCCTGCGGCGAGCGCTCGCGCATCACAAAGCGCGCCTGTTTCACCAGCAGCGGCGCGCTGAGGATAAACAGCCAGCCCCACGGGCTATGCAGCGAGAGCAGGTTGAACAGCGCCAGGCAGAGCAGCGTCCCCATCAGCAGGCAGACGTGGTAGCGGCGGGCGTTAACCGGCCCTAAACGCACGGCCAGCGTGTTCTTGCCGTTTTCGCGGTCGCTGTCGATATCACGCAGGTTATTGATATTAAGCACCGCCGTCGCCAGCAGGCCGCAGGCGGTAGCGGGCAGAATAATCGCGCTGCTCAGGGTGTGCGTCTGTAAGTACCAGCTGCCAATCACGCTCAGCCAGCCGAAGAAGATCAGCACCGAGATATCGCCAAGGCCAATATAACCGTATGGGCGCGTGCCGACGGTGTAGGTGATAGCGGCAACAATCGCCAGCAGCCCCAACACCAGGAAGCCGATAAAGTCACCGGTTGTCTGCGAAGCGGTAAACAGCAGAGCAAGACCAGAGATGCAGATAAGCCCGACGGTGATAATCAGCGCGCGCTTCATCTGTTCTTTGGTGATCACCCCTTTTTGCATCCCGCGCAGTGGGCCGATGCGGTCCGGCTTATCGCTGCCTTTCACCGCATCGCCATAGTCGTTGGCGAGGTTAGAGAGGATTTGCAGCAGGCTTGCGGTGATCAGCGCCAGTACGGCAACGCCCGCATTGAAGTGCCCCTGCCACCACGATAGCGCGGTACCGACGATAATCGCCGCGCAGGCCAGAGGTAACGTTTTCGGGCGCAGACTTTCCAGCCAGGCCTGAGAGCGGCTTACAGGTGTATTTGTCATAATAATTAGCCAATAAAAATGGGGCTTTTCAGCCCCATCAATTAAAGATGAAAATGCAGTGAACGCGATTATAGGATAAAACGGCTCAGATCTTCATCTGCGACTAATGCATCCAGATGTTTGCTCACGTATTCCGCATCAATTGTGATGCTTTGACCGTTGAGGTCGCTGGCGTCATAGGAGATATCTTCCATCAGACGTTCCAGCACGGTATGCAGACGACGAGCACCGATGTTCTCGGTGGTTTCGTTAACCTGCCATGCCGCTTCGGCGATACGCTTAATACCGGATTCGGTGAACTCGATGTTCACGCCTTCGGTAGCCATCAGCGCTTTGTACTGAACGGTAACGGAGGCATTTGGCTCCGTCAGGATACGCTCGAAGTCGCTGGTGGTCAGCGCCTGCAGCTCTACGCGAATCGGCAGACGACCCTGCAGCTCAGGGATCAGGTCAGACGGTTTCGCCACCTGGAACGCGCCGGAGGCGATAAACAGGATGTGGTCAGTTTTGACCATACCGTGTTTGGTGGAGACGGTGCAGCCTTCAACCAGCGGCAGCAGGTCGCGCTGTACGCCTTCACGGGAAACGTCCGGGCCGGAGGATTCGCCGCGCTTACAGATTTTGTCGATTTCGTCGATGAACACGATACCGTGCTGCTCAACCGCGTCGATCGCGTCCTGCTTCAGTTCTTCCGGGTTGACCAGCTTCGCCGCTTCTTCTTCAATCAACAGCTTCATCGCATCTTTGATTTTCAGCTTACGCGGTTTCTGTTTCTGGCCGCCCAGATTCTGGAACATGGACTGCAGCTGGCTGGTCATCTCTTCCATGCCAGGAGGCGCCATGATTTCAACGCCCATCGGTGCCGCCGCGAGATCGATCTCAATCTCTTTGTCGTCCAGCTGGCCTTCACGCAGTTTTTTGCGGAATGCCTGACGTGCAGCAGATGGCTCAGACGGCTGTTCAGCCTGGCCCCAGTTGTTTTTAGCGGGTGGGATCAGCACGTCGAGAATACGTTCTTCCGCCATCTCTTCTGCGCGGTAGCGGTTTTTCTCGATAGACTGAACGCGTACCATTTTGATAGCAGAATCAGTCAGATCGCGGATGATAGAGTCTACTTCTTTACCCACATAGCCCACTTCGGTGAACTTGGTGGCTTCCACTTTGATGAACGGTGCGTTGGCAAGTTTCGCCAGACGACGGGCAATTTCGGTTTTACCAACGCCGGTTGGGCCGATCATCAGAATGTTTTTCGGCGTGACTTCGTGGCGCAGCTCTTCGTCGAGCTGCATACGACGCCAGCGGTTACGTAAGGCGATAGCCACGGAACGCTTAGCGGCGTCCTGACCGATGATGTGTTTGTTCAGCTCGCTGACAATTTCGCGTGGGGTCATTTCAGACATGGGAGATCCTTACGCCTTAGATGGTAATTCTTCGATGGTGTGGAAATGGTTGGTATAGATGCAGATGTCGCCTGCAATACTCAACGCTTTTTCAGCAATCTCACGTGCGCCAAGCTCGGTATTTTCCAGCAGGGCACGGGCAGCGGCCTGGGCGTACGGGCCGCCAGAGCCGATAGCAATCAGGTCGTTTTCTGGCTGCACCACATCACCATTGCCGGTGATGATAAGCGACGCGGTTTCGTCCGCGACCGCCAGCAGGGCTTCCAGTTTGCGCAGCATACGGTCGGTACGCCAGTCTTTCGCCAGCTCAACGGCGGCTTTGACCAGATGGCCCTGGTGCATTTCCAGCTTACGTTCAAACAGTTCGAACAGCGTGAAGGCGTCCGCAGTGCCGCCCGCGAAGCCGGCGATCACTTTGTCGTTATACAGACGGCGAACTTTTTTCACGTTGCCTTTCATGACGGTATTGCCCAACGTGGCCTGACCATCACCGGCGATTACGACGTGGCCGTTACGGCGAACACTTACTATTGTTGTCACGAGCAGACCCCTTTGTTGCAAATACGATATGTAGGGGCCCCGTATCGCGGTCACGCGTACGGGGCAGAATGTAAGTATAGATGGGGGGGTTTTTGGGGGTTTCAACCCCCGGATGCGAGCCTAATGCAGTTTCCGTGACCTGCCAGCTTCAGACGGGCGATGGTGTTATCGACGTTCTCTTTGCCTTTGACCGGGCCGATGACCACGCGATTCCAGCCGTTGTTGGTGGTGATTCTGGAATCAAAGCCTTCAAACGCCAGCTGCGCACGAACGGTTTCCGCCTGCTCGGCACCTTTGAAGGAACCGCACTGTACCATCCAGCGGCGATCGTCTTTTTTCTCTGGCTTCGGCGGCGGCGTCACCTCACGCACTTCCGGGATACCGTTATTGCTCTGCGCTTTTGGCTGCGAGGCGGCGGTGTGCGCTGGCGTCTGCAACAGATCCTGATACGGCGCCTTGTTAGAGACCGTGGCCTTAGGTGGCTGCTGGGTCTGGGTTTGACGCGGTTGCTGAACCGGCGGCGCGGTGCGCGTTTGCGGCTGCTGCTGCTGCACAACCTGCTGCTGTGACCACTGCTGTTGCTGAGCCTGCTGCGCCAGACGCTGGCGCTGCAAGGTTTGCTGGCGCTGTTCCGGCGTTTGTTCGTTCCACGGCACTTCCGTCAGCTGTGTTGGCTGCTGGCGCATATCCGCCTGCATCTGGGCCAACAGCTGGCGCTGCTCGTCGGTAAGCTGATTCGGGTTGATCACTTCTCCGCCTGCAGACGGTTCGGTTGGCGCACGCACGCCCGGCTGGCGACTTTCCAGCTCTTTGATATAGCGCCAGCGCTCTTCCGGTTTCGGCGGAAGGCCGTTCCCGGTTACCTGACGGCCCTGGAGCGCTTCGGACTCTTCTTTTTTATGATGCGTGATGAAGTACAAACCGCCGATAAAGGCGACGACGACTGCAGCAGCAATCGCCACCATGGCAGGAGAGACGGCCGGAAAGTTACTTTGCTTTTTCCGTGTATTCCGTGAAGCGCTGTTCTTGCGCCGCGAAGGTGCCTGTTGGCTGCGGCGTACATAGTCTCGTTGTGCCACTATCGTTTCGCTGTCTTTTTCCGTTAGTTAGCCCGACATGTTACTTAAGCGACGGGGCTTTGACCAGACAAGCAAGTCTTAAAGCTCCCGGCTTTACATCAAATTTTGCTTGTGCTGCCGCGAATGATCAGTTCGCAATCAAGTAGACGCGAACCGCTATCAACAAACTGCCCGCTCAGCTGGTTCAGCAGCAGCAGCATGGCTTCACGACCAATATCAAAACGCGGCTGGGCAACTGTGGTGAGCGGCGGGTCGCAAAACTCTGCCAGTGAAATGTTATCGAAGCCAATAATGGACAGATCGTCCGGCACTTTCAGCCCCTGACGTTTAGCGTAAGAGAGCGCGCCGAGCGCCATAATATCGCTGTGGCAGAAGATGGCGGTGGGTGGTTGCGGCAGCGCCAGCAGCTGTTCCAGCGCGTTAGCACCGGCTTCGTAGGTGAAGTTGCCGCGGGCGATGTAGTGAGGGTCGACGGTGATACCGCAGCGACGCAGTGCCTGCACGTAGCCCTGCAGACGATAATGGCACAGCGGCATCTCTTCCGGCCCGGCGATACAGGCGATGCGCTGGTGGCCGAGTTCGTGGAGATAGTTAACGGCATCGAACGAGGCGGTGAGGTTGTCGATATGTACCGTAGGCAGCCCCAACTCCGGCGCAAATTCGTTAGCCATCACCATCGGCGGCAGGTTGCGCTGCTCTTCAATGCTGGCATCGAATGGCAATCGTGAGCCCAGCAGCAACATGCCGTCAATTTGCTTGGTGATGATTAAATCGATGAAGGTTTTTTCCTGCTGGTTCTGATGTGCGCAGTCGCCAATCAGTACCAGGTAACCCTGTGCTGCGGCGGTGACCTCGATCCCTCGGATCACTTCGCTAAAGAAGGGATCGCAGATATCCGGGACGATGACCAGAATCGTGCGCGATTCATTACGCTTCATGTTACGCCCCTGCATCTGCGGGAGGTAACCCACTTCCAGGGCGGCCTGCTCAACGCGGTTACGCGTCGCCTGCGAGACTTTCTCGGGGTTCATCAATGCACGAGATACGGTTGCCGTAGAGACATTCGCTTGTAGGGCAACATCCTTCATGGTTGCGGCAACAACCGGTTTTTTAGCCTTCACCTGATTTTCTCCTCGCTAACTGGCGCAGGCACGTCCTATGTGACCTGACATCTGACACACTTTTATCAGATAGTTAGGGGGATCCGTTACAGAATTTTCATCAGAAATGTGATGTTTGTTTGATTTCTAGATCCGGCTCGCAACTCTGCCTTAACCTTCGATAGGGTCAACGTCGAGAACCCACTTCACCTTACGGGATTCCGGCAGCGTATTGATAAGCGCCAGACTGGCCGTGACGATGTGCTGCAGGCGAATGCGTGAGGGATGTTGCAGCAGTATCTGCCAGCGGTAGCGGCCGCCGCGCTTCGGCGCTAACGCCGGAACCGGGCCAATCACCCACAGCTTGTCGTCCGCCAGCGGGCTGGCCTGTATCAGGTTACGCAGTTGCTGCAGGAAGACCGGCGCCTGCTGGTTGTTGTGATCTTCGGCGCGAATCAGCACATGGCTGGTGTACGGCGGCAGCTGCATGGTCTGGCGTTCGGCCAGCGCCTGCTCGGCAAAGGCGTTATAGCCTTTATAGAGCAGCGTTTGCAGCAGTGGGTGGTCAGGGTGATGCGTCTGCAGAACCACTTCGCCCTGCTTACCCGCACGCCCCGCGCGGCCAGAGACCTGGGTATAAAGTTGGGCAAAGCGTTCCGCCGAGCGGAAATCGGCGGAGAAGAGCGCGCCGTCAACGTCCAGCAGGGCTACCAGCGTCACGTCCGGGAAGTGGTGGCCTTTCGCCAGCATCTGGGTGCCAATCAGGATACGCGCGCCGCCGCGATGGACTTCCGCCAGATGCTGCTCCAGCGCACCTTTGCGGCTGGTGGTATCGCGGTCGATACGTGATAGCGGCACGCCGGGGAACATCGGCGCCAGCACCTGCTCCAACTGTTCCGTTCCCAGACCCACCGGCACCATGTGCGTCGAGCCGCAGGAAGGGCACTGGCGCGGGATCGGACGCTGGCTGTCGCAGTGGTGACAGCGCAGATGATGCTGTGCCTGGTGCAGGGTGTAGTAACTGTCGCAACGCGGGCATTCGGCAATCCAGCCGCAGTCGTGGCACAGCAGCGTAGGCGCGAATCCCCGGCGGTTGAGGAACAAAATAACCTGGTTGTCGGCCTGCAAATGCTGACGCATGCGGTTGATCAGCGCCGGTGAGAGCCCGGCCTGTAGCTGCTGACCTTTTAAATCGAGCACGTGCTGCGTTGCCGGGCGTGCGTTGCCCGCGCGGCGAGTTAAACGTAGCAGGTGATATTTATGCTGGCGTACGTTGAGCAATGTCTCCAGCGCTGGCGTGGCCGAACCGAGAATTATCGGGATCTGTTCGCTGTGGGCGCGCCATACCGCGAGGTCGCGGGCGTGATAACGCCAACCTTCCTGCTGTTTATAGGAGCTATCGTGCTCTTCGTCGATGACGATCACGCCGAGATTCTTAAACGGTGTAAACAGCGAGGAGCGGGTGCCAATGACAATCGCGGCTTCGCCGCTCTTTGCCTTGAGCCAGGCGGCCATGCGTTCGCTGTCGTTCAGCGCCGAGTGCAGCACTTCGACAGGCGCATTAAAGCGCTCGCGGAAGCGCGCGATGGTTTGCGGCGTCAGGCCGATTTCCGGCACCATCACCAGCGCCTGTTTGCCCTGCGCCAGCACGTTTTCCAGCACGCTAAGATAGACTTCCGTCTTCCCGGAGCCAGTGATCCCTTCCAGCAGCCAGGCGGAGAACGCATCGGACGCGCTATGAATCGCGCCTACCGCCGTGGCCTGCTCGGTGTTGAGCCGCAGGCGTTCGCCCGGCACCGAGTAGCTGGTGCGCCAATCGGTGGTTTCCGGCGCAATGCTGCCCAGCTCGCAAAGCCCTTTGGTACGCAGCGACTGCATCGCGCTTTCATTAAATTCCAGCTCCGCCACCTGGTGACGCCAGATTTTACCCTGACGCAGCGCGGCCAACGCCTGTTGCTGCTTTGGTGAGCGCTTGAGCGTGTTGATATCAACGGCCTGACCCTGCTCGGTGGCAAACCAGAACCACTGCGGCGTCGCGCTGGCGGGTTTGCCCTGACGCAGCAGAATTGGCAGCGCGTGGAACAGCACATCGCCAATTGGGTGATGATAATAGTCCGCCGCCCAAAGCAGCAGCCGCCAGACGGAGGTAGAAAAGACCGGCTCGCCGTCCAGCACCTCAATCACCGCTTTCAGTTCATCGCGCGGGAGTTCGCTGCTTTCGTTGACCGAGACCACGATGCCAACGCGCTCTTGTTTGCCAAACGGCACGCGCACGCGACAGCCCGCTTTAGCGCTGAAAGTGTCAGGCAGCAGGTAGTCAAACGTACGGGGCAATGGAACAGGCAGGGCAACGTGAGCAACGGGCATGTTTTCTTCCTGACTTGAAATCTGGCGAGACAGTATACACATTGTAGGAGTGCGGATCAGTTTGCATCTGCTGGTCAAATTCTGTATGATTCGCCGCCTTTGATACATCTTTGTATCACTGACCTATACTATTAACATCGCGTGGTGTCTGGCGTTAGGGCTGGAAGAGCGACGCGGCCTTAACCGAGGTTTTCCCCATGAAAAAAGATATTCACCCGAAATACGAAGAAATTACTGCAACTTGTTCTTGCGGTAACATCATGAAAATCCGCTCTACCGTAGGTCACGATCTGAACCTGGACGTGTGCGGTAAATGCCACCCGTTCTATACTGGCAAGCAGCGTGACGTTGCTACCGGTGGCCGTGTTGACCGCTTCAACAAGCGTTTCAGCATCCCAGGCAGCAAGTAAGTTGCCTAACGAAAAAAGCGCCTCAGGGCGCTTTTTTTGTACCTGAAAATCACTGCTGACCATTCCATATATTTATCTGTTGTTTGATTGTGGATTTTCGAGTGAATATATTTTTTAAGTATTAAGAAAACCCCAGCTATTTGTTGAATGTATTATCTTATTTGTTATATTTACATTCTATATAATAATTATTTATATATTTAAGTTGATATTTCATTTTCCTTGTTAATGATTTTTGTTAGTGATCTTAATCGCATTGTTCTTGGGTTTTTTGCCAGTGTTTAAATTCTTATGGCAGTAATGGAGAGGTGTTTCTATAAATTACAAAATAAAATTTCAGCGTAACATAATTACTACTAGATATCCTTTTTCTTAGTTTTTAAAGCAGAGATAATTGGATCGATCGCTGATATTTTTAAGAGTAATAACCATGAAAATAAAATATGCATTTTTACTACTTCCTTTATTATCCGGCGTGGCACATGCAGGCTATGTAGACTATCGTCATGAGTACTACGATGATGGCCGTAATTACGATCGCGTGTATATGTCGAATCGTTTTGCAACTGGGTTTGGTGTCGCGGTAGAAGCCGTTTCACGCTCTGACGACAAAGAATCCAAACATGCGCTTAATAATATGGAGTCGAATAGCGCAGAATACACAGCAAGCTATCAGTTTGAATGGAATGGTTTTATCTGGCAGCCAGGGATCGCCATTGAGATGGGTGACGACATGGCAATCTATAAGCCTTATATTCGCGTACAGTATAACATCAATGATAACTGGTGGACGGCCTTCCGCTACCGTACCGAATATGCTCGTCGTAATGGTGACGGACGTGATGACCGTACCGTTTATCGTCCAGAAGCTTGGCTGGGTTATAATATCGATAACTGGATGTTCGAGCTTAATGGGATTTATAAAGTTGCCGATAGTGAAAACCTCTACAACAATGATAAGGATGATTACGAATATAACTTCCGCATCGCTTATAACATCAATTCATGGATTCCTTTTGTTGAAGTAGGTAACGTTTCCTCAGGTTATAAGACCACCACAACAGATGATCGCCAGACGCGCTACCGTATCGGCTTGGGTTATAATTTCTAAGGAATATTACCGTCATACTATTTATCTTTTTGGTGCGCCAGGATATGCGCATAGTTTGCGTGCATAATATGTCTAAGGAGTTGACGTCATGTCTAATGATGGTTCTATAACTGGAAATAATAGCAATGATTCCGTCAGGCCTTTCGGATTCAGAGATAAATTCGGTTATTTATGTGGGGACTTAGGGACCTGTTTTATCCTTGGGTTAGTTAATAGTTTTTTAATGATTTATTACACCAACGTACTCGGTGTTTCCGGCGTGATTGTCGGATCTCTCTATTTTGTGACTAAACTCTTTGATGCATTTGTCGATGTTGGCGTTGGGCGTTTATGCGATACGTCTAAGTTGACGGCCCATGGTCGTTTTAACCCCTGGGTGCGCCGTATGAAGTACCCGTTTTGTATCATTGCCGTGGTCCTGTTCTTACCATTTGTGCATGATTTCTCTTACACAGCGAAAATTATCTATATTTGCTGCTCCTATTTTGTTTACGGATCACTGCTATCGACTGTGAGTATTCCGTATGGCGCTATGTCTGCAGCGATTAGTTCTAATCCTGAAGATCGTGTGTCGTTATCAACCTACCGCAGCGTTGGCTCAGCGATTGGTGGTGGGGCTACTGGCTTTTTCATTCCTATCCTGATGTACACCACGTTGGTAGACGGCAGTCAGGTTATTTCCGGACAACACTTCTTCTGGATTGCCATTGGCTGTGCCGTGTTGGGCTTTATCTTTTTAAGCCTGACCTGTCATTTAACGACGGAACGTGTGCGGGTAGAAAGAAAAGAGAGCATGCCCATTTCCGTGCTGTTGAAGGGGCTGTTTCGTAATAAGGCGTTGGTGGTTTTAGTCGTTGTGGATCTGCTTATCGTGATTAATCAGGGTTTGTCTGGTACCAATATGACTTACCTGTTTAATGATTATTTCCATAATAAAGAGGCCATGTCCGTTGCTTTACTCTTTACCTTTGGATCTTTGGTTTTGCTGGCTCCATCAGCATCATGGCTCACTAAGCGGTTTGGAAAAAAAGAAGCTAGCGTCGGCGCGCTGCTTTTTGCGGTCATTATGTATGTGCTGATGTACTTCATCCACATTACTGATGCAAAAATCTATCTGGTTTTCCTGTTCCTGGCGACGCTTGGGGCGGGGTTATTCAACCTAATGATTTGGGCATTTATGACCGATGTTTGTGATTATCACCAGTATGTTACGGGAGACCGTGAGGATGGCACCGTATACGGTGTGAACTTCTTTGCTCGTAAAATTGGTCAGGCATGCGCAGGCGCTATTGGTGGTTTTATGCTGGCAATCATTGGTTATCAATCGTCATCTACGGGTGGTGCCGTGCAAACCAGCGTTGTGCGGGACAATATCTATACAATGGCTAATCTCTTGCCAGCCTTATGCCTTTTCCTGGCTGCGGTAATATTGATTTATTTCTATCCGTTGAATCGCAAAGAAACGCTCAAAATGGAAGAGACGCTGAATAAACTCAACGGTATTAGCAAGTAGCATAGAGCATGTGAGACGGAAGGCGGTGGGAATATTCTCCCGTCTTTCATTTTTCTCAATGTCAGCGGCATCAGATATTTTTTGTGATGCTCATCACAAAAATGTTGCAAGGAGTACCGGATGCGCTTATTATTTGCCCATCAAACGACCACAAAGTAACTATGGGTAAAGGTGTGACTATGCTGACCGCAATCAAAAACGTTTTTGTTTCTTACCTGATCTCTATGTCTGAACTGCATCCTGAAGTAACGCGCTTCTAAGGCGCTGAAAAAATTCGAAAAAAAAGCAGAAATTACTTTCTGCTTTTTTTATGCCTGCCAATCAGTATTCCCACGTCTCCGGGTCAATCCCCAGCTCACGCATAATTTCTTTTGCCGCTTCCGGAATTTCATCGCTGCGCTCTTTACGCAGGTCTTCATCGTTAGGTAACGGTTGACCGGTAAATGCATGCAGGAACGCTTCACACAGCAGTTCGCTGTTGGTGGCGTGACGCAGGTTGTTCACCTGACGACGCGTGCGTTCATCGGTGAGGATCTTCAACACCTTCAGAGGAATGGAAACCGTAATTTTTTTTACTTGCTCACTCTTCTTACCGTGCTCAGCGTATGGGCTGATATATTCGCCGCTCCATTCAGCCATGAGATACCTTTAATCCTCTAGTCATAAGTTAACAGGCCGGGTTACGGCCGTGATCGCGCGTAGTTTACCGTAGAGAGGCCTGATGTGACACGAGCTTAGGCTTCGCAGATGTGCGCTAATGCGTATAATTTTAACGGCTATTTGCCAATAGCTCAATCTATACGCAAAGAAGTTTAGAAGTCTAGATGTATTGACGGCTATGGCAACAATGTTTACTCTGGGGTCTGACTTTTCACAGACCTTGCCAGGAACGAATCCTCATGACCCGTAAACAGGCCACCATCGCAGTGCGTAGCGGATTAAATGACGACGAGCAGTATGGTTGTGTTGTCCCGCCCATTCATCTTTCCAGTACCTATAACTTTACCGGCTTTAACGAGCCGCGTGCGCATGACTACTCTCGTCGCGGCAACCCGACGCGTGATGTGGTTCAGCGGGCGTTGGCCGAGCTGGAAGGGGGAGCAGGCGCGGTTCTGACCAACACGGGCATGTCGGCGATTCACCTGGTAACCACCGTATTCCTCAAGCCTGGCGACCTGCTGGTGGCCCCGCACGACTGCTACGGCGGCAGCTACCGTCTGTTTGACAGCCTGGCTAAACGCGGCTGCTATCGCGTGCTTTTTGTCGATCAGGGCAATGATGAAGCATTAAAAGCGGCGCTGGCAGAAAAACCGAAGCTGGTGCTGGTGGAAAGCCCAAGCAACCCGCTGCTGCGCGTGGTGGATATCGCCAAAATCTGCCAGCTGGCGCGTGAAGCCGGCGCGACGAGCGTGGTGGATAACACCTTCCTGAGCCCGGCGCTGCAAAACCCGCTGGCGCTGGGCGCGGATCTGGTCCTGCACTCCTGCACCAAATACCTGAACGGCCACTCTGACGTGGTGGCGGGCGTGGTGATTGCAAAAGATCCTGAAACGGTCACGGAACTGGCATGGTGGGCGAATAATATCGGCGTCACCGGCGGCGCGTTCGACAGCTATCTGCTGCTGCGCGGTCTGCGTACGCTGGTACCACGTATGGACGTGGCGCAGCGTAACGCCCAGGCGATTGTCGACTTCCTGAAAACCCAGCCGCTGGTGAAAAAGCTGTATCATCCTTCTCTGCCGGATAACCAGGGGCATGAAATTGCCGCTCGCCAGCAGAAAGGTTTTGGTGCGATGCTGAGCTTTGAACTGAACGGTGATGAACAGACGCTGCGTCGCTTCCTGAGCGGGCTGTCACTCTTCACGCTGGCGGAATCGCTGGGTGGGGTTGAAAGCCTGATTTCTCACGCGGCGACCATGACCCACGCGGGCATGGCCCCGGAAGCGCGCGCGGCCGCAGGTATTTCTGAGACGCTGCTGCGTATCTCAACCGGTATTGAAGATAGCCAGGACTTAATTGCCGATCTGGAAAATGGATTCCGGGTCGCAGCCGAGGGGTAAACATGAGTGTGATTGCGCAGGCAGGGGCGAATGAGCGTCAGCTGCATAAATTTGGTGGAAGTAGTCTGGCGGATGTGAAGTGTTACCTGCGCGTTGCCGGCATTATGACTGAGTACTCTCAGCCCGGCGATATGATGGTCGTTTCCGCCGCAGGGAGCACCACCAACCAGCTGATTAGCTGGCTGAAGCTCAGCCAGACCGATCGCCTTTCTGCGCATCAGGTTCAGCAGACGCTGCGCCGCTATCAGTCTGAGCTGATTAGCGGCCTGCTGCCTGCCGAAATTGCCGACGGCATGATCGCTGAGTTTATTCATGACCTGGAGCGTCTGGCCGAGCTTTTAGATAACGGCGTAAGCGACGCGGTGTATGCAGAAGTGGTCGGTCACGGTGAAGTGTGGTCGGCGCGTCTGATGGCGGAAGTCCTTAAGTTGCAAGGTCTGGACGCGGCCTGGCTGGATGCGCGCGCGTTCTTACGCGCCGAGCGCTCCGCGCAGCCGCAGGTAGATGAAGGCCTCTCTTATCCGCTGCTGCAACAGCTTCTGGCACAGCATCCGGGTAAACGTCTGGTGGTGACCGGCTTTATCAGCCGCAACAACGCGGGTGAAACCGTGCTGCTGGGGCGTAACGGCTCGGACTACTCCGCGACGCAAATCGGCGCGCTGGCGGGGGTTTCCCGCGTCACCATCTGGAGCGACGTGGCCGGGGTCTACAGCGCCGACCCGCGTAAAGTCAAAGATGCCTGCCTGCTGCCGCTGCTGCGTCTGGATGAAGCCAGCGAGCTGGCGCGTCTTGCCGCCCCGGTGCTGCACGCCCGTACGCTGCAGCCAGTTTCCGGCAGCGATATCGACCTGCAATTACGCTGTAGCTATTCGCCGGATCAGGGTTCGACGCGCATTGAGCGCGTGCTCGCTTCCGGCACCGGTGCGCGTATCGTCACCAGCCATGATGATGTCTGTCTGATTGAGTTCCGCGTTCCGGCAAGCCAGGACTTTAAGCTGGCGCATAAAGAAATCGACCAATTACTCAAGCGCGCACAGATTCGCCCACTGGCGGTAGGCGTGCACGCTGACCATAAGCTGCTGCAGTTCTGCTACACCTCAGAAGTGGCCGACAGCGCGCTGAAAATTCTTGATGAAGCGGGCCTGCCGGGCGAGCTTCGCCTGCGCCAGGGTCTGGCGCTGGTGGCGATGGTGGGCGCGGGCGTCACCCGTAACCCGCTGCATTGCCACCGTTTCTGGCAGCAGCTGAAAGGCCAGCCGGTCGAGTTTACCTGGCAGTCGGAAGAGGGCATCAGCCTGGTCGCCGTGCTACGTGCGGGGCCAACTGAAAGCCTGATTCAGGGCCTGCACCAGTCGCTGTTCCGTGCGGAAAAGCGTATCGGCCTGATGCTGTTCGGTAAGGGTAACATTGGTTCCCGCTGGCTGGAGCTGTTTGCCCGTGAGCAGAGCACACTCTCTGCCCGCACCGGCTTTGAGTTTGTGCTGGCCGGGGTGGTGGATAGTCGCCGCAGCCTGCTGAACTATGAAGGGCTGGATGCCAGCCGCGCGCTGGCCTTCTTTGACGATGAAGCCATTGAGCAGGATGAAGAGTCGCTGTTCCTGTGGATGCGCGCCCACCCGTACGACGATCTTGTGGTGCTGGACGTGACCGCCAGCCCGCAGCTGGCCGATCAGTATCTTGATTTCGCCAGCCACGGTTTCCACGTGATCAGCGCCAACAAACTGGCCGGGGCCAGCAGCAGCGATAAATATCGCCAGATCCACGACGCGTTCGATAAAACTGGCCGCCACTGGCTGTATAACGCGACCGTCGGCGCAGGTCTGCCGGTGAACCACACTGTGCGTGATTTGATCGATAGCGGCGACAGCATTCTGGCCATTAGCGGTATCTTCTCCGGCACGCTCTCCTGGCTGTTCCTGCAGTTCGACGGCAGCGTGCCGTTTACCGAGCTGGTGGATCAGGCCTGGCAGCAGGGGCTGACCGAGCCCGATCCGCGCGTCGACCTTTCCGGTAAAGACGTGATGCGCAAGCTGGTGATTCTGGCGCGCGAAGCGGGCTATGACATCGAGCCGGATCAGGTCCGCGTTGAATCTCTGGTGCCAGCGCACTGCGAAGAGGGCTCTATCGACCACTTCTTTGAAAATGGCGATGAGCTGAACGAGCAGATGCTCCAGCGCCTGGAAGCGGCGCAGGAGATGGGTCTGGTGCTGCGCTACGTGGCGCGGTTTGATGCGAACGGTAAAGCCCGCGTTGGCGTGGAAGCCGTGCGTCAGGAACACCCGCTGGCGTCGCTGCTGCCGTGCGATAACGTCTTTGCGATTGAGAGCCGCTGGTACCGCGATAACCCGCTGGTGATTCGTGGGCCGGGAGCTGGGCGCGACGTGACGGCTGGGGCAATTCAGTCGGATATCAACCGCCTAGCGCAGTTACTGTAGCTTTGGTTGCCGGATGGCGCTGCGCCGTCCGGCACCTCTCTCAGGCTGACTCGCGCGTCACCAACTGACCGGAAAGCGTAATTGACTGATTCTCTAACGCAGGCTCTTTGAGTTTGCGGATCATCAGCGTTGCCGCCTGCCGCCCGCTCTCTTCGCTAGCGGAAGAGACATAGGTAAAGGCCGGTGAGGTGAGGTTGATGTGCAGCATGTCCTCAAAGCCAATCAGCGCGACCTGCTGCGTCAGGAAGACATCTTTACCTACCGTACGTCCTACTTTATGAATCCCATCAATACAGCCGATCAGGGCATCCGGTGAATGACAGAGCAGCGCGGTAATGGCGTTGTTGTTTTCCAGCAGTTGGCGCGTGGCTACGCTTGCGGCATAGGTATCGTTGCCGCAGGCAGGGCTGAACTCTTCGCGATAGCCGATCCCAAGGCGGGTGAGGGTACTGCGAAAGCCCATCAGACGCTGCTGGCGGATGAGATCGTTTTCCAGGCCACCGAGATAGGCAATATAGCGATGACCGCGCTCCAGCAGATAGCGTGTCGCCAGGCTGGCCGCCTGTTGGTTATCGCGCAGCACTCGGTTGCACTCGTCTTTAATCGGTGATTGTGAAACGACGACCAGCGGCAGCGGGCACTGACGAATTTGCGCGGGCAGGGTATCACTGCGGACATCGGACGCCAGATAAATCACACCGGCAACGCCCTGCTGCTTAAACGACAGCAGGCAGCGCTCGAGATGTTCGTGTTCGTTCAGCGGCTGGCCGAGAAAGACCATGTAGCCCTGCGCTTCCAGCTCCTGCACGATGCTTGCCATCACTTTGATGGAAAAGCTGTCGCTGAAGTCGCGTAGGATCAGACCAATCAGGTTGGAGGTATTCGAACGGAGGTTGGCGGCGGCGACGTTGTGAACGTAGCCCAGCTCATTAATGGCGGCCTGCACTTTTTCGATGGTGGCATCGGAAATTTTGCCTTTCTGGCGAAGCACCAGCGACACGGTGGAGACGGAAACGCCCGCCCGTTTTGCCACATCAATTATGCTGACCTTCTTCAAAAATCACTCCCTGAGCCGCTACGTCATTTGCAGAAAACAAAGAGGCTCCCATCAGGGACGGGAACCTCCAACCGCTTATAATCTTATGATTATTTGCCAATCATCGTCGACATGGTTTCCGCGATAAATTGCGCTCGCGCGCCAAATATCACCTGAATGCCGTGATCGCCGACGAAAACGACGCCGCGAGCACCGATATTATTCAGCCCATCTTTGTCCACCGGCCCTTTATCCGCCACTTCAAGACGCAGGCGGGTAATGCAGGAGCCTACGGACGCGATGTTATCTTCGCCGCCCAGCAGGTCGATAATTTCCGTTGCCAGGTCTTCATCAGTTTTGTCGTTGGCGCTGACCGTGGTTTCCGTGCGGCCCGGCGTTTTGACGTCGAAACGGCGAATCACAAAGCGGAAAGTGAAGTAGTAAATCAGCCCCATCGGAATACCGACGATAATCGCATTCAGGAAGTTGGTCTGGTAGCCGTTGAACGACGGCAGGATCCCGAAGGAGATGTAGTCGATAAGCCCGGCCGAGAACGACTTGGCGATATGCGCATGCAGCAGGTACATCACCATGTAGGAGAGACCGGCCATGATGGCGTTGAAGACGTAGAGAATCGGCGCCACAAAGATAAAGGTGAACTCAACCGGCTCGGTGATCCCGGTCAGGAAGCAGGTCAGCGCGGCGGAGAACAGGATACCGGCGGCGATTTTTTTATTCTTGGTGTGTGCTTCGTGGTACATCGCCAGACAGGCAGCAGGCAGCGCGAACAGCATCAGCGGGAACTCACCCTGCATGAATTTACCGGCGTTCTGGTAGGTATCGCTGCTGAAGGATTTCACCCCTTCTTCCAGCATTTTGAACCAGATAGTCTGGTCACCGTGGATCACCTGACCGGCGTGGGTGGTGTAGTCGCCGAAGGAGTACCAGAAAGACGGATACCAGATGTGGTGCAGGCCAAGCGGAATTAGCGCACGTTCAACCAGACCGAAGATAAAGGTTGAGGCCGCCTGGTTATCACCGTTGATCACCACCGACAGCGCGTCGATACCCGCCTGAATATGCTGCCAGATGTACGGCAGGATCAAGCCGAGGGCGAACGACAGCAGCGCGGTGGCAATCGCCACGAAGCGTTTGCCGGAGAAGAAGCCAAGGAATTCAGGCAGCTGCATTTTGTGGAAGCGGTTAAAGCACCACGCCGCCAGGATGCCGCAAATCAGGCCGCCAAAGACGCCCATCTGCAGGGTAGGAATACCCACCACCATGGCGTATTTCCCGCCTTGCGCCGCCATTTCCGGCGTAATGCCAAGCACGGTACTGATGGTGATGTTGGTGACAAACACGGAGACGGCGGCAGACAGCGCCGCGATGCCGGATTCTGAGGCCAGGCCGACGGCAGAGCCGATGGCAAACAGCATTGGCAGGTTGTCGAAGATAATCCCACCGGCGTTCATCATCAGCGGCAGATGGAATTTATCCCCGAACGCCAGCAGCAAGCCGGCTGCGGGCAGAAGCGAGATCGGCAGCATCAACGCGCGGCCAATCATCGACAGTTTGGAAAGCGATTTAACAACACTTTGAATCAGACTCATACTGATTTCCCCCGATAGACGCCTCTTCGTGCGTGCTTTTAGTAACCCTGTTTATATTAGGTATAACGTTATAGTAGAACGTTCTACTTATCGTGAAACAAGTCATTAACGTCTGCAATGGAATTTTTGCGTAGTAGGCAGATGCGTGAAAAATATGAGATCTAGTTCTCAAATTTTATGCCATAGTGAAAGTGTGGTTAATGTGACCAGACGGGGAGTGCGTGAGAGGGTAGCTAAACTATTTATGTGCGGAAAACGGCCTTCTGACAGCACAGCCTGCTCCATTCACCGTGGAGATGAATATTTTTCATCTTGATTGCAGAGAACTCACTTTTTACGCGGATTTTTCTATTGACGCCTGACTGCTTTTGGGGCATTTTTACATCCAGACGTCTAAACGGATAGATGTTTACAACACAACAATAATGACACGTGATTGATAGAGGTAAGGTATGAGCTTTTTTCACGCCAACCAGCGGGAAGCGCTGAATCAGAGTCTGGCCGAGGTTCAAGGGCAGATTAACGTTTCTTTCGAGTTTTTCCCGCCGCGCACCAGTGAAATGGAGCAAACCCTGTGGAACTCTATCGATCGCCTAAGCAGCCTGAAGCCGAAATTCGTTTCGGTTACCTACGGGGCGAACTCCGGTGAGCGCGACCGCACGCACAGTATTATTAAAGGCATTAAAGACCGCACCGGTCTGGAAGCCGTGCCGCACCTGACCTGCATTGATGCCACACGCGACGAACTGCGCGCCATTGCCCAGGACTACTGGAACAACGGCATCCGTCATATCGTCGCCCTGCGTGGTGACCTGCCACCGGGCAGCGGTAAACCAGAAATGTATGCCTCCGATCTGGTCACTTTGCTGAAAGACGTGGCGGATTTTGATATCTCCGTAGCGGCCTACCCGGAAGTGCATCCGGAAGCGAAGAGTGCCCAGGCGGATCTGCTTAATCTGAGACGTAAAGTGGAAGCCGGTGCAAACCGTGCCATCACCCAGTTCTTCTTCGACGTCGAAAGCTATCTGCGTTTCCGCGACCGCTGCGTGTCGGCGGGCATCGATGTAGAAATTATTCCGGGCATCCTGCCGGTCTCGAACTTCAAACAGGCGAAGAAATTTGCCGACATGACCAACGTGCGCATTCCTGCCTGGATGTCGACGATGTTCGATGGCCTGGACGATGATGCTGAAACCCGCAAGCTGGTGGGGGCCAACATCGCGATGGACATGGTTAAAATCCTGAGTCGTGAAGGGGTGAAAGATTTCCACTTCTACACGCTGAACCGTGCGGAAATGAGCTACGCCATTTGCCACACGCTGGGTGTGCGCCCGGCGTAATATTCTGCCGGATGGCGCTGCGCTTATCCGGCCTACGGTTCGTGTTCAAATACCCTGCTTAGACATAAGAAACTCCTTATATTTTGAGGGGTTTCTTATCATTTCTCCCGATCGATCACAGTCAACTACCCCTAAATTGTGTAAGGATAGGCTCGACCTGCGCAGAAATTCCTCTCTGACAAGGGAAAAATAAGAGGAATTAACTATCAAATCCGTGGGTCATTTCAGCTATAACTTATCAGCAGGGGTGTATATCTTAACGATAAATACTGTAAGGGAGCATAGTGATGAGCACGCCAGACGATATCCAGAACGCAGGTAAATGTCCTTTCCACCACGGTGGTGGTCACGATCAGAGCGCCGGCGCTGGCACCAGTAGCAAGGACTGGTGGCCGAAGCAGCTTCGCGTTGATCTACTTAATCAGCATTCCAATCGATCCAACCCGCTGGGTGAAGATTTCGATTATCGCAAAGAATTCAGCAAATTAGATTACTCCGCACTGAAGGGTGACATTCGTACGCTGTTAACGGATTCGCAATCCTGGTGGCCTGCAGACTGGGGCAGCTATGTGGGGCTGTTTATCCGCATGGCGTGGCACGGTGCGGGTACCTACCGTTCTACCGACGGTCGCGGTGGCGCAGGGCGCGGCCAACAACGTTTTGCACCGCTGAACTCCTGGCCGGATAACGTGAGCCTGGATAAGGCGCGTCGTCTGCTGTGGCCAATCAAACAGAAATATGGGCAGAAAATCTCCTGGGCCGACCTGTATATCCTTGCGGGTAACGTGGCGCTGGAAAACTCTGGCTTCCGTACCTTTGGTTTTGGTGCCGGGCGTGAAGACGTGTGGGAACCGGATCAGGACGTAAACTGGGGTGATGAAAAAGCCTGGCTGGCGCACCGTGATCCGGAAGAGCTGGCGAAACGCCCGCTTGCGGCCACCGAAATGGGCCTTATCTACGTGAACCCGGAAGGGCCAAACGCCAGCGGTGAACCGCTGTCTGCGGCAGCGGCGATTCGCGCCACCTTCGGTAACATGGGGATGGACGACGAAGAGACCGTGGCGCTGATTGCCGGTGGTCACACGCTGGGTAAAACCCACGGCGCGGCTTCGGCAACGCACGTCGGTCCGGATCCGGAAGCGGCACCGATTGAATCTCAGGGCCTGGGCTGGGCAAACAGCTACGGCAGTGGTGTAGGTAAAGATGCCATCACCTCCGGTCTGGAAGTGGTCTGGACACAGACGCCTACCCAGTGGAGCAACTACTTCTTCGAGAACCTGTTCAAATACGAATGGGTGCAGACCCGCAGCCCGGCTGGCGCCATCCAGTTTGAAGCGGTAGATGCGCCGGACATCATTCCGGATCCGTTCGACCCGTCGAAAAAACGTAAGCCAACCATGCTGGTGACCGACCTGACGCTGCGCTTCGATCCGGACTTCGAGAAAATTTCTCGCCGCTTCCTGAACGACCCGCAGGCCTTTAACGAAGCCTTTGCCCGTGCGTGGTTCAAACTGACCCACCGTGATATGGGGCCAAAAGCGCGTTACATCGGGCCAGAAGTGCCACGTGAAGATCTGATTTGGCAGGATCCGCTGCCGCATGCGTTCTTCAACCCGACCGCTGAAGATATCGAAAGCCTGAAGGCGGATATTGCGGCATCTGGCCTCTCCGTCGGTGAGCTGGTGTCGGTCGCCTGGGCTTCCGCTTCTACCTTCCGCGGTGGTGATAAGCGAGGTGGGGCGAACGGTGCGCGTCTGGCGCTTGCACCACAGCGTGATTGGGAAGTGAACGCCACGGCGGCTCGCGTACTGCCGGTGCTGGAAGGCATCTATAAGTCAGCGCACAAAGCTTCTCTGGCCGACATTATCGTGCTGGCCGGTGTGGTGGGCGTAGAGCAGGCGGCGAAAGCGGCTGGCGTTGACGTTAAAGTGCCGTTCACGCCGGGTCGCGTAGATGCGCGTCAGGATCAGACGGACATCGAGATGTTCGAGCTGCTCAAACCGCTTGCCGATGGTTTCCGTAACTATCGTGCGGCACCGGGTGAAGCGACCACGGAATCTCTGCTGATCGACAAAGCACAGTTGTTGACCCTGACCGCGCCGGAGCTGACCGTATTGGTTGGTGGCATGCGCGTACTGGGTGCCAACTTCGACGGCAGCAACCACGGCGTCTTTACCGACAACGTGGGCGCACTCAGCACTGACTTCTTCGTCAACCTGCTGGATATGCGCACCGAGTGGAAAGCGACCGACGAAACGTCTGAGCTGTTTGAAGGCCGCGATCGTGCGAGCGGTGAGGTGAAATACACCGCCACGCGCGCTGACCTGGTCTTTGGCTCTAACGCCGTACTGCGTGCGCTGGCGGAGGTTTATGCCTCCAGCGATGCGAAAGAGAAGTTTGTGAAAGACTTCGTGGCGGCATGGGTGAAAGTGATGAACCTGGACCGTTTCGACCTGCTGTAAGGTGGGCGTGAAGGTATAAAAAATCCCCGCGAAAGCGGGGATTTTTGTTTGTGGGTTTAAGGTAGCCCGGACGAGACGCGTTAGCGGCGACTCCGGGGAGATCCCGGCGTCACTTCGTTCGGCCGGGCTACCTTATCTCATTACTCCCACTCGTGCAGAAAACGCTGCCCATACTGGTCAGCCACCAACAGCGCCGCGTAAACGCGGTCAGGGTCCGCGCCGCCCGGCATGTTGTGGATGGTCTCGCCTTCCGCACAGGCCGCTTCCGCCACCAGACGCATTTTCGCCGGAATATCCTCTTTGATACTCAGCTGTGCCAGGGTGATTGGCAACCCAACGCTATGGCAAAGCGCCGCGACGGTTTCAATTTCTTCCACCGGCGCGTTTTCCAGCACCAGTTGGGTAAGGGTACCAAATGCGACTTTCTCGCCGTGGTAGTAGTGGTGTGCGTCCGCAATTGCCGTCATGCCGTTATGAATCGCGTGCGCTGCCGCCAGGCCACCGCTCTCAAAGCCGACGCCGCTCAGGTAGGTGTTAGCTTCAATGACGCGGTCCAGCGCTGGCGTCACCACGTGCTGCTCGGCGGCCAGCATGGCTTTTTCGCCTTCTTCAATCAGCGTGTTGTAGCAAAGCTCAGCGACCGCCAGCGCGGCCTGGGTGCATTTCCCGCCTGCCATGGTGGTGGCGCCGCTGCGCGAGCAGGCACGGGCTTCAAACCAGGTTGCCAGCGCATCGCCAATCCCGGCAGCCAGCAGGCGCGCAGGGGCACCGGCGACGATTTTGGTATCGACGATAACCATGTTCGGGTTGTGCGGCAGCATCAGGTAACGGTCGAATTCGCCATCATCGGTGTACAGCACGGAGAGTGCGCTGCACGGTGCATCGGTAGATGCGATGGTGGGAACAATCGCCACCGGCAGATTCATAAAGTGGGCCAGCGCTTTGGCCGTATCCAGCGTTTTCCCGCCGCCGATACCTAAAATGGCGCTGCATTTGGCGCTGTTCGCCACGTCCTGCAGACGGTTAACTTCGTTCTGTGAACATTCGCCGCCGAACGGCGCGATTTCAACGGACAGGCCCGCGCCGGTCAGGCTTTTGCGCAGCGTCTCTTCGGCAAATCCCAGCACGAATTTATCGCCGACGACCAGCCAGCTATTGGCCATTGGCTTCAGATAGTCACCTAGACGTGTGATAACGTCGGCACCCTGAATATACTTACCTGGTGATTGAATAATGCGATCCATACATTTCTCCTACAGGTTCAGATTCCCAAATGCGTTTTTCCAGTCTTGCTCAAACTTCTCAATAGCTGACTCTACTGCGGGTGTGCCGAGCATTTGTTGCGCTACATCTAAAGGAAGGGTGATGGCTTCACATCCTGCCAATAAACAGTCCAGTGCCTGACGCGGGGTTTTAAAACTGGCGGCCAGCACTTTGCTTTCCGGCGCGTGCAGCTCCAGCAGCGATTGCAGCTCCTGCACCATGCGGATACCGTCACCGCCCTGGGCGTCAACGCGGTTGACGTACGGCGCCACGTATTTTGCCCCCGCCAGCGCGGCCAGCAGCCCCTGAGAGGCGCTGTAGACAGCGGTGCCAAGCGTTGGAATGCCCGCTTGTTTCAAAAGCTTAATCGCCGCCAGACCTTCGGCGGTGACCGGGACTTTCACCACGATGCCCGGCACGGCATCATTCAGCTTACGCGCTTCGGCCACCATACCCTCGGCGGTACGGCTCATGGTCTGGGCAAACAGCGTGCCGTTTTCACCCACGGCTTTTTTCAAACGCGGCAGCACGTCCCAGATGGATTCGCGGCTGGCGGCCACGATGCTTGGGTTAGTGGTCACGCCGACAATCGGAAAAATACGGGCCAGACGTTCCACTTCCTGCACGTTGGCGGTATCCAGATACAGTTCCATGCTATTTCCTCTTAAAGTTCCAGTTCGTGTTGCAGCAGGCTGGCGATAGCGTCGGCAGAAGCGGCGTTAACCAGAGCGCTACGGAATTCTTCATGCATAATGCGGCGGGCCAGGCGCGAGAAGATGCGCATATGCTGGTCTCCGGCGGCATGTTTGTTCAGCGTCAGCATAATGATGAACTGCGCCTCGTCATCGCCCCAGGCTACCGGCGCGGGCAGGCGCGCGACGCTGATGGTCGACTGCTCAATATGTTCCGATTTGCTGTGTGGAATAGCGAAGCTGAAGCCCAGCCCGGTGGAGAAGACCGCTTCTCGTGCCCACAGGTCGGCTTCCAGCTTACGCGGGTAGCGGCAGCGCCCGGCGAGCAGCAGATTGTCGGTCATCCCTTTGATGACCTCCTCTTTGCTGCGCCAGTCGTTATCGAGCGAAATACAGCGTGGGGTAATCAGCGGCGCATCCTGCTGGCTCATACGGAACTGGGCGAGCAGGTGCTCCACTTCCAGCGAGGTGCGGCAGGCCATCGCCTGGTTGAGCAACTGGCGGCAGGCGCGGCTGTCGAGCTGCGCCAGACGCGCTTTGGTCGCCGGAATCGACGGGGCGCTCATGCTGATTTCATCCATTCCCAGCCCAACCAGCAGCGGCAGTACCGAGCCTTTAGCGCCCAGCTCGCCGCACAGACCAATCCATTTCCCCTGACGGTGCACCGCCTGCACGGCGAAGTCCAGGGCGCGCAGGAAGGCTGGATTCAAACTATTGTAGTGGCGAGTCACTTTGGCGTTATCGCGATCGACTGCCAGCAGGTACTGGGTCAGGTCGTTACTGCCAATGCTGAAGAAGTCTATCTCTTCGCAGCACTGGTCGATGATGAACATCACCGACGGCACTTCCAGCATGATGCCCAGCGGAATGCGCTCATCGAACGGCACGTGTTCGCTGCGCAGCTGCTGTTTGGCTTCGGCCACCTTCTCTTTGACCCACAAAATCTCTTCCATGGAGGAGATCATCGGGATCATGATTTTCAGGCTGCCGTGGGCGGAGGCGCGGAGGATGGCGCGCAATTGGGTGGTGAACAGCGCGGAATACTCTTCATAAATACGCACCGCGCGGTAGCCGAGGAACGGGTTGTTCTCTGCCGGAATATTGAGGTAATCCACCGGCTTATCGCCGCCGATATCCATGGTGCGGATAATAATGCTACGTCCTTCGGCGGACTCCAGCGCCTGGCAGAAAATGTTGTACAGCTCGCTCTCGCTCGGCTCGCTGGCCCTGTCCATATAGAGCATTTCCGTGCGGAACAGGCCGACGGCCTCCGCGCCGTTGCCGAAGGCGGCCTGTGCTTCAACGGAGTGGGCAATGTTGGCGGCAACCTCAAGGCGAATGCCATCGGCAGTGCGCGCTTCTTTATGCAGCCATACGCTTTGCTGTTCGCGAATGGCGGCCTGCACGCGCGCTTCCTGCTGGTAATAGCGGGTGATGGCCTCTGTTGGGGCGACAATCACCGCACCCGCGTTGCCGTCGAGGTAAACCGGCTGGTTCTGCCACGGCGTTAGTGCATCAATCTCCACGCCCACAAGGGTTGGAATGTTAAAGGAGCGAGCGAGGATCACCGTATGCGAGGTGGTGCCGCCGCTTTGTAACAGCAGGCCTTTGAGCAGGGTTTTGTCCAGTTCTAAGAACTGGCTTGGGGTCAATTCTTCCGCCACGCAGATGGACGGCTGAGTAAGCTGGCCCGGTGCCGGGAAGCGGTCTTCACCATAAATATGCTGCAGCAGCTGGAAGCCGACGTCGCGCACGTCCAGCGCACGCTCTTGCAGGTAGCTGCTGCTGGAACGGGCAAATTCGGCGCAGAAGTGGTTGGCGCTCTCAACGACGGCCTGCGCGCAGCTCAGACCGTTATTCACGCCCGCCAGTAAATGCTGGCGCAGTGAGGTATCGGTGGCGAGCGAACGGTGTGCTTCGAGGATGGCGCTAGCGGTGCTGTCGTTGTCTAACAACCGCAGTTCCAGCGTTCTGACCAGCCGTGTCAGGCCGCTATCCAGCGCCGACTGTTCCTGTTCCGCATTTTTCGCGGGCGGAAGTTCGCCGAGATTATTGAGATCCAGCGCGGCCAGACGAGTGAGCACGCCGCCCGCGCTGCCGTTACAGACCGGCAGTGCGCGGAACAGCGTTGGGTTGAGGCGGGTCAGAGATTCCGGCAGCGCTTCCTGCTCTACGTTGGCAACCTGCGCCAACGGCGCGTCGCACAGCGGAAATTCCTCTTTCAGCCAGGTGGAGAGACGTTGATGCGCGTTCTGCTCATCTGCACCGTTCAGCAGCAGGCGGCAGCTATCGCCCGACAGCGTGTCGGTGCCGATAATTGCCAGCGCGCTTTTGGCGTTGCCTTTGCGATCCGTACGCAGGTTATGCCATTCAATATCGCAGCTAAACGTGTTGCACAGCGTCTCAACGTGGCTGGCCGGGCGAGCATGCACGCCGTTCGGTAATTCGCAGACAAATTCAACAACCAACGCCATAACCTTATCTCCCAAATCATTCGATATGGGTAACAGAATAGGGGGCTTGTGAAGGGGCATGCTATCTGACATTTATGTCAAAAACTGGATAAATGTATGGTCTGCTGGAAAATGCGAGCAACCTCACAGGTTCCATGTCATGCGTATTAAGGCCGTTCATGCGCTAACTTTTGAGGTCGCTCGCATTTTTCTTTTGATAATACAAAAATCCAGTAAATGCACTTTTTATCCACTGTCTGTCCCGCCGCCAATTGCCTATTGTTTGCCACAACACCCTAATAGACATGGGCCGAAGAAGCCCAGGAGCGACTGATGAAAGAATTGGTGCAAATACTCAAAAACACCCGTCAGCATTTGATGACTGGCGTGTCGCACATGATCCCGTTTGTGGTTGCGGGCGGTATTTTACTGGCCGTCTCCGTCATGCTGTACGGCAAAGGGGCCGTACCTGATGTTGCAACCGACCCTAACCTGAAAAAGCTCTTTGATATCGGCGTCGCGGGCCTGACGCTGATGGTGCCTTTCCTCGCTGCCTACATCGGCTACTCCATTGCCGAACGTTCGGCGCTGGCGCCCTGCGCCATCGGCGCGTGGGTCGGTAACAGTTTTGGCGCGGGCTTCTTCGGCGCGCTGATTGCCGGGATTATCGGCGGTATCGTGGTCTACTACCTGAAGAAGATCCCGGTGCACAAAGTGTTGCGCTCGGTGATGCCTATCTTCGTCATTCCTATCGTCGGCACCTTTATTACCGCAGGCATCATGATGTGGGGGCTGGGTGAGCCGGTAGGTCTGCTGACCTCCAGCCTGACGCAGTGGCTGCAAGGTATGCAGGCCGGCAGCATCGTGGTGCTGGCGGTGATTATGGGCCTGATGCTGGCGTTTGATATGGGCGGCCCGGTCAACAAAGTGGCCTACGCCTTCATGCTGATCTGCGTCTCTCAGGGCGTCTATACCGTCGTCGCCATTGCCGCTGTCGGCATCTGCGTGCCACCGCTGGGCCTGGGGCTGGCAACGCTGATTAATCGTAAAAACTTCAATAACGAAGAGCGCGAAGCGGGCAAAGCCGCGCTGGTGATGGGCTGCGTCGGCGTTACCGAAGGGGCGATTCCGTTCGCCGCTGCCGATCCGCTGCGCGTGATCCCTTCCATCATGCTGGGCTCCGTCTGCGGCACGGTGACCGCCGCGCTGATGGGAGCACAGTGCTACGCCGGGTGGGGCGGTCTGATTGTCCTGCCGGTGGTTGAAGGCAAGCTGGGATACCTGCTGGCGATTGTGGTCGGTGCGGTGGTTACGGCGGTGAGCGTCAACGTCCTGAAGAGCCTGGCGCGTAAGAACAAGAAAGCGGTTGTCGAAAAAGAAGACGACCTGGATTTAGATTTCGAAATTAACTAATTGAGAAGGTAGAAGATTATGACCAGTATTATTGCGGTAACGGCTTGTCCTTCCGGCGTAGCACACACCTACATGGCAGCGGAAGCGCTGGAGAGTGCGGCGAAATCAAAAGGCTGGAACGTGAAGGTAGAAACGCAGGGGTCTATTGGTCAGGAAAATGAGCTGACGGCGAGTGATGTGGCGGCAGCGGACATGGTAATTCTGACCAAAGACATTGGCATCAAGGCGGAAGAACGTTTTGCCGGGAAAACCATTGTGCGGGTTAATATTAGCGATGCGGTTAAACGTGCCGACGCTATTATGAATAAGATCGAGGCACACTTAGCGCAGAGCGCCTAAGTTTTATCCCGATACAATAGAAACTTAGCCACTGGCGGGTGCGAAAGAATTTTTGCGCCCGCCAGCGTTTGTTTTCTGCAAGGAGGAGACGATGACGGTAACGAGCGGAAGAGTGCTGGTAGCGGTAACGGCCTGCGTCAGTGGGGTAGCCCATACCTACATGGCGGCGGAACGTCTGGAAAAACTCTGTCAGCAGGAAAAGTGGACCATAAAGATTGAAACGCAGGGGGCGCTTGGCATTGAAAATGCGCTGACGGAAGACGACATCCGCCGGGCCGACGCGGTGCTGCTGATTACCGATATCGAGCTCAACGGCGCAGACCGTTTTACCCAGAGCCGCTGCGTGCAGTCTGGGATTAGCGCCTTTTTACGCGAGCCGCAAAAGGTCATGGCCGCGGTGCGTAAGCTGCTTTCCGCGCCGCAGCACACGCACATTATTCTGTCGTAGTCAGCTGGCTATGGTACTGACGGCGGTACTCTGACGGTGAACGGTCAGTATTCTTACGGAACAGACGGCAGAAGTAGTTGCTGTCGACAAACCCACAGGCGTGGGCAATCTCTTTGACTTTCAGGTCATAGCCCTTCAACAGCCGTCTGGCGTGCTCCAGTCGGGTATGGTTGAGGTATTCGTTAAATCCCATTACTCCGCTTTTCTGGAACAGGTGCGAAAGATAGTTGGGGGAGATGTAGAACGCCTGCGCCACCGATTCGCGGGTCAACGGCTCGGCAAAGTGGCTATCGATATGCTCACGAATGGCGTCGAACAACGCCTGGCTGCGCGAAGCGGTCTGAATCTGGCTGCTGAGCAGGTCGGCGCAGTGGCTGATCAGGCTGGTGGCAATCAGCCGGGCGGTTTGCTGCTCCTGCGGTTGCATCTGAATTTCACTCATGGTTTGCAGCAGGAAAGAGCCGACGCGCGGGCCACGGCGTGCGACGTGCTGCTTCGCCATGTTCTTCAACTGCTGCCCATCCCACTGCTGCACGCTAAACCCCAGCTGCTGCTTGCCAAACAGAATGCTCAGCGTGGTGACCGGGCTCTGCCACTGCGGGAAATTCCAGCCGCCAGCGGGAACGTAGAGCGCATCAAGCGCCAGCATGGGTTCACCCAGCGCGGCATCGGTGAGCTGCCCTTCAAGTAGGATCTCCAGCCGCGGAAAGTCGACCTGAAACGCCATTTCCGGCACCGGCGCGTGATTCCCGGCAAACCAGATTTTTTGCAGCGGTGTGGCGCCTGAGGCAATGTGGGAAAGCAGCGGGTTGATATCGAAAAGCATGGGGCTCCCTGTCGTGGTGAACAACGCAGAAACCTTAACCGAGGGGATAAAAAAAGGCCACAAAGAATGTGGCCTTTTGGCGTGCAGATCGTCCGGATAACGCCGGGGCTGCACCGTGCATATTCCCGGCGTCGCTTCGCTCGGCCGGGCTACATGGGGGAGAGATTAACCGGTGTTACGCATACCGGCAGCAACGCCTGCGATGGTGACCATCAGCGCTTGTTCAACGTTATGGTTCGGCTCCAGACCTTCTTCTTCCGCTTTACGTGAACGGTGCAGCAGTTCGGCCTGCAGAACGTTCAGCGGGTCAGTGTAGACGTTACGCAGCTGGATAGACTCGGCAATCCACGGCAGGTCGGCCATCAGGTGCGCATCGTTGGCGATATCCAGCACCACTTTGATGTCGGCTTCCAGCTGCTCGCGCAGCTCGGTGCCCAGACCCCACAGCTCTTTTTTCACCAGACGCTGATCGTAGTATTCCGCCAGCCACAGGTCAGCCTTCGAGTAGACCATCTCCAGCATACCCAGACGGGTAGAGAAGAACGGCCAGTCGCGGCACATGGCTTCCAGCTTGCTCTGCTTACCGTCTTCAACCACTTTTTGCAGCGCCGCGCCAGCACCCAGCCAGGCTGGCAGCATCAGGCGGTTCTGCGTCCAGGCGAAGATCCATGGAATCGCGCGCAGTGACTCAACGCCGCCGGTGGCGCGACGTTTTGCCGGGCGTGAACCCAATGGCAGTTTGCCCAGCTCCTGCTCCGGCGTGGCGGAGCGGAAGTACGGCACGAAATCTTTGTTTTCACGCACGTAGCCGCGGTACATCTCGCAGGAGATATCCGACAGTTCGTCCATGATGCCGCGCCACTCTTCTTTTGGCTCCGGCGGTGGCAGCAGGTTCGCTTCCAGAATGGCGCTGGTGTACAGCGACAGGCTGCTGACGGTGATTTCCGGCAGACCGTATTTGAAGCGGATCATCTCGCCCTGTTCGGTCACGCGCAGGCCGCCTTTCAGGCTGCCCGGAGGCTGAGAGAGCAGCGCCGCGTGCGCCGGGGCGCCGCCGCGGCCGATAGAGCCACCGCGACCGTGGAACAGCGTCAGCTCGATGCCCGCTTTCTCACAAGTTTTGATTAACGCATCCTGTGCCTGGTACTGCGCCCAGGATGCCGCCATTACGCCCGCATCTTTTGCGGAGTCGGAATAGCCAATCATGACCATCTGCTTGCCCTGAATAAAGCCGCGATACCAGTCGATGCTCAGCAGCTGAGTCATGACGTCGTCGGCGTTGTTCAAGTCGTCGAGGGTTTCGAACAGTGGAGCTACCGGCAGCGCGAAGGTAATGCCCGCTTCTTTCAGCAGCAGGTGAACGGCCAGCACGTCGGACGGCGTTTTCGCCATGGAGATAACGTAGGCGGCGACCGAGCCGATAGGCGCATCGACAATCGCTTTGCAGGTATTGAGGACTTCACGGGTTTCGTTGCTTGGTTCCCAGCTACGCGGGAGAAGCGGACGTTTGGAGTTCAGTTCGCGGATCAGGAAGGCCTGCTTGTCGGCTTCAGACCAGCTTTCGTAGTCGCCGATGCCCAGATAGCGGGTCAGTTCGCCCAGCGCTTCGGTGTGACGGGTGCTTTCCTGACGCACGTCGATACGCACCAGCGGCACGCCAAAACACTTCACGCGGCGCAGGGTGTCGAGCAGTTCGCCGTTGGCGATAATGCCCATCCCGCAGGCCTGCAGTGATTTATAGCAGGCGTACAGCGGTTCCCACAGCTGTTCGTTCTGGCTGATCAGGCCCGCCGGTTTCGGCAGACGCTCACCTTTCAGGCGTGCTTCCAGCCACGCTTGGGTCGCCAGCAGACGGGTACGCAGGTTTTTCATCAGGAAACGGTACGGCTCGGTAGCACCCGCTTCGCCAACCAGTTCGCGCAGTTCGTCTGTGCACTCAACCATCGACAGTTCGGAAATCAGAATCTGAATATCTTTCAGGAACAGGTCGGTGGCTTTCCAGCGGCTGAGCAGCAGGACGTGGCGGGTGATTTCCGCGGTCACGTTCGGGTTGCCGTCGCGGTCGCCGCCCATCCAGGAGGTGAAGCGTACCGGCACGAAATCAACCGGCAGCTGGTAGCCGAGGTTCTCTTCCAGCTGTTCGTTCAGCTCACGCAGGTAGTTTGGCACGCCTTCCCACAGGCTATTTTCCACAACTGCAAAGCCCCATTTGGCTTCATCTACCGGGCTTGGGCGGTGTTTACGAATTTCATCGGTGTGCCAGGACTGGGCAATCAGCTGGCGCAGACGGCGCATCACCTGGTTGCGCTCGTAGTCGGCGATATCGGTATTATCGAGCTGCTTTAAGCAGTTGTTGATCTCGCCCATTTTGTGAATCAGCGTACGACGCGTGATTTCAGTTGGGTGCGCGGTGAGCACCAGCTCCAGCGACAGGGATTCAACGGCTTTTTTTATCGTGGTTTCGTCGAGATTAGGTTGGTCTTTGAGTTTACGCAGGGTACGAGCAATCACTTCCGGGTTGCTTGCCGCTTCGCCTTTTGGCGAAATGCTGTGGTACTGCTCGGCGGTGTTAGCCAGGTTCAGGAACTGACTGAACGCGCGGGCGACCGGCAGCAGCTCATCGTTGGACAGGTTCTGCAGCGTGGTGAGCAGCTCCTGGCGATTGGCTTCGTTGCCCGCACGAGAAGATTTGGACAACTTACGGATCGTTTCTACACGGTCAAGAATGTTCTCACCAAGCGCATCCTTGATGGTATCGCCTAGCACTTTACCGAGCATACTGACATTACTACGCAACGCGGAATATTGTTCGTTCATTAACCCAGACACCCCATCTCATTTTATTTTGTTATATCCCAACCCCTGGAACGTAAGGGCGAGATAAAGACACCTCTTTTATAAAGCCACGTAAAAACCCGTACGTCAATTGCTGCGAAATCGCTTCAGCAAACGAATAAATCGCGACAATTTATGAAAGTTAATTCGTATCGTGCCAGATAAGAAATGCTTATGAAAATGTGAAGGAGATCGCGGGAACGGGGGAGCGGAAAGGTGCCGGATGGCGCTGCGCTTATCCGGCCTACTGACAGGATAGGCCCGGCAAGCATTAAGCCACCGGGCAAAATTCATTAGTGCCAGCAGAAGTGATGCACGACCTGGGTAATTAACTCGCGCGTCGGCTTAATAAAGCGCGTTTCCAGGTATTCGTCCGGCTGGTGCGCCTGGTTAATCGAGCCTGGGCCGAGAACGATGGTCGGGCACAGGGTCTGGATAAACGGTGCTTCGGTGCAGTAGTTCACCACTTCGGTCTTGGTACCGAGCAGTTTTTCCAGCACCTGAACCAGCTGGTGATCCGGCGGGCATTCGTAGCCTGGAATCGGCGGATGCAGCTCGCTAATGGTCAGGCGGCCCGGCCACTGCGTGCTGACTGGCTCAAGGGCTTCATCGAGCAGGCCGTTCAGATCGTTCAAGGTCATTCCCGGCAGCGGACGGATGTCCATGTGCAGCTCGCAGCAGGCGCAGATGCGGTTGGAAGCATCGCCGCCGTGGAGGCTACCGAGGTTGAGCGTTGGATACGGTACGGTAAACGCGTCGTAGTGATAGCGTTCTTTCAGCGAGTCGCGTAACTGCATCACGCGGCCAATCGCGTCGTGCATGATCTCAATGGCATTGACGCCGCGCGCCGGGTCGCTGGAGTGGCCAGACTGGCCCATCACGCGGATGGCGTTCGACATATGACCTTTGTGCGCGCGCACTGGCTGCAGTGAAGTTGGTTCACCGATGATGGCGCAGTCCGGGCGCAGTTCGGTGGATTCGGAGAAGTAGCGAGCCCCCGCCATGCTGGTCTCTTCATCGGCGGTGGCCAGGATATAGAGCGGCTTTTTCAGCGTCGTCACGTCAACATCACGCAGCGCATCCAGAATAAAGGCGAAGAAGCCTTTCATGTCGGCGGTGCCCAGACCGTAGAGCTTGTTGTCATGCTCGGTGAGGGTAAACGGATCGCGGGTCCAGCGCCCGTCGTCGAACGGCACGGTATCAGTATGACCGGCCAGCAGTAGCCCGCCCGCGCCGTGTCCGGTGCTGGCCAGCAGGTTAAATTTATTGCGCGTGCCGGGAACCGGCTGTACCTCAACGTTGAAGCCTAACGAGGCAAACCAGTCAGCAAGCAGAGTGATTAAAGACGCATTGCTCTGATCGAGCGCTTCTTCGGTTGCGCTGATGGAAGGAGTGCCGATCAACGCACGGTAAATCTCGATAAATGGGGGTAAATTGTTTTTCATTGTTGACACACCTCGGGTCATGATAGTATCAATATTCATGCAGTATTTGTGAATAAAAATACATTATCATTAGGCGTAAGAAAACCCACCAACGGTAGGGTGAATAGAAAACGCTTAATCAGGCAAACAGACATAAGAAGGTGAGCAGCCCCGATGTTGAATACGCTGATTGTGGGCGCGAGCGGTTACGCTGGCGCAGAGCTTGTGACCTATGTAAATCGCCATCCTCATATGAACATAACCGCTTTGACGGTCTCAGCGCAAAGCAATGATGCAGGAAAGTTAATCTCCGATTTGCATCCACAGCTGAAAGGGATTGTCGATCTGCCGCTGCAGCCGATGTCCGACATCAGCGAATTCAGTGCCGGTGTTGATGTGGTGTTCCTGGCGACCGCCCATGAAGTGAGCCACGATCTGGCCCCGCAGTTCCTTGCGGCAGGCTGCGTGGTGTTCGACCTTTCCGGTGCGTTCCGCGTCAACGACGGCGCCTTCTATGAAAAATACTACGGCTTTACCCATCAGCACCCTGAGCTGCTGGCGCAGGCGGTGTACGGCCTGGCCGAGTGGAGCGCCGAGGCGCTGAAAGAGGCGAACCTGATTGCGGTGCCGGGCTGTTACCCGACGGCGGCGCAGCTTTCTCTGAAACCCCTGATTGATGCCGATCTCCTGGATCTCAACCAGTGGCCAGTGATCAACGCCACTTCCGGCGTGAGCGGTGCCGGGCGCAAAGCCGCTATCTCTAATAGCTTCTGCGAAGTCAGTCTACAGCCGTACGGCGTGTTCACTCATCGCCATCAGCCGGAAATCGCCAGCCACCTTGGCGCAGAGGTGATTTTCACCCCGCATCTGGGCAACTTCCCGCGCGGTATTCTGGAGACGATTACCTGTCGTCTGAAGCCGGGTGTGACCCACGCGCAGGTGGCAGAAACCTTACAACAGGCCTACGGTGACAAGCCGATGGTACGTTTATACGAGAAGGGCGTTCCGGCACTGAAAAATGTGGTCGGCCTGCCGTTCTGCGATATCGGTTTTGCCGTGCAGGGCGAGCACCTGATCGTCGTGGCGACCGAAGACAACCTATTGAAAGGCGCTGCCGCACAGGCCGTGCAGTGCGCCAATATCCGTTTCGGCTTCGCTGAGACGCAGTCTCTTATTTAAGGTGTGACGATGATGAATCCATTAATTATCAAACTGGGCGGCGTGTTACTGGATAGCGAAGAGGCGCTGGAGCGTCTGTTTACCGCACTGGTGAACTACCGCGAGTCGCATCAGCGCCCGCTGGTGATTGTCCACGGCGGTGGCTGCGTAGTGGATGAGCTGATGAAACAGCTCAATCTGCCGGTGAAAAAGAAAAATGGTCTGCGCGTCACGCCTGCCGATCAAATCGACATTATTACCGGCGCGCTGGCGGGTACCGCCAACAAAACGCTGCTGGCATGGGCGAAGAAGCATGATATCGCCTCCGTTGGCCTGTTCCTCGGCGACGGCGACAGCGTGCAGGTGAGCAAACTGGATGAAGAGCTGGGCCATGTGGGTCTGGCGCAGCCGGGTTCGCCTAAACTGATTAATCTGCTGCTGGAAGGCGGTTTCCTGCCGGTGGTGAGCTCTATCGGCGTGACCGCCGAAGGGCAACTGATGAACGTCAACGCTGACCAGGCGGCAACCGCGCTGGCGGCTACGCTTGGCGCAGATCTGATTCTGCTCTCCGATGTGAGCGGCATTCTCGACGGTAAAGGCCAGCGTATTGCGGAAATGACGGCGGCGAAGGCAGAACAGTTGATCGAGCAGGGCATTATTACCGACGGGATGATTGTGAAAGTGAACGCAGCGCTTGATGCGGCACGTACCCTGGGTCGCCCGGTGGATATCGCCTCATGGCGTCACGCGGAGCAACTGCCGGCGCTGTTTAACGGCACGCCAATTGGCACGCGTATTCTGGCTTAAGTGATTTTCCCCTCACCCTAACCCTCTCCCTCAGGGAGAGGGCCGGGGTGAGGGTTGTTTTCAGGCCGGAGACTACCCGGCAAAAATAAACGAAATTAAGGAAGCATGTTATGGCACTTTGGGGTGGGCGTTTTACTCAGGCAGCGGATCAGCGGTTCAAACAGTTCAACGACTCTTTACGCTTTGACTATCGCCTGGCGGAGCAGGATATCGTTGGCTCTGTTGCCTGGTCCAAAGCGCTGGTGACGGTCGGCGTTCTGACGGCGGAAGAGCAATCTCAACTGGAAGCCGCGCTGGGCGTGCTGCTGGAAGAAGTGCGGGCAAACCCGCAGCAGATTCTGCAAAGCGATGCTGAAGATATCCATAGCTGGGTAGAAGGCAAGCTTATCGACAAAGTGGGCCAGTTGGGTAAAAAGCTGCACACCGGCCGTAGCCGTAACGACCAGGTCGCGACCGACCTCAAACTGTGGTGCAAAGATACCGTTGCTGAACTGCTGACGGCTATTCGCCAGCTGCAAAGCGCGCTGGTCGATACCGCGCAGGCCAACCAGGATGCGGTGATGCCGGGCTATACGCACCTGCAACGTGCGCAGCCGGTGACCTTTGCGCACTGGTGCCTGGCCTACGTTGAGATGCTGGCGCGTGACGAAAGCCGCCTGCAGGATACCCTCAAGCGTCTGGACGTGAGCCCACTGGGCTGCGGCGCGCTGGCGGGTACCGCCTATGAAATCGATCGTGAACAGTTGGCGGGCTGGCTGGGCTTTGCGTCCGCCACCCGTAACAGCCTGGACAGCGTTTCTGACCGCGACCACGTGCTGGAATTGCTGTCTGATGCGTCCATCGGCATGGTGCACCTGTCGCGCTTTGCTGAAGATCTGATCTTCTTTAATACCGGTGAAGCGGGCTTTGTTGAGCTGTCTGACCGCGTGACCTCAGGTTCCTCCCTGATGCCGCAGAAGAAAAACCCGGATGCGCTCGAGCTTATCCGCGGTAAGTGTGGCCGCGTACAGGGTGCGCTGACCGGCATGATGATGACCTTAAAAGGTCTGCCGCTGGCCTATAACAAAGATATGCAGGAAGACAAAGAGGGCGTATTCGACGCGCTCGATACCTGGATGGACTGCTTGCATATGGCGGCGCTGGTGCTGGACGGTATTCAGGTGAAGCGTCCACGTTGCCAGGAAGCGGCGCAGCAGGGCTATGCGAATGCCACCGAGCTGGCGGATTATCTGGTGGCGAAAGGCGTTCCGTTCCGTGAAGCGCACCATATCGTGGGCGAAGCGGTGGTCGAGGCCATTGCTCAGGGCAAACCGCTGGAGGATCTGGCGCTGGCTGACCTGCAAAAATTCAGCGCGGTGATTGGCGACGATGTTTACCCAATTCTGTCGCTGCAATCCTGCCTTGATAAGCGTGCAGCAAAAGGCGGCGTGTCGCCGAAGCAGGTAGCGCAGGCGATTAGCGACGCGAAGGCGCGCTTGGGTTAATTCTCTGCGTCCCAGCCCCTTGAAGAGAATGTAGCCCGGCCGAGCGCAGCGACGCCGGGTTTTTTACGGCCAAAAAAAAGCGGGCACGGGGCCCGCAAACGTTCATGTTGGCTTTATTTGTCGAGTTTGAGAGAAACTCCGAATCAGTGTGACGATTTCAAGGGTTAAACAAGGGTCACCTGTTTCTGTGCTGTATTATTGAACAGAACGCTTGATAGGGATAATCATTCATTGCTATTCTATCTATCGCCATGAACTATCGTGGCGATGGAGGATGAATAATGAATATTCGTGATCTTGAATACCTGGTGGCGTTAGCTGAACACCGGCACTTCCGCCGGGCGGCAGATTCCTGCCATGTCAGCCAGCCAACCCTAAGTGGGCAGATTCGTAAGCTGGAAGATGAACTGGGCGTCATGCTGCTGGAGCGAACCAGCCGCAAAGTGCTGTTCACCCAGGCGGGGCTGCTGCTGGTGGACCAGGCGCGTACCGTGTTACGCGAGGTCAAAGTGCTGAAGGAGATGGCAAGTCAGCAGGGGGAGACGATGTCCGGCCCGTTGCATATCGGCCTGATCCCAACCGTTGGCCCGTATCTGCTGCCTCATATTATTCCCATGCTGCACCAGACCTTCCCGAAGCTCGAAATGTACCTGCATGAAGCACAGACCCATCAACTGCTGGCGCAGCTCGACAGCGGTAAGCTGGACTGTGCGATTCTGGCGCTGGTGAAAGAGAGCGAAGCCTTTATTGAGGTGCCGCTGTTCGACGAGCCGATGATGCTGGCGATCTATGCCGATCACCCGTGGGCGGAGCGCGATCGCGTGCCGATGTCGGATCTGGCCGGTGAGAAGCTGCTGATGCTGGAAGACGGGCATTGCCTGCGCGACCAGGCGATGGGTTTCTGCTTTGAGGCGGGTGCGGATGAAGATACGCATTTCCGCGCAACCAGCCTGGAAACGCTGCGCAATATGGTGGCGGCGGGAAGCGGGATTACGCTGCTGCCAGCGCTCGCCGTGCCGCAGGAACGCAAACGCGATGGCGTGGTGTACCTGCCGTGCATTAAGCCAGAACCACGCCGCACCGTTGGCCTGGTCTATCGCCCGGGATCGCCTCTACGTGGCCGCTATGAGCAGCTGGCAGAGGCCGTCCGCGAAACGATGGACGGCCATTTTGACAGTGCGTTAAAACAGGCGGTTTAAGCCGTTTAGCGCCGCTACCCGATAGGCTTCCGCCATGGTTGGGTAGTTAAAGGTGGTGTTAACGAAGTACTCAATGGTGTTACCACCACCTTTCTGCTCCATAATCGCCTGGCCGATATGAATAATTTCGGCCGCGCGCTCGCCAAAGCAGTGAATGCCGAGGATCTCCTTGGTCTCCCGATGGAACAGGATCTTCAGGCTTCCCACGCTCATACCGACGATTTGCGCTCGGGCCAGGTGTTTAAACTGCGCACGACCTACTTCATACGGCACTTTCATCGCGGTCAACTGCTGTTCGGTTTTGCCGACGGAGCTGATTTCCGGAATGGTATAGATGCCGGTCGGGATGTCTTCAATCAGGTGCGCGGTGGCTTCACCTTTCATCAGCGCCTGCGCGGCAATACGGCCCTGATCGTAGGCAGCAGAAGCCAGGCTCGGATAACCGATAACATCGCCGACGGCATAGACGTGCGGCAGCGCGGTTTGGTACATGCTGTTCACTTTCAGCTGACCGCGGCCATCGGCCTGTAGCCCGATGTTTTCCAGCGACAGCGAATCGGTGTTACCGGTACGACCGTTGGCGAACAGCAGGCAGTCCGCTTTGAGCTTCTTGCCGGACTTCAGGTGCATGATCACGCCGTCGTCCACGCCTTCAATCTTCTCGTACTCTTCGTTGTGGCGAATGACGACGCCGCTGTTCCAGAAGTGGTAAGAGAGCGAATCTGACATTTCCTGATCGAGGAAGGCCAGCAGACGGTCGCGGGTGTTGATGAGATCAACCTTAACGTCCATTCCGCGGAAGATAGACGCATATTCGCAGCCGATAACCCCTGCACCGTAGATAATCACGTGGCGAGGTTCATGGTGCAGGCTGAGAATCGAGTCGCTGTCGTAAATACGCGGGTGGGTAAAGTCGACGTCAGCCGGGCGATACGGGCGTGAGCCGCAGGCGATCACGAACTTATCGGCGGTGAGCGTTTCGACGGAACCGTCCGGGCACTCCAGCGCGATGGTGTGCTCATCGACGAAGCGAGCGTCGCCCTGCAGCATTTCACAGTGATTACGCTCATAAAAACCCTGACGCATGCGCGTTTGCTGATTGATTACGCTATCGGCATGATTCAGGATGTCGGCAAATGAGGAGCGGAGAAGTCGGCTGTGGTCGCTGTAGAGAGGGTTCTGGTTGAATTCGATAATACGGCTAACGGCATGGCGAAGGGCTTTGGACGGGATGGTACCCCAGTGGGTACAGCCGCCGCCGACATTATGATAACGCTCAATAACGGCGACACGGGCTCCTTGCTTCACCAGACCCATAGCAGCACCTTCGCCGCCGGGGCCGGAACCAATTACTATTGCATCATAATCGTAGGAATGTGGCATGGTAAGGCTTACCTGTTCTTATACATAAAAGCAACAGAATCATAACATCATCGAAGTAATAACCCAATTATCGTTGGGCTTTTTTCATACGAAATAGCATAAATAGCATGTAAACAATCATTAACAAAGCTGCGTAAGTCGATTCGTTTTAATCTCTGGTATAGTGCCAGCACGGCTTGTGGAAGGATTCAGTCATCGTGATGGGTGTTAGAGCGCAACAAAAAGAAAAAACCCGGCGTTCGCTGGTGGAAGCGGCATTTAGTCAATTGAGTGCCGAACGTAGCTTTGCCAGCCTGAGCCTGCGCGAAGTGGCGCGCGAGGCAGGGATTGCGCCAACCTCCTTTTATCGTCATTTCCGCGATGTGGATGAGCTTGGGTTGACTATGGTCGACGAGAGCGGCCTGATGCTGCGTCAACTGATGCGCCAGGCGCGACAGCGTATCGCCAAAGGCGGCAGCGTTATCCGCACTTCCGTCTCAACCTTTATGGAATTTATCGGCAATAACCCGAACGCCTTCCGCCTGCTGCTGCGCGAACGTTCTGGCACCTCTGCGGCATTTCGTGCCGCGGTAGCCCGCGAAATTCAGCATTTTATCGCGGAACTTGCCGACTATCTAGAAATCGAAAACCATATGCCTCGTGCGTTCACGGAAGCGCAGGCTGAGGCAATGGTGACTATTGTATTTAGCGCGGGTGCAGAGGCTCTGGACGTAAGCCCTGAGCAGCGCCGTCAGCTGGAAGAGCGGCTGGTGCTGCAGTTACGGATGATCTCCAAGGGCGCATACTACTGGTATCGCCGTGAACAAGAGAAGATGACACATCAGTCCGAATAAGGTGGTAGACGAGCAATGAAACAGTCAGGTCAAGATAAAGGTACGCTGCTGCTGGCGCTGTTGGCTGGCTTATCGATTAACGGGACGTTTGCGGCACTGTTCAGCTCCATCGTGCCTTTCTCTATATTCCCTATTATTGCGCTGGTGCTGACGGTGTACTGCCTGCATCAACGTTACCAGAATCGTACGATGCCAGTCGGGTTACCGGGCCTGGCGGCCGCCTGCTTTATTCTTGGCGTGCTGTTGTACAGCACCGTGGTGCGCGCGGAGTACCCGGATATCGGTTCTAACTTCTTCCCGGCGGTACTGTCGGTGGCGATGGTCTTCTGGATTGGCGTGAAACTGCGGAGCCGCAAGCAGGAACAGCAATAAGTTGTAGGCCGGATGAACCGGCCTACTTTCAGCCTTACTTCTTCGTTAACAGCACACCGCATTCCATATGATGGGTATACGGGAACTGATCGAACAGCGCCAGGCGTGTCACATTGTGCGTCTGGCTTAACGTTTCCAGGTTCTGGCACAGCGTCTCTGGGTTACAGGAGATGTACAGAATGTTCGGATACGCCTGCACCATCTTCTCGGTTTCGCTGTCCAGCCCGCTGCGCGGCGGATCGACGAAAATCGTCTCGCATTGGTAGCTTTTCAGGTCAATGCCTTGCAGACGGTTAAATTCCCGCACGCCGTTCATCGCCTGAGTAAACTCTTCTGCCGCCATGCGGATGATCTGCACGTTGTCTATCTGGTTAGCGGCGATGTTGTACTGCGCGGCAGCGACGGATGGTTTGGCAATTTCAGTCGCCAGAACGCGGTCAAAGTTGCGCGCCAGCGCCAGCGAGAAGTTACCGTTACCGCAGTACAACTCCAGCAGGTCACCGTGTGAATTCTGCGTAGCATCCAGCGCCCACTCCAGCATCTGAATATTCATGGCGGCGTTCGGCTGGGTAAAGCTGTTTTCCACCTGACGGTAGATCATCTCTTTGCCCGCTACCGGCAGACGTTCGTCGATATAGTCCTGATCCAGCGCAATTTTGGTTTTGGTTGCACGGCCAATCAGGTGCACGTTCAGACCCTGTGCGCGCAGCGCGTCACGCAGCGCTTCGGCCTGCTCACGCCATTCGTCATCGAGCTTTTTATGGTACAGCAGCGAGACGACAGCTTGATTGCTCAGCGTCGTGAGGTAATCAATCTGGAACAGCTTGTGGCGCAGCGCGTGGTTATCGCGAACGCCGTCGAGCACGGCAGTCATCAGGGTATTGATGAGCTGGCTTGCCGCAGGGAAGGCGTCTACGCGGATGCGGTTCTTGGTCTGCTGGTCGAACATGATGTGGTACAGGTCATCACCGTCGTGCCAGATGCGGAATTCTGCGCGCATCCGGTAATGGCTGACCGGCGAGCGAAACACCTCCGGCGCAGGTGCGCTAAACGGCGTCATCATCGTTTGCAGGCGAGTGACTTTCTCGGCGAGCTGAGCGTCGTACTGTTCGGTTGGGAGATGTTCGGGGGTCATGAGGCATCCTGAATAATAAAAGTACGCGGGGATTGTAGGGCTTGTTCAGGGGATGTCCAGCGCCGATGACGGTGAAAATCATAAATAGCAGTCTGGACATCCATATGTAACTAAATGTAGCATCCTCGTACCGGTCCTGTGAGTTAAAAGGGAACCCAGTGTAAATCTGGGGCTGACGCGCAGCGGTAAGGAAGGTAAGAGATGAGTGCATTCAATGCAGACACTGCGGCGTGCCGTGGGAAGTCATCGCCTCTTTATATAACCTCCAAGCCCGAAGACCTGCCGGATAACGTCGCATGGGGTTTTATCGTCGCGAGCAACTGATAAAACCTGCGGCATCCCTTTTCTATTTGGATGCTTTTAAAAATGATCAAAAAAGCTTCGCTGATGACGGCATTATCCGTCACGGCATTTTCCGGCTGGGCGCAGGATGCTAGCTCGGATACCCTCGTCGTTACTGCTAACCGTTTTCAGCAACCCCTCAGTGCCGTACTTGCCCCTATCACCGTTGTTACGCGCCAGGAAATTGATCGCTGGCAATCGACCTCCGTGAATGATGTCCTTCGTCGCCTGCCGGGTGTCGATATTGCCCAAAGCGGCGGTATGGGACAACTTTCGACTATTTCTATCCGTGGCACCAACGCCAGCCATGTCCTGGTTCTGATTGACGGTGTGCGTCTGAATTTAGCCGGTGTGAGCGGTGCGGCCGATCTCAGCCAGTTCCCAATATCGCTGGTACAACGTATTGAATACATTCGCGGGCCGCGTTCCGCTGTTTATGGTTCTGATGCGATTGGTGGCGTGGTGAATATCATTACCACGCAAGACAGCCCGGGGACGGAATTAACCGCCGGTATGGGCAGTAACGGTTACCAGAACTATGACATCTCAACACAGCAACAGTTGGATGAGAATACGCGTGTTACGCTGATGGGGGATTATGCCTATACCAAGGGTTTTGACGTTGTTGCCTACGGCAGCACTGGTTCACAGGCTCAACCCGACAAGGATGGTTTTCAGAGTAAGACGCTTTATGGCGCGCTGGAACATAACTTCTCCGACACCTGGAACGGATTTGTACGCGGCTATGGCTATGATAACCGGACCGATTATGACTCCTACTATGCTCCGGGGTCTCCGTTAGTCGATACACGCGAACTCTACAGCCAGAGTTGGGACGCCGGGCTGCGCTTTAATGGTGAACAGATTCAGTCACAACTGGTATCCAGCTATAGCCATAGTAAAGACTACAACTATGATCCTGACTATGGCCGTTACGACTCCTCGGCAACTCTTGATGAGATGAAGCAATATAATGTTCAGTGGTCAAACAGCATGGTGGTGGGCCACGGTAACGTTGGTGCAGGTATTGACTGGCAAAAGCAAACCACAGAACCTGGCACAGGGTATGTCACGGACGGTTACGATCAACGTAATACCGGCCTCTATCTGACGGGATTACAACAACTCGGTGACTTCACCTTTGAAGGTGCCGCGCGCAGTGATGATAACTCCCAGTTTGGTCGCCATGGCACATGGCAAACCAGTGCTGGATGGGCGTTTATTGACGGTTATCGTTTTATTGCCTCCTACGGTACTTCTTACAAAGCACCTAACCTGGGGCAGTTGTACGGCATGTATGGCAATGCAAACCTGGACCCTGAAGAGAGTAAGCAGTGGGAAGGGGCATTCGAAGGGCTGACGGCAGGGGTAAACTGGCGTTTGTCAGGCTATCGTAACAATATCGATAACATGATTGATTACGACACCCATGCGAAGAAATACTATAACGAAGGGAAAGTGCGTATCAAAGGCGTTGAGGCGACGGCAAACTTTGATACCGGTCCGCTGGCGCACACGCTAAGCTACGATTATGTGGATTCCCGCAATGTGATTACCGACAAGCCGGTGCCGCGTCGTTCCAAACAGCAGGTGAAGTATCAACTTGACTGGCAGGTCTATGATTTTGACTGGGGCCTGACGTATCAATATCTGGGAACCCGCTATGATAAGGACTATGTTACCTACCAGCCGGTGAAAATGGGCGGCGTTAGCCTGTGGGATCTTGCGGTGTCATATCCGATCACCTCACACCTGACCGTTCGTGGTAAAATAGCCAACCTGTTCGATAAAGATTACGAGACAGCATATGGCTACCCAACTGCAGGACGGGAATACACCTTGTCTGGCAGCTACACCTTCTGAACCACGTCCTACCGTACTGGTGTTTGACTCCGGTGTCGGTGGGCTGTCGGTCTATGATGAGATCCGGCATCTCTTGCCGGATCTCCATTACATCTACGCCTTCGATAACGTCGCGTTCCCCTATGGGGAGAAGAGCGAAGCGTTTATCGTTGAGCGCGTTGTTGAAATTGTCACTGCGGTACAGGCGCGTTACCCGCTTTCCCTGGCGGTGATTGCCTGTAACACGGCCAGTACGGTCTCTTTGCCCGCGCTGCGCGACAAGTTTGCCTTCCCGGTTGTGGGCGTTGTACCGGCTATCAAACCGGCAGCGCGTCTGTCGGCTAACCGTATTGTGGGCTTACTGGCAACGCGGGGTACGGTCAAACGTCCTTATACCCATGAGCTGATTGCTCGCTTTGCCAATGAATGCCGCATCGAGATGCTGGGCTCTGCCGAGCTGGTGGAACTGGCGGAAGCGAAGCTGCACGGTGAACCGGTTCCTCTGGAAGAGCTGCGCCGTATTCTGCGTCCATGGCTGCGTATGCAGGAACCGCCGGATACCGTCGTGCTCGGCTGCACTCACTTCCCTCTATTACAGGATGAGTTGCTGCAGGTGCTTCCCGAAGGTACCCGATTAGTGGATTCCGGAGCGGCAATTGCGCGTCGTACTGCCTGGCTGCTGGAACATGAAGCGCCGGATGCGAAATCCAGCGATGCAAATCTGGCTTACTGCATGGCGTTGACGACAGAAACTGAGCAACTTTTACCCGTTTTACAGCGTTACGGCTTTGAAACGCTCGAAAAACTGCCTGTTTTAGCCTGATTTGAGCAAAAAAGAGACGGTTGAAAAGTTTTTTTAAAACAGGGCTTGTCAACGTCTCAGAACTCCCTATAATGCGCCTCCACTGACACGGAACAACGGCAAACAAGCCGCCGGGTCAGCGAGGTTCTCCTGGGAATCTCGAGAGAGAAAAGCGAAAATAAATGCTTGACTCTCAAGCGGGAAAGCGTAATATGCACATCCCGCGCCGCTGACAAAAACGAAGCGGCACTGCTCTTTAACAATTTATCAGACAATCTGTGTGGGCACTCGAAGATACGGATTCTTAACGTCGCAAGACGATAAATGAATACCAAGTCTCTGAGTGAACACGTAATTCATTACGAAGTTTAATTCACGAGCATCAAACTTAAATTGAAGAGTTTGATCATGGCTCAGATTGAACGCTGGCGGCAGGCCTAACACATGCAAGTCGAACGGTAGCACAGAGAGCTTGCTCTTGGGTGACGAGTGGCGGACGGGTGAGTAATGTCTGGGAAACTGCCCGATGGAGGGGGATAACTACTGGAAACGGTAGCTAATACCGCATAACGTCGCAAGACCAAAGTGGGGGACCTTCGGGCCTCACACCATCGGATGTGCCCAGATGGGATTAGCTAGTTGGTGAGGTAATGGCTCACCAAGGCGACGATCCCTAGCTGGTCTGAGAGGATGACCAGCCACACTGGAACTGAGACACGGTCCAGACTCCTACGGGAGGCAGCAGTGGGGAATATTGCACAATGGGCGCAAGCCTGATGCAGCCATGCCGCGTGTATGAAGAAGGCCTTCGGGTTGTAAAGTACTTTCAGCGAGGAGGAAGGCGTTAAGGTTAATAACCTTAGCGATTGACGTTACTCGCAGAAGAAGCACCGGCTAACTCCGTGCCAGCAGCCGCGGTAATACGGAGGGTGCAAGCGTTAATCGGAATTACTGGGCGTAAAGCGCACGCAGGCGGTCTGTCAAGTCGGATGTGAAATCCCCGGGCTCAACCTGGGAACTGCATTCGAAACTGGCAGGCTAGAGTCTTGTAGAGGGGGGTAGAATTCCAGGTGTAGCGGTGAAATGCGTAGAGATCTGGAGGAATACCGGTGGCGAAGGCGGCCCCCTGGACAAAGACTGACGCTCAGGTGCGAAAGCGTGGGGAGCAAACAGGATTAGATACCCTGGTAGTCCACGCCGTAAACGATGTCTATTTGAAGGTTGTTCCCTTGAGGAGTGGCTTTCGGAGCTAACGCGTTAAATAGACCGCCTGGGGAGTACGGCCGCAAGGTTAAAACTCAAATGAATTGACGGGGGCCCGCACAAGCGGTGGAGCATGTGGTTTAATTCGATGCAACGCGAAGAACCTTACCTACTCTTGACATCCACGGAATTTAGCAGAGATGCTTTAGTGCCTTCGGGAACCGTGAGACAGGTGCTGCATGGCTGTCGTCAGCTCGTGTTGTGAAATGTTGGGTTAAGTCCCGCAACGAGCGCAACCCTTATCCTTTGTTGCCAGCGGTTCGGCCGGGAACTCAAAGGAGACTGCCAGTGATAAACTGGAGGAAGGTGGGGATGACGTCAAGTCATCATGGCCCTTACGAGTAGGGCTACACACGTGCTACAATGGCATATACAAAGAGAAGCGACCTCGCGAGAGCAAGCGGACCTCATAAAGTATGTCGTAGTCCGGATTGGAGTCTGCAACTCGACTCCATGAAGTCGGAATCGCTAGTAATCGTAGATCAGAATGCTACGGTGAATACGTTCCCGGGCCTTGTACACACCGCCCGTCACACCATGGGAGTGGGTTGCAAAAGAAGTAGGTAGCTTAACCTTCGGGAGGGCGCTTACCACTTTGTGATTCATGACTGGGGTGAAGTCGTAACAAGGTAACCGTAGGGGAACCTGCGGTTGGATCACCTCCTTACCTTAAAGAAACGTTCTTTGAAGTGCTCACACAGATTGTCTGATGAAAATTAGCAGTAAAATCTCTGCAGGCTTGTAGCTCAGGTGGTTAGAGCGCACCCCTGATAAGGGTGAGGTCGGTGGTTCAAGTCCACTCAGGCCTACCAAATTCGCAAGAATTGTCGGTACAGAGATTAGCATTTTGCGATGGGGTTATAGCTCAGCTGGGAGAGCGCCTGCCTTGCACGCAGGAGGTCTGCGGTTCGATCCCGCATAGCTCCACCATCCTTTACTGCAACAAACCCAAGAAAACTTCAGAGTGTACCTGAAAAGGTTCACTGCGAAGTTTTGCTCTTTAAAAATCTGGATCAAGCTGAAAATTGAAACAGCACACTGAACTCTGTTCTCCGTAATAAGAACAGACTGAGGTGTGTTTGAGTCTCTCAAATTTTTGCAGCGCGATGATGAATCGTAAGAAACATCTTCGGGTTGTGAGGTTAAGCGACTAAGCGTACACGGTGGATGCCCTGGCAGTCAGAGGCGATGAAGGACGTGCTAATCTGCGATAAGCGTCGGTAAGGTGATATGAACCGTTATAACCGACGATTTCCGAATGGGGAAACCCAGTGTGTTTCGACACACTATCATTACGTGAATACATAGCGTAATGAAGCGAACCGGGGGAACTGAAACATCTAAGTACCCCGAGGAAAAGAAATCAACCGAGATTCCCCCAGTAGCGGCGAGCGAACGGGGAGCAGCCCAGAGCCTGAATCAGCATGTGTGATAGTGGAACGGTATGGAAAGGCCGGCGATACAGGGTGATAGCCCCGTACACAAAATTGCATGTGTTGTGAGCTCGATGAGTAGGGCGGGACACGTGGTATCCTGTCTGAATATGGGGGGACCATCCTCCAAGGCTAAATACTCCTGACTGACCGATAGTGAACCAGTACCGTGAGGGAAAGGCGAAAAGAACCCCGGCGAGGGGAGTGAAAAAGAACCTGAAACCGTGTACGTACAAGCAGTGGGAGCATCCTTCGGGGTGTGACTGCGTACCTTTTGTATAATGGGTCAGCGACTTATATTCTGTAGCAAGGTTAACCGAATAGGGGAGCCGCAGGGAAACCGAGTCTTAACTGGGCGTTAAGTTGCAGGGTATAGACCCGAAACCCGGTGATCTAGCCATGGGCAGGTTGAAGGTTGGGTAACACTAACTGGAGGACCGAACCGACTAATGTTGAAAAATTAGCGGATGACTTGTGGCTGGGGGTGAAAGGCCAATCAAACCGGGAGATAGCTGGTTCTCCCCGAAAGCTATTTAGGTAGCGCCTCGTGAACTCATCTTCGGGGGTAGAGCACTGTTTCGGCTAGGGGGTCATCCCGACTTACCAACCCGATGCAAACTACGAATACCGAAGAATGTTATCACGGGAGACACACGGCGGGTGCTAACGTCCGTCGTGAAGAGGGAAACAACCCAGACCGCCAGCTAAGGTCCCAAAGTCACAGTTAAGTGGGAAACGATGTGGGAAGGCTCAGACAGCCAGGATGTTGGCTTAGAAGCAGCCATCATTTAAAGAAAGCGTAATAGCTCACTGGTCGAGTCGGCCTGCGCGGAAGATGTAACGGGGCTAAACTGTGCACCGAAGCTGCGGCAGCGACACTATGTGTTGTTGGGTAGGGGAGCGTTCTGTAAGCCTGCGAAGGTGTCTCGTGAGGGATGCTGGAGGTATCAGAAGTGCGAATGCTGACATAAGTAACGATAATGCGGGTGAAAAACCCGCACGCCGGAAGACCAAGGGTTCCTGTCCAACGTTAATCGGGGCAGGGTGAGTCGACCCCTAAGGCGAGGCCGAAAGGCGTAGTCGATGGGAAACAGGTTAATATTCCTGTACTTGGTGTTACTGCGAAGGGGGGACGGAGAAGGCTATGTTAGCCGGGCGACGGTTGTCCCGGTTTAAGCATGTAGGCGGAGCGTTTAGGTAAATCCGGACGCTTATTAACGCTGAGGTGTGATGACGAGGCACTACGGTGCTGAAGTAACAAATGCCCTGCTTCCAGGAAAAGCCTCTAAGCATCAGGTAACATCAAATCGTACCCCAAACCGACACAGGTGGTCAGGTAGAGAATACCAAGGCGCTTGAGAGAACTCGGGTGAAGGAACTAGGCAAAATGGTGCCGTAACTTCGGGAGAAGGCACGCTGATATGTAGGTGAAGTGATTTACTCATGGAGCTGAAATCAGTCGAAGATACCAGCTGGCTGCAACTGTTTATTAAAAACACAGCACTGTGCAAACACGAAAGTGGACGTATACGGTGTGACGCCTGCCCGGTGCCGGAAGGTTAATTGATGGGGTTAGCGGCAACGCGAAGCTCTTGATCGAAGCCCCGGTAAACGGCGGCCGTAACTATAACGGTCCTAAGGTAGCGAAATTCCTTGTCGGGTAAGTTCCGACCTGCACGAATGGCGTAATGATGGCCAGGCTGTCTCCACCCGAGACTCAGTGAAATTGAACTCGCTGTGAAGATGCAGTGTACCCGCGGCAAGACGGAAAGACCCCGTGAACCTTTACTATAGCTTGACACTGAACACTGGTCCTTGATGTGTAGGATAGGTGGGAGGCTTTGAAGCGCGGACGCCAGTTCGTGTGGAGCCAACCTTGAAATACCACCCTTTAATGGCTGGTGTTCTAACGTAGACCCGTAATCCGGGTTGCGGACAGTGTCTGGTGGGTAGTTTGACTGGGGCGGTCTCCTCCTAAAGAGTAACGGAGGAGCACGAAGGTTAGCTAATCCTGGTCGGACATCAGGAGGTTAGTGCAAAGGCATAAGCTAGCTTGACTGCGAGAGTGACGGCTCGAGCAGGTGCGAAAGCAGGTCTTAGTGATCCGGTGGTTCTGTATGGAAGGGCCATCGCTCAACGGATAAAAGGTACTCCGGGGATAACAGGCTGATACCGCCCAAGAGTTCATATCGACGGCGGTGTTTGGCACCTCGATGTCGGCTCATCACATCCTGGGGCTGAAGTAGGTCCCAAGGGTATGGCTGTTCGCCATTTAAAGTGGTACGCGAGCTGGGTTTAGAACGTCGTGAGACAGTTCGGTCCCTATCTGCCGTGGGCGCTGGAGAATTGAGGGGGGCTGCTCCTAGTACGAGAGGACCGGAGTGGACGCATCACTGGTGTTCGGGTTGTCATGCCAATGGCATTGCCCGGTAGCTAAATGCGGAAAAGATAAGTGCTGAAAGCATCTAAGCACGAAACTTGCCCCAAGATGAGTTCTCCCTGACTCTTTGAGAGTCCTGAAGGAACGTTGAAGACGACGACGTTGATAGGCTGGGTGTGTAAGCGTAGCGATACGTTGAGCTAACCAGTACTAATGAACCGTGAGGCTTAACCTTACAACGCCGAAGATGTTTTGGCGAAAGAGACATCGATATTCAGCTTGATTACAGATTACATCAGAACGCGAAAAGCGGTCTGATAAACAGAATTTGCCTGGCGGCTGTAGCGCGGTGGTCCCACCTGACCCCATGCCGAACTCAGAAGTGAAACGCCGTAGCGCCGATGGTAGTGTGGGGTCTCCCCATGCGAGAGTAGGGAACTGCCAGGCATCAAATTGCAGTAAACCGGGATGAATAATCCGGGTAGTGACAAAGAAATTCGGTGGAGCGGTAGTTCAGTCGGTTAGAATACCTGCCTGTCACGCAGGGGGTCGCGGGTTCGAGTCCCGTCCGTTCCGCCACTTATTTAAAATTAAGCCTGCTACATTAGCAGGCTTAATGATAAGAAAAATTAAGAAGTCTTTAGGGGCGTAGCTCAGTTGGTAGAGCACCGGTCTCCAAAACCGGGTGTCGCGAGTTCGAGTCTCTCCGCCCCTGCCATATATAATCCTTTGCTTAGGCAAAGGATTTTTTTTGCCCAAAATTTGCCTTTCTAAAGACCCGTCGCTGTTCACTCCGGGCCGCTCATGATTTCCTGTTTATCAAAAAACGTTGTTTTTCAGTATGTCGCGAATTTGCGCCTGTTTGTCGCTATTTTGCAGCCAGATCGCGTATAAAGGCCGCGAAATTGATGAACCATCCGCAACCGGATATATACCGTTTTGCTCCTGAGCCCATGACGTCGGCAACCAGGTACAGCCTTTTAACGGCAGCAACTGTCGATAGGCCAGGCTAGCCGAACTGGTGGTTAATAACGGAATGTCATCACTGGCGATAAGCCCGGTTTCATGCTGCTGAAAATCTGCCCCCCACTCAAGGCGAAGATAATTCAGATCGGCTTTGATGGTGGCCGGTGATGCACAGAACAGCTCAAGGGTGAAATGTCCCAGCAGTTGGCTGCTAAATTCATCCATCTTCGGCGTTTCGGTAGTGATCAGCAGATCGAGCTGGCGCTCATGCAGTTGCTTCACCAGCGACTGCCGCTGTGCAATTCGCGCTTCAAACTGCAGGGCATCATCTGCCTGGTAGAGCCTTCCTAGCCACTCATTGAGCATGCACTCCCACAGCGAAGCGCTGGCGCCAATCGAAAACTCGTTATGTCGTGAGGTACTGGCGACCTCCTTGCGTGCGGCCTGCCATGTACTCATCAGCGTCTCTGCGTAAGGGAGCAGCTTTTCTCCCGCTGCCGTCAGCCGTATGTTATTGCGGTGACGGGTAAATAAATTAACGCCAAGCTGATTTTCTAACTGACGAATACGAAAGCTCACCGCAGATTGTGTCAGATAGAGCGCTTCTGCGGCTCGCCCGAAGTGGCGAGTTCTGCTCACTTCGAGGAAAGTTTTCAGCAATTCGGTATCCACAGCTTTCTCCGCAAAATTTTTTGTCGTAATGATTTAAATCTTTTGTTTTACACTCTGTCAAGCGTATCTAATACTCCGCGCCATAAATAGCTCGGCCAAAGAATTAGGAGCGTGTAGGATGGCGGAAAGCTTTACGACGACTAATCGTTTTTTTGATAATAAAAATTATCCGCGCGGGTTCTCTCGTCATGGTGACTTCACCATCAAAGAGGCGCAGCTGCTGGAGCGTTATGGCTTTGCCTTTAACGAACTCGATCTTGGCAAGCGTGAGCCTGCAACCGATGAGGAACACCAGTTCGTCGCGGTATGTCGCGGTGAGCGTGAACCGGCTTCAGAAGCTGAACGCGTATGGCACAAGTATGTGACTCGCATTAAGCGTCCTAAGCGTTTCCATACGCTGTCCGGTGGTAAACCGCAGATGGAAGGCGCTGACGACTACACTGAAAGCGACGACTAAGAAAAAGGGGCTTCGGCCCCTTTTTTATTGCAGTAAAGTTTGCAGATGGCTGAGCATGCGGTCAATTCCTCGGTAGCTCAACGCTTCCTGCAAATGTCGACGCTCAATGGCGTCAACGCCCTCCATGTCGGCCAACGTACGCGCAACCTTAAGCAGCCGCTGCCACGCGCGAATGGAAAGCCCCAGTTGCGTGAGCGTCTGTTCCAGCCAGCGTGAATCCTCATCGCAGAGAACACAATGTACCCTTGCTTCGCCGCTACCGAGATGAGCATTAAGCTTTCCCTGCCGGGAAAACTGGCGCTGATGGGCGGCAATCACGCGACGTTGTACCTCATGACTACTCTCTTCATGGCGAACGGGTTGGCTCAGCAATCCTGGCGGAGGCATGGGGGATCTCAAGCGATAAATCGAAACGGTCGAGGAAAGGCCCCGACAGGCGATTGAGGTAGCGCAGCGTCTGTTCTGGCGTGCAGCGATTGTGTTTTCCCTCATAGTGCCCGGTCGGGCTGGGATTCATGGCAGCAATAAGCTGGAAGCGAGCAGGGTAGGTGATTTTGGCGCGCGTCCGCGAAATATGGATCTTGCCCGACTCGATAGGCTCTCTTAATGCATCCAGCACCCGGCGTTCAAACTCCGGCAATTCATCCAGAAACAGAATCCCGTTATGGGCCAGCGAGACCTCGCCAGGGGCAGGTATTGATCCTCCGCCCACCATCGCGGTTAAAGACGCGCTGTGGTGCGGCGCGCGAAAAGGCCGACAGCGCCACTCTGCCTGCACGCGGCGACTATTTTCCAGACTGATGATAGCGGCACTTTCCAGCGCCTCGCGATCGTTAAGCGGCGGCAGTAGCCCCCTGAGTCTCGAGGCCAGCATGGTTTTCCCGGTACCCGGCGGGCCAATCAGCAATAAATTATGCCCGCCTGCCGCCGTCACCTCTAACGCGCGCTTCCCCTGTTGTTGCCCGATGACTTCGCTCAGATCGTCAGTGGCTTCGGTAATGACGGGCGTCTCCACCGGTGGAAGCCGCAGTTCCTGCTTCCCTTCCAGAAACGCGCAAACCTCCAGAAGATGGCTGGCGATGAGGCAATCATTGCCGCCGAGCAGCCCAACCAGCGGGGCATCGTCTTCAGCGAGTACTATCTGTCGCCCGGCGCTGATGGCCTCCATTGCCGCAGAGATAGCCCCAGGAATGCCGCGTAACGCGCCTGTAAGCGCCAATTCCCCTACGAACTCATATTGACCCAGTTTCTGGGTGCTAAGCTGCTCAGAGGCTGCCAGGAGCGCAATAGCGATAGGTAAATCATATCGACCGCCTTCTTTCGGCAGGTCGGCGGGTGCCAGGTTGATGGTGATTTTTTTCGCCGGAAAGGTATAACCGCTGTTGATGATTGCGCTGCGAACCCGATCCCGGGACTCTTTGACGGTGGTTTCCGGCAGACCCACCATCACCAGCCCCGGCAGCCCCTGGCTGATATGCACTTCAATGGTAATCAGTGGCGCATTCACGCCGAGCGCTGCGCGCGTATAGACGACGGATAGTGACATAATTCCTCCCTGATGAAGGACATTATGCATTGGCGTGCTGTCGTATTAATCCGTTACTTCGCGTATTTACGCGTCTTATCCTGCTATTTTTGCTACTTTTCATGCATTTTCATTTTTCACGGAAGCACGCCCGCATTTTTTTACGTAATCGCCCTGTGACCCCCGCTTTTGTGGGGGGCGAACGTCAGATGGTGAAATATTTTCATTTCATATTTTTTCTATATAAAACAAATATTTTTCTAATAATCCTTAGCATGGTAATCAATGGCGTCATAAAAAAAACTTGTGCTTTTTGTGATGTCTGTGGTAACTCTGTAGGTATTCCTTCGAACAAGATGCAAGAATAGACAAAAATGACAGCCCTTCTACGAGTGATTAGCCTGGTCGTGATTAGCGTGGTGGTGATTATTATCCCACCGTGCGGGGCTGCACTTGGACGAGGAAAGGCTTAGAAATCAAGCCTTAACGAACTAAGACCCCCGCACCGAAAGGTCCGGGGGTTTTTTTATGACTAAAAAACAATAACGAGGAGCAGAGAATGACAAGTAGCACAAAATTCTGTTTCTTACGATCTAAGGCGGGGAACTAACTATGAATGGCGCACAGTGGGTGGTACATGCGTTGCGAGCGCAGGGAGTCGAAACGGTATTTGGGTATCCAGGTGGTGCCATTATGCCCGTTTACGACGCTCTGTATGACGGCGGCGTAGAGCATCTGCTGTGTCGACACGAGCAGGGCGCGGCGATGGCGGCCATCGGCTATGCCCGCTCTACCGGTAAAACCGGCGTCTGTATCGCCACTTCAGGCCCAGGAGCAACCAACCTGATCACTGGCCTGGCGGACGCGCTGCTCGATTCCGTTCCTGTTGTTGCCATCACCGGCCAGGTTGCCGCACCGTTTATCGGTACGGATGCCTTCCAGGAAGTGGACGTCCTCGGTTTGTCGCTGGCCTGCACCAAACACAGTTTTCTGGTGCAATCCCTGGAAGAGCTGCCGCGCGTAATCGCTGAAGCTTTCCAGGTGGCAAACTCAGGCCGTCCTGGCCCGGTTCTGGTTGATATCCCTAAAGATATTCAGATTGCACAAGGCGATCTGGATCCGTACTTCTCCACCGTAGAAAGCGACGACAGTTTCCCGTATAGCGAAATGGCGCAGGCGCAGCAGATGCTGGCCGAATCGCAGAAGCCAATGCTGTACGTCGGCGGCGGCGTAGGGATGGCGCAGGCGGTTCCCGCGCTGCGTGAGTTTATGGCGGTCACGAACATGCCCGCGACCTGCACGCTGAAAGGCCTGGGTGCCGTGCCTGCGGATTATCCGTACTATCTCGGTATGCTGGGTATGCACGGTACCAAAGCGGCGAACCTGGCGGTGCAAGAGTGTGATCTGCTGATCGCCGTTGGCGCACGCTTTGATGACCGCGTAACCGGCAAGCTGAACACCTTCGCGCCGCATGCCAAAGTTATCCATATGGATATCGACCCGGCAGAAATGAACAAACTGCGCCAGGCGCATGTTGCCCTGCAGGGCGACCTGAATGCGCTGCTGCCCGCGCTGCAGCAGCCACTGGCGATTGACTCCTGGTGTGAACATAACGCGGCGATGCGCGCCGAGCACGACTGGCGTTACGATCATCCGGGCGAGGCTATCTACGCGCCGTTGCTGCTGAAGCAGCTTTCCGATCGTAAACCGGCGGAAAGTGTGGTGACGACTGATGTCGGCCAGCACCAGATGTGGTCCGCTCAGCACATGACCTACACCCGCCCGGAGAACTTCATCACCTCAAGCGGCTTAGGCACGATGGGCTTCGGTCTGCCGGCGGCCGTTGGTGCGCAGGTAGCGCGCCCGAACGATACGGTTATCTGTATCTCCGGTGACGGCTCTTTCATGATGAACGTACAAGAGCTGGGCACCGTAAAACGCAAGCAGTTGCCGCTGAAGATCGTACTGCTCGATAACCAGCGGTTAGGGATGGTTCGCCAATGGCAGCAGCTGTTCTTCCAGGAACGTTATAGCGAAACCACCCTGACCGATAACCCCGATTTCCTCACGCTGGCCAGCGCCTTCGGCATTCCTGGCCAACACATCACCCGTAAAGACCAGGTAGAAGCGGCACTCGACACCATGCTCGCAAGCGAAGGCCCGTACCTGCTTCATGTCTCAATCGACGAACTTGAGAATGTCTGGCCACTGGTGCCACCTGGCGCCAGCAACTCACAAATGCTGGAGAAATTATCATGATGCAACATCAGGTCAACGTGCAGGCCCGCTTCAACCCGGAAACCTTAGAACGCGTCTTACGTGTGGTTCGCCATCGCGGCTTTCAGATTTGCTCGATGAATATGGAAACGGCCAGCGATGCACAGAACATAAATATTGAACTGACCGTTGCCAGCCCACGGTCAGTCGACTTACTGTTTAGTCAATTAAATAAACTGGTGGACGTGGCCTCGGTTGCCGTTCAGCAATGTACAAGCACATCACAACAACAGATTCGCGCCTGAGCGCAATAGGAAGAGAAATGACGACGAAAAAAGCGGATTACATTTGGTTCAACGGTGAGATGGTGCGTTGGGAAGATGCGAAAGTACACGTCATGTCCCACGCGCTGCACTACGGTACCTCCGTATTTGAAGGCATCCGCTGCTACGACTCCCACAAAGGCCCGGTTGTTTTCCGCCACCGCGAGCACATGCAGCGCCTGCGTGACTCCGCCAAAATCTACCGTTTCCCGGTTTCTCAAAGCGTTGACGAGCTGATGGAAGCCTGCCGCGAAGTGCTGCGCAAAAATAACCTGACCAGCGCCTATATTCGTCCGCTGGTCTTCGTCGGCGACGTGGGCATGGGCGTTAACCCGCCGGACGGCTACACCACTGACGTGATCATCGCGGCGTTCCCGTGGGGAGCATACCTGGGCGCAGAAGCGCTGGATCAGGGGATCGATGCCATGGTCTCTTCCTGGAACCGTGCCGCACCGAACACCATCCCAACGGCGGCAAAAGCGGGCGGTAACTATCTTTCCTCACTGTTGGTGGGCAGCGAAGCGCGCCGCCACGGCTATCAGGAAGGTATCGCGCTGGATGTGAACGGCTATCTGTCTGAAGGGGCGGGCGAAAACCTGTTTGAAGTGAAAGATGGTGTGATCTTTACCCCTCCGTTCACCTCGTCCGCGCTGCCGGGTATCACCCGTGACGCCATCATCAAGCTGGCGAAAGACCTCGGTATTGAAGTGCGCGAGCAGGTGCTGTCTCGCGAATCCCTGTACCTTGCAGATGAAGTATTCATGTCCGGTACCGCCGCTGAAATCACGCCGGTGCGTAGCGTTGACGGTATCCAGGTTGGTGAAGGTCGCTGTGGCCCGGTCACCAAGCGCGTTCAGCAAGCATTCTTTGGCCTCTTTACCGGTGAAACCGAAGATAAATGGGGTTGGTTGGATCAGGTTAATCCATAAGCATAAAAAGATGGGGTGTCACGCAACACCCCATTTAACAAGATAAAGACTGGGAGTACTAAAGCATGCCTAAATACCGTTCCGCCACCACCACTCACGGCCGCAATATGGCGGGCGCCCGCGCACTGTGGCGCGCCACCGGGATGACCGATGATGACTTCGGTAAACCGATTATTGCTGTCGTAAACTCGTTTACCCAGTTCGTGCCGGGCCACGTTCACCTGCGCGACCTCGGTAAACTGGTTGCTGAGCAGATCGAAGCCTCCGGCGGCGTTGCTAAAGAGTTCAATACCATTGCGGTGGATGATGGTATCGCTATGGGCCATGGCGGCATGCTTTACTCTCTGCCGTCCCGCGAGCTGATTGCCGACTCCGTCGAGTATATGGTGAACGCCCACTGCGCCGATGCGATGGTCTGTATCTCCAACTGCGACAAAATCACCCCGGGGATGTTGATGGCCTCTTTGCGCCTGAACATTCCGGTTATCTTCGTTTCCGGCGGCCCGATGGAAGCCGGAAAAACCAAGCTCTCTGACAAAATCATTAAGCTCGACCTGGTCGATGCGATGATTCAGGGCGCGGACCCGAAAGTCTCTGACTCGCAGAGCGAGCAGGTTGAACGTTCAGCTTGCCCAACCTGCGGCTCCTGTTCCGGTATGTTCACCGCCAACTCGATGAACTGCCTGACCGAAGCGCTGGGTCTGTCTCAGCCGGGTAACGGCTCGCTGCTGGCCACCCACGCTGACCGCAAAGCACTGTTCCTCACCGCGGGCCAGCGCATCGTTGAGCTGACCAAACGCTACTACGAGCAGGATGATGTATCCGCGCTGCCGCGCAACATCGCGTGCAAAGAAGCGTTTGAGAACGCCATGACGCTGGATATCGCCATGGGCGGCTCCACCAACACCGTTCTGCACCTGCTGGCGGCGGCACAGGAAGCCGAAATCGACTTCACCATGAGCGATATCGACAAGCTGTCCCGCAAGGTGCCGCAGCTGTGTAAAGTGGCGCCAAGTACCCAGAAATACCATATGGAAGATGTGCACCGCGCCGGCGGCGTGCTGGGGATCCTCGGCGAGCTGGACCGCGCAGGCCTGCTGAACCGCGACGTGAAAAACGTTCTCGGTCTCTCCCTGCCGCAGACGCTGGAGCAGTACGACATCACCCTTACCCAGGACGACGCGGTCAAGAAAATGTTCCGCGCAGGCCCGGCCGGTATCCGTACTACTCAGGCGTTCTCGCAGGATTGCCGCTGGGATACGCTGGACGATGACCGTGCCGAAGGCTGTATCCGTTCTCTGGAGCACGCTTACAGCAAAGACGGCGGCCTGGCCGTGCTGTACGGTAATTTTGCGGAAAACGGCTGTATCGTAAAAACTGCAGGCGTAGATGACAGCATCCTCAAATTCACCGGCCCGGCAAAAGTGTACGAAAGCCAGGATGACGCGGTGGAAGCCATCCTCGGCGGCAAAGTTGTCGCAGGCGACGTGGTGGTCATTCGCTACGAAGGGCCGAAAGGCGGGCCGGGCATGCAGGAAATGCTCTACCCAACCACCTTCCTGAAATCGATGGGTCTCGGCAAAGCCTGCGCCCTGATCACCGATGGTCGTTTCTCCGGCGGTACCTCTGGCCTCTCTATCGGCCACGTTTCTCCTGAAGCGGCAAGCGGCGGCAATATCGCGATCATCGAAGATGGCGACATGATTGCTATCGATATCCCGAACCGTGGTATTCAGCTGCAACTGAGCGACGCGGAAATTGCCGCACGTCGTGAAGCGCAGGAAGCCCGTGGCGACCAGGCGTGGACGCCGAAAAATCGTGAGCGTCAGGTCTCCTTCGCCCTTCGCGCTTATGCTAGCCTGGCAACCAGCGCCGACAAAGGCGCCGTACGTGATAAATCGAAACTGGGTGGCTAATCATGGCAGATTCACAACCCCTATCCGGCTCCCCTGAGGGGGCCGAGTATCTCAGAGCGGTGCTACGCGCACCGGTCTATGAAGCGGTGCAGGTGACGCCGCTACAGAAAATGGAAAAGATCTCTTCGCGCCTTGATAACGTGATTCTGGTGAAGCGCGAAGACCGCCAACCGGTGCACAGCTTCAAGCTGCGCGGGGCCTACGCGATGATGGCGGGCCTGACGGCCGAGCAGAAATCGCATGGCGTGATCACCGCATCCGCGGGCAACCATGCGCAGGGCGTGGCGTTCTCATCTGCCCGGCTTGGCCTGAAATCGCTTATCGTCATGCCGGTTGCGACCGCCGACATCAAAGTCGATGCCGTACGCGGTTTTGGCGGCGAAGTGCTACTGCACGGCGCGAACTTTGACGAAGCGAAAGCCAAAGCCATTGAGCTGGCGCAGCAGCAGGGTTTCACCTGGGTTCCGCCTTTCGATCACCCGATGGTAATTGCCGGGCAGGGCACGCTGGCGCTGGAATTGTTGCAACAAGACGCTCACCTCGACCGCGTGTTTGTGCCGGTCGGCGGCGGTGGTCTGGCGGCGGGCGTGGCGGTGCTGATTAAACAGTTGATGCCGCAAATCAAAGTCATTGCCGTAGAAGCCGAAGATTCTGCCTGCCTGAAAGCGGCGCTGGATGCCGGTCATCCGGTTGACCTGCCGCGTGTGGGACTCTTCGCTGAAGGCGTAGCGGTGAAGCGCATCGGTGATGAAACGTTCCGCCTGTGTCAGGAGTATCTCGACGATATCGTCACCGTCGATAGCGATGCTATCTGTGCGGCGATGAAAGACCTGTTCGAAGATGTGCGTGCGGTGGCGGAGCCTTCCGGGGCGCTGGCGCTGGCAGGCATGAAAAAATACATCGCCCAGCACAACATTCGCGGCGAACGCCTGGCGCACGTGCTGTCCGGCGCGAACGTTAACTTCCACGGCCTGCGCTACGTCTCTGAACGCTGTGAGCTGGGGGAACAGCGTGAAGCGCTGCTGGCGGTGACGATTCCAGAAGAGAAGGGCAGCTTCCTGAAGTTCTGTCAGCTGCTGGGCGGGCGTTCGGTTACTGAGTTCAACTACCGTTTCGCCGATGCGAAAAATGCCTGCATTTTTGTTGGGGTCCGCCTGAGCCGGGGTCTGGAAGAGCGTAAAGAGATCCTGCAGTTGCTCAACGAGGGCGGCTACAGCGTGGTGGATCTCTCCGACGACGAAATGGCGAAGCTGCACGTGCGCTATATGGTCGGCGGTCGTCCATCTAAGCCGCTACAGGAACGCCTTTACAGCTTTGAGTTCCCGGAATCTCCGGGCGCGCTGTTGAAGTTCCTGCACACCTTAGGCACGCACTGGAATATCTCTTTGTTCCACTACCGCAGTCACGGTACCGACTATGGTCGTGTGCTGGCTGCATTTGAGCTGGGCGAGAACGAACCGGACTTTGAAACCCGACTCAACGAACTGGGTTACGATTGTCATAACGAGACCAATAACCCTGCGTTCCGCTTCTTCCTCGCGGGCTAAGCGCCGCTTAACGGGAGATAATCTGTCTGGATTATCTCCCGATCTCCTTTTTATTTGTCGTAACCTGCCAAATTATTTCGCTGCCAACGAATCTCAACGATAAAAATGTGACGTAATTCATAATAAAACGCTCACCGCGTTGCGCCAGCCTGCGCACATCTTTTGGGGGCAATATTTGTCGCTCGCTTGCTGCTCCTGAATTAACATTGTCTCTAGTTAATTCTTAGCGGTTAGAGAGGATATTCGGATGAGAACGGATATAATTGATGCCCCGAATGAAAGTGCGCAAGGATGTGAATATTTTACGCCTCAACTCACATTTCTGGATAAACATTATAATAATTCCACGGACTTTTTTTCTTCGATATTTTTGCTGCTGAAAGAGCAAGGCTATGTCCGGGACTCTTTTCTTGACGCCATCATCGCCCGTGAAAAAGCGTACCCTACCGCGCTGCCAACGCTGCCGGTGGCCATCGCGCTTCCTCATACCGACCCTCAGCACGTTATTCGCCCTTTTATCTCCGTAACGCGGCTGTCTACGCCTATTGCCTGGCAGGAAATGGGCAATGATGACAACACGCTTTACGTTCATTTTATTGTTTTACTTGGTTTTGTTGACCACAGCAGCCACCTGACCGCGCTGCAAAAGCTCATGGACTGCCTTGCGGATGAAGAGATTGTCCAGACCCTACGCGAAATAGACGATGTAGAAACCTTTCTCTGTACCCTCACATCAAGACTGCAATTAGATAAGGATTTATAAGATGAAAAAAGTCATTGTTGCATGTGGAAGCGGCGTTGCTACCTCACAAACGGTTGCCAGTAAAGTGACCCGCCTATTGAATGAACGCCAGCAGTCGCATATCAAAGTTGAAGTCATCGACCTGAAATCGCTTGATAGTCATATAAAAGATAGCGCGGCTTATATCGCCATCACCAAAGTTGATAAGCAATATCCTATCCCGGTAATTAACGGGATTGCTTTTTTGACCGGCATGGGGATGGAGCAGGAATTACAAAAGGTCATTGATGCCTGTAAATAAGGTGTAGCTCTTTAATCCGTATAATTATTTTAGTGGAGAAGTGCTATGGACTTTCTTGGTGTAGTCATAAATTATATTCTGAATTTAGGCGCGCCGGTTTTTGTGCCTTTTATTATGTTATTAGCCGGGCTGGTGGTGCGGATGAAATTCCGCGATGCGGCCTCGGCGGCCATCACGCTGGGCGTCGCCTTCGTCGGGATGAGCATGCTGATTGGCTTTATGGTTGATGCCATCGGCGTTGCCGCGCAGACCATGATGAACCGTACCGGCCTTGAGTTAAGTATCGTTGACGGCGGCTGGACGACGATGGCGAATATCTCCTGGGCCTGGCCTTATGCGTTCGCCATGTTCCCGCTTCAGGTTGGCGTAAACATTGTGATGTTGATGCTGAACAAGACCAATACCTTCAACGCCGACCTTTGGAACGTGTGGGGGAAAATCTTTACCGCGTTTATCGTGGTGAGCGTCACCACCCCATTGTTTGGCCCGGTCTGGAGCCTGGTACTGGCGTTCCTTGTTGCCGCTTTCCAGATCATTATGGAACTGAACGCGGGGGATATTCACCAGCATCGTATTGAGAAGCTCACGGGGATCCCGGGGGTAACCTGTACGCACCGTATGGTCTTCTTTGGTGCCATCTATTACCCGTTCGATCTGCTGCTGCGCAAAATTCCGGTCTGCAATAAGCCGATGGATGCCAGCGCGCTGCGCGCCAAAGTCGGGGTCTTTGCCGAAAACCATATCATCGGTTTTATTCTGGGGATCCTGTTTGGGGTGATTGCGGGCTACAGCGTCGCGAAAACGCTGATGCTGGGGGTGCAGGCCTCAACGGCGCTGGTGCTGTTCCCGATGATTTCCAAGCTCTTTATGCAGGCGCTGTCGCCGATCTCAGAGGCCATCAGCGACTATATGAACAAGAAATTCTCCGGGCGTAAGCTGTTCGTGGGTATCGACTGGCCGTTTATGGGCGGCGCGAGCGAGATCTGGTTTGCCATTATCGTTGCCATCCCGTTCACCCTGCTGTGGGCGCTGATTCTGCCGGGAAATAAGATCCTGCCATTTGCCGGCATCATTAATATTGCGCTGATCGTTCCGGCCTACCTGGTGACGCGCGGTAACACGCTGCGCATGGTTATCCTGAGCATTATTGGCGTGCCGTTCTTCCTGTTCGTGGGGACGCAGTTCGCGCCAATGATTACCGACCTCGGTCTGGCCACTAAAGCGATCACCATCCCGGCAGGGCAGCTGATTTCGAACAGTTCGATTGATGCCCCGGTCTTCACCTATGCCTTCTCCTTCCTGTTCAAATTCCTGGAAGGCAACTTTATCCCGCTAGTCTTCGCGCTGTGGTGGGGATGTGGCTACTTCTTCTACTCCCGCGAACTGCGTCGTGAAAGCAATTTGGCACAGCAGGAGGCCGAACAGCAGGAGAACGTTCAACAGGCGTAATTCTGGGTTTCATGTTCATGTCTGGCGGCAGGCGTCGCCGCCAGGCTTTTCATTGCAGGAGAGTCGGCATGGCTATGGATAAACGCGTGGTTGCAGTGCTGGATGCCATTGTGAACGATCCCGGCATCACGGGGACGAAGCTTGAAGAGCAGTTTTGCCTGACGCGCAAACAGCTGAGCTATACGCTGAAAAAGGTGAATGACTACCTGGAGTCGAACCACTTTGACCGGATCAACCGTCTGAAAACCGGGAAGCTGCATATCCCGCGCCATGTGATTGAGCATTTTCGTCAGAATCAGACCTCTGAAACCGAGCACCGCTATCTCTACTCGGAAGAAGAGCGCGGACAGATGATTATCTTTATGCTACTGACCCGCAGCGAACGGCTGTCATTGCTGCATCTCTCCTCTTCGCTGGGCGTGAGTCAGAATACGATTATCAACGACCTGAAAAAGGTGCGTACAGAGGTTATCGAGCACGGACTGGAGATAAGCTACGACCGGGGCAACGGCTACCATATTCTGGGTGAGGAGCTGGAAAAACGTTATCTGCTGCTGAACTGTTTACGTCGGGTGCTGGAAATTCCGGTCGTCAAAAATATTCTCGCCCACTACAACAACGTGATGAGCGACTATCTGGAAAAGGTCGGCAACGTTTTTAGCGAAATTGAAAAACGTTTTAAAATTCAGTTTACCGACCGCCAGCTCCAGGAGCTTATCTATTTTATCTGCTTTGTCCTGCACCGTATTGATTCAGGAAAAGGTCTGGTTAATATTCCGAGCAGCTACGCCGATATTATTGGCAGCAGAGAATTTACCCTGATGCAGAGCGTTATCAGTAAAATCAATATCAATAGCGAAAATGAACTGGTTTTCCTGACGGCACTGATCCAAAGCTCCAATATTCAAAGTATTGCCGATAAATATTTCCACCTGGATACGCTGCTGCTTGAAAGCGTGGTGGCGGTAGTCGACAACTTTGAAAAAATAAGCTGCGTCACCATCAAAGAGAAAAATGAGCTGATTGAAAAAATCTATCAGCACTGGAAACCAGCCTATTACCGTATTCGCTATCATCTGACCAATACCAGCAGCGTTTACGATCTGGTGGTGAAAGAATTCAGCCATCTGCACGAGATGGTTCGCCGCGCGGCGGTGCCGTTCGAGACGGTACTGCACTGCGAAATTCCCGATGAAGAGATGGCGTTTTTGACGGTGCTTTTTGGCGGTTGGCTGACCCGCGAAGGGGTAATCCATCAGATTAAGCTACAGAAAACGGCGGTGGTGGTGTGCGAAAACAGCGCCACGATCTCTACCTATCTGTTCCTGACGCTGCAGGTGCTTTTCCCGGAGTTACACTTTACCGAAGTGATGTCACGGCGCGAATTTGAGCGCTATACCGGGCACTACGACGTGGTCTTCTCAACCACGCATCTGAATACCAGCAAGATGGTGTTTGTGGTCAATCCGTCCATCAGCAGCATTCACAAAAGTGCGTTCCGCAATCATGTGATCGGTGCGCTGCAGGGCGTAGATCCGAATATCATTCAGATAGAGCAACTGCTGCTTATCTTCGAGCGCTTTGGCAATATCATCGACCACAAAGGGCTACAGCGTGCGCTTGCCAGCTACATCTATGATGAGAACAGCGCCGCGAGCGCAGCGGGCAACATTGAGCCGCCGACGCCATCGCTGACGGACTTGCTGCAGCGTGAACACGTTCAGTTTGCCACTTCGCTACCCGCTGACTGGCAGCAGGCGATTACCGAGGCTTCAGCATCGCTGCTGGAAAACGGGGTGATTGAACCGCGCTACCTGCAAATTATGCTGAATAAAATCGCCGATGAGCAGCCCTATATCATGCTGGCCGACGGCGTGATTATTGCCCATGCGGGCGTCGATGATGGCGCGCTGGAAACGGGGATGACGCTATTACGCCTGCCTTCAAAGATTGATTTCGCCGGTTATATGCAGGCCGATATTATTATCGTCCTCGCGACGAATAATCCGCAAAAGCATCTTAAGGCGCTCGCGCAATTAAATGAGTTTCTCGAATTCTATGATGGCGGCAATGTTATTCGCCGCGCACAGGATGAATATGCACTGATAAATGAATTTGTCCGTCATTCGTAATCATTAATTAAACGCCGTTGCAGCGTAAAAGCTGCAACGTTATTTCCCGGCAATCATTGTCGCGACATCGCTCGCCCCTACAACCGTATACAGGATAAATATTATGTTAGACATTCAGAAAAAACACGTCGTTGAAATGGCCAGAACCGCTCAGCAATGGGGGCTCTGTAAACATAAAGCGGGTAATTCCAGCGTACGGGATAAAGAGACCGGGCTTATTCTGGTGACCCCAACCACTATCGACAAAATGCATTTAACGCCGCGCGATATCGTGGTGATGGACGTTGAAGCCAATGTGATTGAAAGCGAAGCGGGATTGCGCCCAACCAGCGAATGCTTGATGCACATCGAGATTTATAAAGCGCGGCCGGACGTGTTCGCCATCTCCCACACGCACTCCCTCTACGCGACCTCTTTTGCCGTGCTGAATAAGCCTATCCCGGCGGTGGTGTACGAATGCGCCATTCTCAACCTGAAAGACGGGGTGATCCCGGTTGCGCCGTACGGCCGCCCCGGCACGCCAGCGCTTTCCGAGAGCGTGATCGAACCTATCAAGCGTGCCGATGCCATCCTGATGGAAAAACATGGCGCAATCGGCGTGGATAAAGACCCGTATGAAGCGGTGCTGAAATCCGCGTACCTGGAGGAGATGGCGCAGATTTACTACCACGCGCTGGTGATTAACGGCGGCAAGGAGCCTGAATCCTTCGCCCCGGAAGAGCTGCAGCGCTGGGCCTACCCGTCACAGATCAAATTTGCCCGTTAATTGACGCGCCCGCCCGTCCGGGCGGGATATTCATGGAGAGAACGCATGAAAAAATTTCTGAATCAGGCGGAGGACTTTATCCCGGAGATGCTGGAAGGCATCTATCTGGCGCACCCCGATAAATTCCGCTTTGTGAATGAGGATCTGCACTGCCTTGCCACGGCGCGCCCGGTCCCTGGCAAGGTGGGAATCGTCACCGGCGGCGGCTCCGGGCACCTGCCGCTGTTCCTCGGCTATGTGGGGCAGGGCATGCTGGACGGCTGCGCCATTGGCGATGTGTTCCAGTCACCGTCGCCGGAGCAAATTCTGGCCGTTACGCAGGCGGTAGACAGCGGTGCGGGCGTGCTCTACCTGTACGGCAACTATAACGGCGATATCTTCAATTTTGACATGGCGGCGGAAATGGCCGACATGGAGAGCGACATCCGGACCTGCACGGTCGTTGCCGCCGATGATGCCGCCGGTGCCGTGCCGGGCGGTGGTGCCACCACGCGACGCGGCGTGGCGGGGATTTTCTTCGTCTACAAATGTGCTGGCGCATCGGCCGCCAGAATGGATGACCTTGACACCGTCCAGCGTATCGCGCAGAGGGCCGGTGATCGTGTGCGGACGCTGGGGGTGGCGCTGTCGCCGTGCATCGTGCCGCGTATCGGTAAGCCGGGTTTCCATATTGGCGACAACGAGATGGAAATCGGCATGGGTATCCATGGCGAAAGCGGCATTCGTCGCGGGCCGCAGCTGAGTGCTGAAAATATTGCTGAAGAGATGATGTCCTGGCTGATTGCAGACTCTCCCTGCCAGCAGGGCGATGAAGTGGCGGTGCTGATTAACGGCCTCGGTGCGACGCCGCTGGAAGAGCTGTACCTGATGTATCGCCATGTGTACCAGATTCTGGCGCAGAGCAACATCCGCGTCTTCCGCGTGTGGGTGGGGGAATTCGCCACGGCGATGGAGATGACCGGCATGTCCATCAGCCTGATGCCGGTAGACGATGAACTTAAGGCACTGTTGAACGCGCAGGCCGACACGCCGATGTTCCGGCAGTTTCCCGCCTAAGGAGGCGCTATGACGTTAAACAGCGAGAGCTTACGCCCGCTCTTTGCCGAGTGGGCGAGGGTGATGCAGGGCAACAAGACGGTGCTAACCGAACTGGACAGCGTGGTGGGCGATGGCGATCTGGGCCTCACCATGAGTGATGGTTTTGCCGTGGCGTCGGACTATGCACAGCACAGCGGCGAACCCGATCTGGGACGGTTTTTTTATCTGGCGGGTAAAGCGATGGCCTCGGCGGTACCCTCCACGATGGGAACGCTGATGGCTTCCGGCCTGATGCAGGCGGGAAAAGTCTTTAAGGGACGGGAAGCGATGACGCTGCAGGATGCAGGCGACTTTTTCCAGGCCTGGTTTGATGGTGTGCAGCAGCGCGGCAAAGCGCATCCGGGTGAAAAAACCTTTCTTGATGGGATGGCACCGGCGCTGGTGGCACTGCGTGGTCAGGGCGAACCGCTGAACGTGGCGCGGGAAGCGTTGTTAGCGGCACAGCAGGGCGTGCAGCAGACTACCACCATGGTGGCGAAGCACGGGCGTGCGGCTATCCACGGCGAGCGATCCCGTGCGTTTGTCGACCCGGGCGCGATGGTCGCCCAGCTTCTGATCCAGGGCTATTTTAACGTCGTTCAGGGGATGTACCCGGCTAACGGACAGTAAGTAAGGAACCGCAATTATGTTGAAAGAAGTAGTGAAAATCAGCAATCTGCACGGCATTCATGCCCGCCCGGCGGGCGTACTGGCAAAGGCGTGCGCGCAGTATCAGTCGCGGATCGAGATGATCTACGATGGTAAAACCATCAAGGGAAAAAGTATCATGAGTATTCTGGGGGCCGGGATCAAAGGCCGAGGATCGCTTGAGATCATCTGCAGCGGCAGCGACGAGCAGGAGGCGATGGCGAAGCTGAAGGTGCTGTTCGCAGAAGGCTTTGGTTTCGATTAGCCTCAACAAAAACCGCCGTTACCGCGGCGGTTTATCACGCTTACCGATAATAGGCGTTAGCAAATAGGTCCTGGTCATCCTCCCCCTCTTTGAAAAGGCCAGTGTAGGTGCCTTCGGGTAACAGCAGCGCTTTCTCCGGGCCGTTGAGTAACGTGATGATTTTGCGGCCTGCCGATAGGGTTATAGGGGGAACGAGTGCGATCCCGTCCACGTTGATTTGTGCGGAAACGGGCGCGCCGGTTTCGCTGTACAGCTGATATCTTCCGGCGAGCGGCACCTTGAACACGACCTGACGGTCGAGGTGCACTCGTTGCCCCATCATCCTGATATTCGGCGCAATCTGGACATAGCTGCTATCGATGGCGTCGGCGATGGCAGGATAGATATTACTCAGTCGGTAGGACCATAAAACAATCTTCGGCGGGGATTGGGTAAGTACCTGCCAGGCTTCGGAGCTTTTACCTTCACGCAGCGTCTTTAAAACATACCAGGTATCGAGCCACAGGGTTGTCGGTTCCAGCCTGTTGGGCAATATCCCTATACCATCGAAGTATTTTTCATCAGGTTTAAGCAGTGCTTCTGCCCGGCTAACCAGCTCAAGCTGCCGCACATTGCTGATTTTCAGATAGCTGAAATTGGTACGGTAGCTTGAAAGCAGAAGGAATATAGCCACCGCTAGCATAAATAATCTCAGGCTTGGCTTACGGTGATGAGCGAAGAGAACGTCCAGCGGAGCAAGAGACCAGAGGGATAAAAACGGTAGCGCCATAATAAAGACATAGGGCCATGGCTGACTGTGCGTGAACACCAGCGTGGTAATCACGAGCGAAAATATCAGAGCGATACGGTTTTTTTCATGCAAGACGCGAAAACGTTTCACCGCAATGGCCATGCCGCTAAAACAGAGCAGATAGAGCCACGCATTTTCCATCAGAGTTTGTAAGACGAACGTGCGAAGCGCGCCGCTATAGGCTTCGCTACCGCTTACCGCCACTTCTAGCGGGCCAAAGATCAAACCTTCAGCAATACGCAGTGGGTCGCTGCCGCCGAATATCAAGCAATAGGCCATTGCGGGAAGTAGCCACCCGACGGTTAAGTAAAAACCGCGAACGAGAGCCGTGACGACGTCTTTTCGCAGCGTAGCGTCAACCACTAAACCCAGCCCAAGGGCCAGATTGAAGAAGGCTGATTTTTGGGTAACCAAAAATGCCAGCCCGCTTAAGATCCCGGCGATGAAAATTTTTCTGGTGTTGAGGGTTGGGCCGCGCAATATCACCAGCATGGCAGCCAGGGCGAAAAACAGCGCCAGGGGCTCTGAGCGGGTACGGAAGATGCGCTCCATAAAATTAGTAAAGCACAGTAAAACCAGAACAATCAGCAGTGAGCGTAAACGCTGCTCGCCCAGCGCACGCGCGCAGGCGTAAACCAGGAGTAGCGTTGCGCAGGCGAGCAGGGCCGTCTGCATTCGCCCGATATGAATAATCGAGGCGGCGTTCCAGCCGATCAGATGAGCCAGTTTATAAAACACCGCAAAGCCCACGGCCTTTGGCGGTTGAATGGTATCGAATAGCCCATTGGCGAAATATTTGGCGTAGCCAAGTTGGGCGAACTCATCCATGACCAGACGAATATGCCAGGCAAAAATGAAAATAAGCGCCACTTTAATGGCAATACTCGCGCCGAGGAGCAGCGTAACGCTCCGCGGGTTATCGCGAAAAAAGTGCTGACTGGATGTATCCATTTTATTCTCTTCCGGTTTGGTCCTTCGCCCTGACGACATTTTGCGCCAGCCTGAGTATTTCCTGCGCCATGGTTTGCCAGCTATAGCGCTCCCTGGCGTAACCAATCATCGCTTCACGTTCGCGGTTGGTCAGCCCACCGCTATCTATTGCGGCAGAACAACGCTGTGCCGAACCCTGCGGATCGCTAAGGTCGATGTTCACGCCACGTAGCCAGTTTGCCGCCTCGGGGTCCGCTCTATGCGCCGGGGTGCCGCAGACGACCGGTAGCCCGGAGGCCATCGCTTCCTGGATAACGAGGGGATAGCCTTCACCGACGGTAGGCAATAGCAGCAAATCTGCGGCGCGATAAAGTTCTGCCAGCGCGGCGGGAGGCTGAACACCAAGATCGTAAACGTTGCCTAACCCCCATTCTGCGGGCCGAAGAGGGCCGCTTCCGACCAGCAAGAACTGACACTCCGGCCTGGCCGCAGCCAGGGCGCGTAATACAGCCAATCCTTTCTTTTCAACATAGCGGCCAACGAAAAGTATCCGCCGGGTACAGGGAGAAAGGTGAGTGTTTGCTGGCAGGTTGCGTCCGGCTTCTGAGGGCGTTGGTGGATAAAAAATGGCGCTATCAACGCCGTTAAACAGCAACTTATAGGGATAGCGTGCAGGCGTTCCGAGCAGGTCGTGACGAACCGTATCGCTAATAAAGATTCGGACATCGGCAGCCCATAGCATGGGGCGCGTGACGACCAGGTTAGCCAGTCGCATAAGCAGACGCAGCGCGGGGGAGCGGAAAGGAATCGCGGCAATATGTTGAATCAGAACGACGGGTTTCCCGTGGAGTTTGGCGATTATCATGCCAAGGATTGAGGTGGCATAGAGCGCATCGTGGATCACCACCGCGTCGCTACGCCGTACCGCGTCCTGGAGTGCCCAAATAGCCCCTGGGCCAGGTAACGGCATGGGCAGGCCGGTCAGTTTTTCCAGCGGATCGATGCAGCGTAACGCGATGATTTTGAGATCACCGGCAGGCAAAGCATCGCTGGCGCTGGCTGCCCATTGCGGTGTTGCTCCCTGGCGAGCGAACTGGCGGCACAACTGCCCGGCAACGCGTTCAATTCCACCGCCGTGCGCCTCATAGAAATGGCTTATCGTCAGGATATTCAAGATGATACTTTCTCCAGCCGCATCGTTATTTCCAGACGGTTGGGGAAGATGAGGGCATACGCGCCTTACGGCCTGATGCGCTTATCGCCCAGCGGCTGAGGAAAAAATTCAGCGCGATCGTGCAGCACGAAGCAAGCGGCGCGGCAGCGGGCATTGGAAATCCCAGCCAGTGGTACCAGAACCAGGTGGTGGCATAAGCCAGTGGGATATTCAGCAGCATGCCGAGGGTATAGCGCCCAAAGGCGCGCGGCGAGAGCGGCTGTTTGAAGGTGAATACGCTGTGCAACACATAACCAATAGTCACGGTAATAACGAAAGATAAGAGGATCGCTAGCCAGAGCGCTGCGTATAAATGCTCCGCCGCAATCATGATGGCATTATGTCCGAAGAAGCACCCGCCAGAGACGCAGAGATAGGCAAAAGAGGTGCGTATTTTCGTCATAGCGGCCCTCACTCCTTCCATATCGCCGGCCCTTTTGTTAATGCATCTGAATCATGTCGGTTCAGGATGTCCAGCAGCAACTGCAGTACGAATCCGGCCAGCACCATCAGCACACCGGCGATACAAACCGTGCTGATGATAAAAACAACATGCACCGACTGCTCCATTGAACCGTGAGATAAAAGCCATTGAAAGGCCAGAAGGAGGTCGGCGCAAAAACCTGCTATGGCAAGCGCAGAGCCGCCGAAAACCAGCCATTCCAGAGTATGCGCCCGTCTCAGCCAGCGAATCATCCGACTTTGTGCAACCGGGTGATAAATGGCGATAGCGACCTTAGCTAACACACCTAGCAGAATTGAGATAAGGCCAATGAGCGTCGACATGGTCGCGAGGGCGACGAAATGAATACCAAAATAGTGGCCATAGATTTCGATGGGACCAGGGGCAAGCAGCGCAAGGCCTATCGTTCCGAGCAGAAGCAGCGTAAATCCGGGGATCAAATAGAGTCTATCCGGAGCGTGGGCAATGAGAAGGCGTAGGTGTCGCCAGCCATCACGAAATGAGCGTAAATGAGGCGGGCGGTTACGTTTATCTGGATAGAGCTTAATTGGTACTTCACGGATGGTAAGCCCCGCGCGGTGCGCGTTAATAATCATTTCGGAGGCAAATTCCATACCGGTAGCGTGGGCGGATATCTTCTGGAATGCCTCGCGGGTAAAGGCCCGCATTCCGCAGTGAAAATCACGAATAGGAGAGTGATAAAGCAGTCGGGCAATACCCGAAAGCAGCGGATTGCCGAGATAGCGATGCAGAGGGGGCATAGCCCCTGGTTCTATTCCTCCGGCAAATCGATTCCCCATCACGAAGTCTGCGCCGCTTTCCAGCGCATCAACAAAAATATCAATCTGACTCCAGTCGTAGGAGTCATCGGCGTCAGCCATGATGAGATACTTACCCTGTGCCGCTCCGGCCGCGGCGCTTATCGCTGCACCATAGCCTTTGACGGGCTGGTGGATAACCCGGGCGCCCAGCGATTGGGCAATGTCGACGGAGTTGTCCGTTGAGCCATTATCCCCCACGATGACTTCACCCCGAATCCCCCGGCGGTCAAAGGCCGCCATTATTTTATTAATGCAGATGGCAAGCGTCATTTCTTCATTCAGACATGGAATGATTGCTGAAATTAAGGGGCGGTTGTCTGCTGTAGCGATATCTTCCGGGAATGAGAATAGCTGTTCTTGAATATATTTCGGTGTTTCTAATAAACTACCTGAATGGTTAAGTTGATGTAGATCCGTTGAGTACATAATATTAAGCTCCAATCCATGAGCCGGATTTAGAGTCTATCCCAATAGGCCATTCTATAGTTTGCCGGTGATTACTTAAGGACCAATAAGGCTTCCGAGCCCAGTATGGCTGGGAAGGCACCTTGGATCAAACTGACTGCAACAATGGTGTCTATTAGGATAGACTCTCACTATTTAATGGAAGTATTCCGTTAAATTCATTCTATTAATTACTTGGGAAAACTACAGGTTATCCAGTGATATATAATTAATCTTGATGGTAATTATAAATTACATTCAATGCTTAATTAACATTATATATTGGAAATTGGATTGAATCGTACAGGAGCGGTTGTTATTAAGTCCAGCCCTTATTAGTTAAAAGCCCCGGCTTTTTTGGCCAGGGCTTTATCAAGTGTTGCGTTTGTTACGACATTAATAAATTACAGCGTGATCACGTCGAATTCGACTTCGGTGTTCACGTCAGCGTCGTAGTCCACACCGTCGAGGCCAAAACCGAACAGGTTCAGGAATTCCTGCTTGTAGCCTGCATAGTCGGTTTCTTGCGCCAGGTTTTCAGTGGTGATCAGCGGCCACAGGTCGCGGCAGGCCTGCTGAATGTCTTCACGCAGTTCCCAGTCGTCCATACGGATACGCTGGTTGTCATCAAGCGCCACTTTGTTGCCGTACAGGCTGGTGGTCATCAGACGGTTGATCTGCTCGATACAACCTTCGTGAATCCCCTGCGCTTTCATCAGCTTGAAGACCATGGAGATGTACAGTGGCATTACTGGAATGGCGGAAGACGCTTGGGTGATAACGGACTTCAGTACCGCAACGTTGGCAGAACCGTTCAGCGGAGCCAGTTGGTTACGCAGTTCACCCGCCGCACGGTCGAGGTCTTCTTTCGCTTTGCCCAGCGCGCCGTGCCAGTAGATTGGCCAGGTCAGGTCGGTACCGATGTAGGAGTAGGCCACGGTTTTCACGCCTTCGGCCAGCACGCCAGCTTCGCTCAGCGCACCCATCCACAGTTCCCAGTCTTCGCCGCCCATGACGGTAACGGTGTTCTGAACTTCTTCTTCGGTTGCCGGCTCAATGCTGGCGGTCATGATCTGATCTTTGTTGGTATCAATCGCTTTAGAGGTGTAAACCTCGCCGATTGGCTTCAGCGCAGAACGAACAACTTCACCGGTTTTAGGCATTTTACGCACTGGGGAAGCCAGTGAGTAAACCACCAGATCAATCTGACCCAGGTCTTCTTTGATGAGCTTGATCACTTCATCACGGCATTCGTCAGAGAACGCGTCGCCGTTGATGCTTTTGGAATACAGACCTTCACGCTTTGCTGCTTCGTCGAAGGCGGCAGAGTTATACCAGCCCGCGGAACCTGGTTTGGACTCCGTGCCTGGTTTTTCGAAAAATACGCCGATAGTGGCGGCACCGCTGCCAAAGGCGGCGGAAATTCTGGATGCAAGGCCGTAACCGGTGGAAGCACCGATCACCAGCACGCGGGAAGGGCCGTTCTCGATTTTCCCGTTTTGCTTAACGTACTCGATCTGTTTTTCCACATTGACTTTACAGCCAGTCGGATGGGTCGTTGTACAGATGAATCCACGAATTTTTGGTTTGATTATCATAATGATGGCTAATTAAGTTTGTATTTTCGCTGTCAAGTGCGCAATGACACCGTCTGTTCTGGCTTGCTTAACGACATGGTTAACAAGCCCCCCACTACAATGGATCGCAACATTATACAGAAAAGGAGCGCCAATACTGAATCTACCACTGATTTTAGCCGTCAGATGCCGGACCGCAGGATAGAAAAGGGCCATGCATAAACATGGCCCCTGTGGCGGTTGAGCGCTATTGCAGGTTAGTTCTGATGAGCAAATTCCGCCATAAACTGCAGGATCAGCGCCATCGATACCGCGCCAGGGTCGCAGTGGCCAATGGCCCGCTCACCCAGATTTTTCGCGCGCCCGAAGCGCGCCACCATTGCACTGGTGCCCTCAGCGCCTGCCATTGCCGCCTGCGCGCAGTGGGCCAGTGCTGCCGGCAGCGTTAGCGTGATGTCCGCTTTGGCGCATTCGGCGGCGGCGGCCAGCGCATCGACCATCGTTTTATCCCCCGGCTCGGCGCCGCCGCGCTGGTGGATGGCCCGCATACCGATCGCCAACCACTCGGCGAGGGTGGCGGCATCCAGCTCAATACGGCCTGCCAGACCTTTACCCCCGGCGCGGAAAAGGGTACCGAAAATAGCCCCGGAGGCGCCGCCCATGCTGGTCATCAGGCGGGTACCGCTTTGTAACAGGGCATCGCCAATATCCGTGGCGGTAAATTCGGGTGCGCTGAGCAGCGCGTTGAGTGCGGTAAAGCCGCGTTTAATGCCGATACCGTGGTCGCCATCGCCAATCACCTGATCGAGTGCGGTCAGCCGTGGTTCACTGGCGATCATCCCCTCAGAGACGTACCGCAGGCAGGCGATAAATTGTGTGGTGTTCATCTTAGTTTCTCCAGCCGAGGGTGCGGATTGGGTGGTCGTACAGGCGCTGCATCTCGTCGTCCAGCCGCAGCATACTCAGGGAAAAACCGGACATCTCCAGCGAGGTACAGAAATGGCCAACCTGCACGTCGTAGGTTTTGATGCCGCGGGCCGTCAGCGCCATGCCGACTTTGCGGGTGACCACCATCAGCTCGGTATTGCTCAGCGCACCGAGGTTGTTGACGCTCACGCACACGCTGTCGCCCTTCGCGAAAGGCAGGTCGTTGCACAGGCGCTCAATCATCATCTCAACCAACTCATCGCTCTGCGGCATCGGAATACGGCACAGTCCCGGTTCGCCGTGGATGCCAATGCCCAACTCGATTTCGTTATCGGCCAGGGTGAAGTTGAAGGCATCGGCCTGTGGCAGCGCGCAACCGCTGAGTGCGACGCCAATGGTGCGGGTGTTATGGTTGGCTTTGTTCGCCAGCGCTTCCAGTTCCGGCAGGGCGTAGTGCTCAAACTGGGCTGCGGCACCGGTCAGCTTGTACAAAAACGCCAGCCCGCCCACGCCACGGCGGTCGGACATTCTTTCCGGCGGCGCCGAGGCAATATCATCCGTGGCACGCACGGTGCGGCACTCAATCCCTTCTTCCGCAAGGATTTCAGCCGCGATATCAAAGTTCATGCCGTCGCCGGAATAGTTGCCGTAGAGGAACAGCACGCCGTTGCCCTGATGAACGGCCCGGCTGGCTTCAATGATTTGGTCGGGAGAGGGGGAGGTGAAGACTTCGCCCAGTGCGCAGGCATCGATGCCGCCTTCGCCGACGAACCCGGCAAACGTCGGCTCATGGCCGCTGCCGCCACCGCTGACGATAACGGTCTGGTTGTTTTGCGCCATCGTGCGATAAACCGCGCAATACTCCGGCAGGGCGTGGATCTTACCGCGCCCGGTGTACACCAGCCCTTCCATGATTTCGCTACGAATATTATCGGTGTTGTTGAAGATCTTTTTGGGTTTTTGCATCGCCACTCCCTCTCGTAAGGTCCTGTTTCTTTAGTGACGATTTTACCTGCGGCGCCCGTTTACACCTGGCACCTTTGATACCAATTAATCTCCCGAACCTGGAGCATGACTGGGGGCTGAAAATATCAACGCTATTCGGCGATTTTGCGTTCCAGCACAATCTTCCAGAAGGCATCCACCAACGGTTCATGCAGCCGCTTTTTCTGCACGCAGACGCCTAGCTCGAACGGGGTCTTCTCATCGCTGCGCTCTAAAATCATCACGCGATTGCGCACCGGTTCCGGGCTGTTTTCCAGCACGATTTCGGGAATCAGCGCCACGCCGCAGCCCAGCGCAACCATGGACACCATCGCTTCATGTCCGCCGACGGTCGCGTAAATCGATGGGTTACTGATTTTATGGCGGCGGAACCACAGCTCGATACGGCGGCGCACGGGCCCCTGGTCGGCCATGATAAATGGCACCGTTGACCAGTCAGGCTCATCGACGGAAACCTGATTGCGCACCGGGCAGGGTAGTGCCGGGGCAATCAGCACCACCGCCAGATTCTCCAGCATTGAGAAGGCGACGGCGCCGGGCAGCGTTTCAGGCTTACCGGCGATGGCCAGATCGGCCTCATTGGTGGCGACTTTCTCCATCGCATCGGCGGCATCACCGGTAGTGAGCTTGATTTCAACCGAGGGATGTTCGGCGCGGAAGCGGTCAAGAATCGGTGGCAGGTGGCTATAAGCGGCGGTGACCGAGCAGAAGATATGCAGCTCGCCGGATAACGATGGCCCCTGCTGGTCAAGGGTATGGCGCAGCTGTTGATACTGCAGCAACGTCTGCTGGGCAAAGACGCGCAGCTCCTCGCCCGCTTCAGTCAGCGTCACCGTACGGTTATCGCGAACAAACAGCGGCTGGCCGAGGTCCTCTTCGAGGCGCTGAATCTGCCGGGAAAGTGTGGACGGGCTGACGTGCATCGCCCGCGCGCTGCGGCCAAAATGGCGGCTTTCCGCCAGATGCAGGAAGGTTTTCAGATCGCGTAAATCCACAGACGAGTCTCCGGTTTTCGACGTTGCATAAATTGCAATGTAACGTTGTGAATATATCAATTTCCGCAATAAATTTCCTGTTGTAATGTGGGTTCATTCTCGCTGAAACGCGAACCGAACAATATACTCGTCGTCTTTCAAGTTGCAGGCGCGTTGGCTGCGTCAGCTCACCCCAGTCACTTACTTGAGTAAGCTCCTGGGGAATCGCTGACTTGCCGCCTTCCTGCAACTCGAAATCCATAGAGTAACGACACACAACATCACGGAGTACACCATCATGGCTAACTACTTTAATACACTGAATCTGCGTCAGCAGCTGGCTCAGCTGGGCAAATGTCGCTTCATGGGCCGCGAAGAATTCGCCGACGGCGCAAGCTACCTTCAGGGTAAAAAAGTGGTCATCGTCGGCTGTGGCGCTCAGGGTCTGAACCAGGGCCTGAACATGCGTGACTCCGGTCTGGATATCTCCTACGCTCTGCGTAAAGAAGCGATTGCTGAGAAGCGTGCTTCCTGGCGTAAAGCGACTGAAAACGGCTTTAAAGTCGGTACCTACGAAGAGCTGATCCCGCAGGCTGACCTGGTGGTTAACCTGACGCCAGACAAACAGCACTCCGACGTTGTGCGTTCCGTACAGCCGCTGATGAAAGACGGCGCGGCGCTGGGTTACTCCCACGGCTTCAACATCGTCGAAGTGGGCGAGCAGATCCGTAAAGACATCACCGTTGTGATGGTGGCACCGAAGTGCCCGGGTACCGAAGTACGTGAAGAGTACAAACGTGGTTTCGGTGTTCCAACGCTGATTGCGGTTCACCCAGAAAACGATCCGAAAGGCGAAGGCATGGCCATCGCTAAAGCCTGGGCAGCGGCGACCGGCGGTCACCGTGCGGGCGTACTGGAATCTTCCTTCGTAGCAGAAGTGAAATCTGACCTGATGGGCGAGCAGACTATCCTGTGCGGTATGCTGCAGGCCGGTTCTCTGCTGTGCTTCGACAAGCTGGTGGCTGAAGGCACCGACGCGGCTTACGCCGAAAAACTGATTCAGTTCGGCTGGGAAACCATCACCGAAGCGCTGAAGCAGGGCGGCATCACCCTGATGATGGACCGTCTGTCTAACCCAGCGAAACTGCGCGCTTATGCGCTGTCAGAACAGCTGAAAGAGATCATGGCGCCGCTGTTCCAGAAACACATGGACGACATCATCTCCGGCGAATTCTCCTCCGGCATGATGGCTGACTGGGCTAACGACGATAAGAAACTGCTGACCTGGCGTGAAGAGACCGGTAAAACCGCGTTCGAAACCGCACCGCAGTTTGAAGGCAAAATCGGCGAGCAGGAGTACTTCGATAAAGGCGTTCTGATGATTGCGATGGTGAAAGCGGGCGTTGAGCTGGCGTTCGAAACCATGGTGGATTCCGGCATCATCGAAGAGTCCGCTTACTACGAATCACTGCACGAGCTGCCGCTGATCGCGAACACCATCGCTCGTAAGCGTCTGTACGAAATGAACGTGGTTATCTCCGACACCGCAGAATACGGTAACTACCTGTTCTCTTACGCTTGCGTACCGCTGCTGAAAGAGTTCATGACCACCCTGCAGACCGGCGACCTGGGCAAAGCGATTGCTGAAGGCGCGGTAGACAACGCTCAGCTGCGCGACGTGAACGAAGCGGTTCGCGGTCACGCTATCGAGCAGGTTGGTAAGAAACTGCGCGGCTACATGACCGATATGAAGCGTATCGCAGTAGCAGGCTAATAAAACCTCGTTATCATCCGGCCCGGTCAGCGCCTCGCTACCGGGCCGTTTTTTTATCCGCGTTTGACGGGATCGTTGGATCCACTCTCTTATCATATAAATTCATCTATTTATCAGTCTGATAGCTTTTATTTATACAGATTATCGCTTCTGGGATTGCTCATACCTATCTTATGTAATATCGTAAGTTACATGAAAACAAACAACTCATTCTCAGCCACGCTGCACATCCTGCTTCATCTGGAGCAGATGGATAAACCTCTGACGTCCGAACAGATGGCCGCCTTTATCGACGGTAATCCGGCATTCATCCGCAAGCTGCTTGCCGGGCTCAGGGAAAACAACATTGTCTGTGCCACTAAGGGGCACCACGGCGGCTGGCGGCTGTGTCGGCCGGTCGGCGATATCACGCTTTACGATATCTACATGGCGCTTGGCGAGCCGGCGCTGTTTGCGTTAGGCAACCGCAGTGAAAACCCGCAGTGCCTGGTGGAGCAGGGAGTAAACCGGGTGATGTCAGAGACGCTCGCCGATGCGCAGACGCTGATCCTCGATCGCTTTAAACGCCTGACGTTGCAGGATATCGGCCGCGAATTTATCAGCTACTTCAACGACAAAGGCCACAACCATGACTGAAACCTTAACCACCTGCCTGATGATTGCGATGGCGGCGAGCAGTATTTCGATGACGGTGACGCAGACGGAGTTGTTTGCCGCGTTTCGCGAATGGACGGCGAAAAAGAATGCGCTGATGGGCCACTTGTTCCACTGCTTCTACTGCTTAAGCCACTGGGTGGTATTTGGCGGGATGGCGGTCTATCGCCCGGCGCTGTTAAACAGCGGCTTTGCGCTGATTGATTGGGTGATGACGGCGTTTATCGTCATTACCATTACCACGCTGATTAACGGCCTGATGTTTAAGGTGTTCCAGGCGGCGATTAGCACCCATGTGATGAAGCATAACGCCCAGCAGACGCTGCAATCGCAGAAATAAAAAACCCGGCGTCGCTGGCTAATTACCGAGCACGCTGGTGCCCTCACCCCGGCCCTCTCCCACGGGGAGAGGGTGCAAACACTAAACGCCTTCTCCATGAGAAGGCGTTGCTGTTTATTTCCGGTACAGCACCTTAATGATGTGGTAACCGAACTGGGTGTGCAGCGGGCCGGTTGGCTCCAGCACCGGGCAGGAGAAGACGACTTTATCGAACGCCGGAACCATCTGGCCCTGGCGGAATTCACCTAAATCACCGCCGCGTTTGCCCGATGGGCAGATGGAGTGCTTCTTCGCCAGCTTGCCGAAGTCGGCGCCGTTTTTAATCTGTTCCAGAAGATCCAGTGCCAGTTTCTCTTCTTTCACCAGGATATGCACTGCTGCTGCTGTTTTTGCCATGATCGTGCCTTTCTATAAGCGAGTCTGTAAGGCTGGCGATTTTAGCATGGCTTATCGCCGATACAGCACCTTGATGATGTGATAGCCAAATTTGGTTTTGACCGGCCCGAAAGGTTTGAGCAGCGGGCAGCTAAAAACGGCGGCGTCGAACGGCCCCACCATCGCACCCTGCTTAAACTCCCCCAAATCGCCGCCGTTGCGCCCTGAAGGGCAGCGGGAATAGCGTTTTGCCAGATGATCGAAGCTGATTCCTCGCTCCAGTTTGCTGAGGATCTCCAGCGCCAGTTTTTCTTCTTTTACCAGGATATGCAGGGCTGCCGCGCTCTTTGCCATAAGGTCACTCTTATCGTTGGGTTGCTGCCCAACACTTTACCATTCGGCGGGTAAATCTCAGCCTGACTTTCTGCTACAATCCACACCCCCGTGTTTACAGATTGAGCAATGCCCCTATGCGTTTAAACCCCGGACAACAACAAGCCGTCGAATTTGTCACTGGCCCTTGCCTGGTGCTGGCGGGTGCTGGCTCCGGCAAAACCCGCGTGATCACCAATAAAATTGCGCACCTGATCCGCGTTTGCGGCTATCAGGCTCGTCATATCGCTGCCGTCACCTTTACCAACAAGGCCGCGCGCGAGATGAAAGAGCGCGTGGCGCAGACGCTGGGGCGTAAAGAGGCGCGCGGGTTGATGATCTCTACCTTCCACACCCTGGGGCTGGATATCATCAAGCGCGAATACGCGGCGCTTGGCATGAAGTCGAACTTCTCGCTGTTTGACGATACCGATCAAACCGCGCTGCTTAAAGATCTGACCGAAGGGTTGATCGAAGACGATAAAGTGGTATTCCAGCAGCTGATCTCGACGATCTCCAACTGGAAAAACGATCTGATGACCCCACCGCAGGCGGCGGCCAGCGCGAAGGGCGAGCGCGATCGCATCTTCGCCCACTGCTACAGCCTGTACGACGCCCATATGAAGGCCTGCAACGTGCTGGACTTCGATGACCTGATTCTGCTGCCAACGCTGCTGTTGCAGCGTAATGAAGAGGTGCGTGAGCGCTGGCAGAACAAGATTCGCTACCTGCTGGTGGATGAATATCAGGACACCAACACCAGCCAGTATGAGCTGGTGAAGCTGCTGGTAGGGCAGCGCGCGCGGTTTACTGTGGTCGGCGACGATGACCAGTCGATTTACTCCTGGCGCGGCGCGCGTCCGCAGAACCTGGTGCTGCTGAGCAAAGACTTCCCCGCGCTGCAGGTCATTAAGCTGGAGCAGAACTACCGTTCTTCCGGGCGTATTCTGAAGGCTGCGAACATCCTCATCGCCAATAACCCGCACGTGTTTGAAAAGCGCCTGTTCTCCGAGCTGGGCTATGGCCCGGAACTGAAAGTGCTGAGCGCCAACCACGAAGAACACGAGGCAGAGCGCGTCACCGGCGAGCTTATCGCCCATCACTTCGTCAACAAGACGCAGTACAAGGATTACGCCATTCTCTATCGCGGCAACCACCAGTCGCGGGTGTTTGAAAAATTCCTGATGCAGAACCGCATCCCGTACAAAATTTCCGGCGGCACCTCGTTCTTCTCCCGCCCGGAGATTAAAGACCTGCTGGCCTATCTGCGCGTGCTGAGCAACCCGGACGACGACAGCGCGTTCCTGCGCATCGTCAACACGCCGAAGCGTGAGATTGGTTCGGCGACGCTGCAAAAGCTCGGTGAGTGGGCGATGACCCGCAACAAAAGTCTGTTCACCGCCAGCTTCGATATAGGGCTGAGTCAGACGTTAACCGGGCGCGGCTATGAATCTCTCACCCGTTTTACCCAGTGGCTGGGCGAAATCCAGCGCCTGGCGGAGCGTGAGCCAATTGCCGCCGTACGCGATCTGATTCATGGTATCGACTACGAGTCCTGGCTGTTTGAAACCTCGCCGAGCCCGAAAGCCGCCGAAATGCGCATGAAAAACGTCAACACGCTGTTTAGCTGGATGACGGAGATGCTGGAAGGCAGCGAGCTGGAAGAGCCGATGACCCTGACTCAGGTGGTCACTCGCTTCACCCTGCGCGATATGATGGAACGCGGCGAAAGTGAAGAAGAGCTGGATCAGGTTCAGCTTATGACGCTGCACGCCTCGAAAGGGCTGGAGTTCCCGTACGTCTTCCTCGTGGGGATGGAGGAGGGGCTGCTGCCGCACCAGAGCAGCATCGACGAGGACAACGTCGATGAAGAGCGCCGCCTGGCCTACGTGGGGATCACCCGCGCGCAGAAAGAGCTGATTTTCACCCTCTGCAAAGAGCGCCGCCAGTACGGTGAACTGGTGCGCCCGGAACCGAGCCGTTTCCTGTTGGAGCTGCCGCAGGACGATGTGGTGTGGGAGCAGGAGCGGAAGGTGATTACACCTGAAGAACGGATGCACAAGGGGCAGGCAAACGTCGCCAACATTCGTGAAATGCTGGCGAAGGCAAAAAAAAGCTAACCCGTAGCCCGGCCGAGCAAAGCGACGCCGGGAATGTGCACAGAGCCTCCCCGGCGTCGGCGTTGCCTCGGCCGGGCTACAGGTGGTCGTAAGCCGGATAAGGCGAAGCCGCCATCCGGCAATCCCACGTTACTTGATATCAAACACCCGGCTGGCGTTACCCCAGGCAATCTTATTTTTCAGCTCCGCATCCATCTCCAGCGGATCGAACCAGTCGCAGGCCTGATGAATATCTTCATACGGGTAGTCGACGGAAAACATCACCCGGTCTTCCCCCATAATCTCCAGCGCATTTTGCAGCGAATAGGTATTAAAGTGCCCGCTGGTGGTCACGATGAAGTTATTCTGCAGATAATGCATCAGCGGTTTCTCCGCCTTGCCTAAACCGACACCAAAACGCTGGCGGTACAGGCGATGCTGGGTACGCGGCAGCATGTGTACCAGCCCTTCACCCAGGTGTCCCAGCACAATGTTCAGATTTGGGTAACGGTCAAACAGGCCACTCATCATCAGGCGGATGGCGTGGACGGCGGTCTCCTGCGCAAAGCCCCAGGCGGAGCCGATCAGGCTTTCATAGCCGGTATAAATGCCGCGGGCCGGGCCTTCTAGTGGTTCGCGCGGATGCAGGTATACCGGCACGTTTAAGGCACTCACTTTATCCCAGAACACCAGCATGGACTCATCATCCAGATACAGCCCGTGCTCGCTGTCCTTGACGTTGGTATAGCCGTTAATCAGCGTGCCTTTCATGCCCAGCGTTTTCACGGCGCGCTCCAGTTCATCGGCGGCGGCCTCTGGGTTTTGCAGCGCCAGGGTAGCGAAAGCGCTGAACTTATCCGGATGCGGCTTCACGCAGTGCTCAACGAGATAGTCGTTAGTGTTGCGAGCAAAGGCCACGGCGCTGGCTTTATCCAGAATCGACTGCGCGCCCGGGGAGGTGAGGGACAAAATCACATGGTCGATATTGCGCTGCGCCATCTCATCAAGGTGGATGCCGCGATCCATTAAGCGGCGTTCAACGTCTTTCATGTATTCGCTGCCGTTACGCGCCGCTTCGCCGGTGGCATCCCAAAGGCGGTTATTTTCCGGGGTAGAGACATGTTCTTCGAGGGCGATTTTTCCACGCATGATGCATTCCTTATTCGGCTAGAGGGCTAACGTTTGTCTGCCCGCAGAATAGGTTTTTGCACGCCGTGGCGGCAATGCGTGAAACGCAATAGAGGTTATTACGAAATCGAATAGGGCGTCAGGCGAGATGCTGCTCGGCGATGGTGGCAATCAGCCCGCGCAGCCAGACGTGGCCCGGGTCGCGGTGGTGGCGCTGGTGCCAGAGTTGCCTGATGGCGATGCCGGGCAGGGAGAACGGCAGCGGCCAGATGCGGCACGGATAGTGTTTCACCAGATGCCGCGCAGGTTGTTCCGGCACCACGGCGATAAGATCGCTAGCCGCCACCAGTTCGCCCGCGCCTAAGAAGCTGGGCAGCGTAAGCGCCACGCGGCGCGACTGCTCAATTTCTTCAAGCAGGTTATCGATATCGCCGTGCCCGGTGCCGTCGATGCGAATGGCCAGGTGCCGTTCCTGCTGCCAGTCGGCCAGCGTAAAGTCCTCGCGGATTCGGGGATGGCTGGCGGCGCACAGGCAGACGTAGGACTGATTAAACAGACGCTGCTGATAGATGCTGTCGGGTAAGTGGCGCAGATAGCCAATCGCTAAATCACACTTTCCGGATTCGAGATCCCCCGGCGTGCTCTCATCAATATTCAGCACTGAGAAGGTAATGCCCTCCGCACCGTGCTCGCGGAGCAGGGTTTGCAGATGCGGCAGCAGGGTCATCTGGCTGATGTCGGTCATGCTGAGGGTAAAGTTTCGCGTGCTGGTTTGCGGTGAGAAATCCGGCGTTTTCATCAGCGCATTATCGGCAAGGTCAAGGATGCTGAAGACCGTCTGGGCGATAAAGTCCGCGCGCGGCGTGGGCTCCATACGCTGGCCTACGCGAATAAACAGCGGGTCATCAAAGTGGTCGCGTAGCCGTTTGAGCAGAATGCTGCCGGTGGGCTGGCTGATGTTAAGTGAATCGGCGGCAGGGGAAACGTTGCCTAAGCGGTAGAGGGCAGAGAAAAAACGCAGTGACTTGATATCCAGTTCATCGCGCATCGTCTGCCCCTCGTGGTTGGCTTATTGCGTGGTGCTGCTGGCAACCTGCAGCGGCCAGTGGATATAGCTTTGCCATTGGCACTCTTGATCAATCATCTCACGCCCTAGCGGATGCTGTTCCAGCCAGCTCTCCGGCAGCGTGAGAGTCAGATTTTCCCCATCGGCTGTCAGCGTAATGGTTGGCAGAAGATCATCGCGGCGACGGCTGGCAAACAGAATCGCCAGACGCAGCAGGCGACAGAGATGCTCCGCCACGCGCGGCGGTACGGCGTTCTGCTGGTGGAGCGTGGGCAGATTCACGGTGTTGGTCTGATTCAGCAGCAGGGTAGCGAGCAGCTTTTTCTGTGCAGGAGTGAAGCCCGGCAGGTCAAGATTGCGGACCAGATAGGCCGCGTGCTGCGGAGCCTGTTTAAAATCGACGCTAAGGCCAATTTCATGCAGTGCGCAGGCGCTTAGCAGCAGTTCGCTGCTTAGCGGCTCCAGATCCCAGCTATCTTTCACCTGTTCGACAAAATTCGCCGCCAGTTGGGATACGCGATTTGCCTGCTCGATATCGACCATAAAGCGGCGCTGGATATTACGTAGCGTGCGGCTGCGAATATCTTCATCGACCGCCAGATGCAGCATGCCGTAGACCAGCCCTTCGCGCAGCGCGCCGCCGGCCAGGGTCATGCACTGAATATTCAGCTCGGTGAAAATGGCGATCAGAATGGCGAGCCCGCTTGGGAAGACCAGCGCGCGCTCCAGCGTCAGCCCTTCAATTTCCAACTCTTCCAGGCGGCCACACTGAATGGCGCGCTGTTTAAGCTGCTGAAGCTTGGCGAGGGTGATGCGTTCATCCATCCCCTGCGCCATCATGATTTCCTGCAGCGCCTGTACCGTACCGGACGCGCCGACACAGACTTTCCAGCCATGCTGACGCAGTTCATCGGCAACCGGCTTAAGCACTTCACGGGCGGCACGTTCCGCTTCGTCGAAATGTTCTTGCGCCAGATTGCGGTCGGTAAAGTAACGTTCAAGCCAGGTGACGCAGCCCATTGAGAGGCTAAACAGCGAGGTCGTTTGCGCACCGGTGCCGGTAACCAGTTCGGTACTGGCCCCACCGATATCGACCACTAAACGACGATCGTCGCCGCCGGTGGTGTGCGCCACGCCCTGATAAATCAGGCGCGCTTCTTCTTCGCCGCGGATAACCTGCACCGGGCAGCCGAGGATTTCCTGGGCTTTGGCGATAAAGACGTCGGCGTTAACGGCAAGACGCAGTGTCGCAGTAGCCACGATACGAATTTGCGTTGGGGGAATATCCTGAAGACGTTCAGCAAACAGACGCAGGCATTGCCAGCCTCGTTCCATCGCTTCCGTCGAGAGGGTGTTGTCGCGGTTAAGCCCGGCGGCCAGACGTACTTTGCGCTTAATGCGCGTCAGCGTCTGGATGCTGCCCGCCACCTCGCGAACTATCAGCATATGAAAACTATTGGAACCGAGATCGATAGCTGCATAGAGCGAGGTGGTAGTGAGCATAACTTAGTTAACCTGAACGACGACGATTACGCGGAGCGCCCGAACGACGCGGACCGTTACCCTGGCGAACGCGCGTCAGACGCAGCGGCTTCGGCAACTCGGTTAAGAGTGCATCCGGGTTGTACTTGCTCACCGGGATAGAGTGACCGGTGTAGGTCTCAATGGCCGGCAGGTTGAGCGCATACTCTTCACAGGCGAGGCTGATTGAGTGACCGCTTGCGCCTGCACGACCGGTACGACCGATACGGTGTACGTAGTCTTCACAGTCGTCCGGCAGGTCATAGTTAAAGACGTGCGTAACGGCAGGAATATGCAGGCCGCGTGCCGCAACGTCGGTCGCGACCAGGATATCGATATCACCACGGGTGAAATCTTCCAGAATACGCAGACGTTTTTTCTGGGCCACGTCACCGGTCAGCAGGCCGACGCGATGACCATCGGCAGCCAGGTGGCCCCAAATGTCTTCACAGCGGTGCTTGGTGTTGGCGAAGATAATCGCGCGGTCTGGCCACTCTTCTTCCAGCAGCGTTTGCAGTAAACGCATCTTTTCTTCATTGGAAGGGTAGAACAGCTCTTCTTTAATACGGTGGCCCGTTTTCTGCTCTGGCTCGACTTCCACGTATTCGGCGTTGTTCATTTGCTCGAACGCCAGTTCGCGTACGCGGTAAGACAGCGTCGCGGAGAACAGCATGTTCAGACGCTGGTTGGCCGCAGGCATGCGGCGGAACAGCCAACGGATATCTTTAATAAAGCCCAGATCGTACATACGATCGGCTTCGTCCAGCACCACGACCTGGATCGCGCCCAGGTTGATATGGTTCTGTTTTGCATAGTCAATGAGACGGCCGGTGGTGCCGATCAGAATATCGACGCCGCTTTCCAGCACTTTCAGCTGTTTATCATAGCCGTCACCGCCGTAGGCCAGGCCCAGTTTCAGGCCGGTCGCCTGAGCCAGCGGCTCTGCGTCAGCGTGAATCTGTACTGCCAGCTCACGGGTTGGCGCCATAATTAAGGCGCGCGGTTGGTTCACCTGGCGGTCAGCAACTGCCGGGTGAGAAAGAAGATAATGAAACGTCGACGTCAGGAACGCCATCGTTTTCCCGGTACCGGTTTGCGCCTGTCCAGCCACATCGCGTCCAGCAAGCGTCAGCGGCAAAGCCAGCGCCTGAATGGGCGTGCAATTATAAAACCCTTTAGTTTCAAGGGCTTCAACCACTTTAGGGTGCAGGGCGAAGTCGGAAAACTTCTGTTCTGTTAAATGTGTTTTGCTCATAGTGTGGTAGAATATCAGCTTACTATTGCATTAAGAAAGCGTATCCGGTGAAATAACGTCAACCTTTGTTGGCGAAGTCAACATCAACACCTCGTTGGTTAATGCTACACCAACACACCAGGCTTATTCCTGTGGAGTTAAATATGAGCGATAAAATTATTCACCTGACTGACGACAGTTTTGACACGGACGTACTCAAAGCTGACGGGCTGACACTCGTCGATTTCTGGGCAGAGTGGTGCGGTCCGTGCAAAATGATCGCCCCGATTCTGGATGAAATCGCCGAGGAGTATCAGGGCAAACTGACCGTGGCTAAACTGAACATCGATCAGAACCCAGGTACTGCACCGAAGTATGGTATCCGCGGTATCCCTACGCTGCTGCTGTTCAAAAACGGCGAAGTTGCGGCGACTAAAGTTGGCGCACTGTCTAAAGGCCAGCTGAAAGAGTTCCTCGACGCTAACCTGGCGTAAGAGATTCAACGTAGGCGTTCAGGGTTCCTGTGTTCTTAATTTGAGCGGAACTCTGGACGCTTGCCATCAGTCGTGCTAAGTTAACTTTGACTTCGTTTTAAACATACCTTGTTTGAATCTGTTTGACCCAAACCTCCCGTTGTCGTTAACAGCGTCAGAGGTTAAAAAATTCCAGGCTTGTCACTCTTTTCCGTCTTGTCGTTTCAGTTCCGCGTACTCTCCTGTGACCAGGCAGCGAACAGACATGAGTTGATGGCCGTAAACAGGCACGGATGACCCTGCCATACCATTCACAAATTAAGTTCGAGATTTACCCCGAGTTTAAGAACCCACACCATTATGAATCTTACCGAATTAAAGAACACGCCGGTTTCTGAGCTGATCACTCTCGGCGAAAATATGGGTCTGGAAAACCAGGCACGTATGCGCAAGCAGGACATCATTTTCGCCATCCTGAAGCAGCACGCGAAGAGTGGCGAGGATATCTTTGGCGACGGTGTGCTGGAGATACTGCAGGATGGATTTGGTTTCCTCCGTTCCGCAGACAGCTCCTACCTCGCCGGCCCTGATGATATCTACGTTTCCCCTAGCCAAATCCGTCGTTTCAACCTCCGCACTGGTGACACCATTTCAGGTAAGATTCGTCCTCCAAAAGAGGGTGAGCGTTACTTTGCGCTGTTGAAAGTTAACGAGGTTAACTACGATAAGCCGGAAAACTCGCGCAACAAGATCCTGTTCGAGAACTTAACCCCGCTGCACGCAAACTCTCGTCTGCGTATGGAACGTGGTAACGGTTCTACCGAAGACTTAACCGCTCGTGTCCTGGATCTGGCATCGCCAATCGGTCGCGGCCAGCGTGGTCTGATTGTGGCACCGCCGAAAGCCGGTAAAACCATGCTGCTGCAGAACATCGCGCAGAGCATCGCCTACAACCACCCAGACTGCGTACTGATGGTTCTGCTGATCGACGAACGTCCGGAAGAAGTGACCGAGATGCAGCGTCTGGTGAAAGGTGAAGTGGTTGCTTCTACCTTTGACGAACCAGCATCTCGCCACGTTCAGGTTGCGGAAATGGTTATCGAGAAAGCGAAACGTCTGGTTGAACATAAGAAAGACGTTATCATCCTGCTCGACTCCATCACTCGTCTGGCACGTGCGTACAACACCGTGGTTCCTGCGTCTGGTAAAGTCCTGACCGGTGGTGTGGATGCCAACGCCCTGCACCGTCCGAAGCGTTTCTTCGGTGCTGCGCGTAACGTGGAAGAGGGGGGTAGCCTGACTATCATCGCGACCGCGCTTATCGATACCGGCTCTAAAATGGATGAAGTTATCTATGAAGAGTTTAAAGGTACCGGCAACATGGAACTGCACCTCTCTCGTAAGATTGCTGAAAAACGCGTCTTCCCGGCTATCGACTACAACCGTTCCGGTACCCGTAAAGAAGAGCTGCTCACCACGCCTGAAGAGCTGCAGAAAATGTGGATCCTGCGCAAAATCATCCATCCAATGGGTGAAATCGACGCGATGGAGTTCCTCATCAATAAACTGGCCATGACCAAAACCAACGACGATTTCTTCGATATGATGAAACGCTCGTAAAATAAGGTTTTTGCTGACAAACGCCACACAATCGTGTGGCGTTTTTGTTTTTAGGAGTTTAGCCAATGGGGAATCGCATTTTTTTCATGGATACTTGGAGTTTGTGGCTACAATGATAGTTAGTTTGCAAAATCGGTTATAAATCAGGCAAGTTTCCCCAATATTCATCAGGCTTCCTCTTCTGATGCGTTGCTATCGTGGGTATACTTTCGCTATTAATATTCGCAGCGAGTATAAATTGTGAGTTTACTGACCGTCGGTACTGACCTGATCAGTATTTTCTTGTTCACCACCGTATTCCTGTTTTTTGCCCGCAAAGCGGCAAAATGGGTCGGTTTGGTGGATAAACCAAACTTTCGTAAACGTCACCAGGGGCTTATTCCGCTTGTTGGCGGCATCTCTGTCTATGCCGGGATCTGCCTCACCTTCGCGATTGCCAATTACTATATCCCACACGCTTCCCTGTACCTTGCTTGTGCCGGTGTTCTGGTGCTAGTGGGGGCTTTGGATGACCGTTACGACATCAGCGTCAAAATTCGTGCCACCGTTCAGGCAGCAATAGGCATCGTCATGATGACCGCAGGCCATTTATATCTGCAAAGCCTGGGCTATATTTTTGGCTCATGGGAGCTGGTGTTGGGGCCGTTTGGTTTCTTCCTGACTCTCTTTGCAGTGTGGGCGATGATTAACGCCTTCAATATGGTTGATGGTATTGACGGTCTGCTTGGCGGTCTGTCGAGCGTCAGCTTTGCCGCCATTGGCCTGATCCTGTGGTTTGACGGCCAGACGAGCCTCGCCATGTGGTGCTTCGCGATGATTGCCGCCATCCTGCCTTATATCATGCTGAACCTGGGCGTGCTGGGCCGCCGTTACAAAGTCTTTATGGGCGACGCCGGCAGTACGCTGATTGGTTTTACCGTTATCTGGATCCTGCTGGAAACCACTCAGGGAACGCACCATCCGATAAGTCCGGTTACGGCGCTGTGGATTGTGGCGATTCCGTTGATGGACATGGTTGCCATCATGTATCGTCGTTTACGCAAAGGGATGAGCCCGTTCTCTCCTGACCGCCAGCATATTCACCATCTCATTATGCGCGCGGGCTTCACCTCGCGTCAGGCGCTGGTGTTGATTACCCTCGCCGCTGCGCTGTTGGCAGCCATTGGTGTTGTCGCAGAATACACTCGCGTGGTGCCTGAGTGGGTCATGCTGATACTGTTCCTGCTGGCCTTTGGCCTCTACGGTTACTGCATCAAGCGGGCCTGGAAAGTGGCGCGCTTTATTAAGCGCATGAAGCGCAGAATGCGTCGGAACAGCGACAACAATCCAAAATTAACCAAGTAAAACTGGGGTAGTAATGACACAACCATTACCGGAAGCACAGTTGGCTAGTGCTGAGAATGAACTGGATATTCGCGGCCTGTTTCGCGCGTTGTGGTCAGGAAAACACTGGATTATTGGCTTTGCGGTGCTGTTTGCCGCCGTGGTGCTGATTTATACCTTTTTTGCCCGGCAGGAGTGGAGCGCTACGGCGATCACCGATCGGCCGACCGTAAACATGCTGGGTGGCTACTATTCGCAGCAGCAGTTCCTGCGCAATCTGGATGTGAAGGTCAACCCGACTAGCGCCACGCCGCCTTCGGTGATGGATGAAGTCTATAAAGAGTTCGTTATGCAGTTGGCTTCCTGGGATACCCGTCGTGATTTCTGGCTGCAGACGGATTACTACAAGCAGCGGATGGTGGGTAACTCGCGCGCGGATGCTGCGTTGCTCGATGATCTGATTGACGACATTCAGTTTATCCCTGGCGATGCGCAGAAAAGCGTCAGCGACAGCGTGAAGCTGACGGCGGAAACGGCACCGGACGCGAATAATTTGCTGCGTCAGTACGTGGCTTTCGCCAGCCAGCGGGCTGCGGGGCACCTGAATGACGAACTGAAAGGCGCCTGGGCCGCCCGCACCATTCAGGTGAAGGCGCAGGTAAAACGTCAGGAAGAGGTCGCGCAGGCGATTTTCAACCGCCGTCTGCACAGCATTGAAGCCGCGCTGAAAATCGCGCAGCAGCACAATATTAATCGCAGCGAAACCGACGTGCCGTCCGATGAGTTGCCGGACTCTGAGCTCTCTCTGCTTGGCCGCCCGATGCTGCAGGCGCGTCTGGAGAATCTTCAGGCCGTAGGTCCGACGTTTGACCTTGATTACGATCAGGGGAGGGCTATGCTAACGACCCTCAACGTAGGCCCGACGCTGGCGCCAAGTTTCCAGACATATCGGTATTTGCGCACGCCGGAGGAACCGGTAAAACGCACTAGCCCACGTCGTGTATTCCTGATGGTCATGTGGGGCATTGTCGGCGCATTGGTTGGTGCTGGGGTAGCGCTGGCGCGTCGTCGCACGCAGTAAATACCCATCAATTGATGAAGGGCGATGGGCCTGTTTCATCTATAGAAGAGAATCGATGTGAAAGTACTGACTGTATTTGGCACACGCCCGGAGGCGATCAAAATGGCGCCTCTGGTCCACGCGCTAGCAAAGGATCCTCATTTTGAGGCTAAGGTCTGCGTCACTGCGCAGCATAGGGAAATGCTTGATCAGGTGCTAAGCCTCTTCTCCATCGTTCCGGATTATGATCTCAACATCATGAGTCCAGGACAGGGTTTAACGGAAATTACCTGCCGAATTCTGCAGGGGTTAAAGCCCGTTCTGGAATCGTTTAAACCTGACGTCGTGCTGGTGCATGGTGATACGACCACTACTGCAGCCGCGAGCCTGGCGGCCTTCTATCAGCGTATCCCCGTAGGGCACGTTGAGGCAGGCCTGCGTACAGGTGATCTCTATTCACCGTGGCCGGAAGAGGCCAACCGGACGCTGACCGGGCATCTGGCGATGTATCACTTCGCACCGACTGAAAACTCACGACAGAACCTGCTGCGGGAAAATCTGTCAGGTAAGCGGATTTTTGTTACCGGCAATACGGTGATTGATGCGCTGCTCTGGGTACGCGATCGGGTGATGAACGATAAGGCGCTGAATGCAGATCTCTCCCAACGTTACCCTTTCCTGAGCCAGGGAAAGAAGATGATCCTGGTCACTGGGCATCGTCGGGAGAGCTTTGGTCAGGGCTTTGAACAAATTTGCCATGCGCTGGCGGAAGTCGCCGCGAACAACCCGGACGTACAGATTGTCTACCCGGTGCACTTGAATCCGAACGTCAGCGAACCGGTTAACCGTATTCTGGGGCATATCGATAACGTCATGCTGATTGAGCCGCAGGAGTACCTGCCGTTCGTCTGGCTGATGAACCACGCCTGGCTTATCCTGACCGACTCTGGCGGTATTCAGGAAGAAGCGCCGTCGCTGGGTAAACCGGTGCTGGTGATGCGCGAAACCACCGAACGCCCGGAAGCCATTGATGCCGGGACGGTACGTCTGGTGGGCACCGATAGCCAACGCATCGTGGATGAAGTCACGCGACTACTGCGTGACGAAGATGAATATCAAAGGATGAGCCGGGCCCATAACCCATATGGGGATGGCCGGGCATGCGAACGTATATTGTCAGCATTAAAAAATAATCAGGTAACGCTATGAGTTTCTCAACCCTCTCGGTGATCGGTCTGGGCTATATCGGCCTTCCAACTGCGGCGGCGTTTGCTTCGCGGCAAAAACAGGTGGTGGGCGTAGACATTAATCAGCATGCGGTTGATACCATCAACCGCGGCGAGATTCATATTGTTGAGCCCGATCTCGACAGGGTGGTGAAAACGGCGGTGTCCGCCGGTTATTTACGCGCCACCACCACGCCGGAAGCGGCAGATGCCTATTTGATTGCCGTGCCAACGCCGTTTAAGGGCGACCATGAGCCGGATATGGTTTACGTCGAAGCGGCGGCGCGCTCTATTGCGCCGGTGCTGAAGAAAGGCGCGCTGGTGATCCTCGAATCCACCTCCCCGGTGGGCGCAACCGAGCTGATGGCCGGTTGGCTGGCCGAGATGCGTCCGGACCTGACCTTCCCGCAGCAGGCGGGTGAGCAGGCGGACATCAATATCGCCTATTGCCCGGAGCGCGTGCTGCCAGGGCAGGTGATGGTGGAACTGATTAAAAACGATCGCGTGATTGGCGGAATGACGCCGGTATGCTCCGCGCGCGCCAGTGAACTCTATAACATCTTCCTCGAAGGTGAATGCGTGGTCACCAATGCCCGTACCGCCGAGATGTGCAAACTGACGGAAAACAGCTTCCGCGATGTGAACATCGCCTTTGCCAACGAGCTGTCACTTATCTGCGCCGATCAGGGGATTAACGTCTGGGAGTTGATTCGTCTGGCGAACCGCCACCCGCGCGTCAATATCCTCCAGCCGGGTCCTGGCGTCGGTGGGCACTGCATTGCTGTCGACCCGTGGTTTATCGTGGCGCAAAACCCGGAGCAGGCGCGTCTGATTCGCACCGCGCGCGAGGTTAACGACCATAAACCGTTCTGGGTTATCGACAAGGTGAAGGCTAACGTCGCCGATTGTCTGGCGGCCAGCGATAAGCGTGCCAGCGAGCTGAAAATTGCCTGCTTTGGCCTGGCATTTAAGCCAAACATTGACGATCTGCGCGAAAGCCCGGCGATGGAAATTGCGCAGCTGATTGCCCAATGGCACAGCGGCGAAACGCTGGTAGTGGAACCCAATATTCATCAGTTGCCGAAAAAGCTCGACGGCCTGTGCTCGCTGGTGTCGCTTGAAACCGCGCTCGCCAGCGCTGACGTTATTGTGATGTTGGTCGATCACAGCCAATTTAAAGCCATCAGCGGCGAAGCGATTATTCAGCAGTATGTGGTTGATACCAAAGGAGTCTGGCGTTGAAACGCATTCTGGTAACCGGTGGCGCAGGCTTCATCGGCTCGGCGGTCGTCCGCCATATTATCAACCACACCTCTGACAGCGTCGTCGTTGTGGACAAGCTAACCTACGCCGGTAACCTGGCTTCGCTGGCACCGGTGGCGCAAGACCCGCGCTTTGCATTCGAACAGGTGGATATCTGCGATCGCGCAGAGCTGGACCGCGTGTTTGCGCAGTATCGCCCGGATGTGGTGATGCACCTGGCGGCCGAGAGCCACGTTGACCGGTCTATCGATGGCCCGGCGGCGTTTATCGAAACCAATATCGTCGGCACCTACACGCTGCTGGAGGCCGCTCGCGCCTGGTGGTTTGCGTTGGATGACGACGGTAAAGCGGCATTCCGCTTCCACCATATTTCAACCGATGAAGTGTACGGCGACCTGCATTCGGTGGATGATTTCTTCACTGAAACCACCCCGTATGCGCCAAGCAGCCCTTACTCTGCATCTAAAGCTAGCAGCGACCATCTGGTTCGTGCCTGGCTGCGTACCTACGGCTTGCCTACGCTTATCACCAACTGTTCAAATAACTACGGCCCGTACCATTTCCCGGAGAAGCTGATTCCGTTGACCATCCTCAACGCGCTGGCCGGGAAACCGCTGCCGGTGTACGGCAATGGTCAGCAGATCCGCGACTGGCTCTACGTTGACGATCACGCCCGTGCGCTCTACCTCGTTGCCACCGAAGGCGGCATCGGGGAGACCTACAATATCGGCGGTCATAACGAGCGTAAAAATCTCGACGTGGTCGAGACTATCTGCGCCCTGCTTGAAGAGCTGGTGCCGGAAAAGCCGCAGGGCATCGCGCATTATCATGACCTGATTACGTTTGTCGCCGACCGTCCTGGCCACGATTTACGTTACGCTATCGATGCGGCGAAAATCGCCCGCGACCTGGGCTGGACCCCAGAAGAGACCTTTGAAAGTGGGATGCGTAAAACGGTCCAGTGGTACCTCGCCAACGAAAGCTGGTGGAAGCAGGTACAGGATGGTAGCTATCAGGGTGAACGTCTGGGTCTGAAGGGGTAATCACCCCAGAGGAGGAAAGCAATGAAAGGTATTATTCTTGCTGGCGGATCGGGCACGCGCCTGCATCCGATCACCCGCGGCGTGTCAAAACAGCTGCTGCCGATTTACGACAAACCGATGATCTACTACCCGCTGTCGGTGCTGATGCTGGCGGGAATCCGTGAAATCCTGATCATCACCACGCCGGATGACAAAAGTTACTTCCAGCGCTTGCTGGGTGACGGCAGTGAATTTGGTATTTCGCTGCAGTATGCCGAGCAGCCAAGCCCGGACGGCCTGGCGCAGGCGTTTATCATTGGCGAAGCTTTCCTCAACGGCGAGCCGTCATGCCTGGTGCTGGGCGACAATATCTTCTTCGGCCAGGGCTTTAGCCCGAAACTGCGCCACGTGGCGGCGCGTACCGAAGGGGCGACGGTGTTTGGCTATCAGGTGATGGACCCGGAACGCTTTGGTGTGGTGGAGTTTGACGATAACTTCCACGCGCTGTCGCTGGAAGAAAAACCGAAACAGCCAAAATCCAACTGGGCGGTGACCGGTCTCTATTTCTACGACAGCAAGGTGGTGGAGTACGCTAAGCGCGTGAAGCCTTCCGAGCGCGGCGAGCTGGAGATCACCTCCATCAATCAGATGTATCTGGACGACGGCAAGCTGACCGTTGAACTGCTGGGCCGCGGTTTTGCCTGGCTTGATACCGGCACGCACGACAGCCTGATTGAGGCGAGCATGTTTGTGCAGACGGTGGAAAAACGTCAGGGCTTTAAGATTGCCTGCCTGGAAGAGATAGCCTGGCGCAACGGCTGGCTCGACGACGACGGCGTTAAGCGCGCCGCCGCGCAGCTGTCGAAAACCGGCTACGGCCAGTATCTGCTGGAGCTGCTTCGTGCTCGTCCGCGCCAGTATTGATCCCCTGACGTGGGAAAACCAATTCTTCGGTGTGAACAGCGCCATTGTTCGTATTGTCGACGATGCGCCGCAGCTGACCGCTGAACGACTAGCGGGATGGGCGCGGGTGCAGGCGAAAATCGCCGCGCATCAGGTGGAACATCTTGATGCGCTCCAGCAGTTGGGTTTCCGGTTGGTCGAGGGTGAAGTTGACCTGGCGTTGCCGGTGACTGCGGGTGGAACCACGCTGGCACAGGTTGCTACTGACGACGATATCCCCGCGCTGCGCAGCCTTGCCGCTCAGGCTTTTGCCCAAAGCCGTTTTCGCGCGCCGTGGTATGCGCCGGAGGCGAGCGGTCGTTTCTATGCACAGTGGATTGAAAACGCGGTAAAAGGCACCTTTGATAACCAGTGCCTGGTGTTTCGCGATGAACGCGGGGCGATTCGCGCCTTTGTCTCCTTAAGAGAATTAAACGCCTGTGACGCGAGAATCGGCCTGCTGGCCGGGCGCGGTGCGGGTGCAGAACTGATGCAGGCGGCGGTGTGCTGGGCGCATACCCGCGGTCTTTCGACGCTACGGGTGGCGACGCAAGCCGGCAATACCGCAGCACTTCAACGCTATATTCATAGCGGCGCTAACGTGGTTAGCACCGCGTACTGGCTATACAGGTGACTCCATGATTCCATTTAACGCCCCACCGGTAGTGGGTACTGAACTCGATTACATGCAGTCCGCGATGGGCAGCGGGAAACTGTGCGGTGACGGCGGCTTTACCCGTCGCTGCCAGCAGTGGATGGAACAGCGCTTCGGTAGCGCCAAGGTGCTGCTGACCCCGTCCTGTACCGCCTCGCTGGAAATGGCGGCGATCCTGCTGGATATCCAGCCGGGCGACGAAGTGATTATGCCGAGCTACACCTTTGTCTCCACCGCCAACGCCTTTGTGCTGCGCGGCGCGAAAATTGTGTTTGTCGACGTGCATAAAGAGACCATGAATATCGATGAGACGCTGATTGAAGCGGCCATCACCGACAAAACCCGTGCCATCGTGCCGGTGCACTACGCGGGCGTGGCCTGTGAGATGGACACCATCATGGCGCTGGCGAAAAAATACAATCTGTTCGTGGTGGAAGACGCCGCACAGGGCGTGATGTCGACCTACAAGGGCCGCGCGCTGGGCTCCATCGGCCACATCGGCTGCTTTAGCTTCCATGAGACCAAGAACTACACTGCTGGCGGTGAAGGCGGCGCGACGCTGATTAACGATCGCGCGCTGGTGGAACGCGCGGAAATTATCCGTGAGAAAGGCACCAACCGCAGCCAGTTCTTCCGTGGCCTGGTGGATAAATACACCTGGCGCGATATCGGTTCCAGCTACCTGATGTCTGACCTGCAGGCTGCCTATCTTTGGGCACAACTGGAAGCCGCCGAACGGATCAATAAACAGCGTTTATCCCTGTGGCAAACCTACTATGACGCGCTGCTGCCGCTGGCAAACGCCGGGCGTATCGACCTGCCTGTGATCCCGGAAAACTGCGGCCATAACGCGCATATGTTCTATATCAAACTGCGCGACGTAGAAGATCGCAGCGCGCTGATTAGCTGGCTGAAAGAGGCGGAAATCCTCGCGGTGTTCCACTACATTCCGCTGCACTCCTGCCCAGCGGGCGAGAAGTTTGGCGAGTTCCACGGCCAGGACCGTTTCACTACGCAAGAAAGTGAGCGTTTACTTCGCTTGCCACTGTTCTATAACCTGTCGCCGGTTGACCAGCGCACGGTCATTAATACCCTGCTGAGCTACTTCGCCTGATATGTCACTGGCAAAAGCTTCGGTGTGGACCGCCGCGTCCACGCTGGTAAAGATTGGCGTTGGGCTGCTGGTGGTCAAGCTGCTGGCGGTATCATTTGGTCCTTCAGGGGTGGGTCAGGCGGGTAACTTTCGCCAGCTGGTGACCGTACTTGGCGTGCTTGCCGGGGCGGGAATCTTTAACGGGGTGACGAAGCTGGTCGCCCAGCATCACGATGACCCGGCACGCCTGCGTCAGGTGGTGGGCACCTCGTCGGCAATGGTGCTCGGCTTCTCCACGCTGCTGGCGGTGGTCTTTTTGCTCGCGGCGGCACCGATAAGCCAGGGGCTGTTTGGCCATACTCACTATCAGGGGCTGGTGCGACTCGTCGCGCTGGTGCAGTTAGGTATCGCCTGGGCGAACCTGCTGTTGGCGCTGATGAAAGGCTTCCGCGACGCGGCGGGCAATGCGCTGTCGCTGATTGCCGGTAGCCTTATTGGCGTGGTGGCTTACTACGCTTGCTACCACTTTGGCGGCTATCAGGGCGCGCTGCTGGGGCTGGCGCTGGTACCGGCGCTGATCGTGATTCCTGCGGCGGTGATGCTCAGCAAGCGCGGCGTCATTCCCTGGGGCTATCTCAAACCGCAGTGGGATCGTTTACTGGCGGGTCAACTGGGCAAATTTACCCTGATGGCGGTGATTACCTCCGTTACCATGCCCGTGGCCTACGTGATGATGCGAAACCTGATGGCGGCGCACTACAGCTGGGATGAAGTGGGGATCTGGCAAGGCGTGAGCAGTATCTCCGATGCTTACCTACAATTTATTACCGCCTCGTTTAGCGTCTATCTGTTACCTACGCTTTCGCGGTTAACTGCCAAGCAGGATATTGGTCGCGAAATTGGCCGCTCGCTGAAGTTTGTGGTGCCGGCGGTGGCGGCGGCAAGCCTGACCGTCTGGCTGCTGCGCGATTTTGCTATCTGGCTGCTGTTTTCATCGAAATTTGTCGCCATGCGCGACCTGTTCGCCTGGCAACTGGTGGGTGATGTACTGAAAGTAGGCGCTTACGTTTATGGCTATTTAGTGATCGCCAAAGCCTCGCTGCGTTTCTATATTCTGGCCGAACTGAGCCAGTTTACGCTGCTGACGGCGTTCTCCCACTGGCTTATCCCGGCGCACGGCGCATTGGGGGCAGCGCAGGCCTATATGGCGACCTATATTGTCTATTTCACGCTGTGTAGCGGCGTATTTTTAATTTGGCGTAAACGGCAATGACCGAACTGATACATATCCTGGGATCGGATATCCCTCATCATAACCAGACGGTGCTACGGTTTTTTGCCGATGAGCTGGCCGCAGAGCCCGCGCACGCCCGTCAGTTTATGGTGGTGAGCGGCGATGAGAGCCTGGTGAAGGCATTTCCTTCGCTGGAGATAGACCGCTATAACGATAAATCCGCGCTGGCAAAGGCGGTGGTGGCAAAAGCGAAGGCCAACCGGCAGCAGCGCTTTTTCTTCCACGGTCAGTTTAATACCGGTATCTGGCTGGCGCTGCTCAGCGGCGGCCTGAAGCCATCGCAGGCGAGCTGGCATATCTGGGGGGCGGATCTGTATGAAGTCTCCCGCGGCCTGAAGTTCCGCCTGTTTTATCCGCTGCGTCGCATGGCGCAGGGGCGTGTGGGCCGCGTGTTTGCCACCCGTGGCGATCTCAGCTATTTTTCTGCCCGTCACCCGCAGGTGCCCGGCGAGCTGCTTTACTTCCCAACGCGAATGGACCCTGCGCTGAACGGGCTGGCAGACGCCGCGCCGCGCGACGGCAAGCTGACGGTACTGGTGGGTAACTCTGGCGATCGTAGCAACGAGCATGTTGCGGCATTGAAGGCCGTGCATCAGCAGTTTGGCGATACGGTAAGCGTCATTGTGCCGATGGGCTACCCGGCGAACAACGCGGCCTATATTGCGGAAGTCAACGAAGCCACACTGGCGCTATTCAGCGCCGAAAATGTGCAGATTCTTCGTGAAAAGCTGGAATTTGATGCCTATCTTGCGCTGTTGCGTCGCTGCGATTTGGGCTATTTTATTTTTGCGCGCCAGCAGGGTATCGGCACGCTCTGTTTGCTGATTCAGGCGGGGATCCCCTGTGTACTTAACCGGCAGAACCCGTTCTGGCAGGATATGGCCGAGCAGCATATTCCGGTGTTATTCACCGACGATGCGCTGACCGTCCCGGTGGTGCGTGAAGCGCAGCGTCAGCTGGCGCTGGTGGATAAAAACGCCATCGCCTTTTTCAAACCTAACTATCTGGCGCCGTGGCATCGGGCGCTGCAACTGGCGGCGGGGGAAGCGGTATGAGCGAAATGCAGTTTACCGGGCTGCTTGCCGTCTGGCTGTTGTCGACGCTGTTTATCGGCACCCTGACCTGGTTTGAGTTTCGCCGTGTTCGCTTTAACTTCAACGTTTTCTTCTCGTTGCTGTTCCTGCTGACCTTCTTCTTCGGCTTCCCGCTGACCTGTACGCTGGTGTTCCGCTTTGGCGTCGGCGTGTCGCCGCCGGACGTGCTGCTGCAAACGTTGCTGATCTCGGTCTGCTTCTATGCGGTCTACTACGTAACCTACAAAACGCGTCTGCGGCCTGCGCAGACCAACGTTGCGCGGCGACCGTTGTTTACCATGAATCGCGTTGAAACGAACATCACCTGGATTTTGCTGATGGTGATTGCGCTGTTTACGGTCGGCACCTTCTTCATGCATAACGGTTTTCTGCTGTTTAAGCTGCGCTCCTACAGCCAGATTTTCTCCAGTGAAGTCTCGGGTGTGGCGCTTAAGCGCTTCTTCTACTTCTTTATTCCAGCGATGCTGGTGGTCTATTTCCTCAATCCGAGCTGGAAGCGGTGGATTGGTTTTCTGATCGCGACGACGGCCTTTGGCCTGTTGACCTACGCGATTGTCGGTGGGACTCGTGCCAACATCATTATCGCCTTCGCTATCTTCCTGTTTATCGGCATTATTCGTGGCTGGATTTCGCTGTGGATGCTGGTGGCGGCCGGGGTGATGGGGATTGTTGGCATGTTCTGGCTGGCGCTGAAGCGCTACGGCATGAACGTTAGCGGCGATGAAGCGTTCTATACCTTCCTCTATCTGACGCGCGATACCTTCTCGCCGTGGGAAAACCTGGCGTTGTTGCTGCAGAACTACGACAAGATTGACTTCCAGGGGCTGGCGCCGATGGTGCGCGACTTCTACGTCTTTATCCCAAGCTGGATGTGGCCATCGCGGCCGAGCATCGTGCTGAACACCGCCAACTACTTTACCTGGGAAGTGCTGAACAACCATTCCGGGCTGGCAATCTCCCCGACGCTTATCGGTTCACTGGTGGTGATGGGCGGTATGTGGTTTGTGCCACTGGGCGCGGTGGCGGTGGGTCTGATTATTAAATGGTTCGACTGGCTGTATATGCTGGGCAATCGGGAAACCAACCGCTATAAATCGGCGATTCTGCACAGTTTCTGTTTTGGCGCGATCTTCAATATGATCGTGCTGGCGCGTGAAGGGCTGGACTCCTTCGGCTCTCGCGTCGTCTTTTTCATGGTTATCTTTGGGGTGTGCTTGCTGGTGGCAAAACTGCTGTACTGGTTGTTTGAAAGCGCGGGGCTGATTCATCAGCGGCTAAAACGTCCCTCGCACGTTGGAGAAGGACAAAATGGCTGACTCATTAACCGCGCCGACTTATACCCTGCGTGGGCTGAAGCTTATCGGCTGGCGCAACATGCAGCATGCGCTGGACTATCTGTACGCGGACGGCAATCTGAAGCAGGGCACGCTGGTGGCGATTAATGCCGAAAAGATGCTGACGCTGGAAGATAACGCCGAGGTGCGGGAACTGATTAACGCGGCGGAATTTAAGTACGCCGACGGTATTTCCGTGGTGCGTTCGGTTCGCAAGAAATATCCCGAGGCTAACGTCTCTCGCGTGGCGGGAGCGGACCTATGGGAAGCATTGATGGCGCGCGCCGGGGCAGAGGGCACGCCGGTGTTCCTCGTGGGTGGCAAGCCTGAGGTGATGGCGGAAACGGTGGAGAAGCTGCGCAAGCAGTGGAACGTGAATCTGGTCGGCACCCAGGATGGCTACTTTACGCCGGAAGCGCGGCCGGCGCTGTTCGAGCGTATTCGTGAGAGCGGGGCAAAAATCGTTACCGTGGCGATGGGCTCACCGAAGCAGGAAATCCTGATGCGCGATTGCCGGCAGGTTTACCCCGACGCGCTCTATATGGGCGTGGGTGGCACCTATGATGTCTTTACCGGCCACGTGAAGCGTGCGCCGAAGGTGTGGCAGAACCTGGGGCTGGAGTGGCTTTACCGCCTGCTATCCCAACCAAGCCGAATTAAACGCCAGCTTCGTCTGCTGCGCTATTTACGCTGGCACTACACCAATAATCTCTGAATTTCCTGCGCGTTACCCGTGATGCATCACGCAGAATATGCGTGATGCATTCACAACTCCGATACTTTATTCCTCATTTCTATTTGCCATTTCAGCCAAATTGTTAAACCATTCGCCTGCCCTGACGATATCTACGTATTTTCTACGGCGGTATCCGTATCCGACAGACATCTATTTTTCTATAAAAAATAAAACCGGCATCGACCGGACAAATGCAAACACAAGAGGATCTATGGCAGAGAATAAACCGGAGCTCCAGCGCGGTCTGGAAGCCCGTCATATCGAATTAATTGCCCTTGGGGGCACCATCGGCGTGGGCCTATTTATGGGCGCGGCAAGCACCCTGAAGTGGGCCGGGCCGTCGGTGCTGCTGGCCTATATTCTGGCTGGGGTATTTGTCTTCTTCATCATGCGCTCCATGGGCGAAATGCTGTTTCTCGAGCCGGTAACCGGTTCGTTCGCCGTCTACGCGCACCGTTATATGAGCCCGTTCTTCGGCTATCTCACCGCCTGGTCATACTGGTTTATGTGGATGGCGGTGGGGATCTCGGAGATTACCGCGATAGGGGTTTACGTCCAGTTCTGGTTCCCGGATATGGTGCAGTGGATACCGGCGCTGATTGCCGTGGGGCTGGTCGCGCTGGCAAACCTGGCGGCGGTGCGCCTGTACGGTGAAATCGAGTTCTGGTTCGCGATGATTAAGGTCACGACCATTATCGTGATGATTGTCATCGGCCTCGGCGTCATTTTCTTTGGCTTCGGCAACGGTGGCACCTCCATTGGTTTTAGCAACCTGACCGAGCACGGCGGCTTCTTTGCCGGCGGCTGGAAAGGCTTCCTGACGGCGCTCTGCATCGTCGTGGCATCCTATCAGGGCGTTGAGCTTATCGGCATGACCGCCGGTGAAGCGAAAAACCCGCAGGTGACCTTGCGCAGCGCGGTAGGTAAAGTGCTGTGGCGTATCCTGATTTTCTATGTGGGTGCGATTTTCGTTATCGTCACCATCTTCCCGTGGAATGAAATTGGTACCAACGGCAGCCCGTTTGTGCTGACCTTCGCTAAAATCGGGATCACCGCGGCGGCGGGTATTATCAACTTTGTGGTGCTGACGGCGGCGCTCTCCGGCTGTAACAGCGGCATGTACAGCTGTGGCCGTATGCTCTACGCGCTGGCTAAAAACCGTCAGCTGCCGTCGGCGATGGCAAAAGTGACCAAAAGCGGCGTTCCGGCGGCTGGCGTTAGCGTATCGATTGTTATCCTGCTGATTGGCTCCTGCCTGAACTACGTTATTCCTAACCCGCAGCGCGTGTTCGTCTATGTCTATAGTGCAAGCGTACTGCCGGGCATGGTGCCGTGGTTTGTGATTCTGATTAGCCAGCTGCGCTTCCGTCGTGCACATAAAGAAGCGATCGCCAGCCACCCGTTCCGTTCGATTATGTTCCCGTGGGCCAACTATCTGACCATGGCGTTCCTGATTTGCGTGCTGATCGGTATGGGATTCAACGATGACACCCGGATGTCGCTGTTTGTTGGCGTGATCTTCCTGGCCCTTGTGACGCTGGTTTATAAGGTTTTTGGCATGAGCCAGGGCGCGGAAGTGCAAGATTTGCAGAAATAAGCGACAAAACGCGCAAAGCATGAGCAAACGATAATTTTCTTTTAAAAGGCACTAGACAGCGGGGGAGGAAGTCCGTATTATCCGACCCCGCAACGGCGCTAAGCGCCCGTAGCTCAGCTGGATAGAGCGCTGCCCTCCGGAGGCAGAGGTCTCAGGTTCGAATCCTGTCGGGCGCACCATTTACCCGGTGCTGGAGCTGCGGTGGTTCTAAAAGACCGCGTAAGAGGTTTGCAGTGGTGGCTATAGCTCAGTTGGTAGAGCCCTGGATTGTGATTCCAGTTGTCGTGGGTTCGAATCCCATTAGCCACCCCATTATTTGATAGAGTTGTGAAATTGCGAAGGTGGCGGAATTGGTAGACGCGCTAGCTTCAGGTGTTAGTGTCCTTAGGATGTGGGGGTTCGAGTCCCCCCCCTCGCACCACGACTTTATAATGAATTGAATTTATAATTCAAAAAGCAGTACATCGGCGAGTAGCGCAGCTTGGTAGCGCAACTGGTTTGGGACCAGTGGGTCGGAGGTTCGAATCCTCTCTCGCCGACCAATTTTAGACCCTGCAGAGCAGGGTTTTTTATTCAAGACTTAACGTCATGAATAAAAACCGAATTGAACGATAATTCAAAAAGCAGTATTTCGGCGAGTAGCGCAGCTTGGTAGCGCAACTGGTTTGGGACCAGTGGGTCGGAGGTTCGAATCCTCTCTCGCCGACCAATTTTGAACCCCGCTTCGGCGGGGTTTTTTGTTTTCTGCAATCCTGCTCACGCCCCGTCGCAATAAACGCCGCTCTCTTCTTTCTACGTAGCTGTACTATTCCCCCTTCCACAATGGACGACGTTTTACTCAGGAAGGAGTGAATATGCTGCAACAGGTTCCGACGCGTGCGTTTCACGCGATGGCGAAACCGAGCGGTTCAGCGTGTAACCTGAACTGTACCTACTGTTTCTATCTCGAAAAACACGCGCTTTATCCCCTTCAGCCCACGACGCATATGGACGATGCCACGCTTGACGCTTACGTGCGGCACTATATTGCCGCTAGCGAACCTCAGGATGAAGTCGTCTTCACCTGGCAGGGCGGAGAGCCTACGCTGCTGGGGCTGGACTTCTATCGCCGCGCGGTGGCGCTGCAGCACACTTACGGTGCGGGTCGGCGGATTAGCAATAGTTTCCAGACCAACGGCGTACTGCTGGATGACGAGTGGTGCGCGTTTCTGGCTCAGCACCATTTTCTGGTTGGGCTTTCGCTGGACGGCCCGGCGGAAATTCACAATCTCTACCGGGTGACGAAAGGTGGGCGGCCCACGCATAAGCTGGTGATGCGCGCGCTGAAGCTGCTGCAAAAGCACGGCGTTGAATACAACGTGCTGGCCTGCGTGAATCGACAGAGCGCGTGCGAGCCGCAGCGGGTATACGACTTTTTGCGCGACGCAGGTGTCACCTTCATCCAGTTTCTGCCGGTGGTTGAACGCCTTGCCGATGACACTGCGGCCCAGGCTGGCCTAACGCTGCACGCCCCCGGTGAGATGAAAGGTTCTCTTACGTCGTGGTCCGTTCGCCCCGAAGCGTATGGCGACTTCCTGATTGCGGTATTCGATCGCTGGCGTCAGCGCGATGTCGGCCGCGTTTTTGTGATGAACATTGAATGGGCGTTCGCAAGCTTTGTCGGTGCGCCCGGCGCGGTTTGCCACCATCAGCCGACCTGCGGGCGTTCGCTGGCGATAGAGCATAACGGCGATGTTTATGCCTGCGATCATTACGTGTACCCGGAATACCGTCGAGGTAATCTGCATCACGATACTTTCGCGAGCATGGTGGACTCGTCGGTACAGGTTGAATTCGGCAGGGAGAAATACAGCACATTGCCAACACAGTGCCGCGAGTGTGCCGTGCTGAAAGCCTGCTGGGGAGGCTGCCCGAAGCACCGCTTTATGCCGACCGCATCCGGCGAACCAGGGCTTAACTATCTCTGCGCCGGGTTCCAGCGCTATTTTGGCTATCTGCCGCCTTACCTGAAAGCGATGGCCGACCTGCTGGCGAATGGCCGCCCGGTGAGCGACATCATGAAGGTGCATCTGGTGAGGGCAAAGCAGTAGGGTGATAAAAAGCCCGCTCCCGGATGGAGGCGGGCGGGTTGACCTTACAGCTTAATTTGTACCTTCGGCGGATACTTCTGCAGGATCTTCATATAGTCATGAATTTCGGTCTGCAGCGGCACGCCCATTGGAATGTGGCGCACGCCGATAGCATCGCTTTCCTGCGGGTCGGTGTAGAGATTAAAGACCGCGGTACCGGCCGTCTGCATGATGGCGCCGGAGAAACCGCCCTGGTAGCCGCTTTGGGTAAAGGCATACGGCTGCTGGATAACCAGATGATATTTAAATTCATCCATACGTACGGCGGACAGCTGGCCGTTCAGGAAGTAATGCTCTGCTTTACGGTTAGATTGGCCGTTGGTACCGAGGAAGAATGAAGACTGGTCGACGCCATCGATAAAGGTGGTTGTCGGCACCAGCTTAGCGACTTCGGCTCCGCCTTTCCCGGCCAGCGCCAGCGCGGTAGGGAACAGATCCGCCAGATCGACAATGCCGTCAGATTTACGCGGCTGGATCATCCCTTTCCAGTAGACGAAGGTCGGTACACGAACGCCGCCTTCCCAGGTTGAGCCTTTCGCACCGCGGAACGGCGTACGGCCATGCGGTGGGACTTCGGCTTCCGGGCCGTTGTCGGAGGTAAAGACAATCAGCGTATTTTCCAGCTGGCCGTTTTTCTCCAGCGCGTTATACAGGTTAGCGAAGACGTCATTCATCTCCACCATGCAGTCGCCGTAAGAGGTACGAGCCGGTGAACTACCCGCATATTTGGCGTTCGGATAGTTGTCGAAGTGACAGCCGCGCGTGCCGTAGTACAGGAAGAACGGCTTATCGCTTTTGGTCATCTTATTGAGGAACTCAACGCCGTACTGCATCCAGCGCTGATCCAGATCTTCCATATATTTCGGCGTGATATCGGCGATGGCTTCCTGCTTGCCGCCGCGTACGGCGTGGACATCGTCTTTACTGAACGGCAGATTTTTAATGTACTCCGCGCGGTCCGGGCTCAGCGCGACTTCCGGGTTAACATGAACGTCGCGCCATTCGGTGTACATGTCCGATACCGAGTTAAAGCCTCGGAAGTCATCAAAGCCGACGTTTTGTGCCTGCGACCCTTCGTTTTCACCCATGTGCCATTTACCGATCGCCTGGGTAACGTACCCTTGATCGTGCAGCAGCTGCGGTAGGGTAGTCAGCCCTTCCAGGCCCCCCGGCATGCCGTACATTGGCGGCATTTGAATGCCGTGGTGAACGGAGTACTGCCCGGTCATGATGGTGGCGCGCGTCGGTGAAGAACTTGGCTGTGAATAGGCCGATGTCAGAATAAGCCCCTGGCTGGCGACGGCGTCAATATCCGGCGTTGGGTTGCCAACGGCAATACCGCCGCCGTTAAAGCCGACGTCCATCCAGCCGACGTCATCCAGCACGAAAATAACCACGTTGGGTTTCTTCCCGGTTTTTTTGGCAATATCCGCGAGTTTTTGCTGTGTCTCTTTATTCTGCTCGGGGTGCATCATGACCGGCATCATATTTTCAGCGATGGTAGTCGCCGGTTTTACTAAATATTGATTGGGGTGATCGTAGCCGGCAAAACCTTCTCTGGCTTTGGCTACCGCAGGCGTGTCTGCGGCGTTAGCCAGCGCGGGAAGTGCCGCCAGCACAGCGATCGCCAGCAGCCTTGGGGGGAAAGATAAATCCATTATAATATCTCCATGATTTATATATTTTACTGATTTAATTTATACGCCGCGATTGGGCGTAACGGTCTGATGAATAAATAGAGGTGATTCTTTTATTTCAGTGAATATAAAATGGGCCGATGCAGCGAGGGAAATTCTATACCTTATATTTTTACTCTGTAAATATAAGTCCGCTATAGAAAGGGGCAGGATCAAATATTGCGCGCTGTTTTTTTATGAATTGATATAGGGAATGAATATTATCTTATTTATTTTCTTGTTCAGGAGTGTCCTCCCTGAGGATCCTGTGACATAATGCGCCGCGTAGATGCTCATTCCACCTCTTATGTTCGCCTTTGGCCTCATAAACTCGGGAATGACGCAGAGCCGTTTACGGTGCTTATCGTCCACTGACAGATGTCGCTTTTGCCTCATCAGACACCATGGACATTACGTTGAGTGAAGCACCCATTATGTTGTCGAATTAAACCTGTTTAACGCCTGCTCCCAAAAGGAGCGGGCGTTTTTTTATGCCCAGTTGTAGCCCGGCCAAGCGCAGCGCCGCCGGGGCCGCACAGCGGCCAAAAAAAAGGGGCCATTCGGCCCCTTAACAAATGCTCTACCTTACGCGGGTGGGTTATTCTGCAGCGTCAGCATCAACCCATCACGGCGCATTGTCGCTGCTTCTTCCGGCTGCTTCAGACGATCAAGCGTATCGGCAAGCCACGCGTAGTCGAACGCGTCCGGACGCTGCTTCAGCGCAGCGCGGAACGCCAGGCTCGCTTCCTGCCACTCGCCGTGCTTCATCAGCGACTGACCCAGCGTACTCCACAACAGCGGGCGATCGCCTACCGTTTTGATCTGCTGGCGCAGCAGTTTTTCCATTTGCTCCGGGTTATTGGTGCGCAGGCGCGGGATCAGCATCACCAGACGATCGTCATACTGGCGCTTCAGCCCATCGATAATGATCTGCTGTGCAGTGTCATGATCGTCACATTCAATCAGGTGATCGGCAATGGCGACCTGCAGGGCCACCTGATGACGGGTTTTGCGGCTCTGGTTTTTCCACCAGTTACGCAGCCCTTCGCTGCCCTGATCGGCGCGAGCCTGATCCATCAGACCAATCCACGCCTGCTGTTCCAGCGCAGCACGGTGCGCATCGTCGCCGACGTGGGCTTTCGCCATGGACGGGATGATATCCAGCAGCGAGCTCCAGGCTCCGGTCTGAATATAGGCCTGCTCTGCCAGGCGCAGCACTTCCGGGTGGCGCGGTGCCACTTCCAGTAGTTTATCAATGCCGTGGCGCGCCGCGTGATTCTCGTGGCGTGCCAATTGCAGGCGGACGCGGGTGATTTCGACCGGAATCAGGTCGTTGCCTGCGTTTTCAGCGGCGCGCTGAAGGTGCTGATTGGCACGCGCTTCGTCACCGCGCTGCTGTGCCGCTTCGGCCGCCAGCAGGTAGTTCACCACCGGTTGCTCGGCGTGATCGGCATTTTTCGACATCAGCTTCTCTACCTGCTGATAGTCGCCTTCTGCCAGCTTCAACAGCGCCTGTTCCGTCTGCTTACGCGCACGGCGACGCTTACGCCCAACAAACCAGCCGCGCGTGTGGGCGCTGGTGCGGAAGATACGGCGCAGAATCCACTCCAGGGCGAACAGCGCTACCATTATCAGGATCATGATAATGACTAAGCCGGTCACGCTGGTTTCAACGTTATAGTTGTCGGTCTGAATCAGAACATAACCCTGATGGCCGGCGATCATCGGGCCGAGCACCACACCGGCAATCAGCAGTGCGAAGAGTAAGAGAACTTTTAGCATCGGTTACTCTCCTTGCGCTGGGGCAGGTGCTGGCGCTGGCTGCACGGGGGCCACAGCGACAGGCTCTGCGGACGTGACGGCAGGCTGCGCCATCAGGTTACGCACGCGGGTTTGCATCAGCTTTTCCAGAATCGGCTGGCTTTGCAGCGTTTCCGGGATATCCATGGAGATGCTCTGCTGGCTGAGTTTGTCGATCTCATCAAGGAACGTCTTCGTGGCGGCATCGTCGGTATCGTAGTAAGCGCGTACCCAGGTTGAAACGTTATCCAGCGCCTGCTTGAAGGTTTCATCCTGATGGCGCGGGATCGCCTGAGAGGCGGCAAGCAGCTGGGCGCGGATATTCTCCCGCAGGTAGATATCCTGGTTTGGCGCCAGCAGCGGAACGGCAGTTTCATCGCGACGACGAATGGTAATAAAGCTGTCCATAAAGTTCTGCCAGCTTTTCTGCAGATTCACACGCCATTCGCCGAGCGAGGCCGATAGCTCGCTGTCATCGTTATCCATCGGCGAATCGTCGGTGTTGTTGTCTGCCAGACGCAGGTTATCCACCTGATTGGCGAGCTGATTAACCTTGAGGATAATGCCGTCGTAATCCACCTGTGAAACGGCGGAAAGGCTGGCAATATCTTCGGTAATGGCGCGACGCGCGGCGATTAAGCTTGGGTCGTTCATATCCGCCAGGCTAGCGTCAGCGCTTTTCAGCAACGCCGCAGCGGTGGTGACATCCTGATCGCTCCACAGCTTGCGTCCAGCCAGCTTCACGAGGAAGTCAGACTGGGCCAGCAGCCAGGTCTTAGAGTCGGTGCCCGAAATGGCCGCCACTTTCTGCTGCATTTCGTCCAGCTGTTTAGCCATTTCCGCCTGCTGGGTTTTGGCTTCCTGCAGCTGTTCGGCCTGCTGTTTAAGCGTGGTTTCCAGCGCCTCTTTTTGCGCGTCCTGCGTTTTTTGCAGAGCGATAAGCTGATTGGCGAGGGTGTCGCTGGTCTGGGTCTGGTTGACGGCCTGCTGTTTGCCCCAGCCGTACAGGCCAATGCCTGCCGCTAGCGCAATGGCGATAGCAACGGCGCTGAGCGCCAGACTGGTTTTCCCGCCGTTATTTTTCTTCTCAGCATTTTCCGGCTTACGAGCGTCGGGCTGCGGTGAGGTTTTCACCGCATCTTCGGACTCTTCAACCACGGCGGAGTTTTCTTTTTGTTCCGTCATTATGGCTTCCAATTTTGAGAGTTATTGTAGTGCGCGCAGCAGCGCATCGTTGTCTGCGCCATCGGCAACCTGAATATCCTGCCAGCCCAACTCCTGGGCCAGTTTTGCAATACGCTCACTCACTACCAGTAGCCGACAGGTGAGCAGCCAGCGCTCCCGGTACCAGAGGGGAATCAGCGTCCAGAGTTGTTGCAGCATTTCGCCGCTGGTCACCACGAGGGTGTTGACCTCTCGCGACTGCCAGCGCATAGCCTCTTCGGCGCCGTCATAGTGGATAGCGCTGCGCTGGTAGCATTCGCACAGGGTGACATCGGCGCCGCGGGCGCTCAGCGTTTCGGCCAGCAGTTCACGCCCGCCGTTGCCGCGCAGAATCAGCGCCTTCTTTCCCGCAATAGTTTGCAATTCAGGTAATTGTAGCAACACTTCGCTGATTTCCCGATCTAATGGATAGCGAACATCGAGGCCGCTTGCCTGATGTAGCGCCAGCGCCGTAGTACGGCCAATCGCAAAATAACGGGGAGAAGTGGGCCAGCTAACGCACTGCTGCTGAAGCTGCGCGTGAGCGAAGCTGACCGCGTGCTGCGACAGAACAAACGCTAAATCGCCTTCGCGCAGTGCGCCAAGCGCCGGTACCAGCGCGTTCAGCTCGCGTCCGGGCGTAAATTCTATCAGCGGGAAATTCCAGGCTACTCGCCCCAGCGCGCGCAAACGGCTGACTAACTCTTCACCTTGCGGGGAGGGGCGGGTAACCAGAATGGTCATACGGCGGCATCTCCGTCGTAAACGGCGGCAAGGATTGCCCGCGCGCCGTTGTCCAGTAGTTCGTCGGCAAGTTCAATGCCCATGCGCTCGGCATCTTCCGGCTTGCCGCGGCGTTCACCGCACACCATCTCACTGCCATCCGGTGCGCCAACCAGCGCGCGCAGCCACAGTTCGCCGTCGTTCAGCTCAGCGTAGCTGCCGATAGGCACCTGGCAGCCACCTTCCAGACGCGTGTTCATGGCACGCTCGGCGCGAACGCGAATGGCGGTGTCGTCGTGGTTTAATGGTGCGAGCAGGGCTCGAGTCTGTTCATCGTCCAGACGGCACTCAATACCGACGGCACCCTGGCCGACTGCCGGGAGAGACTCTTCCGGCGACATCGGCTGGCGAATACGGTCATTCAGCTCAAGACGTTTTAGCCCCGCGACCGCCAGAATAATGGCATCGTAGTCACCGTTGTCGAGCTTGCTCAGACGTGTGCCGACGTTGCCGCGCAGCGAGCGGATCACCAAATCCGGGCGGCGTTTTGCCAGCTGGCACTGGCGGCGCAGGCTGGAGGTGCCGACGATACTGCCTGCCGGGAGGTCGTCCATGCAGGCGTAATGATTGGAGACGAAGGCATCGCGCGGGTCGTCACGTTCGCAGATAGTCACCAGCCCAAGCCCTTCCGGGAACTCTACCGGGACATCTTTCATCGAGTGGACGGCGATATCCGCACGGTTTTCAAGCAGCGCCAGCTCCAGCTCTTTGACGAAAAGCCCTTTACCGCCCACTTTTGCCAGCGGCGTATCGAGGATGATGTCCCCTCGCGTGACCATCGGCACGAGCGTCACCGTAAGCCCTGGATGGCAGGCCATCAGGCGTTCTTGTACATAGTGCGCTTGCCAGAGAGCGAGCGGACTTTGGCGTGTGGCAATTCTCAAAACTTTGTCTAACATGCTTGTTACCGTCGTTATCATCCATTGACCATCCTAACATTGTTGCCCTAATGATGTTAGTTTTCACGGTCTTCGTAAAAATTCTTGCTGGGAATTAAGGGGTATGCACGAAGCGTGCCTTGAGAGTCAGTAAAGGTAAGCATAAACGGGGTTGTGTTTACCGTTCATTACTGGCACTGTCTTGATCGTATGCCGGGGTTTACAGCAGCATTCAATGCTACACTTGTTGTAGTGCAACATTCTTTACGGTCAACCGGCAAGGTGTTAAATTGATCACGTTTTAAACCATTTTTTGTCCAAAATTCGATAATCACAACGGCGGACAATAAAACGGTAACGGTTCTTCTTGTTGAAATATTAAAACCTCCGTACCGCTCTGACAGGATGCGTCGAGGTTTTGAACATCAGGCGATATGTCTTGTACCTCTATATTGAGACACTGAAACAGAGACTGGATGCCATCAACCAACTGCGTGTGGATCGCGCGCTTGCAGCCATGGGACCTGCTTTCCAGCAGGTTTACAGTCTACTGCCGACATTATTACATTATCATCATCCGCTGATGCCGGGTTACCTCGACGGTAACGTTCCCAAGGGCATCTGCCTCTACACGCCTGATGAAACCCAACGCCACTATCTTGATGAGCTCGAACTGCATCGCGGTATGCCGCCGCAGACCTCCGCAAAAGGTGAACTGCCGATTACCGGCGTCTACTCGATGGGGAGTACCTCATCGGTAGGGCAGAGCTGCTCTTCCGACCTGGATATCTGGGTCTGCCACCAGTCGTGGCTCGATAATGATGAACGCCAATTGTTACAGCGCAAATGCAGCCTGCTGGAAAGCTGGGCGGCATCGCTGGGCGTTGAAGTCAGCTTCTTCCTGATCGACGAAAACCGCTTCCGTCATAATGAAAGCGGCAGCCTCGGTGGCGAAGACTGTGGTTCAACGCAGCACATTTTACTGCTCGACGAATTTTACCGCACGGCGGTCCGCCTGGCGGGCAAACGTATTCTGTGGAATATGGTGCCGGGCGAAGAAGAAGATCATTACGACGACTACGTGATGACCCTTTACGCCCAGGGCGTACTGACGCCGAACGAATGGCTCGACCTCGGTGGATTGAGCTCGCTCTCCGCCGAAGAGTACTTCGGTGCCAGCCTGTGGCAGCTCTATAAGAGCATCGACTCACCGTATAAAGCGGTGCTGAAAACCCTGCTGCTGGAAGCCTATTCCTGGGAATACCCGAATACGCACCTGCTGGCGAAAGACATTAAACAGCGCCTGCACGACGGCGAGATCGTCTCCTTCGGTCTCGATGCCTACTGCATGATGCTGGAGCGCGTAACCGAGTACCTGAAGGCGATTGAAGATGAAACCCGCCTTGACCTCGTGCGCCGCTGCTTCTATCTGAAGGTGTGCGAAAAGCTCAGCCGCGAACGCGCCTGCGTTGGCTGGCGTCGTGAAGTGGTCGGCCAACTGGTGAAAGAGTGGGGCTGGAGCGAAGAGCGTCTGGCGATGCTTGATAACCGCGCCAACTGGAAAATCGACCAGGTGCGTGAAGCGCACAACGAACTGCTCGATGCGATGATGCAGAGCTACCGTAACCTGATTCGCTTCGCTCGTCGTAACAACCTGAGCGTTTCCGCTAGCCCGCAGGATATCGGTGTGCTGACGCGTAAGCTGTACGCCGCGTTTGAAGCGCTGCCGGGTAAGGTGACGCTGGTGAACCCGCAGATCTCTCCGGACCTGTCCGAACCGAATCTGACCTTTATCTATGTTCCGCCGGGACGTGCCAACCGTACGGGTTGGTACCTCTACAACCGTGCGCCGAACATGGAATCCATCGTCAGCCATCAGCCGCTGGAATATAACCGCTATCTGAATAAGCTGGTGGCCTGGGCCTGGTTTAACGGCCTGCTGACCTCGCGTACGCGCCTGTTTATCAAGGGTAACGGCATTGTCGATCTGGCCAAACTGCAGGAGATGGTTGCTGACGTGTCGCACCACTTCCCGCTGCGTCTGCCTGCGCCAACGCCGAAAGCGCTCTACAGCCCGTGCGAAATTCGCCATCTGGCGATTATTGTTAACCTCGAATATGACCCGACGGCGGCCTTCCGCAATCAGGTGGTGCATTTTGATTTCCGTAAGCTCGATACCTTCAGCTTTGGCGAAGATCAGAAATGCCTGGTCGGCAGCGTCGACCTGCTGTACCGCAACTCGTGGAACGAAGTGCGTACGCTGCACTTCAACGGCGAGCAGGCGATGATCGAAGCGCTGAAAACCATCCTCGGTAAAATGCACCAGGATGCCGCGCCGCCGGACAGCGTCGAAGTGTTCTGTTATAGCCAACACCTGCGCGGTTTAATCCGTACTCGCGTACAGCAACTGGTGTCGGAATGCATCGAACTGCGCCTTTCCAGCACCCGTCAGGAAACCGGGCGCTTTAAAGCGCTGCGCGTCTCCGGGCAGACCTGGGGCCTGTTCTTTGAACGTCTGAACGTGTCGGTGCAGAAGCTGGAAAACGCCATTGAGTTCTACGGCGCGATTTCGCATAACAAGCTGCACGGACTTTCCGTTCAGGTTGAGACTAACCATGTTGAGCTGCCGCAGGTGGTCGATGGTTTCGCTAGCGAAGGGATTATCCAGTTCTTCTTCGAAGAGTCGGGCGAAGATCAGGGCTTTAATATCTATATTCTCGACGAGAGTAACCGCGCAGAGGTGTATCACCACTGCGAAGGCAGTAAAGAAGAGCTGGTGCGTGACGTCAGCCGCTTCTACTCATCGTCACACGATCGCTTCACCTACGGCTCAAGCTTTATCAACTTCAACCTGCCGCAGTTCTACCAGATTGTGAAGGTAGATGGGCGTGCTCAGGTGATCCCGTTCCGCAGCCAGGCCATCGTGCCGCCGCCGTCCAATCAGGACAATAACAACGCGCCGTTGTTGCAGCAGTATTTCTCTTAAAATCCCGGCGTCGCTTCGCTCGGCCGGGCTACCGTTATGATCCGTAGCCCGGACGAGGCGTTTACGCCGACTCCGGGGATCGTGCAGAGTGCTTAGCGGAAGCTAACCTCTTCACCCGCCTGCTGTGTCGCCGCTTGCTCTAACAGATCCCAGAAGGTTTCGCCGCTGCGGTCGCAAATCCACTCATCACCCTTCAGGTCAAAATGGTAGCCGCCCTGTTTGGTCGCCAACCACACCTGGTGCAATGGCTCCTGACGGTTAATAATAATTTTGCTGCCGTTTTCAAAACTGATGGTCAGCACGCCGCCGTTGATCTCGCAGTCGATATCGCTATCGCCGTCCCAGTCGTCCAGACGTTCTTCGATGGTCAGCCACAGGGTATCGGCGAGGCGATGAAATTCACTGTCGTTCATTGTTGTTTCCCGTTATTTAGTGATGGCGGCAGTATAGCGTGAAACAAATCACGTTGCAGTCAGGTGCTTAACGCTTGCTTTTGCGCCTTCTCCTGCGATGATAGAAAATAGAAAGCATTGAACTACAGGCATCTTAAGAATGAATAAGATTTTTCGACCGCTGGCAGTGATACTTGCATTATCTAGCCTTGCAGGCTGCGGCCTGAAGGGCCCACTCTATTTTCCTCCGGCTGATAAAACGGCAGCTCCGCCGACGCAACCCGTCACTCCTCCGATTCAGAGCAGTTCTCCGGATCGTAACGACCGTGGTGATAACGGCGGCCCGACGCAGGTTAATTACTAATATTACCGTTCTGTTCCGCGCAACTGGAGTAGATGATGCAGTTCTCTAAAATGCATGGCCTCGGCAACGATTTCATGGTCGTCGACGCGGTAACGCAGAATGTCTTTTTCTCGCCCGAGCTTATCCGCCGACTGGCGGACAGGCATCTTGGCGTGGGTTTCGATCAACTGCTGGTTGTGGAACCGCCTTACGACCCCGATCTGGATTTTCACTACCGCATCTTCAACGCCGACGGCAGCGAAGTTTCCCAGTGCGGTAACGGTGCTCGCTGTTTCGCCCGCTTTGTGCGCCTGAAAGGGCTGACCAACAAGCGCGATATCCGCGTGAGCACCGCCAATGGCCGTATGGTCTTAAGCGTGACCGACGACGAGCTGGTTCGCGTGAATATGGGCGAGCCGAACTTCGAACCGTCTCAGGTGCCGTTCCGCGCTAACAAAGCGGAAAAGACCTATATCATGCGCGCCTCTGAGCAGACAGTATTGTGCGGCGTGGTCTCCATGGGGAACCCACACTGCGTGATTCAGGTCGATGATGTCGACACCGCCGCGGTAGAAACGCTTGGCCCGGTGATGGAAAGTCATGAACGTTTTCCAGAACGCGCTAACATTGGTTTTATGCAGGTAGTGAAGCGGGACCACATCCGTCTGCGCGTTTACGAACGCGGTGCGGGTGAAACTCAGGCTTGCGGCAGCGGCGCATGTGCGGCGGTTGCCGTCGGCATCCAGCAGGGCTTGCTGGCGGAAGAGGTGCGCGTGGAACTGCCGGGCGGGCGACTTGATATCGCCTGGAAAGGCCCGGGCCAACCGTTGTTTATGACTGGCCCGGCGGCACATGTCTATGACGGATTTATTCACTTATGAAACACGTCGGGGAAGAACAGCAGGACGCTCTCACTACGCTGAATGACGGCGCGGTCGTGGATTATCTGTTGCAACATCCTGAATTCTTTATTCGTAATGCCGCAGTGGTTGAGCAAATGCGCGTCCCGCACCCGGTGCGGGGCATGGTCTCTCTGGTGGAGTGGCACATGGCGCGTTCGCGCAACTACATTGCCATGCTGGAAGAGAACATGAGCCAGCTTATGGAACAGGCGACGGCGAACGAAAGCCTGTTTTACCGCCTGTTGCATCTACAAAACCGGCTGGCCTGCGCGGAAAGTCTGGACGATCTCCTGCTGCGCTTCCATCGCTGGGCGCGTGAGCTGGGGCTGGCAGGCGCATCGCTGCGGCTGTTCTCCGACCGCTGGCGTCTCGGCGCCCCTTCCAGACATACCGATCTGGTGCTCTCCCGTCAGGCTTTTGAGCCGCTGCGCATTCAGCGCTTAGGTCAGGCCAACCACTATCTTGGCCCCCTTAACGGCCCTGAACTGCTGCTGGTGCTTCCTGAGGCGAAAGCCGTAGGGTCGGTGGCGATGTCGATGATGGGCAGCGATGGCGATTTAGGCGTGATCCTCTTTAGCAGCCGCGACCCGCACCACTATCAGCCGGGGCAGGGCACACAGCTGCTGCAGGAAATCGCCCTGATGCTGCCGGGCCTGCTGGAACGCTGGATCGAGCGCGTATGACCGGTACCGGGCTAGGGCCAGCCGTTACCCGCTTTCTGCGCTATCTGGGCGTAGAGCGCCAGCTTAGCCCCATCACGCTCCTCAACTATCAGCGTCAGCTTGATGCCATTATTGAACTGGTCGAAGGGATGGGCCTGCAGAATTGGCAACAATGTGATGCTGCGATGGTGCGCAGCGTGGCGACCCGCAGCCGCCGCAAAGGGCTGGGTGCCGCCAGTCTGGCGTTACGCCTGTCGGCGCTGCGCAGCTTCTTTGACTGGATGGTGAGTCAGGGCGAGCTTCCGGCTAACCCAGCAAAAGGTATCGCCGCGCCGAAAGCGCCGCGCCATCTGCCAAAAAATATCGACGTTGATGACGTTAACCGTCTGCTGGATATCGATCTCAATGACCCGCTGGCGGTGCGCGATCGCGCCATGCTGGAGGTGATGTACGGCGCGGGGCTACGTCTTTCTGAACTGGTGAATCTGGATATTAAACATCTGGATCTCGATACCGGCGAAGTGTGGGTGATGGGGAAAGGCAGCAAAGAGCGACGCCTGCCGATTGGCCGTAACGCCGTGGTGTGGATTGAGCATTGGCTCGACCTGCGTGGACTGTTCGGCAGCGACGAGGACGCGCTGTTTCTCTCGAAGCTTGGCAAACGGATTTCGGCGCGAAATGTGCAAAAGCGCTTTGCCGAATGGGGTATCAAGCAGGGGCTGAATAGCCACGTGAACCCTCACAAGCTGCGCCACTCGTTTGCTACCCATATGCTCGAGTCGAGCGGTGACCTGCGCGGTGTGCAGGAACTGCTGGGCCACGCCAACCTGTCGACCACCCAAATCTATACCCACCTTGATTTTCAACACCTTGCCTCGGTGTACGATGCGGCGCATCCGCGCGCCAAACGGGAGAAATAATGCGTTTTTATCGGCCGTTGGGCGCTATCGCTGCGCTGACGTTTGACCTTGATGACACCCTTTACGATAACCGCCCGGTGATTGACCGAACGATACAGGAGTCGCTGACCTTTGTGCGCGGCTACCATCCGGCGCTGGCGAACTTCGATGCTCGTACGCTGCAGCAGTGGCGTGATGCGTTGTTAAAGACGGAGCCAGAAATTTACCACGACGTCACCGAGTGGCGCTGGCGTGCGCTGGAATCTGGTATGCGTCAGCTTGGGCTGACGGTTCAGGAAGCCAAAGCCGGTGCCGACGCGGCGATGGCGAATTTCGCCCAGTGGCGCAGCCGGATTGATGTGCCGCAGGAAACCCACGACACGCTGGCGAAACTGGGCCAAAAATGGCCGCTGGTGGCGATCACCAACGGTAACGCTCAGCCGGAACTGTTCGGCCTGAGCGACTACTTCCAGTTTGTACTGCGCGCCGGCCCGGACGGGCGCTCGAAGCCGTTTGCCGATATGTACCATCTGGCGGCCGACAAGCTCAACGTACCGCTCGGCGAGATTCTGCATGTGGGCGATGACCTGACCACCGACGTGGCAGGCGCGATTCGCTGTGGCATGCAGGCCTGCTGGATCAAACCGGAAAATGCCGACCTGATGCAAACCGCAGATAGCCGTTTGTTGCCGCATGTCGAGATTTCCCGGTTGGCATCTCTGACCTCGCTGATATAATCGTAAGCAACTCTGTATAAATTCCCAGGGGTCCTACTGGGCCCTGTTGATTCCGGCGGTGCCAATGGACGTTTCTTACCTGCTCGACAGCCTCAACGATAAACAGCGCGAAGCCGTCGCGGCGGAGCGGACCAATATGCTGGTGCTCGCCGGGGCAGGCAGCGGCAAGACTCGCGTGCTGGTGCACCGCATTGCCTGGCTGCAAAGCGTCGAAAACTGCTCGCCGTACTCCATCATGGCGGTCACCTTTACCAACAAAGCGGCGGCGGAGATGCGCCACCGTATCGCTGAGCTGATGGGCACGTCGCAGGGCGGCATGTGGGTCGGGACCTTCCACGGGTTGGCGCACCGTTTGCTGCGTGCGCACCACCTGGACGCCAATCTGCCGCAGGATTTCCAGATCCTCGATAGCGAAGACCAGCTGCGCCTGCTGAAGCGCCTGATCAAGGCGATGAACCTCGACGAGAAACAGTGGCCGCCGCGCCAGGCAATGTGGTTTATCAACAGTCAGAAAGACGAAGGGCTGCGCCCTCACCATCTGCAAAGCTACGGTAACCCGGTTGAGCAGACCTGGCAGAAGGTCTACCAGGCCTACCAGGAAGCGTGTGACCGCGCGGGGCTGGTGGACTTCGCCGAGCTGTTGCTGCGCGCTCATGAGCTGTGGCTCAACAAACCGCATATCCTGCAGCACTATCGCGAACGCTTTACCAATATCCTGGTGGACGAATTCCAGGATACCAACAACATTCAGTACGCCTGGATCCGCCTGTTGGCGGGCGACACCGGTAAGGTGATGATCGTGGGCGATGACGACCAGTCGATCTACGGCTGGCGCGGGGCGCAGGTGGAGAACATCCAGCGCTTCCTCAACGATTTCCCCGGTGCAGAAACCATTCGTCTGGAGCAGAACTACCGTTCAACCAGCAATATCCTCAGCGCCGCGAACGCCCTGATTGAAAACAACAACGGGCGCCTGGGCAAAAAGCTGTGGACCGACGGCGCCGACGGCGAACCGATTTCACTCTACTGCGCGTTTAACGAACTCGATGAAGCGCGCTTTGTGGTGAACCGCATCAAGACCTGGCAGGACAACGGCGGCGCGCTGACGCAATGCGCCATCCTCTACCGCAGCAACGCCCAATCACGCGTGCTGGAAGAGGCGCTGCTGCAGGCCAGCATGCCGTACCGAATCTACGGCGGTATGCGCTTCTTCGAACGTCAGGAAATCAAAGACGCGCTCTCCTATCTGCGTCTTATTGCCAACCGTAATGACGACGCCGCGTTTGAGCGCGTGGTGAACACGCCAACCCGCGGCATCGGCGATCGCACGCTGGACGTGGTACGCCAGACCTCGCGTGACCGCCAGCTGACGCTGTGGCAGGCCTGCCGTGAGCTGCTGCAGGAGAAAGCCCTTGCCGGTCGTGCGGCAAGCGCGCTGCAACGCTTTATGGAGCTGATTGACGCACTGGCGCAGGAAACGGCCGATATGCCGCTGCACGTGCAGACCGACCGTGTGGTGAAAGACTCTGGCCTGCGCATGATGTACGAGCAGGAAAAAGGCGAGAAGGGCCAGACGCGAATCGAGAACTTAGACGAACTGGTTACGGCAACGCGCCAGTTCAGCTACAACGAAGAAGATGAAGATTTAATGCCGCTGCAGGCGTTCCTCTCCCACGCGGCGCTGGAAGCCGGGGAAGGCCAGGCAGATACCTGGCAGGACGCGGTGCAGTTGATGACCCTGCACTCGGCGAAAGGCCTGGAGTTCCCGCAGGTGTTTATCGTCGGCATGGAAGAGGGGATGTTCCCAAGCCAGATGTCGCTGGATGAAGGCGGGCGTCTGGAAGAAGAGCGCCGCCTGGCCTACGTCGGCGTCACCCGTGCGATGCAGAAGCTAACGCTGACCTACGCCGAAACCCGCCGCTTGTACGGCAAAGAGGTTTACCATCGCCCGTCGCGCTTTATCGGCGAGCTGCCGGAAGCCTGTGTCGAAGAGGTTCGTCTGCGCGCGACGGTCAGCCGCCCGGTCAGCCATCAGCGAATGGGCACGCCAATGGCGGAGAACGACACCGGCTATAAACTAGGCCAGCGTGTACGCCATGCGAAGTTTGGTGAAGGCACCATCGTCAACCTGGAAGGCAGCGGTGAACATAGCCGACTGCAGGTCGCTTTCCAGGGGCAAGGAATTAAATGGCTGGTGGCCGCTTACGCCAGGTTAGAAAACGTATAACGTTCAGAAAAACATAACATTTTTGTCACCTTCTGCTAGCCTTAATAAAGAGAAGGTAATTAATCTAACTTAGCGTTTCGTTGCGTGTTGACGGCGTTTTTTTGCTGGCGTAACATGCGCGCACGATTACGCTAAGAGGACAAAGCCTTGGACACACCCAGTAGATGCTGGCTCACCTTCCTGTCATTCAGGAACAACTCCTAAGGCTATCCTCTTATGCTGATAGCCTTAGCGGTTGTCAGCGACTCGTATTTCCCGTCGCATTGAGTCAGGCTGTTTAATGGTCTGAAACCCCTGTAGTTTCTGTGTGCCCACCGGCTGTCCGATAATTTTTTGCATTGGGAGTCCCGGTCATGCTGAGCGCATTTCAACTGGAAAACAATCGTTTAACGCGTCTTGAGGCGGATGAGATCGATCATCTTGCCAGCTCGGTTTGGGTGGATTTAGTCGAGCCAGATGACGACGAACGAAACCGTGTGCAAAAGGATTTGGGCCAGAACCTGGCCACGCGCCCTGAACTGGAAGACATCGAAGCATCCGCACGTTTTTTTGAAGACGAAGACGGCCTGCACATCCACTCCTTCTTCTTTTATGAAGATGCGGACGATCACGCAGGTAACTCCACCGTCGCATTCACCATCCGCGAAGGGCGTTTGTTCACCCTGCGTGAGCGTGAGCTGCCGGCATTTCGCCTCTACCGCATGCGTGCGCGTAACCAGGCGATGGCGGACGGTAACGCCTACGAGCTGCTGCTCGACCTGTTCGAAACCAAGATCGAACAGCTGGCGGACGAAATCGAAAACATCTATAGCGACCTCGAAAAGCTAAGCCGCGTCATTATGGAAGGGCATCAGGGCGATGAGTATGACGAAGCGCTCTCGACGCTAGCGGAACTGGAAGATATCGGCTGGAAAGTTCGCCTGTGTCTGATGGATACCCAGCGCGCGCTGAACTTCCTCGTGCGTAAGGCGCGTCTGCCGGCAGGCCAGCTGGAGCAGGCACGGGAGATTCTGCGAGATATCGAATCCCTGCTGCCGCACAACGAATCGCTGTTCCAGAAGGTTAACTTCCTGATGCAGGCGGCGATGGGCTTTATCAACATCGAGCAGAACCGCATCATCAAGATCTTCTCGGTGGTCTCCGTGGTCTTCCTGCCGCCGACGCTGGTGGCCTCCAGTTACGGGATGAACTTTGAGTTTATGCCGGAGCTGAAGTGGAGCTTTGGTTACCCTGGAGCGATTATCTTTATGATTCTGGCCGGGCTTGCGCCGTACCTGTACTTTAAACGCAAGAACTGGCTGTAATAGCCGTGCCGGATGGCGCTTACGCCGCCATCCGGCAATCTTCTAGCTCCGGCGCACCCGTCTTTGCGTATACACCGCATCCATCACGAATATCGCCAGCGCCACCCAGATAAAGGCAAAGGTTACCATCTTATCTGCGCCCGGCACCTCACCGTAGAACGTCACCGCCAGCAGGAACATCAGCGTTGGGCCGATGTACTGGAAGAAGCCCAGCGTTGACAGACGTAGACGGGTCGCCGCCCCGGTAAAGCACAGCAGTGGGATAGTGGTCACCACGCCTGCGGCAATCAGCAGCAGGTTCAGCGACCACGGATTTTGCCCCATATGGCTGGTGGCGCTATCAGCGATGCCGAACAGGTAAATCGCCGCTACCGGCAGCAGCCAGAGCGTCTCGAAAAGCATGCCGGTCTGGGCATCGACGGCAATTTTCTTACGCACCAGGCCATAGAAGGCGAAGCTGAACGCCAGCCCCAGGGCAATGATTGGCAGCGAACCGAAGGTCCAGAGCTGTACCAGAACGCCGCAAATCGCCAGCGCGACGGCAACCCATTGCATGCGGCGGAAACGCTCGCCGAGGAAAATCATCCCCAGCAAAATATTCACCAGCGGGTTAATAAAGTAGCCGAGGCTTGCCTCCAGCATATGGTGGTTATTGACCGACCAGATAAACAGCAGCCAGTTACCGCCAATCAGCACCGCCGATAGTGCCAGCAGGAAGACCTTCTTTGGCGTCTTCAGCAGCGTTTTAACCTGCGGCCATTGGCGGCTAAAGCTGATGAGTGCCACCATAAAGAAAAACGACCAGATAACGCGGTGGGTCAGGATCTCATCGGCAGGAACGTAGTAAATCAGCTTGAAGTAGGCTGGAGCGATGCCCCAGATGAAATAGGCGGCAAGGGCCAGAAGCACGCCCTGTCGCGTTTGTTTGGGATCCATGTGAAACATCCATTTCGAAAAAGTAACGCAATTTTACGCGATTCTGGCGGTTATCCCACCATATAAGTCGCCGTGGCGCTGGCGATATGCGTTTTCTCTTCGTTGTGCAGCTCAACGCGGGCAACGGCAACCTTATTGCCTGCGCGCAGCAGCGTGCTGGTGGCGGTAAAACGCGAGCCGCGTCCTGGACGCAGATAGTCCACGCGCAGGTCGATGGTGCCCATTTTTGACAAGCGCTGGCGCAGCTCATCTTCATTGATGGTGTCATGACGCGCCAGCGTACTGCCCACGCAGACCAGGCCTGCCGCGACATCCAGTGCCGAGGCGATCACCCCTCCGTGCAGAATGCTTTGTGCCCAGTTGCCCACCATCATCGGCTGGTTGTTAAAACTCAGCTGTGCGAACGCCTTTTCGTAGACATCCAGCTCCAGATTCAGGGCCCGGTTGAACGGCATATGGTAGACAAAGATTTCGCCAACCAGCTTGAGTGCGGCTTCCGCGGTGAGTTCTGCAGACATAGTGACCTTACATTTCATTGTTAATAAAATGTTGATTTTATGCCGATTGAATGTTGATTTCTACTTTCAGAAAGGTTTGATGAGCAAGAACAGCGTAAACAGGTAGAATACGTGTCAATTTGTTATCCATTATTTGCATATATCTCAGGGGAAGTTGACTGATGCGGATCTCACTCAGTGGGCTACTGGCGCTGCTGCTGCCTGTCGCGGCGTTGGCACAGGAAGCGACAATTAAAGAGGTGCACGATGCACCGGCAGTACGCGGCAGTATTATCGCCAACCTTCTACAGGAGCATGATAACCCGTTCACGCTCTACCCCTATGAAAGCAACTACCTGCTTTACACCTGGACCAGCGACCTCAATAAAGAGGCGATTCGTTCCTACGACTGGGCCGAGAATGCGCGTAAAGATGAGGTGAAATTCCAGCTTAGCCTGGCCTTCCCGCTGTGGCGCGGCATTCTGGGGGATAACTCGGTACTGGCAGCGTCTTACACCCAACGTTCCTGGTGGCAGCTTTCCAACAGCGATGAGTCTTCGCCGTTCCGTGAGACCAACTATGAGCCGCAGCTTTTCCTCGGCTTTGCTACCGATTATCGCTTCGCGGGCTGGACGCTTCGCGACGTTGAGATGGGCTATAACCATGATTCCAACGGCCGCTCAGATCCCACTTCCCGCAGTTGGAACCGACTCTATACGCGTTTGATGGCGCAAAACGGCAACTGGCTGGTTGAGGTGAAGCCCTGGTACGTGATTGGCGATACCGACGATAACTCAGATATCACCAAATATATGGGCTATTACCGGCTGAAAATCGGCTACCAGCTGGGCGACGCGGTGCTCAGTGCGCAGGGGCAATACAACTGGAACACCGGCTACGGCGGCGCGGAGCTGGGTGTGAGCTATCCGGTCACTAAGCACGTTCGCCTCTATACTCAGGTGTACAGCGGATACGGTGAATCGCTTATCGACTATAACTTTAACCAGACTCGCGTTGGGGTCGGGGTCATGCTTAACGACCTGTTTTAAGAGCAATTCCTGCGGTTTGTTGCGAGCACGGCCGAAGGAATTCGTCTAAAACGTTGCAGTTTGGCACGCGGGCGCTGAAAATAGCGCCTGTTTTTATTTAACGGTAATGGGGTCAATGTGGCACAGGCGGAAGTTTTAAATCAGGAATCGCTGGCTAAGCAGGTTTTGCAAGAGACCTTTGGCTACCAGCAGTTCCGCCCTGGCCAGGAAACCATTATCGACACCGTGCTGGAAGGGCGCGACTGCCTGGTCGTGATGCCTACCGGCGGCGGTAAGTCGCTGTGTTATCAAATCCCTGCGCTGGTGCTTAACGGCCTGACGGTGGTGGTTTCACCGCTGATCTCGCTGATGAAGGACCAGGTCGATCAGCTGCTGGCGAACGGCGTGGCGGCGGCCTGTATCAACTCCACCCAAACCCGCGAACAGCAGCAAGAGGTGATGGCCGGCTGCCGTACCGGGCAGATTCGCCTGCTCTATATCGCCCCGGAACGTCTGATGCTGGATAACTTCCTTGAGCATCTGGCGCACTGGAATCCGGCGATGCTGGCGGTGGATGAGGCGCACTGTATCTCGCAGTGGGGGCATGACTTCCGCCCGGAATACGCGGCCCTTGGCCAGCTGCGTCAGCGCTTCCCCGCGCTGCCGTTTATGGCGCTTACCGCTACCGCCGATGACACTACCCGTAGCGACATTGTGCGCCTGCTGGGGCTGAACGACCCGCTGATTCAAATCAGCAGCTTCGACCGCCCGAATATCCGCTACATGCTGATGGAGAAGTTTAAACCGCTCGATCAGCTGATGCGCTACGTGCAGGAGCAGCGGGGAAAATCCGGCATTATTTACTGCAATAGCCGCGCGAAGGTAGAAGACACCGCGGCTCGCCTGCAAAGCCGCGGCATCAGCGCGGCGGCGTATCATGCCGGGCTGGAAAACACCGTGCGCGCCGACGTGCAGGAAAAATTCCAGCGCGACGACCTGCAAATCGTGGTGGCCACCGTGGCCTTCGGGATGGGTATCAACAAGCCCAACGTCCGTTTCGTGGTGCATTTCGACATCCCTCGCAATATCGAATCCTACTATCAGGAAACCGGCCGTGCCGGGCGCGATGGCCTACCGGCGGAAGCGATGCTGTTTTACGACCCGGCCGATATGGCGTGGCTGCGCCGCTGCCTGGAAGAAAAGCCAGAGGGCATGCTGCTGGATATCGAGCGGCATAAGCTCAACGCGATGGGGGCGTTTGCCGAAGCGCAGACCTGCCGTCGTCTGGTGCTGCTCAACTACTTTGGCGAGGGCCGCCAGGAGCCTTGCGGCAACTGCGATATCTGCCTCGACCCACCGAAACAGTACGACGGCGTGCAGGACGCGCAGATTGCGCTCTCCACCATTGGCCGGGTTAACCAGCGCTTTGGGATGGGCTACGTCGTCGAGGTCATCCGCGGTGCCAACAGTCAGCGTATTCGTGAGTTCGGCCACGATAAGCTCAAGGTGTACGGCATGGGGCGCGACAAAAGCCATGAACACTGGGTCAGCGTCATTCGTCAGCTCATTCATTTAGGCTTCGTCACCCAGAACATAGCCCAACATTCGGCGCTACAGCTGACCGACGCTTCCCGTCCGGTGCTGCGCGGCGAAGTGCCGCTGCAGCTTGCGGTGCCGCGTATTGTGGCGCTGAAGCCGCGCGTGATGCAGAAAGCGGCGGTGGGTAACTACGACAAGCAGCTGTTTGCTAAGCTGCGTAAGCTGCGTAAAGCCATTGCCGATGAAGAAAATATCCCGCCTTACGTCGTCTTTAACGACGCGACGCTGATTGAAATGGCAGAACAGATGCCTATCTCCCCAAGCGATATGCTCAGCGTCAACGGTGTGGGCACGCGTAAACTCGAACGCTTTGGCCGCGAATTCCTGGCGTTGATTCGCGCTCACGTCGACGGAGATGATGAGGAGTAGTCAGTTTGCGGAAAAAGTGCAAAGATGGTGACTCACTGTACGCTTTTCCGCGAATTTATCGTCCCGTTTGGTAGGCCTATCATGATTACGTTATTCCTGACCGTCGCGCTGGTGCACATCATTGCTTTGATGAGCCCGGGGCCGGACTTCTTTTTTGTCTCCCAGACCGCCGTGAGCCGCTCGCGCAAAGAAGCGATGATGGGCGTGCTAGGGATCACCTGTGGTGTGATGGTCTGGGCGGGCGTTGCGCTGCTCGGCCTGCATCTGATTATCGAAAAAATGGCGTGGCTGCACACCATCATTATGGTCGGCGGTGGTCTGTACCTATGCTGGATGGGCTACCAGATGCTGCGCGGAGCGCTGAAGAAAGAGCCGTCTGACGCTGCGGAAGAACCGCAGGTCGAACTGGCTCAGGGCGGACGCAGCTTTATGAAGGGCCTGCTGACGAATCTCGCCAACCCAAAAGCGATTATCTACTTTGGTTCAGTGTTCTCACTGTTTGTCGGTGACAACGTCGGTGCGGGCGAGCGCTGGGGGATCTTCCTGCTGATTATCCTCGAAACGCTGGCTTGGTTTACCGTCGTGGCGAGCCTGTTTGCGCTGCCTGCAATGCGTCGCGGCTACCAGCGCGCGGCGAAGTGGATCGACGGCGTGGCGGGCACGCTGTTCGCGGGCTTCGGCATTCACCTGATTATTTCGCGCTAAGTGGTTGGCCCACTCGGTATCGTTATCGGGTGGGCTAATCGGCGTTTAGTGGTTAAGTTGCTGGAGTTCATCGGGGGAAAGTCCGGTGATCTCAGTGATGATGTTGCTATCAAGACCCCGTGCCAGCATTGCTTTTGCCACATGATGCAATGTGGCGAGTTTACCTTCCAGAATACCTTGTTGAATCCCTTCCTGACGGCCAATCAACTTTAACTGTTCTGCCATAGTCATAAGCTTTTCTCCATGCTGCGGCACGCGCTGTGCCAGTCCATACAATAGTTTTTGAACATCCTGGGTTTGTCCGGCCTGTATCAGATAGTTTACTAGCACGGTTATTTGTTGTCCGCTCATGTGTCCCAGAATGAACAAACTGGCTAGCTTGTCTTGTAGCAACGCGATATCCCGCTGCCGGATATGCTTCTGCACCAGCGTCAGCGCTGCCATGCTGCGGTGTTGCATAATCTCGTCGTCGGGGATAACCGTAATATCCACCAGCGGGAAAGGTGAGGTGTAGAGCTGACGTGCAGCGACGGGGTCGCTGAACCCATCCAGCCAGTTTAGCGACCAGGGATAAGGGCTGCGTTTGCCGTGATAAAACAGAATGGGAACCACCAGCGGTAAGGTTTTATGACCGCCTTCGAGATGGCGCTGCATGGCGGCAACGGCGTAGCGCAGTAATCTGAAAGCCATATGTTTATCCGGCGTGCTTTGGTGTTCGATAAGAACGTGGATATAGCCGCGCCCAGTGGTGGTCTGCAGCGAATAGATAACATCACTGTAGTAGGGGCGTAGATCGTCTTCGATATAGCTCCCCGATTCCAGCCGTAGCGTCTCTAGCTTGCAGAGTTGGAGAAGCTGAGTGGGCAGGTGGAGGCGAATAAAATCCCGCGCCGTATCGGCGCAGGAGAGAAAGGTTTTAAACACCGCGTCATGCGGCGTGGCTGTCTCCGCCATCGTTTATCATCCGTGAATGAAAAGTCTGGCGGCATTCTGGCACTCAGGCTTTTTGTGGTGTAGCGGTTATTCCAGGCTTCTTTCCGGGATGCGCCGCCGCTCGCGCGATTTTGTCAGTTAGCGGCTCCCACGACAAAAATTTGCGTGCTGTATTCAGGCATGTCGAGCCGATGCCAGCAGCGCCCCTACCAGCATAAACAGCGAGCCGAACACTTTATTCAACGCCTTCATCTGCTTCGGCCCTTTAATCCACGCTGAGATCCGCTGCGCCAACGTCGCGTAGCCAATCATCACGATGATATCGACGACGATGGTTGTCACCCCAAGAATCAGGTACTGCATTATCTGCGGCTGATGCGGCACGATAAACTGTGGGAACAGCGCGGCCAGGAACACGATGCTCTTCGGGTTGGTCAGGTTCACGAACACCGCACGCTGGAACAGCTTGCCGCGACTTTGCGTTTTCGCCAGCGTTTTCAGGTCGATGGAGCCTGCCGCACGCCATTGCTGAATGCCGAGCCAGATAAGGTACGCCGCCCCCGCCCACTTCAGCACCTCAAAGGCCAGCAGGGAGCGCGAGAAGAGGGTACCCAGGCCTACGCCAACCAGCACGATGTGAATCGCCAGGCCGGTTTGCAGCCCGGCAATCGATGCCGCCGCGCCGCGATAGCCGTGGTTAATAGAGGTGGTCATGGTATTGATCGCCCCTGAGCCCGGCGAAAGGCTAAGAATTATGGATGTGAGCAGGTAGGCGAACCACCATTCGAAGGTCATGAGAAACTCCCTGGTTATCTGTTTTTATGCCACAATACGCTATTGTCCTGACGTTGTGTCAGGCGTCACAAAAAAATGATTTTCAGCGGTTAGCAGGGGTGGAAGCCCGATGTTTCAACAGCAAAAGGATTGGAATACAAGAGAAAACGCGTTTGCTGCCTTTACGACCGGCCCGCTGATGGATTTCTGGCGAGGGCGGAAGGAAGCGGAGTTTATCGGCGTTGACGGCATTCCAGTACGGTTTGTTCGGTTCAGTTCACCGGCGCACGACAGCGTGATCGTGGTCTGCCCTGGGCGAATTGAGAGCTACGTGAAGTATGCCGAGCTGGCGTACGACCTGTTCCATAGCGGCTTTGATGTGCTGATTATCGACCATCGCGGTCAGGGGCGCTCCGGGCGTATGTTGTCTGACTCCCATCGCGGCCACGTGGCGAAATTTAGCGACTACGTTGACGATCTTGCCGCCTTCTGGCAACAGCAGGTACTGCCGGGACACTGGCGGCAGCGATTTATTCTCGCTCACTCGATGGGCGGCGCCATCGCCACGCAGTTTTTGCAGCGTCATCCGCAAGGCTGTGATGCCATCGCGCTTTGTGCACCGATGTTTGGGATTATTATGCGCCTGCCGGAATGGGTAGTAAGGCCGCTTCTCGACTGGGCTGAGGGCCATCAGCGTCTTCGGGAAGGGTATGCAATGGGAACGGGCCGATGGCACGCGCTGCCGTTTGGCATTAATGTACTGACCCATAGTCGCGAACGCTATCGGCGTAACGTTCGTTTTTATGCCGATGAACCCCGGTTGCGCGTGGGAGGCCCCACATATCACTGGGTCAGAGAAGGTATCCTGGCAGGGGAGCAAATCCTCGCCGGTGCCGCAAAAGAGACGTTCCCCGTTCTGCTGATTCAGGCAGAGGAGGAACGCGTCGTTGATAATCGCATGCACGATCGTTATTGCGAAATTCGCGCCGAAGCGGGCCACCCTTGTGATGGCGGTAAGCCGCTTGTCATACAGGGCGCCTATCATGAGATCCTTTTTGAAAAGGACGCTATGCGCTCAGTCGCACTCACTGCCATCGTCGATTTTTTCCGTCGACATTGTTAATTCGGCGCCAGCGGCGCACTGTTTAGAGGTTAAATTCGAATATGTACCAGGTTGTTGCGTCTGACTTAGATGGCACCTTACTCTCCCCCGACCACCACTTAACGCCGTACGCGAAAGAGACGCTAAAGCTGCTCACCGAGCGCGGCCTGAACTTCGTCTTTGCGACCGGACGTCATTACATCGACGTAGGCCAGATTCGCGATAATCTGGGGATCAAATCCTACATGATCACCTCCAACGGCGCGCGCGTGCACGATGCCGATGGGAAACAGGTTTTCGCTCATAACCTCGATCGTGATATCGCCGCCGATCTCTTCGGCATCGTGAATGACAACCCGGATATCGTCACCAACGTTTACCGTGAAGACGAATGGTTTATGAACCGTCATCGCCCGGAAGAGATGCGTTTCTTCAAGGAAGCGGTATTTAACTACACCCTGTATGAGCCGGGTATGCTGGAGCCGGAAGGGGTCAGCAAGGTGTTCTTCACCTGCAACGATCACGAAACGCTGCTGCCTTTGGAGCAGGCGATTAACGCGCGCTGGGGCGATCGCGTCAACGTCAGCTTCTCTACGCTCACCTGTCTGGAAGTGATGGCGGGCGGCGTGTCGAAAGGCCATGCGCTGGAAGCGGTGGCGAAAGCGATGGGCTATACCCTTAAAGATTGCATCGCGTTTGGCGATGGCATGAATGACGCCGAAATGCTGTCGATGGCAGGTAAAGGCTGCATCATGGCAGGCGCGCATCAGCGTCTGAAAGATCTGCATCCGGAGCTTGAAGTGATCGGCTCGAACGCCGATGACGCGGTACCGCACTTCTTGCGCGACATGTACCTGCGTTAATTATCAACAACCGACTAGTTATTGGTCAGTTGTCAACCGGTAACTCCGCTACAATGAATGCTCATCTTCCTATGAGACATTCATTGTGGCGCTCCTGATTATTACCACCATCCTGTGGGCTTTCTCTTTTAGCTTCTACGGCGAGTACCTTGCCGGACACGTCGACAGTTACTTTGCGGTGCTGGTGCGCGTGGGCCTGGCGGCGCTGGTCTTCCTGCCGTTTCTTCGCACCCGTGGGCACAGCCTGAAAACCGTTGGCCTGTATATGCTGGTGGGCGCAATGCAGCTTGGCATCATGTATATGCTGAGCTTCCATGCTTATCTCTACCTGACCGTCTCCGAGTTGCTGCTGTTTACCGTCCTCACGCCGCTCTACATCACGCTGATTTACGACCTGATGAGCGGACGCCGCCTGCGCTGGAGCTACGCGTTTAGTGCGCTGCTGGCGGTGATTGGCGCAGGGATTATTCGTTACGACCACATCACTAACCATTTCTGGACCGGGCTTATCCTGGTGCAGCTCTCCAATATCGTCTTTGCCATCGGTATGGTGGGCTATAAGCGTCTGATGGAGACCCGGCCAATGCCGCAGCATAACGCCTTTGCCTGGTTCTATCTCGGGGCGTTTCTGGTCGCGACGGTGGCCTGGATGCTGCTCGGCAACGCGCAGAAAATGCCGCAGACTCTGCCGCAGTGGGGGATTTTGGTATTTCTTGGTGTGGTGGCTTCGGGGATTGGCTACTTCATGTGGAACTACGGTGCTACGCAGGTGGATGCGGGCACCTTAGGCATTATGAACAATATGCATGTGCCCGCGGGGCTGCTGGTGAACCTGGCAATCTGGCATCAACAGCCCCACTGGCCGAGCTTCCTTACAGGGGCTGCGGTGATACTGGCCTCACTGTGGGTGCATCGCCATTGGGTCGCTCCGCGTTCTTCACGAACGGCAGATGATCGCAAGCGTGATTCCGCGCTGAGCGAATAAACGCATCCATCACCGGCTGACGCTGCTCGCCATCGCGCACGGCGGCGTACAGGCGGCTCCACAATCCTTCGCCCAGGGTTTTGGTCACAATCAGACCCTGGCGCTCAAAACTCTCCACCACCCAGTGCGGCAGAGCGGCAATGCCCATCCGCGCGGCGACCATCTGCACCAGCAGCAGCGTGTTATCAACGCTTTTCAACTGTGGGCTGACGCCAGCAGGCTGCAGGAAATGACGCCAGACATCCAGACGCTGGCGCTGAACCGGATAAATCAACAATGTTTCTGCCGCCAAATCTTCTGGCGTGATGCGTGCTTTGGTCGCCAGCGGGTGATCCGGCGACAGTACCAGGCGCACTTCAAAATCAAACATCGGCGAGTAGTGCAGGCCGCTGCGCGGCAGGATGTCTGAGGTAAGCACCAGATCCAACTCGCCCTGCTGTAGAGCAGGCTGCGGGTCAAAGGTGACACCAGACTTAAAGTCCATCTCAACCTGCGGCCACTGCTTGCGGAAATTTTCCAGCGCGGGCGTCAGCCACTGAATACAGCTATGGCATTCGATGGCGATACGCAGCGTGGCCTGCTGAGGTTCATGACAGGCCTGCAGCGCCTGTGTGATTTGCGGCAGCACCTGGTTTGCCAGCTGCAGCAAAATCTCCCCCTGTGGGGTAAAGCGCAGCGGCTGGCTTTTACGTACGAATAGCCGAAAGCCAAGGCGCTGTTCCAGATCGCTGAACTGGTGAGACAGGGCGGATTGGGTCTGGTGCAGCGTCGCCGCGGCGGCCGCCAGAGAACCACTGTTCCGCAACGCCTGGAGCGTTTTCAGATGTTTAATTTCGATCATGAAAGTCCTTCACTTCGGCATGAACAATTTGCGCTTGAGGAATATACAGTACCTGTCGATTATGGATGTGTAAACATCTGGACGGCTAAAATCCTTCGTCTTTTAAATTTATGGTGCGTTGGCTGCGTTTATTCACCCCAGTCACTTACTTAAGTAAGCTCCCGGGGATTCATAAACTTGCCGCCTTCCCTAAATTGAAAATCCAAAGGATTTAAACACTTAAGAGAGGCATATGATGACTATTCAAAACCACACCCTCGGTTTCCCCCGCGTTGGCCTGCGTCGCGAGCTGAAAAAAGCGCAAGAGAGCTATTGGGCGGGTAACGCCTCCCGTGAAGAACTGCTGGCCGTTGGCCGCGAACTGCGCGCCCGTCATTGGGAGCAGCAGAAGCAAGCGGGTATCGACCTGCTGCCGGTGGGCGACTTCGCCTGGTACGATCACGTGTTGACCACCAGCCTGCTGCTGGGCAACGTCCCGGCTCGCCATCAGAACAAAGATGGCTCCGTCGATATCGACACCTTATTCCGTATTGGCCGTGGCCGCGCACCGACCGGTGAACCTGCGGCGGCGGCAGAAATGACCAAATGGTTTAATACCAACTATCACTACATGGTGCCTGAATTCACTAAAGGCCAGCAGTTCAAGCTGACCTGGACCCAGCTGCTGGACGAAGTTGACGAAGCGCTGGCGCTTGGCCACAACGTGAAGCCTGTCCTGCTGGGGCCGGTTACCTATCTGTGGCTGGGCAAAGTGAAGGGTGAGCAGTTTGACCGCCTGACCCTGCTAAACGACATCCTGCCGGTGTATCAGCAGGTGCTGGCTGAACTGGCGAAGCGCGGTATTGAGTGGGTGCAGATTGATGAACCTGCGCTGGTGCTGGAACTGCCGCAGGCATGGTTAAACGCATTTAAACCGGCCTATGATGCGCTGCAGGGGCAGGTGAAACTGCTGCTCACCACCTATTTCGAGGGCGTGACGCCGAATCTGGAAACCATTACTACGCTGCCGGTACAAGGGCTACACGTTGACCTGGTGCACGGTAAAGATGATGTTGAAGCCCTGCATCAGCGCCTGCCCGCTGACTGGCTGCTCTCCGCTGGCCTGGTTAACGGCCGCAACGTCTGGCGCGCCGACCTTACTGAAAAATATGCGCAGATTAAAGCGCTGGTGGGTAAACGTGACCTCTGGGTCGCCTCTTCCTGCTCGCTGCTGCACAGTCCTATCGATCTGAGCGTCGAAACCCGCCTGGACGCAGAAGTGAAGAGCTGGTTTGCCTTCGCCTTACAAAAATGTGGTGAGCTGGCGCTGCTTCGTGATGCGCTGAACACCGGCAACACGGCGGCACTGGTCGAGTGGAGCGCGCCGATTCAGGCTCGCCGTCACTCAACCCGCGTGCACAATGCGGCAGTGGAACAGCGTCTGGCGGCGATTACCGCCAAAGACAGCCAGCGTGCTAGTGCTTACCCGGTACGCGCTGAAGCGCAGCGTTCTCGCTTTAATCTTCCGGCCTGGCCGACCACAACGATCGGCTCTTTCCCGCAAACCACCGAGATTCGCGGCCTGCGTCTGGATTTCAAAAAGGGGAATCTGGACGCGAATAACTACCGCACCGGCATTGCCGAACACATTAAGCAGGCGATCGTCGAACAGGAGCGTCTGGGGCTCGATGTGCTGGTGCACGGTGAAGCCGAGCGTAACGATATGGTGGAATACTTCGGTGAACACCTCGATGGTTTCGTCTTTACCCAGAACGGCTGGGTGCAGAGCTACGGTTCTCGCTGCGTGAAGCCGCCCGTTGTCATCGGCGATGTGAGCCGACCGGAAGCGATCACCGTGGAGTGGGCGAAGTATGCCCAGTCTCTGACCGACAAACCGGTGAAAGGGATGCTGACCGGTCCGGTCACGATTCTTTGCTGGTCCTTCCCGCGTGAAGACGTGACCCGTGAAACCATCGCTAAGCAGATTGCGCTGGCGCTGCGTGATGAAGTGGCGGATCTGGAAGCGGCCGGTATTGGTATCATCCAGATCGATGAGCCAGCACTGCGTGAAGGTCTACCGCTGCGCCGTAGCGATTGGGCCGCCTACCTGGAGTGGGGCGTGGAAGCCTTCCGTATTAACGCCGCGGTGGCGCAGGATGATACCCAAATCCACACCCACATGTGTTACTGCGAGTTCAACGACATCATGGATTCCATTGCGGCACTGGATGCGGATGTGATCACTATCGAAACCTCCCGTTCCGATATGGAGCTGCTGGAGTCGTTCGAAGAGTTCGACTACCCGAATGAAATCGGGCCGGGCGTCTATGACATTCACTCGCCGAACGTACCAAGCGTGGAGTGGATTGAGGCTCTGCTGAAGAAAGCCGAGCAGCGCATTCCGGCGGAGCGCCTGTGGGTTAACCCGGACTGTGGTCTGAAAACGCGTGGCTGGCCAGAAACCCGTGCTGCACTGGCGAACATGGTCAAAGCGGCGCAGAACCTGCGTCAGGCTTAAAAAATCAAACGGAGGCTAACGCCTCCGTTTTCCTTTACTAAGGGAACTAGCCTTTTTTCCCGCCGTACTGCGCAAACCACGCCAGCATACGCTGCCAGCCATCTTTCGCTGACTCTTCATGATAGCTCGGGCGGTAATCGGCGTTGAACGCATGACCGGCTTCCGGGTAAACCACGATCTCGGCATTTGCATTGGCCGCTCGTAGCGCGTGGCGCATCGTTTCAACCGACTCCAGCGGAATCCCCGTGTCCTGGCCACCGTACAGACCTAGCACCGGGGCGCTAAGATCGACCGCGATGTCGACCGGGTTTTTCGGCATCTTCAGCGTTTTGTCACCCACCAGACGGCCATACCAGGCAACGGCGGCTTTGAGCTGCGGGTTATGTGCGGCGTATAGCCAGGTAATGCGGCCACCCCAGCAAAAGCCCGTCATCAATAAACGGCTGGCATCACCGCCGTTACGTGCCGCCCAGTTGGCGACGTGATCGAGGTCGGCCAGCACCTGCGCGTCGGGGACTTTTGACACCAGGCCGCTAAACAGCGAGGGGACATCGTCATAATCGTTCGGGTCGCCCTGACGGAAGTAGAGCTCTGGTGCGACAGCCAGATAGCCCTCTAACGCCAGACGACGACAAATATCGCGGATGTGTTCGTGGACACCAAAAATCTCCTGCACTACGATGATTACCGGCAGCGGCGCATCGCTATGCTTAGGGCGAGCGTAGTACGCTGGCAGCGTATCACCCTGTGAAGGAATAGAGGTTTCTCCCGCTGAGATAGCCTCTTCGGGCGTATGAACGGTGGTTGAGGCGTGAGGTGAAGCCGCAGGGGCAAATCCAGGTTGTCTGTTGGTTGTCATGGCATTCTCCGTACCCTTTTAATGAACTCATAGCCAAATCACATTGCCTGAATGCGGCGTATTTTTGGTCAGCAGGGAGTAACAATAACTTGTTAATGTGATGTGAATCACTAATTGCGTGGAATTTAATGTAATATTTTTAATTCTTAGTGATTGTGGTCACGAAAAGATGTTGTGGTCTTCTATAAAGTACATTTTTGCTTCTTCTGACAAAACTGAACCACAGAGGAGTTCTTTATGTCCAAGTCTGATGTTTTTCATCTCGGCCTCACCAAAAGCGACCTTCAAGGGGCTACACTCGCTATCGTCCCAGGTGACCCGGAACGTGTGGAAAAGATCGCCGCGCTAATGGAAAAGCCGGTAAAACTGGCATCTCACCGTGAATTTACCTCCTGGCGTGCCGAACTTGATGGCAAGTCAGTGATCGTTTGCTCTACCGGTATCGGTGGTCCATCCACCTCTATCGCCGTGGAAGAACTGGCCCAACTGGGTATCCGCACCTTCCTGCGCGTAGGCACCACCGGCGCCATTCAGCCGCATATCAACGTCGGTGACGTTCTGGTGACCACCGCTTCCGTCCGTCTGGATGGGGCGAGCCTGCACTTTGCGCCGATGGAATACCCGGCAGTCGCTGACTTCGCGTGTACGACTGCGCTGGTTGAAGCGGCGAAAGCCGTAGGTGCGACCACGCACATCGGCGTAACCGCCTCTTCCGATACCTTCTATCCGGGTCAGGAACGCTATGACACCTTCTCCGGCCGCGTAGTGAGAAACTACAAAGGCTCGATGGAAGAGTGGCAGTCAATGGGCGTAATGAACTACGAGATGGAATCCGCGACGCTGCTAACCATGTGCTCAAGCCAGGGTCTGCGTGCGGGGATGGTTGCTGGCGTTATCGTTAACCGTACCCAGCAGGAAATCCCGAACGCTGAGACGATGAAGCAGACTGAAAGCCACGCGGTGAAAATCGTGGTGGAAGCGGCACGCCGCCTGCTGTAAAGGAATGCTCAAGTATAAAGGCCTCATACGAGGCCTTTTTTATATTCGGCAATTTAATGTTGTGAGGCTTCTAATAACTCGCCCAGAGATAATCCCACTTCTTCTGACAATGGCATCAGTTCATTCTTTACAGTCGCTAACGCCTCCATAAAATGGCCTTTCTTATGTAGCGATACAATAGAACCGGCACATTGATGAAACTGTGCATGGAGTTCACGAAAGCGTTCATATTCAGGATGTTTAGCTAATGACTTGCCTTCGTTATATATCCATTCACCAACCTGGCACAACGCATCGTTAGAGACCTGTGCAGCATCAAACTCATCTTCCCGATGCTCTCGCAGGGCGGTAATCCAGCGTTCACGCCATGCAATATGAAAAGCAATGGCCTCTTCAAGGATTAAGCCGTTCAGGTTTTGCTGTTCCTTAGGAATGCCAAGGCTAATATTTTCACCTGCAATTCTCTTTTTTATCCATGTGCTAAATTCCATAATATTCTCCATGTTTATGGTTGCTATCTATGTTCTATAGTCGTATTGCTCATAGGGATTAATAACTAATAAATTTATTCTTATATTATTAGGCGTTGCTGTAGTTGCCTGGGATAATATACTTATTAAGGGTATGGTAATTTATGTTGCCAGGCAATGACATTATAAATATATTTTTGTAATATATATATTTGTTATTACTCTTTCGTTGTATATTTTCCTTGCTGTTTAAATAATTTTTGAAAATGATATGAGAAATATTACTTATTATATAAATAGCACTCTGCAGGTTCATCTCTCTCTTTTTGCGTGGAGGCTCGCAGGAAACCGCTTTAAAACTGGACGTTTATACAGCACAATTCTATTTTGTGCAGATAACCGGTTTATGCAGGGGGCATTGTGGATATTGCCGTGGTGATTTATGCGCTGGTCGCGCTGGCGGGCATCGTGATTGGCTGGCTGGCGGCGAGCTATCGCGTGGCGCAGCAGCGTGCCGAACAGCTGGCTGAAGAACGCGACGTGTACGGTGAGCTGAGTGCGGCAAAACAGCAGGTTGCCCAGAACGCCCACTGGCGGGAAGAGTGCGAGCTGCTCAATAACGAGCTGCGTAACCTGCGAGAAATAAACGCCTCGCTGGAGGTCGACCTGCGGGAAGTCACCACGCTGCTGGAGACCACACGTCAGCACGGCGACGAAAAGTACCGCCTGATGCTCAACAGCGAGCAGCGCCTGAGCGAGCAGTTTGAAAACCTGGCCAACCGCATCTTCGAACAGAGCAACCGCCGGGTGGAGGAGCAAAACCGCCAAAGCCTGCACGGCCTGCTCACGCCGCTTCGCGAGCAGCTTGATGGTTTTCGCCGTCAGGTTCAGGAGAGCTTTGGGCAGGAGGCGCGCGAGCGTCACACGCTGGCACATGAAATTCGTAACCTCCAGCAGCTCAACGCCCAGATGGCGCAGGAAGCGGTCAACCTGACCCGCGCGCTAAAAGGCGACAACAAAACCCAGGGTAACTGGGGGGAAGTGGTGCTTACGCGCGTATTAGAGGCTTCTGGTCTGCGTGAAGGGCATGAATACGAAACCCAGGTCAGCATCAATACGGACGCGAACTCCCGTATGCAGCCGGACGTTATCGTGCGCCTGCCGCACCGTAAAGACGTGGTGGTGGATGCCAAAATGACGCTGGTGGCCTACGAGCGTTACTTTAACGCTGAAGATGACTACACCCGCGAAACCGCGCTGCAGGAGCATATTGCGGCGGTGCGTAACCATATCCGCATGCTAGGTCGTAAAGATTATCAGCAGTTGCCGGGGCTACGATCGCTGGACTACGTCCTGATGTTTATCCCCGTTGAACCCGCCTTTCTGCTGGCGCTGGACAGGCAGCCCGAACTGATTAGCGAAGCGCTGAAAAACAATATTATGCTGGTCAGCCCGACCACGCTGCTGGTGGCGCTGCGGACTATCGCCAACCTCTGGCGCTATGAGCATCAGAGCCGTAATGCGCAGCATATTGCTGAACGTGCGAGCCGCTTATATGACAAAATGCGTCTTTTCGTGGATGACATGTCGGCTATCGGTCAAAGCCTCGATAAAGCGCAGGAAAACTACCGACAGGCGATGAAAAAGCTCACTACCGGGCGCGGCAACCTGCTTACGCAGGCCGAGGCGTTCCGCCACCTTGGGGTGGAGGTAAAACGCGAGATTAATCCGGAACTGGTTGAACAGGCGACGGCGCAGGACGATGATTTTCGACTGCGTGACGACACAGACACGAATGATGACAATCCGTTAGCCGCCGAACGTCGCTAAAACGCTCGCCGCACGGGTTTGGTAACGGGGTGGAATCGTAGGGCAATTGCGTCCAATCTGTTACACTCCATGAACATTTTCTTGATAAGCAGGCATAGAGATGGTTGAGGATTCACAAGAAACGACGCACTTTGGCTTTCAAACAATCGCCAAATCACAGAAAGAAAACATGGTGGCGCATGTCTTCCATTCTGTCGCCGCAAAATACGATGTGATGAATGATCTGATGTCATTCGGTATCCATCGTCTCTGGAAGCGTTTTACCATTGATTGCAGCGGCGTGCGCCGTGGACAGACGGTCCTCGATCTGGCGGGCGGCACCGGTGACCTGACGGCAAAATTCTCGCGTATGGTCGGTGAAACCGGCCGCGTGGTGCTGGCCGATATTAACGACTCGATGCTCAAAATGGGCCGTGAAAAGCTGCGCAACATCGGCGTGGTGGGTAACGTGGAGTACGTGCAGGCAAACGCTGAAGCGCTGCCGTTCCCGGATAACACCTTCGACTGCATCACCATCTCCTTTGGCCTGCGTAACGTCACCGACAAAGACAAAGCGCTGCGCTCGATGTATCGCGTACTGAAGCCGGGCGGACGCCTGCTGGTGCTGGAGTTCTCCAAGCCGGTTATCGACCCGCTGAGTAAAGCTTACGATGCCTACTCGTTCCACATCCTGCCGCGTATTGGCGAAATGGTGGCAAACGACGCCGAAAGCTACCGCTATCTGGCGGAATCTATTCGTATGCACCCCGATCAGGACACCCTGAAAGAGATGATGCAGAACGCTGGGTTGGAAAACGTTGAGTACTTCAACCTGACGGCAGGGATTGTCGCGCTGCATCGCGGCTATAAATTCTGATAAGCGGGGGCCACATGCCTTTAAAACCCTTAGTGACCGGCAGTATCGAAACCGCGATTAACGCGCTGTTATGGCGTGAGAAAGCGTTGAAGCCTGCCCGTCAGCGTCTTATCGGAAAAGTATTACGCATTGAGCTGAAAGAGTTTTCTTCTCCGCTGGTGCTGATATTTAGCGAGCGTCAGGTTGACGTGGTCGGCGCGTGGGACGACGAGGCGGATTGCACCGTCATCACCCGCGCCAGCGTGCTGCCTCAATTACGCAACCGTCAGCAACTGACGGCACTCATCCGCAATAACGACCTGGAAGTGCAGGGCGATCTTCAGGTCGTGCAAAACCTGGTGTCGCTAGCGGACATGGCAGAGTTCTCTCCCGCAGAACTGCTGGCACCCTATACCGGCGATGTGGCGGCAGAGGGGATCAGCAAAGCGCTGCGTGGCGGGGCGAAGTTCATACAGCACGGGTTGGCGCGCCAGCAGCGCTATGTGGCGGAGACCCTGACGGAAGAGTGGCGACTGGCACCCGGCGCGCTGGAAGTGGCCTGGTTTGCGGAAGAAACGGCGGCCGTTGAGCGTGATGTTGCCGCGCTGACGAAACGGTTGGAAAAACTGGAGGGGAAATGACGCCAGGAGAATTACGGCGCCTGTATTTTATCATCCGCACCTTTTTGAGTTACGGGCTTGATGAGCTCATTCCCAAAATGCGTATCACGCTGCCGCTGCGAATTGGGCGTCGGCTGTTGTTCTGGATGCCAAATCGCCACAAGGAAAAGTCGCTAGGTGAACGTCTGCGCTTAGCGTTGCAGGAGCTTGGCCCGGTATGGATCAAGTTTGGGCAGATGCTCTCTACCCGTCGTGACCTTTTCCCCCCGCAAATTGCCGATCAGCTCATTATGCTGCAGGACCGCGTGGCGCCGTTTGACGGCAAGCTGGCAAAGCAGCAGATTGAAAAATCGATGGGCGATATCCCCGTTGAAAGCTGGTTTGATGATTTTAGCATTGAGCCGCTGGCTTCAGCCTCCATTGCCCAGGTGCACACTGCTCGCCTGAAAGAGAACGGCAAAGAGGTCGTCATTAAGGTTATCCGCCCGGACATTCTGCCGATTATCAAAGCGGACATGAAGCTTATCTATCGCCTGGCGCGCTGGGTACCCCGCCTGCTGCCGGACGGTCGTCGCCTGCGCCCGCTGGAAGTGGTGCGTGACTATGAAAAGACGCTGATAGATGAACTGAACCTGCTGCGCGAAGCGGCGAACGCCATTCAACTGCGCCGCAACTTCGAAAACAGCCCGATGCTGTACGTGCCGGAGGTCTATTCAGACTACTGCCGCGTTGACATGCTGGTGATGGAGCGCATCTACGGTATTCCGGTCTCTGACGTAGAGACGCTGGAAAAGCAGAATACCAATATGAAGCTACTGGCCGAACGCGGCGTGCAGGTCTTCTTCACCCAGGTATTCCGCGACAGCTTCTTCCACGCGGACATGCACCCGGGGAATATTTTCGTCAGCTATGAACACCCGGAAGACCCGCAGTACATCGGCATCGACTGTGGCATCGTTGGCTCGCTTAACAAGGACGATAAACGCTATCTGGCGGAAAACTTTATCGCCTTCTTCAACCGCGACTACCGTAAAGTTGCCGAACTGCACGTCGATTCCGGCTGGGTTCCGGCGGACACCAATGTGGAAGAGTTTGAGTTTGCTATCCGCACCGTTTGCGAGCCGATTTTTGAAAAGCCGCTGGCGGAGATCTCTTTCGGTCACGTGCTGCTGAACCTGTTTAACACCGCCCGACGCTTCAATATGGAAGTCCAGCCACAGCTGGTGTTGCTACAAAAGACATTACTTTACGTAGAAGGGGTAGGACGTCAGCTCTATCCTCAGTTAGATTTATGGAAGACGGCAAAGCCTTTCCTTGAATCATGGCTGAAAGATCAGGTCGGTATTCCGGCGCTGGTTCGCGCCCTGAAGGACAAAGCGCCGTTCTGGATTGAAAAGATGCCGGAACTGCCGGAGCTGGTGTATGACAGCCTTCGGCAGAGCAAGCAGGTTCAGGCGAGCCTTGAGAAACTCTCGCAGAATCTGACAACGCATCACACCCGTCAGGGTCAATCGCGTTATCTCTTTGGTATAGGCGCGGTTTTACTCCTGAGCGGTACAGTATTGTTAGTGAATCGCCCGGAATGGGGCCTGACACCCGCATGGCTTATGGCCGGAGGGCTGGTGGTATGGCTCGTCGGGTGGCGGAAGACGCGCTGAATTATGCGTCGCTAAGAGGGCGCTGCATAACGTATAATGCGCGCTGATTATTTCATCATCTATGCACAAAATCATTCAAGCTGCGTCAAGGCGGCAAGTGAGTGAATCCCCTGGAGCTTACATCAGTAAGTGACTGGGGTGAACGAACGCAGCCAACGCAGAGGCGGCTTGAAGGATGAAGTGCATATCAGAGGGATATGTATGGGTGGTATTAGTATTTGGCAGTTGCTGATTATCGTCGTTATCGTGGTTCTGCTTTTCGGGACTAAAAAGCTGAGCTCGCTGGGATCCGACTTAGGTTCGTCTATCAAAGGCTTCAAGAAAGCCATGAGCGATGAAGACGACACCAAAACCAAAGCGGACCAGGATGCAGATTTCACTGCAAAATCAATCACTGATAAGCAGGAAAGTGCAAAGAAAGACGAAGCGAAACGCCACGACAACGAGCAGGTGTAATTCGTGTTTGATATTGGTTTCAGTGAACTGCTGCTGGTGTTTATTATTGGCCTCGTTGTGCTGGGGCCAAAACGCTTGCCGGTAGCAGTGAAGACGGTTGTTGGCTGGATACGCGCGCTGCGCTCTCTGGCGACAACCGTACAAAACGAGCTGACGCAGGAGCTTAAACTCCAGGAATTTCAGGACAGCCTGAAAAAAGTGGAGAAAGCGAGTCTGGATAACCTGACGCCAGAACTGAAGGCCTCCATGGATGAGCTGCGTGAAGCGGCAGAGTCGATGAAGCGTTCTTACACGGCGCACGATCCTGAAAAGGCGAGCGACGAGGCCAATACCATCCATAATCCGGTGGTGAAGGAGAAGGACGCTGCGCAGCCTGAAGTGGCTGAGCCACACGTCGACGAGCCTAAAGCGCCGTCCGCTGAGGCGCCCGCGCCTGACGCCGAGGCCGTAGAGCCAGCAGAGAAAGAAAAAGCCCCTGCGGCCGTTGTTCCTGATTCATCCCCCGCATCGAGTGATAAACCGTAAATATGAGCGTAGAAGATACTCAACCGCTGATCGCTCATTTGATTGAGCTGCGTAAACGCCTGCTCAACTGCATCATTGCGGTCATCGTGATTTTCCTGGCGTTGGTCTACTTCGCCAATGACATCTATCAGATGGTCTCCGCCCCGCTGATCAAGCAGATGCCGGCCGGCGCGACGATGATTGCCACCGACGTGGCGTCACCGTTCTTCACGCCGATTAAGCTGACCTTTATGGTCTCGCTGATCCTTTCCGCACCGGTCATTCTCTACCAGGTATGGGCGTTCGTTGCGCCTGCGCTGTACAAACATGAGCGCCGCCTGGTGGTACCGCTGCTGGTCTCCAGTACGCTGCTGTTCTATATCGGCATGGCGTTCGCCTACTTTGTGGTGTTCCCGCTGGCATTTGGCTTCCTGACGCATACCGCGCCGGAAGGGGTGCTGGTCTCGACCGATATTAAAAGCTACCTCGATTTCGTCATGTCACTGTTTATTGCGTTCGGCGTGTCGTTTGAGGTGCCGGTGGCGATCGTGCTGCTGTGCTGGGTGGGCGTAACCACGCCTGACGACCTGCGTAAAAAGCGTCCGTACGTGCTGGTTGGCGCATTCGTTGTTGGCATGTTGCTGACCCCGCCGGATGTGTTCTCGCAAACGCTGCTGGCGATTCCGATGTACTGTTTGTTTGAGGTGGGGGTCTTCTTCTCTCGCTTCTACGCTGGGAAGCGACTCACGCGTGATGAAGACGCGGAAGAAGAACAAACTGAAGAATAATCACCAACCGCCCGCCAGGGCGGTTGTCATATGGGAGTGATGATGTTTGACATTGGGGTCAATCTGACCAGTTCGCAGTTTGCTCGCGACCGTGATGACGTGGTGGCACGCGCTCGCGCCGCCGGTGTACACGGTATGCTGTTAACTGGCACCAACCTTCATGAAAGCAAAGCGGCGCAACAGCTGGCTGAACGCTTCGATTGCTGCTGGTCCACCGCCGGTGTACATCCGCATGACGCCAGTAGCTGGTCGTCAGAAGTGGCAGAGGCTATCTATACGCTGGTTAATAAGCCGGAGGTAGTGGCGGTGGGCGAGTGTGGCCTCGATTTTAATCGTAACTTCTCTACCCCGGCTGAACAGGAAGCGGCGTTTACCGCACAGCTGGCGATGGCTTCCGAGCTCGGAATGCCGGTGTTCCTGCACTGCCGCGATGCGCATGACCGTTTTCTCACCCTGCTGGAGCCGTGGCTCGACCATTTACCTGGCGCTGTGCTGCACTGCTTTACCGGAACGCGGGATGAGGCGCAGGCGTGTCTCGATCGCGGATTGTCGATTGGTATTACCGGCTGGGTATGTGATGAACGTCGTGGGCTGGAGCTGCGTGAGCTGCTGCCGATGATCCCGGCGGATAGGCTACTGCTGGAGACGGATGCGCCGTATCTGTTACCGCGCGATATGACCCCGAAGCCTGCATCAAGACGCAATGAACCGGCTTATGTGACGCATATTCTTGAACGAGTTGCCGGTTGGCGGGGTGAAGAGGTGCAATGGCTGGAAGCCGTCACAGACAATAACGCCAGACGGCTGTTTAATATCCACTTTTAGCTTAGGCTTTGCGGAAGTCGGTGTTTTTGACGCTCTGCTTAATTTGTTTGTTTAGCAGGTTAAGCAGCAGCATGGAGCGCGCTTCTCCGTCCGGTTCGGAAAAGATAGCCTGAAGTCCCTCGAACGCCCCTTCGGTAATGACGACGCTGTCGCCTGGGTACGGCGTTTCTGGGTCGGTAATATCGTCAGGTTGGTAGATGGATAGCTGGTGAATCACCTCAGGTGATACCGTCGCCGGCTGCGTACCAAAACGAACAAAGTGGCTGACGCCGCGAGTGGCGTTGATGGTTGTCGTATGGATAACTTCAGGATCAAACTCGACGAACAGGTAGTTCGGGAACAGAGGTTCACTGACCGACGTACGCTTCCCGCGCACCATTTTCTCAAGCGTAATCATTGGCGTCAGGCAATTGACGGCCTGCCGTTCCAGATGTTCCTGAGCACGCTGAAGCTGCCCACGCTTGCAATACAGTAAATACCAGGCTTGCATAATGACTCTTCCCGAAGTTTAGCGCGCAAGCATAACAAAAGTAGGGCTAAAGCGCGATGTTGAATGTCGCTGCTTAAATTTACGCTAATTTAACAAAAATACAGCATCACAGGACCATTCGCCGTATACTAGGGCGCTTACCAGGAGGCCAAGAATTACCCCATGAAATACCATGACCTACGCGACTTTCTGACATTACTTGAACAGCAGGGCGAATTAAAGCGCATTAGCCTCCCGGTTGATCCCCATCTGGAAATTACCGAAATTGCCGACCGCACGCTGCGTGCCGGTGGCCCCGCGCTGCTGTTTGAAAATCCTAAAGGTTATGACATGCCGGTGCTCTGCAACCTGTTCGGTACGCCCAAGCGCGTTGCGATGGGGATGGGGCAGGAAGATGTCAGCGCACTGCGTGAAGTGGGTAAACTCTTAGCCTTTTTGAAAGAACCTGAACCGCCAAAAGGTTTTCGCGATCTGTTCGATAAACTGCCGCAGTTTAAGCAGGTGCTGAACATGCCGACCAAACGCCTGCGTGGCGCCCCTTGTCAGCAAAAAGTTATCTCCGGTGATGACGTTGATTTGTCCCGCATTCCGGTGATGACCTGCTGGCCGGAAGATGCCGCACCGCTGATCACCTGGGGTCTGACGGTGACTCGTGGCCCGCATAAAGAGCGGCAGAATCTGGGCATCTATCGCCAGCAGGTGATTGGCAAAAACAAACTGATTATGCGCTGGCTGTCGCATCGCGGCGGCGCGCTGGATTTCCAGGAGTGGTGCGCGGCGCATCCGGGTGAACGCTTCCCGGTATCCGTTGCCCTTGGGGCCGACCCGGCGACCATTCTAGGTGCGGTGACGCCGGTGCCGGATACGCTTTCCGAGTATGCTTTCGCGGGCCTACTGCGCGGTACCAAAACGGAAGTGGTGAAGTGTATATCCAACGATCTGGAAGTGCCTGCCAGCGCGGAAATCGTGCTGGAAGGGTATATTGAGATTGGCGAGATGGCGCCGGAAGGCCCGTACGGCGACCATACCGGCTATTACAACGAAGTGGATAGCTTCCCGGTCTTTACCGTCACGCATATTACCCAGCGTGAAGATGCTATTTATCACTCCACCTATACCGGCCGTCCGCCGGATGAGCCGGCGGTGCTGGGCGTGGCGCTGAACGAAGTCTTCGTGCCTATCCTGCAAAAACAGTTCCCGGAGATTGTTGATTTCTACCTGCCGCCGGAAGGGTGTTCCTATCGCCTGGCCGTCGTCACCATGAAAAAACAGTATGCGGGGCATGCAAAACGCGTAATGATGGGCGTATGGTCGTTTTTACGCCAGTTTATGTACACAAAATTCGTGATTGTCTGCGATGATGACGTCAACGCACGCGACTGGAACGATGTGATATGGGCGATTACCACCCGAATGGATCCCGCACGGGATACGGTTCTGGTCGAGAACACGCCGATTGATTATCTGGATTTCGCCTCGCCGGTTTCTGGCCTGGGGTCGAAAATGGGCCTGGATGCCACCAATAAATGGCCTGGGGAAACCCAGCGCGAATGGGGCCGTCCTATCAGGAAAGATCCCGCCGTTACGGCGCGTATCGATGAAATCTGGGACGAGCTGGCCATTTTCTCCGACGATAAATGATAATGATATCCTTTGAGTCCTCCACGCCGCGGACAACGCATCCGCAGCGTGAAGTGTGATGAGGAAAAGACCCGACAGAGGGAGCGCATGACAACCTTAAGCTGTAAAGTGACCTCGGTGGACGCCATTACCGATACGGTATATCGCGTTCGTTTAGTACCCGAAGCTGACTTCTCATTTCGTGCCGGGCAGTACCTGATGGTGGTGATGGATGAGCGCGACAAACGTCCGTTCTCCATGGCCTCTACGCCGGATGAAAAGGCGTTTATTGAGCTGCATATTGGCGCGTCAGAGCTGAATCTGTACGCCATGGCGGTGATGGATCGTATCCTCAAAGAACGTGAAGTGGTTGTCGATATCCCGCACGGCGAAGCCTGGTTGCGTGAAGAAGACGATCGTCCGTTAGTGCTGATTGCTGGCGGTACCGGGTTCTCTTACGTCCGTTCTATCCTGCTGACCGCACTGGCGCAAAACCCGAACCGCGAAGTGGCGATTTACTGGGGCGGCCGTGAAGAGAAGCATCTGTACGATCTCTCTGAGCTGGAAGCGCTGTCGGTGAATCACCCGAATCTGCGTGTGGTGCCGGTCGTTGAGCAACCGGAAGAGGATTGGCGCGGGCGCTCTGGTACCGTGCTGACGGCGGTGCTGCAGGATTACGGTACGCTGTCGAACCACGATATTTATATCGCCGGTCGTTTTGAAATGGCGAAGATTGCCCGTGATCTGTTCTGCAACGAACGTCAGGCGCGTGAAGATCGTCTGTTCGGCGATGCGTTTGCCTTTATCTGATTAGCGTAGTGCGCCGGTTTGTACCGGCGCGTTTAGACGTTGACGGTCAGTGATTGCCGCTGACCGCAACGTTGATATGCTATTTCGCAGCATGCCTCTTCCCACCGCACGGAAAACTCTTCTATTTCAGCCTGCGAATCAAGGCAATAGCAGCCGACGATATCCATATACGGAACGTCACTGTGGTTGACCAGGTAGCGCAAATCGCCAATCGCCGGATTAGCGGGTCCATCTCCTTCATACAATGTTCCCTGACCTGCTAGCCAGAGCGTGAACCCGCCAACTGGAGTGTCATAGTGGCGGGTGATTGTTCCCGTGAGCGGTGAGCAAACCACATTCTTCAAGCGTGTTAGTGGGCCACCGAGGTGGGCAGCACGCCCTTGATACGCTGAGTTTCGTGTACCATCGACGTGCAGCGTCCAGTACAGCGCTTGCCGATGTGGGTTACTTATGCGGGCAATATCAAAAATCAGGCCGTCATAAATGATGAGATGGCGATGAAAAGCGATATCTCGCCAGACTGCATCATCCCACTCCGTTAAAGAAAAACTCGGTAACGGGGGGATTTTGTTATACCAGTCAACATAACAGGCCAGGTGGAGGGTGTCTGGTGTGCGGTGAATCCATCGCGTTTGAGGGCGCGCCGGTGGGGCGTTTGTCAGATTTACGCTCAGGGTGTTATGCGTGGCGCTATTTTTGTAATAGTCACGGTGCAGGTCTGCGCCATAACCGGTGGTACCCAGATCCGGCAGTACCGCATGGCCTTTCATCCACAGCGTCACCGCCAGATAGTCATGGTGGTCGTGCTCGCCGCTGAAGGGCATGTACTTAACCAGTAACGCGTGGTTGTGTACGGGTTGGCGTATTAACGTCAACCCACTGTCTGGTGCATGGACCACATTTTCGCTGGGCAGCGCGACAGCCTCAGGCAAATTGTCGACGCCATACAGAAAGGCATCGAGGTTATCACGCAACTGGTGTTGATAAATGTGCTTAAGGGCAGCGGCGTAAGCCGGCTTATGGTAGTGTTTAAAGGCAAATTCATAAATGTCAGTATGATGCAGCGTATTTTGCCCGCTTACCGCATCGTTAATGAACGGGAATGTGCCATCGGGGGTTAGCAGGTTAAGGGGGAAGTCGAGCATGCGCTCATACAGCCCTTCCGCTATCAGGCTCCAGTCGGTACCACGAGCGAATTTTTCCCAGTCAAAATAACCTTGTAGAACGTAGAAGTGATAATGGGCCGAGCCTTCAAACCACAGCCCCTCCGTGTATAAACCCTGCTGTAACTGCCAACGTAAACCATACGGTTCATTCACTGCGAAATCCACCAGAGACGTATCCCCCAGTAACAGCCCAAGTACTGCGATGGTGGTGTTTACTTTCACTTCGTGATTGTGCAGTTGGTTTTCCCGATGTTGACACAAGAACTCTGCACCCGGCCGCAACAGGCGTGATTCAATAAAGCGCTGCTGTCGGCGAGTGAGCGTTGCACGGATTAGATCGTATCCTTTTGCCAGTTCCAGAAGGCAATTGGCCTCGCAAAGTGTCTGGACGTTCATTTTACCCGGCCCATTGCAGGGAATGCCGCCATGAACTTCATAAGTAGGGTAATAGCGGGCATAAGCGAGTAAAATTTGGCGTACACGCTGCGCGTAATGCGCTTCCTGAGTGAGCAGCCATAATAGCCCGAGCTGATAGCTGGCGCGGCAATTATGGCCATTCATCATACGCCACCATGCGCCGTTGTAGGGCTCGCCGACGAATATATGCTTATCAACCGGGCATTGATGGGCCTGGGGGCTGTAACGCTCCCATTGCAGTCTTACGCCATGCTCTGGGCAGAAATAATAGTGTCCCCAAGTGGCAATGCCGGTTTGTGGGACGCAGAGTGGATGATTCAGTACTACGTCGTTATCAGCGATCAGGCGCTGGATAATGCTCGGCTGCTGACGGGCGCGCTGAATCAGCGTTGCTTGTTCTTGCTGTGTAAATTGTCGCATCAGACGCTCTGCTGTATTTCTTGCAGCGAGACGGCGAACAACGCATCCCGCTGTTGTCGAGTTTGTTTACCGCTTTCCACCAACCACTGAAAATCATAATAGGTCGGATAAAACGGCAGGTCGTTCAGTAACTGGCAAAAATGATGGGCCGCGATTTCTGAGGTTGCGGCCACGGTGGAATAACGGCGTAACGGACCCAACGCAACATTGCACACTTTTTCGAGCGTTTCCCCCACGGGTTGCTTACGGCTGTATTCGAGAAAATGGAAAAACTCGTGCGCCAGGTGGATGTCGATGATTTTCTCGAGCGGTAGCCCGCTGCTAGCCTGCAAACTCTCCAGCGAGGGCTGATACAGTGTGACACGACGAATTGCTTTCTTTTCGCTGAATTCAAATTGGGCGCGAAACTGGACGGTGAAGAACAGACCGTCGCCCCTATCAAACTGGATGTCGATATCGTGTTGCTGATAGAGAGTGCGAATAGATTGCCCGGCAAATTCCTGTGCGGCTGCAGCGCCTACCGCCAGAGCATTGTCGAGATAATAGCGATAACGGTCTGGTGGAATTTTGTTAAATACCGCATCGTTTCGCAGGTCCAGCCAGGCCAGCATCCGGTTCAATTCATCGCGTTCCATTTCCACTCCTTACTGCCAGGCGATGGCGATAACGTCCTGCTCGGGTTCGACCACATCCAGCTCCATTTCAATAATCGACAGCATCTGTTCTTTCGTTTGGGTGCCGGTGAGATCGAGCATTTTCTCTTTCCAGAAAAGAAAAGTTTTCGGTATCGCCGCGTTGGCTTCGGAGTAACGCGTGTTATCGTCAAGAAAATCGGCAAATCGTGAGTTCATTTCCTGACGGCTGCAAACTAACCAGTTGGCGTTCTCTTTTTTCAGTCTCACCACTCCTTCGCGATCCAGCATACTCAGGCGGCGCTGCTGTTTTTTGAGTAACCCGAAGAAGCGCTTTTGCTCACTGATACCTTCAAACAGATGCCAACGCCCGGTCTGGCAAGCGCGTTGCGTGACGGTTTGCGTCAAATTAACCGATTCGGCGGCAATCTGCTGTAACTGCGCTAACGGTAAGGTATCGTTAATACTCTCTTTCTGCCGTAGTTCCGTCGCACCGGTAGCAATTGCGCGCAGCACGTTTTTCTGTTTATCAATCTCGATGTTGATATCAACGGTGGCTTCGTTCGCTCCGGAACGGACGATGCGCTCCATAATTTCGGCGCGGATCATTTTGATCTCTGTTTCGCCTGGGTTAACAACACTCTTTTCAATCATTTCGCGCACCATCGCCATCCCGACGCCAATGGTTGAAATGTACGGCGCATTGTTGGCATTTTTGTATTTCATGGCCGCTTTTTCGGCCATCGCCGGTACCAGGATACAGCCGCTTCCGCCGCCTCCTACGAGGGTGATGAAGTGCCGCTCCAGTTTGTATTCGGCAATCATTTCATTGACCACGACCATCACTTTATCAATGGCGATATCCAGCGCCTGCCGTGCGGCCTCTTCGGCACTACAGCCAAGATGAACGCCCAGCAGTTGCCAGGCGAGGCGTGCGCTGTTGAGATTGCCTGCCGCGTAGTCGTCTGCCGGTACGTATCCCAGTAAATTGGCGGCGCCAGCCAGAGTAAGCGCATAGCGTTTTCCCGCCGCGCCGGTTACCACTGCATAGGTCTGCGGATCGCCAGGTCGCGGGCTGATAAACGTCAATTCCGGATGGTCGCCGAAAGCGGATTCGGGAATAAAACACTCATATTCGCAGCCTGCGATATGGGCGCTACGCGGGCCGGTCATGGTGATTTTGCCGTTTTCAACCATCATCATGCTGCCGCCTGCGACGGCTAGCGTACGGACGTCAAGGGAGCGCAAATAGGTACGATGTCCGCCTACCTGCGCATTCTGGATCATGACCTTGCCGTTTTTAATGACCGAAATATCAATGCTGGTGCCGCCAACCTCAAAGAAAATTCCGTCGGAAACTTTCTCATACATCAGTGCTCCTGCCACGCCTGCAGCCAGCCCGGACAGCATGGTGAGAATGGGGCGTTTTCGTACTTCGTCAATGCTCATGACTCCGCCATCACAGCGCATGATCATCAACTGCGACGTAATACCTGCGTCCTTAATTGCCTGTTCTGTCATGTTGGCGGTTTCCAGCATGCGGGGGATCAGGCTGGCATTCACTACTGCCGTACGGGTGCGGGTCTTCAGGCCATACAGTTGAGTGATCTCGTGACCACCCGTCGCGCACAATCCCACCTCATCGGCTATTCCCATGACCCGTAGCTCGTTGGTTGGGTCATCAACGCTATAGGCTTCGGATGCTACAATCACCTCTGCACCCTGTTCGCGCAGCGTATTGATTGCGGCACGAATGACATCATCACTGAGCTGGCGGGTATCCAGAAAGGTATTAAAGGTATGGAGGAATTTACCGTCTGCCAGCGGAATATCATCAATACAGGCTTCTTTACGCGCGCTTTTTCCTTCCAGGCCGCTCCCCATGGCGATGATGCCCACTTTTGCCACGTCACCTTCCAGCAATGCGTTGGTTGCCTGAGTGGTGCCATGAGCAATAAAACTCACCTGCTGCGGCGAAATGCCGTTCTCGTCCAGCACCTGGTGAATAATGGTGATGATGCCGTGGGCTACACCATTAGGATGATGGTGGGTGGTGGGAATTTTCTTTTTCGCCACCAGTTCGAAACTGTCGTTATCAATGATGGCGGCGTCGGTGAAGGTGCCGCCGACATCTATCCCGATACGATACGTTTTGCCTGTCATAATTGCTCCTTGCTTTAAAAGGCGATGTAGCCTGCCATTAACATGGAAACCAGCACTGCCACCATCGCCCACGGCAAGGTTTTACGCAGGATTTCATTTACATCGACCTTTGCGAAATCCGATGACCATACGTTATGGGTATTGGTGGGATCTGACAGACCCTGCACCAGCGATGCAGAACGCAGCGCCAGCATAGTCGCCAGCGGAGAGAGGCCGCCGCCCAGCATTAAGACCCCCAGTCCGCTGCCAAGGCCGTAGCTGTTTAGCGGGCCACGATACAGCGCAAGCGGGCTCAGAATTGAGAAGAATAAAATATAGGTGAGCGGCGAGCCGGGAATGATTGACTCAATTAACGGTTTTAACACCATGCTGACCTGCGGCGCCGTGACCGCATTGAGTAAAATGCCAATGCCGACCATCAGACCAATCGCACCGGCGACATTCTGAATACCCTCCACCAGGCTGCTGACCAGTACGTGGGTGGGACGTTTCGGCATAGCCAGCAGCAGGCAAATCACCAGACTCAGCACGATGGCTGGAACCACCTCGATTTTAAAAGCGAAAATGATGATGACCGGTACCAGCGGAGAAATGAGCGCGAGAGAATTAACCTGTTTACGTTTGTTGAGGTTGTCCGCCACCGGCATCGACCAGGCCTTACGGACGACGACGTCACGCTTCACCATCCACACGACCATGGTGATGTAGATAACGGCTGCCGGGATTGCGAATATTGTCGCATAGCGTGCCATGTCGGCGACCGGAATACCGTACAGATCGTGCATAAGCGCCCAGCCGCTGACCGCAAACAGGCTACCCAGCGCATGGCAGGCCAGCAAAACAATACAGCTGGTCAGTGGCGAAAGCCCGGCGGTCAGCAGGATGGGGATAATAATGCTGCCGACTAAAATGACCATGCCAAGGCCATCGCTGGAGGAGAAGATCACCGTGCCGATAATGAAAAAGACAATTGCCATCGTTAGCGGTTTATCGCCAGAAAGCTCTGCGGCCTTGCGTACCAACGCTTCAGTGACACCGACCTTTTTCAACACCTCGCCAAACCATGCCCCAAAAATCAGCGCGACGATTGTCGCCCCCAGGCGGAGCGATCCCTGCGTTAACACGTTGTTCGCAATGGTGAAGGTTGACTTGTCTTCGCTAAAAATCGGTACGCCAGCAACCAGCGGCATCAATATTGCCATCACGGGTAAGGCCAGAATGGCGGGCATTTTTCGGGTCATCATAAGGCCCGAAAAGAGCAGGAAGATAACCAGAATCGCGCAGATCCTGATGATGTGTAGCATATCCATGTAAATTCCTCAGAAGTCGAGATAACCCTGTTGCTGACGAATGGCATCCTGCAACTGCGCAATGGATACCTGATGTACGCTGATTTTCTCGCTGGCGGCCAATGCAGCGGCAATGCCACCTGCCTGCCCGATAGCGCCGACGGTTGGCGTGGTGCGGATGGCCGCCTGCGCCTCGAATGTAGCGGAGATACAGCGCCCTACGACGATGACGTTATCGGTTTCCGTGGCGATCAGCGTCCGCCATGGAATGCCATACATCCCGCCGAACGGCAGGGTGCCATGCTCCGTGCCTTCGCCATCAGGGCTGTGTATATCAATGGGATAGCCTGAAATGGCAATGGTATCGGTAAAGTGCGTTTGCTTTAACAGGTCGTCGGCGGTGAGGCGATAGCACCCCTTGATCTGGCAGGAGCTGCGCACGCCCACCGACGGGCCAGTCGAAACAACGATAGCCTGTTCAAAACCGGGAATAATGCGTCTGGCGAAGCTTTCTAGTTCGCGGCATTGCTGGCGCCCGACAAATTCCGCGTGGCTAAGGCTCCATGGATCCATCGCATCGTGATCGAGAATGCGGCTGGTGTTGAAAATAAACTCGCCTGGGTTATTGGTTTCAAAGAACAGTACGTCTTCGCGTGGAATGGTTATTTCGCCTGCGGCTTTGGCCTCCGCCAGTTCGCGGATAAAGCCGTGACAGGCCAGTCGTTCAGCGATTCTGACATCTTCAGCCTGATAGTGATTGTTGAGCTCATCAATATGCTCCAGCATCCAGGTGCGCAGTTTTTCGCGATCAACATTGGCCATTTTCAGGGTCATTGTCATCGGCTGCGATTTCCCATCTGATTCGCGCCCTTTGATCAGTGGGATCCCTGCCGCTGCGGCCAGGACGGCATCACCACTTGCATCAATAAACACTTTTGCATCAAGCGTCATCAGGCCGGAACGGGTGCAGACGGTGATACTTTCGATTTTCCGATTGTTATGCGTCACGTTGGCTAATGAGGCGTGATAGAGCACGGTACCGCCAGCTTCCAGCAGCATCAATTCGAGCTCATGCTTCATGGCTTCCGCGTCGAACGGCGTGTATGTCGTGGTGAAGTGTCCAGGATCGCGTACATGCCCCGGCGATTTCCCCTGCGCTTTCAGGCGGGCGATGAGTTCTTCTGTGATCCCCTTGATAACCTGCTTTTCACCGGCGTGAAATGTCATCATAGGGTTTACGCCATTGGTGGTGAGGGATCCCCCCAGGCAAGCGCTGGCTTCAACGATAGCCGTTTTCGCCTGACAACGTGCCGAGGCGATTGCCGCGATGCTGCCAGAAAAACCGCCACCCACAACCACGACATCAAACTGTTCCATTTAATTACCTTTTACTAAACAAGAGGTGTTGTCTTTATCCTGATGACTAATTGAACAGCTGTATAGCTTGTAAATAGGTGACTGTGAACGATGTCGCTATTTTTATTAAACTATGTAATTTTTTGTGATCATGCTTTCATTCTTGCTTTATCATGCATTCAATCGAGCAATATTGCGGTGTTTATGACAGTTATTTTTATAGTTTAGTAAACAATGCAAGTGGTTCTATGCTGATAAAGAATTCACGTTAGACAACCTTTAGCTGAACCACGCTCTGGCCGATGCGGGTGTTCCATAAATGATGAAACGGTTAGAATTGGTTGGTGTTGCTGACAGGGCGTCTGGATTGCCTTAAACGATGGATAATGAACGAGAGCTAAATGACGAAACCAGTGCGGGTTAGAGATATTGCCGAGGCCTGTGGTGTCTCAGTTGGAGCGGTCTCTCGGGCGCTTAAAGGGCAGCCCGGACTGCGTGAAGACACGCGGTTGCGCATTATTTCGGTGGCAGAACAAAAGGGCTACGATTTTGCTCGCCTTCGAAGTGAAAAACTTAAACGAGTGCTGTTCCTGCTGCATCGTCAGCACAATATCAGCCGGGCGCTACCTTTTTACTCGCAGCTTTTGTTGGGCATAGAAGATTTGTGCCGTGAACAGGGCATTGCGCTGAGCTTCCTCTCTATTGGCCCCGGCGATGCGGTCAGCGAGCAGATTAGAGTTCATCAACCGGACGCATTGATTTGTGCGGGCTTTTTTGAGCCAGAACTCCTCGCGTTGATTCAGCAAATGAGGCTGCCGTTGGTTCTCGTGGATTTATGGGCACCGGGCTTGCCATGTGTGAATCCGGATAACGCCCAGGGAGGCTATCTGGCGACCAAACACCTGATTGACCAGGGACGTCGCCGCATTGCATTTCTGGCTAGCACGCTTGCTCATTACAGTATTCGGCAACGTGAAAAAGGTTACCGGCAGGCATTATATGAAGCGCGTTTATTAATGCCACCTGAGTATGAAGCGATAGCGCCTCCGCTGCTGGATACTGAACAATCCCTGGTTGAGGCGGTGAATGAACTGCTCGCTCTGCCCGAACCGCCGGACGCGATATTTACCTATAATGATGCCGCTGCGCTGGTGGTGGAGCGGGTCTGTGCTGAGCGTGGTCTCCGTATCCCGGAAGATATTGCTCTGGTCGGTTTTGATGATATTGAGGCTGCTGCCTGGTCGCAGCCGCCGTTGACGACCATTGCGGTTGATAAGCAGCAGTTGGGGCGTGAAGCGTTGCGTTTGCTGCTAGAGGAGAAAGCGGCTGAAAATCTGTTCCTGCCGGTGAAACTGGTGGTGCGTAGCAGTTCGGTAAAGTAAAAAACCCGCCCCTGACAGGCGGGAAGAACGGCAACTAAACTTTGTTGTGGTTGCATGCTGGATAAAACGCGGTGTGTGGCTTCCCGGTATGGTTGCCGGGGGCGTTGTGCTTGCCCGGCCGACAATAACGATATACTGCGCGCCCCGACTTTCGGGGCGCGTTTTTTATACGCGCTCGATAACCGTCGCGATGCCCTGGCCTAAACCGATGCACATGGTTGCCAGACCAAACTGGACATCTTTGCGCTCCATCAGGTTCAGCAGGGTGGTGCTGATACGCGTACCGGAGCACCCGAGCGGGTGGCCCAGCGCGATCGCGCCGCCGTTCAGATTGATCTTCTGGTCGATCTGCTCCATCAGCCCCAGATCTTTAATGCAAGGCAGGATCTGTGCGGCAAACGCTTCGTTCATCTCAAACAGGTCAATATCGTTCGCGGTCAGACCGGCTTTCTTCAGCGCCAGCTTCGAGGCTGGAACCGGGCCGTAACCCATAATCGACGGGTCGCAGCCGACCACCGCCATCGAACGAATACGCGCGCGTGGCGTTAAACCCAGCTCGCGAGCGCGGCTTTCGCTCATCACCAGCATGGCGGAAGCGCCGTCGGAGAGGGCGGAAGAGGTGCCTGCGGTTACCGTACCCGTCACCGGGTCGAAGGCCGGTTTCAGCGTGGAGAGCGCTTCAACAGTGGTCTCCGGACGAATCACCTCGTCATAGTTAAACTGCTTCAGTACGCCATCTGCATCGTGGCCGCCGGTCGGAATGATTTCATTCTTAAAGGCACCCGACTGCGTGGCGGCCCAGGCACGAGCGTGGGAGCGGGCAGCAAACGCATCCTGCATTTCACGGCTGATGCCGTGCATACGGGAGAGCATTTCTGCCGTCAGGCCCATCATACCCGCGGCTTTCGCCACGTTACGGCTCATGCCCGGATGGAAATCGACGCCGTGGCTCATCGGCACGTGGCCCATGTGTTCCACGCCGCCTACCAGACAGACCTGCGCGTCGCCGGTCATGATCATACGGGCCGCATCGTGCAGCGCCTGCATGGAAGAACCACACAGACGGTTCACAGTGACTGCCGGTACGGAATGGGGAATTTCCGCCAGCAGCGATGCGTTACGGGCGATGTTAAAGCCTTGTTCCAGCGTCTGCTGTACGCAGCCCCAGTAGATGTCGTCAATGGCCGCCGCTTCCAGCGCGGGGTTACGCGCCAGCAGACTACGCATCAGGTGCGCGGAGAGATCCTCAGCGCGCACGTTACGGAACGCACCGCCTTTGGAACGGCCCATCGGGGTACGAATTGCATCAACAATAACAACCTGTTCCATCGTGACTCCTTAAGCCGTCTTCAGCTCACCAGCCGGGCGGGCTGGCTCAACCGGTGGATAATACGCGTCGTTATGGCGCGCTTTGTCGCGCAGGCCGGCCGGGACTTCATACAACGGGCCGAGGTGCTGGTACTGCTGCGCCATATCGAGGTACTTCGCGCTGCCGAGCGTATCCAGCCAGCGGAACGCGCCGCCGTGGAACGGAGGGAAGCCCAGGCCGTAGACCAGCGCCATATCGGCTTCTGCCGGGCTGGCGATGATACCTTCTTCCAGGCAGCGCACCACTTCGTTGACCATCGGGATCATCATACGGGCAATAATCTCGTCGTCGCTGAAATCGCGCTTCGGCTGGCTAACGTCTGCCAGCAGGCTATCGACCGCTGAATCTTCTTCTTTCTTCGGCTTGCCCTTGCTGTCTTCTTTATAACGCCAGAAGCCCAGGCCATTTTTCTGACCATAGCGGCTTGCGTCGAACAGCGCATCGATAGCGTCGCGATAATCTTTCTGCATACGCTGCGGGAAACCGGCGGCCATGACCGCCTGTGCGTGGTGTGCGGTATCAATACCCACTACGTCGAGCAGGTAAGCTGGGCCCATTGGCCAACCGAACTGTTTCTCCATTACCTTATCAACCTTGCGGAAGTCCGCGCCGTCGCGCAGCAACTGGCTGAAGCCGGCAAAGTATGGGAACAGCACGCGGTTAACGAAGAAGCCAGGGCAGTCGTTCACCACGATAGGCGTTTTGCCCATCTGGCTTGCCCAGGCGACCACTTTCGCAATGGTGCTTTCCGAGGTTTTCTTACCGCGAATGATTTCGACCAGCGGCATACGGTGCACCGGGTTGAAGAAGTGCATGCCGCAGAAGTTTTCCGGGCGCTCCAGCGCATCGGCCAGTTCACCGATGGGAATGGTCGAGGTGTTAGACGCCAGCACGGTATCCGGGCGTACTTTCTGCTCGGTTTCTGCCAGTACTGCTTTTTTCACCTTCGGGTTTTCCACGACGGCTTCAACGACCACATCAACACGGTCGAAACCGGTGTACTCCAGCGTCGGCTGAATGGTTGAAATGACGCTTGCCAGCTTCAGACCGTTGATTTTGCCGCGCTCAAGCTGCTTGTTGAGCAGCTTGCTGGCTTCGGTCATGCCGAGGGTCAGCGACTTTTCATTTATATCCTTCATAATCACCGGCACGCCTTTCCAGGCGGACTGGTAAGCGATCCCGCCACCCATGATGCCCGCACCAAGTACGGCGGCCTGTTTTGGCGGTTCGATGTGTTTGGTCAGTTTCTTAGCCTGACCTTTTACATATTGGTCGTTGAGGAAAATACCGACCAGCGCACGGGCTTCATTGGAGTGGGCCAGTGGAACAAAGCTTTTGTTTTCCAGATTGAGGGCTTCTTCGCGCCCAAAGCGCGCTGCGGCTTCAATCGTTTTCACCGCCGTGATCGGCGCCGGGTAGTGTTTGCCCGCCGTCTGCATCACCATCGCTTTCGCGATAGAGAAGCTCATGGTGGCTTCAATCTTGCTGAGCTTCAGCGGCTCAAGCTTCGGCTGACGCTTGGCTTTCCAGTCGAGGTCGCCGTTAATCGCCTGACGCAGTACCGCCAGCGCGCCATCGACCAGTTTTTCCTGCTTAACAACACCGTCGACCAGGCCAATTTTCAGCGCTTGATCGGCACCGACATCTTTACCGGCGGCGATGATTTCCAGCGCGCTATCGGCACCCAGCAGACGCGGCATACGAACGGAGCCGCCGAAGCCTGGCATGATGCCCAGCTTGGTTTCCGGCAGGCCGATGCGCAGATCCGGCGTCGCCAGACGGTAGTCGGTGGCCAGCACGCATTCGCAGCCACCGCCCAGCGCATAGCCGTTGACGGCAGAAATGGTGGGGACCGGTAAATCTTCCAGACGGTTGAAGACGCTGTTGGCGAAGTGCAGCCACTGGCTGAACTGTTCTTCTGGCACCAGGAACAGCGAAAGGAATTCGGTGATATCCGCGCCGACAATAAAGGCCGCCTTTTCAGAGCGCAGCAGCAGCCCCTTCAGCTCTTTTTGTTTTTCGAGGACGTCGAGCGCCTGGCCGAGGCTGGCTACGGTTGCGGTATCTAATTTGTTAACTGAGCCAGGGGCATCGAACACCAGTTCGGCAATGCCATCTTCTAGCCAGTTGAGGTACAGGGTGTCGCCTTTGTAGAGCATGTCAGTCTCCTGAATCCAGCAAAGTGATCTGGTCATACCAGATAATCAGGAGTGTGTATTTTGTGTTAAATAAATGCAAATAAGACTTTAAATATTTGCTGGTCGGATCACGTCCGGCGGAAATCACGCAGGGTGGGAGAGGTGTGCTAATATGCGGTGACTAAAGGGTAAAAAAATCAGAAGGGTAAATAATGGAATCACTGGCCGCACTCTATAAAAATCATATTGTTACCTTACAAGAGCGGGCACGCAACGCACTCGACCGTTTCAAGCTTGATGCGCTGCTTATCCACTCTGGCGAGCTGATGAATGTTTTTCTGGATGACCACGCGTACCCATTCAAGGTCAACCCGCAGTTCAAAGCTTGGGTGCCGGTTACTCAGGTGCCAAACTGCTGGCTGCTGGTAGATGGCGTCAACAAACCTAAGCTGTGGTTCTATCTGCCGGTGGACTACTGGCACAACGTTGAGCCGCTGCCGACCTCATTCTGGACGGAAGACGTTGAAGTCATTGCGCTGCCAAAAGCAGATGGCATTGGCAGCCAACTGCCCGTTGCGCGCGGCAACATTGGCTATATTGGTCCGGTTCCGGAGCGTGCGCTGGGCTTAGGCATTGCCGCGAACAACATCAACCCGAAAGGGGTGATTGACTACCTGCACTACTATCGCGCCTATAAAACCGATTACGAGCTGGCCTGTATGCGCGAAGCGCAGAAGATGGCAGTGAACGGCCATCGTGCGGCGGAAGAAGCCTTCCGTTCCGGCATGAGCGAGTTTGATATTAACCAGGCTTACCTGACAGCCACCGGTCATCGCGATACCGATGTGCCTTACGGCAATATCGTGGCGCTGAATGAGCACGCGTCCGTGCTGCACTACACCAAGCTGGATCACCGTGCACCGTCGGAAATCCGCAGTTTCCTGCTGGATGCTGGAGCAGAGTATAACGGCTATGCCGCTGACCTCACCCGTACCTGGGCGGCAAACGGCGACAACGACTTTGCGCAGCTCATTAAAGACGTGAATACCGAACAGCTGGCGCTGATTGCCACCATGAAGGCGGGCACCAGCTACGTGGATTACCACATCCAGTTCCATCAGCGTATTGCCAAACTGCTGCGTAAGCATCAGATCGTGACTGACATGAGCGAAGAGGCGATGGTCGACAATGATCTGACCGGGCCGTTTATGCCGCACGGTATTGGTCACCCGCTGGGCCTGCAGGTGCATGACGTTGCCGGCTTTATGCAGGATGACACCGGCACGCATCTGGCCGCACCGTCTAAATACCCGTACCTGCGCTGCACTCGCGTGCTGCAACCGGGCATGGTGTTGACCATCGAACCGGGCATCTACTTTATTGAGTCTCTGCTCGCGCCGTGGCGTGAAGGTCAGTTCAGCAAGCACTTCAACTGGCAGAAAATTGAAGCGCTGAAGCCGTTTGGCGGTATTCGTATTGAAGATAACGTGGTTATCCACGAGAACAATATCGAAAACATGACGCGTGACCTGAAACTGGCGTAATGGAAAGCTGGCGAATACCGGCCGAGCCGGTCACCTTCGTTGAAGAGATAAAGAAGAGCCGTTTTATCACCCTGTTGGCGCATACCGACGGGGTAGCGGCGGCGAAAGCGTTCGTTGAGTCGGTTCGCGCCGATCACCCGGATGCCCGCCACCACTGCGTGGCGTGGGTCGCGGGCAGGCCGGATGACTCGCAGCAGCTTGGCTTCTCAGACGATGGTGAACCGGCGGGAACGGCCGGTAAGCCGATGCTGGCTCAGCTGATGGGCAGTGGCGTCGGTGAAATTACCGCCGTAGTGGTTCGCTACTACGGCGGCATCTTGTTAGGCACTGGCGGGCTGGTAAAAGCCTACGGTGGCGGCGTACAGCAGGCGCTCAATCTGCTGACAACGCAGATCAAAACGCCGTTAACCGAATATACTCTGTTATGTGAATACGGGCAGCTCGCGGGTATCGAATCGTTGGTTGGGCAATATGCCGGGCAGATTGTTGCCAGCGATTATCAGGCGTCGGTTCAACTCCGTATCGCGCTTCCGCAGGCAAAAGTGCATGATTTTTCCGCAAGACTGGCGGATTTTAGTCGTGGTTCATTGCAATTGTTAGCGATTGACGAATAATCCCCCTCCTGACTTTTTTGATTATCAAAGGACGCGCCGGAAATGCATTTTCGTGCCATTACTCGAATTGTTGGACTTCTGGTCATCTTATTCTCGGGGACAATGATCCTGCCGGGGTTAGTGGCTCTGATTTACCGCGATGGCGCCGGGCGCGCATTTACTCAAACCTTTTTTGTTGCGCTGGTGATTGGTTCGCTGCTGTGGTGGCCGAACCGCCGGGAGAAGGGTGAACTGAAATCCCGTGAGGGCTTCCTGATCGTCGTCCTGTTCTGGACGGTGCTGGGCAGCGTGGGTGCGCTACCGTTTATCTTCTCCGAACAGCCAAACCTGACGGTTACTGATGCGTTCTTTGAATCGTTCTCGGGTTTAACGACCACCGGGGCGACTACGCTGGTGGGGTTGGATTCACTGCCTCACGCTATCCTCTTCTATCGACAGATGCTGCAGTGGTTCGGCGGTATGGGGATCATTGTGCTGGCGGTAGCTATCCTGCCTATCCTTGGCGTCGGCGGGATGCAGCTATATAGAGCAGAAATGCCTGGGCCGCTGAAAGACAATAAGATGCGCCCGCGAATTGCCGAAACGGCGAAAACGCTGTGGCTTATCTATGTGCTGCTGACGGTAGCCTGCGCGCTGGCGCTGTGGTTTGCTGGAATGCCCGCGTTCGATGCGATTGGACACAGCTTTGCGACTATCGCCATCGGCGGCTTCTCCACTCACGATGCCAGCGTTGGCTTCTTTAATAGTCCCACCATCAACACCATTATTGCTATCTTCCTGCTGATCTCCGGCTGTAACTACGGCCTGCACTTTTCTTTATTAAGTGGGCGCAGCCTGAAGGTGTACTGGCGTGACCCAGAATTCCGTATGTTTATTGGCGTGCAGTTGACGCTGGTGGTTATCTGTACCCTGGTGCTGTGGTTCCATGACATCTATAGCTCGGCGGTGACGACGCTGAACCAGGCGTTCTTCCAGGTGGTCTCGATGGCGACGACCGCGGGCTTCACCACCGACAGCATTGCGCGCTGGCCGCTGTTCCTGCCGGTTCTTCTTTTATGTTCGGCCTTCATCGGTGGCTGTGCGGGTTCAACGGGCGGTGGCTTGAAGGTCATTCGTATTCTGCTGCTGTTCAAGCAGGGGAACCGTGAGCTGAAGCGCCTTGTTCACCCGAATGCGGTCTACAGCATTAAGCTGGGTAATCGCGCGCTGCCGGAACGTATTCTCGAAGCGGTATGGGGGTTCTTCTCCGCCTATGCGCTGGTTTTCATTATCAGCATGCTGGCGATTATCGCCACCGGCGTGGATGACTTCTCGGCGTTCGCCTCCGTCGTGGCGACGCTGAATAACCTCGGTCCTGGGCTGGGGGTGGTAGCGGATAACTTTGCCAGCATGAATCCGGTGGCGAAGTGGATCCTGATTGCGAACATGCTGTTTGGTCGTCTTGAAGTCTTTACGCTGCTGGTGCTGTTTACCCCAACATTCTGGCGCGAATAACAGGAGTCAGCGTTGAAAACATTAATGCTTTTTTCTACCCGTGATGGGCAGACGCGTGAAATCGCAGCCTATCTCTGCTCGCAGCTGAGCGAGCAGGGGATTGATACCGCGATGGTGAACCTGAACCGTACGGAAAGTATTGATTGGCAGCTGTATGACCGGGTAGTGATTGGCGCTTCGATTCGCTACGGTCATTTCCATCCTGCGCTCGACCGTTTTGTTAAAAAACACACTGCGGCGCTGCAGGCAATACCGAGTGCGTTTTTCGCCGTAAACCTGGTGGCGCGTAAACCAGAGAAGCGTTCTCCGCAGACCAACAGTTACACGCGCAAGTTCCTGCTGCGTTCTCCGTGGCAGCCAGATGCCTGTGGCGTGTTCGCAGGCGCACTGAGATATCCTCGCTACCGCTGGTTTGACCGCGTGATGATTCGCCTCATTATGAAGATGACCGGTGGTGAAACGGATACCAGTAAAGAAGTGGTGTATACCGACTGGGAGCAGGTGGCCGGTTTTGCCAAAGAAATCGCGCAACTTTCGCGCAAATAGGGTGCTAATTCGGCGCATTGCCTGGAAATTGAGCGAACGAAAAGTTTTTTCAGAATTATGCTTGCGGGATCTCAATTACTCCCTATAATGCGGCCCCACTGAGACGGAACAACGGCAAACAAGCCGCCGGGTCAGCGAGGTTCTCCTGAGAATCTCGACAGAGAAAAGCGAAATTAAATGCTTGACTCTGAAAGAGGAAAGCGTAATATACGCCACCTCGCAACAGTGAGCGAAAGCCGTGTTGCACTGCTCTTTAACAATTTATCAGACAATCTGTGTGGGCACTCGAAGATACGGATTCTTAACGTCGCAAGACGATAAATGAATACCAAGTCTCTGAGTGAACACGTAATTCATTACGAAGTTTAATTCACGAGCATCAAACTTAAATTGAAGAGTTTGATCATGGCTCAGATTGAACGCTGGCGGCAGGCCTAACACATGCAAGTCGAACGGTAGCACAGAGAGCTTGCTCTTGGGTGACGAGTGGCGGACGGGTGAGTAATGTCTGGGAAACTGCCCGATGGAGGGGGATAACTACTGGAAACGGTAGCTAATACCGCATAACGTCGCAAGACCAAAGTGGGGGACCTTCGGGCCTCACACCATCGGATGTGCCCAGATGGGATTAGCTAGTTGGTGAGGTAATGGCTCACCAAGGCGACGATCCCTAGCTGGTCTGAGAGGATGACCAGCCACACTGGAACTGAGACACGGTCCAGACTCCTACGGGAGGCAGCAGTGGGGAATATTGCACAATGGGCGCAAGCCTGATGCAGCCATGCCGCGTGTATGAAGAAGGCCTTCGGGTTGTAAAGTACTTTCAGCGAGGAGGAAGGCGTTAAGGTTAATAACCTTAGCGATTGACGTTACTCGCAGAAGAAGCACCGGCTAACTCCGTGCCAGCAGCCGCGGTAATACGGAGGGTGCAAGCGTTAATCGGAATTACTGGGCGTAAAGCGCACGCAGGCGGTCTGTCAAGTCGGATGTGAAATCCCCGGGCTCAACCTGGGAACTGCATTCGAAACTGGCAGGCTAGAGTCTTGTAGAGGGGGGTAGAATTCCAGGTGTAGCGGTGAAATGCGTAGAGATCTGGAGGAATACCGGTGGCGAAGGCGGCCCCCTGGACAAAGACTGACGCTCAGGTGCGAAAGCGTGGGGAGCAAACAGGATTAGATACCCTGGTAGTCCACGCCGTAAACGATGTCTATTTGAAGGTTGTTCCCTTGAGGAGTGGCTTTCGGAGCTAACGCGTTAAATAGACCGCCTGGGGAGTACGGCCGCAAGGTTAAAACTCAAATGAATTGACGGGGGCCCGCACAAGCGGTGGAGCATGTGGTTTAATTCGATGCAACGCGAAGAACCTTACCTACTCTTGACATCCAGAGAACTTAGCAGAGATGCTTTGGTGCCTTCGGGAACTCTGAGACAGGTGCTGCATGGCTGTCGTCAGCTCGTGTTGTGAAATGTTGGGTTAAGTCCCGCAACGAGCGCAACCCTTATCCTTTGTTGCCAGCGGTTCGGCCGGGAACTCAAAGGAGACTGCCAGTGATAAACTGGAGGAAGGTGGGGATGACGTCAAGTCATCATGGCCCTTACGAGTAGGGCTACACACGTGCTACAATGGCATATACAAAGAGAAGCGACCTCGCGAGAGCAAGCGGACCTCATAAAGTATGTCGTAGTCCGGATTGGAGTCTGCAACTCGACTCCATGAAGTCGGAATCGCTAGTAATCGTAGATCAGAATGCTACGGTGAATACGTTCCCGGGCCTTGTACACACCGCCCGTCACACCATGGGAGTGGGTTGCAAAAGAAGTAGGTAGCTTAACCTTCGGGAGGGCGCTTACCACTTTGTGATTCATGACTGGGGTGAAGTCGTAACAAGGTAACCGTAGGGGAACCTGCGGTTGGATCACCTCCTTACCTTAAAGAAACGTTCTTTGAAGTGCTCACACAGATTGTCTGATGAAAAGTAAATAGCAAGGCGTCTTGCGATTGAGACTTCAGTGTCCCCTTCGTCTAGAGGCCCAGGACACCGCCCTTTCACGGCGGTAACAGGGGTTCGAATCCCCTAGGGGACGCCACTTGCTGGTTTGTGTGAGTGAAAGTCGCCGACCCCAATATCTCAAAACTTACCTTCGGGTGACGTTTGAGATATTTGCTCTTTAAAAATCTGGATCAAGCTGAAAATTGAAACAGCACACTGAACTCTGTTCTCCGTAATAAGAACAGACTGAGGTGTGTTTGAGTCTCTCAAATTTTTGCGACACGATGATGAATCGAAAGAAACATCTTCGGGTTGTGAGGTTAAGCGACTAAGCGTACACGGTGGATGCCCTGGCAGTCAGAGGCGATGAAGGACGTGCTAATCTGCGATAAGCGTCGGTAAGGTGATATGAACCGTTATAACCGACGATTTCCGAATGGGGAAACCCAGTGTGATTCGTCACACTATCATTACGTGAATACATAGCGTAATGAAGCGAACCGGGGGAACTGAAACATCTAAGTACCCCGAGGAAAAGAAATCAACCGAGATTCCCCCAGTAGCGGCGAGCGAACGGGGAGCAGCCCAGAGCCTGAATCAGCATGTGTGATAGTGGAACGGTATGGAAAGGCCGGCGATACAGGGTGATAGCCCCGTACACAAAATTGCATGTGTTGTGAGCTCGATGAGTAGGGCGGGACACGTGGTATCCTGTCTGAATATGGGGGGACCATCCTCCAAGGCTAAATACTCCTGACTGACCGATAGTGAACCAGTACCGTGAGGGAAAGGCGAAAAGAACCCCGGCGAGGGGAGTGAAAAAGAACCTGAAACCGTGTACGTACAAGCAGTGGGAGCATCCTTCGGGGTGTGACTGCGTACCTTTTGTATAATGGGTCAGCGACTTATATTCTGTAGCAAGGTTAACCGAATAGGGGAGCCGCAGGGAAACCGAGTCTTAACTGGGCGTTAAGTTGCAGGGTATAGACCCGAAACCCGGTGATCTAGCCATGGGCAGGTTGAAGGTTGGGTAACACTAACTGGAGGACCGAACCGACTAATGTTGAAAAATTAGCGGATGACTTGTGGCTGGGGGTGAAAGGCCAATCAAACCGGGAGATAGCTGGTTCTCCCCGAAAGCTATTTAGGTAGCGCCTCGTGAACTCATCTTCGGGGGTAGAGCACTGTTTCGGCTAGGGGGTCATCCCGACTTACCAACCCGATGCAAACTACGAATACCGAAGAATGTTATCACGGGAGACACACGGCGGGTGCTAACGTCCGTCGTGAAGAGGGAAACAACCCAGACCGCCAGCTAAGGTCCCAAAGTCACAGTTAAGTGGGAAACGATGTGGGAAGGCTCAGACAGCCAGGATGTTGGCTTAGAAGCAGCCATCATTTAAAGAAAGCGTAATAGCTCACTGGTCGAGTCGGCCTGCGCGGAAGATGTAACGGGGCTAAACTGTGCACCGAAGCTGCGGCAGCGACACTATGTGTTGTTGGGTAGGGGAGCGTTCTGTAAGCCTGCGAAGGTGTCTCGTGAGGGATGCTGGAGGTATCAGAAGTGCGAATGCTGACATAAGTAACGATAATGCGGGTGAAAAACCCGCACGCCGGAAGACCAAGGGTTCCTGTCCAACGTTAATCGGGGCAGGGTGAGTCGACCCCTAAGGCGAGGCCGAAAGGCGTAGTCGATGGGAAACAGGTTAATATTCCTGTACTTGGTGTTACTGCGAAGGGGGGACGGAGAAGGCTATGTTAGCCGGGCGACGGTTGTCCCGGTTTAAGCATGTAGGCGGGCGTTTTAGGTAAATCCGGAACGCTATTAACGCTGAGGTGTGATGACGAGGCACTACGGTGCTGAAGTAACAAATGCCCTGCTTCCAGGAAAAGCCTCTAAGCATCAGGTAACATCAAATCGTACCCCAAACCGACACAGGTGGTCAGGTAGAGAATACCAAGGCGCTTGAGAGAACTCGGGTGAAGGAACTAGGCAAAATGGTGCCGTAACTTCGGGAGAAGGCACGCTGATACGTAGGTGAAGTGATTTACTCATGGAGCTGAAATCAGTCGAAGATACCAGCTGGCTGCAACTGTTTATTAAAAACACAGCACTGTGCAAACACGAAAGTGGACGTATACGGTGTGACGCCTGCCCGGTGCCGGAAGGTTAATTGATGGGGTTAGCGGCAACGCGAAGCTCTTGATCGAAGCCCCGGTAAACGGCGGCCGTAACTATAACGGTCCTAAGGTAGCGAAATTCCTTGTCGGGTAAGTTCCGACCTGCACGAATGGCGTAATGATGGCCAGGCTGTCTCCACCCGAGACTCAGTGAAATTGAACTCGCTGTGAAGATGCAGTGTACCCGCGGCAAGACGGAAAGACCCCGTGAACCTTTACTATAGCTTGACACTGAACACTGGTCCTTGATGTGTAGGATAGGTGGGAGGCTTTGAAGTGTGGACGCCAGTTCGCATGGAGCCAACCTTGAAATACCACCCTTTAATGGCTGGTGTTCTAACGTAGACCCGTAATCCGGGTTGCGGACAGTGTCTGGTGGGTAGTTTGACTGGGGCGGTCTCCTCCTAAAGAGTAACGGAGGAGCACGAAGGTTAGCTAATCCTGGTCGGACATCAGGAGGTTAGTGCAAAGGCATAAGCTAGCTTGACTGCGAGAGTGACGGCTCGAGCAGGTGCGAAAGCAGGTCTTAGTGATCCGGTGGTTCTGTATGGAAGGGCCATCGCTCAACGGATAAAAGGTACTCCGGGGATAACAGGCTGATACCGCCCAAGAGTTCATATCGACGGCGGTGTTTGGCACCTCGATGTCGGCTCATCACATCCTGGGGCTGAAGTAGGTCCCAAGGGTATGGCTGTTCGCCATTTAAAGTGGTACGCGAGCTGGGTTTAGAACGTCGTGAGACAGTTCGGTCCCTATCTGCCGTGGGCGCTGGAGAATTGAGGGGGGCTGCTCCTAGTACGAGAGGACCGGAGTGGACGCATCACTGGTGTTCGGGTTGTCATGCCAATGGCATTGCCCGGTAGCTAAATGCGGAAAAGATAAGTGCTGAAAGCATCTAAGCACGAAACTTGCCCCAAGATGAGTTCTCCCTGACTCTTTGAGAGTCCTGAAGGAACGTTGAAGACGACGACGTTGATAGGCTGGGTGTGTAAGCGTAGCGATACGTTGAGCTAACCAGTACTAATGAACCGTGAGGCTTAACCTTACAACGCCGAAGATGTTTTGGCGAAAGAGACATCGATATTCAGCTTGATTACAGATTACATCAGAACGCGAAAAGCGGTCTGATAAACAGAATTTGCCTGGCGGCTGTAGCGCGGTGGTCCCACCTGACCCCATGCCGAACTCAGAAGTGAAACGCCGTAGCGCCGATGGTAGTGTGGGGTCTCCCCATGCGAGAGTAGGGAACTGCCAGGCATCAATTAAGTGAAGAAGCTCATCCTGACGGATGGGCTTTTTTGCGTCTGCGGAAAATAAAAGTGTGGTGAATATCCCGGGGTCACTCCGTTCGCCCGGGCTACATTATTATGCCGCCTCCCCCTCTATATAACCGCAAGCCTTCCCCGAGCAGATACGGTAAACTATCGTCGATTCAGCATCAGGAAAGCAGCTATGACCCACTCCCTAAAACCCTGGAACACCTTCGGCATTGACCATTGTGCAAAGCACATCGTATGCGCTGAAAATGAACAACAATTACTGAGCGCCTGGCAGCACTCTACTCGTGAAGGGCTGCCTGTTATGATCCTGGGTGAAGGAAGTAACGTCCTGTTTCTGGAAGATTATTCCGGCACGGTGATCCTTAACCGCCTGAAAGGTATCGAGGTGAGCGAAACGGCTGATGCATGGCATCTGCACGTTGGCGCGGGGGAAAACTGGCATAGTCTGGTGCGTTATGCGCTGGATAACGGTATGCCTGGCCTTGAAAACCTAGCGCTTATTCCTGGCTGTGCGGGGTCATCCCCAATTCAGAACATCGGCGCCTACGGCGTTGAACTGCAGCATGTCTGTGAATATGTCGATTGCATCGAATTGGTAAGCGGTGAACGTCAGCGCCTTAGTGCGGAAGAGTGTCAGTTTGGCTATCGTGACAGTATCTTTAAGCACGATTATCAGGATCGTTTTGCGATTGTTGCCGTAGGCTTCCGACTGGCAAAAGCGTGGAAACCGGTGCTTACGTACGGCGATCTTACGCGACTTGATCCGAAAACAGTGACTCCGCGTGAAGTGTTCGACTCCGTTTGCCACATGCGCATGACTAAGTTGCCGGATCCAAAGATCAACGGTAACGCGGGTAGCTTCTTTAAGAACCCGGTAGTGAGCGCCGGCTATGCCGAAGCGCTGCTGACGAACTTCCCGAAAGCGCCGCATTATCCGCAGGCGGACGGCAGCGTTAAGCTGGCTGCAGGATGGCTTATCGATCAGTGTCAGCTAAAGGGTCATATTGAGGGCGGTGCTGCTGTTCATCAACAACAGGCGCTGGTACTGGTTAACGTCGACCATGCGCAGAGTAGCGATGTGGTTAAGCTAGCGCACCATGTCCGCCAGCAGGTGGGCGACAAATTTAACGTCTGGCTTGAGCCTGAAGTCCGTTTTATCGGACGCGCAGGTGAAGTGAGTGCGGTTGAGGTAATCAAATGAAAGACAATACGGTGCCATTAACGCTCATCTCTCTGCTGGCCGACGGTGATTTCCACTCCGGCGAGCAGTTGGGCGAGACGCTTGGCATGAGCCGCGCGGCGATCAACAAACATATCCAGACCTTACGTGACTGGGGTGTTGATGTCTTTACCGTACCTGGCAAAGGGTACTGCCTGCCGGAGCCAATTCAATTACTGGAAGCAGAGCGCATTCGCCAGGCTGTCGACTACGGTGACGTATCAGTACTCCCGGTTATCGACTCCACGAACCAATATCTACTCGACCGCATTAGTGAATTGAAATCCGGCGATGCCTGTGTTGCGGAATACCAGCAGGCAGGTCGAGGCCGTCGTGGCCGTAAGTGGTTCTCACCGTTTGGGGCGAACCTCTATCTCTCCATGTACTGGCGCTTAGAGCAGGGGCCGGCAGCGGCGATTGGCCTGAGCCTGGTGATTGGTATCATCATGGCGGAAGTATTACAGAGCCTGGGCGCCGATAAGGTACGGGTGAAGTGGCCAAACGATCTTTATCTGAATGACCGCAAACTGGCCGGCATTCTGGTCGAGCTAACCGGTAAAACCGGTGATGCCGCGCAGATTGTTATTGGTGCCGGGATTAACCTGGTCATGCGACGCGTTGAAAACGATGTGATTAATCAAGGTTGGATCAACCTACATGAAGCCGGCATCGTTATCGACCGCAACGTGCTGGCAGCGCGCTTGATTAACGCACTGCACGACGCCTTGCACCTCTTCGAACAGGAAGGGCTAGCGCCTTATCTTTCTCGCTGGGATAAATTAGATAACTTTATAAATCGCCCGGTTAAGTTAATTATCGGCGATAAAGAGATATTTGGTATTTCTCGCGGCATTGATACGCAAGGGGCATTATTGCTGGAGCAGGACGGGGTGATAAAACCCTGGATGGGCGGCGAAATTTCGCTGCGTAGCGCAGAATAAAAAAGGGAGCTTCGGCTCCCTTTTCTTTTATCACGATTATTTCCGCAGACGAACCTGCTCAACGGAGTGGTTGGCGCTTTTGGTCAGGATCAGACTCGCGCGCTCACGCGTTGGTAAGATATTCTCGTTTAAATTTATGAGGTTAATCTCATTCCATAATGACGTGGCCACGTTAACCGCCTCTTCTTCAGAAAGCTGGGCATAGTTATGGAAATAAGAATCTGGGTCGGTAAATGCACCTTCACGGAATTTCAGGAAACGGTTGATATACCAGGACTGTAATAGCTTCTCAGGGGCATCAACATAAATAGAGAAATCAACGAAGTCAGAAACAAATACATGATGCGGATCGTGTGGATAGTCCATTCCGCTCTGCAGCACGTTAAGTCCTTCGAGAATTAATATATCTGGATGGGTAACCGTTTTATCACCGTCAGGAATAACATCATAAATAAGATGGGAATAGACCGGTGCGGTGACGTCGGGCACCCCTGACTTCAGGTCAGAGACAAACTTCACCAGACGATGCATATCGTACGATTGCGGGAAGCCTTTCTTCTTCATCAGCCCGCGCTCTTTCAACACCTCATTTGGATGCAGGAAGCCATCGGTGGTGATGAGTTCAACGCGGCGATGTTCGGGCCAGCGGCTCAGCAACGCCTGCAGTACGCGTGCGGTCGTGCTTTTACCTACCGCCACGCTGCCAGCGATACTAATGATATAAGGAATACGCTGGCCGTTGGTGCCAAGGAACTGCTCCAGCACCGCCTGACGACGCAGGTTAGAACTAATATAGAAGTTCAGTAAACGTGACAAAGGCAAATAGATCTCCGCCACTTCCTCCAGCGACAGATCTTCGTTGATACCTTTTAAGCGTGTAATTTCGCCTTCAGTCAGGGTCATAGGCACGGAATCGCGCAGCGCCGCCCACTGGCTACGATTGAACTGTAGATAAGGTGTCATTAACGTTTGCTCTTGTTTTCTCATAAGCATGTTCTGGCTGCCACGCTGATAACACGCGACGCTTCACATTCAGTTAATCAGGACAATGGGCAGGAGGTTAACACCAGATGGAATATAAAAAGAAGAAAAAATCCAAATGAGTGGTGCTTTCGTGAGAAAACCCCGGAGTTTGTTGCCAACTTAACCGGTGGGCGTAAGTAATAGGTGATAGTAAAGAAGCACAGCTGCTAATGACGACAGGTAGTCTGGCATTCGCGGGCATGAAATAGCATTGGCAAGCCACAGAGAATAGAGAGAATTGCGCTATTTTTGTTCATGAAAGTACCGTTTTGCTGAGTTTTTACGCTTGAGTGCACAAAACATGAGCGATAGAACATTTTATGCAAATTTTTAGTTGCATGTCGCCGCAGGTCTCCATAGAATGCGCGCTACTTGATGCCGACTTAGCTCAGTAGGTAGAGCAACTGACTTGTAATCAGTAGGTCACCAGTTCGATTCCGGTAGTCGGCACCATCAAGTACCTGGTGGGGTTCCCGAGCGGCCAAAGGGAGCAGACTGTAAATCTGCCGTCACAGACTTCGAAGGTTCGAATCCTTCCCCCACCACCACTTTCCGGCTAAGCATTGCGAAGCCAGAGTTGGTCGGTAAAATGACGAACTCAAACAAAGAAAAGAGAGCAATCTCTTTTTTTTGGCACAGAAAGAACTGGGTAGCCGAGTTTTAGGATGCGGGCATCGTATAATGGCTATTACCTCAGCCTTCCAAGCTGATGATGCGGGTTCGATTCCCGCTGCCCGCTCCAGACGTGCTGATATGGCTCAGTTGGTAGAGCGCACCCTTGGTAAGGGTGAGGTCCCCAGTTCGACTCTGGGTATCAGCACCACTTCTCTTCTCCCTCCCGTTTCTCTCTGTTTAAATTAATGCATTCAACATTTCAGGCGTTTTGTCTGGTTGATGTGGTGATATCACCGATTTATCCGTGTATTAGAGGGACTATCGATGTCTAAAGAAAAATTTGAACGTACCAAACCGCACGTCAACGTCGGTACTATCGGCCACGTTGACCATGGTAAAACTACCCTGACTGCTGCAATCACTACCGTACTGGCTAAAACCTACGGCGGTGCTGCTCGTGCTTTCGACCAGATCGATAACGCACCAGAAGAAAAAGCTCGTGGTATCACCATCAACACTTCCCACGTTGAATATGATACCCCGACTCGCCACTACGCACACGTAGACTGCCCAGGCCACGCCGACTATGTTAAAAACATGATCACCGGTGCTGCGCAGATGGACGGCGCGATCCTGGTTGTTGCTGCGACTGATGGCCCTATGCCACAGACTCGTGAGCACATCCTGCTGGGTCGTCAGGTAGGCGTTCCTTACATCATCGTGTTCCTGAACAAATGCGACATGGTTGATGACGAAGAGCTGCTGGAACTGGTTGAAATGGAAGTTCGTGAACTTCTGTCTCAGTACGACTTCCCAGGCGACGATACCCCAATCATCCGTGGTTCTGCTCTGAAAGCGCTGGAAGGCGACGCAGAGTGGGAAGCGAAAATCATCGAACTGGCTGGCTTCCTGGATTCTTACATCCCAGAACCAGAACGTGCTATCGACAAGCCGTTCCTGCTGCCAATCGAAGACGTATTCTCCATCTCCGGTCGTGGTACCGTTGTTACCGGTCGTGTAGAGCGCGGTATCATCAAAGTTGGTGAAGAAGTTGAAATCGTTGGTATCAAAGACACTGCTAAGTCTACCTGTACCGGCGTTGAAATGTTCCGCAAACTGCTGGACGAAGGCCGTGCTGGTGAGAACGTTGGTGTTCTGCTGCGTGGTATCAAACGTGAAGAAATCGAACGTGGTCAGGTTCTGGCTAAGCCAGGCTCTATCAAGCCGCACACCAAGTTCGAATCTGAAGTGTACATTCTGTCCAAAGACGAAGGCGGCCGTCATACTCCGTTCTTCAAAGGCTACCGTCCACAGTTCTACTTCCGTACTACTGACGTGACCGGTACCATCGAACTGCCAGAAGGCGTTGAGATGGTAATGCCAGGCGACAACATCAAGATGGTTGTGACTCTGATCCACCCAATCGCGATGGACGATGGCCTGCGTTTCGCAATCCGTGAAGGCGGTCGTACCGTTGGCGCGGGCGTTGTTGCCAAAGTAATGAGCTAATTGCTGATAACATTTGACGCAATGCGCAATAAAAGGGCATCATTTGATGCCCTTTTTGTACGCTGTCGAACCAGAACCTGGCTCATCAGTGATTATTTTTGCCATAATCATTGCTGAGACAGGCTCTGTAGAGGGCGTTTAGTCCGAAACTTACTTTCGGTTTGGATCGCCTCGCTCCCGCGGGGTGGAAATGTTTGTAGAATACTTCTGACAGGTTGGTTTATGAGTGCGAATACCGAAGCTCAAGGGAGCGGGCGCGGCCTGGAAGCGATGAAGTGGGTAGCTGTTGCCGTATTGCTTATCGTGGCAATTGTGGGCAACTACCTCTATCGCGACATGATGCTGCCGCTGCGTGCGCTGGCCGTAGTAATTATTATTGCTGCAGCGGGTGGTGTCGCGCTGTTGACGACGAAAGGCAAAGCGACCGTTGCGTTTGCGCGTGAAGCGAGAACGGAAGTTCGTAAGGTGATTTGGCCGACTCGCCAGGAAACGCTGCACACTACGCTGATCGTTGCTGCGGTCACTGCGGTAATGTCACTGATCCTGTGGGGACTGGATGGTATTCTGGTTCGCCTGGTATCCTTTATCACTGGCCTGAGGTTCTAAGATGTCTGAAGCACCTAAAAAGCGTTGGTACGTCGTTCAGGCGTTTTCCGGTTTTGAAGGCCGTGTAGCCACTTCGCTGCGCGAGCATATCAAATTACACAACATGGAAGAGCTGTTTGGCGAAGTCATGGTTCCGACCGAAGAAGTGGTCGAAATTCGTGGCGGCCAGCGTCGCAAGAGCGAGCGCAAATTCTTCCCAGGCTACGTGTTAGTTCAGATGGTGATGAACGACGCGAGCTGGCACCTGGTGCGTAGCGTTCCGCGCGTAATGGGCTTTATCGGCGGTACCTCTGACCGTCCGGCGCCAATCAGCGACAAAGAAGTTGATGCGATTATGAACCGCCTGCAGCAGGTTGGTGATAAGCCGCGTCCGAAAACGCTGTTTGAACCGGGTGAAATGGTTCGCGTTAGCGACGGTCCATTCGCTGACTTCAACGGTGTGGTTGAAGAAGTGGATTACGAGAAGTCTCGCCTGAAAGTTTCCGTCTCTATCTTCGGTCGTGCGACCCCGGTAGAACTGGACTTTGCTCAGGTAGAGAAAGCGTAAGGCTGCGATCAAAAAAGCATCGATCTAATCGTTGCATAGGGCGCGAAATTGACATACAATTTCGCGCCTTTTGTTTTTATGGGCGCATGCCTGTAAAACGAATTTTTATATCACGGGGAGCCTCTTAGAGGCGCTATCACCCACATTGAGGATTTTAGAATGGCTAAGAAAGTCCAAGCCTACGTTAAGCTGCAGGTTGCAGCTGGTATGGCAAACCCAAGTCCACCAGTTGGTCCAGCTCTGGGTCAGCAGGGTGTGAACATCATGGAATTCTGCAAAGCGTTCAACGCAAAAACTGATTCCATCGAAAAAGGTCTGCCAATTCCGGTTGTTATCACCGTTTACGCTGACCGTTCTTTCACCTTCATTACCAAAACGCCTCCAGCAGCAGTTCTGCTGAAAAAAGCAGCTGGTATTAAGTCTGGTTCCGGTAAGCCGAACAAAGACAAAGTTGGTAAAATTTCCCGCGCTCAGCTGCAGGAAATCGCGCAGACCAAAGCTGCCGACATGACTGGCGCCGACATTGAAGCGATGACTCGCTCAATCGAAGGTACTGCACGTTCCATGGGCCTGGTAGTGGAGGATTAAGAAATGGCTAAACTGACCAAGCGTATGCGCGTGATCCGTGACAAAGTTGATGCTACCAAGCAGTACGACATCAACGAAGCTATTGCTCTGCTGAAAGAGCTGGCCACTGCTAAGTTCAACGAAAGCGTTGACGTTGCCGTTAACCTCGGTATCGACGCTCGTAAATCTGACCAGAACGTACGTGGTGCAACTGTACTGCCACACGGTACTGGCCGTTCCGTTCGCGTTGCCGTATTTACCCAGGGCCCTAACGCTGAAGCGGCTAAAGCTGCTGGCGCAGAGCTGGTAGGTATGGAAGATCTGGCTGACCTGATCAAAAAAGGCGAAATGAACTTCGACGTTGTTATCGCATCTCCAGATGCAATGCGCGTTGTTGGCCAGCTGGGCCAGGTTCTGGGCCCACGTGGTCTGATGCCAAACCCGAAAGTTGGTACTGTAACTCCTAACGTTGCTGAAGCGGTTAAGAACGCTAAAGCTGGTCAGGTTCGTTATCGTAACGACAAAAACGGCATCATCCACACCACCATCGGTAAAGTGGACTTTGACGCTGACAAACTGAAAGAAAACCTGGAATCTCTGCTGGTTGCGCTGAAAAAAGCAAAACCAACTCAGGCGAAAGGCGTGTACATCAAGAAAGTTAGCATCTCCACCACCATGGGTGCAGGTGTTGCAGTTGACCAGGCTGGCCTGAGCGCTGCTGCAAACTAATGCCTTTACGTGGGCGGTGATTTTGTCTACAATCTTACCCCCACGTTTGCTAACAAAAGTTAGCGGCTAAAAGATTTGTTCGTTGGAGCCTGGCCTAATCCAGGCCTCCGTCGAAGACCGCAGGTGTTTCGCAAGAAACTTAATGCCCTGCGTAGACGGTGACAGAACGCTAAGATTATTTTTGGATACTCTGGCTTGTTTCTGCTCACCGTATTAAGACGCTCTTCCCGTTGGGGAGAGTGAAGTGAGTTCCGGAACATGAGTTCCGGCAAACATCCAGGAGCAAAGCTAATGGCTTTAAATCTTCAAGACAAACAAGCGATTGTTGCTGAAGTCAGCGAAGTAGCCAAAGGCGCGCTGTCTGCAGTAGTTGCGGATTCCCGTGGCGTTACTGTAGATAAAATGACTGAACTGCGTAAAGCAGGTCGTGAAGCTGGCGTATACATGCGTGTTGTTCGTAACACCCTGCTGCGCCGCATCGTTGAAGGTACTCCATTCGAGTGCCTGAAAGACACGTTTGTTGGTCCGACCCTGATTGCATACTCTATGGAACACCCGGGCGCTGCTGCTCGTCTGTTCAAAGAGTTCGCGAAAGCGAATGCAAAATTTGAGGTCAAAGCCGCAGCCTTTGAAGGTGAGTTGATCACGGCATCGAACATCGATCGCCTGGCAACCCTGCCGACCTACGACGAAGCAATTGCACGCCTGATGGCAACCATGAAAGAAGCTTCGGCTGGCAAACTGGTTCGCACTCTGGCTGCTGTACGCGATGCGAAAGAAGCTGCTTAATCGCAGTCCTCTTTGTAAAGTATCTGCTTACGTATAAACTTATTCTGATTTTCAGGAACAATTTAAATGTCTATCACTAAAGATCAAATCATTGAAGCAGTTGCAGCTATGTCCGTAATGGACGTTGTAGAACTGATTTCTGCAATGGAAGAAAAATTCGGTGTTTCCGCTGCTGCTGCTGTAGCTGTAGCTGCTGGCCCGGCTGAAGCTGCTGAAGAAAAAACTGAATTCGACGTAATTCTGAAAGCTGCTGGCGCTAACAAAGTTGCTGTAATCAAAGCAGTACGTGGCGCAACTGGCCTGGGTCTGAAAGAAGCTAAAGACCTGGTAGAATCTGCTCCAGCCGCTCTGAAAGAAGGCGTGAGCAAAGATGACGCTGAAGCACTGAAAAAATCTCTGGAAGAAGCTGGCGCTGAAGTTGAAGTTAAATAAGCCAACTTTTCTAGTTGAAGCCTGAGAAATCAGGCCGATGGCTGGTGACTTTTTAGTCACCAGCCATTTTGCGCTGTATGGCGCCAGTAGCATTTCACACTGTTTGACTACTGGTTGTCCTGACAATGCATGTTTCTATCGACGACTTAATATATTGCGACAGGGTGCTCGCTCTGTGTAAATCGCAATGAAATGGTTTAAGCGTGATAGCAACAGGTATTGCGGAAAGTGTTCCATTTTCCGGTCAACAAAATAGTGTTGCACAAACTGTCTGCCAATGGACAGATGCGTCGACTTGTCAGCGAGCTGAGGAACCCTATGGTTTACTCCTATACCGAGAAAAAACGTATTCGTAAGGATTTTGGTAAACGTCCACAAGTTCTGGATGTCCCATATCTCCTTTCTATCCAGCTTGACTCGTTCCAGAAGTTTATCGAGCAAGATCCTGAAGGTCAGTATGGTCTGGAAGCTGCTTTCCGTTCCGTATTCCCTATTAAAAGCTACAGCGGTAACTCCGAGCTGCAATACGTCAGCTACCGTCTGGGCGAACCTGTCTTTGACGTTCAGGAATGTCAGATCCGTGGCGTGACCTATTCCGCACCGCTGCGCGTGAAACTGCGTCTGGTGATCTACGAGCGCGAAGCGCCGGAAGGCACCGTAAAAGACATTAAAGAACAAGAAGTCTACATGGGCGAAATTCCGCTCATGACCGACAACGGTACCTTTGTTATCAACGGTACTGAGCGTGTTATCGTTTCTCAGCTGCACCGTAGCCCAGGCGTCTTCTTTGACTCCGATAAAGGTAAAACCCACTCTTCGGGTAAAGTGCTGTATAACGCGCGCATCATTCCTTACCGTGGTTCCTGGCTGGACTTCGAATTCGATCCGAAGGACAACCTGTTCGTACGTATCGACCGTCGCCGTAAACTGCCTGCGACCATTATTCTGCGTGCGCTGAACTACACCACTGAGCAGATCCTTGACCTGTTCTTTGAGAAAGTTGTTTTCGAAATTCGTGACAACAAGCTGCAGATGGAACTGATTCCAGAACGTCTGCGTGGCGAAACCGCGTCCTTCGACATCGAAGCGAACGGTAAAGTGTACGTTGAAAAAGGCCGCCGTATTACTGCGCGCCACATTCGCCAGCTGGAAAAAGACGATATCAAACATATCGAAGTTCCGGTTGAGTACATCGCTGGCAAAGTCGCTTCTAAAGACTACGTTGACGAATCTACTGGCGAGCTGATCTGCGCAGCTAACATGGAGCTGAGCCTGGATCTGCTGGCTAAGCTGAGCCAGTCTGGCCACAAGCGTATCGAAACGCTGTTCACTAACGATCTGGACCACGGTGCATACATTTCTGAAACTGTACGCGTCGACCCAACCAACGATCGTCTGAGCGCGCTGGTAGAAATCTACCGCATGATGCGCCCTGGTGAGCCGCCAACTCGTGAAGCTGCTGAAAGCCTGTTCGAGAACCTGTTCTTCTCCGAAGACCGCTATGACCTGTCTGCGGTTGGTCGTATGAAGTTCAACCGTTCTCTGCTGCGCGACGAGATCGAAGGTTCCGGTATCCTGAGCAAAGACGACATCATCGAAGTGATGAAGAAGCTCATCGATATCCGTAACGGTAAAGGCGAAGTGGATGATATCGACCACCTCGGCAACCGTCGTATCCGTTCCGTAGGCGAAATGGCGGAAAACCAATTCCGCGTTGGCCTGGTACGTGTTGAGCGTGCGGTGAAAGAGCGTCTGTCTCTGGGCGATCTGGATACCCTGATGCCTCAGGATATGATCAACGCCAAGCCGATTTCTGCAGCAGTGAAAGAGTTCTTTGGTTCCAGCCAGCTGTCTCAGTTTATGGACCAGAACAACCCGCTGTCTGAGATTACGCACAAACGTCGTATCTCCGCACTCGGCCCGGGCGGTCTGACTCGTGAACGTGCAGGCTTCGAAGTTCGAGACGTACACCCGACTCACTACGGTCGCGTATGTCCAATCGAAACGCCTGAAGGTCCAAACATCGGTCTGATCAACTCCCTGTCCGTGTACGCACAGACTAACGAATACGGTTTCCTCGAGACGCCGTACCGTAAAGTGACCGACGGTGTTGTAACCGATGAAATTCATTACCTGTCTGCTATCGAAGAAGGCAACTACGTTATCGCTCAGGCGAACTCCAACCTGGATGACGAAGGCCACTTTGTAGAAGATCTGGTTACCTGCCGTAGCAAAGGCGAATCCAGCTTGTTCAGCCGCGACCAGGTTGACTACATGGACGTATCCACCCAGCAGGTGGTATCCGTCGGTGCGTCCCTGATCCCGTTCCTGGAACACGATGACGCCAACCGTGCATTGATGGGTGCGAACATGCAACGTCAGGCCGTTCCAACTCTGCGTGCTGATAAGCCGCTGGTTGGTACCGGTATGGAACGTGCTGTTGCCGTTGACTCCGGTGTTACTGCAGTTGCTAAGCGTGGCGGTACCGTTCAGTACGTCGACGCATCCCGTATCGTTATCAAAGTTAACGAAGACGAGATGTATCCGGGCGAAGCGGGTATCGACATCTACAACCTGACCAAATACACCCGTTCTAACCAGAACACCTGTATTAACCAGATGCCTTGCGTGTCTCTGGGTGAGCCAATCGAGCGCGGCGACGTGCTGGCAGATGGCCCGTCCACCGACCTGGGTGAACTGGCGCTGGGTCAGAACATGCGCGTGGCATTCATGCCATGGAACGGTTACAACTTCGAAGACTCCATCCTCGTATCCGAGCGTGTTGTTCAGGAAGACCGTTTCACCACCATCCACATTCAGGAACTGGCATGTGTGTCCCGTGACACCAAGCTGGGGCCAGAAGAGATCACCGCTGACATCCCTAACGTGGGTGAAGCTGCGCTCTCCAAACTGGATGAATCCGGTATCGTTTACATTGGTGCAGAAGTGACCGGTGGCGACATTCTGGTTGGTAAGGTAACGCCGAAAGGTGAAACCCAGCTGACGCCAGAAGAGAAGCTGCTGCGTGCGATCTTCGGTGAGAAAGCGTCTGACGTTAAAGACTCTTCTCTGCGCGTACCAAACAGCGTTTCCGGTACTGTTATCGACGTTCAGGTCTTTACTCGCGATGGCGTAGAAAAAGACAAACGTGCGCTGGAAATCGAAGAGATGCAGCTGAAGCAGGCTAAGAAAGACCTGTCTGAAGAACTGCAGATCCTCGAAGCTGGCCTGTTCAGCCGTATCTACGCTGTGCTGGTTGCCGGTGGTGTCGAAGCTGAGAAGCTGGACAAACTGCCTCGCGATCGCTGGCTGGAACTCGGTCTGACCGACGAAGAGAAACAGAATCAGCTGGAACAGCTTGCTGAGCAGTACGACGAGCTGAAACACGAGTTCGAGAAAAAACTCGAAGCGAAACGCCGCAAAATCACCCAAGGCGACGATCTGGCACCGGGCGTGCTGAAGATTGTTAAGGTATACCTGGCCGTTAAACGCCGTATCCAGCCTGGTGACAAAATGGCAGGTCGTCACGGTAACAAGGGTGTAATTTCTAAGATCAACCCGATCGAAGATATGCCGCACGATGCTAACGGTACGCCGGTAGATATCGTACTGAACCCGCTGGGCGTACCATCGCGTATGAACATCGGTCAGATCCTTGAAACCCACCTGGGTATGGCTGCGAAAGGTATCGGCGATAAGATCAACGCCATGCTGAAACAGCAGCAAGAAGTCGCGAAACTGCGCGAGTTCATCCAGCGTGCTTACGATCTGGGCTCTGATGTTCGTCAGAAAGTTGACCTGAACACCTTCACCGATGATGAAGTGCTGCGCCTGGCAGAAAACCTGAAGAAAGGTATGCCAATCGCAACGCCAGTATTCGACGGTGCAAAAGAAGCGGAAATTAAAGAACTGCTGCAACTGGGCGGTCTGCCATCTTCTGGTCAGATTACCCTGTTCGACGGCCGTACCGGTGAACAGTTCGAGCGTCAGGTAACCGTAGGTTACATGTACATGCTGAAACTGAACCACCTGGTCGACGACAAGATGCACGCGCGTTCTACCGGTTCTTACAGCCTGGTTACTCAGCAGCCGCTGGGTGGTAAGGCTCAGTTCGGTGGTCAGCGCTTCGGGGAGATGGAAGTGTGGGCGCTGGAAGCATACGGCGCCGCCTACACCCTGCAGGAAATGCTCACCGTTAAGTCTGATGACGTGAACGGCCGTACTAAGATGTATAAGAACATCGTAGATGGCAACCATCAGATGGAACCGGGCATGCCGGAATCCTTCAACGTACTGTTGAAAGAAATCCGCTCGCTGGGCATCAACATCGAACTGGAAGACGAGTAATCCTCGCTCAAACAGGTCACTGCTGCCGGGGTCATTCCCGGCAGTGGATTGTGCTAACTCCGACGGGAGCAAATCCGTGAAAGATTTATTAAAGTTTCTGAAAGCGCAGACTAAAACCGAAGAGTTTGATGCGATCAAAATTGCTCTGGCCTCGCCAGACATGATCCGTTCATGGTCTTTCGGTGAAGTTAAAAAGCCGGAAACCATTAACTACCGTACGTTCAAACCTGAGCGTGACGGCCTTTTCTGCGCCCGTATCTTTGGGCCAGTAAAAGATTACGAGTGCCTGTGCGGTAAGTACAAGCGCCTGAAACACCGCGGTGTGATCTGTGAGAAGTGCGGCGTTGAAGTGACCCAGACCAAAGTGCGTCGTGAGCGCATGGGCCACATCGAGCTGGCATGCCCAACTGCCCACATCTGGTTCCTGAAATCGCTGCCGTCCCGTATCGGTCTGCTGCTCGATATGCCTCTGCGCGATATCGAACGCGTACTGTACTTCGAATCTTATGTTGTTATCGAAGGCGGTATGACCAACCTGGAACGTCAACAGATCCTGACTGAAGAGCAGTATCTGGACGCGCTGGAAGAGTTCGGTGATGAATTCGACGCGAAGATGGGTGCGGAAGCTATCCAGGCCCTGCTGAAAAGCATGGATCTGGAGCAAGAGTGTGAAACTCTGCGTGAAGAGCTGAACGAAACCAACTCCGAAACCAAGCGTAAAAAGCTGACCAAGCGTATCAAGCTGCTGGAAGCGTTCGTACAGTCTGGCAACAAGCCAGAGTGGATGATCCTGACCGTTCTGCCGGTTCTGCCGCCAGATCTGCGTCCGCTGGTACCGCTGGATGGTGGTCGTTTCGCGACTTCTGACCTGAACGATCTGTATCGTCGCGTCATTAACCGTAACAACCGTCTGAAGCGTCTGCTGGATCTGGCTGCGCCAGATATCATCGTACGCAACGAAAAACGTATGCTGCAGGAAGCGGTTGACGCCCTGCTGGATAACGGTCGTCGCGGTCGTGCGATCACCGGTTCTAACAAACGTCCTCTGAAATCTTTGGCCGACATGATCAAAGGTAAGCAGGGTCGTTTCCGTCAGAACCTGCTCGGTAAGCGTGTTGACTACTCCGGTCGTTCTGTCATCACCGTAGGTCCATACCTGCGTCTGCATCAGTGCGGCCTGCCTAAGAAAATGGCACTGGAGCTGTTCAAACCATTCATCTACGGCAAACTGGAACTGCGTGGCCTCGCCACCACCATCAAAGCCGCTAAGAAAATGGTTGAGCGCGAAGAAGCTGTCGTTTGGGATATCCTGGACGAAGTTATCCGCGAACACCCGGTTATGCTGAACCGTGCACCAACACTGCACCGTCTGGGCATCCAGGCGTTTGAGCCAGTACTGATCGAAGGTAAAGCTATCCAGCTGCACCCGCTGGTTTGTGCGGCATACAACGCCGACTTCGATGGTGACCAGATGGCTGTTCACGTACCGCTGACGCTGGAAGCCCAGTTGGAAGCGCGTGCGCTGATGATGTCTACCAACAACATCCTGTCCCCAGCGAACGGCGAACCAATCATCGTTCCTTCTCAGGACGTTGTATTGGGTCTGTACTACATGACTCGTGACTGTGTTAACGCCAAAGGCGAAGGCATGGTGCTGACTGGCCCTAAAGAAGCTGAGCGTATCTATCGCGCAGGTCTGGCCTCTCTGCATGCGCGCGTTAAAGTGCGTATCACCGAGTACGAAAAAGATGAAAACGGCGAATTCGTTGCGCACACCAGCCTGAAAGACACGACCGTTGGCCGTGCCATTCTGTGGATGATCGTACCGAAAGGTCTGCCTTACTCCATCGTCAACCAGGCGCTGGGTAAGAAAGCTATCTCCAAAATGCTGAACACCTGTTACCGCATTCTGGGCCTGAAGCCGACCGTTATCTTCGCTGACCAGACCATGTACACCGGCTTTGCTTACGCAGCGCGCTCAGGCGCCTCTGTCGGCATCGACGACATGGTTATCCCAGAGAAGAAATACGAAATCATCAGCGAAGCGGAAGCTGAAGTTGCTGAGATTCAGGAGCAGTTCCAGTCTGGTCTGGTAACCGCTGGCGAACGCTACAACAAAGTTATCGATATCTGGGCTGCGGCGAACGATCGTGTATCCAAAGCGATGATGGATAACCTGCAAACTGAAACCGTCATTAACCGTGAAGGTAAAGAAGAGCAGCAGGTTTCCTTCAACAGCATCTACATGATGGCCGACTCCGGTGCGCGTGGTTCTGCAGCACAGATTCGTCAGCTGGCAGGTATGCGTGGTCTGATGGCTAAGCCAGATGGCTCCATCATCGAAACGCCAATCACCGCGAACTTCCGTGAAGGTCTGAACGTACTCCAGTACTTCATCTCCACTCACGGTGCTCGTAAAGGTCTGGCGGATACCGCACTGAAAACTGCGAACTCCGGTTACCTGACTCGTCGTCTGGTTGACGTGGCACAGGACCTGGTTGTTACTGAAGACGACTGTGGCACCCTGGAAGGCATCACCATGACCCCGGTTATCGAGGGTGGTGACGTTAAAGAGCCACTGCGCGATCGCGTACTGGGTCGTGTGACTGCTGAAGACGTTCTGAAGCCGGGCACCGCGGACATTCTGGTTCCACGTAACACGCTGCTGAACGAGCAGTGGTGTGATCTGTTGGAAGAGAACTCCGTTGACTCCGTGAAAGTGCGTTCCGTTGTATCCTGTGACACCGACTTTGGTGTATGTGCGCACTGCTACGGTCGTGACCTGGCGCGTGGCCACATCATCAACAAAGGTGAGGCTATCGGCGTTATCGCTGCACAGTCCATCGGTGAACCTGGTACACAGCTGACGATGCGTACGTTCCACATCGGTGGTGCGGCATCTCGTGCGGCTGCTGAATCCAGCATTCAGGTTAAGAACAAAGGTAGCATCAAGCTCAGCAACGCGAAGTCGGTTGTGAACTCCAGCGGTAAACTGGTTATCACCTCCCGTAACACCGAGCTGAAACTGATCGACGAATTCGGTCGTACCAAAGAAAGCTATAAAGTGCCTTACGGCTCCGTTATGGCTAAAGGTGATGGCGAGCAGGTTGCCGGCGGTGAAACCGTTGCAAACTGGGATCCACACACCATGCCGGTTATCACCGAAGTAAGTGGTTTCATCCGCTTCACTGACATGATCGACGGCCAGACCATTACTCGTCAAACTGACGAACTGACCGGTCTGTCTTCTCTGGTTGTTCTTGACTCTGCTGAACGTACCACTGGTGGTAAAGACCTGCGTCCAGCACTGAAAATTGTTGATGCTCAGGGCAACGACGTTCTGATCCCAGGCACCGATATGCCTGCTCAGTACTTCCTGCCGGGTAAAGCGATTGTTCAGCTGGAAGATGGTACTCAGATTCACTCTGGTGACGCGCTGGCGCGTATTCCTCAGGAATCCAGTGGTACTAAGGATATTACCGGTGGTCTGCCACGCGTTGCGGATCTGTTCGAAGCACGTCGTCCGAAAGAGCCGGCAATCCTGGCTGAAATCAGCGGCATCATTTCCTTCGGTAAAGAAACCAAAGGGAAACGTCGTCTGGTTATCACCCCGTTAGACGGTAGCGATCCATACGAAGAGATGATTCCAAAATGGCGTCAGCTCAACGTGTTCGAAGGCGAACGTGTAGAACGTGGTGACGTGGTTTCCGATGGTCCAGAAGCGCCGCACGACATCCTGCGTCTTCGTGGCGTACACGCGGTAACGCGTTACATCACCAACGAAGTACAGGACGTTTACCGTCTGCAAGGCGTTAAGATTAACGATAAGCACATTGAAGTTATCGTTCGTCAGATGCTGCGTAAAGCGACCATCGAAAGTGCTGGTAGCTCCGACTTCCTGGAAGGCGAGCAGGTTGAATACTCCCGCGTCAAGATTGCTAACCGCGATCTGGAAGCGAACGGCAAAGTGGCGGCAACGTATTCCCGCGACCTGCTGGGTATCACCAAAGCGTCTCTGGCAACCGAATCGTTCATCTCTGCAGCATCGTTCCAGGAGACTACACGTGTCCTGACCGAAGCAGCCGTTGCGGGTAAACGCGACGAACTGCGTGGCCTGAAAGAGAACGTTATCGTGGGTCGTCTGATCCCTGCGGGTACCGGTTATGCGTACCATCAGGATCGCATCCGTCGCCGCGCGGCGGGCGAAGTTTCTGTAGCACCTCAGGTGAGTGCAGAAGAAGCGACCGCGAGCCTGGCGGAACTGCTGAACGCAGGTCTGGGTGGTTCTGATAACGACTAATCGTTAAATTAGAGGGGGAAGTGCTTAAAGCACTTCCCCTTTTACTTTGTACCGGCGTTGATTCGTTAGGATACTGAACTACAGGGAAGGATATGCCTGTTATTATTTCATTACTATATCTGGTGATCGGTTTTTTTATATTTACCAGGAAAATTAAATTATCAAAATTAATTTCTACATTTTTATTATTTCTTTCTTTATATATTCTACCGCAACACTCATTTTTGATATTGATTTATACGCTCATAATTATTATTGTTACGCTGTTTTTTTATAGATTAACGCTAGACCTGACGAGAAAAGAAACCCTCTATTTTTCGATGCCATGCTGGTTCGTTGTGCTGTCTATTGTTCTAAATGTATTTTATAGATAAACTGTTTTACAGTTATCTATTTTGTTTTTCTCATTATATCTAAGAATTCATTCTCACTAGAGATGTAAATTAATTGACCTGTTTTTGCATTGTATTTTGCCATCGAACACGGGACGTCTGTATCTCCATAACCCATCAGGAATTTTGCACTGATATTGCGGTATAGATTGACGCTAGGAATGGGATCTCTGCCAAAGGTATAGGGGGTAGGTAAACTTGCTTTGTGCTTGCTGGAAAACCATTTTGGTAGCTTAGAACCAAACCCATCAATGGGCGTGATAAAGGTTGAAAAGCCTGAATATTCCAGGTTAAAAATTATTTTTCCATCAGTTTTTTTCTTTCTATTATATCGATTCCAAATGTAATTTTAAATTTATCCCATATCTCAAGTTGACTATAATCTATTGGCTCACCTTTATATAAAGCTTGTTGTTCATACATCAGATGATAGACTTGTTTTAGCACCTGTATTCCTGCAGGACCAATTGTATTAGCAAGGGTTGGTAGTCCAGATTTACTATAGATAGACTCTTTAATGAAAAATATATCGGTACCTTTAAAATAAGCCATGCCTTTTCCTTTATGTTGAATGCTTTGACGGCATGATAAAGGAGTAAGCTTGATTATTGAAAGTTTTCTTCCGGACGTTTTTAAATTATATAAACCTATTTAGAATAGGCATTATGTTATGTAGCAATTACATCATCCCCGGCAAGCTTAACTTGCCGGGGATGAGCGATTGACTTAGCTAACCAGTGGAATACGGCGATACAGTTCAATCATGTCGGTCGCCAGATCCTGGATAACCATCGCGTTCATCAGGTGGTCCTGAGAGTGAACGGTGATCAGATTGACCGGCAGTTTACCCGTGCCTTCGTCAATGCCGATAAGCTGGGTCTGGATACCATGGGCCAGTTTGACGAACTCGCGAGACTCTTCCATCGCTTTTTCCGCGCCCTCAAAGTCACCTTTGCGAGCCAGCTGCAGCGCAGTTAATGCTGAACTACGTGCGGCACCGGCGTTCACCAGCAGCTCCATGATGATTGATTCTAAATCTTCCACGTCTTTCTCACTCCATTAACTTAAGGGCTTTCTCAAGCACAACATCGCCTTTCATCATGCCGTAGTCCATCATATCGATGACGGCGACCGTTTTACCCAGTGGGTCAGCCAAAGCCTGCAGCTTAGCTTGTTCATACTTCACCTGCGGACCTAATAGTACGATGTCCGCATCGTTAAGATTTGCTTTAAATTCGGCCACCGGTACGGCTTTAATTGAGACTTCAATTCCTTTTTTCTGTGCCGCATCCTTCATACGTTGGACCAACATGCTGGTGGACATACCTGCAGCGCAGCATAAAACGATATTCTTCATAATGCTCCCTCATGACCCGTGATGACTCATGTTTATCGCGAGCTGAAACGTTCAACAACTGCTTTACGATGATTGTGTGTAAGCCATCACAAAGATCGGCCCAAAAAACTGAAACCGGTTACAGTTTGCATGATTTAGCGTGCAAAAAATGAGGAAGGATAGGTAGCCCGGCTGAGCAATGTGACGCCGGGATTTTGCACCGCGCCGCCCCGGAGTCGGTGCGGCTGCACCTCGTCCGGGCTACACAAGAGTGGGTTATGCGTCGTGAGTCGTTCGCAGGATGCGGTTTTTCCCCTGGCGCTTGGCTTTATAAAGCGCCTCGTCGACGCTCGATACCAGATGGTCCAGCGTCTCCATGTGCCATTCGCCGAGCCCGGCGCTGAAGGTGACATGCAGCCCTTCTTCACGCCAGTTTCTATTGGCAACATTCATCCGCCATAGCTCGAGTAGCGCTGCCGCCTCGGCAATATGTTCCGCGGTGAAAATAACCGCGAACTCCTCGCCGCCGTAGCGGTAGAGCGACAGCCCGTGTGCCTGGAGAATCGTTATTCCTTCGCGGGCCACGTTGCGCAGCACAATATCGCCGCTGAGGTGACCCCAGGTATCATTGATGGATTTGAAGTTGTCGATATCGACCAGCGCCAGCGCGAACGACTGTCGGTCGTTCATCAAGGCGGTAATGTCGGTATCAAAGGCCCAGCGGTTTTTACAGCCGGTCAGTGAGTCAACGGTCGCCTGGCGTACATAGGCCTGCTCACGCTCTTTGTTGGTTTCAATCGCCTTATGCAGCATCACCTCAAGGCCGGGCGCACGGTTGGTATCGCCGGTTTTGATGGCATTAATAATGTTCATCAGAATACCGCGGGAAGCATGACGCAAATACAGGCCGAAGGTGATGATGATAAGACCGGCCAGCGCGAAGCCCCAGGAGATGATGATGCTCTCATGCTGTGCCAACACGCTGAGCGTATGTCCGGAGACTTTGTAGATGACGAACCAGTCAGGATTGGTGAACGAATAGTAGTAATACCAGGTCCGGCTCTGCTTATCGAATACCTCGCCTTCGCCAGCTGTCATGCTGGTCAGCAGCTGTGAAGAAACGACCGTCTGGAAGAGTTTGCCGGTGTCGGAGTGCAGCAGCGCCTGACCCTGACGGTTCACCACGAAGAAATCCCCCTGTACCGGCGGACGCATCTGGCGCAGGGTGTGGCTCATGGCGGCCAGGTCAAAATGGAAGGCCAGCGTTCCCTTCAGCTTGCCGTCGGGGGAGATGACCGGCTTCGCCAGCGTCACGGTCTGCTGCTGGGTATAGAAATCGGTGTACGGCTGCGTATAGCGGCTGAAAATACCGACATCACCCTGATGGACGAACCAGGGGCGGGTGGTCGCATCAAAGACCGGAGCGTTCTGCCGCTGCACCGCCTGCGGCGCACGCAGATAGTGACCTTCGGTATCGGCGACAGAGAGTGAAGAAACCGTTGGCATCATCGACAGCAACTGCATCATCGATTGCAGCCCTTTCTCAGGATCGAGATTCACCACCTTGTTCAGCTCGTCGTTGCGGGCCAAATAGTTCGTGGCGCGTCCCAGAATATAATCATTTTCGTTGAGAATAGATTCGGCGTAGTTGACCGCCAGGTTGTGGGTGAAGTTGCGGTTGATACTATGATAATCGCGAATAATATCGTTGCGCTGGATGATGGTTACCAGAATGGCAATAGCGATAAAGCACAGAATAATGCCAGCAAAACTGATAAAGATCGGGGTAGTAAACGACAGCCGTCTGCTGTGAGAACTCATCATGGTTTCCATTCCTGGGAGAGATTGCAGAAGACCAGAACCAGAGCGAGTTGGTACTGCAATTTAACACACATATTTATGACTCAATAATTATACTTTATTGGCGTAAAGATGAATATTTGTTCTAAATATATAGATTAAATCGCTATTACAAGTCGGTTTTAATGAAACAATATTTCGTTAAAATCTGAAAGAGGGCAGCGAAAAAACAGGCTGCCCTGAAGAAGTATAGCTGACGTTTAGCGGGCTGCGCTGCGTCCCAGCCAGCTATCCCAATCTTTCCATACCGGCTGCAGGCCGCGAGCGGCTAGCGCACTGGCCACTTCGGCAGGCGTTCTGGCATCGTGCGGGGAGAACTGCTCCAGTTCCGGGCGATTGTCGGCGTAGCCGCCGGGCTGGGTTTTCGAGAATGCGCTGACGTTATTGATAGCCAGCGGAATAACCCGATCCCGGAACCACGGTGATTCGCGGGTGGAGAGCGACAGTTCGGTCTCCGGAGAGAACAGACGGAACGCGCAGATTGTCTGCACCAGCTGGCGTTCATCCATCAGCGATGCAGGCTCAATGCCGCCTGCACACGGGCGCAGCCGTGGGAAGGAGATAGAGTAACGGCTTTGCCAGTAGCGCTGCTGCAGCCACAGCAGATGTTCGGCAACCATAAAGCAGTCGACCCGCCAGCTATCGGAAAGGCCAATCAGCGCGCCGAGGCCAATTTTATCGATCCCGGCTTGCCCCAGACGGTCCGGCGTGTCGAGCCGCCAGAAGAAGTCCTGTTTTTTGCCTTTCAGATGGTGCTGCGCGTACATCGCTTCATGGTAGGTCTCCTGGTAGACCATCACCCCATCCAGCCCCAGGGTTTTTAGCTCGGCATACTCTTCGGTCGCCAGCGGCTGCACTTCCATATGCAACGAGGCAAACTGCTGGCGAATGTCCGGCAGGTGACGACGGAAGTAGTCCATGCCGACCTTTCCCTGATGCTCGCCGGTGACCAGCAGGAGATGCTCAAAGCCCATCTCGCGTATCGCTCCGCACTCGCGGGCAATTTCTGCTTCATCCAGCGTCTTGCGCTTGATGCGGTTACTCATAGAGAAGCCGCAGTAGGTGCAGTCGTTGGCGCAGAGATTCGAGAGATAAAGCGGCACGTAGAAGCTGACGGTATTGCCGAAGCGCTGGCGGGTGAGCTTTTGCGCCCGCTGGGCCAGCGGCTCCAGATAGTCGGCGGCAGCAGGGGAGAGCAGGGCCATCAGATCGTCGCGGCTAAGCTGTGAAGCGCCGAGCGCCCGTTCCACGTCGGCGGCGGTTTTGCCGTTGATGCGTAAACGGATGTCGTCCCACTCCAGCTGCCGCCAGCGGTCGCTGAACGTTTTCATGCCAGCGCCTCCAGAAAACCGGTTAATGGGCTGGTGGCGCTGGCCTGCGTGCTACGGTTTCCCGGCACCGCCTGACGCGCCAGCAGCCCGGCTTCTACCGCCAGACGGAAGGCGGTTGCCATGGTGACCGGGTCGTCGGCCACGGCAATGGCCGTGTTGACCAGCACCGCATCGGCGCCCATCTCCAGCGCCTGCGCCGCATGGCTAGGCACACCGATTCCGGCATCCACCACCACCGGCACGGTGGCCTGCTGGATGATAATCTCCAGCATGGCCCTGGTCTCCAGCCCCTGATTAGAGCCGATAGGCGCGCCAAGCGGCATCACCGCCGCGCAGCCCACCTCTTCCAGCCGCTTACACAGCACCGGGTCAGCGCCGCAGTATGGCAGCACCACAAAGCCCTGCTTTACCAGCGCTTCGGCAGCTTTCAGCGTTTCAATCGGGTCTGGTAGCAGCCAGCGGGCGTCGGGGTGAATTTCGAGCTTCAGCCAGTTTGTCCCCAGCGCTTCACGCGCTAGCTGGGCGGCAAAGATAGCCTCCTCAGCGGTTTTTGCCCCCGAGGTGTTGGGCAGCAGCGTTACGCCCGCGTCAACCAGCGGGGCGAGAATCGCGTCGTTGTGCTGACGTAAATCCACCCGCTTCATCGCCAGCGTCACCAGTTGGCTGCCGGAAGCGCGAATGGCCTCGACCATCAGTTGTGACGAGGCAAATTTCCCGGTACCGGTGAACAGATGTGAATCAAACGTTTTGTCCGCAATACGTAACATATCAACCCCCTGCGATAACCTGAAAAAGCAGGATCTGGTCGCCTTCCTGCACGATGTGCTGCTGCCACTGGTCGCGTGGCAGAATCTGTTGGTTCAGCGCCAGTGCGGTGCCCGGTTTAAGCTGATTAAGCTGGACGAGCAGTTCGCTGACGGTTTGCCCCTCGGCGCATTGCATCGCTTCATCATTGAACTGAATCTGCATGTCGCCCTCCGCATACCGGGCAGCCCTGGGCGCGACGCAGCGCGAGGCTGCGCCACTGGCTGGTTTTGCCATCGAACAGACGCAGTTCACCGCTCGGCGTGTCGATGCCGCTCAACAGCTTGATGGCTTCCAGCGCCTGCAACGTACCCATCACACCAACCACAGGGCCGACGATGCCCGCGGTGCGGCAGTTACGCTCCGGCTCCGCATCGTCCGGCCACAGGCAGCGGTAGCATCCTTGCTCCCATGGCGGCGTCAGCACCATGATCTGGCCGCCAAAGCCGACGGCGCTGGCGGTGATAAGCGGCGTATTGAGCGCCACGCAGGCGGCGTTGATCGCCTGACGTGTTGCCATGTTGTCGGTACAGTCGAGCACCACGTCGGCGCGTGATACCGCGTGGCGTAGCGCATCGCCGGTCAGCCGTTGCTGTAGCGCCACCAGGTCAATATCTGGATTAAGTCGCGCCAGCCGCTGTTGAGTGACCTGCGATTTTGAGCGGGCAATATCGTCGGTGGTGAACAGGATTTGCCGTTGCAGATTACTGAGGTGTACCTCGTCGTCGTCTGCCAGCGTCAGCGTGCCGACGCCCGCCCCCGCCAGATACAGCGCGGCAGGCGAGCCCAGCCCGCCTAAACCGACGATCAGCACATGGCTACCGAGCAGTTTTTGCTGGCCATCAATAGCGATATCGCCCAGCAGGATCTGCCGGCTATAGCGCATAAAGTCGCGGTCATTCATCGCCCACTCCTGCGATAGCCAGCAGTTGTGCCGTGGCTTCACGCCAGTCCGCCGCCTGGGTGATGGCGCTGACTACGGCAATGCTGCCCACGCCGGTCGCCAGCACGTCAGGCGCACGCGCAAGACTGATGCCGCCGATAGCGACGGTCGGGTAATCAGCCAGACGCGCAATATGGCCTGCCAACTGCGTCAGCCCCTGCGGCGCGGAGGGCATCTGCTTGGTTTGGGTGGGGAAGACGTGGCCCAGTGCGATATACGACGGTCGAGCGGCGAGCGCCACGTCAATCTCCATATCGTCGTGGGTCGATACGCCAAGGCGGAGGCCCGCGGCCTGAATGGCTTTCAGGTCCGTGGTTTCCAGATCCTCCTGGCCCAGATGCACCCCGTAGGCGCGGTGCTTGATAGCCAATCGCCAGTAGTCGTTGATAAACAAGCGGGCGTCATAGCGTCGGCCCAGCGCGATGGCGGCCATCACGTCCGCTTCAACCTCGTCGTCGCGCTTGTCTTTGATTCGCAGTTGAATGGTACGTACGCCAGCTTCCAGCAGGCGTTCAATCCACATCACGCTGTCCACCACCGGATAAAGTCCGAGGCGGAACGGTACCGTTGGGAAATCGGGCTGGTACATCAGGCCTCCTCGCGTTTCAGGTAAATTTCACCGCCTTTGGCGCGGAAGTTCTCTGACATATCCGCCATGCCCACTTCAATCGTCTGGGCGGCGGCGTAGTCGCGTACTTCCTGGCTGATTTTCATCGAGCAGAATTTCGGCCCGCACATGGAACAGAAGTGGGCGACTTTGCCGGATTCCTGCGGCAGGGTTTCATCGTGATAGGCACGGGCGGTGAACGGGTCGAGCGCGAGGTTGAACTGATCTTCCCAGCGGAATTCGAAGCGCGCTTTTGACATGGCGTTATCGCGGATCTGCGCGCCCGGATGTCCTTTCGCCAGGTCGGCGGCGTGGGCGGCAATTTTGTAGGTAATCAGCCCCTGCTTCACATCCTCTTTGTTTGGCAGGCCGAGGTGCTCTTTTGGCGTAACGTAGCAGAGCATCGCGCAGCCAAACCAGCCAATCATCGCCGCGCCAATGCCGGAGGTGAAGTGGTCATAGCCCGGTGCGATGTCGGTGGTCAACGGCCCTAAGGTGTAAAACGGCGCTTCGTGGCAATGCTCCAGCTCTTCGGTCATGTTGCGCTGAATCATCTGCATCGGCACGTGGCCCGGGCCTTCAATCATCACCTGCACATCGTACTCCCAGGCGATTTTGGTCAGTTCGCCCAGCGTGTGCAGCTCGGAGAACTGCGCTTCGTCATTGGCATCCTGAATTGAGCCCGGGCGCAGACCGTCGCCCAGCGACAGTGATACGTCATAGGCGGCACAGATTTCACAGATTTCACGGAAGTGCTGATAGAGGAAGTTTTCCTGATGATGGGAGAGACACCATTTCGCCATGATGGAGCCGCCACGGGAAACGATGCCGGTCAAACGTTTGGCGGTCATCGGCACGTAGCGCAGCAGCACGCCCGCGTGGATGGTGAAGTAGTCGACGCCCTGTTCGGCCTGCTCCAGCAGCGTATCGCGGAAAGCTTCCCAGGTCAGATCTTCAGCGATCCCGTTGACCTTCTCCAGCGCCTGGTAGATCGGCACGGTGCCGATCGGAACCGGGCTGTTACGCAGGATCCATTCGCGGGTTTCGTGGATATAGCGGCCGGTCGACAGGTCCATCACCGTATCCGCGCCCCAACGGGTGGACCACACCAGTTTTTCCACTTCCTCTTCAATGGAGGAGGTCACCGCCGAGTTACCGATATTGGCGTTCACCTTCACGAGGAAGTTGCGGCCGATGATCATCGGCTCGGATTCCGGGTGGTTGATGTTGGCAGGAATGATGGCGCGCCCGGCGGCGACTTCATCACGCACGAATTCCGGCGTGATGTTCTCCGGCAGGCGTGCGCCGAAGGCCATGCCAGGGTGCTGGTGGCGCAATACTTCGCTGCGAATGCGCTCGCGGCCCATGTTTTCACGAATGGCGATGAACTCCATTTCCGGCGTCACAATCCCCTGACGGGCATAGTGCAGCTGAGTGACGCATTTATCTGCTTTGGCACGCTTCGGCGTCAACAGGCCGCTGAAACGCAGATCGTCCAGCCCATCATCGGCCAGGCGCTCTTTGGTGTAGGCGGAGCTGCGGTCATCCAGCTCTTCGCTGTCGTCGCGAGCGACAATCCACGGTTGGCGCAGCTTGGCCAGCCCCTGCTGGACGTTAATCGCGACGTCCGGGTCGCCGTAGGGGCCGGACGTGTCGTACACCGGTACCGCTTCGTTCGCTTCGAACTGTGGATTCTCTTTGTTGCCGCCAATTAGCGTAGGGCTCAGCTGAATTTCACGCATCGGAATGCGGATATCCGGCTGCGAACCGGTGATGTAGATACGTTGGGAGTTCGGGAACGCGGTGCCTTCCAGGGTATCGATAAAGTGTTGGGCCTGGGCGCGCTGTTCGCGGCGAGAGGGTTTAGTAGTGACAGACATAGCTCATTCCAAATAAAAGTAAGGACATGGCTTGTCAGACGACGGATGAAGCAAGAGAGAAGATCGCCCTTGGGCGATGCGACTATAGATTGACTCTTGTTCCCTTCGCAGGTCTTAACCTGATCAGGTTCCGCGGATCCCGAATTAACGGTCTCAGCCCGTGCTTGCGCACTGGGCACTCCGACAAGAAGTAACCTCAGATGATGAGAGGTAATGAATGTAAACTACTCGTTAATGCGGCAAATCTCAAGCCGGGCGTTTTATTTCGTCCTCGCCGAGCGCCTCGAAGGTCAGCATGATGAGCTGGTCTTCCAACAGAAAACGGGCCTCCAGCGCTTCACCGATATCGGACAGCGCCTGCTGGAAGGCATACACGTTATCCTGGTCGATAGCGTTCTCCAGCGTAGAGTCGTAGTAGTCCATAATTTGTTGGGTATTGGCGTCCAGCAGCGGCCAGATTTTGCTGGCGTTTAAAAGCGGACTGTTGCCTTCCATTTTATGGATAATGCGTTCATAAATACTGAAATGACCGGCGGACAGATAGTCGACCAGGCGCTGGCAAAAATCATCGAGCGCTTTCTCGTTAAGACGCATGAACGAATCTTTGCCAGGCTTAAGGCCAACCAGATTGTAGTAAGCCACGAGCAGGTGCTTACGAATATTCAGCCAGCGGTCGACCAGTCTGTGGTGTCCTTTTACACGCTCTGTCAGGCTCTCTAACTGGTTTAACATAGGTTGACCCCCGCATCAGTAAGTTTAAAATCTGCTCACGTCAATATGTAAACATTATGTTAATAAAATGCCTATGAACCGAAGGTAGCGCAAGAGATATGGATCGTATAATTGAAAAATTGGATCGCGGCTGGTGGATAGTCAGCCACGAACAAAAATTATGGTTGCCCGGTGGGGAATTACCATATGGCGAAGCGGTAAATTTCGATCTTGTGGGTCAGCCCGCACTCCAGATTGGTGAGTGGGAAGGTGACCCGGTTTGGCTGGTACAGCAGCCGCGTCGCCACGATATGGGCACCGTGCGTCAGGTTCTCGACCAGGACGTGGGCCTGTTCCAGCTTGCCGGGCGCGGCGTGCAGTTGGCAGAGTTTTACCGCTCGCACAAATTCTGCGGCTACTGCGGCCATACCATGCACCCGAGCAAAACCGAATGGGCGATGCTGTGCAGCCACTGCCGTGAGCGCTACTACCCGCAGATAGCGCCGTGCATTATCGTCGCCATTCGCCGCGATGATTCAATCCTCCTTGCCCAACACGTTCGCCATCGCAACGGCGTGCATACCGTGCTGGCCGGTTTTGTCGAAGTGGGCGAAACCTTAGAGCAGGCGGTGGCGCGTGAAGTGATGGAAGAGAGCGGCATTAAGGTGAAGAACCTGCGCTACGTCACCTCCCAGCCGTGGCCGTTCCCGCAATCGCTGATGACCGCCTTTATGGCGGAGTACGACAGCGGCGACATTGTTATCGATCCCAAAGAGCTGCTTAACGCCAACTGGTATCGCTACGACGATCTCCCGCTTCTGCCGCCGCCGGGCACCGTGGCGCGTCGTCTGATCGAAGATACCGTGGCAATGTGTCGGGCTGAATACGACTGACATGTTACAATAGGCGCATCAACGCTAAAGGAATGTAAACATGAGCGAACTGAAGAACGATCGTTATCTGCGTGCGCTGCTGCGCCAGCCCGTAGACGTGACCCCGGTATGGATGATGCGCCAGGCAGGCCGCTATTTGCCGGAGTACAAGGCAACCCGCGCCCATGCCGGTGATTTTATGTCGCTGTGCAAAAACGCCGAGCTGGCCTGTGAAGTGACGCTGCAGCCGCTGCGCCGCTTCCCGCTTGATGCGGCGATCCTCTTCTCGGATATCCTGACCATTCCGGATGCGATGGGGCTGGGACTCTATTTTGAAGCCGGGGAAGGCCCGCGCTTTACCTCGCCAATCACCAGCAAAGCGGATGTAGAAAAGCTGCCGATTCCGGACCCGGAAGGTGAGCTGGGCTACGTGATGAACGCGGTGCGCACCATTCGCCGTGAACTAAAGGGCGAAGTGCCGTTGATTGGTTTCTCCGGCAGCCCGTGGACGCTCGCGACCTATATGGTGGAAGGCGGCAGCAGCAAAGCCTTTACCACTATCAAAAAGATGATGTACGCCGACCCTAAAGCGTTGCACCTCCTGCTTGATAAGCTGGCGCAGAGCGTCACGCTGTACCTCAACGCGCAGATTAAAGCCGGCGCGCAGTCGGTGATGATTTTCGATACCTGGGGCGGTGTGCTGACCGGTCGCGACTATCAGCAGTTCTCGCTGTACTACATGCACAAAATCGTTGATGGTCTGCTGCGTGAAAACGACGGTCGCCGCGTGCCGGTGACGCTGTTCACCAAAGGCGGCGGTCAGTGGCTGGAAGCAATGGCGGAAACCGGCTGCGATGCGCTGGGCCTCGACTGGACCACCGATATCGCCGATGCGCGCCGTCGCGTAGGCCATAAAGTGGCTCTGCAGGGCAATATGGACCCGTCCATGCTCTATGCGCCTGCGGCGCGCATTGAAGAAGAAGTGGCGACGATTCTGGCCGGTTTTGGTCAGGGCGAAGGCCACGTCTTCAACCTCGGCCACGGCATTCATCAGGACGTGCCGCCGGAACATGCGGGTGTCTTCGTTGAAGCGGTGCACCGTCTGTCGGCGCAGTATCACCGCTAAGGGCGTCACGTGGATCTCGCGTCGCTGCGCGCGCAGCAACTGGAGTTGGCCTCATCGGTGATCCGTGAGGATCGTTTCAACAGCGATCCGCCGGATCTGATCGGCGGCGCCGACGTTGGTTTTGAGCAGGGTGGCGAAGTGACGCGAGCGGCGATGGTCTTGCTGAAATATCCGTCGCTGGAGCTGGTTGAGTATCAGGTGGCGCGTATCGCCACCACCATGCCCTATATTCCCGGTTTTCTCTCCTTTCGCGAAACCCCGGCGCTGATGGCCGCGTGGCAGCAGCTTTCGCGCAAACCCGGTCTGCTGTTCGTCGACGGTCACGGTATTTCCCATCCGCGTCGTTTGGGCGTCGCCAGCCATTTTGGCCTGCTGGTGGACGTGCCGACCATCGGCGTGGCGAAAAAACGGCTGTGTGGCAAGTTTGAGCCCCTCTCGCCAGAGGTTGGTGCGCTGGCACCGCTGATGGACAAAAACGAGCAACTGGCGTGGGTGTGGCGCAGCAAAGCGCGCTGTAACCCACTGTTTATCTCCACGGGCCATCGCGTCAGCCTCGAGAGCGCTTTAGGCTGGGTGCAGCGCTGTACCCAGGGTTACCGGCTGCCGGAGCCAACGCGCTGGGCAGACGCCGTGGCCTCAGAGCGCCCGGCTTTTATGCGGCTTGCAGCAAAACCGCCCCATATCGGGTAAACTGCGTCTAATTTCCGTATTCGAGAACTCATCATGTTACAAAACCCGATTCATCTGCGTCTGGAGAAGCTGGAAAGCTGGCAGCACGTCACCTTTATGGCCTGTCTTTGCGAACGCATGTACCCAAACTATGCCATGTTCTGCAAAGAGTCGGAATTTGGTGAGCCACAGCTGTACCGTCGTATCCTCGACCTCATCTGGGAAACCCTGACGGTCAAAGACGCGAAGGTAAACTTCGACAGCCAGCTGGAAAAACTGGAAGAGGCGATCCCGGCAGCCGACGATTACGATATGTACGGCGTTTATCCAGCGATCGATGCCTGCGTGGCATTAAGTGAATTAATTCACTCCCGCCTGAGCGGTGAAACCCTCGAGCACGCGATCGAAGTTAGTAAGAGTTCTATTACCTCCGTGGCGATGCTGGAAATGACCCAGGCTGGTCGCGAAATGACCGATGAAGAGCTGCGTCTGAACCCTGCGGTAGAGCAAGAATGGGACATTCAGTGGGAGATTTTCCGCCTTTTAGCCGAGTGCGAAGAACGGGATATTGAACTGATTAAAGGGCTACGCGCAGACCTCCGCGAGGCCGGTGAGAGCAATATTGGTATAATTTTTCAGCAATGAGACAACAAAACGTGATTTACCGCCTGAATTGTCACGCCTGAAGGCTTCACATCTGCCCCCCGTCTGGTCTACATTTGGAGGGCGAAAAAAAGTGGCTATCGGTGCGTGTATGCAGGAGAGTGCTTTTATGGCATTTTCGTCGCACTCGATGCTTAGCAAGCGATAAACACATTGTAAGGATAACTTATGAACAAGACTCAACTGATTGATGTAATTGCGGACAAGGCTGAACTGTCTAAAACCCAGGCTAAAGCTGCACTGGAATCCACCCTGGCTGCTATTACTGAGTCTCTGAAAGAAGGTGATGCTGTACAACTGGTTGGTTTCGGTACCTTCAAAGTGAACCACCGCGCTGAGCGTACTGGCCGCAACCCGCAGACCGGTAAAGAAATCAAAATCGCCGCAGCTAACGTGCCGGCATTTGTTTCTGGCAAAGCACTGAAAGACGCAGTTAAGTAAGACCGCGTGGCAGTGAACAGTTTTAAAGAAGGGGCGGTTTCGCCCCTTTCGTTCATCTGGTGCCGTTTATCGGCGCTGGCTGGCGTACTGTTGCTCACTGCCTGCAGCCATAACAGCACGCTACCGCCTTTCACCGCCAGCGGCTATGCTGACACGCAGGGTGCGGTTCGCATCTGGCGTAAAGATAGCGGCGGCGAGACCCATCTCTTAACGACGCTAAGTCCGTGGCACAGCGGCAATACCTCGACCAGCGAATACCGTTGGCAGGATGACAAGCTGCAGCTGATTGAACTCAACGTCTACGGTAAACCGTCCGAACATATTCGCGCCCGTTTCGATAGCAACGGCGAGCTGAGCTTTATGCAGCGCGAAACGGATGGGCAGAAACAGCAGCTCTCCAGTGACCAGGTGGCGCTTTACCGCTACCGTGCCGAGCAGATCCGCCAGACCAGCGACGCGCTGCGGCTGGGGAAAGTGGTACTACGTCAGGGGCGCTGGCATGCCGACGGCTCCGTCACCACCTGTGAAGGCGAAACGGTGAAGCCTGATTTTGACTCCCGCGCCCTGGGGCATATTGCGAGCCGCCAGAGCCGTTCATCCGCCGAAGTGAGCATTGCCTGGCTGGAGGCGCCGGAAGGCACTCAGCTCTTGCTGGTGGCGAACGAAGACTACTGCACCTGGCAGCCGACCGAAAAGAACTTCTAGGCCTTACCAGCGGTTCATACCGCCCATGTGACCCCCTCCGTTGTGCCCGCCCTGACAGCCATAGCCCATCCCACCGTGACGGGGGATCCCAGCTTGCGCCATGGCGACATCAAACTTCACCCGCTGATTATCCAGCTTCTGTCGTAGCGTCTCGATCTCCTGCGCCACGCCCTCGATTTTCGCGCTATCCGGTTTATCGGCCGTCAGCAGGGCGTTGTACTCATAGTGCTTAGAGGTGAGCTGTTGTCGCAGCGCGCTGGTCTGGTTGTAAAAATCATCGTGTAGCTTCTGCGCCGTCGCTCGCTGTGCGTCGGTGAGCTGGCTGTAGCCGCCGTTATCACTGTTGTTGCCCCAGTGATGCGGCCCGGCTAACGCAGCCCCGCTGGTGAAGGTGAATGCCGCGGCGGCTAAGAGCGTAAGGGCCAGATTGTTGTTCCGTTTCATGGTTGATTCTCCTGTGGTGTGGTTATCTTAGCTATTGCATCTTCTGTGCCAGACTCACAAACCGCGATAATACAGAGGTTTTCAGGCCACTCGCGGCGGCAGGTGAGTAAAAATGACCCGCGTCAGCCTACCCGGTGGGTTATTTTTACTCGTTGAAGCGGGACGTTTGTGCTCGAGGGCCGGGTTAGCGGGCGCGAAAAATGGCATGATTTCTGCTGAGGGACGATGACGGGAAAAGAGAAGGAAGCCCCATGAGCCTCATACGTTTACAGAAGGATTCGGTTGCGACCGGTATTAGCTGGCTGCTGACCGGCGTGATTTTGCTGCTGGTCTGCCTGTTCTCGGCGCTTATCGTGCGCGATTACGGGCGAGAAAGCGCATCGGCCCGGCAAACCATCCAGGAGAAAGGCAGCGTGCTTATTCGCGCGCTGGAGTCGGGCACCCGCGTTGGCATGGGAATGCGCATGCATCATGCCCAGCTTCAGGCCATGCTGGAAGAGATGGCCTGGCAGCCGGGCGTGCTGTGGTTTGCCGTCACCGATGAGCAGGGAACGGTGATCGCCCATAGCGACCCGCAGCAGGTGGGCAAGACGCTCTACGATGCGCAGCAGATGCACGAACTGCAGGTTAGTGACGCCGTGCGTGAACGACGCGTTGCAACACCCGAACCGGCGCTGGAGGTCTACCGGTCATTTCGCCCGCTGGAGAGCGGCAACGGCCACCATATGCGCATGATGATGCGGCGGGAGGTGGTGACGACTCCGCAGGTGATTTTTGTCGCCTTTGATGTGCGTGAACTCGACGCCGAGCAGGCACGCGGGCTGCGCAATATGATTGTGATCCTGTGCGCCGCCGGGCTGGTGATGGTGGCGACCATCCTCGCGCAGTTCTGGTTCCGTCGCTATCAACGCTCACGCAGGTTGTTACAGGAAGCGACCCACCGCAGAGAAAAGCTGGTGGCCTTAGGCCATCTGGCGGCCGGGGTGGCGCATGAAATTCGCAATCCGCTCTCATCGATTAAAGGGCTGGCGAAGTACTTTGCTGAACGTACACCGCCGGGGGGAGAAGCCTACGCGCTGGCACAGGTGATGGCGAAAGAGGCTGACCGTCTGAACCGCGTGGTTAGCGACCTGCTGGAGCTGGTGCGCCCGGCGCATTTAAAATGGCAGTCGGTGGATCTCAACGAGGTGATTGCCCACTCGCTCCAGCTGGTCAGCCAGGATGCGCGTGGCCGGGAGATTACGCTGCAGTTCACTCCACCGCCTGCGTTACGCCGCATTCAGGCCGACCCGGACCGGCTGAATCAGGTGCTGCTGAATCTCTATCTCAACGCGATTCAGGCGATAGGTCACGGCGGTGTGATTACGGTAACGGCCAATGAGTGTAGCGACGGTCGCGTGAAGGTCACCGTCGCCGATAACGGCAAGGGGATGACGGCTGAGCAGCTACAGGCGATTTTCACCCCGTACTTCACCACCAAAGCCGACGGCACCGGTCTGGGGCTGGCGGTGGTACAGAACATTATTGAGCAGCATGGCGGAACCATTCACGCCGATAGCCGTCCCGGCGAGGGGGCCACATTTACCCTCTATCTGCCGGTTAATGAGCAACAAAAGGAACAGCAAGGATGAGCGTAGAGAAGGGCGATATTCTGGTGGTGGACGATGATATCAGCCACTGCACTATTCTCGAGGCGCTGCTGCGCGGGTGGGGATATCAGGTCTCGCTGGCGCATAACGGCCGGGAGGCGCTGGAACAGGTGCGCCAACGGGTATTTGATTTAGTGCTTTGCGATATCCGCATGGCGGAGATGGACGGCATTGCGACGCTCAAAGAGATAAAGGCCTGGAACCCGTCGATCCCGGTGCTGATCATGACCGCCTACTCCAGCGTGGGGACGGCGGTTGAGGCGCTAAAATCCGGCGCGCTGGATTACCTCATCAAGCCGTTAGACTTCGATAACCTACAGCAGACGCTGTCACAGGCGCTGGTGCATACCCGGCAGCCTGACGGCGCAGTTGAAGCTTCTCCCGCGGCTCAGTTCGGGATGGTCGGCGATAGCCCAGCCATGCAGGCGCTGCTGCACAATATCGCGCTGGTTGCCCCTTCTGATGCCACGGTGCTGATTCACGGCGAGTCGGGCACCGGTAAAGAGTTGGTGGCGCGAGCCCTACACGCCAGCAGCGCGCGCTGCGATAAGCCGCTGGTGACGCTGAACTGCGCGGCGCTCAATGAGTCTTTGCTGGAGTCCGAACTGTTCGGCCACGAGAAAGGGGCGTTTACCGGTGCGGATAGGCGGCGGGAAGGGCGTTTTGTCGAAGCGAGTGGCGGGACCTTATTCCTCGATGAAATTGGCGATATCTCGCCGCTGATGCAGGTGCGCCTGCTGCGCGCGATTCAGGAACGCGAGGTGCAGCGCGTAGGCAGCAACCAGACCATTTCGGTGGATGTCCGCCTGATAGCCGCCACCCATCGCAATCTGGCGGAAGAGGTTAGCGCCGGGCGCTTTCGCCAGGATCTCTATTACCGACTGAACGTGGTGACCATCGACATGCCGCCGCTGCGTCAGCGGCGCGAAGATATTCCCGCTCTCGCGCACTACTTCCTGAAACGCTACGCCGAGCGCAACCGTAAAGCGGTGCAGGGATTTACCCCGCAGGCGATGGATCTGCTGATTCACTACGACTGGCCGGGCAATATTCGTGAACTGGAAAACGCGGTGGAGCGGGCGGTGGTGCTGCTGACGGGAGATTATATCTCTGAGCGCGAGCTGCCGCTGGCGATCGCGGGTACGCCGGTACCGATGTTGTCGTCGGCCGATGATGAGATTCTGCCGCTGGTGGAGGTGGAAAAAGAGGTCATCCTGGCGGCGCTCGAAAAAACGGGCGGCAACAAAACTGAAGCCGCCCGTCAGTTGGGCATTACGCGCAAAACGCTGCTGGCCAAGCTCAGCCGTTAGTTTTGCTCACGCTCGATGGCGCGCCAGCCGATATCGCGACGGCTGAAGCTGCCGTCCCAGTGAATATCGGTCATTAAGGCGTAAGCGCGTTGCTGCGCTTCTGCCACGGTATGGCCCAGCGCGGTGGCGCACAGCACGCGGCCGCCGCTGGTCAGCACGCGGTCGTCGTCAGCGAGCCTGGTGCCCGCGTGGAAGACTTTACCGTCAGTTGAGGATTCCAGCGGCAGGCCGTGGATCTCATCACCGGTGTTGTAGTTGCCAGGGTAACCGCCCGCGGCAATCACTACGCCCAGCGAGGCGCGATCGTCCCACTCGGAGGTTTTTTCATCCAGCTTGCCGTCGCAGGCGGCCAGGCAAAGATCCACCAGATCCGACTTCATGCGCAGCATGATCGGCTGCGTTTCCGGATCGCCAAAGCGGCAGTTGAACTCGATAACCTTCGGGTTGCCCTGTTTGTCGATCATCAGGCCCGCGTACAGGAAGCCGGTGTAGGTATTCCCTTCTGCCGCCATGCCTTTCACGGTTGGCCAGATGATGCGTTCCATAGTGCGCTGGTGGACTTCATCGGTCACTACCGGTGCCGGGGAGTAAGCCCCCATGCCGCCGGTGTTCGGGCCGGTGTCACCGTTGCCCACGCGTTTGTGATCCTGACTGGTGGCCATCGGCAGCACGTGCTCACCGTCGACCATCACGATAAAGCTCGCTTCCTCGCCGTCGAGGAACTCTTCGATAACGATGCGGTGACCCGCGTCGCCAAAGGCGTTACCCGCCAGCATATCGTGTACGGCGGCTTCCGCTTCTTCGAGCGTCATCGCCACGATAACGCCTTTACCGGCGGCCAGGCCGTCGGCTTTGATAACGATCGGCGCGCCTTTCTCACGCAGATAGGCCAATGCAGGCTCAATCTCAGTGAAGTTCTGATACTCCGCCGTCGGGATCTGGTGACGGGCGAGGAAATCTTTGGTGAAGGCTTTGGAGCCTTCCAACTGTGCCGCGCCTTCGGTTGGCCCGAAGATCTTCAGGCCAGCAGCGCGGAACGCATCGACTACGCCAATCACCAGCGGCGCTTCCGGGCCGACGATGGTCAGGTCAATCTTCTCGTTCTGGGCAAAGCTCAGCAGTGCCGGAATATCGGTGACGCCGATAGCCACGTTCTGCAACGCGGGCTCCAGTGCGGTACCGGCGTTACCCGGTGCGACAAAAACGGTATCAACCAGCGGAGACTGTGCCGCTTTCCAGCCCAGTGCGTGTTCGCGGCCGCCGTTACCAATGACTAAAACTTTCATCGTCTGCTCCCTGAATTAATGGCGGAAGTGGCGCATGTCGGTGAAGATCATCGCGATGCCGTGTTCATCGGCAGCGGCAATCACCTCTTCGTCGCGGATAGAACCGCCTGGCTGGATAACGCAGCTCACGCCAACGGCGGCAGCGGCATCAATGCCATCGCGGAACGGGAAGAATGCGTCGGAAGCCATGGCGGAGCCTTTCACTTCCAGACCTTCATCAGAAGCTTTAATGCCCGCGATTTTGGCGGAGTAAACGCGGCTCATCTGGCCTGCGCCTATACCGATAGTCATGTTCTCTTTGGCATACACAATGGCGTTGGACTTCACGAACTTCGCCACCTTCCAGCAGAACAGCGCATCGCGCAGCTCCTGCTCGGTAGGCTGACGTTTGGAAACGACGCGCAGTTCACCTTCGGTGACCATACCCAGGTCACGATCCTGAACCAGCAGGCCGCCGTTCACACGTTTAAAGTCGAGACCCGGCACGCGCTGTGCCCACTGGCCGCAGGTCAGGACGCGAACGTTCTGTTTAGCGGCGGTGATCTTCAGCGCTTCTTCGGTCGCGGATGGGGCGATGATCACTTCCACGAACTGGCGGGAGATGATCGCCTGCGCGGTTTCAGCATCCAGCTCGCGGTTAAAGGCGATGATGCCGCCGAACGCGGAGGTTGGGTCCGTTTTATAAGCGCTGTCGTAAGCGTTGAGAATAGAGGTGCTGACTGCTACACCACATGGGTTCGCGTGCTTGACGATAACGCAGGCCGGTTCGTTGAACTCTTTCACGCACTCCAGCGCCGCATCGGTATCAGCGATGTTGTTATAAGAGAGCGCTTTGCCCTGAACTTGCTGCGCGGTGGCAACGGATGCCTCTTTGACGTTTTCTTCTATATAGAAGGCAGCTTGCTGGTGGCTGTTCTCGCCGTAGCGCATATCCTGCTTCTTAATGAAGTTCAGGTTCAGCGTACGCGGGAAACGACCCGCGGCTTCTTTGCTCTCACCGTGGTACGCCGGAACCATGCTGCCGAAGTAGTTGGCAATCATGCTGTCATAAGCGGCGGTGTGTTCGAAGGCTTTAATCGCGAGATCGAAACGGGTGTCGAGGGTCAGAGAACCTTCGTTCGCATCCATCTCTTTAATAATGGCGTCGTAGTCGCTGCTCTTGACGACGATAGCAACGTCTTTATGGTTCTTGGCGGCGGAGCGAACCATCGTTGGGCCGCCGATATCAATGTTCTCTACCGCATCTTCCAGCGAGCAGCCTTCACGGGCGACGGTCTCGGCGAACGGATAAAGGTTAACGACAACCATATCGATAGGCGCAATGTGATGCTGTTCCATAATGGCATCGTCCTGGCCGCGACGACCGAGGATGCCACCGTGTACTTTTGGATGCAGGGTCTTTACGCGTCCATCCATCATTTCCGGGAAACCGGTGTAATCGGAAACTTCGGTCACCGGCAGACCTTTTTCTGCTAACAGGCGGGCGGTGCCTCCTGTAGACAGCAGCTCCACACCGCGTGCGGAAAGTGCCTGGGCGAACTCGATGATACCGGCCTTGTCAGAAACACTGAGCAGAGCGCGGCGGACTGGACGACGTTGTTGCATGGTAAATCCCCTGGATTTGACTATTACAGAGAGCGTTAGGTGAATTCTTGCGTAAAAACTCAGCTAACGCCCCTTACGGGGCATCCTTGTTTTGCGGGTGCATTGTAACGAAAACGTTTGCGCAACGCTCGCGAATTTTTCTCTTTCCCTCAATTCCATTATTTCATCTCTATAGATGAGGGATAAAACCGGGAGATTCTCGAGAGCGATCCTTATTTTTGTGGATAACTCTGTGTGTAAATGGGTATAAGGTGGGGTTCTGCTGGGGATTTCAGCAGTCAGTCATTTTTCTGCAATTTAAGGGTTGCGGGCCTGAGGAAACTCCCTATAATGCGCCTCCATCGACACGGCGGATGTGAATCACTTCACACTAACTAGCCGGGTTGGTTGAAGAGAAAAACCTGAAAATGAGGGTTGACTCTGAAAGAGGAAAGCGTAATATACGCCACCTCGCAACAGTGAGCGAAAGCCGTGTTGCACTGCTCTTTAACAATTTATCAGACAATCTGTGTGGGCACTCGAAGATACGGATTCTTAACGTCGCAAGACGATAAATGAATACCAAGTCTCTGAGTGAACACGTAATTCATTACGAAGTTTAATTCACGAGCATCAAACTTAAATTGAAGAGTTTGATCATGGCTCAGATTGAACGCTGGCGGCAGGCCTAACACATGCAAGTCGAACGGTAGCACAGAGAGCTTGCTCTTGGGTGACGAGTGGCGGACGGGTGAGTAATGTCTGGGAAACTGCCCGATGGAGGGGGATAACTACTGGAAACGGTAGCTAATACCGCATAACGTCGCAAGACCAAAGTGGGGGACCTTCGGGCCTCACACCATCGGATGTGCCCAGATGGGATTAGCTAGTTGGTGAGGTAATGGCTCACCAAGGCGACGATCCCTAGCTGGTCTGAGAGGATGACCAGCCACACTGGAACTGAGACACGGTCCAGACTCCTACGGGAGGCAGCAGTGGGGAATATTGCACAATGGGCGCAAGCCTGATGCAGCCATGCCGCGTGTATGAAGAAGGCCTTCGGGTTGTAAAGTACTTTCAGCGAGGAGGAAGGCGTTAAGGTTAATAACCTTAGCGATTGACGTTACTCGCAGAAGAAGCACCGGCTAACTCCGTGCCAGCAGCCGCGGTAATACGGAGGGTGCAAGCGTTAATCGGAATTACTGGGCGTAAAGCGCACGCAGGCGGTCTGTCAAGTCGGATGTGAAATCCCCGGGCTCAACCTGGGAACTGCATTCGAAACTGGCAGGCTAGAGTCTTGTAGAGGGGGGTAGAATTCCAGGTGTAGCGGTGAAATGCGTAGAGATCTGGAGGAATACCGGTGGCGAAGGCGGCCCCCTGGACAAAGACTGACGCTCAGGTGCGAAAGCGTGGGGAGCAAACAGGATTAGATACCCTGGTAGTCCACGCCGTAAACGATGTCTATTTGAAGGTTGTTCCCTTGAGGAGTGGCTTTCGGAGCTAACGCGTTAAATAGACCGCCTGGGGAGTACGGCCGCAAGGTTAAAACTCAAATGAATTGACGGGGGCCCGCACAAGCGGTGGAGCATGTGGTTTAATTCGATGCAACGCGAAGAACCTTACCTACTCTTGACATCCACGGAATTTAGCAGAGATGCTTTAGTGCCTTCGGGAACCGTGAGACAGGTGCTGCATGGCTGTCGTCAGCTCGTGTTGTGAAATGTTGGGTTAAGTCCCGCAACGAGCGCAACCCTTATCCTTTGTTGCCAGCGGTTCGGCCGGGAACTCAAAGGAGACTGCCAGTGATAAACTGGAGGAAGGTGGGGATGACGTCAAGTCATCATGGCCCTTACGAGTAGGGCTACACACGTGCTACAATGGCATATACAAAGAGAAGCGACCTCGCGAGAGCAAGCGGACCTCATAAAGTATGTCGTAGTCCGGATTGGAGTCTGCAACTCGACTCCATGAAGTCGGAATCGCTAGTAATCGTAGATCAGAATGCTACGGTGAATACGTTCCCGGGCCTTGTACACACCGCCCGTCACACCATGGGAGTGGGTTGCAAAAGAAGTAGGTAGCTTAACCTTCGGGAGGGCGCTTACCACTTTGTGATTCATGACTGGGGTGAAGTCGTAACAAGGTAACCGTAGGGGAACCTGCGGTTGGATCACCTCCTTACCTTAAAGAAGCGTTCTTTGAAGTGCTCACACAGATTGTCTGATGAAAATTAGCAGTAAAAATCTCTGCAGGCTTGTAGCTCAGGTGGTTAGAGCGCACCCCTGATAAGGGTGAGGTCGGTGGTTCAAGTCCACTCAGGCCTACCAAATTCGCAAGAATTGTCGGTACAGAGATTAGCATTTTGCGATGGGGTTATAGCTCAGCTGGGAGAGCGCCTGCCTTGCACGCAGGAGGTCTGCGGTTCGATCCCGCATAGCTCCACCATCCTTTACTGCAACAAACCCAAGAAAACTTCAGAGTGTACCTGAAAAGGTTCACTGCGAAGTTTTGCTCTTTAAAAATCTGGATCAAGCTGAAAATTGAAACAGCACACTGAACTCTGTTCTCCGTAATAAGAACAGACTGAAGTGTGTTTGAGTCTCTCAAATTTTTGCAGCGCGATGATGAATCGAAAGAAACATCTTCGGGTTGTGAGGTTAAGCGACTAAGCGTACACGGTGGATGCCCTGGCAGTCAGAGGCGATGAAGGACGTGCTAATCTGCGATAAGCGTCGGTAAGGTGATATGAACCGTTATAACCGACGATTTCCGAATGGGGAAACCCAGTGTGATTCGTCACACTATCATTACGTGAATACATAGCGTAATGAAGCGAACCGGGGGAACTGAAACATCTAAGTACCCCGAGGAAAAGAAATCAACCGAGATTCCCCCAGTAGCGGCGAGCGAACGGGGAGCAGCCCAGAGCCTGAATCAGCATGTGTGATAGTGGAACGGTATGGAAAGGCCGGCGATACAGGGTGATAGCCCCGTACACAAAATTGCATGTGTTGTGAGCTCGATGAGTAGGGCGGGACACGTGGTATCCTGTCTGAATATGGGGGGACCATCCTCCAAGGCTAAATACTCCTGACTGACCGATAGTGAACCAGTACCGTGAGGGAAAGGCGAAAAGAACCCCGGCGAGGGGAGTGAAAAAGAACCTGAAACCGTGTACGTACAAGCAGTGGGAGCATCCTTCGGGGTGTGACTGCGTACCTTTTGTATAATGGGTCAGCGACTTATATTCTGTAGCAAGGTTAACCGAATAGGGGAGCCGCAGGGAAACCGAGTCTTAACTGGGCGTTAAGTTGCAGGGTATAGACCCGAAACCCGGTGATCTAGCCATGGGCAGGTTGAAGGTTGGGTAACACTAACTGGAGGACCGAACCGACTAATGTTGAAAAATTAGCGGATGACTTGTGGCTGGGGGTGAAAGGCCAATCAAACCGGGAGATAGCTGGTTCTCCCCGAAAGCTATTTAGGTAGCGCCTCGTGAATTCATCTTCGGGGGTAGAGCACTGTTTCGGCTAGGGGGTCATCCCGACTTACCAACCCGATGCAAACTACGAATACCGAAGAATGTTATCACGGGAGACACACGGCGGGTGCTAACGTCCGTCGTGAAGAGGGAAACAACCCAGACCGCCAGCTAAGGTCCCAAAGTCACAGTTAAGTGGGAAACGATGTGGGAAGGCTCAGACAGCCAGGATGTTGGCTTAGAAGCAGCCATCATTTAAAGAAAGCGTAATAGCTCACTGGTCGAGTCGGCCTGCGCGGAAGATGTAACGGGGCTAAACTGTGCACCGAAGCTGCGGCAGCGACACTATGTGTTGTTGGGTAGGGGAGCGTTCTGTAAGCCTGCGAAGGTGTCCTGTGAGGGATGCTGGAGGTATCAGAAGTGCGAATGCTGACATAAGTAACGATAATGCGGGTGAAAAACCCGCACGCCGGAAGACCAAGGGTTCCTGTCCAACGTTAATCGGGGCAGGGTGAGTCGACCCCTAAGGCGAGGCCGAAAGGCGTAGTCGATGGGAAACAGGTTAATATTCCTGTACTTGGTGTTACTGCGAAGGGGGGACGGAGAAGGCTATGTTAGCCGGGCGACGGTTGTCCCGGTTTAAGCATGTAGGCGGGCGTTTTAGGTAAATCCGGAACGCTATTAACGCTGAGGTGTGATGACGAGGCACTACGGTGCTGAAGTAACAAATGCCCTGCTTCCAGGAAAAGCCTCTAAGCATCAGGTAACATCAAATCGTACCCCAAACCGACACAGGTGGTCAGGTAGAGAATACCAAGGCGCTTGAGAGAACTCGGGTGAAGGAACTAGGCAAAATGGTGCCGTAACTTCGGGAGAAGGCACGCTGATATGTAGGTGAAGTGATTTACTCATGGAGCTGAAATCAGTCGAAGATACCAGCTGGCTGCAACTGTTTATTAAAAACACAGCACTGTGCAAACACGAAAGTGGACGTATACGGTGTGACGCCTGCCCGGTGCCGGAAGGTTAATTGATGGGGTTAGCGGCAACGCGAAGCTCTTGATCGAAGCCCCGGTAAACGGCGGCCGTAACTATAACGGTCCTAAGGTAGCGAAATTCCTTGTCGGGTAAGTTCCGACCTGCACGAATGGCGTAATGATGGCCAGGCTGTCTCCACCCGAGACTCAGTGAAATTGAACTCGCTGTGAAGATGCAGTGTACCCGCGGCAAGACGGAAAGACCCCGTGAACCTTTACTATAGCTTGACACTGAACACTGGTCCTTGATGTGTAGGATAGGTGGGAGGCTTTGAAGTGTGGACGCCAGTTCGCATGGAGCCAACCTTGAAATACCACCCTTTAATGGCTGGTGTTCTAACGTAGACCCGTAATCCGGGTTGCGGACAGTGTCTGGTGGGTAGTTTGACTGGGGCGGTCTCCTCCTAAAGAGTAACGGAGGAGCACGAAGGTTAGCTAATCCTGGTCGGACATCAGGAGGTTAGTGCAAAGGCATAAGCTAGCTTGACTGCGAGAGTGACGGCTCGAGCAGGTGCGAAAGCAGGTCTTAGTGATCCGGTGGTTCTGTATGGAAGGGCCATCGCTCAACGGATAAAAGGTACTCCGGGGATAACAGGCTGATACCGCCCAAGAGTTCATATCGACGGCGGTGTTTGGCACCTCGATGTCGGCTCATCACATCCTGGGGCTGAAGTAGGTCCCAAGGGTATGGCTGTTCGCCATTTAAAGTGGTACGCGAGCTGGGTTTAGAACGTCGTGAGACAGTTCGGTCCCTATCTGCCGTGGGCGCTGGAGAATTGAGGGGGGCTGCTCCTAGTACGAGAGGACCGGAGTGGACGCATCACTGGTGTTCGGGTTGTCATGCCAATGGCATTGCCCGGTAGCTAAATGCGGAAAAGATAAGTGCTGAAAGCATCTAAGCACGAAACTTGCCCCAAGATGAGTTCTCCCTGACTCTTTGAGAGTCCTGAAGGAACGTTGAAGACGACGACGTTGATAGGCTGGGTGTGTAAGCGTAGCGATACGTTGAGCTAACCAGTACTAATGAACCGTGAGGCTTAACCTTACAACGCCGAAGATGTTTTGGCGAAAGAGACATCGATATTCAGCTTGATTACAGATTACATCAGAACGCGAAAAGCGGTCTGATAAACAGAATTTGCCTGGCGGCTGTAGCGCGGTGGTCCCACCTGACCCCATGCCGAACTCAGAAGTGAAACGCCGTAGCGCCGATGGTAGTGTGGGGTCTCCCCATGCGAGAGTAGGGAACTGCCAGGCATCAATTAGTGAAGAAGCCCATCCCGACGGATGGGCTTTTTTGCGTCTGCGGAAAGTGAAAATACGGTGAAAATCCCGGGGTCACTGCGTTCGCCCGGGCTTGTATGATTACCTCGTCAGAAAGAACCGGCCAGTTCTCTCTGATGGCGGTCCGGATGCCGTGCCCGGGCTTAGGCTTTCACGCCTGTACCGTAGATATTCTGCACCGGTCCGCCGTTCTTTCTCATGTGACAAACCGGACAGTATCATGGACCGGTTTTTACCGGTAATCCGCATTCGCAAGGTGGGTTTCACTATGGAATATGAACTGTACTTCATCGGCATTGATGTCGCTAAAACTAAACTTGATGTTGATATCCTTCGCCCTGATGGCCGCCATCTCTGTAAAAAGTTTGCCAATACTCCCCCGGGCTATGAGGACCTGGTCCGCTGGCTTCGTAGCCATGAGGTGAGCCATGCTCATGTCTGCATGGAGTCTACCAGCACCTACATGGAAGACGCTGCCGCCCATCTGAGCGATGCCGGGTATACCGTCTCCATCATCAACCCTTCCCTGAGCGCTGCCTTTGCCCGCAGTGAAGGGCTGCGCAACAAAACCGACAAAGTGGACGCTCGTATGCTGGCTCACTTCTGCCGGGAGAAAAAGCCGCCAGCATGGGAAGCGCCGCACCCGACAGAGCGGGCCCTGAAAGCGCTGGTGCTACGACATCAGTCGCTGACAGAGATGCAGACTCAGGAGAAAAACCGCCAGGAAACTGCACCGGAAGTACAGCTGGAGAGCATTGATGTTCTCCTGCAGTGTCTGGGAGCAGAGCTGAGGCGCATTGAAAAACAGATAAAAGACCTGACGGACAACGACCCCGATATGAAACAACGGCGGAAGCTGCTGAGCAGTATCCCGGGGATAGGAGAGAAAACCGCCGCGGTGCTGCTGGCGTACACGGGACTGAAGCTGAGGTTCGCCACTGCGCGGCAGTTCGCAGCGTATGCAGGACTGACGCCGAAGCAGCATGAGTCGGGGAGCAGCGTGATGCGAACAAGCAGGATGAGCAAAGCAGGACCGGTTCATCTGCGCGGAGCATTATATATGCCGGCGATGTCAGCGTTGTATCACACGGCATGGGGAAAAGCGTTCAGGGAAAGGCTGGAAGGTAACGGGAAGCGACCGAAAGTGATAATAGGTGCAATGATGCGTAAGCTGGCGCAGGTGGCCTATGGGGTATTAAAGTCAGGAAAAACGTTCGATGCGTTGCAGCATGGGATGCCTGTAGTATAAAGGCGGACGGGGAAGTGATAACAGCGCCAGAAGGCGCTGTTAAAGTTATGCCTGCAATCCGGGAAGCAACGGTGAAAAGGAGTTGCTGCCGCTCACAGTATCTACAACGGATCTGGTAGCCCGGACGAGGCGTTTACGCCGACTCCGGGGATGCACCGCAATAACGTAAATGCAGCAACGGATAAGGTCGCCCATGATCGTCCGTCTCCGACCGGCCGGTCACGGCAAACCCCATCTTCTGATAGAACACCACCGCCTGCGCATTCTGCTCGTTAACATCCGTGGTCAGATCGGGAATTAGCGACAGCGCATGTTCAACCAACTTGCGTCCCACGCCGGTTCCTCGTGCATCAGGATCGACGAATAGCGCCTCCAGATGATGCTCAGACAGCAGCATAAACGCCACCGGCACATCATTATCATCTACCGCCACCCAGAGCGGGGCTTCCGGCAGAAATGCCCGTACCTGGACCTCAATATCGGCCCTATCCTGCACGGAAAGAAAATCATGCGTCGCATCGACCGAACGACACCAAATCGCAATCAGTCGTTCGCCCTCATGGCGCTGTGAACGTCGAATTATCATCATTTTTCTCCTTTTCGAATCGTTTCAACATTCTACCTTATAAGTAATTGAAACTTTCTCACCTTCAACTTGCAGACTCGACATTTAACGGAAATCTGGGTATCGTTAGCTGTCTGGATGTCTAAACGTTTATACGTATGCTGTGAGGTAATAAGGTTATGCCGATTCGGGTGCAGGACGAGCTACCAGCCGTCAATTTCTTGCGTGATGAGAACGTCTTTGTGATGACCACGTCGCGTGCTACGGGTCAGGAAATTCGTCCTTTGAAGGTGCTGATACTCAACCTGATGCCGAAGAAGATTGAGACAGAAAACCAATTTTTACGCCTTCTGTCAAACTCTCCGCTGCAGCTGGATATCCAGCTCCTGCGTATTGATGCACGCGAGTCGCGTAATACACCAACGGAGCATCTTAATAACTTTTACTGTAATTTCGACGACATTCGCGACCAGAACTTTGATGGTCTGATCGTCACCGGTGCGCCGCTTGGGCTGGTAGAATTTAACGACGTTGCCTACTGGCCGCAGATCAAACAGGTGCTCGAGTGGGCCAAAGATCACGTCACGTCGACGCTGTTTGTCTGTTGGGCGGTACAGGCCGCGCTCAATATTCTCTATGGCATTCCCAAGCAAACCCGCAACGACAAGCTCTCCGGCGTTTATGAACACCACATTCTCCACCCGCATGCCCTGCTGACGCGCGGCTTTGATGATAGCTTCCTGGCCCCGCACTCTCGCTATGCCGACTTCCCGGCGCAGCTGATTCGTGACTATACCGACCTGGAAATTCTCGCCGAAACGGAAGGCGGTGACGCCTATCTGTTTGCCAGCAAAGATAAGCGTATCGCCTTTGTTACCGGCCACCCGGAATATGATGCGCATACCCTGGCGAGCGAATTTTTCCGCGATGTGGATGCCGGTTTAACCCCGGAAGTGCCGTATAACTACTTCCCGAAAGATGACCCGAATAACAAACCGCACGCGACCTGGCGCAGCCACGGAAATCTGCTGTTTGCCAACTGGCTCAACTACTACGTCTACCAGATCACTCCGTATGATCTGCGGAATATGAACCCTACGCTGGATTGATCTTCTACCTTCCACGATCCTAAAGCGTTTCAGCATTCTCAATCAGGCACCTTCGGGTGCCTTTTTTGTTTCCGAAATCACCCCCAGTGCAAAATAAATTTTTATCTTATTACTAATCAATAAGTTGTATTTGTTTTTAATTAAAAATGGAAATTGTTTTTGTTTTTTTAATTTTATTGATTAGGATTAAAAACGTTGAGCGAAAACCACACAACGATCTTCTGCTCAGCTGGCGGGGAAACTATTCGGATCACTCACGAGGAGCTGCACCATGACACAACAGGCCACAACAACCGATGAACTGGCTTTTCTGAAGCCTTCTGGCGCGCAGGAACAGCAAGTTCTGACTGCGGAAGCGGTGGAATTTCTGACCGAACTGGTGACCCGATTTACGCCTAAACGCAATAAGCTGCTGGCTGCACGTATTCAGCAGCAGCAGGATATCGATGACGGTAAACTCCCCGGTTTCATTTCGGAAACCGCTTCCATTAGAGAGGGTAACTGGACGGTTCGCGGTATTCCGGCTGATTTGCAGGATCGTCGCGTAGAAATCACCGGGCCGGTTGAGCGCAAAATGGTGATTAACGCGATGAACGCGAACGTCAAAGTGTTCATGGCCGATTTTGAAGACTCCCTCGCGCCGGACTGGAACAAGGTGATTGAAGGCCAGATCAACCTGCGCGATGCCGTCAATGGCACCATCAGCTATACCAACGACGCGGGCAAAATTTACCAGCTTAAGCCCGACCCGGCGGTGCTCATCTGCCGTGTGCGTGGCCTGCATCTGCCGGAAAAACACGTTACATGGCGCGGTGAAGCCATCCCGGGCAGCCTGTTTGATTTCGCGCTCTACTTCTTCCACAACTACAAAGCGTTGCTGGCAAAAGGCAGCGGCCCCTATTTCTATCTGCCGAAAACGCAGGCCTGGCAGGAAGCGGCCTGGTGGAACGAGGTGTTCTGCTTCGCAGAAGATCGCTTCAACCTGCCGCGCGGCACCATCAAAGCCACGCTGCTGATTGAAACGCTGCCGGCAGTTTTCCAGATGGACGAAATTTTGCACGCGCTGCGTGACCATATTGTCGGTCTGAACTGCGGCCGTTGGGACTACATCTTCAGCTATATCAAAACCCTGAAGAACCACCCGGACCGCGTACTGCCGGATCGTCAGGTGGTGACGATGGATAAACCGTTCCTCAGCGCTTACTCGCGCCTGCTGATTAAAACCTGCCACAAGCGTGGCGCCTTCGCCATGGGCGGCATGGCGGCGTTTATCCCGAGTAAAGATGCCGAGCGCAACGCGCAGGTGCTGAATAAGGTGAAAGCGGATAAATCGCTGGAAGCTAACAACGGCCATGACGGTACATGGGTGGCGCACCCCGGTCTGGCGGATACCGCAATGGCGGTGTTTAACGAGGTACTGGGCGAGTGTCCAAACCAGTTAGCCGTTTCCCGCGCTGACGACGCGCCGATTACCGCAGAAGAACTGCTGTCACCGTGCGACGGCGAGCGCACGGAAGAGGGGATGCGCGCCAACATTCGCGTGGCGGTGCAGTACATCGAAGCCTGGATCTCCGGCAACGGCTGCGTACCGATTTATGGCCTGATGGAAGATGCGGCAACCGCTGAGATCTCCCGCACCTCCATCTGGCAGTGGATCCACCATCAGAAAACGCTCAGCAACGGCAAACCGGTTACCAAACCGCTGTTCCGCCAGATGCTGGCCGAAGAGCTGCTGGTTATCAAAGACGAGCTGGGCGATGCGCGCTTCAGCGGTGGCCGTTTCGATGATGCCGCACGCCTGATGGAGCAGATCACCACCTCCGACGAACTTATCGACTTCTTGACCCTGCCTGGCTACCGCCTGCTGGCGTAATTCACCACATAACAATATGGAGCATCTGCACATGAAAACTCGTACCCAACAAATCGAAGATTTACAAAAAGAGTGGACGCAGCCTCGCTGGGAGGGCATTCGTCGCCCGTACAGCGCGGAAGAAGTGGTGAAACTGCGCGGGTCGGTCAACCCGGAATGTACGCTGGCCCAGCTCGGTGCCGCCAGAATGTGGCGTCTGCTGCACGGTGAATCGAAAAAGGGCTACGTCAACAGCCTTGGCGCGCTGACCGGCGGTCAGGCGCTGCAGCAGGCGAAAGCGGGTATTGAAGCGGTGTATCTGTCCGGCTGGCAGGTGGCGGCGGACGCGAACCTGGCTTCCAGCATGTACCCGGACCAGTCGCTCTATCCAGCGAACTCCGTCCCGGCGGTGGTCGACAGAATCAACAACACCTTCCGCCGCGCGGATCAAATTCAGTGGGCGAACGGTATTGAGCCAAACGACCCGCGCTATGTGGACTATTTCCTGCCGATTGTCGCCGATGCGGAAGCCGGCTTCGGTGGCGTACTGAACGCGTTTGAACTGATGAAGTCGATGATTGCAGCCGGTGCAGCGGCGGTGCACTTCGAAGATCAGCTGGCCTCAGTGAAAAAATGCGGTCACATGGGCGGCAAGGTGCTGGTACCGACTCAGGAAGCGATTCAGAAACTGGTCGCCGCACGTCTGGCGGCCGATGTGATGGGTGTTCCAACCCTGCTGATCGCTCGTACTGATGCGGATGCGGCGGATCTCATCACCTCCGACTGCGACCCGTACGACAGCGACTTCATTACCGGCGAGCGCACCAGCGAAGGCTTCTACCGCACCCATGCGGGCATTGAACAAGCGATCAGCCGCGGCCTGGCCTACGCGCCGTACGCCGACCTGGTGTGGTGTGAAACTTCTACCCCGGATCTGGCATTGGCGAAGCGCTTTGCCGACGCTATCCACGCGAAATACCCTGGCAAACTGCTGGCCTACAACTGCTCGCCGTCGTTCAACTGGCAGAAAAAGCTGGATGATAAAACCATCGCCAGCTTCCAGCAGCAGCTGTCAGATATGGGTTACAAGTACCAGTTCATCACCCTGGCGGGCATCCACAGCATGTGGTTCAACATGTTCGACCTGGCGCACTCTTACGCCCAGGGCGAGGGGATGAAGCACTACGTTGAGAAGGTGCAGCAGGCTGAGTTCGCGGCGGCGAAAGATGGCTATACCTTCGTTTCTCACCAGCAGGAAGTGGGCACCGGCTATTTCGATAATGTCACCACTATTATCCAGGGCGGCACCTCCTCGGTGACCGCGCTGACCGGCTCGACTGAAGAATCGCAGTTCTGATTACTGCCCGGTGGCACAGCGCTTACCGGGCCTACAACGATATGTAGGCCGGAGAAGTGAACGCGCCATCCGGCATGACTCGGTGCCGGATGGAGAGAATTGATGACGCGAGGCCTGGAATTACTGATTGCGCAGACCATTTTGCAGGGATTTGACGCCCAGTATGGGCGTTTTCTGGAAGTCACTTCCGGCGCACAGCAACGGTTTGAACAGGCCGACTGGCATGCGGTTCAGCAGGCGATGAAAAGCCGTATCCATCTGTACGACCACCACGTGGGGTTGGTGGTTGAACAGCTGCGCTGCATTACCGATGGTAAAAGCACCGATGCGGATTTTCTGCTGCGCGTTAAGGCGCAGTACACCCGACTGCTGCCGGATTACCCGCGCTTTGAAATTGCCGAGAGCTTTTTTAACTCGGTCTATTGTCGATTATTCGATCACCGCTCGCTTAGCCCCGAGCGGTTATTTATTTTCAGCTCGCAGCCGGAACGCCGCTTCCGCGCTATCCCCCGGCCGCTAGCGAAAGACTTCTTCCCCGAATATGGCTGGGAAGCGGTGATTTTCAAAATGCTCAGCGACCTGCCGCTACGTCTGCCGTGGCAAAATAAATTCCGCGATGTCGGCTACATTATGGCGCACCTGAGCGAAACGCTGGGCGCTGAGATGCTGCAGCGTGCGCATCTGCAAATTGCTAACGAACTGTTTTACCGTAATAAAGCGGCCTGGCTTATCGGTAAGCTCATCACGCCAAACGGTACGCTGCCGTTTTTAATCCCAATTCACCGCACTGATGAAGGGGAGCTTTTCGTCGATACCTGCCTCACCACCACCGAAGAGGCGAGTATCGTCTTTGGCTTCGCGCGTTCCTACTTTATGGTTTATGCCCCGTTGCCCGCCGCCCTGGTGGAGTGGCTGCGGGAGATCCTGCCGGGCAAAACCACCGCCGAACTGTATATGGCGATTGGCTGCCAGAAGCATGCGAAAACCGAAAGCTATCGTGAGTACCTGAACTATATCGCCAGCACCGACGAGCAGTTTATCGAAGCACCGGGCATTCGCGGAATGGTGATGCTGGTGTTTACGCTGCCGGGCTTTGACCGGGTGTTTAAGGTGATTAAAGACCGCTTTGCGCCGCAAAAAGAGATGTCTGCCGCTCACGTGCGCGCCTGCTATCAGCTGGTAAAAGAGCATGACCGCGTGGGCCGCATGGCGGATACCCAGGAATTTGAAAACTTCGTGTTGGATAAGCAGCAGATTGCGCCCGCGTTAATGGCGCTGTTATTGCAGGAAGTTCCGGGTAAGATCGTCGATATGGGTGATAAAATTGCAATAAGCCATCTCTATATCGAACGCCGAATGGTGCCGCTGAATATCTGGCTGGAGAGGGTGGAGGGTCAGCCGCTGCGTGATGCGGTGGAAGAGTACGGCAACGCCATTCGTCAGCTTGCTGCTGCCAATATTTTCCCTGGCGATATGCTGTTTAAAAACTTCGGCGTCACCCGCCACGGCCGCGTGGTGTTCTACGACTACGATGAGATTTGCTATATGACGGAGGTCAACTTCCGCGATATTCCGCCGCCGCGCTACCCGGAAGACGAGCTCGCCAGCGAGCCCTGGTACAGCGTGTCGCCGGGGGATGTCTTCCCGGAAGAGTTCCGCCACTGGCTGTGTGCCGACCCGCGTATCGGGCCGCTGTTTGAGGAAATGCATGCCGACCTGCTCAGCGCCGACTACTGGCGTGGTCTGCAGACGCGTATCAAAAATGGGCATGTGGAAGATGTTTATGCCTACCGCCGCAAGCAGAGGTTTTGCATCAGGTTTTCTCCCTCTCCCTGTGGGAGAGGGCCGGGGTGAGGGCATCAGGCCGCACGCAATCCTAACGGATCCCGCCGTACGCCAGCGTCACTTCTTTCGCCGCCTTAATCACCATCGCACCAAACTCGGTGACCCGGTCGTCGGTGATACGGGAAATCGGCCCGGAAATGGAGATAGCCGCAAACGGCTCACGGTGCTCATCGTAAATACACGACGCCACGCAGCGCAGGCCGAGCGCATGCTCTTCATCATCAAACGAATAGCCGCGCTTGCGCGTCTGGGCCAAATCGTCCTTCAGGTGCACCGGCGACACCAGCGTAGCGTGGGTGTAAGCGTGCAGCCCCTTACGGTGCAAAAGGCTGGTAACTTCCTCTTCGCTCAACTGGGATAAAAACGCTTTGCCCGCGCCGGAGGCGTGCATCGGCAACTTGCCGCCAATCGGGGCAGACATACGCATCAGCTGCGTACACTGTACCTGGTCGATAATAATCGCCTGATGATCGCTCTTATCAAGCACCGCCAGATTCACCGTTTCGCCGGAGTCTTCCATCAGCTTGCGCAGAATCGGGTGGACAATTGCTAGCAGATTACGGCTTTGCAGGAAGCTGCTGCCGACGATAAAGGCGTGCGCGCCCACGGACCAGTGCCCCAGTTCACCCACCTGACGCACGAACCCCAGCTGCTGCATGGTGGTGAGCAGGCGGTGCGTGGTGGAGTTCGGCAGCCCAGCCTGCTGCGCAAGTTCGGTCAGCGCGACGCTGCTATGGGATTCGGCAATCCACTCCAGCAGCTTCAGGCCGCGGGTCAGTGATTGTACCTGGCCAGTTGCGGGGGCAGCGGCAGGGGCGGGTTTTCTACCGCGTTTCGCAGGAACGTTGGCAACCATCGCAACTCCTTTCTGTATCGTGGAAATTGTTTTCGTTTTTATTGATTATAATACAACCGTTCGTATTACTGCTCCGATGAGTCATGTTGAACATGTCTCAAGTAGCAAGTTGTTTCCTTTTCCACCCTCACAGTTTATGCCAGTATGCTTTATTGCCTTTTTATGTCTGGGTTTCGTTGAGCGGTGTCGGGAGTGCTTGTGAGCAGCAAAGTGGAGCAACTGCGTGCGCAGTTAAATGAACGTATTCTGGTTCTGGACGGGGGCATGGGCACCATGATCCAGGGCTATCGTCTGAGCGAGCAGGACTTCCGCGGCGAGCGTTTCGCCGACTGGCCCTGTGACCTGAAGGGAAACAACGACCTGCTGGTGCTCAGCAAGCCGGAGGTGATCAGCGCTATCCATAACGCCTACTTTGAAGCGGGCGCGGATATCATTGAAACCAACACCTTTAACTCCACGATCATCGCCATGGCGGATTACCAGATGGAATCCCTGTCGGCGGAGATTAACTTTGCTGCGGCGAAGCTGGCACGTGCCTGTGCCGACGAATGGACGGCACGTACGCCAAATAAACCGCGCTACGTCGCGGGCGTGCTTGGCCCAACCAACCGTACTGCGTCTATCTCACCGGACGTCAACGACCCGGCTTACCGTAACGTCACCTTCGATCAGCTGGTGGCGGCCTACCGTGAATCCACCAAAGCGCTGGTGGAGGGCGGTAGCGACCTGATCCTGATTGAGACCGTCTTCGATACCCTGAACGCCAAAGCGGCGATTTTTGCGGTGAAAGAAGAGTTTGAAGCGCTGGGCGTTGACCTGCCGATCATGATTTCCGGCACCATCACCGACGCCTCCGGGCGTACGCTCTCCGGCCAGACCACCGAAGCGTTCTATAACTCCCTGCGTCACGCCGACGCCCTGACCTTCGGCCTCAACTGTGCGTTAGGCCCGGACGAACTGCGCCAGTATGTGCAGGAGTTGTCGCGCATTGCAGAATGCTACGTGACCGCGCACCCGAACGCTGGTCTGCCGAACGCCTTTGGCGAATATGACCTCGATGCTGACACCATGGCCGCCCAGATTCAGGAATGGGCGCAGGCGGGCTTCCTCAACGTGGTCGGCGGCTGCTGCGGCACCACCCCAGAACACATTGCGGCGATGAGCCGCGCGGTTGAAGGCTTGCCGCCGCGCAAGCTGCCGGATCTGCCGGTGGCCTGCCGTCTGTCCGGCCTTGAGCCGCTGAACATTGGCGACGACAGCCTGTTTGTGAACGTCGGCGAACGTACCAACGTCACCGGCTCGGCGAAGTTTAAGCGCCTGATCAAAGAAGAAAAATACAACGAAGCGCTGGACGTGGCCCGCCAGCAGGTGGAAAGCGGTGCACAGATTATCGACATCAACATGGATGAAGGGATGCTCGACGCCGAAGCGGCGATGGTGCGTTTCCTCAACCTGATTGCCGGTGAACCGGATATTGCCCGCGTACCGATTATGATCGACTCCTCCAAATGGGAGGTTATCGAAAAGGGGCTGAAGTGCATCCAGGGCAAGGGCATCGTCAACTCCATCTCGATGAAAGAGGGCGTTGAGCCGTTTATTGAACACGCGAAAAAAGTGCGTCGCTACGGCGCGGCGATGGTGGTGATGGCCTTTGATGAAGTGGGCCAGGCTGACACTCGCGAACGCAAAATTGAGATTTGCCGCCGCGCCTACAACATTCTGACCCAAGAGGTGGGCTTCCCGCCGGAAGACATCATCTTTGACCCGAATATCTTCGCCGTGGCAACCGGCATTGAAGAGCACAACAACTACGCGCAGGACTTTATCGGCGCCTGTGAAGACATCAAACGCGAGCTGCCACACGCGCTGATCTCCGGCGGTGTTTCTAACGTGTCGTTCTCGTTCCGCGGCAACGACCCGGTGCGTGAAGCGATTCACGCGGTGTTCCTCTACTACGCTATCCGTAACGGCATGGACATGGGGATCGTCAACGCCGGCCAGCTGGCGATTTATGACGACCTGCCAGCTGAACTGCGCGATGCGGTAGAGGACGTGATCCTCAACCGTCGCGACGACGGCACCGAGCGTCTGCTGGAGCTGGCCGAGAAATATCGCGGTAGCAAAACCGACGAGACCGCCAACGCGCAACAGGCGGAATGGCGTAGCTGGGACGTGAAAAAGCGTCTCGAATACTCGCTGGTGAAAGGCATTACCGAATTTATCGAACTCGATACCGAAGAAGCCCGCCAGCAGGCCGCGCGCCCGATTGAGGTTATCGAAGGGCCGCTGATGGACGGCATGAACGTGGTCGGCGACCTGTTCGGTGAGGGCAAAATGTTCCTGCCGCAGGTGGTGAAATCGGCTCGCGTGATGAAGCAGGCGGTGGCCTACCTTGAACCGTACATTGAAGCCAGCAAAGAGAAAGGCTCCAGCAACGGCAAGATGGTTATCGCGACCGTGAAGGGCGACGTACACGACATCGGCAAAAACATCGTCGGCGTGGTGTTGCAGTGTAATAACTACGAAATCATCGACCTCGGTGTGATGGTTCCGGCGGATAAAATCCTCAAAACCGCCAAAGAAGTGAATGCGGATCTGATTGGTCTCTCTGGCCTGATTACCCCGTCGCTGGACGAAATGGTCAATGTGGCGAAAGAGATGGAGCGTCAGGGCTTTACCATTCCGCTACTGATTGGCGGCGCGACCACCTCAAAAGCGCACACCGCGGTGAAAATCGAGCAGAACTACAGCGGCCCAACGGTTTACGTACAGAACGCCTCGCGCACCGTTGGCGTTGTCGCGGCGTTGCTCTCCGATACTCAGCACGACGACTTTGTTGCTCGTACGCGTAAAGAGTACGAAACCGTGCGTATTCAGCACGGGCGTAAGAAACCACGCACGCCGCCGGTAACGCTGGCTGCCGCGCGTGAAAACGATCTGGCATTCGACTGGGAAAACTACACCCCGCCGGTGGCGCATCGTCTGGGCGTGCAGGAAGTGGAAGCCAGCATCGAAACGCTGCGTAACTACATCGACTGGACGCCGTTCTTTATGACCTGGTCGCTGGCCGGGAAGTACCCGCGCATTCTTGAAGATGAAGTGGTGGGTGAAGAGGCGAAGCGCCTGTTCAAAGATGCCAACGACATGCTCGATCAACTGAGCGCGGAGAAATCCCTCAACCCTCGTGGCGTCGTCGGGCTGTTCCCGGCCAACCGCGTGGGCGACGATGTGGAAATCTATCGCGACGAAACGCGCACCCACGTGCTGACCGTCAGCCGCCATCTGCGCCAGCAGACGGAGAAAGTCGGCTTTGCGAACTACTGTCTGTCTGACTTTGTCGCGCCGAAAACCTCCGGCAAAGCGGACTACATCGGTGCCTTCGCGGTGACCGGTGGTCTGGAAGAAGATGCTCTGGCCGATGCGTTTGAAGCGCAGCACGATGATTACAACAAGATCATGGTGAAGGCGATTTCCGACCGTCTGGCGGAAGCCTTCGCCGAGTATCTGCACGAGCGCGTGCGTAAGGTTTACTGGGGCTATGCGCCGAATGAAAACCTGAGCAATGAAGAGCTGATCCGCGAAAACTATCAGGGTATTCGCCCGGCACCGGGCTACCCGGCCTGCCCGGAACACACCGAAAAAGGCACCATCTGGGAGCTGCTGGACGTGGAAACCCACACCGGTATGAAGCTGACCGAATCCTTCGCCATGTGGCCTGGCGCATCGGTCTCCGGTTGGTACTTCAGCCACCCGGACAGCAAGTACTACGCGGTGGCGCAGATCCAGCGCGACCAGGTTGAGGATTATGCTTTCCGTAAAGGGATGAGCGTGGCGGAAGTGGAGCGCTGGCTGGCGCCGAACCTCGGCTACGATGCCGACTGATTCACAAAACCGTCATCTTTCCTTACAACTAACAGGGCACTCAATGAGTGCCCTGTCTCTTTATTGTGCGTAAACCCTTATACTGAAAGAAGGCTCACGCGCGCTGTACACCTTTTCCGGCCAGCATAGGGATGATTTGTCGGCCTGATAAGCGCAGCGCCAACAGGCATATGAGCCTCAGGAACCCATAACAATAAGGAGAAAATGATTCCGTGTTAACTCTGCTGCACCTGCTTTCTGCCGTCTCGCTGTTGGTGTGGGGCACCCATATCGTGCGTACTGGCGTGATGCGCGTCTTCGGCGCGCGCCTGCGTACCGTGCTCAGCCGCAGCGTCGAGAAAAAACCGCTCGCCTTCTGCGCGGGTATTGGTGTTACCGCGCTGGTCCAGAGCAGTAACGCCACCACCATGCTGGTGACCTCCTTTGTCGCGCAGGATCTGGTTGCCCTGACGCCCGCGCTGGTGATTGTGCTGGGCGCCGACGTGGGGACCGCGCTGATGGCGCGTATCCTGACCTTCGATCTATCGTGGCTGTCGCCGCTGCTGATATTTATCGGCGTAGCCTTTTTCCTTGGCCGCAAGCAGACCCGCGAAGGGCAGCTTGGCCGCGTCGGAATTGGCCTGGGGCTTATCCTGCTGGCGCTGGAATTAATTGTTCAGGCGGTCAGGCCGATTACCGAAGCCAACGGCGTACAGGTGATTTTTGCCTCGCTGACCGGCGATATTCTGCTGGATGCCCTGATTGGTGCGGTGTTTGCCATCATCAGTTACTCCAGCCTGGCGGCAGTACTGCTGACCGCGACGCTGACCACCGCAGGGATTATCTCCTTCCCGGTGGCGCTGTGCCTGGTGATTGGCGCCAACCTGGGCTCTGGCCTGCTGGCGATGCTCAACAACAGCGCCGCGAACGCCGCCGCCCGCCGCGTAGCGCTGGGAAGCCTGCTGTTCAAGCTGGTGGGCAGCCTGATTATTCTGCCGTTCGTCCATATGCTGGCCGACGTGATGCACAAGCTGCCGCTGCCGGAGTCCGAACTGGTTATTTACTTCCACGTCTTCTATAACCTGATTCGCTGCGTGGCGATGGTGCCGTTCGCCGAGCCGATGGCACGACTCTGTAAGCGCTTGATCCGCGATGAGCCGGAGCTGGATGCCAACCTCAAGCCGAAGCACCTGGACGTGACCGCGCTGGATACTCCAACGCTGGCGCTGGCCAATGCCGCCCGCGAAACGCTGCGCATCGGTGATGCCACCGAGCAGATGCTGGATGGGTTAAAGAAGGTGATGCACGGCGAGCCGCGTGAAGAGAAAAACCTGCGTAAGCAGGCGGATGATATCAACGTGCTCTACACCGCCATCAAGCTCTATCTGGCGCGAATGCCGAAAGATGAGCTGGCGGAAGAGGAGTCCCGCCGCTGGGCGGAGATTATCGAAATGTCGCTTAACCTCGAACAGGCTTCGGACATTATCGAGCGCATGGGCAGCGAGATCGCCGACAAATCGCTGGCCGCGCGTCGGGCATTCTCGGTTGAGGGGTTAAAAGAGCTGGAAGCGCTGTATGAGCTGCTGTTAAGCAACCTGCAGCTGGCGATGTCGGTCTTCTTCGCCGGTGATGTCACCAGCGCCCGTCGCCTGCGTCGCAGCAAGCACCGGTTCCGTATTCTGAACCGCCGCTACGCCCACGCGCACGTCGACCGCCTACACCAGCAGAACGTGCAGAGTATTGAAACCAGTACGCTGCACCTGGCGCTGCTGGGTGACATGCTGCGCCTGAACTCGCTGTTCTGCTCCGTTGCCTACAGCGTGCTGGAGCAGCCGGATGAAGACGACGATCGCGACGATTACTAGCGCAACCCCGGCGTCGCTGCGCTCGGCCGGGCTACCTTGATGATACGTAGCCCGGGCGAGGCGTTTACGCCGACCCCGGGTTTACGGCTCAGAAGCGATGCCCTTCCTCCAGCGCGACCGCCTCTTCTCCCGCTCTGAACACATAGGTGGTACGCGGCCCGCCAAGCGTCGCTTCCCCGTTTGCCACCTGAATCCAGTTGCCTTCCGGCAGACCAATCACCGTTAATTCCGGCGCCACGACCAGCAGTTCGCGAATACGCTGCTCGCGGGTTTCGCCCTTATGGCCTTCCGGCAGCGCGTTGGTGAAGTGTGGGTTAATCTGCAGCGGGAACAGCCCCAGCGCATCAAACCCTTTCGGATCGACAATCGGCATATCGTTAGTGGTGCGGATAGTCTGGCAGGCAAGGTTAGCGCCCGCGCTCCAGCCGACGTACAGCGCGCCGCGCTTCACTACGTCGACAATTGGTGCCAGCAGCCCGCGCTCGCGGCTCTCTTTCAGCAGTTGGAAGGTGTTGCCGCCGCCGACGATAATCACCTCGGCATTTTCAATCGCGGAAATAGGATCTGCCACGCTATGGATACCGGTCACCGTCACGCCTAACGGCGCCAGAACGGCGGCGGTTTTTGCCGTGTACTCGTCCCAGGTCTGCGTCACGCCCGCAAACGGCAGAAACACCGCGCGACGGCGGCCGTTCAACTGCCCGGCAATCAGCGGCAGCGCGTGTTCCAGCCAGGCTTTACCCGGCAGCGTCGAGTTACTCAGCAGAAGTAAGTCCATCATTTCTCCTATTCATCAGAAAATTATCGAGCAGGGCGGCATGTTACCACCCTGCGTCAGGCCGCTTACTGATGTAGTTCACGATGTTGCAGTAGAGAGTCAGGAGGCGGGCTCGCAGATGGCCTACCGTGTCTACTATCCCGCTCTGGCAAACGCCGCCGCCTCAGCTACCAGCGCATCGTCCGGCCTTACGCCGGTATACATCACAAACTGTTCCACTGCCTGCAGGGCAATCACTTCAGCACCGCTGATGGTCTTTTTCCCCAAGCGCTGGGCGAGCTGAATCACCGGCGTTTCCGGCGGCAGAGCCACCACGTCAAACACCACGCTGGCGCGTGCCACCATCGCTTCACTAAAGGCGAGTTGCTCGCTCTCTTTACCGCCCGCCATGCCGATAGGCGTGACGTTAACCAGAATATCAATACCGTCACCGTCCGGCTGTGCCTGCCATTGGAACCCGTACTGTTTTGCCAGCGCGGTGCCGTTGGCCTCGTTGCGGGCGGCGATAATCACATCGCTAAAGCCCGCGTCGCGGAAGGCGGCAATCACCGCTTTACCTATCCCGCCGCTGCCCTGAATCATCACTCGGGCAGCGGTATCAAGCTGGTGGCTGGCAATCAGGCTTTTTACCGCGATGTAGTCGGTGTTAAACCCGGTCAGATGGCCGTTGTCATTGACGATGGTGTTGACGGAGTCGATGACCCTGGCCGATGGATCGATAGCATCCAGAAATACCATGCAGCTCTCTTTAAACGGCATCGATACCGCGCAGCCGCGAATGCCCAGCGCGCGAACGCCTTTCACCGCCGCCTCAATATCCTGCGTGGTAAAGGCTTTATAGATAAAATTCAGCCCCAGTTTTTCATACAGATAGTTATGAAAGCGCGTGCCAAAGTTGCCGGGGCGGCCGGCAAGCGACATGCACAGCTGGGTATCGCGGTTAATCATGGTCATGTCCTCGTTAATGTTTTACTGCACTAAATATTCTGCGGTGGCCCGGTCGGTGACCAGCGCGTTGATATGCTGCCCGCGCAGCGCGCCAAGGATAGCGGCATGCTTCTCTTCACCGCTTGCCAGGCCGATGACATAGCGGGCCTGCTTTAAGCCCTTGAGCTCAATGGAGAGCGTTTTGTCCTGCATCGCGGTGGCAACGGGCGTGCCGTCAACGGCAAAAAAGCGCGAGCAGATATCCCCAGCTACCTGAAGCGCCTCCAGCTCATCGCTTTGCGCATTACCGTAAAATGCCTGCCAGTTGGCCGCATGGCGAATAGCGGGGGAGCCGATGCCAACCAGCGCGATGTCCAGACGCTGCCAGTACTCGGCCAGCGTCTGAAAATGCGGAGATTGCATGATGCCTTGACGAATCAGCGGGTTATCCAGCAAAGCCGGGAAGTCAGCGAGATACGACTCGCCCTTGAGTCGTGTGGCGGCGCTGTAGGTCAGCGTGTTGACGTGGTAGCGGCTAGGAAGCTTGCCAGAGGGGCCGCCAACGATAGGCACGTACACCAGCGGACGAGGCTGGCTGGACTGCGGTAACGCCTCGACCAACGCGCTGACTGCGCGACCCCAGCCGAATCCAATCACGGCGTTGGGCGACAGCAGTCGTTCAAACAGCTGCGCGCCATAGGTTCGCGCCCGCGCTTGAGCAGGCGGCTGATGGTAGTGCGATAAATCCCCAGCTGGTGGGCGATTTGCGCCTGCGTCATCTCCTGCTCGTAATAAAGCTGGGCAATTTTCACGATTAGGCGGATATCGTCGCTGTTTTCCATCGAAGTGGCTGACTCCTGCACATATGTGCAAAACGTAAAAACGGGTTCTCGATCTGGTATAACGCCGTCATGCAGGGAGTTCAAGCGTATTTATGGAAAAGCCGCTGGTCATAGGCATGCACTTTTGTGCAGAAAGGGCGTGATGAAAACAATGATTTGTCGCGGACTATTTTTTCTCACCCGAAAGGTAGGGTATATTTCGCTTTTACAGGAGAATTTATGCTGCCAGACTCATCCACCCGATTAAATAAATACATCAGCGAAAGCGGCATCTGCTCGCGTCGCGAAGCGGATCGCTTTATCGAACAAGGCAACGTCTTTATCAACGGTAAGCGCGCCACCATTGGCGATCAGGTTGTGCCGGGCGACGTTGTGAAAGTGAACGGTCGATTGATTGAGCCGCGGGAAGCGGATGATCTGGTGCTGATTGCGCTGAATAAACCCGTCGGTATCGTCAGTACCACCGAAGACGGCGAGCGCGACAACATTGTGGATTTCGTTAACCACAGCAAGCGTATCTTCCCGATTGGCCGTCTGGATAAAGACTCCCAAGGGCTGATTTTCCTCACCAACCACGGCGACCTGGTGAACAAGATCCTGCGTGCCGGCAACGACCATGAAAAAGAGTATCTGGTCACCGTCGACAAGCCGGTTACCGATGAGTTTATTCGGGGGATGGGCGCGGGCGTACCGATTCTGGGTACGGTGACGAAGAAGTGTAAGGTGAAGAAAGAGGCGCCTTTCGTCTTCCGTATTACCCTGGTGCAGGGCTTAAACCGTCAGATTCGCCGCATGTGCGAACACTTCGGTTTCGAAGTGACCAAGCTCGAGCGTACGCGCATTATGAACGTCAGCCTGACGGGGATCCCGCTGGGTGAATGGCGCGACCTGACCGACGACGAGCTGGTGGATTTGTTCAAGCTGATTGAAAACTCTTCCTCCGAAGCAAAACCGAAGGTGAAGGCCAAGCCGAAAACCGCCGGTATTAAGCGCCCGGTGGTGAAGATGGAAAAGACCAGCGAGAAGCCAGCGCGCCCGGCGGGCAATGGAAACGGTAAACGTTTCACCGCACCGGGACGTAAAAAGAAAGGCCGTTAACGCCTGCCGCGCGTCGGCGTGTTCGCCGACCACGAAAACGAACTTTCGCTATCCGGTTTATAAGCCTGCTGTTTTTTCACCTGGCGGGCTTTCTTCGCTTCGGCTTCGCGCTGAACCATCAGCTTATCGATGTACTCCTTTTTCACGCTATTGGTTTCCGCGTTGGACAGCGGACGGCCATGCGCAATGCGCGCGCGGTCGAGCAGGGTTTTTAGTTCACGCTGCTCGCGCTCGGTCATCTCTTTTTGCGTAATGCGGGGGAGTGCCATAAGGGTTGCCCTCAATCGGATAGTTAACCCAGTGTACGGCAAAGGGGCATATCTTTGTAGCCCGGCGGCGCTTTGCTTGGCCGGGCTACGAGTTTATTTTTGCTTTGTCTGGTTGATAGGCTTCCCTGACCAGTACCCTGCCAGCAGTGACCCAGACAGGTTATGCCATACGGAGAACAGTGCGCCAGGCAGGGCGGCCAGCGGCCCGAAGTAGATTTTCCCCAGCGCCGCGGCAAGCCCGGAGTTCTGCATACCGACCTCAATGGCCAGCGTGCGGCAGGTCGACTCATCAAAGCCAAACAGACGCCCGCCCCAGTAACCGCCGAGCAGGCCGATGGTGTTGTGCAGAATAACCGCGATAATCACCATAAAGCCTACGGACGCGATATGCGACGCGGAACCGGCGACCACTGCGCTGATAATCGCCAGAATGCAGATCATCGAAAACGCCGGCAGATAAGGCTCCACTGCTTTCACCACGCGTGGGAACAGGTGGTGGATAACCAGACCCATAGCAATCGGGATCACCACAATCTGCAGAATGCTGAGCAGCATACCCATTACATCGACCTGAATATGCGCATCGACGTACAGGCGGGTCAGCAGCGGCGTGGCAACCACGCCAACCAGCGTGGAGACGGACGAGATAGTGACCGATAGCGCCACATCGCCCTTCGCCAGAAAGATCATCACGTTCGACGCGGTTCCACTGGCCACGCTACCCACCAGCACCATCCCGGCGGACAGCTCCGGCGGCATATGGAAAGCCAGCGCCAGCAGCCAGGCAGCGAGCGGCATCACCAGATAGTGCAGGAAAATCCCCGCCGCAACTGGCGCAGGTCGTGACAGTACGCGTTTAAAATCGTCCACCTTTAGATGCACGCCCATGCCGAACATAATCAGCATCAGCAGCGAAGGAACCAGCGGCCCAATAGGCGTGAAGGTGGTGGGAGTGAAATAGGCAATAACAGAGAGCAGCAGCGCCCATAACGGGAACAGCCGGGTGATTACGGCGAGCATGTTGTATTCCTTGCGATTTATACACTTCATCCTTCAAGTTGCCTCTGCGTTGGCTGCGCTCTCTCACCCCAGTCACGTACTTATGTACGCTCCCGGGGATTCGCTCGCTTGCCGCCTTGATCCAACTCGAATGATTTTGTGTATATGGATGTTGTGTTGTTATAAAAAAGCCGGGTTCGAGCCCGGCTATAGTTATTGTTTATCGCGTGGTGAAATATTATTCAAACAAATTATGATGAAGTTTCTGCACCACCTGCTCGGCTTCCGCGCCCGGTACCAGGAAGCACAGGTTATAGCTGGATGCGCCGTAGCAAATCATGCGGATGTTGAACGGCTCAAGCACGCCAAATACCTCTTTGCCCACGCCGCAGGCTTTCGACAGGTTATTACCAATCAAGGCCACTAGCGCCAGGTTCTCTTCCACTTCTACGCGGCACAGCGCCGACAGTTCCATCAGCAATGACTGCGTCAGCAGCGTGTCGCCGGTAGAGGTGGAGCCGGTGGTATCCAGCGTCAGCGCGACGCTGACTTCAGAGGTGGTGATCAGATCGACAGAGATACTGTGGCGCGCCAGAATGCCGAACACTTCTGCCAGGAAGCCGCGGGAGTGCAGCATGTTCAGGCTGTGCAGGGTCAACAGGGTCTGCTTGCGGCGCAGCGCCAGCGCGCGGAACAGCGGCGGGTTAGCGGTTTTATTGCACACCATGGTGCCGCCGGCTTTTGGATCTTTGCTGGAACCGACAAACACCGGAATATCGCTGCGAACGGCAGGCAGCAGGGTGGCTGGATGCAGCACTTTCGCGCCAAAGGTCGCCAGTTCAGCGGCCTCTTCAAAAGCGATTTCATCAATACGTTTTGCCGCTGGCACCACACGCGGGTCGGTGGTGTAGATCCCCGGCACGTCGGTCCAGATATCGACGCGGGTCGCATGCAGCGCTTCGCCCAGCAGCGCAGCGGTATAGTCGCTGCCGCCACGGCCAAGCGTGGTAGTACGGCCTTTGCCTTCGCTGCCGATAAAGCCCTGGGTGATCACCAGACCTTCGTCAAGACGCGGGGCCAGCTGTTGGGTGGCCAGTTCGGCCAGTGCGGCAACGTCCGGCTCAGCGCGGCCAAAGCGGTCGCTGGTACGCATCACTTTACGCACGTCAAACCACTGCGCCTGCACGTGGCGTTCACGCAGAATTTCAACAAACAGCAGGGTGGACATCAGTTCGCCGTGGCTGACCAGTTCATCGGTCAGGGCGGTGGAGGTTGCCAGAGAAGCGGCTTCCGCTAGCGTGCCGAGGTTTTCCAGCAGGCGTTCGATTTCATCGCGGATAACGGCAGGGTTGGCCAGACGTTCAAGCACGGCGTACTGAATGGCGCGGATGGCTTCCAGTTTGGCCTGGCGCTCGGCTGGCTCCAGCCCTTCGGCGAGGGCAACCAACAGGTTGGTGACGCCCGCCGAAGCAGACAGCACAACCACGCGTACGCTAGCGTCGGAGAGCACCACATCGGCGCTACGGTTCATGGCGTCAAAATCGGCCACGCTGGTGCCACCAAATTTGGCGACGACTAATGCTGTCATAATAACCTCGTGTCAGGGGAGGCCTGGTTTAAATAAACCGGACCAAATTATTCAGCCTTGGCACAAGGGAAGAGCGAAAAACGGGTGGGCGCAGAGCGATAAACAACTACGATTTCACCCAGAAGTGCTCCACCACTTGCGAAACGCCCGACTGCGAACGTTTCTGGTGACAACCCAGGGGATTCAGCCCCTGCAGCCGATGGTGAACGCAACCTGTTGTTCACGCATCTCGGCGTTGCTCCCCCTCAGGTGTTTTCACAGGATTGGTTCCTCCCACACCCTTTACCTGGGCAACGCGCCTCTTCTGGCCTGCGCACGCGCAGGTAGTACGTTTATAAATAAAGGGTTAGCGGGTAGCTTGTCAACGTTGGGGTTATGCGGATTTTTCATGCAGGCGAGCCCCACAGAAACGGGGCTTATAAAGGCTATACTTTTGTCTGTTTTCTGCGCGATTTTGCCAGCCTTAGGGGGGATAACATTAAAACCATCACAATTTTTTGTGACAGGCGCTACAATCGAGGCAGTTTGATTCTTAAATCAGAAGGGTATTGCTAATGAAAAACATCAACCCAACGCAGACCGCTGCGTGGCAGGCACTACAGAAACACTTCGATGCCATGAAGGACGTGACCATTGCGGAACTGTTCGCCAAAGATGGCGACCGTTTCAGCAAGCTTTCCGCCACCTTCGACGATCAGATGCTGGTCGATTTCTCCAAAAACCGTATTACCGAAGAGACCCTGGCAAAACTGCTGGATCTGGCCAAAGAGACCGATCTGAGCGGCGCGATTAAGTCCATGTTCTCCGGCGAGAAAATCAACCGCACCGAAGACCGTGCCGTGCTGCACGTGGCGCTGCGTAACCGTAGCAATACCCCGATTATCGTTGATGGCAAAGACGTGATGCCGGAAGTGAACGCGGTGCTGGAGAAGATGAAAGCCTTCTCTGAGGCGATCATCTCCGGTCAGTGGAAAGGCTATACCGGCAAATCCATCACTGACGTGGTGAACATCGGTATCGGCGGCTCCGACCTCGGCCCATTCATGGTGACTGAAGCGCTGCGTCCGTACAAAAATCATCTGAATATGCACTTCGTCTCTAACGTCGATGGTACCCACATCGCCGAAGCGCTGAAGAACCTGAACCCGGAAACCACGCTGTTCCTGGTGGCGTCTAAAACCTTCACCACTCAGGAAACCATGACCAACGCCCACAGCGCGCGTGACTGGTTCCTGGCAAGCGCGGGCGATCAGAAGCACGTGGCAAAACACTTCGCCGCGCTGTCTACCAACGGTAAAGCGGTGTCCGAGTTCGGTATCGATACGGCTAACATGTTTGAGTTCTGGGACTGGGTTGGCGGCCGTTACTCTCTGTGGTCCGCGATTGGTCTGTCTATCATCCTGTCTGTAGGCTACGACAACTTCGTTGAACTGCTTTCCGGCGCACACGCGATGGATAAGCACTTCTCCACCACCCCGGCCGAGAAAAATCTGCCGGTACTGCTGGCGCTGATCGGCATCTGGTACAACAATTTTTACGGTACCGAAACTGAAGCGATTCTGCCGTACGACCAGTACATGCACCGCTTTGCCGCGTACTTCCAGCAGGGCAACATGGAGTCCAACGGTAAATACGTTGACCGTAACGGCAACAAAGTTGAGCACCAGACTGGCCCAATCATCTGGGGCGAGCCGGGCACCAACGGCCAGCACGCGTTCTATCAGCTGATCCACCAGGGCACCAAAATCGTACCGTGCGATTTCATCGCCCCGGCCATCACCCACAACCCGCTGACCGACCACCATCCGAAGCTGCTGTCTAACTTCTTCGCTCAGACCGAAGCGCTGGCGTTTGGTAAATCCCGAGAAGTGGTTGAGCAGGAATACCGTGACCAGGGTAAAGACCCAGCAACCCTGGATTACGTGGTACCGTTCAAAGTGTTCGAAGGCAACCGTCCAACCAACTCCATCCTGCTGCGCGAAATTACCCCGTACAGCCTGGGTGCGCTGATTGCCCTGTACGAGCACAAAATCTTCACTCAGGGTGCAATCCTGAACATCTTCACCTTCGACCAATGGGGCGTTGAGCTGGGTAAACAGCTGGCTAACCGCATTCTGCCGGAGCTGAATGATGATAAAGCCATCGACAGCCACGATAGCTCCACCAACGGCCTGATCAACCGTTATAAATCCTGGCGCGCGTAAGGTTATATATTCTCAATGCCGGCGTAATGCCGGCATTTTTTTGTCAGATAATTCCGTATATCTCTGTTTTCTGAATTATATTGATATTGAGTATAATCCTAAATATCACCTATCCCAGGTGTGTGTTTCGGATTAACCGTATATTGCCATTTTTGTATCTTTAATTAACTGCTTGTTATTTATTGATATTTTATTTTCTTATATCCCATTTTCATATTTTCCTAAAAAACCTTCCCCTATTTCCCATCACCGAATTCCGTTCATTTGGTTGTGTATACTCGATGACGCCTGAATATTTTCGGGTACATCTCCATTCATCTAATGAAGGGAATATGCATGAAGAAAATCCTCTATGGCATTTTTGCCATATCGGCGTTTGCTGCGGCAAGCGCCAGCGCGGCACCTATTGAAACAGGTGAAGCGGCTGGTGCAGCAGCAACGTCCGTGTCGGCCGGGAGTTCAACCGCCACCAGCGCCAGCACCGTAGGTTCTGCGGTCGGTATGGCGCTGGCAGCGGCTGGCGGCGATGGTTCCAACACCGGGACCACCACCACGACCAGCACGACAACGACCACCCGTACCCAGTAGTAATCGGTACGTTAATCCTAACCACACTTCGGTGTGGTTATTTCGCCCCTGGAGAAGCGTCGTGAAGCGACTTGTTATTCCCCTAATTTGCCTGTTGCTTCAGGCGTGTTCACCCAGCACCAAGGGACTGGGGAAATCGCTTTGGCAAAGCGTATCTGGTGAGTCGGGCGTGCAGCTCACCGATGACGAAATCCAGACCATGCCGTACGCCAGCCAATATATGCAGCTTAACGGCGGCCCGCAGATCTTCGTGGTGCTGGCGTATTCCGAAGAAGGTCAGCAGAAATGGCTGACGCAGGACCGGGCGATGCTGGTCACTCAGCATGGACGGCTGGTGAAAACGCAGCTCGGGGGCGACAACCTGCTCACGGTGAATAACCTCGACAACGATCCCCTAGCCCGCCCGAACCAGATTACCGACGGCGCGCGCTGGACGCGGACGATGGGCTGGACCGAGCACCAGCAGGTGCGCTATGCCACCGCCACGTCCACCTTCCACTGGGACGATAACGACACGCTGACGATGGCAGGCCAGAACACCGCTGTGCGCGTGCTGGAAGAGGAGGTCACCACCTCTGAAGCGAGCTGGCACAACCGTTACTGGGTCGATAGCGAAGGTCAAATTCGCCAGTCGGAACAGTACCTCGGCGCGGGGACGTTCCCGGTGAAAACCACGCTTATCAAGGCGGCGAAATCATGAAAAAACCGTTAATTATCGCCGCGATGCTCAGCGCTATCTCCTTTGCCGCCCTGGCGGCAGGCACCGTTGAGGTTCATATGGCGGGCGTCGAAAAGCCGCTGACCTTAACCCACGCCGAACGACTAGCCGACCTGGTAGGGCAACCGAGGCTGGCGGGAAGTTGGTGGCCCGGCGCGGCGATCACCTCTCCGCTGGCAGCCGCTAAAGCCGGGCGTGAACATCAGGCGCTGTTGGCAGAACTTGCCGCGCTGGCGGTGGATGAGGGCGGCAGCGAGTCGGGGGCGATTAATGCTCTGCGCAACCAGTTGCAGGCTATCCCGGTGACCGGACGCTTACTGGTGCCGTTGGACCCTGACACCGTGCGGGTTCACAACAAAAATAACCCGCCGCTCGAAGGCAATTACACCCTGTGGCTGGGGCGCGAGCCTTCCACCGTTACGCTGGTGGGGCTGGTGGATAAACCGGGAAAAATGCCCTTCACGCCGGGGCGCGACGCCGCCAGCTACCTCGATGATGTCAGCCTGCTCAGCGGCGCGGATCGCAGCTACGCCTGGGTGATTTACCCGGACGGGCGCACGCAAAAAGCGCCGGTGGCGTACTGGAATAAGCGGCACGTTGAACCGATGCCCGGCAGCATTCTGTTTGTCGGCTTTGCCGACTCACTGTGGACGAATAAATATGAAGCGCTGAACGCTGAAATCCTTCGCTCCCTGTCGCAGCGGAGACCTGAATAATGAAAAAAGCCTGTCTTTACAGTCTACTGGCTCTATCGGTCAGCGCGGCGTGTCATGCGGAGACTTACCCCGCACCGATTGGCCCCTCGCAGTCAGATTTTGGCGGCGTTGGCCTGCTGCAAACCCCGACGGCGCGCATGGCGCGCGACGGCGAATTCAGCCTGAACTATCGCGATAACGATCAGTACCGCTATTACTCCGCCTCCGCCCAGTTTTTCCCGTGGCTGGAAACCACGCTGCGCTACACCGATGTGCGCACCAAAGACTACAGCAGCGTAGAGGCCTTCTCCGGCTCGCAAACCTATAAAGATAAAGCCTTCGACGTGAAGCTGCGCCTGTGGGAAGAGAGCTACTGGATGCCGCAGGTGGCGGTCGGGGCGCGTGATATCGGCGGTACCGGCCTGTTTGACTCAGAGTATATCGTTGCCAGCAAAGCCTGGGGGCCGTTCGACTTTACCCTCGGCTTAGGCTGGGGCTACCTCGGTACCAGCGGCAACGCGACCAACCCGTTTTGCTCCTACAGTGACAAATACTGCTACCGCGATAATAGCTATCGTAAAGCGGGCTCGGTCGACGGCAGCCAGATGTTCCATGGCCCGGCGGCCTATTTTGGCGGTATTGAGTACCAGACGCCGTGGCAGCCGCTGCGCCTGAAGCTGGAGTATGAAGGTAACAACTACCAGCAAGACTTTGCCGGCAAGCTCGATCAGAAGAGTAAAATTAACGTCGGCGCCATCTATCGCGTTACCGACTGGGCCGACGTGAACCTGAGCTACGAGCGTGGCAATACGGTGATGTTCGGCTTTACCCTGCGCACCAACTTTAACGACCTGCGTCCGTCCTATAACGACAACGCGCGCCCGACCTATCGACCTCAGCCGCAGGATCCGATCCTCCAGCATTCGGTGGTGGCGAACCAACTCACCCAGCTTAAGTACAACGCCGGATTTGCGGCACCGAATATTCAGGTGCAGGGCGACACGCTGTACGTTACCGGCGAGCAGGTGAAGTATCGTGATTCGCGTGAAGGGATCGAGCGTGCCAATCGGATCATTGCCAACGATCTTCCGGAAGGGATCCGCACGATCCGCATTACCGAAACGCGGCTGAATCTGCCGGAAGTGACCACGGAAACCGATGTGGCGAGCCTGCAACGACATCTTGCCGGGGAACCGCTGGGGCAGGAGACGCCGCTGGAGCAAAAACGCGTTGCACCAATCGTGCCGGATAAAACCGAGCAGGGCTGGTATATCGACAAATCGCGCTTTGATTTCCATATCGACCCGGTGCTTAGCCAGTCTATCGGCGGGGCGGAAAGCTTCTATATGTACCAGGTGGGCGTAATGGGCTCGGCGGACTGGTGGGTGACCGACCACCTGCTGACCAGCGGCAGCCTGTTTGCCAACGTGGCGAACAACTACGATAAATTTAACTACACCAACCCACCGAAGGACTCAACCCTGCCGCGCGTGCGTACGCATATCCGTGAATACGTGCAGAACGATGTGTACGTGAATAACCTGCAGGCGAACTACTTCCAGTACCTGGGCAATGATATCTACGGCCAGGTCTACGGTGGCTATCTGGAAACCATGTACGGCGGCGCGGGGGCGGAAGTGCTCTATCGCCCGGTGGATAGCAATTGGGCTTTCGGCCTGAACGCCAACTACGTGAAGCAGCGTGACTGGCGCAGCGCGCAGGACATGATGAAGTTTACCGACTACAGCGTAAAAACCGGTCATCTCACCGCCTATTGGACGCCATCGTTCGCGCAGGATGTGCTGGTGAAAGCCAGCGTCGGGCAGTATCTGGCGGGAGATAAAGGCGGTACGCTGGATATCTCGAAACACTTCGACAGCGGCATTGTGGTGGGCGCATACGCCACCATTACCAACGTTTCGGCGGACGAGTATGGTGAAGGGGAGTTCACCAAAGGGGTTTACGTGAATATCCCGATGGATCTCTTCACCTCCGGCCCAACCCGCAGCCGTGCGGTGGTTGGCTGGACGCCGCTGACGCGCGACGGCGGTCAGATGCTGGGTCGCAAGTTCGAGCTGTATAACATGACCGGCGATAAGAGCCAGAACTTCAGATAATGCTTATCCCGTAGCCCGGCCAAGCGAAGCGCCGCCGGGGATTTTTCGGCTCTGTGCCCATAGCCCCTCACCCCAACCCTCTCCCCAAAGGGGAGAGGGAGCCGTAGGTGCCACCGTCGTTACAGCAGCCGCAACAACCGCGCTGGATTCCCGGCGTACACCCCTTTCTCTTCAATGGAGCGGGTCACCACACTGCCCGCGCCAATCACCACGCCATCGCAAATCGACACCGCAAGGATGGTCGCACCGCTGCCGATAGAAACGTTGTTGCCAATCGTAATCCGCCCCCAGCTTTCGCGGTCGGCGTTGGGCTTGCCCTCGCGGAACATATCGTTGGCAAACATCACCCCGTGGCCGATAAAGCAGTCGCGTCCGACGGTGACGTACTCGCAGATAAAGGTGTGCGACTGGATTTTGCTGTTGTCGCCAATCCGCGTATTACCCTGAATCTCGACAAACGGGCCGATAAAAACGTTATCGCCAAGCGTGCAATCATAGAGGTTGGCGGGTTCGTAGATAACCACGTTTTCCCCACAGGTAACGTTGCGTGTATCGACCTGGCGAATGCTTTGCATGTACCGTCTACTCCTGATGATAAACAGATGTTGATTGTGCCAGCAGGCCACGCGCAGAGGTAAGGGATAAGGGGATAAAGTGTGCGGTGAGGCAGAGTTTAAGGTTCTCCCGTGAGGGCTGGCCATGAATACGCAGACGGTTTATGGAGCTTCAGGATGGATAAAAAAGTAGATCCAGATCACATTTCTGCGCTATACAAAGATCTCGGCCTAGAAAAAGAGGAGCTAGCCATGACGTCACTCTCTCGTCCCCGCGTTGAGTTTATCTCCACCATTCTGCAGACCGTGCTGAACCTGGGCCTGCTCAGCCTTGGCTTGATCCTGGTCGTGTTCCTCGGCAAAGAGACATTACACCTGGCGGACGTGCTGTTCGCTCCTGAGAGCACCAGCAAGTACGAGCTGGTGGAAGGGCTGGTGGTCTATTTCCTCTATTTTGAATTTATCGCCTTGATTGTGAAGTACTTCCAGTCTGGCTTTCACTTCCCGCTACGCTACTTTGTCTATATCGGTATTACCGCGATTGTGCGGCTGATTATCGTCGACCATAAATCACCGCTGGACGTGCTGATTTACTCCGCCGCCATTCTGCTGCTGGTGATTACGCTGTGGCTGTGCAATTCGAAGCGGCTGAAACGAGAATAAAGCCCGCACGTTTGTAGCCCGGCCAAGCGAAGCGCCGCCGGGAACGACTCGGAGCCTACCGATACCTGCGACAAAAAAAGGCGCTCCATAGGAGCGCCAAACAGTCACAAGTTAGGGTACGTTCAAGTTGAGGATAATAGCAGTGGCATTGCTGATGAAAATTAGCCCTTCACGCCCCCGGCCGTCAGGCCATTCACCAGCCAGCGCTGCGCCAGCAGGAAGACCACGGTAATCGGGATAGCGGAAAGTACGGCCGCCGCGGCAAAGTCACCCCACAGGTAGTTTTGCGGGTTGAGGTATTGCTGCATACCAACGGCCAGGGTGTAGCTGTTCACATCACGCAGCAGCAGTGATGCAACCGGAACTTCGGTGATCGCGGCGATAAACGACAGGATAAACACCACCGCCAGAATCGGTACCGACAGCGGTAGCAGAACCAGACGGAACGCCTGCCATGGGGTAGCGCCATCCAGCGCCGCCGCTTCTTCCAGAGAACCATCAATCGTTTCGAAGTAGCCTTTAATCGTCCAGACGTGCAGCGCGATACCGCCGAGGTAGGCGAAGATCACGCCGCCGTGAGTGTTCAGGCCGATAAACGGAATGTACTGGCCCAGACGGTCAAACAACGCGTACAGGGCAACCAGCGACAGCACCGCCGGGAACATCTGGAAAATCAGCATCCCTTTCAGCAGCGTGGCTTTGCCCGGGAAGCGCATGCGGGCAAAAGCGTAGGCGCAGGTGGTGGAGAGCGTCACGATGCCAATCGCGGTGATACCGGCGATTTTTACCGAGTTCCACAGCCACAACAGGACCGGGAACGGCGGCGGCGTTACGCGCCCATCGGCGTGCTCAACGCTGAAGCCCAGCGCCAGCTTCCAGTGCTCCCAGGAGATGTTCTCCGGGATCAGGCTGCCGGTGGCGAAGTTACCTTCGCGCAGTGAAATAGCGATAACCATCAGCAGCGGGAACATAATCGCCGCAATGAAAATCAGCAGCAGAAGGTGCGTGGTAAAGAGACGCAGTTTCTGAGATTTGGGTTGTACCATAGCCATGTTCGAGTCTCCCTTAATCAAACTTCATGCGCGTGGCTTTCAGGTTCACTATCGCAAGCGCACCGACCAGCAGGAAGATAAGCGTCGCAATCGCTGCCGCCAGACCGAAGTCCTGGCCGCCGCCGCCTTCAAAGGCGATACGGTAGGTATAGCTCACCAGCAGATCGGTATAGCCAGCCGGCGTGGTGGTGCCGAGACGGTCCGGGCCGCCGTTGGTCAACAGCTGAATCAGCACGAAGTTGTTAAAGTTAAAGGCGAAGCTGGCGATCATCAGCGGCGTCAGCGGCTTAATCAGCAGCGGTAACGTAATCTTGAAGAAGTTCTGGAACGGGCCTGCGCCATCCATTGCCGAGGCTTCATACAGGTCGTCCGGAATCGCCTTCAGCAGGCCCATGCACAGGATCATCATGTACGGGTAGCCGAGCCAGGTGTTGACGATCACAATCATCGAACGCGCGGTGGTCGGGTCGCTGAACCAGGCCGGTTTGATACCGAACAGCGCGCTCAGCATCATGTTGATTTCACCAAAGCTCTGGTTGAACAGCCCTTTGAAAATCAGAATCGAGATAAACGACGGTACGGCGTACGGCAGAATCAACAGCACGCGGTAGATAGCTTTGCCCTTCAGTGATTCCCACTGTACGAGGCAGGCCAGTACCATGCCGACGGCGACGGTCAGAATGACGGTCAGCACCGAGAAGACCACCGTCCAGACGAAGATAGCGAAGAACGGCTTCTGGATGCCCTCGTCGGTGAAGACGCGGGTGAAGTTGTCCCAGCCGATACCGACGGTGTAGCCAGGGCTCAGCTTCTCATCGCCCCAGGAACCGTCGGCGTTCACCGTCTGGTAGAAACCGACGTCATTGTTAGGACGGTATTTTACGCCGCTCTGGTTGTTGGTCAGCAGGCCGTCATCGGCCAGGGTGTAGAGCGGCTGGGTGCCGGAGAACTGGCGCAGCGAGCTCATGGTGACTTTGCTTTCATCCGGCAGCACGGCGGTCAGTTGGTTCAGCGCCTGACGGTTTTGGGTGATCACGCGAAGCTGCGCACGCTCGCCGGTCGGCAGCGCTTCTGTCTCTTTCAACTGCAGCTTCTGCTCGCCGCCAATCTTAAAGTTGTCGGAGAGGTAATTTTTGCCGCTCTCGCCGTCGGTGAGGGCCAGTTGCCACTCATCACCCGCCGGGAACAGGCTGAAGTTGTAGGTTTTGCCCGCCTGATAAGAACGGTCCATCAGCACCTGCTGGGCGCGTTCAAAGGTGAGCTGGTTGGTGCTGCTGTAGTTGGTAAAGGCGATGGCGATGGTGCAAATCAGCGGGAACAGGACGAACAGCCCCATCCCAGCCATACCAGGGTAAACGTAGCGCCAGGCGTAGGTTTTACGGTTGGCGAAAATATACAGGCCCGCTGAGCTTAAGATCAGCGTCATGATGGCGAACAGGTACTCCCCTTGTGCGTACATTAAAACTACAAGGTAACCCACCAGCAAGCCCAGCAGACCAATCACTGACCATTTCAGCGTGTCGCTTTGCCACCAATGTTTCTTTTTAATGACATCCATGGGGATCTTCCTCTACAGCGTTTGAGCTTTTCCCCTCTCCCTGAGGGAGAGGGGATAAAAACATTACTTGGTGATACGACCCTGCGCGTCCTTCAGCGCTGCATCGACGGTCTGACGACCGCTTGCGGCGTTGATGACCGCGGTACGAACGGCATACCAGAATGCAGACATCTGTGGGATGTTCGGCATGATTTCGCCTTTCTGGGCGTTATCCATGGTGGCCGCGATACGCGGATCTTTCGCTAAGGTATCCTGGAAGGATTTCAGCGCAACGGCGCCCAGCGGTTTGTCCTTGTTCACTTCTTCCAGACCCTGATCGGTCAGCAGGTAGTTTTCGAGGAACTCTTTCGCCAGCTCTTTGTTCGGGCTCGCCGCGTTGATACCAGCGCTCAGCACGCCAACGAACGGTTTAGACGGCTTGCCTTTGAAGGTTGGCAGCAGCGTAACGCCGTAGTTAACTTTGCTCTTGTCGATGTTTGACCACGCCCACGGACCGTTGATGGTCATCGCCGTTTCGCCCTTGTTGAAGGCCGCTTCCGCGATGGAGTAGTCGGTATCCGCGTTCATGTGTTTGTTCTTGATAAGGTCAACCAGGAAGGTCAGGCCCGCTTTCGCGCCAGCGTTGTCCACGCCCACGTCTTTCACGTCATACTTGCCGTTTTCAAACTTGAACGCATAACCACCGTCGGCAGCAATCAGCGGCCAGGTGAAGTACGGTTCTTGCAGGTTGAACATCAGCGCAGATTTGCCTTTCGCCTTCAGCGTCTTATCCAGCGCCGGGATCTCTTCCCAGGTTTTTGGTGGATTTGGCACGAGGTCTTTGTTGTAAATCAGCGACAGCGCTTCAACCGCGATTGGGTAAGCGATCAGCTTGCCGTTGTAGCGAACGGCATCCCAGGTGAATGGATAGAGCTTGTCCTGGAACGCTTTGTCCGGGGTGACTTCTGCCAGCAGGCCAGACTGTGCATAACCGCCAAAGCGGTCATGCGCCCAGAAGATGATGTCCGGGCCGTCGCCGGTAGCTGCAACCTGCGGGAATTTTTCTTCCAGCTTGTCCGGGTGTTCTACGGTGACTTTAATCCCCGTGTCTTTCTCAAATTTCTTACCTACCTCGGCCAGGCCGTTATAGCCTTTGTCGCCGTTGATCCAGATAACCAGCTTTCCCTCTTCAATTTTTGCCAGGGCAGAGGCGGAAAACATCATCGTGGTCAATGCGGACAGCGCGAGGATGCGAGCGCCAGTTTTAATTTTCATATATCCCGTCCTTTCTAGGTGATGTACTCGTGGATACACAGAGGTGGTTTAACGTCGATGAGTTTCCTTTTTTAGCAACCCCTTTCCATCCTCCTGGAGTCTACGCCCTAGGGGTCTGTAGTGTGATCTCCGTAACATAAATCCCGGTTATGCGTCTTGGCGCACAAAAAAAAGCGCCGTTTTTTGCAGGCCCCATCACGATTTTCGTTTTGATGAGATGTCATCGGGGGCAGAGCGCCCCTTCTCATCCTCCCGTCTCCTCCCCCATAAAAAACCGGGGGGGTGGAGGATTCACCGAATGGATGTGTACGGCATAGTCAGCCCATCTTGAATGTTTCTGTTGGTGACAAGTTGTAACGAGGGAGAAGGGCATGGCGAACGTACAGCTACGCAATGTAACGAAAGCCTGGGGCGACGTGGTGGTATCAAAAGATATCAACCTCGACATCCAGGAAGGGGAGTTCGTGGTGTTTGTCGGGCCATCCGGCTGCGGTAAATCGACGTTGCTGCGTATGATCGCGGGCCTCGAAACCATCACCAGCGGTGATTTGTTCATCGGTGAAACCCGCATGAACGATATCCCGCCAGCCGAACGCGGCGTGGGCATGGTGTTCCAGTCCTACGCGCTGTATCCCCATCTGTCCGTCGCCGAAAACATGTCCTTTGGCCTGAAGCTGGCCGGAGCCAAAAAAGAGATTATCAACCAGCGCGTGACCCAGGTCGCTGAAGTGCTGCAGCTAGCCCATCTTCTGGAACGTAAACCGAAAGCCCTGTCCGGCGGCCAGCGCCAGCGCGTGGCGATTGGTCGTACGCTGGTGGCCGAGCCGCGCGTCTTCCTGCTGGATGAACCACTTTCTAACCTGGACGCCGCGCTGCGCGTTCAGATGCGTATTGAAATCTCCCGTCTGCACAAACGGTTAGGCCGCACGATGATTTACGTCACCCACGATCAGGTTGAAGCGATGACGCTGGCCGACAAAATCGTGGTGCTGGACGCCGGTCGCGTCGCGCAGGTCGGGAAACCGCTGGAACTGTATCACTACCCGGCAGACCGCTTCGTTGCAGGCTTCATTGGCTCGCCGAAGATGAACTTCCTGCCGGTCAAAGTCACCGCGACCGCCATCGACCAGGTGCAGGTCGAGCTGCCGAACCGTCAGCAGATCTGGCTCCCGGTGGAGAGTAACAACGTTCAGGTTGGCGCCAACATGTCACTGGGCATTCGCCCGGAACACCTGCTGCCGAGCCACATCGCTGATGTGACGCTGGAAGGGGTGGTCAACGTTGTCGAGCAGCTTGGTCACGAAACGCAAATTCATATCCAGATCCCTGCCATCCGTCAAAACCTGGTCTATCGCCAGAACGACGTGGTGTTGGTTGAAGAGGGAGCCACATTCGCTATCGGTTTGCCGCCAGAGCGCTGCCATCTGTTCCGTGAGGATGGCACCGCATGTCGTCGGCTGCACAAAGAGCCAGGCGTTTAAAGAAGTCCCATAAAACAAAACAAGCATGAAGCTCTTACATCGCCAGCGATAAGGCAAGAAGGGTGGAATGTTCAAGAAAAGCAATGATCTCAGGAGATAGAATGATGATTACTCTGCGCAAACTCCCCGTGGCGGTTGCCGTCGCAGCAGGCATTATGTCTGCTCAGGCAATGGCCGTAGATTTCCATGGTTACGCGCGTTCCGGCATTGGCTGGACGGGCAGCGGCGGTGAACAACAGTGCTTCCAGGCAACCGGTGCCGGCAGTAAATACCGTCTCGGTAACGAATGTGAAACCTATGCTGAAATTAAATTAGGTCAGGAAGTGTGGAAAGAGGGCGATAAGAGCTTCTACTTCGACACCAACGTGGCTTACTCCGTAGCACAGCAGAACGACTGGGAAGCCACTGACCCAGCGTTCCGTGAAGCGAACGTCCAGGGTAAAAACCTGATCGAATGGCTGCCAGGCTCCACCATCTGGGCCGGTAAGCGCTTCTACCAGCGTCATGACGTTCACATGATCGACTTCTACTACTGGGATATTTCTGGTCCTGGTGCTGGTATCGAAAACGTTGATCTGGGCTTCGGTAAACTCTCTCTGGCAGCGACTCGTTCCTCTGAAGCAGGCGGTTCTTCTTCCTTCGCCAGCAACGACATCTATGATTACACCACCCGTACTGCGAACGACGTCTTCGACGTTCGTTTAGCGCAGATGGAAGTTAACCCAGGCGGCACCCTGGAGTTGGGTGTGGACTATGGCCGCGCTAACGAGCGTGATGGCTACTATCTGGTTGATGGCGCATCAAAAGATGGCTGGATGTTCACTGCTGAACATACCCAGAGCATGCTGAAAGGCTACAACAAGTTTGTTGTGCAGTACGCTACTGACTCCATGACCTCTCAGGGCAAAGGCCTGTCACAGGGTTCCAGCATTGGCACTACTGACGATATCAACTATGCGATGAACAACAACGGCCACCTGGTGCGTGTTCTGGATCATGGTGCGATCTCGCTGGGTGAAAACTGGGATCTGATGTATGTCGGTATGTACCAGGACATCAGCTGGGATAACAAGAACGGAACCAAGTGGTATACCGTGGGCGTTCGTCCAATGTACAAGTGGACGCCAATCATGAGTACCCTGCTGGAAGTCGGCTACGACAACGTCAAATCTCAGCAAACTGGCGATACCAACAACCAGTACAAAATCACCCTGGCACAACAGTGGCAGGCTGGCGACAGCATCTGGTCCCGTCCGGCAATCCGCGTGTTCGCAACTTACGCCAAGTGGGATGAAAAATGGGGCTATGCGCCAACGGGTAATGGCACCATTTCTGGCTACACACCTGGCGTAGCATACAGCGATACTGCTGCGAAGAGCTTTAGCCGTGGCGACAGCGACGAGTTCTCCTTCGGTGCTCAGATGGAAATCTGGTGGTAATTCAGCACTAACCTGAAGCAATAAACTGACGAGGGGCGAAAGCCCCTCTGTTCCGTAGGGTTTAGCGCGCTATTGCCTGGCTACCGCTAGACTGACGATTTCTGAGGTCATCATAATGAAAATGAAAAAAAGTCTCGTTGCTCTGTGCTTATCCGCTGGATTGCTGGCGAGCGTTCCGGGTATCAGCCTTGCGGACGTCAACTATGTGCCGCAAAACACCAGCGCCGCGCCCACTATCCCCACCTCGGCCCTCCAGCAGCTGACCTGGACGCCGGTCGATCAATCTAAAGTGCAGTCCACCCAAATTTCTACCGGTGGTCAGAGCCTGAACGTACCGGGCATCACCGGTAACGTCGTGGCCTACAGCGTGCCGGCCAATATTGGCGAACTCACGCTGACGCTGACCAGCGAAGTGAACAAACAAACCAACGTCTTTGCGCCGAACGTGCTGATTCTCGATCAGAACATGACGCCTTCTGCTTTCTTCCCAAGCAGCTACTTTACCTATCAGGCACCGGGCGTAATGAGCGCCGACCGTCTGGAAGGCGTTATGCGCCTGACCCCAGCCTTAGGCCAGCAGAAGCTGTATGTCCTGGTCTTTACCACGGATAAAGATCTCCAGCAGACCACTACGCTGCTGGACCCGGCTAAAGCCTACGCCAAAGGCACTGGCAACGCGGTACCGGATATCCCAGACCCGGTGGCAAAACACACCACTGACGGCCTCGTGAAGCTGAAGGTAAAAACCAACAGCAGCTCCAGCGTGCTGGTAGGCCCACTGTTTGGTTCCTCCGGCCCGGCACCGGTCACCGTGGGTAACACCGCCGCACCGGCCTATAGTGCGCCTGCTGCCGCCCCGGTGGTTGCGCCAGTCGCGGCTCCAGCGGCGAAAGCTGAGCCGATGCTGGATGACACGGAAACCTACTTCAACAACGGTATTAAACAGGCGGTAGCGAAAGGGGATATCGACAAAGCCCTGAAGCTGATGAATGAAGCCGAACGCCTGGGCTCGAAATCTGCTCGTTCCACCTTTATCGGCGCTGTAAAAGGCAAGGGGTAAGCTTTACCCCGCAGCGCCGATGTTTAGGCGAAGCCTTTTGGTGTGCCCATCCGGGCACGCCATTTTTCTACACTCCATAGCGTGACAACAAACTGTTGCACTGCTGTTGCGCTAATGATCGTATTTGACCATTCCTGCACCCCCTCCCGCTGTGTTCTGCGATACAATGGCCAGAAGCTATGTATTGGAGAGACAGGCATGTCGCACCCCGCACTGACGCAACTCCGCGCACTGCGCTATTTTGACGTCATTCCCCCGCTCGAATCGGCACAGCGTGACTGGCTGATGCTGGAAGATTCCATGACCAAACGGTTTGAGCAGTTCGGGAAACCCGTTAGCGTCACGCTGCTGAATGAAGCCTTCGTGGGCCGGGACGCGCTGGACGGTGAGCAGCACTTGCTGCCGGATGAACCTCGCTATTGGCTGCGAGAAATATTATTGTGCGTGGGCGACGAACCCTGGCTTGCCGGGCGTACCGTGGTGCCGGAGTCGACGCTGTGCGGCCCGGAACTGGCGCTACAGCAACTGGGGCAAACGCCGCTCGGGCGCTATCTGTTTACGTCATCGACGTTGACCCGGGATTTTATCGAAATAGGGTGTCATGATGCGCTGTGGGGGCGACGTTCCCGCCTGCGTCTGAGCGGCAAACCGCTGCTGCTGACGGAGCTTTTTTTACCCGCATCGCCGCTGTACTAAGAGGAAGAAGAAAAATGGAGTGGAGTCTTAGGTCGAATAAGCTGCTCGCTTACCATCGACTCATGCGTACGGACAAACCGATTGGCGCGCTATTGCTGCTGTGGCCGACGCTGTGGGCGCTGTGGGTGGCTTCCCCAGGCGTGCCACCGCTGTGGATCCTGGCGGTGTTTGTTGCCGGCGTCTGGCTGATGCGCGCCGCGGGCTGCGTGGTGAATGACTATGCGGATCGCAAATTTGACGGCCACGTAAAGCGCACCGCTAATCGGCCGCTGCCGAGCGGGGCGGTGACGGAGAAAGAGGCCCGTACGCTGTTTATCGTGCTGGTGCTGCTCTCCTTCATACTGGTGCTGACCCTCAACACCATGACAATCCTACTGTCGATTGCCGCGCTGGCATTGGCGTGGGTTTACCCGTTTATGAAGCGCTATACCCATTTGCCGCAGGTAGTGCTAGGCGCGGCGTTCGGCTGGTCTATCCCGATGGCCTTTTCCGCCGTCAGCGAAACGCTGCCGCTGAGCTGCTGGCTGATGCTGCTGGCTAACATCCTGTGGGCGGTAGCCTACGATACGCAGTACGCGATGGTTGACCGCGACGACGATGTGAAAATCGGCATTAAATCGACGGCGATTCTATTCGGCGATAACGACCGCCTGATTATCGGTATTCTGCAGGCGTGCGTGCTGGGGCTGATGGCGCTTATCGGCTGGCTGAACGGTCTGCATTGGGAGTTTTACTGGTCAATTCTGATTGCTGGCGCGCTGTTTGTTTACCAGCAGAAGCTGATTCGCCACCGCGAACGTGGGCCATGCTTCCAGGCGTTTCTGAATAATAACTACGTGGGGCTGGTGCTGTTTATTGGCCTGGCGATGAGTTACTGGCAGATCTGATACAGGTATTGCCGAAACGCCTTATCCGGCCTACAAACCGTTGCCCGACCCGTAGCCCGGCCAAGCGAAGCGCAGCCGGGATTGGCTCGGAGCCTACAAAATCAACGGATAAAAAAATCCCCGGTCTCAGCCAGGGATTTTTGTTTTTACTGCGCCGCCTCTTCCTGCGTCACGCTCTCAATCGTCAAGCGCACGTCCGAGGTAATCAGGTTTGCCATCATCTGGTACACCTTCATCGTCTCTTCCGGCTCGGCGTCGCCGCTGTCGCTGATATAGCCTTCATCGCGCAGGGTTAACACCAGAGAAGAGAACACCGCTTTATCGAAGAACTCCGGCGAGTTGATACCGTGCAGCACCGAGAGACGCTGCGCCAGCGTCCGGCTCTCTTTCTCCAGCGTACTGCGGTTCATCGACGGGTTGCCGCTCAGCAGCCAGAAGGTGATCGCATAACGCTGCAGCGTTTCGCGCGCGCCGGCAGCCAGCAGCTGCAGGGTGCGGGAGTGGGAAGCGTTGATACGCAGCTCGCCGTTGTGCTCGGCAAGCATCTCCTGACGAACCATCTCCGCAATCAGCGTATCGATAACCGCTGGCAGCTCCGCGCGATCCCAGCGCAGGAACAGCTCGGCTTTCAGCATCGGATACAGCGTATCGATAATGCTCAGCACCTGCTCGCGGGAAATCTGGCGATGCTGGGTCATAATCGACGCCAGCAGCGACGGCATGATCAGCATATGCGCGATGTTGTTGCGGTAGTAGGTCATCAGCACCGCCTGCTCGCGCGGCAGAATGATGATGTCACCGATGGTGTCCTTCTCAACTTCGAACTTGTTCATCTGCAGCGCGTGATCGATAAGCTCGCTGGCAGAAGAGGTTGGTGCCGTTGCATCAGGCGCATACGGTGCGTTACGCAGCAGCGCCAGATAGCAATCGAGCTGCTGAGTCAGCTGCTCGCGCGTCAGTGAACGCTGACGAGAAGCCAGCAGCGCGGTACAGCACAGGTTCATGGCGTTCGCCGCGCCTGCGTTGTTGATACGCACCATCAGCTCAGCCGCCATCTTGTTGACGGTCGGCGTCAGCCAGGCAGGACGCACGGCTTCGATCGGGTCGATAGACTCGCGCCACTCCGGCACATGGTGGTTCAGGTAGGTCATCAGCGGCATCGGTTCGCCGAAGTTGACGTAGCCCTGGCCTAGATTACGCAGCTTGCTCAAGCCGCGCAGCATCTGCGGCAGGCTCTCTTTCTCTTTGGTCGCGCCGCGCAGCTCTTTCGCGTAGGTGCCCACTTCCATCACGTGTTCGTAGCCGATGTAAATCGGCACTAACGTGATAGGGCGGGAACCGCCGCGCAGCATCGCCTGAATGGTCATCGACAGGGTGCCGGTTTTCGGATCCAGCAGACGACCGGTACGGGAACGCCCGCCTTCCACAAAGTACTCCACGGAGTAACCGCGGCTGAACAGCTCGCCGAGGTATTCGCGGAACACGGTGGAATAGAGCTTGTTACCCTTAAAGGTACGGCGAATAAAGAAGGCGCCCAGGCGACGGAAAATCGGGCCTGCTGGCCAGAAGTTCAGGTTGATACCGGCGGCGATATGCGGCGGCACCAGCCCCTGGTGATAGAGCACGTAAGAGAGCAGCAGGTAGTCCATGTGGCTGCGGTGACACGGCACATAGACAATTTCATGCCCGTCGTGCGCCAGCTGGCGTACGCGCTCGGCGTTGTGAACGTTAATGCCCTGGTACAAACGGTTCCAGGTGAAGCTGAGGATACGGTCGGTCAGACGAATCATCTCGTAGGAGAAGTTCGCCGCGATCTCTTCCATCAGCGCAATGGCGTTCTGCTGCGCTTTCTCGTGGGAAATTTTCTTGCTGCGCGCTTCGTCCTCCACCGCTTTGGCGATTGCTTTTGACGCCAGCAGCTTCTTGAACAGGTCATGACGAGCAGGAAGACGCGGGCCGACCGCCGCCAGACGCTGACGAGCAAAGTGCATACGCGCGACGCGAGCCAGTTTCTGAGCGATAGTTTTATCGGTACCGTGTTCGTCAGCCATGCGGCGCAGAGAGACGGAAGGCGAGAAGCGGACAAAGCTGTCGCGGCCAAGCCAGGAGACAGCAAAGAACTTCTGGAAGCCGTTCAGCATACGCAGCGGCGGGTTAACCTCGCCTTTTTCGCGTCCTGGGGAGCGACCAAACATCACCGATACCGGCACCATTTGCACATCCAGGTCAGGATTGCTGCGGTGCAAGTCGAGATAGTCGTGGAACAGTTTGATCGACTCTTCTTTCGGCGTGTAGTAGGTGAACACGCGCGGGCCGCCGTGGATAAAGACGTAGCGCGGCAGCAGCGTACCGTCGATCTCAAGCGGTTCAAGCGGGTCGGGTAAATCGTGCGCCAGGCACTGAGCGCGCAGCGTCAGCAAGTCAGCCTTAGAGTTATAAGGCAGGACGTACATAATAGGACGCGACGTATCAAGCCCCAATTCCTGGGCAGGTTGTGCCGGAATAGACTTGCTCTTTACCAGAACACTTAATGGTAAATTCAGTAATTTGTAGTAAATTCGTGGCCAGCCGGACATAAACGATGTAAAGCCTCTGGTTAATCATGCAAATGCGCGGCAAGAATATCAGAAAGTCCGTAAAATTTCTGTTCTACCGCCTCATAACAAGCATTGTCATTGACGTAAAAACGAAAAAGGTTCTTGAGATGGCCAATAATACCACTGGGATTACCCGAATCATCAAAGCTGCGGGCTATTCCTGGAAAGGATTCCGCGCGGCGTGGATCAATGAAGCGGCGTTCCGCCAGGAAGGGGTTGCCTCTGTTATCGCGATTATTATCGCCTGCTGGCTGGATGTCGATGCCATCACCCGTGTCCTGCTCATCGGGTCCGTCCTTTTGGTGATGATAGTGGAAATTCTCAATAGTGCACTGGAAGCAGTCGTTGACCGTATCGGCTCAGATTATCACGAGCTCTCCGGCCGGGCGAAAGACATGGGGTCGGCGGCGGTTCTGCTGTCTATTTTCGTGGCGGTGTTCACCTGGGCGACGCTGCTGTGGTCTCATTTTCACTAAAGTCGTGAAAACTGCCTGATTTCGTGAGTTTTATGGTTCCAAAATAGGCAGTAGCTGTATATACTCACAGCATAACTGTATATACACCCAGGGGGCGGAATGAAAGCGTTAACGACCAGGCAGCAAGAGGTGTTTGATCTCATTCGGGATCACATCAGCCAGACGGGCATGCCGCCAACGCGTGCGGAAATTGCTCAGCGCTTGGGGTTCCGTTCCCCAAACGCAGCTGAAGAGCATCTGAAAGCGCTGGCGCGTAAAGGCGTCCTTGAGATTGTTTCAGGCGCTTCTCGCGGTATCCGCCTGCTGGTAGAAGAAGAAGAGGGCCTGCCGCTGGTAGGCCGCGTCGCGGCGGGCGAACCGCTGCTGGCGCAGCAGCACATCGAAGGTCACTACCAGGTTGACCCGTCCCTGTTTAAGCCGAGCGCGGATTTCCTGCTGCGCGTCAGCGGTATGTCGATGAAAGACATCGGTATTATGGATGGCGACCTGCTCGCCGTGCATAAAACCCAGGACGTGCGTAACGGCCAGGTTGTGGTCGCACGTATCGACGAAGAGGTGACGGTAAAACGCCTGAAAAAACAGGGTAACGTCGTCGAACTGCTGCCGGAAAACAGCGAATTTAAGCCTATCGTGGTCGATCTGCGTCAGCAGAACTTCTCCATCGAAGGGCTGGCCGTTGGCGTTATCCGCAACGGCGAGTGGCTGTAACTCTCCCCCCATTCTAATGGCTGCGATACTTCCGCTATCGCAGCCTTTTTTCGTTCTGGTCAAAACTCATGCCGCTACTTACTCACGCCGATAAGGCGCTGTGGCGCCTTGCGCTGCCGATGATCTTCTCCAACATTACCGTGCCGTTGCTGGGGCTGGTCGACACCGCTGTTATCGGCCATCTCGATAGCCCCGTCTATCTGGGCGGCGTAGCCATTGGCGCCACGGCAACCAGCTTCCTGTTTATGCTGCTGCTGTTTTTGCGCATGAGTACCACCGGGCTCACGGCGCAGGCGTTTGGCGCGAAGAACCCGCAGGCGCTGGCCCGCGCGCTGGTGCAGCCGCTTATGCTGGCGCTGGGCGCCGGGCTGCTGATCATTCTTTTCAAAACGCCGCTGATTAACCTGGCGCTCTCCATCGTTGGCGGCAGCGGCGAAGTGCTGGAGCAGGCGCGGCGCTTCCTCGATATCCGCTGGCTCAGTGCCCCCGCATCGCTGGCGAACCTGGTGCTGCTCGGCTGGCTGCTGGGCGTGCAGTACGCCCGTGCGCCGGTCGTGCTGCTGGTGGTGGGGAACGTGCTGAATATCGTGCTCGACCTGTGGCTGGTGATGGGACTGCACATGAACGTGCAGGGCGCGGCGCTGGCAACGGCGATTGCCGAATACGCCACGCTGCTGGTGGGGCTGGGGATGGCGCGCAAGGTGCTGGTGATGCGCGGGATCTCGTGGGCGATGCTGAAAACGGCCTGGCAGGGCGATTTTCGCCGCCTGCTGGCGCTCAATCGCGACATCATGCTGCGCTCGCTGCTGCTCCAGCTCTGCTTCGGCGCGGTGACCGTCTTCGGTGCCCGCCTTGGCAGCGAAGTGGTGGCGGTGAACGCGGTGCTGATGACCATGCTGACCTTCACCGCCTACGCGCTGGACGGTTTTGCCTACGCGGTGGAAGCCCACTCCGGGCAGGCCTATGGCGCGCGCGACGGCAGCAAGTTGCTGGAGGTCTGGCGCGCAGCATGCCGCCAGGCGGGCGTCGTGGCGCTGGCGTTTGCGCTGATTTACGCCCTTCTGGGTGAACATATTGTGGCGCTGCTGACGTCGCTGCCTGAGCTACAGCAGCTTGCCGACCGTTATGTGCTCTGGCAGGCGGTGCTGCCGGTGATTGGCGTGTGGTGCTATCTGCTGGACGGAATGTTTATCGGCGCCACTCGCGGCGCGGAGATGCGTAACAGCATGGCGGTGGCTGCCGCCGGGTTTGCGCTCACCATGCTGGCGCTGCCGCTGCTTGGCAACCACGGACTGTGGCTGGCGCTCGCCGTATTCCTTGCACTGCGCGGGCTATCGCTGGCCTTTATCTGGCGTCGCCACTGGAAAAACAACAGCTGGTTTGCCTGACAAAATGGTTAAAGATTCCGAATAATGAAATGACCTCAGAATGACTGACTACAATTAACCTCACGCTTAGCGAAAAAGATGCCTTTCCTGAAGCATCGGTTTTGCTATTCACTCACTGACGATCGAGGATTCGATGATGAATAAAGACGAAGTCGGCGGTAACTGGAAACAGGTTAAAGGTAAAGTGAAAGAGCAATGGGGCAAACTGACCGATGATGATATGACGGTGATCGAAGGCAAACGCGATCAGCTGGTCGGTAAAATTCAGGAACGCTACGGCTACGCGAAAGATCAGGCCGAGAAAGAGGTGGATAGCTGGGACAAACGCCACAACCACCGCTGGTAATAACGTCCTCCTGCCCGTGCGTACAAGGAAGTACGCTCCCCCTGTTTAGCGCCTGCTAGCGGGATTTCTTCTTAATCTGAATGGTATGGTCGTGATGACAGTGTTCGTGCGCGCTGCACGCTTCCACTTCCACGCAGGCCGAACACAGCCCGTGTGCTTCAATCACGTTGTGACGCAGGGCAAAGCCCATTTTGGCCGCCAGTGCATGCATGATGTCTTCCACCCCTTCCGCACACTCTTCCTTCACCACGCCGCAGCGATCGCAGATAAACATGGCGGAGGTGTGGGTTGGCTGATCGAACAGGTGACAGAGCACGTAGCTGTTGGCTGATTCGACCTTATGCACGAAGCCTTGTTCGAGCAAAAACTCCAGCGCGCGATAAACCGTCGGCGGTTTAGCCTGCGGCTCTTTAACGCGCAGCAGGTCGAGCAGGTCGTAGGCGCTAATCGCCCCTTCCTGGAGACTCATCAGACGCAGCACTTCCAGACGTTGCGGAGTCAGGCGCACGCCGCGTTGCGCACACAGCTTTTCAGCCTGCGCTAACAGTTCTTGCGTAGTGGTCTTATCCATTGGCGTCCTCGGGTTACGGGTGAAACAAACCTCTACTTTATCATGTTATGCCGGAAACGCCGAGTTTCCGCAGGTGTGCTATAGGTGTGTTATAGCAGGCGTACTTCACACTCAGGATGAAAAATGATGAAAAGACCCGATTGCATTCGCCATTGGCATGACGTTGAAGGACCCGATGACTCCACTTACCCCGACAGCAATGAGCTTTTTGCCATCGGTGCGCCGCTGGCCCGCGCGCTGGGGTTGCGGCATCTTGGTATACACCACGAGCGTCTCCCGCCAGGTCGCCGCACCTCATACCCGCATGCGGAGAGCGACGAAGAGGAGTTTATCTACGTGCTGGAGGGCTACCCGCAGGCGTGGATCAACGGCTATCTGTGGAAGCTGCAGCCGGGAGATAGCGTCGGCTTTCCTGCCGGAACCGGCGTTTGCCATACCTTTATCAACAACACCTCCGAAGAGGTTCGGCTACTGGTGGTGGGTGAGGCGAACAAAAAACACAACCGCATCTATTACCCGCTGAATGCTTCGTACGCCGTGACGCGCGAGGATCGCTGGGTCGATCACCCGCCGCAGTTTTTCGGCCCTCACGATGGAAAACCTGGGCGAAATTAGCAGCATCTTCTATAAAGATTAGGGTGCTTATTAAAAATAACGATAACCGAAAAAATTTCAGTTAGAGGAGCACGCCGCTTTTTTTCCCGCTATTCACAGCAACAGTTCGTCTCCATCCTGGTGATAACGGATGGAGGGTTGTTTCATTACCGACAATAAGACGAGCAAACTGTGAATAAAAAAGACAAATTTTCGCTAATGGGAGTCGCTGTCTCCTTTTTCGTGGCGGGACAGGCAGGGGCGGCAAATGGCTGGACGGAGGCGCGTAACGACGCGATGGGCGGCACGGGGGTGGCTTCTGCGAATTATGGCAGCGGCGTACTCATCAACCCGGCGCTGCTGGCTAAGGCGAAGCCGGATGATGGTATCACGCTGATTGCGCCGACCATTGGTGCGCAGATTTCCGATAAGGACGATCTGCGCAGCAAAATTGACGACATCAGCGATGAGGTGAACAACTACCGGCGGGTGATAAGTACGCTTAATCTTAGCCAGATTTCAGCGACGGCAGGCGATCTGGCGAATCAACTCTCCTCGCTGAACGGAAAAACCGCCAGCGGGAAAGTCGGTGCTGGACTAGCCGTCAGTATTCCTAACGATACGCTGAACGTGGCTTTCGTGGCGAAAGCGAATGCAAGGGCGAGGGTCAGTTCGTATATCGATCAAGGGGATATTGCGCTTCTGCGCAGCATTCAGTCGAACCCTCTTAATGCGGCCGGTGCGAGTGATCAGGATCTCAAGTCGAAAGGCTACGGCCGCGCAGCGATCGTCAGTGACTACGGCGTGGCTATCGCGCGCCAGTTTGACGTCGGCGGCGTGCCGGTGTCGCTGGGCATTACACCAAAGCTGCAGCAAACCTGGCTCTATAACTACACCACCTCCATCTACAATTTCAGCAGCGACGATATCAATAGCAGCCGCTATCGCAATGACGATACCGGCTTCAACGTTGACGCCGGTTTGGCCGCTGATGTTGGTGATAACTGGACGGTGGGCCTAAGCGGGCAAAACCTGTTCTCCCGTGACATCGACACCAAAGAGGTCGATGGCGTGCGCGATACCTACCAGATTCGCCCGCTGGTGACCGCCGGGGTGGCCTGGCACACCGATATGCTGACCCTCAGTGCCGACGGCGATCTCACCGAAACCAAAGGCTTTAAAAGCGAGGAGACCTCACAGTACGTTGGCGTGGGCGCAGAAGTGCGGCCGCTCGACTGGCTGGCGGTGCGCGCGGGCTATCGCGCCGATGTGAAGAACAACGACAGCAACGTCTTTACCGGCGGCGTTGGCTTTGCGCCGTTTAACCGGGTGCACGTAGACCTGATGGGGCTGTATGGCGAAAACCAAACCTGGGGCGCGGGGGCACAGTTGAGCGTCGCGTTCTGACTGAACTCCCTTACCGGCGTCGATGCTGCGCACCTCGTCCGGGCTACAGAACCATACTATCCTGTAGCCCGGCCAAGCGGAGCGCCGCCGGGGCCCTCCTCCAGCATTACATCTCTGCTCAAGCTTTATGCTATAGTAGCGCCCCATTTTTCCGGATGCTTAAATAATCACCATGCTGTCAGAAACTTCGACTCCTGCTTTCCCCGCTCACCGTTTCTCCATCGCGCCGATGCTCGACTGGACCGACAGACACTGCCGCTACTTCCTGCGCCTGCTGTCGCAGCACACGCTGCTGTATACCGAAATGGTGACCACTGGGGCGATTATTCATGGCAAGGGCGACTATCTGGCCTATAGCGAAGAAGAGCATCCGATTGCGCTGCAGCTTGGCGGCAGCGACCCTGCGGCGCTGGCACACTGCGCGAAGCTGGCGCAAGAGCGCGGCTACGATGAAATTAACCTCAACGTTGGCTGCCCGTCCGACCGCGTGCAGAACGGCATGTTTGGCGCCTGCCTGATGGGCAATGCGCAGCTGGTGGCGGATTGCGTCAAGGCGATGCGCGATGTGGTCTCCATTCCGGTAACGGTTAAAACCCGCATCGGTATCGACGACCAGGACAGCTACGAATTCCTCTGCGATTTTATCGACACGGTCTCCGGCCGCGGCGAGTGCGAGATGTTTATTATTCACGCCCGTAAAGCCTGGCTCTCCGGTTTAAGCCCGAAAGAGAACCGCGAAATTCCGCCGCTGGACTACCCGCGCGTCTACCAGCTCAAGCGTGATTTCCCGCACCTGACGATGTCGATCAACGGCGGCATTAAGTCGCTGGAAGAAGCTAAAGCGCACCTGGAACATATGGACGGCGTGATGGTGGGCCGCGAAGCCTATCAGAACCCTGGCATTCTGGCTTCGGTTGACCGCGAAATCTTTGGTGCCACCGACGTTGACGCTGATCCTATCGCGGTGGTGCGCGCCATGTATCCGTACATCGAGCGTGAGCTGAGTAACGGCACCTATCTGGGCCATATCACTCGTCATATGCTGGGCCTGTTCCAGGGGATTCCTGGCGCCCGCCAGTGGCGTCGCTACCTGAGTGAGAACGCCCATAAAGCCGGTGCCGATATCAACGTGCTGGAACACGCGTTACAGCTGGTGGCCAATAAGCGTTAATTTTTTCGCTAATTTCTGGTCAAATTCACCACGCCCTGCACAACGTTGCGGGGCGTTTTTATTGATAATCAATAAGTTAGTTTTGGCACGGTTTTTGTAATAGTTCAGACAGTGATGTTTGAATTCTGGGAGAACCACCATGCTGGAACTGTTATTTGTGATTGGATTTTTTGTGATGCTGCTGGTCACCGGGATTTCACTGCTCGGCATTATTGCCGCGCTGGTGGTGGCCACCGTATTAATGTTCGTCGGCGGGTTGTTTGCGATTATGATTAAGTTACTGCCGTGGTTGATCCTTGCGGTCGCGGTGGTGTGGATTATCCGGGCGATTAATTCGCCGAAAGAACGGCCGTATCGCGGCAATTATCGGAGGTATTGAGGTACTCGTCACAACCTCAATAATTTTGCATAAAACCCCATAGGATTTGCGTAATAAATCTGTCACTATTGCCGTCGTTAACGAATTCATCGAGCTGTACCCTACATACAGCCGAACTAAAAAAAGAAAGGGCTTCCTACGGGAAGCCCTAGTCTTTTGTGCGATACAACCGTTATGGAATCAGCAGGCTTGAACCCTGCGTTGCCCGGCTCTCCAGAATCTCATGTGCGCGTCGCGCGTCCTTCAGCGGGTACTTCTGACTCTCCGCCACGTCCACTTTGATAATGCCGCTCGCAATCAGCGAGAACAGCTCGTGGCTGGCCTCTTTCAGCTCGTCATAGTTGGTGATGTAGCCGTTCAGGGAAGGGCGGGTGGCGAACAGTGAGCCTTTTTGATTAAGAATGCCGAGGTTAACCCCGGTGACCGGGCCGGAAGAGTTCCCGAAGCTGACCATCAGCCCGCGGCGCTTTAAGCAGTCCAGCGACGCTTCCCAGGTGTCTTTCCCCACCGAGTCGTACACCACCGACAGCTTTTTCCCACCGGTTAGCTCTTTGACGCGCTCGGCGATATTCTCATCGCGATAGTTAATCACCTGCCAGGCACCGGCCGCGAGCGCACGCTGTGCTTTCTCCGCGCTGCCGACGGTACCGATAAGCTTCGCCCCTAATGCTTTAGCCCACTGGCAGGCAATCAGCCCCACGCCGCCTGCGGCGGCATGGAACAGGAACGCTTCGCCGGGTTTGATTTCGTAGGTTTTGCGCAGCAGATAAAAAACGGTTAAGCCCTTGAGGAACGAGGCGGCGGCCTGCTCATAGGAGATAGCCGCTGGAAGCAGGGCGACCTTATCCGCCGGGACGTTATGCACCGAACTGTAAGCGCCAAGCCCGGACTGCGCATAGACCACGCGATCGCCCGCCTTAATATGCGTTACGTTGCTGCCGACCTGGCTGACCACGCCCGCCGCTTCGGTGCCTAAACCGCTCGGCATTGACGGCGGTGGGTACAGCCCGCTACGAATGTAGGTGTCAATATAGTTGATACCGATGGCTTTGTTTTCCACCTGGACTTCGTTTTCACCAGGGGCGGATGGGGTGAATTCAACGGCGTTCAGCACTTCCGGGCCGCCATGTTTGCTAAATTCAATACGGGTTGCCATGCTTCCTCCAGAACGATTATGTGGTAATCTTTCGACCCACTCTTTATCTCGGTAATACCATTCACTATGGCAGCAAATAAACCCTTCAACAAACCGCAAACCGAACCTCGCGTCCGCGATTTTCAGGTAGACGGGCTGAAAGTACCGCCGCACTCGATTGAAGCGGAACAATCGGTGTTGGGCGGTCTAATGCTGGACAACGAGCGCTGGGACGACGTTGCCGAGCGCGTGGTGGCGGAAGATTTTTATACCCGTCCGCACCGTCACATCTTTACGGAGATGGGGCGTTTGCAGGAAGGCGGTAGCCCGATTGACCTGATTACGCTCGCGGAATCGCTGGAGCGCCAGGGGCAACTGGATAGCGTTGGCGGGTTTGCCTATCTGGCAGAACTCTCCAAAAATACGCCAAGTGCGGCAAACATTAGCGCTTACGCTGACATCGTCCGCGAACGTGCCGTTGTCCGTGAAATGATTGCAGTGGCCAACGAGATTGCCGAAGCCGGCTTTGACCCGCAGGGGCGCACCAGTGAAGATTTGCTGGATCTCGCCGAGTCCCGCGTCTTTAAAATCGCCGAAAGCCGCGCCAACAAAGACGAAGGCCCAAAAAATATTACCGAAGTGCTCGACGCTACCGTCGCGCGCATCGAACAGCTTTTCCAGCAACCGCATGACGGCGTCACCGGGGTGAACACCGGCTATGACGACCTCAACAAGAAAACTGCGGGCCTGCAACCGTCGGACCTGATTATCGTGGCGGCGCGTCCGTCGATGGGTAAAACCACCTTTGCGATGAACCTCGTCGAAAACGCGGCGATGTTGCAGGATAAACCGGTACTGATCTTCAGTCTCGAGATGCCCTCTGAACAGATTATGATGCGTTCTCTGGCATCGCTATCGCGCGTTGACCAGACCCGTATTCGTACCGGCCAACTCGATGACGAGGACTGGGCGCGTATCTCCGGCACCATGGGCATTCTGCTGGAAAAACGAAATATCTATATCGATGACTCCTCCGGCCTGACGCCGACGGAAGTGCGCTCCCGCGCGCGCCGTATCGCCCGTGAACACGGCGGCATCGGCCTTATCATGATTGACTACCTTCAGCTGATGCGCGTGCCGTCGCTTTCCGACAACCGTACGCTGGAGATCGCCGAAATTTCCCGCTCGCTCAAAGCGTTAGCCAAAGAGCTGCACGTGCCGGTTGTGGCGCTGTCGCAGCTTAACCGCTCTCTGGAACAGCGCGCGGACAAACGCCCGGTCAACTCCGACCTGCGTGAATCCGGCTCCATCGAGCAGGATGCCGACTTAATCATGTTCATCTATCGTGATGAGGTTTATCACGAAAACAGTGACTTAAAAGGCATCGCCGAGATTATTATCGGTAAACAGCGTAACGGCCCCATCGGTACGGTACGCCTGACGTTTAACGGTCAATGGTCGCGCTTTGATAACTACGCTGGCCCGCAGTACGACGACGAATAACAACGCTGAATCAGCAAACACATACCAAGGAACACAAATGCAAGCGGCAACTGTAGTCATTAACCGCCGCGCTCTGCGACACAACCTGCAACGTCTGCGTGAACTGGCACCTGCCAGCAAGCTGGTTGCGGTGGTGAAAGCGAACGCTTACGGACACGGCCTCCTCGAGACCGCGCGAACGCTCCCCGACGCCGATGCTTTTGGCGTTGCCCGTCTTGAAGAAGCGCTGCGCCTGCGCGAGGGCGGCATTACTCAGCCGATCCTGCTGCTGGAAGGCTTCTTCAATGCGACCGATCTGCCGACGATTGCCGCGCAGCATCTGCATACCGCCGTACACAACATCGAACAGCTTGAAGCGCTGGAAACTGCTGATATCAGCGAACCGGTCACCGTGTGGATGAAGCTCGACACCGGCATGCACCGTCTGGGCGTACTCCCGGAAGATGCCGATGCGTTCTATCAGCGCCTGAGCCAGTGTAAAAACGTGCGTCAGCCGGTTAACGTGGTCAGCCACTTTGCCCGTGCCGACGAACCGGAATGCGGCGCAACGGAAAAACAGCTCGCTATTTTCACCGCCTTTACCGACGGCAAACCGGGCCTGCGTTCTATCGCGGCATCCGGCGGCATTCTGCTGTGGCCGCAGTCGCACTTCGATTGGGCGCGCCCTGGCATCATTCTCTACGGCGTCTCTCCGCTGGAGCAGAAACCGTGGGGCCCGGACTTCGGCATGCAGCCGGTGATGTCGCTGACTTCCAGCCTGATTGCCGTGCGCGAGCATAAAGCCGGTGAACCGGTTGGCTATGGCGGCACCTGGGTTAGTGAACGCGATACCCGCCTCGGTGTGGTGGCAATGGGCTACGGCGATGGTTACCCGCGCGCGGCACCGTCCGGCACGCCAGTGTTGGTCAACGGCCGTGAAGTGCCGATTGTCGGCCGCGTGGCGATGGATATGGTCTGCGTCGATCTGGGCCCGAACGCCCAGGATAAAACTGGTGATGAAGTGATTATGTGGGGCAATGGCCTGCCGGTGGAACGCATTGCTGAAATCACAAAAGTGAGTGCTTACGAACTTATTACGCGCCTGACGTCGCGGGTGGCGATGAAGTATATCGATTAGTTTTACGCCGCTATTCCCCGGCGTCACTGCGTTCGGCCGGGCTACAATGTAAACGTAGCCCGGCCGAACGCAGTGACGCCGGGAAAAACCCACCAACTACCGCTCGACCTTCCTCCCCATCCGGTTTATTGTGTTATTTCCTGCCTTCTGTAAACCTGGAGAACCATCGCGTGTTTCAAAAAGTTGACGCCTATGCGGGCGACCCTATCCTTTCTTTAATGGAACGCTTTAAAGAAGATCCGCGCAGCGACAAAGTTAACCTCAGCATCGGCCTGTACTACAACGAAGATGGCATTATTCCGCAGCTTCAGGCGGTGGCCGAGGCCGAAGCGCGCCTTAACGCGCAGCCGCACGGCGCGTCGCTGTATCTGCCGATGGAAGGGCTGAACAGCTATCGCCATACCGTGGCTCCGCTGCTGTTTGGCGCCGATCATCCGGTTCTCCAGCAGCAGCGTGTAGCAACCATCCAGACGCTGGGCGGCTCCGGCGCGCTGAAAGTGGGGGCAGATTTCCTCAAGCGCTATTTCCCGGATTCTGGCGTCTGGGTCAGCGACCCAACCTGGGAAAACCATATCGCGATTTTTGAAGGCGCAGGCTTCAAGGTCGGCACTTATCCGTGGTTCGACAACGACACCAACGGCGTGCGCTACGACGCGCTGCTCGAAACACTGAACACGCTGCCAGCGCGCAGCATCGTGCTGCTGCATCCATGCTGCCACAACCCAACCGGCGCAGATCTGACGCATGATCAGTGGGACGGCGTGGTGGAAGTGCTGAAAGCCCGCGATCTGATTCCGTTCCTCGACATCGCCTACCAGGGCTTTGGCGCGGGCATGGACGACGACGCCTACGCGATCCGCGCGATTGCCGACGCAGGCCTGCCGGCGCTGGTCAGCAACTCGTTCTCCAAAATCTTCTCCCTGTACGGCGAACGCGTCGGCGGCCTGTCGATTATCTGTGAAGATAACGACACCGCGCTGCGCGTACTGGGCCAGCTGAAAGCGACCGTACGCCGCAACTACTCCAGCCCGCCAAACTTCGGCGCGCAGATTGTGGCTGCCGTGCTCGGTGATGCCGAGCTGAAAGCCAACTGGCTGGCGGAAGTGGAAGGGATGCGCACCCGCATTCTGGACATGCGTCAGGCGCTGGTGAACGTGCTGAAAGAAGAGATGCCGAACGGTAACTTCGACTATCTGCTCAAACAGCGCGGGATGTTCAGTTACACCGGCCTGAGTGCTGCACAGGTCGATCGCCTGCGCGATGAGTTTGGTGTCTACCTGATTGCCAGCGGTCGTATGTGCGTGGCGGGTCTCAACAGCCGTAACGTACAGCGCGTGGCAAAAGCATTTGCTGCAGTAATGTAAGTAAGTGCTTACGCTGGCTCGGAGGTATATTCTGAGCCAGCGTCCTTTCAAAGCACTAAACTGTGATCCCCTTACTTTTTTCAGGATTATTCTGAGATAAACCTTTCAATCGCATCCCTCAGACGGTAAGGTCGCAGTGCTTTTATTTGAAGCAACACTCACTTTATTACAATAACGACTCGACGAATTAAGGGAAAACATGCGCAAGATCACGCAAGCTCTCAGTGCCGTCTGCTTGTTATTTGCACTGAATGCTTCGGTGACGGCTCACGCCTCGTCACCTTCTCCAATCTATCCAGGCACCGACGTTGCGAAGCTGGCCGAACAGGCTCCTATCCACTGGGTTTCCGTGGCGCAAATTGAAAACAGCCTGATGGGCCATCCGCCAATGGCGGTCGGTTTTGATATCGACGACACCGTGCTGTTCTCAAGCCCAGGCTTCTGGCGCGGGCAAAGAACCTACTCCCCGGACAGCCAGGATTACCTGAAGAACCCGGAGTTCTGGGAAAAAATGAATAACGGCTGGGACGCGTTCAGCATCCCGAAAGAAGTGGCGCGTTCGCTGATTGCGATGCACGTGAAGCGCGGCGACAGCATCTACTTCGTCACCGGTCGTAGCCAGACCAAAACCGAAACCGTCTCCAAAACGCTGCAGGATGATTTCCTGATCCCTGGCGCGAACATGAACCCGGTGATTTTTGCCGGTGATGAACCGGGCCAGAACACCAAGACCCAATGGCTGAAAGAGAAGAACATCAGGGTGTTCTACGGCGATTCCGATAACGACATCACCGCAGCGCGTGAAGTGGGAGCCCGCGGTATCCGCGTCCTGCGCGCCTCTAACTCGACCTACCGCCCGCTGCCGCAGGCCGGTGCGTTTAACGAAGAAGTGATCGTTAACTCCGAGTACTAACGCCCTACCAATAAATGATGCTTTTTTAGTCAAAATCAGGCGCTGAAAGGTTTATCCTTTCGGCGTCTTGTTGCACACTGAGATGATGCTTTTTTGCACAACGTGGTTGGCGAGACTGAGGAGTATAAAATGATGACCAGTTCGGATCTTCTGCAGTACTGCATGGCGAAGCGTGGCGCGGAACAGAGCGTACACAGCGACTGGAAAGCAACACAAATTAAAGTGGCCGACGTGCTGTTTGCGATGGTGAAGGATGTGGAAGACCGCCCGGCGGTGTCGCTGAAAACCAGCCCCGAACTGGCAGAACTGCTGCGCCAGCAGCATAAAGACGTTCGCCCAAGTCGCCATCTCAACAAAGCGCACTGGAGCACCATCTACCTGGACGGTTCGCTGCCAAGCTCACAAATTTACTATCTGGTGGATGCGTCGTATCAGCTGGCGGTGGATCTGCTGCCGGAAACGCTCCGACAGCAGATGTACTCGTGATTAACCCAGTAGAGGCTTCAGGAAACGTGCCGTATGCGAGGCTTCGCAGTTCGCCACCGTTTCTGGCGTACCGGAAACGAGGATTTCACCGCCGCCGCTACCGCCTTCCGGACCGAGATCGACAATCCAGTCCGCGGTCTTAATCACGTCCAGGTTGTGCTCGATAACCACAATGGTGTTGCCCTGATCTCTGAGCTGATGCAGCACTTCCAGCAGCTGCTGGATGTCGGCAAAGTGCAGGCCGGTGGTCGGTTCGTCCAGAATATAGAGCGTTTGACCGGTGCCGCGTTTTGACAGCTCGCGCGCCAGCTTCACGCGCTGCGCTTCACCGCCGGAGAGCGTAGTGGCCGACTGGCCGAGACGGATGTAGGTCAGGCCAACGTCCATCAGCGTTTGCAGCTTACGCGCCAGCGCCGGAACGGCATCGAAGAACTCACGTGCCTCTTCAATGGTCATATCCAGCACTTCGTGGATAGTCTTGCCCTTGTACTTAATCTCCAGCGTTTCGCGGTTATAGCGTTTGCCTTTGCACTGGTCGCACGGCACGTAGATATCCGGCAGGAAGTGCATTTCGACTTTGATGACGCCATCACCCTGACAGGCTTCGCAGCGACCGCCACGGACGTTAAAGCTGAAACGGCCAGGCGTATAGCCGCGTGAACGCGATTCCGGCACACCGGCAAACAGTTCACGCACCGGCGTAAAGACGCCGGTATAGGTAGCCGGGTTGGAACGCGGGGTACGGCCAATTGGGCTCTGGTCGATATCGATAACTTTATCGAAATGTTCCAGCCCCTGAACGTCGCGGTACGGCGCTGGTTCAGCGATGGTGGCGCCGTTTAACTGGGTCTGGGCAATCGGGAACAGCGTGTCGTTAATCAACGTCGATTTACCAGAACCGGAGACGCCGGTGATGCAGGTAAACAGGCCGACCGGCAGCGTCAGGGTGACGTCTTTCAGGTTGTTACCCGTGGCGCCCGTCAGCTTGAGGACTTTTTCCGGGTTTGCCGGCACGCGGTTTTTCGGCACTTCAATTTTGCGTTTTCCGCTCATGAACTGCCCGGTTAACGACTCTGGCACCGCCATAATGTCGTCCAGCGTCCCTTCAGCCACTACCTGACCGCCGTGGACACCGGCGCCAGGGCCAATGTCGATAACGTGGTCGGCGGCGCGAATCGCGTCTTCGTCGTGCTCTACCACAATCACCGTATTGCCAAGGTTACGCAGGTGAATCAGCGTGCCGAGCAGACGTTCGTTGTCGCGCTGGTGCAAGCCGATAGACGGCTCATCCAGCACGTACATCACGCCAACCAGCCCCGCGCCAATTTGGCTTGCCAGACGGATACGCTGCGCCTCGCCGCCGGAGAGGGTCTCTGCGGAGCGGGAAAGCGTCAGGTAGTTCAGGCCGACGTTGACCAGGAACTTCAGGCGGTCACCAATCTCTTTCAGCACTTTTTCCGCAATTTGCGCACGCTGGCCGGAGAGTTTCAGGTTATTGAAGAAGTCCATGGCGTGGCCGATGCTCATATCTGAGATCGTCGGCAGCGGCGTATTTTCAACGTAGACGTGGCGCGCTTCGCGACGCAGGCGGGTGCCGTCGCAGCTGGCGCACGGACGGTTGCTGATGAACTTCGCCAGCTCCTCGCGCACCGCGCTGGATTCCGTCTCTTTATAGCGGCGCTCCATGTTGTGCAGCACGCCTTCGAACGGATGGCGACGCACGGACGTATCGCCACGGTCGTTGATGTATTTGAATTCAATCGACTCTTTGCCGGAGCCGTAGAGAATCGCTTTCTGCGCGGCGGCATCAAGGCTTTCCCACGGCGCTTCAACGTCGAATTCGTAGTGTTCTGCCAGCGATTTGAGCATCTGGAAGTAATAGAAGTTACGACGATCCCAGCCGCGAATCGCGCCGCCAGCCAGCGACAGCTCTGGATTCTGGATCACGCGGTCAGGGTCGAAATACTGCTGCACGCCCAGGCCATCGCAGGTTGGGCACGCGCCCGCCGGGTTGTTGAACGAGAACAGGCGTGGTTCAAGCTCGCGCATGCTGTAGCCGCAGATTGGGCAGGCGAAGTTGGCGGAGAACAGCAGCTCTTCCGCTTTCGGGTCGTCCATATCGGCGACCACCGCCGTGCCGCCGGAAAGCTCCAGCGCGGTTTCAAACGATTCCGCCAGACGCTGCGTCAGGTCATCGCGTACTTTAAAGCGGTCAATCACCACTTCGATGGTGTGTTTCTTCTGCAGTTCGAGCTTCGGCGGATCGGACAGATCGCAGACTTCACCGTCGATACGTGCGCGGATATAGCCCTGGCTTGCCAGGTTTTCCAGCGTTTTGGTGTGCTCGCCCTTACGTTCTTTAATGATCGGGGCCAGCAGCATCAGGCGTTTACCTTCCGGCTGCGACAGCACGTTATCGACCATCTGGCTGACGGTTTGCGCCGCCAGCGGCACATCGTGATCCGGGCAGCGTGGCTCGCCTACGCGAGCGTAAAGCAGACGCAGGTAGTCGTGAATTTCGGTAATGGTACCGACCGTCGAACGCGGGTTGTGTGACGTCGACTTCTGCTCGATAGAAATCGCAGGCGACAGCCCTTCAATATGATCGACATCCGGCTTTTCCATCAGCGACAGGAACTGGCGTGCATAGGCAGAAAGTGATTCTACATAGCGACGCTGCCCCTCGGCGTAGAGGGTGTCAAAAGCCAGTGAGGATTTGCCAGACCCGGACAGCCCGGTCACAACAATCAGTTTGTCGCGAGGGATGACGAGGTTGATATTTTTGAGATTATGGGTGCGGGCGCCCCGAACTTCGATCTTATCCATTCACCTTTCCCGGTAGAGGAGATACACGGATTGCCTGGTTTGTTAGAAGGACAAACGGCAGAAACGGCTAATTATGACACAACTTAACCTGAATGAATATACAGTATTGGAATGCCGATTCCGGATGCTGGTGAAAATTGCAGCGGGATAAGATGTTTAGTGGAATATACCTCGCAGCTACCAAAATACCGTCTGGAAATGATACACTGGCGCGTTTACACTTAATCAAGATTCATATTTCAGGAGAGACAAACATGGCCAGCAGAGGCGTAAACAAGGTGATTCTCGTCGGTAACCTGGGCCAGGACCCGGAAGTACGCTACATGCCGAATGGTGGCGCAGTTGCCAACATTACGCTGGCGACTTCCGAATCCTGGCGCGACAAAGCGACCGGTGAAATGAAAGAGCAGACTGAATGGCACCGCGTTGTGCTGTTCGGCAAGCTGGCGGAAGTAGCAGGCGAATACCTGCGTAAAGGCTCTCAGGTCTATATTGAAGGCCAGCTGCGTACCCGCAAATGGACCGATCAGTCCGGCGCTGAAAAATACACCACCGAAGTGGTGGTTAACGTTGGCGGCACCATGCAGATGCTGGGTGGCCGTCAGGGCGGCGGTGCACCAGCAGGTGGCGGCCAGCAGCAGCAGGGCGGTTGGGGCCAGCCTCAGCAGCCACAGGGCGGCAACCAGTTCAGCGGCGGCGCGCAGTCTCGTCCGCAGCAGCAGTCCGCTCCGGCTCCGTCTAACGAACCGCCAATGGACTTCGATGACGATATCCCGTTCTGATAAACGGCAGATAACCGTCTGAAAAAAAGCCCCGATTCGTCGGGGTTTTTTTATGTCTGTTGGGTCGGAGCCGATCCCGGCGGCGCTGCGCTCGGCCGGGCCACGATTAGGTTTGCATGGGATTGCGTTGATGGCATCGTAGCCCGGGCGAGGCGTTCACGCCGACCCCGGGGAGACCCGGAGCCTACTGCTGCGCCTTATCGCTCGCCGGAATAATCGGCGGCTTCCCGGTCGCCGCCCGCTTGCGGTTGATCTCATCCAGCACCAGCCGATAGGCAATGTAATACTTATAAATATTGCCAACGTAGGTCACCGTCTCCGCACCTATCTTCTCAGCGGCCAGATTCTCGACGTTGCCAAACCAGACGTTCGGATCAAAACCGCGCTTCTGCGTCTCTACCCGTAAACGCGCAATCCGTGCCGGCCCCGCGTTATAAGAGGCAAACGAAAACAGTGCCTTATCCAGCTGTGTCATCGGTTCGTCGCCGTAGTAGCGGTCGATCATCCAGCGCATATACTTCACCCCGGCGTGAATATTGGGGTCGAGCTGTTTGATATCGCCGACCTTCAGCTCCTTGCCAGTTTTCGGCATCACCTGCATCACGCCGATGGCCCCGACGTGGCTGCGCACCGATTGATTTAACCGCGATTCCTGGTAGCCCTGCGCCGCCATCAGCAGCCAGTCAACGTCATAGCGATCGCCATATTTCCTGAACACCTCCACCATTTTCAGAAATTTACGTCGTTCTTTTTCCGCCGCCGCGTTCTTTACGTATTTCGCACTTTTCAGGTAGCGTAGCAGCAGCGTATTGCCCAGCGTGCTGCCCTGGCGGTTCTCTTTCACAAAGCCGTTAAGCTCAGTGAGGAGCTTGGGATTATCTTTGCGCACCGCCCAGGCGATGCTGCCGTTATCGCGCAGCACCACATCCTCATGCACCTGAATTTTGGGGAAGACCTGCTGCCAGAAAACCGCCTTGTGATGATCAACCACCGTCAGCGGGATCAGCCCGGCGTTGAGCATCTCCAGCAGATCTTCATCCTCCAACGCCTCCGGGGCGGCTTTGATGATGACCGGTGGTTTTGCCGCTTTGACGAACTGCGCGTTGAGCGCGGTCAGGCTCTCGTAATAGCTCGACGATTTACGCACAAACACCGTTTTTCCGGAAAGGTCATCCAGGTTGTTAACCTGCGGTGACGCGGGGCCGGAAATCAGCAGCTCCTTGATATCGTTATAGATAGGATCAGTAAAGGCAACCGCCTGCTGGCGGGACGGTGTGATGGTCAGGTTAGCGGCGGCGATATCGCCTTTTCCCTCGTTGAGCGCGGTAAACAGGTTATCGCGGGTCACCGGCACAAAAATAATCCGCACCTTCAGATGCTTCTGCTTAAGCTTCTTATCCTTTGCTAGCTGTGCGTTCAGGCTGCGCTCAAAGGCGGCGAAAATATCGTGCGTCGCGCCGCGCTGCTGTCCTTTGTCGATAAAAAAGAAGGTTTTACTGTAAGTGGTTAAAACGCGAATCACGCGACGGTCAAGCATGCCGGGCAGGTCGCCTTTCCACGGCTGCATGATGCTTTCGATATTCACTTCCAGCGCATCGCTTTGTTCATCCGGTTTGGGGGCGGCATAAGCCGGGGTGGACAGCAGCAGGGCGCTTAAACAGACGGTAATGAGGCGATGAAAAGGGATGGCGTTCATGGTGCGGCACTCCGCAAGGCGCATCCGTCAATTTTAGTAGAAGATGGCTAAAAAACCTGGCAGGAGTATGGCTTTTTCAGGCCGTCGGAGGCCGCTATCTGGTTAGCATCGATGGCAACGGCTACAATGCACATTTTGTGCCATGGAGAGACATAATGACCAGCCTGAATCGGATGCTGTCGGTACTTGACCTGTTCACTGCAGAACGCCCCGTGTGGGAAGCCGACCGTATCGTGGAAGCGCTGGGATGCTCCACGCCCACCGGCTATCGCTACCTGAAAGAGCTGATGCACACTGGCCTGCTGCAGCGCTTTAACGGTGGCTATTATGCGCTGGGGCCACGCATCACCCTGCTGGATTATGTCATCCGCAGCACCGACCCGCTGCTGGCAGCCAGCATCCCGCAGATGCGTGAGCTAGTGAAGCAGACGGGTTGTCATTGCACGCTCTCCAGGCTTGATGGCGATGTGTTTCTCGACCTGCATCACGAGTCCTCGACTCAGGACATTGCGTTGATTTACGGCCGAGGCCGTCCGCGCCCGATGTTTTCCGGCAGCGCGCCAAAAGTGGTTATCGCCAACCAAACCTCGAAGCAGCAGCGTGGGCTGTACGAACGCTTTCGTGAAGAGGTGCTGAGGGCAGGATTAGGCGACACGGAAGAGGCGTTCCTGAAACGGATGCTGCAAATTCGCAAAGCGGGGTGCTACCGGGCGGATGAAGAGTTGGCGGCGGGGGTGTCATCGCTGTCGGTGCCGCTGCGTTTTGCGCCAAAAGAGCACTGCGCCGCGCTGGCGCTGGTCTCATCGACTCAACATTTTGCGCAAAGCAACGTGGGGGAGTGGCAGGACAAACTTAAAAAAGCGGCCCGGCGTATTGCGTTGGCCTTAGACGGGGAATAGCCGCATTCAGACAATAAAAAACCCCGCCGTGGCGGGGTTTTCTGCAATTAATAGAGCGCGACCGGCCATTCTGGCGGCGTCTGGCTCATCACTTCAACCATCACATCTTTGATATTGTTAAAGATAGTGGAAATCTCGACCAGAGTAATCCCTAACAGGCTGGTGGCAAACCAGCAGGCGGCCGCAAGACCCAGCATGCTGCAAATAGCGCCCAGGCCGATGTAGTCGGCTTTACGGAGTTTGATTTTCAGGGTACTAGCAACGAACATCAGCACGGCGCTGGTTAACGGCCAGCGTAACAGCGTAACGCCTGCGGTAAGTGAAAGCATGGGACCTTTTCCTCAGAGATAAACAACAAGCTGCCCTGACAGCACTTGTGTAATGAGGCACTGGGCGCTCTGGCTATCTGAAGGCATTCACAAATTGAGTGAAACAGTGTTTCTGTTTCATCTCGTTATGTGAACTATATCACGTTTGTTGTTTTATTCACCAGAGGTAAACGCAGGATTTTTGTCAATCCAATAACCATCCTGTAAGCATGGGTAAGGCCGCCACACGCGGTGCAGCAGCCTGAATGCGGATTAAGCGGAGATCTGGTGGCGGTAGTCCGTCGGCGTGCGGTCAAACTCGCGGCGGAATACGCGTGAGAAGGTCTGTTGCGAAACGTAGCCGAGATCCATGGCGATATCAAAGATAGGCCGCTGGGTGGTGCGTAGCGCCTCTGCGGCAAGCAGCAGGCGTCGCTGGCGGATGTAGTCACCCAGCGTCTGATGCATCACGGTGCGGAACATTCTTTGCAGATACCACTTCGAGTAGCCGGACTTACGGGCCACGATGTCGATATTAAGCGGTTGATCGATATGTTCATCTATCCATTCAATTAGCGTTTGAATAATTTCCCGATGGGACATAAGGCTCTCCCCGTTGTCTATTTTTGCGTCGATTTCTGTTCTGTCGGCGAGTATAATTCCTCAAGTTAACTTGAGGTAAAGCGGATTATGGAAAAAAAGACGACGCGCATAAAAACGCTGTTATCACCCGGCGAAGTAGCGAAACGAACTGGGGTTGCGGTCTCTGCGTTACATTTTTATGAAAGCAAAGGGCTGATCCACAGCACACGCAACAGTGGCAATCAGCGGCGCTATAAGCGCGACGTGCTGCGCTATGTGGCGATCATTAAAATTGCCCAGCGCCTCGGCATTCCGCTGGCGACTATCGGCGACTCGTTCAGCGTGCTGCCGGAAAACCATACCCTCGGGCCAAAAGACTGGAAGCATCTCACTACCCAGTGGCGCGAAGAGCTGGATAAACGCATTCACGCCATGGAGGCGCTGCGTGACCAGCTTGACGGCTGCATCGGCTGCGGCTGTATGTCGTTGCGCGACTGCCCGCTGCGTAACCCCGGCGATAAACTGGGGGAAGAAGGGACCGGGGCGCGTTTGCTGGAAGAAGAATAATCCTTATGCATTCCTCTCCGGAAAATTGCGACATTTTTGCCATAGAAATGTTGCCGGATTGCGCATGGACGATAACGTTTGCGCATGGGTTGAGCAATTCTTCATCGGCATTCGTTAATTTTCATAAACCAGGGCAAACTTCTGTTGAAAAAAGGGGCATAAAAGCCAGATAATCGTTTGCCTTCAAATTTCGGACGCATCTTACGCCGAAAATGAGCGGGCCAACCTTATCTCGCACACGCCGAGGGTAAGGAATTCCGAATATCGTTTTGTCTGCGCGGAGTTAATCGTTTGCTTTTTTGTGGCTCCCCTATTGCCGCAAGTAGCACATGGAGATGACGCTTAGCTGGAAGTGGATGTTCCACCACGCAGACGAACGAATGATAAAAACTCTCAGGGGATGTTTTCTATGTCTACGCCTTCAGCGCGTACCGGCGGTTCGTTAGACGCCTGGTTTAAAATTTCTGCACGTGGTAGCTCCGTTCGTCAGGAGATTGTCGCCGGTCTCACTACCTTCCTGGCGATGGTTTACTCGGTGATCGTGGTGCCGGGCATGCTGGGTAAAGCCGGTTTCCCACCGGCAGCGGTCTTTGTGGCGACCTGCCTGGTGGCCGGTGTCGGTTCTATCGTGATGGGCCTGTGGGCAAACCTGCCGCTGGCGATCGGCTGTGCAATCTCACTGACCGCCTTCACCGCTTTCAGCCTGGTGCTGGGCCAGCACATCAGTATTCCGGTTGCGCTGGGCGCGGTATTCCTGATGGGTGTACTGTTTACCATCATTTCTGCCTCCGGTATCCGTAGCTGGATTTTGCGCAATCTGCCGCAGGGCATTGCGCACGGTACGGGCATTGGTATCGGCCTGTTCCTGCTGCTGATCGCCGCGAACGGCGTTGGCATGGTAGTGAAAAACCCACTGGACGGCCTGCCGGTTGCGCTGGGTCAGTTCGATAGCTTCCCGGTCATTATGACGCTGGTCGGTCTGGCGATGATCATCGGTCTGGAGAAACTGAAGGTACCGGGCGGCATTCTGCTGACCATCATCGGTGTCTCCATCGTCGGCCTGATTTTCGATCCAAACGTGCACTTCTCCGGCGTGTTCGCCATGCCATCGCTGAGCGATGACAAAGGCAACTCGCTGATCGGCAGCCTTGATATTATGGGCGCGCTGAATCCGGTTGTGCTGCCAAGCGTGCTGGCGCTGGTGATGACCGCGGTGTTTGACGCCACCGGGACTATCCGTGCGGTAGCCGGTCAGGCAAACCTGTTGGATAAAGACGGCCAGATCATCAATGGCGGCAAAGCGCTGACCACTGACTCCCTGAGCAGCGTGTTCTCGGCAGTTGTGGGCGCATCCCCGGCAGCGGTCTATATCGAATCCGCAGCGGGTACGGCGGCAGGCGGTAAAACGGGTTTAACGGCGATCACCGTCGGCATCCTGTTCCTGCTGATTCTGTTCCTCTCTCCGCTCTCTTACCTGGTTCCAGGCTATGCCACCGCACCAGCGCTGATGTACGTCGGCCTGCTGATGCTGAGCAACGTGGCGCGCATCGACTTTAACGACTTTGTTGACGCGATGTCCGGGCTTATCACCGCTGTGATGATCGTGCTGACCTGTAACATCGTTACCGGCATCATGATTGGCTTCGCGACCCTGGTGATTGGCCGCGTGGTTTCTGGCGAATGGCGTAAGCTGAACATCGGCACCGTGATTATTGCGGCGGCGCTGGTGGTGTTCTATGCGGGCGGTTGGGCGATTTAATCTCGCCACTGCCGTACAAAAAACCCGCCTGATGGCGGGTTTTTTATTTGTGGCTTGGCCGGGCTACGCGTCCGGACTTTTTTTCTATTTTCAGCCACCTCTCGTTTCCTTTTGCGTTAATCTGGGTAACGTAAACTCGGAAGCACGACGCTTCATGTTTTGAATAATAAGACAACGCTGTAAACAGGGAACGCATGGAAATATTCTTTACCATACTCATCATGACCCTTGTGGTTTCGCTCTCCGGGGTGGTTACGCGCGTAATGCCCTTCCAGATCCCACTTCCATTAATGCAAATCGCCATCGGCGCGCTGCTGGCGTGGCCGACGTTTGGTTTGCACGTTGAATTTGACCCGGAACTGTTCCTCGTTCTGTTTATCCCGCCGCTGCTGTTTGCCGACGGCTGGAAAACGCCGACCCGTGAGTTTATTGAGCATGGGCGAGAGATCCTCGGGCTGGCGCTGGCGTTAGTGCTGGTGACGGTAGTGGGGATTGGCTTCCTGATCTACTGGATTGTGCCGGGTATTCCGCTGATTCCAGCCTTTGCGCTGGCTGCCGTGCTGTCTCCGACCGATGCCGTGGCGCTCTCCGGGATTGTCGGGGAAGGGCGCATCCCGAAAAAAATCATGGGGATTCTGCAGGGCGAGGCGCTGATGAACGACGCCTCTGGCCTGGTGTCGCTGAAGTTTGCCGTCGCGGTAGCGATGGGCACGATGGTGTTTACCGTCGGTGGCGCCACGGTGGAATTCCTCAAAGTGGCGATTGGCGGCATCCTGGCGGGCTTTGTGGTCAGCTGGTCGTACGGTCGCTCAATGCGCTTCCTCAGCCGCTGGGGCGGTGATGAACCCGCCACGCAGATTGTGCTGCTGTTCCTTCTGCCGTTCGCCTCTTACCTGATCGCCGAACATATCGGGGTGTCCGGTATCCTCGCGGCGGTAGCGGCCGGGATGACCATCACCCGTTCCGGCGTGATGCGCACCGCGCCGCTGGCGATGCGCCTGCGTGCCAACAGTACCTGGGCGATGCTGGAGTTTGTGTTTAACGGCATGGTGTTCTTGCTGTTGGGTCTACAACTGCCAGAGATTCTCGAAAGCTCGCTGGTAGCGGCAGAGGCCGACCCGAACGTTGAAACCTGGATGCTGTTTACCGATATCATCCTGATTTACGCGGCGCTGATGCTGGTGCGTTTTGGCTGGCTGTGGACGATGCGCAAGCTGAGCCAGCGCTTCCTGAAAAAGAAACCGATGGAGTTTGGTTCATGGACCACCCGCGAGCTGCTGATCTCCTCCGTAGCCGGTGTGCGCGGGGCGATTACCCTTGCCGGTGTGCTCTCCATCCCGCTGCTACTGCCTTCAGGCGACGCCTTCCCGGCGCGCTATGAGCTGATCTTCCTGGCTGCGGGCGTGATTCTGTTCTCGCTGTTTGTCGGGGTGATCGCTCTGCCGATTCTGCTGCGTCATATTGAGTCGGGCGATAACGTCCAGCAGCGTAAAGAAGAGCGCCTGGCGCGGGCCGCAACGGCTGACGTGGCGATTGTCGCCATCCAGAAAATGGAAGAGCGTCTTGCCGCGGATACCACCGAGAATATCGATAACCAACTGCTGACCGAGGTCAGTTCACGCGTGATTGGTAACCTGCGTCGCCGCGTCGATGGGCGTAACGATGTAGAAACCTCAATGCTGGAAGAGCAGCTTGAACGCCGCTTCCGCCTGGCGGCGCTGCGTTCCGAGCGCGGGGAGCTGTACCACCTGCGTGCGACGCGCCAGATCAGCAACGAGACTTTGCAGAAACTGCTGCACGACCTCGACCTGCTGGAAGCGCTGTTGATTGAAGATGCGTAATACGGATAAAGCGTGTGCCGATCAGTTCCCTCTCCCCCATGGGGAGAGGGCTAGGGTGAGGGGATGGCGCCGAGCATAAACCCTCACCCCAACCCTCTCCCTTAAAAAGGGAGAGGGGGCGCACCGTGCCTAAACTTCTACTCCGGCACCTTAAACCCCTCGCAGCACTTCAGCCACGCCTGGGCGCTGTGAGACAAATAGACCCCTTCGCGCCAAATCATCCCTAACTGCCAGCGCAGATCGCTCTCCAGCGGCAGCCATCGCAGGGTTTTCTCATCGAGCCTGCGGCAAATCGGCTCCGGCAAAATTGCCACGCCAACGCCCGCCTGCACCATCGCGGCGAGAAAATCCCATTGTCCGCTTCGCACCGCAATGCGCGGCTTGACGTTATGACGCGCAAACAGCTGCATCAGCTGGCGGCTAAGGGCGAAATCTTCGTTGTAGATAAGCAAAGGATGCGCGGCGAGCTGCTGTGGTGAAACCGAGGTCTGTTCCAGCCAGTCGCCGGAGCGCGGCACCAGTACGCAAAGGGGGTGACTGAACAAGAGCCGGGTAGTCAGTGCGCTCTCTTCTTCCACCGGCAGCGCCGTCATCGCCAGATCCAGCTCGCCGTTCATTACCGCCTGCTGCACGGTCAGGCCGCCGCCTTCGGAAATTTTCAGCTCCACGCCGGGATAGCGCTGGCGAAACAGGCTAATGGGCCCGGCCATCAGCATGCCAACCATCGGTGGAATACCGAGGCGCAGCACGCCTTTGTTGAGATGGTTAATGTCGCTAAGCTCGGCCTCCAGCTGGCGAAATTCGTCGAGGATAGCCAGCCCGCGATCGAACACCACCTGCCCGGTATCGGTCATCAACAGCTTACGGCCGTCGCGAATGAGCAGGGTGCAGTTCAGCTCATCTTCCAGATTTTTGAGCATCTTACTGATGGTGGGTTGCGTCACGAAGAGCTTCTCCGCCGCGCGGGTAAAGCTCTGCTGACGAACGACTTCGACAAAGTAGCGCAGCGTTCTGATGTCCATGATTATGCCTCTTAACTATGCTACCGATGAGTTTAATTCATTTTTGTCATCATCGTTGTCTCACTATACTGTGCCTCTCTCATTTTTTCTGGACATCCCTCCATGGCTGAGGCCTTAGGGCGCGTTGTGCCCTCCGTTTTAAACCGTCTTCAGGTTCCGGTGCAGGTTGTGCTGTACGCAGGTCTGTTTGTGTTTGCTGACTATCTGGTGAACCGGTGGCATCTGCCGCTGCCCGCTAATCTGGTGGGCATGGTGCTGCTGTTGGCGCTGATTGTCTGCCATATCGTGCCGCTGAAATGGGTTCGCGCCGGGTCGCGCTGGCTGCTGGCGGAAATGCTGCTGTTCTTTGTGCCGGCAGTGGTGGCGGTGGTGAACTATGCCCAATTGCTGATGGTCGACGGCTGGCGGATTTTTGTGGTGATTGCGCTGAGCACGATGATGGTGCTGGCGGCGACCGCATGGGTGGTCGATAAGGTTTATCGCTACGAACTGAAGCGGATGCGCCATGAGTAACTTTCAGCTGAGCGTGCTGTGCCTGGCGATTACGCTGGTGCTCTACTTTGCCAACAAACGCCTCTATCGCCGCTTTCGCAAGCTGCCGCTGATGCCGCTGGTGCTGACCCCGGTGTTATTGGTGCTGATGCTGGTGTTCGGCCATATCTCCTATCAGAACTACATGGGCGAAGCGCACTGGCTGCTGTGGCTGCTCGGCCCGGCGACCATTGCGTTTGCGGTGCCGGTGTACGACAACCTGGCGATCATCAAACGCCACTGGATGTCGCTGTCAGCGGGGGTGATCACGGCGACGGTAGTCGCGGTGACCAGTTCGGTGTGGCTGGCACGGCTGTTTACGCTGCCGGATGAAATCCAGCGTAGCCTGGCGGTGCGTTCCATCACCACGCCGTTTGCTCTGGCGGCGGCAAAGTCGCTCGGCGGCCAGCCTGAGCTGGTGGCGCTGTTTGTGGTGGTGACCGGCGTATTCGGCATGGCGATTGGCGACGTGCTGTTCCTGCGCTTATCCATTCGTGAAGGGATGGCAAAAGGCGCGGGCTTCGGCGCGGCATCGCACGGTGCCGGGACGGCGCGCTCCTATGAGCTGGGGCCGCAGGAAGGCGTGGTGGCGAGTCTGGTGATGATGCTGTCCGGCGTGGTGATGGTGCTGGTGGCGCCGTTAGTGGGCTGGATAATGTTCTGATGCTGCTGCCGGGTGGCGCTGCTGTACGACCGGATACATAGGTAACACTTCAGACCGGGAACATAGGTAACACTTTCCTAGTCTATCCGGATAATACTACGGCTTTTCCGGTCATAGTAAGCAAGCGTTATTCCGTTAAAGATGATGGCCTCAACGCCATCATCTTTTTCTTCCAGCATGATGTATTCCCCCAGCAGCGCTTCGCTCAGGAACACCTCCTTACCGATGTGTATCACCCCCTTCGACATCACTCTGTACAGCCGCGCTCCTTCAGGCCATTCATACTCAGGTACTTTACCGTCCCAGCTGCGCGATGATGGCCGCCATACCTCACCCGGCGTGGTTCCTCCCAGCGCTTCATGTGGACGCTCCTGGTTGAACTCTTCTCTGTAATGACTGAACCAGGCCTGTTGCTCTTCCAGCGTTCTGAAGATATTCCCGTGTTTCAGTGCGCTTTTCAGCGAACGGTGCATCCGCTCATGGCGACCATTTTCCTCCGGATGCCCCTTTCTGATTCGCTCGGGCCTGATGCCCAGTTTGATAAGCCAGACCGACAGACGGCTGAGACCCGCCACCCCAACGCCAGCAAAGGGCTGCCCGTTGTCGGTTCGCAGCACATCCGGCAGACCGTACTCAAGGAAGGAGTCGGTGAGGCACTGTCGGGCAAAGGCGGTGTTCTCGTGATGATTACCCCGGCAGCTCAGAAGGTAGCGGCTGTGGTTATCCGTCAGCGTAAACGGGTGGCAGTACTCCCGGCTCAGCAGTCTGAACTTCCCTTTAAAATCAGCGCTCCAGACCTGATTAATATCCTGGATAGTGGTCAGCGGCTGACGATTCCCGGGCGTTCTGTGTCTACGCTTTCTGTCCGGAACCATCCCCTGACGCTTGAGGATATCGCCGATAGTGCTGGCAGCCGGGACCGGGAAGTCGGCCTGATGATTAAGGAGCCACATCCGCAGTTTTTTAGGTCCCCAGTCAGGATGTTTTTGCCGTAATGCCATCAGATGGGCAGCAATATCTGGCGGGACGGTGCGGGAATGTGAGAGTGGCGCCCGTGAGCGGTCGAAAAGCGTCGCAGGCTCTGAAGGGTCGAAACGCCCGAGCCATTTATAGCCCGTTTTACGACTGATGCCGAAGAGACGGCAGAGTGCGGAGAAAGACATCGTGCCAGCGTGGCTGGCACGGATAAAATCAAGACGTTGCATAGGTCGGGTCTCAGTCCAGGGCATAGCGAGTCTCCTCTTCTATGCCTGTTATAACTGTTACCCATGTATCCGGTCTAAAGTGTTACCTATGTTCCCGGTTTGTACCCTGCGCTTACCCGGCCTACAGGGGCGCAATCCCGTAGGCCTGATAAGCGACGCGCCATCAGGAAAAACTAGCGGTTCAACCGCCGCACAATCCGCTCCACCTGCTGGCGGAAATCGGCGACCACTTCCGCGGTCGTCTGCTTACCGAGGTCCAGCTTCTCGCGGGCCGAGGTAAACTGATCGATAACCTGCAAATCCTCAATATACGGCGTGGCGACAGCGGTGGTGTGCAGCGACTGCGCCTGGCGCAAGCCGGCAACGACCGGGTCATTCGGGTCAATCACCCCTTTTTCGGTGAGCAGCGTTTCTGCCGCCTTGTTCAGCGGAATACCGCGCTCCAGCCCTAATGCCTCCACCGACTGCGGGTCGCTGACCAGGAAATTCAGCAACATAGCGGCCTCTTTCGGATGTTTGGTCGACTTCGCCACCGAGAACATCTGCGAGGTTTTAAAGTAGACGCCGGACTCATCCGTTCCCGGCTGCATCACGTAGTCGCCGAGCACCAGTTTCGCCGGTGGCGTCATGTTGTTGGCAAACATCCGGATGGTGATGTTCCAGGTGAACAGACCGCCCCATTCGCCGTTAATCCACGGCTTCATCTCATACAGATTGCCCTTGCCGTAGGCGGAGAGCGTTTTCGGTGACGGCAGTACGTGGTCATCGCTCAGCCGCTTCACAAAGTTGAACGCCTCAATCCACTGCGCCTCATCCCAGGCAAACTTACCGTCGCTGTTGAACATCGGCTTCTGGTGTTTCTGCATCATGTAGGCGTTGAGCAGCAGGATCACGTCCTGATCGACCATGGTGTACGGATAGTAGTTGTTGCCCAGTTTCTGCTGGAATACCTTCCCGGCGGCAAAGAACTCGTCCCAGGTTTTAGGATAGGCCAGCCCGGCTTTTTGCCAGGTCACGTCGTTGTAGTAAAAGACCGGCGCGTTGACTGAGATAGGCAGGCCGTTGAGCTTGCCTTTGACGGTGGTGGACTGCAAATCTTTGGCCTGATACTGGCTGAAATCAAGCTCGCCCTTGAGCTTATTGAGGTCGTAATAGCCTTCGCCGTTTTTGGAGAAGATGATCAGCCACGGCCAGTTGGTCTGCATCACGTCCGGCTCGGTGCCGCTGGCCATCTGGGTGGTCAGGCGCGAGAGGTGCCCGTCCCAGCCGGTGTATTCGGCCTTCACTTTGATATCGGGATACTTTTTCTCGAAGGCTTCCAGCGCTTTCAGCGTCGCCTGGTGACGGCTATTGCCGCCCCACCACGACATGCGTAATTCAACGGGCTGTTGCGCCCAGGCAGAGGTACAGGAAAATAACAGCGATGCGATGACACCTGAAACGAGTTTATTCATTATTTGTCTCCAGGATAGAGGCATTAATAGCGTTATTAAACAGGTGAGTAACAGCAAAATACTGACCAGTCACTCCGGCGCAGCCTCCCTGCCGCGCCGGAAAGCATGCGGCTTAACGTTTTGTCAGACGGGAAACCAGTTCAAACTCCTTAAAGTTCACCGGGCGCTGCTGCTGCATCGAAATGTTGCCCGCAATACCGGTGAGGATAGACATCGCCCCCGCGCGGTGGTCGGCAGCGCGCTGCAGCGGGTCGTTGCCCGGCTCGCCGAACAGGTCCGCCAGCATGGCGTTATCGCCGCCGCCGTGGCCGCCTTCACCGAGGTTAAATTCCGCTTTCCACGGCTCGGCAAACATCGGGAAGATGGTGATATCACACTGCTCCAGGCTGCCTTCGTTTTCGCGTTTGCCACCGGCGTTGACGTAGGATTTCTCGACGATCTTCATCTCCAGACGGCCTTCGGTGCCGTTAAACACCACGTTCAGCCCTTCCCATGGCAGATAGGCGTTAAGCGAGTAGGTGAGCTGCACCTGGTTCTGGTATTTCACCAGCACCGACATGGTGTCTTCGATGGTGATGCCGTCGCTGAACACGCTCTGGTCGCGGAAGTAGTTATCTTCGTGCTCGGCGTCCAGATACAGCGCTTTCAGCTGTTCGTTGTCCGCCATATTCAGCGCGAACGGGTCGTCCTTCGCTTCGGCAAAGCCGTGGGTGCGCGGGTAGAACTGGCTGACGCCGCGCTTCTCGGCGTTCTCTTTGCCGTAGAACTGCAGGCTGCCTTCGGCGTACACGCGCTCCGGATAGCTTGCCAGCCAGAAGTTCATCAGGTCGAAATGGTGGGTCGATTTATGTACCAGCAGGCCGCCGCTGTTGCGTTTTTCGCGGTGCCAGCGGCGGAAATAGTCCGCGCCGTGTTCGGTATTGAGCAGCCACTCGAAGTGAACGGAGGTGACGTTGCCAATCACGCCCTGCATCAGCAGTTCACGCACTTTGCTGTGGTGCGGCGCATAGCGATAGTTGAAGGCCACGCGCACGGTGTGCCCGGTCTCTTCGATGGCGTCCAGAATACGCAGCGCGCGCTTCTCGTCGATGGTCATCGGCTTTTCGGTGATCACATCGCAGCCCGCGTGCAGCGCCCGAACGATATAGTCGTCGTGGGTGCGGTCCATGGTGGTGACGATGACGATGTCCGGGCGGGTTTCGCGGATCATCTCTTCAAACTGCGCCGCTTTCCAGGTAGATACCGGCTCGGCTCCCTCTTTTTGCAGCAGCGTATTGGCGTAATTCATTCGCGTCTGGTTGGTGTCGCAAAAGGCGACCATTTTGGCGTTATTACGCCAGGTTCCACCAATAGCGGAAATATATAAACCTGCACGACCTCCAGTCCCGACCAACGCATATTTTTTCATGACATCCTCGATTAATATATCAACACCAAAATCAGCAAGGCGACGCAATGAAACGTATTCCGCATCAATTGATGGAGCTGAACAGCACTTTTATCTGGCACTGGCCCTGGTTTATTCAGGGCGTTAAAAGCGCGAAACAGCACGGTTTCACCGGCATCATCCTGCACCAACAGGAACTGCTTTCCATTCTTGCGACGCCCTCGCCGTTGAGTCCGAAACTCCACGTCGAGAACCTTATTCATCAGCAGCATTACGCGCTGCAGTATTTAAAACGCGTTGACCGTTATCTGGCGGAAAATAACCTTTCGTTCTGGCTACAGGGGGAAGCGGCGCCTAATGACGACATTATTAAGCGTAAATTTCCCGAACTGACCTTCGACGAAAGAAGCGCGCCGGATTTCTGGCAGCAGTTTTATGCCGCGATACTGCATCCGCTATTGCCGTCGTTGCCACATCTCAGCGGCATGATTCTGAGCCTGACCACCCCGGACTTTCAGACCGCTCGCTGGCAGCAGAGCCTGCACGATGTCTGGAGCCTGCTGCGCGCCCAGGGGAAAAAGCTGGTGCTGCGCGACTTTATTGATGACAGCTGGCCGCGCCAGCAGCTTTCCAACATTCTTGCTCGGCTCTCGGACGACGTTCGCGCCTCTATCAAAGCCACCGAACTGGACTATCACCCCGGTTTTGCTAACCACCCGCACATTGCGACGCTGCCGGGGCATAAAAAATGGATCGAGTACGATCTTTTCGGTACAGGCTACGGCTGGACCGCGCTGCCGTGCTATCTGGCCGATGAGATCAGCGGTCGCCTGAGCTGGGCGCTGAGCGCCGCCGAAAACGAAATTGAGGCCATTACCTCTCGCGTGAGCTGGCAGTGGCTGCCCGATAGCCGGGTTATGGACTCCGCCAACGCCATTAATCTCTTTGGGCTGTCTGCCGCCAACCAGGTTGACGACTCTGCGCCATCAGCCTTTGAACGCTGGGCCGCGCATCAGCAGCTTGGCTTTCGCTCGACGCAGGATAAACATCAGCTCTCTGCCATCGTCCACGCCAGCTACGACTGGCTGTGTAAAACGCCGAACTTCCTCGGACGGCGGTTGCACTACCAAAGCCAGATCCCGGAGAGCCTCTCTCAGGCGCAGCAGTTGCTGCATATGGACACCCGCAGCGCCAACTGGATGCACGCCTGGCAGCCCTTAATGCCGACTGACGACCCGGCGCTTGGCAAAGAGCAGCGCGAGCGGGTGACGCTGGAAAAAGAGGCCGCCTGCTTCCTCGCGGCCCGCACGGTGCAAAATCTGCGAGAGCTGATGCCGCGAATTACCTGCCCGGACGACACGCTGGAGGTGCTGCTAGCCGCCTGGCGTAGCGCGGAAATCTACAGCCAGATGTTCTCTCGCGTCGCGGCGGCGGTGACCGACGCCCTGTGGCTGGATCACTACGGCCCGCAAAGCCTGCCCGCCGACACGCTGCAAAAGCATCAACAGCAGCTACTTCGTTATGCCGATACGCTGGAACGTTGGCTGGTGAACCCGCCCGCCAGCGGCCCGCTGTTCTTGCCGCTGCTGTTAAGCCCGGAGCGCTTAACCCGCTTTGCCAGAAGCCTTGAGTAAAGAATAAAAAGCGCGGCGAGCGTTGTCTGTAAACGTCGTAGAGGTAAAACCGGGGATTGGCGTGAAAACGGGAAAAGTGTGATGGCCTTTGCGAATCGCAGATAAAGCTTGTGATGCGCATCGACTTTTTTCGTTTTGGCGACGTGATAAACGTCACCTGAAGGGGGAAAAAATGTGATCCCCGACCAGGCGGCCGGGGAGGGGATTTTAGTGTGCGCGGCCCTGGTCGATGCCCAGACCGGTCTGCGAACGGATGAACTGCGCGCGGAACTGCTCGCGTTCACGATTACCTTCTTCGGAGTTATCGGTGGCAGAGAAGAACCAGATACCGATAAAGGCGATGGCAATAGAGAACAGCGCCGGATACTCATACGGGAAGATAGCCTTCTCGTGGCCGAGGATCGTCACCCAAATGGTTGGGCCAAGGATCATCAGTACCACCGCCGTCAGCAGGCCAAGCCAGCCACCAATCATGGCGCCACGAGTGGTCAGTCTTGACCAGTACATAGAGAGCAGAATGATCGGGAAGTTGCAGCTTGCCGCGATGGAGAACGCCAGGCCCACCATGAACGCGATGTTCTGATTCTCGAACAGAATGCCCAGCAGAATCGCTACCACGCCCAGCACCAGCACGGTGATTTTTGAGACCTTCAGCTCTTCACGTTCGGTTGCGCCTTTCTTAAAGACGTTGGCGTACAGGTCGTGAGAAACCGCTGAAGCCCCGGCCAGCGTCAGACCGGCGACCACCGCCAGAATGGTGGCGAAGGCGACCGCAGAGATAAAGCCGAGGAACAGGTTACCGCCCACGGCATCGGCCAGGTGAACCGCCGCCATGTTGTTGCCGCCAATCAGCGCGCCCGCCGCGTCTTTAAACGCCGGGTTCGCCCCGACCAGCATGATCGCGCCGAAGCCGATGATAAAGGTCAGGATGTAGAAGTAGCCCATAAAGCCGGTGGCGTAGAACACGCTCTTACGTGCTTCGCTGGCGTCGCTGACGGTGAAGAAACGCATCAGGATGTGTGGCAGGCCCGCAGTACCAAACATCAGGCCGAGACCCAACGACAGCGCCGATATTGGATCTTTCACCAGCCCACCTGGGCTCATGATGGCCGCACCTTTCGGGTGTACCGCCATCGCTTCGGTGAACAGGTTATTGAAGCTAAAGCCGACGTGTTTCATCACCATAAAGGCCATGAAGCTGGCGCCGAACAGCAGCAGCACCGCTTTGATAATTTGTACCCACGTGGTGGCGAGCATGCCGCCGAACAGCACGTACATCACCATCAGCACGCCAACCAGCACCACGGCGACGTGGTAGTTGAGGCCGAACAGCAGTTCGATAAGCTTACCGGCACCCACCATCTGGGCGATGAGGTACAACGCGACCACCACCAATGAGCCGCAGGCGGAAAGCATACGGATTGGCCCCTGCTTCAGTCGGTACGACGCGACGTCGGCAAAGGTGTAGCGGCCGAGGTTACGCAGGCGTTCGGCAATCAGGAACAGAATGATTGGCCAGCCGACGAGGAAGCCGAGCGAGTAGATCAGTCCGTCATAGCCGGAGGTGTACACCAGTGCGGAGATACCGAGGAACGAGGCCGCTGACATAAAGTCACCGGCGATCGCCAGCCCGTTCTGGAAACCGGTGATGTTGCCGCCAGCGGTGTAGTAATCGCTGCGTGAACGTACGCGCTTTGAGGCCCAGTAGGTGATGTACAGCGTCAGCATGACGAAAATCAGGAACATGATAATCGCCTGCCAGTTGGTTGGCTGGCGCTCAACGTGTCCGCTAATCGCATCGGCCGCGTTGGCTGCGAAAGGAAGTGTGGCGGCCAGCGCCGTCAGGACTTTCTTCATGATGCTTTTACCTCACGCAGTACGGCCTTGTTCAGGCGATCGAATTCATTGTTGGCCCGCCAGACGTAGACGCCGGTCAACAAGAAGGAAATGACGATAATGCCGATCCCAATCGGGATGCCGCGCGTGACGCTAGTGCCCGGATGCAGCGGCGTGCCAAGCCAGCCAGGGGCAAAAGCGATGAGTAAAATAAAACCGACGTACACCACTAACATGATCAGCGATAAGAAGGTGGCAAACCGTTGCCGTTTTTCGACGAGCTCCCTGAAATGCGCACTATCTTCTATCTGCTGACAAATTTGATCATTCATCACAGAGTCTCCAGAGGTTTTTTTACGTAGTGTTTTTTGTTGTGCAAATCAGAACCAGAACACCGTACTGTTCCTTTCTCCGAACGGAAAAAGGATCGGGCGAGGGGCGGTGTACGGCGGTGCACCCTCACCCCGGCCCTCTCCCGGTGAACAGGAGAGGGGGAAGTCTGCCCTTATGACGGCATCGTGATGGCCTGCTTCTCTTCCAGCAGTTTGTCCACCACGCCCGGATCGGCGAGCGTAGAGGTATCGCCCAGGTTGCTGGTGTCGCCAGCGGCGATCTTGCGCAGAATGCGGCGCATGATCTTGCCCGAACGGGTTTTTGGCAGCGAGTCGGTCCAGTGCAGCACATCCGGGGTTGCCAATGGGCCAATCTCTTTACGGACCCAGTTGCGCACCTCGGTATACAGCGCTGGCGTCGGCTCTTCGCCGTGGTTCAGCGTGACGTAGGCGTAAATCGCCTGGCCTTTAATGTTGTGCGGAATACCAACGACGGCGGCTTCGGCAATTTTCGGGTGTGATACCAGCGCCGATTCGATTTCTGCGGTTCCTAAGCGGTGGCCGGAGACGTTCAGCACGTCATCGACGCGGCCGGTGATCCAGTAGTAACCATCTTCATCACGACGTGCGCCGTCGCCGCTGAAGTACATGTTTTTGAAGGTGGAGAAGTAAGTCTGCTCAAAGCGCTCATGGTCGCCGAACAGGGTACGCGCCTGGCCCGGCCAGGAGTCGGTAATCACCAGGTTACCCTCGGTCGCTCCTTCCTGCGGATGGCCTTCGTTATCAACCAGCGCGGGCTGCACGCCGAAGAACGGACGGCTGGCGGAGCCGGCCTTCAACTCGATGGCGCCCGGCAGCGGGGTGATCATAAAGCCGCCGGTTTCGGTCTGCCACCAGGTGTCCATCACCGGGCACTTCTCGTTGCCGATCTGCTTCCAGTACCACTCCCAGGCTTCCGGGTTAATCGGCTCGCCGACGGAACCCAGAATGCGCAGGGAAGAGCGGTCGGTTCCCGCGGTGGCTTTATCGCCTTCCGCCATCAGCGCACGAATCGCCGTTGGCGCGGTATAGAGAATGTTGACCTTATGCTTGTCCACCACCTGGCACATACGCGCCGGGGTAGGCCAGTTTGGCACGCCTTCGAACATCAGCGTCGTCGCGCCGCAGGCCAGCGGGCCGTACAGCAGATAGCTATGCCCGGTGACCCAGCCCACGTCGGCGGTACACCAGTAGATGTCGCCCTGATGGTAGTCGAAGACATATTTAAAGGTCGTTGCGGCGTACACCAGGTAACCGCCGGTAGTGTGCAGCACGCCTTTCGGCTTACCGGTGGAACCGGAGGTATAGAGGATAAACAGCGGATCTTCGGCGTTCATCTCGGCAGGCTGATGCTGGTCGCTGGCTTTTTCCATCAGGTCGTGCCACCACAGGTCGCGGCCTTCATGCCAGTCAATATTGCCGCCGGTGCGCTTCAGCACCACCACGTTTTCGATGGTTTTGACGTTCGGGTTTTTCAGCGCGTCGTCGACGTTTTTCTTCAGTGGTACGTTGCGCCCAGCGCGAACGCCTTCGTCAGAGGTGATCACCAGACGAGAACTGGAGTCGATGATACGACCGGCAACGGCTTCCGGTGAGAAGCCGCCAAAGATAACGGAGTGGATGGCACCGATACGGGCGCAGGCCAGCATCGCCACCGCCGCTTCCGGCACCATCGGCATATAGATAGCCACCACGTCGCCCTTTTTCACGCCCAGCGATAGCAGGGTGTTGGCGAAGCGACACACGTCGCGGTGCAGTTCGCGGTAGGTAATGTGTTTGCTTTGGGAGGCATCGTCGCCTTCCCAGATGATGGCGGTCTGGTCGCCACGGGTCTCCAGATGACGGTCCAGGCAGTTTGCTGCCAGGTTCAGGGTACCGTCTTCGTACCATTTGATGGAGACGTTGCCAGGGGCAAAGGAGGTGTTTTTAACTTTGGTGTAAGGCTGCATCCAGTCGAGGATTTTTCCCTCTTCACCCCAGAACGCATCCGGGTTGGTGACAGACTGGTGATATTTGGTCTGGTATTGCTCCGGGTTTATCAGGCAGCGTTCTGCAATATTTGCAGGAATAGAGTGTTTGTGAATTTGGCTCATGCTTTTTTTCTCCTTGTAAGATGTTAATAATATGTCTCATAAAAGTTAATAACAGAGGGAGAAGACGCTTTGTTTACTATTTGCGCGGCAGATCACGCAATATTGGAATTGTTCAAATAACGTTCATTTGATTCTTTGAACAAAAATAATTCCGCAGGGGGATTTATAGAAAAATACCGATTTTTTCTTTTTTTATAACAAAAGCTTATAAATAATTACTGGTAGAAATCAGCGGTAATATGGATTTAGGCAGTGAAAAGCCCTGTTCTGAAAGGGTTGCGCGAGACACCGTGCAGATGATACTGATATTGCGCGTTAAAAACCTCTAAAAGTAAACGCAACACAAATCACCCCCTTTCAAATGGATACCATTCCGGTTTGGCATGGTATTTTTCATTGAGGAAGTCTGCAGTTATGAAAAAAGCTCGAATCAGCCTGGCCTGGCAAATTCTGATTGCCCTGGTGCTGGGTATTATTCTCGGTAGTTACCTGCATTATCATAGCGATAGCCGCGACTGGCTGGTTATGAATCTGTTATCACCTGCTGGCGATATATTCATCCACCTGATTAAAATGATTGTGGTGCCGATCGTTATTTCTACGCTGATCGTGGGAATAGCCGGCGTCGGCGATGCAAAGCAATTAGGACGAATCGGCGCAAAAACCATCATCTATTTCGAAGTGATCACCACGGTAGCGATTATTATCGGTATTACCATGGCGAATGTCTTCCAGCCTGGATCAGGGATCGACATGTCACAGCTGGCGACGGTGGACATTTCGAAATACCAAAGCACCACCGCCGAAGTGCAAAGCCATGCGCATGGTCTGATGGGCACCATTCTGTCGTTGGTGCCAACCAATATCATCGCCTCGATGGCGAAAGGCGACATGCTGCCGATTATCTTCTTCTCGGTGCTGTTTGGTCTGGGGCTCTCCTCGCTGCCTGCCACCCACCGCGAACCGCTGGTTACGGTGTTCCGTTCGATCTCTGAAACCATGTTCAAGGTCACCCACATGGTGATGCGCTACGCGCCGGTTGGCGTATTCGCACTGATCGCCGTGACGGTGGCGAACTTCGGTTTCGCCTCGCTGTGGCCGCTGGCGAAGCTGGTGCTGCTGGTGCATTTCGCTATCCTGTTCTTCGCGCTGGTGGTGCTGGGCATCGTGGCGCGTATCTGCGGGCTGAGCATCTGGATCCTGATTCGTATCCTGAAAGACGAGCTGATTCTGGCGTACTCCACCGCCAGCTCCGAGAGCGTGCTGCCGCGCATTATCGAGAAGATGGAAGCCTACGGCGCACCGGCTTCTATCACCAGCTTCGTGGTGCCGACCGGTTACTCGTTTAACCTCGATGGTTCCACGCTGTACCAGAGCATCGCGGCTATCTTTATCGCGCAGCTGTACGGTATTGACCTCTCCATCTGGCAGGAAATTGTGCTGGTGCTGACGCTGATGGTGACCTCAAAAGGGATCGCGGGTGTGCCGGGCGTCTCCTTCGTGGTACTGCTGGCGACGCTGGGCAGCGTCGGTATTCCGCTGGAAGGTCTGGCATTTATTGCCGGCGTTGACCGTATTCTCGACATGGCGCGTACCGCGCTGAACGTGGTGGGTAACGCGCTGGCGGTGCTGGTTATCGCCAAGTGGGAGCACAAGTTTGACCGTAAGAAAGCGCTGGCGTATGAGCGCGAGATGCTCGGCAAGTTTGATAAAACTGCCGATCAATAAATAGAACAATAATGCCGGGCTTGCCCGGCATTATTGTTTTTGGGGACGGTGCAGATCCCGGCGGCGCTTCGCTTGGCCGGGCTACAGTAACGTAGCCCGGGCGAGCGCATGCGACCCCGGGAAAAAACTACTCCGCACTCACCTTATCAAACTCTTCGCACCCGGTATCAAACCCTTCCGTACAGCTCAGGTTCAACCACTGCAAGGCTTTCTGTTTGTTCTGCGGGATAAACCCTTTCTCGCCGCTCAGGAACATCATCCCGGCCCAGTACTCGGCATAGCCGGTGCGGGAGAGCGCGGAACTGTTTTTGAAGTAGTCCGTCGCCTTTTCGTCATCTTCCTTCACGCCCACGCCGTTGGCGTAAATCAGCCCCAGCAGCATTTGCGCGTCCACCGCGAAATCGCTCTCGGCGTTCATTGATGCCTGCTGGAGTAGTGTAATCGCCCGCGGGTAGTCGGTTTGTCCGGCCTGGCTGTTGATAAGAATACGCGCCAGGATCACTTCACCGGCTCGGCTGCCCGCCTTGACGGCTTTCTCGGCCAGCGCTTTGGCTTCGGTATAGTCGAGGCTTACCGGGTTAGTGATTTTAATCTGCGCCAGCAGGGCGCAGGCATCCGCATCGCCGCTGTCGGCGGATTTTTGTGCCCAGAATTCAGCTTTACTCAGGTCGCCGGAGCTAAACCAGGTATCGGCCAGATAGTATTGCGCCCGTGCGTCTCCCGCTTCGGCGGCTTTCAGGTATTGGCTGCCCGGCTCGTCGGCGTACGCTGACAGCGCCGTCAGGCATAACCATAATAATGCAAAAAGTCGTGTCATCTTATTATGTAGGTAGTCGAGGAAGGGGGCAGTATAAAGAGATTGGCAGGATAAAAAAACGCCCCCGAATGGGGGCGTTGAAACGAGTCCGCTTAGCCCATTGCGCTTTCGCGCAGTCCGGCCTTCAGCTTCGTATACTCATCAATAACATACTGCTCAGCGGCACGCTGGTCGGCAATCGGCTCAACGTTCACGGCGCAGTACTTATACTCCGGCGTTTTGGTAATCGGGCTTAAGTTCTCGGTTACCAGCTCATTACAGGCCCCAATCCACCACTGGTAGGTCATGTAAATCGCGCCTTTGTTCGGACGATCGCTCACTGCGGCACGGGTGATGACGCGGCCTTTGCGGGAGTTCACCCACACTAGCGTTTCATCTTCAATGCCTAAACGCGCCGCATCAGCGGTGTTGATCTGGGCATAGCCCGGTTCATCCGCCAGTGCTGCCAGCGCCGCACAGTTACCGGTCATCGAACGGCAAGAGTAGTGGCCGACTTCGCGCACCGTCGACAGTACCATCGGATACTCTTCGGTCAGCTTGTCGATTGGCGCTACCCAGTCGCAGGTGAAGAACTGCGCCATACCGTTCGGGGTGTCGAACTTCTCTTTAAAGAGGTAAGACGTCCCCTGATCGGCATCGCCGGTATCACGGCAAGGCCACTGGATATAGCCCAGTTCGCCCATTTTCTCGTAGGTGGCACCGTAGAAATCCGGGCACAGATTACGCAACTCATCCCAGATTTCCTGGGTGTTGTTGTAGTGCATCGGATAGCCCATGCGGGTCGCGATTTCACTGATAATCTGCCAGTCGGTTTTCAGATCCCACTTCGGCTCAACGGCTTTATAGAAGCGCTGGAAACCACGGTCAGCGGCCGAGAAGACGCCTTCATGCTCGCCCCATGACGTAGACGGCAGGATGACGTCTGCGGCAGCAGCGGTTTTGGTCATGAAGATATCCTGGACGATAACCAGTTCCAGATCTTCGAAGCCTTTACGTACCGCGGAGAGCTCTGCGTCGGTCTGTAATGGATCTTCACCCATAATGTACGCGGCGCGAACTTCGCCATGCCCGGCACGGTGCGGCAGTTCGCTGATGCGATAGCCGGTATGTGCTGGCAGGCTTTCCACGCCCCAGGCTTTGGCGAATTTCTCGCGGTTAGCCGGGTTGTTCACGTACTGATAGCCCGGATAGGTATCCGGCAGTGCGCCCATATCGCAGGCACCCTGAACGTTGTTCTGACCGCGAACCGGGTTCACGCCCACGCTTGGCTTACCGAGGTTACCGGTCAGCATGGCGAGGCTGGTCAGCGAACGGACGGTTTCCACGCCCTGATAGAACTGGGTAACACCCATGCCCCACAGGATGGCCGCGCTTTTCGCACCGGCATACATACGCGCACACTGACGAATTTCCTGCGCGCTGACGCCAGTAATCGCTTCGACGGACTCCGGCGTATAGCCTTCGACAATCTTGCTGTACTCTTCAAAACCTTCGGTACGGCTGGCGACGAACGCTTTGTCGTACAGGTTTTCTTCAATAATGACATGACCTATGGCGTTGAGCAGCGCGATATTCGAGCCGTTTTTCAACGCGATATGCATATCGGCAATGCGCGCGGTTTCAATTTTGCGCGGATCGCAGACGATGATTTTCGCCCCTTTACGTTTGGCGTTAATCACGTGATTCGCCACGATAGGGTGGGAATCAGCCGGGTTGTACCCGAAGATAAAGACTAAGTCAGTGTCATCAATTTCGTTGATGGCATTGCTCATTGCGCCGTTACCGACCGATTGGTGCAGACCTGCAACCGAAGGGCCGTGTCAGACGCGTGCGCAGCAGTCGACGTTGTTAGTACCAATCGCCGCACGCGCAAATTTTTGCATGACGTAGTTTGTTTCGTTACCCGTTCCGCGTGAGGAACCGGTAGTCTGAATGGCATCCGGGCCGTATTTCGCTTTGATCGCGTTCAGGCGATCGGCCACGTAATTCAGCGCTTCGTCCCAGGAGACGGATTCCAGCTTGCCGCCACGTTGGCGACGGATCATTGGGGTTTTCAGGCGTGGCGTCAGGATCTGGGTATCGTTAATAAAATCCCAGCCATAATAGCCTTTCAGACACAGGGTACCCTGGTTGGTTTTCCCCTGAGCCGCCTCTGCCCGGACGATTTTTCCGTTATCGACCACCAGGTTGATTTTGCAACCTGATGCGCAATACGGGCAAACCGTGACGACTTTTTTCATCGGTCTCGCTCCAGTTAATCAAATCGCGCATACGCGCTGTCGCCCTCAGTATGCATCTTTTATGCCACTTTTTTATTGTGGGCATTCCCTGATAATACGGCTGATTTTTGGACAAAACGCTGACGAAAAACAGGCTGTCGTCATATTTGACGTGTCGAAGGGAAAAACGGGTGACGTTGTTGGGAGGAGAACCGATCCCGGAGTCGGCGCTGGCGCGCCTCGTCCGGGCTACCTGATATGGGCACTCGTAGCCCGGCCGAGCAGCGCGATGCCGGGGCGGTTCCGGCCTACTTAACCGGCGCGGCCTGATAACCGCCGCCCAGCGTTTTAATCAGCTGAATCCCCTGCACTACGCGCTGGGTGTCGAGCATCAGCAGCGACATCTCTTCCGCCAGCACCGGCAGGCGCGCTTCGGTGGCCTGCAGTCGGCTGCCGAGCCCACGGCTGAAGGCGGCTTCGGCGGCGCTTTGGCTATAGCGGGTGGCATCGACGCGTTCTGCCTGCATTGTGCGCTCATCATTCAGCGTTTGCAGACGTGTACCGCCGATCGCCACGTCGCGAACGGCATTAAGGACCGACTGGTTGTAGCGTTCAATCAGCATATTGCTGCCTGCGCGCGCGTTTTTCAGATTGGCGTTCAATCGCCCGCCGTCGAACAGCGGCAGACGCAGGCCGGGGATGACGTTAATCTGCCGACTGGTGCTCTTGAACAGCTCGTCAATATGGATGGCGTCCAGCCCGAAGAAGACCTTGAGGTCGAAGCTTGGGTAGAACAGCGCCCGTGCGGCCTCCACCTGATCGAGCGAGGCCTGCACGTACCAGCGCATGGCCTGCAAATCTGGGCGGCGCGCGAGCAGATTGTAAGAGAGCATCGGCGGGATACCCACCTGCACCTGCGGCAGCGCCGCTGGTTTTATCTCCGTCAGCTCGTTCGCCTCTGCGCCCATCAGCGCCCGCAGCGATTCGCGAGTCTCTTTGATTTGCCCTTTGACGGCGGCTATCTGCTTATCCACTGCCAGCATCTGCGCGCGCGCGCCGTGATAAGGCACTTTCGCCTCCAGCCCCTGCGCGACTTTGCTCTGGTGCGCTCGCACCGCGTAGTCAATGACGTCGTGGGTTTGCTGCAGCAGGTCGAGCATCTGGTCGTTCGCCTGAATACTGTAATAAAGCTGCGCTACGCCGGTCGACAGCGCCAGTTCTACCGCCGCCGTTTCGGCCAGCGCAGCGTTTTGCGCGCCAATGGCCGCCGAGACGGCAGAGCGGTGTACGCCCCATAGATCGAAATCCAACCCGGCCACCAGGCCGACGGTCGCTTCGGTGTAGTAAGGGCCGTCCATGCCCAGGCGCGGCGCGTCCAGGGCGTAGGGGCCGAGGAAGCCGTTGGCCGACGCGCGCTGACGGTTAACCATTCCCAGCGCCGCCATCTGTAGCCGCGACCCGGCCTCGAGTAAATCGGCCTGCGACTGCGCTTTCTCTTCGCGTAGCCGGGCTTCTGCTAGCGTGTGCGACCCGGTCAGCGTTTTTTCAATCAGCGCCGTGAGCTGTGGGTCATTAAACTGCCGCCACCACTGCGCCTGCGGCCAGCCCTGGCTGGCGAGATGGATATCGTCAGCCAGCGTTATCTGCCCCGGCTGCAGTTGCGCATGGGGGGCGGAATCGCTGCGGATCAGCGCGCAGCCGGAGAGCGTGGCGGTGCTGCTCAACAGGCTACACAGCAGGATGCGAAAAAGGGTTCGGGTCATGATGGGGTGGCTCCTTGCGCCTGTTCCCCGGCGCGTTCGGCCGGGGAGGTCCAATCGGGTAAACGGGCTATTTGCTGCGCGACGCGCTGTGCGTGTTCGCGCTGCTCCGGTGAGAGTGGCGGAGCGGAGGCTGTGCCCTGCGCCAGCGCGTCGGCATACTGCTCCAGCGCTTCGGCAAGCGCCGGTTCCGGTGCCTCAGCACCATCCCAGGCGTAGAGGATCTCGCGGCCCGAACGAATCACGCTCTGACAGTGAGCAAGATGGGTGGCTTGATGGGGTTCCAGCGCCACGCGCTCGCCCATCTCCTCGCAGGCATTAAAGGCCGCGTGGCAGCCAATGCGCAGCTTGAGATAGTCACGCTGCGTTGCCGGGGATTGTTGCGGGAGGCGCAGCAGTTTGCCGAGCATCCCTAACGCACCAGCCAGCTTGTGCCGCAGAGGGACGGCTTCACTTTCCGGCCAGATAAAGGTGTAGATAACGGCGGAGACGGCGGTGCCAATCAGGATCCCGACGGCGCGATCGCGGATCTCCACCAGATCGTAGGCTGGACCATAAACGTTCTCGATCGTGGCGAGCGCGAAGGTGACGATCATCTGGGTGCCGATATAGGACGATCGTTCCGATCCGGTCGCTATCCAGGCACCGAACAGGAAGATAGGCGCCAGTAAGGCGAGCAGTTCAACGATGCCGTCCAGCCACGGCATAATGGCGATCGTCACCAGCAGCGCCAGCAGTGCGCCGGCCAGCGCGCCGCCGAAGCGCAGCGCCATTTTCTGGTAGGAAGAGCCGATGCTGGGATTGGCGACAATAATGCAGGTCAGCATACAGGTGTGAATGCCTTCCCAGTCGACGCCGGAATAGAAGATAAAGCAGATCAGGCAGGCCAGCAGCGTTTTGAGGGCATAACGCAGGTAGGCCGGGTTGGTAAAGGCATCCGCGACGAATGACGGCGCTTTGACGGCGGGCGATGGCGGCGTGTTGGGGTCCATCAGGCCAAGCTGGCGCAGCTGCTCGCAGAGATTCTCCAGCCCGCAGGCCTTTGCCGCTGCGCGTTCCTCGGCGCTGAGCTGCCATGCGCTTTGCCACGGTTTACCTTCGGTGATTGACTGCCGCAGTGAGAGGATTTCCGCCCTCAGCCGTGCGACGAATGCCGGGGCTGGCGCGGCAGTGGCGGCATCGTAGCGGTTCAGCGTGCTGTACAGATAGCTCACGGTATTGACGCCGTTTTGCCACCAGGCGCAGTGTGTTTTCCAGCCAGCATCATCGGCCATACAGAAAACATTCAGCTTTTGCAGCGCCAGAATTTCCCGCTCGACGTCGGTTTCCGCCCGCGGTGCACCTTCGCCTGCCAGTCGCTTGAGAGCGTCATCGAGACGGGCGCAGAGCGCAGCGCGCATCTGGCTTCCGGCACGGCTGGGGAACCACAACACGCCCATCAGCACCATCAGCACCATCAGCAGCGTAGGGTAAAGGCCCACCACGATGCACCACAGCGTCAAGCGCATCACCACTTCGGGATAGTCGAGCATGCCGGGAAAGCTCTGACCGTAAATGGCGACGATAGCCACCGCGAAGAAGACCAGCCCTAGCCGATGCGTGCGCATCATAAACATGCAGCCCAGCAGGATCAGGCTGGCGATGATAAGGCGCACCAGCGGGTAGCCGTAGGCCCATTTGTAGATCAGAAACAGGCTGCCAATCTCCAGCACCGTGGCGACGACAAACAGTATCGCCACGAATTTGGTGTAAAACGCGTTCGATTGAATGCCATAGAACAGCACCGCTAGCGAAACGGCGAGAAACGGGATTTCGAAGGTCATCGAGATAAGCACGACCAGCAGACAGCCAATCCACAGCTGCAGCGTCTGTGACAACCGGCCGGGACGACGCTCGCTCAGCTCCTTATGGAAAAACGCCAGCAGCCTGACCAGCGGCAGCGGCAGGTAATGGAGCGCGTTCATTATTGTGACTCAAGGCTGGCAACCGCCGACGCGCCTATGCGGAACATGTCAGCGTCCGGGTTATCGACCATGATTTTCACCGGGAAGCGCTGGGCCACGCGCACCCAGTTGATGGAGCGGGAGACGCGCGGCAGGCCGCCGAGCACGATGCCGCCGTCGTCTGGCAGCACGCCGAAGCCAATGGAATCTACCTTGCCAGTAAACGTTTTGCCGCTGTCGCTCATCAGGCGCAGGGTGGCGGGGGAACCCGCGTGGATGTTGCTTAACTCGGTTTCACGGAAGTTGGCAATCACGTACCAGTGGCGGGTGTCGATGAGGGTGAAAATAGGGCGCATGGCGGAGGCGAACTGTCCGATGGAGGTTTTCAGCGACACCACGCGGCCGTCGAACGGCGCACGCACGGTGGCCATCTCGAGGTGCAGTTTAGTCAGCGCGATATCCGCTTCTACTGCCACACGCTGGGCGACCAGCGCATCCACGCCGCTGACGGCGCTGGCGGCCTGCTGCGCCTGCAGCAGCACGGCGTTGAGATCGGCTTCGCTGGCGCGCTGCGCGGTGCGCGCACGGTCAACGTCTTCCGCCGAGACAAACCCCTGCGATAGCAGCGGTTCGGTGCGGCGCAGCGTGTCGCTGGCGAGTTTAGCCGCTGCGCGCGCTTTGCCGACGGACGCCTCAACGGAGCCCGCCGCAAATTTTTGCGCATCGACGCTGCGCTGGGTCAGCATGATCTGTTTATCCAGCGCCGCCAGTGAGGCTTCGGCCTTTGCCAGATTGGCCTCATAAGGGCGAGGGTCGATGCGGAAAAGCAGATCGCCCTGCTTGACCTGCTGGTTATCGTGCACCGCCAGTTCAATAATGCGCCCGCTCACTTCCGGGACCACGTCGATAGTGTCGGCAGCGGCATAGGCATCGTTAGTTGAAGGCGCGCTATCAATACGCCAGATAACCCAGATCAGGACAATTAACGCGAGCAGCGTCAGCGCCAGGGCCGGTATTTTGTTGCGAAGAGTTTTATTCTGCGAGCTTTCCATGAGCGCATCTCAATGTGAGTTAGAAAAAGACCAGCCAGACCAGCATGGAGTAAAGAGCAAAGAGGGCGGTATAAATCACGCTGGCCAATGCCAATGAGGGGTATCGATTAAGGATAATTCGCCGTGAAATAAGCGTGAGGATAACGCCGATAATAAGACAGAACAGCCAGCCAGGGTAATAGGCGCCAATGACCGGGATGGCGGGGGATAACGAACACCCCGTCAGCCCTAGCGCAGGCATCAGCCAGGCCATTTTTTCTAGCGCTATCCTAATCCTGGATTTTATGATTTGCATAATAGAATACATCCTGTGTATTTCTAACAATATTTATGATGAATATAAAATAGCCATGGGAAGAGACAGTATGGCTATTTTTTCGCAGGAGAAAAATAGCTTTATTTTCCTATCGCATTCATAACTTATTTATATTTTATATTTCTTGTGGTTGTTATTATATTTATTATGAATTTGAATGCCGGCGGGCTTATTTTAGGCTTGTTTTGGTATCGTCTGCATCTCGCTGTTTGCTGGCTGAATTGAGATTCCTCCGCTACACCGATGGTGCACACTTGCATAACCTACCGCCAGCCCCCTGACGAGACTGGCCCTATGAAACGTTACCTCACCGCCGTATGCTTCTGCGCGCTGTCGCTGACCAGCCAGCTCGCGCATGCCGATATTATTGATGACGCCATTGGCAATATTCAGCAGGCGATCAACGATGCCTACAACCCGGGCAGCAGCGATCGCTCCAGCCGCGATCGGGATGACGACGATCGATCCTATAACGATCGCCGCAGTACGCAGAGCAGCCAGCAATATAACGATCGTCGTCGGCAGCTTGATGACCGCCGACGCCAGCTTGACGATCGCCAGCGCCAGCTCGATCAGGAACGCCGTCAGCTGTCGGACGACGAGCAGCGCCTCGACGACGATTACGACCGTTAATCCAGGCGAATTTCCATACCGTCATAGCCTGCCTCAATGCCGGGCGGCAGCAGGTGGGTCATCATCCATTCATCAAACTGGTGGCTGATATGCGTCAGGATAACGCGCGGGCAGCGGATCTCGTCGTTAAGTACCTGAATCGTCGCCAGATCGCTATGGTTGCGCGGCGTCTGCTCCCGTGGGGCGTGGCTGCAATCAATCACCATCACCTGCGGGCGATTATTGCTTAAAAAGGTTAGCGTTTTCTCCGGCAGCCCGGCGGTGTCCGACAGCCAGGCAACGCGGCTATGCGGCGTTTCCAGCAGGTAGCCAAAGGTGAGCTTCGAGTGTTCGAGCGGCACGGGCGTGACCTGCAATCCCTGCAAATCAAAGACCACGAACGGTTCCACGGTGTGGCTGAAATCCAGCAGGCCGGGATGTTTGAACAGATCGTCACAGCCCTGTTCATCTGGCGGGCCGTAGACCGGAACGGTGTCGCCTACGCCCCAGCGCAGCGGAAACAGTCCCTGCACGTGATCCATATGGTAGTGGGTGAGCAAAAACTGCTGAAAAGATCCGGCGGGCCAGCGATCGGTAAGATCGTGCAGCCCGGCATCGATCAGGGTCACGGCGTCGTTAAAGCGGACGATGCCGCTACAGGCTTTCCGCCGATACTGCGGGGCGCGACGCGCCCGCGTACAGGCCAGGCAGTTGCAGCCCCAGGCGGGCACGCCCTGCGCGCCGCCGGTACCGCTGAGGGTGAGGCTCAAACTCATACAGCATCCTCATAACGCTTTGGTGAAACGAACGTGGCTCGGGGCATAGCCTTCACGCTGATAAAAACGGTGGGCGTCGAGACGTTTGACGCTGGTGGACAGCTCGGTCATCTCCGCGCCCGCGTCACGCGCGGTCTCTTCCGCCCACGCCAGCATCTGGCTGCCAATGCCGGTGCCGCGTACCTGCGGCATCACCACCAGCTCCTGAATTTCGCCTATCCAGTTGGCGTGATGCAGGTGGAACTGCAAATGCAAACTCACCATGCCCACCACCTCGTCGTCGAGCAGCGCCAGCTGATAGTACAGATTTCTATCCTGAAGATTGGCGGCGAAGCCGGTGTAAAAGGCGTCTCTGTCGTATTCGGCCTGTTTCAGCTCGCACATCAGCGCGTAAACGTCCTCGATGTCCTCGAAGGTGGCATGGCGTAGTTCACAGACAAGCATAGCGTGGCTCCTTTCTCCCCATCAGTATGAGGAGGGTCTCTACCGACTGTAGCAGACTGCCGTCATTATTGAGCGTGTGGCACTCCGACGGCGTATAGCGCGCGGCGCGTTCCAGCCGGGCGGCAATCTCCACGCCGTTCTCCCGCCCGCGGGCGTGCAGCCGCTGGCGCAGGATCTCCGGTGAGACCTGCAGACAGACCGGCAGCAGCGCCTCAGTATAGCGGGCTTTCGCCTGGGCGAGGTGCGCACGCGAGCCGTTCACCACCACATCAAACCCGGCGTGCAGCCAGAGGTCAATTTCCACGCCCACGCCGTAGTACAGGCCGTTGGCGTGCCAGCTTAGCGCCAGCAGATTGTGCCCAGCGCGGGTGAAAAACTCCTGTTCACTCAGCGCGATATGGTTTTCACACCCGGCGCTGGCCGGGCGGGTGATATAACGATGTGCCACTAACAGCTGGGAAAGCTCCTGCTGGCGAAGCACTTCCAGCAGGCTGTCCTTCCCGGAGCCGGACGGCCCCATTAACCAGACCAGTTTTCCCTTCATCAGAACACCCTTTTTCCCTGACGCCAGACGTGGTCGATATGAATATGCTCGCCTTTGCGGTGCGCTAGCACCAGGTCGGCTCGTTTTCCTTCGGCAATCACCCCACGGTCGTGCAGATTCAGCGAGCGCGCCGGGTTGCGGGTCACCAGATGGATCGCCTGCGGCAGGGTGAAGGCGTTGTTATCGTCATCGGCGACGCGGAACGCCGCGTCCAGCAGGCTCGCCGGGTAATAGTCGGAGGAGAGAATATCCAGCAGCCCCAGCGCCGCCAGTTTGTGCGCTGCGACGTTGCCAGAGTGCGAGCCGCCGCGCACGATGTTCGGCGCGCCCATCAGCACGTTCATGCCGTGGCGACGTGAGGATTCCGCCGCTTCAAAGGTGGTGGGGAACTCGGCGATCACGCTGCCCAACTGGTGCGATTCAACCACGTGATCGTGGGTGGCATCGTCGTGGCTTGCCAGCGCGATATTGCGCTCGCGGCACATCCCGGCAATCGCCGTACGGTTCGGCTGCGACCAGCGGGCTGCCAGGGCCAGTTGCTCTTCCTCGTACTGACGCATCTGCTCATCGGTCAGCGAGTATTTGCCCTGGTAGTATTCGCGGTACTTCTCGCGGTTGGCGAACTGGCGCTGGCCCGGCGAATGGTCCATCAGGGAGACCAGTGACACCGGCTCGCGGCCGACCAGTTTTTCAAACAGCGGCAGGGTGGTGTGATGCGGCAGTTCGCAGCGCAGATGCAGGCGGTGCTCGGCGCGGTTAACGCCACGCTTTTGCGTCTCCTCGATGGCGTTGATCATCTTTTCGAGATTTTCCAGACGGTCGCCGCCGTCGCGCACATCGCCAATCGCGACTGCATCCAGCACGGTGGTGATACCGCTGGCGACCATCAGCGCGTCGTGGCTGCTCATCGCCGAGTGGGCGGGCCAGTCAACCTTCGGGCGCGGGGTGAAGAATTTATCCAGATTATCGGTATGCAGCTCAATCAGCCCCGGCAGCAGCCAGCCGCCTTCGCCGTCCATCGCTTCGGGCAGGCGGCTCTGGCTTTCGGCAAAGGCGCGAATTTCGCCGTCCTGTACCTCAAGGGAACCGTGAACCACGTCGTTCTCAAGAACCAGCTTTACGTTGTTGATAATCATGCGGGTGTACCCATTGGGTGGAGGCGGTCGGCGACCTGGTTGCGGACGGCTTCGTCATGGAAAATGCCGACGATAGCTGCGCCGCGGGCTTTGGCTTCGGTAATCAGGCTAACCACGGCAGCGCTGTTTTTGGCGTCCAGCGAGGCGGTGGGTTCGTCGAGCAGCAAAATTGGGTAGTCGACGATAAAGCCACGGGCGATATTGACGCGCTGCTGTTCGCCGCCGGAAAAGGTCGACGGCGCGAGGTGCCACAGGCGCTCCGGCACGTTGAGGCGCGTCAGCAACTGAGCGGCTTTCGCGGCGCAGGCTTCACGGGGCACGCCGATGTTGAGCAGTGGCTGCATTACCACCTCCAGCGTGGAGATACGGGGGATCACGCGCAGAAACTGGCTGACCCAGCCGACGGTGGTCTTACGCACTTCCACCACTTTGCGCGCGGGGGCGCTGACCAGATCGACCCATTCGTCGCCGTGTTTAATATGGATATGCCCTTCATCCGGCAGATAGTTGGCATACAACGAGCGCAGCAGGGTAGATTTACCGCTGCCGGAGTGGCCGTGCAGCACCACGCACTCCCCGGCGTTGACGGTGAGCGAGGCTTCGCGCAGCACCGGCAGCTGGACACCGTTTTGCTGGTGCAGAACAAAGGTTTTACTGACGTTTTCGACGCGGATCGCGTTCATTTTTTGCCTCTTTAACATTTGAGCCTCCCCGGCGGCGCTGCGCTTGGCCGGGCTACATATTCGGAGTAGCCCGGCCAAGTGCAGCACTGCCGGGAACGGCACCGAGGGTTAGTTCTGCAACACCGACGACACCAGCAGCTGGGTGTACGGATGGTGTGGATCGTCGAGCACCCGGTCGGTTAGCCCACTTTCCACCACCTGACCCTGCTTCATCACCAGCAGACGGTCGGCGAGCAGGCGCGCAACGCCTAAATCATGGGTGACAATCACCACCGCCAGGTTCAGCTCCACCACCAGGCCGCGCAGCAGGTCGAGCAGGCGCGCCTGCACCGACACGTCCAGCCCGCCGGTAGGCTCATCCATAAACACCAGCTTCGGGTGGGTGACGAGGTTGCGGGCAATCTGCAGGCGCTGCTGCATCCCGCCAGAGAAGGTGGTCGGCAGGTCATCAATGCGCGACGCTGGGATCTCCACTTCCTCCAGCCAGCGCTGGGCGGTGGCGCGGATATCGCCATAGTGGCGCGCGCCGGTTGCCATCAGCCGCTCGCCAATATTGCCGCCCGCCGATACCTGACGACGCAGGCCGTCCATCGGATGCTGATGTACCACGCCCCACTCGGTGCGTAGCAGGCGACGACGGTCGGCCTCGGTCATCGCGTACAGCGAACTATCCTGATAGCGAATTTCCCCTTCCTGCGGCGTCAGACGCGCCGAAATGGATTTCAGCAGCGTGGTTTTACCGGAGCCGGATTCGCCGACGATGCCCAGCACTTCGCCCGGCCACAGGTCAAAGGAGACGTTGCTGAAGCCTTTGCCCGGCGCGTAGAGATGGGTCAGGCGGTCAACGGAGAGTAATGGTTGCGTCATGCGTTTTTCGCCTCGCTCTGTTGGCGGCAGAAATCGGTATCGGAGCAGACAAACATCCGTTTGCCGCTGTCATCGAGTACCACTTCATCGAGATAGCTGTGCTGTGAACCGCAGATGGCGCACGGCTCGTCCCAGCTCTGGATGGTGAATGGATGGTCGTCAAAATCGAGGCTCTCAACGCGGGTGAACGGCGGCACGGCGTAGATGCGTTTTTCGCGCCCGGCACCGAACAGCTGCAGCGCGGGCATCATGTCCATCTTCGGGTTATCGAATTTCGGGATCGGCGACGGGTCCATCACGTAGCGGCCGTTCACCTTCACCGGGTAGGCGTAGGTGGTGGCGATATGGCCGAAGCGGGCGATATCTTCATACAGCTTCACCTGCATCACGCCGTACTCTTCCAGCGCGTGCATGGTGCGGGTCTCGGTTTCGCGCGGTTCGATAAAACGCAGCGGCTCGGGGATCGGCACCTGGAAGATCAGGATCTGATCCTCAACCAGCGGCGTTTCCGGGATCCGATGACGCGTCTGGATCAAGGTGGCGTCTTCGGTGCGTTCGGTGGTGTTCACCCCGGTCACGCGCTGGAAGAACTGACGAATCGACACGGCGTTGGTGGTGTCGTCCGCGCCCTGGTCAATCACCTTGAGCACGTCCGCTTCGCCAATCACGCTGGCGGTCAGCTGAATCCCGCCGGTGCCCCAGCCGTACGGCATCGGCATTTCGCGGCCGCCGAACGGTACCTGATAGCCGGGGATCGCCACCGCTTTGAGGATGGCCCGGCGGATCATGCGCTTGGTCTGTTCATCGAGATAAGCGAAGTTATAGCCGCTGAGATTAGCCATTTTTCTGCTCCCGTTGCAGGCGTTTCAACAGTTCCAGTTCGGCCTGGAAATCGACGTAGTGGGGGAGTTTCAGGTGCGAGACGAAACCGGCGGCTTCAACGTTATCGGCGTGGGCGAGGACAAACTCTTCATCCTGTGCCGGGCCGACGGCGTGCTCGTCATAGTCTGGCGCCTGCAGTGCGCGGTCGACTAGCGCCATCGCCATCGCCTTGCGCTCGCTCATGCCGAACACCAGACCGTAGCCGCGGGTGAAGTGCGGCGGTTCGTCCGCCGGGTCAACGAAGCCGTTGACCATTTCGCATTCGGTCATCAGCAGTTCGCCGACGTTCACCGCAAAACCCAGCTCTTCGGGCACAATTTCGACATCAATATGGCCGCTGCGAATTTCCCCGGCGAACGGGTGGTTGCGCCCGTAGCCGCGCTGGGTGGAGTAGGCCAGCGCCAGCAGGTAGCCTTCGTCGCCGCGCATCAGCTGCTGTAAGCGCGACGAACGCGAGCAGGGGTAAACGGGCGGCGTGCGGGTGATGTCATCCGGCGTGGCGCCGTTATCCTCTTCCGCTTTTGCCAGCCCCTGGTGTGCCAGCAGGCTGAAGACGTGTGGGGCGGCAGAAGGCTCACCGTCGTCGGTTTTCAGGGTTGGCGCTTCGCCGTTCGCCAGCAGCGTAAAGTCCAGCAGGCGATGGGTGTAGTCGTAGGTGGGGCCAAGCAGCTGGCCGCCGGGCACGTCTTTATAAACGGCGGAGATGCGGCGCTCCAGGCGCATACGGCTGGTCTCCAGCGGCTCGCTCACCGCCAGCTTGGCCAGCGTGGTGCGGTAGGCGCGCAGCAGAAAAATCGCTTCAACGTTATCGCCGCTCGCCTGTTTCAGCGCCAGCGCGGCCAGTTCGCGGTCGGCGATGCCGCCTTCGGTCATCACCCGGTCCACCGCCAGGTTAAGCTGCTGTTCAATCTGGGTGACGCTGAGCTCCGGCAGCGCGGTGTCGCCCCGACGTCGATGTTCCTGTAGCGCGTGGGCGGCGGCTATCGCCTTCTCGCCCCCTTTGACGGCAACGTACATATCAGCAAACCTCGACGTGAGTGGTGCGCGGAATGGCCAGCAGACGCTCGCCGCAGGTGAGGATTAAATCCACGCCGAGCGGGAACGGGTGCGGGCGTTCGGTCAGTTCATGCAGAATGCAGTTCGGCAGCTGAGGGGCGATCATCCGTTCTTCGGCAATGCCCGCACCGGTCAAGCGCAGCATGCGGCCGCCGCTGAGGCTCGAGACCTGCACAATCAGCGTGGCGCTGGTTTCCGGCGCTACGGCGCTGCCTTCGCACAGGGCGTTGAGCTGCTCGCTGCTGATGGTGTCGCTCGACACCGCGAAGGTTGCCTGCTGCGGCTGCTCAACCAGCGGCGCGTTGGTGTGAAAGCGCAGGCTCTGGCTGACGATATCGTTATGCAGTGCGTTGGATAGCCACACCGGCGTGTCGTTGTCGGCAAGGGTCAGCAGCACGCTGGTGGTGGCGACGTTCAGCGGCTGCCAGCCGTGCTTGAGCTGGTGCAGCGCGACGATCACGCCCGGCTCGCTCATGGCTTTTAACAGGCGACGAAAGCTGTGCTGGGCATCCTGCACGGGAAGAGTAAAAGCGGTTTCCAGGGTCATGCGTTATCTCCGCGAACCAGCGTAAAGAAGTCGACCCGGCTGGCATTGATTTCAGCCTGACGTGCGGCAATGCGCGCGGTACGGTCGGCTTCCAGCGGGGTAATCAGGGTTTCTAATAAGGTTTGAAAATGGGTTGGCTGCTGCATCAGCGCGTCAATCACCGCGCAGCGCTCGGCGTGGGCTTTATCGCGCCCCAGCACCCAGCTGTAGCCTAGCGTGCCGCCGTTCAGGCGGACGGCGGCGCGGGTCAATGTGGCATCGCCGGCAAAAAAACGTTCTCCGGTGCCGCCCATGCGGCCCTGGAGCTGGACCAGACCGGTTTCCGGGGCGCGGATCGTTTCGTAGTCGGCGGTAATGTTCAGGGCGACCATTTTCTCCGCCAGATTGGCGGGGTCGCTGTGGGACAGCACCGACATCCAGTGCTGACGGGTCGCGGTATCGAGGTGCATTCAGTGCTCCATAATAAATTCGATCATGTCGGCGCGGGTCAGGCTGACGGAGTACTCCATCGCCTGGTCATCGCCTTCACGATGGTTCAGGGTGCGCACGCACAGCAGGGGCGCCATATTGGGAATTTCTAAGCGCTGGCTCTCTTTGGCCTGCGCCCGGCGTGCGCTGATACGGGTCTGGCTGCGTTTGAGCGCAATGCCGGTTTGCTCACGCAGGAAGTCATGCAGCGAACCGCTGCTGAAGTTTTGCAGCGTGGGCCAGAGCTGCAGGTCAGCGAAGTAGTGGTCGATAAGGCACAGCGCTACGCCGTTGACCCGGCGCAGAGTGCGCAGGTGAATCACGTTGTCGCCTTCGGTAATGCCCAGCGCTTCGGCGATATGGCTGGAGGCCGGGCGCAGCACCGACAGCAGCTTTTCGCTGGTGGGGTGGCTGCCCTGGTCGAGCAGATTCTGGCTAAAGCGCGCCTGGGCATTCAGCGGGTAGTCGAACGGGCGCATCAGCACCAGCACGCCAACACCCTGACGACGCTGAACCCAGCCTTTCTCTACCAACTGGTCGATGGCGCGACGCAGGGTGTGACGGTTCACCTCAAAGCGCGCCGCCAGCTGATGCTCGGCGGGCAGGTAGTCGCCACAGCGGTAGTTCTGGCGCAACTCCTGTTCCAGACGAGCCGCAATCTCTTGATAACGCGTCGGATAACTGGTCGGATGTGTAGACAAGTGCATAGCCAACAAGACCTCGCTAATCAGATGAAGTGCTTACGCAAACGCTGAGAGAGGAAATCCAGCAGGCTGACGGTGACGATGATGAGGACCATCAGCGCACAGGTTTGCTGGAACTGGAAACCGCGAATCGCCTCCCACAAGGTCACGCCGATGCCGCCTGCGCCCACCATGCCGACCACCGTAGCGGAGCGGACGTTGGACTCGAAACGATAGAGCGAGTAGGAGATTAAGAGCGGCATGACCTGCGGCAGTACGCCGTAGAGGATCTCTTCAATTTTGTTCGCCCCGGTGGCGCGAATACCTTCAACCGGGCCGGGTTCAATGGCTTCCACCGCTTCGGAAAGCAGCTTGGAGAGGACGCCAGTGGTGTGGATAAACAGCGCCAGTACCCCGGCAAACGGGCCTAAACCGACGGCAACCACGAACAGCATGGCAAAGACCATTTCGTTGATGGCGCGACAGGCGTCCATCAGGCGGCGCATTGGCTGGTAAACCCACCACGGCACCAGGTTTTCGGCGCTCATCAGGCCACAGGGAATGGAGAGCACGACCGCCAGCGCGGTACCCCAGACGGCGATTTGCAGGGTCACGGCCATCTCGCTGAGATAGTCCTGCCACTGGCTAAAGTCCGGCGGGAAGAAGTCGGCGGCGAAGGTCGCCATGTTGCCCGCGTCTTTGAACAGCGTGACCGGGTTCATTTCCGCCCCTTTCCAGGAGACGACTAGCACTGCCAGCAGGATGGCCCAGCTGATCAGCGAGAACCAACTGCGCTTGGGCGGGGGAACGGTGATGGTGTGTTGCATGGTTGAGCTCCGGGTTTCCTGAGTTCCCTCGCCCCTTTGGGGAGAGGGTTAGGGTGAGGGGGTCAGCTCAGTGCCGATTTCCCCTCACCCCGGCCCTCTCCCAGAGGGAGAGGGGGAAAGGGTTACTGCACCGCTTTGGTGACCGACGTCATCGCGCCAATCGCCGCCGTGGTACGGTCAAGGTCGCTCAGACGCGCCTGGATCTCAGCGGTTTTAGTGGCCTTTTCCGCGTCGTTCAGCGTGCCGTTGCCCTTCACGGTCTGCATCTCTTTAAACAGCGTCAGCTGACGAATCGGCAGCAGCTGCAGGTCGCTGGAGGCGCGGAATGGCGCCCAGCCCAGACGTTCCAGCACCGCTTTCTGTTCCGGCGTTTTGCCGTAGTTCATAAAGAAGCTGTACACCTTGTCCTTGGTGGATTCAGACAGGTTTTTACGCCACACAATCGGGTCGCCTGGGATCAGCGGTGACTTCCAGATAACCTTCAGCGCTTTCAGCTTGTCCGGCGCGGAGACCTTCAGCTTGTCGAGGTTTTCGGTGTTGTTGGTGGCGACATCCACCTGCTTGTTGGCGACGGCCAGGGCGTTGGTTTCATGGCTGGCGTTAACCGTGCGCTTGAAGTCGCTGGCGGAAGCGTTGTTCTTGGCGAAGACGTAGTAGCCAGGGACCAGGAAACCGGAGGTGGAGTTCGGGTCACCGTTGCCGAAGGTCAGCTCTTTACGTTTGGCGAGCAGGTCGTTGAGGTTGTTGATTGGGCTGTCTTTGTTGACGATCAGCACGCTCCAGTAGCCTGGGGAGCCGTCGGCGGCCACGGTCTGGGCGAATACCTGACCGTTGGCGCGGTCCACCGCTTCCATGGCGGAGAGGTTGCCGTACCAGGCGATATCGACCTTGTTAAAGCGCATCCCCTGGATGATCCCCGCGTAGTCCGGTGCGAAGAAGGCGTTGACCTTCACGCCCAGCGACTTTTCCATGTCCTTCAGGAACGGTTCCCATTGCGGCTTTAAGTTCTGCTGTGATTCCGTCGAAATAATGCCGAAGTTCAGCGCCTTTTCCTGCTCTTCCGCGTGGGCTGGAGTTAACAGGGTGCTGAGGCTAAACATGCTGGTAAAGGCCAGCGCGGCAACGGCTTTATAACTCATTTCCATTCCTCATTGTGGGGACGTTAAGCAGCCTGCGCGTTCTCTTCGACGCGATTAATGCTGCGGTAGAGATGGTCAAATCGTTCGTTATCAAACTGCTGGCTGCTGCCGTCATAGAACACGTGTCCCTGACGCAGCGCGATGATGCGTTCGCAGTAGCGCAGCGCATAATCGACCTGGTGCAGCGTCACCACGACGGTGATGCCGTCGGTCTGGTTAATGTCGCGCAGCGTGTCCATCACGATGCGCGCGGATTCCGGGTCCAGCGAGGCGATAGGCTCATCGGCGAGAATCACCTTCGCCTGCTGCATCAGCGCTCGGGCAATCGCCACGCGCTGCTGCTGGCCGCCGGAGAGGGTCGAAACGCGCTGGTGGGCCATGTGCGCCATGCCTACGCGGGTTAACGCCTGCAGGGCGCGTTGCTTTTGATCGCGGGTAAACCAGCTAAAGCAGGTGCGCCAGAACGGCGTGCTGCCGAGCGCGCCAATCAGCACGTTCTCCATCACGCTCAGACGGTTAACGAGGTTGAACTGCTGGAAGATGTAGCCGGTGTGGGCGCGGCTTTTGCGGATATCTCGGGCCAGACGGCCCGACTGCTGCACGGTGTTGCCCAGCAGTTCGATGCGGCTGCCCGGCGTTTTATCGCCGACGATAAGGCCGCTCAGATGACGTAAAAGGGTGGATTTACCAGAACCAGATGGGCCAAGCAAAGCCACCATCTCACCAGCGTGGACGTTCAAATCAATGCCGTGGAGCACCTGTTGCTGATTGAACGTTTTGTTGAGCTTTTCAACGCGAATAATCGTTTGCATGCTGAGACCCTCATTTAAGGTGGCCTCATCGTGGCGAATTAATGTGACATTTGGGTTAAGAGATAGTTACTTGAAGATGAATAATTGACCGGGATTTGATGACAGCGCGGGAGGCCGTGGCCTCCCGCGTGGTTAGAGCGTGGGCGCTTGTTGTTTGACCACGTTAATCATCCACGGTACGCCGTAGCGGTCGATGACGCGACCGAAGCCGTGCGCCCAGAAGGTCTCTTGCCAGGCCATTTCAACCTTGCCGTTGGCGGCGAGATTGTCGAACCAGCGTTTACCCTCTTTTACGTCCTGGGTGTCGAGCACCAGCGTAAAGCCAGCGTAGTTAACGGCATCCGGCGAGGTGCCGTCGCTCATCATGATATCGCTGCCCGCGATGTGGACGTTGGCGTGGGCGATGGCGCTATCGGGAAACTTCAGGCCGGACGGGCAACCGCCTTCTTCATCCATGGCGGAGGGCGGCATTTCGCCGAAGGTGATTTTGTAGCGCAGTTCCGCACCCAGCGCCTGCTGATAATAGGCAATGGCATCGGCGCAGTTTCCGGAAAAGGCGAGATAGGGGCTTAACGGCATGATCGTTACCTCAGGTAAGAAGTGCTCATTAAGTGTAGTGCGTGTCGGTTCAGGGGGCGAAGCGGGGCGGGGGGCGTATTGCCGGATAAGCTAGGCGCCATCCGGCAAGACTACGTGTTAACTCAGTTCTTTTTCACAAACTCAGATTTCAGCTTCATCTGGCCGAAACCGTCGATTTTGCAATCGATGTTGTGGTCGCCTTCCACCAGGCGGATGTTCTTCACTTTGGTGCCGATTTTCAGCATTGAAGAGCTACCTTTGACCTTCAGGTCTTTAATCACGGTGACGCTGTCGCCGTCGACCAGCAGGTTGCCGTTGGCATCTTTGACGATCAGTTCGTCGCTGTCGTGTGCCGGTTCAGCATCGTTCCACTCATGCGCGCACTCCGGGCAGATGAACATGCCGTTGTCTTCGTAGGTGTATTCGGAGTTGCATTGTGGGCAGTGGGGTAATGACATGGATATATCCTCAAAAGTGCAGTGCGAAAGGCAAAGGCCTGTAAAACGGCAAATCGCCGAAAATAGCCCTGATTATACAATAAAACCCTGCAATTGTCGGTGGTATCCAGGAATTGGTTGACGAATGGTTAGAAAACGAGGGGTGGGTTTCCCCCTCTCCCTTGTAGGGAGAGGGCCGGGGTGAGGGTACAGCGGGCGCATTTCCCCTCACCCTAACCCTCTCCCCCAGGGGGAGAGGGGACCGATTAGTGGTGCGCGGGCTGTGGTGCCGTTTCTGGTTTATTTTCTGCGGATTGCGGTGCGCCATAACGTTTGGCGTACAGCGCGGTAATAATCGGTACCAGAATCGCGGTGACAATCACGCTGGCGGCGACCAGTGCCGTAGCGGATGCCGCAACCGGGGCAAACGACGGGTTAATCTGCGCGATGATAACCGGGTTCGCCACGGCAGCACCGGCTGCAGAAGAGGCGGCAACGCCTGCGGTACCATTACCACCGCCAATCACGCGGTCAGCAATAATCAGTGGAATACCGGTGATAACGATAACCGCCACGCCCAGCACGATACCCAGCAGGCCGGTGTCGAGGATCACGTTCAGGTTGATGGTGTTACCCAGTGCGAAGCCGAAGAACGGAATCAGAACCGGCGTGGCTTTGCTGAAGAACGCACGTAGGTCGTGGTCCAGGTTGCCGAGGGTGAAGCCAATCAGGAATGGCAGCACGGCGCCGATAAAGTGGTGCGGCTCAAAGGAGGCCAGGCCTGCGGAACCGAGGATTACCATGGTCATCAGCGGGCCGGATTCCAGCGACATCAGCACGAACGCACCAGACTCTTCTTTAGTGCCGTACTGGTTCATCAGGCTGGCGTACAGGCCGCCGTTGGTCATATCCATGGCTGAAACGATCGCCAGCACGGAGAGGCCAGCAAAGAAACCGGTCTGAATACCTGTGTCAGGAATAAAGGATGCCGCAATCATGGCAACGACCCAGGCGACGGCGATTTTGGTCAGCACCAGCGTGCCGGATTTGCGTAATACCGTGCCGGTAGCGCGTAAATCAATGGATGCCCCAATACAGAAGAACCACACCGCCAGAATCGGTACCGTTCCGCCAATCATACCTTTCGTGAAAGAGCCGAAATATTCACCGGTTGTTGGGGCCAGGGTATTTAATACCGCGCCTAACAGTAACGGGATAAGCATCATCCCGCCAGGGATTCGTTCCATTGTTGCTTTGATTTTCATGTGACATCCTCGCTTCGTATCGCCCAGGCGACAGAAGAGGTTAAGTATAATAATTTCAGTGTGTTATATAGCTATCATCTGGTGTTCTTATGTCAGTCAGCTTTCGTGTTAAGGGAAACTTATCGACATATTTAACGCTGTTTCGGAAGTTATAATGCATTTGTAGAAATGATGATTCAATGAAAATAAAACAGCGTTTTATATATATAGATCACATATTTCAAATGTTGACATTAAGCGCACCTAAAAGATAAAAACGGTGTGAAGTGAATGTGAATAATTCTGAAAAAACTCTTTTCGAAATTGAGGTGAAAAAACGGCGCGAAGGATACGGTGGGTCTAGCGTTGAGCGGGAAATGAGCAGGTAAATGTGAGCGGAATATTTCGCTTTGGTAGCATGATTCAATCTTTTGTTAAGTTGATCACAATATTAATCGCTGTTAGGGTAAATAGGATTGTCCCTCAAACGGTCATTTTCCGAGGGGCGGCTTTTTAACTGACTCGCCAGCAGGCCCAACAGGTTTGATTGTCCGCAAACATCGACTCACGCAGACATGCAAACCTGCTACGCTTGGATAAACGGAACCAGCATCTCCACGGTTCCCTTTACGCACCCTCGCAAACACATCGTGTGTTTGTCGCCACTGGGTGTGCGTTCAAGGCGAAATTGAACGAGGAAAACCATGCTTAGAAGGAAAAAAGTAAAACCGATCACGCTACGTGACGTCACCATTATCGACGATGCCAAGCTGCGTAAAGCGATTACCGCGGCTTCACTGGGTAACGCGATGGAGTGGTTTGACTTCGGGGTTTATGGGTTTGTGGCCTATGCGCTGGGTAAAGTCTTCTTCCCGGATGCCGACCCTAGCGTGCAGATGATTGCCGCATTGGGTACCTTCTCCGTTCCCTTCCTGATTCGTCCACTGGGCGGTTTGTTCTTCGGGATGCTGGGGGATAAATACGGTCGCCAGAAGATTCTCTCCATCACCATTATTATTATGTCGCTCAGTACATTCTGTATTGGCCTTATTCCCTCGTACGAGACCATCGGCATTTGGGCACCGATCCTGCTGCTGCTGTGTAAAATGGCGCAGGGCTTCTCGGTCGGTGGTGAATATACCGGGGCGTCTATCTTTGTGGCGGAATACTCTCCTGACCGTAAGCGCGGTTTCATGGGCAGCTGGCTGGACTTCGGTTCGATTGCCGGGTTCGTGATGGGTGCGGGTCTGGTGGTACTGCTCTCCACTGCGGTGGGTGAGGCGAACTTCCTTGAGTGGGGCTGGCGTATTCCGTTCTTCGTTGCGCTGCCGTTAGGGATTATCGGCCTCTATCTGCGTCATGCGTTAGAAGAGACCCCGGCGTTCCAGCAGCACGTCGATAAGCTGGAGCAGGGCGATCGTCAGGGTCTGCAGGATGGACCAAAGGTATCGTTCAAAGAGATTGCCACCAAGCACTGGCGCAGCCTGCTGGCATGTATCGGTCTGGTTATCTCCACCAACGTGACCTACTACATGCTGCTGACCTACATGCCGAGCTACCTGTCGCATAACCTGCACTACTCGGAAGACCACGGCGTGCTGATTATCATCGCCATTATGATCGGTATGCTGTTCGTGCAGCCGGTGATGGGGCTGCTGAGCGACCGTTTTGGCCGTCGTCCGTTTATCGTGGTGGGTAGCGTTGCGCTGCTGGTGTTCTCGATTCCGGCCTTTATGCTGATTAACAGCAACTCGATTGGCCTGATTTTCTCCGGCCTGCTGCTGCTGGCGGTGATCCTGAACTGTTTCACCGGGGTGATGGCGTCGTCGTTACCGGCGATGTTCCCAACCCATATCCGCTACAGCGCGCTGGCGAGTGCCTTTAACATCTCGGTGCTGGTTGCTGGTGTAACGCCGACGCTGGCCGCCTGGCTGGTGGAGTCAACGCAGAACCTGATGATGCCGGCTTACTATCTGATGGTGGTGGCGGTGATCGGTCTGATGACCGGCGTGATGATGAAAGAGACCGCCAACCGACCGCTGAAAGGCGCGACGCCTGCGGCATCGGATATGGCCGAAGCGAAGGAGATCCTCCAGGAGCATCACGACCATATCGAGCATAAGATTGAAGATATCGATGCCGAGATTGCCGCGCTGCAGGAGAAACGCTCGCAGCTGGTGATGCAGCATCCGAAAATTAACGACTAACCATGCCCACCCCCGGGCTACCATCCCGTAGCCCGGCCAAGCGAAGCGCCGCCGGGGTTAGCACCGAAACATACCAATAAAAAACCCGGCTGATGACGCCGGGTTTTTTGTGCTTATCGTTCGCGGAACGCTTCGGCTTTGGCCCTCAGAATCGGCTTCAGCAAATAGGCCAGAATGGTTTTCTTGCCGGTAATAATATCCACCGATGCCACCATCCCCGGAATAATAATCAGCGGTTTTTCATCGCTGCCGAGGTGGTTTTTCTCCGTACGCAGACGAATAACATAGAAGCTCTTGCCGTCTTTGTCCGTCACCGTATCAGGACTGATTTGCTCCAGTTTAGCCTTCAGGCCGCCATAGATGGTGAAGTCGTAGGCGGTGAACTTGACCATCGCTTCCTGTCCAGGGCGCAGGAAAGCGATATCCTGCGGGCGAATTTTGGCTTCAATCAGCAGCGTATCGTCCAGCGGGACAATCTCGACCAGGTCGTTGCCCGGCTGGATAACACCGCCGATGGTGTTGACCATCAGTTGCTGGACGATGCCGCGTACCGGTGAAGTGACCAGCGTACGGTTAACCCGGTCCTCGATGGCCTTGCCGGTGGCGGTGAGCTTACTGAGTTCGGTGCGGGCTTCGTTGAGCTGGGACAGCGCTTCACTGCGATAGCGGCCGCGCGTCTCACCCATTTTACTTTCAATCTCTTTAATCGCCGCCTGGGCTCTTGGCACTGACAGCGTGACCGACTCCAGCTGCCCGCGGGTTTCCACCTCGGAACGGCGTAGGCGCAGTACCTCGACCTTCGAGATGGCCCCTTTGGCAACCAGCGGTTCAGACATGCTGATTTCCTGTTGCAGCAGCCCCAGGCTACGACGGTACTGCTCGCCTTTGGCCTGGTAATCCAGCAGCTCCTGTTTCTTCTGCACCAGTTGCTCATCGAGGCCAGATAACTCGCTCTGAATCCGTTTGTTCACGCTGGCAAAGAGCTCCATTTCGCCGTTAGCGATATCCGGCGACTTCTCCACAATATCCGGCGACAGGGTGAGGGTTTCTTTGCCATCCAGCTGTGCGGTCAGGCGTTGAATACGCGCCTCCAGCGCCAGTCGGTCGGCCTCGGACTCCCCGGCGTTAGAACGAAAGCGGGTATCGTCGAGACGCAACAACGGCGCGCCTGCTTTGACGACTTCCCCTTCGTGCACGAACACTTCAGCGACAATCCCCCCTTCCAGGTTCTGGATTTTTTGTAGGCGTGAGGAGGGAATCGCTTTGCCGTCGCCGCGCGTCACTTCGTCGATTTCGGCCAGCGATGCCCAGGCAATCATGATGATAAAGAAGCCGAGGATCGCCCACAGGGTGATACGCACCACGCGCGGAGAGTCATCGAGTAGCGCTTTGTTCACCTCGTTTGAGGTGAGCGTTGAGGCGTTTCTGTCGCCAAAAAGCCACTTCATCATTCGGTTAACGTTGCGCATGAATTTGCCCCTTCTTCAGTGCGGTCATGACGCTTTCTTTCGGACCATCCGCGATGATTTTGCCGTTATCGAGGATAATCAGGCGATCAACCAGCGTCAGCAGCGAGGCGCGGTGGGTGACCAGCAGCAGCGTTTTATTGCTGACGAGCGGCGTTAGCGCTTTTTTAATCAAATCTTCGCTGGTGTTGTCCATCGAACTGGTGGGTTCGTCCATCAGGAGCACCGGCGGGTCGAGCAGCAGCGCCCGCGCCAGTGCGACGGCCTGACGCTGGCCGCCGGAAAGATTCATCCCGCGTTCCCCAACCTGCATGTTGTAGCCGGAAGGGTGGCGACGGGCGAACTCATGTACGCCAGCCAGCGTGGCCGCGCGCAGCATCGTCTCTTCATCAACGTAGCTGGCACCGCTCAACAGATTATCGCGCAGCGTACCGCTGAACAGGTGAATATCCTGCGGCGCGTAGCCGATGTTATGCCGGACATCGTGGACGTCGAGCTGGCGGGCATCAATGCCGTCAATCAGGATGGTGCCTTCATCTGGCTGGTAGAAACCAACCAGCAGCTTCGCCAGCGAGCTTTTGCCGGAACCGCTACGGCCGATAATCCCCACCTTCTCGCCCGGCTCAATTTTGAGCGAAATGCCGTTTAACGACATGTACTGGTTTTGCGGGTAGTGGAAGGTCACGTCGCGGAACTCGATAGCGCCAGAGAGCGTTTCACGCTTCAGTGGCACTTCGTCCTCCTGCACTTCCTGGTCAAGATCCATCATGCGGTCGATGGTGGCCTTGGTCATTTTGGCGCGCTGGTAGCGGGTTATCAGGCTGCAAAGTTGGCCAATGGGCATCATGGCACGGCGATTGAGCAGGTAGCAGGCGATCAGGCCGCCCATACTGAGGTTACCGGCAATAATGCTGTACACGCCCACAACAATCATCACAACGCCGGCAATTTTCTGGATCCATGCCGTCAGGTTGATTGCAAGATAGGAGAGCGATTTAACCCGCAGCTCCAGCTTGCTCAACTGGCCGATAATTTGTTCCCACTGATACTGGCGTTCGCTTTGCGCGTTGTTGACCTTAATCGCGTCCAGGCCGGTAATCGTCTCAACCAGCATGGCCTGACGTTCAGTGGAGAGGCGATAGGTTTTTTGCACCTGTTCCAGCAGCGGACGTTGGAGCATCCAGTTAATGCCCAGCGCAATCGGATAACAGAGCAGCGGAATCAGGGCAAGCGGGCCGCCAATAATACCGATAACCAATAAAATCAATAAGGTAAACGGGAAGTCGATGAGCGCCGTCAGGGTGAATGACGAGAGGAAATCACGTACCGACTGATACTCCTGGAACTGCTGCGTAAAGCCGCCAACTCGCTGTGGCCGCTCTTTCATCTTCATGCCCAGCAGGCGTTCAAACAGCGCTGCCGAAACGATGAGATCGGTCTTTTTCCCCGCGATATCAAGACAAATACCGCGTAATACCTTCAAAATAAGATCAAACACAAAGGCGATTGAGATGCCGATTGCCAGCACCCAGAGCGTGGCGGTGGCCTGGTTTGGCACCACGCGATCGTAGACGTTCATCACGAACAGCGGCGTAGCAATCGCGATCACGTTGATGATAAAACTGGCGACAACCGAATCCAGGTAAAGGAATTTCGACAGTTTTAACGTGTCTTTAAACCAGGAGCGGGTGCGTGGAATCGTTGCCGTCGGTTGGCGGTCGTATTCGTGTCCTGGCTGGATAAAAATGGTTTTCCCGCTGTAGTTTTCTGCCAGCGCTTCGCGCTCAAGCACTATTTCACCGCCTTCCGTTTCGGTTGTCAGAAGACGGGCGCGCTGCTGGTCGTCCCATTCGATCAGCACGGCGGCCTGATCGTTTTTGAGGAGTACGATAGCGGGTAGCGAAATGGCGGTGATTTTTTCCAGCGGCCGCTGCAGTACGCGTGCTTTTAGCCCCGCGCGTTTCGCCGCGCGTGGGAATGCGCTGAGCGTAAGTCGATGTTCATCCAGCGGCAAACCGCCGGTTAATACGTTGCGACTGGTCACGATGTTGTGCAACTGGCAGACGATCATCAGTGAATCGAGCAGGGGATCGTCATGATGTTGCCGCGGATCGTGCCTGATGGTGTTATCAGCAGAAGCAGTCACTTGCTCAAGTGGATCAGTATAAGACGCCATAGTCAGACCTTATATACCAGCGAATAAAACTCGCACAGGCTGAAGAGTATAAGGGGTTACCTCACCGTAAAGTAAGATAACCCGCAGGCCCAAAATCGATTATTTCAGTTCGGGTAAGTTGTTGTGTGCCGTCTGCTGCTCATCCACCGGCTGTGCGGCCGTTGGTGCCTGAATATTCAGCTGTTTTAGCAGATCGCCAATACGGGCGTTGATGCGGTAGGTGGTGAACATCTCCACAAACTGCATTTCGACGTAGCGGCGCTGGGCGGTGAACACTTCGTTTTCGCTGTCCAGCATATCCAGCAGACTACGTTCGCCGATGCTGAACTGCTCCTGATATGCGGTGCGCACCACGGCACTGCGATCGGCGTAATCTTTGGCGATCGGCACCTGCTGTTTGGCGTTCTGCCAGGCGTTCCAGGACAGACGCAGCTCCTCATCCAGCTGGCGAAGGGCATTGCGTTTGACGTCCTGTGCTTCCTGCATTTTATAGGCATAAGATGACAGCTGTGCTTTATCGCTGCCGCCGTTAAACAGGTTGTAGTTCATGCGAACCATCGCCTGCCACTCCTGATCGTGACCACGCGTACCGTCGGTGTTGTTATCCATGCGGCGGCCGAGGTCGACATCCACGCTCGGGTAGAAGCGGGATTTTGCGGCTTCATACTGCTGACGGGTGGCTTCAACGTCCGCATCGGCCTGCTTGAGCAGCGGGCTGTTTTCCAGCATCTGCTTACGGGCTTCAGCCTGAGAGCCTGGAACTTTGGTCGTCATCGGCATTGACAGGCCGCTGGCTTCTTTACCAACTACGCTGTAGTAGTTGGCCTGGGCATCTTCAAGGTTGGTTTGTTCGGTCAGCAGGTTGTTTTTCGCCTGCGCCAGACGCGCCTGCGCCTGCTCAAAGTCAGCCTTACGGCCTACGCCCTGTTCGGTACGCAGGCGAATTTGATCAAAAACGCGTTCGTGGTTTTTCAGGTTATCCTGCGCCAGTTGCACCATTTTTTGACGCATCAGAACGTCGAGATAGCTTTGAATCGCATTCAGCGCGGTCAATTCACTGGTGTTCATCACCGTGTAGGCCCGGGAGTTCACGGTCGCCTTTTGCCGGGCCACTTCGCTGGTGGTGGCAAAGCCGTTAAATACATTCTGGCGCAGATTGAGGCTGGATTCGCTGCGGTTCAGGTTGCGACGATGATCGTTAGCCGCACGGGTGCTGGCGTTATCGGTCTGCTCCCAGCCGGTACCGGCGGAGAGGTTTAAGGTGGGCAGGTAGCCGCCTTTTGCCGCCCGTAAATCTTCATCGGCAGAATAGCGGCTATTGACCGACGCGCTCACCTGCGGGTGCCAGAGCAAGCTGTCTTTAACGGCCTGTTCGAGCGTGGCCGCACTCACGCTGCTGGCGAACAGCAGCGGCAGAGAGAAGCTGGTGAATACCCGAATGTGTTTGTTCATGATGTCGCCCTTTCCTTACGTTTATTTCCCTGGCTACGGGTTTTGGCCACCAGAGGCAATGTCATTAATATCATTTACTGCTAAGGGTTCATCCAGACCAATAACGGTGGCTATGACGAACTATTAATAAAAAGAGTCGGCGGTAGCCGACCCTAACGCATCAGGCATCCGTATCCGGCTGCGGTATTAAATGATCCAGCTCCGCAATATTATGGGCATTCCAGCTATCCGCCCCCTCACCGCCAGAACTTTCCGCCGGAACATCCTGAACGTGTCCCGCCGTCTCGGTATTTTCCGCTGGCGCTTCTACCTGAATCATTGAGCTGACATCATTGGTGCTGTCATCGTGGATAATCTCGCTGAGGTCGATAGTCTCCACCTGATGCGTATCTGTCGTCGCCGTTGAGGCTGGTTTATCCTCTAATGGCTCGGCGTCCTGGGCGGTATCGGCCTCATGCAGTTGGCTATCAATATCGTCCAGCAGCATGCTCAGCGATGTCTCAGGGCTTTCGTTAGCCACGTTCTGCACCTGGGATGTATCCTGCTCAATCGCGCTGAGATCGATAGTTTCATTGTCGGCCAATAGGCCAGCGGTATCCTGATCTGCTGCGGCATGGTCGTTCGCTGAATCCGTTTCCTCTGCCTGACCTGCGGTGTCGACCGTCTGGTTTTCGGCAAGGTTATCCGCCGGTTCGCTGGTGTCGGTTTCACCGGTATTCGCGGTATCGCCAGGATCGGTTGTTGCCGTATGCGTATCGTTGCCGCTCAACGCCGCCAGATTTGCGGAGTCGCTTTCCGTTGAATGATCGTTTGCTGATACATCATCGGTATGTTCGGTTGAGTCAACGGTGCTGACGTGTGCCAGAGTCGCGTGGTGAACGTCTCCCTCCGTCGATAGCGTATGAGTCGAGTCGTCCGCGTGGTTATCTTCACCGCCAGCGAGGACGATTGAGTGATCGCCGCTGTTGGCATCAATCGGCCCGGAAGACGGCGATGAGTCGTCGACGTCGGTGACAACATCGACTTTGACCGAGCCCAGATCGGTTATCTGCGTCGGTGATGTCAGGGTTAAATGCGCATCCAGATGGGTGCCATCTGGAACATCGATGGTCAGATTCCCATTGTCGTCCGCCGTATAGTTAACGCCCTGATAGTTGACGGTAGCTTTCGGCGCTAACCCACTGAATTTGATTGAGGTAATGTTGTGATCGCTACTTCCCTCAATGTTGGCATCAATATTCAGATCGTACTTCCAGGCCGCATTACTGTCGGGATTTTTGGGATCCAGGCCCTCTTTCCCCGTTCCGGAGATAACTTCAGATATCTGGTTATTGCCGCTAAATGTTTGTTCATTAACGGTAACGTTGATGCTTTCGAAGTAGTTAATGCTTTGGTTGACGTTGCCCGAACCGGCCGTGGAATTCCACACTGAGGAGCCAGGGACAAAGATGTAGTCGTGCGCAGTACTGGTATCGGGCTCCCGGTTACCGGTTACCGCATTCATCGCATGCTGGGTGTTATCTCCCTGCGTGTAGGTACTACCATCGTGCAGAATAAAGATATCGGACTTACCCACGGTGCCATGCGCGTTACCGGAGGTGTATTCCTGGATGTTGGATGAAGGGATATCCTTAGAAACATATTCCCCAACATCGCCTTGAGACACCCACACAACGACATTCGCCCCAACTGCCACAATCATACCGTTGCCGTCGATATCAAAGCCGTTGCCGCTAGGATCCCTGCTGCCGCCGTTAACTTCGGAGATCTTTGTGGGATTAGAGGCCGTAAAGTTGACGTTGAGGGTGATGTCTGAATCGGAGTCTGAGTCTGAGTCTGAGTCTGAATCGGCGTCGGAGTCTGAGTCGGAATCGGAGTCGGAATCGGAGTCTGAATCGGAGTCGGAGTCGGAATCGGAATCGGAGTCGGAGTCGGAATCGGAGTCGGAGTCGGAGTCTGAATCGGAATCGGAGTCTGAATCGGCATCAGCATCAGCGTCTGCATCGGCATCGGCGTCTGCATCGGCATCGGCATCGGCATCGGCGTCCGCATCGGCATCGGCATCAGCATCCGCATCAGCATCAGCATCAGCATCCGCATCCGCGTCCGCATCCGCATCCGCATCCGCGTCCGCATCCGCATCCGCATCCGCGTCCGCATCCGCATCCGCATCAGCGTCCGCATCCGCATCAGCGTCCGCATCCGCATCAGCGTCGGCGTCCGCATCCGCGTCGGCATCCGCATCCGCGTCGGCATCCGCATCCGCGTCGGCATCCGCATCCGCGTCGGCATCCGCATCCGCGTCGGCATCCGCATCCGCGTCGGCATCCGCATCCGCATCGGCATCAGCGTCCGCGTCGGCATCGGCGTCCGCGTCGGCATCGGCGTCCGCGTCCGCATCGGCGTCTGCGTCGGCATCGGCATCCGCATCCGCATCGGCGTCGGCGTCCGCATCAGCATCCGCGTCGGCATCCGCATCCGCGTCGGCATCCGCATCCGCGTCGGCATCCGCATCGGCGTCGGCATCCGCATCGGCGTCGGCATCGGCGTCGGCATCAGCGTCGGCATCGGCATCGGCATCCGCATCCGCGTCGGCATCGGCATCCGCATCGGCATCCGCGTCGGCATCGGCATCCGCATCGGCATCCGCGTCGGCATCCGCATCCGCATCGGCGTCCGCATCGGCGTCCGCATCCGCATCCGCGTCGGCATCCGCGTCCGCATCGGCATCCGCATCCGCGTCGGCATCCGCGTCCGCATCGGCATCCGCATCTGTGTCGGCGTCCGCATCGGCATCGGCATCCGCATCCGCGTCGGCGTCCGCATCGGCATCCGCGTCGGCATCCGCATCCGCATCGGCATCCGCGTCGGCGTCCGCATCGGCATCGGCATCGGCATCCGCATCGGCATCGGCGTCTGCATCAGCATCGGCGTCTGCATCGGCATCGGCATCGGCATCCGCATCGGCATCGGCGTCTGCATCAGCATCGGCGTCTGCATCAGCATCAGCATCGGCGTCTGCATCAGCATCAGCATCGGCGTCTGCATCAGCGTCGGCATCAGCGTCCGCGTCTGCATCAGCGTCGGCATCGGCGTCTGCGTCCGCATCGGCGTCCGCATCGGCATCGGCGTCCGCATCGGCATCCGCGTCGGCGTCCGCATCGGCATCAGCGTCCGCGTCGGCATCAGCGTCGGCATCGGCATCAGCGTCGGCATCGGCATCAGCGTCGGCATCGGCATCAGCGTCCGCGTCGGCATCAGCGTCGGCATCGGCATCAGCGTCCGCGTCGGCATCAGCGTCCGCGTCGGCATCAGCGTCCGCATCCGCGTCGGCATCAGCGTCTGCATCCGCATCGGCGTCGGCATCGGCATCGGCGTCGGCATCGGCATCGGCGTCCGCGTCCGCATCGGCGTCCGCGTCCGCATCGGCGTCCGCGTCCGCATCGGCGTCCGCGTCCGCATCGGCGTCCGCGTCCGCATCGGCATCCGCATCCGCATCCGCGTCCGCATCCGCATCGGCATCCGCATCTGCGTCGGCGTCCGCATCGGCATCCGCATCCGCGTCCGCATCCGCATCGGCATCCGCATCTGCGTCGGCGTCCGCATCGGCATCCGCATCCGCGTCGGCATCCGCATCGGCATCGGCGTCCGCATCGGCATCGGCGTCCGCATCGGCATCGGCGTCCGCATCGGCATCGGCGTCCGCATCGGCATCGGCGTCCGCATCGGCATCGGCATCGGCATCAGCGTCCGCATCGGCATCGGCGTCCGCATCGGCATCAGCGTCGGCATCGGCATCAGCGTCCGCATCGGCATCGGCGTCCGCATCGGCATCAGCGTCGGCATCAGCGTCCGCATCGGCATCAGCGTCGGCATCGGCATCAGCGTCGGCATCGGCATCGGCGTCCGCATCGGCATCAGCGTCCGCATCGGCATCAGCGTCCGCATCGGCATCGGCATCGGCGTCCGCATCGGCATCGGCGTCCGCATCGGCATCGGCATCGGCATCGGCGTCGGCATCTGCGTCGGCATCGGCATCGGCATCGGCATCGGCATCGGCATCAGCATCAGCATCAGCGTCCGCATCGGCATCCGCATCGGCATCTGCGTCGGCATCCGCGTCGGCGTCTGCATCGGCGTCTGCGTCGGCATCCGCGTCTGCATCGGCATCGGCATCGGCATCGGCATCTGCGTCGGCATCTGCGTCGGCATCTGCGTCGGCATCTGCGTCGGCATCCGCGTCCGCGTCTGCGTCGGCATCTGCGTCCGCATCGGCATCTGCGTCCGCATCGGCATCGGCGTCCGCATCGGCATCTGCGTCCGCGTCGGCGTCGGCATCTGCGTCCGCGTCGGCATCTGCGTCCGCGTCGGCATCAGCGTCGGCGTCCGCATCAGCGTCGGCGTCCGCATCAGCGTCGGCGTCCGCATCGGCATCCGCGTCGGCGTCCGCATCGGCATCTGCGTCGGCATCGGCATCGGCATCGGCATCAGCATCGGCGTCCGCATCCGCATCCGCATCCGCATCCGCATCCGCATCCGCATCGGCATCCGCATCGGCATCGGCATCCGCATCGGCATCGGCATCGGCATCCGCGTCGGCGTCTGCATCAGCGTCCGCATCGGCGTCTGCGTCGGCATCCGCGTCTGCATCCGCGTCGGCATCTGCATCGGCATCCGCGTCGGCGTCGGCGTCCGCATCGGCGTCGGCATCAGCGTCGGCATCCGCGTCGGCGTCTGCGTCGGCGTCTGCGTCGGCATCAGCGTCGGCGTCTGCGTCGGCGTCTGCGTCGGCATCAGCGTCGGCGTCAGCGTCGGCGTCTGCGTCGGCGTCTGCGTCGGCATCAGCGTCCGCATCGGCATCAGCGTCTGCGTCCGCATCAGCGTCTGCGTCTGCGTCGGCATCAGCGTCCGCATCGGCATCAGCGTCCGCATCGGCGTCTGCATCGGCGTCGGCATCAGCGTCGGCATCCGCGTCGGCATCGGCATCGGCATCCGCATCCGCGTCGGCGTCGGCGTCCGCATCGGCATCGGCATCGGCATCGGTGTCGGCATCCGCGTCGGCATCCGCATCAGAATCTGTGTCCCCACCTACCGCATCAGATCGATCAAGAACCGTGAGTTCTTCTTCTATTGGCGTATGGGGGAAGTCGATACCTTCAGTAGGGTATCCGGCTGTGGGGTCGACTCTTTCACCGGTCAGATCGAGGATGACGTGCGTGTGCGCGCCACCGGCGCCGGGTTCACCGCTGCCGGAAGGAGATTGCGGGCCAGCGGCGGTCGCTTCAAGTATTTGCGTGGGGTCCTGGCCATCGGCAATGGCTTGCTGTATGGCCGCGATGTCGGTTTGATCGCCCGTCTCTGGGGAAAGTAAGGCATTCTGGGCACTGTCCCAGTGACTGTCGCGGCCGAGATCCAGGCTTTTTCCATTTGGGAGAGCAATGGTAACGGCGCCGGCTGCGCCAGTTTCTATCTGTTCGCCAGTCAGGATTCGATCGCCTTCAGTCAGCAGTCTTCTGCTGCCATCGGGCGAAATGGCAAAAACCTGACCAATGATTGTTTTGATGGTTCCGGCTATACCGTTCATCCGCGCTCTCCTTCATTTCTACGGGTAATTCCTGTACCACGCAAATATTGATTGAATACAAAGACTACTCGCCTTTACGGACCAGACCGTCTGGCTTATATAATTAATATTGCTTATCTTTCATCATCGTAATAACAGTATTACGAATGGTACGCGTTATTCTTATTTGAGAATAAAGTTGGTGGAAAGAATATTCTTTGATTTTAATGTTGTTTCAATGGAAATGTCTTGTAAAGAATTGGTAGGTATAGACAGGATTTTATGATGGTTTTAAGGCTAATTATATTTCAGGCACAAAATCATGTGCCTGAAATAGTGAGGATAAGCGAGCGTTAAATCAGTCTTTCATCGTCATCGCCGATGAGACCTTCCAGCCCGCTCAGCGTTTGACGTGCCTGGGCACGGTTAAGCAGTTTGCTTTGCGCGGCAGGCGGTAGGTCGGTAATGCTGATGATTCCCTTGCTCATCAGCACTTCGATAAGGTCTTCCAGTACGCGGATCATGTTGAGGTCACTCTGCTGCAACTGCTGTATTGTTGCCGCACGAATGCTTTCTACTTTTAGCCATTCGCTGATTTCCGCGGTGGCCACTTCGCTCTGCTCAGTCATTCCGGCGAAGGCAACGGTCTCAACCCGAACGATCCGTCCTTCACCATCACGTTCAATAAAGTGCATGGCTTCTCTCCTGAGAGTTAATGTAATGTGCTGGCATCGCTAAAGTAGCGGCCCATTGCGCCGTACAGGCCGATTTTCTCCAGCACCGCCAGCTCACCTTCCGTTTCAACACGTTCGGCGATGAGCGGCAGATTGATCTGACGTGTCGCCCAGTAAATGGCCTCGATAAATAGTTTTTTATCTTCTTCTTCGTTGATGTGATGGATGTAGCCACCATCAACTTTGATCCAGGCAAGCCCCCACTGCGGCAGGTTGCCAATCAGGTGGAAGCGACCGCCAAAGTGCTGGATGCCCAGACCACAGCCGAGATCCTGCAATTTTTTCACCAGAATGCTGACGCGCTCTGGCTCAGGCAGTTCGTTTTCATCCAGCTCCAGCGTGAGCCGTGGCGCCAGATGACGTGCGGTTTTCAACGGCTGGAGCAGGGCGTTCAAACTGGCGTCGTCTGCCACGCTCTCCCCGCTGATGCTGAGGGCGAACGCATCGGTACTGTGTTCCATCGCGCGCAGGGTCTGTTTGAGCATTACGACGTCCATTCGACGGCCCAGAGCCAAGCGACGCACCCAGGGAATAAAGCGACCCGCAGGGATAATTTCACCCTCTTCATCTTTGATGCGAGCAAGTATTTTTCTATGCAGAACAACGTGTTGGTTGTTGCACTGATACACCGGCTGTGAATAAAGCTCGAAAGATTCTTTATCCAGAATCGCGCTCAGGCGCTTGTGCCAGTCGTGGTGATCTTCATCCGGCTCTTGCTGGGCCACGAGGTCTGGGTCGGCAAAGGTGCGCATATCCGCTTCCGCCGCAACCAGAATCTGATCCGCCTGGCGCAGCAGCGTTTGCGGGGAATCACCGTAGTGGAAAGCTACGGCGGCGAAGTGGGCAACCGGGTTGACGTCGCTCAGCCCGGTTTCATACAGCGCCTTCAGCTGGGTATTGAGTGAGCTGGCGAAGCTGTCCATCTCTTTAGGCAGAACCGGTGCGGTGATAAGGGCGAACTCACCACCGCGCACGCGGGCGACAAAGCCTTCGCTGTGGAAAAAGCGCTGCTGGAGAGCGTCGAGGATCCCGGCGACGGCCTGCAGCAGTTTATCGGTGTTGGCTCCGCCGAGGCGCTGGTTCAGGCCCATCAGGTCCTGAACGCGTAGCACTATCAGGTTGCCGTCGGCACTTTCTTCATCGCTCAGGCGCGTCTGGAATTTAATATCAAACGACCGGCGGTTGTTCAGGCCGGTCAGGCTGTCGTTGTAGGCTTCCTGGCGAAGCGTTTCCGTGCGTTGCGCCTGCTCGCTGAACAGGGCTTTGAGCTGGGTGACCATCATGTTTGTGGCTTCAACCACTCGGCGCAGTTCCGGCGTTTTGGGCAGCGCAGGCAGGCTCAGGAATTCGCGACGGCTGATGGCCATCGCCTGCTCGACGATGTAGTTCAGCGGGCGCAGACGGTTACGCAGCAGGAACATCGCACCGAGAATGCACAGCACGCTACAGCCCGTCAGCCACAGGAAGCTCGCAACCAGCGTGCCCCACAGGCGTGCCAGGGCAAACATGGGGTGGCTGATAACCTCAACGCGTGCGGCCTGCGTCCAGCCGCGCATGACCACGGCTTCGCCCTGGCCTGGATTCAGATGCACCATACGCACAAACCAACCTGGGACATTGGCGCTAGGTGGGACGTTCTGGCGTTCAATAATCGGCTTGCCGGTTTTGATATCCACGACCTGAATGCGGTAGAAGTAGCCGCTATCAAAAATCGAGTTCACCATCAGTTCCGTCATCACCGGGTCGTCAATATGCGCGGTCAGCGAGAGCCCCAGCGCCGTGGCGGCATCCTGAGCATGCGCGCTTAGCTGGTTGTGGTACTGTTCACGCGAACTTTCCAGCGTGGCAAAAAAGTTGCCGCAGAAAATCGTCAACGTAAACAGGCAGATGCCAATCAGTAGCTGTTTATAGAGGGACATGACCGCTTCCTATTCATTAATTACAAACCCTTCTGCACGCATCCTGGTGAGAAGATCCTGCCAACGAGAGAGTCTTGTACTGTCGCCGACGCGCTTGCTGCCGCTTGCCTGTGGTATCCACAAACCCTCGCCGTTAAATGAATAGACGGGGAGCAGGTCGCTACGGGCGGAGGCGGGCAATATGGCGGGTTTGAGGTTATCGAGAACCAGCGGAATTGCATCCGGGCTCGAATACCAGGTGACGACCATATGTGCCTGATTTAATTGTAATGCTTTAACATAGGTAATTCTTAATTGGCTGGCAGGAACGCCTAATTCGCGTAGGGTGAAATATTTCGCCAGCGCGTAGTCTTCACAATCTCCTGCGCCTTTACGCAGGGCTTCTACCGGCGTCGCCCAATAATCTTCCTGGCCCCATACCGTCATATCATCAACAAAGCGGATCCGCGAATTAAAAAACTGGTTTACGCGGTTCAGGGTGGTATGAATATCGCCGGCAGGCGACTGCTTCAATAACATTTCCCAGGCGTCGATATTACGTTGCGCGGTCGGTGTCGCCGGGCCGTAAAGCTGCCGGGTTCGGGAATTAATGGTATTAAAGTCCCAGCCCGCACCAATTTGTAGCGGCACAAACAGAAGCAGCGTCAGGCATAACGATAGCCATCGCTTCCAGTAGAATACGTCAGGGAGCCTCATTTAAGGGACGCTCAGCATCACGAAATTACGCCTTAATGCCATGCTGGCTGCGCCAGCGTTTGCGGTAAGCAACGTAGCCAGAGAGGTAGTGCTCTACGTCGTCGATACGTACCCGGAAGCTGTGGTGACGAATAAAAAAGCTCCCCACAATACGGGATGGTTTTTTGAAGAACATGGCCAGTTCAGGCCAGAAGAAGCCGTTCGCGAGGTAGCGCGCTCGCGTCTCCAGCGCCAGATTAAATTGCTCCATATCGAAGCCCTCGAGCAGTTGCCGGTGCTCGGACTCGGCCAGGCGCGCCAGCATATGCGAGGCTGCCATCATCAATTCCAGCAGCGTGGGGTAGGTGGTGACTCGCTGAAGGACGAAATCCAGGTAATCACGAACGTTGTCCAGGCCGAACTGATAGTAGCGCGCAAGCGGGCGGTACAGCGTGAGTTCGTTTACACAGTAGCTTAGCCAGTGGTCGTGGGCCTGCCAGTGTTTCTGCTCGATAAAGTGATCCATGGCGCGCTCAACGATGGTCAGCCAGCGGGGGGCTTTTGTCAGGCCATACAGACGCATCAATGCGAAGGTGGCTTCGCCATCGTAATAGATGATGCGGTGCTCGGCCTTCAGCGACAGATCGGCGGCGTGCAAAACGTGGTTAAAACCGCCGGTATCCGGTTTTTGCATAAAACCGATACCGTTAGCCAGACGCTGCATCTGCGGGAGATAGCGCTCATCGCCGGTCAGTTCGGTGTACTTGACCATCGCCAGAATACAGACTGCATTACCGCCCAGTTTAATCTCGCCGCCCGTATCTGTCAGGAAGTCAGCTTCGCTGCCGTCCGGGAGCGTGCGGGTGGCAATAAGCTCGGTCGACAGGTCATGCAGCGCGCGCTCAATGGCTGCAAACTGGGTTTTATCCTGTGTCACCTCCCAGCCTTCGAGCAGCGCATAGGTTGAGCTGGCATGGCGCAGGGTGTTATAGGTTGGGATCGCGCGGTCGAAGCACGGGAACCAGCCGTAATGATAGCGGCCCGATTTTTTTACCTGGCGTGCCAGATAGTCGGTGGCAGAGAAAATCATCGGCTCCAGCGCCTCTTCCTGCCAGTGCGACAGTTGGCGATAGCCGGCGTTGCGGCCGTTGGATTCGATGGGGTAGACCTTTTCGCCATCACAGAACAGGCTGCGGGTGTTGAAGCGCCAGATAAGCTGTTCCGGTTTATCCGGCCAGCGCAGCGCGTTACCGAAACGCCAGCGTGCGTAGTGCGCCAGGTTGGCTGCATTGGGCGTCGCTACCCCCTCGCTGCCGTGATACAGCAGCGCGTTGGCGTTAATTTCTTGCTCCAGAATGGGTTGCGTAAAATCAGGTGTGAAGCTCAGGCCAAAACGGAAGTAGTTACGTTTGGTCTTACTGAGCTTATCCTGCAGTTCATCCCAGCGCAGGGTCTGAATTTTGTTGACCAGATCGGCACGCAGCCAGATCGCTGGCCGCGACTGCTGGCTCTCCCAGCGCTGTAAATTGTCTACCGCGCGCAGCCAGGCTTCATCCAGCGAATGACCGCAGGCATAGGCGGTATAGGCACGTTCCTCGCCATTGCTGGCGCTGAGGAAGAGGATGTAGCCTGGAAAGGGGGACGGTTGTGCGGCGGCATGAAATGCGTCGAGTTCAGGGCGCACATACGTAAGTAAACGGCTTAGCGACATTTAAGCTCCTTGTCATGGAATGACGCCCTTGTCTGAGATTAATCGTATCAAAATAACATTACGTATTGCGATTTATGTATTCTACATTTTTACTATATTGCCCTGAAAATAGAAAATAACCCTATTGGGCGCAAATAATTTGATGGCGAATGGCACCGCATTTTCCAGGAGAAAGAATGGATCAGCAAAATGAAAAAGGACTTTTAGACGACGCCTGCTGGACAGCGGAATCCCTGATGCAGGCCGCGCCGGGCCGTTGGCTCACGCCCCCACCTGACGGATGGCGGGCTACGGGAGTGTCGATTTTTGCACCGGCTATGCAACCGGGCAATATGGTCTGCGTGCGCGCGGAAAACGAGGTCGGCGGCATCATCGCAGAGCGACTCGATAAGCTGCCATATCCGCCAGCCGCTCTTATTGTTGATGATGCACAGCGGGCCGGCGTCAGCAATGTACCGGTGTATCTGGTTGACGATCGCAATGAAGCGCTGCTGAGGATGGGGCGATATGCCCGCGATCGGATGCAGGGCAACGTGATTGGTGTGACGGGGAGCGCGGGAAAAACCACCTGTGTCGCCATGCTTACCGCCGCGCTTGCCGAGTGGGGGCCGTCTCTTGGCAGCATGCAAAATGCGAATCTGCCGCGCGGCATCGCGTGGAATATCGCCTCTATGCCCTGGGATACGCCGCAGGTAGTTCTGGAAATGGCGATTGGCCGCATGGATATCAGCGCGCGCATGGTGCGGCCGACCGTGGCAGTGGTGACCAATATTCAGGCGGTTCATCTGAAGGAGAACCAGTCGCTGCATGATATTGCGCGCACTAAGGCCATGATTTTTCTCGGCATGAAGCCTGGCGATATTGCGGTGCTAAATCGTGAGATGCAGGAGTGGGACTGTATTTATGCGGCTGCGGTGAAGCAGGATTTGCGAATCGTGACCTATGGCCAGCAGGAAGGGTGCGACTGCCGCCTGATAGCCTATGACCCGGTTACTCTCAGCGTGACGGCAGAGATTTTTGGCCAGCGCCTCGACTATACGATGCAGGCGGAAGGCCTACATATGGCGCTCAATAGCATCGCCACGCTTGCCGTCGTCTCTTCGCTAGGCTATTCCCCCGAGGCGGCGCTGCCGAGGCTAACCCGCTTCCAGGCGCTGCCGGGTAGAGGCGAAGTCAATCATCTGACGGTGGCGACCCATCCGCTAACGGTTATTGATGATGCCTATAACGCTAATCCTGGCTCCATGATGATGGCGGTTGCACAACTGAGCGAATCAGTCCTGCCGGGAAGAAAAGTGCTGGTGCTGGGCGAAATGGCTGAGTTAGGCGATGAGCACCAACAATATTATCGTGCGTTGATTGCGAATATTAATCACAGCCAGATTGATGCGATTTACCTTATTGGCAATACATATCAGTCCTATGTCAGCATGATGGCTGAAAATAAGCGATATATATTGCTGGATGACGTTGATGCATTTAAAAAAGTTTACCTTAAGGATATTCAGGATAGCGATATTGTTTTATTTAAAGGCTCGCATTCCGCACAGGTATGGAAATTAGTGAGCTGGTTGAAGCTGTTGGCCGCTCGCTAGACCCTGCGCACGTGGGCAGGGTGACTATCCTTCCCGATGCAGTAAATCCGCATAAATCCCGGTTAACACCCCCTGAGGGCCAAACTCCCGTTTGATCCACTGCGTGACCTGGCCGTTGGCCGAGTGCTGGGTCGCCAGCAGCATGCGGGAGTCTTGCCGCGGGTTGTTGATTTTCCGGGTGACCAGCAGCGACTGAGCTTCCGCGTCGCGCACCATATAATCTGGCAGAAAACCAATCCCTTCGCCGAGGATCTGGCACTCGCACTTGGTGTTGAAGTCCGGCACCAGAATGGATTCCTGCCCGTGCAGCAGCCAGCCAACCTTTTTATTAATAGTGTGCGCGGTGTCCTCCACCATGATGTTGGGATAGAGGCGAAGTTGGCTTTCGGCAATGGGTTCCGGCATAAATGCCAGCGGGTGGGACGGGGCGATGGCAAAGGCCCAGCGGATCGCGCCAATTTCGGTGTAATCAATACCGCCGCCGTCGAGCAGGGTATCCGGCGCGCCGATGGCGATGCTGGCCTGATTGTTGATAATCGAATCCCAGACGCCGTTGTAGACCTCGGTGGTGACGGTTATCTGGCAGGTGGGAAACTGTTTTTTCAGCACCTGCAGCAGCCGGGCGGTGTGCTTTGGCGTATAGAGCAGCTGGTTAATGCAGATGCGCACCCGCGCTTCAATGCCCTGGGAAATGGTATCGATGCTGCGCTTGATGGCGTGGAAATCATTGAGCAGGTCACTGGCTTTACGAAAGAAGTAGCGCCCGGATTCGGTCAGTTCAATGCTGCGGGTGCTGCGGGTAAACAGCACCACGTCGAGGCCCGTCTCCATACGCTTGATGGTATAGCTGATGGCGGAGGTAGTGAGGCCAAGCTCCTCCGCCGCCTTACTGAAGCTGCCAAACCGCGCGGCGGTGGTGAACGCCAGCAGATTCTCTTCCGTAAAAATTGAGTTCATTCACCTGCTCCTCGGTTCAGCTATTTATCGGGCCTCTTTAATGAGATGAATGTATTGGTTGAAGTGATTGTTGGGCAACCATTTTTGAATAACTTTTAAAACCCGCCTACGCGGCCTCTTTCGAGGTGGCTTCGCTCAGTTTGCGCCCGGTATATTCGGAGATAATCCCGACGCAGTTTCCCGCCAGAAAGCCCAGCAGCGTGACCCACCAGTTCATTCCGGTGGCGAAAAACAGCGTCATGCCGAGAAAGCCGCCGGGGATAAACGAGGTGAGCCAGAATCGCCCCTGCCAGACCACCACGGCGGAGAACGGCACCGTCATGAGCACGCCCGCCCAGAAGGGCGACAGACCGCTCACTGACGCCAGCCAGCCGGAGGCCGCCGCCGCGAGAAATGCCCAAACGGCGCCGGAGTAATTGACAAAAAGGCTCTTCACAAAACCTGCCTTGCCGCCGCCCGCCGCATAAAAACTGCAGAATGCCACAAAGCCAATCGTACCTAATAATTCCCAGCCTGGGGCCAGCCCAACCTGCGAGGACACCATCTGCCAGAGACCTGCACACACTCCAACGGTAATGCCCGTAGCGGTGAGTCCGTTCATCGTTGTTTCCTCTCATCTAGTGGTTACGCACTGAAACTATATAGAAAGAAAACCCGATTGAGTTAAGGGGCATAGCGGTAAAGAAATAAACGGTGCACTACCGCACAGTCTGTATCGATTATTAAATTAAATTCACTAATCAAGCAGGTTATGGCGAATAAAATTTAAGCGGGTTCTTTTCCGGTTATTTCGTTGCTATTCTCATTTCATCGAAAACAGCCACAAAAAATCAGGGGATTTGACATGACCAACAACAATCTGATTGCTGACTATCTATTGGCTGCGCAACAAGGCGAACTGACGAAATTAAAATCCTGCCTGCATCAGGGTGTCGATATTAATGCCTGTAATCGTCAGGGGCAAACCGCCATTACGCTGGCGAGCCTGAATAAAAAATATGATTGCGTGGTGGCCTTGCTGGATGCCGGTGCGGATATTAATAAACAAGACCAGACCTGTTTAAACCCTTTTTTAATTAGCTGCCTGAATAATGATTTAACGCTGCTGCGTTTACTGTTACCGGCCCGCCCGGATTTAAATCGCTTAACCCGTTTTGGCGGTGTGGGGCTGACGCCCGCCTGCGAAAAAGGGCACCTTGAAATCGTCAAAGAGCTATTGCATCGCACTCACATCAACGTCAACCATACCAACTTTGTCGGCTGGACACCGCTGCTGGAGGCCATCGTGCTCAACGACGGCGGTGAAACTCAGCAGACGATTGTCGGCCTGCTGCTTGAACACGGCGCTAGCCCGCACATGACCGACAAATACGGCAAAACCCCGCTGGAACTGGCGCGGGAGAAGGGTTACGAAGAGATCGCCCAGCTGCTGATAGCCGCCGGAGCGTAACAGAGGAGACGCGCTATCGACACCCCAATACGGCGGTGTGTGCAAGCGCTAACTGCGGACGAGCACTTTCTTTCGCAGCGTGGCTCTGGTCGGGTCGAACAGGTCTTTTCCCGGGCGGTAAACCTTTATCTCCCGGCGCAGCAGCGGTTGCTGACGCTGTTGTGCGACGCGTACGACAACGCCCCGAACAGTTGTAGGTTAGCACTTGCTCACTTTGATGGTTTGTTCCGGCCCGGTGAGACGGTTCAGTTTCACCCAACAGGGATAACGGTTGGCGAGGATAAATGGCTGGACACCGCCTCTTGCCAGCGCTGGCAGCCAACGATACCGCAGCTTAACGCCGAACGATTCCGGCAGATTCCCTGGCTGCGGTGGCACGACGAGATTCATCAACAATTACAGGATAACCAGACGCTGTTTCTCTGGCGCGGGGATAACCCGTTTTATCAGGCTATCTCCGAGGCATTACAGCAGCGACGACAGACATTATTTAATGCGTTATTACAGGGCCGGGAAATCACCTCGGCAGTGGCCAATATGGTAGGGCTAGGTATTGGCCTGACGCCGTCGGCGGATGATTATTTAGTGGGATTAAGCACCGTTTTATTTATCGACGGCCATCCGGCGAATAAATATCGCGACGCGTTTTATTCTGCGCTCGCGGTGGCGCGTGACAATACCACTTTATTAAGCGCTATTACGCTGGAAGCGGCTTTTTCCCAGCGCTATCGCGAAACGATTTTCGGGTTTATTAACGGCATGATTAATGAACCGCAACATATTTCTACCCAGACTATCGCCAGTATTAAAAATATTGGCTCCAGTTCCGGCTGCGACATGCTTTATGGCATGGCGGATGCCTGCGCGCTGAGCCAAGCCTATGGAGGGAGTTATGTCAGTCAAAATAGTGATTAAGAAGAATACGTATTTTGATTCGGTCTCGCTGATGTCGATTTCCACTCGCGCCAATAAGCTCGACGGCGTTGAGCAGGCGTTCGTGGCCATGGCCACCGAGATGAACAAGGGCGTGCTGAAAAATCTCGGGCTGTTAACCACCGAGCTGGATGATGCGAAAAACGGCGACCTGATGATCGTCATCAACGGCAAAGACGGCGCGGACAACGAGCAGACACTGGCGGCCATTGAAGAGTTGTTCACTAAAAAAGCGGAAAGCGGCTCGCACGAAGCGCGCTACGCCACGCTTGCCAGCGCCAAAAAACACGTGGCGGACAGCAACCTGGCGGTGATTTCGGTCAACGGTCTGTTTGCCGCCCGCGAAGCGCGTCAGGCGCTGCAAAACGACCTCAACGTAATGCTGTTCTCCGACAACGTCACTATTGAAGACGAACTGGCGCTAAAACAGCTGGCGCACGAAAAAGGGCTGTTGATGATGGGGCCGGACTGCGGCACCGCGATCATCAACGGCGCGGCGCTGTGCTTTGGCAACGCGGTACGCCGCGGCAACATCGGCATTATTGGCGCCTCCGGTACCGGCAGCCAGGAGCTGAGCGTTCGTATTCATGACTTTGGCGGCGGTATTTCGCAGCTTATCGGTACCGGCGGGCGTGACCTCAGCGAGAAGATTGGCGGGCTGATGATGCTCGACGCCATCGGCATGCTGGAAAACGATCCGCAAACCGAGATTATCGCGCTGGTCTCCAAGCCGCCGGCTTCGGCCGTGGCGCGCAAAGTGCTGGAACGTGCTCGCGCCTGCCGCAAACCGGTGGTGGTCTGCTTCCTCGGCCGCGCTGAGCCACCGGCTGACGAGCAGGGCTTACAGTTCGCTCGCGGCACCAAAGAGGCGGCGCTGAAAGCGGTGCTGCTAAGCGGCGTAAAGCAAGAGTCGTTAGACCTGCATCCGCTGAACGACGCGCTGATTGCTGATGTGCGTTCACGCCTGACTCCGCAGCAGAAGTACATTCGTGGCCTATTCTGCGGCGGTACGCTGTGCGACGAGACCATGTTCGCAGTGATGGAAAAACACGGCGACGTCTACAGTAACATTCAGCCTGACCCGGCCTTCCGCCTGGCGGATATCAACCGCAGCGTGAAGCACACCTTCCTCGACTTCGGCGATGACGACTTCACCAACGGCAAGCCGCACCCGATGATCGACCCGACCAACCGCATCAGCCGCCTGATTCAGGAAGCGCGTGATCCAGAGGTGGGTGTGATCGTGATGGATTTCGTGCTGGGCTTTGGATCCCATGAAGATCCGGTGGGTTCAACGATCGAGGCGATCAACGAGGCGAAAGCGATCGCCTCCGCCGATGGCCGTGAACTGGTGATCCTCGCCTACGTGCTGGGGACCGATCTCGACACGCCGTCGCTGGAAAAACAGCGCCAGATGCTGACCGACGCGGGCGTTGTCCTCGCCAGCAGCAGTACCAATACCGGTTTGCTGGCGCGTGAATTTATCTGCAAAGGGGAGGAAGCCTGATGAGCCAGTCACTGTTTACCCAACCGCTGAACGTCATTAACGTCGGCATCGCCATGTTCAGCGATGACCTGAAAAAGCAGCACGTTGCCGTCACCCAACTCGACTGGACGCCGCCGGGGCAGGGCAATATGCAGGTGGTGAAGGCGCTGGACAGCATCGCCGATTCTCCACTGGCGGAGAAAATCGCCGCCGCCAACCAGCAGGCGCTGGAGCGCATTATTCAGTCTCACCCGGTGCTGATTGGCTTTGACCAGGCCATCAACGTGGTGCCGGGCATGACGCCGAAAACTATCCTCCACGCGGGCCCACCGGTCACCTGGGAGAAAATGTGTGGTGCGATGAAAGGCGCGGTCACCGGGGCGCTGGTGTTTGAAGGGCTGGCGAAGGATATCGACGAAGCGGCAGAACTGGCGGCTTCCGGCGAAATCACCTTCTCGCCGTGCCACGAGCACGACTGCGTCGGTTCGATGGCGGGCGTGACCTCAGCCTCGATGTTTATGCACATCGTTGAGAATAAAACCTACGGCAACATCGCTTATACCAATATGAGCGAGCAGATGGCGAAGATCCTGCGCATGGGTGCTAACGACCAGAGCGTGATCGACCGTCTGAACTGGATGCGCGACGTGCAGGGCCCGATGCTGCGTGATGCAATGAAGATCATCGGCGAGATTGATCTGCGTTTAATGCTGGCGCAGGCGCTGCACATGGGCGACGAGTGCCACAACCGCAACAACGCGGGCACCACGCTGCTGATTCAGGCGCTGACGCCGGGGATTATTCAGGCGGGTTACTCGGTTGAGCAGCAGCGCGAAGTGTTCGAGTTTGTCGCCAGCAGCGACTACTTCTCCGGCCCGACGTGGATGGCGATGTGTAAAGCGGCGATGGACGCCGCGCACGGTATCGAATACAGCACCGTGGTTACCACCATGGCGCGTAACGGCGTTGAGTTCGGCCTGCGGGTCAGCGGCCTGCCGGGGCAGTGGTTCACCGGCCCGGCGCAGCAGGTTATCGGCCCAATGTTCGCCGGTTACAAGCCGGAAGACTCAGGGCTGGATATCGGCGATAGCGCGATTACCGAAACCTATGGCATCGGCGGTTTTGCGATGGCCACGGCCCCGGCAATTGTGGCGCTGGTGGGCGGCACGGTGGAAGAGGCTATCGACTTCTCCCGCCAGATGCGCGAAATCACCCTCGGCGAGAACCCGAACGTCACCATTCCGCTGCTCGGCTTTATGGGCGTGCCAACGGCTATCGACATCACTCGTGTTGGCAGCAGCGGCATTTTGCCGGTGATCAACACCGCCATTGCCCATAAAGATGCGGGCATCGGCATGATTGGCGCCGGGATCGTTCACCCGCCGTTCGCCTGCTTCGAAAAAGCAATTCTGAGCTGGTGCGAACGTTACAACGGATAACGAACGGTCCCCTCTCCCCTCCGGGGAGAGGGTTAGGGTGAGGGGGATAACGGGCACGGAGGCCCAGGTTGCCGTTCAGCGCGCCAACCCTCACCCCGACCCTCTCCCTTTTAAAGGGAGAGGGAGCAAACCCAACAACAATAATCACATCACCTTCTGCACTGGAACCTACACGATGAAAGAACTTGTGGTCGTTGCCATTGGCGGCAACAGCATAATCAAAGACAACGCCAGCCAGTCGATTGAACATCAGGCAGAGGCGGTGAAAGCGGTCGCGGACACGGTGCTGGAGATGCTGGCATCGGATTACAACATCGTACTGACCCACGGCAACGGCCCGCAGGTGGGGCTGGATCTGCGTCGCGCGGAGATTGCCCACGAGCGCGAAGGGCTACCGCTGACCCCGCTCGCCAACTGCGTTGCCGACACCCAGGGCGGTATCGGCTACCTTATTCAGCAGGCGCTGAATAACCGGCTGGTGAAACGCGGCGAACAAAAAGCGGTGACGGTGGTCACTCAGGTGGAGGTCGATAAAAACGATCCCGGCTTCGCCAACCCGACCAAACCCATCGGCGCGTTCTTCAGCGCCGAGCAGCGTGACGAACTGTTAAACGCTAACCCGACCTGGCGCTTTGTCGAAGATGCCGGGCGCGGCTATCGCCGCGTGGTGGCCTCACCGGAGCCGAAACGCATCGTCGAGTCTGAAGCCATTCAGGCGCTGGCGCAAAAAGGCTTTCTGGTGATTGGCGCAGGTGGCGGCGGCATTCCGGTGGTGCTGGGGGAAGAGGGCGATTACCACAGCGTTGATGCGGTGATCGACAAAGATCTCTCCACCGCCTTGCTGGCACGCGAGATCGCCGCCGATATTCTGGTGATCACCACCGGCGTAGAGAAAGTCTGCATTCACTTTGGCAAACCGGAACAGCAGGCGCTGGGGCACGTGGATATCGCCACCATGACTCGCTACCTGCACGAAGGCCACTTCCCGGCGGGCAGCATGCTGCCGAAGATTGTCGCCAGCCTGCAATTTTTACAACACGGCGGTAAACGGGTGATTATCACCACGCCGGAATGTCTGCCTGCCGCCCTGCGCGGCGAAACGGGCACCCATATCGTCCATTGATAAGGAACGACGATGAAAGAGCATAACAGTCGCCGTGCGTTTTTAAGCAATAGCGGCAAAATGGTCACCGCCGCCGCGCTGTTTGGCGCAACCGCGCCAATGGCCTATGCGGCGTCTTCTGGCGCTGCCGTCTGCGAGACGAAGGGAACCATGAACATTACCGACAGCCATTACTATCTGGATAACGTGCTGCTTGAAACGGGCTTTGAGTACGAGGGCGCGGTTGTCGTGCATACCCGTACCGCACTGCAGACCGTGGAAATTCAGGACGGCAAAATCGTGGCCCTGCGCGATAACAAAAGCCATCCGGACGCCACGTTACCGCACTACGACGCGGGTGGCATGCTGATGCTGCCGACTACCCGCGACATGCATATCCACCTTGATAAAACCTTCTACGGTGGCCCGTGGCGCTCGCTTAACCGCCCGGCGGGCACCACGATTCAGGATATGATCAAGCTGGAGCAAAAGCTGCTGCCTGAACTCCAGCCGTACACGCAGGAGCGCGCGGAAAAGCTGATTGACCTGCTGCAATCAAAAGGCACCACCATCGCCCGCAGCCACTGCAATATCGAGCCGGTCTCGGGGCTGAAAAATCTCGAAAATTTACAGGCGGTGCTGGCACGGCGCAAAGCCGGTTTCGACTGCGAAATCGTTGCCTTCCCGCAGCACGGCCTGCTGTTATCGAAATCTGAACCGCTGATGCGCGAAGCGATGCAGGCCGGGGCGCACTACGTCGGCGGGCTGGATCCGACCAACGTCGACGGTGCGATGGAGAAGTCCCTCGACACCATGTTCCAGATTGCCATCGACTACCACAAAGGGGTGGATATTCACCTGCACGAAACCAGCCCAGCGGGCGTGGCGGCGGTGAAATACATGGTGGAAACCGTAGAGAAAACGCCGGAGCTGAAGGGCAAGCTGACTATCAGCCACGCTTTCGCGCTGGCGACGATGAACGAAGGGCAGGTGGATGAAATCGCCACCCGCATGGCCGCGCAGCAGATTTCTATCGCTTCAACGGTGCCTATCGGCACGCTGCATATGCCGTTGAAACAGCTGCGCGACAAAGGTGTAACGCTGATGACCGGTACCGACAGCGTGATCGACCACTGGTCGCCGTACGGCCTTGGCGACATGTTCGAAAAAGCCAACCTTTACGCCCAGCTCTACATCCGCCCGAACGAGCAGAACCTCTCCCGCTCGCTGTTCCTCGCCACCGGTGACGTGCTGCCGCTGAACGACAAAGGCGAGCGCGTGTGGCCGAAGGCGCAGGATGACGCCAGCTTTGTGCTGGTGGACGCGTCGTGCTCGGCGGAAGCCGTGGCGCGGATTTCTCCGCGCGCCGCAACGTTCCATAAAGGACGGCTGGTGTGGGGCGGCGTGGCATAACCCCGTAGCCCGGACGAGGCGCATCGCGCCGACTCCGGGGCCGCTCGATCCCAAAATTTTTTTACCCCGACCGAAACCTTCAGGCCTTAGCGTGCGAACTATTATGTACAGAGCACCTTTATCCCCCTGATGGAGTCGACCATGAATCGTTTGAAAGCCTTATCAGCCGCCGCCGTACTCAGCCTTTCTCTGTTCGCCGTGAATGCGAACGCCGCCCTCGAGCCAGGCGCAAAAGCCCCGGACTTCAGCCTGCAAGGCGCGCTCGGCGGTAAGCCGCTGACCTTCTCCCTGCAACAGGCGTTGCAGAAAGGGCCGGTGGTGCTCTATTTCTTCCCGGCCGCGTTCACCAAAGGCTGTACCCTCGAGGCGCACGCCTTTGCTGAAGCCACCGATGATTTCAAAAAACTCGGCGCAACCGTGGTGGGCGTGACCGCCGGGAACGTTGACCAGGTGGATGAATTCTCAAAACTGGAGTGCCGGGATAAATTTTCCGTGGCGGCAGACCCTGGCGCGAAAGTGGCGGCGGAGTACCAGACGCTGATGCAGATGAACGGCAAAACGCTGTCCGACCGCACCTCGTTTGTGATCGCCCCTGACGGCAAGATTTTGATGAGCTACACCGACCGTAACCCTGATCAGCACATCCAGAAAGCGATGGATGCCGTGAAGCAGTACGCGCAATCGCACTCGTAATTTAGCCGCCGGGGTACGCTATGTTAACTGCCATTCTGGCCGCCTTTGTGGGCGGCATTATCCTCAACCTGATGCCCTGCGTGTTCCCGGTCATTTCACTGAAGGCGCTGGGCATTCTGCGCCATGAGGGCGATGCTAAAAGCGCGCGCACCGAAGGGTTGGGCTTTTTACTCGGCGTGATTTTTACCATGCTGGTGCTGGCGGGCATATTGCTGGCGCTGCGTGCTGGTGGCACCGCCGTTGGCTGGGGATTCCAGCTTCAGTCGCCGATGGTGATTGCCATACTGGCGCTGATTATCCTGGGCGCGGCGCTGAATCTGCTTGGCGTGTTTGAAGTCGGCTTGTCGTTACAGCGAGCCGGGGAGATTTCGGTAGGCAGCGGAGCTTTTGTACGCTCGGCGCTAACCGGTGCGCTGGCGATTGTGGTGGCGACACCCTGCTCGGCACCCTTTATGGCGGGCGCGGTAGGCTACGCGTTGGTGCAGCCGCCGGTGGCCTCGCTGGCGATTTTCCTGTCGCTGGCGATAGGCTTTGCCGCGCCGTTTACCCTGGTCTCGTTATTCCCGGCCATCGCCAAACGTCTACCGCGACCGGGCGCATGGATGGACATTCTCAAGCGCGGCCTGGCGTTCCCGATGCTCGGGGCGTTCGCCTGGCTGGTGTGGGTGCTGACGCAGCAGGCGGGGACGACCGCGCTGTTAGCGATGCTGATTTGCGCCGTGGTGGTGAGCTTTGCCGCGTGGCTGTACGGTATGGCCCAGCGCCGACGCTATATCGGCCAATCCTATAAAGCGCTGCTGGCGGTGACGGTGGTGCTGTTTATCGCTGCGGTCAGCCCGCTACCCGGCGTGATGCACGTCCAGCCGTCGCAGCCGGAACTCGCGCGTGTAGAAAACATCACCCAGGTGAAGTGGTCGCCACAGACGGTCGAAGAGATGCGCGGGCATGGCAAAGCTATCTTTGTCGATTTCACCGCTTCCTGGTGCATTACCTGCCAGGTGAACGAGCGCACCTCGCTCTCTACGACGGCGGTGAAGCAGGCGCTGGTGAGCACGAATACCATCTACATGGTGGCGGACTCCACCAAATTTAACGCCGATATTGATGACGCGATGACCGCGTTCGGGCAGGGTGGTTTGCCGCTCTACGTGGTCTACCCGGCGGACGGCAGCGCGCCGAAAGTGCTGCCGCAGGTGCTGACCCCGACGATAGTGGTCGACGCCCTGAATCAGGCATCCGGTAAAAAAGCATGAGGTAACGGGCATGGCGGAATATGGATAACGGTTTAGCGCCGCGTGAAGCATGGCCTGCGCTGATGGCAAGCGCGCAGGCGGGGGATCGCGATGCCTATACCCAACTGCTGCGGGCCATTGTGCCGGTGATTCGGGCGATAGTCCGCAAGCAGATTGCCGACAGCGTGCTGGTTGACGACGTTATCCAGGACGTCCTGCTGGCTGTCCATCGGGTGCGCCACACCTACGATCCTGCCTGTCCGTTTTTACCCTGGCTGATGGCCATCACCCAGGCCCGCACCGTTGACGCGCTGCGTAAACGTGGCCGCCACTGGCGGCGTGAAGCCGATGAGGAAGAGGCCGTTGAGCCTGCCACTGAACACATCCCGGAAGAGGATGAACGAGAAGAAACGCTGGCGCTGATCCTCGACCAGCTCCCCTCGCGCCAGCGGCAAATTGTGGAGCATATCCACCTGCAGGAGATGAGCCTGGCCGAGGCCGCTGCCCGCCATAATTTAAGCGTTTCGGCGGTGAAATCGCTATTACACAGAGCACTAACCAACCTTCGCCGGATGGGAGCGAACCATGACCGATCATGATCTTCTTATTGCCCAGCTAAGCCGTGATGCCGGGCCGATACGCCGCCCCTGGGCCAGCAACCGGCGGGTCGCCGCGTGGCTGCTGATGGCGCTGCCGTGCGGCTGGCTCAGCAGCCTGGTGTTTCACCGAGTGGCAACCGACTGGACACAGTCCGGCGCGCTGCTGGCGGCGCTGCAGCTGACCATGGCTTTTGTGATGGGCATACTGGCGATACGTAACGCCTTCCTGCTGAGCATCGCTGGGCGCAAACCGCTGGGCTGGCGCTGGTTTGCACCACTGATTGTGCTCTGGCTGGGCGGCGTTATCTTTAGCCTCGGCACGACACACGCGCCGGAAAGTCATCCCGATGAGGTGAACTGCTACGCGTTTATGATGGCGGTGAGCACGCCGATGATGGTCATTATGATGGGCTACCTGCGCCGCACCCGGGCGCTGTATCCGCTGCGCACGCTGGCGACGTCAGGGGTGGGGATCGCCTGTATGGCGCTGACGATGCTGTCGTTTTGCCACCCGGTGGAGGTGCATCCGCTGGATTTCCTGCTGCATATGGCGGCGGGGGTGACGATTGTGCTGGTGATGATGGCGGCCGGGTGGCGGTGGGTGAGGATTGGGTGATAAGCGCCATGTATCGATGCGTTTATCTGACTCGTAGCCCGGCCGAGGCGCAACGCGCCGACGCCGGGGCGGCTCTTTCTAAACCCCTTCAACCTCATCCAACCGCCGCTTCAACGCCGCCAACTGAAACTCGCTAAACACCTCAATCCCATGCTGGCGCAACAGCGCCGCCGCGACTCCTTCGCCCGGCACCTTCACCCCGCTAAACGCGCCGTCATACACGTTCTGGCTGCCGCAGGTTGGGCTACCGTCGGTCAAAATCGCAAACCGACAGCCGTGACTCTGCGCGGTTTTTAACGCCAGCCACGCCGCCAGCACGTACGACTGTGTCACATCGCGCCCGTCGCTTTCCACCACCTGCGCCCGCCCGCTCAACACTTCGATACCCTGACCGTTAACCATCTCCGCCGACAGCCGCGGCGTCTCAAGCCCCGCCGCTAGCTCCGGGCAATGGGTGACCAGACGGCCTTCATCGCGCCACTGTTGCAGCAGGTGGGTGGTACAGGATTTATCGGTGCCGTTGTAGCGCACGGGATGCCCGGCGAGGCAGGCGCTGAGGAGGATTTTGTGTTTGACGGTCATGGGGAACCTTGAGGATGCGTGGCAAGGCGGTTGTCGCGATGCCTGCGGTGATAGGGTAACAGATAATCAGTTGCGGGGGCGGTCAGACCTTCGGGGGGACTAGATAAGTACAAGGATTGATGCACCTTAAAACAGACGTTAACTCTATTTTGCCTTCTTTAAGGTGCGTAAATAATGTTAACCGAACAATCATCCGTGTGGTTTTGCGAGGCGGATTCCAGAATAACCATCGTGTTTTCAGGAAGTCCGGGGGCGGATTGCGGCGCGTTAACGATAGCGGTATTTTCTACACGCACCTGCAAAATCAGGTGTCGGGATTGACCTCTCTGATAGAATGTTACGGGCGACATATGACGTGCCAACGTTTTAAAATATGTCGTACGCACGGCTACACCTCAATGGTGGGCCAGGCGGGGGCGTCGTAAGACGCGCCGGTTCCCTGTAACGCCGGTAAGGTCAACCCCGTCTGGTTCCGCCACCCGTGAGATTGACCTCTCCTGCGGCGGACGTTTAACCCGTTACAGGAGGATGCCCACATGGCAACGATCCCTACCCAGACTCAAGCTAAATCTAAAAAACCGGCGAAAACTGAACGTCATTACACCGTGAGCTACGTACCCAACCGGGGCGATACCAGCACGCCCGCGCTGAATTTAAGCGGGAAGTGGTTGAGGGAAGCGGGGTTTGATACCGGGACGAGTGTCACCGTGAAGATTGCGGGGGATTGTATTGTGTTGATTCCTGAGACGGGGGCGGTGCGGGAATTGAGGGGCTGTTGGAGAGGATGAAGAAGCCCGCTAAATAATTAATTGCAGAGATGTAATCTGTGGGATGGATTACATCTCTGTAGATCAATATAATCTAATTGATATTTATAGTTAATATATCAATTTGTTAATTAAAAATTAATGTCATTAGCTTAAACTAATTACCATTTGTCGAACATAGCTTCCCCAGTCTTTGTAGCAACGTATAGACGCAGATTTTATAACTGGAGCATCTTTAGTAAGATCTAATTTACCCTTTAAAAGCCACATCGAATTAGAAATATTCTGAATTGTAGGATATTTATCATAGTTAGGAACTATGTTGGAATCAATGAACCCTCGTTGTATGAGGCCTTGTCCACGTTTATTATTATCTATCCAGTATTTTTTTTCATTGTCATTTTTAGGTTCTACTAACCCAGCCTCAAATTGATACGACCAATTATTGAAATCATTTTTTACTCTGTCAAATAATGAGTGAGAAATCACAAAAAGATCTAAATCTGAATGTTCTCCAAAAGTTTTACCGACCTTGTGTGGTGCCATGGATTGTCCGATTCGAGCGCTACCCGTTAAATTAATTTCTTTTGGATCAACGTCAAGTCGTGTCCCCAGCCAAGCTCTTACTACATCGTATAACGCAGGAGTATTTCGAAAGGCAAACGGAATGCCTTCAGATAACCATAGGCGTGCGATAGCTGCTTTAGAGTGCTCGCCTCCATGTGTTGCAGCTTCAACAAGTAGTTTCGCTTCTGGATAACTATTCAGCAATGTTGCTAAATGGGGGGATACTTTAAAAGGTTCCATTGGTATCACCTTTTGATGAATTAGCCGTAGTGTATAAGACAGATTGTAATAGTATGTATTTTGCCCTGTTTTGGATTTTTTTTATGCGAATATGATCATATTTTTGTGGTTCTGGGTATTTCAGTCTAGCAATAATGCCCGCTGCTTCCATGTCTGTGATTTTTAAAAGGTCTATTTTTAATCTGTTCGATAGTTGAGTGATTCCATTCATCCTCCATCCAAAATAAGCAACAAATAAGTAAAGTTTGGGAAGATCTGATTTATTTATGTGTTTTGTTAGCTTAGTGGCTAAATACATTTCCTGAATTTTTCTTTTTAATGTTCTTTCATAGCGACCGGTTAATACTCTAACAAGTTGCATTGCAATTGTAGATGCACCTTCCGTTCTTCTACAGAAGATTGTTCTCCACGTAGCCCTTAAAATAGAGACTAAATCCACTCCGCAATGTTTTTCAAATCTATGATCCTCAGCAATAATCAGCATGGTTATCAGTCTAGGTGATATAGTTAATTTATCAGATTCGTTTTTAATACTAACTATTTTTCTTTTTATTAGTAGCCAATCTTCAGATGTTTTCATCTATATTCCAAATTAATAATGTATATTGTTTCTTGTTGTCGTTATAGTGAGTATGGTTGTTTTTCATTTGAATAAGTTATGTGATTAGAGTATACATTACCGAAAGTAAATATTATTCACAATATTTTTTTGCTATTTACCATGGCATATAATTTCGCCAGATTATTATTTTTAGGTAATTAATCACCCATCACAGGTTAATCACAACCTTAATGCCTGTATTCGGGACTTTTAGTTTTAATTACAAATTTTTAGTCTTAGTAATAAATTGCAACTTTAGCATTTTGCAGTGTTTTATGTGGGGAAATTGAATCTTATATCTGAATATCTATGGGAAAGCAGTAACCACTGGTGGGGTGTGGAAGAGTTAGTTAGACAATGTGGTGTCCGGCCAGAAAGCAAAAACCCAGCCATAGGCTGGGTTTTCTGAAGAAGTGGTGCCCGGACTCGGAATCGAACCAAGGACACGGGGATTTTCAATCCCCTGCTCTACCGACTGAGCTATCCGGGCAACGAGGCGCATTAAACCGTAGTCGCTCCCTCACGTCAACCAAATTCACCGAAAAGCTGTTCAACTGCTTACTATTGCGGCAATCTACGCGTTTGCGCCGGGTGATTGCACAAATCTTCCAGACATCGGCGCGGCAATCGGGCAATGCTGGCGGTGAGAGGGGGGCGGTATGGCAACGAAAGACTGGCTAGAGCTGCGACAGCATGCCGATACGGGCATTGAGACAATCAAAGCGCACTTTGAAGGGTACGCGTTCGACCCGCACTGGCATGATAGCTATCTGGTGGGGATCACGCTGTCTGGCACTCAGCAGTTTCACTGCCGTCGCGAGCGTCACCATAGCGTGCCGGGCGATGCCTTTCTGCTGGAGCCGGGTGAGATTCACGACGGTGAATCGCCGGTGGCCGGTGGCTTTACCTATCTCACCTTTTACCTCGACGAACGCTGGCTGACCAACACCCTGCGCGGGCTGTATGATGCCACGCCGGACAGCTATTCGCTGCACTTTAACCAAACGCTCACCCGCGAACCGCAACTGGTGCGGGCGATTGGCGAGACGTTCAGCACTCTGCATACCGATGAGATGCGTATTGTGCAGCAGAGCAGCATGGACGGTCTGCTGGCGCAGCTGACCGCGCACTGCCAGTGGCGCAAGCGGTTGCCGTCGGCCATTCAAAGCTCGGCGATTGCTCATCGGGCGCGGGACTATCTGCATGCGCATATGGGCGACAATATTGGGCTCTCTGATTTAGCGCGGGAGACGGGCACCGACCGTTTTACCCTCACGCGCAGCTTTAAGCGCGAGTTCAACCTGGCACCGCACGCGTGGTTGATCCAGCTGCGGCTGGCGAAAGCGCGCCAGCTGCTGTCGCTGGGCGAGCAGCCGGTGGACGTGGCGGCGACGCTCGGCTTTGCCGACCAGAGCCATCTCGGGCGCTGGTTCCAGCGGGCGTACCGTATCTCGCCAGCGCATTACCGTCGGTTGTGCACAAACCTTCCAGACGTTTCCAATAAATAACGGCACAGTCGGGACTCCAATAATAAGGAGTCACCTGTGAATATCATGCCGTTCCTGCTGTTTGCCTTCGTTGCGTCGATAACGCCGGGGCCGACTAATATCCTTGTTCTTACCAACAGCCAGCACTATGGCGTGCGGGCGACCATTCCGGCGCTGGTCAGCGGCTGCGTGGCAGCGAGCGCGATTGTGCTGGTCTCCGGCGCGGGCGCGGGGGAGCTGTTGCGCCAGTATCCGCTGGTGCGGCAGGTGATGAGCTGGGCAGGCGTGCTGTGGCTGACGTGGATGAGCTGGCAGCTGTTCTGCGCCCCGGCGGCGAATATCGCCGGGAAAGAGAGGCAGCGCTTTACTGCCAAAGCGGCGGCGCTGTTGCAGGTGATAAACCCGAAAACCTGGATGATGGCGCTGGCGGTGGTCAGCCTGTTTGCTCCGGCGGGCGAGCATGCGCTGCGTGAAGTGGCGTTGATGGCGCTATGGTTTTTACTGATCTCGGTGGCGTGTCTGATGTGTTGGGCGTGGCTGGGGAAAGCGGTGAATCGAGTGTTCCGCACCACCGTGGCGATGGTGCGGTTTCAGCGGCTGATGGCGCTGTGCCTGCTGGTTTCCGCATGGGCGGGGATGCTGGCTTAGGTCAGTGCGCCGTTCTGGCGGCACTGGGCAAAGCGCAGGATGTCTTCGGCAAGACGGTGCGCGGTGTCCACGTCGGCCTGGCTACGGCTGACCAGCATGCGGCTCAGACAGCCTTCCAGCACCAGTTGCATCTGTTTGGCGACCATTGCCGGGTCGTCCACTTCCAGTTGGGTCAGCAGCTCATGGCTGTACGCATAGGCGGCCTGCTTTTGCTGCTCGGCGAGCTGGTGAATCGGGTGGTCTGCCTCCGGGTAGAAGGTGCAGGCGGCGATAAACAGGCAGCCGGGGTAGCGATTTTTCGTCACGCACTCGGTCAGCGCGGTGTAGCGGGCCAGCAGTTTTTGCTCGGGGGTCAGCTCTTCGTTAAGCATCAACTGGCGACGCCAGGTCTCCACCTGCTGGCTCAGGTAGCGCAGCGCGTCATACAGCAGCGCTTCGCTGTCCGGCCAGAAACGGCGCAGTTCGTCCAGCGGGCGGTCTACGCGTTCGGCAACCATCTCCAGCGTGGTGCTCGCAATCCCTTCTTGCTCAAGGAGCTGTAGGGCTTCTCCCAGTACGTCTTCGCGTTGCACGGTGTTTCTCCTCCGTTCCTGACAGTTTCCCGTCTAAAAGTGTTGTCTACGGTTGGCGATCGCGCAAATGTGCGCGGAACGCGGCGGCATCCTTGAAGCCGGTCACCCGTAGTGCGGGCTGCTCGTTGCCGTTCTCGTCAAAGAAGAGAATGGTCGGCAGGCCCAGAACCTGTAAATGTTTTAGCAGCGCCACGTCCTCGGCGCTGTTGGCGGTCACGTCCGCCTGTAGCAGTACGGTATTTTGCAGCGCCTGCTGTACCTGTGGGTCGCTAAAGGTGTATTTCTCAAACTCTTTGCAGGCCACGCACCAGTCGGCGTACAGGTCGAGCATCACCGGCTTGCCCTGAGCGCTGGCGAGTGCCGCGTTCAGCGTTTCAACGTTACTGATGCGGGTAAAGTTGAGGTGCGATTGGCTCTGCGCCACGGTGGCGCCAAAGGCCCAATCCTGAAGCGGACGCACGCTGATCAGCGCGGCGGCGAGCAGGAGTATTTGCCCAATGCGCTGCCACGGTTTTTGCAAACCCAGGCTGGTGATAAACGCCCAGCCGAAGAACGCCACGCCGAGCATCGACCACAGCCGCAGCCCCCAGACGTCGCCAATAATACGTTCCAGCAGGAACACCGGCAGAGCGAGGATCACAAAGCCAAACGCGGTTTTGACGTGCGCCATCCACGGCCCGCTTTTCGGTAGCAGGCGGTTGCCGAATACCGTCACCAGAATCAGCGGCAGCCCCATGCCCAGCGCGTAAAGGTACAGCGTACCGCCGCCGAGCCACAGGTTACCGCTTTGGGCGATGTACAGCAGAATGGCGCTGAGTGGCGCGGTGGTACATGGCGAGCAGATAAGCCCGGCAATCGCGCCCATCGCAAATACGCCGCCCATCGAGCCGCCCTGCTGGCGGTTGCTCATCAGGGTGAGGCGGGTTTGCAGCGATGACGGCAGTTGCAGCGAGAAGGCACCAAACATCGACAGCGCCAGCAGGATAAACACCGCCGACAGGCCAATCAGCACGTACGGATGTTGCAGGGCTGCCTGGAACTGCATTCCGGCGGCGGCGACCACCAGGCCGAGCGCGGTGTAGGTAAGCGCCATGCCCTGCACGTAGATAAAGGCCAGCAGCAGCGCACGGGCGGTGGAGAGGCGCTGTTTGCCGCCGAGGACGATGCCGGAGATCAGCGGGTACATCGGCAGCACGCACGGGGTGAAGGCGATGCCGATGCCGATTAATAGAGCCCAGAGGGCGGAGAACGGTAAGTCCGCGCTGGGGTTGTCCCTCACCCCGGCCCTCTCCCCGGTGGGGAGAGGGGGAAGGGCAGAGACTGCGCTCAATGGTACGGTTTTGGTCTCTGGCGGGTAGCAGAAGCCCGCGTCGGCGCAGCCCTGGTAGGTGACGGTGAGCGTCGCACCTGCGTTGGCCTGGGTCAGCGTCACCGGCACGGTCAGGCTGTGGCGATAGATTTCGCTTTTGCCGTAGAACTCGTCGCTATGCCACTCGCCGTTGGGCAACTGGAGTGGAGCGATGCTGGCGTTAGCCGGGGTCACCTGCACCTGCTTGCGGTAGAGGTAGTAGCCGTCTTTCACCTGCCAGGTGAGGTTCACATCGTGCTGGTTTTGCTGAAAATCGAAGGCGAAGGCCTGATCGGCAGGAACAAAATTGGTGCGGCCGGGCGCGTCGAACAGCCCGGCAAAGGCCGAGGTGCTGCACAGCAGCAGAATCAGCGTAAGGAAGCGTTGAGCCATGAGAGGTAATCAGTATCTGCGTGAGTAACGGGTAAAACCAGAAGTTCGGGCGTTTGATACGGGTGGTGAGCCTTCAGACAGTCGAGCAGCGCCTGCTGGTGGGCGTGGTCGGTTTTCAGCAGCATCTGCACTTCATACTCCTGTTCGAGTTTCCCCTCCCAGTAGTAGAGCGATGTTGCGCCGGGAAGTAGCGTGGCGCAGGCCGCCAGCTTTTCCGCCAGCACTTTCGCCGCCAGGTCCTGGGCGGTAGCTTCATCAGGAGCAGTACAGAGAACCACAACAGCGTCGGGAATACTCATTGCATACCTCGTATCGATGAAAAGAGGCACTATAGCACGGTGGGAAAAAGGGGTTGAGTGAATCGGGCCGCAGAGCGGCCCGACTTTAACGATTTTTACATGGCGTCACAGGGCTAGAGCATCAGCCCGCCGAAGATGAAACCGAGGATCACGCACAGGGCGATGGCAATCACGCCCGGCACCAGGAACGCATGGTTAAACACGTATTTGCCGATACGGGTAGAGCCGGTGTCATCCATTTCTACCGCTGCCAGCAGCGTAGGGTAGGTTGGCAGCACGAACAGCGCGGAAACCGCAGCGAAGGACGCAATGGCCGTCAACGGGGTGACGCCGAGCATCAGCGCCGCAGGCATCAGTGCTTTAGTGGTCGCCGCCTGGGAGTAGAGCAGGGTAGCAGCAAAGAACAGCACCACCGCCAGCAGCCACGGGTAGTTGTTCAGCAGGTCGCCCGCGATGGCCTGAATGTCGGCAATATGGGCTTTGACGAAAGTATCACCCAGCCATGCAACGCCCAGTACGCACACGCAGGCGCTCATGCCGGACTTAAAGGTGCTGGCGTTGAGGATCTCGCCGGTATCGACTTTACAGGTGATGCAAATCAGCGTGGCGATGGTCAGCATGAACACCACAATCGCTTCGTTGCGCGGCAGTACCGGGTTCTGAATCAGCCCGACGGTGTCGCTGATGGCGGTGGCGTAGAACATCACGGCCACGATACCAATCAGGAACAGCAGCACGGAACGCTTCGCATGGGGTTTCAGCTCAAACACTTTGCTGCCGCGCAGGCGCACTTCGCCTTTTGCCAGACGTTCCTGATACACCGGGTCGTCCTTCAGCTCGCAGCCGAGGAAGTTACAGACGATGGAGGTCAGCAGTACGGCAATCAGCGTGACCGGAATGCAGATGGAGAGCAGCGTCAGGTAGCTCACGCCCATCGGTTCCAGAATGCCCGCGAAGAACACCACCGCGGCGGAAATCGGCGAGGCGGTAATCGCAATCTGCGAGGCGACCACGGCTATAGAGAGCGGACGAGAAGGGCGAATACCCTGCTCTTTAGCCACTTCGGTAATCACCGGCAGCGTGGAGAACGCGGTGTGCCCGGTGCCCGCCAGAATGGTCATAAACCAGGTGACTAGCGGCGCTAAAAAGGTGATGTATTTGGGGTGACGGCGCAGCAGTCGTTCGGCCAGGCTGACGAGGTAATCCATCCCGCCTGCCACCTGCATTGCGGCAATCGCGGCGATAACTGCCATGATGATTTCAATAACGTCAAAGGGGATGACGCCGGGTTTGATCTGAAAAATCAGCGTTAACACCAGCACGCCTAAACCGCCAGCGAAGCCGATGCCGATACCGCCAAGTCTTGCCCCCAGATAAATGGCAAGAAGCACAATGACCAGTTCTGCTCCAAACATATTAGCCTTCCTTGTATTGCTAGATTGATATGTAATTGTTGTGTTTTGGTAAACTATAGATACAAAAAAGGCATGTCACGATGACATGCCTTTGTGCGTTATTCGGGAAGCTTACTGTTCGCTTTCATCGGTATAGCGCTTCGCTTTATAGGCCGGATGCATCAGGTTCTGCGGGGAGAAGATATCGTCCAGCTCCGCTTCCGTCAGCAGACCGCGTTCCAGCACCACTTCACGTACGCTCTTACCGGTTTCGGCACAAATTTTACCGACGATGTCGCCGTTGTGGTGGCCGATGAACGGGTTGAGGTAGGTGACGATACCGATGGAGTTATAGACGTAGCTTTCGCACACTTCTTTGTTCGCGGTGATGCCGTCGATGCATTTTTCCAGCAGGTTGTAGCAGGCGTTGGTCAGGATGTGGATAGACTCAAACAGCGCCTGGCCAATCACCGGCTCCATCACGTTCAGCTGCAGCTGACCGGCTTCAGAAGCCATGGTGACGGTGGTGTCGTTGCCGATAACCTTGAAGCATACCTGGTTCACCACTTCTGGCACCACCGGGTTCACTTTGGCTGGCATGATGGATGAGCCCGCCTGCAGTTCCGGCAGGTTGATTTCGTTCAGGCCAGCGCGTGGGCCGGAGGAGAGCAGGCGAAGGTCGTTACAGATCTTCGACATTTTCACCGCCAGGCGTTTCAGCGAGCTGTGTACCATGACGTAGGCGCCGCAGTCGGAGGTCGCTTCAATCAGGTCTTCCGCCGGGACAACCGCCAGATTACTGACTTCCGCCAGCTTCTGTACCGCCAGCTGTTGGTAGCCGTCCGGGGTATTCAGGCGAGTACCGATAGCGGTCGCGCCGAGGTTCACTTCCAACAGCAGTTCTGCGGTGCGCAGCAGGTTTTTGGTCTCTTCGGTCAGCAGCACGTTGAACGCGTGGAATTCCTGGCCCAGGGTCATTGGTACCGCATCCTGCAGCTGGGTTCGACCCATCTTCAGGACGTCCTGGAATTCCGCTGCTTTACGCTGGAAGCCTTCGCCCAGCTGATTAATCGCGTCAATCAGCTTCAGAATAGAGGTGTACACCGCGATGCGGAAGCCGGTTGGGTAGGCATCGTTGGTGGACTGGCATTTGTTGACGTGGTCGTTCGGGTTCAGGTACTGGTATTCCCCTTTCTGGTGGCCCATCAGCTCCAGGCCGATGTTCGCCAGTACCTCGTTGGTGTTCATGTTAACGGAGGTGCCTGCACCACCCTGGTAAACGTCTACCGGGAACTGGTCCATGCATTTGCCGTTATTCAGAACTTCATCACAGGCAGCAATAATGGCATTTGCCACGCCTTTAGGGATCGTCTGAAGCTCTTTGTTCGCCAGGGCCGCTGCTTTTTTCACCATCACCATCCCACGAACAAATTCCGGGATGTCGCTGATTTTGCTATTGCTGATGTAAAAGTTTTCAATCGCTCTCAGAGTATGAACGCCGTAGTAAGCGTCAGCCGGAACTTCCCTGGTACCCAACAGATCTTCTTCGATACGAATGTTGTTTAGCATGTGAACCTTCTATTTGCGAGCTGCCAATGATTTCACCAAATACGCATAATCTGAATGGTTATGCGTTTTATGACCGCAGATTATTTCCTTAATCGGCCCAGTGTCTATGATCATATGCTGATAATAGCGGATTGCAGTAATCTGGATCACTTATTATCAGACGGAACGGATAAGAATTATTGATTTGTGAAATGAGTCACCGCTTGACCATTGTTGACAAAAATATGGATGCGCGCTGATTGAAATGCGGCGAATCACCACCATTTAAAAGTAGTGCAGCGGGCCGTGAATCGCTGCAAACGCGCGAACCGCGTGATTTTTCGAACAGGAGATGCCAGTGCGCTGGATACCGTTAATTGCCATTTTTCTCTATGTTTACATTGAGATATCGATTTTTATCCAGGTCGCCCATGTGTTTGGCGTCCTGCTGACGTTAGTACTGGTTATTTTTACCTCCGTCATCGGCATGTCGCTGGTGCGCAATCAGGGCTTCAAAAACCTGATGCTGATGCAGGAAAAAATGCAGGCGGGCGAAAGCCCGGCGGCCGAGATGATCAAAAGCGTTTCGCTGATCCTCGCCGGTTTGCTGCTGCTGTTGCCAGGGTTCTTCACCGACTTCTTGGGTCTGGTGCTGTTGCTGCCGCCGGTGCAGAAACACCTCACCGTGAAACTGATGCCGTATCTGCACTTTAATCGGATGCCGGGCGGCGGTTTTGCGGGCGGTACCACCAGCGGGCAGACTTTTGACGGTGAGTATCAGCGTAAGGACGAACGTCCTGACCAGTTGGATCATAAAGACGATAATCGCCCATAAGCCGTGGCGATGATAAAAAGCCGGAGCGCGTTGTGCCTCCGGCTTTTTTTATGGCGTTGGTGCGGTCCCGGCGTCGCTGCGCTCGGCCGGGCTACAATTTGACACGTAGCCCGGCCGAGCAAAGCGACGCCGGGAATGCTCAGACCTTTCTTTTCGGCAGCAACACCCACAGCGCCGCCAGCATCACGATCGCGTACAGGCTCTTCCATCCCACCATCGACAGCAGCAGCACGCACAGCGCCACGCCCACGACGGATAATGCGCGGTAGCGCCCGCTTAACAACCGACACCCTGCCAGCATGCACAGCAGATAAATCATAATAAAAATGCCGTTGGCGTAGACGATCAGCGCATCGAGGTTGATGTTCAGCCAGTAGCTGGCAAGCGTGCTCACCATGCAGCTGCCAATCACCACGCTCAGCGCATTACGCGGTACCAGCCCCGGTGAGAGGCGCGCCAGATAGCTATCCGGTTTAGACTGAGCCTGCGACCACACCAGCCGGGCGAAGCTCTGGATGTAGATATTGAGGCTAGCGAAGCAGGCGAGGAAACCGACGACGCTCGCCACCCACAGCGCCTTCACGCCGAACAGTTGTACCACGATGGTCGGCAGCGAAGCCGCGGCAGTATTGGCAGCACCGTAGGCGTGGAAGTGCAGCACCAGTACGGTACAGGCCCAGTAGACCACGCCTGCCAGCAGCAGGCCGATAATCAGCGCGCGCGGGAAGTCGCGCTCCGGGTTGCGGAACTCCGAAGCCATATGGGCAAATGCCTCCAGGCCGACGAAGCACCAGAACATCACCGACAGCGCGGCGAAAAGCTGTGAACTGTCGATATCAGGCAGGGCCGGGAAAGGGATCGCTTTTACTGAGATATCGCCGTAGACCCAAATAGCGGCCAGCAGGGCAACAATTAAAATGGCGACCAGCGTCTGCAAATTAGCGCTGGAACTGGCGCCGCGTGAGCCCAGCCACCAGACGATCGCCAGCGTGGCGACCTCCGCCATCAGCAACTGCCAACCGTGCCAGCCGAACAGCGCCTGGGTAAAGCCGGAGGCAATATGCAGCGCGGCGGGCAGGCCAACCGGGATAACCGAGAGAAACAGCCAGCCGGTAACGCGAGCGAGGCGAGGGCCAAAGGCCATTTCGACGAAGTGCGCTACGCCGCCTGCGCTAGGGAAGTGTCGGCCGAGGAGGGCAAAGACGATAGCGACAGGAAAGACCAGCACGATTAACGCGGGCCAGGCCCACAGGCTGTTGTCACCGGCAACCAGCGCGCCCAGCGCCGGAACGGCAAAGACCCCGGTGCCGAGCAGCGACGTCGATAGTAATCCTACTCCCTGAGCTAACCCGAGCTCCTGTTTAAGTCCCGCCATGTCCCTCGTCCACACTTTTACAAAAAGAGCAAAATGTTACCACATCCCCTCTCCCGGCAGCCCCGCGTCATTGTGCTGTTCTACGCTGGCAATACAGCGATTTATCGCGATTGCGCAGCCGGATGAAATTTTTTTTAGGGTGCCCCCTTGAAGGGCAAAATAACCATCCCCATCTCTCAGGCACTAGCCGGAAAACCGCTTACGGCCCGGCATCACCCATAACTGATAATGACTTTCTCAAAGGAGAGCTATCAATGAGTATTCGTCCGTTACATGATCGTGTGATCGTCAAACGCAAAGAAGTTGAAACCAAATCTGCTGGCGGCATCGTTCTGACCGGTTCTGCGGCAGCAAAATCAACTCGTGGCGAAATCATCGCTGTCGGTAAGGGCCGCATCCTGGAAAACGGGACCGTGCAGCCGCTGGACGTTAAAGTTGGTGACATCGTGATTTTCAACGATGGCTACGGCGTGAAATCTGAGAAGATCGACAATGAAGAAGTGTTGATCATGTCTGAAAGCGACATCCTGGCAATTGTTGAAGCGTAAGCAACGCGCGAACGAATTTGAGGAATAGAAGAAATGGCAGCTAAAGACGTAAAATTTGGTAACGACGCTCGTGTAAAAATGCTGCGCGGCGTTAACGTACTGGCAGACGCAGTTAAAGTTACCCTGGGCCCTAAAGGCCGTAACGTTGTTCTGGACAAATCCTTCGGCGCACCAACCATCACCAAAGATGGTGTTTCTGTAGCACGTGAAATCGAACTGGAAGACAAGTTCGAAAACATGGGTGCTCAGATGGTGAAAGAAGTTGCCTCTAAAGCGAACGACGCTGCAGGCGACGGTACCACCACCGCGACCGTACTGGCTCAGGCTATCATCGCAGAAGGCCTGAAAGCCGTTGCTGCGGGCATGAACCCAATGGACCTGAAACGTGGTATCGACAAAGCTGTCGTTGCTGCGGTTGAAGAGCTGAAAGCACTGTCCGTTCCTTGCTCCGACTCTAAAGCGATTGCTCAGGTTGGTACCATCTCCGCTAACTCCGACGAAACCGTAGGTAAACTGATCGCTGAAGCGATGGATAAAGTCGGTAAAGAAGGCGTGATCACCGTTGAAGACGGTACCGGTCTGGAAGACGAACTGGACGTAGTTGAAGGTATGCAGTTCGACCGTGGCTACCTGTCCCCATACTTCATCAACAAACCAGAGACTGGTGCTGTTGAGCTGGAAAGCCCGTTCATCCTGCTGGCTGACAAAAAAGTATCCAACATCCGCGAAATGCTGCCAGTTCTGGAAGCCGTTGCGAAAGCCGGCAAACCACTGGTTATCATCGCTGAAGACGTTGAAGGCGAAGCGCTGGCTACCCTGGTGGTTAACACCATGCGCGGTATCGTGAAAGTTGCTGCTGTTAAAGCACCTGGCTTCGGCGACCGTCGTAAAGCGATGCTGCAGGATATCGCAACCCTGACCGGCGGTACCGTTATCTCTGAAGAGATCGGTATGGAGCTGGAAAAAGCCACCCTGGAAGACCTGGGTCAGGCTAAACGCGTTGTGATCAACAAAGACACCACCACCATCATCGATGGCGTGGGTGAAGAAGCTGCGATCCAGGGCCGCGTTGCTCAGATCCGCAAACAGATTGAAGAAGCAACTTCTGACTACGACCGTGAAAAACTGCAGGAACGCGTAGCGAAACTGGCTGGCGGCGTTGCGGTAATCAAAGTCGGTGCGGCTACCGAAGTTGAAATGAAAGAGAAAAAAGCACGCGTTGACGATGCCCTGCACGCGACCCGTGCTGCGGTAGAAGAAGGCGTGGTTGCTGGTGGTGGTGTAGCGCTGGTTCGCGTAGCCGCTAAACTGGCTGGCCTGGCTGCTCAGAACGAAGATCAGAACGTCGGTATCAAAGTTGCGCTGCGCGCAATGGAAGCGCCACTGCGTCAGATCGTTTCCAACGCCGGTGAAGAGCCATCTGTTGTTGCGAACAACGTGAAAGCGGGCGAAGGTAACTACGGTTACAACGCCGCAACTGAAGAATACGGCAACATGATCGACTTCGGTATCCTGGACCCAACTAAAGTGACCCGTTCTGCTCTGCAGTACGCGGCATCCGTTGCGGGCCTGATGATCACCACTGAGTGCATGGTGACCGACCTGCCAAAAGGCGATGCTCCTGATTTAGGCGCAGCTGGCGGCATGGGTGGCATGGGCGGTATGGGCGGCATGATGTAATGCGACGAAGGTCGTATTACTCTGCGTAGTTAACAGAATAAATAGCATTTTAGCTAACGGTTAACTTACGTACCCATGGTGAGCGGGGCTAGTCCCCGCTCCCAAAACTGAGTCGTGCAGCATAAGGTAGTACCTCTTCGAAAATTAAACACCTTCTTGATCCCTAAGCCGTCGCTAGCAGGTTACTTTATTTACTCTTAATGTTATTCGTCCCATTCATCATAGATATGTGTATGTGCAAATTTATATATACAATATCCCACGAAAAATATTATTATAGAAAGTAAGTCCCATAGATATTTATTTTCACTTTCTGAAAAAAATAAAAACCAGGCAGTCAGTGCGGTACCTAAAGTGCCTAATCCCTTTCCTATTTCTCTAATAAAACGAGAAATTATGATGAGTGGTGTTTTTTTTATATTCATAAGTTATGAAAAACTCGTACTGGTAAATTAACAGTAATCATCCTGTTAATTATATATGACATTCGATGCCAACTCCTATTGATGATATTCATCTAAAGAAAACCTGTCATCATTGAATAATGAAAATGTAATCTATGGAATATTAATTCTATAGAACTTATTTTATTCCCATAATAAATATTGACATTGTAATTAATGTTGCTCATTCTGGCTTTATAGGCCCCCAAAGAAATATTCACATATTTTATCGAATTCATCCTGGTTTTTATCTCCGATTTTGCACACGGTATTAAATGGTTTTAAAATATCTTCTATAAGAAAATACAGAAGATCCAAATCTCCTAAGTTTTTCAATTTATTATGCAGTATAGGATCTATACCTTCCAAATGTCGGGATGTGTATATCGCTCTAGAAGTTTCAGCTCCAATTGATAGTAGCAATCCAGAAAAGGTTCCTGCGAAAAAAGCAGATGCGCCTCTGGAAGCTATAGCTTCACCTAATTTTATGCCGGTTAATTCAGTGAATGTTATCTTGCCTAAGAAAGAACCTGATATATTCGTTGAAAGAATAGTGATTTTTTCTAGATTAACTCTTGAAATAAAATTATCTAGTGACGTGATAATGAGTTGTTAAATAATATCTTTGTTGAATATCCCTTTTTTATCAGATGGGCCAGTCTGAATTTATCATCCAGGTTTTCCCTGCGATGTTCAGTATCAATAAAGTCGTATCCTAGATAACAGAAACTAACAGGGAATGAAATAATACCTTTCGCCACTGCTCCCCAGAATCCAGAACCATCGATATTTATAGCAGTCAGCATATCTCTGGCAATCACTTTAGCATTGTCCATAATAACGCTCCTTTACATTAAACGGTGTAGCGCTGTATCTTTCATCGGTGAGCCGTATGCTCCGCGTCGGGGTTTTGTCGATGTGCTAGCATGCTAGCATCCCTCAGATGCTCGGTATGGGATGCAGAATTGGCCTCATCAACGGTTGCGCCAGTTGCCTTCTCTGTTTTTTATGCTAAGTATCTCGCTGCATCTGACCAGACTAAAACCATATCGAGGTTAAAGACGATATCCTCAGGCGATTATCGGAATACATTTAGATGGCAGGGATCAAGGAGTTGTCATGTCCGTTGCAAAAACGCATGGGGAATTCTCTTTTGGTCATCTTTTTAGTATAAGGTTTACACACGGACGACTTGCGTCCAGCTCATTGATTATGGGGAATAACATGCAGGTAAAATATTTGGCAGGGATCGTTGGTGCGGCGCTGCTGCTGGCCGGCTGTAGCTCAACCACGGAACTGACCTCTGGCGGCCAGAACGTGCGCTTTGTAGAAGAGAGGCCGAGCGCGGAGTGCCAGTTGCTGGGTACGGCGACCGGGGCGCAGGGTAACTGGCTGTCTGGGCAGCAGGGCGCGGAAGGCGGCTCTATGCGCGGTGCGGCAAATGCGCTGCGTAACCATGCCGCTGAAATGGGCGGAAACGTGATTTATGGCGTGAGCAGCCCAACGCAAGGCATGCTCTCCAGCTTCGTACCGACCGACAGCGAAATGAACGGCCAGGTCTATAAGTGCCCGAACTGATTCACGCGTAGCGCCCCCGCTAGTATTCCGGGGGCGTAGTGCTTCAGGCTTTCTCTGCGTTTTTTTCTACGCTTTGCTGTAGCTGATACAGCGCCTGCATATAGGCATCTGCCGTGAAGGTTTTACGTTTGTCAGAAGAGAGCGCTCTGACAAAAACCTGGCACGGTAAGCCCGCGAGTTTCTGCAGCCTTGGGCTGCAATCTAACAGTCGACGGGTGACAGCCTCGACGTCTTTGGTGCCCGGCTTGCTGCGCGTTTTGATCGCCGTCCCGCTAAACTGCGTGTTCCCTTCGCTATCGGTATAACGATAGACAACCGCCAGATGGTGAACGAACAGGTTTCGTTTCCAGGCTGGATGGTCGTAGGAGTCATACTCCAGATTGCCGCCTGCCTTGTAGTCCACGTCGTACAGCGGCAGGAAATCCAGCATGGAAGAGATACGCAGCGACAGCTCGTTCATCCCCGCGTTATTGATGGCATGAACCATTACGGTCACCAGCAGCTCGATTTGCAGCAGATCAACAACCAGCTCGACCTTTTTACCGGAGTGCAGCGTCAGGGTGAACGTCTGGCTTTCATTGTCATCGTTGGTGAGCGAGATGGCGTTGACGCGCAGATTGACGTCAGCATGCTCCAGCGCTTCACGCTGAAGCGCCGGGATATTCTGATGCATTTTCTGCGCGGCTTTATCGCGCGCTTTTTCGTAGCGACTGCGCTCGTCTACGCTGAGCAGAGGAAGCTGCGCGAGGCGGTATTCGAGGGCGATAAACAGGTCTTTCAGGGCGATAGCGGGCAGGAAAAAGAGCGACTCTTTATTACGCGGCTCTTTAATTTTCAGGGCCAGCGCAATGAAATTATTTTCCTGACGAATGACGCCTGCGTTAATGCCTTTGATGGAAATAGACAAACGGTTCTCCTTAACCATTTTTTAGTTAAATGTATTTATTTAACTTATTGATTTGGTTTATTTTTAATGGCGATATGAATCGTTAAAATAACACAGACCGTTATGATGTCCAAAAAAACAGGCAGACCGAAGTCTGCCACTTTATTTCGTTTATCGCTGACGTAGCTGGAGATCCAGCGGCGTTTTACTTGGCTCGCCGCCAATTTCTCGCGCCAGTTTCGGCACCATATAACCGGAGATAAGCGTGAGCAGCTCGCGCATAATTTCGCGCGCTTCGTCATCGCTGACGAGGAAGTGGGCCGCGCCCTGAACTTTATCCAGCACGTGCAGGTAATATGGCATCACGCCAGCATCAAACAGCGCATTGCTGAGATTGGCCAGGGTTTGTGCATTATCGTTCACGCCGCGCAGCAGCACGCTCTGGTTGAGCAGCGTTACGCCCACGCGGCGCAGTTGCCCCATGGCATGGCGGAAGGTATCGTCAATCTCGTTGGCGTGGTTGATATGGTTAACCAGCAGGATCTGCAGCGATGAATTCGCAAAGCGGCTAACCAGCGTGTCGGTAATGCGAGCCGGAATGACGATCGGCAAGCGGCTATGAATACGCAGGCGCTTGATGTGCGGGATGGCTTCCAGTTGGGTGAGTAGCCAGTCCAGTTCGTGATCTTTTGCCATCAGCGGATCGCCGCCGGAGAAAATGATTTCGTCGAGTTCCGGATGCGCACTGACATAGTCCAGCGCAGCCTGCCAGTTTCGCTTATTACCCTGGTTCTCGGCGTACGGGAAGTGACGACGGAAGCAATAACGGCAATTTACCGCGCAGCCGCCTTTTACCAGTAATAACGCACGGTTATGGTACTTATGCAGCAGGCCAGGCACCACGCTGTGCTGTTCTTCCAGCGGATCGGTGGAAAAACCAGGGGCGGCGATAAACTCTTCCTGCGAGGTAAGTACCTGACGTAAAAGCGGATCGTTCGGGTTGCCTTTCTCCATGCGCGCCACAAATGCGCGCGGAACGCGCAGGGCAAACAGGCGCTTAGCCTCACGGCCAGCGAGCAGATTTTCATCAGCGTCTATATTCAGAAGACGTAATAGTTCATCCGGATCGGTGAGAACATCGGCAAGTTGCATCAACCAATCTTCTCTGGATGGGGTATTTAGGGTTACAATATGCGCCATTTTGTGGCTTAGCTACCATTTAACAATTTCAGAGGGCCTTATGGCGACTTACTATAGCAACGATTTTCGTGCTGGTCTTAAAATCATGATGGACGGCGAACCGTACGCGGTTGAAGCCAGTGAATTCGTTAAGCCGGGTAAAGGTCAGGCATTCGCACGCGTTAAGCTGCGCCGCCTGCTGACCGGTACTCGCGTAGAGAAAACCTTCAAGTCTACCGACTCCGCTGAAGGCGCAGACGTTGCCGACATGAACCTCACCTTCCTGTACACCGACGGTGAATTCTGGCACTTCATGAACAACGAAACCTTCGAGCAGCTGGCTGCCGATGAGAAAGCGGTTGGCGAAAACGCGAAATGGCTGCTGGATCAGGCTGAGTGCATCGTGACCCTGTGGAACGGCCAGCCTATCTCTGTGACCCCGCCGAACTTCGTTGAACTGGAAATCATTGAAACTGACCCAGGTCTGAAAGGCGATACCGCAGGTACTGGCGGTAAACCAGCTACCCTGTCCACTGGCGCAGTGGTTAAAGTTCCACTGTTCGTCCAGATTGGCGAAGTGATCAAAGTGGATACCCGCTCCGGCGAATACGTATCTCGCGTGAAGTAATTCATGCTTTGATCGCCCGGCGCAGCAGTGATGCTGCGCCAGCCTTTTCCCCGTTCGATCCAATCTTCTGTCTTTCCCGCTTCGTCTTCTTCCGAAAAAAAACGCTGACATCCAACATCCTGAGTGAAGTTGTCTATGCTTATGAAGCAAGATAACGATAACTGGCTCTTAAGGATGACATTATGGTGAAAAAAGCGATCGCAGCATTTTTTACGGTTCTGGTTCTCTCCTCTGTGCTCACGGCCTGTAACACCACGCGAGGACTTGGCGAGGATATTTCCGACGGTGGTAGCGCTATTTCTGGGGCCGCAACCAAGGCGCAGCAATAAATCGAATCTGACGGTACGACGCACGGTTGTACCGTCGTTTTTCAACGCCTATAATCCCCCCGTTATACTTTCCAACACCTTGCGGGACGACCCGTAAGCGTATCTCAACCGGGGACGGCCCCATCGTTATGGAGCCTGAAATGTCCTGGTTAATTCTCTTTATTGCTGGCCTGCTCGAAGTCGTCTGGGCCGTTGGCCTGAAATACACCCACGGGTTTAGCCGCCTGGTGCCGAGCGTGATTACCATTGTGGCGATGATTGCCAGCATGGCGCTGCTGTCGTGGGCGATGAAAAGCCTGCCGGTGGGGACGGCCTATGCGGTATGGACGGGGATTGGCGCGGTTGGCGCGGCGATTACCGGCATTCTGCTGCTGGGTGAGTCGGCAAGCCCGATGCGCATCGCCAGCCTGGCGCTGATTGTGATGGGGATTATTGGCTTAAAGATGAGCGCGCATTAATGGCCTCGGCCGGGCTACGTGTGATGTCGTAGCCCGGCCAGGCGTAGCGCCGCCGGGAAGCGGCACGGCGTTAAATAAACAGCACGCCGACCAGCGTCACCACCGTCAGAATCGCTGCCAGACCGTAGAACACCCATTTCCCGTTCGGGACGTGGATCTTCAGATCATGCATCGCATGGTGAATACGGTGCAGACCACACCACAGCGGCAGAACGATCATCAGGAAGATAAACGCGCGGCCAATCAGGCTGTGGGCAAAGCCCAGCACGCGTTCGTAGCTGAAAGCATCGGCCGGTGCCAGGCCTAACGGCAGCAGCACGCCAACCAGCAGCACGATGACTGGTGCAATAATCGCGCCCCACATGCCGCCTGCGCCAAACAGACCCCAGAATACCGGTTCATCGGAACGTTTTGGGTTCGGGTTAATCATACCAGTCTCCTTACCAGAACAGCGCGACAAACAGAATCACCACGCTGACTAGCGCGGTAACCACCCAAAGCCCTTTGATAATCGGCTCTGGCCCCATTTTTTCGCTTTTAACGATGATGTTGGCAGCCTTCGGCGCCAGCTCAAACCAGGTTTTGGTATGCAGCAGCGCGGCGGCCAGGGTAATCAGGTTCAGCACCACCACCACCGGGTTTTGCAGGAAACCAACGTATCCCGCCCAGCTTTCTGCACCGTGCTTCAGCGCAAACAGGCCGTAAATCAGCACGATGCTGAACCATACCGTTGGCACCGCCGTCCCTTCACGCAGCATATAGAAGCGATAAAACGGCAGCTTTCTCCACCAGGTGGACGGCATTGGCCGTACATAGGGTTTGCGTTTAGTCGTCATCATGCACTCCTTAGCGTGGTTTCAGGGTAGCGATAAGAAAGTCTTTCGAGCTTTCCACTTTGCCCTGCTGAATGGCGGCTGCCGGGTCGACGTGTTTCGGACACACTTCGGAGCAGTAGCCCACAAACGTACAGGTCCAGACGCCGTTCTGGCCGTTCAGCTGCGCCATGCGCTCTTTCTTACCGTGGTCGCGGCTGTCTTCGTTGTAGCGATGCGCCAGGGTAATCGCCGCCGGGCCGATGAACTCTGGGTTCAGGCCAAACTGCGGGCAGGCGGCATAGCACAGGCCGCAGTTGATGCAGCCGGAGAACTGGTGGTACTTCGCCATCTGCGCCGGGGTTTGGGTGTTTGGCCCTTGATCCGGCGTGCGCGGGTTGCCGATGATATACGGCTTAATCGCTTCCAGGCTCTCGATAAAGTGGGTCATATCGACCACCAGATCGCGCTCGATAGGGAAGTTTGCCAGCGCCTCAACCTTGATGCCTTTGGTGTATTCGCGCAGGAAGGTTTTACAGGCAAGCTTCGGCACCTTGTTGACCATCATGCCGCAGGAGCCGCAGATAGCCATACGGCAGGACCAGCGGTAGCTCAGGTCCGGCGCGAGGTTATCTTTGATATAGCCCAGGGCATCCAGCAGTGAAGTCTGCTCATCGTAAGGCACCTCATAGAAGGCGCTGTGCGGTGCGCTGTCCACTTCCGGGTTGTAGCGCACAATCTCAATTTTTAAATTCTGCATCTCAGCCATTCGCCGTCTCCTTCTTCTCGGCCGCTTCGGCTTCGGCGCCATAGACGCGTTTTGCCGGTGGCAGGGTCGTTATCTTCACATCGCTGTAGTCGAGGCGCGTAGTGCCATCGGCATCGCGGAAGGCGAGGGTATGCTTGAGGAAGTTGACGTCGTCACGTTCGGTACAGCCTTCGTCCAGACGCTGGTGTGCGCCGCGAGACTCTTTACGCGCCATGGCGGAGTGCGCCATACATTCAGCCACGTTCAGACCGTGGCCCAGCTCGATGGTATAGAGCAGGTCGGTGTTGAAGACGCTGGAGGTATCGGTAATGCGGACGCGCTTGAAGCGCTCCTGCAGTTCCGCCAGCTTATCGATGGTTTTCTGCATCAGTTCCGGCGTACGGTAAATACCGCAGCCTTCTTCCATCGACAGGCCCATCTCGTCGCGGATCTTCGACCAGCTTTCGCTGCCTTCCTGATTTACCAGCGCTTTCAGGCGGTTTTCGATGTCGCTGACCTGCGCGTCCAGCGCGCTGCCGTTGGCTTCACCGGCGGTTGCCGCACGGGCCATCGCCTGCTCACCGGCCATGCGGCCAAAGACCACCAGTTCTGCCAGCGAGTTGGAGCCCAGACGGTTGGCGCCGTGCAGGCCGACGGAAGAACATTCGCCGACGGCAAACAGCCCTTTAATGCGGGTTTCACACTGCTGGTCGGTTTCGATACCGCCCATGGTGTAGTGCGCGGTTGGGCGAACTGGAATAGGCTCTTTCACCGGGTCGACGCCAACGTAGGCTTTTGCCAGTTCGCAGATGAACGGCAGACGCTCCAGCAGTTTTTTCTCGCCAAGGTGACGCAGGTCGAGGTAGACCACGTCGCCGCGCGGCGTTGGTACGGTGTTGCCTTTGCGCCATTCGTGCCAGAAGGCCTGGGAGACTTTGTCGCGTGGACCCAGCTCCATGTATTTGTTTTTCGGCTCACCCAGCGGGGTTTCCGGGCCCATGCCGTAATCCTGCAGGTAGCGATAGCCGTTTTTATTGACCAGAATACCGCCTTCGCCGCGGCAGCCTTCGGTCATCAGGATGCCCGAGCCCGGTAGGCCGGTCGGGTGATACTGGACAAACTCCATGTCGCGCAGCGGAACGCCGTGGCCCAGCGCCATGCCCATGCCGTCACCGGTGACGATGCCGCCGTTGGTGTTGTAGCGATAGACGCGGCCTGCGCCGCCGGTGGCCATCACCACCGCGTTGGCGCGAATTTGCACCATCGTGCCTTCCATCATGTTCATCGCCACCAGGCCGCGAGCCTGACCATCATCGACCAGAATGTCGAGGACGAAGTGCTCATCAAAGCGTTGGATTTGCGGGAACTGAAGGGAGGTCTGGAACAGGGTATGCAGCATGTGGAAGCCGGTCTTATCGGCGGCAAACCAGGTGCGTTCAATCTTCATTCCGCCGAAGCGGCGAACGTTGACGCTGCCGTCAGGACGACGACTCCACGGGCAGCCCCACTGTTCGAGTTGGGTCATTTCGGTTGGGCAATGATGGACGAAGTAATCGACGACATCCTGCTCGCAAAGCCAGTCGCCACCGGCGACGGTGTCGTGAAAATGGTATTCGAAGCTATCATGGTCCTGTGCGACGGCGGCGGAGCCACCTTCAGCGGCCACCGTGTGGCTGCGCATAGGATAAACTTTTGAGATCAACGCGATTTTGGCTTTTGGGTTGGCCTGAGCGGCTGCGATAGCAGCACGTAACCCGGCCCCGCCTGCGCCAATAATGGCTAGATCGGCTTGAAAGGTTTGCACGACATTCCTCCAGATTTTTGTTATTTCACAACAGGCTGCGTGGGGGGATATCACGTGGCCTGCGCAAAAACGTTTCCACTGCTCCTTTATGGGTAAAGCAGTATACCCGTAGGGTTGTGGGGGAAATTTGATGTGTTCGATTTTTTTGTCGTTATGTGCGGCTATTTATCACTGTAGCTGATGAATTACGTTGCGGAATTAATTAGGGAAATGTTGCTCTCGGCCATAGGGGAAATTATTGGGCAATATTTGTGTCGTGTATCACTTGCGGGTAGACTTCGTGCCCTTGTCTGAAATCGGAGAAAAAAACATGAGCGAGACGGCAACCTGGCAGCCGAGCGCATCCATCCCTAACCTGTTAAAGCGTGCGGCACTGATGGCGGAAATTCGCCGTTTCTTCGCCGACCGTGGAGTACTGGAGGTGGAGACGCCTTGTATGAGCCAGGCAACGGTAACTGACATTCATCTGGTGCCGTTTGAGACTCGCTTTGTTGGCCCAGGCCATTCCCAGGGAATGAACCTGTATCTGATGACCAGCCCGGAATACCACATGAAGCGCCTGCTGGCGGCGGGGTGTGGCCCGGTGTTCCAGCTTTGCCGTAGCTTCCGCAACGAAGAGATGGGTCGCCACCATAACCCGGAATTCACCATGCTGGAGTGGTATCGTCCGCACTTTGATATGTATCGCCTGATCAACGAAGTGGACGATCTGCTGCAGCAGGTGCTGGAAACCCAGCCTGCGGAGAGCCTCTCCTATCAGCAGGCATTCCAGCGCCATCTGGAGATTGACCCGCTGTCTGCCGACAAAACGCAGCTGCGCGAAGTGGCGGCGAAGCTCGACCTGAGCAACGTGGCGGATACCGAAGAAGACCGCGACACGCTGCTGCAGCTGTTGTTTGCCTTCGGCGTAGAGCCGCACATTGGTAAAGACCGCCCAACCTTCGTTTATCACTTCCCGGCAAGCCAGGCATCGTTGGCGCAGATTAGCGCTGAAGACCACCGCGTGGCCGAACGCTTTGAGGTTTACTTCAAAGGTATTGAGCTGGCGAATGGTTTCCACGAGCTGACCGATGCTCGTGAACAGCAGCAGCGCTTTGAGCAGGATAACCGTAAGCGCGCGGCGCGCGGCCTGCCGCAGCAGCCTATCGATCAAAACCTGCTGGACGCGCTGGCCGCCGGCCTGCCGGACTGTTCCGGTGTGGCGCTGGGCGTTGACCGCCTGATCATGCTGGCGCTGGGGACGGAAACGTTGGCTGAGGTGCTGGCCTTTAGCGTCGATCGCGCATAACCCGCTCTCCTGAAAGATAAAATGGCGCTTTTTGCGCCATTCTTAGTGATATATTTTCAAATTCCCTCTTAAGGTCACAAGATTAGTCTGGTTATTTGCTATCATCCAGCCAGCAATTTCTCGCGTCGATTTTCCGTTGCCTTGCTTTCGCAAGCATGCAGCGCGGTGCCCTGTCGATGTGTAAAAAAAATGATCCAAAATAAGGGATGGTCACATGACCCAATCAATTAAAAAGATGAGCCTGATAGGACTCATCCTTATGATATTTACGTCAGTCTTTGGCTTTGCTAATAGCCCCTCCGCCTTTTATCTGATGGGTTATAGCGCAATTACCTGGTATATATTTTCCGCGCTTTTATTCTTTATCCCCTTCGCCTTAATGATGGCGGAAATGGGCTCGGCCTATCGTAAAGAAGAGGGCGGGATCTATTCCTGGATGAATAACAGCGTTGGCCCACGCTATGCGTTTATTGGCACCTTTATGTGGTTCTCATCCTACGTTGTCTGGATGGTCAGTACCTCTGCCAAGGTGTGGGTGCCGTTCTCTACCTTCGTGTTCGGCGCAGACATGACGCAGCACTGGAGCGTGGCGGGGCTGCAATCGACGCAGGTTGTTGGTCTGCTGGCGGTGCTCTGGATGGTGCTGGTGACGACGGTAGCATCGAAAGGTATTAATAAGATTGCCCGCATTACTGCCGTTGGCGGTATTTCCGTAATGTGTCTGAATTTAGTTTTATTGTTAGTGAGTATTGCCATTTTGTTATTAAATGGCGGCCACTTCGCCCAGCCACTTAATTTCATAGCCTCGCCTAACCCCGGTTATCAATCCGGTCTGGCGGTATTATCGTTTGTGGTATTCGCTATTTTTGCTTACGGCGGTATTGAAGCCGTTGGTGGTCTGGTGGATAAAACCGAGAAACCGGAAAAGAACTTCGCTAAAGGAATTGTTTTTGCGGCGATTGTTATTTCTATCGGTTATTCGCTGGCGATCTTCCTGTGGGGGGTGAGCACCAACTGGCAGCAGATTCTGAGCGACCGTTCGGTGAACCTCGGCAACATTACCTACGTGCTGATGACTAGCCTGGGCTCAACGCTTGGTAACGCCATGCACCTGTCGCCGGACGTGGCGGCAACCGTGGGCGTGTGGTTTGCGCGCATCACCGGTCTGTCGATGTTCCTCGCCTACACCGGGGCATTCTTCACCCTGAGTTACTCGCCGCTGAAGGCGATTATTCAGGGTACGCCAAAAGCGCTGTGGCCAGCGTCGATGACCCGCCTGAACGCCAACGGTATGCCGTCCACCGCCATGTGGATGCAGTGCCTGCTGGTAAGCGCGTTTATTCTGCTGGTATCGTTTGGTGGTGATACCGCGTCGGCGTTCTATAACAAACTGACGCTGATGGCGAACGTGTCGATGACCCTGCCGTACCTGTTCCTGGCGCTGGCCTTCCCGTTCTTTAAGGCCAAAATGGATCTCGAACGTCCGTTTGTGATTTTCAAAAACAAAGGCTCAACCCTGCTGGCAACCAGCGTGGTGGTGCTGATCGTGACCTTCGCGAACATCTTCACCATTATTCAGCCGGTGATTGAAGCAGGGGACTGGAGTAGCGCGCTGTGGATGGTCGGTGGGCCAATCTTCTTCTCGCTGCTGGCGATGGCGATTTATGAGAACTATCATCGCCGTATTAACCGTCAGCCGGTTCTGGTGGCAGAGTAAATCAGTGGTAGCCCGGCCGAACGTAGTGACGCCGGGATTTCCCCGGAGTCGGTGCTTACGCACCTCATCCGGGCTACCCATGTATTACAGACTTCCTGGCTGACGTTTGCCTGCGGAGGTCAGCGTTCTTCCCGTTTTCCGGCCATCCAGGGTCTCCAGACGCATCTGGAACGGTGGGAACGGCATATCGATACCGTGCTGGCGGAACCCGGCCAGAATCAGCTGGTGCAGCTCGTGACGCAGCGGCATACGGTGACCCATCTCGGCGGCGTAGATGCGCAGTTCGAAAATCTGAATCCCCTGCTGTAAATCCACAAGAAACGCTTCCGGTGCCGGGTTATCAATCACCAGCGAACAGCGGTGCGCTGCGGTCAGCAGGATTTGCGCTACCTCTTCACTGTTGGCGTCCGACGGCGCGGGAATGCTTAACACCACGCGCGTAACCGAATCCGACAGCGACCAGTTGATGAACTGCTCGGTGATAAACGCCTTGTTCGGCACGATAATCTCTTTGCGGTCCCAGTCGCTGATGGTGGTGGCGCGGGTGTTGATTTTGGTCACGCTGCCGGTCAGGTCTCGAATGGTGACCGTATCGCCGATACGGATCGGCTTCTCAAACAGAATAATCAGGCCGGAGATGAAGTTGGCGAAAATCTCCTGCAAACCAAAGCCGAGACCGACACCGAGCGCGGCGACCAGCCACTGTAGCTTCGACCATTCAATACCAATCATCGAGAACCCAACCAGCCCGCCTATCAACAGCAGTAGATATTTGGTGATGGTGGTAATGGCATAGCCGGTGCCCGGCGTTAAATCCAGGTGTTGCAGAATGGCCAGTTCCAGCAGCGCGGGAAGGTTACGTACCAGTTGGGTGGTGATGATCAGCACCAGAATCGCGATCAACACGGCACCGAGGGTAATCGGCTCGATGCTTTCAACGCCCTGTACCGTTGAGGTGACGTCCCACAGCGAAATGTTTTCGAGGAAGCCAAACGCCGAGTGGATTTCCGACCACAGGATAATCACCGACACCAGCGCAATCAGCATCAGAATCGAGCGTACCAGGCGCAGCGACTGCTCGCTGATGGTATCGAGGTTGACTTCGCTCACCTCCTGCTCGGCCGACCCTTCCAGACTGGTGGCGTGCGCTTCTTCTTCGCCGCGGGCGCGGTGCGCCAGCATTTCCGCACGTTTATGCTTGGCGCGGTCAAAGGCCAGACGACGGCGCTGAATCAGCATCCAGCGGCGGATGACGTGGTAAATCACCAGCAGCAGGAACCAGATAGCGACTGAGGTTTCCAGACGCGCCAGCAGCGCCTGCGAGGTGGCAAGGTAGCCCACCGCTGCGGTGAAAATCGCCAGCAGAGGCGCGCCAATCATCAGGTTCCACAGCAGCAGGTTAACCCGGTTTTCACCACTGCCGCTTTTATCGAGATACAGCGGGATCCCGGCGCGTTTCAGGCTCAACGTTACCATCGCCAGCGCGCCGCAGATCAGGATAAAGCAGAGCCTGCCAAGCGACGCGGAGAACTCACGATCGTTGAGATTATCAAACATGATCAGCGCCATAATCAGCGGCACGATAAGCCCGATGCTCATCAGGTAGTAGCGCATGGCGCGGGCCACGCGGTGCTGCGGCCAACCAAAGTGGACGATAAACAGGCCGTTGGTGCGGGCAAACGCCGCGCAGATCATCACCACCCATAGCAGCGGTACGGTGGCGGTGACACCATCGCCGACGGCCACCGCGAGCGGGAAGGGCCATGCCTCCTGCAAACCATAGCCAAGCGTTGCCCATAGCACCGGCAGCGGCGAGGCCACCAGAATCGACCAGAAGACCGTGCGCATGGTCAGCCAGAAGTGGTCCTGGGTAACTTTGCCCACACGGGCGCTGGAACGTTCCAGAAAACGGGTGAAGTGCTTGCGTGAGCTGATGCTGAAGCCAACCAGCAGCAGGGCGCCAAACAGCGGGAACAGCGTCTGGCGGCTGGTGAGCATCATCATGCTGGCTTTGCCGAGCTGGCTAAAGGTATCGAGCGAGATCAGGCGGCGCAGGTCCTGCGCGATTTCAATCGGCCAACTGAAATCGATAGGCCGCACGTCGGAAGTCCAGAACAGATAGCGATGGGTCGCTTCGTTGACCTCTTTCAGCGCGTCTTCCAACTGGCTGTTGGAGACTTTCAGCTTGGTCAGTTCGAGGATTAGCGTGTCGCCGCCCTGTAGCAGGGAGTTGAGTAATTCGCGCTGGGTGCGCAGCTGGGCTTCAAGAATACGGTTCTCTTCGCTGGTCAACGGCTGGCCGTCGGCTTGACGAATCTGGCGCAGCTGCGGCTGCTTGTTCAGCAAGTCTTCATAGCGCAAGCGATGCACGCGCAGCTGGGCCATTTCGGTATCAAGCTGCTGAGGTTTTGGCATTTCTGGCAGACGGGCGACCTGAGCACGTAGCGCTTCACCCAGCAGGTTAGACGAGCCCAGCCACTGCGACTGCTCGCGCAGCGTGTTCAGGGCCTGACGCACCTGCAGCGTTTGATTGGCAGCCTGACGCTGCTGTGAAGCCACCAGATCCATACGCTGGGCCTGCTGGTTCAGCGCCTGAGAAAGCTCGCGGTTAATTTTGAACTGGTCGACAATACCTGTCGGCAGGTTTTCGCTGTTTTCCGCCAGCAGTTCGGTGCTTTCCAGCGCCCGTTCGGCTTCGCGCTGACGCTGGCTGTTAAGCTGGTTACGCAGGGCTTGCAGATAGGCATCTAACTGCTCACTTTGCTTCTGTGCCAGCTCCGAGCGCATTCGCGCCAGTTCCTGGCGGTTATTGGCGGAGAGTTGCGCCAGCTCGAGTTCATCGACCAGCGCTTTTAGCTTGCTGGAATCAGCCTGCAGGTTGAGGTTTTGTGCCTGTGCCAGCGGCGTATTAGCGGCCTGCGTCCCGATGCGACGCTCTATGTCGTTAAGCTGGCGGCGCGCGTCGGTCTGCTGCTGGGGAAGCTGGTTCAGAGAGTCGGCGATATCGCGGGCGCGCTCCTGTTCCTGTTGGGCAAGGCGGCTTTTTTCCAGCAGTTGGCTGCTGACCTGCAAAATCTCCTGATTCAGCGCATCGGTACTCATGCCGTCCGGCACCTGGCGCGGATCGTCACGCAGGTTGTTGAGCTGATTACGTAGCGTCTGGGAGAGTTTGGGGAAGTTGTCGATAACCTGCTGGTACTGCGCGGCGCGCTCAAGAGAGCTTTTCTGCTCCTCGAGCGCGGTCAGGGCATTTTGTAACGCTTCGACGGTTTCAGGCTGGGCAGGCTTTGCCGCCTTTGCCTGTTCCAGTTCCTGGGCGATTTGTCGAGCGTTGGGGGCCGTCGCTGCGTACGCCCCCTGGCTGAGGCACCAGGCCATCAGTAAAGTGATAATCAGGCGCACGTCAGACCCTTATTGTGTGATTAACTTTTTTCTTGCGCGTTGTCTGCCTTCGGGGCGACATCCTGCTCTGTAACCGGTTCAACCGTAGGTTCAGTAACGGGTTCAACAACCGGCTCGACTACTGCTTCGGCCGCAGGGGCAACAACGGGCTCAACGACAGGTTCAACAACCGGTGCGGCCTCAGCTTCAACCACCGCTTCGGTGGAGATAGCCAGCGGCTCGCCAAGCTTAGTGACGGACATATTTTTCAGCTGTTCCATCAGCGTGACTTTACCCGGCGCAAACAGGTTGATAACCGTCGAGCCCAGCTTGAAGCGGCCCATCTCCTGGCCTTTCAGCAGCGCCACAGAACCTTCCTGATCGCCCGCTGGGTAGGTCCAGCGTTTAATCACGCCTTCACGCGGTGGCGTTACGGTACCTGCCCAGACGGTTTCGATGCTACCCACGATAGTCGCACCGACCAGAATCTGTGCCATTGGGCCAAATTCAGTATCGAACAGGCAGATAACGCGTTCGTTACGCGCGAACAGGTTCGGGACGTTTTGCGCGGTCAGGTGGTTCACAGAGAAGAGATCGCCCGGCACGTAAATCATTTCACGCAGGATACCGTTGCACGGCATATGCACGCGGTGGTAGTCGCGCGGCGACAGGTAGGTGGTCGCGAAGCTGCCGTTGCGGAACAGGTCAGCCATGATGTAGTTACCCGCGAGCAGCGCTTCCAGCGAGTAGTTATGGCCTTTAGCCTGCAGAATTTTGTCGTCTTCAATCGCGCCAAGCTGGCTAATCACGCCGTCGGCTGGCAACACCAGCACGCTTGGGTCGGTGTTCACCGGGCGGGCATCTTCACGCAGCGGACGAACGAAGAAATCGTTGAAAGTACGGTAGCTGGCGGTATCCGGCTTCTGCGCTTCTTTCATATCGACCTTGTAGAACTTCACGAACAGATCGATAACCAGTTTAGTCAGCCATCCCGCTCGTTTGCTCGCACCCCAGCCTGCGAGACGCGTAAGCCACAGTTTAGGCAGAATGTATTGCAGTGAAAGTTTAAACGAGTTTAACAAGGTAGCCTCCAGGCCATTATGTGTCGATCCTGATCCGACGACGGGCGTCGGATCTTAAAAAGAAAAGCGGCCGATTCTAGCGACTGTTGACGAAAATGTCAGTCGGCAAAATCATAGTTCTCAATTATCTATGTCTGAAAAGTTTTTACGCGTTTTTACCTGCGCCATGGTTTCCAGAATGCGGTGATAATTTTCGAAACGGGTCTCGGCAATCTTCCCTTCCTCTACGGCTGCGCGGATAGCACAGCCTGGGTCAGTATCATGTTTACAGTCGCGATACTTACAGTGTCCAAGGTAGTCGTGGAATTCGACAAAACCATTGGTAATTTGTTCCGGCTCAAGGTGCCACAGACCAAATTCACGCACCCCCGGTGAGTCGATCACATCGCCGCCGTGCGGGAAGTGGTACAGACGCGCAGCGGTGGTGGTGTGCTGGCCGAGACCAGAGACATCGGAAACGTCGTTGGTCAGAATACGGTCGTCGTTAAGCCCCAGCAGGGCGTTCAACAGGCTGGATTTACCCACGCCAGACTGCCCGGCAAAGATGCTGATGCGGTTGGTCAGCGCGGCTTCCAGCGGCTTTAAGCCGTCCTGGGTGTGGCTGGAAGCCATCAGAACGGTGTAGCCAATGTTGCGGTAGATATCCATCTGCTCGTTGACGAACGCCATGCCTTCATCGTCCAGCAGGTCGATTTTGTTCAGTACCAGCAGCGGCTCAACGCTCAATGTTTCGCAGGCGACGAGATAACGGTCGATAATATTCAGCGACAGCTCGGGCAAAATGGCAGAAACAATGACTATCTGATCGATGTTGGCGGCAATGGGCTTCACGCCGTCGTAAAAGTCAGGGCGTGTCAGTACCGAGGTGCGCTCGTGCACCGCTTCAACGATACCTTTAACGTTCACCCCTTCGGCAGCGGTTTTACCCGGACGCCATACGACGCGGTCGCCGGTGACCAGTGAACGGATGGTGCGGCGGATGTTGCAGCGGTGGGTTTCACCGTCGGCGGATTCCACGTCGGCATGCATGCCAAAGCGGCTGATGACGACCCCTTCGGCGGCTTCGCCAAACAGGTTGTCGTCGTAATCTGGTTTCTCCGCGGCTGTTGTGAGGCGGCGCTGGTGGTTCGCCTTAACGCGGCGCTGCTGACCTTTGGAGAGTTTATTTTTACTCAATCGTGCTGACTCCTGGTCGCCCATATCGGGCAAAACCTCTATGATACACGCTAATTAATACTAGTTAACCCGCAGCGGCAGGTTAGACAAGAAGGGTGGAAAATAGCATGAGTGCAGATGAAAACAACCTCATTTGGATCGATCTGGAGATGACAGGTCTGGATCCCGAGCGCGATCGCATTATTGAAATCGCCACGCTGGTGACCGATGCACAGCTGAATATTCTGGCGGAAGGGCCGACCATTGCCGTTCACCAATCTGACGCCCAGCTGGCGCTGATGGATGACTGGAACGTGCGTACCCACACCGGCAGCGGCCTGGTGGAACGCGTGAAGGCAAGCACCATGGGCGACCGTGAAGCGGAGCTGGCGACGCTGGAATTCTTAAAGCAATGGGTGCCTGAAGGCAAATCACCAATTTGCGGCAACAGTATCGGTCAGGATCGTCGCTTCCTGTTTAAATACATGCCGGAGCTGGAATCCTACTTCCACTATCGCTATCTGGATGTCAGCACCCTGAAAGAGCTGGCGCGTCGCTGGAAGCCGGAAATTCTGCCGGGCTTTAAAAAGCAGGGCACTCACCAGGCGATGGACGATATTCGTGAGTCGGTGGCGGAACTGGCCTACTACCGCGAACATTTTATTCAGCTTTAACGTGCTAAAGGGATGAATTGGCGCTAAAATAGTCAACTTGCCGATTTATCCAGCACTTGAACGATTTTTTTAAAAAAACGCTTCAAGGGGGGTTGCAGGGGGAAAGAATTCTCGTATAATGCGCCTCCCGTAACGAAGCAGAAATGCGAATTACGACAGCAACAAAAATTGCCAGATTTTGCGGGAATAGCTCAGTTGGTAGAGCACGACCTTGCCAAGGTCGGGGTCGCGAGTTCGAGTCTCGTTTCCCGCTCCAAAAATTTGAAAGCAGTAGCAGTAGACACACCCAATCGCAGGATTTCAAGTTGCAACAAGGCGGCAACTGAACGAATCCTTGGGAGCTTACTTAAGTAAGTGACTAAGGTGAGTGAAGGCAGCCAACGCAGTAGCAGCTTGAAAGACGAAGATTAAGCGGGAATAGCTCAGTTGGTAGAGCACGACCTTGCCAAGGTCGGGGTCGCGAGTTCGAGTCTCGTTTCCCGCTCCAAAATTTGAAAGTAGTCGCAGTAGACACACCCAAGCGGGAATAGCTCAGTTGGTAGAGCACGACCTTGCCAAGGTCGGGGTCGCGAGTTCGAGTCTCGTTTCCCGCTCCAAATTTTCTTCCAAAACAAAAATACTTCCACAATGCGTTAAGCCATTGAGGTTGTTTTTTTCGTTTCTGAAACACTCTTGTAAACAGAGTTATCCACAGGCTGTTATCACGTTCTTCGCACGCTAATGTTTTCTGGATTTTTACAGTTTTTATTAACTTATTGAATTATAACGAGATATATCATTTCAAAATGTTAGCGAGATCGCTTGACGAACTTTGGCGTGTTGAAACGCAATGTCTTTTTATTTTTACTCACAGGCTGTGAATATATCACGCATCGCGCGGTAGCCCTTTTTCCACCACTCTCACCAGACGCTGTTTCTTCGGCAGCTGCACCTCAACCACGTTCTCATTTCGACGCGTGATTTGCTGCGCTACCGCCCATTCAATGTGTTCATCGAGTAGTGGGTGCTCACCTCGGCGGCTCTCCAGCGCGTTTAACGTAGCATCACTCCACGGGGCGTTACCCAGCGCAACGGCGATATTGCGCAGCCAGCGTAGGTGGCCAATACGACGAATGGCCGAACCTTCCGTCACCTTCAGAAAATGTGCTTCGTTCCAGGCAAACAGTTCAATTAGCTCGGGCGCATGCAGCGCTTTACGTGGGCTGAAATCATCTTCGTCAGTCAGCTGTGAGAAGCGGTTCCACGGGCAGATGAGCTGGCAGTCGTCACAACCGTAAATACGATTGCCCAATAGTGGACGAAATTCTTCCGGGATGGCGCCTTCGAGCTCGATGGTCAGATAGGAGATACAGCGGCGAGCATCGACGGTGTAGGGCTCGACGATTGCGCCGGTGGGGCAGATGGTCATGCAGGCCACGCAGCGCCCGCACTCTTCGGCCACCGGTTGATCGATGGGCAGAGGAATATCAACCAGCAGCTCGCCGAGGAAAAAGAACGATCCGGCGTCGCGGTTGAGGATAAGCGAGTGCTTGCCCGTCCAGCCAATTCCGGCTTTTTCCGCTAGCGGACGCTCAAGAATAGGCGCAGAGTCGACAAACGGTCTAAAATTCAGCGAGACGCACTGTTCCTGAATCATTTCACCGAGCTTTTTAAGGCGGTTACGCAACAGCTTATGATAATCACGCCCCAGGGCATAACGGCTGACGTAACCTAGATCGGGATTTTTCAGCGTGCTGGCAAAGGCCGCATTGGCGGGAAGATAGTTCATGCGAACGCTAATCACCCGGAGCGTACCGGGCTGTAGTTCGTGCGGACGCGCGCGCATCATACCGTGGCGCGCCATCCATTCCATCTCGCCGTGATATTGTTTATCCAGCCATGCCTGCAGTTTGGGCTCGGAGGCGCTGAGATCGGTATCGGTGATGCCGACTTGCTGAAAACCCAGTTCGGTGCCCCATTGTTTGATTTGTTGCGCTAATTGATTGAGATCGAGGGGCTGTGACATGACGGACCATACATTGACGAGTAACCCCCACAGTATACCACACTCCATTTGGCCTGCGGATGACCTGCGTCGCGCTGAAAAAACGGCGGCACAGAGCCTCGGCCTCTCCCTTTACACCTTAATGCAGCGCGCGGGCGAAGCGGCGTTTAACCTCGCGCGTGGCGCGTATCCCGCTAGCCGCCGCTGGATTGTCCTCTGTGGTCATGGCAATAACGGCGGTGATGGCTACGAGGTCGCGCGTCTGGCGCAGGCTGCCGGTATTCAGGTGACGCTGTTGGCGATAGCCAGCGATAAGTCGCTGCCGGAAGAGGCACACGCGGCTCGTGAGGCGTGGCGTGCGGTGGGCGGCGAGATTTACCCAGCGGATGCCGATTGGCCGCAGGATGCCGATCTGATTATTGACGGCCTGCTCGGCACCGGACTACAAAGCGCGCCGCGCGAGAACGTCGCGAACCTGATTGAGCGGGCTAACGCCTTCCCGGCACCGATTATCGCGCTGGATATTCCCTCCGGGCTGAACGCCCAAACCGGCACGACGCCCGGCGCGGTTATCCAGGCCGCTCACACCATCACCTTTATCGCCCTGAAGCCAGGTCTGTTGACCGGCAAGGCGCGCGACGTTGTCGGGCATCTCCACCACGATGCGCTGGGTCTCGACGCCTGGCTGGCAACCCAGCACACCAACATTCATCGGTTTGATGCTTCGCAGCTAGGGCAGTGGTTCACGCCGCGTCGTCCTACCTCACACAAAGGCGATCACGGCCGCCTGGTGGTGATTGGCGGCGACCACGGTACCGCCGGGGCGATTCGCATGACCGGTGAGGCGGCACTACGAGCCGGCGCGGGGCTGGTGCGGGTGCTGACTCGCGCTGAAAATGTCGCGCCGATTATTACCGCCCGGCCTGAACTGATGGTGCACGAGCTGACGTCGCAGGTGCTCGATGAAGCGCTGGAGTGGGCGGATGTGGTGGTGATTGGCCCCGGTCTGGGGCAGGCCGAATGGGGCAAGCAGGCGCTGCGGAAAATCGACAATTTCCGTAAACCCACCCTCTGGGATGCCGATGCGCTGAACCTGCTGGCAATCAATCCGGATAAACGTCACAATCGCGTGATCACGCCGCACCCCGGCGAAGCCGCACGGCTGCTCAGCTGTCGGGTGGCCGACATCGAGAACGATCGCTTACTTTCCGCGCAGCGTCTGGTAAAACGGTACGGCGGCGCGGTGGTGCTGAAAGGCGCCGGTACGGTCGTGGCAGATGAGCAGGGCGCGATCGGAATTATTGATGCGGGAAATGCCGGTATGGCCAGCGGCGGAATGGGCGATGTGCTTTCGGGCATCATCGGCGCATTGCTGGGGCAGGCATTATCGCCGTATGATGCAGCGTGCGCAGGGTGTATCGCCCACGGTGCCGCCGCCGATGAACTGGCGGCGCACTATGGTACCCGCGGTATGCTCGCGACAGACCTCTTTTCCACGCTACGGCGTGTTGTTAACCCGGATGTGATTGACGTAAACCATGACTAATCGAGTGATTCCTTTATCTGACGAGCAGGCAACCCTGGACCTTGGCAACCGAGTGGCGAAAGCCTGCGTCGGCGCAACCGTCATCTATCTGTACGGCGATCTGGGTGCTGGGAAAACCACCTTTAGCCGTGGATTCCTGCAGGCGTTAGGTCATAACGGCAACGTCAAAAGCCCCACCTATACCTTGGTTGAGCCATATCAGCTCGCCGACCTGATGGTTTATCACTTTGATCTGTACCGCCTTGCCGATCCCGAGGAGCTCGAATTTATGGGGATCCGCGATTACTTTGCTAACGATGCCATCTGCCTGGTGGAATGGCCGCAACAGGGCGCAGGTGTTCTGCCCGAGCCGGATATCGAAATACACTTAGATTACCAGGCGCAAGGGCGTGAGGCGCGCATCAGCGCAGTCTCCTCATTAGGTGAGTCTCTGCTGGCGCGGTTTGCCGGTTAATTTAAGGGATCCCAGGATGATTTTTCGCGCAAAAGGGTGGTTGATAGCCGCGCTGATGCTGGTCGGTGTACCGGCAATGGCGGCGAGTTTATCCGATATTCAGGTGGCGAACAGTGAAACGCAGGCGCGGATCACGTTCAGCTTTATGGGCGATCCAGAGTACAACTTTAGCCAGGACGACAAACGTAGCGTCGTGCTGGATATCAAACAAACTGGCGTGATTCAGGGGCTGCCGTTGCGCTTTAGCGGCAACAACCTGGTCAAAGCCATTCGTTCGGGTACGCCGAAAGACGATCAGACTTTACGACTGGTGGTCGATCTTACCGAGAACGGCAAAACCCGAGCGGTGAAGCAGCAGAACGGGGCGAACTACGTCGTGGTGTTCACCATTAACGCCGACGTTCCACCGCCGCCGCCTCCACCGCCAGTTGTAGCGAAGCGAGTGGAAACCCCAGTTGTGACGCCTGCGCCGGTACAGCCAGGGCGTAACCCGTTCAGCGGCAGCCGTAACGGCGGTAGCACTACGAACAGCGGTAACGATAGCGGCAGCTTCAGCGGCGAACGCCAGCCGGCGATTGCCAGCACCGTGACGCCAACTCCGCGTCCGTCTTCCCGTGCGCGCAGCGTCTCGGGGGATAAAGTGATTATTGCCATTGATGCTGGTCACGGCGGCCAGGATCCTGGCGCGATTGGCCCCGGCGGTACGCGTGAGAAAAACGTCACCATCGCCATTGCGCGTAAGCTGCGTGGGTTGTTGAACGATGACCCGATGTTTAAGGGCGTGCTGACCCGTGACGGCGACTACTTTATTTCGGTGATGGGCCGTTCCGACGTGGCGCGTAAGCAAAATGCCTCTTTCCTGGTGTCGATTCACGCCGATGCTGCGCCGAACCGCGATGCGACCGGTGCTTCCGTGTGGGTGCTCTCTAACCGTCGCGCGAACAGCGAAATGGCGGGCTGGCTCGAACAGCATGAGAAGCAGTCCGAACTGCTGGGCGGCGCGGGTGACGTGCTGGCCAACAGCCAGGCTGACCCATACCTGAGCCAGGCGGTGCTGGATCTGCAGTTCGGCCATTCGCAGCGGGTAGGGTATGATGTCGCGACCAACGTGATTAGCCAGCTCCAGCGAGTGGGTAATCTGCATAAACGTCGTCCTGAACATGCCAGCCTTGGCGTGCTGCGTTCGCCGGATATTCCGTCCATTCTGGTCGAAACCGGCTTTATCAGTAACAGCAGCGAAGAGCGCTTGCTGGGCAGCGACGACTATCAGCAGAAGATCGCGGAAGCCATTTATAACGGTTTACGTAACTATTTCACGGCGCATCCGATACAATCCGGCCCTCGTGACGAACAGTCGCAGACCGCCAGCGCCGCGTCATCATCCAGGACGCTCGTTAACTAAGGAGTTTTCATGCCGATACAGGTTTTACCGCCGCAGCTTGCGAACCAGATTGCCGCGGGTGAAGTGGTTGAGCGGCCTGCATCGGTAGTGAAAGAGCTGGTGGAGAACAGTCTCGATGCGGGGGCGACCCGCATCGATATTGATATTGAACGCGGCGGCGCCAAGCTTATCCGTATTCGCGATAACGGATGTGGCATCAAGAAAGACGAGCTGGCACTCTCGCTGGCACGTCACGCCACCAGTAAAATTGCCTCGCTTGACGACCTTGAGGCAATTATCAGCTTAGGTTTTCGCGGTGAGGCGTTGGCGAGTATCAGCTCGGTTTCACGTCTGACCATCACCTCACGGACCGCAGAGCAGCAGGAAGCCTGGCAGGCCTACGCGGAGGGGCGCGATCAGGACGTGACGGTAAAACCGGCGGCGCACCCGGTAGGGACAACGCTGGAAGTGCTGGACCTGTTCTACAACACCCCGGCGCGGCGCAAGTTTATGCGCACCGAGAAAACCGAATTCAACCATATCGATGAGATTATTCGCCGCATTGCGCTGGCGCGCTTCGATGTGAGCATTAACCTGACCCACAATGGTAAAGTGGTTCGCCAGTATCGCGCGGTGGCCGAAGGCGCACCGAAAGAGCGTCGGCTGGGGGCGATTTGCGGCGTGCCGTTCCTTGAGCATGCGCTGGCCATTGAGTGGCAGCACGGCGACCTGGCGCTGCGCGGCTGGGTGGCAGACCCGAAACACACCACGCCTGCGCTGGCTGAAATTCAGTACTGCTACGTGAATGGCCGCATGATGCGCGATAGGCTCATCAGCCATGCGATTCGTCAGGCGTGTGAAGATAAACTCGGCGCTGACCAGCAGCCGGCGTTTGTTCTTTATCTCGAGATTGACCCGCATCAGGTCGACGTGAACGTTCACCCGGCGAAGCACGAAGTGCGTTTTCATCAGTCCCGCCTGGTGCATGACTTTATCTATCAAGGGGTGCTCAGCGTGCTGCAACAGCAGTTGGATGCGCCTTTGCCGTTGGCGGAAGATGACGAGCCCGCACCGCGCGTCCTGCCTGAGAACCGCGTTGCCGCTGGGCGCAACCAGTTTGCCGAACCGGCGGTGGCTCGCGAGCCTGATATGCCGCGCTACCAAACGCCAACCGGCGGCAGCAGTGCCGGGCGGAGCAGCGGTGGTGGCACCAATGGCAGTTGGCCAAATGCCCAGCCAGGATACCAGAAACAGCAGGGGGCGCTCTATCGCCAGTTGCTGAATACCCCAGAGAAGACGCCGGAACCGGTGAAAGCACCGGCGGCGGATAATCTTACCGGGCATAGCCAGAGCTTCGGGCGCGTGCTGGCGATCGTCGCCGATACCTGCGCGTTGCTTGAGCGCGGCGGTAAGTTAAGCCTGCTGGCGTTGCCGGTTGCGGAACGCTGGCTGCGCCAGGCGCAGCTGACGCCGGGTGAGGCAACTATCTGCGCGCAGCCGCTGCTGATCCCGCTGCGTCTGAAGGTGACCGACGACGAGCGGAAAACGCTGGAGCGGGCGCAGGAAACGCTGAACCAGCTCGGCATTGAAATACTGCTCGAAGGGCAGCACGCCACGATCCGCGCCGTGCCTTTACCCTTACGACAACAAAATTTACAAATCTTGATTCCTGAACTGATAGGCTACCTGGTGGAGCAGAGTATGGTTGATGCCGGGAACGTTGCGCAGTGGCTGGCCCGTAATCTGGCAAGCGATCACGCGCAGTGGAACATGGCACAGGCCATTGCGATGCTGGCTGACGTTGAACGTCTTTGCCCGCATCTGGTCAAAGCTCCGCCGGGTGGTCTGTTACAACCCGTTGATTTAGATTCTGCGATGAACGCCCTGAGACATGAGTGACGTAACCGAGGCGAGCCTGCCTAAGGCAATTTTTTTGATGGGGCCAACCGCTTCGGGCAAGACGGCGCTGGCTATTGAATTACGTAAAGTTTTGCCAGTAGAGTTGATTAGTGTTGATTCCGCCCTCATCTATCGGGGAATGGATATCGGCACCGCTAAGCCGAGTGCGGAAGAGCTAGAAGCCGCGCCGCATCGACTGTTAGATATTCTCGATCCGTCGCAGGCATACTCTGCGGCGGACTTCCGCCGCGATGCGCTTGCGCAGATGGCGGAGATCACCGCCGCAGGGAAAATTCCGCTGCTGGTCGGTGGCACGATGTTGTATTTCAAGGCGTTGCTTGAAGGTTTATCACCGCTGCCCTCAGCCGACCCGGACGTTCGGGCGCGGATTGAGCAGCAGGCGGCAGAGCAGGGGTGGATGGCGCTGCATCAGCAGCTACGGGAAATCGACCCCGTTGCCGCCGAGCGTATTCATCCGAATGATCCGCAAAGACTTTCCCGGGCACTGGAAGTTTTTTTCATTTCGGGTAAAACTTTAACGGAGCTGACACAAACGTCAGGAGACGCTCTGCCCTATAAGGTGCATCAGTTCGCCATCGCCCCGGCGAGCCGTGAACTGCTCCATCAGCGCATTGAGCAGCGTTTTCATCAGATGTTAGCTTCAGGTTTTGAAGCAGAAGTGCGGGCGCTATTTGCCCGTGGAGATTTGCATACGGATATGCCTTCCATTCGTTGTGTGGGATATCGCCAGATGTGGTCGTACCTCGAAGGCGAGATTTCATATGATGAAATGGTTTATAGAGGAGTTTGTGCCACGAGACAACTAGCGAAGCGCCAGGTGACGTGGTTACGCGGTTGGGAAGGGGTTCACTGGTTAGATAGTGAGCAGCCAGAGCAGGCGTTTAACCAACTATTACAGGTAGTGGGTGCTAGTGTAGACTGAATGTGTACAATTGAGTCGTATCGTGCGCAATTTTCAGAATCGTAAGGTTCATACGCAACATCGCTCAAGTTGCCGCAACGCGGCTTGAAAGACGACGTGTATAAGTACAAATAAGCATATAAGGAAAAGAGAGAATGGCTAAGGGGCAATCTTTACAAGATCCGTTCCTGAACGCACTGCGTCGGGAACGTGTTCCAGTTTCTATTTATTTGGTGAATGGTATTAAGCTGCAAGGGCAAATTGAGTCTTTCGATCAGTTCGTGATCCTGTTGAAAAACACGGTCAGCCAGATGGTCTATAAGCACGCAATTTCTACCGTAGTTCCGTCTCGTCCAGTTTCCCATCACAGCAACAATGCTGGCGGCGGCACTGGCAGCAACTACCACCACGGTAGCAACGCGCAGGGTTCTGCGCCGCAAGACAGCGACGAAACCGAATAAGGTTGATGGCTGTTTATCCATGTCGGGGAGCCGGATTATTCGGGTTCCCCGCTGGTATTTCAGGAGATATAACGCTTGTTTGACCGTTATGACGCCGGTGAGCAGGCGGTGCTGGTACACATCTATTTTACGCAAGACAAAGATATGGAAGACCTCCAGGAGTTTGAATCTCTGGTCTCTTCCGCCGGTGTCGAAGCAATGCAGGTGATTACTGGTAGCCGTAAAGCGCCGCACCCAAAATATTTTGTTGGTGAAGGTAAGGCTGTCGAGATTGCGGAAGCCGTCAAAGCGACAGGTGCTTCCGTTGTGCTGTTCGATCATGCACTTAGCCCAGCACAGGAGCGTAACCTTGAAGCCCTGTGTCAATGCCGGGTTATCGACCGTACCGGTCTGATCTTAGATATTTTCGCCCAACGTGCGCGTACCCATGAAGGTAAGCTGCAGGTTGAGCTGGCGCAGTTGCGCCATCTGGCCACGCGTCTGGTGCGCGGCTGGACGCACCTTGAAAGACAAAAAGGCGGTATCGGTTTACGCGGCCCGGGTGAAACCCAGCTCGAAACCGACCGTCGTTTACTGCGTAACCGTATTATGCAGATCCTCTCGCGTATTGAGCGAGTAGAGAAACAGCGTGAGCAGGGGCGTCGTGCCCGCGTGAAGGCCGACGTGCCAACGGTATCGCTGGTGGGTTATACCAACGCCGGCAAATCGACGCTGTTTAACCATATTACGCAGGCGGAGGTTTACGCCGCCGACCAGCTGTTTGCGACCCTTGATCCAACGCTGCGTCGTATTGACGTGGCAGATGTGGGCGAAACCGTGCTGGCGGATACCGTAGGCTTTATTCGTCACCTGCCGCACGATCTGGTGGCGGCCTTTAAAGCCACCTTGCAGGAAACCCGCGAAGCGACGCTGTTGCTTCACGTGATTGACGCAGCGGACGTTCGGGTACAGGAAAACATCGACGCGGTGAACACGGTTCTCGAAGAGATCGACGCGCACGAGATCCCAACCCTGCTGGTGATGAACAAAATCGATATGCTGGACGATTTCGAGCCGCGTATCGATCGTGATGAAGAGAACAAACCTATCCGGGTGTGGCTGTCTGCACAAACCGGGGTAGGCATACCACTCCTTTTTCAGGCGTTAACCGAACGGTTAGCCGGCGAAGTTGCGCAGCACACGCTGCGTTTACCTCCGCAGGCCGGGCGTTTGCGTAGCCGCTTTTACCAGCTTCAGGCAATTGAAAAAGAGTGGATGGAGGAGGACGGCTGCGTCAATTTGCAGGTTCGTATGCCAATTGTCGACTGGCGTCGCCTCTGTAAACAAGAACCAACACTGGCAGACTACGTCGTCTGACCGTGCAGCTTGCCTGAACATTAGCCCTTTGGGCACCCAGCGGTTCAGATCGCCTCAACGCGACCGTCACCACCAGGAAGGCGATGACGGTTAACCGCGAAAAGATCTGAACTGGGAAAAGGTATATCACCGCATAACAAATATGGAGCATAAACATGGCGTGGAATCAGCCCGGTAATAACGGACAAGACCGCGACCCGTGGGGAAGCAGCAATAATCAAGGCGGCAACTCCGGGGGGAATGGAAATAAAGGCGGTCGCGATCAGGGTCCGCCGGATTTGGATGATATCTTCCGTAAGCTGAGCAAAAAGCTCGGTGGATTTGGGGGCGGTAAAGGGGGTTCCGGTAACGGAAGCTCAACCCAGGGGCCGCGTAGCCCTATGGGCGGACGTATTGTCGGTATCGCTGCCGCAGCCGTTGTCGTCATCTGGGCGGCCAGCGGGTTCTATACCATTAAAGAAGCCGAGCGTGGCGTAGTGACGCGCTTTGGTAAGTTCAGCCATCTGGTTGAGCCGGGTCTGAACTGGAAGCCGACCTTCGTTGATGAAGTCACTCCAGTGAACGTTGAAGCGGTTCGCGAACTGGCCGCATCCGGCGTGATGCTGACCTCCGACGAAAACGTCGTGCGCGTTGAAATGAACGTGCAGTACCGCGTAACCGACCCGCAGAAATACCTGTTCAGCGTGACCAGCGCTGACGACAGTCTGCGTCAGGCTACCGACAGCGCCCTGCGTGGTGTTATCGGTAAGTACACCATGGACCGTATTCTGACCGAAGGTCGTACCGTTATTCGTAGCGATACCCAGCGCGAGCTGGAAGAGACCATCCGTCCGTACAACATGGGTATCACCCTGCTGGACGTCAACTTCCAGGCCGCTCGTCCGCCGGAAGAGGTGAAAGCCGCGTTCGATGATGCGATTGCCGCACGTGAGAACGAGCAGCAGTACATCCGTGAAGCGGAAGCGTACACCAACGAAGTGCAGCCACGTGCGAACGGTCAGGCGCAGCGTATTCTGGAAGAAGCGCGTGCGTATAAGACTCAGACCGTACTGGAAGCTCAGGGTGAAGTGGCGCGCTTTGCGAAAATCCTGCCGGAATATAAAGCCGCACCGCAGATTACCCGCGAGCGTCTCTATATCGAGACCATGGAAAAAGTGCTGAGCCATACCCGTAAAGTGCTGGTTAGCGACAACAAGAATGGCAACCTGATGGTACTGCCGCTGGATCAAATGCTGAAAGGCGGCAACGCCCCGGCAGCAAAGAGCGATAGCAGTGGTGCGAACAACCTGTTGCGCCTGCCGCCTGCGTCCTCTTCCAGCAGCAGCGCAAGCAACACGTCGTCTGCCAGTCAGGGCAATATCATGGACCAACGCCGCGCTAACGCGCAGCGTAACGACTACCAGCGTCAGGGGGAATAACGATGCGTAAGTCAGTTATTGCGATTATCATCATCGTGCTGGTAGTGCTTTACACCTCTATCTTCGTGGTTAAAGAAGGCGAGCGTGGGATTAAGTTCCAGTTCAGCAGCGTCGTGCGTGACGGCGACAAGAAACCGCTGATTTATGAGCCAGGCCTGCACTTCAAGGTTCCGTTCATTCAGTCGGTGAAAATGCTCGATGCCCGTATCCAGACCATGGATAACCAGGCCGACCGTTTCGTGACCAAAGAGAAAAAAGACCTGATCGTCGACTCTTACATCAAGTGGCGTATCAGCGACTTTAGCCGTTACTTCCTGGCAACCGGCGGCGGTGACGTCTCCCAGGCCGAAGTGCTGCTGAAACGTAAGTTCTCTGACCGTCTGCGTTCTGAGATTGGTCGTCTGGACGTGAAAGACATCGTTACCGACTCCCGTGGTCGTCTGACGCTGGAAGTTCGCGACGCCCTGAACTCCGGTTCTTCCGGTGCTGAAGACGAAGTGGCTACGCCCGCTGCGGATAACGCGATTGCCGAAGCCGCAGAGCGCGTAGAGCAGCAGGCAAACATCAAAGGGCCAACCATTAACCCGAACAGTATGGCGGCGTTAGGGATTGAAGTGGTCGATGTGCGTATTAAGCAGATCAACCTGCCTGCAGAGGTTTCTGAAGCTATCTACAACCGTATGCGCGCCGAGCGTGAAGCCGTAGCCCGCCGTCACCGTTCACAGGGTCAGGAAGAGGCAGAAAAACTGCGCGCTACCGCTGACTATGAAGTGACGAAGACGCTGGCAGAAGCAGAACGTCAGGGTCGTATCATGCGTGGTGAAGGTGATGCAGAAGCCGCTAAGCTGTTTGCCGATGCCTTCAGCCAGGATCCAGACTTCTATGCCTTCATCCGTAGTCTGCGTGCATACGAAGCGAGCTTCGATAGCAACCAGGACGTGATGGTACTGAGCCCGGATAGCGACTTCTTCCGTTACATGAAGAACCCAGGCACCACGACGCGTTAATCGCGCGACAGCCTGAACAAAACCACCGCCTCCTTCGGGAGTCGGTGGTTTTCTTTTATAAGGATGATCAATGAATTCCACAATCTGGCTGGCGCTTGCGCTGGTGTTAGTGTTTGAAGGTCTGGGGCCGATGCTTTATCCGAAGGCCTGGCGCAAGATGATTTCTACGATGACTCAATTACCGGATACGATGTTACGTCGATTTGGCGGCGGTCTTGTGGTCGCTGGAGTCGTGATCTACTACATGTTGACGAAAACGATTGGCTGATTAAAAAGAGAACACTAAAGCACGATTTTATGGGTAAAAAGTGCTGTATATCTGAAAAAGCGATGGTAGAATCCATTTTTAAGCAATCGGTGATTTTGAAAAATGGGTAACAACGTCGTCGTACTGGGCACCCAATGGGGTGACGAAGGTAAAGGGAAGATCGTCGATCTTCTTACTGAGCGTGCAAAATATGTTGTTCGCTATCAGGGTGGTCACAACGCGGGCCATACTCTCGTAATCAACGGTGAAAAAACCGTCCTCCATCTTATTCCATCAGGTATTCTCCGTGAGAATGTAACCAGCATCATCGGTAACGGTGTTGTGCTGTCTCCGGCTGCGCTGATGAAAGAGATGAAAGGCCTGGAAGACCGTGGTATCCCGGTTCGCGAACGTCTGCTGCTTTCCGAAGCATGCCCGTTAATCCTCGACTATCACGTCGCGCTGGATAACGCTCGCGAAAAAGCGCGCGGTGCGAAAGCTATCGGTACTACCGGTCGTGGTATCGGTCCTGCTTACGAAGATAAAGTGGCTCGTCGCGGTCTGCGCGTGGGTGACCTCTTCGATAAAGCAACCTTCGCCGACAAACTGAAAGAAGTGATGGAATATCACAACTTCCAGCTGGTGAACTTCTATAAAGCTGACGCGGTTGACTACCAGAAAGTGCTGGACGATGTGATGGCAGTTGCTGACATCCTGACCAGCATGGTTGTTGATGTTTCTGATCTGCTGGATCAGGCTCGTCAGCGCGGTGACTTCGTCATGTTCGAAGGCGCGCAGGGTACGCTGCTGGATATCGACCACGGTACCTATCCGTACGTAACCTCTTCCAACACCACCGCAGGTGGCGTAGCAACCGGTTCTGGCCTTGGCCCGCGCTATGTTGACTACGTACTGGGCATCATCAAAGCGTACTCCACTCGCGTGGGTGCTGGTCCATTCCCGACCGAACTGTTTGATGAAACCGGTGAGTTCCTGTGCAAGCAGGGTAACGAATACGGCGCCACTACCGGCCGTCGTCGTCGTACCGGCTGGCTGGACTCCGTTGCCGTGCGTCGCGCTGTACAGATCAACTCCCTGTCTGGCTTCTGCCTGACCAAGCTGGACGTTCTGGACGGCCTGAAAGAAGTGAAAATCTGCGTGGGCTACCGCATGCCGGATGGTCGCGAAGTGACCACCACTCCGCTGGCAGCTGATGATTGGGAAGGTATCGAGCCAATCTATGAAACCATGCCGGGCTGGTCTGAAACCACCTTCGGCGTGAAGGAACGTAGCGGCCTGCCACAGGCAGCGCTGGACTACATCAAGCGTATTGAAGAACTGACCGGCGTGCCGATCGATATTATTTCGACTGGTCCAGACCGTACCGAAACCATGATCCTGCGCGACCCGTTCGACGCATAATTCTGGTTCGTCGTGCAGCGCCCGATGGCGCTGCGCTTATCAGGCCTACTACTCGGTAGGCCGGATAAGACGCAAAGCGTCACCATCCGGCTTAATCGTGCGTTAAACCCTCGCTTTTTCCTTCCCGAACTGAAATAAATTAGCGGCTCAGTCGCTGGCTGGTTTATCATCAATATAATTAATATCAACAGGCTCACCCTGTTTTTCCCCTTTTTCCTGAGGTTGATGTGCAGTTAACAAGTTTTACCGATTATGGACTACGTGCGCTGATCTATATGGCGTCGCTGCCGGAAGGCAACATGACCAGCATCTCGGAGGTAACCGAGGTCTACGGCGTGTCGCGTAACCATATGGTTAAAATAATCAACCAGCTCAGTCGCGCCGGATACGTGATGGCCGTGCGGGGAAAAAATGGCGGGATCCGTCTGGGTAAACCAGCCAAGGATATCCGCGTCGGAGACGTGGTGCGTGAACTCGAACCGTTATCGCTGGTGAACTGCAGCAGCGAATTTTGCCATATTACGCCAGCCTGTCGTTTGAAACAGGCACTTGCTCAAGCCGTGCAATGTTTTCTCAAGGAGTTGGATAACTACACACTGGCTGATTTGGTTGAAAAGAATCAACCGCTATATAAATTATTGCTGGTGGAATAACGACTCCCGCCAGCAGCGATGATGACGGAGGAACCGACATGTCAAAAGATCCTTTCCTGGAACGCGAAGCAGAAAAATATTCGAATCCTATCCCGAGCCGGGAATTTATCCTCGAACACTTAACAAAACGCGAAAAACCGGCCAACCGTGAAGAACTGGCCGTCGAACTTAATATTGAAGGCGAAGAGCAGATTGAAGCGCTGCGCCGCCGCCTGCGCGCCATGGAGCGCGATGGGCAGTTAGTCTTTACCCGCCGCCAGTGCTATGCGCTGCCGGAACGTCTCGACCTGCTGAAAGGCATGGTTATCGGTCACCGCGATGGCTTCGGCTTCCTGCGCGTTGAAGGCCGTAAAGACGACCTGTATCTGTCGAGCGAACAGATGAAAATGTGCATGCACGGCGATGAAGTGCTGGCACAGCCGCTGGGCGCGGATCGTAAAGGCCGCCGCGAAGCGCGTATCGTTCGCGTACTGGTGCCGCGCAATGCGCAGATCGTCGGCCGCTACTTTACCGACGCTGGCGTGGGCTTTGTGGTCCCGGACGACAGCCGCCTGAGCTTTGATATCCTCATCCCGCCTGAGTCGGTGATGGGTGCGCGCATGGGCTTTGTGGTGGTGGTCGAACTGACCCAGCGCCCAACCCGCCGCACCAAAGCGATTGGTAAAATCGTTGAAGTGCTGGGCGACAACATGGGGACCGGCATGGCCGTTGAGATGGCGCTGCGCACCCATGAAATTCCCTACGTCTGGCCGCCAGCGGTGGAAGCACAGGTTGCCGGGCTGAAAGAGCAGGTGCCTGAAGAGGCGAAAGTGGGTCGTGTAGACCTGCGCGACCTGCCGCTGGTCACTATCGACGGCGAAGACGCTCGTGACTTCGATGATGCGGTCTACTGCGAGAAAAAACGCGGTGGCGGCTGGCGCCTGTGGGTTGCCATTGCTGACGTCAGCTACTACGTGCGCCCACCGACGCCGCTGGACGGCGAAGCGCGCAACCGTGGTACGTCGGTCTACTTCCCAACGCAGGTTGTGCCGATGCTGCCGGAAGTGCTCTCCAACGGCCTGTGCTCGCTGAACCCTCAGGTTGACCGCCTGTGTATGGTCTGCGAAATGACCATTTCGTCGAAGGGCCGTTTAACCGGCTTCAAATTCTACGAAGCGGTGATGAGCTCCCACGCGCGTCTGACCTACACCAAGGTCTGGCATATGCTGCAGGGCGACCAGGAGCTGCGTGAACAGTACGCACCGCTGGTGAAACACATTGAAGAGCTGCATAACCTCTACAAGGTGCTGGATCAGGCTCGCGCCGAGCGCGGCGGGATCTCGTTTGAGAGCGAAGAGGCGAAGTTCATCTTCAACGCCGAACGCCGCATTGAGCGTATCGAACAGACCCAGCGTAATGACGCGCACAAACTGATTGAAGAGTGCATGATCATGGCGAACATCTCGGCGGCGCGTTTCGTCGAGAAAGCTCAGGAGCCTGCGCTGTTCCGTATTCACGACAAGCCAACGACCGAAGCGATTACCGCGTTCCGTTCGGTGTTGTCTGAACTTGGCCTCGAACTGCCTGGCGGCAACAAACCGGAGCCGCGCGACTACGCCGAGCTGCTGGAATCTGTCGCCGACCGTCCTGATGCCGAGATGCTGCAAACCATGCTGCTGCGTTCAATGAAGCAGGCTATCTATGACCCGGAAAACCGCGGTCACTTTGGCCTGGCGCTGCAGTCCTATGCGCACTTCACCTCGCCGATTCGTCGTTATCCTGACCTGTCGCTGCACCGTGCCATCAAGTATCTGCTGGCGAAAGAGCAGGGTCATAAGGGCAACAGCACCGACACCGGCGGCTACCATTATTCGATGGAAGAGATGCTGCAACTGGGTCAGCACTGTTCGATGACCGAACGCCGTGCTGACGAAGCGACCCGTGATGTCTCTGACTGGCTGAAGTGTGACTTCATGCAGGATCAGGTGGGTAACGTCTTTAACGGCGTGATCGCGAGCGTGACCGGCTTTGGCTTCTTCGTGCGTCTGGACGAACTGTTCATCGATGGTCTGGTCCACGTCTCCTCGCTGGACAACGACTACTATCGCTTTGACCAGGTCGGCCAGCGTCTGATTGGTGAATCCGGCGGCCAGACCTATCGTCTGGGCGATCGCGTGGAAGTGCGCGTGGAAGCGGTCAACATGGACGAGCGTAAAATCGACTTCTCGCTGATCTCCAGCGAGCGCGGCCCGCGTAACGTCGGTAAAACCGAGCGCGAGAAAGCGAAGAAAGGCAGCGGCGGCAAGCCGAGCGCCAGCCGTCGTCGTCAGGCGGGCAAGCGCACTAACTTCGAACCGGACAGCGCCTTCCGCGGCGAGAAGAAAGGTAAAGCGAAAGCTAAACCGGCTTCAACCGAGAAAGGGGCGGCGAAGAAGGCCAAAAAGCCTTCCACCAAGACGCAAAAAATCGCCGCAGCGACCAAAGCTAAGCGTGCCGCGAAGAAGAAAGCGGCGGAATAACCCCATTCCCCTCACCCCGACCCTCTCCCCTTAGGGGCGAGGGAGAACTGTGCCCTCTCCCTTCCAGGGAGAGGGCTAGGGTGAGGGTAATCACAACGTAGAATTAACAACGAGTATATTCATGAGTGAAATGATTTACGGCATCCACGCAGTGCAGGCACTGCTGGAGCGCGCGCCTGAACGTTTTCAGGAAGTTTTTATTCTGAAAGGCCGCGACGATAAGCGCCTGATGCCGCTGATCCATGCGCTCGAAGCGCAGGGCGTGGTGATTCAGCTGGCGAACCGTCAGTTCCTGGATGAGAAAAGCGAAGGTGCCGTGCACCAGGGCATTATCGCGCGCGTGAAGCCGGGCCGTCAGTATCAGGAAAACGATCTGCCGGATCTGATCGCTTCGCTCGACAGCCCGTTCCTGCTGATCCTCGATGGTGTCACCGACCCGCATAACCTCGGCGCCTGCCTGCGTAGCGCCGACGCTGCTGGCGTGCACGCGGTTATCGTCCCGAAAGACCGTTCGGCGCAGCTGAATGCGACGGCGAAAAAAGTAGCTTGTGGCGCTGCCGAAAGCGTACCGCTTATCCGCGTAACCAACCTGGCGCGTACCATGCGTATGCTGCAGGAAGAGAGCGTCTGGATTGTGGGCACCGCCGGTGAAGCGACCCACACCCTGTATCAGAGCAAAATGACCGGCGCGATGGCGCTGGTGATGGGCGCAGAAGGTGAAGGTATGCGCCGTCTGACCCGCGAACACTGCGATGAGCTGATCAGCATTCCTATGGCGGGTACCGTATCGTCGCTGAACGTCTCCGTGGCAACCGGCATCTGCCTGTTTGAAGCGGTGCGCCAGCGTAGCTAATACACCGTTCCCGGGGTCGGCGTAAACGCCTCGCCCGGGCTACCATTCGGTAGCCCGTCCAGGCTAAGCGCCGCCGGGTTCTGCATTCAGGCCACCCTTTCGGGTGGCTTTTTTATTGTGCATCTTCCCTGACCGTCCATACTTAACAGGTTGCCCATTGACGGAGGGAGACACAATGAACTGGCAAACACACACCGTTTTTAATCAACCTATCCCCTTAAATAACAGTAACCTGTTCTTATCTGACGTTGCGCTGCGTGATGCGGTTGCCCGCTATGATGCCGGCTGGGACAGCGAGCTACTGGCGAGCATCGGCCAACAGCTCGGCACCGCCGAGTCGCTGGAGCTTGGCAGACTCGCCAACGCCCATCCTCCTGAACTATTACGCTACGATCCCCAGGGGCAGCGGCTTGACGACGTTCGCTTTCATCCCGCCTGGCATCTGCTGATGCAGGGGCTTTGCGCTAACCGGGTGCATAACCTTCCCTGGGAGGAAGAGGCCCGCAGCGGAGCGTTTGTCGCCCGCGCCGCGCGCTTTATGCTGCATGCGCAGGTGGAAGCCGGCACGCTATGCCCCATCACCATGACCTTTGCCGCTACGCCGCTGTTGCTAAAAACGCTGCCGCCGCTTTTTGCCGACTGGCGCTCGGCGCTGCTTAGCGATCGCTATGACCCGCACCAGCTGCCCGGCGCGCAGAAGCGCGGGCTTCTGATCGGCATGGGGATGACCGAAAAGCAGGGCGGTTCGGACGTGCTGAGCAACAGCACGCGGGCTGAACGACTGGAGGACGGCAGTTATCAGCTTACCGGGCATAAATGGTTCTATTCGGTGCCGCAGAGCGACGCGCATCTGGTGTTGGCGCAGGCCAGCGGTGGGTTAACCTGCTTCTTTGTGCCGCGCCTGCTGCCCGACGGCACCCGCAATGCCATTCGCCTTGAGCGGCTGAAAGACAAGCTCGGCAACCGCGCCAACGCCAGCAGCGAAGTGGAGTTCCAGCAGGCCCTCGGCTGGCCGCTAGGCGAAGAGGGCGACGGTATCCGGCAAATCCTCAGAATGGGCGGGCTAACGCGCTTTGATTGCGCGCTGGGCAGCCATAGCCTGATGCGTCGCGCGCTGTCGGTGGCGCTGTACCACGCCTTCCAGCGTCAGGCGTTTGGCCATAACCTGATCGACCTGCCGCTGATGCGCCAGGTGCTGGGGAAAATGGCGCTCCAGCTGGAAGGGCAGACCGCGTTTATGTTTCGTCTCGCCAGCGCCTGGGGCCAGAATCATCAGCCGCAGGAGGCGCTGTGGGCGCGTCTTTTCACCCCTGCGGCCAAGTTTGCTATCTGCAAGGCCGGCATTCCATTCGTGGCGGAGGCGATGGAAGTGCTGGGCGGGATTGGCTACTGCGAAGAGAGTGAGTTGCCGCGCCTGTACCGGGAGATGCCGGTGAACAGCATCTGGGAAGGCTCGGGCAATATCATGTGTCTTGATGTGCTGCGGGTGCTGGTGAAGCAGCCTGACGCAATGGCGCTGCTGGTGGTCGAATGCAATGAGGTGAAGGGCCAGGATCGTCATTTCGACCGGCACTGGCGACAGCTGCAGCAGCGGCTGCGTAAGCCTTCTGAATCTCAGGGACGTGAAATTACGCATCAGCTGTACCTGCTGGGGGTTGGTGCGCAGATGCTGCGTCATGCGTCGCCACCGATGGCTCAGGCCTGGTGTAGGATGATGTTGGATCCGCGAGGCGGTGCGTTGCTAAGCGAAGCGGTGATTAATGACCTGCTGTGTCGGGCGACGGGCGGAGGACGATAGGCAAGAGAAGCGGGTGGAAGAGGCGCGACAAGCGTAACGCTTCTTCCACTAGTGACGAGTGTTAGGCATAGATAATCGCCTGTGCACGCCAGTTATCCTGCTGGGGCTCTTCATACATCTGCACAATACGATACCAGGAAGCGCCTTGTTCATCCGCCTTACGAGCGATGACCTGTTCGACATCTTCCAGGCTTCCGGTGACGTTATTCACCGAAATCAGCCCAATTTCATTTAGCCCCGTTACGCAGTCTGCGCTGGCGAACTCTGCAGATTGCGCCGCCGCGGCATGGCTGCCGCCTGACAAAAGCAGGGTAGATAAGGTAAGTGTTTGTTTCATCGTCAGCTCCATTTCACATAACCCAGTGGGGGCAGTCCATAGCAGACGCATATCCTGTATCCAGACAGAGGCGCCATTGTGCATCAGGGAAACGTGAAACGGTGCAAACCTACGTAAAGCTCGTAAAACTACTTACGGTAGAGGATGGCCTGCGCGTACCACTGGCCCGGCACTACGGTGTCATCCATCATGACGATCACGTAGTAATCTGCCTTTTGCGCGGTGACTTTCTCTTTGATAGACGCTTCAACATCCATCGGAGAGCCAAACACCAACGCGCTAACCGTACCCATGCGCTGCAAACCTTCCGTCTGGTTGCGACGAATCTCCTGCGGGTGATCGGTGACCGGTGGAGGCGCTTCAGGGGTGCCTTCCAGAATGGTACAACCGCTCAACAAGAGCGCCAGCAACAGTGGGATAAACCGTCGTTTAGCCATTTCCCGTTTCCTGATAGTCATAGTGTAGTGGGGAAAGCATTTCGCTTTAGGCGAATGTTCCTGATTTGTTAACCATAGCGCTATTTTCGAATGAAAATATCACGATTTCGTAACCGGGTTCTCAATGTTATAAATCAGGGGTATTGTCGTCATCATACTGCATCAATTTTCGTATGCCATATCAGCATAGCTAAAGGAGATAACTCATGATTGAACTGGAAATGCGCACCCTGGCAGGACAGCAAATTTTGCATGCTTACCCAAAGGGATGTAGTGAAAAGGCGCTTCCCAGCATAGTGTTTTATCACGGTTTCACCTCGTCGAACGTTGTTTATAGCTATTTTGCCGTAGCGCTGGCGCAGGCGGGCTTTCGGGTGGTGATGCCCAACGCCGCCGAGCATGGGGAACGCTTCAACGGTGATGGCGCCGAGCGGTTACAGCATTTCTGGCAGATTCTGGTGCAGAACTTTACCGAGTTCCCGACGCTGCGTGATGCGCTGTTGGCAAGCGGGCTGGTGAGCGACGGGCGGTTAGCGGTGGCAGGAGCCTCGATGGGCGGTATGACCGCGCTGGGGCTGATGGCGCAGCATCCGGGGGTGAAATGTGTGGCAAGCCTGATGGGCTCGGGCTATTTCTCCTCGCTCTCCCAAACGTTATTCCCGCCGTCTGCGGCAAACGCTATTGAGAAGGCACGCCTGCTGGCTCCGCTGGCGAAATGGGATATCGGGCACCAGCTGGCGCGTCTGGCGGACAGGCCTTTGCTGTTATGGCATGGAGAAGAGGATGATGTAGTGCCAGCGGGGGAGACGTTCCGGCTTCAGCAGGCGCTGCGTGAAGCTGAACTGGATGAACACCTCACCTGCGTCTGGCAGGCGGGCGTTCGCCACCGTATTACGCCTGAAGCGCTGGACAGTACGGTGGCCTTTTTCCGCCAGCATCTTTAAACGCGGATGACCTTCACGCCCTGATCCTCAAGCTTCTTGAGGATCTCCGCGTCAGCCTGCTTGCCGGTGATCAGCATATCGATCTCATCGGCGCGACTGAACAGCATGCCCGCTCGTTCGCCAACCTTGCTGCTATCGACCAGTACGACAAGCTTGCCCACCACGTTCAGCATTTTCTGTTCTGCCATGGCGGTGAGCATGTCGGTTTTGTATAACCCTTCCGCCGTCAGCCCTTTGCCGCTGGTAAACATCCAGTGTCCGGCGTACAGGCTGTTTTCGCTGCCCTGTGGGCTGAGCGTGATGGCGTGGCTGCGGTTGTACTGCCCGCCCATAATGATCACGCTGTCGTGCTCTTGATCGATAAGGTAATTTGCCAGCGGCAGGTAGTTGGTGATGATCTGCACCGGTTTACCGCAGATCTCCTGGCCGACCAGGAAAGCGGTCGAGCCGCAGTTGATCACCACGCTTTCACCGGGCATCACCAGCTGCGACGCCGCTTTCGCGATGCGCACTTTCTCGTCGTGATTTTGTGCCTGATGAATGTTCATCGGTGACCAGCGCGGGCGCTGCTGGTTTACGGCCTCGGCGCCGTTGCGCACTTTTTTCAGCTTGCCGCTTTCATCAAGCTTGTTGATGTCCCTGCGGGCCGTGGCGGGTGAGATCCCCAGACGGGAAATCACCTGCTCTACTGTTATAAAACCCGCTTGCGCCAGCAGGTCCAGTAGAATCTGATGTCTTTGCGCTTCCGTCATGAGCTAATCCGAAAAAAAATGATGATTAAAGATGATATTTGAAAAATAGCCAAAATACTAAAAGTATATGCGGGGGAGAGTGTTCCCCGGCGTCGCTGCGCTCGGCCGGGCTACCTGGGAATTCGTAGTCCGGCCGAGCGCAGCGACGCCGGGAATGTGCAATTATAAGAACGATTTAAACGGCAGATCCGGCTCAATGGTAAAGCAATCGTCGAAGCCACGCGGATAGTGATATTCGAAATTATCTTTATCCAGCGGCCAGGTAAACTTGCCGCCAACCTGCCAGATAAACGGCTTAAATCCGTATTTCAGACGGTCTTTTTTCATCTCCCACAGCACGCGAATTTCCTGCGGATCGGCCTGGAAGTTTGACCAGATATCGTGGTGGAAAGGGATCACCACTTTGGTGTTCAGCGCTTCGGCCATACGCAGCATATCGGCGCTGGTCATTTTGTCGGTGATCCCGCGCGGGTTCTCGCCGTAGGAGCCCAGCGCGACGTCGATATGGTGCTCGTTGCCGTGCTTGGCGTAGTAGTTGGAGTAGTGGGAGTCGCCGCTGTGATACAGGGTGCCGCCCGGCGTTTTGAACAGGTAGTTTACGGCACGCGCGTCCATACCGTCCGGCAGCACGCCAGCGGCTTTTTGATCGGCAGGTAGCGTAATCAGCGCGGTACGGTCAAAGGCATCAAGCGCATGAATTTCAATATCCTTTATCTTCACCACGTCGCCCGGTTTCACCACGATGCAGCGCTCTTTTGGCACGCCCCAGCCCACCCACAGATCGACGCAGGTTTGTGGCCCGATAAATGGCACATCGTCCGCGCAGTTCTGCATGACGGCGGCCGCCACGTTCACATCGATATGATCGTTATGATCGTGGGTCGCCAACACGGCGTCGATCTGACGAATGGCAAACGGATCCAGCACAAACGGCGTGGTGCGCAGATTCGGCTGTAATTTTTTTACCCCCGCCATGCGCTGCATCTGATGACCCTGCTTCATCAGCGGGTTGCCGTGGCTCTGTTTCCCCGTACCACACCAGAAATCGACGCAGACGTTGGTGCCGCCCTGTGATTTCAGCCAGATACCGGTGCAGCCCAGCCACCACATCGCAAAAGTGCCCGGCGCGACCTGCTCCTGCTCGATCTCTTCATTCAGCCAGCTACCCCACTCTGGGAAGGTGCTCAGAATCCAGGATTCTCGCGAGATGGTCTCAACTTTACTCATCGTGTTTTCCTCTTAAATCGTCATAAGTAATCATATTGTGATTTGTTATGATTGATGTTGTCACCGTTTTTTCATTATTGCAATGATGTTTTTTGACGTGTGAGAGGACGATCTCAATGGCTGGTAACCATAAATCAATAATTGTTAACCTATATTCTATTTCCAATTAATTGATTTAATTGAATTAATTTGGTGTTTTCTGAATGGTTATTAATTCCATTCTTTAAATGTGCTTATTATTGCGGTGCGCGTCACATTTAATCAAATTGCATCTTTTTGTGATTATTTTTGATTATTAGAGTGTGTCACACCACCGCTGAGCAGGGTTGCTGGTTCAGCCACTTCATTTATCGGAGAGCGTTATGGAGATCCTCTACAACATCTTTACCGTCTTTTTTAATCAGGTGATGACCAACGCCCCGCTGCTGCTGGGTATCGTGACCTGTCTCGGCTATATCCTGCTGCGTAAAAGCGTCAGCGTGATTATCAAAGGCACCATCAAAACGATTATCGGTTTTATGCTGCTGCAGGCGGGGTCCGGCATCCTGACCAGCACCTTCAAACCGGTGGTAGCAAAGATGTCCGAGGTCTACGGCATCAACGGTGCCATCTCTGATACCTACGCTTCAATGATGGCAACCATCGAACGAATGGGCGATGCCTATAGCTGGGTGGGATATGCGGTGCTGTTAGCGTTGGCGCTGAACATCTGCTACGTACTGCTGCGGCGTATTACGGGGATCCGCACCATCATGCTCACCGGGCACATCATGTTCCAGCAGGCCGGCCTGATTGCGGTGTTCTTCTATATCTGCGGCTACTCGATGTGGACCACCATTATCTGCACCGCGGTGCTGGTGTCGCTCTACTGGGGCATTACCTCCAACATGATGTACAAGCCGACCCAGAAAGTGACGGACAACTGCGGCTTCTCCATCGGTCACCAGCAGCAGTTTGCTTCATGGATTGCCTACAAGGTGGCGCCGTTCCTCGGTAAAAAAGAGGAGAGCGTGGAGGATCTGAAGCTGCCGGGCTGGCTCAATATCTTCCATGACAACATTGTCTCCACCGCCATCGTGATGACGGTCTTCTTCGGCGCGATTCTGCTGTCGTTCGGTCTGGACGTGGTGCAGGCGATGGCCGGGAAAACCCACTGGACTATCTACATTCTGCAAACCGGCTTCTCGTTTGCGGTGGCGATTTTCATCATCACCCAGGGCGTACGTATGTTCGTCGCCGAGTTGTCCGAAGCCTTTAACGGTATCTCTCAGCGTCTGATCCCCGGTGCCGTACTGGCGATTGACTGCGCCGCCATTTATAGCTTCGCGCCAAACGCCGTCGTATGGGGCTTTATGTGGGGCACCATCGGCCAGCTGATTGCCGTGGGCATTCTTGTCGGCTGCGGCTCTTCCATCCTGATTATTCCTGGCTTTATCCCGATGTTCTTCTCCAACGCCACCATCGGCGTCTTTGCCAACCACTTCGGCGGCTGGCGCGCGGCGCTCAAGATTTGTCTGGTGATGGGGATGATCGAAATCTTCGGCTGCGTATGGGCGGTGAAACTGACCGGCATGAGCGCCTGGATGGGGATGGCCGACTGGTCAATTCTGGCACCGCCGATGATGCAGGGCTTTGCCTCCATCGGGCTGATTTTCATGGCCGTCATTATCGTGATTGCCCTGGCTTATATGTTCTTCGCTGGCCGCACCCTGCGTGCCGAAGAAGATGCGGAAAAACAAATGGCAGAAGTTTCTGCTCACTAAGGAGTGTTGATTATGACCGTACGTATCCTGGCTGTATGTGGTTGTGGGCAAGGCAGCTCCATGATTATGAAGATGAAAGTCGACCAGTTCCTCAAAGAGCAGGGCGTTGATCACACGGTAAACAGCTGTGCGGTAGGCGAGTACAAAAGCGAGCTGAGCGGGGCCGACATCATTATCGCCTCCACCCACGTGGCGAGCGAAATCACCGTCTCCGGCAACAAATACGTGGTGGGCGTACGCAATATGCTCTCGGCGGCCGATTTTGGTCCGAAGCTGATGGAAGTCATCAGCGCGCATTTCCCGAAAGACGTGAAGTAAGGACAACCTATGAAGCTACGTGATTCATTGGCGGAGAATAAATCCATCCGCCTGCAGGCGGAAGCCAATAGCTGGCAGGAGGCGGTCAAAGTGGGCGTGGATCTGCTGGTGGAGGCTGGTGTGGTAGAGCCGCGCTACTTCCAGGCGATTCTGGATGGCGTTGAGCGCTTCGGCCCGTACTTCGTTATTGCCCCAGGTCTGGCGATGCCGCATGGCCGCCCTGAAGAAGGGGTGAAGAAAAACGGTTTTGCATTAGTCACCCTGAAAACCCCGATGGTGTTTAACCACGAAGACAACGACCCGGTCGATATTCTCATCACCCTGGCGGCGGTCGATGCTCGCACCCATCAGGAAGAGGGCATCATGCAGATCGTCAATCTGTTTGAAGATGAAGCCAATTTCGACCGTTTACGCGCCTGCCGCACCGAGCAGGAAGTGCTGGATTTAATCGATAGCGCCACTCTGGCGGCGACAGCTTAAGAAGGAATTGAATATGTCATTACCGATGTTGCAGGTTGCGCTGGATAACCAGACGCTGTCCCACGCCTACGAAACCACCCGCCTGATTGCGGAAGAGGTTGATATCATTGAAGTCGGCACCATTCTTTGCGTTGGCGAAGGGGTGCGCGCGGTGCGCGACCTTAAGGCGCTGTACCCGCATAAAATCGTGCTGGCCGATGCCAAAATTGCCGACGCGGGCAAAATCCTCTCCCGTATGTGTTTTGAAGCTAATGCTGACTGGGTCACCGTGATCTGCTGTGCGGATATCAACACCGCCAAGGGCGCGCTGGACGTGGCAAAAGAGTTTAACGGCGACGTGCAGATTGAACTGACCGGCTACTGGACCTGGGAGCAGGCCAGAGAGTGGCGTGATGCGGGCATTCAGCAGGTAGTCTATCACCGCAGTCGCGACGCGCAGGCAGCGGGCGTGGCGTGGGGCGAGGCGGATATCAGCGCCATCAAACGTCTGGCAGAGATGGGCTTTAAAGTGACCGTCACCGGGGGGCTGGCGCTAGAAGACCTGCCGCTGTTCGCGGGTATTCCTATTCACGTCTTTATTGCCGGTCGTAGCATTCGTGACGCGGCGTCTCCAGTAGAAGCTGCGCGTCAGTTCAAGCGTTCTATTGCGCAGCTTTGGGGCTAAGGAGCGGCCTATGTTGTCGAAACAGACACCGCTTGGCATCTATGAAAAAGCGCTCCCTGCCGGGGAGTGCTGGCTGGAGCGCCTGCGTCTGGCAAAAGCGCTGGGCTTTGATTTCGTTGAAATGTCGGTGGATGAAACCGACGAGCGCCTGTCGCGCCTCGACTGGAGCCGCGAGCAGCGCCTGGCATTGGTAAGCGCAATTGCGGAAACTGGCGTGCGGGTGCCGTCGATGTGCCTGAGCGCCCATCGTCGCTTCCCACTGGGCTGTGAAGATGATGACGTTCGCAACCAGGGGCTGGAGATTATGCGTAAAGCTATCCGCTTCGCGCAGGATATCGGTATCCGGGTGATTCAACTGGCGGGATACGACGTCTATTACCAACAGGCGAATGACGAAACGCGTCGGCGTTTTCGCGACGGCCTGAAGGAGAGCGTTGAAATGGCCAGCCGCGCGCAGGTCACGCTGGCGATGGAGATCATGGATTACCCACTGATGAACTCCATCAGTAAGGCGCTCGGTTATGCGCACTACCTGAATAACCCGTGGTTCCAGCTTTACCCGGACATCGGCAACCTGTCGGCGTGGGATAACGACGTGCAGATGGAACTGCAGGCCGGGATAGGGCATATCGTCGCCGTGCACGTGAAAGACACCAAACCCGGCGTCTTTAAAAACGTTCCCTTTGGTGAAGGCGTTGTCGATTTTGAACGTTGTTTTGAAACGCTGCGCGAGAGCGGCTACTGCGGCCCGTATCTGATTGAGATGTGGAGTGAAACCTCGGACGACCCGGCGGGTGAAGTGGCAAAAGCGCGCGATTGGGTGAAGGCCAAAATGGCCCGCGCCGGGCTGGTGGAGGCGGCATAATGCAAAAGCTAAAACAGCAGGTGTTTGATGCCAATATGGATTTGCCGCGCTATGGTCTGGTGACCTTTACCTGGGGCAACGTCAGCGCTATCGACCGTGAACGCGGCCGGGTGGTGATTAAGCCCAGCGGGGTGGCGTATGAGACCATGACCGTGGATGACATGGTCGTTGTGGATATGGACGGCAACGTGGTTGAAGGGCACTATCGCCCTTCTTCCGACACCGCAACGCACCTGGCCATGTATCGCCGCTACCCGTCTCTTGGCGGCGTAGTGCATACCCATTCTACGCATGCGACCGCGTGGGCGCAGGCCGGGCTGGCCATTCCTGCACTCGGCACGACCCATGCGGACTATTTCTTTGGCGATATTCCCTGTACTCGGGCGTTAACCGAAGCCGAAGTGCAGGGCGAATATGAGCTGAACACCGGCAAGGTGATCATCGAGACGCTGGGTGACGTTGAGCCATTACATACGCCGGGAATGGTGGTGTATCAGCATGGCCCGTTTGCCTGGGGGAAAGACGCGCACGACGCGGTGCATAACGCGGTGGTGATGGAAGAGGTGGCAAGAATGGCGTGGATTGCGCGCGGTATCAACCCGGCGCTTAGCCCGATCGACCGCTACCTGATGAACAAACACTTTATGCGTAAGCATGGCCCGAACGCGTATTACGGGCAGTGATCGTTAACCTAAAAATTGTGCTCCGGGATTTGTACGCCTTCGGGATGTTACTGGTCTGATTCCGGGGCCTTTTTACGGCAGGCGTTCTTCGCCCTCAGTGCGGGGGCGAAGAACGAAGCACGGGATTAGCGATACAGCGCAGCGCTCGCGTGGATCAAACCGTTGCTTCCGGGCTCATGTATCAGGATGGGCTGAAAATATTTCGCCCCCTGAGCATCGCTCTCCTGACTGAGCGCCTGGTCGGCCTCTTGCTCAGTGGCGATATTATGGTTGATATAGATAACCCCCAGGCTCTGAACATCGTCCATGTTACGTGCCTGATGGCCATCGATCTTAATGGCAGCCTGTGCGCTGGCGCTTGCCAGTAACACAGCCATTGCGGCAATGACGATAGATTTCATACTCGACTCCTTACTGACAGTCCTGGCGCTAACGCGGGGGCTCTCCTCTTGCTGTGGTTGACTACTGACTTAATTGTAATCGGTCTTTGGCAGGTGTATGGCGACCTTTTCTGATGCTGTTGTTCAAAAAATTGCCGCATTCGGGGCTGTTTAATTTTAAATCACTGACTTAGGTCGACTTTGCGTTTTGTGTGAATTTTTTGCGCAATCAGCTTGAGTTTCCCGGGGCTGGCAAGTATTATTACGCGTCATTTTTCAGCCGACCTTTAACACGTTCCTTGCCTCCATGGGCCTCGGCTGACCCAGACAGGAGGCTGAATAATCCGTAAGGAGCAATTCGATGCGTCATTACGAAATCGTTTTTATGGTCCATCCTGACCAGAGCGAACAGGTTCCGGGTATGATCGAGCGCTACACTGGTGCAATCACTGCAGCAGAAGGCACGATCCACCGTCTGGAAGACTGGGGCCGCCGTCAGCTGGCTTACCCGATCAACAAACTGCACAAAGCTCACTACGTTCTGCTGAACGTTGAAGCGCCGCAGGAAGTGATCGATGAGCTGGAAACTAACTTCCGCTTCAACGATGCCGTTATCCGCAGCATGGTTATGCGTACTAAGCACGCTGTTACCGAAGCGTCTCCGATGGTTAAAGCGAAAGACGAGCGTCGTGAACGTCGCGATGATTTCGCAAACGAAACCTCAGATGATGCTGAAGCTGGGGATTCTGAAGAGTAATTTCTGATGACCAATCGTCTGGTGTTATCCGGCACAGTGTGCAGAACACCGCTTCGCAAGGTCAGCCCATCAGGAATTCCTCATTGCCAGTTCGTGCTTGAGCATCGTTCTGTGCAGGAGGAAGCCGGTTTTCACCGGCAGGCGTGGTGCCAAATGCCCGTTATTATTAGCGGACACGAAAACCAGGCCATTACTCACAGTATAACGGTCGGTAGTGCAGTCACCGTTCAGGGTTTTATCTGTTGCCACAAAGCAAAGAATGGCCTGAGCAAAATGGTTCTGCATGCCGAGCAGATTGAATTGATAGATTCTGGAGACTAGCCATATGGCACGTTATTTCCGTCGTCGCAAGTTCTGCCGTTTCACCGCGGAAGGCGTTGTTGAGATCGATTACAAAGACATCGCAACGTTGAAAAACTACATTACCGAAAGCGGTAAAATTGTCCCGAGCCGTATCACCGGTACTCGTGCAAAATACCAGCGTCAGCTGGCTCGCTGCATCAAGCGTGCTCGCTACCTGTCCCTGCTGCCGTATACCGATCGTCATCAGTAATCGGCCGCCGTCTATTAACGACTTTAAGAGGATAAGGTAATGCAAGTTATTCTGCTTGATAAAGTAGCAAACCTGGGCACCCTGGGTGATCAAGTTAACGTTAAAGCGGGCTACGCTCGTAACTTCCTGGTACCACAGGGCAAAGCTGTTCCTGCTACCAAGAAAAACGTTGAATTCTTCGAAGCACGTCGTGCAGAACTGGAAGCCAAACTGGCTGACGTTCTGGGCGCTGCAGAAGCTCGTGCTGCACAGATCGTAGCACTGGAATCAGTAACCATCGCGTCTAAAGCAGGCGACGAAGGTAAACTGTTCGGTTCCATCGGTACTCGCGACATCGCTGATGCAGTTACTGCAGCTGGCGTTAAAGTTGCGAAGAGCGAAGTTCGTCTGCCGAACGGCGTTCTGCGTACTGTTGGCGAGCACGAAGTGGACTTCCAGGTTCACAGCGAAGTATTCGCTAAAGTTATCATCAACGTTGTTGCTGCTTAATCAGCAACCCACGTTTTGGTAACAACAAACCGCCGGCCTTGTGCCGGCGTTTTGCTTTTTAGACCTCCCCACTTTTCGACTGGCTATCTTTCATCCTTTTCGCGATAATCAAAAAATTAAAACAATATTTTAATTTTTGGTGAAAGAATGGAAACTCTGCGCCAGCATTCTCTGTTTTCCCGTAAAAACATCGTCTATCTCTGTGCCGCATTCTGCTGTCTGCTATGGGGAAGCGCCTACCCGGCGATTAAGAGCGGGTATGAGCTGTTTCAGATCGCCGCCGATGATATCCCGACTAAAATCGTCTTTGCCGGCTACCGTTTCCTGTTTGCCGGGCTGATACTGCTTCTGCTGGCGATGGCGCAGCGCAAGCCGGTGGCGCGCCTGAGCGCACGGCAGTTCGGTCAGCTGACCCTGCTAGGGCTGACGCAGACTTCACTCCAGTACATCTTCTTCTACATTGGCCTTGCCTTCACCACCGGGGTGAAAGGGTCAATCATGAACGCTACCGGCACCTTCTTTAGCGTGCTGCTGGCGCACTTTATCTACCAGAACGACCGACTGAGCTATAACAAGACGCTGGGCTGTATTCTCGGCTTTGCCGGGGTGATGGCGGTGAACTTCAATAGCGGGCTGCTGGACTTCAACTTTAGCCTGGGCGATGGCTCGGTGGTGCTGGCGGCGTTTATCCTGTCGGCAGCATCGCTGTACGGAAAACGCATCTCCCAAACGGTCGACCCGACGGTGATGACCGGCTACCAGCTGGCGTTGGGCGGTCTGGCGCTGGTGGTCGGCGGCTATCTGAGCGGCGGCACGCTGACCTTCCACGGTTTCTCATCGGTGGCGATTCTTGGCTATCTGACGCTGCTCTCGTCGGTCGCCTTTGCGCTGTGGAGCATTCTGCTCAAGTACAATCGCGTGGGAATGATTGCGCCGTTTAACTTCCTGATCCCGGTATCGGGCTCGGTGCTGTCGGCGATTTTCCTCGGGGAAAATATTCTCGAGTGGAAATACGCGCTGGCGCTGGTGCTGGTCTGTTCGGGGATTTGGTGGGTCAATAAAGTTAAAAAGTAGCCCGGCCGGGCGAAGCGACGCCGGGGAGACTCGGCGTCGCGATCAAGATGTGTTAACGCGCGCGAATAAAGCTGCCGTCCGGCTGGCGGGTAAACAGCACCTGACCGTTGTCGGACTCAATGGTTAACCCGGTTACCACGCCGTTGGCGTTCTTACGAATCTGTACCTTCTGACCATTCTTTAAATTGCTAAGCGGTTTACCCGTACCTTCGACCTGCGCCATGGCATATACGTCCGTTGGCGGCAGATTGTTGTCACGGAACAGCTGTGCCAGCGTTTTCCCGGCCTCTACCTGATAGGTATGCCATTCGTTGCTGCTGCGGCTCTCCTGATACGGCTGAGTGCGCGACGGCGCAGCCTGCTGTTCGCTCGGCTGCTCTTCCTGCACCGGTTCCGGCGCGACAGGGGCAACCTGATCGAGATCGTTAGATGGTGTCACCAACTGGGCGTGAAGCGGCTGGGCGTCTGGCTGCGGCGTTTGCGACTGCGACTGGAAATCCAGCTGAGCGGAACGCGTGACCTGCGCCGGTGGGCTGTCGTCAGCGGAAGGCAGCAGGAAGCCGACAATAATAGCCAGTGCAGCAACAATCACGCCGCGACGGTGGGCAGGCGGCAGCGGGTCCAGGATGCGAAGATCGTCCGGCGCGTGCCAGATTTTCACCAGCAAAGGTTTTATTTCAAATCTCCCGGGCATGGCTCTCCTCCTGCTCCGTGTCGATGCTATCCAGTATAGATGGCTAACTGCCTGATGAACGTGGCAAAGCGCATTTTCATCATATCCTATAGGGCATCTGAATGGTTTCTTTTTCCCGGGAATTTGTCATCTTTCCTGACACAAAGTTTTACCCTGTGCGGCGTGGCTGCTATGCTGCCCGCTACTTTATACCCGAAGAAAGGAAAGACGATGGCCACCCCGACTTTTGACACTATTGAAGCACAGGCAAGCTACGGTATCGGCCTGCAGGTAGGGCAGCAGCTGAGCGAGTCCGGTTTGCAGGGTTTACTGCCGGAAGCACTGGTTGCCGGTATCGCTGATGCGCTGGAAGGCAAACAGCCTGCCGTGCCGGTAGACGTTGTTCATCGTGCGCTGCGTGAAATCCACGAACGTGCTGATGCCGTGCGTCGTGAACGTTTTGCGGCGATGGCCGAAGACGGCGTGAAATATCTGGAAGAAAACCGTGAGAAAGAAGGCGTCAACAGCACCGAATCCGGCCTGCAGTTCCGCGTTCTGACCCAGGGCGAAGGCGCAATCCCAGCGCGTACCGATCACGTTCGCGTGCACTACACCGGTAAGCTGATTGACGGCACCGTATTCGACAGCTCCGTCGCGCGCGGCGAGCCAGCTGAATTCCCGGTTAACGGCGTTATCGCTGGCTGGATTGAAGCGCTGACCCTGATGCCGGTTGGCTCTAAGTGGGAACTGACTATCCCTCATAACCTGGCCTACGGCGAGCGCGGCGCAGGTGCTTCCATCCCTCCGTTCAGCACCCTGGTCTTCGAAGTCGAGTTACTGGAAATCCTGTAATCCTCGCACTTATCCTCTCTCCGTCCGGGGAGGGGATACAAACTCCTGAAGTTAGATATATGTTGGGATTTAATCTTGCAAATACAGCAATTGCGTGTATTTTTGTGAGCTGTTTCCCATAGGTGAGGTGATATAACACTCACTTTAAACATAAAATTAACATTATATTTAAATCATAGTATTCATCCCTCCGATTCTTACCTAATATCGAGACATCCTATAGATAGGATCGTCTTGCATGACGACATAAGGGCCAGTAGAGCCCGCACAACACAGACAGAAACAACAGGAAGAAAATCACATGGTTGATCAGATCAAAGTCGCTGCTGCCGCTGAGCAGGAGCCGGCTGAACAATCGCTACGGCGAAACCTCACAAACCGACATATTCAGCTTATTGCCATCGGCGGCGCCATTGGTACCGGGCTGTTTATGGGATCGGGCAAAACTATCAGTCTCGCTGGGCCATCGATCATCTTCGTTTATATGATCATCGGTTTTATGCTTTTCTTCGTGATGCGTGCGATGGGCGAGCTGCTGCTCTCCAACCTTGAGTACAAATCGTTCAGCGACTTTGCCGCTGACCTGCTTGGCCCATGGGCTGGGTATTTTACCGGCTGGACCTACTGGTTCTGCTGGGTGGTGACCGGGATGGCGGACGTCGTCGCCATCACCGCCTACGCGCAGTTCTGGTTCCCCGGACTCTCTGACTGGGTGGCCTCGCTGGCGGTGGTAGTCCTGCTGCTGAGCCTGAACCTCGCCACCGTGAAGATGTTCGGTGAGATGGAATTCTGGTTTGCGATGATCAAAATCGTCGCCATCGTGGCGCTGATTATCGTCGGCCTGGTGATGGTGCTGATGCACTTCAAATCACCGACCGGCGTAGAAGCGTCGTTCGCTCACCTGTGGAACGACGGTGGCTGGTTCCCGAAAGGCATCAGCGGCTTCTTTGCGGGCTTCCAGATAGCCGTCTTCGCCTTCGTGGGGATTGAACTGGTCGGTACCACCGCGGCAGAAACCAAAGATCCTGAGAAATCTCTGCCACGCGCGATTAACTCCATTCCAATCCGTATCATCATGTTCTACGTGTTTGCGCTGATTGTAATTATGTCCGTGACCCCGTGGAGCTCGGTTGTACCAAACAAGAGCCCGTTCGTTGAGCTGTTCATGCTGGTCGGCCTGCCGGCGGCGGCGAGCATCATCAACTTCGTGGTGCTGACCTCTGCGACCTCTTCCGCCAACAGCGGCGTGTTCTCTACCAGCCGTATGCTGTTCGGCCTGGCGCAGGACGGCGTGGCACCAAGCCTGTTCGCCAAGCTCTCTAAGCGTGCGGTACCGGCAAAAGGGCTGACCTTCTCCTGTATCTGCCTGCTGGGCGGCGTGGTGATGCTGATGGTGAACCCAAGCGTGATTGCGGCCTTCACCATGATCACTACCGTGTCGGCGATTCTGTTTATGTTCGTCTGGACGATTATCCTGTGCTCTTACCTGGTATACCGTAAGCAGCGTCCACACCTGCATGAAAAATCCATCTACAAAATGCCGCTGGGCAAAGTGATGTGCTGGGTCTGCATGGCGTTCTTCGCCTTCGTTCTGGTACTGCTGACCCTGGAAGCGGACACCCGTGAAGCGCTGATGGTGACGCCAATCTGGTTCATCGTGCTGGGGCTGGGTTGGATGTTCCTGCGTAAGAACAAGCTGGCTAAGTAAGCGAATTTCGCCCCTCACCCTCTCCCCAAAGGGGAGAGGGTGAGGGGGAAGCAACACAAAGCGCCCATCGTGGCGCTTTCTTTGTTTTTGAGCCCCGCCTCGTAGTCCCCCTTTTCTTAACGTGCTACTTTCCCCGCCACAAACGAAAAGCGTATGGAGATGAAATGCGTCAGAGAACGATTGTCTGCCCGGTGATTCAAAACGAGGGCGAATACCTGCTGTGCAAAATGGCCGATGACCGTGGCGTTTTCCCCGGGCAGTGGGCGATTTCCGGCGGTGGTATGGAGCCAGGCGAAACCATGGAAGACGCGCTGAGACGCGAGATTGGTGAAGAGCTGGGAGAGGCGCTGGAGATTACTGAGGTGAAGCCGTGGACCTTCCGTGATGACGTGCGGGTAAAAACCTACGCCGATGGAACGACCGAGCAGATCTACATGATTTATCTCATCTTCGACTGCGTGAGCGCCAACCGGGATATTACTTTCAACGAGGAGTTTCAGGCGGTCGCGTGGGTGAAACCCGAAGCGCTGGCCAGTATGGACCTTAACGTGGCGACGCGGGAAACCTTCCGCCAGAAAGGGCTGCTGTAATAGAAAACGCCTCCCGCAAGGGGAGGCGCGTAGTCATCTTATTCGCCTTTGAGCGCGCGTGGGAACAGCACGTTATTCTCGAGGCTGATGTGCTCCATCAGGTCATCGATCATCTCGTTGATGCCGTTGTACATCGCTTTCCAGGTGGTGCAGGCTTCCGGTGGAATAGTGACGTTCTGGGTGGTGTGCTTGATCACTTCCAGCAGTTCACCTGCCTCGTCATGCTCGCTTTCCATCACGCTGATTGGCCCCATCGCCTGGCTGCCCATGCCTTGTTTGATCATCGGGAACAGAATCTGCTCCTCTTTCATCATGTGGCTGGAAAGCTCCTGATGCAGCATGGTCAGGTATTTCGCCAGGCCTTTTGGCACGTTCGGTTTGTCGGCGTGCACACGTTCGACTTTGGTGGCTTGCAGAATCAGCTCTGGCAGCTGTTCGCGGTGACGGTCGTGGTAACGCACGATGATGTGGTCGATGATTTCGGCCAGCGGTGCTACGCGCCAATCGTTTTCCACCGGCTGCTCGGCCAGTTTCGCCAGCTCAGCTTCAATCACGGCAACGTCGAGCTCTTTGCGGTCCGCCGCACGGGCCAGCGTCTGCTTACCGCCGCAGCAGTAATCCATATCGTATTTACGGAACAGCGCGGATGCGCGTGGGATGGAGAGCGCCAGCTCGCCTAATGGTTGGTCGCGAAAGGCCATTGCAGTTACCTCGTCATCAATAATATAAGATGCATTTTAAATGCATCTTTAAGTCGAAGATATACCCCTTTGTAGGGAGTGGAAATAAGTGATAGCTGTCACAAAAAATTATTACGCTTTAACGTGCTGAATCTTATTAAGAATGGTTCTGGTAAGACCTGAATCGATTAAACAAGCGCGTGGCGCTGCCGATAGTGAGACTTCAGACCACCTGCACTTAAAGGCAAAAGATGTTTAAAAGAATAAAAGTGATTACCGTCCTGATTGTCGTACTGGTCGCGCTGGGCGCGATGCAGCTGATTTCGGCGGGCGTGTTTGTACGCGCGCTGAATAACGACAAGCAGAATTTTACCGTCTCACAGCTCTCCAGCCAGAACGTGGCGGAGTTTACCGATGCATGGATTAGCCTCAACCAGGCGCGCGTGACCCTTAACCGCGGCATGCTGCGTCTGCAGGGTACCATGGCGAGCAGCGTTAACGGCGGCGAACTGAAAACGCTGGTGGATACGGCCAACAATTTGCTGGCCGATGCGAAACGTCATTACGACACCTATTACGCTTTACCGGAAACACCGGGCATGGACGGCCACCTGTCAGACAGCCTTGAGAAACAGTACGGCATCTACTCCGCAACGCTCGCCCGCATGAATGAACTGCTGGCGGAAGGTAAGCTGGAAGAGATGTTCAAGCAAAACGCTGAGCAAAAACAGCAGGCGATGCAGGCGGTGTATCAGGACTGGCGTGCGGCGCAGGCAACGCTGACCAGCGCCGGGGTGAAACAAAATGAGAGCGACTACGTGCGGATTTTGTGGAGCCTTGGGGTCATGCTGGCAGTGGCGCTGGCGGTTATTGTGGTGAGCTGGGTGGCGATGCAGCGCGTGCTGCTCAAGCCGCTGCATAAAGTGATGGATCACATTCGTCACATTGCCGAAGGCGACCTGACCAACGATATTAATACCGAAGGCAGCAACGAAATGGCGCTGCTGGCGCGTAACGTCAACGACATGCAGCAGTCGCTGGCGAAGACCGTCGGCGTAGTGCGTGAAGGCGCTGACACCATTTACACCGGCGCAGGTGAAATCTCTGCTGGCAGTAACGATCTCTCTTCCCGTACCGAACAGCAGGCGGCCTCGCTGGAACAGACCGCTGCCAGCATGGAACAACTGACCGCGACGGTGAAGCAGAACGCCGATAACGCGCGTCAGGCCACCCAGCTGGCGCAGAACGCGTCTGAAACCGCGCAGAAGGGCGGTAACGTCGTCGACGGCGTGGTGCGTACGATGGACGAGATTGCCGCCAGCTCCAGCAAAATTGCCCAGATCACCAACGTCATTGATGGCATTGCCTTCCAGACCAACATTCTGGCGCTGAACGCGGCGGTAGAAGCGGCGCGAGCTGGAGAGCAGGGTCGCGGCTTTGCCGTGGTTGCCGGTGAAGTGCGTACGCTGGCGCAGCGCAGCGCGCAGGCCGCGAAAGAGATTAAAGGGCTGATTGATGACTCGGGCAACCGCGTCAGCGCCGGCTCTGCGCTGGTGCACGAAGCGGGTGAAACGATGGCGGAGATCGTCAACGCCGTCACTCGCGTCAGCGACATCATGGGTGAAATCGCTTCCGCCTCTGATGAGCAAAGCCGCGGTATTGACCAGGTCGGCCAGGCCGTTGCTGAGATGGACCGCGTTACTCAGCAGAACGCCTCGCTGGTGGAAGAGTCCGCCAGCGCCGCATCAGCGCTGGAAGAGCAGGCGGCGCGCCTGAATGAGACGGTGGCGGTCTTTAAAATCTCCCGCCAGCAGTCGATGCAGAAAGCGCCGATGAAAAAAGCCCTCGTGCCAACGGCGAAAGCTGCGCCGCTCAACGAAGCGAACTGGGAAACCTTCTAAGCCTCAGACCTCAGAGACCGGCACCACCGCCGGTTTCTGCGGTTTTGACCGCACCGCAATCACCACGCCTATCACCAGCAGCGCAATCCCGCTCAACGTTAGCATCGGTGGCATTTCCTGGCGCAGCAGGAAGGTGTACAGCAGCCCCGCCAGCGTTTCAAAGACAATCAACGGCCCAAGGATCACCGTCGGCAGCCGTTGGCTCGCCACGTTCCAGCACAGCGCTCCCACCCACGAACAGAGCACGGCAATCGCAATCATCAACCCAATAAACACCGTTGGCCGTGGGCCGAAAGGCAGCGCAAACTCCGGCGTCTGGGCGTTCAGCCACAGGCAGGCCGCGACATAACCGACGACGGAAACCGGCAGCGTCACCAGCGCCTGTGCGGTGGCCCACATCAGCGGCGGCTGGTGCGGATTCTCCCGCAGCCAGCGGGCGTTACGCAGGGCATACCACGCCCAGCACACCACCGACACGCTCGCCAGCACAATCCCGGAGCCGTAGCGCCAGCCGCTGAAATCCGGCAGCCCCTGACGCAGCTCGGCGATATTCACGCACAGCAGGCCGATGCCAATCAGCACCAGCGCGGGCATCAGCCGCATCCACGACAGCTTACCGTCGCGCTGACTATAGAGCAGGTTGGCGAAAATCGGGATCACCACCGGCAAGGTAGCAATGATCATTGTTGAAACCGGCGCCCCGGTGCGCTGAATGGCGCTGGCAAGACAGACGTAATAGATAAGGTTACCGACCATCGTCAGCCCCAGCGCCGTCCACCAGTCCTGGCGCGTAAGCTGACGCAGACGCGCCCGGCCGAGCCATGCCAGCGGCAGGGCAATCAGCCCCAGCGCCAGATAGCGCCCCATTGACTGCAATACCGCCGGGTAATCCGGCACGATTAACGGCCCGACAAAAATAAGCCCCCACATCAAACCCGCTAACAGGGCATACAGCACACCGCTAATCATCATGATTTCCACTTCTGTTGAACATGCTGAAAAGTGTAGGAGGGGAAAGCAGCGCCGTATTGTATGAGATTGCTGATTAGCGACGGGCAACCTGTTTTTGGTAGCGCACCGGCGTAATGCCGTAGCGCTGGGTAAAGGCGCGGGTGAGGTGCGACTGATCGGTCAGCCCGGTTGCGGCGGCAACCTCAGCGGCGGGCATGCCGTGGGTCAGAAACTCTTTGGCGCGCCATAAACGTACGGCCATCAGCATCTGGTGCGGCGTGACGTGGAAATGGGCTTTGAACTGGCGTTGGAAGTGCCATGGGCTCAGCGCCGCGACGTTCGCCAGCTCGTCGAGAGTAATCGGGTGCATGTAGTTGTCGTAGAGATAGTCGCGCACGTGGGCAAAGCGGTGCGCCCCTTCAGCCAGCACCGGCGCATGACAGGCCAGCGGCTGGAAGGTGTCGATCATATCCAGCAGCAGCCCTTTTTGCGCGAGCGGGTCGTCGGTATGCCAGAGGGCGTGGATCTGACGGCCAATCAACAGCGAGCGCTGCGGGTCGTGGCGGGTGACATCATCAAACCACCAGTGGCGAACGCCGGTGACCTCTTCAAGCAGATCGGGCTGGAGGTAAATCATCCGGTAGCGCCAGCCGTCGGCGGTTTCTGCCTCGCCGGTGTGCAGTTCGTCCGGGTTCATGGTGACGACCGAGTGAATTGGCGCAACGTGCTGGGTACCGCGATAGCGAAAGCGCTCGGCACCGGCTTCAATCACGCCAATGCCAAAGGCTTCGTGGGTGTGGGGTTCAAAGGCGTAGCGGGAGATATGGGCATGATAAAGCTCAACGCCCGGCACCTGCGCCAGATGGCGAAAGCGGGCGCTGTCTTTCTCATCGCTGAACTGTTCTGGTACGCCTTGCACGTGATGTTTCCCCCTGGACCATTCTTTTATTATCAGAGATGGCCCGCGGGGGCGCTACCACATTTAACCGATTTTTAACGATTACAGGATGCCTTTGACGCTCTGTGCAAGCGGTGTGGTGGGGCGACCAATCAGTTTGCTCAGGGTATGGCTGTCGTCGAACAGGCCGCCTTTGGAGGCCCCAACGTCAGAGTCCGCCAGCATGTCAGCCAAACCCGCAGGCAGGCCCACGCTTTTGAGCGCGGCGGCGAAATCGGCCTGGCTCAGGTTCTGATACACCACTTTTTTACCGCTCTGTTTTGCCAGTTCGGCGGCCAGTTCACTCAGCGTCCAGCCGTGGTCCCCTGCCAGTTCGTATACCTTCCCGGCGTGACCTTCTTCAGCGATAACACGCGCGGCGGCAGCGGCGTAGTCTTCACGGGTGGCCGAGGCGATTTTTCCTTCACCGGCTGCGCCAATAAACACGCCGTGCTCCAGCGCAGGGGGTGCGCTCGCCAGATAGTTTTCGGTGTACCAGCCGTTACGCAGCAGCGCGTAAGGAATGCCGGAGTCGGCCAGCATTTTCTCGGTTTCGACGTGTTCAACGTGCAGGCCCAGCGGCGATTTATCGGCGTGCAGCAGGCTGGTGTAGGCGATGAACTTCACGCCCGCCGCTTTGGCGGCGTTGATGATATTGCGGTGCTGCGGCGCGCGCTGGCCGACTTCGCTGGAGGAGATAATCAGCAGCTTATCCACGCCCTGAAGGGCTTTGGTCAGCGCCGCTTCGTCGCCGTAATCGGCCTGACGAACGACGATACCTTTCTGGCTCAGCGCTTCGGCCTTCGCCGGGTTGCGGACGACGGCAACCAGTTGGCTGGCGGCAGTGGTGTTGAGCAGGTTAGCAATGACGTGCTGGCCAAGCTGGCCGGTGGCTCCGGTAATGGCGATCATGGGTCTTCTCCTTCGTGTTCGTATGGTGTTGTGGTAAGCTATCACCATAACTAACTTTTAGTAAGTACGTACAAAAAGGTAAGTATGAAAGAAATAAATCCAACGCTGACGCAAAAGTTGCGTAACGGCAATCTGTTTGCCGAAAGCTGCCCATCACGGGACGTGCTCAAACACGTGACCAGCCGTTGGGGCGTGCTGATTCTGGTGGCGCTGCGCGAAGGCACGCATCGCTTTAGCGACCTGCGTCGCAAGATGGGGGGAGTGAGCGAAAAAATGCTCGCCCAGTCGCTGCAGGCGCTCGAGCAGGACGGTTTTATCAACCGTATCTCCTACCCGGTGGTGCCGCCGCACGTTGAGTATAGCCTGACGCCGCTGGGTGAAGAGGTGAGTGAGAAGGTGGCGGCACTGGCGGATTGGATTGAGGTGAATTTGCCGGTGGTGATGGCGCAGCAGATCCCGGCGTCGGCGTAAACGCCTCGGCCGGGCTACATGCCATCGTAGCCCGGCCGAGCGCAGCGACGCCGGGAAGTGCGCAGGACTTACTTACTCAAATCCAACTGATAAATCGCAAACCCAATCTCATCCGTCGCTACCTGCTTCATCGGATACTGCGCTTTCTCTTTGATAAACGCCGCCGCTTTTTCTGACGGAGAGGTTTCAAAGCGGATATCCAGTTTGGTGTCGCTGTGAATCGGGGCCAGGCGCCAGTTGTTGTCCGCCGCCGGGTGAATTTCCCCGTGGTTCTTCGACTGTTCGCTAATCCACGCCGCCAGCACCGAACGGTTTTCATCCGGTGAAGCGAAAGCGATATGGCTGTCGCCGGTGCCGGCGAACTTGCCGCCGTAGGCGCGGTAGTTGTTGGTCGCGACGAGGAACGTGGCGTTCGGGTCAATCGGCTTGCCGTTAAAGGTCAGGTTCTTGATGCGCTCGGATGTCGGGTTGATGCTCTGGCATTCGCCGTCGTAGCGTGCCGGTTGGGTCACATCAACCTGATAATCGACACCGTCGATTACGTCGAAGTTGTAGGTACGGAAACCGTCCCAGTTAATCAACGACTGCGGCTTGCTGTTGTGCGGGTCAATCTGGTTGAACTGCCCGGCGGAGCACTCCAGCCACTCTTTCACCTCTTTGCCGCTGGCTTTCACCACCACCAGAGTGTTCGGGTAGAGGTAGAGGTCGGCGGCATTACGGAAGGTAAGCTGGCCTTTTTCCACTTCGACGTAGCTTGCCGGATCGTTCTTACGTCCACCGACTTTGAACGGCGCGGCAGCAGAGAGCACCGGCAGTTTTGCCAGATCTGGGTCGCCCTGAATAAAGTGCTCAACGTAGGCTTTTTGCGCCATGTTCACCACCTGCACGGTCGGGTCGTCCTGCACCAGCGACAGGTAGCTGTACATATTGTCGGAAGACTTGCCGATAGGCTTGCTGACAAACTCGCGGGTGGCATCGTGATCGGCCTTCAGCGCATCAACCAACTTGTGGTCTTCTGCCGCCAGCGATTTCTTCGCTGCCGCATCGTAAATCGGGCGTGCCTGCGCCTGTGCGGAGGTCACCTGCCATTTGCCGCTGTCGTTGTTCAGCACCAGGTCAACCACGCCCAGATGGTCGCCCCACATTCCCGGCATTACCGCAGGAATGCCGTTAAGCGTGCCTTTGGCAATATCCGCCCCTTTGATGCTGGCGAAGTCTTTGCTCGGGAACACCGCGTGCGCGTGGCCAAACATAATGGCATCGACGCCCGGCACCTGGCTTAGGTAATAGACGGAGTTCTCCGCCATCGCCTGATACGGGTCAGCGGAGAGGCCGGAGTGGGCAATCACCACCACCACGTCTGCGCCGTTGGCGCGCATCTCGGGCACGTATTGACGCGCGGTTTCGGTGATGTCGTTCACCGTCACTTTGCCGCTCAGGTTGGCTTTATCCCAGGTCATGATCTGCGGCGGCACAAAGCCGATATAGCCAATCTTCAGCGTCTGCTTGTGACCGTCTTTATCGACCACCTCAGTTTCTTTAATCAGATATGGTGTAAAAAGCGGCTTTTTGGTCTTAACGTCGATGATATTGGCGTTAACGTACGGGAATTTAGCCCCTGCCAGCGCTTTATGCAGGTAATCCAGACCGTAGTTGAATTCGTGGTTGCCGAGGTTACCGACGCTGTAATCGAGCAGGTTCATGGCTTTATAAACCGGGTGAACATCGCCCTGTTTCAGCCCTTTGGCCGCCATGTAATCGCCCATCGGGCTGCCCTGGATAACGTCACCGTTATCGACCAGTACGCTGTTTTTTACTTCATCGCGAGCCGCGTTAATCAGGCTCGCGGTGCGCACCAGTCCGAATTTTTCGGTGGCGGTATCTTTGTAGTAATCAAAATCCATCATATTGCTGTGCAAATCAGTGGTTTCCATAATGCGGAGATCCACCGTTGCGGCATTTACGCTGGCAGCAATCAACGTCGCCAGAAGCGTTGCGCTAAACTTGATCATCAGAGGCATCCTTTTTTTAGATCTGAGACACAGATTTAAATGTATTTGTATTCTGTTACTTACGAGGATGTGAATCATGCCAGAAATGCGTGACAGGAAATCGGCAGCGGTTCACAGATATCCGGGACGATGATGGGAATAGCAGAATTAACGGCGATGCGATATAAATAAAACAATAAGTTAACGCCACTGTAATCTCAACGAGGTGGAGAATGTTAGAACAAGTCTGTCAGCTTGCGCGTGACGCAGGCGATGCCATTATGCAGGTGTACGACGGGAAGCTGCCGTTGGACGTCACCAGCAAGCAGGATGATTCGCCGGTTACGGCCGCCGATATCGCCGCGCACCATGTGATTATCAAAGGGCTCAAGGCGCTGACGCCGGATGTGCCCATTCTCTCAGAAGAGGACCCGCCGGGCTGGGACGTACGCCAGCACTGGCAACGTTACTGGCTGGTGGATCCGCTCGACGGCACCAAAGAGTTCATCAAGCGCAACGGCGAGTTCACGGTCAATATCGCGCTGATTGAAAACGGCAAGGCGGTGCTGGGCGTGGTGTTCGCGCCGGTACTCAAGGTGATGTACAGCGCGGAAAACGGCAAGGCGTGGAAAGAAGAGTGCGGCGTGCGTAAGCCGATTCAGGTGCGCGACGCGAACCCGCCGAAGGTCGTGGTGAGCCGTTCTCACTATGCCAACGATGACGAGCTGAAAGAGTATCTGCAGCAGTTGGGCGAGCACGATACCGCATCTATCGGCTCATCGCTGAAGTTCTGCCTGGTGGCGGAAGGCGAAGCGCAGCTTTACCCGCGCTTCGGGCCAACCAACATCTGGGATACCGCCGCAGGGCACGCGGTGGCCGCTGCAGCCGGTGCTCACGTCAACGACTGGCAGGGGAAAACGCTGGATTACACCCCGCGTGAATCGTTCCTGAACCCCGGCTTCCGGGTCTCTATTTTTTAATTGAGTAGCTTATGCAGCAGGGCAACCACCTGCTGCACTTCTGCTTGCGTCAGCGCCCCATCTTTGGCCCACTGAACCCGCCCCTCTTTGTCCAGCACCACAATGGCAGAACTGCCTTCATCCAGTTGCCAGGCTTTGCGCACCACTCCATCGCTGTCGACGATAAACTGTGACCACGGATAGAGCTTTTTATTGCTCTCAATACTGCTGCGCACGAACATCGACGAGCCAGGGATCGCATCGTCCGTATTCACAATTGTGGTGGCCTGGTAACGGTCGTGCGGTAAATTCGCCGCTTTAATCGCCTCGACGAGTGTCGCATTTTTCTCTTTTGCCGATGAACGCCCGGCAATATGTTGCACCACTCTCACTTTTCCAGGCAGCTGCGCGCTATTCCAGTTTTTATAACTAAACTTATCGTTATCGAGAATTAGTTCGCCGCGATCCGCCACGCCAACCGGCGAAACACGTTGTCCATTTGTAAAGTTATGCGCGGCAGCCATTAACGGCATTAACAGGCATGAAACCGCCAGCAGGGTACGTAGGGTCATGGTTTTTCCTTTTTATATGCAGGTGATCCGACCACTTGGCCGATAGTTTTAATCATATGTGCGATCTATGGTTTTTTCCCGCAAAGGCGGTGCCAGTTTGTGGAGGAACGCACACAATCTCACGAAATCGAAGGCTTATACTGTGTTCGTCGTATAGCTGAAAAGAAAGTTCTGAATTATTGTAATAAAAAGGTAAATAAGGTCCTCTAAGATAGAGGACCTCTGTTGTTATGGACTATAGTTAACAAGTACTTCACTTTGCGCCCCGGAGCGTTGAGCCAAATGTGGACAACAAGGGCGTAGTACTTGCAGGAGATTAGAATGAAAATTTTCCAACGCTACAACCCGTTTCAGGTAGCCAAATACGTTAAGACCCTGTTCCGTGGACGGTTGTACATCAAGGACGTTGGCGCTTTTGAATTTGATAAGGGCAAAATTCTTATCCCAAAAGTCAGAGACATTCAGCACCTTTCTGTAATGTCTGAAGTTAACCGCCACGTGTTACGCCTACAGACTGAAATGGCGTAATCAGAACACGATGCGGCAGAATTAAAAACGGCTCCCAATGGGAGCCGTTGATGTTTCTGGCACTCGCGTTTTACGCGGTGCGCTGTTCGCTTTCGATGATATCGGCCTGTTTCGGCACCAGCACCGTCGGCTTGTTATCAATGCGCGTCACCAGCAGCTGGTCGATGCGGTAGTTATCAATATCCACCACCTCGAACTTGTAGCCGGAGAACTTCACCGCGTCGGTGCGTTTCGGGATTTTACGCAGCATAAACATCATAAAGCCGCCGATGGTTTCGTAGTTGTCCGACTGCGGGAAATCGTCGATATCCAGCACGCGCATCACGTCATCGATTGGCGTACCGCCGTCAATCAGCCAGGAGTTTTCGTCACGGGCGACGATCTGCTCTTCCAGCCCTTGACCGACCAGGTCGCCCATCAGCGTGGTCATCACGTCGTTAAGGGTGATGATCCCCACGACCAGCGCGTATTCGTTCATGATAACCGCGAAGTCTTCCCCGGCGGTTTTAAAGCTTTCCAGCGCTTCAGAGAGAGTGAGGGTGTCCGGCACGATCAGCGTGTTGCGGATCTGCACGCCGCTGTTCAGCGCCATGCTCTGGTTAGCCAGCACGCGGTTCAGCAGGTCTTTAGAGTCGACGTAGCCAATGATGTGGTCAATGTCTTCGTTACACACCAGGAACTTGGAGTGCGGGTGTTCGGCGACTTTGTTTTTCAGACTCTGTTCGTCTTCGTGCAGATCGAACCAGATAACGTTTTCGCGCGGGGTCATCGACGACGGCACGGTACGGGATTCCAGCTCGAACACGTTTTCAATCAGCTCGTGCTCCTGCTTACGCAGCACACCAGCCAGCGCACCGGCTTCCACCACCGCATAGATATCGTCGGAAGTAATGTCATCTTTACGCACCATCGGCAGTTTGAAGATGCGGAAGATGATGTTGGCCATGCCGTTGAAGAACCACACCAGCGGCCGGAAGACCGCCAGGCAGAAGCGCATCGGGTTGATGATACGCAGAGCCACGGCTTCAGGCGCAATCATACCGATGCGTTTCGGGGTTAAATCCGCGAACAGGATAAACATCCCGGTCACCAGCGAGAAGGAGAGAATAAAGCTCAACTGCTCGGAGAGTTCCGCTGACATATATTGGGAGAACAAGGAGTTGAACGCGGGGGAGAAAGCTGCGTCGCCGACGATACCGCCGAGAATGGCAACGGCGTTAAGGCCGATTTGCACCACGGTAAAGAACATACCGGGGTTTTCCTGCATTTTTATAACACGTAGGGCATTGGTATTGCCTTCATCAGAAAGCAGTTTCAGTTTGATCTTGCGTGATGCCGCAAGTGAGATCTCAGAGATTGAGAAGAACGCACTTACAGCGATCAGACAGAGTATGATTAATATACTGTTTAACATATCTTATCCAGCCCGTCGGGCCAGATCCTCGGAAGGGGAAGTTTATAAATCTGTGTGGAATACACATTGAAAACCGCCCCGTAGGTGATGGGGCGACAATTTCAGCGGTTAGTATAGCGTAAAGCACTGTAAAGCCGCCAGAGGTCACATTTTTTGTGATTGAGGTTGGGGGACTTGAACGGTAGGCCGGATAAAGCGTTGACGCCGCCATCCGGCGATATACGCGGGTTTTGCCGGATGGCGCTTTGCTTATCCGGCCTACCGTGTGACTGAGATTATCCGCTGGTCGCGAGCGATTTACCTTTCTCGTGCCCTTGCTGCTTTGCGTCCCACACCTCGTTATAGCCATACCCCGTCAGCGCCATAATCACCTCGCGCGTCTCCTGGTCGCAGTCCTCCGCATTTCCCCCTAGCTTCCGTCGCGCCACCTCTTTGATCAGCAGGCTGTGCGTCTTTTGCGTCAGCTTAAAGCGGTAAGTCATGTAGAAGCTGATGGCCAGCATCCCGGCGGTGGCGAACACCATCAGGCCGATGATGGCGTGCAGGGCGCTGGCCGGCTGTGCGCCGCCGCCTTTCACGAAGCCGCTCTCTTCCAGCACGATGCCAATCAGCATAATCGCCAGCGCCACGGTGCTTTTACGCGTTAGTACCATCACGCCTGCGAAGATCCCTTCACGGCGCTGGCGGGTGACAATTTCATCGACGTCAGGAATAAAGCTATAGATGTTCCAGGGAATGTAATATAGCCCGGCCTTCGCCAGCCCCAGCAGCACAAAAACGGCGGAAAACAGCAGCGTCGGTACCTGCAAATTACCGATATAAACGATAAACAGAAACGCCAGCACCACCATGATGCTGCCGTACGAGAGCCTCAGCGCTGCCGAAGGCGTGAGGTTAAATTTATTCATCAGCATCATAAAGCCGAACGTGCCGGGAATCGAAACAAAAGCGGCAATGCTTAATAGCCCGGAAACCATTTCGGTATCGTGATGCAAGGCGTAAACCACGTAATAGGTGAATACCGAACCAAAAATATCCATCGCGGTAAATGAGCAGATGTAAATGATAATATGCTGGCGAAATATTCTGATTTTGAATGAGGAAATAAGATCGATAACCAGATACTTTAAATGGTTTAAAAGACCACTGCTGCGGTGATTATCCGGCTGAAATTCATACTCTTCGCGAACATCTTTCGCTTCCCAGGTACAAGCCCAGGTGGTAAATACGGCGATGCAATAAATGGTCGCAAAAACAATCCCGGTTAACGTGTAGGTGAATGAATTATCTTTTCCGGTGTACTGCATAATAATACCCGGTACGGATACCGCCAGGAAACCGCCAAGGGCAGAGCACATCATGCGCACGCCAGAGAGACGCGTACGCTCGCTGAAGCGGTTGGTCATTTCGGCGGACAGGGTTTCCCACGGCACCAGAACCATCGCGGAAAGCAGTTCAATAGAGAGGTAGGTACCCAGGTAGTACCAGTAGTTCATGTCGGTAATCCACACCAGCGCGTAGAGAAACATCAGCGGGGAGCTTATCAACAGGAAGAAGCGGCGACGGCCAAATCTGCGGCCAAGCCAGGTATTACCAAAGTTATCCGTGATATAGCCCATTACCGGACTTAAAATCGCATCAATAATACGAGCAATGGCAAATATTGACCCGGCTTCTAAAACGCTCAGGCCACAATAGGTGGTGTAAAAGAATAAAAGCCAGGTTCCTATAACGGCAAATGCGCCGCCGCCAAATAAATCTGTTACGCCGTAGCCGATAGCGGTGCCATAGCCAACGCGGCGTTCGGTTGGTTTAACCATAATATTATTATTCCTGTACTGGTAGGGTGTCAGTGCAGAGTTACCCCTGCACCTTATATTATTGACAGCAGGAAAAATCGGATGACGATCGCTAGTTTATATTCACCCATTTCCTCAATAGTGACGAGTGGTAAATAGCATTAACCATCTGTAATGATTTGGCCGCCTCAGCAATATCGCAGAAGTCTGCAGAGGCGGGATCGTTTAATGCCTGATAAAAGTGGAGAATGGCCAGTCGGTGGCCGATTCCCCAGTAGCTTTTGCCGATGCCATCGGGCGCGGCATCGCTGGCAAGCTGCGTACGTTTGTCGTCGCTGAACTGCCACAACACGTTGTCCGTCAGGCGCAGCATTCCCCGTTCAAACTCCAGTTCCAGCAGCAGCGGCGAGTCGCTGATATGACTGTTGCTGGCGTAAAACAGCCCGCGTGCGCCGTTGTGAAAGCGCAGGGTGACCATCGCGCTATCTTCCGTTTCAATCTCGTCGGCAAGCCAGGCACTGTCGACGACCCCCTTCAGGCTCTTGACCCCCTCGCCGAACCACTGCATCAGATCCAGCGTGTGAATCGCTTGATTAATCAACAAGCTGCCGCCTTCGGTGGCAAAGCTACCGCGCCACGGGCTGGCGGCATAGTAATCCCCGGAGCGCGACCAGGTGAGCACCGCCTTGATGGCGCGCAGACTGCCCAGCGTATCGTCTGCGATGCAGCGCTGAATGGCTAAGCTGGTGGGGTTCAGTCGATTCTGGTAGCAGACACCGACGCGACGCTGGTGGCGCGTCGCTGCTGCCTGAATCTCGTTGACCTCCAGCGGGTTCATCACCACCGGTTTCTCGCAGAAAACCTGTTTCCCTGCCGCCAGCGCGGCAAGGATCATCGGTTTATGCAGGTAGTGCGGCGTGCAGATATGCACCACGTCAATGGCGTCATCCAGCAGCATCTCGCGATAGTCCTGATAAAAATGACAGCCATAGTCGGCCGCAAGCTCGCTTCCTTTGGCGCTATCAATATCAACAATCGCGCGCAGGACAACGCCCGGCACATGGCGCAGCGCGTCTACGTGGCAGGTATGGATGGCGCCGCAGCCGATAATGGCCGCATGACGTGTTTTCATTTCGGCCTCCCGTTATTCCACCGCGTTCGCCAGCATCTGCGCCTTCACGCACAATTCCGCCGCTTTAAAGGTATGTGCCTGGGTCATGGCGTTTTCGGTGCGGTTCAGGCAGTCCCGAATCAGCTCGCCGAAATAAGGGAAACCTACTTTGCCCGCCACCGGATAGCGGAACTCGCCCTCTTTGTTGACCAGATAAACCACGTCCTGCTCGCCGTGAGTGATATCGACGTACTTACGGATTTCGATATAGCCCTCGGTGCCGAGCAGCGTTAAGCGGCCGTCTCCCCAGCTGGAAAGGCCATCTGGTGTGAACCAGTCGCAGCGGAAGTAGCCGGTGGCGCCGTTGTCGCCCGCCAGCATGGCATCGCCGAAATCTTCAAACTGCGGATACTGTGGATGGTTCACGTTGCGAACCTGGCTTGCCACGATGCGCGCATCGCTGTTGCCGGTATAAAACAGGAACTGCTCAATCTGGTGACTACCGATGTCACAAAGAATGCCGCCGAAGAATTCTTTTTCGTAGAACCAGTCCGGGCGACCGGTGCCTTCGCGGTGTGGGCCGACGCCCAGCGTCTGCATCACGCGGCCAATCGCGCCCTCGGCCACCAGTTGCCCGGCAAAGACCGCGCTTTCTACGTGCAGGCGCTCGCTGTAGTACACCGCGTATTTGCGCCCGGTGTCCGCCACTTTGCGCTTCGCGGCTTCAAGCTGCGCCAGCGTGGTCAGCGGGGCTTTATCGGTGAAGTAGTCTTTCCCGGCGTCCATCACTTTCAGCCCCAGCGCGCAGCGCTCGGACGGAATCGCCGCCCCGGCAACGAGCTGGACGCTGCTGTCGTTTAAAATCGTTTCCAGCGTCGGCGCTACCTGCGCCTGCGGGTACTGCTGCACAAACTTGTCGACCTTCGCCGGGTCCGGATCATAAACCCATTTCAGCGTCGCACCGGCTTCAATCAGACCGTTACACATCCCGTAGATATGGCCGTGGTCTAACGCCGCCGCCGCAATAATAAACTCGCCCTCGCCAACAACCGGCTGTGGTTTGCCCACCGGGGCGTAGTTCATACCGTCTTTGATGCTCATGTTTATGCTCCTTTGTCCAAATCTTTACCCAACGGGATTGCGCCCACTTCGCTGAAGTTCTCGACCGATGCCGCCTTCTCGTAGAAGTGCGGGGCGAGGGAAACCAGGCCACCGGTTTTATACCAGGGCTCATCCGGGCTGACGGGCAGCGTCACGACGCGCCCGGTAATGGAAGATTGATAGATGGCGGTAATCAGCTCGAGCGAGCGTTTACCCTGTACGCCGTCAATCAGCGGCTCACCGTGCTGTTCCACCGCGTTCAGCAGGTCGTTAATCTGCCCGGTGTGCAGCGTGTATTTGAGCTTTGGCGTATTGCGAAAGAGTGAGTCCAGCCGTGCTTCCAGCTCGTCGTTATGCTGCTCCTGCGGGAAACCGTTATCGGCGGAGACGCTGGCCCACACGTCCCACGGGGCGGAGATGCGCGCTTTATCGCCCTGAATCACGATTTTCTGGTCTTCACCGTGATGCACCACCGAGGCGGTCAGTTGCGTCAGCGCGCCGCTGCTGTAGCGGAAGATAGCGGCGGAAAGGTCTTCCACTTCGGCGTTATCGTGGGCAACGTTGGTCATCATCGCCACCACTTCCGTTGGGAAGCCCAACATCCACTGGATGGCGTCGATATGGTGCACCGCATGGTTCAGGGTGCAGCCGCCGCCCTCTTTTTCCCAGGTGCCACGCCACCACAGGTCGTAGTAGCAGTGACCGCGCCACCAGAATGAGTCCACCTGTGCGTGGCAGATTTTCCCCAGCTCGCCGGAGTCCACCACCTGCTTTAAGCGCCAGAAGGCGTCGGTGAAGCGGTTCTGGGCGATGATCGAGAGGATTTTGCCGCTGGCGCGCTGGGCGGCGATCATCGCGTCGCACTCTTCCAGCGACGCCGCCATTGGCTTCTCGCACAGTACGTGTTTACCGGCGTTTAGGGCATCGATGCTGATTTCCGCATGCACGTACGGCGGGGTGCAGACATCGACAATATCGACCTCAAGGCCAGACTCCAGCAGCGCCTGATGGCTGCTGAACACCGTAGCGTCCGTCAGCTCGTAGCGCGCTTTCTTCTCCTGCGCTTTTTCCGGGTAGATATCGACCAGCGCGACTATCTGACAGCGGTCGGCAAATTCCTGATATCCCTGAATATGGTTGTGGGAGATGTTCCCGGTTCCCACTATCGCAATGCGTAACATATGTCTCTCCTGAGGCGGATTACCAGGTGCCGGAGGCATCCAGCGTTTTACTTTCGACCTGTTTTTCAACGGAGGTCGCAATGCGCTCGTCCAGTAGCTTTTTGAACAGCGCCTCGTCAAACGGCAGATTGACCCAGTCGTCGGTCCAGGTGGAAAGGTGCATAGCATTAGAGAGCGTCAGGCCGCGAATCCCATCGGTGCCGGGGGCAATCAGCGGTTTGCCGTGCAGCACGGCATCGCAGAAGTTGGCGGTGACCACGTGGTGCTCGCTGCTTTCCGGCGGAGTAGGGATGATGACCTCCCAGCACTCCGGCTCGCCAAAGCCGTTCTGCCAGCGGGCGTTGAATTCCGGTTCGGACTCGCGCAGACGCCAGAAGCGCAGGCGACCTTCTTCCACCACCACTTTGCCGCGATCGCCGGTGATTTCCAGACGGTTGGTGCCCGGCGCTTCTGCGGTGGTGGTAATAAAGACCCCGGTTGCGCCGTTGGCGTACTCGGCATAGGCGGTGACATCGTTTTCCACTTCAATATCGCGGTGTTTGCCGAACTGGCAGAACGCGCGCATGCGCACCGGCATACCGACCAGCCACTGCCAGAGGTCGAGTTGATGCGGGTCTTGATTCAGCAGCACGCCGCCGCCTTCACCTTTCCAGGTGGCGCGCCAGCCGCCGGAGTTGTAGTAACTCTGGGAGCGATACCAGTTGGTAATTATCCAGTTAGAGCGGCGCAGTTCGCCCAGCTCGCCGCTGTCGATCAGATCTTTCACTTTCTGATACAGCGGGTTAGGGCGCTGGTTGAACATCATGCCAAACACCACGTTGCAGCCGCGGGCGTATTCGTTCATTTCGCGCACCTGGGCGGTGTAGACTCCGGCCGGTTTCTCGCAAAGGGTATGGATACCGTGGCGCATGGCCATCATCGACAGGCCAGGATGGTCGTAGTGCGGGGTGGAGACGATAACCGCGTCGATCAGCCCGCTTTTCAGCATGGTTTCGGCATCGTCGAATAGCGTAATGCCGTCGCCAACAAGCTGGCGAATAGCCGGATGCTTGCTGAGATCGTTATCGCACACTGCCGTCAGGCAGGCCTCTTTCACCGTACCTGCCATCAGGTAACGGGCGTGAAGGGTACCAATGTTACCCACGCCGATAATGCCAAAACGCACCTTATCCATGTTGCACCTTAACCGTGATAGGAATGACTGAAGTCTGAAAATAGGGAAGGCGGGGAAAGTGGACAAACGGAATTTGTGAGAATGCTCGCAGGCCGGACAGGAATCTGCGCGGGAAACTGAAAATGGGTTTTAAAATCAGCAAACTGCATCTGCAAAAATTTGCAAAATATGATTGCGAGCGAGGTCACACAATGCCAGGCAAGCTAAAAATGGATGAAATTGCTGCCCAAACTGGTTACTCCATCAGCACCGTTTCCCGGGTGCTGAGCGGCAAATCCTATACCAGCGAAAAGGCGCGGGAGGCGATAGTGAAATGTGCCCGCCAGTTGGGCGTGCTGGACTCGCTGGCCAATGGAAGGCTGCTGATTAATGGTATTGCCGTGTTTGCGCCAGAGCGCACATTCCAGGGACGGGGCGATAGCTTTTATCTGGAAGTCACCAAAGGGATTGCTGAAGCCAGTGCGCCTCATGATGTCTGGATCAGCCACTGTGCGCTGGAAGAACAGCATGCAGACGTGACATTATTCCTCGAAAAAGCCAGCCAGAAGAGCATCAATGCCGTGGTCATCATCGGTACGGATGACCCCACGATTCTCAAACTGGCCAGCACGCTGAATAAGCCCTGTGTGCTGATTAACTCGATTGACCGGGAAATGGCGCTGGATTGCGTCTCGCCTGACCACCGGGCTATCGGCTTTACCGCGATGCGCTATCTCTTTGAACAAGGGCATCGGCGCGTGCTGACGATGACCTGCCTGCGCAGGGAGACGCTCTATGCTCGGCTGGATGGGATTAAAGAGGCCTATCGCTATCACCACGTGCCTTTCAACCCCCAGCACGACCTGCTGGTCACCGAGTGGTTCACGGCGGAAGAAGCGGAGCGGGCGCTGGATACGTGGCTGACGACGCACGATCGCACCCTGTGGCCGGATGTTATTTTCCCCAATAGTACAAGCATGACCGATGGGGCAATGAAGGCGTTGCAGCGTCATGGGCTGCGCGTGCCCGAGGATATCTCTCTTATCACCACCGATTTTACGTGGAATCTGGAAAATAGCCTGATCACGCCGGTGACCGGTATTCGCGTTCCGTGCCGCGATCTCGGCATTGAGGCTGTGCATCTGCTGCAAACCCGGCTTAACCGGCCGCAGGCACCGGTTTATAACCTTTTACTGCAGGGGAAAGTCATGGACTACGGGACAGTGGCGAACGCCACGCGCCATGCGGCGCGCGTGGCATTAGACGGTTAACCCTGTAGCTGTGGCGGCAGGCACACGCCAATACCTCCGATGCCGCAGTAGCCGTGCGGATTTTTGTACAGGTACTGCTGATGCTCATCCTCGGCATAGTAGAACGGCTTCGCGTTGGCGATTTCGGTGGTGATGGTGCGTGCATCGCCCGAGAGGCGCATCGCCTCCTGGAACTGTTTGAGGCTGGCATGCGCCTCCTGTTCTTGCTCCGGCGTGACCGGGTAAATTGCCGAACGGTACTGCGTACCCTGATCGTTGCCCTGTCTCATCCCCTGCGCCGGGTCATGGTTCTCCCAGAACACTTTCAGCAGGTCGCCATAACTGACGACCGTCGGGTCATACACCACGCGTACGGCTTCGGCGTGCCCGGTCTGGCCGCTGCACACTTCGCGGTAGGTTGGATTTGGCGTATAGCCGCCGGTGTAACCCGCTGCGGTGCTGTAAACCCCAGGGATCTTCCAGTACAGACGTTCGACGCCCCAGAAGCAGCCCATGGCGAATAAGGCGACCTCCATCCCCTCCGGAACGTGCGTCATTGAGTGTTCTGTCACAACATTGAGCGTGGCGACCGGCATCGGCGTATTTCTTCCGGGTAATGCATCCGATTGAGATACAAGGTGTTTTTTATCAGCTAGACTCATGGGATAGGCCTCCGGTGTACGGTAATTTCCGTTAAGGTTGTAACCGAGCGTGTCTTTTAACACAATAAACACGCCGAATACGTCTAGATTTAAACATAAGAATAATTTGGGGTACTGTCTTTATTTCAACCCGACAAAGAGTGGGTTTTTTGCGCTGACGTTGAATACCGTGCGCCCTCAGAGCGCAGTCATGGTGAAAACGCAGTTGTGGCCGCGGAGCGGGCTTTCGTTTCCCGTTGGGGTGGGAACAAGGATATTCAGGAGAAAATGTGCGACAAATCCGCCAGTTATGTTTGGTGAGCTTGCTGCTGACCAGCGGTGTTGCCAGTGCAGCAAACGTCCGTCTGCAGGTTGAAGGGCTCACAGGCGAGCTACAAAAAAACGTGCGTGCGCAGCTTTCGACGATCGACAGCGATGAAGTCACCGCCGATCGTCGTTTTCGCGCGCGCGTCGATGATGCTATTCGTGAAGGGCTGAAGGCCCTCGGCTACTATGAGCCGACCATCGATTTCGAACTCAAGCCGCCGCCGGCCAAAGGCCGCCAGGTGCTGCTGGCGAAAGTTACGCCCGGTGAACCGGTGCTCATTGGCGGCACCGACGTTATCCTGCGCGGCGGCGCGCGGACCGACAGCGATTATCTGGCGCTGCTGAAAACCCGGCCGAAAATTGGATCCGTTCTGGATCACGGCGATTATGACCACTTTAAAAGCTCGCTAACCAGCGTGGCGCTTCGCAAAGGTTACTTTGATAGCGAATTTAAAAAGAGCCAGCTCGGCGTGTCGCTTGAGCGTCATCAGGCGTTCTGGGATATCGACTACGATAGCGGTGAACGCTATCGCTTTGGTGACGTCACCTTTGAAGGCTCGCAGATCCGCGAAGAGTATTTGCAGCATCTGGTGCCATTTAAAAAAGGCGATTATTACCAGTCCAGCGATCTCGCTGAACTGAACCGCCGTCTCTCTGCTACCGGTTGGTTTAACTCGGTGGTGGTGGCCCCTGAATTTGATAAATCCCGGGAAACGAAGGTGCTACCGCTGCATGGCGTTGTCTCGCCGCGCAGCGAAAACACCGTTGAACTGGGTGGCGGCTACTCCACCGACGTGGGGCCGCGGGTGAAAGCCTCGTGGCGAAAACCGTGGGTTAACTCCTACGGCCACAGCCTGACGACCAGCGTCAGCGTCTCCGCGCCAGAACAGCAGTTGGATTTCAGCTACAAAATGCCGCTGCTGAAGAACCCGCTGGAGCAGTATTACCTGGTGCAGGGCGGTTTCAAAAGTACCGACCTTAACGACACCAAAGCGGACTCCACCACGCTTGCCGTCTCGCGCTTCTGGGATCTGTCGAGCGGCTGGCAGCGCGCTATCAACCTGCGCTGGAGCCTCGACCACTTTACCCAGGCCGATGTCACCAACACCACCATGCTGTTCTACCCTGGGGTCTCCATCAGCCGTACCCGCTCGCGCGGCGGCCTGATGCCAACCTGGGGTGACTCACAGCGTTACTCCATCGACTACTCCAATACCGCCTGGGGTTCGGATGTCGACTTCTCGGTGATTCAGGCACAAAACGTCTGGATCCGTACGCTCTATGACCGCCATCGCTTCGTGATGCGCGGCAATCTGGGCTGGATTGAAACCGGCGACTTCGACCGCGTACCGCCGGACCTGCGCTTCTTCGCCGGTGGCGATCGCAGTATTCGCGGCTATAAGTACAAATCGATCGCCCCGCGTGACGATAACGGCAAGCTGATCGGTGCCTCCAAACTGGCTACCGGCTCGCTGGAGTATCAGTACAACGTGACCGGGAAGTGGTGGGGCGCGGTGTTTGTTGACGGCGGTGAAGCGGTCAGCGATATCCGTCAGAGCGACTGGAAAAAAGGCGCGGGCGTCGGCGTACGCTGGCAGTCGCCGGTTGGGCCTATCAAGCTCGATTTCGCCGTTCCGGTGGGCGACAAAGATGAACATGGATTGCAGTTTTATATCGGACTGGGGCCTGAACTATGACGTTATGGAAGAAGATAAGCCTCGGTGTGCTGATTTTTCTCGTACTGCTGGTGGGGATCGTTGGGTTCCTGGTCGGCACGACGACAGGGTTACATCTGCTGCTTAACGCGGCAAACCGCTGGGTACCGGGGCTGGAAATTGGCAAAGTGACCGGCGGCTGGCGCGATCTGACGTTGAAAAATGTCCGCTACACCCAGCCGGGCGTGGCGGTAGATGCCGGAGAATTCCATCTGGCGGTGGATCTCAACTGCCTGTGGCATAGCAGCGTGTGCGTGAACGATATTGCGCTCAGCAACATTAACGTGGCTATCGACAGCAGTAAAATGCCGCCCGCCGCGCCGGTGAAAGAGGAGGACAGCGGCCCGCTGAACCTCTCCACGCCGTACCCGATTACCCTCAAGCGGTTCGCGCTTAACAGCGTCAATATCAAGATTGATGACACTACGGTGTCGGTGATGGACTTTACCAGCGGACTGACATGGCAGGATAAAAACCTGACCCTAACGCCAACCACGCTGCAAGGGCTGCTGATCGCCCTGCCGAAGGTCGCTGACGTGGCGCAAAAAGAGGTGGTTGAACCGAAGATCGACAACCCGCAGCCGCAGGAAAAACCGCTCGGCGAGACCATGACCGAGCTGTTCTCCAAACCGGTGCTGCCGGAGATGGCCGATGTTCATCTGCCGCTGAACCTGAACATTGAGTCCTTTAGCGGCGAGCAGCTGCGCATTACCGGCGACACTGACCTGACGGTCTACAAAATGCTGCTGAAGGTGAGCAGCATCGACGGCAATATGAAACTCGATGCGCTGGACGTTGACTCCAGTCAGGGCACAGTAAACGCCAGCGGGACCGCGCAGTTGATCAACGACTGGCCGGTAGACATCACGCTCAACAGTACGCTGAACATCGACCCGCTGAAGGGCGAGAAAGTGAAGCTGAAAGTGGGCGGCGAGGTGCGTAAACAGCTGGAGCTGGGCGTTAATCTGTCAGGCCCGGTGGATATGAGCCTCCGCGCCCAGACGCAGCTGGCGGAAGCCGGGCTGCCGTTCAACCTTGAGATCAACAGCAAACAGCTTTACTGGCCGTTTACCGGTGAGAAGCAGTATCAGGCCGACGATCTGAAGCTGAAGCTCGGCGGCAAGATGACCGACTATACGCTCTCATTCCGCACTGCGGTGAAAGGGCAGGGTGTGCCGCCAGCGGATATCACGATCGACGCGAAAGGTAACGAGCGGCAGGTGAGTCTCGATAAGCTCACCGTGGCGGCGCTGGAGGGAAAAACCGAACTGACCGCGCTGCTTGACTGGCAGCAGGCGATCAGCTGGCGCGGCGAACTGGCGCTCCGTGGCATCAATACCGCGAAGGTGGCGCCGGATTGGCCATCGAAGCTGGATGGCCTGATTAAAACTAACGGCAGTCTCTACGGCGGCACCTGGCAGATGAACGTCCCGGAGGTGAAAATCACCGGCAACGTGAAACAGAACAAGGTGAACGTCGATGGCTCACTGCGCGGCAACAGCTACATGCAGTGGACCATTCCTGGCCTGCACGTGGCGCTGGGCAACAACACTGCCGACGTGAAGGGCGAGCTGGGGGTGAAAGACCTCAACCTGGATGCCAACATTGATGCGCCGAAGCTCGACAACATGCTGCCGGGCCTTGGCGGCACGGCGAAAGGGCTGGTGAAAATTCGCGGCACGGTGGATGCCCCGCAGCTGCTGGCGGATATCACCGCGCGCGGCCTGCGCTGGCAGGAGCTGTCGATTGCTCAGGTGCGCGTGGATGGCGACGTTAATTCCACCGACCAGATTGCCGGTAACCTTGACGTGCGCGTAGAGCGCATCGTCCAGCCGGGGGTAAATATCGGCCTGGTGCATCTGGCAGCCAAAGGCAACGAGAAGCAGCACGCGTTGCAACTGCAGATTCAGGGTGAACCGGTCTCCGGCCAATTAGCGCTATCGGGCAGCTTCGACCGCAAAGAAGAGCGCTGGAAGGGGGCGCTCAGCAATACGCGCTTCCAGACTCCGGTTGGCCCGTGGTCCATCAACCGCGATATCGCGCTGGACTACCGCAATCTCGAACAGAAAATCAGTATCGGGCCGCACTGCTGGGTGAACCCGAACGCCGAGCTGTGCGTGCCGCAGACGATTGATGCCGGGGCTGCAGGCCATGCGATAGTGAACCTCAACCGCTTCGACTTAGCGATGCTCAAACCGTTTATGCCGGAAGCAACGCAGGCGAGTGGCGTGTTCAGCGGCAACGCCGATGTCACCTGGGACACCACCAAAGAGGGGCTGCCGCAGGGCAAAGTGACGCTCTCCGGGCGCAACGTGAAGGTCACGCAAATCGTCAACGATGCGCCGCTGCCGGTGGCTTTCGATACGCTGAATCTGAATGCCGACCTGCACAACAACCGCGCCGAGCTGGGCTGGCTTATCCGCCTGACCAACAACGGCCAACTGGACGGGCAGGTACAGGTCACCGACCCGCAAGGGCGGCGTAACCTGGGCGGTAACGTCAATATCCGTAACTTCTCGTTGGCGATGATTAACCCGATTTTCTCCCGTGGCGAAAAGGCGGACGGTAAGCTCAACGCGAACCTGCGTTTGGGGGGCAACGTGCAAAGCCCGCTGCTCTATGGGCAGATGCAGTTGAACGGTATCGACGTGGATGGCAACTTTATGCCGTTCGACATGCAGCCAAGTCAGATAACCATGAACTTCAACGGCGCGAGCTCAACGCTGCAGGGCGATATCCGTACCCAGCAGGGGCAAATTAGCCTGGACGGCGACGCGGACTGGCGGCAGATAGACAACTGGCGCGCGCGTATTGCCGCGAAAGGTAGCCGGGTTCGTATTACCGTGCCGCCGATGGTGCGCCTGGATGTGTCGCCGGACGTTGAATTTAAAGCCACGCCAAGCCTGTTCACGCTGGATGGTAACGTCGATATTCCATGGGCGCGTATTGTGGTGAAAGACGTGCCGGAAAGCGCCGTCGGTGTCTCCCGCGATGAAGTGATGCTCAATAGCAACCTTCAGCCGGAGAAAACGCAGTCCGCGTCGATCCCTATCAACAGCAACTTGAATATCCATGTTGGCAACAACGTCCGTCTGGATGCATTCGGCCTGAAGGCGCGCCTGACCGGTGACCTGAAGGTGGCGCAGGATAAACAGGGGCTGGGGCTGAACGGGCAGATCAATATTCCGGAAGGGCGCTTCCACGCTTACGGCCAGGATTTGATCGTGCGTAAAGGCGAACTGCTGTTCTCCGGCCCGCCGGATCAGCCGCTGCTGAATATCGAAGCCATTCGTAATCCAGACTCTACCGAAAATGATGTGATCGCCGGTGTTCGCGTCACTGGCTCAGCCGATCAGCCTAAGGCGGAAGTCTTCTCCGACCCGGCGATGTCGCAGCAGGAAGCGCTCTCCTACCTCGTGCGTGGGCAGGGGCTGGACAGCGGTCAGAGTGACAGTGCGGCCATGACATCTATGCTTATTGGTATGGGGGTTGCACAAAGTGGTCAGGTTGTGGGTAAAATCGGCGAGACGTTTGGCGTAAGTAATCTGGCTCTGGATACGCAAGGGGTGGGTGATTCCTCCCAGGTGGTGGTCAGTGGTTACGTATTGCCGGGTCTGCAGGTGAAATATGGCGTGGGGATCTTTGACTCTTTAGCGACGCTCACGTTACGCTATCGCCTGATGCCTAAGCTGTATCTGGAAGCGGTGTCTGGCGTAGACCAGGCGCTCGATTTGCTCTATCAGTTTGAGTTTTAGCAATGCGAATATTTGTGTACGGCAGTTTACGGCGCAAACAAGGTAACAGCCACTGGATGACCAACGCCCAGTGGCTGGGCGATCACAGCGTTTTCGATTATCAACTGTACAGCCTGGGCCACTATCCAGGCGCGGTGCCAGGTGAAGGCACGGTACACGGTGAGGTTTATCGGATCGACGCATCGACGCTGGCCGAACTGGATGCGCTGCGCACCAAAGCAGGTGAATATGCACGTCATCTCATCCAGACGCCATACGGCAGTGCCTGGATGTATGTCTATCAGCGTCCGGTTGACGGACTGAAGCTGATAGAAAGTGGAAACTGGTTGGACAAAGACCAGTATTGAATATGACAACGCCACCCCAGGGTGGCGTTGTTTTTTTGTCTTGCTGGTATCGGGTTCTGCACAAACAAAAACACCGCCCGAAGGCGGTGTTTTTGTCACGCTCGAAAAATATTATTTCTTCGCGCGCTCGAAGGAAGCAACGATTTCAGCTTTAGCGGCTTCAGCGTTGTCCCAACCGTCAACTTTAACCCATTTGCCCGCTTCGAGGTCTTTGTAGTGCTCGAAGAAGTGGGTGATCTGCGCTTTCAGCAGGTCTGGCAGGTCGTTCACATCTTTGATGTGATCGTATTCTTTGCTCAGCTTGGTGTGCGGTACCGCAACCAGCTTCGCATCTTCACCGGATTCGTCGGTCATTTTCAGCACGCCAACTGGACGGCAGCGAATGACGGAACCTGGTTCCAGTGGGTATGGCGTTGGGACCAGAACGTCTACCGGGTCACCGTCCAGAGACAGGGTGTGGTTGATGTAACCGTAGTTGCACGGATAGAACATCGCGGTGGACATGAAACGGTCAACGAACAGCGCGCCGCTCTCTTTGTCGACTTCGTATTTGATAGGATCTGCGTTAGCCGGGATTTCGATGACTACGTAGATATCTTCCGGCAGATCTTTACCCGCAGGGACGTTGAGTAAGCTCATGTCTGTTTCCTTTAGAATGTATGGCAAACTAGTGCCCGGTATTATAGCCAACTCGTCGGGAAAGTCTTGACCTGTTTTACGCCTCTCCCCCTGGAACCCGGCCTTTTCAGTGCCTTCTTACGGCAGAAAAATCCATAAACGTAGCCGCATCATGAATAAAATCATGAAACCGTTTACAACACGGTAAAAAATGGCCGCGTCGTGGTCAAAAAAAACACAAAAACGATAGCCATCAATGGGTGCGCGACACCTACTCCTTCCTGAACTCTGATGTTCGTTGCTAATTAACAAATAATTTACTTTTTTGAATTGTGATGTAACGCATTCCGTTACATATCCCATTGTCTATAGTTTTCCCGCAGATGAATATTTGACCAACAATAACCCTACGAGGATAACTCTATGTGGAAGCGCTTACTTCTTGTCACAGCAGTTTCCGCAGCCATGTCGTCTATGGTCATGGCTGCTCCTTTAACGGTGGGATTTTCGCAGGTCGGATCTGAATCCGGCTGGCGCGCGGCGGAGACCAACGTCGCGAAGCAGGAAGCGGAGAAACGCGGTATCACCCTGAAGATCGCCGACGGGCAGCAAAAACAGGAAAACCAGATTAAAGCGGTTCGCTCGTTTATCGCCCAGGGCGTCGACGCCATCTTTATCGCCCCGGTGGTCGCCACCGGCTGGGAACCGGTGCTGAAGGAAGCCAAAGAGGCCAAAATCCCGGTCTTCCTGCTCGACCGCTCCATTGATGTCAAAGACAAATCCCTCTACATGACCACGGTTACGGCCAACAACGTGCTGGAAGGCCAGCTGATTGGCGAGTGGCTGATTAAGACCGTCGACGGCAAGCCGTGTAACGTCGTCGAGCTGCAGGGCACCGTCGGCGCGAGCGTGGCGATTGACCGTAAGAAAGGCTTCGCCGATGCGATTTCGAAAGCCTCAAACATCAAGATTATCCGCTCTCAGTCCGGTGACTTTACCCGTAGTAAGGGTAAAGAGGTGATGGAGAGCTTTATCAAGGCGGAGAACAACGGCAAGAACATCTGCATGGTTTACGCCCATAACGACGACATGGTGATCGGCGCTATTCAGGCCATCAAAGAGGCCGGGCTGAAGCCGGGCAAAGATATCCTGACCGGCTCTATTGACGGCGTGCCGGATATCTACAAAGCGATGATTGCCGGTGAAGCCAACGCCAGCGTCGAGTTGACCCCGAATATGGCTGGCCCGGCGTTTGATGCGCTGGAGAAATTCAAGAAAGACGGCACCATGCCGGAAAAAGTGACGCTGACCAAGTCCACGCTGTATCTGCCGGATACGGCGAAAGAGGAGTTAGAGAAGAAGAAAAATATGGGCTATTAAGCGGGTTGTACCCTCACCCCAACCCTCTCCCTGAAAGGGAGAGGGCGCTGAGCGGTGCGGGCTGCAAGTCAGGCACAATGTATTGGGTGAGGGGGGAGAGCGTACCATGACCACTGAAACCAACCCGGAAATCCTCCGCACCGAGGGGCTCTGCCAGTACTTCCCCGGCGTCAAAGCGCTGGATAACGTCAACTTCAGCCTGCGGCGTGGTGAAATTATGGCGCTGCTCGGTGAAAACGGTGCGGGGAAATCGACGCTTATCAAGGCGCTGACCGGCGTCTACCACGCCAACAGCGGCAGCATCTGGCTGGAAGGCCAGCAAATTAACCCGAAAAATACCGCCCATGCCCAACAGCTGGGGATTGGCACCGTCTACCAGGAAGTGAACCTGCTGCCGAACATGTCGGTGGCGGACAACCTGTTTATTGGCCGTGAACCCAAACGCTTTGGCTTTATCCAGCGCAAAGAGATGGAAAAGCGCGCCACCGCGCTGATGGCCTCCTACGGCTTCTCCCTCGATGTGCGTGAGCCGCTAAACCGCTTTTCCGTGGCGATGCAGCAGATTGTCGCCATCTGCCGGGCCATCGATCTCTCGGCAAAAGTGCTGATCCTCGATGAACCGACCGCCAGTCTCGATACCAAAGAAGTGGAGATGCTTTTCACCCTGATGCGCCAGCTCCGCGATCGCGGCGTCAGCCTGATCTTCGTCACCCACTTCCTCGATCAGGTCTATATGGTCAGCGATCGGATCACCGTGCTGCGCAACGGATCGTTCGTTGGCTGCCGGGAAACCCGCGAGCTGCCACAGATTGAACTGGTCAAAATGATGCTTGGCCGCGAGCTGGAGCATCAGGCGCTACAGCGCGCCGGGCGCACGCTGCTCAGCGACAAGCCGATCGCCTCGTTTGAGGGCTACGGCAAAAAAGGCACCATCGCGCCGTTCGATCTGCACGTTCGTCCAGGCGAGATCGTCGGCCTGGCGGGGCTGCTGGGATCGGGGCGTACCGAAACCGCCGAGGTGATCTTCGGCATCCATCCGGCTGACAGCGGGCAGGCAACGATCAAAGGCAAACCGCAAACCCTGCGCTCGCCGCATCAGGCCTCCTGTCTGGGCATCGGCTTCTGTCCGGAGGATCGTAAAACCGACGGTATTATTGCCGCCGCTTCGGTGCGGGAAAATATTATCCTCGCCCTGCAGGCCCAGCGCGGCTGGCTGCGGCCGATTCCGCGCAAAGAGCAGAACGACATTGCTGAACGCTTTATCCGCCAGCTGGCAATTCGCACCCCTAGCGCCGAGCAGCCGGTAGAGTTTCTCTCCGGCGGCAACCAGCAGAAGGTGCTGCTCTCCCGCTGGCTGCTGACGCGTCCCCAGTTCCTGATCCTCGACGAACCGACCCGTGGGATCGACGTGGGCGCCCACGCAGAGATTATTCGCCTGATCGAAACCCTCTGCGCCGATGGCCTGGCGTTGCTGGTGATTTCGTCTGAGCTGGAAGAACTGGTGGGCTACGCCGACCGGGTGATCATCATGCGCGATCGCCAACAGGTAGCGGAGATCCCGCTCGATAAGCTTTCCGTTCCCGCCATCATGAACGCTATTGCGGCCTAAGGAGTACACCGTGATGCCTCGATCCGTTCCTCAACCCGGCCAGCCCGCGCGACGTTTTCGCTGGCCGCCGGGCATGCCGCAGATTGCGGCGCTGATTCTGGTGCTGCTGGTGGATAGCCTTGTCGCGCCGCACTTTTTCCAGATAACGCTGCAGGATGGCCGCCTGTTCGGCAGCCCGATTGATATCCTCAACCGTGCCGCCCCCGTGGCGCTGCTGGCGATTGGTATGACGCTGGTGATTGCCACCGGCGGCATCGATCTTTCCGTGGGCGCGGTGATGGCGATTGCCGGGGCCACCGCCGCCTCAATGACCGTGGCCGGGCACAGCCTGCCGGTGGTGCTGCTGGCGGCGCTGGGCTCTGGCGTGCTGGCGGGGCTATGGAACGGCATCCTGGTCGCTATCCTCAAAATTCAGCCCTTTGTGGCAACGCTCATCCTGATGGTGGCCGGGCGCGGCGTGGCGCAGCTGATCACCTCCGGGCAGATCGTCACCTTCGACTCGCCGTCGCTGGCGTGGATCGGCAGCGGCAAGTTTCTGCTGTTCCCAACGCCGGTGATTATCGCGCTGGTGACGCTGGTCCTCTTCTGGCTGCTGGCGCGTAAAACGGCCCTCGGCATGTTTATTGAAGCGGTGGGGATCAACATCCGCGCGGCGAAAAACGCCGGGGTAAACACCCGCATCGTGGTGATGCTGGCTTACGTGCTGAGCGGTGTCTGCGCCGCCATTGCCGGCACCATTGTGGCGGCGGACATTCGCGGAGCCGATGCCAACAACGCCGGGCTGTGGCTGGAGCTGGATGCCATTCTGGCGGTGGTGATTGGCGGCGGCTCGCTGATGGGCGGGCGCTTTAACCTGCTGCTGTCGGTGGTCGGCGCGCTGATTATTCAGGGCATGAACACCGGCATTTTACTCTCCGGTTTCCCGCCCGAGCTTAACCAGGTGGTGAAGGCGGTGGTGGTGATGTGCGTGCTGATCGTCCAGTCGCCGCGCTTTATTCAGATGCTGAAGAGGGTTCGCCGCGATGATAAAACGTAATTTACCGCTGATGATCACCCTGGGCGTGTTCATCCTCGGCTATCTCTACTGCCTGACCCAGTTTCCCGGTTTTGCGTCTACGCGGGTGATTTGCAACATTCTGACCGACAACGCCTTTCTGGGCATTGTGGCGGTAGGGATGACCTTTGTGATCCTCTCCGGCGGTATCGATCTCTCCGTCGGCTCGGTGATCGCCTTTACCGGCGTGTTCTTAGCCAAGGCCATTGGCGTATGGGGGCTGTCGCCGCTGGTAGCCTTCCCGCTGGTGCTGGTGATGGGCTGCGCCTTCGGGGCGTTTATGGGCTGGCTGATTGATGCGCTGAAGATCCCGGCGTTTATCATCACTCTTGCCGGAATGTTCTTTTTGCGCGGCGTCAGCTATCTGATCTCCGAAGAGTCGATTCCTATCGATCATCCGCTCTATGACACCCTCTCCGGGCTGGCGTGGACGATTCCCGGCGGCGGTCGCCTGAGCGCGATGGGGCTGCTGATGCTGCTGGTGGTGATTCTGGGGATCTTCCTGGCTCACCGTACCCGCTTTGGCAATCAGGTGTACGCCATCGGCGGTAGCGCTACCTCGGCGAACCTGATGGGGATTCCGACCCGCAGTACTATCGTGCGCATCTATATGTTGTCGACCGGGCTGGCGACGCTTGCCGGTATCGTCTTCTCCATCTATACCCAGGCAGGCTACGCGCTGGCGGGTGTCGGGGTAGAACTGGATGCCATTGCCTCGGTGGTGATTGGCGGAACGCTGCTGAGCGGCGGGGTGGGTACGGTGCTCGGCACGCTGTTCGGCGTCGGCATTCAGGGGCTGATTCAGACCTATATCAACTTCGACGGCACGCTCAGCTCATGGTGGACGAAGATAGCGATCGGCATTTTGCTGTTTATTTTCATCGCGCTGCAGCGTGCGCTGACGGTGCTGTGGGAGAACCGCCAGAACGCGGCGGTGACCCGCGTGAACGTGGCAGTAACAAAGGACTAACACACTGAAACACTAATGTTTTTCCGGTAGTGGCCGATACTGACTTTTTACGCCAAACAGTACCCCTGCTACCGGACAACACTATGATGCTAAAAACGCTCTCTATCCGTACCGGCTTGCTGTCCCTGCTCGCCGTGATGACCCTGCTGCTGGTTTTAGTCAGCGGTATCGGCATTTATGCCCTCACCAAAAGCTCCACCTCTCTACAACGCATTGACCATCTGCAAAGCGACCAAATGACCCCGCTGAACGAAGGTTATACGTTGATATTGCGTGCGCGTAACGAAGCCAGTCAGGCGGTCCGGCTGATGGAAATCGGTATGCTTGATGATGCCACCGCGGCGGTAAAAGTGCTCAACGGTGAAGTTGCCCAGGGGCAGAAGATCATTGCCGATGTGGGCCAGTCCTCGATGGATGATGCCGACGGCGCGCAGCTGCTGGCGAACGTCATGAAAAGCTTCGAAGCCTACAACACGCAAGGGATCGTGCCGATGCTGGCGGCGCTGAATCAGCAAAACGTCGACGGCTATTACGATCTGCTGGAAAAGACCATGATCCCGGTCTCTCGCCAGTTTGACGATGCGATCCACGCGTTCCAGGACTGGGGCGAGTCTCGCGGCCAGATTGAAGTCGCCGCGGTGCACAGCACCAAAAACCGTGTGCTGGTACTGATGGTTATCGCCATTCTGCTGACCGCAGGCGTGATGGCGCTGGGCTGGCTGCAGCTGCGTCATCTGCTGCTTAAACCGCTGGCGGCGGCGATTGGTCAACTGGAGCAGGTGGCGGCAGGAGATTTAACCGATTCGCCGCTGAAGGCGAGCAGTGCGGAGATTAAGCGTCTGAACGTGGCGATTGCCGGTATGCGCGAGTCGATGATGAACTCGGTGATGCGCGTGCGGGATGCCAGTTCGCAGATTGATGTTGGCAGCCGTGAGCTGACGGCGGGCAACAACCATCTGGCGCAGCGCACCGAGTCGACGGCGACGTCGCTTGAGCAAACGGCGGCCAGCATGGAAGAGATCACTGCCACCGTGAAGCAGAACGCCGATAACGCCGACCAGGCGCACAAGCTGGCGCAGGAAGTGTCCGATACTGCCGACCGTGGTAGCGAAATGGTCTGCTACGTGATTGAAAAAATGCAGGATATTTCCGGCAGCGCCAACCGTATCGCCGATATCCTCAGCGTGATTGACGGGATTGCCTTCCAGACCAACATTCTGGCGCTGAACGCCTCGGTAGAAGCGGCGCGCGCGGGTGAGCAGGGGCGCGGATTCGCGGTGGTAGCAGGTGAAGTGCGTAACCTGGCAAGCCGCAGCGCGGATGCCGCCAAAGAGATTCGTCAGCTGATCTCTGCCTCACAAACCCACGTCAGCGAAGGCAGTGACCTGGCGCAGCAGGCGGGGGAAACTATGGATGAGATTGCCAGTGAAGTGATGCGCATGACCAAACTGATGCGCGAGATTGCCAGCGCGTCGCAGGAGCAGAGTCGCGGCATTGAGCAGGTGAATATTGCGGTAAGCCAGATGGATGAAACGGCGCAGCAGAACGCGGCGCTGGTACAGCAGTCGTCGGCGGCAACCCGTTCGCTGGAGGAGCAGTCGCAGGCGCTGGTGGCGGCGATGTCGTCGTTCCGGTTGCAGGTGTCGTAGCGAGGTTGCCCCCTCACCCTAACCCTCTCCCCACGGGGGAGAGGGAACCGTCCGGTTTTCTCCCTCGCCCCTGTGGGGAGAGGGCCGGGGTGAGGGGGCATCCTCAATAAGATTACGCGTCCGGGAACTCGCGAATCAAACGCTCAACGTCTTCCACCATATGGTCGTTACCCACGAAGAACGAACGACGCTGGTGCAGGGTTTCCGGCACGATATCCAGAATACGCTCTTTCCCATCGCTGGCCTTGCCGCCGGCCTGTTCCGCGAGGAACGCCATTGGGTTGCACTCATACAGCAGACGCAGTTTCCCATCCGGGTGGCTGGCGGTGCTTGGGTACAGGTAGATCCCGCCTTTCAGCAGGTTGCGGTGGAAATCGGCAACCAGAGAACCGATGTAGCGTGAGGTGTACGGGCGCTGCGTGGACTTATCTTCTTCCTGGCAGAACTTGATGTACTTCTTCACCCCGTTCGGGAACTTGATGTAGTTACCTTCGTTGATGGAGTAGGTGCTACCGCGCTGAGGGAAGCGCATACGCTCCTGACACAGGCAGAACACGCCCAGTGACGGGTCATAGGTAAAGGCGTGCACGCCACAGCCGGTGGTGTACACCAACATGGTGGAGGAGCCGTAAACCACATAGCCCGCGGCGACCTGGCGGTTGCCCGGCTGCAGGAAATCTTCTTCGGTGACCGGCGTACCCACTGGGGTTACGCGACGATAGATAGAGAAGATGGTACCGACAGAGACGTTAACGTCGATATTAGATGAGCCATCCAGCGGGTCCATCAGGACCACATACTTCGCGTGTTCGCAGCCGTCGAATACGACAATTTCGTCTTCTTCTTCGGAGGCGATACCAGCGACGATGTCACGGGCGCGCAGCGCGGCTTTCAGCTTCTCGTTTGCGAACAAATCGAGCTTTTGTTGTACTTCTCCCTGTACGTTTTCTGCGCCGCTGGCACCCAGGATATCGACCAGACCGGCCTTATTGATATCGCGGTGGATGATCTTGGCACCTAGCTTTATTGCCGACAGCAAAGCAGTGAGCTCACCGGTAGCATGAGAGAACTCGTGCTGCTTTTCGACAATAAATTCACCTAACGTTTTCATAACACTTTCCCTGACAGTGGATGTTGAGTAAAACGACTGCAACAATATTAACAAAGAATAAAAAAAATTCGCACTGGTGAATCGCGCCAGCAAACTACGGAATATCCTTAAATGCGTTTCTCTGCTGGCAAACATATGGGTAAAATGCGGAGCAGATAAAAAAAGGATAGTGACGTATGCGCATTCATATTTTGGGTATTTGTGGCACCTTCATGGGCGGTCTGGCGATGCTGGCTCGCTCGCTGGGTCATGAAGTCACGGGTTCGGATGCCAATGTGTATCCCCCGATGAGCACGCTGCTTGAAAAGCAAGGCATTGATTTAATTCAGGGTTATGACGCAAGTCAGCTCGACCCGCAGCCGGATCTGGTGATCATCGGCAACGCCATGACGCGCGGTAACCCGTGCGTAGAAGCGGTGCTGGAAAAGAACATTCCGTATATGTCCGGCCCGCAGTGGCTGCACGACTTCGTGCTGCGCGATCGCTGGGTTGTGGCGGTTGCCGGTACCCACGGCAAAACCACCACTGCCGGTATGGCGACCTGGATCCTTGAAGAGTGCGGCTACCAGCCGGGCTTCGTGATCGGCGGCGTACCGGGGAACTTCGAGGTTTCCGCGCGTCTGGGCGACAGCCCGTTCTTCGTGATTGAAGCCGATGAATACGACTGCGCCTTCTTCGATAAGCGCTCCAAATTCGTGCATTACTGCCCGCGTACGCTGATCCTCAACAACCTTGAATTCGATCATGCGGATATCTTCGACGACCTGAAAGCTATCCAGAAACAGTTCCACCATCTGGTGCGCATCGTTCCGGGCCAGGGCCGTATCATCCTGCCGGAAAACGACGCCAACCTGAAACAGGTGATGACAATGGGCTGCTGGAGCGAGCAGGAGCTGGTGGGCGAGCAGGGCCACTGGCAGGCGAAAAAACTCAATACCGACGCCTCCGAGTGGGAAGTACTGCTCGACGGTGAAAAAGTCGGTGAAGTGAAGTGGGGCCTGGTCGGCGAACACAACATGCATAACGGCCTGATGGCGATTGCCGCCGCGCGTCATGTTGGTGTGACGCCAGCCGATGCCGCCAACGCGCTGGGCAGCTTTATCAACGCCCGTCGTCGTCTGGAGCTTCGTGGTGAAGCCAACGGCGTTTGCGTTTATGACGACTTCGCGCACCACCCAACGGCTATCCTCGCGACGCTGCAAGCGCTGCGCGGCAAAGTGGGCGGTACCGCGAAAATCATCGCCGTGCTGGAACCGCGCTCGAACACCATGAAAATGGGCGTCTGCAAAGACGACCTGGCGCCGTCTCTGGGCCGCGCGGATGAAGTGTTCCTGCTGCAGCCGCAGCACATTCCGTGGCAGGTCGCGGAAGTGGCAGAAGCCTGCGTGCAGCCTGCGCACTGGAGCGCTGACGTAGACGCGCTGGCCGATATGATTGTGAAGAGCGCCGAGCCTGGCGACCATATTCTGGTGATGAGTAACGGCGGCTTCGGCGGCATTCATCAGAAACTGCTCGACGGGCTGGCGAAGAAAGCGCAGCAGGAGTAATTCGCTGATGTTGCGCTGAGCGGGTTGCCCCCTCACCCTAACCCTCTCCCCAAAGGGGAGAGGGGACCGCCCGGTTTTCTCCCTTACCATACGAGCAGAAGGCACGGACGGTTTTCTCCCTCGCCCCTTTGGGGAGAGGGCCGGGGTGAGGGGGGCTCGCTCGATATAGCCCTTTCCCCGGAAACCAAAAATGCTCACCGCCAAAAAAATCACCACCACCGACTCCGTCCTTTTCCCCTCACTAGACACCCTTTACACTCACGCCTTCCCCTGGCACGAACAGCGCGAACTCCCCGCTAAACAACGCGCACTTAACTCCCCGCACTACGCGCTGGAAGCGTGGTTCGATGGTGAACAGTTTATTGGCATGAGTGGATGCTGGGCGTTCGACGGCTACGTCTATATTGAACATCTGGCGGTCGACAGCAGCCTACGTTCCCAGGGTTACGGCAAACGTCTGCTGGGGCAGATCCTCGAGCGTGCGCCGAAAACCATTCTGGAAATCGACCCGCTGACCACCGAGATAGCCCACAAGCGTCTGCGTTTCTATGAAAGCATGGGATTCTTCGCCAACCCGTGGCCGCACGCGCACCCGACCTACCATGCCGGCATCGCCGATCACGAACTGATCGTGCTGAGCTACCCGCAACCGATTGACGAAGGGCAGTACCAGCGCTTCAACTATGATTTGTGCCAGATTGTGATGGCATGAAAAAGCGTACAGCCCGATAAACGTAGCGCTATCGGGCTGCTTTGTGACAGAGTCAGCACCGTATAAAAACAATCCTTTCATCACACATTACTGATAATTTTAACGACGCCATATTTTTCATCGTGGTTTTATCTTTACAAAATAAGCAATGCCGTGCAGCATCGTATTGTTTTTCAATATCAAGGAGATGTTGGGTGGATATATCACTGAGGCGAATGTTGAAGAAGATAAATAAAGCCGAAGTCGTCAGCGCCTCTTTCTGGTCCGTCATTTTTAGTATTCTATTTTCGCTTCTGCTCTATCTTTTAATATTTATTGGCGAAAAGTATGATTTGAACGATGGGCCTATAAGCGTTGTCGGCTATATTATTGCATATTCTATTCCTGTCTTATTGATTTTTGGCAGCGTGGTGAGTTTTATTTGTATGGTTTTACCCTCTTACCGATTAGAATCATTTCTTATATTTATATTATCAGTGCTGGTAGTTGTTGGTCACATTATTGCATTTATTATGTTGCTAACCTGGTAACTCATAGCATCATCAATGACTTTCTCACCGGTAATTATTGCGCATAATCATCTTTATATAAAGGAAATTAAAGTGGATATGTCACCATGGCGAATATCTAAAGAGAAAAGTAAATCAGTAATGGTCAGTATTGCCATGTGGTCATGCATTACCAGCATTCTTTTTTTATTACTAATGATTCTCTTGATTTTCATTGGTAGTAAATATGGCTGGAATGACAGTACGCTCGAAACCATTGCTATCATTCATTTTCCAATCATATCATTATCGCTGATGGTGGGGTTATGTATGAGTTTTGCTGGCGTCATATCCCCCTATTGTAGATTGAAATCATTCTTTGTACTGGTTTTATCATTGTTGTCAATGATGGCTGATATCTTTATTTTCTTTCTGGCGTGTAACCTTTGAATGTCAAATGGCAGGGGGGAATGTCCCCGCCCTGCCATACCAAGAACTGTCTGGTTAAGACAGTTCATATGCACTGGCTTTGGTCATTCCCTGGAGAGGGTTCCAGCTATCAATTTCTTTCACAGTCTGAAGATAATATGCAGCATTAACTGACATACCACAGAAAATGGCATATGAAATATTTATTACTCTGTAGAGATATGATAGATTTACATCCAGAATATATTCTAAAAGCATGATGATGGTGGTGAGGATTATAGATGAAAATAATAGTACTAACCCTTTCTTCCATAACCCAAGAATACAGAAATAGATAAAGCCAAAGAAAAAACCGTAGAAGTTAAAGTTAAAACGACCGCGCTTTGACCATCGAAGAGTTTTTAGTTCCTCTCTATAGGATGTCGAACCAGGTAAGCCATAATTATTAAAGAAATCGAAACGATCGCTCCATTTTTGACTAAGTTTATCACTTGCCATAATTAATCCTTTAATTGTTAGTGTTCCCTCGAAATATTAACACCAGGAAAATTAAGTCGTCAATTAATATGGGGTGATTGAAAATATGGGGCGATATACATTCATTGTGGGAATATAAAATAATATGCGTTCAACTGATAAAAATACCTCTTTCAGAGAAAGAGGTATTTTACTGACGCTTAGTCCTGGTGTTCGGACAGCTCGCGCAGATACTGGAAGATCTGGCGGGAAGATTTTGGCGGCTTGTTGCCGGCTTTTTCTTTCCTGGCGTTACGCACCAGCGAACGCAGTTGCTGACGGTCGGCGTCAGGCCACAGGTTCATCACTTCTTCGATGGCTTCATCGCTACCGTCAACCATACGGTCACGCAGCTGTTCCAGTTTATGGAACACAACAACCTGTTGGTTGTGGCGGTTTTTCAGCTTATCCAGCGCCTGACGGAAAGGTTCTACGTCACGCTGACGCAGCATTTTACCAATCAGCTGCAGCTGGCGGCGGCGGCCTTCCATCTTAATACGCTGCGCCAGTTCAATGGCGGCGCGCAGGTCGGCGTCCAGCGGGATTTTATCCAGCGCGTTCTTACCGAGCTCAACCAGTTCTACCCCAAGCTTCTTCAGCTCTTCGGCATCACGTTTAATTTCACTCTTGCTGACCCAGATAATTTCATCATCTTCGTCTTCGATATCATCACCGGGGACGTCGTCGAGCCAGTCTTCGGGCTGCTTTGTCATTTCAGGCTCCTTAAAAAAGAGGCTAATACTAACAGCTTGAGCGCATACTGAGAAAGGGTTCTCTGTTAGACTTCATTTAACTTTACCTCAGATTATGGCTTAGACGATGAAAGTGATCACACAAGTTGCACAACAACGTATTGCGCTGGAAAAAGCGGTCTCTATGGCGCTGGAACTGGCAGCCACTCAATCAGACGGCGCGGAAGTGGCGGTCAGTAAAACCACCGGCATCGGCGTAAGCACCCGTTATGGTGAAGTCGAAAACGTCGAATTTAATAGCGACGGGGCGCTGGGGATTACCGTCTATCACCAGAACCGTAAAGGCAGCGCATCGTCCACCGACCTGAGCCCGGATGCTATCGCTCGTACCGTGCAGGCGGCGCTGGATATCGCGCGCTACACCTCGCCGGACCTGTGTGCTGGCGTGGCAGACAAAGAACTGCTGGCCTTTGAAGCCCCGGATCTTGACCTGTTCCACCCGGCGGAAGTCTCCCCGGATGAAGCCATCGAAATGGCGGCTCGCGCAGAGCAGGCTTCGCTGAAGGCTGATAAACGCATTACCAACACCGAAGGCGGCAGCTTTAACAGCCACTACGGCATTAAAGTCTTCGGCAACAGCCACGGCATGCTGCAAAGCTACTGCTCGACCCGTCACTCCCTGTCCAGCTGCGTGATTGCCGAAGTGAACGGCGACATGGAGCGTGACTACGCCTATACCATCGGCCGCGCGCTGAGCGACCTGCAGTCCCCTGAATGGGTCGGTGAAGAGTGCGCGCGTCGCACCCTGTCTCGCCTGGAGCCGCGCAAGCTCTCCACCATGAAGGCGCCGGTGATTTTCGCCAACGAAGTGGCAACCGGGCTGTTTGGCCACCTGGTGGGCGCGATTGCTGGCGGCTCGGTTTACCGTAAATCGACCTTCCTGCTGGACTCCCTCGGCAAGCAAATTCTGCCGGAATGGCTGACCATTGAAGAGCATCCGCATCTGCTGAAAGGGCTGGCGTCGACGCCGTTTGACGGCGAAGGCGTGCGCACTGAGCGTCGCGACATCATCAAAGACGGCGTGCTGACCCAGTGGCTGCTGACCAACTACTCCGCGCGTAAGCTGGGCCTGAAGAGCACCGGCCACGCGGGCGGCATCCACAACTGGCGCATTGCCGGTCGTGGCCTGAGTTTTGAAAAGTTGCTTAAAGAGATGGGCACGGGTCTTGTCGTGACTGAACTGATGGGGCAGGGTGTTAGCGGCATCACCGGCGACTACTCTCGCGGTGCATCCGGCTTCTGGGTTGAGAACGGCGAAATTCAGTATCCGGTGAGTGAAATCACCATCGCTGGCAACCTGAAAGACATGTGGCGCAATATGGTCACTATCGCCGACGATATTGAGACACGCAGTAACATTCAATGTGGTTCCGTACTGTTACCGGAGATGAAAATCGCCGGACAGTAATCACGTATTGGGCGCATCCTGCTGCGCCCGTTCGCTTAAATAATAAAAAGGAAGTGAGCAATGCGTAAAAAACTGGTTGCGATGCTGGCGGTCTCCGCGCTGGCGCTGGGTTCGGCTTCTGCCTTTGCTGACCTGGGCGAAGATATGGACACCCTGGCGGAAAATCTGCAGGTCGTGCAGAAGACCACCGATGCGGGTGAGCTGAAAGCGGCGCTGACGAAGATGCGTACCGCAGCAGAAGATGCTAAAAAAGAGACCCCGCCGAAGCTGGAAGGCAAAGCGGCTGACAGCGCAGAAATGAAAGACTATCACCATGGGATGGATACGCTGATTGGTCAGATTGACGGTGCGCTGAAGCTGGCGAACGAGGGCAAAGTGAAAGAAGCCCAGGCCGCCGCGGAAGATTTCAAAACCACCCGCAACGAGAACCACAAGAAGTTCCGCTAATTATTATCAAGGCGGTGATTTTTACCGCCTTTTCCATTATTCTTTTCCCATGATGACTTTTAATAATTAATTATTTGTTTGGTGAATCGATGGGGCTTTTATTTAATGGAATATATATTATTTTTATTTATAATTGTACTGATTGTTGTTTTGCTAGTTAATAAAAAGCCGGCAAAAAAATATCAGATAAAGTTTAATAAACCTGAAAGTCAACTCGATATTGTGGCTCGGAGCGACTTCCATAAAAATAAATTAATGAATAAAGATGAGTATGGTTTGTTTGCTCGACTAGAACCGATGCTTAAGAGCAACCATCCTGGCTACCGCCTTTTTGCACAGGTTAGCATGGGGGAATTTGTCGGTTCAACTGACAGGAGTGCATATGGCTGCGTTAATAGTAAACGTGTCGATTTCGTTATTATCTCGCCCTATGGCGAACCAGTCGTTGTGGTAGAATATCAGGGGAGTGGCCATTATCAGAACGATTCCATTCAGCGGGATGCTGTAAAAAAGGAAGTATGTCGTAAAGCCGGGATTGTTTATGTTGAAATCATGCCGAAATATAGCAGTCGTGACCTCGACAATGTATTGCTTCATATTCCTGCTCGTAACACCTCTATTTAATTACCACCCTGCATCAATTTTGATATAGGGCGAAATATTTTCACCCTATATCTTAGCGCAGCGGGCTTACTGCCTGATTGCTACTGTCTTACCCGATAAGTACCTGCCCTTTTAGTCCGATACAAATTCCGAAAAACTTCACCGATATCACACTTTTCACCTTCGTTTTGCCATTCGCCTTTCCAATGACCTTGTCCCTTAGACGTGACATTCATCACGCGAATATATCGAAATCGTTACTTTCGTGGCGAATATGTGAATCCGATCACTCAAGCCGTCTACCTTTCCACTTCGAAGTGGAAAACAACTCGCTACAAACTCCCATCCCCCGGCGTTAGGTTTATCCCCAGAGACATTAGCGGGGTAACACGAGTGAATAACGGAGCGGTAATACACGACGCAGGGGAGCTGGCGCTACAGACCGAACGGCTGGCCGACAAGATGTTGCAGCAGGTGTTCGCACTGTTACGCCGCCGCGATATCACCCCTAACGACGTGCAGGAGCAAATGCTGACCTCCCACGTGCGGGCCATGGCCCACCGGTCCATCAGCGGCGAGCCGCTGCCGGAAGTGGATGAAAGCCTGTTTGAAGAGATTTCTGACGATTCAATGATGCTTGCCCGCGAAGTGGTCGCGGAGTTCGGCAACCTGCCTGATGAAGAGGCCTGGCTGCTCTCCGTTCACTTCGAAGTAGCAAAAGACAACCTGTAAGGAGCAACAAATGGAACAGATCACCGTAGTAATTGGCGACCGCCTGGGTAAAGGACAAAAAGTTGCCGCTGGCGCGGAAAAAGCCGGTGCTCGTGCAGTTGTGGTACCGGGCGTAGCCGCCGACATGAAGCTGGGCGACATGATGAAGGCCGAAAACGCGACCTTCGGTATCTCCTTCTGCGGCAGTGGCGGTGCGGGTGCTATCACCGCGCAGACCAAATATGGCTACAAAGCGAAATACGGCATGCGTTCAGTGGAAGAGGGCGTCACCGCCATTAACGAAGGCTGCAACGTGCTGGGCTTCGGCTTTATGGACAAAGAAGAGCTGGGTGAACGCCTGGTAGAGGCCTGGAAGAAGAAGTACGGCGCTTGAGTATGAAAGAGCAATTCACCACCACGGTGAGGGTCACGGGCAAAGGCGAGAGCAAAACACGGGCGTTCGCCGATGCCCTGAACCACGTGCAGGCAGCGGTGATGAAAACATCATCGCGCATCTTACTGCGTATTGAGCCACAGGATGTGCAGGTTGTTCATGCGCGCGAAGCGGTACGAAAAGAGGCGTTCTTATTCTTCTTTTTACGCCGTGAACGACGAGCGTACAGCGTGGAGCTGGACGTGACCGTCAACGTGACCGCCATCGATATCGATAAAGTGGATTTCGTCACGCAAACCTGATTTTCACCAAAGGGTCATACTATGTTCCTGATAATTTTAATAAAATCGCTCATTATCGGCGGTCTGGTTGGCGTCGGCGTGGGCGCCGGAGCGGCACGCATGTTTCACGCGCCCACCACGCAGGGGATGGGGGCGTTTCGTACGTTGGGCGAGCTGAACTCCTGCGAAGGCGATCCGGCTTCCCACTTCTCCTTTGGCCTCGGCTTCTTCTTTAACGCCTGGGCTTCTTCCGTCGCAGCAGGTTCCTTCACCCAGGACGTTGACCACCGCATTATCCCGAACTGGGGCGCGGCGGCACTGATGGTGAAAAATCGCAACGTCGGCGAGACGCTGCATAACCCACGCAAAATGGCGATTGCCTGCGGCATTATCGGCATGATCGTGGTGGCCTTCCTCAACCTGACGGCCTCTTCCGTACCGCAGGCGCTGCAGGTCACCGCCGTTAAGGTACTGGTTCCGGCAGCCAACCTGCTGGTGAACACCGTCATGCCGGTTATTTTCTGGCTGGCAGCGATTGATGCCGGTAAGAAATCAGGCTTCTGGGCCACCATCTTTGGCGGCGCAGCGCAGCTGATTATGGGTAACGCCGTACCGGGCCTGGTGCTGGGTATTCTGATTGGTAAGGGTGTTGAAGAGAGCGGCTGGCATCGCGTCACCAAAGTGATGATGGGTGCGATTATTGCACTGTTCGTCCTGAGTGCCTTCTTCCGCGGCTTCGACATGAAGATGATTGAATCCTTCCACCTGACCGTACCGAACTGGCTGGATCTGATCCACAGCTCAATCAGCGGCAAATAACGGGAGCCTGACATGGAACAAAATAAAGGTTTTTGGTATGCCGACTGGTCGTTCCCGATCTTCGTTGGCCTGCTCTCCTCCGGCGTGTTCGCCGGGACGCATATGTACTACCTCTACGGCATCGGCGCTTTCAACGAAGTGGCCTTCGTGGCGATGCTGAAAGCCGGGATTGATACCGGGGCTTACGGTGCCGTTGCCGCGTTCGGCGCGAGCTTCCTGTTCGCCCGTATCATCGAAGGTTCGCTGGTGGGCATTCTGGACATCGGTGGCGCGATCCAAACCGGCGTGGGCCTTGGGGTTCCAGCGCTGCTGCTGGGCGCGGGCATCATGTTCCCGGTGACCAACTTTATCGCCTCCCTGATTACCGGGCTGGTGATTGGTCTGGCGATTGGCTACATCATCATCCTGGCGCGTAAGTTCACCATCAACCAGAGCGACTCCACCTACGGGGCCGACGTCATGATGGGCGCAGGTAACGCCTCCGGCCGCTTCCTTGGCCCGTTGATTATCCTCAGCGCCATGACCGCCTCGATTCCTATCGGCGTGGGCTCGCTGATTGGCGCGCTGATTTTCTATGTCTGGCAGAAGCCGATTACCGGCGGCGCTATTCTCGGCGCGATGCTGCTGGGTTCCATCTTCCCGGTAGCGATTAGTTAAACCCTGCGGGCGCTCTGGCGCCCGTCTTAACAGGAGAGAGATATGTTTGATTTACTCCTGCGCCGTGCGCGCCTCGTCGACGATACCCTGACTGATATCGCCATCAAGGACGGTTCAATCGCGGCGCTGGGCGAGATTAGCGCGCCTGCCCTGAAAACCATTGAGCTGGACGGCAAATACTACGCCAGCGCCGGTTGGATTGACTCCCACGTCCATTGCTACCCGAACTCACCGATTTATCACGATGAACCGGACAGCGTCGGTATCGCCACCGGTGTCACCACCGTGATTGATGCTGGCAGCACCGGGGCCGATGACGTGGACGATTTCTACCAGTTGACCCGCAAAGCGGCGACCGACGTCTATGCGCTGCTCAACATCTCCCGTGTGGGGCTGATTGCCCAGAACGAACTGGCCAATATGGCCAATATCGATGCGGAAGCGGTGAAACAGGCGGTGGCGCGCCACCCGGACTTTATCGTCGGCCTGAAAGCGCGCATGAGCAGCAGCGTGGTCGGCGAAAACGGCATTACCCCGCTGGAGCGTGGCAAAGCCATCCAGAAAGAAAACGGCGACCTGCCGCTGATGGTGCACATTGGCAACAACCCGCCAAACCTCGATGAAATTGCCGAACTGCTGAGTTCCGGCGACATCATCACCCACTGCTACAACGGCAAACCGAACCGCATCCTGACGCCGGAAGGCGAACTGCGCGGCTCTATCGTGCGCGCCTTAAAGCGCGGCGTGCGTCTCGACGTCGGCCACGGCACCGCCAGCTTCAGCTTTGAAGTGGCCCGCCGGGCGATTGCGATGGGGATTCTGCCACACACTATCAGCTCCGATATTTACTGCCGTAACCGCATCGACGGCCCGGTACGCTCGCTGGCGCTGGTGATGTCGAAGTTCCTCGCCATCGGTATGTCGCTGCCGCAGGTTATTGACTGCGTCACCGCCCATGCCGCCGACGGCCTGCGCCTGACCCGTAAAGGGCAACTGGCGGTGGGGTATGACGCGGACCTGACGCTGTTTACCGTTGCCCAGACCCCAACGGTGCTGGTGGATGCGGAAAAAGAGAGCCTTCAGGCTGACAAGATTTTGCTGCCGCTTGCCGCGATTCGCGCGGGCAAGGGCTATCTGACCGAACAAGGGAGTGCGGAAAATGCCTTCGATTTTTGAGAAATACGATTTAAAACAGGTGATTAACACCTCCGGCCGTATGACGATTCTCGGCGTCTCTACGCCGCGCCCGGAAGTGGTGGAAGCCGCGATGGCGGGCATGAACCAGTACTTCGAAATGAAAGATCTGGTGAATAAAACCGGCGCCTACATTGCGAAGCTGCTGGACGTAGAAGGGGCGACCGTCGTCTCCTGCGCCTCCGCCGGGATTGCGCAGTCGGTGGCGGCGGTGCTGGTAAAAGACAGCGACTGGCTGCTGGAAAACCTGCACGTTACCCCGATTGAAAACAACGAAATCGTGCTGCCGAAAGGCCACAACGTCAACTTCGGCGCACCGGTCGGCACCATGGTGGCGCTGGGCGGCGGCAAGCTGGTGGAAGCGGGCTACGCCAACGAATGCTCTGCCGACCAGCTGGCGGCAGCTATCACCCCGCGTACTGCGGCCATTCTGTACATTAAATCTCACCACTGCGTGCAGAAAAGCATGCTCAACGTGGCGCAGGCCGCGGCGGTCGCGCGCAGCCACAATCTGCCGCTGATTGTTGATGCGGCGGCGGAAGAAGATTTACAGGCCTACTACCGTGCGGGCGCGGATCTGGTTATCTACAGCGGCGCAAAAGCGATTGAAGGGCCGACCAGCGGGCTGGTTATCGGTAAAACCCAGTACGTGGAGTGGGTCAAACGTCAGTCGAACGGCATTGGTCGTGCGATGAAAGTGGGCAAAGAGGGCATTCTTGGCCTGACCTGCGCCATCGAACATTACCTGACGGCGACCAAAGAGAGCGGCGAAGAGATGGTGGCGAAAATGACCCCATTCATCGACGCGCTGAATACGCTCAACGGCGTGACCGCCCGCGTGGTGTGGGACAGCGCGGGCCGCGATATTGCGCGCGCCGAGATTAAATTTGATGAAGCCGTGACCGGCGTCCACACCGGCGACCTGGTGGCGGCGCTGAAGCAGGGCGAATACGCCATTTACTTCCGCGGCTACAAGGCCAACGAAGGCATTATCGAAGCCGATGTCCGCAGCGTGGATGCGCAGCAGCTGGAGATTGTCTCCCGCCGTATTGCTGAAGTCTTAAACCAGGAGAAAAAAGCATGAAACTGACCCCAAACTTTTACCGTGACCGCGTCTGCCTGAACGTTCTGGCAGGCAGCAAGCAGAACGCCAGCGAGATTTACGAAGCGGCGGAAGGTCATGTGCTGGTGGGCGTGCTCTCCAAAAACTATCCGGACATCGCCAGCGCGGTGGCCGATATGCGTGAATACGCAAAGCTGATTGATAACGCACTGTCTGTCGGCCTGGGCGCGGGCGACCCGAACCAGTCGGCGATGGTCAGCGAAATTTCCCGCCAGGTGCAGCCGCAGCACGTTAACCAGGTCTTCACCGGCGTTGGCACCAGCCGCGCGCTGTTGGGGCAGAACGAGACCGTGGTCAACGGCCTGGTATCGCCAACTGGCACCGTCGGTATGGTGAAAATCTCCACCGGCCCGCTCTCCAGCAACGCGCCGGACGGCATTGTGCCGCTGGAGACTGCCATTGCCCTGCTGAAAGATATGGGCGGAAGCTCGATTAAATACTTCCCGATGGGCGGCCTGAAGCATCGCGATGAGTTTGTGGCGGTGGCAGAAGCCTGCGCGCGCCATGATTTCTGGCTGGAACCGACCGGCGGCATTGACCTCGACAACTACGGTGAAATCCTGAAAATTGCGCTGGATGCTGGCGTTAGCAAAATTATCCCCCATATCTATAGCTCGATTATTGATAAGGCGAGCGGGAATACGCGTCCGGCGGATGTGCGTCAGCTGCTGGAGATCACGAAACAGCTTGTTAAGTAGTACGATTGTCCCCCTCACCCCGGCCCTCTCCCCATAGGGGAGAGGGAGAAAACCTACCGTGCCTTTTGCGCCGTACGTGCGTAAACGTACCGAACGGTTCCCTCGCCCCTCTGGGGAGAGGGTTAGGGTGAGGGGGAAAACCCCCACCGAACCATCAAGGAGTCACCATGCCAACCGCTCGTCACCTGCTTGTTGCTTCACTCTCTCTGCTTGCCGCCAGCGCCGTCGCGCAAACCCAGTACGCCTGGGTGGGAACCTACAACCCTAACGGCGAAGGTCTGTATCGCTTTACCGTCGATGGCAAAACCGGCGATCTGCGCGATAAAGCGCTCGTCAGTTCGCTGCCGAACGTCGCGCAGCTGACCGTCAGCCAGGATGGCAAAACCCTGTACGCCGCCAGCGAAGTAGAAAAAGGCGTGGTGCAAGCGTGGCGCATTGCCGCGAGCGGCGAGCTGAGCGAGCTGAATCAGGTGGCTTCCGGCGGCGCGGGCCCGGTCTATCTCTCGCTGACGCCAGATGGCCGCCACCTGCTGGTGGCGAACTACGTGAGCGGCTCGATTGCCGTCCTGCCGGTGAAAGAAGACGGCAGCCTGGGTGAGGCGGTGGATGCGCATCAGGATCAAGGCCCTGCGGGCGCAGCACGGCCGGCTGCGGCGGTTGAAGGCAGCTTTGCCGTCAGCGATCATAACGGCCCGCATGCCCATATGATCTCGGCCGATCCCAGCGGGAAGTTTGTCTTTTCGACCGATCTGGGGCTGGACAGGATCTATCAGTACCGTATGGACAGCGCCAGCGGCAAGCTGACGCCGAACGACCCGCCGTTTATCGCCGCATCGTCCGCCGGGGCGGGGCCGCGACATTTTGTCTTCACGCCTGCCGGGAATGGACTATGGTTGATTAACGAAGAAGCTTCCACGCTGACGTTTTATCACCTCGATAAACAGAGCGGACTGCTGCGCGAAGGGAAAACGGTCTCTGCCTTACCGAAAGAGTATAAAGGCACCAGCTTTGCCGCCGGTCTGGTATTAAGCCAGGACGGCAAACAGCTGTACGTCGCTAACCGCTTACACAACAGTATCGCCCACTTTACCGTGATGGCCGATGGCACCCTGAAACATCAGGATGACATCTGGACGCGTGGCGACTATCCGCGAACGTTAACGCTGGATAAGCAAGGGCACTGGCTCTATGTGATGAATCAGCGTAGCGACAATATCACCCGCTTTAGCGTAGCGCCGAAGGACGGAAAACTGACGTTCTCCCCGGACTACACCCCGGTTGGCAGCCCATCCCAGATGGTGATTTCTGCCACCCCTTAAGCCGTAACAGGAAGGAACCGACATGAGATTTCCCAATCAACGTTTAGCGCAACTCTTTACTCTGCTGCAAAACGAAACGCTGCCGCAGGACGAACTGGCGCAGCGCTTGTCGGTTTCGACCCGCACCGTACGCGCCGATATCACCGCGTTAAATGAGCTGTTGATGAATTACGGCGCGCAGTTTGTGTTAACTCGCGGCAGCGGTTATCAGTTAAAGATTGACGATCCTTCTCGCTATCAGACGCTGGAAGAGACCGCACCTAAGCCGCAGCATATTCCCCGCACCGCCCAGGATCGCATTCACTTCCTGCTGGTGCGTTTTCTGACGTCGGCGTTCTCCATCAAGCTTGAGGATCTCGCCGACGAGTGGTTTGTCAGCCGTGCGACGCTGCAGGGCGATATGGTAGAGGTACGCGAGCGCTTTCAGCGCTATCAGCTGACGCTGGAGACCCGCCCGCGCCACGGTATGAAGCTGTTTGGCAGCGAGGTGTCGATTCGCGCCTGTCTGACCGACCTGCTGTGGGAGCTAAGCCAGCAGGGGCCGCTGAACCCGATGATCCGCCAGGAGGCGTTTGATGATAGCGTGCCAGCCATGCTGGAAGCCGTGTTGGAGGAGACGCTGGTGCGCCATCATGTCCGTCTCACCGACGTAGGGGAGCGCTTTATTTGTCTGTACGGTGCGGTCGTTGCGCGCCGTGTCAGCGACGGTTACCCGCTGCCCGATTTCAGCGCCGAAGAGGTCGCGCAAAACGTGCGCGATGTCGCCCATGACGTGGCCAGCGCGCTGCAAAAGCTCACCGGGAAACCGTTCTCTCAGGCCGAAGAAGCCTGGCTGTGCGTGCATCTTGCCGCCCGCCAGGTACAGGACGTCGACCCGGAAACCATCAGCGCCGACGACGATGAAGCGCTGGTGAACTACATCCTGCGCTATATCAATCAGCAGTATAACTACAACCTGCTGGAGGACGCGCAGCTCCACGCGGACCTGCTGACCCACATTAAGACCATGATCACCCGCGTGCGCTACCAGATTATGATCCCCAACCCGCTGCTCGATAACATCAAGCAGCACTACCCGATGGCGTGGGATATGACGCTGGCCGCGGTTTCGAGCTGGGGGAAATATACGCCGTACACCATCAGCGAAAACGAAATCGGTTTTCTGGTGCTGCACATCGGCGTGGGGTTAGAGCGCCACTACAATATCGGCTACCAGCGCCAGCCGAAGGTGCTGCTGGTGTGCGATGCCGGTAACGCCATGGTGCGGGTGATTGAAGCCATTTTGCAGCGTAAATATCCGCAGGTGGAGATTGCCGCTACGCTGTCCCAGCGCGAGTACGAACAGCTGGAAAGCGTGAGCGAAGATTTTGTCATTTCCACGGTGCGTATCAGCGAAAAAGAGAAGCCGGTCGTCACCATTTCACCGTTCCCCACCGATTACCAGTTGGACCAGATTGGTAAGCTGGTGCTGGTCGACCGCACACGCCCGTGGATGCTGAACAAGTTCTTCGACGCCGCTCATTTTCGGGTTATCGATGGCCCGATGGACCAGCAGACGCTGTTTGCCGAACTCTGCCAGCAGCTTGAGCAGGAAGGGTTTGTCGACGAGGCATTCCACGCTTCGGTGGTGGAGCGTGAAGCGATTGTCAGCACCATGCTCGGCGATGGCATCGCGCTGCCGCACGCCCTGGGGCTGCTGGCGCAAAAAACCGTGGTCTACACCGTCATTGCCCCGCATGGCATCGCCTGGGGCGACGAAACCGCCCACATCATCTTCCTGCTGGCGATCAGCAAAAGCGAGTATGAAGAGGCGATGGCTATCTACGATATTTTCGTCACTTTCCTGCGCGAACGCGCCATGGCGCGCCTGTCGGCGACCCGCAGCTTTGATGAGTTTAAGGCGGTGGCGATGGAGTGCGTCAGCCGGTTTTGAGCGGCTGACGTAGGGGATTAACGCAGGTGGTGCACCACCTGATTACTGCTGCCGCGCCAGATAAGCGCCGGGTCTTTTAAGTCCTGCACAAATTTGCCGTCGACCAGCACGTTGATCAGATTCACGACTTCCCTCTGCGCAGCGTTCAGTTCGTCAATCTTGTAGCCGGTCCAGACCCAGATATCTTTGCCGGGGCATTCGGCGTGAATGCGCTGAACCAGTTTGAGAATTTCCGGTACGTTTTGCGGGTGCAGCGGGTCGCCGCCGGAGAGGGAAATTCCCTGGCGTTTGACGCGGGTGTCGTTCAGGTCGGCGATGATGCGGTCGGCCATCTCGGCGGTAAACGGCTGGCCGGAGTTCACGCGCCAGGTGCTCTTGTTGTAGCAGCCGGGGCATTCGTGAACGCAGCCGGAAACAAACAGCGTGCAGCGTGTACCCGGCCCGTTAACGATGTCGACGGGATAGTATTGATGGTAATTCATGTTCGCGTTCCAGATTTTCGGCCGGTATACGGTCGTGCAGCGTGCGGTAAAACGGTTCCCTCTCCCCTGAGGGGAGAGGGTTAGGGTGAGGGGACAAACCGCTCGAACTTAACCGAGCTGCCCGTTACCCAGGTGCTTAACGCGGCGTTTCACTTCTTCCTGCTTACCGGCGTTGAACGGACGGGCGTCCGGGCTGCCGAGGTAGCCGCACACGCGGCGAGTCACGGAGACGCGCGCGGCGTCGTGGTTACCGCATTTCGGGCAGGTGAAGCCTTTGCTGGTGCACTCGAACTCACCGGTAAAACCGCACTCGTAGCACTCGTCGATTGGCGTGTTGGTGCCGTAATACGGCACGTGCTGATAGCTGTAATCCCACACGTCTTCCAGCGCCTTCAGGTTGTGCTGAATGTTCGGGTACTCGCCGTAGCAAATGAAGCCGCCGTTGGCGATTGGCGGGTAGGCCGCTTCAAAATCAATCTTGTCGTACGGGTTCACCTTCTTCTCCACGTCGAGGTGGAAGCTGTTGGTGTAGTAGCCTTTATCGGTCACGCCCTCAACGAGGCCGAACTCGGCGGTGTCCAGACGGCAGAAGCGGTCGCACAGGTTTTCACTTGGCGTGCTGTACAGGCTGAAGCCGTAGCCGGTTTCGTCTTTCCACTGGTCAACGGCGTCGCGCAGACGCTGAACAATCGCCACGCCTTTCTCACGCAGCATTTCGCTGTCGTACATATGCTGGTTGCCGAACAGCGCGTTGATGGTCTCGTGGATACCGATGTAGCCCAGAGAAATAGACGCACGACCGTTTTTGAAGATTTCGGAAACGTCGTCGTCCGCTTTCAGACGCACGCCGCAGGCCCCTTCCATATACAGGATTGGCGCCACGCGGGCTTTCACACCTTCCAGACGGGCGATACGGGTCATCAGCGCTTTACGCGCCAGCACCAGACGTTCGTCCAGCAGTGACCAGAACGCGGCTTCGTCGCCTTTCGCTTCCAGCGCGATGCGCGGCAGGTTGAGGCTGATTACGCCGAGGTTGTTACGGCCATCGTGAACCTGTTCGCCGTCCTCGTTTTCCCACACGCCGAGGAAGCTGCGGCAGCCCATTGGGGTTTTAAACGAACCGGTGACTTTCACTACCTGATCGTAGTTGAGGATGTCCGGGTACATGCGCTTGCTCGCGCACTCCAGCGCCAGCTGTTTGATGTCGTAGTTGGCATCGCCCGGCTTGTGGTTCAGACCATCGCGAATGGCGAAGACCAGTTTCGGGAACACTGCGGTTTTGCGGTTTTTGCCGAGGCCCGCGATACGATTGCGCAGAATGGACTGCTGAATCAGGCGGGATTCCCAGCTGGTGCCGAGCCCGAAGCCAAAGGTGACGAACGGAGTCTGGCCGTTGGCGGTATGCAGCGTGTTCACTTCATACTCCAGCGACTGGAAGGCGTCGTAGCACTCTTTCTCGGTACGAGAACGGGCATACTCTTCCGCGTTCGGGATCTGCCACTCTTCAGCGGTTTGGCGATGTTTGTTGAAGCTGGCAGTGACAAACGGTGCCAGCACTTCATCGATACGGTTGATGGTGGTGCCGCCGTAAATGTGGCTAGCCACCTGTGCGATGATCTGCGCGGTCACTGCAGTCGCGGTAGAGATGGATTTTGGCGGCTCGATCTCCGCGTTGCCCATCTTAAAGCCCTGAGTCAGCATGCCTTTCAGGTCAATCAGCATACAGTTGAACATCGGGAAGAACGGCGAGTAGTCGAGGTCGTGGTAGTGGATAACACCGCGCTCGTGCGCCATCACCACGTCGTGCGGCAGCAGGTGCTGGCGAGCGTAGTGCTTAGCGACGATACCGGCCAGCAGGTCGCGCTGGGTTGGGATCACTTTACTGTCTTTGTTGGCGTTCTCGTTCAGCAGCGCCGAGTTGGTCTGCTCAACCAGGCCGCGAATTTCCTGGTTCAGACGACCGCGTTTTTCGCGCTGGCTGTCGCGGTCGTGGCGATATTCAATATAGGCACGCGCGAGCTGCTTGTACGGCCCGGACATCAGCTGGTTCTCAACGGCGGTCTGAATCACGTTGATATCAACCTGCGCCTGACCCTGCATTTGTTGGCTAACGATTGCTGCGACGGTGGCGCAATAGTCTGCGTCATCGACTCCCGCTGCTTTAGCTGCACGCAGAATTGCTTCTTTGATGCGCTCTGATTTGAACGGCACTTTACAGCCATCTCGTTTCATCACATGCGGTGTCATGATCACTCCAATTTTATAAGTACGTTATAAGAACAGGTTATCCACAGAGGCGGGAAAACGACGATTGGCGTAATCACTCCATTAACCAATACTTTCCCTCGTGTGCGGCCCAGGTTATCCACATACCGACTATCTTTTTGGTGATTATCATTGTTGCAATGATAGTCGATAAATACCATATGTTGGGCCGGGACGCATTTTAAGTTCTATATGTAGTGATTTGCATCAAAGATGTTTGCGCTTTTATTGATTCAGAACAAAGTAAAAATGCAAGAGTACAGATGGCAAGCGTTGAGGGTAATGTAAATTTTGCTGCTCAATAAGCGTCCAAAAAAGGACCGAAAAACAGCGTGATGCGAAGAAGCCCGGCAGCAGGGCGCTACCGGGGCGGGGGTTAACGTTGAAGCCACCAGATAGCTTCAAACGGACGCAGCGTCATGCCAGCAGGGGTGTCGTAGTTGCTCATCAGCACCTCGCCATCGGTGGAGCCAGCCGGTGGCTCCCAGGCCTGCGGCTCGCCGCTGAGGTTGGCGGCGACCAACAGCGTTTGTCCCTGCCACTGACGTCGGTAGCACCACAGCGACGGGTGCTCAGGCAGCAGATCCTGGTAGTCGCCCCACGTCAGCACCGGTTCGGATTTACGCAGCGCAATCAGCTGTTGGTAGGCGTAAAACACCGAATCCGGCTCTGCCAGCGCGCGTTCGGCGTTGATCTCAGCATAGTTATGGCTGACGCCAATCCACGGTTTGCCTTCGGTAAACCCAGCGTTAGGGCTGGCATCCCACTGCATTGGCGTGCGGCTGTTGTCGCGGGATTTGCTGGCAAGAATCGCCAGTAGCTCGTCGGCATCTCGCCCCTGCGCCAGCAGCTCGTTATACATGTTGTGGCTCTCCACGTCGCGGTACTGCTCTATCGACGTGAAGTGCGGGTTGGTCATGCCAATCTCTTCGCCCTGATAGATGTACGGCGTGCCCTGCATCCCATGCAGCACCATTGCCAGCATCTTCGCTGCGGTGACGCGGTGTTCACCTTCGTCGCCAAAGCGCGAAACAATGCGTGGCTGGTCGTGGTTACACCAGAACAGCGCGTTCCACGCCCGGTTGTGCATTCCCTGCTGCCAATGGTTAAACAGTGATTTCAGCGCCACGAAGTCCGGGCGCGCCAGCGTCCACTTCTCGCCGCCAGGGTAGTCCACCTTCAGGTGGTGGAAGTTAAAGGTCATCGACAGCTCTTTGCCGTCGAGAGAGGCGTACTGCTGGCAGTTTTCAAGCGTGGTCGAGGACATCTCGCCGACGGTCATCAGGCCGTGCGGCGTAAAGACATCGCGGCTGAACTCCTGCAGGAACTCGTGGGCGCGCGGGCCATCGGTATAGAAACGGCGGCCGTCGCCCTGATGGTCATCCGGGAAGCTCTGGTCTTTGGAAATGACGTTGATAACGTCGAGGCGCAGACCATCAACGCCGCGATCGGCCCAGAACTCACAAACCTTTTTCAGCTCGGCGCGTACCGTCTCGTTTTCCCAGTTGAGATCCGCCTGTTCGGTAGCGTACAGATGCAGATAGTACTGGCCGCTGGCCGCGTCCCACTGCCAGGCGTTGCCGCCAAACTTCGAGCGCCAGTTATTCGGCGGGGTGTCCGGCGTGCCGTCGCGCCAGATATAGAACTGGCGATAGGGGCTCTCTTTGTTCAGCGACGCTTTAAACCACGCGTGGTGAGTGGAGGTGTGGTTCAACACCATGTCGAGCACAATGCGAATGCCGCGCTGATGCGCCTCGGCAACCAGCTTGTCAAAATCGTCGATCGTGCCGTAAGAGGGGTCGATCTCGGTGTAATTGGCAATGTCGTAGCCGTTATCAACCTGCGGTGAAACGTAGAACGGCGTTATCCAGATGGCATCAACGCCGAGCTTTTGCAGATAGTCGAGACGTGAGGTGACGCCGCGCAGATCTCCCGTTCCGCTGCCGGTCGTGTCCTGGAAGCTTTTCGGGTAGATCTGGTAAATCACGCCGTTTTGCCACCAGTGAGGTAGTGTATTCATTCGGTTGTCCTCTAATAAGAATCAGGGGCGCAAGTGCGCCCCGAAGAAGGTGTGTTACATGACGGGCAGCGTGCCCTGACGCTCTTTGCGTTTGTAGACCATCACCGTCAGGAGAATCGGTACCACGATGGTGATAATCATCGCGATGCTGTAGACGCCCCAGAAGGTTGGCTTAATCGACAGGATGCCCGGCAGGCCGCCGACGCCGATACCGTTCGCCAGCACGCCATACAGGCCGCACAGCAGGCCCGCGATGCCGGAACCGATCATCGCGCAGAGCATTGGGAAGCGGTACTTCAGGTTGATCCCGTACATGGCTGGTTCGGTCACGCCGAGGTAGGCGGAGATAGCCGCCGGAACGGAGATTTCACGCTCTTTGGCCTTACGGCTGCAAATGATGATGCCGACGACGGCAGAGGCCTGCGCGATGTTCGACAGGGCAATCATCGGCCACACCGGGGTGCCGCCCATGCTCTGAATCATCTGCATATCAATAGCCAGCGTGGTCTGGTGCACACCGGTAATCACCAGCGGCGCATACAGGAAGCCGAACAGCGCGGCGCCAATCGGTGCGAAGCTGCCGGTCAGCAGGTGACGCACGGCGAAGGCCACACCGTCGCCAATCAGGCGACCGAATGGCCCGATAATCGCGTGAGCGAGGAATACCGCCAGAATCAGCGAGCATACCGGCACGATGACCAGGTAGAGGTAGTCCGGCACGATGCGCTTAAGGCGCGTCTCAATGAAGCCAAGGGTCAGACCCGCCAGCAGCGCTGGGATAACCTGCGCCTGGTAGCCGACTTTGGCGATGGTAAACAGGCCGAAGTTCCACACTTCAGGCACCTGCTGACCTAACAGGTAGGCGTTCATCAGCTGCGGGGAAACCAGCGTGACGCCGAGCACGATGCCGAGGATCGGCGTGCCGCCCATTTTCTTCACCGCAGACCAGCAGATACCAACCGGCAGATAGAAGAAGATCGCCTCACCAATCAACCACAGGAAATCATAGATGGTTTGCAGCGACGGGTGCATCTGCGCCAGCGTCTGGCCGTTGCTCATCGGCAGGTCGCCGATCACATTACGGAAGCCTAAGATCAAACCCCCACTGATAAGCGCTGGCAGCAGCGGGAAGAAGATCTCAGCGAAGTGAGAAATCATCTGCTCGTGCCATTTCATATTCTGGCGAGCTGCCGTTTTGGCCTGCTCTTTATCTGCACCGGTCTGGCCGGTGGTGGCAAGCAGCGCCTGGTAGTAGTCGCCCACTTCCGTGCCGATAACCACCTGGAACTGCCCGGCGTTGGTGAAACAGCCTTTGACCATCGGCAACTCTTCGATAGCTTTCGGGGAGGCCTTAGCCGGATCGTTAAGCACAAAGCGCAGGCGCGTGATGCAGTGGCTGACGGTGGCGATGTTCTCGCGCCCGCCAACCAGCTCGATAAGTTTATCGATGTTCTTTTGGTCTATTTTTTTGCTCATGATAGGGCCTTAAAACAGAGGTGAGATCTCCCCGATACCGCCACTTCAGAGGCTTTTTGTCGCGAGCCATCTGACGGACACAGGATCGAACCGTTATTAATACGCTGAATATTAGCCTAACGGGTTTGCGGTTTCGGGAAAATGGGAACGTTCCCGAAACGTTGCGGCGATCACATTAAAGCTGTTGTTAAGCTTAGGACAGAATGGCGGGGATCACGATCTGATGCGGTTCGCTCTTACCACTGATCTGGGCGATAAGCTGCTCTGCGGCGCGGTGTCCGGCCTCGGCGTAGCCGGGATCGACGGTGATAATTTCCGGGTGCAGGAACTTGGTCAGCGGCGTGTTACCGACGCTCGCTAACTGCACGTTGTCGATGCGCTGCTCCTGAAGATACTTGCTCACGCCGAGGGCGAGGGTGTCTGTCGCACAGATAAGCGCGGTGGTCTCCGGGGTGATAACCTGGCTTGCGAAGTCGTAACCCTGCTTCATCGCCAGGCCCGGTAGGGCGGCAACTGGTGTGAGCTTGTGGCGCTTGCAGAATGCTTGGTAGGCATCGTGGCGGCGCTGCCCGGTGGTGACGTCGGCAGGAGGAACGCCGAGGAAACTAATATGGCGATGGCCCAGTTCGAACAGGCGCTGCATCAGTTGCGTTATCGCCCCGGTGTCGTCATAGCAGACGGAGGCAAAACCGTTGGCATCACGAGCCATCAACACCAACGTCGAGTGCCAGTCGCCCAGAACCGCTTCGGTTACACCGGTAAAGCCAAACAGGATCACGCCGTCGATATTGCGGCGTTTAAGCATCGCCAGATGCTCGACCACTTTCTCCGGTGAGAACTGACTTTCCATCATGATGGGGTCATAGCCCTGCTCGTAGAAGGCGGGCAGCATGGTCTGTACCGCCAGATTTTCCGACAGCGAGTCCAGACGGGTGACGATAATCGCCACCACCTTATCGCTCTGTCCACGCATGGCGCGCGCGGAGCGGGAAGGGGAGAAGCCGTGCTGCACCATCACCGCTTCGACGCGTTCACGGGTGCGGTCGCTGACGCCGCTTTCATTATTCAGCACGCGGGAGACGGTTGATTTCCCGACACCGCTCAGGCGAGCGATATCTTTAATAGTCAGCCGATTTTCCATAATAGTTGCCCCGCGTGAATATTTTATGCCGTCTACCTGATGGTTGACGTACCGTTGAATTGCCTGACGTTATTATATCGCTCTAATTGTCACAAACCTTATGAATTTCTGCGTATAATCCGCGGCGTTTTCTATTATCAATCTTACCGGAGGCTGTATGGATCCCGATCCCACCCGTCTCTCCAACTGGAGAGTAACTTTCCGGTAAGCCAGCTTTTCGCTGCCTTGCCGATGATGTGAGGCAGTGACACGTCTTAATGTCCCTGCAATAAAAATGAAGTGCCTTTACGGTACAGATTCACTGTGCCCACAGGCCTGTCTGCGGTTGCCCCCGGCGACTGCGGAGGACTTTTGTATGCTGAAAAATTTAACCCGGCAGCTGTTCGCGCAGCTTGGCCGCCATTTGCCGCGCCGTCTGGTACAGCGCGATCCGATGCCTTCTCAGCAGAGCGTTGCTCATACGCCTATTCCGCCATCGCTCAGCGAACAGTGCCTGAAAATGGCGCACCTCAGTGAACAGGCGCTGTGGGAAACCTTTAACACCCATCCGGAAGGGCTGAACGCCGCGGAAGTCGAGCAGGCGCGTGTCGCGCACGGCGAAAACAAGCTGCCAGCGCAGCAGCCGCAGCCGTGGTGGGTGCATCTGTGGCTCTGCTACCGTAACCCGTTCAACATCCTGCTGACCGTGCTGGCCGCCGTCTCTTACGCGACGGAAGATCTGTTCGCGGCAGTGGTCATCGTGTTGATGGTGGGCATTTCCACGCTGCTGAATTTTGTCCAGGAAGCCCGCTCGACCAAAGCGGCAGACACCCTGAAAGCGATGGTGAGCAACACCGCGACGGTGCTGCGTGTTATCAATGACAAGGGCGAGAGCAGCTGGGTGGAACTGCCTATCGACCAGCTGGTGCCGGGCGATATCATCAAACTGGCGGCGGGGGATATGATCCCGGCCGACCTGCGCGTGATTCAGGCGCGCGATCTGTTCGTGGCGCAGGCATCGCTGACCGGCGAATCCTTGCCGGTTGAGAAAGTGGCGCATACCCGCGAGCCGGATCAGACCAACCCGCTCGAGTGCGACACCCTGTGCTTTATGGGCACCAACGTGGTGAGCGGCACCGCGCAGGCAATGGTGATTGCTACCGGGGCCAACACCTGGTTTGGGCAACTGGCCGGTCGCGTGAGCGAGCAGGAAAGCGAGCCGAATGCGTTCCAGAAAGGCATCAGCCGCGTCAGCATGCTGCTGATCCGCTTTATGCTGGTGATGGCGCCGATTGTGTTGGTAATCAACGGCTATACCAAAGGCGACTGGTGGGAAGCGGCGCTGTTTGCGCTTTCCGTCGCGGTGGGCCTGACCCCAGAAATGCTGCCGATGATCGTCACTTCGACGCTGGCGCGCGGGGCGGTGAAGCTGTCAAAACAGAAAGTTATCGTTAAACACCTCGACGCGATTCAGAACTTTGGCGCGATGGACATCCTCTGCACCGACAAAACCGGTACGCTGACCCAGGATAAAATCGTGCTGGAGAACCATACCGATATCTCCGGCAAGGTGAGCGAGCGCGTGCTGCAAACCGCGTGGCTTAACAGCCACTACCAGACCGGGTTGAAAAACCTGCTGGATACCGCGGTGCTGGAAGGGGTGGATGAAGTGGCGGCCCGCGAGCTGTCGACCGCCTGGCAGAAAGTGGATGAGATCCCGTTTGATTTCGAACGTCGCCGCATGTCGGTGGTGGTCAGCGAAAAGCCGGATGTGCATAAGCTGATTTGCAAAGGGGCGCTGCAGGAGATCCTCAACGTCTGTACGCAGGTCTACCATAACGGTGAAATCGTGCCGCTGGACGAGACCATGCTGCGCCGCATCAAACGCGTGACCGATACCCTGAACCGTCAAGGGCTGCGCGTGGTGGCGGTGGCGAGCAAGTTCCTGCCAGCGCGTGAAGGCGACTATCAGCGCATTGATGAGTCCGATCTGATCCTCGAAGGCTATATCGCCTTCCTCGATCCACCGAAAGAGACCACCGCACCGGCGCTGAAAGCGCTGAAAGCGAGCGGCATCACCGTGAAAATCCTCACCGGCGACAGCGAGCTGGTGGCGGCGAAAGTGTGCCACGAAGTGGGGCTGGATGCGGGTGACGTGATTGTCGGCAGCGAGATTGAGCACCTGAGCGATGACGAGCTGGCGAAGCTTGCCCAGCGTACCACGCTGTTTGCTCGCCTGACGCCGATGCATAAAGAGCGCATCGTGACGCTGCTGAAACGCGAAGGGCATGTGGTGGGCTTTATGGGCGACGGCATCAACGATGCGCCAGCGCTGCGTGCGGCGGATATCGGTATTTCCGTGGACGGCGCGGTGGATATCGCCCGTGAAGCGGCAGATATCATCCTGCTGGAAAAGAGCCTGATGGTGCTGGAAGAGGGGGTGATCGAAGGTCGCCGTACCTTCTCGAACATGCTGAAGTATATCAAGATGACCGCCAGTTCCAACTTCGGTAACGTCTTCAGCGTGCTGGTGGCTAGCGCCTTCCTGCCGTTCCTGCCAATGCTGCCGTTACACTTACTGATTCAGAACCTGCTGTACGATGTATCCCAGGTGGCGCTGCCGTTCGATAACGTCGATGACGAACAGATTCGTAAACCGCAGCGCTGGAACCCGGCCGATCTGGGCCGCTTTATGGTGTTCTTCGGGCCAATCAGCTCCATCTTTGACATTCTGACCTTCTGCCTGATGTGGTGGGTGTTTAAAGCCAACACGCCAGAAATGCAGACTCTGTTCCAGTCCGGCTGGTTCATTGAAGGGCTGCTGTCGCAGACGCTGATTGTGCATATGATTCGTACTCGCCGCATTCCGTTCGTGCAGAGCCGTGCCGCGTGGCCGCTGTTCGCCATGACGCTGCTGGTGATGGCGATTGGTATCGCACTGCCGTTCTCACCGCTGGCAAGCTATCTGCAGCTGGAAGCATTGCCGCTGAGCTACTTCCCATGGCTGGTAGCGATTCTGGTGGGTTATATGACGTTCACGCAGATGGTGAAAGGGTTCTTCACCCGTCGTTATGGCTGGCAGTAATTGACGATAGGGTAACTAAAATAAAGTCCTGACCTTTTGGGCAGGACTTTATTTTCTTATTGCTGCGAAGTCATTAATTAAACCAGCTGTCTGATTTATTCTCTTCCGCTTTGCCTTTGCTTTTCATCAGGTCACGTCCACCCTCAGAAATATTTCTGTTTGCATCGGCTTCTGATTGCACCACGTCTGTTTGTGCCGCCTTATGCTTGAGTTCCTGATCGATATATTCGTTCTCTCTTTTTACCCGAGCCTCTTCTTTTGCCAGCGCTAATTTTTGTTTCTGGATCTCTAAACTTCGCAATTCATCTTCATAGCCTTGATCGCGAGATTTATCTTTAGCCGCCTCAGCATCTTTTTTATCCTGCCGGGCCTGGCGTTCAGCGGCGGCAGCGGCCGCTTTTTTATTGGCCGCCGCCGTTGCGTTAGCGCGCCGCTGTTTCTCTTTCTGGGCGGCTTTCTCACGCTCAGCAACCCAGTCATCATGCTGCTTTTTTTCTTCGGCTTGACCCTGCTGCTCGGCTTGTGCAACAGCAGAAAGTTGATCCTGGAGTGAAGAGGCGAGCGCTGAGCTACTGAGCATCATCAGCAGGGCATATAGCCACGTTTTCTTCATAACGCCTCCTGACGTTTAGCGTTTATCAGGGCAGGTTGCGTTTGGCTGAATTCGGGTCTCGTTGTAGTTGGTGGAGATAACCACCGCAAGGCCGTTCGTAAACTGACAGGCTTTGCCAACCTGGGTGGAGGTGTAAACTTTGGTGCCTTCTTTGTACGTTAAGGATACGCCTTCGACTAACGTTTTATCGCTCACCATAGAGCCTGCCGCCGCGCCGGCCGCGCCGCCTGCGACTGCGCCCGCAGTCGTGTTGAGATTACTACGTGACCCCACGTTATGACCAACGACCCCGCCCGCGATGGCCCCTAACACGGCACCAGCACCCTGTGCGGCGCGTTTATTCGCTGTGTTATCAACGGCCACTTTGGCTGGCAGAACGGAGATAATATTGACGGTCTTTGTCTCTTGTTTGGAATTCAGCTGGTTGGTTTGATAAACATCAGCCGCATGCTCATCGGCGTTGGACTGACAGCCCGCCAGGGTAAATGCAGAAAGAATAATAACGGGGAAGAATGTTTTTTTGAAATTCATAACTAATCCTTGTTAGTACTAATAATAAGAACAAGGAAGTTTAGGGTTAATTTTGTAGAAAAGTAAGTTCGTAGCCTATTTATAGGATTATATAAATATATTCTGGTGTCTTTGGTTTTATATCTAAACATCATTAAGATATATGTTTATCGATGAATCACTTTTTGTAGAGAGGTGAGGGGAAAAAGATGGGAGGGCAACAATAAATCGATCGTTGAAAGTCCGATTGTATGTCCTTTCAACGATCGTCGGGCTATTGCTGTGATGACAGCAAATTAGCGACGCACGGCAATCGCTTCGATCTCAATCTTCACGTCTTTCGGCAGACGGGCCACTTCTACGCAGGAACGCGCTGGGAAGGTGGCGTTGTGCTCGGTGAAGAAGGCTTCGTAAGTGGCGTTAACGGTCGCGAAATCGTTAAGGTCTTTAACGAATACGGTAGTTTTCACGATATCGCCCACTTTCAGGCCAGCGGCCTCAACGATAGCTTTCACGTTTTCCAGCGACTGACGCGCCTGAGCAGATACGTCTTCCGGTACGCTGCCGGTTTTTGGGTCTACCGGGATCTGACCGGAAGTGATGATCATGCTGCCCAGGTCAACGCCCTGAACGTATGGGCCGATAGCTGCTGGTGCATTTTCCGTCGCAATAGTTTTGCTCATGATATCTCCAGATGAACTGCAGTATTAAGGTGTTAGCCATTATAGAGAGGCAACATTTCAATACCAACCGCAATTAGTTGGCCAGCACCACATAATGAGAAAACTCTTTTTCACAGTATTTGCATTTGAGCGCAACGTCATCGGCACGTTTTTTCACTGCAAAGCTAGAGGAAACCGGTTCGGCATGGCTAATACAGTTGCTGTTCGGGCACACCAGCACGCTCTCGATGCGCTCCGGCAGGCTCGGGCGAGATTTGCCCACCACTTCATAGTTGTCGATGCGGTTAACGGTCGCCTCTGGCGCGTACAGCGACAGTTGGTTGACCTGCTCATCGGTCAGGAAGGTGTTTTCGATTTTAATCAGGTCTTTACGCCCCATCTCGCCGGACGGCAGGTTCAGGCCGATGGTGATGCGCTGGTCGGTTTCGGTCAGCTTGAACAAGGTCAGCAGCTTAAAGCCAACCTGGGCCGGGATATGGTCAATTACGGTGCCGCGTTTGATGGCTTCTACTTGTAATTTGTTATCGTGTGTCATCGTCGTTTCCCCCTTACAGAGCCAGTTCGCTATTCAGTACCAGTGCCAGTAACGCCTGGCGGGCGAAGATGCCGTTGCCGGCCTGCTGGAAGTACCAGGCGTGCGGCGTTTTATCGACATCGGTGGTGATCTCATCAATGCGCGGCAGCGGGTGCAGCACCTTCATGTTATCGCGTGCGCCGACCAGATCCGCCGCGCGCAGGATGAACTGTGCCTTGACGTTGGCGTATTCGGACGGGTCGAGGCGCTCTTTCTGTACGCGGGTCATGTAGAGAATATCGACTTCCGCCATCACCTCGTCGATGGAGCTATGCAGGCTCCAGACGATATCTTTCTCGTCCAGCATATCGAGGATGTACTGCGGCATCGCCAGCGCGTCCGGAGCGATAAAGTAGAAGCGGTTGCCGTTAAACTTCGCCAGCGCCTGGGTCAGCGAGTGGACGGTGCGGCCGTACTTCAGGTCGCCGACCATGGCGATGTTCAGGTTCTCCAGGCGGCCCTGGGTTTCCTGAATGGTGAACAGATCCAGCAGCGTCTGGGTTGGGTGCTGGTTCGCGCCATCGCCGGCATTCAGTACCGGAATGTTGCCGGAGAACTCGGTGGCCAGACGCGCCGCGCCTTCCTGCGGGTGGCGCATGACGATGGCGTCGACGTAGGTGCTGATAACAGAGATGGTGTCGGCCAGGGTTTCGCCTTTCTTACCGAGCGAGGTGTTGGCACTGTCGGAGAAACCGACCACGCTGGCCCCCAGACGGTGCATGGAGGTTTCAAAAGAGAGACGGGTGCGCGTCGAGGCCTCGAAGAAACAGCTGGCGATAACTTTGTGCTTCAGCAGCTCCGGCTGTGGGTTCGCTTTCAGGCTGGCGGCGGTCGCCAAAACCAGTTCAAGGTCTTCGCGGCTGAGATCGTTTATGGAAATGATGTGTTTTTGATACAGCGGATTAGCCATGGTTATCTCCTGACGACGGCGCAAAAAAAAAGCCCCTTAAATAAGGGGCTTTACGAATACGGATGCTACGGAAAGGAAAAACGGCAGGCCAGCGTCTGTTTTCAGACGCGGTAAGACGCGATGTCGTACACACTGAACCATAATTCCTCCCGGCAAAACGGGTGGCATTATACGCAGCTTTATCTGGCAATCAAGCGCCTGATTCACATTTTAATCAACGAAAACGATTCTCATGTAATAAAAATTCATTTTTAATGCGTAAAAATTCAATTTTTATGCAGGGCAGAAAAAGTGTGCGCTAAACCAGCAGGATGGCAGAGTCATGATAAAAAGTACTGGTATGGTATCGCGAATTTACGTATAACAACTGAAAATTGAAACATTGTTTTATTTGTGGAGTCATCATGATTATTGGCAACATCCATCACCTTCAGTCCTGGCTGCCGGAAGAGCTGCGTCAGGCTATTATCCACCTTATGGCGAACGTTACCGATGCTACCCCGGAAGGGAAATATGACATCGACGGCAACCGCCTGTTCTATATGATCTCTGAGAACATGACCGAACCGTTTGCCGATCGTCGTGCCGAGTATCATGCACGTTATCTGGATATCCAGGTGGTACTGAAAGGCCAGGAAGGAATGGCGTTCAGCACCCAGCCTGCGGGTGAGCCAGACACCGATTGGCTGGCGGACAAAGATATCGCGTTTCTGCCGGAAGGCGTGCAGGAAAAGATGGTGGTGATGAGCGAAGGTGACTTCGTGGTCTTCTACCCAGGTGAAGTCCACAAGCCGCTGTGCGCGGTGGGGCAGCCTGCGAAAGTGCGTAAAGCGGTTGTGAAACTTCTGGTCGAATGATGAACCGTAGCCCGGACGAGGTGCGATAGTACCGACTCCGGGGTTTTCCCGGCGTCGCTGCGCTCGGCCGGGCTACTGGTTGAGTTTATTTGCTTAGCGTTGCGACCATCACCGCTTTGATGGTGTGCATCCGGTTTTCCGCCTGATCGAACACGATGCTGGCCGGAGATTCAAACACCTCATCGGTCACTTCCATCCCGCCGTGCATGCCGTACTCAGCGGCCATTTTCTTACCTACGGTCGTCTGGTCATCATGGAACGCAGGCAGGCAGTGCAGGAATTTCACCTGCGGATTGCCGGTCAGCTTCATCATGGCGCTATTCACCTGATAGCCGCGCAGCAGCGCAATACGCTCTGCCCACTTCTCTTTGGCTTCGCCCATCGATACCCACACGTCGGTGTAGATAAAGTCCGCGTCCTTAACGCCTGCGGCAATATCTTCCGTCAGGGTAACGTTACCGCCGTTCTTCTGCGCCAGCGCTTTGCACTCTGCGACCAGGCTCGCTTCTGGCCAGCATTCCTGTGGTGCCACCAGACGCAGATCGAGACCGGTTAATGCCGCGGCTTCCAGCATTGAGTTACCCATGTTGTTACGCGCATCGCCAGCATAAACCAGCGTCATTTCGTTGAACGCTTTGCCCGGCAGGTGTTCCTGCATGGTCAGCAGATCCGCCAACAGCTGGGTTGGGTGGAACTCATCGGTCAGGCCGTTCCATACCGGCACGCCGGAGTACTCGGCCAGCGTTTCCACCACTTCCTGGCCGTAGCCACGGTACTGGATGCCGTCGTACATACGGCCCAGCACGCGAGCGGTGTCTTTAATCGATTCTTTGTGGCCAATCTGGCTGCCGCTGGATCCAAGATAGGTGACGCGAGCGCCCTGATCGTATGCGGCAACTTCGAAAGAGCATCGTGTACGGGTTGAGTCTTTTTCGAAGATGAGCGCGATGTTTTTACCGGTCAGGTTCGGCGACTCCGTGCCGCTTTTTTTATCCGCTTTTAGTTTTGCTGCGAGCTGCAGCAGGGTGGTGATTTCTGCAGGGGTAAAATCGAGTAATTTTAAGAAGTTCTTTTTATACAGAGTAGACATAATTCCCTCACCTGGCTCAAGCCACTTATTGAATTAAAATTCACTTTATATGGATGAATATTCATTTGCAACCCCAATAACAAATCTTTATCGGAAAGGTGGAGGCAATGGCAACGGTATGTGACAATAAGAGTATCAGCCACATTATGAGGAACGAGCCATGGCAAACCCTGAACATCTGGAAGAACAGCGCGAAGAGACCCGTCTGATCATTGAAGAACTGCTGGAAGACGGCAGCGATCCTGATGCGCTGTACACCATAGAACATCACCTTTCCGCAGACGATTTCGAAAGTCTGGAGAAAGCGGCGGTAGAAGCGTTCAAGCTGGGCTACGAAGTGACGGAACCGGAAGAGCTGGAAGTGGAAGAAGGCGACACCGTGATCTGCTGCGATATCCTGAGCGAAAGCGCGCTGAACGCAGAGCTTATCGACGCGCAGGTTGAGCAACTGATGAACCTGGCTGAGAAATTTGAAGTGGAATACGACGGTTGGGGAACCTACTACGAAGACCCGAACGGCGAAGAGGGTGATGACGACGACGAAGATTTCGTTGACGAAGAAGACGACGGCGTACGTCACTAAGTCATCACATTACCTACGGCAGCGCCCGCTGCCGTAGGACAAGGATTTCGGTATGGATTACCCGCAAATACTCTCCCCGGTTCTCAACTTCCTGCACTGTAAAACGCCTCAGGCGTGGCTCGATAAAGCCCGCGATCCGGCCAATCTTCCTCTGTTGCTGACCGACCATCTAGTCTGTGAGCTAAAAGCGGCGCAAACCGCGATGCTGCTGGTGCGTAAATATGTGGCGGATAAAGAGGGCGCGCAGGCGCTGCTCGACTGGCTGAAACCTTATGAAGCCTTTACCTTTCGCGACGGCGTTGAGCCAGACTTTACCGCGCTGCATAAACAGATGGGTAAAAGCGCGATGCCGCAGACCGACGACCCATGGGGACGGCAGCTTATCGACAGCATGGTGCTGCTGATAAAAGAGGAGCTGCACCACTTCACACAGGTGCGTGAGGCGATGCTGAAGCGCAATATCCCATACGTGAAAATCACCGCCAGTCGCTACGCTAAAGGGATGCTCAAAGCGGTGCGCACGCATGAACCCCTTACCCTGATTGATAAGCTGATTTGTGGGGCGTACATCGAAGCCCGTTCCTGCGAACGCTTTGCCGCGCTGGCGCCGTATCTGGATGACGACCTGCAGGCGTTTTACCTGTCGCTGCTGCGTTCAGAAGCGCGGCATTATCAAGACTACCTGACGTTGGCGCAGCAAATCGCTGATGGCGATATCAGCGAACGGGTGCGTTTCTTCGGTGAAGTGGAAGCGTCGCTTATCACCGCTCCGGATGAAGAGTTCCGCTTCCACAGCGGCGTGCCGGTTTAAAGGTTCGCGTTCTTGTCTTTAGCCTGCGTACTATGCTTAATCGGCTCGCCGAGCGTGGCCTTAAACCAGCTTACAACACGGTCGATGACCGGTTGCTGATACCAGTGATCATCGCCGTGCTCGGCCCCTTCCAGCAGTACATAATCGGCTTTATTGCCTTCTTCTTTTAGCGCCTTATACAGCTGCGCACTTTGCTGTGGCGATACCAGCGTATCGGTGCTGCCATGCATAATCAGGAACGGCGGTTTTTTACCGTTTACGTGGCCCATTGGGCTGGCGGCCAGCGCTTTTTGCTTATCGCTGCCAATTGCCGCGCCCGGCCAGTCGCGGAAGGCGCTGCCGTGAACCAGCAGGGCTTCAGTTACCGCTGGAGATTCATGAACTTTCTGAATTGCGGCGGGGAACCCTTCGCCGATATTGAGCAGGTTAGAAATACCGTACAGCGTGGCGGCGGCCTGCACGTCGGAGGATTGGTTGAGGAAATCGCCCTGCTCGAAAGCTTTATCGCCGTTGGTTAATGCCATCATCTGCGCCATATAGCCACCGGCGGAATCACCGAGTACGCCGATACGCTGAGGGTCGATACCGTACTCTTTGGCGTGCTCGCGCAGGTAGCGAATGGCCGCTTTGCCATCGATGACTGGGGCTGGGAAAGTGTCAGGCACGGTACGATACTCTGCGGCTGCCACCACAAAACCGGCTTGTGCTAGGGCCATGCGCATCTCGATAAACTTATCCCAGGCTGCGCTGGTAAAGCCGCCGCCGGGGAAATAGACGATGGCAGGCTTCAGGTCAGTGTTGCGCGGCACCAGCAGTGACATATGCAGTGGGCGGACGGCAACGGTGCTTTTTATCTGGCTGTAAACAATACCGTTGAGAGTATCGATACGGCCACGGGTATTCTCTACGTGGATGACCTGAGCGCCGTTGGTATTTCCTGGCAGGCTGGTTGCAGCCATTGCCGTGGCAATGCTGCCAAGCATCAGGCTACTGGTAACAATAAAAGCCAATTTTTTCATGATGTTCTATCCTGAGCAAAGCCTGCCTGGCGGCAGGCTAATAGGTGCAATAAAGCGGTGCTCAGGCAGTGTATTACCAGGAATTCACGCTGAATAATGCACTTTTTGCATCAAATTCATCAGGTTTTTAGATGAAATAAATTCGATGAATGTGGTCTATAGCGGTTTTAGAAAAACGGTAGCGTAGGTGCCGCACCGCGCGAGATCCGCGCGAAGATCCCGGTATCCAGAGGACGCTCATCGTTGGTTAACTCCAGCGCATCAAGATGCCCGGAAAGGGTTGTACGGTTTACCTGGTAGCGTATAAAACGTATTTTCAGCCACGGATAGGCCAGGCCCAGCGTTATCAGGGAACCAAACGTCAAAAGCAGTAAATTGACAACCATCCCGAAAAAGGTAAGCGATGAGTGAAAACGGATGTCGTCACCGAGTATGAGATTATTAAACGCATAGTTACGTAATGCGGAGAAAGCATAAGCAGAAGAAATTAATATACCTGCGATATAGAGGAGATATACTAAGGCAAAAAGCCCGCCAAGACTATCCAGTGAGCCTGATAATATAAGATTGAATGAGGTCATCATAATTTTAACAATGACGATAATGAATGGGACGATAATAGCCATGGCAATCAGTGATATAATAATGCATTTTGAAAGGCTTAGGCTTATATCAAATTTATGAATGCCAAAGTTAGCGTTTCTGGCAAAGAGTTCAATCCAGTTACGATAAACGACGCCGTTAATGATGGCGATGACAAGCAGGCCTAGGATGAGTCCGCAGGCAAGGCGAATCATTATTGCATTGAGACTTGACGGTTGTCCTATGATGGCTCCCCAGCCGCTAAAAACAATCACCAGCAGTATCAATGCTAGAACCGGTATGCCCATCGTAACCCACCATGCACGCAGCATTGAGCAATGAAAGCCAAAACGAATGTTGTTTAGCGTTGTCATCGCCGCGTGATAGCTAAGGCTTTTTACCGCCATAAACGGGAAGAACAGCATGAAGAGCCCAGGCGCGAACATCAGGTCTTCGGATTGGGTAATACTGTATTCAATAAAACAGAGAATGCCTATGACAATGGAAAGAACGAACCAGCTGAGAAATATAGCACTACCTTTGGCGTGATAGTGAAACCTGGCACCGTTGAGTTCCATGTATTCATAAATATAGCGTCGGCTACGGACAAATGCCCAGGGTAAAAATATCCCACACGTTATAATTGATAAAATGGTATTAACAAAGCAAATCATAAAAAATGAAGTGCTTTTGCCGTGGAAATGAAAGGCGTGTGTTGCTCTATTCTCATCAATGAGAGGGTGAGACATGTAACATCCTTGCTGTTATCTAATATTAAATAAATAGAGCGCTATTTATACATGAAAGGGTAAAGAATAAGAACCTGAAGATCTATTATTCAGAATAACGACCAGAACTTGCATCGGAAAAAAAGTGACATTAGATATATGAATTATAGTCACGGCATGAATTCGGTTTGCGTATGATTTACGGCAAAAGCTATCTATGTCATGTCGAGATTATTTCTGATTCGAGAAAAGAAAGAAAAGCGAAAATCGCTTGCGACCTGGCGCAGCGTTTCTGAAACCAGATAGGGCACTGCCGCCAGCCAATGCGGCTGGCGTGATTCGTCTCGCCATCTCACCTGAGATGCAGTAAATCGGATGCTTCTCCAGGTGTGTTTAAAGGGGCTTCAACATCCGCACTTCGCAATCGACATGCCCGGTGCAGCCCAGTGGCTCGGCGATATGTTCGAATCCCAGATGTTCATAGAGGCGAATAGCTTCTGTCAGAAACGCCGTGGTCTCAAGGTAGCACTGCTTAAAACCCTGCTCGCGGGCGTGCTCAAGCGCCATCAGCGCCAGCTTTTTCGCCAGCCCCTGACCGCGTACGCTCGGCAGGAAATACATCTTTTGCAGCTCGCAAATTTCCGGCTCGCTACAGCCTAACGGCGCGACGCCGCCGCCACCTACCACCTGACCATTCTGCTCAACGACCCAGTAGGCCGCACCCGGCTGGCTGTAAACCTGAAACAGCTCGTCCAGATTGGGGTCGGCCACCGTGTAGCCCTTATCGGCGGTCAGGCCGTGTTCGGCAGAGACCTGGCGGATAACGTTGGCAATGGCGGCGTTGTCGTCAGCCGTAAGGCGACGCAGCGTTGCAGAGACAGGGGTAATGACACTCATAGCGAACTCATGACGTAAACGTGGAACATATGCAGTTAATAACACTGCGGGGAGGGGGAGTGCAAGCGAGGATAATTCAGGAGGTTGGAACCGTACCGTGGATAACCCGGAGTCGGCGCTAATGCACCTCGTCCGGGCTACTTGACCGTTTGCCGGATCGCCCGGCAAACGTACAGGCACGATTTTTACAGCGCGGCGATGACCGCCTGCTGCTCAATCAGCTTCGCTTTCGCTTCCGCGTAACCGTCCAGCTTCTCACGTTCTTTAGCAATCACCGCTTCCGGTGCGCGAGCAACGAAACCTTCGTTGGAGAGCTTGCCTTCGATACGGGCAATCTCACCTTCGATTTTCGCTACTTCTTTTGCCAGACGCGCCAGCTCATCTTCTTTGTTGATGAGGCCAGCCATCGGGATCAGCAGCTCGGCGCCGTCGATGATTTTGGTCACGGAAACTGGACCTTTGTCATCGGCTGGCAGCACGGTGATGCTTTCCAGACGGGCCAGGTTCAGCAGGAAGCTACGGTTGTCGTTCACGCGACGCATTGCGTCAGCGCTGCAACCACGCAGCAACAGCTCCAGCGGTTTGCCTGGGGCAATGTTCATTTCCGCGCGGATGTTACGTACGGCAACGATCGCCTGCTTCAGCCACTCGGTATCGGCCAGCGCGGCTTCATCAACCTGCGCGGCGTTATATTCCGGGAACGGCTGCAGCATGATGGTGTCTGCGGTGTTGCCACAAATCACTTTCACGCGCTGCCAGATGGTTTCGGTGATGAATGGAATAATCGGGTGCGCCAGGCGCAGCAGACCTTCCAGCACGGTGACCAGCGTATTGCGGGTGCCGCGCAGTTCAGACTCGGAACCACCGGTCATTACCGGCTTAGTCAGCTCCAGATACCAGTCACAGAACTGGTTCCAGGTGAACTCGTACAGGATGCCCGCAGCGATGTCGAAGCGGAAGTTATCCAGCGCTTCGCGGTACGCTTTCACGGTCTGGTTGAATTCAGCCAGGATCCAGCGGTCTGCCAGAGACAGGGTCATTTCGCCGCCGTTGAAGCCGCAATCCTGATCTTCGGTGTTCATCAGCACGAAGCGGCTGGCGTTCCACAGCTTGTTACAGAAGTTACGGTAACCTTCCAGACGCTTCATATCCCAGTTGATGTCGCGGCCGGTAGAGGCCAGCGCCGCCAGGGTGAAGCGCAGGGCGTCGGTGCCGTGCGGCTCGATGCCGTCCGGGAACTGTTTCTCGGTACGTTTAGCAATTTTCTCAGCCAGCTGCGGCTGCATCATGTTGCCGGTACGTTTTTCCAGCAGGTCTGCCAGGGAGATACCGTCGACCATATCCAGCGGGTCGATAACGTTACCTTTGGACTTGGACATCTTCTGGCCTTCATCGTCACGAATCAGACCGGTCATGTAGACGGTCTTGAACGGAACCTGCGGCTTACCGTTTTCATCTTTGATGAAGTGCATGGTCATCATGATCATGCGGGCAATCCAGAAGAAGATGATGTCGAAGCCGGAAACCATCACGCTGGTTGGGTGGAACTGACGCAGCGCGTCGGTGTTTTCCGGCCAGCCCAAGGTAGAGAAGGTCCACAGTGCGGAGGAGAACCAGGTATCCAGAACGTCTTCGTCCTGACGCAGCGCAACGTCGGCGCCGAGGTTATTTTCCTGACGCACTTCGTCTTCGGTGCGGCCAACGTAGACGTTACCGTCGTTGTCATACCATGCCGGGATACGGTGACCCCACCACAGCTGACGGGAGATACACCAGTCCTGAATATCACGCATCCAGGAGAAGTACATGTTTTCGTACTGCTTCGGTACGAACTGAATGTCGCCGTTCTCAACCGCTTCAACCGCCGGTTTCGCCAGCACGTCGGCACGGACGTACCACTGGTCGGTCAGCATTGGCTCGATAACCACGCCGCCACGGTCGCCGTAAGGAACGGTCAGATCGTGAGGTTTGATCTCTTCCAGCAGGCCCATCGCATCGATGGCAGCCACGATCGCTTTACGCGCGGCAAAGCGTTCCAGCTTCTGGAATTCAGCCGGGATAGCGTTGGAGTAAACGTCAGACTCTTCGCCTTTGGTGTCGTACACTTCTGCGGTTTCGCGGATGTCGCCATCAAAGGTCAGAATGTTGATCATTGGCAGCGCGTGGCGACGACCGACTTCATAGTCGTTAAAGTCGTGCGCCGGGGTGATTTTCACGCAGCCGGTACCTTTTTCCATATCGGCGTGTTCGTCGCCCACGATAGGAATACGGCGGTCAACCAGCGGCAGAACAACGAACTTGCCGATCAGATCTTTATAGCGTGGATCTTCCGGGTTCACGGCCACACCGGTATCGCCCAGAATGGTTTCCGGACGGGTAGTCGCTACGACCAGGTAATCTTTACCGTCTGCGGTTTTCGCGCCGTCGGCCAGCGGATAGCGGATGTGCCACATGGAGCCTTTAGACTCGCGGTTTTCCACTTCCAGGTCAGAGATGGCGGTGCGCAGTTTCGGGTCCCAGTTTACCAGGCGTTTGCCACGGTAAATCAGGTCTTCTTTGTACAGGCGGACAAAGACTTCTTTCACGGCATTGGAAAGGCCTTCGTCCATGGTGAAGCGCTCGCGCTCCCAGTCAACAGAGTTGCCGAGACGGCGCATCTGACGGGTAATGGTGCCGCCGGATTCCGCTTTCCACTGCCAGATTTTGTCGATGAAGGCATCGCGACCGTAGTCGTGACGAGTTTTACCTTCTTCAGCGGCAATCTTACGCTCAACCACCATCTGGGTAGCGATACCCGCGTGGTCGGTACCCGCCTGCCACAGGGTGTTTTTGCCCTGCATGCGCTGGTAGCGAATCATGGTGTCCATGATGGTTTGCTGGAAAGCATGACCCATATGCAAACTGCCGGTGACGTTCGGCGGCGGGATCATGATGCAGAAGGACTCTTTGCTTTCGTCGCCGTTAGGCTTGAAATAGCCCTGCTGTTCCCAGTGCTCGTAAAGCGGCTGTTCGATATCTTGCGGGTTATATGTCTTTTCCATTATTTCCAGGTTGCCGTATTCAGGTTAAAACCAGCCACGCGGTAGGCTTTGTAGCGATCGCGTGCGAGTTGTTTCAGAGTTTCTTCGTAAGGGACGAAGTCTACCACTTCTGTGAAAGCGGTGGCAAAATCTGCAAAGTTTACCCGCAGACTTATCAGTATATCCCGTGGGCTGCTGTTGCGCTTGGCAGGCCAGGCTATCTCCACCGGCGCACCGCCTCTTGGGCCTTCGCCCGCCAGATTATGCGGCACAAAACTGTCCGGAGGACGGCTCCACAGGGCTTCATCCAGGCGAATGGCCTGCTGCTCGTCTTCGCAGGCGATCAGCACGCGCTTGCCAGCGCGCCAACGTTCTGCGGCAATTTCACACACCAGTTGCTCGACGGCGCTGAGGTCGTCGACGGTGGTGTCATTGTCCAGAAGATAGAACGTCGCATTCTTCATATATGGGGCTTCTTGTGATGGTTTTAAATCGCCCCCTGACGTCCTTCCCGTACGTGGAGAAGGGCGGTCCCCTCTCCCCAGTGGGGAGAGGGTTAGGGTGAGGGGGTTGTGCCTTACTCTTCGCCGTTAAAACCAGCGCGGTTCAGCAGGAACTGCGACAGCAGCGCCACCGGACGACCGGTTGCGCCTTTGGCTTTACCGGAACGCCATGCGGTGCCGGCGATGTCCAGGTGCGCCCAGTTGTACTTACGGGTAAAGCGCGCCAGGAAGCAGCCCGCGGTGATAGCACCACCAGGACGGCCGCCGATGTTCGCCATATCCGCGAAGTTAGACTCCAGCTGTTCCTGATACTCATCGCCCAGCGGCAGACGCCACGCGCGGTCTCCAGCCTGCTCGGACGCGCCGATAAGCTCGTGCGCCAGCGGGTTGTGGTTCGACATCAGGCCGGTGATGTGATGGCCCAGGGCAATCACGCAGGCACCGGTCAGCGTTGCCACGTCGATAACCGCTTCTGGCTCGAAGCGTTCAACGTAGGTCAGAACGTCGCACAGCACCAGACGGCCTTCGGCATCGGTGTTCAGCACTTCAACGGTCTGGCCGGACATGGTGGTCAGCACGTCGCCCGGGCGATACGCGCGTCCACCAGGCATGTTTTCGCAGCCCGCCAGCACGCCGATCACGTTGATCGGCAATTGCAGTTCCGCAACCATCCGCATCACGCCGTACACCGCCGCAGCGCCGCACATGTCGTACTTCATCTCGTCCATGCCTTCGGCAGGCTTGATGGAGATACCGCCGGAGTCGAAGGTCAGGCCTTTACCCACCAGCACGATTGGGCGAACGTCTTCGGAAGCCACGCCTTTATACTCAATGACCGACATCAGGGATTCGTTCTGCGAACCGTTGCCGACCGCGAGGTAGGAGTGCATGCCCAGCTCTTTCATCTGCTGTTCGCCGATGACGCGGGTGATGACGTTTTTGCTATAGCTGTCGGCAAGCTGACGTGCCTGAGAGGCCAGGTAAGCCGCGTTACAGATGTTTGGCGGCATGTTGCCGAGGTCTTTCGCCGCTTTGATACCGGCAGCAATGGCCAGACCGTGTTGGATAGCACGTTCACCGCTGGTCAGTTCACGGCGGGTTGGCACGTTGAAGACCATTTTACGCAGCGGGCGACGCGGCTCGCTTTTGTTGGTTTTGAGCTGGTCGAAGCTGTACAGCGTCTCTTTTGCCGTCTCAACCGCCTGGCGTACTTTCCAGTAATTATTGCGGCCTTTGACGTGCAGTTCGGTCAGGAAGCAGACGGCTTCCATTGAACCGGTATCATTCAGGGTGTTGATGGTTTTCTGAATGACCTGCTTGTACTGGCGCTCATCGAGCTCGCGCTCTTTACCGCAGCCAATCAGCAGAATGCGTTCTGACAGCACGTTTGGTACGTGGTGCAGCAATAAGGTCTGCCCCGGTTTGCCTTCCAGTTCGCCGCGACGCAGCAGCGCACTGATATAGCCGTCGCTGATTTTATCGAGCTGTTCGGCGATGGGAGAAAGGCGGCGTGGTTCGAATACGCCCACGACGATACAGGCACTCCGCTGCTTCTCCGGGCTACCACTTTTTACACTGAACTCCATGCACTACGCTCCTGAATCTTAAAGACAACGGCGGTGGCTACGGATAGAATTGCAAGCTTACGTAACTCATTTCCGCTGTTGCGGTGACTTCGTGTTAATCTTAACGTTATTACGGTCCTGGCACGTCAGAACAAGTCCTGAAACGTGAAGCCGCTGAGTCATTTAATCTTAGCGATGTTTTCGACGACTCAAGAGAATAAATGACGTTTAAGCCATGAAACAAGCTATTTTCCTGCAATAAGACGGGTTTTTACGGGCGTATTTATAGTGATAATCATACGATATCTGGTGCGGGAGACGCTAAAAAGCCAGCTTGCCATCCTCTTCATCCTGCTTTTGATCTTTTTCTGTCAGAAACTGGTGAGGATCCTCGGCGCGGCGGTCGATGGTGATATCCCGACAAACCTCGTGCTCTCATTGCTCGGGCTCGGCGTGCCTGAAATGGCGCAGCTTATCCTACCGCTGAGTCTGTTCCTCGGTCTTCTGATGACCCTGGGTAAACTGTATACCGAAAGTGAAATCACGGTGATGCACGCCTGCGGCCTGAGTAAAGCCGTGCTGGTGAAAGCGGCGATGGTCCTCGCGCTGTTTACCGGTATTGTTGCCGCCGTCAACGTGATGTGGGCGGGGCCGTGGTCGTCTCGCCATCAGGATGAAGTGCTCGCCGAAGCCAAAGCGAACCCCGGCATGGCGGCGCTGGCGCAGGGCCAGTTCCAGCAGTCTACCGATGGTAACGCGGTGTTATTTATTGAAGGCGTGAATGGCGCAAGCTTCCATGACGTCTTCCTGGCGCAGCTCCGGCCGAAAGGCACCGCGCGCCCTTCTGTGGTGGTGGCCGACACCGGCCAGCTCTCGCAGCGCAAAGACGGTTCTCAGGTGGTGACCTTAAATCAGGGTACGCGCTTTGAAGGCACCGCGATGCTGCGTGATTTCCGCATTACCGATTTTAAAAACTATCAGGCCATTATTGGCCACCAGGCCGTAGCCGCCGACCCGACCGATACCGAACAGATGAACATGAGCACGCTGTGGAATACGGATACCGACCGTGCCCGCGCGGAGTTGCACTGGCGTTTCACGCTGGTGCTGACGGTCTTTATCATGGCGCTGATGGTGGTGCCGCTCAGCGTGGTGAATCCGCGTCAGGGCCGTGTACTCTCTATGCTGCCAGCCATGCTGCTGTATCTGGTGTTCTTCCTGCTGCAGACTTCGCTGAAGTCGAATGCGGGCAAAGGCAAAATCGACCCGGCAATATGGATGTGGACGGTCAACCTGGCGTACATCGCGCTGGCCGTGGTGCTGAACCTCTGGGATACCGTCCCTATGCGCCGCGTTCGCGCCCGTTTTACGCATAAAGGAGCGGTATAATGCAGCCATTTGGTGTACTTGACCGCTATATCGGTAAAACCATTTTCACCACCATCATGATGACGCTGTTCATGCTGGTGTCGCTGTCCGGCATTATTAAGTTCGTTGACCAGCTGAAGAAAGCCGGACAGGGGAGCTATGACGCGCTGGGCGCGGGCATTTATACCCTTCTCAGCGTCCCGAAAGACGTGCAGATCTTCTTCCCGATGGCGGCGCTGCTCGGCGCGCTGCTTGGCCTGGGGATGCTGGCTCAGCGCAGTGAACTGGTGGTGATGCAGGCTTCCGGCTTTACCCGTCTGCAGGTGGCGCTGTCGGTGATGAAAACCGCGATCCCGCTGGTGCTGTTGACCATGGCAATGGGCGAGTGGGTAGCACCGCAGGGTGAGCAGATGGCGCGTAACTACCGCGCTCAGCAGATGTACGGCGGTTCGTTACTCTCTACCCAGCAGGGCATGTGGGCGAAAGACGGCCACAACTTTGTCTACATCGAGCGCGTGAAGGGCACCGATGAGCTGGGTGGTGTGAGCATCTACTCCTTCAACAACGAGCGTCGCCTGCAGTCCGTACGCTATGCGGCCAGCGCGAAGTTCGATCAGGAGCAGAAAGAGTGGCGCCTGTCGCAGGTGGATGAATCTAACCTGACCGACCCGAAACAGATTACCGGTTCACAAACGGTGAGCGGTACCTGGAAAACCACACTAACGCCGGATAAGCTCGGCGTGGTAGCGCTGGACCCGGATGCGCTCTCTATCAGCGGCCTGCACAATTACGTGAAGTATCTACAGGCCAGTGGCCAGGATCCCGGTCGCTATCAGCTCAATATGTGGAGCAAAATCTTCCAGCCGCTCTCCGTGGCGGTAATGATGCTGATGGCGCTGTCGTTTATCTTTGGCCCGCTGCGCAGCGTGCCGATGGGAGTGCGCGTGGTGACAGGGATTAGCTTCGGCTTTGTGTTCTACGTCCTCGACCAGATCTTCGGCCCGCTGACGCTGGTCTACGGTATCCCGCCGATTATCGGGGCGCTGCTGCCAAGCGCCAGCTTCTTCCTGATAAGCCTCTGGCTAATGATGCGAAAAGCCTAACCCCTCCTGTAGCCCGGCCGAGCGATAGCGACGCCGGGTTTTTTATGCCTGCAATTTGATGGAATACGTTTTCAACGGTGGAGCTAGTCCCGGGGTCGCTGCCGCTCGCCCGGGCTACGAGTTATAGGCCGGATACGGCGTTAACGCCGCCGCCCGCCCAGCAGACTACCCAGCATCCCTCGCACAATCTGGTTCGTCACCTGACGCACGGCGCTTTTCGCTGCCGTTTGCACCAGACCATCGTGCTTGCCGCCGCGCGGCCCGGTGGTGCCGAAAATAATATCTTTCAGCCCGCCAAGGATGCCGTCATCAGCGCTTTGCTGGCCTTTTGCCGGCGGCGCATCTGCCTGACCGGCGCTGTTCTGTACCCCTTTTTGCAGCATCTCGAACGCCGACTCGCGGTCAATCTCATCTTCGTACTTACCGTACAACGGTGAGTTATTAATAAGACCGTTGCGTTCATCGTCAGTCACCGGCCCCATGCGTGAACACGGCGCGATAACCATCGCTCGCTCAACGATGGACGGGCTGCCTTTTGCATCGAGGAACGAAATCAGCGCCTCGCCGGTTCCCAGTTCCTGAATCGCCTGCTCGGTATTAAACGCTGGGTTAGCGCGCATGGTTTGCGCCGCCGTTTTCACCGCTTTCTGATCCTTCGGCGTAAAGGCGCGCAGCGCGTGCTGCACGCGGTTACCTAGCTGGCCCAGCACCGCATCGGGAATATCCGACGGGTTCTGCGACACAAAGTAGACGCCCACGCCCTTAGAACGAATCAGGCGGATCACCTGCTCGATTTTATCCAGCAGCACCTGCGGGGCATCGCTAAACAGCAGGTGTGCTTCATCGAAGAAGAAAACCAGCTTCGGCTTTTCAAGGTCGCCCGCTTCCGGCAACTGCTCGTACAATTCGGAGAGCATCCACAGCAGGCTGGCAGCATAAAGCTTCGGCATCTGGTAGAGCTTCTCTGCGCTGAGGATATTAATGACGCCTTTACCGTTGCTGTCGGTGCGCATCCAGTCTTTGATATCGAGCATCGGCTCGCCGAAGAAGTGCTCGGCACCCTGCTGCTCCAGCGTCAGCAGCCCGCGTTGGATGGCGCCGACGGAAGCGGTGCTGATATTGCCGTACTGGTTCTGGAATGATTTGGCGTTATCGCCGATGTACTGCGTGATGGCCCGCAGGTCTTTGAAATCCAGCAACAGCAGGCCCTGATCGTCGGCGATGCGGAAGATAATATTCAGCACTCCGGACTGCACCTCATTGAGATTCAGCAGGCGAGCCAGCAGCAGCGGGCCGAGGTCAGAGACCGTGGCGCGAACCGGGTGGCCTTTCTCGCCGAAGATATCCCACACCACCACCGGGTTAGCATGCGGCTCCCAGTCGGTGACACCGATATTGTTCAGGCGCGTCATTAGCTTCTCAGAGGCCTGGCCTTCCTCTGCTACGCCGGTCAGGTCGCCTTTCACATCCGCCATAAAGACCGGCACGCCAATCTCCGAGAACGACTCGGCCATCTTTTGCAGGGTAACGGTTTTCCCGGTACCGGTGGCGCCGGTAATCAGCCCGTGACGGTTGGCCATATTGGGCAGCAGTTCAAGCTGCTTGTCCTGGGTGCGTGCGATAAGCAAAGGTGCGCTCATGGGTAATCCTCCATTTATTCTGCGTCGAGTATAGGCAAAACAACGACATCTCGCGGCAGTAAATTGTCCGTTTTGCGGCGCGTTATCCAGCGCCGACTATGCTTTGCATACGGTTTACTTTTTTTTGGAATGCTATGTCCAGATTCTTCTTTAACGAGCGTAAACACCTTGTGGATGATGCGCTTGAAGGCTTAGTGTTGTCCGCACATCACGCAAACCTGGTGCGATTGGATATCGACCCGGCAATTCGTATCGTCGCCCGCAGCGATTGGGATAAAAGCCGGGTGGCGATAATCTCCGGCGGCGGCTCCGGCCACGAACCGGCGCATGCGGGGTTTGTCGGCAGAGGCATGCTCACCGCTGCCGTATGTGGCGATCTCTTTGCTTCGCCGAGCGTTGATGCGGTGCTAAACGCCATCGTGGCGGTTACGGGCGATCGCGGCTGCCTGCTGATTGTCAAAAACTATACCGGCGACCGCCTCAACTTCGGCCTCGCCGCCGAGAAGGCCAAGCGCTACGGCCTGAAGGTTGAGATGGTGATTGTCGCCGACGACGTTGCGCTGCCGGATAACAAACAGCCGCGCGGTATTGCGGGCACGGCGCTGGTGCATAAAGTGGCGGGCTATGCGGCGGAGCAGGGGAAATCGCTCAGCGAAGTGCACGAGATAGCCCAGCAGGCGAGCCGCGGCGTGTTCAGCCTGGGGCTGGCGATGGAAACCTGCAATTTACCCGGCGGTGAGACCGAAGATCGCATTAAGCCCGGTCAGGTGGAGTTGGGGCTTGGCATCCACGGTGAGCCCGGCGCTTCGACGGTGAGCAGCCATAACAGCCAACACCTGATTGGCACGTTGGTCGAGACCCTGAAAGCCTCTGCGGGTGACAACCGCGTGGCGGTGTTGATCAACAACCTGGGCGGCGTGTCGGAGCTTGAGATGGCGCTGCTCGCCAAAGAACTCGCGCACTCCGCGCTGCGCGAACAGATAGCCTACCTGATTGGCCCGGCGACGCTGGTCAGTTCGCTGGATATGAAGGGCTTCTCACTCTCGCTGATCGTTCTTAATCAGGCCATTGAAGAGGCGCTGCTGGCCGACGTTGAGACCAGCGGTTGGGTAAAAGCCGTGGCCTTTGCGCCGCTGAGAATCCTGACGCATGCCAAAGTTCACGACGCGCTGGAGGTACAGCCGTCGGAGAACCCGCAGGTGCATGCGCTGGTGGCACAAGCTACCCAGACGCTGTTGGGTCTCGAGAGCCGCCTGAACGCGCTGGATGCCAAAGTAGGCGACGGTGATACCGGCTCGACCTTTGCGCTGGGCGCGCAGGATGTCGCTACGTTGCTCCAGCAGAACGCCCTGCCGCTAAACAACCCAGCGCAGCTTCTACAGCTGATTGGCGAACGTCTGGCAACCGTGATGGGCGGCTCTAGCGGCGTGCTGATGTCGCTGTTCTTCACCGCAGCCGGGCAGACGCTGGCGCAGGGCGAACCGCTAGCCAATGCGCTACTGGCCGGGTTAAAGCAGATGAAGTTCTACGGCGGTGCCGAGCCTGGCGACCGTACGTTAATCGATGCCCTGCAACCGGCGCTGGAAGCACTGCGTGATAAAGGGCTGGCAGAAGCGATTGTGGCAGCACAGCAGGGTGCTGACAGCACGGCGACGATGCAAAAAGCGAAAGCGGGGCGCGCGTCGTACGTGAACAGCGAGAACCTGAACGGCGTGCCGGACCCAGGTGCCGTGGCCGTAGCGGAAGTCTTTGCGGCCTTCGCAAAAGCTTAACGGCGAAGAGAAGAACCGGCGGCAGAACGCCGCCGGAGTCACATCAGAAATCAGCTTTCAGCACCACGCGGTAACGGGCTTTACCGTCACGCACGTGCTGGATGGCATCGTTGATTTTCGACATCGGGAACAGCTCGGTAATTGGCGCGACTTTGCTGCGACCGGCAAACTTCATCAGCTTGCGCAGTTCGAACGGGTTACCCGTCGCCGAACCGGAGACGCTGCGGTCGCCGCCAATCAGGGTAAACGCCGGTACCGGCAGCGGCGTCAGCACCGCGCCGACGGTGTGGAAGTTGCCGCCCGAGGCCAGTGCTTCGAAGTACGGCTGCCAGTTCAGGTCGACGTTGACGGTGTTGATGATCAGGTCAAACTGACCCGCCAGCTCTTTGAGCGCTTCTGGCGAACGGCTGTTAACCACATGGTCTGCGCCCATCGCCCGCACTTCCTGCTCTTTCGACGGATTAGAGCTGAACGCTGTAACTTCAGCACCCATCGCGCGCAGCAGCTTAATGGCGATATGCCCCAGACCACCAATCCCAATCACCCCTACGCGGCTGGTAGCGGTAACGTGATGCATCAGCAGCGGTTTAAAGACGGTGATCCCGCCGCACAGCATCGGGCCTGCGGTTTCGATATCAATGTTGTCCGGCAGCGGAATAACCCATTGCCAGTCGGCGCGCAGCTTATCGGCAAAGCCGCCGTGGTTGAGGATGGTCGGGACTGAGCCTTCGGTACAGTTAATCTGGTTGCCATCGATACAGGCATCGCAGTGGCCGCAGCTTCGCGCCGTCCAGCCAATGCCCACGCGCTGACCAATCTTCAGCCCCTTACTCTGCGCCGCGCTGCCCAGCGCCACCACGTGACCAATCACCTCGTGGCCGGCAACCAGCGGATATTGAGAGAACCCCCATTCGTTGTCGATCATCGACAGGTCCGAGTGGCAGATCCCGCAGTAATCCACTTTCACCTCAACGTCTTCCGGCAGCAGGTCCCCGGCATCGTACTCCCAGACTTCCAGTTCTGCCCCGGCATTTTTCGCGGCGTAGCTTTTTATTATGGACATCGTGTATCTCTCAGTGTGGTGTTGAACTGAGAGTGTAGAGCATGTGGGGGCGAGGCGCTTGGCGGAAGGGGGGATTAAGAAGGCTTCTGTAACAGTGCGTTTAACCACATCTCGCTGCGATCGGGACGCTTGTCTTCCGTTATCCAGTGACCGACAAGCGTGATGCCCGCAAGCCCTGCCAGCAGAGTATTCAGCCCTTGTTCATTGAGATCGGTAAAGCGGCGGCCATCTTTGACCCGCTCGCCGTCACCGTACTTAAAGGAGACATACCAGATGCCGCCGGGCTTAAGCGCTCGCGCCAGTTTTGCCATAGCATCCGGCAACTCGGCGGCGCTGACGTGCAGCAGCGAAGCGCAGCACCAGATGCCGTCATAACGATTAACGGTATCGACGTCGCTAAAGGTCATTTGCTTAACCGACAGCCCGGTATGCTGGCTGGCAAGCTTTGCCATTTCCGCCGTCGCATCGAACGCCTCAACCCGATAGCCCTGCTGTAAAAACGCTTTGCTGTCTCGCCCGGAGCCGCATCCGGCATCTAGAATCCGGCCGCCTTTTGGAATGCGCTCCAGAAAAGGCGTATAAAGCGAACGCATATCGACATTGACCGTTGAGTTAAAAAAATCGTCGGCGTGGTGCTGGTAGTATTCAAGCGTCATCAGAAAGTATCCGTTCCCTGTGCGACAGGTTCCCATTGGTGAAAAAGGACTTGTAGCGCATCGTTCCAACTAGTGGCCAGGAATTTTTCGCGCTGCGCCGTCGCCGTTCCGGTTTGCCGGATCAATGTTTCGCGTAGTGGCAGGTGACTATTGATAAAGTACTCGTTTCTATCGTGCAGGCGCTGAAGCAACTTGCGGGACGGTAGGCGCGCAAACTTTCCTTTTTCGCCCCGGTTGCACTCCTTACATGCCAGCACCAGATTCCAGACGCCATTCACGTTACGCACCTGCTCACGCGCGCTCCACGGGATAAAGTGGTCGACGTCAGCAAACTGTTCATCGCCCGGTTGTAGGCTGATGGGCGCATAGCAGTAGAAGCAGCGCCCTTTCTGGTAGCCGTTGAGGCTATCGCGACAGCTCGAGATGGCCACGCGGCGATCGCTACTGCGGCTAAACAGCATCTGATCGTTATTGTCGTACTCCACATTGATAAGCTGGCTGGAGATATTCATCGCCCACGCCTGCTCGACCAGGCTCCAGCGCGCGTTGGTTTCAAAGCTGAGGTTTTGATACTGCAAGCGCTGACCGAGACGGTAAAAATTCTCCGTCAGGCGGATGCCTTTGTGGGTTTTGCGCTCATCGATAAAAAAGCGTTTCTCAATCTCGCCCTGATTCACGTTGTGGAAGGCATCAATCACATTGTTGAACCCCTGACGCACAGTAATCGCGGTTAATACATCACGGGTGATTTCCCCCGCATTGAACTGCGAACAGGCGCTAATAAACTGGCTGCTGCGCGAGGTTATCTGCTTAGGCGCATGTTGCAGATGGCGACAGAGATGATCGCTGAACGGCACCGCCAGATCGTCCAGCAAGATCAGATCGCTACCTTCAGGTTTGAGATCGTACAGCGCATGCGCTAGCGCGAACTTATAGGATGCGACGTTTTTGCCAAAGAGAATAATCCCGCGCCAGTAGTTCTCCAGCGTGGGTTCAACCTGATAGAAGCGCATAGCGATGCCCTGAGCACAATGGCTGTTGTTACGAGATTCAGTAACGCGATCTCATATCAAACGAGGGCAAATGTAAACCGACCCGGTCACGTTGCATTTTTTTGCGAGGCGGATTCCAGGAAAAAACGCTGACTGGGGGCAGAGTTAGTGGTGGTTGAGGGTTTTGTGGGGGAGGCGACGTTTTTTTAGACACTTGGCGGGGGAGTAGGTGACTGATGCTTGCATGGTGGCGCGTGACAGGTATAATCCACAACGTTTTCCGCATACCTTTCCGTGCCGGAGTGGCGAAATCGGTAGACGCAGTTGATTCAAAATCAACCGTAGAAATACGTGCCGGTTCGAGTCCGGCCTTCGGCACCATTAGTACTTCCCAGACCATCCAGGAAAGTCCAATTATCCCTTAAAAATCAATATATGCAGCGATTTTTACGTCCTGAGTCGTCCGAGGTTGTCCGTTGAAATTCGGATGTCATTGGGGGCATCTTAACTTCGATTAGAAATGTGCCCCCAAATGAAGCTCAACGCCAGGCAGGTCGAGACCGCAAAGCCAAAAGACAAAACTTACAAAATGGCTGATGGCGGCGGTTTGTATATCGAGGTTTCGGCTAAGGGTTCTAAATACTGGCGCATGAAATACCGACGCCCCTCAGACAAAAAAGAGGATCGCCTCGCTTTTGGTGTGTGGCCCACAGTGACGCTCGCGCAGGCAAGAGCAAAGCGCGACGAAGCTAAAAAGCTGTTAGTACAGGGCATTGACCCAAAAGCCGAACAGAGAGAAGCTCAGGCTGAGAATTCGGGGGCATATACTTTCGAAACCATTGCCCGTGAATGGCATGCCAGTAACAAGCGCTGGAGTGAAGACCATCGATCACGCGTTCTTCGCTATCTTGAGCTTTATATCTTCCCTCATATCGGTTCGTCTGATATTCGCCTGCTCAAAACCAGCCACCTGTTAGCCCCGATTAAAAAAGTTGATGCCAGTGGTAAACACGACGTCGCTCAGTGCCTACAACAGCGCGTCACGGCCATTATGCGTTATGCCGTGCAGAACGATTACATCGACTCTAATCCCGCCAGTGATATGGCCGGTGCGCTATCGACAACCAAAGCCCGACATTACCCCGCTTTACCCTCAAGCCGATTCCCTGAGTTTCTTGCTCGTCTTGCTGCATATCGTGGCCGGGTAATGACACGGATCGCGGTCGAGCTTTCCTTGCTGACTTTTGTGCGTTCAAGTGAATTACGTTTCGCGCGTTGGGATGAATTCGACTTCGATAAATCTCTTTGGCGTATACCGGCAAAACGAGAAGAAATTAAAGGTGTCCGTTACTCCTACCGTGGCATGAAGATGAAAGAGGAGCATATCGTTCCACTGAGTCGGCAGGCGATGATTTTGTTAGAGAAGCTTAAGCAGATTAGTGGTGATAAAGAGCTGCTTTTTCCGGGGGATCATGACGCAACTAAGGTTATGAGTGAAAACACGGTAAACAGTGCTTTACGTGCAATGGGTTATGACACGAAAACTGAGGTCTGCGGGCATGGATTTAGGACGATGGCGCGTGGTGCGTTGGGTGAGTCAGGGTTATGGAGCGATGACGCTATAGAACGCCAGCTAGGCCATTCGGAGCGCAATAATGTGCGTGCGGCTTATATCCATACTTCTGAGCATTTGGATGAGCGTCGATTGATGGTGCAGTGCTGGGCTGATTATCTTGATACCAATAAATTGATGCCTGTTACACCTTTTGATTTTGCAAAGTTAAAAAAGCATTAAGTTTTACATATGTTGGAACAAAATATAATGTGCCCTAACGTGATGATTTGAGAGTGTTTTATTGATTTGTTTTTTGTATTGTGCTAATGATATTTTCAAATTAAGTCTTTAATTCAATTCAGATTGGCGATTTTATGGAAATATCAAGAAATAAAGTATGGGAAGCTAAAGAGTGGGAAGGCCATGTAAATGATCTTTTACGACTTAAGGTTGGAGAGGAAAATTACATTCCAATACCTGATTATCATAATGGTGATGCAGGCATTGAGGGATATTGCACTCAGGGTTTTGCATTTCAGTCTTATTGTCCTGATGAAGCATGTACAGTTGATAAGTTGTATGAAAAACAAAGGGATAAAATGACGGCCGATATTGGGAAGTTTATCTTAGATAAAAAAGGATATTTAAAAAATATTTTACATAATACCAAAATAAGACGCTGGATTTTAGTTGTTCCTAGACATCAGTCAAAACATTTAAATGTACATGCTACAAAAAAAGAAAGTGAGGTTCTGACTGCTAATTTACCCTATGTCGATAATGAAGATTTTAAAATATTAATTTGGGATCGTGATAATTTTAAAAAAGAAGAAAACGAGTTGATCTCTAGTGGCTTACGACTTTTAAAATTAGACCTGCCAGTGGTTGAAATGTCTGATATCGATGACTTAAAGGATAATAGCAGTGAGTTTGTCGATAATATCTCTCGTAAGCTTAGAAAGATTAGGGATGATGATAAACAAGTTCAAGTCGCATCAACCATGCTATTAAAAAATATTGTAATGTATAAAAATGCCATGACCGATCTTAAGGACAACTATCCTACGTTACATGAGAAAATAACAAATGGGATTCTTGATCGTGAGCAGGATTTATCACTGGCTTTTTTTGATAATGAAACGCTTACTCCTAATCAACAAATAGAAATTTTAAATAATAAGCTTAAAGAATCTAGCCGACTTCATCAAGATAATCTAAAATGTATTTCTACTGGAGTTGTTGGTGATTGGATAATGCGTTGCAATTTGGATTTCTAACTATGGATATTTTAAAAGAAAACCCTAGTAAAATGACTTTTAATTCCTCAGGGTCTCCAGTTGAACCGGAATTAAGACCTATTTGGCGAATATCGTTACTCGCCATTATTTTAAATAAATTATGTCGTGGCTCCTCTGCAAGTTTAAAAAAAATTCAGGTTATATATTCTTTAATAGCATCGAATGACAAAAGAACTCGCTATCTTTCTGAAGGAGGTAATGCGGATATTAACATCCGTTTTGACCCGCTTTTAGATAAGGCTATATCGCTTGGATTAGCAGAAGGATTATTTTCTCTAGATTCAGCAAAGAGTGTTGTACTGACTCAAAAAGGGCTGTTGTTATCTAACATGATTTATAAAGATGCAACATTGTTTGTTTATGAGAAGGAATTCATTGAACACTATAATAAATCCGAGTTTTCAGATAAAAATATCGATCAAATATTATATAAGGGAATAATATGAGCAAGCTTAAAATTGAACGCTTGATAATTAGAACGAAAACAAATGATGGTGTATACGGAGCAGATCTCACATTTGATTATGGTTTAAACATCATTAGTGCTGAAAACTCTTCAGGTAAGTCAACGTGTATACAGTCTATAATCTTCGCTTTAGGTTTGGAAGGGATTTTAGGTCCATCAAGGAGCAATCCATTAAAATCTGCGTTAACAACTAAATTGAGAGATTATCATGATAATGAAATACCAGTAAGCGAATCGAAAATCTATCTCCAAATTTCTAATGAAAGTGAAAAGACTATAACTATTTTAAGAAAAAGCGATAGTGAAGCTTCCAAGATAGTTACAGTATATGAAGATAAATTTGACGAAATAAATGACCAGAAATTTACTGATTATTTTTTGAAAGATCCTGGCTCTGCTCAGCGTGAGAAAGGGTTTCATTATTTTTTATGCAATTATCTTAATGTTAAGTTACCTCAAGTTATCAAGTATGATGGGACGAAGTGCCCATTATATATTGAATCAATATTTACTGTGAATTATGTTGAACAGACAAGAGGGTGGGGAGGTATATTAAATATCACTCCTACTTACCTTGGCATAAAGGATTTGTCGCAAAATATCCTTGAGTATACTCTTGATCTAGATGTTCGTGAAATTAGAAGGAAGAGAGAAGTTTGTTTGGATGACAAGAAAAATCAAGAAACAAAATGGTTTAATACTCTTACTGATTTAGAGTCTAATGCGAAGGCTTATGGATTCTTTGTTTCATCAAGAATACCGGAGAAAATTACTACAAAATCAGAAGTGTATCAAGATAGCGATCTTTACACACTAGACGAAAAAAATCATGATATACCATTGCCTCAGCATATACTCACGCATGAAGCTGAATTAGAAACTGTCAGAGAAACATTAAAATACGGATATAGCTTTAATGATGAATCATTGGATGCGGTTCTAGATAACCTAAAAGCAAATTTGGTCAATCATGAAAATGCTCTTTCATTACTGATATCCGATATTGAAGCAAATAAAACATACATTAATTCAATTAATAAAAGTTTGAATGATACTAAGGAAAGCTTGAGAAAATATAGGGATATCGAAAAACTGCAATTGTTAGGTTCCCAAGAAAAAATTTCTTTTGTTGAAGGTAATTGCCCAACATGCGGTCAACTTATAGAAGATACGCTATTGCCAGCTACATTAGATGGGAAAGTATTAACTATTGAAGATAATGTAAAATACCTAGAAAAAACTTTAGCTGTGTTTGAAAGTCTAGCTAAAAGTGAAAAGTTGAAGTTTGAACGAAAAGAAGTGGCTTTAAATTTTGCTAATGCTAAAGTCAGAGATTTACGTTCTCAAATTAAAGATATTCAGCGCAGTATATCAGCGCCGGTAGATGCAGAACTCCGGGAGTTGATAAGAAAAGAAGTGAAGCTAGAAAAGGATATTGACAGTTTACATGCTCTTTCTAGTTTTGAGCTAAATAAAAAAGACACCCTTCGTGCGGTTCTTTCAGATTGGAGAGAATGTAATAACAAATTGGCAGCACTTCCTTATGATGGTTTTACATATAATGACAAAGCCAAGATAAGACTCTTGAGAGATTCGTTTAAGTCAAACTTGCATGATTTTGGGTACAAAAGTACACCAATAGATGATTTTGATTTGTCATTTAATACTTATAAACCTACCGTTGACAGCATAGATATTGGCTCAGAAGCATCTGCTAGTGATAACATTAGGGTAATTTGGTCATATTTGTATTCACTGCTGATGCTGGATGTTAATTCAAATGGCATATCGACCAATCATTTGGGGTTGCTAATTATGGATGAACCAAGACAACAGGAAACTAAAGATGTTAGCTTCAAAATATTTATTAAGAAAGCTTCAGGTTCTTACCTACATAAAAAACAAATAATAATGGGGACTAGTGAGAAATATGATGACTTGATGGCCATGCTAAATGGTCTGAATGTCAATTTATTACACTTTGACAATAACATTATTCGTAAGCAGTGAGCATATAGTAAATCATGAGTATTTACTGCTATTGCATATTACTAGGGTGATAAATTAGGGGGGCTTACAGTTTTATGTGAGCTCCCCATATTCTTTCATTATCATAGTGATTATTATCATCCTAATGGTGGTTCATTTGAAGATGATAACCCGCCTGGCATGTACAGAGGCTAAATCTCTTTGGCTGCATTAATTTTAGTCGCTTACGTAAATATATTGGTAATTAATATTTGCGCGCAATGCTATCCCCGCCACGCCTGCCCGCTTCTGGGAGCGCTTTTAATGCAGGTGCATGAAGGGCTTCAGGCCGCGCCAGTGCTGGTGCGGCGGGGTGTGGAAAATTCAGGATTTTGCATGCAAAACCATGCAGCATATGCATGCATGGCTATTTTTATTAAAAAGACGGGTATTTTCGGGGCATTTTATGCGGATTTTTTGCGGGTCTGCGCGGCCTGTCGGCTGACCTGCTCCCCGTTGATTAATACACCGCGATGTTAGTAATGTCTTCAGTCGCCTCTCATTGCCACTTGCTTAAATCTTCCCCATACTAGATACATGTGTTCACTACACGTGTAATTTCAGGAGGCTCTATGCCGGGTATGAGTGTACGCCATAAAAAAACGGTCAGCGTCACGCTGGAACCGGTACTGCTTCAGCAAGCCCGTGATGCAGGTATTAATCTGTCTGCGGTGCTTACTGCTGCATTGAAAGAAGAACTCAGTGCTACAGGCGTTGAGCGCTGGAAAGCTGAAAACAGAGCGGGTTTACAGGAGCTCAATCGCATCACCGATGAGCACGGCTTATTGTCGGATGATTACAGGACGTTCTAACCATGCAATATGTGGTGTATCGCAATAAAGGCAACAGTCAGGCTTATCCCTATTTACTGGACGTGCAGAGCGATATTATTGAAGAGTTGCATACCCGTATGGTTATCCCGCTGTTTCCAGTGAGTCGGTTGGTTAATAGCCCCGTTAAGCGGCTAACGCCCACGCTGCAGGTGGAAGGTCATGACTATCTGGTGATGACCCACGAAATGGCGAGTATCAGGCTTTCACAGTTAGGTGATGAAGTGATGGATGCCCGGCCATATCGACAAACTATCAAGAACGCTCTCGATTTTATCTTTGATGGATTCTGAGTCGCTTGCGCATGTGGGCGCGTTCTTGACGTGCCAGAGCCTGTAGAAGAAGATAACGAATCGCTTTTATCTGGCTGAAACTCCAGAGAATTACAGTGAGCATACATAGCGATTACTTAACTACATTATCTCATTAATTTCAGTTGCTTATGTCGAGAATCGCGGTGCGGCCTTCGCACCAACCACTTAATTTAAAATTAAGCCAGCAAGTAAATATAAAGATATTCTCTCTCTTTTACTGTACATTGCAGTAAATTCTATTACAAAAATAGTATTAAATATTAATAACTATCATGCAGTTATCAGTATGTAGTCGCAACGTTATTACTGATATATATCGGGTATGATAGGCGATTGTTCCAATCTGCCTACCGCGCTCCTTTTTATTACCGTCATCAAACACGCCTAAACCAAAAATAAAATAACATCATCACGTCCTTTGATCGCGCACTAAGAATACTTCCTCCTCCCTCCCAACCCTTGCAAATCCTCCACAGATTACTTATACCTATACCCACATCCACTGATGAGGGAAGCGTCATGTTGTCATTTGATACTCAGGCCGCACTAGAACTGATCACGCACTCTGCCGGTGGTTTTAGCCATGACACCCTTGCCAGAGCGTTGATTTCCGGTAAAAAAGCGCAACCCTCTCAACATCTTCTGGCGGACTGCCGTGATTTTTGTGAATCCCTGGAATCGCAGGGGATTATTCAGCGCTGTTCGCGGTGCCGAGAAGTTCAGGATGTTTATTACGAATATCACGCGCATTAAACAGAATACTGGCGCGGGATAGACACATTTTTAATTTCTGAGGCTTGCAACCCGATCTCTCATGATGTAGCTTTGTGCGGGGATTTCTGAGGATAGCGCTGTGAGCCAAATTAATCTGATTACAACCTGTACGAATGGTAAGCATAGTAACGGCTATCCAACGTTGAACCTCGCAACGTGGTCAACTCGTCTTTCCAGCACTCAAGGGTTAATTCAGGCATGGAGTCAGGCCGTCAATTCGGCTATTTCCTCCGGGCCAACGCTACCGGTTGAAAAGCTGTATAAAGGCGGTCACTGGGCGACGGCAATGTCCATTTGTCATGCTCATCCCGTTGATTTATGGGTTCTTTCCGCTGGCCTTGGGTTGCTAAAGCGTGGTGATGAGGTCGTGCCTTATCAGGCAACCTTCGCTGTGGGTCATCATGATTCTATTCCCTTATTCCCTGAGTCATATAAAGGAAAGCTATTTCATCAGACATGGTGGTCAGAATTAGCGCTGCGCTCTCCATTTCGTGAGACACACCCGACGTCGTTGGCAACGCTGATGAAAAGCAGGCCGACTGAGTATTTTATTCTTTGTGGCTCACCCGATTATATTAATGCAATTAGCCCCGATGCTGTTGAGGGCCTGAGCTATTTACACGATGCCGAAAAACAACTTCTGGTTATATCGTCGTCCAGTGTCAAATCGCCATTAAATCATTATCAGCTGGAAAGTAGTAAGCCCATAGCGGAATGGCTAAATAGCAACATGCTCATGCTGAATATCAAAATTGCTGAATACGCTATCGCGCAGTTTATGCAAGAAGAGCATGGGCATCTGGGATTATTGGCTGAAAAGCTGAATCAGCAGTTTGCCTCTCTACCGGCTGCCCGTAAAAAGCAGGGGATTCGTAGAACGCCTGAAGAGGTAGAAACCTGGGTTTTACAGCATCTTCGCGAGACGCCTGATGCGAGTGCGTCGGGAGCGCTGCGGGCGTTTCGCGATGGCGGCAACAGTTTTGAAGAGAAGCGTTTTCGGGCCCTGTTCCACGCCGTTCAGGCGCTTAATCAGTAATGTCCCCCTGGTAATATTATGGTAAGATCCCGCGTTTTTTGAGACCACATTGAGGCGTCACAGGAGAGCAGGGTTGTCGAAGCTAAAATATTTTTTCCCCGATAGTCAGGACTTTATCGATCCTAGTTTCGACTTCGTTCGCGAAACGCGTAATGAGCATCGCGTTCGTCAGCGTGACGACCACTATCCGCATGAAGTGTTTCCGCATCCCTACGATGGCATGCTGGTATCAAAAGCGGTGGTCGACGGTCTGGGCGGCGGCGAGAGCAAATACACTCGCGCGCAGCGCCTGCGCTATTTCCGCAATGGAATGAAGCACTTCTTTCGTCTGCCGGAGAATATGCAGACGATGGGTGACTGCGGCGCATTTACCTATGTAAACCAGGAAGTGCCGCCGTATCGTGTGGAAGAAGTTATCGAGTTTTATGAGACTTCCCGCTTTAACTTCGGCGTTTCGCTCGACCATATCGTTTTCGGCTATGAGAAACCGGGCGAGACCTTCAGCGGTGACCTGCTGGCAGAGTGCCGTCGCCGTCAGGATATCACCCTGACGCTGGCGCAGGAGTTCTTAGTTAAGTCGCAGAAAAGTTGCTTTACGCCTTTCGGTGTGGCGCACGGTTGGAGCAAAACGTCCTATCGGCAGTCGGTAGAAGCTCTGCTGGCGATGGGCTACAAAAATATCACCATGGGGGGTATGGTGCCGCTGAAAACGGCGCAGATCCTCGAAACGCTGGAAGAAATTAAACCGCTGCTGAAGCGCGATACCCAGGTACACCTGTTGGGGATTGCCCGCCCGGAAAGCTTTGTTGATTTTATCCGTCTTGGCGTGACCAGTATCGACTCCACCACGCCGCTTCAGCAGGCGTTTAAAGATCGTAAAAACAACTACCATACGCCAGATGGCCCGGCCTATACCGCGGTGCGTGTCCCGCAGTTTGATGCTAACCCGAGCCTGAGCCGTAAAATCAAATCCGGGGTGATTGACCAGGATGTGGCGCGTCATCTTGAGAAAGACGCCATGCAGGCGCTGTTTGAATACGATAAAGGGACGCTGTCGCTCTCCCGCACGCTGGACGCCGTTTTAGCCTACGAGCGCCTCCACGCGGGCGAAAAAGAAGCGGAGAAAATTCGTCCTGACTATGAGCGCACGTTGGGCGATCGTCCGTGGAAACAGTGCCAGTGTAATATCTGCAAGGCGATTGGTATTAACGTCATTATTTTCCGCGGCGCCGAGCGCAATCGCCGCCGTGGATTCCATAATATTCAAGTGCTGTATAGTCGTTTACAGCGCACATTGTCATTACGCTCAGAGGAACTGTCATGAGTGAATATCGTGTTCCTGCCCTGCGTATCCGACAGGGAGAGGAGAGGCAACTCTATAGCCTCGCGATAGATGGTAAACAGATCAGTAAAATCGCGGCAATCTCTCGTATTCGTCGTGGTGAAGAACATCTGGTTGGCTATCAGCGTCCGGAAGTTCGCAGCCATATTCGCGAGATCCAGCGTTATATCGAGAGCGCTAACCCGATGATCCCTAACCCGGTGATTATTGCTTTTGATAAGCGCGTGCGCTTTGAACCGCTGCAGGGGCAGAGCGACATGGGTCATCTGGTGATCCCGTTCTCAGAAGATAAAGATTTTGAAAAACCAGGGTTTATCGTGGATGGCCAGCAGCGTACTGCGGCCCTGCGCGATGCAGAGATCGCGTCGTTCATGATGCCTGTCTCGGCGTTTATTGCTAACGATGCGGAAGAGCAGCGCGAGCAGTTTATGCTGGTGAACTCCACCAAGCCGCTGCCGAAGACGCTGCTTTATGAGTTGGCGCCGCACACCCACGGCCGCCTGCCGTCCGATCTTCAGTTACGCAAGTTCCCATCGTTGCTGACCCAGCGTCTCAACTTCGGTGAAGGCCCGCTGTCCGGGCGCATTAAAACCGCGACCAATCCGGACGGGGTGATTGCCGACAACTCAATGATCAAAATGATCGATGCAAGCCTGCGTGAAGGGGCGTTGTACCGTTTCCGCGATCCTGCTACCGGGTTGGGTGATGAGACGAAGATGGTCAGGCTGCTGAACAACTTCTGGTCCGCCGTGGAAATCGTCTTTACCGACGACTGGGACAAAAAACCGCGCTACTCACGCCTGCTTCACGGTGTCGGTATCCTCTCCCTTGGCAGCCTGATGGACGAAATTGATCAGGTGCATCAGGACTATCGTGGGGAGTCTGATTGGGTTGATATTCCACCAATCACCCGCTTTGTTACCGAGCTGAACCGGATCAAACCGCTCTGCGCCTGGAGCAGCGGAACCTGGAACCTGGGCTCTGATATCGATGGGCAGCCGATCGTCCGCAAGTGGAATGAAGTGCAGAATTTATCAAAAGACATATCGCTGGTTACGGATTACCTGGTAACCAATTATATAAAAGCAGCCAACGCTGATATTTAATCTATAAGTTAAATCTAAAGCTGTCTGTTGTAAAAAAGCCCCTGTATGTTAATAAGGGGCTTTTTTATTTTTAATGAAATAATTTCACAATGTAACCAACGGATGGCTTGCAAAATCTAACGAAAATTCATCATTGGTATTTGATTTAATTTGTTGATATTTCTGACTATAAATAATGTGACAAAGATCACCTACTAATTCGTGTAGTGGACTGACCACGTCTCTGCTATGGATTTGCTTCATCGCGTTGTTCGCCGTATATTCTTATTAGGTTTATTCGCACTATGATTTTTCCGCGAATTAATATCCACTTCCTGACAGCAAAAAATCACAATGACTACACATACTGGTACGTTTTCCGAAGGTGACCTGGTAACATCGTCATTATTTAGCGGGATCGCTAAAATTGTGCACATTCTCTCACCTGAGCGTGCGGAGATTGCCTGGTTCTACTCTCCTTTAGAAGAGGAGGTTAACCGTCAGGAGGTGGATATCCGCGCGCTGACGGCCGCGACGCTCTATGAAGAAAGCACCGTTTATTTTCGCTCTCCTGATAGCGGCATCTGGTGCCGAGGCCGCTATGGCGGGCCCCGCCCGGGCAATAAGCACCTGCTAATTATTCGTACGGGAGATAATGCCGTCGTTGATGTAGCGGAGATGTACTACCCCAACTATGGGCAGGGGCAGGCGATGAACCCGGCGCATTTTCTGGCGGCCCGCTCAAATGACGCTCCCTATTTCTATCCGCTCAGAGAGCGGTTTATTAGCGCCTGGATTAACCAACGGGCGGCCTGCCGTTCAATGTCTTCTCTTATCAGCAGTCGCGTCGAGATAGAACCGCATCAGATAGCGGTTGTCCGGCGGATTTTGCAGGATCCGAATCCTAAATACCTGCTGGCCGATGAGGTTGGATTGGGTAAAACCATCGAAGCCGGGTTTGTGATCCGCGAGCATGTTCTGGAGTGCAAACTCGATGCTCGGGTGCTGGTCGTGGTGCCAGGATCCTTGCACGGGCAGTGGATGCAGGAGTTGATCGACCGCTTTGCGCTGCAGGATGTGATGCGCGGCGGACGCCATCATCAGATTCGTCTATGCCAGCCGGATGAGATTGACGATCCTGAACTGCTCGACTGGCGCCCAACGCTGGTGGTGATTGACGAAGCGCACCAGTTAGCCGCGCTTGCCTGGTCCCACGATGCTGGCGACCGCGCGCAATATCAGGCGATGGCGGCCTTGTGCCATCAGGCGCACATCGCGCTGATTCTGTCCGGGACACCGATGCACGGTAACGAGCGTAACTTCCTGGCGATGCTGCACTGTATCAGCCCGCAGGCATGGCAACTCAACCAGCAGGGCATCGAGAAATTTATGCAGCGCGTGTCCGAGCGTGAGCGATTAGGCGGGATCTACAGCGCCCTGACGCCAGACACCCCGAACATGATGCTGGAAGAAAGCCTGAATGAATTGAGCGATTTGTTCGCGGACGATACCCATCTACAGGCGTTGATCGACGCGCTACGCCCGCACGTAGACTTCTTTGCGCCTGACGAAAGCGAAGAACGCACGGAAAGCATCCTGGCGCTACGCTACTGGATTGGGGAGCACTACCGCCTGTTTCACCGCCTGCTGCGCAACCGTCGTGAAGATCCTTCGCTCATCTGCCTGTTCCCGGGGCTGGACGGTCTGGAAAAAGTCACCTGGCCGGTCAGCGCCGAGCAGGTCACGCTGGATGAAATCCTTGAAGCCTACCGTGAGGCATCTCTGCGCAACCCGGAACGTTATCAGCACCTGAATGCGGATACGTTGCCTGACTGGGTGGATGCGCTGTTCCTCAGCCCGCTGACGCTATCTCGTCGCGCCAAAGCGTGCCAGACCATTGGTGCCGGTAGCGATGAGGAATTCCGTTTCCTCGAACAAATTATTGAGGCGGCTCAGCAGGAGCAACGTGCAAAAGATACGGCGTTAATGACGTCACTAACCCGCTGGTTTGAAACCAATCCAGAGGGGAAGGCGGTGATCTTCTGCAGTGAAAACGCGGAGGCCGCGCACCTGGCCACCAAGCTGGCAATTCAGGCACCCTGGCAGGTCGTCCGTCATACGCCTGAAGTGCGCCTGCAAACGGAATTGCTGGATGATACCTGGCAGGTGCTGATTTGCGATAAACGGGGTGAAGATGGGCTCAACCTGCACGGCAAGCGTCGCCTGGCCATTCACTACAGCGTAAGCCGTGACTTCAACCGGTTTGAGCAGCGACTGGGACGCTTTAACCGTTACTGCGGCAACCAGCATGTTAAGGCGGTGAAAAGTCTGGTGCTATTGCCGGAGCGTGATGGGCTGACCGCTGACTGGCTGGCGCTGCTGGATGAGGGGACCGGCCTATTCAAACGCAGCGTTGCCAGCCTGCAGTTTGTCCTGACGGAACAACTCGATGCCGTCTGGCGAGACTACGCCAGCCAGGGGCCTGCGGTATTCCGTGAGAAAATCGCACATCTGGCTGGTGAAGACGGCTTTGTTAATCAGGAACGTAAGCGGGTATTGGCGCAGGAGAACCTGCTGTCGATGGAGCACGAGGTGATTGCGGCCCGTGAGTTCTCCGAGCAGCTGGCGGATAAAGAAGAAGATGCTGACGCCCAGGCTGCCGATATGCTGCGGTGGATACGCAATGCGCTGGGCTTCAAGCGTGAGAAATATGAAGAGGGCGGTTTCCGCCTGTGCTTTGAACGCGGGCCGAACCAGCGTCAGACGCTGGTTGATGTGAAAACCTTTGTCGACAATTGCCTGATGGGGCTCGATTTTTCGGAAGGATATCCGCCATCGACAGCGATGATGAGCCTGTCGCGCACGGAGGCAAGCAGCCACAAGCTGGTGTATCCATTACGCTATGGTCAGCCCTTCGTGGAAACGGTCTGGCAGCTCATGCAGGCCGATCCGCGTGGTGCCACAATGGCGCTGCTGCGGGTGCTGACTTCGCTTCCTCTGAAGCAGCCGCGCACCTATTTCCATTTCCAGTGGTTAACCGAAGCACAGCACGACGGTGATGATTCTCTGACGGCGCAGCGCAGCGGCGATGAGCGCTTCAGCCCGGTGGTGAATCAATTCTGGCTGGATGACAGCGGGAATCGCGCGGAACCCCAGATTGTCGTTTCCCTGCTGGATAAGCCGTACGATGAGGACGGCAACGTGCTGTTCCAGGATATCAACCTGCGTGAAGAGGTGTGGACGCAAATGCCGGACTGGTTTGATCCGTTTAACTGGAAGGCCACCGTCCTTGCCGTGAAAGAGCAGGCCTACCAGCAACTGCAGCAATCTTACGGCGATCAATCCGTGCGCCATCAGCTGCTGGCCATGAAAGCGATAGTGCTTTGTACCCGGGACATGTTGTAAACGGACGCGTAAATGGATACTCAGTGGCTACAACTCCGTGCGGTGCTGAACGGCGAGCACGATGAAAAAGACGAGATTAGCGGGCAATTTTTTACCCGCCTCCTGCTCTGTCTGGACGACGATCGAGCTGGAGAGAGCGACCGCCTGCATGCGTTCTATGATGCTTTGCAGTGCGCTCGGGTGCACGGTCTGGTGCCGTTAATGCTCCCGTATCGGCACCTGACGGATAATGCCGCACTGAGCCGTTTTGGCCTGTGCCGGCATCGGGATTATCCCGGCGAACTCCTGCTGGATCGTGGTGCTGAAGCGCTGGATGCGAATTTGCTCGCGGTATGGAAGGGAGAAAAGCGCCGTTTTCTTGAGTCTCCTCCCCTGGATACGATTCTCCCCGCCGTACTCAATGACCCGCGTTACACGCACTACACCTCCGTCGGACAGCAGCAGGCGGTGCGTACGGTACTGACCAGCCCGCAGGATAAGACGCTGTTGGTGAATCTGCCTACCGGGGCGGGGAAAACCTTTGTTATTCATGCCCAGATGCTGACATCACCCCGCCGGCACCTGACGCTGGTGATTGTCCCCACCGTGGCGTTGGCGATTGAACAAGCGCTGCGGGCGAAAGAGGTGATGCAGCGGGCAGGTCAGGATCATGGCGGGAGTTATGTCTGGCATAGCGGGCTTGGCCCCGAAGCGCGCAGTGAAATGAAGGCGCGACTGGCCGCGGGCGAGCAGCGGGTGCTGTTTTGCTCCCCGGAAGCGGCAACCGGCGGGCTGCTGCTGCAGCTCTTTTCGCTGGCTCAGCGCGGCCTGCTTGGCGCGGTGATGGTGGACGAAGCGCACCTGATCGATCAGTGGGGGGCGGAATTCCGCCCAGAGTTCCAGCTGCTGGCGCCGCTGGTGAAATCGCTGATGGCGACCTCACCGGATCCCATCAAAGTGGTTCTGCTGTCCGCAACCTTCAGCCAAAGTACGCAGGATACGTTAAAAGCGCTGTTTGCGAGTTCACGTGCGGATGCCGTGATTGATATTAACGGTAGCTTTTTGCGCCCGGAGCCCGCCTGGTTTGTCAGTGAAGCCGCAGACTATGACGATTATCTCGTTCAGGTGGAAGCGGCCATCGCTCGTCTGCCGGCGCCGATGATTATTTACACCACTGAAGTGGAACAGGCGAAGTTCTGGCATCAGTACCTGCGTGGACGTGGCTACCGCCGCTGCGGTTTGTTCCATGGTGCCACCCCAATGCACGAACGCGAAGGGCTGATTCATGCCTGGCGTGACGATGCGCTGGATATCATGATCGCCACGTCGGCTTTCGGCGTAGGGATGGATAAAAGCAATGTTCGCACGGTGCTGCACGTGGCGGTGCCGGAAAACCTCGATCGCCTCTATCAGGAAAGCGGTCGTGGCGGGCGTGACGGCAACGCTTCGGTTGCCCAGATTATTTTCTATCATCAGCAGCTGCGGGTAGCGCGCACCTTAAACCGCACCAAATTGATTGGCGCCGGTAAGGGCTTCTTGCGCTGGTCGAAAATGCACCAACTGCGTGAGCAGCATCGTCCTGGTTTCTTTACCGTGCCGTTACGGGCTAAGCACCAGGATATCCGTATGGATTCACAGGGTAACGTCGACTGGAACCTGCGTACCCTGCTGCTGATGCAGCGAGCTGGGTTTATTGATATCGCCTATCCCGCGCCGGACTTGAGCACCATCAGCGTGGACGAGCGTGATGATGAGAAGGTGCAGGCCTGGTTCGACAACTATTTCAGCCGCATTCAGGTTTCCGTTCGCCGTGACGGGCATCTCGATGAAACGCAGTGGCAAGCCGGTATTCAGGCGCATCGCGCACATGAACTCGCCATGCGCCAGCGCGGCTTTAGCGTGCTGAGCGAATGGTTAAACAATCTGTCTAACCCGCTGTGTCAGCAGCTAGCTGAATTTTATACCCTTGACGGCTACGTGCCCGAGCAGGCGTGTGGCGGGTGCCCAGCCTGCCGTGAGCAGGGGCGGCCGCCGTTTACCCCTACGCTTGGGCGAGTCGCTCATGTTATCGACAATGCGCCGTATGCGGCAGTTGGCAACGATCGGCGCGTGCGCTACCAGACCACCCTGACCAACCGACTGCTGCTGCGCCAGTGGACAGACTGGATCGCGCGCCTGCTGGCCGGTCATCAGGTTCAGGCGATCCGGGCAAGTCAGAGTACGTTGAGCCTGCTGAGCGCGGTGCTGCCCGCCGGGTTACCGTTCTGGTGCTCGCTGGCAGCTGATGAAGAGAACAACCGTTGGCATGAACTGGTGCTGGTTCTCCCTGGGGAAGCCCTGCCTGAGCTGGATATTTTTGCCAGCATCAACCGAATTATCGTCGCCCCTGAACAGCTGCAGGAGCCGGGCTATCGTGGCCGCCGCTGGTGGGAAGTCGATCAGGGCGCCGTGACGTTAGAACAATTTCAAAGGAGCATTTTCTAGTGGCAATCACAAACAACGCCGCCCCAGGAAGCCAGATTCGTCTGCTGTGTATGATCGATCGTGTACTGAACAGACGAATGGGAGAGCCGATTTCAAAGACGGCATTGGTCGACCTGCTCAGGCCAGAGATGCTGCCTGGGTCTACCGGGGCGAGTAAAAGGCTGCCGGCTGAAATTTCGTTCTGGGCTAAAGAGGGGCTGTGGAAGGTTGAAGAAGCCGGCCTTAGCCAGCAGTCGCCGCTGTGCAGCGAACGCGATCTGCCGAGCCGCGTGCTGCGCACCCTGATCAACACTGAAGAGACGATGCCGCTGCTGACGGGAACCCGCGGTCAGCCGTTTTTAATGAGCGTGACCTCGGTGCTGGCGCAGGATAAATATACCCTGCGCGGCAATGAACCGCTGACCAAAGAGGCCGTGCCAACGGCGGTCGGGCCGATGATTAACGATAAAATGGCTGGCGTGGGGCGACGTAATCTTAACAGCAGTAACGAAGCGGAACCGTTTCTTGATTACGCCTACTTCCTCGGTTTTACCGAGCCGTATCTGGATGGCTGGGTGATGGACCCTACGCGTGCGATTGAAGGGGTGCTGGATAACCTGCAGCTGGCTCCGGGCACGCCAATTCAACAGTTCCTCGATCGGCTGGCGGAACATTTACCGATGCTGGACCGAGGAAAATACCGTGAGCTCGTTGAGCCGCTGATTATCGCCGAAAACTGGCAGCCGCTGGAGGGGCGTATCATCAGCGCATCGCTGAGTCAGGCGTTACTGCGCCTTGAACTGACCATGCAGTTAACATTCAACACCCTATCTGATGATCCTGATGACTGGATACTGCAGGACACGGACGGCTCTCAGCGCCGTATCAGTACCGTTAGCCTCGGGGAGGCACGAAAATGAAGATGATGGAATACTGGCCCTCCTCGCAAAATATTATCGACTGTATCCGCACCGAAGCAGAAGAGCTGGCGGAACATACGCTGCTGGCCGTGCATCAGCCGGTTCGCCTGCTGCGCATGGATAAAGACGGCAACAGGCAAGGATACGGTAAGGAAGAGGATCTGCTACACCATTTCCTCGCCACTCCGCGTCCTATCCCTATTGTGGGCAAGGCCGGCGTCGGCAAGTCGCATATCATTCGCTGGCTCGATGCCAAGCTGCGCCTGCGCCCGGAATATAAAAATAACCAGTGGCATATCGTGCGTATTCCCAAAAGCGCCAGCCTGCGCGAAGTGCTGACGCTGATGCTCAAAGGGCTGGAAGGGCAGATTTTTGATGAAGCCCGGGAAGACATCAATAAAGTGTCGGAAAAGCGCACGCCTCGCGAGATTGCCGAGTGGCTGCTGATGCTGATGGGCCAGGAGTTGCGTAACCTCCATGAGCGCAACAAGCTGGATATGGAAGCGCTCAAAAAACGGATGCAGGGCTGTTCGCCTGAGCAGCAGCATATGATGAAGCCGGAAGCGGTTCGCCTGCAAAAAATCCACGTGCATGCTGAAGATAAAGCGCTGGCGACGCTGATCAACGACGCCTATTTCAAACAGTTTTTGCTCAAAGACGAGCACTGCCTGTTCCGTCTGGCCAGCCGTCTGACTAATGGTGCAAACAGCAACGATCTGGACGAAGGGGAGCAGCAACTTCAGGCCAGCGATCTGGACTTCAGCTTTAACATCAATGACCTCAGCTTACCGGCGCGTCAGTACATCCAGAAAAGCCGCCTCAACACCCATGAGGATGGGCGTAAAGATGCATCGGAGATCCTGAATCTGGTACTGGGAAAAGCGACGCAGGCGCTGTTCAACCAACTCTTCAACTTCCGGGGACGCAGTTTTTCCGATCTGTTCACCCAAATCCGTGAAGCGCTGCATGAAAAACAGATGACGCTGATGGTGCTGGTTGAGGATATGTCGCTGATCACGGCCATTGAAGATGTGCTGATCGACAGCCTGGAGAGGGAAGGTATCCGTGACGGTAAAGCGGTGCTCTGCCCGGTGTGCTCCGCGATTGCGGTAACCGATGGTTATCAGGGCTATGCTCGCCGTCGTCAGGGGATGCTGGACCGCGCGAAAGGCGAGTGGGTGATTGAAGAAGTGGGGGGCGGTCGCGAAGAGACCCGGCAGCGCATCGTCGATTTTTGCGGTCGCTATATCAACGCCGCCCGTTTTGGCAGCGAAGCCTTACTGCAGCGTTGGGAAAGTACCGAGGACAAATCGCACTGGCCGCCAGACTGGGAAGCAACCGCTGATGGCGATGAAATGGTTGAAGTTTTTGGCCGCAGTAGCCAGGGGTTCTCGCTATTCCCCTTCAATGCTCGCGCGATCCACGCGCTAGCGGAAAGCTTCTGCCGCGACGATCGTAATGAATTGAAATTCAACCCTCGGCAGATCATCAACCAGTTGTTGCTGCGGGTGCTGCAGCATTGTCGTCGTGATGCCGAAAAGGGGCATTTCCCGCCGGCACGTCTGGCCGATATTGCCGCTCCGGCGGGGCTGCGTAGCTGGCTGTTCCGTCAGGGGTTGGCGGACGTTGAACGCGCGGAGTCCGTGGTCGCACTGTGGGGATACCCGGCGAGTTCCGGGCCAACCTTGAGCAGCGCGCTGCCGCCTGATGTTGCCCGTACTTTTGACCTCGCCGATCTGGCTCAGGTGTTGGAAAACACCAAGAGTGAGCCCGTGGGGGAAGCGCCGTCTGAACCGCCAGCCGTTCATAAACAAGAAGTTAAAGAAGACGTTCAGAAAAAGAAAGTCGTCGCCGAGAAGCCGATCCCTGCGCCACAAGCGGTGCCTGAGGATAAAGACACGCTGGCGATCAGAGAACTGGATGCCGCCGTGGGCGACTGGATGCTCAAAGGGGTCACGCTGGATAGCGATTCCGCGCGCTTTATCCGCGCAGCCTTAGCCTATTTCTTTGAGAAACGGGCCGTTTTCTCCTGGGCGGGGACAAGCACACGACCAACGCTTTATGTCAGCAACACAGGGTTTGTGAATATCGAACTGCCTGAAGCGCAGGGTAACCGTGGCGTACACGTAGTGAAATTTATTCCACAATCGGAATACGAAAAGCGTTCCGTGATCCTGACGGATGCCGCAATGGCGCTGGCCCGTTTTGGCTACTACCGGGAAACAAAGGGGAAAACCGAAGACTGGAGCTATCCGCAGGGGAAAGAGGACTATCTGGTTATCCAGAGCTTCTGCGACCGCTGGGTTAGCTATGCGCTGGCGGAGTTGGTCAAGCATAAGCGCAACGATCTGCCGATGCTGCTGGGTGAACACCTTAAGCTGGCTCGCTCGCTGGGCATGAAAACCAGCGGTGGGGTGACCGAGATGCTGGGGCGACTGCTGCAAAAAAGCGCCGCGCTGAAAAAACAGTTCCGCACCGGCCTGACGCCATCGATTATCGAACTCCGTAAAGATGCGCTCGCGCGCTGGGATGAAGCTCAGGCCAACTGGCTGTCACTGGTGGCGCCAAACGATCATGCGCTGGAAGGCGATGTGTTGCATACCGCCCTGCAAAAGGCGATGAAAGCGAAACCGGACGGCAGCCTGGCGTCGGTCGTGAAAAAATCACTGTCTGAAATTCGTTCGGAGGTGGGCGTGGCCGAGCTCTTCGCGGACTGCGAAAACGCGGAAGATTTTGCTGACCTCATCAGCGGTATGACCCAGCAAGTGAAGTCGCTGGCGGACAGCGGTGACTATCCCGCCGATATGACGCCTGACAGCCTCACCCTGATGGATGCCCTTACCGGGCTCACCGAAGGCGGCGTATGGCTGACCATTACTAAATTGCGAGGCGTTACGCAATCTGAAGATACGCAGCGTCAATGGCAGTTACTTTGTGAGCTGGACGGTGCTTTAATTACCCGACTAATGATCGCGATGCAGTACTGGCAACTGATGTATAAACGGGTATCCAGCGCGATCGCCGCCTACAACAATAGCCACGGCGGGCACCGGATTAACGAATGTCGGGCTCAGATTGACACCACGCTGCAGGAACTCGATCTGGTTCTGGAGAAGTTGCAGCAGGCCGCAGGGAAACATGATGACAACGCTTAAGACACAGCTTGCCGGGTTACGGGAGCAGTACCAGTTAAAAGAGCAACTGCAATCCATGCAGGATGTCTACGAACAGTACCGGACGATCCGCGATAGGTTGCTGGATGTCGCCGAGCCGCTGCAAAAAGCCTGCGCTCAGCTGAAGGTGCTGAAAACACTGCCAGAACTGCAGGAGCAGCTTGATTTCCAGGAGAACGCTGCGACATTTTTCGGCATTCGAGCCGAACTGCAGGCCTTGACCGCAAGCTTCAAAGAGAGCGGAGAGCGCATCGAACAGAACGGTCTGGGCGAACTGCTGGTTCGCCTGTCGGGTGTGCATGACCGTATTAGCGAGAAAGTCGGTCAGGCCTGGACGGCGTTTGTGGCAGAACTGGAAGCGCGCGCGGTGCTCGCGCCCGTCTTTCTTGAGCAGCAGAAAACGCTTGGCAACACCATGGCGTACACCAACTACCGTAACGCCCTTGATAACTTTAATCGCCAGAAGACCAGCGCGCCGGATAGTCTGGCGGTAGTCAAAAAGCTGCAGGGGTACTGCGACGAGATGGTTGAGCTGAAAAAGGGGATGGAATTCAACGCTCCTGATGATGTTCTGCGATTCTTCGATGCTCTCGATAAACAACATCAGGCCTCACTGGCGCTGCTGACGCCAGAGGTGTTGTCCTGGCTAAAAGAAAAAGCGCTGCTCCAGTCCTTCAACGTTACCCGTAAGAGAATGATTTGATGGTGGAAGTCGAACTATCTCTGCTGCATCGCGTGCTGGATGCGCTGGAAGAGCAGGAAAATGCGCTGCTGGTATGGGGTGATACCGGCGGGTTTTTTAATCTCGAGGAGTTGCTGGAGATTATTGCTCGGATAGCGCCTGATGCCGATCCTGAAGAGGTGCTGGAGGGGTTGCTTGATACCGGCATGCTGATTCAGGCCCCCCATATTAGCGGTCGGCCGGTCTGGCGTACCCGCATGGGGGAAACGGTACATCTTCTGCGTAACCTACGTCAGTGGATGCCTAATAAGTCGCTGGAAGAGAGTAAAACGCTGGTCTCTGACTATCGTTTCATTCGCCGCCCGCGCAGCTATCCGCAGCGCGTTGCTGAACCGGAAGCATTAATTGCCGACTGGAAGACGCGGTTGAAACTGAGCCCGCGTATGTGCGAGATCATGCGGCAGGCGCTGGCATCCGCGAAGCCGTTTCGGCTGGCGAAGTTCCAGGCGCGCTCAACCGAGCGCATCATCCAGCACTGGCGCATGCATCAGGGCAACAGCAAAACCGCCAGCGCGACCATCGTCTGTGCCGGTACAGGGAGTGGTAAAACCCTGTCGTTCTACCTTCCTGCGCTTACCAGCCTTGCGGATGAGATCTGCCGTAATCCTGCGCGCAAAGTGCGTATTCTGGCGATCTACCCGCGCACAGAGTTGCTTAAAGATCAGTTCGCTGAGACGTTTGCCCAGTGCCGTAAGCTGGATGGATACATGCAGGCCAATGCGGGGCGCAAAATCCGTATTGCCGCATTCTTTGGCGATACGCCGGTAAAGGCGGAGTGGAGCAGAAAAGACGTCAAAGGTAAATCAGGTCTGCCCTTCGGGCTGATGAAATGCCAGCAGCCCCATCCGCAAGACTCGCAGCAACAATGCGGTGGCGCACTGGAATGGCGACGCGATGATATCTTCTCTAATCATGAAGTGCTGACCTGTACCCAGTGTCAGCATCAGTTGGATGACAGCGAGCTTCTGCTCACCCGTAGTACCCAACAGGCCAAAGGCAACGGGCCAGATATTCTGTTTACCACCACGGAAATGCTCAACCTGCAGATGAACTCCGGCTGGAGCAACCATCTGTTTGGCGTGGGGGAAGGTCAGGGGCCGACGCTGGTCCTGCTGGATGAAGTTCATACCTACAGCGGGACGACCGGAGCGCAAACGGCGCTGTTGTTGCGCCGTTGGATGCAGCGTACGGACTGCCTGCCGCACTTTGTGGGGCTATCCGCTACCCTGGCGGATGCTCAGCATTTCTTTGCGAATCTGGTGGGGGCGCCTGAAGAAGAGGTGGCCCTTATCGAACCTGAACCGGAAGACATGATCGAAGAGGGGGCCGAGTACCTGCTGGCACTACGCGGCGATCCGGTATCTGAGACGGCGTTACTGTCTACCACCATTCAGGCCACGATGCTGATGTCCCGCATGCTGGACCGCGATGCGGATAAATCCAGAGGCACGTGGGGCACGAAAACCTTTATTTTTACCGATACCCTCGACGGTAATAACCGCCTCTATCACGACCTTAGCGATGCGGAAGGCTGGGAAACGACGATCCCTCCACGTATCGATCACGCCCCGTTGGCGTCGCTGCGTAACCCGTACGATTCCGGGAGCGATGAACGCTCAAAGACCGAACTGGGGCAGAACTGGAAAGCGGCGATGGATATCGGCCACGACCTCTCTCAGAACAAGGTGATTTCACGCACGTCGAGCCAGGACGCCGGGGTCAATGCGCAGGCGGATGTCGTGGTGGCCACTTCATCGCTGGAAGTGGGGTATAACGATCCTCTGGTCGGTGCCGTTTTGCAGCATAAGGCGCCGAACGATGTAGCCTCTTATCTGCAGCGTAAAGGGCGTGCCGGTCGCCCACGCGGAATGCGCCCGTGGATGCTGGTGGTGCTTTCTGAATTTGGCCGCGACCGGGTCGCATTCCAGCGCTACGAAGGGTTGATGAGCCCCGAGATTAAACGCCAGGGGCTGCCGCTGGGTAACCAGCATGTCCAGAAAATGCAGGCGGCGATGGCGACGCTCGACTGGATTAGCAAGACCGGGTTATTCAAGGATGTCTGCGGCATGCTCAGGAAACCAGAGCGCGATTCGCAGAAATTTAAACGTTATTACACCCCGCTGATGACCCTGATTGAAGAGGTGCTTAAGGGGGGCAGAAAGCAGAATGAACTGATTCGCTATCTGCAGGATGCGTTGCAGCTGCCCGAAAATGCCATTCAGGGCATTCTCTGGAGCCCGCCGCGTTCGATTATGCTGGAGTTTCTCCCGACCATTTTACGCAACCTGAAGTCACATTGGGCGGTGAATGGCGTTGAGTGGGCGGCCCTGCGCGCACCACAGGCAGATGGTGACGGCGAGCAGCATAAAACGACCTCTCCCGCGCCGGAATTTATTCCACAAAATCTGTTTAGCGAACTGAATCTGCCGGAACTGGATATTCGTCTGATGCGCGGCCGCGATAATGTTGAACAGTGGGAAACGCTCTCTTTCTGGCAAGGCATGCGAGAGTTCGCCCCGGGACGACTGTCAAAACGGTATGCCATTAGATCAAACAGCAGCACCGACTGGCTGGTGCCTGAAGCCTACGTGCCGGTGGCGACCGATGGCCGCCAGTATGTTGATTTCCCGATAGCGGAGGCATTTGGCGACAGCTATCAGGAAGAGTGTACGGTGGAGCACCAGGGGGAGATGATTACGGTCATTAAGCCTGCGAAGGTGCTGACGACGCGTGCGGATATCCGCAAACTGACGGATAAAAGTAACGCCCAGTTGCAATGGGCGTTGAGCTTAATCAACCCGCATGTCGCCCATCCGGATGGGGTACCTAAAGGCGCCTGGAAAGGCACGCTCTCCGACGTTACCTTTTTCAACCATCAGCATATGACTCCGCTGGAGTTGGTGCGTTTTTCCACGGCATCGCAGGCATCGATACGCTTCCAGAATCGCGATCGGGCCCACGTTGAATTTAGCTGGGTGAAAGAGGGGGAAAAAGTTGGGGTCGGCAGTCGGCAGTGGGTCGACGCCATGCGCCTGCGTTTTCGTCTCCCGAATGAAAATGTCCTGAGCTTGCTACAGCAGGACGATATTCTGCGTGGCCTGCGGCCGGTTTATTTCCAGCATAAAGTCAGACAGCTTCCGGAATTTGAGTTCGACAGCTTTAAAGCTGATTGGGTGATTGAATGCTTTATGACGCTGCTGGCCGAAACGCTGGCGACGGGAAGCAGCACCTCCGTTGTCTCTGCGCTGCGGGTTATGGGGACCGCGCAAGGGATGGACCGTCTCGTCGATATTCCCGCGAGTCTGTTCCAGCCTGATGCCAACAACGCCAACGGTAGCGATCAGGCGCTGCAGCTTAACCTACGTGAACTGCTGATTCGTCCGGAGATCCAGCAGTCGCTGCTCGATTGTGCCGACGCGCTATGGAAGCCGGTAGCCGAACTTGAGGGTTTTGTTGACTGGGCGCGGCAGGTGCTGGCGGATACTCTGGCCGCTGGTGTCCAACAGACGTTGAGCACGCACCTTCCGGACGTCGATGAACGCGCGGTGGTGACCGATTCCCTCTGGTCGAAAGATCCTCGAACCGGGGAAGAAATACTGGAAATCTGGCTCTGTGAAATTGAGTCAGGCGGCAGTGGGATCCTGATCCGGCTGCAGCAAAAGTGGGCGGAAGATCCCGTCACCTTCCTGAATGTATTGGTGCGAAATCTCTCTGCCAGCGACTATGAACAGATCGACTATGACCTGCGCATGGTGCTGGCGCTGCTGCAAACCGATGAGACGTTACGCCAGGCAGTTAGGGACGTGCGCGAGGCCAGTAATATGGACGCGCGTCGAGAGGCGAATAAAAACCTGCATCTGCAGCTTTCACGCCGTGGTTTCCGTCTGTCCCATAGCTTCACGACGGTACTGTATTCGCGTCTGCTGCGGGCTGGCAGCGGGGATGACACTGATGACCAGCTTCACCAACTGCTGACGGAGTGGACTTCGCTTGAGGCACAGTCCGGCGTTGAGTTTACGCTGAATACGATGGCGCACGCGCTGGCCGTTAAGGCCCGAGGGGCGGATTCAGAAGCGGCGGTTATCTTTGGCTTACAGTGCCGGAATCAGAATCTACTCTGGCCGCGTGGGTACACGATTCGTCAGGCCGAACTTGGTTTCTATAATATGTTCTGCTCGCGTGCCGTGGTGACTGAACGCCTGCTGGCGGGGGCACTGTTCAGCGAGCGCATTGAAAAGCTGTCTCTCGATCGGCCCGACTGGTTAGCATTGTTACATGTCGCGCTGCGTAAACACGGGCGTGCAGAGCTGATTCTGCCTCGCGAGCAGCTAAGCCTGCTCCATCAAGTGATAACGACGGTGCAGATTGAAGCCGTCGATCATCTGGGCCTTTTGCTGTATCCGCGCTTGGGTGAGGTTCGACGTGAGCAGGATCAGTTGATATTACGTATTGAACTCGCGGAGATGGTGCAATGACAACGAAAGCCAACCAGCGCCAGATTTTCCTCCACGGCGCGACCGGGCAGCGAGTCCTTAGAGAGGTGCTGAGCGCGCAGCTGGTGGGATTGATTCTGCAGCCAGAACCTATCTGGCTGGTATCTCCCTGGGTAAGCAATTTTATGCTACTGGATAATCGCGCCGGAAGCTGGGACAGCATTGAGCCGGCCTGGGGAGGACGCGAGGTCGACTTTATAGAGTTGCTGGCCAGCGCCATCAACAACGGGGCGCAACTGTCGTTGGTGACGCGCGATTTACCGCAAAACCGCAGCTTTATGAAAGGGCTGGAAAATCGGCTCAATAGCCATGCGGATTACCGTCTGGAACTACGCGATCAACTGCATACCAAAGGGTTGTTAACGTCGCATTTCTTCCTGAAGGGCTCCATGAATTTTACGTGGAGCGGCGTCAATCGAAACGAAGAGTATGTCGAACTGAGCTGCGATCCGCATATGATCGGCGAGGCGATAACGGCATTCGAAAGTCAGTACCATTTTAGTGGATCACAGGAAGCGTTCTGATGCAGGCAGATTGGCTGGAAAAATTTTATGCTGACGATACACATCTGGACTTTGGCAAGGCGATGCGCGGGGAGTACAACACGCCGCAAATCAACACGCTAATCCAAAAGGCTAACGCGCAGCAGATGCCCTGCATCATTCCTTCCGCTCGCCATGGGCGGACGGTATTTTATGGCCTGGCGCAAAACGGGCGCAGTCTTGACGAATTGCGGCGGGTACTGACGGCAGCGTTGGGCTCTGCGGATACGAGTGCGGATATCAAAACGCTGTATCACTCAGACGAGTCATGGGAACAACTGCTGCTTGAGCGATCTCCGGATGGGATCCTGTCTTTCCATTTTTTACAGGTTGCTGCGACAACGACAGAAGAGACCGCGAAGTTGCGCGGTGAACGGGTGAAAAGAGTGTATGCCATGCTGGAAACAGTTATGGAACTCTACCGCCAACGGCCGGTGCTGAATACGCTGATTAGCCGACAGACAGGGCGTATCCTGCGTGACTTTTACACCGCCTGTCATGCCCATGACGGAAAAGCTGCTGAGCTCTACTTACAGGAACTGCGGGGAAATCAGGCGCTGTCGCCGCTGAACCTGCTGTTTCTCGAACTCCAGGGGATGGCCGCCTCGGCGAAATGGGAAGCGATACTGACCTTCCCTCGCCTGGACGTGCTGCTTCAGGGGCGAGTACCTGAACGTATTCAGCGCCTGCTTTTGCGTTCGACCGGGCATTACATGATGAATGCCATTCAGAAAGCGAACTTCCCGGCGGATTTAAGGGATGGCGCCCGCCGACTGGCGCTCGACATGCTGCCGCTGTACAAAACAAAGCCGGGGTTTGCCCATCACGACAACTTCCTCACGGACTGGCAGCTTTGGGCGATGGGGGCGGCACTGCTGGGCATTAATGGGTGGCAAACGGCTAGCCCTGTCCTGCAGCAGGGGTGGCTTCAGCAGGTTGAGCATTGGGTCAATGGTGCCAGCGCGCTGCCAGCCGTTGTGCAGGATGCCGAACAGAAACTGATTCAGGCCCCGGTCGTGACGTTGTTGAGCGTTGACGATGCGATAGCTTTATTAGCCGAAGCCTTCATGGCGGACGTGGAGCGCGAGAGCGAAATTTTCGCTCAGATGAGCGCTATGCCAGAGGTCACGCAACAGGCGTTACGGGCAACGCCGAAGTACTGGGACGCCTGGCTGGGGCTAAAGAAACGCTGCGAACCACAGGACTATGGCTGGCACCACTGGCTGCTTGACGTTCAGCAGGCGACGGACAGCCAGCAGTATGAATCATTACGTCAGCAGTTGACGATACAGTATATGGACTGGCTCCCTGCGACCTTTGATGAGCAGCAGTGGATGCAACTGCTGGGCCAACAACCGACTGGCATGCTGGGTCAGGCGCTGCGTGACGGTTTACCTAACGTGCTGCAATGGCTTAATGAGTATGGCGTCAGCGTTTCCTCTTCTTTATGGTCAGAATGGCTGACGCTGCTTGCGCTGGAAGGTGTTAGTTCCGTTGAGGATGTCCGACTTGGCGGTATGATCCTTGATACGCTGCTTTCCGGTAGCTTCAGTCACAAGGAGTATCTTGACGCGCTTGAGGCTATCGAGGAACTGTGCAGGAAGAATGAATCATCACGTACAGTGGAGTACGCGCTTGATATTGCTGAGATTCTGTATGACCGGGTGAGTGGCGATGATGCTCGCCGGTTACGCTACTGGGTGGGCGTTCAGGAGATGCTGGTGCGTCGTTGGGAGAGGCTGGACAACAGCATGCAGCTCTTGGCTCGCATGGTGGAACGGCTCTACCTGGGTAATGATGCCGGCAACACTTTCCCGGCGGAAATCACGCCAGCGGGCGTAGCCTCTCCGTTACATCGCGATCTCAGCGGGAAAAAACTGGTGATTTATAGCCTGACGGAAACCGCCGCCCGACGCGGTAGAGAGGCGTTGATGAAACTGTATCCGGGGCTGTCTATTGAACTTAATGATGATCATGTGGCCACGGATGCGCTGATCAATGCTGCGAGAACAGCGGACTACTTTATCTTCGCCAGCGGTAGCTCAAAGCATCAGGCGTTTTATACGGTGACTAGCTGCCGCAAAGCGATTATCTATCCGACCGGTAAAGGTGCCTCGAGTATGGTTGCCGCTTTTATTCGCGAGCTAGGCTAACTTAGTAAGGAATAGTGCGGACTATTCCTTATCTATTATTCACCGCGGTACACGCACCCAGCCGTGCAGGTCTCTTTTACCGTTACTGCACTGAGGAGAGGCAACTGCGGTTTAATCTGCTTCCAGATCCATTCAGCCAGGATCTCGCTGGTGGGATTCTCAAGTCCGGGAATGTCGTTGAGATAGTAGTGGTCCAGCCTATCCAGCGTAGGTTTGAAGATCGCCTTTAACTCTGCGAAGTCGATAATCCACCCCGTGTGCTTATCCACTTCTCCGGTGATCTCAAGGCGAACGACAAAGGAATGCCCGTGTAAGCGTCCGCACTTATGCCCGTCAGGCACATTAGGCAGGCGATGGGCAGCTTCAAAGGTGAAGTCTTTATACAGCGTCGTTTTCATGGTTACCTCATTTTTTGTTATAATGTAACAAATCAGATTGCGGATAGAAAGTATGGTAATCACCCCCTCTATATATAGAAGGGAGTGCTGATAGAGCGCAGCATGTCGATTCCGCCCTCCATTATGCAGAAACCTACCGCAAACAGCTGCCACTTTTACTTTTCTGTGGCGCTGTCACGCCTGAACGATGCGATGAATTACCACTGATTGTGGATAACTCTGTTGGTAAATGGGTATAAAGCGGGGTTCTGCTGGGGATTGCAGCAGTCAGTCATTTTTCTGCAATTTAAGGGTTGCGGCCCTGAAGAAACTCCCTATAATGCGGCCCCACTGAGACGGAACAACGGCAAACAAGCCGCCGGGTCAGCAAGGTTCTCCTGAGAATCTCGGCAGAGAAAAGCGAAATTAAACGCTTGACTCTGAAAGAGGAAAGCGTAATATACGCCACCTCGCAACAGTGAGCGAAAGCCGTGTTGCACTGCTCTTTAACAATTTATCAGACAATCTGTGTGGGCACTCGAAGATACGGATTCTTAACGTCGCAAGACGATAAATGAATACCAAGTCTCTGAGTGAACACGTAATTCATTACGAAGTTTAATTCACGAGCATCAAACTTAAATTGAAGAGTTTGATCATGGCTCAGATTGAACGCTGGCGGCAGGCCTAACACATGCAAGTCGAACGGTAGCACAGAGAGCTTGCTCTCGGGTGACGAGTGGCGGACGGGTGAGTAATGTCTGGGAAACTGCCCGATGGAGGGGGATAACTACTGGAAACGGTAGCTAATACCGCATAACGTCGCAAGACCAAAGTGGGGGACCTTCGGGCCTCACACCATCGGATGTGCCCAGATGGGATTAGCTAGTTGGTGGGGTAATGGCTCACCAAGGCGACGATCCCTAGCTGGTCTGAGAGGATGACCAGCCACACTGGAACTGAGACACGGTCCAGACTCCTACGGGAGGCAGCAGTGGGGAATATTGCACAATGGGCGCAAGCCTGATGCAGCCATGCCGCGTGTATGAAGAAGGCCTTCGGGTTGTAAAGTACTTTCAGCGAGGAGGAAGGCATTGTGGTTAATAACCGCAGTGATTGACGTTACTCGCAGAAGAAGCACCGGCTAACTCCGTGCCAGCAGCCGCGGTAATACGGAGGGTGCAAGCGTTAATCGGAATTACTGGGCGTAAAGCGCACGCAGGCGGTCTGTCAAGTCGGATGTGAAATCCCCGGGCTCAACCTGGGAACTGCATTCGAAACTGGCAGGCTAGAGTCTTGTAGAGGGGGGTAGAATTCCAGGTGTAGCGGTGAAATGCGTAGAGATCTGGAGGAATACCGGTGGCGAAGGCGGCCCCCTGGACAAAGACTGACGCTCAGGTGCGAAAGCGTGGGGAGCAAACAGGATTAGATACCCTGGTAGTCCACGCCGTAAACGATGTCTATTTGAAGGTTGTTCCCTTGAGGAGTGGCTTTCGGAGCTAACGCGTTAAATAGACCGCCTGGGGAGTACGGCCGCAAGGTTAAAACTCAAATGAATTGACGGGGGCCCGCACAAGCGGTGGAGCATGTGGTTTAATTCGATGCAACGCGAAGAACCTTACCTACTCTTGACATCCAGAGAACTTAGCAGAGATGCTTTGGTGCCTTCGGGAACTCTGAGACAGGTGCTGCATGGCTGTCGTCAGCTCGTGTTGTGAAATGTTGGGTTAAGTCCCGCAACGAGCGCAACCCTTATCCTTTGTTGCCAGCGGTTCGGCCGGGAACTCAAAGGAGACTGCCAGTGATAAACTGGAGGAAGGTGGGGATGACGTCAAGTCATCATGGCCCTTACGAGTAGGGCTACACACGTGCTACAATGGCATATACAAAGAGAAGCGACCTCGCGAGAGCAAGCGGACCTCATAAAGTATGTCGTAGTCCGGATTGGAGTCTGCAACTCGACTCCATGAAGTCGGAATCGCTAGTAATCGTAGATCAGAATGCTACGGTGAATACGTTCCCGGGCCTTGTACACACCGCCCGTCACACCATGGGAGTGGGTTGCAAAAGAAGTAGGTAGCTTAACCTTCGGGAGGGCGCTTACCACTTTGTGATTCATGACTGGGGTGAAGTCGTAACAAGGTAACCGTAGGGGAACCTGCGGTTGGATCACCTCCTTACCTTAAAGAAACGTTCTTTGAAGTGCTCACACAGATTGTCTGATGAAAAGTAAATAGCAAGGCGTCTTGCGATTGAGACTTCAGTGTCCCCTTCGTCTAGAGGCCCAGGACACCGCCCTTTCACGGCGGTAACAGGGGTTCGAATCCCCTAGGGGACGCCACTTGCTGGTTTGTGAGTGAAAGTCGCCGACCCCAATATCTCAAAACTTACCTTCGGGTGACGTTTGAGATATTTGCTCTTTAAAAATCTGGATCAAGCTGAAAATTGAAACAGCACACTGAACTCTGTTCTCCGTAATAAGAACAGACTGAGGTGTGTTTGAGTCTCTCAAATTTTTGCAGCGCGATGATGAATCGAAAGAAACATCTTCGGGTTGTGAGGTTAAGCGACTAAGCGTACACGGTGGATGCCCTGGCAGTCAGAGGCGATGAAGGACGTGCTAATCTGCGATAAGCGTCGGTAAGGTGATATGAACCGTTATAACCGACGATTTCCGAATGGGGAAACCCAGTGTGATTCGTCACACTATCATTACGTGAATACATAGCGTAATGAAGCGAACCGGGGGAACTGAAACATCTAAGTACCCCGAGGAAAAGAAATCAACCGAGATTCCCCCAGTAGCGGCGAGCGAACGGGGAGCAGCCCAGAGCCTGAATCAGCATGTGTGATAGTGGAACGGTATGGAAAGGCCGGCGATACAGGGTGATAGCCCCGTACACAAAATTGCATGTGTTGTGAGCTCGATGAGTAGGGCGGGACACGTGGTATCCTGTCTGAATATGGGGGGACCATCCTCCAAGGCTAAATACTCCTGACTGACCGATAGTGAACCAGTACCGTGAGGGAAAGGCGAAAAGAACCCCGGCGAGGGGAGTGAAAAAGAACCTGAAACCGTGTACGTACAAGCAGTGGGAGCATCCTTCGGGGTGTGACTGCGTACCTTTTGTATAATGGGTCAGCGACTTATATTCTGTAGCAAGGTTAACCGAATAGGGGAGCCGCAGGGAAACCGAGTCTTAACTGGGCGTTAAGTTGCAGGGTATAGACCCGAAACCCGGTGATCTAGCCATGGGCAGGTTGAAGGTTGGGTAACACTAACTGGAGGACCGAACCGACTAATGTTGAAAAATTAGCGGATGACTTGTGGCTGGGGGTGAAAGGCCAATCAAACCGGGAGATAGCTGGTTCTCCCCGAAAGCTATTTAGGTAGCGCCTCGTGAATTCATCTTCGGGGGTAGAGCACTGTTTCGGCTAGGGGGTCATCCCGACTTACCAACCCGATGCAAACTACGAATACCGAAGAATGTTATCACGGGAGACACACGGCGGGTGCTAACGTCCGTCGTGAAGAGGGAAACAACCCAGACCGCCAGCTAAGGTCCCAAAGTCACAGTTAAGTGGGAAACGATGTGGGAAGGCTCAGACAGCCAGGATGTTGGCTTAGAAGCAGCCATCATTTAAAGAAAGCGTAATAGCTCACTGGTCGAGTCGGCCTGCGCGGAAGATGTAACGGGGCTAAACTGTGCACCGAAGCTGCGGCAGCGACACTATGTGTTGTTGGGTAGGGGAGCGTTCTGTAAGCCTGCGAAGGTGTCCTGTGAGGGATGCTGGAGGTATCAGAAGTGCGAATGCTGACATAAGTAACGATAATGCGGGTGAAAAACCCGCACGCCGGAAGACCAAGGGTTCCTGTCCAACGTTAATCGGGGCAGGGTGAGTCGACCCCTAAGGCGAGGCCGAAAGGCGTAGTCGATGGGAAACAGGTTAATATTCCTGTACTTGGTGTTACTGCGAAGGGGGGACGGAGAAGGCTATGTTAGCCGGGCGACGGTTGTCCCGGTTTAAGCATGTAGGCGGGCGTTTTAGGTAAATCCGGAACGCTATTAACGCTGAGGTGTGATGACGAGGCACTACGGTGCTGAAGTAACAAATGCCCTGCTTCCAGGAAAAGCCTCTAAGCATCAGGTAACATCAAATCGTACCCCAAACCGACACAGGTGGTCAGGTAGAGAATACCAAGGCGCTTGAGAGAACTCGGGTGAAGGAACTAGGCAAAATGGTGCCGTAACTTCGGGAGAAGGCACGCTGATATGTAGGTGAAGTGATTTACTCATGGAGCTGAAATCAGTCGAAGATACCAGCTGGCTGCAACTGTTTATTAAAAACACAGCACTGTGCAAACACGAAAGTGGACGTATACGGTGTGACGCCTGCCCGGTGCCGGAAGGTTAATTGATGGGGTTAGCGGCAACGCGAAGCTCTTGATCGAAGCCCCGGTAAACGGCGGCCGTAACTATAACGGTCCTAAGGTAGCGAAATTCCTTGTCGGGTAAGTTCCGACCTGCACGAATGGCGTAATGATGGCCAGGCTGTCTCCACCCGAGACTCAGTGAAATTGAACTCGCTGTGAAGATGCAGTGTACCCGCGGCAAGACGGAAAGACCCCGTGAACCTTTACTATAGCTTGACACTGAACACTGGTCCTTGATGTGTAGGATAGGTGGGAGGCTTTGAAGCGCGGACGCCAGTTCGTGTGGAGCCAACCTTGAAATACCACCCTTTAATGGCTGGTGTTCTAACGTAGACCCGTAATCCGGGTTGCGGACAGTGTCTGGTGGGTAGTTTGACTGGGGCGGTCTCCTCCTAAAGAGTAACGGAGGAGCACGAAGGTTAGCTAATCCTGGTCGGACATCAGGAGGTTAGTGCAAAGGCATAAGCTAGCTTGACTGCGAGAGTGACGGCTCGAGCAGGTGCGAAAGCAGGTCTTAGTGATCCGGTGGTTCTGTATGGAAGGGCCATCGCTCAACGGATAAAAGGTACTCCGGGGATAACAGGCTGATACCGCCCAAGAGTTCATATCGACGGCGGTGTTTGGCACCTCGATGTCGGCTCATCACATCCTGGGGCTGAAGTAGGTCCCAAGGGTATGGCTGTTCGCCATTTAAAGTGGTACGCGAGCTGGGTTTAGAACGTCGTGAGACAGTTCGGTCCCTATCTGCCGTGGGCGCTGGAGAATTGAGGGGGGCTGCTCCTAGTACGAGAGGACCGGAGTGGACGCATCACTGGTGTTCGGGTTGTCATGCCAATGGCATTGCCCGGTAGCTAAATGCGGAAAAGATAAGTGCTGAAAGCATCTAAGCACGAAACTTGCCCCAAGATGAGTTCTCCCTGACTCCTTGAGAGTCCTGAAGGAACGTTGAAGACGACGACGTTGATAGGCTGGGTGTGTAAGCGTAGCGATACGTTGAGCTAACCAGTACTAATGAACCGTGAGGCTTAACCTTACAACGCCGAAGATGTTTTGGCGAAGAGACATCGATTTCAGCTTGATTACAGATTACATCAGAACGCGAAAAGCGGTCTGATAAACAGAATTTGCCTGGCGGCTGTAGCGCGGTGGTCCCACCTGACCCCATGCCGAACTCAGAAGTGAAACGCCGTAGCGCCGATGGTAGTGTGGGGTCTCCCCATGCGAGAGTAGGGAACTGCCAGGCATCAATTAGTGAAGAAGCCCATCCTGACGGATGGGCTTTTTTGCGTGTGCGGGAAATGAAAATACGGTGAACATCCCGGGGTCACTGCGTTCGCCCGGGCTACAAATCTTACGCCATCTCCCCAATCGTCTTACGAAAGCGCACCAGCGCAATACCAAAGAACGCCCCGCCAATGGCCAGCAGCGTCAAAAACTGCGGCCAGACGATAGCAAAATCGGCACCGCGATAAAGAATAGCCTGCGCCAGGCTCACGAAATGCGTCGTGGGCATGGTAAGCATAATGTCCTGCACCAGCTGCGGCATACTCTCTCTCGGCGTTGAACCGCCGGACAGCATCTGCAACGGCAGCAGCACAAGGATCATCAACAGCCCCAGCTGCGGCATCGACCGGGCAATCGTGCCCATAAAAATGCCGATCGACGTTGTCGCAAACAGGCTCAGCGCGACCCCCAGCATAAATAGCGGGATTGACCCCTCTATCGGCACCTGCAGGATCCCCTGCACCATCAACATCAGCGACAGCCCCGACACCACCAGAACCACCAGTCCCATCGACCAGATCTTAGCGAGCATAATCTCAAACGGCGTTACCGGCATCACCAGCAGGTGCTCAACCGTACCGTGCTCACGCTCGCGGATCAACGCCGATCCGGTGAGCACGATCGCCAGCATCGTAATGTTGTTGATGATTGCCATCACCGCGCCAAAACGCGCCTGCTCGAGGTTCGGGTTAAAGCGCATCCTCACTGCCAGCTCTACCGGCAACGCACTGTTATCCCGATACCGCGCCACAAAACTGTTCACCTCGCCGGTCACGATATTCTGGATATAGCTATTACCGGTAAACGCCTGGCTCATACGGGTGGCATCGACGTTAACCTGCAAATCCGGCTGCCTTCCTGCCAGCACATCCCGTTGAAAATTAGGTGGAATATTGATGGCGAAGGTATAGCGCCCGGCATCCAGCCCCGCGTCCATCTCGTCGGCGGTAATCAGCTCTGGCTCAAGGAACCACGGCCGATAGAAGCCGTTGATAATCCGCGATGAGAGCTGCGATTTATCCATATCGGCGATGGCAATCGGCGCCAGATGCAGAGAGCCTGGCATCACCGTTGCCGAAGAGTAGACCGAAACGGTGAAGGCAAACACAATCAGCGTCAGCATCGCCTTATCGCCCAGCAGGCTGCGCAGTTCCTTCACGCCGAGGTTATAAATATTGCGTAATCCGCGCATCATCCCTCCTGTTTTTTCAGCAGCCACACGCTTAATCCCAGCACCAGCGGTACGGCAATCAAGAGCGGAATAAACGATGCCCACAGGTCACCTAGCCCCAGCGCTTTTGAGAAGGTACCGCGTGCGATGGTCAGGAAGTGGCTGGTCGGGTAGATCTGGCCAATCCAGCGCCCGGGCCCTTCAAGCGACGCGACCGGATCGATCATCCCGGAGAACTGGGTGGCGGGAATTAGCGTAATGATCGCCGTCCCGAAGATCGCCGCGATCTGGCTCTTCATAAAGGTGGAGATCAACAGCCCCAGCCCGGTAGCGATGGTGACGTACAACAGCGCCGCCAGCGTCAGCGTCAGGAAGCTCCCTTTGTGCTGCACGCCAAAAACGAATACCGACAGCGCGCAGAGCAGCAGAAAGTTGAACATCCCGAGCACGATGTAAGGCATCTGCTTACCGAGTAAAAACTCGGTGCGGGTGGTGGGTGTGACGTACAGGTTGATGATCGAACCCAGCTCTTTCTCCCGCACCACGCTCAGCGCGCTGAGCATCGCCGGGATCATCATCAGCAGCAGCGGGATCACCGCCGGAACGATCGCTGGCAGGCTCTTCACATCCGGGTTATAGCGATAACGTGTTTCAATAGAAATCAACGATGTATCCCGGCTGGCGGAAGGCTGCCGCCCAGCCATCTCCTGTAACCACGAAAGGTGCATCGCCTGCACGTAGCCGCGCACCGTTTCCGCGCGGTTTGGCATCGCGCCATCGACCCACACGCCTATCTGCACCGGCGTGCCGCGGGCAATATCGCGGCCAAAGTTTGGCGGAATTTCGATGGCGACCGCCAGCTCACCGTCGCGCATTCGGCGGTCCAGTTCGTCGTAGCTATGCAGCGGCGGCTGCTCGATAAAATAGCGCGAACCGGCAATGTTCTGCGACCAGCCCTGGCTGCTGACGGTTTGATCGCGGTCGAGCACCGCAAAGCGCAGATCCTCCACGTCCATACTGATCCCATAGCCCATGATAAACATCAGGATCACCGTTCCCAGCAGCGCCAGCGTCGATCGCACCGGATCGCGGCGCAGCTCCAGCGCTTCGCGGCGGCTATAGCTGAACAGACGGCGCAGGCTAAAGGCCTGACGCGGTGGTTCGCTCTCGGTTTTCACGGGCGCTTCCGCCATCTCTGCAACAGGAATCGGGTCGGAGGCCTCCTGCAGGTAAGCGATAAAGGCCTCTTCCAGCGTGGCCGCGCCACGCCGTTCGACCAGCGCTTGCGGCGTATCGCTGGCCAGCACTTTGCCCGCGTGCATCAGCGAAATACGGTCGCAGCGCTCCGCCTCGTTCATAAAGTGGGTGGAGATAAAGATGGTGACCTTATCCTGGCGTGCCAGGTCGACCATCAACTGCCAGAACATATCGCGAGCCACCGGGTCTACGCCGGAGGTCGGTTCGTCGAGGATCAGCATCTCAGGGCGATGGATAACCGCCACCGCCAGCGACAGACGCTGGCGAATGCCGAGCGGCAGCGCGGTGGGCAGGGCGTTTTCCACCTCGGTGAGCATAAATCGCTGGCTCATTTCGGCAACCCGTGCGGGAATTTCGTCATCCGGGATATGGAACAGCTTCGCGTGTAGTTCCAGGTTCTGCCGTACGCTCAGCTCGCTGTAGAGCGAGAAGGCCTGCGACATATAGCCCACCCGGCGGCGGGTCTCGATATCTTTTGGATCGACCGGCTGACCAAACAGCCAGGCTTCCCCTTCGCTGGCAGGCAGCAGCCCGGTCAGCATCTTCATGGTAGTGGATTTACCGCAGCCGTTGGAGCCGAGAAAGCCGAAAATCTCGCCGCGGGCGATACGGAAGTTCACGTGATCTACCGCAACAAAGTTGCCAAAGCGCATAGTCAGCCCGCGCGCTTCAATAGCAATTTCCTCTTCAGAGGTATCGCGCGGCGGGATGATAACCTGCTGGTGCGCGTTGCGTTGCGCTTCTGGCAGCAGGGCGATAAACGCCTGCTCCAGCGTCTGGCTATGGGTGTGGTGACGCAGTTCTTCCGCGCTGCCGGTAGCCAGTACCTCCCCGGCGTTCATCGCCACCAGCCAGTCGAAGCGCTCGGCCTCTTCCATATAGGCAGTGGCGACCAGCACGCTCATCTCCGGCTGGCGCTCGCGGATGCTGTCGATAAGCTCCCAGAACTGCGCGCGCGAGAGCGGGTCCACGCCGGTGGTCGGTTCATCGAGGATCAGTAACTCTGGGTCGTGAATCAGCGCGCAGCACAGGCCGAGCTTCTGCTTCATCCCACCGGAGAGTTTCCCCGCCGGGCGGTCGCGGAACGGCGCCAGCCCGGTACTTTGCAGCAGCTCGTCAATGCGCGCTTCACGCTCGCTTTTATCATGACCAAACAGCCGCGCAAAGAAGTCGACGTTCTCGTAGACCGACAGGGTGTGATAGAGGTTTTTGCCCAGTCCCTGCGGCATCCAGGCGATTTTCGGGCAGACGTCGCGGCGGTGCCGGGCATCGCGCATATCGCCGCCGAGCACCATCACGTTACCTTGCTCAATTACCCGCGCGCCGGCAATCAGCGACAACAGGCTCGATTTCCCCACGCCGTCCGGGCCAATCAGCCCCACCATCCGTCGTGAGGGGAGGGTCAGCGTGATATCGCGCAGCGCGACGGTGGCACCGAAATGCTGGCCGACGTGCTCCAGCCGGGCGACGGCGGGGTGGATATCCTGTTTCATTGCGGCAACCTCACCATCAGCGTGGCAGGCCACGGCTGCTGGTTATCCAGGCGTACATAGGCCATCCCCGGCAGGCCGGTTTTCACATACTCAAGGTGTTCGGCCAGCAGTTCCGGCGGAATGCGCGCTTTGACGCGGAACATCAGCTTAAGCCGTTCATCGCTGGTTTCGACGGTTTTCGGCGTGAATTGGGCAACGCTTGCCACAAAACTGATATTGGCAGGGATCACCAGATCCGGCGCGGCATCCAGAATGATACGTACCTCGCTGCCAATGGCTAACAGCCCGGCCTGCTCGGTCGGCAGGAAGAAGGTCATGTAGACGTCGGCGAGGTCGACCATATTCAGCACGCGTCCACCGGCAGCCAGCACTTCACCCGGTTCGGCCACGCGGTACTGAATGCGTCCATCGCGCGGGGCTTTCAGTTCGCTATCGTCGATATCGGCCATGATGCGGCGTTCGGTGGCCTGCGCGGCTTCGACGCGGGTTTGCGCCTGAATGATGCTGGTGCGGGCGGCTTCTATCGCCGCACGGGCAGCAGAGACCTGCGCACGCGCGGACTCGAGTGCAGCCCTGCCGCTTTCGGCGGCGGCACGGTCATCGTCAAGTTGCTGGGCGGAAACGGCACCGCGCTGCGACAGCGTGCTGGAACGGGCGTGACGTTTGGAGGTGGAGTCCAGTTCCGCCTGACGCTGTTTGACGATGGCTTCGCTGGCGCGCATTTCACTCTGACGCTGATCCAGCAAGGCTTTAGCGGCGGCCACGGCGCTCTGCGCTTCTTTAATCTGCGCGGCGGCTTCCAGACGCTGCTCGTTCAGCACCCGCGTGTCCATGCGGGCCAGTACTTCACCCTGACGGACAAACTGCCCCTCTTTGACGACGATCGATTCGATACGCCCGGCGGTTTTGGTGGCGATATCCACTTCCGTGGCTTCAATTCTGCCGTTACTGCTGGCGAACCCTGCCGGTAGCCCCGGCGGACGAAGCATCCACCATGCGATGGCGGCAATGACCACCGCGATACCGACGATATACCAGGCCCAATGCTGCTTGAATTTGTCCATACGCTACCCGCTCTGTTCCCTGTTGCTGAGTGCGCGCGTTTCGTCTTGAACGAAAGGAAAGGATGCTGTGAAGAGTGCTACTCATGTGGTCATCGTCAGCAATCCTGGCCGTAAATGAAACACGCATAAATATAGCTACTGTCAATATCATACTAACACCGACATTAGTGATGTCCATGTTGTTAACATGGGTTTACGAAAGCATTAACACAATTAATCAAAGTGGATGAGGGCTCGGCAACGCCTGAGCCCTCATGGTGTTCAGAACAGCACCGGCAGCCCAAGCCCGCGTTTGACCGCATGTAGCGTCTTCTGAGTCACCTCATGCGCCCGTTCGCTGCCTTGACGCAGCAGCTCCAGCAGCATGCCTTTATCCTGAATCACGGTCGCACGGCGTTCACGGATAGGGGCCAGCAGTTCCTGTAAGCACGCTTCCAGCACGTTTTTGCACTGCCGGTCGCCCAGTCCGCCCCGCTGGTAGTGCGCCTTCATCTCTGCGACGAGCGCTTTATCGGGATGGAATGCATCGAGGTAGGTGAAGACTACGTTGCCGTCGACTTGCCCGGGATCGGCTACGCGCAGGTGGTTGGGGTCGGTGTACATGGCGCTCACCGCTTGATGGATTTCTGACTCGCTGGCGCTAAGGGTCAGCGTATTGCCGAGCGATTTCGACATCTTCGCGCCGCCATCAATGCCCGGCAGTCGGCTCACGTCACTCAGCAGCGCTTTGCAGTGGCGCAGCACCGGCTCGGTGGTCAGGCTATTCATTTTGTGCACGATCTCGTTGGTTTGTTCGATCATTGGCAGCTGATCGTCGCCCACCGGCACGAGATCGGCATGAAAGGCGGTGATATCAGCGGCCTGGCTAATCGGATAAGCCATAAAGCCGACCGGCAGTGAGCGGGAGAAACCTTTCTGCGCAATCTCGTTTTTCACCGTCGGGTTACGCTCCACGCGGGCCACGGTGACGATATTCATATACAGCGCAGTCAACTCCGCCAGCGCGGGTAGGGCGGATTGCAGGCAAATGGTGGTGCGACTCGGGTCAATGCCCACCGCCAGATAGTCGGCCATCACTTCCAGGATATTGTGGCTGATTTTTTGCGGGTTGCTGCCGTTGTCGGTCAGTCCCTGTAGGTCGGCAATCAGAATAAACTGCTGATGTTCATGCTGTAATTGCACACGCTGGCGCAGCGAACCGACGTAGTGGCCGAGATGTAGTTGGCCGGTAGGGCGGTCGCCGGTCAGGATAGTATGGGTGGTGTTCATCAGTCGTTCCTTATGAGGTAAATACCCGTCATACTTCAAGTTGCAGGTGCGTTGGCTGCGCTCGTTCACCCGAATCACTTACTAGAGTAAGCTCATCGGGATTCACTCCCTTGCCGCCTTCCTGTAACTCGAATTATTTAGGGTAAAAAGCCGAAAGACGAGACTGAGAAACAACAAAGCCGCCTTTCGGCGGCTTTGAAAAAAGATAACGTAACCCGAGCCGCCTGTTATGAAGGCAGCCACCAACGGTTGGAGCGAGTAACGGTCACGTTTGTGTTCATCTTTTTATCCTGCCACCAAACTGCCTGCGCTGTCTACCCTTTCACCATAAAACGATTTTATTTCTGGAAATGGGTCTCCATAAATATATAAAAATAGGCGTTTTGTATTATTAGACTTCGTTATTTTGATGGTGTAAAAATAAATAGGGAGAGTAATTAAGATGATGGTGTAAAACAATTAAAGGAGATTAACAATAATCAGTATGCATATATTATGGTAACTCATCTTTTTTACTGAGTTATTTATTCGATATTTACGCAACAATACCAACGGGTGGGTTTACATACCCCCTGATGTTTCTAGAATACCCCGATGTGATAATACGTTAACTCAACCTAACCTACCTTCAGCATGAAAAAGACATTATTAGTGACTGCACTATTTTGTGGCCTGCTGACTGCAGGCGTTTCGACGATATGCGTTGTTCATGAAACCTTCCACGATACGACATCGGCCTGTCGTCCGGATTTCTCCCGTAAAGCACTGCTGCGGGTGAAAGAGGACTATTTACGCGGCCGCTTCCCGCACTGGTATCAGGAAAAAAGTCAGCTCGGTACGATGACCCCCGAACTTCGTTTCGGCGAGGTGACCATTGAAGATGAAGAGTACCATGTCCCTTTCACCGCGCGGGGGCCCATCACCTCGCTGGCGCGCATCGGCCTTGTTAACTGCGTGTCCATGGACGTGGAGTACATCGCCGCCAGGTAGGCCCGTTTTACAATCCATGCGGTATAGCCTCTCCGTTCCTTGATACTTATCATGGTAAGTATTATCGTAGTGGTACGAAACGATCGGAGAGTGTGATGACTGAAGAAGAGCTGTTTGCCCGCCGCCCAATGGGCATGCGTATGGCGATGGTGGTACGCCAGTGGCGTTCAATCATCGATCACGCGATTACCGATACCGGCCTGACGCAGTCTAGCTGGACGGTGCTGATGCAGCTTCATCAGCTGGGTGACAACGTTTCGGTCAGTGAGCTTGCGGAGACGCAGGGCATTGAACTGCCGCCGCTGATGCGCACGCTCACGTTACTGGAACAGCAGGGCTACCTGCAGCGCACCGTCTCACCGTACGACAAACGCATCCGCCTGCTGACGCTCACCGACGAAGGTCGGGCCGTGCTCCAGACGCTCAACCAGGTGATTGAAGCCTTCCAGACTCGCGTCGCTAACGGCATTCCCGCCGCCGACATCGCGAAGTTTAGCGACACCCTGAATCAAATAGCCTGCAATCTGCGGAATATCCGCGAAGAAAATAATAAAACCGACTAAACACCATGATGACGCCAGAACAGAAGTTTGCCCGCTGGGTAAGGGTCAGTATTGCCTCTTTCCTGCTGATGTTTCTCTATTTTATCGTTGCCGATATCTGGATCCCGCTGACGCCGGACTCCACGGTGATGCGCGTCGTGACGCCTATCTCTTCGCGCGTCTCCGGCTACGTTTCACAGGTCTACGTGCACAACAACAGCACGGTGAAAAAGGGCGACCTGCTGTATGAACTGGACCCAACCCCGTTCCAGAATAAGGTCGATTCCGCCGCGTTAGCGCTGGCGCAGGCCAGGCTGAGCAATCAGCAGCTTGATGCCCAGATTGCCGCCGCCGAAGCGAACCTCAAGACCGCGCAGCTCACAGCCCGTAACGACCGCGTGACCTACGATCGCTACCAGAGCCTGAGCCGCATGCAGAACGTCTCGCAGTCAGATCTCGATAAAGTTCGCACCACCTGGCAGACCAGCGAGCAGTCGGTTAGCGCGCTGCACGCCTCTATCCATAACCTGCAAATTCAGCGCGGCGAGCGTGACGATAGCCACAACGTCACGCTCCAGCAGTACCAGACGGCGCTGCGGGAAGCGCAGCTCAACCTCGACTGGACCAAAATCCGCGCCGAAGCGGACGGTACCGTTAGTAACCTCCAGCTCAGCCCCGGCCTGTATGCCGCAGCGGGCAGCGCGGTGATGGCGGTGGTGAATCAGAAAACCGATATCGTGGCCGACTTCCGCGAAAAGAGCCTGCGTCATACCAAACAGGGGACCGATGCCGCGGTGGTGTTTGATGCGCTACCGGGTCAGGTGTTTGCCGCGAAGGTCACCAGCAGCGATGCGGGGATCCTCGCCGGGCAGGAAGCGGTGAACGGCGAACTGTCGCAGCCGGAGCAGTCCACCCGCTGGGTGCGTGACGCGCAGCGTATGCGCATTCACGTAGCACTTAACGAACCGCTGGATAAAACCCTGCCAACCGGCGCGCGCGCCACGGTGCAGTTGTATAACAGCGAGGGCGGCTTTGCCCGCTTCTTCTCAGGGCTGCAAATCCACCTGATTAGCTGGTTGCACTATGTCTATTAAAACCCTCGCGCAGGTCTTTACCCCTCACGGCAACATCGTCTACACGGCGAATGATTTCCGTCAGACCTTGCGCATTGCCTTTGCCGGTATGGTGGCGCTGAGTATCTCGACGTTTTACGATACTCACTACGGCGTGTTCTTCGTCGTTTACCCGCTGCTGTTAATGTCTTTAGTACCGGTATTTAACCGCCACGTCGCCAAGCAGTTTATCTTCAGTGCGTCGTTGAACTGCCTCGAAATGGTACTGATCATCGGCTATCTCAGCCAATGGCCGGTTATCATGACGGCGGTAGTGTTTGCGCTGTACGTGGTGCGTTTTCGTTTTATGAGCCAGGGGCCGCTGTTCCTGTTTGGCTCGATGGGCGTGGTCTGCCAGAGCGTGATGCTCAACTTTATGAGCTACCCTTCCGCCAACTGGCACACGCTGCTGTTTTCCAATATTGAGGCCAGCGTGATGGCGGTGGCATTGAGCGCGCTGATGCATTACCTGATCCCGGATGCCGAACCGCGTAAGCCGCCGCCGTTGATTGAAAAAGACGCGGCGCGCGTGCGCCACGAATCGCTGCTCTCGGGCACGGTGGCGACGATTATTTTTATCGTCTTCCAGGTGAGCGACCTGAGCGACTCGCTCTCGGCGCTGATGGCCGGGATCCTGATCCTCTTCCCGATGCACTATCGCGGCGCGGTGATCAGCTCCATCTGGCGCGTGGCGGGCGTGGTGCTGGCCTGCCTGTACATTCTGGTGATACAGCTGATCCTCTACGACCACAGCAGCCATATGCTGTTGATGATGCCGCTTATCGGCTTAGGGCTGGCGTTCAGCGCACGGCTGCACGTGATGGAGAAAGTGGGGGCGGGCGTCGGTTTCGCCAGTATCACCACCATCGGCATTATGTTTGGTCAGAATCTACAGCCGGACGGTGATCTGGTGTTCAGCGATCTGTATCGCGCCACCTCGGTGACCATCTCGCTGCTGGCGACCCTGACGATGGTGTTTATCCTGCACCGCCTGCTCAACTGTTTCGCCCCAACGCGCTTTATTGTGAAGTAGCGCACTTCAGGACGCTGATTCTTCTCCCCCATTTGTGCTAACAATAGCCGCTCGCCGCGGTGGCGTGAGGGAGAAGACGATGTGGAAAACGCGTGCGCTGGAACTGAATAATCAAGAGTTCTGGAACTGGGAAAAAGCCTGCGAGCTGGTGCAGTGGGCCGCTCGCCATGATTTTAATACCGTGATTGTCGGCCAGGTCGACCTGTTCGACAAGCTGGTCTCGCCGAAGGGCTACACGCCGCACCAGTACAACGATCGCCTCTCCAGCCAGCAGCGCGCCCGCTGCGTCTACCTCAACCGTCTTGCCGATTATTGCCACAAACAGGGACTGCGTTTTTACCTCCAGGCCAAAGAACTCAGTTTCCCCGCCGACCTGCTGGCGGCGCATCCGCAGCTGATTGATAAAGACGGCAGCATTCGCTTTGATGTGGAATTCTGGTGTCAGTATCTGGCGGATAAACTCACGCTGCTGTGCCAGCAAATCCCCGCCATGAGCGGGCTGCTGGTGGCGCTCTCTAATACCGACGGTCTGCTGCCGGTCTCTCGCCCCAACTGGGAGTTGACCGGGCAGGACGACCCTTCGCCGCACATCGACCCGCGCAGCCTGTCGCGCTATACCCAGTGTTTTAGCGCCATGGCGCGGGCGATGATGCGCGAGAACAAACATCTGGTGCTGCGCGCCTTCCCGGCGGGCAACCACGACATCGCCAACGTGATGGAGGCGATTCGCACCCTGCCGGAATGCGTGTCGGTGTCGATTAAACTCACGCCGGAGCGCTTCTGGCCGACCTTCCCTAATAACCCTGCACTGCTCGACGTGGAAAATCGCGACGTCTGGGTGGAGCTGGATCTGGTGGGTGAAGAGGTGGGTTGGGGCGTATTTCCGTTCCCGCGCATCGACGAGCTACAAGGGCGCTTGCTGTGGTGCCGGGGCAATACCAGCATTAACGGCGCGGTGTGCAAAACCAGCTGGGAAGGGGTTGATAACCACTGGGTGATCGGCACGCTGAGCGAGTGCAACCTGGTGGCCTGTAGCCAGATCCTCTCGCGGGAAAATGAACATCTGACCCGCGCGGCACTGCTGACCCACTGGCTGGATGAATGCTACGGCTGGCGGCCCGACGAGGCGACGTTTGAGGAATTTCAGTCGCTGATGGCGCAGGCCGGGCAGGTGCTGTATCAGGCCATCTACGTGCGCGATCACGTCTTCCATCGCCACAGCCAGGTACCGGCAAGCTACGGCCAGGCGGTCTGGAGCCTCTACGGCCAGCTTAACCGCAACCACTGGCTGCCGGGCTCTGAGCGCGACATCTTCTTCAGCGCCAGCGACGTTGAGACCTCCGGGCGCAACCTGTCGCTGATTGCCGAAGAGAAAGACGGTGCCTGGCAGGCGGCGGTGACGCTGCGCGAACAGGCGCTGGCCTTTGCCGACCGCGCGGCGTTCCCGTATTCACTGCAAAAACGCTGGCTGGAGGAGTGGCAGGGCTTCGACCTCTACTGCCTGCTGTTCCGCCACGCCCAGAAAGCCTTTTTCACCCTCCACTTTGCGCGACTGGTGGAAAACAGCTGGAGCATGCGCGAGATTTGCCAGGTCAATATCCAGGAGCTGTACCGCTGCGCGGCGGAAATGGACAGATTCTGCGCCCAGCACACCGACGCGTCGCCGGGGCTGCACGTGATGTTCGACCCGACCCGCGTGCGCATGCTGGCCGACAGCCTGAGCCACGAGCTAACGCAGTTGAAAGGGTGAAATGTGATGGCGATCACTCCTCCTTCGCGCTCCACTGCCGGGAAACGTGAAATTCCCCGTTTCATTGCAGGTGACTGACTCTCCTCATGTGATATTCATCACGTTTTATCCCCGCGCCCGGTCAGGATTGTGAATGACCGGGCAGTTCCGCAAAACCCCGCCCTTATCCGCGTAGCCTGCGGCAAACCGTTTCCAGAGAATAACGAGCAATTACTTAGCGGTTATTGAGGAAAGCATAATGAGGCTGGTTGCGGGCGAAGCGCTGACGCGTTTTACGGTGTCACTGCCGCACAATGAGCGGTTTGCGGAGTTTTTCACGGGCGAAGCGGTCGATGAGCCGATGGACTATCGGTTCGCCAACGGTAAAGGCCCGGCGGAGGACGCATTCTGTCGGCGCATCTTCCGCCGCGATTTTGCACAGCGCGCCGTGTCGCCAGACAAGGCGTTACCGGCAAGCGAAGTTACCTGGACCGGAAACAGCGATACCGTGACCTTTTCGGGCGTGCAGCCCGTCGCCACCTACAGCCAGCGCTGGCTGCGCGTCACCCTGCATGCGCCCCAGACCGGTCACTATCCTTTCGAGATTGCCACCTGCGGCGGCGTGCGTATCTGGAGCGGCGACGAGCAGGCCGTCTGCTTCACGCCGTTTACCCGCAATACGCTGCAAACGCAGGCCGTGGAGATTCCTCTGCTGCAGGGGGAGAACGCGCTGCTTATTCACCTCGACGAGCTGTTTGAACGCGACACCATTTTTGCCTTCCGCATGATCTATCTTGGCGAGCGTCCGCTGGAGGCAGGGCTGCCGACGATGGATACAGCGTATGTGGAAGCGCTGGCGCAGTTTATGGGCTCGCTGCCCGCAACCATCACCGTACGCGACCAGCGTCTGGCGCTGACCTGCCCGGCGAATATGACCCTGACGCTGCGCGGTGCGGTGCACAGCCTCGGCAACGACTGTATTCCAACGATCCCGCTGGATTTTGGCTTGGTCGCCACCGGTAACGGTGAGCTCACGCTCCCGCTTCCCGCCTCTATTGGCATGGGCCACTACCGCCTGACGCTGACCGCCTCGCTGGGGGATGTCACCATGAGCCGCGCGCTTAGCGTCACCGTGCTGCCCCAGGAGGCGCTGCCCGGTGGTGAAGGTGTGCTGGAGACCCGCAAACGCGTGGCCCTGAGCTACATCGCCGAACACGGTGTGCCGCGCACCGGGCGTTTGCTCGCCATGCTGCATGTGGGCGATACCGGCTCGCTAGCGCAGAACCTGCTGATTCGCACCCTACAGCGCATCAGCGCCCGTCAGGACTGTTCGGATTTCTCGATGGTGCCGCTGCTGTGGATCTGGCATGACTTCCACGGCGAACACTTCCCGGCGGTGCTGTGGAAGCGCGTACGCTCCGCCATTGTCGGCTATCGCTACTGGTACGACGAACTGGGCAACGACGTGATGTGGTACTGGAGCGAAAACCATGCGCTCTGCTTCCACACCGCGCAGTACCTCGCCGGGCAGCTTTTCCCGGAGGAACGTTTTATTGCCTCTGGCCGCACGGGCCGCGAGCAGCAGGCGGTGGCCGCCCAGCGCCTGAACGCCTGGTTTGATGCCGTCGAGCAGCAGGGCTTTGTCGAGTGGAACTCTGCGCCGTACTACCCGGTGGACTACATCGGCCTGTTCGCGCTCTACCAACTGGCCGACGATGCCGCGCTGCGCCAGCGCGCTCAGCGTTTAATCGACCGCCTGATGCAGACCAGCGCGCTGCATTACCAGTCCGGCATTGCTGCGGGCACCATGGGCCGGGTGTATGAAAAAGAGCTGCTGGCGGGCCAGATGACCGAGCTTTCCGCTTTTGGTCACGTGGCCTGGGGCGGCGGGCACGTCAACCGCAAGTGCGCCTCGCTGCCGTTTTTCTGCCTGAGTGACTACGTGCCGCCGTTGGAGTCGGCACGCTATGCGCGCTTAACCCACGGCATGCTCAGCGCCCACTACCAGTGCGGCGGCGGCAACATTGTGGCGTGGAAGCAGCCAGCAGTCAGCCTTTCCAGCTGCGTGGATCATCACAGCGGCGAGCGCGGGCATCAGCAGCACCTGGTGGATGTGCAGTTTGCCGCACGTCCCGAGGCCCGGCTGTGGGTAAACCATCCGGGCGATGTGGCGCCGGGCAGCGAAGCGCGTCCCTCCTTCTGGGCGGGTAACGGCGTGCTGCCGCGCGTGATGCAGGTAGAGAATCAGACCATGCTGCTGTGGCAACTGGACGCGCGTGATGCGCTGGGCTGGACGCATCTGCATCTTCACGCCGAAGCTTTTGATGAAGTTCGCCCGCTGGCGCAGGGCTTTGCCATGCGGGCGGGTAACGCCTTTGCCGCCGTACTGTGCTCGCAGCCGCTCACCGTCAACGGTGATGAAGTGCGGGCCGAAGGCCGCCGCGTGGCGTGGTGGCTGGAGGTGGGTGAGGGTGATTTTAGCGCCTTCTGCCAGCGCGTTCAGGCGCTGCGCATTGAACATCAAGGCGATGTCGCGCGGGTGATAGATAGCCAGCACACGCAGATGCAGCTCGACGGGCAGGGTAACTGCCAGCACCACGGTAAGGCCGCCGCGTTCCCGACGCTGGTGGGCAATGAAATTCAGGTCACGGTGTCAGGAGACGCGCAATGAACAACGCAGCATTAAACGGCCTGCTGGAGCAGGTGGTTCAGGGTTTCTGCCGCCTGAAAAATATGGGTGAAGTAGGTACCCGCGGCGGCGAAGGCTTTGCCATCCACTTCGAAGAGTGGGAATGGGAAGTCGGCGTCGGCCTGTACGGCTTCTGGCAGTATGCGCGCCAGCAAAATGATGCCCGCCTCCAGCAGTCGATCCTCACCTGGTATGAAGATCAGCTGACGAAAGGGCTGCCGGAAATTCAGATCAACACCACTGCGCCGATGATCACGCTCGCGCTGGTGGCCGGGCACACCGGGCGTCAGGATCTGCTGAAGGTGGTGAACGACTGGGCCGATGCGCTGTTGCGTACTCTGCCGAAAACCGAAGAGGGCGGCTTCCAGCACGTGGTGAAAGAACAGCCGAACACCGGGCATCTGTGGGACGACACGTTGTTTATGACCTGCTTGTTTCTCGGCACGGCGGGCGTGGTGCTCAAGCGCAAAGATCTTATCGACGAAGCCGCGTACCAGTTCCTGCTGCACACCCGCTACCTGTGCGAACCGGCGAGCGGCCTGTGGTATCACGGCTGGACGTTCGTTGGCAAACACCATTTTTCGGCAGCGTTCTGGGGGCGCGGCAATGCGTGGATCACCGTGGCGATCCCGGAATTTATCGCCCTGCTCGGCGACAGCCTGGATGCCAGCGTGAAGCGCTACCTCTCGGTGGTGGTGGCGCGTCAGGTGAACACGCTCTGCGAGCTACAGGCCGACAACGGCATGTGGCACACGCTGCTCGACGATCCGTTATCGCCGCAGGAATCTTCCGCTACGGCGGGGATCGCCTACGGCATGCTGCGTGGCGTGCGGATGGGGATCCTCGACGAGAAGGTGTCCGATAATGCGATGCGCGCCTGGCATGCGCTGCGCGACAGGATCGACGATGGGATCTTACTGGAAGCGTCGAAAGGGACGATGGTCGGGCCGGATCTGCAATATTACTGCGATATCGCCATGGCTCCGGTGCCGTATGCGCAGGCGCTGATGATGCTGTTATTACTGGAGTTACAGCAGGAGAAATGGTGCTGCTAATTGCCTGGCACAATGTATCCCCTCTCCCCTGCGGGGAGAGGGCTAGGGTGAGGGGGCTGGTTGGATGCCTAAATTCTGTCAGCTACCGTGAATTAACCCCCTCCCTTAAAAAGTCCTGTAGGCCGGGTAAGGCGTAGCCGCCACCCGGCAAAACACCAAACTACCCCGGGAACGTATGCAACAACACAAACCCTTCGCCGCAGCGATAAATACTCTCCGTTGCGCCGGGCATCACCCAGCGTAACTCGCTGCCTTCCTCGCAATGCAGATAAATACACAGCCCGCAGCCGCCGCGAAGCTGGCGCGGAATATCCGCCACCCGGAAGGATATCTCTTCGGCCTGGAGCGCTTTGCGGGTTTGCACCACGCCCAGCGTCGAGTGGAACAAAAACAGATACTCCGTCATTTTCTCATCCGTTGCCCAATCATCGCCGCGCCAATCGCCCCGGCAAACTGCGCGTCGGGATGCGTGTGCACCGGCATGTTCACGTGCTCTGAAAGCCTCCGCCCAAACGCCGCGCAGTGGCTAACGCCGCCGGTAAACAGCAGCGGCCCTTGCGCCGACAGTCGGCTAATAAAGTTGGCGCTACGTCGCGCCATCGCGTTAACCACCCCCGCCAGAATCGCCTCCGGCGGTACGCCCGCGGAGCGCAGGCTAATCACTTCGGATTCGGCAAACACCGTGCACATACTGGTAATGGCGTGCGGCTCAACCCCTTCCGTCAGCGCATCCAACTGCTCGACGCTGGCCCCCAACGTGCGGGAAATTACCTCCAGAAAGCGCCCGGTACCCGCCGCGCATTTGTCGTTCATCAGGAAATCGGTGAGGTTGCCGTCCTCATCCAACTGGATCACCTTGCTGTCCTGACCGCCGATATCAATCACCGTACGGGTTTCCGGCAGCAGCAGCCGCGCGCCGCGCCCGTGACAGGAGATTTCCGTCACCTGCTTGTCGGCAAAATCAACCAACTGGCGGCCGTAGCCGGTAAGCGTCAAAAATGGCCGCACTTCGAGCCCGGCGCGCAGCGTCTCCCACGCCTCAACGATGGCGTCAGCGGGGCGAAACGGCGTAGGGGTGAGGAAACGACGGCGGATAACGCCGTCTTCCAGCAGGATACCTTTGGTGGCGGTCGACCCTGAATCAATGCCTATTGATAACGTCACGCGCGCTCCTACAGCATTTCAATAAAGGCCGCTACGCGGGTGCTGAGCTGGCCGATATCGGCGGTGGAGTAATCGGTCTCAATGGCGATATAGGGAATATTATGTTGCTGGCGCACGTGGCGTTTAATCGCCATCGATTCAACGGCATAGGTATGGCAGGCTTGCAAAATCACGTCCACCACACCGTCGGCCTGATACTCGTCCACCATCTGGCTGAGCAACGTTAAACGCTGGTCGTTCGGCGAGATGCACGAGCAGCCGATGGCGAGGTATTTATCGGTCAGCGCGTCGTACACGTCGCCGTCCTCGTCGACGCAGTGCTCGGTGGCCTTCGCGCCGGTGCAGTTTTCATAGCCCACCACCCAGCCGCCGTTGTCCTCAATGGCTTTGACCACTTTCTCCGCCGCACCGCCGATCGGGCAGCCGGTGATCAGAATGCGCGGGCGCGCGTCCAGCCGCTTGCCGCTTTCCCACTCCTGACGCACGCGCTCGGCCATGCCGTTCAGCTCATCAATCAGCGCCTCTTTATCGAAGCGGAAGGTTGCGCCATACACCACTTTCAGAATGTCGCTGCCGCTTAATGCCGGTGGATTGAGCTGCCCGACGCGGTAGAAGTTGGCCAGCGCCCGGCGCTCGCGGTTCTTGAGGGCGATCGCCTCGCGCAGCGATGCTTCGGAAATTTGCGTGCCAAAACGAGCTTCAACCGCCTGCTGAAGACGCAGGATTTCCGCCTTCCACAGCGCGCGGGAAGCCGCGTCGGCGGCGCTGTTCGGCAACTGCATGACGTGCACTGGCTTAAACTCGGCCATGTACTCGTACATCTTCTTTTTGCCGTCGCAGGTGGTTTCACCGACCACCAGATCGGAGAAATAAAAGTAGGGGCATTTGTCAGTTTTGCCAAAGCCGTAGCTGCTTTTGATAAGCGGGCACAGATTGCGTGGGAGGTCTTTCTCCGCTTCTTCGATGGTTTCATCCGACGTAGAGCAGAGCGACACAACGACCGCGCCCGCCGCCATCGGGATCTCCTGTGGCATAAAGGTGCAGTAGGTGCCGACCAGCGGCGTGCCTTGCTCTTTGAGATCCATGACGGTAAGAAAGCCTTTCTGCCGGGCTTCGGAGAACTGATCGAAAATGGCGGGTAGATCGGTGATAAGCGACATGATTTTCCTTCCCCGTAACACGGGAGACGATAAAATAAGTCGCCATTATACCCCTATTTAAAATAGGGTTTTGTTGATCATACCCCCAGCTCTCGGCTGTAGACCCGCGAAGATTCTCCCCACGGATGGTAGCCTAACCCGTTAAATATGAACCCTGAGTTCTCGTAAAACCCGTCGATGTCGGTGCACAGATGCAGCTGGCTAAACCCCAGCGTGTGGGCGTGCCGCGCGATATGCTCAATCAACCGCCGCGCCAACCCCTGCTGACGGTATTCCGGCTCAATATAGAGCGCACACAGCCACGGATACAGCTCGCCGCGGCTAATAAAATCGTTGGTAATCAACCCCGCGCAGCCGATGATCCGCTCGCCATCCTGCAGCCAGTACCACTGCGGCAGCGGGTTTTTCGCCCCCGGCGTGCGGCGCAGCGCGTCGTCGTAAACCATCATCGACGCTTCCGATGCCCACTGTTGCTGGAAATAGGCGATAACCGCCTCCATCTGCTCGGGATGGTCGCGTAAAGAACGAATAACGTACTGTGAACTCATAGAATTTTCTTCAGATCCATCTCTTCCTGAATGCGCTCGCTCCACGCAAAGTGGGTGCGAATCGCTTCATCAATCCCGGCGTTATAAAAGGCTGGCCCCAGTTTCTCGATAATAAAATCGATAAAGAACTCTGCGTCGAACTGCTCCAGCTCGAGGTCGAACTGTTTAGCGCAGTAATCCGTTAGCTGATCGCGCAGCTTCTCGCGCTCGGCGGGGGTGAGGTTGATTTCCGTGCTCATAAAGACTCCTGTGTCATTCCCGGCGGCGCTGCGCTTGGCCGGGCTACAAGTTGGTAGCCCGGGCGAGGCGTTTACGCCGACCCCGGGGCGGCTCGATGCCGAATAATGCAATCCCAAGTGGCAGCTATCAATATCACAAAGTCGACTTTGTGACCCGGTGGAATATTTCTATATTCGGGTTTCTGACGATTTTAAAGGGGCGCAATCATGACTGCTGTGAACACTGCTGATACCGATTTTCCTTTACTGAACGTACGCCGCGTAGCGGGCAACATCGGCGCGGAGATCCGCGACATTCGCCTCTCTGCAAGTCTTGATGCCGACACCTTCGCCCAGCTCGACGCGGCGCTGGTCAAATACAAAGTGCTGTTCTTCCGCCAGCAAGATCACCTGACCGATGCCGAACATCAGGCTTTCGGCGCGCGCTTCGGCAAGATTGTTCCCCACCCTACGGTACCGTCCCCGGAAGGCACCAAACTGTTTGAGCTCGACGCCTCCAAAGGCGGCGGCCGCGCCGACTCGTGGCACACCGACGTCACCTTCGTTGACGCCTTCCCGAAAATCTCCATCCTGCGCGGCGTCACCATCCCGGAATACGGCGGCGACACCGTGTGGGCCAATACTGCCCGCGCCTACGAGCAACTGCCGGAGACGCTTAAGCGCTTCGTCGACACCCTGCACGCGGTGCACAGCAACGATTATGACTACGGTGCCGAGCGCGTCGTCGTCGAAACGCACCGCCTGGCGCATCACCAGAAAGTGTTCGTCTCATCCCTGTGGGAAGCCGAGCACCCGGTGGTGCACGTCCACCCGGTCAGCGGTGAACGCGCGCTGCTGCTGGGGCATTTTGTCAAACGGCTGGTGGGTTTTAGCTCGCGGGAATCCGCGCAGCTGTTCGAACTGCTGCAAAACCGCATCACCCGCCTCGACAACACCGTGCGCTGGCAGTGGCAGCAGGACGATGTGGTGATTTGGGACAACCGCAGCACCCAGCACTACGCGGTCAACGACTACGGCACCCAGCCGCGCGTGGTGCGTCGGGTGACGGTGGAAGGGGAGATTGCGGTAGGGGTGGATGGCAGTAAAAGCCGCACGGTTTCACGGCCGCAGGATGCGGCGAATGGGGAAGGTGCGGTTAGCGCTGTCTCCTGACATCAACGATGGGCGGTGGTTTCATCCCACTCCATCGCCACCTTCACCGCCATCCCCAACTGCACCATCACCTCCCGATGTTTCTCAATCGGCGGCAGCGCGCAGTTGATCCTCAAGCAGTTCCGGTATTTCCCCGACGCGGAAAACAGCGATCCCGGCGCCACCTGGATCTTCATCCGGCATAGCTGCTGGGCGACGCAGACCATATCCACCTGCTCGGGCAGCTCCACCCACAGCATAAAACCGCCGGTTGGGCGGGTGACGCAGATCCCGCAGGGGAAGAACTCGCGCAGCCAGCAGGTGTAGATCTCCATGTTGCGCTGGTAGATCTGCCGCATCCGCCGCACGTGGCGGTGGTAGTGGCCTTCGCGGATAAAGTTAGAGGCGGCAAGCTGGGTCGAGGGCACGTTGGTGCCGCTGGCGGCGTATTTCATCTGCAGCAGCTTGTCGTAATAGCGGCCCGGCGCTATCCAGCCAATGCGCAGGCCGGGGGCGATGGTTTTGGTAAATGAGCTACACAGCATCACCCGGCCGTCGATATCCCATGAGTGGATGGTGCGCGGGCGTGGGTACTCGGTCGCCAGTTCGCCGTAAATATCATCTTCAAAAATCACAATGTCGTAGCGCTGGGCAAGGCTCAGCACCGCGCGCTTGCGGGCGTCGGGCATGATAAAACCCTGCGGGTTGTTGCAGTTGGGGACGAGGATCACCCCTTTGATCGGCCACTGATCCAGCGCCATCTCCAGCGCTTCGATGCTGATCCCGGTATTAGGATCGGTCGGGATCTCAATGGCCTTCAGCCCCAAACCGCGCAGTAGCTGCATGGTGCCGTAATAGGTGGGCGATTCAACGGCAATAATGTCGCCGGGCTGGCACACCGACAGCAGCGCCAGCGACAGTGCACTGTGGCAGCCGCTGGTGATGATCAGATCGTCAGCGGTCACCACCGAACCGCCATCGAGCATCAGGCGGGCGATCTGCTCGCGCAGTTCACGGCGACCGGCCAGTTCGTCGTAGCTCAGCACATCAACGATGTTGTGCTGCACCACCCGGCTCATCTCGCGCCAGAGCGGCTTCAGGCTGGGCTGGGTGACGTCCGGCGAGCCGCCGCCGAAAGGGATAATCGATTTATCGCCGCGGGCTTCCAGCATATCCAGTACCTGATCCCACTGGGTGATCTCCACCGGGCGCTGTACCGGGCGCGACATCGGCGGTACCGGCGGCTGGGCTTTTTGTGGGGCGACGAAGTAACCGGAACGCGGCTGCGGGGTAATCAGCTGGCGCTGCTCCAGCGTCTGGTACGCCTGCTGTACGGTGCTGATGCTGACGCCGTGCTCCTGACTCAGGCTGCGCACGGAAGGCAGCTTCTCGCCATGACGATACAGCCCTTGTTCAATCCGCTCGGCCAGCAGGTTGGCCAGATGTTGGTAACGCGTCATCGCTGTATCCTCAGTTTTCGCCATACAGATGAAAAAACCAGTACAGTCAGGCGAGAAAAACCGCACGCAGATACCGTTTTAGCGAATCTGTATGTTAAAGAAAAGTGTTTTTTGAATCTGTATTGCAAGGCCTGAAATCCGTGAAGATAAAGCCTCTGACAAGGCGAGGAGGTGGAGTATGGAATTTCACGAGAACAGGGCGAAACAGCCATTTATTGGTTTTGTGCAGGTAGGGCGTTTTATTAAAAAATGGTGGATACAGCAGCAAACGCGCCGCATATTGCAGAAAATGAGCGACGAACAGCTCAAAGATATTGGGCTGCGACGTGATGAGCTGCGTTAAAATACGGGCGGCGTGTTAAGACACGTCGCCCGCCATCGTTTTAGCTGGCGACAAATTGCCACAGGATCCAGCCGCCAAAACCGATCAGTATGCCACCGGCGGCCCGTTCAATTTTCCAGACTAGATTACCCACACGGCGCTGAACCTGAGGCAGCGCGATCAGCACGATCAACAGCAGATCCCATAGCAGCACAACGCTGGTCATCCAGACTCCGCAAATCGCCTGTTGCGCCACTGTCACGTTCGGGCCCAGCAGCGCCGTCATCAGCGCCAGATAAAACAGCGCATTCTTTGGATTGAGTAGCGAAGAAGCTAAGCCTAATAGCAGCTGTTTCGTGAGCGACGGTCGTGCTGAGAGTGAGGCGTGCTGCCACTCCGGCTTCCCGGCGCGACTTTTCAGTAGCTGGCTGCCGACCCAGAGCAGATAGCCCGCACCCAACAGTTCAATAAGGGTGAAAAGCAGCGGTGCCTGGCGCAGCAACCCCGAGCCAATCACCACCAGTAAAATATACAGCCCGTTCCCCGCCGCAATACCGAAGCACAGCCCCATACTGCCGCGCAGCCGATAACGGATGGCGTAGCCAATCAGCAAAAAGAAGTCCGGCCCCGGGCTGAGCAGCGCCATAAAGTGCGCCAGCGCCAGTGCGGGAAATGCCGGAGGAAATAACGATGTGACCTGTTCCATAGCGACCTCAATGAAAAACGTGAGGTCAGCGTATGCTGGTGAACGCGTTAATTATTGTCAGATATTGACTGACCCAACGCGTATTGTCGCGGCGTGGCGGCCGTGTAGCTGACGAAGGTTTTGTGGAAATGACTCTGGTCGGCGAAGCCGGTCTGGTAGGCCACGTCGGCAATCTCGTCCCCGGCCCGCAGGTGTGCTTTCGCTAACTCCACCCGGGAATTGTTGAGAAAGCTGCCGGGCGTCAGGCCCGTATCCTGCTTGAACGTTCGGATTAAGGTCTCTTTGCGCAGCGAGAAGCGCGCGGCGAACTCATCAAGGGAGGGCGGAGAGACGGGGTCAGCCAGCAGCGCCTGCTGTAATTGTTGGCTGGTGGCGCGCAGCGTTTCCCCGGCGTGAGCGCTCAGGGAAAGCGCGGATAATAGCGCGGCTAGCGTGTCAGCGGACATCTGCTCGACAACGTTGAGATACAGACGGAACAGCGCGTCATTGCGGATAACCTGTCGGGCCAATGGCAGTGGCGTGTCGATATAGAGCATATGGTAGCTGCGCGGCTTTCCCTGTATTGGGTTGCAGCTGTGCGGTGCGTTAGCAGGGATAACGATAAGGTCGCCGGGTGACAAAAGATACTCCTGCTCGTCACAGACGCAGCGCGTTCCACCTTCCACAATCGCCCCGATTGAAAGCTGCGGGTGGCTGTGACGCTTATAGGCCTGCGTGCTCTGCCAGGTGCTGCGCCGCTCCAGTCCGGGCTGTCGGGTGAAGGTCTGATGAATATCGCGTGGTGTGGTCATTCGTTCGTCCCGGCGGTTTTTTCTTTTTATACCACATCAGGGGAAAGTGGGCAGAAATGCGTGAAAATTAAACGATTCGCTTTAGATCACATTAACCAATTTAATGTATCAAATAACTGATATCAGACTCACAGTTCACGCTGAAATCATTCGCAACGTATAGATAAATGCTGCTCCACAGCTAGTATCAATTCGCTAATCATACACCTGCAAGAGGATACAATGAAAAATACAAATCGTATGATCGTGAACTGTGTTGCTGCTTCCCTGATGTGTTCCTGGAACCTTTCCGCGCTGGCGGCAGGCACCCAGACTGAGGTCAAGATTGTTCGCGATGAATACGGCATGCCGCATATTTACGCCGATGATACCTATCGACTGTTTTACGGCTATGGCTACGTGGTGGCGCAGGATCGTCTGTTCCAGATGGAGATGGCGCGTCGCAGTACTCAGGGCACGGTCTCTGAAGTGCTCGGCAAGTCGTTTGTGCGCTTTGATAAGGACATTCGCCAGAACTACTGGCCGGACTCGATTCGGGCGCAAATCGCGGCGCTCTCGCTGGAGGATAAGTCTATCCTGCAAGGCTATGCCGACGGTATGAACGCCTGGATTGATAAGGTGAATGCCAATCCCGGCAACCTGCTGCCCAAGCAGTTTTCCACCTTCGGTTTTGCCCCACAGCACTGGCAGCCTTTTGATGTAGCGATGGTTTTTGTCGGCACCATGGCGAACCGTTTCTCTGACAGCACCAGCGAAATTGATAACCTGGCGCTGTTGACGGCGCTCAAAGATAAGTACGGTAAACAGCAGGGGATGGCGGTCTTTAACCAGTTGAAATGGCTGGTGAACCCTTCCGCGCCCACCACTATTTCCCCTAAGGAGAGCCACTACCCGCTCACCTTCGACCTTAAGAACGCACAAACGGCAGCGCTCCTGCCGCGCTACGATCGCCCGGCACCGATGCTCGACCGGCCAGCAAAAGGTGCCGACGGTGCGCTGCTGGCGCTGACGGCGGGGCAAAACCGCGAAACTATCGCCGCGCAGTTTGCGCAGAGCGGGGCCAACGGGCTGGCGGGCTACCCAACGACCAGCAACATGTGGGTGATTGGCAAAAGCAAAGCGCAGGATGCGAAGGCCATTATGGTCAACGGCCCGCAGTTTGGTTGGTACGCGCCGGCCTATACCTACGGCATTGGCCTACATGGCGCGGGCTATGACGTCACCGGGAATACGCCGTTCGCCTACCCTGGCCTGGTGTTTGGTCATAACGGCACGATTTCATGGGGTTCTACCGCTGGTTTCGGCGATGATGTCGACATTTTTGCCGAAAAACTGTCGAAGGATAAACCGGGCTATTACCAGCATAACGGGCAGTGGGTGAAAATGCTGAGCCGCGAAGAGACCATTAAGGTCAAAGACGGCCAGCCGGAGACCTTTACCGTCTGGCGTACCCTGCACGGCAACGTGATTCAAACCGATCCCGCGACCGAAACGGCCTACGCCAAAGCGCGCGCGTGGGACGGCAAAGAGGTGGCATCGCTGCTGGCGTGGACCCACCAGATGAAGGCCAAAAACTGGCAGGAGTGGACGCAGCAGGCGGCAAAACAGGCGCTGACTATCAACTGGTACTACGCCGACGTTAACGGCAATATCGGCTATGTGCATACCGGCGCGTATCCTGATCGCCAGCCGGGTCACGACCCGCGTCTGCCGGTGCCCGGCACCGGGAAATGGGACTGGAAAGGGCTGCTCTCCTTCGATTTGAACCCGAAAGTGTATAACCCGCAGTCGGGCTATATCGCCAACTGGAACAACTCGCCGCAAAAAGATTACCCGGCGTCCGATCTGTTTGCCTTCCTGTGGGGCGGTGCGGACCGCGTGACCGAGATTGACCGCATTCTCGATAAGCAGCCGCGCTTTACCGCTGACCAGGCCTGGGACGTGATCCGCAAAACCAGCCGTCAGGACCTGAACCTGCGGTTGTTCCTGCCTGCGCTGAAAGAGGCGACGGCGCACCTGCCGGTGAGCGACCCGCGTCGTCAACTGGTGGATAAACTGGTGGGCTGGGATGGCACCAATCTGCTGAGTGAAGGTGGTAAAACCTATCAGCAGCCGGGGTCGGCGATTCTTAACGCCTGGCTGACCAGTATGCTCAAGCGTACGGTTGTCGCGGCAGTGCCGAAGCCGTTTGGCGATTGGTACAGCGCCAGCGGCTATGAGACGACGCAGGATGGGCCAACCGGCTCGCTGAACATCAGCGTGGGGGCGAAGATCCTCTATGAAGCGCTGCAGGGCGAGAAGTCGCCGATTCCGCAGGCGGTCGATCTGTTTGGCGGAAAACCGCAGCAAGAGGTGGTGCTGGCGGCACTGGACGATGCCTGGCAGACGCTCTCCAAACGCTACGGTAATGACCTGAACGGCTGGAAAACCCCGGCGATGGCGCTGACCTTCCGGGCCAATAACTTCTTCGGCGTGCCGCAGGCGGCAGCGGAGGAAGCGCGTCATCAGGCGGAGTACCAGAACCGTGGTACGGAAAACGACATGATTGTGTTCTCACCGTCGGCCAGCAAAAGCCCGGTGCTTGCCTGGGATGTGGTCGCGCCGGGTCAAAGCGGGTTTATTGCCCCGGACGGTAAGGCGGATAAACACTATGACGATCAGCTGAAGATGTATGAAACCTTTGGGCGAAAATCGCTGTGGTTAACGCCGCAGGAAGTGGATGCGCATAAGGAATCGCAGGAAGTTCTGCAGGTAAAACGGTAACCTAACGTAGCCCGGCCAAGCGAAGCGCCGCCGGAGATTTCCCGGAGTCGGCGTTGCCTCGTCCGGGGCTACGTAATCTCATAAAAAAACCTGCCATCTGGCAGGCTTTTTTTGTCTGTATAGCGCGCGTTTTCCGTTTTATTAGAAAGTCACGCCGCCGCCCACGTAGGCGCCATCAATCAGCGTGTGCCCTGGGCGACCGTCTTTACCGTCAACGCTCACGTGGCGGTAGCCCACTTTCAGCGTTACCGGTTTGATAGGGGTCCAGCTCACGCCGCCGTTGGCTTCAACGTAGTTTTTCACGCTGTTGTTCAGCCCTTCTGGTGCGACATAGCCTTCACCAAACACGTTAATGCTGTCGGTCAGCGCCACGTTCACGCCGCCACCGATAGGGAAGGCCACGCCGTTATCGCCTTTTTTCGGCCCGAGGTAGATGGCTTTCGCGCCAGCATTCAGCATGACCGGACCCACTTCAAAGTTATAACCTGCACCCACGCCGCCGGTCTGCGTACCGTCATCGGTATTTTTCAGCCAGTTGCTTTCTGCGTACAGGCCAGAAGATGATTTGCCCATTTCCAGATTAAGGTTGGTGAAGTTCTTACCTTGCTCAATGCTGCCGCCCATTGCCAGCGCGGAACCGGATACAGCAGTCAGAGCGGAAAGGAGCAGGATATTAAGCTTTTTCATGGTTTATTCCTCGTCATAAAATTAATCTGAGGACACCTTAACAAGTGGGTTTTACTTCTGCAAATGTGACTCATGTCGATTTTTAATGCTGGAATTGTAATCACCACGGTCTTTTTTTGTTGCTTGAATGTTTGTTTTTACCAGCGTCAATGATTAGCGTTTTAATGTTTAGCGCCCGTTTAGTTTTTGGCTAAACGTATCTTGAACAGAGCGGGGGATATTGGTTGGTAGTGAATTAATTGTCTTTCTAATAATTTCCAAAAACGCTCCAGTTGTCATGAATAAAAATGAGAATTTACATTTCTACGCATTTAATTACCCTCTCCTGGCGGAGGGAGAGCGTGATTGAAGCTGTTGTTGTATCCCGGTCAAGCGAAGCGCCGCCGGGAATTGCACCGAGCCGCTCCCGGCGGCGCTTCGCTTGGCCGGGCTACGGGGGACGGGTTATTTTTTCAGGCTGGCGAATGCTGCGCGGATTTCTTCTTCCGGCAACTGAATACCAATAAACACCAGCGTGCTGTGCGGCGCTTCGTCGCCCCACGGTCTGTCCCAATCGGCGCTATACAGGCGCTGCACGCCCTGGAACAGCAGGCGATTCGGTTCGCCGTCAATCCACAGCATCCCTTTGTAGCGCAGCAGCTTGTCGGCGAAGTCCAGCAGCAGGTTCTCCATCACGCGGGAGACGTCGCTGATATCCACCGGGTAGTCCAGCTCGACCACGATAGACGACACGTCGTTTTGCTGGTCGGCCATAAAGTGGAAGCGCGGCTTCGAGGTGACGTTCTCTTCCAGCATAAAACCGTTGGTGTTGAACAGCAGGCCCAGGTCGATATCGCCGTGGGTGACGGTGTAAATCGGCGCGCGGGCGTTGATGCGGGTCAGGCGTTCACGCAGTTTTTCAGCCTCGCCCGCGACGTCGGTTTTGGTCAGCAGAATGCGGTCGGCGTAGCCTACCTGCGACTGGGCGATGGTGAACTGGTTCATCTGCTCGTTGGCGTGGACCGCGTCAACCAGCGCAATCACGCCATCCAGCAGGTAGCGCTCGCACAGCACCTCGTGGGAGAAAAAGGTTTGAATAATGGGGCCGGGGTCGGCCATGCCGGTGCATTCAATCACCAGACGGTCGAAGCTGATGTTGCCTTTATCGAGGTTATCGAGCAGATCTAACAGCGCGTCTTCCAGCTCGTTAGAGCGGGTGCAGCAGATGCAGCCGTTGGTCAGGGTTTTGATCTGGGTGGCGCGGTCGCCAATCAGTTGGTCGTCGACGGAGACTTCGCCGAACTCGTTTTCTATCACGGCAATTTTAAAGCCGTGCTGTTCGTTGAGGATGTGGCGCAGCAGGGTGGTTTTGCCCGCGCCGAGGAAACCGGTAAGTAGGGTTACTGCAATCGGTGCCATGATGTCTCCTTTAACAGCAGCGTATGCCGCCTTTTCCATCGCCGCCGTAGCGTGCCTGCTGGCGTTCGCGGAAGAACTCTTCGTAGGTCATGTACGGTTTATCCGGATGGTTGGTCTGCATATGTTCGACGTAGTTGTCGTAATCCGGAATGCCAATCAGCATTTTTGCCGCCTGACCGAGATATTTTTTAGCTTGCCCTAAGTTACCAAACATAGACCATCCTGATAAGACAAAGCCCGACGAGGTTATCTCTATCGGGCTGGGGAACTCGTTTTCCCTCACCCCGACCCTCTCCCGGAAGGAGAGGGAGGGCTCGGTGGATTAGTGGTGTGAAGAGGTCTTCACGCCGCCTTCCGGTACCGGCACGTATGGGGTCTCTTTGTCGGTACGTTTATCGCTATTGCGCACCTGCATCCAGGTTTTGAAACCGTAGAAGATGATGCTGTACACCACCACCAGGAACAGAATACTCAGGCCTGCGTTGGTGTAGTTGTTGATAACGATGTGGTTCATGTTGGCAATCTGCTGGGCGGTCAGTTCACCACCGGCAGCAATCTTCTCTTTGTACTGGTTCGCCATGAAGAAGAAGCCTTCCATCTGCGGGTTGGTACTGAACAGTTTCAGGCCCAGCGCCCAGGTGGTGCAGATAAGCAGCCAGACCGCCGGGATGGTGGTCACCCAGATGTATTTGGTGCGCTTCATCTTAATCAGGATAACGGTACCCAGTACCAGCGCCACGGCGGCCAGCATCTGGTTAGAGATACCGAACAGCGGCCACAGGCTCTTCACGCCGCCCAGTGGGTCAACCACGCCTTGATACAGCAGGTAACCCCACAGGCCTACGCAGCCCGCAGTGGCGACCACGCCAGCGACCAGAGAGTCGGTTTTCTTCAGGAACGGTACGAAGTTACCGAGCAAATCCTGCAGCATAAAGCGGCCCGCACGGGTACCAGCATCCAGCGCGGTGAGGATGAACAGCGCTTCGAACAGAATACCGAAGTGGTACCAGAAGCCCATATCGGCCATCGGCAGCACTTTGTGGAACACGTGAGCAATACCGACGGCCAGGGTTGGTGCGCCGCCTGCGCGGTTCAGTACCGACGGTTCGCCGATATCTTTCGCCGTTTGCAGGATCTGCTCAGGGGTGATGACGAAGCCCCAGGAGCTGACGGTCGCCGCCGCGTGAACGGTCACATCTTTCAGCTGTGCCGCAATCAGCGCCGCGTTCTCGCCGCCCATCTCATGCAGGTTTGGCATGGTGATGCCAAGGCCTGCCGGAGGGGTGTTCATCGCGAAGTAGAGGCCCGGTTCGATGATGGAGGCTGCAACCAGCGCCATAATCGCTACGAAGGACTCCATCAGCATGGCGCCATAACCAATCAGACGCGCATCGTTTTCGTTCGCCAGCAGCTTCGGCGTGGTGCCGGAGGAGATCAGCGCGTGGAAGCCAGAAACCGCGCCACAGGCGATGGTGATAAACAGGAACGGGAACAGCGCGCCTTTCCACAGTGGGCCGGTGCCGTCGATGTACTGGGTCACGGCTGGCATTTTCAGATCCGGGTTGAGGATCACGATGCCGAGCGCCAGGCCAACGATAACGCCGATTTTCAGGAAGGTGGCGAGGTAGTCGCGCGGTGCCAGAATCAGCCATACCGGCAGCAGGGCAGAGATAAAGGCGTAACCAATCAGCGCGAAGGTGATGGTGGTGTCTTTAAAGGTCAGCGCCGGGCCCCAGTATGGGTCGTGGGCAATCACGCCGCCGAAGTAGATAGAGGCAACCAGCAGCACGATACCAATCACCGACACTTCGCCTACGCGGCCCGGACGGATAAAGCGCATGTAGATACCCATAAACAGCGCAATCGGCACGGTCGAGCAGACGGTGAACACGCCCCACGGGCTTTCTGCCAGGGCTTTCACCACGATCAGCGCCAGCACCGCCAGGATGATGATCATAATCAGGAAGCAGCCGAACAGGGCAATGGAGCCCGGCACGCGGCCCATCTCTTCTTTGACCATTTCACCCAGCGACGAACCGTTACGGCGCGTGGAGATAAACAGCACCATAAAGTCCTGCACCGCACCCGCCAGCACCACGCCCGCCAGCAGCCAGAGGGTACCCGGCAGGTAGCCCATCTGCGCGGCCAGTACCGGCCCTACCAGCGGGCCCGCACCGGCGATAGCGGCGAAGTGGTGGCCGAACAGCACGTAGCGGTTGGTCGGCACGTAGTTCAGGCCATCGTTGTTGATGACCGCCGGCGTTGCACGCGTAGGGTCGAGCTTCATCACCTTCTGGGCGATGTAGAGACTGTAGTAGCGATACGCCACCAGATACACAGAAACCGACGCGACGACGATCCACAGGGCACTAACGTGCTCACCGCGGCGCAGTGCGACGACCGAGAGGCAAAATGCACCGATGATTCCGAGAATCACCCAGGGTATGTGCTTGAATAGCTTTTTCGTATCCATAGTAAAACCTGGTTCTAATAGGATGAATAATCAGCCGAAGCTGCCGTTGTTTTGAGTTTGGGTTTGAGGAGGTATTGATCGTTATGCTGATGACAAGCTTGCCAGAGATACGCGCGCGTAAAGTTGGGTAAATCGGTGAGCGGTTGAAAGCGATGGCTAAGCGGTTATGTGAGGGGGTAAGCGGTTGGCTACATGCTGAACGGTAGCTAAATATGTGATTGAGATCTCAAGTTTTTTCCTCAGCGTCGTTTCCCTACGACGGACTTCGTATGATTAAAAACCAATTAAAAACACTATTGTCACTTATTGATCACAACTCCGGGTCCTGGTCTGCTCCACATCGTCCGTTTTTTCCGACTATTTGACTCATCTTCGGACGGTGAGCCACGTCGCTCATCGGCCTGTATCCTTAAAAAGGACGAAAACAATGAAAAATATGCGGCTAAAAGTGATGTGTTGCGTGCTGGGGGCGGGAATGTTGTGGCCGATGATGGGTCAGTCCGCCACCGAGTTACGCATGTCGTGGTGGGGCGGTAACCAGCGGCACCAGGCCACGACGGAAGCGATTAAAGCCTTCGAAGCACAAAACCCTGACGTCAAAATCAATACCGAACCCAGCGGCTGGGATGGCTACTTATCTCGCCTGAGCACGCAACTGGCGGGTAATACCGAGCCGGACGTGATGCAAATAAACTGGAACTGGCTGGTGATGTTTTCCAAAAACGGTGACGGTTTTTATGACATTAACCGCCAGGCATCGCTTATCGACCTGACGCAGTTCTCGAGCCAGGGCAAACAGCTGGTGACGGTGAACGGCAAACTCAACGGTGTACCGGTGGCCATGACCGGGCGCTCGATGTACTACAACCCCGACCTGTGGAAAAAAGCGGGCGTGGCGTATCCACAAACCTGGGAGCAGATGATTGCGGCGGGCCCGGTGTTTAAAAGCAAACTGGGGGACGATTACTACCCGTTTATTCTCGCTAATCACGACACCACCATCATGACGTTCCTGAACTCGTATATGGTGCAGAAATACAATATTTCGATGATTAACCCGCAGACCAAAGCCTTTAACTACAGCCGTGAACAGTGGCTGGACTATTTCGGGCTGTATAAAAAGCTGGTGGATAATCACGTTATCCCGTCCATGAAATATCTGTCGTCGTTCGGCAAGGCCAACGCCTGGGAAATTAAACCGTGGCTGGAGGGCAAAATTGGCGGCGTACACACCTGGAGCACCGATGGCACCTTTGCGGGAGGCCTGCGCGCGCCCGCGCATCTGGAAGTGGGCCCTTACCCTATGCTGCCCGGTGCCACCGACGCGGGGATCTTCTTCAAGCCAGCAATGATGTTCTCCATCGGCAAAAACAGCCGTCATCCCGAGCTGGCGGCCAAGCTTATCAATTTCCTGCTGAACGACCCGCAGGGCATCAAGGCGATGGGGCTACAGCGCGGCGTCCCGCTGAGCGCTGAAGCGGTGAAAGTGCTGCAACAGGACGGCGTGCTGGATAGCAGCCAGATTCAGGTTCAGGGGCTGGCGCAGGTCGATAAGTTAATGGGCAAAATCGAACCGTCGCCATGGTTTGAAAACCCGCAACTGCTGGCCTACTTCCTCGACGCGGTGCAGCGTTTTGATTACGGGCAGCTCACGGTTGAACAGCTGGCCGATGAATTCCCGCAACGCGCGCAGCGTGTGCTGAAAAAAATCATGTAAATGAGGTGGTTATGTCGCAATTATTGAAAGAGTCCATTCTAAGCAAACTGGATACGCTGTTTAATGAGCTGATTGTGGTACGCACCAACGATGCCGAGCTTAAAAAACAGAAGGTTATCGCCTCCGACTTGTCGATTGAAAACTGGGACTGGTCGCAGGGCGTTGGGATTTACGGCATCTGGCGGCTGTACCACATCACCCGCGAGCCGCGCTACCTGGCCTACCTCAACGGCTGGTTCTCGCGACGCATGGCGGAAGGTCTGCCGGAAAAGAACATCAACCGCATGGCGCCGATGCTGACGGCCACCTGTATGGCGATGGAATCAGGCGAAACGGCCTGGCAGGCAGACATTGCCGAGTATGCCGACTGGATTGATACGCGCCTGCTGCGCACCCAGGAAAATGGCTTTACCCACTGTACCAGCGACCACCTGAACGAAGAGCAGCTGTGGGTGGATACGCTGTTTATGAGCGGCTTATTCCATGCAAAAGCGTCGCTGCTGCTGGATAAGCCGCGCTATATGGACGATGTGGCGTACCAGTTTTTACTGCACATCAAGTACCTGATCGACCGCCGTAGCGGGTTGTGGATGCACGGCTGGAGCTTTATCGACCGCAACAACTACGGTGCGGCGCTGTGGGGGCGTGGCAACGGCTGGGCCGCTGCGGGCAGCGTGGATTTTCTGGAGATGGTGACGGAAGAGACGGCGAATACCCGTTTTATCCGCGAAGCGTTTGTTCGACAGATGCTGGCGGCGGTGCACTATCAGCACAGCAACGGCATGTGGTCGACGCTTATCGATCACCCCGAAAGCTACGAGGAAGCATCGGGCACCGCTGGGCTGACCTATGCCTTGCTGAAAGGCGCGCGGCTTGGCCTGCTGGATAACCGTTGCCGCGATGCGGGCTGGGCGGGTGTGCAGGCGTTGATGGCACGAATTAATGAACACGGTGAAGTGGCGGATGTGTCAGCCGGAACGTCAGTCGGGCGCGATTTGCAGCATTATCTGGATATTCGCGTACGTCAGCGCGCCTACGGGCAGTCGCTGGCGATGCTGGCGTTAGGGGAAGCGCTCGCCCATTTATAATCTGAACTTAAGGACAAGGTGATGACCATAAACCCCAGCGTAGTGCTGAGCGTGGAGGAAGAGAGAAAGATTCTGGCGCGGATCCGCGATCCGCAGTTTCCCGCCAGAGAGATAAACGTACGCGATTGTGGTGCGGTCGGTGACGGGACGACGCTGGATACCGATGCCCTTCAGCGGGCGATTTTCCAACTGCACGCGCTGGGCGGCGGCCGCGTGGTGGTGCCCGCTGGGCGCTACCTTACCGGCTCGCTGGAGCTGTTGAGCAACATTGATCTGCATCTGGAAAGCCGCCAAAGCGTGCTGCTGTTCACCACCGACACCACCGAAGCGCACTATCCGCTGGCCTATGGTCACTGGGAGTGCTCGCCCCTGTGGAATTACCGGGCGCTGATCTACGCGCGTCATGCGCAGAACATCGCGCTGACCGGCAGCGGTACTCTGGACGGGCAGGCCAGCGAAAGCGTGTGGTGGCACTGGACCCATCAGATTGAACACGCCTGGTCGACTCACGCGCAAAATTTGCAGCGCCCCGCGAGCCTGCGGCTACGCGAAATGAACCTCAACGGGGTGCCGGTGGCGGAGCGCCGTTTTGGCGACGGCCACTATTTACGCCCGATGTTTATCCAGACGCTGCACTGCCAGAACGTGCTGCTGGCGGGAGTCACGCTACGCAACTCGCCGATGTGGCAGGTCAACCCGGTTATGTGCCGCAACGTGACGGTGCGCGGCATGACGCTACGCTCGCACGGCCACAACAACGACGGTGTGGATCCGGAAAGCTGCTGCGATGTGCTGATTGAAGACAATCTGTTTGATTCCGGTGATGACTGCATTGCCATTAAATCCGGGCGCGATCGTGACGGGCGTGAAGCCAATATTCCCTGCGAAAATATCATCATCCGTAATAACCGTTTCGCCGATGGCCACGGCGGCATCGCGCTGGGCAGTGAAATGAGCGGCGGCATCCGCAACGTTTTTGCCGCGGGCAACGAATTCGACAGCCCGGCGTTAACCTATCCCCTGCGCCTGAAGGCCAACGCGCTGCGCGGCGGGGTGATTGAAAACGTCTGGCTGCGTCACTCTAAGGTGAAGCGGGTGCGCGATGCCGTGGTCCACGCCACCATGAACTATGCCGAAGGGGTCTACGGGAGCCATTTACCGCGCTTTCGCAATATCGTGATTGAAGATCTGGAAGCGAGCGGCGGAGAGTACGGCCTGTTTATTGAAGGGTTGCCGCAGTCGCCGATTGAGGGGCTGGTGCTGAAAGATATCCGCCTTCACGACGTCGAGAACCCGCTGCATGCCGCCCACTGGGGACGCGGCGTTAAAATGGAAAACGTGGTGATCAACGGGCTCGATTATCCGCGCCCGGTGCAGCTTTTTGTCCGCGGATTGCCGCAGGTCGGGGATTATCTGCGCGCGGTGGCGACGCTACCGGGGAACGATGACGCGGTGCTGCGCTACGACTGGTGGCTGGGTAAAACGGCGGACGGGCCAATGACGCCGCTCGGTGAAGGGGACATTCTGTCGCTAACGCCGACCATGAGCGGGCGTTTTGTTCGCTGCCAGGTACACCATGGGCAGATGAGCCTGCTCGGCAAGCCCTGGTTGATTGGGCCGGAGGGCTGCATTCAATTGGCAAGCGGCGAGTCGGTCAACGCGGGCATTCTGCGGGCGCGGGGCATTCTCGATAACGACAGCGGCGCGGAGTGCATCACCCGGTTTGAGCTGGCACAAATGGTGATCCGGCTATGGGGGCTGCAGTATCAGCCATCCTGCGGCCTGGTGATTGACGATCTGGCGGCGGATTCCGTCTGGTATCCGGGCATCGAAGCGCTGATTCAGCGCGGCATGATGGCGCTTGATAAAGGGAAATTTAACCCGGATAAACCGATTCGCCGCGAAGAGGCCGCCACGGTTGCCATGATGAGCTGCGGGGTGTCGTATCGCAACGCCTCAACGATGCTGCAATCGACCTTCACCGATGGCCGCCTTCTGCGGGATATTTACCTCACTAACGCCCAGCGCGCCGTGGCTTTTGGTTTTCTGCGCTGTAACCACGAAGGGCGCTTTCACCCTCGGCGCTATCTGCGCCGCCATGAAGCGCTGGAAATGCTGCTGGCGATGAGCCACTTTATCGGCGATCAGGACCGGCCTCAGCGGCAGGTGCAGACGCTGCCGTAACGGGATTAACGGCGAGCGGTTTGATCGATCGAACGGATCATCGACTGCTTCGCCGTCATTAAATGGTTACGTAACGCCAGAGTGGCGTCGAGATCGTTCCGGCAGATCAGGGCGATCAGGATCATCATATGTTCGTCGATGGCGATAATATTGCGCTGTTTCAGATCGCTTTCATCCCATTGATAGTGGAAGTGGAAAATAACCGAGATAATTTCTAATGACTGATTGAAAAATATATTATCGGCTGCGGAGAGCAGCAGTGAATGAAAATCACGATCGAGCTGCGAGAATGTTTTGACATTATCGCCAATATTGTCGCGCAGCTGGCGATGATATTCCAGAAGGGTTTTTGCCCGTAGCCAGTGTGGGTCATTATCGGGCAGGCTTAAAAAACGCTGTAAAGCATGTAACTCTAACATTTCACGTAATTCAAATAGCTGCTCGGCGTAAGCGCGATCGAACTCTTTCATTCGCCACAGACCACGTTTTTCGCTCACGATAAGATTATAGCGGCCAAACTTCAGTAAATATTCCCGCGCGGCAACCGGACTCACTCCCGCCATTTTGGCCAACTGAATTTCACTCATCACTTCCCCGGCCTTTAACTGCCGCTGGTTGATCATGGAGAAAAACGCCTGCTCAAAAATCTGCGTCTGCTCCTCAAGCGGTGCCTGGGTGCACTCAAAGCCATCCAGAGCATCAGGCTTGCGTATCACGATGTAATCATTATTGATTTTTTCCAGTACACCGCGCACCTGTAGATGCGAAAGAATGTGGCGAACGGTAGTGCGGCTGATGTTGTACATGTCGCCCAGTGAGGACTGCGCCGGTAGCGGCGACGGAATATGGCCCTGGGCGATGCCATCAATAATTTGGTTGACGACGCTGCGGCGTAAATTTTGCGAACGGCTCATGGTTATCTCCCCCTGTGGTTTATTAAAGACGAATTTAAAACATATTTCTGCGCTGATATTCACAAGAATTTATTCCGCTGATGCTGAAACGCTCTGAAATCCACAATAACAACCATAACGAAAACAGGAGACGTCGTAATGGCAATGATGAAAACATGGGTTTGTCAGCAACCGGGTGAATTAACGTGGCAATCAAGAGATATTCCAAAACCACAACAACATGAGGTCTTAATAAAGGTAAAAACGGTTGGTATCTGCGGAACAGATATTCATGCGTGGCGAGGGAAACAACCTTTTTTCAGCTACCCTCGCGTATTAGGGCATGAAATTTGCGGGACGATCGTCGCGCTCGGCAGCCAGACTGACCATTGGCACGTTGGTCAGCAGATCGCGGTGATCCCCTATGTCTCCTGCCATGAATGCTCTGCGTGCCGGAGCGGGCGAGAGAACTGCTGTGAAAATATTGCGGTGATTGGCGTCCATCGTGATGGCGGGTTCAGCGAATATTTATGCGTGCCTGAGCAAAACATCCTGCTGGCGGAAGGCATTGCGCCCGAAGCGGTTGCGCTGATTGAGCCGTTTGCCATCAGCGCACATGCGGTTCGCCGCGCGGCCGTGAAGCCCGGTGACGCGGTCCTGGTGGTGGGCGCGGGGCCAATTGGGCTGGGGACGGCAGCCATTGCGGCGGCGGAAGGCGCGCAGGTGGTGATGGTGGATACTAGCCCGGAGCGCCGCGCGCACGTGGCGCACCAGCTGGCGTTACCGGCTCTCGATCCGCTGGCCGATGACTTCCTCACTCAGTTGCGCGATAGCTTTGGCGATGACCTTGCACAGACGGTGATTGATGCCACCGGCAGCGCGCAGTCGATGAATCGCGCGGTGGAGTTGATTCGCCACGGTGGCAGCATTGTGTTTGTCGGCCTGTTTAAAGGCGACCTGCAGTTCTCTGATCCGGAGTTCCATAAAAAAGAGACCACGCTGCTGGGCAGCCGAAACGCCACAAAAGCGGACTTTGCGCGGGTGGGGGAGCTGATGCAGCGTGGGCTGCTGCGCGCCGACATGCTGCTGACTCACCGGTTGCACTTTGATGAGTTGGGTAGCACCTATGAACGAGATGTCATCAATAATCCACGGCTGATTAAAGGCGTGATAGAGTTTAGCGAGAACATTGCTGGCGCTTAATAAAATAAATGTGATGTAAATCAATATGTTAACTAAGTAAAACCTGCGCCTCCGTCTACGCTAAAGCCTGTCCGACAATATGGAGAAAAACATGACAACGGTAAACATCGCGCTTAAGGAAGCCTATCAACTGGCCTTCGACGTCCTCAGCTCAAACGGATTTTCAGCCGCACACGCCGACGCTATCGCCCGCAACGTCACTGCGGGTGAACGCGACGGCTGTGCCTCACACGGCCTGTGGCGCCTGCTGGGGATCGTAGAAACTCTGCGCAAAGGCAAGGTGTCGCCGGATGCGGAACCGACGATTGTCGATCAGGCGCCCGCTATCGTTAAAGCGGATGCTAACGGGGCGTATTCGCTGTGTGCCTATGAAAAGGCGCTGCCGTTGCTGATTGAAAAAGCTCGCCACTGTGGGATTGCGGCGCTGGCGATCAACCGTTGCGTGCACTTCTCGGCGCTGTTTGCCGACGTGGAACCGCTGACCGACGTGGGGCTGGTGGGTTACGCCTGTACGCCAAGCCATGCGTGGGTGGCCCCGGCGGGTGGCACCCAACCGCTGTTCGGCACCAACCCGATTGCGTTCGGCTGGCCGCGCGGTGCGAAGCCGCCGTTTATTTTTGATATGGCGACCAGCGCCGCGGCGCGCGGTGAAATTCAGCTGCACCAACGGGCGGGTAAGCCAATTCCAGAAGGCTGGGGGATTGATAGCGACGGCCAGCCAACCACCGACCCGCAGGCGGTGCTGGACGGGGCGATGCTGACCTTCGGCGGCCATAAAGGCTCGGCGCTGGCGGCGATGGTGGAGCTGTTCGCCGGCCCGCTGATTGGCGATATGACCAGCGCCGAATCGCTGGCGTGGGATAACGGCGCGGGCGGCCTGCCGTACGGCGGCGAGCTGATTCTGGCGTTTGATCCGCAGCGTTTCCTGGGAGCAGAAGCCGGGGCGCATCTGGCGCGCGCTGAGACGTTGTTTAGCGGCATGCAGGCGCAGGGCGCGAGACTGCCTGGCGAGCGGCGCTATCTGGCGCGCGAGCAAAGTGAGCTACATGGGCTGGATGTTTCTCGTGGCCTGTACGACGAGATTTGTGCGCTGCGCGGGTAACGAGCATCCCCGGCGGCGCTCCGCTTGGCCGGGCTACGCGATCCGTCAATCTGCACTCATCGGTTCCCTCTCCCCTATGGGGAGAGGGCTAGGGTGAGGGGAACAGGCACGCTCGGTGATGCAAAATCGCGCCGCTACCCGTATTAATAGTCACAATTTCTATAAAGTTTTGTCTTTTCCCGCCGAAAACTCGTTATTCGTCCGGAGGAAAGAGAAACATGTTAAAACGTATAAAGATCGTCACCAGCCTCGTGCTGGTTTTGGTGTTGTTTGGCCTGTTACAGCTGGCGTCAGGGGGACTGTTCTTTAACTCTTTGAAGCATGACAAAGAGAACTTCACCATTCTGCAAACTGTGCGTCAGCAGCAGTCCGGGCTGAACGGGAGCTGGGTTGCTCTGCTGCAAACCCGCAATACTCTCAACCGTGCAGGGATCCGTTACATGATGGATCAGAACAATATCGGCAGCGGCGCTACCGTTGCCGAGTTGATGCAGATTGCCACCAAATCACTGTCAGATGCGGAAAAACGCTGGACCGAGTACGAAGCGATGCCGCGTGACCCGCGTCAGAGCGAAGCGGCGGCGCTGGAAATCAAACGTAACTACGATATCTACCACGGCGCGCTGTCCGAACTTATCCAACTGCTGGGCGCAGGCAAAATCAACGACTTCTTCGACCAACCGACTCAGGGTTATCAGGACGGCTTTGAGAAGGCGTACGTCAACTATCTGCAACAGAACGACAGCCTGTACGACCTGGCGGTCAACGACAGCAATGCCTCCTACACGCAGGCCATGTGGATCCTGTTTAGCGTGATGATCGCCGTACTGGCCGTGATCATCTCCGTCTGGCTGGGCGTGCGCAAGACGCTTATCGAACCACTGAATCGTTTAATCGACAGCATTCGCCACATTGCGGGCGGTGACCTGGTCAAACGCATCGACGTGGAAAGCGACAACGAAATGGGCGAGCTGGCACACTCTCTGCGCCATATGCAGGGTGAACTGGCGCGCACCGTGGGTGAAGTTCGTCAGGGGGCTCACGCGATTTACAGCGGCGCGAGTGAAATTGCGATGGGCAACAACGACCTCTCTTCACGTACCGAGCAGCAGGCGGCTTCTCTGGAAGAGACGGCGGCGAGTATGGAAGAGCTGACGGCGACCGTGAAGCAGAACGCCGAAAACGCCCGTCAGGCGAGCCATCTGGCGCTGAGCGCATCGGAAACCGCGCAGAAGGGCGGTAAAGTCGTGGATAACGTGGTGCAGACCATGCGTGATATCACCGCCAGTTCGCAGAAAATTGCCGACATTATCAGCGTGATTGACGGTATTGCCTTCCAGACCAACATTCTGGCACTGAACGCCGCGGTGGAAGCCGCACGTGCCGGTGAACAGGGGCGTGGTTTTGCAGTGGTCGCCGGTGAAGTTCGCAACCTGGCGCAGCGCAGCGCCCAGGCGGCACGGGAAATTAAGAGTCTGATTGAAGACTCGGTAAACCGTGTCGACCTCGGTTCCACGCTGGTAGAAAGCGCGGGCGAAACCATGGATGAAATCGTGAATGCGGTGACCCGCGTAACCGATATCATGGGCGAAATTGCTTCCGCATCTGACGAGCAGAGCCGGGGTATCGACCAGGTTGGCCTGGCGGTATCGGAAATGGACCGTGTCACCCAACAGAACGCCTCGCTGGTGGAAGAGTCTGCAGCAGCCGCCGCCGCGCTGGAAGAGCAGGCTAGCCGACTGACGCAGGCGGTGGCCGTGTTCCGCATCCAGCAGGGCCAGGCAAGCACCGCGCGCGAACCGGTCAGCGTAGCCGCTGCGCCAGCGCCGGGTACGCTGCGTAAAGCGGCGGCAACCGACACCGGGGAAAACTGGGAAACCTTCTGATATGACATGCGCCCCTGTCAGGGCGCATGAGCTCAGTATCAGGCGCATGGCGCAGCGTGATTCATACGCCATGCCGTGCGCCACTTCTTGCGCTATAGCCCGTGATCAGCCAGCGCAAACCAAAATTGGCGAATAAAAGTTACTGATAATCATCGCATTATCCGGCGTTTTGCGAATGCTCAACAGCCGTTTCTGACCAGGGGTAATACCCAGCGCATATTTTTCAAATACCCCTGCGGGCACGTTATCGTGACCAAACTTCTCGACCTGTTTGATGCGTAGCTCGTAAAACGTTTCATGCACGTAGTGCCAGTCAAAGCTCTCCTGGCGAGACACTTTAGTATGTTGCCCATCGTTAAGCACCTCGCCGTTCATATTGAAATAGCCGGTACCGTCAGGCGCAAAGTGCATCACCACCATTCCTTCAAATGAGAAGCGGTTGTCCTGATGGCTGTCCTTATAGGTCAGGCTGCCCTGACAGGTCATGGAGAGGCGCGTGGTGTTGTGTATCCAGAGCGAGGTGCCGAGGATAATCAGCAGGTTAACAAGAAGGACGACAATCAGCCGTTTATGCTTTTTCACTTTTGCCACTCGTAGTAATAGAGCGTCTGGCAGGCGCTGGCTTTGCCAAGAAACTGAGAGCATTGCGAGAGTACCAGTCGGCCGTCATCACCGTACAGCAGGGGATCCTGAATGTGCGCGTAGAACACCGAATGGTTCAGGCAGGAGAATGCTCCGTCGTTTTTAATCTGTTTTATCAGTGTTTTAGCCCGCTCCCGGAAGACATCTGCCAGCGGAGCGAGGGTGTAGACCGGGCAGGTGTCGATATGATCCAGTAAATAGATCTCAGCCTGCTGCTGCTGGTTTTTCCAGGCGATTGCTGTGCCGCAGAGCGTGAGCACGATAACCGTGACCAGTGCGTAGAGGGCGGTAAAATTTCTGGCGCGGGAGATTTTTTCGGGTTTAGCCACCGTAGGGACACGTGGGGCAGAAAGCGGCACGATGGAGGTCTCTGCGCTGAACATAAACCCGACTTTTGGCACGGTGACAATAAACGGGCTGTCAGGCACCAGCGTGGCGAAAATTTTCCGCAGAATGCTGATGTACTGATTCAGTGAGTTACTGGAGCCGCGCAGGCCTCGCTCATCCCACACCTGTTCAAAGAACGTTTCTCGCTCGACCACCATGCCGTGATGGGCAATCAGCAGGTTGAGGATATGTTGCGCCGTGCAGGTGAGCACCTGACTGTCCGAGTCGGGATCGTTTTGTAGTGTCAGTGAACCGTCCTCGTTGTCATAAACAAGCACGTTCGCGAGCAGATATTTCATGTTTTTCAGCGATCCGGATCGGGGAAGCAAGGTGGTTTTCGCGTGTAGATGACCATGTTAACTCGAGTTGTTATCGGTAACATTGATCCGGCGCGCCCAAATCTGATTAATAAGTAAGCGTAATCACCACGTCGTCACTAAACAAGCCGGTACCGGTGAGCGTCTGCGGAGGTACGGTGCCGTAAACGGTGAAGTTCTGTACATTTCCGTCTTCGTGCGTGACCTCCAGCGTATTGCTGCCGATCTGTTCTCCCCAGGGAGTGGTTGCCGCCGCATCCTGCCACAGCGCGTATTGCAGACACTGATGCTTATCGTTACACAGCTGTCGCTGGCTTCCAGAGGCGTTTTCACCGGTGCTGATGCCCAAGGAGTAATGCGTCCCCACCGGGCAACGAGAACGAATGGTGGCGGTTGAAGCGACCCGCGACATCAGCGATGTGCTGTTGACCGTACCAAAATCCAGCGGCGTGACGCTCTGGATAAAACAACTGTCGGATAGCGTAGCGCTGGCGCTGGAGGAGTTGTCGATGGCTTCCCCTTCGTTCTCACCATCCTGACAGTCGTGCAGGGATGCCGTGGACGTCGCGCTATTCCAGGTCAGCCTTAGCCCCATGGTGTAGTTAAAGTAGCTGCGTACCGGCAGGTTACTCTGCCCGGCCGGTATGGAGGCCAGAAGGGGAAATGTCCCGCCAACAACCTGGTTTCCCCCCGCGGTGAGTGAGGTTTGCAGCGCGCGTCCCGATGCTTGTGAGGTCAGTTCCTGGCTGGTATCGAGGGTGTTATAGAGGCGAAACAGCATGGTGTACTGCTTACCCTCTTCATCGCCGTTTGAGGTCATTTTAAACGGTGAGGTATCCAGGCTGCTCAGGCAGACTTTGAAGTAACGGGTCTCGCCGTAGTCGGCGTAGCAGCTGAATTTTACGCTCGCGTGCGTCGAACTGCCGCTGCCGGTGACCAGCGTACCAAAGGCAGAGGTTTCCCCCTGGGTTATCCAGCAGTTTGAGGCGTGAGCCGGACGGCACAGGAGGCCCGCGCACAGCAGCAGGAGCAGAACGAGGGGGATTTTTAATGACACGGCAAGACTCCCAGATTGATGGTCGTTTCGCCCCTGGAAGCTGGCAGACTGACTTCGCAGCGTCCTGAGCGGCTCTGTATTGCAAGCGTGCCGGGCATCGGCGGGTTTTCCAGCCAGATAAAGCCATCGCGGCCAACGATAGATTGGCTATCGCCAAAGGTGATAAGGCTGCCGATAGGCAACGGTCTGTTCTGCCGATCGATAAGCTGTGCGCTGACTAAGCGTGAACGGTGTACCTGGAAATCAACTTTGACGGCTTCACTCCGCCCTGGAGTGGCGTGCATTTCCGTGAGCGGTGTGACCACCTCTGGCGGCAAATTCAGCGGGTCGAGTGAAACTTTGCTGTTCTGGTAGCGGGGCAGATCCGTCAGCAGCAGAAAGCCGTTAGCATCGGTTGTACCCGCGGGGCGGTTTTCCACCGCAATCGGAACGCCGCTAATGCCGTCGGTAGTGACCAGCGCAATGCCCTGGCGGTTGTAGCGCAGCGCGTAGGGGTGCGAGTCCAGCAGAATGAAAGATCCTTCTCCGCTGAGATAGTGGCTGTTGCTTTGGTTGTCGCGGTCTATCCCCGTATGCCATTCGCCGTACTGGCTCAGATACCCCAGATCGGCATGCTGTTGCCGGGTATTGCCGCTATTCTGGCTGAGCTGCCATGACCAACCGCCGAGCTGATAATCCGGCTGATGGCGATAGTCTGCGCGCGTGGATTGGTTGCCCATCTGCAGCGACACCGTGTCGTTACGGCCAAGCGGAACGGACAGCATCAGCTGAACGGTCTTATCACCCGTGTTGAGCGCATGGGTAAACGCGAAGGTGGTTGAGATGCGGTTGCTGAACGATTTTGACCAACTGGCATTAAGGTAGCGGGCGCTGTCCTGGCGTACCCATCCCGCGCCGAGGGTTCCCCAGCCCGATAGCGCCTGGCTGACCCACAGGTTGTCGGTGCGTCTGACCGGCAGGCTGCCGGAGAGCCGTGCGATATCCGTCCAGGCATCGCTGCTGCGGCTGGTACTGGCGGCGACGCCCAAACCCTGCCCGTTCCACTGATAGCCAAATCCCCACTTCACGCCATCCCCCGCCGGGCTTTGGCTACCGGCGATATGGCTGCTGGCGATACCCAAAAGTGGTGAAACCAGCCAGTCGCCCGATACGCCGAGGTTATGCGCATCCCGGTGCTGCTCGGTGTGGGTGCTGAGGGTCAGGCTGTTGTTGAGGCCATAGCGCCAGCCGGCATCCAGCATCGGCGAGGCGGCGTAGTCGTTGGAGCGCTCGGCATAGCGCTGTCGCAGCCAGCCTATATCCAGCGAGCCGCTGCTGACGCCCTGCGCCAGCATATTGGGGGCGCCGTATAAATCGAGCGTCACTTCACGGCGCTGACCGTTGATATCGGTGATCACCACTTGCGCCTGACCGCTGCCGGAGAACGTTGGAAGGGTGTTGAGCACGTAGTTGCCCGGGGTGACCTGCTGGTGGCTCTGTTGAAGCCCGTCGATATATAAATCGACCGTTGACGGTAACACCACGCTGTCGCTGTAGGCCGTGCGGGGGGCGGTATTGAGCTGCGGGTCGAGCTGAAAATTCCGCGCCAGATGCAGGCCGCCAAAACGCACCTGGCGGCTCCAGTTCACGCCCGTCGTCACGTTATCCCCCAGTGAAATGCTGGTGAGCGAGGCGGGGAAATCCAGCTGCCAGGTGGTCATCAGACGCGTGTTGGCCTCTGGCGTGGCGTTATCTCCGCGCTGAAAACGGCTATTCATGCTGTTGCTAAGCTGACCCGGCAACCAGCCGGAGGTTTGCAGCTGGCTTTGTAAGCTCGTCTGTTTGAGCGTTGGCGTTTCGCTGGAGTAGAGCGAGTAATCCAGCGTGAGATTGCCCATTTCATCGGCCTGAGGCAGGGCATCGGACGCAGGGTGAGGTGCAGTTTCCAGATGCTGCACGCTGGCCAGTTTCCCTTCAGGCAGCGTAAGAGCGAGCTGTTGCTGAAGGCCGTCATAGCTGGCCTGAATACCCTGTACCGTCGCAAGGTTAACCCACGGAGCGGATGCTTCTGGCATGGCGATACCCAGCCGCGCCGCATCTTCCACGTTGATCCATAGCTCGCTGTTGTCGACGCGAACGGGCCATAGCCCGTCATGAAGAGAACGGTTAACGGTGATGGAGAGATACTGCGTTGTTTCAGCGGGCGGCTCAGCGTGAAGCGGCATGGCTATTAACCACAGCAGCAGGATACACGCTGAGCTGACTGGCTTGGGTGTGTTCATTCAGATAAGCGCGTAAGGAGAAGAGTAAATCGCGGTGAGGGCGTTTAAACGGCAGCGCAAATTGCTTCCCCGCAAGCACATAGCCAGCCAGACCTGAGAGCGAATCGACCACCTGCCCATTACGAGCAATAGCCTGAACGTCGCTCAAGCGGATATGTGTACTACCGTGGTTCTGGCACCAGACTTCCCCATTTTCCTGTTGGCAGGAGAGCTGCGTGGTTTCATCTTTTTGCGCCACATCTTCAGGTGCGATAAACAGCGGAATGGAGTAGCGCAGCAGGAAATGGACGCCATTCTGGCCGTCGGTGCCGAGATGGGCACGGGGCAGTTCATCAACCAGCAGCCGGAAGCTCTGCTCTTGTGAATGGGGAGCAGGGTTGAGCACCACAATGCGTACCAGCTGGCGCTGGCCGGGCGCCAGAGACGTTACCGCCGGGCTGCTGACAACCTCGTTCGTCTGCGTCAGGACATCTTTACCCGAGGATTGCGTCCAGTCATAAACGCGGATCTGCGCGTGAATGGGCTGGTCTCCGGTATTGGTGAGGTACAGCGCACCGGCGCGCTGGGCGGTTGAAAGATTCAGCATCACCGGTGCGACCTGCAGGGTGGCGCAGTGCGCGTAGTGGGTAAACGCGAACAAAATGGCCAGCCAGCAAAGGGCAAAGAGAGAGAAACGACGCATGCTTAGTACACCAGATTCAGGGTGACGTCATCGCTGTACAAACCGGCTTTGGCATTGGTTAAAGCACCTGCTTCGATAACACCAACGATGGTTTCCGATTGAGTCTGCCCGGTACCGGTCCCTTCAATCCCACCGCTGGCGTTGACCGGCGTTTTCTTGCTTTCATCGGCATACAGCTTATAGGCAATGTTCTGTGCCCCGAGGCTGCTGTCTTCTGGCTTGAGCCAAAACGTGCCGTCACTTTCGCTATCGCTGCTGGCCGCTGAGAGGTTAAACGGCGTACCGTTGGTACACAGCACGTTAAGCTGAGTGGTGGTATTAATTTCACGGGATTCGTCAGAGCCGTGGCTGGCGAAGTTCAGATCGTTGGTCTGAAGCGTGCAGGACTTCAGCACTTCCAGCGAAACGTGCATGGTTGCTGTGGCAGAACTGTCCGCCAGGGCAGAGTGGGACATCAAGTAAAACAGGCTGAAAATGACGATAGGCATCCTTTTCATAGGTAATCTCCGGTAGATAAATTGACGCAGTCGTGGATTAAACGTGTTCCTGGACGGTATTTGCGCAAATAGTAGATTTGGCTACCTCCTAAAGGATACTTTTATTCGCCAAATCTCAGCCTATTCCTAACAATGTAATTAAAATGTTCACTCCGCGTTTCTGGACTATTTCTATCAGGCAGCGCGGAGGTAATATTTAAGAGGCAATGCTTATGATTTCTTTTGGTTATTAGTGATAAAGTGAACTGTTATTTACAGTGCGAATCTTTCGGTGTAATTCCGCCAGCGTATTGCAGTGAAACTTCGCCATGGCATTGCGACGATGGGTATAAATAGTCTTCGGTGACTTATGCAGCATATCGGCAATGGTCTTTGGTGAAAAACCCAATATTATCAATAAACAAACATGGATCTCTGACTGCGTTAGCGGTGATTCTTTGCGTAGGGTCCGGCGGAACTCAGGCTTATTAAGCTGCTGGCCCAGTGCTCTGAGCGAGAGTTTATCGCTGAAAACGCAGGCGCGTTCCGGCGGCAGAAATTGCTGTACTTCCTGTACCCGGTTATGCTCAGTAATGACCAGCCACTTTGCTTCTTTATCGTCGTGGAGAATTATTTCGCGTAATTGAAATACGCTCTCATCGTTATCTTTATTCAGCCATTGAATAGCAGGGTTTGGGCACACCATATAGGGAAGCGCGTGCTTTAGCCCCAACCATAGGAAATAGTTTGTGCTCAGGATAGCGACCTGATAAGGCGGATAGATCATGGCTATTTATTCCACAAAAAGCCCTGACCATAATTAGCGTGTGAATCACGGGCTAATTGGAAGTCAGCAAGCGTTTCAATACCTTCCACGAGAACCTCATCGGCAATCTTTTTGCACAGATGAGCAAGCTTGAGAAAGGCATCTTTGCATTCACGACCGGTCCAGAACGCATGCTTATCAATTTTTGCGCCAGAGAAACGGTAATCCTGTTCTACGAGGCAAGGCAGAATGTCATCATGGACGTCATCGGCCCAGACCGCGATACCCATTTCCCGCAGCGTAGCAATACGCGCACGCAGGCGCTGGCTATCGTCGGCTGAGAGCAGCGGAAGCTGCTCCAGGTCAGTAAGTTCAATGGCGATGTTTTCAATCGTGCCGAACTCACTGCACAGGCGCTGCAAAAAATCAGCTGTGAGCAGGACCTCCGCATTGGCATTGAGGTAATACTTGCCGCTGGGAGGCGTGCTCAGCACATGTGATAGCTGAGCAAAGAAAAGAGACAATCTGGCTTCCAGCGCCATATTACTGAAAAAAAGCTCAAGGTTAATTTGCGCTGGTGCGGTGGAGAGAACTTCCCAGGCGACGATATTTTCATCATCTAAGAAGCGAATGGATTCGAATTTATACCCTGTGAGCATGATTACGCAGCAATATTTACCAATAGTTTTTGTGTTGGCAAATGCTAGCTAAACTCATTTTTGCGGTATATTTATAAATACAAATAGTATTTATATGGTTATTCGAGCTGGTTTTTAATGATTATAAAGCTTTATATGCTTTCATAAGGGGTGGTATACCCCCTATGAAAGTGCGCCGCTGTTACCCCTCGGCATCGATGACCTTGATTTCGACCATGCCAACCCCGAGTTGACGAGGCGAATGGCCGAGGATATTCCCTTCATTGGTTGACTGCGGGTCCGGCGGCACAATCACCAGCGTACTGGCGCTGGAGGGATTATCGAAGTGCAGCGTCGTGGTGGTGACCTCGTGGCCCAGCGTCAGCGTTTGCTCGCTGTTGCCGACGCGAACGGGAATGGGCTTATCGGCGTTCGGGCCAAAAGCTTTGGCGGTAATGACCAAATCAAAGCGCTTCGGCAGCGGGTGCTGATACTCAATCTTCACTTCCTGGCCTAGCTGGGCGTTGGACCAGCGTCCCCATGACTCCGGACGGGAGATGCCGCTGAAGGATTTCACCTCTTCCGGCGCGCCTGCGACGTTGAAGATAAAGCTGTCTGCTTTATAGCGAATATCGTTGTCGACGGTTTTGAGCGAATCCACGTTACCGTTGTAGCGCACCATGTCGATCACCGTATCTTTAAACTCAGTTTTGCCACTCCATTGGGTTTTATCGACGTGCTGCACTTTTTGCTCCCCGCCAAGCTGCCCCTGAGACACGCACCAGTCGGTGGAGAGTGACAGATTTTGCGACCATAGCTGGCCCATCTTGTAGCAGCGGTCGACCCAGACGAAGTTATCGCGCGGGGCGAAATCCGCCAGCTGATAGCGCAGCGGCGCGGAGTATTCGCTTTCCGGCAGCGGTTCAACGCGATTATCGGAGACGCGCAGCAGCAGCGGCAGGCGGAAGTGACTACCGGAGAAGGCGATCATGTTTTTCTGGGTATCGATAGAGAAACTTTTGATCTCTTTCGGGAAGTTCCACAGGCGAATAACGTCTGGCTTCCAGGCCAGCACCTTCTCCTTCATATTGAGGAACACTTCCGAGAGTGACTGGCCAGATAAGCTGCTACGGCCAAGGCCGATAAAGTTATCGCCGCCGAGCAGATCCAGCACCGTCGCGCCGTTATCCATCGTGTTACGTTTTACCGCCACCACGTCCTGCTCGTCCGGCTGGTCACCGCGGATCACAAAGAACAGGTTGCTGCGATCCTGTTTGTTGAGGTAGTCCCAGGCGGTGTTTTTCATTGCCAGATGGTCAGAAGAGACCACGATAATGGTGTTCTTAAAATACGGCGATGCTTTGATTTTATTGATAAATTCAGCGATATTTTCCTGGCTACAGGTCACGGCGCTAAACGACTGGTTCGTTTTCCCGCCGATCTCATACTTTTTGCGGTTGCAGGAGCGCGAGATAAAGCCGTCCGGGTGGTGAGTATCTACGGTCAGGGTAAACAGCGAGAAGCGCTTGCCTTCCTGGGACAGCGACTCGAATTTCTTCCACGCTTCATCCAGCACGGTGTCGTCGTAGTAGCCCCAATCGTTCTTGTAGTTCGGGTCGGCGACGGTGGTTTTCAGCTCTTCAGCACCGTAGAGATAGTCGAAGCCGTGTGATTTCAGGAACACGTCTTTCCCGGCAAAGCGCAGGTTGGCACCCTGTACGAAGTAGTTTTCATAGCCTGAGTTTTTCAGGATATCGCCAAGGCAGATGTTCTGCGGGAAGAAGCTCGACAGCGAGGCGGAAGCGTTACCTTCAAACGGCGCGAAGAGCGGAATGCCGCACTGCGAAGCGACCATCCCGGCGATGGTGTAGTCGGTACCGGGAAGTTGCATGGTGTGGCTAAAATCGATCCCCTCGTTTTTCAGCGAGCCCAGCTCTGGCGTCAGGTTCGGGAAGGCCTGATCGTCAAAATAGGTGCGCTCCAGGCTTTCGCCATAGATATAAACGAGGTTCATTTTCGGGTTCGGGATCGTCTTCGACGGCTCTTTGTAGTAGGCCGCGAAGTCGGGATCGCCATCGCGGGACTGCGATTTTACCAGCTCGCTAATCTGGCGAAACGCCGGGCTGGCGTCTACGGAGCCCACGGCCAGCGCTAGCGCCACCAGGCTGTAGCCGAAGTGATGAGGATGGTGACGGCGGCGGCGCAGCACCCAGCCCAGCGCGCCAAAGACGGCTATCAGCCCGGCGATGAGGCCGATGCCCGGCAGAATATATTTGCCCACGCCGGCCCCCGTCAGGCTGTTGGTCAGCGTGTAGAGCACGGCGTCGTTGATTCCATCACCGGTAAAGTAGTCGCTTGCGTACAGAGTGATATTCAGGACCACAAACAGGCCCAGTACCGTTAGGGTGGCAGCAAACCACCATTTGTTACGCCCCGCTTTCCAGGCATAGATGGCGATGGAAGCGAGAAAAAGCACGAGGGATAACAACTCTGACACTACACATCCTCAACAGCGCCAGGATCTCTGGCTGAACAGAAGTTAACTTCACAATGTAATTGTGCCGTCATCTGTCTGCAATTCTATCGTAGCGAAAGTGTGCTGTTATTCAGAATTGGTTTAGAAATGACCATATTTTGAGCGGTAAATTTGCGGCGAACAGGGCGCTCGCCGCAGGAAAAGCATTAGGAAATGTAGTTAACGCCTTGTTTTAAGACGAAATCGCAGGCTTTTGCTTTCACTTTCTTGCCCAGTTCAGTGTTGCCCAGGCTATCGAGATCGAGTTTCTGGCCATCTTTCGCGTTCAGCAGACCCTGAATACCTTCCATATAGCCGGTATCCTGTTTCTGTTCTGCCTGTGTGTTGAGGCCCAGTTTATCCAGCACCTGGTTTTTCACGTTGTCGACGTTGGTGACGGAGGCCAGTTTCTCTTTCGCGCAGTAGCCCAGGATCCCCGCCGCATTGTTCATGCTGCTGGAGCTCAGAGACTGGCTGCCGCCGTTAAGCAGGCTGGTGAGCGAAGAGAGCGACGTGCCGCCAGTCTGCGACGAGCTGCTACCGCCGGTAAGCTGGGTAGCCGCGCTGCTCAGATCATTTAACGATACGGCGCCCGCAGCGGTAGACACAAACGCGCTGGCAATAATAACTCGGCAAAGCATCGATTTTACTGATTTCATGGGTGTACTCGTGTGTGCTATTAAAAGTTGGCGTGATGAGTATACGCCTATCATTCACCGGATTTATCTTAATACTCTTTGCCGGTGACGCGGCTGCGATAACTATCCCAGTTGAAGATCACCCATAGGCTATTACCGAGGCGCATACGGTCCATCACGCGCTCGCCCAGCATCTTATTCATTTCATCAAGATTGCTGTTGGTGAGCATGCCGGTCGGGCGTTTAGACGAAGAACGGCGATCGACAATCTGATTGATGATCACTTTTTCATAGCGCGATTCGGTCTGCATGCCGATCTCATCGATCACCAACAGATCGACGTTGCTGAGATCGCTCAACAGCTGCTCTTCACTGGTTTCCCGATTACCAAAGGTCTCTTTCATGGCGGACATAATATCGGCCACGGTAATGATCAGCACCGATTTGCCCCGCAGCAGCAGCTCGTTGCAGATGGCGGCGGCGAGATGGTTTTTCCCGGTGCCCGGCTTGCCGGAGAAGATAAAGCTCGCGATGTTGCCATCGAACTCCTCCACGTACTGCCTCGCTTTCGCCAGCGCGTTCATCTGGCCTTCGTTTTCAACGCGGTAGTTTTCAAACGAACAGTTTTGATGCAGCGGGCGAATGCCGGAGCGGTTAAAGGTGCGCTGCATTTTCATGGCGCGGTTCTCACGCGCCAGCGCGGCGGCGCGGATCTCGCCCTGTTCCTTTTGCCAGGCCAGCAGTTCTTCGCCGGTTTTAAATGCCGGTTCGATATGCGCCGGCATCATTTTCTGCAGGCGCTTCATTAATTCACCAACGTCTTTCATGCTCAACCTCTGAAACCCGGTGGAATATGACTGTCAGGCTCGCTGACGGTGTTGATATCGCGGCGCGTTTGACCGTTATTATTGGCCCGGCCCATCTGTACGCTGCGCGCCAGCTTTTGCTGCCACTGTACATGATGGAACACTTTCCCCTCCGCCTGCCAGTAAGCGACGAAAGCGGCCAGCTCTTCCGGCGTAACGGGCTCGCTTAAAGCGATACCCCACAGCGCGGAAAGGCGCAGGAACTCGGCGTCAGGCTGCCAGCCCGCGTACATGGCAAATTTGCCCATGGGGATGGCGATAGGCGCCGGGGTTGGCTCCTCAAAAAATTGTGCATCCAGCGTCACGTCGCTGCCCGGTCGGGACAGCTTTTCTTCCTGCGCCAGGAGTTGCGCCAGACGTTCCTGCGTAATGGCATAGAACACGGGCTGATTATTGGCAAACACGGCGAGCGCGCCGCCCTGAGTTTGCGCAAGAATCGCAGCAGGATCGGCGACAAAAGCGTCAATACCGATCACGTTAGGCGTTAAAATACGAGAAGACATAACACTATCTCAATACTGAAAAAACAACGGGAAGGGGGCGGAAGCACCGCCGTATATAGTGCACATAGTAGCACAAGCTATGGGGCGGGCGGCACTCCCCGTACCGCCGATGCTTCACACTCTTGGGCGTTTGCGATAGAGCCACAGGCCCGGAATCGACAGCCCGATAGAGAGCGCGCCGACGATAGACGACGCCTTCAGGAAATTGCTCAGCAGCATGATCATCAGCTCTTCGGAATAGCCGAAATGGCTGATTTTGACCGCAGAAATCATCGCCGTGTACGCCGAAATACCGGGGAACATGGGAATGACGGCGGCCACGGTGAAGATCTTCGGGTGCGCCAGATACCAGCGCGACCACTGGATGCCGATGCTGCCGACCAGCAGCGCCGCGAGGAAGGTGGCCCACTCGATATTGAACCCGGCGGTCATCATGGCGAATCGCGAGGTATGGCCGATCGCCCCCAGCAGCGCACACCAGGGCAGTGCGCGCTGCGGGACGTTAAAGACCATGGCGAACCCGACGGCGGGAATCGCCGATAGCACGGCGTCCTGCGCCAGTAAAAACAGAAAATGCATCACACCCATCCGCGCAGCCCCCATAACGTCATCGCCATCACCACGCCGACGCAGGTCGCCAGCGTCAACAGGCTGGCAATTGCCCAGCGTGCCAGACCGGTGTTGATATGGCCTTTGAACATGTCGGCAACCGCGTTAATCAACGGGAAGCCTGGCACCAGCAACAGCACGCTGGCTGCCATCGCTACCGTTGAGGTCTGATGAAAGGCGGGCAGTTGCAGCATCAGGCCGGAGACAGTGGTGGCGACAAAAGCGGTCAGGCCGAAGTTAATCTGCGGGTGCATTGAACGGTGGGTCAGCACCTGACGGATGTACATGGCGATAGAGCTGGCGCAGAAGGTGATGAGCGCACCGTCCCAGCCGCCGTTGTTGAGCTTGCAGAAGCAGGCGCAGGAGAGGCCCACCATCAGCACAACCAGCCAGCGCGGGTAGCGCAGCGGTTTAATCTGCGTGAAGCGCTTGCCGACGTCTTTATAGTCCAGCAATTTGTGCTCGGCCATAATGACGATGTGCTGCACCTCTGTGACCACGTGCATGTTAATACCGCGATCGCTATTTTTACGCGTTGAAGTCAGGCACTGCCCGTCTTTAATGGTGGTTAGCACAATCGCGTTTGACGAGATCGCGCTTTCGACGCTGTCCATCCCCAGCGCGCGTCCCAGACGTGTTGAAAGCTCCTCAACCAGGGCACTCTCCGCCCCATGCTGGAGTAAAAAAAGACCGCACTGAATACAAAGCCGTGTGACGATGCGTTGTTCTGACTGATCTACTTCCATAATGATCCTGGTATCGAGAACGCCGATGTAATGACCTACTTTTACCCGAAGAGCATGGGAGAGCAATCCGGCCAGGATCAAACAATGTGCAAAAATTCGGCGGCCAGTCGCTTTTGTTGAAGAGTTGATGTTGCCCACACTTTTGCAAAACTGTTCGAAAGTGCAATTTTTGAACGGATTCTGACCTTCTTTTTCCCCTCTGACTTATCAAAAATGCATTCTGAAACTTTATTGATACATGAAATAAACAAATAATTAACCAGAGTGCGAGGTCACCCATGAACACGCAAGTTGCCATTATCGGTGCCGGGCCTTCCGGGCTGCTGTTAGGCCAGTTGTTGCATAATGCGGGCATTAAAACCGTGATCCTGGAACGTCAGACTCCCGAGTATGTACTGGGGCGTATTCGCGCCGGGATCCTCGAAAACGGTACCGTCGAACTGCTGCGTGAAGCGGGCGTCGCTCGCCGTATGGAGGCGGAAGGGTTGGTTCACCACGGCGTGGAGTTCCTGTTTGCCGACCGGCGTATTCCCGTGCCGCTGAGTGAATTGACCGGCGGGAAGAGCGTGATGGTTTATGGCCAGACCGAAGTGACGCGCGATTTGATGGAAGCACGGCAGGCCAGCGGCGCGCAGACCATTTATGGCGTTGAGCAGGTTGAGTTGCACGACCTGAAAAGTGATAAGCCCTCCGTCACCTTTATGAAAAATGGCGAACGCTGCCGCCTGGAATGTGAGTTTGTCGCCGGCTGTGATGGCTTCCACGGCGTTTCTCGTCAGAGCATTCCTCGCGATATTCTGCGTGAATATGAAAGCATCTGGCCGTTCGGCTGGCTGGGGCTGCTCTCTGACACGCCGCCGGTCAACCCGGAACTGATTTACGCGCATCATGAGCGTGGGTTTGTATTGTGTAGTCAGCGCTCACTAACTAGAAGCCGCTACTATCTGCAGGTTCCGTTGACCGACAGCGTTGAACAATGGTCTGACGAACGCTTCTGGGGTGAACTGAAGCGCCGTCTGCCGGACGAGCTGAGTCAAAAGTTAGTGACTGGTCACTCACTTGAGAAGAGCATCGCGCCATTGCGTAGCTATGTGGTGGAGCCGATGCAGTACGGGCGGATGTTCCTGGTTGGCGATGCCGCACACATTGTGCCGCCAACCGGGGCCAAAGGGCTGAACCTGGCCGTTTCGGATGTGAACTATTTGTGGCGTATCCTGCGGCAGTATTACCAGAATGGACGCGCCGACCTGCTGAGCCGTTATTCGCAGCTGGCGCTGAACCGGGTCTGGAAAGGTGAACGTTTTAGCTGGTTTATGACCCATCTGCTGCATGATTTTCAGGACCAGAGCCCGTTTGCCAGAAAGATGCAGGAGGCCGATCGCCAGTACTATCTCAGCTCGCAGGCGGGACTGACAACGATTGCTGAAAACTACGTGGGGCTGCCTTATGAAACGGTGGAGTAGAGAATGAAAAGAGCGGGTGTCGAGGCGAATATACCGGAGGTGGTGCCGGTATTTAAGCTCTATGGCGAGCATATGGGTTGGCCGACGCCCGATCTGCTGCACTGCGAATCGATCCATAAACGGAGCAGCCTCTATGAATGGCACATTCGGGTTCATCAGCATGCCGAACTGGTGCAACTGCTTTATTTGCACAAAGGGCAGGCTGAAATAGAAATAGAGGGACAACGCCTGGTGGTGAACGAATCTTCTATTCAGGTCGTTCCCGCGCTCTGCGTTCATGGCTTTCATTTTTCGCCGGGGACGCAAGGCTACGTGCTCTCGCTTGCGCTGCCGTTGTTAAGCCGTCTGGAGACGCAGTTTGGGCAACCGCTGGATATGCTGAACCAGCCCGGCTGTATTCCGGTCAAACGTTCCGGCCACCATATCCGTACTTTATTTGCCACGCTGCTGGAAGAGTACACCCAGGATCACGACGCGCGGGAGATGATGCTCTATTCGTTACTCAGCGCGCTGCTGGTGTGGCTCAATCGTCAGGGTAAGGCGGGAGGCGCGGTGAAGGATAACAGCGAGCGGAAACGCAGCGTGCTGCGCCAGTTTAGCCGGCTGATTGAGAGCCACTACCGTGAGCATTTATCGTTGGCCGACTATGCGCAAAAGCTCCGGGTTTCCACCACCCATCTGAACTGCCTGTGCCGTGAATATCACGGTACCAGCGCATTGAACGTTTTACATCAGCGGCTGCTGCTTGAAGCAAAGCGCAGCCTGCAGTACACCAGCATGACCATCACGCAGGTTTCTGATTATCTGGGGTTTAGTGACGTGACCTATTTTTCGCGTTTCTTCCGCAAGCGGGAAGGGGTGACGCCCAAAGAATTCAAAATGAAAATGGAACTATCTGAGTAGGCTATTTTTTTTGAATGTTTAATTCTACTTATTGAGACTTTAATATTTTCTAAGCAACCTCTTTTACATTGATATGCCATACTGTCGTAGTTAGTCCTGCTAACCAGATGAAATCATCTCACAGGTAAAGTCATACAGCGGTCAGGTTTATTTGATAATTAACCGACGAGTATTATGCCGCTATTAAAGGGAAATAGAAATGGATGGATTCATTTCCTGCGAATACGCTTATTTGATTAAATAAAAACATATTCAGGAAACGAATCTTCGAAAGGATACGGAGGTTATATGACGCCAGAGTACTGCAAGTTCGCAGTGATTATCAGCAAAATACCGGTTATGCAGTCTGGGCTGAATTCCATCATGCGAATGCACTTCCCGAATTATGAGCTCAATTTTTGCCAGTCTCTCGAGCAGTTAACGCTGCTTCAACTTCGCCGTACTGATGTGGTTATCGTTGATTTCTCTGGCGATATTGGCAACCCGCGTGCGCTCTGCGAGCAATACTATACGCTGCTATCGCAATATCGTGATATTCACTGGATATTTATGATTAGCCGCCAGTACTACGCATTAGCCGTTGAATTTTTAATGCGTCCGGAAAGTACGCTGCTTTCCGAATCAGACTCCGTTGAGCGGGTGGTAAAAGCCATTCAACAGGAGAATGTTAGCACGGATAACGTGAGTGAAATGCTGCTTTCGCTGCAGCATGATGCGGACGGTGATGATGATAATCAACGACTCATTATGTTGACACTGTCCGAGCGGAAAGTACTGCGACTGCTGGCGAAAGGATGGGGGATTAACCAAATCGCCGCGTTGCTGAAAAAGAGTAATAAAACCATTAGCGCGCAAAAAAATAGTGCGATGCGCCGCCTGTCTCTGCGCAGTAATGCGGAAATGTATGCCTGGCTCAACAGCAATCAGGGAATGAAGGAACTCAATCTCTATTCAGCCTACGGGGAGCAAGTCGAATGGAAAAATGCAGCAGGAAGCAGCGCATCGCTATCATAGAGCATTGTAATGTGACGGCGGTAGGGCTACGCCATCTACTGATGAGCGCTCGTGGTAGGCATTTTACTTTCCATTTTTTTCGCAGCATTGCTGAATTTAAGCTGGCGGTCAAACAAGGGCCGTTTGATGGCGTCATGTATTGTCTCTCCGGCACGCGTGAACTTCGTATTGAATGCCTGTTATTGATGGGCGAGATTGCCAATCATCATCCTGAGGTGATGCGCATCATTCTGGCTAACGATAAAGATGAAGCGGCGCTGATTCGGCACCTGTCGCCAACCTATATTCACGGCGTGCTCAGTAAATCCGAAACGTTGAGTGACCTACGGCATAGCGTATTCGAGCTGCTGGAAGAGGCGATAGAAGTTCGTGAAGCAATGGAGGATTCCGCTGCCCAGCGTGAAAATCGTTTTCTCAGCCCGACCGAGAACCTGATCCTGCGTTACATGACCTACGGCTATTCGTTGATGGATATTTCTCAGCAACTGGGGCGGAATATCAAAACCATTCGCGCGCACAAATTTAATGCGATGACGAAGCTGAGAGTGAATTCCGATATTGAGCTACTGAGCGCCGCCGACCTGCTGGTGTCGTTACACGATATAAATGATGCCAGCACCTCGCCTGTTTGCTAGAGGCAGACATCCACCCAAGTAGCAGCGGTAAGGCTAGCCATTCGCTCCGGCGAAATGCGTACCGCACTGTGTATGGCTCCTGCGGCAGGAAGAACTTCTTCGTATTGCTGCAGCGAGACATCACAGTACACCGCCAGCGGATTCTCCAGCCCAAATGGACAGACCCCACCGACCGGGTGACCGGTGAGAATCACCACTTCATCACTGCTTAGCATGCGAGCCTTCGCACCAAAAGTCTCTTTCAACTTCTTATTGTCCAGACGGGCATCTCCTTTCGCAACTACCAGAATGACGCGGTCTTTCACCTTCAGCGAGAGCGTTTTGGCGATTTGTCCGGGCTCAACGCGGTGCGCGGCAGCGGCAAGCGCAACGGTTGCGGTACTTTGCTCAAGCTCGATGATGCTGATGTCGGGCGCGTGCTCGGCAAAGAATGTCTTTACGGACTGTAGGCTCATGCTTCTCTCCTGATAATTCGGCGAGTCACTCTGTCATAGAGTTACCTGGGTTGTAAATAAAGCGGCTAAGTTGTGCAAAAATTGTTTGTTTTTTGGATCTCCTTCACAATCAGTGCAACCGGTTACTGTAACCGGTTGCGGTTATTCATCAGGCGATTGATACTGCGGGGGTAACTTCCTTTGTATCTATAATAAGAGCCGTGTATGAACTGTATCGGTATGAACATCATTGCAGGTCGCAGACCCGTAACACCTGATGCTTCAATGTACGCCCAGTTGCATGTCGGCAAAATCGTTGTTGCTGTGTTGACGTCTAAAGCCTGTCAGGAGGGCTGTTATGTCTGCTAATCACGCTGCATTTAATCTGATATTCCGTTTTGTAGAAAATTACGTTAGTCCGGTCGCGGGACGAATTTCCTCTCAGCGTCACGTTATGGCGATTCGTGATGGTTTTATCTCTGCCATGCCTTTTATGATTGTAGGATCGTTTTTACTGGTTTTCGCCTACCCACCGTTTTCTCCCGATACCACCTGGGGCTTTGCCCGTGCGTGGTTAGATCTCGCTAAGCAGTTTGAAGGCCGCATTCTGACGCCGTTTGATATGACGATGGGCATTATGTCTATCTATATCTGCGCGGCTATCTCCTATAACCTCGGTAAACACTACGAAAAGAGCAACCAGCTCGATCCGTTCATGTGTTCGATGCTCTCCATCATGGCGTTTCTGCTGGTGGCTGCACCAAAAACCAGCGGTCATCTGCCGGTTGATAGCCTGGGGGGAACTGGGATCTTTACCGCGATCCTCGTTGCCGTCTACTGCGTGGAGATGATGCGTTTTCTGAAAGTCCGCAACATCGGGATCCGCCTGCCGGATCAGGTGCCGCCGATGATCAAAAACTCCTTCGACCTGCTGATTCCAGTGCTGGTGGTGGTGTTGACGCTCTATCCGCTGAGCCTGTTTATTCAAAGCCAGTTCGACATGCTGATCCCGCAAGCCATCATGTCCGTGTTCAAACCGCTGGTTTCCGCCGCTGACTCCTTACCGGCGATTCTGCTGGCCGTACTGATTGGTCACCTGCTGTGGTTTGCAGGGATCCACGGGGCGGCGATTGTCTCCGGTATGCTGCAGATGTTCTGGCTGACTAACCTTGGCCTGAACCAGACTGCTCTGGCGCAGGGCGCGCCGCTGCCGCACATCTTTATGGAAGCGTTCTGGACCTTCTTCATCGTGGTCGGGGGTTCCGGTGCAACGATGGGGCTGGTGTTCTGCTACCTGCGTAGCCGTTCAGCCCACCTGCGTTCTATCGGCCGTCTGAGCGTGGTGCCTAGCCTGTTCAACATCAACGAACCGGTTATCTTCGGTACCCCAATCGTGATGAACCCAGTGTTCTTCATTCCATTCCTGCTGGCACCGATGGTCAACGCGATTCTGGCGTGGGCGGCGATGAAGCTGGATCTGATTGGTCGCGTGATTTCAGTGGTACCGTGGACGGCACCGGCACCTATTGGCGGCGCATGGGCTTTAGGTTGGGACTTCCGTGCGGCGATTCTGGTGGTGCTGTTGGCCTGCGTTTCCGCAGTTATCTACTATCCGTTCTTCAAAGTGTATGAAAAACAGTTGTTAGAGCAGGAAAACGAAGAAGCGCAGCGTGCGGCTGAAGAGAGTCAGCAGGCAGCGTAAAAGAAAGCAGCAAAAAATAACGGGGCGAAAGCCCCGTTGTTTATTTCAGCGTACAGTCACCACACTGTTTAACGTCGGGCAAGCGGTAACGCTGGCAGCAGGTGCGACGCACCAGCAGGCCGTCACGTAATACCACAGTACGCCATAACGGATTATCCTGGCCGTCGGCCAGCGTGCTGGTAAAGAAACAGCGTTGGCGCAGCAGGTTGACCTGCTCTTCCCCTAGCAGCGTTTTCATTTCGCCGAGATACCAGTTAATCAGATAGCCGGTATTACTCCAGATGAGCTTGCCGTTAATCTCTCCTGTTGCTTCCAGCGCCTGCACAACCGGCATAAGCGCCTGACTCACCAGATCGTCCATGCGTTCGATGGCCGGCTTCTGGCTGGCGCGAACGTCAGCGTGTACGTCGATCCAGAAGCAGGCCGCACGGCCAGTTTCGTGGAATTCCACGCGGAAATGGTCAGGGCTAAGTGATATAGCGGATTCTTCAGTCAGCAGCGCGAGCATCAACGGTGGCACCAGCAGGCCGATGTACCATTGCGCCCAAAGGGAAAGCAGCGGTTTATTTTCTCGCGCCAGGGTTGGTTGATTGCGGTAGATATGATCGGAATAGACGGCCAGCAAGGAGCTTAGCTCCGTCGGTTTTGCCCATTCGCTGAGGGTTCTGGCACAATCCGGGGCCGCTTCGCCCAGACGAAACATGTCCAGCAGGTGCGGACGCAGTTCGGCTATTTTGGCGCGCACTGACTCTGCGAACGCCTGTTCCTTTGAGGGAATCGGCGTGCGCCAGATAAGGTCATCGGCGATCGGAGCGGAACGGTAAGCCATAGCGTTGCTGGATTCAAATCTAAATGATAATGATTAGCAATCCTAGCTATAGATAAAAGCGAGCGCAAGAAGTTTGTCTCCTGCACTCGCGTTTTGTGAACCTAGACGGCGGGAGCCTGCTCGTAGGTCAGGATGTTATTGCGCCCCATGTTTTTCGCTTCATACAGGGCCTTATCCGCGCGCTGCATGGCCTGATCAATGTTGTTATCCTCCAACGGGGCTACGCCGATGCTGATGGTCACGTGGGTTGCCACGCTGGAATTGAACATATGCGGAATTTTGAGATCGTATACGTGTTGGCGAATACGCTCGGCGGTCTGCATCGCGGCCTCAATGCTGCAGTGCGGTAGCACCACCATAAACTCCTCACCGCCAAAGCGCGTCACAATATCCCTGGAACGTACGGCGTTTCGAATCGCTGCCGAAACGCGCATCAGAGCCTGGTCGCCCATCATATGGCCGTAGTGGTCGTTGTAGGCCTTGAAGTGATCAATATCCAGCAGCAGGACGGAGTGCTGCGCCTTGCCTATCGACATTAATGAATCCAGGCGGAACTGGAACCCGCGGCGGTTGTAGAGCCCGGTCAGCGGGTCGAGCATGCTCAGACCGTTCAGCGTTTCGCGCTCTTCCAGTAGTTTATACATCAGCCCCTGCGCGAACTTATCGTTACGCCGCTGGATCACATGCTGAATAGCGATGCCAACTAACGGCAGCGCCATACAGTAGGCCATTCTCCACCATTCTCCGGAAGGACTGGTTATCAGGCACACAATAAAGGTCGGCATTGAATGGAGGGAAAAGGCGACAATATTATTGGAAAAGGCAATGGTACCGACAAATAGTACGCTGAAAAGCGCTACCATCTGGAAATTGTCATTAGGTAAAGCAAGCACCAAAGTTTTACTTAAAATATGCCAGCCCCATAAGCAGCCGAATATAACCGAAACTATTAGTATATTCAGTTTTATGCTGGTATATCGCCAGTTCCATACTAGCAGCACGCTGCTGCCCACCGCTATCAGCATTGCGGGTAGTGGAAAAATATTAACGTTATATATCGGGCTGAAGACGGACAGCGTCGATGAGACCAGATTCAGAAACAAAAATAGCCGGAACGTTAGCTGATATTTTTGCGCACGCAGGGTGCGCCAGGATTGTACTGTCATTGTTGGATGTTGTAGTCAGCCTTTAATATAAGTAAATGCATCAAAAACAAGAATAATTCATGAATGCAAAGCGCAAATTCTATTTATTTAGACATGCTATTTTTTGTACAATTTATCACCATACAATATACATGTCATTAATGATTATGAAACCTTAGCGCATGAGCAGACAATTGACAAAAAACAATATATGATATTGGTAATCATTATCATTTATATGGGCTGATTCATGTTGCAACGAACGCTAGGTAGCGGCTGGGGTGTACTGATTTCGGGAAGTGCAATCGCCATATTGAGCACGATGGGGCTGTCGCTTGACGTCTGGCGCGGCGTTATCGTGTGCGGGTTGCTGCTGAGCGGCGCGATGATATGGCATCGTCGGTTACGTCACTTTGTGCTGTTACCGTCATGCATTGCGTTTGTTGGCGGTCTTGTGCTGATAACAATGAATGTAAAGCTAATGGGATGACTATCAAAAATGGGGGGGAACTACCGGGAGAGAACGAGGAGTCTGGTGCGAGGGGGGGGACTCGAACCCCCACATCCTAAGGACACTAACACCTGAAGCTAGCGCGTCTACCAATTCCGCCACCTTCGCACAGATATCTCGTTACTTTTGTTATATCGCTTCGTTGGTGCGAGGGGGGGGACTCGAACCCCCACATCCTAAGGACACTAACACCTGAAGCTAGCGCGTCTACCAATTCCGCCACCTTCGCACTCTGCGAACGATATAACGTGGTTTATGGTGCGAGGGGGGGGACTCGAACCCCCACATCCAAAGGACACTAACACCTGAAGCTAGCGCGTCTACCAATTCCGCCACCTTCGCATACCATTGACTCTTTATGAAAGAATCATTACCACGGGGCCGAATTCTAGAGATTTTACGCTGGGCGTCAACAGTTAATTATCGAACTCGGCGCGATTGCCGAAAAAAAAGGCGTTTCTTCGGTTATGGGGAGTTTATATAGCCCGGCCGAGCGTAGCGACGCCGGGAAATGCCACGGTGTAAGTCCCGGCGTCGCTACGCTCGGCCGGGCTACAGGCGATCTGATTAGGCTTTTTTCGCCTGACGGGTCAAAACGGTGCGGTACACTTTAAAACGGCCAGTCTGGGCGATGACTTCGTGGAAACCGAAGGTTTCATCCAGCACTGCCGGATACGGCAGGAAGGCGTTCGCCACGATGCGCAGCTCGCCGCCGCTGTTCAGATGACGAACCGCGCCGCGGATTAAGGTCTGGGCAGCGTCCAGGCTGGTCTGCATCCCATCGTGGAACGGTGGGTTGGAGATAATCATGTCAAAGCGACCGTTAATCTCAGAGAAGACGTTACTGGCAATGACTTCACCTTCAACACCGTTCGCCGCCAGCGTAGCGCGGCTGGCTTCGACCGCTGGAGCGCTCACGTCAGACAGGGTCAGGCGTACCTTTGGTGAATGGCTGGCAAGGGTGGCTGCCAGTACGCCAGCACCGCAGCCGACATCCAGCACTTTGCCTTTGGTATGCGGGGTAAGGGTAGAAAGCAGCAGTTGGCTACCGACATCCAGACCGTCGCGGCTGAATACGCCAGGCAGGGTCTTGATGGTCAGGTTATCCAGCTGGTACTCGCCCCAGAAACTTTCTGCGTCGAAGGTTGGCTGTTTTTCCAGACGGCCATGGTACAGGCCGCAGCGACGCGCGCTGTCGATTTTGTTCAGCGGGGCATATTCAGCCAGCATCTGCTCGGCGCTACGTACGCCGCTGCGGTTTTCACCGACGACAAAAATATCGGTACCAACCGGCAGCAGAGAAAGAATATTCATCAGCTGGAACTGGGCTTCCGGCTTGTTCTTCGGCCAGTAGTAGATCAGGGTATCGCAATCCGCGACGTCTTCTGCCTGAGCCACCAGGCTAAAGCGAACGTTGTCTTCCATCTGGCGGCTCAGCACCTGCCAGTGGTGATACTGCTGGGTATGCGCGCGGCTTGCCGCGGTTTCCAGACGTGCGGGCAGGTCATCCTGCAGATCGCCGGCAAAGAAAATACGGCTCTGTTCGAAATCATCACTGTGACGCAGCAAGACTTCACTTGCCGGGGTAAAAGCAGACATGAATTATTCCTCAATAAACTTAGGCGGGGATTATAGTGTGTAATTGGCGCAGTTTCGATGAATTTGCTATATTTGCGCCCTTGATAGACAGGAGCGTTTCACATGACATCCCGGCGAGACTGGCAATTACAACAGTTGGGTATCACCCAGTGGGCATTACGTCGCCCTGGGGCACTGCAGGGTGAAATTGCGATTACGCTTCCGCCGCATGTCAAGCTGGTGATGGTGGCCGAGGCGTTACCGCCGCTCACCGAGCCGCTGATTAGCGATATTCTCCGCGCGCTGTGCCTGACGCCGGACCAGGTTTTACCGCTGACGCCTGACCGGGTGGCGATGCTGCCGCAGGACAGTCGATGTCACTGCTGGCGTCTTGGCAACGATACGCCGGTGACGCTGGAAGGGGCGATGATTTCGACGCCTCCGTTTAATGAACTACAGGCTAGCGCGCAAGCTCGCGCCGCGCTGTGGCAACAAATTTGCGCCCATGAACACGATTTCTACCCTCAGCACGACTGATTTACCCCGCGCCTTTCAAATCGAAACGCGCGCGCATGCGTTTCCCTGGAGTGAAAAAACCTTCGCCAGCAACCAGGGCGAGCGCTATCTGAACCTCCAACTGTCCGTCGACGGTGAAATGGCCGCGTTTGCCATTACTCAGGTCGTGCTGGACGAAGCCACGCTGTTCAACATTGCCGTCGATCCTGCGTATCAGCGCCGTGGTCTGGGACGTGAACTGCTGGAACATCTCATTGATGCACTAGACGCGCAGGGCGTGGTGACGCTATGGCTGGAAGTGCGAGCCTCAAACCACGCGGCCATCGCGCTGTATGAAAGCTTAGGCTTCAATGAGGCGACAATCCGTCGCAACTATTACCCCACGGCGGACGGCCGTGAGGACGCCATCATTATGGCGCTGCCCCTCAGTATGTAAGACAAGGTGAAAAGATGAAGAAGTGGGACTGGATTTTCTTCGATGCCGATGAAACGCTGTTTACGTTTGACTCGTTTAGCGGCTTACAGCGGATGTTTCTCGACTATAGCGTGACCTTTACCGCGGAAGATTTCCAGGACTACCAGGCGGTCAACCAACCGTTGTGGGTCGACTACCAGAACGGCGCGATCACCTCGCTGCAGCTTCAGCACCAGCGTTTTACCAGCTGGGCGGAGCGTCTGAACGTGAAGCCAGGCGACCTGAACGATGCCTTTATGAACGCGATGGCGGAAATCTGCGCCCCGCTGCCGGGCGCGGTATCGCTGCTGAATACCCTGAAGGGCAAGGTGAAGATGGGCATCATCACCAACGGCTTTACATCGCTACAGCAAATTCGTCTGGAGCGCACCGGGCTTCGCGAACACTTTGATCTACTGATTATTTCTGAAGAAGTGGGCGTGGCAAAACCGGACCGCCGGATCTTTGACTATGCCCTGGAACAGGCTGGTCATCCGGACCGTTCCCGCGTGCTGATGGTCGGTGATACCGCCGAGTCTGATATCCGCGGTGGGATGAACGCCGAGTGGGCAACCTGCTGGCTGAACGCGCATCAGCGTCCACTGCCGGAAGGCATTACGCCTGACTGGACGGTGACCTCATTGCCTGAACTGGAGTTACTCCTGTGTAAACAGTGATTGCCAGCCCCCCTTTGATGGGTAAAATAGCCGCAATTTTTTCGTATTCAACCTGCGCGGTGCGAAGCCGCGCTTACTCAAGAAGATTGAATTATGACGTTGTCTCCTTATTTGCAAGAGGTGGCCAAACGCCGCACTTTTGCCATTATTTCCCACCCGGATGCCGGTAAAACGACAATCACTGAAAAAGTGCTGTTATTCGGACAGGCTATTCAGACCGCCGGTACGGTAAAAGGCCGTGGCTCCAGCCAGCATGCTAAATCTGACTGGATGGAGATGGAAAAGCAGCGTGGTATCTCTATTACCACCTCTGTGATGCAGTTCCCGTACCACGACTGTCTGGTGAACCTGCTGGACACCCCGGGGCACGAAGACTTCTCCGAAGATACCTACCGTACGCTGACGGCGGTGGACTGCTGTCTGATGGTTATTGATGCCGCGAAAGGCGTTGAGGATCGTACCCGTAAGCTGATGGAAGTTACCCGTCTGCGCGATACGCCGATCCTGACCTTTATGAACAAACTCGACCGTGACATCCGCGATCCGATGGAAGTGCTGGATGAAGTTGAGCGCGAGCTGAAAATTGGCTGTGCGCCAATCACCTGGCCAATTGGCTGCGGCAAGCTGTTCAAAGGCGTTTACCATCTCTATAAAGATGAAACTTATCTGTATCAGACCGGTAAAGGCCACACCATTCAGGAAGTGCGCATCGTTAAGGGCTTAAATAACCCGGAACTGGATGCCGCTGTGGGTGACGACCTGGCTCAGCAGCTGCGCGATGAGCTTGAGCTGGTGCAGGGCGCGTCCAACGAGTTTGATAAAGAGCTGTTCCTGGCAGGCGAAATTACCCCGGTATTCTTCGGTACCGCGTTGGGTAACTTCGGCGTTGACCATATGCTGGACGGTCTGGTGGAGTGGGCGCCGGCGCCAATGCCGCGTAAAACCGACACCCGTCTGGTGGAAGCGCAGGACGAGAAATTCACCGGCTTTGTCTTCAAAATTCAGGCCAACATGGACCCGAAACACCGCGACCGCGTCGCGTTTATGCGCGTGGTGTCCGGGAAATATGAGAAGGGCATGAAGCTGCGTCAGGTACGTATTGGTAAAGACGTGGTGATCTCCGACGCGCTGACCTTTATGGCGGGCGACCGTTCTCACGTTGAAGAAGCCTATCCAGGCGACATCATCGGTCTGCACAACCACGGTACCATTCAGATTGGTGATACCTTCACCCAGGGCGAAATGATGAAGTTCACCGGCATCCCGAACTTCGCACCGGAGCTGTTCCGTCGCATTCGCCTGAAGGATCCGCTGAAGCAGAAGCAGCTGTTGAAAGGGCTGGTTCAGCTGTCCGAAGAGGGTGCGGTGCAGGTGTTCCGTCCGATCGCCAACAACGATTTGATCGTCGGCGCGGTGGGCGTGCTGCAGTTTGACGTGGTGGTTGCGCGTCTGAAAAGCGAATACAACGTGGAAGCTATCTACGAATCGGTGAACGTCGCGACGGCCCGTTGGGTTGAGAGCAAAGACGTGAAGAAATTCGAAGAGTTCAAACGTAAAAACGAAGTTCAGCTGGCGCTGGATGGCGGTGATAACCTGACCTATATCGCCCCAACCATGGTGAACCTGAATCTGACTCAGGAACGTTATCCTGAAGTTGAGTTCCGCAAAACTCGCGAGCACTAAAAACCCCTTCAGGGTGTGGCATCCGCTGCACCCTGACGTTTTTCCTTCCTGATTAGCCGTTTGCGGAAAGTTCTTAATTCCTCCTCTTTTTTCGCTAGCTGTCTGTTTTTTGACCAGCGGAGCGGGCGATTTTAAAATTGTGATCTATATTTAACAAAGCTATGACATTTTCGTTGGCTTTAAATGCTGATAATGCGCATGCATTAAGCGCTTAAAGCTAACATTTGTTTTTGTCGCAATATTAATCACTAACTCAGGTCGTTGCGGCGGCGAAAGCGGTTGAAGGCTCATAGCAAGCGGTCGACATTAACTATGGTAAAGGAGAAGCTTATGTTTCGTTGGGGCATTATATTTCTGGTTATCGCGTTAATTGCCGCCGCATTAGGATTTGGTGGACTGGCAGGTACGGCAGCGTGGGCAGCAAAAGTTGTGTTCGTTGTCGGGATTATTATCTTCCTGGTGAGCCTGTTTACCGGGCGTAAACGGCCCTAGAACGCCACGCGTTAACGAGCATGACACCAAAGCCAGTCCAGCGGACTGGCTTTATTAGTTTTAGCCCAGCGGAAATTAGGCTACTTTGTCAGTCTGGTGAATAAAAAACAGGTAGGCAGAGGTGGGGCAGCGTATACCCGTCACGCTTGGCAATATTGCGCCATTATCGCTGAGTCGTTTCAAACCAGGCCGCACGGCACTGGTTTGTGAAGGAGGAGGGCAGCGAGGAATTTTCACTGCTGGGGTGCTTGATGAGTTTATGCGGGCACAGTTCAACCCCTTTGATCTCTACTATGGCACCTCTGCGGGCGCGCAAAACCTTTCCGCCTATCTGTGTAACCAGCCGGGCTACGGGCGCAAAGTCATCATGCGCTACACCACCCGGCGGGAGTTTTTCGACCCGGTACGTTTTGTTCGCGGCGGTAATCTTATCGACCTCGACTGGTTGGTCGACTCTACCGCAGGGCAGATGCCGCTGGCGATGGAAAACGCCGAACGCCTGTTTGAGTCGGGAAAATCTTTCTATATCTGCGCCTGCCGAAGCGATGACTATACGCCCAGCTATTTTTCACCCACCAGGCAGAACTGGCTCGATATTATTCGGGCGTCCAGCGCGATTCCTGGCTTCTATCGCCCCGGTGTCGCGCTGGATGGCGTCAGTTACCTGGATGGTGGCGTGAGCGATGCGATCCCGGTGCGCGAGGCGGCAAAACAGGGGGCTAAAACGCTGGTGGTGATCCGTACCGTTCCGTCGCAGATGTATTACACGCCGCAGTGGTTTAAACGTATGGAGCGCTGGCTGGGCGAAAGTAGCCTACAGCCGCTGATGAACCTGGTGCAGCACCATGAAACGACCTACAGTGAAACCCAGCAATTTATTGAGAATCCGCCGGGTAAGCTGCGTATTATTGAAATCTACCCGCCGAAACCGTTACTGAGTATGGCGTTAGGTAGCCGCATCCCCGCACTGCGTCAGGACTACAAGACAGGGCGCTTATGCGGCCGTTACTTTCTGGCGACCATTGGTAAACTGTTGGCTTCGACTCCGCCGTTAGTACGCCACCTCAAACGAGGCCGACCGACTCCCGTGGTTCCTGTGGTGGAAGATATGCCTGATGTTGCGATGAACGATGTACCACCAATAAACGATACACTCTTTGATGATAAGGATCTGGCGTGAACGGCCGTTTTATTGATACCCATTGCCACTTCGATTTCCCTCCATTTACCGGCGACGAAGAGGCGAGTATCCAGCGTGCGGCCGCCGCTGGCGTTAGCAAGATAATCATGCCGGCCACCGAAGCCGACAATTTCCCTCGGGTACTGGCGCTGGCCGAACGGTTTTCTCAGCTGTATGCCGCCATTGGGCTGCACCCGATCGTGGTCGAGCGTCATGGCGATGAGAGCCTGGCGCAACTGGAAGCAGCACTCGCCCTGAAGCCAGAAAAATTGGTGGCGGTGGGGGAAATTGGCCTCGATCTTTACCGGGAGAACCCGCAATTTGAACGCCAGCAGTACCTGCTGGATGAACAGTTGCGGTTGGCAAAGCGTTACGATCTGCCGGTGATCCTCCATTCGCGACGCACCCACGACAAGCTGGCGCTGCACCTGAAACGACATAACCTGCCGCGAACCGGTGTGGTACACGGTTTTGCCGGTAGCCTCCAGCAGGCGGAACGCTTCGTCCAGTTGGGCTATAAAATCGGCGTGGGGGGAACGATCTCCTATCCTCGCGCCAGTAAAACCCGAGACGTGATGGCGCAGTTACCGCTTTCATCGCTGATTCTGGAGACCGATGCGCCGGATATGCCGCTCAACGGCTATCAGGGGCAACCGAACCGCCCGGAGCGGATTGCTGATGTATTCACGCACCTCTGTTCGCTGCGAGGCGAGCCTCCGAAAGAGATAGCTTCAGCGCTGCTGGCAAATACGCACGCCCTTTTTTCACTCTCCTGAAGTGACGTAGATCTCATTACTGGCTATTCATCTGTTGCTGTTGCGTAAAACCTGTGATGTTTTGCAAAAAAGATAATTACGTAGCGTTATAATCGCCGCGATTGGTATGCCGTAATTACTATATTTTTCAATACACAGGGACTCTGTATGCAAATCCTCATGGGACTTATCGGCATGGTGGTGTTGCTCGCCATTGCCTTACTTCTTTCCAGCAATCGTAAAGCGATTAACTACCGAACCGTACTGGGTGCCTGGCTTTTGCAGATAGGTATCGGTGCGCTCATCCTCTATGTACCTGCCGGGCGTAAAGTCCTGCTGGCGATGTCCGAAGGCGTGGCTAACGTGATTGCCTACGGCAACGAAGGGATCGGCTTCCTGTTCGGCGGCCTGGTCTCCGACAAGATGTTTGAAGTCTTTGGCGGCGGTGGCTTCGTGTTTGCGCTGCGCGTACTGCCGGTTATCGTCTTCTTCTCCTCACTGATTGCGGTGCTGTACTACATCGGCATTATGCAGTTCGTGATTCGTATTCTGGGCGGCGCGCTGCGTAAGGTGCTGAAAACTTCACGCACGGAATCGCTCTCTGCCACGGCAAATATCTTTGTCGGCCAGACCGAAGCGCCGCTGGTGGTTCGTCCGTATATCGCCACCATGACCCGTTCCGAACTGTTTGCCGTGATGTGCGGCGGGCTAGCCTCGGTGGCGGGTTCCGTTCTGGCAGGCTATGCACAGATGGGCGTACCGCTGGAATACCTGATTGCGGCCTCGTTTATGGCGGCGCCTGGCGGCCTGCTGTTTGCCAAAATTATCGTGCCGGAAACGGAAACGCCGCACGACTCCCCAACGCTTGAGAAAGATACCAAGAACCCGGACGCACCGGCAAACGTGCTGGATGCTGCGGCATCGGGCGCGGCCTCCGGTATGCAACTGGCATTGAACGTAGGGGCGATGCTGCTGGCGTTTATCGCGCTGATTGCATTGCTGAACGGGATGCTCTCTGGTATTGGCGGTTGGTTCAACCATCCGGAGCTGTCGCTGCAGCTGATCCTTGGCTGGCTGTTTGCGCCGCTGGCGTGGGTGATTGGCGTGCCGTGGGGAGAAGCGACGGTGGCGGGCTCGTTTATCGGCCAGAAGCTGGTGATCAACGAATTCGTGGCCTACATGAACTTCGGTGAATACCTGAAGGCGGATGCTGAAGTGGCTGCGGCTGGCCTGCAGGTGATCTCCAACCACACCAAAGCGATCATCTCCTTCGCTCTGTGCGGCTTTGCGAACCTCTCCTCGATCGCCATTCTGATTGGCGGCCTGGGCAGCATGGCGCCAAACCGTCGTCAGGATATTGCGCAGCTCGGTCTGAAAGCCGTTGCCGCCGGGACGCTCTCCAACCTGATGAGCGCCACCATCGCGGGCCTGTTCCTCGCCCTATAAGTACAGCGCCGGAGGGATAAGCCTCGTTATTCCTCTGGCCTGTAGCGCCTGGCTGACGGCATCAATATCCGTTGGCCCGGCGCTACCCCACGCTTTTGCCTCACCGTAAACGCCGTGTGCGTGAAAGGCGTTCAGACGCACGGGAATATCCCCCAGCCCGGCGATAAACGCGCCTAGTGGCTCCGCTTCCTCCAGATAATCACTGTGCCCCGGAATAACCAGCAGCCGTAGCTCCGTCAGCATGCCGTGCTGGGCAAGCCACTGAATGCTCTGTTTGATCCGTGCGTTGCCGCGTCCGGTCAGGGCCAGATGGCGGTCGCTATCCCAGGATTTTAAATCGACCATCACCCCGTCACACACCGCTTGCAGCTTCTGCCAACCGCTTAGCGGCAGCTCGCCGTTACTGTCGACGAGGCAGGTCAGGTGCGTCAGTGAAGGCGTAGATTTCAGCGTCTGGAAGAGGGCGATGATGAACGGTAACTGCGTGGTGGCTTCGCCGCCGCTGACGGTAATACCCTCGATAAACGGTGCGACCTGCGCTATCTGCTGAATCACTTGCTCCACGCTCATGGTTTGCGCCATCGGCGTGGCCTGCTGCGGGCACATATGCAGACAGGTATCGCACTGCTGGCAAACCTCCGCCTGCCAGCTGACTTTCCCGTCGTGCACGCTTAACGCCAGGTGCGGACACTGCGGCACGCACTCACCGCAGTCGTTGCAACGCCCCATTGTCCACGGGTTATGGCAGTTTTTGCAGCGCAGGTTGCAGCCCTGCAGAAACAGGGCCAGGCGGCTGCCGGGCCCGTCGACGCAGGAGAACGGGATAATTTTACTGACTAAAGCGCATCTGCTGTTCATGGCTCACGACACGAGGTTGACGTTCCAGGATACGCGTGTTGCGTGCGGCTTCTTCGCCCAGCCACGTGGTGTTGGTGCGGGAGCCTTCATCACGGTATTTTTGCAGGTCGGACAGGCGCACCATATAGCCCGTGACGCGCACCAGATCGTTACCGCTGACGTTGGCGCTGAACTCACGCATACCGACTTTAAACGCGCCGAGGCAGAGCTGCATGACCGCCTGCGGGTTACGTTTCACGGTTTCATCCAGGGTCAGTATATCGCTGATCCCTGCGGTGTAGTGGGCGTGATGTGGGGCGACGGTGAGCAGGTGGTTTATCGGGTCCGGCTCGTCGCCGTATGGCAGACGTGCGCCTGGTGTGGTGCCAATGTCTGAGCTGATGCCGGACTGTGCGTGGAGCAGTGCGCGCTGCTGCCAGCCGTACTGTACCGGCGTACGGGCGACGAAGGCGGCAAGCTCGGCGCTGATGCGGTAGGCCAGCTGATTCGCCTGCTCGTCTTTACCGTAGCGCCCGCTAAGCCCTTCGCGCTCGCACAGGATGTTAACCGCCTCGGCGAGCGAGTAAATGCCGAACATCGGCACAAAACGGTCCGGGTCGATCAACCCTTCACTCACCAGGAAGCTATTCTCAAAGAAGTGCGACTGCTCGTAGAGGAAGCGGCAGCGCGCATCGATGATATCGACTTGCAGCTGGCAGAAACGCGGTAACACGTTGGCAAAGAAATCATCGATCGATTCACTGCGTTGCGCCACCTGCTGGAGATTCAGGCGCACCAGCGTACTGCCGCCGCCGGCAAGCGGCAGCGAGTTGTAACAGCTTACGATGCCATATTGACCATTTGTGAATATTTTATCATTTAACGGCCCGTTGGCGATGTGCGGCTTACTGCACTCGCAGATATTTTGTGCTACCTGCAGCAGCAAATCATCGGAGGTTATTTCCGGGTCGTAGATAAAGGTCAGATTTGGCGCGACCTGCTTTAACTCTGAGTCTGCACGTAATATCGCGCGGGTGACTGGCGTATCAAGCGGGCCAATATTGACGTGCGTGAACGCATCAGGGAGCGTGCGATCGAGATAGCGCCAGAAACGTTTTATTCGAATATCAATTTCATCTTGTGTTAGAATTCTAACATAAGGCGATAACAGCGCATCAAGATGACCGAGGTAAACCGGCATCGCCGTCACGGAAGGGACATGGTGGTACAAAATGGTCAGCAGCGAAAGGGCATCGTCCAGATCTTTGGCTCCCTCCAGCTCCAGCCATTCAGAACCGTTAGCCAGAAAACGCGCGTAGTCCGGCAGGACGTAACGCGGCTTATACGGCGCATGCCCTTCATACATATCGCAAATGACGCCGTCGGCCAGCGCCGCCTGCGCTTCCTCAGAGAGTTCTGGATACGGCAGGGCGTTTTCGGCCTCCAGCGCCAGAAAATGACGTTTCTGTTCTGGGGTTAACACGGAGCTTGTCACAATTTGCTGGCAGTGTTGCAGCAGTGATGAATCATTCGATGTTGGCATGTTCAGTTCCTCAGACGAGCGATAGGCGAAGTGTATGAAAAACGATGAGGCCGTCTTTTGATCCCAGCAGTCGAACGGGTGCTTTAATTACCGTTTTCGGTTCCGAAATTTGATGTATGTCTCGTTATTGTTATGCAATTTTGTACGAAGTTTTCACTAAGTGTGATGAAAGTCGAAGTGTGAACGCGGGGCAGTGTTACAATAGTCACAGACCCGCAAGGTAACGATTTACACGGCAGTATGCCGTCGGAGAGAAAAATGACTGATTTAAAGGCAAGCAGCCTGCGTGCGCTGCAGTTGATGGATTTAACTACCCTGAACGAAGACGACACCGACGCGAAAGTGATCGCGCTGTGTCATCAGGCGAAAACGCCGGTGGGCAACACCGCCGCTGTCTGCATCTATCCGCGTTTCATTCCGATTGCGCGTAAAACGCTGAAAGAGCAGGGAACCCCGGACATCCGCATCGCCACCGTCACCAACTTCCCGCACGGTAACGACGACATCGATATTGCGCTGGCAGAAACCCGCGCAGCTATCGCTTACGGTGCTGACGAAGTTGACGTGGTCTTCCCATACCGCGCACTGATTGCGGGTAACGAGCAGGTTGGTTTCGACCTGGTGAAAGCCTGTAAAGATGCCTGTGCGGCGGCAAACGTGCTGCTGAAAGTGATCATCGAAACCGGCGAGCTGAAAGAAGAGCGGCTTATTCGTAAAGCGTCTGAAATCGCCATCAAAGCCGGCGCTGATTTCATCAAAACTTCTACTGGTAAAGTGCCGGTGAATGCGACGCCAGAAAGCGCGCGCATCATGATGGAAGTGATCCGCGATATGGGCGTACAGAAAAGCGTGGGCTTCAAGCCAGCGGGCGGCGTTCGCACTGCAGAAGACGCACAGCTGTTCCTGTCTATCGCTGACGAACTGTTCGGTGCGGACTGGGCTGACTCCCGTCACTACCGCTTCGGTGCTTCCTCTCTGCTGGCTAGCCTGCTGAAGGCGCTGGGCCACGGCGACGGTAAAAGCGCTAGCAGCTATTAATGCATTATCGTAGCCCGGACGAGGCGCATGCGCGCCGACTCCGGGATCTCCCCGGCGGCGCTACGCTTGGCCGGGCTACAGGAACGTAGCGCGGGCGCGAGCCCGCTGCATTTAACCTGATTAATCAGGAGGGTACCTTGTTTCTCGCTCAAGAAATTATTCGCAAAAAACGTGATGGCCACGCGCTGAGTGATGAAGAAATTCGTTTCTTTATCAACGGGATTCGTGACAACACCATCTCTGAAGGGCAGATTGCCGCGCTGGCGATGACCATTTTCTTCCATGATATGAGCATGCCGGAGCGTGTCTCGCTGACCATGGCGATGCGAGATTCAGGCACCGTCCTGGACTGGAAGAGCCTCAACCTCAACGGCCCGATTGTCGACAAGCACTCTACCGGCGGCGTGGGTGACGTGACCTCGCTGATGCTTGGCCCAATGGTGGCAGCCTGCGGCGGCTATATTCCGATGATTTCCGGTCGCGGCCTCGGTCATACCGGCGGTACGCTCGACAAACTGGAAGCCATTCCGGGCTTCGACATCTTCCCGGACGACAACCGTTTTCGTGAAATTATTAAAGACGTGGGTGTGGCGATTATTGGGCAGACCAGCTCGCTCGCACCGGCGGACAAACGTTTTTATGCCACCCGCGACATTACCGCGACGGTGGACTCCATTCCGCTGATCACTGCGTCCATTCTCGCCAAAAAGCTGGCGGAAGGTCTTGATGCGCTGGTGATGGACGTGAAAGTAGGCAGCGGCGCGTTTATGCCGACCTACGAACTTTCTGCGGCACTGGCGGAAGCCATTGTGGGCGTTTCTAACGGCGCAGGCGTGAAAACCACGGCCCTGCTGACTGACATGAACCAGGTGCTGGCTTCCAGCGCCGGTAACGCCGTGGAAGTGCGCGAAGCGGTGCAGTTCCTGACCGGTGAATACCGCAACCCGCGTCTGTTCGATGTCACCATGGCGCTGTGCGTTGAGATGCTTATCTCCGGCAAGCTGGCCAAAGACGACGCCGAAGCGCGCGCCAAACTGCAGGCCGTGCTCGACAACGGCAAAGCGGCGGAGATCTTTGGTCGCATGGTGGCGGCACAGAAAGGCCCAACCGATTTCGTTGAAAACTACGCGAAATATCTGCCGACGGCGATGCTGAGCAAAGCCGTCTATGCTGATACCGAAGGTTTTGTCAGCGCGATGGACACCCGCGCGCTGGGCATGGCGGTGGTTTCTATGGGCGGTGGCCGTCGCCAGGCTTCTGACACCATCGATTACAGCGTTGGCTTCACCGATATGGCCCGCTTGGGCGACAGCGTTGACGGACAGCGTCCGCTGGCGGTGATCCACGCGAAAGATGAAGCAAGCTGGCAGGACGCGGCGAAGGCCGTGAAAGCGGCAATTAAACTGGACGATAAAGCGCCTGAAATTACGCCAACCGTCTATCGTCGCATCACCGAATAGTTATATACTGATCTGATCGCTTTTTTGCAGCGCAAGATGTATGGAGAACAAGATGAAACGTGCATTTATTATGGTGCTGGACTCCTTTGGGATTGGTGCAACGGAAGACGCGGACCGCTTTGGCGATGTCGGCGCAGATACGATGGGCCACATTGCAGAAGCCTGCGCCAAAGGCGAGGCTGACAATGGCCGTAAGGGCCCGCTGAATTTGCCTAACCTGACTCGTCTGGGTCTGGTGAAAGCACATGAAGGTTCAACCGGTAAAATTGCTGCCGGCATGGACGGCAACGCGGAAGTGGTGGGCGCATACGCCTGGGCGCATGAGCTCTCTTCTGGTAAAGATACGCCGTCTGGTCACTGGGAAATCGCCGGCGTGCCGGTTCTGTTCGACTGGGGCTACTTCAGTGACCACGAAAACAGCTTCCCGCAGGAACTGCTGGATAAACTGGTTAAGCGTGCCAACCTGCCGGGCTACCTCGGCAACTGCCACTCTTCCGGTACCGTGATCCTCGACCAACTGGGCGAAGAGCATATGAAAACCGGCAAGCCGATTTTCTATACCTCTGCTGACTCGGTGTTCCAGATCGCCTGTCACGAAGAGACCTTTGGCCTGGATAAACTTTACGAGCTGTGTGAAATCGCCCGTGAAGAGCTGACCGAAGGCGGCTACAACATTGGCCGCGTTATCGCGCGTCCATTTGTGGGCGATAAAGCGGGTAACTTCCAGCGTACCGGTAACCGTCACGACCTGGCCGTTGAGCCACCGGCGGCGACCGTTCTGCAGAAACTGGTTGATGAAAAGCACGGTCACGTGGTTTCCGTCGGTAAGATTGCAGACATCTATGCCAACTGCGGTATCACTAAAAAAGTGAAAGCTACCGGCCTGGACGCGCTGTTCGACGCCACCATCAAAGAGATGAAGGAAGCGGGTGATGAGACTATCGTCTTCACCAACTTCGTTGACTTCGACTCTTCCTGGGGCCACCGTCGCGATATCGCAGGCTACGCTGCGGGTCTGGAGCTGTTCGACCGTCGTCTGCCGGAGCTGATGGAGCTGGTGGGTGAAGATGACATTCTGATCCTCACCGCTGACCATGGCTGCGACCCAAGCTGGACCGGTACTGACCACACTCGTGAGCACATTCCGGTGCTGATCTATGGCCCGAAAGTTAAACCAGGTTCGCTGGGTCACCGTGAAACCTTCGCGGATATCGGCCAGACGCTGGCGACCTACTTCGGTACGTCTCCAATGGCGTACGGTAAAAACATGCTGTGATTCTTTGGGCGGGAGGATTCCCGCCCTTCGTCTATTTGAAAAATAAAGGAAATTACGATGGCTACCCCACATATTAACGCTGAAATGGGCGATTTCGCTGATGTTGTGCTGATGCCGGGCGACCCGCTGCGTGCAAAGCACATTGCTGAGACTTTCCTCGAAGATGTGCGCGAAGTGAACAACGTTCGCGGCATGTTAGGTTTCACCGGGACTTACAAAGGCCGTAAGATCTCTGTCATGGGCCACGGTATGGGCATCCCATCCTGCTCCATCTACACTAAAGAGCTGATCACCGACTTCGGCGTGAAGAAAATCATTCGCGTGGGTTCCTGCGGCGCGGTACGTGCTGATGTGAAACTGCGTGACGTGGTTATCGGCATGGGCGCATGCACCGACTCCAAAGTGAACCGTCTGCGCTTCAAAGATCATGACTTCGCGGCGATCGCCGACTTCGGCATGGTGCGTGACGCGGTTGACGCGGCTAAAGCGCTGGGCGTTGATGCTCGCGTAGGTAACATCTTCTCCGCTGACCTGTTCTACACCCCAGATCCAACCATGTTCGACGTGATGGAAAAATACGGCATCCTGGGCGTGGAAATGGAAGCGGCGGGTATCTACGGTGTGGCTGCAGAATTCGGTGCGAAAGCGCTGACCATCTGCACCGTATCCGACCATATCCGTACCCACGAGCAGACCACTGCCGCTGAACGTCAGACGACCTTCAACGACATGATCAAAATCGCGCTGGAATCTGTTCTGCTGGGCGATAAAGCGTAAGCCGATTTCCGGCGTAGCGTTCGTTATACCGTAGCCCGGACGAGGTGCGTCAGCGCCGACTCCGGGGCCGCGCAGCGCTGAATCCCAGCGCTGCGTTGTTCGACTGGGATACCTTCGTAATACTGATAATCTATTCACACCTCCATTCTTCAATTCCATTTTATGTGTACAATTCAAGCAAGTATGCTATTAAATGTATTCATATATCTATTCATAAATCTATTCACTCATGAGCGCATTAACCGATTTGCTTCTGCAAGGGCCGCGTTCCGCCCCTGAACTGAGACAGGTACTGGCGATAAGCCAGGCGACCTTCTCGCGACTTGTGTCAGCCCATGATGAGGTGCTGCAGTTTGGTAAGGCGCGCGCCACTCGCTATGCCCTCATTAAACCGATTCGCGGTAGATCAACGTTTCCGCTTTGGCAGGTGGATGAGCAGGGGAGCGCTCGCCAATTTGGCGTGTTGTATCCATGCTGGCCGCAGGGCAGTTATCTGGTTGCATTGTCGTCAGGGGAATGGCAGTGGTTTGATGGCCTTCCGTGGTATTTGACCGACCTTCGGCCTCAGGGATTTTTAGGGCGAGCCTGGGGGAGGGCGGTTGCTACTCAGACTCATTTGCCAGACGATATCCGCTTATGGCAGGAAGATGAAGTGCTATACGGACTGCGTGTGTATGCGGGTGAAAATGCAGGTGGATGGCTTATTGGTGAAGAGAACTATCAACGATGGCTTATCGCGCCAGAGCGAGTTGCCGTCGCACAATGTGATAAAACCAGCGACTACGCCAGGCTCGCAGAAGAAGCCATCGCGGGCGATATTGTTGGGTCCTCTGCAGGAGGGGAGCAGCCTAAATTTGGCTGTTATGTGCAAACAGCACAAGGCAATCAAAACGTATTGGTCAAATTTAGTGCCCGAGAACAGAATACGGTTTCCGAGCGCTGGGGTGACCTGCTGATTGCTGAGTCTATTGCGTTATCGGTATTGTCCGCTACGGACATTGATGCGAGCCATGCCACGGCGATCTGCTGCAGTGATAGGGGGCAGGTGTTTCTCGAAAGTCTCCGTTTTGATTGTGTGGGCGTTCACGGCAGACGGCAAATCGTCTCTCTGGAAGCCCTACAAAGTGAATTCGTTTCCTCTCCGGGGGCCTGGCCTACCGTAACAAGCCAACTTTCCGCAAAGGGCATTATTGCTGAATATTCCCATCAGCAAACCGCGAAAATCTGGGCATTTGGGCGCTTAATTGCCAACAGTGATATGCACGCAGGTAATCTCTCGTTCTATTTATCTGCCACGCCAATGGTTATTGCCCCGGTGTATGACATGCTGCCAATGTCGTTTGCCCCGTCTAGTTCTGGCGCGATGCGGAGTGAGGCTGTCGATATTAAAGTGGATCCTACCGTCAGCAAAGCTGCATGGGAGTTTGCTTTACCGCTTGCGGAACAGTTCTGGCAGCGGGTTCAGGACGACCCGCGCATTAGCGCGGGTTTCCATGATATTGCTCGTGCTATGCTGGAAAAATTAACGTCAGCCGCCGTGATTATCGGGCGACTCGCCTGGCGGTGTTAGCGCACCGCTCCCGCCAGCCAGCCCGATAGCTCTCGCAGTTCATTACGCTGCTCCGGGAACGCTTCTCTCAGCCCTTCGCAGGCTTGCTGCAGCACGTCAGCACGATACTGACAGCCCTGTAAGCGCGCGGCCAGCGCCTCCAGCGGCGCGGGGTTCAGGCTGTCGGTAAACACCTGCGCGCGGGTGATAACGCCTTTCTCCACGTCGAAGTGCAGCTCTACGCCGCCCCAGGTGAAACGCTCGTCCAGCAGATGGCTGAACGCTGGGGCCTGGCCGAAATTCCACTCCCAGCTGCTTTGACGGGCAAACGTCTCGGCAAAATTTGGCAGATCCGGTGCTTTATCCGGGGAGATTATTTCGGCTTCGACTCGCTCGCCATAGTGGCGGAAAAACGCCTCAGTGACGGCTTCGCAGATTTGTTCATGGGTGATATCGGGCAGCAGCTCAACCAAATTCGCCACGCGCCCGCGCACCGAAGTAATCCCTTTAGCCTGAAGCTTTTTCTTATCAGGGTTCAGGTAGTTGGCCAAGCGGCTAAGGTCGGCATTGAGCAGCAGCGTGCCGTGGTGGAAGCCACGGTCGATGGTCTCCCGGTAGGCGGAGCCGGAGACTTTACGGTCGCCTTCTTCGGTTTTCACAATCAGATCGTTACGCCCGGAGGCTTCCGCCGTAATGCCCAGCGAATTTAGCGCCTCGAGCACGATGGCCGTAGAGATGGTTTTATCGTACTCCGGCTTGCCAGCCATAAAGGTAAAGCAGGTGTTGCCGAGGTCGTGGAACACCGCGCCGCCGCCGCTGCTGCGGCGAGCCAGACGGACGTTGTCCTCTTCCATACGCCGGGTGTTGCACTCTTTCCACGGATTCTGCGCACGGCCAATGACGACCGTATCGGCGTTACGCCACAGGAACAGAACCCTCTGCGTGGCGGGCATCTGGCGAAAAATACACTCCTCCACAGCGAGGTTAAACCACGGGTCGTGGGAGTCTGAAAGCAGCAGGCGCAGCGTTGACATAGCGATTTCCTTTTCTGATTAATCTTTATCTTCGTCCTGCACCGGCTTGTTGGCGGTGAGCAGGAACGGCGACTGCTGCCAGCGGGTGCGTTTGCCGCGCAGCAGCGTGCGGGCGAGCACGACGCCGATAGCCAGCGACAGCAGTAGCATCAGGCGAAGAATGTTGGTGGTGTTATCCACCTGACGGGATTCAGTGGCGATGGTGTGGGTATCCAGCGTCAGGCGCAGATAGCCCAGGGGGCCGTTTTTCCCCTGAATAGGCTCAACGATTTGCTGATTGAAGTAGCTGCCCGCTTTTTTGCCATCCAGCGCCAGGCGGTCGCGGAGATCGACCTGTTCCCCGGCACGGGCGATCAGGTCACCCTGCTCATCATAGACCCCAGCGTCCAGAATACGGCTTTTGTCGGTGAGCTGTTTCAACAACTGACCGATCTTTTTCTCGTCCGGCGTTTCGCTTTTCATCAGCGGCGCGAGGTTCAGCGAGACCTGAAATGCCAGGGTTCTGGCCAGTTCTTCCAGCTGCGGATTTCGTTGTTTCTGGCTTTGTTGACTGAACCAGGAAGCGCCCTGCATCAATGCCACCAACAGAGCGAGACAGATCAGGACAATCGCGGTGCGATGCAGTCGAAATTTCAGTTTTGCGCGAACCATATTCCACCTTTGAAAATTTACAGCTTAATGTTGCCAGAAGCGCTGGTTACAAGGTAGCCTCATGCGTTATTTTCCTGGGCTTAATATAGTGAAGATTGGAGCTGTAATGCCAAACAGTTTGACCTGGTGCGATCTGTCAGAAGATGTCTCCCTGTGGCCTGGATTGCCGCTTTCCCTGAGCGGTGATGAGGTTATGCCGCTGGATTATCACGCCGGCCGCAGCGGTTGGCTGCTGTACGGCCGCGGGTTGAATAAAGCGAGCCTCACCACCTATCAGCGTAAGCTGGGGGCGGCGATGGTGATTGTCGCGGCCTGGTGCGTGGAAGACTATCAGGTTATTCGCCTGGCGGGGTCATTAACGCCACGCGCTACGCGCCTGGCGCACGATGCGGGTCTGGACGTTGCCCCGCTGGGTAAAATCCCGCATTTGCGCACACCGGGTCTGCTGGTGATGGATATGGATTCCACGGCGATCCAGATTGAGTGCATCGACGAAATCGCCAAACTGGCCGGTACCGGTGAACTGGTGTCGGAAGTGACCGAACGTGCGATGCGCGGTGAGCTCGATTTCAGCGCCAGCCTGCGTCAGCGTGTTGCTACGCTGAAAGATGCCGATGCCGATATTCTGCGTCAGGTACGCGAAACGCTGCCGCTGATGCCGGGGCTGACCCAGCTAGTGCTCAAGCTTGAAACGCTGGGCTGGAAGGTGGCGATTGCCTCCGGCGGCTTCACCTTCTTCGCCGATCACCTGCGCGATAAGCTGCGCTTAACCGCAGCGGTCGCTAATGAACTGGGTATTCGCGATGGCAAGCTGACAGGTGAAGTGGTTGGTGACATCGTCGATGCGCAGTATAAAGCGAAAACCCTGCTGCAACTGGCTGAGAAACATGAAATCCCGCACGCCCAGACGGTGGCGATTGGCGACGGTGCTAACGACCTGCCGATGATCAAAAAAGCCGGGCTGGGGATTGCGTATCATGCCAAACCAAAAGTGAACGAACAGACGGAAGTCACTATCCGTCATGCCGATTTGATGGGGGTGTTCTGCATTCTCTCCGGCAGCATGAATCAGAAATAAAGAGGTTAACGTGGCGAAAGCTCCTAAACGCGCATTTGTGTGTAATGAGTGCGGTGCGGATTACCCGCGCTGGCAGGGGCAATGTAGCGCCTGCCATGCCTGGAATACCATCACCGAAGTGCGCGTTGCGGCTTCCCCTACGGTCGCACGTAACGAGCGCCTGAGCGGCTATGCGGGCAATGCCGGCGTCGCGAAGGTGCAAAAACTGTCGGATATCAGCCTGGAAGAGTTGCCGCGCTTTTCCACCGGCTTTAAAGAGTTTGACCGCGTGCTGGGCGGCGGCGTCGTGCCCGGTAGCGCCATTCTGATTGGCGGTAACCCAGGAGCCGGGAAATCAACCCTGCTGCTGCAAACGCTGTGCAGGCTGGCCGAGCAGATGAAAACCTTGTACGTCACCGGTGAAGAGTCGTTACAGCAGGTTGCCATGCGCGCGCATCGTCTCGGCTTGCCAACCGCCAACCTGATTATGCTCTCCGAAACCAGCATCGAGCAGATTTGCCAGATTGCGGAAGAAGAGCAGCCGAAGCTGATGGTTATCGACTCCATCCAGGTGATGCACATGGCGGATATTCAGTCCTCACCAGGCAGCGTGGCGCAGGTGCGTGAAACCGCGGCCTACCTCACGCGCTTTGCGAAAACGCGCGGCGTGGCGATTGTGATGGTCGGCCACGTGACCAAAGACGGTTCTCTGGCGGGGCCAAAGGTTCTTGAGCACTGTATCGACTGCTCGGTACTGCTCGACGGCGATGCCGACTCGCGCTTCCGTACGCTGCGCAGCCATAAGAACCGTTTCGGTGCGGTGAATGAACTAGGTGTATTCGCGATGACCGAACAGGGGCTGCGTGAAGTAAGCAACCCTTCCGCCATCTTCCTGAGCCGCGGTGATGAAGTCACCTCCGGCAGTTCGGTGATGGTGGTATGGGAAGGCACGCGTCCGCTGCTGGTAGAGATTCAGGCGCTGGTGGATCATTCTATGATGGGCAACCCACGCCGCGTAGCCGTTGGCCTTGAGCAGAACCGCTTAGCTATTCTGCTGGCGGTGCTGCACCGTCACGGCGGCCTGCAGATGGCGGACCAGGATGTGTTTGTAAACGTCGTGGGTGGCGTGAAGGTTACCGAAACCAGCGCTGATTTAGCCCTGCTGATGGCGATGGTTTCTAGCCTGCGCGACAGACCATTGCCGCAAGATCTGGTGGTCTTTGGTGAAGTGGGGCTGGCCGGGGAAATTCGTCCTGTACCTAGCGGACAGGAGCGTATTTCAGAAGCCGCTAAGCATGGTTTCCGCCGCGCTATCGTGCCGGCGGCAAACGTGCCAAAGAAAATTCCGGAAGGCATGAAGGTCTTTGGCGTGAAGAAGCTCGCCGACGCGCTGGACGTCTTTGACGAACTATAATGTTCAATCCTGGCGGCATATTGCGTCGCCGGTCTCTTTCCCCGGATAGTACCGTGAGTACATCCGGGTTTTTTGTATAATGGGTAGATGGTTTACCCCAATTCAGCAGGAGGCTCTTGTGTCGTCGTTCGACTATCTCAAAACCGCAATTCGTCAGAAAGGCTGTACGTTGCAGCAGGTCGCAGACGCCAGCGGCATGACCAAGGGCTATTTAAGCCAGCTTCTCAATGCCAAAATTAAGAGCCCCAGCGCGCAAAAGCTTGAGGCGTTGCACCGTTTTCTCGGGCTGGAGTTTCCGCGTCAGCAGAAAAATATCGGCGTGGTGTTCGGTAAGTTTTACCCGCTGCATACCGGCCATATTTATTTGATCCAGCGCGCCTGTAGCCAGGTCGACGAGTTGCATATCATCATGGGCTATGACGACACGCGTGACCGCGCGCTGTTTGAAGATAGCGCCATGTCGCAGCAGCCCACCGTTCCAGACCGCCTGCGCTGGCTACTGCAAACCTTTAAATACCAGAAGAACATCCGCATTCACGCCTTTAATGAAGAGGGCATGGAGCCGTACCCGCACGGTTGGGATGTATGGAGTGCAGGCATAAAGACCTTTATGGAAGAGAAGGGCATCGAACCCAACTGGATTTACTCCTCTGAAGAGGCCGATGCGCCGCAGTACCTCGAACATCTTGGTATTGAAACGGTGTTGATTGACCCGAAACGGACTTTCATGAGCATCAGCGGAGCGCAGATTCGTGAGAACCCATTCCGCTACTGGGATTACATCCCCACCGAAGTGAAGCCGTTCTTCGTACGTACGGTGGCTATTCTCGGCGGTGAGTCCAGCGGAAAGTCGACGCTGGTGAACAAGCTGGCGAACATCTTCAACACCACCAGCGCCTGGGAATATGGGCGAGACTACGTCTTCTCGCATCTGGGCGGCGACGAGATGGCGCTACAGTATTCCGACTACGACAAAATCGCCCTGGGGCACGCTCAGTACATCGACTTTGCGGTGAAGTACGCCAACAAGGTCGCGTTTATCGACACCGATTTTGTCAGCACCCAGGCATTCTGTAAGAAGTATGAAGGCCGTGAACATCCGTTCGTGCAGGCGCTGATCGATGAGTATCGCTTCGACCTGGTTATCCTGCTGGAAAACAACACGCCGTGGGTTGCCGATGGTTTGCGCAGCCTTGGCAGTTCGGTTGACCGCAAAGAATTCCAGACCTTGCTGGTCTCGATGCTCGAAAAGAACAACATCGAATTTGTGCATGTAGAAGAGTCGGACTATGACTCTCGGTTCCTGCGCTGTGTGGAACTGGTGAAAGGATTGATGGGCGATTAACCTTTCGGCACGGTGTCATCGTGGTACCGTGCCGATTTTCATATTCACTGTTAATATTTTATCGTGGATATTATTAAGCTAGAAATATAATAAGTGGCTTTATTTTTATTTTAGCGTTGTTATTATTGAATAATGACTTTATAAATTCGTATTTCCCATCACGATCTATTTCTTAATAACCCCTTGATTTATAGATAAAATATTTTATTTAATGTGAGCTTAATGATAATTTAAGTTTAATTAAATAAGATACTACTGGTCATGATGACAATTAAAAGATAAATTCCACTCTCCAATTTATTTCATTGGGATACATCAAGGGAATGATGTAGTTGTATTTATTTATGGTTTTTATAATTCACTTTAATTAGTGTTTCACTCTCTATTATTCACTCCCTGAAGATGTTCATCCCCTGTGATTTTTTGCATATCGCTATGGTCGCATAAGGCCAGGGCGGTAGCATGCCTGAATGGAAGCAACATCTTATGGCCAGAAGCGGTATCGATGTCCAGCGTGCAGCGGTTTGCGCGCTATTTCTACGTGAGATCAAAACGCGTTTCGGCAAGTACCGGCTAGGCTACTGCTGGGCCATTCTTGAGCCTGCCGCGCATATGCTGGTTATGCTTGCGGTGTTTGGTTTTGTTATGCACCGCACGATGCCAGATATTTCATTTCCCGTTTTTTTGATAAACGGCATCATCCCCTATTTCCTTTTTAGCCATATCGCCACCCGCTCTATCAGCGCAATCGATGCGAACCAGGGGCTATTTAATTATCGGCCGGTAAAACCGATCGACACGATCCTGGCAAGGGCGCTGCTCGAAAGCCTTATCTACAGCTGCGTCTATATTGTCCTGATGTGCGTGGTCGGAATTGCCGGTGAGGTGTTTAGCATCACGCAACTCATTACCTTAGCGGTGACGTGGTTGCTATTGATTCTCTTTTCCTGTGGGCTAGGAATGGTGTTTATGGTGGTAGGGAAGACGTTTCCTGAAATGGAGAAGTTTCTGCCCATCCTCATAAAACCGCTCTATTTCGTATCCTGCATCATGTTCCCGCTGCACGCCGTACCGCGTGACTATTGGCCCTATCTCCTCTGGAACCCTATTGTGCATATCGTTGAACTGAGCCGCGAATGCGTGGTGGCGGGCTATGAAAGCCAGGGGGTGAGTCTGCCTTATCTGGCCTTTTGTACCCTACTCATGCTGTTTGTCGGGCTTGCGCTGTATCGCCTGCGCGAAGAGGCAATGTTAACATCATGATCCGCATCGAGAATCTCACCAAATCCTATCGTACGCCCCAGGGGCGGCACTATGTCTTTAAAAATCTCAATATTGAACTGCCGAGTGGAAAAAGCGTGGCGCTTATTGGCCGCAATGGCGCTGGGAAATCGACGTTACTGCGTATGATTGGCGGTATAGACCGACCCGATAGCGGCAGGATCGTCACCAACAGTACCATCTCGTGGCCCGTGGGCCTTTCCGGCGGCTTCCAGGGAAGCCTGACTGGACGTGAAAACGTGAAGTTTGTCGCCCGACTGTATGCACAAAAAGGTGAACTGAAAGAGAAGGTCGCATTTGTCGAAGCGTTTGCCGAACTGGGGAAATACTTCGATATGCCGATTAGAACCTACTCGTCAGGGATGCGCTCGCGATTGGGTTTTGGTTTAAGTATGGCGTTTAAGTTTGATTATTATTTGGTTGATGAGGTTACCGCAGTGGGTGATGCCAGATTTAAGCAGAAGTGCGCGGATATGTTCAATGCGCGGCATAAAGAGTCGAGTTTTTTAATGGTATCGCATAGTTTGAATAGTTTGAAAGAGTATTGTGATGCGGCAATTTTTGTTGGTCGTGATAATGAGATTGAATATTGCAATAGCATCGATGATGTTATTAACCGATATAGAGATGACGAGGGTTTATCAGCATAGCAGAAAATATTCAGATAGTTAAAAGGATTAAAGAATGAGGAAGCAATCATCATTAATAAAAAGAATGACAAAGCTCATTCATTCTCCAGGCATATTTTTTCGGGATTATTTTAACAAGAAATACCCAGTGATTCGTAATGAAATATTATGTCCGGAAGTTGAAGAGTCAATTTTAATCAGGCACGATCTTCAATTGGAAAATATCCTGCATGCTGATTTTCCTATTGATGTTGTGTTTACATGGGTTAATGACAAAGACCCTAAATGGCAAGAGAAATATAAACGCTTCAAAATGGTTAATATTGATTCTCATGGTCAATATGCGACAGATACAGCTCGTTTTAGCAATCACAATGAACTCTATTTCTCTGTAAAAAGTGTGCTGACTTATCTCCCCTGGATTAATAATATTTATATCGTCACCGATGAGCAATATCCTGAATGGGTTGATAAATATGAGAATGTTATCGTTGTCGATCATAAAGATATTATACCAGAAAAATATCTGCCGACGTTTAATTCTCATGTTATTGAAGCGCATCTTCATAAAATAAAAGAACTTTCAGAGCATTTCATCTATTTTAATGATGACGTTTTTGTTGCCCGTGAATTGCCACAAGGCCATTTTTTTAAAAGTAACGGTATAGCTTCTATTTTCTTATCGCGGAAAAATCTTGTAGAGATGAAAAATAGAGGAGTGACTACCCCAACGTTAAGTGCATCTATACATGCCAGTGAGTTATTAAAAGGTGCCTTTGGTTATGAAGTGTTGACGCCATTGGTCCATACTTATGTGCCACTAAAGAAAAGTATGTTCGAAGAAGTCTGGGGTAAATATTATAATGAAATTGATATTTTTTTATGTAATAGATTCAGATCAGATTTTGACCTAAATTTAGCAACATTTTTAGTGCCGTGGTTTTCGTATTTTAAACAGCAGTCAATTCCTGCCAGGGATATCTGCTATTACTTTAATATTCGCTCACCTGTTGCCAGGGGGTGCTATTTGGCGTTGCTTAAATACAAAATATTAAGCGCTCCTCATTCTTTTTGCGCTAATGATTTCACATCAACGAGAAAAAATGTAGAAAATTATCAAGGTTCACTAATGAATATGTTAATAAGGTATTTTAGAAAGGGTAATATGGATGTTAAATAAAAAGTTAAAAAAATTAATGCGAAATCCAGGTTTGTTTTTTAGCGATATGCTCGCAAAAAAGAGAAAAAAGGTAAGTGGCCTCTATTCTAAGAAGGTAGATGGTAACTATGAGTATACGGTTGTCTCTGCCGTTTATAATGTCGGGAGATATCTTGATGATTACTTTAAAAGTCTTGTTAATCAGAAACTGAACTTCAAGAAAAATATCTATTTAATTATGGTTGATGACGGCTCTGTCGATGATTCAGCGGCAATTATTAAAAAATGGCAGAGCAAATACCCTGACAACATACTCTATCTCCGAAAGGAGAATGGCGGGCAAGCTTCGGCGCGAAATCTGGGCCTTGAGCATGTAAAAACAGAGTGGGTGACGTTTATCGATCCTGATGATTTTGTTGATGTTAATTATTTCTATGAGGTTGACTCTTTTGTCAGTGCAGGAAATGATCAATACTGCATGGTTTCATGTAATATTATATTTTATTATGAGAATAATAAGTCATTTAAGGATTCACATCCTCTAAGATTTAAATATGCTAAAGGAAATATAGCTTTAAGTATAAGTAAGCTAAACAAACATATTCAACTTTCCAGCAGTACGGCTTTCTTTTGTACTAGAATTATCTCTAATTTCAACCTTCAGTTTAACTCTCAAATAAAGCCAAATTTTGAAGACGGAAAATTTATTGCTGATTATTTGATGTGCAACATTCATACTGAACAAGTAGCATTTCTTAGGGATGCTAAATATTTGTATAGAAAAAGAGATGATGGTTCATCTACGTTAGACACTGCATGGGGAAAAGTCGAAAGATATACTAAAGTAACAAGATATGGTTACTTATCAATGTTGCATGATTACGCTGTGAAATATGGGGTTATTCCTCGTTTTGTTCAGAATACTGTATTGTATGAGGTTGTCTGGCAACTAAAACAGATTGTGAACCACTCTGAAAGAATTTCATTTTTGTCTGATGAGGAGAGGAAGGAGTATACTCAATTATTAATTGATGTGTTCAAATATATCGATTCTGATGTTATCAATGATTTTGATCTGGCCGGTTGTTGGTTTTATCATAAACTTGGCATGATATCTTGTTTTAAAGGAGAAAGTCCAAAATTACAGATTGCTTATGTTGAACGTTATGATAAATATAAAAATCAGGTTCTTTTAAGATACTTCACCTATAATGATAAGTTTGAAAATATAATTGTTGATGGCGTTAGCGTTATTCCAGCTTATGTAAAAAAAACACGACATGATTTTCTTGATTTAGATTTTATTTATGAACGAAGGATATGGGTTGATGTCGGAAATGCACGGGAAATAGACTTGCAGATATCCAATTTACCTACAAAGATTCATTTTTCTGGAAAGCAATATTTATCATCTATTAATGTAAGAGATGTTATTGATTATTTTTTATCAAATAATCAGTTTTATGATAAGAAAAGTTGCTATATAAATTCTTGGGTATTTATGGATCGAGATACTCAGGCTGATGATAACGCAGAGCATTTATATCGTTATGTTATGAATGAGCATCCTGAACGAGCAATATTCTTTATCCTAAGTTCTGACTCTCATGATTGGAATAGGTTGAGAGAAGAAGGTTTTAATCTTATTTCTTATGGTTCAGAAGAACATACAGCGATATTAAAGTCTTGTAGTAAAGTGATTAGTTCTCATGTCGACCATTATGTTGTTAACTATTTAGGTGATAATATGCTGAAAGGAAGGCATTTTATCTTTCTGCAGCATGGAGTAACCAAAGATGACCTTTCAACGTGGTTAAATCACAAGGATAACATTGATTGTTTTGTTACTGCCTCTCCTTATGAGTATAACTCTATCGTTAGGTATGAATCAAAGTATATTTATAGTAATAAAGAAGTCGTTCTGACTGGTTTCCCTCGGCATGATCTTCTAATTAATTCTGGCCGTGGTGAACGAATAATTCTTGTTATGCCAACCTGGCGAAAAGATATTGTTGGTAATACCATCGCTATGGGTAATAATAGAGCGAAAAACCCTAGTTTTATGCAATCTGAATTTGCTATGCGATGGCACAGTTTTATTCACTCTAATAAATTAAAAGAGTTATCCCACAGATATAATTACCAGATTGTATTTTTCCCTCATGCCAACATTCAACCATACATTAAAGAGTTTGCGGTCCCGGAATACATTGAAATAATTACACACCAGGATGGTAGTATCCAGAACCTGTTTGGTAAAGCGGCAATGATGATAACCGACTATTCATCGGTCGCATTCGAAATGGCGGTTATCAACAAACCTACATTGTACTACCAATTTGATGAAGTTGATTTCTTCTCTGGTGGTCATGCCTACACGAAAGGGTATTTTGATTATCGGGAGCACGGCTTTGGTGATGTCGCCACCACTGAAGAGGCTTTGTTATCAAGCCTTGAGGTGCTGTTAAAGAATGATGCGAAACCCGATGCGATTATCCAGTCACGTATCGACGCTACGTTCCCCTATCGTGACGGACACTGCTGCCAGAGAGTTTATGACGAAATTATCAAACTTGATGCGCCTATGCCCGATGATTATGTTGATGATAATATTTTGCGAGACTATGCCATTCAGTCATTAAATGCGCATCAGATCACTCTGTCTGAGCGTTGGTGGGAACAGTATATTTCTCGAAATACGAATGTTTCCTTAAGCGATAACCTTTTATATGTAACGGTGTTGCGGGAGTCTGGTAAGTTAAATGCGGCAGCTAAATATCTCGAAATGTTATTTTCCTCTTGTGGCGATAATGTTGATTCTTCATTGTACTTATCAAGAGCGTTGCTGATGTTGGCAATGCAGGAATGGAGTTCCGCAATTAATTTCTTTAGAATTTCTGGCGTTAAATCTGTCTCGGATAATTACTACCATTATCTCTTCTGTTTTTTACACTCCAGTGAGTATAAAGCGTTGCCGACTGAATCAATGCTGACGCCTGGTAATGGTCTTTTATTGAGCGTATTTTCACTTTTATCACATTGCCAATATAGGGAAGCTATTGAATTACTTAACTCGGTACCGGTTGATGAGAGCGATGAATATTATCGGTTATTGGTTTTATCCGATGCTTATGCAGGGCTGAAAAATTACCAAGAGGCCATGGGCTGTATTAATAAAGCTGAGTGTCTGCGTGGTGTTGATATTTTTGTTATCTATAAGAAAATAGGCTTGCTCTATGAGCTACAAGAGTGGGAAACAGTGTGCGAGCAATTCTCGACTATTGCTCATGATATAGCATCCCTACCCATTGTTTACGTGTTCTATTATGTGGCGGCACTCTGTCAGCTTGACCAAAAGGATGTGGCTCGAGAACAGTTCGAACGATTGAAACCTGATCATTATGATGAGAGTAATGAATACTTTTATTCAAAAATATGTATGCTGCTGGATAAATGGGATTTAGCGGTGAGTTATCTGTCGAAAAACAACTTGGCTAACTCGCAAGCCGTCGAGGATCTGTCAAATGCATTAAGATTCAGCGGGCAGTTGATGCCAGCATTGTTGAATTTAAAAACACAAGAAGAGACTCTGGAGCCTTCAGGTTGGGCCTTAAGGGCTGAGCTTGCACAGCTGAATGATGACTGGGAGGATGCTTATCAAAGCTGGCGTCGTTATTTATCATTAGCCCCGTTACAGGTGACAACTGAGGCTATGACAAAACTTCAGGATTTGAAAAAGTTAAGTGAGTTGGTAAACGTTAATCGGTACTAATGTTACCTTCTTCAGGCTAGCTTTGTTTAGTGATGTTCCTATGTGTGGAGACAGCCTTATCAGCGATAAAGGCATGAGCATTTACCCGATTAGGTTGCTCCACACTGGCATTATGTTTTCCGTAAAATACTTCATTTATCTGTGTCGTTTCCAACAAATATCCTCGAAACTTGCCCAACAACTTCATATCCGGGCGAAAGCCCGTCGTCCAGAACTGGTGCAGATGCCCCTGATACGTCAACCCTTTCATGTCGTACAGGGCATCACCCATCACCTTCAGCGATTTATTGTGTATCAGCGCAGACAGCCCCGCCGTACTGTTAATCGTCACCACCGCTTTTGCGTGCTTCAGCATTTCCGGCATCGGTAGGTCGTGCACATAGAGCACGCGATTCCGGACCCCATATTTTTTACTGAGGCGCTTAATCAAGGGAGCATACAAACGGTGGCCGCGATCCATTGGATGGTGTTTAAACACGAGAAACTTTGTCGCTGGGGCTTTGGTCGCGAAAGAGTAAATCACATCATTAATATACTCGCGAACGTCGTTATATGGGCTGTGCTGCCGAATCTGGCTGTCGTTGTAGACCTGTAAAATGGCCAGGTAAAAACGATTATCCAGCTGGTTTTGCAAGCGCGGGAGCACATGCCGTTCGCTGAAGGCATACCAGTGTTTACGCCTCCACGCTCGGATCCAGCATCGCATCTCATACCATGGAGAGAACGACTTGTGGTGCCGATAGTGCGGGTACTGCTTTTGGTGAAACCAGCCAATCAGATAATACCAGGTTGCATGCCAATAGCGCAGGCGAGTGGAGGGTTTCAGCGATTGAATAACGCGCGGCGGCATCTCCGGCAACTGGCGATAAAAGTCGGGTTCCTGAGGGAGGGAAGAATAGGCGTTAACGCCTCCCACCTCGAGCGTAATGAAGTGAGGACGCAAGTAGCCTTCTTCGAACGCCAGAAAGCGCAGTCCCTTTGCGTTAGCCCACTGGCGCGCCGCCTGGTGCAAAGGCCGGCAATCACCAAAACAGACCAGCGTGTCAAAGGGATAGGTTTGCCAGACTTCTTTAAGCCAGCGGGCAAACTGCGCGGGGGTTTGGGTGTAGTGCAGCACGGAGCGCTGGCGGCAATAAAAATGGTCACCACCGTTAAACACAACGTTGACGGCCTCGCGCCCTTTACTCTCCAGCCAACCGGCCAAATCAGAAAAGAAGGGGCCCATTGGGCCTTGTAAAAGCAAATAGCGCTTACCTGCCAGCAGGTTGTTCATTGCGGTGCTTTCCATGCACCCTCCTGATTTTATTTGAATTTTACGCGGTAAAAATTGATGGCCTTGCGACTCAGACGTACCAGCCGGTTGGCTTTTTTCTTTGCCGCCATTTCTGGGCGGGTTTGCGTCATCAGCCACGCCGCAGCCGCTTCGGCCGTGATGACGCGCTGGTCATGCGGGTGGATATAGGTTGGGTAGGCAATGAGAGTCTGGTAGATGAGATCCTGCAGCGTTAACGATCGCTGGCGACGAGCATTGGGGTGTTCATCCACGGTAAGCCCCCATCCGGCGTAGAACGGCTGGCCGTAGCAGTACACCTGCTTACCGTGCAGCAGCGCTTCAAACCCGGACAGTGAGGTCATGGTGTGGAGTTCATCGGCCTGCTGAATGCACTCGATAATATCGGCATCAAGCGCCACGCAGTCGGCAAGGCTCGTCATCTCTTCTTCAGTAATGTGGCCGGGACGGTTACCGGTGAGCACGTCGGGGTGCGGTTTATAAATAATAAATGCATCTGGATGACGCTCGCGTACGGTACGCAGGAGTGTCAGGTTGGTATTGATGCTGAGTGTTCCCGTCGCGATGGAGGCATCGTTCTCCACCTGCCCTGGAACCAGCAGCACCCGCTTATCCCCGGTCGCCGGACGCTGCCAGCGTTTACCGAGGTTATACTTACTGAGCTTATTCTTCACCAGATGCTGATGGAGTTGCGAAGCTCGCTGCTGCTGTTCGACGGTCAGGAGAGAGTGGCTGAGCAGCTTCTCCAGATCGCTGGGGCGAGTGGCATCGTAGTAAATCCCTGTCTTGTCGAGCACCAGCGAAAGCGGAGGTAACAGATCTGAACCAAGGCCTGATGAACGTAGAAAGCCATCTTCCATTCTCCAGATAGGGAGGTTGCCTTCTGCCGCCTTATCTTTCCAACGCGCCTCGCCTTGAATTCCCCAGACGATGCACGCTGTCGCCTCTTTGCTGCGGCGGGAGAAACTCACCTGATTATCCGTCGTGCGTAAAAAGGGCTTCACAACGCTGCTTTTCCAGAGCGTCATACCCGGCGCCCATAAATACCCTCGCCGGGCGAGTTGGTGGGTTCGATTCAGATGCAGATAGTCCAGCACGTCGAAAAGCGTGGCCCGTTCGCCGGCGTAGGGGTCAATATAGCGGGTGTAGCGGAGCCAGGCGGCGCTGACCAGCGCCGTTAGCGGTGCAGAACCACGCCGTGCGGCAAGCGCTGGCGCATCAGGGTGCCGATCGTCTGTTAGCCCCCATCCGGCATACCAGGGCAGCCCGAAACAGACAACACGTTTACCGGCCATCAGCGCTTCGATACCGTACTGCGACGTTGCGGTGTAGACCGTGCTGACGTGTTGCAGCAAAGACTGCGGGCTAACGTCTTCGATGAACAGCCGGATTCGTGGGTTGGCTGGCAGGGCGTTGAAATAGCCGCGTTTTTTACCACTCAGCACGTCGGGATGCGTTTTAACCCAGATTTCGGCCTGCGGATGCTCGCGACAGGCGCTGGAAAGCATGGTGGCAAACTGGTGTTCGTCTGCTCCGCCTAGTTTCACGGAGATATCGCCAAAGGTCTGGTCGATAACCAATACGATCTCTTTGCCCGTTGAGCGCTCTGAAAAGGGCGGGGCATGGTTATATTTTGAGAGATCGTAGTTGACCATCATGGCGATAGCGCGCAGCGCGTCGCCTTCCTGATAGGGGTCGGTGGCGGCTATCTGAATTAATTTTTCCAGTCGGCTGGGCGTGCGGGCATCATAGTAAATGCCCAAATCATCTACCACCATTGCCAGCGGCGGTGCGCCATTTACGCCTAACCCTAGCGAACGGGTAAAACCATCTTCCAGTCGTAGGATGGGAATACCGGCCTGCCGGGCCAGTTTGATGGGGCGCTGCGCCGAAGGGCGCTCGCCCCATACCGCGATGGCGCGAAGGCGGATTGACGCGAGGTTGCTGTGGGGCGTCAGCTTGATGCCGGGTTCACCGAGAAACGCCTCAAGGTGCGGCGTCTTCCAGAGGCCTGATGAATAAATGCCAATCATCCTGATTACATTCTCTATCGCTATGATGAGGTAGCGGCGGAATAACCCGCCGCTCTTATCGGGTTTTACAGATCCAAAATCACTTTTGCTGCAACGGCCAACTGGTAAAGGATGGTAGAAATGCCGCGCGTGACCTCGATGTTCTTCGATTCATATTTCGGCAGAACCATAATTTCATCGCCTGCTTTGATGGCATTAACATCGTCGGCGTTTAGCGCTTCGCCATCCTGGCGAATAACGATGATTTTCGACTGCCCGGACTTTTGCGTCAGGCCGCCGCATTTTTTAATATAATCATCAACATCAAGCTTCTCCTGCCAGCTGACTGCGTTGGGAAACAGCACCGAACCGTGCACCATCACCAGCGATGTTTTCTCTGGGATGGTGACGACGTCGCCATCCTCCAGCAGTACCGAATCGAGATTACTTTCATTGAGAACGACCTGGCCTTTGGGGACGACGCTGCGGGCTTTAGCCACAAATCGGCTCACCAGCTGTGCTTCCTGAACGCGCAGACGCGCTTCTTCCTGGGTGGCGGACTGAGAGGAGAGGGAAGCCTCTTCCAGCTTCTGTAAGGAGAGATCGAGCATCTCTTTTTGTCGCAGGGCGACGGACTGGCGATACAGCTGAATGCTGTCCATCCGCGACATGCTATTGGTTCTGATCTGCGATAGCACCTGCTTCATCGTGCTGCCGTAAGGCAGAACCAGCGCGTGCTCGCCGGAATGCGCGCCTTCAATGCGCACCTGGATTGTGCCCGCGTAGCGGTCGGAACTGATAATCAGCTTGTCGCCATCCTGCAGGCTTCTCCCGGCCGCGCTACCCAGCGGGTAGTATTCTGTCCGCTTGACCGTACCCTGCTGGCGTACGATGGTGAAGTGAGTTGAGCCTGGCTTAGGTCGCGCCCAGTTCAGGGCCTCCTGAACGGGAATGGAACCTTCAGAAAACTCGAAGTCGTAACCGTTATAAACGTCGCCCTCAACGCTAAAAGTCTGTTTTCTGGCGCCAACCACAATGGTATCGCCATCGGCAAACTGCGAGAGCGCCAGCGTGCCGTTAAGCAGAAAATCGTACAAATTGACGCGGGTACGCGTTGATTTCCCGCGTTTTATCGCGATATCAACGTAGCTGCCACGTTCGCTGTCCACGCCTCCGGCTTTGCTCAGATAAGAGAGCAATGAATCCGACGCCACGCCGCCGTACAGCCCAGGATTTTTGACATACCCGGTGACAAAGACTTTCACCGGCTGAGCCTGCAGCAATGAGGCATATACGTTGACGTTAGATTGGTACACCTCTTTTACCTTGGTGGTGACCAGTCTATTGAGTTGGCTGTTGGCGACGCCGGTGACTTTTAGCGGACCAATATTCGGCACAAAAATATTACCTTTAGGATCGACCGTCAGCGCGCCGTCGAAGGCAAATGCCCCCCAGAGGCGAACCTGTACGGTATCGCCGAGCCCAATTACATAGTTCGGGTTAAAGCCGATACTGGCACCGCTATCCGCAGACGTGCCGGTAAAGAGTTGGGCGCCGAACATCCGGCTATTGGAGGGGAACAGCGGCGGAGGCGGTGTGTTATCAAAACCGCTGGCGTCGGCGGCGCTACCGTTTTGCGGCGTTAGCACAGAAGGGAGCGGGGCCGCGCCGGTCAATTCAGGGTCTGCCGTTACGCCAACGGCAAAAGAGGTGCTCGATTGCAGTAACAGAAATAAGAAAATGAGTGTGGCTCGTTTCATAGAGAATCCGTTTCAGTGTTGGCGTTAGCGTCAGTCGCGATGATCTTCAATAATGGTCAGCAGTAATCGGGCTACCCCGTACAGCAGGCAGCAGACCAGCAGCCAGCTCATCAGCAGGTAAGGGACGTTGGGAAACGTCGACTCTTGTGCCAGTTGCGGGGTGCTGATGGTGGCGAGCGTTTTTAACTTTCTGGCGCTTTCTACTCGTGTTTTTTCAAAGGCTTTGAGCGCGAGCGCGTACAGATCGCCTTCAAAAACGGCCTGCGACTTTATCTCTTCAAAATCGGCCGCCATGCTGTTGAGCTTTTTGCCTTCGGGGGCGGTGATCTTGCTTTGTTCTTGATCGATTTGAGATTGCAAAGAGGTAATGGCGTTCCTGGCGCTGACCACCTGAGGCGCATCGCTACGCAGGTAGGTCAGTAGGTTGCGGAGATCTGCCTCCATCTCAATTTTTTTCGCCAGTAGCGTATTCACCAGCGTGGTAGCCGCCTCCGCAGAGGCCAGCGGATCCAGAATATTGTGGTTGTTCTGATAGGTGATTAACGCTTGTTTGCTGGTGTTTAATCGGGATCTGGCCTGCTGTAGTTGCTCTTCCGCAAACGTCATCTGTTCACGGGATATCTGGTGAGACAGTTCATTGATAAAGCGCTCCGATTCTTTGAGTACGGCGCGGTTAAATTGAAGGGCAAATTCAGGAGTAAATCCCTGCGTCTGGATGGTCAGCAGGCCATTTTTTTCATCATAGTTCACCGAAATACGCTGGCGATAATAGTCCAGCAGTCGTTCATTCGTGGTCTTCGCTGATAAGTGATAAAAAATATCTAAGCCGCTCTCGCCAAACGCCTGATGGAAATTCAGCTGCTTATCGAGAATATGCATCATATCCGGAGAATTTATATATTCTTTAAGATACAGTGAGTCTTCGGCCGATGAAGAGGTTGAACCCCCTAATAACAGGCCGACGTTCAGGCTGGCACTATCAATATCCGCAGGGCGTTTAACGGCCACTTTTGATTCGCTGACAAACCGCGGTTCGCTGAAGATAAATAGATAAATGAGCAGCAGTAGCATGGGGGCGGCGATCATCATTCGCCACAGGTGGCGTTGTATTTCAACGTGCTGCAGTTCGTTGGCTATCTTGCGATAGTTTTTTGCTGTTGCCAGTAATATCGCCGATATGCGCGGAGAAATTATTTTCATAGCTTCGCTGATTTAAACCTTTTTAATAGATATAAAATAGTTATTATGAATAATGGGTTTACCGTCATGCGTAGCGATAAAGATAGAAAAATAAGACATGTCAATTCCTTATGAATGTCATTGATTTATTATTTAAATGGCACTGTTATTGCGGATTTGCTTCGTGAATAAATTAAAAGTGAAGTAGTCTGTTTTATTCGAAGAGGTATTTTTAACACAGCTATTGAACTATCTCAATCCTGATGGAAAAGAAATGCGGTGAATGATAATAATCATATTTGAATATGTTATTGAATGGTTTTGAAATATAAATGGAGAATTTATTTTTGTACTAAATAAAAGGCGAATAACCGAAGTTATTCGCCTGATGAAGATTACTTGGCGATACGTTTGTACTTGATACGTTTCGGCTCCAGCGCGTCGGCGCCCAGCGTGCGTTTCTTATACTCTTCGTATTCGGTGAAGTTACCTTCGAAGAACTCAACCTTACCTTCATCCTGGTAGTCCAGAATGTGGGTGGCAATACGGTCGAGGAACCAACGGTCGTGCGAGATAACCATTGCGCAGCCTGGGAACTCCAGCAGGGCGTTTTCCAGCGCGCGCAGGGTTTCGATATCCAGGTCGTTTGTTGGTTCATCGAGTAGCAGCATGTTGCCGCCAACCTGCAGCAGCTTCGCCAGATGCAGACGACCGCGCTCACCGCCGGAGAGTTCGCCTACGCGTTTGCCCTGGTCGACGCCTTTGAAGTTAAAGCGGCCAACGTACGCACGGCTTGGCATTTCGATGTTGCCAACCTTCATGATATCCAGCCCGCCGGACACTTCTTCCCACACGGTTTTGCTGTTATCCATCGCGTCACGGAACTGGTCAACGGACGCCAGCTTCACGGTTTCACCCAGGGTGATGGTACCGCTATCAGGCTGTTCCTGACCGGACATCATGCGGAACAGGGTGGATTTACCCGCGCCGTTCGGGCCGATGATGCCGACGATAGCGCCTTTCGGCACTGAGAAGCTCAGGTCGTCGATCAGTACGCGATCGCCGTAGGATTTACGCAGATTGCTCACTTCAACGACTTTATCGCCCAGGCGTGCGCCAGGTGGAATAAACAGTTCGTTGGTTTCGTTACGCTTCTGGTATTCGGTATTGTTCAGCTCTTCAAAGCGTGCCAGACGGGCCTTGCCCTTAGACTGACGGCCTTTAGCGCCCTGACGTACCCACTCCAGCTCCTTCTCAATGGATTTACGGCGAGCCGCTTCCTGAGAAGCTTCCTGAGCCAGACGCTGATCTTTCTGCTCCAGCCAGGAGGAGTAGTTACCTTCCCACGGAATACCTTCACCGCGGTCAAGCTCGAGGATCCAACCGGCAACGTTATCGAGGAAGTAACGGTCGTGGGTAATCGCCACAACGGTGCCTTCGAAGTCGTGCAGGAAGCGTTCCAGCCAGGCCACAGATTCTGCATCCAGGTGGTTAGTTGGTTCGTCGAGCAGCAGCATATCTGGCTTTTCGAGCAGCAGGCGGCACAGCGCGACGCGGCGGCGTTCACCACCGGAGAGTTTTTCGATTTTCGCGTCCCAGTCCGGCAGACGCAGCGCATCAGCGGCGCGCTCCAGCTGCACGTTCAGGTTGTGACCGTCGTGCGCCTGGATAATTTCTTCGAACTTACCCTGCTGGGCGGCCAGCTTGTCGAAGTCGGCGTCTGGTTCAGCATACTTCGCGTACACTTCGTCCAGGCCTTTCAGCGCGTTAACCACTTCGGCAACGGCTTCTTCAACCGATTCACGAACGGTATGTTCAGGGTTCAGCTTGGGTTCCTGCGGCAGGTAACCAATCTTGAGACCCGGCTGTGGGCGAGCTTCGCCTTCGATATCGGTATCGATACCGGCCATGATGCGCAGCAGGGTGGATTTACCGGCACCGTTCAGGCCCAGAACACCGATTTTTGCGCCAGGGAAGAAGCTCAGCGAGATGTTTTTAAGAATATGACGTTTCGGCGGAACCACTTTGCCGACACGATGCATGGTATAAACGAATTGAGCCACGTTGGACTTCGCCTCTTTTATAGTGAATAGAGTTTTTCAAAGGCGAAGTGTAGCTGTTTTCAACGTTCAATCCCAGCAGGCAAATTCAGGTGTGCTACGTCGCATATAAAACGTAAAAAAGTGTTCATGGCGTGGCGTATTAGCCGATCAGTCGTTAGCATCAATTTATTACGCGGCATGATGCTGTACTGACGTAACGTGACAACGAGGAAGAGCTTGTGCAAAAAGCCAAACAAATGACGTGGCGTCTGCTGGCGGCAGGGGTCTGCTTGCTGACGGTGAGCAGCGTAGCCCGCGCAGATACCTTGGATCAGCAGCGAAGCCGCTATGCGCAAATCAAACAGGCCTGGGATAACAACCAGATGGATGTGGTCGATCAGCTGATGCCGACCCTGCGTGAGTACCCGCTGTACCCCTACCTGGAGTATCGGCAGCTGTCGAGCGACCTGATGAATACGCCAGCGCTGGCGGTGACCAACTTCGTGCAGGCCAACCCTACGCTTCCGCCTGCACGCACCTTAAGAAACCGCTTTGTGAACGAACTGGCCCGCCGGGAAGACTGGCGCGGGCTGCTGGCGTTCAGCCCTGAGAAGCCAGGAACGGTAGAAGCGCAGTGTAACTACTACTATGCCCAATACGCCGTGGGCGATACTCAGGGTGCCTGGGATGGCGCAAAAACGCTGTGGCTGACGGGGCAAAACCGGCCGAACGCCTGCGATAAGCTGTTTGGCGCCTGGCGTGCTTCTGGTACTCAGGATCCTCTGGCTTACCTTGAACGTATTCGACTGGCGATGAAAGCGGGCAATACCGGTCTGGTGAAAGCGCTGGCGTCACAGATGCCATCACAGTATCAGACCATTGCTACGGCGATTACCGATCTCGCCAATAACCCGAACAACGTACTGACCTTTGCTCGCACCACCGGCGCGAACGATTTTACCCGCCAGCTGGCGGCGGTCGCCTTCAGCAGCGTGGCGCGTCAGGATGTTGAAAATGCGCGCCTGATGATCCCTACATTGGTGCAGGCGCAGCAGTTGAATGACGATCAGACCCAGGAGCTGCGTGATATCGTCGCCTGGCGCTTGATGGGCAACGACGTGACCGATGAGCAGGCGCGCTGGCGTGATGACGCCATCATGCGTTCGCAGTCAACGTCGCTGATTGAGCGTCGTGTGCGCATGGCGTTAGGCACGGGCGACCGCGCTGGGCTCAACACCTGGCTGGCGCGGTTGCCGATGGAAGCCAAAGACAAAGATGAGTGGCGCTACTGGCAGGCCGACCTGCTGATGGAGCGCGGGCGTGATGATGAAGCGCGGTCTATCCTGCTGGCTTTAATGCAGCAGCGCGGTTTTTATCCGATGGTTGCCGCGCAGCGTCTGGGCGAACCTTATCCGTTGCGAGTTGAGAAAGCGCCGGGCACCATCTCGTCGACGCTGACCGGCGGCGCGGAAATGGCGCGGGTGCGCGAACTGATGTACTGGAATCAGGACAACACCGCCCGTAGCGAATGGGCCAATCTGGTGAGCAGCCGTAGCCAGACGGAGCAGGCCCAGCTGGCGCGCTATGCGTTTGATCAGCGCTGGTGGGATCTCAGCGTGCAGGCCACCATTGCCGGCAAACTGTGGGATAACCTACAGGAGCGGTTCCCGCTGGCCTATAACGATCTGTTTGTTCGCTACACCACAGGTAAAGACGTGCCTCAAAGCTATGCAATGGCGATTGCTCGCCAGGAGAGCGCGTGGAATCCGAAGGTGAAGTCACCGGTTGGGGCAAGCGGCCTGATGCAGATTATGCCGGGTACCGCGACCCATACGGTGAAGATGTTTAATCTGCCGGGCTACAGTAATCCTGTGCAACTGCTGGACCCGGAAACCAATATCAATATTGGGACTAGCTATCTGCAGTACGTCTACCAGCAGTTCGAAAACAACCGTATCTTCGCCTCCGCGGCCTATAATGCCGGGCCTGGGCGCGTGCGCACCTGGCTTGGTAACAGCGCCGGGCGTATCGATGCGGTGGCGTTTATCGAAAGTATCCCGTTCTCTGAGACTCGCGGCTACGTGAAGAACGTGCTGGCCTATGACGCTTACTATCGTCACTTTATGGGGCAGAAAGAGGATGTGCTTAGCAGCAATGAGTGGCAACGACGTTACTGATGCGTAAGACCTGTGTTATGCTTGTACTCGTTTAAGAGTACAAGCATAACATGGTGGCCCGACATGACCCAACAATCCCCTTATTCCGCCACGGTGGCGGAGCAGCGCAACCAGGAGTGGCTTCGCTTTGTGGAGCTTCTGCGTCTGGCGTATACCGATGAGCTTGCGCTGCCGTTACTCAATCTGATGATGACCCCGGACGAGCGTGAAGCGCTGGGAACCCGCGTGCGCATTATTGAAGAGCTGCTGCGCGGTGAGATGAGCCAGCGTGAGCTGAAAAATGAGCTGGGCGCGGGGATCGCGACGATCACCCGTGGATCGAACAGCCTGAAATCGGCGCCGGTAGAATTGCGCCAGTGGCTGGAACAAACCCTGCCAAAAACCTAATCAGCTATCCTGCAGGTTACCGACGATACAGGTCGTTATGGAAGGGGCTAAGCGCCAGCACCACCGCCTGATGATAGACGCTGCTGCGCGTGAGTACGCCCGCAGTGAATACGCCGATAGCGCCTTCTTTATTGCCAATCTTATCAATGCCGGTGTACTTCGACATCACCGGCCCCAGCGCTTCCCCGGCGCGAACCTGCTCAAGAATAGCTTCTGGCAGCGGTAGAGTGGCGGAGCGGGCTTCTCCGCGCTGTACGCCTCTCTCAATGACTACCCAGCTGAAGGTGGCGCCTTCATCGATCCCTGCCTCAATGGCGACCCAAAAATCCGCGTTCGGATGAGCCTCGCGCGCGTTGGCGACGCGGTTACGTGCGCCGGCACGCGTCTCACTGTTACCGAACGGCTGCTCAGGTACACCGGTATCGACGGAAACAGGAGTGATTTGGCAGGATCCTTCACCAAAAATCTGGTCAAATGCGGCAAGAATTGCCTGAATTTTGGCAGGATTGGTGGTAGCAGCGACAACTTGATGCATAATCTACACAACTCAGCTAATAAAATGTCATCGCAGTATAACGGATAAAAAACATGTTACAGGTATATCTTGTTCGCCATGGCGAAACGCAGTGGAACGCCGAACGGCGTATTCAAGGCCAGTCCGATAGCCCACTGACGGCTAAAGGAGAACAGCAAGCTGTACAGGTCGGCGACCGCGTACGCACCTACGGCATTACGCACGTCATTGCCAGCGATCTGGGCCGTACGCGCCGTACCGCCGAGATCATTGCGGATGCTTGCGGCTGTGGCGTGACGTTCGATGCGCGTCTGCGCGAGCTTGATATGGGCGTGCTTGAGCAACGCCATCTCGATTCGCTAAGCGCGGAAGAAGAGGCGTGGCGTCGGCTGGTGGTCAACGGTACGCCGGACGGACGTATTCCTGAAGGTGAGTCGATGCAGGAGCTGAGCGTGCGCATGCGCGCCGCGTTGAACGCTTGTCTCGATCTGCCTGCTGGCAGTCGGCCGCTGCTGGTGAGCCACGGTATTGCACTTGGCTGCCTGGTCGGTACGATCCTGGGGCTGCCAGCCCATGCGGAACGCCGCTTACGCCTGCGTAACTGCTCTATCTCAAGGGTGGATTATCAGGAAAGCCTGTGGCTGGCGCCGGGATGGGTGGTAGAAACGGCAGGGGATGTCTCGCATCTGGACACCCCTGCGTTGGATGAGCTACAGCGTTAACGACGAATCGGGATCAGGTACTCGCAGCGCAGTTGAATAGGCGGTTCCTGATTCCGGGCTTCATCCTGCGGGAAGAAGCGCTCGATATCCTGGCCCTTACGGCGCGTCAGATTCAGCATCGGCATGCAGGTGCCGTACAGGGTCAGGATAAACTCCTGCAGGCCCGTTCCCAGCCCTTCATAGGTAAACATCACGTATTCGCCGCCCTCAAGGGTCACCGGATGCGCGTTGTTGATATGGCCGTTTGCCAGTTCTGGCGTCAGCGCTGTGGTGTAGAACACTTCTTGCTCATCGTCTTTTTCCAGGCTTGGGCGCGGCTCATGCAGGCCGTAGAGCATTGGCGGAATTGACGGCGAGTTGCCGAGGAAGTCGGTCCAGAACTGAACGCGCATCTGCTGGCGGAAATCGGAAATCTCTTCCAGTTTACAGGTGTAGCTCTGGGTTACCCCTACCAGGTGGGTGGTAGGCAGCGTGATGAACTCGTACTGCGGCATCGCAAACTCACCCAGGCGCAGCGGCGGACGCATCCCGAACGAACTCCAGTCCGGAGAACGGCGGTACAGTGCAGGCGTTAACGCAAACTGCTTCTTAAACGCGCGGGTAAAGGTTTGCTGGGAGTCAAAACGATATTGCAGGGCAATATCCAGGATTGGGCGCGCGGTTAAACGCAGCGCAACGGCAGATTTAGACAGACGGCGAGCGCGGATATAAGCGCCGATAGCATGGCCGGTAACGTCCTTGAACATACGTTGCAGGTGCCACTTGGAATAACCCGCTTTTGCCGCCACATTATCCAGCGATAAAGGCTGATCTAAATGCCCTTCCAGCCAAACGAGGAGATCGCGAATAATTCCAGCCTGATCCATAAAATGCCCTCATCCTTAATTTCGTAGGTGCCTGTTACCAAAGTAGCGGATAATAGCATCTTTTGCTGTTTTAGCATTCAGTGTTTTTTTTATGCATAAGTGCGTTTTTACATTAGAAATAAGGCTGATTTTTGTAAAGCTGTGATCTTTAAATACTTTCCTGGCTGATGTTGAATAATTCTTCAATGCAATCGACGAAAATGGTAACAATATGAAATACAAGAAATTAATGGCTGGTCTGTTATTAAGTCTCTCTAGCCTGGGCGCTCACGCTGAGCAGATTGGTTCTGTTGATACGGTTTTCAAAATGTTTGGTCCCGATCATAAAATCGTGGTGGAAGCTTTTGACGATCCGGATGTCAAAAACGTGACCTGCTACGTCAGCCGCGCCAAGACCGGTGGCATCAAAGGCGGATTAGGTCTGGCGGAAGATACTTCCGATGCTGCTATCTCCTGCCAGCAGGTTGGGCCGGTGGAGCTTAGCGATAAAATTAAGAACGGCAAAGCGGAAGGGGACGTGGTCTTTAAGAAACGCACGTCGCTGGTGTTTAAATCACTGCAGGTCGTTCGTTTCTACGATGCAAAACGTAACACGCTGGCCTACCTTGCCTATTCCGATAAGGTGGTGGACGGTTCGCCGAAAAATGCCATTAGCGCAGTGCCTATTATGCCGTGGCGCGAATAACAGGGACGCTTTATGCAACAGGCAGTGGTCTGGTTAGTTGAAGATGAACAGGGAATTGCAGATACGCTTATCTACATGCTTCAGCAGGAAGGATTTAGCGTTGAAGCATTTGAGCGCGGCCTGCCCGCGCTGGAAAAAGCGCACCGCTGCCAGCCTGACGTGGTGATTCTCGACGTTGGGCTGCCGGATATCAGCGGCTTTGAACTGTGCCGACAGCTGTTGGCACGGTTTCCGGCGCTGCCTGTTCTGTTCCTTACCGCTCGCAGCGATGAGGTCGATCGCCTGCTGGGGCTGGAGATTGGCGCGGACGATTATGTGGCTAAACCGTTTTCTCCCCGCGAAGTGTGCGCCAGAGTCCGCACGCTGCTCAGACGCGTGACCAAGTTTTCTACCCCCTCGCCGGTGGTGCGCGCCGGTCATTTTGAGCTTAACGAACCGGCGGCATTGGTGAGCTGGTTTGATACGCCGCTACCGCTGACGCGCTACGAATTCCTGCTGCTGAAAACGCTGCTGGCCTCTCCAGGGCGTGTCTATTCCCGCCAGCAGCTGATGGACATCGTCTGGGCCGACGCGCAAGAGAGCTTCGACCGAACGGTGGATACCCATATCAAAACGCTGCGCGCTAAGTTACGCGCCGTGAACCCCGATCTTTCGCCGATCAATACCCATCGCGGCATGGGATACAGTCTGAGGATCCTCTGATGCGCATAGGCATGCGGCTGCTGCTGGGCTACTTCCTGATTGTTGCCGTGGCCGCCTGGTTTGTGCTGTCGATCTTTGTCCAGGAAATTAAGCCGGGAGTCCGTCGTGCCACGGAAGGGACGCTTATCGATACCGCTACGCTGCTGGCCTCGGTAGCGCGTGACGATCTGCTCTCTGGCGATCCGGCTCATGGCCAGTTGGCCAGGGCGTTTGAGCGTCTGCATAACTCTCCGTTTCGTGCCAATATCGGCGGTATTAGCAAAGTGCGTAACGAATACCATGTCTATATGACGGATGCGCAGGGGAAGGTGCTGTTTGATTCTACGGGGCAAGCCGTAGGGCAGGACTATTCTCGCTGGAACGACGTCTGGCTTACGCTGCGGGGGCAATACGGTGCGCGTAGCACGCTGCGGGATCCTGCCGATCCTGAAAGTTCGGTGATGTATGTCGCCGCACCGATTATCGACGGCGGGAAGACTATCGGCGTACTGAGCGTCGGGAAACCGAACGCCGCGATGGCGCCGGTGATCAAACGCAGCGAGCGGCGGATCCTGTGGGCGAGCGCCGTATTATTAGGGATCGCGCTGGTGATTGGGGCCGGTATGGTCTGGTGGATTAACCGCTCGATTGCCAAACTCACCCGCTACGCTGACGCCATCACCGAAGACCAGCCGGTGGCGCTGCCGTCGCTTGGCAGCAGCGAGCTGCGTCGGCTGGCGCAGGCGCTGGAAAGCATGCGCCTGAAGCTGGAGGGGAAGAACTATATTGAGCAGTACGTCTATGCGTTGACCCATGAGCTGAAAAGCCCGCTGGCGGCGATTCGCGGCGCGGCGGAGATTCTGCGAGAAGGCCCACCGCCCAGCGTGGTGGCCCGTTTTACCGATAATATTCTGCGTCAGAATGCCCGTATGCAGCTTTTGGTGGAAACGCTGCTGCGCCAGGCGCGACTGGAGAATCGCCAGGAGGTCGTGCTGGTGCCGGTGGCCGTCGAGGCGCTGCTGGCGCAAATTGTTGAAGCGCGCAGCGTGCAGCTTGCGGAGAAACACATTGCCGTGACCATTGATGCCCAGCCGCTGCATGTGGCAGCGGATGCCGCCTTACTGGAGCAAGCGCTGGGCAACTTACTGGATAATGCCATCGATTTTACCCCGGAAAAGGGGGCTATCACCCTGAGCGTACAGCCGCAGGGTGAGCAAGTACTACTTCTCGTGGCCGACAGCGGCAGCGGTATTCCCGACTACGCGTTGCCACGTATTTTTGAGCGATTTTATTCGCTGCCGCGTGAAAATGGCCTCAAGAGCAGCGGTCTTGGCCTGGCGTTCGTCCGTGAAGTTGCCCGGCTCTTCAAAGGTGAAATCACCCTGCGTAACCGCCCGGAAGGGGGCACTGAAGCCGTTTTAAGACTTCACCGTCACTTCACATAGCTTCAAATTCTCCCCACATAGCAGGCGTACTTTGCGGTTATTGCAAAGGAGAACGCTATGTTGAAATCCCCCCTGTTCTGGAAAATTGTCACCCTGGGTGGCGCGATGGTACTGTTGTTAATTCCGTTGATGATGGTTCGACAGGTTATCGTCGAACGGGCTGATTACCGAGGTGAAGTGGAGGACTCGATCCGCCAAAGCACCAGCGGGCCGCAAAAAGTGGTGGGGCCGCTGATTGCGATTCCTGCCACCGAGCTATACACCCGAATGGAAGATGATAAAGAGGTGACGCGGCAGCGTAACTTCATCCACTTCTGGCTGCCGGAGTCGCTGATGGTGGAGGGTAACCAGAATGTAGAAGCGCGGCAGATTGGTATTTATCAAGGTCAGGTGTGGCATACCGATACGGTCATCAACGCCAAATTTGAAGTATCCCGCCTGAGCGAGCTGGATAAGCCCGGCGTCACGCTGGGTAAGCCGTTTATTGTGGTGGGCGTTGGTGATGCGCGAGGCATTGGCGTAGTGAAGGCGCCGCAGATGAATGGGACGACACTGGTTGCTGAACCGGGAACGGGGCTGGCACAAAACAAAGAGGGGATGCATATCCCCCTGCCGGATAACTGGCGGCAGAATCTGGATCTGAACATGTCGCTTAATTTAAGCGGCACCGGCAGCTTCTCGGTGGTCCCCGTTGGCCGCAGTAGCGAAATGCGGCTGACCAGCAACTGGCCGCATCCGAACTTCCTGGGTGACTTCCTGCCCGGCAAGCGTGAAATTAGCGAAACGGGATACCAGGCGCAGTGGCAAAGCAGCTGGTTTGCCAATAATCTGGGCGACAGTTTAGAGCAGGGGAGATCCTGGCGTACGCTGCCTTCATTCAGCGTGGCCGTCGCCACTCAGGCCGACCAGTATCAACTGACCGACCGGGCAACAAAGTATGCCGTCCTGCTGATTCTGCTTACGTTCGTCTCCTTCTTCGTCTTTGAGACGCTGACGGGGCTGCGTCTGCACGCTATGCAGTATCTGCTGGTGGGGCTTTCGTTGGTGATGTTTTACCTGCTGCTGCTGGCGCTGTCCGAGCATATTGGCTTTACGCCAGCCTGGATTACGGCAAGCCTGGTTGGGGCGCTGATGAACGGCGTATATTTGCAGGCAGTGCTCAAAGGGTGGCGGCGCGCGGTACCGTTTACCCTGGCACTGCTGGCGCTGGATGGCGTGATGTGGGGGCTGTTACGCTCCGAGGAGAGCTCGCTGCTGATGGGATCGGGTATTTTACTGCTGGCACTCTGTGCGGTGATGTTCCTGACGCGTCATCTGGATTGGTATGCGCTTTCTGTTGCTAAACCCACTCCACCTGACGCGCCCGAGAAAGCTCAACCGAAGGACGATGAGCTTCGTATCTGGAAGTAAAACAAAGACATAAAAAAACGGCGCTGATTGCGCCGTTTTGTAGTCTTATTCCTGCAGCTCGCCGCAGAAGCGGTAACCTTCGCCGTGGATAGTGGCGATGATTTCCGGAGTATCCGGCGTAGACTCGAAATGTTTACGGATGCGACGAATGGTCACGTCAACCGTACGGTCGTGTGGCTTAAGCTCACGGCCGGTCATTTTCTTCAGCAGTTCAGCACGAGACTGAATTTTGCCTGGGTTTTCGCAGAAGTGCAGCATCGCGCGGAATTCGCTACGCGGCAGCTTGTACTGCTCACCGTTCGGGCTCACCAGAGAGCGGCTGTTGATGTCCAGTTCCCAACCGTTGAACTTGTAGCTTTCTACGCTACGACGTTCTTCGCTGACGGTACCCAGATTCATGGTACGGGACAGCAGGTTACGCGCACGGATAGTCAGTTCGCGTGGGTTGAACGGTTTGGTGATGTAATCATCTGCACCAATTTCCAGACCGAGGATCTTGTCGACTTCATTGTCGCGGCCGGTCAGGAACATCAGAGCGACGTTCGCCTGTTCACGCAGTTCGCGCGCCAGCAGAAGGCCGTTTTTACCTGGCAGGTTGATATCCATGATCACCAGGTTGATGTCATTTTCAGACAGGATCTGATGCATTTCCGCGCCATCGGTCGCTTCGAACACATCGTAGCCTTCTGCTTCGAAAATACTTTTTAACGTGTTGCGTGTTACCAACTCGTCTTCAACGATAAGAATGTGCGGGGTCTGCATGTTTGCTACCTAAATTGCCAACTAAATCGAAACAGGAAGTACCAATAGTCCCTGACCTGCCTGATGCATGTCGAAAATTAACATGATCGGCGTAACATGACTAAAGTACGTAATTGCGTTCTTGATGCACTTTCCATCAACGTCAACAACATCATTAGCTTGGTCGTGGGTACTCTTCCCTCTGGACCCGACAGTGTCAAAAACGGTTGTCATCCTAACCATTTTAACAGCAACATAACAGGTAAAGAGGCACCAGACCGCCAATAAACCTACGCTTCGTTGACATATATCAAGTTCAATTGTAGCACGTTAACAGTTTGGTGAAATCATCACTCTGGAATGATAACGCCTATCACATTTTTTCCACAACTCAAGTAGTTGCACAGGTTAACTGATAAATGTGGTGAATCCAATTGTTATTGTTCTATGGTAATGGAAATAGTTCGTATAAACATAGAGATATATCACTTCTGTTAACATAACTAATTGATAATTTCGCCCTGAATAGTTTAGCTTCTTTTATATGTTATGAAACATCATTTCATTGATTTTTGTTGCATTTTTGTAAATTCGCGCTGCGCAATATGTTGAAGTACATCACATTATTGCCGCTGACAGGAAATTAAGAGAACTTTAAATGCGCTTATCTATTGTGCTGGTTTCTCCAGCAAGAGCCGAAAATATCGGCGCTGCCGCCCGAGCAATGAAGACCATGGGATTCCACGATTTGCGTATCGTGGATAGCGTTGCGCACCTCGAGCCAGCGACCCGCTGGGTAGCTCACGGTTCGACCGATATCATTGATGACATCACCTGCTACCCAACGCTTGCGGAAGCGCTGCACGACGTGGATTTCACCGTCGCCACCACCGCTCGCAGCCGCGCCCGTTTTCACTACTACGCCACGCCGCAGGAGCTGCTGCCGATGCTGGAGGAAAAAGCGCAGTGGATGGGGCACGCCGCGCTGGTCTTTGGCCGTGAAGACTCGGGGTTAACCAACGATGAATTGGCGCTGGCCGATGTGCTGACCGGCGTGCCAATGGTCGCTGATTATCCCTCGCTGAACCTGGGGCAGGCGGTGATGGTTTATTGTTATCAGCTCTCTTCGCTGTTACAAACCGCGAACCCGACGGCAACGGAAGGTGACGAGAATCAGCTGATTGCGTTAAGGGCACGTATCACTGCTTTGCTGGCGCGTCTGGATGTCGCCGGAGATGTAAAAATGGCTGACTGGCTGCAACAACGTATTGGCTTACTAACGCATCGCGATACGGCAATGTTGCATCGTTTGCTGCATGATATTGAAAAAAATATGCCAGAGTAAAATTCTGTCATCGTGTTTACGTATGGTGTTATACCCCAACATTTTGCTTAACTTATGGCTGTTGTGGTGGTTTATCGGTGGTTGTTTGGGCTGATGTGAACTGATTGCGGAACGTGACGAAGTTAAAAATTCATTGACTTAGATGGGCAGATACTTTAACCAATATAGGCATACAGACAGAGAAATAACAGAGCACACAACATCCATGATTCGCATCAGCAGCATTATGACCATTACCACCACCACTATTACCACAGGTAACGGTGCGGGCTGACGCGTACAGGAAACACAAAAAAAAGCCCGCACCTAAACAGTGCGGGCTTTTTTTTCGACTAGTGATCAAGGGGTAAAAACCATGCGAGTCTTGAAGTTCGGCGGTACATCAGTGGCAAATGCGGAACGGTTTCTGCGTGTTGCCGATATCCTGGAAAGCAACGCCAGGCAGGGGCAGGTAGCAACCGTGCTCTCTGCCCCGGCAAAAATCACTAACCACCTCGTGGCGATGATTGAAAAAACCATTGGTGGCCAGGATGCGCTGACCAATATCGCCGATGCCGAACGAATCTTTGCTGAACTGCTTCAGGGACTCGCTAACGCCCAGCCAGGTTTTCCGCTCGCCGACCTGAAAGCCGCCGTTGAGCTGGAATTCTCTCAGATTAAGCACATCCTGCACGGCATCAGCCTGCTGGGTCAGTGCCCGGACAGCGTTAACGCAGGGCTTATCTGCCGCGGCGAGAAGCTGTCGATTGCTATCATGGCAGGCCTGCTGAGCGCCCGTGGCCACAAAGTGACCGTGATTAACCCGGTTGAAAAACTGCTGGCCGTTGGCCACTACCTTGAATCTACTGTCGATATTGCTGAATCTACCCGCCGCATCGTGGCAAGCCAGATCCCATCAGACCACATGGTGCTGATGGCGGGCTTTACCGCCGGTAACGAGAAGGGCGAGCTGGTGGTGCTGGGGCGTAATGGCTCCGACTATTCCGCTGCCGTACTGGCCGCCTGTTTACGCGCCGACTGTTGTGAAATCTGGACCGATGTCGACGGTGTTTACACCTGTGACCCGCGCCAGGTACCGGATGCGCGCCTGCTGAAGAGCATGTCGTATCAGGAAGCGATGGAGCTCTCCTACTTCGGCGCTAAAGTTCTCCACCCTCGCACAATTGCCCCCATCGCCCAGTTCCAGATCCCTTGCCTGATTAAAAACACCGGTAATCCTCAAGCCCCCGGTACGCTTATCGGTGCCAGCAGCGATGATGATTCATTGCCAGTGAAGGGGATCTCTAACCTCAACAACATGGCGATGTTTAACGTCTCTGGCCCCGGCATGAAAGGGATGGTTGGCATGGCGGCGCGCGTGTTTGCGACCATGTCTCGCGCCGGTATCTCGGTAGTACTGATTACCCAATCGTCCTCTGAATACAGCATCAGCTTCTGCGTGCCGCAAAGCGACTGCGCGCGGGCGAAGAAGGCGATGGAAGATGAGTTCTATCTGGAGCTGAAAGAAGAACTGCTGGAGCCGCTGGCCATCATGGAGCGTCTGGCGATTATCTCCGTGGTTGGCGACGGTATGCGTACGCTGCGCGGCATCTCGGCGAAGTTCTTTGCCGCGCTGGCCCGTGCCAATATCAATATCGTGGCGATTGCTCAGGGCTCTTCCGAGCGCTCTATCTCCGTGGTGGTGAACAACGACGACGCGACGACCGGCGTGCGTGTGACCCACCAGATGCTGTTTAACACCGACCAGGTAATTGAAGTGTTCCTGGTGGGCGTGGGTGGCGTCGGCGGCGCGCTGCTGGAGCAGATCAAACGCCAGCAGGCGTGGCTGAAGAAAAAGCATATCGACCTGCGCGTGTGCGGTGTGGCGAACTCCCGCGCGCTGCTGACCAGCGTCCATGGCCTGAATCTTGAAAACTGGGAAGCCGAGCTGGCGGAAGCCAAAGAGCCGTTCAACCTGGGCCGCCTGATTCGCCTGGTGAAGGAGTATCACCTGCTGAACCCGGTGATCGTCGACTGCACCTCAAGCCAGGCGGTGGCCGATCAGTACGCCGACTTCCTGCGTGAAGGCTTCCACGTGGTGACGCCGAACAAAAAGGCCAACACCTCGTCGATGGATTACTACCATCAACTGCGTCATGCCGCCGGGCTGTCGCGCCGTAAGTTCCTCTACGACACCAACGTCGGCGCGGGGCTGCCGGTGATTGAAAACCTGCAAAACCTGCTCAACGCGGGCGATGAACTGCAGCACTTCTCCGGGATTCTCTCCGGCTCGCTGTCGTTTATTTTCGGCAAGCTGGACGAGGGGATGAGCCTCTCCGAAGCTACGGCGATGGCACGTGGAATGGGCTATACCGAGCCGGATCCGCGTGATGACCTTTCCGGGATGGACGTCGCGCGTAAGCTGCTGATTCTGGCACGTGAAACCGGGCGTAACCTTGAGTTGAGTGATATTGTGGTCGAGTCCGTGCTGCCGGAAAGCTTCGATGACTCGGGCGATACCGAGAGTTTCATGGCGCGTCTGCCGCAGCTAGACGATGAATTTTCCGCTCGCGTGGCGAAAGCGCGTGATGAAGGTAAAGTGCTGCGTTATGTTGGCAACATCGAAGAAGACGGCGTGTGCCGGGTGAAAGTGGCCGCCGTCGATGGCAACGACCCACTGTATAAAATCAAAAATGGCGAGAACGCGCTGGCGTTCTACAGCCGCTACTATCAACCGCTTCCGCTGGTACTGCGCGGCTATGGCGCAGGCAACGATGTGACGGCGGCAGGGGTATTTGCTGACCTTCTGCGTACGCTGTCATGGAAGTTAGGAGTTTAACATGGTTAAGGTTTATGCCCCGGCTTCCAGTGCCAATATGAGCGTCGGGTTTGATGTACTGGGTGCCGCTGTGACGCCGATTGACGGCAGTCTGCTGGGCGATAACGTATCGGTTGAGGCAGCAGACCGCTTCAGCCTGCAGAATCTGGGGCGCTTTGCGGACAAGCTGCCGAGCGACCCGCATGAAAACATCGTCTATCAATGCTGGGAGCGCTATTGCCAGGAAATTGGCAAAAATGTTCCAGTAGCGATGACGCTGGAAAAAAATATGCCGATCGGTTCTGGCCTGGGTTCCAGCGCCTGTTCCGTGGTCGCCGCACTGGTGGCGATGAACGAATTCTGCGGTAAGCCGCTGGATGAAACCCGTATGCTGGCGCTGATGGGCGAGCTGGAAGGGCGTATCTCCGGCAGCGTGCATTACGATAACGTCGCACCGTGCTATCTAGGCGGCATGCAACTGATGATTGAAGAGAACGATATCATCAGCCAGCAGGTACCGTGCTTCGACGATTGGCTTTGGGTGCTGGCTTATCCGGGCATTAAAGTCTCGACGGCGGAAGCGCGGGCCATTCTGCCTGCGCAATATCGCCGTCAGGACTGTATCGCTCACGGCCGCCACCTGGCAGGCTTTATTCACGCCTGCTACTCCCGTCAGCCTCAGCTGGCGGCGAAACTGATGAAAGACGTGATTGCTGAGCCTTACCGTACCAAACTGCTGCCGGGCTTTAATGAAGCGCGTCAGGCAGTAGCCGGTATTGGCGCCGTCGCCTGTGGTATCTCCGGTTCCGGGCCAACGCTGTTTGCCCTGTGCGATAAAACGGAAACGGCGCAGCGCGTGGCGGACTGGCTCGGCCAGCATTATCTGCAGAATCAAGAAGGCTTCGTTCATATTTGCCGGCTGGACACAGCGGGCGCACGAGTAGTGGGATAACCGATGAAACTCTATAACTTAAAAGATCACAATGAGCAGGTCAGCTTTGCGCAGGCTGTGACTCAAGGGCTTGGCAAACACCAGGGGCTGTTCTTCCCGCACGACCTGCCGGAATTCAACCTGACCGACATTGATGACCTGTTGACCCAGGACTTCGTCACCCGCAGCGCGAAGATCCTCTCTGCGTTCATCGGTGATGAAATCCCGCAGGCTGAGCTAGCCGCGCGTATCGGCAAGGCGTTCACCTTCCCGGCGCCGGTTAACAAGGTGCAGGAAGATGTCGGCTGTCTGGAGCTGTTCCACGGCCCAACCCTGGCGTTCAAAGACTTCGGCGGCCGTTTTATGGCGCAGATGCTGACCCTTATTGCGGGCGACAAGCCGGTGACGATTCTTACCGCGACTTCGGGCGATACCGGTGCGGCCGTGGCGCATGCCTTCTACGGCCTGCCAAACGTCAAAGTGGTTATCCTGTATCCGCGCGGCAAAATCAGCCCGCTGCAGGAAAAGCTGTTCTGTACTCTGGGCGGCAATATTGAAACCGTGGCCATTGACGGTGACTTTGATGCCTGCCAGGCACTGGTCAAACAGGCCTTCGATGACGAAGAGCTGAAGGTCGCGCTGGGTCTGAACTCCGCTAACTCCATCAACATCAGCCGCCTGCTGGCGCAGATTTGCTACTACTTCGAAGCGGTGGCGCAGCTGCCGCAGGAAGCGCGCAATCAGCTGGTGGTTTCCGTACCAAGCGGCAACTTTGGTGACCTGACTGCAGGTCTGCTGGCGAAATCGCTGGGTCTGCCGGTGAAACGCTTTATCGCGGCCACCAACGCCAACGACACCGTGCCACGCTTCCTGCAGGACGGCAAATGGGCACCAAAGGCGACTCAGGCCACGTTATCGAACGCCATGGACGTCAGCCAGCCTAACAACTGGCCGCGCGTTGAAGAGCTGTTCCGTCGCAAAATCTGGCGTCTGAACGAGCTGGGCTACGCGGCGGTGGATGATGAGACCACCAAAGCGACCATGCGCGAACTGCAAGGGCTCGGCTACACCTCTGAACCGCACGCGGCGATTGCCTACCGTGCGCTGCGTGACCAGCTGCAGCCAGGCGAGTACGGCCTGTTCCTCGGCACCGCGCACCCGGCGAAGTTTAAAGAGAGCGTCGAAGAGATTCTGGGCGAAACGCTGCCGTTGCCAAAAGCGCTGGCGGACCGCGCCGACCTGCCGCTGTTATCACACAACCTGCCGGCTGATTATGCCGAGCTGCGTAAGCTGATGATGAGCAAAGCGTAATTTCTCCGTTTCCCCCTTTCTCAGCGAAGGGGGAAATAGGGAGAAATTATGCAGGGATTCGGCAGGGAAAAAGGAGGAATTCCCAATAAATGCGGGGCCTCAGAATATAGGATTGCGGACAATAACAAGCTGGTTTTCGCCGCAGTAAGCTTTGTTCATCGGCCACATTGGCGAATGATGAACAGAGGAGTTACCTATGTTAAAACCTGCGATGTTAGCACTGGCAATGCTATTGGCGGCTCCGGTTATGACACAGGCCGCAGAGATTACTCTGCTGCCGGCAGTGAAGCTGCAAATTGGCGACCAGGACAATAACGGCAACTATTGGGATGGTGGACACTGGCGTGACCATAGCTGGTGGAAGGATCACTATGAATGGCGCGACAACCGCTGGCATGCTCATACGCCACCGCCGCCGCACTATGATAACCGTGGGCACGACGATCATCATGGCGATCGCCATGACGGTTGGGATCACAACGATCGTGGACATGGCGACAATCACGGCCATGGCAACGATCATCGCCCGCCGCCAAATGACCATCATTAACCTGTAGCCCGGCCGATCAAAGCGACGCCGGGTTTTTTATACCGCAGCAGCCCCGGCGTCGCTTTGCTCGGCCGGGCGACTTAGTTACTGTTCGTGGCGTTTGAAGACCAGTTCTTCAGCGCTCGAGCTTTCCGCATCAAAGAAATACCCTTCGCTATCAAACCCGGTCAACTGCTCCGGCTTGCTCAGGCGATTTTCAATGATGTACCGGCTCATCAGGCCGCGCGCCTTTTTGGCGTAGAAGCTGATCACCTTAAACTTGCCGTTCTTCTCGTCGAGGAACACCGGCTTGATGATGCGGCCTTCAAGCGCCTTCGGTTTCACCGAGCGGAAATACTCGTCCGAGGCCAGGTTAATCACCACATCGTCCCCCTGTGCTTCTAGCGCCGCGTTTAGCGTTTTGGTTATCTCATCGCCCCAGAACTGGTAGAGATCTTTCCCGCGCGGGTTCTCAAAACGAATGCCCATTTCCAGACGATAAGGCTGCATCAGATCCAGCGGGCGCAGCACGCCGTACAGGCCTGAGAGCATCCGCAGATGCTGCTGGGCGAAATCGAAGTCCGCCTCGCTGAAGGTCTCCGCCTGCAGCCCGGTATAGACATCGCCTTTAAACGCCAGAATCGCCTGACGTGCGTTATCGGGCGTGAAGTCCGGGTGCCAGTCGTGGAAGCGGGTGGCGTTGAGGTCGGCCAGCTTGTCGCTAATGCCCATCAGCGCTTTTATCTGCGGTGCGGAGAGCTTGCGCGCCTCGCGGATCAGCTGCTGGGAGTGCTCCAGCAGCGCGGGCTGGGTAAAGCGCGTGGTGGCGAGCTCGCTTTGGTAATCGAGCGTTTTGGCCGGGGAGATCAGAATCAGCATATCCAGTCCTTGCAGAAAATTTCACGCAACTTTAACAAAAAAACGGCGCAAAGTGATCGATTGCTGTTATTGGCGCGGCGGTTGATCCCAACTCTCCGGCGCCAGTTGCTGGGCGATTTCCGGATAATAATCAGGGTCAAACACTGGCGTTACGCCGAGCTTACGCTGGCGCAGATAGTCCAGCGCGATAATGCGCACCACCGGCGAGAGCAGCAGAATGGCCGTCAGGTTGGTGATGGCCATCAGCGCCATAATCACATCTGCCATTTGCCAGACCACCGGCAGACTCAACAGACTCCCCAGGACCACCATCGACAGCGTCGCGATGCGCAGCAGCCAGATTGCCCACGGCTTATCCCAACGTAAAAAGATCAGGTTATTCTCAGCGTAGATATAGTTCGCCACAACGGAGGTGAAGGCGAACAGTATCATTACGATGGCGACAAAGCTGGCGCCCCATTCCCCGACCAATACGCTCATGGCGTGCTGGATGAGCTGAATGCCATCATAGCTGGTGGTTTTTGTGCCGTGGCCGGCCAGCAGAACCACCATCGCACTGGCGCTACAGATAACGACGGTATCAATCAGCACGCCAATCATCTGCACAATCCCTTGTGCCGCCGGATGTGGAGGGAACGATGCGGCAGCAGCGGCGGCATTCGGTGTTGAGCCCATACCGGCTTCGTTGGAGAACATGCTGCGCTGAAAACCGCTGGTGATAGCCTGGCTTACGGTGTAGCCCGCCGCTCCGGCCGCCGCTTCCTGCCAGCCAAAGGCGCTGCGGATGATCAGATTGACGATGGAAGGGAGCTCGACAATGTGCCACAGGGTAATCAGTAAACACGTCATCACCCACAGTAGCGCCATGCACGGTACCAGCCACTGGCTAAGCCGTGCGACCCCTTTCAGCCCACGCATAATGACCAGAAGAGCGATGAATGCCATGACCACGCCGGTCACGCCGCCGGGAACATTAAAAGCATATTTCAGCGCATGAGCCGTGGAGTTGGCCTGCACGGTATTAAAGATTAACCCGTAGGCCACGAGCAGGAACAGTGAGAAGAGCACACCCATCCAGCGCATTCCCAGCCCGCGAGACATATACCACGCCGGGCCGCCGCGAAACTGTCCTTTGGCGTCGCGCTCTTTGTAGAGTTGGGCAAGTGAGCACTCTGCGAAGCTGCTGGCCATGCCGATGATCGCCGCGACCCACATCCAGAACACGGCGCCAGGGCCACCGATGGTAATAGCCAGCGCGACACCAGCCAGATTGCCGCTGCCAACGCGCGCGGCGAGACTGATACACAGAACCTGAAATGAGGTCAGCCCACCTTTACGTGGTGTCAGGCTTCTTTTCAGACTTTTGCTAAACTGACGGATGTAGCGAAACTGGATGTAGCCGGTTCTCCAGGTGAACCAGATGCCGCACCCGAGGAGCAGGTAAATCATTACCGAACCCCACAGTATCTCGCTGATAAAAGACAGGAAATCAGGCATTAAACGTCCTCTTGTCTATGCCGAAACTGGTGGCTGCTTCCGGGAAGGTCACGTTCCTTCGCACGATTCGATTCAGCCAATGTAAGCGTTACCACAATAAGGGCAGAGAATCTCACCCCTCAAAGTTTGATGCTTCAGTTTATCATACTCTGCGGTCTGGCGATGTCGGCGGTTGCGCTGAGGAAGGGGCGTGATATTATCGGGGCAGACCGGTTACATCCCCCTAACAGCTGTTTAAAGAGAAACACTATCATGACGGATAAATTGACATCTCTGCGTCAGTACACAACCGTAGTGGCTGACACCGGAGACATCGCAGCAATGAAGCTGTATCAGCCTCAGGATGCGACAACCAACCCTTCCCTGATTCTGGGCGCCGCGCAGATCCCTGAATATCGTAAACTGATTGATGATGCGATTGAGTGGGCGCGTAGCCAGAGCAGCGACCGTGCTCAGCAGGTTGTGGATGCTACTGACAAACTGGCCGTCAATATCGGCCTGGAAATTCTGAAGCTGGTCCCTGGCCGTATCTCTACCGAAGTCGATGCGCGTCTGTCCTACGACACCAATGCGTCTATCGCTAAAGCGAAACGTCTGATCAAAATGTACAACGATGCTGGCATCAGCAACGATCGTATCCTGATCAAACTGGCTTCTACCTGGCAGGGTATCCGCGCAGCGGAGCAGCTGGAAAAAGAAGGCATCAACTGTAACCTGACGCTGCTGTTCTCCTTCGCTCAGGCGCGTGCTTGTGCTGAAGCTGGCGTGTTCCTGATCTCCCCGTTCGTGGGCCGTATTCTGGATTGGTACAAAGCCAATACCGATAAGAAAGAGTACGCACCAGCGGAAGATCCAGGCGTGGTTTCTGTTAGCGAAATCTACCAGTACTACAAACAGCACGGTTACGAAACCGTCGTTATGGGCGCAAGCTTCCGTAACATCGGTGAAATCCTGGAACTGGCTGGCTGTGACCGCCTGACCATCGCCCCTGCGCTGCTCAAAGAGTTGGCAGAAAGCGAAGGCGCTCTGGAACGTAAACTGACCTATACCGGCGAAGTGAAAGCGCGTCCAGACCGCATCACCGAGTCCGAGTTCCTGTGGCAGCACAACCAGGATCCAATGGCCGTTGATAAACTGGCGGAAGGTATCCGTAAGTTTGCCATCGACCAGGAAAAACTGGAAAAAATGATCGGCGACCTGCTGTAATTCAGCTTGGTTGCATGACAACAGCCCGCTTCTCTAAAGAGAGCGGGCTATTTTTTTATTAATGCTGGAGGGAGGGAAGTTCTTCTGCGCTCACGCCGGTCATTTCGATGATATCGGCCGCCGGGATTCCTTTTTCGAGCATTGCCCGCGCAATTTTACGCGATGTTTCGCGTTCCCCGGTTTGGATACCCTGCTGTAGACCTTGTTGCATACCTTGTTGTATTCCTTCGATGCGTCCTTCCTGCTTTAGCTGTTCTGCTAACGTCATGAGTTCGTCTCCATACTGTGGTGCGCGCTGCGCCATTTCGTACAGCAATGTGCGGGCATCCTGTGCTTCTCCCGCCTGAAGCATGTAGTTTACCAGCGCAATGACCTGTTGTCCGCTGATGTGGTTTCGAGTTAATAACCCAGCGAGTTTGTCGAGAAACCGCGTGAGATCGCGTTGGCGGATATGCTTCTGAATCAGCGTTAGCGCAGCCATGCTACGGTGGCGCATAATTTCATCATCGGGGATAACCGTGATGTCGACCAACGGAAAATCCTGGCTATAAATACGCGTCGCCAGCACCGGATCGGTAAAGTTATCCAACCAGTTCATGGAGTAGGGATAGGGGCTTTCTCGTCCATGGTAAAACAGAATGGGAATCACCAGCGGTAGCGTTTTATGGCCTGCTTCCAGATGGCGCTGCATGGCGGCAATGGCGTAGCGCATCAGGCGAAAAGCCATATGTTTATCCGGCGAGCTTTGATGTTCTATCAGTACATGGATGTAGCCGTCACCGCAAGCGGTTTTTAGCGAGTAGAGCATATCGCTGTAGTAGGGGTGTAAATCCTCTTCGATAAAGCTGCCGGACTCGAGCTTCAGCGTTTGCAAATCGCAGAGCCGCAGCAGCGCGGGAGGAAGATGAATGGCAATAAAATCCCGTGCGGTTTCCATGGTGGAAAGAAATGTTTTAAACACGAGATCGTGCGGCGTAGGTGTCCTGTTTTTTCGCATATCCAACCCTCCGTGGAAACATTTGGCCGGAGTCTGCCACCCTCACTCTCGATACGATAGCGAATCGTTATTTGGTGTTTTCATTTTGCGGCGCGCCTCGGGAAACCCGGCGGATAACCCGTTTGGGGTCTTAGTATTGCCGCCCATTCGCGTGTATTATTCTGCTTAACGCTACGGTTTTAACGGAATAATCATGAACACTTTACGCATTGGCTTAGTTTCTATCTCTGATCGCGCTTCCAGCGGCGTTTATCAGGACAAAGGCATCCCGGCATTGGAAGAGTGGCTGGCATCGGCACTGACAACCCCTTTTAAGGTGGAAACTCGTCTGATTCCTGATGAACAAACCATTATTGAGCAAACGCTGTGTGAGCTGGTGGATGAGATGAGCTGCCACCTGGTGCTGACCACCGGCGGCACCGGCCCAGCCCGGCGTGATGTGACTCCGGATGCGACGCTGGCGATTGCCGACCGCGTGATGCCGGGCTTTGGCGAACAGATGCGTCAGGTGAGCCTGCACTTTGTCCCAACGGCCATTCTTTCCCGTCAGGTGGGCGTTATCCGTAAGCAGGCGCTGATCCTCAACCTGCCGGGCCAGCCGAAAGCCATTCAGGAGACGCTGGAAGGGGTGAAAGACGCGGACGGTAAGGTGCTGGTGAACGGTATCTTTGCAAGTGTACCGTATTGTGTACAGTTGCTGGAGGGGCCTTATATTGAGACGAACAGCGATGTGGTAGCAGCATTCCGCCCTAAGAGCGCTCGCCGCGAGACTTTATCCTGAATGTGATGCTTTTCTGACATAACCTATCATTCCTCTGGAGTGCGATAGGGTTTACGGTATAGTCATTTTTGCTTTACACAAATCGTAAACTTATATCAACAGCTCGACTTTGCGAATGGTTTGTTATGTCACATTACACCCGACCTCTGAATCGACAAGATTATAAAACTCTGACGCTGGCGGCATTAGGCGGCGCGCTGGAGTTTTATGACTTCATTATTTTCGTCTTCTTCGCCGCTGTCGTCGGAGAACTCTTTTTCCCGGCTGATATCCCCGAGTGGTTGCGTCAGGTGCAGACCTTTGGCATCTTTGCCGCGGGCTACCTTGCCCGTCCGCTGGGCGGCATCATCATGGCGCATTTCGGCGATCTGGTCGGGCGCAAAAAGATGTTCACCCTTAGCATTCTGCTGATGGCGGTGCCGACGCTGGCGATTGGCCTGCTGCCGACCTTTGCCACCGCAGGTCTGGTTGCGCCGCTGCTGTTGCTGTTGATGCGTATTCTGCAGGGGGCGGCCATCGGCGGGGAAGTGCCGGGGGCCTGGGTGTTTGTGGCTGAGCATGTGCCCGCGCGCCGTATCGGCATTGCCTGCGGTACGCTGACGGCTGGGCTGACGGTGGGGATCCTGCTGGGCTCGGTGGTGGCAACGCTGATTAATACCCAACTCTCCGCGCAGGCGATTCATGACGGCGGCTGGCGTATTCCGTTCCTGCTGGGCGGTATCTTCGGCCTGGTGGCGATGTATCTGCGCCGCTGGCTGCAGGAAACGCCTATCTTCCTGGAAATGCAGCAGCGCAAAGCGCTGGCGCAGGAGTTACCGATTAAATCCGTTGTCCTCAAACACAAGCAGGCGGTAGTGGTCTCAATGCTGCTGACCTGGCTGCTGTCTGCGGGCATTGTGGTGGTTATCCTGATGTCGCCGGTCTGGCTGCAAAAGCAGTACGGCTTTGCCCCCGCGCTGACCTTACAGGCCAATAGCGTGGCAACGGTGATGCTCTGCGTCGGTTGCCTGCTGGCAGGGTTGATTGTCGATCGCGTTGGCGCCAGCAAAACCTTTATGGTTGGCAGCGTCCTGCTCGCCTGCTCAAGCTGGTTCTTTTACCATCTCGCAGGAACGCATCCTGAACAGCTATTCTTGCTCTACGGGTTAGTGGGGCTGTGCGTTGGCGTGGTGGGTGCAGTACCGTACGTCATGGTGCGCGCCTTCCCGGCGGAAGTGCGTTTTACCGGGATTTCCTTCTCTTACAACGTCTCTTACGCCATCTTCGGTGGCCTGACGCCAATTGCCGTCACCATGCTGATGGGCGTTTCGCCGATGGCGCCAGCCTGGTACGTCCTGGCGCTGTCGTTGATTGGCCTTGGGCTTGGCATCTGGCTGCGTAAAGAGATACCCGCAGAAAACCGTAGCCCGGCCGAGGCGTAAGCCGACGCCGGGGAATCGCGCAGATGGCGAGGAATCAATAATCCCAGGAACGGTAGTTTGCAGGCAAAAAAAACGCCGGACAGGCCGGCGTTTTTCAACATGAGGCGAGGATTAGTGCTTTTCACCAATTGGCAGTACGGTGCAACCGAACTGCTCGTTCAGCACTTCACCCATTGCCAGATAAATAGCGCTCGCGCCACAGATCAGACCAACCCAGCCCGCGACGTGGATAATCGCTTCGTTGCCGTTGATGTTGCCAATCGCCAGCAGTGCGAACAGCACGGTCAGGCTCAGGAACACGAACTGCAGCATACGTGCAGCTTTCAGCGTACCGAAGAACATGAACAGCGTGAACACACCCCACACACCCAGGTAGGCGCCGAGGAACCGTGCATTAGGTGCCTCGGTCAGACCCATCTTCGGCATCAGCAGAATAGCGACCAGCGTCAGCCAGAAAGAACCATAAGAAGTGAATGCAGTCAGGCCGAAAGTATTCCCTTTTTTGTATTCAAGCAGGCCCGCGAAAATCTGCGCGATACCACCGTAAAAAATACCCATTGCGAGAATAATACCGTCTAAAGCAAAGAAACCCGCATTATGCAGGTTCAGCAGAATGGTGGTCATACCGAAGCCCATCAGGCCCAGCGGTGCGGGGTTAGCCAACTTAGTATTTTCCATAATCCCTCAAAGTCATCATTGAATGTTAAAGTTATCTCCCCAAATTCGGGGGCGCGGCATCATAATCATGGGCAAACCCGCTGTCTATGATCTGAACGAGGGGAAAATGAAATATTTACTCTCCAGGAGGGCTGCTAATCGGCGTGTTGCAGCGCGGATCTTGCAATAATTCGACGCAAACAGGCAATGCGCAGCACTGCCGGAATCGTCACGCGATAGGCACTACCGCTAACGGCCTTCACCCCGTTTACTGCGGCACCCACCGGGCCGCCAAGCCCCGCACCGCGCACCATGCCGTGGCCAATGATGCTAACAGCAGCATGTTTGTGCAGGATATGGCTTAGCTGAAAACCAAGCAGATGTTCAATGCCGTGGTCCAGTCGATGGTGATCAATTAAGTGCGGCAGCATGGTTTCCAACTCCATCACTTTCAGCTCAACGGAAGTACGGAAACGTACTTTTTGTTCATCGGTCATGCGCTTCCAGGCACTACGAACAAAATGCTCCAGCAGCAGTTTCTCGATGGCTGGCGTTGGCATCACCTTGTCGGTCTTGAGGCCCAGGCGCTTTGCCACATCGCGCAGAATTTCGCGATACAGTTTGCCGTGACCGCGAATCTGATTGGCAATGCTGTCGCCGCCAAAGTGCTGGAACTCGCCGGCAATCAGCTGCCAGTTACGGCGGTGCTGCTCCGGGTGTCCATCCATCGACATGTAGAGCTCGTTATGCAACAGAGTGCTGGAAAGACGGCGCTTACCCTTTTCGTTATGCGTCAGCAGTTGTGCAATTTTGGCCAGCTGTTCTTCGCTACAGTGCTGAAAGAAAACGAGGTCTTCATCGTTCAGATAGGAAACTTTCATTAGGGATATCGCTTCTCAAAGATTCGTTTAGTCGTCGCCGATGATTTTTAAAGAGGCCATATCGGAAGAGTTCACGGTATGCCCTGAGAAAGTGATTTTTGAGACGCAGCGTTTATTGTCGTTATCGCTGTTGATATTGATCCAATCGGTGGTTACGCCCTCTTTCAGCGACGATGGCACGTTCAGGCTCTGGCTGCTGCTGCGCGCGGCTTTGAAATAGACGGAGGCGCCGCTAAGTTCAGCGTCACCGCGATCGACGGTCAGTTGGATACGTTTGACGACGCGACAAACCGGCAGCTTCAGCGTCAGATCGCTGGTTTCATTGCGAGGTAAAGCAATAACGCCCAGGGTTTTGTGATCGTTCGCGTAGGCGGAGGAGGCAAGCATCAGGCCGAAAGCCAGGCTTGCAGAGACGTTTAATACTGTTTTCATTTTATTCCTTACCGGAGAGACCCTTTAACAACATCAAATGCAGGGGGCGGATTTTATCTCTCTCCGATATGGCTTTCAGCGTTCAATCATTTCAACTTATGTCAGTAATTAACTGAATATATTGGTGTTTTAATATATTTAATGTGAATGAATGTTGCCGGATTAGCCTTGCTGTTATCGCAATAAAACCGCACTGAATGAAAAAATTTTACGGCTGCCCCTTGATGGATGATGTTGCGACCCCATCTTGTAGTCAACCGCAGTGAGTGAGTCTGAAAAAAAACGATTCAGGGTAGTTGAAACAGCAGGTTTCGCCCTTATTACAGATTCACAACCACATGTTGACTGAATTTTTAGTGGAGACGTTTAGATGGGTAAAATTATTGGTATCGACCTGGGTACTACCAACTCTTGTGTAGCGATTATGGATGGCACTACCGCTCGCGTTCTGGAGAACGCCGAAGGCGACCGCACCACGCCTTCTATCATTGCATATACCCAGGATGGTGAAACTCTGGTTGGTCAGCCGGCTAAACGTCAGGCAGTGACAAACCCGCAAAACACCCTGTTTGCGATTAAACGCCTGATTGGCCGCCGCTTCCAGGACGAAGAAGTTCAGCGTGACGTTTCTATCATGCCTTACAAAATTGTTGCCGCAGACAATGGCGATGCATGGCTTGATGTGAAAGGCACCAAAACTGCACCACCGCAGATCTCTGCTGAAGTGCTGAAGAAAATGAAGAAAACCGCTGAAGATTACCTGGGTGAGCCGGTAACTGAAGCTGTTATCACCGTACCTGCATACTTCAACGATGCTCAGCGTCAGGCTACTAAAGATGCTGGCCGTATCGCAGGTCTGGAAGTCAAACGTATCATCAACGAACCAACCGCAGCTGCGCTGGCTTACGGTCTGGATAAAGAAGTCGGCAACCGTACTATCGCGGTATACGACCTCGGTGGTGGTACCTTCGATATTTCCGTTATCGAAATCGACGAAGTTGATGGCGAAAAAACCTTTGAAGTTCTGGCGACCAACGGTGATACCCACCTGGGTGGTGAAGACTTCGATACTCGCCTGATCAACTACCTCGTTGACGAGTTTAAGAAAGATCAGGGCATCGACCTGCGTAACGACCCGCTGGCGATGCAGCGCCTGAAAGAAGCCGCTGAGAAAGCGAAGATTGAACTGTCTTCCGCTCAGCAGACCGACGTGAACCTGCCGTACATCACCGCAGACGCGACCGGTCCTAAACACATGAACATCAAAGTGACCCGTGCGAAACTGGAAAGCCTGGTAGAAGACCTGGTTAACCGTTCTATCGAGCCGCTGAAAGTTGCGCTGCAGGATGCTGGCCTGTCCGTATCCGACATTCAGGACGTTATCCTGGTCGGTGGTCAGACTCGTATGCCAATGGTGCAGAAGAAAGTTGCTGAGTTCTTCGGTAAAGAACCGCGTAAAGACGTTAACCCGGACGAAGCTGTTGCTATCGGTGCAGCGGTTCAGGGCGGCGTTCTGACCGGTGAAGTAAAAGACGTGCTGCTGCTGGACGTTACCCCGCTGTCTCTGGGTATCGAAACCATGGGCGGTGTGATGACTGCGCTCATCAACAAAAACACCACCATTCCAACTAAGCACAGCCAGGTGTTCTCTACCGCTGAAGACAACCAGTCTGCGGTAACCATCCACGTGATTCAGGGTGAGCGTAAACGTGCATCCGATAACAAATCACTGGGTCAGTTCAACCTGGACGGTATCAGCCCAGCACCACGCGGCATGCCGCAGATCGAAGTGACCTTCGATATCGATGCTGATGGTATCCTGCACGTTTCCGCGAAAGACAAAAACAGCGGTAAAGAGCAGAAGATCACCATTAAGGCTTCTTCCGGTCTGAACGAAGAAGAAATTCAGAAAATGGTTCGTGAAGCCGAAGCTAACGCCGAAGCTGACCGTAAGTTTGAAGAGCTGGTTCAGACCCGTAACCAGGGCGACCATCTGCTGCACAGCACGCGTAAGCAGGTTGAAGAAGCAGGCGAACAGCTGCCGGCTGACGACAAAACTGCCATCGAGTCTGCGCTGACCGCACTGGAAACGTCTCTGAAAGGCGAAGACAAAGCGGACATCGAAGCGAAAATGCAGGCGCTGGCGCAGGTTTCCCAGAAACTGATGGAAATCGCTCAGCAGCAGCACGCACAGCAGCAGGCGGGTGCCGCAGGCGCTGACGCTTCCGCGAACAATGCGAAAGACGACGACGTTGTTGACGCTGAGTTCGAAGAAGTGAAAGACAAAAAATAATCGCCCTGATGCAGGGTAATTAATCAGCACGGGCGAAGAGGGTTTCCTCTCCGCCCGTGCTCGCATGTTAAGGGGCTGAAAAAAACCAATGGCAAAGCAAGACTATTACGAGATTTTGGGCGTTTCCAAAACAGCGGAAGAGCGTGAAATCAAAAAGGCGTACAAGCGCCTGGCCATGAAATTCCACCCGGACCGCAACCAGGGTGATAAAGAGGCCGAAGCCAAGTTTAAAGAGATCAAAGAAGCGTACGAGATCCTGACCGACGCGCAGAAGCGTGCGGCCTACGATCAGTACGGACATGCAGCCTTTGAACAGGGCGGTATGGGCGGCGGCGGTGCTGGTGGTTTCGGCGGCGGCGCGGACTTCAGCGATATCTTTGGTGACGTATTCGGCGATATCTTCGGTGGTGGTCGCGGCCGCCAGCGTGCATCCCGTGGCGCGGATCTGCGCTACAACATGGATCTGACGCTGGAAGAAGCGGTTCGTGGTGTGACCAAAGAGATCCGCATCCCGACGCTGGAAGAGTGCGACATCTGCCACGGCAGCGGCGCTAAAGCGGGCTCGCAGCCGCAGACCTGTCCAACCTGTCATGGCTCCGGCCAGGTGCAGATGCGTCAGGGCTTCTTCGCTGTACAGCAGACCTGCCCACACTGTCAGGGCCGCGGTACGCTGATTAAAGATCCGTGCAACAAATGTCACGGCCACGGTCGCGTTGAGAAGACCAAAACCCTGTCCGTTAAAATTCCGGCAGGCGTGGATACCGGCGATCGTATTCGTCTGACCGGCGAAGGCGAAGCGGGTGAACACGGCGCACCAGCGGGCGACCTGTACGTTCAGGTCCAGGTGAAGCAGCACGCTATCTTTGAGCGTGAAGGCAACAACCTGTACTGTGAAGTGCCAATTAACTTCTCTATGGCGGCGCTGGGCGGCGAGATTGAAGTCCCGACGCTCGACGGTCGCGTGAAGCTAAAAATTCCAGGCGAAACGCAAACTGGCAAACTGTTCCGTATGCGCGGCAAGGGCGTGAAATCCGTCCGCGGCGGCGTGCAGGGCGACCTGCTGTGTCGCGTGGTGGTGGAAACCCCGGTCGGCCTGAACGAGAAGCAGAAACAGCTGTTGAAAGACCTGCAGGAAAGCTTCGGCGGCCCAACCGGCGAGAACAACAGTCCGCGTTCGAAAAGCTTTTTCGACGGCGTGAAGAAGTTCTTTGACGATTTGACCCGTTAACCCTTCGCCCCTCGGGCGAGTGCGGACCAGACAAAAACCCGAAGCCTTCCGCTTCGGGTTTTTTATTGTTCGGCTAAACTGAATTATCATCCAGTTATAATCTGATTTTACCGATCTGTTAGACGCGATAACATGGTTTTATCGATGAATATGTGCTTATAGAGAGGGTAAAAGTGAAGCATCTTCAGCGCTTTTTTAGCAACGATGCCTCTGGTGGCATCATCCTGATTATTGCTGCCGTTCTGGCCATGCTGATGGCCAACATGGGCGCGACCAGCGGCCTGTATCATGCCTTCCTGGAAACGCCGGTGCAGCTGCGCGTGGGCGCATTAGAAATTAACAAGAACATGCTGCTGTGGATTAACGACGCCTTGATGGCGGTGTTTTTCCTGCTGATTGGTCTTGAGGTCAAACGCGAGATGATGCAGGGCTCGCTGGCTACGCGTCGTCAGGCTATTTTCCCGGTCATTGCCGCGCTGGGTGGCATGGTAGTGCCTGCGCTGGTTTACCTGGCGTTTAACGCTCAGGACCCGGTAGCGAGCAGTGGCTGGGCAATTCCAGCGGCGACGGATATCGCCTTTGCGCTTGGCGTGCTGGCACTGCTGGGCAGTCGCGTACCAGCCTCACTCAAGATCTTCCTGATGGCGTTAGCCATCATCGACGATTTGGGTGCCATCGTCATTATCGCGCTGTTTTACACTAACGATTTGTCGCTGCTGTCGCTGGCTGTCGCGGCGGCCGCCATTGTGGTGCTCGCGATTCTGAATATGAGCGGCGTACGCCGTACCGGCATCTATATTCTGGTGGGCGTGATCCTGTGGACGGCGGTGCTGAAGTCCGGCGTACACGCTACTCTGGCCGGAGTGATTGTTGGTTTCTTTATCCCGCTGCGCGAGCAGAACGGTAAGTCGCCGGCGAAGCAGCTTGAGCATGTGCTGCACCCGTGGGTGGCCTTTATGATCCTGCCGCTGTTTGCCTTTGCCAACGCCGGTGTCTCCCTGCAGGGCGTCACGCTCGCTGGGCTGACCTCGCTGCTGCCGCTGGGCATTATTGCGGGTCTGTTTATCGGTAAGCCGTTGGGCATTAGTCTGTTTTGCTGGCTGGCGCTGAAGCTCAAGCTGGCGAAGCTGCCAGAAGGGGCCGACTTTTCACAGATTATGGCCGTTGGCCTGCTGTGCGGGATTGGCTTCACCATGTCTATCTTTATCGCCAGCCTGGCCTTTGGCAGCGTCGACCCGTCGCTGATTAACTGGGCGAAGCTTGGCATTCTGATTGGCTCGGTGATATCGGCGGTCGTTGGATACAGTTTATTACGTGCGCATTTGAAGCCGCAGATGGCTTAAGCGCAAGATGAGAATCAAAGGAGAGGGGAGCACAGGGCATGTCGCACATTAATTACAACCACCTTTACTACTTCTGGCATGTCTACAAGGAAGGCTCGGTGGTGGGGGCGGCGGAGGCGCTGTTCCTGACGCCGCAAACCATCACCGGGCAGATCAAGGCACTGGAAGAACGGTTGCAGGGCAAGCTGTTTAAACGTAAAGGGCGCGGGATCGAGCCGAGCGAGCTGGGTGAGTTGGTCTTCCGCTACGCGGACAAAATGTTCACCCTAAGCCAGGAGATGCTGGATATCGTTAACTACCGCAAAGAGTCGAACCTGCTGTTCGACGTCGGCGTGGCGGATGCGCTATCCAAACGACTGGTCAGCGGCGTGCTGGATGCCGCGGTGGTGGAAGATGAGCAGATCCACCTACGCTGCTTTGAATCGACGCATGAGATGCTACTGGAGCAGTTGAGCCAGCATAAGCTCGATATGATTATCTCCGACTGCCCGATCGACTCGACGCAGCAGGAAGGGCTGTTTTCGGTGAAAATCGGTGAATGCAGCGTCAGCTTCTGGTGTATGAATCCGCCGCCGGAAAAACCGTTCCCGGCCTGCCTGGAGGAGCGTCGGTTGCTGATCCCGGGTCGTCGCTCGATGCTGGGCCGTAAGCTGCTGAACTGGTTTAACGTGCAGGGGCTGAAGGTTGAGATTCTGGGCGAGTTTGACGATGCGGCGCTGATGAAGGCGTTTGGCGCGGCGCATAACGCGATATTTGTCGCACCAACGCTATACGCGCATGACTTCTATGCCGATGACAATATCGTTGAGATTGGCCGGATGGACAACGTGATGGAAGAGTATCACGCGATATTCGCCGAACGGATGATTCAGCACCCGGCGGTGCAGCGTATTTGCCATCGCGATTATTCGGCGCTGTTTGCCGAACCATTTAAATAATCCGTTGTGCTTCAGGGCCGGTGCTGCAAGCGTTTGTAGCCCGGCCAAGCGAAGCGCCGCCGGGGAAACACCCAAATTACAGGCATAAAAAAACCCGCATTAAGCGGGTCTTTTTCAAAGCTGATAACAAGCAGGCGATTAAGCCAGTTTGTTGATCTGTGCAGTCAGGTTTGCTTTATGACGTGCAGCTTTGTTTTTGTGGATCAGACCTTTAGCAGCCTGACGGTCCACGATTGGTTGCATTTCGTTAAATGCTTTCAGTGCAGTAGCTTTGTCGCCAGCTTCGATAGCTGCGTATACTTTCTTGATGAAAGTACGCATCATAGAGCGACGGCTAGCGTTGTGTTTGCGAGCCTTTTCAGACTGAACGGCGCGCTTCTTAGCTGATTTGATATTAGCCAAGGCCAACTCCCAAATGTGTTCTATATGGACAATTCAAAGGCCGAGGAATATGCCCGTTTAGCCTTCTTTTGTCAATGGATTTGTGCAAATAAGCGCCGTTAATTTGACAACGCTGCATTACGTATTGATGGCGCAGGATTCTACCAGCTTGTGGGCAACGAATACAGTCCTTCCGGCACAAAAATCATGCGCGCCGGCCATATTTTCTTACCTTTCCAGCGGATGCTGATGAAAACATTCCTTCTTTCCGCCGTGAGGCGTAATCGCGGGTTAACGTGACGGGTTGTACAAGGTATACTCTGACGATTTTCACTCTTTTGAGCCAGACATGAAGCTGATACGCGGCATACATAATCTCAGTCAGGCCCCGCATGGGTGCGTGCTGACCATTGGTAATTTCGACGGTGTGCATCGCGGGCATCAGGCGTTACTGCAAGGCTTACGTGCCGAGGGCAGGGCGCGCGGTTTGCCTGTGGTGGTGATGATTTTTGAACCGCAGCCGCTGGAGCTTTTCGCGGCTGACAAGGCCCCGGCTCGCTTGACGCGCCTGCGTGAAAAGCTGTGCTATCTGGCCGAGAGTGGAGTGGACTACGTCCTCTGCCTGCGCTTTGACCGTCGCTTTGCGGCGCTTACCGCACAGGATTTTATCAGCGAACTGCTGGTGAAGCGTCTGGGGGTGCAGTTCCTCGCCGTTGGCGATGATTTCCGCTTCGGCGCTGGTCGTCAGGGCGATTTCTTGTTATTACAGAAGGCTGGTGAAGATTTTGGTTTCGATATCACCAGTACCGAAACCTTCTGTCACGGCGGCGTGCGCATCAGTAGCACCGCCGTACGTCAGGCGCTGGCTGAGGATAACCTCGAACAGGCCGAAAGCCTTCTGGGCCACCCATTTATCATCTCCGGGCGCGTGGTGCACGGCGATGAACTGGGCCGCACCATCGGTTTCCCGACGGCGAACTTACCGCTGCGTCGTCAGGTGTCCCCGGTAAAAGGGGTCTATGCGGTAGAAGTCACGGGGCTGGGTGATAAGCCTCTGCCGGGCGTGGCAAATATTGGTACGCGCCCGACCGTTGCTGGCGTTCGCCAGCAGCTGGAAGTGCATTTGCTCGACGTTGTAATGGACCTTTACGGTCGCCATATAGATGTAGTGCTGCGTAAAAAAATACGCAACGAGCAGCGATTTGCGTCGCTGGATGAACTAAAAGCGCAGATTGCGCGTGATGAATTAACGGCCCGCGAGTTTTTTGGGCTTTCAAACCCGGCTTAAATGCCTACGTAAATATACGGAACCGAGAATCTGATGAGTGACTATAAATCAACCCTGAATTTGCCGGAAACAGGGTTCCCGATGCGCGGCGATCTCGCCAAGCGCGAACCGGGAATGCTGGCGCGTTGGACTGATGATGACCTGTACGGCATCATTCGTGCAGCCAAAAAAGGCAAAAAAACGTTCATTCTGCATGATGGCCCTCCATATGCGAACGGCAACATTCATATTGGTCACTCGGTTAACAAGATTCTGAAAGACATTATCGTGAAGTCCAAAGGGCTTTCCGGTTATGACTCTCCGTACGTGCCTGGCTGGGACTGCCACGGCCTGCCTATCGAGCTGAAAGTTGAGCAAGAATTTGGCAAGCCGGGTGAGAAATTTACCGCCGCCGAGTTCCGCGCCAAGTGCCGCGAATATGCCGCAACCCAGGTTGACGGTCAGCGTACCGATTTCATCCGTCTGGGCGTGCTGGGCGACTGGCAGAAGCCATACCTGACCATGGACTTCAAAACCGAAGCCAACATCATTCGTGCGCTGGGCAAAATCGTTGCTAACGGCCACCTGCACAAAGGCGCGAAGCCGGTGCACTGGTGCGTTGACTGTCGTTCTGCGCTGGCGGAAGCGGAAGTTGAGTATTACGACAAGACCTCTCCGTCCATCGACGTGGCGTTCCACGCCGCTGACCCGGATGCGGTAAAAGCGAAATTTGGTGCCGCGAACGTGACTGGCCCAGTCTCCCTGGTTATCTGGACCACCACCCCGTGGACCCTGCCAGCGAACCGCGCTATCTCTCTGGCGCCTGATTTCGACTATGCGCTGGTGCAAATTGACGGCCAGGCGCTGATTCTGGCAAGCGACCTCGTTGAGAGCGTGATGAAGCGCATCGGCGTGAGCGACTACACCATTCTGGGCACCGTCAAAGGCGCCGAGCTGGAACTGATGCGTTTCAAGCACCCGTTCATGGGCTTCGACGTTCCGGCTATTCTGGGCGACCACGTGACGCTGGATGCTGGTACCGGTGCGGTGCATACCGCCGGTGGCCACGGCCCTGACGACTATGTGATCAGCCAGAAGTACGGTCTGGAAATCGCTAACCCGGTTGGCCCTGATGGCGCTTACCTGGCGGGCACTTACCCAGAACTGGACGGCGTGAACGTCTTCAAAGCCAACGACAAAATCGTGGCGCTGCTGACGGAAAAAGGCGCACTGCTGCACGTAGAAAAAATGCAGCACAGCTACCCATGCTGCTGGCGTCACAAGTCACCGATCATCTTCCGTGCGACCCCGCAGTGGTTCGTCAGCATGGATAAAAAAGGCCTGCGTATTCAGTCTCTGAAAGAGATCGACCGCATTGAGCAGGAAGGCCTGGCGAAAGAAGATCTGAGTGGCTGGATCCCGGCCTGGGGTAAAGCACGTATCGAATCTATGGTGGCGAACCGTCCTGACTGGTGTATCTCCCGTCAGCGTACCTGGGGCGTGCCAATGGCGCTGTTCGTGCATAAAGACACCGAAGAGCTGCACCCGCGCACCACTGAACTGATGGAGGCGGTTGCCAAATACGTAGAGAAAGACGGTATTCAGGCGTGGTGGGATCTCGACCCGCGTGAAATCCTCGGTGATGACGCAGACAACTACGTCAAAGTGCCAGATACCCTGGACGTATGGTTCGACTCCGGTTCAACCAGCTACTCCGTCGTCGATGCGCGCCCTGAATTCGGCGGCCACGCGGCTGACATGTATCTGGAAGGTTCTGACCAGCACCGCGGCTGGTTCATGTCCTCCCTGATGATTAGCGTCGCCATGAAAGGCAAAGCGCCGTATCGCCAGGTACTGACCCACGGCTTCACCGTGGATGGTCAGGGCCGTAAGATGTCTAAATCTATCGGTAACACCGTTTCTCCGCAGGACGTGATGAACAAACTGGGCGCGGATATCCTGCGTCTGTGGGTAGCATCTACCGACTACACCGGCGAAATGGCGGTATCGGATGAGATCCTGAAACGTGCTGCCGACAGCTATCGTCGTATCCGTAACACCGCGCGCTTCCTGCTGGCGAACCTGAACGGTTTCGATCCGGTAAAAGACATGGTGAAACCGGAAGAGATGGTGGTGCTGGATCGTTGGGCCGTAGGCTGTGCGCAAGAAGCGCAGGCTGACATCATGAAAGCCTACGAATCCTATGACTTCCACGAAGTGGTACAGCGTCTGATGCGCTTCTGCTCCGTAGAAATGGGCTCGTTCTACCTCGACATCATCAAAGACCGCCAGTACACCGCGAAAGCGGACAGCGTGGCGCGTCGTAGCTGCCAGACTGCGCTGTACCATATCGCAGAAGCGCTGGTTCGCTGGATGGCGCCTATCATGTCCTTCACCGCCGACGAAATCTGGGGCTACCTGCCGGGTAACCGTGAGAAGTACGTCTTCACCGGCGAATGGTACGAAGGTCTGTTTGGCCTGGCCGACAGCGAAGCGATGAACGATGCGTTCTGGGAAGAGCTGCTGCAGGTTCGTGGCGAAGTGAACAAGGTCATCGAGCAGGCGCGTGCTGACAAGAAAGTCGGTGGTTCTCTGGAAGCGGCAGTGACCCTGTACGCCCAGCCGGAACTGGCGGCTAAGCTGAACGCACTGGGCGACGAATTACGATTTGTCCTGTTGACCTCCGGGGCAACCGTTGCGGATTATGAAGCGGCAACCGCTGATGCCCAGCAGAGCGAACTGCTGAAAGGGCTGAAAGTGGCGCTGAATAAAGCCGAAGGCGAGAAGTGCCCGCGTTGCTGGCACTACACTCAGGACGTCGGTAAGGTGGCGGAACACGCAGAAATCTGCGGACGCTGTGTGAGCAACGTGGCCGGTGACGGCGAAAAACGTAAGTTTGCCTGATGAGTAAATCGATTTGTTCAACAGGGCTACGCTGGCTGTGGCTGGTTGTCGTCGTGCTGATTATCGATCTGGGCAGCAAATACCTGATCCTCCAGAACTTTGCTCTGGGGGAGACGGTTTCGCTGTTCCCGTCGCTTAATCTGCATTATGCGCGTAACTATGGCGCGGCGTTTAGCTTCCTGGCCGACAGCGGCGGCTGGCAGCGCTGGTTCTTTGCGGGTATCGCTATCGGTATCTGTGTGGCGCTGACGGTGCTGATGTATCGCGCTAAGGCCTCGCAAAAGCTGAACAACATTGCCTACGCGCTGATTATTGGCGGCGCGTTGGGTAACCTGTTCGACCGTCTGTGGCATGGCTTCGTTGTCGACATGATCGATTTCTACGTCGGTGACTGGCATTTTGCTACCTTCAACCTGGCTGATACGGCAATCTGTATCGGTGCTGCGCTGATCGTGCTGGAAGGTTTCCTGCCGAAAAAGCAGGCGTAATCAAATAAGCGCAGTCTGTAGCCCGGCCGAGCGTAGCGAGGCCGGGGAACTGCAGGCTACGCTATCTAATAACAATAATCGTCATTCCAATGTCGTAAGATAAAAGGCTGTCCCTGCATGTCTAACTCGATTCAAAGCAATAGTGCGGTGCTGGTGCACTTCACGCTGAAACTGGACGATGGCTCTACCGCAGAGTCGACCCGTAACAACGGCAAACCGGCGCTGTTTCGTCTGGGCGATGCCTCCCTGTCTGAAGGGCTGGAGCAGCATCTTCTCGGCCTGAAGGCCGGGGACAAAAAAGCATTCTCTCTGGAGCCTGACGCGGCGTTTGGGATTTCCACGCCCGATCTTATCCAGTATTTCTCCCGCCGCGAATTTATGGATGCGGGTGAACCGGAAATCGGCGCTATCATGCTGTTCACCGCAATGGACGGCAGCGAGATGCCAGGCGTGATCCGCGAGATTAACGGTGACTCCATCACGGTTGATTTCAACCACCCGCTGGCGGGCCATACCGTTCATTTTGATATTGAAGTACTGGAAGTCGATCCGGTACTGGAGGCGTAACATGCAGATCCTGTTGGCCAACCCACGCGGCTTTTGTGCAGGCGTTGACCGCGCTATCAGCATTGTTGAAAATGCGCTCGCCATCTATGGCGCGCCAATCTACGTTCGTCATGAAGTGGTGCATAACCGCTACGTGGTGGACAGCCTGCGCGCACGTGGCGCTATCTTTATCGAGCAGATTAGCGAAGTGCCGGACGGCGCTATCCTGATCTTCTCCGCCCACGGCGTTTCTCAGGCCGTGCGTAACGAAGCGAAAAGCCGAGACCTGACGGTCTTTGACGCGACCTGCCCGCTGGTTACCAAAGTGCATATGGAAGTGGCGCGCGCCAGCCGTCGCGGCGAAGAGTCGATTCTTATCGGCCACGCCGGTCACCCGGAAGTTGAAGGCACAATGGGCCAGTACAGCAACCCGAAAGGGGGGATGTACCTCGTCGAGTCGCCGGAAGACGTACTGAAGCTGGCGGTGAAAGACGAAAGCAAGCTGTCGTTTATGACCCAGACTACGCTCTCGGTGGACGACACTTCTGATGTTATTGACGCGTTGCGCAGCCGTTTCCCAAAAATCGTCGGCCCGCGTAAAGATGATATCTGCTACGCCACCACCAACCGTCAGGAAGCCGTGCGATCGCTCGCCCAGCAGGCGGACGTGGTGCTAGTCGTTGGGTCGAAGAACTCTTCCAACTCCAACCGTCTGGCCGAGCTGGCGCAGCGGATGGGTAAAGCGGCCTATCTGATTGACGATGCATCTGATATCCAGGAAGCCTGGGTGAAAGAGGCAACCTGCGTTGGCGTCACCGCCGGGGCATCCGCGCCGGATATTCTGGTGCAGAACGTCATTGCTCGCCTGCAATCGTTAGGTGGCGGCGAGGCGATTACCCTTGAAGGTCGTGAAGAGAACATCGTCTTTGAGGTGCCGCGCGAGCTGCGTGTGGATGTTCGTGAAGTCGAATAAATTAATTCTCCCGCAGATGTGAAAAAATGCCAGGCTTAACGTCTGGCATTTTTTATGGAGAAATCATGCGACTGCCTATCTTCCTGGATACCGATCCCGGTATCGACGATGCCGCGGCGATTGCCGCAGCGCTGTTTGCTCCCGAGCTGGATCTCCAGCTCATGACCACCGTCGCCGGCAACGTCTCCGTCGAGAAAACCACCCGTAATGGCCTGCAGCTGCTCCATTTCTGGGAGGCGGATGTGCCGCTGGCGCAGGGCGCGGCCGCACCGCTGGTTCGCCCGCTGCGCGACGCGGCGTCGGTACACGGCGAATCCGGCATGGAGGGCTATGATTTTGTCGAGCATAACCGCCAGCCGCTGGCAAAACCGGCGTTTCAGGCGATCCGCGATGCGCTGATGCTGGCATCTGAGCCGGTCACGCTGGTCGCCATTGGCCCGCTGACCAATATCGCACTGCTGCTGACGCAGTACCCTGAGTGCCGCTTCAATATTCGCCGCCTGGTGATTATGGGCGGTTCCGCCGGGCGCGGTAACTTTACGCCGAACGCCGAGTTTAATATCGCTATCGACCCGGAAGCGGCGGCGCTGGTGTTCCGCAGCGGCCTGGAGATTGTGATGTGTGGGCTGGACGTGACTAACCAGGCGACGCTCTCGCCAGAATATCTGGCCTCGCTGCCCGCGCTGAATAAAACCGGCGGTATGCTCCATGCATTGTTCAGCCACTACCGCAGCGGCAGTATGCAGAGCGGCCTGCGCATGCACGACCTGTGCGCGATTGCTTGGCTGGCACGCCCGGCGCTGTTTACTCTGCAAAGCTGCTACGTCACCGTTGAAACGCAGGGGCAATTTACCGCCGGGACAACGGTCGTGGATATTGAAGGGAAGCTCGGCCAGCCGGCTAACGCGCAGGTGGCGCTGGGGCTGGACGTCGAAGGCTTCCGCCAATGGGTGGCGGAGGTTTTTGCACTGGCGTCGTAATTATCATTAGCGGCTTTGCTGCGGCAGCTTCTCGCTCAGATAATCAATCATCGCCCGCATTCTGGCGGGCATATGCTGATTACGCGTCCATAACAGCCACAGATCGCCGCTGTAGTCGCTGATAAACTCCCACTCCGGCAGTACCTGCACAATCTCACCGTTAGCTAGCGCTTCCTGCGCGGTAAACAGCGGCAGGCTGCCGATACCAAGATGGTTTTTCACCGCGTCCAGCCGCACGCCGGTATGGTTGGCGGCGTAGCGTCCGTGAGTCTGAATTGTCTCGCTCTTCTCACCAAGCCGGAATTTCCAGCGCGCGTCGGCGGGCGTTTCACCGAGGCTGATACAGCTATGGTGGCGCAACGCATGCGGTGTGTCTGGCGTGCCGTGCTGACGTAAATACGCCGGGGTAGCGCAAATGACATGGCTGACCGGCATTAGCGCTTTGCCGTACAGACCGGGGGAGGGGGACTGGCTGATGCGCAGCGCCAGGTCGACGCCGTCGTCAATCAGATCCATATAGCGGTCTTCCAGGCGCAGGCACACGTCGACGTCCGGGTAGCGCTCAAGGAATTCGGCCATCAGCGGGTGAATCACAAAACGTCCCACCGCTTTCGGTACACTAACGGTCAGCTTGCCTTGGGCCACCTGCTGGCGGCTACTGCCGGAATCCAGCGCCATCTGCGCGGCATTCAGCATCTCCTGCGCGTGTTCGTACACCATTTTCCCTGTTTCGCTCAACGCCAGCTTGCGGGTGGTGCGATGTAGCAATTTGCTGCCGAGCGCCTGCTCCAGGCGCGACACGCTGCGGCTAATGGCGGAAGGCGTGGCTCCAGCGGCTTTTGCCGCCGCGGTAAAGCTGCCCTGGTCAATAATCAACACAAAGGTGGCAAGGTCGGGCAGAAGGTTAGGGTTCATTTGTGCGTACCAGGCAAAGATGCATTGAGTGGGCGCAGGATTATCGCCGCAGATAAAGTGAATATACTCTTCTCATTAAGAGGAGAACAATCATGACTGAACGTCTTTATTACACCTGCGATGATACTGAAGGTCGGGCTAACGTACTGAGCTGTACACCTGAGCCGGATGGGCGCTATACGGTGGTGCTGGATAGCACCCTGTTTCACCCGCAGGGCGGCGGGCAGCCTGCGGATGTGGGCTGGATTGACAATGAACCGGTTGAAGCGGTGCTTGCGCGCGGTGACGACGTGCTGCATATGATGGCAAAACCGTTATCCTCCGGGGCAGTGAATCTGCGTGTGGATGCGGCGCAGCGCAAGCTGCACGCTCGGCTGCATTCTGCGGGGCATCTGATTGGTCTGGCGGGGACAGAGTACGGCTGGCATCCGGTAAAAGCGCACCATTGGCCCCATGAGGGGCGTATTACTTTCGCCACTGGGGAAAACGCCACGTTGCCGGATGCGCCGTCGTTGTTAACGAAAATCAGCGCCTGGCAGGCGGAAAATCTCGCCCGACAGGTGACATTCGCCGACGGACTGCGGCAGGTGGGTTTTGGCCATCTCCCGGCTTACCCGTGCGGAGGAACGCACGTTGCCCAACTTTCAGAGATTGGGCCGGTGACGATTACCCAGGTGAAGATGAAAAAAGGGCAGATGATCGTCAACTACACGCTCGAGGCGTAAAACCGACGCCGCGAAATTATCTTCGCGGATTCGCTGGCCACTGCTCGGTTTTCCCGCTGTTTTCCCACCCCTAATCGCCATCCCGAGCGAGTTTGACTTCTTTCCCTTGCTGCGGCAATGATTCATCCTGCGGGATGAATCATGTCTTTTACTGATATTCCTCTCTGTTTATCATTAAATTCTAATTATGGGCGTTTTCGGCTGGCGACCCTGCAGCGGGCTGGTTACTCTGAAAACGATTTACGCAATTTTAACAAAAGAGAATAGCTATGCATGATGCACAAATCCGCGTCGCCATTGCTGGCGCTGGCGGCCGCATGGGACGGCAGTTAATCCAGGCAACCCTGGCGATGGAAGGAGTTCAATTAGGGGCAGCGCTGGAGCGTGAAGGCTCTTCTTTACTGGGCAGCGATGCCGGTGAACTGGCGGGCGCAGGCAAGTCTGGCGTCACCGTTCAGAGCAGCCTGGATACGGTAAAAGATGATTTTGACGTGTTCATCGATTTTACCCGCCCGGAAGGCACGCTGGCGCATCTGGCGTTTTGCCGCCAGCACGGCAAAGGCATGGTCATTGGCACCACCGGCTTTGACGATGCCGGTAAACAGGCCATTCGCGAGGCTTCAGAAGAGATTGCGATCGTTTTCGCGGCCAACTTCAGCGTTGGTGTTAACGTCATGCTCAAGCTGCTGGAGAAAGCGGCAAAGGTCATGGGCGACTATACCGATATCGAAATTATTGAAGCGCACCACCGCCACAAAGTGGATGCACCGTCAGGTACGGCGCTGGCAATGGGTGAGGCGATCGCCGGGGCGCTGGATAAAGATCTGAAGGACTGCGCGGTCTACTCGCGTGAAGGTTATACCGGCGAACGCGTGCCGGGTACCATTGGTTTTGCCACCGTTCGCGCCGGTGACATTGTCGGTGAACACACCGCGATGTTTGCTGATATTGGCGAGCGTGTAGAGATCACGCATAAGGCTTCCAGCCGCATGACGTTTGCTAACGGTGCGGTGAGATCGGCATTGTGGCTAAAGACTAAGGAAAATGGTCTTTTTGATATGCGTGATGTGCTGAATTTGAATGAACTATAAGTATTTATTACCCATCGTGATGTGGTTATTGTAGTCATAATTACTTGATTACAGAGGGCAATATTTTATTGCCCTTTTATTTTGTCTTTTTTTTATGATTTTTTTTATGAAAGCATTATTTTCATAAATTATCCGGCTTAAATGTGTTGGTTAAATGTAAATTTTGACCATCTGGTCTACTTTTTTACTCCCCTCAGTGAAATTTAACACTCTTCCTGCTCCGCAAGCGTTTTCTACAATGAGTTAGTTGATCTTTTTGATGGCTATCGCCTTGCTGCCACATCAGTGGCGCAAAATAATAATAAAAATTGTCCTTTAAGGTAGACATTTGCCGAGGCTGTCACTAGAATGCCGCCGTTTGCCAGAAATTCATCGGTAAGCAAATTTGCATTGATTTGTGCCATTGTTATGAATTAATATGCAAATAAAGCGAGTAAATATTCTCTGGAGGGTGTTTTGATTAAGTCAGCGCTATTGGTTCTGGAAGACGGAACCCAGTTTTACGGTCGGGCCATAGGGGCAACGGGTTCGGCGGTTGGGGAAGTCGTTTTCAATACTTCAATGACCGGTTATCAAGAAATCCTCACTGATCCTTCCTATTCTCGCCAAATCGTCACCCTTACTTATCCCCATATTGGTAATGTCGGCACCAACGCCGCCGATGAAGAGTCCTCTCAGGTTCACGCTCAGGGTCTGGTTATTCGCGACCTGCCGCTGATTGCCAGCAACTACCGCAACACCGAAGATCTCTCTTCTTACCTTAAGCGCCATAACATCGTGGCGATTGCCGATATCGATACCCGTAAGCTGACGCGACTGCTGCGCGAGAAGGGCGCTCAGAACGGCTGCATCATCGCAGGCGATAATCTGGATGCTACGCTGGCCTTAGAAAAAGCCAAAGCGTTCCCGGGCTTAAATGGGATGGACCTGGCAAAAGAAGTGACCACGGCTGAAGCCTACAGCTGGACGCAGGGTAGCTGGACGCTGGCGGGTGACCTGCCGGAAGCGAAATCCGAAGAAGAGCTGCCGTTCCACGTGGTGGCCTACGATTTTGGCGCGAAGCGCAATATTCTGCGTATGCTGGTTGACCGCGGCTGCCGCCTGACGGTAGTGCCAGCGAAAACCTCCGCCGAAGAAGTTCTGGCGATGAATCCAGACGGTGTGTTCCTGTCTAACGGCCCTGGCGACCCGGCACCGTGCGACTACGCTATCGACGCGATTGAAAAATTCCTCCAGACCGAGGTGCCGGTATTTGGCATCTGCCTCGGCCATCAGCTGCTGGCGCTGGCGAGCGGTGCGAAGACCATCAAGATGAAGTTTGGTCACCACGGTGGTAACCACCCGGTGAAAGACATGGATAAGAACGTGGTGATGATCACCGCGCAGAACCACGGTTTTGCGGTGGATGAAGCGTCGATGCCAGCTAACCTGCGCGTGACCCACAAATCTCTGTTCGACGGTACCCTGCAGGGGATTCACCGTACCGATAAACCGGCGTTCAGCTTCCAGGGCCACCCAGAGGCGAGCCCAGGCCCGCACGATGCGGCACCGCTGTTCGACCACTTTATCGAGCTTATTGAGCAATACCGTCAGTCCGCGAAATAATCAGGAGTAATAAGAGCCATGCCAAAACGTACAGACATAAAAAGTATCCTGATTCTGGGCGCGGGCCCGATTGTTATCGGTCAGGCGTGTGAGTTTGACTACTCCGGTGCCCAGGCGTGTAAAGCGCTGCGCGAAGAGGGCTACCGCGTCATTCTGGTGAACTCCAACCCAGCGACCATCATGACCGACCCGGAAATGGCCGATGCGACCTACATCGAGCCGATTCACTGGGAAGTGGTGCGCAAAATCATCGAAAAAGAGCGTCCAGATGCGGTTCTGCCGACCATGGGCGGCCAGACCGCGCTGAACTGCGCGCTGGAGCTGGAGCGTCAGGGCGTGCTGGAAGAGTTCGGCGTGACCATGATTGGCGCTACCGCCGACGCGATTGATAAAGCAGAAGACCGCCGCCGTTTCGACGTGGCGATGAAGAAAATCGGCCTCGACACCGCGCGTTCCGGTATCGCGCACACCATGGAAGAAGCCCTGGCAGTTGCTGCTGACGTCGGCTTCCCATGCATCATCCGCCCAAGCTTCACCATGGGCGGCACCGGTGGCGGTATCGCTTACAACCGCGAAGAGTTCGAAGAAATCTGCGAACGCGGCCTGGATCTCTCGCCAACCAACGAGCTGCTGATTGATGAATCACTGATCGGCTGGAAAGAGTACGAGATGGAAGTGGTGCGTGATAAGAACGACAACTGCATCATCGTCTGCTCTATCGAAAACTTCGATGCGATGGGCATCCACACCGGTGACTCCATCACAGTGGCGCCAGCGCAGACCCTGACCGACAAAGAATACCAAATCATGCGTAACGCCTCGATGGCGGTACTGCGTGAAATCGGCGTCGAAACCGGTGGTTCTAACGTCCAGTTCTCGGTGAACCCGAAAGACGGTCGCCTGATTGTTATCGAAATGAACCCGCGCGTATCCCGCTCCTCGGCGCTGGCTTCCAAAGCAACCGGCTTCCCGATTGCGAAAGTGGCGGCCAAGCTGGCGGTAGGTTACACCCTCGACGAACTGATGAACGACATCACCGGCGGCCGTACTCCGGCTTCCTTCGAGCCGTCCATCGACTACGTTGTGACGAAGATTCCACGCTTCAACTTCGAGAAGTTTGTTGGCGCGAACGACCGTCTGACCACGCAGATGAAATCTGTCGGTGAAGTGATGGCGATTGGCCGCACGCAGCAGGAATCCCTGCAGAAAGCGCTGCGCGGCCTGGAAGTCGGCGCGACCGGCTTCGACCCGAAAGTAAGCCTCGACGACCCTGAAGCGCTGACCAAAATTCGCCGCGAACTGAAAGACGCGGGCGCTGAGCGTATCTGGTACATCGCCGATGCTTTCCGCGCGGGCCTCTCCGTCGACGGCGTGTTCAACCTGACCAACATCGACCGCTGGTTCCTGGTGCAGATTGAAGAGCTGGTGCGTCTGGAAGAGAAAGTGGCAGAAGTGGGCATCAACGGCCTCGACGCTGACTTCCTGTTCCACCTGAAACGCAAAGGCTTTGCCGATGCGCGTCTGGCAAAACTGGCGGGCGTACGCGAAGCGGAAATCCGCAAGCTGCGTGACCAGTATAACCTGCACCCGGTCTACAAGCGTGTGGATACCTGCGCGGCGGAATTCGCCACCGACACCGCTTACATGTACTCCACCTATGAAGAAGAGTGCGAATCCAACCCGTCCGTTGACCGCGATAAAATCATGGTCCTCGGCGGCGGCCCGAACCGTATCGGTCAGGGTATCGAATTCGACTACTGCTGCGTACACGCCTCACTGGCGCTGCGCGAAGACGGTTACGAGACCATCATGGTCAACTGTAACCCGGAAACCGTCTCTACCGACTACGACACTTCCGACCGCCTGTACTTCGAGCCGGTCACCCTGGAAGACGTGCTGGAAATCGTGCGCATCGAGAAGCCGAAGGGCGTTATCGTGCAGTACGGCGGCCAGACCCCGCTGAAGCTGGCGCGTGAACTGGAAGCCGCAGGCGTACCGGTTATCGGTACCAGCCCGGATGCCATCGACCGTGCGGAAGACCGCGAGCGCTTCCAGCATGCGGTTGACCGTCTGAAGCTGAAGCAGCCGGCGAACGCCACCGTGACCGCGATTGAACAAGCGGTTGAGAAGGCGAAAGAGATTGGCTACCCGCTGGTGGTGCGCCCATCCTACGTACTCGGCGGCCGTGCGATGGAAATCGTTTACGACGAAGTTGACCTTAAACGTTACTTCCAGACCGCTGTCAGCGTATCCAACGACGCACCAGTGCTGCTGGACCGCTTCCTCGACGACGCGATTGAAGTCGATGTCGACGCTATCTGCGACGGCGAAATGGTGCTGATTGGCGGCATCATGGAGCACATCGAGCAGGCGGGCGTTCACTCCGGTGACTCCGCGTGCTCCCTGCCAGCCTATACGCTGAGCCAGGAAATTCAGGATGTGATGCGTGAGCAGGTGCAGAAGCTGGCCTTCGAACTGCAGGTACGCGGCCTGATGAACGTGCAGTTTGCGGTGAAAGATAACGAAGTCTACCTGATTGAAGTTAACCCACGTGCGGCGCGTACCGTACCGTTCGTCTCCAAGGCGACCGGCGTACCGCTGGCGAAAGTGGCGGCGCGCGTGATGGCAGGGAAAACCCTGAAGCAGCAAGGCGTGACCAAAGAGATCATTCCACCGTACTACTCGGTGAAAGAAGTGGTGCTGCCGTTCAACAAATTCCCAGGCGTTGACCCACTGTTAGGGCCAGAAATGCGCTCTACCGGGGAAGTGATGGGCGTGGGCCGCACCTTCGCGGAAGCGTTCGCTAAGGCACAGCTGGGCAGCAACTCCACCATGAAGAAACAGGGCCGTGCGCTGCTCTCCGTTCGCGAAGGCGACAAAGAGCGCGTGGTTGACCTGGCCGCTAAGCTGCTGAAACAGGGCTTCGAGCTGGATGCGACCCACGGTACCGCGATTGTGCTGGGCGAAGCCGGTATCAACCCGCGTCTGGTGAACAAGGTGCACGAAGGTCGTCCGCACATTCAGGACCGTATCAAGAATGGCGAATACACCTACATCATCAACACCACCGCAGGTCGCCAGGCGATTGAAGACTCCAAGCTGATTCGCCGCAGCGCGCTGCAGTACAAGGTACATTACGACACCACCCTGAACGGCGGTTTCGCGACGGCGATGGCGCTGAATGCGGATGCCAAAGACAAAGTGACTTCCGTCCAGGAAATGCACGCACAGATTAAAAAATAAGTGCGAGCGATAAAATAAAACGCCGGGCAACTGCCCGGCGTTTTTGTTTTTGTAACCCGTCCAGGCGAAGCGCTGCCGGGAGCGTCTCGACGCTAACCCGATTCGCCTGGACGGGTTACGATGGTATTTCTCATGTTGAGAGAACGCACAAGTTTAAGTCCTTATCCTCCCGGCATAATAGCCCTCTTGCTTTCTGTTAATACTCATAACTACGGAATATATATGGCTATTTTGTTATTTGATTGGGGTGGGAGTTCTATTAAATACGGCGTCTGGCATCAGGACGCTTTAACGGATACGGCCGCAGTAAAAACGCCTGATAGCTGGGAGAAAATGCAGGCCCAGCTGCTGGAAATCTGCCGTCAGTACCAGCAGCGCTATGACATTCAGGGCGTAGCCATCAGCGCTCCCGGCAGCGTAGACCCCGCGCGCGGCGTGATTGGCGGCCTCAGCGCCATTCCTTATATCCACCACTTCCCGATTGTTGAGGCGCTGACGGCGCTGTTTGGCCTGCCGGTCAGTATTGAGAACGACGCCAACGCGGCGGGCATTGCCGAAGCCGCGCTCGGGGCAGGGCGCGACGACCACCATGTGCTGTTTGTGATCGTCGGCTCAGGCGTGGGCGGGGCTATCCTGGAAGATAAAGTGCTGCGTCGCGGTAGTCACGGTTATGCAGGTGAGTTTGGCCTGATGACGCTGGAGGGCGGGCAGACGTTCAGCGAACTGGGCACCGCCGTGGCGATGGCGCGGCGCTACGCGCAGCGGATGTCGCTTGAGCTGGATTCGATTTCCGGGGCCGAGGTGTTTCGTCTGGCCGAGCAGGGCGATGAGGTCGCGAAGCAGGAAGTGGCGCAGTTCTACCACTGGATGGCTGTCGGCTTGCTCAATTTGCAGGTCTGCTACGATCCGGATTGTCTGGTGATCGGCGGTGGGATCTCTGCCAGCGATGCTATTTTTGCCGGGATCGCCTCCCGCTTAACCGATCTGGTCGCGGAAAAAGATCTCGCGGAATTTATGCCGAAACTGCTGCTCTGCCAGTACCGCAACGACGCCAATCTTATCGGCGCAGCGGTGAGCTTTACACAGCAACACGGCTAAAATGTCGCTTCGGAGTGTTCTGGTTTCCCTCTCGCTTTCAGCCCGCTAACCTAAAATGGTTAGAGTGATAACGATTTTAGCTGAGAAGCAGGAGGGAAACATGATGCAATATAAGCGACTTACCGTAGCGATTCTGACCGCCGGCGCGCTCTTTACCGTTGCTGGGTGTTCATCCAACCAGGCGTTAAAAACCACCGACGGGAAGACTATCGTCACCGACGGGAAACCGCAGGTCGATGAAGATACCGGCCTGGTGTCGTACAAAAATGCTGAAACCGGCAAAACCGAACAGATTAACCGCGATCAGGTTAGGTCGATGGGTGAGCTCGATAACTAAACGTTATTCGTGGCCCCGCGAATGCAGTGCGGGGCCAGCGCATAACGTTTAAATCAATGCGCTATTGATTTTGACGATGATTTTACGCAGCGGTGCGCCCGCGCCAAGGCTGCTCATCGGGCGGTGAAGCTCGCCGGGGAAGATGATGGCAATCTCTTCCGGGTGCAGGTGAATCAGCGTTTCGCTGCTGATTTGCGTGCAGAAGCCGATATCATGCGCGTCGTTAAACGCGCCGTCCTCGACAATCTCCAGTCCCTTATTACCCGCCCCAATAATCTCTTCACCCTTCAGTACGATGTGAATATCAATATATTGACGATGATACTCCGGGCGCTGCTCGGCCAGCGGCTTGCTTTCTCCTTCTACCACGTTGAAGAACAGGTTATCGCCATCGACGGTATATTTACCCGGCGGCAGGGTGTGTGGCTCCTGTTGGATCACGGCGCGCAGCGCCTTGCGGATAGCCTGCGGATAAAAGGCGGTTTTCTCCGCGTTGTACAGCGTGTCGATAATCATGCCGGAACTCCCGATGCGGGTTGATGGGCTAAAAGGGTGAGCGAGCGGGCAACAATGCCCGGTACATCGCCGGAAATATCGACCGGCAGAATGTCCGGCTCGCGGTCGTCTGGGGCTTCCAGCGCGGCAAACTGGCTTCGCAGCAACGCTTCCGGCATAAAGTGGCCTTTGCGCGCCTGCATACGTTGCAAGATGCAGTCGTAGTCACCGGTCAGCCACAGGAAGCGCAGATGCGGATTACCCGCGCGCAGCTGGTCGCGGTAGCGCTTTTTCAGCGCCGAGCAGACCAGCACGCCGGACTCGTTTTTCTGCCCGAGGCTAAAGATCACATCGCCAATACGTTCCAGCCACGGCTGGCGGTCGCTATCCTCCAGCGGCTGGCTGGCGGCCATTTTGACGATATTGGCCCGTGGGTGAAGGTCATCGCCGTCGATAAACTTCGCCCCCAGCGCCTGGGAAAGCGCCTGCCCGACGGTGGTTTTTCCGGTGCCGGAGACGCCCATTAAAATAATGCACTGTCCTGCCATGGTTTTGCTCCCGACTCAGACGGCAACCAGCATGCCGCCGTCAACAAACAGCAGATGCCCATTTACAAAATCAGAGGCTTTTGACGACAGGAATACCGCCGCACCAACCAGCTCCTGCGGGTCGCCCCAGCGGGCGGCTGGCGTACGTTTGCACAGCCAGTCGGTGAAGGCTTTATCGTCAACCAACGCCTGGGTCATGGCGGTTTTAAAGTAGCCAGGAGCGATACCGTTAACCTGAATGTTATGGCGTGCCAGTTCCACGCACATTCCGCGAGTCAGCATTTTGACCGCGCCTTTGGCGGCGGCGTACGGGGTGATGGTGTCGCGGCCCAGTTCGCTCTGCATCGAGCAGATATTGACGATTTTCCCCGCGCCGCGCGTCATCATGCGTTTGGCCACGGCCTGGGAAACCAGGAAAACGGCGGTCTGGTTCACGGCAATCACGTCGTTCCATTCTTTCACCGGAAACTCGGTGAACGGGTGGCGGCGCTGGATGCCGGCGTTATTAAACAGTACGTCGATAGCGCCGATGCGAGTTTCAATATCGGCAATAGCGTTTTCCACCGACTCCGGGTCGGTGACGTTAAAGACCGCAGTATGGGCGGTGGCACCCTCGTCGCGGAGTTTCATCGCAGCCTGCTCGGCGCGTTCTGCGGAGATATCGTTGATGATGATTTCCGCGCCGTACTGGGCCAGTCCCTGAGCCATCACGTAGCCGATACCTTGTCCGGAACCGGTAATTAAAATGCGTTTGCCTTGCAGGCTGAATAAGTTGTTCATCACAGTGTCCTGTATTGCGAGCCGATGCGCCAAGAAGATGCTCTCTATCTCACGGTTTTTGCCTCGGTGAAACTGTGATGAAGATCACTCTCAACTATGTTACAAAAAGGGGTTACAGCATGTGTGATCCTGAAGAGGAAAACTGGGCGAAAACCGCGCCATACGGGGCTTTGACGATGGGTTATCGCTTTCTCTTTTTTGTAACCTGCTGGCATAATAGGCCACGGGATTTCGGCAATGACGGGCAGGGCTAATGAAAGTACAACGCATCACGTTAGAGGATATCGCCGCGCTGGCGGGGGTAACCAAAATGACCGTCAGCCGCTATTTACGCACCCCCGAGAAGGTGAAGCCGGAAACCGCTGAACGTATTGCCAGCGTGATTGAAGAGGTGGGCTACCAGCCGGATGCCGACAATCCCGCCATAAGTAGCAACGTTGCGCCGCGCATTGGCGTGCTCGTCCCCTCCTTTAATAATCAGATTTTCTCCGACGTGCTGGCAGGTATTGAATCGGTCACCACCGCCCACGGCTATCAAACGCTGGTGGTGAACTACGATTACGACAGCCAGCGTGAAGAGGAACAGATTGCTACCGTGCTGGCGCTGAACGTCAAGGCGCTGCTATTAACCGAATCGGTCCATACGCTGCGGGCGGAGAAATACCTGAAAGCTGCAAAAATCCCTATTGCCGAGGTGATGGGGCTATCGGATAACGCCGATCGCATTAACGTGGGCTTTGATAATTACCGCGCCGGGTTGGATATGACCAATATGCTGCTGGCGAGCGGAAAAAAGCAGATTATCTATTTTGGCTCGATGTCGGATATTCGCGATGAGCAGCGCTATGCGGGCTACTGCCGGGCAATGGAGGAGGCGGGTCTGGCCGTCGGGCGCATAGCGCCAAACAAAGTCTCTTCGGTGTCAATTGGCACCGGCATGATGACCCTTGCCCGTCAGATGTATAAAGAGATGGACGCTATTCTCTGCACCAACGATGACCTGGCGGTCGGGGTGTTACAGGAGTGCATCGCTTCGGGTATCACGGTGCCGCAGGAGATGGCGATTGCGGGCTTCCACGGGCTGGAGATGGGCCAGGTGGTTAGCCCGCGTCTGGCGAGCGTATTGACCCCGCGCTTTGAAATGGGCAAGGTCGCCACCGAGATTTTAATCAAAAAAATAAAAGGGTTACCTACTATCGAGAAGGTTGACCTGCACTATCGTTTATCGATGGGCGAAACCATCTAGCCTTCGCCCGCCACGTCGGCCATGTTATTCAATTGTTGCCATTCAGCCCGCATTCCTGCGGGCTTTTGCTTCCACGATCACGTCATCCGTAACACGGATTTCTAACACGATCTGCCGTGATGCAGATCGCAAAATGACATCGCGAAAACCCGTTTGATAGGCGTAACAAATTTCTCTACACAACATCTTTCAAGTTGCATCAAGGCGGCAAGCGAGTGAATCCCCAGGAGCTTACTAAAGTAAGTGACTGAGGTGAGCGAGCGCAGCCAACGCCGAGGCGGCTTGAAGGATGAAGTGTATAAACGCTTAAACAGGTAACACGATGAATATTGCAAACCCAAACACGGTACTGTTGATTGCCCCGGTCGTAGACGGCCTGATGGATAAACTCTCCACCGCTTTCCAGGTCTATCGTCTGTATGAACAGGCTGACCCGCAGGCTTTCTTACGCGACGTCGGCCATCAGGTGCAGGCGGTGGTCACCCGTGGTGATATCGGCGTCACCCGCGCCGTGCTGGAACAGTTGCCTAACGCCGGGCTGGTGGCGGTGTTTGGTGTTGGTACTGACGCGGTGGATCTCGACTATACCCGCGCTCATGACATTGCCGTCACCATCACTTCCGGCGTGCTGACCAACGACGTTGCCGACCTGGCGATGGGGCTGTTGCTGGCGGGCGCGCGCCAGCTCTGCCAGGGCGATAAATTTGTTCGCGAAGGCAAATGGCTGAAGCAGGGGCCGGGGCTGGCGACTCAGGTTAGCGGTAAACGCCTCGGTATCTTTGGCATGGGTAACATCGGCCAGGCCATTGCCCGTCGCGCCAGCGGATTTGATATGGAGATCCTCTACACCGACCGCAAAAAGCTAAATCACGTTGACTATCAGTGGTGTGCCGACCTGCACACCCTGGCCCACGAAAGCGATTTTCTGGTGATTGCCGCTTCTGGCGGCGCGGCAAACCGCGGGCTGATCGATGCCAGCGTGTTTAACGTGATGCCAAAACACGCGTGGCTGATTAACATCGCGCGCGGCACCCTGGTGGATGAGAAAGCCCTGATTCACGCCCTGCAAAACGGTGTCATTGCCGGTGCTGGGCTGGATGTGTACGAAGAAGAGCCGCATGTGCCTGAGGCGCTGATTGCCATGGATAACGTGGTGCTGCTGCCGCACGTAGCGAGCGCTACCCACGAAACCCGCCAACGGATGAGCGAGGTGGTGTTCAAGAACGTCGACGCCTTTTTCAACGCGACGCCTTTACCGAATGCCATTGATTAATCCTCGGTTCTTTTTGCCATGCTGAGCATGGCTTCCCCTCGAGAGAGAGTATGAATGATGAATGAGAAAATACCTGGCACTCGCTGGCTGCGCATCATTGCGCCTGTTCTCATCGCGTGCATTATTTCGTTTATGGACCGGGTTAATATCAGCTTCGCGCTGCCCGGCGGCATGGAGTCCGACCTGGGTATTACCAGCCAGATGGCGGGGGTCGCGAGCGGGATATTCTTTATTGGCTATCTCTTTTTGCAAATACCGGGCGGGCGCATTGCGGTTCACGGCAGCGGTAAGCGTTTTATCGCCTGGTCGCTGCTGGCGTGGGCGATTGTCTCGATTGCTACCGGTTTTGTGACTCACGAATACCAGTTACTGGCGCTGCGTTTTATCCTCGGCGTGTCCGAGGGCGGCATGCTGCCGGTGGTGTTGACGATGGTCAGTAACTGGTTCCCGGAAAAAGAGATTGGCCGTGCGAACGCCTTTGTAATGATGTTTGCCCCGCTGGGCGGCATGCTCACCGCGCCGGTCTCCGGGGCGATTATCTCGGCGCTCGATTGGCGTTGGCTGTTTATCATTGAAGGGCTGCTGTCGCTGGTGGTGCTGACCGTATGGTGGCTGATGATTAGCGACCGCCCGGAGGAGGCGCGCTGGCTGCCGGAGCGTGAGCGTGAGTATCTGATAACCGCGCTGACCGCCGAGCGAGAGGCTCGACGTTCAGAAGCGCCGGTCAGCAACGCGCCGGTGCGGGAAGTGTTCCGCAACTCGGGGCTGATGAAGCTGGTACTGCTCAACTTCTTCTACCAGACCGGGGATTACGGCTACACGCTGTGGCTGCCGACGATCCTCAAGAACCTGACCGGCGCCAATATGGCGAGCGTGGGCGTGCTGGCCATCCTGCCATTTATCGCCACGCTTGCCGGGATCTACATTATCTCCCTGTTCAGCGACCGCAGCGGGAAGCGGCGTTTGTGGGTTCGCTTCTCGCTCTACGGTTTTGCCGCCGCGCTGCTGGCTTCGGTGGTGCTGCGCGACCATGTGGTGGCGGCCTATATCGCGCTGGTGGTGTGTGGCTTCTTCCTGAAAGCGGCGACCAGCCCGTTCTGGTCAATTCCGGGGCGTATTGCCATGCCGGAAGTGGCGGGCAGCGCACGTGGTGTGATCAACGGCCTGGGTAACCTGGGCGGCTTCTGCGGGCCGTATCTGGTCGGGGTGATGATCTACTTCTATGGCCAGAACGTGGCGGTGTGCGCGCTGGCGGGCTCGTTGATTATCGCCGGGACCCTCACCTTCTTCCTGCCAAAACAGTGCGACCTGACCGCATCATCTGACGAACCGCCTGTGGCGGATAAACCAGCCAACCAACCTTCCTGACCCTGCCGGGGCGTGGTTCTCACGCCCCCCAATTCCTGCTGTTGTGTGATCTGATCCTGTAAGTGTCATCATTAACTGTCTAAACTCAGGAATAAAATAATGAAGTAAGACAGGCGAATTATGATTCTTATTATTTATGCGCATCCTTATCCGCATCACTCGCATGCGAATAAGCGGATGCTTGAGCAGGTAAGGACGCTCGACGGCGTTGAAGTCCGTTCTCTCTATCACCTCTATCCCGATTTTAATATCGACGTTGCCGCCGAACAGGAGGCGCTCTCCCGCGCCGATCTGGTCATTCTGCAGCACCCGATGCAGTGGTACAGCACGCCGCCGCTGCTGAAGCTGTGGCTAGACAAAGTGCTGGCGCACGGTTGGGCCTACGGTCACGGCGGCACGGCGCTGCACGGCAAAAGCGTGATGTGGGCGGTCACCACCGGCGGCGGCGAAAGCCACTTTGATATTGGATCACATCCAGGCTTTGACGTGCTGGGACAGCCGCTGGAGGCCACCGCGGTGTACTGCGGCATGAAATGGTTGCCGCCGTTTGCCGTCCACTGCACGTTTATCTGCGACGAAGAGACGCTGCAGGCGCAGGCGCGACACTACAAACAACGGTTACTGGCCTGGCAGGAGGAGCACAACAATGGATAGCCATACGCTAATACAGGCGCTGATTTATCTCGGTTCGGCGGCGCTGATTGTGCCCATCGCCGTCCGTCTGGGGCTGGGCTCGGTGCTCGGCTACCTGATTGCTGGCTGTATTATCGGCCCCTGGGGGCTGCGGCTGGTGACCGACGCCGAGTCTATTCTGCACTTTGCCGAAATCGGCGTGGTACTGATGCTGTTCGTGATTGGCCTTGAGCTGGACCCGCAGCGTCTCTGGAAACTCCGCGCCTCGGTGTTTGGCGGTGGTCTCTTGCAGATGGTGCTGTGCGGCGCGTTAATTGGCGTCTTCTGTATCTTCCTTGGCCTGCGCTGGCAGGTGGCGGAGCTTATCGGCATGACGCTGGCGCTGTCGTCTACCGCGATTGCCATGCAGGCGATGAATGAACGCAACCTGACGGTGACGCAGGTGGGGCGTAGCGCCTTTGCGGTGCTGCTGTTCCAGGATATTGCAGCCATTCCTCTGGTAGCGATGATCCCACTGCTGGCGAGCAGCGGCGGTTCCACCACGCTCGGCGCCTTTGCGTTCTCGGCGCTGAAGGTGGCCGGGGCGCTGGCGCTGGTGGTGATGCTGGGGCGCTATGTTACGCGACCGCTGTTACGCTTCGTGGCGCGCTCCGGTCTGCGCGAAGTATTCAGCGCCGTGGCCCTGTTCCTGGTCTTTGGCTTTGGCTTACTGCTGGAAGAGGTCGGGCTATCGATGGCGATGGGCGCATTCCTCGCCGGGGTGCTGCTGGCGAGCTCCGAGTACCGTCACGCGCTGGAGAGCGATATCGAGCCGTTTAAAGGGCTGCTGTTGGGGCTGTTCTTTATCGGCGTCGGGATGTCCATCGACTTTGGTACGCTGATTCATAACCCGCTGCGCATTATTACGCTGCTGGTCGGCTTCCTGGTGATTAAGTCCGTTCTGCTGTGGCTGATTGCCAAACCGCTTCAGGTGCCGCGCTCGCAGCGCCTGTGGTTCGCGGCGCTGCTGGGGCAGGGGAGTGAGTTTGCCTTCGTGGTGTTTGGTGCCGCACAGATGGCCAACGTGCTGGATCCAGAATGGGCGAAGGCGCTGACGCTGGCGGTGGCCCTGTCAATGGCGGCGACGCCAATTCTGCTGGTGCTGCTAACCCGTCTGGAAAAACGCAACAGCGCGGGCGATGCGCGCGAAGCGGATGAAATCGATGAGGAACAGCCACGGGTGATTATCGCTGGCTTCGGGCGTTTCGGGCAGATTACCGGCCGCTTATTGCTATCGAGCGGGGTGAAAATGGTAGTCCTCGATCACGACCCGGATCACGTCGATACGCTGCGTAAATTCGATATGAAAGTCTTTTACGGCGATGCAACGCGAGCCGATCTGCTGGAGTCGGCAGGCGCGGCGAAGGCCGAGGTGCTGATTAACGCCATTGACGATCCGCAGGCGAGCCTTGAGCTAACCGAGGTGGCAAAAGAGCACTTCCCGAATCTGACGATTATTGCACGCGCCCGCGACGTTGAGCACTACATCAAGCTGCGTCAGGCCGGGGTAGACGCACCGGAGCGTGAAACCTTTGAGGGGGCGCTGAAGTCGGGTCGTCAGGCGCTGGAGTCACTGGGGCTTGGCGCCTATGAGGCGCGCGAGCGTGCCGACCTGTTCCGTCGCTTTAACACGCAGCTGATGGAAGAGATGGTGGAGATGGCGGAAAACGATGACACTTCGCGGGCAGCGGCGTTTAAACGTACCAGCGCCATGCTCACCGAGATTATCAACGAAGATCGCAACCACCTGTCGGTGATTCAGCGCCACGGCTGGCAGGGAACGGAAGAGGGAAAACATAGCGGTAATCCAGAAGACGAGCCGGAAGTAAAGCCGACGCTCTGATGCCGTATTAGGTGTAATGCTGGCTGTCCACTTAACCTACCGTGGACTTGCCAGCAAAACGAAAAATTTTCTTCTTCTTTACCTGGCTGCCAGTCGACGAAAGATTAAGCTTTCCGTATAGTGGCGACAATTTTTTTTCGTATCTGGGACACACTCAATGATCAGTCTGATTGCTGCACTAGCGGTAGATCGCGTTATCGGTATGGAAAACGCCATGCCCTGGGACCTGCCAGCCGATCTGGCCTGGTTTAAACGTAATACCTTAAACAAACCGGTGGTGATGGGCCGCCTGACCTGGGAGTCCATTGGCCGCCCGTTGCCGGGCCGTAAGAACATCGTCATCAGCAGCCAACCGGGCACTGACGATCGCGTACAGTGGGTGAAATCGGTCGATGAAGCGATCGCTGCCTGCGGCGACGTAGACGAGATTATGGTGATTGGCGGTGGCCGCGTATACGAGCAGTTCCTGCCGAAAGCGCAGAAGCTGTATCTGACGCACATTGATGCCGAAGTGGAAGGCGACACCCATTTCCCGGATTACGACCCAGACCAGTGGGAGTCGGTGTTCAGCGAGTTCCATGATGCGGATGAGCAGAACTCTCATAGCTACTGCTTTGAGGTGCTCGAGCGTCGTTAAGACCGAGCCTTTCCCGGCGGCGCTTCGCTTGGCCGGGCTACCAAAGCAAAAAAACGCCGGGTGAGAACCCGGCGTTTTTATTTTTCTATGGGGATGCACCGAACTACGACGCCACCGCCTCGCTCTCGCCAGGCGCTAGCTTACGGTTCGACGGTTGTACAAAGTACTGTTTATCTTCCCAGCGCAGGCAGGTTAAATCTCCGCCCCAGCAGCAGCCGGTATCCAGCGCGTAAATCCCTTCCGGCGTACCTTTACCTTCCAGCGATGCCCAGTGACCAAAGGCCACGCTGTACTCATCGGTAATCGGCCCTGGCAGCATAAACCACGGCTTCAGCGGCGCAGGCACGTTCTCCGGCGACTCTTTGCTGTACATATCCAGCTGGCCGTTCGGGAAGCAGTAGCGCATGCGGGTAAAGGCATTGGTGATAAAGCGCAGGCGCGCCAGACCGGAGAGATCCAGCGACCAGTTGTTGGGCATATCGCCGTACATGGCATCGAGGAAGAACGGATAGGAGTCGCTTGAGAGCACCGCTTCAACGTCGCGCGCGCACTGTTTAGCGGTTTCCATATCCCACTGCGGTGTAATACCCGCGTGCGCCATCACCAGCTTTTTCTCTTCATCGACCTGCATCAACGGCTGACGACGCAGCCAGTTGAGCAACTCGTCGGCATCCGGCGCTTCCAGCAGCGGGTTCAGGCGATCCTTCGGCTTGTTGCGGCTGATGCCGGCAAATACGGCCAGCAAGTGCAGATCGTGATTACCGAGTACCACTTTTACGCAGTCGCCCAGCGATTTTACGTAGCGCAGCACTTCCAGCGAACCGGGGCCGCGAGCAACCAGGTCACCTGTCAGCCATAGGGTATCGACGTCCGGGGTGAACGCCACCTGCTCGAGCAGAGCAATTAACTCGTCAAAGCAACCGTGAACGTCGCCAATAAGGTATGTAGCCATGTTTTAATGAATCAGCGTGGGAACAAAGAGACGGAAAACGGGAATGTCGATGGAGAACGGCACGCCGTCTACATCGACCATATCGTAGTGACCCTGCATGGTGCCGAGCGGAGTTTCCAGCACGGCGCCGCTGGTATATTGATATTCTTCACCGGGCTCGATGTGCGGCTGCACGCCGACAACACCTTCGCCCTGAACTTCAGTTTCACGGCCGTGGCCGTTAGTAATCAGCCAGTAACGGCCGAGAAGCTGTACCGCGCTTCGCCCGAGATTGCGAATGGTCACCGTATAAGCAAAAACGTAACGCTCTTCTTCCGGCTGGGAGTGCGTCTCAATGTAGACGCTCTGTACCTGGACGCAAACTCGCGGCGAATCGATCATGGTTTAGCTCTCCTTCGAGGGCGCATTCTCTGACAGATAGTTGGCCATCCGGCAGTACTGCGCAACAGAGATATTTTCCGCGCGCATGGCCGGGTCTACACCCAGCTCCGTCAACAGCTCAACGCTGAACAGATTGCCCAGACTGTTGCGGATAGTTTTACGACGCTGGTTAAAGGCTTCGGTCGTAATACGGCTCAGAACGCGGACATCTTTTACCGGGTACGGTTTAGTGCTATGTGGCACCAGGCGTACGACGGCGGAATCCACTTTTGGCGGTGGCGTGAACGCGGTTGGCGGCACTTCAAGTACCGGGATCACGTTGCAGTAGTATTGCGCCATGACGGTCAGACGACCATAGGCTTTACTATTTGGACCGGCAACCAGACGGTTAACCACCTCTTTTTGCAGCATGAAGTGCATGTCTGCAATAGCGTTAGTATAGCTAAACAGGTGGAACATCAGCGGCGTGGAGATGTTGTACGGCAGGTTACCGAACACGCGCAGCGGTTGGCCGAGCTTCTCAGACAGCTCGCCAAAGTTCATGGTCATGGCATCCTGCTGATAAATAGTCAGCTTCGGCCCCAGGAACGGGTGCGTTTGCAGACGCGCGGCTAAGTCGCGGTCCAGTTCGATAACGGTCATTTCGTCAAGACGTTCGCCAACCGGCTCGGTCAGCGCGGCAAGACCCGGGCCGATTTCAACCATGGCCTGGCCTTTTTGCGGGTTAATGGCCGCAACAATACTGTCGATCACGAATTGATCGTTGAGAAAGTTTTGCCCGAAGCGTTTACGGGCTAAGTGGCCCTGATGGACTCGATTATTCATTAGAGTTAACAATCATTTTGATGGCGAGATTAAGCGCCGTAATAAAACTGCCGACATCCGCTTTCCCCTGGCCTGCCAGTTCAAGGGCGGTACCATGGTCAACGGAGGTGCGAATAAAGGGTAGACCGAGCGTAATGTTCACGCCGCGACCAAATCCCTGGTATTTTAGCACGGGTAGGCCCTGATCGTGGTACATTGCGAGCACCGCATCGGCATGGTCCAGATACTTTGGTTGGAAAAGGGTATCGGCAGGCAGCGGCCCGCTTAGATTCATCCCCTTTGCCCGCATCTCTTCCAGCACCGGAATAATGGTGTCTATCTCTTCCGTACCCATATGTCCGCCTTCGCCCGCGTGCGGGTTCAGGCCGCAGACCAGCACGTGCGGTTCGGCAAGACCAAACTTGTTCTGCAGGTCATCGTGCAGGATGGTAATCACTTCCCGCAGCAGGTCCGGCGTGATGGCATCGCTCACCGCTTTCAGCGGCAGGTGGGTAGTCGCCAGCGCCACGCGCAGCTCCTCGGTTGCCAGCATCATCACCACTTTCGGTGCGCCAGCACGCTCTTCGAAGAACTCGGTGTGCCCGGTAAAGGCGACGCCAGCATCGTTAATAATGCCTTTATGCACCGGCCCGGTGACCAGCGCGGCAAACTCACCGCTCAGGCAACCGTCGCAGGCGCGCGCCAGCGTCTCAACGACGTAGCCCCCGTTCGCGACGTTCAGCGTTCCTGGAATGACCTCGGCATGCAGTGCCACGGGCAGCAGCGTGAGCGTGCCAGCGCGCTGTGGTGCAGCCGGTTTTTCGGGGGAGTAGGGCAGTAGCGTGAGGGGAAGGCCGAGAAGCGTAGCCCGCTCGGTGAGCAGGCGGCCATCAGCGCAAACGACCAGTTCGAGCGGCCAGTCGCGCTGGGCCAGTTGGATCGCGAGATCCGGACCAATCCCGGCGGGTTCGCCGGGAGTGATAACGACACGAGCGTGTTGCGTCATTAGTTGCTCAGAATTTTAACGTAGGCGCTTGCGCGCTGTTCCTGCATCCAGGTCGCGGCTTCTTCAGAGAACTTACGGTTCATCAGCATGCGGTAAGCACGATCTTTCTGCGCCGCGTCGGTACGGTCAACGTTACGCGTATCGAGCAGCTGAATCAGGTGCCAGCCGAAGGAAGAGTGAACCGGGCCGCTCATCTGGCCTTTGTTCAGCTTCATCAGCGCATCGCGGAATGATGGATCGTAGATATCCGGCGTTGCCCAACCTAAATCACCGCCCTGGTTAGCAGAGCCTGGATCCTGAGACAGCTCTTTAGCCGCTTTCTCAAAGGTGGTTTTGCCGCTGCGGATATCCGCTGCAACCTGCTCCAGCTTCGCACGTGCCTGGTCGTCGGTCATAATTGGCGACGGCTTCAGCAGGATGTGGCGAGCGTGGGTTTCGGTGACATTGATATTCTGCGTCTGGCCGCGCATATCGTTGATTTTCAGAATGTGGAAGCCCACACCGGAACGAATTGGACCGACGACATCGCCTTTTTTCGCCGTGCTCAGCGCCTGGGCGAAGATAGCCGGCAGTTCCTGAATACGACCCCAGCCCATCTGGCCGCCTTTCAGCGCCTGCTGGTCGGCAGAGTAGGTGATCGCAAGCTTACCGAAGTCGGCGCCGTTGCGAGCCTGCTCAACGATAGATTCGGCCTGGCTCTGCGCTTCATTGACCTGATCGGAGGTTGGGTTTTCCGGCAATGGAACCAGGATGTGGCTGAGGTTCAGCTCGGTGCTGGCATCGTTCTGGTTGCCAATCTGGCTTGCCAGCGCGTCCACTTCCTGCGGCAACACGGTGATGCGGCGACGCACTTCGTTGTTACGCACTTCGGAGATCAGCATCTCTTTGCGGATCTGGTTACGATAGGTGTTGTAGTTCATCCCATCGTAGGCCAGACGGCTGCGCATCTGATCCATCGTCATGTTGTTCTGCTTCGCGATGTTGGCGATCGCCTGATCGAGCTGCTCGTCAGAGATCTTCACGCCCATTTTCTGCCCCATCTGCAGGATAATCTGATCCATGATCAGACGTTCCAGGATCTGGTGGCGAAGGGTCGCATCGTCCGGCAGCTGCTGACCCGCCTGGCCGGAGTTCATTTTGACGGACTGCATCAGACCATCAACATCGCTTTCAAGGACAACGCCGTTGTTCACGACGGCTGCTACTTTATCGACAACCTGCGGGGCAGCGAAGCTGGTATTCGCAACTAAGGCGATACCGAGAAGCAGCGTTTTCCAGTTCTTCATACTTTTTCCATTTCAATTAACCGCAATGCGGATGATGTGTCTAACCAGTGATATTACAGAGAGCTCTGGTACGGCATGATGTTGGAACGCAGCATCTGCTGGGTACCCAGACCGTAGTTGGAGCTCAGACCACGCAGCTCAATGTTGAAGCCGATGGAGTTGTCATATTTGGCCTGCCCGCCAGTCTTGCTGTTGCTGTCGTAGTCCCAGCCGTTGAGCTTACGCTCGTAGCCTACGCGGATAGCGTAGCAGCAGGAGTTGTACTGCACGCCCAGCATCTGGTCGGCGGCGCTACCGGTGTTGGTGTCATAGTAGTAAGCACCGACAACGGACCAGCGATCGACGATTGGCCAGCTTGCCGTGGCGCCTACCTGCGAAATGCCTTCACGATACTGATCGTTGGTGGAGTAACTCGTCGGCAGCGTTGCCTGAATATATTCCGGGCTGGCATAACGGTAAGTCAACTGCACCAAACGCTCTTCGTCCCGACGCCATTCAATGGCTGTACTGCTGGTGGAGATGTTGTTCAGACGCGTATCGTACTGAACGCCGCTGCGTAAGCCCCACTGGTCGCTGATGCGCCAGTAGGTATCACCTGCCCAAACCAGCGAGCCCGTTTTGTCGTTTTTCTCCCAGTTAATGTTGTCATCACCGGTACGGGACTCGGTGAAATAGTAGATTTGACCAACAGAAACGTTAAAACGTTCAACGGCAGCGTCATCATAAATACGCGATGTGACGCCGGTCGTTAACTGGTTTGCGGAGGCGATGCGGTCAAGGCCGCTGTAGGTACGGTCGCGGAACAGGCTAGAGTAGTCGGACTGCAGGAAAGTGGAGTCGTAGTTGTTAATTTTGCTCTGATCGCGGTACGGCACGTACAGATACTGCATACGTGGTTCCAGCGTCTGGGTATAGCCCGGACTCAGCGCCACATCTCGTTCAAACACCATCTTACCGTCAACTTTCAGCTGCGGCAGGGTGCGGTTGACCGAGCTGGCCAGCGTGTTCGCGTTGCTCGAGTCGTTGTTGTAGTTGTCGATATTGCTCTGGTTGTAGTGCGTGGCCAGCAGCTTCGCTTCGGTATTGAGGCTACCCCAACGGTTACCCAGCGGCAGATTGACGGTCGGCTCCAGGTGAACACGCGTTGCTTCCGGCATGGTGCTGTTGGTGTTGGTGAACTTCACCGCCTGCGCGTAGAGATGGGTATCAAACGGACCGACGTCGTTCTGGTAGGCGTTGATATCCAGCTGCGGCTCTGCCGAATAGGAGTTGCTGTTGCTGCGGTCGAAGACCTGGAACTGTTTCGTTGATACGGTGGCATCGAAGTTTTGCACCGCATAACCGACGCTCAGCTTTTGCGTGGCGTAGCCGTCGGTACTTGAACCGTATTTCGAGTCAAAGTCGTTAAAGTAGTCCGGATCGCTGACTTTGGTGTAGTCGACGTTGAAGCGCCATACCTGATCCATCACCCCGGCGTGCTGCCAGTAGAATAGCCAGCGGCGGCTATTCTCATCGTTAGGGTGTTCACTGGAGTAGACGCTGTCTGAAGGCAGATAGTCGAGCTCAAACAGGCCCTGACCGGCATCGGTCAGATAGCGGAATTCGTTTTCCCACATGACGCCGCTACGCTTGTCCATATAGTGCGGCGTGATGGTCGCATCCATGTTTGGCGCGATGTTCCAGTAATACGGCAGCGAGAACTCAAAGTGGTTCGTACTGCCGTATTTCGCGTTCGGTATCAGGAAGCCGGAGCGACGTTTGTCACCGACCGGAAGCTGCAGATACGGGCTGTAGAAGACCGGAACCGGGCCAATTTTGAAGCGGGCGTTCCAGATCTCCGCGACCTGCTCTTCGCGGTCGTGGATCACTTCGCTACCCACCACGCTCCAGGTGTTTGAACCAGGGAGACAGGAGGTAAAGGTACCGTTTTCCAGAATGGTATAGCGGTTTTCGCCGCGCTGTTTCATGACATCTGCGGTACCGCGGCCCTGACGGCCGACCATCTGGTAGTCACCTTTCCAGACGTTAGTATCTTTGGTATTCAGGTTTGACCAGGCTTTCGGCCCTTTAAGAATAACCTGATTATCATCGTAGTGAACGTTGCCGAGTGCATCGACGGTACGAACCGGTGTAGGCTGCCCATCAGGCTGCTTTTGATGAAGCTGAACTTCATCGGCCTGCAAACGGCTATTTCCCTGATTAATATCGACGTTGCCGGTAAACACGGCGTTGTCCGGGTAGTTACCGTTCGCGTGATCGGCGGTGATGGTCACCGGCTGGTCGTTAGGTTTACCACTCACTAACGGGCGATCGTAACTGGGTACGCCAAGCATACATTGAGATGCGAGATCGGCAGCCATTCCCTGCTGACTGTACAAGGCGCTGGCGATCATAGTCGCGAGGAGAGTGGGAATACGTTTTTTCATACGTTGTATTTGTTGTTCCGTCATCTATAGCATTGCGGCTTGCAAACGGTCAGAGACTAACGTACTCATCGTGATGACGCTAGTTTTGTTTATCCTGCCCGTTCGTGCCAGAGGTGTTATGCACGGCATTGAATGACAGGTATGATAATGCATATTTTAGCCGCTGGCATGACGATTTGGGGAGTATATGCAGTATTGGGGAAAAGTGATTGGTGTGGCCGTCGCTCTGATGATGGGCGGAGGGTTCTGGGGTGTTGTCCTCGGGCTGCTCGTGGGCCACATGTTTGATAAGGCGCGCAGTCGTCGCATGAACTGGTTTGCCAATCAACAGCAGCGTCAGTCGCTGTTTTTTGCCACCACCTTTGAAGTGATGGGCCACCTGACCAAATCGAAAGGGCGCGTTACCGAAGCGGATATTCATGTCGCCAGCCTGTTTATGGACCGGATGAATCTGCACGGTGAATCTCGTACCGCAGCGCAGCAGGCGTTTCGCGTTGGTAAAGCCGACAACTATCCGCTGCGCGAAAAAATGCGTCAGTTCCGTAGCGTCTGCTTTGGTCGTTTTGATCTTATTCGTATGTTCCTGGAAATTCAGATCCAGGCGGCTTTTGCCGACGGTTCCCTGCACCCGAACGAACGTGACGTGCTGTACGTCATTGCCGAAGAGTTGGGGATCTCCCACGCCCAGTTCGACCAGTTCCTGCGCATGATGCAGGGCGGCGCACAGTTTGGCGGCGGCTACCATCAGCAGTCTCAGGGCGGCGGTTGGCAGCAGGCACAGCGCGGCCCAACGCTTGAAGATGCGTGCAACGTGCTGGGCGTGAAGCCGAGCGATGATGCCACCACCATCAAACGTGCCTATCGTAAGCTGATGAGCGAACATCACCCGGATAAGCTGGTGGCCAAAGGGTTACCGCCGGAGATGATGGAGATGGCCAAGCAGAAGGCGCAGGAAATTCAGAAAGCGTACGAGCTAATAAAAGAACAGAAGGGATTTAAGTAAGGTGTATGAACCCGGGGTCGCTTGCGCTCGCCCGGGCTACATTCGTGCACATTTGTAGCCCGGGCGAGCGCAAGCGACCCCGGGAAAACCATGGCACAATCTAAAAATCGACCGGTGCCTTAAACGTCATGCTGTTGCCAAACTGCGGATGGGTAATGGTTAACGTCTCGGCATGCAGCTGCAAACGCGGCGCCATCGCTAACGCCTCGTCGTGGGCATAAAAGCGGTCGCCCAGAATCGGGTGACCCAGTGCCAGCATATGCACGCGCAGCTGGTGTGAACGCCCGGTAATGGGCTTGAGCTTCACCCGCGCGGTGTTATCCGGCGCATACTCCAGCACTTCATACTCCGTCTGCGCGGCCTTGCCGGTTTCATAACACACTTTCTGCTTCGGCCGGTTTGGCCAGTCGCAAATCAGCGGTAAATCCACCAGGCCTTCCTGCGGCTGCGGGTGACCCCACACACGCGCGACGTACTGCTTTTTCGGCTCGCGCTCGCGGAATTGACGTTTCAGTTCTCTTTCTGCCGCTTTGGTCAGGGCGACGACGATGACGCCGCTGGTCGCCATATCGAGGCGGTGCACGGACTCCGCCTGCGGATAGTCGCGCTGCACGCGGGTCATGACGCTGTCTTTATGCTCTTCCTGGCGGCCCGGGACGGACAACAGGCCGCTGGGCTTGTTGACCACCATAATGTGCTCGTCCTGGTAGAGGATCACCAGCCACGGATCCCGTGGCGGATGATAGTTTTCCATGCCCATAGCGGCTCCGGTTACTGGTGAGTGACGACGATAAGACGCAGCGCGTCCAGACGCCATCCCGCTTGTGACAGGCTTTCCATCACCTGCTGGCGGTTGCTTTCAATCGCGGACAGTTCGTCGTCGCGGATGTTTGGGTTCACCGCTTTCAACGCTTCCAGGCGCGACAGTTCCGCGCTGAGCTTCTCGTCCGCCTCTTCGCGGGCGGCGGTAATCAGCGCCTGAGCGGCTTGCTCAATCTGCGCTTCGCCTTTTTGCAGAATGGTATGCACGTCCTGCTGTACCGCGTTCACCAGCTTACTGCCGGTATGGCGGTTCACCGCGCTGAGCTGACGGTTGAAGGTCTCAAACTCAACCTGGGCGGCGAGGTTGGTGCCGTTTTTATCCAGCAGCATACGCACCGGCGTTGGCGGCAGGAAGCGGTTGAGCTGCAGCTGTTTCGGTGCCTGCGCTTCAACCACGTAAATCAGCTCGACCAGCAGCGTACCCACCGGCAGCGCTTTGTTTTTCAGCAGGGAAATGGTGCTGCTGCCGGTATCACCGGAGAGGATCAGATCCAGGCCGTTGTGAATCAGCGGGTGTTCCCAGGTCAGGAACTGTGCGTCTTCGCGGGACAGCGCTACGTCACGCTCGAAGGTCACGGTACAGCCGTCTTCCGGCAGACCCGGGAAGTCCGGCACCAGCATGTGGTCAGATGGGGTCAGCACGATCAGGTGCTCGCCGCGATCGTCCTGGTTGATACCGACGATATCAAACAGGTTCATCGCAAAGGCGATCAGGTTGGTGTCGTCATCCTGCTCTTCGATGCTTTCCGCCAGTGCCTGCGCTTTTTCACCGCCGTTGGAGTGGATCTCCAGCAGACGGTCACGGCCCTGTTCCAGCTGGGTTTTCAGCGCTTCGTGCTGCTCGCGGCAGCTCTTGATGAGGTCGTCGAAGCCATCGCTGTTTTCCGGCGCCGCCAGGTAGTTAATCAGCTGGTCATGCACGCTGTCGTAGATGGTACGGCCGGTTGGGCAGGTGTGCTCAAACGCGTCCAGCCCTTCGTGGAACCAGCGAACCAGCACCGACTGGGCGGTTTTTTCCAGGAACGGCACGTGAATCTGAATGTCGTGCGCCTGACCGATACGGTCCAGACGGCCGATACGCTGCTCCAGCAGGTCCGGGTTGAACGGTAGGTCGAACATCACCAGATTGCTGGCGAACTGGAAGTTACGGCCCTCAGAACCGATTTCCGAGCACAGCAGCACCTGTGCGCCGCTGTCTTCTTCGCCGAACCAGGCGGCGGCACGGTCACGTTCAATAATCGACATGCCTTCGTGGAACACGGCGGCACGGATGCCTTCGCGCTCGCGCAGAACCTGCTCCAGCTGTAGCGCGGTGGCGGCCTTGGCGCAGATCACCAGTACTTTCTGCGCGCGGTGGCTGGTCAGGTAGCCCATCAACCATTCCACGCGCGGGTCGAAGTTCCACCAGGTGCCGGTATCGCCTTCAAACTCCTGATAAATCTGCTCCGGGTAGAGCATGTCGCGGGCGCGTTCTTCTGCGCTCTTACGGGCACCCATAATGCCGGAGACTTTAATCGCCGTCTGATACTGCATCGGCAGCGGCAGCTTGATGGTGTGCAGTTCGCGTTTCGGGAAGCCTTTCACGCCGTTACGGGTGTTACGGAACAGCACGCGACTGGTGCCGTGGCGGTCCATCAGCATGCTGATCAGTTCCTGACGAGCGGCTTCTGCACCGTCGCGATCGCTGTTAGCGGTCTGCAGCAGGGCTTCGATATCCTGCTCGCCAATCAGCTCACCCAGCATGTTCAGTTCGTCGTTGCTGAGCTTGTTGCCTGCCAGCAGCAGGGCGACGGCATCGGCGACCGGGCGGTAGTTTTTCTGTTCTTCAACAAACTGCTCAAAATCGTGGAAGCGGTTTGGATCCAGCAGGCGCAGACGCGCAAAGTGGCTTTCCATCCCCAGCTGTTCCGGGGTTGCCGTCAGCAGCAGTACGCCAGGCACGCGTTCGGCGAGCTGTTCAATGGCCTGATATTCGCGGCTTGGTGCTTCTTCGCTCCACACCAGGTGGTGCGCTTCGTCGACCACCATGATATCCCACTCGGCTTCGCACAGGTTCTCCAGGCGCTGCTTGTTGCGGCGCACGAAATCCAGCGAGCAGATAACCAGCTGTTCGGTTTCAAACGGGTTGTAGGCATCGTGCTGGGCTTCGGCGTAGCGTTCGTCGTCGAACAGTGCAAAGCGCAGGTTGAAGCGGCGCAGCATTTCAACCAGCCACTGATGCTGCAGGGTTTCCGGGACGATGATCAGTACGCGCTGAGCGGCACCGGACAGCAGCTGTTGGTGCAGGATCATCCCGGCTTCGATGGTTTTACCTAAACCCACTTCGTCCGCCAGCAGGACGCGCGGCGCATGGCGACGGCCCACGTCATGGGCGATATTGAGCTGGTGCGGAATAAGGCTCGTGCGCTGGCCGCGCAGGCCGCTCCACGGCATGCGGTACTGTTCACTCTGGTATTTACGCGCGCGGTAGCGCAGAGCAAAGCGGTCCATACGGTCGATCTGCCCGGCAAAGAGACGGTCCTGCGGCTTGCTGAACACCAGTTTGCTGTCGAGCAGCACTTCACGCATCATGACGCCGGTCTCTTCGGTGTCCTGGCGGGTGCCAATGTAGGCCAACAGGCCATTTTCTTCGATAACTTCGTCAACGAGCAACTGCCAGCCTTCATGGCTTGTTACCGTGTCGCCGGGATTAAACATTACGCGGGTCACGGGGGAGTCGCTACGGGCATACAGACGATTCTCTCCGGTTGCCGGAAAGAGTAGGGTGACGGTGCGTGCATCCATTGCAACAACGGTACCAAGTCCCAGTTCGCTTTCTGTATCGCTGATCCAGCGTTGACCAAGTGTAAAAGGCATATGCGTTCGGCTCTATCTTTAATAAATTGCAGGCAATATTCATCCACCACCTTTGAAAGCAGGCGGCGAGTGAATTTGGTCCAGGAATGGAAAGGGCGCTATGGTACTGGATGGCGAGACGTTAGTCACCTGTCAAAATAGACCCAGTTGCCCTGTCACTATTGTAGCAAAATCATCGTCGACAAAGGGGAGAATTCCTTCGGCTACCGGGGCTAATTGTTTCGTCAGGTAGTGGTCGTAATCGAGCGGTGATTGCTGGTAGGCCACGGGTTCCGGGCCGTTGGTGGTCCAGACGTAGCGAATGCTGCCGCGCTGTTGGTATTGCTGCGGGCGGCCTAACCGCACGTTGTGCTCATCGGCAAGGCGGGCGGCGCGCACGTGTGGTGGAATATTTTTCTGATATTCCGCCAGTGGGCGGCGCAGCTGCTTGCGGTAGACCAGCTGTTCATCGAGCTCGCCCGCCATCAGCTTATCGATGGTTTCAAGGATAAAGTCACGGTACGGCTCATTGCGGAAGATGCGTAGATAAAGCGCCTGCTGGAATTGCTGCGCCAGCGGCGTCCAGTCGGTACGTACCGTTTCCAGCCCTTTGTACAGCATCCGCTGTTCGTTGCCTTCCTGTATCATTCCCGCATAGCGCTTTTTGCTGCCGGTATCGGCGCCGCGGATGGTCGGCATCAGGAAGCGGCAGAAGTGGGTTTCAAACTCCAGCTCCAGCGCGCTGGTCAGCCCTTTTTTCTGTAGTTCTTCGGCCCACCACTGGTTAACAAACTCGACCAGCGAGCGGCCAATGACCCCGGCCTCTTCCTCGCCATGAGCCCGTTTAAGCCAGACGAAGGTGGAGTCGGTGTCGCCGTAAATCACGTCATAACCCTGAGATTCAATCAGCGCTTTGGTCTGACGCATGATCGCGTGGCCGCGCATGGTGATCGACGACGCCAGTCGCGGATCGAAAAAGCGGCAGGCGCTGGTGCCCAGTACGCCATAGAAGGCATTCATAATGATCTTCAACGCCTGCGACAGGGGTTTGTTTTTATGCAGCTTGGCTTCATCGCGGGCGTGCCAGATCTGGCTGACGATCCCCGGCAGGCAGTGTTTGTCGCGAGAGAACCAGGCGTCGAGAAAGCCTTCGGTGCTGTGCTGTGTATCCGGGTGCGCCATGCCTTCAATCAGCCCTACCGGGTCAATCAGAAACGAGCGGATGATCGACGGGTACAGGCTTTTGTAGTCCAACACCAGCACGGAGTCGTACAGGCCAGGGCGCGAGTCCATCACGTAGCCGCCGGGGCTCGCCTGCGGCGGCACTTCGCCGAGATTGGGTGCGACGTAGCCCAGGCGGTGCATACGCGGGAAATAAAGGTGGCTGAAGGCCGCTACCGAGCCGCCGTGCCGGTCGACTGCTAGCCCGTTGACCGTCGCGCGTTCCAGTAAAAACGGCATGATCTCGGTTTTGTGGAAGATGCGCGTGACCAGCTCGCAGTCTTTGAGGTTATAGGTGGCTAACGCAGGCTTATCTTCGGCGAAACGGCGGTCAATTTCGTCCATTCGGTCCCACGGGTTATCGATGGCTTTGCCTTCGCCCAGCAGTTCCCGGGCGACGTTCTCCAGTGAAAACGAGGTAAAGCTCCAGAAAGCGGATTTTAGCGCGTCGATGCCGTCGATAATCAGGCGACCGGCGGCCTGGGCGAAGAACACGCCGTTCTTAAAGCCGTGCTCGCGCCACTCCAGTTCGCTGTTGCCGCGCCCAAGTAGCAGAGGCACCCGGTAGCGTTCGGCGCTCTTTTGCAGTACGCGCAGGTCGAACTGCACCACGTTCCAGCCAATCAGTACGTCCGGGTCGTGCTCAGCAAACCAGGCGTTGAGTTTTTCCAGCAGCAGCGGGCGGCTGGCGACATATTCAAGATGAAAATCCACCTGCGGCGGCTGCTCGGGCTCTGCGCCAAGCATATAGACGGTGCGCTGCCCGCAGCCTTCAAGGCCAATGCAGTAGAGCTCACCGTGGCGGCTGGTTTCGATATCCAGCGACACCCACTTCAACGGCGGCCGGTACTCCGGGTTGGGCTTCATGCGTGCCTGCGTCAGTGCCGCACCTCGCAGCGTGCCTTCTACCCATACCGGCGCGGTAATAAAACGCTCCATCAGGTAGCGCTCTGGCGGGCGAATGTCGGCTTCGTAGACGGTAATGCCGTTTTCCCGCAGCAGTTTTTCCAGCCGCATCAACTGGCGATGGGCGCGGCAATAAAGGCCGAATACCGGCTGACGGTGAAAGTCTTTGAGCGTGAGCGGGGCCAGGCGCAGGCCGTTTTCGCCCTGCAGCAGGCGTTCCACCTGTGCGCGCTGGGCTTCGGGGATAAAGGCCACTGACTCCTGCGGCGGTAGCGTGACCTGCAGCGGGCCGTTATCGGTCGCCAGCCAGAAAGCCAGTTCGGTACCCTGCGGGGTATCCCGCCAGTGACGGGTAAGAAGAAAACCTGCTTGGGGCTGGGTCACGCGTGAGCTCATCCATAAAAAAACCAGGCTTGATTATAGCCTGGTTTAAGGGAGAGTGCTGGTGGTTTATACAGGTGTTACTGCCCGTAATAAGCTTTTGCCCCATGTTTGCGCAGATAGTGTTTATCCAGCAGCGTCTGCTGCATGTCCGGCAACTGCGGTGCGAGTTGACGGCAGAAGATACCCATATAGGCAATCTCTTCCAGCACGATGGCGTTATGTACCGCGTCTTCGGCATTCTTGCCCCAGGCAAACGGGCCGTGGGAGTGCACCAGCACGCCGGGCATTTGCGCCGGGTCGATGTCATTCTCGCGGAAGGTTTCAACGATCACCGCGCCGGTTTCCCATTCGTAGTCGCCGTTGATCTCCGCGTCGGTCATCAGGCGCGTGCAGGGCACCGAGCCGTAGAAATAGTCCGCGTGGGTGGTGCCGGTTGCCGGGATGGGCTGCCCTGCCTGCGCCCAGATGGTCGCGTGGCGGGAGTGGGTGTGCACGATGCCACCCAGGGTTGGAAATGCCTGGTACAGCAGGCGATGGGTTGGTGTATCTGAGGAAGGCTTTTTGCGTCCTTCAACCACTTCACCGGTTTCCAGGCTGACCACCACCATATCGTCGGCGGTCATTACGCTGTAATCGACACCGGACGGTTTGATAACCAGTACGCCACGCTCGCGGTCGACGGCGCTGACGTTGCCCCAGGTCAAGGTGACCAGATTGTGTTTTGGCAGCGCCAGATTGGCTTCCAGCACCTGGCGTTTGAGATCTTCTAGCATGTTTTGCTCCGAGTCTGAATTTCCCTCACCCCGCCCTCTCCCGGGGGAGAGGAGGAAAGGCGAATAGGTGCGCGATCGGTTCCCTCTCCCCTTGGGGGAGAGGGTTAGGGTGAGGGGAAAATCGGCTTAACGTTTGAACCCGTAATACACTTCGTTCCAGCGCAGCGCGTCTTTGAACGCTGGCAGGTGGGTGTCGTTGTCGATGACGGCAATTTCGATATCGTGCAGTTCAGCGAACTGGCGCATATCGTCCAGCGTCAGCGCGTGGCTGAATACGGTATGGTGCGCGCCACCCGCCAGGATCCACGCCTCTGAGGCGGTTTCCAGGTTCGGATGGGCTTTCCACAGCGCGTTGGCCACCGGCAGTTTCGGCAGGTCGTGCGGGGTTTTCACCGTTTCGATGGTGTTAACCAGCAGGCGATAGCGGTCGCCGAGGTCAATCAGGCTGGCGACAACGGCCGGGCCGGTCTGGGTGTTGAAGATAAGACGTGCAGGGTCCGCTTTACCGCCGATGCCCAGATGCTGTACATCAAGCAGCGGTTTTTCCGCCACGGCGATGGACGGGCAGACTTCCAGCATGTGCGAACCGAGCACCAGGTCGTTACCGCCGTTGAAGTGGTAGGTGTAGTCTTCCATAAATGAGGTGCCGCCCTGTAGACCGGTCGACATCACTTTCATAATGCGAAGCAGGGCGGCAGTTTTCCAGTCGCCTTCGCCCGCAAAGCCGTAGCCCTGCTGCATCAGACGCTGCACGGCGAGGCCTGGAAGCTGCTTCAGGCCGTGCAAATCTTCAAAGGTTGTAGTGAAGGCGTGGAAACCGCCTTCTTCCAGGAAGCGTTTCATCCCCAGTTCAATACGTGCGGCGTCCAGCACGTTCTGGCGTTTGTCGCCATGAACTTGGGTAGCAGCGGTGAAGCGGTAGCTGCTTTCGTACTCGTCGATAAGCGCGCTGATTTCACCGTCGGTCACGGCGTTAACCACCTGCACCAGGTCGCCGACCGCCCAGGTATTGACGGAGAAACCGAACTTAATCTGCGCCGCCACTTTATCGCCGTCGGTTACCGCCACTTCACGCATGTTGTCGCCGAAGCGGCACACTTTCAGCTGACGGGTATCCTGTTTAGAGACGGCCTGGCGCATCCAGGAGCCGATACGCTCGTGGGCTCGTTTATCCTGCCAGTGGCCGGTCACTACGCTATGCTGCTGACGCATGCGTGCACCAATGAAGCCGAACTCGCGGCCGCCGTGCGCGGTCTGGTTCAGGTTCATAAAGTCCATATCAATGCTGTCCCACGGCAGAGATGCGTTGAACTGGGTGTGGAACTGCAGCAGCGGTTTGTTGAGGATGGTCAGGCCGTTGATCCACATCTTCGCCGGAGAGAAGGTGTGCAGCCAGACGATCATCCCCGCGCATTTGTCATCGTAGTTAGCATCGCGGCAGATGGCGGTGATCTCATCCGGGCGCGTGCCCAGTGGTTTCAGCACCAGTTTGCACGGCAGCTTAGCTTCGGTGTTTAAGGCTTTGACGACCTGCTCCGCGTTTTGCGTCACCTGGCGCAGCGTTTCCGCCCCGTACAGGTGTTGGCTACCAATGACAAACCACACTTCATAATTATCAAAAACGGTCATAGTCGTATCCTTTAATGAGTCAGGGCTGCCTGAGAGGCCGCGGATTTTTCCGAGGATGCAGCAGGGAGATAATGTTGTTCGGCGCTCACGGCCCACTGCAGATAGCGCTGATAGAGTTCTTCAAAGCGCTGAGCCTGCTGTGGGCGCGGCTGTAAGGTGTGTTCAACCTGGCTTGCCATCTGTCGCTGGGCCGCAGGAATATCGGTATGCACGCGTGCGGCAACGGCGGCAAAAATGGCCGCGCCCAGCGCACAGCATTGGTCAGAGGCCACAATTTGCAGCGGACGGTTCAGAACGTCGCAGCAGGCCTGCATGATGACGCGGTTTTTACGGGCGATGCCGCCCAGTGCCATCACGTTGTTGACCGGAATCCCCTGCTCGGTGAAGCACTCCATAATGGCGCGCGCGCCAAAAGCAGTGGCGGCAATCAGCCCGCCGAACAGCGCCGGGGCATCGGTGGCGAGGTTAAGATCGGTGATGACCCCCTTCAAACGCTGGTTCGCATTCGGGGTACGGCGGCCGTTAAACCAGTCGAGCACTACCGGTAGATGGTCGAGAGAAGGATTGCTTGCCCAGGCTTCGGTGAGCGCAGGCAGTAGCTGTTTCTGGCTGGCTTTGATCTGCGCTTTTAGCTCAGGATGTTGTGCGGCAAGCTGCTCCAGCGGCCAGCCGAGCACGCGGCCAAACCAGGCGTAGATATCGCCGAAGGCGGATTGGCCCGCTTCCATGCCGATAAAATTCGGTACTACGCTGCCGTCAACCTGGCCACAGATGCCTTTTACCGTACGGCTACCGACGCTGTTTTTGTCGGCAATTAAGATGTCGCAGGTTGAGGTGCCGATAACTTTCACCAGCGCATTAGGCTGCGCACCTGCGCCAACGGCGCCCATATGGCAGTCAAACGCGCCGCCGGAGATAGCCACTTTGGTGGAGAGCCCCAGGCGTTCGGCCCAGTCGGCTGTCAAGTTGCCGACCGGAACATCCGCCGTCCAGGTTTCGCTAAACATTGGGCACGGCAGGTGCTGATTCAGAATCGGGTCGAGTTCATCGAAGAATGCTGCCGGCGGCAGGCCGCCCCAGCTTTCATGCCACAGCGATTTATGCCCGGCGCTGCAGCGACCGCGGCGAATATCCTGCGGGCGAGTGGTGCCGGAGAGCAGGGCAGGAACCCAGTCGCACAGCTCAATCCACGAGGCGGCAGCCTGCGCCACCGCGCTGTCTTCGCGGGTAACGTGCAGGATTTTGGCCCAGAACCATTCGCTGGAATAAATGCCGCCAATATAGCGGGAGTAGTCTTCTTTGCCCGGCTGGTGACACAGGCGGGTGATGGCTTCCGCCTCTTCCACCGCGGTATGGTCTTTCCACAGCACGAACATGGCGTTCGGGTTGTTGGCAAACTCCTCTTTGAGTGCCAGCACGTTGCCGTCGGCATCAATAGGCGCGGGCGTTGAGCCGGTGCTGTCGACGCCAATACCGACCACATCAGCACGTTGTGCGCTGGAGAGTTCGGCCAGTACGCCTTTCAGCGCGGCTTCCATTGATTCGATATAGTCGCGTGGATGGTGGCGAAAACGGTTATTTGGCGCGTCGCAGAAACGCCCTTCCTGCCAGCGTGGATACCATTCGACGCTGGTCGCGATCTCTTCACCCGTCGCACAATCTACCGCCAGGGCGCGGACTGAGTCACTGCCAAAATCGAGGCCAATTGCGATTGCCATCGTGTTACTCCATCTCAAAGAATACGTGATAGTGAAACAGTAGATATCCCCGCCAAAAACCGTCAGGCTGGAACCGCTAATCTTATGGATAATCTTGCTGTGACCATTCAAAGTGTGACGCCGTGCAAATATTCAATGTGGACTTTTCTGCCGTCTTTATAGACACTTTAGTTGTTACCCTGAAGAGGGCTGATTCGCGGATTTGCTCTCTGAATGCCTTGTTCATCAAGGGGTGTCTGAAGCAAGGTCGACATTGCGCCTATAGCATGCTGGGGATAACGCTAAAAAGCCGAATATGGATAATTGGTTTCTTCTGAGATAAGCGAGAGCGAGCAGCCATGGCTGAAATGCAAAACGATCCCCTGCTACCGGGCTATTCATTTAACGCCCATCTGGTCGCCGGCTTAACGCCGATTGAAGCCGGTGGCTACCTGGATTTCTTTATCGATCGTCCGCTGGGTATGAAGGGGTTTATCCTCAACCTGACGGTGCGCGGTGAAGGGGTGATAGAAAATCAGGGCAAGCAGTTCGTCTGTCGACAGGGCGATATGCTGCTGTTCCCGCCGGGTGAGATTCACCACTATGGCCGCCATCCGGACGCCAGCGAGTGGTATCACCAATGGGTTTACTTCCGCCCGCGCGCCTACTGGCACGAGTGGCTCAACTGGCCGGCTATCGTCGCGCAGACCGGTTTTTATCGCCCGGACGAAGCGCATCAGGCGGAAATCTCTGAGCTGTTTGGCACGATTATCGACGCCGGGCAGGGCATCGGGCGCTACTCAGAGCATCTGGCGATTAACCTGCTGGAGCAGTTGCTGTTGCGCCGTATGGAAGCCATCAATGAATCGCTGCATCCGCCGATGGACAACCGTGTACGCGACGCCTGCCAGTACATCAGCGACCACCTTGCAGATAGCCATTTCGATATCGCCAGCGTGGCGCAGCACGTGTGCCTATCGCCGTCGCGTCTGTCGCACCTGTTCCGCCAACAGCTTGGGGTGAGCGTGCTGAGCTGGCGCGAGGATCAACGCATCAGCCAGGCGAAGCTGCTGCTCAGCACCACGCGCATGCCTATCGCCACGGTAGGGCGCAACGTCGGCTTTGAGGATCAGCTCTATTTCTCCCGCGTATTTAAAAAATGTACTGGCGCGAGCCCTAGCGAATTTCGTGCAGGGTGTGAATAAAAAGTAAAGAAAAGGAAATGCGGTGTGTTGGTTTTTGTCTTTGCCAGTAAACTCTAAAGACAATTGAAGGCTTGACGATAGGGGAGACGCTCTGGAGAATCCCTGCTTCGTTTTCAAACCGGACACACTATGCAAGCACTGCTGGAACACTTTATTACTCAGTCCACGACCTATTCTCTGATTGCGGTGGCGCTGGTGGCATTTCTGGAATCTCTGGCGCTGGTCGGGTTGATTCTGCCGGGTACCGTGATGATGGCCGGGCTGGGCGCGCTTATCGGTAGCGGTGAGGTGAACTTCTGGCAGGCGTGGCTGGTGGGCATTATTGGCTGCCTGCTGGGCGATTGGGTCTCTTTCTGGCTGGGCTGGCGCTTTAAAAAGCCGCTGCATCGCTGGTCATTTATGAAGAAAAACAAATCCCTACTGGATAAAACCGAGCATGCGCTGCATCAGCACAGTATGTTCACTATTCTGGTGGGGCGCTTTGTCGGCCCGACGCGCCCGCTGGTGCCGATGGTCGCCGGTATGCTTGACCTGCCGGTCTCCAAATTTATCACCCCCAATATCATTGGCTGCTTACTGTGGCCGCCGCTCTACTTCCTGCCGGGTATTCTCGCCGGGGCAGCTATCGACATTCCTGCGGATGAGCACAGCGCAAGCTTTAAATGGCTGCTGCTGGCGGCGGCGCTGTTGCTGTGGCTGGCGGCGTGGCTGTGCTGGCGCTTATGGCGCAGCGCAAAAGAGAATCACGATCGCCTGAGCACGCTGTTAACGCGCCAGCGCCTGCTGTTGCTGGCACCGCTGATACTGGGTGTGGGCGTGGTGGCGCTGGTGAGCGTAATTCGTCACCCACTGATGCCGGTGTATATCGAGATTTTGCGTAAGGTAGTGGGGTGGTAATGTGTGAACATCACGCATGAATACCGAGCAGCGCGGATGCGCTAGCTTTCCCGCTTAGTAATTCCTGCGTGTTGCCATCCCAGGCGATACGCCCTTCCGCGACCACCATCGCGCGCGGTGCAATCCTGGCCGCGTCTTCCACGCTGTGTGAAACCATCAGCAGCGTTAAGTTTTGCCGCTGACACACTTCATCAACCAGCTGTAGCATCTCCTGACGCAGCGCTGGGTCGAGTGCCGAAAACGGTTCATCCAGCAGTAAAATCGGCTGCTGGCGCACCAGACAACGCGCCAGCGCGGCGCGTTGACGTTGCCCGCCGGAGAGCTCTCCTGGCAGCCTGTCCAGCATCGATTCAATGCCCATCTGCCCGGCAATCACCTGTAACTTTCGTTGCTGCTCCGCGGTGAGTGAGAGACGTGGACTCATGCCCAGCCCAATGTTCTGACACACGGTCAGGTGGCTGAAGAGATTGTTTTCCTGAAACAACATCGACACCGGGCGCTGCGAAGGCGGCGTATGAGTATGCACCCGGCCTTCGAGCATCAGCGTACCGCTGGCAGGCGTCAGAAAGCCGGCTATCAGGTTGAGCAGCGTCGATTTCCCCGCACCGCTGGGGCCGAGAATAGCCACTTTTTCGCCCTGGGCAATCGAGGTGCTAAAGCGCATCGGAAGGTGCTGGTAAAGCCAGGTGACATCATTCAGTTTTAGCATGGCGTCCAGGTAACTTTTCAATAACGGTGAACAACAGGAAGCAGAGCAGCAGCAGAATCAGCGCGGTGACCGCGCCGTCCTGGCTGCGGTAGGCGCCGATTTGCTGATAGAGATAAAACGGCAGCGTACGGAAATTCTCATTGCCGAACAGCGCGACCACACCGAAATCACCAATCGACAGCACACAGGCAAAAGCCAGTGCCTGCGCTAACGGGCGTTTTAGGGCACGCAGTTCAACCACCTTCAGGCGATTAAAGCCAGAAAGCCCCAGCGATTCACACAGGATGCTGTAGCGGGCGGTAATATCGCGCATTGGCGTTTCCAGCACCTTGAGGGCATAAGGCACTGCCATCAGGGCGTTGGTGAAAATCACAATGCCGTCGGCGGAGTCGGGCAGGCCAACGGTATTGTTGAGCAACAGGAAGAAGCCGGTCGCCAGTACGATACCCGGCATGGCGAGGATCAGCATGCCGCTTAGCTCCATCGCCTGCCCGGCGAGCGGCTGGTTGCGGGCGCGCAGCTCGCGACTGCTCCACAACAGCATCATGGTCAGCGCTACGCAGATTACCCCGGCGGCAATAGCGATGCGTAACGAGGTGCCCAGCGCCTGCCAGAGTACCGGCTGGGTAAAGACCTGCAACATCGACGGATTGACCCCGTCAATTACCACTGCCAGCAGCGGGGGGAGCAGCAGCAGCAGGGTGAGAAGAATCAGAACGGAGTCAGTTATCCGGCTGTGCCAGCGGTCGTCCGGATCGCGCCAGCCGTGAACGTGGCTGTTGCCGACGGCAATCGCCCGGCTTAATCGCTGGCTTAACAGCACCAGCATCAAACAGCAGCCCATCTGAATCAGCGCCAGCATCGCTGCGCGCGCCGGGTCGTAATCAAAGTTCAGCGACTGGTAGATAGCCAGCTCGATGGTCGTCGCGGACGGCCCGCCGCCGAGCGATAGTACGGTGGCAAAGCTGGCGAAGCAGAGCATGAAAATCAGCGTGGCGATGGGCAGAATTTGCCGGCGCATCCACGGCCATTCCACCAGACGGAAGAACGGGTAGCCACGCATTCCCAGTTGCGCAGCAAGCTGGCGCTGCTCGCCGGGGATCTGCTCCAGCGCCTGTAATAGCAGGCGGGTCGCCATTGGCATATTAAAGAAGACGTGCGCGAGCAGAATGCCCTGCAGACCGTAGGGCGAGAAGCGCCACTGCCAGCCAAGCCAGGCAAAAAGCTGGGCCAACCAGCCCTGACGCCCGTAAACGCTCAGAATACCGAAGACGGCGACCAGCACGGGTAGAATTAGCGTCATGGCGCACAGCCGCAGCAGCAGCGTACGGCCGGGAAAACGTCGTCGGTAAAGCGCGCGGGCAAGGAAAATAGCGGGTACGACCGACAGCAGTGCTGACAGGAACGCCTGCCAGAAGGAGAAGCGCACCACGTGCCACAGATAGCTATCGCCGAGCAGCGTTGACCACGACGTTTCCGGCGCGTTTAGCCACAGCGCCAGAAACGCCGCCAGCGCGACGGCAACCATCAGCGTGGTTGCCGTCAGCCCTGGATACAGCCAGCGAGGGATTAGCGGCTGGCTGCGCGAAGCCATGCGTTAATCCAGTTTTGACGTTCGGAAGCCACCTGCTGCGGGGTAAACTCCAGCGCGGTTTGCGGTTTCACCAGACCATTAAAGCCGTCTGGCAGGGTGACGTTGGTCACCGGGTACATCCAGTTGCCGGTTGGGATGGTGTTCTGGAAGGCCGGAGAGACCATAAACGTCAGGAACTCATCTGCCAGCTTCTGCTGTTTGCTGGCTGCGGTTTTCGCCGCCACTTCCACCTGCAGATAGTGGCCTTCGCTAAAGTTCGCCGCCGCGTAGTTGTCTTTCTTCTCGTCGATGATGTGGTACGCCGGAGAGGTGGTGTAGCTCAGCACCAGATCGCTTTCCCCTTTCAGGAACAGGCCGTAGGCTTCGCTCCAGCCTTTGGTGACGGTGACCGTTTTCGCCGCCAGCTTCTGCCAGGCTTCCGGCGCTTTGTCGCCGTAGACTTTTTGCATCCACAGCAGCAGGCCAAGCCCCGGTGTGCTGGTGCGCGGGTCTTCGTAAATCACGCGCCATTTCTGGTCGCTCTCAACCAGTTCCTTCAGGCTTTTCGGCGGGTTCTTCAGTTTGTTTTTGTCATAGACGAAGGCGAAGTAGCCGTAGTCGAACGGTACGAAGGTGTCGTTGTTCCAGCCGCCCGGTACGGTAACGTCGGCGGTGGAAACGTTGCTTTTGGCAAACAGTTTAGTGTCGGTTGCCGCCTGCAGCAGGTTGTTATCCAGCCCCAGCACCACATCGGCTTTGCTGTTTTTGCCTTCCATGCGCAGGCGGTTGAGCAGCGAAACGCCGTCTTCCAGCGCCACGTACTTCAGCTCGCAGTTGCAGTCGGCTTCAAACGCTTTTTTCACCGCCGGGCCCGGGCCCCAATCGGCAGCAAAGGAGTCATAGGTATAGACGGTCAGTACAGGCTTTGCGAGGGCCGGAGCGGCAACCAGCACCAGCAGGGGGAGTAATTTTTTGAGCACTTTGCACCTTTATAAAATGGTGGCAAAGGATTTTGAGTTAGCCTCAAATCCCTTCGCCGGGATTATCCGGATCAGGTTCGACGGGTATCTCTCAGCCCATACACTTCATCCTTCGCGCTGTCTCTGCGTTGGCTACGCTCGCTCGCCCCAGTCACATAGTTATCTATGCTCCTGGGGACTCACTCACTTGCCGCCTTGATACAGCACGAATGATTTTGTGTATGTTTATCAGCACCCCGTTGAGAACGGCACATTGTAATGATTACGTGAATAAATCTAAAGCCTTAAGGATCCGGCGGTGCAAACCAGGCCGATTTAAAGTCGAACCAGCCCAGGGTGTTCATGCGAACGCCGCGCATACTGCGCTGGCCTTGTAGCATCAGCCAGTGGTGGATCAGCGGCACAATGGACTGATTTGCCAGCAGACTTTGGCACCAGTCGGGCAGTGAAAGCTCTCCTTCGCGCCAGTGCTGCGCGTCCTGCTCCCAGTCGATGGGAATGCAGTGGCGGATCAGCGGCACTTCATAAAGGTAGGCAAAGATCGAGAAATCGAGCGGCAGCGTGAAGTTGGCGCTGTTCAGCCAGATATCGCTGACCACTTCGCCGCGATGCCATTCGTCGTAATCCACTTCCTGGATAACCAGTTTGACCTGGTGCGCCGCCAGCAGCGCCTCCATGATCTGACCGATCGTCCGATGTTCTACGTGATCGCGGTAGTAGGTGAGGGTGACCGACTCAAGACCTGCCGGTTTTTCACAGGCGTGGCTACGGGCATGGTGCCAGCGCGGCAGCAGGCCGTAGGCCGGGAACCAGTGGCTCTGGTGCTGCTCGCCTGCGTGATACAGCAGGTTGTTCGGGTGGAAAATGTGGCTCAGCCACTGACGCACAGCCGGGTTGTTGCCGCGTGAACTGCGCGCATCAAACAGCAGATAGTAACAACCCTCTTCGAGGCGGCTTTCTACCGCTTTTTCGCTCTGGGTAGTGCCCTGAAGCGTCAGGCCGCCGTTCGGCTCATCGCTGATTTCCGGCAGCACCCAGACGTTCACTTCGTCAATCAGCGCCCGGAAACCGAAGTAGTCATCAAATGCGTGGATCTTCAGCTGGTTTTGATTGTTGCGGGCGACCGCATACGGCCCGGTACCCACCGGCATGCGCGAGAAGTCGCTGAGCGATTGCCATTCGCGCGGCAGGATCATCGCCGATACCTGGCCCAGCAGCCACGGCAGCCAGCGGTCGGGTTCGCTCAGATGGACATCGAGCGTCCAGGCGGTAGGGGAATGAATGCGCGTGATGTTGGAAAAGAGCGACAGCGTCATGCTGCGATGCAGCGAAGTGATAACGTCGTCCATCTCCAGTTCGCGACCGTGATGAAAATGGATGCCGGGACGCAAATAAAAACGCCAGTGTAATGGGGATATGGCCTGCCAATGGTGCGCAATATCCGCTTCCAGTTCCCCATTTACCTCATTTACCCGGGTCAACGCGCTGAAAATTTGCCGCGCAATATGGGTTTCCGAGCGCCGAAGCGCCGTTCCCGGCAGCAAATTGCGCATCGGACGGTAGTAAAGCACCCGCAGAATATGTCGCCCCTGACGGAAGCTGCGGCCCAGATGCGACACCAGCATCTGACGTACCGCGGCCTTGTCACCGACCAATTGCACCAGCTGATCTATCCGATCCTGCTCGAGCAGGTCTTCCGCGCGCTGCTGCTGAAGCGCCAGACCGGTATAGAGGAAAGTCAGCTTAGAGCGCTTGCCGCGCCCGGCTTCCGCCTCCCAGGTCAGCCATCCCCGCGCCTCCATGGTGTTCAAAAGCGTGCGCATATGGCGGCGAGAGCAGTTGAGCAGCTCGGCCAGTGAGTTGAGCGTGGTCTCTTGCGATTTTCCCTCGCAGCACTGCCATAAACGGATGAACTGCTGCTGTAATCGACCTGAAGGCATAAAAGGGGAACTCCTGATAAAAACTCAGCAATTTATTAATCCCTATATTAGGCCAATAATTGATTTCGATGAAGCGAGGAGGTGTCTATGAAGAGGTCTACCATCCATCAGTTCTACCAGCGTTATTTCTCTGCTACCAAAAATGTTTCCTGGCTGGCCCGTCAGGCGACCGCACAGCGGCTTGAAGTGCTGAATTTTCTGATGCAGTGGGAAGTTACGAAACCGACCTCTGAGCATTAATTCGCCTAATCATGTGTGACTGAGTATTTGCCAGCAGGTATCATCTGCTGGCTTTTTTTTATTCTTTCGCGAAAGGATCTCTGATGCTCTGGTTAATGACGATGGGACGACGTCTCAACGGTGTGTATGCCGCCTTTATGCTGGTGGCGTTTATGATGGGCATAGCGGGGGCATTGCAGGCGCCGACGCTGAGTCTATATCTCAGCCGAGAAGTCGGTGTGCAGCCGTTCTGGGTAGGGTTGTTCTATACCGTCAACGCCATCGCCGGGATCGTCGTCAGCCTCGGGCTGGCAAAACGATCCGATAACCGGGGTGACCGGCGCAAGCTGATCATGTTCTGCTGCCTGATGGCAGTGGGCAACGCGTTGCTCTTTGCCTTCAATCGCCACTACCTGACGCTGATTACCTGCGGCGTGCTGCTGGCCTCGATCGCCAACGCCGCGATGCCGCAGCTGTTCGCGCTGGCGCGTGAATATGCCGATAGCTCGGCGCGTGAAGTGGTGATGTTCAGTTCGATAATGCGTGCGCAGCTGTCGCTGGCGTGGGTGATTGGCCCGCCGCTGGCTTTCATGCTGGCACTTAACTATGGCTTTACCGCCATGTTTTCCATTGCTGCGGGGATTTTTGCCATCAGCCTGACGCTGATTGCCCTGACGCTACCGTCGGTCGCCAGAGTCGAACAGCCTGTCGATGCGGTGCAGAATCAGATTAGCGGCTGGAAAGATAGCAACGTGCGGATGCTGTTTATCGCCTCCACGCTGATGTGGACCTGTAACACCATGTATATCATCGATATGCCGCTGTGGATCAGCAGCGATCTCGGCCTGCCGGATAGCCTGGCGGGGATCCTGATGGGAACGGCGGCGGGGCTGGAAATTCCGGCGATGATCCTCGCTGGATACTACGTGAAGCGCTTCGGCAAGCGGCGGATGATGGTAACCGCGGTGGCCGCCGGGGTGTTGTTCTACGTCGGCCTGATCTTCTTCCATAGCCATACGTCGTTGCTGGTGCTTCAGCTGTTTAATGCGGTGTTTATCGGTATTGTCGCCGGGATTGGCATGCTGTGGTTCCAGGACCTGATGCCGGGTCGTGCGGGAGCGGCGACCACGCTGTTTACCAACAGCATTTCAACCGGGGTGATTCTGGCGGGGATTATTCAGGGGGCGCTGGCGCAGAGCTTTGGCCACTTCTCGGTGTACTGGGTAATAGCTGGGATTTCAGTGGTAACGCTGGTGATGACCGGACGGGTGAAGGACGTTTAGTCTGGTGCAGTCCCGGCGTCGCTGCGCTCGGCCGGGCTACTAACAGCGGTAGCCCGGACAAGGCGCGAACGCGCCGCCTCCGGGGAGGCAGCGGCGTTACGGATTACTGCATAAACGCCGGCTGCTTGTTTTCGTAAGCAGAAATCGCATCTTCATGCTGCAGCGTCAGGCCAATGCTATCCAGCCCGTTCAGCATGCAGTGGCGACGGAAGTCGTCAATTTTAAAGCTGTAGGATTTCTCCCCCGCCTTCACCACCTGCGCTTCCAGATCCACTTCAAACGTAATGCCCGGGTTGGCTTTCACCAATTCAAACATTTCGTCGACCTGCGCATCGCTCAGAGTGACCGGCAGCAGCTGGTTGTTAAAGCTGTTGCCGTAGAAGATATCGGCAAAGCTTGGGGCAATCACCACTTTAAAACCGTAGTCGGTCAGCGCCCACGGCGCGTGTTCGCGTGACGAACCGCAGCCGAAGTTTTCGCGCGCCAACAGAATGGAAGCGCCTTTGAACTCAGGGAAGTTCAGCACAAACTCGGGGTTCGGCTGCTCGCCTTTGTCGTCCAGGAAGCGCCAGTCGTTAAACAGGTGTGCGCCAAAGCCAGTGCGGGTGACTTTCTGCAAAAACTGCTTTGGAATGATGGCATCGGTATCGACGTTCGCGGCATCCAGCGGCACCACCAGTCCCGTATGTTGGGTAAATTTCTCAGCCATGATGGTGTTTCCTTATTTCAAGCTACGAATGTCGGCGAAATGGCCGGTTACCGCGGCCGCTGCGGCCATAGCCGGGCTGACCAGATGGGTACGGCCACCGCGGCCCTGACGGCCTTCAAAGTTACGGTTGCTGGTCGAGGCGCAGCGTTCGCCTGGGTTCAGACGATCGTTGTTCATTGCCAGGCACATGGAGCAGCCCGGCAGACGCCATTCAAAGCCCGCTTCGATAAAGATCTTATCCAGACCTTCTGCTTCCGCCTGCGCTTTCACCGGGCCGGAGCCAGGCACAACCAGTGCCTGAACCCCAGGAGCCACTTTACGGCCTTTGGCGATTTCTGCCGCCGCGCGTAAGTCTTCGATACGCGAGTTGGTGCAGGAGCCGATAAATACTTTATCAATCGCGACGTCGGTCAGCGGAATGCCTGGCTTCAGGCCCATGTAGGCCAGCGCTTTCTCGGCGCTGGCGCGTTCTACCGGATCGTTAAAGGAGGCAGGGTCCGGAATATTGTCATTCACGGAGATCACCTGGCCTGGGTTGGTGCCCCAGGTCACCTGTGGCGCAATTTCTTCGGCCTGCAGGATAACTACGCTGTCGAAAGTGGCGCCGTCGTCGGTTTTCAGGGTCTGCCAGTAGGTGACCGCGTCGTCAAAATCTTTGCCTTTCGGCGCGTGCAGACGGCCTTCTACATAGTTGAAGGTTGTCTGGTCTGGCGCCACCAGGCCCGCTTTCGCACCCAGTTCAATCGCCATGTTGCACAGCGTCATACGGCCTTCCATGCTCAGATCACGGATAGCCTGACCGCAGAACTCGACCACGTGGCCGGTGCCGCCTGCGCTGCCGGTTTTACCGATAATCGCCAGCACGATGTCTTTGGCAGTGATGCCAGGTGCCGCTTTGCCGTTCACTTCAATCTTCATGGTTTTGGCACGACCCTGCTTCAGGGTCTGGGTTGCCAGCACATGTTCCACTTCGGAGGTGCCGATACCAAACGCCAGTGCGCCAAATGCGCCGTGCGTCGCGGTATGGGAGTCGCCGCAGACGATGGTCATGCCTGGCAGGGTCACGCCCTGTTCTGGCCCCATCACGTGCACGATACCCTGATACGGGTGGTTCAGGTCATACAGTTCGACGCCAAACTCGTTGCAGTTCTTAATCAGTTCCTGCATCTGGATGCGCGCCATCTCGCCGGAGGCGTTGATGTCTTTGGTCTGCGTAGAGACGTTGTGATCCATAGTGGCGAAGGTTTTACCCGGCTGACGCACCGGGCGGTTGTGCGCGCGCAGGCCGTCAAATGCCTGCGGTGACGTGACTTCATGCACCAGGTGGCGGTCGATGTACAGCAGCGGCGTTTCGTTTGGCGCTTCATAAACCACGTGAGCATCAAACAACTTTTCGTATAAGGTCTTCGCCATGATTACACCCCTTCGGCAACATAGCGGGCGATGATGTCGCCCATTTCATCGGTACTGACTGCCGCGGCACCGCGAGCTAAATCACTGGTCCGTACGCCTTCTTCCAGCGCACGGTTAATGGCATTTTCAATGGCAGTTGCCGCGTCGTTGGCGTCCAGGCTATAGCGCAGCAGCAGCGCCAGAGAGAGGATTTGCGCAATCGGGTTGGCGATGTTTTTGCCCGCGATATCCGGCGCGGAGCCACCGGCAGGTTCGTACAGGCCAAAACCTTCTTCGTTCAGGCTGGCAGACGGCAGCATGCCCATCGAGCCGGTGATCATCGCGCACTCGTCGGAGAGAATGTCGCCGAACAGGTTGGAGCACAGCACTACGTCGAACTGCGACGGATCTTTAATCAGCTGCATGGTGGCGTTGTCGATGTACATATGTGCCAGCTCAACGTCGGCATACTCTTTGCTGATTTCGCTGACAATTTCGCGCCACAAAATGGAGGACTGCAGCACGTTGGATTTATCGATAGAGGTCACTTTGTGACGGCGTTTGCGTGCAGATTCAAACGCAATACGGGCAATACGTTCAATCTCAAAACGGTGATACACCTCGGTATCAAACGCTTTTTCGTGCTGGCCGCTGCCTTCGCGCCCCTTCGGCTGGCCGAAGTAGATACCGCCGGTCAGTTCACGGACGCACAGAATGTCGAAGCCGTTAGCGGCGATATCGGCGCGCAGCGGGCAGAACTCTTCCAGCCCCTGATACAGCTTAGCTGGACGCAGGTTGCTGAACAGCTTGAAGTGCTTACGCAGCGGCAGCAGCGCGCCGCGCTCTGGCTGCTGGTTCGGCGGCAGGTTTTCCCATTTCGGGCCACCCACAGAGCCAAACAAAATCGCGTCCGCCTGGTCGCAACCGTCAACGGTCGCCTTCGGCAGCGGTTCGCCATGACGATCGATGGCGATACCGCCTACGTCGTAATGGCTAGTGGTAATGCGCATATCAAAACGTTGACGCACGGCTTCCAGTACTTTCAATGCCTGTGTCATGACTTCCGGGCCAATACCGTCACCTGGTAACACAGCAATATGGTAATTCTTCGACATTACACGGTTTCCTTGTTGTTCTCGTTATTCTTAATTTTGCGTTGCAACTCTTTTTCGACTTCTGCGGCGCGCCAGATGTTGTTCAGCACGTGAACCATCGCTTTGGCGGAGGATTCAACGATATCCGTTGCCAGACCGACGCCGTGGAAGCGACGACCGTTATAGTTAACGACGATATCCACCTGACCCAGCGCGTCTTTGCCCTGGCCTTTGGCGTTCAGGTCGTATTTCACCAACTCAATGTCGTAGCCGGTGATACGGTTAATCGCCTGGTAAATCGCATCAACCGGACCGTTACCGTTCGCAGCTTCGGCTTTAGTTTCTTCACCGCAGGCCAGCTTCACGGATGCAGTGGCGATATCGCTGGAGCCTGACTGCACGCTGAAATAATCCAGGCGGAAATGCTCTGGCTCTTCCTGCTGCTTGTTGATGAACGCCAGCGCTTCCAGGTCGTAATCGAAGACCTGGCCTTTTTTGTCCGCCAGCTTCAGGAAGGCGTCGTACAGGTGGTCCATGTTGTAGTCGGTATCTTTGTAGCCCATCTCTTCCATGCGGTGTTTCACGGCGGCACGGCCAGAGCGGGAGGTCAGGTTCAACTGCACCTGGTTCAGACCGATGGACTCAGGGGTCATGATTTCGTAGTTTTCGCGGTTTTTCAGCACGCCGTCCTGGTGGATACCGGAGGAGTGGGCGAACGCGCCGGTACCGACGATAGCTTTGTTGGCCGGGATCGGCATGTTGCAGATCTGGCTAACGGTCTGGCTGGTACGCCAGATTTCGTTATGGTTGATGGCGGTGTGCACGTTCATAATGTCTTTGCGCACTTTAATCGCCATGATCACTTCTTCCAGCGAGCAGTTACCCGCGCGCTCACCGATGCCATTCATCGCGCCTTCAACCTGACGAGCGCCTGCGTGGACCGCAGCCAGAGAGTTACCGACCGCCATGCCCAAGTCGTCATGGGTGTGAACGGAGATAATCGCTTTATCGATGTTTGGAACGCGTTCGTACAGGCCGGTAATAATGTTGGAGAATTCAAACGGCAGGGTGTAGCCGACGGTGTCTGGAATGTTGATGGTGGTTGCACCCGCGTTAATCGCGGCTTCTACTACGCGCGCCAACTGGTCAATTGGGGTACGACCGGCATCTTCACAGGAGAATTCGACGTCGTCAGTGTAATTACGTGCCCGCTTAATCATATAGATTGCGCGCTCGATGACTTCGTCCAGCGTGCTGCGCAGCTTGGTGGCGATATGCATCGGCGAGGTGGCAATAAAAGTATGAATACGGAACGCTTCGGCCACTTTTAATGACTCGGCGGCAACGTCAATATCCGCCTCTACGCAGCGAGCCAGCGCACAGACGCGGCTGTTTTTAATGTTGCGCGCGATGGTCTGTACCGATTCAAAATCGCCCGGAGAAGAGACCGGAAACCCGACTTCCATCACGTCAACGCCCATACGCTCGAGGGCAAAGGCAATCTGCAGTTTCTCTTTCACGCTCAGGCTTGCCTGTAATGCCTGTTCACCATCACGTAAGGTCGTATCAAAAATAATGACTTGCTGGCTCATGGTTTAGGTCCTTGGTTAACTTGGGGCGCCTTGCTACGAGCATAAAAAAACCCGCGCAGCGGCGCGGGTTTTTCGTTTAACTGATGATGACTTAACGTTGAACGTCGCACACCAGCCTACCGCGCACAGAAGAGGCGTTTAGTAGTAGTAGGCCGTTGAAGCGAGTGGTACGGAACATGTCATCATTCTCCAGATGAATTCGATATGCTTTTAGTGGTACTGGATATGGTTTCCGATGTCAACCCTGACGTACAAAATGAAGGGGATTTCGATATGGAAACGAAACGGATGAATTAGCTAATTGTGCTGAAAAATACCGTTATCCATAGATGATAGTTTCTTTTGTTAATTCACGAATTACATACTTTGTCGCATCTGAACACGATTCATCGTAAATGCTCATGAGTTTGACATTTCTTAAGTTTGAATCTATCTGCATGATAAATATATGGTTATCTAAAATGGGCTCTTGTTTTGTAAATCGATAAAAGCCATTTTTGATATAAAATGTTAATTTTAAAATCGAGAAAAATAAAACACTTTAATAAAACTTAATTTATTGTTCCGATTTTGGATTGTTGTCTATTCGTACGATCTATGGGTAAACTACATGTCATTCGCTTGGTGATATAGATGAGTTTGATTTTTACTCATCAATAATATCGCTTTGCCTCTTTATATATTCCTATTTTTTATTGAATTCTCTTCTTTGGATCTTATATGCATGGTAAATCATATAGCCTCAATATATTTTTGCTATTTTGCAAAGGGAGTTTTGTATGACATTGGAGTCTGATAGCGTAATTAATGCGCCGGAGCAGCAACGCACATCAACTAATGAAGGAAATAAACCTCAGCTCCGGATGGTTGATTTAAATTTGCTGACCGTATTTGATGCGGTGATGCAGGAACAAAACATTACGCGCGCAGCCCACATGCTAGGCATGTCGCAGCCTGCGGTCAGTAATGCTGTCGCTCGCCTGAAAGTCATGTTCAATGATGAATTATTTGTGCGCTATGGGCGCGGTATTCAGCCGACGGCGCGCGCATTCCAGTTGTTTGGCTCTGTTCGTCAAGCATTGCAGCTGGTGCAAAATGAATTACCCGGCTCAGGTTTTGAACCATTGAGTAGCGAACGCGTATTTAATCTTTGTGTGTGCAGCCCTCTCGATAATTATCTGACTTCCGTCATTCTCAATAAAGTGAATGAAGTTGCGCCGCATATTCATATGGTTTTTAAATCATTATTAAATCAAAACACCGAACATCAGTTGCGTTATCAGGAAATTGAGTTTGTGCTGGGTTATGAAGAGTTCCGCCGCCCGGAGTTTGCCTGCATTCCACTCTTTAACGATGAAATGGTTCTGGTGGCGAGCAACAAGCACCCGCGAGTGCATGGTCCGGTAACGGAAACCGATATTTATAACGAAGAGCATGCCGTTGTGTCTCTCGATCGCTATGCGTCGTTTAGCCAGCCGTGGTATGACACCATTGATAAGCAAAGCCGCGTAGCCTATCAAGGTATGGCGCTGATTAGCGTACTGAATGTGGTTTCCCAGACCCAGATGGTCGCCGTGGCGCCACGTCGTCTGGCCGAAGAGTTTGCTGAACAGCTCCACCTGCAGATTTTACCGCTGCCAATGAAGCTAAACAGCCGTACCTGCTATCTTTCCTGGCATGAAGCGGCCGGTCGCGATAAAGGCCATCAATGGATGGAAGAGCTGTTGATTAACGCCTGCCGTCAGCAGTAATCGACTTCGAAGGCAAACAGGGTGCATTTGCATTCTGTTTGTTTTGTCTATTTGTGACAAATAAGAATTTTATGCTGTTATTGCCGGTTAGTCGTCGGGGCAATAAAGTGAAAAATGCAGGTTTTGCTGTAATGGCTCCATTCGCCCGAGCATCTACGCTATTCTTTTCCTCGCATTGAAGTAATCCTCCATCATTTTCCCTTTTCCCTTTATTTTTCCTCTTTTTAGTACCGCATCTACGTCAGACGTGTGAATTGCCTGCCTTGTGGCGAGCGGTTATGTTAGGTCGTTACCGATAATTTAGTGCCGGTGGACGTACCGCGTACCGCTGGCATATGGCCGTAGAGAAATGAATTCTCGGGCCATTAAGCACAGAAGCCGGGAGGCAAACCATGGAGATGTTGTCTGGAGCCGAGATGGTCGTCCGATCGTTAATCGATCAGGGCGTAAAGCAGGTATTTGGCTACCCTGGAGGCGCCGTCCTCGATATTTATGACGCGCTGCATACGGTAGGGGGGATTGACCATGTGCTGGTGCGCCATGAGCAGGCAGCGGTGCATATGGCCGATGGCCTGGCGCGTGCGACCGGGGAAGTGGGCGTGGTGCTGGTCACCTCCGGCCCTGGGGCGACAAACGCTATCACCGGTATTGCCACGGCTTATATGGACTCGATTCCACTGGTCGTGCTCTCCGGTCAGGTAGCGACGTCGCTGATTGGCTATGACGCCTTCCAGGAGTGCGACATGGTTGGGATCTCGCGCCCGGTGGTGAAACACAGTTTCCTGGTGAAGCAGACCGAAGATATTCCCGGCGTGCTCAAGAAGGCATTCTGGCTGGCAGCCAGCGGCCGCCCTGGCCCGGTGGTGGTTGACCTGCCAAAAGATATTATGAACCCGGCTAAGAAGCTCCCGTACGTCTGGCCCGATGCGGTCAGCATGCGTTCTTACAACCCAACCACGACCGGCCATAAAGGCCAGATCAAACGTGCGCTGCAGACGCTTATCGCGGCGAAAAAACCGGTGGTATATGTGGGCGGCGGCGTGGTGAACGCCGAATGCCACACGCAACTGCGTACGCTGATTGAAAAACTGAATCTGCCGGTGGCCTCTTCGCTGATGGGGCTCGGCGGTTTCCCGGCAACGCATCGTCAGTCGCTGGGGATGCTGGGCATGCACGGCACCTATGAAGCCAATATGGTGATGCACCACTCCGACGTGATTTTCGCCGTCGGGGTGCGTTTTGACGATCGCACCACCAACAACCTGGCGAAGTACTGTCCGGATGCTACGGTGCTGCATATCGATATCGATCCAACGTCGATCTCTAAAACGGTACCGGCTGATATTCCGATCGTCGGCGACGCGGGGCAAGTGTTGGATCAAATGCTGGAGCTGCTGGATCAGGAAAGCGCCGCGCAGCCGCTGGATGAGATCCGCGACTGGTGGCAGCAAATCGAGCAATGGCGTGCACGTCAGTGCCTGAAATATGACACTCAAAGCGGGCAGATTAAACCGCAGGCGGTAGTGGAAACTATCTGGAAGCTGACCAACGGTGAAGCGTACGTCACCTCCGACGTGGGCCAGCACCAGATGTTTGCCGCGCTATATTACCCGTTTGATAAACCGCGTCGTTGGATCAACTCCGGCGGCCTCGGCACCATGGGCTTCGGCCTGCCGGCGGCGCTTGGCGTGAAGATGGCGCTGCCGGAAGAGACCGTGGTCTGCGTGACCGGCGACGGCAGCATTCAGATGAACATTCAGGAGCTCTCAACCGCGCTGCAGTACGAGTTGCCGGTGCTGGTGCTAAACCTGAACAACGGTTATCTGGGCATGGTGAAGCAGTGGCAGGATATGATCTATTCTGGCCGTCACTCCCAGTCCTATATGCAGTCGCTGCCGGACTTTGTTCGCCTGGCGGAAGCCTACGGTCATGTTGGTATTCGTATCACCGAGCCCGCTGAGCTTGAGAGCAAGCTTGCACAGGCGCTGGAGCAGGTGCGCAATAACCGCCTGGTATTTGTCGACGTCTGCGTCGATGGTAGCGAGCACGTCTACCCGATGCAGATTCGCGGCGGGGCAATGGACGAGATGTGGCTGAGCAAAACGGAGAGAACCTGATTATGCGCCGGATATTATCTGTATTACTGGAAAACGAGTCCGGCGCGCTGTCGCGCGTGATTGGCCTCTTTTCGCAGCGTGGGTACAACATTGAAAGTCTGACCGTCGCGCCTACCGACGATCCGACGCTATCCCGCATGACTATCCAGACGGTCGGCGATGAAAAGACCATCGAGCAGATCGAAAAGCAGCTGCACAAGCTGGTGGACGTACTGCGAGTGAACGAGTTGGGGCAGGGTGCCCACGTTGAACGTGAAATCATGCTGGTGAAGGTCCAGGCCAGCGGCTATGGCCGTGACGAAGTGAAGCGCAACACGGAAATCTTCCGCGGACAGATCATCGACGTTACGCCATCGCTCTATACCGTGCAGCTGGCGGGGACGAGTGACAAGCTGGATGCATTCCTCGCTTCGCTGCGCGATGTCGCCAGAATTGTTGAAGTGGCGCGCTCCGGCGTGGTCGGTTTGTCGCGCGGCGACAAGATAATGCGCTAATCACCTCTCATCGCTTTATCGTAGCCCGGCCTGGAGTCGGGCTTTTTTTTGCGAAATCAGCAATAAGTGCGAAGAAAAGCTATTGCCGATGAGATCAATCTGCGTTTAGATGTTACGGATTATACTTATAAAGCAAGGGGCAATTGTGAAACTGGATGAAATCGCCCGGCTTGCCGGTGTTTCCCGAACCACCGCCAGCTATGTGATTAACGGCAAAGCTAAGCAGTACCGCGTCAGCGACAAGACTGTCGAAAAAGTGATGGCCGTTGTGCGTGAGCATAACTACCACCCTAACGCGGTAGCCGCCGGTCTGCGTGCAGGACGCACTCGTTCTATTGGGCTGGTGATTCCCGATCTGGAAAACACCAGCTACACGCGCATCGCAAACTATCTTGAGCGTCAGGCCCGCCAGCGCGGCTATCAGTTACTGATTGCCTGCTCGGAAGATCAGCCGGACAACGAAATGCGCTGTATCGAGCACCTGCTGCAACGCCAGGTTGATGCGATTATCGTGTCAACATCGCTGCCGCCGGAGCACCCTTTCTACCAGCGTTGGGCGAACGATTCGTTCCCGATTGTCGCGCTTGACCGTGCGCTCGATCGCGAACACTTCACCAGCGTCGTGGGCGCCGATCAGGACGACGCGGAAATGCTTGCCGCAGAACTGCGTACCTTCCCGGCAGAAACCGTTCTTTATCTTGGCGCGTTGCCGGAGCTGTCGGTAAGTTTCCTGCGCGAACAGGGCTTCCGTACTGCCTGGAAAGATGACCCGCGCGACGTGCACTTCCTGTATGCCAATAGCTACGAACGTGAAGCTGCGGCGCAGCTGTTTGAAAAATGGCTGGAAACGCACCCGATGCCGCAGGCGCTGTTCACCACCTCATTTGCGCTGCTGCAAGGGGTAATGGACGTGACGCTGCGTCGTGAAGGCAAGCTGCCGACCGATCTGGCGATTGCGACCTTTGGTGATAACGAACTGCTCGACTTCCTGCAGTGTCCGGTCCTTGCGGTAGCCCAGCGTCACCGTGATGTTGCCGAACGCGTGCTGGAGATTGTGCTGGCAAGCCTCGATGAACCGCGCAAGCCGAAGCCTGGCTTGAGCCGTATTCGTCGTAATCTTTACCGTCGCGGTAGTCTGAGCCGTCGATAAGCTCTCTTAATGAAGGCTACGATCGGTGGCCTTCATTGAACAAAAAAATCATTCAATTCTTAATTCAGATAATTCTTCATTTTGGTTAGCCCTCTATTTAATTCCCCCGCTAAGATCGCGGAATAGTGCTTAATAATGTGAACGCAAAGTAAAATTAAATTATTTGTGTATTATTTTGTTACATTCTCGCGGCGGATTGCCGAAATAACAAACACTTCTCAGCTTACCTACCAGAATGGGCAATCTCTCTACTCCGAATTCCTCGCAGGGGCGCGCCAGAGGGACTGTTAACGAGCATCAGAATGTCCTAAAATGCCGCTCGCGTCGCAAACTGACACTTTATATATTCTTTCGATGATATTTAGTCGCGTTAACGGCATGTGAATCCGCCTCTATTTTTCTTACGGGTATTCATGGCGTTAATTTGCCTCGTCTGTTGGATAATTATTAATCAGGGCTATTGTCGGCCGCAAATAGTGGTTTTTTGGACTCTGTTGGCATTCATGCTGGCTTGACAAGCTTTTCCTCTGCTCCGTAAACTCCTTAAAGTGGGAATTTGTGGGGTAAAGTGGTAATCGGGGGTGAAGCTGGCATGTTCCGAGGGGCAACGTTAGTCAATCTCGACAGCAAAGGGCGCTTAGCCGTCCCTGTCCGATATCGGGACCAGTTAGTCGAGAGCGCTACCGGTCAAATGGTTTGTACCATTGACATCCATCACCCCTGCCTGCTGCTTTATCCTCTGCCTGAATGGGAAATTATCGAGCAAAAACTCTCGCGTTTGTCGAGCATGAACCCCGTTGAGCGTCGCGTACAGCGACTGCTGTTAGGGCATGCTAGCGAATGCCAGATGGATAATGCCGGGCGATTATTGATTGCGCCGGTTTTACGGCAACACGCCGGATTGACCAAAGAAGTGATGCTGGTCGGGCAGTTCAACAAATTTGAACTGTGGGATGAAACGGCCTGGTATCAACAGGTCAAGGAAGATATCGACGCTGAGCAATCTGCTTCAGGGGCGCTGTCGGAGCGATTGCAGGATTTGTCCTTATAAATATGATGGAAAATTTTAAACACACCACGGTACTGCTGGATGAGGCCGTTAACGGCCTGAATATTCGTCCTGACGGTATCTATATTGATGGTACCTTTGGTCGCGGTGGTCACTCGCGCCTTATCCTGTCGCAGCTTGGCGAGCAGGGGCGTTTGATTGCGATCGACCGCGATCCAGAAGCGATCGCGGTGGCGAAGACCATCGATGACCCACGCTTTTCCATCGTGCATGGCCCTTTCTCTGCGCTGGCGGACTACGTTGCCGAGCGCGACCTTGTCGGCAAGATTGACGGTATCCTTCTCGATCTTGGCGTTTCTTCACCGCAGCTTGATGACGCTGAACGTGGTTTCTCCTTTATGCGCGATGGCCCGCTGGACATGCGCATGGACCCAACCCGCGGTCAGTCAGCAGCAGAATGGCTGCAAACGGCAGAAGAAGCGGACATTGCCTGGGTGATTAAAACCTTCGGCGAAGAACGCTTTGGTAAACGTATCGCTCGCGCCATCGTTGAGCGTAATCGCGAGCAGCCGATGACCCGCACCAAAGAGCTGGCGGAAGTTATCGCGGCAGCCATGCCGGTGAAAGACAAATTCAAACACCCCGCAACCCGTACCTTCCAGGCGGTGCGCATTTGGGTGAATAGTGAGCTGGAGGAGATAGAGCAAGCGCTAAAAAGCTCGCTTGGCGTGCTGGCCCCGGGTGGGCGGCTGTCGATCATCAGCTTCCATTCGCTGGAAGACCGCATCGTGAAACGCTTTATGCGTGAACAGAGCCGCGGTCCACAAGTTCCAGCGGGGATCCCGATGACCGAAGAGCAACTCAGGAAGCTGGGTGGCCGTCATTTACGAGCGCTAGGCAAGTTGATGCCGGGCGAAGATGAAGTGGCAGAGAATCCGCGTGCCCGTAGTTCAGTACTGCGTATTGCAGAAAGGACGAACGCATGATCGGCAGAGTGACAGAAGCCCTAAGCAAAGTAACCGGGTCGTTAGGAAACGGCGAGCGCCATGCCTTGCCTGGCGTTATTCGCGACGACCTTTTGCAATTCGGGAAGCTGCCACTCTGTCTGTTCATTTGCATCATTGTCACGGCGGTAACGGTGGTGACGACCGCCCACCATACCCGCCTGTTAACGGCCCAACGAGAACAGTTGGTGCTGGAGCGCGACGCGTTAGACATTGAGTGGCGAAATCTGATCCTCGAAGAGAATGCTCTTGGCGATCATAGCCGTGTCGAACGTATCGCTACCGAAAAGTTGCAGATGCAACATGTTGATCCATCAAAAGAAAACATTGTTGTGCAGAAATAAGGATTATTGCAACGCATGAAACCAGCGGCAAAAACGCTTAAGCCAAAACGTCAGGAAGAACAGGCCAACTTTATCGGTTGGCGTTTTGCGTTGCTTTGCGGCTGTATTTTTCTGGCGCTTGCGTTCCTGTTGGGACGCGCGGCCTGGCTACAAATTATTGCCCCGGATAAACTGGTGCGTGAAGGTGACATGCGTTCCCTGCGCGTTCAGCAGGTTTCCACCTCTCGCGGGTTGATAACCGACCGCTCAGGCCGCCCGCTGGCGGTGAGCGTGCCGGTAAAAGCGATTTGGGCCGACCCGAAAGAACTGCATGAAGCGGGCGGCGTGATGCTGAACAACCGCTGGAAAGCGCTGGCGGATGCGCTGAACATCCCGCTGGACCAGTTGGCAAACCGCATCAACACCAACCCGCGCATGCGCTTTATCTATCTGGCGCGTCAGGTGAACCCTGACATGGCTGACTACATCAAAAAGCTCAAGTTGCCGGGGATTTATCTGCGCGAAGAGTCGCGCCGTTACTATCCATCCGGAGAAGTAACCGCTCACCTCATCGGCTTCACCAACGTTGACAGCCAGGGGATTGAAGGGGTTGAGAAGAGCTTCGACAAGTGGCTCACCGGCCAACCGGGCGAGCGCATCGTGCGTAAAGACCGCTATGGCCGGGTGATTGAAGATATCTCCTCAACCGACAGCCAGGCCGCGCACAACCTGGCGTTGAGCATTGATGAGCGCCTGCAGGCGCTGGTGTACCGCGAACTGAACAACGCCGTGGCGTTTAACAAAGCGGAATCCGGCAGCGCCGTGCTGGTCGACGTGAGCACGGGTGAAGTGCTGGCGATGGCCAACAGCCCGTCCTATAACCCGAACAACTTTACCGGCACCGCCAAAGACACCATGCGTAACCGGGCCATCACCGACGTGTTTGAACCGGGCTCTACGGTGAAACCGATGGTGGTGATGACCGCGCTACAGCGCGGCGTGGTGCGCGAAAACACCGTGCTAAACACTATTCCTTACCGTATTAACGGCCACGAAATCAAAGACGTGGCGCGCTACAGCGAATTGACCCTGACCGGGGTTCTACAGAAGTCGAGTAACGTCGGTGTTTCCAAGCTGGCGTTAGCGATGCCGTCCTCAGCGTTAGTAGATACTTACTCACGTTTTGGGCTGGGAAAAGCGACCAATTTGGGGTTGGTCGGAGAACGCAGTGGCTTATATCCTCAAAAACAACGGTGGTCTGACATAGAGAGGGCCACCTTCTCTTTCGGCTACGGGCTAATGGTAACGCCGTTACAGTTAGCGCGTGTCTACGCAACGATTGGCAGCTACGGGATCTACCGTCCGCTGTCGATAACCAAAGTTGACCCGCCGGTTCCCGGCGAGCGTATCTTCCCGGAATCTATTGTCCGCACCGTCGTTCATATGATGGAAAGCGTGGCGTTGCCTGGCGGCGGCGGCGTGAAGGCGGCGATTAAAGGCTACCGTATCGCGATTAAAACCGGTACGGCGAAAAAAGTCGGTCCGGACGGGCGCTATATCAACAAATACATTGCTTACACCGCGGGCGTTGCGCCAGCCAGCCAGCCGCGCTTTGCGCTGGTGGTGGTGATCAACGACCCGCAGGCGGGTAAATACTACGGTGGCGCCGTTTCCGCGCCGGTCTTTGGTGCCATCATGGGCGGCGTACTGCGCACGATGAACATTGAGCCGGATGCGCTGGCGACGGGCGGCGATAAAAGTGAATTAGTAACGAATCAAGGCGAGGGTACAGGTGGCAGATCGTAATTTGCGCGACCTTCTCGCTCCGTGGGTGCCAAATGCGCCGGAGCGAGTACTGCGAGAGATGACGCTCGACAGCCGTGTGGCTGCATCGGGCGATCTGTTCGTAGCGGTAGTAGGTCATCAGGCGGACGGGCGTCGTTATATCCCGCAGGCAATTGCGCAAGGTGTCGCTGCTGTTATAGCCGAGGCAAAAGATGAGGCCGCCGACGGTGAAATCCGCGAGATGCACGGCGTGCCGGTTATCTACCTCAGCCAGTTAAACGAGCGCTTATCGGCACTGGCCGGGCGTTTTTACCACGAGCCTTCCGACAGCCTGCGCCTGATTGGCGTGACCGGGACCAACGGTAAAACCACCACCACGCAGCTGATTGCACAATGGTGCCAACTGCTGGGTGAAACCAGCGCGGTGATGGGCACGGTCGGTAACGGCCTGCTGGATAAAGTGATCCCAACGGAAAATACCACCGGCTCGGCGGTCGACGTACAGCACGTGCTGGCTGGTCTGGTTGAGCAGGGGGCGACGGTTGCCGCGATGGAAGTTTCCTCTCACGGCCTGGTGCAGCACCGCGTGGCAGCGCTTAAGTTTGCCGCCTCGGTGTTCACTAACCTGAGCCGCGATCATCTTGATTACCATGGTGATATGGAGCACTACGAAGCGGCGAAATGGCTGCTGTACTCCACTCACCACTGCGGCCAGGCCATCGTCAACGCGGACGATGAAGTGGGCCGCCGCTGGTTAGGTCGTCTGCCGGATGCCGTTGCGGTCTCCATGGACGGTCACATTAATCCAGACTGCCACGGCCGCTGGCTGAAAGCCGTGACGGTGAACTACCACGATAGCGGCGCGACCATCCGCTTCGACTCCACCTGGGGCGAAGGCGAAATTGAAAGCCGCCTGATGGGGGCGTTTAACGTCAGTAATCTGCTGCTGGCGCTGGCAACGCTGCTGGCGCTGGGCTACCCGTTGGCTGACTTGCTGAATACCGCAGCGCGTTTACAGCCGGTTTGCGGGCGTATGGAAGTGTTTAGCGCGCCGGGCAAACCGACGGTGGTGGTCGATTACGCCCACACTCCGGATGCGCTGGAAAAAGCGCTGCAGGCCGCGCGCCTGCACTGCTCCGGCAAGCTGTGGTGCGTCTTTGGCTGCGGCGGCGACCGTGACAAAGGCAAACGTCCACTGATGGGAGCGATTGCCGAAGAGTTTTCCGATGTGGTGGTGGTGACCGACGATAACCCACGCACCGAAGAGCCGCGTGACATCATTAACGACATTCTCGCGGGCATGGTTGATGCCGGCCACGTGAAGGTGATGGAAGGCCGCGCTGAAGCGGTGACCAACGCCATCATGCAGGCAAAAGCGGATGACGTCGTGCTGGTAGCCGGCAAAGGTCATGAAGATTATCAGATTGTGGGTAACCGTCGTCTCGATTACTCCGACCGTATTACCGCAGCGCGTCTGCTGGGAGTGGTGGCATGATTGGCGTAACGCTTGGCCAGCTTGCCAACGTTCTGAACGGCGAACTTTGCGGCAGCGATGCCCTTATTGAAGATGTGACCACCGATACCCGGAAATTAACCCCGGGCTGTCTGTTTGTGGCGCTGAAGGGCGAACGTTTTGACGCGCATGATTTTGCGCAAACGGCCAAAGACGGCGGCGCAGGCGCGCTGTTGGTCAGCCGTAAGCTGGATATCGACCTGCCGCAGTTGGTGGTGAGCGATACCCGTCTGGCCTTCGGCGAACTGGCGGCCTGGGTACGTCAGCAGGTGCCTGCTCGCGTAGTCGCCCTGACCGGTTCTTCCGGTAAAACCTCGGTGAAAGAGATGACCGCCGCCATTCTGGCGCAGTGCGGCAACACGCTTTATACCGCGGGCAATCTAAACAATGACATCGGTGTGCCGATGACATTACTGCGTCTGACGCCGGAGCATCAGTTTGCGGTTATTGAACTGGGGGCAAACCACCAGGGCGAAATCGCCTGGACCGTGAGTTTGACCCGCCCGGAAGCCGCGCTGGTGAACAACCTGGCGGCGGCGCATCTGGAAGGTTTTGGCTCGCTGGCGGGCGTTGCGAAAGCGAAGGGTGAGATCTTCACCGGCCTGCCGGATAGCGGCATTGCGATTCTGAACGCTGATAACAACGACTGGGCCAACTGGCAGCAGGTCATCGGCGATCGTACCGTCTGGCGTTTCTCACCCAACGCGGCGGGGAGCGATTTCAGCGCTGCTGACGTGCGCATAACCTCGCAGGGTACGGAATTTACGTTGCATACGCCGAACGGTAGCACCGACGTGCTGTTGCCGCTGCCGGGTCGCCATAACATCGCCAATGCGCTGGCTGCAACCGCGCTGGCAACCGCTGTGGGCGCTGACCTGAACGCGGTGAAAGCTGGTCTGGCGCAGCTGAAAGCGGTGCCGGGTCGCCTGTTCCCGATTCACCTGACGGACAGCCAACTGGTGCTGGATGACTCCTACAACGCTAACGTTGGTTCGATGACGGCCGCGGTACAGGTGCTGTCTGAAATGCCGGGCTACCGCGTACTGGTGGTCGGCGATATGGCTGAGTTGGGCGCTGAGAGCGAAGCTTGCCACATTCAGGTTGGCGAAGCGGCGAAAGTGGCGGGTATTGACCGCGTACTGAGCGTTGGCAAATTAAGCCAGGCGATCAGCGATGCTAGCGGGGCAGGGGAGCACTTCACCGATAAAGCATCGGCAATTGCTCGTCTTAACATGCTGATTAACGAACACAAATCTATCACCATTCTGGTGAAAGGATCACGCAGTGCTGCCATGGAAGAGGTCGTACGCGCATTACAGGAGAATGGGACATGTTAGTGTGGCTGGCCGAACATCTGGTCAAATATTATTCCGGCTTTAACGTCTTTTCCTATCTGACGTTTCGCGCCATCGTCAGCCTGCTGACCGCGCTGTTCATCTCTTTGTGGATGGGCCCGCGCATGATCGCCCGTCTGCAAAAAATGTCGTTTGGTCAGGTTGTTCGTAACGACGGTCCTGAATCTCACTTCAGTAAACGCGGTACCCCAACGATGGGCGGGATCATGATCCTGACCGCGATTACGGTCTCCGTGCTGCTGTGGGCCTACCCGTCAAACCCGTACGTCTGGTGCGTACTGACGGTGCTGATTGGCTACGGCATTATTGGTTTTGTCGATGACTACCGCAAAGTGGTTCGTAAAGACACCAAAGGGCTTATCGCGCGCTGGAAATACTTCTGGATGTCGGTGATTGCGCTGGGCGTCGCCTTCGCGCTGTACCTTGCCGGTAAAGATACGCCGGCTACCGAGCTGGTGGTGCCGTTCTTCAAGGACATCATGCCGCAGCTTGGCCTGCTCTACATCCTGCTGGCCTATTTCGTGATCGTGGGTACCGGCAACGCCGTTAACCTGACCGATGGTCTCGACGGCCTGGCCATTATGCCGACCGTCTTTGTGGCGGCGGGCTTTGCGCTGGTGGCGTGGGCGACCGGTAACATGAACTTTGCGAGCTATCTGCACATTCCTTACCTGCGCCACGCCGGTGAGCTGGTGATCGTCTGTACGGCGATTGTCGGTGCGGGCTTAGGCTTCCTGTGGTTCAACACCTATCCGGCGCAGGTCTTTATGGGCGACGTTGGTTCGCTGGCGCTGGGCGGCGCGCTGGGCATTATCGCCGTGCTGCTGCGTCAGGAGTTCCTGCTGGTGATCATGGGCGGCGTCTTCGTGGTGGAAACCCTGTCGGTAATTCTGCAGGTAGGTTCCTTCAAGCTGCGCGGTCAGCGCATCTTCCGTATGGCGCCTATTCACCACCACTATGAATTGAAAGGCTGGCCGGAGCCGCGCGTGATCGTGCGCTTCTGGATTATTTCGCTGATGCTGGTGCTGATTGGCCTGGCAACGCTGAAGGTACGTTAATCATGGCAGATTACCAGGGTAAAAACGTCGTCATCATTGGTCTTGGACTGACCGGGCTCTCCTGCGTGGATTTTTTCCTTGCGCAGAACGTTACGCCACGCGTGATGGATACCCGAGCGACGCCACCCGGTCTGGATAAGCTGCCGGAAGCGGTTGAACGCTACGTCGGCGGGCTGAATGAAGACTGGCTGATGGCGGCCGATCTGATCGTTGCCAGCCCCGGTATGGCGCTGGCAAACCCGTCGCTGAGCCGCGCGGCGGATGCCGGTATTGAAATCGTCGGTGACATTGAACTGTTCTGCCGCGAAGCGCAGGCACCGATTGTGGCCATTACCGGCTCCAACGGTAAAAGCACCGTCACCACGCTGATTGGCGAGATGGCTAAAGCGGCGGGCGTGAATGTTGGCGTTGGCGGAAACATTGGCCTGCCTGCGCTGATGCTACTGGACCCGGCCCGCGAACTTTACGTGCTTGAGCTTTCCAGCTTCCAGCTGGAAACCACCTCAAGCCTGCATGCCGCGGCGGCGACCATTCTGAACGTCACCGAAGATCATATGGATCGCTATCCGCTGGGGCTGCAGCAGTATCGCGCGGCGAAGCTGCGTATCTATGAAAACGCCAAAGTTTGCGTTGTGAACGCCGATGACGCCCTGACCATGCCAGTGCGTGGTGCGGACGAGCGCTGCGTGAGCTTCGGCGTGGACGTTGGTGACTATCACCTGAATCGCCAGCAGGGGGAAACCTGGCTGCGCGTGAAGGGGGAAAAGGTATTGAACGTTAAAGAGATGCCGCTCACCGGACAGCATAACTATAGCAACGCCCTGGCGGCGCTGGCGCTAGCGGATGCCGTTGGCTTGCCGCGCGCGACCAGCCTGAAAGCGCTGACCACCTTTACCGGGCTGGCTCACCGTTTCCAGATTGTGCTCGATCACCGTGGTGTGCGCTGGATTAACGACTCGAAAGCGACCAACGTCGGCAGTACCGAAGCGGCCTTAAACGGCCTGCACGTAGCGGGAACGTTGTATCTGCTGTTGGGCGGTGACGGTAAATCGGCCGACTTCGAACCGCTGCGACGCTACCTGACCGGCGATAACATTCGTCTTTACTGCTTTGGCCGCGACGGCGGTGAACTGGCCGCGCTGCGTCCGGAAATCGCCACCCAAACTGAAACCATGGAAGAAGCAATGCGCCTGATTGCGCCGCAGGTCAACGCGGGCGATATGGTGCTACTGTCTCCGGCCTGCGCTAGCCTCGATCAGTTTAAAAGCTTTGAACAGCGTGGTGACGTGTTTGCTCGCCTGGCGAAGGAGTTAGGTTGATGCGTTTATCGCTCCCGCGCCTGAGACTGCCTCGACTGAGGCTGCCGCGTCTGCCGGGCATGCGTATTTTCGCATGGCTGTTTGGTTGGATGTTTGCCGCGCTTAAGGGCTGGGTGATGGGCTCTCGGGAGAAAGATACCGATAGCCTGATTATGTATGACCGCACGCTGCTGTGGCTGACGCTTGGCCTGGCGGCGATTGGTTTTATTATGGTGACCTCGGCGTCGATGCCGGTGGGTCAGCGTCTGGCGAACGATCCGTTCCTGTTCGCCAAGCGTGACGGTCTCTATATTTTGCTGGCGTTTGTGCTGGCGCTGGTGACGCTGCGGCTGCCGATGTCGTTCTGGCAGAAGCACAGTACGTTCATGCTGATTGCTTCTATTGGTATGTTGCTGATTGTACTGGTGGTCGGGAGTTCGGTTAACGGGGCATCGCGCTGGATTGCCTTCGGCCCGCTGCGTATCCAGCCTGCCGAGCTGACCAAGCTGTCGCTGTTTTGCTATATCGCCAACTATCTGGTGCGTAAAGCCGACGAGGTGCGCAACAACCTGCGCGGCTTCTTAAAGCCGATGGGCGTGATTTTCGTGCTGGCAATTTTACTGCTGGCGCAGCCGGACCTCGGTACCGTCGTGGTGCTGTTTGTGACCACTCTGGCGATGCTGTTCCTCGCAGGCGCCAAGCTGTGGCAGTTCATCGCCATCATCGGCATGGGGATTTCGGCCGTGGTGCTGCTGATCCTCGCCGAACCGTACCGTATTCGCCGCGTGACCTCGTTCTGGAACCCGTGGGAAGACCCGTTCGGCAGCGGTTACCAGCTGACGCAGTCGCTGATGGCCTTCGGGCGCGGTGAGATGTGGGGCCAGGGGTTAGGCAACTCCGTGCAGAAACTGGAGTACCTGCCGGAGGCACATACCGACTTCATCTTCGCCATCATCGGCGAGGAATTGGGTTATATCGGTGTGGTACTGGCACTTTTAATGGTATTCTTCGTCGCTTTCCGCGCCATGTCCATTGGTCGCAAAGCGCTGGAGATAAACCAACGTTTTTCTGGCTTCCTGGCTTGCGCAATTGGCATATGGTTCAGCTTCCAGGCGTTGGTCAACGTAGGGGCGGCGGCCGGGATGTTACCGACCAAGGGCCTGACCCTACCGTTGATAAGCTACGGTGGCTCCAGTCTTCTGATTATGTCGACAGCCATCATGTTCTTATTACGTATTGATTATGAAACGCGTCTGGAAAAAGCCCAGGCGTTTACCCGAGGTTCTCGATGAGCGGTCAAACAAAGCGGTTAATGGTGATGGCGGGCGGTACCGGTGGACACGTGTTCCCGGGGCTGGCGGTTGCGCACCATTTAATGGATCAGGGCTGGCAAGTACGCTGGCTGGGAACCGCGGATCGTATGGAAGCCGACCTGGTGCCAAAACATGGCATCGAGATTGATTTTATCCATATTTCCGGCCTGCGCGGCAAAGGTCTGAAGGCGCTACTGCTGGCGCCGATGCGTATTTTTAACGCCTGGCGTCAGGCGCGCGCGATCATGAAACGCTTTAAGCCGGACGTGGTGCTGGGAATGGGCGGGTATGTTTCCGGGCCGGGCGGTCTGGCGGCGTGGTCACTGGGTATTCCGGTTGTCCTGCACGAGCAGAACGGCATTGCTGGCTTGACGAACAAATGGCTGGCGAAGATTGCCACCAAAGTGATGCAGGCCTTCCCGGGCGCGTTCCCGAATGCGGAAGTGGTCGGCAACCCGGTGCGTGTTGATGTGCTGGCGCTGCCGCTGCCGGAACAGCGTCTGGTCGGCCGCGAAGGCCCGATTCGCGTACTGGTCGTTGGCGGCTCTCAGGGGGCGCGTATTCTCAACCAGACTCTGCCTCAGGTGGCGCAACGTTTGGGTGAGGCGGTGACCATCTGGCACCAGAGCGGCAAAGGCGGTCAGCAGACCGTTGAGCAGGCTTATGCCGATGTCGGTCAACCGCAGCATAAAGTAACCGAATTCATTGATGACATGGCCGAAGCGTACGCGTGGGCTGATGTCGTCGTCTGCCGCTCCGGCGCGCTGACGGTCAGTGAGATTGCGGCAGCGGGGCTGCCTGCTATCTTCGTGCCGTTCCAGCATAAGGACCGTCAGCAGTACTGGAATGCGCTGCCGCTGGAGAAAGCCGGCGCGGCGAAGATCTTCGAGCAGCCGCAGTTTACGGCGCAAGCGGTCGCTGACACGCTGGCAAGCTGGGATCGCAACACATTATTAGAGATGGCTGAGCGTGCTCGTGCGACGGCCATCCCGGACGCTACCGAACGGGTAGCAAAAGAAGTAAGCCTGGCTGCAAAGGCTTAATCATCGCGGCGCAGTTGCGTCGCCCGAATTTCAGAAGTGATGGCGTTTAGAGAATGAATACACAACAACTGGCGAAACTGCGTTCTATTGTGCCCGAGATGCGTCGCGTCCGGCACATTCACTTTGTTGGCATCGGCGGCGCCGGTATGGGCGGTATTGCTGAAGTACTGGCCAACGAAGGGTATCAGATCAGCGGTTCCGACCTGGCGCCGAACCCGGTGACGCAGCAGTTGACGAAATTGGGCGCCACCATCTATTTCAATCACCGCCCGGAAAACGTTCGCGATGCGAGCGTGGTGGTGGTCTCTACGGCTATCTCTGCTGATAACCCGGAAATCGTTGCTGCGCATGAGGCGCGTATTCCGGTGATTCGCCGCGCGGAAATGCTGGCGGAGCTGATGCGTTTTCGTCACGGCATCGCCATTGCCGGGACACACGGTAAAACCACGACCACCGCGATGGTCGCAAGCATTTATGCGGAAGCCGGGCTGGACCCGACCTTCGTCAACGGTGGCCTGGTGAAGGCGGCAGGCGTGCATGCGCGTCTGGGTCATAGCCGCTACCTGATTGCGGAAGCCGATGAGAGCGACGCGTCGTTCCTGCATCTGCAGCCGATGGTGGCGATTGTCACCAACATCGAAGCCGACCATATGGATACCTACCAGGGCGACTTCGAGAATTTAAAGCAGACGTTTATCAACTTCCTGCACAACCTGCCGTTTTATGGCCGTGCGGTGATGTGCGTTGATGACCCGGTTATTCGCGAGCTGCTGCCGCGCGTAGGCCGTCAGACCACCACTTACGGTTTCAGTGACGATGCAGATGTTCGTGTGGAAAGCTACCAGCAGATTGGCCCGCAGGGACACTTCACGCTGGTGCGTCAGGATAAAGAAGACCTGCGCGTGACGCTGAATGCGCCAGGCCGTCATAACGCGCTGAATGCCGCTGCGGCGGTTGCAGTGGCGACGGAAGAGGGCATTGAAGACGAGGCGATTCTGCGCGCGCTGGAAAGTTTCCAGGGCACCGGGCGTCGTTTTGACTTCCTGGGAGAATTCCCACTGGAAGAGGTGAACGGTAAAGAAGGCACCGCGCTGCTGGTGGACGACTACGGTCACCACCCAACGGAAGTCGATGCGACGATCAAAGCCGCCCGCGCTGGCTGGCCGGACAAAAAGCTGGTGATGGTATTCCAGCCGCACCGTTACACCCGTACGCGCGACCTGTACGATGATTTTGCTCACGTGTTGACTCAGGTCGATGCGCTGCTGATGCTGGATGTGTATCCGGCGGGCGAAGCGCCGATTCCAGGGGCCGATAGCCGTTCACTGTGCCGTACCATTCGTGGACGTGGAAAAGTGGACCCGATTCTGATTTCGGATAGCGCTCAGGTCCCGGAAATGCTGGCATCAGTACTGACGGGTAATGATCTTGTTCTAATTCAAGGCGCGGGAAATATTGGTAAAATCGCGCGTAACTTAGCTGAAATCAAACTGAAGCCGCAAACTCAGGAGGAACCGCGCCATGGCTGATAAGATCGCGGTTCTTTTGGGTGGAACCTCAGCCGAACGCGACGTGTCGTTAAACTCCGGCGCGGCGGTGCTGGCCGGTCTTCGCGAAGCGGGCATTGATGCTCATCCGGTAGACCCAAAAGAGACTGATGTTACCCAACTGAAAAATATGGGTTTTCAGAAAGCGTTTATTGCGCTGCACGGCCGTGGCGGCGAAGATGGCACGCTGCAAGGATTACTGGAACTCTTAAAACTTCCGTATACCGGCAGCGGCGTGATGGCATCGGCCATTTCAATGGATAAACTGCGCAGTAAATTGCTGTGGCAGGGGGCCGGATTACCGGTCGCTCCTTGGGTCGCCGTTGAGCGCAAAGCCTTTAATGCCGGGCTTTCCAGCGAGATTCAGACGCAGATTGCGGCGCTTGGCCTGCCGCTTATCGTTAAGCCGAGCCGCGAAGGCTCAAGCGTTGGGATGTCGAAAGTCATCGAGAGTGCTGACCTGGCTGAAGCGTTAACGCAGGCGTTTCAACACGATGACGAAGTTCTGGTAGAAAAATGGCTCAGTGGGCCGGAATTTACGGTTGCGGTGCTTGGTGAAGAAATTTTACCGACAGTTCGCATCCAACCTGCCGGAACCTTCTATGATTATGAAGCGAAGTATCTCTCTGATGAGACGAAATATTTCTGCCCTGGCTGTGAAGATTCATCCCAGGAATCGGCAATGCAGTCTTTAGTACTGAAAGCCTGGAAAGTCTTAGGTTGCCGTGGATGGGGTCGCATTGACGTGATGCAGGACAGCGATGGCCAGTATTATCTGCTGGAGGCAAACACCTCTCCGGGGATGACCAGCCACAGTCTGGTGCCGATGGCGGCGCGTCAGGCGGGAATGAGTTTCTCGCAGCTGGTAGTACGAATTCTGGACCTGGCGGGGTGATATGTCGCAGGCTGCGCTGAATACGCGGAACCGTGAAGAAGAGGAAGAGTATGCCGCTTCACGGCGCAATAATGGAACGCATCTGGTGGGAATTGTTTTCCTGCTGGCGGTGTTGTGTACCGTGTTTGTTAGCGGCTGGGTCGTGCTGGGCTGGATGGAAGATGCGCAACGATTGCCCATCTCAAAACTGGTGGTGACTGGCGATCGTCATTACACGCGTAACGATGATATTCGGCAGTCCATTCTGGCATTGGGATCGCCGGGAACCTTTATGACCCAGGATGTGAATATCGTCCAGAGTCAGATTGAACGTCTGCCGTGGATTAAACAGGCAAGCGTCAGAAAGCAGTGGCCGGACGAATTGAAGATTCATCTGGTTGAATATGTGCCCATTGCACGTTGGAATGATCAGCACATGGTGGATGCCGAGGGGAATGCCTTCAGCGTTCCAGCCGATCGTACCAGTAAGCAAACTTTACCTATGCTCTATGGCCCTGAAGGCAGCGCAAGCGAAGTATTGCAGGGCTATCACGACATGGGGGCGATGCTCGCGAAAGGGAAGTTCACGTTGAAGGTTGCGGCGATGACCGCGCGCCGTTCGTGGCAGTTGACGCTTGATAACGGTATCAAGCTGAACCTGGGACGGGGCGATACGATGAAGCGGCTGGAACGTTTTTTAGAACTGTACCCGGTTCTACAGCAGCAGGCGCAAACAGACGGTAATCGGATTAGCTATGTTGATTTGCGTTATGACTCGGGGGCGGCAGTAGGCTGGGAACCTGCTCCTGCGGCGGATACTAATCAACAACAGAATCAGGCACAGGCAGAACAACAATGATCAAGGCGGCGGACAGAAAACTGGTAGTTGGACTGGAGATTGGCACTGCAAAAGTAGCCGCTTTAGTAGGGGAAGTTCTGCCCGACGGAGTGATTAATATCATTGGGGTTGGCAGTTGCCCATCCCGTGGTATGGATAAAGGCGGGGTTAACGACCTTGAGTCGGTAGTGAAATGCGCACAGCGCGCTATCGACCAGGCGGAGCTGATGGCGGATTGCCAGATCTCTTCGGTATATCTGGCGCTTTCCGGTAAGCACATTAGCTGTCAAAATGAGATAGGTATGGTGCCTATCTCAGAAGAAGAGGTCACGCAGGAAGACGTGGAGAACGTCGTTCACACGGCGAAATCCGTTCGCGTACGTGATGAACATCGTGTTTTGCACGTCATTCCGCAAGAATACGCAATTGATTATCAGGAAGGGATCAAAAACCCGGTAGGCTTATCCGGTGTGCGTATGCAGGCGAAGGTACATCTGATTACCTGTCACAACGACATGGCGAAAAATATCGTCAAAGCGGTAGAGCGTTGTGGCCTGAAGGTCGATCAGCTGATTTTTGCCGGCCTGGCTTCCAGCTATTCCGTGTTAACGGAAGATGAACGTGAGCTGGGTGTCTGCGTTGTGGACATCGGCGGCGGTACAATGGATATCGCAGTCTACACCGGCGGCGCACTGCGTCACACCAAAGTGATTCCTTATGCAGGGAACGTGGTGACCAGCGACATCGCCTACGCCTTCGGCACGCCGCCGAGCGATGCTGAGGCCATTAAAGTGCGCCACGGCTGCGCGCTAGGCTCCATTGTGGGCAAAGATGAGAGCGTTGAAGTGCCAAGCGTGGGCGGTCGTCCGCCGCGTAGCTTGCAGCGCCAGACATTGGCAGAGGTCATTGAGCCGCGTTATACCGAGCTGCTGAACCTCGTCAATGAAGAGATTTTACAGTTACAGGAACAGCTTCGTCAGCAGGGTGTCAAACACCACCTCGCGGCGGGGATTGTATTGACCGGTGGCGCAGCGCAAATTGAAGGGTTAGCGGCTTGCGCGCAGCGAGTGTTCCATACGCAGGTTCGTATCGGTGCGCCGCTGAATATTACTGGTCTGACGGACTATGCCCAGGAGCCGTATTATTCAACGGCGGTGGGCCTGCTGCACTACGGGAAAGAGTCCCACTTAAGTGGTGAAGCAGAGGTAGAAAAGCGCGTCACCGCATCGGTCGGATCGTGGATCAAACGACTGAATAGCTGGTTACGCAAAGAGTTTTAATTTTTAAAGAGACCCATGCGCAATTCAGGGTCTCGGGCGACAGGCACAAAACGGAGAGAAACTATGTTTGAACCTATGGAACTGACCAACGACGCGGTGATTAAAGTCATCGGCGTCGGTGGCGGCGGCGGTAATGCCGTTGAACACATGGTGCGCGAACGCATCGAAGGTGTTGAGTTTTTTGCTGTTAACACCGATGCGCAGGCACTGCGTAAAACGGCGGTTGGCCAGACTATCCAGATTGGTAGCGGTATTACCAAAGGTCTGGGCGCTGGGGCAAACCCAGAAGTCGGTCGCAACGCGGCTGATGAAGACCGTGAAGCACTGCGCGCTGCGTTAGATGGTGCAGACATGGTGTTCATCGCAGCAGGCATGGGCGGCGGTACCGGTACCGGTGCAGCGCCAGTGGTTGCTGAAGTGGCTAAAGATTTAGGTATCCTGACCGTCGCTGTCGTGACTAAGCCTTTCAACTTTGAAGGCAAGAAGCGTATGGCGTTTGCGGAGCAGGGTATTACCGAACTGTCCAAGCACGTGGACTCCCTGATCACCATCCCGAACGACAAGCTGCTGAAAGTTCTGGGTCGCGGTATCTCCCTGCTTGACGCGTTTGGCGCGGCGAACGACGTGCTGAAAGGCGCGGTACAGGGTATCGCTGAGCTGATCACCCGTCCTGGCCTGATGAACGTCGACTTCGCGGACGTCCGTACTGTAATGTCCGAAATGGGCTATGCAATGATGGGCTCCGGTGTGGCAAGCGGTGAAGACCGTGCGGAAGAAGCGGCTGAAATGGCTATCTCTTCTCCGCTGCTGGAAGACATCGACCTGTCCGGCGCACGTGGCGTTCTGGTCAACATCACCGCGGGCTTCGACCTGCGTCTGGATGAGTTCGAAACCGTAGGTAATACTATCCGTGCGTTCGCGTCGGACAATGCCACCGTGGTTATCGGTACGTCCCTTGACCCGGATATGAACGACGAACTGCGTGTTACCGTTGTCGCCACCGGTATTGGCATGGACAAGCGTCCTGAGATCACCCTGGTGACCAACAAGCAGACGCAGCAGCCTGCGCTGGATCGCTATCAGCAGCACGGTATGGCGCCGCTGACGCAAGAACAGAAACCGGCAGCTAAAGTGGTTAACGACAATACGCCGCAGACCACTAAAGAACCGGATTACCTGGATATCCCGGCATTCCTGCGTAAGCAAGCTGATTAAGAATTAGCTGGAAGTTGGGAATCTGCGCTCTTTGTGCTAAACTGGCCCACCGAATGTGTTATACACTTCGGTTGGATAGTTAATTTGGCGAGATTATACGATGATCAAACAAAGGACTCTTAAACGTATCGTTCAGGCGACTGGCGTCGGTTTACACACCGGCAAAAAGGTCACACTGACGTTACGCCCTGCGCCGGCAAATACCGGGGTCATCTATCGTCGCACCGACTTGAATCCTCCGGTAGATTTCCCGGCCGATGCCAAATCTGTGCGTGATACTATGCTCTGTACTTGCCTGGTCAACGAGCATGACGTGCGGATTTCTACCGTAGAGCACCTCAACGCCGCGCTGGCGGGCCTGGGTATCGACAACATCGTTGTTGAAGTCGATGCACCAGAAATCCCGATTATGGACGGTAGTGCTGCGCCATTCGTTTATCTGTTGCTGGATGCCGGCATCGATGAACTGAACTGCGCGAAGAAATTCGTCCGTATTAAAGACACCGTTCGCGTTGAAGATGGCGATAAGTGGGCTGAATTCAAACCGTACAATGGTTTCTCGTTGGACTTTACCATCGACTTTAACCACCCGGCGATTGATTCCAGCACGCAGCGTTATGCGATGAACTTCTCCGCAGATGCGTTCATGCGCCAGATCAGCCGTGCCCGTACTTTCGGTTTCATGCGTGATATCGAATATCTGCAGTCCCGCGGCCTGTGCCTGGGCGGCAGCTTCGATTGTGCCATCGTTGTTGACGATTATCGCGTACTGAACGAAGACGGCCTGCGTTTTGAAGATGAATTCGTTCGTCACAAAATGCTGGATGCTATCGGTGACTTGTTCATGTGTGGTCACAACATTATTGGTGCATTTACCGCGTACAAATCCGGTCATGCGCTCAATAACAAACTTCTGCAAGCGGTCCTGGCAAAACAGGAAGCTTGGGAATTCGTGACCTTCCAGGACGACGCAGAACTGCCGCTGGCGTTCAAAGCACCATCAATGGTTCTGGCGTAAGCCTGACCATCGCGTAAATTCGACTGGCAACCTGGCACTCTCTCCGGTCAGGGAACCAGTCGTTTTTTCTTTTTAGCGCTCGAAACTTCTCTTTCCCGCCGTCAGTGTCTTTGTAAAGATCACACACTTGTGCAACCGCTGCTTTCTTAACCCGTTTTTCGGTGATGATTTCGTCATTCCTGCTGTCGCAGCGCTGCATTAATGATAATATCTTGGCGCGAAAATAGAATAACGGTACTTAAACCGAAGGTGGAACATTACGTGAGTGGAATGCTGACGCGTTGGCGACAGTTTGGCAGACGCTACTTCTGGCCGCATCTCCTGTTGGGGATGGTTGCTGCCAGCTTTGGCTTGCCTGCGCTTGCGAGTAATACCGAGCCGGCATCGCCTGCCCGCGAGACCACCAGTAACCATCATCCGTCGCAGAAAATCGATTTCACGCAGCTGGCGCGCCTTGAGAACAACCGCCGCCCATCCTTTAGCGTGGACTACTGGCATCAGCATGCCATCCGCACGGTTATTCGCCACCTCTCTTTTGCCATGGCGCCTACCGCGTCACCGGTTGCCGAGCCCGCGTCGCCGCTTCAGGCTGCACAGCATCTGGCTCTGCTCGATACGCTCAACGCGTTACTCAATGTTGAAAGTCAGCCGCCGGCGGTGATCGCCCAGGCCGTCATTTTACCTGCTTTACCCCCTCACGCTTTTAGCATCCCGACCTGGATAAGCCAGGTGCAGGGCATCCGTGCCGGGCCGCAGCGCCTCGTCTGAAAATAACCGCTTTATATCCTTTATTTTTCTGACTCCGAAATGTCGGGGCGTTTGAGATTTTATTATGTTAATCAAATTATTGACCAAAGTTTTTGGTAGTCGTAACGACCGTACCCTGCGCCGCATGCGTAAAGCTGTAGGCATCATCAATGCGATGGAACCGGAGATGGAAAAACTCTCCGACGACGAGCTGAAAGCGAAAACCGACGAATTCCGTGCGCGCATTGAGAAAGGCGAATCCGTTGAGAGCCTGATCCCAGAAGCGTTTGCCGTGGTTCGTGAAGCGAGTAAGCGTGTGTTTGGCATGCGTCACTTCGACGTACAGCTGCTCGGCGGTATGGTTCTGAATGACCGCTGCATCGCGGAAATGCGTACCGGTGAAGGTAAAACCCTGACCGCAACGCTGCCGGCTTACCTGAACGCACTGTCCGGCAAAGGCGTGCACGTGGTTACCGTCAACGACTATCTGGCGCAGCGTGACGCCGAAAACAACCGTCCACTGTTCGAATTCCTCGGCATGACCGTCGGTATCAACATGTCCGGCCTGCCAGCTCCTGCTAAGCGTGAAGCCTACAACGCGGACATCACCTACGGTACCAACAACGAATACGGTTTTGACTACCTGCGCGACAACATGGCATTCAGCCCGGAAGAGCGCGTACAGCGTAAACTGCACTATGCGCTGGTCGATGAAGTTGACTCCATCCTGATCGATGAAGCGCGTACGCCGCTTATCATCTCCGGTCCGGCGGAAGACAGCTCCGAAATGTACAAGAAAGTGAACAAAATCATTCCTCACCTGGTGCGCCAGGAGAAGGAAGATTCCGACACCTTCCAGGGTGAAGGTCACTTCTCCGTTGACGAAAAATCTCGCCAGGTAAACCTGACCGAACGCGGTCTGGTGCTGATTGAAGAGCTGCTGGTGAACGAAGGCATTATGGAAGAAGGCGAGTCCCTGTACTCTCCGGCTAACATCATGCTGATGCACCACGTTACCGCTGCGCTTCGCGCCCACGTGCTGTTCACCCGCGACGTTGACTACATCGTCAAAGATGGCGAAGTTATCATCGTCGATGAACACACCGGTCGTACCATGCAGGGCCGTCGCTGGTCTGATGGTCTGCACCAGGCGGTAGAAGCGAAAGAAGGCGTTGAGATCCAGAACGAAAACCAGACTCTGGCATCTATCACCTTCCAGAACTACTTCCGTCTGTACGAAAAGCTGGCCGGTATGACCGGTACGGCGGACACTGAAGCCTTCGAATTCAGCTCCATCTACAAGCTGGATACCGTAGTAGTACCAACTAACCGCCCAATGATCCGTAAAGATATGCCGGATCTGGTTTACATGACCGAAGCGGAAAAAATTCAGGCGATCATCGAAGATATTAAAGAGCGTACTGCCGCGGGCCAACCGGTGCTGGTCGGTACTATCTCTATCGAAAAATCTGAAGTGGTTTCCCATGAGCTGACCAAAGCGGGCATCAAGCACAACGTACTGAACGCCAAATTCCACGCCAGCGAAGCAGATATCGTTGCTCAGGCGGGTTATCCTGCGGCCGTGACCATCGCTACCAACATGGCGGGTCGTGGTACCGATATTATGCTGGGTGGTAGCTGGCAGGCAGAAGTTGCACAGCTGGAAGATCCAACGCCAGAACAGATTGCTCAGATCAAAGCCGATTGGCAGGTTCGTCACGACGCCGTTCTGGCGGCAGGCGGTCTGCACATCATTGGTACCGAACGTCACGAATCTCGTCGTATCGATAACCAGCTTCGTGGTCGTTCCGGTCGTCAGGGTGACGCGGGTTCTTCCCGTTTCTACCTGTCTATGGAAGATGCCTTGATGCGTATCTTTGCCTCTGACCGCGTGTCCGGCATGATGCGTAAACTGGGGATGAAGCCGGGCGAAGCTATCGAGCACCCATGGGTGACGAAAGCGATTGCCAACGCACAGCGCAAAGTAGAAAGCCGCAACTTTGATATTCGTAAGCAGCTGCTGGAATATGATGACGTTGCCAACGACCAGCGTCGCGCTATCTACACCCAGCGTAACGAACTGCTGGACGTGTCTGACGTGAGCGAAACCATCAACAGCATCCGCGAAGATGTCTTCAAAGCGACCATTGATGCGCACATTCCGCCGCAGTCTCTGGAAGAGATGTGGGATATCCCTGGCCTGCAGGAACGTCTGAAAAACGACTTCGACCTCGAACTGCCAATTTCCGAGTGGCTGGACAAAGAGCCTGAACTGCACGAAGAGACGCTGCGCGAGCGTATTCTGGCCAGCGCCGTTGAGGTTTATCAGCGTAAAGAAGAAGTGGTTGGCACCGAAATGATGCGTCACTTCGAGAAAGGCGTGATGCTGCAGACCCTCGATTCCCTGTGGAAAGAGCACCTGGCGGCGATGGACTACCTGCGTCAGGGTATCCACCTGCGTGGCTATGCGCAGAAAGATCCAAAGCAGGAATACAAGCGTGAATCCTTCGCCATGTTCGCCGCGATGCTGGAGTCACTGAAGTATGAAGTGATCAGCACCCTGAGCAAGGTTCAGGTGCGCATGCCGGAAGAAGTGGAAGAGATGGAGCAGCAGCGTCGTCTGGAAGCTGAACGTCTGGCGCAGATGCAGCAGCTGAGCCATAAGAGCGATGACGAAGCCGTTGCAGAGGATCTGGCTGCACAAACCGGCGATCGTAAAGTGGGTCGTAACGATCCATGCCCATGCGGTTCCGGCAAAAAATTCAAACAGTGCCACGGCCGTCTGAGCTAAGGTCACGATAACAAGACAAAAGGCGCAGATTACTGCGCCTTTTTTATGGATAAGACAAAATGAAAATACTGCAAATATCCGTTGGTATCATTCGCAATACCGCTGGTGAGATCTACATTACCCAGCGCGCTGCCGACGCACATATGGCCCATAAATGGGAGTTTCCCGGCGGGAAAATTGAAGCCGGCGAAACGCCTCAGGATGCGGTTATCCGTGAACTGCAGGAGGAGGTAGGTATCTCTGCCACGTCGCTGCATCAGTTTGATAAGCTGGAATATCAGTTCCCGGACCGCCACATTACGCTGTGGTTCTGGCTGGTTGACGGTTGGGAAGGCGAGCCGTGGGGTAAAGAAGGGCAGCCGGGACGCTGGGTGGCGCAGCAGGAACTGGTCGCGGAGGAGTTTCCGCCAGCGAACGCACCGGTGATTGAAAAGCTGATTACAGGGTAAGATTTGTAGCCCGGACGAGGTGCGTTAGCGCCGACTCCGGGAAGTCCCCGGCGTCACTACGCTCGGCCGGGCTACCTTGGGTTTACTGCTGGTCTTCGCTCCAGTCGTCGCTCTCGGAGAGATCGCCGCTGCTGGGAATACGCTTCTCTTCAGCCGCCCATTCGCCGAGATCGATCAGCTGGCAGCGTTTGGAGCAGAACGGGCGATAGGGGCTCTGTTCGCCCCAGATAACCGGTTTGTTGCAGGTTGGGCAGTTTACCGTGGTGACGTCAGACATGGTCTCTCCTTAGCAGCAGGCCAGTTCAAAATCCAGACGCTCTGGCACCAGGCCATGCTCGCTATCCAGCGGCATAAAGCGGATGGCAAAGCGGCTCTTGTGCCCGGAGATCTGCGGATACAGCTGCGAGGTAATTTCCAGCTTCAGGCGCAGCAGATCGGCATCTTCACCGTTGTCCTGGTAGAAACCGTTAAGACTGGTCTGTTTGCGGAACTGTGCTGAGTTGCGCACCAGATCGAGAATCAGCGACAGCGCTTGATTCAGCGGCGCCAGGCTTTCCAGCCAGGTATCAACCTGCGCATCGCGTTGATGCTGCTTTGAGTGCAGCCAGATATGCAGCGTTGGCAAATCGAAGCTGCAGCAGCCGCCTGGAATGCTCAGACGTTGGCGAACCAGCGCAATCAACCGGTCTTCACGCAGAAATTGCCCTACGCGCGGCGCGGCCATCAGGATACTGCTGCTGTTCTTTAACTGCTGGCGCAGAGCATCAATACGGGTTAAGTCCACGCCTTCAACTTCGCTCCAGGCGTTCAGTTTGCGCTGCTGGCGCTCTAGTTCTTTGAGCAGTTCGGTGCGGATATCGCCGCGCTCGAACACATCCAGTAAATCCCCTACATTGCGAAAAAAATGCAGTGCGCTGGCGTGATCCCTGATGGGTAAATTGGCGTTCAATTGTTCCGTCAGAAATTCAATACGCAGCCAGGTACGCATTTTTTCGTTCAGGGGATGCTCAAAAAGGATGTGGGTGTGCATTACGATTTTTCCTGTGATACAGCCTGTGCCGCGAGCTCAAGATAGAGGGCGTGAAGGCGAGCGACATCCGATGCAATCGCATCTGGTGTGCCGTTGTTATTAATGACGTCATCAGCTACCGCCAGACGCGCTTCGCGAGTGGCCTGGGCAGCAAGGATATTTTCCGCATGCTCTCGCGACACCTGGTCACGCTGCATGGTTCTAAGAAGCTGGGTTTCGCGTGACACATCGACGACCAGTACGCGATCGGCCCGCTCGTAGAGTTTGTTTTCCACCAGCAGAGGAACAACCCACAGTACATAAGGCGAGGTCGCCTGCTGTAGTTGGCGCTGTGTTTCTTGCTGAATGAGGGGATGCAGTAGGGCGTTTAGCCAGGTTTTTTCATCGGGGTGGGCGAAAATATGTTCGCGTAGTACACGACGATTTAGCGCGCCTTCCTCGGTCAGAATAGATGCGCCGAAATGTTCGGCAATGGCCGCTAGCGCCGGTGTACCCGTTTCGACAACCTGACGGGCAATAATATCGGCATCAATAACGTAAATACCCAGGCGAAAAAATGCATCAGCGACCGTACTTTTGCCGCTTCCGATGCCGCCTGTTAACGCTACTGTGTAAGTCATACCGCTTAGCCCTGGATTTTTAGTATTAAAATCATTTGGTTAAAAAACTGACGGACCAAGTGAGTGGATCAACGATACACGGCACTAATCGCCAGGTAAATTTATGGGATTGTAGCGTAAAAAAAGTGAAATTCGCAGTCTTGCGAAGCCCTGATTAGTGCGTATGATTGCATTACTGGAGTTGTGCTCTCAATTTAATTGCCATTAACCCCAGGAATTCGCACATGCGTATCGAAGAAGATCTGAAATTAGGTTTCAAAGACGTTCTTATCCGCCCTAAACGCTCTACTCTTAAAAGCCGTTCCGATGTTGAACTGGAACGCGAATTCACCTTTAAACATTCAGGACAACGCTGGTCTGGCGTGCCGATCATTGCTGCGAATATGGACTCCGTGGGTACCTTCGGGATGGCAAAAGCACTGGCCTCTTTCGATATCCTCACCGCCGTACACAAGCACTACACCGTTGAACAGTGGAGCGCGTTTGTTCAGGCTGAGTCTGAAGACGTCCTGCGTCACGTGATGGTATCGACCGGCACCTCCGATGCTGATTTCGAAAAAACGCAGCAGATCCTGAAACTGCACCCGTCGCTGAATTTCGTCTGCATTGACGTGGCGAACGGTTACTCCGAGCACTTCGTTCAGTTCGTGGCAAAAGCACGTGCAGCCTGGCCGACCAAAACCATCTGCGCAGGCAACGTGGTGACGGGTGAAATGTGCGAAGAGCTGATTCTGTCCGGCGCTGATATCGTGAAAGTGGGTATTGGCCCTGGTTCCGTGTGCACCACCCGCGTGAAAACCGGCGTGGGCTATCCGCAGCTGTCTGCGGTTATCGAATGTGCCGATGCGGCACACGGCCTTGGTGGCCAAATCGTCAGCGATGGCGGTTGCACCATGCCGGGCGATGTGGCTAAGGCATTCGGCGGCGGCGCAGACTTCGTGATGCTTGGCGGTATGCTGGCCGGTCACGATGAGAGCGGCGGTACCGTAGTGGAAGAAAACGGCGAAAAATTCATGCTTTTCTACGGCATGAGCTCTGAGTCAGCGATGAAGCGTCACGTTGGTGGCGTTGCGCAGTACCGCGCGGCCGAAGGCAAAACCGTTAAGCTGCCGCTGCGTGGCCCGGTTGATAACACCGCGCGTGACATCCTGGGCGGCCTGCGTTCTGCCTGTACCTACGTTGGGGCATCGCGCTTAAAAGAGCTGACCAAACGCACCACCTTTATCCGCGTACAGGAACAAGAGAACCGCGTGTTCAACAGCCTGTAATTCGCTCACGCTGGCGCACCCTGCGCCAGCGTTATCCCATTCCGCCACTGATGGCATCGCCCAGATGAAAAATCGGCAGATACATGGCCACCACCAGCGTCCCGATAATTACCCCGGTTACAATCAATAGCGCAGGCTCTAGCAGTGCGGTTAAATTCTCGGCTAAATTTTGCGTGTGTTCATGATGATGACGGGCAAGGTTCTCCAGCATGTCATCCAGCGCACCAGACGTCTCGCCGATTCTCACCAACTGTAAGCATAAGGGCGTAAAGGCGCGGCTGTTTTCCATCGCCTGCCAGATAGCGCTGCCTTGCGCTATCTCCTGGCGTAACGTTGTCACGACGTCTCGCCACCACGGGCAGTTCAGCGTCTCTTCAACGGTTTCCAGCCCCTGTAAAAATGCGATCCCTGCGCGCTGTGTCAGCGCCAGCACGGTAAATATCTGGCTAAGCTTCTGGCGATGGATAAGCGTTCCCATTACCGGTAGTGACAAGAGCACCCGCTGGCGGAGGCGCAGCCAGGGTGGATGGTGGCGTAGCGCGGCGTTGATTCCTGGCGGTAAAAGCAGTATCCCAATGATTAACGCAAACCACTGCTCAATGAATGCCGCTGTTGCCATCACCGCGAGGGTGAGCGCGGGAAGCGGGGTATTAAAGGTGCGGTAAATGGCGGTGAATTCTGGTAGCACAAACCCGACCATGGCCATGACTACCAGCACGGCGAGCGACAGAATAATCAGCGGGTAGCGCAGGGCTTTTTTTACTTTGGCTTTTAACAGCAGTTCGGCCTTCTGCTGATGGGCGAGCGCCAGACAGCAGTGCTCTAATTTACCGGTGATTTCGCCGGTGCGAATCATCGACAGATAGATCGGGGGAAATGCCTGCGGCCACTGCTGAAGGCCCTCAGAGAGCGAGATGCCCTGTGCCAGTCGTTCGGCAAGCGTGCTGAGCAGCGCCCGCCACTGCGGCGCAGGGGGCTGCTCAGCAAGAAGCGCTAGCCCGTCGGAGAGCGTGAGACCGGCCTGTAGCAGCGTGGCGAGCTGGCTGATAACCGCGCTGCTATGCTGCGCTCGCCATAAGGCGCCGTTGACCGTCCGGCGTTTCAGTTTTGTCACGGTGATGTGCTGGCGCTGTAAGGCCAACAGTGCCGCCGGCCGATGGGCCGCCCACAGGGTACCGCTTTGTGCGTCGCCGTCGGCCGTTAATCCCCACCAGTACCATAGCTGTTCACTCATCTTTCGGCATTCCGAGAACGCGGAATAGCTCTTCCTGCGTTGTCAGCCCTTGTTCGACAGCCAGGCAGCCGCTTTCAAATAGCGTACTCATACCCGCCAGCCGGGCGTGGTTCATGAGTTCAGCAGGCGTTGCGCCATTGGCAATACCCTGGCGTATGGGCGCGGTGACGGGGAGAACCTCAAACAGCGCCAGGCGCCCCTGATAGCCGCCGTAGCAGTGGCGGCAACCGGGAGCCGCCCAGTGCGGCAGCGGGCGTGGCCATAGGGCGTGTGGGAACCTGTGCTCACCGCTGGTTTTCTGGCGGCAGTGCGGGCACAGCTTGCGCACCAGACGCTGTGCGACAACCATCACCAGCGCCGATGACACCATCCAGCGCGCTACCCCCATTTGTTCTAAGCGGATTAAAGTTTCGACCGTTGAGTTGGTATGCAGCGTTGAGAGCACCAGATGCCCGGTTTGCGCCGCTTTGATGGCTATCTCCGCCGTTTCACCGTCGCGGATTTCACCGACCATCACAATATCCGGGTCCTGACGTAGCAGGGATCGTAGGACGCTTTGAAAGGTCAGCCCGCTTTTCACGCTCACCTGAGTCTGATTAAGACCATCCAGCGGAATTTCGATCGGGTCTTCCACGCTGCAAATATTCACCTCAGTATGGTTCAGGCTTTGCAGTGCGCTATAGAGCGTGACCGTTTTCCCACTGCCGGTAGGGCCGGTCACCAGGATAAGCCCTTGCGGCTGACTCAGTGCGGCCTGAAATAGTTCTAAGGCCGTGGATGACATGCCGAGGCGCTGGAGATCCAACGCCTGTTCGACCTTATGTAGCAAACGCAGCACCACCTTTTCGCCGTAGCGGCAGGGCAGCGTCGAGATGCGAAAGGAGAGCGGCTTCCCAGCGATATCCAGCGTAAATTGACCATCCTGCGGCAATCGACGTTCAGCAATATCCAGGTTGCCGAGCACCTTGAGGCGGGCAATCAGTGGCGTCATCAGCGGCAGCGGTACCGTGGGTAGCGCATGCAGCACACCGTCTACCCGCAACCGGATGCGCAGGTAGTGTTCTGAAGGTTCAAAATGGATATCGGATGCCCGCTGCGATAGCGCCTGCTTGAGGAGCCGATCGAGTCTGACTACCACGTTGTCACTCTCTTCGGGAACGGTTGGTGTCGCCTTCTGAGCATTTTGCTCCAGGTATTTGTCCATTCGCTCCTGGTCCCAGCACTCAATATCGACCCGCTTTTGGGTTGCGAAGCGCAAGGCCTCCAGCAGTTCCCCTGGCGGCGCGCCGACGACGGCAATATTCAACTCCCCTTCGTCGTTATTCAGCAGCACCGCGTGATGGCGCTGGCACAGCGTTAACAGCTGTTCGTTTTTCATGGTGAGAGCCCTGGTTTATTGTGCGTCAAAGCGGAAGACATCCTCACAGGCTTGCTGCAAGGCGCTGTCGCTCTGGATAGCGCAGGTACGCTGCCAGCCGGTAATGCCATTGGCGTTATCCCAACCGGGGACCAGCGTAACGCTCAAGCCGTTCAGACTCTCTTGCCCGGTGAGCGTGACCGTGCCTTTGGCAATGCTCATGCCTGAGACGTAGCGCGTGGTGGTCGGTGAAGGAATACCGTTACTGCCCGCATCGCAGTTATCCACGCCGCCGCGATCGAGCGCGCAGAGTTCGACCGCCGTACGATAGGGGACGAAGGTTTGTAGCATGTCGGTGAGTGCGGCTTTGCGCAGGTAGTTCTGATAGGCCGGAATGCCGATGGCGCTGAGAATGGCGATAATGCCGATAACCACCATCAGTTCGATAAGAGTGAAGCCCTTTTGATTGTCCATGATCTGCTCCTTGCTGAATCTGGTGCCACTGTGTCAGAGCGGTACCGGCATCGCGAGGGACAAAAACGCAGACAGGAAACGGCCTTCCAGATTTTTTACAGCAGTTGCAGCGTTGCAGGGGATAGGGGAATCAGGTTCGAAAAAAATGCCCTCGCGCAGGAGGGCATCGGGTGACGATTTAGCGGAAACGCATGGAGAGGTCGAGGGCGCGGACGTGCTTGGTCAACGCGCCGACGGAGATGTAGTCCACGCCGGTTTCGGCAAATTCACGGAGGGTGTCGAAGGTGACGTTGCCGGAGACTTCCAGCTGTGCCTGGCCTTGGGTGATGTTCACCGCTTCACGCATCTGCTCGGTATTAAAGTTATCGAGCATGATGATATCGGCCCCGGCCTTCAGCGCTTCGGTCAGCTCCTGCAGGCTTTCTACTTCGACTTCCACCGGAACGTCCGGGTGCAGCCAGAAGGCTTTTTCTACCGCCTGACGCACGGAGCCGGAGGCAATAATGTGGTTCTCTTTAATCAGAAATGCGTCGGAAAGCCCCAGTCGATGGTTCGCACCGCCGCCGCACAGCACGGCATATTTCAGCGCGGTGCGCAGGCCCGGCAGCGTTTTGCGGGTATCCAGCAGTTGGGTGTGGGTGCCTTCCAGCAGTTCGACATATTTGCGGACTTCGCTGGCCACGCCGGAGAGCGTTTGCACGAAGTTCAGCGCGGTGCGTTCACCGGTCAGCAGCACACGGGAAGGGCCATCGATTTCAAACAGCGGCTGGTCGGCTTTCACCGCGTCGCCGTCGGCTACATGCCAGGTGAGCGTGACGTCATCGCCGGCGAGCTGAATAAAGACTTCTTCAACCCAGCGTTTGCCGCAAAATACGCCATCTTCACGAGTAATGACCACCGCATGTGAGTGGCTGTTTTCCGGCAGCAGTTGTGCGGTAATATCATTATGGGCATCAACTTCTCCTCCCAGATCTTCACGCAGCGCTTGGGCAACCGCGTTGGGGATATCGAGGTTGATACGTTCAAGTAGCGCGTCACGTCGATGGTCTGAGTTATAACGGCGAGGCGGCATAATAAAGCTCCAAATTGGTAACGATGCGAAAGTTTGAAACATGCTACTCTGAACCGACTGGCATAACCATATATACTCGTCGTACTTCAAGCCGCAGCTGCGTTAGCTTTCTTCGCTCACCCCAGTCACGTACTTATGTACGCTCCCGGGGATTCGCTGCGTCGCTGCCTTGCTGCAACTTGAATTACTTAGAGTATAAAGGTCGTATACAAGGAGATCCTGAATGCAGTTAGATAAGGGCTGGCTGGTGGGCGTACGGCACGTGCCGTCTCCGCACCATGATGGTCGCCCGGAGGATGAAGCGCCTTCATTGTTGGTTGTGCATAATATTAGTCTGCCGCCAGGCCAGTTTGGCGGTCCGTGGATTGATGCGCTGTTTACCGGCACGATCGACCCCGATGCCGATCCGTTCTTTGCGGAAATCGCCCATTTGCGTGTTTCTGCCCATTGCCTGATTCGCCGGGATGGCGAAATTGTGCAGTACGTTCCTTTTGATAAACGCGCCTGGCATGCCGGAGTCTCCTCCTATCATGGCCGTGAGCGCTGCAATGATTTTTCTATCGGCATTGAGCTTGAAGGCACCGATACGCTGGCCTATACCGATGAGCAGTACCAGCAGCTGGCGGCGTTAACCCAGTTGCTTATTCGCGAGTACCCCGCGATCGCCGACAATATGACCGGCCACTGTGATATTGCGCCCGTGCGTAAAACTGACCCCGGTCCAGCGTTTGATTGGGCCCGTTTTCGTGCACTGGTCACCCCCGTCGAATAAGGAGATGACATGACGCTGTTTACCACGCTTCTGGTTCTGTTTGCGGAGCGACTGTTTAAGCTCGGCGAGCACTGGCAGCTCGATCACCGCCTCGAGACGCTGTTCCGGCGAGTGAAGCACTATTCCATGGCGGCAACGCTGGTGATGACCATCGTGGCGATGGTCATTGTGGGTATTATCCAGCGTGCGCTGGATGGGCTGCTGTTTAACGTTCCGGAACTGCTGTTCTGGATCCTACTGGGCCTGCTTTGCATCGGCGCGGGTCGCGTGCGTATGCATTATCATGCCTATCTTAAAGCGGCTTCCCGCGATGATGCCCATGCGCGTGAGGCGATGGCCAGCGAACTGACGATGATCCACGGCGTACCGGCGGGCTGCGATGAGCGCGAATTCCTGCGGGAGCTGCAAAACGCGCTGCTGTGGATTAACTACCGCTTCTATCTGGCGCCGCTGTTCTGGTTCGTGGTGGGCGGTACGTGGGGGCCAGTGGCGCTGATGGGGTATGCGTTTTTACGCGCCTGGCAGTCCTGGCTGGCGCGCTACCAGACGCCGCATCATCGTCTGCAGTCGGGTATTGATGCGATTTTACACGTGGTGGATTGGGTTCCAGTACGCTTGGTCGGCGTGGTGTACGCGCTGGTTGGACATGGTGAGAAAGCGCTTCCGGCGTGGTTTGCGTCACTGGGCGACCGTCACTCTTCGCAGTATCAGGTACTGACCCATCTGGCGCAGTATTCGCTCGCTCGTGAGCCGCACGTGGATAAGGTGGCGACGCCAAAAGCCGCGGTATCGATGGCGAAGAAGACCTCGTACGCGGTAGTGGTAGTGATGGCGCTGCTGACGATTTACGGAACGTTGGTGTAGTTTAGCGCCTCCTCGGAGTCGACGTGAACGTCTCGTCCGGGCGACAAACAAACGCCCGCAGGTCGCTGCGGGCGGGATAGGTTTACAACGTATCTGCCGGTGGAATACCGAAGTCGGGCATGCCATCCTCTTTCCAGCGCACCGTTTTCAGGCGCGTATGGCGATTCGGGTCATACAGCGGGTCACCTTCAATTTCCGTGTAGTTCCTCGCGTGATAGACCAGCACATCTTCGCCCTCAGGGGTCTGCGTAAAGCTGTTATGCCCCGGCCCATACTGACGATTTTCATAGCTGGTGGTAAACACCGGCTGCGGTGATTTGTGCCAGTTGGCGGGCTGCGTCATATCGGCGTCTTTATCAATCCACAGCAGCCCCATGCAGTAGTTTTCGTCGGTGGCGCTGGCGGAGTAGCTGATAAACAGACGGTTACCGTGCGTCACCACGGCGGGCCCTTCATTGACCAGAAAACCTCGACACTCCCAGTCGAACTCCGGTTTGCTGAGCAGCACTGGCTCGCCCTTAATCGTCCACGGGTTTTCCAGCTCGGCCAGATACAGGTTGGAGTTACCGGCAATATCCGGCGATTTCTGCGCCCAGAGATACCACCGTTTTCCCTGATGCTGGAAGGTGGTGGCGTCCAGACAGAAGGTATCGAACGGCGTTTTGACCTGGCCTTTCTCTACCCACGTGCCGGTTAACGGGTCGGCATCGCGACATTCCAGTGCAAACATACGATGCTGGAACATTCCCAGCGCATCCAGCGCCTGTGTGTGGGCCGCCGCAAAGTAGATGTACCATTTACCGTCGATAGCATGCAGTTCGGGAGCCCAGATGAGATTGCTCATCGGGCCGCTTTCCGGTTTACGCCAGACCACAACCGGCGCTGCGGTTCTCAGGCCGTCCAGGCTATTGGCGCGACGGATCTCCAGCCGGTCATACTCTGGCACCGAGGCGATAAAGTAGTACGCCCCCTGGTGATGCAGAATAAACGGGTCGGCGCGTTGTTCAATAAAGGGGTTCGGCCAGTTCTTCATCAGGCTTTCCTTGCGTGTTCAGTGGATTGCAACTCTTGCTGGTATTCATTCAGCTCACGGTAGTTGGTGCGGCGTTTTTCCAGATCTTCCTGAATCTGTTTCATCAGGCTGCGGTCTACTTTCAGCAGGCGGACGACGCCCGCGGTAATCAGATAGCCTACGCCCGGAATGACGGTGAACAGCAGCATAATGCCGTTGATAGTGGTATCGCTTTGCGCTTTGGCACCCGCGTCGTAGCCGTACCAGGAGAGCAGGAAACCCACCATTGCCCCTGCTACTGCCAGGCCGACTTTCAGGAAGAACAGGTTACCGGAGAAGCTGATGCCGGTAATGCGTTTACCGGTTTTCCATTCGCCGTAGTCGTCCACGTCAGCCATCAGCGACCAGTGCAGCGGGGAAGGGATCTGGTGCAGCACGTTCAACAGGAAGTAGAGCACCACAATCAGCGTGGTGGCGTGTGGGTCGAAGAAATAGAAGGCCACGGAGAAAATCGCCAGCGCAATGTTGGTCCAGAAGAAGACCTGCAGTTTGCACCAGCGGTCGGTCAATACTTTCGCCAGCATACTGCCGATCATCATACCGACCACGCCGAGGCTGATGAAAATAGTCGCGAAGTGGGTGCTTTCCCCCATAACCCAGGTGACGTAATACATGGTCGCCGCCATGCGGATAAAGCCGGGGCAGACGTTACACAGCGTCAGCAGCAGAATGCGTACCCACTGGTCGTTTTTCCAGACGTCTTTTAAATCCTGCTTCAGTTCGTCGTTGGTTTGCACTGCAGGGCGTACACGTTCGCGTACGGTGGCAAAGCAGAACAGGAACATGCACATGCCGATAAACGCCAGCACGGTCATTGCCATCTGGTAGCCTTTGGCTTTATCCGCGCCGCCGAACCAATCAGCCATTGGCAGCAGGGTCAGCGACAGCAGCAGCGTGGCAATACCGACCAGAACAAAGCGGTAGGACTGGCAGGCCACGCGCTCTTTCGGATCGTTGGTGATAACGCTTCCCAGAGAGCAGTAAGGAATGTTGATCGCGGTGTAGGTGATGGAGAGCAGGAAGTAGGTAACAAAAGCATAGATAACTTTGCTGCTATAGCTCCATTCCGGCGTAGTGAACATCAGCACGCTGAACAGGGCGTAGGGGAAGGCTATCCACAGCAGCCAGGGACGAAAGCGGCCATATTTACTGCGAGTGCGGTCGGCCATGGCGCCCATGATGGGGTCGGTGACCGCATCAATCACGCGAATGGACAGCAGCAACACGCCCACCAGCGCCGGGGCTAAACCAAAAATATCGGTATAAAAGTAGTTAACGAACAACATGATAGCGCCGAAGATGATGTTGCATCCCGCGTCGCCCATACCATAGCCAATCTTCTCTTTTACTGACAGTTTACTTGTGTTCATCGCCAGGTCTCTCATGGGGAGTATAGAGACGATTATTGGCCGCAGAATGGGGGAACGCTTAGCAGGATAACGTTGTTGATATGGATAATATTGCTGCTATGGGGAAAGTGTGAAGCAGGTAACAGGCCGTGGTAGCGGTTTGCAGCCGCTACCACATGTGGATAATCAGCGAAGATCGGCGGCTGGAACCAGCACGCGGGTTTTGCCGTAGATGATAGTGAGGATCATCGGGACGCTAAAGGCGACGATAATCGCAAACACTTCATAAATGGCTTTCGACTCTGGCCCGCTAAACAGCCCCAGCTCGAAGACGTTGAGCACCGGCAGGAAGCTGTAGGTTTTGACCTCCAGCAGCCCGGTGATTGCCCCGCCCAGCGCCGCGCCGATACAACCGAAGATAAACAGCATCCGGTACTTCAGGTTCACGCCGTACAGCGCCGGTTCAGTGATACCGAAGAAGGCCGAGATAGAGGCGGAGATAGCCAACTGCTTGTCCTTGAGGTTACGGGCAATAAAGATAGCGCCAAACGCTGCGCCGAACTGCCCCATCACTGCGGACATAAACATCGCCATCACCGTATCGTAGCCGTTAACCTGCATGTTAATCAGGGCAATCGGGATGATCCCCCAGTGCACGCCGAAGACCACAAACAGCTGACCAATTCCCGCCAGCAGCGCACCGGACAGCATCGGACTCAGGTTATAGAGCCAGGTGTAGCTGTTAGCGATACCAATACCGACATAGTCAGCAATGGGGCCAATCACGGTGAAGACCACGAAGCCACTGATAATCAACGACAGGCACGGCACGAACACCAGCGCGGCGATTTCTGGCACCCACTTTTTACACCAGCGCTCGACATAGCTGAGGAACCAGACCGCAAAAATCGCCGGGATCACCGCACCGCCGTAGATTTTCAGCGGGAAGGCGAGGTTGAAGATCTCAACGTGGTCCGGCGTGGTTGCGTCGGTCAGCGGGAAGACCATCGCAGCGGTCAGCGCCAGTGCGGTGAAGCGGTTGGTTTTGAACTTATCCGATGCGGTGACGGCAATAAACAGCGGTAGCATCACGAACACGCCGCTGGAAAGGGCGTTAAAGACCACGAACAGCCAGGATTTGGTCGAAATAAGCTCCAGCGTTTGCAGCAGCACGACCAGACCTTTTACCACCCCAACGCCTGCCAGGACGCCGATGTAAGGGGTAAAAATCGCTGAAAGCGTGCTCAGCAGGCGGTTAAACGCGGACGCCTTCTGCTCTTGCTCCTGCTTATGCACCGGGGCGGCACCCTGCGCGCCGGGCATCAGCTCGCTCAACGCCGCAAAGATCTTCTCCACCTTAGGACCAATCACAATCTGGAACTGACTGCCGTTATTGACCAGCTTCACGACCTCGGAAAGCTCATACAGGCTTTTCTCATCGACCTGCGAGTCGTCTTTCAGATTCAGACGCAGGCGAGTTGCGCAGTGGTTTGCGTGTTCGATATTCTCCTGACCGCCAACGGCGGTCAGGATCTGTTGTGCAACGGCTAAATATTGAGTCGCCATAACGAGGCACCTTTATCAGTAGGTAGGGTACAGGCTGTTGTTCAGGCGTAGTCGCCTGGTTTGGTTTTACTTTTTACCGCCACGCCGAAGTCGGTGAAGATGCGCTGCGGCAGGTTATTGCCTTTTGCCTCGGCGATGTGATGCGCGAGGATCTGGAACGGAATCACCATCACCAGCGGCAGTGCGGTTTCCGGCAGCGCAACGTTGAGCGCCAGGGTATGCGGGTCATCGCTTGCCTGCGGGGTGACGGTATAGACGTAGTCGGTATGACGCTGTTCATACTGGCGCAGCAGCACCAGGCGCTCGCGGGCCACGCTCGGCACGTCGAGGAAGAACAGGCGGTGCTGTGGATTAATCTCGAAGTACGGGCCATGCATAAAGACTTCCATCTCAATTCCCTGAGAAGGGACGCGCACCGTTTCGGTAAATTTGGTCGCCATCTCCATGCATACGCCGACCGCCGGGCCGTAGCCAATGCTGGTGAAGCGCGGGGAGGCGGTCAGCTCTGGCTGCCAGCGGGTAAAGAACGTTTCGGTCGCATCAATGATTGATGGGATAGCGTTGACCGCCTCGCGCAGCATCGCCAGCTCCTGCTGCTCACGCGCGTCGTCGATAGCGTCAACGGCGCGAGCGTGGCGCAGCCCCAGCAGCATCAGCGTCAGGATGGTGGCCACGTAGCCTTTGGTCACGTAGCCCACGCGTTCTTCACCGATATCAAGCAGGACAAAGCGGTCAGCCGTTTTTGCCAGCTCGCTCTGGGGCTTGCTGGTCAGGCCGACGGTTTGCACGGCGTACTGCTGTTTCAGCGTTTCCAGCGCGTGCAGCGTTGAGGTGCTTTCACCGCTTTGTGAGACGGCGACAACCGTGCCAATCGCCGGGTTATGTTTTTCAAAATGCTGATAGTGGAACGGTTCTGCGATGGTCAGACGAACCGCGGAGAGGCTTTCCACATAGTATTTTGCACTGACCGCCGCGTTTGCGCTGGAGCCGGTTGCCAGCACCAGCCACTCGCGAGCATCGGTAATGGCCGGAACGTTGTGCGGGTAGTTATCCAGGATATGGGCAAGCGTCGCCTGCTCTTCGTGGATATAGGTCATCATGGTGGGTTTCATTGCGGCCTCTCTTGACTGAAAACTGAAAACGTTTTCAGTAAAATATTATGAGAGAAAATGTATCGTCAATTTTACGTATATTGATTTGTGATGCGGATCTGAATATTTAGTGTTCAGCTGGCCCGCAGGCCAGCCGGGGAACTACGCGGATTCACCGGCGACCAGCACCGGCGTGATGGTGTGGGCTTCTGGCAGCATATCCTGCAGCAGGGTCATCATCTGGCGGATAACCTGTTGACCAATCTCGTCATTTTTATGGTTAACGGTGGTAATGCGCGGAATGAAATATTCACTGCCGGGGAAATACTCGCAGCTGGCAATGGCCACGTCGTCGGGAACGGACAGGCCGTTATCTTTCAGCGCCCGCATCGCGCCCATGGCGACGCGATCGTTAATTGCCAGAATCGCCTGAGGCAGGGGACGTTCAGATTTAATCAGCCGTAGCGCGGCCTCATAGCCATGCTCCGGGTAGAAGTTGGTTTCGATAATCACCGCGCTGTCGCTGGCAATACCGGCGGCATTGAGCGTGCCCAGGAAGGCGTTGACGCGCTGCCCGGTCATGTAGACGTTGGATGAACCGCCGATAAACGCCATCTCGCGATAGCCTTTGTCGAGCAGATGACGGGTGACCATTTGCACGCAGTTGATCTGGTCACGTTCGAGGCAGGTGTAGTCGTAGCGCGCCAGCTTGCGCCCAACCACCAGTACCGGCAGCGAGGCGATAAGCTTCTGTAACCCTTCAAGATAGCTCTCAGGGATTTTCAAATAGTCGATGTTGCCGCCAAGGATAATCACGCCGTCGAGCTGGCTATCGATGATGGTGCTGAAGATCTGATCTTCGGCAATCACCTGCGAGGAGCTGGAGCGTTTGTTTGCCGATTGGGTATCGAAGAGGATGATTTTGTACCCGGCCTGCAGGCAGGCTTTTTCGATTTGCTCAACCAGGGTGGCGAAGTAGGGGTTGGTGATGTCCGAGACGACAACGGCCAGCGTCATGCTTTTGCGCGAAATCATGCTGCGCGCCATCAGATTGGGGCTGAACTGGTGTTCGTCGATGACCTGCTGCACTTTGGCGCGGGTCTTGTCGGATACCCAACTGTTGTTGTTGAGCACGCGGGACACGGTGGCAATAGAGACGTTTGCCAGCTCGGCAATGTCTTTGATCGTGAGGTTTTTTTTCATTAGCCACCCAGGTCCTTTTGTCGACGGTAACGCTGGAATGGTACATCACTTTTGCGCAGGGGAGAACGCTCTGCACCCAATGGGTACAGAGCGTGGACAGGATTAATGTGCTTTCGCGGTTTTGGCGCTTTTCTGTTTGAACATAAAGCCAATACCCAGAATGACGATCCACACCGGAATCAGCCATACCGAGATAGCCATGCCCGGCGTCATCACCATGATGACCAGAACGGCCGCCATGAAGATCAGGCAAATCCAGTTCCCTAACGGGTAGAACAGTGCCGGGAAGCGAGTGGTAACGCCCTGCTGCTGTTTGGCTTTACGGAATTTCATGTGTGCCAGGCTAATCATCGCCCAGTTAATCACCAGCGCGGAGACCACCAGGGCCATCAGCAGGCCGAACGCGGATTCTGGTGCCAGGTAGTTGATCAGCACGCACAGTGCGGTAACCACGGCGGAAACCAGAATGGTGTTCACTGGCACGCCGCGTCTATCAACGCTCAGCAGCGCTTTCGGGGCATTGCCCTGCTGCGCCAGGCCAAAGAGCATGCGGCTGTTGCAGTAGACGCAGCTGTTGTACACGGAGAGCGCAGCGGTCAGGACCACGATGTTCAGGGCATTCGCCACGAACGAGTCGCCCAGTTCATGGAAGATAAGCACGAACGGACTGACGTCTGCGGTGACGCGGGTCCACGGCATCAGAGAGAGCAGTACCGCCAGCGAGCCCACATAGAAAATCAGGATACGGTAGATAACCTGGTTGGTGGCTTTTGGAATGCTCTGCTCTGGGTTATCCGCTTCTGCTGCGGTGATACCTACCAGCTCAAGGCCGCCGAAGGAGAACATGATAATTGCCATCATCATCACCAGCCCCATCCAGCCGTGAGGCAGGAAGCCGCCCTGTTCCCACAGGTTGCGTACGGTAGCCTGCGGGCCAGCGGTGCCGCTAAACAGCAGCCACGCGCCGAACAGGATCATGGCGATAACGGCAACGACTTTAATGATCGCAAACCAGAACTCCATCTCACCGAACACTTTTACGTTGGTCAGGTTGATGGCGTTAATGGCGATAAAGAAGACGGCCGCTGATACCCAGGTAGGGATCTCAGGCCACCAGAACTGGATGTATTTACCGACGGCGGTCAGTTCCGCCATGGCAACCAGTACGTACAGCACCCAGTAGTTCCAGCCCGATGCGAAGCCTGCGAAGTTGCCCCAGTATTTATAGGCAAAGTGGCTAAAGGAGCCTGCAACCGGCTCTTCAACCACCATTTCGCCGAGCTGGCGCATGATCATAAAGGCAATAAAGCCCGCGATAGCGTAACCCAGAATGATACCCGGACCGGCAGACTGGATAACGGAGGCGCTGCCGAGAAACAGGCCTGTGCCGATAGCGCCGCCCAGAGCGATCAGCTGTATATGGCGGTTCTTAAGGCCGCGCTTAAGCTGTGCGCCTTGTTGTTGACCTTCCATTGTGAAACCTCGTGTGTGGTTATTATTGTCACGCTGTCTGCGTATGTACTTAGAAAATTCCGTTTTCTGTATTGTTATGTTTACGAATCGCTTTTCTGAAATAGAGGTAAGACTCTTTCGTCATGTGCAGAATAGTGGTAAGTGCGCCGGAATGCACCTGCTTTATGAAGGGATGATGACGACCTGGGTAAAAAGCCGACAGCTGTCACGAGAGCGTGCAAATATTACATTGCCCACTATATGGGTATTTATCACATAAAAATGAATTTATATTCATTTTATTGGTAATTGAAACGGTTCAGTTTGCGTAATATTGTTTTTATTTAGTTAATTGTACTTCTTTATAGGTAAAGCTGTTTTTTGTGCAAAGTTACATTTCTGAAACATCATTTCTGTAATGTTGTTAAAAAGTGCCGGGTTTACTGATTTCAATCAAAACCTGTATGGACATAAGGTGAATACTTTGTTACTTTAGCGCTACGAACTTGAAATTGGTAAGACCAATTGACTCCGGGCTAATGGCAGAGACAGGGAACAATGGCCTACAGCAAAATCCGCCAACCAAAATTATCCGATGTGATTGAGCAGCAGTTGGAGTTTTTGATTCTTGAGGGGACGTTACGCCCCGGCGAAAAACTTCCACCTGAACGCGAACTGGCAAAACAGTTCGACGTTTCTCGCCCTTCGCTGCGTGAGGCTATCCAGCGCCTCGAAGCCAAAGGGCTCCTGCTTCGTCGCCAGGGCGGCGGGACTTTTGTTCAAAGCAGCCTATGGCAGAGCTTCAGCGACCCGCTGGTTGAGCTTCTGTCCGATCACCCTGAATCCCAATTTGATCTGCTTGAGACCCGTCACGCGCTTGAAGGTATCGCGGCTTATTACGCGGCACTGCGCAGCACTGATGAAGATCGCGTACGCATTCGCGAGCTGCATCAGGCCATCGAACGGGCTCAGCAGTCGGGCGACCTCGACGCTGAATCTGACGCCGTCGTCCAGTATCAAATTGCGGTCACCGAAGCCGCCCACAACGTAGTACTGCTTCATCTGCTACGGTGTATGGAGCCTATGCTGGCGCAAAACGTTCGCCAAAACTTTGAGTTGCTGTATGCCCGCCGGGAGATGCTCCCGCAGGTCAGTAACCACCGTACAAGCATCTTTGATGCGATTATGGCCGGCGAGCCCGAGCAGGCGCGTGAAGCGTCGCACCGCCACCTGGCCTTCATCGAAGAGATTTTGCTGGACAGAAGCCGTGAACAGAGCCGCCGTGAGCGCTCGTTACGCCGTCTCCAGCAGCGAAAGGATTAATATTTTTTCCGGCAGTCGTTTGACCGGAAAATGTGGAAAATGCGCCATTAGAGCGCGGCAACTAAACGCAGAACCTGTCTTATTGTGCTTTCCCACGAAAACACAATGGGACAGGTTCCAGACAAATCAACGTACTAGATAGATAAGGAATAACCCATGTCAGAACGTTTACTCAATGACGTGGATCCGATCGAAACTCGCGACTGGCAACAGGCGATCGAATCGGTCATCCGTGAAGAAGGTGTTGAGCGCGCTCAGTATCTTATCGACCAACTGCTTTCTGAAGCCCGCAAAGGCGGCGTTCAGGTAGCTGCGGGTGCAGGTGCTAGCGGTTACGTCAACACTATTGCCGTTGAAGATGAACCGGAATACCCGGGTAATCTGGAGCTGGAGCGTCGTATTCGTTCTGCTATCCGCTGGAACGCCATCATGACCGTGCTGCGTGCGTCTAAAAAAGACCTCGAGCTGGGCGGCCACATGGCTTCCTTCCAGTCTTCAGCGACCTTCTACGAAGTGTGCTTCAACCACTTCTTCCGTGCGCGCAACGAGCAGGATGGCGGCGACCTGGTTTACTTCCAGGGTCACATCTCTCCGGGCGTATATGCACGTGCGTTCCTGGAAGGTCGTCTGACCGAAGAGCAGATGAACAACTTCCGTCAGGAAGTTCACGGTAAAGGTCTGTCTTCTTACCCGCACCCGAAACTGATGCCAACCTTCTGGCAGTTCCCGACCGTATCTATGGGCCTGGGTCCAATCGGTGCTATCTATCAGGCTAAATTCCTGAAATACCTGGAACACCGTGGTCTGAAAGACACCTCCAAGCAAACCGTTTATGCCTTCCTGGGCGACGGCGAGATGGATGAGCCAGAATCTAAAGGTGCGATCACCATCGCGACCCGTGAAAAACTGGACAACCTGGTCTTCGTTATCAACTGTAACCTGCAGCGCCTTGATGGCCCGGTTACCGGTAATGGCAAGATCATTAACGAACTGGAAGGTATCTTCGCGGGTGCTGGCTGGAACGTTATCAAGGTTATCTGGGGCGGTCGTTGGGATGAGCTGCTGCGTAAAGATACCAGCGGTAAACTGATCCAGCTGATGAACGAAACCGTTGACGGCGACTACCAGACCTTCAAATCCAAAGACGGCGCTTACGTACGTGAGCACTTCTTCGGTAAATATCCAGAAACCGCAGCGCTGGTTGCCGACTGGACTGACGAGCAGATCTGGGCCCTGAACCGTGGTGGTCACGATCCGAAGAAAGTCTTCGCTGCACTGAAAAAAGCGCAGGAAACCAAAGGCAAAGCAACCGTAATCCTCGCCCATACCATTAAAGGTTACGGCATGGGTGACACCGCTGAAGGTAAAAACATCGCTCACCAGGTGAAGAAAATGAACATGGACGGCGTGCGCTATATCCGCGACCGTTTCAACGTTCCTGTCACCGACGAGCAGGTTGAAAAACTGTCTTACATTACCTTCCCGGAAGGTTCTGAAGAGCACACCTATCTGCACGCCCAGCGTGAAAAACTGCACGGCTACCTGCCAAGCCGTCAGCCTAACTTCGATGAGAAGCTGGAGCTGCCGACCCTGGAAGATTTCGGCCCGCTGCTGGAAGAGCAGAATAAAGAGATCTCTACCACTATCGCGTTCGTACGTGCCCTGAACGTGATGCTGAAGAACAAATCCATCAAAGACCGCCTCGTGCCGATCATCGCCGATGAAGCGCGTACCTTTGGTATGGAAGGTCTGTTCCGTCAGATTGGTATCTACAGCCCGAACGGTCAGCAGTACACCCCGCAGGACCGCGAGCAGGTTGCATACTACAAAGAAGACGAGAAAGGCCAGATTCTGCAGGAAGGTATCAACGAACTGGGTGCCGGCGCATCCTGGCTGGCTGCTGCGACCTCTTACAGCACCAACAACCTGCCGATGATTCCGTTCTACATCTACTACTCCATGTTCGGTTTCCAGCGTATCGGTGACCTGTGCTGGCAGGCAGGCGACCAACAGGCTCGCGGCTTCCTGGTAGGGGGTACTTCCGGTCGTACGACGCTGAACGGCGAAGGTCTGCAGCACGAAGATGGTCACAGCCATATTCAGTCTCTGACTATCCCGAACTGTATCTCTTACGATCCATCTTACGCGTACGAAGTTGCGGTCATCATGCACGATGGTCTGGAGCGCATGTACGGTGAGAAACAAGAGAACGTTTACTACTACATCACCACGCTGAACGAAAACTACCACATGCCGGCTATGCCAGCAGGTGCCGAGGAAGGTATCCGTAAAGGTATCTACAAACTCGAAACCATCGAAGGTAGCAAAGGTAAAGTTCAGCTGCTGGGCTCTGGTTCTATCCTGCGTCACGTACGTGAAGCAGCGCAGATCCTGGCGAACGACTACGGCGTTGGCTCCGACGTGTACAGCGTAACTTCCTTCACCGAACTGGCACGTGATGGCCAGGATTGTGAGCGTTGGAACATGCTGCACCCAATGGAAACTCCACGCGTGCCTTACATCGCTCAGGTGATGAACGACGCGCCAGCGGTAGCCTCCACCGACTATATGAAACTGTTTGCTGAGCAGGTTCGTACTTATGTACCGGCTGATGATTACCGTGTACTGGGTACCGACGGCTTTGGCCGCTCTGACAGCCGTGAAAACCTGCGTCACCACTTCGAAGTTGATGCTTCCTACGTGGTAGTAGCGGCACTGGGCGAACTGGCTAAACGTGGCGAAATCGATAAGAAAGTGGTTGCGGAAGCAATTACCAAATTCAATATCGATGCAGAAAAAGTTAACCCGCGTCTGGCGTAAGAGGTAAAAGAACAATGGCTATCGAAATCAATGTACCGGACATCGGGGCTGATGAAGTTGAAATCACCGAGATCCTGGTCAAAGTAGGCGACAAAGTTGAAGCTGAACAGTCGCTGATCACCGTAGAAGGCGACAAAGCCTCTATGGAAGTTCCGTCTCCTCAGGCTGGTATCGTTAAAGAGATCAAAGTCTCTGTTGGCGATAAAACTGAGACCGGCAAACTGATCATGATTTTCGATTCCGCCGACGGTGCAGCAGCAGCTGCACCTGCTAAGGCAGAAGAGAAGAAAGAAGCAGCGCCAGCGGCAGCACCTGCTGCAGCAGCGGCAAAAGACGTACACGTTCCAGATATCGGTGGTGACGAAGTTGAAGTCACTGAGATTCTGGTCAAAGTGGGCGACACCGTAACCGCTGAGCAGTCACTGATCACCGTAGAAGGCGATAAAGCCTCTATGGAAGTTCCGGCACCGTTCGCGGGCACCGTGAAAGAGATCAAAGTGAACACCGGCGACAAAGTGTCTACCGGCTCCCTGATCATGGTCTTCGAAGTGGCGGGCGCAGCGCCAGCAGCCGCTCCGGCACAGGCTGCAGCTCCAGCAGCAGCGGCTCCGGCAGCAGCAGCGGGCGCGAAAGACGTTCACGTTCCGGATATCGGCGGTGACGAAGTTGAAGTGACCGAAGTGATGGTGAAAGTGGGCGACAAAGTTGCCGCTGAGCAGTCACTGATCACCGTAGAAGGCGACAAAGCCTCTATGGAAGTTCCGGCTCCGTTCGCGGGTACCGTGAAAGAAATCAAAATCAGCACTGGTGACAAAGTGTCCACTGGTTCCCTGATTATGGTCTTCGAAGTGGAAGGCGCAGCACCTGCCGCCGCTCCAGCTGCCGCGGCTCCAGCCCCTGCTGCTGCACCGGCTCAGGCTGCTAAACCAGCTGCGGCACCGGCTGCGAAGGCTGAAGGTAAAACCGAGTTCGCTGAGAACGACGCTTACGTTCACGCAACCCCGCTGATTCGTCGCCTGGCGCGCGAATTCGGCGTTAACCTGGCGAAAGTGAAGGGCACGGGTCGTAAAGGCCGTATCCTGCGCGAAGACGTTCAGGCTTACGTGAAAGAAGCCGTTAAACGCGCTGAAGCGGCTCCGGCTGCAGCAGCGACTGGCGGCGGTATCCCGGGCATGCTGCCTTGGCCGAAAGTCGACTTCAGCAAGTTTGGTGAAATCGAAGAAGTGGAACTGGGCCGTATCCAGAAAATCTCTGGTGCTAACCTGAGCCGTAACTGGGTGATGATCCCGCACGTTACTCACTTCGATAAGACCGATATCACCGATCTGGAAGCGTTCCGTAAACAGCAGAACGCCGAAGCTGAAAAACGTAAACTGGACGTGAAATTCACCCCAGTGGTCTTCATCATGAAAGCCGTTGCTGCCGCTCTGGAACAGATGCCGCGCTTCAACAGCTCTCTGTCTGAAGATGGTCAGCGCCTGACCCTGAAGAAATACATCAACATCGGTGTTGCGGTTGATACGCCAAATGGTCTGGTTGTTCCAGTCTTCAAAGACGTGAACAAGAAGAGCATTACCGAGCTGTCCCGTGAACTGACTGTGATCTCTAAGAAAGCGCGTGACGGTAAGCTGACTGCTGGCGAAATGCAGGGCGGTTGCTTCACCATCTCCAGCATCGGCGGCCTGGGTACGACCCACTTCGCGCCGATTGTTAACGCGCCGGAAGTGGCGATCCTCGGTGTCTCCAAGTCCTCTATGGAGCCAGTGTGGAACGGTAAAGAGTTTATGCCGCGTCTGATGATGCCAATTTCTCTTTCCTTCGACCACCGCGTGATCGACGGTGCGGATGGTGCGCGCTTTATCACCATCATTAACAATATGCTGTCCGACATTCGCCGTCTGGTGATGTAATAAAAAAGCCGGCCTGACGGCCGGCTTTTTTCTGGTAACCTCAGGGTGATTTGGGGTTATCAGCAACAAAGGACAAAATCGTTTGCCGTTTGTTGTTTAAAAATTGTTAACAATTTTGTAAAATACACGCGGATAGAACGTCCCGGTGGATGATGGGCGTAATAACTATAACGTCAGACCGCCGGATACAAATGATAGAGGTCATGATGAGTACTGAAATTAAAACTCAGGTCGTGGTACTTGGGGCGGGCCCTGCGGGCTACTCTGCTGCATTCCGTTGCGCTGATTTAGGTCTGGAAACCGTAATCGTAGAACGTTACAGCACCCTCGGTGGTGTTTGTCTGAACGTTGGCTGTATCCCTTCTAAAGCACTGCTGCACGTAGCAAAAGTTATCGAAGAAGCCAAATCACTGGCTGAACACGGTATCGTCTTCGGCGAGCCGAAAACCGATATCGACAAAATTCGTACCTGGAAAGAGAAAGTTATCACTCAGCTGACCGGTGGTCTGGCTGGTATGGCCAAAGGCCGTAAAGTTAAAGTGGTAAACGGTCTGGGTAAATTCACCGGGGCAAACACCCTGGAAGTGGAAGGTGAGAACGGCAAAACCGTGATCAACTTCGACAACGCTATCATCGCGGCGGGTTCCCGTCCGATCGAACTGCCATTCATTCCACATGAAGATCCACGCGTTTGGGACTCCACAGACGCACTGGAACTGAAAGAAGTGCCAAAACGCCTGCTGGTTATGGGCGGCGGTATCATCGGTCTGGAAATGGGTACCGTATACCATGCGCTGGGTTCAGAGATTGACGTGGTTGAAATGTTCGACCAGGTTATCCCGGCAGCAGACAAAGACATCGTTAAAGTCTTCACCAAACGCATCAGCAAGAAATTCAACCTGATGCTGGAAACTAAAGTGACCGCCGTTGAAGCAAAAGAAGACGGTATCTACGTTTCCATGGAAGGCAAAAAAGCCCCTGCAGAAGCACAGCGTTATGACGCCGTGCTGGTGGCTATCGGTCGCGTACCGAACGGTAAAAACCTCGACGCGGGCAAAGCTGGCGTAGAAGTTGACGAGCGTGGCTTCATCCACGTCGACAAACAGCTGCGCACCAACGTGCCGCACATCTTTGCTATCGGCGATATCGTCGGTCAGCCAATGCTGGCGCACAAAGGTGTTCACGAAGGTCACGTTGCCGCAGAAGTTATCGCAGGCCAGAAACACTACTTCGATCCGAAAGTGATTCCATCCATCGCGTATACCGATCCGGAAGTTGCCTGGGTTGGTCTGACCGAGAAAGAAGCGAAAGAGAAAGGCATCAGCTATGAAACCGCCACCTTCCCGTGGGCTGCTTCTGGCCGTGCTATCGCTTCCGACTGCGCAGACGGTATGACCAAACTGATCTTCGACAAAGAATCTCACCGTGTTATCGGTGGTGCGATTGTCGGCACCAACGGCGGCGAGCTGCTGGGTGAAATCGGTCTGGCTATCGAAATGGGCTGTGACGCTGAAGATATCGCGCTGACCATCCACGCTCACCCGACTCTGCATGAGTCTGTTGGCCTGGCGGCAGAAATCTTTGAAGGTAGCATTACCGACCTGCCGAACGCGAAGGCGAAGAAGAAGTAATCTTCTGATCCGTAGCCCGGCCGAGCATAGCGACGCCGGGGAACGCACGGTCCTCCCGGTGTCGGCTAACGCCTCGTCCGGGCTACCATAGAATAAGCGGCTTAACGGCCGCTTTTTTTATGCTTTCTGTCAACGACTTATGTCAAACCGTAGCAAAGATTGCGAAGCGGGTTACAGTTTTCCAGCACTATTGCCGCATTTTCGGCGCTTTCCTCCGTTTTTCCTCCCTCAGACGTGAAACGTTCTGATATAGCTTGCTGCACTTTGAATAATAATCACGGATTAAACTGATAGCAGGCTAACAAATTGGAGTGCAAAAAATGAAAACGTTTCTGACGACGGCGGCCCTGGCGGCCACGCTGGTTTCCGGTATGGCGATGGCGAGTGACGCGACGATCCCGTGGGCGGATAACAGCGGTGGTACGGAAAGCACGCACATTGCCGCGATGGGGCAGGATCTGAATGCACAGCATCAGCAGATTACGAAGACGCAGGAAGGGGTATGGGCCGATAACTCCGGTAGCATCAGCGCTGATGAAGCCGCGTTGACCAGCAGCAAACCGTTGGTGCAGGGTCACCCGGAACTGATGCCGCATCAGGGTTAAGCTAACGGTGTGAAGAGTGCCCGGCAGCGTATAGACGCCGCCGGGCATTTTTTTACTCTGCGACCGCCTGCCAGCCCGCGCTGGCATCGGGATCAAAGTGGGCAATCGCCTGCGCTTGTTGTTCAGACTCGACGCCCAGATTCGCCTCATAGACGCGATCGTTTTGGTCGATCATAAAGCTCATCACGCCGGTCTGCCCCCACTCAACCGGCCAGGCCAGCAGGGCAACGGCACCTTTATCACCTTCCGGCAGAATGCGGAAGTGGTAGCCGTGATAGCCTTCCCCCGGTGCATTTGGGCTGAAGTTTGGCCCTAATGGGCTTGGCGCTTCTCCAGGGGCCGCTGGCCAGTAGAGGCCATCTTTTTTCCCGTCGCTGCTGATGATTTTCTGCGCCCAGGCGTGGTTCAACTGGTAGTAATCCTGCTGAGCATCGACGTAAGCATGCATCGCCTGAATGGCCGACAGTTCATTACGCCCAATCGCGCGGGTCAGAATCTCATCCTTCCCGGCAGACATGTTAAATTCCCAGCCTTTGGCGCTTTTCTCCATCGGAATCGGTAGTCGCCAGCCGTCGTTGCCAACGTCCAGCCAGGCGGTATTGGCCTGAATGACGATGCGGTGGCTGACCTGCCAGTCGCGCAGGAAGCGGTCAACGGCATCTTGGTCGACGCCGTCCGGCGGCAGGAACTGCTGCCAGTTATCGCCGAGTAGCTTATCCAACTCGGCATCATCTTTCTGGGTCACCGCATTGACCAGCGCGCTAGCGGCCTGGTCTGGGGTGGTGAAGGTTTGCTGCGCCAGCGCCATCAGTGGTGACATTGCCAGCGCCAGCAGCGCTATCTGTATCTGCTTTTTCATCACGTTATCCTTTAGCGTCGACGGAACTCATGGTGCCCGGCAGGGCTACCGCTGTGCTGCTCGCCGCCGAGCCCGGAGGCATGGCGGCTCTGCAACCCGCGAGACTGCTGTGCCTGCCATGACGGTGCGCGGCTGTCGTTACCGCTGAGCGCCGTGTTATGCAGACCGCCGCCGTTGGCGCGCAGCGCACTGTTCTGGCCCATCATTCCGGCGTTCAGATGCGGCGTCTGGCCGTTCAAGCGCTCGTGCGTTTGCAGATTTTGACGCTGAGTCGCGTTGAGCTGCGGACGCTGCTGGGTATGCTGAGTCGCCGCCGCGCGCTGCTGTACCGGGTGCGTCTGCGCACGGTTTGTCGGCGCGTCATAGCCGCGGAAGTTATTGCGCTGCGCCGCCTGATTCCACTGCTGTGTTGCCGCATTACGCTGGGCATCACGCGAACCCAGTGCAGCTGGGCTGGCGTTGCCGCTGCTGGTATGCGTACGCTGCTGCAGTTGCGACATCGCTGCCTGACGCTGGCTGTCGCGGTTAGGCTGCGCGTGCTGGGTTGCGCTCAACCCGCCGGCCACATCGGTTTGATGCGGAGCAACCACGCCCGGCGTCTGGTGCGTGGCGCTCAGCCCTCCGGCGACGTTGGTCTGGTGGAACTGCTGAGTCACGCTGTTGTTTGGGTACGGCGTGTTGCCGCGATACGCCGGGTTGTGCTGCCAGCCCATCGTCTGGCCGCTGATGTTCTGACCGCTTATCTTGTTGAAGTTATTCACATTGATGTTGATGTTATCGCCATTATGCTGATAGCCGCCGTGATCATAATGATCGTCATGATGATCATCGTCGTGGTGGTGATGGTCGTCATCATCCCAATCGATGCTGCTGAAAATCGCATAGGTGGTTGCTACGCCAAGGCTATAGCCGAAGCCGCGTACAAAGCTGTCGGCAAACTGTTCCCCCGGAGGCGGCGGCAGATAGACCGGCGGCGCGGAGGTATAAGGCCAGCTGCTGCCGTAAACCACCGTCGGATTGTAGTTCGGTACGTAGACCACCTGCGGATTGCTCGGCTCAATCTTGATAACCGTTGGAGCGCTGCTGGCGGTATGCGTCGAGGTCGATGAGGCCACGCGTTTGGTGGTGGTGACCGTCTGCTGCGGCGTCGACTTCAGCGAACCGGTTTGCTGGGCGAGCTGGCGCAGTTTCTGCACGGCGTCCATCACGTCCTGCGGTTGCGCCAGAAATGCGTTGCCGAGGTTGGTCACCCACTGCGGATCTTCCCCCATCATGCCCGTCAACTGCGGGAAAGCGACCAGTGATTTTACGCTGACATCCCACGGCTGATTCGCCACGGCTTTCACCGCTGCATCCCCCTGCTGGCCGGGATGATCTTTCGACCACTGCACTGCTTGCGTGACATTATCCGGATAGGTTGAGGCCATCAGCACCTGCGATAGCAGCGGGTCTGGGTAGAGTGCGATAGGCGCTACCCACTGCGTGATTTGCGCGGTGGTGTAGGTGACCGGGGCAGGGGCGGCTTCAGGTGCCGCCGCCGTGACTGCAGGCGGCGCATCAGGGGTGACGGGCTCCCGGCTTTTGACGTACAGCGTGCCGGCCGCTGCGAGCAGCCCGGCGCTGCAGATAAGCGCAATATAGTGAGGCTTAAAGGGCAAAGTCATGGTGGTTCTCCAGGGAACTACACAGTCCGTAACAGAGGAGTCGGATATGCCGCGAGTATAAAGAGACTATTGTTTGTTTTTTGATTAAAGCAGGGATTTTTGCGGTTGTCGGAGAATTCTGACAAGAGTTTACACTGCTGAAGAAAGGGGAAAACGGTCTGTTTACGGCGTGATTATTGCCCGCTTATCGTCCTCTTAGATGTCATACTTTCATAACAAAATGTTTAATACCCTGGCCATTCGATGGTTTTTTTTCATCGTAAAAAGGCTTTTTTTAATCTGTTATATCAACATTAACGATTCAGCAAATATTTAATGTTGCTTTTTTGTAAACAGATTAACACCCTCCAGAAATCCTGCTATGCTGGCCTCGCGGTACCGGGCTTTTACCCTACAAACTGCTGTCTCACAGGAGCGTGAAGAGATCGCCGACCGCATATGACAATGAGAGCGAGGAGATACCGTCGTGCTAAAAGAATACCGTGAGCACGTAGCTGAGCGTGCCGCCGAAGGGATTGTTGCCAAACCCTTAGATGCTACCCAAATGGCCGCGCTGGTTGAGCTGCTGAAGAATCCGCCTGCTGGCGAAGAAGAATTCCTGTTAGACCTGTTAACCAACCGTGTGCCGCCGGGCGTTGATGAAGCCGCCTACGTTAAAGCGGGTTTCCTCGCTGCCGTCGCAAAAGGCGAAGCCACCTCCCCACTGGTTACCCCAGAAAAAGCCATTGAACTGTTAGGCACCATGCAGGGTGGTTACAACATCCATCCGCTGATTGATGCGCTGGACGATGCGAAACTGGCCCCGATTGCTGCCAAAGCGCTGTCCCATACCCTGCTGATGTTTGATAACTTCTACGATGTAGAAGAGAAAGCCAAAGCGGGCAACGCCTACGCTAAGCAGGTTGTTCAGTCCTGGGCTGATGCCGAATGGTTCCTGAACCGCCCTGCGCTGGCAGACAAAATCACCGTTACCGTTTTCAAAGTGACCGGTGAAACCAACACCGATGACCTGTCTCCGGCGCCGGATGCCTGGTCTCGCCCGGATATCCCTCTGCACGCTCTGGCGATGCTGAAAAACGCCCGTGAAGGCATTGACCCGGATCAGCCTGGTGCCGTTGGCCCGATTAAACAGATCGAAGCCCTGCAGCAGAAAGGTTTCCCGCTGGCCTACGTGGGCGACGTTGTGGGTACCGGTTCTTCCCGTAAATCGGCGACCAACTCCGTACTGTGGTTCATGGGTGACGATATCCCTCATGTGCCGAACAAACGCGGCGGCGGTCTGTGCCTCGGCGGCAAAATTGCACCTATCTTCTTCAACACCATGGAAGATGCGGGCGCGCTGCCAATTGAAGTGGACGTTTCCAACCTGAACATGGGCGACGTGATTGACGTGTACCCGTTCAAAGGCGAAGTGCGTAACCACGAAACCGACGAACTGCTGGCCACCTTCGAGCTGAAAACCGACGTACTGATCGACGAAGTACGTGCCGGTGGCCGTATCCCGCTGATCATCGGCCGTGGCCTGACCACCAAGGCGCGTGAAGCGCTGGGTCTGCCGCACAGCGACGTATTCCGTCAGGCAAAAGACGTGGCGGAAAGCAGCCGCGGCTTCTCTCTGGCTCAGAAAATGGTTGGTCGCGCCTGTGGCGTGAAAGGTATTCGTCCGGGTGCATACTGCGAACCGAAGATGACCTCCGTAGGTTCTCAGGATACTACCGGCCCAATGACCCGTGATGAACTGAAAGACCTGGCGTGCCTGGGCTTCTCTTCTGACCTGGTGATGCAGTCCTTCTGCCACACTGCCGCGTATCCTAAGCCGGTAGACGTGACCACGCACCACACGCTGCCAGACTTCATCATGAACCGTGGCGGTGTCTCCCTGCGTCCGGGCGACGGCGTTATCCACTCCTGGCTGAACCGTATGCTGCTGCCAGATACCGTGGGTACCGGCGGTGACTCCCACACCCGTTTCCCAATCGGTATCTCCTTCCCGGCGGGTTCTGGTCTGGTGGCGTTTGCCGCAGCGACCGGTGTGATGCCGCTGGATATGCCTGAATCTGTACTGGTTCGCTTCAAAGGCAAAATGCAGCCGGGTATCACCCTGCGTGACCTGGTTCATGCGATCCCGCTGTACGCGATTCGCCAGGGCCTGCTGACCGTTGAGAAGAAAGGTAAGAAAAACATCTTCTCTGGCCGCATCCTGGAAATCGAAGGTCTGCCGGATCTGAAAGTTGAGCAGGCGTTCGAGCTGACCGATGCTTCCGCAGAGCGTTCCGCTGCGGGCTGTACCATCAAGCTGAACAAAGAGCCAATCGTTGAGTACCTGACCTCCAACATCGTTCTGCTGAAGTGGATGATCGCGGAAGGCTACGGCGACCGTCGTACGCTGGAACGTCGTGTACAGGGCATGGAAAAATGGCTGGCGGATCCGCAACTGCTGGAAGCTGATGCTGACGCAGAATACGCGGCGGTGATCGACATCGATCTGGCTGATATCAAAGAGCCAATTCTGTGTGCACCAAACGATCCGGACGACGCGCGTCTGCTGTCTGACGTGCAGGGCGAGAAGATCGACGAAGTGTTCATCGGTTCCTGCATGACCAACATCGGCCACTTCCGTGCTGCTGGTAAGCTGCTGGATAACCATAAAGGCCAGCTGCCAACCCGCCTGTGGGTGGCTCCGCCAACTCGTATGGATGCGGCTCAGCTGACCGAAGAAGGTTACTACAGCGTGTTCGGTAAGAGCGGTGCGCGTATCGAGATCCCTGGCTGCTCCCTGTGCATGGGTAACCAGGCGCGTGTAGCGGACGGTGCGACGGTGGTGTCGACCTCAACCCGTAACTTCCCGAACCGTTTAGGTACCGGTGCGAACGTCTTCCTGGCGTCCGCAGAGCTGGCAGCAGTTTCGGCGCTTATCGGTAAGCTGCCAACTCCGGAAGAGTATCAGACCTTCGTGGCTCAGGTTGATAAGACGGCGGTAGATACCTACCGTTACCTGAACTTCGACCAGCTCTCTCAGTACACCGAGAAAGCGGACGGCGTCATCTTCCAGACCGCAGTATAAAAAGTAGCCCGGACGAGATGCGATAGCATCGACTCTGGGAACTCCCCGGCGGCGCTACGCTTGGCCGGGCGACCAAAAAAGGGTGAGAGTTCAGACTCTCACCCTTTTTATATTAAGTACCGTACTGATATTGATGCTCTGCCTATTATTAATTTTACTTAATTCATTGAAAAGTAAGTTTATTATATCTCTGTTTTTATCTAATTATACGGTTGTTATTATTTGCTGGTTGCTATTTGTATAGATGTCGGAGTTTGTACCGATGCCAGATAATTGAATGTGGCAGGTTTATTACTGAAAATACGCATGGCGGGATTTTGGCTCTTAATTTGTGAGCGGTGATGGCCACAGAGATTATCACGTTCACACGGCCAGCCATCATGGTCGCCATCCATCTTCGTGTTAGGGCAATTTTTTAATACCCACCTAGCCTCTTCACAGGTCGCCATTTCACTGCAGTAATGACGATTATTACATTCATAACCGTATGAATATATGCTTAAAAATGTAGATAAAATAATTATCAATTTGCTGGTTTTTCTCATTTTTTCATTCCTTTGATGAAAGAGATTATTGATATAATCATATGTTCGAGATATCTGTAAAATAATTTATTGAAGATTGCTATATTAATAGTATTCATAACGAATAAATTATTTGATTATATTTTACATATTAATTGGTCAATATACCCAGAGGCGATCGCCCATCATGATCAATCTTTCACCATTGCCCTGACATATCTCCACCAAAGCGCTGGTGGTGTGGGCGATTGTCGTGATGTTTTTTTCCCACTCTGCGGGCTATCGTACTGCTTTTATCCTCTCCAACTGCGATAATTACCTATAGGTACAATGCAGCGGTGACGCATTGCCTTTGTAGAGGAACAGATTATGGATTATGAATTTCTGCGTGACGTTACCGGAGGGGTAAAAGTACGTATGTCGATGGGCCATGAAGTGGTCGGTCACTGGTTTAATGAAGAGGTCAAAGACAACCTCTCGCTACTGGACGAAGTCGAACAGGCTGCACGTACCGTCAAAGGCAGCGAACGCTCATGGCAGCGCGCGGGGCATGAATACACCCTGTGGCTGGACGGCGAAGAAGTGATGGTTCGCGCCAATCAGCTGGAGATTTCCGGCGATGAGATGGAAGAGGGGATGAGCTACTACGATGAAGAGAGCTTGTCGCTTTGCGGCGTTGAAGACTTTTTGCAGGTCGTTGCCGCCTACCGTGAGTTTATGAAGCAGCGCTAACGGATGCGGAGCCTGCGGGCTCCGCATTAGCGTGTAAACGCTACTGTATGTTTTTTATCTCAAATCTATCTGCCTCGATAGCGTTAATAAGATAGTTAGCTTTTTCGTCATCAGGTCTCTTTTCTCTGTAAGCGTTAAGTGCTCTGAGCGCGTTCTTTTTATCACCACAGGAAATGTAGGCTACCCCCTGGATAAGTTGCGCTTGAATATATCCACCTTTGATCGCCGTATCAAAATAATTAACGCTTTGCTTACATTTTCCTGAACTTAAAAGAAATACACCATAGAAATAATTTGACTCTTGATCATCTGGTTTACTTTTTAATAGCCTCTGATAAAGTTCCGCTGCACGCATACCGCTATCGGGAATATTGAGCGTATAGCCAATATGATTGACCAGTGCACCTCTTCCTAATATATCAAAGTGTGGATCAGGAGTGTTGTTAATATATATATTTAGCACGCTGATGAGTCCAAGAGTATCGCGAGTTGCTCGTTTTTTCTCTTCTGCAGAATCGAACTTTGCTGGGTGCTGAAAAGCATGCTGCATAAGGTCTTGAAGTATAGTATCTAAATACTTTATATTTAATGAATATTTCGTGCCAGATGGTCCTTCTTTCTTTTGCGGTATTTTTTCTAAATCATAGTTGCCATATGGAGTTGCGTAAGCATCCGTGTTTATGAAAATCAAAAGCACAATAAGGAACGTTCTTTTTATAAATGGTATCATATAATTTCCTTTTATATCCCAGATGGTGTGCGTTCACCTGATTCAATACCTCGAAGATATTACTATTATCGTTAATGGTTTTCTAATGAAAACAATATTATATTAAGCAAAAAATGATATTTATTGATCGTGTTTATTTTTCTATTATGAATAATTCAGCGGAGAGAACATGGACTCATACACAAATCAGGCGCATTTTTTCACTATGCGCCTGCTCCGTTCTACTTAATACAACTTATTTGACGTAGGCCAACAGGCTCAGCGAGTCGCGAGCCAGCGCTTTGCACTTCTTCGAGGTAGGAATGCCGATGCCGCTGAGATCGCGGTAGCTGTCTTCACCCAGCGCCTTCATGTTAAAGGTATCGTAGTTGCTGAGATCCCACTGATTTTGCTGGGCAAAAAAGACCAATGCGCGACGAATTTGCGTGTTCGGCAGATTCTGGTAACCACAGTCGTTTTTCAGGAAGACAAATACCGCCGTGAGATCGGCCATATCTTCTGCTTCAGACTCGCTTAAAGCATAACTGGAACTGGACATCGCCAGCAGCGAACCAAGCAGTACCGTTCGGAAAAACGTCTTCATTTCTTCTACCTTACATCGTCGATATTCAACGTTAACATACTTCCAGAAGCGGCGGGAGGCTTTCTTAAAGCTTTCTGCTTGACCTTCCCGCAGGGGTAGGGTTTAAGCTCAATTAATCACCAGAAGCCGAAAAGGATGTAACGATGCATCGTCGTGATTTTATCAAACTCAGCGCCGCTATCGGCGTTGCCAGCGCCTTGCCTCTGTGGAGCCGTGCGGTATTCGCCGCCGAGCGCACCATGCTTCCCATTCCTCCCTTGCTTGCCGCTGACGCGGATAATCAGATCTTGCTGACCGTTCAGGTCGGAAAGACACAATTTGCTGGAAAAACGGCGACAACCTGGGGCTACAACGGCAGCCTGTTAGGGCCGGCTATTCAGCTGCAGCAGGGCAAGCCGATTACGGTGAAAATTAACAACACCCTGCCGGAAGCGACCACCGTGCACTGGCACGGCCTGGAAGTGCCGGGTGAGGTTGACGGCGGCCCTCAGGGGGTTATCCAACCGGGTGGCAGTCGGAGTGTGACGTTTACGCCAACCCAGCGCGCAGCAACCTGCTGGTTCCACCCGCATCAGCACGGTCAAACTGGCCGACAGGTAGCGATGGGGCTGGCGGGCCTCGTGCTCATCGAAGATGAAGATAGCCAGAAGCTGATGCTGCCTAAGCAGTGGGGCATCGACGATGTGCCGGTGATTATGCAGGACAAGAAATTTACCGCCGCCGGTGAGATTGACTATCAGTTGGATGTCATGAGCGCCGCGGTGGGCTGGTTTGGCGATACGCTGCTGACCAACGGCGTGACCTACCCGCAGCATACGCCGCCAAGAGGCTGGCTGCGCCTGCGCCTGTTGAACGGCTGTAACGCCCGTTCGCTGACTATTGCAACCAGCGATAAGCGCCCGATGTATGTCGTTGCCAGCGACGGCGGGCTGTTGGCCGAGCCGGTGAAAGTGAGCGAACTGCCGATGCTGATGGGCGAACGCTTTGAAGTGCTGGTGGATGCGCGCGACGGTAAACCATTCGATCTCCTGACCCTCCCGGTGACGCAGATGGGCATGGCCGTCGCGCCGTTCGATAAGCCCGTGCCGGTACTGCACGTGCAGCCTATCGGTATCCCGGGATCGGCAACGCTGCCGGACACTCTCGTAGCAATGCCTGCGCTGCCATCGCTCGATGGGCTGACCGAGCGTAAGCTCCAGCTCTCAATGGACCCGATGCTCGACATGATGGGCATGCAGGCGCTGATGCAAAAGTACGGCAATCAGGCGATGGGCAGCATGGATCACGGCAGCATGATGGGCCACGGCGGCATGAAGATGGATCATGGCGGAATGGGTAACATGCACCACGGCGACGGCGGCTTTGATTTCCACAATGCTAATCGCATCAACGGCAAGGCGTTCGATATGAACGTGCCGATGTTTGCCGCCGCCAAAGGGCAGTATGAGCGCTGGGTTATTTCCGGCGAAGGCGACATGATGTTGCACCCGTTCCACATTCACGGCACCCAGTTCCGCATACTGCGTGAGAACGGACAGGTACCGGCGGCGCACCGTGCAGGCTGGAAGGATACGGTTCGCGTCGAAGGCGGCGTCAGCGAAGTGCTGGTGAAGTTTGACCATAGCGCGCCGAAAGAACAGGCCTATATGGCGCACTGCCACCTGCTGGAGCATGAAGATACCGGCATGATGCTCGGCTTTACCGTTTAACCTGCCACCGGATAGCGACCCCGCTATCCGGTAACCCTCTGTGGCCGATATAGATTTCAGCCATATTATTCAGCCAACTTCTCGCTATACTCCTGTGGTTAACGATTAATCATGAGGTAAGAATGGCTATCTTTGGTAAGGCTCTGGCAGCCTCTTTTGTCATGCTGGTGGCGGTATCGGCGCACGCTGACATGAAGATGGAACGTAAAGACATTCCTGAATTAAAGCTGAGCATCGAGATCCCGCAGACGCTTACGCCAATGCCTGATGACATGGCGAAAATCAAATACCCTTCTGAAAACCGCCCGCAGGTCATTTATGGCGACGAACGTGGCAAAGCGTCCTTAGGCATCAGCAACGGTCGTCATGCGCTGCCCGCAGACAAGCTTGATGTGGCAAAGGATGCGACGCTGAAAATGCTGAATAATTTCAAGCCGAAGGCGGAAGCCGTCACGGTGGATGGGCATAAGGCGTGGTTGATTACCTTCCGCTCTCAGGCGCCGGATACTGAGATTCTGAATATGCTGCTGGTGGCGTCAGAAAACGATAAGGCCGTGCAGGCTGCCTTTAACATGACAAAAGATTTGGAAGGGCAGTATAAGGATGTGGCCAGGGCTTCGTTGCTGTCGATTAAGTTTGATAAGTAAATCGGCCGGGCCACAACGTTCGTAGCCCGGGCGAGGCGTTTACGCCGACCCCGGGGTCGGCGCTAACGCTTACTTCACGTCGTCAGGTAACGCATAGGCGACGATATAATCACCCATCTTCGTACCAAACGATCCGTGACCGCCTGCGGAAATGACCACGTACTGCTTGCCATTCACCTCATAGGTCATCGGCGTTGCCTGACCGCCTGCTGGCAGACGACCCTGCCACAGTTTCTCACCGTTGCTCATGTTGTAAGCTCGCAGGTAGTTATCGGCAGTAGCGGCGATAAACAGCACGTTACCGGCTGTGGAGATTGGGCCACCCAGCATCGGCATACCCATATTAAACGGCAGCGGAACCGGCAGTGGGAACGGCAGGCTATCCTGCGGTGTACCCAGACGTTTTTTCCACACTACTTCGTTAGTTTTCAGATCCAGCGCCGAGATATAACCCCAGGCTGGCTGTTTGCACGGCAGGCCAAACGGTGACAGGAACGCGTTCAGCGTCACGCCAAACGGCACGCCGTACTGCGGCTGAATACCAGACTCGGTACCGCTGGATTTCGCGTCTTTCGGTGGCTCCATCGGGTTGCCTGGGCCACGTGGGATCAGCTTCGACACGAACGGCAGCGCCATCGGGTTAGCAATCGCCACCTGGCGGTTAGGGTCAACGGAGATACCGCCCCACTCGAACATCCCCAGGTTACCCGGGAACACCAGCGTGCCCTGCTCGGATGGTGGGGTGAAGATGCCTTCATAGCGCAGTTTGTGGAACATCACGCGGCACACCAGCTGATCGAACATGGTGGCGCCCCACATGTCCGCACCGGTCAGATCTTTCTTCGGACGGAAGCTCAGGTCGGAGAACGGCTGGGTTTTGGTGACGTAGTCGCCTTTGGCTGCACCCTGAGGAACCGGTTTTTCCGGTGCCGGCACAACCAGCTCGCCGTTACGGCGGTCGAGCACGAAGATATTACCGGTTTTCGCCGGGGCGTAGATGACCGGCACCGTCTTACCGTCAACGCTGATATCTGCCAGCGTTGGCTGGGACGGCATATCCATATCCCACAAATCGTGGTGAACGGTCTGGTAGCTCCAGGCAAGCTTACCGGTGGTCGCATTCAGCGCCACAATTGAGCTCGCGTAGCGTTCCTGCTCTGGCGTACGGTTGCCACCCCAGATATCCGGCGTGGTGACACCCATCGGCAGATAGACCAGATCCAGCTTCGCGTCATAGGCCGCTGGCGCCCAGGAGTTCGGCGAGTTGAAGGTATAATGCGAACCTGCTGGCGGGATAGCGTTTGGATCTTTCGCACCCGGATCAAAGGCCCACAGCAGCTTGCCGCTGTTAACATCAAAGCCGCGAATCACGCCAGACGGCTCACGGGTAGAGAAGTTATCGGTGACCGCACCGGCAATCACGATGACTTTATCTGTGATAATCGGTGGTGAAGTCGGTTCGTACATGCCCGGCGTGGTGACCGGCATGTCGGTTTGCAGGTTGAGAATGCCTTTGTTGGCAAAGCTCTCGCACAGCTTACCGGTGTCGGCGTTGAGGGCGAAGATACGGCCATCGTTCACCGGCAGGATAATGCGGCGAGGGCAGTCGGCAACCACGTCAGGTGACGCGTTTGCGGCGGTCGCTTCATGGTAAGAGACGCCACGGCAGGTCACGTGCTGGAAGCTCGGGTCAGTGCCGAGTTGCGGGTCAAAGTGCCATTTCTCTTTACCGGTCGCTGCATCCAGGGCAAACACGCGCTGGTGAGCGGTACAGAGGTAGAGCATATTACCAATCTTGATCGGGGTGACTTCGTTGGTGATTTCACCCGGATCGTTTGGCTGCTTCAGGTCGCCGGTGCGGAATACCCAGGCTTCCTTCAGGTTGTGTACGTTGTCGGCATTAATCTGCTTTAACGGCGAGAAGCGCTGGCCTTCCTGGTTACGCCCATAGGCTGGCCAATCCTGGTCTGCGACCTGGGAGATTGGCTCGGCCGGTGTCGCATCTGCGCTCAGCGTGCCGTTAACCTCCTGGGGGTCGTGGAAACCGGCCCAGGTGAGGATACCGGCGCTGATAATCAGTGCGACGAGCAAAGCCGCCACGGCACCGCTTGACGGCACCACCAGACGACGCCAGACAAACGGCAAAATCAGCCAGACGCCGAAGATAACCAGCACGTCGCTGCGCGGCGTCAGCGCCCAGAAGTCAAAGCCGACTTCCCACACGCCCCATACCATGGTTGCCAGCAGCAGTAAGGCGTAAAGCCACAGCGCTGAACGCTTTGCGCGCCACAGCTGTGCCGTAATGCCCAGCATCACCAGGCCAGCGATAGGGTAATACCAGGAACCCCCAATCGCGACCAGCCATACGCCGCCAATCAGTAAATACAGGCCGCAGAATGCCGCAAAGAGGGCGGTTAGCCTCCCGAGCAGTCCTGGACGTTGATGATTTGTTTCAGCCATAGAAAAGTGTCCGTTTGTTTGTTAATTATTGCTTTCATTTCATTATAGGATTTAACAAGTGTGATCGAAATCACAAATTGAGCTTTATTATCGAATTAGCCGCGTCAATCGTTTTGCTGGTATACTTTCACGCTTGCTGATCAACCTCGCGGCTCTGGGTTAACGGGTTGAGTGATTTACATTTAAAATCATGTGGTTAGTTAAATGAAACATACTGTTGAAGTGATGATCCCGGAAGCGGAGATCAAGGCGCGTATCGCTGAACTGGGTCGTCTGATTAACGAGCGTTATAAAGACAGCGGTAGCGAAATGGTGTTAGTCGGTCTGCTGCGCGGCTCGTTCATGTTCATGGCCGACCTGTGCCGTGAAGTACAGGTTCCGCACGAAGTCGATTTTATGACGGCTTCCAGCTATGGCAGCGGTATGTCCACCACCCGCGACGTGAAAATCCTCAAAGATCTCGATGAAGATATCCGCGGTAAAGACGTGCTGATCGTTGAAGACATCATCGACTCCGGCAACACCCTGTCGAAAGTGCGTGAGATTCTGAGCCTGCGTGAGCCGAAGTCGCTGGCAATTTGTACGCTGCTGGATAAACCAACCCGTCGCGAAGTTGAAGTGCCGGTTGAGTTTGTCGGCTTCTCCATCCCGGACGAATTCGTGGTGGGTTATGGTATTGATTACGCTCAGCGTTATCGCCATCTGCCATACGTTGGCAAAGTGGTGCTGTTAGACGAGTAAGTTTGCAGGTAGCCCGGACGAGGCGGAATTCCGACTCCGGGACATGCCCGGCGTCACTGCGTTCGGCCGGGCGACAAGGGATGATTTCCCTTACTTATGATTGATGTGCTTTAACTTGAGGTTGGAAATTCCGTGGCGGTAACGCTGCTCGAGGGTTTCGCGGCTGACAGCGGTCACATCAAGATCGCGCAGTAGGCCGTCGTGAATACCGTACGCCCAACCGTGAATCATCACCTTCTGCCCACGTTTCCATGCTGATTGCATAATCGTCGAGTGGCCCAGGTTATAAACCTGCTCCATCACGTTCAGCTCGCATAGCGTATCCATGCGGCGTTCCGGCGGCATCTCGCCCAGCAATGAACTATGTTTGAACCAGATATCGCGAATGTGCAGCAGCCAGTTGTCGATTAACCCCAGTTCCGGGTTTTCAACCGCCGCCTGTACACCACCGCAGCCGTAGTGGCCACAGATAATAATGTGTTCAACTTCCAGCACATCAACGGCATACTGCACCACGGAAAGGCAGTTGAGATCGGTGTGGATAACCAGGTTTGCGACGTTACGGTGAACGAACAGTTCGCCAGGCTCAAGCCCGGTCAGACGTTCGGCGGGGACGCGGCTGTCAGAACAGCCAATCCATAAAAAACGGGGTTTTTGCGCTTGCGACAGTGTCGCAAAAAAGCCGGGATCCTCTTCTCTCAGCATTTTTGACCATAGTGCGTTATTGCTGATGAGTGTATCAATGTCTTTCATGGAGGCTTGTAACCAAGTGAAGTGCGTTGGGCTAATATAGGGCAACTCCTGATTTATTAAAACTAAATATCAAGTATCAGAATGTAAGGTAAGCGAAAATCTATGACCATTGCACTGGAATTAGAGCAACTGACAAAGACCTATCCTGGCGGCGTACAGGCGCTGCGTGGGATCGATCTGCAAGTCGAAGCCGGTGATTTCTACGCGCTTCTGGGGCCGAACGGGGCGGGTAAATCGACGACCATCGGGATTATCAGTTCGCTGGTGAATAAAACCTCCGGGCGCGTGAGCGTATTTGGTTATGACCTGCAAAAAGATGTGGTCAACGCCAAACGTCAGCTCGGGCTGGTGCCGCAGGAGTTCAACTTCAACCCGTTTGAAACCGTGCAGCAAATCGTGGTGAACCAGGCAGGCTACTACGGCGTTGAACATAAAGAAGCGGTCATCCGCAGCGAAAAATACCTGAAGCAGCTCGATTTGTGGGAAAAACGCAACGAACGTGCGCGGATGCTCTCCGGCGGGATGAAGCGTCGTCTGATGATTGCCCGCGCGCTGATGCACGAGCCGAAGCTGCTGATCCTTGATGAACCGACTGCGGGCGTAGATATTGAACTGCGTCGCTCTATGTGGGGCTTCCTCAAAGATCTCAACGATAAAGGCACCACCATCATTCTGACCACTCACTACCTGGAAGAAGCAGAAATGCTGTGCCGCAATATCGGCATCATCCAGCGCGGTGAACTGGTAGAGAACACCTCGATGAAAGAGCTGCTCTCCAAGCTGAAGTCTGAAACCTTTATTCTCGACCTGGCGCCAAAAAGTCCGCTGCCGAAGCTCGAAGGTTACAAGCACACGCTGGTGGATACCTCGACGCTGGAAGTCGAAGTGCTGCGCGAGCAGGGGATTAACAGCGTCTTTGCGCAGTTGAGTGCGCAGGGTATTCAGGTACTGAGTATGCGTAATAAAGCGAACCGCCTCGAAGAGCTGTTTGTATCGCTGGTTCATGAAAAACAAGGAGATCGCGCATGATGCAGCTTTACTGGGTTGCGCTGAAAAGCATCTGGGCGAAAGAGATCCACCGCTTTATGCGTATCTGGATCCAGACGCTGGTGCCACCCGTCATCACCATGACGCTGTACTTTATTATTTTCGGCAACCTGATCGGCTCCCGTATCGGTGAAATGCACGGCTTTACCTATATGCAGTTTATCGTGCCGGGCCTGATCATGATGGCGGTGATCACCAACGCTTATGCCAACGTGGCCTCGTCGTTCTTTAGCGCCAAGTTCCAGCGCAATATTGAAGAGCTGCTGGTGGCACCGGTGCCAACGCACGTTATCATCGCAGGGTTTGTCGGCGGTGGCGTGGCGCGCGGCCTGTGCGTGGGGGTTCTGGTCACCGCGATTTCGCTGTTCTTCGTGCCGTTCCAGGTTCACTCGTGGGTATTCGTGGCGTTGACGCTGATCCTCACCGCGGTGCTGTTCTCGCTTGCCGGCCTGCTTAACGCGGTCTTCGCCAAGACCTTCGATGACATCAGCCTGATCCCTACCTTCGTGCTGACGCCGCTGACCTACCTCGGCGGGGTGTTCTATTCGCTAACGCTGCTGCCGCCGTTCTGGCAGGGGCTGTCGCACCTGAACCCGATCGTCTACATGATTAGCGGCTTCCGCTACGGCTTCCTCGGCATTAACGATGTCCCGCTGGTCACCACGTTTGGCGTGCTGGTGGTGTTCATCGCGGCGTTTTACCTGCTGTGCTGGTATCTCATCCAGCGCGGCCGCGGCCTGCGCAGCTAATCGTGCTGTATTTTCCGGTAGGTAAAACCTGCCGGGAACCGTTCTTTGACAGTCATCACCCCTATTTATTGATTGCTCAGCTAAACTGCTTGCCTGCTAAGGAGGTAAGCGATGTTAGGTTGGGTCATTTCCTGCCATGACGACAAAGCACAGGAATTGCTGGATCGTCTGGAAAAAAAATATGGGCCGCTGCCACAGTGCCGGGCAGTCAATTACTGGCGAGGCCAGAGTTCAAATATGCTCAGCCGCATGATGTGCGACGCGCTGCATCAGACTGATTCCGGCGACGGGGTTATCTTTCTCACCGATAGCGCGGGCGCGGCTCCCTATCGCGTGGCGGCGCTGATGAGCCATAAGCACAGCGGTTGCGAAGTGATCGCGGGTATCCACTATTCATTAATCGAGCAAATGATTCCTCTGCGGGACTCCCTCAGCAGCAGTGACTTTCGCGATCGCATTGTGACGCTGGGTTCGCCCGGAGTGACCAGCCTGTGGCATCAGCAGCAGAAAAATCCGCCGTTTGTTCTGCTACACGATCTGTATGAGTCTTAAACATTGGTATTGATGGCGCTTTTGTTACAATAGTAGAGTCGTTTCCCGCTTCGGTTACTGCTCATGGCTATACGTTCGGTTGTTTTCCTGCTGTTTTTCCTCGCCGGTAGCGTCGCTGCTGCGTTGCCCACCCGCTATATGCAGACGACGGAAGACGCCGCCATCTGGGCGCGTATCGGCAATAAAACCATGACCGTTGGCAACCTTCGCGCCGGGCAAATTATCGCCATTGAGCCGGACGTGGAAGATTACTACACCTTTAGCTTCGGTTTCGGTAAAGGCTTTATCGATAAGGGGCACCTTGAGCCGGTACAGGGGAAGCAGCGCGTTGAGGATGGTCTGGGCGATTTAAACAAGCCGCTGAGCAATCAGAACCTGGTCACCTGGAAAGATACGCCTGTCTACAACGCCCCGGATATCGGCAGCGCGCCGTTCGGTACGCTGGCGGAGAACCTGCGCTATCCGGTTATCAACAAGCTGAAAGACCGCCTCAATCAGACCTGGTATCAGATTCGCATCGGTGAACGCCTGGCCTATATCAGCGCGCTGGATGCCCAGGTGGATAACGGCATTCCGGTCATCACCTATCACCATATTCTGCGCGATGAAGAGAACACCCGTTTTCGCCACACCTCTACCACGACTTCGGTGCGCGCCTTTAGCAACCAGATGACCTGGCTGCGCGATATGGGCTATACCACGCTGACCATGTATCAGCTTGAGGATTACGTCCATAACCGTACCAATTTACCTGCCCGCGCGGTGGTGATTACCTTCGATGATGGGCTAAAGTCGGTCAGCCGCTACGCCTACCCGATACTCAAGCAATACGGCTTTAAAGCTACGGCGTTTATTATCACCTCGCGTATTAAGCGCCACCCGCAGAAGTGGGCGCCGAAGTCGCTGCAGTTTATGAGTATTTCCGAGCTGGAAGAGATTAAAGACGTCTTTGATTTCCAGTCACACACCCACTTCCTGCACCGGGTGGATGCGCAGCGTCGGCCAATTCTGCTGAGCCGTAGCTATCACAATATCCTGTTTGATTTTGCGCACTCGCGACGGGCGCTCTCGCAGTTCAATCCACACGTGCTGTACCTGTCCTACCCGTTTGGTGGCTATAACGCGACGGCGATACAGGCAGCGGGCGATGCCGGTTTTCATTTAGCAGTGACGACGGTGAAGGGGAAGGTGAAGCCGGGAGATAATCCGATGCTGTTGAAGCGTCTGTATATTCTGCGGACGGATTCGCTGGAGACGATGTCGCGGTTAATCAGCAACCAACCGCAAGGGTAAACAAGCGCTCCGCCGTGACGGAGCGCTCGGTATTACGCAACCTGAACCGGGATCGCTTTCGCGGTGCGTTTCATCTCGTTGTCGCCTTCGAAGTAAGCCACGTTCGGGCGCCAGGTACGGGCTTCTTCATCACTCATGGTGACAAAGCTCGCGATGATCACGATATCGCCTACGTCAGCGTTGTGCGCCGCAGCGCCGTTGACGGAGATGATTTTAGAACCGCGTTCAGCCGCGATGGCGTAGGTGGAGAAACGCTTGCCGTTGTTCACGTTCCAGATATCAATGGCTTCGTTTTCCAGAATACCGGCGGCGTCGAGGAAGTCCTGGTCAATCGCGCAGGAGCCTTCATAGTGCAGGTCGGCATGCGTGACTTTCACGCGGTGGAGTTTGCCCTGCAGCATTGTGCGAATCATAGCGTCTACCTTTAATTCTTAACGGAAACAAAGCAGTTCGCGACTGCTTTGAGAAATTTCGCAGGCAGTATTGCCCGATTTATACCAGGTGTCCATATGCGATTAACCTTGCTTACGATTAATTGCGCATCGTCACGCATTACCTGCTGCAAACGATATTGTCTTGCAGAAGCGCCGCCGGGAAAGGCGCGAAAACTACAGCTCTACGCTCTGGTTATCAATCAGACGCGCCTGGCCCAGCCAGGCGGCCATCAGGATCACCGCGCGTTTGCTGCTGTCGGTCAGGTCGAGCAGGGTATCTGCGTCGCGAATCTGGATATCATCGGCGCGGAAGCCTTTCTCGTTCAGCTCCTGCTCGGCGATAGCAATCATCTCTCCCTGATCACGCTCACCGGCCTTCAGTTTTTCCGCCACGCGGCTCATCACTTTGTACAGACCCGGCGCGATTTTGCGCTGCTCTGCGGTGAGGTAACCGTTGCGGGAGCTGAGTGCCAGACCGTCTTTGGCGCGGATAATCGGCACGCCGACGATCTCAATGTCGTAGCCAAGGTCGGCCACCATCTTGCGGATCAGCGCTAGCTGCTGGAAGTCTTTCTCACCGAAACAGGCGATATCCGGCTGGATCAGGTTGAACAGCTTGCTGACGATGGTCGAGACGCCGCGGAAGTGGCCCGGACGGCTCGCGCCTTCCAGCATAGTCGAAAGGCCCGGTACGTCGACGAAGGTCTGGCTTTCGGTACCCTGCGGATAGATTTCCGCTTCCGACGGCGCAAAAACGAAATCGACTTTACGTTTGTTCAGCTTCTCGCAGTCTTCCTGCAGCGTACGCGGGTAGCGCGCCAGGTCTTCGACACGGTCGAACTGCATCGGGTTAACGAAGATGCTGACCACCACTACGTCCGCACGGGTTTTGGCTTCTTCAACCAGCGTCATATGGCCGTCGTGCAGGTTGCCCATGGTGGGAACCAGCGCAACGCGCTTACCTTCCTGACGCAGACGACGGATATGCTGGCGCAGCAGCGGCAGGGTTTCAATAATCAGCACAACATGACTCCTTAATGGAAACTATGTTCTTCGCCCGGATACGCCCCGGACTCGACTTCCGCCATATACTGCCGTACCGCGGCGCGCATGTCGCCCGCTTCGGCGAGGAAGTTTTTGGCAAATTTAGGAATATGGCCGCCGGTGATGCCGAACGCATCGTGCATCACGAGGATCTGCCCGTCGGTGACGTTGCCAGCACCGATGCCGATAACCGGAATCGACAGTGCTTCGGTGACGCGTTTTGCCAGCTCAACCGGTACGCACTCCAGCACCAGCAGCTGCGCGCCTGCGGCTTCCAGCGCCAGCGCATCGTCGAGCAGAACCTGACCGGCGTCGCCGCGGCCCTGTACTTTATAGCCGCCGAAGATGTTGACCGACTGTGGCGTCAGCCCCAGGTGACCGCATACCGGTACGGCGCGGTCGGTCAGCATTTTCACGGTATCAACCAGCCAGGCGCCGCCTTCAATCTTGACCATATTGGCGCCAGCACGCATGACCGCTGCCGCGTTTTCAAACGCCTGTTCCGGCGTGGCGTAGGCCATAAACGGCAGATCGGACAGCAGCAGGCAGTGTGGCGCGCCGCGACGAACGGCGTGAGTGTGGTAGGCGATGTCTTCAACGGTCACCGGCAGCGTGGAATCGTGGCCCTGCACGGTCATGCCAAGAGAGTCGCCAACCAGCATCACGTTGATGCCTTCGTCTGCGAACAGTTTGGCAAAGCTGTAGTCGTATGCCGTGATGGTCGCGAAGCGTTTTTTCTCTTGTTTGCATTTCTGCAATAAAGCGATGGTGGTCGGTTTCATAATAATCCCTGATGGTAAGATCGTATTACCCGGCATTCTAACAGCCGAAATCAGGGGGGCAATGACTTTAGGCAAACGATACCAGGTAGCGCAGGGATCGCTAAAAAAGGTAGGGGCGCTACCAGCGCGCAGGGCAGTTTTCCGCCAGTGCATCAAGGCGCTGACGCAGGCTGACACCATCCGGGAAGATAAGCGTTGGGGCAATTTCGAACAGTGGCCACAGCATAAAGCCGCGGTTGTACATGTCATAGTGCGGGACGGTCAGATTATCGGTATGAATAATATCCTGACCAAACAGCATGATGTCTAAATCGAGGGTACGCGGCCCCCAGCGTTCGGCTTTGCGCTGACGCCCCTGCTGCAGTTCGATACGCTGGGTATGGCTGAGCAGCACATCGGCGGCGAGCGTGGTTTCCAGCGCCACGGCGGCGTTCAGGTAATCGGGTTGATCCTGTGGGCCGAGCGGCGGGGTGCGGTAGAACGCAGAGACGGCAGCGACCCGGCTTTCCGGGATCGCATTGAGCGCCTCAACGGCAGCGTTCACCTGTTCCAGCGGAGAGGCGAGGTTGCTGCCGATGGCGATATAGGCAACGGTCACGCACTGCCCTCACGGCGCGGCGCGCGTTTGCGCGGACGGCGATGGCGACGACGGGTGTCTGGTTCATCGCCCAGCTCGTTGAGCATATCTTTCTGTGCCGGTGGTGCAACCACCTGGAACTCGCCCCACCATTGGGTCAGACGCTGCAGCTCGCCGTTGTGCTCAGCTTCGGCACGCAGGGCCAGCAGGTCGTAAGCGGCGCGGAATTTTGGATGCTCCATCAGCTTCCAGGCGCGTTTACCCTGACGACGGGACATCCGTAGCTGCAGCTGCCAGATATCACGCACCAGCGTGGTAATACGTTTTGGAATCGCCAGCGAACGGCAGGCTTCATCCAGCACTTCGTTCATCGCCAGTGCGAAGGCATCGTAATAGGCCAGCCCGCTCTCCTGAGCGATTTTCTGCGCCATCTCCAGCAGCGGATACCAGAACATCGCGGCGAACAGGAACGCCGGATTAACGCGCATATCGTTATGAATGCGGGTGTCGGTGTTTTTCAGCACCTGAGAGATGATGCGTTCCATCGGGCTATCACCGTCTTCAGTGAAGTAACGGGTGATGGTCGGGAACAGCGGCTGGAACAGATTGTATTCGCGCAGCAGCTTGTAGGTTTCTAAACCATAGCCTGCCTGCAGCAGCTTAAGGGCTTCTTCAAACAGGCGCGCTGGCGGCACGTCGTTCATCAAGGTTGCCAGACGTGGAATTGGTTCAGCGGTTTCCGGGCTGATACGCATATCCAGCTTCGCAGCAAAGCGCACGGCGCGCAGCATACGCACCGGGTCTTCACGGTAGCGGGTTTCCGGGTCGCCAATCAGGCGGATCACGCCGTCGATCAGATCCTGCATACCGCCAACGTAGTCACGAACGGTGAAGTCCGCCACGCTGTAATAGAGGCTATTGATGGTGAAGTCGCGGCGCTGGGCATCTTCTTCGATGGAGCCGAAGATGTTATCGCGCAGCAGCATACCGTTTTGCCCACGCTGTGAGGTGGTGCGATCGGACTGGCCGTCTTCGTGGTGACCACGGAAGGTGGCGACTTCGATAATTTCAGGGCCGAACATGACGTGCGCCAGACGGAAGCGGCGGCCCACCAGACGGCAGTTGCGGAACAACTTGCGAACCTGGTCAGGCGTGGCGCTGGTGGTCACGTCGAAATCTTTTGGTTTTTTGCCTAGCAGCAGGTCGCGAACGCCGCCGCCAACGAGGTAAGCCTCGTAGCCTGCTTTGTTCAGACGATAAAGAACCTTGAGGGCATTCTCGCTGATATCTTTGCGTGAAATAGCGTGCTGCTCGCGCGGAATAACGGTCATAGCAGGTTTAGCGACGGCGTTTTCAGCCTCGCTCTCCTCACGGCTCAGCACCTTGCGGCAAAAATTAGCGACTCGGGTAAAAATGGTGCACCTCGGTAATATCTGACTTTGGGACAAAAAAATAGCGGCTAATCATAGCTCAGCATAACGCATTTGAGAATGGCGGATTGATCTTCACCATTTCAGGCACCTGATTTAGCGACCACAGCGCGACAGCATTGTGCAGTAATTCTGCCGTGCTGAAATCCTGCCATTGCGCCGGAATATCCTGGCCTAAAAAGCGCAGCGCCTCGATAAGGACGGGACGCGGATCGCCGGTTGGTAGGGCAGGTGCATGATTTTGCTTCGAAAGTTTAGCACCTTCTTCATTCAATGCCAGCGGCAGATGAATATAGTCTGGTGCCTGCCAGCCAAACTGCTGGTAGAGGGAAATCTGTCGCACGGTGGGTTCAATCAAATCCGCGCCGCGAACGATTTCGGTGACTCCCTGAAACTGGTCATCCACCACCACCGCGAGATTATAGGCAAACAAACCATCACGACGATGAATAATGAAATCTTCACGAGCGAGACGTTCGTCGGCCTTGATCGTGCCACGCAACAGGTCGGTGAATTCGGTTACCGGATGCGTCTGACGCAGACGCAGGGCTGCGTTCTCAGGGCCGTGGTTGAGGTCACGGCAGTGACCATCGTAGGTGCCGCCGATGCTCTGGATGCGCGCACGGGTGCAGGTGCAGTAGTAGCATAGGTTCTGGCTTTTCAGCCACGCGAGGGCTTCACGATAGGCATCGTGACGCTGTGATTGCCAGAGAACGTCGCCGTCCCAGTGCAGGCCGTAATGTTCCAGCTGATGCAAAATGGTGGTTGCAGCACCGGGAACTTCACGAGGGGGATCGATATCTTCGATGCGAACGCGCCAGATGCCCTGCTGAGCACGAGCTTGTAGATAGCTTCCCAGTGCGGCAATTAGCGAACCAAAATGCAGCTCACCGGAGGGGGAAGGGGCAAAGCGCCCAATGTATGGTTGTGTTGACATATTTATGGCAATAAAAAAACAACAAGGCGGGAGAGATTCCCGCCTTGAAGTGAGAGCGTTAGCGTTCTATCAACCTGCCATCTGCTTTTCGCGGATTTCTGCCAGCGTTTTGCAGTCAATGCACAGGTCGGCCGTTGGACGTGCTTCCAGACGACGGATACCAATTTCCACACCGCAGGATTCGCAGTAGCCGAAATCTTCATCTTCCACTTTCTTCAACGTCTTCTCGATCTTTTTGATCAGCTTACGTTCACGATCGCGGTTACGCAGTTCGAGGCTGAACTCTTCTTCCTGTGCGGCACGGTCTACCGGGTCCGGGAAGTTTGCTGCTTCGTCCTGCATGTGAGTAACGGTGCGATCGACTTCATCCCTAAGTTGATTACGCCATGCTTCAAGAATACGTCGGAAGTGCGCCAGCTGGGCTTCGTTCATATACTCTTCGCCCGGTTTCACCTGGTACGGCTCCACCCCTGCGATGGACAGAATACTCAGGGACGATGTTTTACGGTTTTGCCCTTCTTGCATGTTGCTTCTCCTTAACACGCACTATCGATCCCCGTGTTCGGGGGAAAAATCAGGCCGCTATAAATAACAGATGCTTTTCCACATGGCAATTATCTAAACGTAACACTTGACAATGCTGTGAAGAAAAGCGTATTTGCGCCGCAGCCCGAACACTTTCTATGCAGATACCCCCGGTGATAACGCAATGGGTAACGGCGATATCAGAGTCATATTATCGGCAGAAAGTTCCGCTTTATAAGCCAAAATCTCTACCCCCTTTCTCTTTGCTTCAATGAGTAACTCTGCGTATTTAGCATCAATATGGTGTGCAGGAGAGAAATATTCAATGGCTGAGTGCAAGATAGTAAACAGTAAAACGGCGCGTTCGCCCCTGGCGACAACGCCCATCAGCTCGCGTAAATGCTTCTGTCCGCGCACGGTCACGGCATCCGGAAAGTAACCAAATTCATTTTCCGCAAGTGTGACTGACTTCACTTCAATATAGCAGTTGGGACGATCATCTGCCTGTAACATGATGTCAATTCTGCTGCTTTCTTCACCGTATTTCACTTCGGTTTTCAGGGTGTTGTAGCCGGTGAGTTCGGGAAGACGCTGAGCCAGAATTGCCTCTTTTGCCAGGGTGTTTGCCCGCAGCGTATTGACGCAGATAAATGCCCCTTGCTGGGTTTGAGTTAATTCCCACGTATGTGGATATTTTCGTTTAGTATTTTCTGATGTCGAATACCAAACGGTGTCACCTGGGGTTGCGCAACCGGTCATTGCGCCGGTGTTGGGGCAGTGCAGCGTGAAGGTTTCACCTTCGGGGGTGACAACATCAGCGAGGAAGCGTTTGTAGCGTTGAATCAGCGTGGCGTGCTTGAGCGGTGGCGTAAACTTCATACGTTTTCCTTATTATGATTCGCTGAGCGTCCAGCGCTGTAACGGCGTGTATTTTGTGCGTCCCCTGACAAAGCGTGATTCGTATAGCGCGAACCCGGTCACCGGAAACGTCCAGAGAAAGCCGGGAGCAGGGATAGGCACCGCCTGCGCGGCGTTGCGCAGCAGCGTCAGGTGCGGGTGAAACGGCTGCGGGCTTTGATAACAGCCGCTGCGGGCGGCCTGAGCGCGAAGCATATTGGCGAGCTGCAGCAGCCCGCGCGGCGGCTGGCGCGTGCCGAGCCACACCACGCGCGAGCGCAGCCACTGCCCGGCATCATCCAGATTCAGCGTAAAACCGGGCTGGCGAATACGCCCGGCCATAGCGGCCAGCGCCCGCTGTTTCTCCTCACTCACTTCCCCCAAAAACGCCAGCGTAATATGCAGATTGGCGGCGACCACGGGTACGCCAGCGTCGTCGGCAAAATTATCGGCACGCCACTGCACCAGCTGCTTCTGGATGGGCTTTGGGATCTCAACGGCGAAAAACAGCCTTTTTGACTCTGACATGGTGGGGACTCGGTTATGAATTGAGGCGATGCTACAATGTCCGCCGTTTAATGTTAACCCTCTGGAGCCATTCGTGTCCCTGTTGCCGGTCGCAAGCATCCTTCCTGAACTCCTTCATGCCTTACAGCAATCGCCGCAGGTGCTGCTGAACGCGCCAACGGGGGCGGGTAAATCCACCTGGCTGCCGCTGCAAATTTTACGCGAAGGCAGCATCAACGGGCGTATTTTGCTGCTGGAGCCGCGCCGTCTGGCGGCCCGCAACGTGGCGCAGCGCCTGGCGGAACTGCTGGGTGAGAAGCCGGGAGAAACGGTCGGCTACCGCATGCGTGCGGAAACCTGCGTGGGGCCGGCTACCCAGTTAGAGGTCGTGACCGAAGGGATCCTGACGCGTATGATCCAGCACGATCCCGAACTGTCGGGTGTGGGGTTAGTGATCCTCGATGAATTTCACGAACGCAGTCTACAGGCTGACCTCGCGCTGGCGTTGCTGCTGGACGTTCAGCAGGGGCTTCGCGATGACCTCAAGCTGCTGATCATGTCGGCCACCCTTGATAACGACAAGCTGCAGCGTCTGCTCCCGGATGCGCCGGTGGTTATCTCCGAAGGTCGTGCGTTTCCGGTGGAGCGTCGCTATCAGTCGCTGCCTGCGCACCAGCGCTTTGATGAGGCGGTGGCTATGGCGACGGCGGAACTGCTGCGTCATGAAAGCGGTTCGCTGCTGCTCTTTTTACCGGGGGTTGGCGAAATTCAGCGGGTGCAGAATCACCTGGCGGAGCGCGTAGCCGACGACGTCCTGCTCTGCCCTTTATATGGCGCGCTGCCGCTCAGCGAGCAGCGTCAGGCCATTCTTCCCGCCCCATCAGGCAAGCGGAAGGTCGTGCTGGCAACCAATATTGCCGAAACCAGTCTGACCATCGAAGGTATTCGCCTGGTGGTGGACAGCGCCCAGGAGCGCGTGGCGCGTTTCGACGTACGCAGTGGGCTAACACGGCTGATAACTCAGCGCATAAGCCAGGCCTCGATGACCCAACGTGCCGGGCGTGCAGGGCGTCTGGAGCCCGGCGTGTGTGTGCACCTGCTGGCAAAAGATCAGGCCGAGCGTGCAGCGGCGCAGAGTGAAGCGGAAATATTGCAAAGCGATCTCTCATCGCTGCTGCTCGAACTCTTGCAGTGGGGCTGTAACGACCCGTCGCAGCTCAGCTGGCTGGATACACCTCCCGCGGTAAATCTGGCGGCGGCGCGTCGCCTGCTGACGCAGCTTGGCGCGTTGGCCGATGAGCGATTAACGGCGAAAGGGCTGAAAATGGCGGCGCTGGGGAATGACCCGCGCCTTGCCGCGATGCTGGTGGCGGCGGATAGCGACGCTGAAGTGGCCACGGCGGCGCGGCTGGCGGCTATTCTGGAAGAGCCTCCGCGCGGCGGCAGCGGCGATTTGATGCAGGCCTTTACCCGTTCGCAGGGGCAGTGGCAGCAGCGTAGCCAGCAGCTTTGTAAACGGCTTAATCGCCGTGCAGGGCAGCCTGACAGCGACGCGATTCCCGCGCTGCTGGCGCAGGGCTTCCCCGACCGCATCGCGCGCCGACGCGGGCAGGAAGGACGCTATCAGCTCGCTAACGGCATGGGGGCGATGTTAGACGCCGACGATGCGCTGAATCGCCACGAATGGCTGATTGCGCCGCTGCTGTTACAGGGTAATGCCTCGCCGGATGCGCGAATCTTGCAGGCCTGTGCGCTGGATATTGATGCGCTGGTGTCGCGCTGCCCGCAGCTGCTTCAACAATCTGACACTATTGAGTGGGATGATAACCAGGGCACGCTGAAAGCGCTGCGCCGAAGCCAGATTGGCCAGTTGACGCTGAGCGTGCGCCCGCTGGCGAAACCATCGGAAGAGGAACTGCACCGGGCGATGCTCACCGGCATTCGCGAGAAAGGGTTAAGCGTGCTCAACTGGACGAACGAAGCGGAACAGCTACGCTTGCGTTTACAGTGCGCTGCGCGTTGGCTGCCGGAAGATGCGTGGCCTGCGGTGGATGACGTCTCGCTGCTAGAGGCGCTGGAGAGCTGGCTGCTGCCGCACATGAGCGGCGTTCACTCGTTGCGCGGCTTGAAATCGCTGGATGTTCATCAGGCGCTGCTGGAATGGTTGCCCTGGTCATTACGACAACGTCTGGTGAGTTTGCTGCCAACTCATTACACTGTGCCCACAGGAAGTCGGATAGCTATTCGCTATGATGATGAAAACCCGCCGGCTTTGGCGGTGCGTATGCAGGAGATGTTTGGCGAAGCCAGCACGCCGACTATCGCCGAAGGGCGAGTCGCGCTGGTGCTCGAACTGCTTTCACCGGCGCAGCGCCCGCTGCAGATCACTCGCGATTTAAGCGCGTTCTGGCAGGGGGCGTACCGGGAAGTGCAAAAAGAGATGAAAGGGCGCTATCCGAAGCACGTCTGGCCAGACGATCCGGCAAACACCGCGCCGACGCGGCGGACGAAAAAGTATTCGTGATGGCGTAGTTACCGGCCGAGCGAATGCGACGCCAGGGAAAAACTGCATAAAATTGAGAGATATCTTCTTCTGCCCCGTGGCAGAAGAATTGAGAATCAGGCCTTTATGCCTGAATGTTGCGGAGAGAAAGCATGGCGGGGAATGACCGCGAGCCGATTGGACGTAAAGGCAAGCCTGCACGTCCGGCAAAGCAAAAGGTAAGCCGTCGACAGCTCAGAGACGATGAGTATGACGACGATTATGATGATGATGGCTACGACGATGAAAAACCGCGCTCGCGTAAAGGCGGCGGAAAAGGGAAAAAACCGCGCGGTAAACACCGCTGGTTCTGGTTCCTGGTAAAACTCGGCATCGTTTTTGCCGTGCTGATGGCCATTTATGGCGTGTACCTGGATCAAAAAATCCGTAGCCGCATCGACGGTAAAGTCTGGCAGCTGCCAGCGGCAGTCTATGGCCGCATGGTGAGCCTTGAGCCGGATATGCCGATCAGCAAAAAAGAGATGGTTCAGCTGCTGACGGCGACCCAGTATCGCCAGGTGTCGGCGATGACGCGGCCCGGCGAATTTACCGTGCAGGCCAACAGTATTGAGATGATCCGTCGCCCGTTCGATTTCCCGGACAGCAAAGAAGGGCAGGTGCGCGCGCGTCTGACCTTTGATGGCGATCACCTGGAAACCATCGAGAACCTGGACAGCAATCGACAGTTTGGCTTCTTCCGTCTCGACCCGCGCCTTATCACTATGATGTCCTCGCCAAACGGCGAGCAGCGTCTGTTTGTGCCGCGCAGTGGTTTCCCGGATCTGCTGATCGATACGCTTATCGCCACCGAAGACCGTCACTTCTACGAGCATGATGGTATCAGCTTCTACTCGATGGGCCGTGCGGTGCTGGCGAACCTGACCGCCGGGAGAACGGTGCAGGGGGCGAGTACGCTGACCCAGCAGTTGGTGAAGAACCTGTTCCTCTCCAGCGAACGTTCCTACTGGCGTAAGGCGAACGAAGCCTACATGGCGCTGATCATGGACGCCCGCTACAGCAAAGACCGCATTCTTGAGCTGTATATGAACGAGGTCTACCTCGGTCAGAGCGGCGACAATGAAATCCGCGGCTTCCCGCTGGCGAGCCTCTACTACTTCGGTCGTCCGGTAGAAGAGCTGAGCCTTGACCAGCAGGCACTGCTGGTGGGCATGGTGAAAGGGGCCTCGGTCTACAACCCGTGGCGTAACCCAAAACTGGCGCTGGAGCGTCGTAACCTGGTTCTGCGCCTGCTGCAACAGCAGAAGGTTATCGACCAGGAGCTGTACGACATGCTGAGCGCGCGTCCGTTGGGCGTGCAGCCGCGCGGTGGGGTGATTTCACCGCAGCCTGCGTTTATGCAGATGGTACGTCAGGAGCTGCAGGCGAAGCTGGGCGATAAAGTGAAAGATCTCTCCGGCGTGAAGATCTTTACTACCTTCGACTCGGTTGCGCAGGATGCCGCAGAAAAAGCGGCGACCGACGGTATTCCGGTGCTGAAGAAACAGCGTAAGCTGAGCGACCTTGAAACCGCGATGGTGGTGGTCGACCGCTTCAGCGGCGAAGTGCGCGCGATGGTTGGCGGCGCTGAACCGCAGTTTGCGGGCTACAACCGTGCCATGCAGGCGCGTCGTTCGATTGGTTCTCTGGCAAAACCGGCGACCTATCTGACGGCCTTAAGCCAGCCGAACCAGTACCGCCTGAATACCTGGATTGCCGATGCGCCAATTGCGCTGCGTCAGCCGAATGGTCAGGTGTGGTCACCGCAGAACGATGATCGTCGCTACAGCGGTCAGGTAATGCTGGTGGACGCGCTGACACGTTCCATGAACGTGCCGACCGTTAACCTCGGTATGGCGCTGGGTCTGCCAGCGGTCACCGACACCTGGCTGAAACTGGGCGCGCCGAAAGATCAGCTCAACGCCGTACCGGCGATGCTGCTCGGTGCGCTGAACCTGACGCCGATTGAAGTGGCCCAGGCGTTCCAGACCATCGCCAGCGGCGGTAACCGCGCACCGTTGTCGGCGCTGCGTTCGGTGATTGCGGAAGACGGTACCGTGTTGTACCAGAGCTATCCGCAGGCTGAGCGTGCCGTTCCGGCACAGGCGGCTTATCTGACGTTGTGGACTATGCAGCAGGTTGTGCAGCGTGGTACTGGCCGTCAGCTGGGCGCGAAATACCCGAACCTGCATCTGGCGGGGAAAACCGGGACCACTAACAACAACGTCGATACCTGGTTTGCCGGGATTGATGGGCGTGAAGTGGTGATCACCTGGGTAGGCCGCGATAATAACCAGCCGACCAAGCTGTACGGCGCCAGCGGTGCGATGTCTATCTACCAGCGTTATCTGGAGACCCAGTCGCCTATCGCGCTGGATCTGACGCCGCCGGAAGATGTGGTGAACATGGGCGTGGACGATGGCGGTAACTTCGTCTGCGGCGGCGGTGGCACGCGTATGCTGCCGGTCTGGACTACCGACCCGGATTCACTCTGCCAGCAGAGCCAGCAGGCTATCGAGCAGCAGCAGTCAGCGAACCCGTTTGACTCATCTTCTTCACAGCCTCAGCAGCAGCAACAGCAGCAGCCGGCGCAGGAGAAGAAAGACAGCGACGGCGTGGCTGGTTGGATTAAGGATATGTTCGGCGGGAATTAATAGCGCTCTGACGGGGATCGGTGCCAATCCCGGCGTCACTTCGTTCGTCCGGGCTACAACATAGGCTGTAGCCCGGACGAGGCGTTCACGCCGACTCCGGGATGGCTCGATACCGTATTAATACTAAGCCTCTGCATCGTGCAGGGGCTTTTTTTATCTCTAAGTTTTTTCTTTTTCTTAACGCCATTATTTCATCTGTTTAATTCTTAACCCCTTAATTCTGGTAGGGACTTATATCGCTTGCTATGCGTCCAATGCATGACCTATTATTCCCATCGTTATAATAATAATTCTCGTTTACGTTATCATTCACTTCATCAGAGATATACCAATGGCGCGTCTAAAAACTGCTCAGCCAACCCACTCGCTGCGTAAACTCGCAGTTGTAGTAGCCACGGCGGTTAGCGGCATGTCTGTATATGCACAGGCAGCAGAACAACCTAAAGAAGAAACCATCACCGTCACCGCAGCTCCGGCGGCTCAGGAAAGTGCCTGGGGTCCGGCGGCGACGATTGCGGCAAAACACTCCGCAACGACAACCAAGACTGATACTCCGATTGAGAAGACTCCGCAGTCTGTTTCGGTGATTACCCGTCAGGAGATGGATATCCATCAGCCGACGACCGTTAAAGAAGCAATGGCGTACACGCCAAGTGTCTTCTCTACTCGCGGAAGTTCTTCGACTTATGATGTGGTTTCTATCCGTGGTTTTACGTCGCCAACAACGGTTAACACCAACCAGTATCTGGATGGTATGAAGCTTCAGGGAAATAACTACTCTGAAGTCTCTATGGACCCTTATTTCCTGGAACGCGTAGAAGTGATGCGCGGGCCAACTTCCGTGCTGTACGGCAACAGCAACCCTGGCGGTATCGTCAGCATGGTCAGCAAACGCCCGACCACTGAACCGCTGCGTGAAATTCAATTCAAAATGGGCACAGATAACCTCTGGCAGACCGGTTTTGACTTTAGTGATGCGATTGATGACGCAGGCGTGTGGTCTTATCGCCTGACCGGTTTAGGCCGCAGCCAGGACACACAGCAGGATATGGCCAAAGCGAGTCGTTATGCTATCGCTCCATCCTTCAGTTGGCGTCCGGATGATAAAACGGACTTCACCTTCCTGAGCAACTTCCAGAGCGATCCGGATGCGGGTTACTACGGCTGGCTGCCGCGTGAAGGTACGTTGGTTCCGTACGTTGATGCCAACGGCAATTCTCACAAGTTGCCGACTGACTTCAACGAAGGCGAACAGGACAACAAAATGCAGCGCCGCCAGCAGATGGTGGGCTACAGCTTCTCTCACGAGTTTAACGACACCTTCACCGTGCGCCAGAACCTGCGCTACGACCAGGTGAAAACCCTGTACCGTTCGGTATATGGTTTTGGTTACATTAATCCGGGTCAGATCCAGCGTAAGTATGTGCGTTCAGATGAGAACCTCAATGCCTTCACGGTTGATACGCAACTGCAGTCCGATTTTGCTACGGGCGATGTTGAGCATACTCTGCTGACAGGCGTTGACTATTCACGCATGCGTAACGATGTGAACGCAGTGTATGGCGATGCCAACGCGCTGGATATGAATAATCCGCAGTATGGCAACCCTGGTGTCAAGATCACCTCTCACTATGTCGTGCTTAACCGTATGGAGCAGACTGGTCTGTATGCACAGGATCAGATGGAGTGGGATAAATGGGTGCTGACGCTGGGTGGTCGTTATGACTACGCGATGGCTTCAACCTTAACTCGTTCCGACAACTCTCTGGCTCAGAACCATGACCAGCAGTTCACCTGGCGTGGTGGTCTTAACTATCTGTTTGATAATGGTATTTCACCATATTTCAGTTATAGCGAATCTTTCGAGCCAACGTCGGGAACGACCAAAGAAGGCAAGCCGTTCGACCCATCTCGCGGTAAGCAGTATGAAGCCGGTGTGAAGTACGTACCAAAAGATATGCCGGTAGTACTGACGGGGGCGGTGTATCAACTGACCAAAGACAAGAACCTGACTTCCGATCCGAACGATACCACCGGCTGGTATAGCGTTCAGACCGGGGAGATTCGTTCTCGCGGTATTGAGCTGGAAGCAAAAGCAGCGGTTAATGAAAACATTAACGTGACGGCAGCTTATAGCTACACGGATGCGGAATACACTGAGGATACGACCTTCAAAGGTAAGCGTCCTGCAGAAGTACCGCGTAACCAGGCTTCTCTGTGGACGGATTATACCTTCTACGACACGGCGCTGAGTGGTCTAACCTTCGGTGCAGGTGTTCGTTATACCGGTTCTACCGTCAGCTACTACAAAAACGATACCACGACTGGCAAGAAAAACGAGCAGTTTAGCGTAGGCGGTTATACCGTCGCCGATGCGATGGTGAAATACGATCTGGCGCGCGTAGGCCTGCCGGGTTCATCCATTGCCGTTAACGTCAATAACCTGTTCAACCGTGAATACGTCTCCAGTTGCTATAGCGAATACGCGTGCTACTGGGGCGCTGAGCGCCAGGTTGTTGCTACCGCAACGTTCCGTTTCTAACCACCTCCAGGGCGCGGGTTTTCCGCGCCCTTTAACATGTTGACGGTTATGCAGGACAAGACAACTCATTCTGATACGACCTTTTCTCTGGAACAGGTCGTTTTTCGCGTTCCAGGCCGTACGCTTCTTCATCCTCTCTCCCTGACTTTTCCCGCGGGCAAAGTGACCGGCCTTATCGGCCATAACGGCTCGGGTAAATCCACGCTGCTGAAAATGCTTGGCCGCCATCAGCCGCCGTCGGAAGGCGAGATCCTACTGGACGGCCAGCCGCTGGCGAGCTGGAACAGTAAAGCTTTTGCCCGTAAGGTTGCCTATCTGCCGCAGCAGTTGCCGCCTGCAGAAGGGATGACCGTGCGTGAACTCGTCGCCATTGGTCGTTACCCGTGGCACGGCGCGCTGGGCCGTTTCGGCGTGGCCGATCGTGAAAAGGTCGAGGAAGCGATTTCCCTCGTGGGGCTTAAACCGCTGGCGCATCGGCTGGTCGATAGCCTCTCCGGCGGCGAACGTCAGCGCGCGTGGATTGCCATGCTGGTGGCGCAGGATAGCCGCTGTCTGCTGCTCGATGAGCCAACCTCGGCGCTCGATATTGCCCATCAGGTTGACGTGCTGGCGCTGGTGCACCGCTTAAGCCAGCAGCGTGGCCTGACGGTGGTTGCCGTGCTGCACGATATCAACATGGCGGCGCGCTACTGCGACTATCTGGTGGCGCTTCGCGGCGGTGAAATGATTGCTCAGGGCTCGCCGGACGAACTGATGCGTAGCGACACGCTGGAGCAGATTTACGGCATCCCAATGGGTATTCTTCCGCATCCAGCCGGTGCCGCACCGGTAAGTTTTGTCTATTGATGACTGATTCGAATTTGATAAACCGCCGCCGTTTTCTGGCGGCGATGGCGCTCTCGCCGCTGCTCTGGCAGATGCAAAAAGCCCAGGCCGCGCCGGTGAACGCTGAACGTATCGTGGCGCTGGAGTGGCTGCCCGTCGAGCTGATGCTGGCGCTGGGCGTCACCCCTTACGGCGTGGCGGATATCCCTAACTATCGCATGTGGGTCAACGAACCGGTGCTGCCGGACTCGGTGATTGACGTGGGGCTGCGTACCGAACCCAATCTTGAACTGCTGACCCAGATGAAGCCCTCGATGCTGGTCTGGTCTGCGGGCTATGGCCCTTCACCAAAGATCCTCGCGCGTATTGCGCCGGGGCGCAGCTTTGCCTTCAGCGACGGTAAACAGCCGCTGGAGCAGGCGCGGCGCTCGCTGCTAGAGATGGCGGAACTGCTCAATAAGCAGGACGTCGCTCATCGCCATCTGGCGGAGTTTGATGCCTACATCGACAGCCTCAAGCCGCGCTTTGTCTCGCGTGGCGAACGCCCGGTGCTGATCATGTCGCTGCTCGACCCTCGCCATATGCTGGTGTTTGGCCCGAACTGCCTCTTCCAGGAGATCCTCGATCGTCTGGGCGTGAAGAACGCCTGGCAGGGGGAGACAAACTTCTGGGGTAGCACGGTGGTCGGTATCGACCGCCTGGCGGCCTACAAAGACGTCGATGTGCTCTGCTTTGACCACGGTAATGCCGCTGATATGCGCCAACTGGCCGCCACCCCGTTATGGCAGGCGATGCCGTTTGTCCGCGCGAACCGGGTGCAGAACGTTCCGGCGGTCTGGTTCTACGGCGCGACGCTGTCGGCGATGAACTTCGCTCGCATTCTTGATAACGCACTGGGAGGCAAAGCGTGAAGACGACCCGCTCTCCTTTTGCCACGCTGTTGCTGCTGGCGCTGTTTATTGCTGGGCTGGCGCTGACCTGGTTTAACTTCAACATTGCGCTGCCTCACCCCCTCTGGTTCCAGGCAATACGCCAGCCGGATATTAACGCCATCGATCAGATGCTGTTCCACTACAGCCTGCTGCCTCGCCTGACTATCTCACTGCTGGTCGGCGCCGGACTGGGGCTGGTGGGCGTGCTGTTCCAGCAGGTGCTGCGTAACCCATTGGCTGAGCCAACCACGCTTGGCGTGGCTACCGGCGCGCAGTTGGGGATGACCATTACCGCGCTGTGGGCCATTCCAGGCGTGCTGGCCTCGCAGTTTGCCGCACTGGCGGGGGCCTGCATCGTCGGTGCGCTGGTCTTCGGCGTGGCGTGGGGCAAACGCCTCTCGCCGGTAACGCTAATTCTGGCCGGGCTGGTGGTGAGCCTGTACTGCGGCGCGATAAACCAGCTGATGGTGATTTTCCATCACGACCAGCTGCAAAGTATGTTCCTGTGGAGCACCGGGACGCTGACCCAGACCGACTGGAGCATCGTGCAACGTCTGTGGCCGCAGTTGCTCGGCGGCGTGATGCTCACGCTGTTGCTGCTGCGCCCGTTAACGCTGATGGGGCTGGATGACGGCGTGGCCCGCAACCTGGGTCTGGCGCTCTCGCTGGCGCATCTGGGGGCACTGACGCTGGCTATCGTTATCAGCGCCTTCCTCGTCAACGCGGTAGGGATTATCGGCTTTATCGGCCTGTTTGCCCCGCTGCTGGCGAAGATGCTGGGCGCACGACGCTTGCTCTCCCGCCTGATGCTGGCCCCGCTGATTGGCGCGCTGATTCTGTGGCTCTCCGATCAGATAATCCTCTGGCTTACCCGGGTGTGGATGGAAGTCTCCACCGGCTCCGTGACCGCGCTGATTGGTGCGCCGCTGCTGCTTTGGCTGCTGCCGCGACTGCGCAGCATGAGCGCACCGTCGATGAACGCTAACGACAGTGTGGCGAATGAACGTCAGCACGTGCAGTGGTTTGCGCTGGGCGGGCTGGTGATTCTGCTGGTGGCGGTGTTCGTTGCCCTGTCGCTGGGCCGCGATGCGCACAGCTGGCACTGGGCGAGCGGTACGCTGCTCGACGAACTGATTCAGTGGCGCTGGCCGCGTATTGCCTCGGCGCTGATTGCCGGGGTGATGCTGGCGGTGGCGGGCTGCATTATTCAGCGCTTAACCGGCAACCCGATGGCGAGCCCGGAAGTGCTGGGGATCAGCTCCGGCGCGGCGTTTGGCGTGGTACTGATGCTGTTTGTGGTGCCGGGCAACGCGTTTGTCTGGCTGCTGCCGGCGGGCAGCCTGGGCGCGGCGGTCACGCTGCTGGTTATCCTGATTGCCGCCGGGCGCGGCGGATTTTCACCGCACCGAATGCTGTTGGCGGGGATGGCGCTGAGTACCGCGTTCACCATGCTGCTGATGATGCTGCAAGCGAGCGGTGACCCGCGTATGGCGCAGATTCTGACGTGGATTGCCGGTTCAACCTATAACGCGACCGGCAAGCAGGTGGCGCAGTCGGCTACTGCTATGGTGATTTTCCTGCTGCTGGTGCCGCTTTGCCGCCGCTGGTTAACCATCCTGCCGCTGGGTGGCGAAACGGCGCGCTCTATCGGTATGGCGCTATCACCGGCGCGTATCAGCCTGCTGCTGCTGGCGGCGTGCTTAACGGCGGCGGCGACGCTGACCATCGGGCCGCTAAGCTTTGTCGGGCTGATGGCGCCGCATATTGCGCGCATGATGGGCTTCCGCCGAACGATGCCGCATATCGTGATGTCGGCGCTGATTGGTGGGCTGATACTGGTGTTTGCTGACTGGTGTGGGCGTATGCTGATGTTCCCGTATCAGGTGCCAGCAGGGCTGCTGTCGACCTTTATCGGTGCGCCGTATTTTATCTATTTGTTGAGAAAGCAAAGCCGGTAGAGGAAGGCCCCCTCACCCTAACCCTCTCCCCATAGGGGAGAGGGAACCGTTCGATGCAGCATTGACCTACAGCACCGATCTGTTTTTCTCCCTCGCCCCTTTGGGGAGAGGGCCGGGGTGAGGGGGAACTTCGCCAATATCCCTTACAGCTTCGCAAACACCAGACGCGCCGCGTCAACGGTGTTGTTGATATCTTCTTCGCTGTGGGCGATAGACATAAAGCCTGCTTCAAACGCCGACGGCGCCAGATACACGCCTTCATCCAGCATCAGATGGAAGAAACGTTTAAAGCGCTCAACGTCGCACTTCAGCACGTCCTGATAGCAGGTCACTTCTTTGGCATCGGTGAAGAAGATCCCGAACATGCCGCCCACGTTGTTCACCACCAGCGGAATACCGGTTTCCTGCGCGGCATCCAGCAGACCCTGCGCCAGCTGATTGGTCAGGTCGGTCAGGGTTTCGTGAACGCCAGGCTGTGCCACTTCGGTCAGACAGGCGAAGCCCGCTGCCATGGCAATTGGGTTACCGGAGAGGGTACCCGCCTGATAAACCGGACCGGTTGGTGCCAGCGCGTCCATCACGTCGCGACGACCGCCGAAGGCGCCTACCGGCATACCGCCGCCGATGATTTTGCCAAGGCAGGTCAGATCCGGCACCACGTCGTAGTAGGACTGCGCGCCAGCCAGCGCCACGCGGAAGCCGGTCATCACTTCATCGATAATCAGCAGTGCGCCGAACTCATCGCACAGCGCGCGCAGGCCCGGCAGGAAATCAGCCTGCGGTGGGATGCAGTTCATGTTGCCGGCAACCGGTTCAACGATGATGCAGGCGATATCCTGCGGGAACTGCTCGAACGCCGCGCGTACGGACGCGAGATCGTTATAGGTGCAGGTGAGGGTGTGCTTAGCGAAATCGGCCGGTACGCCCGGTGAGTTTGGCTGACCGAGGGTCAGCGCGCCGGAGCCTGCTTTAACCAGCAGGCAGTCGGCGTGGCCGTGGTAGCAGCCTTCGAATTTGATGATTTTGTCACGGCCGGTAAAGCCGCGCGCCAGGCGAATGGCGCTCATGGTCGCTTCGGTACCGGAGTTCACCATACGCACCATGTCCATGGTTGGCACCAGTTCGGTAACCAGCTTCGCCATAGTGACTTCCATCTCGGTTGGCGCACCGAAGCTCAGACCACGCTCGGCCGCTTCAATCACCGCATTACGAATGGCAGGGTGGTTATGGCCCAGCACCATCGGCCCCCAGGAACCGACATAGTCGATATAGGCTTTGCCATCCACGTCGTACAGATACGCGCCGTCCGCACGCTCGATAAACAGCGGCGTACCGCCCACGCCGGTGAAGGCACGTACCGGCGAGTTCACCCCGCCTGGGATAAGTTCACGCGCAGCGCTATACAGGTTTTCAGATTTGCTCATTGCCAGGATCCTGGTTCGTGGAAAATGTTTTGCCCGCTATTCTAAATTATTCCATAGAGGTTATGAAATTTTTGACCATTGTGGCGTGAATGTTGGGTAACAGAAATGATAGTGGCTGCCTTGTTATCAGCAGCGGTGAGGTCGGCTGAAAATGACCCGCCTTATGAGCGGGTTGAGTTTTGTCTCAGGGGGAAAATACGCGTGTTGATGATGGCGATATTGACTTCGCAGGGGGTGCCGTCATCGAGATAAACGGTTTCATCAAGTTCGAGAACGGAGTCATTCTCTTTGAGATTCAATAGATTAAGGATATCTTCGTCAACCAGGTTGATTGCGGTTAAATTCTGATCGCGGCGCTGGACCTTTTTACCGGTGATGCTTTCGATATAGCTATATTTTGATATTTCGAGCTGGCTTAATTCCATGCTGGTAAACATATTGACCGGCAGATGGATATGCTCAAGGGCGACGGGAATATCGTCAAAACACATCAGGCGTAAAATTTTATAGATCTGATCGCTATTTTTTATCCGCAACGACTGTGCGATTTCTGGCGAAGGCACTTTCATTATGCTGAATTTAATGACTTTTCTGACGCCTTTATGGCCACTCTTCTGCGCCTGGAAATCAAAAGGTGACAGGGCGTGGAATCTGCCGGAATGGTTGCTTTTACCGATGGCGCCAACGAACAAACCCGAGCCTTTCACGCGGTAAATTCGCTGCTGCTCGATCAACAGGCGCGTGGCCTCGCGCACCGTGGCTCGCGTGATGCCGATATTTTTGGCAATAGCAATCTCTGTGTCCAGTTTATCCCCTGGCAAAAGACCATCGGTCTTTATCTTCCTGAGAATGTAATCGACCACCTCTTTTTGCTTCTCTGTAATGCCATCAACCATCGACTTTCTTCCTAACCAATGTGGGCGATAACGCCGCTGGATCCTGTTTACATGTATGCCTGACTTTGTTTTCTGTCGACCAGACCGTTAACGTCATATTGTGAGCAAGTTAACGAATTTGAGTGAACAAACGCCGCATCGCGATAAAATGCATTTTTGCATATTGTATCTGGACACGTCTATGTGCATCATCAAGATGACTAGACAAGTGAAACATGTATAGACGTATATTGAAAGGCGTAAGGATGCAGTAATAGCGTAAGAATATAAAGTAATTCATTGTATTTTAATGTTTATTTTATTGCTGGTTGCCGAAAGAGAATTCAAGTCGCGTTGAACCGTATGGCGGCGTGATACAACGATAAAAACTAAGGTTTCTTTCGACATGTCTATTCATGCTGGCGTGGGGAAAACCCCGCAAACGTTATTGTTGAACGTAAAATCCAGGTAAAAAGAGAGACGTATGAGCAACAGAAAATTAGCGAATGCCATTCGAATTCTGAGCGTCGACGCGATTCAGAAAGCCAACTCTGGCCATCCGGGCGCACCGATGGGTATGGCTGATATTGCCGAGGTTGTCTGGCGTCATCACCTTCGCCATAACCCAAAAAATCCGCAGTGGTTTAACCGCGATCGCTATGTGCAGTCGAATGGTCATGGCTCGATGCTGCTTTATTCTCTGTTGCACCTCACAGGTTATGACCTGAGCATGAATGACATCCGTGAATTCCGTCAGCTTCACTCGCGTACGCCTGGTCACCCGGAGTATGGCTATACGCCGGGCGTTGAGACCACCACCGGCCCGCTGGGGCAAGGGGTAGCGAACGCCGTCGGTATGGCCATTGCCGAGAAAGCGCTGGCCGCTGAATTCAATAAGCCTGGGTTTGATATCGTCGATCATCACACCTGGCTGTTCCTGGGCGATGGTTGCCTGATGGAAGGCATCTCCCATGAAGCATGCAGCCTGGCCGGAACTTTAGGGTTGGGGAACCTGATTGCCGTCTGGGACGATAATGGCATCTCTATCGACGGGCACGTTGAAGGCTGGTTTGCTGAAGATACCGCCGCCCGCTTCCGCGCCTATGGCTGGCACGTGATTGAAGGTATTGATGGTCACGACCCGCAGGCGATTGACGCGGCCGTTCGCGAAGCCAAACTGGTCAGCGATAAACCGAGCCTGCTGTGTTGTAAAACCATTATCGGTTTCGGCTCGCCGAATAAAGCGGACAGCCATGAATGCCATGGCTCTGCGCTGGGGGCCGATGAAGTTGCCTTGGTACGTGAACGCCTTGAATGGCCGTATCCGCCGTTTGAAATTCCTGCTGATATCTATGCCGCCTGGGATGCGACCGAAAAAGGGGCGCAGGACGAGCAGGCATGGGAGGCACTGTTTGCCGACTATGCGCTGCAATGGCCTGAACTGGCCGCCGAGTTTGTACGCCGTATGAAGGGCGAACTGCCTGTGCAGTGGGCGGAGAATATCCAGCACTATATCGACGATTTGCAGGCCAACCCGGCATCGCTGGCCACGCGTCAGGTGAGCCAGAACTGCTTAAATTTTTTCGCCGATATGATGCCTGAGTTGATGGGTGGGTCTGCGGATCTTTCGCCGTCTAACCTGACCAGGCATCAGAAGTCCGTCGATTTTACCGCCGAGCACGGGGCGGGGAACTACCTTTCTTATGGCGTTCGTGAATTTGGCATGTCTGCCATCATGAATGGTCTGGCGCTGCACGGCGGGTTTATCCCTTACGGCGGCACCTTCCTGATGTTTATGGAATATGCCCGCAATGCGCTGCGCATGGCGGCGCTGATGAAAATTCGCGCCATCTTTGTCTATACCCACGACACCATTGGTTTGGGCGAAGATGGCCCGACGCACCAGCCGGTTGAGCAACTGGCCTCGCTGCGCCTGACGCCGAATATGGAAACCTGGCGCGGATGCGATCAGGTGGAAGTGGCGGTCTCCTGGCAGCAGGCGATTGAACGTCAGGACGGGCCTTCGGCCTTAGTGCTGACTCGTCAGCCGCTTGAACAGCAGGCTCGCAGCGCGGAACAGCTCAACAATATTGCGCGTGGCGGTTATGTGCTGGTCGACTGCGACGGTGAACCTGAGCTGATCCTGATATCCGCAGGTTCTGAGGTGGCGCTGGCGGTTGCCGCCGCCCGTACGCTGCAACAGGAAGGCCACCAGATTCGCGTCGTTTCCATGCCGTGCACCGAGCGCTTTGATAAGCAGGATGAGGCTTACAAAGAGTCCGTATTGCCGAAGAGTGTGCGTAACCGTCTGGCGATAGAAGCCAGTATTGAAGGGTTCTGGCAGCGCTATACCGGGCTGGATGGGAAGGTTATCGGCATGGACTCCTTTGGGGAATCTGCGCCAGCGAGCGTTCTGTTTAAATACTTTGGCTTTACGAAAGAGAATGTGACGGAAACGGCCCGTCGCATGCTGTAGTCACCCATTTTTATCATTAAGAACGATAGGTAATATCCATGCCAACATTATCCAACTGGCTGAATAAAAACAAAGTTCAGTATGTTCAATCGGTAAGTGACTGGAAAGAGGCGATTCAGATTGCAGGCCGCCCGCTGCTGGATGAAGGAGCGATTTCACCGGCCTATATCGATTCGATTATCAAACAGAAAGAAGAGATCGGTCCCTATTTCGTGATTGCTCCGCGCATCGCGATGCCGCATACGCGACCCGAGCAGGGCGCAATGGCGCTGGGGCTCTCTATCGTCAAACTGGGCCAGGCGGTTGAGTTCAATTCAGAAGAGAACGATCCGGTGGATGCGATTTTTATGTTCTCCGCCCCGGACAGCAATAGTCACATTGAAATGATTTCGCAGCTCGCCGAAGTGCTGTCAGATGATGAGGTGATGCAGCAGATTTTTGATACGCAAAGTACTGAAGAATTGCAGGCGATTTTGCTCGGTGAAACGTCGGCGTCTTGTTAATGACACCCCAATCGTAAAAATATGAGGTCTACTATGAAAATTATGGCGGTATGTGGTTCAGGTCTGGGTAGCAGCTTTATGATGGAAATGAACATCAAAAAGGTGCTCAAAAAAATTAATATCACCGCGGACGTTGAACACTCTGACTTGGGTTCCGTCACGCCCGACGTGGCCGATGTTTTCGTGATGGCGAAAGATATCGCCTTCAGCGCTAACTTACCGGCAGATAAAGTTATTGTGATTAATAACATTATCGACCTGAACGAAGTTGAACAAAAAATAAAAGACTACTTTGACCAGCAATAATTAAGTCGGGCAAGAAAAATACCCTGCGACAGAGGTTAATATGTTTGTTCAAAACGTTTTACAGCTTATTGTTGATATCCTGAAGGTGCCATCAATCCTTGTCGGACTGGTGGCGCTATTCGGCCTGGTGGCACAAAAAAAATCCTTCCCTGACGTCATTAAAGGGACCGTTAAAACGATTCTGGGCTTCCTGGTGTTATCCGGAGGGGCTTTAGTTCTGGTCGGCTCGCTATCGCCGTTAGGTGATATCTTCAAGCAGGCCTTTGATGTGCAGGGTATTATTCCGAACAATGAGGCGATGGTCTCTATTGCGCTGGAAAAATATGGCGCACCAACCACGCTTATCATGGCGTTCGGTATGGTGGCGAATATCGTGGTGGCGAGATTCACCCGTTTAAAATATATCTACCTGTCCGGGCATGTGACCTTCTACATGGCCTGTATGGTGGCCATTATTCTGTCGGTAGCCGGCTTCGAAGGCGTTCAGCTTATTTATACCGGCTCATTGGCGCTCGGCATGTTAATGGGCTTCTTCCCGGCCATTGCACAACCTTATATGCGTAAAATTATCGGTAATGACCAGGTAGCTCTGGCGCATACCGGTACGGTTGGCTACGTGCTTTCTGGGTGGATCGGTTCTGTCGTCGGTAAAGGTTCTAAATCTACCGAAGAGATGAACATGCCGAAGAACCTGAGCTTCCTGCGCGATAGCACGATCTCTATCTCTCTGACGATGATGATCATTTATCTGGTCCTGTCGATTTCCGCAGGTAAAGAGTACGTCGAGAGCAACTTTAGCCACGGTCAGAACTACCTGGTCTACTCCTTTATCCAGGCCATCACCTTTGCGGCTGGGGTATTTATTATCCTGCAGGGTGTGCGTTTAATTCTGGCGGAGATCGTTCCGGCATTTACCGGCTTCTCCGAGCGCCTGGTGCCTAACGCACGTCCGGCGCTGGACTGCCCAATCGTCTTCCCGTATGCGCCGAACGCGGTGTTAGTCGGCTTTATCTCAAGCTTTGTCGGTGGTCTGGTGGGTCTGTTCATCCTTGGGCAGCTCAAGTGGGTACTGATTCTGCCGGGCGTCGTACCTCACTTCTTCTGTGGGGCAACGGCAGGGGTATTCGGTAATGCGACCGGAGGTAAACGCGGTGCGATTCTCGGTGCCTTCGCCCACGGTATTCTGATTACCTTCTTACCGGTGGCGCTGATTCCGGTACTGGGTGCGCTGGGCTTAACCAACACCACCTTCTCCGATACCGACTTCGGCGTGGTGGGGATTATTCTTGGCAACATGGCGCGCTTTATGACGCCAGGCACCATCACCATGACGATTACCGGTATTTTCGCTCTGCTGGTGGCTTACAACCTGTTGGCGAAAAAGAAGCCTGAGCCAGTAGAAGAGTAAGGTATTACACAACATAAAACATGCCTCCGCCTGGAGGCATGTTGACGATAGCCCTTTCTTATCAGGCGCAGAGATCCCAACACCAGGGACGTCAACCGGTCAGGTCCGTTCAAACGATCTTCTGCGCCACTTTCTCTCTATTCATACTAACCTGTGATGAACTACGTCTTTACCCTGCTGTAACAAAGCATTCGCCGCGCAATTTTTTCGCGACGTCGCGCACATGACTGGGTAAAATGCCTTCCCTTCGTATTTGTATTACCAATTAGTGATGACGGTATGAGAGCAGAAATACCCCCTTTAGAGGCACAGCGGATGGTGCGTTTACGCCGCCGCGACGTAGTGCGTAAATTATTGAACCGCGATAAAACCCCGCTGATGGTGCTGCTGATGTCCGCCATCGTTGGCTCGCTCGTGGGGCTGGTCGGCGTGGCGTTTGAGCATGCGGTGAACTGGGTGCTGAACCTGCGTATTGGCACGCTGGCGCAGGTTGCCGACCGCTGGTATCTGGTCTGGCCGCTGGCGTTTGTGCTGTCGGCGCTGCTGGCGATGTTTGGCTACTGGCTGATGAGACGCTTTGCGCCGGAAGCGGGCGGTTCGGGGATCCCGGAGATTGAAGGCGCGCTGGAAGACCTGCGCCCGGTTCGCTGGTGGCGCGTGCTGCCGGTGAAATTCTTCGGTGGGATGGGCACGCTGGGTTCGGGCATGGTGCTTGGTCGTGAAGGGCCGACGGTGCAAATCGGCGGCAATATCGGCCGTATGGTCGGCGATATTTTCCGTCAGCGTGACGAAGAGTCGCGCCACACGCTGCTGGCAACCGGCGCGGCGGCGGGTCTGTCTGCAGCGTTCAATGCGCCGCTGGCGGGCATTCTGTTTATCATCGAAGAGATGCGCCCGCAGTTCCGCTACAGCCTGATCTCGATTAAAGCGGTATTCACCGGCGTTATCATGTCGAGCATCATGTTCCGCATCTTCAACGGCGAAACGCCGGTGATTGAAGTGGGCAAACTGACCAACGCGCCGGTCAACACGCTGTGGCTGTATCTGGTGCTGGGTGTGATTTTCGGCTGTGTTGGTCCGCTGTTTAATACTCTGGTGCTGAAAACCCAGGATATGTTTTTCCGTATCCACGGCGGTAACACGACAAAATGGGTGCTGATTGGTGGCCTGATTGGCGGCGGCTGCGGCGTGCTGGGGCTGTTTCAATCGGCAGCGGCGGGCGGCGGGTTTAACCTGATCCCGATTGCGGCGGCGGGGAACTTTACCGTCGGTTCGCTGCTGTTCCTGTTTGTTGCCCGCGTTATCACCACGCTGCTGTGCTTCTCCTCCGGCGCGCCGGGCGGGATTTTTGCGCCAATGCTGGCGCTGGGCACGCTACTGGGAACGGCCTTCGGTATGGCGGCGATGCATCTGTTCCCGGCCTACAATCTGGAGGCGGGGACCTTCGCGATTGCCGGAATGGGCGCGCTGCTGGCGGCCTCCGTGCGTGCACCGCTCACCGGCATTGTGCTGGTGCTGGAGATGACCGACAATTATCAGCTCATTTTGCCAATGATTATTACCGGTCTCGGTGCCACGCTATTGGCGCAGTTCCTCGGCGGGCAGCCGCTCTACGCCACGATTCTGGCGCGAACCCTGGCGAAACAGGAGGCCGAGCAAGAGGCTAAGGCCAGGCAGTCGGCCCCGGAGAATACTTGAACGATTTACCAGGGTATTAGATAATGACCAAAAGAGTCGGGTTATTATTTGCCCAGACCCGCTGTATTAATGGGAGCAAAAAATGAGTGATGACGTAGTGCTGCCGCTGGAGTTTACCGACGCCGCAGCCAAAAAAGTAAAAGTCCTGATTGCGGATGAAGAGAATCCAAACCTGAAGCTGCGCGTGTATATCACCGGCGGCGGCTGCAGCGGCTTCCAGTATGGCTTTACCTTTGATGACCAGATCAACGAAGGCGACATGACCATCGAAAAACAGGGCGTAGGCCTGGTGGTTGACCCGATGAGCCTGCAGTATCTGGTCGGCGGTTCGGTGGACTATACCGAAGGTCTGGAAGGTTCACGCTTTATCGTGACCAACCCGAACGCAACCAGCACCTGCGGCTGCGGTTCTTCCTTCAGCATCTAAGCTTGCTGACCAGATAAATAAAAAAACCACCGAAAGGTGGTTTTTTTGTGTGCATCTTTTGTAGCCCGGACGAGGTGCGTTAGCGCCGACTCCGGGGCATCCCCGGCGGCGCTGCGCTTGGCCGGGCTACGCAGGTTTAACGACCGTTATCATCCAGCGCAAAGGTCGGCAGCTTCAGATGCCAGCGAATCGCCGCCAGGCGAATGGCCAGCGTCACCACCATACCCATCATACTGGCGTTCTCCAGCGGTATCTGGAAGGTGTAATAGGCCGTAGCGTGCACAATCCCGCCGATAATACAGGCCGTGGCGTAGATTTCTGTTCGCAGGATCATCGGCACTTCGCGCGCCAGTACATCACGGATAATCCCGCCTCCGACGCCGGTGACGACACCCATACAGACGGCAACCAGCGGCCCGGAGTGGGCGATAAACGCCTTGTTCACGCCAATCCCCACGAACACCGCCAGCCCCACGGCATCGAGCACTGGCAGCACCCATTTTGGCAGGCGACGCGGTTGACGAACCAGCACGATAGTCAGCATTGAGGTGACCATCGCCACCACCAGATCCGTGGGGTCTTTCACCCAGAAGACCGGGCCGTTGGCGAGCGCCATATCACGAATGGTTCCGCCGCCCACGGCGGTCACCACGCCAAGAACCAGAACGCCAAAGGGGTCCATACGCAGTTTCCCCGCCAGCAAGACGCCGGAGACAGCGAAGACGATGGTGCCAACAATATCCAGCCAGTAGACAAGCATGACCTATTACCTGATTAATTAACCTGCGATAGTGCAGTACAGAGTTGTTTTGCGGCGAGGATAATACGTGGGCTTGCGCGTTCAAACCAGTCACTATTAAGGGGAATAATGGGGATTGTGAGCTGACTAGCCCAGTAGTGCTGAATTTTCGGAATCTGACCCGCATCGCCCGCGGCAACAATCACCTGCGGCTGGCGCATCAGCACCTGTTCACGGCTGACCTGAGGCCAGGCCACGCGGCTGTCGGCAAAGATATTTTGGCCACCGCACACTTCCAGTATCTGGTTCTGGATGGCGCTTTTGTTGCTGGTGAAAATGGGGTTAAAGCCGAACTGCATAAACACCCTTTTTTTCGGTGCTTTTGCATACTGCTCCTTTAGCTGCGCATAGTCATGCAGCAGTGTGGCAGCGGCCTGTTCGGCTTTTTCGGGCTGCGGGCTCCATTTCGCCAACTGGCGAAGCGTTGCGGCGATCTCTTCAATGCTGTGCGAATCGACCCACAGCACGGTAATGCCCAGTGAACGCAGCTGGTTCACCTGACGCTCGGCGTTACCTTCTTTCCACGCCAGCACGACGTCCGGGTGCAGGGCGACAATACGCTCGAGGTTAATGCCCTGCCAGGAGGCAACCTGTTCGATCTCTTTTGCCGCAGCGGGATAATCAGACCATGCGCTGACGCCAACGGGGGTGATGCCGGCTGCAAAGGCTAGTTCGGTATTGGCGGGGGAGAGGGTAATGACCCGCGGCGCGGCGACAAGCCACGCCGGGGCGCTAAGCAGCAGGGCGAGCAGCCCTGTCAGGAGTCGCTTAGTCACGTGCCAGTTTCTGCACCAGCGTTTCGACCATCAGGGTCGACTGCTTCGCAGCAACGGCCAGGAACTCTTCGAAGCTCAGGTGAGACTGCTGGTCGGCCACGTCGGAAATCGCGCGGACGACCACGAACGGCACGGCAAAGCTGTGGCAAACGTGGGCAATCGCTGTCGCTTCCATCTCTACCGCAATCGCCTGCGGGAAGTTGGTGCGGATTTTTGCCAGCGCTTCGGAACCGTTAATAAAGGCATCGCCGCTGACAATCAGGCCGCGTACGGCATTCAGGTCGAGGGATTTGATGCACGCTTCAGCGGCGGCAACCAGTTTGTCGTCGGCTTTGAACGCCGCCGGGCAACCTGCCATCTGGCCAATTTCATAGCCAAAAGCGGTGACGTCGGCATCGTGGTAGCGCGCTTCGTCAGAAACCACGATATCGCCCACTTTCAGCGTTGGTGCCAGGCCACCCGCGGAACCGGTGTTGATAATCACGTCCGGCTGGCAGCGCTCCAGCAGCAGCGTGGCGCCCATTGCGGCGGCCACTTTGCCAATACCGGATTTCAGTAACGCCACATCCACGCCGTTAAGCTGGCCGGTGTAGATTTCGCTACCGCCGATGGTGATAGTCTGACGATTTTCGATTTTGTCACGCAGCAGCGTAACTTCTTCTTCCATTGCGCCAATAATGCCGATTTTCATAGATTTACTCGCGATGTGCCAGGTTTAAAGGCATAGTTTATCATGTGGTTCAGGGGAAGCGCATTTCTTGTAATAGGAAGCTCGCGACGGAGAGGCTATGGCTAAGATTGATTTTCGCAACAAAATTAACTGGCGTCGGCGCTATCGCTCGCCGCAGGGTGTCAGCTCCGAGCATGAGATTCTGCGTATTTTTGAAAGCGATCGCGGGCGCATTATCAACTCACCGGCCATCCGCCGCCTGCAGCAAAAAACGCAGGTATTCCCGCTAGAGCGCAACGCCGCGGTGCGAACCCGCCTGACGCACTCGATGGAAGTACAGCAGGTGGGGCGCTATATCGCCAAAGAGGTGTTAAGTCGCTTAAAGGAAAAACATCTGCTGGTGGCCTATGGCCTGGACGAACTGACCGGGCCGTTTGAAAGCATCGTTGAGATGGCCTGCCTGATGCACGATATCGGCAACCCGCCGTTTGGTCATTTTGGTGAAGCGGCAATCAACGACTGGTTCAGCCAGCGGCTGGCGCCAAAAGACGCGCTTCGTCAACCGCTGAGCCACGACCGCTGCGAGGTTATCGACCTTCGACTCCGTGAGGGCGAAGAGACGCTCAATACGCTGCGCAGCAAAGTGCGTCAGGATCTTTGTCATTTTGAAGGCAACGCGCAGGGGATCCGCCTGGTGCATACCCTGATGCGTATGAACCTGACCTGGGCGCAGGTTGGCTGTATTTTAAAATATACACGCCCGGCGTGGTGGTCGACAGAGACCCCGGCGACGCACAGCTATTTAATGAAAAAACCGGGCTACTACCTGGCGGAAGAGCACTATATTGAGCGCTTACGTAAAGAACTGGATTTAGCGCCTTACAATCGATTCCCATTAACATGGATTATGGAAGCCGCTGATGATATCTCTTATTGCGTGGCTGACCTCGAAGATGCGGTAGAAAAAAGGATCTTCAGCGTTGAGCAACTGTACCAGCATTTATATGATGCCTGGCCTGAACACACCAAAGGCTCGCTGTTCGCTCAGGTGGTGGAAAATGCCTGGGATAAATCCCGGGCGAATTCATTAAGCCGCAGTACGGAAGATCAGTTCTTTATGTATTTGCGGGTGAATACGTTAAATAAGCTGGTGCCCTACGCGGCGCAGCGATTTATTGAAAACCTGCCGCAGATCTACCAGGGTGATTTTAATCATGCACTACTGGAAGATGACAGTAGCTATAGCCAGTTGTTGAAGCTATATAAAAATGTGGCTAGAAAACATGTCTTTAGTCATCCTGAAGTCGAGCAGTTAGAATTACAAGGCTATCGGGTGATTGGCGGGTTATTAGATATTTACGCGCCTTTGCTTAAATTATCCTTAAGCGACTTCAGCGAATTGGTTGAGCAAGAACGCGTGCGTTACTTGCCTATCGAATCACGGTTGTTTTGTAAACTCTCAACGCGTCATCGTTTAGCTTACGTTGAGGCAGTAAATAAACTCTCCCGTGATTCCGTTGAGTTCCCGGTGATGGAATATTATTATCGTTGCCGCCTGCTGCAGGATTATATCAGCGGGATGACTGACCTCTATGCCTGGGATGAATATCGGCGGTTGATGGCGGTAGAATAATCAGAAGTTTTGTAAAGACGCTCAATAAATTTTTACTTTTAGCAGATGCAGTTGTACGGAACTTAGTGCCATAAAGTGAATCTGATAGTCACGAACACAGCAATTTTGCGTAATCTGATATTGAGATTGAAACACATGAAAAAAACCACGTTAGCAATGAGTGCACTGGCTCTTAGTTTAAGTCTGGCTCTGTCTCCGTTGTCCGCTAGCGCGGCCGAGACGGCATCTTCTTCCGCATCCGCCGCACAGCCAATGCCAAGTCTGGCACCGATGCTGGAAAAGGTGATGCCGTCTGTCGTCAGCATTAATGTTGAGGGCAGCACAACGGTAAACACGCCGCGTATGGGACGTAACTTCCAGCAGTTCTTTGGCGACAACTCGCCGTTCTGCCAGGACGGTTCTCCGTTCCAGAGCTCTCCGTTCTGCCAGGGCGGTGCAGGCCCGGATGGCGGTAATGGTGGCAATCAGCCACAGCAGCAGCAGAAATTTATGGCCCTCGGCTCCGGGGTGGTGATTGACGCGGCGAAAGGTTACGTCGTGACCAACAACCACGTGGTGGATAACGCCAATACCATTAAGGTTCAGCTGAGCGACGGCCGTAAGTTTGACGCGAAAGTGGTCGGTAAAGACCCGCGTTCTGACATTGCGCTGATTCAGATTCAGGATCCGAAAAACCTGACGGCGATTAAGCTGGCGGACTCTGACGCTCTGCGCGTCGGCGACTACACCGTGGCTATCGGTAACCCGTTCGGCCTGGGTGAAACCGTGACCTCCGGTATCGTCTCCGCGCTGGGTCGTAGCGGCCTGAACGTTGAAAACTACGAAAACTTTATCCAGACCGATGCGGCAATTAACCGCGGTAACTCCGGCGGCGCGCTGGTGAACCTGAACGGCGAGCTTATCGGTATCAACACCGCGATCCTCGCACCGGACGGCGGTAACATCGGTATCGGCTTCGCCATCCCGAGCAACATGGTGAAAAACCTGACCGACCAGATGGTGAAATTCGGCCAGGTGAAACGCGGTGAGCTGGGTATCATGGGTACCGAGCTGAACTCCGAACTGGCGAAAGCGATGAAAGTCGACGCCCAGCGCGGTGCCTTCGTAAGCCAGGTGATGCCGAACTCTTCGGCGGCGAAAGCCGGGATCAAAGCCGGTGACGTGATCACCTCACTGAACGGCAAGGCGATCAGCAGCTTCGCTGCACTGCGTGCGCAGGTTGGCACCATGCCGGTAGGCAGCAAAATCAGCCTCGGCCTGCTGCGTGACGGTAAGCCGGTAACGGTGGATCTGGAACTGCAGCAGAGCAGCCAGACTCAGGTTGACTCCAGCTCAATCTTCAGCGGTATTGAAGGGGCTGAAATGAGCAACAAAGGTCAGGACAAAGGTGTCGTGGTGAATACCGTGAAAGCGGGTTCTCCGGCGGCGCAGATTGGCCTGAAGAAAGGGGATATTATCGTCGGCGCCAACCAGCAGGCGGTTAAAAACATCGCTGAGCTGCGTAAAATCCTCGATAGCAAACCTTCGGTACTGGCGCTGAATATCCAGCGTGGCGATAGCTCCATCTATCTGCTGATGCAGTAATCGAGACCTCAACCCTTTCCCCGCCCGGGGAAAGGGTTTTTCCCTTCGTAATGTGAAGCACCCCACAACTCCATAGATCTCAACCGTGCTTTGTGCATTTGCACAGTGCGGCGCTTTTGCATCTTTCCTATCATGTAACCTGCTCACAGGAGGGGTTCATGGCTAGCTGGCATCTTGATACTAAAATGGCGCAGGATATCGTGGCGCGCACGATGCGCATTATCGATACCAATATCAACGTAATGGATGCCCGCGGGCGCATTATCGGCAGCGGCGATCGTGAACGTATTGGGGAATTGCACGAAGGCGCGCTGCTGGTACTCTCACAAGGGCGCGTGGTGGATATCGACGATGCCGTAGCCCGCCATCTGCACGGGGTGCGTCAGGGGATCAACCTGCCATTGCGCCTGGAAGGTGAGATCGTTGGTGTTATCGGCCTGACCGGTGAGCCGGAAACGCTGCGCAAATATGGCGAACTGGTGTGCATGACCGCAGAGATGATGCTTGAGCAATCGCGCCTGATGCATCTGTTGGCGCAGGATAGCCGACTGCGTGAAGAGCTGGTGATGAACCTGATTCAGGCCGAGGAGAACACGCCGGCGCTGACTGAATGGGCGCAGCGGCTGGGCATTGACCTTAATCAGCCACGCGTCGCGGCGGTGGTGGAGGTCGACAGCGGACAACTGGGCGTTGATAGTGCGATGGCGGAGCTTCAGCAGCTGCAAAATGCGCTGACGACGCCGGAGCGTAACAACCTGATTGCGATAGTCTCGCTGACCGAGATGGTAGTGCTGAAACCGGCGCTTAATCAGTTTGGCCGTTGGGACGCGGAAGATCACCAGAAGCGCGTGGAACAGCTGATCTCCCGCATGAAAGAGAACGGGCATCTGCGTTTTCGCGTGGCGCTGGGCAACTATTTTACCGGGCCGGGCAGCATCGCCCGTTCCTACCGTACGGCGCGCACCACCATGATGGTGGGTAAGCAGCGTATGCCGGAGAGCCGCAGCTATTTTTACCAGGATTTGATGCTGCCGGTGCTGCTCGACAGCCTGCGTGGTGGCTGGCAGGCCAATGAGCTGTCGCGCCCGCTGATGCGTCTGAAGGCGATGGATAACAACGGCCTGCTGCGTCGTACGTTGACGGCCTGGTTTCGCCATAACGTGCAGCCACTGGCAACCTCAAAGGCGCTGTTTATTCACCGCAATACGCTGGAGTATCGGCTCAATCGAATCTCAGAATTGACCGGGCTGGATTTGGGCAATTTTGACGATCGTTTACTGCTGTATATTGCGTTGCAGTTGGATGAACAACGGTAGGTAAAAGCAAAACGGCAACGTTAAGTTGCCGTTTTTAGGGTTTGCTCCCTCTCCTGTGGGAGAGGGCCGGGGTGAGGGTATCAGGCCGCACCGGGAAGACAAACCGCACAAAATCTACTTATTGCGCGTTAACTTCTCCAGATCGGCTTCAATCTCGCTGATCTTGTTGGTCACGACGCTTTCGAGATGGCGCAGATCGTCGAGGATCTTACGCTTAAGATCGACTTCGGTGCGATCGCGCTGGCAAATCTGGTCCAGCTCATCAATCACGTAGCGCAGGTTTGGGCTGATCTCCTGCACCTCTTTGAAGCCCTGACCATCGCCGGCAATGGTTTTACGCTGGCGTGGGTATTTGAACTTCACGCTCTTGGCGAAAAACTCACCCTTATCCTTCTGGAAATAGATTTTCAGGATATCGTTGTTGGCTTCCTGCCGGAGGCTGTAACGATCGATTTCATCGGGATTGGTAATCCCCAGGCTTTTCAAATTATCGTACATAGCGGTACCCCTGATCTAAATTAACTATTGAATAATTAACGAAAAAATCTATTTCCGCCAGCTTACGAATAAAAAAAAGCGGGGTTGCCCCCGCTTTTTCGCATCTTATTAATCGATAGTACGCAGTAGCTCGTTGATGCCCACTTTACCACGGGTTTTGGCGTCTACTTTCTTCACAATCACCGCACAGTACAGGCTGTACTTGCCATCTTTGGATGGCAGGTTGCCGGAAACGACAACGGAGCCTGCCGGTACGCGGCCATAGAATACTTCACCGGTTTCGCGGTCGTAGATTTTGGTGCTCTGGCCCAGGTATACGCCCATGGAGATAACAGAGCCTTCTTCCACGATAACGCCTTCAACCACTTCGGAGCGTGCGCCGATGAAGCAGTTGTCTTCGATGATGGTTGGGTTCGCCTGCAGTGGCTCCAGTACGCCACCGATGCCGACGCCGCCGGACAGGTGAACGTTTTTACCGATCTGCGCGCAAGAACCCACGGTTGCCCAGGTATCTACCATGGAGCCTTCGTCAACGTAAGCACCGATGTTCACGTAGGATGGCATCAGCACGGTGTTGCGAGCGATGAATGCGCCCTGACGAACGGCTGCCGGTGGCACCACGCGGAAACCTTCTTTCTGGAAACGCGCTTCGTCGTAGTCAGCGAATTTCATCGGTACTTTATCGAAGTAGCGGCTTTCCGCACCGTCGATAACCTGGTTATCGTTAATACGGAAAGAGAGCAGAACCGCTTTCTTCAGCCATTGGTGAGTCACCCACTGACCGTCAATCTTTTCAGCGACACGCAGCGCGCCGGAATCCAGCAGGGAAATCACCTGGTTAACCGCTTCGCGGGTTACGGTATCCACATTTGCCGGCGTGATGTCGGCGCGACGCTCAAAAGCGGACTCAATAACGTTCTGTAATTGCTGCATTGTTTACTCTTTCCATTTACTTAAAAAAAATACGTCACCCTTTATCGTTTGGATTGAGGGCTGCTGTCAACCGTTGTTGCACTTCTTGCTGGAGCACATTATTAAGTGCACGCCGGTCGGCGGTGGCGATTATAAATAAATCTTCTACTCGTTCACCAATTGTCGTAATTCTCGCCCCGTGGAGCGAGATCCCGAGGTCGGCAAACACCTGGCCGACGCGAGCAAGCAGGCCGGGTTGGTCGAGCGCGATAAGCTCGAGGAACGATTTCCGGTCGGTATGGGTCGGCAGGAAATTGACCTCGGTATCGACCGAGAAGTGGCGCAATTTTGCTGCCTGACGACGTGGCTGCGGTGGCTGCCAGCTGCGCTGGGTGATCGCCTGCTCCAGTCCAAAGCGGATGGCTTCGTGGCGATCGCCGGAGAGCGGGCTGCCGTCTGGTTCAAGGACGATAAAGGAGTCCATCGCCATGCCGTCGCGAGTGGTGAAAATCTGTGCGTCATGGACGCTGAGGTTACGGCGGTCAAGCTCGGCGCACACGGCGGCAAACAGATAGGGGCGGTCCGGGCTCCAGATAAAGATCTCCGTACCGCCGCGGGTGGCCTGCGGGCTGAGCAGGATCATCGGTTGCGTCAGGTCGTGCTTGAGCAAATGGCGGGCATGCCACGCAAGCTGGTTCGGCGTATGGCGCACAAAGTAGTTGGCGCGGCAGCGGTTCCAGATTTGGTGCAGCGCCTCTTCGTTGATGTTGTCCATGCGCAGCAGCGCCAGCGCCTGCATCTGATGGTGACGAACGCGCTCGCGCATATCCGGCGTGTTCTGCATCCCACGACGTAGCTGTTTTTCGGTGGCGAAGTAAAGCTCGCGCAGCAGGCTCTGCTTCCAGCTGTTCCACAGGGTTTCGTTGGTGGCGCAGATATCGGCAACCGTCAGGCACACCAGGAAGCGCAGGCGATGCTCGGTCTGCACCTCTTCGGCAAACTGTTTAATGACTTCTGGGTCCTGAATATCGCGGCGCTGTGCGGTGACCGACATCAGCAGATGCTGGCGCACCAGCCAGGCGACCAGTTGGGTTTCCCGCGAGTTCAGGCCGTGCAGCTCGGCGAACTTCAGGACATCCTGTGCGCCGAGAATGGAGTGGTCGCCGCCGCGCCCTTTGGCGATATCGTGGAACAGGGCGGCAATCAGGATAAGTTCCGGATGATTCAGCCGCGGCCAGAGGTCGACGCACAGCGGATGGCGCGGGCGCGTCTCTTCGTGGGCAAAGCTCTCAAGCTTCAGCATCACGCGAATCGTATGTTCATCCACGGTGTAGGCATGGAACAGGTCAAACTGCATCTGACCGACGATATAGGACCACTGTGGCATGTAGGCCCACAGCACACTGTGACGGTGCATCGGCAGCAGGCCACGGCTGACGGCGCCCTGGTGGCGAAGCATGCTCAGGAACAGCTCACGCGCTTCCGGGATATAGCACAGTGGCTGGCTGAGGTGGCGACGCGCATGACGTAGATGGCGTAGCGTGGTCGAGTAAATACCGGTAATGCTGCTGTTACGCACCATGATGTGGAACATGCGCAGAATGGCCTGCGGCTCGCGGATGAACAGGGTATCGTCGCGCAGATCGATAAGCGTGCCGCGCAGCTGGAAGTCATCGTCAATCGCCCGCGGCTTTTCATCTTCGGTGAGCGCGAGGATCGCCTCATCGAACAGCTGTAGCAACATGTGATTCAGCTCGCCGACGCGGCGAGTGACGCGATAGAAGTCCTTCATCATGTGTTCGATTGGCTGGTTGCCTTCGCCTTCGTACTTCAGACGATGGGCCACGCTAAGCTGGCGGTCGAACAGCAGACGGTTATCATAGCGGTTGAGTTCAAGATGCAGGGCGAAACGGATGCGCCATAGCAGGTGCAAGCACTCGTTCAGCTCATTACGCTCCGCTTCGGTCAGGAAGCCAAAGCTCACCATTTCGTCGAGCGAGGTGGCGCCAAAGTGACGGCGGGCGACCCACTGAATGGTGTGGATGTCGCGTAGGCCGCCGGGGCTGCTTTTAATGTCCGGTTCGAGGTTGTAACTGGTGCCGTGATAGCGCTGGTGGCGCGTTTCCTGCTCGGCGACTTTGGCCGGGAAGAAGTTCTCTGACGGCCAGAAGCCCTCGCTGAAGATATGTTTCTGCAGCTCAAGGAACAGCGCCACGTCGCCAATCAGCAGGCGTGATTCAATCAGGTTGGTGGCGACAGTTAAGTCTGATAAGCCTTCCAGCAGGCACTCTTCCAGCGTACGTACGCTGTGGCCCACTTCCAGCTTGATGTCCCACAGCAGCGTCAGCAGTTCGCCAATTTTTTGCGCCTGCTCATCGGGCAGCTTTTTACGGCTCAGAATCAGCAGGTCAACGTCGGAAAGCGGGTGCAGCTCGCCGCGACCGTAGCCGCCAACGGCAACCAGCGCAGCGTCATCCACTTCGCCAAAGCCGTACAGCAGCCACAGCCGCTGCAGCAGTTGGTCGATAAACTCGGTGCGCGCTTCAATCAACACCTCGGCAGAGATGCCTTCATCAAAAGCGACCCCCAGCCAGCGCTGGAATTCATCGAGACGCATTTTGATATCGGCGCAGTTCAGGCTGCTTTCGGGCCAACTGACGGGGTTCTCCGGCTGACCGGGCAGAGCAGGGAGAATGGTACAAGCCAGTTCAGGTATGGAATTACTCATCGCGCGCCGCCCATAAGAAAAAACTATCACCCATAAAAAAAGCCGGCATTCGCCGGCTCTTCGTTATTCGTTGTGCGAGATTATCGCCGGGATGGTGTCATCCTTGCGTAACGTCAGTATTTCGCAGCCGTTGTCTGTCACCACAATAGTATGCTCGTACTGCGCAGACAAGCTTCGGTCTTTGGTTTTTACCGTCCAGCCGTCTTTCATGGTGCGGATCTCTTTCTTACCCGCGTTCACCATCGGTTCGATGGTGAAGGTCATGCCCTGCTTCAGCACCACGTCGGTTTCGCGAGAATCATAGTGCAGTACCTGCGGCTCTTCATGGAAGCCGCGGCCAATGCCGTGACCGCAGTATTCACGCACAACGGAGAAACCTTCCGCTTCCACAAACTTCTGGATAGCCGCGCCGATTTCGCGCAGGTTCACGCCCGGTTTCACCATTTTCAGCGCGACGTACAGGCTTTCCTGAGTTACGCGGCACAGACGCTCGCCCAGAATGGTGGGTTTACCGACGATAAACATTTTTGAGGTGTCACCGTGGAATTCGTCTTTGATGACCGTGACGTCGATGTTGACGATATCGCCGTCTTTCAGGTGTTTTTCGTCATCCGGAATACCGTGGCATACCACTTCATTAATGGAGATGCAGACGGATTTCGGGAAACCGTGGTAGTTCAGGCAGGCAGAGATCGCTTTCTGCTCGTTGACGATATAGTCATTGCAGATGCGGTCCAGTTCGCCGGTAGTCACGCCAGGCTTCACGTACGGTTCGATCATTTCCAGCACTTCGGCGGCCAGACGGCCGGCAACGCGCATTTTTTCAATATCTTCAGGGGTCTTAATAGAAATCGCCATGGAATATGTCCATCAGTGTCGATTTTTTCGACAATAATTGAGTGTTAGTAATGTCAATGTTAACAGCCAGAAGTGCCCTGTGCCAAATTGAGAATCATTCTGAACTTCGCCTTTCGTGCCCTGCGTGATGATAACAACTGTTGGTGTCGGCATCGATTTTATGGTATAAAGCGCGCCGAACTTCCGTTCATTGTTTTGTCCGGAAGCGACAAATCTCACTTTGTGTAAATAACACACACGTATCGACACATATTCCGGGGTGCCCTTTGGGGTCGGTAATATGGGATACGTGGAGGCATAACCCCAACTTTATCTATAGAGGTTTTAACCATGGCAACTGTTTCCATGCGCGACATGCTCAAGGCTGGTGTTCACTTCGGTCACCAGACCCGTTACTGGAACCCGAAAATGAAGCCTTTCATCTTCGGCGCTCGTAACAAAGTTCACATCATCAACCTTGAGAAAACTGTACCAATGTTCAACGAAGCTCTGGCTGAACTGAACAAGATCTCCGCTCGTAAAGGTAAAATCCTTTTCGTTGGTACTAAGCGCGCTGCAAGCGAAGCTGTGAAAGAAGCTGCTAACAGCTGCGACCAGTTCTTCGTGAACCATCGCTGGCTGGGCGGTATGCTGACTAACTGGAAAACCGTTCGTCAGTCCATCAAACGTCTGAAAGATCTGGAAACTCAGTCTCAGGACGGTACTTTCGACAAGCTGACCAAGAAAGAAGCGCTGATGCGTACTCGTGAGCTGGCGAAACTGGAAAACAGCCTGGGCGGTATCAAAGACATGGGCGGCCTGCCGGACGCACTGTTCGTAATCGATGCTGACCATGAACACATTGCTATCAAAGAAGCGAACAACCTGGGTATCCCAGTATTCTCTATCGTTGATACCAACTCTGATCCAGATGGCGTTGACTTCGTTATCCCTGGTAACGACGATGCAATCCGTGCTGTGACCCTGTACCTGAGCGCAGTTGCTGCTACCGTTCGTGAAGGCCGTTCTTCTGATCTGGCTTCCCAGGCGGAAGAAAGCTTCGTAGAAGCTGAGTAATAAGGCACGCTCGAAAGAGCCCTTATAAACCAGGTAGTAACACGTTTGGTTAGGGGGCCTGTTTATGGCCCCCTTTTTCACTTTTAAATCTGTGCGGTTTATCGCCGGGCAGATCAAATCTTCCGAGGATTTTAGAATGGCTGAAATTACCGCTTCCCTGGTAAAAGAGCTGCGTGAGCGTACTGGCGCAGGCATGATGGATTGCAAAAAAGCCCTGACTGAAGCTAATGGCGACATCGAGCTGGCAATCGAAAACATGCGTAAATCCGGTGCTATCAAAGCAGCGAAAAAAGCAGGCAACGTTGCTGCTGACGGCGTGATCAAAACCAAAATCAATGGCAACATCGCCTTCATTCTGGAAGTTAACTGCCAGACTGACTTCGTTGCTAAAGACTCCGGTTTCCAGGCATTTGCTGACAAAGTTCTGGACGCAGCTGTTGCTGGTAACATCACCGACGTTGACGTTCTGAAAGCACAGTTCGAAGAAGAACGCGTTGCGCTGGTTGCTAAAATCGGTGAAAACATCAACATTCGTCGCGTTGCTTCCCTGGAAGGCGAAGTTCTGGGCAACTACCAGCACGGCGCACGTATCGGTGTTCTGGTTGCTGCTAAAGGCGCTGACGAAGAGCTGGTTAAACAGCTGGCAATGCACGTTGCTGCAAGCAAGCCAGAATTCGTTAAACCAGAAGACGTATCCGCTGAAGTGGTAGAGAAAGAATACCAGGTACAGCTGGACATCGCGATGCAGTCTGGTAAGCCAAAAGAAATCGCAGAGAAAATGGTTGAAGGCCGCATGAAGAAATTCACCGGCGAAGTTTCTCTGACTGGCCAGCCATTCGTTATGGATCCAAGCAAGTCTGTTGGTCAGCTGCTGAAAGAGCACAACGCTGACGTAACTGGCTTCATCCGCTTCGAAGTGGGCGAAGGCATCGAGAAAGTTGAGACTGACTTCGCAGCAGAAGTTGCTGCAATGTCTAAGCAGTCTTAATTGCTGTAAAGGAGCCGCCTGAGGGCGGCTCTCTTTTGTGCGCTAAAGGTTAACGCACAAAATCGTCATGTGAGAATCAGCCAGCTCCTATAGGGACGCTCTGGCAAGGAACGCATGATGTCACCAGAATTTTTACCATCCCAATCGTGACACTCCAGGAAAGAAAATGGCTACCAACGCAAAACCTGTCTACAAACGTATTCTGCTCAAGCTTAGCGGTGAAGCATTGCAGGGGACTGAAGGCTTCGGTATTGACGCAAGTATTCTTGACCGCATGGCGCAAGAGATTAAAGAACTTGTTGAGCTGGGCATCCAGGTGGGTGTCGTCATTGGTGGTGGCAACCTGTTCCGTGGTGCGGGTCTTGCGAAAGCGGGTATGAACCGCGTTGTGGGCGACCACATGGGCATGCTGGCAACGGTAATGAACGGCCTGGCAATGCGTGACGCACTGCATCGCGCCTATGTGAACGCCCGCCTGATGTCAGCGATTCCGCTGAATGGCGTTTGCGACAACTACAGCTGGGCAGAGGCTATCAGCCTGCTGCGTAACAACCGCGTCGTGATTCTGTCCGCCGGTACCGGCAACCCGTTCTTTACCACTGACTCTGCAGCCTGCCTGCGCGGCATCGAAATTGAAGCCGACGTGGTACTGAAAGCAACCAAAGTTGACGGCGTGTTCACCGCTGACCCAGCAAAAGATCCGTCTGCCACCATGTATGAGCAGCTGACCTACACCGAAGTGCTGGATAAAGAACTGAAAGTCATGGATCTGGCGGCCTTTACGCTGGCTCGTGACCACAAATTGCCAATTCGCGTCTTCAACATGAATAAACCAGGCGCACTGCGTCGCGTGGTGATGGGCGAAAAAGAAGGCACTTTAATTACGGAATAATTTCCGTTGCGGCCATTTCCGGGTAAGATTCGCGTTTATCCGGCAGAATTGATTCATACTCTATGGATTTCGAGCTGCGGGAAGGCGGCAAGTGAGGGAATCCCGATGAGCTTACTCTAGTAAGTGATTCGGGTGAGCGAATGCAGCCAACGCCCCCGCAGCTTGAAAGACGACGAGTATATTCTGTGGCATGATTTAAACGAGACTATACTTAGCGCATTCATAGCAATGTGTCATTGTCTGGTCGACTGAGACTAGTTTTCAAGGATTCGTAACGTGATTAGCGATATCAGAAAAGATGCTGAAGTACGCATGGACAAATGCGTAGAAGCATTCAAAAACCAAATCAGCAAAATTCGCACGGGTCGTGCTTCTCCTAGCCTGCTGGACGGCATTGTCGTTGAGTATTACGGCACCGCTACCCCGCTGCGTCAGCTGGCAAGCGTCACCGTAGAAGATACCCGTACCCTGAAAATCAACGTATTCGACCGCTCTATGGGTCCTGCTGTTGAGAAAGCGATTATGGCGTCTGACCTCGGTCTGAACCCAAGCTCCGCGGGCACCGACATTCGCGTTCCGCTGCCTCCGCTGACCGAAGAGCGTCGTAAAGACCTGACTAAAATCGTCCGTGGCGAAGCTGAACAGGCGCGCGTTTCCGTGCGTAACGTTCGTCGTGATGCGAACGATAAAGTGAAGGCGCTGCTGAAAGACAAAGAGATCAGCGAAGATGACGATCGCCGTTCTCAGGAAGACGTACAAAAACTGACTGACGTTGCTATCAAGAAAATTGAAGCGGCGCTGGCTGAGAAAGAAGCGGAACTGATGCAGTTCTAAGCTGTGTAAGTTGTGCGATGAACGCCGTACAGGAAGCATTAGTGCTTTGCTGGCGGCGTTTTGCTTTTTACTCGTCGTCTTTCAAGCCGCAGGTGCGTTGGCTGCGCTCACTTACCGCATTCCCGCAGCTTGAAATCCATAGAGTAAATCTATCTATCCGGAATATCTCATGAAGCAATTAACTGTCCTGGGCTCAACGGGCTCTATTGGTTGCAACACGCTGGACGTGGTGCGTCACAACCGTGAACGTTTTGCGGTAACGGCGCTGGTGGCAGGTAAAAACGTCGAGCGGATGGTTGAACAGTGCCTGGAGTTTGCCCCTCGCTATGCGGTAATGGATGACGCGAAGAGCGCCGATGCGGTGAAGCTGGCGCTGCGTGAGCACGGCAGCCGTACGGAAGTGCTTTGTGGGCAGCAGGCGGCGTGTGATGTTGCGGCGCTTGATGAGGTCGATCAGGTGATGGCTGCCATCGTTGGTGCGGCGGGACTGCTGCCGACGCTCTCGGCTATTCGTGCAGGCAAAACCATCCTGCTGGCGAACAAAGAGTCACTGGTGACCTGCGGACGTCTGTTCCTGGAGGCGGTAAAAGCGCATCGCGCGCAGCTCCTGCCGGTTGATAGCGAGCATAACGCCATCTTTCAGAGTTTACCGCAAAGTTTTCAGTCCGACTTAGGGTACGCTGACCTTGAGCAGCATGGGGTGTCATCCATTCTGCTGACCGGGTCAGGTGGCCCGTTCCGTGAAACGCCAATCAGCGATCTCGGCGCAATGACGCCGGATCAGGCTTGCCGTCATCCGAACTGGTCGATGGGACGTAAAATCTCCGTCGACTCGGCCACTATGATGAATAAAGGTCTGGAATACATCGAAGCCCGCTGGCTGTTTAATGCTTCAGCTGAGCAGATGGAAGTACTGATTCATCCTCAGTCGGTGATTCACTCAATGGTGCGGTACCAGGACGGCAGCGTACTGGCGCAGCTGGGTGAGCCTGATATGCGGACGCCGATTGCCAATACTATGGCGTGGCCTCATCGCGTCGTTTCCGGCGCGAAGCCGTTAGATTTCTGCAAGATGGGCGCATTAAGCTTCTCCGAGCCGGATTATGCTCGCTACCCTTGTCTGAAGCTGGCGATGGAGGCTTTCGAGCAGGGGCAGGCGGCAACAACGGCGCTGAACGCGGCGAACGAAGTCTCAGTGGCGGCGTTCCTTGACGGCCAAATCCGCTTTACCGATATTGCCAACGTCAATCTGGCGGTGCTCAATCATCTTAACCACCGGGAACCGCAAAGTGTGGAAGAGGTGCTGGCGATTGATGCCAGGGCACGCGAAGAGGCGGCTACCCAGACGAAACTTTTCGTCAGGTAATGAGAGCCGAATCAGCATACAACCCGTCACGGCATTTGTTAGCATCTGGCTTCAGTGATATAGTCTGCGCCACCCAATTGCCGTGCGTTTTCGCCGGGGGGTTGGGAGAGCCGTGATTTAGCACGGCTTTTTTGCGAGACAAAGATACGTAAAATCATTCGGGCTTGCCTGGTGGATGGAGTGTATAGCTGTATTCCGGGGTACCACTCATCCCTTTTCATGGATTAAAAACGCGTTATGTTGTCTGCTAATCAACCAACCAGTGAGAATCAACCATCGCACGGTTGCCGTCATGTGGCGATCATTATGGACGGCAATGGTCGCTGGGCGAAAAAGCAAGGTAAGATTCGCGCCTTCGGCCATAAAGCCGGGGCGAAATCCGTGCGCCGTGCCGTATCCTACGCGGCTAGCAACGGTATAGAAGCATTAACGCTATACGCATTCAGCAGTGAAAACTGGAATCGCCCTGAGCAAGAGGTGAGTGCGTTGATGGAGCTGTTCGTCTGGGCGCTGGACAGCGAAGTGAAAAGTCTGCACCGTCATAACGTTCGGTTGCGGATCATTGGCGATACCCGTCGGTTTAATTCGCGCCTGCAGGAGCGAATCCGCAAAGCCGAAGCGCTGACGGAAAATAATACGGGGTTAACATTGAACATCGCGGCTAACTATGGCGGCCGATGGGATATTGTTCAGGGAGTTCAGCGCTTAGCCGAACAGGTTCAGGAAGGGGAGCTCCGCCCCGATCAAATTAGTGAAGAACTGCTGTCTCAGCAGATCTGCATGCATGAACTGGCTCCCGTTGATTTAGTGATTAGGACCGGGGGAGAGCATCGAATCAGTAATTTTCTTATCTGGCAAATCGCCTATGCTGAACTTTACTTTACTGATGTTCTTTGGCCCGATTTCGATGAACAAGACTTTGAAGGTGCGCTGCATGCTTTCGCCAATCGCGAACGACGTTTCGGTGGCACCGAGCCTGGTGGCGACAAGGCCTGATGGGGGTAGCTTTTGCTGAAGTATCGCCTGATTTCTGCATTAATCTTAATACCGGTTGTTATTGCAGCCCTATTTCTGCTGCCGCCCGGCGGCTTCGCTATTGTCACGCTGGTGGTTTGTATGCTGGCGGCATGGGAATGGGGGCAATTAAGCGGTTTCACCTCGCGGACACAACGCGTGTGGCTGGCGGTACTCTGTGGCCTGTTGCTAGCGGTGATGCTCTTCTTAATTCCGGAATATCACCATAATATCCATCAGCCGGTGGTAGAAACCTCGCTGTGGGCCTCCCTGATTTGGTGGGTGGTGGCCTTACTGCTGGTGCTTTCTTATCCTGGTTCCGCCGCTATCTGGCGCCAATCCAAAGCGCTGCGCCTGATTTTCGGCATCGTCACTATCGTTCCTTTCTTCTGGGGCATGCTGGCACTGCGTTCCTGGCATTATGATGAAAACCACTACAGCGGCGCGCTGTGGTTGCTTTACGTCATGATTCTGGTTTGGGGCGCGGACTCTGGCGCCTATATGTTTGGCAAGCTGTTTGGCAAGCATAAGCTGGCACCGAAAGTTTCTCCGGGGAAAACCTGGCAAGGATTCTTCGGCGGCCTGGTCACGGCGGCAATCATTTCCTGGGCCTATGGCCTGTGGGCAAATCTGGACGTCGCCCCATCCACACTGTTAACCTGTTCCATCGTGGCAGCGCTGGCCTCCGTTTTGGGCGATCTCACTGAGAGCATGTTCAAACGTGAAGCTGGTATCAAAGATAGCGGTCATCTGATCCCCGGTCACGGTGGCATCCTTGATCGCATTGACAGCCTGACGGCGGCGGTTCCGGTCTTCGCCTGCTTGCTGCTGCTAGTTTTCAGGACGATTTAACGGATGGACTTATGCTGAGCATTCTCTGGAACCTTGCCGCGTTTATTATCGCGCTAGGGATATTGATCACCGTACATGAATTTGGTCATTTCTGGGTCGCTCGGCGCTGTGGTATCCGTGTAGAGCGCTTTTCCATAGGCTTTGGTAAAGCGCTCTGGCGCCGCGTGGACAAACGCGGCACCGAATTTGTTATCGCCCTTATCCCGCTGGGCGGCTACGTCAAAATGCTTGATGAGCGCGTTGACGCGGTGGCACCCGAGATGCGCCATATGGCGTTTAATCACAAAACGGTCGGCCAGCGTGCCGCCGTTATTGCTGCCGGGCCTATCGCCAACTTCCTCTTTGCTATCTTCGCCTATTGGCTGGTGTTTATCATCGGCGTCCCGGCTGTTCGTCCGGTAGTTGGCGAAATAACCGCCAACTCCATCGCCGCAGAAGCACAAATTGCACCAGGCACGGAACTAAAAGCCGTCGACGGTATCGAAACGCCTGACTGGGATGCTGTGCGCATGGCGTTAGTGGCGAAAATTGGTGATGACAGCACCACCCTCACCGTAGCCCCTTTCGGCAGCGACCAGCGGCAGGATAAAATCCTTAATCTGCGTCATTGGGCGTTCGAGCCGGATAAGCAAGACCCGGTCACGACGCTCGGTATTCATCCTCGTGGTGCGCAAATTGAACCGGTGCTGTCGGAAGTGCAATCTGACTCTGCGGCGCGTAAAGCCGGTTTACAAGCAGGGGATCGGATCGTTACAGTCAACGGTCAACCGCTGACGCAGTGGATGACGTTTGTCACGCTGGTGCGCGACAATCCAGGCAAGGCATTACCGCTAGAGATCGAAAGGCAGGGGAGTCTCTTGTCTTTAACTCTGATACCGGATACAAAACACGGTAGCGGAAAAACAGAAGGGTTTGCAGGGGTAGTACCAAAGGTTATCCCGCTGCCTGAGGAATATAAAACAGTGCGCCAGTATGGGCCGTTCAGCGCTATCGTCGAAGCCACGGAAAAAACCGGGCAGTTGATGAAGCTGACCGTCAGTATGCTGGGAAAATTGATCACCGGTGACGTCAAACTGAACAACCTCAGTGGGCCGATTTCGATCGCCCAGGGGGCTGGGATGTCTGCGGAGTATGGGCTGATTTACTACCTGATGTTTCTTGCACTCATCAGCGTGAATTTAGGCATAATCAACCTGTTCCCGCTCCCTGTATTAGATGGGGGACACTTGCTGTTTTTAGCGATTGAGAAGCTGAAAGGCGGCCCGGTATCCGAGCGAGTTCAAGACTTTAGTTACCGCATCGGCTCGATCCTGCTGATGATGTTAATGGGGCTTGCACTTTTCAATGATTTCTCTCGGTTGTAAGAGAGTTAGTTAGGAAGAACGCATAATAACGATGGCGATGAAAAAGTTGCTTATAGCGTCGCTGCTGTTTAGCAGCGCAACCGTATACGGTGCTGACGGGTTCGTAGTGAAGGACATTCATTTCGAAGGCTTGCAGCGTGTCGCTGTTGGTGCGGCCCTTCTCAGTATGCCAGTACGTCCTGGCGATACCGTCTCTGATGATGATATCAGTAACACTATTCGCGCCCTGTTTGCCACGGGCAACTTTGAGGACGTTCGCGTTCTGAGAGACGGCGATGTGTTACTGGTGCAGGTCAAAGAACGCCCAACGATCGCCAGCATCACCTTCTCCGGCAACAAGTCGGTGAAAGATGACATGCTGAAGCAGAACCTTGAGGCTTCAGGTGTCCGTGTTGGTGAATCTCTCGACCGTACAACCCTGTCCGATATCGAAAAAGGACTGGAAGATTTCTACTACAGCGTCGGTAAGTACAGCGCGAGCGTGAAGGCGGTTGTTACGCCACTGCCGCGTAACCGTGTCGACCTGAAGCTGGTCTTCCAGGAAGGGGTTTCCGCCCAGATTCAACAGATCAACATCGTCGGTAACCATGCGTTCAGTACCGAAGATCTGATCTCAACCTTCCAGCTGCGCGACGAAGTGCCGTGGTGGAACGTGGTCGGCGATCGTAAATACCAGAAACAGAAGCTGGCGGGTGACCTTGAAACCCTGCGTAGCTACTACCTGGATCGCGGTTACGCCCGTTTCAACATCGATTCCACGCAGGTGAGCCTGACGCCGGACAAAAAAGGCATCTACATCACCGTTAACATCACCGAAGGCGACCAGTACAAACTGTCTGGCGTGCAGGTGACGGGTAACCTGGCGGGGCATTCGGCTGAAATTGAAGGCCTGACCAAGATTGAACCAGGCGAGCTCTATAACGGCGCGAAAGTGACCAAAATGGAAGATAACATTAAGAAACTTCTTGGTCGCTACGGCTACGCGTATCCACGCGTACAGTCTCAGCCTGAAATCAACGACACGGATAAAACCGTTAAGCTGCATATCAACGTTGATGCGGGTAACCGTTTCTACGTGCGTAACATTCGCTTTGAAGGCAACGACACCTCGAAAGATTCCGTTCTGCGTCGCGAAATGCGCCAGATGGAAGGGGCGTGGCTGGGCGGTGATTTAGTAGACCAGGGTAAAGATCGTCTGAACCGTCTGGGCTACTTTGAAACCGTCGACACCGAAACCCAACGCGTGCCGGGCAGCCCGGATCAGGTGGATGTGGTTTACAAGGTGAAAGAGCGTAACACCGGTAGCTTCAACTTCGGTGTGGGCTACGGTACGGAAAGCGGCGTGAGCTTCCAGGCAGGCGTTCAGCAGGATAACTGGTTAGGTACCGGTTACTCTGTTGGTATCAACGGTACCAAGAACGACTACCAGACCTATACCGAGCTTTCTGTGACCAACCCGTACTTTACGGTGGATGGTGTTAGCCTTGGTGGCCGTCTCTTCTACAATGACTTTAAAGCGGATGATGCTGACCTGTCGTCCTATACCAACAAAAGTTATGGTGTAGACGGTACGCTGGGCTTCCCGATTAACGAATACAACTCACTGCGTGCGGGCCTGGGCTACGTCCACAACGACCTGTCCAATATGGAACCGCAGGTGGCGATGTGGCGTTATCTGAATTCAATCGGTCAGAACCCGGGTACGACTAGCGACAATAACGGGTTTACGGCAGATGACTTCACCTTTAACTACGGTTGGACCTATAACCGACTCGACCGCGGCTACTTCCCGACGGACGGCTCGCGCGTCAACCTGAACGGTAAAGTCACTATTCCGGGCTCCGATAACGAGTTCTATAAAGTTACGCTGGATACGGCATCCTATTTCCCGCTGGATGACGATCACAAGTGGGTGGTTCTGGGTCGTACCAAGTGGGGCTACGGTGACGGTTTAGGCGGTAAAGAGCTGCCGTTCTATGAGAACTTCTATGCCGGTGGTTCCAGTACCGTGCGTGGTTTCCAGTCCAACACCATTGGTCCGAAAGCGGTCTATAACGGTGGCCCAGGATTGGATAACTGCGATCAGAAGAGTGGCACCTACTGCCAGTCCGACGATGCGGTCGGTGGTAACGCCATGGGTGTGGCCAGCCTTGAGCTGATCGTCCCAACGCCGTTTATCAGCGATAAATACGCGAACTCGGTGCGTACTTCATTCTTCTGGGATGCGGGTACCGTTTGGGATACAAACTGGAATCCTTCAGGACTTCCAAGCAGTATTCCTGACTACAGCGATCCGAGTAATATCCGTATGTCCGCGGGTATCGCATTACAATGGATGTCCCCATTAGGGCCGTTGGTCTTCTCCTACGCCCAGCCGTATAAGAAATACGAAGGAGACAAATCCGAGCAGTTCCAGTTTAACATTGGTAAAACCTGGTAATTGCTCTTTGCAAAGGAATGCAAGTTCAGTGTAGTTTTGCTGGCATTAGGCGATAGCGTCAAGGTGGCTTCGGCCACCAAAAGAACAGTACCCTCGGGTACATATGGGATGGTAAGGAGTATTATTGTGAAAAAGTGGTTAGTCGCTGCAGGTCTGGGTTTAGCAATGGCTGCATCTGCTCAAGCAGCAGACAAAATTGCAATTGTTAATATGGGTAGCCTGTTCCAGCAAGTTGCACAGAAAACTGGCGTTTCCAGCACCCTGGAAAACGAATTCAAAGGCCGTGCTGGCGAACTTCAGCGCATGGAAGGTGACCTGCAGTCTAAAATGCAGCGTCTGCAGTCTATGAAAGCAGGTGCCGATCGCACCAAGCTGGAAAAAGACATCACTTCCCAGCGTCAGACTTTCTCCCAGAAAGCACAGTCCTTTGAACAGGACCGTCAGCGTCGCACCAACGAAGAACGTGGCAAACTGGTTACTCGTATCCAGACTGCTGTGAAATCCGTTGCTGCCAGCCAGAGCATTGACCTGGTTGTTGATGCTAACGCCGTTGCATTCAACAGCAGCGATGTGAAAGACATCACCGCTGATGTACTGAAACAGGTTAAATAAGTAATGCCTTCAATTCGACTGGCTGACTTAGCTCAGCAGTTGGATGCGGAATTACACGGTGATGGCGATATCGTCATCACCGCTGTCGCGTCCATGCAATCCGCTAAAGCGGGTCAAATCACGTTTCTGGTTAACCCTAAGTACCGTGATCACCTGTCTGCGTGCGAAGCGTCGGCGATTGTCCTGACGCAAGATTTACTGCCTTTTGCCAAAGGCGCTGCGCTGGTAGTGAAGAATCCCTACCTGACTTACGCACGCATGGCTCAAATTTTAGATACCACGCCACAACCGGCGCAGGATATCGCCCCGAGCGCGGTGATTAGCCCGTCTGCGGTACTCGGTAACAACGTCTCCATCGGCGCGAATGCGGTGATTGAGTCTGACGTTGTGCTGGGCGATAACGTTGTGATTGGGGCGGGGTGTTTCGTTGGTAAAAAAACGAAAATTGGCGCGGGTTCACGTCTGTGGGCTAACGTCACCATTTACCATGAAGTCGAGATCGGTGAGAATTGCCTGATCCAATCCAGCACCGTGATCGGCGCGGATGGTTTCGGCTATGCCAACGATCGTGGCAACTGGGTGAAGATCCCTCAGCTTGGTCGCGTCATTATTGGCGATCGCGTAGAGATCGGCGCCTGTACGACGATTGACCGCGGTGCGCTTGATGACACGCAGATCGGCAACGGTGTTATCATTGATAACCAGTGCCAGATTGCGCACAACGTGGTGATTGGCGACAATACCGCGGTTGCAGGCGGTGTTATCATGGCCGGTAGCCTGAAAATTGGTCGTTATTGCATGATTGGCGGTGCCAGCGTCATCAACGGCCATATGGAAATTTGCGACAAAGTGACAGTAACCGGTATGGGCATGGTCATGCGTCCTATTACCGAACCAGGCGTTTACTCGTCGGGTATTCCGCTCCAGCCTAATAAGGCATGGCGCAAAACTGCCGCACTGGTGATGAATATTGATGAAATGAGCAAGCGTCTCAAAGCAGTAGAACGCAAGCTTGATAATCAAGACTAATTTTCATCTGTATCGCATGATACTTTCCGGCCTGTCGGCATTCTTGTAATCCGGCAGGCCGTGTTATTATTGCCCCTTAGTATATTTTGACAGGAAGAGTATTTTGACAACTGACACTCATACTCTGCACATTGAAGAGATTTTAGAACTTCTGCCACACCGTTACCCGTTCTTACTGGTAGACCGCGTGCTGGATTTTGAAGAAGGTCGTTTTCTGCGCGCAGTGAAAAATGTTTCCGTAAATGAGCCGTTTTTCCAGGGCCACTTCCCTGGCAAACCGATTTTACCGGGCGTGCTGATTCTGGAAGCAATGGCGCAGGCAACAGGTATTCTGGCGTTTAAAAGCGTTGGTAAACTGGAGCCGGGCGAGCTGTACTACTTTGCTGGCATCGACGAAGCGCGCTTCAAGCGTCCTGTTGTGCCTGGCGATCAGATGATTATGGAAGTCACCTTCGAGAAAACTCGCCGTGGCCTGACTCGCTTTAAAGGCGTTGCGCTGGTAGACGGTAAAGTGGTTTGCGAAGCGACGATGATGTGTGCGCGTAGCCGGGAGGCCTGATCCGTGATTGATAAAACCGCCTTTATCCATCCTACCGCCATTGTGGAAGACGGTGCCGTTATCGGCGCTAACGCCCACATTGGCCCGTTTTGTATTGTGGGGCCAAACGTCGTTATCGGCGAAGGCACCGTACTGAAGTCTCACGTTGTTGTTAACGGCCATACCACTATTGGGCGTGATAACGAGATCTATCAGTTCGCCTCTATCGGGGAAGTTAACCAGGATCTGAAATATGCTGGTGAACCAACTCGCGTGGAAATTGGCGATCGCAACCGCATTCGCGAAAGCGTCACCATTCACCGTGGCACGGTACAGGGCGGTGGATTGACGAAGGTGGGCAGCGATAACCTGCTGATGATCAACGCCCACGTGGCGCACGATTGCACCGTAGGTAACCGCTGCATCCTGGCCAATAACGCGACCCTCGCAGGCCACGTATCGCTTGATGATTTCGTTATCATCGGCGGCATGACCGCCGTGCACCAGTTCTGCATTATCGGTGCGCACGTGATGGTTGGCGGCTGTTCTGGCGTTGCTCAGGACGTTCCTCCGTACGTTATTGCTCAGGGCAACCACGCGACGCCGTTTGGCGTCAACATCGAAGGCCTGAAGCGCCGCGGCTTTAGCCGAGAAGCGATCACCGCGATCCGCAACGCCTATAAAGCGTTGTACCGCAGTGGCAAAACGTTGGACGAAGCTAAACCGGAAATCGCCGAACTGGCGAAGCAGTATCCGGAAGTTCAGCCATTTAGCGATTTCTTCGCCCGCTCTACGCGTGGCCTGATTCGTTAATGACTGAGCAGCGTCCGCTAACGATTGCCCTGGTCGCCGGAGAAACCTCCGGCGATATTCTTGGTGCAGGTCTGATTCGCGCCCTCAAGGCGCGAGTTCCCAACGCCCGTTTTGTTGGCGTTGCGGGCCCACGTATGCAGGCTGAAGGTTGCGAAGCCTGGTACGAAATGGAAGAGCTGGCGGTGATGGGCATCGTTGAAGTGCTGGGGCGACTGCGTCGTCTGCTGCACATCCGCGCCGATCTGACCAAACGCTTTACCGATCTCAAGCCCGACGTCTTTGTCGGCATTGATGCCCCCGATTTCAATATCACTCTTGAGGGCAACCTTAAGAAGCAGGGAATCAAAACCATTCACTACGTCAGCCCGTCTGTCTGGGCCTGGCGACAGAAACGCGTCTTCAAAATTGGCAGAGCCACCGACCTGGTGCTCGCATTTCTGCCTTTTGAAAAAGCGTTTTATGACAAATTTAACGTCCCGTGCCGCTTTATCGGTCATACCATGGCGGATGCCATGCCGCTCGATCCGGATAAAAATGCCGCGCGGGATACGCTGGGCATTGCCCACGACGTGCACTGCCTGGCGCTGTTACCCGGTAGCCGCGGTGCTGAAGTGGAAATGCTCAGCGCTGACTTTTTAAAAACCGCGCAGCTTTTGCGTCAGCAGTATCCTGACCTTGAGGTTGTGGTCCCGCTGGTGAATGCAAAGCGTCGCGAACAGTTTGAACGTATCAAGGCCGAAGTGGCACCGGATCTCTCCATCCATATGCTGGACGGCATGGCGCGTGAAGCGATGATCGCCAGCGATGCCGCGCTGCTGGCCTCCGGGACGGCGGCGCTGGAGTGCATGCTGGCGAAATGCCCGATGGTCGTCGGCTATCGTATGAAGCCGTTCACCTTCTGGCTGGCTCAGCGTCTGGTGAAAACAGACTATGTTTCCCTGCCAAACCTGCTCGCCGGCCGTGAACTGGTGAAAGAACTGTTGCAGGACGAATGTCAGCCGCAGGCGTTAGCCGACGCGCTGCAACCACTGCTGGCAAACGGTAAGACCAGCCACGCGATGCACGATACGTTCCGCGACCTGCACCTGCAAATTCGCTGCAATGCGGATGAACAGGCGGCAGATGCGGTGCTGGAGCTTGCACAATGATTGAATTTGAATATCCCCACACCCATTTAGTGGCGGGTGTGGATGAAGTGGGCCGTGGCCCGCTGATTGGCGCGGTGGTGACGGCAGCGGTCATCCTCGACCCTGCGCGTCCGATTGTTGGCCTGAACGACTCCAAAAAGCTGAGCGAAAAACGTCGCCTGGCGCTGTTTGATGAAATCAAAGAGAAAGCGCTGTGCTGGAGTCTTGGTCGCGCGGAGCCGCATGAAATCGACGAACTGAATATCCTGCATGCCACCATGCTGGCGATGCAGCGCGCCGTTGCTGGGCTCGCTATCCCGCCGGAATATGTGCTGATCGACGGCAACCGCTGCCCGGCGCTGCCAATGCCGTCTATGGCGGTAGTGAAAGGCGATAGCCGAGTGGCGGAAATCAGCGCCGCGTCTATTCTCGCTAAAGTCACGCGAGACGCCGAAATGACCGCGCTGGATAAAGTGTTCCCGCAGTACGGTTTTGCCCAGCATAAGGGCTATCCAACCGCCTTCCATCTGGAAGCGCTGGCGCAATATGGCGCTACCGAGCATCATCGACGCAGCTTCGCTCCCGTCAAACGTGCACTGGGACTTGCGTCCTGATTCGTGTGTCGTGAATAAGTAAACCGGAATCTAAAGATGGCTGAACCACGTTTCGTGCACCTGCGGGTGCATAGCGACTACTCCATGATCGATGGGCTGGCAAAAACCGGGCCGCTGGTGAAAAAGGCGGCCGCGCTTGGCATGCCTGCGCTGGCGATCACCGATTTTACTAACCTGTGCGGCCTGGTGAAGTTCTACGGAGCGGGCCACGGTGCCGGGATCAAGCCGATCGTTGGCGCGGATTTTAACGTGCAGAGCGAGCTGTTCGGCGACGAACTTACCCATTTAACGGTGCTGGCGGCCAATAATACTGGCTACCAGAACCTGACGCTGCTGATCTCCAAAGCCTACCAGCGCGGCTACGGTGCGGCGGGTCCGATCATCGATCGTGACTGGCTGGTTGAGCTGAAAGAGGGGCTGATTTTGCTCTCTGGCGGCCGTATGGGCGACGTCGGACGCGGCCTGCTGCGCGGTAATATGGCGTTGGTGGATCAGTGCGTTGATTTTTATGAAGAACATTTCCCAAACTGCTATTTCCTCGAGCTGATTCGTACCGGCCGCCAGGATGAAGAATCTTACCTGCATGCGGCGGTAGAGCTGGCGGAAACGCGCGGCCTGCCGGTGGTGGCGACCAACGATGTGCGCTTCCTCGAGCCGGGCGACTTCGATGCGCACGAAATCCGCGTCGCCATCCACGATGGTTTTACCCTCGACGATCCGAAACGTCCGCGTAACTACTCTGCGCAACAGTATATGCGCAGCGAAGACGAGATGTGCGAGCTGTTCTCAGACATCCCAGAAGCGCTGGAAAACACCGTTGAAATCGCCAAACGTTGTAACGTCACGGTGCGTCTGGGCGAGTACTTCCTGCCGCAGTTCCCGACCGGCGATATGACCACTGAGGACTTCCTCGTCGTCAAATCACGCGAGGGCCTGGAAGAGCGTCTGGCATTTCTGTTCCCCGATCCGAAAGTGCGCGAAGAGAAGCGCCCGCCGTACGATGAACGTCTGGAGATAGAACTTAAAGTTATCAACCAGATGGGCTTCCCCGGCTACTTCCTGATCGTGATGGAATTTATCCAGTGGTCGAAAGATAACGGCGTGCCGGTTGGGCCGGGGCGTGGTTCCGGTGCCGGTTCTTTAGTGGCCTATGCGCTGAAAATTACCGACCTCGATCCGCTGGAGTTTGACCTGCTGTTCGAACGCTTCCTTAACCCGGAGCGTGTCTCGATGCCCGACTTCGACGTCGACTTCTGTATGGAGAAACGTGACCAGGTTATCGAACACGTGGCGGAAATGTACGGCCGTGATGCGGTATCGCAGATCATCACCTTCGGTACTATGGCGGCGAAAGCGGTTATCCGCGACGTAGGCCGCGTTCTGGGCCACCCGTACGGCTTTGTTGACCGTATCTCGAAGCTGGTGCCGCCCGATCCGGGAATGACGCTGGCGAAAGCTTTTGAAGCTGAACCGCAGCTGCCGGAAATTTACGAGGCGGATGAAGAGGTTCGCGCGCTGATTGATATGGCGCGTAAGCTGGAAGGTGTCACCCGAAACGCCGGTAAACACGCCGGTGGCGTGGTGATCGCACCGACCAAAATTACCGACTTTGCGCCGCTGTACTGCGATGAGCAGGGTCTGCACCCGGTTACCCAGTTTGATAAGAACGACGTCGAATACGCCGGGCTGGTGAAGTTCGACTTCCTCGGCCTGCGTACGCTCACCATCATCAACTGGGCGCTGGAGATGATCAACGCCCGGCGTGAGCGTAACGGCGAGCCGCCGCTGGATATCGCGGCTATTCCGCTCGACGATAAGAAAAGCTTTGATATGCTGCAGCGCTCGGAGACCACCGCGGTCTTCCAGCTTGAATCCCGCGGCATGAAAGACCTGATTAAACGTCTGCAGCCTGACTGCTTCGAAGATATGATCGCACTGGTGGCCCTGTTCCGCCCGGGTCCGCTGCAGTCGGGGATGGTAGATAACTTTATCGACCGTAAACACGGGCGTGAAGAGATCTCTTACCCGGACGTGCAGTGGCAGCATGAATGCCTGAAGCCGGTGCTGGAACCCACGTATGGCATCATCCTGTATCAGGAACAGGTCATGCAGATTGCCCAGGAGCTTTCCGGCTATACCCTCGGCGGCGCGGATATGCTGCGTCGTGCAATGGGTAAGAAAAAGCCGGAAGAGATGGCCAAGCAGCGCGGCACCTTTGAAGAAGGGGCGAAAAGTCGCGGCGTTGACGGCGAACTGGCGATGAAAATCTTCGACCTGGTAGAGAAATTCGCCGGTTACGGGTTTAACAAATCGCACTCCGCTGCGTATGCTTTAGTCTCCTATCAGACGCTGTGGCTGAAAGCGCACTATCCCGCTGAGTTTATGGCAGCGGTAATGACCGCCGATATGGATAACACCGAGAAGGTGGTTGGTCTGGTGGATGAATGCTGGCGAATGGGGCTAAAAATCCTGCCGCCGGATATCAATTCCGGTTTATATCATTTCCACGTTAATCATGACGGGGAAATCGTGTATGGTATCGGCGCGATTAAGGGCGTGGGTGAAGGCCCAATTGAAGCGATCATCGAAGCGCGTAATAACGGCGGCTACTTCCGCGAGCTGTTTGACCTTTGTGCGCGCACCGATACCAAAAAGCTCAACCGCCGGGTGCTGGAAAAATTGATTATGTCCGGGGCGTTCGACCGCCTTGGCCCACACCGCGCCGCGCTGATGAATTCGCTGGGCGATGCGTTAAAAGCAGCTGACCAGCACGCGAAAGCGGAAGCCATTGGTCAGGCGGATATGTTCGGCGTGTTGGCCGAAGAGCCAGAGCAAATTGAGCAGTCCTATGCGAACTGCCAACCTTGGCCTGAACACACGGTACTGGAAGGTGAGCGGGAAACGTTAGGCTTATACTTAACGGGTCATCCGATTAACCAGTATCTCAAAGAAATTGAGCGCTATGTCGGCGGCTATCGCCTGAAAGACATGCATCCGACAGAACGTGGTAAAGTGACCACGGCTGCGGGGCTCGTGATTGCTTCAAGGGTTATGGTCACCAAGAGAGGCAATCGTATCGGTATCTGCACCCTGGATGACCGATCCGGACGGCTAGAAGTGATGTTATTCACCGAAGCCCTGGAAAAATACCAGCATCTGCTGGAAAACGACCGCATACTTATCGTCAGCGGACAGGTCAGCTTTGATGACTTCAGCGGCGGCCTTAAAATGATGGCCCGCGAAGTGATGGACATTGACGAAGCCCGGGAAAAATACGCTCGCGGGCTTGCTATCTCGCTGACGGACAGGCAAATTGATGACCAGCTTTTAAACCGACTCCGTCAGTCTCTGGAACCCCATCGTTCGGGAACCATTCCAGTACATCTCTACTATCAGAGGGCGGATGCACGTGCGCGGTTGCGTTTCGGTGCAACCTGGCGTGTCTCTCCGAGCGATCGTTTACTCAACGATCTGCGTGGCCTCATCGGTTCGGAGCAGGTGGAACTGGAGTTTGACTAATACAGGAATACTATGAGTCTGAATTTCCTTGATTTTGAACAGCCGATTGCAGAGCTGGAAGCGAAAATCGATTCTCTGACTGCGGTTAGCCGTCAGGATGAGAAACTGGATATTAATATCGACGAAGAAGTGCATCGTCTGCGTGAAAAAAGCGTAGAGCTGACGCGCAAAATCTTTGCCGATCTCGGCGCATGGCAGGTAGCCCAACTGGCGCGCCATCCGCAGCGCCCGTACACCCTGGATTATGTCCGCCTGGCGTTTGATGAATTTGACGAACTGGCGGGCGATCGCGCCTATGCTGACGATAAAGCTATCGTTGGCGGTATCGCACGTCTGGACGGTCGTCCGGTGATGATTATTGGTCATCAGAAAGGTCGCGAAACCAAAGAGAAGATTCGCCGTAACTTCGGTATGCCGGCACCTGAAGGCTACCGTAAAGCCCTGCGTCTGATGGAGATGGCAGAGCGCTTCAACATGCCTATCATTACCTTCATCGACACCCCGGGTGCTTACCCTGGCGTGGGCGCAGAAGAGCGCGGTCAGTCCGAAGCTATCGCACGCAACCTGCGTGAAATGTCTCGTCTGAGCGTACCGGTTATCTGTACCGTTATCGGCGAAGGCGGCTCCGGCGGCGCGCTGGCTATCGGTGTGGGCGATAAAGTGAATATGCTGCAGTACAGCACCTATTCCGTTATCTCTCCGGAAGGCTGTGCGTCCATTCTGTGGAAGAGCGCCGACAAAGCACCGCTGGCAGCAGAAGCTATGGGCATCGTTGCGCCGCGTCTGAAAGAGCTGAAGCTTATCGACTCTATCGTTCCAGAACCGCTGGGCGGCGCACACCGTAACCCAGAGGTAATGGCGGCATCCCTGAAGGCACAGCTGCTGGCTGACCTTGCGGATCTCGACGTGCTGAGCAAAGAAGATCTGCTGAACCGTCGCTATCAGCGCCTGATGAGCTACGGCTACGCCTAACGATTTCGTTAAGACCTTGCTGAAAAGGGCCACAGTTTGTGGCCCTTTTTTATTGTCTGCGTTCTACCTGCGCTATGATGGGTAAAGGATTTCCAGGAGGAACGCATGAATATTATCGCCATTATGGGCCCGCACGGCGTTTACTACAAAGACGAACCGATTAAGGAGCTGGAAGGTGCGCTGCTGGCGCAAGGCTTCAAAATTATCTGGCCACAGAACAGTGCCGACCTGCTGAAGTTTATTGAGCACAACCCGCGTATCTGTGGGGTGATTTTTGACTGGGACGAATACAGCGTTGATCTCTGCGGCGAGATCAATCAGCTTAATGAATATCTACCGCTCTACGCTTTTATCAATAACCACTCGACGATGGACGTTAGCGCACACGACATGCGCATGGCGCTGTGGTTCTTTGAGTATGCGCTGGGTCAGGCCGACGATATCGCCACGCGCATTCGGCAGTACACCGACGAATACCTCGATAACATCACGCCGCCGTTCACCAAAGCGCTGTTTACCTATGTTACAGAAGGTAAGTACACTTTCTGTACGCCGGGGCATATGGGCGGGACGGCCTACCAGAAAAGCCCGGTGGGCTGCCTGTTCTATGATTTCTTCGGTGCCAATACCCTGAAGGCTGACGTGTCGATTTCTGTCACCGAACTGGGCTCACTGCTGGATCATACCGGGCCGCACCTTGAAGCCGAAGAGTATATCGCCCGCACCTTTGGCGCCGAGCAGAGCTATATGGTGACCAACGGTACCTCAACCTCGAACAAAATTGTCGGCATGTACGCCGCGCCGAGCGGTAGTACGCTGCTGATTGACCGTAACTGCCACAAGTCGCTGGCGCATCTGCTGATGATGAACGACGTTGTGCCGCTATGGCTGAAGCCGACGCGCAATGCGCTGGGGATCCTTGGCGGCATTCCGAAGCGCGAGTTTACCCGCGACAGCCTGCAGCAGAAGGTGAACAGCACCGATGGCGCCGAGTGGCCGGTGCACGCGGTGATCACCAACTCCACCTACGACGGCCTGCTGTATAACACCAACTGGATTAAACAGACGCTGGATGTACCGTCGATTCACTTCGACTCGGCCTGGGTGCCCTATACCCATTTCCACCCGATCTATCAGGGCAAAAGCGGCATGAGCGGCGAGCGGGTGCCGGGCAAGGTTTTCTTCGAAACCCAGTCCACGCACAAGATGCTGGCGGCGCTGTCACAGGCCTCTTTAATCCACATTAAGGGTGACTACGACGAAGACACCTTCAACGAAGCCTTTATGATGCACACTTCCACTTCGCCAAGCTATCCGATCGTTGCCTCGATAGAGACGGCGGCGGCCATGCTGCGCGGTAACCCCGGTAAACGACTGATCAACCGATCGGTGGAACGCGCGCTGCATTTTCGTAAAGAGGTTCAGCGCCTGCGCGAAGAGTCGGACAGCTGGTTCTTTGATATCTGGCAGCCGGAAGCCATCGACGAAGCAGAATGCTGGCCGGTGTCACCTGGTGAAGAATGGCACGGCTTTAGCGATGCTGACGCCGATCATATGTTCCTCGACCCGGTGAAGGTGACGATCCTGACGCCAGGGATGGATGAACAAGGCAATATGAGCGACGAAGGGATCCCCGCCGCGCTGGTGGCGAAATACCTCGATGAGCACGGCGTAGTGGTGGAAAAAACCGGGCCGTACAACCTGCTGTTCTTATTTAGCATTGGGATCGATAAAACTCGCGCGATGGGGCTGCTGCGTGGGCTCACCGAGTTTAAGCGCGCCTACGATCTTAACCTGCGGGTCAAAAATATGCTGCCGGATCTCTACGCCGAAGACCCGGACTTCTATCGCAATATGCGTATTCAGGATCTGGCGCAGGGGATCCACCGCCTGATTCGCCAGCACGATCTCCCGCGTTTGATGCTGCGTGCCTTTGACGTGCTGCCGGAGATGAAGCTCACCCCGCATCGGGCGTGGCAGAAACAGATCAAAGGCGAGGTGGAAACGGTAGCGCTGGAAGATCTGGTGGGGCGCGTCTCGGCCAATATGATCCTGCCGTATCCGCCGGGCGTACCGCTATTGATGCCGGGTGAGATGATCACCGAAGAGAGCCGTTCGGTACTCGATTTCCTGCTGATGCTCTGCTCCGTTGGGCGACATTATCCTGGCTTTGAGACCGATATTCACGGTGCAAAACGCGATGAAAATGGCGTCTACCGTGTGAGAGTCCTAAAAAACCATTGAGGGGTTGCGTGATAACGTCCAGCGCGAGTAACGTGCTGATAAACGGTTAACGGAGACAAACGATGTTGGGATTAAAGCAGATTCATCACATTGCCATTATTGCGGCCGATTACGCTAAGAGTAAGTCCTTCTACTGCGACATTCTGGGCTTTACGCTGCAAAGCGAAGCGTATCGGGAAGCGCGTGATTCATGGAAAGGCGACCTGGCGCTAAACGGGCAGTATGTGATTGAGCTGTTCTCCTTCCCGTTTCCGCCAGCGCGTCCAAGCCGTCCGGAAGCCTGCGGTCTGCGTCATCTGGCGTTTAGCGTCGATGACATTGATGCGGCGGTGGCGCACCTTGAGGCGCACGGCGTGGCTTGTGAAGAGATCCGTATCGACCCGTTTACCGATAAGCGTTTTACCTTTTTCAATGATCCAGACGGTCTGCCGCTGGAGTTCTACCAGCAGTAAGGCTTGCCACTGAGCGCCCGGCCCGGTAACGTGCCGGGCTATATCTCCCATTACGATATCGCTATGACATCATCTTCGATCGCGCAACGACTCTCACCGCACCGCCAGTTTCTGGTGGCGTTCAGCGGTGGCCTCGACTCAACGGTGCTGTTGCACCAATTGGTCTGCTGGCGACGGCAGGAGCCAACGGTATCGCTGCGCGCGATCCATATTCACCACGGTATTAGCCAGAACGCCGATAGCTGGGTAAAACACTGTCAGCAGGTCTGCGCGCAATGGCAGGTGCCGCTGGTGGTGGAGCGGGTGACACTGGCGCAGAGTGGCATTGGGCTGGAAGCGGAAGCCAGAACCGCGCGCTATCAGGCGTTTCGCGAGGTGCTTATGCCGGGCGAAGTGTTGGTCACTGCACAGCATCTGGACGATCAAAGTGAAACCCTGCTGTTAGCGCTTAAACGCGGCAGCGGGCCCGCCGGACTTTCGGCGATGCCAACGCATATGGCGTTTGGCGATACGCAGCTCATTCGCCCGTTGCTACAGGAAACGCGTGCGGCGTTGCTGCAGTGGGCACAGACGCATGCGCTGACGTGGATTGAGGATGAGAGCAATCAGGACGACGCCTACGACCGCAATTTCCTGCGTCTACGCGTCCTGCCGTTACTCAATGGCCGCTGGCCCCACTTTGGCGAAGCGGCGGCCAGAAGCGCGGCGCTCTGCGGTGAACAGGAACAGTTGCTGGATGAACTTCTGGCGGATGAGCTTGCTCGGCTGCGTACGGATGCCGGGACGTTGACCATCGAACCGATGATGGCAATGAGCGCGCCAAAACGGGCGGCGATTTTGCGCCGCTGGCTGGCGTGGCACGGTGCGCCGATGCCTTCGCGTGAGATGCTCGCGCGGGTATGGCAGGAGGTAGCGCTGGCGCGGGAAGACGCGACGCCTTGCCTGCGTCTGGGCAACTTCGAGATTCGCCGCTATCAGCAGCAGCTGTGGTGGGTGAAGGCGCTTGAGGGGCAAACGGAATCGGTTCTGGAATGGGCTGACCGAACAATGCCGCTGGCGCTGCCGGGGGAACTCGGTGAGCTGCACTGCATCGCCGGAGGCGATATTCGCCCACCGCAGGCAGATGAACCGGTTTCCGTGCGGTTTAAAGCGCCTGGGATGCTGCATATTGTCGGGCGCCACGGCGGCCGTAAGCTAAAGAAAATCTGGCAGGAACTGGGCGTGCCGCCCTGGCTGCGCGATACCACGCCGTTGTTGTTTTATGGTGAAACGCTTATTGCGGCTGCCGGTGTCTTTGTGACGGTCGACGGGGCGTGTGAAGCAGGTAAGGGCATAGCGCTGAGGTGGGATAAAACGGGCAGCGACGCCGCCCGTGATTGAATCATGATTCGCTAACGACCACCGTCCCGATTTCGGGGTGGCTGAAGCTGGTAATACGGTCGAGGCGCAGTTCGCGCAGTTCACCCGCGCTATCGACGACCAGATATTCCACGTTCTTACGCGATAACAGATCATGAGCCTTGGCTTGCAGCACTTCGCCGTCTTTCAGCTCCAGTGACAGGACGAGGTGGTGCTGGCAGGCGAGCTCAAGATTGTCATAGTCATCACAATTGATGGGTTGATAAGTATCATTCATCGACATAATCGCTCACCAGTAAGTTTGCCGCCGCATATGCGGCTTTTTCCCTGATTGATTCGGAAATGGCATTATCCGCCGCAACATCGTTCAACACTTTCAGTACACAACCTAGCGCATCCGGGATATACCCCAAATCACCGCTCGCAATCTCTGCGTAGCGTTGACGAATCAACTCACAATAGTTGCCCACGTGCCCTCCTGTCTGCGCTTCAATAAGCCTATGAAGATAATCTCTGTTTAGCAAGGTGACTATATCATACTCATTTAAGCATTATCAGCGGGATGAGTGACGGCGGATGCAATTCAGGACAGCCTTTTGGCCCTGATTTCGCTACAATGAGCCCCATTTTTCGCAGGAGTGAAGTCATGGCGCTGAAAGCAACAATTTATAAAGCGGTGGTGAATGTCGCGGATCTCGACCGCAACCAGTTTCTGGACGCGTCGTTAACGCTGGCTCGCCATCCTTCCGAAACCCAGGAGCGTATGATGCTGCGCCTGCTGGCGTGGATTAAGTACGCGAATGAACGTCTGCAGTTTACCCGTGGGCTCTCTTCTGAAGACGAGCCGGAAGTGTGGTTACGTAACGATCACCTTGGCATCGATCTGTGGATTGAACTGGGTCTGCCGGACGATCGTCGGATTAAAAAAGCCTGCAGTTTGTCTCAGGAGGTGGCGTTGTTCACCTACAATAGTCGTGCTGCGGAAATCTGGTGGCAGCAGAACCAGAACAAGATGGCGGGCTTTAAAAACCTGACGGTCTGGTACCTCGACGACGAACAGTTGGCGAAGCTGAGCGCCTTTGCCGAACGTACTATGACGCTACAGGCGACGATTCAGGAAGGCGCGATCTGGCTTTCTGACGCTCAGAATAATCTGGAAATTCATCTGACGCCGTGGCAACTGCCGGCATGATTGTCATCTCCCGGCAGGTGAGTATTCCGGACACGGAGTTGACGATTACCGCCATCCGGGCGCAGGGGGCGGGCGGTCAGCACGTGAATAAGACCTCAACGGCAATTCACCTGCGTTTTGACATCCGGGCCTCCAGCCTGCCAGAGTATTATAAAGAGCGCCTGCTCGAAGCCAGCCACCACTTAATTTCTGCCGATGGTGTGATTATTATTAAGGCGCAGGAGTACCGCAGTCAGGAAATGAACCGTGAAGCGGCGATAGCTCGCCTGGTTTCGGTTATCCAGACGCTGACCGCAGAACAAAAAAGCCGACGACCAACGCGCCCAACCCGGGCATCGAAGGAGCGGCGGCTAACGTCGAAAGCGCAAAAATCTTCAGTGAAAAACTTGCGCGGTAAAGTTCGCTATTAAGCCGGACGTGGATGTAATAAGAATAAGGAATTGAGGGTGAAAAAAGCGATATTGGCCATTGCGGCCACGGGGATGCTGTTTGGGCTTTTCGGATGCAACCATTCGGAAGTGAATACGCTAAAACCGACTCAAGCGGCTGAATTAACGCCGATGCAGCAAAGCTGGCGTGGCGTTATCCCTTGCGCCGACTGCGAAGGTATTGAAACCTCGCTGTTCCTTGAGAAAGACGGTACTTGGGTGATGAACGAACGCTACCAGGGCGTGAGTCGTGAGCCATCTTCGTTTGGTTCTTACGGTACCTGGGCGCGCACCGCCGATAAGCTGGTGCTGACCGACAGCGAAGGCGAGAAGTCTTACTATCGCGCGAAGGGCGAAAAGCTGGAGATGCTTGACCGCGAAGGTAATCCGATCGAGTCAAAGCTTAACTACACGCTGGAACCGGTGAAAGCGAGCCTACCAACCACGCCGATGGCGATGCGCGGAATGTACTTCTATATGGCCGATGCGGCCACCTTCACCGATTGTGCTACCGGTCAGCGCGTGGCGGTAGCCAATAACGCGCAGCTGGAACGTGATTACGCCGCCGCACAGGGCAGCGACAGCAAGCCGATTCTGCTGGTGGTGGATGGGCACTTTACCGTTGAACCGAATCCGGATACCGGTGCGATGGTGAAAACGCTGGCGACCGATAAAAACGCGAAGTTTGTCGCGGGTAAAGGTTGTGCAAATTAACGCTATCTAAAAAAGTTCCGGCTCGCTGTGCACGAGGGGCATAGTAAAAGAAAACCGCACCTGTAAAGGTGCGGTATATATGGCAGGCTATGACATTTTTTGGTTTTGCGTCTCTTGCTCAGCAGCCTCAATCTCACGATACCAGCGCGGATGATGTTTTTTCGCCCAGCGTCGGCTGACCTTGCCGGCAATCATGCCTTCGATGGATCCTTTTACCCAGAAGGCCATATACATATGTATCAGAATGGCGTGGATCAGCACGATAGCGGCAGTCGCATGGATAAGCAGGCTCCAGCGTACTACGGTAATCGGAAAATAGTGCGCGAAATAAGGCCGCCACATAATCACGCCGGTGACTAATAACACGAAGATCAGGCTCATGATGCTCCAGAACATCATTTTCTGTCCGGCGTTATATTTGCCGACATCCGCGACTTTATGCTCATTTCCCTTCAGTACCTCAACGATACCCTTAATCCAGGGAAGATCCTGTTTATCGGGAATATTGTGGTGTACAAAACGAACAAACATAAATATCAATACGACGAAGATCATCACCCCAAAGAACGGATGGAGAATCCGTCCCATCTGAGGTGTACCAAAGGTTTCGGTAAGCCATTGCAGCGTCGGGAAGAAAAGCGCAATACCGGAAAGTGACACCAGGAAGAAACTGATCACGACCGTCCAGTGACAGGCCCGATCGATGAATCGGGTGCGCAAAATCATTTTGCTTTTACTCATGACCATTCTCCTCTTCATCATCATCTGTCTCTTTGTTTGGTCCAATGCCCACGTAGTGGTAAATAAGCCCGGCAAAGGTGACGATAAATCCGGCGGCGGAGAGTGGTTTGAGGATCCCTTTCCACAGGTTCACCGGCGTGGCGATTTTTGGATCGTCCGGCAGGTTGTGGTACAGCGACGGCTGGTCTGCATGATGCAGTACGTACATGACGTGGGTGCCGCCAACCCCCTTCGGGTTGTATACGCCCGCGTGGGCGTAACCACGTTTTTTAAGCTGCATTACGCGGGCCTCCGCCGCATTCAGCATCTCTTTTTTCGTGCCAAACTGAATAGCTCCGGTCGGACAGGTTTTTACACAGGCCGGTTCCTGACCCACGCTGACCCTATCAACGCAAAGCGTGCACTTGTAGACACGGTTATCCTCAGGATTCAACCGTGGGATATTGAATGGACATCCCGCAATACAGTAGCCGCAACCAATACAGTGTTCAGACTGGAAATCGACAATACCGTTGGCGTATTGAATAACCGCTCCGGCAGATGGGCAAGCTTTCAGGCAGCCGGGATCGGCGCAGTGCATACAGCCATCTTTGCGGATAAGCCACTCCAGTTTGTCATTCTGGGTGGTTTCACTAAAGCGCATTACCGTCCAGGCCTTGGCGCTGAGATCGGTCGGATTGTCGTAGACACCGTTGCAGTAGCCCACTTCATCGCGAATGTCGTTCCACTCTGAGCAGGCAACCTGACAGCCTTTACAGCCAATACAGGTCGAGACATCAATCAGTTTTGCTACTTCAGCACGGTAATCCCTGGCCTGAGGCGGCGGCGTAATGCTGTTGGTTGCCGAGCGTTTGATAATATCTTGTGATTGCATAGACATGATTCCCTTCCTTACACGCGCTCGATATTGACCAGAAACGCTTTATATTCCGGCGTTTGCGAGTTGGCATCGCCTACCGATGGGGTCAACGTGTTGGCGAGGAAACCCTTACGGGTAGCACCTTCGAATCCCCAGTGGCAAGGAATGCCGATGGTATCTACCGCTCTGCCGTCTATCGTCAGCGTTTGCAGGCGTTTGGTGACTACCGCTTTTGCTTTGATATAACCGCGCTTCGACATCACTTTGACCGTGTCACCTGCCTCAATACCTTTTTGACTCGCCAGCGCTTCACCGATCTCGATGAATTGGTCAGGCTGGGCGATGGCATTCAGCAACGCGTGCTTCGTCCAGTGGCGGAATAATTCGGTAATGGAATACGTGGTGGCGACATAGGGGAAGGCATCTGCTTTGCCCATATTGGCGATATCATCATGATAGATACGCGCCACCGGGCTGGAGATCACATCAGGATGAAGGGGGTTGGTACCAATGGGTGATTCAATCGGTTCGTAGTGTTCCGGGAACGGCCCGTCATTCATTTTGTCAATCGAGAACAGACGTGCGACGCCTTCCTGATTCATGATAAATGGCCCGACGTTGCTGCCCGGTGCGGCCTGGCTGTAATCGGCCACGTCCATGCCCGCCCATTTTTTACCATCCCAATGCATCAGTGCACGTTTGGCGTCCCATGGTTTACCTGACGGGTCTGCGGAGGCGCGATTGTAGAGAATGCGGCGATTCGCTGGCCATGACCACGCCCAGCCCGGTGTACAACCCAGTCCATACGGGTCGCTGTTATCGCGGTTGGCCATTTGGTTGCCTTGTTCCGTCCAACTTCCGCAGTACACCCAACAGAAACTACTGGTTGAGCCGTCATCGCGAAGCTGCGCAAAGCTGCTGAGCTGTTGACCTTTTTTGGCGATAAGTTGCCCTTTGTCGTCATAAAGATCAGCCAGCGCCATGCCGTTACTTTTACGGGCAATTTCTTCCGGGTGTGGATCGTACGGATCTTTATAGTCCCAGCGCATATTCAGCAGCGGTTCGGGATTAGCACCACCTTCCTGCTGATAAAGCTCACGCAAGCGCATATACAATCGACCGAGAATTTTCGCGTCGTGCAGCGCTTCGCCCGGCGGCTCTGCCGCTGCCCAGTGCCACTGTAACCAGCGACCTGAGTTGGCGATAGAACCATCTTCTTCAGCAAAACATGAGGACGGTAGGCGGAAGATTTCAGTCTGGATCGCTTCCGGCTTCACATCATTCATCTCGCCGTGGTGCTGCCAGAAGTTGGAGGACTCGGTCGCCAGCGGATCGATAACCACCATATACTTGAGTTTGGCGAGGGCGCGGGATGATTTATTTTTATCCGGGAACGCCGCCAGAGGGTTGAACCCCTGTACGATGTAACCGTTAATCTTACCTTCCAGCATCAACTCGGCCTGGGTCATCACGTCGTATAGACGATCCCATTTTGGCAGCCAGTCGTAGCCCCAGTTATTCTCCGCCGTGGCATGGTCACCCCAGAAACTTTTCATCATGCTGACGAAGAACTTTGGCGTATTTTGCCAGTAGTTGACTTCATTCACTCCCAGCGCTGGTGGGGTAATTTGAGATATATAGGTCTGGTAGTCCGGCTGTTTCTCCGATGGCAATGGCATATAACCTGGCAGATTCGTCGACAGCAGGCCAAGGTCCGTATACCCCTGAATATTCGAGTGGCCGCGTAGAGCATTAACGCCACCGCCCGCCATGCCGATATTGCCTAAAAGTAGCTGTAGCATGGCGGCGGCGCGGATGATCTGTGCTCCGGCGGAGTGGTGCGTCCAGCCCAATGCGTACAGGATTGTTGCAGTACGGTCAGGTACGCTGGTGCTGGCGAGAATGTCACAGATACGCGTGAAATCCGCCACGGATGTCCCACACAGACGGTTGACCATCTCCGGGGTATAGCGTTCGACGTGGTTTTTGAGCAAATTCCACACGCAGCGTGGGTGGCTTAGCGTTTCATCCCGAAGGGCGTGGCCTTGTTCGTCAAGCTGATAAAACCAGCTTGTCTTATCATACTGACGTTTTTTGTCGTCATAGCCACTGAACAAGCCGTCGTTGAACTGATAATCATCACGGATAATCAGGCTGGCGTTAGTGTAGTGGCGTACGTATTCGTGCTGCACGCGGTTGTTTTCCAGCAGGTAGCGGATCACTCCGAGCAGGAATGCTGTGTCGGAACCGGCGCGAATAGGCGCATACAGATCGGCGACGGCGGCGCTGCGGTTGAAGCGTGGGTCGACCACGACCACGGTAGCATCGTTTTTGGTTTGCGCTTCAATGACCCATTTAAAACCGACTGGATGGGCTTCTGCGGCGTTACCGCCCATAATGAGCACCACGTTGGCGTTTTTAATATCCACCCAGTTGTTGGTCATTGCACCGCGCCCAAAGGTCGGAGCCAGCGCTGAGACGGTTGGCCCGTGGCACAGGCGTGCCTGGCAGTCGATAGCTACCATCCCGAGGCTACGGGTGAATTTACCGTCCAGAATCCCGGTTTCATTACTCGCTGCCGAGGAGCACAGCATACCGGTCGTCGTCCAGCGGTTGACGGTCAAGCCTTGGGCGTTTTTCTCAATAAAGTTAGCGTCACGATCGTCTTTCATTAATCGCGCAATGCGATTAATGGCCTCATCCCAGCTGATACGCTGCCATTTATCTGACCCTGGCGCGCGGTATTCGGGATATTGCAGGCGTGTTTCGCTATGAATGTAATCCAGCACGCCTGCGCCTTTCGGGCATAACGATCCGCGGCTTACCGGATGATCGGGATCGCCTTCAATGTGATAGATGCTTTCTTTAACGTTTTTGGCTGAATCGCCAAGGCTGTACATCAGCATGCCGCAGCCAACTGAGCAGTAAGTACAGTTATTACGCGTCTCTTTGGCTTTTAAGAGTTTGTATTGACGGGTTTCCGCGTGAACGGAAAAAGATGATAAAAATCCGAGAGATGCAACAGTGGTTCCTGCCATACCGCCCGCGCAGATTCGAAAGAACTGCCTCCGGCTGAGCTCCATGTATCCTCCAGCTTAAACTTAAGACATGAAAAGGGATGAAGATTATAAGGTTAATTCCTGCGGGAGACCATTACTCATGTAGGGTTATTGATGGGGAGCAATATTCAGAATGCTATTCATGTTGGAAAAATTGATCGTGGAAGCTTTCTGGACAAACCAGGACGGCATGCGTAGTCGTTCCGGCGGATGGGGATAATAAAAAGCCTCGCGGGATGCGAGGCTTTTTTTGCGGTCAGAAAGCGTTACTAACCTTTAATAGCGCTGACCAGATAATCCACGATGTCGCCGGTTTTAATCAGCTGCTTCTCGCCGTTACGACGGTATTTGTATTCGATATCGTCGTTGTCGAGGTTACGGTCGCCCAGCACGATGGTATGAGGAATACCGATCAGCTCCATATCGGCGAACATCACGCCTGGACGCTCTTTACGGTCGTCCATCAGCACTTCGATACCCTGCGCGCGCAGCTCAGCGTACAGCTTCTCAGCCAGCTCCTGAACGCGGTAGGACTTGTGCATGTTCATTGGCAGAATGGCAACCTGGAACGGCGCAATGGCGTCTGGCCATACGATACCGCGGTCGTCAAAGTTCTGCTCAATAGCAGCGGCAACCACACGAGTCACACCGATACCGTAGCAGCCCATGGTCAGGGTCTGGTTACGGCCGTCTTCGCCCTGTACGGAGGCTTTCATCGCTTCGGAGTACTTGGTACCCAACTGGAAGATGTGGCCCACTTCGATACCGCGTTTAATCAGCAGCGTACCTTTACCGTCTGGGCTTGGGTCACCGGCAACGACGTTACGAATGTCAGCGACTTCTGGCGTCGCAACGTCGCGATCCCAGTTGATACCGAAGTAGTGTTTACCGTCGATGTTAGCGCCAGCCGCGAAATCGCTCATCACGGCAACGGTACGGTCGATAATGACCGGAATCGGCATGTTGATTGGGCCGAGAGAGCCTGGACCGGCTTTCACCAGTGCACGAATCTCTTCTTCTGTGGCGAAGGTCAGCGGGCTGGCTACCTGTGGCAGTTTTTCCGCTTTCACTTCGTTCAGTTCGTGATCGCCGCGAACCAGCAGGGCAACCAGCGGAGACTTGCTGCCTTCAACTGCTTTCACCAGCAGCGTTTTCACGGTCTTCTCGATTGGCAGATTGAACTGCTCAACCAGCTCAGCGATGGTTTTCGCGTTTGGCGTATCGACCAGGGTCATTTCCTGGGTAGCCGCTGCGCGAGGTTCTTTCGGTGCCACGGCTTCAGCAAACTCGATGTTTGCCGCGAAGTCGGAAGAGTCAGAGAAGATCACATCGTCTTCGCCGCTCTGCGCCAGTACCTGGAATTCGTGGGAAGCGCTGCCGCCAATAGAACCGGTATCAGCCTGTACTGCACGGAAATCCAGACCCATACGGCTGAAGATCTTGCTGTAGGCCGCATACATCGCGTCGTAGGTTTCCTGCAGGGATTCCTGAGAGGTATGGAAAGAGTAAGCATCTTTCATCAGGAACTCGCGGGAACGCATCACGCCAAAGCGTGGACGCACTTCGTCACGGAATTTGGTCTGGATCTGATAGAAGTTCAGCGGCAGCTGTTTGTAAGAGCTCAGCTCGTTACGAATCAGGTCGGTGATAACTTCTTCGTGGGTTGGACCCAGTACGAATGAACGATCGCCACGGTCTGCAATACGCAGAAGTTCCGGGCCGTACTGTTCCCAACGGCCGCTCTCTTCCCACAGTTCAGAAGGCTGAACTACCGGCATTAACACCTCGATCGCACCGGCGTTGTTCATCTCTTCACGCACGATGTTTTCGACTTTTTTCAGGACGCGCACGCCGGTCGGCAGCCAGGTGTATAACCCGGAGGCCAGCTTGCGGATCATCCCGGCGCGCAGCATCAGCTGGTGGCTGATAACCTCGGCGTCGGCAGGTGTCTCCTTCAGAGTGGAGAGCAGGTATTGGCTAGTACGCATGTTGTTACGGTTCCAGTTGAACGATCGAACAGGCTCAAGTCGAGCCTGGCACAAAAACAAAAGTGATTTAGTTTACCAGCGAGAAAGGGATGTCAAAAGAGAGCGCGGCGAAATTACCGGGCTTCCAGGGCAAAGACCTCAAATCCTGACGGTGTTACGCGCCAGCGGACGTTAAAGTCCAGCAGCCAGACGGCGTAGGTTTTTCCCTCTTCCTCGTTCTTACGATAGGCCGGACGCGGGTCCTGGGCCAGCACTTCGGCAATAAAACGACGTAAATGCGGATAGCGTTTTTCCAGACCGATAAGCTGCTGGGCAATCTCATCGCTGAAAGTGACCTCAACATCGGCCTGCGGCGCATCCTGAGCGTAGCTGGCGCGCGCGTCAGGAAGCGACTCGGCGAACGGCAGGTAGGGTTTAATATCGACTACCGGTGTACCGTCCACTAAATCGAGCCCGCCGAGTTCAAGAATCACGTGTTCTTTCTGGCAGCGAACGCTGCGCAGCTCAACCAGCGACATTCCGATAGGGTTCGGACGGAAGGTTGAGCGGGTGGCGAATACACCCATCCGTGCATTTCCGCCGAGGCGAGGCGGTCGTACCGTGGGGCGCCAGCCGCCTTCCATCGTCTGATGGAAAACGAACAGCACCCACAGATGGCTGAACGCTTCCAGGCCGCGTACGGCATCGGCCTGGTTGTAGGGGGGCAGCAGGTGCAGCTCACCGCTGCAGCTTTTGACCAGCCCCGGCTGGCGAGGTACGGCAAACTTCTCTTTATAAGGAGAACGGATAACGCCTATTTGTTCAAAAACGAATGGGCTCATTGTGCGCTGACGTTAAGGGCTGAACCGACGCATACTGCCTGACGGTAGCAGCCAGGCGCACCGCTGGTGACTTCGCAGCTGTGCAGCAGCACCGCATTGGCTTTCATTTTAGAGGCGTTAATCTGCATGCGTTTGCGTGCAGTTGGAATATTCGGTGGTGAATCCTGATTAGTGGCCTGGCATGAATCACCGGAGACTTCGCCCAGATCGCGGAATGGTTTACCGACCAGATCTTCAGCGTTGGTGATAATTCTCACCGGCGTAGCGCGGGGCGCTTTAGGTTTCGCGGTCTCCGTTTTTGCGGGGGTCGCAGTGCTTTGAATAGGTTCAACAGGAGATCTGTTTAGCATGGAACAGCCACCTAACAGGAGCGCTAATAAACAGACCGGTAAAGCACGCATAGTAATTCCTCTATAAAGGGTAGACCAGAGGGGCTATTGAATCAGGTGCTTGCATAAATGACAAGACGGGCATGCGCCCGTCTTGAAAGATACTGCTTAGCGGTAATGCGATTACCAGCCTTTAACAGCGCCGCCGTTAAAGATTTTGTTCGCTGCTTCGTACACTTCGTCAGACTGGTAAGCCTGAACGAATTTCTTCACGTTTTCAGCGTCTTTGTTATCTTCGCGGGTCACGATCAGGTTCACGTACGGAGAGTCTTTACCTTCAACGAAGATACCGTCTTTCGCCGGGGTCAGGTTGATCTGGCTGGCGTAAGTGGTGTTGATAACGGCCAGAGCAATTTGCGCATCGTCCAGGGAACGTGGCAGCTGTGGTGCTTCCAGCTCAACAATCTTCAGGTTTTTCGGGTTCTCGGTGATGTCCAGTGCGGTTGGCAGCAGACCCACGTCATCTTTCAGTTTGATCAGGCCCACTTGCTGCAGCAGCAGCAGGGAGCGGCCGAGGTTAGTCGGGTCGTTTGGCACTGCAATCTGGGAGCCCGACTGCAGTTCGTCCAGCGATTTGATTTTCTTGGAGTAGCCTGCAATTGGGTAAACGAAGGTATTACCAACGGAAACCAATTTGTAGCCACGATCTTTGATCTGCTGATCCAGGTATGGTTTGTGCTGGAAGGCGTTGGCGTCGATGTCGCCTTTGCTCAGTGCTTCGTTTGGCAGAACGTAATCGTTGAAGGTAACCAGTTCAACGTCCAGGCCATATTTTTCTTTCGCGACTTTCTGCGCAACTTCAGCAACCTGCTGTTCTGCACCGACGATCACGCCGACTTTAATGTGGTTTGGATCTTTCTCGTCCTGGCCGCAACCAACAAGTGCCAGAGAACCAATCAGGGCTCCAACTGCCGCAAAGGTTTTAAAATTGAACGCCATGCTTATATCCTTAAACTTTTGAGTTGTGTTGTGTGTAACGCTATTTATGAGTGACTGCCCGAACGATACGATCGCCAGATACTTGAATTAAATAAACCAGAACGACCAGCAATACCAGTACTGTATTCATCACTACAGCATTATATCCAATGTAGCCATACTGATAGCCAATCTGGCCCAGACCGCCGGCACCGACAGCACCGCCCATCGCGGAGTAGCCAACCAGCGTAATCAGCGTGATGGTTGCCGCGTTGACCAGGCCTGGCAGCGCTTCTGGCAGCAGGACTTTACGCACGATCTGCATCGGCGTGGCGCCCATTGCGCGGGAAGCTTCAATCAGCCCGGTCGGGATTTCCAGCAGGGCGTTTTCTACCATACGTGCAATAAACGGTGCTGCACCGACCGTCAGCGGAACGATCGCGGCCTGCAGGCCGATAGAGGTACCGACAATAATGCGGGTAAATGGAATCATCCATACCAGCAGGATAATGAACGGGATGGAACGGAAGATATTCACCAGCGCAGAGAGAATGCGGTAGAGCTTGCCGTTCTCAATGATTTGCCCCGGACGCGTGGTATATAAAAGCACACCGACCGGCAGACCAATCACGAAGCCGAAAAAGCCCGACACGAATGTCATCGCCAGCGTTTCCCAGACGCCGCGCGCCAGTAACCACATCATGGCCTCAGACATAACCCAGTACCTCTACTTTTACATGGTGTTGCTGCAGCCAGGCGATGGCTGCTTGCGTATCTTCAGGCGTGCCGTGCATTTCCGTCAGCATAATGCCGAACTTCACGCCGCCCGCGTAATCCATCTGCGCGCTAATAATGTTGTTGTTCACGTTAAAGCGACGTGCGGTTTCCGACAGCAGCGGAGCATCAACCGAATGGCCGGTAAACTCCATGCGCAGCATCGGTACGCTATCGGCAGTCTGTGCTTCTTTCAGACGCGCCTGGTAATCTTCTGGAATATCCAGATGCAGCGTGGACTGAATAAACTGCTGTGCCAGCGGGGTCTTCGGATGAGAGAAGACTTCGCTCACCGTATCCTGCTCAATAAGCTCGCCGTTGCTGATAACCGCTACACAGTCGCAGATGCGCTTTACCACATCCATTTCGTGGGTGATGAGCAGAATCGTCAGGCCCAGGCGACGGTTAATGTCTTTCAGCAGCTCCAGGATGGAGCGAGTGGTTGCCGGATCCAGCGCGCTGGTGGCTTCATCACACAGCAGAACCTTCGGGTTGCTGGCCAGCGCACGGGCAATCGCCACGCGCTGTTTTTGCCCACCGGACAGGTTAGCCGGGTAGCTATCATGCTTGTCGCCCAGACCGACGAGGTCCAGCAGCTCAGTGACGCGACGTTTTACTTCATCTTTAGGCGTGTTATCGAGTTCCAGCGGCAGCGCAACGTTGCCAAACACCGTGCGTGAAGAGAGCAGGTTAAAGTGCTGGAAGATCATGCCAATCTGGCGACGCGCTTTGGTCAGCGCCGCTTCGGACAGTGCGGTAAGTTCCTGGCCGCCAACCTGAACGCTGCCTTCCGTCGGGCGTTCAAGCAGGTTGACGCAGCGAATCAGCGTACTTTTACCTGCACCGGATGCGCCAATGACGCCATAAATTTGTCCCGCAGGCACGTGCAGGCTAACGTTGTTCAGCGCCTGAATGGTGCGGTGGCCCTGCTGGAACACCTTGGTGATATTCGAAAGTTTAATCATTAGATTATTTATTATCGGTTAGGAGTTATCCGTGGCATTTTCTTCTGCCAGAGACGGGCGATGACCGTCAACAAAACGGATGTTAAGGCATCTAGACGGCTAAATCAATCTGATTTATGCGATCGACGCTTTCTTGCCTGTCGAAACATGCGATACTAAGAATACATGCCTTATTCAGGAGCAACACGGTGGCAAAGTCTGTACCCGCTATTTTTCTCGATCGTGACGGCACGATTAATGTCGATCATGGCTACGTTCATGAAATCGATGAATTTGAGTTTATTGATGGCGTTATCGACGCCATGCGCGAATTAAAAGAGATGGGCTATGCGCTGGTGCTGGTCACTAACCAGTCCGGTATCGCTCGCGGGAAGTTTACCGAAGCGCAGTTTGAAACGCTGACGGAATGGATGGACTGGTCTCTTGCAGACCGTGGTGTCGATCTGGACGGCATCTACTATTGCCCGCATCACCCGCAGGGAACAGTAGAAGAGTACCGCCAGGTGTGTGATTGCCGTAAACCGCATCCAGGGATGTTTAAATCCGCGCAGGAGTTTCTGCACATTGATATGGCTTCTTCTTATATGGTCGGTGACAAAGTAGAAGACATGCAGGCAGCTACTGCGGCGAACGTGGGTACTAAAGTGCTGGTGCGTACGGGGAAACCTGTCACCGAAGAAGCGGAAAAAGCCGCGGATTGGGTGATTAATAGCCTTGCAGACCTGCCTGCAGCTATCAAGAAGCAGAAATAAGCGGCAAAAAGGCGAAAAGGTGAGCGGTTGAAAGAAAAATGCATTTTTCCTCTTGTCAGCCCGAATTAACTCCCTATAATGCGGCCCCACTGAGACGGAACAACGGCAAACAAGCCGCCGGGTCAGCGAGATTCTCCTGAGAATCTCAACAGAGAAAAGCGAAATTAAACGCTTGACTCTGAAAGAGGAAAGCGTAATATACGCCACCTCGCAACAGTGAGCGAAAGCCGTGTTGCACTGCTCTTTAACAATTTATCAGACAATCTGTGTGGGCACTCGAAGATACGGATTCTTAACGTCGCAAGACGATAAATGAATACCAAGTCTCTGAGTGAACACGTAATTCATTACGAAGTTTAATTCACGAGCATCAAACTTAAATTGAAGAGTTTGATCATGGCTCAGATTGAACGCTGGCGGCAGGCCTAACACATGCAAGTCGAACGGTAGCACAGAGAGCTTGCTCTTGGGTGACGAGTGGCGGACGGGTGAGTAATGTCTGGGAAACTGCCCGATGGAGGGGGATAACTACTGGAAACGGTAGCTAATACCGCATAACGTCGCAAGACCAAAGTGGGGGACCTTCGGGCCTCACACCATCGGATGTGCCCAGATGGGATTAGCTAGTTGGTGAGGTAATGGCTCACCAAGGCGACGATCCCTAGCTGGTCTGAGAGGATGACCAGCCACACTGGAACTGAGACACGGTCCAGACTCCTACGGGAGGCAGCAGTGGGGAATATTGCACAATGGGCGCAAGCCTGATGCAGCCATGCCGCGTGTATGAAGAAGGCCTTCGGGTTGTAAAGTACTTTCAGCGAGGAGGAAGGCATTAAGGTTAATAACCTTAGTGATTGACGTTACTCGCAGAAGAAGCACCGGCTAACTCCGTGCCAGCAGCCGCGGTAATACGGAGGGTGCAAGCGTTAATCGGAATTACTGGGCGTAAAGCGCACGCAGGCGGTCTGTCAAGTCGGATGTGAAATCCCCGGGCTCAACCTGGGAACTGCATTCGAAACTGGCAGGCTAGAGTCTTGTAGAGGGGGGTAGAATTCCAGGTGTAGCGGTGAAATGCGTAGAGATCTGGAGGAATACCGGTGGCGAAGGCGGCCCCCTGGACAAAGACTGACGCTCAGGTGCGAAAGCGTGGGGAGCAAACAGGATTAGATACCCTGGTAGTCCACGCCGTAAACGATGTCTATTTGAAGGTTGTTCCCTTGAGGAGTGGCTTTCGGAGCTAACGCGTTAAATAGACCGCCTGGGGAGTACGGCCGCAAGGTTAAAACTCAAATGAATTGACGGGGGCCCGCACAAGCGGTGGAGCATGTGGTTTAATTCGATGCAACGCGAAGAACCTTACCTACTCTTGACATCCAGAGAACTTAGCAGAGATGCTTTGGTGCCTTCGGGAACTCTGAGACAGGTGCTGCATGGCTGTCGTCAGCTCGTGTTGTGAAATGTTGGGTTAAGTCCCGCAACGAGCGCAACCCTTATCCTTTGTTGCCAGCGGTTCGGCCGGGAACTCAAAGGAGACTGCCAGTGATAAACTGGAGGAAGGTGGGGATGACGTCAAGTCATCATGGCCCTTACGAGTAGGGCTACACACGTGCTACAATGGCATATACAAAGAGAAGCGACCTCGCGAGAGCAAGCGGACCTCATAAAGTATGTCGTAGTCCGGATTGGAGTCTGCAACTCGACTCCATGAAGTCGGAATCGCTAGTAATCGTAGATCAGAATGCTACGGTGAATACGTTCCCGGGCCTTGTACACACCGCCCGTCACACCATGGGAGTGGGTTGCAAAAGAAGTAGGTAGCTTAACCTTCGGGAGGGCGCTTACCACTTTGTGATTCATGACTGGGGTGAAGTCGTAACAAGGTAACCGTAGGGGAACCTGCGGTTGGATCACCTCCTTACCTTAAAGAAGCGTTCTTTGAAGTGCTCACACAGATTGTCTGATGAAAATTAGCAGTAAAAATCTCTGCAGGCTTGTAGCTCAGGTGGTTAGAGCGCACCCCTGATAAGGGTGAGGTCGGTGGTTCAAGTCCACTCAGGCCTACCAAATTCGCAAGAATTGTCGGTACAGAGATTAGCATTTTGCGATGGGGTTATAGCTCAGCTGGGAGAGCGCCTGCCTTGCACGCAGGAGGTCTGCGGTTCGATCCCGCATAGCTCCACCATCCTTTACTGCAACAAACCCAAGAAAACTTCAGAGTGTACCTGAAAAGGTTCACTGCGAAGTTTTGCTCTTTAAAAATCTGGATCAAGCTGAAAATTGAAACAGCACACTGAACTCTGTTCTCCGTAATAAGAACAGACTGAGGTGTGTTTGAGTCTCTCAAATTTTTGCAGCACGATGATGAATCGAAAGAAACATCTTCGGGTTGTGAGGTTAAGCGACTAAGCGTACACGGTGGATGCCCTGGCAGTCAGAGGCGATGAAGGACGTGCTAATCTGCGATAAGCGTCGGTAAGGTGATATGAACCGTTATAACCGACGATTTCCGAATGGGGAAACCCAGTGTGTTTCGACACACTATCATTACGTGAATACATAGCGTAATGAAGCGAACCGGGGGAACTGAAACATCTAAGTACCCCGAGGAAAAGAAATCAACCGAGATTCCCCCAGTAGCGGCGAGCGAACGGGGAGCAGCCCAGAGCCTGAATCAGCATGTGTGATAGTGGAACGGTATGGAAAGGCCGGCGATACAGGGTGATAGCCCCGTACACAAAATTGCATGTGTTGTGAGCTCGATGAGTAGGGCGGGACACGTGGTATCCTGTCTGAATATGGGGGGACCATCCTCCAAGGCTAAATACTCCTGACTGACCGATAGTGAACCAGTACCGTGAGGGAAAGGCGAAAAGAACCCCGGCGAGGGGAGTGAAAAAGAACCTGAAACCGTGTACGTACAAGCAGTGGGAGCATCCTTCGGGGTGTGACTGCGTACCTTTTGTATAATGGGTCAGCGACTTATATTCTGTAGCAAGGTTAACCGAATAGGGGAGCCGCAGGGAAACCGAGTCTTAACTGGGCGTTAAGTTGCAGGGTATAGACCCGAAACCCGGTGATCTAGCCATGGGCAGGTTGAAGGTTGGGTAACACTAACTGGAGGACCGAACCGACTAATGTTGAAAAATTAGCGGATGACTTGTGGCTGGGGGTGAAAGGCCAATCAAACCGGGAGATAGCTGGTTCTCCCCGAAAGCTATTTAGGTAGCGCCTCGTGAACTCATCTTCGGGGGTAGAGCACTGTTTCGGCTAGGGGGTCATCCCGACTTACCAACCCGATGCAAACTACGAATACCGAAGAATGTTATCACGGGAGACACACGGCGGGTGCTAACGTCCGTCGTGAAGAGGGAAACAACCCAGACCGCCAGCTAAGGTCCCAAAGTCACAGTTAAGTGGGAAACGATGTGGGAAGGCTCAGACAGCCAGGATGTTGGCTTAGAAGCAGCCATCATTTAAAGAAAGCGTAATAGCTCACTGGTCGAGTCGGCCTGCGCGGAAGATGTAACGGGGCTAAACTGTGCACCGAAGCTGCGGCAGCGACACTATGTGTTGTTGGGTAGGGGAGCGTTCTGTAAGCCTGCGAAGGTGTCTCGTGAGGGATGCTGGAGGTATCAGAAGTGCGAATGCTGACATAAGTAACGATAATGCGGGTGAAAAACCCGCACGCCGGAAGACCAAGGGTTCCTGTCCAACGTTAATCGGGGCAGGGTGAGTCGACCCCTAAGGCGAGGCCGAAAGGCGTAGTCGATGGGAAACAGGTTAATATTCCTGTACTTGGTGTTACTGCGAAGGGGGGACGGAGAAGGCTATGTTAGCCGGGCGACGGTTGTCCCGGTTTAAGCATGTAGGCGGGAAGTTTAGGTAAATCCGGACTTCTTTTAACGCTGAGGTGTGATGACGAGGCACTACGGTGCTGAAGTAACAAATGCCCTGCTTCCAGGAAAAGCCTCTAAGCATCAGGTAACATCAAATCGTACCCCAAACCGACACAGGTGGTCAGGTAGAGAATACCAAGGCGCTTGAGAGAACTCGGGTGAAGGAACTAGGCAAAATGGTGCCGTAACTTCGGGAGAAGGCACGCTGATATGTAGGTGAAGTGGTTTACCCATGGAGCTGAAATCAGTCGAAGATACCAGCTGGCTGCAACTGTTTATTAAAAACACAGCACTGTGCAAACACGAAAGTGGACGTATACGGTGTGACGCCTGCCCGGTGCCGGAAGGTTAATTGATGGGGTTAGCGGCAACGCGAAGCTCTTGATCGAAGCCCCGGTAAACGGCGGCCGTAACTATAACGGTCCTAAGGTAGCGAAATTCCTTGTCGGGTAAGTTCCGACCTGCACGAATGGCGTAATGATGGCCAGGCTGTCTCCACCCGAGACTCAGTGAAATTGAACTCGCTGTGAAGATGCAGTGTACCCGCGGCAAGACGGAAAGACCCCGTGAACCTTTACTATAGCTTGACACTGAACACTGGTCCTTGATGTGTAGGATAGGTGGGAGGCTTTGAAGTGTGGACGCCAGTTCGCATGGAGCCAACCTTGAAATACCACCCTTTAATGGCTGGTGTTCTAACGTAGACCCGTAATCCGGGTTGCGGACAGTGTCTGGTGGGTAGTTTGACTGGGGCGGTCTCCTCCTAAAGAGTAACGGAGGAGCACGAAGGTTAGCTAATCCTGGTCGGACATCAGGAGGTTAGTGCAAAGGCATAAGCTAGCTTGACTGCGAGAGTGACGGCTCGAGCAGGTGCGAAAGCAGGTCTTAGTGATCCGGTGGTTCTGTATGGAAGGGCCATCGCTCAACGGATAAAAGGTACTCCGGGGATAACAGGCTGATACCGCCCAAGAGTTCATATCGACGGCGGTGTTTGGCACCTCGATGTCGGCTCATCACATCCTGGGGCTGAAGTAGGTCCCAAGGGTATGGCTGTTCGCCATTTAAAGTGGTACGCGAGCTGGGTTTAGAACGTCGTGAGACAGTTCGGTCCCTATCTGCCGTGGGCGCTGGAGAATTGAGGGGGGCTGCTCCTAGTACGAGAGGACCGGAGTGGACGCATCACTGGTGTTCGGGTTGTCATGCCAATGGCATTGCCCGGTAGCTAAATGCGGAAAAGATAAGTGCTGAAAGCATCTAAGCACGAAACTTGCCCCAAGATGAGTTCTCCCTGACTCCTTGAGAGTCCTGAAGGAACGTTGAAGACGACGACGTTGATAGGCTGGGTGTGTAAGCGTAGCGATACGTTGAGCTAACCAGTACTAATGAACCGTGAGGCTTAACCTTACAACGCCGAAGATGTTTTGGCGAAGAGACATCGATTATCAGCTTGATTACAGATTACATCAGAACGCGAAAAGCGGTCTGATAAACAGAATTTGCCTGGCGGCTGTAGCGCGGTGGTCCCACCTGACCCCATGCCGAACTCAGAAGTGAAACGCCGTAGCGCCGATGGTAGTGTGGGGTCTCCCCATGCGAGAGTAGGGAACTGCCAGGCATCAAATTGCAGTAAACCGGGATGAATAATCCGGGTAGTGACAAAGAAATTCGGTGGAGCGGTAGTTCAGTCGGTTAGAATACCTGCCTGTCACGCAGGGGGTCGCGGGTTCGAGTCCCGTCCGTTCCGCCACTTATTAAGAGCCCTGAGCATATTTGCTCAGGGCTTTTTCTTTGCTTGTTGTTTAATTATTGCTGTTTTAGCAAAAATCCTCTGCGTTTCACGATCTTTTTCTCGATCCTCTCACTCGTCATAATGGTTTTCGTTAACCAATATTGATAAATAAAGAGGAAAATCATGACAATCCCTGCACTTGGCCTCGGCACTTTCCGCCTGAAAGATGATGTTGTTATCGCGTCCGTTAAAACCGCTCTTGAGCTGGGCTATCGCACTATCGACACCGCACAGATCTATGACAACGAAGCTGCTGTCGGTCAGGCCATTGCTGAAAGCGGTGTGGCACGTGATGAACTGTTCATCACGACCAAGATCTGGATCGAAAACCTGAGCAAAGACAAGCTGGTTGAAAGCCTCAAAGAGAGCCTGCAGAAGCTGCGCACCGATTACGTCGACCTGACGCTGATCCACTGGCCATCACCAAATGATGCCGTGGCGGTAGAAGAATTCATGGCGGCGCTGCTGGAAGCAAAACAGCAGGGCCTGACGCGTCAGATTGGTATTTCCAACTTCACTATTCCGCTGATGGAACGCGCTATTGCTGCCGTTGGCGTCGAAAATATTGCAACCAACCAGATTGAATTGTCACCGTATCTGCAGAACCGTAAGGTGGTGGATTGGGCAACAGAGCATGGTATTCACATCACTTCTTACATGACGCTGGCATACGGTAAAGCACTGAAAGATGAAGTGATTGCTGAGATTGCGAAGAAACACAATGCGACGCCAGCGCAGGTTATTCTGGCCTGGGCAATGGGTGAAGGCTATGCGGTGATCCCATCTTCAACCAAGCGTGAAAACCTGGCGAGCAACCTGCTGGCGCTGGATCTGAAATTAGATGCTGACGACAAAAAAGCGATCGCTGCGCTGGATTGCAACGACCGCCTGGTAAGCCCGGAAGGTCTGGCCCCAGAGTGGGACTAACTACGCGATAAACCCAGTGTCACGGGCTACAACCCTCAAGTAGCCCAAATGGGTAACGTAACTCGGCCGGGCTGCAACCCTCTGGTAGCCCGGACGCGGCGTTTACGCCGACGCCGGGATCTCCCCATTGCCGCATTACTGATTGCCTTTCACATACTCGCTAAGAAAATCAATAAACGCCCTGATACGCGTACTCACCGCACGGTCGCTGTAGTACACCGCGCTAAACGGCATCTCTACCGGCAACCGTTTATCGGCCAGCAGCTCAACAAATTCCCCGCTAGCAATCTCTTTATCCACCATATAGTCCGACAGACAGGCAATACCGTTACCGTGTAAACACAGCTGTTTAAGCGTCTCACCGCTGTTTGACGAAATACCACCGCTAATCTCCATAAACTGGCCGTCACAGCAGTAAACGGGCCAGGTATTCAGCGAGGACGGTTCCGTAAAGCCCAAACAAAGGTGTTCTTTGAGGTCGACAACGTTCTCTGGTTTACCGTAGCGGGCAATATACTCCGGCGAGGCAATAATCTTCCGGTAGCTGCTAAACAGCGGACGGGCGCGCAGACTGGAATCCGTCAGGGTTCCAGCGCGGATCGCGACATCGACCTTACGCTCAATCAAATTGATAAAGGTTTCGGAGGAGACCAGCGAAAGCGTCATTTCCGGGTAACGTTCACGGAAGGGCTTCACCAGCGGCATCAGGAAGTGCAGCATCACCGGTGTGGCGGCATCCACGCGCAATAGGCCTCGCGGCGTGTTACGCGTATCCAGCAACTCGTTCTCGGCCGCTGCCATCTCCTGCAACACAACCTGCATGCGGCGGAAATAACGCTCTCCCTCTTCGGTCAGGCTCAACTGACGCGTAGTGCGGTTAAGCAGGCTCACGCCGAGCTTTGATTCCAGTTTCTTCACTGCCCGGCTTACCGCCGAGTTGGCTTGCCCGAGTTGTTCAGCGGCACGGCTGAAGCTGCCGCTTTCCACTACCGCCACGAAAATGGCAATTTCTTCTGATGTCGCTCTCATTATTGCACCTGAAGCAAAATTCTATTGAGATTTTGAATATTTTTGTTATTTAAACACCCCGGCATACTACGTGTCATCTTAATACTGATGATGTGGAGTAAATTATGCCGCTGGCGCTTCTAGCCTTAACGATCAGTGCCTTCGCAATTGGCACAACTGAATTTGTCATTGTTGGCCTGGTGCCGACGATTGCTGAACAACTCGCCATCTCTCTGCCTTCCGCAGGGATGCTGGTTTCTATTTATGCCCTGGGCGTTGCTATTGGCGCACCGGTGCTGACGGCGTTGACGGGTAAACTGCCGCGTAAACAGCTGCTTCTGGCGCTGATGGTACTGTTTACCATCGGTAACCTGCTAGCCTGGCAGGCACCAGGGTACGCCACGCTGGTTGTTGCACGTTTGCTGACCGGTCTGGCTCACGGCGTCTTCTTCTCCATTGGGTCGACGATTGCGACCAGTCTGGTGCCTAAAGAAAAGGCGGCATCAGCAATTGCCATTATGTTCGGCGGCCTGACCGTTGCACTGGTGACCGGTGTACCTATGGGGACATTTATCGGCCAGCACTTTGGCTGGCGGGAAACCTTCCTTGCCGTTTCTCTGCTCGGAGTGATTGCCCTGATTGCCAGTGCGGTACTGATCCCACGTAATATCCCAGGGCGTGCGCCTGCAAGCCTGGCAGATCAGGTGAAAGTACTGACTCACCCGCGTTTACTGATGATTTACGCCATTACGGCATTAGGTTATGGCGGCGTCTTTACGGCCTTTACCTTCCTGGCACCGATGATGCAGGATCTGGCCGGCTTTACACCGAACGCGGTGAGTTGGATCCTGCTGGGCTACGGCGTGGCGGTAGCGATTGGGAACATCTGGGGAGGTAAATTGGCGGATAAACACGGCGCAGTACCGGCACTGAAGTTTATCTTCGCGGCGCTGGCAGCACTGTTGCTGGTGTTCCAGTTCACGGCATCCATTCAGTACGCGGCGCTTGCCACTATCCTTGTGATGGGAGTCTTTGCCTTTGGCAACGTACCGGGTTTACAGGTTTATGTCGTGCAGAAAGCGGAGCAATACACTCCGGCCGCAGTAGACGTAGCCTCTGGTCTGAATATCGCCGCCTTTAACGTCGGGATTGCCATCGGTTCCGTGGTGGGTGGCCAGACGGTAGAGCATTATGGTCTGGCGCAAACGCCGTGGATTGGTGCGCTGATTGTTGTGGGGGCATTGCTGCTGACCGGCCTGAGTGGTCGCCTGGATAGGCCCGCACGTGTCGCGCTGGGGTAAGGCTTAAGAGTAAGCGAGCGCTTACAGAAGTTCACGCAGCTTTATCACAAATAGCGTTGAAACCGTGGGCAAAAGCCCCTATAACAGAAGAACCTTCCTGGAATCAGGCGGGTTCTTTCGTTATTGAGGTTATAAAAGAAAGTGCGAAAAAATACCTACGCCATGCGCTATATTGCCGGACAGCCAGCGGAGCGAATTCTGCCTCCTCCCGGCGCTTATACCAGCATTAGCCAGGCACTCTCGGTGGGTAAGCCGTTAAGCACGGAAGAAAACATTCGCATCCTGGTGTGGAACATCTTTAAGCAGCAGCGGGCTGAGTGGCTATCGGTGCTAAATAAGTTCGGTAAAGATGCCCATCTGGTCCTATTACAGGAAGCGCAGACGACGCCAGAGCTGGTAAAGTTTGCAACTACTAACTATCTTGCCGCCGATCAGGTTCCCGCATTTGCGCTGCCGCATCATCCCTCAGGCGTGATGACGCTGTCTGCTGCTCATCCCATTTACTGCTGCCCATTGCGCGAACGCGAGCCCATTCTGCGACTGGCCAAGTCGGCGTTAGTGACCGTTTACCCACTTCCTGACGCGCGCCTGCTGATGGTCGTCAACATTCATGCGGTTAACTTTAGCCTCGGCGTGGACGTCTATAGCAAGCAGTTGATGCCTATCGGCGAACAGATTGCCCAGCACAGTGGCCCGGTGATTATGGCAGGAGATTTCAACGCCTGGAGTCGCCCGCGTATGAATGCGCTATACCGGTTTGCTCGCGATATGTCGCTGCGCCCCGTTCGTTTTGATGATGACCAGCGCCGTCGCGCGTTTGGTCGTCCGTTAGATTTTGTATTCTACCGTGGGCTAAGCGTGACGGATGCCTCGGTTCTGGTCACTAAAGCTTCCGATCATAATCCGCTCATTGTGGAATTTAGCCCGGCAAAATAGGGCAGGGGAAATAAAAAAAGGCACCGGGGGAAACGGTGCCTTTTTTAATGGTTGCCTGTCAGGAATCAGGACGGTCGTTGTTTTTCACAAACAACGTTAGCTGATCGCCCGGCTGCAGATTGTCAGTATCGCGGTTCCAGCGCATCACATCTTTGATGTTCACGCCGTGGCGCTTGGCAATGCTCGAGAGCGAATCACCTTTGCGTACGCGGTACGTAATACTGCTGTTATCGGCAAGACGCGCAGCGCTGCTGCCCGCACCCACCGTTAAGCTCTGACCGACTTTCAGATTGCTGCCACGCAGGTTATTCCACTGCTGTAGATCTTTCGCGTTCACGCCTAAACGTGAAGCAATACCTGACAGCGTGTCGCCTGAGCGTACCTTATAGCTACGGCTGGTCATCGGCGTGTTGTCAGCAACCAGCGTGGGCTGGAGGTCGGCAATCTCACCGGAGGCCAGGGATTCACGCAGCTGATCCGCATGCTTCTGTGGCACCATCACGTACTTCGGGCCGCTTGCACCGAGCGTAGAGCCTTTGACGCCCGCATTAAAGGTCTTCAGCTTGCTGACGGGCATACCTGCCATATCGGCCAGCTGTGAGATCTCTACCGGACTATCAACGCGTACGCGTGCCAGTGCACGACTTTCATCTGCGGTAGGCAGACGAACACCATAGCGTTTGCTGTTTTTGAGGATGTCGCTCAAAGCCAGCATCTTCGGTACGTATAATTTCGTTTCCTGAGGCAACGGCAGTGACCAGAAGTCGGTGGGTTTACCACGGGCCTTGTTCACCTTCATTGCTTTCATTACACGGCCTTCGCCGCTGTTATACGCCGCCACGGTTAATAACCAGTCGCCGTCGAACATTTTGTTCAGGCGCTGCATCATATCCAGTGCTGCCGTTGTGGAAGCAACGACGTCACGACGTGCGTCATAACTGCGGGTCTGTTTCAGACCGTAATTTCGCCCTGTGCTCGGAATGATCTGCCAAATGCCTGCGGCATTGGCACCAGACGTTGCGTGCGGGTCAAAAGCGCTCTCCACTATGGGTAGTAATACCAGTTCCATTGGCATGTTACGTTTCTTAACTTGCCCGGCTATCCAGTACATATACGGCTCTGCCCGTAAAGTTACATCGTGGAGATAGCTCTTATTTCGTAAGTACTTCTGTTTCTGTTCGCGAACCCGGGCGTTATCCGGGATTCCCATCTTTAGCTCGTCGCCAATGTAAGCCCACAAATCCTGGTTCTGCATGTCGAATGTCCCATCGTCCATCCAACGTGCCTGATTTGCGAACTTACCTGCTTCCCCTTGACTAGCCGCAGAAAGGCTCTGTGCGTGCTGTTGGACGTTACCCTGCTGTGAAGCCTGGCAACCCACGAGCAGGACAGAGGCGAGTAATATCGCTTTTGCCTTCATGTGTGTGTCAATAGTTGCTTAAAAGACGACCGATGATAACGACGAACTTTCGAAAACGCAACCCGGAAGTATCAGAAGTTATCTTTCTTTGCCCGTAACCAGGCAAAACGCTGCTCAGATTGTAGCAACTTTGTTTCTTTCTCTATTTCGTTAATTAAATCAATATCATCCGTTCTTAAAAAGAGATTAATCTGGCGCTCTTTTTTCAGAGTTGTGGGGAGTGTAATTTGTTTTTTCGCACGTAACTCCTTCACTTCTCGATAGTATTCGTTAATGAACAAATCATGCGGTAAAATGCTTAGCGCGAAGGTCATATTGGAGAGCGTGTACTCATGGGCGCAACAAATCAGCGTCTCTTCGGGCAGCATGTTAATTCTCTGCAACGACCGATACATCTGGGTTGGCGTGCCTTCAAAAAGACGCCCGCAGCCCCCGGAAAACAGGGTATCACCGGAAAAAAGCCACGGGGCGCTATAGAAACAGACATGTCCTAAAGTGTGGCCCGGCGTGGCGAAAACGTGAAAATCCTGGTTGAGGATGTGAATACAGTCGCCGTCGGCCACTATTTTTGTTGCCCCTTTGTTGTGAGTCTCCTCGGGACCATAAACAGCAATATTCGGATAAAGCTTAACGAGATCGCCGACGCCGCCGACATGATCGTTATGGTGATGCGTTAACAGGATCGCCTCGGGATGCCAGTTATTCGCTTTGATCGCTTCAAGTACCGGCGCGGCATCGCCCGGATCGACGATCAAACAACGGCCCGTTTCATCATTAAGAACCCAGATGTAGTTGTCCTGAAAGGCCGGAATACTGTTAAGATTCATTTGTTACCTCTTAAACGCGTAGGGAAGGTTGTGATGAAACCGGCAAGGATACCTCAAACAGTCTCAGCGCCTGTCTCGTGGGCGCAAATGCCCTGGGGTGAATATTATCGCGAGGCTATCGATCGTCAACTGAAACCCTGGTTGGGCAAGCTGTACGGTTTTCACCTGCTTAAGGTGGGAAACCTCAGCGCAGAGATCAACACCGAAGCCTGCGCTATCTCTCATCAGGTCAATGTTTCTCTGGAAGGCAACCCGATGCAGGTGAAGGCAGATCCGCTGCATTTGCCGTTTGCGGAGAAATCCGTGGACGCCTGCCTGCTGTCGCACACGCTGCCCTGGTGCAGCGATCCCCATCGCCTGTTGCGTGAAGCTGACCGCGTGCTCATCGATGATGGCTGGTTGATTATTACCAGTTTTAACCCAGTGAGCCTGATGGGGCTGCGTAAACTGGTTCCGGTGCTGCGAAAATCGACGCCCTACAACAGCCGGATGTTTACCCTGATGCGTCAACTGGATTGGCTTGCGCTACTGAATTTTGAAGTGATGCATCAAAGCCGGTTCCAGGTACTTCCCTGGGCAAAGCAGGGCGGGGCGTTGCTTAGCACGCATTTACCGGCGTTGGGGTGCCTGCAGGTGATCGTGGCGCGCAAGCGGACGATTCCGCTTACGCTTAATCCGATGCGGCAGAATAAAGCTAAAAACCGCATTCAGCAGGCCGTGGGCGCGACGCGGCAGTATCGTAAACCGGACGCTTAAGCCTCCGGCTGATAACCTACATCGTCCTGCGTTGGTGAGTTGGCGGCCGTGCGCGCCAGCTCGTCGCAGCGTTCGTTTTCCGGGTGGCCGGCGTGGCCCTTCACCCACTCCCAGCGAATTTCATGTTTGCCGAGGGCCGTGTCCAGCCGCTTCCAGAGATCGACGTTTTTCACCGGCTTTTTATCCGCCGTTTTCCAGCCGCGTTTTTTCCAGTTGTGGATCCACTGGGTGATGCCCTGGCGAACATACTGGCTGTCGGTGCTCAGCACCACGGTGCATGGCTCTTTCAGCGCTTCAAGCGCCACGATGGCCGCCATCATTTCCATGCGGTTATTGGTGGTCAGACGGTAGCCTTCGCTGAAGGTTTTCTCCCGCTGCTGGTAGCGTAGAATGGCGCCATAACCACCCGGACCTGGGTTACCGAGGCAAGAGCCATCGGTGAAAATTTCTACCTGTTTAAGCATCTCTGGTAGACTTCCTGTATCTGCAATCAAAGTTAAACGGCAAGTCTGACATAAATGACTGATATGAGCACTGCAATTACACGACAGATCGTTCTGGATACCGAAACTACCGGTATGAACCAGATCGGTGCCCACTATGAAGGCCACAAGATCATCGAGATCGGTGCCGTCGAGGTGATAAACCGTCGTTTAACCGGCAACAACTTCCACGTTTACCTCAAACCCGATCGGCTGGTGGATCCTGAAGCCTTCGGCGTTCACGGTATCGCCGATGAGTTTTTGCTGGATAAACCAACCTTTGCCGATGTGGCCGATGAGTTTATGGACTACATCCGCGGCGCGGAGCTGGTCATCCATAACGCCTCGTTCGATATCGGCTTTATGGACTATGAGTTTAGTAAGCTCAACCGCGATATTCCAAAAACCAATACCTTCTGCAAAGTGACCGATAGCCTGGCGCTGGCGAGGAAGATGTTCCCCGGCAAGCGTAACAGTCTTGATGCGCTCTGCTCACGTTATGAAATAGACAACACCAAGCGTACGCTGCACGGCGCACTGCTCGATGCCCAGATTCTGGCAGACGTCTATTTGACCATGACCGGTGGGCAGACCTCGATTAAATTTGCGATGGAAGGCGAAGCGCAGCAGCAGGCGGGAGATGCCGGTATTCAGCGTATTGTACGTGCGGCAAGTAAGTTACGCGTGGTTTATGCCACTGATGAAGAGCTGGCGAATCATGAATCGCGCCTCGACCTGGTGCAGAAAAAAGGTGGAAGCTGCCTCTGGCGGTCGTGAAACGGCTGTTTTTGCTGGGAAAATAAGCGTGTGGGCGATTTTTGCAGCAAACGATTCAAAACCAGAGAAAAAGCGTTGACGGTTTGCTGGGGAATCCGTAATATTCGCCTCGTTCCCAAGGGAACACAGCGGAGCGGTAGTTCAGTCGGTTAGAATACCTGCCTGTCACGCAGGGGGTCGCGGGTTCGAGTCCCGTCCGTTCCGCCACTTTCAGGAAGCCCGAATCAGCAATGATTCGGGCTTTCGTCGTTTCCAGCCCCTCACTTTTATTTCTCCCCCAGCATTTCCACCATACACTCCATAAACACCTGCATAGCAGGGCTAACGGCTTTTCCGGCATGATGCGCGCAAAGGGCGCTAATCGTCATCGGTGTTGGGCTAAACGGAAGTTCTTGAAGTTCACCGCTTGCCAGTTCGCGCTCGACGGTGAAACGCGGTAGAAACGACACGCCAAGATTCCCCGCCACGCACTGTTTAATGCTCTCAATACTCCACAGCTCAATGGTATTTCCCATGGTGATCGCCCGCTGGCGCAGCGTACTTTCAAAGATCTGCCGAAAAATACATTGAGGCTCGTTAATCACAAAGCTCACCGGAATGTGCTGATCCTGACGAGTGAAGTCGTAGCCATGAAATTCGGGGGATGCCACCAGTACCAGCGGTTGCTCGCCAAAATGGCGCATCGTTAAGGCCCGATCGTTCCCAACCCGATAAAAGACCCCGAGGTCAACCTTATCGTCCAGCAGCGCATCACGAATGACGTAGCAGTTCAGCGATTGCAGCGACAGTTTCACCTGCGGCGCCCGCTGCTTAAAGCGCTGCAGCACCTGCGGCATTTTATAGGCCAGCAGGGTTTCGCCCGTCGCCACGCGCAGTTCACCCGTCGGCTCGGTGTCCTGATGGGCCGCCTGGCGAATAGAGGAGATAACGTTGGTCAGCTCATAAACGTGCGGCAGGATGTTTTTCCCGGCAGTGGTCAGGCACATCCGACGACCAATTTTCTCAAATAGCTGCATCGACAGCTCTTGTTCAAGCTGCTGAATATGAAAGGTAACGGTCGACTGGGTGCAGCAGAGCTTTTGCGACGCACGGAGAAATGAACCCTCTTCCACCACGGTTTTCAGTGTAATAAAGCGGCGTAAATCCATTGTGACCTCATGTATCGATAAATTCTAATTCTTAATTAGAAAACATTCATTTTTTTAAATAATTGGCTTCGGGTACTGTCAGGCAAAACTAAGGAGATAACAAGTGACTTCAACCCTGATAAGTGCCTTTTTTACCTATACCCTGATCACCGCTCTGACCCCCGGACCGAACAATATTCTGGCGCTTAATGCCGTCACTACTCACGGATTCCGCCAGAGTTCGCGCGTGCTGGCAGGAATGGGGGTGGGCTTTTTAGCCATTATGCTGCTGTGCGCGGGGCTGACCTTTTCGCTGGTCAGGCTCGACCCGGCGATGACGCACTGGCTGAGCATTATCGGTGCCGCGTATATCGTCTGGCTTGCCTGGCGCATCGCCATCAGCACCCCTGGCGGTAGTGATGCCAGCCAGCCACCGGTCAGCTTCTGGGCCGGCTGCGGGCTGCAGTTTGTGAATGTAAAAATTATGCTTTACGGCATTACGGCGCTATCGACCTTTGTTCTGCCCTATACGCGAGAGTGGCACTGGGTTGTAGGAGTGAGTATTTTACTGGCGGCGATCGGGGTATTTGGTAATGTCTGCTGGGCGTTGGTGGGGCATCTTTTTCAGCGGGTTTTTCAACGTTATGGCCGCCAGCTTAACTGGGTGCTGGCGGCATTATTGATTTACTGCGCGGTGCGGATGTTTATCTAAGGCTATCACCCTAGTGCAAAAGGATCGGCATCCTGCCATGCCGGAAACTTATCGCGATATTCCTGCAGCGCAGTGAGTGAAAGTTCACCGTCGATGCGTGTGGCCTGATGCGGTTCGGCAGTGGCCAGAATCTCACCCTGCGGGGTGATAATCCGGCTGTCACCACGGTAGTGATGGCCGTTGCCATCGGTGCCGACGCGGTTGCATCCCACCACATAAGCCTGATTCTCTATCGCCCGCGCCGTCAACAGCGCCTGCCAGTGCAAAGAGCGCGGCGCAGGCCAGTTGGCAACATACAGCGCCAGATCGTAGTCGTTACGGTTACGTGACCACACCGGGAAACGCAGGTCGTAGCATACCAGCGGCAGAATACGCCAGCCACGCCACGTCAACACCACGCGCTTATCGCCAGCAATATAGTGCTGATTTTCATTCGCCATGCGGAACAGATGCCGTTTATCGTAGCGATGCACACGGCCTTCCGGCTCGACGAGCAGAAAACGGTTTACCGCCCCAACGCCCGTCTGCAGCGCCGCGCTGCCGGCAATCAGTGCATTAGTGCGCACTGCCTGCTCTTGCATCCAGGCCACGACCTCATCTTCCGACAGCGATTGTTCAGCGGCTTCCATCGCAAAACCGGTGGTAAACATTTCCGGCAGGAGTATCACGTCACGCCCGGTAATACCTTCCATCTGCCGGGTAAAGTGGCGCAGGTTTGCGGGGCCGTCCATCCACACGAGGGATTGTTGTAAAAGGGTAATCTTCAAGCCAGACATGGTGATACTCCTCTGTTGCAGGACGTAAACCTCACTGTAACACCTTATCAGGCTGCAGCTTTGCTGAGGACAGTTTGCATAAAAAAAAGCGGAGCCAGGCTCCGCTTTGAGGATAACGAATCGAAAACGTTACGCGGCTTCAACCTTGCGCACGTTGTCCGGCAGCTTTACCGGCTTAGTCGCCAGCTCGTCCGGAGCAAAGTCGTCAACGTTGATGCTACGCAGTCGGCTAACTTCTGCTTTGGTCAGAATGGCCGCTTCTTCCTGGTCAATCAAACCTTTAGCCAGTGCGTTACGTGCCAGTTCATCCAGGCGGGTAAACGGCAGGTTTTTGCCAATTTCTTTGCAAATACGCTGGTGGATAGGGTCGGCTGCCATGGCATCAACCAGCGCTTCTTCCAGCAGGCCAACCGGGTTGTGTTCGCTCGGGGTCAGATACTGACCGCGGCCGATACGGGAACGGGTGGCGCTCGGCGTCTGCAGAATTTTCGCGACGCTGTGGTCCAGCTTATCGGACGGCGCGTTGTAATGACGGCCGGTCGGGAAGATAACCACGCGCATTGCCCCTGCGACAAAGCGGTTTGGGAAGTTCTTCAGCAGGTCATCAATCGCCTGTTCTGCCTGATGCAGCGCATCCTGAACGCCCCAGTGCACCAGAGGTAAATCTGCTTGATTACGCCCTTCATCGTCATAGCGCTTCAGGACGGAAGAGGCGAGGTACAGCTGGCTCAGCACATCACCCAGACGGGCGGAGATGCGTTCACGACGTTTCAGGCTGCCGCCCAGTACCGCCATCGACACATCCGACAGCAGGGCCAGGTTGGCGCTCAAACGGTTCAGATGCTGATAGTAGCGTTTGGTAGCATCGCGGGTTGGGGTCGGGCTGGTTAAGCCACGGGTGATACCCAACCAGAAGCTGCGCACTTTGTTGCTACCAACATGGCCGATGTGTTTAAACAACAGCTTATCGAACGCGTTGGCATCTTTGTTCTGCGCCGCCGCCATCTCTTCCAGTACGTACGGATGGCAACGAATAGCGCCCTGACCGAAGATCATCATGCTACGGGTCAGAATGTTCGCGCCTTCAACGGTGATAGCGATTGGTGCCCCCTGGTAAGCTCGCGCCAGGAAGTTACCTTCGCCAAGCATAATGCCTTTCCCGCCGGCAATATCCATGGCGTCAACGATGGACTGCTGGCCGCGGTGGGTACAGTGGTACTTCACGATAGCCGACAGTACCGCCGGTTTTTCACCGAGCATAATGCCGTAGGTAATGAGTGTAGCCGCTGCGTCCATCACGTAGGCGTTGCCTGCGATGCGCGCCAGTGGCTCTTCAATCCCTTCCATTTTACCAATCGACACTTTGAACTGGCGGCGAATGTGCGCATAGGCACCGGTTGCCAGCGCCACGGATTTCACGCCGCCGGTCGAGTTGGACGGCAGGGTAATACCGCGGCCAACGGACAGACATTCAACCAGCATACGCCAGCCCTGACCGGCCATTTTCGGCCCGCCAATGATGTAGTCGATTGGCACGAAGATATCCTGACCGCGCGTCGGGCCGTTCTGGAACGGAACGTTCAGCGGGAAGTGACGACGACCGATCTCAACGCCCGGGGTGTTGGTTGGGATCAGCGCACAGGTGATGCCTAAATCTTCCGAACCGCCCAGCAGTTTGTCAGGGTCAGACAGCTTGAAGGCCAGGCCCAGCACGGTCGCAATCGGTGCGAGGGTGATGTAACGCTTGTTCCAGGTTAAACGCATACCCAGAACCTGTTCGCCCTGCCATTCGCCCATGCAGACGACGCCGGTATCCGGAATCGCACCGGCATCGGAGCCAGCTTCTGGGCTGGTCAGCGCGAAGCATGGGATCTCCTGACCACGCGCCAGGCGCGGCAGGTAATGATCTTTCTGCTCTTCAGTACCGTAGTGCTGCAGCAGTTCGCCCGGCCCTAAGGAGTTCGGTACGCCGACGGTAATCGCCAGAATGCCGGAAACGCCGGAGAGCTTTTGCAGTACGCGAGCCTGGGCATAAGCAGAGAACTCCAGACCGCCGTACTCTTTCTTAATGATCATCGCGAAGAAGCGGTGCTCTTTCAGGTAGGCCCACAGCTCTGGCGGCAGGTCAGCCATCTCGTGGGTGATAGCAAAGTCGTTAGCCATGCGGCACGCTTCTTCAACCGGGCCATCAATAAACGCCTGCTCTTCGGCGGTCAGCTGTGGACGCGGGTAGTTGTGCAGCTTTTTCCAGTCCGGGTTGCCGCGGAACAGATCGCCTTCCCACCAGGTGGTACCGGCATCAATCGCTTCTTTCTCAGTGCGCGACATCGGCGGCATCACTTTGCTGAACATGCGGAACACCGGCGTTGAGATCAGCGCTTTACGCATTGGCGTAAAGTTGAACGGCACCAGAATGATGGCCAGCGGCACCAGCAGCCACAGGTTCCACAGGCCAATCGCGCCGAGAGCGGCGGTCCAGGCCAGCAGAATCACGCTGCCGAGCGTCAAACTAATACGGTGATAGAAGAGTGCACCGAGTACGGCAATGGTTAAAACAATACTCAAAATCATCATAGAGAAATGCCCCTGTCTTGTAGGAGGTCTGACCACTTGTGATGTTATGGTTGTAGTTGAAGCGTTTTTATTTAGCAATGTGTTTACAAAATAATTACAACCTCGCTCACATTGTTGCTGCTTTTTAGCGCACTAAAAATCCAAACATCGGGTGAATAGATTCGTGCTTGCTTCTCTGCACTGGCGCTATCCGGTACACTAGCGATGACAATTTTATTAATGCTGAAGGATTATCCTCATGTACCAGGATCTTATTCGTAACGAACTGAATGAAGCGGCCGATACGCTGGCAAACTTCCTTAAAGATGAAGCCAACATCCACGCCATTCAGCGCGCAGCAGTCCTGCTGGCAGACAGCTTCAAAGCCGGTGGCAAAGTGCTCTCCTGCGGTAACGGCGGTTCTCATTGCGATGCGATGCACTTCGCGGAAGAGTTAACCGGCCGCTACCGTGAAAACCGTCCGGGCTACCCGGCGATTGCGATTTCCGACGTCAGCCACCTTTCCTGCGTGAGTAATGATTTCGGCTATGAATATGTGTTCTCTCGCTATGTTGAATCCGTCGGTCGTGCGGGCGATGTGCTGCTGGGGATCTCCACTTCTGGCAACTCTGCAAACGTGATTAAAGCTATTGAAGCGGCGCGTGCGCAGGGGATGAAAGTGATCACGCTGACCGGCAAAGACGGCGGCAAAATGGCTGGCTCTGCGGACATCGAAATCCGCGTACCGCACTTTGGCTACGCCGACCGTGTTCAGGAAATTCACATTAAAGTGATTCACATCCTGATCATGCTGATCGAAAAAGAGATGGTTAAAGCTTAAGATTTTCGGGGCTCCGGCCCCGATAGCTGTGGGGGTGTGATATGTGCGAACTGCTCGGGATGAGCGCCAATGTGCCAACCGATATTTGCTTTAGTTTTACCGGGCTAGTCCAGCGCGGTGGGGGCACCGGGCCGCATAAAGACGGCTGGGGAATTACCTTCTACGAAGGCAAAGGCTGTCGCACGTTCAAAGATCCGCAGCCCAGCTACCAATCTCCCATCGCCAAACTGGTGCAGGACTATCCTATTAAGTCCTGCTCCGTCATTGCGCATATTCGCCAGGCGAATCGCGGAATGGTGGCGCTGGAAAATACCCACCCGTTCACCCGCGAACTCTGGGGACGCAACTGGACCTATGCCCACAACGGGCAGCTCACCGGCTATAAATCGCTGGAGACGGGGCAGTTCCGTCCGGTCGGTGAAACCGACAGCGAAAAAGCCTTCTGCTGGTTGCTGCATAAGCTCACCGAGCGCTATCCGCGCACGCCGGGCAACATGCAGGCGGTCTTTAAATACATTGCTTCGCTGGCGGATGAACTGCGCGAAAAAGGTGTGTTTAACATGCTGCTGTCGGATGGTCGCTACGTGATGGCGTTCTGCTCAACCAACCTGTACTGGATTACCCGCCGTGCGCCGTTTGGCGTGGCGAAGCTTCTGGATAGGGACGTGGAAATCGATTTTCAGCAGGAGACCACCGCCAACGATGTGGTTACCGTGATAGCAACCCAACCGCTGACGGGGAATGAAACCTGGCACAAGGTTATGCCAGGTGAATGGCGCTTATTTTGTCTCGGGGAGCGTATAGTTTGACGCCAGCTGCGGCTGGACCACTTCGTGGCTCAGCGGCTTGCTCACTACATAACGCCCATCAACCACGGACACCATCGGCGGCTTATGCGTCTGCTGGAAGTAGTCGTAGCCCGGCTTAAGCTGCTGCCAGAAGTCGTTGAAGTACGAGTATTTGTGGCGCTGCATGTTGGCATCTGTCATGCGGAACGGATAGATGCTGACTTCAACGCTCGACTGACCGAAGACTAACGCGGCGGTCACGAACTGGAAGATCTCATCAATACCAGAATCGGTCATGGCGTAGCAGCCAATTGAGACGCAGGCACCGTGAATCATCAGATATTTCCCTTCATAACCGTGAGCGCGGTCATAGGCGTTCGGGAAACCAATATTAATCGCTTTGTAGAAACGGCTATCCGGCTTCAGCTGGCTACGCTGCACCGAGTAAAAGCCTTCCGGACTTTTGAAATCGCCCTGACGCTGCTTCGGCCCCAGGCCGCCTGAGTAGTTGCAGATCTTATAGCTATCGAGGAGTTGGTAGGTTTCACCCATCTTGACGAAGAGATCGAGCGTGCGCTCCTCTTTGAAAATCTGGATATAGACCGGGGAGCCCATCATTTGCTGCTTATATTCTTTGCTGACAGGCGTCGTTGGCGTATTGCTGCTTAATAACCCAGCAAACGAAACGCACGGCATCAAAAGCATCGCAATAAAAAATGCGATTTTGCGCATACTACTTGTTCCTTGATAAAAGATAACAACATGCCAGGAAGGCAATCAGGAGAAAAAAGCAGACAAATCTGTTTTTTGTGCGCTCACCTTAGCACCACCGCATTTTTTCGCAAGAGGGGCGGCGGGCGTTTACCATTTCGTAATGCAATCCCGCCTGAACCCGGTGCGTTGTGCTGTTTCTCTGCCTGACGACATCAGCTACAAAGAGTGTAGGATAAGCCGATGATTCACTAGCTATCTTTGTCTGAATCGCGCTCACTTTGCGTATCGGCTCGCAATTTAGCGGCCTCAAAAGCGGAACTGCTGCATCAGTGAAAGAGAAAATGGTAAACTTTCGTAACTGAATCATTCGAGATGGAATTGAGTGACTTGGTTTTCATCTGAATGATGAATGTATTTAACTCTCAGAACAGCGTAAGAAAGGATGCTTCAATCTCTCATATGCCCAATCACGGATGGTCATTGGGTTTCAGGTTTTACTCCTTTCTTTTGTTTCGTTAACCAAAACGCTGGCTTCAGCTTCGATCTGACGCCGTCGTTAACGGATACCTGCGAACAGTATGATTAAAATAACCAAAGGCCTCGATCTGCCTATAGCTGGCCTGCCCGACGGGCAACGCATTGATGATGTGACGGTCACGCGTGTCGCGGTGAAAGGTGAAGAATATATCGGGTTGCGCCCATCGATGGCGGTCAAAGAGGGTGACAGAGTCGCCAAAGGGCAGCTGCTTTTCGAAGATAAAAAGATCCCCGGCGTGCGTTTTACCGCCCCGGCCAGCGGCATCGTCAGCGCCATCCATCGCGGTGAGCGTCGGGTACTGCAATCGGTAGTGATTGATATCGACGGCGATGATGCCGTGACGTTTAACGCCTACGCGCCCGATGAGCTGGCGACGCTGCCGCGTGAAGCGGTTGCCGCGCAGCTGATTGAATCCGGCCTGTGGACCGCGATGCGCACCCGTCCTTTTAGCAAGACGCCAGCGCCGGGCACCGAGCCCGCGGCTATTTTTGTTACCGCCATGGACACCAATCCGCTGGCAGCCGACCCGCAGCCGATTATTCTCGCCCAGCGCGATGCCTTTAACGCCGGGCTGACCGTCCTGACGCGCCTGACCGACGGCAAAGTTCACGTCTGCCAGGGCAGCGGCGGCAAGCTGGGCGGGCATCCACAGGGGCAAGTGACCTTTAACCAGTTCTCCGGCCCGCATCCAGCGGGGCTAGTGGGTACTCACATTCACTTCCTTGAGCCAGTGGGCCTGAACAAGCAGGTGTGGCACCTGAATTACCAGGATGTTATCGCTTACGGCAAGCTGTTCCTCGACGGCGTACTTTGGACTGAACGCATTATTGCGCTCGGCGGCCCGCAGGTGAAACAGCCGCGTCTGCTGCGCACCTGTATCGGTGCGGATCTTGACGCCATGCTGGCGGGCGAACTCCACGACGGTGAAAACCGCGTTCTCTCCGGCTCCGTCCTGAACGGCACGCAGGCCGTTGGGCCGCACGCCTTCCTGGGGCGTTTCCACCTGCAGGTCAGCGTGCTGAAAGAAGGACGCGACAAAGAACTGCTGGGCTGGGTTGCGCCGGGGCGGGATAAGTTCTCTATCACCCGCACCACGCTGGGCCACTTCCTCAAGAAAAAGCTGTTCAACCTCTCCACCGATACGCACGGCGGCGAACGCGCAATGGTCCCGATCGGCAGCTACGAGCGAGTCATGCCGCTGGACATCCTGCCAACCGTCCTGCTGCGTGACCTGCTGGCAGGAGATACCGACAGCGCGCAGGCGCTCGGCTGCCTGGAGCTTGATGAAGAAGACCTGGCGCTGTGCACTTACGTTTGCCCAGGAAAATACGAATACGGGCCGGTCTTACGCCGCGTATTAACGCAAATTGAGCAGGAAGGCTAAGTGATGGGCTTAAAACAGCTATTGGAAAAAGTTGAGCCGCACTTCACGCAGGGCGGCAAGCTGGAAAAGTACTACCCGCTGTATGAAGCAACGGCAACGCTGCTCTACACGCCCGGTCATGTGACGAAGGGCGCGGCGCACGTTCGTGATGCTATCGACCTGAAACGTATGATGATCCTCGTCTGGTTCGCGGTATTCCCGGCGATGTTCTGGGGGATGTACAACGTCGGTCTGCAGACCATTCCGGCGCTGCACAAGCTCTACGGTGCGGAACAACTCCAGCAGGTGATCGCCAGCAACTGGCACTACAGCGTAGCGCAGGCACTGGGCGTGAGCTTCGCCCCGGACGCAGGCTGGCTCAGCATGATGATGCTCGGCGCGGTGTTCTTCGTACCTATCTACGCCGTCGTCTTTCTGGTGGGCGGCTTCTGGGAGGTGCTGTTTGCCATCGTGCGTAAGCACGAGGTCAATGAAGGCTTCTTCGTCACCTCGATTCTGTTCGCGTTGATTGTTCCGCCAACCATGCCGCTGTGGCAGGCGGCGCTGGGGATCTCGTTTGGTGTCGTCATCGCCAAAGAGATATTCGGCGGTACCGGGCGCAACTTCCTTAACCCGGCGCTGGCCGGCCGCGCCTTCCTGTTCTTTGCCTATCCGGCGCAAATCTCCGGTGATCTAGTCTGGACGGCGGCCGACGGTTTCTCCGGCGCCACGCCGCTCTCCCAGTGGGCGAGCCACGGCGGTGAGTCGCTGGTTAACGTCGTTACCGGTCAGCCGGTGAGCTGGATGGATGCCTTCATCGGCAATATCCCGGGTTCTATTGGCGAAGTCTCAACGCTGATGATTCTGCTCGGCGGAGCGCTGATTATCTTTGGTCGTGTCGCCTCCTGGCGTATCGTCGCCGGGGTGATGCTCGGCATGATGGCCTGCGCCACGCTGTTTAACCTGATTGGCTCCGACACCAACCCAATGTTCGCCATGCCGTGGTACTGGCATCTGGTGCTGGGCGGTTTTGCCTTCGGCATGATGTTTATGGCAACCGACCCGGTTTCCGCCTCGTTTACCGATAAAGGCAAATGGTGCTACGGCGCGCTGATTGGCGTGATGTGTGTGTTAATCCGCGTGGTTAACCCAGCCTATCCGGAAGGGATGATGCTGGCGATCCTGTTCGCCAACCTCTTTGCGCCGCTGTTTGATTACCTGGTGGTGCAGGCCAATATTAAGCGGAGGAAGTCGCGTGGCTGAAAACAAAAGTAACGATAGCATCGGCAAAACGCTGCTGGTGGTGCTGGTGCTTTGCCTGGTCTGCTCCATCGTGGTGGCGGGCTCCGCCGTTGGGCTTAAGCCTCTTCAGCAGGAGCAGCGCGCGCTGGATAAGCAGCGCAATATCCTGGCGGTTGCCGGGCTGATGCACGACAAAATGTCTGCCGATGAGGTCGCCGAGATTTACGCGGCCCGCGTTGTACCACGTCTGGTGGATTTAAAAAGCGGCGAAATTCTCGACAAAGACCCGGCGAAGTTTAACCAAAGTCAGGCGCTGAAAGACCCCGCGCAAAGCGTCGCGCTGGCCTCTGGCGAAGACCCAGCGGGAATTCGCCGTCGCAGCAACGTCGTGGAAATCTACCTGATTAAAGATGAGCAGCAGAAGTTGCAGGAGATAGTCCTGCCGGTGTACGGCAACGGCCTGTGGTCGATGATGTACGCCTTTGTCGCGCTGGATACTGACGGGCGTACCATCCGCGGCATTACCTACTACGACCAGGGGGAAACCCCAGGCCTCGGCGGTGAAATTGAAAATCCGAACTGGCGTGCGCAGTTTGTGGGTAAACGGGTGGTGGACGATAGCGGCAAACCGGCGCTGCGCGTGGTGAAAGGCGCAGCACCGCAGGGTGACCTCTATGCCGTTGACGGCCTGTCCGGCGCAACGCTTACTGCTAACGGGGTGCAGCACAGCTTTGATTTCTGGATGGGTGAAATGGGCTTTGGCCCGTTCCTGAAACAGGTGCGTGAAGGAGGGCTGAACCATGGCTGAGCAGGGTGATATGAAAGAGATGAAGCGGGTACTCGTTGGCCCGCTTATCGCCAATAACCCAATTGCGCTGCAGGTGCTTGGCGTCTGTTCGGCGCTGGCGGTTACCACCAAGCTGGAGACGGCCTTCGTGATGACCATCGCGGTAACGTTGGTCACGGCGTTCTCAAGCATGTTTATCTCGATGATCCGCCATCACATTCCGAATAGCGTGCGCATTATCGTGCAGATGGCGATTATCGCCTCGCTGGTTATCGTCGTCGATCAGCTACTGCGCGCGTTTGCGTTCGAGACCTCCAAACAGCTCTCGGTGTTCGTCGGCCTTATCATCACTAACTGCATCGTGATGGGGCGTGCTGAAGCTTACGCCATGAAGTCTCCGCCATTGGCGAGCTTTATGGACGGTATCGGCAACGGTCTGGGCTACGGCGCTATTCTGCTGATCGTCGGCTTCCTGCGTGAGCTTATCGGCAGCGGCAAGCTGTTTGGTATCACGGTGCTGGAAACGGTGCAGAACGGCGGCTGGTACCAGCCTAACGGTCTGTTCCTGCTCGCGCCGAGCGCGTTTTTCATTATCGGTTTGCTGATCTGGGCGCTGCGTAGTTGGAAGCCAGAACAGCAGGAAAAGGAGTAACCGATTATGGCTCATTACATTAGCCTGTTTGTCCGCGCGGTGTTTGTTGAAAACATGGCGCTGGCCTTCTTCCTGGGGATGTGTACCTTCCTCGCGGTGTCGAAGAAAGTCTCCACCGCCTTCGGCCTGGGTGTGGCGGTGACGGTTGTGCTCGGCCTTGCCGTGCCAATTAACAACCTGGTCTATAACCTGGTGCTGCGCGACGGCGCGCTGGTGGACGGCGTGGATCTCAGCTTCCTGAACTTCATCACCTTTATCGGGGTGATTGCGGCGCTGGTGCAGATCCTCGAGATGATCCTCGATAAATACTTCCCGTCGTTGTATACCGCGCTCGGTATCTTCCTGCCGCTTATCGCGGTGAACTGTGCGATTTTCGGTGGCGTATCGTTCATGGTTCAGCGCGACTATAACTTCGGCGAGTCCATCGTTTACGGCTTTGGTTCTGGTATTGGCTGGATGTTAGCGATTGTCGCCATGGCCGGTATTCGCGAGAAAATGAAGTATTCAAACGTGCCCGCGGGACTGCGCGGCTTAGGGATCACCTTTATCACCACCGGATTGATGGCATTAGGTTTTATGTCGTTCTCCGGTGTGCAGCTATAAGGGCCGTTAATCATGGAAATATTACTTGGCGTAGTGATGTTTACGCTGATTGTGCTGGTGTTGTCGGTGCTGATTCTGTTCGCCAAATCGAAACTGGTGAATGCCGGTGACGTGGTTATTGAAATCAATAATGAAGCGGACAAACAGATCAAAACGCCAGCCGGTGACAAGCTGCTGAATACGCTCTCCAGCAACGGCATCTTTATCTCATCTGCCTGCGGTGGCGGTGGTTCCTGTGGCCAGTGCCGGGTGAAGGTGAAAGAGGGCGGCGGCGATATTCTGCCAACCGAGCTTTCGCATATTACCAAGCGCGAAGCCAAAGAGGGCTGCCGTCTGGCCTGTCAGGTTGCCGTGCGTCAGGATATGAAAATCGAACTGCCGGACGAAGTGTTCGGCGTGAAGAAGTGGGAATGTGAGGTTATCTCTAACGATAACAAAGCTACGTTTATTAAAGAGCTGAAGCTCGCTATACCCGCTGGTGAAAGCGTGCCGTTCCGCGCCGGGGGCTATATCCAGATTGAGTGCCCGCCGCATAAAGTGGCCTACGCCGACTTTGACGTGCCGGATGAATACCGCGGCGACTGGGATAAGTTTAACCTTTTCCGCTACGTCTCTGACGTCAAAGAGCCGACTTTGCGCGCTTACTCAATGGCAAACTACCCGGACGAGAAGGGCATGATTATGCTCAACGTGCGTATCGCCACGCCGCCGCCGTCCGCGCCTGACGTGCCGCCGGGAATTATGTCCTCCTATATCTGGTCGCTCAAAGCGGGCGATAAGGTGACGATCTCCGGGCCGTTTGGCGAGTTCTTTGCCAAAGAGACCGAAGCGGAAATGGTGTTTATCGGCGGTGGCGCCGGGATGGCGCCGATGCGTTCGCACATTTTTGACCAGCTTAAGCGCCTGCATAGCCAGCGTAAAATCAGCTTCTGGTACGGCGCTCGTTCGCTACGTGAAATGTTCTACCAGGAAGAATTTGAAAAGCTGGCGCAGGAGAACCCGAACTTCACCTTCCATATCGCGCTTTCCGATGCGCTGCCGGAAGATAACTGGACGGGCTATACTGGCTTTATTCATAACGTCCTGTATGAAAATTACCTGCGTGACCACCCAGCACCGGAAGACTGCGAATTCTACATGTGTGGGCCGCCGATGATGAACGCCGCAGTTATCAAAATGCTTAAAGATCTGGGCGTTGAGGATGAAAACATCATGCTCGATGACTTTGGAGGCTGATGATGTTAACGGTCTTTCTGGCGACCTTCGGTATTTTTGTACTGGTGATTTTTGGCATGTCGCTGGGCTATATCGTGAAGCGAAAAAGCCTGCAGGGCAGCTGTGGCGGGATTTCTTCGTTAGGGATGGAGAAAGTGTGTAACTGCCCTGAACCCTGCGATGCGCGTAAAAAGCGTATCGCCCAGGAGGCGCAGCGCCAGCAGAACCGTATCCTGTAGTTTCTCTTTTCGCCCGGCTCTGCCGGGCGATTTGTATTCTTCTCATTTGCCAATGTTATGCTGTATACTTATCCAGTGGTAAGTGAGGGCTAACGATGCGCAAAATAATCCATATTGATATGGACTGCTTCTTCGCGGCGGTGGAAATGCGCGACAATCCGGCGCTGCGCGATATCCCTATCGCCATTGGCGGCAGTCGGGTACAGCGTGGCGTGATAAGCACGGCGAACTATCCGGCGCGCAAATTTGGCGTGCGTAGCGCTATGCCGACCGGGATGGCACTGAAGCTCTGCCCGCATCTTACGCTGCTGCCGGGGCGCTTTGAGGCCTATCGTGAAGCGTCCAACCATATCCGGGAGATCTTCTCCCGCTATACCTCGCTTATCGAGCCGCTCTCGCTGGATGAAGCCTATCTGGATGTAAGCGCGAGCCCCCACTGTCACGGGTCGGCTACGCTGATGGCCCAGGAGATCCGCCAGACTATCTTTAACGAACTCTCGCTGACCGCATCGGCGGGGGTGGCGCCGGTGAAGTTTCTCGCCAAAATCGCCTCTGACCTCAACAAACCCAACGGCCAGTTTGTGCTGACGCCGGACGAGGTTCCCGGTTTTCTCAAAACCCTGCCGCTTGGAAAAATCCCCGGCGTGGGTAAGGTGTCGGCCGCGAAGCTTGAAAGCATGGGGTTGCGTACCTGCGAAGACGTACAAAACAGTGACCTTGCTATGCTGCTCAAACGATTTGGTAAATTCGGGCGGATCCTCTGGGAGCGTAGCCATGGGATCGACGAGCGTGAGATCCACAACGATCGCCAGAGAAAGTCGATCGGCGTAGAGCGCACGCTGGAAGAGGACATTCATGAATGGGCCGACTGTGAAGCGATCGTCGAACGTCTTTATCCCGAACTGGAACGGCGACTGGCGAAAGTTCGGCCGGACCTGCGTATTGCCCGGCAGGGAATAAAACTCAAATTTAATGATTTCCAGCAAACCACCCAGGAGCACGTCTGGCCGAAGCTGACCAAAGACGATCTGCTCGCCACGGCCTATCAGTCCTGGCAGGAACGCCGCGCCGGGCGCGGGGTGCGCCTGGTTGGCCTGCACGTTACGCTGCTCGACCCGCAGCTGGAAAGGCAGCTTCTTTTAGGGATTTAACCATGCTTATTCGTGAGTACCGTGACGGTGATTTTTCCACGCTGTGCCAGATTTTTCAGCGTGCGGTAAGAGAAACTGCCAGCCAGCACTACTCGCCCGCCCAGGTAAACGCCTGGGCGCAGGTAGATGAAGCCCGCTGGCGGCAAAAAATGGCCGACTCTCTGGTTCAGGTGGCGACGGTTGATGACGTGCCGGTGGGTTTTGTTACCGCCGTTGAGTTTTATATTGACCTGCTGTTTGTTGACCCATTGTATTCACGACGGGGGATCGCCAGCGCATTGCTGAAAGCGCTGTTCGCCAGGCTCCCGACGGGAACGTTAACGGTAGAAGCAAGTATCACGGCCAGAGCGTGTTTTGAACGGCTGGGATTTGTGGTGGTGGCAGAACAAGAGGTGGAAGCGCGCGGGGAGCGGTTTGTGAACTATCGGATGGAAAAAATCAGGTAGGGTGGTGATATTCCCGGCGTCGTTGCACTCGGCCGGGCTACATTATTCGTAGCCCGGCCAGGCGAAGCGCCGCCGGGAACGGCTCAGAACTTACTTCGCCGGAATCGCTTTCAGCAGTTCCGTCAGCAGCTGCCAGTACTGGCCAACGCTTTCGATATGAACCTGCTCATCCGGAGAGTGTGGCCCGGTGATGGTTGGCCCAATGGAGACCATATCCATGTCTGGATAAGGTTTCTTGAACAGACCACATTCCAGACCGGCGTGGATGATCTGAATGTTCGGAACCTTGTTGAACAGACGCTGATAGGTTTCACGCACCAGGTGCATCACCGGAGAGTTAGCGTCTGGCTGCCAGCCTGGGTAGCCGCCTTTTGGCTGGGTTTTAGCACCGGCCAGCGCGCCCAGAGATTCCAGCATGCTCACCACGTAATCTTTACCGCTGTCGAGCAGGGAACGAATCAGGCAGTGAATGGTGGCGGTATCTTCAGTCATGGATACCACGCCAACGTTCAGAGAGGTTTCAACCACGCCTTTCGCCACGTCGGAGTTACGAATCACGCCGTTCGGAGTCGCGTTCAGCAGCTGAATGAACGCATCGCGAGAAGCGTCGGTCAGCGCTTTACCGTCAACGGTCTGGGTTTCCAGAACCAGCGTCAGGTTTTTCTCTTTCGCCGACAGTTCGTTTTGCAGAATGTGCAGGTAGGTATCAACCAGGCCTTTCAGCGCATCAGCTTTATCCGCTGGGATTGCCAGCGCAGCAGAGGCTTCACGTGGAATGGCGTTACGCAGGGTGCCGCCGGTGAAGTCGACCAGACGCAGATCCAGCTCGCTCGCATGAGCGACCAGGAAACGGGCCAGCAGTTTGTTGGCGTTGCCGAGACCGAGGTGAATATCACCGCCGGAGTGGCCGCCTTTCAGGCCTTTCAGCGTCAGCTTGAAGCCCTGGAAGCCCGCAGGAATCGCTTCGCGAGTCAGCGGCAGGTTGCTGGTGAAGTCGATACCACCGGCACAACCCATGTAGATTTCACCCTCTTCTTCAGAGTCGGTGTTGATCAGAATGTCGCCCTGCAGCCAGTTTGGTTGCAGACCGAACGCGCCGTCCATGCCGGTCTCTTCGGTCATGGTCAGCAGTACTTCCAGCGGACCGTGCTCAACGGACGCATCGGACAGCACCGCCAGCGCGGAAGCCATACCGATACCGTTATCGGCACCCAGCGTGGTGCCACGTGCTTTTACCCACTCACCGTCGATGTACGGCTGAATAGGGTCTTTGGCGAAGTCATGAACGGTATCATTGTTTTTCTGCGGCACCATATCGAGGTGAGCCTGCAGTACAACCGGTTTACGGTTTTCCATACCCGGGGTCGCGGCTTTGCGAATCAGAATGTTGCCAACCTGGTCGCGCTCTGCGTGAAGACCTTTTTCTTTCGCCCAGCCAACGATATGCGCGGCGAGTTGCTCTTCATGATGAGAGGGGTGCGGAATAGAACAGATTTTGGCAAAAATATCCCACAGCGGCTGCGGGGATAATTGAGACAGTTCAGACACGGTGAGTCTCCTTACGGCGTTCTGCAAAAGTCGCTTGCAGGTAAAGGGTTAGCACATACACATACCACAAGACTGGCTTGCGCGATGGGGTTGAGAATACCACTTTCTGCCTCTTCCGGTAGAACAAACCACGTAAAAAGCGTGCCGGATTCCGCTTAACACTGGTTTTTAGTGCGTCAGATCTCTATAATCTCGCGCAACCCATTTCCCCCTTGAACATTTTTTAAGCCGTATAACATAGGCTGGGACAACTTCACATGAGCGAAAAATACGTCGTCACCTGGGACATGTTGCAGATTCACGCACGCAAACTGGCCGCACGCCTGATGCCTTCTGAACAGTGGAAAGGCATTATCGCCGTTAGCCGCGGCGGTCTGGTACCGGGCGCACTGCTGGCACGTGAACTGGGCATTCGTCACGTCGACACCGTATGCATCTCCAGCTATGACCACGACAACCAGCGCGAACTGACCGTTCTGAAACGCGCTGAAGGCGATGGCGAAGGCTTTATCGTTATTGACGACCTGGTAGACACCGGCGGTACCGCGGTAGCGATTCGCGAAATGTACCCAAAAGCTCATTTCGTCACCATCTTCGCTAAACCAGCTGGTCGTCCGCTGGTTGACGATTATGTTATTGATATCCCGCAGGATACCTGGATTGAACAGCCTTGGGATATGGGCGTGGTGTTCGTACCGCCTATCTCTGGCCGTTAATTCTGTCAATTAATGCGCTTCCAACGCCCGGTTATGCCGGGCGTTGTTTTATTTAACGTCCTACGCGTTACAATACATCCAGGAAAGTATCTATGGAGGTTTTGTGATGCCAGAAGCTAATCTCAGCGAAACGCTATTCAAGCCGCGCTTTAAACACCCTGAAACGTCAACGCTGGTACGCCGGTTCAACAATGGTAGTACCTCCCATATGCAATCGGCGCTCAGCGGCAATAACGTACCGCACTGGTACCGCATGATTAACCGCCTGATGTGGATCTGGCGCGGTGTTACCCCGCAGGAAATTCTCGATGTGCAGGCGCGCATTGTGATGAGCAAGGCCGAACGTACCGACGATGAACTGTATGACACCGTGGTGGGCTATCGCGGCGGTAACTGGATTTATGAATGGTCTTCTCAGGCCATGCTCTGGCAGCAGAAAGCGACCCAGGAGCAAGACGAAGCCCTCAGCGGCCGCCACTGGCTGCACGCCTCAAACCTTTATAGCATTGCCGCGTACCCGCACCTGAAAGGTGACGATCTCGCCGAACAGGCGCAGGCGCTGGCAAACCGTGCCTATGAAGAAGCGGCTCAGCGCCTGCCGGGTGAAATTCGTGAACTCGAGTTTGCCATTCCCGGCGGTTCGCCGGTCACCGGCTTCCTGCATATGCCGAAAGGCAATGGCCCGTTCCCAACGGTGCTGATGTGCGGCGGGCTGGATGGCCTGCAAACCGATTACTACAGCCTTTATGAGCACTACTTCGCGCCGCTCGGCATTGCGATGCTGACGCTGGACATGCCGTCGATTGGCTTCTCCTCTAAATGGAAGCTGACTCAGGACTCTAGTATGCTGCACCAGCACGCGCTGCGTGCGCTGCCGGATATTCCGTGGGTTGACCATACCCGTGTGGCGGCGTTTGGCTTCCGCTTCGGCGCGAACATTGCCGTGCGTCTGGCCTATCTGGAAGCGCCGCGACTGAAAGCCGTTGCCTGTCTTGGCCCGGTGGTACACGGCCTGCTCAACGACCCGCTGCATCAGGGGCGTGTGCCGGAGATGTATCTCGACGTGCTGGCTTCGCGCCTGGGTATGCACGATGCCTCCGATGAAGCACTGCGCGTCGAACTGAATCGCTACTCGTTGAAGACTCAAGGTCTGCTGGGCCGACGCTGCCCAACGCCGATGCTGTCGGGCTACTGGGATAACGATCCGTTCAGCCCGGAAGAAGAGTCGCGGTTAATTGTTTCGTCATCTGCGCAGGGCAAACTGATGCCGATCCCGTTTAACCCGGTGTACCGTAATTTCGATCGTGCTCTGAAAGAAATTGCCGGGTGGATCAATAATAGATTTTGTTAATATATTGCTAAATTCTATTGATTTGGTAAAACAGTTGCATCACTAAAGGAGATCGCAATGACGTTACCGAGTGGACACCCAAAGAGTAGATTGATCAAGAAATTCACTGCGCTTGGCCCCTATATCCGCGAAGAACAGTGCGAAGATAACCGCTTTTTTTTCGACTGTCTGGCGGTATGTGTAAACGTAAAACCTGCGCCGGAGAAGCGTGAGTTCTGGGGCTGGTGGATGGAGATGGAAGCGGAAGAACGCCGCTTTACCTACAGCTACCAGTTCGGCTTGTTCGATAAAGAGGGGCACTGGCAGGCTGTCGCGATCAAAGACCCTGAGGTCGTTGAACGTCTGCAGCAAACGCTGCGCGGCTTCCATGAGCGGGCAAAAGATCTGCTGGCGACGCTGGATCTGGCGCTGGAACCTGCAGATGGGTTTGCCAATGAAGCGGTGAAGCGTACCGCGTAGTGCATGCCTGATGGCGCTACGCTTATCAGGCCTACGGTTCGTTCTGTAGGCCGGATAAAGCAAAGCCGCTATCCTGCAACGTCAAATATAAAAGGCCAGCAAACTTTGCTGGCCTTTTATATTACGAAGCAAATAACGCCAGCTGTCTGGCGTTATTATTTTCAACCTTAGAACTGGTAGGTCATACCAACGGCTACGACGTTATCCGTCATAATCGCCAGGCGTTTAGTGACCGCAGTTTCATCAACCAGGTTGATTTTATAATCAACAAAGGTGGACATGTTTTTGTTGAAATAGTAGGTCGCGCCTACGTCAACATATTTCATCAGGTCCTGATCGCCGATACCATTGCCCAGGTCTTTACCTTTCATCTGCACGTAGCCCAAGGATGGACGCAGACCGAAATCGAACTGGTATTGTGCTACCGCTTCGAAGTTCTGTGCTTTATTGGCGAAGCCCTGATCGATATCTGCCTTTCCTTTAATTGGGGTCATATTGCGGGTTTCGGTATAAACCATCGCCAGGTAAATGTTGTTGGCATCGTATTTCAGGCCAGTGCCCCATGACTCTGCGTTTTTACCGCCGTTAGCCAGAGATTTTAGCTGCTGAACGTTGGTACGGTCAGAGTTGGTGTACGCTGCGCTGATAGCGAAATCGCTGCCGCCGAAGTCATAGGCAACAGAGGTACCGAAGCCGTCGCCGTTAGCGGTATCGTAGGCGCGGTCATTTTTACCCTGATATTGCAGGGTTAAATCGAGGCCATCGACCATGCCAAAGAAGTCGGTGTTGCGATAGGTGGCCAGGCCGCTGGAGCGCTTGGTCATAAAGTTATCGGTTTTGCCGGTAGAGTCACCGCCGAATTCCGGGAACATATCGGTCCAGGCTTCAACGTCGTACAGCGCACCCAGGTTACGACCGTAGTCAAAAGAACCGAAGTCTTTTAATTTCAGACCAGCAAATGCCAGACGAGTTTTCTGTGAAGAGGTGGTGCTGCTTTCTTCTTTATTGCCAGCAAACTCAGATTCCCAGCGACCATAACCGGTCAGCTGGTCGTTAATTTTGGTTTCGCCTTTAATGCCGAAACGAACGTATGTTTTATCGCCATCGGAGCTGGAATCATCGCTCATGTAGTGCATTGCTCTTACTTTGCCGTAAACATCCAGTTTATTACTATCCTTGTTATAAACTTCTGCTGCCATAGCTGAAGAAGAAGCAATAATACCCATCATCGTTAATGCCAGAGTTGTTTTTTGCATTTCTCAATCCCGATTTTTTAGCTTTAAAATTTGCTGTGAAAGACCACTGTGAAAAAACAGGAACGTTTTTATCCTTCCCGTGTTAAAAATTTATGACAATGTCAGATTAAATATAAAAAAGTATGTTTAAGTTTTTCTGTCATAAAAATGTCAATATTCTCCACTAGGCTGCCTGATCCCGCGCAACAAAACCCCTCGCTTTCTGCGCTGCCTGTTGGCAAGCGGCCTGACACCTGCTACAACGTTGGTCTGGTATTGATATTTCTTATTTTTAACGGCAGAGAATCATGAGTGATAGTCAGACGCTGGTGGTCAAACTGGGCACCAGTGTTTTAACGGGCGGATCGCGCCGCCTGAATCGCGCGCATATTGTCGAACTGGTTCGCCAGTGCGCTCAGCTCCACGCAGCTGGGCATCGAATTGTTATCGTAACGTCAGGAGCAATTGCCGCCGGGCGTGAGCATCTGGGTTACCCTGAACTGCCCGCGACTATTGCTTCCAAGCAACTGTTGGCTGCCGTTGGCCAGAGCCGCTTAATTCAGCTCTGGGAACAGCTGTTCTCCATCTATGGTATCCACGTCGGTCAGATGCTGCTGACCCGCGCCGATATGGAAGACCGTGAGCGCTTCCTCAACGCCCGTGACACCATGCGTGCGCTGCTTGATAACAACATTGTTCCGGTAATTAACGAAAACGATGCGGTGGCGACCGCAGAGATTAAGGTTGGCGATAACGACAACCTTTCCGCGCTGGCGGCGATTCTGGCCGGTGCCGATAAGCTGCTGCTGCTCACCGATCAGCAAGGGCTGTTTACCGCCGACCCGCGCAGCAACCCGGACGCCGAGCTGATTAAAGACGTCTACGGCATTGACGATGAGCTGCGTGCCGTCGCTGGTGACAGCGTATCTGGCCTGGGCACAGGCGGCATGGGCACCAAGCTGCAGGCCGCTGACGTCGCCTGCCGCGCCGGTATCGACACCATTATTGCCGCCGGTAGTCTGCCGGGCGTGATTGGCGACGTGATGGCGAATGTCTCCGTCGGCACCCGTTTTCACGCGCAGGATACCCCGCTGGAAAACCGCAAACGCTGGATCTTTGGCGCACCGCCGGCCGGTGAATTGATAGTGGATGAAGGCGCCACCTCGGCGATTCTGGAACGTGGGAGTTCATTACTTCCAAAAGGCATTAAAAACGTGACAGGCAACTTCTCTCGTGGTGAAGTGATCCGCATCCGTAGCCTTGCTGGCCGCGACATCGCCCACGGCGTAAGCCGTTACAACAGCGATGCGCTGCGCCTTATCGCCGGGCACCATTCGCAGGAAATTGATGCCATTCTCGGCTACGAGTACGGCCCGGTTGCCGTGCATCGCGACGACATGATCACCCGCTAAGGAGTTCAACATGCTGGAACAAATGGGCATTGCCGCCAAGCAGGCCTCCTACAAACTGGCGCTGCTATCCGGCCGGGAGAAAAACCGGGTTCTGGAAACAATTGCCGATTATCTGGAATCTCATAGCGATGAGATCCTGCGCGCTAACGCCGAAGATTTAACCCAGGCCCGTGAAGGCGGCCTGAGTGAAGCCATGCTCGACCGTCTGGCGCTGACCCCTGCGCGTCTGACTTCGATTGCGAACGATGTCCGCCAGGTGTGTACGCTGGCCGACCCGGTGGGGCAGGTGATTGACGGTGGGCTGCTCGATAGCGGCCTGCGCATCGAACGTCGCCGCGTCCCGCTGGGCGTAATCGGTGTGATTTACGAAGCTCGCCCGAACGTCACCGTTGACGTTGCCGCGCTGTGCCTGAAAACCGGTAACGCCGCTATTCTGCGCGGTGGGAAAGAGACCTACCGCACCAACGCCGCCACCGTCGGCGTGATTCAACGCGCGCTGAAAGAGTGCGGCCTGCCAGCAGCGTCCGTTCAGGCCATTGAGAATCCGGATCGTGCGTTGGTCAGCGAAATGCTGCGTATGGATAAGTACATCGATATGCTGATCCCGCGCGGCGGCGCTGGCTTGCATAAGCTGTGCCGTGAACAGTCGACTATTCCCGTTATCACCGGCGGTATCGGCGTATGCCATATCTACGTGGATGACACCGCTGAGATTGAACCGGCGCTGAAGATTATCGTCAACGCCAAAACCCAGCGTCCAAGCACCTGTAACACCGTGGAAACGCTGCTGGTGAATCAGTCCATCGCTGACCGCTTCCTGCCGGCGCTGAGCAAGCAGATGGCCGAAAGCGGCGTGACGCTGCACGGCGACGACACCGTGATGCGCGAGCTGAAAGGCCCGGCGAAGCTGGTACCGCTGCAGGCAGAAGAGCTGGATAACGAGTTCCTGTCGCTGGATCTTAATGTAGTGGTGGTTCCGGATATGGACAGTGCGATTGCACACATCCGCCAACACGGCACCCAGCACTCCGATGCTATCCTGACCCGCACCCTGAGCAACGCCAACCGTTTCATCAACGAAGTGGACTCCTCAGCGGTGTACGTCAACGCCTCCACCCGCTTCACCGACGGCGGCCAGTTCGGCCTGGGTGCAGAAGTGGCGGTGAGCACGCAGAAACTACACGCGCGCGGCCCAATGGGTCTTGAAGCGCTGACCACCTACAAGTGGATCGGCTTCGGCGACGATACCATTCGTGCGTAATTGATAGCGGGCGATGCAAAAATAGGCGGTTGATTAACCTGACTATTGACGCATCGCCCGGTTAGTTTTAACCTTTTGTCCCGTGATTCACGTTCGTGAACACGTCTTGCAGGGCCGATATAGCTCAGTTGGTAGAGCAGCGCATTCGTAATGCGAAGGTCGTAGGTTCGACTCCTATTATCGGCACCATTTCAACGCACTATCGATAAGCCAGTCTACATCATCAAGATGGGCTCCTGCGGGCCGAATGCGGTCGTACTACCTCTTTCACTCCGGCGAATCCCACTTCTCCAGTAGTTCCATCGGTATTTCGTTAATGACTTCCGAAAATCGCTTTCCTACTAGTCTCTCAGCCTGGCGTAGCAGCGGGATGGTCGGACTGCTGGGTTCCTTGCTCTCAAACCAGCGGCGAATACAGCGCAGGCGTTCCAGCGCATCGTTGCGATCGGCAATTGCCCCCAGTTCAGCATTGCGTGGAACGGATATGCCGGGGGAAATGTTGGCAGGCTGCTCGTTTTCAGTGGCAACCGGAACAGCATTATCCCTAATCACTCCTGCGTCGTCGGAGATCGGCGCTGATGCTGATAGCGGAGACGGAGGGAGTTCCAGTTCCGGCGTGGTTGTCTGTACCACGCCTGGCAGTAACGCCAATAATTTCCGTAGGCGTGAAAAATCCGGCGCCAGGTCGTTTAATGTCTCACGCGCCCACTCCTGCAAGCGTTCGATGCATTCCAGCGCTTCGCGAAACGCCGCCAGCGGTAATACCCCACGGGCTTCGAGATCAGCGAGTTGCTGTCGTACGGATTCGGGAGTTAGCGCATCAGGCGGACGGGGGGCGGACAATGCGCGCTCCACATCCCGTACCTGAAGGCGCAGGGCGGCATGGTTGGACAGTGTGATACTGCGAATATCCGCCATTACGCCTTCGTGATCTAACAGCGCCGCCAGGGCATTACTGCGCGCCAGTGCAGCATCCTCAATAGACTCTGCAGACGCGCCTTCATCGGTGAGCAATTGTGGATGGAGCGCGTCTGGCCAGATAACGCCCAGTTCTGCCAGTAGACTGAGCATTTCCGCTAACCCTTGTGCCCCAGCCTGCTGGATGCGACTGCGTAGCAGCAGGATCAACACACGAATATCCTTGCTGCGCGTGAGCAGTCGGCGCGCATCTCGCTCAATTTCCGACCAGTTAACCGTTTCCGGTGTACTGACAAAATCACCGTATTGTGCCTCCGCCTTGGGAACTGCGCGGCTGAACAGCAGCAGATACTCCGGGTCGTACTCCGGATCGGGACCGCAAGGTTGTTCAGCGTTTACCGCCTCAGTCAGGAGAATATCCATATAATAACTCTCAGTAGGTTAAGTCGTGTTCAGGTTCAAAAATCATGCCGGTAACTGGGTGGTCATGCATGGCTCTACCTGCCCAGGTCGTCCAGCCAAGCTGTTGTTCGCCGCCAATGATCGCGGGCGGAGCTACGTGAGGTTTCAGTTGGAGCTCAATTTCCCAGCAATATTCAAAACCGATGAATGCGCGTACCAGTTCTGTCAGCGTGGGCAGGTTGTTGCCACCGGGCAGAAAACGCAGGTAATCTTCCAGCGTGAGCGGGCCGATAACCAGCCGGAATTTGTACTGCATGTCTGGTACGGCCTGACCTATAAGTGCCCCGTTGCCCACTACCGATGACTGCGCAGGTGCGCCGAGGCGGGTGATTTCATCGTCTGCCACGGTTATCCAGTGCAGGGCAAACTCTTTCACCGCAAAAGACACGCTGAAAAAGTGCGCCAGCGTGGCGGCCAGTCCGTCTGGGTTACGGGACTCGCGCACCAGATGGGCGGAAGCGGCCAGGCGAACATGGTCTGAAAGCGGGCTTTCCGCGCTTTCACGTAGATCCTGTCCACTGAGGCTGGCGATATAAAACGAAAAACGGTCATGCTCCGGTTTGTCCAGCGCCCCACCGGCCGACTGGCCGCTATGCCATGCCTGCCAGAACTGTGTCAGCCAGCGATGGTGAAAAATATTGGAGAAATGAACCAGCGTCGGATCGTGACGGCTCTCTGAGCGATTTAGCGCCAGCTCTGTATAGTGTAGCGGCAGCGGGCCGTTCGGTCCCCATAATCCGAGGCTATACAGGCTCAGGTGCAGGCGACCATCCTGCCAGGCAATCTGCGCGATTTCTCGTGGTGCAAATGTCATGGCGGGCGTTTGCCCCAGGCGGAATTTTTCCATACGTGGCTGCCAGGTACTGCCAGCCGGAGCATCGCAGAGCTGTACGTTCACACGTCGCATCAGGTTCAGGAATCCGTAACGCCATGGGGTTTTCTGCGCCTGCTCAAGGGCGCCTGCGCGCGCCATGGTCATACGCTTCCCCGTTGCCCGGTTCTGACCGGCCAGGTCATGACATGCCCACGCTGCATTGAGTGCAGCGTCATCTGTGAAAACGTATTAATGGAAACATGGCGGGCGATATAGTGTTCCAGAATCAGGCCGAACAAATAAGGGCTGATACCGGAAAATCCTTCTTCATCCACGGTCAGTTCGCAACTGACGCCCCGGCCATACACCAGGAGGCCAGAGCCGGGAAGGCGGCGGGTCACCGGGGTAGTCTTGCAGCCAATCAGGCTGCGTACCTGCCGCGACTGCGAGCTGTCGTCAAGCGGAATAAACAGGTTCAGCAGATCGCGTAGCGCCTGCCCGCCGGTACGGTGATCCAGATCGGCCAGAGGCAGATAGTTAAACGATAACTGTCGAATCAGTCGCCAGGCCATCTCGCGTTCAGCCAGCGGCGGTTGCGGCGGCCGTGGAGGTTTGATCAAGCCAACGCCTGCCACCGGAATGGCGGCATCCACGGTAAGGTCATTCTGGCCATTACGCGGGAGCAGACAGGGCAGGTCGCGGTTAGTTACCATTGCCGTGACGGTAATATGGCGTAGATTTTCTGGATAGGGCGCTTCATGCTGATCGACCAGAGATAGGAAAATCTCCGATCCGATGTAGGATGTTCTGGTGCCATAGCGGCGAGCGTTTTCTGATGAGAGGCGCGGTTCCCGTCGTAGTGAAAAATAACGGCCATAGCGTCCGTGGCTACCTTCGTCATTATTGCGAGTGTGATACAGAGGACGGAAAACTATTTTTCGCGTGGTTTCCGCTTCCAGACCTTCAACCTCCTGGACGGAAAATACCTCGTAATCCAGTGGGCGGGTGCGGTCCACGACCAGGTGTTGTTCCGTTACGCTGTGAGTGACTTCGAGACGGGTGGTGGTCCGAGGAAATAGGTTGATCACCGGCGTACAGAACAGGCTGAACTGTGTCGAATCTGTTTGGTGAATAAGCCAGTCCGGCGGTAGGCGGTTAAGCAGCACAACGATTTCCGCCACATTTCCCTGCACTTTTTGCAGTCCGGTAGATAATCCGGTCGGAGTGAAGAAATAAAACCGCTCTGGGCAGGCAAAAAATTCATGCAGCAGATTATGGCCGTGAAATACATTCCAGGCGAGCGGAAGCAGTCCCTGATCCGGCGCCAGTCCTTCGTGCTCAACCGGGTGCTTCAGGTTCACGTTCAGTTCGCCGTCAAAGTGTCCAGGTTCTCCGGCCAGCGTGGCGACAGCGCTGGTATGCAGTAGTTCAAACAGGTGTGACGCAATCCGCTCTTCGCCGCAGAGATAAAAGGGCAGCCTTTCCGGTCCAGCAAGTTCACTGAAGGTCATTTCCCCGAAGGTTCTCAGGGTGATACGTAGCGCCCCGGCGACATGGATATTGGGCGGCAGATAGCGATGTAGAGCAGGCATATCCGGCGGCGCGGCGGTCAGGCGAACCTCTTCGATGGATAGCGGCCACAGCGTGACGTCCTGGCTGCTGCGAAATTGGCAGGCGGTATTTTCGCCTTCCGGTATGGGGGAAATGAATGCGGTATCGCGTGGAACGATGAATCCTTTCGCCAGGTCCCCTTCCTGTGTATCGGGATGCAGTTTTGCTACCGCCATTGATGGCGTGGGGGTGACATAGTTGGGGCTGACTATTTCCAGCAACCGTTGAGTGAAGCGGGGAAACTCGGCATCAATTTTTAGCTGAGTACGAGCGGTCAGAAAGCTGAATGCTTCGATCATGCGTTCCACATACGGGTCGGCAATATCCGTGCTTTGCATTCCTAACCGAGCGGCAATTTTGGGATGAAGGGCGGCGAACTCAGCGCCGGTTTCCCGCAGGTAGCTTAGTTCGCGGTTGTAATACTCGAGTAGCCGTGGTTCCATGAATAATGCCCTGTATTAAAAGAACGTAATGTGGCTCAGTTCCATGTCCAGCGCGCTGCGTACCAGAAACTCGGTGGGATACGGTTGCGTCAGAATTTGTGCGCGAATTTCAAACAGTAGCGTGTTATGACTGCTCTGTCGGGCTTCATCCAGCAATGGCGTGACCCTAAGCGTAGCAGCGTCCAGTCGGGGTTCGAAACGGATAATGGCGCGTCGGATCGCCTGGCTGATATCGTCCCACTTGTGTTCATACATAAAACTGCCTGCCAGCGGCGGTAGGCCATAGTTGAGGACTGACGCTGCCGCATGCGGGTAGCGCCGGGCGTCAATGTCGCCTTCGTGGCTAATGGTATTGAGCAGGAAAGAGAGATCCCGGCGAATGATCTCCTTCAACTGTACTGGCGTAACGCTGATATCCCGGTCAAGTTTTTGGTACGGGGCATTGTCGCACAGTCGATCAAACAGCGTTGGCTGCAGGTGGTTAGCATGTGTAAAGCGGGGGGAGTTCATACGCCACCGCCTTCTTTCACCCGAAAGGTGCAATGACTCATATCTAGCAAACAGACGTCGCCGTGACTGGTGAGCCAGACTTTTTGCCCCAGCGCTTGCACGGTGGTTTCGCCGGGGCCGTCCTGCCAGGTCGTTTCCCTGCACAGGCGCAGGACATCGGACGAACTCTCCGATCCACTGTAGCGGGTAAACAGCCAGGCACCGAGCGTATCGCCGTTCACTAGCCTGATATTGACCGGTTTCCACAGCAAATCGGTCAGGCGTGCTGGTTGTGGGGATGCCAGCGAGTAGATTTGCGAAAACGGTAGCCAGATATACACGCCGCCAGCGATCAGTTCGAGTACCGGGCCAAGGCGGGAATCACTATCACTCGCCCAGTCAAATGCGCCGCCGTTCCACTGCCCGCCGGTATCCGTTATGTCCGCCAGCGCAGCATGACGATACCCATCAACTTCGCTCGTATCGCCATGACAAGCTAGCGCCGCCAGTAACGGTTCCATCCAGACCGGCGGCGGCAGAAGAAAACCAGGCCTCTGCTCGCCCTGGAAGACGGAACGGCGGAACATTTCGCAGCGAACCAGTTCCCTATACAGTCGGGCCTCCTGGGTATAATTTGCATCCATTCTGGCACATAGCTGAAGTTGGTGCAGTGCCCGCGACCAGTCTCCGACTACGCACAACAACTGAAACAGGCTGTGGCGGCAGAGCGCCTTTGCCGGATCCTTCCGTACTTGCTGCTCCGCTATTTGAATCCCTTCGGTAATAGAGTGTTTCTGTATCAGAGCGGATAGAGTGGCTGGGAGCGCGTCAGTTTTTTTCATGGGCGGTAACTCCATTTTTCTCTGTGGGGGTAATCCGGTAGTGGCTGTCGATGCCGATGATACGATGCTCGCGACGGGTTAGGTCGGGTAGCGTCTCGTTAGAGACGACTTTCCCGGTCTGTTCTGGTGAGAGCAGATGGAGGATATCAGGCAGTGATTCCGCCGCCAGCCAGGACATATCGCCCTCACCGGTAGTGTCCAGCGTATCCAGAATGGCATCAATACCTGGGGCGCCAGCCACCATATCCAGCAATGTATCCGCGTAGGTTTTCCGTTCGTATAGAGATGCCAAATCCCGTCCGGTAACCTCCTCATTCAACGTAAATGGTTCTGTTCGGGGTTGGTATTCCTGCTCGGGGGACTGCAGCGCCTGCTGATATTCCTGGTAAAGCTGATGTAAAGGATTTTCGGTTTTTTCATCTGAGCCGGAAAACCCCACTTCTCGGCTGGGAATGATATCGAATGGATTCTGTGAATGGATTTGTTGCTTTTTAAACCAGTCGAGATCCAGGTACTCAGCACCCGATGCCGATGATTGAGTTGGCTGAGGTAACGGCACGTTAGGGGAGAATTCTTCGCCATTGCGGATAAGACGCCAGGATGATAGGCCCCATTCGAGTGTATCTCCATCGTTCAGTCGCATGCGGTGACTGGGGGCCACCACTTGTTCATTCACAGCGCAGCATAGGTCATCAGAATGATTTATAACCCACCATGCTTCTTCATGACGAACAAGGCAGAGTGCTGTACTGTCTTTTCCATTTGGACTAAAGACGGGAATATACGGCGCGGCAGAAGTAAATATGACCTGGTTCCCTGCGGGGTACTGTGTATTGTCAGCAATACCGAGTGCCTGAACTTTTTGTAATATCCATGCTTTTTCTTTTTTCATTGCGATATTTGTATATATTAAATTTCTGTTCTATGGAATTTAATGATTTCTGATTTATTAATTAATTTAACTAAATGCATGGATGGTTTTTTATACGCGATATGTTTATTTGTATCTGCTTTATGAATATGTTTTTTCATGATTTTCTGACGCAGTTGTCTTTTTTGAAATATTATACTTCAAAGTTTTTTGTTTTCTGATTTTTCACACATGGTGCTAGGTTTTTTATATTAACGACTTAGTTGCTATTCAATCCGTGATCTGTATCATCGTTTTGTTTTGGTATATCGTTGAGTCTGATGGTGAAGTTTTTTTTATATTTTTATGTGTGTTTACGTGCTTTCTTTATGGATTTTTATGTCATAGGGCATAACAGATGGACACTTTCGTTTCCCGCAGTGCGTTATATGGAAAATTGGCCGGTTCGTTATTTCGAACGCTGGAATCTGCAACGGCATTTTGTAAACTACGATCGAATCCCTGGGTTGAGTTAACTCATTGGGTGTATCAGCTAACACAGCAACCCGATAACGATATCCTTCATGTTCTACGGTATTACCAAATATCGCTTACTGATGTTGAGAAAAAATTACTGCGGCAACTGGATATGTTGCCTTCTGGCGCCACTGCTATCAGTGATTTTTCCCACCATATTGATCTTAGTATTGAAAAAGCCTGGATGCTGGCGAGCATTCGCTATGGCGATAACAAAATTCGCAGCGGTTGGTTGTTGCTGGCCTGGTTGGCTACGCCGGAGTTGCGTCGGGTGCTGGTGAATATCTGTGAGCCGCTGGCAGGACTTCCGGTTGATGAACTGACGGAAATATTACCCTCGTTGATCGAGAAATCGCTGGAAGCGCAGGAACTGTCTTATGACGACTCTGGTCTGGCGTCCGCGATCCCCGGTGAAAGCAGTCAGGCACTGCCTGTAGATACGTTGGGAGGAAAGTCTGCGCTGGCGAAGTACTGCCAGGATATGACGGCGTTGGCACGTGACGGCAAAATTGACCCGGTGACGGGACGAGAGCACGAAATTCGTACTATGACAGATATCCTGCTGCGCCGCCGTCAGAACAATCCGCTGCTGACTGGTGACGCGGGCGTCGGGAAAACGGCCGTTGTTGAAGGTTTTGCTCTGGCGATTTCGCAGGGCGAAGTGCCACCCGCACTGCGGGACGTACGGTTGCTGGCGTTGGATGTCGGAGCATTGCTGGCCGGAGCCTCGTTAAAAGGCGAATTTGAATCGCGTCTGAAAGGATTGCTGGAAGAGGCCGGGCGCTCGCCGCAGCCGGTTATTTTGTTTGTCGATGAGGTCCACACCCTTGTGGGGGCTGGCGGCGCGTCCGGTACCGGTGATGCCGCAAATCTGCTGAAGCCAGCGCTGGCGCGCGGCACCCTGCGCACCATTGGCGCCACGACCTGGAGTGAGTACAAACGCCATATTGAGAAAGATCCTGCGCTGACCCGGCGTTTTCAGGTTTTACAGATTTCTGAGCCAGAAGAATTGCCCGCAATAGAAATGGTGCGCGGCCTGGTGGATACCCTAGAAAAACACCATAACGTATTGATTCTGGATGAAGCGGTGCGCGCGGCGGTACACCTTTCTCACCGCTACATTCCTGCCCGACAATTGCCAGACAAGGCCATTAGTCTGCTGGATACCGCTGCGGCTCGTGTGGCGCTATCGCTGTATACGCCGCCAGCTGGCGTGCAGTTTCTGCGTCAGCAACTCAAAGCGGCAGAAATGGAACAGACGTTGTTGCAAAAGCAAGAAAAAATGGGAATTCGGGTGGATGAACGGCACGACGTGCTGGCGGCGCGGATCGTCTCGCTCAATGATGAACTGGCTGTGTCCGAATCTCGCTGGCAGCGGGAACTGGAGCAGGTGCATGCATTGCAGGAATTGCGTATTGCTGGGGCTGATTCCGACGACAAAACCCCACTACATGAGGCTGGAACGGCGCTAAAGGCGTGGCAGGGCGCAAAACCTGTTGTGTTCCCGGAAGTTAGCGCGGCGGTGGTCGCGGCGATTGTTGCCGACTGGACCGGTATTCCCGCCGGGCGCATGGTTAAAAATGAGGCCAGCCAGGTGCTGGAACTACCTACACGGTTGGGGTTGCGCGTCACAGGCCAGGATGACGCACTGGCTCAGATTGGCGAACGTATCCTGACTGCCAGAGCGGGTCTTGGCGATCCGCGTAAGCCGGTGGGGGTATTTATGCTGGCCGGTCCTTCCGGCGTGGGTAAGACGGAAACCGCGCTGGCGCTGGCGGAAGCCATCTACGGCGGTGAACAGAACCTGATAACTATCAATATGAGCGAGTTTCAGGAAGCCCACACCGTCTCCACGTTGAAAGGCGCGCCGCCCGGCTATGTCGGCTATGGCGACGGTGGCGTGTTGACGGAGGCCGTACGGCGACATCCCTGGAGTGTGGTGCTGCTTGACGAGATAGAAAAAGCACACCATGACGTCCATGAACTCTTCTATCAGGTGTTTGATAAAGGGCAGATGGAAGACGGGGAAGGCGTCCATATCGATTTCAAAAATACCACGCTGCTGCTGACCACCAACGTGGGGTCTGAGTTGATTAGTCAGATTTGTGAAGATCCAGCGCTGATGCCCGAACCGGCGAGACTGAAAGAGGTGTTGATGCCGGAATTACGCAAACACTTCCCGGCGGCATTTCTTGGACGGGTGACGGTGATCCCTTACCTGCCACTGGATGAAACGGCGCGCGGAGCTATTGCCCGCCTGAATCTTGACCGACTGGTCGCGCGGATGCACGAGCAGCACGGCGTCACGCTGACGTATGGCAATGATGTTATCGCACATATCGTGGCGCGCTGCCCAATGCATGAAACGGGCGCGCGACTGCTTATTGGCTATATCGAACAGCACATTTTGCCCCTGTTATCGCGCTACTGGCTGCAGTCCATGACGGAGAAAACCACCGTCAGGCAGATTGATATTAGCATTGATGATCATGAGCAGATCGTTTTTGAAACTCAATCGTAGAGGGGCATATGACAAAAGCGTTAAGTGACGTGCAGTGGACTAGCCGTTTTCCGGGGAATGGGACAGTTCTTTACCAGAAAAGGACAAAAAAGATATCGAAAAGGGAGTTGATACCTGGTGCCCTTCGGCGAAGTGCGCGCTTCCTGAGTTGCGGGAAAAGTACAAAGGCAACAAAGAAATTATAAATGTTCTCTCTGAGTATGATTTTTAAACTGTGCCGTTGTACCGCTGTTCTGGCGGTCGCCGGTAGATTGATAAGGAAATGAAAGGGTATGGCTATCAACAATAGTGCGCAAAAATTTATTGCGCGCAACCGCGCGCCGCGCGTGCAGATTGAATATGACGTAGAGATTTACGGCTCCGAGAAAAAAATTGAGCTGCCGTTTGTTATGGCGGTACTGGCCGATCTGGCCGGGAAACCTCGTGAAGAATTGCCGCCGGTGACGGATCGTAAATTCCTCGACATTGATATTGATAACTTTAATGAACGAATGAAAGCCATTGCGCCGCGCGTGGCTTTCGCCGTACCGAATACGCTGACGGGAGAAGGTCAGCTGATGGTCGATATCACGCTGGAAAATATGGACGATTTTTCGCCTGCGCAGATTGCTCGTAAGGTGGACGCTCTGAACCAGTTACTGGAGGCCCGCACCCAACTTGCTAACTTGCAAACCTACATGGATGGTAAGGCCGGAGCGGAAAATCTGGTCAATAAACTGTTGCAGGACCCGACTTTGCTGAAAACGCTGGCGAATGCGCCAAAACCAGTCGCTGCACAGGACGATGTGCCAGTGGACGCTGAATCAGCGGAATAATGTCTAATTTTTAAGGAATTTTCATGGCAAACAGTAATATGCAAGCAGCCGACGCGGTTGCTCAGGGTGCCGTCTCCGCATCCGGTGAATTTGATGCGCTGCTGAATCAGGCATTCCGGCCTAAAACTACCCAGGCGGCAAAAGCGGTGGAAGCTGCTGTGCAGACGCTGGCGCAGCAGGCGCTGGCGAACACCGTCACCGTCAGTGATGATGCCTATAAAAGCATCAGCGCCATTATTGCGCAGATCGACTTTAAATTGACGGAACAGATTAAACTGATCCTACAACATCCCGAGTGGCAGAAGCTGGAATCTTCCTGGCGCGGCATGGAGCATCTGGTTTACAACACAGAAACCGATGAAAAGCTGAAAATCCGCTTTATGAATCTGTCGAAAGACGAGCTGCGGCGCAATATGAAGCGTTATAAAGGCATCGCGTGGGACCAAAGCCCGATGTTCAAGAAACTGTATGAAGCTGAGTACGGCCAGTTAGGTGGAGAACCTTACGGCTGTATTATTGCGGATTACTACTTCGACCATACGCCGCCTGATGTTGATCTGCTTGGGTCTATCGCCAAAGTTGCTGCGTCGGCCCATGCGCCGTTTATTGCAGGTGCTTCCCCGTCCGTACTGCAAATGGACTCCTGGCAGGAGTTGGCAAACCCTCGTGACCTCACCAAAATCGTCACTCAGAACCTCGAATATGCACCGTGGAACTCGCTGCGTGCCAGTGAAGACTCTCGTTACGTTGGTCTGACGATGCCACGTTTTCTCGCTCGTTTGCCGTATGGCGCAAAAACAAATCCGGTGGACGAGTTTGATTTTGAAGAAGATGCTGATGGTTCTGACCACACCAAATACGTCTGGAGCAACGCCGCCTACGCGATGGGCGTAAACATCAACCGTTCCTTCAAGCACTACGGTTGGTGTACGTTGATCCGCGGCGTGGAATCTGGCGGTGCGGTGGAAAACCTGCCCTGTCACACCTTCCCGACCGATGATGGCGGTGTGGACATGAAATGCCCAACCGAAATTGCGATTTCCGACCGTCGTGAAGCTGAACTGGCGAAAAACGGTTTTATCCCGCTGATTCACCGAAAAAATTCAGACTATGCCGCCTTTATTGGCGCCCAATCGCTGCAAAAACCGCAGGAATATTACGATCCGGATGCAACGGCGAATGCCAACCTGTCTGCTCGTCTGCCATATCTGTTTGCCTGCTCGCGTTTTGCTCATTTCCTCAAATGTATCGTTCGCGACAAAATTGGTTCGTTTAAAGAGCGTGAAGATATGCAGCGCTGGTTGAACGAATGGATCATGAATTATGTCGACGCCGATCCGGTGAACTCCTCTCAGGAAACCAAAGCTCGACGCCCACTGGCCGCCGCTGAAGTGGTGGTCGAAGAGGTAGAAGGGAATCCAGGGTATTACGACGCCAAATTCTTCCTGCGACCACACTTTCAGCTTGAAGGGTTAACAGGATCGCTGCGCCTGGTGACAAAACTGCCGTCGGTGAAGCAGGGTAATGCCTGATGTATTTATTTTGTGAATATTAACAAACAATATCGGGATAAATTAAGATTATAGATGCCACATATATATGCTCATGCAGGGTCTTTACAAGACACAGAAAAAGTGGGGGCCAATCACCAGTGTGTTGAACTTATTCAACACTATGTAAGAGCGGGGCAAACGAGTACATGGCGGTCTGGGGAGGTTGTATTTGGGAATAAAAGTATTAAACCCGGCACAGTTATCGCTACTTTTGTAAATGGGCGCTATCCAAATCACAATAGCGGTAACCATGCGGCCTTTTATCTGGGGCAAGATACTGGTGGGATATGGGTAATGGATCAATGGAAAGATGATATCGCGAAGCCTCGAGTATCTAAACGTTATATAAGAAAGTTACGTAACGGGGGGATACGTAGTGACGGGACTTATATAAGGATGAGTAACAATGCAGAAGCGTATTTTATCGTTGAATAACATCTGTATTATTGGTGGGTGGTTATGGTTGCTTCCGATAATGACGGCTCATGCTGAGGAAATAGTCTGCCCTGCCGTTATTCATTTTTCTCAGGCTCCGAAAATTTCCTCTATCGAAGGATGGAATGTCTCATCTCGTGCAGAGCGTATGTTGAATGATGGTGGTTTTCTTTCATCTGGAGACCCAAAAGAACAGGCCGATCTGAAAGGTGAAGATGCTGTAGTTGATGGGAAAAAGGGGACCCGGTGGGTGTTAGGCGCTGAGGATAATCATCGGGGAGTCTGGTTCTCGTGTAGTTATGGGACGTGGACTGTTTTGCTTGCCCGTAAGCTTCAGGGAGCGGTCACAACATGTTGGAGTCCAGATAATTTACCAGCGAGATTGATTTGTAATTAAATATATAAAAATCCATATGGAATATTTTGTGTCCAAGATATAAAGGCGGTTATTAATTCAGATATTTATTATTGAAGTGAATGTGTCTATGAAATAGGTATCAAAAATACAGGTTTATCCTTCATAAATTATGCGGGAGAGAATTCTGTACCGCAACGGCTATCCCTTTGCAAATTAGTGGGATGTTCTTGGTTTGTTTTAAGTGAAAATTAATAAGGATTTAAAATGGCTTACGATATTTTTCTGAAAATTGATGGTATTGACGGCGAGTCAATGGATGACAAACATAAAAATGAAATTGAGGTGTTGAGTTGGCGCTGGAATGTTCATCAGGAGTCCACCATGCATGCCGGGAGCGGTCTCGGTTCCGGTAAGGTATCCGTTACTAATCTGGACTTTGATCACTACATCGATCGTGCCAGCCCGAACCTGTTCAAGTATTGCGCCTCCGGCAAGCACATTCCGCAGGCCATTCTGGTTATGCGCAAAGCAGGTGGCAACCCATTGGAGTACCTCAAGTACACCTTTACTGACCTGATTGTCGCGGTAGTGTCCCCGAGCGGTAGTCATGATGGCGAAATTGCATCCCGTGAAACGGTAGAACTTTCTTTCAGCACCGTGAAGCAAGAATACGTGGTGCAGAACCAGCAGGGCGGCAGTGGCGGCACTATCACCGCTGGCTATGACTTCAAAGCTAACAAAGAAATTTAACGGTTGTTTTCCGGCCAGACTTTATGCCTGGCCGGTTTTATTTTTTGATTTTTAAGGAATTTACAGTGAATAAATGGCGTAACCCCATCGGGTGGTTATGTGCGGTAGCTATGTCTTTTGCTCTGCTCCTGCTTTCCGGGTGCGGCAGCAGCGATGACGCGTTACCTGAGATCGAATCGCAGCGACTTGACCTGAGCGTGAAAGCTTCTGACAAAGTGAATCCTGATAATCAGAAGAAGGCCGCCCCCATTGAGATACGTGTTTATGAACTGAAAAATGACGCTACTTTTACGACGGCCGATTACTGGTCTCTTCATGACAGCGACAAATCTGTTCTTACCGATGATTTAGTACGTCGTGACAGCTTTATTCTGCGTCCCGGCGAAGAAAAAAAACTGCGTCGCCCGCTGAATGCCCAGACCACGGCAATTGGCGTGCTAGCCGGATACCGTAACCTGGCCAAATCTGTCTGGCGGGTAACCTACAAAATCCCGGAGGCCCCAGAAAAATCCTGGTACAGTCGCATCATGCCAGGGAAGAAAAAAATACAACTGGATGCAGAGCTGGAACAAAGCGCCATTGTGATTACGGAACGGGATAAATGAATTATGAGTTGGAATGACCGGGTAGTCTGGAGTGAAGGACAGTTTTTACTGCCGCAGATGTTTCAGCAGCAGGAGCGTTATCTGGAACACGTCATACATTACCGCAGCCTGCCACTGACTGCCTTTTTCTGGGGATTCAGCAACTACAATATTGATGGTGAGGCGTTGAACATCGGTAAACTGATACTGAAAGAGGCATCGGGGATTTTTCCCGACGGCACACCATTTAACGCACCAGATCACACTCCGCTACCGCCGCCGCTGACCATTCTGCCGGAGCATCTGAATCAGCAGATTTGTCTGGCTGTACCGATACGCGCGCCGAACAGCGAAGAGACCTCGTTTGATAATAACCCCGAATCACTGGCGCGTTTTTCGGTTCATGAACACGAAATCCGTGACGCCAATTCGCTGGGACGCGGCGCGCAGTTATTACAACTCAGCCACCTGCGCCTTCGACTGCTGCCGGAAAAGGCGGTGACGGGTGCCTGGATTGGCCTGCCGCTGACCCGCATTACGGGGTTGAACCCTGATGGGCGGATAGATATCGATCTCGATTTGATCCCCCCCGTCATCAATTACCAGGCCAGTTCGTTGATGTGTACGTGGTTGTCGTGGATCAACGACCTCATTCGGATGCGGGCTGATTCGCTGGCGGAGCGGTTGACCGGCAGTGATAACCATGGGCATGAAGCGGCGGAAGTGTCGGATTACCTGCTGCTGCAAATTCTCAATCGTTTTGAGCCGCTGCTGATCCACCTGGAGAAAACGTCACTGGCTCCGGAGGTGCTGTATCGCTATCTGTGCGAATTGGCTGGGGAATTATCCACCTATGTGCGTCCACAAACGCGACGGCCTATTGAATATACAGAGTATAAACACCTGACACCGTATGCCGGGCTGAAAGCGCTGGTCGATGAGGTGCAGTTCCTGCTGAATGCGGTACTTATCCGGGGCGCTCAGCGCATCGAACTGAAAGGGGGGACTTATGGCATCCTGAATGCGGTGGTGGTTCCCTCCGATCTTGCCGATTTCAGCGCGCTGGTGCTGGCCGTTAAGGCCTCAATGCCGGCAGATGTTTTGCAGCAGCATTTTGCCGCCCAGACCAAAATCGGACCATCTGACCGCCTGCCGGAACTGATCCGCTCGCATTTACCGGGGCTAGCCTTACAGGTTCTGCCTGTGCCGCCGCGTCAGATCCCGTTCCAGTCCGGATACATCTATTACGATATCTGTCGCGATGGGACACTGTGGGAACATATTGCTCGTTATGGCGGAATGGCGATGCATACCGCTGGGGAATTTCCGGGACTGGAGATCGAAATGTGGGGAGTGCGCGATAAATGACAGACAATACCCTGACGCGGCCTGCGACGGATATGATCTCTTTATTATCCACCCCCCCGGAGCATAGTGATGGTGAATATGATAAGTCGGAGCAGGATGGTCGCCGCACAGAGATTAATGTCATCGTAGAAGACGGCCCGGACAGTAAGCTCCGCCAGGCTGAAATCAACGCGGCAACTAACCCGCTGCTTGCTGCCGCCCGGCCTTTATTGTGCGCGCTGGCGGAAATACCCAATAAACTTGATGCGCCGCTGGTGGAGCCTTACCGCTCCTTACTGGTGCGCGAGGTGCATCTATACCAGACGCTGTGCGATCAGGCGAATCTGCGGCGCGAGCATGTGCTGGCGGTACGCTACTGCTTGTGTACCGCACTGGATGAAGCTGCCAACAATACGCCATGGGGGCGGCACGGCGTCTGGGCCAGGCAAAGTTTGTTGGTGACGTTCCACGGTGAAAGCGAGGGCGGCATCAAGCTATTTCAGATAATCGGGCGTCTGGCGGCCAGCTTTCAGGAGCATGGCAACGTACTGGAGGTCATCTACCACCTGCTTGGGCTGGGATTTGAAGGCCGCTACAGCGTACAACCTGACGGGCGCAAACAGCTGGATAATATTCGCCAACAACTGCTGACTCAACTTTCGCAGCGCCGCGATCCGGTAATGCCTGCGCTTTCGCCTGATTTTCAGGGGGCGATAGGCGGGCGACTGCGGCGAATGCGTCGGGTGCCGGTTTGGCTTGGTGCCGGGGTCGTTCTACTGGCGATGCTGACGCTGTTTGGTCTTTACAGCCATCGGATGGACGTGCAGACCGTTGCCGTACAACAGCATATTGACGCTATTGGCAAACACCTGCCGCCGCCGCCAGTGCCGGTTCATAAACTACGGCTGAAAATCTTGCTGGCGGATGAAATCGCTCGTGGTCTGCTGACCGTGGACGAGAGTGACCAGCACAGTCGGTTGGTCTTCCGCGGCGACGCCATGTTTGTGCCGGGACAGAGAACGGTGAATGACGCCATTCATCCGGTGATTAACAAGGCGGCGCGTGAAATAGCCCGCGTGGGCGGCGCAGTCACCGTGACGGGGCATACCGACAGCCAGCCTATCCATTCGGCTGAATTTCCGTCCAACCAGGTGCTGTCGGAAAAACGGGCGGCGGAAGTCGCGGCGTTATTGACCTCCGGCGGCGTACCAACCGAACGGGTGCGTATCGTCGGGAAGGGAGATACGGTGCCGGTAGCGGATAACGGCACTAAAGCCGGGAGGGCAAAAAACCGCCGAGTAGAAATTCTGGTGGTGGAGAATTAATGATGAAAAAATCGGTCAGTGGTGTGGGGGATGATTACCGGATCGCAGCGACATATCACATAAAACGATTTATCCGCGTTGTTTTGATCATTTCATGCTGCTTATTACCCGGCAGCGCTTTTGCCGGATCCCCGACTAATGCAGCATTAATTTTCCCCGATAATGTCAACCTCAGTACACAGGATTTTCTGAGATTTTATGCCAGTGATAATCAACAGGAAAAAGATAATACGTTGATGTATGTGCTGGGCGTGGCGGATGCCACAGAAGGTAACACCTGGTGTGGATATGGGCAGGTTGCCAGTACAGCAATAAACCATACTGTGCTGGCTTGGCTTGATCGGTACGCAATGAAAAAGCCAGATGTAAGAGCTTCAGTGCTGATAGAGGAAGCATTAGTTAAAAATTTCCCCTGTCAGGGGACAGAACTATCCGTAAAAATGCCTCCCCGGTCATCTCCCGCGTTATCCCTGACACCGGATGCTTTTAATCTTTCAGGTAATGACTTTTTTGAATTTTGGGTGTCGGGTCATCAACTGGATAATCTCAGGGCGGGTATCTATCTGCTCGGCGTGGAGGATACCACGGAGAAAAAACTATGGTGTGGATACGACGTTTTTAAAACGCTGACATTAAATGAGTTTGTTTATGTTTTTTTTAAAAATAAAACACATGAAGAGCGTAACTTTCGCGCGGCCGGACTTATTGTGAATAAATTAATGGAGTATCCATGTGATACAGGAGTTAACAAATGAAACCTTCATTCTCGGAGCTAAAACGTAATCATAGCTCGTCAACTATTGGAAGCCCCGATTTTGTTGAGTCAGAAGATTTCTATGCCAGCATTGGCTATGACAAGGGAAAACTCGGTACGCAATTTGAAAATACTTGTGCGGCCCGTATGAGTGTGGCGTTGATTAAATCAGGCGTTAAATTTAAAGGACGTCTTCTCCCAATAAAAGAGGGAAAGTGGAAAGGCTGGAGTATTGAAACAGGCGCTAAAAATCTGGCAGATATACTTTCCCAACCGGCGGTTTTTGGTCAACCGAAGATCTGGCGTGATCCAGCTAAATTTCAGGCAGAACTTGGTAAAAAACGAGGTGTGGTCTTCTTCTGGAAAATAGACGGATACAGTGGTGGTAGCGGTAGTCATATTGATCTGATTGAGCCGACCAGTGCCGGAGCAATATGCCATTCACACTGTTATTTCACCTGTAAACAAATCTGGTTCTGGGAATTACGCTAAGATTATGCAGTTCTGTCTATATGACTTGAGAAAAATGGAACGTAATAATACTGCAACCCTGAAGGGGTGAGAGGCGAAAACCTGCGTTCAGGGGCAGTGAAATATTTTTTGCTTTCAGGTTTATTACTGTTTTTTTAGGGTTCTCCATATCATTTTTAATTAATTGCTGTGGTGGAGGATTATTTCCTGGTCGTAGTGCTCTGCTGTTATTGATTATTGGGTAGCGAGTCGAAATATAATGCAAAAATTTCTCAGTCTGCTTTTTTCCCGGCACGCGCTGGCTATTGTGGGCGTTCTCATTCTGGCGCTGCTGGTCTGGTTTGTCGGGCCGCTGGTGTCATTTGATACTCTGCGTCCGTTGGCCTCCGTGGGGAGCCGAGTCGTGACCATTGCCTTGCTGCTGATGCTGCTGGTGTTGTGGCTGGTGAACTGGTCGATGAGCATCATCGGCATCAGCATCCTGTGTCTGCTGATTGGTTTTGTCACACCGCTGCTGGCGTTGGGTGATGTGCATCCGTTTGCGCCGCTCTGGGTGCGTCTGACCCTGATTGGCTTCATCCTGTTGGTGTACGCGCTATACGGTCTGTACCGACTGTGGCGCGCACTACGAATGGATGAGCAACTGCTGCGCCGCTTCCTGCATCCCCGGGGCGAAGAGGTGCCGATGGCCGGCGAGATTAAAGCCGACCTGCGCACCGTCAGCCACATTGTCACCCGGGCGATTAGGCAATTGAAACAACTGCGCGTGGACATGCCCGGCTGGCGTAAAATCTTCGAAGGTAAGCGCTTCCTGTATGAGCTACCGTGGTTCATGGTGGTCGGCAGCCCAGGCGACGGTAAAACCACGGCGCTACTGAACACTGGATTGCAGTTCCCGCTGGCGGAGCAGATGGAGCAGACCTCGCGTATCCTGACGGTACCGGGAGGCGGTACGCTGCACTGCGACTGGTGGTTTACCAATGAAGCGGTGTTGATTGACACCGCCGGACGCTATGCCCGCCACGATGACGGCGGTGAAGCGAGTGCGGTGCAGCGCAACGCTGGAGAGTGGCAGGGGTTTCTCGGCCTGCTGCGCAAACACCGCCCCGCCGCGCCGCTTAACGGTGTGATCCTGACGCTCAACGTGGCGGATTTAACCGCGCAGTCAGCGGCGGAACGCCTGGCGGCCTGCGCGGCCTTGCGTGCTCGGCTAGCCGATTTGCGCGAGACGTTGGGCATTCGCTTTCCGGTGTATCTGGTGGTCACCAAAATGGATCTGTTGCCGGGCTTTAGCGAGTATTTTCGTACGCTGAACAGCCATCTTCGCGCACAAATCTGGGGATTTACACTGCCGTATAACCGCAGGAGAAAAGCGGGTGACCCACAGGCGCTGCACGCTGCCTGTGAGCAGGAACTGGCGCGCTTGACACAGCGGTTGGATCAGGGCCTGGATACTCGGTTACAGGAAGAATATGACCTTAAAAGCCGCCAGCGACTGTACATCTTCCCGCGCGAATTCGCCGCCCTTGGCGCACCGCTACTGGAGGCCATTGAGCAGGTTTTCCTCGATTCGAAATTCGATGCTACGCAATTGAACAATACGCTGCGCGGCGTGTTCTTCACCAGTGCCGCCCAGGCCCAGGCGGATGCTGTGGCTGACCAGTTGAGTATCTGGCAGCGTTTTGCCAGGGCGATAAAAACGGCTCGCGGCGAATCCTCCGCTTCCCGCCCGCCTGTGTTGCCGGATGGTAACCGCAGCTATTTTCTGCATGACCTGCTGACGCAGTTTATTTTCCGTGAAGCGCATCTGGTTGAACCCAATCTCCAGTGGGCCTGGCGTTATCGCCTACTGCGCCTGAGTGGGCACCTGCTGGTGCTGGTGATGGCCTTCTGGCTGTGGCAGGGGATGCAAACCAGTCAGCACACCAACGGTGACTATCTAAATGAAATTAGCGCCCGCACGGCCCGACTGGACGGTGAAGTGAAAGCCTACATCAGTAAACCGGCGATGGCCCCGGTACCACCGCTGCTGGACAGCGCAAGAGAACTGTCCGCCTGGCCGGAGCTGGATCCGGATGCGCCGCCGCTGAGTTGGCGTTACGGTCTGTACAGCGTACCACCGGTAACCGACAGCGTGGCGTCGCTGTACAATCGCCTGCTGGATCAACTTCTGCTGCCGCCGCTGGTGAAACGGATGGAGTATGTGCTGGCGGACGCCATTGCTCGTCAGGATAGCAAATCTGCGTATGATGCCCTGCGCGTCTATCTGCTGCTTAATCTTGATAAAGATCAGGAAGATAAATACAACGCGGCGGAGATTCTGTCGTGGGTGGTGAACGATCTGGGGAACCGCGACAGCGTGGCCGGGTTCGGCGGGCGTGCCGCCGTGCTGACGCATATCGAAGCACTGTTTGACGGCAGCCGGGTAGAACATTCACCGTATGAGAAAGATGATGCGTTGATCCGCCAGGCACGGGCATTCCTTGACGGTCATACCAGTACCGAGCGTATCTATGCGCGGGCGCTGGCGGCGATGGAGAGTGAAGCGCCGCAGGAGTTCACGCTGGTGCGTGCCGTCGGCGCGGATGCGGGAACGGTGTTTGTGCGCAGCAACGGCGCGCCGTTGGATCGGGGCGTGCCGGGTATTTTTACCCGTGAAGGTTATCGGGATTTGTTCGACAAACGACTGCCGGAATTTGTGGCGGCGGCGACGATGAACGATGACTGGGTGATGGGACGGGAGAGTACGCCAAAAAAGCGGACTGACAGCCTGCGCAGCCAGATACCGGGGCAAGAACAGTCTGTCGCCCGCGAAGTCCGGCGTTTGTACCTGACGGAATATACCCGCCGCTGGCAAGATTTTCTGGACAGCATCCATAGCATCAACAGTGCCGGGGAAGAAGGGGGCGTTGGGCTGGCGTATGACTTACAGGTGCTGCGCACCCTGGCTTCACCGGACTCGCCGCTTATGCGACTGGGAAAGGTAGTGGTGGAGCAAACCACGCTGGTGTCACCGCTGGATCCGCAGGCAAAACAGAAGCAACTGGCGCAGCGTACAGCAGTCAGCGCGGAAAAGGCGCTACAGACGGCGAAGCTATTCCAGGATATTCACCCGGAAGAGCGGCTGGAAAAAACGCTGGTGGATGACCGTTTCGCTGCGTTGCGCGAAGTGATTTCCGGGCGGTCAGACGGTGGGCAGAGCGGTAATGGCACAATGCAGATCAATTCTCTGCTGACGGTGCTCAATGAATATTATACCCAACTTACCATTGCCGATACGGCGCTGGCAGGAGGGGCGTTACCCGCACGCATAACTGCCGCAGACAAACTGCAACTGGAGGCGGCGAAACTGCCCGCGCCGCTGAAAAATATCCTGCTGGATCTGACGAAGCAAGGAACGCGCAAAATCAACGCCGGAACCGGCAACGTACTGAATGCCCAGATGGAGGCAATGATTGGCGACGACTGTCGCGATGCCATTGACGGGCGCTACCCATTCAGCAACAGTCCGCAGGAGGTTAGTGCGGAGGACTTTAACCGCATCTTCGCCAGCGGCGGCATACTGGATGTCTTCTGGAACAAACAACTGGCCCCGTTGGCGGACACCGCCAGCGACCCGTGGCGCTACAAACCAACCGAAGGCAACATGGCATTGCAGGGGCCGGATTTAACGCCGTTCCAGCGGGCGAAACACATTCGCAGCGTATTTTTTAACGGCGAGGGCGGGAAAAAATTTTCCTGGTCGGTGCTGGTTAGCGTGGTGGACATGGACCCGGCTATCACGGAACTGGTGATTGATATTGACGGTCAGGTGTTGCGCTACGCTCATGGCCCGGACCGGCCAATGAAAGTGAGCTGGCCGGGGCCACGCAATGGCTCGATGGCGGAAATTACCGCCAGTCCACGTATCCGCCAGAATACCTCGACGCTGCTGACCGGCGGGCCGTGGGCGCTGTTCCATCTGCTGGACGCCGGAGAGGTGCAGGAAACGGCGGTGCGGGGGGAGCAACTGGTTGAATACCGTTTTGACGGTCGGCGGGTGGTACTGAAAATCACCGCCGGGCGGGATTTCAACCCGGTCAGCCGGGAGCTGTTGCAGGATTTCAGTTGCCCAGAGAGGGCGCTGTAATGCGCCGGGCGGTGACGGTATCGGCTCCGGCGATGTTTGGCAGACTGCCGGACCAGCGTGACTACGTGCGCTGGCGGGTGAGTGCAGATGAGGGGCAAATATGGCAGGACTGGCTGAATCGCCAGACGTGGGTGGGCAGTGGGCGGCATATCGTATCGCCGGAAGGCCAGTTCGTCGACGAAGAGTGTGATGGCTGGATGCGCCTGACGCCGCCGGAAACGCAAACACCAGAGCACCATCCGCTGCCGTGGAATTTCGTGATGTCGCCGGGTTTTTTGCCCATGGGGAGGAAGAATGACTGGCTGGCGGGAGTGCTGATGGCGTCTCGTGACAGCGTGGGACGCCCGTGGCCACTGGTGATCTACCAGCGCTGCAGCCAGGAGTGGCTGGATGAAAGCTTGCAGGAGACGCAGGGTTGGCTGTACTGGCTGGCGCAACTGGCGGCGTAGCATATCACTCCGGACACGATGCGACGCGGGCGACTGACGGAGCAGGTGGAACACCTATGGGGGATATGGCAACCGGGACCGTGGTGGTTGAAGTGGCTTTGTGAATTACAGCGTACTTCGCAGCGCAGTCGGGAACTGACCGGGCAGACAGATGACGCGCCGCTGATAGAATTACCGGGCGTGCGTTATCTGCCGTGGCCAGGCTGGCCGGGTAAGGCGTTGGCGCAGGCAACATCGGGGCAGGGCTGGTTCTGGCAGCAGAACAGCGAAGGGCGGTATGTGGATGCGTTGCGGTTGGTGGAGAATAACAGGAGGGAAGAGTGAAAGACTTATGGCAGACAGCACTGAATACGCAAGAACAGAATAATTTCGCTGCAACCTGTAAACCAGAAGATAATTTGCTGTTGAATGGCGTGTTTCTATGGGTTGAAACCAGGGGGGTAGGCCATGCTTTTGTCTCAGTACATATGAACAATTCGGTTTATCTGTATACGTATGGGCGATATGGACGAACTGACTCCAGCGCGACAGTCGGGGATGGTATTTTGAATTTCTTTGAAGATGAAGATGCCCGTTCTTACTATCGCTATGAACTATATGAGCAGGAAGGTCATGTGTTTAAAATAAATGATGCGAATCCGATACTGGTGCGTGAGTTTTTTGAAAAATTATGGAATGCGGCAAAACCCGCTGTCCCTACAACTTCAATGACAGACAGGATAAAACGACGGGGACGTGCAATTGATATTTATGACGTAACGGGCAATAATTGCACGACTCACTCCGTTGAGGGGATTAAATATTCTGGCTCAAAGATATTTGAGACAAAATATATATTACCTGTCACACCGTTACCATCCGGGATATCTGCCTCACCGCAGTCAATTATTGACACTGAGATAGATTTCACTATCCCTTTTTCATTACACAAATATCTTGTCGAGAAAAGCGCTGATTTTTCATCAATGTTAGTGATGGATATGACCGGTGAATTCAGACAACAGTATTATAATCTTGGGGATAAAAGTGCATCGGCACTGGGGTCGAGTGCTGTATTGATGGGCGTGGGGGCAGAAAGTTCTGCTTCATCAGGAAGTCCGTCACCGTATTCTGGTGGCTCATTCGGCGGTTCACTGGGGAGTTCATATAATGAAAAATAAATTCTGTATACGCTGGGGTATTATCTTATTTATATGTGCTATTTATTTAATTGTTGATTTGTACTTTAATTTTATATTTGCATTGGACTATTCAGAAACGGCGAGCATGGGCGGTGGTTTTACTTCGTCTCAGTGTGACTGGTTTGCTAAGCAGTTATTAATGGATCATAACCGTGTGGCAATTGTTTCAATTTTAGGCTTTTTAATCTGCGTGCCACTTATCTTACTAGTCTTTAAAAAAGTAAGATAATATTTCCATTCTGCTTTACATGATTATTTAAAATCAAGGAGTGTATTGTGTTTATTTTAAATGTATCTGCGCCAGTGGAGATATTTCTGGGTTGTGGTGGAAAGGCTAAATGAAATGTTTGTTGATACCACTTTTTCTCTTGAGGGCTTGAAATAATGAGATGCGGTTTTATTTTTTTTCTTTCTGCTCTGGAGTGTGACTTCAGTATGTATTTCTCACACTTTTGAATCACCTCTCAATTTTGAATACTACAATAATCGAAATGAGGTGAAGTTAGGCGATAGCGAAAGCATTCTTGTGGGGGAATATGGTAACCCTGAACATCAATTTATAAATCCCCGACATGAATTTGTTGGTGTTTATTATAGGGGGATAGAACGAGTTTATCCTTCAAAAAATCCTGAGTATAAAAATATCTCCATTAAAGAAATGTTCTGGCACCTGAAATATGATCTAAATTTAACATGTTGGTTGCATTACAAAGACGGAGAGTGGATCGTTATTTCTTATGTTTTCTGGCCGCCTGGATCTGTATTTTAATTCAGAATTAAAGGAGCTGGCATCATGAATTTTGTTTCCATGAGCAAAAACTCCGATATAGGAGGAGATCATGCATAATGTTACCGTCAGCGGTAGCGCCGTGCCGCCGCAGATGCTGTTGTTCGCAGGTCTGAAAGGTTCGGAAGAGCTTGGGTATCTGTTTTCTTACACCGTACAGCTTAAAACTCCAGACAGCCTGAATCTGGGTTATGTTTCTCCCGCTGCCAATCTGTCGCTCAAAGATATGGTGGGAAAAGATCTGTGCGTTAACATCGAACTGGATGATGGCGGCACACGGTACATCAGCGGGCTGGTGACGGCCGCACGGGTGCTGGGCCAACAGGGGCGTTCAGTCACCTATGAACTGCGCATGGAGCCGTGGCTTAAATTGCTGACCCACACCAGCGATTACAAAGCATTCCAGAACAAAACCGTGGTGGATATTCTTGATGAAGTCCTGGCGGAATACCCCTACCCGGTAGAGAAGCGGCTGGTGGAAAACTACCCGGTACGCGCCTGGCAGGTGCAGTATGGTGAAACCGATTTTGATTTCCTCCAGCGACTGATGCAGGAGTGGGGGGTCTACTGGTGGTTTGAGCACAGCGAGGACAGCCACAAACTGGTGTTGGCGGATGCCATCGGTGTCCATCGCGCCTGCCCGAATTCGCCGATAGTGGAGTGGCACCAGGAAGGGCTGAAGCTGGATAAAGAATTTATCCATACCATTATCGCTAATGAAAGTCTGCGAACCGGGCAGTGGGTACTGGATGACTTCGACTTTACAAAGCCACGTTCATTGCTGACAAACACGGTGGCGGACCCGCGTGAAACGGGTCATGCCAGCTACGAGCATTATGAATGGCCGGGCGATTACTTCAACAAAGGCGAAGGCGAAATGCTGACGCGTCTCCGTATGGAGGCGCAGCGCAGTCCGGGTAGCCGGGTTCACGGCGCGGGCAATATTCGCACACTGATGACGGGATATTCTTTCACGCTGACAAATCACCCGACCGCCGAAGTTAACCAGGAATACTTGCTGGTACAGACCACGCTATTTCTACAGGACAATGCACAGCACAGTGGGCAGAGCCAGCGATTTAGCTTTTCCACCAGTTTTGAGCTTCACCCCACCCGCGAGGCGTACCGCCCGCAGCGAACCATAAGCAAACCTCACACCAAAGGCCCACAGAGCGCCATCGTTACCGGCCCAGCGGGCCAGGAAATCTGGACGGATAAATATGGGCGGGTCAAGGTCCAGTTTGGTTGGGATCGCTACGGCAAAATGGATGAGAACAGCTCCTGCTGGCTGCGTGTCAGCCAGCCCTGGGCAGGCAAGGGCTTTGGTGGGATACAGATCCCGCGTATCGGCCAGGAAGTGTTGGTGGACTTTAAAAATGGCGATCCTGATATGCCGATCATCGTCGGGCGGGTCTATAACCAGGACACCATGCCGCCGTGGGGCCTACCGGGCGCGGCGTCGCAAAGCGGTATCTTCAGCCACTCGCTGTACGGCGGGCCGACGAATGGCAACATGCTGCGGTTTGATGACAAAACGGGTGCGGAGGAAGTGAAGTTTCACGCGGAAAAAGACCTGAACACCACGGTGAAGAATAACGAAACGCATACGGTAATGGTGGATCGGAGCAAAACCATTATAAAGAACGAAACCAACAGTATTGGTGAAGACCGGGTCACGACGATAACAAAAAATGATGGTCTTTCCGTAAAGCTGGCGCAGACGATCAATATTGGCACCACTTATCGTTTAGACGCTGGTGAACAATTGACGCTTCGTTGCGGCAATGCGGCGCTTGTTTTACATCAGGACGGCGCCATTGAGTTTTGCGGCAAGCAGCTGCTGCTGCTGCACACCAGCGATGCCATGCAATTGATTGGTAAAGGCATTGATATGAACCCGGATGGCGGCACAGCGATAGCAGCCGATGATATTGCGCCTTTCCCCGCGCCGGAAAGTGCTGAATAAGAAAAGGAATTCTCATGACCCGAGCATACCGTATACAGGAAGGGAGCTTTATCCTGCCGGAGAGCTTTATCGATCGCAGCGTTAATATTTTCGTCTCTGAGAGCAATGAACGGGCATCGCCCGGTATGAATATTTCCCGCGATACGCTCAAACCCGATGAAGACCTGGCCAGCTATATTGATCGCCAGATTGTACTGATGAAAAAAAACCTCGGTCAGTATCGGTTATTGTCGCGAACGCCGGCACAGGCAGGAACGGGCAACGACGCCCTTGCGGGGGAACAAATTGCCGCCACGCATAAATCCGGGAAAACCGAAGCGTATCAGCGTCAGGCCGGGTTTATTGTCGCCCCTGGCAGAGTGCTGGTATTCACGCTGACCAGTCCCCGCCCTTTTGATGAAAAAACGGAACGGCTCTGGAACGTCTGGCTGGCGGGTTTTCAGCCGGATAAACGCTAACCGCCACACGGAGGTGTGACCATGTATGAAGCTGCCCGTGTGGATGATCCCATCTACCACACCAGTGCGCTCGCCGGGTTTCTTATCGGCGCCCTCATTGGCATTGCCATTATCGCGTTTATCGCTTTTGCTTCTGTTTCCTGCGGTTTTTTTGCCGGGTTTTTTCTGGGGCTTATGAGCGGCCAGATAGCTTCCGGGGTGCTGCAACTGGGCGAGGCCATCGGGCGCTCAATCCGCCACACGGCGGGAAAAATTCTGACCGGCTCGGAAAATGTCAGCATCAACAGTCGCCCGGCGGCGCGTGCGGTACTGAGTACGGTAAAATGCGATGACCACATCGCGGAAAAGCGTATCGCCCAGGGATCGGGAAATATCTACATTAACAGCCAGCCCGCCGCCCGCAAGGACGATCATACCGAATGTGATGCGGTGATTGACGATGGCTCGCCGGATGTGTTTCTTGGCGGCGGCACACAGACGGTGCTGGAAATCAGTTCTGAAATTCCGGACTGGCTGCGCAGCGTGGTGGATGTGCTGTTTGTGGTGGCTGGCCTGCTCGGCGGGCTGGCGGGCACCTGGGCGAGGGCGGGATCATTCGGCATGAAGTGCGCCGCCAGGTTCATCGGCGGGGAGCTGGTGGGAATAGGCGTCAGTGAGGCCATCAGCGGGATGTTCGGCAATCCGGTGGATGTGACCACCGGGCAGAAAATTCTGCTGCCGGAAACGGACTTCACCCTGCCTGGCCGCCTGCCGATCGCCTGCTCGCGGTTTTATGCCAGCCATCTGGAGACGGCGGGGTTGCTGGGGCGGGGCTGGCGGCTGAACTGGGAAATCAGCCTGCGGGAAGATGATGAACATATCACCCTGATCGGGGCTCAGGGGCGGGAGCTGAGTTACCTGAAAACGATGCTGGCGCCCGGCCACCAGATATTTGACCCGGAAGAACAGTTATACCTCAGCCGCCTGCATGACGGGCGTTACGTGCTGCATTACAGCGACCGCAGCTATTACGTGTTTGGGGATGTCGACCGCGACGGTATGGCTCACCTGCTGTTTATGGAAACGCCGCACCGGCAGCGCATTGTCTTCGGGCGTGAGGAGGGCCGGCTGGTCCGGGTGGCGTCCAGCAGCGGGCATCACCTGTTGCTGCACCGCACGCAGACCCCCGGCGGGGAGCGAGTATCGCGTATTGAACAGGTGCAGGGGGGCACCCGGGGTAACCTGGTGGAGTACCGCTACGATGATAACGGGCAGCTGTGCAGTGTGATAAACCGCGCGGGGACAGCGGTGCGGCAGTTTGCTTATGAAAACGGACTGATGACGTCGCACAGCAACGCGGCGGGGTTCACCTGCCGCTACCGCTGGGAAACGGTCGGGGGTGTGCCGCGCGTGGTGGCACACGACACCAGCGACGGGGAGCATTACCGTTTCGACTACGACTTTGCCGCAGGCTGCGCCACCGTCACCGGCAGGCAGGGTGCACAATGGCAGTGGTGGTTCGACAGGGAGACGTACATCACCGCGCACCGGACGCCGGGGGGCGGGATGTACCGCTTCACGTATAACGAAGACCATTTCCCGGTGACTATCGAACTGCCGGGCGGGCGTATTGTGGCGTATGAATACGATACCCAGAACCGGGTGGTGAAGACGACGGACCCGGAAGGCCGGATGACGCAGACGCAGTGGAACGGCGAGTTCGATGAAATCACGCGTACGGCGCTGGATGACGCTATCTGGAAAACGCAGTATAACGCCCACGGCCAGCCGGTGCAGGAGACGGACCCGGAAGGGCGGGTGACGCAGTACGCTTACGATGAGCGGGGTCTGATGCGCAGCCGGACGGATGCGGCTGGCGGCACGGTGGTGACGGCATTCGACGACCGGGGGCAGATAACGCGATATACCGACTGCTCAGGGAGCAGCACTGACTATCAATACAATGAGGACGGCCATCTGACGCGGGTGACGGACGCGGAGGGAAAAGCGGTACGCATCAGCTATAACCGTCAGGGGCTGCCGGAGACGGTGAATCATCCGGGGCAACAGCAGGACCGTTACACCTGGAATGCGCTGGGTCTGATGACCAGTCGCCGTCGCCTGACGGGGTGCGTGGAGAGCTGGCGGTATACGTCGCGGGGTCTGCTGGCGGTGCACACCGATGAAGAGAAGCGTGAGACACGCCGGGAGTACACGCCGGAAGGGCGGATAGTCGGGCTGACCAACGGTAACGGGGCGCAGTACCGCTTTACCCACGATGCGGACGGCAGGCTGGTGCGGGAAGTGCGTCCGGATGGGCTGAGCCGCCGCTTCATCCTGAACGCCAGCGGTTTTCTGGCGGCGATACAGACTGTGGGGACGCAGGGCGGCGTGCGCCAGGAAACGCAGCAGCGCGACGCGCTGGGCCGACTGCTGCAGACGGAGAATGAGCACAGCCAGCGGACGTTCAGCTATAACCGGCTAGACCAGATAACGGAGGTCACGCTGACGCCGACGGAGTCGGGTGAGCAACAGCACGGTATGCAGGCAGATACGGTGCGTTTTGAATACGACCGCAGCGGCTGGCTGACGGCGGAGCATGCAGAGCACGGCAGTCTGCGGTATCAGCGTGATGCGCTGGGGAACCCGGTAACCCTGACGCTGCCGGACGGTCAGACGCTCAGTCACCTGTACTACGGGAGCGGGCATCTGCTACAGACGGTGCTGGACAGTATCACGGTGAGCGAGTATGAGCGCGACAGCCTGCACCGTCAGGTGATGCGCACGCAGGGGCAGCTGGCGACCTTCAGCGGCTATAACGAGGACGGGCTGCTGAGCTGGCAGCGCAGTCTGACAACGGCATCCGGCACCGGCAGTGACCTTGCTCCTCCCGGTCATCGGCCATCGCGGCAGGACTGTGTGACGTCAAGAGACTATTACTGGAACCACCACGGCGAGATTGGCACGATTGACGACAGACTGCGCGGCAGCCTGGTGTACAGCTATGACGGCAGCGGTTACCTGACGGGGCGTTCGGGTCAGATGTATGACCACGACCATTATTATTACGATAAAGCGGGTAACCTGCGGGATAACGAACGGCAGGGCGCGGTGATGAGCAACCGTCTGCCGGGCTATGGCCGCGACCGTTACGGCTATAACGAGTGGGGCGAACTGACCACACGGCGGGGGCAGGAACTGGAGTGGAACGCGCAGGGGCAGCTGACGCGGGTTATCAGCAGCAACACGGAGACGCGCTACGGTTACGATGCGCTGGGGAGACGAACCCGGAAGGTGACGTATACGCGGCACACGGGCTATGCGTACAAGGAACAAAGCCGCAGGGAGTTTGTGTGGGAGGGGTTCAGGCTGTTGCAGGAGAGTGAGGCGCAGGGATGGCGGACTTACCTTTATGATGCGGAACAGCCGTACACGCCGGTGGCGTGCGTGACGGGAAAAGGAGCGGGCAGGAAGGTATGGTATTACCACACGGACGTCGCGGGCACGCCGCAGGAGGTGACGGCGGGTGACGGTAGTCTGGTGTGGGCGGGTTATATAAAGGGTTTTGGCGAGAATGCAGGGGATATCAGCAACAGCGGAGCGTACTTTCACCAGCCGCTGCGGCTGGCGGGGCAGTATTTTGACGATGAGACGGGGCTGCATTACAATCTGTTCAGGTATTATGCGCCGGAGTGTGGGCGGTTTGTCAGTCAGGATCCGATAGGGCTAAATGGAGGAATCAACCTCTATGCTTATGGGCCAAACCCTCTCACATGGATCGATCCTTTAGGATTATCTAACAATCCTATTTCTGGAACTCCTCTAGGCGATATATTAGGAACAGTATCAGCAAGGACAGGGAAAACATATCAAGGGCAGCAAATCTTTAAAATAACATCGAAAACAAATGTTGGCGGAATAAAAATTAAACCAGGTGATTATTATTATCTTGATGGTATGCACAAAGATCATATTGAGCTTTTTGCCAAAGATAATTCAGCTAAAGGTGTATTTAATTTAGATGGTTCGCTGAACGAGGCGAAGGCAGCAAAGGCAAGTGGCAGAAGAGGTCCGGGGTGTTAAATATGATAATTGATAAAATATTAAATAACAGAAATGACCTTATTGAAGATACTTTTTGTTATGAATTGTTTGAAAATAAAAAATTTAATGACTTTCTTTTCACCGAGTTAATAAAAAACATTGAGTCTAGTTTAATCAAGAAAAGTTCCCTAAAGGAAGATGATGTCAATAGATTATTGGATTTTATAATATGGTTCGTGATGAATACAATGCATTGTATAATATGTCACAATGATAAGAATGATTCCTATTTTATCGAAAATATGGATATGAATTTATGGTATGAAAATTATGAGAGTATGTTGCGTGATATACTTAGCGTAACATTAAAGAATAAGTAATTATTGTATGCCGGGAATTATTAAATCTTCCCGGCTTTTTATTATTTAATCTCGTTAGCACGGTATGCAGGCAGATACGGTGCGTTTTGAATACGACCGCAGCGGCTGGCTGACGGCGGAGCATGCAGGGCACGGCAGTCTGCGGTATCAGCGTGATGTGCTGGGGAACCCGATAACCCTGACGCTGCCGGACGGTCAGACGCTCAGCCACCTGTACTACGGGAGCGGGCATCTGCTACAGACGGTGCTGGACGGTATCACGGTGAGCGAGTATGAGCGCGACAGCCTGCACCGTCAGGTGATGCGCACGCAGGGGCAGCTGACGACCTTCAGCGGCTATAACGAGGACGGGCTGCTGAGCTGGCAGCGCAGTCTGACAACGGCATCCGGCACCGGCAGTGACCTTGCTCCTCCCGGTCATCGGCCATCGCGGCAGGACTGTGTGACGTCAAGAGACTATTACTGGAACCACCACGGCGAGATTGGCACGATTGACGACAGACTGCGCGGCAGCCTGGTGTACAGCTATGACGGCAGCGGTTACCTGACGGGGCGTTCGGGTCAGATGTATGACCACGACCACTATTATTACGATAAAGCGGGTAACCTGCGGGATAACGAACGGCAGGGCGCGGTGATGAGCAACCGTCTGCCGGGCTATGGTCGCGACCGTTACGGCTATAACGAGTGGGGCGAACTGACCACACGGCGGGGGCAGGAACTGGAGTGGAACGCGCAGGGGCAGCTGACGCGGGTTATCAGCAGCAACACGGAGACGCGCTACGGTTACGATGCGCTGGGGAGACGAACCCGGAAGGTGACGTATACGCGGCACACGGGCTATGCGTACAAGGAACAAAGCCGCAGGGAGTTTGTGTGGGAGGGATTCAGGCTGTTGCAGGAGAGTGAGGCGCAGGGATGGCGGACTTACCTTTATGATGCGGAACAGCCGTACACGCCGGTAGCGTGCGTGACGGGAAAAGGAGAGGGCAGGAAGGTATGGTATTACCACACGGACGTCGCGGGCACACCGCAGGAGGTGACAGCGGGTGACGGTAGTCTGGTGTGGGCGGGTTATATAAAGGGTTTTGGCGAGAATGCAGGGGATATCAGCAACAGCGGAGCGTACTTTGACCAGCCGCTGCGGCTGGCGGGGCAGTATTTTGACGATGAGACGGGGCTGCATTACAATCTGTTCAGGTATTATGCGCCGGAGTGTGGGCGGTTTGTCAGTCAGGATCCGATAGGGCTGAGGGGCGGGTTAAACCTGTATGCTTATGCACCGAACCCGTTGAGTTGGATCGATCCGTTAGGCCTTAAGTGTGGCGAGATCGTCAAAGCCAAAAGTCGAAATGATGCTTTGAGACAAGCCAAACAACATGCTCAAGTGCCGCGAATATCGCGTGGTGGTGAAAATATTGGTCTGGATGATTTAAATCCAAGCAGTCGTGACGTTAACTGGGGAAAAATGAAAGCCGAAGGCGGACAATCATTAGGTCGACGTAACCCCAATGGGAAAAATCAGTGGTTTGAACACCCTGATGGTCATCCTGACGCCGGTCAGTCAGGAATTCCTGAACATCATTCGGGCGGTCATATACATGCAATAGATCCTAAGGGTAATGAGGTCATTTTTACATGGTGATTAACGCAAATGAAAAATTGATTAAGTTTCCCATATCTGAATGGATGCTTAAAGCAAGTGGTTTCACAAAAGAATTACCATCATCAACTTATTGTGTTTGCTATCAATATGATATCGACGATAATGGTTTTGGCCCATATGGGTTTTCTACTATAGCGTCTGATAAGTTATTGTCTTCTTTATTTCCTAATATTGTATTTTTTGATAAGAATGAAAATAAACTAGATCTTTGTTCAAAGATTGATAAACGAGGTGTCTATTTTTATGGAAATAACAAAGTGGGAATCTGTAGGCAAATAAATGAATATAATAAATTAATTTTAAAAAATAAATTAAAAATTAACAGAGGGTTACCTGAAGAGACTCACACTGAGAAACCGTTGTTATTTGAACTCTATAGTGACAACAAAATAGAAGTAGGTGTAGTAAACGAAATCATAAATAATGAATTTGATTTTTTATTTAACTTTATTTTTACACCAATGGCAGGGCAGACTTTAATTTTATTTAATGATGAAATATGGGATAAAGCGATAGAATATTGTAAAGGTAATAACATTAAAACACAAGAAGTTGGTTCAATAGATAGTTTAAATGCATGGTGAACGCTAATGACTTTATGATAGTTGTCAGATAGACTGAATTAGTCTAATAATGCAAGCGTAAAAACGACCATGACGTGACTATTTCAAATAGTGTACAAACTGAACTGATAGTATGACACTCGATTGAGGTAAATTCCCTATCTCGATCCTATAGGGCTTAGGGGCAGGCTGAACTTATATGCTTATGCGCCGAATCCATTAAGTTGGATCGATCCATTAGGTCTTGCAAAATGTCACTTGGATAATCCCAGGAAGAAGGTGAATAGTGCTGAAATAGGAGATATTCTCAGGACTCCATCATCTCATCCTGAAGATTTTGTAAAAGTCAAAGGTGGTAATTACAAGAATAAACATACAGATGAAGTCTGGAGTAAAAGCAATACATCTCATAGTGATAAGCAAGGCGAGTGGAAGGTAGGTATAGGTAAAGCTGAACCGAAACCAAGGCATAAAATAACTATAGGCATGAGTGATGGAAAAGTCATTAAAGTTGACAAATAGTTTTTCATTAAATGATATTAATTTCAGTGGGTTCAGTACCTCAGAAAACTGGGTGGGATACTTTGAAAGAAATAAAAAATTTTCATTTTTATTAATTGAAGAAGCAATATCTTTATTTGATGATTTTTTTAAAGGAAAAGATGAAAACATAATAGTTCTTACCGCCCTGTCTTATGATGATCAGAGAGAAAATGATGAGGAAGTGATAAGGAAATATAATTCTCTGTATGAAAAAATGAAAAGTAAGAGGTTACTCTTGCCAATGACCGAGAATTATGAGAACTATCTCTATGGTGACTCTGTTCTATCAGCAGATGCCCTTAATTTCAGTTTTGCCAGAAGTGACTTTGTAGATATTTCAAAATTGATGATGTGTTATGCAGGAGTGATTGGTCAAGTATGTTTTTATATTAACCCATCACTGAATTTGGCTATATACCCTCATGATGATGTCGGCTTTGGATGTATTTCGCTTAATGCTGATAATAATTCGGCCCAAGATTTTTTACGTTATTGCTCAAAAAATAAAAACTTTAATGTTTTTATAAACGATAGTAAGGGGTTAATCAAACTAGAGAGTTTGAACTAGGGGTGGGAATGAAAATATATCAAGCGAATGTGAGAAATATCTAGGATAAAGCCTGTCTAACCAATTACATATTACTGTTAAATGTAAGCTTTTTCGTAGTGATGATAATGTAGTCAACTTTGATAATCATACTGTGTTTTTATGTTTAACTTTATAATTAAATAGAAAAATAGTTTTATTTGGCTAGCTAAATAATAGAGTGTAACAATATTAATTTATTACGACGACAAAGTTTCAGAAAGGTACGAACAAAACTGCTAGTGTGTTTCGGCGAGTGGGTAGATTTGTCACTCTAACCCGATAGGGTTGGCAGGGGGATTAAACCTCTATAGTTACAGTCCGAATCCACTTACATGGATAGATCCATTAGGATTAAGTAATCTACCTGTGACTTACTGGCCACCTAATAATGGTGCATTTGGAAATGTGGAAAATGTAACACTGAAGCCAAGTATGTAAATTGATAGATATGGATATCCCAGAGGAAAATACCTTTCTCCCGTTAATACACCATATTCAATGGGAGTCCTGCCTCTAGGAACAAATGAATCACCGTACACTGTTTATAAGGTTATGAAACCAATAGAAAACATTTCCAAGAGTAAAATCGCCCCGTGGTTTGGCGAGATGGGAATGGGAACACAATATAAATTAGATAACTCCGTTCAAAGTTATCTTGATTCAGGTCACTTGAAAAAAGTCAAAGGTTCTAAATGTGGATAGTCGATCTCTTGTTAATTTTCTGATTAGTAATAGTTATCCGAAAGATAGTTACTCAGTGTTTGATGTAAAAAATGAATCCTTAAGTTTAATAAAAGAAAATGAAACATGGATCATATTTTATAGTGAGCGGGGACAACGAAGCGATCCCAAATATTATTCAAACGAGGATGATGCCTGCCATGTTTTTATTATTGAGCTTAACCATATATTGAGACATTTATAACCTCATAAACAGAGGGAATGTCCTCCCCTGTTGGTATGTTAAATCAGCGCGTCTTTAATCCCCTTAACCACTTGTTTAGCCTGATAAAGCTGCTCGTGCAACTCCTGCATCTCGTTGTTGTCAGCGATGATGGTCAGGCACCCCTCTGTAATCTTCACCATCGCACATGGTCGGGTGCAGAACGACTGTCGGGAAGTCATGACAGCGTGGCGTCGTGGCGACCGCTGGGTGAGCACCGCTACGCGTGGGATAAATCGGGTCGCCTGACAGGGCATGAGGCGTGGTCGAAAACGCACAAGGAGCGGGAAACCCGCTACCGCTATGACAGTCGCGACCAGATAACGAACGTGCTGCGGATGAACGCAGACGGCCCGGTGGAGGAAGAACGCTACCGCTACACCATTAATGAGCAAATTGCAGAAAGCCGGATAAACGGGATTCTCTCACAGCACGACTACCGCAACGAGTGCGTGACGCAGATGGGAGACAGTCGGTACGAATACGATATCTGCGGGCGTGTTATCCGCCGCACGGAACAAAAACGCGGCTTTCGCCTGCAGGAATGGCGCTATCGCTGGGATGATTTTGACCGTCTTCGTGAAGTGAGGACGCCGGACGGTGAGGTGTGGCAGTACGGCTATGATGCGTTTGGGCGCAGAACGGTGAAGCGCAATATTATCCGTGCGGCGTGGAAACTGCATCAGCACGGCATCAGTGAAGTACAGTATCAGTGGCAGGGGATGGCGCTGTCGGCGAGCGAGAAACGCTATGCGGACGGGAGTCCGGCACGGCGTGAGCAGTGGCACTACCGGGAGGATTTTGAGCTGCTGGCGAAGGAAGCGAGGGCGGCGAACGACGAGCGCAGCCACTTTTACCCCATCCTTGGGGGGCCGGATGGTGCGCCGCAGGAGATGTACAGCGCGAACGGTCAGAAGGTGTGGACGCGGCAGCGCAGCCTGTGGGGAGTGGCTGCAGCAAACGGCGCATCGGGTAACGGGCGTGAAGGCTGCGATGCGGGTTTTATGGGTCAGTGGGAGGATGAAGAGAGCGGGTTGTGGTACAATCTGCATAGGTACTATGATGCGGGAACGGGGCGGTATCTGAGTGCGGACCCGATAGGGCTGAGAGGCGGGTTAAATCTCTATCAGTATGCGCCTAATCCATTAAATTATATTGATCCGCTAGGTCTTTCTACTTGTGGATTAAGGGGGAGTGACGGGCGGTTCAGAAGTGCCCAAAATATACAGGAAGAAATATCTGGATTACCTAATTTCACAAATAGAACGCCTGGACAAATACGTCAGACTTTACGTAATCGAGGTTATTCGTCGGTGCAAGCACATAGTGGGGGGGAAGTTTGGACAAAAGGCTTACCAGATGGAAATACTGTTGCCGTGAGAATTGATCCGGCGAATCCTCGTTCACCTTCAAACTATGCTGATGCTGTACCTCATGTTCATATTGAAACAGTCCCAACATCCAGTGTCTCTAATGGAAATTATCGCCCACGAGACGTGGCTGGCAGGCATACTGCCACAGGTGGAGTTTCTGACCGAGGAACTAATCCGAATCATAACGCTGATGTTCACATTCCGATGTCTCCGGGACGCTTCCCGTATAATTAATGTGAGGTTATATGGATATCCGACATCAATATAATGAAGCTTTAAATAAGTTTGAAGCAGATGTTAATGGTGGCCTGAGGGATTTAATAAATATATATTGCGTGGCTATTGATTCGTTTGAAAATGACATTGTTGATTCTATTGCTTTATACGTGATTGATATGGGTAATAAAGATACTTGTCGATATCTAGAAGAGATATTATCAGTAAATAAAGATCCTTATTTAGTAAAAGAATTTAATGAATGGATAAAAGAAATCAAGAATAAAACTTGAGATAAATAAAAGCCGGAAGGATCCTCAAATCTTCCCGGCTTTTTTATTATTTAACCCTCGTTCAGTCTACTAAACAAGCACATCCTTAATCCCCTTAACCACCTGTTTAGCCTGATAAAGCTGCTCGTTACCGTCTGCCATCAGCACGATGCACCCGCCCGCACATGGTCGGGTGCAGAACGACTGTCGGGAAGTCATGACAGCGTGGCGTCGTGGCGACCGCTGGGTGAGCACCGCTACGCGTGGGATAAATCGGGTCGCCTGACAGGGCATGAGGCGTGGTCGAAAACGCGCAAGGAGCGGGAAACCCGCTACCGCTATGATAGTCGCGACCAGATAACGAACGTGCTGCGGGTGAACGCAGACGGCCCGGTGGAGGAAGAACGCTACCGCTACACCATTAATGAGCAAATTGCAGAAAGCCGGATAAACGGGATTCTCTCACAGCACGACTACCGCAACGAGTGCGTGACGCAGGTGGGAGACAGTCGGTACGAATACGATATCTGCGGGCGTGTTATCCGCCGCACGGAACAAAAACGCGGCTTTCGCCTGCAGGAATGGCGCTATCGCTGGGATGATTTTGACCGTCTTCGTGAAGTGAGGACGCCGGACGGTGAGGTGTGGCAGTACGGCTATGATGCGTTTGGGCGCAGAACGGTGAAGCGCAATATTATCCGTGCGGCGTGGAAACTGCATCAGCACGGCATCAGTGAAGTACAGTATCAGTGGCAGGGGATGGCGCTGTCGGCGAGCGAGAAACGCTATGCGGACGGGAGTCCGGCACGGCGTGAGCAGTGGCACTACCGGGAGGGTTTTGAGCTGCTGGCGAAGGAAGCGAGGGCGGCGAACGACGAGCGCAGCCACTTTTACCCCATCCTTGGGGGACCGGACGGTGCGCCGCAGGAGATGTACAGCGCAAATGGTCGGAAGGTGTGGACGCGGCAGCGCAGCCTGTGGGGAGTGGCAGCAGCAAACGACGCATCGGGTAACGGGCGTGAAGGCTGCGATGCGGGTTTTATGGGTCAGTGGGAGGATGAAGAGAGCGGGTTGTGGTACAATCTGCATCGGTACTATGATGCGGGAACGGGGCGGTATCTGAGTGCGGACCCGATAGGGCTAATAGGGGGGTTAAATCTTTATAGTTACGTTCCGAATCCGTTAAGCTGGATCGATCCATTGGGGCTGTGTAAAACTGGCCCAAATGAAAATACAGGTCAAGGGTATCATAATGAGACTTATGCTCCAAAACCGGTAAAACCCAAAGATGCGGTAGATCGATGGGATGAGTTCCTCGGTCCTAGCCCGCATACAAATATCCATCCAAGGACAGGACTTCCTGATCCAGACAGAATAGTTTCAGCGGATGGTATGCGAAGTATTCGTTACGGTAATCATGAAATGAATAGTGGACCAACCAAACATCATTATCATGAAGAAACTTGGACATATGACCCTGTCAATAATGTAATGAATGTCGATAATAGTGTCGTAAGGGTACCTTTTTTAAAATGAAAAATATAACTTTAACTGAATTTAATGGCTCATTTGTTAAATTTCGCTCCCACATAGGGAATGGTGTTGCAATTTGGTGTGGTGACGAATCGCCTCCGGAATTTTGTTATGAATCTGAGTTGGACATAGACGATTCGTTCCAGTGGGGGGTGAATATACATTATGTAAATGAAAGCAATATTAGTATTGAAACAGTTGATGATAAGGTCTTTTTTACTGCGAAGGTATTGTCATGTGAAAAAGATGGAATATTAACAATTTCACTAGATGGAGATGTGATTTTCATTGAAGTGTCGCTAACTTCCATTATAGATGGCTATGTTTTATTTTTTACAACACCTAATAAGATTAAATTGTATCCAGTTGCATTATAATAAAACACTGGGGTAGGTTCATCACCCCATTTTTATAAAATGGTCAAATTGTCTGGAATGGCAAGCCGTAACTCTGGGGTCGGGAAGAAAGCCTGATCGAAGAAAACACCTCGCCTATTACCTGCGCTTCCGGATTAGTACGAGGATGAGAAATCCGGATTACACCATAACCGGTTCCGGTACTATGATGCAAAGACGGGCAATATGTTTCGCCTGATCCGATAGGACTGGCGGGGGGAATAAACCTCTACCAGTATGTACCAAATCCTCTCTCGTGGATCGAACCTTTAGGTCTTAAATGTGGTGGGGTTAATCGGCGTCAGGCTTTAAACGAAGCAAAATATCTTGCTGGTATTCCTCGTTCTCAACAGCCGAATAGGCAATGGACGGTTGGTAATAATCCAATGAGAAGAGGACAAACGAATTATAAATACTCGGAAGGTCTTGGTTCACATGGACGATGTTATGAATATACAGATGCCCGAGGGCACCATGACCACATACTCATACAGGGCAATCTAAACCTGGCGCAGACCCCAGAACCTATGATTTTAAAAATGATAGATACCAAAATATAAATAATCCTTCAACCAATGATTGCCATATTTATTATGATTACTAAAGTTGAAGGTAAATTACTCCTGCTTAGAGCAAGGAACTTTTCTGATAATCTTGAAGGACTTGAATCATTCTCTATCTCTTTGTTGGAAAAAGATGCTTTTTTATGGCATAGAGGTGAGTTGAAAATGGCCAATGCTATTGATAACAAGAATGAGAGGGTTTGCTTTAAAAAACCTGTAGCGGAAGACAAATTAATTGATTCTGTAACTTCCTTATTGAATATAGGCGAGCATTTTTTTGTTGGCTTGTTTATGATGGCAGATGCGGAATATTTATTCGCGGGAATGATTTTCACTTATTTTTAGTTAGCATATTTATATTAAATAATACGTATGATGTATCACTAATATTTGAATCGCCTGATAGAGTAATTACTATAAGTGATAACGAGTATGATGTTGATATTTATCATAAACTAAAATAGTACCTGAAAAGCCGGGGAGATATTAAATCTCCCCGACTTTTTTATTTCCAACTGAAAACCACATCCTGTGGGCGTGGTCATCAACTGGTTTTGGCTATGCCTTATTGTCTTTGGATTTAAATCTTACTGAATTGGCAGAGACTTCTTTTTAAGGGTTTTGGTACGCCCTTCTAGGGCGTAATCAATGCAGCCTTCTATGAAGGCTGATTTTTACTATTCAAGTATTGTTCAATCCACTAAACCAGTACGTCCTTAATCTCCTTGACCATCTGTTTAGCCTGATAAAACTGCTCGCGCAACTCCCGTACTTCGTTATTATTCGCCATCAGCACATACACCCGCCTGTAATCTTCACCGCTACGCGTGGGATAAATCGGGTCGCCTGACAGGGCATGAGGCGTGGTCGAAAACGCGCAAGGAGCGGGAAACCCGCTACCGCTATGATAGTCGCGACCAGATAACAAACGTGCTGCGGGTGAACGCAGACGGCCCGGTGGAGGAAGAACGCTACCGCTACACCATTAATGAGCAAATTGCAGAAAGCCGGATAAACGGGATTCTCTCACAGCACGACTACCGCAACGAGTGCGTGACGCAGGTGGGAGACAGTCGGTACGAATACGATATCTGCGGGCGTGTTATCCGACTCACGGAACAAAAACGCGGCTTTCGCCTGCAGGAATGGCGCTATCGCTGGGATGATTTTGACCGTCTTCGTGAGGTGAGGACGCCGGACGGTGAGGTGTGGCAGTACGGCTATGATGCGTTTGGGCGCAGAACGGTGAAGCGCAATATTATCCGTGCGGCGTGGAAACCTCAGTCCGTGACGAGGCATAACACGTCATAATTCAGATAAAAACTATTGACTTTGGCACTTGTAATGCCAAAGGCATCCTGTAATCTGTTATGGGAATGACCTAATTAAGACAAGGGGCACCGTATGTCCGCTGAGAAAATGTCAGTTTGGGGAATTACCGGCCATCGGCGCATATTGCACCCTGATAATCTATTTCAAATGCTATTACGCCAGGGTGAGATATTACTTGCGAGCGGTAACGAGGTATGTGGATTAACGCCACTTGCAGAAGGTGCGGACCGTATTTTTGCCCGGGTGTTAGTTCAGTTAGGTATCCCTTACAGCGTGCCGCTTCCCCTTGTGCAACAGAATTATGAATGTGATTTTCCTGATACCCTCGGAGAATTTCAAATGCTGCTGGAAAAGGCGCAAACTGTTTTTACGCTGCCCCGCTGCCCCTGGCTCACCGAGAACGATGTGCAACCAGATGCTCCAGGCCGTAACTTTCAATACCTTAGCGTAGGTGTTTACATTACAAATCAGTCTGATGTGCTTTTCTCCGCATGGGATGGTCAACCGGCTCGGGGGATGGGCGGTACCGCGCAGATTACACAGCTGTTTCAGGATTTCACTTCGTTGAAAACTTCAGTCAATGAAGAACAATATCGTTATTTTCAGGCATTAGGCAAAAGAAATACGACAGCTAAACGTAAATTAATATCTTTGGACGTGGTACAGGATAAATGAACCCTTTGCATTTTGCGCTTAAACATATTTCAATTCGGCATAACGCTTATTTAAAGAAACACAGCAAACCACAGGAAGATGCTCATCAGGAAGAGGCTCATGAGGAGAAAGACCCTACTCTCAATACCGAAGAGTGGCACGATCTGAGCTGGCATGAGGAGCGGTCACATCATTACAGTTGCTTATTCCGTGGCGGCGTTCTGCTGAGTTATACCCTGGGGTTCCTCGCAGTGGTATTCGCTGTTATCCCTATTTCTGGAATGTTAGGGGAAGGGGCGATCCATCATTATGGCTTTATATTTGTATTACTTGAGCTTTTCGCGATTGCGTTGATCATCACCATTTATGTCTCTGGAATGGCGAATAAAGATAATAAGCCTGGTCGTGTCCTTTTTCAGGACTGGCGGGGTCACTGGCAGCGGCATCGTACTATAAGTGAAATCTTGCGTTATCAGGATGCGATCGTATGGCTTAAGCCAGATAATGTGATCGATAAGTATCAGATCCCTGAGTCCATACTGGCCGCCACGATGCCTTGCGCTGAAACGATGCTGCGTCGTTTGCAGGTACTGCTGGCCGGGCAGCAGGCTTATAATGCGCAAAAAGCACGCGAATATCATTTTATCCAGCATCGTCTTCACGCCATTGCCAAATGGAGCTTCATTCTGACGCTGGTCTGCTGTCTGGCACATTTTTTTGTTCACTCCGCGGCGCTCTCTGCGCTTTCCGCCATTCTTCCGGCATTAGGCTCATGTTGCCACGGCATTGCCTCTACTGCTGAATATGAAAAACTCGCGCAGCAGTGTCACCAAACAAAACGTTTACTGGATAACTTCGCGCAAAGTTTGGTTGCTAACGAGCAGCGCTTGCTGGTTGATGATGCTGCGCTGCGCCATGAAGTTAAGACGTTCCTTGATATCGTGTTAGACGATAGGGATAAGTGGTTCATCTTCACCAGTTCAAGCAAATTGCCGTTATGACTTTATTTTGATTTCAGGAAAGAGATAGACATGTCATCACCTATTTTTATTAGCCACTCCTCCCGTGACCGGGACTGGGCATATCGACTGATTAACGACCTTGAAAAACGCGGCGTTGCTTGCTGGATCAGTTCCCGTGATATTGAGCCTGGCGCTGATTATCAGAAATCAATCGTTGATGCGCTTGAAGCGGCCCCGGCGATGGTGTTGTTGTTTAGCGATCACGCCAATAACTCCAAAGAAATTCCGCGTGAGATGGCCATTGCCAGCGTCAAAAGCAAACCGATGATTCCGGTGCGGATTGAGGATGTCGTCCCGCGTAATGCGCTGGAATATAGCCTGACGAACGCCCAGTTCCTTGATTTATTCGCTAACTATGAAGAGACCATGGCCCGGTTGGCGGAATCGCTTTTGCGCCAGATTGCCGCCAGTAAGCTGAATGTGTCCAGTGCGAAACCTGCTACCGTGGTCGATAAACCGGCCCCGGCGCAACCGAAGAGCGGAAAAGGCCCAACAATTCCCCCTCGCGCTGAAAAGCCTCAGTCTATGCCGCCACTGAAGTCGAAGTCCAATAACAAAGTCTATATGGGCGTCGGTGCCGTGGCGCTGTTAGCGGTCGCTGGTGTGTTTGTCTTTACCTCACAGGATGATGCGACTCAGGTGCAGACCGTGCAGTCAATACCGGCCCCGCAAGCAGCGCCTCCGGTTGCTAAACCCGCGCCAGCGAGTGTCGAACAACCGCCGAAAAACGAAGCGAAAAAGGTCACTCCGCCGCCTGCGCCTGCGGTTTCTACGGCACCTGAAAAAGAGGTCGCGCCTGCGGTCTCTGCTGCACCTGAAGAGAGTGCTCCTGCGGGGGGCATTGATGCACTGGTCGCGAGTACTAAACAGCTGCGTGCGAGTGACCGCGTTGAGGCATTACAAAAAAGCCCTCTCATAGAAAGTCAGAAGATGAGCGCCGGACAAATGCTGTCGCTATTGAGCGGCACCAGCAACAGTGAGCGTAGCCGGTTGATCGAGCGTTTGCTGCCTTTCACGGCGCAACCTATTGTCGTCGCCGACGCGCTGAAATTACTGAATTTAACCGGAGATAGCTGGGACTCTACCGTGATAACGCTGAATCCTGCGTTACCCGATAATCTTCAAGACGAGGAGATTCTGGCGCTGCTGGGAACCACGGCGTCTTCAAGTCGTGCGCGAGTCCTTGAGTCGCTGGCCCCGAAAGGCGTGGCGCCTTTTGATATGGCCGTTGTTGAAAAAATTCTCAGGCCGATGAACGACAGCCGCAGCAGTGCGATTCGTACGCTGGTGAATTTACTGCCCCAACCGCTTCCGGAAGACAGTTTCAATATGCTGCTGACTTCCCTCAATGGCAGCACGCGCAACAATACCATTGAAGCGATGCAGCCGGTGCTGGCGAATACGTTGACGGTTTCGGGCGCGCTGAAACTGCTTGAAAACACTAACGATAGTTGGACTTCTGCACTGTCTACGCTTTCGTCAAGACTGCCCGATAACCTTACGGCGGCAGAAGGCGCGCAACTGTTGGGTCGTACGCAAAACAGTTCTCGCTCACGCGGCCTGGAAACGGTTGCGCCGCACCTGGCCTCCGGCCTTAAGGGAAGCGATGCCGAATCCATGTTAAGAGGCATGAATGATTCGTGGTACACCGGCGTCTATTCTCTGGTCCCGCGCCTTGCCAAAGCCCAGGATAACGCCTCGATTTTGACGTTGCTAGGCACGACGAAGAACAGTACCCGTAATCGCACGATAGAAGCGCTCGCCACCGTTTTACCCGCCAAAATTAGCGTGGATGACGCAGTCAGTATGCTCGATGGCACTGGGGATAGTCGGTTATCGACCGCGATTTTCTTACTGCCCTATTTGCCGCGACTCAGCCAACAGGACCTGGATAATCTGGCCGGAAATATAAGCACTTCCGATCGGCAAAGATTGGCAGAGGCCACCAAAAGGTAATTGCGGTCATTGCCAGAATGGCGGAATGTTGGATGGTTCCGCCCTCAATACAACGTGATGCCAATCTCCACGAAAGCAGGGCGGTTGCGGCCGTCCCTGCGCAGAAAAGCGTCATCCGAAAGCCTGTTATGCGAAAATACGCACCTTCCCCGGGTCAACGTCGTCGCAAAGATTAAGCTCATTCGCGCCGCGTTACGCGATAACCGACACGCCATTGCTGGCTAAGGCCGTCGTCAGCGGCGCATCCAGTTCGCCGTCGATAATCAGGGTGCTGGCGAGATTCAGCCCGCCAATCGCAAAGGCGGAAGCGGCGTTAATTTTCTCCTGCGAGGCCATCACGATAGTCTCCGAGGCCCGCTCGCTGAGCAGGCGCTTGACGGCCGCCTCTTCAAAGCTGCCGGTGGTAAAGCCTGCGCGGTGGTGTACCCCGGTCACGCCCATAAAAAACAGATCCGCGTTAATGCGGCTGGCCGCTTCGCTCATGGCCGAACCGGTGGTGACGACGGAGTGCTTGAACAGTGTGCCGCCCAGCAAAATCACCTCAATCGCCGGGTAATCAATCAGCCCAACCGCAATGCTCGGGCTATGGGTGACAACGGTGAAGTGCAAGTCGTGCGGCAGCAGTTTGATCATTTCAGTGGTGGTCGTGCCGCCATCAATGATCACGACCTGTCCTGCGCCAATCAGCGAAACGGCTTTCTGGGCAATGGTTTTCTTTGCGTCTATTTGCACGTTTTTTCTTGCTTCAAATGGCGCAATGGCGGCAGAGACCGGCAGCGCGCCGCCGTGGACGCGCTGGAGTAATCCGGCGGCGGCAAGCTCCCTGAGGTCGCGGCGGATAGAGTCTTCCGAAACCTGAAACTGCTGGCTGAGCTCGGTGGAGTGGACCTGTTTATCCCGGGCGAGAATCGCCAGGATCTGCTGCTTTCGTTGGCTGGCTAACATGTTTTTTCTCATGCGTGTTTTTTCTTGATGTCGCACGATTATGCGTGATAGTTTGCAAAATGTCATCGACAGGAGAGAAAAAATGAGCGCTATTGAGCCGTTAGTGAAAAATATTCAGTCGCAGCTGCTTTCTGACGACTGGTACACCCTGAAAAAATACACCTTCGACCTGCGCCGCCGCGACGGCACGTGGCAGCGGCAGAGCCGCGAAGCCTACGATCGCGGGCACGGCGCGGTGGTGCTGCTGTACAACCGCCGTAAGCAGACGGTGGTGCTGACCCGCCAGTTCAGGATGCCGGTATACCTTCATGACGGCTGCGGGATGCTCATCGAGGCGGCAGCGGGCCTGCTGGACAGCGCCTCTCCGGAGGCGCGCATTATCGCCGAAGCGGAAGAGGAAACTGGCTTTCGCATAATGCAAATCGAGCCGGTATTCAGGGCCTTTATGAGCCCCGGTTCGGTGACCGAGAAGCTGTGGTTCTTTATCGCGGAGTACCAGGATGAGGATCGCGTCAGCCGTGGCGGCGGCGTGGAAGAAGAGGGCGAAGATATTGAGGTGCTGGAGTGGCCGCTCCAGCACGCGCTGCAGGCGGTGGCCAGCGGTGAGATTATGGATGCCAAGACCATTATGCTGCTGCAGTATCTGGCGCTGAATCAGCGGTTGGGATAAAGCGCGCCGCCTGCCTGTGGCATTTCTGCTGCTGCACCCTTCCCTTAATATTATGCCCGCAAACTGACTGCGGGCATGCTCGCAGGTTACACGCAAAGCCTTGGCCCATTGTCCGCGGGTAGCTTATGCCAGATAACTCTGGGGGGCTGGATTACTCCATGACCAACCATTTTCCGCTGTCATTGATGACGTTAATCGTCGTGACGCTTTTATTGCGCCCAATAAGCGGAGAGGTGATATCGACCTCGACTTTACAATTGTATTGCTTGCTATTACCGGACTCATCACAGGATATTTTTCGTATTGAGTTTAGCGTTGTCAGCATACCATCAGTATTTACGCCATATTTTCCCATCATCTGACTTGCTCGGGCATTACCTTCATCGAGCTTATTTTGCAGTGCTTTCTGAATGTCACTTTCAGATGGCTCGCTGTTACATCCGGCAAGCGTTGCCGTGACGATAGCAAGAATAAACATTCTAGTGAAAAGTTTCATTTACCGTTCTCATCAATGCCATTTTGTAAAATGGCGTCTTACTCAAAGCAAAACGCCATCACTGAACACCTATTTTAAAGTGAAGTTGAGTAGTGGCGATTTATCATTTAAGGCATCAACAGCATGCCGGAATATAGAGATATCCTCGCGGACTAATACGGTATTAACGAGAGCCTTATTCGGCTCATAGCCCGTCACCATCAGATAAGCTGTGCCTTCGGCACCGAAGTTATTATCAGGGATATTCGACAGTACGCCTGAAATGCTTCGAGCTTCATCCTCATTTGCTGGAGTAATTTTGCACTGAATGATGCTTTTCTCCAGCATGATGCTGATGTTCTGACGCGAGCGATAGAATGTGGCTGGACCAAATTCCAGTGACGACCCGCATCCTGCGACGTCTATCGGGAATATTTTATTCGTGAAGTCATAGCCTTGTGGCTTACTAATGCTCAGATAAGCATCGGTAATGATCTCTTTTTTGACGCTCTCTTGTCGCCTGTTCAGACGGGATAGCATTTTGCTTACCTTAATATATTTAACACCTTTAAACTTAGCGATCTCCTCATTGGCTTTAGCCAACTCGTCTTGCTTCATATCATTTCGTTTAAAGGGATCGTTTTCCGCATTCCAGCGATTGCTGAGTAAACCTAACTTCTCGTCATCGGTCACTTTACGTGCAGAGTTAGCCAGGAACAGTAACATCAGGTCATCCTCATTGATGGCCTTAAAGTCGCTATCTGGAATCGCCTGAGCTGCTGCAATTTGTTTCTCTGCTTCTGCTTTTTTGGCCGCTTCTTCAGCCTTACGTGCCTCTTCCTGACGGGCTTGTTCTGCTTTGGCTTTTTCCTGTGCTTCACGCCATTCCTTTTGTTCTGGCGTTTCATCAATCTTTATCGTTTTGAAGTTATCAAGATTTAAGCCAAGACGTACGGAGTCAGCATCAAGCTTAACTTTACCATCGGCTCCCTTATTCAGTTCGTAATGGAAAGAGCCCGCCATCGCCTGTCCTGATTGTTGCGAATCGACAAGCGTGGCCGTAGCGGTACATTGTGCAGAGGTCTCTGTTGCGCGTTCATTATCCTGTGCGAAGTCTTTAAACGTGACTTTGAGTTGTTTTAGCAGATCTGGGGTACTTCTATCGCCGCCACCTTCCAGCACCATGGCTGAAATTAGTCGATGGATGAGGTCATTCTGAACTGATGAATCTCCACAATCGATGTCATTTTTGTTACAGCCACTGAGCGCGATGGCCGAAGCACATAACAGGGCGAACTTGTATTTCATTGTTCCTTTCCTCTAAATGCATAAATAAGAGCATATGGTAATTTAAGAAAGGAAAACACTTTAGATGACACTTAATCTAAATTTGCATTTATTATAAGATTGAGTGTTTTCAGTTCTTTTTAGATAATGTTTATATATATATCATATATCCATGGCGCCTTCCTTTACTTCAGTTTGTGAACTATTAAATTTAGGGGTGCTGGAACGTAATGTAATATAGATATTAGCTGGCTTAACGTTATTCAACTATTAGAAATGGTGGTTTGCTACCGCGTTTATCTGCAGGGTAAAAACGTGTCTTGTGAAAAAAGTAGCAGCTATTCTTATGGGCGTCGATTATTTTCACCGTGAAGGTTTTTCGGAAGGGGCGCAGGGTCTGCTTTGCGAGCAACAAGGTACATTTCTGGAAAGCGATACATTAGCGCTGAAACGGTATTATTCAATACAAAAGCCATAGCGGAAATCTGGTCTCCCAAAAAAAAGGTGCACAGAGGTGCACCAAAGGAGAGACAAACACACTTTTTTGTCAACAACACATCGCTTAACTGGCCGCACGTTGCCGCGCGGCCAGCCATACTATTTCACGGGGCTTCCAGCGTTACAGCGCCTGGGTGAACGTCCGCGAAATCACATCCTGCTGCTGCTCGCGGGTCAGCGCGTTAAAGCGCACCGCGTAGCCAGAAACGCGGATCGTCAGGTTCGGATAGTTCTCCGGATGTTGAATGGCATCCAGCAGCATCTCCCGGTTCAGCACGTTAACGTTCAGGTGCTGTCCGCCCTCGACATGCGCCTCGTGGTGGAAGTAACCATCGAGCAGCCCGACGAGGTTAGTTTTCCGTACGCCATCCTCTTTGCCCAGCGCCGCCGGTACGATAGAGAAGGTGTAGGAGATCCCATCTTTGGCATAGGTGAACGGCAGTTTCGCCACTGAGGTTAGCGAGGCGACGGCGCCTTTGCGATCGCGGCCGTGCATCGGGTTAGCCCCTGGTGCAAACGGTGTGCCGCCACGGCGACCATCCGGCGTGTTACCCGTTTTCTGGCCGTACACCACGTTAGAGGTGATGGTCAGGATGGACTGCGTTGGCACGGCGTCACGATAGGTTGGCAGCACCTGAATTTTCTTCATAAAGCGCTCAACCAAATCGCAGGCAATGCTGTCCACGCGCTCATCGTTGTTGCCGTACTGCGGATACTCCCCTTCAATCACAAAGTCGACCGCCAGCCCGGTATGGTCGCGCACCGGTTTCACCTGCGCGTATTTGATAGCCGAAAGGGAATCCGCCGCCACCGACAGCCCGGCAATGCCGCAGGCCATGGTGCGATAAACGTCGCGGTCATGCAGCGCCATCAGCGAGGCTTCGTAGCTGTATTTATCGTGCATGAAGTGGATGATGTTCAGCGCGCTGATGTACTGCACCGCCAGCCAATCCATAAAGTGGTCGAGGCTCTCCATCACCGTATCGTAGTCGAGTACCTCATCCATCAGCGGTGCCGTTTTCGGGCCGACCTGAATCTTCAGCTTCTCATCCACGCCGCCGTTAATTGCGTACAGCAACGTTTTGGCGAGGTTGGCGCGTGCGCCGAAGAACTGCATCTGCTTACCGATGACCATCGGGCTGACGCAGCAGGCAATGGCGTAATCGTCGCTGTTGAAGTCGGCGCGCATCAGATCGTCGTTCTCGTACTGCAGCGAGGAGGTGACGATAGACACCTGGGCGGCGTACTTTTTAAAGGCCACCGGCAGCGCTTCTGACCACAGCACCGTCAGATTCGGCTCCGGCGCTGGCCCCATGGTGTGCAGGGTATGCAGATAGCGGAACGCGTTCTTAGTGACCAGCGTGCGCCCGTCCATTCCCATCCCGCCGATCACTTCGGTCGCCCAGATAGGGTCGCCGGAGAACAGGGTGTCGAACTCCGGCGTACGCAGGAAGCGCACCATGCGGATCTTCATGATGAAGTGGTCAATCAGCTCCTGCGCCTGCTGCTCGGTCAGCAAGCCGGCTTTAAAATCGCGCTCAATATAGACGTCGAGGAACGACGCGGTACGGCCGAGCGACATCGCGCCGCCGTTCTGCGATTTCACCGCGGCGAGGTAGGCAAAGTAGAGCCACTGCACCGCTTCCTGGGCGTTACGCGCCGGGCGGGAGATATCGCAGCCGTACTTCGCCGCCATCTCCTGCATTTGCAGCAGCGCGCGGCGGTGTTCCGACAGCTCTTCGCGCAGGCGAATGGTGGCTTCGAGGTTCTCACCGCGTTGCAGGTTGGACTGGAGGTCGGCGAACTGCTGTTCGCGTTCGCGCACCAGATACTGAATGCCGTACAGCGCCACGCGGCGGTAGTCGCCGATGATACGCCCACGGCCGTAACCGTCCGGCAGACCGGTCAGCACGCCGGATTTGCGGCAGCGCAGCATGTCCGGGGAGTAGGCATCAAACACGCCCTGGTTGTGGGTTTTACGCAGCTCGGTGAACAGATATTCGAAGTTCGGGTCCATCTCACGACCGTAGGCATCGAACGAGCTCTTGATCATGTTGACGCCGCCGTAAGGGTGCAGCGCGCGCTTCAGCGGCTTGTCGGTTTGCAGGCCGACGATCTTTTCCAGACTCTGGTCGATATAGCCCGCGTCGTGAGCGGTAATGGTGGTGGCAATATTGGTATCGAAGTCGACCGGTGCGTGCGTGGCGTTCTCGATGCGAATGCCCGCCATCACCTTCTCCCAGAGGGCGAGGGTGGCCGATGTCGCTTCAGCAAGGAAGGATTCATCGCCTTCATACGGCGTGTAGTTATGCTGAATAAAATCGCGGACGTTAATACTCTCTTTCCAGTCCGTGCCGTTAAATCCCTGCCATGCTTCGGCGTACAGCTTATCGCCGGTATCGATATTTACCTTCATGGATATTCTCTCTGCTGACTAACCGTTAATTACGCGTATTCGACGCTGGCGCTAATTTCGCCTAAATGAATCGCATCGAGGGCAATCATTTTTTCTTCATTGGTTGGAATAACGCTGCACACCACGCGGGCATCGTGGGTGGAAATAATTCGCTCGCCGTAGGCGTTCGGTAAATTATTTCGCTCGCTGTCGATATTCACCCCCAGCACGGCGAGGTGCTCAATCACCAGGCGGCGAATTAAAACCGAGTTCTCACCAATACCGCCGGTGAAAATAATTCCATCGAGGCGATGCAGCGAAGCCGCGTGCCCGGCAATATGGCGGGCGATGCGATGGACGAAGGTTTTAATCGCCAGTTGGGCGCGTTCATGCCCTTCATGCCATGCTTTTTCCAGCACCCGCAGGTCAGAGGAGAGGCCGGAAATGCCGAGCAGACCAGACTCCTTATTCACCACGCGCTCCAGGTCAGCGAGCGTCTGCTGGGTTTCACCGGCAACCCACGCCATAGCGCCGAAGTCCACGTCGCCGCTGCGGGTGCCCATCATCAGCCCTTCGAGCGGGGTCATACCCATGGAGGTATCCACGCTCTGACCGTTACGCACCGCACAGATAGAGGCACCGTTACCGAGGTGAGCAACCACCAGGCCGGAGTCCTGCTCTGGCAGGCTAAGCAGGTCGTGGGCGCGCTGAGAGACGTAGCGATGCGACGTGCCGTGGAAACCGTAGCGACGTACGCCCAACTCTTCAAAATATTTCCACGGCAGGCCGTAGAGATAGGCTTCTGGCGGTAATGTCTGGTGGAAGCTGGTATCAAATACCGCCACCTGCGTGACGCCTGGGAACAGTTGCTGGGCAGATTCAATACCGCTGAGGTTGGCGTAATTATGCAGCGGGGCCAGCGGGGATACTCTGCGGATATTCTCGATGACTTCATCAGTAATAATGGCGGATTCAGTAAAGATATTTCCGCCGTGGGCAATACGGTGGCCAATTAAGGCCACGCTGTCATTTAAATCACGCTTTTCGAGTTCAAAGGCAATCGCCTTTAATGCGCCTTCGTAGCTGTGGTGAGCCAGCGTGGCTGGCTCACCTCCATTTACGGATAAGAACGCATTTTCAGTATTAATACCATCAGCAATACCCGCCATTAATACATCGCAGTTGGTTGCATCCAGTACTGAAAACTTAATTGAAGATGATCCACAGTTAATCACTAATACGACCGGGAATTCATTCATTTTACGACTCATCCTGAGCTTACAGATTAAAACAGTTTGTACACGATGTTGAGAATGGTCAGCAGACCAATAATGGTGACAAACACGTTATCCAGACGACCACGGTATTTCGCCAGAGATGGCGCTTTACGGATGGCGTACATCGGTAACAGGCACAGCAGGGAAGCGATAATCGGCGCACCCATGGCTTCAATCAGGTCCAGAATGTTCGGGTTGGCATAAGCGACGACCCAGGTGGAGCCCATGATGAAGATCATGCTGATGGTGTTCAGTTTCCCGGAGGAGACCTTGGTTTTATCGCCTTTGTAGCCAAACTTCAGTACCAGGCCGTTCAGCCCTTCCAGCGTGCCGAGGTAGTGGCCGAAGAAGGATTTAAAGATAGCCACCAGGGCGATGATAGAGGCACCGTACTCCAGCGTGGTGGCGAAGGTCGACTTCGAACCAGACATAGAGGCAAAGTGGTTTGCCAGGTAAGAGAGCACCGGAATGTTCTGCGCTTTAGCTTCCGCCATGTTCTGCGGAGAGAGCGTAAACAGGCAGCTGAAGGCGAAGAACATCACCACGGCAACCATCAGTACGCTGGCGCGGGAGATAATCTGCGAACATTTCTGCTCGGTGAATTCACGGCCGAAGTCCTTCTCATACTCTTCGCGCTTGGAGACCACGAAGGAAGAGACGATTGGCGAGAAGTTAAAGGAGAACACCATGATGGAGATACCCAGCCATACGGTCACCAGGATACCGTCGTGCCCGGTCATCGCGATATTGCTGAGATCGACCTGATCGATAGCGGCAGAGTTCCAGTAAGGGATCAGCGACAGCGAAATCAGCACCAGGCAGGCAATGAACGGCCAGACCAGGTAGCTCATCACTTTAACCATCAGGTCTTTACCAAACCAGATAACGAATGCCATCAGCAGCAGCAGGAACAGGGCGACAAAGCCACGGTTCAGCGCTGGCATCTGCAGCTGGTTTTCCCAGAAGGTCATAAAGGTGTTGGTAATGGTGACGCCATAAATCCACAGCAGCGGGCAGATGGCGAAGAAGTACAGGAAGGTGATTACCACGCCGCCCGTCTTACCAAAATGCTCCTCTACCGTTTCGGTGATGTTGCCGGAGGGGTTAGACCCTGACAGGCACAGACGCGCCAGCGCGCGGTGGCAGTAGAAGGCAATTGGGTAAGCCAACAGCAGCATCAGCAGAATGGGGATTAGCCCACCAAACCCGGCGCGAATCGGGAAGAACAATACCCCGGCGCCGATGGCGGTGCCGAATAAACCCAGGGTCCACGTAGTATCTGATTTACGCCAGACAGATTGTTTGGTCTGACTGGATATAATGCTTTCAGTAGTACTCATATCCTATCCTCAGCGAAGTGTAATAGTAGAATTAAGCGTCAACTAAACCGGTAATTTGTGATACGCGAGATAAGTCGATATTCCCGCCAGAAATAATGCTGACCGTTTTTCTGTTTTGGATATAGCTATCTAATTTGCCGCTTAATAATGCCGCACAGGCCAGGGCACCAGCACCTTCGGTCACGACTTTATTACGCTGAATAAGGGCGATCATGCTTTTACGAATTTCATCTTCGTTGACCAGCACAATATCATCGACGAGGTCACGAACGATTTCATAGGTTAAATTACCCGGGCGAGAGACGTCACAGCCGTCTGCCAGGGTGCCGGTCGTTCGGTGCGTGGTTATATTTCCGGCATAGTAAGAGGCCGCCATGCCGTGAACGTTTTCCGATTGAACGCCGATCACTTTAATCGTTGGGTTAATTGATTTAATGGCGATAGCAATACCGGCAATTAAACCGCCGCCGCCGATGGGCACAATCACGTTATCGACATCATAGAGGTCTTCGAGAATTTCCAGACCAATGGTGCCTTGCCCGGCAATCACTTTCGGGTCGTCATACGGAGGGATAAAAATACGGCCTTCCATTTCAACAATTTCGCTTACCTTGGCGATGGTATCGTTGAAGTTATCGCCGTGCAGAACCACTTCCGCAGAGTAGTCGCAGGTGGCGGCCACTTTAGATTTCGGCGCGCCTTTTGGCATCACCACTTTGCCGTCAATGCCCAGCATGGCGCAGGAGAGCGAAACGCCCTGCGCATGGTTGCCCGCCGAGCAAGCCACCACGCCTTTGCGTCTTTCGGCTTCGGTCAGGGAGCTGAGTTTATTAAAGGCGCCACGGATTTTAAACGAACCCGTACGTTGCATATTTTCGAACTTCAGGAAGATATCGCCTTTGCATTGCTCACTAAAATAGTTTGAGCGCGGCATACCGGTTTTATAAATTTTACCTGCCAGGCGTTTTTTGGCCTCAATAATATCTTCAATTGCAACCGGGAGATCGTATGTAATATGCATGATAACCTCATAACCTAAGTATTAGGGTAATAGATGTCCGTCACCACTGACCGATAAATAGATCGGTGGTATTTGTACTGGGTTTTTAAAACTACTGGGCTATTTAATATTCATTATTTGTTTTTGCCTGCGTCCATTGCAGGCCGAGTATTCCTTTGCTAATTGCACCAGAATTGATGCGGCTTTTTTTATTCGATAATTCTTTGACCACACGGCGGCGTAGCGCGCCACGGGAAGTACTTCTTCAACCTCGAGAGTAATAAACTGATCTGAGCCAAAAGGGGCGGTCATATCGCAAGGAATCACCGTCAGAAAATCGGCATTGAGAACAAGATTATAAATAGTGACCACCGAGTCGGTCTTAACAATGTTTTCAATGCTGATGCCATTTCGTTGTAGCGTAATAAGCAGTTCGCTGTAGTAGCCCATATTAGTTTGTGGTAACACCCACTGTGCGTCTTTCAGCGAAGCCAGCGTGGGGTTACCGCTGCATGTTCGGGATTTGTTTGCCACCACCACAAACTCTGACTCGAAAAGCGGCTCAACGTGCAGGTCCTGCAGCTTCATCTCATCGCTTAAAGTGCCAATCGCGAAATCCAGGCGACCATCGCGCAGGGCGGGCAGGAACGAGGAGAGCTGTGCTTCGAACATTGAGATCTGTACCTTCGGGAACACCTCTTTAAATTTTTGAATCATGTCAGACATAAAGGTGAAGCCAATCAGCGACGGAAAGCCGAATGAGACGTCTACGGCCGCATCGTCGGTCATGCTGTTCATCTCATTCACCATGTTGGTCATCTCACGGGTGATGGATTCCGACCAGGAGAGCAGCACCTGGCCTGGGTGAGTCAGCGTGACGCCGGTATTCTTGCGAACGATAAGCTCGGCACCAAAGTAAGTTTCAATATCGCTTATGATTTTACTGACTGCGGGCTGCGTTAACCCCAGCTCTTTTGCCGCAGAACCAATAGAACCACTACGGATCACTTCCTGAAAGACCACCAGATTCTGTATTTTAGGGAGAATAAATGTGTTCATAACAATCCGTGTTAATTACTTTGTTGACGGAAATAAGTGTAACAAATTAACCGGTTGGGGATTTGTGCGAGCACTCACAAATTGTCTTTTGATGAATTTCAGTACGCTGAGGTTTGCTTAATAAATTTAGCAATATCAATAATTTATATGTTTTAATATAACGATTTGTCCTGATTTTAATCAAAAAATTATGGGGGGATAACAATATTTTATGGCGATAACGATGGCCATTTTTTTGCGGCACTAATAATCGCCATCTGGCGATCTTTCAAGCAATTATCGGGTAATTAACGGTCAATAAATGGCTTAAATTTAATGTGTAATTTATCAACTTAAATTTTAAATGAATCATTATTCTTATTAAAGAATGTTGGGTATCACATTTTTCACCCGCGATTGTGCTGAAAGATACGTATTAGTTATTAACTCTAAAAATATTATCTACAATTTATTATCATATATAACATTTATTTAACTATGGTTTTTTGCCCATTTTTTGGGTGTTCATTTTGGTTATGAAATCGGTTGCTTTTGTTTTGTGTTGTGAAAAGTTTGATGGGTAGTGTTTTGTGTTGATGCTCACAGATCTGCATTCTTCTTTGCGAGGAGGGAAAGCGGGGGATGATAACGCGAAGAGAAAAGGGTAACCCGATGGGCTACCCCAATAGCTGAATATCAGCTCAGCGCCACCTTAATGCCCAGCGCAATCAGCAGCCCACCCAGCATCTTATCAATAATTTTCTGTGCTTTTGCCAGCCCACGACGTACCGGCGCGCTCTGGATAAGCACCACCAGCATTGGCCACCAGATGACGGAAACGGTGAGGATCACCCCGGCGTACCACAGTTTCTCCGGGAAACCGGATTTCACGTTCAGTACCTGAGTGAAAATAGAGAGGAAGAACAGCGTGGCTTTCGGGTTCAGCAGATTACACAGATAGCCTTGCAAAAACGCTTTTTTTAGCGTGGTTTCCTGCTGAACAACGCCGGTCATGTCCATGCTTTTATGCCCGCGCGCCAGCAGCGCCAGCAGACCCACCCAGATAAGATAGGCTGCGCCCGCGTACTTCAGAATATCGAATAGCCATGGCGTGGTGGTGATCACTACCGCCAGACCGGCCACGCAGTAAGACATATGCGTCAGCACGCCGCAGGTGATGCCAAAGGCGGTCATCATGGCGGGCAGTCGGCGATAGCGCGCGGCGTTTTTAATGACCATAAAGAAGTCCGGGCCGGGTGACAAAATGCCGAGCGTGGCAATAGACGCAACGAACGCCGTTGCACCAATAGAAGGTATGAACATTAGGGTGGTCTCTTATCAGGAAGGCGAATAAATTAGAGCGGGATCACAAAACCCACTATGACCGGAATCAAGGTTTCCGCGTAATTATCCGCGCTTTATCCTGCAAGCGTCGCCGTCTCGTTGAGCTGCTCCAGCAACTGATTGACCGCCGGGTTCTCCACCGCCTGAACCGCATAGCAAATGCCAATTCGCCGTAGTAACGGATACCCCGGCAGCGCCCGGGCGCTGAGGTCGCAGCGGGCTTCAATCAGCGAGCGTGGCGCAATCGCCAGACCAAACCCCGCCTCGACCAGATCCAGCGCCAACGTAAAGCTACCCGCATTGGCGCTGGGCGCTCCGGCCGCCGTGCCGTAAAACGGCAGGAAGCGCTGATGAGAATCGTGGGCCGGATACATCACCCAAGGGTAGCTATAGAGCTGCTCAAGCGTCAGCTCCGCCACCTGCGCCAGCGGATGGTCGCAGGGGAACGCCAGCATATAGTGCTCGTCGAACAGCGGCATAAACAGCTCGTCTTCGCAGCGCAGGCTCTCGCAGCCGAGACGAATATCCCCGGTACAGCCAGGGTCGAGCGTGACCAGCGTGTCCGGCATCTCAAGACTAATGCGCTGTAGTAGTGAGGCCAGACACGGCGAGGCGATGTCCTGCTCGACGCCGATATTCAGCGGCGCGCGGTCCTGGCGTTTACGAAAGCGCGAGGTGAGGGTCGCCATCTCCTGAAGCATACGGCAGGCGTGCGGATAGAGCGCGCGCGCATCTTCCGTCACCTCCACGCCGCGGGGCTTACGTACAAAGAGTTGCGTACCGAGTTCCTCTTCCAGTGCTTTCACGGTGGCAGAGAGCGCAGGCTGTGTCAGACTTAACTGTTCAGCCGCGCGGGTAATATTGCGCTCTTCAAATACGCAGATGAAGGCGCTGAGCTGTCGCTTATCCATAGATTTATTTTATGGCTGTGAAAAAAACAAACCATTTTTCACCATTCTCATCCGGATTTAAAGTAGCGCCATCAATTTTATTTATGAGGAATACCAATGAACGCTGCATCTAAACCATTAGTCGTGATTACCGGTGCCAGCTCCGGGATTGGCCTGGCCACGGCAAAACTGCTGTCAGAACGCGGACATGCGCTGCTGCTGCTGGCGCGTCGTGTGGATCGCATGACCGCGCTGAACTTGCCGCGCACTCTGTGCCGTTCGGTAGACGTCACCAACCGTCAGGCGGTGGCCGACGCCATTGCCGAGGCGGAACAGCAATTTGGGCCGGTTGATGCGATGGTCAACAACGCGGGCGTGATGCTGCTGGGCAATATCGACGATCAAAACCCGGACGAGTGGGAACAGATGATCGACGTTAACGTCAAAGGGTTGCTGAACGGGGTTCACGCGGTGACGAAAGGGATGATTGAGCGCAAAGCGGGCACCATCATCAATATCAGCTCCATTGCCGGGCGCAAAACCTTCCCGAACCACGTGGTCTACGTCGGCACCAAGTTTGCGGTGCACGGCCTGTCCGAAAACCTGCGTGAAGAGCTGTCGCCGCACAACGTGCGCGTGGTGGTGATTGCACCGGGGGCGGTGGAAACCGAACTGCTGAGCCACACGACCAGCGACGACATTAAAGCCGGTTATCAGAGCTGGAAGCAGGATATGGGCGGTAAAGTGCTGAGCCCGGAAGACGTGGCGCATGCCATCGAGTACGCCTATTCCCAGCCGCAGTACGTTTGTATCCGTGAAATTGTGCTAGCGGCGACCCGTCAGGGCGCATAATTTATCGTGAAATAAAAAATAGATAGCCACATTTATAACATTATTATTTATGTGGCTATCTTCATAATAGATTATTCTGACCCGATTCTACGTTATTTATTTTTCCTATGACCTGCTGCACTGTTATTGCGCCTGATGTACTTTTACGGTGCGTGCTAATTTTATGACTACGTCATTATTTATTTAAAAAATCTATAAAAACAGTCTGTTAAATATCTGGCACGTGCCTTGCTAATTGAATTCCATCTTGTATACCAACAGGAATTCAACGATGGCATTAATGACAGGACAAACGCTGGCCGCATGGCGTCAGCAAATCAGTCAGGACAGCGACTCCGTTCTTACGCTTTTAATTGAACATATTAATACCTTCTCCGCAGAGGATAACGCGTGGCTGGCGATCGCCAGCGAAGCGCAGTTGAAGGCACAATTAGCCGCGTTAATTCCGCTGTATCAAAATAACCCGCAAGCCCTGCCATTATTTGGTATTCCGTTTGCGGTCAAAGACAATGTGGACGTGGCGGGATGGCCTACCACCGCGGCCTGTCCGGCGTTTGAATATATTGCCGAGCAGGATGCCACGGCGGTTGCCCGACTAAAAGCCGCCGGGGCGATTGTGGTGGGCAAAACCAACCTCGATCAGTTCGCCACCGGGCTGGTGGGTACGCGCTCTCCCTACGGTGCGGTGGTCAATACGTTCAACCCCGATTACGTCAGCGGCGGCTCCAGCTCCGGCTCGGCCTCCGTGGTGGCGCGTGGCCTGGTGCCGTTCGCCTTTGGCACCGACACCGCCGGTTCCGGGCGCGTGCCCGCCGGGTTTAACAATATCGTCGGCCTTAAACCGACCAAAGGCTGGCTCTCAGCCAAAGGCGTAGTCCCGGCCTGCCGACTCAATGACACCCTGTCAGTATTTGCCCTGACGGTAGACGACGCCTTTTATATCGCCTCGCTGGCGGGCGGCACGGATGCTGAGGATGCTTACTCGCGCGCCAACCCGGGGACGGCACCCGCTACGCTTGCACCGAACCCAACCTTTGCCGTGCCGGAGACGCTGAACTTCTTCGGCGACGTGCAGGCGCAGGCGGCGTGGGAACAGGCTATTGATGCGCTGTGTGCAAGTGGCGTCACGCTAAAACCTATCGATTTCTCCGTCTTTACCCAGCTTGCTGAACAGCTCTATCAGGGCCCGTGGGTCGCTGAGCGCACGGCGGCGGTGGGCGACATGCTCCAGCACCCCGAACAGATGGACCCGACCGTTTACACCATCGTCTCTGCGGGCCTGAATTACAGCGCGGTCGATGCCTATAACGCTGAATACCTGCGCGCCGAGCTGGCGCAAAAAATCCAGCAGACGCTGGGCGAGGTCGACGCGCTGGTGGTGCCAACGTCGCCGACCATTCATACCCTGAAGGAGATGGAGCAGGAGCCGATTCGCTTCAACTCCCAATTCGGTACCTACACCAACTTCACCAACCTTGCTGACCTTAGCGCGCTGGCGCTGCCCGCGCCGTTCCGCGCCGATGGCCTGCCGGCAGGTATCACCCTGCTTGCTCCCGCGTGGCACGACCGGGCGCTGGCCGATTTTGGTCAACGCTGGCAGCAACAGCTGGCGCTGCCATTAGGGGGCACCGGGCTGCCGTTCACGCCAAACGCCACCGCGCTGCCGCCGTCCCCGCATCACGTGCGCATTGCCGTGGTCGGCGCGCACCTGCGCGGTATGCCGCTCAACTTCCAGCTCACCACCCGTCATGCCGTCTTTGTGGAAGCCACGCAGACGGCAGCGACCTATCGGCTGTACGCGCTGGCCAATACCCAGCCGCAAAAGCCGGGGCTGGCCCGTGATGCCTCCGGCGCGGCGATTGAGGTTGAGCTGTGGGATATCCCGTTGGCGCGCTTTGGCGAGTTCGTGGCGGAAATTCCGTCGCCGCTGGGCATTGGCTCGCTGGAACTCGGCGATGGCCGCTGGGTGAAAGGCTTTATCTGTGAACCGGCGGCGCTGAACGATGCCGTGGACATTACCGAATTCAAGGGCTGGCGGCACTGGGTTGCCCGTAAGGAGAGCCACCATGTTTAACACCGTGCTGATTGCTAACCGTGGCGAAATTGCCTGCCGCGCTATCCGAACCCTGAAGCGTCTCGGTATCACCAGCGTGGCGGTCTACTCCGACGCCGATAAAAATGCCGAACACGTTAAGCAGGCTGATATTGCATTGGCGCTGGGCGGCGAAAAGGCCAGCGACAGCTACCTGAAAATTGACGCGATTATTGCCGCTGCGCGGGAAAGCGGCGCCCAGGCTATCTGGCCGGGCTACGGTTTTCTCTCGGAAAGCCTGCCGTTTGCCGACGCCTGTGACAAGGCGGGCATTGTGTTTATCGGCCCTACCGCGCAGCAGATTGGCGAGTTTGGCCTGAAGCACCGCGCTCGCGAGCTGGCTGCCGAAGCGGGCGTACCGATGACGCCGGGGACCGGGTTGCTTAATTCGCTCGACGAGGCGCTGAATGCGGCGCAGAACATTGGCTACCCGGTGATGCTGAAAAGCACGGCGGGCGGCGGTGGGATTGGTCTGACGCGCTGTGCCGACGCACAGGCTCTGGCGCAGGGTTGGGAGAGCGTGCGTCGTCTGGGCGAGCAGTTCTTTAGCGATGCCGGGGTGTTTGTTGAGCGCTGCGTGGATCGTGCGCGCCATATCGAAGTGCAGATTTTTGGCGACGGCAAAGGCAACGTGGTGGCGCTCGGTGAGCGCGACTGTTCGCTCCAGCGCCGCAACCAGAAGGTGGTGGAAGAGACGCCTGCACCGAATCTGCCTGCGGCGACCCGCAAAGCGATTCTCGATGCCGCGGTACAGCTCGGTAAGCTGGTCAGCTACCGCAGTGCCGGGACGGTGGAGTTTATCTACGATGCCGCGCTGGACGCGTTTTATTTCCTCGAAGTGAATACCCGTCTTCAGGTTGAGCACCCGGTGACCGAATGCGTTACCGGGCTGGATCTGGTGGAGTGTATGCTGCGCGTGGCGGCCGATGAGCCTATCGACTGGGCGCGTCTGGCAAAAGCGCCGCAGGGGGCGGCGATTGAAGTGCGTCTTTATGCTGAAAGCCCGCTAAAAAACTTCCAGCCGAGCCCCGGCGTCCTGACCGAAGTGGTCTTCCCGGACGATGTGCGCATTGATACCGGTGTGACCACCGGCAGCGAAGTCTCCGCGTTTTACGACCCGATGATCGCCAAGCTGATTGTCCATGCGCCAACCCGCGCGGCGGCGCTGGCAAAACTGGCGACGGCGCTTGACGCCACGCGACTGCACGGCATCGCCACTAACCTCGACTACCTGCGGCAGATTACCGCCAGCGAGGCGTTTGTCAGCGGCACCGCCTGGACGCGGATGCTCGACAGCGTGGTGGCGCAGTCGCCGATGATTGAAGTCTTGCTGCCCGGCACCTGGAGCAGCGTGCAGGATTATCCGGGCCGTCAGGGCTACTGGGATATCGGCGTGCCGCCGTCCGGCCCGATGGATGATTTTGCCTTCCGCCTGGCGAACCGCATTGTCGGTAACCACGAATCGGCGGCCGGACTGGAGTTCACCCTTCAGGGGCCGGTGCTGCAGTTCCATGCCGATGCGCTGATTGCCCTGACCGGGGCCGATTGTCAGGCGAAGCTGGACGATGAAGCGGTGCCGATGTGGCAGCCGGTAGCGGTGAAAGCAGGGCAAACCCTGAGCTTGGGCCGCGCGCAACGCGGCTGTCGGGGGTATCTGGCGGTGCGTAACGGTCTTGATGTGCCGGTCTATCTCGGCAGCCGTTCCACCTTCGCGCTGGGACAGTTTGGCGGCCACGCGGGGCGCACGCTGAAGGTTGCGGACCTGCTGCCAATCTCACGTCCTGAGCTGGCGGCCTGCACGACGCCCGCGCCTATTTCCGAGCCGAAGGCACTCTCGACGGCGCTGATCCCCGAATACGGTGAAGTCTGGCGCATTGGCGTGCTCTACGGGCCGCACGGCGCGCCGGACTTTTTCACCCAGGAGGCTATCGACGAGTTCTTCGCCAGCGACTGGCAGGTGCACTACAACTCCAACCGCCTCGGCGTGCGCTTAGTCGGCCCTAAACCGAGCTGGACGCGCCCGAACGGCGGTGAGGCGGGGCTGCATCCGTCGAACGTGCATGACTGCGAATACGCCATTGGCGCGATTAACTTTACCGGCGACTTCCCGGTGATCCTCACCCGCGACGGCCCAAGCCTCGGCGGCTTTGTCTGCCCGGTGACCATCGCCAAAGCGGAGCTGTGGAAAGTCGGGCAGGTGAAGCCGGGCGACCGCATTCGCTTCTACCCGATCAGCGTGGAAGATGCGGTGGCGCGGGAAAACGCCATGGACCGCAGCGTGGACACCCTGCAAACCACCGCGCTGCCGGAATTTGCCATGCCGTCGCTTGCCGACCGCGACGGCGTTTCCGCCACCGGGCTGGTGTCGCTGCCTGCGACCTTCAGCACCCCGGCGATTGTTTATCGTCAGGCGGGCGATAACTACATCCTGATTGAGTACGGCGAGAACGTGCTGGATCTGGCGCTGCGCCTGCGTGTTCACGTGCTGATGGAGCAGCTGCGCGAACGGGCGCATCCGGGCATTAAAGAGCTGTCTCCCGGCGTGCGTTCGCTGCAGGTGCGCTACGACAGCCGTGAAATCAGCCAGGCCGCGCTGGTGGCGCTGTTGCTGGAACAGGAGGCGCGCATCGGTGATGTCACCCGCATGAAGGTGCCGTCACGCATCGTTCATCTGCCGATGGCCTTTGAAGACAGCGCCACGCTGGACGCCGTCAGCCGCTACGCCGATACCGTGCGCGCGACCGCGCCGTGGCTGCCGAACAACGTCGACTTTATCCAGCGCATTAACGGCCTGCCGACCCGTGAAGCGGTGATGGAGACCCTGTTTGATGCCAGCTATCTGATTCTGGGGCTGGGCGACGTTTACCTCGGCGCGCCGTGTGCGGTGCCGGTGGATCCACGTCATCGCCTGCTGAGCTCCAAGTACAACCCGGCGCGTACCTTCACCGCCGAAGGCACGGTGGGCATCGGCGGCATGTACATGTGCATCTACGGCATGGACTCGCCGGGCGGCTATCAACTGGTGGGGCGCACGCTGCCCATCTGGAACAAATTCCTCAAAAACGCGCAGTTCAGCGAGGGTGAGCCGTGGCTACTGCGTTTCTTCGACCAGGTGCGTTTCTACCCGGTGAGCGAAGCGGAGCTGACCCTGCTGCGCGATGATTTCCGCGAAGGCCGCGCGGCGGTGCGTATTGAAGAGACGGTGTTCGACTTTGCCGAGCACCTGCAGTTCCTCGATGACAACGCCGACGATATCGCCCGTTTCCGTCAGCTGCAGTCTGCGGCGTTTGAAGCGGAGGTGGATCGCTGGCATCTGGACGACCAGGAGGCCGACGTTGAAAGCCTGTTGCCGACGCAGGAAGAGGCCATCGACGACGGCGCGCTGCCGGTGACCGCCGATATGAACGGCAATATCTGGAAGGTGCTGGTCGCGCCTGGCGAGGCGGTGGAAGCCGGTCAGACGCTGGTCATCGTGGAAGCGATGAAAATGGAGCTGGCGATTCACGCCCCGCAGGCGGGCATCGTTAAACGCATCGGCTGCCAGCCGGGCCGCCCGGTGAGCCCGGGTGACGCGCTGCTGTGGCTGGAATAGGGAGAAGCAGATGACGGAAGCGAACGGCAAAAAGCGCACGGTGGGGCTGGCGGAGCGTATCTATCTGGCGCTGAAAAACGACATTTTTGATTTCCGCCTGATGCCCGGCGAGCACTTTAGCGAAAACGAAATCTCCGAGCGCATGGCGGCCAGCCGCACGCCGGTGCGCCAGGCGCTGTTCTGGCTGGAGCACGAAGGCTATGTGCAGGTTTACTCGCGCAGCGGCTGGCAGGTGAAACCGTTCGACTTCACCTATTTCGAGGCGCTATACGACTTCCGCATCGTGCTGGAAATGGAGGCGGTGAAGCGTCTGTGCGCCATGCCATCGCAGGAGCGCGCGGCCCATCTCGCGCCGCTGCTCGCCTTCTGGTGCGATGCGCCGCAGATGCCGCCGGGTAAGGAACTCTCGCGGCACGATGAGGCGTTTCATACCGCACTGGTGAGCGCCACCGGCAACGGCGAGATGGCGCGCGTGCATGTCGAGTTGACGGAGAAAATGCGCATTATTCGCCACCTCGACTTCACCCGCGAGGACCGCGTGGACGCGACCTACAGCGAACACGCACAGGTGCTTCGCGCCATAGTGCAGCAGCAAACTGAAGAGGCGCAGCGGATCCTCACTGCGCATATTTCACAGAGTAAGGCCGAGGTCAGAAAAATAACCCTACATCGGCTACAGCAGGCTCGTTTACAACCCGTTTCACCGTAGTTGCGGCATCCGCCCCATCCCAGTGGGGAACTTTTATCACTCAATATCGTTTAGGGGTTTTGGTCATGAAAAGACGTTCTTTACTGAAAGCATTTGCCCTGTCGGCCACCTTTTTGAGCATGGGCTTCTCTTTGCAGGCGTACGCAGCAGACACCATTAAAATCGGCATTATGCATTCGCTCTCCGGCACCATGGCGATTTCCGAAACGCCGCTGAAGGACGTGGCGCTGATGACCATCGATGAGATCAACGCCAAGGGTGGCGTGCTGGGCAAAAAGCTCGAGCCGGTAGTGGTTGACCCAGCCTCTAACTGGCCGCTGTTCGCGGAGAAAGCGCGCCAATTGCTGACCCAGGATAAAGTGGCGGCGGTGTTCGGCTGCTGGACCTCGGTATCGCGTAAATCCGTGCTGCCGGTGTTTGAAGAGCTGAACGGCCTGCTGTTCTACCCGGTGCAGTATGAAGGCGAAGAGATGTCGCCAAACGTCTTCTACACCGGCGCGGCGCCAAACCAGCAGGCGATTCCGGCGGTGGAATATATGATGAGCGAAGACGGCGGCAGCGCGAAGCGCTTCTTCCTGCTTGGCACCGACTATGTCTACCCGCGCACCACCAACAAGATCCTGCGCGCCTTCCTGCACTCGAAAGGGGTTCAGGATAAAGATATCGAAGAGGTCTACACGCCGTTTGGCTACAGCGACTACCAGACCATCGTGGCGAACATCAAAAAATTCTCCGCGGGCGGTAAAACGGCGGTGATCTCCACCATCAACGGCGACTCTAACGTGCCGTTCTACAAAGAGCTGGCCAACCAGGGCATTAAAGCCACCGATGTGCCGGTGGTGGCGTTCTCCGTTGGTGAAGAAGAGCTGCGCGGCATTGATACCAAACCGCTGGTGGGGCATCTGGCGGCATGGAACTACTTTGAGTCGGTGAGTAACCCGGTGAACGAGAAGTTTGTCGCGGATTACCGCGCTTATGCCAAAGCGCACAAGCTACCGAACGCCGATACCGTGGTCACCAACGACCCGATGGAAGCAACCTACGTCGGCATTCATATGTGGGCGCAGGCGGTGGAGAAGGCGGGAACGACCGACGTGGATAAGGTGCGTGCGGCGATGGCCGGGCAGACCTTTGCGGCGCCGAGCGGCTTTACGTTGACCATGGACGCGACCAACCACCATCTGCATAAGCCGGTGATGATCGGCGAAATTGAAGAGAACGGTCAGTTTAACGTGGTGTGGAACACCGATAAGCCGGTACGCGCGCAGCCGTGGAGCCCGTATATTCCAGGGAATGATAAGAAGCCGGATACGCCGGTGAAAACGGGTGGGAAGTAAGGTTTGATTGGGGGTGAGGGTGCTAGTCCCCCTCACCCTAGCCCTCTCCCCAAGGGGAGAGGGGACCGTTAGGTGCACCATTTTTGTTCTGGCACAATCTACTCCCTCTCCCTTTTTAAGGGAGAGGGTTGGGGTGAGGGTTAATGCACGGTGCAACTATCAGAACAGCACCGAATAGTTCAGCCCAAACGTCCGTCCACGACCTTTATAGTCATACAGCGACGCCGGGCCATAGCCAGGGCTGTAGTACATCGGCGCACGCTGACCCCACACGGTGGTGTAATCACGGTCGAAGAGGTTTTCGACGCTAAAGCTCAGCTTACCAACCGGCAGAGCGTAGCTGCCGAGCAGGTCGATAGTGGTGTAACCGTCAATCTCATTGCCCGCTTCGTCACGCAGCTTAAACGACGTTGTACTCTGCACGCGCAGGCTCCACGGGTCCGGTGCCCAGCCGATATAGGCGGTAGCTTTCGACGGGCTGGCAACCTTCACGTCATATTTTTCCCAGTTGCCGTTCACCTTCGACTCGGTTTTCAACACGTTAAAGTTGCCGCCGGTGCTCCAGTTGGTGTCTGGAATAAAGTAGTCCACCGCGCCTTCCACGCCGTAAATACGACGTTTATCGTCGATTACGCTGATGGTCAGATCTTTATTCGCCTTCACGTTCTTATCGGACAGCGAGTAGTAAGCCGCGATTTGAGTACGCAGGTTATCGCCGGTGTAGCGCCAGCCAAGCTCATAAGAGTTGACCTTGATCCCCTCCAGTTTGCTGTCATCGACGTTAACGCTGTTGACGAGCGGCAGATGCCCGTTGACCGCTGGGCCATATTTCCCTCGGCCATAGTATTTCCCCGGATCGGGTAACTCCACGCCCTGAGAGAAGTTAAACCACGTCTGCTGCCGCTCGGTGATGTGCATCAGTAGCCCGGCATTAAACAGGAAGTTGTCGTAATCGGTAGACCCGCCCGGTATCGCATCGGCCGAGGTGGCCGTGCCGTCAGCAATCTTCTGCTGCTCGCCATAACCGACAAAATCATCGATCTTATTCTCGGTGTACTGGTAACGCACGCCGCCGCTGAGGGTGAAGACCTCGTTGATGTCGTAGCTTGACTGTAAAAATGCCGCCAGGTTGCTGATGTCGTAGGAAGGGTAGCGCCCGGTGGTGTAAATCTGCTGGTTGTTCATCCCGCCGGAAGCGTTCGCCAGATCCTTATTGAAGTACATCTGGTTGGAGGTAAAGCGTTCGTGATCGGCATCCAGTCCATAGGTGAGCTGCCAGCCATCCAGCGGCGTACTGTTCAGGGTGAGCTTAGCGCCGTACTGGTTGGTTTTTTGCTGTGAGGCAGAGAAACTCGACATGGTGTTGATATCGTTGATTTTTGTGACCGTCGGGAAAGGATAGAACTTCAACGATTCATCACGATAGTAAACCTGACCAACCAGTTCCTGACCAAGGAAGTCGCTGTTGGAATACTGCAGGCTTATCAGGTGACGCTCAGTGCCAGGAATACGATCCGAGTTCAGCCCGCTGCTGACGTACGGTTTAGATGTACCGTTCAGCGCCGAGAAATCTTTCCCCAGATTCAGGCCATAATCATCATCGCCCTGACTTTTATAATATTGGCTGACCAGTTGTAGCTGCTGATTTTCATCAATGTTCAGCGTCCCGGTGCCCATCAGATCCAGACGGTCGGAATACTGTAGCCCGGTCTGAGTGTTATCGAGCAGGGTGGCGTCGCCGTTGCCGTCGTACCAGCCGCCAAACTTCTGATAGGCCACCGACATGCGCCCTGAGATATGCTCGTTACCGCCGGAGACGGCGCTGGCAATACGCTCGTCGTGATCTTTACTGCTGTTGAAGCCGCTTTTGGTGCCCGCTTCGAACTCGACCTGGGTTTCCGGCTGGCCTTTTTTGGTCACGATATTGATAAGCCCGCCGGTACTGCCGCCGCCGTACAGCGAAGTCGCGCCGGAGATCACTTCAATGTGTTCGATGTTGAATGGGTCGATGGAGTCCAACTGGCGGCTGTCGGTACGTGAGGAGTTGAGGCGCACGCCGTCAATCAGCACGACCAGCGGGCGACCGCGCACGTTCATGCCGTAGTTGGTGCGGCTCTGGCTGCTGACGTCCAGGCCGGGAATCAGTTGGGCCAGCGCGTCTTTTAGCTCTTTACCGCCCTGAATCTGTTGTTCCAGTTCGGCATTTTCGATAACCCAGGTGGTTTGTGCCATCTCGGCTACGGTGCGGTTGTTACGACTGGCGGAGATCACCATATTTTCGTCATCGCTTTGTTGAGCGACGGCGGGCGCCATCATGGCAAGCAGCAAGGGGTTTAGCGCCCAGAGAGTATATTTCTTATTAATCATCATCATTCCTGCGCACGGGCAGACAACGATCGGCCCAAAGATGCGCGTAGTGAGTTAAAGAAGCAGCGTGGTGCTACATGAAAAAATGCAAATGCGAATTTTGTGTATAACGTTTCTCATTATCAATAACCGATTTTGATAGTTGCATATTCCTTCACACTTTGAATAATTTTTTTTCGTCCTGAAATAACCGCGTAAATAACATGGAATAAGAGAGGCGAGAGATATAAATAATTATTTTGACCCACGATTAAATCTATTTATTTTCCCTATGACGAACTGCGCTATTACCGTGCGCAGATGTGCTGTGGCGGTGCGATAGAATATGGAATAAAGATATTGTTTTTATTTTATTTCTAATGAAATCAGTTTGTTATATATTTGGCATGCGCATTGCTAATTGAATTCCATCTTGTATACCAACAGGAATTCAACGATGAACATAATGATGAGACAACGCGCGGCGCTGTACTTCCCCGCCTTGCTCTTTCTCTTTTTAAGCGGCCTGTTGACCAGTCTTCCTGCGCGGGCCGGTGCGGCGGCCGATTACGGTCATGCCAGCCGTACCGAGCAGGCGCAGCTGCTTCAGGCGTGGGCTGCCGCCCCGCAGGCTGACCGTCTGCCACTGTTGCAGGCGCTGAGCCAGGAATCGGTGGTCAGCGATGCTGAGGGCCAGCTGTTTACGGAAAAAAATGGCCAGCTAACACCGCTGGAAGGGAGCGCTGCGCCTGCTGGCAGCACCAAAAAAGTGTTTATGAATAACCGCATTCGCGGACTGGTGGCCAGCGCGTTAGCCTCGCATCAACTGGTCAGCAACGACGTGAAGGTGCGCCTGAACGCGGCGCTGACCTTGCAAAACAGCGCCCAGCAGGACCAACTGCCGATGCTCAGCCAGCGTCTGGCAGTCGAAGCGGATACCGGTGTGCACACCGCGCTGGCGATTGCCGTCGCCAATTTACAGCTCTCCGATAGCCGTGCAGACCAGCGCCTCAACGCCGTGAAGCTGTTGGGTGAAGCCAGCGACCCGCAGGTGCAGGCGAGCCTCAGCCGACTGACGCAGCCGCAAAATGAACCCGACCCGGCGGTACGCGCCGCCGCCGCCGAAAGCCTGAAGCAGGTGCAGCAGCGCCTGAAGTGGGGCGACTGGCTGGGGCAGGCGTTTAGCGGTATTTCCCTCGGTTCCATTCTGCTGCTTGCCGCGCTGGGGCTGGCGATCACCTACGGCCTGCTGGGCGTTATCAATATGGCTCACGGCGAGATGCTAATGCTTGGCGCCTATGCTACCTGGATGGTGCAGGACGCGTTCCAACGCCTGGCGCCGGAGTGGCTGGCGCTTTATCCGCTGGTGGCGCTGCCGGTGGCCTTCTTTATGACTGCGGCGATTGGGATGTTGCTGGAGCGCACTATTATTCGCCACCTGTATGGTCGCCCGCTGGAGACGCTGCTGGCCACCTGGGGCATCAGTCTGATGCTGATCCAACTGGTGCGCGTGCTGTTTGGCACGCAGAACCTTGAGGTGGCGAACCCCTCCTGGCTCTCCGGCGGCTGGAACGTACTGCCAAACCTGGTGCTGCCGTACAACCGCATTGCGGTGATCCTCTTCGTGATTGGCGTATTAGCGCTGACCTGGCTGCTGCTCAACAAAACCCGTCTCGGTATGAACGTGCGGGCGGTAACGCAAAACCGCCGCATGGCGGACTGCTGCGGGGTGCCCACCGGGCGCGTGGATATGCTGGCGTTTGGCCTCGGTTCCGGCATTGCCGGGCTGGGCGGCGTGGCGCTGTCGCAGCTTGGCAACGTCGGCCCGGAGCTGGGGCAGGGGTACATCATCGACTCCTTCCTGGTGGTGGTGACCGGCGGCGTGGGGCAACTGGCTGGCACCGTCGTGGCCGCGCTGGGGCTGGGCGTGCTGAACAAAGTGCTGGAGCCGCAGATTGGCGCGGTGCTGGGCAAAATTGCCATTCTGGTCCTGATTGTGCTGTTTATTCAGAAACGGCCGCAGGGGTTGTTCGCATTCAAAGGGCGGGTAATTGACTGATGAGCCAACCTATTACGTTAACTCTCGCGCGGCGTGCGCCGCGACTGACCTGCTCGCTGGCGGCGCTGGCGCTGATGGTTCTGCTGGTGCTGCCGTTTCTGGCGCTGCTACCAGCGGATAATCCGCTGGCTATCTCCACCTACACGCTGACGCTGCTGGGTAAGATCCTCTGCTATGCGGTCGTGGCGGTAGCGCTGGATCTGGTCTGGGGCTACGCCGGGCTGCTGTCGCTGGGGCACGGGCTGTTCTTTGCCCTCGGCGGCTACGCGATGGGCATGTACCTGATGCGCCAGGCGTCCGGCGACGGCCTGCCAGCGTTTATGTCGTTCCTGTCGTGGAGCGAGCTGCCGTGGTTCTGGGCGGGCACCCAACATTTTGCCTGGGCGCTGTGTCTGATTATCCTCGTCCCCGGCCTGCTGGCGCTGGTGTTTGGCTACTTTGCCTTCCGCTCGCGCATTAAGGATGTCTACTTCTCGATCATGACTCAGGCGCTGACCTACGCCGGGATGCTGCTGTTTTTCCGCAACGAAACGGGCTTTGGTGGCAACAACGGCTTTACCGGTTTCACCACGCTGCTGGGCTTTCCGGTCTCGGCGACCGGCACGCGTATTGCGTTGTTTGTCGCCACCGTGCTGCTGCTGGCGGGCTCACTGGCGATTGGCCTGATGCTCACCCGCAGCAAGTTTGGTCGGGTGCTGACCGCCGTGCGCGATGCGGAAAACCGCCTGATGTTCTGCGGCTACGATCCAAAAGGCTTCAAGCTGTTCGTCTGGACGCTCTCCGCCGTGCTGTGCGGGCTGGCGGGGGCGCTGTACGTGCCGCAGGTGGGGATTATTAACCCCAGCGAAATGTCGCCAACCAACTCGATTGAAGCCGCTATCTGGGTGGCGCTCGGTGGGCGCGGCACGCTGATTGGCCCAATCCTCGGCGCGGGGATCGTCAACGGGGCGAAAAGCTTCTTCACCGTCGCCTTCCCGGACTTCTGGCTCTTTTTCCTCGGCCTGATGTTTATTCTCGTCACCCTGTTCCTGCCGCGCGGCGTGATTGGCCTGCTCAAAAGGAGAAAGCATGACTGATTCCCTGTTCACCCAGCCGCAGCCCCAGGACCGCTATCGCGACACCACCGACCCGGTGCTGCAACTGGAAAATATCAACGTTAGCTTCGACTCGTTTCGCGCGCTGACCGACCTGTCGCTGTCGATTGGCGTCGGCGAACTGCGCTGTGTGATTGGCCCCAACGGTGCGGGAAAAACCACGCTGATGGATGTGATCACCGGCAAAACGCGGCCGGACAGCGGCAAAGTTACCTACGACCAGAACGTCGACCTGATGGGGTTGTCGTCGGTGGAGATTGCCCGCGCGGGCATTGGCCGCAAGTTCCAGAAGCCGACGGTGTTTGAGGCGCTGAGCGTGATGGAAAACCTCGAAATCGCCCTGAAGATGGATAAATCGGTCTGGACCTGCCTGCGCGCCACGCTTAATGGCAGCCAGCGGGATCGCATTGACGAAGTGCTGGAGCTGCTGCGGCTGACCGCGCATCGCCATCGCCCGTCTGGGCTGCTTTCCCACGGGCAAAAGCAGTTTCTGGAAATCGGCATGCTGCTGGTGCAGGAGCCGCACCTGCTGCTGCTTGATGAACCCGCCGCCGGGCTGACCGATGCGGAAACGGACTATATTGCTGAGCTGTTTCGCGGGCTGGCGGGCAAGCACTCGTTGATGGTGGTGGAGCACGATATGGGCTTTGTTGAGACTATCGCCGACCACGTCACCGTGCTGCATCAGGGGCAGGTGTTGGCCGAGGGCTCGCTGCGCGAGGTGCAGGCCAACGAGCAGGTTATCGACGTCTATCTGGGGCGCTAATATGTTACAGGTAAATGATTTAAATCAGTATTACGGCGGCAGCCATATTCTGCGCGGCCTGTCGTTTGAGACCACGCCGGGCGAGATTACCTGCCTGCTGGGGCGTAACGGCGTGGGCAAAACCACGCTGCTGAAATGCCTGATGGGCATCATCCCGGCGAAATCCGGCACCCTGCACTGGCAGGGCAAGCTGATTAACCACTGCAAGCCGCACCAGCGGGTGCAGCAGGGGATTGCCTACGTGCCGCAGGGGCGCGAAATTTTTCCGCGCCTGACGGTCGAAGAGAACCTGCTGATGGGGCTGTCGCGCTTTTCTGGTTCGCAGGCCAAAAGCGTGCCGGATGAGATCTACCAACTGTTCCCGGTGCTGCGCGAAATGAAGCAGCGGCGGGGTGGGGATCTGTCTGGCGGGCAGCAACAGCAGCTGGCGATCGGCCGGGCGCTGGCGTGTAAGCCGCAACTGTTGATCCTCGACGAGCCCACCGAGGGGATCCAGCCGTCGGTGATCAAAGAGATCGGCGCGGTGATCCGCAGCCTTGCCAATCGGGGGGATATGGCGATCCTGCTGGTGGAGCAGTTTTATGATTTTGCCGCCGAACTGGCGGACAGCTATCTGGTGATGTCGCGCGGCACCATCGTGCAGCGTGGGCGCGGTGACGACATGGAGGCACAGGGTGTGCGTCAGTTAGTGGCGATATAACACCGGAATAAGGGAAAGGTCGCCCGGCCAAGCGAAGCACCGCCGGGATGGCGGCGAGCTACCAGCTATACCCCTGACACGCCCCGCGCAGCCGCGATAAAAACTGCTGGGCGTTAGCCGTAAGCGCCGATTTCTGCGACCAGACGGCACAATACTGCGCGGCGGGAAGGGTAGAGACCGGCAGCGTGACGATTTTCCCCTCCAGTTTAAGCGGCTGGCTCATGGCGCGGGCGACGATGGTCAGGTAATCGGATTCCAGCACCATATTCAGCCCGGTTATCACCGAATCGGTACGCAGCGGCGCAATGGCCAGCTGGCGATAGAAGTGGGCGAGTTCATTCTGTAGCTGCTGGTAGTAGCCCATCGGCGACTCCGGCAGCAGCCATTTTGCCCGCCGCAGCGCCATCAAATCCCCCTCATTGGCCAGCGGATGCCCATGGCGCGCCACCACGCAAAACGGTGTGGTGAACAGCGGCTCAATCATCACCCCTTCCGGCGGGTGCATCGGGTCGATGGAGCCGACAGCCAGGTCTATCTCACCGCTGCGCACGCCGGGCAACAGCGAAGAGAGCTGCCCCTCTTTGAGGGTGAGCGCCACCTGCGGCAGCGCCTGCTTAAAGGCGTCGGCGACGGCGGGAAAAACCGTTAGCGCAATGAGCGACGAGTAGCCGATGGTCAGCCGCCCGTGAGTGGCATGGTTTATCTGCTGTACCTCATCGGCAGCGCGCCGCAACTCCTCCAGCACCCACTCCGCGCGCTGCGAAAACGCGCAGCCTGCTTCAGTCAGGGTGATGCCTTCTTTGCTGCGCAGTAAAAGTTGCGTCCCCAGGGTTTGCTCCAGCTCACGCAACGTGCGGCTGAGCGCGGGCTGAGACTGCCCTAATTCGCGGGCGGCCGCACGGATGCTGCCGCTGCGCGCCACCTGCTTTAGCGCCTGCAGCTGGTTCACTTTTGGTAAATATTTCACCGCTTACCCCTATCAGAAAAAAGCATCACCTATAGAAAAATTACATCTTCCCGCCTTTCGGGTAAAGGGCCAGGATACGTAGGGGCAATCGTCCTCACACAACATCTATCCTCATGAGACACAAGGCGGAAAAATAATGAAAAGTCAGTCTCAAATGATCTTTTTGCTGTTTATTGGCTACGTATTTGTCTACATCGACAAGACCGTGACCGGCTTTGCTTTACTGCCGATCGAAAAAGAGTTTGGCCTTAACGCTGAGCAACTGGGCTATATCACCGGGATCTTCTTCCTCGCCTATTCACTGTTTCAGGTGCCTGCCGGCTGGCTGAACGACCGCATTGGTTACAAAACCATGCTGGTGCTGTCGCTGGCGGCGCTGGGCATTTTTGCCCTCTGCTTCGGTGCGCTGGGGGCGAGTTTCGGCCTGCTGCTGCTGTTTCGTTTTCTGGCGGGGGTGGGCCATTCCGGCTACCCGTGCTCCTGCGCCAAGGCGGTGGTCAGTAATTTCAGCGTCGAGAAGCGCACCTTTGCCCAGTCGATTTTGCTCTCTTCGGCAGGGCTGGCGATGACCATCGGGCCGATTATCGCGGTGAACGCGCTGGCGATGATGGGCTGGCACACCTCATTTACCGTACTGGGGGTGATGGTCTGCGTGATTGCCGCGCTGATTGCCCTGCGCGTCCCGCGCCAGCAGGTGACGCCGAGCGTGAAAAAGCAGTCCGTCTCCGGCGCGGCGCTGTGGCGTAACCCGACGGTTATCCTGCTGTTTCTGTCGATTTTCTGCGTCAACATTCCCAGCTACGGCCTGATGGCGTGGCTACCGAAATTTTTCGTCCAGCATATGGGGATGTCGCTATCGGCTTCCGGCTATGTGGTGGCGGCAGGCGGTCTTGGGATCTGGATCTCTTCGCTCGGTACCGGTTGGCTGGTGGGCAAATATTTCCTCAATCGTGAACCGCTGGTGATTGCCATCAGCGCGCTGCTGAGCGCCGTAGCGATTTTCGCCATCTTCCATGCTGCGACGCCGCTGACCGCCAGCCTGCTGCTGTTCGTCGGTGAAGTCTTCCTGATGGCGACGTTTGTCACCGCCTTTACGCTGCCGATGAAGCGGCTGCCGGAAAATATGATGGGCTCGGCGATTGGCCTGATTAATACCGGCGGCACGCTGGGCGGTTTTGTCTCACCTATCGTGATTGGCTACCTGGTGGAGAACACCCACGGTTACGCCAGCGCGTTTACGTTTCTGTCACTGGCGATGGTCTGCTCCGCCCTGGCGGTGCTGCCGCTGATGAAGCGCCGTACCGTCGCCAGCCTGCCTGTTGTTGAGTAGAAGGAAAATCTGATGAATCACACCACTGAACAGTTAATCTCCGCGGCCTTTGAAGATGCGCTGCGCTGGCGTCGCCATATTCACGCCCACCCGGATTTATCGTTTCAGGAGAAGCCAACGGCGGACTATATCGCCCGCGAGCTGGCGTCGTTTGCCGGCCTGGAAATCAGCCGCCCGGTGGAGAATTGCGTGATTGCCGTGCTGCGCGGCGCGCATCCGGGGCCGATGTGGGCGCTGCGCGCCGATATCGATGCCCTGCCGCTACAGGAAGAGAGCGGGGAAAGCTTCTGTTCAACCGTGCCCGGCGTGATGCACGCCTGCGGTCACGATGCCCATGCGGCGATGTTGATGGGGGCGGTCAAGGTGCTATGTCAGCTGCGTGACCGGCTGCACGGCAGCATCAAGTTTATCTTCCAGCCTGCCGAAGAGGTGCCGCCGGGCGGCGCGCGCGAGCTGGTTGAACTGGGCGTGGTGGACGATGTGGAGCATATTTTCGGTCTGCACGTTTTCCCGACCAGCCCGGTGGGGACGATCGCCTTAAAAGAGGGCGTTTATGTGGCCTCCAGCGACAACTTTGATATCACCATTCGCGGTAAGGGCGGCCACGGTTCGATGCCGCAGCACTGTATCGACCCGGTAACCATCGGCGCTGAAATGGTCGGCGCATTACAGCAGATTGTGGCCCGCAATATCGACCCTGGCACCGCGCCGGTGCTGACCATCGCCACCTTCCAGGCGGGCGATAGCTATAACGTTATCCCCGACAGCGCGCGCCTGGCGGGAACGCTGCGTACCCACAATCAGCAGGTGCGGGAAGCGGTGCCGGGGCTGATGTCGCGCATTGTGAACGGTATTGCGGCGGCGCACGGCGCAGGTTGCGATATCCAGTGGCAGAAGGGCTATGCGGTGGGCAATAACCATGCGGTGACCAACACGATTGCCCGCGAAGCGATTGGCCGCCACTTCCCGGCGGGCACGCTGAAGCTGGAAGAAAAGGCGTTGTTCGGCAGTGAAGATTTCTCCTCATATCAGGAGAAAATTCCGGGGACGTTCCTGTTTATCGGCTGCGGTAATAAAGAGAAAGGGGCGACGTGGAACGTGCATAACCCGCATTTCCGCATTGATGAAGATGCGCTGGCGGTGGGGATTAAGACCCATATTGTGCTGGTGAGTCAGTTGTTGAATCTTGAGTAAATCGGCTTGCCACCCCGGGGTCGGCTAGCGCCTCGCCCGGGCTACCGTTCATGTAGCCCGGCCAAGCGTAGCGCCGCCGGGGGGTTAGGTCAGATGGCTGGATTCACTTCCAGCTCAGGCGCTGGCGAACGCAGCAGCGCCCACAGAATAATCGCACCAATCACGTCAAACGCCGCCAGCACGGCGAACAGCGGGCTGAAGCCTAAGGTGTCGGCCAGTGCGCCAACCACTAAGGCGAACAGCGTGCTCGCCGTCCATGCTGCCATGCCGGTAAAACCGTTGGCGGTGGCCACTTCGCCCGGATCGAACATATCGGAAGAGAGCGTAATCAGCGCGCCGGACAGCGACTGGTGAGCAAAGCCGCCGACGCACAGCAGGGCGATAGCCACAAACGGGCTGCTGAACAGGCCGACCATGCCAGGCAGGATCATCAGCGCTGCGCCCATGGTCACCACCAGTTTGCGGGACACCACGATATTCACGCCAAAGACGCGCTGGAAAATCCCCGGCAGATAGCCGCCGATGATGCAGCCCATATCGGCAAACAGCATCGGGATCCACGCGAACATGGCGATATCTTTCAGGTTAAAGCCGTAGGTGTGCACCATAAACAGCGGGATCCACGCGTTGAACGTCCCCCATGCCGGTTCGGCAAGGAAGCGCGGCAGGGCGATACCCCAGAATTTACGCTGGCGCAGCAGCTGACCGATATGCACCTTATCCACCACCTTGCGCTCCGGCTGGCCATCGGTGATGTAGTCGAACTCCTCTTTGCTCAGGCTTTTGCACTGCCCTGGGCGGTTATAAACCAGATACCAGCCCAGCGCCCAGACCATGCTGGCAATCCCGACGATGATAAATGCCAGACGCCAGCTGTGAATGAAGATGGCCCATGCGACCAGCGGCGGCGCAATAATCGCCCCCATGGAGGAGCCGACGTTGAAATAGCCGACGGCGACGGAACGCTCGTTATCCGGGAACCATTCGGTAACGGACTTCAGACCGGCGGGGATCATCGCACTCTCGGCGAAGCCGCCCAGGCCGCGGCACAGCGCCAGACCCTGCCAGCTGTTGGTGAAGGCCGCGCCAATGCAGAAGATGGCCCACATGCCGCCGAACAGGGTGTAGCCAACTTTGGTACCAAGGGTATCCAGCACATAACCTGCGATAGGCTGTGCGATGGTGTAACAAGCGGAGAAGGTGGCCACAATCCAGGAATATTGCTGGGTCGTGATGTGCAGATCGCTTTGCAGCGTTGGTGCTGCGGCCGAAATAGTATTGCGGGTTAAATAACACAGAATCGTGCCAAGCGTGACAAGAGCCACCATAAACCAGCGCGTATGACCAGTGGTGCGCATAAAACTTTCCTTTACTTCTTAGAATGTGAAACGGCCTGTGTTGGGTGGACAGGCACAACTACGGTCATACAGAGAGAAGATAATTTGCCGGGCCAAAAAGAGGCTGGAGCAACGCACTGCGGTCCATTTATGAGATTTAGTGAATCCGTGTCACATTTTTTCCGAATACTAAACCCATGTTTCAGAAATTTTTGTGATCTAATTCAAAATTATTAAGATGACGTACCACCTAAGTGTATCAAGGTAAGTAACGGCGTAATGAGGCGTGAAGAGAGCGGGATGCTGCCTGATTTACATCAATAAACAGGCAGATTTTGGAAACTATTTTTGCAGGGAGATGAACTCGTGCAGCAGGGCGGTGAGCTGCTTCATTTTTTCAGGCGTGAACTGTTTTTCAATCTGCTGATAGGCCTCTTCCACTTTCGCCTGTGCGCGTTCGTAAAGCGCGTACCCCTCTTTGGTTAGCGACACATAAAGCTTGCGCTGATCGTTCACCGGCTTTAAGCGCAGCACCAGGCCATCGCGCTCCATACGCGTGAGGATCCCGGTCAGACTGGGGCGCAAAATACAGGTAGCGGCGGCCAGGTCGTGGAAATCCATCGATGGGTTATCGACCAGCACGCGGACAATGCGCCACTGCTGCTCCGTCAGATTGTGCTGCTTTACGATCGGCCGAAAATAGGTCATCGCCACTTCCCGCGCCTGCATCAGGGCGATGGTTAAAGAATCGTGCATTCTGCCACTCCAGCCTTCTCATCATTAATATATGAACAATATAGCAATGTTGCTTTTATCGACAGCTGATTTTTACCGAAACCTGGCGTTAACGCAATGTTGTTTTTATAACTTATTGATAAATATCTATATGATTTATTTTATGTGAAATTATTGTTAATCAAGTCACAAAAAATTGACTTGTGTTTGCTAAATGAGCGGCGGAAGCATAAAACACATCATTAACATATTAATGAATTGTTCGTCGTCTCTGAGGAGCTGTAAATGAAAGGTACCGTTTTCGCCGTGGCGCTCAACCACCGCAGCCAGCTTGATGCCTGGCGCGACGCGTTCGAGCAGGCGCCCTACAAGGCACCGCCTAAAACCGCCGTCTGGTTTATCAAACCGCACAATACCGTTACCGAAGGCGGTCAGCCGATCCCGTTCCCACAGGGTGAAACGGTATTAAGCGGCGCGACGGTGGCGCTGGTGGTGGGCAAAACGGCCCGTAAAGTCCGCGTAGAGGAAGCCGCAGACTATATCGCCGGTTACGCGCTGGCGAACGAAGTCAGCCTGCCTGAAGAGAGCTTCTACCGCCCGGCGATTAAAGCCAAATGCCGCGACGGCTTCTGCCCGTTGGGTGACGTGGTGAGCGTTGATAACGTTGACAACCTGACCATCATTACCGAAATCAACGGTCGTCATGCTGACCAGTGGAGCACCGCTGACCTTAAGCGCAGCGCCGCCGAGCTGCTGAGCGCCCTGAGCGATTTCGCCACCCTGAACCCAGGCGATGCCATTCTGATAGGTACCCCGCACAGCCGCGTTGCGCTGCGTCCCGGTGACCAGGTACGCGTGTTGGCGGAAGGCTTCCCGCCGCTGGAAAACCCGGTGGTTGCCGAAGCGGACGCTCGCCCGGTGCCGCGCCCGCACGACCATGGCACGCTGTTCGCGTTGGGGCTGAACTACGCTGACCACGCCAGCGAGCTGGACTTTAAGCCGCCGGAAGAGCCGCTGGTGTTTATCAAAGCGCCTAACACTTTCAATGGTGACAACCAGACTTCGGTACGCCCGGACAACGTCGAGTACATGCACTACGAGTCTGAGCTGGTGGTGGTGATGGGCAAAACCGCGCACAAGGTGAGCGAAGCCGACGCCATGGACTACGTCGCGGGCTACACGGTCTGCAATGACTACGCCATCCGCGACTACCTGGAAAACTACTACCGCCCGAACCTGCGGGTAAAAAGCCGCGATGGGCTGACGCCGATCTCCCCCAACGTGGTGCCTAAAGCGGCGATTCCCGACCCGCATAACCTCACCCTGCGCACCTATGTTAACGGCGAGCTGCGTCAGGAAGGCACCACCGCGGATCTGATCTTCAGCGTGCCGTTCCTGGTCTCGTACCTCAGCGAATTTATGACGTTGCAACCGGGCGACATGATCGCCACCGGCACGCCGAAAGGGCTGTCCGACGTGGTGCCGGGCGATGAAGTGGTGGTGGAAGTTGAGGGCGTGGGTCGCCTGGTGAACCGGATTGTCAGCGAGGAGTCTGCAAAATGAAAAAGATTAACCATTGGATCAACGGCAAAAACGTCGCCGGTCAGGACTATTTCCACACCACCAACCCGGCAACCGGCGAGGTGCTGGCAGAAGTTGCCTCCGGCGGTGACGCGGAAGTGAACCAGGCGGTCGCGGCGGCGAAAGAGGCTTTCCCGAAGTGGGCTAACCTGCCGATGAAAGAGCGCGCGCGTCTGATGCGCCGTCTGGGTGACCTGATTGACCAGAACGTGCCGGAAATTGCGGCGATGGAAACTGCCGACACCGGCCTGCCGATCCACCAGACCAAAAACGTGCTGATCCCACGCGCGTCGCACAACTTCGAGTTCTTCGCCGAAGTGTGCCAGCAGATGAACGGCAAAACCTACCCGGTTGACGACAAGATGCTCAACTACACCCTCGTGCAGCCGGTGGGGGTGTGTGCGCTGGTATCGCCGTGGAACGTGCCGTTTATGACCGCCACCTGGAAGGTCGCGCCGTGCCTGGCGCTGGGCAACACCGCGGTGCTGAAAATGTCCGAACTGTCGCCGCTGACCGCCGACCGTCTGGGCGAGCTGGCGCTGGAAGCCGGTATTCCGGCGGGCGTGCTGAACGTGGTTCAGGGCTACGGCGCCAGCGCCGGTGATGCGCTGGTACGCCATCATGACGTACGCGCCGTCTCCTTTACCGGCGGCACCGCCACCGGGCGCAACATCATGAAAAACGCCGGGCTGAAGAAGTATTCCATGGAGCTCGGCGGCAAATCGCCGGTGCTGATTTTTGAAGACGCCGATATTGAACGGGCGCTGGACGCCGCGCTGTTCACCATCTTCTCCATCAACGGTGAACGCTGCACCGCCGGTTCGCGCATTTTTATCCAGCAGAGCATCTACCCGGAGTTCGTCAAACGCTTTGCCGAACGTGCCAACCGTCTGCGCGTCGGTGACCCGAACGACCCGAATACTCAGGTCGGCGCGCTGATTAGCCAGCAGCATTGGGAAAAAGTCTCCGGCTATATCCGCCTCGGCATCGAAGAGGGGGCAACCCTGCTGGCCGGTGGCCCGGAAAAACCGACCGACCTGCCTGCGCATCTTAAGAACGGCAACTTCCTGCGCCCAACGGTGCTGGCGGACGTCGACAACCGTATGCGTGTGGCCCAGGAAGAGATTTTTGGCCCAGTAGCCTGCCTGCTGCCGTTCAAAGACGAGGCGGAAGGTCTGCGCCTGGCGAACGATATTGAGTACGGCCTGGCTTCTTATATCTGGACCCAGGACATCAGCAAAGTGCTGCGTCTGGCGCGCGGTATCGAAGCCGGGATGGTGTTCGTCAACACCCAGAACGTGCGCGACCTGCGCCAGCCGTTCGGCGGCGTGAAGGCCTCCGGAACCGGTCGCGAGGGCGGCGAGTACAGCTTCGAAGTGTTCGCGGAGATGAAAAACGTCTGCATCTCTATGGGCGACCATCCCATCCCGAAATGGGGAGTTTGACATGGGTAAGTTAGCGTTAGCAGCAAAAATCACGCACGTGCCGTCGATGTATCTTTCTGAAATTCCGGGGAAAAACTTCGGCTGCCGTCAGGCAGCGATTGACGGGCATAAAGAGATTGGCAAGCGCTGCCGCGAGATGGGCGTCGACACCATTATCGTGTTCGATACCCACTGGCTGGTGAACAGCGCCTACCACATCAACTGCGCGGAGAGCTTTAAGGGCATCTATACCAGCAACGAGCTGCCGCACTTTATCCGCGACATGACCTACGACTATGAAGGCAACCCGGCGCTGGGTCAACTGATTGCCGATGAAGCGGTGGCGTTGGGTGTGCGCGCCAAGGCGCACAACATTCCGAGCCTGAAGCTGGAGTACGGCACGCTGGTGCCGATGCGCTATATGAACGCCGATAAGCACTTCAAAGTGGTCTCTATTTCGGCGTTCTGTACCGTGCACGACTTTGCCGATAGCCGCAGGCTGGGCGAAGCAATCCTGAAAGCCATCGAGAAATACGACGGCACGGTGGCGGTGTTTGCCAGCGGCTCGCTGTCGCACCGCTTTATCGACGACCAGCGCGCGGAAGAGGGAATGAACAGCTACACCCGCGAGTTCGATCATCAGATGGACGAGCGCGTGGTCAAGCTGTGGCGCGAAGGCAAGTTCAAAGAGTTTTGCACCATGCTGCCGGAGTACGCCGATTACTGCTACGGCGAAGGCAATATGCACGACACCGTGATGCTGCTGGGGATGCTGGGCTGGGATAAGTACGACGGCAAGGTGGAGTTTATCACCGACCTGTTCGCCAGCTCCGGTACCGGGCAGGTGAACGCCGTATTCCCGCTGCCCGCGTGAGGAACAACCATGCCGCACTTTATTGCTGAATGCACCACCAACATCCGTGAACAGGCTGATTTACCAGGCCTGTTTGGCAAGGTGAACGAGGCGCTGGCCGCCACCGGGATTTTCCCGATCGGTGGTATCCGCAGCCGCGCCCACTGGCTGGATACGTGGCAGATGGCCGACGGTAAGCACGATTACGCGTTTGTGCACATGACGCTGAAAATCGGCACCGGGCGCAGCCTGGAGAGCCGTCAGGAGGTGGGGGAGATGCTGTTTGGGTTGATTAAAGCCCACTTCGCCACGCTGATGGACAGCCGCTATCTGGCGCTGTCGTTTGAGATGGACGAGCTGCACCCGACGCTGAATTACAAACAGAACAACGTGCACGCGTTATTTAAATAAGACATGTGCTCGGTCGGTCCCCTCGCCCCTTTGGGGAGAGGGTTAGGGTGAGGGGGCACCTCAGCGGCCTGATGCCCTCACCCCGGCCCTCTCCCACAGGGAGAGGGAGAAAACACAGCCACAGGAATCACTATGCTCGATAAACAAACCCGTACCCTGATTGCCCAGCGGCTGAATCAGGCTGAAAAACAGCGTGAGCAGATCCGTGCCGTCTCGCTGGATTACCCGGACATTACCATCGAAGACGCCTATGCCGTGCAGCGCGAATGGGTTGAGATGAAGATTGCTGAAGGGCGCACGCTCAAAGGCCACAAAATCGGCCTGACCTCAAAAGCGATGCAGGCCAGCTCGCAGATTAGCGAACCGGACTACGGCGCGCTGCTCGACGACATGTTCTTCCACGACGGCAGCGATATTCCGACCGACCGCTTTATCGTGCCGCGTATTGAAGTTGAACTGGCGTTCGTGCTGGCAAAACCGCTGCGCGGACCGAACTGCACGCTGTTCGATGTTTATAACGCCACCGACTACGTGATCCCGGCGCTGGAGCTGATTGACGCCCGCAGCCACAACGTGGACCCGGTAACCCAGCGACCGCGTAAGGTGTTCGACACCATCTCCGACAACGCCGCCAATGCGGGGGTGATCCTCGGCGGCCGTCCGATTAAGCCCGACGAACTGGATCTGCGCTGGATCTCCGCGCTGCTCTATCGCAACGGCGTGATTGAAGAGACCGGCGTCGCCGCTGGCGTGCTCAATCATCCGGCCAACGGCGTGGCGTGGCTGGCAAACAAGCTGGCGCCGTACGACGTTCAGCTGGAAGCGGGGCAGATTATCCTCGGCGGCTCGTTCACCCGCCCGGTACCGGCGCGTAAGGGCGACACTTTCCACGTCGACTACGGCAATATGGGCGCGATCACCTGCCGGTTCGTATAAAAGGAAATGACGATGATGAAGAACAGTTTTAAAGACGCGCTGAAAGCCGGCCAGCCGCAGATTGGCCTGTGGCTGGGGCTCTCCAGTAGCTACAGCGCTGAACTGCTGGCGGGGGCGGGCTTCGACTGGCTGCTGATTGACGGCGAACATGCGCCGAACAACGTCCAGACCGTGCTGACCCAACTGCAGGCGATTGCGCCATACCCAAGCCAGCCGGTGGTGCGCCCGTCGTGGAACGACGCGGTGCAGATTAAACAGCTGCTCGACGTAGGTGCCCAGACCCTGCTGGTGCCGATGGTGCAGAACGCCGATGAAGCGCGGGCGGCGGTTGCCGCGACCCGCTACCCGCCGCAGGGCATTCGTGGTGTGGGCAGTGCGCTGGCGCGTGCATCGCGCTGGAACCGCATGCCGGATTATATCCACCAGGCTAACGACGCAATGTGCGTGCTGGTGCAGATTGAAACCCGCGAAGCGGTCAGCAACCTGGCGCAGATCCTCGACGTCGACGGCGTAGACGGCGTGTTTATCGGCCCGGCGGATCTCAGCGCTGATATGGGCTATGCCGGTAATCCGCAGCACCCGGAAGTGCAGGCGACGATTGAAAAGGCCATTGTGCAGATTCGTGCGGCGGGGAAAGCGCCGGGCATTCTGATGGCCAACGAACCGCTGGCGAAGCGCTATCTGGAGCTGGGGGCGCTGTTTGTCGCCGTCGGCGTCGATACCACGCTGCTGGCCCGCGGCGCAGAAGCGCTGGCGGCGCGCTTTGGCGCGGAGAAAACCTCGCTGGGTTCGTCCGGCGTGTATTAACCCCTGCCGAACGGCGCTGCGCTTATCCGGCCTATCCGTAGGCCCGACAAGCGCAGCGCCCCTGGCAAAACCTGCTTCACCCTACGCAAATTCCCATCAGAGGAAAGGATAATGAGCGACACATCACCTGCAATCCCGGAGCAACTCAACCCGGCTGACCAGCACAAGCAGCTGACGGCGGGCCAACAATCGGTTATCAACAAACTGTTTCGTCGTCTGGTTCTGTTTTTGTTTGTGCTGTTTATCTTCTCATTCTTAGACCGTATTAATATCGGCTTTGCCGGGCTGACGATGGGGGCGGATCTCGGCCTCAACGCCACCATGTTCGGCCTTGCCACCACGCTGTTCTACGCCACCTACGTGATATTCGGTATTCCCAGCAACATTATGCTGAGCATCGTCGGCGCGCGGCGCTGGATTGCCACCATTATGGTGCTGTGGGGCATCGCCTCCACCGCCACCATGTTCGCCGTCGGGCCGAAAAGTCTCTACGTGCTGCGCATGCTGGTGGGTATCACCGAAGCCGGGTTCCTGCCCGGCATTCTGCTGTACTTAACCTACTGGTTCCCGGCGTTTTTCCGCGCCCGTGCCAACGCCCTGTTTATGATAGCCATGCCGGTGACCACCGCGCTGGGTTCGATTGTCTCGGGCTATATTCTGTCGATGGATGGTCTGCTGAACATGCACGGCTGGCAGTGGCTGTTCCTGCTGGAAGGCTTCCCGGCAGTGCTGCTTGGCGTGATGGTCTGGTACTGGCTTGATGACTCCCCGGCGAAGGCTAAATGGCTGACCGACGAGGATAAAAAGTGCCTGCAGGAGATGATGGATAAAGACCATCTGACCCTGGTGCAGCCTGAGGGCGCGATTAGCCACAGCGCCATGCAGCAGCGCAGCCTGTGGCGCGAGGTATTTACGCCGATCGTCCTGATGTACACGCTGGCCTATTTCTGCCTGACCAACACCCTGAGCGCCATCAGCATCTGGACGCCGCAGATCCTCAAGAGCTTTAACGAGGGCAGCAGCAACATCACCATCGGCCTGATGGCGGCGATCCCGCAGGTGTGCACTATTCTCGGCATGATTTACTGGAGCCGCCATTCGGATAAGTACCAGGAGCGTAAGCACCACACGGCGCTGCCGTTCCTGTTTGCCGCCGCCGGCTGGCTGCTGGCCTCGGCCACCAACCATAGCCTGATCCAGCTGTTGGGGATCGTGATGGCTTCGACCGGCTCCTTTAGCGCGATGGCGATCTTCTGGACCACGCCGGATCAGTCCATCAGCCTGCGGGCGAGGGCGATCGGCATTGCGGTGATCAACGCCACCGGCAACATCGGATCGGCATTGAGTCCGTTTATGATCGGCTGGTTGAAAGATGTGACCGGCAGCTTTAACAGCGGATTGTGGTTTGTCGCCGCGCTGCTGGTGCTGGGGTCGGTGATTATCTGGGCGATCCCGATGAAATCCTCGCGCCCACGCGCCACGCCGTAAGGAGCCGCCGCTATGTGCCAGCGTGCGATTACCAATATCGACATCAGCACCGAGTATGAGGAGAGTCTCGGCAGCAAGGATGTGCACTATCAGTCGTTCGCCCGCATGGCGGCGTTTTTTGGCCGTGATATGCAGGCGCATCGACACGATCAGTTTTTCCAGATGCACTTTCTTGATACCGGGCAGATTGAGCTGCAGCTCGACGATCATCGCTATTCGGTGCAGGCACCGCTGTTCGTGCTGACGCCGCCGTCGGTACCGCACGCGTTTATCACCGAGTCGGATAGCGACGGCCACGTGCTGACGGTTCGCGAAGATTTGGTCTGGCCGCTGCTGGAGGTGCTGTATCCCGGCACCCGGGAGGCGTTCGGCCTGCCGGGGATGTGCCTGTCGCTGGCGGACAAGCCTGAAGAGCTGGCGGCGCTGGCGCACTACTGGCGGCTGATTCAGCGCGAGTCGACGTCCGACTTGCCAGGACGCGAGCACACGCTGGTGCTGCTGGCGCAGGCGGTGTTCACGCTGCTGCTGCGCAACGCACCGCTGGACGACCACGCGGCCAGCGGCGTACGCGGCGAGCTGAAGCTGTTCCAGCGCTTTAACCAGATGATTGATACCCACTACCACCGTCACTGGACGGTACCGGACTACGCCAACGAGCTGCATCTGACCGAATCCCGGCTGACGGATATCTGCCGCCGCTTCGCCAACCGCCCGCCGAAGAGATTGATATTCGACAGGCAACTGCGTGAGGCCAAGCGGCTGCTGCTGTTTTCCGACAGCGCGGTGAGCGAGATTGCCTGGCAGCTTGGGTTTAAGGACCCGGCCTATTTTGCCCGCTTTTTTAACCGCTTAGTGGGGTGTTCACCGAGCGCGTTTCGCGCACAGAAAGTACCGGTGTCGTGATTTTTCCCCGGCGGCGCTTCGCTTGGCCGGGCTACATATGCGTGTAGCCCGGCCAAGCGAAGCGCCGCCGGGAACCGCACCAAACCCTACCCAGATCACAGAACCACCCCTCGCCCGAAAAGTACCAGCCGTTGACCCAAAAGTCTCTTCACCGTCTGCCCTTTAAACGCTTCAATTACGAAACAAGAACAAAACATAAATTTAACAAATCCGATGAATACTGGAGTGTACCCGAATGAAACCTGAAGATTTCCGCGCAGACACCAAACGCCCGTTAACCGGTGAAGAGTACCTGAAAAGCCTGCAGGATGGCCGTGAGATCTACATCTACGGCGAACGCGTCAAGGATGTCACCACCCACCCTGCGTTCCGCAACGCGGCGGCCTCGGTGGGCCAGCTGTACGATGCGCTGCACAAACCGGAAATGCAGGACAAGCTGTGCTGGAACACCGATACCGGCAGCGGCGGCTACACTCACAAATTCTTCCGCGTGGCGAAAAGTGCCGACGACCTGCGGCAGCAGCGCGACGCCATCGCCGAGTGGTCACGTCTCTCCTACGGCTGGATGGGGCGCACCCCGGACTACAAAGCGGCCTTCGGCAGCGCGCTGGGCGCGAACCCGGCGTTCTACGGCCAGTTCGAGCAGAATGCCCGCCACTGGTACTCGCGCATTCAGGAAACCGGCCTGTACTTCAACCACGCGATCGTCAACCCGCCAATCGACCGTCACAAGCCAGCGGATGAAGTGAAAGACGTTTACATCAAGCTGGAAAAAGAGACCGATGCCGGGATTATCGTCAGCGGCGCGAAGGTGGTGGCGACCAACTCGGCGCTAACCCACTACAACATGATTGGCTTCGGCTCCGCGCAGGTGATGGGCGAAAACCCAGACTTCGCGCTGATGTTCGTCGCGCCGATGGATGCCGAAGGCGTGAAGCTGATTTCCCGCGCTTCCTACGAGCTGGTGGCGGGCGCAACTGGTTCACCGTACGACTATCCGCTCTCCAGCCGCTTTGACGAGAACGACGCGATCCTGGTGATGGATAAAGTACTGATCCCGTGGGAAAACGTGCTGATCTACCGCGATTTCGATCGCTGCCGTCGCTGGACGATGGAAGGCGGTTTTGCCCGTATGTATCCGTTGCAGGCGTGCGTACGTCTGGCGGTGAAGCTCGACTTCATTACCGGCCTGCTGAAGAAATCGCTGGAGTGTACCGGCACTTCTGAGTTCCGCGGCGTGCAGGCGGATCTTGGTGAAGTGGTGGCATGGCGCAACATGTTCTGGGCGCTGAGCGACTCCATGTGCTCTGAAGCGACCCCGTGGGTTAACGGCGCGTACCTGCCGGACCACGCGGCGCTGCAAACCTACCGCGTGATGGCCCCGATGGCCTACGCCAAGATCAAAAACATCATTGAACGTAACGTCACCAGTGGGCTTATCTACCTGCCGTCGAGCGCCCGTGACCTGAACAACCCGCAGATCGACCAGTACCTGGCGAAGTACGTGCGCGGCTCCAACGGGATGGATCACGTCGAGCGTATCAAGATCTTAAAACTGATGTGGGATGCGATCGGCAGCGAGTTCGGCGGCCGCCACGAGCTGTATGAAATTAACTACTCCGGTAGCCAGGATGAGATCCGCCTGCAGTGTCTGCGTCAGGCGCAAACCTCCGGCAACATGGACAAAATGATGGCGATGGTCGATCGCTGCCTGTCTGAATACGATCAGAACGGCTGGACGGTGCCACACCTGCACAACAACGCTGATATTAATCTGCTGGATAAGCTGCTGAAGTAATTCGCAGCGGGAGGTCACAATGCAATTAGATGAACAACGTCTGCGTTTTCGCGATGCCATGGCCAGCCTGTCGGCCGCCGTTAACGTCGTTACCACCGAAGGGGAAGCGGGCCGCTGCGGCATCACCGCCACCGCTGTCTGCTCGGTAACGGATTCACCGCCGTCGGTGATGGTCTGTATCAACGCTAACAGCGCGATGAACCCGGTATTCCAGGGTAACGGCAAGCTATGCATCAACGTGCTCAACCACGAGCAGGAGATCATGGCCCGTCACTTCGCCGGGATGACCGGTATGGCGATGGACGAGCGCTTCGGGCTCTCCGGCTGGCAGCGCGGCGTGCTGGAACAACCGGTGCTGAAAGGGTCGCTGGCAAGCCTGGAAGGTGAAATTCGTCAGGTGCAGACCATCGGTAGCCATCTGGTCTATCTGGTGGAGATTCAGAACATTGCATTGGGGGAAGCGGAGAGCCACGGGCTTATCTATTTCAAACGCCGTTTTCATCCGGTGATGATGGAAGCGGAAGCCCTGGCTTAAGGGGGCCGTCGATTCTCCGGCGTCGGCGCTCATGCGCCTTGGCCGGGCTACGATTTGAAAGTAGCCCGGCCGAACGCCGTTACGGTTTAAAGCCGAGGCTTTCGGAAAGCGCAGCCGCCTGCTGGCGAAGCAGGGCAAGGGTAGGGCTGTCGGCATCGAGGTTCAGTATCTGCGTCTCATCAAACAGCGTCAGCGCAAAATAGATAGCGCCGCTCAGTTCAAATACCGGTGCGCTGACCGAGCTAATGCCCGGCACCGGTACGTCATGCTGCATATCCAGGCCGGACGCGCGGATCTGCGGAAACTCTTCACGTTTCGCCTTACTCAGCGCCTGACCGGTCGCGCTTTTATAGGCATTAGCGATGATATCGTCAGGCATCCAGGCGCAGAAGGTGCGCCCGATGGACGACGACGCTAGCGACATCACTGACCCAAGACGAATTTCGCTATACAGCGTATGGCGCGGCTCGGTAAAGCTAATCACCGTCGGGCCGTGGTTGCCCCACACGCTTAAGGCCACGCCGTGCCCGGTGCTTTCAGCAAGCAGTCGGGTAACGCGTTCCCCTTCGCGCTGCGGATTCAGATAGTGCAGCCCTAAAATCCCTAGCTCCTGCGACAGCGAACCTGCGCTGTACAGGCCGCTCTGCTCGTCTTTGCTCACCAGACCCGCGCGCACCAGGCTAATCAGGTAGGGGAAGACTTTGGCCGAGCTCATCTGTGCGGTGCTGGCAATCTCTTTGAGGCTTTTGTGAGTACCGCTGGCGATAAGCGATTCCAGAATATCGGCGGCAACTTCCACTGACTGTACCCGACGCTGTGATTTTTCGCTCATTGGGCGTCTCCGCTTAGGGCAAGGGCTTCCGCTTTTAACAGGTTGCCGATGGTCACGAGTTTCTGTTCATCCAGCTGATGCGAGGCCGAGAAGGCGCTGATTGCCAGCTGTAGGTTGCCGTTACCGTCCAGCACCGGGACTGAGAGCGCCGAGACGGAGGGGGTGGGGACGCTGCGGGAAATCGACAGGCCCTGCTCGCGGATATGGGCCAGCGCCTGCTGGAAGTCGTCGCGGCTAAACAACTGGCGGTCATCGCGGGTGAAGGTTTGTGCCCGGATAATCTCGTCACATGCAGCTTCAGGCATCAGGGCGGCAAACAGCTTGCCGGTGGCGGTGCGGGTTAGCGACAGGGCCGAGCCCTGCTTAAAGCCGAGGTTCATCACCATGCCGTATTCGCGGTAGAAAATGACCACCGGGCCAAAGCGCGTCCAGACGGCGACAAACACATTCAGCTGGTGCTGCTGGCCCAGACGTTCGACGGCGGCAATTGCTGCTTTCACTTTTGGCGCGGCGTACAGCGCGTTGATCCCCAGACGCAGCGACAGCGAACCGGGCTCGTACTTTTGCGTCACCGGGTCGCGCTTGAGCATGCCGGTGCGTTCCAGACTCACCAGATAGCTGAAAATCTGGGCGGGGGCGGAGTCGACCCGTTCGGCGATTTCGGTCAGGCTCATCGGCGCGGACTGTTCGACCATCATCCGCAGAATGTGCCCGGCGACCTCAACGCTCTGAATCCCTCGTTGTTCCGACTTCATGATGACGCTGCGCTCCAGATTGGCTTCTGAAAGAAGAGGATAGGTACTCTAGCATAGTCATCGGAGAGGAGGGAGTTTCCCGGCGTCGCGTCGCTCGGCCGAGCAACGCGACGCCGGGAGGGCACGTTAGCTGACCAGATAGCCTCCATCCACCGGCAGCACCACGCCGGTCACATAGCTTGCGGCGTTGGAAGCAAGGAAAGTCACCGGCCCCACCAGTTCCTGCGGCGACGCCACGCGCCGCAGCGGGATGTGGGTTAAATAGCTTTCAAGCGTGCTTTTATTTTCCCGCGTGGTGGTGGTCATATCGGTATTCACTACCCCCGGCGCGATGGCGTTTACACGAATGCCGTGCCCGGCCAACTCCGCCGCCAGCGTACGGGTCAACTGCGCCAGGCCGCCTTTGGAAACGGCGTAAGAAAATGCGGTAGGGGCCGCCACGAAGGATTGGATCGAGGCGACGTTGATAATATTGCCTTTACTGGCAATCAGCGACGATAAGAACGCCTTGCACATATTAAACGGCCCCAGCACGTTCACCGACAGCGTCAGGTGTAGTGCTTCGTGGGCATCGTCAGAATCAAATGGAATGCGCTTTAAAATTCCGGCGTTATTCACCAGCACGTCGAGGTGACCAATATTGGCCGTCACCTCTTCAGCCAGCGCTTCGCAGCTCTCAATATCGCTGACGTCCACACCAAAGCTCCAGACCTTCGCGCCCTGATGACGCAGTGCCGCCGCCGTCTCTTCGACCGCCGCGCTGTCCACGTCGACCAGCACCACGCGCGCGCCGGCCTTCGCCATTCCTTCCGCCATCGCCGCACCGTTGCCGCGCGCCGCGCCGGTAATTAACACCAATTTATCGTTCAGGCTAAACTCGTTATTCATCGCTTCTGCTCCTGGGCTATGACGCTTTTTTGATGACAGGCTCTGCACCGGCAACCGTCTGCCCGGCAATGTACTGCGCGACGGCATAGCCAAAGGTTAAGGCCGGGCCGAGGGTTATCCCTGCGCCGGGATAGTTGCCGCCCATAATGCTGGTGGCGTCGTTGCCGATGGCATACAGCCCGGCAATAGGCGTACCGTCTTCGGCCAGCGCCCGGCAGTGTTCGTCAACCGGAATCCCGTTGTAGGTGCCGATATCCCCCGGATGAATTTTCACCGCATAGAACGGCCCCCGTTCGATTGCCTTCAGGCACGGGTTCGGCTGGTGCAGGGCATCGCCCTGATAGCGGTTGTAGGCTTTCGAGCCTTTACCGAACGCTGGGTCATGACCGCCGATCGCGCCCTGATTAAAGGCGGCGACCGTTTTGGCTAGCCCCTGCGCGTCAATACCGGCCTGGCTTGCCAGCGCTTCCAGCGTCGCTCCTTTCAGCAAATAACCTGATTTCAGATGGCGGCCTATCGGCAGCGGGAAGGGGGCGACGCTGCCTAAACCGTAGCGGCGCAGGGTAGGGTGATCGCAGATAAGCCACGAGCAGGTTTCGCTTTCCCCTTCACAGGCTTTGATCATCGCCTGTACGTAGTCGTGGTAGGAGTTGGCCTCATTGGTAAAACGCTGACCCTTGGCGGTGACCGCAATCACGCCGGGCTTGGCGCGGTCAATAAAATGCGGCATCACGCCCTGGCTGCCGTCGGCGCGTGTTGTCAGCGAGACCGGAGACCACGCGGCGGCATTCGCCAGATGGCTATCAATTTTGCCGCCGAGCGCCTCAAACAGCCTGAAGGTGTCGCCGGTGTTGGACTCCACCGTTGGGCTCCAGTGCTCTTTACCGGTAGGCGCGTGGCGATAGTTGGCTTTACGGCGCTCGACGTCATGCGAGAACCCACCGGCGGCCAGCACCACCCCTTTATTCGCGTAGACAGTAATGATTTCATTATCTTTTTTAACCTTCGCCCCGACTACGCGTCCGTTTTCATAGAGCAGCGCCTGAATCGGTGAGTTGCGCCAGATAGGAATGTTTTTATCCAATGCGGATTTTGCCAGACGGCCCATCAGCGCATTGCCGTTGGTCAGCAGCATCCCGCGTCCTAACGTCAGGGTTTCCCAGAAATGCTTCGATAGGCGCTTCGCGGCGTAGGCCGCTGACTGCAGCGAGCGAGTCGCGTTCATCAGATGGCGAATATCTTTGCCAGAGCCAATCATCATGCCGAATACCGTCAGCTCAGGCAGCGCGGGCTCCAGGTGTTTGAGGTTGTCGCCCAGTTCACGGGCATCGAACGGTTTTGCCACCATCGAGCGCCCGCCCTGCATCGCCCCCGGTGCTTCTGCGTGATAGTCGGGGAAGGTCAGCGGCATTTCAAAATCGACCGCCGTGTTTTGCAAGAAGAAGTCCACCGCCTGCGGGCCGTGCTGCAAGAAGGCCGAGACGCGCGCTTCGTTGTAGCTCGATCCGCCTTCATGGCGCAGATAGGTTTTCACCGCCTCCGGTGAATCATCGTGGCCGTAGGCTTGTGCCAGCTTCGTGCAGGGGATCCATAACCATCCGCCTGACCGCGCTGCGGTGCCGCCGAAGCGGTCACGTTTTTCAATCATCAGTACATCGAGCCCCTGATGTGCTGCGGTTACGGCGGCAGACATCCCCGCCGCGCCCGTACCGACTACCAATAGATCACAGTGAAATTCTTTAGCATTTGACATGACGTTCTCCGTTTACCACCGACGGCCATTTTCTGGTCAGTTGCTATGCAAGCTAGCAATGAGTTTGATAATGATCAATTATTTTGCATTTGTATAATTTAGAAATGCGATCGCGGATCGGATTTTGTGGGATCGGAGGGGGAGACGACCTTCGATGTTGACCGTGGTTGGGCTGATAATGTGGGGTGATGGAATGAACGGCGGGCAGGGGGACGTTTTTTAAATATTGAATGGATTAATAATCAGAAGTTATTCGAATTTATTTTGTATTAGTCTGACGTTATTTATTGCAATGGATAATTAATTGGTACCATTAATCAGTCTAAGCTCGTATGGCAATGTTATTGCGAGGTATGCTTTTTTAATCGTGATATGGCTACATTTAGGGCATGATTATTTAATAGCCACTCATTATATATTGGTTGATGGAGAGGTTGTTTTTTGACCGTGTAATAAAGCAAGCGGGGCGCTAACGGAAAAGGACGGGAAAGCAATGGATAAGCAATTCGCGCAGGGGAGTATGAGCGAAGCCGATAAGCTCGCGGATCTTCTCAACCACAACACGGATTGGATCTGGGAAGTTGACGCGCAGGGGCGCTACGTGTGGGTGTCCAACGTGGTGAATAACCTGCTGGGGTACGCACCTGAAGAGGTGCTTGGTCGTGCGCCGTTTGATTTTATGGAACCGGCAGAATCGGAGCGGGTGCAGAAATTCTTTGGCGATGTTCTGGCTTCCCGGCAGCCCTTCAACGGCATGATTAACCGCAACCGTCGGGCAGATGGCAGCGCGGTAATCATCGAAACCAGCGGTATTCCGCTGTTCGATGCCGAGGGTCAGTTGACCGGCTATCGCGGCACCGACCGCGATATCTCCCAGCTGGGTGAACGGGTATTGCAACTGGAGTCTATCTACCAGAACACACCGCTGGCGCTGTGTGTGATTAACCGTTTTGGACAGCTCACCAAAGCGAATAAAGCGATGGGCGAGCTGCTCGGGCAGCCGGAAGATGCGCTGATCGGCCAGTGCCTGCGGGATATCATGCCGGAATGGAATCTGTTGTTTCAGCAGGATTTTATTCGACTTGATGCCGGAGAGAAAATCACCAGCAAAGAAGTATTCCTCTACGGACGCTACTTCTATATTAAGCCAATGCCGGTGTATGACGCGGGCGGAAACGTGGCGGGGATCTCCTCCGCGTGGATGGACATTACCGACCGCAAATTGGCGGAGCAGCAGCTCGCCAGCGCTAACCAGGTACTGCTGCAGTACGCCGAGCGGGACCATCTGACCGGATTATTTAACCGCCGCTACATGGACGAACGGCTGAACTATGAAATCACCCGCGCCCAGCGTGAGGGGGCATCACTCTCACTGTGCATGGCCGACCTCGACTTTTTCAAACGCTATAACGATACCTACGGCCATCAGGCGGGCGACCGCGTGCTGAAGGCGGTGGCAGACGCGCTGAGGGGAGGGCTGAGGCCTGACGATAGCGTCAGCCGCTACGGCGGCGAAGAGTTTTTAATCATGCTGCCGGATACCGGTGCAGAAGGGGCGCGAGCGGTGGCCGAGCGTCTGCGCGAACGGGTGATGGATCTGAATATCGAACATGAAACCAGCCCGCTTGGCGGCGTGTTGACCATCAGCCTTGGCGTGATGACCTGGGATGCGCCGCTGTACGTTTGCAGCATCCAGAGCCCGGCGGATATTGGTGCCGAGCTTATCCACAGCAGCGATGCGGCGCTTTATCGCGCCAAACAGCAGGGGCGTAACCGCGTCGTCGCGGTGTAAGCAGAAGGCTCGGCAATTGATTCACCACATTGATTCACCACAAAGAGGCCCGCAGCGGGCCTCTTTATAATCGGGCCTACTCCTCTACTGTGATGGTAAAGAAACATGGCTTATCAACTGAACCTCAACTGGCCGGAATTTTTAGAAAAATACTGGCAGAAGCAACCGGTCGTCCTGAAGAACGCGTTCCCGAACTTCGTTGACCCGATTACCCCGGATGAACTGGCCGGTCTGGCAATGGAGATGGAAGTCGATAGCCGTCTGGTCAGCCACGCTGACGGCAAATGGCAGGCCAGTAACGGCCCGTTTGAAGATTTTGACCATCTGGGTGAGGAAAACTGGTCGCTGCTGGCGCAGGCGGTGAACCACTGGCATGAACCTTCCGCCGAACTGGTGCGTCCGTTCCGCGTGCTGCCGGACTGGCGACTGGACGATCTGATGATCTCCTTCTCGGTGCCGGGCGGCGGCGTGGGGCCGCACATTGACCCGTACGACGTATTTATTATCCAGGGCATGGGTCGCCGTCGCTGGCGCGTGGGCGATGCACTGCCGTTAAAACAGCACTGCCCGCACCCGGCGTTGCTGCATGTCGAACCCTTTACGCCAATTATCGAAGTGGAAATGGAACCGGGCGATATTCTCTATATTCCGCCTGGATTCCCGCACGATGGTTATACCTTTGAAGCGACGCTGAACTACTCCGTTGGCTTCCGTGGGCCGAACGGTCGCGATCTGATCAGCAGCTTTGCGGACTACGCGTTGGAAAACGATCTGGGCGAGAAGTACTACACCGATCCAGATCTGACCTGCCGCGAACACGCGGGGAAAGTGGAAGATCATGAGCTGGAGCGTCTGCGCACCATGATGATCGATATGATCCGCCAGCCGGATGACTTTAAGCAGTGGTTCGGCAGCTTTATCAGCACGCCGCGTCATGAGCTGGATCTGGCACCAGCCGAGCCGCCGTACGAACCGGAAGAGGTTGCTGCTGCGCTGGAAGACGGTGAAACCCTGCGTCGTCTGAACGGCCTGCGGGTGCTGAATATCGGCGGCTGCTTCTTTATTAACAGTGAGCGGGTGGAAACCTGCGCGCCACAGGCGATGGACGCGCTGAGCCGCTATACCGAAGTGAATGGCACGTTGCTCGGCGAGGCGCTGCATAATCCTGCGTTTGTGGTGGAGCTGACGGCGTTGATTAATCAGGGGTACTGGTTCTTCGACGAGTAGGCGGTGAGGGTGCGCGTTGTACCCTCACCCCGGCCCTCTCCCTGGAAGGGAGAGGGCGAAAAGCGGTCCCCTCGCCCCTACGGGGAGAGGGTTAGGGTGAGGGGAAAACCCCGCACCCTCCCTCATTTCTGGTGATCCCCCCGTTTTGCAATTGCTTACCAATCGTTGTATAACCTCTTTCTGATTTGGATGTTTAGATGTCCATACGTTTAGAAGGTAATAATGCAAAACACAACACAACAACAAGGTGGGCAGTTAAAGCGCACCATGAAAACCCGCCACCTGATTATGCTGTCGCTGGGTGGCGTTATTGGCACAGGGCTGTTTTTCAATACCGGCTATATCATCTCCACCACCGGCGCGGCGGGTACGCTGCTGGCCTATCTGATTGGCGCGCTGGTCGTCTGGCTGGTGATGCAGTGTCTTGGCGAACTGTCGGTGGCGATGCCGGAAACCGGCGCGTTTCACCTTTACGCCTCACGCTACCTCGGCCCGGCCACCGGTTACACCGTGGCGTGGCTCTACTGGCTCACCTGGACGGTGGCGCTCGGTTCGAGCTTTACTGCCGCCGGGTTCTGTATGCAGTACTGGTTCCCGCAGGTGCCGGTGTGGATCTGGTGTCTGCTATTTTGCGTGCTCATTTTCGGCCTTAACGTCATTTCGACTCGCTTCTTTGCCGAAGGCGAGTTCTGGTTCTCGCTGGTAAAGGTCATCACCATCGTGGCATTTATCATCCTTGGCGGCGCGGCTATCTTTGGCTTTATTCCCATGCAGGACGGCTCACCCGCACCGGGGCTGTCGAACATTACCGCTGAGGGCTGGTTCCCACACGGCGGGCTGCCTATCCTGATGACTATGGTGGCGGTGAACTTTGCTTTCTCGGGCACCGAGCTGATTGGTATTGCCGCAGGGGAAACCGAGAACCCGCACAAGGTGATTCCGGTTGCCATCCGTACCACCATCGCGCGGCTGATTATCTTCTTTATCGGTACCGTGTTTGTGCTAGCGGCGCTGATCCCGATGCAGCAGGCGGGCGTGGAAAAGAGTCCGTTTGTGCTGGTCTTTGAGAAGGTCGGGATTCCGTACGCGGCGGACATTTTTAACTTCGTGATTCTGACGGCGATTCTGTCGGCGGCGAACTCCGGGCTGTATGCCTCAGGCCGCATGCTGTGGTCGCTCTCCAATGAACGCACGCTACCGCGCTGCTTCTCGCAACTGACCAAAAACGGCGTGCCGCTGGTGGCGCTGTCGGTCAGTATGCTCGGCGGGCTGCTGGCGCTGTTCTCAAGCATCGTTGCGCCGGATACCGTGTTTGTCGCGCTGTCGGCGATTTCTGGCTTTGCGGTGGTGGCGGTGTGGATTAGCATCTGCGCCTCGCACTTTATGTTCCGCCGTCGCCATCTGCAGCAGGGGAAAGCGCTGAGCGAACTGCACTACCGCGCGCCGTGGTATCCAGTGGTGCCGGTGCTGGGCTTTGTACTCTGCGTGGTGGCCTGTCTTGGCCTGGCTTTTGACCCCTCGCAGCGGATTGCGCTGTGGTGCGGGATCCCGTTTGTGGCGCTGTGTTATGGTGCCTACTATCTCACACGTTCACGCCCGACCGAGGAGGCGCCGCAGCATGCCGCAGAATAATCCCTTAACCTCAATTCTGACCGACCATCCCTTTGTACTGCTCGACGGCGCGATGGCGACCGAGCTGGAGGCGCGCGGCTGCGACCTGGCCGACAGCCTGTGGTCGGCGAAAGTGCTGATGGAAAACCCGCAGCTGATTTATGACGTCCATCTCGACTACTTCCGTGCGGGGGCGCAGGTAGCGATTACTGCCAGCTATCAGGCGACGCCGGACGGCTTTGCCGCGCGTGGGCTCAATGAAGCGCAGGCCCGCTCGCTGATCGCCAAAAGCGTGGAGCTGGCGAAGCAGGCTCGCGACTCGTACCGTGCGGAAAACCCGGCGGCGAAGGGGCTGCTGATTGCCGGTTCCGTGGGGCCGTATGGGGCTTACCTGGCGGACGGTTCGGAGTATCGCGGCGACTACCAGCGCAGTGCGCAGGTGTTCCAGGATTTCCATCGCCCGCGCGTTGAAGCCTTGCTGGAGGCGGGCGTTGACCTGCTGGCCTGTGAAACCCTGCCGTCGTTTGATGAAATTCGCGCGCTGGCGCAACTGCTGGAAGCGTACCCGGTAGCGCAGGCATGGTTCTCGTTTACCTTGCGCGATGCTCAGCACCTGAGTGACGGCACGCCGCTGCGCGACGTGCTGGCGCTACTGGCGGACTATCCGCAGATTCTGGCGGTGGGCATTAACTGTATCGCGCTGGAAAATACCGTTGAGGCGCTGGAATATCTGCACAGCCTGACGCCGCTGCCGCTGGTGGTCTATCCCAACTCCGGCGAGCACTACGATGCGGTAAGTAAAACCTGGCATCACCACGGCGAAGCCTGCGCCACGCTGGAAGGCTATCTGCCGCAGTGGCTGGCGGCCGGGGCGAAGCTGATTGGCGGCTGCTGCCGGACCACGCCGAAGGATATTGCGGCGCTGAAGGCGCACTGCTGAACCTGAGTTTTCCCGGCGTCACTGCGTTCGGCCGGGCTACGAAATATAGGTAGCCCGGGCAAGCGCCAGCGACCCTGGGGAAATCCCACCCTCCAACTATCTTTTGCCACTTTTCTTCTAAAAACGAATTGGAATTAACAAGCATTTTTAATTCCTTTATCAATTACCCCGCGCCGGAAATACTGCCTCCATAACAAGACATGGGAGCAGGACATTATGGCAATCGCATCGCGTTTCACCCTTATCGCCGCTACGCTGGCACTGTTGGCATTCCAGGCGCAGGCCGTGGACGTCACTATCGCCTATCAAACCTCCGCCGAGCCCGCCAAAGTGGCGCAGGCGGATAAAACCTTCGAAAAACTGAGCGGTGCAAAACCGGACTGGCGCAAGTTTGACAGCGGCGCGAGCATCGTGCGCGCGCTGGCTTCCGGCGACGTTCAGATTGGCAACCTCGGCTCAAGCCCGCTGGCCGTTGCCGCCAGCCAACAGGTGCCGATTGAGGTTTTCCTGCTGGCCTCACAGCTCGGCAACTCTGAAGCGTTGGTGGTGAAAAAAGCCATCACCAAGCCTGAAGACCTGATTGGCAAACGCATTGCCGTACCGTTTATCTCTACCACCCACTACAGCCTGCTGGCGGCGCTCAAACATTGGGGTATCAAGCCGGGTCAGGTACAGATCCTGAACCTGCAGCCACCGGCGATTATTGCCGCCTGGCAGCGTGGTGATATTGACGGTGCCTACGTGTGGGCACCGGCGGTGAACGAGCTGGAAAAAGACGGCACCGTGCTGACTGACTCCGCCAAAGTCGGTGAGTGGGGCGCGCCAACGCTCGATGTCTGGGTCGTGCGCAAAGACTTTGCCGACAAACATCCAGACGTGGTGAAAGCCTTCGCCAAAAGCGCAATTGAGGCCCAGCGCGGCTATATCGACAACCCGGATAAATGGCTGGCCCAGCCGGAGAACATCAGCAAGCTGGCGCGCCTGAGCGGCGTTCCTGAAGCGGACGTTCCGGGGCTGGTGAAGGGCAACACCTATCTCACCGCCGAACAGCAGGCGCAGGCGCTGAACGGCCCGGTGAATAAGGCGATTGTCGATACCGCGCAGTTCCTCAAAGAGCAGGGCAAAGTCCCGGCGGTGGCGACCGACTACAGCCAGTACGTTACCGACCGTTTTGTGAAGTAAGGAGGTCATGATGCTGCAAATCTCGCATCTTTCTGCCGACTACGGCGGTAAACCGGCGCTGGCAGATATCAATCTCACGCTGGACAGCGGTGAACTGCTGGTGGTGCTGGGGCCCTCTGGCTGCGGTAAAACCACGCTGCTGAACCTGATTGCCGGATTCGTGCCGTATCAGCACGGCAGCATCATCCTTGATGGAAAACACGTTGATGGTCCGGGGGCCGAGCGTGGCGTGGTCTTTCAGAATGAAGGGCTACTGCCGTGGCGCAATGTGCAGGATAACGTCGCGCTGGGGCTGCAGTTGGCTGGAGTGAACAAAACCGAGCGTCGGGAGATTGCCGCGCTGATGCTGAAAAAGGTTGGGCTGGAGGGGGCTGAAAAGCGCTTTATCTGGCAACTCTCCGGCGGCCAGCGCCAGCGAGTGGGCATTGCCCGCGCGCTGGCGGCGAACCCGCAGTTGCTGCTGCTGGATGAGCCGTTCGGCGCGCTTGATGCCTTTACCCGCGAGCAGATGCAAACCCTGTTGCTCAAGCTGTGGCATGAAACCGGTAAAAAGGTGCTGTTGATTACCCATGACATCGAAGAAGCGGTGTTTATGGCGACCGAACTGGTGCTGCTGTCGCCGGGGCCGGGCCGCGTGCTGGAGCGTTTATCCCTCGATTTTGCCCGCCGGTTTGTCGCCGGGGAATCGTGCCGCAGCATTAAGTCTGACCCGCAGTTTATTGCTCAGCGTGAATACGTGCTGAGCCGAGTGTTTGAGCAACGGGAGGCGTTCTCATGAGCGTGGTGATTAACGATAAACCGCGGACGCGCGTGCTGAAGCTGCGCTGGCCGCTCTCGCGCCACCTGACGCTGAGCCTCGCTACGCTGTTGGTGCTGTTGGTTATCTGGTGGGCGGTCGCAGCGGCGCATTGGGTTAGCCCGCTGTTTTTACCGGCACCAGGGCAGGTGCTGAATAAGCTGCTGACCATCGCCAGCCCACAGGGGTTTATGGATGCCACGCTGTGGCAGCATCTGGCGGCGAGCCTTGGACGTATCGTCGTGGCGCTGTTGGCGGCGACGATCATCGGCATTCCGGTGGGGATCGCCATGGGCCTGAGCCCAACGGTGCGTGGGATGCTCGACCCGTTGATTGAGCTTTACCGCCCGGTGCCGCCGCTGGCCTATCTGCCGCTAATGGTTATCTGGTTTGGGATCGGTGAAACCTCCAAGATCTTGTTGATCTACCTGGCGATTTTCGCCCCGGTGGCGATGTCGGCACTGGCGGGGGTGAAAAGCGCGCAGCAGGTACGTATTCGTGCCGCGCAATCTCTCGGTGCCAGCCGCGCTCAGGTATTGTGGCTGGTGATTTTACCCGGCGCGCTGCCGGAGATTCTGACCGGACTGCGCATTGGGTTAGGCGTGGGCTGGTCGACGCTGGTGGCCGCCGAGCTTATCGCAGCGACCCGCGGGTTAGGTTTTATGGTGCAGTCCGCCGGGGAGTTTTTAGCCACCGACGTGGTGCTGGCCGGCATCGCGGTGATCGCGATTATCGCTTTTAGTCTGGAACTCGGGCTGCGTGCGCTTCAGCGCCGTCTGACCCCCTGGCATGGAGAAATACAATGAGTGAACGTCTGGCAATTACCCCACTGGGGCCGTATATCGGTGCACAGATTTCCGGCGCGGACCTGACCCGTCCGCTGAGCGATAACCAGTTTGAACAGCTGTATCACGCGGTGCTTCGTCATCAGGTCGTTTTCCTGCGCGAACAGTTGATCACCCCGGAGCAGCAGCGTGAACTGGCGCTGCGCTTTGGCGACCTGCACATCCACCCGGTTTATCCACATGCGCCGGGCGTGGACGAGATTATCGTGCTGGATACTCACGACAATAATCCGCCGGATAACGACAACTGGCATACCGATGTCACCTTTATTGAGACGCCGCCTGCCGGGGCCATTCTGGCGGCGAAAGAGTTGCCGTCTACCGGCGGTGACACGCTGTGGACCAGCGGCATTGCGGCCTATGATGCGCTCTCCGATCCGTTTAAGGCGCTGTTAAGCGGCATGCGTGCCGAGCACGATTTCCGTAAATCGTTCCAGGAGTATAAGTACCGCAAAACCGAAGAGGAGCACCAGTGCTGGCAGGAGGCGGTCGCCAAAAATCCACCGTTGCTGCACCCGGTGGTGCGTACTCATCCGGTGACCGGTAAGCAGGCGCTGTTCGTCAACGAAGGGTTTACCACGCGCATTGTCGACGTGACGGAAAAAGAGAGTGAGGCGCTGCTGAGCTTCCTGTTTACTCACGTCACCAAGCCGGAGTTTCAGGTGCGCTGGCGCTGGCAGCCGAACGATGTGGCGATTTGGGATAACCGAGTGACACAGCACTATGCGAATGCGGATTATCTGCCGCAGCGGCGGATTATGCATCGGGCGACGATTTTGGGGGATAAGCCGTTTTATCGCGCGCCGTAAAAGAACATTGCGCCGGACTGTTCCCTCTCCCCTTTGGGGAGAGGGTTAGGGTGAGGGGGCACTACTGACCCAAATGCGCCCCGATATACCGCTGATACCGATTCGCCTTCAGATAGGTCAAATCCACTAACACCAGCCCATCCACGCAGTTGTTAAACTCCGGGTCGCTGCCAAAGTCGATAAACTGCACGCCGCCGGGTTCGCACACTTCCGAATACTGCTTATAAAGAGGCGGAATACCGCAGCCGAGGTTGCCGAGCAGCGACTTCAGCCGCGTCAGATCTTCGCTGTAATCCTCGCCGCCAAACTGCGCCAGCACGTCGGGAAGCGAAGCGGGATATGGTCTGCGTGACTCCGCCAGCGGATGCGTGGCCGGGAACCACAGGCGATAAAAAGCGACCAGCAGATCCCTTGCCGACGGTGGCAGCCCGCCTGAAATAGAGACTGGGCCAAACAGATAGCGATAGTGCGGATAACGCGCCAGATAGGCACCGATACCGGACCACAAATAATCCAGCCCGCGACGACCCCAGTAGCGCGGCTGAATAAAGCTGCGCCCCAGCTCAATCCCGTGTTGCAGAATGTCGTCCATTCGTGCGTCGTAGTGGAACAGGCTGTAGCTGTAAATGCCGTCCAGCCCGCGCTTTTCTAACTGCATGGCGGTAGGCATAAAGCGATAGGCGCCGACGATTTCCAGATCCTCTTCATCCCACAGAATCAGATGCAGATAGTCATCATCATAGCCATCGACATCGCGGCGCTTACCGCTCCCTTCACCCACCGCCCGGAAGGCAATTTCACGCAGGCGTCCCAGCTCGCGCAGCAGCGGCGCGTCCTCCTGGCCCTTACGTTGCCACAGGTAAATCACTTTGCCATCTGCCGTGCGTCCCAGACACTCCGCCTGGCTCAGTTCGCGCTTCAGTAAGGCGCGGGCTTCCGGGCGTGCGATGGCGCTTTCGGTTTTAAATATCCCCGGCAGTCCTTTACCTAACAGATGAACGTGGCGATAGCATTTCTCGGTCATTTCGCGCGACGTGGCCTGTGGGTTAAACCACGCGGACCAGGCGATCTGCTCGCCAATCGTCACCGGCAGGCTGCCGTTACGGCGGCGGAACATTTGCTGCATCAACAGCAGCAGCGGCAGATGTTGTGATATCAACGTGCTGGCGTAAAACAGGGCGCTATTACGACCGTCGATCCATGCCGGTAGCAGCGGCGCGCGGTATTTGGCCGCGAGCTTAATAAAGCCGGAATGCCATTTTTTATCGCGGATACCCCGGCGCGTGAGTCGTGACACTTCGCCTGCCGGGAAGAAAATCAGTACACCGCCGTTTTGCAGCTGCGCATCCATCTGCTGGAGCGCCGCTTTTGAGGTGCGACCGTTGATGTTATCAACCGGAATAAACAGCGAGCTGAGCGGTTCAAGGTGGGTAAGCATACGGTTGGTGACGACTTTCACATCGCGACGCACGCGGGAGACAGCGTAGAGCAGGGCCAGACCATCGAGCGTGCCGGTAGGGTGGTTGGCGACGATGACCAGTGGGCCATTTTCAGGGATTTGTTCCAGGCAGCGAACCGGAACCGCGCAGTCAATATTGAGATGTTCCAGCACCTGTTCGACGGTATCTAACCCTTTCAGGTGGCGGTGGCGTGCGGCAAACTGTTGAAATTCTTCTTCATGCAGCAATTTCTTCAGAACTTTTTTCTGCCAGGGGGCGGGCCTCGCCTGAGGCCACAGGTCATCGAGTACGTTGTCGAGACTAAACATGGTGGCTCCTCCTCCGTCATGCTGTGACAGTAGAAGGGAGATATGTCGGTTGTATGGCGGTTTGGTGACGTTTTGAGGGGCATTGAAATGTAGCGCAGCGCCGCCGGGAAAACCCGGAGTCGGCGTAAACGCCTCGTCCGGGCTACCTGCACTAGCCTAGCCCGGCCAAGCGTAGCGCCGCCGGGAACTCCAGCGCGTGATTAACGCAAGATTTTCTTCTCGGCTAAGTCGAGCGCGAAGTAGCTAAAGATAAGGTCCGCACCTGCGCGTTTGATGGCGCCCAGGCTTTCCAGCACCACTTTCTCTTCATCAATTGCCCCGGCCTGCGCAGCGAATTTAATCATCGCGTATTCACCGCTCACCTGGTAGGCGCCAATCGGCAGCTCGGTGCGCTCGCGGATATCGCGCAGGATATCGAGGTACGCGCCCGCCGGTTTCACCATCAGGCAGTCGGCGCCCTGAGCTTCGTCCAGCAACGACTCACGAATCGCCTCGCGGCGGTTCATCGGGTTCATCTGATAGGTTTTGCGATCGCCCTTCAGCGCGGTGCCAGCTGCTTCACGGAACGGGCCGTAGAAGGAGGAGGCGAATTTGGTGGAGTAGGACATGATGGCGGTATCGGTGAAGCCTGCCGCATCAAGCGCCTGGCGAATGGCCTGCACCTGGCCATCCATCGCCGCAGAAGGGGCGATAAAGTCTGCGCCTGCTGCCGCGGCAACGACGGCCTGCTTGCCGAGGTTGGCAAGGGTCAGATCGTTATCGACGCCGTGGTCGCACAGCACGCCGCAGTGACCATGAGAGGTATATTCGCAGAAACAGGTATCGGACATGACGATCATCTCCGGTACGGTCTGTTTGCTGATGCGCGACATGCGCGCCACCAGGCCGTCTTCTTTCCAGGCATCGCTGCCGGTATCGTCGGTGTGGTGTGAGATCCCAAAGGTCATCACCGAGCGAATACCGGCGTTAGCAATGCGTTCAATCTCGCGCGCCAGATGCTTTTCTGGAATGCGCATCACGCCCGGCATCGCTTCGATAGCTTTGTAATCGTTGATTTCTTCTTCAACAAAAATCGGCAACACCAGGTCATTTAAGCTCAGTGTTGTCTCTTCAAACATAGCGCGCAGCGCAGGAGATTTGCGCAGGCGACGGGGGCGATGGAGTAAGTCTGTCATGGTATGCCTGATGTTTGTGAAACAAGGAACGCTATTGTAACTGAATCAGGGCGAAGATGTTTTACCAAAGTGGTGCTTATGCGGTTGGTGGTGACTAGGGGCTCAGTGAATGTAAGACTTAGCTTAATAATAATCAGGATAGATAATATAACATTCTTATTATCCCTTTAAGGTATATATAATTTGTGTGGTTTCATTCTATTTATAGATGCAATTTTTAAGTATTTCATTGTGTATGATTTTTAGTTTTTATTTTTTATTCGTTTGTTGAATTTAAAATGCTTTATTCATTTATTAAAATATTCGATATTTTTCTTTAATTCATTGATTTTTATCATTTTTGTTTTTTTATTTGTTTGCCATGTAAGCGGTTTTATTTATTCATTGTGTCCGGATTCGAACTATGTATAAACTATAATTGAACCATTTGTCATGAGCGTCGCATAATTCTCTCCGCATACATAGAAATGTTTTATTGCAATTGTTAATTGATGGACCAACATATATATCCCTGAGGAGGGATGACAAATGCACTCCTGGAAAAAGAAACTTGTAGTATCACAATTAGCATTGGCCTGCACTTTGGCGCTCGCTTCTCAGGCAAATGCTTCTACCGATATCTCTGGCACCACCTACACCACCTTTAACCACTATAACGACTCAACTTATTCTGACGGCGTTTACTATAATGGTTATGCAGGCTGGAACAACTACGCGACCGATAGCGTTTATAACGGCAATATCTATCCGGTAATCAATAACGCTACCGTTAACGGCGTGATTTCTACCTATTATCTGGATGATGGTCTTTCTACCAACACCAATACCAACAGCCTGACCATTAAAAACAGCACCATCCACGGCATGATCACCTCTGAGTGCATGACCACTGATTGCGTGGATCGTGACGCAACAGGTTATGTTTACGACCGTCTGGCGCTGACCGTTGATAACTCCACCATTGATGATAACTACGAACATTATACTTATAATGGCACGTATACTGATAACACTGCAGATACTCACGTCGTTAATGTATATGACATGGGCACTGCGATCACGCTGGACCAGGAAGTTGATCTGGTTATCAAAAATAACTCCCATGTTGCGGGTATTACCCTGACTCAGGGTTATGAGTGGAGTGACGTTGACGATAATACCGTTAGCACCGGCGTAAACAGCAGCGAAGTGTTCACCAACACTATCAATGTAACTGATTCTACCGTGACCTCTGGTTCATGGTCTGATGAAGGCACCTCCGGCTGGTTCGGTAATAACGGCAACGCAAGCGATTATAACGGCTCCAGCTTCAACGCTGATGATGTAGCGATTTCTGCTATTGCTAACCCGTATGCAGATAACGCGATGCAGACCACCGTTAACCTCGATAACTCGACTCTGAACGGCGACATCCTTTTCTCCAGCAACTTTGACGAGAACTTCTTCCCTAACGGCGCTGACAGCTATCGCGATACCGATTCCACCGTTGACACAAACGGCTGGGACGGTACAGACCGTATGGATGTTACCCTGGATAACGGCAGCAAGTGGGTCGGCGCGGCAATCTCTGCGCACCAGGTTGACACTGACGGTGATGGCGTTTACGACAGCTATGCGGCAGGTACTGAAGCCACTGCTACGCTGATTGACGTTGCGGCTAACAGCCTGTGGCCGTGGTCAACCTATGGGATTGATAACAGCAATACCGCTTATGATGAAGACGGTCACGTTGTTGGCAAAAACGTCTACCAGAGTGGCCTGTTCAATGTGACCCTGAACAATGGCTCACAGTGGGATACGACTAAAACCTCTCTGATCGACACCCTGAGCATTAACAGCGGTTCTGTCGTTAACGTTGCTGATTCTACGCTGATTTCCGACACCATCTCTCTGACCGGTGGTTCCGCGCTTAATATCAACGAAGATGGCCATGTTGCGACTGATGAACTGACCATCAACAACAGTACCGTCACTATTGCTGATGATGTTGCTGCCGGTTGGGGCGTAGGCGATGCCGCGCTGTATGCTAACACCATCAACGTCACCAACAGCGGCGTTCTGGATGTGGGTAACAGCACCGCGTATGCACTGCAAACCGACACGCTGAATCTGACCAGCACCACAAACGCTAACGGTAAAGTGAAGGCTGGCGTATTCGATATTCATAGCAACAACTTCGTGCTGAATGCCGATCTGACCAACGACCGTACCAACGACACCACCAAGTCTAACTATGGTTACGGTGTTATCGCCATGAACTCTGACGGTCACCTGACCATCAACGGTAACGGTGATTCAGATACCTCTTCCGATCTGTCTGAAGTGGATAACTCTGGCGATAGCGTTGCAGCAGCGAGCGGTAACTATAAAGTTCGTATCGATAACGCAACAGGTAAAGGTTCCATTGCTGATTACAAAGGCAATGAGCTTATCTACGTTAACGATCAGAACAGCACCGCTACCTTCTCTGCGGCAAACAAAGCCGATCTGGGTGCTTATACCTATCAGGCTAAGCAGGTTGGCAACACGGTAGTGATGGAACAGACTCGCCTGACCGACTACGCGAATATGGCGCTGAGCATCCCATCTGCTAACACCAACATCTGGAATCTGCAGCAGGATGCCCTGAGCACCCGTCTGAACACGGCTCGTCACGGCTTCACCGACAACGGTGGCGCATGGGTCAGCTACTTCGGCGGTAGCTTCAGTGGCGACAACGATGCCATCAACTACGACCAGGATGTCAACGGCATCATGGTGGGTGTGGACTCTAAGATCGACGGCAATAATGCACAGTGGATCGTCGGTGCAGCTGCTGGCTTCGCGAAAGGCGACATGAATGAACGTACTGGTCAGGTTGACCAGGACAGCCAGTCTGCCTACATCTACTCCAGCGCTCGTTTCGCAAACAACATCTTTGTTGATGGCAACCTGAACTACAGCCGCTTCAACAACGATCTGACTGCAAACATGAGCGACGGCACCTATGTTGATGGTAACTCCACTGCAAATGCATGGGGCTTCGGTCTGAAAATGGGCTACGACTGGAAAATCAACGACGCGGGTTACGTGACTCCGTACGGTGCAATTTCTGGTCTGTTCCAGTCTGGCGATCACTATCGTCTGAGCAACGATATGAAAGTTCAGGGCCAGGACTACGACAGCATGCGCTATGAACTCGGTTTCGATGCCGGTTACAGCTTCAACTTCGGCGACCAGGCGGTATCTCCGTACTTCAAACTGGCTTACGTGTATGACGATTCCAGCAACGATGCCACCGTTAATGGCGACAGCATCGACAACGGCGTGAAAGGTTCAGCGGTTCGCGTTGGTCTGGGTAGCCAGGTTAGCTTCACCAAGAACTTCAGCGCTTACACCGGTGTGAACTACCTCGGCGGCGGCGATGTTGATCAGGATTGGGCGGCTAACGCCGGTGTGAAATACACCTGGTAATCCTCATAACACCGGGAAGGAGACTTTCCGGTGTTTTACGCTTTATTCCACGCCCGTCATGATGACGGGCTTTTTTGCAGGGATTGCATAACATGCCTTCTTCAAGCAAGCCGCTCAATGAATTCATGGCTCTTGATAAAAAACTGTCTCAAATCGGGACGCGCTTCCAGATTGCTGCTGGGGAGATGCTTCTTCCTGCCAATTGCACCATGAATGATGTCACGGTTGTCGTTCAGCAGGGCGCGGTGTCGCTGCACCGCAGTGAGGGGCATATTCTGTACGGCATCGTACACAGTCCGTCGATTTTTGGTCTGGCGGCTGCTGCTAATACCATCCGTAATGAATACCAGTTGGTCGCAGAGAGCAACTGCCGTGGTTACTATCTTCCGTCACGGGAAACGCTCAAGTGCCTGGAGCGCTATCAGCTATGGCGAGAAGCATTTTACTGGATGACATGGCAAATCCGGATGCTGGAAATGCGTGACAGGCAGCTCATTGGCACCAACCATTACCACCAGATCCGCTCGACGCTGCTGACGATGATCGACTGGGATGAAGATATCCGTTCGCGAATGGGGGTGCTGAGCTATATTCAGCAGCGCACGCGAATCTCACGTTCAGTCATAGCCGAAGTGCTCTCCGCGTTACGCAAAGGGGAGTATATCGAGATGGAGAAAGGCAAACTCGTTAGCATCACGCGCTTGCCTACTCACTATTAAGACGCCGGAATGACGGCAGCTTTGTTGCCGCTCAGTTCGGTTACCAACTCGTTGATACCGTCGCTCATATTCACAAAGCGGGTAAGCGGAGAACGCGTGACCACCACAAATGCGCCCACGTTAGCCTGAGGTATCATCGCCATATAGGTGATAAAACCGCCGCCACCGCCGGTTTTCTGGATAATACCCGGTCGGCCATTTTTCGGCGCCATATAGACCCAGCCTAACCCTAACGCATCAGCATGACCCGGAACGTCCATACCCACCACGCGAGTGAGTTGATTACGCTTGTAAACCAGGGTTTGCATGCGATCGGCCTGACTGCTGCGATGATAGAAATCCGATGAAAGATACTGCTGCATCCAGCGCATCATATCGCCCGGCGTGGAATAAACGCCGCCGCTGCCCATTGCCGCGAGGGTGTTATTGCACGGGCTTGCCCCTTTTTCCGCGACCATCAGACGACTACATTGATCCGGTGAGGGGGTAAAGGTGGTGTCCTTCATGCCCAGCGGACGGGCAATCTGCTCTTCAAACAGCTGCGGATAAGGCTTATGCGTGGCGTTGCCCAGCGCATCGGCCAACAGGTCAAACGCTAGATTCGAATAGCTCGCCTGTGATCCTGGCGCGGCATGCAGTTTTGCCGTGGAGAGATAGCTCCAGCGCTGAGACTGAGTTGGCCAGACGAAGACCGGGCGATTAGCCGCACCGCCTGGCATTTCGCGCGGCAGGCTGCTGGTATGGGTTGCCAGATTGACCAGGGTTATCGGCGTGCCGTTATAGGTTGGAACACGTGCACCCGGCGGGGCATATTTGCTGAGCGGATCGTCAAGCTTCACCACGCCCTGGTCGAGCAGTTTTACCAGCATCTCGCTGGTCATTAGCTTACTCAGTGAGGCAATACGGATAACGGAATCGAGCTGGGGATGCACGTTGTTGCCTGGGCGCGTCTCGCCAAAGCTTCTGAACACCCGCTGGTTACCATCGATAACCACCAGTGCCATACCGGTTGCACCGCTGCCGTAATAAATATGATTGGCGTAGCGGTCAACAATATCGGACGCAAACGCGGGGGTGGTAAGAGGCTGAGCGGCCTGCACCGAGGTCAATGACGCCACGCAGAGCGCGGCAGAAAAAAGCAGACTACGTTTCAACGGATGCATCCATAAATAGAAATGGGGAAGTAATGCGTATTTATACTAAAAATACAATGAATCGGCATCTGGCACAGCGCCATTAAACGGTATGATAGCGGGAAAAACGTAACCGAGCGTAAATGCAGAGATTATTCATTGAGGTGGATACGCACTTTTGTGATCCGGCGCGTATGATACATACGATGCCGTCTGGCGAACTCTATCGCCATTTTCAGGTCTGATTGCACAGTTACATCGCCTAATACCTCTTTACGGTAAAAATGATCCGTAGCGGTATTCTGTTGTCACAGCACAAAGCAGAATCATAAGAAGTTAGCAGGAGAGCACTATGTTTAAGTCTTTTTTCCCTAAGCCGGGTCCATTTTTTCTCTCGGCATTTATTTGGGCAATGGTAGCGGTCATTTTCTGGCAGGTGGGCGGCGGCAGCTACTTACTTCGCCTGACGGGCGCGAGTAACGATGTTCCGATCAGCGCCGCGCGCTTCTGGTCGATGAACTACCTGATCTTTTATGCTTACTATCTGGTGTGCGTTGGCTTGTTTGCTGGCTATTGGTTTATTCGCAGCCCGCATCGCTGGCAGTACTGGTCCATACTGGGCACCGCGCTCATCATCTTCGTGACATGGTTTATGGTGGAAGTCGGCGTGGCGATTAACGCCTGGTATGCACCGTTCTACGACCTCATCCAGACCGCATTGGCAACGCCGAACAAAGTCTCGATTAACCAGTTTTACCAGGAGATCGGTATCTTCCTGGGGATTGCGCTTATCGCCGTGGTGATTGGGGTACTGAATAACTTCTTTGTCAGCCATTATGTCTTCCGCTGGCGTACGGCGATGAACGAACACTATATGACACACTGGCAGCATCTGCGTCATATCGAAGGTGCCGCGCAGCGTGTGCAGGAAGATACGATGCGCTTTGCCTCGACGCTGGAAGATATGGGCACCAGCTTTATCAATGCCATTATGACACTGATTGCCTTCCTGCCGGTGCTGGTAACGCTCTCGGCGCACGTTCCTGACCTGCCGATTATTGGCCATGTTCCTTATGGGCTGGTGATTGCGGCTATCGTCTGGTCGCTGATGGGGACTGGGATGCTGGCTGTGGTGGGGATCAAACTGCCGGGGCTGAACTTTAAGAATCAGCGTGTCGAAGCGGCTTATCGTAAAGAACTGGTGTACGGTGAAGATGATGCGAGCCGCGCGACGCCGCCAACCGTGCGAGAACTGTTTAGCGCGGTACGTCAGAACTACTTCCGCCTTTACTTCCATTACATGTACTTCAATATCGCCCGCATTTTGTATCTGCAGGTGGATAACGTTTTCGGGTTGTTCCTGCTGTTTCCGTCAATTGTTGCCGGTACGATTACGCTCGGCCTGATGACGCAGATTACCAACGTTTTCGGCCAGGTACGTGGGTCATTCCAGTACCTGATTAGCTCCTGGACCACGCTGGTGGAACTGATGTCCATCTACAAACGTCTGCGCAGCTTTGAGCGAGAACTGGATAATAAAGACATACCGGATGAGATTGCTCAGCCGCAGGCTTAATAAAAACGCTTTAATTTTATAAGGATATCTTATGGCGATTGCCGCATCGCGCTACCTTGCGCTCCCTGTGCCTTTCCTGGCGGTACTGCTTAGCGCCTGTACCAGCCAGCAGGCACCCACGATGAAGGCGGGAGAAAAACCGGTAGATGTGGCAAGCGTCGTGCGGCAAAAAATGCCGGCCAGCGTGAAGGATCGCGATGCCTGGGCGCAGGCGCTGGCGAAAACGTTTGAAAGCCAGAAGCTTGCACCAACCGAGGAAAATATCTGTTCGGTGCTGGCGGTGGCGCAGCAGGAGTCTAACTACCAGGCAGATCCGGCGGTGCCGGAGTTAAGCAAAATTGCCTGGCAGGAGATCGATCGTCGTGCCGAGAAAATGCATATCCCCGTCTTCCTGGTGCATACGGCGCTGAAGATTAACTCTCCTACCGGTAAGAGCTACAGTGAACGGCTGGATACGGTCAAAACGGAAAAACAGCTCAGCGCTATTTTTGATGACTTTATCGGTATGGTGCCGATGGGGCAGAAGCTGTTCGGCTCGTTGAATCCGGTACACACCGGAGGGCCGATGCAGGTAAGCATCGCCTTTGCCGAGCAGCACCAGAACGGCTATCCATGGAAGATGGACGGTACCGTGCGTCAGGAGGTCTTTACCCTGCGCGGCGGCCTGTGGTTTGGTACTTATCATCTGCTGAATTATCCGGCTAGCTACACGGCGCCGATTTATCGTTTTGCTGATTTTAACGCTGGCTGGTATGCCAGCCGTAATGCGGCATTCCAGTACGCGGTGAGCAAGGCCACCGGAGTGAAACTGGCGCTCGACGGTGATGTGATTCTCTACGGTAGCGATGAGCCGGGCAGCACGGAAATGGCGGTCAGAAAGCTTGCCAGCAAGCTTTCGCTCAGCAATAGCGACATCCATCGTCAGTTGCAAAAAGGCGATAGCCAGGCGTTTGAAACTACGGCGCTCTATCAAGGGGTTTATAAAATTGCGGAGCAGAAGGCGGGTAAATCGCTGGCAAAAGAGATGTTGCCGGGGATTCAGCTTGAAAGCCCGAAGATCACCCGTAAATTAACCACGGCGTGGTTTGCAAAACGGGTGGATGAGCGTCGGGCCAAATGTATGGCCATCAATTAATCGTGATGACGCAGGCGGCGTACGAGGGAGACCACGCCCAGAATAGCGCAGCCTGCCAGGAACGGCACCACGCCAAATAGCGTACTCACGCCAAGGCCAATTTCAACGCGCGGGCGACCACTGTCCTGCATTTGCATCAGATGTTCATAGACACCGGGTGCGTGAACCACCAGAGTCAACAGCTGCGCGCCGACCGAAAAGCAGAGCAGAACGAAAAGCGCGTAGGCCAGATTGCCTGAGGCGGAGGAGTCCCTCTTTTTCCCACTGAACATGAGTTTTGACAACGTGAAATCTGTCATTGAGACCTCCAGGATAACGTAAATGCCGATCGTTTCGTGATACTGGGGTGAGTGTGGCAGCAGAAAGGGATTGTCAATATCGGATTTATGGTAAATTTTGAGCAGGAATAGTCCTGGATTATCATTCAGGCTTATTGATTGTCCGTTTCCGGCTTGACGTTAATTGATTTAACATCTGCGAATTGTTGTTTACACCACAGACGCTGACGCGGGTTTATGGCATCATCGTTTTTTTATGCTGGAGTCGCTATGAACCTGCCTGCAAAAATTCGCCGTGACTGGCATTACTATGCCTTTGCCATTGGTCTTATCTTTATTCTGAACGGGATTGTCGGGCTGCTTGGGTTCGAGGCTAAAGGCTGGCAAACCTATGCCGTGGGGATGGTGACCTGGGTGATTAGCTTCTGGCTGGCCGGTTTTATCATTCGCCGTCGGGAAGAATAATTCATTCTACAAATGCATTTTCGGCGTCGCTGCACGACCGGTAGCCCGGCCGAGCGCAGCGACGCCGGGGAAAATCCTACCCGTTCATCGATGTTTTCAGCGCCTTATCGGCCTGATGACGTTCCAGCGCCAGCTCAATCAAACGCGTAATCAGCGAGGTGTAATCCAGACCGCTGGCCTGCCACAGTTTTGGATACATGCTGATATTGGTGAAGCCCGGTAGGGTGTTGATTTCGTTAATTACCACGTCGTTATTTTCGGTCAGGAACACGTCAACGCGCGCCATCCCGCTGCAGCCTAAGGTCTGGTAGGCTTCAATCGCAACATGACGAATCTTGTCGTTCACTTCGGCGGAGATCGCCGCTGGAACCACCACTTTTGCGCCGTTATCGTCAATATACTTGGTGTCGTAGGCGTAGAATTCGCTGTTCAGAACGATTTCGCCACAGGTGCTGGCCTGCGGGTCATCATTGCCGAGCACCGCGCACTCAATTTCACGCCCGTTAATGCCCTGTTCAACCACCACTTTGTGGTCAAATTCAAACGCCAGCGCCACGGCCTGTTGATACTGTTCGGCACTGTTCACCTTGCTGACGCCGACGGATGACCCCTGGTTTGCCGGTTTAACGAACAGCGGCAGACCGAGCTTCGCTTTAATCTCATCGAACGAGAAGCTGTCACGGGTGCGACGGGTTAACGTCACAAACGGCGCGATAGAAAGCCCGGCGTCGCGCAGCAGACGCTTGGTGACGTCTTTATCCATACAGGCGGCGGAACCCAGAACGTCAGAGCCGACGAACGGCAGGTTTGCCATACGCAGCATGCCCTGCAGGGAACCGTCTTCACCCAGGGTGCCGTGAACAATAGGGAAAATCACATCGATGGCATCCAGCGGTTGGCCGCTTGCAGCATTGATCATCTGCTGATGCGCTTTGCCAGGGATATGGGCCAGCGTGATATCGGAAGGGCGTAGCGCGATATGGGCAGGATCGTGGGCGTTTAACAGGTAGTTTTGCGCATCGCTGATGTGCCACTGCCCCTGCTTATCGATCCCCAGCAGAACGACCTCAAAACGCGTCTTATCAATCGCTTCTACGATATTTTTAGCAGACTGTAGGGAGACTTCGTGCTCCGCTGATTTGCCGCCAAAAACAATCCCAACCCGCAACTTTGCCATCTCAAATTCCATCCATTCCAAACGCAAAGCACATAACATACCACGGGTGCGGGGAGGCATCTGCCTTTTCCATATCAAAGTGCGTAAATCGCAGGCAGAGCTTAAGAATAAGTGACTGCATAATAGCGCCTGAAGCGTGATATTTATCACACAAAAGCGCTGAGTGGCTGATATTGTTCTGAAATAATGCATTAAGCATCTCTGACAATACGGCGCAAAGCGCAACTTGCTAACCTGTTTACTTGTCCTCACAAAAAGAACGAATACGTGTAGTTATGGAATCCTGGAAGGTTAACCTTATTTCAGTTTGGCTCGGTTGTTTTTTCACCGGGTTGGCTATCAGCCAGATCTTACCGTTTTTGCCGCTTTACGTGGCGCAGTTGGGCGTCACCTCCCATGAATCTCTCTCCATGTGGTCCGGGTTAACCTTCAGCGTCACCTTCCTGGTTTCTGCCATTGTTTCGCCAATGTGGGGCAGCCTGGCCGACCGCAAAGGCCGTAAGCTTATGCTGCTACGTGCCTCGTTGGGGATGGCGATTGCTATCCTGCTGCAGGCTTTTGCAACCAACGTCTGGCAGCTCTTTTTCCTGCGTGCGGTAATGGGCTTAACCTCAGGTTATATTCCTAACGCGATGGCGCTGGTGGCCTCCCAGGTGCCGCGTGAGCGCAGCGGCTGGGCGCTCAGCACGCTGTCCACGGCGCAAATCACCGGCGTTATCGGTGGGCCGTTGCTTGGCGGCTTCCTGGCCGACCACGTTGGCCTGAGAATGGTCTTTTACATTACCGCGTTCCTGCTGCTGGTGAGCTTCCTGGTGACGTTGTTCCTGATTAAAGAGGGCCCGCGCCCGCAGTTCAATAAAGGGGAAAAGCTCAGCGGGAAAGCGGTATTTGCGACGCTGCCTTATCCGGGGCTGGTGATTAGCCTGTTCGTCACCACCATGGTTATTCAGTTATGTAACGGGTCTATCAGCCCGATTCTGGCGCTGTTTATTAAATCGATGTCGCCAGATAGCAGTAATATCGCCTTCTTGAGCGGCATGATTGCCGCCGTCCCCGGCGTGTCGGCGCTTATTTCGGCTCCGAGGCTGGGTAAGCTTGGCGATCGTATCGGCACGGGCCGCATACTTTTGGGTACGCTGACGTTTGCAGTGGTGCTGTTCTTTGCTATGTCGTTTGTCACCACGCCGTTCCAGCTGGGCGTGCTGCGCTTTATTCTTGGCTTTGCCGATGGCGCGATGCTGCCTGCGGTACAAACGCTGCTGCTGAAGTATATTAGCGAGCGCGTCACCGGGCGTATTTTTGGTTATAACCAGTCCTTTATGTACCTGGGTAACGTGGCCGGCCCGTTAATAGGTGCCTCCATTTCGGCGATGGCCGGTTTCCGCTGGGTATTTATTGTCACCGCGGTGATTGTGCTGATTAACCTCTGGCAATTAGCGGTAATGCTGCGTCGGGCGCAACCCGTACGTCAGTAATACCGGCATTGAGAGGGGAATAAACGCGGCGGCGTTTATTCCCTGATTACCGCACTACACTCTTCATATTCCCTCTTCGCGCCTTGCATTATTTAATGAGAAAAACGTTTCGCTGGCGATACCGGTAAGTAATTCCATGATATTGATGAGGATTATATTTTTGCCGAGGACTATTGCAGAATACGTAATATATTGTAATTCTATTCGATGTTGCTGAAGGGGGAATAGCGCCGTAAGGTTTTGCGGTCTATTTATTTTTTCAGGGCTTGAGTCCTGCCCACGCCGTCATACAAGGAAAACGCGCGATGAAAAATTTCATTGCAGAACTGCTGGTCAAACTGGCCGAAAAGGAAGATGAAGCAAACGCGTTACGTATTCAGGTCGATGCACTTGAAGTGGTGGTGACCACGCTTTTACAGCATGTACAGCAAGGTTCTGGCCCGGTACTGGAGGATGAAATAGCCGCGACGTTGAATAAACTCGCCCCTGCAGAACACGCCAGCGACCATAATAGCGAACTCTTATATAACCATGTTAAACGGTTATTTCTGCATCCCTAAAATTAGTAGGTAATGACATCATTTTGGGTGTCATTAAAATGTCACGCACTTTTCTTACAGTCTCCATGTTTCATTTTTTAAGTATTTGTACATGGAGAAACTAACGTGAAATACAGTGCTATTTTTGCCGCATTATTACCTCTGCTGGGTTTATCTGCCGCACACGCGGACACATCAATTGCCGTTCTGGATAACCGTGCCGCGCAAGGGGATATTACCCAGCCGGGCGGTGCTCGCCGTTTATCTGCCGATCAAACCGAAGCCATTCGCGCCTCTTTGAATAATAAGCAGGCCAAAAACGTTATTCTGCTGATTGGCGATGGGATGGGCGATTCTGAAATTACCGCTGCGCGTAACTATGCTGAAGGGGCGGGCGGTTATTTCAAAGGTATTGATGCGCTGCCGCTAACCGGGCAGTACACGCACTACGCGCTGAATAAAAAAACCGGTAAGCCGGATTATGTCACCGATTCTGCGGCGTCCGCGACGGCCTGGAGTACCGGGGTGAAAACCTATAACGGTGCGCTGGGCGTGGACATCCACGAAAAAGATCACCAGACCATTCTCGAGCTGGCAAAAGCAGCTGGCCTGGCAACAGGGAACGTTTCTACCGCCGAACTGCAGGACGCCACTCCTGCTGCGCTGGTATCGCATGTGACCTCACGTAAATGCTATGGCCCAAGCGTGACCAGCGAAAAATGCCCAACCAATGCGCTGGAGAAAGGCGGCAAGGGCTCCATCACCGAACAGCTGCTGAATGCGCGTGCGGACGTGACGCTGGGCGGCGGTGCGAAGACCTTTGCTGAAACCGCAACGGCGGGGGAATGGCAGGGGAAAACGCTGCGTGAACAGGCGCAGGCGCGGGGTTATCAGCTCGTTGATAATGCCACAACGCTGGCGGCGATTACCCAGGCAAACCAGGATAAGCCGCTGCTGGGCCTGTTCTCAGACGGCAACATGCCGGTACGCTGGGAAGGACCGAAAGCCTCCTTTCACGGTAATCTCGATAAACCGGTCGTGACCTGCGCCCCAAACCCGAAACGCGATGCCAGCGTACCGACCCTCGCGCAGATGACCGATAAAGCTATCTCTCTGCTGAGCACCAGCGAAAAAGGGTTCTTCCTGCAGGTAGAGGGCGCGTCGATTGATAAACAGGACCACGCGGCAAACCCGTGTGGCCAGATTGGCGAAACGGTCGATCTGGATGAAGCGGTACAGAAGGCGCTGGAATTTGCCAAAAAAGACGGCAATACGCTGGTGATCGTCACCGCTGACCATGCCCACGCCAGCCAGATTATCCCACCGGAAACGAAGGCACCTGGCCTGACGCAGGCGCTGAACACCAAAGATGGTTCGGTGATGGTAATGAGCTACGGCAACTCGGAAGAGGAGTCGATGGAGCATACCGGCACCCAGTTGCGCATTGCGGCCTACGGCCCGCACGCGGCGAACGTGGTTGGCCTGACCGACCAGACGGACCTCTACTACACCATGAAAGCGGCGCTGGGGCTTTAAGCCCTGACACTCGCCCGACGGCAAAATTTTGTCGTCGGGTTGGTAATATTCCTTCCAGCGACCAGACTTACAGAGTTCTACTCACAAAAGGATGGTGCAATGAAAACAACATTACTGGTTACCCTACTGTGTGGTCTGTTTACGGCGGGCGCCGTGTCTGCGGCAACGACGGCGGCAGCGCCGGAGAAAACCCTGACGCCGCAGCAGCAGCGCATGAGCACGTGTAATCATGAAGCCGCGTCAAAAACCCTGAAAGGTGATGAGCGTAAAACCTTTATGAGCAGCTGTCTGAAGGGGGAAAGTGCGGCCGCTGATGGCAAAAAACTGACCCCGCAGCAGCAAAAAATGAAGGACTGTAACGCGCAGGCAGCCACCAAAACCTTAAAGGGCGACGAACGTAAAACCTTTATGAGTACCTGTCTGAAAAACAAATAACTAACGGCGCCGTGGGCGCTTTTTTTATGGCAAGAAAATCAGGCCCGGCGCGATGCCGGGCCTGCGACTTATGATTTACTCATCTTCTCTGATTTTTCCATGCATTTGGCCATCGCTTCGATGACCGCAGAGCGGAAGCCTTTCTCTTCCAGCACGCGCACGGCTTCAATGGTGGTGCCGCCAGGGGAGCAGACCATATCCTTCAGCTCACCCGGATGCTTACCGGTTTCCAGCACCATCTTCGCTGAGCCCATGACCGCCTGTGCGGCAAACTTATAGGCCTGAGCGCGTGGCATACCGCCCAGCACGGCGGCATCGGCCATCGCTTCGATAAACATAAAGACGTAGGCTGGCGCCGAGCCGCTGACGCCTACCACCGGGTGGATCATCGCTTCAGCGATCTCTTCAGCCGCACCAAAGCAGCGGAAAATATTCAGCACATCGGCGATATCTTCCGGTGTCACCAGCGCGTTCGGGGTAACGGAGGTCATCCCGGCATTCACCAGCGATGGAGTATTAGGCATGGCGCGTACGATTTTACGATCGTGGCCCAGCGCGCGCGCCAGCTGCTCCAGGGTTACGCCCGCGGCGATGGACACCACCAGTGAGTCTTTATTCAGGCTCGAGGCGATATCACTCAACACTTTAACCATGATGCCCGGCTTCACGGCACCAAAGACGATGTCGGCAACCTGAGCCACTTCCTGCGGGCTTTGCGCCGCGTTAATGCCGAATTCGTCGCGCAGCGCGGCCACTTTATCCGGTGACGGCGTGTAGACCCAAATCTGCCCAGGAAGTACCTGGCCGCTGGCAATCAGGCCACCAAGAATGGCTTTCCCCATGTTGCCGCAGCCAATGAAGCCAATCTTCTTCTCCATTTCACTCTCCCTCTGTCTGTTTTTTTCGTAGTTTACTGTTATAGGCGATTCCCGGCGATGGGTAACCTACTTTTATCATTCAGCTGGCAATTATTACGTACGCGTCCCGGCTCTCTGTATAATCACGCTTTGCGATAATATTCACTCTGGAGTATCGATGACCATTTGGGTTGATGCGGACGCTTGTCCGAACGTGATTAAAGAGGTGCTGTTTCGCGCCGCAGACCGCACGCAGATTGAGCTGGTACTGGTCGCTAACCAGTATCTGCGCGTGCCGCCGTCGCGTTTTATCCGCGCAATGGTGGTGCCAAAAGGGTTCGACGTGGCCGATAACGAAATCGTTCGCCTCTGCGAGCCCGGCGATCTGGTGATCACTGCCGATATCCCGCTGGCGGCTGAGGTGTTAGAAAAGGGCGGCGCGGCGCTGAATCCTCGCGGTGAACGCTACAGCGAGGCGACCATCAAAGAGCGCTTAACCCTGCGTGATTTTATGGACACCATGCGCTCCAGCGGTATTCAGACCGGCGGGCCTGCGGCGCTCTCCCAACGCGATCGCCAACAGTTTGCCGCTGAGCTGGATAAATGGCTGCTGGCGGTCAAACGCGGCTGACGTGATTTCTGTCACATAAATGTGCTACCTTTTGCCGCGATGTCCGGCTTGTCAAAGTCAGGTACTTTCATGTACTGTTAGCGACACGCTTTGTGGCATGTTTTTTTTACGCTTAATTTGCGCATTATAGCAGCGTGTAGCGGTAAAATAGGTCTCCAGCCATATCAGAATGTAATATAAAGTTTACACTTACTTGTGTACTAGTTTGGTGATATCATTGGCGCATCATCTACACATCCCGCATTTACGCGTCATCAGGGGGAATTCCAGGTCATGACACAGCCGATTTTTCTTATCGGAGCCCGAGGCTGCGGAAAAACGACGATAGGTCAAGCGCTTACCCATGCCTGCCATTTTCACTTTGTTGATACTGACCTGGCGTTACAGCAGCAGTCCGGCATGAGTGTGGCGGAGATTGTTGACCTCGAAGGCTGGGCGGGATTTCGCGCACGCGAGACCCAGACGCTGATGTCGGTCACCCAACCGAGCACGGTGGTGGCAACGGGCGGCGGTATTATTCTTGCACCCGTTAACCGCGAATTTATGCGCCAGAACGGTGTGGTTATCTATTTGAACGCCCCGGTACCGGTTCTGGCGCGTCGTCTGGAAGCCTTTCCAGAAGAGTCCCAGCGCCCGACGCTGACCGGTAAACCGATTAGCGAAGAAGTGGCGGAAGTACTGGCGCAGCGAGATGCGCTGTACCGTGAAACCGCTCATTACGTTGTTGATGCCTCTGCGGCACCAGAACGTGTTGTCACGCTGATTCTTGATGCTCTGCACCTGGCCACGGCCAGCTAGCAGGGCACGTCCGCTCTCCCTCTTTATTCTGCGTTTTCTCCTCCTCAGGTTTTACCTCTGACTGCCGATATAACCATTTTTTATTTGTGGCTATATTGCGCGTAAGTCACATTTTTGGCTTATCATTAATGTTATAGAAACGTTAAAATCAAAATTTATCAGGAGAGTACTGGAAATAACGGGAATCTTTACATTCTGCCCGGCGGATGAACTGCTACGCTTTTGAGCGGTATTTTTCATCCATCCAGGTGGCTATGTGTAAAGCGAGCATAAGAGAAGCAGAAGGTAGATAACATGAGTGCAACGATGGCGATTCTTACGATAGGGGTCGTGCCCGTGAGTGAAGTATTGCCGCTATTGACCGAGCACATCAGGGAAGATCAAATCACCCACATTAGCCTGTTAGGCAAAATGAGCCGTGTGGAAGTCATGGAAGAGTATGCACCAGAACCCGGTGAAGAACGTTTGCTGGTTCTGTTAAATGATAACCAGTTTGCTGAAGTTTCCCGCCTGAAAGTCGAGCACAGCCTGCAGGCCGTGATTGAGGTGCTGGACAATCAATCCTACGACGTCATTCTGCTACTGAATACGTTTAAATTACGCAGTATGGTGGCGCGCAATGCGATTCTGCTGGAGCCCCAGCGTATTATTCCACCGTTGGTCGCCTCTATCGTTGAGGGACATCAGGTCGGGGTGTTGGTCCCCGTGGAAGCCATTCTCGATGCCCAACAGGAGAAGTGGCGGATGCTGTCCAATTTGCCTTACTACGCGCTGGCTAACCCGCTTCGCGATACCGACCAGCACCTGATTTCAGCCGGCAACTCGCTGCTGGATCAAGGCGCTGATGTGCTGGTGCTAGACTCACTGAGTTATCACCAGCGTCACCGTGACCTGCTACAAAAGGCGCTGGATGTGCCGGTTCTCTTGTCGAATGTGCTGGTGGCCAGACTGGCGGCAGAATTATTGTGTTAAGCGTATGATTTCGCGTGACAGGTTTCTGTTCGCAACCCTATATTGGTCTTTTGACGACGAGATAATAAGGGCCTGTTTATGCTTCAGAGCAACGAATACTTTGACGGAAAAGTGAAATCCATTGGCTTTACCAGCAGCAGCACGGGTCGTGCCAGCGTGGGCGTGATGGCGGAAGGCGAATACACCTTCGGTACCGCGCAGCCGGAAGAGATGACGGTGATTAGCGGCGCGCTGAACGTGCTGTTACCGGGTGAAATCGAATGGAAAGTCTATTCCGCAGGGGAAGTGTTCAACGTGCCGGGCCACAGCGAGTTTAACCTGCAGGTTGCAGAGCCAACCTCTTATCTGTGCCGCTATCTGTAATCCATCCCCTTCCTGCTGAGGCAGGAAGGGAATTTCCCACTTAACGCTGGGCTTCGCCGCCTAAACCTTCTACCAGGCTTTTAATCATTGCAGCCAGTTCGCCGGTCATCAGAATAAAGTCCGCGTCGAAACGCTGAGCATAATCATCTCGGTCGATATCTTCGTTCTGATCGCGCAGTTCGTCACAGAACTTCAGACGCTTGATGGAACCGTCATCGCACATCACAAATTGAATGCGCTGCTGCCAGTCGAGCGCCAGCTTGGTCACCAGCTTACCGGCTTCGATATGACAGGCTATCTCATCGCACACCAGATCTTGTTTCTTCGCGCGGATCACGCCGCCGTCTTCGAGGATCGCTTTCAGCTCGGCTTCATCCAGAATCTGGAAACTTTGCGCCGCCGATCCGGAACGCACCCATTCGGTCAGGGTCAGTTCGATTGGATTTTCCAGCGTCAGCGGCACCACTGGCAGCGAGCCGAGGCTTTTACGCAGCAGCGCCAGCGTATCTTCCGCCTTTTTGGCGCTGGCGCAGTCGACCATAATCAGATCGTTAACGGTGTCGATCCACATCATCGTCTGGCTGAAACGGCTGAAAGCGCGCGGCAGCAGAGAGTGCAGGACTTCATCCTTCAGCGAATCTTTTTCGGTTTTCTTGAGCTTGCGGCCTTGATCGGCTTCGAGCTTTTGGATCTTCGCTTCCAGCGCTTGTTTAATCACCGGAGAGGGCAGGATCTTCTCTTCTTTGCGGGCGCAAATGATGATCTGACCATTTACTGTGTGCGTCAGCGCATCGCTGTGTGAGCCCATCGGCGGTACCCAGCCGGTTTTTGCCATATCCTGGCTGCCGCATGGGGTGAAGGTCATCTCAGCGAGCTGTTTCTCCATCTCTTCCGCGCGCAGGGAGATGTCGCGGCTGAGACGATAAACCATTAAATTTTTGAACCACAGCATGATAATTTCCACGGTGTTGTCGTTAAATCAGCGGGCAATGATAACGAATTGTCCTCGCCCTTGCATTGTTTTAAACAGGAGTTATGAATGCGAATTGGTATCGATCTGGGTGGAACGAAAACCGAAGTCATCGCGCTAAGCGACCAGGGTGAGCAGCTTTATCGCCACCGTTTGCCGACGCCACGTGATTATCAGCAAACCATTGAGAACATTGCGCATCTTGTTGCTCTCGCCGAAGAGGCAACCGGGCAAACGGGCACGGTTGGCATGGGCATTCCTGGCTCAATTTCCCCCTATACCGGGGTGGTGAAAAACGCCAACTCGACCTGGCTCAATGGCCAGCCGTTTGATAAAGACCTCAGTCGCCGCCTGAATCGTGAAGTGCGGTTGGCGAACGATGCTAACTGCCTGGCGGTATCTGAAGCGGTGGACGGTGCGGCAGCAGGGGCGCAGACGGTGTTCGCGGTGATCATCGGTACCGGCTGCGGCGCGGGCGTGGCGTTGGGAGGCCGTGCGCACATCGGCGGTAACGGTACGGCGGGCGAGTGGGGACATAATCCGTTGCCGTGGATGAACGACGACGAGCTGCGCTTCCGGGCAGAAGTCCCGTGTTATTGCGGTAAGCAAGGCTGTATTGAAACCTTTATTTCCGGCACCGGCTTTGCTACGGATTATCACCGCCTGAGCGGTAATCCACTAAAAGGCAGTGAGATTATACAGCTAGTGAGCGAAGGCGACGCGCTGGCCGAGCAGGCGCTGAGTCGTTACGAGCAGCGGCTGGCGAAATCGCTGGCGCACGTGGTGAATATTCTCGACCCTGACGTGATTGTGCTGGGCGGTGGGATGAGCAACGTTGAGCGTTTGTATCAGACGGTACCGCAGCTGGTGAAAGCGTGGGTATTCGGCGGTGAGTGTGAAACACCGATTCGCAAGGCGCTGCACGGGGACTCCAGTGGGGTACGTGGGGCGGCGTGGTTGTGGCCAGCGTGATGTTGCCCTCACCCTAACCCTCTCCCAAAGGGAGAGGGAACCGTTCGGTATCGCTTTTCTCCCTCTCCCTCCGGGAGAGGGCCGGGGTGAGGGGAAACCTCACTCCACGCTAAACATTTTATCCAACCGGCTATATCCCAACCCGTTAATCTTCTTCACCTTAATCTGTACCGGAATCCGCTCTTTCATCGCCTCAACGTGGCTAATCACGCCGATGATTTTACCGCTGGCGTTGAGCGTATCCAGCGCGTCCAGCGCCGTGTCCAGCGTTTCGCTATCCAGCGTGCCGAAGCCTTCATCAAGGAACAGCGAATCGATGCGCGTTTTATGGCTCACCAGGTCGGAGAGCGCCAGCGCCAGCGAAAGGCTGACGAGGAAGCTTTCGCCGCCGGAGAGGGTGCGGGTATCGCGCACCGCGTCCGCCTGCCAGGTATCGACCACTTCCAGTTCCAGCGCGTCGCTGACCTTGCGCTGAAGCAGATAGCGACCGTGCAGGCGACTGAGCTGTTCGTTGGCGAGCCACACCAGATTATCCAGCGTCAGCCCCTGGGCAAATTTGCGGAACTTATCGCCCTCTTTAGAGCCAATCAGCGCATTCAGATGTGCCCAGTCCTCCAGCGCGGCGCTGGCTTTTTCTATCTCCAGGAACAACGACTGCTGCTGCTGGCGATTCTCTTCATCCTGTTTCAACTGCTGGCGCAGCTCGCCCTGGCGTTCGCTGTTTTCACGCAGTTGGCGGGAAATGTGCTGGAGCTGCGTCTGGACATCTGCCAGCGTTAACGCCTCGCTCAGTGTTTCCGGACGCTGAGTCAGATGACGCTGTATTGCCTCCTGCGCCTGTGCCGCTAACGTCTGGCGCTGCTGATGCTGCGTTTCCAGCGTCTGTTTTAGCTGCTCCAGACGAAGACGTTCCGCGTTGTCCAGCAGGGCGCGAAGGAAGTCCTGGCGATTGCTAAAGTGCGACTCGGCCAGCGCCTGGTCGAAGGCCTGCTCGGCCTGTTGCAGACGTTGTTTCTCCTGCGCTTCTTGCTGCTGGAGCGTGTGCCACTGGCTCTCCAGCGACACGCAATCATGGTGTACCTGCTGCCAGCCGTCGAGCGCCACCGGGTGGGCATCTTCAGGGTTTTGCACCGCAGGAAGGGTGTCGAGCAGCGGTTGGATCAGCACGAGTTGCTGCTGAATCTCCAGACTCTGTTTCTGCTGCTGCTGCCAGCGCTGGGTATCCGCTTCACGGGCAGCCAGCCAGCGGTGCGCTTCGTCGGGCTGCGGAAGGGCAAGGCCGAAGCCAGCGAGCGTCTGGGTAAGCAAAGCGGTACGCTGCGCCAGTTCATCCTGCTGCTGGGTGTACTGGGTACGTAGCTCACGGATTTGCGCGTCGAGCGTCAGGCGCTGGCTGTAGTGATAGCGCTGCTGTTCGGCCTCTTCCTGCGCTGCCAGCCAGCCGTTGATATCGTCAGCAGGCTGTAGCGTGATATCCAACCCCTGAATGACCGTCTGCCACTGTGATGTAAGTGCTTGCTCTCGCTCACAAAGCGTCGCCAGCTCGGCATTTTCCAGCTGCTGCTGTTTTTCCAGCGCGGCCTGCTGACCGCGCAGCGTGGCGCCTTCTTCAGCGAGTCGGGCAACCTCTTTTTCCAGCGCATCGCGGCGGGCTTTGTTGGCATCCAGGGTTAACGCCTGGTACTCCGCCAGCGCCGGGTGGCTGGTTGAGCCGCACAACGGGCAAGGCGCGCCTGGCTGCAAACGCGCGCGCTCAGCCTCGAGGCGTACGATCGTTGCCTCCAGCTCGCAGATGGCATTGACGTCATCGCGCTGCTGCTTTTTCTCTTTATAGACCTGACGGAGTTGGGTGAGCCCGGCGGTCAGCGTCTCCAGCTGTTGCTGGCGCTGCTGCTGTGCGTGTAAAAGCTGCTGGCGGCGCGTTTGCAGCGGGATGAACTGCGAATGCAGTGCGCTTAGCTGCTGGCGCAGCGGGCGGCTGGCCGCGTGCTGGGCAATTTGCCCGGCCACTTCTTCCTGAGTCAGCGTCAACGCCGAAGGCGGCAATTGGGCGAGCTGTTTTTCCAGCTCAGCCAGACGCTGTGTGGCGGTCTCTAGCTGAACGCGTTCACGGGCCTGTTGACTGAAGGCGCTACGCCAGCCGGTCAGTTCCCCCAGCCACTGCTGGATGTGTTCGTTTTCCTGCAGCCACTGCTGAAGCTGGCTTTGGGTCTGCTGGAGCGTGGTGGCCTGCTGCTCAGCGCTCACTCGGATACGGTCGCGAAGGCGGCGGGAGTCATGTAAGCGAGTATTTACTTGCTCTACTAACTGGTGGGTTTTCGCCACCGTGGCGGCCTGTTCCTGTAGCTGCGTCCAGCGCGGGCGTAACGCTTCCGCAGGCTGCGCCCGGTTGAGCGCAGCAAGCTGTGGCTGCGCTTCTTCCAACGCCTGGTGGGCAGTATTAAGCGACTGCTGGTGGGTTTTCCCGTCCTGTTCCAGCTCCTGCTGACGGGTGAGCCACTGCTGATGCAGTGCGGCGACGGTCTGCTGTTGTTGCCACTGCTGCTCGTCAGAAGTAAGCGCCTGCAAACTCTGTGTCAGGGTCTGCTGCTGCTCTTCGCTCAGCAGGACTACGCCGCTGGCCTGCGCCTGAAGCTTCTCCAGTTCGCCACGTGCCTGCTTATGTTTTTCAAAGACCTGTGCGGAGATCTGACCATAAATTTCAGTGCCGGTCAGCTCTTCGAGTAACTCAGCACGTTCTTTTGGCTCGGCGTTGAGGAAGGCGGCAAACTGGCCCTGAGAGAGCATCATCGAGCGGGTAAAACGACCGTAGTCGAGGCCGGTCAGCGAGGCGGTCATCTCCAGTTTGTCTTTAATTTTGTCCGCCAGAATTTGCCCGTCGTCGCAGCGCGCCAACTCGACGCGCGGCGCCTGTAGGTTGCCGTCCGGTTGGTTACGGGCGCGGTTCTGGCTCCAGAAGGCGCGATAGGCCACGCCCTGAACCTCGAACTCGACTTCCGCCAGGCACTCGGCAGTGTCGCGGGTCATCAGGTCATTTTGCGACTGGGAGACGTTACTTAAGCGCGGCGTCTTGTGGTACAGCGCCAGGCAGATGGCATCCAGCAGCGTGGTTTTCCCCGCGCCGGTTGGGCCGGTAATAGCAAACAGACCGTTACTGGCAAACGGCTCCTGGGTGAAGTCGATTTTCCACTCGCCCTTGAGCGAGTTAAGGTTTTTCAGGCGCAGGCTGAGAATTTTCATGGCTGTTCCTCCTCACCAAGACTCTGGAGGGTGTCATTAAACAGCGCGTGCAGGCGCTGTTGCTGCGGCTCCTCCAGCGTTTCCAGCGCCAGACGACGCTGAAACACCTCTTCGACGCTCAATTCGCTCAAGGTTTCGCGCTCAAGGCTTGCCAGAATGCGCTGGCGTTGTTCACGACTGCGGCGCACCAGCAGCACGTCGACCGGCAGGTCATCGGTGATGGCCTGAATTTTACGTTGAATATCATGCAGGTATTCGTCGCTGGTGATTTCAATATCCACCCAGGTGCTCGGCTCTGCGGCGGCATCGCGCCATTCGGCTAGCTGGGCGCTGATAGCGTCAAAATCGCCTTTGATTACCGCCAGCGGCTGAGTCACGGGCACGGTAAGCGGCGTGACGTCGGCAAGCTTGCCGTCGGTGAAGCTCACCAGATTGACGCTTTTGGCTTTGCCGGTTTCATCAAAGCTGAGGGCGATAGGCGAACCGCTGTAGCGAATATGCTCGCTGCCACCGATTTTCTGCGCCCGGTGGATGTGGCCCAGCGCGATATAGTCGGCAGGCGGGAAGTTTTGCGCCGGAAATGCGTCCAGTGTGCCAATATAAATGTCGCGCACCGCATCACTTTTGCTGGCCCCGACGGTAGTCAGATGGCCGCTGGCAATAATCGGCAGCGTGGCATCGCCGCGCAGTTCACAAGCCTGCTGGTATTGCTGCTGGTAATAGTCGGTAATGCTCGCCAGCACCTGCTGGACTTTTTCGCCGCCGGAGAGCCCCGCCTGGCTGGTAATAATGTCACGCGGGCGCAGGAACGGCACCGGGCAGAACACCGCGCCGGGCGTGCCGTCGCGGCGATTCAGAATAAAGGGCTCATGACCGGCACTGGCAATCACCGTGGTATTCAGAAATGAGAGAATATCGCGGGATTCATTCAGCGTTGCCACGGAGTCATGGTTGCCCGCCAGCACCACCAGATGGCAGCCGGTCTGCTGCAAATTGACCACAAATCGGTTGTACAGTTCGCGCGCATAGCTTGGCGGGGAGCCGGTATCGAAGATATCGCCCGCGACAATAATAGCATCCACCTGCTCATGTTCGGCGGTGGTGAGCAGCCAGTTCAGGAACGCGTCATGTTCAGCCGCGCGGCTTTTGCTGTAGAAGTTCTGGCCAAGGTGCCAGTCCGAAGTGTGGATGATGCGCATAGCGGTTCCGTGAGAAGTGGCGTAAAGTTGATTATAAACATCAGCCTACGTTGAGGTCGATGAGCGCGTTTTGAGAGTGTCATAAACGGTAAACCGCGATCATCTAACGGTCATGTTTTTCATAAATCTGTCATAAATCTGACGCATAATGACGCCGTATATAATACTGATGTCTAAAAACAGGGCAAATAATGGCAAGACGTATTCTGGTCGTTGAAGATGAAGCGCCAATCCGCGAGATGGTCTGTTTCGTTCTGGAGCAAAACGGTTTTCAGCCGGTGGAAGCAGAAGATTACGATACCGCTATCAGCAAACTGAATGAACCCTGGCCCGACCTTATTCTGCTCGACTGGATGTTACCGGGCGGTTCGGGACTGCAATTTATTAAGCATATCAAACGTGAAGCGCTGACGCGTGACATTCCGGTGGTGATGCTGACTGCCCGTGGTGAAGAAGAAGACCGCGTGCGGGGCCTCGAAACCGGCGCCGACGATTACATCACCAAACCTTTCTCGCCAAAAGAGCTGGTCGCCCGCATTAAAGCGGTGATGCGCCGTATTTCGCCGATGGCGGTGGAAGAGGTGATTGAGATGCAGGGGCTGAGCCTTGACCCGACCTCTCACCGCGTGATGACCGGTGAAAACCCGCTGGATATGGGGCCAACCGAATTTAAGCTGCTGCATTTCTTTATGACGCACCCGGAGCGCGTGTACAGTCGCGAACAGCTGCTGAACCACGTTTGGGGTACCAACGTTTATGTTGAAGACCGTACCGTCGACGTGCATATTCGTCGTCTGCGTAAGGCGCTGGAACACAGTGGTCATGACCGCATGGTGCAAACCGTTCGCGGCACGGGTTATCGTTTCTCTGCCCGTTTCTAATTTTTGACAGGAGTGTGACGCGTGCTGGAACGGCTGTCATGGAAAAGGCTGGTGCTGGAGCTGCTGTTATGCTGTCTCCCGGCCGCGATACTGGGACTGATTTTTGGTTATCTGCCGTGGTTTTTACTGGCGGCGGTGACCGGGCTGCTCATCTGGCATTTCTGGAATTTACTGCGACTCTCCTGGTGGCTTTGGGTCGACCGAAGTATGACCCCTCCGCCGGGACGCGGCAGCTGGGAGCCCTTGCTCTATGGGCTTAACCAGATGCAGCTGCGTAATAAAAAACGCCGCCGCGAGCTGGGTAATCTGATTAAACGCTTCCGTAGCGGTGCCGAGTCGCTGCCAGATGCGGTGGTGCTCACCACCGAAGAGGGGGCCATTTTCTGGTGTAATGGCCTGGCCCAGCAGTTGCTGGGGCTTCGCTGGCCCGACGATAGCGGGCAGAACATCTTAAACCTGCTGCGTTACCCCGAATTTACCCAACACCTCAAAAAGCGCGATTTCTTAAAGCCGTTGCATCTGGTGCTGAACAGTGGTCGCCATCTGGAAATCCGCGTGATGCCGTACACCGACCGTCAGCTGCTGATGGTGGCGCGCGATGTCACACAGATGCACCAACTGGAAGGGGCGCGGCGAAACTTCTTCGCCAACGTCAGTCATGAGCTGCGCACGCCGCTGACCGTACTGCAGGGCTACCTGGAGATGATGCAGGAGCAGGTGCTGGAAGGGAACGTGCGTGAGAAAGCGCTGCACACCATGCGTGAGCAGACGCAGCGTATGGAAGGGCTGGTTCGACAGCTGCTGACGCTCTCTAAAATCGAGGCTTCACCGACGCTGGCGTTGAACGAAAAGATTGATGTGCCAATGATGCTGAAGGTGGTGGAGCGCGAGGCGCAGACGCTCAGTCAGCATAAGCATCAGTTCCATTTTGAGATTGATGAGACGCTGAAGACACTGGGTAACGAAGAACAACTGCGAAGCGCGATGTCGAACCTGGTCTATAACGCGGTAAACCATACGCCGGAAGGCACGTTGATTACCGTACGCTGGCAGCGTGCGTCGCATGGGGCGTTGTTCAGCGTAGAGGATAATGGCCCGGGCATTGCGCCTGAGCACCTGCCAAGACTGACCGAACGTTTTTATCGCGTTGATAAAGCACGCTCGCGGCAGACCGGCGGTAGCGGTTTGGGGCTGGCAATTGTTAAACATGCGGTTAATCATCACGATAGCCGGCTGGATATTACCAGCACGCTCGGCAAAGGTTCGTGTTTCAGCTTCCTGCTGCCGGAACGTTTAATTGCCAGAAATAGCGAGTAATTTCGCGCTTGTCAGCTTAACTTTCCACAGACCAGCCTCGGCTGGTCTGTTTGCTTTGCAGTCAAGTAAACGCCGCGTTATTTACGAACGTCTGATTATTTTTTGTTCGCATGATTAGCCGGATGTTTTTCTTAAATCCAGTTAATACGTCTGCCTATTTTTTCACTATCAATATAATCATCTGGTTTTGCGATCCCGTGTTGCTTTAAAACGTTATAAGCGTTTAAATTGGCCCCCATGCAGTCGTAAACAGACTGTATATGCGCGGTAAATCAAAAAACTATTCTTCTCTACGCCGCGAAGGGAGCATATCCCGCTGAGTTTATTGTCAGTTTCCTCTGCATCATTCCACAGGCGCTGACACAATAAATTTGTTTTACAACACCACATCCACAGGCTGTAGTTACATATGACCCATCAATTAAAATCGCGTGACATCATCGCTCTGGGCTTTATGACCTTCGCGTTGTTCGTTGGCGCAGGCAACATCATTTTCCCTCCAATGGTTGGTTTGCAGGCCGGTCCTCACGTCTGGACTGCCGCGATCGGCTTCCTGATTACCGCCGTTGGTCTTCCGGTGCTGACCGTGGTCGCGCTGGCAAAAGTGGGCGGTGGCGTGGATAGCCTGAGTACGCCAATTGGTAAAGTGGCGGGCGTGCTGCTCGCTACGGTCTGTTACCTGGCGGTGGGCCCGCTGTTTGCGACCCCGCGTACCGCGACCGTCTCGTTTGAAATCGGTATCGCGCCGCTGACCGGCAGCGGTGAACTGCCACTGTTCATCTACAGCCTGGTTTACTTCGCGCTGGTGATTCTGGTGTCGCTCTATCCGGGCAAACTGCTGGATACCGTGGGTAACTTCCTCGCGCCGCTGAAAATCCTGGCGCTGATTATTCTGTCCGTTGCCGCCGTGATGTGGCCAGCTGGCCCGATTAGCCACGCGATGGAAGCCTATGAAACCGCCGCGTTCTCAAATGGTTTCGTGAACGGCTATCTGACCATGGATACGCTGGGCGCGATGGTGTTTGGTATCGTTATTGTTAACGCCGCGCGTTCCCGTGGTGTGACCGAAGCGCGTCTACTGACTCGCTATACCATCTGGGCTGGCTTGATGGCCGGTGTCGGCCTGACGCTGCTGTACCTGGCGCTGTTCCGTCTGGGTTCCGACAGCGCGACGCTGGTCGATCAGAACGCGAACGGTGCGGCAATCCTGCACGCTTACGTACAGCACACCTTCGGTGGCGCGGGCAGCTTCCTGCTGGCGGCATTGATCTTCATCGCCTGTCTGGTGACCGCGGTGGGCCTGACCTGTGCTTGTGCTGAGTTCTTCGCCCAGTACCTGCCGTTCTCCTACCGTACGCTGGTGTTTATCCTCGGCCTGTTCTCCATGGCGGTGTCGAATCTGGGGCTGAGCCACCTGATTCAAATCTCTATTCCGGTGCTGACCGCGATTTATCCGCCATGTATCGCACTCGTAGTGCTGAGTTTTACCCGCAATTGGTGGCATAATTCGGGCCGCGTTATTGCACCACCGATGTTTATCAGCCTGGTATTTGGTATTCTTGACGGCATCAAAGCCTCTGCCTTTGCAGATGTGCTGCCGGCGTGGACTGCCCGTTTACCGCTGGCCGAGCAAGGCCTTGCATGGCTGATGCCGACGGTTGTGATGGCGGTTCTGGCGATTATCTGGGACCGTACAGCAGGTCGTCAGGTGACATCAAGCGCCCACTAACCGGCGTTTACATCAAGGTGTTTTAACCACGGAACGTGATGTTCCGTGGTTTTTTATTTTGGGTACTTTCACCTAAGTTGTTCGCGTTGCGGCGCGATGATGATGGGTATGACATGGCACTGGAAACGATGGAAAACAACAAGCTGAAGCGCGGGTTAAGTACCCGACACATTCGCTTTATGGCTCTCGGATCGGCCATTGGTACGGGGCTGTTTTACGGCTCCGCCGATGCGATTAAGATGGCCGGGCCTAGCGTTCTGCTGGCCTATATTATTGGCGGCGTTGCCGCGTATATCATCATGCGTGCACTGGGCGAAATGTCCGTGCATAACCCGTCTGCCAGCTCCTTCTCTCGCTATGCGCAGGACAACCTGGGGCCGCTGGCGGGCTATATCACCGGCTGGACCTACTGCTTTGAGATCCTGATTGTGGCGATTGCTGACGTGACCGCCTTTGGTATCTATATGGGCGTCTGGTTCCCGGCGGTGCCGCACTGGATATGGGTGCTCAGCGTGGTGCTGATCATCTGCGCCATCAACCTGATGAGCGTGAAGGTGTTCGGCGAGCTGGAATTCTGGTTCTCGTTCTTCAAAGTCGCTACCATTATCATCATGATCGTGGCCGGTTTTGGCATCATTATCTGGGGTATCGGCAACGGCGGGCAGCCAACGGGTATTCATAACCTGTGGAGCAACGGCGGCTTCTTCAGCAACGGCTGGCTCGGTATGGTGATGTCGCTGCAGATGGTGATGTTTGCCTATGGCGGTATCGAGATTATCGGTATCACGGCTGGTGAAGCGAAAGACCCGCAGACCTCTATTCCGCGCGCGATCAACTCCGTGCCAATGCGAATTCTGGTGTTCTACGTGGGTACCCTGTTCGTCATTATGTCCATCTATCCGTGGAACCAGGTCGGCACCAACGGCAGCCCATTTGTGATGACCTTCCAGCATCTGGGGATCACCTTTGCAGCCAGCATCCTTAACTTTGTGGTACTGACGGCATCACTGTCGGCGATTAACTCCGATGTGTTCGGCGTGGGTCGTATGCTGCACGGTATGGCGGAGCAGGGCAGCGCACCGAAGGTGTTCGCTAAAACCTCCCGTCGCGGTATTCCGTGGGTGACGGTGATGGTGATGACCATCGCACTGCTGTTTGCGGTGTACCTCAACTACATCATGCCTGAAAACGTCTTCCTGGTGATTGCGTCGCTGGCGACCTTCGCCACCGTGTGGGTGTGGATTATGATCCTGCTCTCGCAGGTGGCCTTCCGTCGACGTCTGTCGGCTGATGAAATCAAAGCGCTGAAGTTTAAAGTGCCTGGCGGCGTGGCGACGACCATCGTCGGTATCGTCTTCCTGGTCTTTATTATTGCGCTCATTGGTTACCACCCGGATACCCGCATTTCGCTGTACGTGGGCTTTGCGTGGATTCTACTGCTGTTAGTCGGCTGGGCATTGAAAACCCGTCGCAGCAAATAATCTGCTCTATCACGTAGCCCGGACGAGGTGCGTATGCACCGACTCCGGGTCTTTCCCGGCGTCGCTTCGCTCGGCCGGGCGACTGCCTTTGTCACGCGTCTCTATTTCCTAATAGCGGTTTTGCGAACCAAAGAGCTCGATACGTCGTGCAATCATTTGGCGTACCGGCTTCAACCCCTGATTAATCACTTTCCGCGGGTCGTTTACATCGTGGCCAGTGTCTGCGGCAAATATCGCTTTCACCTCCTGGCACCAGGCGTACATATTTTCGGTATTGACGTTAATTTTAGCCGTGCCACAGGCAATGGCTTTACGCATATCCTCGTCAGCAATGCCGGTGCCACCGTGTAGTACCAACGGTACTTTTACGCGCTCTGCAATGGCTTTCATCTCCGTAAACCCCAGTTTAGCTTTACCCTTGTAGAGACCATGGGTTGACCCAAGCGCCGCTGCCAGACAGTCAACCTGGGTTTCGCTGACCAGGGTGTAACACTCCTGCGGATCGGCATAAATAACCTCAGAGTTAACGATCCCATCTTCGCTGCCAGCAATGGTACCTAACTCCGCCTCAACTGAAATACCTTTGCTGTGCGCCAGTTCGACCAGATGACGGGTGATGGCCAGGTTCTCCTTAAATGGCAGGTGTGAACCATCAAACATAATAGAGCTGAATCCAGCTTCGATGGCGGCTTCGCAGGCTTCACGAGTGGTTCCATGATCCAGATGCAGTGCGACCGGAGTATCAATCTCTAAATAATCCATCGCATTAACCACGATGTCATGAATACATTTTAATCCCAGCATATGTTTAACCGTGCCGCCGGAAACACCTAAAATAACCGGTGAGCGTAACTGCTGGCCGGTACGTAATACAGCACCAACCCATTCCAGATTATTAATATTGAACTGCCCTACGGCATAGCCGTCCCGTAGGGCATGCTGAAGCATGTCCTTCATAGAAACTAACATAATCACCTCTTGATATTTACGAAATGCCTTTATTCACCAAAATATTGCGTTAAGTTTCTTTCGTAACTTTTTAGCGAATGATGGACAACGGCAAGGTCTGGCATTGACTCACGGACACCTTTTTTCTCAATAGAAATTGCAGCAGTCAGGCTGGCAAATAAAATGATATTATCAATGTGCCATGAGTAATGTACGCCGTAGGTAAAGGCTCCATGGAATACATCGCCAGCACCGGTAGTATCTACAGCATTGCATAGCCAGGAAGGGACGATTTGTAGCATTCCACTCTTTAAAAATGCACAGCCTTTTTCCCCAAGAGTAATAAATGCTTCGCCACGGCAAATTTTATTTAACTCAATGAGCGCCAATTTTATTTCTGCTTCAGAACTCAGTGATTTATATCCCATATAATCACGAGCAAAATGCTCACTGACCACAAAATAATCTGTCCAGGCTGCAAGTTTAATATTGCTGGCACGTAATGAACCACCATCCATAACCACTCTGGCTGTAGGTAGTTTCTTGATTAAATATTCACTGATTTCTGCTTCATGACCGTCAATTAAAAGCGTTACTGGCTCTTCTGATGCAATTAAGCGCTCAGCTAAACTGTCGAGCTTGAGCTTCTGGTCATAGGTCAGCGTCGGCGGACTCTGCATTTTACGCGTAATGATTGTTCGCGAACCCGTTAAGCGATTCACCAAAACTGACGCCAGCGGCGTGATCATTTCATCGGAGAAAACCACCTGGCTAGTATCAACGCCCGCCTCAGCAAACTCATCGATAATACGCTGGCCGTAAAGATCCTGATTCAAGTGGCCAATGTAATAAACATCTTCGCCCCATAGTCCCAGAAGCCACGCTGCATTTGCTGCCGGACCGCCGCCGCTCTCAATGAAGTCATGGCAGAAATTTTTGGTGTTTTCCTGCGGCCATTCATTCAAAAAGAAAAACTGATCAAAACATGAAAACCCAATGGACAAGATAGCCATAACAACTCCTGATTATTTTGTCTGCTGCGGGAAGACGTCCCTTCCCGCAGGGAAAAATGAAAATGCTTACTCATTTTTCTTATTCGCGGTGAGTTCCTCATAGCTGAGCGTGTCACCGACTACACGAACCGAACGGAAGCAGAATGGCACCAGCAGCGCGACAATCAGTATCAGGCAAATCAGATAGATAGTTATCTGGCCAAACTGGGTGAAGGCGTTACCGATAATGATTCCCCAGACCGCAAAATCGAAATCGGCAAAGGTACTGTTTTCGAAGCCCAGGTTGCCTAACGCCGGGAGCAGCATCGCCGGGAGGAATGCAAGGAAGATACCGCCGATAAATGAAGCAATAATGCAACCGCGCTTACCGCCAAGCTTGTCGGCAAATACTCCGGAGGTCCCACCGCAGAAGAAGTGCGGGACCATCCCCGGGATAATTAGCGCCATACCCAATGCCCCCAGGAAAAGCATCCCGACCAGACCGCCGATGAAGGAACTGATAAAGCCAACGACAACGGCAGTCGGGCTAAAGGTGAAAAACACTGCGCAGTCCACGGCGGGGATTGAGTTTGGTATCAGTTTCTGACTAATTCCCTGGAAGGCAGGAACCAGATCGCCGAGGATCAGTCGCACGCCGTTGTAAACGATGGCGACACCAACCGCAAACTGCAGGCCGGTAAGGATTGAGAAGATCAGCATATTCTGATCCGTTATTGTACGCAGATACTCAGTACCGGCGACGGCGCTACACACAAAGTAGATAACGAACATCACGATCCCGGTGGTGACCGTGGTATCGCGTAAAAAGCCCCATTTTTCTGAGATTTCAGTGTCGGCAAATGAGTTTGCCGGGTTGCCGGTTTTCGTGGCAATCCAGGCTGAGATGTAATAGCCCAGGGAGCCAAAGTGCCCCATGGCAATACCACCATCTTCCGTCACCTGCTTGGTATAGCGCTGCCCGATTGCTGGAGAAATAGCTGACCATGAACCAAGCAGGAATCCGCCGATTAATACCAACATCCAGCCACGGAATTCTGCCGCCTGCAATACTGCTGAGAATAGACAGGCCAGGAAGAAAGAGTGATGACCGGTAAGAAAGATGTATTTGTACTTAGTAAAGCGAGCAATAAGCAGGTTAAAAATAAAACCTAGTAGCAAGATACTCATGGTTTCCACGCCCAGCACTTTCTGTGCAACGGAAACAATGGCTTCGTTGTTAGGGATTACTCCACGGATATTAAATCCGGCTTCGATAATCCCACCGAGTGGGTTCAGGTTAGCAACGATAACGCCAGCGCCAGCGCTTAACATTAAATAACCTAAAATCGGCTTTAGGGTACCGGTGAGTAATTTATTTCCAGGGGAGCGCAATGCCACTAAACCGACGAATGCGATAATCCCCATCAAAAATGCGGGTTGACTAAATATCTCTGACAGAAAACTAAGAATAGCCTGCATGATCGTTCCCTCAATAATGATTAAGAGTGAGTTGCAGCAATGTTGGTGAGTGCCTCAGTAATATCTTCAGCTATTTTCGCTTTATGAACATAACTGCGAATAATGGCGACATTACAGTGCGCAGGAAATTGGGTTGCCAATTCTTTGATGGTAACGTAAAGATCGGCTTTTTCTCCTACTGCGTTAGCGAAATCAACGGAGGCAACGTCGGCTTTGATGCCTAGTTCATCACATATTTTTTTGACATTATTCGCAGCCATTAATGAGCTACCAATACCGTTACCACAAACTGTTCTGATAACTAACATAACGACGACTCCATTTGTTTTTGGATAAAATGTAATACTGAATTAACTTCATGCTCCTGTTGAAGAAAGGTCACAAGGTCGGACTCTATGAGTGAAGCAATCAGTTGGATCATCCTTATATGGTTATTTGCATCCGCGCCGGCGATAGCGATGATGACGTTAACGGGGTCAAACTCCTCATTGCCAAAGTTGATAGGTTGCTGGCTGGTGACTAAAGAAAACCCGGTTTGTAATGCGCCTTTTTCTGGCCGAGCGTGAGGCATTGCCAGACCGTAGTCGATAACGATGGCGGGACCAAAATCCTGGTAGACCTCGAGCATTGATCCGACATATTCCGGGCGACAAATATTTTGTCGGATAAGCAATGTGCCAGCGAATTCGATAGCCTGTTCTGCGCTGGAAAGAGGTTGCTTAAGCGCAATCAATTCAGGGTTAAAAATAATATTCATTACCTAATCCTTAATGTATGCGTATTCCTGTGATAAAGCATGACTAAATATGTTGATGAAAATCATAACGCAGGTCACATCTGTATTTTTAAATAGTGACATTAATCACATTGAGAGGTTGTTGGAAATATTTGGCTCATAAAAAACAAGTCTATTAAATGCTTTAATATCATATTGTTGTGTTTTGTCTTTTAGCGATGAAAAAAATAAACGTGAAGAGAGATGGCTAGCCTTCTGTATTTACATTCAATAAATTGAATCTTCATCACAAATATTGGGGCATTGTTTTTGAAAACTTTGAACAACACCTCAAAAAAACGCGTATCACTAATATTTATGCAAAGGTTGTCTTGCTCTGAAGGCTGGGAGACTCGTGCCCCGTAGGGCTTTACTGCGCGGACATGAGGGCCTGCTACCCTCCGCCCCCGTCCTCCTCCCTACAAAAAAGTACAAAAGATGAGTAGGGTGCAATAGTCGTATGGCAAGGTGGGCTCACTTTGAGGATAGGGGATAGATGATGTTGAACGCCTGGCACCTTCCTGTTGCTCCCTTTATTAAACAGCAGCAGGACAAACTCATTATCACGCTGTGGCTTCGTGGCGATGACTTGCCGCAGCGGGTAACGATGCGCTCGGAAGTCGATAACGAAGAGATGGCGGTGCCGATGCGCCGCAGTGGCAAAGCGCCGAGCCACGATATCGTACAATGGCGCACGGAAATTGGTCTACATGAAGGCCAACCGCGCCGTCGTTACGCCTTTAAACTGCTGTGGGATGACCGCCAGCAGTGGTTTTCGCCAACAGGCTTTAGCGCCTTTCCGCCAGCCAAGCTGGCGCTTTTCGCCTTTGATAGCCCGGATGCGGGCCCGCAGTGGGTGACTGAACAGGTTTTCTATCAGATTTTCCCGGACCGTTTTGCCCGTAGCCCGGCTCGTAGCGATCGGCAGGACAACGTCTACCACCATCATGCGGCCGGTCACGACATCATTCTGCGCGACTGGGATGAACCACTTACCGCCGAAGCGGGCGGCTCGACCTTTTACGGCGGTGACCTCGACGGTATCAGTGAAAAATTACCGTACCTGAAAGCGCTTGGGGTGACCGCGCTGTATCTGAACCCGGTATTTACCGCACCCAGCGTGCATAAGTACGACACCGAAGATTATCGTGAAGTGGACCCGCAGTTTGGCGGAAACGATGCGCTGCTGCGCCTGCGCCATCACACTCAGCGTGAGGGGATGCGGCTTGTCCTTGACGGGGTGTTTAACCACAGCGGCGACACTCATGCCTGGTTTGACCGCCACAACCGCACAGCGAGCGGAGCCTGTCATCATCCGGACTCACCGTGGCGCGACCACTACAGCTTTTCACCGGAGGGGAAAGCGCTCGACTGGCTGGGCTACGCCAGCTTGCCGAAGCTCGATTACCAGTCTCAGGCGCTGATTGACGAAATCTACGGCGGTGAAGACAGCATCGTTCGTCACTGGCTGAAAGCGCCGTGGAATATGGACGGCTGGCGGCTGGACGTGGTGCACATGCTTGGCGAAGCGGGCGGCGCGAAGAACAACCTGAAACACGTGGCGGCGATAACCCAGGCGGCGAAAGCCGCGCGGCCGGATGCCTATGTGCTCGGCGAACACTTTGGTGATGCGCGCCAGTGGCTACAGCAGGATGCGGAAGATGCGGCGATGAACTACCGCGGATTTACCTTCCCGCTGTGGGGTTTCCTCGCCAATACCGATATCTCCTACGACCCGCAGAAAATTGATGCACAGACCTGCATCGCGTGGATGGAGGATTACCGTGCCGGGCTGTCGCATCAGCAGCAGCTGCGCATGTTTAACCAGCTTGATAGCCACGATACGGCACGCTTTAAATCGCTGCTCGGCCGTGATGTGGCGCGTCTGCCGCTGGCGGTGGTCTGGCTGTTTAGCTGGCCCGGCGTGCCTTGTATTTACTACGGTGATGAAGTCGGACTGGATGGCGATAACGACCCGTTCTGCCGTAAGCCATTCCCGTGGGATGAAAATAAACAGGATAAAAACCTGCTAGCGCTCTACCAGCGTCTGGCGGCGCTGCGTAAAGCCACGCCTGCGCTGCGCCTTGGCGCCTGCCAGGTGCTCTATGCGGTGGGAGATGTGGTGGTGTTCCTGCGCGTACTTGGCGCGGAGCGCGTGCTGGTCGCCATTAATCGCGGTGAAGCCTGCGACATCACGTTAGCAGACTCTCCGTTGCTGCACGTGGCCCGCTGGCAGCGCCGGGAGGGCGATGCGCAGCTTGAGGGCATGGACCTGGCACTACCGGCTGTCTCCGCGTCGGTGTGGACCGGTCACTGATAGAGACGGCGAATCTCAGCGCTGGCGAGCAGGGTTTCACGCCACCAGCGCTGAGCGAGCCCGTCGCTGCCGTTGCGCCAGGCGATATAGGCGACATCTTTCTGGCGAAACGAGTTTACCGTTTTCTCCACCAGTTCTCCTGCTGCCAGCCACGGACTGGCAATATGGCGGGGGAGGAACCCGCAGCCCATACCGGCACGAAGCAGCGTCACCTTGCTGTGAAAATCGTCGACGCGAATCTGCGGCTGTTCATCCATCAGGTTGGTCTGCAAGGGGTGGCATACCCGCGCGCTATCGCTTATCACCACCGCGCGATGTAAACAGAGCAGCTCGTTGGTTAAGCCCTCTGAGGCGGTCGCCAGAGGGTGATTTGGGGCGACGACAAACACGTTATCCAGCGTGCCGAGCATACGATATGACCAGGCAGCCGAGGTGGGCGGTTCGTTAATTGCGCCGAGGATAATATCCGCGCCGTTATGGGTCAGTTCTTCCCAGGAACCCGCCAGCGTGTGGTGGGTAAAGTTGAGGCGCGTCTGTTTATTCAGTGCATAAAATGCGTCGATCGTCGGCAATAGCGCGGCAAAGGGAAACGAGTCGTCCAGCGCAATCGCCAGCTCTTTTTCCCAGCCAGAGGTTAGCTGTATCGCCTGTTTTTCCAGATCTTTTGCCGCATTGAGCAGCAGACGGCCCTTTTCCAGCATCATACGCCCGGTATCGGTAAATTTTGCCCGATGCCCGGAGCGGTCAAGCAGCGTAATGTCCAGGTCGCTTTCCAGCTTTTGAATCATATAGCTAAGCGCGGCGGGCGTTTTAAACAGCGAATCGGCGGCGGCGGCAAAGGTCCCGTGTTTCTCAAGAGCATCAAGAATAAGCAGTACGTCCAGATTGATTCGCATAATGGGAAAATATCCTGAAAATTAAACCACTACGTTGTAACGAATAGTGAAAAACAATGCCAGTGAATAAATTAGATATAAGCATCGCATTTTTTTGATGCTGATTTATTACCGTCACAAGATGGTAAGTTTTCTTTAATAACTCGTTAGAAATTTCCCGCTATACTCAACAAGCTTTCTGATTCAGGATCCTGCTGCTGACGGCAGTTTAAGACCGTTGCCTTTTAACTTATTGATTAAGAAGGTTTGTTATGTCTATCCGGGAACTGATTGACCCTAATAACTCTGCGCTTATTTTTATTGACCATCAGCCACAAATGTCATTTGGCGTGGCGAATATTGATCGCCAGACATTAAAAAATAATACCGTAGCGTTAGCGAAAGCCGGGAAAATATTTAATGTTCCGGTCATTTATACCTCCGTCGAAACGAAAAGTTTTAGCGGTTATATCTGGCCAGAATTACTCGCCGTTCATCCTGACGTTAAGCCTATTGAACGCACCTCAATGAACTCCTGGGAAGACGCCGCTTTTGTGAAAGCGGTGGAAGCGACCGGGCGTAAAAAATTGATTATCTCCGCGTTGTGGACCGAAGTCTGCCTGACCTTCCCGGCGCTGATGGCGCTGGAAGCGGGCTATGAGGTTTACGTGGTGACCGATACCTCTGGTGGCACCTCCGTGGATGCCCACGAACGTTCTATCGACCGCATGGTACAGGCCGGTGCGGTGCCGGTGACCTGGCAGCAGGTGCTGCTGGAGTACCAGCGCGACTGGTCACGCAAAGAGACCTATGACGCGGTGATGGATCTGGTGCGTGAACACAGCGGCGCCTATGGGATGGGCGTGGATTACGCCTACACCATGGTGCATGGCGCGCCTGAGCGCAAAGCTTAAGGCCTGAGATCCGGTGGGGCGATGACCCCGCCGGTTTGCAAGCGCAAGGAACCTATCGTCATGACGCAAAAGCATGTCACGCTGGTCATTACCCACGCTATTCGCCCCGAACACGTTGCGCAGTATGAAGCCTGGCTGGGCGAGATTATGCCTATCGCCGCTAACTATCCGGGCCATCTGGGGGCCAACGTTATTCGCCCGGTCGATGGGCAAACGGCCTGGAATATCATCATCCGCTTCGACACCATCGAACACCTTTATGGCTGGACCCAGTCTGACGTGCGGCGCAAGCTGGTTGAGGAGATTGCCCCGGTGCTGGGTGAGGGCGACCGTACAGAAGTGCGCACCGAAGCCGCCTTCTGGTTTACCCCGCCCGCCGCCAATGTTCGCCAGCCGAAGCGCTGGAAACAGTTTCTGATAACGCTGCTGGTGATTTTCCCCAGTACCAATCTGGTGCCCGCGATTACCGGCATGCTGCTGCCGTCGTTAAAGGGAACCCTGTCGCTGCATTTTATCAATGATGCCTGTGTGGTCGCGCTGGTGGTCTGGTTCTGGATGCCCATCGTGACCCGCCTGTTTGCCGGTTGGCTGAAAAAAGCCTGAACCGACGCGAGGAGAACGCTATGTCACAAACCGCTACCCTGATTTTAACCCAGGGGCAGATTCACACGCTTGACCCGCAACAGCCGCTCGTGGACGCGGTGGCCATTGCCGACGGCAAAATTCTGGCCGTCGGCAGCGACGCGCAGATGATGTCCTGGGCGGGCGAAGGCACGCAGATTGTCGACCTTCACGGTCACACGGTGATCCCCGGCCTTAACGACTCGCACCTGCACCTGATTCGCGGCGGGCTGAACTACAACCTGGAGCTGCGCTGGGAAGGCGTACCGTCGCTGGCGGATGCACTACGCATGCTCAAAGAGCAGGCCGACCGTACGCCGTCGCCGCAGTGGGTGCGCGTGGTGGGCGGCTGGAGTGAGTTCCAGTTTGCCGAACGCCGGATGCCAACGCTGCAGGAGCTTAACGACGCCGCGCCAGATACGCCGGTATTTGTGCTGCACCTCTACGATCGCGCGCTGCTCAACCGCGCCGCGCTGAAGGCGGTGGGCTACACCAAAGATACGCCAGCCCCTGCGGGCGGCGAGATTGTTCGCGACAACAACGGCAACCCGACCGGGATGCTGATTGCCAAACCTAACGCCATGATCCTCTATGCGACGCTGGCGAAGGGGCCGAAGCTGCCGCTGGAGATGCAGGTCAACTCCACCCGTCAGTTTATGCGCGAACTGAACCGACTGGGGCTGACCAGCGCCATTGATGCGGGCGGCGGCTTCCAGAACTACCCGGAAGATTACGAAATTATTGAGCAGCTGCACGCCAATAAGCAGATGACTATCCGCATCGCCTATAACCTGTTTACCCAGCGTCCGAAGCAGGAGGTCGAGGATTTCGAACGCTGGACGGATATGCTGAAACCGGGGCAGGGCACCGACTTCTACCGTGCCAACGGCGCGGGCGAGATGCTGGTCTTCTCGGCGGCCGACTTTGAAGATTTCCTGCAGCCGCGTCCGGATCTGCCGCCGGGGATGGAAGATGAACTTGAACGCGTCGTCCGTCACCTGGTCGAGCATCGCTGGCCGTTCCGCCTGCACGCCACTTACGATGAATCGATCAGCCGCATGCTGGACGTGTTCGAGAAGGTTAACCGTGATATTCCGTTCAACGGTCTGCACTGGTTCTTTGACCACGCAGAGACCATCACCGAGCGCAATATTGAGCGCGTGAAGGCGCTGGGCGGTGGGATTGCGGTGCAGCACCGTATGGCCTTCCAGGGGGAATACTTTGTCGATCGCTACGGCAAAGACGCGGTGAAACACACGCCGCCGGTGGCGAAAATGCTGGAGGTGGGCGTTCCTGTTGGTCTGGGTACGGACGCCACCCGCGTGGCAAGCTACAACCCGTGGACGGCACTGTACTGGCTGGTTTCCGGGCGTACCGTCGGCGGTATGGCGATGTATGACGATGAAAACCGTCTGCCGCGCGATGTGGCGCTGGAACTGTGGACGGCAGGCAGCGCTTGGTTCTCCAGCGAGCAGGGGAAAAAGGGACGTATTGCCGCCGGACAACTGGCGGATTTGGTGGCGTTGTCGAAGGACTATTTCAACGTGCCGGAAGAAGAGATCAAAGGCATTGAGTCGGTGATGACGATTGTCGATGGCCGCGTGGTCTACGCCGCCGGGCACTTCACACCGATCGCCCCGCCGTCGATTCCGGTGGTGCCGGATTGGTCGCCAGTGGTGAAAGTGCCGGGCCACTATCGCTCCGCGCCTCCGGGTTCTGAGCATATCGGTGCGGTGGTTCAGATGCACCAGTGCTGCGGCAGCTGCGGCGTACACGGGCATCAGCACGACATTGCGCGTCAGTCTGGTATTCCGGTATCTGACGATCGCGCCTTCTGGGGTGCGCTTGGCTGTTCCTGCTTCTCGTTCTAACCCGCTCTCAGGTGGTCAGGTTCACTGACCGCCTTTTCTTGTGACTCCCGCCTTATTGTTATCAATATATTTCAAATTTGTGATCTTTATTGGCGTGATCCATCTGGATCTTTGCGCCTGCCTCTTCTAATGTCATTAACATCTTAATGATTAGATAATAATCAATAGATTTGTATATATCAGAAATAAGCAAGGCCAGCGCAATACCGCGCTGGCTACCGTTTTTACGTGCCAATGGGGATGCCAGATGAGTCACGTTTATGCCGATAAACCAATATTAAACAGCCTGACCGGCAGTGAAGAAGAGCAGCGGTTATTAAAGAAGGTGGTGTGGAAAATCATGCCGGTACTGTTTATCGCCTACTTTTTCTCCTTCCTTGACCGCGTCAATATTGGCTATGCCAAGCTGCAGATGCAGAGCGCTATTGGCTTTACCGATACGCAGTATGCAATTGCGGCGGGGATCTTTTTTATCGGCTATGCGCTATGCGAAATTCCCAGCAATATGCTGATGGATAAAATCGGCGCACGTAAAACGCTGACCCGCATCATGCTGCTGTGGGGCACGCTTTCCGCCTGCACGATGTTTGTGCAGACTATCAACCAGCTTTATGCGCTGCGAATCTTGCTGGGTATTTTTGAAGCTGGGTTTGTACCGGGGGTGATCCTCTACTTTACCTACTGGTTCCCGAGCCATATTCGCGGGCGCATCACCGCCATCTTCCTGGTCGCCACGCTGACCGCGCCAATGATTGGCGGCCCGGTTTCCGGGGTTATTTTGCAATATATGCACGGTTGGCACGGGCTGGAGGGCTGGCAGTGGATGTTCCTGCTGGACGCGCTGCCGGTCTTTTTTATCGCGGGGGTTATCTATTTTAATCTCGCCGACAAGCCGGACGAGGCAACATGGTTAAGCCCGCAGGAAAAGGCGCTGCACCAGCAGATGATGCAGAAAGACCGGGAAAAGCAGGGCATCACGGCGGGTTATGGCACGCACGGTAAAAAAGCGATGCTGGGGGCGCTGGCTGATCCGAAAGTGTTCCTGCTGATTGCCTTTATTTTTGCCACCAACTGCGGCGCCTATGCGTTTAACTTCTGGCTACCGACGATGATTAAGGAGATGGGGGTTGGCAATATCGCGGTTATCGCGCTGCTGGGGGCGATCCCGTTCGCCATGGCGATTCTGGGGGAACTCACGATTTGCCGCAGCTCCGATATCCGCCGTGAACGCCGCTGGCACTTTGTCTTTGGTGCGACGCTTGCTGCCGTGAGCCTGATTGCGGTGGGTTATCTGGAGGTGCCGATGTACCTGAAACTGGTGCTGCTGGGGGTTGCCGGGTTTGGCTTTAGCGGGGCATCGGGGATCTCCTGGACCTTCCCATCGACCTATCTCGATCCGGTGAAAGCGCCGGCGGGGATTGCGATGATCAGCATGATCTCCACGTCGTCCGGCTTCTTTGCGCCGTGGGTTATGGGCGTGACGCGGGATATGACCGGGAGCAGTAATGCGGGGCTTTACAGCATTGCGGCGGTGCTGCTGGTGAGCGTGATTATCATGATTTTCTTTGCCCCGAAGCGGGCAGTGTATGTGCAGCAGCCATCATAACGTCGTGTATCACGGACTCCAGCAAAACAAAAAGGCTCGCAATGCGAGCCTTTTTTTGACGAAACGTCAGCCGATTACAGGCTAGAAACGTTCTCGCTCAGGTACTTAGCAACGCCATCTGGAGACGCGTTCATGCCTTCTTTCCCTTTTTCCCACTGCGCCGGGCACACTTCGCCGTGCTGCTCGTGGAACTGCAGCGCATCTACCATACGCAGCATTTCGTCGATGTTACGGCCCAGCGGCAGGTCGTTAACCACCTGGTGGCGAACCACGCCGTTAGCGTCGATCAGGAAGGAGCCGCGCAGCGCAACGCCTTCGTCTGGATGTTCGATGCCGTAAGCTTTCTGAATTTCGCGTTTAACGTCGGCAACCATTGCGTATTTCACTGCACCGATGCCGCCTTTGTCGACAGGGGTGTTACGCCATGCGTTGTGAACGAATTCGGAGTCAAAAGAGACGCCAACCACTTCAACGCCGCGCTTCTGGAACTCTTCGTAACGTTTGTCGAAGGCAATCAGCTCGGACGGGCAGACGAAGGTGAAGTCCATCGGCCAGAAGAACAGAACGGTGGCTTTACCCTGGGTGTGCTGTTTGAAATTGAATTTCTCAACGATTTCACCGTTGCCCAGTACCGCTGCTGCGGTGAAGTCAGGCGCTTGACGAGTAACCAGAACCATGGGGTTCTCCTTTGAATTTATAAGGTTAATGGAACGCAACGCGGGCCAGTATAGGGAGGGTAAGCGGGGAACACAAAAAGACTATGACGATTAATAAGATAGGATTCACCTATCAATTATTATTTTACCAAAGGAATAAGCATAGCCGTTCCGTGGCCCGATGCAAGCCCTACAGCGCTTTGTTTTTCGCCTGTGCCATCATCTGCGGATAGAACTGCCAGAAACGCGTTTCCAGCGCATCATAGTGCGCGTCGAGGTCATGCCATGAATCGCGCAGCGCATCGAGCTTCGGGCGACGGCTGGCCATCCCGTTCAGCACCCGCTGGATAAAGTCCATCTCACCGTAGCGCTCCAGCCAGCGTTCAGACCACAGATGTTCGTTCAGCGTCAGAAAGCGTTCTGGCGCGTCCGGAAGGATCGTGGTGACTTCGGCACGGGCGTAGCGGGTAAACTCGGGCAGGGCTATCTCCGGCGAGATTTGTGCCCAGTGGCGCGAAAGGAAATGGTCCCACATGACGTCGAGGGTAATCGGTGCGACGCGGCGCGTTTCGGGACGGAACCATTCGCGCGCTTCTTTTACCTGCGGCAAATTATCGGTCATCACGTCAATGCGGCGATGCATATAGATGCCGTCAACGATGTCGGCCGGGTAATCCTGCTGCGGGTTACCGCGAACAAAATCTGCCAGCAGGTTTCCCGATAGCGAGCTATTGGCCAGGTGCGCGAGATGCAGGTGAGCGAGAAAATTCATTGTTAAACGTTTATCCGGAGGGGTAAGGGTTGCAGGGATGTCTCCCCGGCACTAGACTACCCGCCTCATTATTAAGCCCAGAGTCACAGTCATGCGCGTTGCCGATTTCTCCTTTGAACTACCCGAATCCCTGATTGCCCACTATCCACAAGCTGAGCGTAGCAGCTGTCGCTTGCTCTCTCTGGACGGGCCGACGGGCGCGCTGACGCACGGTACTTTCACCGATTTGCTCGACAAGCTCAACCCTGGCGATCTGCTGGTCTTTAACAATACCCGCGTGATCCCGGCGCGCCTGTTTGGCCGTAAAGCCAGCGGCGGCAAGATTGAAGTACTGGTCGAGCGTATGCTGGATGATAAACGTATTCTGGCACATATTCGCGCCTCTAAGGCGCCGAAGCCGGGTGCGGAACTGCTGCTGGGCGATGATGAAAGCATTAAGGCAACGATGGTTGCGCGTCATGATGCGCTGTTTGAAGTCGAGTTCGACGACGAGCGCAGCGTGCTGGATATTCTGAACGCTATCGGCCACATGCCGCTGCCGCCGTACATCGACCGTCCGGACGAAGACGCTGACCGCGAGCTGTATCAGACCGTTTATAGCGAAAAACCAGGTGCCGTTGCGGCACCGACCGCGGGCCTGCACTTCGACGAACCGCTGCTGGCGAAGCTTCGTGAAAAGGGCATCGAGATGGCGTTTGTCACCCTGCACGTGGGCGCGGGTACTTTCCAGCCGGTGCGCGTCGACAGCATTGAAGACCACATCATGCACTCCGAATACGCGGAAGTGCCGCAGGACGTGGTTGATGCGGTACTGGCGGCGAAAGCGCGCGGCAACCGCGTGATTGCCGTTGGCACCACCTCCGTTCGCTCGCTGGAAAGCGCAGCGCAGGCGGCAAAAGATGAGCTGATTGCGCCGTTCTTCGGCGACACGCAAATCTTTATTTTCCCAGGCTACCAATACCAGGTGATTGATGCACTGGTGACCAACTTCCACTTGCCAGAATCGACGCTGATTATGCTGGTGTCCGCTTTTGCCGGTTATCAGCACACCATGAACGCCTATAAGGCTGCTGTAGAACAAAAATATCGCTTTTTTAGTTACGGTGATGCCATGTTTATCACGTACAATCCGCAGGCTATTTTTGAGCGTGTCGGGGAGTAAGTTCCCGGCATGAGAATTTAACGTCGGACTGTTTTTCTGACGCAGGAGTAAAGATGAAATTTGAACTGGATACCACAGACGGTCGCGCCCGCCGCGGCCGCCTGGTTTTTGATCGTGGCGTAGTTGAAACGCCTGCCTTTATGCCGGTGGGTACCTACGGCACCGTTAAGGGCATGACGCCGGAAGAAGTAGAAGCGACCGGCGCGCAAATCATTCTTGGCAACACCTTCCACTTGTGGCTGCGTCCGGGCCAGGAAATCATGAAGCTGCACGGTGACCTGCACGATTTCATGCAGTGGAAAGGACCAATCCTGACCGATTCCGGCGGCTTCCAGGTCTTCAGCCTGGGCGATATCCGTAAAATCACCGAGCAGGGCGTGCACTTCCGCAACCCTATCAACGGCGACCCGATCTTCCTCGATCCAGAAAAATCGATGGAAATTCAGTACGATCTCGGTTCCGATATCGTGATGATTTTCGATGAATGTACGCCGTACCCGGCGGATTGGGACTACGCCAAGCGCTCGATGGAAATGTCTCTGCGCTGGGCTAAACGTAGCCGCGACCGTTTCGATGGCCTTGGCAACAAAAATGCGTTGTTTGGCATCATTCAGGGCAGCGTTTACGAAGATTTACGTGATATCTCCGTCAAAGGTCTGGTGGAGATTGGCTTTGATGGCTACGCTGTCGGCGGCCTGGCGGTAGGTGAACCGAAAGAAGACATGCACCGTATCCTGGAGCACGTTTGCCCGCAGATCCCTGCTGACAAACCGCGTTACCTGATGGGCGTTGGCAAACCAGAGGACCTGGTTGAAGGCGTTCGTCGCGGTATCGATATGTTTGACTGCGTTATGCCAACGCGTAACGCCCGTAACGGTCATCTCTTTGTGACCGACGGTGTGGTGAAAATCCGTAATGCTAAACATAAGAGCGATACCAGCACGCTTGATGCCGAGTGTGATTGCTACACCTGTCGCAATTATTCGCGTGCATACTTGCATCATCTTGACCGTTGCAACGAAATATTGGGCGCGCGCCTCAATACCATTCATAATCTTCGCTACTATCAGCGCTTAATGGCTGGTTTACGCAAGGCTATTGAAGAGGGTAAATTAGAGAGCTTCGTGACCGATTTCTACCAACGCCAGGGGCGTACCGTTCCACCTTTGAACGTTGATTAATTTTAATAATGAGGGAATTTGAATGAGCTTTTTTATTTCTGATGCGGTAGCAGCAACCGGGGCTCCGTCGCAGGGCAGCCCGATGTCTCTGATTCTGATGCTGGTGGTTTTCGGCCTGATCTTCTATTTCATGATCCTGCGTCCACAGCAAAAACGTACCAAAGAGCATAAAAACCTGATGAGCTCCATCGCGAAAGGCGATGAAGTACTGACGAACGGTGGCCTGGTGGGTCGTGTGACCAAAGTAGCGGAAACTGGCTACATTGCTATCGCACTGAACGACACCACTGAAGTGGTTATCAAACGTGACTTCGTAGCTGCCGTTCTGCCGAAAGGCACCATGAAGGCGCTGTAATATTTCGTTTTCCCAAAGGGAACTGCCGTGTTAAACCGTTATCCTTTGTGGAAGTATGTCATGCTGATCGTCGTTATTGTCGTCGGTCTGCTGTATGCGCTTCCCAACCTGTATGGTGAGGATCCGGCCGTTCAAATCACTGGCGTGCGCGGCGTCGCCGCCAGTGAGCAAACGCTGATCCAGGTCCAGAAAACGTTACAAGAAGAAAAAATTACCGCTAAGTCTGTGGCACTGGAAGAGGGCGCTATTCTTGCGCGCTTCGACACCACCGACATCCAGCTGCGTGCGCGTGAAGCGCTGGTAAACGTGCTGGGTGACAAATACGTCGTGGCGCTTAACCTTGCTCCGGCAACACCGCGCTGGCTGGCTGCGATTAACGCAGAGCCAATGAAGCTCGGTCTTGACCTGCGTGGTGGTGTGCACTTCCTGATGGAAGTGGATATGGACACTGCGCTGGGCAAACTCCAGGAGCAAAATATCGATAGCCTGCGCAGTGACCTGCGTGAAAAAGGCATTCCTTATACTACCGTTCGCAAAGAAGACAACTACGGTCTGAGCATCACTTTCCGTGATAGCAATGCGCGTGATGAAGCGATCTCTTATCTGAGCAAGCGCCATCAGGATCTGGTGATTTCCAGCCAGGGTAGCACTGCCCTGCGTGCGGTGATGACCGATGCTCGCCTGAGCGAAGCCCGCGAATATGCGGTTCAGCAGAACATCAACATTCTGCGTAACCGTGTTAACCAGCTGGGCGTTGCTGAGCCAGTGGTTCAGCGTCAGGGTGCTGACCGCATCGTGGTTGAACTGCCAGGTATTCAGGACACCGCGCGTGCGAAAGAGATTCTGGGTGCGACTGCGACCCTGGAATTCCGTCTGGTAAACACCAACGTTGACCAGGCTGCGGCTGCCTCTGGCCGCGTGCCGGGCGACTCCGAAGTGAAAGATACCCGTGAAGGTCAGCCAGTTGTGCTGTACAAGCGCGTGATTCTGACCGGTGACCATATCACCGACTCCACTTCAAGCCAGGATGAGTACAACCAGCCGCAGGTTAACATCTCGCTCGATAGCGCGGGTGGTAACATCATGTCTAACTTCACCAAGGACAACATCGGTAAGCCGATGGCGACCCTGTTCGTGGAGTACAAAGACAGCGGTAAGAAAGATGCTAACGGTCGCGCCATTCTGGTGAAACAGGAAGAGGTGATTAACATCGCCAACATCCAGTCTCGCCTGGGCAACAGCTTCCGTATTACCGGTATCAGCAACCCGAACGAAGCGCGTCAGCTCTCTCTGCTGCTGCGTGCCGGTGCGCTGATTGCACCGATTCAGATTGTTGAAGAACGTACTATCGGCCCAACCCTGGGTATGCAGAACATCAAGCAAGGTCTGGAAGCGTGTCTGGCCGGTCTGGTGGTCTCTATCCTGTTCATGCTCTTCTTCTATAAGAAGTTCGGTCTGATCGCGACAAGCGCACTGCTGGCTAACCTGGTACTGATCGTCGGTATCATGTCACTGCTGCCGGGCGCGACGTTGAGTATGCCGGGTATCGCGGGGATTGTGTTAACCCTTGCGGTCGCGGTCGATGCTAACGTACTGATCAACGAACGTATCAAAGAAGAACTGAGTAACGGACGTTCGGTACAACAGGCAATCAACGAGGGCTATGCCGGCGCGTTCAGTTCCATCTTCGATGCGAACATTACGACGCTGATTAAAGTCCTGATCCTGTATGCAGTCGGCACCGGGGCAATTAAAGGGTTCGCGATTACTACCGGTATCGGTGTGGCAACGTCGATGTTTACCGCGATTGTCGGTACGCGTGCCATCGTAAACCTGTTGTATGGCGGCAAGCGCGTCAAAAAGCTGTCAATCTGAGGAGTGCGATGTGGCACAGGAATATACTGTTGAACAATTAAACCACGGCCGTAAAGTCTATGACTTTATGCGCTGGGACTACTGGGCTTTCGGCATCTCAGGTTTCCTGCTGATCGCGGCCATCGTGGTGATGGGCGTACGCGGGTTTAACTGGGGGCTCGATTTCACCGGTGGTACGGTGATTGAAATTACGCTGGAAAAACCGGCGGACATGGACTTGATGCGCGATGCGCTGGAGAAAGCGGGCTTCGTTGATCCGCTTCTGCAGAACTTCGGCAGCAGCCATGACATCATGGTACGTATGCCACCAACCAAAGGTGCGGATGGTGGCCAGGTACTGGGTAGCAAAGTGCTGAGTGTGATTAACGAATCCACCAGTCAGAATGCTGCCGTGAAGCGTATCGAATTCGTTGGGCCAAGCGTGGGGGCCGATCTGGCGCAAACCGGTGCTATGGCGCTGATCGTCGCGCTGATCTCTATCCTGGTGTACGTCGGTTTCCGCTTTGAGTGGCGACTGGCGGCAGGTGTGGTTATCGCGCTGGCGCACGACGTTATCATTACGCTCGGGATCCTGTCGTTGTTCCATATCGAGATTGACCTGACCATCGTGGCATCGTTGATGTCGGTCATCGGTTACTCGCTGAACGACAGTATCGTGGTATCTGACCGTATTCGTGAAAACTTCCGCAAGATTCGTCGCGGTACGCCGTACGAAATCTTTAACGTGTCGCTGACCCAGACGCTGCACCGTACGTTGATTACGTCCGGTACCACGTTAGTGGTTATTCTGATGCTGTACCTCTTCGGTGGTCCGGTACTGGAAGGCTTCTCGCTGACTATGCTTATCGGTGTCTCCATCGGTACCGCATCGTCTATCTACGTAGCCTCGGCGCTGGCGCTGAAGCTGGGTATGAAGCGTGAGCATATGCTGCAGCAGAAAGTGGAGAAAGAAGGGGCGGATCAGCCGTCAATTCTGCCGTAATCTGTCGCACTGAGGGCACGAATAAAAGCCGCAACGCCGTAGGGTGTTGCGGCTTTTTTATTGCCCATTTAGACTGTGTGTATTCCCTTACATTGAACACGACATATCGAGTCATTATGGCCATCATCCCAAAAAACTACGTGCGGCTGGAAAGCGGCTACCGAGAAAAAGCGCTGAAACTGTTTCCGTGGGTCTGCGGGCGCTGTTCGCGCGAGTTCGTCTACTCCAACCTGCGTGAGCTGACGGTTCACCATATGGACCACGACCACACCAATAACCCGGAAGATGGCAGCAACTGGGAGCTATTGTGTCTGTTCTGCCACGATCACGAACACTCGAAGTACACCGAGGCGGATCAGTACGGTTCCACAGTCGTTGCTGGGGAAGATGCGCAGAAAGACGTGGGTGAGGCGACCTACAACCCGTTCGCTGACCTGAAAGCGATGCTGAACAAAAAGAAATAGCCGACGTGCTGTAATGCGTACATGGTTACTGGAATCCCGATCGCAAGGTCGGGATTTTTTTGTTTTTAGGCCATGTCGATGCTGGTGAGCAGAGTAGAATCAGCGGCAAGCCGGATATCCCGGTGAGGCGCAGTGTTGCGGGGGCTTGATCCCCGGTGGCCTTGTCGCTGGAAAGAGAAAACCCCCGCACATTGTTCGGTATTCACCGGCAACATAACGGGGGCAATCCTATCTCTAGACAAGTTGAGGATAGCCGCGAACCGTTGCCATTGCAACCAAGGCGGCTGTATGACGCTCACGGAAGTTTGCATTATTGTCTGGCACGATCTGGCCGCACCTACGCTGGTCGATATTGCGACAGGTCTGTTTTTAGGCTGGTGGCATAGTCAGAGATAAGACGAGGTGGGCGAACCTGCCGCCCGCGTGGCAGCATGCGCCCGAAACAGGCCAGAGGGAAACCTCTGGCCTTTTTTGCGGTGTCGAACTTAGAAGTTGTAACCTACAACAAAGTAACCACCCCAACCGGTAGACTTGGCGCTGAAATCGCCTTCACCCCAGTTCAAAGTAGAACCTGCTTTCCACTGGCCACCACTATGGAAGTAACGGGCAACGACGGAGTAGTGCCAGTGATCGTAGTTCAGGGCCAGAATGTGGCTGGATGCGATGGAGTTGCTGGTACGGTTCGGTTCGTCGCCGAGATCGGAACCCCAGTCGAAGTTGGTGAAACCGATATAGCTCAGCTTGCCGCCCCACAGGTCACTGATTGGCACAAAGTATTTCACTTTGAAGCGGTAGCCATCCCACTCGTTTTCGTTCGCGGCACCGTAGTTTTGCCACTGGTATTTGGCATACACGTTCAGGGACAGGCTCATCGGCAGGCCGGTGTCGATATCGGTACCCAGACCCATATACCAGGTGCTCTGACGGCCATCTTCGTTACGACCCATGTCGTAGATGTAGTTATTGGCGAAATACCATTCTTTGAATGGACCGAAGCTCAGATCGGTTCCTGTCAGTTTATCGATGGAGAAGCGTGGTTCAATTTCCATAAACAGCGGAGAACCATGGTTCCAGATACCTTTCGCAGTGCTGTTACCGCCGAAGAACACTGGTGCATCCATGTAGCCATAGAAGTCGAACCAATCTTTTTTCGCAAAAGCTTCGTATTCCAGATAGGTATCGTTACGGATCTGCGGCGAGAAGCGGGTGTGATAGCTACCCACCACGTTTACGCTCTGATGCCACCAGTCGGAGACATACTGAGGTTGAGAGTCGCCTGCTGCGTTAGCAGTGAAAGATGCGGAGAGCGCCAGTGCAGCACCGGCTGCTAATAATGTTTTTTTCATATTTGTGCCACTAATAAAAAAAATCGAAAGAGAGTGATTTTTATCACCGAAGTTTTTCTAAATGTTTCGTGTTTCTGCGAGCCTATTATATGAATCCTTGCTCACGAAAATCAGTCATAGTTCACACATTTTTCAAGCGCGTAATCGATTGCGTTCACGTTTGCGTAGTTTAGACGCCGCGATTGTACTGATGGGGTGAATTATTGCAAATGTTTACATACGAGAAATGTGTTTCAGGCGGGGGGCAGAGAAGGCAAATTCAGGAGGAAGTAGTGTTACAACTCCCTCCTGTAGAACGGTTACTGTGCGTTGGCAGGCTGCACGTCGTGAATACGAACAAAGCCGAGTTGCTCAGGTGTAACGCCGTTGAGCTGCAGCGGGATATCGACGTCGCTCGGTGCCAGCACGCTTGCCGGCGCGGAGAAGAGCTGATTCTGCACGTTGACCTCTTGATACTGCTCGGTTGTGCCCTGAATCTGACCCCACTCGACGGTGCCGGTGAAGGCCGGGAGCGCCTCGTTTGATTCCCCCTGAATGCGCAGCGTCACCGCCGTGCCCTGAGCGTTAGCGGCGATATTGCGCAATGACATGCGCAGAGTGCCCACCTGGCTGTTCAGACGGGCAGGGGTGTTCGCGCCGGGAAGCAGGTAGACACCGCGCGTAGACTTCGCATTCAGCGCGTTTTGCTGGGTGATTTTCACCGTCTCTTTATTCAGCTGCGTCATCTCGGTACTGAGCGCGCTAATGCTTTGGTGCATCTGCTTGACTTCAGACTGTTGCGCGCAGGCGCTCAGGCTGACGAGGCTTCCCAGCAGGGCGATTCTTAGGTAACGTCTTGTCATGCTGTCTGTTTCCTTCTCTTCGGGATAACGCAATGGTAGCGCGCAATACGGCATCTGGCATCGATCCTTTGTCTCAAAAAGCGCTGCGCCTTTGTTGTATCCGCAGTTCAGGGTAAAATAGATTCCCATCACCTCATCGTCAGGACGTCGTATGCACTGCCCATTCTGTTTCGCCGTAGACACTAAAGTCATTGACTCCCGTCTCGTGGGAGAAGGTTCTTCCGTTCGCCGCCGTCGGCAATGCCTGGTGTGCAATGAGCGCTTTACCACCTTTGAAGTGGCAGAACTGGTGATGCCGCGCGTGGTGAAAAGCAACGACGTGCGTGAACCGTTTAATGAAGATAAGCTGCGTAGCGGTATGCTGCGCGCCCTGGAAAAACGCCCGGTCAGTTCCGATGATGTGGAAATGGCGATTAACCATATCAAATCGCATCTGCGCGCGACCGGTGAACGTGAAGTGCCGAGCAAGCTGCTGGGTAACCTGGTCATGGAACAGCTGAAAAAGCTCGATAAAGTGGCCTATATCCGCTTTGCGTCGGTTTACCGCAGCTTCGAAGATATTAAAGAATTTGGCGAAGAGATCGCCCGCTTACAGGACTAAGCTATGCACGATGAAATGTACATGGCGCGCGCGCTAAAGCTGGCGCAACGCGGTCGCTTTACCACGCATCCCAACCCACGCGTGGGCTGCGTGATTGTCAATCAGGGCGAAATTGTCGGCGAAGGTTTCCACTATCGCGCCGGTGAACCGCATGCGGAAGTGCACGCGCTGCGCATGGCGGGTGATAAAGCGAAAGGCGCTACCGCCTATGTGACGCTCGAACCGTGCAGTCACCATGGCCGCACGCCGCCGTGTTGTGACGCGCTGATTGCCGCGGGCGTTTCCCGCGTCGTCGCCGCCATGCAGGACCCAAATCCGCAGGTTGCAGGGCGCGGGCTGTACCGCCTGCAGCAGACCGGTATTGAAGTCAGCCACGGTCTGATGATGAGCGAAGCCGAAGCGTTGAACAAAGGCTTCCTCAAGCGGATGCGCACCGGTTTCCCTTACATCCAACTGAAGCTTGGCGCATCGCTCGACGGCCGTACGGCGATGGCCAGCGGTGAAAGCCAATGGATTACCTCGCCGCAGGCGCGACGCGACGTGCAGCGCCTGCGCGCAGAAAGCCACGCGATTCTAACCAGCAGCGCGACGGTGCTGGCGGATGACCCAGCGCTGACCGTGCGTTGGGACGAGCTCAATGCCGAAACGCAGGCGCTCTACCCGCAGGAAAATCTGCGTCAGCCGTTGCGCATCGTTATTGATAGCGGCAACCGCGTCACGCCGGAGCACCGCATTGTGCAGCAGCCGGGTGAGACGTTGTTTGCGCGCACCGAGGATGATACTCGCGTGTGGCCGGAAGGCGTGCAAACGCTGAAAATACCGGAGCACAACGGTCACCTCGATCTGGTGCTGCTGATGATGCAACTGGGCAAACAACAGATTAACAGCATCTGGGTGGAGGCGGGGCCAACGCTTGCTGGTGCGCTGATTCAGGCGGGGCTGGTCGACGAGCTTATCGTCTATATCGCGCCTAAACTATTAGGAAGCGATGGGCGGGGATTATGTGTGCTGCCAGGCCTTGAGAAACTGGCCGATGCCCCCCATTTCAAATTCAACGAGATACGCCAGGTAGGCCCGGATGTGTGCCTGCATTTAACCACTGCGTGAGGCTTTCCGAATTAGAGGAAGCAGCGCCCAGAATATTATGATAAAATCCGCCCCCCTGCGGGGCAAATGAACCCAAAGGAAGAGTATGAACATTATTGAAGCTAACGTTGCTACCCCGGACGCTCGCGTCGCCATCACCATCGCGCGTTTCAACAACTTTATCAATGACAGCCTGCTGGAAGGTGCTATCGACGCCCTGAAGCGCATTGGTCAGGTTAAAGATGAAAACATCACCGTTGTTTGGGTTCCAGGTGCTTATGAACTGCCTCTGGCGGCTGGCGCACTGGCAAAAACCGGTAAATACGATGCGGTGATCGCGCTGGGTACAGTTATCCGTGGCGGTACTGCGCACTTCGAATATGTTGCTGGCGGGGCAAGCAATGGCCTGGCGCACGTCGCTCAGGACAGCGAAATCCCGGTAGCCTTTGGTGTTCTGACCACCGAAAGTATTGAACAAGCCATCGAACGCGCTGGCACAAAAGCCGGTAACAAAGGTGCAGAAGCTGCACTGACCGCGCTTGAAATGATTAATGTATTGAAAGCCATCAAGGCCTGATTTTTGTAAGGGGAAATCCGTGAAACCTGCTGCTCGTCGCCGCGCCCGTGAGTGTGCCGTCCAGGCACTCTACTCCTGGCAGTTGTCCCAGAACGACATCTCCGATGTTGAATACCAGTTCCTGGCGGAACAAGACGTTAAAGATGTCGACGTCGTGTACTTCCGTGAGCTGCTGTCCGGGGTGGCGACTAACAGCGCGTACCTCGACGGATTGATGAAGCCATACCTGTCCCGTATGCTCGAAGAGCTGGGCCAGGTAGAGAAAGCCGTACTGCGCATCGCGCTGTTCGAGCTGTCGAAGCGTGATGATGTGCCATACAAAGTGGCTATCAACGAAGCTATCGAACTGGCAAAAACCTTTGGCGCTGAAGACAGCCACAAGTTTGTCAACGGCGTGCTGGATAAAGCCGCTCCTGCTATTCGTCCCCACAAAAAGTAATCTTCAGGCCGGGCTTTGCCGAATCTCTTTCTGGCGAATCCCGGCCTTGTTTTATCCTTCTGCTGAGGCATAACGTATGGCATGCGGCGAATTCTCCCTGATTGCCCGTTATTTTGACCGAGTACGAAACGCCCGTCTTGATGTAGAAACCGGAATCGGCGACGACTGCGCGTTACTCAATATTCCCGAAAAACAGACCCTGGCTATCAGCACCGACACGCTGGTGGTGGGCAACCATTTCCTTCCTGATATCGACCCGGCTGACCTGGCCCACAAAGCGCTGGCGGTAAACCTGAGCGATTTAGCCGCAATGGGTGCAGACCCAGCCTGGCTGACGCTTGCGTTGACGCTGCCCGCGGTGGATGAAGCCTGGCTGGCGGCGTTTAGTGACAGGCTGTTTGAGCTGTTAAGCTACTACGATATGCAGTTAATCGGCGGCGACACCACCAAAGGGCCGCTGTCGATGACGCTGGGTATTCACGGCTACGTGCCGGTGGGCCGCGCGCTGAAACGTTCGGGCGCAAAACCGGGTGATTGGATCTACGTGACCGGCACGCCCGGTGACAGCGCGGCGGGTCTGGCGTTGATTCTGAATCAACTGACGATTGAAAACCCTGAAGATGCAGCCTATCTGCGTCAGCGCCATCTGCGTCCGACGCCGCGTATCCTGCAAGGGCAGGCGCTGCGCGACCTGGCAAACTCGGCTATCGATCTCTCCGACGGTCTGATTTCCGATCTGGGGCATATCCTAAACGCCAGCGGTGTAGGGGCTCGCGTTGACCTCGATCTGCTGCCGTACTCGGATGCGCTGCGTCGCCATGTACCACCGGAGCAGGCGTGCCGCTGGGCGCTTTCCGGCGGTGAAGACTATGAGCTCTGCTTTACCGTTCCAGAACTGAACCGCGGCGCGCTTGAAGTGGCGCTGGGTCAACTGGGCACACCGTTTACCTGCATTGGGCAAATCAGCGCTGATGTAGAAGGACTGCATTTCACCCAGGAGGGGAAAGCGGTGCAGCTCGACTGGAAGGGATACGATCATTTTGGCTAAGTACGATGAAGCAAAAAGCCGTCTGAATTTACGCAACCCCTGGCACCTGCTGGCAACGGGATTTGGCAGCGGTCTGAGCCCGGTAATGCCGGGTACGGCTGGCTCGATTGCCGCCATTCCCTTCTGGTACGTGCTGACGTTATTGCCGCTACAGCTCTATTCGCTGGTGGTGATGTTCGGTATTTGTATCGGCGTTTATATCTGCCGCCGTACGGCGCGTGATATGGGCACGCATGACCACGGTAGCATCGTCTGGGATGAGTTTATCGGCATGTGGATCACGCTGATGGCGATTCCGGTCATCAACTGGCAGTGGGTATTGGCGGGGTTTGTGGTGTTCCGTATTTTTGATATGTGGAAGCCCTGGCCTATTCGCTGGTTCGACCGAAACGTCCATGGTGGAATGGGGATTATGGTCGACGATGTTATCGCCGGGGTGATTTCGGCGGCGATACTGTTTGTGGTGGGGCATTACATTCTGTGATGTTACTGTAGCCCGGCCGAGCAGAGCGACGCCGGGGAGGGTACGGAGCTGCTCCGGGGTCGGCGTGACCGCCTCGCCCGGGCTTGTATGATTACCTCGTCAGAAAGAACCGGCCAGTTCTCTCTGATGGCGGTCCGGATGCCGTGCCCGGGCTTAGGCTTTCACGCCTGTACCGTAGATATTCTGCACCGGTCCGCCGTTCTTTCTCATGTGACAAACCGGACAGTATCATGGACCGGTTTTTACCGGTAATCCGCATTCGCAAGGTGGGTTTCACTATGGAATATGAACTGTACTTCATCGGCATTGATGTCGCTAAAACTAAACTTGATGTTGATATCCTTCGCCCTGATGGCCGCCATCTCTGTAAAAAGTTTGCCAATACTCCCCCGGGCTATGAGGACCTGGTCCGCTGGCTTCGTAGCCATGAGGTGAGCCATGCTCATGTCTGCATGGAGTCTACCAGCACCTACATGGAAGACGCTGCCGCCCATCTGAGCGATGCCGGGTATACCGTCTCCATCATCAACCCTTCCCTGAGCGCTGCCTTTGCCCGCAGTGAAGGGCTGCGCAACAAAACCGACAAAGTGGACGCTCGTATGCTGGCTCACTTCTGCCGGGAGAAAAAGCCGCCAGCATGGGAAGCGCCGCACCCGACAGAGCGGGCCCTGAAAGCGCTGGTGCTACGACATCAGTCGCTGACAGAGATGCAGACTCAGGAGAAAAACCGCCAGGAAACTGCACCGGAAGTACAGCTGGAGAGCATTGATGTTCTCCTGCAGTGTCTGGGAGCAGAGCTGAGGCGCATTGAAAAACAGATAAAAGACCTGGCGGACAACGACCCGGATATGAAACAACGGCGGAAGCTGCTGAGCAGTATCCCGGGGATAGGAGAGAAAACCGCCGCGGTGCTGCTGGCGTACACGGGACTGAAGCTGAGGTTCGCCACTGCGCGGCAGTTCGCAGCGTATGCAGGACTGACGCCGAAGCAGCATGAGTCGGGGAGCAGCGTGATGCGAACAAGCAGGATGAGCAAAGCAGGACCGGTTCATCTGCGCGGAGCGTTATATATGCCGGCGATGTCAGCGTTGTATCACACGGCATGGGGAAAAGCGTTCAGGGAAAGGCTGGAAGGTAACGGGAAGCGACCGAAAGTGATAATAGGTGCAATGATGCGTAAGCTGGCGCAGGTGGCCTATGGGGTATTAAAGTCAGGAAAAACGTTCGATGCGTTGCAGCATGGGATGCCTGTAGTATAAAGGCGGACGGGGAAGTGATAACAGCGCCAGAAGGCGCTGTTAAAGTTATGCCTGCAATCCGGGAAGCAACGGTGAAAAGGAGTTGCTGCCGCTCACAGTATCTACAGATTATTTGAACCCAACCACCGGATGCGGCTGATACGGCGCTTCCATCGAGGCAATCTGCTCCGGCGTCAGCGTAATATCCACCGCACTCAACAGCTCATCCAACTGCTCCTCGCGCGACGCCCCAATAATCGGTGCCGCCACCCCCGGTTTACTCAGCAGCCATGCCAGCGCCGTCTGCGCTCGGCTGGCTTCAACTTCCTGCGCGACTCGCTCCAGTTCCCCGGCAATCTGCTCATCGTTCTCTTCGGTTGAGCTGTACAGCGTTTGCCCAAACTCGTCGGAGACCAGTCTGGCGGTCGTTTCTCCCCACGGGCGCGTCAGGCGACCACGCGCCAACGGGCTCCACGGAATCACCGCTACTCCTTCCTGAGTGCAGAGCGGCAGCATATCGCGCTCCTCTTCCCGGTAGATCAGATTGTAGTGATCCTGCATGGTGACAAAGGGCGTCCAGCCGTTGGTTTTTTGCAGCGCCAGCGCGTGGGCAAACTGACGAGCGTGCATTGACGAGGCGCCAATAAATCGCGCCTTACCGGATTTCACCACCTCATCCAGTGCTTCCAGCGTCTCTTCAATGGGCGTGCGGTAGTCCCAGCGGTGAATCTGCAGTAGATCGACATAGTCCATCCCGAGGCGCTTTAAGCTATCGTCGATGGAGCGGAGAATTTGCGCGCGGGACAGACCTTCTTCAAGGTCACCCACTTGATGATAAACCTTGGTGGCGACCACCACTTCATCACGGCGAGCGAAATCGCGCAGTGCACGGCCGACGATCTCTTCGCTGCTGCCGTCAGAATAGCTATTAGCGGTGTCGAAAAAGTTGATGCCGCCTTCGATGGCGCGCTGGATGATGGGGCGGCTGCTGTCTTCCGGAAGCGTCCAGGCGTGTTTACCCCGATCCGGTTCGCCGAAGGTCATACAGCCAAGGCAAAGACGAGAGACCCGAAGGCCGGTGTGTCCTAACGTATCGTATTGCATGAATCAGCTCCTGCTAGCGGGTAAGCGGTTTACCTTTAAGCATAGCAGGAGCGATGGGGAGGATTATGCTAGCCAGCCCGCGATCTTCGCTTCGATACCGGCGGCATCCAGGCCGAGGTCGGCGCGCGCCTCTTCCTGCGTACCCTGCGGGATGAAGAAGTCAGGCAGACCAATATTGAGTACCGGCACCGGTTTACGATGCGCCATCAGCACGTCGTTGACGCCGCTACCCGCGCCGCCGATGATGGCGTTCTCTTCCAGCGTCACCAGCGAGTCGTGGCGCGCGGCCATCTCGAGGATCAGGCTTTCATCCAGCGGTTTCACAAAGCGCATATCAACCAGCGTGGCGTTGAGTTTCTCGGCGACGATTTCCGCTTCGGCCAGCAGGGTACCGAAGTTGAGGATCGCCAGCTTCTCGCCTTCGCGTTTAATTACGCCTTTGCCGAGCGGCAGTTTTTCCAGCGGCTGAAGTTTAGCACCGGTACCGCAGCCGCGCGGATAGCGTACCGCGCTTGGGCCGTCGCTGTAGTGATAGCCGGTATAGAGCATCTGGCGGCATTCGTTTTCATCGCTTGGCGTCATGATGACAAAGTCAGGGATGCAGCGCAGATAGGAGATATCAAACGCCCCCTGGTGCGTCTGCCCATCGGCACCGACGATGCCCGCGCGATCGATAGCGAACAGCACCGGCAGCTTCTGGATAGCCACATCGTGGATCACCTGATCGTAGGCGCGCTGCAGGAAGGTAGAGTAGATAGCCACGATCGGTTTATAGCCGCCAATCGCCAGGCCCGCGGCGAAGGTCACCGCGTGCTGCTCGGCAATCGCTACGTCGAAATACTGGTCAGGGTATTTTTTCGAGAACTCCACCATGCCGGAGCCTTCGCGCATCGCTGGCGTCACCGCCATCAGCTTGCCGTCTTTCGCCGCGGTTTCGCACAGCCAGTCACCGAAAATTTTCGAGTATGACGGCAGGCCACCGCTGCTTTTTGGCAGCTTACCGCTGGTGTGATCGAACTTCGGCACCGCGTGGAAGGTGATAGGATCTTTCTCGGCCGGCTCATAGCCACGGCCTTTTTTGGTCATGATGTGCAGGAACTGCGGGCCTTTCAGGTCGCGCATGTTCTTGAGCGTATTCACCAGCCCCAGTACGTCGTGACCGTCAACCGGCCCGATGTAGTTGAAACCCAGCTCTTCAAACAGCGTGCCTGGTACTACCATGCCTTTGATATGTTCTTCGGTACGCTTGAGCAGCTCTTTAATCGGCGGTACGCCGGAGAAGACTTTCTTGCCGCCTTCACGCAGGGAAGAGTAGAGCTTGCCGGAAAGCAGCTGCGCCAGATGGTTGTTCAGCGCGCCGACGTTCTCAGAGATAGACATCTCGTTGTCGTTCAGCACGACCAGCATATCGGGTTTGATATCGCCCGCGTGGTTCATCGCTTCAAACGCCATACCGGCGGTAATTGCGCCATCGCCAATCACGCAGACGGTACGACGCTGTTTGTTCTCTTTACCCGCCGCAACCGCAATACCAATACCGGCGGAAATCGAGGTCGAGGAGTGACCGACGCTCAGCACGTCGTACTCGCTCTCGCCGCGCCACGGGAACGGGTGCAGGCCACCTTTCTGGCGAATGGTGTCAATTTTGTCGCGACGGCCGGTCAGAATTTTGTGCGGATAGGCCTGGTGGCCGACGTCCCAGATAAGCTGGTCGAACGGCGTGTTATAGACGTAGTGCAGCGCCACGGTGAGCTCCACCGTGCCAAGCCCGGAGGCGAAGTGTCCGCTGGAACGGCTCACGCTGTCGAGCAGGTAACGACGCAGCTCGTCACACAGCTTCGGCAGGCTCTCTTTTGGCAGCAGGCGCAATTCCTGAGTGGAATCGACCAGCGCCAGGGTCGGGTATTTGGCAATATCAAAACTCATCTGAGACTCATTTATGGTTTATTTGTCGCGCAGGATGATGTAGTTCGCTAGCGCTTCCAGTGCTGTGGTATCCAGTGATTGTGCGGCCAGCTCGGTAAGAGACTGACGGGCATCGGCAATAAGGTCACTGGCTTTAGTCCGGGCTTGCTCAAGACCCAGTAGTGCAGGATAGGTGCTCTTGCCGAGCTGCTGGTCGGCACCCTGGCGCTTTCCGAGGGTCGCAGTATCGCCCACCACATCCAGAATGTCATCCTGAACCTGGAACGCCAGCCCGATGCTTTCGGCATACTTATCCAGTAGCGGCAGCGCCCTGCGGCCCTGTTCACCTGCGCTGAGTGCGCCCAGGCGAACGGCGGCACGGATTAGTGCACCGGTCTTATGACGGTGAATGCGCTCCAGCATTTCCAGATTAACCTGTTGGCCTTCGGCTTCCAGATCCAGCGCTTGCCCCCCGCACATGCCCGCCACACCGCTGGCGGTTGCCAGCTCGGAGAGCATTGCCAGACGATCGCGATCGGAGACTTCACTCATCGGCGCATCACTCAGTATAGAAAACGCCAGCGTTTGCAGCGCATCCCCGGCCAGAATGGCGCTCGCCTCACCAAATTTAATATGGCAGGTTGGCTGACCACGACGCAGGTCGTCATCGTCCATGGCCGGGAGATCGTCATGCATCAATGAATAGGCGTGAATGCACTCGACCGCCGCTGCTGGCGCATCCAGCGTAGCGAGGCTAACGCCGAACATCTGCCCGGTGGCGTACACCAGGAACGGGCGCAGGCGTTTACCGCCTAATAGTGCGCCATACTGCATGGCATCAACCAGTGGAGTGTTCTGAAACGGCAGTGGCGCAATAAAACGGCGCAGCGCGTCGTTTGCCTGCTCAACGCAGGCATTCAGCTGTTGCGAAAAATCCATTTATTCAGCGTCCGGCGTGAAAGGCTCTAGTGGGGAATCTTCGTTATCGGCCAGCAGGATCTGCACGCGTTGTTCCGCTTGCTGCAGTTTCGTCTGCCCCTGACGTGCCAGCTGCACGCCACGTTCGAATTCATTCAGCGCCTCTTCCAGAGGAAGGGAGCCGCTTTCCAGACGGTTAACAATTTGCTCCAGCTCGGTTAAAGCGGTCTCGAAACTGGCCGGGGCTTCGTTTTTCTTTGGCATAGTGAATGTTTGGCTCTTGTTATGTCGCGACTGCGTCTATGGTAACGGAGTCTGGGTGTGAAGCAAATAACACGCAATGGTAAGCGGGATGATGGTATACTCCGCGTCCTGGACGCAGGTGCCCTCGCTATGAAACGGTACGCTGCGATACATCTTTTTGCCTAAAGCCCCGTCGGGCTTGCCAACGAACCATTGCCGCCATGAAGTTTATCATTAAATTGTTCCCGGAAATCACCATCAAAAGCCAAACTGTGCGTTTGCGCTTTATTAAAATTTTAACCGGGAACATTCGTAACGTTCTTAAAAACTACGATGAAACGCTTGCCGTCGTTCGCCATTGGGACCACATCGAAGTGCGTTCTAAAGATGAAGACAAACGTCTGGTGCTTCGCGACGCGCTGACCCGTATTCCGGGTATCCACCATATTCTGGAAGTCGAAGACGTTCCGTTTACCTCGCTGCACAATATTTTTGAGCAGACGCTGCCGCTGTGGCGTGAAGCGCTGGAAGGTAAATCGTTCTGCGTACGCGTTAAGCGTCGTGGTAAGCACGAATTCACGTCCATTGAAGTGGAGCGTTACGTTGGCGGCGGCCTGAATCAGCACATCGAGACGGCGCGCGTGAAGCTGACTAATCCAGACGTGACCGTTAACCTCGAAATCGAGAATGACCGTCTGCTACTGGTGAAAGGGCGCTACGAAGGTATTGGCGGCTTCCCGATTGGTACTCAGGAAGACGTGCTGTCGCTGATCTCCGGCGGCTTCGACTCCGGCGTGTCCAGCTATATGCTGATGCGTCGCGGCTGTCGCGTGCACTACTGCTTCTTCAACCTCGGCGGCGCGGCCCATGAAATCGGCGTTCGTCAGGTCGCGCATTACCTGTGGAACCGTTTCGGTAGCTCACACCGCGTGCGTTTCGTGGCGATCAACTTCGAGCCGGTGGTTGGCGAAATTCTCGAGAAAGTGGAAGACGGCCAGATGGGTGTCGTGCTGAAGCGCATGATGGTCCGTGCGGCATCGCAAGTGGCTGAGCGCTACGGCGTACAGGCGTTGGTCACCGGCGAAGCGCTGGGTCAGGTGTCCAGCCAGACGCTGACCAACCTGCGTCTTATTGATAACGTCTCTGATACCCTGATCCTGCGTCCGCTGATTTCTCACGATAAAGAGCACATCATCAATCTGGCGCGTGAAATCGGTACTGAAGACTTTGCCCGCACCATGCCGGAATACTGCGGCGTGATTTCGAAGAGCCCAACCATCAAAGCGGTGAAGGCGAAAATCGAAGCGGAAGAAGCAAACTTCGATTTTGCGATTCTGGATAAAGTGGTTGCCGAAGCGAATAACGTCGATATCCGCGAAATCGCGCAGCAGACTCAGCAAGACGTGGTGGAAGTTGAAACCGTCAGCGGCTTTAGCGACAACGACGTGATTCTGGATATCCGCTCCATTGACGAGCAGGACGATAAACCGCTGAAGCTGGAAGGCGTGGAAATCGCTTCTCTGCCGTTCTACAAGCTGAGCACCCAGTTCGGCGACCTCGACCAGAGCAAAACCTACCTGCTGTGGTGTGAGCGCGGTGTGATGAGCCGCCTGCAGGCGCTTTATCTGCGTGAGCAGGGCTTTACCAACGTTAAGGTTTACCGCCCATAACTAAAAAAACCGGCCTGGCCGGTTTTTTATATCAGGTAGCCCGGCTGAGCAGAGCGACGCCGGGTTTTGCACCTACTCTTCGTAGAAGTTATAAATCCCCGCCGCCATCACCAGCTGTGATGCAATTTCGTACGCTTTTTCACGCCCGACCAGCAGGTCGATAATCTTCAGCCCGAAATCAATCGATGTGCCCGGCCCCTGGCTGGTTAGCAGGTTGACGCGCGGGTCCCAGACCACACGCTTATCTTGCCACTGACCTTCAGGGATTTGGTCTTTCAGCGCCGGGAAACCGGTCATATTGCCGATAGGGAAGAGCTCATGGGGCACCAGCACGGTGGCGGCTGCCGCGCAGATAGCGGCGACAATACGCCCGGAGTTGTGAAATTGCCTCACCGTTTCTACCAGCAGAGGGCTATCGCGGAAGCACTCCGCGCCTTTTATACCGCCCGGTAGGATGATGATATCGAAATCGCCGTCTGCCACTTCGACCAGCGGGGCATCAGCCAGCAGCTTAACGCCGCGGGAGCAGGTAATGGTCAGGTTGCCATCACCGGCGACGCTGGCGGTGGTGACGCTGATCCCGCCACGCACTAACAGATCGATAGTGGTGACGGCTTCCATCTCTTCACTACCAGGAGCGAGGCAAATCAGTGCCGACGCGCTCATATTCACTCTCCTTACGTTTAACCTGTTCATACAGGCGGGTATTTTCCGGCACCGGAATGCCGTGCGCCCGCGCGCGCTTGAGCAGGAAACCGGTGATATAGTCGATTTCCGTATGCCGAAGTGCGCGGATGTCCTGCAGCATGGAGGAAATGTTCTCCGCCGTCAGATCAATCACCTGGTTAACATAAAATAACAGACTTTCCGGAGAGGTATGAAATCCTTCCCGCGTCATGGTCATCGCCACTTCATCGCAAATACGCGCCACCTGCTCCTGATGATGACGAAGTTCACCGTTAGGGCAGTTCATCAGCGCCGTCATCGGATTAATCACGCAGTTTACGGCGAGCTTACGCCACATGGCGGAGTGAATATTGTCGTGCCAGGCTACGTCCGGCAACACCTCCTGGAGGGTTTCCGCCAGCTGGCTGTAGTCGTCATCGTAGCGTTTAGCTGGGCCGATGTGAGTGGTGCCGTTGGCGACATGAATAATGATATTGCCGTCGCGGCGGGCGGCCAGCGTGGTTGCCCCCAGCAGAATCGGCTGGCGCAGGCCGTTAAGCTCCTGCAGCGTCCCCATACCGTTATGAATCAGCAAAATGGGCGTCGTTGCCGGAAGCGTCGCCGCCAGGCTTCTGACCGCGTCTGACACCTGCCAGGCTTTGAGGGTCACCAGCAGCAGATCGCTCTGCGCCAGGAAGTCGGGGTCATTGGCGATAAATGAGTGGTTGAATACGCTACCGTCCAATTCCATCACGTTGACGCTACAGTATGGCTGAGGTACGCGTAGCCATCCTTGTACTTCAAATCCTTTTTTATGGAGCGCGGTCATCCAGAGTTGGCCTAGCGCGCCACATCCCAAAACGGTAATTTTCAAACATCCTCCTTACCACACCAGATGCTGCTGGTATGTCATACTTCACGCGAGCACTCGAATGAGTATAGCGTTATCAACTAAGCTTCCGGGGATAACAAGTTGAGTTATGCCGTGTTGCAGGTATTATGCAACGCAAAAGAAACTAAGGGAGGGGAAAAGATGCCATCTTTCGATATTGTCTCTGAAGTCGATCTTCAGGAAGCGCGTAACGGCGTGGATAACGCAGCCCGTGAGGTTGAATCTCGCTTCGATTTTCGCGGCGTAGAAGCGAAAATTGAGCTTAACGAAGCGAATAAGACCATTAAGGTGCTGAGCGAGTCTGATTTCCAGGTGAACCAGCTGCTGGATATCCTGCGCGCTAAGCTGCTCAAGCGCGGCATCGAAGGCACATCTCTTGATGTACCGGAAGAGTTCGTCCACAGCGGGAAAACCTGGTTTGTGGAAGCGAAGCTGAAGCAGGGCATTGAAAGCGCGATTCAGAAGAAAATCGTTAAGCTTATCAAAGACAACAAACTGAAGGTGCAGGCGCAGATTCAGGGCGAAGAGATTCGTGTAACCGGGAAATCCCGCGACGATCTGCAGGCCGCGATGGCGCTGGTGCGCGGCGGCGACCTCGGTCAGCCGTTCCAGTTTAAAAACTTCCGCGACTAACCGTGAAAGTACTGCCCGCACGCTGCTGCGGGCAGTTTCGTCTTACCTGGCGGATATCGCCTGCTCAACCTCAAAGCGGTTTGTCACTTTGCTGTCAATTTTGATGTAGGCAGAGTGTTCCTGCGCCACCACCAATACCTCTTTCACGCCCTCGGTTGCCAGCAGGCGCTCGCGTAACGCGTCGTCAGCATCGACATCATCCGGGATCTGCACGCGCAGGCTGCTAACGTACGGCGGCTCCTGCATCGTCATCGAAACCAGTAGCCAGACCGTTGCCAGCAGCGCGCCGGCGAGGAACACCGTTTGTGAGTCGAACAGGCCGTCAAGCCAGCCACCCAGCGAGCCGCCGATAGCGACGCCGAGGAACTGGCTGGTGGAGTAAATCCCCATTGCCGTACCTTTGTAGCCCGCCGGAGCCTCTTTGCTGATAAGCGAAGGCAGCAGCGCTTCCATCAGGTTAAACGCAAGGAAGAAAATCTGTACGCCAGCGACCAGTTCCCAGAAGTAGGTACCGGATCCCCACAGCACGATTTCGGCAATCAGCAGCAGGGCGATACACAGCACGAACACGCGCTTCATGCGCCGCTTCACTTCGGCGTAGATGATAAAAGGCACGACCGCGACAAACGAGACGACCATGGTCACCAGATAGATTTTCCAGTGTTCAGCGGCCGGGAAGCCTGCGGACTCCAGTTGACCAGGCAGCGCCACGAAGGTCGACATCAGCAGAATGTGCAGACACATGATGCCGAAGTTTAGCTTCAGCAGCTTCGGCTCCATCAGCACTTTGCTAAAGCAGCCTTTGACCATCCCTGATTCGCGGTTAAGCACGTGGTTTTTGCTGTCCGGCACCACCCAAAGGGTAAGCAAGATGCCCAACGTTGCCAGCCCGGCAATCATCCAGAATAGCGCGTGCAGGCCGAGCTTGTGGGTGATAATCGGGCCCAGCACCATCGCAATCGCAAAGGTGACGCCAAAGCTGACGCCGATAAACGCCATCGCCTTGGTGCGGTTTTGTTCACGGGTCAGGTCGGAAAGTAGCGCCATGACCGCAGCGGCAATCGCGCCCGAGCCCTGCAGCGCGCGGCCGAGGATAATGCCCCAGATAGAATCCGACATCGCCGCAATCACGCTGCCGAGGACGAAAATGGCCAGCCCGCCGACAATCAGCGGTTTGCGGCCAATGCGATCGGAGATAAGGCCAAAGGGAATCTGGAAAACGGCCTGCGCCAGTCCGTAAATACCGATCGCCAGGCCAATCAGCGCTTCGCTTGCGCCCTGTAATGCCATGCCGTATGTGGTCAGAACCGGGAGGACCATAAACATGCCGAGCATACGCAAAGAAAATACGGTCCCTAAACCCCAGGTGGCGCGTAACTCACCCGGCGTCATTTTGTAATCGTTCATTCCCACCTCTATATAAAAGCTGGGAGTAGTGTAGTGCGGGGAGAGGGCAGGGTAAACAGACGCTTAATTAACAAATATTACATTATTGAATCATTTGTGCGGAATAGAGACAGAAACAATCACCCGGCGGCACCAGGGCCGCCGGGTTCAAAGCCTGGTCAGGCGGCTTTCTGCGATATCTGGCGAATGGCGTCGATCACTTTCAGTGAACGCAAAGCATCTGCCGCATCAATGATTGGCTCGGCCTTACCGGCGATCACCTGCAGGAAATGACGCAACTGCAGGATAAAGGGATCGATAGGCTCGACGGCGAGCGTCTCCTGCAGCAGCGGCGCATGCCAGCCGCTTTGTTCACCGTAGCGCCACCAGCGCATTTGCGGAATAGCCAGCGCCCCTTTGCTGCCGGAAATCAGGTAGCAGTTTTCTGGGGTATGGGCGTAAATCGCATTCTCTGCTGCGTTCATCTCCCAGCTCCACGGGCTGACGCCGCAGTCGCTGAGCACCGCGCTGCCGAGTGCTCCGCAGGCAAAGCGCAGGTTGACTACGGCACTGTCTTCGTTGGCGAAACCGCGCCCGGCGTTGCTGGTCATCGCCTGCACTTCCTCAATTTCCCCCAGAAGATAGCGCAGCAGATCGATATCGTGCACCAGATTTACCAGTAGCGGCCCGGCACCCGGTTCACGACGCCAGGCAACGTCAAAGTAGTCATCGGGCTTTTGCAGGATCCAGTGCGCCGAGACCGCCACAATGTTGCCCAGCTCACCGCTGTCGATAAGCGACTTTGCCGCCGCCGTCAGCGCGTTGTGCCGCCGGTGGTGGCCCACCAAAACGGGAACACCATGCTGCGCTGCGGCGTCGACCAGCGCTTGCGCACGTTCTGGCGATTCGGCGACCGGCTTTTCCACCAGCACCGGAATACCGCGCTCGACGCAGGCAATAGCGCACGGCACGTGCAGGGTGTTTGGCGTGGCGTTAATCACTCCTTGTGGATTGACCTGATCCAGCATGTCGTTGATATCGGCATACCACGCTATGCCCAGCGATGTCGCCAGCGCCTGAGCCTGCGGCGACGGATCGGCCAGCGCGACCAGGTCCGCCTCTGGCGTCTGCTGAATGACCTCAATATGCTTGCGGCCGATAGCGCCTGCACCGATGATGGCAAGACGGATGCGATTCATGATGGGCTCCTCAGGGTGGTTGTGACGGTTGGCTTCGCGTTAGTCGGGCTTGCCGCCCAGTAGCCTTTGGCGGCCAGACCGATGACGGTCAGTGCTGCAGGAATGCCGAGGATCAGGAACACCGATTTAAAATCGAGCCCCAGCGCCAGCATTTCCGCACCGGCAAAGGCGCTAAGAATGGCGCCGATTCGCCCGACGCCGTGCATCCAGCTTGAACCGGTCGCACGAGCCTGGGTGGGGTAGAAACGGGCGGAAAGGGCATTCATTCCGGTATTTGCACCGTTAAGGCAGGCGCCGCTGACAAACGCCAGCAGACAAAGCAGCGGGAAGTTCACCCCCGCGTAGCCAATCGCCATGGTGAACAGACCGCCCACGGCGAAGATAAACCCCAGCGCCCGGTGCGGATCGATACGGTCCATCAACCAGCCTGCGAACAACGAGCCGACGGTGCCGCCAGCCTGGTAAATCGCGGTCATTATCGCCGCCTGGCTGACGGTCAGGCCTATCTCTTTCACTAGCGTCGGTAACCAACTGCCGAGGATATAGACCAGAAACAGCCCCATAAAATAGACCAACCAAAGCATCAACGAGCCGAACAGATATTCGCGTGACAGCACAATGCGCATGGCGCTGCTCTTGATGGGTTGCTGGGGCAGAATAAAACTGACATTTTCACTGATCTGGCCGGGAAAAAAACGCTGAAGGATAGCGTGTATTCGCGCGGCGGGAGCCTGCTTAATCACCAGGAAGCGCGCCGATTCCGGCAGTTTCCAGATAAGTACCGGTGCGAATAACAGCGGCAGCACACCGCCCAGCGCCATCAGTGAGTGCCAGCCAAACTCAGGAATAAGCCACGAGGCGGCAAATCCACCGATGGCCGCGCCAAAGGTAAAGCCGCAGAAGATAACGGTGATGATAAACGAGCGCTGGCGCTCCGGCGCGTACTCCGAAACCAGCGTGCTCATATTGGGCATTGCAGCACCCAGCCCTAAACCGGTCATAAAGCGGAAAAAGATCATCTGTTCGATGTTCTGGGAGAACGCCGTGGCGATGGTCCAGAATCCGAAGAAGAAGACGCTGTTGATGATGATTTTTTTGCGCCCTAACCAGTCGGCAAGCGGGCCGGAGAAGAGTGCGCCGAGCGCAAGGCCAATCAGCGCCGTGCTAATAACAAAGCCGAGTTCATGGTTACTGACGCCCCATTCCTGCTTCAGCGTTGGGGCAATAAAACCCATAATGGCGATATCAAAACCGTCCAGCGCAATGACGCAAAAACCGAGAAAAATAACCAGTTTCTGGTAGCGGCTGAGCGGGTTGGTGTTAATTAATTCTCTGACATCCAGGCGTTGTGTCTGTGACATGGCAAGCTCCTGTTTACAGGAAGGATTGTGCAGCGTTAAACAGCAGCTGGGCGCGTTGTTGTGCCGGAAGTGCTCCCTGAGCGCCGGCCAGCGGCACTTCTACCGAGACGGGAATGGTCGGCGGGAGCGCCGCAAGCAGACCGTGGAGATCCAGCTCGCCTTCACCCGGGACACGACGCGCGCTGCGGGCCTGATAAATCAACTCCTGGGTATCCGTGGGAATTCGCGCTGGGGCGTCGCAGAGTTGCATATAGTTCAGTTGCTCTGGTGCGAGTGCACTGAGTGCCTCTAACGACTCGCCTGCTCGCCAGAAGTGAATGGCATCCACCAGAATACCGACGTTGCGCTGCCCGCTGGCGGCAATTAACTTTTGCGCGCTGGCAAGCGTGGGCAGATGAGTCCACGGCATCGGCTCCAGGTTCATGGTCAAGCCGTAGGCTTCCCCTGCCTGTGTCAGTGTCGCCAGGTTCTCCGCGCAGCGAGGAAGGTTATCGTCATTACCGGCAACCAGCACCTGCTGGGCTTCCAGGCGGGCAGCGGTTTCGAGGAACGGATGCAGCGAATCGAGGCTGAAATCCGGCGTCAAGCGCACAATCTCCACGTCGGAGACACGAATACCGGTATCGCGGAGCGCAGCCAGCGTTTCGCGTACCGTACGCGTATCGCCAAGCATGTCGTAATTGGGGTCGTCTGGCGTCGCGGGTAACAGGCGAATGCCAACGTGGCTGTAGCCGGTGAGCGCGGCGATGCGCACCTGTTCCGGCGGTGAAACGTCCAGCACGGTTAGTGCTGCAAGGGAGAGAGAACGCCTATTCATACAGACTCCAGTACAGTTGCAGGTGAGGTTTGTTGTTATGTTTGGCGCCTTTCCCTGGCTAAATGCGTATTTTTAAGATGTTATTTTTGCGGACAGATTTTTCCCCACCAGGTAACCAAAGGTCATGGCGGGGCCCAGCGTGATGCCGCCGCTGGGGTAGAACCCCTGCATCACGCTCGACATATCGTTGCCCACGGCGAACAGGCCGGGGATGGGGTGTTGTTCGGCATCCAGAACGCGCGCCTGTTCGTCGGTTTTCAGGCCGCTGAATGATCCCAGCGAGCCGGGCAGGATGCGTACCCCATAGTAAGGCGGCTGTTTCAACTCACCCAGCGTCGGGCTGGGCTGGTGGCTGGCATCACCCTGCGCACAGTTATAGGCCGATGCGCCGCGCTGGAAGTCGTCATCGCGCCCCTGTCGGGCGAAGCCATTAAAGCGTTCGACGGTATCGCTAAGTACGGAGCCGTCAATGCCGCATTGTTGTGCCAGCGCTTCAAGCGTGTCGGCGCTTTGCAGATAGCCGGTTCGTAGCCAGGCCTTCACCGGGAACGGCGTGGGGCGGGCGTGACCCAGACCGTAACGGTGCAGCGCGCGGCTATCGGCAATCAACCAGGCCACCGGTTTTTCGCCCTCTGGCGTGGCGTCCAGCAGCGCGGCGATAAAGTCGTGGTAGGAGTCGGCCTCATTGACGAAACGCTTGCCGTTACTGCGTACCGCGACAAAACCCGGTTTGGCGCGCTCAACAAGGTGCGGAAACGCCAGCTGTAGCCCGCTGGAAAGCGAGACGCGGGAGACCGGCGCCCACGCCATCGGGTGCTTAAGCGAGCCGTCAAACTGACCGCCTGCGGTTTCGCCAAGACGAATGCCATCGCCCTGATTTCCCGGTGGCGCAGCGGAGAAGTGGCCGTAACCCTGCGCTGCGTGCGGAACCTGCTCGGCCAGTCGCTGTTTATCATGCGGAAAACCACCGCAGGCCAGTACCACCGCGCGGGCCGTAACCTGGATCTCGCCATCATCGCTACTGAGAATGGCGCCGGTCACGCCTTGGGCATCCCTTAATAAACGAGTGACCGGGGCGTTGAGTTGAAAGCTGACGTTAGCGTCGAGCGCTGAGCGTAGAAGACGCGCGACCAACGCGTTGCCGTTGACCAGATGACGGCCGCGTCCGTGGCGCAGGCGTTGCCAGCCGTGACGCGCCAGGCGACGAGCGGCGTACAGCGCCGAACGCGGTGAGCGCGTCGCGTTAAAGAAGTGCGCCATATCCGTACCGCCCGCAATGCCCATGCCGGCAAGGCTGATGGTCTCCAGCGGCGGGCGCAGGCGGTGAAGCCAGTCACCTAGTCCGCGGGCATCGTACGGTTGGGCGGTGACGGAGCGACCACCGGTGGCAAAGCCTGTGTTGTTATGAAAGTCAGGCATTTTGCTACCGGACAGAAACTGCACGGCGGTGTTTTGCCGGAAAAAATTCACCATTTCCGGGCCGTAGCGTAAAAAGGTGCGCAGGCGTGCATCGGCAGGAAGGCCTTCCATCTCGGACTGCAGATAGCTCAGCGGGGCGGCATCGTCTTCTATGATGCCTTCCTCACGGGCCAGCGGGTTTTGCGGGATCCACAGCCAACCGCCCGACCAGGCGCTGGTGCCGCCGATCGTTGACTCTTTTTCGGCAACCAGCACCCGCGCACCGTGCAGTGCGGCGGTGACGGCGGCAGAAAGCCCAGCGGCGCCGGAGCCAATCACCAGCATATCTACCTCTACATGCCTGCTCATGGGAAACTCCTTATTGCAGCGGCGAGAAATCGGTAGGGCGCATCAGCACCGACTCCAGGCGTTCAACCGCTGCCAGTTCGCGGTTTTTCCGCGAGAAGGTCAGCCAGCGCTCGTCCTGGGACATGCGCGCGCGGCGCACCAGACGGTCGTCCAGGCTCTCGTAGGCCCAGATATGCACCACCTGATTGACCACGCCGATTTCAGTAAAGAAAAAGCCAATCAGCTTGCCGAGGTGTTCGGTTTGCACCGCAAAGGCGTCGCTTTTGTACAGCGCCAGCCAGTCGGCCATTTTCAGAGGATTGATGGTGTAGGTGCGTTTTTCGTAGATCATGCTGCTTCTCCTGAAGTGAGTGAGGATGCTTGTGTCATATGCATGGCGGCCAGATAGCCGAAGGTGAGCGCTGGGCCGAGGGTGATGCCTGGGCCGGGGTAGGTGCCCGCCATCATCGAATCCATATCGTTGCCGACCGCATACAGACCGCCAATAGGCTGGCCTTGCTGGTTGATGACCTGCGCGTTGGCGGTAGTGACCAGCCCGCGTGAAGTGCCTAAGTCACCGGTAAAGAGCTTGATGGCATAGAACGGTGCGCTTAACAGCGGCGCGTTGCAGGCGTTCGGACTGTGCGCCGCATCGCCCATCGCGCGGTTATAGCTGTTACCGCCTTTATGAAATTCCGGATCGCTGCCGCTTGCTGCATGCTGGTTGTAGCGGGAAACGGTGTGTTCGAGCTGCTGCGGGTCTATGCCTAACTGCTGTGCCAGTTCGCTTAGGCTTTCGGCCTGATGCAGATAACCGGCGTTCACCAACGCGTCGTTGTTAACCGGTGCCGGGCGTGCCAGCCCCAGGCCATAGCGCTTCATCGCCTGGGCATCGCACAACAGGTAGCATGGGGCGTTTTCCGGCTGCTGCTGCATGGCGCTGGCGAAATGGTGGTAAGAGTTTGATTCGTTGACGAAGCGTACGCCGCGTTGGTTAACCGCGATCACCCCCGGTTTGGCACGGTCGGTAACCAGATGCGGGAAGCGCTCCTCGCTGCCGTCCGGACGTCGCAGTACGGAGACCGGAGCCCAGAAAAAGTTCGACGGTAGATCTGCGCCTTGCCGGGCATCAACGCCAAGTCCCAACTGGAATGCTGCGCCGTCGTTGGTGGCGGGAGACATGGTGTAGTGCTGCTGCGTCGCCGGGCGAAACTGCGGAGCGATGCGCCCGGCGGCAAAACCGCCGGCGGCAAGTACGACGCCACGACGAGCGTGTAATGTCAGCGTTTGGCCATCGCGTTCGATTTCAACCCCGGTCACTCGACCGTTCTGTTCGACCAGCGATTTCACCGTCACGTTAAGTTCCAGCTCCAGCCCTTTACGTAGCGCCAGCGTTGCCATGCGGGCAATCAGCGCGTTGCCCATCGCCAGACGGGTTCCTCGGTGATGTCGCAGACGGTCCCGCCCGTAACGGAGTAGTAGCCTGGCGCAGTGACGGAACGAACGCCACGAGCGGCGCATATCGAGGAAGTGCTGAATATCGACGCGGTTTACCATCATGCCGCCAAACAGCAGCATCCCCGGCGGGGGCGAGCGCAGGGTGGTAAAGTGTTGGCCCAGCTCGCGGCCATCATATTCCACCACTTCCAGCGCGCGGCCAACGTCCACCCCGCCGGGTTCATCCGGATAGTAGTCCGGCGACAGTGGGCGTAGGCTGTATTTCACCGCGCCTTCCTGTTCGAGAAAGGCCAGCGCTTCTCGCCCGGCATGGACAAAGGCGTCAACCATGTCTGGGCGGTAGTTCACTTCGCCAATGATGGTGCGCAGGTAGGTTTTTATTGCTTCTGGCGAGCCGCTTTTTCCAAGGCGACGGGCCTGGTCGGTGTCGTTAATCCACACCGCGCCGCCGGAGATTGCTGACGTCCCGCCAAAATGCGGGGCCTTTTCCAGCATCAGTACCGAGAGACCTTTGCAGCAGGCGGTAACGGCGGCGGCAAAACCCGCCGCGCCGCTGCCAATCACGATCACATCCCAGCTTTTCATGCTGCGGCCTCGTCTGGTTGTTCAATAGCACCGATGAATTGCCCCATCAGCTGCATCTGCGCCAGCGCCATTTCCGGGCCGGTTTGTGTACGGCAACCACGCGCATTGGCAAAGGCCAGCAGCGGGGTGATAACCGGCGCGGTGACGACGTCGGCGACGTGAGTGGCCGCCGTTAATGTCTCCAGCAGATTTTGACTTAGCGGCAGTGCGTCGAAGCCCGCCATGCCAGCGGGAGAACCGTTGACCAACAGATCAATCTCCGAGAGCGAGTCGGGAAGGAGAGTGATATGTACGGTAGGGAAATGGGTGGCTAAACGGTTTTCCAGACGCTGACGACTGGCGTCATCGCGGTCATACAGTGCGAGATGGCTGATACCCGCTTCGCACAGTCCCCAGGCAATAGCGCTGCCGACGCCGCCACAACCGGAAAGCAGGGCGCGTTTACCCGCAGGGTTAAAACCGTGAGCTTCTGCCGCGCGCTGGAAGCCCACGCCGTCCAGCATGTCACCCTCTAAACGGCCGTCTGCCAGCTTGCGCACCACGTTAACGGCGTTGAGATGGCGAGCGCGAGACGTGAGGGTATCAAGCAGCCCGGCAACACGCTGTTTATGCGGTACGGTAACCAGAATGCCGCTCATATTCTGCCAACCGCGCAGGGCATTCAGGTAATCGGCGACGGCTTCCGGCGCGATATCGACCGGGATCATCACCTTGTCCATGCCCTGAGTGGCAAAGTAGCGGTTAAAGTTGTCCGGTGATTTCACCTGGGTAATAGGATGCCCGATAACGGCGACGACTTGAGTAAATCCGCTGACCATTGCTTACCTCGTTTGTTAATAAACTGTTGCTTGAGTATTTCAATGGAAGCAGTGAGCGACAACGCAGAATTCGGACAGGTTGGTTGTTAATCGCACCGGCAGTGCGATAATCGCAGTAATCGACTCCCTCTGTTGCAAAAGTGTGAACAGCTATGCAAAACGAGATTCATCAGCGCGATTTGATCGTCGGGTTGCAAAAAGGGCTGGCGTTGATCCAGCTTTTTTCGAAGGCGAACCCGCGGCTGACGGTGCCGCAGGCGGCGAAAATGAGCGGGTTGACGCAGAGCGCGGCCCGCCGGTTTTTCCTGACGCTGGTGCATGACGGCTATCTGGATACCGACGGGCGCTACTACTGGCTGATGGCGAAAACGCTGCGTCTGGGGCAGGCCTATGTTGATTCCGCGCAGTTCCCGCGTATGGTGCGGCCTATCGTGGAGTACGTGGCTAGCCGCAGCGAAGAACACGCGTCAGTTGGGGTGATTGATGACAACGAGCTGGTCTATATCGCCCGCAGCAAACACACGCCGTTTAACTCAACCTCTGTGCGACTGGGTGAGCGGGTGCCTATTCACTGCACCGCAGGCGGCAGGTTATGGCTGGCTTCGTTGCCGGAAGCGGAGTGTGAAGCTGTACTGCAGCGCGTGACCCGCGAGCAGCGAACGCCTTACACGGTGACGGATGTACCAACATTGATGGAGCGTATCGCGCAGGTACGCCGTCAGGGATACGCCTCTATTGAGCAGGAGTTTGAGATAGGCATGCTGGTGATAGCCGTACCGCTTGCTGATAGGGAAGGGCTGTACTGGGGGGCGTTGAGCTTGACCAGCCACCAGTCGCGCACCTCGCTGGAGGCGATGTGCCGGGATCATCTGGATCTGCTGTATAGCGCCCAGGCGATGCTGGTGGGTTAGTCAGATGAAAAAAATTGGAATGCCTGTCAACAGTACCGTTTCATAGGCTACTTCTCCTTGACCCTAAGGTCGGTAAGAGGCTAACCTAATACTGTTGGGTATTGGGGGCCTCAGATTAATGTTAAGCGTCTTGCCGGACGCTGAATGTTATCTGGGGCTTTTGTCTATCTGCCTTTCGCATCATGCTCAAGACAAACAGTCTCAAGCACCCGCCGCGATTCTATACCTCTTCTCCTCGAATGAACTGCCTGAACGCTGGCCTCGCCGCTATTTAGGAAAACATCAATATTGGGCACTTTTCTTCAGGCAATAAAAAACCCCGCCGAAAGTGAACTGCACCCCAAAAGTTGGACACCCAACGAAGTAAGGTGCAGTTTTTTATGAGCAAGTATTCTCTCAGCTTTAAGATTGAAGTTGTGCAGCACTATCTTTCTGGTCAGGAAGGGCAGCAAGCGACTGCAAAGCGTTTTGGTATCGATCACAGTGCCGTTCGTAAGTGGACTGCAGCCTGGAAGATTCATGGCGAAGCCGGGCTGACAACCCGGCATTTCACCTATTCTCCTGCCTTTAAAGAGTCCGTTATCCTTCATATGCGTGAACACCGGCTTTCTGTTCGCGAAATCTGTGCAAAATTCACTATCCCTGCCTTTTCCACTGTTCGACAGTGGGAACGACTGTATGATGAAGGCGGATTAGAAGCCCTTACTGACAGCCGACGCAGGAAAAAAACGATGCCAGAACGCCCTGAGAATCACCCTGTCCCTCCTTTGCAGGTCCCTCTTGCCCCGGATGAGCGAGAGGAGCTTGAACAACTGCGTGCTGAAGTGGCATATCTAAAAAAGCTGCAAGCCTTACTCAGGGAAAGAGACACGTCAAAACGCGGGATAAAGCGCAGATCGTGAATGAGTTAAGGCCGGAGTTCTCCCTTATACGTCTGTTAAAAGCGGCAGGGCTGGCGAGAAGCACGTTCTACTGGCAACAGGCCAGCGGTAAAAAACCAGACAAATATGCCGGTGATAAGCAGCGTATTTTAACGCTGTTTCATAAACATAAAGGACGTTATGGATACCGGCGGATCACGCTGGCGAGCCGTCGGGAAGGTAGCTTACTGAACCATAAAACGGTTCAGAGGCTAATGAAGGAGTTAGATTTAACCAGTTGTATCAGAAGGAAGAAATACAACTCCTACAGAGGCCGGTACGGGAAAGTTGCGGGTAATGTGCTGAACCGGCAGTTCAGTGCGGATAAGCCCAATCAGAAGTGGGTAACAGATGTCACAGAATTTAAAATCAATGGAGAAAAGCTGTATCTGTCTCCGGTTCTGGATCTGTATAACGGAGAAATAGTTGCGTATGAGATGGCGTCCCGGCCTCTGTTGCCGATGGTGGATGAGATGCTGTCGAAAGCGATGTCGATACTGGGAAAAGACGAATACCCACTACTGCATTCAGATCAGGGCTGGCAGTACCAGATGGCGCATTATCAGAAGCGACTTGAGGAAGGTGGTCTGAAACAGAGCATGTCAAGAAAGGGGAACTGTCACGACAATGCGGTCATGGAAAGCTTCTTTGGTACGCTGAAATCTGAATGTTTTTACCTGTCAGACCATAGAGATATCAGCGAGTTGCGCATGGCTATCGATGACTATATCCACTATTACAACCATGAAAGAATCAAACAGAAACTAAAAGGCCTGAGTCCGGTAGAGTACCGAACCCAGGCCCTGATAGCCGCTTAATATAAACCGTCCAACATTATGGGGTCAGTTCAGAAGCGAGGTTTTTTCAAACGGTGTCTCTTTACCAGACGTAAGTCAGCAGGTTCTGAGAATTCGGCACCATAAAATCAACGGACATCATCACGGAGAGCGCGGTAATGGCGATGATGGAGAAGCCGAACAGCTTGCGCGCCCAGACCTTATCATCTTCCACTTTGTAACCGCGCAGCGCCATGCCAAGCCACCAGACGCTCACTGCGGCGGCAACGATCAGGTATTTATACCCAGCGTAGCCGCCCAGGGAGAGCATCAATGTGGCCAGAGCAAACGCCACGATGTACAGCGTGATGTGGTTTTTCGCCACCGCAATGCCTTTCACCACCGGCAGAACCGGAATGTTCGCTGCCTGATAATCCTTGAAGCGGAAAATCGCGATAGCGTAGGAGTGAGGCATCTGCCACAGGCTGAAGATCGCCAGCAGAATCAGTGCGCCGCTGTCGAAATCACCGGTCACTGCGCAGTAGCCAATCACCGGCGGCGCAGCGCCGGAGAGTGAACCAATCAGCGTGCCGTAAACGGAGTGGCGCTTCATGTACAGGCTGTAAACGCCGACATAAACCACAAACCCCATTACCCCCAGCCAGCAGGCGAGGGGATTGGCGCCGAACCACAGCAGCATGAAGCCAGCGAGACCCAGCAAGGTGGCGTAGACCAGTGACGTTTTTGGCGCAATCAGTCCCTTAACCAGCACTCGGTTCTTCGTTCGCTCCATCTTACGGTCGATGTCACGATCGATATAGTTGTTGAAAACACAACCCGAGGCGACCACCAGGGACACGCCGATCAACGTCCAGGCGAACAGCGGATAGTCGATGTGACCTTTGGAGGCCAGCAGGAAACCGCCGATCACGGAGATCAGGTTGCCAAAAATGATGCCAGGCTTCGTTACTTGCAGGTATCGCTTAAACATACTCGCCGCTCTTAGTGAACCATCATGTTGTAGTTCAGGTTCCACATAATCCAGATGGAGCCCACCACCACGATGGCAATGATTATCACGGTAAAGACAAACGCGGTCAGGTTCCAGCCTTCGTCAGACTTGCTGTTCATGTGCAGGAAGTACACCAGGTGCACCACAATCTGCACAACAGCGGTGACCAGAATGGTCCCCAGAATCGCCGCATGCGACGCGCTGCCGGTCATCACCATCCAGAACGGGATCACCGTCAGGATGATAGACAGGATGAAACCTGTCATGTACGACTTCACGCTGCCGTGGGATGCGCCGCTGTGATCGTTAGAATGACTCATTACATTGCCCCCATCAGGTAAACAACGGAGAACACACAGATCCACACTACGTCCAGGAAGTGCCAGAACAGGCTCAGGCACAGGATACGAGTACGGTTAGTGCTGGTCAGGCCGCGGCGGGAAATCTGCACCATCAGCACGGCCATCCAGATAAGACCGGAGGTGACGTGCAGACCGTGAGTCCCTACCAGTGCGAAGAACGCTGACAGGAAGCCGCTGCGATCCGGGCCCATACCTTCAACAATCAGGTGATGGAATTCATAGATTTCCATCGCGATGAACCCTGCACCAAAGAGGAAGGTCAGGGCGAGCCAGGAAACAACCTGGCTCTTGTTGTTTTTGTACATGGCGATAGCCGCCATGCCGTAGGTGATGGAGCTGAACAGCAGCAGTGCGGTTTCAACCAGAACGAACGGCAGCTCGAAGATATCTTTACCCGCCGGGCCGCCAGCCGTGCCGTTCACCAGAACGGCATAGGTAGCGAACAGGGTGGCGAAGATGATGCAGTCGCTCATCAGGTAGATCCAGAAGCCGAAGATCTTCATCGGCCCTGTATCGTGGTGCCCGTGTTCGTGCGCGTGGGCGTTATGCGCCAGAGTATCAGTTGCCATTTTTCAGCCCTGCCTTAGAAATCTCATCGAAATGCTGATTTTCCAGTTTTTCGACTTCTGCAACCGGCACGTAGTAATCCACGTCCTCGTCAAAGCTTTTGATAATCCAGGTGATCACGATGCCTGCGAAGCTAGCAATCGCCAACCACCAGATATGCCAGATCATGGCGAAACCAAAGATGGTTGCGAAGGCGGCAATCACAATGCCCGCGCCGCTGTTTTTCGGCATATGAATTTCTTCATAGTGAGCCGGCTGCTTGTACGCTTCGCCTTTCTCTTTCATTTCCCAGAATGCATCGCGTTCGTGAATCTGCGGCACAATGGCAAAGTTGTAGAACGGAGGAGGGGAAGAGGTTGCCCACTCCAGCGTACGGCCGCCCCATGGGTCACCGGTCAGGTCACGGTTCTGCTCGCGGTCGCGAATAGAGACGTAGAACTGAATCAGCTGGCACAGGATACCGCAGGCAATCAGCGCCGCACCGCATGCTGCAACAACCAGCATTGGGTGGAACTGCGGGTCAATCTGCTGGCTCAGGCGACGGGTCATACCCATGAAGCCCAGCACGTACAGCGGCATGAATGCGACGAAGAAGCCGATGATCCAGAACCAGAAGGCACGGATGCCCCAGGTTTCGTTCAGCGTGAAGCCAAAGGCTTTCGGCCACCAGTAGGTCAGACCTGCGAAGCAACCAAATACGACGCCGCCGATGATAACGTTATGGAAGTGCGCAATCAGGAACAGGCTGTTGTGCAGCACGAAGTCCGCACCCGGCACTGCCAGCAGAACGCCGGTCATACCGCCGACCGAGAAGGTCACGATAAAGCCGATGGTCCACATCATTGCTGAGTTGAAGACGATACGCCCCTGATACATGGTGAACAGCCAGTTGAAGATCTTCACCCCGGTAGGGATGGCGATGATCATCGTGGTAATACCGAAGAAGGCGTTTACGTTCGCGCCCGCACCCATGGTGAAGAAGTGGTGCAGCCAAACGATGAACGACAGGATGGTAATACACACGGTCGCCCACACCAGTGAGGTGTAACCGAACAGGCGTTTACGCGAGAAGGTTGCTGCAACTTCAGAGAACACACCGAAGACAGGCAGAACCAGAATGTACACTTCCGGGTGACCCCAGGCCCAAATCAGGTTGATGTACATCATCATGTTGCCGCCCATATCGTTGGTAAAGAAATGGGTGCCCAGATAGCGATCCAGGGTCAGCAGCGCGATGGTAACCGTCAGAATTGGGAAGGAGGCGATAATCAGGATGTTGGCGCACAGAGATGCCCAGGTAAATACCGGCATCTTGAACATCGTCATTCCTGGTGCACGCATCTTGATGATGGTCACGAAGAAGTTAATACCAGTCAGCGTTGTACCAATACCGGAGAGCTGCAGCGCCCAAATCCAGTAATCGACACCTACGCCCGGACTGTACTCAATTCCCGAGAGTGGCGGATAGGCCAGCCAACCGGTCTGAGCAAATTCACCAACGCCCAGGGACAGGTTAACCAGAACCACACCGACAACGGTGAACCAGAAGCTCAGGTTGTTCAGGAATGGGAACGCTACGTCGCGCGCACCGATCTGCAGTGGAACCACCAGGTTCATCAGACCGATAACGAACGGCATCGCCACGAAGAAGATCATGATGACGCCGTGGGCGGTAAAGATCTGGTCGTAGTGATGCGGTGGTAGGAACCCAGCTTCCCCGGCCGAGGCCAGAACCTGCTGGCTACGCATCATCACGGCATCGGCAAAGCCACGCAGCAGCATGACGATAGCAACGATGACATACATGATGCCCAGTTTTTTGTGGTCGACGGAGGTCAGCCACTCGTTCCATAGATAGGACCACTTACCAAAGTAAGTGATGGCCGCCAGGAGAGCGAGTCCCCCGACGATAATGGCAGCCACCGTAACCACGATAATGGGTTCGTGGTAGGGCACTGCATCCAGTGTCAGTTTTCCGAACATCGTATTCTTCCTCGGCCCCTTAGTGAGCGGATTCCGCGTGGCTCATGTCCATGCCTTCCATTCCTTCGTGCGATGCGTGTTCGCCTTCTGGTTTGGTCATGTCCATGCTTTTGCCGTGATCCATGAATTTGCTGGTCACTGCTTTAAACAAATCTGGTTTCACGCTGGAGAAGTACTCCACCTTGTTATATTCGCTCGGTGCAGCCAATTTCTCGAAGGTGGCCATGTCATCCATGGTGTTCGGAGATTGTTTCGCTTTCGCGACCCACTGATCGAATGCGGCACGATCCGGCGTAGCAATGGCTTTGAACTTCATTCCAGAGAAGCCCTGGCCGCTATAACTTGCAGAGATACCGTCGTAGATACCTGCTTCGTTCGCGATCAGATGCAGGTTGGTCTGCATACCGGCCATCGCGTAAATCTGGCTGCCCAGACGCGGGATAAAGAAGGAGTTCATCACGGAGTTAGAGGTCACTTTGAACTGCACCGGAACGTTCGCCGGGAAGGCGATTTCGTTAACGGTAGCAATGCCCTGCTCCGGGTAGATGAAGAACCATTTCCAGTCCATGGAAACCACTTCGATAGTGATTGGTTTCTCATCATGAGCCAGCGGTTTGCTTGGTTCTAAAGCGTGAGTGGTTTTCCAGGTCAGTACGGCGAGGAAGATGATGATAAGAATTGGCACGGTCCAGACCACAGCTTCCACTTTATTGGAGTGTGACCAGTTCGGGCTATACTTCGCATCTTTATTGCTCGCACGATACTTCCAGGCGAAACCAACGGCCATTAAGACGGCGGGAATCACGACGATCATCATCAGGCCGAAAGCCGTCAGAATCAGCGAGCGCTGTTCCAGTCCAATCTGTCCTTTGGGGTCAAGTAGCGCAGAATCACAACCACTGAGTAATACAGTGCTGGCGATTAATGACAACCATCCCAAGTTTTTATTGTATTTCCTGAGTCTCATGTAACGACCTCAATTCCACGGGGTGTTGGTGGCGTTTAAAGTGTGGGGTCATTTTACGGGAAGGTTACATTACTGTAAACATCATTGGTGCTCTGTCAGTTATGTGTTACCGGGTTCTGCCGTGCCTGTCACAGATGTTGCCAAATGTGTCTATTTTCCGAGCGGAAAGCCCATCTGGCGGGCGTTATAACGAAAGGGGGTATGGGGAAGGGGTTAAGATGGCAATTGGTATAACCATTGCCAAAAATATACAAATAATTAACAATTAATCATCAAATAATGGACAATTCAAAAACGAAAAATTAATTGTTCTGGTGCTGAATCGGTTAAAGAAATAAAGCACATTTTAGACGTTCCAATAATTTCCAGAATTCTAAAGCGCACAAAAGCACAAATATTTTTTTTCACATACGATGTAAGCGTTATTATTACGCGTCGTGATTACAACGTACTCTTCACATTTTCCGCTTATTTTATTGGAACTGCGTTTTACGCAGGGCAAGGTAGTCCAGCAGGCAGCCGTAAATGATGCCGATAAAGGCAATTACGACGCCTATCTCGAGTACGATTCCGGACCATTGAATGGCGGTGAGGTTCAGGGCATTTGCCAGCAGCATCACCAGCCAGACTCCCAGCAGCACGGCACCCAGCATCAGCAGACGTAGCGCGAATCGGTAGGCGCCCGCATAGCTATCACGTGGCATAAATTGTTCGGTTCGCTGAGTATATTCCAGGGTCTGACGGCAGATAAGCAGCAGCAGAATGCCCGGTATGGCGGCAAACACCGAGAAGAGATAGAACGTCGGCCAACCGTGCGCTTCGACAAACCAGCCAGCAATTGGCCCTACGTAGACACGGCCGACGGCGGACAGCGCCGATAGCAGCGCAAACTGGGTGGCAGAAAACGATTTATTACACAGCGTCATCAACAGTGCGACGAATGCCGCCGTACCCATACCGCCGCACAGGTTTTCAAAGAAGACCGCGGCCGCCATCGAATAAATATGTTTATCCGTGACCGAAAGCGCCCAGTAGCCGGCGTTTGACACACCCTGCAAAATGCCAAAGATCAGCAGCGCGCGGAACAGCGTCAGGCGCTGCATTAACACGCCGCCGTACAGCGCGCCGACAATGGTGGCAAACAGGCCGAGAGTTTTATTCACCATCCCGACCTGGCCGGCGTCAAACCCCACGCCGCGGATCAAGAAGGTGGTGGTCAGGCTCATGGCGAAGGCGTCGCCGAGCTTATACATCACGATGAGCAGCAGAATGAGCCAGGCGTTGTTACGGCCGAAGAAATCTTTAAGCGGTTGCACCACCGCTTGCTCAAGGCTTTTCGGGACCGGGATAACGTCGCTCGGTTCAGGGGCCAGCAGCGTGGCGATAATGCACGGTACAAGCAGCGCCGCCATTAGCCAGTACATGCCCTGCCAGCCCAGCCATTTATCGGCCAGCCATAGCGCCAGACCACCGGAAACCAGCATCCCCAGACGATAGCCCAGCACGCTAATCGCCGCGCCCGCGCCGCGCTCTTCCGCTGGAAGCACATCGGTTTTCCAGGCATCGAAGACAATATCCTGCGAGGCGGAGCAGAACGCGATAATCACCGCCAGCGCCGCCATCCAGCGCAGTTGTGTGGAGGGCTCAAGGAAGCCCATCGCGGCAATGGCGATAAGCAGCAAACATTGTGTCGTCAACAGCCAGCCGCGACGACGCCCTAAAAACGGCGGCGTGTAGCGGTCCATGACCGGTGACCAGAGAAACTTAAAGACGTATGCCTGGCCGACAAGCGAGAAAAAGCCGATGGTTTTCAGATCGATATTTTCGACCGTCATCCACGCCTGCATCGTCCCTGAGGTCAGGGCGAGCGGTAAGCCGGAAGCAAAGCCAAGAATCAGCAGAATGGCTGATTTCGGTTGCTGAAAAATGCGGAGATAGTGACCAGACATAGTGTTATACGTTCAGACCCGGCCTAAGCCGGGTCTGTGACGGGATTAGCGAGCGTTCTGCTTGATGAAATCGTGGATAGAGGTGTCCTGTGCCATATCGGCGATGGTATCGCCCAGCACGCTATCAACGGTATCGGAAATGTTTTTGTTGGAAGCCTGGAACGCGCCTTCAACGGAGTAGTTAGAACGGTAGTTTTTGGTCATCTTGTTACCGTTAGCGGCGGTCGCGATGATAGCGATATCGGCTTTGGTAGAGATGTTGTAACGCACGTTACCCTGGGAAACGTCGGCATACAGCTGATTAACGATAATCTGCAGATTTACCGCACCGTTCGGGCCAATCATATAGCCGCGCGCGGTCATCTGTTTTTCCAGCACTTCCTGCATCAGGAAACGCAGGTCGCGGGAAGCGGTCAGGGTAACCAACTGGTTGTTACGGGTGACTTTGGCCAGCGCCTGATCCTGACGCTGGTCAGCGCCGGTGATGCTAACGGTCACGCCCATCAGGCTTGGATCCTGCTGAGGCAGGGTGATTTTTGGTGACACTTCAACCGTGGTCGGAGGCGTTGCGCATCCTGCCAGCATAAACAGTGCTACCAGTGGGAAGAGGATTTTTTTTAACATGTTAGGGGTCTCAAACGCATTGTTTACTGAAAATTCCCGCCATCATAACATCGCCATCGGTCAGGGGAAGTAGGCAATGCATGTAATTTCATCGTGTTGGTGTTTTTCTGCGCTCGCGAACAATCTGCGGCAGGATTTCAGATGAGAAGCGATTGTAAAAGACGTTAACTTCATCTACTTGACAAATAAAAGGGTGCGAACGCTAATTTTTTGTTGCCTTTGTGTAATGTAATCAGTAAAAGCGGCTAACATTTAAAGGGATAGGCGGCATCTTAACGTTGTCGGAGGAGTAATATCATGATGATGCGTGAACAAATCGAAGAAAAACTGAGGGCAGCGTTTGAACCTGTTTTCCTGGAAGTCGTAGACGAAAGCTACCGCCACAACGTACCGGCCGGCTCTGAGAGCCACTTTAAAGTTGTGCTGGTGAGCGATAAGTTTACCGGGGAACGTTTTCTGAATCGTCATCGGATGATCTACGGAACGTTAACAGAGGAGTTTGCGTCCACCGTCCATGCGCTGGCATTGCATACTTATACGCGAAAAGAGTGGGAAGGTTTGCAAGATACCGTCATTACCTCACCGCCATGCCGCGGAGCGGGTACTATCGCGTAGAAAAGGCATTTGCAACACGGAACTTTTCCAGTATGTTGCGTACAGATTATGAGAAAACGGCCTGCGGGCCGTTTTGTTTTGTCTGAATTTTGAGCTATTTCGACAGCGTTCAGACAAAAATTAGCCGGGAATTGTGAAAAATGCCGCAGCAACGCGTGATAACCGTTCTCGACTCATAAAAGTGATGCCGCTATAATGCTGCGTCTTATTTTTCGGAATGTCTTCGGGATGATTCTGACGACAGGGAATGTGATTGATTACGAGAGCATCCCAGGTCCGCAACGCCAGCTTTTCGAGCTTGCGGAGTAGAGTTGACCGAGCACTGTGATTTTTTTGAGGTAACAAGATGCAAGTTTCAGTTGAAACCACTCAGGGCCTTGGCCGCCGTGTAACGATTACTATCGCTGCTGACAGCATCGAGACCGCTGTAAAAAGCGAGCTGGTCAACGTAGCGAAAAAAGTACGCATTGACGGTTTCCGTAAAGGTAAAGTACCGATGAATGTTGTTGCTCAGCGTTATGGCGCTTCCGTGCGTCAGGACGTTCTGGGTGACCTGATGAGCCGCAACTTCGTTGACGCGATCATCAAAGAGAAGATCAATCCAGCTGGCGCGCCTAACTACGTTCCAGGTGAATACAAGCTGGGTGAAGACTTCACCTACGCAGTAGAATTCGAAGTGTACCCAGAAGTTGAACTGCAGGGTCTGGACGCTATCGAAGTTGAAAAACCAGTCGTTGAAGTGACCGAAGCTGACGTTGACGGCATGCTGGACACTCTGCGTAAGCAGCAGGCAACCTGGAAAGACAAAGACGGCGTTGTTGACGCTGAAGACCGCGTTACCGTTGACTTCTCCGGCTCTGTAGACGGCGAAGAATTCGAAGGCGGCAAAGCGACTGATTTCGTACTGGCAATGGGCCAGGGTCGTATGATCCCAGGCTTTGAAGACGGTATCAAAGGTCACAAAGCAGGCGAAGAGTTCGTCATCGACGTTACCTTCCCAGAAGAATACCACGCTGAAAACCTGAAAGGTAAAGCGGCTAAATTCACGATTACCCTGAAGAAAGTTGAAGAGCGTGAACTGCCAGAACTGACTGCAGAATTCATCAAACGTTTCGGCGTTGAAGATGGTTCCGTTGAAGGCCTGCGCGCTGAAGTGCGTAAAAACATGGAACGCGAACTGAAAGGCGCGGTACGTAACCGCGTTAAATCTCAGGCAATCGAAGGTCTGGTAAAAGCGAACGAAATCGACGTTCCTGCTGCCCTGATCGACAGCGAAATCGACGTTCTGCGCCGTCAGGCTGCACAGCGTTTCGGTGGCAACCAGCAGCAAGCGATGGAACTGCCTCGCGAACTGTTCGAAGAGCAGGCTAAACGCCGCGTAGTTGTTGGCCTGCTGCTGGGCGAAGTGATTCGTACCCACGAGCTGAAAGCTGACGAAGCACGCGTTGCTACCCTGATCGAAGAAATGGCTTCCGCCTACGAAGATCCGAAAGAAGTTATTGAATTCTACAGCAAAAACAAAGAGCTGATGGAAAACATGCGCAGTGTCGCTCTGGAAGAACAGGCTGTTGAAGCGGTTCTGGAAAAAGCGAAAGTGACTGAAAAAGCAACTTCCTTCAATGAACTGATGAACCAGCAGGCGTAATTTCGCTTACCGGTTTACGGTTTTGAGAAAAACCCGTTGCCTTTTGGTGACGGGTTTTTTTATTGCAGTAATAACCAAAGCTTGCGTGATAAAACGGCTTTTCGGTGTTAGCGTATCAACAAAATATTGTTATGCTTGAAATAGGGTAAGATCGTACCCATTACTGAGGGAACGAATCACTCGCCGCATCTCTATAATTAGCAGGCTGTGGCTATTTTATTTATTATCCAGGAGACGGAAATGTCATACAGTGGCGAACGAGATAATTTTGCACCCCACATGGCCCTGGTGCCGATGGTCATTGAACAGACCTCACGTGGCGAACGTTCTTTTGATATCTACTCCCGTCTACTTAAAGAGCGCGTAATCTTTCTGACCGGTCAGGTCGAAGACCACATGGCAAACCTGATTGTGGCGCAAATGCTGTTTCTGGAAGCGGAAAACCCGGAAAAAGACATTTATCTGTACATCAACTCCCCAGGCGGCGTGATCACTGCAGGGATGTCTATTTATGACACCATGCAGTTTATCAAGCCGGATGTCAGCACCATCTGTATGGGGCAAGCGGCATCAATGGGCGCGTTCCTGCTGACGGCAGGCGCAAAAGGTAAGCGTTTCTGCTTACCAAACTCCCGCGTAATGATTCACCAGCCGCTGGGCGGTTATCAGGGCCAGGCGACGGATATCGAAATCCACGCCCGTGAGATCCTGAAGGTGAAAGGACGCATGAATGAGCTTATGGCGCACCATACTGGCAAATCTCTGGAGCAGATTGAGAGCGACACTGAACGTGACCGCTTCCTGTCCGCTTCTGAAGCCGTCGAGTATGGCCTGGTTGACTCAATTTTGAGCAAACGTAACTAATGTCATGACGGCACGTGCCGCTGCACGGTATATACTACTAAGGGCGGCACAACGCTTGCGTAGCAGCTTGCGCTTAAGAATGGCATTTGCGTCGTCATATGCGGCACAAAGAACTTAAAAAGAGGTTTTGACTCATGACAGATAAACGCAAAGATGGCTCGGGCAAACTGTTGTACTGCTCTTTTTGCGGCAAAAGCCAGCACGAAGTGCGTAAGCTCATCGCCGGCCCATCCGTGTATATCTGCGACGAATGCGTCGACTTATGTAACGACATCATTCGCGAAGAGATTAAAGAAGTGGCGCCGCATCGTGAACGCAGTGCTCTGCCGACGCCACACGAAATTCGCCACCACTTAGATGACTACGTTATCGGTCAGGAACAGGCGAAAAAGGTGCTGGCCGTTGCGGTCTACAACCACTACAAACGTCTGCGTAACGGTGATACCAACAACGGCGTTGAGCTCGGCAAAAGTAACATTCTGCTGATTGGCCCAACCGGTTCCGGTAAAACCCTGCTGGCCGAAACGCTGGCACGCCTGCTGGACGTTCCGTTCACCATGGCTGATGCAACCACCCTGACCGAAGCTGGTTACGTGGGTGAAGACGTTGAAAACATTATTCAAAAACTGCTGCAGAAGTGCGACTACGACGTACAGAAAGCCCAGCGCGGTATTGTTTACATCGATGAAATCGACAAGATTTCTCGTAAGTCTGACAACCCGTCGATTACTCGTGACGTGTCCGGCGAAGGCGTACAGCAGGCGCTGCTGAAGCTGATTGAAGGCACCGTGGCAGCCGTTCCGCCGCAGGGTGGCCGTAAACATCCGCAGCAGGAGTTCCTGCAGGTTGATACCTCGAAGATCCTCTTTATCTGCGGCGGCGCGTTTGCCGGTCTGGATAAAGTGATCGGTAACCGCGTTGAAACCGGTTCGGGTATTGGCTTTGGCGCAACGGTGAAATCTAAAACGGATAAAGCCAGCGAAGGCGAACTGCTGACCCAGGTTGAGCCAGAAGATCTGATCAAATTTGGTCTGATCCCTGAGTTCATCGGCCGTCTGCCGGTGGTTGCAACCCTGACTGAGCTGAGCGAAGAAGCGCTGATTCAGATCCTCAAAGAGCCGAAAAATGCCCTGACCAAGCAGTATCAGGCGCTGTTTAACCTCGAAGGCGTGGATCTGGAATTCCGTGACGAAGCGCTGGACGCTATCGCCAAGAAAGCAATGGCGCGTAAAACCGGTGCTCGTGGTCTGCGTTCTATCGTTGAAGCCGCACTGCTCGAAACCATGTACGATCTGCCTTCTATGGAAGACGTCGAAAAAGTGGTTATCGACGAGTCGGTGATTGCCGGTCAAAGCGAACCGCTGCTGATTTACGGCAAGCCGGAAGCGCAGCAGGCATCTGGCGAATAATTCACCAGTTCATACAATCAGTTAACCAAAAAGGGGGGATTTTATCTCCCCTTTTATTTTTCCGTATTCATGGCGTTGAATGTGTGGAATACATCCCCATATACTGGTTACATGTTAATGGTTGTGTGAAGCACAGTCGCATGACCAGTTTACCTGGCGGACACTAAACTAAGAGAGAGCTCTATGAATCCTGAGCGTTCTGAACGCATTGAAATCCCCGTATTGCCGTTGCGCGATGTGGTGGTTTATCCGCACATGGTCATCCCCTTATTTGTAGGGCGGGAAAAATCTATCCGTTGTCTGGAAGCGGCCATGGATCATGATAAAAAAATCATGCTGGTCGCGCAGAAAGATGCTTCAACGGATGAGCCGGGTGTAAACGATCTTTTCACCGTCGGGACCGTGGCCTCTATTTTACAAATGCTGAAGTTGCCTGACGGTACGGTCAAAGTACTGGTTGAAGGGCTGCAGCGTGCGCGTATCTCTACGCTCTCTGATAACGGCGAACACTTCTCCGCGAAAGCAGAGTACCTGGAATCGCCGGCGATTGAAGAGCGCGAGCAGGAAGTGCTGGTACGCACCGCAATCGGTCAGTTTGAAGGCTATATCAAGCTGAACAAAAAAATCCCACCAGAAGTGCTGACGTCGCTGAACAGCATCGACGATCCTGCACGCCTGGCGGATACCATCGCGGCCCACATGCCGTTGAAGCTGGCAGATAAACAGTCTGTACTCGAGATGTCAGACATCAACGAGCGCCTGGAATATCTGATGGCGATGATGGAGTCAGAAATTGATCTGCTGCAGGTTGAGAAGCGTATTCGCAACCGTGTGAAAAAGCAGATGGAAAAATCTCAGCGTGAGTACTATCTGAATGAGCAAATGAAAGCCATTCAGAAAGAACTCGGCGAGATGGACGAAGTTCCTGACGAAAACGAAGCGCTGAAGCGTAAGATCGACGCAGCGAAGATGCCGAAAGAGGCGAAAGAGAAAACCGAAGCCGAACTGCAAAAGCTGAAAATGATGTCGCCGATGTCAGCAGAAGCGACCGTGGTTCGTGGTTATATCGACTGGATGGTGCAGGTGCCGTGGAATACGCGCAGCAAGGTTAAAAAAGACCTTCGCCAGGCGCAGGAAATCCTCGATACCGACCATTACGGCCTCGAGCGCGTCAAAGACCGTATTCTTGAGTATCTCGCGGTTCAAAGCCGTGTGAACAAGCTGAAAGGGCCAATCCTGTGCCTGGTAGGGCCTCCTGGTGTGGGTAAAACCTCTCTGGGGCAGTCCATTGCTCAGGCGACCGGACGTAAATACGTTCGTATGGCGCTGGGCGGCGTGCGTGACGAAGCGGAGATCCGCGGTCACCGTCGTACCTACATCGGCTCTATGCCGGGTAAACTGATCCAGAAAATGGCCAAAGTGGGCGTTAAAAACCCGCTGTTCCTGCTCGATGAAATCGACAAAATGTCTTCGGACATGCGCGGTGACCCGGCCTCCGCTCTGCTGGAAGTGCTTGATCCAGAACAGAACGTAGCGTTCAGCGATCACTACCTGGAAGTGGATTACGATCTCAGCGACGTGATGTTCGTTGCGACCTCGAACTCCATGAACATTCCAGCGCCGCTGCTGGATCGTATGGAAGTGATCCGTCTGTCCGGTTATACCGAAGACGAGAAGCTGAACATTGCTAAACGTCACCTGCTGCCGAAGCAGATCGAACGTAACGCCCTGAAAAAAGGCGAGCTGACGGTAGACGATAGCGCGATTGTTGGCATCATCCGTTACTACACCCGTGAAGCGGGCGTTCGTAGCCTGGAACGTGAAATTTCGAAACTGTGCCGTAAAGCGGTTAAACAGCTGCTGCTGGATAAAGAGCTGAAGCACATCGATATTAACGGCGACAACCTGCACGACTATCTCGGCATTCAGCGCTTCGACTATGGTCGCGCGGATGAAGAAAACCGCGTTGGTCAGGTTACCGGCCTGGCGTGGACGGAAGTGGGCGGCGATCTGCTGACCATCGAAACCGCCTGTGTACCGGGTAAAGGCAAACTGACCTACACCGGCTCTTTAGGTGAAGTGATGCAGGAGTCCATTCAGGCTGCGCTGACCGTGGTGCGCGCGCGCGCAGAAAAACTGGGCATCAACCCAGATTTCTACGAAAAACGCGACATTCACGTTCACGTACCGGAAGGGGCTACGCCGAAAGACGGTCCAAGTGCGGGTATCGCGATGTGTACCGCGCTGGTTTCCTGCCTGACCGGTAACCCGGTGCGTGCAGACGTGGCGATGACAGGGGAAATTACCCTGCGCGGCCTGGTGCTGCCAATCGGTGGCCTGAAGGAAAAACTGCTCGCAGCACACCGTGGCGGCATTAAGACTGTTCTGATTCCTGATGAGAACAAACGCGATCTGGAAGAGATTCCGGACAACGTTCTGGCCGATCTGGAGATTCATCCGGTTAAGCGCATCGAGGAAGTTCTGGCGCTAGCGCTGCAAAATGAGCCGTCTGGCATGCAGGTTGTAAGCGCAAAATAGTGACCTCGCGCAAAGAGCGTTAATAAAAACAAGGCTGGCAAGCGTAAACTGACTTGCCAGCCTTTTTTTGTCTCGCTAATTTAGACGGCTGGCAGGTGTGTCGATGACGACGGGTGTTGTAAGGGCATGGGAGTCCTGATATAACTGCTCCGCGATTGCATCGTGAAGGATTCAGGTGCGATATAAATAATAAAGAGAGGAAGAGAACAGTGAATAAATCTCAACTGATTGACAAGATTGCTGCTGGCGCGGATATCTCCAAAGCTGCAGCTGGACGTGCGTTAGATGCTTTAATTGCTTCTGTTACTGAATCTCTGCAGGCAGGGGATGATGTTGCACTGGTAGGTTTTGGTACCTTTGCTGTTAAAGAGCGTGCTGCCCGTACTGGCCGTAACCCTCAGACTGGTAAAGAGATCACTATCGCCGCTGCTAAAGTACCAGCGTTCCGTGCAGGTAAAGCACTGAAAGACGCGGTAAACTGATCGCTTTCCCGCGTAGGGAATGTGGCACAGTACAAGGGCGCATCATCTGATGTGCCTTTTTTTATGGCTTATTGTGTACTTTTAAGCGTTTATATTCGGTGTCATGCTGACAAGCGCCCCGGTTTCTTGTCAAAATAGCGGCCACACGTGCTATGCTGCACGAGGTATTTGTCACCTACAGCGGAGTGTTGTTACACCATGATGGACAATTTACGCACGGCAGCCAACAGCGTCGTGATCAAAGTCATTTTCGGGCTCATTATCGTGTCGTTCATTTTGACCGGCGTGAGTGGTTACCTGATCGGCGGTAACAATAATTTTGCCGCGAAAGTAAATGGCCAGGAAATTGGCCGCGGCCAGTTTGAAAATGCCGTTGCTAGCGAGCGCAACCGCATGCAGCAGCAGCTTGGCGACCAGTACTCAGAGCTGGCGGCCAATGAAAACTACATCAAAACGATGCGTCAGCAGGTGCTGAACCGCCTGATCGACGAATCGCTGCTGGATCAGTACGCGAAGACTTTAGGTCTTAGCATCAGCGACGAGCAGGTGCGTAAAGCGATTTTCGCCACCCCAGCTTTCCAGACCGACGGCAAATTTGATAACACCCGCTACAACGCGCTGGTGAATCAGATGGGCATGACGGCGGATCAATACGCACAGGCGCTGCGTAACCAACTGACGACCCAACAGCTGATTAACGCCGTTGCCGGTACCGACTTTATGCTGCCGGGTGAAACCGACCAGCTGGCCGAACTGGTTGCGCAGCAGCGCCTGGTTCGCGAAGCGACGATCGACGTGAATGCGCTGGCGGCGAAGCAGCAGGTTTCCGATCAGGAAGTTTCTAGCTACTACGAGCAGAACAAGAGCCAGTTTGTGGCGCCGGAGCAGTTCCGCGTGAGCTACATCAAGCTGGACGCTACCTCCATGAGCGAGCCTGTTTCTGACAACGACATTCAGTCTTACTACGACCAGCATCAGGATCAGTTCACTCAGCCGCAGCGTGACCGCTACAGCGTGATTCAGACCAAAACTGAAGCGGATGCGAAAGCGGTACTGGACGCCCTGAACAAAGGCGCTGACTTCGCTGCTCTGGCAAAAGAGAAATCTGCTGACATCATCTCCGCACGTAACGGCGGCGATATGGGTTGGCTGGAAGCCTCTACCACGCCTGACGAGCTGAAAAATGCCGGCCTGAAAGAAAAAGGCCAGCTGTCCGGGGTGATCAAATCCTCCGTGGGCTTCCTGGTCGCGCGTCTTGACGACGTACAGGCTGCACAGGTGAAACCGCTGGCTGACGTGCGCAAAGAGATTGCGGACAAAGTGAAGCAGGAAAAATCACTCGACGCTTACTATGCACTGCAGCAGAAGGTGAGCGATGCGGCGAGCAACGACAACGACTCTCTGGCGGGTGCAGAGCAGGCGGCTGGCGTGAAAGCGGTTGAGACCGGTTGGTTTGACCGTAACAGCCTGCCGGCTGAACTGAACTTCAAGCCGGTATCTGATGCTATCTTCAACGGTGGTCTGGTTGGCGAGAACGGCATGCCGGGCAGCAACTCAGACATCATCACCGTTGACGGCGACCGCGCCTTCGTCATTCGCGTGAGCGAGCACAAAGCCGAAGCGGTGAAACCGCTGGCGGAAGTGAAAGCGCAGGTGACCGATATCGTTAAGCACAACAAAGCAGAACAGCAGGCCAAACTGGATGCTGAAAAACTGCTGGTGGCGCTGAAAGACGGTAAAGGCGACGACGCGATGAAAGCGGCAGGCCTGACCTTTAGCGCCAGCAAAACCCTGAGCCGTGCCGGTCAGGATCCGCTGAGCCAGGCTGCCTTCGCACTGCCGCTGCCGCAGAAAGACAAACCAAGCTACGGTATCGGCAACGATATGCAGGGCAACGTGGTTCTGCTGGCGCTGGACGAAGTGAAAGCGGGCGAAATGCCGGAAGCGCAGAAGAAAGCGATGGTTCAGGGGATTACCCAGAACAACGCGCAAATCGCCTTCGAAGCGATGATGAACAACCTGCGTAAATCCGCGAAAATTAAGCTCGGCGACATCATCGACCAGCAGCAATAATCGGAATTCGCTTCGCATAATTTTGTAATGCGATGTACATATCAAAGGCCGCTTTCGCGGCCTTTTCCACATTTGAAATCTGCCTTTTGAACCGTTGCGCGCTAACCGTTATGGTGCTTTCGCTATCAATCAACAAGGAGAAATCAAGATGAAACGTGGAATCAAAATGTCTGTTATGGCGGCGGTACTGGCGTGTGCGGGGATGAGCTTTAGCGTTCAGGCGGCAGCGCCTGCTGCGGCGAAAACGCAGGCGGCGCAGACAAAAGCCAGTGCGGATACCGGAGAGCAGGTGAAAGCCGCGCCAGCCGCTAAAACGGCGGAAGATGAAGGGACCAGGGTTAGCATCAATACCGCGTCGGCCGAGGCGTTAGCGCAGGCGATGAACGGCGTAGGGTTGAAAAAGGCGCAGGCCATCGTTAGCTATCGTGAAGAGTACGGCCCGTTCAAAACGGTGGACGATCTCAAGCAGGTGCCGGGAATGGGTAGCTCGCTCGTTGAGCGTAATCTGGCGCATCTCACGCTTTAATTTGCATCAAGTGTTTGCACTCGTCTGAAAATTTGCCAGACTAAAGAGGTCATACCAGTGGTGTGACCTCTGACTCTATGTAAAAACAAAATAATAAGGCTATGGCGCTATGCAGACACAAATCAAAGTTCGCGGTTATCACCTGGACGTCTATCAGCACGTTAACAACGCTCGCTATCTGGAGTTTCTTGAAGAGGCCCGCTGGGATGGGCTGGAGAGCAGCGCGGGGTTCCAGTGGATGAGCGCGAACCACATCGCCTTTGTGGTGGTGAATATCAATATTAACTACCGTCGTCCGGCGGTGCTGGGCGATCTGCTGACGGTGACCAGCAAGGTGCAGCAACTGAACGGTAAAAGCGGCGTATTAAGCCAGGTGGTCACGCTGGAGCCCGAAGGGCAGGTGGTTGCCGACGCGCTGATTACCTTCGTCTGTATCGACTTAAAAACGCAGAAGGCGTTGGCGCTGGAAGGGGAATTGCGGGAGCATCTGGAAGCGATGGTTGAGTAATGTGCTTGTCCCGGGAACGGCGTAAACGCCTTGCCCGGAACAGGTAGCCCGGGCGAGCGCAAGCGACCCCGGGAACGTCTCCAGACCTATTTCAGCCCGGTTTTCTGCTTCATCGCTGCCATCACCCCTGGCTTATCCGCCAGATAATGATTCAGGCCATTTGCGCGCAGATTACAGGCCGCGCAGTGGCCGCAGCCATTGCCTTTGATGCCGTTGTAGCAGGTGAGCGTTTCGGTACGCACCAGGTCCAGTTTGTCCCAGTAGTCCGCCAGCGCCCAGGTCTGCGCTTTATCGAGCCACATCAGCGGCGTTTCGAAGCGAATGTCTTTTGCCATGCCCAGGCTAACCGCATGGTTCAGCGCCTTCACGAACTCATCGCGACAGTCCGGATACCCGGAGAAGTCGGTCTCGCAGACGCCGGTGATGACGGCTTCTGCCTTCACCTGATAGGCATAAATAGCCGCTAGCGTCAGGAACAGAATATTGCGCCCCGGTACGAAAGTATTGGGAATACCGTTGGCATCCGGTTCGTAGTCCGGCACGGGAATGCTATCGCGGGTCAGGCTGCTGACCGCCAGTTCATTGAGCAGGGTAACGTCCAACACCTTGTGCGCGCGCGCGCCCAACGTTAAGGCCAGTTCACGGGCGACATCAATTTCAGCGCGATGGCGCTGGCCATAATCAAACGTGACGCAGTGAACTTCATCATATTGATGCAGCGCCTGTACCAGGCATGTTGTGGAATCTTGTCCACCGCTAAAGACGACAACGGCACGTTTCATGGCTTTTCCTGTTTGTGGTTCTAAAGGCCGTTATGGTAACGCCTGTACATCGCGGCGACCAGCTCCTTCACCGCGTGGTTGGCGGCAGCCAGGCGGCGGAAAAATCAAACCAGCCGCGCGCGTTCAGGCGAATACCGTTGACCCCGGGCGGCGCGCTGATCTGGTATTGGTAGTTAAACAGCGGCGTCAGCATCGCGTCACTCATCAGGCGGGTAAAGATGTGCTTCAGCGCGGCGATTCGCTGGCTATCGTTTGGCAACGCCTGAGCGTCGTCTAATGCCAGACGAACGCGGCTTGCCTGCTGTTCGGTAAACAGCGCGGGCCATAGCGCATCGCAGCGTAGCCACTGCTCCAGGGCGTACTCCGGCATCTCGCCAATCAGGCGGTCGCCCATAAACAGGTCGGCTTTTGGCAGGTCCGGACAGCCGGTCCAGCTTTTAGCATCATAAAAAATCACCGTCAGCTCGCAGCCCAGTTTCGCCAGGGCTGTTTTTAGCTCTTCGGCCATGGTGTGCAGTTCTACCGGCAAATGGTAGAGAAGCGTCAGGTGGGGCGGTAGGGCAACATCGGGGGCGTCTTTCGGCAGCGGGATATCCCAGCCGGGCAGCATCTCTTCGCTGGGGGTAATCAGGTTTTCCCCCAGCGGTAGGCTTTGCAGCAGGCCGGAGCGGTGAATCAGCCCGATGACTCGCTGTGCCTGTGCGCTGCTCAGGCGTGGGCTCTGGCGCAGTGCCAGATAGCAAAACCCCAGGCTGATGCTGTGGCTGACGAGCCGCAGTTCGCCAAGCTCCTCAGGTTTGCCAATGGCAATCTGCACCGGGTGCTGGCAGCTGGTCCCCAGCCCCTGCTCGAAAAGCTGCGGGGTGATCCAGTATTCAATGGCCTGCAGCAGCGGGTGGCCCTGGTGATAGCGATGATGGCTCTCAATGCGCACCAGTTCCGGCTCAAAAATTTTCAGCATAAACGGGCCGGTGCCCTGCGACGGTTCGTCCGGATGTGCCAGCACGCTACAGTAGCTTGCCAGCCGATGCGGTAGCCAATAATCCGGATGATGCAGCGTGAAGGTCAGACACTGCGGATGCGTCTGCGTAATGGCTTTCACGCTGGAAAAGAGCTTCGCCAGTTCGGGCAGTTTCAGCAGCATCAGCAATCGTCGGCGAAGCTGCTCGGTCTCAACGGCATCGCCGTTATGCCAGTGCAGGGTTGAACGAATATAAAACTGCCAGCACAACCCATCGTCGGAAACCGACCAATGGTGCGCCAGGTCGCCCTGCGGCTGTGAGGCTTCATGGTTAAAGCGGGTTAGGCCAGAGTAAATCTGCCCGGCAAGGTGCTGCTCGGCACGACCGGCAAGGAAGCCAGGATGCAGTGGATCTAGCGGGCGGTAATAGGGAATACGCAGCGTCGGCGTGTTGTTTTGCCACTGGCCGCCGAGAAACGGGTGCAGCAACGCCCTCAGCTCAACCGGGGCAATCTGCGCCAGCTCCAGCGCATTATGCTGCTCGCCGCGATTCAGTGCGGTTTCCATCATCTCATTGCGCAGCGTCTCCGGCGCGGTGTGAAACCGTAACCGCCCGCGCTTGCCGCGCCCGGACTGCGCTTGCCAGCTCAGCCAGCCCGCCTCTTGTGCCTGACGCAGCAGGGTGCGCACGTGCCGCTCGCTGCAAAAACAGCGGGCGGCCAGTTCGGCGATGGTGACCTGTTGATCTTCTCCCTGCGACGGTAGCCACAGGCGCTGGAACTGATTTAAACGGTTTAACTGGCGCATAGAAACCCGGAACAATAAATATCAACTATTCAGTATTACTTCCGTATATCCCAGCAGATACTGGGTGGCAAGAGAGAACGATCACAGGCGGGATAAAAGATGGCAAGACTGGCAGCATTTGATATGGATGGCACCCTTTTGATGCCGGACCATCGTTTAGGCGAGAGAACCGTGGCGGTGCTGAAGCGCCTGCGCGAACGGAACATCACGCTGACCTTTGCCACCGGTCGTCACGTGCTGGAAATGCGCCCGCTGGTGGAGAAACTGTCGCTGAATGCCTTCCTGATAACCGGCAACGGTACGCGTATTCATACCCAGCAGGGTGAAGTGCTGCACCGTAGCGATCTCTCCCCGGACGTAGCGGAAGAGGTGCTGCACACCCATTGGGATACGCAGGCTAGCGTCCATGTCTTTAACGACGGCGGCTGGTTTACCGGGCACGAAATCCCAGAAATGTTAAAGGCGCACGTGTATAGCGGCTTCCGCTATCAGCTTCGTGACCTGCGCATGATGCCAGCGCATCAGGTGACAAAGATCTGCTTCTGTGGCGATCACGACGATCTCTGCCGTCTGCGGGTGCAATTAGTCGAGGCGTTCGATAAGCGCGCAGATATCTGTTTCTCCGCCATCGACTGCCTGGAAGTGTTGCCGCTCGGCAGCAATAAAGGGGCGGCGCTGTCGGTGCTGAGTCGCCATCTGGGCGTGAGTATGGATGAATGCATGGCCTTTGGCGATGCGATGAATGACCGTGAAATGCTGGGGCTCGTAGGGCGCGGCGTGATCATGGGGAATGCAATGGGGCAGCTTAAAGCGGCGCTCCCCCATCTACCGATTATCGGAAACTGCAAAAACCAGGCGGTTTCTCACTATTTAACGCATTGGCTGGACACACCTAATCTTCCTTATTCCCCCGAATAGAGAGACCTTCCAGCAAGCCAGGCTCAGTTGATGCCTGGCTTTTTTTATTTCCCAAGCAGAGTGTTAATAGCCTGTAGCCACGGTGCCGTGTCGCCGATGTTATTCGCCACCCATTCGGCGTTGTAGTAGGTGTCGAGGTAGCGCTCACCGCTGTCGCACAGCAGCGTCACGATCGAGCCGGTTTTCCCTTCATCTCGCATCTGTGCGGCTAACTGTAGCGCACCCCACATATTCGTTCCGGTAGATGCGCCAACCTTACGGCCAAGCTGCGTTTCCAGCCACTGAGCGGTGGCTACGCTTGCGGCATCCGGCACGCGCAGCATGCTATCAACCACATCAGGAATAAACGACGGCTCGACGCGAGGGCGACCAATGCCTTCAATTTTACTGCCGACGCTGCCGCGAAGATTCACATCGCGGTGCTGCCAGTAGTCCATAAACACGGAGTTCTCCGGGTCGACCACCATCAGCTGGGTTTCATAGCCCTGGCAGCGAATGTAGCGGCCAATGGTAGCTGAGGTACCGCCGGTGCCCGCGCTCATCACTATCCACGTCGGTACCGGGTTGGGTTCGTGCGACATCTGACGGAAAATGCTGTCGGCAATGTTGTTGTTGCCGCGCCAGTCGGTGGCGCGCTCGGCGTAGGTGAACTGATCCATATAGTGGCCGTTCAGCTCGCGGGCCAGGGTTTCCGAAGCGGCGTAGATTTCACACGCGCTCTCGACGAAGTGGCAGCGGCCGCCGTAAAACTCAATCTGTTCAACCTTACGTTTCGCCGTGCAGGAGGGCATCACCGCGATAAACGGCAGGCCAAGCAGGCGGGCGAAATAGGCTTCGGAAACCGCCGTCGAGCCGGACGACGATTCAATAATGGTGGTGCCTTCTTTGATCCAGCCGTTGCACAGGCCGTAAAGGAACAGCGAACGCGCCAGACGGTGCTTGAGGCTGCCGGTCGGGTGCGTGCTTTCATCTTTCAGGTAGAGCTGAATGCCGGGAAAAGCGGGCAGCGCCAGGCGGATTAAATGCGTGTCGGCGCTGCGTTGGTAATCGGCGTTAATTTCGCTGATGGCATGTTTGACCCAGGTGCTATTCATCGTTATTTTCCGTTTGTCATTTTGTGCCCAGCTTAGCGAAAAGTGCAGAAAAATTTGTTGCCATCTGACCTTTAAAATAGAATTAAGAGAGAAAAATTTTCTCCCGGTGACCGAAATGTTAGATAAAATTGACCGAAAGCTGCTGGCCCTACTACAAAATGACTGCACGCTCTCTTTGCAGGCGTTAGCAGATGCCGTTAATCTGACCACCACACCGTGCTGGAAACGACTAAAACGTCTGGAAGATGACGGTATACTGCTTGGCCGCGTCGCCTTACTGGATGCGGAAAAGCTTGGGCTTGGGTTAACGGCATTTGTGCTGATAAAGACCCAGCACCACAGCAGCGATTGGTACAGCCTTTTTGTGAGCGAAGTGACGCAAATGCCCGAAGTGTTGGGCTTCTGGCGCATGGCCGGGGAGTATGACTACCTGATGCGCGTCCAGGTGGCGGACATGAAACGCTACGATGATTTTTATAAAAGCCTGGTGAACCGCGTCCCCGGACTGTCGGATGTCACCTCAAGCTTTGCGATGGAACAGATTAAATACACCACTGCTCTCCCCATCGAATAATACTTTTTCTGGGATTTTCTCTTTGCCCGTCGAGCTGCCAGGGCGGCAGCGCAGGACGAAGAGAATCGACGTTCAGGATTTTACCGCGTGCGATTATTTGCTCAACTAAGTTGGTACTTCCGCCGGGAATGGCGGCGCTATCTCGGCGCTGTCGCCTTGCTGATTATCATCGCCATACTCCAGCTCATCCCGCCGAAAGTGGTCGGGATCGTGGTGGATGGCGTCACACAACACCATTTCACCACCGGGAAGGTGATGATGTGGCTTGGCACCATGGTACTGATTGCCGTGGTGGTCTACCTGCTGCGCTACGTCTGGCGCGTATTGTTGTTCGGTGCCTCCTACCAGTTGGCGGTCGAACTGCGTGAAGATTTCTACCGGCAGCTAAGCCGCCAGCATCCGGAATTCTATTTACGTCACCGCACTGGCGACCTGATGGCCCGCGCCACCAACGATGTAGACCGCGTGGTATTTGCCGCCGGGGAAGGGGTGCTGACGCTGGTGGACTCGCTGGTCATGGGCTGCGCGGTGCTGATTGTGATGTCCACACAGCTGAGCTGGCAGTTAACTCTGCTGGCGCTGCTGCCGATGCCCATTATGGCGTTGGTGATTAAACGCTATGGCGATCTGCTGCACGAACGCTTCAAAGTGGCGCAGGCAGCGTTCTCCAGTCTGAACGACCGGACCCAGGAAAGCCTGACCAGCATCCGTATGATCAAAGCCTTTGGCCTTGAGGACCGGCAGTCCGCCCAGTTTGCCGCCGATGCGGCTGACACCGGGGTGAAAAACATGCGCGTGGCGCGTATTGACGCCCGTTTTGACCCGACGATTTACATCGCCATTGGGATGGCTAACCTGCTGGCGATTGCCGGCGGCAGCTGGATGGTGATGCAGGGCGAGCTGACCCTCGGCCAGCTCACCAGCTTTATGATGTACCTCGGGTTGATGATCTGGCCCATGCTAGCGCTGGCCTGGATGTTCAACATCGTCGAGCGCGGCAGCGCCGCCTATAGCCGTATTCGCACTCTGCTGGCGGAAGCGCCAGTGGTGGATGACGGCACGCAACCGGTGCCCGAAGGGCGCGGTACGCTGGAACTGGCGATTGGTCGCTTTAGCTACCCGCAAACCGACAAGCCAACGCTCTGCGACGTCAGCGTGACCCTGAAACCGGGCCATATGCTCGGCATTTGCGGGCCGACGGGGTCGGGGAAATCCACTATTCTGTCGCTTATCCAGCGCCATTTTGACGTTGATGAAGGTGAGATCCGCTTCCACGATATTCCCCTGCGTCAATTGCAGCTGGACGCCTGGCGCAGCCGCCTGGCAGTGGTCAGCCAGACACCGTTCCTCTTTTCCGACACCGTTGCCAGCAACATTGCGCTGGGCCATCCGAGCGCGACGCAGGAAGAGATTGAGCACGCGGCGCGACTGGCCTGCGTGCACGAGGACATTCTGCGTCTGCCGCAGGGTTACGATACCGAAGTCGGCGAGCGCGGCGTGATGCTCTCCGGCGGGCAGAAGCAGCGTATCTCCATTGCGCGCGCGCTGCTGCTGGAGGCGGAAATTCTGATCCTCGACGATGCGCTGTCGGCGGTTGATGGCCGCACCGAGCATCAGATTCTGCACAACCTGCGCCAGTGGGGCGAAGGCCGCACGGTGATTATCAGCGCGCACCGTCTCTCGGCGCTGTCGGATGCCAGCGAAATCATAGTGATGCAGCACGGGCATATTGCCCAGCGCGGCCAGCATGACCAGCTAGCAGCGGAGCAGGGCTGGTACCGCGATATGCACCGTTATCAACAGCTGGAGGCCGCGCTGAACGACGTGCCGGAAGAAGATAAGCAGGAGGTGGCCGATGCGTAGTTTTGGGCAACTGTGGCCAACCCTGAAGCGGCTGCTGGCCTATGGCTCGCCGTGGCGTAAACCGCTGTCGATTGCGGTGGTGATGCTGTGGGTGGCCGCTGCCGCCGAAGTGAGTGGGCCGCTGCTAATTAGTTATTTTATCGACAACATGGTGGCGAAAAATAGTCTGCCGCTGGGGACGGTCGCCGGGCTGGCGGCTGCTTATATCGGGCTGCAACTGCTGGCGGCTTCGCTGCACTACAGCCAGTCGCTGCTGTTTAACCGCGCGGCGGTTGGCGTGGTGCAACAACTGCGTAGTGACGTGATGGATGCCGCGCTGCGCCAGCCGCTGAGCGAATTTGACACGCAGCCGGTAGGCCAGCTTATCTCCCGCGTCACCAATGATACGGAAGTGATCCGCGATCTGTACGTGACGGTGGTGGCGACGGTGCTGCGCAGTGCGGCGTTGATCGGCGCGATGCTGGTGGCGATGTTCAGTCTCGACTGGCGCATGGCGCTGGTGGCGATCGCGATCTTCCCGGCGGTGATGATCGTGATGGTGATTTATCAGCGCTACAGCACGCCTATCGTGCGTCGCGTTCGCGCCTATCTGGCGGATATTAACGATGGCTTCAACGAAGTCATCAACGGCATGAGCGTGATTCAGCAGTTCCGCCAGCAGGTACGCTTCGGCGAGCGGATCGGTGACGTGAGCCGCTCACACTATCTGGCGCGCATGCAAACGCTGCGTCTGGACGGCTTCCTGCTGCGCCCGCTGCTGAGCCTGTTCTCTTCGCTGGTGCTGTGCGGCCTGCTGATGCTGTTCGGCTTTAGCGCGCAGGGCTCTATTGAGGTCGGTGTACTGTACGCGTTTATCAGCTATCTGGGGCGTCTGAACGAGCCGCTGATTGAACTCACCACTCAGCAGTCGATGTTACAGCAGGCGGTAGTGGCCGGTGAGCGCGTGTTTGAACTGATGGACCGCCCGCGCCAGCAGTACGGAACCGATATGGCACCGTTGGCGCGCGGTGATATTGATATCGACGATGTTTCATTTGCCTATCGTGATGACAAGCTGGTGCTGCAAAACATTTCGCTGTCGATTCCAGCACGCAGCTTTGTGGCGCTGGTAGGGCACACCGGCAGTGGTAAAAGTACGCTTGCCAGCCTGCTGATGGGTTATTACCCGCCCAACTCCGGTGAAATTCGCCTCGGTGGCCGCCCGTTACAAAGCCTGAGTCATCAGGTGCTGCGACAGGGCATCGCCGTGGTGCAACAGGATCCGGTGGTGCTGGCCGACTCCTTCTTTGCCAACGTCACGCTGGGGCGCGATATCAGCGAAGCACAGGTCTGGCAGGTGCTGGAAACGGTACAGCTGGCCGAGCTGGCGCGAGGGATGAGTGAGGGTATCTATACTCATCTGGGCGAGCAGGGTAACAACCTGTCGGTCGGGCAGAAGCAGCTACTGGCGCTGGCCCGTGTGCTGGTCGAGACGCCGCAAGTGCTGATCCTGGACGAAGCCACCGCGAATATTGACTCCGGCACCGAGCGTGCGATTCAACATGCGTTGGCCGCCGTACGTCAGCGCACGACGCTGGTGGTGATCGCTCACCGTCTGTCGACCATCGTGGACGCGGATACCATTATGGTGCTTCACCGTGGACAGGCCGTCGAGCAGGGGACTCACCAGCAACTGCTTGAAGCCAAAGGGCGTTACTGGCAGATGTATCAGCTACAGCTGGCCGGTGAAGAGCTGGCGGCCAGCACCCAGGAGGATGTGCTGACCGCGTAATGCACCACCGTCAGGCATTTTTCTAACAGATTGCTGTTGTGACACGCATCATGCACCCGCATGGTGCGTTTTTCTTTTAACGCCCGCCATCTTGCCGCCATAAACCCTGATTTTTACCGCAGAGCAGGGTGGTTTTCATTTCTGGCATGACCCTTGCTTTACCTCTTACGTGTTCGTAGCCATTACCGAATTCTGACTGGAGGGGATCTATGAAGCTGGTTACCGTGGTAATTAAACCATTCAAACTCGAAGACGTTCGCGAAGCGCTGTCTTCCATTGGCATTCAGGGCTTAACGGTGACGGAAGTGAAAGGCTTCGGTCGTCAGAAAGGTCATGCAGAGCTTTATCGCGGCGCGGAATACAGCGTCAACTTCCTGCCGAAAGTAAAAATTGATGTGGCTATCGCCGACGATCAGCTTGATGAGGTTGTCGATGTGATTAGCAAAGCCGCTTACACCGGAAAAATTGGCGACGGTAAGATTTTTGTCGCCGAACTGCAGCGCGTAATCCGTATTCGTACCGGCGAAGCCGACGAAGCGGCGCTGTAATTCCCAGCCAGCACAGTGATAGGGATCGAGATGATGAAAAAAACAATGGTAAAAACGGGGTTGAGCGCACTGGCGCTGCTGCCGGGTCTGGCGATGGCGGCACCGGCGGTGGTCGATAAAGCCGATAACGCCTTTATGATGCTGTGTACCGCACTGGTGCTGTTTATGACCATCCCGGGGATTGCGCTGTTTTACGGCGGCCTGATCCGCGGCAAGAACGTGCTCTCCATGCTGACCCAGGTCGCGGTGACCTTTGCGGTAGTCTGCGTACTGTGGGTGGTTTACGGCTACTCTCTGGCCTTCGGCACCGGCGGCAGCTTCTTCGGCAGCTTCGACTGGGTGATGCTGAAAAATATCAAGATTACTGATCTGATGGGCTCGTTCTATCAGTACATCCACGTGGCATTCCAGGGCTCCTTTGCCTGTATCACCGTGGGCCTGATCGTTGGCGCGCTGGCGGAGCGTATTCGCTTCTCCGCAGTGCTGATTTTCGTGGTGATTTGGCTGACCCTCTCCTACGTGCCGATTGCGCACATGGTCTGGGGCGGCGGTCTGCTGGCGAGCCACGGTGCGCTCGACTTTGCGGGCGGTACAGTGGTGCACATTAACGCCGCGGTGGCAGGCCTGGTGGGTGCTTACCTGATTGGCAAACGCGTGGGCTTTGGCAAAGAAGCGTTCAAACCGCACAACCTGCCGATGGTGTTTATCGGTACCGCGATCCTCTACTTTGGCTGGTTTGGCTTCAACGCCGGTTCCGCCAGTGCGGCGAACGAAATTGCCGGTCTGGCCTTCGTGAACACCGTGGTAGCAACCGCTGCGGCGATCCTTGGCTGGGTATTCGGTGAGTGGGCGCTGCGCGGTAAGCCTTCTCTGCTGGGCGCGTGCTCTGGTGCGATTGCGGGTCTGGTCGGTATCACCCCAGCCTGTGGCTATATCGGGGTCGGCGGTGCGTTGATTCTGGGTATCGTGGTCGGTCTGGCGGGTCTGTGGGGCGTGACCTCTCTGAAACGCTGGCTGCGCGTGGATGACCCATGTGACGTGTTCGGTGTTCACGGCGTGTGCGGCATCATCGGCTGTATCCTGACCGGTATCTTTGCTTCTACGGCGCTGGGCGGCGTGGGTTATGCGGAAGGCGTGACCATGAGCCATCAGGTGCTGGTGCAGCTTGAAAGTATCGCCATCACCATCGTCTGGTCCGGCATCGTAGCCTTCATCGGCTATAAAGTGGCAGATTTAACCGTCGGTCTGCGCGTACCGGAAGACCAGGAGCGCGAAGGTCTGGACGTGAACAGCCACGGCGAGAATGCCTACAACGCTTGATATCGGCAACCCGGGTGAGGCGTTTACGCCGACCCCGGGGAATGCTTCAGACGTTGAAAAACAAAAGATTTATTTTGACCGTTATTTAACCCGCCCTGGTGCGGGTTTCTTGTTTATACGGTTGTGCCATTGATTTTTGTGATCGTTATCACAATGGTTGCTGGTATGGTGTCTGTAAAACCTTACGAACCGTAAGTAATTACATACGTTTGCGTAAAAGTCTTTTACTTTAAACGGCTTTTTATCTTTTACGCTGGGGAGTATTCTTCCACCCCGCCGATGTGATCGGCAAAGATTTGCGGGCAAAGCCAGCTTTACCCGCGCCAGGATGGCACAACAATTCAAGGAACGTTTCAAATGCATAGCAGCACATTATTTATCGATGGTCACAAAGCCCGCGTTAAATACGACCCCATTATTGAAATGTTTCGCGGTGAGTTTTTGAACACCGATCGCAGGGCAACGTTTATCGCCGGAGACGCGAAAGAGTTGAACATTGCCGCCCGCGACGCGTTCGATTGCTACTGCAATAACTGCCGCGCAACCGGCGTTAAGCCGTTCGATAAGAAAAAACGCCTGCCTGGAATTAGCTCCCTGCTGAGCCGTATCATCCATTAATTACCCAGCTGCAACTGTACGCCCGCGCGATATCGCGGGCGTGGTTGATATCACCTAGTTGCGGTTACGCATAACCCCTTCCTGCACTGTCGACGCCACCAGAATACCATCCTGAGTGTAAAACTCGCCGCGTACAAAACCGCGGGCGCTGGAGGCGGAGGTGCTCTCGACGCTGTACAGCAGCCATTCGTTCATATCGAACGGGCGGTGGAACCACATTGAGTGGTCGATGGTCGCAACCTGCATACCGGGTTCGAGGAAGCCCACGCCGTGTGGCTGCAGGGCAACCGGCAGGAAGTTGAAATCAGAGGCATAACCGAGCAGGTACTGATGAATATGCAGTGAATCCGGTACGGTGCCGTTGGCGCGCATCCACACCTGACGGCGAGGCTCAGCCACGTGTCCTTTCAGCGGGTTGTGGAACTCCACCGGACGAATCTCCAGCGGCTTATCGCAAAGAAACTTCTCTTTGGCCTGTGGCGGCAGCAGGTGTGCCAGCGAGCGGGCGATGTCGGTTTCCGACGGCAGGCCGTCCGGTGACGGCGCGGCGGGCATGGTTTTTTGATGCTCGTAGCCGGATTCCGGGCCCTGGAAGGAGGCGGTCATATAGAAAATCGGTTTCCCGTTCTGGATAGCCGCCACGCGACGCGCGCTGAAACTGTTGCCATCGCGCAGTACTTCAACGTCATAGACGATAGGCTTCTGGCTGTCGCCCGGGCGCAGGAAGTAGCTGTGGAAGGAGTGCACCAGACGGTCGGCAGGGACGGTCTCTTTTGCCGCATACAGCGCCTGGCCGACAACCTGGCCGCCAAAGACCTGACGCAGCCCCAGATCTTCACTCTGGCCACGGAACAGTCCTTCTTCAATTCTTTCCAGATTTAATAATGTCAGCAGATTAGAAAGCGCTTGGCTCATTGATACCCTCTACAATTTTACGGTCGCAACATCAGGTGAATGCTCTCATTATAACGTAGTTTCGCGAGTGGTCCGATGGGTTCAATTGTCTGAATAATGGGGTGTTTGCAGGTAATCATGTGAATTATATGCCACACTAAAGCGGTTACGTTTGTTAATGCATTGTCACTCAAATGAGAAAACAGCCTCAGAATGGGTGAGCAATAAGGAGAATGCTAATGAAACTCGTGCCGATCTTAAGCGGTTTGGCGATTGCACTGGCCCTGGCGGGCTGTGCGAAGACGCACCAGCAAAGTCAGAATCAGACACCTGCGCCAGAAGCAGCAGCGGCCACTCAGGCCGTGTCGGGACCGAATGTCTCCGGTAACGTGTGGATCCGCCAGAAAGTGGCGCTGCCGCCGGATGCCGTACTGACCGTAACGCTGTCCGACGCGTCGTTGGCCGATGCACCATCGAAAGTGCTGTCGCAGAAAGTGACGCGTACCGAAGGGAAACAGGCGCCGTTTAGCTTTGCCCTGCCGTACAACCCGGCAGATATTCAGCCGAACGCCCGTATCCTGCTGAGCGCGGCGGTGACCATTAACGATAAACTGGTCTTTATTACTGATACCGTGCAGGAAGTGATTAACCACGGCGGCACTAAAGCTGACCTGACGCTGGTTCCCGTGCAGCAAACGCCGGTGCCGGTTCAGGATACCTCGCCGGTTCAGGTTCCATAAACGCGAATGCCCTCTACGTGAGGGCATTTTTTTGCCGTGAATTCAGGGTAGCCCAGGCGACGCGCTTTAGCGCTGGCCCCGGGATTTTCCCGGCGTCGTTTTGCTCGGCCGGGCTACAGTTGCTAGTAGTTCCAGCGATACTTCTGCATATCAATCTGCCCGCTGCCCGACACCTGCACCCCTTCAGAAAGCAATGCCTGGCGTTGACGCTGGAGATCCGGGCCGGTCAGGGATATCACGCCGTGCCGATTCACCACCCGATGCCACGGCAGCGTGGAACCCTCCGGCAGGCGTTTCAATACGCCGCCGACCTGACGCGCAGCGCGCGGAGAGCCAGCCAGCCGGGCAATATCGCCGTAGGTGGTGACGTAGCCTTCCGGGATGGAAGCGATGATTTGCCAAACGCGCTGAGGGAAAGAGCCAAAATCGTCCATAGTGAGTTCCTTAAAGCAGAACCTTCAGCATAATCAGCCTGATGCCCCCTGTGAAGGGTGGATTGCGCAAGAATCCAGCAGGCAGTAGCGGATAGCTTGCAATTGCCCGTCTCAGCAGTGATAATGCGCCAGCGCGTTGGATAACAACGCTCTCAATGGGGGCCCTGTTGGTTCTCCCGCAACGCTACTCTGTTCACCAGGTCAGGTCCGGAAGGAAGCAGCCAGGGCAGATGACGCGTGTGCCGGGATGTAGCTGGCAGGGCCCCCACCCATTTCTACCGCCGTAAAATTCCCTCTCGCTAAGACCAATCTAATCCCTGTATTAATTGTGGCTATTTGTCGTCAACAACCTTTTGTATTCAAATAACATTCATCCATTTGTAATATTACTGTCATTTATGTGTCATAAATTGCCTTTAGATTAACATTGGGTATTTATATTACCCTTTATGTTATAAATATATTTCTGGAATGTGCTGTTGGTTTCATGTATTAGTTATTACAGAAATAATACAGAAACCATTTTTGCCGCGTCGCTTTGCGAGTTTTGTTAACACAAACTCGCCTACGAGACGGCGCGTCTTTACGGGAAGGGGTTTATATGACAGTCGCAGTGCTTAACGTAAAAATTGATGAAGCGGTAAAAGAGAGACTTCGCCACTTTGCTGAAGTCCACGGCCTGACTTTAGGCGCTGCGGCAGAAAAGCTGCTGCTGCTGGGGTTTGTAGCAGAAGAAGAGGCGGGCGTGTGTGAAGATGACATCGACAGCCAGCATACGGAAGAAGATGTTGCTCCATTCACACCTAAAGAAATCAAAGCATTACGTAAAATCCTGAAGAAGAGAAAATGAAACAGCAAACGTCGATAGCGTGTAACTATAGCGAAGCCTGCGACCTGTTACGTTCAGGCTACGTGAAGCATGTTCTTCTCAACTGGAATGTAGGCAGCGATGAGTTCTTTCGTATTGCCTCTGACTGGTGCGATACCGGTGCTAAGATTAAAAAAGAGGGGGAATCTTTCGTTATTTCCCTGAAAGGCTTTCCGATCCCTCCACAGCACTAATATATTCTTTAGCCGTACTTTATTACGTTAAAGAATATAATGTTTCAGGCCGGTTATGTTATTGGGGGCGTTCTCCCCTTGCGCGCGGTTAAATTATTTTCCGCACTTTGTTTGCGCCATGCTGGCCTGCTAACGTTGCCCAAATCGGCTGTAATGTCGAAAAGGCGCGACGCAGGGTTTCATCGTCCAGTGTAAACGGAATGCGTAAGTTGCGCTCTCCGCTGCCCGCTAGACCAAATCGTGTTCCCACGCCAAGATGAATCGCGCTGGCTTCCGCTCGCGCAGCAAACCGCGTTGCCATCATCTCCGGCAGTTCAACCCAGAACGACAGTCCTCCCTCCGGCAGCACAAATTTCCACTGCGGAAAGTATTCATGCATTAACGCCGCGCACATATCCCGCCGCGCCGTCAGCAGTCGACGCCGTTCGGGTAGCAACTGATGCTCATTGTCCAGTAGCCAGCAGGTGGCCAGTTGTTCCAGCAGCGGCGAACCTAAATCAAGGGTATCGCGGGTCTGAACCAGTGCCGCAATGGTGCGCGATGAAGCGCGGATCCAACCCAGGCGCAGCCCACCCCAGAAGCTTTTCCCGGTTGAACCCACGGTGATGATCGGCGCATCGCGATTAAACGCGGCCAGCGGCGGCGGCGGCGGGGCGTTGTACCACAAATCCACCATCGTTTCGTCGACGACCAGCGTCGTGCAGGTTCGTGCCGCCAGGTCCGCTACTATCTGCCGGGTGGTGCTGTCCATGCACTGGCCGGTAGGGTTTTGAAAATCGGGCATCAGATACGCCAGCCGCGGTGCGGTCTGGGCGATAACCGCTGCCAGGCCGTCGGTGTCCCAGCCTTTATCGGGCAATGGCAGCGCCACCGGGCGGCAGGATGCGCCCTCAATAGCAGAAATCGCCAGTGGATAAGTCGGTGTTTCAACCACCACCCGGTCGCCCGGCCCGGTGAGGTTGCGCAGAATCAGCGCCAGCCCGCTAACCGCGCCGTTTACCAGCATAATCTCGTCGGCCCGTGTTGGCAGCCCGCGCGCGCTATAGCGCTGGGCGATGGCTTCACGCAGGGCGGGGAGTCCCTGCTGATCGTAGCCGGTATTGCTGAGGTAGCCGGGCAGCACCGCCAGCGCGTGGCAGTAAGCCTGGTGGATTTCCGCACCGGCCGCCAGCGCGGCGGTAGACATATCCAGCGTCGGCGAGGTCGGCATACGCGGCACGCGCTGGTAGCCTTCGGCGCTGAGTGTGACCGTCGAGCCGCTACCCTGCTTGCTCTGCACATAGCCTTCGTCGCGCAGTTGGGCCAGCGCGCTGGCGATGGTGGTGCGGCTGACCCCTAACGCACTGGCAAACTCCCGTTCTCCTGGCAGACGCGTGCCGAGCGGCAGGCGGCCATCGAGAATCAGCAGCCGCAGTGCATCGGTGAGCTGTCGCCACAGCGGCGTCGGGGAGGGGCCGTCCTGCCAGTGGCCCAGCAGGCGAACTAACGATTGGGTGGCGGAGCGTCGAATCATGGGAGCAGTCCACTTTTTAAAAACTGGTCATTAATCATAATGCCATTTTTACTGATGATGGAAGCCTCATTCTACAGGCCGAGGTCTCTATGCTACGCCGACTGATTCAGCTCTACATTGGGTTAATACTCTACGGAGTTTCGACCGCCGTCTATGTTCGTGCCAATCTCGGGGCTGACCCGTGGAACGTGTTCCACCTTGGCGTATCCGGGTTAACCTCCCTCGATATTGGGATGGTGATGATCCTCACCGGCGCAGCCGTACTGCTGTTATGGATTCCACTGCGTCAGCGTCCGGGACTCGGCACCATCAGCAACGTTATCGTGCTGGGACTGGCGGCCGATGCCACGCTCTCGCTGATGCCGCCGCTGGAATCGCTCTGGCTTCGCGCTGTGTTGCTGCTGTTGGCGGTAGTGCTGAATGGGATGGCGACCGGTATGTATATCGGTGCCGGTTTTGGCGCCGGGCCGCGCGATGGCCTGATGACCGGCATTCACGCCCGTACCGGTTGGCCAATTCGCCGTATTCGTACCACTATCGAACTGTCGGTGCTGGTTATCGGTATGCTGCTGGGTGGCACCTTCGGCGTGGGCACCGTGCTGTATGCGCTGGCGATTGGCCCGTTGATTCAGATTTTCCTGCCGTGGTTCCAGTTGCCTTGTGTGGCGCAGCGTCGCACGACTGCGGTGGAGCAAGTTTCCTGATTTTACGAAGCGCTCACAGCATGGTGTTCGTTTTCCGGTTACACTGCACCTGGTACGCCAGTTAAACGGAAAAGTATGAAAACAATCACGCTGTATGATGTAGCCCGCGTCGCCGGTGTCTCCTACCAGACCGTGTCGCGGGTGATAAACCAGGCCGCGCACGTGTCGCCGCGCACGCGGGAAAAGGTACAGGCCGCGATGCAGGAACTGCACTATGTTCCCAATCGCGGCGCGCAGCAGTTGGCCGGAAAGGCCACGCGCGCGCTGGGCTTGCTGACCACTGACCTGGCGCTGCACGCGCCTTCGCAAATCGCCTCGGCGGTGAAACGCCGTGCCGGAGAAGTGGGCTTTTCCGTGCTGATTTCGATGGTGGAAAGCCACGACCGGGAAGCCTGCTTCAATGCCTTGCAGGAGCTTCAGGCGCAGCGTGTGGAAGGGCTGCTGGTGAATGTGCCGCTGGAGCGTGAGGATGCGCAAGCGCTGGCCGCCGCTTCGCCGGTGCCGATACTGTTTCTCGACGTGGGGCGTGATGCCGAGGTGAATAGCCTCGTGTTTGACGCCGAGCAGGGCGCTCGCCTTGGCGTTGAACATCTGCTCGCGCTGGGGCATCGACAGATTGCGCTGTTGGCAGGCCCGCAAAGCTCTGTCTCCGCCCGTGCCCGACTCGCGGGCTGGCAGCATGCCTTACAACAGGCAGCGGTACAGCCGGTTTCCGTGGCCTATGGCGACTGGAGCGCGGCCTCTGGCTATGAAAAAGCGCACCTTTTACTGAGTGAAAAACCCTACCCTGATGCACTGCTGGTGGCCAACGATCAGATGGCATTGGGCGCGCTGCGCGCCTGCGCAGAGAAAGGCATTCGCGTGCCGGGTCAGCTATCGGTAGTGGGTTATGACGATACCACCGACAGCGCCTGGTTTACGCCGCCGCTGACCACCATCCGCCAGCGCTTTAAAGAGGCCGGACGAATGAGCGTGGATTGGCTTATTGCGCAGGAGGGCAGAGTACCGGCACAGAGCCAGACTTGCCTGGAGGTTGAGCTGATTGCCCGCAGTTCCAGTGCCGAACGGCAACCGGAGAGTCTTCAGGATGACGATCTGGCGCATTGCTTGCAGGAGCTAGCGACCCGGATAGCCAGACGATCGCGCGAATTGTGATCTGACTCGCTTACTCTCGATCCGATCCTTTACCTCGTGGTGAGATCCGTGCACTCTCATTAAAAATTGTGAGCGCTTCGCAACGAGGTTTCCATGCCGCATTCTTCTCTGACGCTGTCTGCTTTACTCTCCCGCCGTGACTGGGAAAATCCCCAGCTTACCCAGTGGCACCGACTGCCCGCCCACGCGCCGTTTAACAGTTGGCGTGAAGCGAGCGCAGCGCGGCTGGATAGCGCATCGGCCTCGCGCCTGTCGTTAAACGGTAACTGGCGCTTCAACTTCTTTTCTGCCCCCGAAGCCGTACCGGAGGGGTGGGTTGAGCAGGATCTTCACGATGCAGTCGCCATGGCGGTGCCGTCTAACTGGCAAATGCACGGTTTTGATACGCCTATCTACACCAACGTGACGTATCCGATTCCGGTGACGCCGCCACAGGTGCCCGTAGAGAACCCGACGGGCTGCTACTCGTACACCTTTACCGTAGAAGATGAATGGCTGACGCAGGGACAAACGCGGATTATTTTTGACGGCGTAAACTCGGCGTTTCATCTGTGGTGCAATGGTCAATGGGTGGGTTACTCCCAGGATAGCCGCCTGCCCGCCGAGTTTGACCTGAGTGCGGTGCTGAAACCTGGCGAGAACCGACTGGCGGTGATGGTGCTGCGCTGGTGCGATGGCAGCTACCTGGAAGATCAGGATATGTGGCGCATGAGCGGTATTTTCCGCGATGTGACGCTGCTGCATAAACCGGCAACCCGCATTGCCGACTATCAGTTTACGCCTCGGCTGTCTGAGCGCTTTACCTTCGGTGAACTGGATATTCAGGTGACCGTCGAAGGTTCTGCCGCTGCCGCAACCGACGTGGAAGCCGTGCTGTGGTGGGGTGACAACGCCGTTGCCAGCCTGCAACAGGCCGTGGGCATTCCGTTTGTGGATGAACGCGGCGGCTGGGCAGAGCGCCTGAAGGTGACGCTGCCGCTGGAGCAGCCCGCGTTATGGAGCGCCGAAACGCCAAACCTTTATCGGCTGGTGCTCACGCTGCGTGATGCCGACGGTAAGCCGCTGGAGTCGGAAGCCTGCGATGTTGGTTTCCGTCAGGTGGCGATAGAGGGCGGGTTGCTGAAGCTGAACGGTAAACCGCTGCTGATCCGCGGCGTTAACCGCCATGAACATCACCCGGAAACCGGGCAGGCGGTGGATGAAGCCACCATGCGCCGCGATATTGAGCTGATGAAGCAGCACAACTTTAACGCCGTTCGCTGCTCCCACTATCCGAACCATCCGCTGTGGTACCGCCTGTGCGACCACTACGGGCTGTACGTAGTGGATGAAGCCAATATTGAAACCCATGGCATGGTGCCGATGAGTCGCCTGGCGGACGACCCGCGCTGGCTACCGGCGATGAGCGAACGCGTGACCCGAATGGTTGCGCGTGACCGCAACCATCCCTCCATTATCATCTGGTCGCTCGGCAACGAATCCGGGCACGGCGCGAACCATGACGCACTCTACCGCTGGATAAAAACCGCCGATCCGTCACGCCCGGTGCAGTATGAGGGCGGCGGCGCGAATACGGCGGCGACGGATATCGTCTGCCCGATGTACGCTCGCGTCGATGCCGATCAGCCGCACCCGACGGTGCCGAAGTGGAGCATCAAAAAGTGGATTGCGCTGCCGGAAGAGACGCGTCCGCTGATCCTCTGCGAGTACGCCCACGCGATGGGCAACAGCTTTGGCGGTTTTGCGAAATACTGGCAGGCGTTTCGCGACAACCCACGCCTGCAGGGCGGCTTTGTCTGGGACTGGGTTGACCAGGCGTTAAGCAAAACCAATGAACAGGGCGAGCGCTTTTGGGCCTACGGCGGCGATTTTGGCGATACGCCAAACGATCGTCAGTTCTGTATGAATGGCCTGGTATTCCCGGATCGTACGCCGCATCCGGCGCTGTTTGAGGCGCAAAGGGCGCAGCAGTTCTTCCAGTTCAGGCTGGTGGGGCGCGCGCCGCTGGAAATAGAAGTGAGCAGTGAATTCCTGTTCCGTCGCACGGATAACGAGCGTCTGCGCTGGTCGATTACCGTTGATGGCAAAACGCTGACGCAGGGCGAGGAAGCGCTTGATATCGCTCCGCAGGGGCAGCAACGAATCGTGCTGCCGTTCACCGATAGCGCCGCGCTCAGCGAAAATAGCTGGCTTAACGTTGAGGTATATCAGCCGCAGGCGACCGGGTGGTCGGCGGCTAACCATCTGTGCGCCTGGGAGCAGTGGCCGTTGCCGACCGCGCTGTCGCTGCCGGTACGGCAAGAGACAGGCACCGCCCCGCAGCTGCACGTTGAGGCGCAGGCGTTTGTTATCACTCACGGCAGTCAGCGTTGGCAGTTTAGCCGTGAAAGTGGCGATTTGACGCAGTGGTGGCGCAACGACAAACCGGAGCTGCTGTCGCCGCTGCGCGATAATTTCACCCGCGCGCCGCTGGATAACGATATCGGCGTGAGTGAAGTGACCCGCATCGACCCGAACGCCTGGGTAGAGCGCTGGAAGGCGGCGGGGATGTATGCCATGACGCCGCGGTTGTTACAGTGCCGGGCAGCGTCGCAGGAACAAGGGGTTGAGGTCGAGACGCAGCAGAGCTGGGAATATCAGGGGAAAATTCTGTTTATCAGCCACAAACGCTGGCGCATTGACGATTACGGCGTGCTGCATGGCGATGTGACGGTGCAGGTGGCGGAAGATATTCCGCACCCGGCGAGAATTGGTCTGCATTGCCAGCTGGCCGCCGTGGAAGAACAGGTGAGCTGGCTGGGGTTGGGGCCGCATGAAAACTATCCAGACCGCCGTCTGGCGGCGCGCCAGGGATGGTGGACTCTGCCGCTGTCGGCGCTGCATACGCCGTATATCTACCCGACGGAAAATGGGCTGCGCTGCGACACCCGACAGCTGGAATATGGCGCGCACTGCTGGCGCGGGGAGTTCCACTTTGGCCTCAGCCGCTACAGCCAGCGTCAGTTGCATGAAACCACCCATCACCATCTGTTGCACGAGGAGCCGGGCTGCTGGCTGAACCTCGATGCCTTCCATATGGGCGTGGGCGGCGATGACTCCTGGAGCCCGAGCGTGGGGCCAGAGTTTTTACTGCCTGCCCGCCGGGTTCGCTACCAGTTTAGCTGGCAGCTAGCCTAAGCTCTGCACACGGCATCAGATCAGTGCGCTGATGCCGTGTCCCATCATGTAAAGCCCCACCAGAATAATCAGCGCGCCGGAGAACCACGGCGCTTTTCGCGATAGCTCCCCAAACCCGCTCCAGCGTTTGCTCACATGCTTCAGGCCAATGGCGGCAATGGCCCCGGAGGCGACCAGCGTGAGCGCCAGCCCGACGCTAAAGCTCAGCACCAGCGTAGCCCCCAGCGCCACATGTTTAAGCTGCAGGCAGATAAGCAGAATGGTAATCGAGGCCGGGCAGGGGATGAGCCCGCCGGTCAGGCCGAACACCACAATTTGCCCGGTGGTGACTTCCTGGCCTTTGAAGCGGCGGTTGATCTCTTCGGCGTGGGCGCGCTGGTGGGCATCCTGCCAGTCGGCCTCCACCAGATCGTGGTGGCGATCGTGGTTATGATGATGCTCATGCTCATGTTCATGTTCATGTTCATGATCGTGGTGGTGATCATGGTCGTGATGATGATGATCGTGCGCTCCGCGCGACTCACGCCAGGTGCGCCATAGCATCCACAGCGCGATAACAATAATGATTACCCCGGAAAGCAGCTGAAACCACGGCTCGGCGGTTTGTGCATCCCAGCCGCGGCCAAACCACATCCCGGCCATGGCGATCACCCACACCACCACGGTGTGCGACAGCGTCGCCGCCAGCCCCAGCAATATCGCCTGTTTTAGCGTACCGCGGATCGCCACGATAAACGCCGCCATCATGGTTTTGGAATGGCCAGGCTCCAGGCCGTGCAGCGCCCCAAGCAGAATGGCGCCGGGGATAAAGAACCAGGCATTGCCCTGTTGTAAGAGTGTCGTGAAGTCGTTCATCGCGAAGGATCCTTGCAAAAAAGTGAAATCACTATACTCCCACCCAGTATTGTAATACTACCCCCTAGTATAAAAATGCGCAGTCAGAGCCGCGCGTGGTATGCTTGCGCAGGAGTTAAGAACAGGATCCCGGCCATGTCACATACCGTTCGTCACAAGAAGATGTTATTGACGCGTCTGAAGAAAATTCAGGGGCAGAGCGTTGCGCTTGAGAAAATGCTCAATCGCGAGCACGAGTGTGCGGAGGTGCTACAGCAGCTGGCGGCGATTCGCGGCGCAGTCAACGGCATGATGCTGCAGGTGATTCAGGGCCATCTGACCGATCACGTGGTCAAAGAGCCCGAAGAGGGTCAGCGCGAAGCTGACCTCGAGGTGGTGATGCAGGTGATTAAGTCCTATCTGAAGTAGCGTGCGCCCGCAGGTTGCTTTCCGCCCAGAGAATAAACGCCTCTTTCGGCAGGGCCTTGCTGTAAAGCCAGCCCTGTCCAAACTGCACGCCGTGCTCGCGCAGCCACTTCTCCTGGCAGGGACTCTCAATCCCTTCCGCCACTACGTTCAGCTGCAGGGTTTTTGCCATTTCAATGATGTATGGCGTTACCTGCGCGTACTCCAGCGCATCAACGAAGGATTTATCGAGTTTTAAGGTATCGACCTCAAGGTCCTGCAGGTAGCGCAGGCTGGAGTAGCCGGTGCCGAAGTCGTCGATATAGATGGCGTGCCCGGCTTTACGGTAAGCGGTCATCGCCGGCAGCGTGGTTTTCGGGTCAGCAAAGCCGCGCTCGGTTAATTCAAGGGCTATTTGCTGCGGCTGCACGTGCCAGATGCGCATCTGCTGGTGCAACAGCGTTTGCAGTACGACAGAGTGGAAATCGGCGACGGAGAGGTTGATGGAGACATGCTGATCCGGATGCAGGCTGAGCCATTTCCCGAGATCGCGGAAAACGGATTTCACCACGTTTTCCGTCAGGTTGGTGATGAGCCCGGTCTGTTCGGCAAGTGGAATAAAAATCTCTGGCGACAGGTAGCTGCCGTCCGGCTGCTTCCAGCGTGCCAGCGCTTCACATCCCACCACTTTGCCATCGGTAAGCGACACGATGGGCTGGTAGTAGACGGTAATCGCGGCATTGTTCAGCGCATCAAGCATACGCTGGCGTGGCGACTGCAAACGGCGCAGCACCTGGAAAATCAACCAGCTTGCCAGCAGGCTCATGAGTATACCGACCGGTAACCACAGCATCAGCTGGTGACGCAGGCGTTCTGACAACGGCAGAGTCGAAGACCAGGTCATGATCGACACCTGCAGATCGGGATACTGGCGTACCGTATAAACGATATTGTCTTTGGTCAGCGTTTCCAGATGCTGTAGCTGAATTTGCTGCCAGGCCTGCTGATCCAGCGGCGCGCTGCTGGCGAGCACCCGGCTGTTATGGGTGCTGATAAGCGCCACCTGGGTTTTCGAGTTGCTGAACGGGATAACGTCGATAAACGAGACGGGGTCGATAATCACCATATGGTGATCGGAAGCGAAGGCGGCCATATAGCGACGGATGCCGAGATCGTTGCGTTCGGTGTACCAGGCGCGATAGCCGGATGGGATGATGCGATCCGGCTCCGGGAAGGTGAACGGCTTACCGCTGTTCTCGAGCGAGGAGCACCTGGCTGTCAGCCCATCGAGATAGAGCACTTCCTGAATATAGCGCCACGAGTAGGAGAGACGGCGCATCTCCTGGAGATGCGCAGGGCTGCAGCCCGCATCCTTCAGAGCATCCATCTGCAGTAGTGCCCCTTTGGCCTGGTCCATGACCTGCTCGGTACGTATGAGGACCCGCGACGCGTAGGTTTCCTGCTCGGTGATAAATTGCCGATGCGCTTCCCGCTGGGCAAGCCAGATGCTCAACAGGATAGGCAGGAGAATCGCCATAATCAGCACACCGGTTATCAGACCGATCAGGTGTCGAGTTGTCACTGCCAGTCCTTTTCCGGGGCAAAGTAGTACAAGTATACCCGACATTTCCTACGCTTATTACGCGAATTCTCTTGCTCCATCAGAATTATCTTGAATTAACGGCGGTGTGCTAACGCGCGGACTAACCTGTCACCTCCCATCTGCACGCCCTGCACCATCAGCACCAGAATCAGTACCGTGCCAACCATAATCTGGTCGTTAAACCGCTGATAGCCATAGCGAATGGCTAAATCACCCAGCCCGCCACCGCCGATGACGCCCGCCATCGACGAAAAGCCAATCAGCATGACGATAGTCAGCGTGGTGCCCGCCAGCAGCGCCGGGAGCGCTTCGGGCAGCAGCGCTTTGCTTACCACGTGCCAGGCGTTACCGCCCATCGACAGCACCGCTTCAATGCGCCCGTAGTCCACCTCATCCAGCGCGCTTTCGGTCAGGCGAGCAAAGAAAGGAAACGCCCCGATGGTAATCGGCACAATGGCTGCCGTGCTACCGAGCGTGGTGCCAACCAGCAGACGGGTGAAGGGGATAAGGGCAATCAGCAGCACAATAAACGGCAGCGAGCGCCCGGTGTTGATAATCGCCCCCAGCACCGCATTCAGGCGCGGCATGGGGACAATCCCCTGGCGGCGGGAGAGAAACAGCAGCACGCCCAGCGGCAGGCCGATTAAGACGGTAAACAGGGTGGCGAATCCCACCATGTAAAGCGTATCCAGCGTGCCGCCGACCAGCAGCGGCCATAAATCTTCCCAGCTCATGCGACTATGCATAGGTGTCTCCCTTCAATGCCGTGGCGGGCGAGGAAGCGGCGTTCTTCATCGCCGTCTCCCAGTAAAATGTCCCGCAGGCGTGACCAGGGGGAAGCCAGCAGGTCGGCGATTTTCCCGCTCTCCTGCAATTCCCCACCTTCCAGCAGCGCCGCGTGATCGCAAAGGTTTTTGACCACTTCAAGCTGATGGGTGATCAGCACAATGGTCAGCCCCAGCTGGCGGTTTATCGTCTCCAGTAGCGCCAGTACGCTGGCGGTGGTTTCGGCATCCAGCGCGCTGGTGGCCTCATCGCACAGCAACACATCGGGTTCAGCGGCCAGCGCGCGGGCAATGCCTACGCGCTGCTTTTGCCCACCGGAAAGCTGGGAGGGGAAGGCATTGGCTTTATCGCCAAGCCCGACCAGTGCGAGCAGTTCCGTTACGCGCTGTTGACGCTGCGCTTTCGGGACGCCGGCTATCTCCAGCGGCACGGCAACGTTGTCGGCTACACTTCGGGCGTGCAGCAGATTGAAGTGCTGAAAAATCATGCCGGTGCGCAGACGATGGGCGCGAAGCTGCGCCTTATCGTACTGCACGATATTTTCCCCGTTGAACAGGATGCGGCCCGCGCTGGGCCGCTCCAGTAAGTTCAGACAGCGAATCAGGGTGCTTTTACCCGCGCCGCTCCGCCCAAGAATGCCGTAAATGGCGCCTTTGGGAACGGTAAACGAAACGTCGTTGAGTGCCGGGTGGCCGCTTCCGGCATACTGCTTGCTCAGCCCTTCTATGACGATCATGACTGCGGCGCGCTAACCGGGATCACCGAGCCGTTGTAGTGCTGGTGAATAAATTCCGCCACCTGCGGCGACGTCAGGTCTTTAGCGAGTTGTTTGATGCGCGGATCGTTGGCCAGTTGCGGGGTCGTGACCAGAATATTGGCGTATGGGTTATGCGTGGCGCTCTCCAGCCCCAGCGAATCTTTGGCCGGGTTCAGCCCTGCCTCCAGTGCGTAGTTGCCGTTGATCACCGCCAGGTCGACGTCGTCCAGCGAGCGTGGGATCTGCGGGGATTCCACCTCGAGGATCTTCAGCTTATGCGGGTTTTCGGCGATATCTTTTGGCGTGGCAAGCGTTGTCGCCGGGTCGGTAAACTTCGCCGCCAGCTTAATCAGCCCTTTGCTCTGCAGCAGGAACAGCGCGCGGCTCAGGTTGGTGGTGTTATTCGGCACCGCCACGGTGGCCCCTTCCGGCAGCGATTGCAGATCTTTATGTTTATGCGAATAGATGCCCAGCGGCTCGATATGTACCGTGGCGGCAACGGCAAAGGTTTTGCCCAGCGCTTTTTCCTGATCTTTTAGGTACGGCACGTGCTGAAAGTAGTTGGCATCGACGTCGCCGTTAGCCAGCAGTTCGTTGGCGTTAACGCCGCTGGTCAGTTCGACAATTTTCAGATCCAGCTTCGGATCCTGCTTTTTAATAAAGTTGAGAATTTCTGCGTGCGGCACCGGGTCAGCGGCGATACGCAGCGGCGCGGCAGACGCGCTCCAGGCCAGAGAAAGAGACAGTGCAACCCCTGCCAGTTTGAATGCGGCATGTTTCATGGTGTGTTCCTTGTTTTAATGGTTATCAGGCAATCAGCTGTTCACTGCGCGCGCGCAGTACATCGCGGTAATAGCGTTCCGCCACGTCCGGGTGGGAGCGCAGGCGGCCTTTCAGATAGTTCCAGCCTACGTCGCGCAGCAGTGGGTTCTGCGGGTCGCTTTGCGGGCCGTTGGCTTCTTGCGCCAGTGATTCGGGCAGGGAGTAAACCGGCACTACGGCGTCCAGCTGTGCGCCCAGGAAGAAGGCGATGGAGAGGCGCTGCTTGTTGGCCGGTGGTGAGATCACGCGGTGAACGGTGGCGCGCAGGTAGCCGTTGGTTGCCAGCTCAAGCAGCTCGCCAATATTGACCACAAAGCTGCCGGGCAGCGGTTTGGCGTCAATCCACTGGCCGTCGCTGACTTCCACCTGTAGCCCTTGCTGGTCGTCCTGCAGCAGGAAGCTCAGGAAGCCGGAGTCTTTATGCGCCCCCACGCCCTGGGTGCTGTTTTGCGTCTCCTGCTGGCCGGGATAGCGGATCAGCTTGATATGTTCGTTGGGCTTTTGGCCGTACAGGGTGTCAAACGCCTCGGGCGGTAGCTGCAGCGCCTCAGCAAAGGCGCGCAGCAGCGTCATCGCCATCTCGGTCATTGACCGCTGCCACTGCAGCAGGACCGGGCGTAAGGTGGGCAGCGCCTCAGGCCACAGGTTAGGGCCCTGTAGCTGAAGCCAGCGCGGGTCGTGCTCTCGCAGCGAAACGGCCTGACGTTCGGCGCCGATATCAAACTGTTCCCGCCAGTCCGGCTGGCCGCGCGTCAGTTCGGCTGCGCTGCGGTTGTAGCCGCGAAAGTGCGGGGAGTGGATCATCGCCACCTGCTGTTTTTGTTCGTCGGACAGGGCGAAGAAGCGGCGTGATTCCGACTGCAGAGACTGCTGCAGGGCATCGTTGATACCGTGATCGGTCAGGTAGAAAAAGCCGACGTCGCGGGCGGCGTGGCGAAGCGCTAGCAGAAACTCAGCGCGTTCAGACGGCTGGTGGTAGCGCGCCAGGCTGAGAATAGGCAGGGTGGTCAGACTCATTGAACTCTCCATTTTGCAGATGAATGCCGTAATGTTGGGGTGGTGCAAATGCGGGGTGACAACAACAGCGCTGCATGGGATATCTCCGTCGGGTTGATAACGACAGCCTGCCTGATGGCGAAGGGCGCGACCAATAACGTTATTTTCTAATTTATGACGGAGTGAGGGTCTGAGCTTTTGCGAAAATTAGCTAAAGCGCACGGCGGCAGGCCGTGCGCGGAAGGCTGGGGATTAATGCTGGTTAGGGGCGGCAATATCGGCGCTGATGCGCAGGCCGTTTTCGTCGAAGATCATGCAGTGCTGCGGGTCGAAGGCGAGGTCAATTTGCTGCCACGGGCGAAAATGGACATCCCCCGGCAGCAGGATTTTCACGTTGTCGTGGCCGTAGCACTGACCGAACAGATAGGTGTTGTTGCCAAGACGCTCAACCACTTCACAGTTAAAGGCCAGTACCGTACCGCGGCGGGTATCGGTAGAGAGGTGTTCCGGGCGAATACCCAGGGTCACGGTGGCACCCGGGGTGAGCGGGGCGGTCTCTATCGCCAGGGTCAGCGTATGCTGCTGAGCCAGGTTCACGGTCAAGGAACCTGGCTGCCACTTGGCGACGGTGGCCGGCAGGAAGTTCATTTTCGGTGAGCCGATAAACCCGGCGACGAATTTGTTGATCGGGTTGTAGTAGAGATCCATCGGTGAGCCCATTTGCTCCACCTTACCGTAGTTCATCACCACGATTTTATCGGCCAGCGTCATCGCTTCGACCTGATCGTGGGTAACATACACCATGGTGGTTTTCAGCTCCTGGTGCAGGCGCGCAATGTGCAGGCGCATATCCACGCGCAGTTCGGCATCGAGGTTTGACAGCGGTTCATCGAACATAAAGACGCGCGGATTACGCACAATGGCACGGCCAATAGCCACACGCTGACGCTGGCCGCCGGAAAGCTGCTTTGGCTTGCGGTCCAGCAGGTGCGAAAGCTGCAGCGTTTTGGCCACCATCTCTACCTGTCGGCGGATCTCCTCTTTCGGCACTTTGTTGACCTTCAGGCCGTAGCCCATGTTCTCCGCAACCGTCATATGTGGGTAGAGCGCATACGACTGGAACACCATCGCCACGCCGCGATGGGACGGCGCAACATCGTTCATGACCTCGTCACCAATCAGCACTTCGCCGTCGCTGACCTCTTCCAGCCCGGCAATCATGCGTAGCAGCGTCGACTTACCGCAGCCGGATGGGCCAACAAACACGGCAAACTCGCCGTCTTCAATATCGAGATTGACATTATGCAGCGTGACGGTGCTGCCAAAGCGTTTCGTGACATTCCTCAGTCGGATATTAGACATCGACGTTCCCCGAAGTTATTAACCTTTGCCTGCCGTTGGGATGAGGGCCGCTGAATGTCATTTGTGTAGTACGTATGACAATTTGGCTAAGCGATGCTCAACAGCGTGAAAATCATGATGCGACTATAACTTCCGCTATTTATGCGCCCTATATCGATGTTTCATTTCTGCAATGACGATCACACAACTCGCAGTTGTCAGTGGTTTTATCATCACTCAAAGCGTAGCGTATAACAAAATGTAAGAAACCAGTAGCACGGTGCAAAGCAAGCATTATAAGCGTTAAAACATGCTGTACCTTGTAGTTAAAAACGATAAATTGTTACACCTTCACATGAGGTTGATAATGAAAAAGAACACCATTGCCGCACTTATCCTTACGACTCTGGCCGCGGGGCAGTTGATTAGCCTGCAGGCTCATGCGGCTACGCAGCTTAACGTCTGGGAAGACATAAAGAAATCCGCCGGAATTAAGGATGCCATCGCCGATTTCGAAAAACAGTACGACGTTAAGGTCAACGTGCAGGAGATGCCTTACGCGCAGCAGCTGGAAAAGCTGCGTCTTGATGGCCCGGCGGGGATTGGCCCGGACGTACTGGTCATTCCAAACGATCAGCTCGGTGGGGCGGTGGTTCAGGGACTGCTGACGCCGATTAAGCTCGACCAGAAGCAGATTGATGAGTTTACGCCTGCGTCAATTAATGCTTTTCGTATGGACAACGCTCTGTATGGCGTGCCGAAGGCGGTCGAAACGCTGGTGCTGATTTACAACAAAGAGTTAATCGACAAGCCGTTAGCCAGCCTGCCGGAATGGTATGACTTCTCCAAAGCTCAGCGCGCGCAGAACAAGTACGGGCTGCTCGCCAAGTTCGACCAGATTTACTACAGCTGGGGGGCGATTGGCCCGATGGGCGGCTACATCTTTGGTGATAACGGCAAAGGTGGTTACAACGCTCAGGACGTTGGCCTGAACAAGCCGGGTGCGGTAGAAGCGGTCACTTATCTGAAGAAATTCTATGCCGATAAGATCTTCCCGGCGGGGATTATCGGTGACAACGGGCTGAATGCTATCGACTCGCTGTTCACCGAGAAGAAAGCCGCGGCGGTGATCAACGGGCCATGGGCCTTCCAGCCGTATGAAGCAGCGGGCATCAACTACGGCGTGGCACCGTTGCCAAACCTGCCGGACGGCAAACCGATGAGCTCCTTCCTTGGCGTGAAGGGCTACGTGGTGTCGACCTGGAGCAAAGATAAAGCGATGGCGCAGAAGTTCATCGAATTTATCAACCAGCCGCAGTATGTGAAAACGCGCTATATCGCGACGCGTGAAATCCCGCCGCAGAAGGCGATGATTGACGATCCGATTATCAAGAACGACGAGAAAGCCAGCGCCGTTGCGGTGCAGGCCGCCCGCGCCACGGCGATGCCGGGGATCCCAGAGATGGGCGAAGTGTGGGGCCCTGCCAACGCAGCGCTTGAACTGAGCCTGACCGGTAAGCAAGAGCCGAAGGCTGCGCTCGATAACGCCGAAAAACAGATCAAAATGCAGATCGAAGCCATGCAGGCGAGTAACCAGTAAGCACTGACGTCACGGACGGGAGGGGGACCTCCCGTTTTCAGAAGGAGCCGTGTGTGATTATCAATCCCAGCGAAAATGTAAACAGAGCACAGGGGGCCGGACGCCATGCGTGGTGCGGCCTGCTGTTGGCCATTGTGCCTGGCTTTGGCCAGTTTTATCACCGCCAGTGGCTGAAGGGACTTATCTTCCTGGTGCTGCTTAGCAGCTTTATGGGCGTGTTTTACGACTTCCTGAGCGAAGGACTGTGGGGGCTGTACACGCTGGGAGAAGAGGTCCCGCGCGATAACTCTATCTTCCTGTTAGCCGAAGGGATCATCAGCGTGCTGATTATCGGCTTTGGCGTCACGATTTATTATCTCTCCCTGCGCGATGCGTGGGCGAACGGTAAGAAGCGTGATGAGGGCCAGCAGCTGAACAGCGTGCGTAAACAGTATCAGATGCTGCTGAGCGATGGCTTTCCCTATTTAATGATCACCCCAGGATTCATCCTTCTGGTGTTCGTGGTGATTTTCCCGATTCTGTTTGGCTTCTCTATCGCCTTTACCAACTACAACCTTTACCACACCCCTCCGGCGAAGCTGGTGGACTGGGTTGGGCTGAAGAACTTCGTCAATATTTTCACGCTCTCCATCTGGCGCTCGACCTTCTTCGACGTGCTGCAGTGGACGGTGGTCTGGACGCTGCTGGCCACCACGCTGCAATGCACCGTGGGCGTGCTGCTGGCGATTCTGGTGAACCAGAAAGATCTGCGCTTTAAACCGCTTATCCGCACTATCTTCATTCTGCCGTGGGCGGTGCCGGGCTTTGTCACCATTCTGGTATTTGCCGGAATGTTCAACGACTCGTTTGGCGTCATTAACAATGCCATTCTGTCGTTCTTTGGGATCAGCCCAAAAGCGTGGATGACCGACCCATTCTGGACCAAAACCGCGCTGATTATGATGCAGACCTGGCTTGGTTTCCCGTTTGTGTTTGCGATGACCACGGGGGTATTGCAGGCGATACCTGACGATCTCTACGAGGCGGCAACGATGGACGGTGCCAGCACGACGACCAAGCTGCGCACGATTACGCTGCCGCTGGTGCTCTACTCGATTGCGCCCATCATCATCACGCAATACACCTTCAACTTTAACAACTTCAATATCATCTACCTGTTTAACAACGGTGGGCCGGCGGTGGCCGGGTCGAACGCGGGCGGTACGGATATTCTGGTGTCGTGGATCTATAAGCTGACCATGTCCTCTTCCCAGTACGCCATTGCGGCGACCATTACCATCCTGCTGTCGATTTTTGTCGTCGGTCTGGCGCTGTGGCAGTTCCGCGCCACGAAATCTTTCAAAAACGACGATATGGCGTAAGGGAATCACATGGCTAAATCACAAAGTATTAAACGTGAAAAATGGGTGCGGCTGTCGCTCTCCTGGCTGGTTATTGTGCTGGTTTCCACCATCATTATTTACCCGCTGATCTGGACCATTGGCGCGTCGCTCAACGCCGGGAACAGCCTGCTGAGTACGTCGATTATTCCGGAAAACCTGTCGTTCCAGCACTACGCCGACCTGTTTAACGGCCAGGTGAACTACATGACCTGGTACTGGAACTCGATGAAAATCAGCTTCCTGACCATGGTGCTAACGCTGATTAGCGTCAGCTTTACCGCCTATGCGTTTTCACGCTTTCGTTTTAAAGGGCGTCAGAATGGGCTGATGCTGTTTTTACTGCTGCAGATGATCCCGCAGTTTTCTGCGCTGATTGCTATTTTCGTGCTCTCCCAGCTGCTGGGATTGATCAATAGCCACTTCGCGTTGGTGCTGATCTACGTGGCAGGGATGATCCCGATGAATACCTATCTGATGAAGGGCTATCTCGACGCGATCCCTAAAGATCTCGATGAGTCCGCCCGCATGGACGGGGCCAGCAACTTCCGCATCTTCATTGAAATCATCATGCCGCTGTCGAAGCCGATTGTGGCGGTGGTGGCGCTGTTCTCCTTCACCGGCCCGCTGGGGGATTTCATTCTCTCCAGCACCATCCTGCGTACGCCGGATAAATACACGCTGCCTATCGGGTTGTACAACCTGGTGGCGCAAAAAATGGGCGCCAGCTACACCACCTACGCGGCAGGAGCCGTACTGATTGCCGTACCGGTGGCGATTCTCTATCTGGCATTACAGAAATACTTCGTGTCCGGCCTGACCTCCGGCAGCACCAAAGGATAACCACATGAAAAGATTTGCACCCGCTCTGCTTGCTGTTTGTCTCTCCTGTAGTTTTTCCGCCTCTTCGCTGGCGGCCGAGACGCTGCAAACGAAGCCGTTTAACGCCATGCCAGCGGATTTTATTAAAGGGGCCGATATCTCGACGCTGCTGGATGCTGAGAAGCACGGCGCCCGTTTCTACAACGAACAAAATCAACCGCAGGACGCGCTGGCGATTCTCAAAGCCAACGGCGTGAACTATGTTCGTCTGCGCCTGTGGGTTGACCCGAAAGATGCCGACGGTAAGGCGTACGGCGGCGGTGATAACGATCTTGCCAGCACGCTGGCGCTGGCGAAGCGGGCAAAAGCGCAGGGCATGAAGTTGCTGCTGGACTTCCACTACAGCGATTTTTGGACTGACCCTGGCAAACAGTACAAACCCAAAGCGTGGGAGAAGATGGATTACCCGCAGCTGAAAACCGTGATTCACGACTATACCCGTGACACCATCGCCCGCTTCAAACAGGAGGGTGTGCTGCCGGATATGGTGCAGATTGGCAACGAAATTAACGGCGGGATTCTCTGGCCGGAAGGCAAAAGCTGGGGGCAGGGCGGCGGTGAGTTTGACCGTTTAGCCGGCCTGCTGAATGCGGCGATTTCCGGGCTGAAAGAGAATCTGAAGGGCGGGGAGCAGGTGAAAATTATGCTCCATCTGGCCGAAGGCACCAAAAATGACACCTTCCGCTGGTGGTTTGATGAAATCAGCAAACGCAATGTGCCGTATGACGTGATTGGCCTGTCGATGTACACCTACTGGAACGGCCCTATCAGCGCGCTGAAGGCCAACATGGATGACATCAGCAAACGCTACAACAAAGATGTCATTGTGGTCGAAGCCGCTTATGGCTACACGCTGGAAAACTGCGATAACGCGGAAAACAGCTTCCAGGCGAAAGAAGAGAAAGACGGCGGCTATCCGGGCACGGTTCAGGGGCAATATAACTATATTCATGACTTAATGCAGGCCGTTATTGATGTTCCGGACCATCGTGGCAAAGGGATATTTTATTGGGAACCGACCTGGATTGCTGTTCCGGGAAATACCTGGGCCACGAAAGCGGGCATGAAATATATCCATGACGAATGGAAAGAAGGTAATGCCCGCGAGAATCAGGCCTTATTTGACTGCAAAGGAAAAGTCCTGCCGTCGGTAAAAGTATTTAATTAATTAGCAACACTCTTTTTCAGGATTTTATTATGCAAAAATTTCCGCCTTTGAGCCCAAAGGTTAATGCATTATTGCATGGCGCAGATTATAACCCGGAGCAGTGGGAGAATTATCCCGGTATTATCGACCAGGATATTACGATGATGCAGCAGGCAAATTGTAATGTCATGTCGGTGGGGATATTTAGCTGGGCCAAACTTGAACCGCAAGAGGGCGTATTTGAGTTTGGCTGGTTGGATGAGGTTATCGATAAACTGTATGCCGCAGGGATCCACGTCTTTTTAGCGACGCCGAGCGGCGCGCGGCCTGCATGGATGTCAAAAGCCTACCCGGAAGTGCTGCGCGTAGGGCGCGATCGGGTGCCTGCGCTGCACGGTGGCCGACATAACCACTGCATGACCTCGCCGGTTTACCGTGAAAAAACGCTGAAAATCAACACGCTGTTGGCGGAGCGTTATTCACAGCACCCGGCGGTGCTGGGCTGGCATATCTCTAACGAATACGGCGGTGAATGCCATTGCCCACGCTGCCAGGTGAAGTTCCGCGACTGGCTGAAGGCGCGCTACAAGACGCTGGATAACCTGAACCATGCCTGGTGGAGCACTTTCTGGAGCCACACTTACACCGACTGGCAGCAGATTGAGTCGCCGTCGCCGCAGGGTGAAGTCTCAATTCATGGTCTGAATCTTGACTGGCGGCGCTTTAACACTGCGCAGGTGACCGAATTTTGTCGTCATGAAATCGCGCCGTTAAAGGCGGTGAACCCGGATCTGCCGGTGACCACCAACTTTATGGAGTATTTCTACGACTACGATTATTCGCAGCTCGCCGAACCGCTGGACTTTATCTCCTGGGATAGCTACCCAATGTGGCATCGCGATAAAGACGAGACCACGCTGGCCTGCTATACCGCGATGTACCACGACATGATGCGCACCCTGAAGGGCGGCAAGCCGTTCGTGCTGATGGAGTCGACGCCGAGCGTGACGAACTGGCAGCCGACCAGCAAGCTGAAAAAACCGGGCATGCACATCCTCTCTTCGCTGCAGGCGGTGGCCCACGGTGCGGATTCGGTGCAGTACTTCCAGTGGCGTAAGAGTCGCGGTTCGGTGGAGAAATTCCACGGCGCGATTATTGACCACGTGGGGCATCTTGATACCCGTGTGGGCCGCGAAGTCAGCAAGCTGGGGAGTATTCTGAGCCAGTTACCGGGCGTTGTCGGCTGTCGCACTGATGCGAAGGTCGCCATTATCTTTGACCAGCAGAGCCGCTGGGCGATGGATGATGCACAGGGGCCGCGCAACAAGGGCATGGAGTATGAGCAGACGGTGAATGAGCACTACCGTCCGTTCTGGGAGCAGGGGGTTGCGGTCGATGTCATTGATGCTGACGGTGATCTGAGCGCCTATAAGCTGGTGATTGCACCGATGCTGTATATGGTGCGCGACGGTTTTGCCGAGCGTGCCGAAGCCTTTGTCGCGAACGGCGGCCATCTGGTGACCACCTACTGGACGGGGATCGTGAATGAGAGCGATCTGTGCCACCTCGGCGGTTTCCCTGGCCCGTTGCGTAAGCTGTTGGGTATCTGGGCGGAAGAGATTGATTGCCTCGACGACGGCGAACGTAATCAGATTCAGGGGCTGGCGGGCAATATGGCCGGGCTGCAGGGGCCATACCAGGTGCGACACCTGTGCGAGCTGATTCACACCGAGACGGCGCAGGCGTTGGCCTCCTATCGTGATGATTTCTACGCAGGTCGCCCGGCGGTGACGGTGAATAGCGTTGGTAAGGGGAAAGCGTGGCATATTGCGTCTCGCAACGATCTGGCCTTCCAGCGTGATTTCTTCACTTCACTGATGGATGACCTGGCGCTGCCGCGAGCGGTGGCAAGCGACTTCCCGCCGGGGGTGGTCGCGACGGCGCGAACCGACGGTGAAAGCGCCTTTGTCTTTGTGCAGAACTTTACCGCGCAGACGCAGACTATCTCGCTGCCGGAAGGTTATGAACTTGCCGCTACGGGTGCCGATGCCAGCGGTGCACAGGTGCTTCAGCCCTGGGACTGCCGTATCGTTCGCCGTAAAGCTTAATCCGCTGTAATCCATAGCCTGCTCAACCGAGCAGGCTTTTTTACCTCTGTAGATAATTAAGGAGCGTCGAAGATGGTCAGCCTTAAATCTTTCCTGCACTACTTCTCCCAACCCAAGCCATCGGTGCCGTTAAGCGAGGGGGAGCAGCAGCAAATTCAGCGTCTGATTAGCGCCTTTGGCGGTCAGAATAATATTGAGAATGTCGATGCCTGTATTACCCGCCTGCGCGTCACGGTAAAAGATTTGGCAGTGGTTGATTCTCAGGCGTTACAGAATGAAGGTGCGCTGGGGGTGATTATTCTGGGGCAGCAGGTACACGCGATATTTGGCAAACAGTCTGATACGTTACGCCAGTTATTAGATGAGCATTTCGCTGGAAATAATTAACGGTACGGTCTGTTGTATTAATAACCCCGGTTTGATGCTGGGGTTTTTATTGCCTGAAATATAAAAAAAAAGGGATAACCCAATAATAGCGCTATCCCAAAGGCCAGATGATAGAAACAATGATGGAGTGGCAAATAGTAAAATTGTTGCCAATAACAGAAGATAGAATTAATGCAAAAATAATGACTCAGTCAGATAAACACATTACCACCAGGCTTCCACCTGCACACCGAAGTTCCAGGTATCGCTGGCAGTACCATCGTTAAACGCATTGCCCTGCTCAGAATCATTCAGGTAAGAGGCAAATACGCGCAGCTCCGGACGAGACATAAAGTCTGGGCCGTCCGCCAGGCCTAATGCGATGGTGTATTTCTCGCCGCTCTGCTTATAGCTGGTGCCGTTGGTGTAAGAATCTTTCTGGTAGAAACCACCCACTTCACCGATCAAGCGTACGTACTCGGTGAACTGATACTGCGCACGACCAACCAGTGACACCAGACGTGATTTATCGGTGTATTCGGTGGTGTCATCCGCTGAACCATAAGTCAGCACGTGGTTTAAGGAGAACTTGTCGGTAATCGGAATCAGGCCGGTGTTGATAACGCGGTAACCGGTGGCATCGTTGACGTTGTTCCACATGTCGTACCAACCGCCGCCCTGGGAGACCATGTTCTGCGCCAGGCCCTTATTCGCATACTGCAGCACCAGTTTGTTGTAGCCGCCGAACATATCCTGGCTGATTTCGCCGGTCAGCATCACGCCGTTGTCAGCATCATACAGGCCACCGTAATCTTTCTGCTTCTTGGTTGGGTTTGGCATGGCGTAGTCGATACCGAACTCAGTCCAGGCACCGCTCCATGGCTTCCAGCCCGCGTAGCGAAGGTCGATGTAGTTGATGTTGACATCGTTATCGCCATCTACGCGATAGTCGACATCGTTGGCGTCGCCGCGGATCCAGGCCAATGACACTGCGCCAGGGCCGACCGTGTAGTTTTCGATCCCGGCGCCGGAGCCGGAAATATTCCAGTATTTAGTATCAATGATGTGCAGATCGTGACGCTGGTAGTAGCGTTTACCGCCCCAAATCACCGCGTTCGGATCGCCTGGTACAAGCCCTTTGATCTGCAGGTTCAACTGGCGTAAACCAAACTGCGCATCGTCGTCTAACGTGGTTTCGTTATCGTTTGATCCATCGGAGACCATGCTGACCATCGAATCGAGGTAGAAGCTGACATCATTTTTCTTATACACCTCAGAACCGAGTTCCAGCTCACCGTAGGTGTCGGCTTCGTTCCCCAGACGACCCAGTTTATTTTTTTGCCATTCCTGCATTCCACCATCGCTAGAAACCCCCACGCCGGAGCGGAGGTAGCCGTGGAAATCAATTGGTACTGACGTTGCTGCCAGCAGTGAAGGTGAAGTCAGCGCAGTAGCCAACGCAATAGAAAGCGTGCGTAGGGTAGTTTTCATTGTTATCCTCATTTTGTTTTGTAGTACGTTCACATAACGTGTGTAATAAAATGCCTAAATGTAAAAACAGGCAAACATTTGATTCGTGATGTGTGATTAACTGCAAATAAATTAGCCATTTCTGACTAATTGTGTAAGAGGGTTCTTATTGTGTTGGTGTGTGAGCGTGTATCTTTTTTGTGTTATCGTATGCCATGAGTCAGGTCGGTAGACGTTTTTTGGAGTGACCCCTGTTACAATCTAGCGATAACAACATAAGGAACCGGACGATGAAGTCTAAAAGCGCAACTTTGGAAGATGTTGCTCGCCATGCGGGCGTCTCCTACCAGACTGTGTCCAGGGTACTCAATAAATCTGCCAATGTATCCGAAGCCACACGCCACAAGGTGGAGAAATCCATTGAGGTCCTCCGCTATGTCCCAAATAGACTGGCACAACAGCTGGTTGGAAAGACCAGTCAGACGCTTGGACTGGTCACCACTTCTCTGGCGCTGCACGCGCCTTCTCAGGTCGCAGCTGCGGTGAAACGCTATGCAAATCTGGAGGGGTATCAGGTACTGATTTCGATGATTGATGAGAGCGTCAATCATAGCATTCAGGATTCAATCAATGAGCTGAAATCGCAGCTGGTCAGCAAAGTGATTATCAACGTGCCGCTGGAGACCGAAACGGCGCAGAAAATCGCGGATGATAATGATGACATCGTCTGTCTTTTCCTCGACGTTGACCCCTACAGCTCCGTGTATAACGTTTCGTTTAACCCAGCGGATGGCACCCGTGCCAGCGTGAAATATTTGTATGAGTCCGGGCATCGTGAGATGGCTATCCTGGCCGGGCCGGCGAGTTCCGTTTCCGCTAATCTGCGTCTGAGGAGCTGGCTGGATACGCTGAACAGTTACGGCCTGAAGCCCGTCACCGTACTTCACGGTAACTGGGATGCGCAAAGCGGCTACGCCTGCGCGCTGCAGATGCTGCGCGAGACGCCAGATTTTTCAGCGGTGCTGGTGGGCAACGATCAGATGGCGCTGGGGGTATTGAGTGCGTTCCATCAGCATCAGGTGGCGATCCCCGGTGAAAAGTCGGTGATTGGCTACGATGACACCTATGAAAGTTCGTTCTTCTATCCGGCATTGACCACCGTCTCGCTTGACCTTGATTTGCAGGGTAAAGAGGCGGTGCGTCGTATTCTGGAGAGTGACGATAACGCCTCGTCGCGCACCTCATCCATTCTTCCGGCTCGCCTGGTCGTTCGCCACTCCACCGGGGCAAAAGTGGAGCAGGGCAAAGATATGCAGGCGATTGTGGAGCAGTTGCGCGCCATCGCGCATCAGCTTAGCCGCTGACCTCTTTGTCCGGAGCGTGTTCTGCGCTCCGGCTATCCCCCTTTAATTTGTAGGGTTGCAAAGCCCGGTTTCGCGGCGTATCGTAATTGTTATGTTATAACATATGATATCGAGGGTCAGATGAAAGCCAATATCCATCCCCATTACCGCACCGTGGTGTTTCATGACACCAGTGCCAACGAGTATTTCAAAGTAGGTTCGACCATAAAAACCGACCGGGAGATTGAGCTGGAAGGTGTGACATATCCGTATGTCACCATTGATGTGTCGTCCAAATCGCACCCGTACTACACCGGGAAACAGAGAACGGCCTCTACCGAGGGTAGCGTGGCGCGCTTCAGCCAGCGTTTTGGCCGCTTTATTGATGTGAAAAGAGGTTCATGATGCAGGTACTTAACTCATTGCGCAGCGCCAAACAGCGCCACCCGGATTGTCAGATTGTGAAACGCAAAGGACGACTGTACGTTATCTGCAAGTCGAACCCTCGCTTTAAGGCCGTTCAGGGGCGCAAGAAGCGCCGTTAAGCGGACAACTGTCGCAGCGACTCCAGGGTGTGGCGTTGCTTGCCGTCGGCGGTAAAATTGTCGGCGGCAAGCCATTTCTGGAAGGCGGCGTTCAGCGCTGACCACTCACCGTCGATAATTGAAAACCAGTCGGTATCGCGGTTATGACCTTTAATCACCAGCGCCTGGCGAAAATGACCTTCAAACTGGAAACCTAAACGCAGCGCGGCTTTGCGTGAGGGTTCATTGAAGCTGTTGCATTTCCACTCATAGCGGCGATAGCCCAGGGTATCGAACGCATAGCGCATCAGCAGCCATTGGGCTTCCGTAGACGCAGGCGTTCTGCTCAACAGCGGTGAGAAGTGGACATGGCCGACTTCCATTACCCCGTTATTCGGGTCGATGCGCATTAATGCCAGCGAACCGACTGGCAGATTGGTTTGCCTGTCGATGACCGCAAAATGAACCGGATCCTGCAGGTTTTCCACGCTCGCTACCCACTGACGATATTCCTCTACCGAACTTTCCGGCTCGCGCAGCAGCCACGTCCAGTTACGGGTATCCGTTGCCTGCTGGTGGGCGGCAAACAGCGCATCGGCGTGCACAAGGCTCAGCGGTTCAAGGCGGCAAAACTTCCCTTCCAGCACCACGCGCTCAGGACGTGGACGTGGCTGCCAATCCGGCAGAGCATCGCCAATTAACTGACCAAATTGATTAAGCTGACTCATAACCTCTCCTTGGGGAAAATAAACAATACGCTGAGCGTAGGGGTTTACTGGTTCCATAAGAAGTGCCACCAGGTTATCTTTTGATGGTACCACGAGGAGCTGAGATGAATATTCCTGACGATCCCTTTTTTGCCCTGCTTTCCCGCGCGCTGCAGTCGCGTGGAACAGAGACGCTTCAGCGCAGCCTGTATGCTGCGCTGCGAGAGGCCATTATGCAGGGGCAACTCCAGGCGCAGAGTTGGCTGCCGGGTTCGCGAGCGATCGCCGAGCGGCTGCAGGTATCGCGTAATACAGTCAATGCTGCGCTGGAGCAGTTGACGATTGAAGGCTACCTGCGGCGAGACCGTCGGGGTTCGCGGGTGGCCGCGCTGCCGCAGCCGGAAAACCACAAGGCGTCGATACCGGCGCCCGTCAAGCTTCCGTCACGGTTACAGCGGCTGCCGCAGGTCATGCCGCGCGATACGCCGCCATTGTTGTTCACCCCCGGCACACCGGCCATTAACTATTTTCCCTTGCCGCTCTGGCGACGATTGCTTGACCGCGTCATGCGTGAAGAGGGGAGCTCGTTGCTTGGCTATGGCGATGCGGCAGGTGAGTGGCCGTTGCGGGTGGCGATAGCCCGCCATCTTGCGTTATCGCGCGGCATCGACTGCGATGCCCGGCAAATTGTCATCACTGAAGGAGCGCTGGAAGGCGTAAACCTGTGCACGCAGCTGCTCAGCGAACCGGGACAAACCGCCTGGGTAGAAGAGCCGGGCTATTTTGGTGCCAAAAGCGCATTCCTGGCGGCGGGGTTAGCGCTGGAAACGATACCGGTGGATGAAGAAGGTATGCAGATTGCCGTCAATCTGCCGCCACCGACGATGATCTTTACCTCTCCCTCTCACCAGTATCCCATTGGCAGCGTGCTCAGCGCGACGCGGCGTCTGGCGCTGCTGGACTATGCCCGTCAGCATGGGGCGTGGATCGTTGAGGATGACTACGACAGTGAATTTCGCTTTAGCGGCGAGCCGATTCCGGCCATGCGCGGAATGGTCGATAACGCCCCAGTGGTCTACCTGGGGACTTTCAGTAAGACGCTGTTCCCGTCGCTGCGCATTGGGTTTATGGTGCTGCCATCAATGCTGGTTGAGGTGGCGCAGCCTGCCATACGTGCGCTATTGCGCGGTGGACACCGTGCCGAGCAGCGTGCGCTGGCCTGTTTTATTGAAGAGGGGCACTATGCGCGCCATCTGGCGGCGATGCGTCGTCTTTATCGTAAACGCCAGGCGCAACTGCATGATGCGTTGGAGCAGGAACTGACCGTTCCGCATCAACTGATGGCAGGAGAAGGGGGGCTACATATGACGGTAGCTATTGACGGGATTGATGACGTGGCTCTGGTGCGTCAGGCGCGGCTGCATCAGATGGCGCCCAGTGCGCTCAGCAGCTTTTATCTTAACCGCCAACAGGCGCGAACCGGGCTGGTGCTGGGCTATGGCAATACGTCCGCATCGCAGTTTACGACGGCGATACGGACGTTACAGCGGCTTATTGTGCCGCTTCGGCGCGGGCAAGGGTGAAGACATCGTAGAACGACAGTTCGCCCTTGGTGGAGACCATTTTCTGTAGTTGGGCCTTCGCCTGGCCGTCCACGCGGGCGGAGTTCAGGATCCGCTCGACAAGCTGTTTGGGGACAAAGCGGGTGTTGTACCACTCGCCGTTGTAGCAGACACGGAAATCCAGGACGTCGATATCTTCATAGCGGTAGCGCGGATAGACGTCGAAAAAGAAGAAGCCGTTCAGCAGCGCAAACAGCAGCCATAGCAGCCAGACGGTATCGGCCAGGGTTTCAGAGCGCATCATCACCACGAGCGTTGCGAAGAACGCAAGGTACATGGCGATGAATAGACCTGGGTGGTTGCGGATAAAGCTAATGCTAAAGCGCGGCCGGTTGTCGCGCTTTTCAGTCACGTTTAGTTCATCAATGGTTTGCGTGAGTAATCGCTGGATCTCTGACATCTTTTGCTCGGCAACGAAGGGCGGAATAGCCTATTGTATGTTGCGCCAATCAATACAGAAAGTAACAGATCGGTTGCAAAAAAGCATAACAGTCCGCGTCTGTTATCAGGCCAGCATTTTGATGACGTTAGCGGGATTACCACCGACGACGGCATTTGCTGGCACGTCTTTAACCACGACTGCACCAGAAGCTATAACCGCGTTATCACCAATGGTCACGCCGGGATTAATCACCGCTCGTCCACCAATCCACACATTATGACCAATCTTCACCGGTTTGCCATATTCAATGCCGCTGTTGCGCTCAGTCGCATCAAGCGGATGGGTGGCGGTGTAGATATGAACGCCGGGCGCCAGCATACAGTTATCGCCGATATAAATAGGGCAGACATCGAGCATCACGCAGTCGAAATTCGCGTAGAAGTTGGTACCGAGATGGATATTGTAGCCGTAGTCGCAGCGGAATGTCGGTTCAATATAGGCATCGTGGGGGTTGCCTAATAGCTCTGTCAACAACGCTGCCCGTTCGGATTTCTCGTCCGGCTCGGTATGGTTATACCGATGGATAAGGTGCCGGGCGCGTAGCCGGTCCATTCTCAGCGTGTCATCAGCCGGGCGATAATATTCACCCGCAATCATCTTACGTTTTTCTTCACTCATAGGGCCTCCTGTACGGGAAGCCATCACCATAAAAGGCGATCAGAGATTTGGGAACGTTCCCAGTTCATCGCTGTGATACAAATCACAGAGATTCGACAAAATACACGGAGTGGGGTACGTGCCTGTAAATGAATAAAAATTAACGAATATACTTCCAGACGGTTGAAGGAATTTTGTCGTACAGTTTATTCATGGTCAATTCAGCCAGACGATGATCGGCCGCTGAGTAAAATACCGCCAGTTCGTTATCGGACAGTTCATATTTATTTTTTTCAATGACACGTTCTAACGTATCAATTGACTGACAGCGTCGTAGGCGCATCAAATAATCAGTTTTAGTTAGTGGTTTATCAGACATAATTCACCCATTGATTGTAATAATTTTAACAAGAGAGGCTAACAGGGTTAGCTCGGCTAGCGTTGACGAAACAGCGGAAAAGTTTGTTCCCTGACTTACGCCATTTTTGCAGGTCGCTGCTATTAATGCCGTAGTTACCGAACAACATGAAAGTATCATCCAGATATTCGTCGATCTGCGCAATCAGTTTATTATCTTCGTCGTACTTAATTTTATAATTAAGTGCAAACGTTGCAATATGTTCAATCAGCTCATTAAGCTGCAGGTTAACCGCCGAGGTAGGGTCATTCACCCAACCATGGTTGCTCTCTTCAAGCGTGACAAGACAGTCATGATACAGGGTTTCACAAAGAAACTTAAGCTGTGCGATATCGTGTCTTTTTGGTGAGTATTCGTCCATAACGCATCCCCCTGATTGCAGTTCAAACAACGAGTAACAAATACCGGTGTGGGATGGGTACTACTGGTTAACCTGAAACATGCACGTGTTCCCGATCTGCAGTAACTATAATCTACTCCGCAAAAGATTTCACCGAGCTATTACGAAAAATTACAATTAAGTCTCAAATGGTTAGTTTTTTTATAAACAATGACCGGGCAGGGCGGGCATAGGCCGCGCTTTATCATACTTTCGCATGATAAAGATAACATTCATAGACTTAGACCGCGGGTGCTGTGATGTCGTTCGATTAAATATTATAGGATTAATCTTAATTCGTTTCTATCGTCGGAGGGGCTACAGATTATTCAAAATGAATTAAAGACAAATCTCAATAAAGCGAGATAGGAGAGGGGACTATATTTTAATATATAGGGTAACCACAATATCTATTTTTTATGATTGATTAAAAAATAGACGCCAGGACTGGTGGCGTAGGGATAAAAAAAGGGCCGCAATAGCGGCCCTTTCGGTAGCATAGCTTTAGTGGTGCTCTACTTTATGGCTGTGCTCGAGGTCTTCGTTTTTACGGCTGAAACGACGACGTACAACCACGAAGAACACCGGTACGAAGAAGATAGCCAGAACGGTTGCTGTCACCATCCCGCCCATTACGCCGGTACCAACAGCGTTCTGCGCACCGGAGCCTGCGCCGGAGCTGATAACCAGCGGCATGACACCGAGGATAAACGCCAGCGAGGTCATCAGGATTGGGCGCAGACGCATACGTACGGCTTCCAGCGTCGCTTCAATCAGCCCTTTGCCTTCTTTATCCATCAGGTCTTTGGCGAATTCAACGATCAGTATCGCGTTCTTCGCCGACAGGCCAATGGTGGTCAACAGGCCCACCTGGAAGTAAACGTCGTTAGTTAACCCGCGAAGCGTTGCTGCCAACAGCGCACCAACCACCCCCAGTGGAACAACCAGCATAACCGAGAACGGAATAGACCAGCTCTCATACAACGCTGCCAGACACAGGAAGACGACAATCAGCGAGATGGCGTACAGGGCAGGGGCCTGGTTACCAGACAGACGTTCCTGGTAGGACATCCCCGTCCAGTCGTAGCCGATACCCGCAGGCAGTTTACCCGCCAGCTCTTCCATCAGGTTCATGGCTTCACCGGTACTCTTACCTTCAGCCGCCTGACCCAGAATTTCCATGGATGGCAGACCGTTGTAACGTTCCAGACGCGGTGAACCGTATTCCCAACGTGAAGTAGAGAAGGCGGAGAACGGCACCATCTGACCATCGCTACCACGAACGTACCATTTGCCAATATCTTCCGGCAGCATACGGTATTTCGCTTCGGACATCAGGTACACCTTCTTCACACGACCGCGGTCGATGAAGTCGTTGACGTAGCTACCGCCCCAGGCTGTGCCGAGAGTGGTATTGATGTCGCTGATGGAAACGCCCAGCGCCTGCGCTTTTTCCTGATCGATATCGATCTTGAACTGCGGCGTATCTTCCAGGCCGTTAGGACGCACGCCGGTCAGCACGTCAGGGTGCTGGGCAATCATCCCGAACAGCTGGTTACGCGCCTGGGTCAGTTTTTCGTGGCCCAGACCCGCCTGGTCGATCAGCTGGAAGTCGAAGCCGGTAGCGGTACCCAGTTCCACGATAGCTGGCAGGTTAAAGGCGAACACCATCGCATCTTTAATTGTCGAGAAGTAGCCCATCGCACGACCGGTAATCGCTTCAACTTTGTTCTCTGCGCCCGGACGTTCACTCCAGTCTTTCAGCGACACGAAGGCGATACCGGTGTTCTGGCCGCGACCCGCGAAGCCGAAGCCGTTTACGGCAAAGACGGATTCAACGTTGTTCTTCTCTTTGGTGAGATAGTAATTGGTCATCTCATCCAGCACTTTCTGCGTACGTTCCTGGGTTGCACCGGCAGGCAGCTGCGCCATGCTCAGGAATACGCCCTGGTCTTCGTCTGGCAGGAAGGAGCTTGGCAGACGCACGAACAGGTATGCCATGCCAACCACGATGATCAGATACAGCAGCAGGTAACGACCGGTGCTGCGCAGGATGTTGCCTACGCTATCGGTGTAATGGTGCGTGCTCTTCTCGAACATGTTGTTGAACCAACCGAAGAAGCCTTTGGTAGAACCGTGGCTGCCTTTGGCGATTGGCTTCAGCATCGTGGCACACAGTGCCGGCGTCAGGATCAACGCCACCAGTACCGACAGCGCCATCGCGGAAACGATAGTGATGGAGAACTGGCGATAGATTGCCCCGGTGGAACCACCGAAGAAGGCCATCGGGATAAATACCGCTGACAGCACCATCGCAATACCCACCAGTGCGCCCTGAATCTGGCCCATGGATTTACGCGTTGCTTCTTTCGGCGGTAGCCCTTCTTCGGCCATCACACGCTCGACGTTCTCGACCACCACGATGGCGTCATCCACCAGAAGGCCGATGGCGAGCACCATCCCGAACATCGTTAGGGTGTTTATCGAGAAGCCAAACGCGGCAAGTACCGCAAAGGTCCCGAGCAGTACCACCGGCACCGCGATAGTTGGGATCAGCGTCGCACGGAAGTTCTGCAGGAACAGATACATCACCAGGAACACCAGGATGATCGCCTCGACCAGCGTTTTCACCACTTCGTGAATTGAGATCTTAACGAACGGGGTGGTGTCGTATGGGTAAACGATTTTCAGGCCTGACGGGAAGAACGGCTCCATTTTCGCCAGTTCAGCGCGAATCGCGTTCGCGGTGTCCAGGGCGTTTGCGCCGGTCGCCAGTTTAATACCCAGACCGGAAGCCGGCTGGCCGTTAAACTTCGCTACCACGTCATAGCTTTCGCCGCCGAGCTCAATTTTCGCCACGTCGCGCAGGCGAACCTGCGAACCGTCCTGGTTAACCTTCAGCAGAATGTTGCCAAACTCTTCGGTATTCGTTAGACGGGTCTGCGCCACGATAGAGGCGTTCAGCTGCTGGCCAGGTACAGGCGGCGTACCACCTAATTGGCCTGCCGCCACCTGGGCGTTCTGTGCTTTCAGCGCGCTAATAACATCCACTGGCGTCAACTGGAAGTTATTCAGTTTGTTCGGGTCCATCCAGATACGCATCGCGTACTGGGAACCGAACAGCTGAACGTCGCCCACGCCGCTAGTACGGCTGATGGCGTCCTTCATGTTGGCCGCAACGTAGTCGGAAATATCGTCCTGGTTCATGGTGCCGTTGGTGTTGATAACACCAACAACCATCAGGAAGCTGCTGGAGGCTTTTTCAACGCTGATACCCTGCTGCTGAACTTCCTGCGGCAGAAGCGGCGTCGCCAGAGCGAGCTTGTTCTGTACCTGTACCTGAGCGATATCCGGATCGGTACCGGATTCGAAGGTCAGGGTAATGGTTGCGGTACCGGTGGAGTCGCCGTTGGAGGACATGTACATCAGGTGATCGATACCGTTCATGTTCTGTTCGATAACCTGAGTTACAGTGTTCTGCACCGTTTCGGCGTCAGCACCGGGATACATGGCCGTGATCGAAATCGCAGGCGGCGCAATCGTTGGATATTGCGCTACCGGCAATTTGAGGATCGATAGCCCCCCAGCCAGCATGATAATAATGGCGATCACCCACGCAAATATGGGGCGATCGATAAAGAAATTAGGCATGTCTTAACGGCTCCTGTTTAAGTTAAGACTTGGTTTGTTCTGACTGAGCGGCGCCAGCGGCAGCTTGCTGTTTATCGTCAGAAGTGACTTCCTGGGCTTTAACCTGCACGCCCGGTTTCACTTTTTGCAGACCGCTGATAATCACGCGATCGCCGTCTTTCAAACCACCCGTCACCAGCCATTTGTCGCCAATCGCCTGGCTTGCAACGATCTGACGAACTTCGACTTTATCGCCTTCACCCACAACCATGGCGCTCGCATCGCCACGCGGCGTACGGGTTACACCCTGCTGAGGAACCAGCAGCGCGGTTGGGTTGGTCCCTTCTTCCAGACGTGCGCGAACAAACATGCCCGGCAGCAGCGTATGGTCAGGGTTAGGGAAGATGGCGCGCAGCGTGATAGAACCGGTGGTCTGGTCAACGGTGACGTCAGAGAACTCTAATGTCCCGCTCTGCGGATACTTGATGCCGTCGTTGGTCACCAGGTCCACTTTCGCTTTCCCGTTTTCCTGTTTCAGTTTGCCGTCTGCCAGCTCCTGCTTCAGACGCAGGAAATCATTGCTGGACTGGGTAACATCAACGTAGATCGGGTCGAGCTGCTGAACGGTAGCCAGTGCGGTCGCTTGACCGTTCTGGACCAGCGCGCCTTCGGTGACAGACGATTTACCAATGCGACCGCTGATAGGCGAAGTCACTTTGGTATAGGCCAGGTTGATACGCGCGGTTTCAACGGCGGCTTTTGCGGCCAGAACGGCGGCGTTAGCCTGCTGAGCATCCGCAACGGCAGTATCGTAATCCTGACGGCTGATGTACTGAGTACCCAGCAGTTTGGAGTAACGATTGACGGTCAGTTTGGCGATATTGGCAGCCGCTTCCGCTTTCGCTAAGTCGCCTTTCGCGCTTTCATAGGATGCCTGATAGGTTGCCGGATCAATCTGATAGAGCGACTCGCCCGCCTTGATGTCGCCACCTTCGATAAAGTTGCGCTTCAGAATAATCCCGCTGACCTGCGGGCGAACTTCTGCGACACGATAGGCGTTGGTGCGGCCTGGCAGTTCCGTCGTGATTACAAGAGGTTCAGATTTGAGCGTCACCACGCCCACTTCTGGCATGTGTTGCGCTCCTTGCTGAGCTGGTTTGTCGTCACATCCTGTTAGCGCTAAGCTGCCTGAGAGCATCAGAACGACCGCCAGAGGCGTTAACCCTCTGTTTTTGTTCATATGTAAACCTCGAGTGTCCGATTTCAAATTGATCAATGGAACAAGCGTCCACAAACCCATTGCTGCGTTTGTATTATCGTCATACTATGGTACATACATTCATAAATGTATGTAAATCTAACCCCTGCAAATTCACCGACCTATGGCACGAAAAACCAAAGAAGAAGCGCTGGCTACGCGTCAGCACATACTGGATGTCGCCCTACGGTTGTTCTCACAGCAGGGGGTATCATCCACCTCACTCGCCGAGATTGCAAAAGCGGCAGGGGTGACGCGTGGCGCAATTTACTGGCATTTTAAGGATAAGTCGGATCTCTTTAATGAAATCTGGGCGTTATCAGAGTCCAGCATCGGCGATCTTGAAATTGAGTATCGGGCAAAATTCCCCGGTGATCCACTCTCAGTTTTGAGAGAAATCTTAGTTTATATTCTAGTTGCCACGGTTATCGAAGAGCGCCGACGATTGATGATGGAAATCATTTTTCACAAATGTGAGTTTGTCGGTGAAATGGCCGTAGTGCAACAGGCCCAGCGTAATTTATGTTTAGAAAGTTACGATCGGATTGAACAGACGTTAAATGACTGTGTCACGGCGAAGGTTTTACCGGCAAATTTGTTAAGTCGCCGGGCGGCGATTTTAACCCGCAGCTATATTTCAGGGTTAATGGAAAACTGGCTGTTTGCCCCGACCTCCTTCGATCTGAGGGCCGAGGCTGAGTCCTACGTGGCTATCCTGCTTGAGATGTACCAATTTTGTCCAACGTTACGCGACGAAAAAGACCTCCCTTGTTCTAAGGATTACCAGGAATAATCCTGGCTGCCCTGGCTATTCGCCTGTAGCCAGAAGTGCTATTCTGCGCCGGTATTTATCTCCGGCATGCCGCCGGCTTTAGCCACCACACATGTTAAGATTATGCTGCATAACATCCGCCCTCGGGCCACGATCTCTGCATTTCTCATTATTGCTGTCTGTTTTGTGCTATCTATCGCCGCGGTACAAGCCCGTGCGCTGAACGGCACCGATATTCCTGACCGTTCTGACGTCCAGGATCAGCTTAACGCGCTGAACAATAAAAAAGACCTGACTCCTCAGGAAAAGCTGGTTCAGCAGGATCTGACGGAAACGCTGCAGTTGCTCGATAAAATCGACAGCGTTAAGGCGGAAAGTACCCAGCTACAAAAGCAGATTGATCAGGCGCCCATTAAGCTGCGCCAGGCTACCGACAATCTGAATGACATCAGCGATGTCGATAACGATGATGAGACGCGTAAAACACTGAGCACCCTGTCGCTGCGCCAGCTTGAAGCCCGCGTGTCCCAAGCGGTGGACGATTTACAAAATGCGCAAAACGACCTGGCCACCTATAACAGCCAGCTCGTCTCCCTGCAAACCCAGCCTGAACGCGTACAGAACGCGATGAACTCTGCCTCTCAGCAACTGCTGCAGGTGCGTAACAGCCTGAATGGCAGCACCGTCGGCGATGGTCTGCGTCCTACCCAGCAGACGATGCTACAGGTGCAAAAAACGTTACTCGACGCGGAGATTGAGCTTCAGCGTAAGAGCCTGGCCGGCAATACGGTATTGCAGGACTCCCTGCAGAAGCAGCGCGACTACGTGACCGCCTACAGTACCCGGCTTGAGCATCAGCTTCAGCTGCTGCAGGAGGCGGTCAACAGTAAGCGCCTGATGTTGTCGGAAAAAACAGCCGCCGAGAACGCCACACCGGAAGAGACCGCCCGTATCCAGGGCAACCCGCTGGTAAAGCAAGAGCTCGAAATCAACCATCAGCTGAGCCAGAAATTGATTACCGCAACCGAAAGCGGCAACCAGTTGGTGCAGCAGAATATTAAGGTAAAAACCTGGCTCGACCGTGCGCTGCAGTCCGAACGTAACGTCAAAGAGCAGATTGCGGTGCTGAAGGGCAGCCTGCTGCTGTCGCGTATTCTTTATCAGCAGCAGCAGACGTTACCGTCGGCGGATGAGCTGGAGGACATGACCACCCGGATCGCCGACCTGCGTCTTGAGCAGTTCGAGATTAACCAGCAACGCGACACCCTGTTCCAGAGCGATGATTTTGTCGCCAAGCTGGAAGAGGGACACAGTAACGAAGTTGACAGCGAAGTGCATGATGCGCTGCTGCAAATCGTCGACGCGCGTCGCGAAATGCTGGACCTGATCAACAAACAATTGGGTAACCAGCTGATGATGGCTATCAACCTGCAGGTTAACCAGCAGCAGTTGATGAGCGTCTCCAAAAGCCTGAAATCGATTCTGACCCAGCAAATTTTCTGGGTGAACAGCAACCGTCCGATGGACTGGGACTGGATTAAATCGTTCCCTGAAGCGCTGAAGAGCCAGTTCAAATCGATGAAAATCACCGTGAACTGGGAAAAAGCGTGGCCTGCCGTGTTCATTGCTTTCCTCGCCGGGCTTCCGCTGCTGCTGATTGCCGGGCTGATTCGCTGGCGACTACAGTGGCTGCGCAGCTATCAGGATAAGCTCGGCGATCAGGTGGGTAATCTGCGTAATGACAGCCAACTGCATACGCCGAAGGCGATTCTCATCGATCTCATCCGTGCGCTGCCGGTGGTGCTGATCATTCTGGCGATAGGCCTGATTCTGCTGACCATGCAGCTCAATATCAGCGCGCTGTTGTGGGCGTTCAGTAAAAAACTGGCGATTTACTGGCTGGTCTTCGGCCTGTGCTGGAAAGTGCTGGAGAAAAACGGCGTTGCCGTCCGCCACTTCAATATGCCGGAACACCTCACCAGCCACTGGCGTCGCCAGATTGTGCGCATCAGCATCGCGCTGCTGCCGCTGCACTTCTGGTCGGTGGTGTCGGAACTTTCCCCGCTCAACTTGATGGACGACGTGCTGGGGCAGTTTGTTATTCTGCTAAACCTGTTGGTGATTGCGGTGCTGACGTGGCCGATGTGTCGCGAAAGCTGGCGTGATAAAGAGTCGCACAGCCTGCGACTGCTGACGGTGACGGTGCTGTCGCTGGTGCCGGTGGGGCTGATGGTGCTCACCGCGACCGGTTACTTCTATACCACGCTGCGTCTTTCCGGCCGCTGGATTGAAACGGTCTATCTGGTTATTTTCTGGAACCTACTGTACCAGACGGTACTGCGCGGTTTGAGCGTGGCGGCTCGCCGCATTGCCTATCGTCGTGCGGTTGCCCGTCGCCAGAATCTGGTGAAAGAGGGGGCAGAAGGGGCCGAACCGCAGGAAGAGCCGACGATTGCGCTGGAGCAGATCAACCAGCAGACGCTGCGTATTACCATGCTGGTGATGGTCGCGCTGTTTGGCCTGATGTTCTGGGCTATCTGGTCTGATTTAATCACCGTATTCAGCTACCTCGACAGCATTACGCTCTGGCACTACACCGGCACCGAAGCGGGGACCAGCGTGGTGAAAGACGTCACCATGGGCAGCCTGCTGTTTGCCATTATTGCCTCGATGGTGGCCTGGGCGCTGATTCGCAACCTGCCGGGGCTGCTGGAAGTTCTGGTGCTCTCAAGGCTCAATATGCGCCAGGGGGCCTCGTATGCCATCACCACCGTGCTGAACTACGCCATTATCGCCGTGGGGGCGATGACCGTGTTTGGTTCGCTCGGGGTATCGTGGGATAAACTGCAGTGGCTTGCCGCCGCGCTGTCGGTTGGTCTGGGCTTTGGCTTACAGGAAATTTTCGGTAATTTCGTCTCCGGCCTGATTATTCTGTTCGAACGCCCGGTACGCATTGGCGATACGGTGACCATTGGCACTTTCTCGGGGACGGTCAGCAAGATCCGTATCCGTGCAACCACCATCACCGATTTTGACCGCAAAGAGGTGATCATCCCGAACAAAGCGTTCGTTACCGAGCGCCTGATCAACTGGTCATTGAGTGATACCACCACCCGCGTGGTGATCCGCCTCGGCGTGGCCTATGGATCCGATCTCGACAAGGTGAAAAAGGTGCTGCTGCAGGCGGCAACCAGCCACCCGAAAGTGATGCACGATCCGGAACCGTCGGTCTTCTTCACCACCTTCGGTGCCAGCACGCTGGATCACGAGCTGCGTTTGTATGTGCGCGAACTGCGTGACCGTAGCTATACCGTGGATGAACTGAACCGGACTATCGATCGTCTGTGTCGCGAAAACGACATCAATATCGCCTTCAACCAGCTCGAAGTGCATCTGCACAATGAGAAAGGGGATGTGGTGACGGAAGTGAAACGTGACGCTAAAACCGACGGCCAGGATTTGGTTGCGGATTAAAGCATTAAGGGCGGCGGAAGCCGCCCTTTACTATTCTGCTTGTGCCGTAAGGTCGTCGGCGTTTAATCCGGTCAACTGCTGAACCAGCGCGGCGGAGAGTCCGGCATTCAGCATGTTTCGCGCAATCTTCTGCGCTTCATCGCGCCGACCCAGCGCTTCGCCTTGCTCTATTCCCTGGATAATCCCTTTCTTCCGTCCCTCTTCGGCTAGCCATTCGGCAATGGTCATCAGCTGCTCCTTATGCTGTGGTGAATATTGCGCCAGTGTGCAGAGTAACGCTTCCGGGTGAGATGCACTACCCGCTTGTAGCATATAGGCGATCAGCGCTTCCAACTGTGAGGGCGTTAGCCAATTCTCTATCAGTAAGGCACCCAGTTGTTCTTGTAAAGAGGCCAGATCGCGCTGGCGGATGTGCTTAAACAACAGTTCCAGCATCGCCATGCGCTGATGGGCCATGATTTCGCTGTCCGGTATCACGGTGATATCGACCAGGGGAAAATCCTGGGTGTAGAGGCGATGTGCCAGCGTGGCGTTGTCGAACAGTTCAAGCCAGTTCATACGATACGGCCAGGGGCTGATACTACCGTGATAAAACAGCATGGGGATGACCAGTGGCAGAGTGCTATGTCCGGCGTCCAGATGCTGCTGCATGGCCGCGAGGGTATAGCGCATCAGGCGAAAGGGCATCAGTTTATCCGGCGTGCTTTGATGTTCAATCAGCACATAGATATAGCCTGGCCCATCGCGGGTTTGCAGCGCGTAGAGAATATCGGAATAGCTGGCGCGCAGGTTTTCTTCAACAAAGCTGCCGGAGGCGAGTTGAAGTGTCTCAAGATGACATTGCGCGAGCAGTTCCCGGGGCAGATGCGCCTGTAAGAAATCCCGAGCTATCGCTTTATGGCGTAAAAAATGCTTAAAAATGGCGTCGTGCGGCGTCGCCGAATAGATTTTCATGATGTTCCGTCATCCCCTGTCCTGGAATGGCTGAGAAGATGCCACAGGTAATGACGGTGATGCAGTCCATCGTTTTGCGTTTTACGCGCCGCCTTCCGCGTTTTTCAGCTTATTGATGTAATCGTTGCGCACCATCTCCAGCGCGCTTAGCACTATCTCCGGGGCGATCTCGTTGCTCTCCAGCAGTTCAATCAGATCCACCGCCAGTTTGACATCATCGGGGGCGCTTTCCAGCGACATAGCTTCTCCTTGTTAGCGCGTGATGCGCGCCAGTATGCGTTCAATATCTTCCAGCGCTTCGCGGCAGCGGGTGAGGCGGCCATCAAAGGCGGTGATTTCGCGGGCCAGACGTTGCTGATCCTCAAGCGTTGTAGCCTGTTGGTACTGTTGCTGACGCTGTTGTTTCATCTCCAGCAGACGGCGTTCAAAATCTTGCGTTTCCAGCCGTTTGCGCTGCCAGCGACGCAGGCCGGGCGAGGGGCTATCCCAGACGCGCAGCGACCAGGCTTCACTTTCGCGGCTGATGGCCTCAATCTGTGCCGCCAGACGTTCGGCAAGCCAGGCTACCTGCGGCAGCTGCAGCTGTTCCACTGCGTGTTTTAGCTCCTCAAAATGGGCGTATGCCTCGTCGAGATAGGCCTGCATTTTGGTGCTGCGGGTCTGGAAAAGCTGACGGTCAAAGCGTGCGCTCAGCGTCGCATGGGCTGCCAGCGGCGTAATCTGCGTCTGAAGCCGTGTAAGCTGTTGTTCCAGCGTTTGTAAAAGCCGCGCCGTTTTCACCGGATTCTCCCCTTGATGGTTATCGGCTATGCTAGAGTAGCAGACCCACTTGATAACGATTCGCATTATGCAGCGTACTATTTTAATCATTATTGGCTGGCTGGCGGTAGTCCTTGGCACTATTGGCGTGGTATTGCCTCTGTTGCCAACCACGCCGTTTATTCTGCTTGCCGCCTGGTGCTTTGCGCGCTCTTCGCCGCGCTTTCATCATTGGCTGCTATATCGTTCCTGGTTTGGCGGCTATTTACGCCACTGGCAGCGCTATAAAGCCATGCCGCCGGGGGCTAAACCGCGGGCGAGTATCGTGATTTTACTGACCTTTGGCGTTTCGCTGTGGTTGGTCGATATGGTATGGGTTCGGCTGCTGCTGCTGACGATTCTCTGCGGGTTACTGATTTTCCTCTGGCGTATCCCGGTCGTTGATACAGAACAACAAAACGGATGAACCGCATTTATGGTGTTGCAATTCTACGAGCGAGCCAGTAAATTCTGGCGTTTTCGAGCACAGGCGCGCCCGGTTAAAAATTAAGCAGCATCCGTTTTTAACCCGTTTTGCTCGCCTTGAGTAACACTGTTTCAATCAGGCACAAACCTATGACCGCAACTGCACAGCAGCTTGAATATCTGAAGAACAGCATCCAGAGCATCCAGGACTATCCAAAACCTGGCATTCTTTTCCGCGATGTCACCAGCTTACTGGAAGACCCGAAAGCCTACGCGCTCAGCATTGAACTGCTGGTCGAGAAGTACAAAGACGCCGGTATCACCAAAGTCGTGGGTACCGAAGCGCGTGGTTTCCTGTTTGGCGCGCCGGTCGCGCTGGCGATGGGCGTAGGTTTTGTCCCGGTACGTAAACCACGTAAGCTGCCGCGTGAAACGATCGCCGAAAGCTACGAACTGGAGTACGGTACCGATCAGCTGGAGATCCACGTTGATGCGATCAAAGCTGGCGATAAAGTGCTGGTGGTCGACGATCTGCTGGCAACCGGCGGGACTATTGAAGCGACGGTTAAACTGATCCGTCGTCTGGGTGGCGAAGTGCACGATGCGGCCTTCATCATCAACCTGTTCGATCTGGGCGGCGAACAGCGCCTGGAAAAACAGGGTATCACCAGCTATAGCCTGGTGAATTTCCCGGGTCACTAAGCATTTCCCGATACATAGCCTCGCCGATCCGGCGGGGCTGTGGTAGCATTACCCCCTCGTGAATCCACCTTCCAGCGTTTCAGAGCCTGCCAATGAGTTATCAGGTCTTAGCCCGAAAATGGCGCCCACAAACCTTTGCTGACGTCGTCGGCCAGGAACATGTGCTGACCGCACTGGCGAACGGCTTATCGTTAGGGCGCATTCATCACGCATACCTTTTTTCCGGCACCCGTGGGGTGGGGAAAACCTCTATCGCCCGTCTGCTGGCGAAGGGGCTTAACTGCGAAACCGGCATTACCGCCACGCCGTGCGGCGTGTGTGATAACTGCCGCGAAATAGAACAGGGGCGCTTTGTCGATCTGATCGAGATCGATGCTGCCTCGCGAACCAAAGTCGAAGATACCCGAGATCTACTGGATAACGTCCTGTACGCGCCCGCACGCGGTCGCTTTAAGGTCTATCTGATCGACGAAGTGCACATGCTCTCGCGTCATAGCTTCAACGCACTGTTAAAGACGCTTGAAGAGCCGCCTGCGCACGTCAAATTCCTGCTGGCCACGACCGATCCGCAAAAGCTGCCGGTCACCATTCTGTCGCGCTGCCTGCAGTTCCATCTGAAGGCGCTGGACGTTGAGCAAATTCGTCATCAGCTGGAACATATCCTTGATGAGGAGCATATCGCTCACGAACCTCGCGCCCTGCAACTGTTGGCGCGTGCGGCGGACGGCAGCCTGCGCGATGCGTTAAGTCTGACCGATCAGGCAATTGCCAGCGGTGAAGGCCAACTGACCGCCGTGTCGGTCAGTGAAATGCTTGGCACCCTCGACGACGATCAGGCGCTGTCGCTGATTGAAGCGTTGGTGGCGGCCAACGGCGAACGCGTGATGGAGCTGATCAACGATGCTGCGCTGCGCGGCGTTGACTGGGAAGCCTTGTTGGTTGAGATGCAAAGCCTGCTGCACCGTATTGCGATGGTTCAGCTGTCGCCTGCGGCGCTCGGCAGCGATATGGCCGCCGTGGAGCAGCGGATGCGCAATCTTGCGCGCACCGTGCCGCCAACTGACGTGCAATTGTACTACCAGACGATGCTGATTGGCCGTAAAGAGCTGCCGTATGCACCGGACCGTCGGATGGGCATTGAGATGACGCTGCTGCGCGCACTGGCGTTCCATCCCAATGCGCCACTGCCGGAACCGGAAAGGCCGCCGCAGACCTTTGCACCGGCTGCTGCACCAATGACGCAACAGCAGCCACCGCTGCAGACTTCTGCGCCGATGGCGCCGCCGCCTGCCGCTCCGCTTCCTGATTCAACCAATCAGGTGCTGGCCGCGCGTCGTCAGCTGCAACAGCAGCAGGGCAATCAGGGAGTAAACACCCCAAAAAAGAGTGAACCGGCAGCCGCTTCCCGCGCGCGGCCGGTGAACAGTGCTGCGCTGGAAAGACTGGCTTCGGTAACGGAACGCGTTCAGGCGCGTCCGGCACCGGCCGCATTGACCCAGCCTGCGGCGAAGAAAGAGGCATACCGCTGGAAAGCGACCACGCCTGCTGATGAAGTGAAAAAAGAAGAAGTCGCCACGCCGAAAGCGCTGAAGAAAGCGCTGGAGCATGAGAAAACGCCAGAACTGGCGGCCAAGCTGGCGGTGGAATCTTTAGAGCGCGACCCGTGGGCGGCCGAGGTGAGCCAGATGGCGCTGCCGAAGCTCGTCGAACAGGTGGCGCTCAACGCGTGGAAAGAGCAGAACGGTAACGCGGTGTGCCTGCATCTGCGTCCTACGCAGCGGCATCTGAATTCGCCGGGTGCGCAGCAAAAGCTGACCGAGGCGTTAAGCACTTTATACGGTGCGCCTGTTGAATTGACCATCGTGGAAGATGATAATCCGGCGGTGCGTACGCCGCTGGAGTGGCGACAGGCCATCTATGAAGAGAAGCTCGCGCAGGCGCGCGAGTCGATTATCGCGGATAATAACATTCAGACGCTGCGCCGATTCTTCGATGCGGACCTGGATGAAGAGAGTATTCGCCCCATTTGACCGCAAGCGCTGCTTACGGTCGTTATTGTTTAACGTGACCTACTGAGAGAGAAGCCTATGTTTGGTGGTAAAGGCGGTCTGGGTAACCTGATGAAACAGGCCCAGCAGATGCAAGACAAAATGCAGAAAATGCAGGAAGAAATCGCCCAGCTGGAAGTAACCGGCGAATCTGGCGCAGGTCTGGTCAAAGTGACCATCAACGGCGCGCACAACTGCCGTCGCGTGGAAATCGATCCAAGCCTGCTGGAAGACGACAAAGACATGCTGGAAGATCTGGTCGCTGCAGCGTTCAACGATGCGGCACGTCGCATTGATGAAACGCAGAAAGAGAAAATGGCTTCTGTATCCTCTGGTATGCAACTGCCACCAGGCTTCAAGATGCCGTTCTGATGTTCCCGGTAAGCGGGGCAATAGCGCCGCTTACCGACTATTCCCAGCCTTTCTGATAAATATACCTCTTTTTTCTATAATCTCTGCATTATAAATCGCTCAAGCATTAATATAATGAATTAAATTTTCCCCTTCTATATATTCGATATTTTCGCACCGCCATTGCCTCCTGAATAATAAAAACCTATCAGCCTTACATTGTTTTGATGAATTGTGCGTAAAAAATATTATCGTATGTACACGAACGAATGCGTTGTACTACCATTTTGTTGTTCCAACAGGAGCGACGCATTACATCATGTCGTAAAAGTTAATTATCAAATATCGATATAATTTATTGGAAGGATTCATATTGTAATGGATATTAATACACTAAAGCGTTCAGCATGCCTTTTTATTGCGGTCATGAGTTTATCCTCGCAGGCATTCGCCGCTGATAATGAGGTCACCTTTACCGGTTCCATCCTTGATTCAACCTGTACGGTGAATGTCAACGGTGGCCAAAGTATAATTGATCTGGGTGGGGAGCCTAAGTCAAGCTTCACGCAACAGGGCGATGTCGGCGCCGCTAAAATATTTAACATCGTATTAGAGTCCTGTCCGGCAGATGGCCCAACAAAAGCCTATATTAAGTTTTCTGGCCAAACGGATACGAATAGCTACTGGTTTAAAAACACCGCCACGGATTCCCCGGCATCCAATATTGCGGTGATGGTGAAACAGGGTGAGACCGTTGTCGCAGCAGATGATGGTAACGATGCAATCGATTTGCCAACGACCGGTGGTAACGTCACGGTGAACTACTCTGCGCAGTTTGTGGCTACCGCAACAGGCGTTACCTCAGGGGCGGTTTCAAGCACCCTGACTTATAACGTCTCCTATCAGTAAAAGTGAGGGAGGGGGAAACCCCTCCATAATAAGATGATGATGAATCTATCCAGGTTTATGCTGTGCCTATGCTTGTCCCTTCTCCCTTGTTTGCCAGCGCTGGCCGGGCTGCAAATTGGCGGTACGAGAGTATTGTTTGATGGTACGCGTCAGGCGGCGACGATATCTATTACGAATAAGGATAAAGTCACCAATCTCGTTCAGTCCTGGCTTAGTGCCATTGATGGAAACTCACCGGAGAAAGACAGTTTTATTGTCACCCCACCGTTATTTCGCCTTGAAGCGGACGGTCAGGCGACAATTCGAATTGTGCGTTCTGGTAAGCCATTACCTGAAGACCGGGAATCGATGCTCTGGCTTAATATAAAAGGCATTCCTGCAACGACGCAAGAGAGCGGAAAAAACACATTACAGATTGCCATTAACTCACAAATAAAACTGATATATCGTCCAGCATCTTTAAAAGGGAGTATGCCGGAGCATTATGCGGGTAAATTACGCTGGAACAGCATTGGGGGAAATATTGAGGTGACTAATCCTTCTCCCCACTATATGAACTTATCAACGGCTAGCGTTGGTGGAAAAAACCTGGTGGGCCCTTATTATGTGGCGCCATATTCGAAGACGGTGATTTCGGAAAAAGGCCTTCCGGAACACGGTAAGGCAATATGGCAGGTATTGAATGATTTTGGCATGAGAGGAGAGGTTCAATCTCAGGCGTACTGAAACACCGGCAGGCTTATTTTTATGGATGAGAATGATGATATCAGCATACGGAAATAGCATCTGCCGTTGGTTAAACGCAGGGATCATCCTTTTGGCATTTCAGGATGCGGCATCGGCTAAAGAGTATTTCAACCCACAACTCCTGGACACCTCAAGCACCGCCGTTCCCCAATTGGATCTCTCCCTCTTTGCGCAAGAAGATGTTCCGCCGGGAGAATATAATATTGATATCTATATTAACGGAAAATATATCGATACCCGTACGCTCACCTTTCAGCAGGATGAAGACGAACACCCACCGAGGCTACGGGCCTGCCTTAGCACCTCATTGCTAAAACAGTGGGGCATACGTGTTGAGCAGTATCCGAAACTGCAAAAAAATGACAACCACTGCGCTGCGCTTAAGGCAATTCCGGAAGCGACCGAGAAGCTGGATATTATGACCCAGCGCTACGTGCTTTCGGTGCCGCAGATAGCGATGCTGAACGTGGCCCGAGGTTACGTTGCGGAAAGCCGCTGGGACGAAGGCATCACTGCGGGGTTGCTCAACTACAGCCTGACGGGGCAGCAGACGACCTCCAGAACCGGCGGTGATGATGACCGCAGCCAGTTTCTCAGCGTTCAACCGGGGATTAATATCGGAGCCTGGCGGTTACGAAACTATTCGACCTACAGCCACGATGGCGACGAGCAGCGTTGGGAGTCGACGTATACCTCGGTTTCTCGCGATATTCGTTTCCTGAAAAGCCAACTGGTGATGGGCGAGGCCAATACGCGCGCCGATATTTTTGACAGCATCAGCTTTACCGGTGCGCTGCTCTACTCCGATACGGAGATGCTGCCGGACAGTCGACAGGGATTTGCCCCCGTCATTCGGGGAATTGCGCAGAGCAACGCGGAAGTCTCGGTCCTGCAAAATGGCTACGTGATCTATAAAACGACGGTGTCTCCGGGCTCCTTTGAAATAAAAGATATCTATCCAACCGGGAGTTCGGGGGATCTGTATGTCAATGTGAAGGAGTCGGACGGCAGCGAGCGGCGTTTTATCGTTCCCTACGCCTCTTTGGCCATTATGCAGCGAGAAGGGCAGGGGAATTACTCTGTCGCAGCAGGGAAGACTCGGCACCAGGAGAATCGCGCCCATGAGTTTAACTTTGTGCAGGGTGCGGGAGCTTGGGGGTTGCGCGGCGGGTTTACCGCCTATGCCGGCTTTATTCAGGCCGAGGATCAATACAGCAACGTGCTGGTTGGAACGGGGATGAACATTGGCGGGCTGGGGGCGCTTTCTTTCGATCTTTCTCAATCGTGGGCCCAGTTGCCGCGCGAGGATAATTCTGCCGCCACCTCGCGTGAGTCCGGGCAATCTTACCGTCTGCGCTATAGCAAAATGCTCCAGCAAACGGACACGTCGCTATCGATTGCCGGCTACCGCTACTCGACGGGAGGGTATTATGCTTTCTCTGATTTCACCGATGCCTGGAATACGGCGTATCAGCGCAGTTATGACGGCGGTCGAACGCGGGATCGTGTGGATATTTCTATTTCACAAAATCTACCGCTGGGCTCCCTGGTGCTGTCGTTGGTAAGCGAATCCTACTGGGATACTTCGCGAACGGATTCACTGAGTCTGGGGTACAGCGGCGCTATCGGCGGCATCTCCTATTTTGCTAACTATGCCTATAGCAAAAATGTTTCTGACGACGATGAAGGGCGTCAGTCCACCCGTGATAACGTATTTTCCCTTTCGTTCCGACTGCCGTTTAGCGTCTTTAGCCAGGACGATAAATGGCGGTCGGTATCGGCAAACTATGCCATCAACCATAGTGACGGTGGCAGCACTTCACATAATCTGGGGCTTTCCGGCAGCCTGCTGCGTGACAACGCCTTAAACTGGCAGCTGTCAGAAGGCTATGACGCTGAGGCCCGAGCAACGAGCGGCAATCTTAACGTTGGCTACCAAAGCCGCTATGCGGATCTCTCCGCAGGCTACGGTTACGATGAGTATAGCCGCCGTTTTAGCTATGGCATCAGAGGCGGCGCGGTGGCGCATTCGAAGGGGCTCACGCTTTCCCGCTCATTAAACGAAAGCGTCGCGCTGGTACAGGCGCCTGGCGTTGCAGGCGTTCCCGTTAGCGGCCAGACCAATGTCTACACCGACGGTTCAGGCCATGCCGTCATTCCTTACGCTCGTCCTTACCACTTGAATAACGTCAGACTGGATAGCCGCGATATGGCCATCGCTGAGGTGGATATCGATAACCAGGATAAAAACGTGGTGCCCACGCGCGGCGCTGTGGTGGTTGCAAAATACAAAACCTGGGTGGGCTATAAGGCCATGATGACGCTTCGTTATCGAGGGCGTGCGGTGCCGTTTGGGGCGGTGGTGTCATTGTCGCATCAGGAAGACGATGCCACGCGAACCAATATCGTGGGCGATGACGGGCAGGTGTACCTGGTTGGTCTGGGGAGCAAAGGTTCGCTGCAGGTGAAGTGGGGAGAAAGTGCGGACAAAAGGTGCCAGGTAGACTACGTCCTTCCTGAACCTGACGTGGATAGCCCGATCCTTTTTTATACCGGGGAATGTCGCCCGGTTTCGTGATGGCATGCTTCATGGAGGGAAGTCGATGGTAAAGGAATACAGGGCCAGGAGGCAAAGGGGCGCCGTTTCTGCGCTAAGTATTGCGCCTCTGGTTTTGCTGCTGCTGGCTAAACCAATAGGGGCATATAACAGTCAGGATCTGGTGAATTTTTCCGTTAGCGGAACGATTGTCCAGAGTCTCTGCACGGTAAACGTACCGTCGCAGGTCGCATTGGGAGAGTTTGCCCGCGATACGTTGTCCGTGGCCGGTGCGAGCAGCGCCTCTGTGCCGTTCACGATCGAACTTATTAACTGTACACCGGGGCTGACGAGCGCACAGGTCATGTTTTCTGGAACACCTTATGATGACGGCACCTGGGGAAGCGTCATCTACGCTAATCAGGCGGCCGATGGCGCAAAGTACGTCGGCTTGCAGTTGATGAATGCGGACGGCAACCCCGCGGTCAATCTGGCAAATGGCGTGAGCTATACCTTTCCGGTAAGCGCGCAAACGCGCAGTGGAGCGCTGGATATCGTGGCTCGCCTCTACTCGCCGGAAGGGGCGACGACCGCCGGTAAATTTCAATCTTCCGTCACGCTCAACTTTAAATATCAATAAATTATTGCCTATGGGAGAAGGGTTATGTCTGCCTTGCATTGGCTTCTGGCCGTATTATTTCTGGCCACATTTTCAAGCAGCGCAAACTGTCGACGAGACAGCAATGACAGCGTATCGATTTCGACAATCGCGCTGCCGGACAATATTGTGATTAACAGCCGAGGGTATGCCATTGGGACCATTCTTTATGATTCAGGCTTCGTCAGCGGTAGCGATAATAGCGTGACCATTGAACGATGCGCCCAGAATTACTATGTCGGATTTCTGTACCTTTCCGCGCCGCAAACGGGCAGCGCGCTGGGGGGCAATGTGTACCCAACGAATCTCGACGGCATTGGCGTCAGGGTTTATACGCTGAATCAGGCCGGGCCATTTGATGACGCCAGGGCCGTTGATAATGCCTGGCTGGTGGGGGATGGCGCACTGCTGACCTCGTCCCATACGCTCAACAACTCCTCGTATCGCCTACAGCTTGTGGCAACGAAGCTCAATATTGCCAGCGGCACGCTGACGTTGCCTTCACCGCTGGCGCGCGTCGATTTTCGTGAGAGCAAAAGCATGAGTGGCGATGGCGATGTTGCCTCCGAGTTGTTGGTATCAGCAAGCCAGGTTGCTATCAACGCGATGGGCTGTACCGCCGACGTGGCCTCGCTAAACTTTGCGATGGGCGATATCAATATGACGCAGTTTGATAGCAATCGACGCGTAGGTGGCGTAACCCAAACGATGAACCTGGCCTGTGAACCGGGGACCGAGGTGACGATGACCGTACAGGCGGCGCAGTTAACGGAAGGGGGCAATGCCGATAACACCCTTATTGCGCTGTTGCAGGATGGCTCATCGAGCGTAGCCAGCGGTATTGGCGTGCAGCTGAATCTCCGCCTGACGTCAGGAAAATATGACAGCAAAGAGGAGGGGCTGCCGCTGAATACCGCCATTCCCCTGCTGACCTCTTCGCGAGTGACGAACGTTGAGCAGGGTTATACTCGCTTTGCCGACGCCAGTAACCCTGGCGGCGCGGCGGAAAGCGAACTGCTGACCTTTACTGCCGACTATATCAAAATGCAGGATGCGGTCACGCCGGGGCAGGCCAACGCCGTCGGCGTTTTATCGTTCATTTACAACTGACGATGTTTTGTTGGCTGCGAGATGCTACCCTATGGCGTTTTATTTTTCGCAATTGATCCTATCGATCGATTGGCTATGACAGGAAAGAAGCTTCATGCAAACCAGTCCGCTGTTAACACAGCTTATGGAAGCGCTGCGCTGCCTGCCGGGCGTTGGCCCGAAGTCGGCGCAGCGCATGGCGTTTACCCTGCTGCAGCGTGACCGCAGCGGCGGGATGCGTCTGGCGCAGGCGTTAACCCGCGCGATGTCGGAAATCGGCCACTGCGCCGATTGCCGCACCTTCACCGAGCAGGAAGTGTGCAACATCTGCTCGAACCCGCGTCGTCAGGAAAACGGTCAAATCTGCGTGGTGGAGAGTCCTGCTGACATCTACGCTATTGAGCAGACCGGGCAGTTTTCTGGCCGCTACTTCGTGCTGATGGGCCACCTGTCACCGTTGGACGGTATCGGCCCGGACGACATTGGCCTCGATAGGCTTGAGCAACGTCTGGAAGCGGAGCAGTTGACCGAAATTATCCTCGCCACCAACCCGACGGTGGAAGGGGAAGCCACGGCTAACTATATCGCCGAGCTTTGCGCGCAGTATGGCGTTGAAGCCAGCCGTATCGCCCACGGCGTGCCGGTAGGCGGTGAGCTGGAGATGGTTGACGGCACCACGCTGTCGCACTCGCTGGCCGGTCGCCATAAGATTCGTTTTTAATCAATCGAGAGCAGGATTTTCTGCTCTCGCTTGAAATCCTCTCTACCCATCCCCATTTTCCTCTCATCGCTTTTTTTACCTTGTAATCAGCATTGAGGTATTTTGCAATGAAAGGACAAGAAACCCGTGGCTTCCAGTCAGAAGTAAAACAGCTTCTGCATCTGATGATCCATTCTCTGTATTCCAATAAAGAAATCTTCCTGCGTGAGCTTATCTCTAACGCTTCAGATGCCGCCGACAAGCTGCGCTTCCGCGCGCTGTCCAACCCGGATCTGTATGAGGGTGACGGCGAGCTGCGCGTGCGCGTCTCCTTCGATAAAGATAAGCGTACGTTGACCATTGCCGATAACGGCGTGGGCATGAACCGCGACGAAGTGATTGACCACCTGGGGACTATCGCTAAATCCGGCACCAAAGCTTTCCTCGAGTCCATGGGCTCTGACCAGGCGAAAGACAGCCAGCTTATCGGCCAGTTTGGCGTCGGCTTCTACTCGGCGTTTATCGTCGCGGATAAAGTCACCGTGCGTACTCGTGCGGCAGGCGATAAGCCGGAAAACGGCGTGTTCTGGGAATCTGCCGGTGAAGGTGAATACACCGTAGCGGACATCACCAAAGAAGACCGTGGTACTGAAATTACGCTGCATCTGCGTGAAGACGAAAGCGAGTTCCTCGACGACTGGCGCGTGCGTTCGGTTATCAGCAAATACTCCGACCATATCGCGCTGCCGGTAGAGATCGAAAAACAGGAAGAGAAAGACGGCGAAACCGTGGTTTCCTGGGAGAAGATCAACAAGGCACAGGCGCTGTGGACGCGAAACAAAGCCGAGCTGAACGACGACGAATACAAAGAGTTCTACAAGCATATCGCCCACGACTTTACTGACCCGCTGACCTGGAGCCACAACCGTGTGGAAGGTAAGCAGGAGTACACCAGCCTGCTGTACATCCCTTCGCAGGCGCCGTGGGATATGTGGAACCGTGACCATAAGCACGGCCTGAAGCTGTACGTGCAGCGCGTCTTCATCATGGACGACGCCGAGCAGTTCATGCCGAACTACCTGCGCTTCGTGCGTGGTCTGATCGATTCCAACGATCTGCCGCTGAACGTCTCACGTGAAATTCTGCAGGACAGCACGGTCACCCGTAACCTGCGTAACGCGCTGACCAAGCGTGTACTGCAGATGCTGGATAAGCTGGCGAAAGACGATGCCGAGAAATACCAGACCTTCTGGAAACAGTTCGGCCTGGTGCTGAAAGAGGGCCCGGCGGAAGACAACGGCAACCAGGAAGCAATTGCGAAACTGCTGCGCTTTGCGTCGACTCATACTGACTCTTCCGAGCAGACCGTGTCGCTGGCCGACTACGTGTCCCGCATGAAAGAAGGGCAGGAGAAAATCTACTACATTACCGCCGACAGCTATGCCGCGGCGAAGAGCAGCCCGCACCTGGAACTGCTGCGTAAGAAAGGCATCGAAGTGCTGCTGCTTTCTGACCGCATCGATGAGTGGATGATGAACTACCTGACTGAGTTCGACGGTAAGCCGTTCCAGTCCGTAGCGAAAGCCGACGAGTCTATCGACAAGCTGGCGGATGAAGTGGACGAGAGCGCAAAAGAAGCGGAAAAAGCGCTGACGCCGTTCATTGAGCGCGTGAAAACCCTGCTGGGCGACCGCGTGAAAGAGGTGCGTCTGACTCACCGTCTGACCGACACCCCGGCCATCGTCACCACCGACGCGGACGAAATGAGCACCCAGATGGCGAAGCTGTTTGCCGCTGCAGGCCAGGCCGCGCCGGAAGTGAAATACATCTTCGAGCTGAACCCGGATCACGTACTGGTGAAACGCACCGCGGATACCCAGGACGAAGGGCAGTTTAAAGAGTGGGTTGAGCTGCTGCTTGACCAGGCGCTGTTCGCCGAGCGCGGTACGCTGGAAGATCCTAACCAGTTTATCCGCCGCATGAACCAGCTGCTGGTGTCATAAACCTGTCCTAATCACGTAGCCCGTCCGAGCAACGGTACAAACCGGGAACATAGGTAACACTTTAGACCGGATACATGGGTAACAGTTATAACAGGCATAGAAGAGGAGACTCGCTATGCCCTGGACTGAGACCCGACCTATGCAACGTCTTGATTTTATCCGTGCCAGCCACGCTGGCACGATGTCTTTCTCCGCACTCTGCCGTCTCTTCGGCATCAGTCGTAAAACGGGCTATAAATGGCTCGGGCGTTTCGACCCTTCAGAGCCTGCGACGCTTTTCGACCGCTCACGGGCGCCACTCTCACATTCCCGCACCGTCCCGCCAGATATTGCTGCCCATCTGATGGCATTACGGCAAAAACATCCTGACTGGGGACCTAAAAAACTGCGGATGTGGCTCCTTAATCATCAGGCCGACTTCCCGGTCCCGGCTGCCAGCACTATCGGCGATATCCTCAAGCGTCAGGGGATGGTTCCGGACAGAAAGCGTAGACACAGAACGCCCGGGAATCGTCAGCCGCTGACCACTATCCAGGATATTAATCAGGTCTGGAGCGCTGATTTTAAAGGGAAGTTCAGACTGCTGAGCCGGGAGTACTGCCACCCGTTTACGCTGACGGATAACCACAGCCGCTACCTTCTGAGCTGCCGGGGTAATCATCACGAGAACACCGCCTTTGCCCGACAGTGCCTCACCGACTCCTTCCTTGAGTACGGTCTGCCGGATGTGCTGCGAACCGACAACGGGCAGCCCTTTGCTGGCGTTGGGGTGGCGGGTCTCAGCCGTCTGTCGGTCTGGCTTATCAAACTGGGCATCAGGCCCGAGCGAATCAGAAAGGGGCATCCGGAGGAAAATGGTCGCCATGAGCGGATGCACCGTTCGCTGAAAAGCGCACTGAAACACGGGAATATCTTCAGAACGCTGGAAGAGCAACAGGCCTGGTTCAGTCATTACAGAGAAGAGTTCAACCAGGAGCGTCCACATGAAGCGCTGGGAGGAACCACGCCGGGTGAGGTATGGCGGCCATCATCGCGCAGCTGGGACGGTAAAGTACCTGAGTATGAATGGCCTGAAGGAGCGCGGCTGTACAGAGTGATGTCGAAGGGGGTGATACACATCGGTAAGGAGGTGTTCCTGAGCGAAGCGCTGCTGGGGGAATACATCATGCTGGAAGAAAAAGATGATGGCGTTGAGGCCATCATCTTTAACGGAATAACGCTTGCTTACTATGACCGGAAAAGCCGTAGTATTATCCGGATAGACTAGGAAAGTGTTACCTATGTTCCCGGTCTGAAGTGTTACCTATGTATCCGGTCGTACAAACGCGACGCCGGGTTCGGCTCCGGTTCCCCCGGGGTCGGTATAAATGCCTCGCCCGGGCTACTTCTCCGGGCGAGCGCCCTTAAATCTCCCGCTACGCAAAATATCTGACCATTAACCGTTTCAGCCGTCCCGCCTTCCTTGAGCCAGCGCCGTTCTGGTGGTATCTTTTAGCGCTTTTTAAAAAATATCGACAACCTTTGAGGGGATTTTCGCAATGCGTATCATTCTGCTTGGCGCACCGGGCGCGGGTAAAGGAACTCAGGCACAGTTCATCATGGAGAAATATGGCATTCCGCAAATTTCCACCGGTGATATGCTGCGCGCCGCTGTAAAATCCGGCAGCGAGCTGGGCAAACAGGCTAAAGACATCATGGACGCAGGTAAGCTGGTCACTGATGAACTGGTTATCGCGCTGGTCAAAGAGCGTATCGCTCAGGAAGACTGCCGTAACGGTTTCCTGCTGGACGGCTTCCCACGCACTATCCCGCAGGCTGATGCCATGAAAGAAGCGGGCATCAACGTTGACTACGTTCTGGAATTCGACGTTCCTGACGAGCTGATCGTTGACCGTATCATTGGCCGTCGCGTGCACGCGGCATCTGGCCGTGTTTACCACATCAAATTCAACCCACCTAAGGTTGAAGGTAAAGACGACGTGACCGGCGAAGAGCTGACCACCCGTAAAGACGACCAGGAAGAGACCGTTCGTAAGCGCCTGGTGGAATACCATCAGATGACCGCTCCGCTGATCGGCTACTACTCCAAAGAAGCACAGGCAGGTAACACCAAGTACGCAAAAGTTGACGGCACCAAAGCCGTTGCTGACGTACGCGCTGAACTGGCGAAGATCCTCGGTTAATCTCGTCTTCCGGCACCGAGCGTGCCGGATGGCGGCGTAAGCGCCTTATCCGGCCTACGGGACTCTCTGTAGGTCTGATAAGCGCAGCGCCATCAGACACATTCTCTCCTACCTCTTGCAGCAATTAGTTTTTCTTCCTCACTTTTCCGCTACAATTATCAACAATTTGAATCGATAAGAGGCGGTAATGCATCATAAGAAACCCGGTATCCTGCTGGTCAATCTCGGCACCCCCGATGCTCCAACGCCTGAAGCGATAAAACGCTACCTGACACAGTTTCTAAGCGATAAGCGCGTCGTTGATACCCCTCGTCTGCTTTGGTGGCCGTTGCTGCGCGGCGTTATCCTGCCCATCCGTGCGCCGCGCGTGGCCAAACTCTATCAGTCCGTATGGATGGAAGAGGGCTCGCCGCTGATGGTGTTCAGCCGTCGCCAGCAGCGCGCCCTTGCCGCTCGCCTGCCGGATATTCCGGTGGTGCTGGGGATGAGCTACGGTACGCCGTCGCTGCAAAGCGGCGTAGATGAACTGCTGGCGCAGGGCGTTGACCACCTCATTGTGCTGCCGCTCTACCCGCAATACTCCTGCTCCACCGTGGCGGCGGTGTGGGACGAGCTGGCGCGTATTCTGGCGACCAAACGGGCGATCCCAAGCGTTTCGTTTATCCGCGACTATGCCACCGACCACGGCTATATTCAGGCGCTGGCGGCCAGCGCGCGCGCGTCGTTTGCCCGTCACGGCGAGCCGGACGTGCTGCTGCTCTCCTATCACGGCATTCCTCAGCGCTTTGCGCAGGAAGGCGATGACTACCCGCAGCGCTGTCGCGATACCACCCGCGAACTGGTGTCGGCCCTCGGCATCTCGCCGGATAAGGTGATGATGACCTTCCAGTCGCGCTTTGGCCGTGAACCCTGGCTCACGCCGTACACCGACGAAACGCTGAAGCTGCTCGGCGAGAAGGGTGTGAAACATATCCAGGTGATGTGCCCGGGCTTCTCGGCGGACTGCCTGGAAACGCTGGAGGAGATTGCGGTGCAGAACCGCGAGGTCTTTATGGAGGCCGGTGGTCAGCAGTATGAATACATTCCTGCGCTGAATGACGACGAAGCGCATATCGCGATGATGGTCAATCTGACTGCGCCCTATACCTGATCGCAAGCAGGCGGATGAATGTGCTACTATTCACCGCCTGTTCACAGCCACTCCTGAAAAACCATGAAATTTCCCGGTAAACGCAAATCTAAACACTATTTCCCGGTGGACGCTCGCGATCCGCTGCTAAAGCAGATTCAACCCGAAAGTGAAACCAGCGCCGCCTGGGTTGTCGGTATCGACCAGACGCTGGTGGATATTGAAGCCAAAGTCGACGATGCGTTTATTCAGCGCTACGGTCTGAGCGCCGGGCATTCTCTGGTGATTGAAGATGACGTTGCCGAAGCGCTGTATCAGGAGTTGGTGCGGGAGAATCTGATTACCCATCAGTTTGCCGGTGGCACCATTGGCAACACCATGCACAACTACTCGGTGCTGGCGGACGATCGCTCGGTGCTGCTGGGCGTGATGTGCAGCAATATCGAAATCGGCGGCTACGCCTACCGCTATCTGTGCAACACCTCAAGTCGTACCGACCTGAACTACCTGCAGGGCGTGGAAGGGCCGATTGGCCGCTGCTTTACGCTTATCAGTGATTCCGGCGAGCGTACCTTCGCCATCAGCCCGGGCCATATGAACAAACTGCGCCCGGAGAGCGTGCCTGAATCGGTGATTGCCGGTGCGTCTGCGTTGGTGCTGACCTCCTATTTGGTACGCTGTAAGCCGGGTGAACCGATGCCTGAGGCAACCATGCAGGCCATCGCCTATGCGAAGAAATATGACGTGCCGGTGGTGCTGACGCTGGGGACCAAATTCGTGATCGCCGAAAGCCCGGAGTGGTGGCAGAGCTTTATCAAAGAGCACGTGTCGATTCTGGCGATGAACGAAGAAGAGGCAGAAGCGCTAACGGGCCTCAGCGACCCGCTGCAGGCGTCGGATAAGGCGCTCGACTGGGTAGATCTGGTGCTGTGCACGGCCGGGCCAACCGGGCTGTACATGGCGGGCTTCACCGAGAACGACGCCAAGCGTAAAACGCAGCATCCACTGCTGCCGGGGGCGATTGCCGAGTTCAACCAGTACGAATTCAGCCGCGCGGTGCGCTTTAAAGATTGTCAGGACCCGCTGCGTATTTACTCGCACATTGCGCCGTTTATGGGCGGACCTGAGAAAATCATGAACACCAACGGCGCGGGCGACGGTGCGCTGGCTGCGCTGCTGCACGACATTACCGCCAACGCCTACCACCGTTCCAACGTGCCGAACTCCAGTAAGCACCAGCATAGCTGGCTGACCTACTCGTCGTTAGCGCAGGTGTGTAAGTATGCGAACCGGGTAAGCTATCAGGTGCTGAACCAGCATTCACCGCGCCTGACGCGCGGCCTGCCAGAGAAAGAAGATAGCCTCGAAGAGGCGTACTGGGAACGATAATTCGGCGGATTCCCGGGGTCGCTAGCGCTCGCCCGGGCTACTTCATCATGTAGCCCGGCCAAGCGAAGTGCCGCCGGGATCGTCATATCTACCCGCTAACCGCCTCACTCAACGGTGGCTCACTCAGCAGCCCCAGCATCGTTTTGGCAATTTCACGCTCGCCCATCACCACTTCATTGGCTCCGCGCTCGCTGATATAGGCCACTTCATCGTCGTAGTGCGCACGAGCGATAATCTCAAGATGCGGACACTTCTCGCGGGCGCTGGCGACAATCTCCCCGGCTTCGTAGCCGTTCGGAATGGTCAGCAGCAGCCAGCGGGCGCAGTCCAGATGCGCCAGGTCCATGATCTCTTCGTTCGCTGCATTACCCAGCACCGCACGAATACCGCGTTCGCGCAGCTCATCCACGCGGGTACGCGAGGTTTCGATAACCACCAGCGGGATGCCCTGCGCCATCAGCTTCTCGCCGAGCAGGCTGCCAACGCGACCGTAGCCGACCAGCAGCGCATGGTTACAGATATCCACCGGGATCTGCTTCTCGTCTTCCAGCGCCTCTTCCAGCGTCTGCTCCTCAAGGGTTTCCGTTTTCTCGAGGTATTTTTCCAGCACCGAGAACAGCACCGGGTTCAGCATAATGGAGAGGATAGCACCCGCCAGCACCAGATTCTGCCCCGACTGCGGCAACAGGCCCAGCGCCATGCCGAGGCCGGCAAGGATAAAGGCAAATTCACCAATCTGCGCCAGGCTGGTGGCGATGGTCAGTGCCGTACGCTGCGAGTGGCCGAACAGGCGCACCAGGCCGAAGGCCGCCAGAGATTTGCCGAAGATGATGATGGCAAGCGTTGCCAGCACTGCCAGCGGCTGCTCAATCAGAATCAGCGGGTCGAACAGCATACCGACGGAGACGAAGAACAAGACCGCGAACGCATCGCGTAGCGGCAGCGTATCGTGGGCAGCACGATGGCTCAACTCGGATTCGTTCAGCACCATCCCGGCGAAGAACGCGCCCAGCGCAAAGGAGACATCGAACAACTCAACCGCGCCGAAGGCAATCCCCAGCGCCAGCGCCAGCACCGACAGCGTAAACAGTTCACGAGAACCGGTTGCGGCGCTGCGGGAGAGGATCCACGGCACCAGACGGCGGCCAACCAGCATCATAATGGCGATAAACGCCACCACTTTACCGATGGTGATGGCCATATCAATCGCCAGTGAAGCGAAGCCGATATTCTCTTTTTCCATCATGCCGGCGACGGCTGGCAGCAGCACCAGGGTCAGCACCATTACCAGGTCTTCAACAATCAGCCAGCCGATGGCGATTTGCCCGCGCTGACTATCGATAAGCTGTCGTTCCTCCAGCGCGCGTAACAGCACCACGGTACTGGCGGTGGAGAGACACAGACCAAAAACGATACCGGTCATCATCGACCAGCCTAAGAAGGTGGAGAGCAGCATGCCGAGCAGAGTGGCGACGGCTATCTGCGCAATCGCTCCGGGGATGGCTATTGACTTTACCGCCATCAGATCCTTGAGCGAGAAATGGAGACCCACGCCAAACATCAGCAGAATAACGCCTAATTCCGCCAGTTCAGGGGCCAGTTTGGTATCAGCGACAAATCCTGGAGTAAACGGTCCGGCCAGTACGCCCGCTAACAAATATCCTACCAGTGGAGAAATTCTTAACTTATTGGCAATCATGCCAAGGAAAAAAGCGAGCACAAGGCCACCAACAATGGTGGTGATTAGCGGTGTGGCGTGATGCATTCCGTCTCCTTTCGTCGTGATGCGTGGTCCCATTTTTGGCGCAGAATGCCGGAACAGCCTGAAAACCAAAAAACCTTGTAATAGTTTATGACAATTCCGGTCATTTTGTTTGTGAATAATTCTTGAATTTAACTAAAAATTTGAATTTTGAGGAGTAAATGGCACAAATAAGAAAGTTGAATGCGGGAAGTCAGAGGAGACGTGTGCTTGCGGGAGGAAGAAGGCAGCCAAAACAGACGTTTGGCTGCCCGGAAATCAGTGTTTTTGGCGGTTATCAGGTAAGAATATAGTCAACATACCGATTAATGGTAGGAAGGCGCATATTTTATACACCAGGTCGATGCTGGTGTGGTCCGCAATCAGCCCCAGCACCGCGGCACCCAGGCCACCCATCCCAAAGGCGAAACCGAAGAACAGCCCAGAAACCATGCCGATACGGCCCGGTAACAGCTCCTGCGCGTACACCAGGATGGCGGAAAACGCCGAGGCGAGGATAAATCCAATAATCACCGTCAAAATTCCCGTCCACCAAAGGGTGGCGTAGGGTAAAAGGAGGGTAAACGGCGCTACGCCGAGGATAGAGCCCCAAATAACATATTTACGGCCAATCTTATCACCCACTGGCCCGCCAATCACGGTCCCTGCGGCAACCGCAAACAGGAAGGCAAAGAGATGAATCTGGGCGTTTTGTACCGATAATCCGAATTTTTGCATCAGATAAAAGGTGTAGTAGCTGCTAATACTCGCCATATAGAAGTATTTGGAGAAAATCAGCATCAGCAGAATGAAAACGGCCAGCACCACTTTATTTTTCGGCAGCGGATTAACGATAACGGTTTTAGGTTTGCCTTTCGCTAAACGATGCTGCGCCGCGTACCAGCGGCTAACCTGCGCCAGAACGACGATTGCCAGCAGCGCGGCCAGTACGAACCAGGCGACGTTGCCTTTACCGTAAGGCGCGATAATCACCGCCGCCAACAATGGCCCCAGCGAGCTGCCGAAGTTGCCGCCCACCTGGAAGATGGACTGCGCCAGGCCGTGACGACCGCCGGAGGCCATACGCGCCACGCGGGAGGACTCCGGGTGGAACACCGATGAACCGGTGCCGACCAGCGCTGCCGCCAGCAGAACCCCGCCGAAGCTGCTCGCCAGCGCCAGCAGCACCAGGCCGCTTAGGGTAAAGCACATGCCGACCGGTAGCGACCATGGCATAGAGCGTTTATCGGTGATATAGCCGATAACCGGCTGGAACAGCGATGAGGTGAGCTGGAAGGTCAGGGTAATCATCCCGATCTGCACGAAGCTGAGCGAAAACTCCGACTGAAGCAGCGGATAGATCGCCAGAATCAACGACTGAATCATATCGTTGAGCAGATGGGAGAGGCTTATTGCCCCCAGAATACCAAATGAGGTACGACCCTTCTGCGAAGACGCAGACGGGCCAGGCCGCGTAGGGCTGGTTTCAGAAATTGCCATAGATTCCACTTGTAATTAATAGTGCGATGTTGGGGATATACGCTTTAATAATAATTATCAGACTAAGATACCTGCCTAAGACGTTTGAAGGAAGTCTCATTTCTGAAAACAAATTAGACTAATATTTCAGAGCATTGTAATTTCGGCGATGGTTATTCACTCAGGGAGAGAAACATGCATTTCGTCAAACGGGGCGTGGCGCTGGCGATGCTGTCTGCATTGTCTTTAGTCAGCTTACCTTCTCAGGCTTATCAGCAAGATAAAACCTATAAAATCACCATCCTGCATACCAACGATCATCACGGCCATTTCTGGCGCAGCGAATACGGCGAATATGGACTGGCGGCGCAAAAAACGCTGGTGGACGGCATTCGTAAAGAGGTGGCGGCTGAAGGGGGAAGCGTGTTGCTGCTCTCCGGCGGCGATATTAACACCGGGGTTCCGGAGTCCGACCTTCAGGATGCCGAGCCAGATTTCCGCGGCATGAACCTGGTGGGCTACGATGCGATGGCCGTGGGTAACCACGAATTCGATAATCCGATGAGCGTGCTGCGCCAGCAGGAAAAATGGGCCAAATTCCCGTTCCTCTCTGCCAACATCTATCAGAAAAGCACCGGCGAACGCCTGTTTAAACCCTGGGCGATTTTCAAACGCCAGGATCTTAAAATTGCCGTTATTGGCTTAACCACCGATGACACCGCCAAAATTGGCAACCCGGAATATTTCACCGATATTGAATTCCGCAAACCGGCGGAAGAAGCCAAAGTTGTGATTCAGGAGTTGCAGCAAAAAGAGAAGCCGGATCTGATTCTGGCCACGACCCACATGGGCCATTACGATAACGGCGAGCACGGTTCCAACGCGCCGGGCGATGTCGAAATGGCGCGCAGCCTGCCCGCGGGTTCGCTGGCGATGATTGTGGGTGGTCACTCACAGGATCCGGTCTGCATGGCATCGGAGAATAAAAAGCAGGTCGACTACGTGCCGGGCACCCCGTGCGCGCCGGACAAACAGAACGGTATCTGGATTGTGCAGGCGCATGAGTGGGGCAAATACGTTGGTCGCGCCGACTTTGAGTTCCGCAATGGTGAGATGAAACTGGTGCACTATCAGCTGATTCCGGTGAACCTGAAGAAAAAGGTCACCTACGATAACGGGCAGAGTGAGCGCGTACTTTACACGCCACAAATCCCGGAAAATCCGCAGATGCTCTCGCTGTTAACGCCGTTCCAGAGTAAAGGCAAAGCGCAGTTGGATGTGAAAGTGGGTAGCGTCAACGGGCATCTGGAAGGGGATCGTAGCAAGGTTCGCTTTGTGCAAACCAATATGGGACGACTGATTCTCGCCGCACAGATGGCGCGCACTGGCGCTGACTTTGGCGTGATGAGCGGCGGCGGCATTCGTGATTCCATCGAGGCGGGAAATATCACCTACAAGAGCGTGCTGAAAGTGCAGCCGTTTGGCAACGTGGTGGTGTACGCCGATATGAACGGCAAAGAGGTCACTGAGTATCTGACCGCTGTCGCCCAGATGAAGCCGGATTCCGGTGCTTATCCGCAGTTTGCTAACGTGAGCTTTGTGGCCAAAGATGGGCAGCTTCAGGATCTGAAAATCAAAGGTGAACCGGTCGACCCAGCGAAAACCTATCGCATGGCGACCTTGAGCTTTAACGCTACCGGCGGCGATGGCTATCCGAAGATTGATAGTAAACCGGGATATGTGAATACCGGGTTTATCGATGCCGAGGTGCTCAAGCAGTATATTGAGCAGAACTCACCGTTAGATGTGAATGCTTACGAACCGAAAGGGGAAGTGAGCTGGCAGTAAGGTTTGAGTCTTTATTCCCTCTCCCCGTTGGGGAGAGGGTTAGGGTGAGGGGGACAAGCCGCACCCATCAATCCCGACGCGCAATATCCGCAAACGTCGCGCCAAGAATCTTCGCTAAGTCTACCGCCGCCAGTTCAATATCCAGCCCGCGCTTGCCGCCGGAAACATAGATGGTGGCAAACTCCTGCGACGGCGCATCAATCACCGTTGGCAGACGCTTTTTCTGCCCCAGCGGGCTAATGCCGCCCACCAGATAACCGGTCACGCGCTGCGCCACCATTGGGTCGGCCATATCGACCTTTTTGGCGCCTAACGCCTTGGCCACTTTCTTCAAATCCAACTGCCCGGCAACCGGCGTCACCGCCACGGCGAGCTGTTTCATGTCGCCGTTCATTGCCACCAGCAGGGTTTTGTAAACCTGGTCGGCATTCAGTCCTAATTTACGCACCACTTCGTCGCCAAAGTTGGTCTCATGCGGATCGTGATCGTAGGCGTGGATGTTGAACGGGATCTTGTTCTTTTCGAGTAGTTTAACTGCGGGAGTCATAACGTTCCTTCTTACTACAGACGTGATATGCAGCCAGCATACGCCCAAAAATGCACTAAAAAATAGTATAATCTTGCGCAATAGGTATTGGCAGTTGCGGCAACTTTGAGCGACAATCGAAAGATCCGGAGTGCGAACTCCGGGATAATAATAATGATGAAATTCCTCTTTGACGGGCCAATAGAGATATTGGCCATTTTTTTATCCCAGCATCTGCGGCAGGTTACCTTCCCCGTACAAATGTAGCGCCCCTACGGCGACCACGTAGCGCCCCGGCGGCAGCGCCAGCAGCGCATCGCGCCAGGCCTCATTGCGTTTCACCATCAACACATCATACAGCGACTGGCTAAAGGTATTGGGCAGCGAAGCCGTACCGTTGGACGGCGGCTGTTCTAACCACCAGCCGATCATCACCTGCAGCAGCCGGGCGTTGGTATGCCAGTGCGTCAGCGTATCGTCGAGCAGCGCCATGCCGCCGTCGGGGAGTTCGCAGAGCAGCGCTATCTGACTGTCGGCCCCTTCCAGTTCCTGCACCGGCAGCGACGTTTCGCGGGCCGCCTGCAGCAACTGGTAGTCAATGCCGTAATCCGGGCGCAGCCCCAGCTTTTGCGCCTGAGTGGCCTGCAGCACCATCGCCACCTGCCACAGCGGCTGGGTATCAAAGCGATACAGCGGCATGCCCAGTTCGTCGCTGAGTTTTTCAAGCTGGCTAAACTGCGCTGCGCTGAGCCGTTCGCGCAGCGGCGGGTATTCTGGCAGGTCGCTGAAGGGCGTTTCGTTACCCGAGATATCCGCTTCAACAATAAGCGCATCGGCCTGATGAAGTTTTTTCAGAAGCTTAGCGGGAAGGGGGGCCATGTCGCGAGTCCCCATATGAATGCTGCCCACCAGATGCAGGTGGCGGCCGCCGGGCAAGGTGACGTCCAGCGCAGGCCAGCTGTAGGGTGAACCGCGCAGCGTGCGCCACAGGCGTTGTAGTTGATTTAACAGGCTCATCCGCGCTCCCTGGAAGGAAAATCTCATGCTAGCGCGATGGGGGAAAAGGTGCAAACGCGTCCCTCCCGATGGCGGGAGGGACGGTGGGTTACTGCTTAGGTTTGAAGCGCAGCAGGCGGTTAGCGTTGCTCACCACCGTAATGGAGGAGAGCGCCATCGCCGCCCCGGCAACCACCGGGTTCAGCAGCGTGCCGGTCAGCGGCCAGAGGATCCCGGCGGCAATCGGAATGCCCAGCGAGTTATAGATAAACGCCCCGAGCAGGTTCTGCTTCATATTCCGCAGCGTGGCGCGGGAAATGGCCAGCGCATCGGCGACGCCGACCAGGCTATGGCGCATCAGCGTAATCGCCGCGGTTTCAATTGCCACATCGCTGCCGCCGCCCATGGCGATACCGACGTCGGCCTGCGCCAGCGCTGGCGCATCGTTGATACCGTCACCGACCATCGCCACCTTCTGGCCCTGCGCCTGCAGATCTTTAATCGCCTGCGCTTTCCCGTCCGGCAGTACCCCGGCAATCACCTCATCAATACCTGCTTCCTTGGCAATCGCGTTGGCGGTGACAGGGTTATCCCCGGTCAGCATCACCAGACGATAGCCTTCGCGGTGCAGGCGCTGCAGCGCGGCAACGCTATCGCTGCGCAGCGGGTCGCGAATGGCGAACAGCGCGGCGGCTTTACCGTCGATCGCCAGCAGCACCGGCGTGGCGCCCTGAGCGGCCTGCTGAGCCATCTCATCGTCCAGTTCGCGAGTCACGACCTGATGTTCATGCAGCAGCGCCTGGTTACCGAGCAGCAGGGTGTGACCGTCGGATTCACCGCTCACGCCCAGCCCACGTAAGGTGCGGAAGGCGCTAACCTGCGGCAGTGATTTCTCGGCGGCTTTCTCCACAATCGCGCGGGCCAGCGGGTGGTTCGAGCCCTGTTCCAATGCGGCGGCGAGACGCAGGGCGGTGGCTTCGCTAATCGCCCCGAGGGTTTTGACCGCAACGACCTGCGGTTTGCCTTCGGTCAGGGTACCGGTTTTATCAAACACCAGGGTGGTTAGCTCACTGGCGCGCTGGAGTGCATCGGCATCACGTACCAGTACGCCGTACTCTGCGGCGCGGCCGACGCCGGCAATAATCGACATCGGCGTTGCCAGACCTAGCGCACACGGACAGGCGATAATCAGTACCGTCGTGGCGATAACCAGGGTGTAGACAATCTGTGGTGCCGGGCCAAAGAAGTACCAGATAGCGGCGCTGAAAATCGCAATCGCCACTACCACCGGCACGAACACGGCGGAGATTCTATCTGCCAGTTGGCCGATTTCCGGCTTGCTGCTCTGCGCCTGACGCACCATCTTAATAATGCGCGACAGCGTGGTGTGGCTGCCGACGGCGCTGGCGCGGAACTGTACCGAACCATCTTCTACGACGGTACCGGCATGAATACTGTCGCCGTCGCCTTTTTGCTGCGGGATTGGCTCACCGGTCAACATGGCTTCATCAAACCAGGCTTCGCCCTGGGTAATTTCACCGTCAACCGGAACGCGGTCGCCGGTTGCCAGACGTAAGATCATGCCCGGCTGAACGTCGGCCAGCGGCACGGTTTTTTCACCGTCTTCCGTGACCACGCGGGCGGTCGGCGGTGTGAGGTCGAGCAGTTTTTCCAGCGCCCGGGAGGAGCGCTGACGTGCGCGCGCTTCCAGCATATGCCCGAGGTTTATCAGGCCGATAATCATGGCGCTGGCTTCGTAATAGAGGTGGCGGGCTTCCATCGGGAACCACTGCGGCCACAGGTTAACGCTTATCGAGTAGAGCCACGCGACGCCGGTACCTAAGGCGACGAGGGTATCCATCGTTGCGGTACGGTTCTTCAGGCTTTTCCATGCGCTGGTGTAAAAATGACCACCGGCAAATACCATCACTGCCAGGGTGACGAGACCGATGACCAGCCACAGAGAGCGGTTATCGTCGGAGACCATCATGTTGTCGCCGATCATCCCCCAGACCATCACCGGAACGCCGACCAGCAGGGCGACAATCGCCTGCCAGCGAAAACGTTTCATGGTCGCCAGTGCGGTTTCCTGCTGACGTTCGCGGCGCTTGAGATCGTCCTCAATCGCTTCCGCGCCGTATCCCGCTTTTTCCACCGCCTGGACTAAATCACCGGCGGAGGCGCTACCCATGACCAGGGCCGTGCGCTCCGCCAGGTTTACCCGTGCCTGTACGACGCCCGGTACGGCCTGCAACGCATTTTGTACCCGGGAAACGCAGCTGGCGCAGCTCATACCGTTGATCAGCAATTGTTGGCTGTCATCCAGTTCCTGCGCTGCCGGAAGCTCAGGGGTGGCCGCTGTCAGTGCTTCCGACGGGAGTGATGACTCTGCCAGCGGTTTAGCCTTTGGGTGGCTTAACTCAGCACCATAACCGGCTTGTTTAATGGTTTCGATCAGCGCTTCAGCGCTGGCGCTACCGGTCACGTGCGCGGCTTCGATAGTCACTTCCGCATGGTCAACGTCAGAACGCTGCTCCAGGCTCTCTTTCACGCGTTTCACGCAGTGGCCACAGGACAAACCGTCCAGGGCTAGATCGATGGTTTGAGACATATCACTTTCCTCAATAATGGATGACCAAATTCACCTTATGGTCTACAGTTGTGAAGGTTAAACCTTCCAGCAAGGGGAAGGTCAAGGGGGAAATGTGAATATCAGTGATGTTGCCAAAAAAACCGGTTTAACCAGCAAAGCGATTCGCTTTTATGAAGAGAAGGGTCTGGTCACGCCGCCGCTGCGCAGTGAAAACGGCTACCGCAGCTACACGCAGAAACACCTTGATGAGTTTACGCTACTGCGCCAGGCGCGGCAGGTAGGGTTTAATCTGGAAGAGTGCGGCGAGCTGGTGAATCTGTTTAACGATCCAAAGCGTCACAGTGCCGACGTGAAGGCCTATACGCTGCAAAAGGTGGCGGATATCGAACGCCATATCAGCGACCTGCAGGCGATGCGCGATCAGCTGCTTTCGCTGGCAGCGTCCTGCCCGGGAGATGACAGCGCCGATTGTCCGATTATTGATAATCTTTCCGGCTGCTGTCACCGTAAAACCCAGGCCTGACGATTAGCGAGGAGGGGAGAGCCTGATTCGCAGGACGATCCCTTCCACCGCAATCACCTCTACTTTACTGCCGGCAGGCAGGTCGTCATCGGCGGCAACCGGCCAGGAGCTATCGCCGACCCGCATATGGCCGCGCCCGTTAACCAGCGCGTTATCCAGCGTAAAGCGCTGGCCCAGCAGTTGCTGGCCGCGCTGGTTAAGCTGGCCTTCAGCCGGGCGCTGACGGTTCGTACGGCGGCTCAACCACTTCCACCACAGCCAGGCTGCCAGCAGCGTAAGCACGGCAAACAGCGTGCCCTGCCACTCCCAGCCGATAGGCAACAGCCAGGTGATGATGCCGGTGACCGCCGCCGCCACGCCGCTCCACAGCAGGTAACCGCTGCCGCCGAGCATTTCTGCTGCCAGCAGCAGGCCGCCCAGGCTCAGCCAGAAGAGATGCGGGTGCGTGAGCACCAGGGCAATCATGATGATTTCCGTTCGCTGGCGCTGTCTTTAATCAGCTCGGCGATCCCGGCGATTGAGCCCATCAGGCTGCTGGCATCCAGCGGCATCATCACCACTTTGCTGTTATTGGCGGAGCCAATCTGCTGCAGCGCATCGGTATATTTCTGCGCCACAAAGTAGTTCACCGCCTGAATGTCGCCGGCGGCAATCGCCTCGGATACCATCTTGGTTGCCGTGGCTTCCGCCTGCGCTGAACGCTCACGCGCTTCCGCCTGCAGGAACGCCGACTGGCGCTCACCTTCTGCGGTCAGGATCTGCGCCTGTTTTTCACCTTCGGCTTTGACGATTTGTGCCTGGCGAATCCCCTCCGCTTCGAGGATATAGGCACGCTTGGTACGTTCGGCCTTCATCTGCGCGTTCATAGCGTCGATAAGTTCTGCCGGTGGGCGTACGTCGCGAATCTCGATACGGGTGATTTTGATGCCCCAAGGATTGGTCGCTTCATCGACGATATGCAGCAGACGCGTGTTGATGTTGTCACGCTGGGAGAGCATTTCGTCGAGCTCCATCGACCCGAGGACGGTACGAATGTTGGTCATCGTCAGGTTGATGATGGCGAGTTCAAGGTTGCTGACCTCATAGGCCGCTTTTGGCGCATCGATCACCTGAATAAAGCAAACGGCATCAATCGAGACGTTGGCGTTATCTTTAGAGATGACTTCCTGGGAAGGAATATCGAGCACCTGCTCCATCATATTGATTTTGCGGCCGATGCGATCCATAAACGGCACCACCAGGCTTAAACCAGGGTGCAGGGTTTTGGTGTAGCGACCAAAACGTTCGACCGTCCATTGGTAGCCCTGAGGCACAACTTTGACGCCCGCCGCGACAATCACCAGCGCGACGAAGATAAGAACCGGGATAAATATCAGCATAAAACCTCCTGTTTAACTGTCCGTAACCTGTTCAAGTATATCGGCTATGCAGGGGAAATTCGCCCCCTGAAATAAATAGGGGTTACACTAGAGCCACAAAAGTCAGCTTCAGGACAAAATAAAGCAATGAAGGAAAATAGCGCGATTTTACAGCTTGAGCAGGTGAGCTTTCATATTGGCGAGAAAACGGTCCTTGATAAGATTAATTTAAGCGTGGCCCCCGGTGAGTTTAAGCTGATTACCGGGCCCTCCGGCTGCGGCAAAAGCACCTTATTAAAAATTATCGCCTCGCTGCTGTCACCTACCTCCGGGACGATTTTGTTTGAGGGTAAAGATATCAACGCGCTGACCCCAGAGGCTTACCGCCAGCAGGTTTCCTACTGTGCACAAACCCCGGCGCTGTTTGGCGATACGGTCTACGACAACTTTATTTTCCCCTGGCAAATACGTAATCAAAATCCTGAACCGGATCGTTTTTTGACGCAACTGGCGCAGTTTGGCCTGCCGGAAGAGACGCTGTCGAAATCGATTAACGATCTCTCCGGCGGGGAAAAGCAGCGGGTGTCGCTCATTCGTAACCTGCAATTTTTACCCAAAGTGCTGCTGCTGGATGAAATTACCAGCGCACTGGACGAGCAAAATAAAAAGAACGTGAACGAGATTATTCATCAGTATGTGCGTGACCAGCAGGTTGCGGTGCTGTGGGTGACCCACGATAAAGATGAAATTAGCCATGCGGATGAAGTGGTGACGCTGCCTTCGCATCTGGAGGCGGTCAATGAATAGCGAACATATCATCACTAACCAGTCGCTGGCGCTGTCAATGGTGTTGGTGCTGGTTGCCATCCTGGTCAGCTACCGGGAAAAGCTGGCGCTGGAAAAAGACATTATCTGGAGTATCTGCCGGGCGGTGGTGCAACTGATTATCGTTGGCTACGTGCTGAAGTATATCTTCAACGTTAACCATGCGGTGCTGACGCTATGCATGGTGCTGTTCATCTGCTTCAACGCGGCGTACAACGCGCAAAAGCGCAGCAAATATATCGATAAAGCGTTTGTGTCATCATTTATTGCCATTACTACCGGCGCGGGGCTAACGCTGGCGGTGCTGGTGTTCTCCGGCTCGATTGCCTTTGTGCCGATGCAGGTGATCCCGATTTCCGGGATGATTGCCGGTAACGCGATGATTGCGGTGGGGCTGTGCTACAACAACCTGGGGCAGCGTTTTAGCGCCGAGCAGCAGCAGATTCAGGAGAAGCTAAGCCTGGGGGCAACGCCAAAAATGGCGTCGGCGCGGTTGATTCGCGAAAGTATTCGCGCGTCGCTGATCCCTACCGTGGACTCGGCGAAAACCGTGGGATTGGTGAGTCTGCCGGGGATGATGTCCGGGCTGATTTTTGCCGGTATCGACCCGGTAAAAGCGATTAAGTATCAGATTATGGTAACGTTTATGCTGCTCTCAACCGCCAGCCTGTCGACCATTATTGCCTGTTATCTGACCTACCGGAAGTTTTACAACGCTCGCCACCAGTTGGTGGTGACGCAGTTGAAAAACCGCACATAAATCATGATATAGCCGTTTCGTAGCCCGGCCAAGCGAAGCGCCGCCGGGGATCCCCCGGAGTCAGCGCGCTGCGCTTCGTCCGGGCTACGAACGGCAGATTATGCGACGGTGGTGTTAGTACAGCAGCGAATACAGCTGACGACGATACTTCGACGCCAACGCATCACCGGTACCCAGCGCCGCCAGAATTTCCTGCAGCATTTTGCGCGCCTGACCGTCCGCCGCGCCTAAATCTTTGCGCAGATGGCTGAACAGCAGCTCCAGCGCCTCTTCGTTACGGCCCACCTGATGCAGCTGAAGTGCTAGCTTCGAGGCCAACGCCGCGTCGTCTGGGTTAGCCGCTACTTCTTGCTGCAACTGCTGAATTTCCGGCGTGTCTGCCGCCTGCTTCAGCAGCTCAATCTGCGCAACCAGCCCTTGATAACGGGTGTCCTGATCCTGCAGTGGAATGGTTTTCAGCACCGCTTCCGCCTCTTCTGAACGGTTAAGCGCAATTTGCGTTTCCGCCAGCAGTAGACCAATCTGGCTGTCCTGACCGGAGAGCTGCCAGGCATCTTTCAGCAGCGGCAGCGCGTCGGCATGGTTGCCTTCCTGAATCAGCGCCAGCGCCTGCTGTGCTTTCAGCTCTTCTTCACGAGGCAGCACTTTATCGAGCAGTGCGCGAATCGCTTCTTCCGGCTGAGGGCCCTGGAAGCCGTCAACCGGCTGACCGTTCTGGAACAGGTAAACGGTCGGGATGGATCGCAGGCCAAACTGAGAGGCGACCATTTGCTCGGCGTCGCAGTCGACCTTCGCCAGAATAAACTGACCGTTGTACTGCGCGGCCAGATTTTCCAGCACCGGCGTCAGATCCAGGCAGTGCTGGCTACGGTCTGACCAGAAGTAGAACAGCACCGGTGTGGTAACGGACTGCTCCAGCGTCTGGTGGAGATTAGCTTCAGTAATGTTGACGATATTCTGTACGGACATAAGTCTTTCTCTGTAGTCGGGTTATATTCGAGATGGGGGCAAAAGCGTCGGCTTCAACTTAGCCCTGCAGAATTTTGTCCATCGCGCGCCCCGGCAGCAGGCGTTTCAGCCAGCCAACCGCGTGGGTGACCAGGGTGACCGGATAGCGCAGCTTCGGTTTATCGCTGATAAACGCATGGCGAACTTTCTCCACCACCGCGTCCGGGCCAAGAGTGAAGCGCGCGGCAATGCCGGGATTCTCCACCGGCTTATCACTGGTCTGGTTAACGTTTTCCGTAAAGCGGGTGCGAATGGGGCCGGGTTCAATCAGGCTGACCTTCACCCCCGTATGGCGCAGCTCCATGCGCAGCGCATCGGACCAGGCCTCCAGCGCATATTTGCTGGCGGCATAGGCGCCACGGCCCGGGGTGGAAATCAGCCCCATCACCGATGAAGTCATGACGATACGGCCTTCACCGTGCGGGATCATCGCCGGCAGCAGGCGCATGGTCAGCTGGTGGACGCCGAAAAAGTTGGCGGAAAACTGCTGCACCATCTGCGCGCGGCTGATGCTCTCCAGCGGGCCATAGACGCCATATCCGGCGTTATTAAACAGGCCAAACAGGCGGTTATTGGTCAGGGCGATGACCTGCTCCGCGGCGTTATCGACGCTTTCCGGGCTGTCGAGGTCGAGCAATATTCCGGTAAACCCCATGCCGTTCATGCGCTTCACATCATCGGGTTTGCGGCAGGCGGCCAGTACGCGAAAGCCCTGGCGTTTCAGTTCTAACGCGCTTTCGAGGCCAATCCCGCTGGAACATCCTGTAATTAAGACCGATTTTTGCATAACTTTACCTGAAGACACCGCTTTACTTTCCGGCATCGTGATTAACTAATGGAGCCAGGCGTGTCGCCATCCAGTCTGCAATAAACGGCTGGGCGTCACGATTGGGATGAATGCCATCATCCTGCATCCACTGCGGCTTGAGATAGACCTCTTCCATGAAGAAGGGCAGCAGTGGGATAGAAAACTCGCTGGCGAGCTGCGGATATACAGCGCTGAACGCCTCATTATAGCGGCGTCCGTAGTTTGCTGGCAGACGAATTTGCATTAATAACGGTTGGGCATGGGCGGCCTTTACCTGCTGCAAAATAGTACGCAGCGTTTTCTCGGTTTGCTGTGGTTGAAAACCGCGCAGGCCATCGTTGCCGCCGAGTTCAACCAGCACCCATTGCGGTTTATGCTGTTGCAGCAGCGCGGGCAGGCGTGCCAGCCCCTGGTCTGAGGTATCGCCGCTAATACTGGCGTTTACCACCGTAATGTCAGGCTGCCATTTATCGTTCAACAGCGCCGGCCAGGCCGTATTGGCCGCCATGCGATAGCCCGCGCTAAGGCTGTCGCCAAGCACTAACAGCGTGTCCGCCGCCGCGGCGCGCAGGCTAAACAGAATCAAAAACAGGACAGGCAAATGCCAGCGGAAAACGTACTTGAAGTGCATCATCTTAAGAAATCCGTCGGTCAGGGGGAGCATGAGCTTTCCATCCTTACCGGAGTTAACCTGATTGTCAAACCGGCGCAAACCCTTGCTTTAATTGGCGAGTCGGGTTCCGGGAAGTCGACGCTGCTGGCGATTCTGGCCGGGCTGGATGATGGCAGCGGCGGCGAGGTGAAGCTGCTGGGGCATCCGCTGGAGAAGCTCGATGAAGAGGCGCGAGCGCGGCTGCGTGCCCAGCATATCGGCTTTGTTTTTCAGTCTTTCATGCTGATCCCCACGCTGAACGCGCTGGAGAACGTCGAGCTGCCCGCGCTGCTGCGCGGGGAAAGCGACGGCCAAAGCCGCCAGGGGGCGAAGGCGCTGCTGGAACAGTTGGGGCTGGGCAAGCGCTTGCACCACCTTCCGGCGCAGCTTTCTGGTGGCGAGCAGCAGCGCGTGGCGCTGGCTCGCGCCTTTAACGGTCGCCCGGATCTGCTGTTTGCCGACGAACCGACCGGTAACCTCGACCGTCAGACCGGGGATAAAATCGCCGACCTGTTGTTCTCGCTCAACCGTGAACACGGCACCACATTGATTCTGGTGACCCACGATGCGCAGCTTGCCGCGCGCTGCGACCGACGGCTGCGGCTGGTCGACGGGCAGCTACGGGAGGAGGCATGATTTTACGCTGGTTCTGGCGGGAGTGGCGCTCGCCGTCGCTGCTGATTGTCTGGCTGGCGCTGAGCCTGGCGGTGGCCTGCGTGCTGGCGCTGGGCAGCATCAGCGACCGCATGGACAAAGGGCTCAATCAACAAAGCCGTGAGTATATGGCGGGCGACCGGGTGCTGCGCAGTTCTCGTGAAGTACCGGCGCAGTGGATTGAACGCGCGCGCGCTCAGGGGCTGACGGTTGGCGAACAGATCAACTTCTCCACCATGACCTGGGCGGGCGACACGCCGCAGCTTGCCGACGTGAAGGCGGTCGATGACAGTTACCCGCTGTATGGCGACCTGCAAACCGCACCCGCGGGCCTCAAACCGCAGGCGGGAACGGTGCTGCTTGCGCCCCGGCTGATGGCGCTGCTGAATCTGAAAACCGGCGATAACCTTGACGTTGGCGACGCCACGCTGCGCATTGCCGGGGAAGTGGTGCAGGAACCAGACAGCGGCTTTAACCCGTTCCAGATGGCGCCCCGGCTGATGATGAACCTGGCCGACGTGGCGAAAACCGGTGCCGTACAGCCCGGCAGCCGGGTAAGCTGGAGTTATAAATTTGCCGGCACCCCCGCGCAGCTTGCCAGCTATGAAAGCTGGCTGTTGCCACAGCTGAAGCCGGAACATCGCTGGATTGGCCCGGATCAGGACGACGGCGCGTTAGGCAAATCGCTGCAGCGCTCCCAGCAGTTCCTGCTGCTCTCCGCGCTGCTGACGCTGCTGCTGGCGGTCGCCGCCGTGGCGGTGGCCATGGGTCACTACTGCCGCAGTCGCTACGATCTGGTGGCGGTACTGAAAACGTTAGGTGCCGGGCGAGCGCAGCTGCGTAAGCTGATTATCGGTCAGTGGGTGCTGCTACTGGCGCTCTCAGCGCTGGCAGGTGGGGCGATGGGTCTGCTGTTTGAATCGGTGCTGCTGGCGCTACTTAAGCCAGTGCTGCCGTCGGCATTGCCTGCTGCCAGCGCCTGGCCGTGGCTGTGGGCCGTGGGGTCAATGACGGTGATCTCGCTGCTGGTCGGGTTACGTCCGTACCGATTGCTGCTGGCAACCCAGCCGCTGCGCGTGCTGCGTCAGGATATCGTTGCCAACGTCTGGCCGCTGAAAATCTATCTGCCGTTGGTCTGTATTGTCACCGTGGTGCTGCTGGCATGGCTGATGGGCGGTAGTCCGCTGCTGTGGTCGGTGCTGGCGGGTGCGGTAGTGCTGGCGGCGCTGTGCGGGCTGGTGGGCTGGCTGCTGCTGAAGGTGTTGAAGCGCCTCACTCTGCGCGCGCTGCCGCTGCGTCTGGCGGTGAATCGTCTGCTGCGCCAGCCGTGGTCGACGCTTAGCCAACTTGCAGCATTCTCGCTCTCGTTTATGTTACTGGCACTGCTGCTGGTGCTGCGCGGCGATCTGCTGGATCGCTGGCAGCAGCAGCTACCGCCGGAAAGCCCGAACTATTTCCTGATCAACATTGCCCCGGAACAGGTGAGTGAGGTGAAAACCTTCCTGGCGGAGCATCAGGTGATCCCGGCGGCGTTTTACCCGATCGTCCGCGCGCGCCTCACCCAGATCAACGGTCATAGCACCGAAGGGAATAAAGATGAATCGCTGAACCGCGAGCTGAACCTCACCTGGCAAAACCAACGGCCGCAGCATAACCCGCTGGTAGCGGGCGTCTGGCCGCCGAAAACCGGGGAAGTCTCTATTGAAGAAGGACTGGCGCAGCGGCTGAATATTGGCCTCGGCGATAGCGTAACCTTCACCGGTGATACTCAGGACTTTACGGCGAAGGTGAGCAGCATTCGCAAGGTGGATTGGGAAAGCCTGCGGCCGAACTTCTTCTTTATCTTCCCGGACGGCGCGCTGGACGGTCAGCCGCAGAGCTGGCTCACCAGCTTCCGCTGGGACCACGGTACAACGCTGCTGACACAGCTGAACCGCGAGTTTCCAACGGTGAGCCTGCTGGATATTGGCGCTATCTTAAAACAGGTTGGTCAAGTGCTGGCGCAGGTTAGCCGGGCGCTGGAGGTGATGGTGGTGCTGGTCACCGCCTGCGGCGTGCTGCTGCTATTGGCCCAGGTTCAGGTTGGCATGCGCCAGCGTCACCAGGAGCTGGTGGTCTATCGCACACTCGGTGCCGGAAAGTCTCTGTTGCGCCTGACGTTATGGGCGGAGTTTGCCCTGCTGGGGGCGATTTCCGGTCTGGTGGCGGCCATCGGCGCGGAGACCGCGCTGGCGATGCTGCAAACCAAGGTGTTTGATTTCCCGTGGTCACCGGACTGGCGGCTGTGGGTGGCGCTACCGCTTTGCGGGGCGCTGTTGCTGTCGCTGTGCGGTGGGGGATTGGGGCTGCGCCTGCTTAAGGGTAGGGCGCTGTTCCGTCAGTTTTCCAGCTAGCCATTTCCCCGGCGGCACTGCGCCGCCGGGTTTCCCTCTGTCCTCGCAAAATTGCTCATCCTTTCATCAACATGCCCGCATTAGGGCACCATTCGGTAATTCTGCTGTGCTAAGTCGCACGTTTCATTAAAAATCAGTCAGGTGCAATTTATTAATAAACGATAAGATTTATTTGCCAAATAGATGGCGCGTAATCTATCAAGGAAAAATAATGACTATAAAAATGAAAGCGCTGGCGATCTCGATCGGCGCTGCAGTGGCATTGACGTCTTTCGCATCCCAGGCTGAAATTACCCTGCTCAAGCAGGATCCTCAGGCTGGTAACCCGCTGAGCCGTCTGAACTTCACCGTGGGCGGGAGTATTCGTCCGCAGTTCCAGAACATGACCGGCAACGACGGTAAAAATGCCTATAAGCGTAACGGCTTTGATGGCGGCACCCGTTTCCGTTTCGCCGCTGACTACTACCTGTTTGATGATATCAGTTGGGTCAGCTACTACGAACTGGGTGTCAATATTCCAGCGGTCTTTGACTGGGATAACCACTACGCGGAAGGCGCGAACGACACCACCCGTCGTATGCTCTACACCGGCCTGAAGAGCGATACCTGGGGTACGCTGACCTTCGGTCAACAAAACAGCATCTACTACGATGTGGTCGGTGCGAAAACCGATATCTGGGACTATGACATGATTGGTCAGGCACCGGGTAATGGTATCAACGGTGACTACGATGGTTCTTACCGTACTCGTAAGTCACTGAAGTATAAGAAAACCGTAGGCGATGTAGATCTCTACGCTTCTTACCTGTTCAACGATGATCTGAACCTGAACAACGGCCTGCTGTACAAACGTAAAGGCGGCGGTTCACTGGGTGTGGATTACCATATCACTGACGATCTGAGCTGGGGTACGGCATGGAACTACACCCGTGCTGACATGAACACCACCTACAACAGCGAAAGCAAAACCTACGATCAGAACATCCTGGGTACCGCGCTGAGCTGGACGCCGGACAACTGGACCTTCTCCCTTGGCGGCGGCTGGTACCAGAACTTCATGACCACCAAAAAATCTTCCGTACATGATTACTTCGCGGGCGATGCGTGGGGCGTGGAATACTTCGCGGGTTACAAAATCCCAGTGGGTCAGTACGCGCTTAAATCCGTTCAGCCGTACTTCATGGGTGACCGTATTGAATACGTGAATGGTCGCAACTACCAGCGCATCGACAACGGCGTGGGTATCAGCTTCCAGCTGGATTACGGTTTCCGTGTTGACTACGAACACGTGTTTACCTCCAGCACCGATGATCTGGGTGATATGAACCTGGTTCGTCTGCGTTACGATTTCTAATCGTCAAAAAGGGCGGCAATTGCCGCCCTTTACCGGTATTGCAAACCGTGTAGCCCGGCCAAGCGCAGCGCCGCCGGGAATAGCACCAGACCTACCCTTGTGTTTCCGCCAGCCACTGCGTGACCGCTTCCGACGTTCCCCGAAACACAATCTTGTCCGCCTTCTTCTCCAACTGATAGCAGTACATTGGGTCGTAATACTCCTCCAGCAACGGCACCAGCCAGGCAAAATGCGCCTCCGTTGAGCCGGTACGCTTCTGCTCGGCCAGCGAAGCGTCGAGCGTGGCGGTCAGTTCGGCAAAACGCTGAAGCCCCAGGCGACGGCGAATGGCAAAAAGGCCATGATGTAAATAGGCGCTGTACTCTTCCCAGCCTTTCTCTTCACCAAATGCGGCGGTGAAGTCATGATACATATGGGCAAAATACTCTTCGCGCAGGCGCTCAAGACGTAGATCGAACGGATCTTCCACTACCGCGATCGGCGACTGCGCCATACGATCGCGTAGGCACTCCGGCAGGTGGTTAGCGCCGATCATGTGACCTTCATCTTCCAGCACCCAGCGAACCTTGTCCTGCTGATACGCGCCTTTCAACAGCGCGGTGGCGAGATGATTCTCAAAGGTAGCCTGAGAAAACTGCGGCGTTAACGTACGACCAAACGACGAACCTCGGTGGTGAGCGAGCCCTTCAAGGTCGATCCCCAAAGGTTGTTCGCGCACCAGCGGCGTTTTGCCGTTACCGGTACAGCCGCCGATCAGCACGATCGGATGGCGTACCAGATCCTCGGTGGCCTGAATCGCCGCCTGACGCAGCGCCTTATAGCCGCCGACGATCAACGGATAATCAATACCGCTCTCTTTGATCCAGCTCTGCGTGATATGCGAGCGCTGGCCGCCGCGTGCGCAGCACAAATAGCCCTGCGGCATGCGACGACAGGCATCGAGCCAGGCGTCAATGCGCTGCTGGCGCGTCTGCCCGGAGACCAGTTTGTGCCCCAGCGCCATTGCGGCTTCGGGCCCCTGACGTTTATAGCAGGTACCGACCGCCGCGCGTTCATCGTCGTTCATCAGCGGCAGATTGACGGCGGCGGGCATCGCGCCCTGAGCAAACTCGACGGGGGCACGCACGTCAATGATGGGCGTTTCCGCGCGCAGAATCGCGCAGTAATCCGTCCCATTATTCATGGGGAAATCCTTCTTATTTAAATCGGGGGTCATGCGGTTATGGCGGGATTTTACGCTTCAGAGAGGGGGCCGGGGAAGGATAAGTTACTTTCCCCGGCATTTAAGGCTTAATTCAGGCGTGATTGCGCCCAGGCAATACCGCTTGCGTACTCTGGCGGCAGCAGGGGAACCATCGCTTCCAGCGTGGCGCTGAGGCGGCCGGTATCGCTGTCATTGAGGTTCAGGTGGCCCACTTTACGGCCCTCGCGCACCTCTTTGTCGTACCAGTGCAGGTGCACCAGCGGCAGCTTCAGCCAGTCATAGTTCAGGTCGGTGCCAATCAGGTTCACCATTACCGACGGGCTGTTTACTACCGGCGGTGGCAATGGCAGGTCGGTAATTGCACGCAGGTGCAGCTCGAACTGGCTGATGGATGCGCCGTTCTGCGTCCAGTGGCCACTGTTGTGCACGCGTGGGGCCAGCTCGTTGATCAGCAATCCGGCCGGGGTGATGAAACACTCCATTGCCATGACGCCGACGTAGTTCAGCTCCTGCATAATCGCGCCGAGCATGGTTTCGGCCTGAGCCTGCTGCTGCGCATCCGCCTGTGGGAAGGCAACGCTCATGCGCAGAATACCGTCCTGATGCAGGTTATGGGTCAGCGGGTAGAACACGGTGCTGCCGTCATGGCCGCGCGCGCCCACCAGCGACACTTCACCGGAGAAGTTAATGCCCTGCTCAACGATGCATTCGCCATAGCACTCGTCAGGCAGCTGCGCGGTGTCATCTTTACGCAGACGCCACTGGCCGCGGCCATCGTAGCCGCCGGTGCGGCGCTTGACGATAGCCAGCTCGCCCAGACGACCGAATACTTCAGGCCATTCGTCGGCGCTTGCCAGCAGCTGCCACGGGGCGGTTGCCAGGCTAAGTTTATCGAACAGCTGCTTTTGCGTCAGACGGTCAGCAATAATCGGGAAAACGTCGCGGTTAACAAACGCGGTGTGCTCGGCCAGTTCGCGGGTCAGTGCGGTCTCCGGCCAGCGTTCGATCTCAGCGGTAATCACGCTTTGCTGAAACGGCACGGCGGCCGGGTCAGCTTCCAAACCTACCGGCCAGACGGCGATGCCCAGCGGCTCGCCGGCCTGACGCAGCATGCGGCCTAGCTGACCGTTGCCCAGCACGCAGACCTGCTTCATGCCGCACCTCGTGGGTCTGGGTTATCCAGCACTTCATCGGTTTGCGCTTTGCGCCAGTCGGCAAGGCGCTGATGCAGTTCAGCGTCGTGCTGAGCCAGGATCTGTGCGGCGAGCAGGGCGGCGTTAGCGGCACCGGCTTTCCCGATAGCCAGCGTCCCTACCGGGATACCGCGCGGCATCTGTACGATGGAGTAGAGGCTGTCTACGCCGCTTAATGCCGCGCTCTGCACCGGCACGCCGAGTACCGGCACCAGCGTTTTCGCAGCAATCATTCCGGGTAAATGCGCTGCACCACCGGCACCGGCAATAATCACCTGGTAACCGTTCTCTTCTGCCGTTTCGGCGAAGCTGAACAGCTTATCTGGCGTACGGTGGGCGGAAACCACTTCAACATGGTGAGGAACATTCAGAATATCGAGGATTTCTGTGGCGAACTGCATGGTAGCCCAGTCGCTTTTGGACCCCATCACGATGGCGATACGTGCCGGATTATTGCGGGAAGACATGCGTCTTAAAACTCCTGTGGGTGTGCTGCACACGACGTTAGAGGCCACAGAGAATAACACGGAAAACGGGCAAGGAAAACGGTTGCGTCGCCACGTGACAGGGGAATAAGGGGGAAAAATTAAAATGGGAAGGCGATAAGCGTAACGTCGTCTTGGGTGACGCGAATCATCGAGCCTTCAGTATGCCAGGCACCGAGCACCGCGCGAAATGCCGCGTCGCCGTTAGCCTCAAGAGCGTGGATATCCGGGCGATGAGTATGCCCGTGAATCAGCCACTGCACGTGATGTTTCTCCATCACGTCGACAACGGCCTGCGGGTTCACGTCCATAATGTCCATCGATTTACTGCTGTTGGCGGCCTTGCTGTCATTGCGCATCTTCTGCGCAATACGTCGGCGGATAAACAGCGGTAGGGCGAGGAACAGCTTCTGGATCCACGGGGTATGCACTTTGGCGCGAAAGGCGAGGTAGCCCGGATCGTCCGTGCAAAGGGTATCGCCGTGCATAATCAGAATGCGACGACCGTAGAGGTCAAGCACCTTTTCTTCAGGCAACAGCTGCATCCCGCTTGCTGTCGCAAAACGCTTGCCGACCAGAAAATCACGGTTGCCGTGGATGAAGTAGCAGGGTATGCCAGAATCGACCAGCGATTTGATGGCAGAAGCGACTTCACGGTGCAGCGGGTTCGGATCGTCATCGCCAATCCAGGCTTCAAACAGGTCGCCTAAGATGTACAGCGCATCGGCCTGACGGGCTTCGCCGCCTAAAAAACGCAGAAAACCGGCGGTAATCGCCGGTTCTTCTGTTTGCAGATGAAGGTCTGCAATAAAGAGTGTCGCCACCAATTACTCGCTGACGGTCACGCTTTCGATGATAACGTCTTCTTTAGGAACGTCCTGATGCATACCGCTACGACCGGTAGAGACCGCCTTGATTTTGTCGACCACGTCCATACCTTCAACCACTTCGGCGAAGACACAGTAGCCCCAACCCTGCAGGCTTTCGCCAGAGAAGTTCAGGAAGTCGTTGTCAGCTACGTTGATGAAGAACTGAGCGGTAGCGGAGTGCGGAGCCTGAGTACGCGCCATTGCCAGCGTACCACGGGTGTTTTTCAGACCGTTGTTGGCTTCGTTCTTGATAGCTTCTTTGGTGGTTTTCTGGTTCATGCCTGGCTCAAAACCACCGCCCTGGATCATGAAGCCGTTGATAACACGGTGGAAGATCGTGTTGTTGTAGAAACCTTCGCGGCAGTAGTCCAGGAAGTTTTTAACTGTTTCCGGCGCTTTGTCGTCGAAGGTTTTGATGACGATGTCGCCGTGATTAGTGTGGAAAGTAACCATTTCTGCATCCTGTTCCGTTTAGAGTGGTGCTTCAGCCCGCCTGTGGGCTGCACATAGGCATCTGTTATAGCATAACCGGGCGGCGCGATCATCTTGCATTGTGTGCTGCTTCCGGGTTGAATTATGGGTAGAATATGCCGTTTAAGGCGAAAGCCCGGTTCACACACGTAAACATGGAATTCTCGATGCTAAAAATCTTCAATACAATGACTCGCCAGAAAGAGGAATTTAAGCCCATTCATGCCGGAGAAGTTGGCATGTACGTGTGTGGTATCACCGTTTACGATCTCTGTCATATCGGTCACGGCCGTACCTTCGTCTCCTTTGACGTGGTCGCGCGTTACCTGCGCTTCCTTGGCTACAAGCTGAAGTACGTGCGCAACATCACCGATATCGACGACAAAATTATCAAACGCGCTAACGAAAACGGCGAGAGCTTTGTCGCGCTGGTCGACCGCATGATCGTCGAAATGCACAAAGACTTCGACGCGCTGAATATTCTGCGTCCGGATAACGAACCGCGCGCAACGCATCACATTCACGAGATCATCGAAATCACCGAGCAGCTGATCGCTAAAGGTCATGCCTACGTGGCGGACAACGGCGACGTGATGTTCTCGGTGCCAACCGATCCGAACTACGGCAAGCTGTCGCGTCAGGATCTGGACCAACTGCAGGCCGGCGCTCGCGTTGATGTGGTTGACGTGAAGCGCGATCCAATGGACTTCGTGCTGTGGAAAATGTCCAAAGCGGGCGAGCCAAGCTGGCCATCCCCGTGGGGCGAAGGTCGTCCTGGCTGGCACATCGAATGTTCGGCGATGAACTGCAAACAGCTGGGCAACCATTTCGACATTCACGGCGGCGGTTCGGATCTGATGTTCCCGCACCATGAAAACGAAATCGCGCAGTCTACCTGTGCGCACGACGGCGAGTACGTGAACTACTGGATGCACTCCGGCATGGTGATGGTGGACCGCGAGAAGATGTCTAAATCGCTGGGCAACTTCTTTACCGTGCGTGACGTGCTGAAGTACTACGACGCCGAAACCGTGCGCTACTTCCTGATGTCTGGCCACTATCGTAGCCAGCTGAACTACAGCGAAGAGAACCTCAAGCAGGCGCGTTCTGCGCTGGAGCGTCTGTACACTGCGCTGCGCGGTACCGACAAATCCGTCGCGCCAGCGGGCGGCGAAGCGTTCGAAGCGCGCTTTATTGAAGCGATGGACGACGACTTCAACACCCCGGAAGCCTACTCCGCGCTGTTTGATATGGCACGCGAGGTGAACCGCCTGAAGAGTGAAGATATGCATGCCGCTAACGCGCTGGCATCGCATATGCGTAAGCTCTCTGCGGTGCTGGGTCTGCTGGAACAGGAGCCTGAAGCGTTCCTGCAAAGCGGCGCGCAGGCCGACGACGGTGAAGTGGCTGAAATTGAAGCGTTAATCCAGCAACGTCTGGACGCGCGTAAAGCCAAAGACTGGGCGGCAGCCGACGCCGCGCGTGACCGTCTCAACGAGATGGGCATTGTGCTGGAAGATGGCCCGCAGGGTACCACCTGGCGTCGTAAGTAAGTCACTCATCGTAGCCCGGCCGAGCGCAAGCGACGCCGGGTCTTTCCACTCACCGACGTCGCCACCATAACCATCCCATCACCACCACCCCCGGCAACCATACCCACAGCAGTTCAGAAATAATCACCTGATGCCCGTATGGCGTGTTGTAGCGTGAGAGCGCAAACGGCGCGACCTTAATCACCTGCCACGGGGCGAAAAATCGTTCATCCGACCACGGCCACAGCCAACCCACGCCTTTGCCCCCGGTGGTTATCGAGTCCAGCAGACTATGTGATAGCAGCGAAACGGTTAAAAACAGCCAGCAGCGCATTAAGCCTGCGCCAAACCATCGTCGACCGACTATCACGCAGAGCAGGGGCACCACGAAGGCAAACAGCAGCGAATGGGTAAAGCCGCGATGGCCGAAAATATTGCCGTAGGCAATGCCGAACTTAAAGGCCAGTACATCGGCGTCGGGCAGCATCCCCAGCACAATGCCGGTCAACAATAAACGAGGTGGAATAACGCGGGTGCCGAGCCCTAAACCAAGGCACAGCGGGACGGCGGCGTGGGTAATAATCGTTGGCATCTGGAGTCCGTTTTAGCGTGGGGATTACAGAGTATCGTTGCTGAAGCGGATTTATGCAGCAGGGTGTAATTCTGAAAAATAGGGGGAGGGGATGAAACCCGGCGCCGCGATGCTCGTGTAGCCCGGGCGAGGCATTTATGCCGACCCCGGGGAGGCTCGGCACCGATTCCCGGCGTCGCATTCGCTCGGCCGGGCTACATATGGCTTACGCCGTCACGGTGACGCTCTGACCTTCAAAGCTTACGGTTTGGCCGGCGACAATTTTGCAGCGCTTGCGGGTTTCCACCGCACCGTCAACGTTAACCAGACCGTCGGCGATGGCGATTTTCGCCTGCGCACCGCTTTCGCTCCAGCCTTCCAGCTTCAGTAAATCACAGAGTTCCACATGCGGATGCTTACCCAAAGAAAATGTTGCCATCTTATGCCTTCTCCACGTCGTGATACTCTTCACACGCCTGTAAGGTGTTTTCAATCAGGGTTGCGACGGTCATTGGACCAACGCCGCCCGGTACCGGGGTGATGTAAGACGCGCGCGCGGCGGCATCTTCAAACACCACATCGCCGACTACTTTACCGTTTTCGAGGCGATTAATCCCGACATCAATGACGATGGCACCTTCTTTAATCCACTCACCTGGAATAAAACCAGGCTTGCCGACCGCAACGATCAGCAGATCCGCGTTCTCAACGTGGTGGCGCAGATTTTTGGTGAAGCGGTGGGTCACGGTGGTGGTGCAGCCAGCCAGCAGCAGCTCCATGCTCATCGGGCGACCGACGATGTTGGAGGCGCCAATCACCACGGCGTTCAGGCCGTAGGTGTCGATGTTATAGCGCTCCAGCAGCGTCACAATACCGCGCGGGGTGCACGGACGCAGACGCGGCGCGCGCTGACACAGGCGGCCAACGTTGTAAGGGTGGAAGCCGTCCACGTCTTTGTCCGGATCGATACGTTCCAGCACTTTAACGTTATCAATGCCCGCAGGCAGCGGCAGTTGCACCAGAATACCGTCGATGGTGCTGTCGGCGTTCAGTGTATCAATCAGCGTCAGCAGTTCGGCTTCTGATGTGGTTTCCGGCAGATCGTAGGAGCGGGAGACGAAGCCCACCTCTTCGCAGGCTTTGCGCTTGCTGCCGACATAAATTTGCGATGCAGGGTTGCTGCCCACCAGGACAACGGCAAGCCCAGGGGCGCGTTTTCCGGCCGCAACTCGGGCCTTCACTTTTTCCGCAACCTCAGAGCGCACCTGCTGCGCAATCGTTTTACCGTCAATAATCTTTGCTGCCATCAGGGAAAATTTTCCATCTGTCATTAACGAAGGGGGGATGGACATATTTTGTCAGATGCGAGCCTCGCTGTCAGGTATCGTTTGCGAGTTTTCCGCGGAAAGTGATTTTGTTGAAGAGTTGAACGATAGTTGGCTGCTCTTTGTTCACTGCCTCATCACGCGCAGGTTTCGCAAGGAAATGGATTGACTCACCTGCCAGTGACCGTATAATTCCACGCGTTTCACCCCACCATGAAGTTTTGACTTCCCCAGTGCGCCCTTAGCTCAGTTGGATAGAGCAACGACCTTCTAAGTCGTGGGCCGCAGGTTCGAATCCTGCAGGGCGCACCATTCTTACTTATCCCAACGTCTACTGAAGTCCACAAAACCTAGACAATCCGCCACCTCACAAGAAATCATAGTCTCCTGACGTTTACTGTCGTCTATTGAAATCTACACCCAAATGGGGGCATCATTGGGGGCATTGTCAGGTTCAATGGAATCGATGCCCCCAAATGAAGCTCACAGCAACCGAAATAAAGGCCTCTAAGCCAAAAGATAAAGCCTACAAACTATCCGATGGCGGGGGCATGTATCTTGAGATTTTCCCCAATGGCACCAAAAGTTGGCGCATGAAATACCGCGTTGGGGGGAAAGAGAAGCGGGTTGTCTTTGGAGTTTATCCGGCTGTTTCACTGGCAGAAGCCAGGACAAAGCGTGACGAAGCTAAAAGACTGCTAGCCGCTGGTGGTGATCCAAGCCACGAAAAACAGGTTGAGAAACAGGCTAAAGAGCTGGCGGTATCGAATAGCTTTGAACGGCTTGCTATCGAATGGCACGAACATAAGAGCCAGTTTTGGTCAAAGGGGTATGCAGACGATATCCTGGAGTATCTGAAGAAAGACATCTTCCCCTTCATCGGCCACCGTGCGGTAACGGATATCAAGCCGATGGAGATGCTCTCCATTTTGCGCAAGATGGAACAACGCGGTGTTCTGGATAAGCTGAAGAAAACCAGACAAGCATGTCGCCAGATTTTTACTTATGCGGTCATCACTGGTAGGGCTGAGAATAATCCCGTTACCGATCTTGCCGGCGCACTGAAATCACCAAAGCAAAAGCACTTCCCCCATTTATCCGTAGAACAGATACCTGATTTTCTCCGCGCACTGAATGACTACAGCGGCAGCATAGTCACTCGCAATGCGACGCGCTTGTTGATGCTTACCGGACTGAGAACTAAAGAACTACGAGTCTCTGAGTGGGTTGATATCGATAGCGAAAAAGGGATATGGACCATCCCTGCTGAACGGATGAAGATGCGACGCCCTCACATAGTGCCAATTACCAGCCAGATAACAGATCTGCTCGATGAGATTCGTGGGTATACCGGGCGAGGCAAATATGTATTCCCTGGCAGGAACGACGCAGGGAAGCCGATGAGCGAGGCGAGTATTAACCAGGTGATTAAGCGTATTGGGTATGATGGCATGGCGACAGGGCATGGTTTCCGCCACACGATGAGCACTATCCTTCACGAGCAGAGCTACAACACCGCGTGGATAGAAACGCAGCTGGCCCACGTCGATAAAAACTCTATCCGGGGTACGTACAACCATGCCCAGTATCTGGACGGCCGCCGAGAGATGCTTCAGTGGTATGCCGACTATATGGAGGCGCTGGAGAATGGTGAAAATGTGGTGCATGGCTCGTTTGGGAAAAGTGCCTAACTGTACGAATAGACAGTATTAATTGACGGTAGTAGACTTCAGTGGACGAACAAAGAATAGGCTATGTCTAGGCTGATCCCCGAAAACCCGCACACCTCTGTGGGCTGGCATAGCCGCTAAATCAGAGGGCGCGAGGTGGCGTATGGCAAAAGCGACAAGAAAAGACCTGACGTGGTTTGATATTAATAATTATGATTTTATAAATAATTTGACTTTGGGTGGTTTAATTAAAGAACTAGAGTGGCGGGACTGCCTTTTCAACGAATTAGCCAATCCTGATGATTCTTTTGATTATGAGAATGATATCAAATTCAATCGAATTTTTAGTGGTGATGCAAATATTGAAGTCCTTAATGATGAAGAACGCGATAATTTGGAGTTTATACACTCAGTACAAGAACAAACCCCATCATTAAGCAATCTATACGGGGAGTTACCAAAACTGCCATCAAGAGAAGGGGTCCACCCCGTCACCTTTTCAGAATTATCCATGTATGGATTTACTGCGATAGACCAAGGGTTCTTTAAAAGGGATGAAGATTATACCTATCTGAAATCTAATGCGATGTTGGCAAGTGTAACAGGTAATCTTGAGGATTGTTTTACTTCTAGTGTCTTAACGTCGATTGATCTGGACGGTGCCACTGATGACGAAATTATCACTAATTTAGCTATCCTTCTTCCATTGTGGAGAAAGCAGTTAGATCTCCCTGAGCAAGAGCACATTGCACAAAAAAGAATTGGCGTAAGAACTATACAGAAGCTCGTATCTAACAGAGTTCTTCCAATACTTGATTTACTTCTTTGGGGACAGGCGAAAAGTAAAGAAATAACAAATCCCATGTTGTCTGCTTTAGTTTTTAGTGACGATCCGAAAGATACACAGGCAATAAAGGATTCAATTAAGCCATTTGCAGTTGAAGCAATGAGCGATAAGTATACGCGGCTGCTGCGCCTGTATGCCAACAAAGATACGGAAATCGCTTCATGTAGACTGTCTGAGGTGATGCGTAGAATTTCGTAGCTGACAAAATTCGCTGGTTTTATAGTTATCTTTTTTTGCGACATCTATAAAAAGTATCTTTCTGAGATGTCGCAACTCTCAAATTTCGCGGTTTTTCATTTTTGTGAAGGACTCTTCTCGATTTCTTCGTCACCTGTAAACATCGCGGTAGTCTTGAATCGTCTACTACCGGCAACTACAGAGTTACGAGGTCTATATGTCTCACAATCTTATCCGACTCCCAGAAGTACAGCGTCGCACTGGTTATAGCAAGGCGTGGATTTACCGGCTCATGAGGGCGCAACGCTTTCCATTAGCAGTGAAAATCGGTTCTCGTGCAATCGCATTTGTTGAAAGTGAAATAGATGACTGGGTAAACCAGCGTATTGCTGAATCTCGTGGCGGGGTGGCGTAATGGAAAAGAAAAACCGCCCTATACAGCAGGCGGCTAATTCAGATACTCACACGTCTGATATTACGCCGACCACCAGCCATGAACAAGTGCCAAGGCGTACCCCAAAGAAGCACCGCGCCCGTGTTTATATGCTGCGCACTGGTGTTGAAGGATGGACAGAGAATGACATTCTACGTTATTGCCGTCTTTCTTCCGGCCGCAATTATGCGTCAGAAATGGAGCGTCGTCTGGATATTCAGCTTGAGCGTATCGACGAGAAAAACCCGGACGGCATTGGCGCACACCTGCGCTACCGCTTTGTAAGTCGTGGCGATGTTCTTCGTGTTATCCAGCTGGTTAACCACAACGCTGCCGCTGGTGGATATGAGGGACTTTCTCAGCAGGAAATAACCGACATTCTCAACCTCTACCCAGATACGCTCACTGCCGCATAACGGAGCCTGAAATATGACTATCGAAAAAAACCGATTCAATTCGGAGGCCGCCCCACAATCCAACGCCATCCAGAAGGATATTTTTGCCGTTACTGATAGCGATATTTCCGTTATCCGGTTTGAGGGCGCCAAGGTGCGCATCGTCAAAATCAGTGGAGAGCCATGGTTTGTTGCTGCGGATGTGTGTAAGGCGCTGGAAATTGGCAACCCTTCAAAAGCAGTGGCGGCTCTGGACAGCGATGAGAATACCCTAACTTCAATTCAGGGTATTCATGCTGGCCCGGGTAACCCGGTGGTCAACGTGGTGGCTGAGTCCGGTTTCTACAAACTTATCGCCCGTAGTCGCAAAGCCACTACGCCAGGCACGTTTGCGCAGAGGTTCACTAATTGGGTATTCCGCCAGGTGATCCCATCCATCCGTAAAACGGGTTCCTACGGCGTGCCGTTCGCATTCCTCAATGACTTCACACGCCGTAAAACCCAGTACACCCACAAGGCCAGCAAACGCGGCCATGACCTGCAGGCGTGTCGAAAGGAGAAGGAGAACTTAAGCCAAGAGGAGGCGACGCTCTGGCGTGACCACCAGCCGCAGTTGCCGGAAGTTGAGGGTGAAGCTGATGAGTAATGCCGTGAATCACATTTTGCACCCTATGCACAAAAATTACTTGCCGTCCGCCGCTTACCCGGTCTATGGTTATAGCGCACCAGCAAAATCTGGTGTCAGGATTGGCGTCCTGGTAAAGTACAAGGCGACACACGACGCGCCTAGCGTCTTTTTTTGTGTCCTCGCATCTTCACACCATTTTTTCAGTGATATGGCTATAGCCCGTGTCGCTAATAAAATAATGGTGGGCTGGATGGGGGCGGAGCAATCCGCGCCGGTTACCTTGTACGCCGGTTACGCCAACCCTGTTCAGCTCACCACCAGTGAAATTGGCGTTTCCGGTGGTGGGATTAAATCCCAGTACAAGGAGGCTGCCATATGTTGGCTACTACCCCTACCCCTACCCATAATCCGCAATTCATTTGGATTATCGCCGCTGTTCGCCGCGATTGTCCGACAATCAAACCTGTTCTTCACCATGTTGCTGCTGAGACTGAGCGTGCCGCTCGTCGCTCTCTGGTGCGTGATCACGTCTGTTTCTTCGCTGGACGCGTTTATGTGCGGGAGGCGCGCCATGATTAAGACCTACGATCTCCCTCTAGATCCGGCCGGTCATTCGGCCAACCTCATTTCACTGGCATTACTGATGGGCGAAGTACTGAAAGGGAACGCTGACAACCGGGATGAATACCTAGCCGCTCTTATCTCTCTTTTCGAAGTATATGCTCGAGACTTGCACAGCTTGCTGGAAGGTCACGCATTGCCGGAGGTTGCCCAATGAGCCTGAATCTACTGAATCGTCATCCGGCAGAAGTGGAAGCCGAAGCGATGCTTAGCCATCCGCAACCATACCCTGAAGGTTTCACTTTTAATGATCGCACCTCTGCACGCATGGAACGCGCGCGCCTTGGTCTGGTTCACGTCATGGTCAACTTGCTTCCTGCTGTAGAAGACGAACGTAAAGAAGATATTTATTACTGGCTGGATGCCGTTTTAACGATTGTTGATGTCACCAAAATTGATGCGGAGAGCATAGCATGAGTATTTACAACGATCTGGTGAGAGCGGGGTTTTCTGGCAAAACCAAAGAAGAGCTTAACGCTATCGACAATCATGTCAGCGATGCCTTGGATGACATTCTTATGGGGATGGAGTCTGTTGGGAAACTGATGTTCTGGGCCTCTGACAGCGAGAACTACACAGAGAATCTGGCTGCTGAAGATCTGCGTAATATCGGCGGAATGCTCTCCAGCCTGATGCCAATCTGCCGCGCGCTGCGTGATACCGCTGACAACGCGAGTGTAGCTGCTCAGTTAAAACGCTCGAAGGATTGAACCATGAAAGAACAAAACGAAGTGCTATCAAGCCACGCCGATTACGCGATCAGCTCACAGCTAGCAGAACGCATCGCAAGGGTTTGCGGTGCTGTGTGGGTCAACAATCTGACTTTATCTGGTACCGAATCGATGACAATCACTACGCCAGAGGGGCGCTCAGTGGATACTCCGCTGAAACCTTCAGATGTCGGCGCTCTGATTGATGCCTATCTGTTGCCGGTTATGAAATTGGTACACAAAGAGTCGTGGAAGCTGATAACTCTGGCCGAACTCGAACTATGGCAGAACGAGGACTGGACGCTCTCCGATTACGGCATTGCCAAGTGGGACATGCTGGTGAATTACATAGCTACGCATATCGACAACGTGGGGTATGGCGATGCGAAACATTGATGTGATCCGCCTGGTTTCTGATGCCGCCCGCGGTCGCTGGCCGGACGTACTTTCGCTGATGGGGATTGATGTCCCCGCTTCACCACGCGCGCAGGTAGCCTGTCCGGCATGCGGGGGAAAGGATCGCTTTCGCTTCGATGATGACGGGCGTGGGGCGCACTTCTGTAACTCCTGCGGTGCCGGTGATGGACTGGAGTTGGTGAAGAAGGTTAACAGCTGCGATACCACCCGGGCCAGCGCAGCTGGTGGCCGATGCGCTGGGGATGAATGTACACACCCTGCAAACTCCAATCAGTAATCACAACTCCCTACGACGGCAGGAACAGTCTGAACGCCTGGCACAGCAGCAGGCACAGGAACAGTCGGCTCGTTCTGCCCGCTTCACCTCGAAGCTGGAGGCGCTGGCGGTTCAGGCGCAGCCTGGTGAGTCTGCTTATCTGTCAGGCAAAGGACTGCCCGGGTTTACCTATCCGATCCTGCCTGACGGCACCCTGTTATTGGCGCTGGTGAATGAGACCGGCGAGTCTGCGGCTGCACAGACTATCACGACAGAAGGAGAAAAGCGTCTGCTGGCCGGTTCCGCGAAAAAGGGCTCTTATCACGTCATTAACCCTGCAGATTCGCCGGAGATGGTGATGATTGGCGAAGGGCTGGCAACCGTACTTTCTGTTCACCTGATGCGCCCTGACGCGCTGGCAGTCGTTGCCATTGATGCGGGGAACCTGTTGCCCGTAGCGCAGGTGATGCGCCAGCGGTATCCACAGGCACAAATCGTCATTGCCGCGGATAACGACATCAAGCCGGATGAGCCCAATACCGGGAAGGAGGCCGCAGAGAAAGCCGCAGCGACAGTAACGGGGCTGGTGGCGCTGCCACCTGGTGACCATAAGGTTGACTGGAACGACTACCACCAGCAGCACGGGCTGGCGAATGCCATCTCCGCTTTTAACGATTCGCTTTACCCGCCGCAAGGAGAAGACGTGACTGCGCCAGCAGAAGTGATTGATATCGGCTCTCATGCCAGCCAGAAACGCAACGCACAGAAGCCCTATGTAGATAGCCGTCGTAATGGGCTTTACTGGGTTGAGCCTAAAGAAAAGGGCGGAGAGGTCACCGAGGTAGAGAGTCTGCTTTGTTCTGCGCTGGAAGTGGTTGGTGTGGGCATTGATGACAACAGAACGCGATATCTGGTACTGCGCTGGAGGGCGCTGGGAGCGAAGGAAGAAACGACGCAGGCGATCCCCCTGGCTGATATTGGCGAAAGGGAGGGATGGCGTACACTCAAAGCTGGTGGCCTGTATATCACCACCAAAAGCGGCTTGCGCGCGACGCTGGCTGACTGGCTTCAGAGTCAGGCCCATAAAGGGGAGATCTGGCGTATTGCTCAGGCTACAGGCTGGCAGTGTGGCGCATATCTTATGCCTGATGGCTACATTATCGGTACACCAGAGATACCGGTTCTTTTTAACGGCCGCAGCTCTGCCGCATCAGGCTACACCACCAGCGGTACACCTGAGGGCTGGCGTGACAGTGTGGCGCATCTGGCAGACGGCAACTACTCCATGATGACCGGTGTTGCGGCAGCGCTGGCGGCCCCGCTGATTGGCCTGGCTGGCGCTGACGGGTTCGGGATCCATTTCTATGAACAGTCAAGCGCCGGCAAAACCACTACAGCAAACGTGGCGGCCAGCCTGTACGGCAACCCTGATGTGCTGCGTCTGACGTGGTACGGCACTGCGCTGGGGCTGGCGAACGAAGCAGCCGCACACAATGACGCGCTGATGCCCCTTGATGAAATCGGCCAGGGTGCGGATCCGGTGGAGGTCTATAAGTCGGCTTATGCGCTGTTCAACGGTACCGGGAAATTGCAGGGAGCCAAAGAGGGCGGCAACCGCGAGCTGAAACGCTGGCGGACAGTTGCCATCAGCACCGGAGAGGTAGATCTGGAGACTTTCATTGCCGGTGCCGGAAGAAAGGCAAAGGCCGGGCAGTTGGTGCGCCTGCTCAATATCCCACTCAGTAAAGCTATTCGTTTCCACGGTCATGAAAGCGGTAAGCATCATGCCGATGCGCTGAAAGATGCTTATCAGAGCCACCATGGCGCTGCTGGCCGTGCGTGGGTTCAGTGGCTGGCTGACCATCAGCAGGACGCTGTTAAAGCAGTGCGTGAGGCAGAGGCGCGCTGGCGCGGGATTATTCCGGCTGACTACGGGGAGCAGGTACATCGAGTGGGGGCACGTTTCGCCATTCTGGAGGCTGCGCTTATGGCGGGCCGGGTAGTCACCGGATGGGATGAGCAGACCTGCCGTGATGCTATCCAGTACAGCTTTAATGCATGGATCCGGGAGTTCGGCACCGGGAACAAAGAACATCAGCAAATCATCGAGCAGGCCGAAGCGTTCCTCAATGCTCACGGTCTCAGCAGGTTTGCGCCATTCCCGTATGACCCGGGCAGCCTGCCAATTGCCAATCTAGCAGGGTACCGCCAGAAGGGAGGGCACGAAGCTGATCCGGTAGTGTTCTACACCTTCCCCGCAGCTTTCGAAAAAGAGATAGCGCAGGGATTCAACGCGAAGATGTTTGCTGAGGTGCTGAAAAACGCCGGGATGCTGACCCCACCAAATACCGGGCGAGGCTATCAGCGCAAGTCTCCGCGCATTGATGGCAGGCAAATCAACGTTTACGTGATCCAGTATCAACCGGAGGGGAGCCAGCCAGAGTAATTCATTCTCTCATGTGCGTAATTTAGGTGTTAGTTCAGTTGGTTCAGTTGGTTCAGTGTTTTTATATTGCTGTTATTTAAGGGTTCACGCTCAAAAATTGAACCAACACTGAACCAACAAATGGCCCTTTTGAACCAACACAACCCCCGGATTTCAGCATCACAGACAGGTAATAGACGATGACAGCACAAATTTCAGCATACGGGCGGCTGGTGGCGGATGTGCAGAGCAGCACCACCGGCAACGGTAACCCGATGGCGTTTACCCGCATGGCGGTGACGCTGCCGTGCCAGAAAGCAGAGAACGGAGAGGCAACCTTCTGGCTGGCGATTACCGCGTTCGGCAGACAGGCCGAGGCGCTGGCGAAACACCAGAAGGGCGACATGGTTAGCGTGGCGGGCAATATGCAGGTGAATCAGTGGACGGGTAACGACGGTGGCACACAGACCGGGTATCAGGTGATCGCCGACAGCGTGATCAGCGCCAGAACGGCGCGCCCGGGCGGGAAGAAGGCTCAGCGAGGCAGGCAGTCGCCGCGCCTCAGTTTATGGGGGCTGGTAGTCCCGCATCACTTGGCGCGCAGGGTTGTGAGGAATACGACCAGATCCCGCCTTATGACGATCTAGAGCCGTTCTGAGGGGGTGATATGCGTGTATTACAAAAAACCTTTAATAGAATTTCTGTGATTTTTGGGTTCTATCAGAAAAGCACTCACCCTGCCGTGGTTCCAATGCGTGGGCAGAAAATTAATTTTATGGACTTGATAGTATTCCCATACATAGACCTTTCTGATCCGATGAAAGCCACGCTTTTTAAGCAAGTTATATACGAAATGGAACACCGATTTACAGGGGTATATGGGCGGATTGATATCTGCACGATAAGAGACATCGTTAACTTGGCTGGCATAAATTTGTGGGGTGAATCTGCAGATGCCTATAGATGGCTTGATAGGCTTCATTGCGTGGCATTTGAAAACATGCACCCTGACGTTGCCAAGCAGGTACCGCACCGAATTAACATGGTATTTGCTGGCGGGGATTATGCCTATCCGTGGGAGCGCGCAGTAAACACCGGCGAGAAAGAATGCGACCCGCAAACAGTGGAGGGGCTAAAGTGATGGATACCAAACGTCAGATTCTGAGCCTGAAACGCTCTACAACAGGCGCAGCGGCAAAACCATCCGCTGACACGACAACAGCAGAGAAAACTGCTCACGTAGGCGTTGGCGCAGCGACAGGCACAAAGCGCAGCCGCCACAACCGCAAAAAGCTGGAACTGCTGTTAACCCACTGGCCAGCAGCTTTCAGTCTGGACGCACCGCGCCCGCTTGCGGTTGGCACTACCCCGGTATTTAAGCCGGGGTAGTCAGTTAATCAATAAAACGGAAGCTTTGCTTTAAGTCATTCATCCAAGACGGTGGAATGATATTATCATGTTGTAACCTTCCAACGATTATTCCTGGATGGACTCCAATCTGTTGGGCAAAGTTCTTAACATCTACTTTTGTGTTCAAACTGCTAAGTTTATTTGATACTGAATCAGGAATAAGCCAGTTACCAGCCCAAGCATCAGCTTCTCTTTCTTTAGGGTCTGAGCTTTTTGCAGTTAAAGGGTCGTCAAGAAATACTGCTTTCTTTTCTTCTGCTGTATTTGCATGCAAAAGAATATGAGCTGCTTCGTGGAAAAATGTAAACCAGAATCGGTCGTTAGTTTTTCCATAGAGTGATAACTGAATAATTGGTCTGCTGGGTGTTAACCAACGCGCGATTCCGCTTACATGAGCTTTAGGAATCGCTGGAACTAAAACCAATAAGACTCCAGCATCATCTAAAATTTTACGCATTTGAGGCTCAAAGATTTCTGCTCGTTCCGTTGTTAATGACCGTATAAGCTGTAGAGCGGAAATGAACTTATCTCTGTTGTACTTTGGTATTGAATGATATTTTTCGGCTTCTTGTTCTCCAAGTCTAAGCCAGGCAGATATTGCCCCAATATCGCTTTGTTCAGTTCTAGACCTTCTAAAGGAAACCTGCATCCCTAAATAATGGCTGTTCCATTCATTTGGAGTAGCAATACCAAAAAAACGTAGACACTCTTTCACAATGCTTGGTTTGTTCTTTTCATCAAGACGTGTTTTCTTAATTGCTCCATTGCTCATGAGTTCTTTAACTGGGATGTGAGATAACCAATCAACCCACTCAGAACATTTTTTTTCTTCCTCAATTCTGGCTTGATGTTCACGGAACTTAGCCTCTCTGGAGATCCAGAAACCAGCACTGCTTCCAAGTACGTTGGCCAGCTTAACTGCTGTATCATCGGTTAGCGGCACTTTACCATTCACCAACTGGCTAACATGTTTTTCAGAATAGCCCAGACGCTCAGCCAACTCCTGCTGAGTCCAGCCTTTGTCTTCAATTATGTCAATGATGGTATCGCCAGGAGGGGAGACCCAGTCTGGCGCAAATTTAGCACGCAGATCAGTCATGGTAATCACCTATGTATTCGATGCATATGATAGTAACCTTTGCCCAATCAATGCCCCCGTCAGGGAGCTCAGGACAAGGATCATGGTCAGGAGAAAAGGTCAGTCTGAATCCGCCTGACAAGTCTAATGCGAACTGGCCTTCTCTATCTCCAGTTAGCGGATGAGGTCGGCCTACTGTCAAATCAGTAACGGTATCAGCCGCTTCTAGGTCAGAGAGCCTTGCACGAAGTTTCTTCGCACAATCAGTACCTAATTTCATTTGCGCTTTTTTTTGGTTCTCGCAAAGTTCTCTGATTTTTTTGTCTTTGAAGCCAATCTCCAAACTAACCTCACTTTAGCATCTCTTTACCTATTAGGTAAACTACGTGTGTGCTATTTAGCGCCTAACACAGTTTTGATAGGTCTGCACAAACCGGGATATATATGAACAACAAGGCACAATAGGAATGATATTAAACCAGATTTTAAAAAGCTATCACCTGGTGTTTTATCAGGTATAAGACGTTTTCTTGACCTCTCAGAAGGCCTTGACCAGCAAAGCTATCCAACCCCCTATCAAGAATACCCTCTCATTGTTGATTTTAGATTTATTTTATTTCATATATTGCAACTAAAATGATGATCATTGCGTTTTATGAAACTATAATTGCTGTATCGTTATACAGTAGCGGAGGTCATATGACAGTTTCAGTTAAACCGGTTCTGCTCAGCGAAAAGCAGATGCAGGCCATCAAAAAAATTCAGGACGAACAGCGGAAAAATTCAGGGATTGGCGTTGCGCCATCTCTTCACGAAATCGCGCGAGGCCTCATGGATAAGGCGCTGGCGGGCTGCATGTAGCGGCGGGCGGTAACGCATGGAATTGAAAATCATTGATGACCCACTACGATTACAGGCCTTTCTTAACGATCCCCAAAATACAGGGAATATTGTTGAATCCGGTCTTCATTATCAGATAAAGCCAGATGCCCTTTACCTAGGGGTTTTCGAAGGCTTGCTTCTGGCTGGCGTCCATGAAGTACGGAATTTTTGGCATACGGTTGTAGAGTGTCATGCGATTTACGAGTCGGGATTCCGCGGCGAATACGCACTTAATGGTCACCGCCTTTTCTGCCGCTGGCTTCTCGATAACTCCCCATTCACCAACAGCATCACCATGGTTCCAGACACAACAAAATATGGCAGGGCAATTATCCGCCTGCTTGGTGCTACACGTGTCGGTCACCTGGACGATGCGTATATCAGCAGTGGAAAACCAATCGGCGTAACTCTGTACCAGTTAACACGCCAGCAATATAAGGAATTCTGTGAATGTTAATTACTCAGATAGCAAATAAGCATCTTAACCGTGCTGTATACGCAAAGGGCGGTGATGGTGGAGCATCAAAAGCGCAGGCTCAGGCACAACAGCAGGCAATAGATTTGCAGCGCGACCAGTGGAATACGGTGATGAACAATCTCAAGCCTTATGCTGAGGTTGGCATCCCGGCTCTTCAGCAGCTTCAGGGTTTAATGACCCTGGATGGACAGAACAAGGCTGCAAATGACTTCTTCGGTTCGGGGTTATACAAAACCCAGGCTGATCAGGCTCGCTATCAGAATCTGGCGGCAGCAGAAGCAACAGGTGGGCTGGGTTCAACAGCAACATCGAACCAGCTAAGTGCGATTGGCCCGCAGCTCTTTAACAGTTGGCTCGGCGGTCAAATGCAAAATTATGGGAATCTGCTCAATGTTGGTATGAATGCGGCATCTGGGCAGGCAACGGCAGGGCAGAACTATGCCAATAATACCGGTCAACTTCTGCAGGGGCTGGGGTCTATTCGGGCTGGGCAAGCACAGCAACCTTCGAGCATCGCGCGTGGCATCGGTGGAGCTGCTTCAGGAGCTTTAGCAGGGGCACAACTTGGTACCATTGTTCCTGGTATTGGTAATGTCGCTGGGGCTGTTGGTGGAGGTCTAATTGGTCTTGTTGGGGGGCTTGGATTCTAATGGCGACATGGCAACTTGGTGGGCTTCAGAGCTTGGCCCCTCAAAATACAAATGCTCCAGGTGCTGACGTTCCTCAGCCTATGCAATATCAACAACAACCTAATGTGGGCCTGATGGCCCTTCAGGGATTGCGGGGCGTTGCTGAGATTAATCAGCAGGCGCAGGCAGCCCAGCAACTCAAGGATTATCAGACGCAATTGGGTAGCATGGTAGCTAACAATGATCGTGCCGGAGTCCAGCAGTTAATGGCCCAGTACCCGCAGTTTATGGCTGATTCACAAAAACAGATGGGCTTCATTGACGCTGAGCAGAACCGGCAAACTGCTGACGCAGCAATGAACCTTCGGATTGCTTCGCAGACCGGGGATCCTGCAGCCATGCAGAAAGCCATCATGCAGGCGAATCCTGTCTTACAGCGATTTGGCCTGCCTGCTGAGGAGGTGTATCAGTCCTGGCAGAATGACCCGCAGGGATTCGACAGAATTACTGACCTGATTCACCTTCACTCTGATCCGAATAGTTACTTTAACGTTCAGGATAAGCAGCAGGGGCAGGGTATTGCGCAGCAGAACGCAGACACCTCAGCTTATACCGCCAAGGTTAATGCAGACCAGGGTGAACGTCGTCTTGATCTCGAACAGTTCAAAGCCCAGAGCGATAATCAACTGCGCATGCGGGAAATGGCTCTTAGAGCGAAGCTTGGACGCGCTCAAAATGATATCGAGCGAGACAAACTCAATGCTGAACTTGGAAAGGTACAGCAGGCGAAAATGGAGAAGCAGAACGACAAAATTAATACCGTAGCAGGCAATATCGACTCCCTGAACTCAGCGCTTGGGGTTGGTCATGAGCTGGCGGGAATTGTCGGTCAGCACCCTACCGCAGTGAGCCGAAATCAGGGGGGCACACTCGGATGGCTCCCTAACTGGGCTGACGATACGCGCTCGCTTAATGCTAAAGCCGATGAATATAACCTCAAGGTTATTCTGCCTAGCCTCAAAGGTACTTTTGGCGGCAACCCAACTGAAGGCGAGAGGGCGGCGCTAATGCAGGCTCAGAACGGCATTAAAACTGCCACCAGCAACGATGCGTTCATGCGTGAGTTAAACAAAGCCCAAAACGTTATTGTCGGTATGCAGAAGCGCCAGATCGCAGGCCTCGGCATTCCTGTTACCAAATCGCAGGATGAGGCAACAGATACAAAAATGCTGCTGCAGGATCCCTCACTAGTTAAGGATTACGTAACCGCACATGGCTACCTGCCGGAAAGTTACTATCAGGCGAAGCTTAAGGGAGGGCAATGATGGCTCAGATGACAGAAAGACAGACAGCCTATTCCCGGCACCTTGATGAAAAATACGGGTTCCCATCCGGCACGATGGAAACGTTAGTGGGCAATGAATCCAGTGGCAATGGGAATGCCGAGTCACCGAAAGGTGCCAGAGGTTACGCTCAACTGATGCCGTCGGCAATGAGTGATGCGGGTTATCGTGGGACAGACCCCCGCTCACTGCCCTTTGAAAAGCAAATGGACATAGCTGCAAACCACCTCAACAAAGGGGTGGAGCGCTTCGGGGATATCGGTATGGCGCTGGCCGGATACAATTCCGGTAATGGGCGCGTTAATGCGGTCAGGAATGGCAAAGCCACGCTACCAGCAGAAACAGCGGATTACGTCAGTAAATTTGCCGATGCCGGTATCATCCCTGATGACAGTGAAGTTCTGCAGTATGCGCAGGCAGGTCAACGCCACCACCCCCAACAGCCTGATTACTCAAACCTCGATAAGGCAATTTCACAGGTAGGTGATACCTCTGCCTGGGATGCAAAGCGCCAGCAGTTTAAAAATCAGGAGACAGGGCTGCCAACAGCCAGTTCGTGGGAACAGAAGCGGGCCAAGTTTATCGCCAGTGAGGGAGCAGGGGAGCCGCAACAGCAGGTAGCCCAGTCGAACCTCAACCCTGACATGGAGTATCTTTCTCCTGGCCTGAAAGCAGCGCCTGAGCAAGCAGCCAGAGGGCTAGCGAATATCCCGTTTGATGTAATGGACGCCGGGGTTGGCGTAATCAATGCGGCCCAGTCAGCAGGGGCATGGGCGGGGCAGAAGCTTGGCATGGGAGATGGTACATACAACCCACTATCACCAGTCTATCGCCCCGTGGATCGCCCTACAGACCCATACGCGCAGGCTGGCGAACAACTGGCCCCCTACCTCATCCCGGGAGTGGGGGCTGAAAGGACAGCCGCCGCCGCTGCTTCAGTTGCTAACGCTCCGCGCGCTGAACGTGCGGGCACTCAGGTGGCTGGCATGTTGTCGGAAAACCTGCCGGGAACACTGGTGAACGCGCAAAAGAACGGACAGATTAGCCCAGAGGACTTTGCAAAAGAGACTGGTATTGGCATGGCTGGTTCGTTGGGGGCTCGTGTTTTGATAAAGGGCGGACAGACGGCCACCAGAGCGGTGCGTGATGTAATGCGCGGGAATGCTAACCCAGCAGGCCCCGCTGGTGGAGTAGTAAATGGGCTGGAAACCTCCAATGATGTATCAAAAGCGGCACGCTCTGCTGCCGGTCGCGAAAATATCGCCTCTCAGGCATCAAACGTCAGTGATGATATTGCGAGGGCTGCGGAAAGCACTGGTGTTAATGTCGATGCTCTAACGCCAGGCATGCGCTCAGGTAGTCGCGGAATTGCTCAGTCTGAGGGTATTCTAGCTTCAACCCCTGGGAGCGTACAGGATGCGCACCTGGCAGCCTTTAATGAAATCTCCTCAAAGCTGAATAAACAGTTGTCTGATTTAGGTGCTGAGTCTGGCAGCGCATCGGAAAAAAGCGCAGCGATTAAAGATCGTATCAGCGCCAGCCTAGCCGACATGAAAACTGCCGAGAATACGGCATGGGCAGATCTGCGCAGTACGATGCCACGCGACAGAATGAAGATGAGTAATGGAATGGCTGTTGTTCAGTCTGAGAAATCAGCTGGCGTGCCGCTGAGCCCGGAAATGAAGCAGTTTCAGGCAGCTAACGGGCAGGGGGGCGGCATAACCTTTGACGGCATGAAAGCATGGCGTGCGAAGTTTGCCGATGCGGAACAGGCGAACATCCGTGCCGGTAAGGCCTATGCCGCCAGGACAGCCGGGGAGATGCGTCGAGCTATCACTGATGATATGCGCGCTATGGCTGAAAAAGGCAATTTCCTACCGGAGTGGCAGAAAGCTAACGATTTATCGAAGGGGTACATTACCGCCAAACAAAATGCCGAATCAGTTTTTGGCCGGGATCTGGCATCAGACTCCATGGTAAGAAAAGGTGTCGATATGCTTAAGGCTTCTGCTGATAGCGGCCCCGGGGCATTTCACCGCCTTATCGCCGCACTGCCGGAAGTAGAACGCCAGCCAGCAATAGCCTCTATCCTTCAGCATGCTGCGTCGCAGGGAGAAAAGGGTGGTGTCGGTGAAAGTGCTGGCCTCCTGTCTTTTGCCAAAATAATGACTCCGCAGAATGTAAAAGCCATCAGTCGCCATGCGCCAGAACTTGGGAAAATCATGAAGGAGTACGGCGTGCTCGCTAAAGCCGGTACCAGACCGCAAAGATATATAGAGCACACCGGCAGAACGACAGAGGCCCTCAAAAAGCTCGATACCGGTCTTCCCAAAATTGTCAGCGTAATTATGAATGGCATTCAGCAGTCTGGCGCAATCGCAGGTGGCTTTGGTGGTGGCGTATTGGGCTCGATTGGCGGCATGATCGCTGGTGGTACGCTGAGGAATACAGTAGCGAAAATTGGCGTAACGAGAAGTGGCCGGTATGCCATCGAGAAGGCGGTTCAGGAAGCCACAAAGGCAGTAAACGCGGGAGCATCACCGGCAGCGATAGCCGCAGCTGAGAAACGATTTGCTGCTAATAAGATTGCCATGAAAGCGATCCGGGATGCCGTGGGGGTTGAAGGATTCACTCAACTGACAAGGGCCGGGATTGTCGCTACGCTAAGCGGCATGAAAGATAATGGTGACGAGGAGTAATCATCTTTGCTGGCTATCGGCATCATAAAGGCTAGGGAGGGCTTGTGATGCGCGATGGTGATATTGAGCTAACTCTCATAATTAGCTGCTACATCATAAATGCGCTGCTTACATTTGCTTACAGTGATGATAAATTTACAACCACACAATTCTTGGGTGAGATCGTCATGCTTAAAAAGCTCATAGTGCTATTTGCTCTGTCATTATTGGCTGGATGCGCACAAAAACCGCTGGTAACTGTAAATGCCTTATCTTCTGGGCAATCTGTAGGTAAGAAATTCGTAATTATCCCTGCGAGCCAAGAGCTCTGGAACACTAAACAGATTGAATACACACAAATAGCCGCGGTAGTGGTTGATAGCCTATCGAGACAGGGATATACGCAAGTTAAAGATGAAAAATTAGCGGACCAGGCAATCCTCTTGAACTTTTTGAGAAGTGGCGCTGTTTCAAATACTCGCAATGTTACAGTCCCGATTTATGGGCAAACAGGTGTGAGCTCAGCAACAACATACGGAAGCGCAAACACCACGTTTAATAGTTATGGCGGTGGCTACGGAACTGCTAATACCACTGGAACGGCAACAACTGTTTATACCCCGACTTATGGCATTACCGGTGCCTATAACACGACTGTAACTGATACGTTTTATGGCGCGGGAGTTATTCTTCAGTCATTTGATGCAAAGGCGTACACCAACAACAAACAGGTAAATATGCTATGGAAGGTTGGCAGCTCTGTTGTTTCGCAGCAATCTGATGGAATTGCTGATTACAAAGGACTCGCTCGAATAGCCGCCAGCTATGCAGGACAAAACACAGAAGGTGATGTCACGTTTAATGTTGACCCCAAAGCACCTAACTAATTAATTCGCCCGGTTCGCCGGGCTTTTTTTTACCCAGGCCCTGATAGCTATATCCCACCCACCCTAAGATTACCCTAAGCCTTCCAATGAGCAGTGACGCTCCAAGCGCACACCAGTGTGTTTACCAACTCAAGCCTTGTTGTACGGGATTTCGAGACAAGTACGCGCGCATGGGCGCGCACGTGAAGATTTTCTTACGGTCACCACGCGAGCGGAAGAAGTTTTGTGCGCGCGAAGGTTTTTCCGACATCACTACACGAGGCGAGGGAGTTTCGTGACCAGTACGCGCGCGAAGATTTTAATTACCTCACTATGCGAGCTGGGAAGGTTTTAGCGGAGTCACTACGCGAGGTGGGAAGATTTATCGGTGATCACTACGCGAGGGAAAGCGACTTTATGCAACAGTACGCGCGCGCGCGGTTGACCGGCTGATAAGTCAGTCGATTAAAGATTAATCGTACACCGCTGAGGTCGCAGAATGGCGGAGAGACCCGCTGTATGGAATTTCGCGACAAGTACGAGGCAGGATAATGGGAAGAAAGATTTTTTAGATATCATTGTATGGGTGGAATATTTTTCTAACGTAGTTACGTTAGAGGAAACGGAGCAAGGTTTTTCGAACATCAATACGTAACGAAGATTTTTCCACCATCACAACACAAGAGGAACGTTGGGAAGATTTATCTGACATCACCTTATATTGGAATTTTCGGACATCATAGAGCAAAGGAAGAGGGGTTTTCGGAGTCCATAAAAAGGACGACAAGCCCTGTAATTGGATCGAGGTTTCCACACTGGTATCCAGTAAAATACGCATATTATTTCGTATTCAATTTTTCACAGCAGCGCGCAGGAGTGTTAATCAGTGAGAAGCAGAACGCGCAACTACACGGAGGATTTGCCCCGCATAGGTCTGCCATTTCTGGCAAATATGCGCCGCCGCTTGGAGAGCGCCGCACCCGGCACACAGCTTTATACTCAGACCGAGTCTGGAACCCTCTATACCTTCCTGCAGGCTGGTGGGTATGCGGTAACCATCAACGGCGTAACGCGTGCTATCGGTATCACCACCACGCAGGCGGGCTACGGAGTGCGGCAATGGTACGTTTGCCCTCACTGCGGCACCAGGGCGGCCAAGCTGTATATCGGAAAGAAAGACATCGCCTGCAGGAAATGCTGGAAGCTTCACTATGCCAGCCAGAGTGAGGATCAATTAACCCGAATGCGCAGGGATATTCGCCGCCAGCGTTACGCAATTTGGGGAAATACCGAACTGACTCGTAACTTGGCAAATCACTCACATCTATTCCCGAAGCCTAAAGGAATGCGCTGGGAGATTTTTAATAAACGTCTCGCCCGGCTAGTACAGGCTGAGGCTGCCTATTGGAAAGCGTTCTCTCCCGTTGTGGAGCGGATCACCAGTCGTGTATACCGCAAGGCAGGAGTTTAGGGGGATACGCAGGTATAACCGCGCCAGCCAGTGAAGTATCTCCTGGCGGGCATTATAATGCTGCGTACCACCAGCAGGGAGATAATCCATGACGCCACGTGAAATAGAGTTGCTGACCATTGCTAAGCTTGAACATGACGGCCACCAGCTCGAACCGCTGGAGCTGCGAGAGTTGAAGCGACATTTGGCAGAGGGTACGGCCTTATCCAGGCGGTACCGCGAAATGATGACCGGCCCTGCTTACCAATGGAATAAACCATCGCCGCGTCGTGTGAGATGATCGGCACCATATCAGCACCAGGCAAGTACCATGCTGGTGGATTCCACCCTAACCATTCTCTCTGAATAGCAGTTTTTAAGCGTCGTGTTGGTTCACGGCCTCTTTATGTTGGTTCAAATACTGGACGTGTTGGTTCACTTTTTGTGAATAATTCATTTAAAAACAACAGTCTTTACAAATCGAACCGACTGAACCAACTGAACTAACGCTTTTTAAGTACACATGGAAGAGTTTCCATAGCTTGGGCCTGTTCACGTTAAAAAATAGCGCCTTCGGTATGCTCACTGGCATGATGAGTCAAACTTAATGGTGTCTGTGTGTCAGAGAAGAGCATTATCCAACTAGTTCCCAATAAATGGGTATCCGAAGAGCTATTGATGGCAATCACGGGGCTAACTAAACATGCCATCAAATCTGCCCGGGAGAAGTCCTGGATGGAAGGGCGCGAGTATCGGCATTACTCCGGTGATTGCCAGCCTAAGGAAAACTCCCCTATCCTCTACAACCGCCATGAGGTCGATAACTGGGTTGAGCGCCAGAAGCCCGCAATACCACGAACAAAACGCTCGGACGGATAACCGGGTTTCACTGGCATTGTGTTGATCATGGATTTTATTCAAGGTCGTTGCGAGTTTCCCGAATTCGATGTGATGCCAAAACGCAGAATCTCTATTATTACGCCAGTTTCTTTAGTTTCTGGAGAAAGCGAGACGTTCTCTTCCCCATAAACCTAGGAAACTGGCGTAATAGAAAAAGTGCTTACGCCAGAAACCTAGGAAACTGGGGAATGCGCCGGCATTGCGATAACCCGGAACAAATCTGCGTGAAAAACTCATCAAAAAAGTGGTGATAAAAACATTTGGGGGCATTAAAGGGGGCACGTTGTGAAATTGAATGGTTGATTATCAATTTAAAACAGTGTGTTACCTGTTTATATCGAATCCTGCAGGGCACCATTTTCCTGAAATCCTCCCCTACATTCTTCCCCTGGCAAGAGTGCGAATCTGCTCACATAATGTTCACTGTTCGTTTGTCGAAACCAAAATACGTCAATTATACTGTATGAAATTACAGTATGTTAACGGAGGCAGCATGGACTACGAGATTAAGCAGGTTAAGCAACGTAAAATTGCCGGTTTTCATATGGTTGGCCCATGGGAGCAGACGGTCAAACAGGGTTTTGAGCAGCTGATGATGTGGGTGGATGGTCAGCAAATCCCTGCTCAGGAGTGGCTTGCCGTCTATTACGACAACCCGGATGAAGTGCCTGCCGAGAAGCTGCGCTGTGATACCGTGGTGTCGGTGGCCGATGATTTCGTTATCCCTGCCAACAGCGAAGGGGTGATGCTGGCGGAAGTGGCGGGCGGGCTGTATGCCGTCGCGCAGGCTCGCGTTATCAACCACGACTTCGCCACGCCCTGGTATCAGTTCTTTGATAGCGTCATGAAGGACGAAACCCATCAGTGGGCACCAAAGCCCTGCTTTGAGATTTACCACAATAACGGGGCGGAAGAGGGCTACTGGGATATCGATATGTTTATCGCGGTAGAGCCGAAGGCCTGACCTGAAAACGCCAGAGCGTAAAGTCCGGCTCTGGCGTGGTCATCTGCTGGGCTACTGCCCTGTATCGCGGATGATTAATGCAATGCTTTTGCAATTGCGCTGAACATCAGCGAGGCTTCCAGCGGCTGGGCGTTGAACGACGGTTCTGCCTGCGGCCAGGTTGACCACTGGACGATCACCAGATTTTCCGCGCGGTTGACCATGATCATCTGGCCATAAATCCCCAGCGCCCACATGGATCCTTTCAGCGAATCCTGCGGCGCTGGCACCACGTTTTTGGCGTTGGCAGGCACTTCGTTATTCCACCACTGATAACCATAAAGCCCCTGCGGATGCGCCACGGAGACAGAATTTTTCGCCTTGTTCCAGTCGGCCGACTGAGTAACCCAGTTCTCCGGCAGAATCTGCTTGCCGTTCGGCAGGCGGCCGTTGTTTAGCACGAACTCGCCGAAGCGGCCCCAATCTTCCAGGGTGGCATTAAAGCCGTGTGCGCCAACATCATGTTGGTTTTTGCTGTAGGCGTGCCACACGCCATCGCTCGCCATGCCGTACGGCTGCCAGATGCTTTGCTCAATGTAGGCAGCAAGCGTCATGCCCGTCGCGCGCTCCAGCACGTCGCCCAGCAGCCAGGCGCCGCCGGAGGAGTAAGACCAGACTTCACCCGCCGGATGGGCGCGTTTCAGGCCTGAGACCAGCGTGCGGACGCAGTCATAGGTACCCGAGTGTGCTTCACACTGCGTGAGCCTGGCGAAATCAGACTGCGGATTCGCGTAATCTTCATTCCATGCCACGCCGGAGGTGTGCTGAATCAGCTGTTTTAGCGTCACGCCGTCCCAGGCGGTGCCCTTCAGATCGGGTTCATACTGCGTAACCAGATCGTCCATCGAGTGGATTTTTCCCTCTTTTAACGCCACGCCTACCAGCGTAGACACCACCGATTTCCCTACCGACCGGGAGGTCCAGAGCGTGGTGTCGGTGTTGCCTGCCCCCAGGTATTTCCAGGCAATTTTACCGTCTTTTAGTACCAGCATGCCGCTGACGTTCTGGCGTTTAAGGTAGTCCTGAAGCGTCCACTGTTTGCCGTTGATCTGATAGCTCGCCTGCGTCAGCGGTTTTTCCGCCGTCACTAACGGCACGGATTTCCCGTGATGGAAAACATCGCCTTGATAGTTGCGGTAGTCGTTACGAAAACCGATAACGCGCTCGGCCTGATCCCAGGTCAGCATGGTTTTGGTATCGGGCAGGGTGGTATCAAAAGGGGCCGGGCAGGCGGTGAGCTCCGTGCCTTCACAGGCCGCCATGGCGGGAGAAGAGAGAAGTGCTCCAGCGACCAGGCTTGCCAGCAGACAGGACTTTGCAGGTAAGGATTTATGTTTATTATTCATAGCATTCTCGATTTTAGTTATACCCATAGACACGTTGTCCCGGCGGGGTGACGGGATGGGTGCAGTATAAAAATCGCCGCACTATAATAAAAAACGCGTAATGGGGGAAAAACCCCCACATGCACTGCAAAAGGAGCCAGCGTGCCGTCACTGTCTTACTCATTTTCTCAGCTTGAAGCCTTCACCGCCGTTGCAGAGCACGGCAGCCTGATGAAGGCCGCGATGAAGCTGGAAAAAGATCGCACTACGCTTCGCGATCTTATCGATCTGCTGGAAGATGGTCTTGGCTACCCGCTGTTTGTCCGTCAGGGGCGAGCGCTGCAACTGACGGCTGAAGGCGAACAGCTTCATCGCCAGGCGCACCTGTTGATGCGTCAGGCCAGGGCGTTCGAACAGTTTGCCCGTCAGGTGCCATCAACGGAGGTGCAGGAGCTGGGCGTTGCCTACGATCCCTTTACGCCGCGCCGTTTTTTGCAGGCGTTAATTACCCAGATGGCGAAGCGGGGGATCCGTCTGAGCCTAAGATGCACCTCACGCGCTGAAGGTGAAAAAGCGCTGGCGAGCGGGCAGGCCGATCTGGGCTTCTTTCAGGCCAACAACCACAGCGTCGGCAGCGATATGGAGTGGCGCGCGCTCGGTGCTATCGACATGGATTTTTACGCCGCAGAGTCGCTGTTTGTCGATGTCGTGCGCCCTTGTTCACTGCTTGATCTCTCTTTAACGCCGCAGGTGGTGATGCACTCTGCAAGCGATGTACCCATGGCGCGGCGGCTGCAAATCTCCGGCAATATCATTGTGGCCAACGAGCTTGAGATGCTGCGCAGCCTGATGGAGGCAGGGTGCGGATGGGGATTTTTACCGACCCATTTTGAGGCGGCGCGCTGGAAACATGTTTCCGCGATTCCCACGGTGGTGGGTAATGAAGGTATTAGCCAGACTATGGTGACCATCTGGCGACCGGGTAGCGAAAAGCGGATGTTAATTGATGACACGCTCACCCGCCTGTCTGCGCTGTGGCGGGAGGTGAGTAGGCGCGCGGATTAAATCCGCCGTCTGTCCGCCGCAATGACCAGACCAATGCCGGAAAGGGTGATAACAATCGCCAACAGCATGCGCATATCAATGGCTTCGCCCATAAAGATCAGCCCGCCCAGTGCGGCCAGGCAGGGGACGCTGAGTTGCAGCGTACTGGCAGTGGTGGGGCTGAGCTGAGGTAATAGCGAATACCAGAGCAGATAGGCCCCGCCGGACATCAGCGCCCCGGAGAGCACTGCCAGCATCAGCCCCACGGCATCCGCATGGACGTGAAAACCACTGAGCAGCAACACCGCCAGCGCCATCGGAACCGCCAGAATGAAATTCCCGGTGGTGGCCGCTGCCGCATTCTGTACCCTCTTGCCGGTAATGCAGTAAACGGCCCACGCCGCGCCGGACAGGATCATCAACAGTGATGCGCTGCCAGAAGGATGCCCCGCACCGGGCAGCAGCAGCAGCGCCAGCCCACCCATCGCCCCCAGCATACCGAGACTTTTCAGCGCGGTCAGGCGCTCGCCGCGCATCAGCCCCCATCCGGTCATCACGCACTGTACGGTGCCGAACAGCAGCAGCGCCCCGGCGGCGGTGGTTAACGACAGATAGGCCAGTGAGAAGGCAAATACATAGGTTGCCAGCAGCGCGGCATTAAGCCAGTTAAACTCCGGCTTGCGACGAAGCCCCGGTAGCTGCAGCAGCAGAAAAAGCGCTATTGCTCCGCTCAGCAGGCGCATGCTGCTAAACGATACCGCATCCATATGCAGCCCCTTTAACGCCAGTCGACAAAGCAGAGAGTTGGCGGCAAAGGCGATCATAGCCAGGATAATTTTGAGCAGCACGGAAGAGTCCTCTGAGGGCGATGGAATAATTATGCATGAAGCCACACGGTGGCGGCATATTGTTTTGTGCGCTGGCCCGATAACAACAGCATGAAATTTTTGTGGTTATTCCCCGTTGCTACTACTGATTGATACTTGATCACATCTTGATAATGAGTATAGTTCTCGATCTCATTTTTATTCATTGTTGTTATCCGGCTGGCTCAGTAATCGGTGAGAGCATTTCACAGGGTGATTCTGGGGCGTGAGAAGCGAGAAACCCGTTGGGACCGACAATGGATTTTTTATTCGATACCAAGGGATGCTCTCATGAAAACAAAACTCTCCGTGCTGGCACTGGCGATAAGCACCGTGCTGCCTGCGGCCTATGCCGCAACCTCTGAAGATGCCACAACCGGGAAAAATCAGCCTGAAACGATGGTGGTTCAGGGCGTTGACGGCAGCGATTTCAAAGCCGGTGGTGAAGATCTGGTGCCCGCTTACCTTGATGGACAAATTGCCCACGGTGGTCGCCTGGGCATGCTCGGTGAGCAGAAGGCGATGGACGTGCCGTTCAACGTTATCGGCTACACCTCGAAGCTGGTGCAGGATCAACAGGCTAAAACCATTGCTGACGTGGTCAAAAACGACGCGGGCGTTCAGGCGGTGCAGGGCTACGGTAACTTTGCGGAAACCTACCGTATTCGTGGTTTTAAGCTCGATGGCGATGATATGACCATGGGCGGTCTTTCCGGCGTGGTGCCGCGTCAGGTGATGGACACCCAGATGCTGGAGCGCATCGAAGTCTTTAAAGGGGCGAACGCGCTGGTTAACGGCGCGGCAAGCTCCGGCGTGGGTGGGATGATTAACCTTGAGCCTAAACGCGCTGAAGATATCCCAACCACGCGCGTCGGCGTGGACTACACCTCTGACTCCCAGGTGGGCGGCTCGCTGGATGTTGGGCGTCGTTTCGGCGATGACAACCAGTTTGGCGCGCGCGTGAACGTGTTGCACCGCGAAGGGGAAGGGCGTATCGACAACGACAAGCGTCGCACCACCCTGGCGTCGCTGGGCCTCGACTATCGCGGTGACCGCCTGCGCTCCTCGCTGGATTTTGGCTATCAGAAAAAGACCTTCCACGGCGGTGAGATGGGCGTGGGCGTCGCCAATATTGCCGAAATTCCAGCGGTGCCGGACGCCACCAAAAGCTACGCGCAGAAGTGGGGCTATAGCGACATCGAAAACGAATTCGGCATGGTTAAAACCGAGTATGACCTGACCGATAACTGGACAACCTACGCCGGGCTGGGTGCGCAGCACGCGCATGAAATCGGCACCTACGCCGCGCCGAAGCTGACCAACGTTAATGGCAATGCCACCGTTGGTCGTCTGGATACCAACCGCATTATCGACAGCTTTAGCGGTATGGGCGGTATCCGCGGGAACTTCAATACCGGCGTAGTCTCCCATAAAGTAAACGTGGGCTACTCGGCGCAGATACGTCGCGATGCGACGGCCTGGCGTATGTCAGACAGTACCAAAAACCCGACTATCAATATCTACAATAGCCATGACGTGGACATGCCGGATTACAAGCCGAATCCAAAAGGCGGCCACTATGACGATCCGCTGACCACTGCGCGCAACCGTACCCAGGGCTGGCTGCTCAGCGATACGCTGGGCTTCTTCGACGACAGCCTGCTGTTTACCGCTGCCGCGCGCCACCAGAAGGTGGTGATCCGTAACTACGATAACCAGACCGGTCTTGAAACCACCACGTCAAGCTTTACCGAAAGCCGTTGGATGCCAACGTTTGGCCTGGTGTACAAACCGTGGGAGACGCTCTCGCTGTACGCTAACCATACCGAAGCGCTGCAGCCTGCAAACAATGCGCCGATAACGGCGAAAAACTACGGCCAGAGCATTGGTATTGCCCACTCTAAGCAGGACGAAGTGGGCATAAAAATTGACTACCAACGCGTAGGTGGCTCGCTGTCGCTGTTCCAGATAACCAAGCCTTCTGGCGTGCTGGATAGCGATAAGTACTACCGGATGGACGGCGAGCAGCGTAACCGCGGCGTGGAGTTGAACGTCTTTGGTGAGCCGGTGCTCGGACTGCGCCTGACCGGCAGCACGCTGTGGATTGATCCTGAATTGACCAAAACCGCAGGCGGCACTAATGATGGGAACGATGCGATTGGCGTATCCCGCTTCTACGCGGTGCTGGGGGCAGAATATGACATCAAACCGATTGATGGACTCACGGCCACCGCGCGGGTGAACCACACTGGATCTCAGTATGCTGATACCGCCAACACCAAAAAGCTCGATAGCTACACGACGCTGGATCTGGGAATGCGCTACCGCATGCGCCTGAATCAGGAGCAGAACGATCTGGTGTGGCGCGTGGGCGTAACCAACGTGACCAACCAGAACTACTGGTCTGGCGCTGATGACACCGGCGTCTATATCTACCAGGGCGAGCCGCGCACCTTAAAAGTCTCGGTCAGCTACGACTTCTAAGTCATTGCTAAAATAGGGTTATTGCCCCGAAAGCGCGTGCGTTTCGGGGCTTTTTACATCTGGGGAGCCGGTGCTGATGGCCTTGCGGCAAGCGGCGCTAAGTGTTAAAAGGTGCCCCTTCATAAAAATGCTAAGGGGATAGACGTGAAAAACGCGTCATCAGCATCCAGCCAGAATCAACCGGATGCCTCGTCGGATAATAGCCCGACGCTTCACCGCGGATTACAGAACCGCCATATTCAATTAATCGCCCTCGGGGGCGCTATCGGCACCGGCCTGTTCCTCGGCATTGGCCCGGCCATCCAAATGGCAGGCCCGGCGGTCGTGCTGGGCTACGCTATCGCTGGCGTTATCGCTTTTCTGATCATGCGCCAGCTTGGCGAGATGGTGGTGGAAGAGCCGGTATCCGGGTCATTTGCCCATTTTGCTTATAAATACTGGGGGCCGTTCGCCGGATTTCTCTCTGGCTGGAACTACTGGGTTATGTTCGTGCTGGTGGGCATGGCTGAACTGACCGCCGCCGGGATCTATATGCAATATTGGCTGCCGCACGTCCCTACCTGGATCTGGGCGGCGGGTTTCTTTGTGCTGATTAACGCCGTGAACCTGGTCAACGTGCGCCTGTATGGCGAAACCGAGTTCTGGTTTGCGCTAATTAAAGTGCTGGCGATTATCGGCATGATTGGCTTCGGTATCTGGATGCTGACGACCGGCAACGGCGGTGAGCATGCCAGTATCAGCAACCTCTGGCGCGACGGCGGCTTCCTCGCCACCGGCTGGAAAGGGCTGATTCTGTCGCTGGCGGTGATCATGTTCTCCTTCGGCGGGCTGGAGCTTATCGGTATTACGGCGGCGGAAGCGCGCAGCCCGGAGACTACGATCCCGAAAGCGGTTAACCAGGTGGTGTACCGTATTTTGCTGTTCTATATCGGCTCGCTGATTGTGCTGCTGGCGCTCTACCCGTGGCAGGGCATTCAGTCTGACAGCAGCCCGTTTGTGATGATCTTCCACAATCTTGACAGTAATGTGGTGGCATCAGCGCTGAACTTCGTCATTCTGGTGGCCTCGCTGTCGGTCTACAACAGCGGCGTTTATTCCAACAGCCGCATGCTGTTTGGCCTCTCCGTGCAGGGAAATGCTCCGCGCTTCCTGACCAAAGTGAGCAAGCGCGGCGTACCGGTGAACTCACTGCTGCTCTCCGGGGCTATCACCTCGCTGGTGGTGCTGGTCAACTATCTGCTGCCGCAAAAAGCCTTTGGCCTGCTGATGGCGCTGGTGGTGGCAACGCTGCTGCTGAACTGGATAATGATCTGTATGGCGCACCTCAAGTTCCGTGCCGCCATGCGCCGTAAAGGCCGCGAAGCGAAGTTCAAAGCGCTGTGGGCGCCGGCCAGCAACTACGTATGTATCGCCTTCCTGCTGATGATCCTCGTGCTGATGTGCACCATGGACGGCATGCGCCTGTCGGCGATCCTGCTGCCGGTGTGGGTGCTGTTCCTGTTCGTTGCCTTCAAAACCTTGCGCCGCGAAGCGTAAGTTTTCCCGCCCGGGCTGCTTATCTCACGTAGCCCGGGCGAGCGCATGCGACCCCGGGAATGCACCGCCCATTTCCGTCGTGTTCCTATCCCCAGCGATTCCCTTCCGACAGCCGCCTGTTTTTTAATCGTGACGCTTCTCCCAAATTGACAACGGCAGACGGGATCTTCTTTTTGTAATCGATTACTTTTCTCCTGAGTCAGTTTTGTAATCGATTACTTTTGAGGGTAAAAACATGGTGTCTACAACGGAAAGTCGTGAACAAAGCGGCGTACAGCACCGGCTGTTAGTCCCGCGCCTGTCGTTAATGATGTTTATGCAGTTTTTTATCTGGGGAAGCTGGTCGGTGACGCTTGGCCTGGTGATGACCCAGTACAACATGTCGCTGCTGATTGGCGATGCTTTCTCGGCGGGGCCGATTGCCTCGATCCTGTCGCCGTTCGTCCTCGGGATGCTGGTTGACCGCTTCTTCCCGTCGCAGAAGGTGATGGCGGTGATGCACCTGCTCGGCGCGGCGATTCTGTGGTTTGTGCCGCAGGCGCTGGTAGCGGAAAACGGCGCGCTGCTGATTGCGCTGCTGTTCGGTTACACGTTGTGCTACATGCCAACGCTGGCGCTGACCAACAACATTGCGTTCCACAGCCTGAGTAATATCGATAAAACCTTCCCGGTGGTGCGCGTGTTCGGCACTATCGGCTGGATTGTCGCCGGGATCTTTATCGGCGTGACCGGCATCTCCGACACTACCGGTATCTTCACGCTGGCAGCGCTGTGCTCGGTGGTGCTGGCGGTTTATAGCCTGACGCTGCCGCACACGCCGGCACCGGCGAAAGGGCAGCCGCTTAAGCTGCGCGACCTGTTCTGTGCCGACGCCTTTGCATTACTGAAAACCCGTCACTTCCTGGTGTTCGCCGTCTGCGCCACGCTGATTTCCGTACCGCTCGGCACCTACTACGCCTACACCGCCTCGTTCCTGGCGGACGCGGGCGTGGCGGATGTCAGTACTGCGATGTCCTTCGGCCAGATGTCGGAAATCTTCTTCATGCTGATTATTCCGCTGCTGTTCCGCCGCCTGGGCGTGAAGTACATGCTGCTCATCGGCATGCTGGCGTGGTTTGTGCGCTATATGTTCTTTGCGCTGGGCATCAACGAAGAGACGCGCTTCCTGCTGTATCTCGGCATCCTGCTGCATGGTGTCTGCTATGACTTCTTCTTCGTGGTGGGCTTTATTTACACCGACCGCGTGGCGGGCGAAAAGGTGAAAGGGCAGGCGCAGAGCATGGTGGTGATGTTCACTTACGGCATCGGTATGCTGCTGGGCTCGCAGATTTCTGGCTCGCTCTACAACCATCTGGTTGCCGGGCAAACCATTCCGGCAGCCTGGGTAAACTTCTGGTGGATCCCGGCGGTGGCCGCAGTGGTTATTGCACTGATTTTCCTTGTCTCGTTCAAATATGACGAGAAAGCACAGGCGTAATTTTTTGAAAGGAGGGGGTATGAAAACCATCAAGGGACCGGGCATTTTTCTGGCGCAGTTTATTGGCGCAGAGCCGCCGTTTAATACGCTCGATGGGCTAGCAGAGTGGGCCGCAGGGCTGGGGTTTAAGGCGCTACAGCTGCCGTGCAACCACCCGGGGATTTTCGATCTGCAGCAGGCGGCGACCAGCCAGACCTACTGTGATGAGATTACCGGAAGGCTTGCCGAGCACGGGCTGGTTATTAGCGAACTTTCTACGCACCTTGAAGGCCAGCTGGTAGCCGTAAATTCGGCCTACGACAGCGCGTTTGATGCCTTTGCCCCCGCGGCGTTACGCGGCAACCCGGCGGCGCGTCAGCAGTGGGCGGTTGAGAGCGTGAAAAATGCGGCACGTGCGTCGGCGCGTCTAGGATTGAAGGCGCATGCCACTTTCTCCGGGGCGCTGGCGTGGCCTTACTTCTACCCGTGGCCGCCGCATAACGCGCTGCTGCTGGACGAAGCGTTTAACGAACTGGCTAACCGCTGGCGGCCTATTCTGGACTGTTTTGACGAGCACGGCGTCGATTTGTGCTACGAAATTCACCCCGGTGAGGACCTGCACGACGGCGTGACCTTCGAGCGTTTCCTGGCGAAGGTAGATAACCATCCGCGCTGCCACATGCTCTACGACCCGAGCCATTTGCACCTACAGAATATCGACTACCTGGCGTATCTCGATATCTACCATTCGCGCATTCGGGCGTTCCACGTCAAGGACGCGGAGTTCGAGCGCAACGGGCGCAGCGGCGTCTACGGCGGTTATCAGAACTGGCTGGATCGCGCCGGGCGTTTTCGCTCGCTCGGCGACGGCGATATCGATTTTAAAAAGATTTTCAGCAAACTCAGCCAGTACGATTTTGACGGCTGGGCGGTGATGGAGTGGGAGTGCTGCCTGAAGGACGCGCAGACCGGCGCGCGCGAAGGCAGCGAATTTATCAAACGGCATATCATTCCCGTATCCGCACGGGCCTTTGATGACTTTGCCGCGGGCAGCGAGGTACGCGGATGATTCAGGTAGGTATTGTAGGCTCAGGTTTTATTGGCCCGGCGCATATTGAAGCGCTGCGCCGCCTGGGGTTTGTTGAGGTGGTAGCGCTGTGCGACGCTTCGCTGGAGCAGGCGCAGGAGAAGGCGCGGCAGCTTAATATTCCGCACGCTTATGGCGACGTTGATGCGCTTTTGGCGCACCCTGGGCTACAGGTGGTGCATAATTGCACTCCGAACTTTTTACATGCCGAGGTGAATCGGAAGATCCTGCGGGCGGGGAAACATGTTTTCTCTGAAAAGCCGTTATGTATGACCTCCGATGAGGCGCGCGAGCTGGTTAAGATGGCGCAAGCAGCGGGCGTGGTGCACGGCGTGAGCTTCGTCTATCGCCAGTTTGCCATGGTGCAGCAGGCGGCGAGCATGATGCGTGACGGTAGCGCTGGTCGACTTTTTTCCGCCTACGGCGGCTACCATCAGGACTGGATGCTGCTGGAAAACGACTTCAACTGGCGCGTGGACGCGCAGCAGGGCGGGGTTTCCAGGGCGGTGGCCGATATAGGCTCGCACTGGTGCGACACGGTGCAGTTTGTCACCGGGCGGCGCATCGTTGAAGTGATGGCCGACCTCGCTATCGTCTGGCCGACGCGCAAGGCCAGCATTGGGGCGCAGGCAACCTTCAGCGAACAGCAAAATGCTACCGGATACCAGGACGTGCCGGTAACCACTGAAGATGCCGGTTCGGTGCTGTTCCGCTTTGATGACGGCAGCAAAGGCTGTTTTAGCGTCTCGCAGGTGAGCGCCGGGCGTAAAAACCGCCTCCACTTTGATATCAACGCCAGCGCCTGTTCACTGGCCTGGGATCAGGAAACGCCGCAGCAGCTGTGGATTGGCCATCGTAGCCAGCCCAACCAGCTGCTGAGCGACGACCCCAGCCTGTTGAACCGCGACGTCGCCGGGCAGGCCCACTTCCCCGGTGGGCACAACGAAGGCTGGCCGGACGCGTTTAAAAACATGATGCTCAATTTCTACCAGGCGGTGCGTGCAGGGAGGATGCCGCAGGAGCATGAGCGCCGCTTTGCCTCATTTAGCGAGGGGGCGAACGTGATGTATCTTATTGACGCAATTGTGAAAAGCCATCAGCAGCGGCGCTGGGTCAGCGTCGAACAATAACCGTGCGCCCGGTACGCCGGGCCCGTTTTTATGGTAGCCTGCACGCAAAGCGTTAATTGCAGGGAACGGCATAGCATGTCAATTCAGAAAATCGCCCAGCTGGCGGGCGTGTCGGTAGCCACCGTATCGCGGGTGTTGAACAACAGCGAAACGGTGAAAGCAAAGAACCGCGAGCGGGTGCTTCAGGCTATCAAAGAGAGTAACTATCAACCGAACCTGCTGGCGCGCCAGCTGCGCACGGCGCGTAGCTCAATGATCCTGGTGATGGTGTCAAACATCGCCAACCCGTTCTGTGCGGAAGTGGTAAAGGGCATTGAAGAGGAAGCGGAGAAAAACGGCTATCGCATTCTGCTGTGTAATTCCGGTTCTGATATCGAACGTTCGAAGTCTGGCCTGCGTCTGCTGACCGGCAAGATGGTGGACGGCATTATCACCATGGATGCCTTTGCCCGACTGCCGGAATTGACCACGGTGATTGGCGACGCGCCGTGGGTGCAGTGTGCCGAATATGCCGATGCGGGGGACGTTTCTTGCGTGGGTATTAACGACGTTGATGCGGCTCAGCACGCGGTAGGCTATCTGGCGGCGCAGGGGCATCAACGTATTGCCCTGATTAACCATGATTTAAGCTATAAATACGCCCGCCTGCGCGAGCAGGGCTATCAGGACGTGCGGCAACAGCAGGGGCTCGATTTCGCGGCGGTGGAGTATGCCGACGATCTCAGCGCGGCGGCGGGCAAGGCGGCGATGAAAAATCTGCTGGCGATGAACCCGCGCCCGGATGCGGTATTTGCTATCTCGGACTCACTGGCGGCGGGAGCTATTCGCGCCATCGAGCAGGCCGGGCTGCGCGTACCGGAAGATATCGCCGTAGTCGGTTTCGACGGCACGGAGCTGGCGGAGATGGTCTCGCCGCAGCTTACCACCGTGCAGCAGCCATCAAGAGAGATTGGCGCCAAAGCGGTCACGCTGCTGCTCAACAAAATCGACAACCCGGACGTTGCCCCAGAGCGGGTGATGCTGGAGTGGCGTTTTATTCCCCGCGCCAGCGCCTGATATTAGCGTTGCCGGATGGCGTTTCGCCGCCATCTGGCAATGTTTATCCTACCGCCTGATAACCACCAGCAGCCCGCATACCACCAGCCCCGTACCCAGTAACTGCTCCACCGACAGCGGCTCGTCCAGCAGCCACCAGCTAAACAGAATGGTCAGAATCGGCCCAATTAACCCAATCAGCACCGCTTTTGCCGCGCCGATGCGGTGAATAGCCGACGACAGCCAGAATATCGGCATCACCGTGGAAAACACCGCCATCCCTGCGCTATAGGCATACACCTGCCACGGCAGATTGAGTGCGGCAACGGGGCGGGTGGCAAAAAAGTGCACCTGGGTTGCCGCAATTGACACCAACAGCGCCAGCATTGAAAACGGGATTGCCCCCATGCGCCCGATAGCCACCTCCGCCCCGGCGTTGTAAATGGCGTAGGTGATAGCGCAGCCAAACACCAGTGAACCGCCAATCAGTACCGAATGGCTATCGGCGGTGAGCCCGAGGTCGTGCACAAAGGCAATCAGAATGCCGCCGTAAGAGAGCAGCATCGCCAGCAGCAGTTTCTTCTCAAAGGTTTTGCCGAGAAAAAAGACGCCAATCAAGATAGTCAGCATCGGGTAGGTAAAGAGAATCAGCCGCTCCAGCCCGGCGGTAATGTACTGCAGGCCCATAAAATCGAGCATCGCCGAAGCGTAATAGCCCGCCACCCCGAGCACCACCAGCAGGATGTAATCCTGGCGATGCAGCGTGGGTATTTTACGCAGCACCGGCAGCGCGGTGAGCGCAATCAGCGGCAGGGACATCGACATACGCAGCATCAGCAGCGTGACCGGGTCAACCGGTGCGACCTCATAAGCCAGCTTGACGAATATCGCCTTAAATGAAAAACCGAACGCCGCGAGTATCGCCAGCGAAAACCCGGCAACCCGGGAAGTGAGATGCAGTTTCACCGTGCCTGTTCCTGGTGCTCGCTGATGCGTTGCCACATCACTACCGGGTTGGAATACATCGGGAAGTGCCCGCAGTGGGGAATTTCAGCAAGCGTCACGCCGCGCTGTTCAATATCCGCCAGATAGCTCAGGGTGTTGTTCTGCTCGCCGTACATAAACATTTTTGGGAACGGCAGGTTCAAAAACTTCGCCATCAGGTCGCCGTGGTCGGAATAGTCCACCATCGAGGTAAAAATGGGCCTGACCGCTGCCGCTCGCACCTTATGCTTGAGGCTGGCGGCATACAGCGCGCTGGCCCACGCCGGGGAGTGATGAGTACGGACGATAAAATCGTCGAAGAACTGTTCATCGTCACCGTCCGGATAATCAATCGCCTGGCGGCTCAGGAAGCAATCTTCCGGGGCGATATTGCCCTCGATATCGACAAAACTTAGCACCCGCTCGGGGTGGGCGTGCGCCAGCATCAGCGCGGTCAGGCCGCCCATGGAATGGCCGACGAGGTGGAAGCGCTGGAAGCCCAGTTGGTCAATCAGCGCCAGCGCCGTCTCGACTAAAAACGGAATCGAAATTTTTTGCAGGTTTGGGCATTGCGTCTCCCCGCAGCCGGGGGCGTCGTAGGCGAGAAACGGTCGCCCGTCGAAGGCGGCGTGACGCACGATATCGGCATAGTCTTCTTTGGTTGAACCGAAACCGTGGAGAAACACAATCGGTTCACGGTTACCGGTGCGATGAATGGCGGCCACCTGCATTGGTGTTGCTTGTACCGTTAGCGAAAGGCGCGCGCGGTGAAATTCGTGGGGCATGGTCACTCTTCTTATTCATTCGTGGGATGGCTATCGTCGCCGTGATTCTCTGATATGTAAAATCGTATTAAAGTAATGATCTGATATATTTTTAATATCGTTTGGTGTGGGCATTGAAAGGAGCCATGCAGAGATGATCAATTTTCGCATTATTCGCCATATGTGGCTGTTTCTCGCCGTGGCGGAGGAGAAACATTTTGGCCGCGCGGCGAAGCGGCTTGGCATGACCCAGCCGCCCTTAACCCAGCAGATTCAGGTGCTGGAGCAGTCGTTGAAGGTGCAGCTGTTTGACCGTTCAAAGCGTAACGTGCAGCTCACGCCCGTCGGGCTGGCTATTCTTCCGGCGGTCAAACGCTTTGCCGAGCAGGTTGAGCGGCTGGAACTGGCGGTGAACGAAGCGGTGGCTGGGCATACCGGCATGCTGACCATTGGCGCCATCAGCACCGCCATGCTCGACGTGCTGCCGCCGCTGATTGATAAGATGAAAGCGCGCTACCCCGATATCGTGATTTCCATTAAGGAGATCGACAGCGCCGAAGCGGTGCTGGCGCTGCAAAACGGCGAGATCGATCTGGCTTTTGCGCGCCTCACCGGGGAGATGGGCGAGGGCATTACGCTGTTGCCGCTGTCCAGCGCTGAACTGGTAGTGGCGCTGCCCCGTCAGCATCGGCTGGCCGCCGAGCCTCGGATTGCGCTGCATGATTTGATGCAGGAAGAGTGGGTGATGTTCTCTCGTCACCTGAGCCCGGTCTATTTCGACAGCATTACCGCTGCTTGTCGCAGCGAAGGCTTTTCACCGCGGATTATCCACCACGTCCGTTCGGTCTCTTCGCAGATTGCTTTTGTCGGTTGTGGGCAGGGGATTGCGCTGGTGCCGGATTCGCTGGAGCGTCTGTCACCGGCCAACGTGGTGACGGTGCCGCTCGACCAGACGATTGAGGTGATCACCACGGCGGTGGCCTGGTCAGCCAGCCGGAAAAATCCGCTGGCTGACAAGTTTATCGCCCTGATTCAGACGCCTGAGGTGGCGTGATTACTGCCCGATAGCACCCGCGAGGGCGCGAATATCATTACCGGTTGGCGACTGATGTATCCGCAGGCCAAACTCTTCGACCACAGCGAAAATATGGTCGAAGATATCAGCCTGAATACTTTCATATTCTGCCCAGATAACGGTGTTGGTAAACGCATATATCTCAATGGGCAGGCCGTTATTATCCGGCGCCAGTTGGCGTACCATCAGCGTCATATCCTTGCGAATTTTCGGATGGTTACGAAGATATTCGTTGAGATAGGCGCGGAAGGTGCCGATATTGGTCATTTTACGCAGGTTAAGCACCGAATCATCGCTGCCGTACTCCTGATTCCACAGGCTAATTTCCTGGTAACGAGAGTCCATATACGGTTTTAACAGTCGCGCCTGAATTAAGCGCTGCTGCTCTTGCTCATCGAGGAAATGGACGCTGGTGGTATCAATGTTCAGGCTGCGTTTAATTCGACGCCCACCGGAAGCCGACATGCCGCTCCAGTTTTTAAATGAATCAGAGACCAGCGACCAGGTGGGAATCGTGGTAATGGTGTTATCCCAGTTACGCACTTTAACCGTGGTTAAGCCAATATCGGTGACCGCACCATCGGCGCCGTATTTCGGCATCTCCAGCCAGTCGCCGAGCTTCAGCATATCGTTCGCCGACAGCTGAATACCGGCCACCAGACCGAGGATCGGGTCTTTAAAGACCAGCATCAGCACCGCCGCCATGGCCCCCAGACCGCTTATCAGAATCGCCGGTGACTGCCCCAGCAGCAGGGAGATCATCAGGATGCCAATCAGAATCGCACTCACCAGTTTCACGCCCTGGAATATGCCTTTAAGCGGAAGCTGAGAGGAGAAGGAGAGCTTTTGCGACAGATTAAAAATAACGTCCAGCAGTGAGAAGAACGACAGCAGGGCATATAGCATTACCCACAGTTGCGCCACCGTGGTTAATATTTCCGCCGCTTCACTGCCTTTTTGCAGCCACAGCACGGCCTGCACGTTAACAATGATCCCCTGTAACGTAAACGCCAGTCGGTGAAACAGCTTATTCTGCGTGATGATTTGCAGCCATAAATGGCTGCTGGCCTGCGCCCGCTTTTCGAAGGTGCGCAGCACCAGACGGTGTAAAATCAGATGAACAATGATGGCAGTGAGAAAAATAATACCAAAGATGATCACCAGCGAATTGGTATGGTTTATTTCAATGCCCATCTCTTCTATCTGGGAAATGAGTTCCTGCATAACGTCTCCTATATAGCCAGCCTTTAATAATGACCAGGCTGGCTATAATATGCAAACAGGTATACAGGAACTTAATAATCAGGAAGTTGCCATCGTCGGGCTACGGTTTAAATGATGGCGCAGGCCAATGGCAATGACCGCCAGCAGCAGCATCATCACCGCCTCTACGCCGAGAAAGCCGATCATCGCCTGCGGATAGCTACCGTGATGGTTACGCATCAGCATCAGCAGCAGCGAGCCAAATACCGCCGGGCCCAGCCCCAGCGTGGCCTGCTGCAGCGTACTTAGCAGCGCGCTGCCCGCGCCCGCATCGTTAGCGGTAATATCGCGCATTCCCACCCGATAGAAGCAGTTCACAATCAGCGCCTGACCGTAGCCAATCAGCGCCGTGGCGGGTACCAGCGTCAGCGTGGTGGTCGCCTGGCCGTAGTGGTGGAAGGTCTCCATCAGCAGCAGCAGGCCGCTAATCTGCACCACCAGACCGGCCACCAGAATGCGTCCCATGCTGTGGCGCGCAATCAGCTTCGGTGCGTACATCGCCGACAGGAAATAAGCCACGCCAAGGGCGATAAAGCTGTTGCCCGACTGCCACGGTGCCATGCCGAGGCCAGACTGCATGGTCAGCGCCATACAGAACATAAACCCGGACCAGGCGCTGAAGAACAGCAGTGCAATCACCATACCGAAGCGAATGCTGGCCAGCTGCAATAGGCGTGGCGGCAGCAGCGGATGCTCGCCGCGTTGTTCTTTGCGCAGCGCGGTGGCGCGCATCCAGAACAGCAGGGGGATAATCGCCAGCAGCATCAGGCGCATCGACCACGGCCAGTGCAGCTCCGGCCCCAGAGCCATCGGGAACAGCAGGCAGCAGAGAATAAGCCCAAGGCTAAAGGTGCCCTGCCAGTCGATGGTGGAGTGTTCATCACGGTGGGTTTCCGGCACGTAACGGCGGCTGAACGCCAGCACCAGCAGGCCAATGGGCACGTTGATAAAGAAGGCGTTACGCCAGCCCATCCCGGCGATATCCGCCGACACCAGCCAGCCGCCGAACATCTGCCCGACGATAAACGAAATGCCGCCAATGCCGCCGTACAGACTAATGGCGCGGGCATGCGCCGTTCCTTTTAGCGTAACGTGCAGCGTGGCGAGGATCTGTGGCACGATAAGCGCCGCGCCGGCGCCCTGAAGCGTACGGGCGGCGAGCAGGGCGGTAATTGAGTTAGCGACGCCGCACAGCAGCGACGCGAGGCTAAAAATCGCCACGCCCCACATAAACAGACGGCGGCGACCATAGTTGTCGCCAAGCTTGCTGCCCATCGCCAGACAGACGGCGAACGCCACGCCGTACAGCGCCACAATCAGCTCAAGCTGGGTGGGGCTGGCATGCAAAGACTCGGTAATGGAATCCAGGGCGACGTTGGTAATCGAGGTATCGATTTGGGGTAACATCAGGCCGGTCAGCAACAGGAAAAGCCCTGCGCGACCGGGTGAAACAGCAGACGTTTTCATGGTGACTCCATTGCGTCATTCAGCGATTGGACGTAGCATCGCTGATTAAATAAACGGGTACCAGTTCCTGGTTATACTGGTACTGGCACTACTATGCTGGAGATACCATGAGCCTCATCAGCCACAGTGAAATGGACGTATTGCAGATACGGCAGATGGATAACCGTAAGCAACTGGGTGCATTTCTTCGGGCGCGACGGGAAAGTCTCGATCCACAGCGGTTGGGGTTACCGCGCAGCGGGCGACGGCGCACGCCGGGCCTGCGTCGTGAAGAGGTGGCGATGCTGGCGGACGTTGGCGTGACCTGGTATACCTGGCTTGAGCAGGGGCGCGAGGTTAATCCGTCGGTGGCGGTAATGCAAGCGATCGCCGAGGCGCTCCAGTGCAGCGAACTTGAGACGCGCCACCTGTTCGTGCTGGCGGGGCTGACGCCGCTGGAGTCCGCCAATGTTCCTCAGTGCGAGGGCATCAGCCCCGGCACGCGCCGTATGCTGGACAGTTTGCTGCCTCAACCGGCCAGTATTCAGAAGCCCAATTTTGACATCGTGGCGTGGAATGAGGCATTTTGTCGGCTGATGGGCGTCGATTTTTCCATCATTCCCGAAGATGAACGAAATTGTATCTACCTGTATCTGACCCATCCCGGCTGGCGTAGTCGACTGGCTAACCCTGACGTACTGGGCAACTTCGTCTCCTATTTCCGCGCTGCGATGGCCGAACACCGGGGAGAACCGGCGTGGGAAAACAAGCTTGCCCGCTTCTTCGCCGCCTCCGCCGAGTTTGAAGCCCTATGGCACCAGCGCTACGAAGTGCGCGGCGTCGAAAACCAGATCAAAACGTTCCGCCATCCCGAGTTCGGCGAATTTCAGCTCCAGCAGATGTACTGGTACTCCGCGCCGCGCAACGGCTCGCGTCTGCTGGTGTATTTACCGGTAGATGAGGTTGGGGAAGGGGTGTTGGCGAGGTTGTAGTACAGAGTAGATCCCGGCGGCGCTTCGCCTGGCCGGGCTACAATATTCGAGTAGCCCGGCCAGGCGAAGCGCCGCCGGGAAGGCACAGAAGCTAAATCAGATCTCGGTAATCACCGCTTCTTCCGGCAGACGAGATTTGGGCAGCGCCTTATTGAAGTCTTCCACGCTATGGTGGCCAACCGGCACCACGACCAGGCTGGTGAAGCCTTTCTCTTTCAGACCAAATTCGGCGTCCATGATCTCGGCGTCGAAGCCTTCGATCGGTACTGCGTCGAGGCCCATTGCGCCCATCGCCAGCAGGAAGTTACCCACGTTCAGGTAGGTCTGGTTAGCTGCCCACTGCGCGTCGTCGTGACGTTCTTTACGGTGCAGGTCGGCGAAGAAGATACGACCTTTGTGGTTGGCGGCTTTGGCTTCTGGCGTGGCGAAACGGCCATCGGCATCTTCCTGATCCACCACTTTTTCCAGCCAGGCATCGTCGATCGCGGTTTTGGCGCAGAACACCACCACGTGAGAAGCATCCAGCATTTTGCGTTCGTTGAACACGTAGCCGCCCGCTGCGGATTTCGCCACGCGCGCTTTACCTTCGTCGGTGCTGGCAACGATAAAGTGCCACGGCTGGGAGTTGGTGCTGGAAGGGCTATAGCGCAGCAGAGTTTTCAGAGCAGCAGCCTGCTCGGTGGTCAGCTTTTTGCTGGCATCAAAGGCTTTGGTGGAATAGCGCGCTTTAGCAACGGAAACGATGTCCATAAACACTCCTGAATGATAAAAAACACCGCAAATCGGTGCGTCGTATCAAAGCAGGGTACCGCGCGATTTAACAAATGAGAAGGGTGTAAAATGCGATAACACTTATCGCATTTAACGCAAAATCAAACGGGACGCACGCGCTGTTGCACGCGTTTTGGCAGCTTGTTCACCACCAGATTCCACGAATCTTCAATCAGGCTGTTGAGCAGATCGACCGTGATCTCATCGCCAGGGTGAACCGAAATCCAGTGCTTTTTGTTCATATGGTAGCCAGGCTTGATGTGCGGGTAGATAGCCTGATGCAGCAGCGATTGTTCCGGGTCAACCTTCAGGTTGATGATAGGTTCGCCGCGCAGATAGGCCTTGAGCATAAACATTTTACCCTCAACCGTGAAGACATCGTACTCCGGGCCGAAAGGCCAGTAGATGTCGGAGAAGGGCAGGGTTAGCGCAAACTCGTGCGCCCGTTCATGCAGCGTTTTACCGTCCATTACTCACCTTCCGCCAGGGCCAGCCACATCGCTTCGAAGCCCAGCGCTTTGAACTTATCGGCACGCTGCGGTTCCCGGCTGGCAAATTCAATCGTGGTTTCCGCCAGCGACAGGAACAGCGCATCGCCAAAGGCGCGGAAGTCATCAGACATAAAGACCGGGCGTACCGAGCGCTGGCAGAGCTTTTGCAGCTCCGGGAACATGGCTTTAACCTGGGCGGTGGTCTCTTCGGTGATTTTTTCGCTCACCGCCATGCGGCGCAGCGCGTGGTGTCCGGTCGGGTTGCGAACGCCCCAGTCGATGTAGCTGTTCCAGATGCTATGGGTAAAGTCTTTTGGTACTTCGGTATCCACCAGCCCGGCTTTCATCGCCTCGCACAGGCCGGTTTTCAGATGCAGATAAAGCGCATTAAGCAGGTCGTCTTTGGTGGCGAAATAGCGAAACAACGTACCCTCAGCAACCCCCGCACTGCGCGCAATCAGCGCAGTCGATGCGGCAATGCCGGATTGGGCAATGGCGCTGGTCGCAGCGTCCAGTAACGCTTGTTTTTTATCTTCACTCTTCGGACGAGCCACTACACTTTACCTCTCTGACTGTAAAAAACGTGATTGAAACATGCCGACCCCAGGGACTTCAACGTCGATTGTCAAATTTTGAAAATTGCTTGACGATTTTTTCCCCGCCTTTCTATAATGAGTGCCTACTCACTCATAATCAACCTTTTTAGTGTGGCTTCCTGGACGAAGCCGGTCCAGGGTCAGGATATGAAACCTTTTATCATCAGTGTGGTTGCCATCATGCTTATTGCCAGTGCTGCAAGTTTACCCTTTGTCCTGAACGCCGGTTTTGGTCAGGCACCGCAAGGGGTTGAGAAAAGTCAGATTGAACGTTCGCCGAACTACCGTGACGGCGCGTTCCAGAACACCTTGCCAACGCCTGGCTTTACCGGTGACAAAAACATGGTGATGGCGTGGTGGGAGTTTTTAACCGCCAAACGCGAAAATGCGCGCCCAACACAGCCGCTGCCGATGGTGCCAACCGATCTCGCCAGCCTGCCGCTGGGGCAGGACACCATGATTTGGCTCGGCCACTCCTCGTGGTACCTGCAGCTGTCGGGCAAACGTATTTTGATTGACCCGGTATTCAGCAGCTATGCCGCGCCGTTCTCGTTTCTGAATAAGGCGTTTGCGGGCAACTACCCGTGGCGCACGGAGAACATGCCGGAGATAGACCTGCTGATCATCTCTCACGACCACTACGATCACCTGGATTACGCCACCATCAAAGGACTGATGCCGAAGATCAAACGTGCTGTGGTGCCGCTAGGCGTGGGTTCGCACCTGCGTTACTGGGGCATGAAAGATGACGTGATTACCGAAGCAGACTGGCAGCAGAGCGTCACCATCAGCGATGCGCTGAGCGTGCACGTGCTGCCCGCGCGTCACTTCTCCGGTCGCGGCTTGAAGCGTAACCAGACGCTGTGGGCGAGCTTTATGTTCGTGACGCCGACGCAGAATATCTACTACAGCGGCGACACCGGCTATGGCCCGCACTTTAAGGCGATTGGCGAGCAGTTTGGTCATGTGGACGTCGCCATTATGGAAGACGGTCAGTACGACCAGGACTGGCGCTACATCCACATGATGCCGGAACAGACGGCGCAGGCGGCGGCGGATCTCAACGCTCGTCGTGTGCTGCCGGGTCACGCCGGACGCTTCGTGCTGGCAAAACACACCTGGGATGATCCGTACAAACGTCTGGCGCAGGCCAGCAAAGACAAAGCGTATCGGCTGCTGACGCCGATGCAGGGCGAGCCGGTGTGGCTTGCTGATACCGCACAAACATTTGGTGCCTGGTGGGAATAACCGCCGGCAGTCGTTAAACGAGGGGAGGGTGTATGACCGAATTAGCCACTCAGGTTGTCGACACACTGGTCGAATGGATTGACGACAATCTGCATCAGCCATTGCGTATTGATGAAATTGCCCGTCGGGCAGGGTACTCAAAATGGCATTTACAGCGTATTTTCCTGCAGCACAAAGGGGAGAGTCTGGGGCGCTACATTCGCCACCGGAAGCTGAATCTGGCGGCCGATGAGCTGTGTACGACCGATCAAAAGGTTTACGACATCTGCCTGAAGTACGGGTTTGATTCCCAGCAGACCTTTACCCGCATTTTCACCCGCACGTTCCATCAGTCGCCGGGTGCCTATCGCAAAGAGAATCATCGTCCGCAGACGCATTGATTCTGCCCCGGGGTCGGCGTCGCTGTAATCAATCTTCCAGCGAAAACAAGCGCTGATTGCCCCCTCTCCCTCTCAGGGAGAGGGCTAGGGTGAGGGTGTGACTCAGTTGCCCATCTCCCCTCACCCTAACCCTCTCCCCAAAGGGGCGAGGGGACCGTACGTGCTAATCGTGGCGATCAATCCGCCAGCGAAAACCAGCGCCGCCATACGAAACGAATCACCAGATACTCAATCGTCCCCAGCGCCAGAAACCACACGCAGAACAGCACGGTGTACAGCTGGCTCAGATCCATAAAATGGAAGGTCTCAACCAGCTTTTGCGCCAGCGTCAGCCCCAGCGACGGCGCAGGCAGCAGCAGGCAGGAGAGGAGTGCCAGCAACAAAATACCGGCGGCGGTCATCAGGGATTCGAGCGGATGCTTCATATAATGTTAATCTTTGGTTAAAGATATTATTGTCCGGTAATTTTTAATAGAACGCAATGTTTCTAATTAAACAAATCCCTTAGCGAATAATTAATATAAATCACCAGACCTACGATAATAATCGCATGGCGATAAATAAAATAATGTTCTGGTTTAAATTAAATATAGCTTTCGTAAATTAACGTCATGCTCCCGATAATATTTTTACAAAAGTATAAGTACTATATCCAATCAACGTAGCAATCACGATAGCCAGCGCTACGTACAGCGCCAGGCGGCGTCCTTTGTAGATTCCAAACATAATAACCTCGTTTAGATGGGGTTTAGGAACATTCTGTAATATTAATATTAGTTATTCAGCTTAATGTCATTCTGAAAATTTAAAAAGCAAAAAATATTGTGGCTCGATAAAAGATTTTTTGCTCGCAAATATGATTCAGTGATATCGCCTTGGCCAGAAATGGAATTCAGGCTTTCCGTTCGCAGGAATTTAAAAGGAAACCTTATTGTGTCTAAAATGATGAACGCCCAGAATGTGCCGCACGCGGGTCACGACCCGCATGAGCACGCCTACCAGCAGACCACCGAGCAGGTGCTATCACACCTGAACAGCCAGCCTGATGGTCTGAGCATGGACGACGCCGCCGCGCGTCTGAACACCTACGGCCCGAACGCGCTGCCGGAGAAAAAAGGCAAACCCGCGTGGCTGCGTTTCCTTGCCCACTTTAACGATGTCCTTATTTACGTCCTGCTGGCCGCGGCGGCGCTGACCGCCGTGATGGGCCACTGGGTCGATACCTTTGTCATTCTCGGCGTCACGGTGATTAACGCCCTGATCGGCCACATTCAGGAGAGCAACGCAGAGAAATCGCTGAAAAGCATCCGCAATATGCTCTCCAGCGACGCGCGCGCCATTCGCGGCGGCAGCCATAAAACGGTGGCGACCACCGACCTGGTGCCGGGCGATATCGTGGTACTGCGTGCGGGCGACCGTATTCCGGCGGACATGCGCCTGATTGAAGCGCACAACCTGCGCGTGGAAGAGGCGATCCTCACCGGCGAGTCCACCGTGGTCGACAAGCACACCGACGTGCTGCATGGCGAACTGCCGCTGGGCGACCGTACTAATATGGTCTTCTCCGGCACCACCGTCAGCGCCGGTGGCGGCGTGGGCGTGGTCGTGGCGACCGGGCAGGAGACCGAACTGGGTCACATCAACCAGATGATGGCGGGTATCGAGAAGCACCGCACGCCGCTGCTGGTGCAGATGGACAAGCTCGGCAAAGCGATTTTCGCCATTATTCTGGCGATGATGGGCGCGCTGTTTGTCTTCAGCATGGTGCTGCGCGACATTCCGCTGGGCGAACTGCTGCTGTCGCTGATTAGCCTCGCGGTTGCCGCGGTACCGGAAGGTCTGCCGGCGATTATCTCAATTATTCTGTCACTGGGCGTCCAGGCGATGGCGCGTAAGCGGGCGATTATCCGCAAGCTGCCGACCGTTGAAACCCTGGGCGCGATGACCGTGGTCTGCTCGGATAAAACCGGCACCCTGACCATGAACGAAATGACCGTTAAAGCGATCATTACCGCCGACAGTTGCTACCGCGTTGACGGCAATAGCTACGAGCCGCACGGCAGCATTTACCTGGAAGGCAGCAACGAGCCGGTCAAAGTACAGCCGTATACCGTGCTGGAGAAATACCTGCGCACCATCGACCTGTGCAACGACAGCCAGCTGATTCAGGATGCGCAGGGCCACTGGGGCATTACCGGCGGTCCAACCGAGGGCGCGCTGAAAGTGCTGGCAGCGAAAGCCAACCTTGAGCCGATGCGTACCCAGCTGATTGCCAAGATCCCGTTCGACTCGCAGTACAAATACATGTCCACCCACTTCCAGCTTGCTGATGACGAAGTGGTGATGGTGACCGGCGCACCGGACGTGCTCTTCGCCCTGTGCCAGCAGCAGCAAACCGCACGCGGCGTCGCCCCGTTCGACCGCGGCTACTGGGAAGCGGAGATGGCGCGTTTTGCCAGCCAGGGCTTGCGTATGGTGGCCGCAGCGACCAAGCCAGCCGCGCCGGGGGCGAAAACCCTCGACCATAGCGACCTGCAGGAAGGCCTTATCTTCCTCGGCATTGCCGGGATGATGGACCCGCCGCGCCCGGAAGCCGTTGAAGCTATCCACACCTGCCAGAATGCAGGGATCCGCGTGAAGATGATCACCGGCGATCACCCGCAAACCGCCATGAGCATTGGCCAGATGCTGGGGATCCGTAACAGCAGTGAAGCGATGACCGGCTACCAATTGGAGCACATGGACGACGCCGAGCTGGCAAAAGCGGCGGTGGAGTACGACATCTTCGCCCGCACCAGCCCGGAGCATAAGCTGCGCCTGGTGAAAGCCCTGCAGGAGAACGGCGAAATCGTCGGTATGACCGGCGACGGCGTAAACGATGCGCCCGCACTGCGTCAGGCAGACGTTGGTATCGCGATGGGTATTAAAGGTACCGAGGTGACCAAAGAGGCCGCCGATATGGTCCTGACCGATGACAACTTCGCGACCATTGCCAGTTCGGTCAAAGAGGGGCGTCGTGTCTACGACAACCTGAAGAAGACGATTCTGTTCATCATGCCGACCAACCTGGCGCAGGGGCTGCTGATTATCATCGCCCTGCTGGCGGGGAACATCATCCCGCTGACCCCGGTGCTGATTCTGTGGATGAACATGGCAACCTCCGCCACGCTCTCCTTCGGCCTCGCTTTTGAAGCCGCTGAGCGTAACGTAATGAACCGGCCGCCGCGTAAAACTGGCCAGCACGTGATGGATGCCTTTGCCGTCTGGCGCGTTGCCTTTGTCGGCTCGATGATTGCCATTGCCGCCTTTATTCTTGAGGCCTGGCTGGCACCGCGCGGCCACAGCGCCGAGTTCGTGCGCACCGTGCTGCTGCAGATGCTGGTGACCGCGCAGTGGGTCTATATGATCAACTGCCGCAGCAGCGACCGCTTCTCTCTGAACCGCGGCCTGCTGAAGAACAAAGGCATCTGGCTGGTGACCGGCGTACTGCTTCTGCTCCAGCTGGCGATTATCTACCTGCCGCTGATGCAGACGCTGTTCGGCACTGAAGCGCTGCCGCTGCGCTACTGGGGCATTACCCTGGTGATTGGCGTCGCGATGTTCCTGGTGGTTGAAGTGGAAAAACGTCTGACCCGCCGTTTCCGTAAAACGACCTCGTAACTCATACGCCCCTCTCCAGCCGGAGGGGGGCGCTTGCCCTGCAAGGATTTCTCCATGAAAAACACTTTCCGCCTCGCCCTGCTGGCCTGTGGCCTGGCCGCCTGCGTGCAGGCTTCCGCCTCGGTGCCGGTGCGCATCATCACCGTTGAACAGGCACCGCACGCTGCCGAGCGTCAGGTACCGGGCCGCGTTGAGGCCATTCATTCGGTCGAGATCCGCGCCCGGACCGAAGGGGCCATCGTGCAGCGCCATTTCCAGGACGGGCAGGAGGTCAACAAAGGTGACCTCCTGTTTACCCTTGATGATGCCCAGCCTCGGGCGGCGCTGGCGCTGGCGCAGGCGGAACTGAAAAGTGCACAGGCCTCGCTGCGTCAGGCACAGCAACTGCTTTCGCGCTATCAGAGTCTGAAAACCAGCCAGGCTATCAGCCGTAACGATGTCGATAACGCGCAGATGCAGCGCGACGTGGCGGCGGCGGCCGTTGAACAGGCGAAGGCTCGCATCTCTGCCCAGCAAATTACCCTTGATTACACCCGCATTACCGCACCGGTCAGCGGACGCGTCGGCCACAGCGTCTTTCACGTCGGGACGCTGGTTAACCCCGCCAGCGGCGTGCTGGCTGAGGTGGTGCAGCTTGAACCTATCCGCGTGAGTTTCGCGCTGGATGAGTCGGCGTTCTACAGCAAAGCCGGGCAGCATGCGGATATCCGCGCGCTGAAGGCGGCGTGGCGGGCGCAAATCACCCTCGACGGTCAGCGTGAAGATGGCGTGCTGACCTCGGTCGATAACCGAATTGATACCCGAACCGCCAGCGTGACGATGCGCGCGGAGTTCGCTAACCCTCAGCACCGTTTGCTGCCGGGCGGCAACGTTTCGGTCACGCTGCGTCCGCAGGCGACAACCGAGCGGGTGATGATCCCGGCGGCGGCGGTACAGCAGGATGCGCAGGGCTACTTTAGCTGGGTACTGACGCCAGAGAATAAGGCTGGGCAGCGTCGTCTGTCGCTGGACGGCCAGCAGGGACAAACCTTTGCGGTCGCGCAGGGGCTAACCGCGGGTGAGCGCGTGGTCGTTGAGGGCGCACAGCGCCTGACCGACGGCGCCGCCGTGACGCTGCTGAATTAAGGAGAGAGCATGCTGACCTTCTTTATTCGTCGCCCGCGTTTCGCGATGGTGATTGCGCTGTTGATGACCTTTGTCGGGGCAGTCGCGCTCAAGCTCATTCCGGTAGAGCAGTATCCGCAAATCACTCCGCCGGTGGTTAACGTCAGCGCCAGCTGGCCAGGCGCCAGCGCGCAGGACGTCGCCGAAGCCATCGCCGCGCCGCTGGAAACGCAGCTGAACGGCGTTGACCATATGCTCTATATGGAGTCGACCAGCTCGGACGACGGCGGCTACAGCCTGAACCTGACCTTCGCCGCCGGAACCGATCCGGATATGGCGGCGATTGATGTGCAGAACCGCGTCTCTCAGGCGGTTGCGCAGCTGCCCACCGAAGCCCAGCAGAACGGCGTGCAGGTGCGTAAACGCGCCAGCAACCTGCTCATGGGGGTCAGCCTCTACTCCCCGCAAGGCTCACTCTCTGCTTTACAGATAAGCAACTACGCCAGCACCCAGGTGCGCGAAGCGCTGGCGCGTCTGCCGGGCGTCGGCCAGGTGCAGATGTTCGGTGCGCGCGACTACAGCATGCGCATCTGGCTGCGACCGGACCGCATGAACGCGATGAATATCACCAGCGAAGATATCGCCCAGGCGCTCAACGAACAGCACGTGCAGGGGGCATCCGGGCAAATCGGTACGCCGCCGGTGTTTAACGGCCAGCAGCAGACGCTGACCATTAACGGCCTGGGCCGACTGACCGACGCCGACGAATTCCGTCGCATCGTGATACGCAGCGGTGAACAGGGGCAACTGGTGCGTTTGTCCGACGTGGCGACCATTGAGCTTGGCGCGCGCAGCTACAACTCCAGCGCCCAGCTTAACGGCGTGGAGTCGGCGTATATGGGGATTTACCCGACGCCAACCGCCAACGCGCTGCAGGTGGCAAACGTGGTGCGTGCCGAACTCACCCGCCTGCAAAGCCGCTTCCCGGCGGATCTGATGTGGGAAGTGAAGTTCGATACCACCCGTTTCGTCGCGGCAACGATTAAAGAGATTGGCACCTCGCTCGCGCTGACGCTGCTGGCAGTGGTCGCCGTTGTCTCCCTGTTCCTGCAAAGCCTGCGCGCCACGCTGATTGTGGCGCTGGCGATTCCGGTGTCGCTGGTGGGCACGTTTGCCGTGCTCTATCTGCTCGGCTACAGCGCCAACACGCTCAGCCTGTTTGCGATTATTCTGGCGCTGACCATGGTGGTGGATGACGCCATCGTGGTGGTGGAAAGCGTCGAAGGGCATATGGCGGAAGGGATGAACCGCCTGGAGGCCACCGGGCTGGCGCTGCGCCAGATTGCCGGGCCGGTGATTGCTACCACGCTGGTGCTGCTGGCGGTGTTTGTGCCGGTGGCGATGCTGCCGGGGATTGTCGGCGAGCTGTATCGCCAGTTTGCGGTCACGCTCTCTACGGCGGTTACGCTCTCCAGCATCGTGGCGCTGACGCTGACTCCCGCGCTGTGCGCGCTGCTGCTGCGTCCTCGCCTCAAGCAGCCTGCCCGTTTCTTCCAGTGGTTTAACCTCGGGCTGAACGCTACCCGCGACGGCTACGGCAAACTGGTAGCGTGGATGAACCGTCGCCCGCTGGTTGCGGTAGCCGCTACTACGCTTGCTGCGCTGCTGGTGGCGTTCAGCTTCACCAGTATGCCGAAAGGCTTCCTGCCGCAGGAAGATCAGGGCTACCTGTTTGCCAATATTCAGCTGCCGGAGTCCGCGTCTCTGGAGCGTACCGAAGCGGTGATGGCGCAGGCGCGTAAGCTTCTGGGCGCGCATCCGGCGGTCGAGGATGTGATTCAGGTGTCTGGCTTTAGCATTCTGAGCGGTACCAGCGCTTCAAACGGTGGCTTTATCTCGCTGATGCTGAAGGACTGGTCGCAGCGTGCGCCGCTGGAGACGGTGATGGGCGAGCTGCAGCGCCAGCTGATGGCGATGCCGGAAGCTAACATTATGCTGTTTGCGCCGCCGACGCTGCCGGGGCTTGGCAGCGCGGCAGGTTTCGATCTCCGTATTCTGGCGCAGGCCGGGCAAACGCCTGCCGAGCTGGAGCAGGTGACGCGCACCATTCTGATGAAGGCCAATCAGCACCCGCAGCTTAGCCGCGTGTTCACCACCTGGAGCAGCAACGTTCCGCAGCTGACGCTCACCGTCGACCGCGACCAGGCTGCCAGGCTGGATGTGCCGGTGTCGCGCATCTTTAACAGTCTGCAAACGGCCTTTGGCGGCGCGCGTGCCGGGGATTTCAGCATCAACAACCGCGTCTATCACGTGGTGATGCAAAATGAGATGCAGTGGCGCGAGCGCGCCGAGCAAATCAGCGAGCTGTTTGTGCGCAGCAATCAGGGGGAGCGGGTGCGTCTGAGCAACCTGGTGACGGTAACGCCAACCGTCGGCGCGCCGTTTATCCAGCAGTTCAACCAGTTCCCGTCGGTATCGGTCAGCGGTTCGGCGGCGGAAGGGGTCAGCAGCCGTACGGCGATGACCGAGATGGAAAACCTGCTGATGGCCAATCTGCCGGAAGGTTACGACTACGCCTGGAGCGGACTCTCCTGGCAGGAGCAGCAGACCGGCAATCAGGCGGTGTGGATTGTGCTGGCGGCGGTGGCGATGGCGTGGCTGTTCCTCGTGGCGCAGTATGAGAGCTGGACGCTACCGGCGAGCGTGATGCTATCCGTGCTGTTTGCCATCGGCGGTGCGCTGCTGTGGCTGTGGACGGCGGGCTACGCCAACGACGTGTACGTGCAGATTGGTCTGGTGCTATTAATCGCGCTGGCGGCCAAAAACGCGATATTAATCGTCGAGTTTGCCCGCGAGCGCAGGCAGTCCGGGCTCTCTATCGTCGAGGCCGCGCGTGAGGGGGCAACCCGCCGCTTCCGTGCGGTAATGATGACCGCGGTGTCGTTTATTATCGGTATCATGCCGATGATGTTCTCCACCGGGGCCGGGGCGCAGAGCCGCCGGATCATCGGCACCACGGTGTTCAGCGGTATGCTGGTGGCGACGGTGATTGGCATTCTGTTTATCCCGTCGCTCTACGTGCTGTTCCAGCGTCTGCGCGAGTGGGCGCACCGCAAGGCGGGCTAACCCATCTGTGCCAGCTGGCTGCGCAGCATGTCTACCCCCGGCGCAATGGCGTCGGGGTTAATGGCATGAAAGCCCATGCGGAAGAAATTGTCCGGCGGCGTTGCATCGAGAAAATGCCGGGCGCCGGGTTCAATCAATACCCCGGTGTGGGCGGCGCGCCAGGTGAGCTGCTGGGTGCTGATGCTGGCGGGCGTGCGCAGCCAGAAAGCGTTGGCGTGTTCGCTGCCGGGCAAGGGCTGACATTCCGGCAGCAGCGTCGACAGCGCGGTATGCAGCCGGTCCCAGCGCCGGGCGGAATCATCGCGATAGCGCCGTAGGTGCGTTTCATAATGGCCCTGGGCAAGAAAGTGTGCCATCTGGTACTGAATGTTGGTCGGTGGATGGCGGTAAACCAGCCGGCGCAGGGCGCGGGCTTCATCAATCAGGTCCGGGTCGGCGACCATAAACCCTAACCGTAATCCGGGCGACAGCGCCTTCGACAGACTGCTAACGTAAATCACCCGTCCGCTGCGGTCGCTGGCCTTCAGCGCGGGCAGCGGGTTAGCCTGGAAGTTACTCTCCGAATCGTAATCATCTTCGATAATCACCGCATCATGCTGCGCGGCGTGCGCCAGTAGCTGGCTGCGTCTGGCCTTGCTCATGGTAATGCCGGTTGGCACCTGATGACCTGGCGTCACGTAGTAGTAATCGCACGGCGCGTCGTTGAGCACGATCCCTTCTTCATCCACCGGGTGCGGTACGATATCGCAGTCGCTGAGCAAAAAGGTATTCATCGCCTCGCGAAATCCGGGGTTCTCCACGCCCACTCGCGTCTGGCGCGACATCAGCAGGCGGGTGAGCAGGTAGAGCGCATTCTGCGAACCGAGGGTAATCAGAATTTCATCCGGTGCGGCGACGATGCCACGTTTGGGCAGCACGCGGGTGCGGATCTGTTCAATCAGCATCGGCACGTCCTGGTCGATATGGTCGACGACCCACGCCGGGTCGCGCATGCCGCCGTGTAGCCAGTTCGCCGCCGACCGCCAACTTGCTAACGGAAACTGGCGGGTATCGGGCTGGCCGTAGATAAACGGGTAGCGGTAGTGCATCCAGCCGGCGGGCTTGAGGATCGACTCCTGCTGGCTGGGGGTAATGTTGAGCCGTTTGCTCCACGATGGTGCAGCATCGCCGCTGGCGGGTGCAGGCGCGGCGGCAGAAACGCGCGGCGCGTGGTAGTCCGGATGCAGGTAATAACCGCTGCGCGGGCGGCTCACCAGATAGCCTTCGTTGACCAGGCTTTCAAACACCAGCGCGGTGGTGTTGCGCGAAACCTGAAGCTGTTGCGCCAGCTGCCGACACGATGGCAGCGGCGTGTCGACGGCGAAAATGCCGCCGAGAATGGCGTTGACCAGCGATTCACGAACCTGCTCCTGCAACCCGCGCTGGTGGTCAAAATCCACGTGCAATAAGTGCCGAATCATACGCTGCTCCTTCGAATATCCGCTTTCCCTGAGTGCAGCAATTTCTGTACCAGCCTGAAATCGTCTGACACAAGCGCGCGCGAAAACTGGCTCTATTCAGAATGCAAAAAGTCTCCCTACAGTAAAAACGTCGTCGGCCAGAGTAAAAAATGGCGTCAGGCGGCACACATCTTGCAACGCTTTCAGGGCGTCTGGAATAAACGTGTTCGGCATATTTACGTAGGGGTCAAACGATGAAAAAAACGATGGGTTCGTATTATCTGGCCGCCGTGATGGCGATGACCTTTTCATTACAGGTCGCCGCCGCTGATTTGCCAGAAATTGAAAAGTCCGGGACTTTAAAAGTGGCCACCGAGGATGATTACGCACCGTTTAACTTTATGAATAACGGCAATGCCGATGGGTTCAACAAAGATATGCTGGCGGCGCTGCGCGAATACGCCAAATTTAACGTCACGCAAAGCATTCTGCCGTGGACCGGGTTATTAGCGGCGGTCTCCACCGGGCAGTACGATATGGCATTAACCGGTGCCGTCGTCACCGATGAACGCCTCAACGTGTTTAATTTCACCCCGCCGTGGGCCTCGGCGCAGCACTATTTTGTCAAGCGTGCGGGCGATAACTCATTAAATACCATTGCCGATCTCAGCGGTAAAAAAGTCGGCCTTCAGGCGGGCAGTGCGCTATTAGCTCGCCTGCCGGAACTGAAAGCGATGATTGAGAAAACCGGCGGCAAACTGGGCCCGGTAGTGGAATACCCGTCCTATCCGGAAGCCTACGCCGATTTAGCCAATAAACGTCTTGACTACGTGATTAACGTCGTTATCTCCGTTAACGATTTGGTGAAAGCCAAACCGAAGGTGTTTGCCAAAGGGCTGCCGGTCTCCGGCCCGGGCTATATGGCCTGGCCAATCCCGAAAAACTCACCGGAGCTGCTGGCGTACATGACCAAATTTATCAATCACATGCGTGAAACCGGCAAGCTCGCTGAGCTGCAGAAGAAATGGTTTGGCGAAACCTATGACGACCTGCCAACCGAGCCTATCACCAGCGCCGCGCAGTTCCACAAACTCGCCGGACAGTAAATGGTAGCCCGGCCGAGCAACGCGACGCCGGGAGTGACACCCACGACTCTCAGGAGGGCACCATGGACGCAATAGCATGGCAGTTACTGATTGAAGGCGCATGGACGACCCTCTGGATTTCGGCCATCGCCATCGCTTTTGGGGTGGTGATAGGGCTGATTATCGCCTTTGTGCGCATGATGAAAATCCCGGTCATCGACCAGATTCTGGTTATCTATATCAGCCTCGCCCGCGCCACGCCGCTGGTGACGCTGGTGCTGTTTCTCTTTTTATCGCTGCCGACGGTGGGCATTAATCTCGATAAAACGGTGGCGGCTATCGTTGCGCTGACCCTCAATACCTCGGCGTTTAACGCTGAAATCTGGCGTAACGCTTTTCGCACCTTCCCGCGCGAACAGCGCGAAGCCGCGGAGTCGGTGGGGATGCGCCGCTGGCCCTATTTCCGCTACATCATGCTGCCGCAAATGTGGCTGGAGAGCCTGCCCGCGCTGGTGAACGAAATGTCCTTCCTGATTAAGGGCAGCCCGGCGATTGCGGTGATAGGCGTGGTGGATCTCACCCGCGTCACCAACCGCATCGCCTCCGTCACCTATGAACCGCTGTCGCCCATTCTGGCCGCCGGTCTGCTGTACGTGGTGATTATTGGCCTGCTGCTCAAGCTTCAGAGCATGGCGGAACGCAAAGCAAAACGACTGGCGCGATAAGCCTCGGGAGGACACATGAACCAATGGGCCATTATTTGGGCCGAGCACGACAATTTTATTGCCGGGCTGCTGGCGACGCTTGAACTGTTTATTATTGCCGCAGTATGTGGGTTATTGATTGGCACGCTGCTGTGCTATTTCACTGAATATCAAAAGCGCGTGCTGAATAACGTTATTGTCGGCTTTGTGAACCTGATGCGGGCGATTCCGTTTTTGATTCTGGCCTATTTACTCTATTACGGACTGCCGGAGTTGGGGATTAGCCTGGATGCGTGGACGGCGGGGCTGGTGGCGTTAATTATCTATCACGGTGCCTATTTCTTTGAGATTCTCCGTAGCCAGCGGCGAGTATTTTCCAACGGCTATATTGAAGCCGCCGTGGTGCAGGGGTTTTCCCGTTACACCATTTTTCGCCGTATCGTCCTACCGAATATTTTCTCCTCCGCGCTGCCGCTTCTGGGTAATCAGCTGATTATCTGCCTGAAGGATACCGCGTTTCTTAGCATTATTACCGTGCAGGAAATTACCGCCGCCGCGAACAGCGTGCAGGCAACCTATTTTATTCCGTTTAACGCCTTTATTGTCGCCATTGCGCTGTATTGGGCTATCAGCATCGTGCTGGAACTGCTGGTGAAACGGTTGAGTGTGTATAGCGCCAAAAGAGGAATGAGCCATGTCTGATACCACGGCGGTAAGCGTAAAAAATGTCTCCAAGCAGTTTGATAACGTAGAGGTGCTGCGCGATATCAACCTGACGGTGGAGAAGGGGACGGTGGTCAGCATTCTCGGCTCGTCCGGTTCAGGGAAATCGACGCTGCTGCGCTGCATGAACTGGCTGGAGCAGCCTGACCGCGGTGAGATCCACATCGGCGGGCAGCGCATTGGCGTTGACGATCGCTCCGGGAAAAGCATGTCGCACCGCGAACTGTCGAAGATCCGCGAGCGGGTAGGGATGGTGTTTCAGAGCTTCAACCTGTGGCCACACCTGACGGTGCTGCAAAACGTGATGGAGGCGCTGCTGCATGTAAAAGGCATGAAGCGCGACGAAGCGCGGCAGATTGCCCATCAGCAACTGGAGAAGGTGGGGATGGAGCATAAAGCGGATGCCTATCCGATTACGCTCTCCGGCGGGCAAAAGCAGCGGGTGGCGATTGCCCGTTCGCTGGCGATGTCGCCAGAGGTGCTGCTGTTTGATGAACCGACCTCGGCGCTCGACCCGGAGCGCGTGAACGAAGTGCTGAGCGTGATGAAATCGCTGGCGGCGGAGGGGTATACCATGGTGGTGGTGACGCACGAGATGGAGTTTGCCCGCCAGGTGTCGAATGAAGTGGTGTTTCTTGAGAAGGGGATTTTAATTGAGAAAGCGCCGCCGGAGATTTTCTTTACGGCACCGAAGTCGGAGCGGGTGAGGCAGTTTTTGCAAAGTAGCCGTTAATGCAAAGAGGGAGATCCCTTTAGGTTTATCACCCTGTTGCGCTCCCTTTCAGAGCTAGCCATATAAATTGCTCGGGAGCAGGGAGCGCGCAAGGGGCGGCCAATCGCCGCCGCCCCCTGCACCCCCGGGCTCTGGCGGCAAAATCGCCGCTGCGCGGTTCCCTCAGCTTATCCCTTCCGGCTTCGGGTCGGGCGCGAGGCAACGTCCCTGTAAAACCGCGCCCTCAGCCCACATCCATGTGGGCTGACCCGGCCTACAGGGAACGCTTCGGCGATTTAGACGCCACCAAAAACCGTGCGGTCTTTTAGCTAACAGCAAAAACCAAAGTAACTGAAACCGATGAGTCCCCGCTGGAAATCGGCGAGCCGTAGCACGGAAGACAAGGTCAGTCCGCCATGGATGGCGGACTGAGGCGAACCGAGACAGGGACGTCGAGTTTCGCCGTGCCGCAGGCTGGAGTCGTAGGCGAGCGTAGTGCGAAGCACCGATTTCCCTGCGGGGCCGCGGGGATTGCGAAGGGGTGCGCGGCCGCACCCCTTGGCCCGTTCACCGGTGATGGAACTTCATATTCCACCTAACGTAAAGTGAACGGAACCCTTCACCTTACTGACAAATATCAGTTTTTACCCTGCAATTCGTGCATAAAAGACCGCTACCTGGGGGCGGAAGAAAACCCCACTAATCCCTATCAATCGCAAATGGCTGCCACGCCTGACGCACCGGCATCACCTCCACGCGGTTAATATTCATATGGTCCGGCAGGGTGGCGATATAGAACATCTGCTCGGCGATATCCAGCGCCGACAGCGGCGTCGTACCGCGATACAGCGCATCCGATGCTGCCTGATCGCCCTTGGTGCGCACCAGCGTAAACTCGGTCTCGGCAATCCCCGGTGCAAGGTCGGTGACGCGCACGCCGGTGCCTAACAGATCGCAGCGCAGGTTATAGCTAAACTGCTTCACAAACGCCTTGCTGGCACCATAAACGTGGCTGCCGGGATAAGGCCACTGCCCGGCAATTGAGCCGATATTAATAATGCTCGCCCCCGCGCCGTGGCGAATCAGCGTCGGCAGCAGGGCGTGCGTCACGTTCACCAGCCCGGTGACGTTAGTATCAATCATGGTATGCCAGTCGGACAGATCCACCTTTTGCGCCGGCTGCGGCGCCAGCGCCAGCCCGGCGTTATTGATAAGGGCGGTGACATCGGCAAAGTCCAGCGGCAGCGCGGCGACGGCGGCGTCCACTGCCGCGCTGTCGCGCACGTCCAGCTCAATCACATGCACCGGTACCAACTGTGCCAGCTCGGCCTGCAGCGCCTGTAGCCTTGTGAGCCGACGCCCGCTCAGCACCAGCGCCCACCCTGCGCGCGCAAACACGTGCGCCGCCGCTTCCCCAAAGCCGGAGGTCGCTCCGGTAATAAACACCACTTTACGCTTTTGCATTGTGCTCTCCTGTGCAGGTTGTTCCGGCCACTATAAAAACCGCCGCGCGGCCTGCCGAGAGCCAGTCGGCGGATGGCGATGTGACACCGTTGTCACAGCGCCGCGACTACACTGGCTCTATCACTTTTTTTTGTGCCGACGACATGATGAATCACAGCCAACGGTATGCGAGGAACGACGAATGACAGAGTTGAACAACAAAGCGGTTCGCCAACTGGACAGAGAGTATGTTTTTCATTCCTGGTCGATGCAGGGCAACCTGAGCCCGCTGGTGATTGCCGGCGCGAAAGGGTGCGAGCTATGGGATTACGACGGGAAAACCTATCTTGATTTCAGCAGCCAGCTGGTGAACGTGAATCTTGGCTACCAGCACCCACGCGTGCTGGCGGCGATGAAAGAACAGCTGGAAACACTGGTCACTATTGCCCCAGCCACCGCTAACCTGGCGCGCGGCGAAGCGGCAAAACGCATTATTGGGCTGGCGCCGGAGGGCTTTAGCAAGGTGTTCTTTACTAACGCCGGGGCTGATGCCAACGAGAACGCCATCCGCATGGCGCGTCTGTACACCGGGCGCGACAAGGTGCTGTCGGCGTATCGCTCCTATCACGGCAATACCGGCAGCGCGATTGCCGCCACCGGCGACTGGCGTCGTGTGCCGAACGAATATTCGCGCGGCCACGTCCACTTCTTTAACCCGTACCTCTACCGCACGGAATTTAATGCCACCTCCGAACAGGAAGAGTGCAGCCGCGCGCTGGCGCACCTGCGGCGGATGATCGAGTGCGAAGGCCCGTCTTCCATTGCCGCTATTCTGCTGGAATCCATTCCGGGCACGGCTGGGATTCTGGTGCCGCCGGAAGGTTATATGAAAGGCGTGCGGGCGCTGGCAGATGAGTTCGGGATTATCCTGATCCTCGATGAAGTGATGGCCGGGTTTGGCCGTACCGGTAGCTGGTTTGCCTTCGAGCAGGATGGGATCGTGCCGGATCTGATCACCTTCGCTAAAGGGGTAAACGCCGGGTACGTGCCAGCCGGTGGGGTAATCATCAGCGACAAGATCGCCCACTATTTTGACGATCACTTCTTTGCCGGTGGGCTGACCTATTCCGGGCATCCGCTGGCGATGGCGGCGATTATTGCCACCCTTGATGCGATGAAGGACGAAGGGATCGTGGAGAACGCGGCGCGTATCGGTAACGGCGTACTGCGTCAGGGGCTGGAAGCGCTGGCCGCCGCGTCACCGCTGGTGGGTGAAGTGCGCGGGCGTGGGGTGTTCCAGGCGCTGGAACTGGTGAGCGACCGAGCGAAGAAAACGCCGCTGGCGGCAGGGGATATGGCAGAAATTAAAGGCGCGTTAACCGAAGCGGGGCTGTTGAGCTTCGTGGTGGAAAACCGGATTCACGTGGTGCCGCCGTGTACCATCAGCGCCGAGCAGGTGCAGAAAGGGGTGGGGATTTTGCACAACGTATTAGGCAATTTTGCCCATTTAGCCGTGTAGCCTCGTCCGGGCGACGAACGGTTCCCTCTCCCCATTGGGGAGAGGGTTAGGGTGAGGGGGCGGTTCAGAACCTGATGCTTAACTCGGGCTCCAGGTATACGGCGCCGCGATACCCAACGGCAGACCCACACCCCACCACACCAGCAGCAGGATGCTCCACGCCACGAAGAAGGCGATGGAGTACGGCATCATCATCGAGACCAGCGTACCCACCCCCGCGCCCTTCACGTAGCGCTGGCAGTAGATAACAATCAGCGGGAAGAAGACCATCAGCGGGGTGATGATGTTGGTGCAGGAGTCACCGATACGGAACGCCGCCTGGGTCAGCTCCGGCGAAATCCCTACCGCCATCAGCATTGGCACCATAATCGGCGACAGCAGCGCCCATTTAGCCGATGCGGAGCCAATCAGCAGGTTCACCACCGCCGTCAGCACAATCATACCGATAATCGTTGCCTGGCCCGGTAACTCCAGCGCTTTCAGACCGTCGGCGCCCATCAGCGCGAACAATGTACCAATGTTGGAGTCGCTGAACGCTTTGATAAACATGGCGCAGAAGAAGGCCATCACCATGTACGAACCCATTTTGCTCATGGAGTCGTTCATCGCGCCAATCACGTCTTTGCCGGTTTTAAAGGTGCCGGAGACAAAGCCGTAGACGATACCCGGCAGAATGAAGATCAGGAAAATCAGCGGCACGATGGACTTCATAATCGGCGCGCTGTAGGAGGTCAGTGAACCGTCGGTGCCACGCAGCATCGACCCTTCTGGCCAGGCCGCCGCGGCCAGTGCCGCCAGACCGAGCATCATCACCAGCGATGCGCGGTGGAAAGCGCGGCTCTCTTGCGGCGTGACGTTAGACATATCTTCATCGTGTTTGAAGTCGCCGTCGATGGCCATTTTGCTGACGCGCGGCTCGACGATGCGCTCGGTGACCCACCAGCCAACCAGCGTAATGATGATGGAGGAGGCGATGCCGAAGAACAGGTTGCACAGGGTGTTAACGGTGTAGGTGCTGTCCAGCAGCTGGGCGGCAGCCTGGGTAAATCCCTGCAGCAGCGCATCGTTACCGGTGGGTACCATGTTGGCGGCAAAGCCACCGGATACGCCGGAGAACGCGGCGGCAATCCCGACCAGCGGGTGACGGCCTGCAGACATAAAGATAATCGCGCCCAGCGGAATCACCAGCACGTAGCCCGCATCTGCCGCCACGTGGCTGAACATCGCCACAAAGATCAGCATTGGCGTCAGCAGGCGCTTTGGCGTCACGCGCAGCATCTTTTTCAGCGCGACGTTAATAAAGCCGGAGCTTTCCGCCACGCCCACGCCCAGCATCGCCACCAGTACGATCCCCAGCGGTGCAAAGCCGGTGAAAGTGGTGACCATATTGGCCAGCGTATTGGTCAACGCTTCAGGAGAGAGCAGGTTGTTCACCTTCACCGCTTCCTGCGTCATCGGGTTTATCACATCAAAGGTCACCATCGACAGCACTGCCGACAGGCCCATCACAATCAGTAAAAAGTAGAAAAAGATCATTGCCGGTTCGGGTAACCGGTTCCCTGCTTTTTCTATCGCGTTAAGAAAGCCCGTCATCAGGCGGCTTTCACCCACTTCATTCCGTGTCCGTGTTTGGGTATTCATTCGGTTCCTTAATTCAGACAATTGTTTCATTGTTTGTATGAATGTTTCAGGAGAATAATAGGGGTAATTGCCGTGCGGAACTATATTTTTATGGTGGATAAATCTGACTAAAGCCGCAATTTTTGATTTTTTATTTTATCAATGAGGTTGTGTCTGGCGGTTGATTCGGTATTTTCGATGGCTGGTCATATTTATGGCTATGAATAAGCGGGTAAGGAGGGGGAAGCCATCGCTTCGCCCCTCCGGCAAGGCGTCAGGCGGATGTTTTTTGCAGCCGGGTCAGTTCAACGGCAGATTGCCATTCATGCCAGCGTTTTTGCAGCCGCCCGTGGCGAGTCATATCCGGCAGGAAGCTAACGTGCTCTGGCAAAAACGGCCGCAGCTCCTGCACTGGCAGGTTGAGCAGGGCTTTGCGCGCCAACAGCGCTGCGCCCATTGCCGACAGCTCGGTCACGTCGCTGCGCATCACCGGGCAGCCGAGCAGGTCAGCCTGGTACTGCATCAGCCAGTCGTTGCGCGTCGGGCCACCGTCGACCATCAGCGCCGTGAGGTGGAAATCGCTATGCTGGCGCATGGTCATCACCACGTCGGCAATCTGATAGGCGATGGACTCCAGCGCTGCACGAATCAAGTGCGCGCGCTTCACGCCGCGGCTGAGCCCGCGAATCATCCCGCGAGCATTTTCATCCCACCAGGGGGCGCCGAGCCCGGTTAAGGCCGGCACGAAATAGACGCCAAGCGTGGAGTCCACCGACGCCGGAAGCTGGCTGAGCTGCTGCGCCAGCTCGGCAGGAGATAGTAGATCCAGCCCCGTGCTTTCGACCATCCAGGCGACCGCATCGCCGGTATGCGGGATATTGCCTTCAAGCCCGTACACCAGGCGTTCGCCGTCGTGCCAGGCTACGGTGGTCGCCAGCGAATTCACCCCGGACTGCGCCGAATTGACCGGTGCCATCACTGAAGATCCGGTACCGTAAGTGGCTTTGACGCAACCCTCGCTGCCGAGGCCGTGGGCGAACAGCGCCGCGTGGGAGTCGCCGATGGCCGCCATGATTGGGATACCATCAGGGATCCCGTGGCAGCCGCGGGTATAGCCGAAAAGCCCGCTGGAAGGACGAATCTCGGGTAGCGCTTCACGCGGAATGGCGAAGAGATCCAACATCTCGTCATCCCATCCGGCGGTGTGCAGATTAAATAGCTGCGTACGCGCTGCGTTGGAGTAGTCGCAGCAGAAGGCTTCTCCGCCGGTCAGGTTCCACAGCAGCCAGCTGTCGACGGTGCCCAAACAGATCTCACCGCGCGCCGCCAGCTCCGCACCGTTAGGCACCGAGTCCAGCAGCCAGCGCATCTTAGAGGCAGAGAAAAGCGGCGCGATCGGGAGACCGGTTACTGCTTTGATACGCGCCTCTTTTCCCTGTTGACGGAGAGACTGGCAGAACCCGGCGGTGCGCGAGCACTGCCAGGTCAGCGCAGCGCCGAGCGGGCGGCCGTTGCGACGGTACCAGCCAACGGCGGTTTCGCGCTGGTTGCTGATGGCCAGCGCGGCAACGTTTTCCGCGCCTACCGTCTCAATGACTTGTGCGAGTACGCTGATGGAGGCCTCAATCAGCAACTCCGCGGGCTGTTCTACCCAGCCATCGCGCGGTGTGCTGATGGTCAGCGGCTGCGAGCAGGACGCCAGCACGCGGCCGTGCGCATCCAGCGCGACGGCTTTGGCGTTAGTCGTGCCCTCGTCGAGGGCAATAATTACCTCTTTACTGGCCACGGTCGCCTCACTGGTGCAGGTAGGTGTTAACCCCAAGATAGCGGGTAAAGGCTTCATGCAATACCCCCGCGCAGGCGGAGTGGTTCATGGCGACGTGGTGCTCGAAGCCTTCGCGGCAGATCCACGACAGCAGGTTTTCCAGGTGTGGAACCTGAATCACCGCGCGGCAGCCGACAGTATCCAGCGGATCGTCGACCGAACGGCCTTCGCCCACGTAGGCTTTGATTTCACCGGTGAGATCGTCAGTGCTTAAGCGGAAGTAGGTGAGTTCGCCGCTTTTCATGCGCCCATGCACCGCGCCGCAGGTGTTCTCTTTGCCGACGGTGGTGCCGATGATATCAGCGGTCCCCATGTGCGGCGATTCGAGGCTGGCGGAGGCAAAGTTGCCGCAGTGGAACAGCACGCATTTGTCGCGATCGTCGCCAAAGTTATTGTTCCAGTCGGCGATAGAGGCCGGGCTGAGGTTGCTGCTGGCAAGCGCGTACATCGACAGCGCCCCCATCACGTCCACTTCGCAGGCGCTCGGCATCAGCTGGCCGGACATTACGCTCATGATCGAGCAGACGTTAATGCCTAAGTTCTCCTGCAGCGAGGTCCAGCACTGGATAGCCGTAGTGTCGATGTCGTTGGCGATAACCCATTCGCTGATAACCACAAACAGTTTCGCCATGGTGACCAGCTTATCGGCAGGAATGCGGCTGGCATCGGCGTTGTCGAGCAACAGGCGGCGCTTCTCATCGACACGAATATCGTCGTCGCGCAGCTGTTTAATGCGGGTGAAGACTTCGGACAGGTCGAGGGTTTCTACAGCGATCCCTAATCTTTCAAGCAGTTTTTCGCTGTAGCGGACGGTGTTGAAGCCCGCCGGACGCGCGCCGATAGCGCCAACGCGCACGCCGCGCATACTGCTTACTACACGGCAGACCTGAGCAAAGCGCTGCAGGTCCTGGGCGAACACGTCACCCTCAAGGGCGCAAACGTGCTGGGTGGTGAGGGTAAACGGAATGCCGTACTGGCGCAGGTTGTTGCACAGTGAGATTTTGCCGCAGAAGCTGTCGCGACGCGTCGCCAGCCCCATCTTATCGAGGTTATCCTCTTCTGCCTGTACCAGCACCGGCACGTTGAGTCCGGACAGGCGCAGGGTTTCGGCGACGGCTTTTTCATCACCAAAGTTTGGTAACAGGACGACCACACCGTGAATTTCATCGCGGTGAGCGCGGAACAGATCGGCGCAGATTTTTGCATCCTGGCGCGTTTCCACGCCGCCCAGTTCGGTCTGCGTGTCGTTCAGCATAATGGTGTTAATGCCGAGACGGGCAAAAAGTCGGGTGGCCTGCTCGCGGGCTTCTGCCACCAGGTAGCTTGGGAAAAATCCACGGTTGCCAATAATGACGCCCATCGTCAAGGTGTGAGGAATTCGGGACATTGCATATTCTCCAGTAAGATGTTCGTCTTTTTTTATTGTATTGCCCGCTCCGGGCACAGCGCGGTGGCTTGTTTTACGATCCCTGCGGCATCAATGCCGTGGTAGGCCCGCATGGCGGCGCGATCGGCGGCCAGGGCATATTTCCCATCGCTAATGCCGAGTCGGCGCAGCGGTATGGCGCAGCCTGCTTCGGCCAGCACTTCGGCCACCAGGCTGCCAACGCCGCCGTTGATATTATGTTCTTCTACGCTGACCACGGCCCGGTGCGGCTTGAGCAGCGACAGCAGTTGAGCGGTATCACAAGGGCGAATAGAAGGTACACTGAGAACCGTAGCATCAATACCCTTTTCCATCAGTTGTGCGGCCGCGCTGACGATTTCGTGAACCGTTGAACCCATCGCCACCAGCGCCACATCTTTGCCTTTGCGCAGCACGTCAATTTTCCCCGGCGCAAAGCGGTAATGCTCATCGTGCAGTTCGGGCAGCGCTTTACCGTCCAGACGAATATAGACCGGGCCGACGTGCTCGAGGGCGTAATCGATAATTTGCCGACACTCAAGCGGGCAGGAGGGGGCGTAGATTTCGATATTGCCGAAGCCGCGCATCACCGCAATATCGTCAATGCTGTGGTGGGTGCTGGCGAGCGGGCCGTAGCTGGCACCGGAGTTCAGGCCAAACAGCTTCACATTGGTGTTGTTGTAGCAGATATCGACTTTGATCTGCTCGTTGGCGCGAGAGATCAAGAACGGTGCGGCGTTGCAGGTTACCGCCACTTTGCCGCCTAGCGCCAGACCGGCGGCGGCGCCAACCAGCGTCTGTTCCGCGATGCCAACGTTGACCAGGCGGCCGGGGAATTTCTGCATAAACGGCGAGATTTTGGCGGTTGAGGTGGAGTCTGCCACCACCGGAACCAGGTCAACGCCGCGCTCGACGGCATCGATAAACGCATTCACCATGACGGTGGCCAGGTGTTCGCTATTACTCATCTTTCAGTTCCTCCAGCGCCAGTTCAATTTCTTCACCTTTCGGTACCCGGTGGTGCCACTCCGAACGCCCCTGAATAAAGGAGACACCGGCACCTTTAGTGGTATGGGCGATGACGACGTGCGGTTTACCGTGCGGCTGAAGCCCCTCGAGGGTGGCGACCACGTCGGCCATGTTGTTACCGCTGCATTCAGTCACTTCCATCCCGAAGGCGCGCCATTTTTCATCCAGCGGGTCGGTATTGAGAATCTCTTTGGTTGGGCCTGCGAGCTGAAGGCTGTTTTTATCGTTGATAATAAACAGGTTATCCAGCTGGTAGTGTGCCGCGACCAGCGCCGCTTCCCAGTTGCTGCCTTCCGCCAGTTCGCCGTCGCCGGTGACGACGAAGACGCGGCGTTTGCTGTTATCGCGTTTGGCGGCCAGCGCAATGCCGACGGCGACCGGCAGGCCGTGACCCAGCGCGCCGGTGTTCAGCTCAATCCCCGGCGTTTTGTGACGAACGGGGTGGCCCGGTAGATGGGAGTCGGCGTGCTGATAGGTGGCAAGCCAGGATTCAGGGATAAATCCGGCTTCCGCCAGCACGCAGTAGTAGCCGCCCACCGCGTGACCTTTGGACTGAATATAGATGTCCCGCTCGTCGCTGCTTTTCAGCTCTGGCGAACAGTTGAGAATACGGAAGTAGAGGGCGGTGAGCAGTTCAACCTGCGACAGGTCGGCCCCGGTATGGCCGCCCGCAGGGCTTTCGGCGTTCAGCACAATGATGCGGCGGCGAATGGCCCGTGCTTTCTTCTCTAACGCCTCGATGGAGAGCGAAAACGGATTCATAGAATACCTCTTGAATGTTAATTCCACTTTGAATAAATATTCAATCAGGGTGAAAAAAACGCCGACCATCCTGACCCCGTCACATCCTGCGTAAACGCGGCCTTTTTCTATCGACTGGAATATATATTCACTACTGATTTATTATTCATAATGGTAAGATATGCCCTGCTATCCGGTTTGTCCACGACTTGTACAGGCTATTTTCTACAAAAAGAGAAAACGATCACATTTGCACTCTGGCCTGCCGACAGGCCATGCTTGTTATCTATTCAGCGATGAATAAAAATAACGGGCAGGGAATTAAGGGGAATGCCATGTCAAAGCAGGATGAACAGCGGCTGTTGGTAAAGATAGCCACGCTTTACTACAGCGAAAATAAAAAACAGTCTGAGATCGCCTCGTTGCTGCATCTGTCGCAATCTTTTGTCTCGCGCGCGTTGACGCGCTGTCAGAAAGAGGGGCTGGTGAAGATCACCGTCGTTCAGCCGACCAATATTTTTGTCGAGCTGGAGAAGGCCATTGAGGAGCGTTACGGCATTCGCCAGGCTATCGTCGTCGACGTAGGGGAAAACGCCAGCAATGCGCAGGTCAAACATGCGATTGGCAGCGCGGCGGCGCACTACGTCGAAACGCGACTGCGTCCGGAAGATCTGGTGGGGATCTCTTCCTGGAGCAGCACCATCCGTTGCATGGTGGATGAGATGCACCCGCAGAATATTCGCGCCGCTGGCGTGATTCAACTGCTGGGCGGCGTTGGGCCGAACGGCAACGTGCAGGCCACCATTCTGACACAGCAGCTAGCGGCGCACCTCGGCTGCCCGGCCTGGCTGTTGCCGTCGCAAAGCATTGAACACTCGGTAGAAGAGCGCGAGCGCCTGGTCAACAGCCCGGACGTGGCGGCGGTGGTGGATAAATTTGCCGAAGTGGACGTCGCCATTGTCGGCATCGGCGAGCTTGAGCCTTCTCAGTTGCTGAAAAACTCCGGTAACTACTACAACGAAACCATGCTCGAACTGCTGGCCGAACGCGGTGCGGTGGGCGATATCTGTCTGCACTATTACGATGCCGAAGGCCGCCCGGTGCTGAGTCGTGAAGAAGACCCGGTGATCGGCATGGAGCTTGAGCAAACCCGCGCCTGCCCGCACGTGGTTGCGCTTGCCGGCGGCGTGGAAAAAAGCAACGCCATCCGCGGTGCGCTGCAGGGAAAATACATCGACGTATTGATTACGGATTACCCTACCGCACGCTCTTTAATCAAAGAGTGATTTTATCTCTTTGAATTTATTTATTTTATAAACATCACCGTTTTTGTTGGGGTGTTTATTTATTGACTAAGTTCACAAAAGAAACTAAATGAGCTTAACTTTGTTTCCGCAGTTTACTAATGTGCGGATCGCTGAATCCTACAGTGCGAACTTCGATGGTGAACAACAATGAAAACACTCGCCACAACCCCAATACGCTTTCGCGAAAAGTTTTGCTACGGGCTGGGGGATACCTCTGCCAATATCTTCATGGGCATGACCATGATGTTTTTGTCCATCTACTACACCGACGTGTTTAAGCTGAACCCGGCGGCGATGGGCACCCTGTTTTTAATTACCCGCCTGATTGATGCCATTAGCGACCCGGTGATTGGCTCACTCTCCGACCGCACCCGCTCGCGCCTCGGGCGTTATCGTCCCTGGCTGCTGTGGTTCGCGGTACCTTACGGTTTGAGCTGCGCCGCCGTCTTCTTTTCGCCAGACCTCGGAGAAACCGGGCGCACGCTGTATGCCTACGTCACCTACATCATTCTGGTGCTGACCTTTAGTCTGGTGGTGGTGCCTTACGTCTCGCTATTAGGGGCGATTTCCGCCGACAGCGAAGAGCGTATTCAAATAAACGCCATTCGTTTCCCGCTGGCGAAAGTCTCCTATCTCATCTGCTCGCTGCTG